>NZ_CP108776.1:0-4690000 GCF_045207785.1 Embleya sp. NBC_00896
CTGCGCGGCTTGCGAGTGAAAGGCCGCCGCGTTGCGGCGGCCGGATGGCGCGTTGCGCCATCAAGTGAAGGACAGCCGCTTCGCGGCTGTCGGAGTCCGCGTTGCGGACTCCCCGGGTCCCGCTGCGCGGGACCCCGACGCCACCCGCTTCGCGGGTGCCTGCGGCGCCGCGCGGCCAGCTGGCAAGTGGGTCCGGGCGTTGGCTTGTTGGTGGAGTCGACTTTGACGTAGGCGAGTTGCCGAAGTGGGCTTCCGTATACGGGGGTTGACGTCTCTTGTCTTTCCCTCGCTGGTGCGACGGAGCCCGGTGCCGGGTCCACCTCACCGCCACGGCCTCCCTCGGCGGCCGAATCCTCCGGGCGCGTCACCGTTCGAGACATCTCGAATCCAACATTCAGACACGTTCGTACGGAAGACAGGGACTAGCGGTGACTCAATTCTTCCACAGGTAAGATTAGACATGTAGCGGGCACCCCGGCAGGTACTCCGGAACCGAATGGAGAAGGTCCATGCGTAATTCCACACCACGGCTTCGACCGCATCAGGTCGAGGCCGTCGACGCCGCCGTGCGAGGCCTGGAAGGCCCTGTGGGGCCCGGAGGAAACCGCGGGCTCCTCGTCTCCGCCACCGGGACCGGCAAGACCCTCATCGCCGCCGAGACCGCCAGATGCCTCGCCCCCACCGGCGGCACCCTCGTCCTGGTCCCCACCCTCGACCTCCTCACCCAGACCGTCACCGCCTGGCGCACCCTCGGACACGACGAACCCATGCTCGCCATCTGCTCCCTCGAAGGCGACACCGCACTCGGCGCAGCGGGCGTGCGCGCCACCACCAGCGGACCCAGCCTCGCCCTGTGGGCCCAACAACACGCCCGGTACACCGTGTTCAGCACCTACGCGTCTCTCGGCGCCATCATCCACGCCCACACCGGGCCCTACGGAATCCCCGCCCTACCGGCTTGGACCCTCATCCTCAGCGACGAAGCCCACAGAGCCGCCGGCCACATCGACAAGACCTGGACCGACGTCCACGACAACACACTCGTCCCGGCGCAGCGGCGGTTGTACATGACCGCCACACCCCGCATCTACGAACCCTTCAAAGGCCGGCGCAGGCGGCGGCGTGGCGAGCGGCGGCGCGGTGGCGCCGGGCGTCCGGGTGGTCAGGAGGCGCTCTTCGAGGCGGGACACGTGCCCAGGGCCCCGAGCCTCGGTCTCGGGGCGGGAGACCACACCGAACCTCACACCCGACCTCACATCGAGCTCCCGCCGATCCCCGACGATATCGATCCGGAAATCGATTCGGAAGACGAGTATTTCTCGCCGGAACTGCAAACGGAAATGATCTACGAAACCGGTGAAATGTCCGCTTTCGCTGACGGTGCGTCAGATGACGACGGCGACGGCGATACGTCGCAGACCCGGGGATCGCGACGCTCGCGCGTCCCCGCACTGCCCGAGGAACTCGCCGTGTCCATGGACGCGATCGAGATCTACGGGCCGCGTTTGTTTCAGCTCGGGCTCGCCGAAAGTGTGCAGCGCGGTCTGCTCGCGAGGTTCGTGGTGCTGGTGGCCGACATCAGGGACAAGGAACTCAACCAGGCCCGGCGCGACGCGCGAAAGGCCCTCGACGACGAGAGCCCGAACGCGCCGAAGCTGGTCGAGGCCTGGCGCGGCAAACGCCTCGCCGCGTTGCAGACCGCGCTCCTCAAGACCGCGCGCGAGAACAACCTGCGCACCGTCATCACGTTCCACCACCGCGTCGCCGAAGCCAAAGCCTTCGCCCTCGGACTGCCCGACGTCGGCCGACGGCTGCGCGCCGAACTCCCGGACCAGGCGCCCGCGGACGTGCGGGCCCAATGGCTGCATGGCGATCACCCGGCCGAGCATCGGCGGCGAGTTCTCGGCCGGTTCGCCGAACCCGGCACACCGGGCGACCTGTCCGTGGTCTCGAACGTGCGGATCCTCGGCGAGGGGATCGACTGTCCCGCCGTCGACGCCGTAGCCATTTTCGACGAAATGTCAAGTATTGTGAGTATCACTCAGGCCCTGGGTAGGGCTCTGCGGCAGCAACCGGGGCAGGGCAAGGTCGCCGGCATCGTCGTCCCCGTCTTCCTCGACGACCACGAACACCCCGACGACATGCTCCTGTCGGATGGCCATCGCTACTTGGTGACGGTGCTCGAGGCCCTGAGGGCCCACGCCCCCGAGCTCGTCGAAGCCCTCGCCGTCCCCCAGGCCACCGCACACGGCGCAGCCAGGGCGGTCGTCGAGGACGAACCCGACGACGACGCGGACAGCGCGGCCGACGGCGGTACAGCGGAAGCCGGCGCAGCGGCGGGCGGCGCGGGGGCCGCCGAGGGCGTGGGAGGGGTCGTGGGAGGGGTCGTGGAGGGCGCGGCCGGGCCGGTGGGTCCGGATGTGCCGGGCGGCCCGGGCGGGGGCGTGGAGGCGGAGACACGGCCGTTCCTGCGGTTCTCCAGCCCACGGGACCCCGCGATCGTCGCCGACTTCGTGCGGCTACGGGTCATCGACCCCGACGAACGCGACTGGAACCGCGGCTACCTCGCCGCACGCCGCTTCCTCCGGACGCGGGGCCACCTCAGAATTCCGCTCGATACACGCGACGAGCACGACCACGACTACCCGGTCGGGCAATGGGCGGCAGTACAACGGAGGGAGTACGCCGCCGGGCGGCTCGACGCCGGCCGCGTCCGCAAACTCGTCATGCTCGGCATGGTCTGGTCACACCCCGACGCCGCCTTCGACGACGGACTCGCCGTCGCACGACGGTATGTCGAACGCGTCGGACACCTCGCCGCGCCACCGGGAGCCGTCCAGGACGGCATCCGCGTCGGCCAATGGCTCGCCAACCAGCGACGTGCCGGGGTTCTCGACGCGCACCCCGAACGCCGCCGGGCCCTGGAGGAGTTGGACCCGTGGTGGCAGCCCGACGGGTGGACCATCGCCTGGCAGCGGGCCGCCAACGAAGTACGCCTGCACCTCGCCCGCGGCGGAGCCCTCGAGGAGCTGACACCCGGACACGTCGCCGGCGGCCAGGACATCGGCAGATGGGCGCAGCGGCACCGGCGAGCAGCCGTGCGGGCACGGCTGGGGCCCGGACAACTCGAACAGCTCGACGCACTCGGCATCCGCCCCGAACACGACGGCGGCGCAGCGGACGGCGACGTGGCGGTGGCTGCGGGCGTCGATGTCGGCGGGTCTGCGGCCGACCGCGACGGGGCGCGGGCGCGCAGGCGCGGTCGGGGCGCGTGGGAGACGGCGTTTGCGGCGGCCGTCGCCTACCGCGAACGCGAAGGCGATCTCGAAGTTCCCCGCGCACACGTGGAGACCGTGGCGACACAGACGGCGACCGGACTCGGTGGTGGCGCGGGCAAGGGTGGCGGTGCCGTCGAGGTCCGGCTCGGCAAGTGGGTCAACAACCAACGCACTCGGCGCGGATCGCTGACCGAGGAACGGGTGCGGCTGCTCACCGAACTCGGCATGCGGTGGTGAGGGGCGGTGTCGGCCGGGGGGGGTCGTGTTTGGCGGGTGTGAGGTTCGGAGTGAGGTCGGGGGATGTCGGTGGGGGTGTTTCGGGTCGCTCCGGTCGGGGGTGAGACGACGTGGTCGTTCATGGGCCGGGTCGCCGGGTGTTACGGGGTGGACGCCGATGCCCTGGCGGGGCACTGGGGGTGGCTCAACCACCGTCCCCGGCACCGGGGTGGAGGGCTGCGGGCGGACGCGGAGGTGGTCCTGGACGCGGCGGGGCGGCGGGTGTTGGTGGAGTTGTGTGGGGTCGGGGAGGAGGTGCTCGGGCGGGCGTTGCCGTCCTGGGGCCGGGAAGAGGACGAGGTTGCCGGGTGGGGCACGGCGGGGATGCCGCAGGGGATGTGGCGTGGGTGGGCGGCGCCGTGGTGGGCCCGGTGGCGTTCGGGTGTCGATTGTGTGCGGCGCGGCGTACCGGCGGGCCGGTGCGGGTGGTTCGCTACGCGGCGCGGTGGGAGCGGGTGTGCGTGCGGCACGGGCGGTGGGGTTTGGACGCGGACGCGGGTGGGGTTCCGGAACACCTGGACTTGCGTGAGGTGCCGGAGGTGGTGGCGGCGCGGCGGCGGTGGGCGGGTGTGGCGCGGCGGGCGGCGCGGGCGGGGGTGGGTCCCGGAAGGGTGTTCGGGGTCGCGTGGGCGGTGGTGTGCCGGTGGTGGGAGTCGGCGTTGCACTGGGAGCGGGAGGAGGTCTGGCCGCAGCGGCTGCACGCGGTCGCGGGCGGGGACGCCGGGGGTGATTTCGGGTGGTGGCGGGTGGTGGGGCGGGACGCGGTCGTCTTCCCGGAGGTGGTCGCGGTGGCGGACGCGTTGCTGGATCCGGGCATGGTGGAGCGGTTGTGGCGCGACAGTGGTGCCGGGCGGCCTCGGATGTTGCGGGTGGACGGGGCGTTTTGCCGTGAACTCGGGGAGCGGGTCAGGCGGGCGTGGTTGGGGTCGGTGGTCGTGGTCGAGGACGGCGGGCCCTTGATCGCGTGGATGGGCGCCGTCGTCCGCCGTCGGCGTGGGGGCGCGGGTGCGGGGTGTGGGGTTGGGGTGGGTGGACGATCCGTGGCGGGTGCGGCAGGAGGATCGGCCGGCGACCGCGGCCGCGCTGTTGCGGTCTCCGGGCAGGGAGCGGAAGGCGGGCGGTTCGGGGACGCTGTGGCGCACGATGGTGCCGGCGGAGGAACGCATGCTGATCGACGAGCTCGTGGGGGAAGCGGAGGAGCAGCTGCTCCCGTTGCGCGGGGCGCAGACCGGCAGCACCGCGGACGCGGCCCGGCACCTGCTGGGGAACCTCTCCTGGGGTGTCGAATTCCTCGAGCGGGCTTTGTGGCGGACCGCTGTCGCGGCGTTGAACGCCGGGGTGCCCGTGCAGGACGTCGCCGGCTGGGCCGGGTTGTCGGCCGCGGAGTTGACGGATGTGCTCACGGCCGGCCGGGACGAGAACGACGAATAGGCGCGTGGCCGGCCCGGGTCGGGTCGGACCGAGGTGGTCGGCGCGTAGGGGCGGGGGCGGACCTGTTGCGGCGCAGCGGTTATCACGGGCTCGGTGTGTGCGTGGGGTGTTCGTGCGGGGGTGCGCTCGTTCGGGTGGTGGTGGGGTTCTCTGTCTTTCTGAGGATTTCTCGCGTACTTGACTACGGGCATGGATGAGCGGTTCGCGGTGGGCGGCGGGGGTTCGGACCCCGGCGGTCTCGGCGGAGAAGTGGCCGGTGTCGAGGCGGAGTTCGTCGACGCGGTGGGGGGCGGTGCAGCGGCCGTGGGTGGAGGCGGCGGGGCTCGACGCGGTTCGAGGAGTTGGCGCCGGTGTCGGCGTTTGCGGTGGTGCCGGGGCGGCGGTGGGGGCCGGGCTGGTGGTGGTCGGCGACCACCGGCGGCCATGTGGTGCACGGGTCGGCCGTGATGCGTGATCGGTTGATGTTCTTGGATCGGGATCCGCGGGTGGTCGGGTTGGCGGGGCGGCCGGTGCGGTTGGTGTGGCGCGACGCGGCGGACGGGCGGGTGCGGTCGTGGGTCCCGCAGGTGTTCGCCCGGTACGCGGACGGCACCGC
This sequence comes from Embleya sp. NBC_00896, assembly GCF_045207785.1. Classification (NCBI taxonomy): domain Bacteria; kingdom Bacillati; phylum Actinomycetota; class Actinomycetes; order Kitasatosporales; family Streptomycetaceae; genus Embleya; species Embleya sp. NBC_00896. The sequence continues at coordinate 5,581 of NZ_CP108776.1, forward strand.
GCTGCTGGCCGACTGCCCGGGTTCGCCCGGTGCGGGTGGGGTGCGGGCGTTGCGGGCCGGTGGGGTGGTCGCGGCGGCGTGCGAGGCGGTCGGCTGGTCGTATCGGCGGCTCGAGCCACCGGACCCGGTTCTCGTGGCGAACGTGCGGTGGCTGGCCGGATACCGGCATCCCCGTCATCGGGGCTCGCCCGCCGTGGAGGCGGCCGTGATGGACGCGTTCGCCCGGGCGCGGCCGTTGATCGAGGGTGTGCGGGCGGTGGGTGATCCGATCGTGGTGTGGCCGGTGGTCTTTCACGCGTTGTGGTCGGGGCGGTTGTCGGTGGTGTTGTCGCGGCCGTTGCACGAGCGGGTGCCGGCCTGGGCGGGACCGGGGGTCGAGGCGGTGGTCGGCGCGGCGGCCGAGGGTGGGGTGTCGTGGTGAGCGGCGGGGGTCGGCGGCCGGTGGTCGCGGTGGGCGCGCATGTGGTGTTCGAGGGGCGTTCGTGGCAGGTGGTCGCTCTGGAGGGTCCGGTGGTGCGGCTGGTGGACGAGCGGGGTGTGGTCGGGTCGATGCTGGTCGGGTACCTGTGCGCGGCCCCGGACTTCGCGCTGGTGGGTGCGGCGCCTGTGGCGGGGGTGCCGCGGTGGGGGCTGTTCCAGACGGTGCCGTTGCGAGAGCGCGAGCGGGCGCTCGCGTGGCAGCGGCACATCCACGAGATCGAGTGCGGGTTGCCGGACGGCCCGGGCGGTGTGGGGGTGGCGCGTGCGCAGTACGGCCCGGGTCGGTCCATGGCGGAGCGGGAGCGGGCCAAGGTCGAGGAGATGCGGGCGTCGGGGTGGGCGGTGAGTGTGGCGACGGTGCAGCGGATGCGCGGCCGGTATCGGCGGCAGGGCCTGTGGGGGCTGGTCGACAAGCGCGCCACGCGCGGCGCGAGTGCGACCGGGCGCAGCGACGAGCGGGTGGTGGTGGCCGTGTTGGAGGCGTTGCGGCGGCAGCGGGGGCGGTCGAAGGGGACGGTGGAGGGGTTGCGGCGGTTGGCCGGGGAGATCCTGGACCGGGCGCATGGGCCGGGTGTGGTGGCCTTGCCGTCGCGGGCGACGTTCTATCGGTTGGTGAACGCTTTGGCCGATCCGGCGGAGTTGCCGGGGCGGCCGGCGCGGACCGCGAGCGCGACGACGCCGCCGTTCGCTCCCGTGGGTGCGTCGCGGCCGGGTGAGCAGGTCCAGGTCGACAGCACCCGCTTGGACGTGATGGCCGTTTTGGACGACGGGCGGTTGGGGCGGCCGGAGTTGACGATCGCGGTGGACGTGGCGATGCGGCGCTCGGCGCGGTGTTGCGGCCGGAGGGTCTGCGGCGGCCGACGCCGCTTTGTTGCTCGCGGAGATGGTGGTGCCGCATCCGATGCGCCCGCACTGGCCCGAGGCGTTGGAGCTGTCGCGGGCGAGCGTGCCGTATGAGCGGCTGGCGACGGTGGATGGGCGGTTGGAGGGCGCGGCGGCGCGGCCGGTGATCGTGCCGGAGACGATCGTGGTCGACCGGGGCAGGGTGTTCGTGTCCGAGGCGTTCCTGGCGGCGTGCGAGACGTTGGGGGTGAGCGCAGCGCCACCCGCCGCGCAGGCCCGCGGCGAAAGGGGTGGTGTGGTTTTGATGTTCGGCGCGATCAACACGCTGTTCTGCCAACACGTGGTTGGTACACGCCGGGTCGAACACGACCCGGCGCGGACAGGGTGGAGGACGAGGCGTGTTGGACGGTGCCGCAGTTGCAGGACCTGCTCGACGAATGGATCACCGTCGGGTGGCAGGGCCGGCCCCACGAGGGGCTGCGGCATCCGATGATGGCCAGGGCGGCGCTGACGCCGAACGAGATGTGGGGCGCCCTGGTGGGGGCGTGCGGGTATGTGCCGGTGCCGCTCACGGGGCGGGACTATGTGGAATTGCTGCCGGTGCGGTGGCATCGGGTCACCGACCGCGGGATCCGCATCGACCACCGCACCTACGACCATCCGGTCCTGGGGGCGTGTCGGGGACGGTCCTCGGGAGTGACCGCGCGGCAGGGCAGGTGGAAAACGACCTACACGGCCGCCAGGCGTGGGTGCGCCTGCCCGGCGGGGAGTTCGCCGAGCCGTGGATCCACCGCGACCACGTGAACGCGCCGTTCGACGTCCACGCGTGGAGGCACGTGAGGGAGAGCGTCGAACGACGCGGGGACCGTGAGCGCAGGACTCGCCGGCGCCCTCGCGGCGCTCCTGCGCGAGGTCCGCCCCGCCGTGGGGCCCGCCCGCGGCGGGAGCCGAAGAAGTCGTGGACGCGAGGACACCGCGGCGGGTCGGGCGGTTCCCGGGGCGCGCCGCGTCGTGGAGCAGGCGGGCACCGGGCACGACGGGCATGCCGCGAACTCGGAGGGGGTCGCGGGATTCGTCTTCCCGGGACGCGTACCGGGCGCGGCGGCGCACGACGGTGCCGGTGTTGGTGTGGAGAGTCTGGACGACCTCGACGGCGGCGGCGAGTTCCTCGACGAGGACACGGACTCCGAGTCGAAGTCGGGTGGGGCGTCCGGCGGAGCGGGCGGGTTCGGGTTGTACGACGCGCACGCCGAGGCCGAGTTGTGGTGACCGGCGCGGAGGCGGCGGAGGGCCGGTGGCCGTCGCCCGTGACGTGGGACGGGTTCCGGGACTTCGTCGAACGGCCGCCTGTCACACCGCCCGAAGCGGGCGAGGCCGGGCGTGGGGTGGAGGAGCGTTTGGCGTATCACTCGCGGTTCGCCGTCGTGCGCACCCCGACGATCGACGCGATCTCGCGGACGGTGCGCACCCTGATGATCCTGGGCCGCCACCAGGAGACGGGCGCGCGGCCGTGTGATCGTCACCGGGCCGCCGACCACGGGCAAGACCACCGCGCTGTTGCAGGTGGGTCGGGCATGCCACAATTGCCGAGCGCCGACGCGGCGGAAGGGCGTTGGAGGGGTGGGTGGCGTACGTCCTGGTCCCGCCCGGTGCCAGCGCGAAGGCCCTTTCCACCGAGTTCGCGCGCTTCCTCGGGGTTCCGGTGACCGCGAGGGCGACCCAGGCGCAGATTGTCGACGCGGTGTGCCACACCTACCGCGAGGCGGGGGTGAGGTTGGTCGCGATCGACGAGATCCACCGCCTCAACCCACGCACCACGACGGGGGCGGAGGCCGTCGATTTGTTGAAGGATCTGACCGAACGCATCGGCGCGACGTTCGTGTTCGCGGGCATCGACGTGGTCGCCACACCGTTGTTCGGGGGTGTGCGCGGGGCGCACGGCTTCGAGCAAGCGCCACGGTCGTCGATCAGGCCCGTCTCTCGGCGGCGGGGGCGGGCGGACGCCGTTCCGTGACCTGGTCGCGGCGATGGAAGCCTGTCTGGACCTGCGGGCACACCGCGCGGGGACACTCCCTCGCGCGGCGTCGTATCTCCACGCCCGCACCGGCGGACGCATCGGCAGCCTCGCCCGCCTGCTCCGCCAGGCCGCGATCGCAGCGATCCTCGACGGCACCGAGAAAATCACCAAACCGGCCTCGAGGGGATCGTGCTGGACCACACCGCCGAGGACCACTACCGCCCCCGCGTCACCGGACGCACCCGCACCGGTGGCCGCACACGGCGACACGACACGTGAAGGCGACCGGGACCGGCCCGCTCCCGGGAGCAGGGTCGGGGTCGGGAGCACTTGCAACACACGATGGCGCGAACCCTCGGGGCCCGGCTGCCGAACCCAAAGCCGTGGGCCGGACCGGACACGCGACCGGGCGCGTTCCGTGTGGCTCCCCTGCCTTACGAGTCCACCGCCTCCTGGCTCGGTCGCGTCGCGGCGACGTATCGGCAGAGCGTGCCCGAGTTGCTGGACGGCATCGGCATCACCACCACGGGCGCGCGAGGCGCCGACGACACCGACACGACCGAGATCCACCTCGACGACGCGGCACGACACCGACTCGCCGTCTTCGCCCGAGTCCCCCACCACCACCTTGCGCGGGCGCTCCCCCACCTCGAACGGCCCCGGGACGCGAACCCGGCCCGAACACCGGACGCCGTCGGGGCAACCGGGGCGGGCAGCGCCGCGTGGTATCGCCCCGACCCGTACGAACAACCCTCGTGGGCGTGCCCGTGGTGCCCCCTGCGCCACACCGCAGGCGCCACCGCACGCGCACGGATGTACCTGCCTGCCCATCGGGTGTGGTGCTCGCGGCATTCGTGTTGGAGCACCCGTGGGCTCCGACCGCGGCTCCTGGACACCCGCGGCCTGCCCGAACTCGCCCACACACACCGGGAACACCGCAGGCTCCTGCGCCGGCCGAACGCGAACACCGCCTACACGTGGGCACAGGCCATCGTCACCCGCTGGTACGACCACCGGCTGTATCTCACCGGCCGGTGGAAGGCGCGAGGGCGCCGCCTGGCCGCCTTCAACCCCGACCACACGACCACGCAAGGCAGTTCCTGGGAACTCACCGCCCGGCCCGTGATCGTCCATCCCGAAACGGTCGTCCTCGCCCGCGTCCTCGCTCGTACGCGCCTACCGGCGACACCCCGGCCCGACCGGCACCCGGCCGTGACCACATTCCTCGAACACACCGCCCACACACTCGGACTCGCACGCCTGGCACCCGGACCCGACGACCTTTTGCGGTCCTGGATCCGCCACCACACCCGACCCTGAAAACCCCGGGCTGCGGGCCGATCCCCCGGGACCACCCGAGAAGAACCGCCAAACGCTGCCGCCTACGGCATTCCCATCCGAACCGCACAAAATCTCAGTGCATCCCACAACACCCGCGAAACCCAACGGAAGTGAGAAAACCCCAGCTCACAACCCCGCCCGAGCCCACCCGAACACCCCACCCGCACCCCGAAAACCACGCCCACCAACCCCACGCCCGGAACAACCATCCCAATACAACTGCGAAACCCCCGGCCCACACACCCCACACCACCCCACAACCAACGACCACTCACACCGGGCCGCGGCCCGGGAGCGCGCAGCGCCTCCTGGAGCGGGTCGGCCTGTCCGACAAGGCCGACGCGTATCTGGCCCAGCTCTCGGGCGGTCAGCAGCAGCGCGTGGCGATCGCCCGCGCGCTCGCGATGGACCCCAAGCTGATGCTGTTCGACGAGCCCACGTCCGCGCTCGACCCGGAACTGGTCGGCGACGTGCTCGACGTCATGCGCAGCCTCGCCTTGGACGGCATGACGATGATCGTGGTCACCCACGAGATGGGCTTCGCGCGCGAGGTCGGCGACTCGCTCGTGTTCATGGACGACGGTCTGGTCGTCGAGTCGGGCAACCCGCGCGACGTGCTGGGCAACCCGCAACACGAGCGCACCCAGGCGTTCTTGTCCAAGGTGCTCTGAAGCGGCCGGGAGGGCGCTCCGGGCCTGGCCCGAGCCGACGTCGAGCTCGGTCCCACGGTGTTCCGAGGGTACTCAGGGGTCCGCCGAACCTCAGCCGCTACGACCACCGCAGCCCCGGAGGCCCCCGGCTGAGACCCGGCCGCGCACCACACCGCCGCCCCGGACGGGCCCAGAGACCAGGGGCTCTCGCCGTCGAGCAGTGCGGTTTGCGCGAGCGGCGAGTTCGTCGGCGTGCGGCTCCGTTCGGACGATCCCCCGCCTCGTGATCTCACCTGCGCGGGTTGGTGGGAACCGATGATGACCGAGCGCGGCCGCGAGCCATCCACCAGGTGTCCTCGCCCTCACCGTGATGACCCCGCCGTCCTCGGCGACCCTCCCGACCACCAGCGGCGCGAGACCCGAAAACACCACGCCCACAAGCTCGTTCGCACTCAACACCCACACGCGATCACGGACTCACAGCCCGTCACCACCGAATGTGAGGCAGAGCCGTTGGTTTCACAGTCCCGCCCAGCCGGCTCTGCCCGTGGCGATGGGGACGGCACACGCTTCGACGTTCCCGAACCGAATACGGCTTCAACCGTTTACCCAAGGGCCCCGGCGACAAGGCGCACAGCTCCCGCCGCGACCGCCTTTACCTGCGGCGCAGGCAGATCAAGCGCGCACCATCCCCGAGCGCCGCGACCAGCGGGCCCACCGGCAAAGGCGCGGCAGCTTTGGCGGGAGGCCCGCCGGCTTCGATCGAGTCCCGTCCGCGGGAACGAAGTCGAGCGGACGATCAATGCCTTCAAAGGATTCCGTGCCGGTGCCACACGCTTCGACAAGCGCACCTACGTCTTCCGGCACGATCACTGTTGCAGCGATCCGGCCGTGGCTCGGCTCATGAACCCCGGTGCAGGCGCTCGGTCACGGTTGTCAAGCGGGCGGCGCGGCTGCGGTGACGGAAACCGTTCGACCGTGACCGTCAGCTGCGTATCAGCCCCTGGCGCGGCCCCACCAGGCCGGGGACACGCTCAACGAGGTTTTCTCAATGGTGATCGCTTTCAGATTGCGATGAGGTCCAGAGCGGGGCGGGGCGCTCTCGCCGTTGCGACTGGGGCTGATGGTGACGCGCTGCAGCTCGCCAGGATTGCTTGAGCTCCGCGGCGGTGCGCTCGCGCAGGCGCTGCGTATGAGGCCTTTGACGATGCGGGTGCCCCCGCAGAGAATGGCGTCGTGACTGATCTCTATGCGGTACGGGTGCTGGCCGTCGATCCACCGCTCCGCCGCATACAACTGCGGGTCACTGCCTTCAACCCGGATGTATGGCACTGGCCGCTGCCCGACAAGAGCTTCTTCCTCCGTGATCTGGAAGAGGATGAGACCATACTGGACCTTCTTGTTGACGAGGACGACGGGGTGGATCACGACTTCGTCGAGCGTGTGGAGCGGACTGCGACGCGCAACTACCCCTTCACCGCGGCGGCCGAAGAACGGCTGTCTGAGAGTGGCAGCGGATTTCCCTGGGAGGATGAAGGGCCGTTCAACGAGATGTCCCCTGAATCCGCCGCGGCCTTCCTCCGATGCGAGGAGATACGCGTAGGGGCCGATTACGACGTGGTGGTTAACGACTCACGGCTGATCGAGCATCTGAAAGCCGGCCTCTGGTGGCGCACCACCGCTTACCCTGGTGCAGACTAACGCGGCGAAGCCGACGGGAGCATGGGAGTCAGGCAGTGACCATGTCCCAGTGATGATCATTTCCAGATCGCATTGAGTGCGAGGGCGGCGCGGGCGATGTCCCCGATCCGGCTGGGGCTGATGGTGACGCGCTGCAGGGCTCGCCAGCGCTGTTTGACTTCGGCGGCTGAGCGTTCTCCGGGTGCTCGGATTCCTCTGATCAGGTTGTTCCTGGTTCGTGTGTCGGCGTGCAGGGCCTGTTCCGACTGGCCTTTCGGACGGCGGATCGGAACGAGGATGCCGATGCCGGCGCCGATATAGCCCTTGTCGGCGAGGGTGGGCAGACCGTCGGCCGCCGCCTTGTAGAGGGCGGGGAATGCGTGGAGGCGGGCGGCGGTGATGTCGGGGGTGGAGCCCGGTTCTCGGCGTTGGAGACCCACAACGGGGTGCCGTCAGGGGCGGCCAGGAACCGTACGTTGCCGCCGAACGCCTTGTGCTTCTGGCTGAACCAGAGGTCGTTGCCGTTCTCGCGGAGACCGGCGACGCGGTCGGAGGCGATCAGCGTGCCGTCGAGGATCACGTGTGTCATGCCCTCGCGACGGCAGCGGCCGAGAACCTCGTGCAGGGCCGGCGCCCGGTCGGCGAGGACGTCGATGCCTTCGTGGAGGTAGCGGTAGCCGGTTGCCTGGGAGACGTCAGCGTCGCGGGCGAGGCAGTGCACGCAGCTGCGTTCGCGGAACCAGCGCAGGACCAGCACTGCTTGGCGGTACGGGCCCAAGGCGCGTGAGTTCCTCGGAGTCCCGATCCGGCGGCGATGGGCGGCCGGCAGGCGGGCAAGGTACTCCACGACGTGGCGTGGGACGTCGAGCGTGGCAACATGGGTGACCAACGTGCGGGCCTCTGGTTTTTCGCAGCGGACGATCTTGTGAGAGAGAACCGTCCTACCAGGGGTCCAACGCTTGTCTGCAGCCGGGGCTTCGCCGACCCGACCCGCTCAACTGGTGCCTTCCACAAGCCCCGTTGGTCACTTCGCTGAGAAAAAGTCAATGCCCACACGTCGCCCGCTTGGTGAGCCTCCTGATCATCGACATCATGGTCGCCGCCCCCATAAGGGTCAGGGTCGTTGACGACGAAGATACGAGCACCGGACCCGGCCACGCGATAGCGGTGGACGTCCCCCGACAGGTCGTCGGGCTCGACGGTACTCCCCAGAGACAGGATCGCGTCCTGCAATTCCGTGAACCGAGCGCGTGGCGCGAACTCTCCATACTGCCCTGTCAGAGAGGTCGGCACGAAGAGGCCGTGGATCAACCGGTGGATCTGCACACTGATCCCGAAACAGGACAGAGGCTCTTCGACATCCGAGAAAGAGAGCTCCACCAGCCCGTAATCCCGGCGCAGCAGACCCTTGCCCGGATCGTCGAGGTAGTCCGTTCCCACCGCTGCGTCCCATGCGCCGGAACCGGATCCGATGCCGGCCCCGAAGACGTCGGAGCGCGTGGCAACGTGGGCGTAGAAGTCCAGATCAGACACTCGTTGATCTCCTTGGGCCAGTCCGCGTCGAATCGAGGGGCGGCGATCTGCTCTCCCACGAGTCGGTGCGCTCACGGGCCATGCGAAGACGCGGATCACCGAGCGCGGCGCGCACGTCCGGATATCCGGTGACCAGCCGGGCCAACGGCTCACCTCGGGGAAGCCCGCGACAGGTCCAGGTCGCGACGGCCGGATCGTCGGAGACGACGGTGGGGCGGATGACACCGCCGCCCGGCCGGCCCCGACGAGATATGCAGCCAGTCCCTACCGGTTCGTCCGCGAACCACTCAAATGGCGGCTATGGGCTGGCGACGGTGAGGTCGGCGATCATGCTCGTGGCGTTCGCGGTGTTGATGCGGTCGAGGCGGTGGGCCAGAGCGCGCACGATGATCAGACCACGTCCGTGCTCGTCGGTACTTTGCTCGTCGCCGCTCGTATCGATGGCAGCGGTACGGGTATTCGGGCCGAAGTCGGTGACCTCGATCCGAAGCGTTCGGCCGGTAAGTCTCAGTGTGACGGACAGGTCCGCACGGCCGTGCACGGCTGCGTTGGCGGCGAGTTCGGCTGTCACGAGGATCGCCGAGTCGAGATCGTCGGGCGGCAGCGACCACGAACCGAGCGTCACTGCGGCGAAGCGGCGGACGTCGGAGATCCATCGCGGGTGGGCGGGAGCTGATACCGATGCCACCCGAGGTGGAACCGTGCTCCCCTGCGCATTCGGCGTCCGGTGCGGTGCCCGGGGGGCCGTGGTAGGCATCGTCCGGTGGTCGTCGGGGGAGGAAACGCTGGTGAGCATGGTGGGCTCTCTTCGGGCTCTTGAGCAGATGGTTCGTGTGGTGGTGGCGCGGTGACGACGGATCAGACGTTCATCCCGCGACTCCTGACCGATCGAGTGCCTCGGCCCCGATCCGTAACGTGCCCGGTCGTTCGGCGCGGGGTGGCCCCGCTGGTCGTGAGCGTGGTGACTCCGGCGGCCGCGAAGTCGGCCATGCGTTCGGGCGGGCCGAGACGGGCGGCGAGGTTGTCGACGTTGCGCAGGAGGGCGTAACGCGCCGGAGCCACCACGGGGAGGTCCTGATCCGCGATCCAGGCCGGCAGGACCTCGGGCTTGACCGCGCCCCACTCGACACCGGGCCGCTGCCCCAGGGACTCAAGGGCGACATCGTCCAACACGGAGGGACTCCGATCCATGGAAGGTGACCGCGAAAGGCTGGGCGCAACAGCTCGCCCGCGCGTGTCCGGAAGGGCGTCCGCGGGCATCGTGGCGGTGGGCCGCCCCGGCTTCGGAATGCGCTTGCAGTCCGATCGTAGGCCGAACGTCGATCCACGCGATTGACAATTTTCGCGGCCCGGTGCAGCTTTATTGCGTGCCCTCGACTCCCGCTCTCGACGAGATCGATCACTTGCTGCTCGACCTCGTGCAGATCGACGCGACCCAGCCCCTGCACGAACTGGGTGACAAGGTGGGACTGTCCCCAAGCGCCGTACAGCGCAGGCTGACCCGACTGCGCCGCACGGGCGTGATCCGCGCCGAAGTCGCCGTCATCGACCCGCAAACCGTGGGACTGGGCCTCACGACGGTGGCGATCGTGGAATTGATGGAGAACGACGACGCGCAGCACGCGGCCTTCTGCGCACGACTGCGGAAGGAGCCGACGGCACAGCAGTGCTACTCCGTCCTCGGCCAATGGGACTACGTCGTGGTGCTGGTCACCGTCGACCTCACGGCGTACCGCGAGGTGTCCCGGAAGCTCTTCATCGAGGACGAGACGGTGCGCAGGTACGAAAGCCTCCTGACGTACGAACAGGTCAAGCCGGGGTTCAAGCTTCCGCTCCCCGTTCCCGGCTCCGGGCATCCGGGCCCCTCGGGTCGTCCGTGACGTTTGCGTGGCGGTACGCGCGAACGGGCCGGCGCACCGCCTGGCGAGCGGTCGACGGCGCATGCGACGCGGCGTGATGCTTCCCCTCGCCGGCTGCTCGCGCGAACGCCGGTCCGGGTGCGCCCGGCGGAGCACCTGCGGGATCGCAGTCCGGAGGTGAGTTCGAATTCCAACGCAGCGACGAACGAGTACGGCCCCCGGGGATCGGATCCACGAATCGGGCTGGCCCGGCATGTCCGCTCGCATCGTCCGCGGACGAGGGCCGCCCTGCGTTGCCGGTGCCCCGATTCCGGTCCTCCTCGCTCGGCGGCGCGTGTTGCGTGGTCCGGCGGATGAGGAATCCCCGGACATGCGTGTCGTCCTCGACCACAAAGGCCCCAGACCGTCGACTCGATCATGATTCGCATGCAATCCAACCTCGCCACCGTCTCCGGCGACCCCTCCTTCCCCCCACCACCCTGGACCGACTCGCGCGCCGCGCCGCCGAACTCCTGCGCACCGCCGTTTGCGACTGACATCCGGTAATGGGGCGCCGTCGGCGACCCTGGCCGACCCGCTTGCGGGCCATCTGGACCAGGCCGAGCGAGGTCACCTCGGCGACCTGGTGTTTGGTCCGGTCCCGGCCAGGCACTCCATCAGGCGCCGCAGCACCAGGTCGCGGTTGCCCTCCAGGACCATGTCGATGAAGTCGACGACGATGATCCCGCCGAGGTCGCGCAGCCGGAGCTGACGGACGATCTCCTCGGCCGCCTCCAGGTTGTTGCGGGTGACACTCTCCTCGAGGTTGCCGCCCTGACCGGTGAACTTCCCGGTGTCGACGTCGACCACGACCATCGCCTCGGTGCGGTCGATCACCTGCGAGCCGCCGCCGGCGTGCGCTCGGCGAAGGGGTCGAGGCCGAGCGGGAGGCGACGAAGGCGGCGGGACGGCCCACGAGTGTGGCCACGGTGCGCCGCACGCGGGCTCGCTACCGGAAGCAAGGAGTATGGGGGCTGGTGGACCGGCGCGGCACCCGGACCAAGTCCCCTTTGGGGCGGGCGGATCCGCGCGTTCGTGCCGTTCTACGCCATCGCCGGTACCGGGCGCCAGGTCGGAGCCGTCGGCACCAAGGCGGCCGAGGTGCTGGAGGTCGCGCGGGCGCACGGGGTGAGCGCGGCGCAGGTCCGGATCGCCTGGACGCTGCACCAGGGGCCACACGTGCTGGCCATACCCGGCACCGGCAACCCGGACCACCTGGTCGCCAACGTGGCCGCCGGCGCGCTGCGGCTGACCGAGGCCGACCTGGCCGTGTTGGGGGACCTGCACCGACGCGAGGCGTGAGCGAGGCGGCCGGCGGCCGAGCCGCGTGCGACGACCGGCCGCGCACGCCGGATCGGGGCGGCGGTGTCGCGGGGTCGGGGGCGGCGGCGGTGGTGAGCGTCGCTACGGCCGTCGGCATGAACCCCGATCCCGCCAAGCGCTTCGACCCGCTGCCCGGACGCACCGGGCATGTGGCCGGCATCGAGTCGCTCGTCCTCGACGGGCGGCGCTACTACTTCGGCTTCGACGGCACGAGCGACATGGTCGTCTCGCCGTTGATCGACGACCCGGACACGATGGCGGCATTCGCGAGCGAACACATCCGGCAGACCGACGGCCGGCACGAACCGGCCTACTGGGCGGACCTGGTCAGCTGGGCCGTCCAGGGTTCGGACCTGGTGGCACAGGACGCGGACCGGGAGTTCGACACGGCCCGACTGCGTGTCGAACTCCCCGCTCCGGGAGGTCACCTGCCCTATCTGCTCGACGCGGTCGCCGGGTGGGACGAGGCGTTGTCCATGCCGGACGCGTCAGGCCAGTGCCTCCTCTCCAGCGGGCTCCGCTGCGGCTTGGAGCCGTGAGTTCTTGCGGCTGTAGAGGAGGTAGACGGCCAGGGCCAGGGTGAGCCAGCCGCCGAAGAGGAGGTAGGTGTCGAGGGGCAGCTCGTAGATGAGGTAGCCGCAGGCCAAGATCGACAGGATGGGGACTACGGGGTAGCCGGGGACTCTGAATCCGCGGTCGAGGTCTGGAGCGGTGCGGCGCAGGATCATCACGCCGAGTGCCACGACGGCGAAGGCCACGAGGGTGCCCATGCTGGTGAGGTCGGCGAGCAGGTCAAGCGGGAAGACTGCGGCAAGGAGTGCGACGAAGCCGCCGGTCAAGAGGGTGGCGAAGACGGGTGTGCCGGATCGCCGGCTGACGCGTCGGAAGGCGGAGGGCAACATGCCGTCGCGGCCCATGGTGTAGAGGATGCGGCTCTGCCCGTACAGCACGACGAGGGTGACGCTGACGAGGGAGAGCACGGCCCCGGCGGAGAGCAGGACGGCGGGCCAGCCGGCTCCGGTGACGTCGCCGAGGATGGCGGAGAGTCCTGCCTCTTGTCCGTCGAAGGCTGTCCAGGGCTGGGCGCCCACACCGACGACGGCGACCAGGATGTACAGGATGGTGACCACGATCAGGGCGCCGATGATGGCCAGGGGCAGGGTGCGGCGGGGGTTGCGGACCTCTTCGCCGGCGGTGGAGACCGCGTCGAGGCCGATGAAGGCGAAGAAGACTGTGGCCGTGGCGGTGCTGACGCCGGCCATCCCCATGGGGGCGAAGGGCTGGAGGTTCCCGGAGTCGAAACCGGTGATGCCCACGGCGATGAACAGGACCAGGACACCGAGCTTGATCAGCACCATGACGGTGTTGACGAGGGCCGATTCCTTGGCGCCACGGACCAGAAGCAGGCAACACAGGCCCACCAGGACGACACCGGGGAGGTTGATGCTTCCGCCCGCGCCCGGCGGGGCCGATATCGCGTCGGGCATCTGGAAGCCGAAGAGGCGCTGAGTGAGGTCGTTGAGGTACTGCCCCCAGCTGACCGCGATGGCTGCGCCGGAGACGGCGTACTCCAGGAGCAGGCACCAGCCCACGGCCCAGGCGGCGAACTCGCCCAGGGTGGCGTATGCGTAGGAGTACGAGGAGCCGGACACCGGCACCGCCGAGGCCAGCTCGGCGTAGCAGAGCGCGGTGAGGGCCGCGGCGACAGCGGCGAGGGCGAAGGACACGATCACGGCCGGTCCGGCTTCGGGCACCGCGCTGCCGAGCAGGAAGAAGATGCCGGTGCCGATGGTGGCGCCGATGCCGATCATCGTGAGCTGGAAGGGGCCCAGGGTGCGACGCAGCCCGCCGCTTTCCGACTCGCTCGCGAAGGTGTGCAGGGGCTTGCGTCTGAGTACCTGTGTCATATCCCGGATTTGAGGGCCGGTTGAGTCGTACGCTGGCGGGGTGTCCGAGGGGGCCGGGTGGGCCTGGAAGCGGGATTGTCCGGGGTGTGGTGAGCGACTGAGGCCGGGAGCGAGGCCCCAGGCGGTGTACTGCTCGGGGGCGTGTCGGGCCAGGTCGTGGCGGAAGAGGCCGACCTGGATCCATCGGGCGTCTCACCACACGCTGACAGAGAGAGCCCCGCCCGCATGGCCCGACAGCCGTGTCGTCGATGTGGCGGATCGCGTGGGCGTGGCGAGCCGATGAAGTAGCTTGTCGTGGAGCGGAGTTCGGTTTACCTCACCCTGTTTCCGGCCGGGCAGCGCAGGGGGCTCGGGCCGGCGATGGCGGCAATGGCCGTCGTCCCGGTCGGCGACATGCTGATCGTGCTGAACGAAGGAGGCCCGGCGGCGACCGCGTTCGGCGTCCACGGGCTGGCTGCGGCGGTGGTCGCCGTGACCGCGGGACTGCTGCTGCGCGAGCGGCCGGCAGCCGCCTGAGGTCCGCACGAAAGTGGATCCTGGTCCGGGGTGGCCGTCGTTGGGATGGGAAATACCGACGGAGGGTCGACGGGCTGTTCCGAAGCCGTTGTTGCCGGCCGCGCGCAAGCGCGGCCGGCCGACCGCGTTCGTCACTGAGCACCCGGCCCCAAGGGCAACCAGGGGCCGCCGCCGCTGGCAAGTGGGGGCCGAACCCGCTTCACGGCGAACGACCGCCTGCGGAGCCAACGGGTAGACATGACCTTTGGCCACTCCTTGATCACACGATTCTCCCGAGACGTCCGTGTCGGTGGTCGAGGGCGGATGAGCGCTTCCGTTTTCGCGCCGGCCGGCGGCACCGTTCGTTCTGTGGGTGTCGGTCCTCGGCCGGCCGAGTGGAACGTCCGAAATGTGGCGCCCTTCGGGGACGGTGGTTCGGACGGCCTCACGCGGTGTCTTGTGATGAGGATTCGGCGGACATCCACCGCCGTCACCGTGTAATGCCGATGTCGGCATCTGTGTAGGTATCGGCTACCGCACCACGCCGTGCGACTTCCGAGAGTGACGGGAGAGCGAGTCGAGGACCACTGCGGCGAGCAGCACGCCACCGGTGATCATCGACTGCACGGACGTCTGGATGCCAATGAGCACCATCCCCGAGGCGATCGACTGGACGACAAGGATGCCGAGCAGCGCGGACCAGGGCGTGCCGCGTCCGCCGAAGAGGCTGGCGCCACCGATGACGGCCGCCGCGAAGGCGTCGATCAGTAGGTTGGTGGAGCCTGAGGTCTGTCCCACCGAGGCTACGCGCGAGGCGAGGAACAGCCCGCCGAAGGCGGCCAGCGTCCCGGAGACCGCAAATGCCGAGACGCGGATCCACACCACGTTGAAACCGGCGAGGCGGGCTGCCTCGGCACCGCCCCCGATCGCGAAGATCTTTCGCCCATATCTGGTGCGCCGCAGGACGAAGTCCAGGCCGACGACAAAGACCAGGAAGATCAGCAAGGCGAAGGGCAGGCCCTCGAACTGGTTCAGCACGTACGCCGCCGCGAAGCCGATCACCGCCACGGCGCCGGTGCGCACGGCGATCTCGCCGAGCGAGCGGGAGGAGACCCGGGCCGCCCTGCGGCGTCGCTCGTCGTGGTACGACGCGAGGAAGTACGCGACCGCTCCGATCGCCGCGAGCCCGTACGCGACGGCCCGGTTGTGGAAATAGCGTTCGGTCAGGGCCGACACCAAGCCGTTGGGGTGCAAGTTGATGGTGCCGTTGGCGCCCAGGACGTAGAGCATCAAGCCGTTCCACACCAGCAGTCCAGCCAGGGTGACGACGAAGGCGGGTACGCCGATCCTGGCGAAGAAGAACCCCTGAAGGGCACCGATCCCGGCACCGACGAGCGCTGCGGTGACGACCGCCAACCACTCGGGCATGCCACTGTTGACGTTCAGCACGGCGAACACCGCCGCCGCGAGTCCGCTGACCGCACCCACCGACAAGTCGATCTCGCCGAGCAGCAGAACGAAGACGAGCCCGACCGCAATCAGCCCCGTGCCAACGATGTCCACGCTGAGGTTGGAGAGGTTACGCGGGGACAGGAAGTGGTTGTCCAGGAGTTGGAAGGTCGTCCAAATCACGATGACCGCGCACACACCCGGAAGCGAGCCGAGTTCACCGCTGCGCAGCCTGAGGACGAAGTCGCTCGCGTGGCCCTTCAGACCGGGTGGGCGATCCCCGGTCCTCGGGTCGCGAGCACTGGGCCGATCGGTGACGACCCCAGCCCTGCTGCGATCGATGCTGCCCGATGTTTCCGTGCCGGTCACAGCGTCGCCTCCCACGGCCGCGTCTTCCGGTGGGTCACGGCGTTGTCCGTGGCGCCGGTGATGGACGAGATGATCTGCTCTTGCGACGTGGTCAACACGTCGAAGAACCCGTTGTTACGGCCGAGGCGCAACACCGCGACGTGGTCCGCGACGGCCTTGACATCGCCGAGGTTGTGGCTGATCAGCAGGATACCGAGGCCGCGTTCCCGCAACCGCTCGATCAGATCGAGGAAGTGCGCGGTCTGCCCCACGCCCAGCGCTGCGGTGGGCTCGTCGAGGACGAGGATCTTGGGCTCGCTCAGCAGCGTCCGGGCTATCGCGACCGCCTGCCGCTGCCCCGCGGAGAGCGAGGCGACCGGCACCCTCGTCCTGGGGATGCGGACGGACAGCACGTCCAGCAGGTCGAGCTCCCTCGCGCGGCGCTCCATCGCCACCTCGTCGAGCACGCCCGCCCGGCAGATCTCGTGACCCAGGAAGAGGTTGCCGACCACGTCGAGGCTCTCGCACAGGGCCAGTTCCTGGTAGACGCTCGCGATGCCCAGCGACTGGGCATCGCGGGGCCGGGCGATCCGCACCGGCCTGCCGTTCCACTCGATGACGCCCTCGTCGGCCGGGCCGGCGCCGGTGATCACCTTGACGAGGGTGGTCTTGCCGGCTCCGTTGTCGCCCACAAGGGCGACGACTTCCCCGGTGTCGATCTCCAACTCGACGCGCGTGAGCGCGTGGAGGGCGCCGAATCGCTTGCAGATCCCGCGCAGAGCCAGCAGCGGCGTCGTTGTCACGTGGACCATCTCCTTCGCCGCGACCGGTGGCGACTAGGTGGTGAGTCCTGCCTTCCGGCAGGCGGCCCGGAGATCCGGGGTGCAGATCTGCGCGATCGTGTACACGCCGTCCTTGACGAGGGTGCTCTCGATGGTGTCGACGGTCACGGGCGTCAGGGGACCCAGAACGGCGGGTATCGCGCTGCTGGTGTCGTTGCCGACACGGTCTTTCGCGATCGCGTCGATGGACGCGCCGCGGCCCAGGGCGAGTGCCATCTCGACGGCGGCCTCGGCCTCGGAGACGAAGGATTTGTAGACGGTGACGTACTGCTGGCCCGCAACGATCCGCTGCACGGCTTCGCGGTTGGCGTCCTGGCCCGTGATGGGCGGCAGCGGCTTGACGCCGGCGGCCTTGAGGGCGGTGAGGACGCCGAAGGCGAGGCCGTCGTTCGCCGAATAGACGCCGTCGAGACGGTCCGGGCCCACCTGCGCGATAGCGGCGGACATGTTGGTGAAGGCTCTCTGCGGTATCCACCCGGCGGTGTAGTACGACTTGACGATCTTCGCCCTGCCCTTGAAGACGGAGAGCGCACCCCTCTGTAGAGCTGCGGCGTTCGGGTCGGTGGGGTCGCCGTTCATCATCACGATCTGCGGTTCGTGCGTCCCGTGCCCCATCGCCGTGAGCAGCGCCTCGGCCTGGAGCCTGCCGATCTGCTCCGAATCGTAACCGGAGTACGCCGAGATGGGACCTTCCGCGAGGCGGTCGTACGAGACCACCGGGATGCCCGCGTCATGCGCCCGTGTGATCGAGGAGCGCAGCGCCTTGTAGTCGACCGGGTCGAGGATGATTGCTCGTACCCCGCTGGCGATCATGGAATCCATCTGCTGCTGCTGGGTGGCCACATCCCCCGAGGCGTTGGCGTACTTGACCACGCAGTCGGGGCACAGCTGCCCGACCTTCGCCTGGATCAGGGGCTTGTCGGAGGCGGCCCAGCGCGCGGTGTGGGTGTCGGGGAGCAGCAGGCCGACGGAGAAGCCCCCCGTGCCCGAGTCACCACCGCTCGGTGCCGCGACCGGTTCCAGCGTGCCGCAGGCGGCCAGACCGGCGATGAGGGACGCCACTGCGGCAGCCACGACGGCACGCCCGACAGCGCCTCGTGCGGGGCCGTGTCGTCGCTTCATGGCAACCATCCAGGGAACATCAGGACACCTGATCCGACAATACCCCCGCCGTCCGGTGGCAGGCCGTTCCAGCCTGTCGCGCCTCACGCCCCCCGTGGGGGAAGGAGTACCTCCCCCCACACCTGCTTGCCGCCGCTCAGCGGCACCGAGCCCCACGCCTCCGACATCGCCTCGACGAGCAACAGGCCCCGACCGCCGGTCACCTCCCAGTCGACGCTGGCCGGTTTGACGGGTGCGCGCGGCGAGGAGTCGCTCACCGCGACCCGGAGGCGATCGCCGGCGAGCGTGAGGTCGAGGCGTACTTCGCCCTGGGTGTGCGCCACGGCGTTGGTAACCAGTTCGGAAACGATGAGCAGGATCGCGTCGGTCTCCTCGGTCACCTGCCAGGCACGCATCGTGCGCGCGGTGAAGCGGCGCGCGTGCATGATCGCATCGGGTAGCCGCCACACCGCCCAGCCGGCGCGCCGCGGGCGCGCGGTCAGCCCGTCGTAACGCATGAGCAACAGCGCCACGTCGTCGTCGCGGGCCTCGGCGCCGCGGATCAGCTCGTCGGCCATCCGGTCCACGTCGGACGGATCCGCCGCCGAGAGCGTTTCGCAGACCCGCCGGACACCATCCTCCAGAAGGAGCTTGGAGGACTCGACCAGACCGTCGGTGAGCAGCGTAAGCACCGACCCCGGGGGCAGCGGAGCCGTGGTCAGCGGGAACTCCGCGTCCGGGAGCACCCCGAGCGGAGGCCCGCCCTCGGTCTCCACCTCCCGGGTCGTGCCGTCCGGCTCGCGCACGACCGGCAGCATGTGCCCGGCCCGTACGAACCAGGCCTCGCCCTCCTCCGTGTCCAGAGCCACATAGCAGCAGGTGGCGAAGGCGTCGGTCTCCATGCCGGCGAGCAGGCGGTTCGTGTGCGAGACGACCACGTCGGGCGGGTGGCCTTCGACGGCGTAGGCACGGATCGCGGTGCGGATCTGGCCCATCACCGTGGCGGCCTCGGCGCTGTGCCCCTGCACGTCGCCGATGACGAGCGCGACGAACCGGTCCGACAGCGGAATGACGTCGTACCAGTCGCCACCCACCGCGAGGCCCGCAGTCGCCGGTAGATAGCGCGCGACGGTCACGCAGCCAGGCAGCGACGGGAGCTTGCGGGGCAACAGGCTGCGCTGAAGCATCGCGGCGAGTTCGTGCTCGGCATCGAACGCCCGGGCGCGTACGAGGGCCTGCCCCACCAGACCTGCGGTGGCGGTCAGCAGGGAGCGCTCCTCCGTGCCGAACCGGTGAGGCTTGTCCCAGCCCAGCAGGCACAGGCCGACCACCCGGTTGCCGTACGGCAACGGCAGTACGGCGAGACCACCGCGGCCGAGTCCGTCGAGGCCGGGCTCGAGGCCGGTACTGGTCGCCCACAGGCATGTGGTGCCGTCGCGGAGCGCGGCCGTCAACGTCGGCAGGGCACCGGTCAGCGCGTCGGGCCGCTCCGGCCGCCACTCGCTGCGCCAGTTCTCCGGCCACGCCGTCGGCTCCGGCGGGTCCAGCACGGTGACCACCAGCCGGCCACCGTGCAACTGCGCCAGCGCCAGCCGGTCGGCCCCCAGCGGCTCTCGAAGTGCGGTCACCAGGCTCCGGCCGACATCCCGCACGGCAAGGGCAGTCGCCAGCAGGGCCGACAGCCGCTGCACCATGGAGACCTCATCGGTGCTCGACCGCAGATGGGAGGCATCGACGAGCACGCCCAGCAGCCTGTCCGGCCGGCCCGAGGGGTCCAGCAGCACACGACAGCGCAGCCGCAGCCACCGCAGTTCGCCTGTGGACCGGCGGATCCGAAACTCCAGCTCCCGACCGCCTGGCATCGCATGCCCCGGCTCGACGACCGACATGAGTGCGGGCAGGTCTTCCGGGACGGTGTGCGCCAACAAAGTCTCCACCCGCCCGTCGAAATCGTCGGGGGCGATACCGACCAGGTCGAGCACGTGCTCGTCCGCCTGGATCCGCCCCGTGCTCAGGACCAGGGTGAAGGACCCGGCGCGGTCGCCATCCAGAGCCGGGGCGAGTCGCGTCTCCGACCGTCTCCGGCCGACCGCCGCGGTTCCGTCCGCGCCGCCGACGGCTCCACCGCCGGCTGCTCCGCCCGATAGGCCGCTTGGAAGGTCGGGTTGCACTCGACCGTGGTCGGTCGAGCCGCCCGACGCACCGGCGAGGCCTCCGCCGGATTCGGAGCCTCCGCTCGCCGCGCAACCGGCTTCGACACGCACCGCGACCTGGCCTGCGTACAGCTCCAGAAGGCCGCGCCGCTGGGCGTCGAAGCCGTCACCCGTGCGGTCCACCACGACCAGGCACCCCAGGCGCCTGCCGTCCACGTCGAGGGGCAGCGCGCCCAGCGAGGCGCCTGCCGCGGGCACGCCCGCACCGCCGCCCGGAGCTGCGGTCTCGGCCGAGGACAGCCACAGCGGCCGACCGGCGCGGAACGCGTCGGCGACGGGCGAGCCCCCGGACAGCGCGTACCACGGCCACAGTCCGTACGCGGCGCCGGAACTCTCCCCGACCGTCTCGGTCAGTCGCAGCCCCTGCGCCTCTTCGTCCACCATGTAGACGGCGACCATCGCCACCCCGGCGGAGGCCAAGACTTGCTCTGTCACAGTCGGCAACGCCCTCTCAGCGGTAGGTCAACGGTGGACTTCCCGGGCCATCACGGCGAGATGAAGCCGGGATGGCCTCCTCCAACCTCATGCCTCATTCCAGTGTGCGCGTAACCCTGCTGCTCAGGGCGCCATCGGTGCGGAGACAGGACGACTCGGGAATTCGGCTATACTTTCCCGCGAGATGGGCTGTCCTCCACACGCACCTACGGACTCCACCCTTCACCTGGTTACGTTCGGTAAGGCGGCGCAGCAGCTGCTTGCCCCGATCGTCGTAATCCGAGGCTGGACACCCTCGCACCGTTCGCACAGCTGTTTTCTGGAACCGGCGAACTGGTTACGGCGGCGCGGACACGGCGCTGCCAAGGACGAGTTCCCTTTTCCACCGCTCCGGACCTTGCGTTCGGCGATGAGGCGTTGCGGTCAGAGCCATGCCTCCATGCCCGATCGTGCGGGCAGCTCCGCGCGTTGCCGAGCGCATGGGCCGGCGGTCTCGAACCATCCGCCGCGTGGGCACCGCCCTCGCCGTCCCGGCCGCGCCCCGCGCGGCGGCGGTCGGCCGCGACTTCGTCGCCCCGGCTCCGAACGGCTGCCGGGTCGCGGACTTCACGCGCGCCCCTCCAGGAAGCGGCCGAACCTCGTGTCTCCGACCTCGAACACCCCCAGCCGCTCGAACAGTTCCTCCGCCGACCAGTCGGGATTGCGGAACACGTGTCGATGGATCAGTGCCCGCACGCTCGTCGTCGACGAGCCGGTCCACGCCGCCATCGATCGTCGTCCAGAATCCAGAAGCGCTCCAACAACCGCACCGGTCGTGGCGGTGGATCAGCTCGTCAAGGTCGATCACGTGGGCAACCTCGCGCCGCACCCGGCCCGGGATCGTCATCACCGGCCCGGCTTCCCAGACGGCATCCTCGAGCGCGAACCTCTCCATCCCGCGACTCGGCACGCGCTGGGAGTCGAGGAAGGACTGGGCGACCTGGAGGAGGTTGTCGTCCGTGAGCGCTTGCAGGCACGCATCCAGGCGCTCGCTCTTCGTACCTGTATCTGAACCGCCCCGGGTGAAGTGGGGACTCGATTACGTGTAGGGACCGAGTCATGGCACGTCCCTCCTCCTATCCACCCGAGCTACGCCGTCGTGCGGTGCGCATGGTCGCCGAGGTCCTCGGCGACTACCCGACCGAGTCCGCCGCAATCAAGGCGGTCTGCACGAAGCTGGGCATCGGCTCGTACGAGACGCTGCGCAAATGGGTCCGCCAGGACCAGGTCGACGCAGGACAGCGGCGTGGGACGACCAGCGAGGAGTCCGCGCAGGTCAAGGCGTTGAAGAAGGAAGTCGCGGAGCTGAAGCGGGCGAACGAGATCCTCAAGGCCGCTTCAATGCCGCTCAGTTACGCACATATCCGTGTGCCGTCGCCGGTGATGGTGATGTTGTAAAACGGCGGGTTCCCGGGGGACGTACGAGGGTTTGGCGAACACAGCAATGTCTTCGATGGTAGGACGGGCGGTCGACAAGACAGCTCGTTCGTAAGGAATCTCGTTGCCCATCGAATGTGGCGTGCCCGCTGTGGACGAAGCGGTCGACCCGGCCGGCAGACCTTCATCACGGAAGGCGGATGAGGGGCCCGTGTCGGCGACCACATCGATCTGGGGGTGCCGACCGGCGAGTTGCCACCTTCGTTGATCGACGAGGTGCTGCGGGAGACCGGGAAGCGGGAGAAGCGTCATCGCAAGTTGCCGGCTCGCGCCGTGGTGTATTTCGTCCTGGGAATGTGCCTGTTCAGCGGAGCCGACAGTCTCCGCCCACCGGGGTACCGGTCGATCATGGGCAGCCTGCTGAGCGGCCTGCACGATCTGTGTCGCAGCCGCGGATACCTCGCGGCGACGAGTTCGGCCCTGACGCAGGCCCGCCGACGGCTGGGCGCCGCTCCGCTCAAGGCGTTGTTCGACCGGGTGCGCGGCCCGATGGCGCCCGAGCGGGCGCCCTGGGCCGAGGCGTTCGGCCTGCGCGTGGTGTCGTGGGACGGTACGACGTTGGAAGTCCCCGACAGCGACGCGAACGCCGGCCGTTTCGGCCACCACGGCCATCACGAGGACAACCCGGGCACGGACGCACGCGCCCGGGCCGTCGCAACCGTCGCCCGGTCCGGTCGTCGACACGGCGCGAGCCTGGGATCCAATCCGTTGGTACGGCTGATGATGCTCGTCGAGTGCGGTACCCACGCGGTCGTCGACGGGGTCTTCGACTCGGCCGCGTCGGTATCCGAAACGGTCCTCGCTGCACGGATGGTCGACTCGCTCGGCCCGGGAATGCTGCTCCCGGCCGACCGGAACTTCGCCGGACACGCATTGTGGGGCCGGTGCGCGGACACCGGCGTGGATCTGTTGTGGCGGGTGAAGAAGAACGTGGTGTTCTTCGTTGTGGAGCCGCTGCCCGACGGGTCGTTCCTCTCGGTGATGCCGACTCCGGCGGAGAGTCGGCGGCACGGGATGGCCCGATTTCACGGCAGGCCGATCGACGTGCCCCCACAAGGGCACGTCATCCGGGTGCTCGAGTACAGCGTGACCGTCACCGGGGCGGACGGATCGGTACGCGTCGAGCCGTTTCGGTTGGTGACCACGCTGCTCGACCACCGCCGGGCACCGGCCGTCGACCTTGCAGGCCTGTATGCGCAACGCTGGGAATCGGAGACCGTCTACTCGAAGTTCAAGACCCGCATGCGCGGAGCCGACACGGTGCTGCGTTCGCACAGTCCCGAAGGCGTGGAACAGGAGATCTACGCGTTCCTGGTCCTCTATCAGATCCTGTGTCGGATGCAGGTCGCCGCGGCCACTCACGGGCACATCGACCCCGATCGGATCTCGTTCACCTTCACCATCCGCGTCGTCCGGGCACGCACCGCTCGACCGAACGCTCTACTGACCCCGCGTCAGCAACGGCAGTCCCGCGCCGACTTCCTCGACGAACTCCTCCGTCACCGGCTGCCGCAACGTCGCTCCCGCCAGTCCCCCCGCCAACGCAGACCTCCGAAGAGCAAATACGCCCCCAAGCGCCGCGATCAACCAACCCCGTCCACCCGAACCGTCTACCAGATCCGGATCACCCGCTCACCGGCGACGGCACACGGATATGTGCGTAACGAACACTTCGAACAGCGTGCTCGTGCTCAGTCTCCAGGCGCGACACCCGCGAAAATGCCGGTACCACCGGAAGCGACACCGAGACGACAGCACGCCCACGGTCCGGGAGCCGGCGACACGAAGAGAGAAACCATGCAGCATTCCTTGCCACTTTTCCCGTCCCAGACCTCACCACATCCCACGCGCCGGCCGGTGTCGCCACTGCGTCCGCACCAGCGCGAGGCTGTGGACGCGATCGTCCGTGCCCTGGAGAACCCCGACGTGGACGCGGCCCCGGACGGGCCGCACGGCGGCGCGCGGGCCACCGCGGTGATGGCCTGCGGCACCGGCAAGACGAGGATCGCCGCCGCCGTGGCCGCCGCCCTCGCCCCACGCGGGCGGGTGCTGGTGCTGGTGCCCACTCTCGATCTGCTGACCCAGACCGTCACCGCCTGGCAGGCCGCCGGACGCACCGCCGGAAACCAGATCGCCGTGTGCTCCCTGGCCGGCGACCGCACCCTGACCGAGACCGGGGTGCGGTGTACCACCAGCGCCCCGCGAATCGCCCTGTGGGCGGGCGTCTCGGGGCCTTTGACGGTGTACGCCACCTACCAGTCACTCGGCGCCGTCCTGACCGCCCACCAGCGCGCCTACGGCCTGGCCTTGACCGGATTCGACCTCGTGATCATCGACGAAGCCCACCGCACCAGCGGATCCATCGGGAAGGAATGGGCCGCCGTCCACGACAACACCCGACTCCCCGCCGCACGACACCTCTACCTCACCGCCACACCCCGAGTGTGGGAGCCGCCCGCGAACAGCGCCTACAGCGAAGCCACGTTGTCGGACGCCGACCCCGAACTGCCCCCGGCCCTGGCCCAAGACGACGCGTGGGAGGACCTCGACCCCGCCACCGACCGGGCCGGCGGGGGTGAGACCGAGGAGCGGGACAACGAAGGCGGGGACGACGATCGGCCTGTTCGCGTGCGGGGCGGGCGGCCCGTGCACTCGGCCCTGTCGGCGCACGCGGTCGCATCGATGGACGACGAGACGATCTACGGCCCGGTGATCCACCGCCTCGAACTCGCCGCCGCGGCCCGCATGGGCCTGATCGCACGGCCCAGGGTGGTCGTCGTCGAGATCACCGATCCGGAGGTCCAGGAGCTCGCGGCGGCCACGGGCAGCGACCTCAACCGAGGCCTCGGCCGGCGCGGCATCGACGAGGTCGAGCGGTACCGGGCCGCGCGTTGTGGAGACTGCGGTGGCCGGTTCGGTGGTGCCGCATCGGCGGGAGGGGGTGTCGGTGGAGGTGTTGGCGCCGGTCTATCGGCAGATCGTGGAGTTGGCGGACGCTCCCGAGGCCGTGGCGGGGGTGCGGGTGAAGGATCTGGCCCGTGGGCTGGGGTTGGAGCCGGTGCCGGGGAAGGTGGAGGGGGTGCGGTCGAAGGCGAAGCGGCTGGTGGCTCGCGGGTGGCTGGCCGAACCGGTGCCGGGGGTGTTCACGCTGCCGCGGAAGGCTGGGGCCGCGGGTGTGCCGCGGCCCGGCGGGCCAGGCGCCGGGTCATGAGCGTCGTCATCGACCACATCATGATCGCTTCGCTGCTGGTGGGGAGGGTTTCGTAGTCGCGGGCCAGGCGGCGTGAGCGCATCAGCCGGCCGAACGTGCGCTCCACCACCCAACGGCGCGGCAGCACGGTGAACCCGCGGGCGCCGTCGGGGCGTTGGACCACCGTCAAGGCGATGTCCAATGCGTCGGCCGCCCAGTCGACCAGGGGCCCGGTGTAGGAGCCGTCGGCCCAGACCAGCCGGATGCGGCGGTGCCGGGCCCGGATTCGGGCGAGCAGGGTGCAGGCTGCGGCGCGGTCGGTGGTGTCGGCCCCGGTGACCAGCACCTGAAGCAGCAGGCCGAGCGTGTCGACGACGATGTGCCGTTTGCGGCCGTTGATGAGTTTGCCGCCGTCGAAGCCGCGGCTGTCGGAACGGACCGTAGCGGCGGCCTTGACCGACTGGGAGTCGACGATCCCCGCAGTCGGCTCGGCGTCCCGGCCGGCCTCGGCGCGGCACCGCGAGCGCAGCCGGTCGTGGAGTTCGCCGGCCAGGCCCTGGTCACGCCGGCGGCGGAAGAACGCGTAGACGCGGTCCCAGGGCGGGAAGTCCGCCGGCATCGCACGCCACTTGACGCCGTTGTCGACCAGGTAACGGACCGCGTCGAGCATCTCGCGGTGGCAGTACGCCTCCGGCTGCCCGCCCCGGCCCTCCAACCACGCCGGCACCGGCAACGCCGCCCGCACAACACGCCACTCGGCGTCCGTCATGTCCGACGGATACGCGGGCGCCCGGCCCGGCCGGGCGCCCGCGTTCCCGTACACATGCGCGAGGCAGTCACACTCCCGGTGGAACAGATTGGACGTGCCCGCCGCGACCGCGTACAACCGTGGCAACAGGGCCTCCTGGACCTCTCGTTCGGCGTAGACAACCACCGAGATTCCAAGAGGCCCTGTCTTCATGCACGGATGACGTCGGTATCACCCCAACGAGAGGCCAAGTCCTATAAACCGACACCAACTTCGGTAAGACAACGGCTACTCACCCCATAACCCCATAACCCCCACAGGCCCACAAGCCCACAAGCCCACAGCGACAACCGCGGCCCCGCACTCCTTTCCGAAGGAGTGTGGGGCCGCGGTACGCCCACCGACAACCGACCAACAGCTGCGCGCCTCGCGCCTCTTCGGGCCGATCACCCCACCGGCGAGGCCATGTTGGCCTGGCCGTAGTCTCTGGCGGTCCCCCATCGCCGACGCCGCGCCCTCGGGGCGCGGGGGGCGCGAGCGATCGGGAGGGGTCCTGTTGCCGAACTGCTCGGCGCTCGCGTCGTCCCGGGAGTGTTCATGCGCGGAGTTGTCTTGCCTGTCGCGTTGATTGTGACGGCGTGTCTGGCCGGTTGTTCGTCGACCCGTTCGGATGATGTCGCGTCGTCCGACGGTGCCAGGCCCACGGCCTCGGGGCAGCATCCGACGGCCGCCGGTGCCCCGTCAGTGGCCGCCTCTGCGGGGGTGACCGCGAACCCGCCGTCCGGCATGGCGACGGGCTCGACGACCCAGGCGCGTGATACCCCGGCCGGAAGTCTCCGGAAGGCGCTCGAAACCGTGCGGGCCGCACGCTCGTTCCGGCTGGTCGTCACCGTCCGGCGGCCGGGCGAACCCACCCACGTCGAGGACAACCGCATCGTCCGCGGCGCGGGCGCCCGCATCAAGAAGGCCGACGGGGACACCGTCACGGAGGAGGCGGTGTACATCGGCGGCAACGTCTACCGACGCGCGAACACGGGAACGTGGGAACAGGGCACGGTCCGAGAGGATTCCGAGCCCGCGAGCAACCTGCTGTACCGGAACACGTCCTCCCTGCTCGGGGAACTGTACGACGCCACGACCGAACCGAAACCACACCAAAGGACGTTGTCCGTCAGGACGGCTTCGCGCACGCAGCCGTCCCTTGTCCTGCTGTGACCACGCGTCCAGCGCGTCAGTCGTCAGTCATGAAGAGGACGGCGAGGGGGGTGACGGCGACCCCGGCTGTGGTACGCCGGCGGTGTTCCGCGGCATGCACAGCTTCCACTTGCCGTCCAACCGCACCAACTCCACGGTCGCGGGCGGGAGTTGGGGACGCTTGACGACGGCGGTGGCCTTGTCGCCGTCGACCCGGATGGACGACACCTCGATCGCGATCGGTGTCGCACCGGGGGCCGCGGGTGCGCCCGATGCGCCCGACTCCGTCGCGGGAATGTTCTCGTTGTCGGCGAGGCTCTCTGCCTCCTCGGGGCACAGCAGGCTCGTCATCGTCGGCACGTCGCCAAGGTCGACCGCCTTGGCGAAGTCGGTGATCGTCGTGGTGATCTTGGGCTTCGCGTCGTCGGACGACTTCCCGGGTATCAGCTTGCAGCCAGAGACCACCGTGGCCGCGACGACCGCCGCGGCGGTGATCCCGAAGAGTCGGCGCCGGGCGTGCCGGCGATGTCTCATACACGCTGAAGCGGCGGACGCGGTGGGTGTGTCCGGCTGCGGAGGAGTGACGCGATCGTGCTCGAATGCTGGGGCCATTCGGCAACTCCCATTGTTCTCTGGGGGATTCAGGGCTCGAGGCGGCGCGTCATCAACTCGTCGAGCGCGGCGCCGAAGTCCTGTGGGTCGATGTCGCCTTGGTAGACCAGGGCGACTTCCCCGACCGGGAGATCGGGTGAGAGGCAGTAGTCGAGGCTGCCGCTGTCGCCGCAGACGCGCAACAGGCGGGTCGAGGCGATGTCGGCGTCCTCGTCCCAGTCGGGGATCCCCTCCGGGAGCCCCGCCAGGTCGGCGAGTGTGGCCATGAGGGCGGGAGGGGCGATCCCGTACGAGGTCGGCGCCTGCGACGCGAAGCCCGCGTGCACCTCGCGTAGGAAGTCCTGCACCGGGGCGGGGAAGCACTCGTCCCAGAACGGCGGCTGCTCGAACGCGGTCGGGTGGTGGCCGACCCACGAGACGGGCCCGCCGTCCGGGCCTTCCAGCACGTAGACCAGCACCGGCTCGGCGCCGGTGAACGCGACGCGGACGTCGGCGCACCGGGTGCGAAGCGCTGCCGCGAACTTCGGCACGAAGTCGAGGAACCCGTCGTTCCAGCGGGCGAGTGCGACGCGGACGCGTTCCGCGGGGTCCGCCGCCTCGGCGATCGGGGCCCATGCGGGCGGGACCCGGTCGGCGTCGTCCGGCGTGGCGAACGCCGCCGGCCAGGCGGCAAGCGTATCGGCGATCGGCTGCAATTCCACCGGTCAACCTCCGTTGAGCTGGGTCTTGAGCAACTGCTGGATGAGGTCCCGGAGATCCTGCCGCGCCTGGATCTCCAGTTGGGTCGCCTGGGCCGCCCACGCCGGGTCCACGCCGGTGATCGCCGCCGCGGACCGTGAGGACTTCGAGTAGTTCGCGGCGTACGACAGCCACTGGAAGTTGATCGGAGCGCGGGTGATCGCGTACATGTTCTGCGGGGTGAGCTTGGTGAACCCCGGCATGCTGATGATCTCGGCCAGCGGCACGATGTGGTCCGCCGACACGCCCGGCCCGGCGCCGTTCTTGCTCGGGCCGATCACGCGTTGCGAACCGGCGGGGTAGGCCGGGTCCACGTCGCCGACCTTCGGACGGGCCGCGCCTTGGAACTTGACGTCGCCGACGTCCGGCGGGTTGTCCTTGCGCAGTGTGTCGAACAGGGGCCGTGCCTTGTCGGTCTTGGGGACCCGCCAGTAGCCCTTGGAGTCCGGGCCGGCGGGCGCTTTCCAGTCCGCGGGCAATCCGGCGATCGCCTTCGTCAGTTCGTCGATGACGCCTTTCGACGGGGCGTACAGCCCCGCCCCGCCGTTGCCGGGGTCCGCCAGCTTCTGCATCGCGAGCAGGCAGTCCAACAACTGCTGGGCAACCGCGTCCCTTTGCCCGTTGAGCTGGTCGGCCTCGGCGTTGTACACGGCGTACGCGGCCTGTTCGTTCGGCAGCGTGAATGTATGCGGTTGCGCATTGTGCTGCGATATCTGCGCTTCGAGGGATTCCCTGGCGGCCTTCTGCGCCGCGCACAATTCGTCGGGGGTGGACCGCGCGGCGACAGCAGGCCCCGCGACGCCGCCCAGTGCCAGTGGCACGGTGAGCGCGAGCGAAGCCAGAAACCGCCTGAGCCGTTGGGCCTTCCCCGTCTGATGCCATGTCATCATGCCCATGCGGGAGGCTACCGCGAGTCAGGGGCCGCATGACGACGGTCTTCCCTCAACCCGGCCGTTGCCTCCCGGGCTCGGTCGGTCAGGGCCCGGTCGCCGGCCGCGACGGACCGGGCCGCCCGCGCGCTCTGCGATGACCGGTCCGCGCTGATCGGCTGGTTCGACGTCCCCGCGGACGAGTAATTCCTCGCAACACCCCCTAAGGGCATGTCTCACGTGGTGAGTTCGCGAGCTGCGGCATGATGGCTCTTGGTGGGTGTTGATCTGTCGCAGCGGCTGGTTCCTGACGAACTGTGGGATCTGGTGGCGCCCTTGCCGCCGCCGTTCAGGCCGCGTCCGCAGGGCGGCGGAACCGCGCCGGTGGACGAGCGGGCGGTCTTCACCGCCGTGGTGTACGTGTTGACCAGCGGGTGCGCGTGGCGGCATCTCCCCCCGACGTTCGGGGTGTCGCCGGCGACCGCGCACCGCCGGTTCGCGACATGGACCGAAGCGGGGCTGTGGCGGCGGCGGCATCGGGCTGTGCTCGACCGGTTGGGTGCCCGCGGCGAGTTGGACTGGACCTCGGCGGTCGCGGACGCCGCGTCGGTGCGGGCGAAAAGGGGGGTGCGCCGACCGGGCCGAACCCGGTCGACCGCGGCAAACCCGGCAGCAAACTGCACGTACTGTCCGACGCCCGGGGCATCCCCCTGACGGTCGGGGTGTCCGCGGCAAACACCAACGACATCCTGGCGCTCAAGCCCTTGGTGCGCGGAATACCGGCCGTGCGGTCCCGTCGCGGACCGCGTCGTCGGCGGCCCGTCAAACTCCGCGCCGACAAGGCGTACCACTCGGCGGACATGAGGGCCTGGTTGCGCGAACGCGGCATCGTCGTCCGGATCGCCCGCCCAGGCGTCGAGTCCTCCGAACGACTCGGAAGGCACCGTTGGAAGATCGAACGCACCATCGCCCGGCTGTTCGGCTACCGCCGCCTCACCGTCCGATACGAACGCAAAGGCAGCCACTTCCTCGCCTTCCTCGGCCTCGCAGCAGCCCTCCCCTGCTACAAGAAACTCGCCAAACTCACCACGTGAGACAAGCCCTTACGGGCGTCCGAGGAGTTGGCTGCCGGCCGTGTTGTCGGTGCGGGCGGTGAAGTACTCGGTGAAGGCTTGGACGAATTCGTCTTCGGTGATACGGCCGTCTCCGTCGATGTCGAGCTGGCGGAAGCCGTGGTTGAGTTCGGCGGGATGGACCCGGGAGCCGCCGAAGATCGTGCGGTACTCATCCGCGCACAGGTGTCCGCTGCCGTCGGCGTCCGCGGCGTGGAAGACGGCCCGCACCGCGACATGCAGCCCCTGCTCGAGGTAGGCAGGGCTCGTGTCGATACCGGCGAGCATGGCGGTGACGAACTCCTCGCAAGTCACGTGTCCGTCACCGTCGGCGTCCATGCCGGCGCGCAAGTGCTGCCACCACGTCTCGAACGCGGCGTAGACGTTTCCTTCCCGCTCGGGGTCGAGTTCCAGCGGCCAGCACACGTTGTGCGCCATGGCCTGCAGGTCGGCGGAGCCGATACGCCCGTCGCCGGTCTGGTCCAAAACTTGGCGGAAGAACGTCCGCAGGCGCGCCGGACGGCTGTCGCCTCCTTTGCGCCGTCGCGGCGCGGGAAGCCGGACCCGGCTGGAGGGCGGCGAGGACGGGCGTCCGGCGTCGGCGGTGGGTGACTGAGGTGTCGACGGGATGCCGTGGAGTGGGGTGCGGTAGCGCCGGTGCTCGGGCAGCGCGCTCATCACCAAGCGCATGCCGCGGTGCAGCGTGAAGGAGAGCAGGGCCGCGCGGCGGGTGCGGGTCAGGTCGAAGCGTTCCCGGAAGGCTGCGGGGAGGTCGGCGATGGTCAGCTCGCGCACCACGTAGGCGGCCACCGTACGCAGGAGCGGCCAGGCCGGCTTCAGGCGGCCCAGGCGGCGCGGCGCCGGTGCCTCCCTGAGGATGTCGAACAGCAGGTAGCGCACCGCCTCGCTGTACTCGAGGCGGTCCACGATGGTGCGGTCCATGTACGCGGGCACATCCGCGGCCGTCGCCGGGAACAGCTCGTCCGGTAGGTCGAACTCCGCGCACACTGTCCGGAATTCGCCGTAGATCCGAGCCAGTTCAGACGGTGTGAGAGGGTGCCCGGACAGCTCCCGCATCGCCGTCATGCACTCGTACAAGGTGACCAGCACCCACACCCTCACCACCGGGTCCAGCGCGGTGAACGGCCTGCCGTGATCGTCGGTTCCGGCAAGCCGGCGGTGCGTGCGCTCCAAGCGGGAGACCTCGCTGCGCAGTCCCTCCCGATCGGCGAAGAACAGCCGCTTACCACTGTCCATGGTGTGCTCGACACGCCGCCAGGGATGGGCCCGGTAGGTGGAGAACTGCGCCATACCGGCGGCAACCGCCGGATCGGCGGTCTGCAGCACCAGCAGACGCCACGCCACCAACCCGATGCGCCACTCCCCCAGCGTGCGACGCAACAACGACTCAGGACCGGGAAGAGCATCGGTAGGCAAGGGACGTCTCCAAACGCGTACCAGGAACGGACCGGGGGACGATCGAAAATGCGGCCATCCACTCAACTCAACGAGCCAACCGACGGCCCCGGCCTCACCCACACGGGCGATACCCTCGCAAGGTTGTGATTCGAAGGCGACTTGCTGGAACACCACACGGCACCGGACCTGTGGCTCTGTTCGCTTCCAAGAGCAGCATTTGTCCACGGATTTTTTGAGCGGCAGCTGACGTATCCGGCAGTTGGTGTTGATCACGGGAGGCAACGGCGCCGGAGGCGGGCCACCACGTGGACGGTCATGCTGCGGTCGCGTGTGGGGTCTCAAAGGCACTGGCAACAAGGCCGGACGGTCCGTGGCATGGCTTGACGGCGGTCGCGGAAAGCTCCCATAGGCGGTCATTTGTCGCCCCGCCGGCGGCCACGAATTTCCCCAATGGCGGACAAATAACTCCCCGCGTGAACGGTTCCGATCGCGGTCGGCGACGGTCGACCGGTGAAGAACGACAGGGAGATCATGGACATCCTTGAGGCATACGACCTCACGGGGAGTTACCGGGCTGCGGCTGCGCTCGCGGGCTGCGACCACTACACGGTGGCCCGGTATGTGAAGTTGTGCCAGGCCGGCGAGAACCCGGTCGAGCGCGAGCATCGCGCGCGTCCGGTCGACGCGTTCATGCCGAAGATCGAGGAGTTGGTGGTCCGCTCCTTCGGCCGGGTCCGGGCGGACGTGGTGCACACGCGGATCACCGCGATGGGGTTCACCGGGTCCGATCGGACCACGCGTACGCGCTGACCGACAACGAGAAGACCGTCACGCTCGACCACGTCGCCGGCGTCGCGGTCCGCAATCCGGAGATCGTCGAGGTCGGCCGGCACTACGGCATGACCGTTCGCACCTGCGCCCCGGCCGACCCGCAGTCCAAGGGCGGGTCGGAGGCCACGGTCCGCATCGCAAAGGCGGACCTGGTGCCCACCGACGCGAACCTGCGTGAGCACTACAGCGGTGCTGTGCTGCACCAGCCGGGCCAGGCCAACTCCCGCGTGAAGGCTCTGTACAGCCGACCCGCCAGACCATACCCGCGTTCGCAGAGCCGACCCGCGTGGGCGTCGGTAACGAGAATTCCAGGCAGGCACATCCCCGCGTTCGCGGGGCCGACTTCGCCGACCGCGTCGACTGGCTGACCCTGGTCTTCCTGCCGCCCCATGCCCCCGATCTCAACCCGGTCGAGGGCGGTTGGGCGCACCTGAAGAGCGGGCCCCTGGCCAACCTCGGCGCCCGCACCCTCGACGAACTCGTCACCGTCGCCCGCCAAGGCCTGCGGCAGATCCAACACCACCCCGCGCTCCTCAACGGATTTCTCGCAGCCACCGACCTGATATGACAACCACAACAACCCAATCCGCAAAGATCAGTAGGCGTCCTTCAGCCTTGTCGCAGCACGGCGAGTGCGAAGGCGAGGCGGCGGTCGAGCCAGGCAGTGGCGGGGCGGTAGGCCCTGACGCCTTCGAGATAGCCGGACGTCATGACCACCTCGTCGTCGGCGCGCCAGGTCACCGTGTTCTGTTTGGTGGAGCCGGAGCCTCCGTCGCCCGGGCCGAAGATGGCGGATTCGACGACGCCGCCCACGATCCGGCCCACGCTCGAGACACCGCGCGAGGCGACGTCCTTCGAGGTGCCCTTCGCCCACGCATAACCCGCCACGATGTCCGGGTGTCCGGATTGACGGATCCACCAAGTGTGCTGGATTGTGCGTTTGTGGGCGGGCGTGCGGTGTATATGGCCGAGTTCGCGGTGACGGGCGTCGGTCACGCGGTAGCGCGCGTTGTCCTCGGGGTCCGGTGCGACAGCGCAGACGAGCAGGTGCGGGTCGCGAGCGTCGCGCAGTAGGAAGGACGAGACGTCCGGGTCGGGCTGGGTGACGAGCGCGGCGGGCGCGAAGTACTCGGCAGCGCCGTACGGGTAGGGAAACCGCACGGCGAGGTCGCCGGTCTGCGGTTTGCGCGCGCGTCTCGCCGGACGGACCACGTTGCCGACGACGAACGGCGCGTCGCGGTCCCAGGGCATCGGCTCCACGGGGGGCTCCACGGTTCGTCTTCCGAATGCCATCCGCCCGCTCCTCACTGGTGTCTGCTCGGTGCCGCCACTCCTGGACTCCGAGGTCTCATCATGGCGTAGTTCTGGCCATCGTGATCTTCGGGGTCCGAAGTGGGGCTACTCAGGGGACTGCCGCGTCCACTGGCTCATCCTGAGCTTGCTCCGCTTAGTAGTTGAGGTCAGCGTGGCCGGCGACGGTCATCCTCGTCCGAGCTTCCCGTGCACTCGACTACGAACACTTGTCGCCTGTGCGGCCAACTACGGGACCGCAGGAGGTCGGGGACGTCGGCGATGGGTTCGCCGCCGTATGGGCGGCAGCCGACGGCCGGCCCGTGCAGGTGCTCCATCGTTGCCCAGTCCACCGCGTCGATCAGGGCGGCGACGGAGTCGGGGTTGGGCAGGGTCGTGTCGGCGAGCATGTCGGGAGCATTCGACACCAGGGCACCGGCACGGTCGTTGGGCCAAAGACGCGCCATCGCCCGATGAACCCCAGGGCCTCCCACCGCGACCACACACGGCGCAGCGGACGACGCCGTCGGGACCGGGCCGGCACAGGGCCGGACGACTGCGCAACGAGGACCGCGAACGACACGGGCGGCGTCCCGGGCTCGTGCCGGAGGAATCGGGCCGGCGCTCGACGCGGCCGGCGCCGTCGTGGTCGGGATGCGGATGGCCGGGCCGTCGGGGTACGGCCGGGTCGAACGGTCGACAACCGACGCGCCCGGCGTGGTTCGCTGTCGGGCGAGCGGAAACCGCTGCCGACGGCAGCTCGGCATGCGCCGGTGAGGCCGTGTCGGTCCGAGGGCTTCGTGTGCGGTGGGGTGTGAGGTTCGCAGTGAGGTGGGGGCTTTGGTACCGGTGGGGGTGTTTCGGGTTGCCCCGTTGAGGGGTGAGACGACGTGGTCGTTCGTGGGTCGGGTCGCCGGGTGTTACGGGCTGGACGTCGACGCCCTGGCGGGTCGTTGGCAATGGGTCACCTATCGCCCCCGGCACGGGAGCGGGGCGCGACGGGCGGACGCGGAGGTAATCCTCGACACGGCGCGGCAGCGGACGTTGGCGCGGTTGTGCAGGGTCGAGGAGGGGGTGCTCGCGCGGGCGTTGCCGTCCTGGGGCCGGGAAGAGGACGAGGTTGCCGGGTGGGGCACGGCGGGGATGCCGCAGGGGATGTGGCGGGTGGGCGGCGCCGTGGTGGGCCCGGTGGCGTTCGGGTGTCGATTGTGTGCGGCGCGGCGTACCGGCGGGCCGGTGCGGGTGGTTCGCTACGCGGCGCGGTGGGAGCGGGTGTGCGTGCGGCACGCGCGGTGGAGTCTGGACGCGGACGCCGACGGCGTGCCGGAACACCTGGACTTGCGTGAGGTCCCGGAGGTGGTTGAGGCGCAGCGGTGGTGGGCGGGTGTGGTGCGGCGGGCGGTGCGGCGGGCGGTGCGGGCGGGGGTGGATCCCGGGGAGGTGTTCGGGGTCGCGTGGGCGGTGGTGTGCCGGTGGTGGGAGTCGGCGCTGTCTTGGGAACGGGAGGAGATCTGGCCGCGGCGGCTGCACGCGGTCGCGGGCGGGGACGCCGGGGGTGATTTCTTGTGGTGGCGGGTGGTCGGGCGGGACGCGGTCGTCTTCCCGGAGGTGGTCGCGGTCGCGGACGCGCTGCTGGATCCGGTCATGGCGGAGCGGTTGTGGCGCGACGGCGGTGCCGGGTGGCCTCGGACGTTGCCCTCGGACGGGGCGTTTTACCGCGAACTCGGGGAACGGGTCGGGCGGCCTTGGCTGGGGCCGGTGATCGCGGCCGAGGACGGCGGGCCTTTGATCGCGTGGATGGGCGCCGCGACGGCGTGGAGGTGCGGGTGCGGGTGTGGGGTTCGGGTGGGTGGACGACCCGTGGCGGGTGCGGCAGGAGGATCGACCGGCGACCACGGCCGCGCTGCTGCGGGTCTCTGGGCAGGGAGCGGAAGGCGGGCGGCTCGGGGACGCTGTGGCGCTCGACGGTGCCGGCGGAGGAACGCATGCTGATCACCGAGCTCGTGGATGGTGCGCAGGAACAGTTGGTGCAGCTGCGCGGGGCGCAGATCGGCAGTACCGCGGACGCGGCCCGGCATCTGTTGGGGAACCTTTCCTGGGGTGTCGAATTCCTCGACCGGGCTCTGTGGCGGACCGCTGTCGCGGCGTTGAACGCCGGGGTTCCCTTGGAGGACGTCGGCGGCTGGGCCGGGTTGTCGGCCGCGGAGTTGACGGACGCGCTCACGGCCGGCCAGGACCAGGAAGACGACCACCGGTAGGCGCGGGGCTGGCCGTGTTCGGCCTGATCGAGGTGGTCGACGCGTAAGGGTGGGGTCTGGCAGGCGCGGCTTTATCACGGACCGGTGTGTGCGTGGGGTGTTCGTACGGGAGTGCGCTCGTTCGGGTGGTGATGGGGTTCTCTGTCTTTCTGAGGATTTCTCGCGTACGACGTGTATGGGGCGACGTTGCCAACAGCCTCCGACAACGCACATGGCGCCCGCCGGGCGTCGATCAACGACACATCTCGACCAACGTCTCCATTGATCCAAATGAAGCTGCCCAGCCTCACCCATCGCGAAATCTGAAATCTATTGCCAAGGGTGGATTCCTTGATCTGCGAGGGCTTGTTCGTCGTCTTCGTGGAGGAACCTCGGTTCGGACCATCCCGCCAACGACATGTCGCTGAGCGGCCAACGTTCGAAGTCGTCGTGGAGCAGTTTCACGAGGAATTCGGACATGGTGCAGTGGTGGATCGTCCACGCCAAGTCAGCGCGTGCGTATACGGCGACGGGCCACGTGTCGGGGTCCGGATCCGAGGTGAGCCAACACAGAGTGTCGGCTTGGGCGCCCTCGCCCCACAGGAGCATCAGGTCGAGCCCGTACCTCGTCGCGTGGGTCGGGTCTCGCCATCGGTTCACGGACGGTTCTGCGAGTGCGTGCGGCGCGAGGCGGGTCACTCGTGTGTGGACCGGGTCCGCGTGGATGCCGGGGGCGCGTATGTCGAGCTGTCCCTCGATCGAGCCGCTGCCGAGTGAGGTGATGAAGCGCTTGTAGTCGCGCGGCAAAGGGGTTCGGTGGAATTCCTCGACCTCGGCCCAGTCGATGTCACTCCCGGCGGTTTCGCCCATGGGGGTGAGGAGTTCGAGAAGAACCTCGATCGGCCTTCTGGGGGGAGGGTTGTTCATCTATCCCATCCGGTGGTCAGGGAACGCGGGTTCCGGAGTGTGCGGCCGTTCATCACATGGGTCGTACATGCGGTGCGGCACGATTTCGTCGATGCCGATGCGGGGGCCTCCGATCGCTCCCGGGTGTTCGCACTTGGAGGGCGGGGGGCTGCTTTTCGTCCCTCGTACTGCGGAACAACGCGGTGGCCACCGATCGGCGTGGTGTCCAGCCGCAGGCGTTTGCGCCACGAGCCGCCCGGTCTGGTGGAGCCGGGCCAACCCCCGGGAGACGAATCCTCGACCCGTCACCGCGAGGTGGTGGTCCCCCGCCGGGATCGGCCACTCGGCGGGCATCAGGGGCGGCGACTCGTGGTGCGGGCCGCCGTCACCGATGCGCAGCGCGGTCTCGAACGACTGCTCCCGGATGTGGGAGTAGTCGTCGTCGGGTGGGGCGGACCACGCCTCCGCGCGTGGTGACGTCCCGAGGTTGTTCTGGTGTGGGGGCAAGACCACGACCCGACTCGTGTCGGCGGCGATCCCGTCACCGGCAAGGGCCCGGCGCAGCAGCTCCGATTCCCGATCCCCGTCGTACTCGTCCGCTCGCGCAACGGGAATTGTCCGTAGTCCAGCGCGACCACGTCATCCCGAGCTGTGACCGCATCCGGCATTCCCGCTCCTTTGGCGTCCGAGCCGTCGATCGTGCGTGTTCGTGACTTTGCCGGCCGACACCGACACGGACGCCTCGGGGTGGGTTCCGGCGCGATGGCGGCGGGGCTGGTCGAGGTGCGGCTCGGCAAAAGTCGACGCATGCCGTGGAGTTCACTCGAGGATCTCGCGCCCGGGTACACCGTCGGCGGCGAAGACATCGGCGCCTGGGCGCAGCGGCAGCGCACAGCAGCCGTCCGGGCCGAACTCGAGCCCGGGCAGGTACGGCAACTCGACCGACTCGGGAACATGCTCAAGGATCTGGGACAGGTCCGCTTGTGGCTGTCGGCCGAGGGGCTGGCGGCGACCGACCTCAACGAGGAGCGGTTGGCGAAGTTCCTGGCCGCGCGCCTTGACACTGGCTGCCGAAGGGTTCCCGGGATACGCGGAATAGTGCCGCTGCTGAGCTATCTGCGCGAGATCGGCATGGTCGCGGCGATCGAATCCCCGCCGACGCCACTGATCGCTCTGCCGGAGCGGTACCGGTCCCGGATGGAGACGGAACGAGGCCTGGCTCCGGCCACGGTACTGCGTTACGAGAACGCCGCACGGCGTTTCCTGGCTGAACAGGCAATGACCGACGGGGCGTTCACGCCGGAACGTCTGGGCAGGTCGGACATCAACGCGTGGCGGAAGAAATCGGCCCCGAGGTCGACCGGGACAATCCGCGGCCGGGACTGCGCCGGTGGGTCGCGGTGAACACCACCCACACGGAATCGTCGGCGTGGAAGGAGGCTTGGGCGAGCACGCACTACGACGGTTGCGTGACGCTGACGGCGGTGGTCGGCGGTCATCCCGTCGGCCGCACCGAGTCCCTCGAAGGCTGGCAGGTGCAGTCCTCCGCGGTGGAAAGCGCCGTCGCCGACTTCATGGCGCTCGTCCGGGTCACAGCCCGCAATCTGGCCACACCCGAGTACGACGTCAGCATCGGCATCGCCTGGTCGGGCGATACACCCTTGGTGTTCGGATCCGCGGACGCCCTCAGATATATGTACGCAGGCGCCTTCACTCCGCTCCACCACTACACCCCGGTGACCGTTACGGTGGCCGCCGACTCCGACGACATCGACTTCCACTGGCAGGTCCACGACCTCGCTCAGGACTGCATCAACCAGGGAGGCATCGCGCGACCGGAGATGATCCACCCTCCCGCACGCAACGACTGACCCGCACCGCCGGCCCGACAACACGGATCATCTGTCGTCCTTCGACACGTGGTCGTGTGGCTGTGTTCCCACCCACCACTGTCCAGCTGTCGCCGTGTGCCTTCGACGCGGGACCAGCGGGAAGTTGTGCTGCGGTGGGGCGTGGCTGTGCCGCCCGAGGCCGGATCCGTCCTCGATGCTGCGGTTCGACCGGGCCACGGGTCGGTCAACGCTGCTCTTCGTCGAGTTCCAGACGTTGGCGTGCGATGCGCGCGTTGTCGAGGGCAATGTCGGCCTGGGGCGACGCGCCGGCTTGGGTGAACAAGTCTGCCGCCTCCTCGTGTGCCTGTTCGGCGGCCGCGAAGTCGGCGAGCTCGACCGACAAAAGGCCCAGTTCGTTGAGCACCACGGCTGCCGCGAAAAGGTCATCCTCCCCGCGGAACAGGACCAGCGCCTGTCGCCAGGCGTGCACGGCCTCGTCGTATCGACCCGCTTCGCCAAGGGCCCGGGCTTGACCGTCGAGCGACCGGGCCAGGGCGCGGGTGCGGCCAAGCTCGCGGTTGATGCGGGCGGCTTCCCCATGGGCAGCCAGCGCCTCATCGAGACGTCGGCACTGGCGCAGGATGAGGCCGAGGTTCTGCCACGAGTCCGCTTGCCCTTCGAGGTCGTCCATGTCCAGGAACAGGGCGTGTGCGGCGCGGTGGGCGTCCTCGGCTTCGTCGAGGCGTCCCAGTTCGCCGAGGGCAATGCCGAGATTGTCCAGGGCTGTGGCCTTGCCGTGGCGGTTGCGATGCTCGCGAAAGATGTCCAGTGCCTCGCGGTGTGACCGGACCGCTTCGGTAGAACGTCCTTGCTGCCGTTGGACCACGCCGGTGTTGTTTCGGGTGAGTGCGAGATTGTGCGTGTCACCGAGTTCCTCGAAGATCCTCGCGATCCCTGCGTAGGTGGCTTCTGCCTCGGCGAGTTCTCCTCGTTGTCGCTGGATGATCGCGATATTTCCCAGGCTCATGGCTTGGGCTCGGCGATCCCCGCTCTCGCGAGCCTCGGCCACGGCTCGGCGATACGCGGCCATGGCCTCGTCGTGGCACCCGGTGGCGAAGCGGATCAACCCCAGGTTCCCCCAGGCCTTGGCCTTCAGTGCGGGCTCGTCGAGTTCACTCGCGAGATCGAGGGCGCGCTGCTGGTGCTCGAGGGCTTCGGGGAAACGTCGGCCGTGGCGCAGGGCCAGGCCGAGTTCGGCGTGCATGTTCTGTTGCGCGGCGCGGTCGTCGAGGCGGCGGGCGGTGGCGAGGCCGTGGTCGG
Organism: Embleya sp. NBC_00896; assembly: GCF_045207785.1. Taxonomy (NCBI): domain Bacteria; kingdom Bacillati; phylum Actinomycetota; class Actinomycetes; order Kitasatosporales; family Streptomycetaceae; genus Embleya; species Embleya sp. NBC_00896. Next base: position 45,910 of record NZ_CP108776.1, read on the forward strand.
CGAGGGTGATCCACGCCTCGACGCGTCGGGCGCGGACGAGGTACATGCCCAGGCAGGCGGCGAGTTCGACGGCGGCGCCCGGATGGCCGAGGGCGTCGGCGTGGCTGGCGACGGCGAGGAGGTTGGCGCATTCCGCGTCCAGCCAGGCCATGGCCTTGCCCACGGTCTTGAACTGCGGCGGCGCGGTGACCGGTCCCCCGAGGTGCGGCACTGCGGCCCGGGCGTGTCCGCAGTAGTAGTGCAACAGTCGGGCGACGGCGGGGGTGTCGTCTGTGGGGGCCTGTTCGGTCGCGTACAGGCGCAGCAGGTCGTGTATGGACCAGCGTTCGTCGTCGATGTCGAGGAGGTGTCGGCGGGCCAGTTCGCGAAGGACACGGTCGGTGTGTCGTTCGGTGGTGTCGAGCAGCGCGGCTGCCGTGAGGGTGGAGATGTTCGGGCCGGGGTCGAGGGCGGTGAGGTGGAAGGCTCGGGCGTGTTCGGGGTCGAGTCGGCGGTGTGAGAGTTCGAACGCGGCGCGCACGGCCAGGGGGCGGCCTTCGGCGTCGTGGTCGTCGTAGGCGACGGTGTCCAGGCGGTGTGTCTCGTCGGCGAGGTCCTCGGCCAGGGAGGCCAGGGTGCGTCCGGGGTCGTCCAGGAGCAGCGCGGCGACGATCCACAGCGCGAGGGGCAGGCCGGCGCAGGCGTCGGCGATCGCCGCGGCGGCTTCGGGTTGGCGGTCGACGCGGTCGTCGTCGGGGTCGGTGGCGCGGAGCAGTGTGGTGAGCATGGCCGTCGCATCGCCCTCGGACAGTGGATCGAGGCGCACTCGGGCGGTGGAGGGGAGCGGGAGGGTTTTGCGGGAGGTGACGATCATGCGGTGGGGCGTGCCGGGGCGCAGGGTGTGGATCTGTTCGGTGTCGGCGGCGTTGTCCAGGATCAGGAGCAGGCGGTGTTCGGGGGCGGTCCTGCGGGCCAGCAGGGCTCGCCACGCGTCGGCGCGTTCCGCGCCGGGGCCGGGGATCTCCGCGTCGGGGTTGAGGTGTTGGAGGAGCCGGGCGAGGATCGCGTCGGTGTCGGGGCCGTCGCGGTCGTTGTAGGCGTGGAGGTCGATCCACACGATGCCGCCGGGGAACCGGCCTTGTTCGACGGCGTGGTGCGCGGCGCGCTGCACGAGGGCGGTCTTGCCGACACCGGGCATCCCGGTCACCACGCTCGTGTCCGGGGCCGACGAGTCCAAGGGGTGGTCGGGGTTGAGGAAGTGGTTGAGTTGGTCGAGTTCGTCGTTTCGGGCGACGAAGTTCGAGGGCGCGCGCGGCAGCACCACGGGTGGCGGGGGGGGTCGGGCGACGAGGTCGGGGGCGAAGTGGTTGGGCCTGTGTCCGTGGGCGGGGAGGTGGCGCTTGCGGTGGCGGTTTCCTGCAGGAGACGGCGCAGAGTGGTGAAGGTGCGGTGGTCTGCGGTGGTGGCCTTGAGGATGCCGAAGTGGTTGCCCGGCAGGGCGGCGGCGTCGCGGAAGAAGGATCGGGCGGAGGTCACCGAGACGACGCCGTCGCTTTCGCCGGCGTAGACGGAGAACGGGATGGGACAGGTCCGCTCGGTGACCTCGGATGCGTGCAGCACCTGGTTCACGATGGTCCGGCGGGTCTTGGCGACCTGGTCGTTCAGCGGCCGGAGTTCCCTCTCCTGCGGGTTCCTGCCGCTGCGGCCGAAGATCTCCCGGCGCAGTGACCACGCCAGTTCGGAGCCGTCGTTGGGACAGGCCAGCATCACCACCCGTCGGATCCGGGCCAGTTCCCGGCCGTGGCCCTCGTCGAGCATCCGCGCCAGGTACCGCTGCGCGACCAGGCCGCCCATGCTGTGCGTGACCAGCACCAGGTTCTCGAACGGCTCGCCTTCGGTCCGCAGGTATTCCTTGAGGCTGTCGGCCACGGTGTCGATCTCCGGAAGCACCCGCAGTGGCCTCCACGCTTTGAGGCCTGTCGAGTAGCCGAAAGGCAGCACCCGCACGAAGTCCAACGATCGATCCTGCGCGATCCGCTCCCGCAGTGGCTTCCAGGTTTCCGGCTTGGACCTGAACCCGTGGATCAGCACCACACCCAACCGTCCGTCGCCCACCAGCAGCCCCCCACCACTCACGCGGACTGAACACGCTATCCGCCGACCGTCCGCCCGCGCTGCCCGACGACACGATCGGCCGGGTGCCGTCGGGCGATGCCCCAGGCGCGGCAGGCCGCGGTGTTGATGACGCTCTTTGAAATCGGCCACCGGATGCTCAGGGTGGGACAAACCTGCTCAGGTGATCTCCCCACCCGTCAGGTGGTCGTGATCAGCGTGATCGTCCCCGGCGCGGATCAGGAGCCCGTCCAACCGGGGAGCCTCAGCTCTTTCTGACCGCCTCGCCCACTTGTGCCGGTGAGGTGCGCCAGGGGGCGCCGTGGCCCGGGAGCACCCAGGACGCCGTCAGTCCGGCGATTCGGTCGAGGGAGGCGAGCGCTTGGGCCGGGTCGTCCGTGAAGGGCGCGGGTTGCGGGCCGGCGCGCCCGGTGAGGACGTGCCGGGTGGTCAGGGCATCACCGACGAAGACCGCGTCGGCGAGCGGGACATGCACCGCGACGCTTCCCGGGGAGTGTCCCGGCATGCCCACGATCGCCGGAGTCCCGGGCAGGTCCAGGACATCTCCGTCGGCGATCTCGGTTACCTCGCCGACATAGCGGGCGCGTAGGGCGTTCTTGCTGAGGGAGTACCCGAAGAATCCGAGCGTCGGCACCAGACGCATGGGGCCGAACGGGGTCTTGGGTTTGTCTCCCGTGCGGGCGCGGGCGGCGTCGGCTGCGTGCACGAACACCGGTACGCCGTGCTCGCGTCGCAGGCGTTCGGCGAAGCCGATGTGGTCGGAGTCGCCGTGGGTCAGCACGAGTCCGCGGATGTCGTCGGCGGACTTGCCCAGGGAGCGGAGCTCACGCTGCAGGTCCCGCCAGTGGCCGGGCAGTCCCGCATCGACGAGTGTGATGCCTTCGGCGGTGTCGATGAGGTAACACGCCACCACATCGTTGCCGAGGCGGTGCAGATGGGGTGCGAGTTTCATTGCGTCTCTCCCGGAAGCGAAGACTGCGGGCCAGCGATGGCTATGCTACGTAGCTATGATGGCTAACATCAATAGCTTCGGTTCGAAAGGATGGACTATGCCGACCCCGGAGAAGACCTCACTGATCAGGATCGTCGCCGCCGGCCGCGATCTGCTGGAGGCGGGCGGTCAGCACGGACTGACGATGCAGAGCGTCGCCGAGCGGGTGGGAGTGCGCGCTCCGTCGCTGTACAAGCACGTCGCCGGCCGTGCGGCCCTGCTGTCCGCCGTGGCCGAGGCCACCGTCGACGACCTGGCCGCCCGGCTGAAATCGACCGACGGCTCGCTCGAGGAGTTGGCACGCGGCTACCGGCGGTTCGCCCGGGCGCGGCCCGAGGGGTTCCGGCTGATGCACTCCGCGCACGTTCCCCCCGAGGTTCTCGCCCGCGCGGCCAGCCCGATGCTGCGCGTCTGCCGGGAACTGGTGGGCGAGCGGGAGGCGCTCGAAGCCGCGCGGCTGGTGACGGCTTGGGCCACCGGCTTCGTCGAGATGGAGCTCAACGGTGCCTTCCGACTCGGGGGGGATGTCGACCGCGCCTTCGAGTACGGCCTGGTCGGCATGCGCCGAGCGCTTACGGGCGATCATCAGGCCCCGCCCACCCGACAGTCGCCGGGCCTTCACTTGCGCGACGGCCGCCTCCGTTGAAACCTGAAGCAAATGGGGCGAAGAGCAGCACTGGCCGTTTTCAGAGATCCTCATCAGTGTGGAGGTGGGCGTTGCGGCCGCGCACTACGGTTTGTTCACAGCATCCAGGTGTACGCACGCCCGTCGGGGGCGGCGAGGCGGACGTGTTGGCCGGTCGGCCCCGCCTCGAGGGTGAACCACTCGCGGCGCGGCCGATTCAGCTCCAGCCACAGGCGGTGCGCTCGCTCGATCGGCGCCCACAGGTCCCGCCCGCCGAACCGGGCGACCTCGGCGCCGTGGTCGGTCTCGGTGACGGTGGCGGCGCAGCCGTCGGGGGTGCACAGGGTGGTGGTCTGGCGGCCGTCGGTGTGGGTGAACGTGCGGGTGGTGTGGGGGTCGAGGTGAAGTTGGGCGAAGAAGGAGAAGGTCCAGTCGTCCAGGGTCTTGGGTGTCAGCGGTGAGGTGCGGGTCTCGTCTGCGGCGTGGCCGGCCTGCGGGTGGGCGGGCCGAGGGCGGCCTTCGGCGTGGTCGGTGTCGGGCAGGAGCGGCATGAAGGCGGCGGGGGTGTGCATGAGGCGGCCCGCCGCGGTGCCGTCGGGGAGTTTCTTCAGCCAGGCGATCGATCCGCCGGCGAGGGTGCCCTTGAGGGGGACCACCAACACCGCGCCCGGCGCGCACTGTTCGATCCACGCCCGGGGGACGCGTGGGACCGAGGCCGTCGCGATCAGCCGGTCGTACGGGGCGTTCGGGGCCCAACCGGTCGTGCCGTCGGCCGGAACGACGTCGGGGGTGAATCCCGCGGTCTTGAGACGTTCGCGGGCGGTGTCGACCAGGTGCGGGGTGTGGTCGACGGTGGTGACGTTGTCCGCCCCGACGAGCCGGGAGAGCAGGGCGGTGTTGTAGCCGCTGCCGGTGCCGATCTCCAGCGTGCGGGCGCCCGGGACGGGGTCGAGGGCGTCGAGCATGTCGGCCATCAAGTCCGGCGCGGTCGACGACGACGTCGGCACCCCGGACACACCCGCGGGCGGGGCGTGTTCGGCATGGACGCCGTCGACCTCGGTGATCAGCGACTCCCCCGAGTACACCGCGTCCCACCAGGCACCGGCGCCGCGGTCGGGGTCGGGGTCGCCCTCGGAGGGGGCGGACCAGGGGATGAAGCGGTCGCCGCTCTCGCGGCGGTAGAACACCGGGGTGAAGACATGCCGGGGGACGTTGAGGAACGCCTCGGCGATCCGGGACGAGAGCACGACGTCGCCGGAGGCGATGCGCTCCACCAGGCGCACTCGGGCGGCGATCAGGGCCCGGTCGTCGAGGATGCTCACGTGGTTCCTTCGAGGTAGTCGGCGATCGCCGCGGTGATGGGTAGCCCGGTGGCCTGTTCCACGAATCCGTATTGTCCGGACGGGTTCACCTCCAGCATCACCCACTCGCCGGTCGGGGTGACGACGAAGTCGAACGCGCCGTACGGCAGACCGAGTCTGTCGAGCACCGCCAGGACGCCCCGGGTCACCTCTGGGGGCGGGTCGCAGATCTTGTAGGTGAGGTGGTCGTAGTCGCGGCGCCAGTCGACACGTGCGGCGTCGGAGCCGGCGTGGATCTCCGTCGCGAACACCCGACCGGCGACGACCGTCAGACGGCACTCGTAGGCCTTGGGGACCGCTTCCTGGAACAGGTGCGCGGTGGTCGCGATCGCCGGTTCGTCCAGGGCGGCGGGGTCGACCACGCTCGCGTACACCGCGACCGAGCGGCCGTCCACCACCCCGCGGACCGGACCGAAGGGCTTGTACATCACCGGGCCCGCGACCTCGGCCGCGAACGCCCGCGCGGCGGCCGGGTCGTTGGTGATCAGCGTGCGTGGCACCCTCATGCCGCATTCGACGGCCACGCGCAGCTGGAGCGGCTTGTACTCCGCGTCCGCGGCGCGGCCCGGAGGCGGCAGCCACCGGCAGGGCAGGGCGGCGAGGAGTCCGCCGAAGCCCAGGCGGGCCTCGCGCTCCGCGACCCGCAGCGCCGGCACCGACATGCCGGCGGGGAAACGCGGCCGAGTCGGACGGCGGTAGTAGACCGAGCGCACCTCGGCAAGGTCCAGCTCGCGCCGGTCGTTCCGTAACGTCCCGGACCAGGCCGTGCCGTCGAACGACGCGGCCAGGGACAACTCCATCGGGAACTCGGCCAGGTCCGCGCGAAAGACTGGAACCGTTCGCCGGTTGAGCTCCTCCACCACCAGATCCGCGGTCGGATCGAAACGACCCGACAGGACCAGGACATGGCCCTCGCGGCGCAGCGGCGGGGGTGGGGATATGGGTGGGTTGCCGGGTTCAGTCGTCACTGGTGCCGGGGTCGTCCGGGGCGTCCATCTGGCCCGACGGTTCGGTGGGGCCGTAGGTCTTGGGCGGGTTCTTCGTCATGTACACCCCGGGTGGGAGGTCCTCGTATGCCCCGGTCTGCGCGTCCTCGTCGTAGGACAGATCCTCGGGGAGGACGCCGTCGGTACCGGTGACCGTCACCAGGAACCGGAACGCGAACGGCACCGGACCTTCCCGATCCGACAGGTCCGGCAACGGCTCCACCCCCGACGGATTCACCGGCAGACGCGACTCCGGCGCGTCCAACGCCCATCCCACGGTTGACCGTTCACGTGCACCCGTATCGGCCACGGCCGTCCCCTCCCCGCGGTGCTGACGGTTCGAGCGTGCACACCCACACACCGCCACCACAAGAGGGGCAGGGGACAGGCACGACCTCGCCTTCGCGGGCGGGCATTCGCCATGGAGATTTCTCGACCGTGTTGCGCGGCCCTCTCAACCCCTGCGACACCGCAGGTCATCTGCCCTCTCGGCCACAGGCACACCGAACTCCCTGCAGCAAAAATGTAGGTCGCAGAGTGCAGCACAGTCTTCTCAATCCATGCCGCACCGCAGGTCGGACCACCACTCGACGGACTCGGCGTTGAGACGACACACCCCCGAATGCCGGACGAGACCACCACCGACGCCCCACCGACCCTCGAACAGGGGCGGAGCACCCGAGACCCCGGAAGCGGGAACGAGCGGCGCGGGTTGCGCGATACCGGCGCCGGACGCCGATTCGTCCGTCTGGTGGCCCTTGACTTTCCCGGTGGGAAAGTCGGATGCTTACTTTCCCACCAGGAAAGTGAGGTTCCATCATGACCGACACCGCTCCGGAGCAGGCCCGCGCCGCGCTGGACGCCGTCGACCGTGCCCAGCGCCACGTGGCCGACGAAGTCGGCCTGCCCCGCGGCTACTGGTGGGCGATGGCCGCCGCCTGGACCGTGCTGGGCGTGCTCGGCAGCGTATGGCCGTGGCTGGGCGGAATCGCAGCCGCGGCCTTCGGCACCGGTCACGCGATCGTCGCGACGCGCCTGCTCGGCGGACGCCGACGCACCGGCCGAGTGCAGGTCAGCACGGCCGTCGCCGGGCGCCGCACCCCGCTGGTGGTGATCGGCATGCTGGTCGTACTCGTCGGCGCCACCATCGCCGCCGCGCTTGCACTGGACGCCGACGGCGCGGAGCACGCCGGCATCTGGGCCGCGGTGCTGGTCGCCGCCGTCATCGGCTTCGGCGGACCGGACATCCTGAGCGTTCTGCGTCGGTGGGCACGGGCATGACGGCGCCGCGGTTCGACGAACTGATCCACCCCAGCACCCGGTTGACGCTGGTGGCGACGCTGGCCGCCGCCGACTGGGCGGAGTTCGCCTACCTCAAAGACCAACTGGGGCTCTCCGAATCGGCGCTGTCCAAGCAACTCGCCACCCTCGAAGAGGCCGGGTACGTAACCACCGAGCGCCGCCTCAGCAGCGGTCGCCGCAAGGTGCGCGCCCGCCTGACCGGTGCCGGCCGGAACGCCTTCGACGGGCATGTCGCGGCGCTGCAGGCCATCGTCGCCGGCGCCACAAAGCCCACCGAGAGTCCCGCTACCCGCTCCTGACGCGGCCACGGCCGCGCATCCGGCGCACCACTCGCCCGGCGCACGCCCCGTCGGACCTGTTGGAAACCCTCCTGATCGGCCGCGGCGACACCGATCACGGACCGTGACGCGTATCCGGCGACCGCTTCGAACACCGACGAGCCCGGCGAGGCGCCCCGCTGGGAGGGGTCAACACTCCTCGCGGAGGGCCCGGGCGAGATCGTCCCTGATCTCGACGAGCGACCGAACCGCCATCTTCACGGTCTCCGTGTATCCGGCTTGTGGCATGTCGTCCGGGTGTACTCCGTAGGGAAGTCGCAGGGCTTTCCAGCGGTCGAGGACGAAACGTTCGACCGCCCGTGCCTGCCGGCCGAGGAGATCCACGCGGCTGTCCATCTCCCAGCCGCAAAGCAGGTGCTGTGTGAGGCGTTTGCCGCCAAGCTTCGCGATACCGATCTTGGCCGCGCCATGGACGGGATGGGTCATCAGATAGACCAGGGCATCGTCGTCGGCCTTGATTCCATAGGCTCCGCACGCCTCGCAGGCACCCGTCCCCGCGTGCTTGATGCTGTCGAGAAGCGCATGGATCTCCTGCTTGCACTTGTTGTTCAAGCATCTGGCATGCCAGCGCACCTTGATCCCCGGGTACGGCTCCAGCGGTTCGGCTCCCGCCCGGCGAAGCAGGTCTTCCGCCGCACTCGCGTTGATCGGACCGTTGCGGCGACACACATCGCAGCACTTCGGCTGTTCTTGGCCGATCGCCTTGATCACGCTCGACAGGGTGGGGGCGGTCACTCCGCCGCAGTTGCCGCACTCCGACTTCCAGGGCTGTCCGTTGGCCTGGTACGGGACCAGCGGCGTCAGGCCCCGCAGCGCCATCACCGCACGAGCTTGTGTCTCGGTCTTCTTCTGCGCCCCGCTGCAGGGGCGGCACGGCCCCTGTTTCGAGTTCGGGGAACAGAAGTTCCTGAAGAACGGCTCGCCGTACTCGCCGCATGTCTTGCAGTGCCCGGGCCACCTGTGCTCCGCGCCCGGGAACGGGACGGACGGTATCCACCCCCGGGATTGGGCCCTCGTCAAAGCAACCTCGGCACTCAGCGGGGCCGGCATGTGTTCCCTCGTTTGCACGGTAACGGCGTGGTCGCTGTGAGTCTCACACCCGCTACCGACACGGCACCCGACGCGAAATCGGGCAGGACCCGCAACGCGCCCACACGAGACAACGACGCGACGATCGATCACCACGTCTTCGGGTCCGAACAAGGCGCAACGGCGGGCGACGCGGGTCGTGGCGCAGCGGCGCAGGAGGGGCCGGCGAGGTGAGAGGAGATGGGCTGCGGGCCGGTGACGATTCCGGCGCGGCGGCGGGCGGTGGTGGAGACGGGCGTGGCGCGGCAGGGCGTCCGGGAGCCGCGTTTGGCGCTGTCGTGTGGCCGGTCGCGTCCCGAGGGTGCGGGTCGCCCCGTAGTCGCGGCATCTCGTCCGGCGGCGCCTCCCGCGTTGCTGTGCGCGCGGTGGGCGGAACGGTTCGAGGACATCGACCTACAGCGAGCTGGGGTCGCGTTTGTTGCCTTGGATTCGGAGCATGACCGAGGTTCGTGGTCGGGGGTCTCCCGCAGGGCCGGCGCGCTGCTCGGCGCCACGGTTGAACAGGCGTTCCACGTCGTCTGCGACGAGTCCAACAACCCGCCCGAGAGCGTTGCCGACGGCAGGCTTTTCGTGGATGTCGGTGTGGCCGTGATCCTGCAAACCCAACGGTCAACACATGATCAATCGACAAGATCTTTCAAAACAGCCGGGACGGAGCACCCACAGCCGGCACAACGCCACACAGCGCCATCGACAGGCCCGGCGCCGATCGACAACCCGACCCGAACATCGTGAGGAAAACCGGACAGGAAAACTCGACAGGAAACCGAGGAGGCACCGCAGGAACCACCGCACCCGCGGCGCCGGTTCGGCTCAACCGCCCCAGGACCCGCCGACCGGGCGTTCCAGACCTCACCCGCCGGGGCAGCCGTCGGAAAGGACGCGGATCAGGAACGACACGAACGGCCGCCGAGCACGGTTCCGACGCACGAACACACAGCCCTCCACAGGGAATTCTCAATCGCGTTGCGCAGCCCTCTCAAACCCTGCCACACCGCAGGTCAACCCACCCATCGCCGAAAGACACACCCACCATCACAAACCGAAATCCCAGGTCACCAAGCACACGCCAACATTCTCAATCGGTGCCGCACCCCACGTCAGAACACCGCACCCCGAACCCGCCACTGAGAAGACGCAGCCCGGGCCGCGGGCGTCGAGGGCGTCTTTCAGGTTCGGCCGGCTTCTGCCGGCCGAGCGGATCGCCGCGTTGGACAGGGCCAACTCTCCCCCAGTCCCGAACGGGACGATTCGCCGAGCCGCAGGGGCCCGTTGACTCGCCTGTGCCGTCGGTCAGCATGGTCCGGTGACAGACCGGGCAGGACCATCACCGTTACGGGCCATCGCCCTGCTCGCCGTCCTGGCGGGAACACTCGGCGTCTGCGGCTGCAGCAGCGACGACAGCGGCGACGCCGCCGCCCCGGGCGCATCCTCGGCCACGTCGGCGAGACCGCCGTCCTCCGTCGCGGCCGCCCCTGCGGCGCCTGCGTCCCCCACGCCTTCCTGTGTCCGGGGTGACAAGGACTGGCTGGACGGCGATCTGCGCGGGCGCAGCGTGAGCGGCTTCCTGCCCGTCGAGTTCGGCGGGCCGCCGAAGCTCTGTGAGCCCGTGAGCGTCCACGTCGACTATTTCGACGTCTCCTTCACCACCGTCCTGGAGGGGGCGAAGCTGAAGCAGGGCTACACGGTGAAGACGGTCGACCGGCAGCAGTTCACCGTCGACGGCTCGGCGCCGGTCAGGGCGAACCCGCCCGGCGGCGACGGTTCCACCTACTCGTGCACCGCGCGTCTGATGGTCGTGTCGCTCGGCAAGCAGGTGGAGCCCGGCGACATCGAGAACATCGGTTGGACGCAATACCGGGGGAGCGACGCCATGGGGAAGGTGGGGATCTCGTTCAAGGAGAACGCGAGTATCGTCCGATACGACCTGCAGACCCCGACCCGGGCGGTCTCCAACTGCTGATCCGGCCACCCTCGCATGGGGCACGAGCGGCCACCGGCCGGCTCGGCCGGCGACCGGAACGGGCCCAGGCCCAAGCGGACCCGGGAGCAGGCGTTCGAGATCGCGCTGAGTACGGCGGCGGCGTACCGGGCACGCGTGGGGAGCCTGGAAGTGCCGCGTGGGCACGTCGAGTCGGTCGTGGCGTTCGACGGGTGGCCCGAGGACGTGCGCTTGGGGGTGTGGATCACCACCACCAGGAACCGGCGGCCGAAGCTCCCGGCGGAGCGGATCGCCGCGTTGGACGCGCTCGGCATGCGGTGGTGAAGGTGTGAGGTTCGGTGTGTGAAGCTCGGTACGAGGCGTCGATCGGTATACGGTCGGCGCCTTGCCTTGTACGTGTCCGGGCGCGGCCACGCGGCGCTGCGACCGGGGGTCGTTCGGGCCTGCGGCCGCCGCGGCTTTCAAATCTCGGCCCAGGCCTGAGGTGCCTCGTCGAACGGCCCCGGCCCCTGCCCCGGCACCACCGGGGCAGGCCGGTGTCGAGGTCCCGGAACACCGCGCCGCGCCGCGGCGGCGCACGGACCGATCTTCTGCCCGGACACAAGAGAATCCATGAGGATTCCCGCGATACATCCGGCATTCCAGCCGAAATACGGAACCGCAGGTCACAGCGCCACAGGTCCTCGACCGGAACCGGACACTCAGCAATCCGCGCAGGTCAAACGACACTGCGGGGACAACACGGATCCGTCCAGCCGAACCCCGGGACCACAGCCCGGGCCCACAAAGAAATCCCGAGAACTCACACTGCCGAAACGATCGACCGTGTCGGCGACACACGGGTGCGTTCCCGGACGTGGCCGTGCTCCTCGCCGGGACCGGGGGACGATCGTGACGACCACCGCTCCCCGCAGACGCCCGAGCCGAAACCGAGTCGGCCCCACGCGAGGCCCGCCCGGTCGGCCTTGCACCTGTCCGGCGGAGGTCGACGACTTCCACCCCGCCTCTGACGGCCGAGCCCGGGCTGATAGGTCTCGGTCGGGCCCAGGACGCTCGCCCGCGCGGGGGGAATGCTCGTTTCCCGAGCCATTGCACGTATGCGCGGCTCTGAGCCGGGCTCGCCGACGTCGCGCCGCTCAGCCGCGTCGCCGCCGGCAGGCGATCGCACTCGGGAGCGGCGGCGAGTTGCTCGGACCGGCGGCGTTTGGGCTGCGCACGACTCGTTTCACCGTGTTCCACCCGCCCGCACGGATCGGGTACACGTCGCGCGCCGGAGACAGGCCTCGTTCCGCTTCCCTCGGGGCAAGGCGCACACGGCCCTGGAAGCGGTGCCCTGCCGCTCACCCCGGTGACGACACGCCAAGGACCAGTAGTTGTTCCGATGTGGAGAGTATTCGACCTAACGTAATGATCGTTATGTCTCGGGCCAAACCCTATCCGCCGATATCCCTCTCGAAAGGAAGGGCGGCGCGTGGAGTCGATTCCGAACGTCGGGCGCAGAGCCGCCCGGCGATCCGCATCTCTCGATCGGACGGAAACGTACGAGTTCGCCCGCACCGGGAATGTGGCGGCGGGCTTCGCGCCCTTGGCCGTGGCGAGCAACTGCCCACGCGATGTCGTGGAGTCCGGCCTGGCGCACGCCGGGCTGCTCCCGTACTTCACCGACATCGTGGTGCCCGACGCGATCCTGCGTCCCAAGCCCGACCCGGACGTCTACCTCGCGGCCGCGCGTGCCTGCGGTGCCCCGCCGTCCGCCTGCCTGGGGGTCGAGGATTCCTACTGCGGCATCCTGTCCGCCTCGCGCGCGGGCCTGCGGATCCTGGGCGTGGGGGCCAACCCACGCAGCGAGGAGCTGGCATTGGTCGACATGTGGGTACCCACGTTCGCGGACACCGCCCTCCTGGACTGGGCCGGCTCGCGGGAGGCGGTGGGCGAGACCTGCGCACGGGTCTGAGACCCGACCGGTCCTCGCGTCCGTGACAGGCACCTCCACAGGCGGCTAAGCCGACGACGAACCCTTCGACAGGACACACCACTTCCGCTGGGCCTCGACGGCATTGCCGAGACGTTCGCCGACGTGCGGGAGGGTCTCGTCGACGGCGACAGACCGCAGAACGTCTGTGGATCGACCGCCCACAGGCAGCGGTTCCGTCCGAGCGTTCGCCGTACGGGCTTGGGGCTCGTCGATGACCCGACCGTCGTCTCGGGCGTCCGGCGGCTTCGACATTGTCTCGGCTTCACCGCGCACCGGAACACGAGCACGTGCAGTTGGTGTTCGGCCACGGCATCGGTCAATGCCGGGCGGGTGCACCGGTGCGAATGTCGTTCCCGGCCTCGGCGGTGAGGCCTCCCCGGCTGCCCGCGCGGGGTGCGGCCCGGACCGCTCGAAGTCGTCGGACCGCGCGACGCGTTCGTGGCCGCGAGTGTCGCGCCGACGGGGTCGCCCGGAACATCAACACGGGGTCGCCCATGAATCGTCACGAACGCGGCTTCCCGGCGGTCCTTTTGCTCGCGGTCACCGTCGTGCCTCGGGGGCGGCGAGCACGAGAAGGGCGGATCGAGACCGGCCACCGCGGCGAGTCTTCGTACCACGACGACGGATTCGGGGTCGGGCTCGCCGGGCCGGTCAGTGCGTCGCCGCCGCAGCCGGGCAGGACGTCGATCGTTCGCCGGTCTCCGAGTCGGTCGGGACGGTCATGTGGCGTTGGCGGCGCTCGAGCGAAGTCGTCGACGCCCGGGACTCGCAGCGGTGGAGGCGGAAGCCGCGGCAGCACGCACAGCGTGGTCAACCGCGCTATCGCAGCGCTCACCAAGGAGGCATCGCAGTGCGGATCGCAATAGTGGGTGAACCCCGCCGCATCCGGCCGGTCGAAGGCCACCGCAAGCGAGGTGGCGGCAGCGCGCCGACCGCCCTTCGCGGCTCACCGGTTGCTCCGTTGTGGGCCGGCACACAACGCCCAGATGATGGCGATGTCGACGGCGATCACGACGATCGACCACAGCGGATAGTGCGGCAGCCAGACGAAGTTCGCGAGCATGCTCAGCCCCGCCAGGAGCACGCCGAGGAAGCGGGCCCAGAGGGCATTGGTGAACAGGGCCAGGCCCGCGAGGAAGATGACGATGCCCAGGATCAGGTGGATCCAGCCCCAGCCGGTGGTGCTCCACGAGAAGGAGTAGTTGCGCGTCTGGACGATGACATCGTCCTTCGCGATGGCGGCGATTCCCTGGAAGACCGCCAAGACGCCGCCGACGGTCATGAGCACCGCGGCGAACGTGGTCCAACCCGACGAGCGAGTGGTCGGGTGCGTGTGCGTGGCCATGTGAAAGCCTCCTTGCCGAGGCAACCTTGGGTGGAAGTCCCCTCCTCCCACACTGACCTCTCCGGTGAGTTGCTGCGACTGCAGCCTCCCGGATCGTCCCGCGACCGGGAACAAACCCGCGACGCGGGGAAGCCGGCGTCCGGACCGGGCCCGGCATCGAGGTTCCCCTGAGATGCACCCGCAGGCAGGCGGGCCTAGCGTCGAACGGGAGACCCGGTGAGCCCGGCGCCGGCGTGGCGCCCGGCAACCACGAGATCCGCGAGGAAACCGATCATGACCACATCGCAGGACACACCCGTCCTGGACACCCTGGCCGCCATGACCCTGGACTCCCTGGAGCGCTGTGGCCTGGCTCCCGACACCCTGATCCTCACCCGCGTCGCCGCGCTCGTCGCCATGGACGCCCCCGCGCTGTCGTATGTGGCGCACTTCAAGGCAGGCGCGGAAGCCGAGTTGACACCGGAGCAGATCCAGGACGTCCTCGTCGCCATCGCGCCCGTCGTCGGCACCGCACGAGTCATGGCCGCGGCCACCCACATCGCCGAGGCTCTCGGCATCGAGATCGCCGCCGCCATGCCGGCACCCGAGGGGTGACGCACCACGGGCCGACACCCGGCGAATCCCTCCCGGCCGGTCGACGAAGATACGGCGGCACGGAAGGCTCGGGCCATCCGCACTTCACACGGTTCGCGCACGAAGTGGTGGCTGTGCCGGGTGTGCGAAACGGGCCGCGAAGCCTGCCGAGGCACCACACGAGCGGACCCGGACCGCCGCGGCACCATCCCGCCGCAACCGGGTGGCCGGTCGTGTGCTCGCTCCGCCGGTCGGTAATTGGCGACATGCCGAATATCTGCCGGGACCGGCGACACCCATGAACACGGGAAGCTCGACCGGTTTGTCTCCCCCGTATCAATGCGCGGTTGCCATCGGGTGTTCAACCCGATGGGGAGGGCGTGCGTCAAAAGTGCGCCGACGAGCGCGGTGGCGTGCCGCCTCGCTGTGGTGGCCTCGTCCTCTCGCACGGCGGCACGTCGCACCGCCTCGCCGCCCGCCGCGGGGACGACGCCCGCCGGCGTGCGGGACACGTCGGCGGGTGGTTGGTCGCGCCGGCGATCCGGCACGGCCGGCGGCGCTTGGGCAGGACCGGCGGCGCGGGAGCAGTTCGCCGTGCGGGCAAACGTCCTGGCTGGACCGGGCCGCATCGACCATGCTCTGAGCGTCGGTCCTCGGGCGCGGCATTCGTCAACTCAGGACGACGATCCCGACATCGGCATATGTAAAACCGGTTCCGTATCCATACGCGGTGAACGAGCACGGATGCGGCGCGGTTGCGGGTCATGCGAATGTCCGCAGCCCTCGTCCGCCTGTGCGCTCCGGGCATTGCCAGGTAGGCCCCGGGCCCCGTGGTTCGCTCAGTCGTCGGCGTCGAGCAGCCAACGCAGTTCGATCTCGAGCCAGTGGCTTTCCGTCCGCCAGGTGTCCAGAGCGGTCACCAGCCGGCGACTCAAAGCATCGACTGTCAGGGTGCGCCAGGAACAGCATCCGAGAAACTCGAGGAGCACTTCGATTCGCTCGTCATGCCGCGTCACGGGCATCGTCCCGGTCGCCACGTGACCGTCGACGGCCGCGAGCGCGCGACGGCTCACCATTTCGGGGGTAAGTCTGCGCCACCCGTAGGGACCGAGAGTCTGTATGACCGCGCGCACCCGCACATCGTCCAGGGAAGCCTGCCGCACCTTACGAAACTCTCCCTCGTTGGACACCCCAGGGCAGAATTTTCGCACCCTATGCCGGACTCGGCGTCGGCTGCCATGACCCGAATCACAACCGTGCGGCTCGGCCGTCGCCGGGGTGGCGTTGTCAGGACCGCGCCCGTGAGCGCAGCGCGTTTCGGCCTTCCGCGTGCAGTCGGACCGAGCGCAGGACATGCCATTGTATGAGCTTGACGAGGGGGCGGCTCGCCCACAGCAGCGGGGCGGCGGGCGCGGCGGCTTGGGCGGCGAGGGTCCAGACGAGACGGGAGCCGCCCAGAGCGGGTTCGATGACCCAGTCCTCCGCCACGCGGCGCAGGCCGGGGATGGAGGCGCCCACGGCACTGAAGGTGTAGCGCTTGTTCTCCTCCCATCGGAAGAACCGCTCACGTACGGTGAGCAGCCGCAGCAGCGTGACCTCTCGAGTCGCGCCCAGGCCGGACGGCGGGTCGGGGTGCCAGGTGAGAGCGGTGAACGCCAGAGTCCATTCGACCAGCGCATCGCCGGTGATGATCTCCCAGATGCGTGCAGGCGGCGCATCGACGTCAACGGAGTGCACGCACCGGAAAGGCGCGGACTTCAAAAAGACGTCTCCGCTTTCGTTAAGTGGATGCCAGTGTCCAAGCATGAAAGGCAACCTCCGCACGCCGAACGCGTGTAAATTGCTGCATCCCCGATCCGTCCCCTCCGGCGGCTCGGTTGGGAATCATTGGGATTTCCTCGGAATGAGGGCCGGTCAGAAGCGCCACCCAAGCGACCGCCGGCGCTGCCACGTCAATCCGGTTCGGGGCCCTTGCACGGGCGTGAACTCGTCGTCGACGGGCTGGTGGCCCTGCGCAACTGCCCGGGTCGGGCGCCAGGGCGCGGTCCATTGCCCAGCCGCCTCTCCGGCCGCGGCATGTTGAACGCATTGGGAATTACCCGGAATAACGTGCCGGAAACACGCTGCATGCCCCAGTGGCATCTGCTTCCGACAGCACCTACGATGAATATCGTGCGATGCGCACGGAAGGGGTGGCGCCCGAAACTCCCGCAATGGTGGGTTGCGCACCCGAATATGCTGTGCGTCATCTCGCGGCACCGTGTCACTCGAGCGAAGCGCGGGGCCTCATTCCACCACACGTATTTCCGCGGGCGTTTCATGGTCTCCGCGATACCCGGAGCCCTTTCGTCAATGCCCTCGGGTGCGTGCTGGGCGGGCACGGTACGCCTGACCGACTCCGTCGGCCATCTCATGACGTCCCTCCGCCTGCCAGAGCGGCGTACACGCATGGGATCGATGAGAAGGAGGACGGGCGCGATGCCTGTTAACGAGTACAAGTCGGGCAGTACGTTTCCCGGAGTGATCGGGCGGACGACCGAGGAGTCCAGCCCGGCGTGGCCGGAGCCGGTGCGCGCCGTACCGGGAGCGCCGAACGTGTTGTTCATCGTTCTGGACGACACCGGGTACGGGCAGTTCGGCTGCTACGGCAGCCCGATACGGACCCCGAACCTGGACAAGCTCGCCGGCGGCGGCCTGCTGTACAACAACATGCACACCACGGCCCTGTGTTCGCCGTCCCGGTCGTGCATCATGACCGGCCGCAATCATCATGCCAACGGCTTGGCGGCGGTCACGGAGATGGCCACCGGTTATCCCGGCTACAACGGCAACATCCCCTTCGAGAACGGTTTCCTGTCGGAGATGCTGCTGCAACACGGATACAACACGTACATGCTCGGCAAGTGGCACCTGATGCCCTCGGAGCAGGAGTCGCCGGCAGGGCCGTACGACCGTTGGCCGCTGGGGCGCGGCTTCGAGCGGTTCTACGGGTTCCTCGGCGGCGACACCAACCAGTGGTATCCGGACCTGGTCTACGACAACCACCAGATCGACCCCCCTGCTTCACCGGAACAGGGCTACCACTTGACCATGGACATGGCGGACAAGGCGATGGCGTTCATCGCCGACTCCAAGCAAGTCGCCCCCGACAAGCCGTTCTTCATGAACTTCTCCACCGGCGCCACCCACGCCCCGCACCACGTGCCGAAGGAATGGGCCGACCGCTACCGCGGGCAGTTCGACGACGGCTGGGACGCGTACCGGGAGAAGACCTTCGCCAACCAAAAGCAGCTCGGTGTGGCACCGCCGGATGCCGAGCTTTCCCGGCACGACCCGGACGTGCCGCAATGGGACTCCCTCACACCCGAAAGCCGGCGCCTGGCAGCACGCATGATGGAGGTCTACGCGGGCTTCCTGTCCCACACCGACCACCAGATCGGCCGCCTGATCGACTTCCTCGCCGAGACCGGTGAACTCGACAACACACTGATCATGGTCGTCTCCGACAACGGCGCCAGTCCGGAGGGCGGCGTCACCGGCACCGCCAACGAGTCGCAGTTCTTCAACAACGCGCCCGAGCCGATCGAGGACAGCCTCAAGGCGATCGACGACCTCGGTGGCCCCACGACGTTCAACCATTACCCGTGGGGCTGGACCTGGGCGGGCAACACTCCCTTCCGGCGCTGGAAGAGGGAGACCTACCGAGGCGGCGCGAGCGACCCGTTCCTGGTGCACTGGCCGCGCGGAATCAAGGCACGGGGAGAGGTGCGCACCCAGTACGCCCACCTCATCGACATGGTCCCGACCGTGCTGGACATCCTCGGGGTCGAGCCACCCGAGACCATCAGGGGCGTCACCCAATCACCGCTCCACGGCGTCAGCTTCGCCCACACCTTCGACGACGCGTCCGCGGCCGGTCGCCACCGGACCCAGTACTTCGAGATGCTGGGCCACCGCGCCATCGACCACGACGGATGGCGCGCGGTGTGCCCGTGGCCCGGTCCCTCGTTCACGGAGTCGGACCAGCCGTTCGGCACCCCCATCACCTCCGAGATGCTCTCCGCGCTGGACGCCCACAACTGGGAGCTCTACCACGTCGAGGAGGATTTCGCCGAGACCCGCGACATCGCCGCCGACCACCGCGACAAGCTGGTCGAGATGATCTCGCTGTGGTACGTGGAGGCGGGGAAGTACGGCGTGCTGCCCATCGACAGCAGCACCCTCGCGCGAATGATGGTCGAACGCCCCCAGATCACCAGAGCCCGCGAATCCTTCACCTTCCGGCCCGGCACCCAGACCCTCCCGGCGTCGGTCTCCCCCCGGGTGCTCAACCGCCCCCACAGCATCACCGCCGACGTGGAGATCCCCGCCGACGGCGCCGAAGGCGTGCTGATGAGCCAGGGCACCAGCGCCGGCGGCTGGGCCCTCTACCTCAAGGACGGCAGGCTGCACTACACGCACAACTACGTCCGCCGCACGTGGGACACCGTCACCTCCGAGGACCCGGTACCCGAAGGCCACCACGAGCTGCGGTTCGAATTCGAGCCGACCGGCAAGCCCGACCTGGCCGCCGGCAAGGGCACGCCGTGCCGCGCCCAGCTGTACATCGACCGCCGACTCGTCGGCGCCAAGGACTTTCCGGTCACCACACCGATCATGTTCAACCCCGGCGGCCTCACCTGCGGAGCCAACCCCGGACCGCCGGTGACCCCCGAATACACCTCACCCTTCCGCTTCACCGGCACGCTGCACACCGTGACCATCGACGTGTCCGGCGAGCTCATCACCGACGCGGAGAGCGAGATGCGCATGCATCTGGCCCGCCAGTAGACCGGCCGACTCGGTCCCCACATCGTCGGTTGGTCCGCGATCGACCGACCGCGGCGCGGGGCGGAACGCCACCTCACCGACGGCGGTGAGGTGGCGAGGCCACCCCCGGCCGAGGCCTCCGCCCCAGGCACGACGTGCCCGCTCTCGTCCGCGACCTCACCCCTGCTCGGTCTTCCGGCCCCGAGGATGGTGGCGGTGCCCCGTACGGCGAGGTCGCGGCCTGAGGCTGTCGGCTCTGCCGGGTCTTCTCGACCTGCCCCGGCGACCTGCCGGACGCCCGGGCTGGGGCTGGGCGCTGGGGCGTGCGTCAGATGCGGAAGAGGTCGTGGGCGATGACGTACGTCGCGGCGGCGACCAGGCCGGCCCCGGGGAGGGTGAGCGCCCAGGCAACGAGGATGTTCCGTGCGATGCCCCAGCGGACTGCGGAGAAGCGCCTGGTGGCGCCGGCGCCGAGAACGCCGGCGGTGATGGTTTGCGTGGTGGAGATCGGGGCCTTCCAGATGAACGCTGTCGCGTACAGCACGCTTGCGGCGGTGACCTCGGCGGCGAACCCGCGGGGCGGGTCGAGGTGCACGATGCGGCGGCCGAGGGTGCGGATGATGCGCCAGCCGCCCGCGTAGGTTCCGGCGGCCATGGCGATGGCGACGGAGAAGATGACCCATTCAGGGACGTCGAAGCCGTCCTGATAGCCGACGGTGACCATCGCGAGGACGATGACACCCATGGTCTTCTGGGCATCCTGGAGGCCGTGGCCGAGTCCCATCGCGGCCGCCGAGGCGGTCTGGGCGATCTTGAACCGCCGGTGGGTGGCCTTGGGCTGGGAGCGCCGGAACAGCCACAGGATGGCGACCATGAGCAGGTAGGCGATCGCGAATCCGATCAGCGGAGACAGCAGCATCGGGATGACGACCTTGTCGACCAGCCCATTCCACTTCACTCCGCTGGAGGCGCCGAGCGCCGCGCCGACCAGGCCGCCGATAAGGGCGTGGGACGACGACGTCGGCAGGCCCAGGCGCCAGGTGACCAGGTTCCAGGCGATGGCGCCGATGAGCGCCGCGAAGACGATGAGCAGTCCCCCGCGGCCGGTGGGGGTGTCGATGATGTCGGAGCCGACGGTCTTGGCCACCCCGGTGCCCAGGTGGGCGCCGATGAGGTTCATGACGGCGGCCATCGCCAAGGCGGCCCTCGGGGTGAGGGCGCGAGTGGACACCGACGTGGCGATCGCGTTGGCCGCGTCGTGGAAGCCGTTGGTGAAGTCGAAGGACAGCGCAACCATGACGATCACGATCACCGCAGCAAGGTCCACGGGGTTCCTTCACCAACTTGGCGGTGTGGCTCGGCCGACCTTCTTGTTGGGCGAATGTCTATCATGAATTGTGGTGTGGATCACTTCACCACGGTTCGTTCGGTCGGCCCGTCGAGGAGGGCGTGTGGCGATGCCGTGGCATCCGGAGGCTCCGGCGGCCGCGCCGGTGCTGAGCCGGGGCATGCACATGCATCCGCGCGATGGGGCGTGCTTGATGGAGTACGTCAGCCTGTTGGCGGGGGCGCCGTTCAGCGACACGCCCGCCTGCACGGACCGCTTGGTCGCCCTGGTGGCGATTCTGGCCAATGACAACGTGGAGGCTCCGCGCCGGGGCGAGTTCATCGCGTACGCGTCCGCGCTCGCATCCTGTGCGCCGCGCACCCCCGAGCAGCGAGCCGCAACGCTCGAGGCCGTTCTCGAGGTGGCAATGCGGCATTCCGGCGACGCCGGACTCGCCCGGCGGCGGCGCCATGCCGAGAGGCGGCGGACCCGCTTGGCCGGTCGTCCCGCGCGTACGGGCATGGTCGCCCGAACGGGCGCGTGCCTGTGGTTGTCCGGCCCGGCTCGGCGTTGTCTGGAGTACGCCGTCGCCGTCGTGGCGGAACTGCCCGCCGATCGCCGCGACGCGACGCTGCTCGCCATACTCGAAGCCGCCATCGCCCCGGATCCAGGGACACGGGCAACGGTCTCGGGGAGGACGCACGGGACCGCGAACCGCGTCCCCGGCTCGGCTTCGTCATCGGCTTCCGGCTCATCCCCGCAGCACACGCAGCCTGCGTACGGGCGCCCGGACACAGACGAGGCACCGGCCGATGTGACCGGCACCCGCACCGTGTAGCGGGAGTTGCTCAGAACCACGTCAGCACAACGCGCGGCATGTCCGTTCCGGGCGATCGGCAAGCCCACGTGCGGCTACCGAGGTCCGCGGTAACCCCGCGACTGGTGCGCGTCGTCGGCTGCGAGTGCGTTCTCCCGTAGCCCAGTTTTTTCGGCATCCCGCCGAGAACCGGTGCTTTTGCTGTCAGCCGCACGCACTTCTCGCATCTCGGGGGAGCCTCAGCCCACCAGTCGATCATCGGCGACATGCCCGGATACCTGCCGAGACCGGCGATACCCATGAACACGGGGAAGCCCGACCGGTTGGTCTCCCCGGTATCAATGCGGGTGCCATCGGGCGTTCAACCCGATGGGGAGGCCGTGCGTCAGTAGTGCGCCGACGAGCGCCGCGGCGTGCCGCCGCGCACAGTGCGGGTCGGAGCCGACGACATCACCGCGGGCGCGCCGGTCACGGGCAGGATTTCCAGGTCGCACGGACAGGAGAGTTACGGGAGTGTTGCGGCGTGGCCGGCGCGTACGGCGTCAACGGCGGCTTGGTGAAGTGCGCGGGCCTGGGTTTCGAGGCGGCAGGCCCGTGGGCTGCCGGTCATGGTGAACCATTCGGAAGCACCGGTGTATTGGACCGCGACGTGGGCGCGTCCGCCGACCCAGGTCGTGTGGACGGTCAGGTCCCCGGCGACGACCCCGGCTTCGTCGGTCCTCACGCCTCCGGTTCCCGTGTAGACGCCGGGGCTGGTCCACGCCGCCCACTCCACGCCGTCACTCTCGGGTGGGCCGGCCGTCATGGGGCCTCCCCCCTGCGGCGACGCCGGGTAGTGGAAGACCACCGACAAGGCCATGACCACGGAGCGCGCGACCGAAAGCAGCGGCCGCCGGCGTTGAACAGAACGGTCACAATCTCGCGTTCCCTTCGTAACGTCCCCCTCGGCGCACGTCACTCGTCGGTTCACGGCAGTCGAGCCGGGCGGTCGGCTGCGGCCTGGGGCGCTCTTCACTATGTATGACGAAGACGAAGGTGCGTCCCGCGGCCGTCGCGCAACCCATTTTGGATGGGACCACGCAGCTCCAAGTGCCAAATGCCGGGCCCTCGATCAACTGCGACCCGACGACCGTGTCACCTCCCCCACAGTGCGAGAGAGCCTTCGGTCTCCATTGTCCTCCGAGCGGTGCGGCGCGCACCTACAACGCTGCGTCGGCCGGCCCTGGTGACTTGATCGATGGTGCCTGCTGGTCCGACCCCGGCCGCGCTCGACCGGCCGGAAGCCCGAGCGCGCCGGGCAGCCCCTCACGACGCGGACCTGCGTCAGGCAACTTCCGGAGGCGGCGCGCCGACGATTGCGTCCCAGCGGCGGCGAGCGCCGAGCCCGCCCCGACCAATGCCAATCCCCACTCACTCATGAGGCGGCATCCTTCCAGTCGGCACGGGCCCCACGGCAAGACACGAGATTCCGCCTCGCTGCGGCGGATCCGGTAGGCGACGGCGATCAGCAGCGGCCGGAGGTCCTCGAACCCTCGTTACGGGTCACGTCAGCCCTTCCGTCAAGTCGCCGGCTTACTCGTCCTGGAGAACCGCGAGTTCGTCCACCACCTTCGTCTCGTGGTCCACCCGAGCAGACGTCACGACGATGAATCGTTCGGGGTTAAACAGTCGGGGCGGTTCCGTGTGTCCCTGCGGGCGCGCCGACCCGGCGTATTTCACGACGGCCGCGCAACTGCGCCGGGGTGATGATCGTGTAGCGCTTGACCTGGTAGAGCGTCCTGCGATGGTTCAACCTGCGCTCGACGATGTCGAGCCCGTACTGCTCTTGGCCGCTGCGCCCGTAGAAGTGGACGCCGAGATTGTGTCGGCGACTCACGAGCTCTGCCGCCACACGCTCGAAGACCCCAGGATCCAGTTGTTCCAGGGGCAACACCGGCGGATTGGGCAGTGGCGGCGGGAGATGCCCTGTCTGCGTCCGCCGAGTCAGTCGAGCCCCCTCGCGCTCGGACGTCTTCGTCGTGCACCAGGGGTGCGGTCGCCTTGGTCCCGGCCGGAGAGGGTGGTCCGTGCCCGGCGCGTCGCCCGCGTGTGGCGAAAGGGTTTGTCTCGTTCGGGAACAGCGCGCGCCGGGGCGGGTGTCGGTTGCAGGGTGGGCGGGCGGCCTTCGTGGGGTCCTCATATATCCGCCTCGTGCGTGGCTGTGCGGGCTGTGCCCCGCGACGGAGGTGAACCGGTATTGCCCACCAGGCCGCCGACACGATGGGCGGCGGCGACTCCGCCCGCGGCTGCGCGACGGCCTGACCGCGATTCGCGACATGGCCGCCGTGCGCGACTTCCTCGACTGCGCACGTTAAAGGCCGTCGGGCCGGAGTGACCGTCTCGCATCACGTTGTCGACCACCTGCGGATGCGGCCCTGATCAACAAGTGCAGGATCCGTGCACTGGCCCGCCACGTCAGTCGGCCGGGGCGGAGCGTTGACCACCGCCGATGTCGGAGGCCGCTGCCACACTGCGCCATGCCCGTCACGCTCACCTGCGCGCGCTGCGGCCGGATCTTCTCGGTCCCACCATCGGTCCGTCGCACGTACTGCTCGACCGCCTGTTTCCGTATCGGCCAGACGGAGGCCACGGACTGGATCAGCCGGGAGTGCGAACAGTGCGGCGGCGCCTTCCGGCTCCGGGGCAAGGAAGCGGTCAAGCGCCCGGCGCGGTTTTGCTCGGTCACCTGCGCCGTGGCCGCGAAGCGGCAACCTCCGCGCCAATGCGCGCAGTGCGGAGGCGACTTCGTCCCCAAGAACCCCGGGGCCGCCTCGGATGACTCCATCGTTGGGCGGTACTGCTCGAGGCGGTGCTCGGGGCTGGCGCACCGCAACCGGACGAGGCAGGCCTGCCGCCACTGCCGCACCGAGTTCGAGATCAAAGCCTCCCGGGCGGACACCGGCCGCGGCCGGTATTGCTCGAAGGACTGCTACACCGCGGCGTTCACCGTCGGGGGGGGTGTGCCGGACGTGCGGTACGGCCTTCCAGGCGCCGTTGAGCGTCGTCGCACGCGGGTGGGGCACCTACTGCTCGCGGAAGTGCATCGCACGCCAAGTCCGGCGCGCGTGTGCGCAATGCGGCGCCGCGTTCACCGCCAAGCTGTCGGTGGTCGGCGGCGGTGGTGCCAGGTACTGCAGCAACGCCTGCCGTCACCTGGGGCGTCGCAACCGCGTCGAGCGGCCATGCACCGAATGCGGCCAGGTGTTCAGCATGCCCGCGTCCGCCGCTGCCCGGGGTCGGCGCACCTGCTCGCGCGCCTGTTGGGCCCGCCGACTCGCCCAGGACCCGCACATGCGCGCCGTCCTCGCCGCCGCGCGCCACGCGATGCTCACCACGCGAACCGAGACCCGGCCGGAGCGGATCCTGTACGCGCTCCTCGACCGACTCGTCCCCGACCTCGCCCCGGGCACCGCCTGGGCGCGGCAACTGCGACTCCTGGACCGGTGGACGGTCGACGCCGCCATCCCCGATCTGCGGCTGGTCTTCCAAGCCGACGGCGACTACTGGCACGGACTCCACGAGAGGGACCGCCGAGACCCCCGTGTCGCCGCGAACATGGCCAACGACGCCTACCAGGACCGCAAACTCACCGAAGCAGGCTGGCAGGTGCTGCGCTTTTGGGAGACCGACCTGATCAGGCGCCTGTCCGACTGCGCGGACCGCCTCACCCGGGCCATCGACACCCGCCGGCACCAACTCGCCGGCGGACCGCCGCCGCGTCACCGCCTCCGACGCCGGGTCGTCGCGGGGCAACGTGTCTACGAACGGCAGATCCTCGCAGCCGGATCCCGCCGCGCCCCGGTTCCCGAGCTGCACGGCACCGGGAATCCGCGCACCGAACCGACCTCCGACGGAATGGTCCGAGCTTGAGCCCCTCGTCCGGGAGCGAATCCGAGGCACGGGACGCCGAGAGTGCCCCGCCCTCGCGGTAGGGGCGCAGCCGGCCGCTCAAAACCGGTGGATTTCTGATTATTGTCCGAAGTATTCTTTCCCGCACGATCATGACAACCGAATAGGGGTGCCGATGGCCGAGGAGAGCGAGAACAGCGGTGCAGCCGAGAACTGGGGGACTTTCTCCCGGTTCAAGCGGTTCGAGCCGCAGGAAATCCGGAAGAAGTATCTCGCGACCCCCGGGGCGAGTGATCTCCGATTCGCGGGATCATTCACCCCCGCACTGGTGCCGATATGGAATCGGACGTCCTCCGGCGTGTGGGTCCCCGAGGGCGTCGGACGGCATTCCCCGCTGGACGGCATGATCACCTACATCACGGCCGAAGAGATTGCCGGCTTCAGCGTTCCCTTCGAGCGTGTCCTGGAGGAACTGCAGGGGCTGACCGTCGAGACGGTGCTCGGGTTCGTCGCGGGACTCCTGAATGAGCTCCAGGTCTTCTCCCGGGACGAGGTGGACCGCAAGTACGCCGAACTGTGATTCAAGGGCCAGGGTCTCGTGCGCGTGAACAACCTGCTCGGCGACCGCGAGCACCGACGCGGCCTCGTCGCACCGCCGGTCCTGCTGGTGCTGCTGAAGCTGGCGCTCAAGTACTCCGGGGACAGCCTCCTGCCCCACGTGAAGCCGGGGGATGTCGTGCTGGCCATGCTGGTCGTCGCCCAGCACATCGGCAGCCACCTCGGCGGCGACGGCATCGCGACGGTCATCGACGACGCGCCCGGGCCGCTCGGGCGTGACCTCATCGCGAACCAGCTGTTTCACGGCTCGTACTCCGCGGCCCACGTCATGGGGCGCTTCGTGCGCAGGTGGCACGAACTACCGGTGGAGATGGCCGGACAACGCGACGTCTGCGACCTGCCGGGCACGTACGAGGACGCGACCGGTGTCCCGCTCGCCGACCTCACCCTGGTCGGCACGGGACTGTGGGCATCCGCCCATCAGGGCAGATGGGTCGTCCCCCCGGAGTACTTCACGACCACCGACCTCACCCCCGAGCACCTGGAGCGCGTGCTCGCACTGATCGCGACGGACGTTCCAAGGTTGCGGGCCGACGTGCGGGCGGAGACAAGCCCGACGGAGTGGTCGTTCGAGATGTTCCGCCGTTCCCCGGTGGTCCGCCTCGCAGACGGCAGGCTCCTCGTCCTCGACCAGGAGCTGCTGATCGACAGGGTCTTCGGGTGGTGGCCGATGCTCGACATCAAGAAGCCACCGAACGGGCGCCCCGCGGACAAGGCGCGGTCGGACGCGGCGGAGGGCTGTCTGCGGCACCTGACGGAGGTGGCCGTCACCGAGGTGCTGTCCGCGATCGCCGGCACCGGCACGGCGCGCCGCATGTACGGGGACGCCGAACTGCGCGCTGCCTTTCCCGGCCAGGGCCAGAAGATCACGGACGCCGCCATCGACTACGGCGACGCCTGGGTCCTCGTCGAGGTGACCGCGGTGCGTCTGCGGCAGAACTCCGTGAACGCCGCATCGGAACAGGCCCAGATCGACGACATGGACAAGCTCGTCAAAAAGGCCCGCCAGATCGATGCCACGATTCGCGCACTGAAGAATCGCGAGAATCGGCTCACCGGAGTGAAGCCCGCCCACCGGAAAACCTTCTACCCCGTGTTGGTGATGGCGGAGGGTTTTCCCGCGAATCCGGTGACGTTGACGGTGCTGCGGGAGCGCGTGAGGAGGCCGGCCTTCTCACCGGCGCGGGAATCACGCCGCTGGAAATCCTCGACGCGGAAGAGGTCGAGATGATCGAGGCACTTCAGGAAACGGGCGGGCCAGGGCTGCGCGACATCCTCGAGGGGAAGAGAAACGCCGACCTCTACCGGGCCAGCGTCCGCGACATTTCGCGCACGCAGCGGTTCCACCGACCCGCTCCGCCCCACGAGGAGTTCGAGCCCGACCCGGGAATGCTGCTGCGGACCGATCTGGGCAGCGACCTGCCCGAGCAGACCCCGGAGGAACACCGCGATCCCCGCCCGGCTTGGTAGGCCCCACCACGACCTCGTCGGCGTCCCCCGCCCCTCAGCCTTGAGAGCCGGCCTTCAATCCGACCCGAACGACCGAAGGAGAGGTCCACATCCCCGCCCACGCGAGCGGCTCGTGCGCCAAGAGGAACCGCCGCGGCAAGAGACCTTGGTGGGGGTGGCGCAAGGCCTCAACCGGGACGAGCCCGCGTCCGCTGCGGAGGAGACCGCGTCGGTCGTGCTGGTCGCAGAGGTCCTCGGCAGGACACGCCGGGTCCACATGACCCTCTCCGGCGAGGACCACGACTGGGCGGTCATCGCCTGTCAACGCAAGGTGCCGTTCACCGTCACCGGCATGTTGGGCTTCGAACGCCGGGCGCGCGGCTGACGGACGTCGACGTCGACGCCGGCTCCCTGCGCCACACCCTCGGCCTGGAGCACCCGCCGAACGACACCGGGACCGGCTGGGTCCTGTCCGGTCGATCATGTGCCGGATCCGGGCCCGAGTCGTTGATACGACCATGGGACGGGTGATCTGAGTGACGCCGAGTGGGAACGGCGGGCCGTTCTTGAGATGGCCTGAGATGAATTGACGAGATCCTGCATGGAACAGGTCCGGGAGCGTGGGAAGAACCCGTGACCTCTTGCAGCGAAGGTGGAGCGATTCTCAGTGAAGGCTGGTGAGGCAATTCTTCTCATCGACGGTTAAGCGCTCTGGTCAGAGCGCTGCGTCGTGGACCGAAGAAAGGAGCGCCACGCCCCGGCCATGGGCGCCAGGGTGGAACCGTGCTTTTCCTGCGGCGTGGCCAAGTCACGGACGAAGATGAGTAGATGGCGTTCCATCACGCAAGAGCTTGGCCGACACGCGAGGCTGCCGGCCGTCCTGGTGTTCCGGGTGGCTGCCCTGGGTGCCGTCGGCCGCTGACAGAAGAGGGGGAGGAAGCATGACGCAGCAGGAGCGCTGGGGGCACTGGCGGCCTCAGTTTCGCTCGGGGGAATCGGTCCGCCTGATCCGTGCCTGGTATCGGCGCGTGGAGTGCCCTGCCTGCAACGCGGCCGCCGGCCGCGCCTGCCGCTCTCCCTCCGGCTACTCCACCAGCCACCACCGAGTCCGACGAGATGCTGCCGGACAGCCCCCGTACGAGGAATGGAGCAAGCAGGGGCTTATCCCGGAGAACAAGCGCATGCCTGTCCCCGCCGTGCTCGATGCCAGCCGCGCAGCCCAGGACGAGTTCGGGATCGACGAGTCTCTTGGCGACGCCGTGGCGGTCGTCCGTCACATCCTGGCCGACCTGCCCGGCATTGCTTTGGGCGACGACACCACACTCGACCGGCTCGATGACGCAATACGTGCTCTGGTCCTGGCGCGCGGGCCTGAGGGGAGTGCGGATGTGATCACCGTCCTTACCTCTCAGGTGGCCACGCTCACCCTCCGCCTTGCGGGGCCAGATGGTGACCCCGCTGCGCTGTTGACAACCTTGATCCGCTCGCAGGTCGACCACGTACGCCGGCAGCGGCATGCTGAGCTGCGTGTGCGCGTCCGGGAGACATGACGGCGTCGGCCGGCATGGGCTTCGGTTCTCGTGCTGGGGACCGCCGGGTTTGATTCGACTGGAAAACGGCGCAAACCGTCGGTCACCAGCCTCCGGTGAGAATCGCTCGACCTTCGCTGCAAGAGATCAACCCGGTAGCCATCTCCAGCGCAGGTGACCGGCCGACTCGTTGCGGAATCCGATATCTGAGGATATGGAGCCCCATTGAAGTTGACCATTGATTGCAATGCGCAGGGTCGAGACCTCATCGTGCACGACGACCCGGCGAACGACCCGGTCGACGACAAGGTGATCTCGCACTTCTCTTCCGCCGCCCTCGCCGGTGGCACCGCGCGCCCCCAACTCAAGGCCGTCGCCCGCTAATCCGGGGGGTTGACGAGCCTGTTGGAGCCGGTGTAAACCTTCCTTTGCCATTGGAGACCCGCCGTTCCTTCGAACGAGCGGGTTTTCCGTTTTCTCGCAGGGGTGGGGAATCACTGCATGTCACGTTTTCACGTGAAGAGGATTGCCGCGTTGGGGATCGCGAGCGGGGCCGTCCTGGCCGGTGCGATGGGCCTGAGCGGAACGGCTTCTGCGGCGGGTGGGATCACGATCACGCCGTCCACGGCCACGGTCGTGCCGGGGGGTGCGAACGTCAAACTCACCATCACGGCGACGGAGCCGTTCGATGTGAGTTTCAGCGGAACCGGCAGCAGGTCTTTCGGCTGGTCGGTGCCTCACGACGTCTGCGAGTGGGACGAGGTCGTATCCTCGCGGCTCACGTGTACTCCCGGTGCGGACGGCAAGGTTGTCTTCCCGGTGGGTACCGAGGAGGGCAAAGAAGGCGAGAAGGTCACTTTCACCGCCAAGGCCGTCAAGGGCCATGCCAAGGCGACTGCCGAACTGACCTATGGAAAGCCGGTCAACGAGGCCGATCTCCAGATCCGGAACCCCACGTCGTTCACGTACCTCAACCCGGGTGGCGAACTGGGTAAGGATTTCGCCATCGAATACTGGGACGGGCACAACAAGAAGGCCGATGCCACGATAACCGTCACCGCGGTCAAGGGGTTCAAGTTCTCCAAGGCGCCCGAGGGTTGCAGGCTGGACGGCGCGGGGTTGGTGGTCACCTGTGCCAAGACCGGCGTCGAGGGCGGTATGCCGAGTTGGCTGATCGGCTTCAAGGGCACGATTTCCGGCAACGAGCAGATCCTCGAAAGCCGGATCACCGGCCCGATGCCCGACAGTGAACCGGAGAACAACGTCGACCGCACGGTGTACTCGAACCGTGTCGACCCGACCGGGCCGAGCGCCAAGCCCACCGAGGTGAAGCCGACGGGCAAGCCCGCCACGGGCCGGCCGAACGTGAGCAAGCCGACGAAGCGCCCCGAACTGGCCGAGACCGGAGCGGACGACGACAACAACACCATGGTGATCGGCGGAGCCGCCGCCGCCCTCGTGGCGGTCGGCGCCGGTGGGGTGCTCCTCGCCCGCAAGCGCCGTGGAACGCACCAGGCGTAACCGCGACACGTCGTAACACGAACCGCCGTCGGGCCACGCGGCCCGGTGGCGGTTCCGTGCGTCAGCCGTCAGGCGCCGAGGAAGACCCCGTCACAGGTTCGGTTCGCCCGAACAGGACGGCCGCCCGAACACACAGGTCAACCAGCCGTCGATCCGGACACCGAACCCCCGGGCCGAAGCGATACCCCAGGCCGGAAGAGAACCGGCGTCGGCAGGAGCAGTCGCGCAGGACCTTCCGGTTCCTGTGGGAGAAGACGTGCTCGACACGGGCCCGAACCCGACGCTGGTCGCGGTTGTGCCCCTCCCTTCCAGGCCACGAGCTCGATCCGCACGGCGATGCGGGATCAGGGCGCCGGTTCCCCAATCGGCACCGTCCGCCGAAACCGAGGCGTCGCCCTCACGTCCGGCGAATCGCCAGGCGAGCCAATCCGTTCAAGACATCGTTCGAGCTCGGAAGGCAACGAGCATGCCCGGCCCAGAGCCGTTCCAACCCCATGGCCCGGCGTAGGTCCTTCGCGCGGCCCAACGCGCGTTGCATCCGGATGAGGTCCGCGCGATCCGGTATCCGGATCTCGAGGCCATCGGGGCCGGTGACGGTTACGGCACGGTCGAGGACCTCCCGCAGATCCACTCCGCCCCATGGCAACGACGGTGTGCAGCAGTCCCCACTTGCCCGCGGGGACTCGAAGGCGACCTTGGGGCGCAGGAGTACCTCCGGTTCGAACGGCGCAGCGAACGCCCCGTCGTCGCCACGGAGTCTGCAACCGGCAGCGACGAACGCTGCCCCGAGTGCGCCGGCTCGATTGGGATCCGCATCGGGACCGGATCGAAGCCCGAGTCGCGAACCCCATCGGCGCTGGGTCGGCGGACCTGCGCCGGACCGGCTTCGCCCCCCGTCGGCCGGGAAGTCTACTTCACGGTGACCACCGACGCCCCACGGCCCTTTCGGCCCGGAGCGACGGGGCCGATCCGGAACGGCCGTTCTCTTGCGCGCTCGTCCGGCGAGCGTCGGGGTTCGCGGTCGTCACTCGATCAGGGCCGACATCACCATCCACGGCACCACGGACAGCGCCAAGCCGGCGAACCACCACGGCCACCTGCCATCCCGCGACGAGAGCGCCCCGTACGTCCCCACCCCGCCGGCGATCAGCGCACCCACCACGGGCAACCACAACGCCAACGGCGTGAACCACCCGGACTCGCACTGAAACGTCTTGTCGTAGTCGCAGTGCCCCGTGGACATCATGCTCCCGAACACGACCGCCCAACCGGACAGGACACACCAGAGCCACAACACCACCACCGACACCGCCCGCACGACCCTGCTCCCCGTGCCCCGAACCCGAGTCCCGCCCGTCACCGTCGTCATGCCCGCGAACCTATGGACGTCGTCCCCCGAGCACCCGGGCGCACGTACTCATCGAGGTACTCGACCTGGTACTCACCCCAAAGCCCTTCGCCAGTGGTGTCGAGCGCGAGCGTGGGCAGCGAGTACGCGGCGACGATTGAGCGGGCCGCAACTCGTCGCGCCGGGATGTCCTCCCGTGACGGAACCCAGAACGTGCCGGCCCGTGGGTGGAACTGGTTCGCCCCGGCCCGTCCCGCTCGACGAAGGCTGACCGGCGACGGTTGTGCCCCGCCGGCCCGCGGTTCGGCGTCCCGATACCGCCCGGACCCGTTCCGCCTCCTGTTCGGATGGTCGACCCTCTCCACAGTGGCCCGATCTGCCGACCAGGGTGACGACATCGATCACACCCGACTCCCACACATCCGCAATCGGGCACGGAGCGGCACGGCGTTCCGACCGGCCCGGTTCGGCACCGGTCGAGGATCTCGCCTATGGGCAGGCTTCGGCGACCGTCTCGGCGCCGCCCCGGCCACGGTGACCAGGAGATCACGTCACCCTTCAAGCGCTGCACAGGACGAGATCAATGCCTGCCTGGCCGCGTCATCCGAGCGCGCGTTCAGCATGGCGTGAGTCGGATGCCTGCGCTGACGTCCGCACTGTCGCGCGACCCACGAACCAGTCCTTCTCCAAACTTTGGCAGGTCTCACGAAACGTTCGGGCGGCCTGCGCCTGCGGCTTTGGTCGCGTTCGGCGGGTGTGGCCGGTCGATGCCTGGCACGCTGAGTGCTCTGTCCGGGAGTTGGAGGGCGTGGGGGAGCGTCGGGCGTGCGTTGGTGGTGGGGATCGGGCGTTTCGACGCGGACGGTGTCCCGGACTCACCGCTGCGGCTGGCCGACGCGCCGGCCATCATCGCGAACGTCGCGGCGCTGGTGGTCCTGGGCAAGGCAGTGGGCGACACCTGGACGATCCACCTCGACGAGGGATGGGTCCAAGACGTGCCTTGCGGATCACCTGATCGTCGGATGGTGTGTGGGGTCGAGTGATGTGCAGTGGGCTCGGATCGAGCCGTTGTTGCCGAACCGGGCGCCGCGGCGGGGCGGGCAGTGGCGGGGCGGCGGTGGCGGGCATGGCGGCGGCTGGCGACGAGCGCCGGCCGGGACCGGTGGACCGGGTGCGGGAGTGCCCGATGAAGTACGGCTGATGTGCTCGGCTCCGGGTCACTGCGGCGGATTCGTCTCGAGGCTGCGACGATCTGCCCGTGCATGAGTTCGTCGAGGTTCTGAGGCAGGAGTTCCGGGCCGACGAGGGGAGCTTCCTTCTTGGGCTTCGTGGTGATCTGGAGTGGGAGCGGGCTGCCTTCACTCGTCTGGAGCGGGCGATGCGGGCCGCGTGCGAGCGGTATCGCTCCGCGCCGAAGTACATACGAGGCCGCATCCGGACGGCCTCGTGATGGTCCTCGATCACCCGGATCCGGCTCGCGTCACAACGGGGCTCCTCACGATCCTCCATGCCGCCAATCCTCCCGCACAGACCGGCCGTTGGGGCCATCGCCGGTTTCGGCGTCCGGGTGCCCGGAGACGACGATGGCGGGGCACTGCACACGCAGGAGGCCTCCGACGCGCGCCGTCGGCGGAGCTGCGACCGACCTCAGGCACCCGACCTGTTGAAGCGGCGGGACGGACATCGGGTCCACGTCCGGACCGACCTGTGAGCTCCGCGCAACGCGGGGCCGAACCGAGACACCCCGAAGGCGGCCGTTGGCGGCGCAGTGGTGGGCGCGGGCGCGAGGTTCGAGAGCGTCGGACTCCGTCGCGGCCTGTGAGGGAGCGGGGAAACGCGTGTCATCGGTATCGGTGAGGTCGTTGGGGCGTTAGGCGTTCCGCATGGTGACAGTGAGGGGCTTCATCCCTGCTTCGACTCCTGCGGCATGCTTCGTCCATGAGTAGAGACGCCGATATCATCGTGCTCGCCCATGACGCCGAGGCCGTCATGGAACCCCTGACGCGGCCGGACGACACGCGGACCTGGCCGGGGTTCTTCAAGCCCGTCGACTACGGGGACTTCTACCGGGGCCTCCGGCAGCACGACCCGGGCGCGCCGAGCAGTTACTGCTACATGTGGATCATCAACTTCGGGCGTCCCACGTGGCACAGCCTGTTGCCCCATCTGGAAACGCTGCCGTGGCCACGTCCGGAGTCGGTGCAGGTCTTGGTCCGCGACGAGGAGGACGACTGCTTCGGCCTGTGGATGATGTACGACGGACGCCTGACCGAGGTCCCCCTCCCGCGCACCGAACGAAAGAACTTCGCCGGCCCGCCCCCGGGTGTGCTGCTCCGCAGCGACCGCTGATAGGCGATGGCCGAAGTCGCAGCGGAACCGACATCCAGAGTCGCGCGTCGGGCATGTCGCCGCGCCGAGCCGCGGCAATTTCGATGGAGAGGATCCGCCGTCGCCGTCGCCGTAGGGTCGATCGGTATGGGGACAGTTGAGCCCGGTGAGGGCGTCAGGGCACGTGCCGAGGCTGGCGACGCGACCGCGATCCACGTCCTGGTCGAACGGGCCGCCGCCCGGGGCGAGTTCGACCCGCACGGTCGTGGTTGGGCCGGCTCGGGTGCCGCGAGGATCCGCGCGAGTTGGTGAGTGTCGCGGCCGACATCTGGGCCTGGTGCGCCTTGGGGAGGCTGCCGCCACAGGTTCGCCGATCCCCACAAGTTCTTCGGTGAGGACGAGGGATCCGCCGCCTTCACCGTGGCTTCCCCCGACAACGATGCGGCGACCGAGGCGCTGAGACGCGCCGCCGCGGTGTTCATGCGTGTGGTCGACACGGATGCATCCTGTCCTGGGAGGCCATCGAGGACGACATCGACCCGAACCACCCCGGCGACCACGGCACGTGGCTGCACAGCGCCAGCTACGTCTCCGACGTCCAACTCACCCCCTCCGGTGGTCACCGCCGTCCAACATCCGCCGTGTCTGGGTGGCGACGGCGGTGTGAGCGGGCCTGTCGGGGTTCGTCGGGTCGCACTTCCTGGCCGACCGCGTCGACCGGGACCCGGTCCGCCGCGCCGACAACGACTGCCTCCGGATCGCGGACGAAATCTGGGTCTTCGGCGAGATCTCCGGCGGAGTCTTCCTCGAAATCCGGTACGCACTGACCCTGGGCAAGCTTCTCGCTCTCCACGTGGGTCGACGAGATCCGCGAGATCTCACCCGAGGAACCTCACTGGAGAGCGAGGCCAAGTCCACCGTCGACCTGCCGGAGACGAGCCTGCGCGAAGTCATCATCGCGGCCGCGCAGAAGGGCCGGTGAAACGGGCTCCGGCGGATGATTTCACCGACCCCATCCACGGGTGGCAAACATTGCTCGTCCTCCGCCGTTTTCATCCGCGTCCCGCTCCGGGAAAGAGCCGTGAAGACGGAGCCAGGGCTTCGACCGGCGCGATCCGGACGGCCGGCCGAGGTCCTCGTCGTCGCTCCCACACCTGATCCGCGTCAGCCCGGCCGTGTCAGCCCGCCGCGCGGGATATTTCGCCGGCACGGTCCAGTGGCGCCCGACTAGGGTCGCCGCATGACGACTCCGATTCCGGGATGGGCCCACCGTGACGCGCGTGGGGTGTGTCCGCATCTTGCCGTGGACGACGCGTCGTTCCTGCGGGTCTTTCATCCGGGCAGGCGCACGTTCGACTACGTCTGCAAGCTCTGCGCGGAGCGCGCGACCGCGGAGGGGAACCGTGGGGCCGCGGGCCTCGCCTTCGCCTCGGCCGAGGTCGTCGAGCGCCTGGAACGCGACGGCTTCTGGGAAGGGGTCGTGGGATTCCCCGAGGCGATCGACGGTCCGGACCGGCTCGCGCTCCTGCGCCGTCCCGCAGATGTTCGCCTCGACGGCTTTCGGGCCGTGGTCCCGGTCGTCGATGCTCCGGGCGAGCGCTGGATCGTCGCGTGCGACGGCGTGTTGCTGGAACTGGACGGTCGTACGGGACGCACACGGGAGATCGCCGCGATCCCCCTGGACTCGCACGGCAAGGGCGCGAACCGCGAACTCGTCGTCGCCACCGACCGCGCCGGAAGTTTCGTCGCCGTCGCACAGGCGAAGGGTCGACAGGGCGCGGTGCTCGAGACCGCGTCCGGGCGGGTCACGATGCGACTCGACCGCGGCGACTATCACGAGGACGCCTGCGAGTTCCCCGTCGCCTTCGCCGACGTCGCCGGACGCACGGTGCTGGTGCACGCCACCGCGTGGAATCGGCTCGACTGTTCCGACCCGTCGACGGGCGCCGATCTCACCGAACGCGAGTCCCCGAGCCACCGGCGCGAGACTCCCGCCGACGAGCACTACCTCGACTACTTCTTCTGTGGTCTGAGCGTCTCGCCCGCAGGACGCCGCATCGTGTCGGACGGATGGATGTGGTCTCCGTGCGGCGTCCTCGCGGTGTGGGACCTCCAAGCGTGGCTGACCGTCAACCCCTGGGAGTCCGAGGACGGCCCCACCCGCCGTGAACTCGCCCCCAGACTCGAGGCCTGGGACGCCCCCCGGGTCTGGCTCGACGACCGGCGGCTCGCGATATGGGGATTCGGCGTGGACGAGGAACTGCACGACGGTGTACGCGTCTACGACGCGGAAACCGGGGCCGAGACCGATTGGTTCCCGGGACCGGTCGCGAACCTCGCCGCCGACGGCACCCTTGTCTACTCCCTCCAACCCCACCTGGCCGTCTACGAGATCGCCACCGGCCTGCGACTCCTCGTCGAACCGGACTTCGCGGCCCGGGCCCGCCATCCCCGCACCGGACGCCTGCTCGCGATCGACGACACCGGACGCGTCGAGTTCGCCGAGGTGACCGACACCCGGTAGACACCGTGGCCTCCCGCGGATCGTGGCGTGCCGGTTCGCCGGGCTGTCGGCGGGCCATCGGCACGAGCTTCTCGGCGTGATCGCTGCCGTGACCGAAGCGGAACCCCACTGCCGGGGCGGTGCGTTCATCGAGCGCTTTCCGGACGCGTGATCGGCGAAGAGGTGGGAGAGGTCGCCGAAGCCTGCCAAGGCGTCATCGGCGCGAACCCGAGGAAAGGTGTTTCGCACACACTGCCGCACGTTGGGACCGAGTTGTGCGATGTCATCGTGGCCGTCGCCGTCGCGCCGGCAACCGTCACCCCCGAACGCGGAAGCGGTGTTCCGCGCCCGTATCGACCGCCTCGTGAAACGCGACCTGTCGTCGGCCCATCGACAGGCTCGACGGCCCCAATGAAGGCGGCAAATCCCGTGGACAGCGTCGGGATACTGCCGTCATGGCCGTCACCCAGCAACTTGCCCGAGTATCGGCGGAATACCTCGCCGCCTGCCGTCAGTCGGCCGAAGAATCACCCGACGGAGATCATCACTGGGATCCGCCGTCCGAGGACTGGCTGGATCTGGACTGGGCACCCTCCATGCTGGAGCGTGCCTGCGAATTGACGCGACTGGACGCTGTCCGCCTGGAGGCCCTCAAGCGCGCGACCGACGGCGACAGCGACATCGATCTGGGCTTCCTCAACGCAGACCCGCATGCGATCGCCTTCTTCAGCAACTCCACCGCGACGGCCCTGTGTCCGGACGCAGTCGTCCAGGTGTCGGCACTGCTCGAAGAGATCGACATGCACGCGATCCTCCGGTCGGTCCTGAACAGCGGCACGGAATCCGAGCTCGGCTACGGGTTTATCGGCGATCCTACGGAGTACCTGCTTGGCCACTTCGGTGCGCTCCGTGACTTCTACACGCAGGCGGCCCGGAGGGGCCTTCTCGTCGTGCTGTGGTGGGACTGACCCAGTACGCCGCCTCGACCAGCCGACAGCAGTGACCGGGACGGCCGGCTCCTGCCGGCGGGCAGAGCCTCGGGAATTACGTGACTACAGCCCTGGAATGAGGCCGCCGACCGGTCGCGGGAGGCGGCGGGCGCCCTGAGGCGACACAAGGAGTCGGAGCGACCCGCAGGTCGGTCCCCGAGAGGCGGCGACGTCCGCGGTCGGCGGATGTCACCACGACCGATGGGTGGACGTCATATGTCGTCGGGGACGGCCAGATGGATGCTGCCTTTGCCACCGAGAAGGCGGTCGCCGGGCGCGACGACGATCGACGCGCCGTCGGGCAGGACGATGCGGTGCAGCGGGTCGGGGCGGAACTGGAGGTCGCCGTCGTAGGGGATCGTCCCGCCGTGGTCCAGTACCCACGCCAGGAGTGCGGTGTCGTCTTCGGGGACGTGTACGGCTCGAGGTCTTCCGGGGCGTCGTCGGGTAACGGGGCGGGGGTGCCGTCGATGCCGGGGACGTGGGCGAGGTGCCGGCCGGCGACCTCGAACACGTCCCGATGGACGACGTAGCGGCCGCGCATGTCCGCGACCAGGTACTGCTCGACCAGTTCGGCAAGCACCGCGGCGTACGGTGCGGCATCGCCGGCGGGCGGGTGGTCGCGCAGGTGCGCGCGCAGCGCGGCCATGCCGCGGCGCATCACCGCGTCGCGTTGCGCGCCTTCGTCGGCACGGGCGCTCATCTCGCGTCTGAACTCGTCAAGGCATTCCCGGGTGTGGAAGACGGTGACGGCGCCGGAGGGTCCGGCGCTGATGACACTCTGCGTGCCCGGCTCGGCAGAAGCATGGCACTTGCCGCATTCCTCGATGGTCCGTGGGGGTTCGGGCCGTTGGTCGTAGCCGTCGCCGTCGTCGTCGTGCACGTGCCTGCCTTTCGGTCCCTCGTCGATCCGGCCCTCCGCGGGGAAGCACGAGGGCCCCTGTCCTGGGGCAGGGGCCCGGTGCCGGGAGCCGCACGCCGGAGGGTCACCCCTCGGGCATGCGGGCGGAGGCGCCCGGCGACGCAGGACACCGGACCTCTACCGGGCCGTAAACGGTAGACCTCGGACCTTCCGGCGAGCGAAGACCTGTCGAGCGCATGACAACAGAAGCCACCGCGAAACTGGCGGTACTGATCGACGCCGACAACGCCAACCCCGGAGCGATTCCGGAGCTGCTGGCCGAGGTTGCCAAGTTCGGGACCGCCCACGTCAAACGCGCCTACGGCGACTGGACCGGAACGCGACTCAAGGGCTGGAAGGACCACCTGCTCGACCAGTCGATCCAGCCGGTTCAGCAGTTCGCCTACACCACCGGCAAGAACGCCACCGACGCCGCCATGATCATCGACGCGATGGACCTGCTGTATTCGGGGCGCTTCGACGGGTTCTGCATCGTTTCCAGCGACAGCGACCTCACTCGGCTCGCGGCTCGCATCCGTGAGTCCGGCCTGACCGTATACGGATTCGGCGAACGCAAGACTCCGCAGCCGTTCGTTGCGGCGTGCGACAAGTTCATCCACACCGAGAATCTCAAGAGCGTCACCGCCCCCATCGAGACGAAGCCGACCTCTCGGGCCACGGCGCCCCGGCTGAAGGGCGACACCGCCCTGGTCAACCTGCTTCGTCGCGCCGTGGAAGCAGCCTCCGACGACGACGGCTGGGCCCGCCTCGCGACCGTCGGTCACATCATCACGAAGCAACGCCCCGACTTCGACTCCCGCTCCTACGGCTACCCCAAGCTCAGTGACCTCATTTCCGCGACCACCCTGTTCGAGGTGGACCGCCGCGGTTCCGGCGGCGGAAAGTCGCCCGTCATCTACGCCCGCGACAAACGCCCGCTCGGCGGCGACCCCAGGCAGGCAACGACAGGGGGATGAGCCTCGGCAGACGGTCGGGGTGAGCTCGCTCGGGGGCGGCAGGGCGGTCCGGCCGGCTTCGTCGACCGTGCCCGGGAGCGCGAGTTCGGCCAGGGCGCGGTCGTAGCGGTCGGGGTCCCGTCGGGCGTGCGCGGGTCGGGAGATCTCCAGGACACGGCCCGCGTGTTGCTCTTGCTGTACGGCGCGGTAGAGCGATGGCAGGGTGTTCGTGGTCGGCGACGGCAGGGCCTCGTCCGGGTGTTCCCGTATCCAGTGGTGCAGGGCCTTCACGTTCCCGCCCAGGTCCGACAGGCGCGCCCACAACTCGTCCGTGACGGTGAAGGAGTGCCGCCGCGGGGCGGGTTCCGCCCGGCCGGACTCGCGGGCGATCGCCAGCCGACGTCACACGGTGCGCGGCGACACCCCGGCCGCGGCGGCGGCGATCCGCACGTGGACCGTCTCCACCGTCCCGGTCTCGTCCAGGACCAGAAGACGGGGCCCACCACCAACCGGCGTGTCAGGGCACGGTCTTGTGACACGGACGCGGGTGACGACGCTTGCGCGGCAGCGGCGGACGGCGGCGGCGTGCGGGACCTGCCCGGAGCCGAAGACACCAGCGGCGGAGACGACTGGGCACTCATACCGCCGGCACATCCTGCGACCGCGCCGAGCGACACAGGAGTGTGCATCCCCACGACAGCCAGGCCACGCATGTGCCGGGCCACGACAGCAGTTCGGTCACCCCACGACAGCCGGCGAAACCCCCTGCCAGCCCGACAAAACCCAGCTCAACAAAGGGGAAGCCAGAACCGGAACCGCTGACACCAACCCCGCTGACACCACCCCACACACTCACAGAAGAACTGGCGCATTCCCGCCAGCCAGGCTGCGCGGCGGGCGGGCGAGGAAGGCTTCCAGGTCGGCGGTGGTGGCGCTCGCCCAGGTGGTGTGGCTGACCCACAGCCGGTTCGGCACCCGGGCGGTGAAGTCGCGTCGCACGAGGTCGGGGGCGAGGTCCGCCGCCGGGTCGCGGCGGGTGAAGCCCTTGGGCCGCCGATTCAGGCCGATGCCTTGCAGGCCTGCCTCGCGCATCAGGCGTTCCACCCGTTTGCGGCCCACGCGCACGCCTTCGCGGGCGAGGGTGGCGTGCACGCGCGGGGAGCCGTAGGTGTGGTCGGATCCGGCGTGGATCGCGGTGATTCGCGCGGTGAGTTCCAGGTCGAACCTGCCTCGTTCGCAGGGGACTTCGGCTGCTCGGCGCCAGCGGTAGTAGGTGGAGGCGGGGATGTGGAGTTCCCTGAGGACGGGCTCGGCCCCGAGGTCCTTGTGCTCGTCGAGGAACGTCAGGACCTGCGCAGGGTCGGGTCGAGCTCCCGGGCGAAAAAAGCGGAGGCGGCCTTGAGGATCTCGTTCGCCCGTCGCAGTTCCCGGTTCTCGCGTCGCAGCGCGGCGAGTTCCTCCTTCTCGGCGGTGGTCGCCGCCTCGCGTTCGCCGTGGTCGGCCTGGTCCTGGCGGATCCAGTTCCGCAGGGCCTCGGGATGGACGCCCAGGTCGTCGGCCATCCGGCGGATCACGGGCTTGGGTTCCGCGGCGCGATACATCGCCACGGCACGCTGCCGCAACTCGGGCGGGTACTTTTCGGAGCGGGCATGTCGATGGCTCCCTTCTCATGGCCCATCAGGCCACGGAATGTCACCTTCCGCATTTCGGGGGAACCTCAGTTTTCAATCCGCCTGTTGGTATGGGAGTGGCCGTCAGACATGAGCGTCGGCGTGTGCGGCCATGGCCGACGTTCTTTTCCGGGATTTCGGAATGCGAGCAACCGATGTCAATCCTTCAGGCCTATGAGTCCCCAGCCGCGCTGGGCCGCTTCCGCAACCACTTCGCCCCAGCTGCAGACCATGTCGTCGAACTACTCGAAGCGGTCGATAAAGCCGCTCGAGACGTGGGCGGTGAAGGGTCCGCGTAGGTCGGCAAGGAGCGGTGCCGCGTGGTTCCATGCCCTGGCCAAGGCGGGCATTGCCTGCGGCGGTCGGGCCAGCAGCAGGTCCGAGTGCCAAGCGTAGCCGTCCCCGGCGAACAGCTTCTCCTCGACCTGCACGCCCTCGTCGTGGAGCCCGTCCCAGACCAGGCCGAAGAGCAGTTCGTCCAGCGCCTGGCGCAGGCCGGGATCGGCGTGCTCGCGGACGTCTTCCCACGCCTCACCGGTCCCCCGGTGCCGCATGTACTTGGCGAACCGGAATTCGTAGCCGGCGAACCAGGACACCTCCGTCAGCGGCGGCCACCACCCCCTGGTCACATCCTCATACTCGTCGTCCGGATATGACGCGTCGTAAAGCGATTCGAGTCGCCGCCCGATCGGAATCTCCTCAAGGTGCTTCCAATCGACAATGAGCGCCGCAATGTTCAATCCCATCCCGACAGCGTAGAGAGGGCTCCACCCCTCGCCGTCGACGGAGCAGGCCGGCGGCTTCCAAGAAATCGAACTCCCGGTGCCGTGAAACAACCTCGAAGGCCGGCGGCGGCACGCGCAGGGTGCCGGCCGTGATCCACGGGTGATGGGCACGGGGGGGGCGGCCGGGGCGGCGGCTGTGGCGCAACGCGGCGGACGGTCGG
Organism: Embleya sp. NBC_00896; assembly: GCF_045207785.1. Lineage (NCBI taxonomy): Bacteria > Bacillati > Actinomycetota > Actinomycetes > Kitasatosporales > Streptomycetaceae > Embleya > Embleya sp. NBC_00896. Next base: position 88,148 of record NZ_CP108776.1, read on the forward strand.
GTGCGTTCGTGGGTACCGCAACTCATGGAAATCACGACTCTGCGAGGACCCCACCCTGCTGTCTCCCCAACTTCCCGCACGCCACGCCGTCAGTCGTGGGCCCGCCCGGGACGGGTAGGCCCTCGACCCATCCCGGGCACGGCAGTGCGGTACGTGCACGTTCCCTACAGGTCCCAGCCCGCCGCCCCCGGCACATGCGACTCCACAGCGGCACGGCCGGATCGGCCAGGGCGCTGGAACGAAGCCGGGGCGGCACGAGCGCGGCGTGGGAAGGGCGCCCGAAAAACCGCGCTCGCCGCAGCGGTGGTCCACCGCGAACGCGAAGGACACCCGGAGGTCCCCCGCGCGCACGTCGAGACCGTGGCCGCAGTCGGGTCGAACGAACAGGTCCGGGTGTGGCTCGGCACGTGGATCAACGACCAACGCACCGGACGGGACTCGCTGTCGGTCGAACGTGAGCGGCTTCTCACCGAACTCGGCATGCGCTGGTAGAGGGCGCCTGGGGTCCGGCTCAGTCGGGGTGTGATGGGAGGTTCGACGGGAGGCTCGACGAAGGGGTGAACCTCGCGGTTGTTGCCGCCCCACTCCGACCCGGTCGGCCCGTTTCCACGCGGCAGCGAAGAGGAGAAGCCGAACATCGGCCACGTCCAAGGCGTTTTGACCGGACCCCGTTCCGTCGGCCGCAGTCAGGGTCACCAACGGGACCTGCACGGGAGCGCCGTTCGCATCGACAACCCCCACTCGACGACCTTCGGACCGAAGCTCCGGGGTGAGACTCGACCCGTCGCGGCGTCGGCCGCTGTTCGGCTGGCAATGTCCTCGACCGTCGGCGCTACCGGGCGGCGTACGCGACCTGCAGGCGACCGAACATGTCCCGCGTGTCGGCTGCGGAGAAAATCGTCACCTCGGCGTCTCCCGCAGTGACGGAGAGTTTCCATTCGCCCTCATCGTCTTTCCATGGACTGCTCATATACATCGTTCCGAAGCCGCGTTGGACCACCACGAACGCGAAACCGCGATTCGACATCATGCGGCTCATACCGGAGGGCCCCATGAGGAGATCGGCGAGCGCTTCGGTGGCGTTGTCGCCGCGCACGACGTCCGAGAACGTGGCGAACTCCCTTGCACGCAGATGCCTGAATGTCAGCGCCGTATGCGTGCAGTCCTCGTCCCGCTGCCACGGCGGAACCGTCCATTCGAAAGCCATGAGCAACTCTCCCACGGTGCAGGGCACACCGCCGACCCGGAAAAAGGTGGCCAGGCCGGAACGGCGGGACGAGGCAGAGCGCCTCGCGCAGGACCGCGCCCGCGTCCAGGTGCGCGGACGTGCCCGTCCCGTCGTGGCGGGCCCGGACGCGGGTGGGTTCGGGCAGTGGTTTCCCAGGTCCCGAGAATCGCGGCAACGCTCGTTGCCGTGGCGGACGTGCGGGTCAACTCCTCGGTGATCGCGGCGACTTCGATCCGCGTGGGGCGGCGTGGAGTCCTGTGCGGGTCGCGCCGGGCAAGGCCGTTGCGTCCGTGGCCGCCCCGCGGCGGGTGGCTGGTTGCGGGCCGCATCGTGCGCCGGGTCAGGGCACGGTGATGACGATCTTGCCGCGTGCGTGGCCGGCGGCGCTGACGTCATGGGCCGTGGCGGTCTCCTTCAGCGGGAACACGGCGTGCAGCGGGACGGTGAGGTGGCCCTGATCGGCCAGGTCCGCCGCCAACGGCAGTCCTGCCCAGCCCGGTGACTCGCCTGCCTCGGAGCGGGAGAACCGCACTCCGTGCCGAGCGGCGTCGAAGTCCGCGATGGTCACCACGCGGTGCGGGTCGCCGGCGATGGCCACCAGTTCGGCAAGAGAGCCCTTGCCGGCCGCGTCCAGAACCACGTCGACACCGCGCGGAGCCAATGCGGCGAGGCGATCGGCCAGCCCCGGCCCGTAAGTGACCGGTACGACGCCGAGCCCGTCGAGAAAACCGTGATTGCCCTCGCCGGCGGTGCCGATCACGGTGAGGCCGCGGGCCCGGGCGAGTTGCGCGGTGATGGTACCGACACCGCCGGCGGCACCCTCGATCAACAAGGTCATGCCCTCGACGGCGTCCAAGGCTTCCAGTACACGCGTGGCCGTGTCGATATTGCCCGCGGCGCCGCCCGCTTCCTCGAAGGACCACGACCGAGGCTTGGGCGCCCACGCCTCCAGCACGGCGTACTCGGCCGCGGCGCCGCCCTGGTCCACGAAGGGAACGAGACCGAAGACCGCATCCCCCACGGCGGTGCCGGTCACCCCCTCCCCCACCTCGTCGACGATGCCCGCGGCATCCATGCCCGGTATATGGGGGAAGTCCAGGGAGGCGAAGTCCCGCAACATCCCTGAACGCAGGTACCAGTCGGCAGGGGTGACGCCGGTGGCACGCACGGCGATGCGGACCCGACCGGGCCCGGCGTGCGGCTCCTCGACCTCCTCGACGGCGAGAACCTCGGAACCGCCATAGCGGTGGTACTGCACAGCAAACACGGACAACCTCCGTACGCATGGCACGTCGTTCGACAGGAGAACCCACAGCCGCTCACCTCCGCGGCCGGGAGCCGACCGCGGGAACTCGCGGCATCACGTCACGCTAACCCGCTAAACGGTCGACCTCTTCCGTTTGTGCTTAAGTGGGAGACATGCCTGACCGACTGTCTCGGAACCCGTCCACCTCCCCCGCCGGCACCCCCGCCCCGGGACAGCGAGCCGACGCCCGGAACAACCGCGCCCGGCTCCTCCGGGCCGCTCGCGACGCGTACGCCCTCGACGGCAGCGACGTACCCTCCAGCGCGATCGCCCGCCGCGCCGGTGTGGGTGCCGCCACCCTCTACCGGCACTTCCCGACCCGCGACTCGCTGATCGCGGCCGCGTTCTCCGAACAACTCGGCCGGTGCATCGCGACCGTCGACGAGGCCCTCGAGGACGACGATCCCTGGCGCGGACTTCGCACCGCCCTCACCAAGGTCTGCCGAATGCAGGCCGAGGACCGCGGCTTCAGCGCCGCGTTCCTCGCCGAATTCCCCGACGCACCCGACGTCCGGCGTGCACGTGCCCGCGCCGAGGCGGGCCTCGCCCGGCTGGTACAGCGGGCGAAGGACACCGGACAGTTGCGCGAGGACTTCGACACCAGCGACGTCACGCTGCTGCTCCTGGCCAACAACGGCGTCCTGCGGGACTCCCCGGCGGCCTCCATGGCCGCGTCCCGCCGCCTGCTCGCCTACTTCCTCCAGTCCTGCCGGCCGACGGACGACACACCCCTGCCCGAACCCGCGCCACTGCGCCTCGACGACCTGTACAGGGCACCGCGTCGAACGGGGTGACCGGGTTGACGAGGACGAGTTCGGTGATCCGGTGGGTGGTCGGCAGGCGGTGTGCGGCCAGAATGCGCAGGACCAGCAGGACCAGCAGGTGCGGCCGGGTCGGAAAGTGCGGCCGGATCGGAAGGTCGTCGGGAAGACCGCTCGGGAAGGTCCTCCCGAAAACCCGGGTACGGGGGCACGTGTCGGATACAGGGCACGAAGGTGGCGATCCGCCAGTCGAAGACTCGGGGGCCGATCGACGTCCCGCCGGCCGGGCAGGGGCGTACGCGTACCCCGTCCACGTCAATGGTGAAGTCCCAATCCGTGACGGGGCGGGGGTAGTCGCCGCCGGGGACGGGTGATCCGTCAACGCGCTCCGGGTCGTCGGCGGCCACGGCCACGGCTACGGCCACGGCTACGGCCACATCGACGAGTCCCCGGCGGAGCGTGATCGGACACGCCCCGGCACGCATCGCCCCCACGCACCGTCCGAAGGTCCCCGAGCACGGGTAGGCGCCCGTGAGGCGGGCACCGGCAGAGCTGCGTTCCCGGCGGACGCGGAACCGCCGGACCGGCACGTCTGGGCAGACCAGGAGCCGTGCCGTTCGTGTCCCGGCCGTCCGGCGGTGCATACCCGGCGGCGGCTCTGCCGGCGGCACAGCAGCCGGTGGTACCACCACCGCAAGGCCAACGGCCCGGACACGTTCGAGGAATGGCTGATCGGCGAGGACTCGTTCGCCGGCTTCCGCGGCTGCCTGGCTGCGGTCCGCCCAAGCCTGGCCGCCTCACCGCTGGGACTGTGCGCCGCGCCCGACGACGCTGCGGTGACGCAGGTCGTCGACACCGTGCCCACCCCGAGCCTGTCCTGCCAGGCCGTGGTGTGGTGGACATGCTCGACTCGCTGCTTCTGGAACCCGGGCACCGGGTCCCGGAGTCGGGCACGGGGAGGGGGCGGAGCGCGGCGCCGGCCGCCCGACGCGCCGGGCCCGCTCGCGTGGGTGACACAACCCCGAACCGGCCTCCGCGGGTGCGCTGGTCGTGCGTTCCCGGTGGCCCGGGGCGCCGGCCGGTGTCGGGGCCGGCGCCTCGTGCCTGTCGGGGCACGATCACGTGCCCTCGTCCGCCCGGCTCGTCGAGGAGCACTTCCGGCCGGGCCCGGTTTTCACATGAGCGTCCCGGGGTGAGGCGCCTCGCCGGCCGGGGCCCGAGCGACGACGAACAGCCGCGTGGTCGAGGGAATCGGGTCGGGCTCGGGCTGTGCCGAGCGGCTCAGCGCGGGGGGCCCGCTGTCCAGGCGCCGAGGAGGAGCCCGGTGTGGTCGGCGAGTTGGGCCGGTGTCAGGGGGTTCCCGGTCTCCAGGATGACGGCGACGACGGGGCCGGCGAGTTGGGCGGCGGCCAGTGGCGGAGTGGGCATGGCGGGGGCGTGCGGGCGTACGCGGGCGAGCACGGCCGAGGTGGCGGTGCCGACGAGGTCGGCGGCGCGGACGAGATCGCGTACCGCGGTGTCGTGCTGCGCTTCGCCCAGCAGTGCCCGGTAGGCGAGGCCGGCCGGCGAGGTGGTGAGGAAGGTGGTCAGCGCTTCGAGGAAGGCGAGGAGGTCGTCGGCGGGACGGGCCTGCGGCTCGACGTCCAGCTCGTGGGCGGCGTCGGACGTGCTCGCCTCCAGCAGGATCTCCGCCTTGGTGGACCACCACCGGTAGACGGTCTGGCGCCCGACTCCGGCGCGTTCGGCGATGCCCTTCATGGTCATCGCCGCGTACCCCTGCTCGACGAGCATGTCGTCGACGGCGTGGAGAACGGCGATCCGCGCCGATTCGCTGCGGGGGCGTCCGGGTGTGGCCTGTCCGTGGGCTGTGCTTGGCATGTGATCAGCTTATCAAGACACCGTGCCTCGGAATGGTGCTAGCCTCATATCGAGGCACGCTGCCTCGAAATCTATGCGGGCGGCCGCAGGCAGGTCCCCGGCCGTCCCCGGACACCAGAGGAAACCCGATGAAGACGACCCATCGCTGCACGGTGCTGGCCCGGCACCGCCTCACCCCCCGCACGGTCAGACTCACCCTGGGCGGCCCGACTCTCACCGGGCTCACCCCCCTGCCGGCCCAGGACATCGAGGTGCTGCTCGCCGACGCCCGCGGAAGCCGGGTCAAGCGGCACTACACCATCCGGCACGCCCGCCCACAGGCCGGCGAGTGGGACATCGACGCGGTCCTGCACCCCGGCGGCGGGCCCGGCAGCACCTGGGCGGCGAGCGCCGAACCCGGTTCCCCCGTGGAGTTCGTCGGCCCCCGAGGGAAACTGCAACTACGGCCGGCCGACGGCCATCTGTTCGTCGGCGACGAAGCCTCCCTGCCCGCGATCGCGGCCCTGACCGAGGCGCTGCCGGCCGGTCAGGACGCCACCGCCGTCGTCGAGACCGAGTCTCCCGCCGACCGGGTCCCGATCGCGGCGGGCCGGGTGCGCTGGCTCGAACGCGGCAGCCGGCCTGCCGGCGACCCGCAGGCGCTTCTCGCCGTGGTGGCGGAGGAGATACGGGCGGGCCGCTTCGGCCAGGTCTACGTCCTCGCCGAGGCCGGCGCGGCGCGGGCGGTCCGCGAACTCGTGCACGGCGCGGGCGTCCGGCCGGACCACGTCTTCGCCAAGGGCTACTGGACGGCCGACCGCCGCCCCGCCGTCACGTCGCGGAACCCGACGTGACGGCCGCAGCGCCCGAATCTCGAAGCGGACCGACGGCGCGACAGCGAACGGTGGCCTTCCGGGGACTTCTGGTCGTCCGGCTGCTCGGTGCCCTGGCCGACGGCGTCATGCTGCCCTTCGTCATCCTGTGGGCCCATCGTGTCGGCGGGCTGAGCGGAGCGGCGGCCGGCGCGCTGTTCCTCGTCCAGGCCGTCGGCGAGTTCACCGGCGGCCTGGCCGGGGGCGCCCTGGCCGACCGCATCGGCCACCGCCGCATGCTGCTGCTCTCCACGACCGGGATGGCTCTCGGCTACGGCAGCCTCTTCCTGGTGCACCACCCGGTACCCGCCCTCGGTCTGTTCCTCGCCGCGGGACTCTTCGAGTCGGCGTTCCACCCCACGATCGCAGCGCTCGTCGGCGACCTGCACGCCGACGAGGACCTCCCCCACGCGTACGGCCTGACCCGCGTGGTGGCAAGCGTCGGCGGCGTGATCGGCCCGATCCTCGGAGCCGCAGCCGTCACCCTCTCGCTGTCGGGAGTGTTCGCCGCGGCAGGCGTCCTGCTCGTCGGCGCCGCCCTGACGGTGCTCCTCGCCGTTCCCTCCGACCGCGTCATCGGCCCGGAGACGACCGAGACGGACACCGGGGAGGACGCCAAGGAGGCGTACGGCGCGCTCGCGCGAATCCTGCGCGACCGCAGACTGGCGCTGCTCGTCCTCGGCGGCAGCCTGCTCAGCATCACCTTCACCTGGTGGCAAGCCGACGGCCTGGTACTCCTGCAGCGGCTCCACCCCCTGGACACCACCGCCTACGCGGCCCTGTTCGCCGTCGACGCCCTCGCGATCGTCCTGTTCCAGATCCCGGTCAGCCGCTGGACCCGCCGACACGACACCGGGCGCCTGCTCTTCCTGGGCGCCGCGCTCCAAGGCGTGGGCCTCGCGGGATTCGCCGCCGCCGGACTCGGATACCCCGCCCTCGTCGCAGCCGTTCTCGTCACCTCCCTCGGAATGATGATCTCCGGACCCACCACCTCGACATTCATCACCCGCCACGCCCCACCGGGACGCAGCGCCACCTACCAGGCCGCCCTGTCCACCACACAAGACATCGGCGCCGCGATCGGCCCCACCTCCGGACTCGCCCTCGGCCGCATCGGCGCACCGGCCCTGGTATGGATCTCGGCGCTCCCCCTGGGCCTCCTCGCCGGCCTCGCCACCGCGCGGGCCACCCGCCCACCGTCACGACCGGACCCCGACACCGCGACGGCCGGCAGCGCACACACGTCGTGAAACACGAGCCTCGTCGCGGCGGAAGGGGGAGAGCGGGAGAAGCGCCGGTGCGCTCAGGCGCAGGACGAGACGGTCACGGTGCAGACCGTCGGCGCCGGTCGATGTGCGGTGGTGAAGCGGTCGCGTGGCCGGGCGTGGCGGATGTGATGTCCGGTGTGAAGCCGTGAGCGGCCACGAGGACCCCACGCGCGAACTCGACGCGCAGGACGCGTTCCCCGACGCCGCGTGGGCGCGCGAGGCGATGCGGGCGGTGCGGCGCGAGGCGTTCCAAGGGGACCATCAAGGGCCTGATGCCGTTGGTCGCGCAGGTCCTGGAGGGCCGGCAGGGTGACGCGGCGGTGATGCCGCCGCAGGCCACGTTGTATTGCCGGGCGCGGCACTAGAGTGGGGTCGAATCGGGTTGTCGTGAGGGAGGGGTGTGGGGTGACCGCCGAGCCCGAGTACTCGACTCCGGTGATCGCACGGCCGGAGCGCACGATCGAGGGTGTGCGTGCGGCGATCGCGTTGTTGGCGCCGCACTGGCTTCCCGAGATGGACCGGTCCCAGCGCGAGGCGACGGCGAAGGCGCTGGAGATCAACCGGCTCGATCCGTTGCGGGGCTGGTTGCGGCACTGGGCGGCGATCGCGGAGATCGAGCGTCACCCGGACCTCGCGTTTCGCTATCACCACGCCGAGCAGGTCGACACCGTCAGTGACGATCCACGGGTGCGTGCTCGCGGTGTTCGGGTCTCGGGCGAGTTGTTGCGGGCCGCCTACGCCGCGGTGGGCGTGTGAGCTGGAGCTGGGAGTACGAACCCGACCAGGCGAGCGTGGTGGGCGGCGCGCCGGAGGCGTTCGTCGCCCGTGTCGAGATCGCGTTCGCGGAGATCGTGCACGCGGCCGAGGCCCTGTATCTCGACGGGACCCTGTACGAGGGTCCCAATCCCCGCGCGGGAACGGCCTACGTCGACGACGGCATGTTCGTGTACCTGATCGTGGTGCGCAGCGAACGCGTCTACATCCTGCAGACGACGTACCTCCCCGCCCACTGACGACACTCCATGTCGATGGCCGACACATCGCGTCCGTGTTGGGGGCGGCGGCCGGGCATGGCCTCCGCGTACGGTGCGGGACGCACGACGCTCGACCTCCGCGGACACACGGGCGTCGGGGCCGTCGACGCCCGACGAGGCCCCGCCCACCCGCGCGTCCGCGGAGACGGCCGACACGCCGTCGCTCCCGGACACATCCGGACCGCACCCGATACGCCCAACCCGCCGCGCAGACCGGCTGCGAAGGGCATCGCATCTTCGCCCGGTGCCGGCACAGCCGGCCCACCGCCTGGTTGAACAGCGCCACCGGCCGCTCGGCGTGCGTCCACACCCGCCCGTGCGGGAACGTACGGAACTTCCGCTCCCACTCGGCGTCCTGGTACTCGTGGTACTCGTAGGCGTCCGGATCTCCCGTGCGCTCGTACGCCGTCGGCTTGCGCTCGGTGTACTGCTTCACGCACGAGACGTCCTCGATGCCGAAACGCGTCAACACGGCAGACCCCCAGCCGCGCCCCGACCCGGGACTTCGCGCAGACCGTTGGACCATGGTGACCTTGATCCGAGTGTTCACAGAGACCGCCGGGAGCGGACCTGGACCGAGGAACGCTCAGCCGTCCTCACCGGGCGGTGTGCCGCAGCTCGGGCCTCCCGGGCCGTCGAACTGCACCGAGCTGAAGAAGTCCCGATAGACCGGAAAGAAGTTGCCCTTGCCGGTCGGGCCGGCGGAGGTGACGGCCGTGCAGCCGGTGTAGTGCGCGTCGGACCACAGGTGGATGGTCGAGGAAGTCCGATTCCAATCCGACTCGGCCCGGTCGTTCATCCCGAGCGCCGCAAGGTCCGGCGTGCTGCTCCTCAGGGTGATCATGTCGCCGGTGCCGTCCAGGCCCGAGAACATGCAGTAGTAGCCGTCCGGGCACCGGTCATACCCGTCGGCCGCATGGACCGGCAAGACCGGCAGCGCGACGGCAGCCGCAGTGGCCACCGGCACAAGCAAAGACCGCAACGTGCTCTTCATCTGCCATGCTCCTTGACCCGAATCCGGAGATCTACCGACTCGGACGAATACGAGTGGTCGTTGTCGTCAACGAACTCTTCCCATCGCGGTAACGGCCGGCGGGCACACCACACGGGCCGACCGACTCGCCGGATCCGCCCGCCCAGGACCCTCGCGACCGAGCCGCCTGACGTTGACGCGTCGTCGATCGACCACCTCGGCATCACACCCGAATCCGATGGCGGCGCACCGGCGCGCGGCGGAACTGACGAGGGCGCAGCGAGCCGCAGGACGGGGCCGACGCAGCGGGTGGCGAGGGGCGTCGGGGCGCAGCGGCGGGCGGGTGGAGGTCGGCGACGCGGTGGTCGGCGCTGCCGGGAGCAGTTCCGGCGCAGCGACAGGCGCCGCTGGAACGGTGAATCCCCGTCCGCCTTCGACCGACATCGGTCACACGGGCGGCGATGCGGACACGACGGGACGATCCCGGCCGGTGACCACCCGGCAGGGCCGGCAGGACTTCGCGGCCACACCGCCCCCGACACCGCCCAAGCCCGGCACACCGCCACGCGGCCGGGAAGAACGTCCGGCCTATCACTCCGCGTTCGTGACGATCGGTACCCCGGCCATCGACACCCTCGCCATCAGCGTGCGCACACTGATGATCCCGGGCCGCCACCAACAGACCACCGCCCGGCTTTGATCGACACCGGGCCGGCGTCCGCCTGGTCCTCATCGACGAGATCCACCGTCAACCCCCGCACCACCACCGGCGCCGAAACCGCCGACCTGTCGAAGAGACCTCACCGAACGCATCGGCGCGACGTTCGTCTACGCGGGCATCGACGTGCCGCCACGCCATTGTTCGGTGGTGTACGCGGGGCACAACTCGCCGGACGGGCCTCACTCGTCGAGTGTGGGGCGTTCCCGGCACGGCGCGGGAAAACGCGAACCGTTCACAGAGTCGATCGCCGAAGTGGAAGCCGCCCTCGACCTGAACGCACACCCGCGGGCACACCCCCCCCACCTCGCGTGCTACCCCCACCAACGCACCGCCGACCGGATCGGCAGCCTCACCCGCCTCACCCGCCAAGCCGCCAAGCCGCGATCACCGCCATCGACGACGGCACCGAACACACCACCAAAACCCGGCCTCGACAACATCCGCCTGGACCACCTCGCGGAAACACACCACCGCCCCGGCACCACCACCACCAAGTCCCGCACACCCGGTCGGTAGGCCACCCCACCCCTGCGGCCAAGCCAAACCCTCGTGACCAGCACAAACACGGGCCGGAACTCGACGGTTCGAGAGCCGCACGGCCGATACCTATGCCGGCGTCCCGCTGCCGCCGGCCTTCACGCGGTGCCGGCACCAGCCTGGCGAGGCGGTCGGGTGAGCAGGTGAGCAGGAGCGCGCGATCGGTGCCACGGCCCCTCGTAGTCAGGTGTGCGGGTGCCGCCCAACTGCCGGGCCGGATCAAGCCCCAAGCCCTCCGGCATCAGTTCACGCACAACGTCACGGATGTCACGGATGTCACGGATGTCACGGACAACGATCCGCACGTGGCCAAGGCCGTTGGGAACTGGGCCTCCGCGCAGATGGTCAACGACGGGCACGCCGACCTCCACTCTCCGCAGTTCATCCACCGCGCCGAACAAGGTCCGGGGTAAGGAGCAGTGACCTCGACCGCCGCCCGGCTGCTGCCGGTGGTCGGCCCGAGGGCCCCGCGCCGACTCGCTTCCACGGGACCGGCTGGAGCTGCTGAACGCGCTGATCACGGCACCTCGGTTCGACCCGGTCTACCGCACCGACGTCGTGCACATCCCGCGCGACCACCCGATCTACGGCTGGGCCTGCGGAGTCACGGGCTGCGAACGCACCCGCGACGCGCACGACGACTACCGCAAGGAGCACAGTGACGACTGGAAGGCCGTCCGGAGCACACGAACTTCCTGGCCACCGCCCTGCCCAAGAAGCCCCTGGCCTGGCCGACCCCTCCGCCCTGCCTCGTCTGCCCCGACGTCCCGACCCGCAGCCGGCGGCAGCTGTGCTACTTCCACGCCCAGCAGTGGAACTCCCACCGCCAGTATTCGCGCACCAAGCACCAACGCGAGGCCGTGTTCGAGGAGTGGCCGGCCCAACCCCCTTCCCTAAGTCGCGGCCGACCAGGTCCGGCACGGGCCCGGACGCCGCCTGGGTGCGGGACCAGCGCTTCGGGCGGGGCGGGCACGGCATCAGGCCGGGCTCACGCATGATTTGACGCACCGGTTCGGGGCCGACCAGGGTGTTCCGGCGCAGCAGCCGGGCGTGGACGCGGCGGTATCCGTAGGTGCTGTCGGACAGGTCGAACGCCTTCGTGACCAGCAGCTTCAATTCCTCGCGTCTTTGCGGTGTCGCGGAATCGGGGCGATGCCGCGAGTCGTAGTTCCCGGACCGGGAAACGCCGAGGCGGTCGCAGATGAATGCGACGGGATATGCGTAGGATATGCGTACTCTGCGGTGTCGAATCGCATCGGCTCGGTGAACTCGTACTTGCCGGCTACCGGGGATCCTTCGCGAATTACGCTGCGGCTTTTTCCGGGAAGGAGTTTTCCATCTCCAGCTCGCGGATGCGGCGTTCGAGTTCCTTCAGCCTGGCGCGCTCGTCCACGGAAGACGGCTCAGGTTCGGAGCCTTTGCGGGTGCACATCGAGTTCTCGCGCGGTCTGCGCGATCGGCCGAAGGGCGGACTTCAGCGCCAGTCGAACCGCTTCCTCGTGGAACTCTGGCGTGTACGAGCTGGGACGTGCCATGCGCTGCTTTCCTCGAATTCCTTACAGGACAACCCTATTGGGTTCCGGACCGGAAGCCTCGAGGTGCCTCACGCCGCTGGACACACGCCCGCGCCCGGGGCCGGCCACCCACACCGTCCAGGCCGCGGGCAGCGGCCGCTACCACACCCTCGCTGCGCGCGTTGAGATCACGGCCGGCCAGGTCCTGCCCGGCGCGCCCGCCTGATCAGTCCGCGACCTTTGTCATCGATCCACCTGTTTTCCCTGGTGGACACGCCTTCCATATCTGAGGGCTTGCGGATGGCCGAGAGTAGCGTCTGCAAGAAGACATAGGCGGGTGGCAGCCGTACCCGAGTGATCTGCCGGATGAGACGTGGAATCTGATCCAGCCGGTCGGCACGGCGGGGAGAGCGGTCACCGCCCCTTCCTGAAAGGAGGTCTTTATGGCGCGCGACGACGAGTTCACCGCTTTCGGACCGCCGTGGGCCGGCTCGGGATTTCCGGCTTCGGCGTTCTCGACCTGGGCTGACACCGGCATGGTCTACGGCGGGAACATGCAAGGCGAGAGGGCCGGCATGTACGCCGAGAGCTCGCGCGGCGACACCAACCGCGAGGCCGACGTCGAGGGCGTCGGCGTTTTCGGGGTGGGTGACAACTTCGGCATCTTCGGGAAGACCGTGCCCAGCCCTGGACGCCCCGGCATCGCCGGGCTGTTCGGCCAGCACAACCGGGGTGGTGTCGGAGCCATCGGGGCGACGATGCGGGGCGGCATCGGCGTGGTGGGCACGAGCGTGCAGTCACTGGGCAACCCGCTGGCGACGTTCGGTTCCGGCCCCGGGCCAGGTGACGGATCCGGAACCGGGGTGCTCGGCACGAGCGGCAGCGGCGTCGGCGTGCACGGGATCAGCCACTCCGCCGAGGGCGTCCGCGGCGAGAGCGCCCAGGGCGATGCAGTGGTGGGCCACAGCACCGGTGGACGAGGCGGACGTTTCCAGTCCGGCCGTACGGCCGCCGGTGCCCCCATCGGCCAGATCGGCCTGGTGCCCCAGCCGCTGTCGGTTTCCGGTCGGATCACCGCCTCTCCCACGATGTACGACGGCACGGCGCTGGAACAGTTGCCCGCCGAGGGTAGCGGGGGCGATCTGCTGGTCACCCAGTCTGACGACGGCACCTGCGCCTTGTGGTTTTGCACGAACTCCGCCCAACAGGAACGCCGCGCAGTCTGGCGTGAGGTACTGCTCGGTCCTCCGCCGGTGCCGCAGGCGGTGGAGTTGGTCGACTGGACCGTGGTCGAGGCTGACCCCGCGACGGGAACCGCCCAGGGGACTTGGCGCGGTGCCGGTGTGCGGTTGGTGGGGCCCATGGGCACCGGCAGCGCCGTAGATGGGACCTTCCGCGGGTTTTCCTCCAGCGCGTTCACTCCGCCGTTGCCGTCCAGCGATGCTCTGGAGATCCGCGGCGGAACCGCGCACGCCTTCACTCTCACCTTCGCGGCTGCCATCAAGGACCCGGTGCTGTATCTGGCGTCGATGGGATCGATCATGCAGTTCCCGGCCGGGACGGAGGTGACCCTGGTGAGCGGGCAGGGGATGAGCGTGTCCGGAAGCACCGTGACAGGCCTGGTTGGACCGGTCGACTCGAGCGGAACCATCAGGCTTGCGGGCGTGTTCACCACGATCTCGTTCACGGCCACGACGAATGTCCCCACGCCGGGGGTCATCGATGGGATTTTCCTGCAGATCGGTGGTGTGTCAGCGTAGTGCTATCGCCGGGGAGGTAAGGTCGCGCGGCGATGGTGTAGGCGGACCGCGCGGACGGGCCCTCGCGCCGGCAGGACCGGCGATGCTCTCGGCGGTTCGCCGACACATGAGTGTTGGGCCCGGTGTAGGGATGGCGGGCGCGGGTTGGTCGGTCCGCTGCGAGAGCATGGATGAGGTTTTCGACACCCACAGGGCGGTGTCGACGTCGGCGGCGCGGTGGCGCCGGCCGGCGGCGGTGCGGGAGGTGGTCGTTCCCGGGCCCGGGACGGTGGGCGGTGGGCGGTGGTCAGCCCGCCGCGATGCGCTGGATGAGTTGGAGGAACACGGCGTCGCCGTCCCACTTGCCCTTGGTCTGGGCCTCGACGAGGCTCCGGCGCAGATCGCGGGCCTTCTCGGCGGCCTTGCCCGTCTCGCCGCTGCGCAGCCTCTGGGCGATCTCGTTCACGTCGCGGCGGGCTTCCCGGGCCAGGTTCTGCTGCATCGACGCGGACGCGGCGGGGTAGGCGGCGTTCAGGTCGGCAGCCAGTTGCGCCGGGCCCGCGGTGGACGGCGGGGCACTGCTCGCCACGGTCGAGGGCAGCGCGGTGGACGGCGTGCCCGGCGTCGTGTTCGCGGGAGCGGGGGCGCCCGGACCCGTCGCGGAGGCCGTCGCCTGGGCGCCGCCCGGAGCGGCCGACGCGGATACGCCGGTGGTGCTCTCGGACGCCGGACCGGCCTGGCCGCCTCCGGTGTCCACGGCCGCGAGCAGCACGATCACCAGCACCACCGCGAGCGCCGCGCCGACCAGGGCCCCGACCAGCAGCAGGCCACGCCGGTCGCGGGGTCGCCGCGCCGTGCGCTGTGCGGCGGCTCGTCGTCGGACAGCAGCGATGGCAGCAGCGCGGTGGCCCCGTCGTCGGGCAGTGCGGCATCGGCCGGCGCGGACGCGGGTACGGGCGGCAGGAGCTGTGTCGCGCCCTCATCGGGCACCGTGACCGCGGCGGGACCCGGCCCGGCCCAGGCGGCCAGCGCGTGCGCGGTCTCGGCGGCGGAGCGCGGCCGGTCCTGCGGGTTCTTCGCCAGCAGCCGGTGGACGAGCGCACCCAACTCGGCGGGGGCGTCCGGGCGCGCCTGCGCGACCGGTGCCGGTTCCTCGTGGACGTGCCGGTACAACACCTCGGCGGGGTCGTCGCCGACGAACGGCGGTTGGCCGGTGAGGGCCTCGTACAGCACACAGCCCAGCGCGTACAGGTCCGCCGCCGGACCGGTCGGGTTCCCCAGGGCACGTTCCGGGGCGGTGTACGCGGCCGTGCCCAGCCTCGACGCGCCTCCCGCATCCGGCGCGGTGTCGGCATCGGCGGTGGCGGCGATCCCGAAGTCGACCACTTTGACCACCTGGTCGTCGGTGACCAGCAGGTTCGACGGCTTGATGTCGTGGTGCACCACCGACGCCCGATGGGCCGCGGCCAACGCACGCGCGGTCTGCGCGCCCAGATCCGCGACGGTCGGCCACGGCAACGGGCCGTGCCCGCGGATCAGCTGCTGCACACTCGACCCGCGTACCAGCTCCATCACCAGGTAGTCCCGGCCGTCCGGGGCGCGGCAGACATCGTGGACCGCCGCGATGTTCGGGTCGCTCAGCCGCGCCACCGCCCGCGCCTCATCCCGCAACCACGACCCGGCACCCGGGTCCCCGGGCACGGCCGTGAGCAGCTTCACCGCCACCGCGCGCTGCAGTTCGGCGTCCCACGCCTCCCACACCTCGCCCATGCCACCCCGGCCGAGCAGGCCCACCCAGGTATAGCGGTCACCGAGCTGCTGCGTCTGCACAGGGTCCACCCTTCCGAAGCCATCCCCTCGCCACCGGTTCGGTCACCGGCGCACCGGACCCTACCAACCACCGACGGACGAACACCCACCTGCGCACAGCCACGCGGGCACAGCCCGGACGGGCCTCGACGGCATCGGTGCTTCGGCCGGGGGTTCCGAGCCGATCGAGGCTCCGCCGTCGATGATGCGGCTTCTGTGGGACGGCCGGACCTCCCGCCACGGCAAGCAGACCCCCACTCGTCCCGAAACCCTCGAAGAGCCCGCGTCGCCGTCCACGCGGCGGCGACGCTCGTGCGGTGGTTCACCTCGGGTCGCGACGTGATGGTGGAACTGCCTCACGTAGGGAGCGGCTCGTGCGGCAGGAGGAACCGCCGCGTCAGGAGACGCCGGTGGGCGTGGTGCACGGCCTTCATCGCGACGAGGCCGGCCCCGACGAGGAGGAGACCGCGTCGGTCGTGCTGGTCGCCGGGGTACTCGGCAGAACACGCAAGGTCCACATGACCCTGTCCGGCGCGGACCACGACTGGGCGGTCATCGCGTACCACCGCAAGTTGCCGGAGAGGCTGTGCCAGTAGAAGGTGTGGTTCCGGGTCTGCGCGGCGTTCTCGAAGATCCGGCCCGACGCCTTTCCCGACGATGTCCTCGAGGGTCGCGCTCTCCCACTCGGTGCCCTTGGCGAGGTTGTTCGGGTTCGTCACGTAGGTCCGGTGGTGCCTGCCCCAGTGGTATTCGAGCGTCTCCTGCGAGATGTGCGGGGCGAGGGGGTCGTTGGCGTAGGGCAGTTCCGGGAGCGTGACCGTCACGAGTCGTTCTTTCGATCGCAGTCAGGGCAAGGCCCCTTGCACGGGCCGGGATCCGCACCCGCCCCGCTATCCTGCCGGCCCCCGACGCGCTCGACGCCCCGTCTTGGGCGGCTTCGTTCCGATCCGCCTCCGGTCTCCCCCTTCCGGCCCGCTCCCGCACGCGGACACGAATTCCGTGCTGCAGGTGTGCCGTGTCGTGGCATCCGGCGGGGAGCTTGGAGGCTGTGGCTTCCATCTCGGGATGGTCACTTTCGATCATCGGACCGAGACAGTAGCTACGGCTGTTCAGGGTGCTGTTCGCGGGGGACGAACCGGACTTCTGGGACCTGGTGTGGCGTGACGTCGAAGGCGTGGCGGTCAACGCTGTCGAGGTCATCGATGATGCGGTCCGTATCGACGCGCTGGTCTCCCGGGCGGGCCAGGCGTTGCGGTTGCGGTGGCGGGTGGGAGGAACCGCTCCGGACTCCGTGCCTGCCGTCGTGTCTGCACGCACGCTCCGCGGGAGGTGGCTTCACGGCGGTGTTTCCGCAGGCCATGGTGCTCCGAAAGGAGCCGAGCGCGAATACCTATCGGACGCTAGGTTTTCGGGGTTACGGTGTCATGTCCAGCGCCGGAACCGAAGGAGCAGCCCCGTGGACGCGGTCACCGAGAGCATCACCAAGAACCGCCAGGCAGACGGCGCCCTGCGCGCCATGGTCGCCCGGTCCTTCGGCCCGGGGCAGATCCCCGACGGCGAGGGGTGGGCCGAGGAGCTCGGCCACGGGTGGTTCAACGTCGCGTACAAGATCCGGCTGCGCGACGGCCGGCCCGTCGTCCTGAAGATCGCACCGCCGGCGGCGGTGGAGGTGATGACGTACGAGACGGACATGATGCGCACCGAGGTCCACGCGCTCCGGCTGGTCGCCGAGCACACCGACGTGCCCGTGCCCGCGGTGCTCCACATCGACGACACCCGCGAACTGTGCGACGCGGACTACTTCTTCATGGAGTTCGTCGACGGCGACAACCTCGGCGTCGTCGGCGCAGACCTCGCTCCGGAGCTCTACCGCGCCTACCAGGTTGCCCGGGGCGCGGCCAACCGCGCGCTCAACGGCATCAAGGGCGACCACTTCGGCCCGCTGCTCGGCGAGGCCACCGG
The DNA here is from genome assembly GCF_045207785.1 of Embleya sp. NBC_00896. Lineage (NCBI taxonomy): Bacteria > Bacillati > Actinomycetota > Actinomycetes > Kitasatosporales > Streptomycetaceae > Embleya > Embleya sp. NBC_00896. The sequence goes on from NZ_CP108776.1 coordinate 105,729, forward strand.
CGGCACCTGGCGCGAGGTGTTCACCGGCATCGTCGACGACGTCCTGGCCGACGGCGCGCGGCGCGGCGTCGACCTGGGCTGGGACTACGAACTCATCCGCCGGACCGTGCGCGACAACGCCCACAGCCTCGACGAGGTGACTGAACCGGCCTTCGTCGAGTGGGACCTGTGGGACCCCAACGTCATGGTCCGCGACGGCCGCATCACCGGCATCCTCGACCACGAACGCGCGCTGTACGGAGACCCGCTGATGGAAGCCGGTTTCGTCGCCGTGGAGATGGGCGAACTGCCGGGCGACCTGCCTGGCTTCCTGCGCGGCTACGGCAAGGACACGTTCACCGACACCGAGCGCCTGCGCCGCCGCCTGTACAACCTGCACCTGATGCTCATCATGGTCATCGAGACCGTCTACCGCGGCCACACCACCTCCGCCCAGTACGACTTCGCCCGCGGCGGCCTTACCCGGGTCATGGAGTCCCTCGGCCACGGGAAGTGACCGGGCCGGACACCACGACGCGGGACCACGTCGCCCGGCTCGGCACCCGGCCCGTCGGGCGGCTGTTGTGGAGCAACACCGCCCAGGCGACCGTGGCGGTGGCGACCTACGGCATCTACGCGCTGACCAACGCCCTGTTCGTCTCGCGCGGCGTCGGCGCGACCGCGTTCGCGGCGGTCAACATCGTGGCGCCGGTCCTGCTCGTCCTCGGCGCGGTGTCCACCACCGTCGGCACCGGCGGCGCGTCCCTGGTCTCCCGCAGTCTCGGTGCGGGAGACACCCGGCAGGCCGCCCGCGCGACGGGCAACACGTTCGTCGTCTACTGGACGGCGGCCCTGCTCATCGGCGGCCTGGGCGCGGTCGCCCTCGACCCGCTGCTGAGCGTGCTCGGCGCGACCGGCGAGACGCACGAGTACGCCCACGACTACGGGCTGATCATCCTGGCCGGATCGATCACCGCGACCGGGTTCTCCAGCCTGGTCCGCGCGGAGGGTCGGCTGCGTTACGCCACCATGCTCTGGGTCGTACCGATCCTGGTCCAGATCACCCTCGACCCCGTACTGATCTTCGGGTTCGGCCTCGGAGTGCGCGGGGCGGCGCTGGGCACCGTCGGCGGCCAGGCCGTGTCGCTGGGCATGAGCCTGTGGTTCTTCTTCGGACGGCGCGACCGCCCGTACCGGATCACCGCGGCCGACCTGCGCCCCCACGGGCCCACACTGCGGCAGCTGGTCTCCGTGGGCGCGCCGTCCTTCCTCGGCCGCTTCGGCGCCACCCTGGTCGTCGCCCTGGCGAACAACCTGCTGATGGACAGCGGCGGCGCGACGGCGCTGAGCGCGTACGCGATCTGCGTCCGCATCGGCACCCTGGTCCTGATGCCGCAACTGGGCATCTCCCAAGGCATGCAACCCCTGATTGGCTACAACGCCGGACGGGGCCTGGACAAACGGGTCGACCGTACGCGGACCCTGGCCCTGCGGGCGTCCGTCGTCTACGGCACCGCCGCCTGCCTGCTGCTCCTGCTCTTCGCCGGGCCACCGGCCGGGGTGTTCACCGACGACCCGGAGGTACGCGGTCAGGCCGTACAGGCGCTGCGGATCCTGGCGCTCAGCTATCCCCTGGCCGGCGTGGCGACCCTGGTCTCCGCCTATTTCCAGGCGCTGGGCCGGGCCCGCCCCTCCTACGTGATCTCCATCGGCTCGCTGATCGCCGTACAGGTACCGCTGCTGCTGGCATTCAGCGCGTTCGGCAGCCTCTGGCTGTGGATCAGCTTCCCGGTGGCCGAAGCAGTCGCCGCAGGAGCCGCGCTGGGCATCCTGCGCCATCTCTCATGAACACACCACGGCCGCCCCAGCGTCAGACGGTCCCGCAACCCGCGACAACCCCGTCGACACAGTCTCCCGGGTGACCACCAGCCGAGACGTCAACTCGTCCACCTCGACCTGGTGTTCATCGGCCCGTGACCGGCCACCGCCTCCCGTGTCAACGGCCATCTTCGTGGCCACGGTCAGAAGCCGTCGTCAACAGCCGGACACTGCAATGCAGTTCCGGAGCCGCCGAGGCACCAGCGGCCGGCGGCCCACGCAAAGACCGGACATGAGCAACTCCCGGACCACACCGCAGGAACCGTGCCGCGGCACGGGGTCCCCACGGACGACTCGACGAGGAGCTCGTCCGCATGGTCGCGACGTGGCATGCCCGCGCTGACCGGGGAGACCCCGGCAACGCAGTGACCCGCCGCGTCCATTCGCGCCGACGCGGCGACCGTGGGTGCCCTCGACATCGAGGGCACCACGCCGCTTCCGTCTCCACGCCACCGCTCCCGCCGACGCGGCGCGAGGCGAAAGTCGGTTCGCAATCCTCGGACAGGGAAATAACGCCGCAGGTAGGGCCCGGTGTCTTGTCCCGGGACACGTCCCGGACGCGTCCCGGACACAGCTTCGGTGGTCCCGTGCCTCTCGTGCCGGGAAGGCTTGCCACCGAACACAGGCCCGCCCGGGGTCCGTCATCTGGGCAGGGCGGGCTCCGAGGACTCCCGCAGCACGCGAGATCAAGGTCGTTGTCGATCGCCGCGCACACGATCCAAGCGCCGGCGTCGTCGCGACGATCACGCCGGGCGAAGGAGCGACCCGTTCGTGGGTCGTCTCCCCCTTCGGGAGTCGCACATCACGCGAGGTTCTTCCACACGAGGAGACAGTCTCATGCGTTTCGGCCGTTTGCACACAGCCATTGCCGTCTCGGCGCTCGGAGCCGCCATCTGCCTGGTCGGCTCCCCGGCACAGGCGGCGACGGAATCCGCTTCCGTCAGTTGCGTCGTCCACACGAACCAGCCGACCTACAACCCCTCAACGGGGAACATCATCGCCACGGGTTCCCTCTCTTGTCCCTCGAGGGTAAGTCGCGCGACGATCAACGTCGCCGTCTACAGGGACGGCTCCCGGGTCGGCTCGACAGAGAAGACCGGCCGCAACGTCTCCTACCTGTCGGACACCGCGCTTGCCACCAACCGGTCCGGTCCGGTCCGCAGAACTGGTGCACGAAGGTGACCGGTTACTGGGATGGGGGGAACGAGCTCGTCGGTCCGCCGAACTGCAAGACCTGGTAATGACGTTCGGCGAGCTCGACACCCGGACGTGAACGGTTCCCTGCGGTCTTGGCCCGGCGCACGCCGGGCCAAGACCGCAGGGGTGCACCTCGTCGGGGCCGGGCGGACGGTCCACGAGCCGGTGGTGGCGCGCGTACGTGAAGAGGAGATCGGGATCCGGCGCCGGCGTTGTCCCGCCACTGCGCCAGAAGCGTCGGGAGGCGGCCGCGCGGGGCGAGCATTCCCTGAGCGACCGCAGTGCGGCCGACATTGCCGCGGCGTACATCGTCCATGCCGACGCGGCACCCCTGTGGCAGGATCTCGCGGCGTTCATGGTCGACGGGCGTGTCCAACGGATGGCTCGTTCCCCGGCTTTCGATCGTCTGGCCCGTGAGCGGCCTCCGTTGCCCGGCGGCTTCGCGGGGAACTTCCGGGAACGCGCCGAGACCGTGTTGCGGGACACGAGCATGGCCGACGTCTTCGAGCCGGCACCCGCCCTGGTCCCCTTCCCGAGGCGTTGCGCTTCCTGGCCTGCCACGGTCTCGTCGACGAGATGAGGTCGCCTCGACGGGATGGGGTCGGTGCCGCGTGCGGCATGTATACGCGAATCCGTACAGGGCGGAGGGAGTTCCGGCGCACGCGTGGCCGCCGGGACCGGTCCGACGGCGCCTCGCGTCAGACGTTGCACAGCCGGCGACCCGACCCTGAAAACCCCCGCCCCGAGCCGATCCCCCGGGACCACCCGAAAAGGGGCCGCCCAACGCGGCCACCTATGGCATTCCCATCCGAACCGCACAAAATCTCAGTACATCCCACAACACCCGCGAAACCCAACGGAAGTGAGAAAACCCCAGCTCACAACCCCACCAGACCCCAGCCGAACACCCCACAACCAACGACCACTCACAAGAACCTTCGATGGTCCGCGTTCCACCGGCATTACGGATTCACTCCTTCTATTGCGAGCCGGGTCTGCGCGGCGCCCACGAAAAGGGCGGAGTGGAGGGACAGGTCGGCTACTTGCGCCGCAACTACCTCACTCCCGTTCCGAAAATCGCCTCCCTGGACGACCTCAACACCCGCGTCCGCGAGTTCGAGGCGATCGAGGAGAGCCGGCGGATCGGGTTGCGCATCCACACGATCGGCCAGGCCTTCCTCCACGAGGCCGGTCTGTTGATGGGCCTTCCCGACGATGCCTTCGAGACCGGCCTCGTCCTCACACCGGGGGTCGACCGCTACGCGTTGATCACCGTGGCGGATGTGTCGGTACTCGGTCCCGGCCCCGATTCATCGGCCGCAAGGTCCGGGTCGTGTTGCGCTCCACCGACCTGGTCGCCTACGACGGACGCGTCGAGATCGCACGACACCCCCGATTGACCGGTCGCGGCGGAGAACGCCTCGTCTTGGACCACTACCTGGAGGTACTGCTGCCGAGCTCCGGGAAAGGCCAGGTCACCAACCGGACACCCCGGCCCGAACCATCACTCACCAGCAGACCCAAACCCGCACGCCCCCACCCGCCCGGGCGTGTTCTCAACCGACCCGCAGGATATGCAGTCAGCAGCGGGGATGAGGAGTTCAAGGGCAGACGCGGAACTGCCCACCGCGGTGGGCCGGTAGATGTCCGGGGCGTACTCGCCCACTTGCTGCAACCTGCAGTTCACGTCTGGGCACGGTCAGGGTGCCGCTACCTGTGTCCACGGGACCCGGCCCCGGGCGCGGGCCCCGTCGTCGCGCGGATCACCAGCTCAGGGTCGAAGAGAAGCTCCCCCGTCGGGACGTCCCGGTTGCTGACCAGAGCCAGAACGCTGCGGCCCACCTCCAGTGCCAGTCGGTCTCCCGGCTGGCGCACCGTCGTCAGCGGCGGATCCACGAATTCCGTGATCATCGATCCGTCGTAGCCAACGACCGAGATGTCGTCGGGCACCGAGCCGCCCTGCCGGCGGATCCCGCGGATCGCGCCGAGCGCCATGTAGTCGCTGGCGGCGACGATGGCCGTAACCCCCAGTTGGAGCAAGACATTCGCAGCCGCCTGACCGCCCTCCAGGGTGTAGGACTGGCGGCTGACCCATCGCTCCGGCTCCTCGACTCCCCGTTTGGCCATGGCTTCGATGAAGCCACGCACGCGCCGGTCTGCCGGACGGTTTCCCTTCGGCCCTGAAGCCATGCCGATGGTCCGATGACCTAGTTGGTACAGATGGTCGACGGCCAGCTCCGCGGCCAGCGCGTCGTCGGTGGAGAAGACGGGCACGGGCACGCCGTCGGCGAACTCTCCGTTGATCCCGACATACGGGATATGCCGGGACCTGAGGATTTCGTAGGTTTCCGGGTCCGCTCCCTCCACGGTGTTCGATGCGGAGAGGAAGACGACGGCCGCGATGCCCTTGTCGACGATCGAGGTGATGAACTCGCGCTCCTGGACACCACCGGGGAAGGACGGGCAGATCACGGTCTTGAGGCCATGCGGGGCGAGCGCGGACTCGATGCGTTCGGCGACGTCGGCGAAGAAGGGGTTGGACACGTGCTCGGTGACCACGGCCACGAGCTGGCCCTGCACCGGGCGCTCGTAGCCCAGCTCGGCCATGACGCGCTCAACCGCTTCCCTCGTCTTTCGCGCGACACCCTGCCGGCGGTTGATGACCCGGCTGACGGTTGCCTCGCTTACGCCCGCGCGCGCTGCGATCTCGACGATGCCGACTTTCATGTACTTCCTTTTTCCAGGTGGTTGATCGTGCCGTTCAGGTGCTGCTCCGAAAACGGACCAGTCCCATTCTCGGAACCGGCAGCCTGTGCAGACCGGGCAGGAGAGAGATCCGGGACTGTCTGGTCATACGACCGGTGGGAGCGTGCACCTCGATGTCCACTGTCGCTCCGCCGTCCCGCACGTCCAGAACGACATTGTCTGTGGATGTCGCATTGATCAGCACGGTCTCCGAGAAAACGGTGGGCCGAAGGGGGACGGTCCGCTCGCTGTACACGCTGAGCACGCACCGGCCGTCTGCCACGGCTTCGACGAGCGAGTACAGGTCGTCGGGACGGCCGGGCTCGACGATCCCGTCGAGCAGCTGCGGCCGCAGACGCTGCCACTCGGCCAGCCAGAAGCGCGTGGTCTCGAGCTGCTCCTGGGTCAGCGTGTCGAGTCTGACGGAGATCTGGGGCACTGAGTGCAGCGTACCGATGAGCTGCCGCGCCGCCGCCTCGGCCGACGCCGAGGTGTCCCACAGCAGCATGTCGGAGTGGACTGCGCCGCCCACGGCCAGCAGCGAGGTGTCGATGGTGCGCACCCGGTTGGCTGTCGCATCGGCGGGGCAGTCGATGGATCTCAGCATGTTCCCGAAGGCCGCCATGCCGGGGCCGACATATGGCTGACGGAGTTCGAGCAGCACGTCGGGGCGTACGGCTTCCAGCGCGGATCGCAGCTCGGTGAGCAGCTCGGTGAGCGCGTGCCCGATGTCACCGCGGCCGTCACCGGCATAGACCATGGCTTCGTTCAGGAAGTCGACCTTGAGGCCGTCCAGGCCGTAGTCGTTTACCAGGGACACGCACATGCGAACGACGTGGGCGCGTACTTCCGGTCGGCGCGGGTCGAGCACCCGAGCTCCGGGCACCCTGGCAGCGGCCGGTGCGAAAACCGCCCACTCCTCGTAGCACATCGCGAGTGGGCCGAGGAGAAACGGGGCAATCCATGCCATGTATCGAATTCCCCCCTCGCGGACGCGCGCCACGTGCCCGGCGAAGTCGGGAAACTTGTCGGGGTCGGGAACCCAGTCGCCGCACCCCGCATACCCTCGGCCGCTTCCCAGGCTCTGCCAGCCGTCGTCGAGGATGAGGACGCCGCAGCCCAGGCCCGCAGCCAGATCTGCCTGTGTTTCGACCGCGGCCGCGTTCACCTGCTGGTTGAAGGCGTACCAGGTGGAGTAGACGGGGACGCGTGCGGACTCCGGGACGGGCATGGCCGGCACTTCGGCCGCAAACCAGTTACGCAGCATCCGCATTGCGGCGGCGACCGACTCGGCACGCGGTACGAAGAGCAGTTGACGGGCAGCGGGAGCCGCCGGCAGGTCCAGATGCACGACGTAGGTGTCCTGCTCCTCGGACACCCCGAAGCGCAGGGTCACTTCTGACACCGGGTCGGCCGCGGCGAATGTGAGCATGGTCGCGCCGGCGTAGTCGTAGAGGCACCCGGCGGCGAGCCCGTCGACGAGGCTGACACTGGCCCGGCCTTCCCAGTCCGCCACCAGCGTCCTGTTCCAATCGGCCTGGGGGTGCCAGTAGCCGGCCGCGTCGCCCAGCGGGACGGACAGCCGGATCGTGACCGGCCTCCCAGGCGCGTCGACGCTCAGCATCTTCAGCCCGCCGGGAAGTTCGGACAGGGCCCATTCCGCCTCGGTGCCGGAGGCCAGGACGGCGACGTGCACGGTGTCGAGAAGTGGGTGATACGACGTCTGGACCAGCTCGGCGGTGGTGACGGCTTCGTGGGACAGGATGCTCACATTCACTCCTTGACGGCCCCGGCGAGCAGGCCGGAGACAAAGTGGCGCTGGAGGGCCAGGAAGACGATGACCATGGGGATCGAGGCGACGGCCGTCCCGGTGAAAAGTGCTCCGTAGTCGGTGTCATCCACGCCCTGCAGCGAGGCGAGCGCCACGGGGATGGTGAAGGAGGTGTTGTCTCGCAGCACGATCAGCGGCCATATGAAGTCGTTCCACTGGTAGAGGAACAGGAAGATCCCCAGTGCCGCGAGCGCCGGTTTCATGGGAGGCAGGGCCACCTTCCAGAAGAGCCGGAACTCTCCGCAGCCGTCCATCCGGCCCGCATCCAGCAATTCGTCGGGGAGGGCCGCCATCGACTGGCGCATGAGGAAGATCCCGAAGGGCAGTGCAAGATTCGGCATGATGACGGCCTGGTAGGTGTCGAGCCACTGCAGCTCGGCCATCATCTTGAACAACGGCACCAGTGTGACCTGGGTGGGGATGACAAGTCCCAGCATGAGCACGCCGAACAGCGCATCACGTCCCTTGAAGCGGTACTTGGCGAATGCGTAGCCGGCCAGCGTGCAGACCGCTCCGGCGCAGATGGTGTAAATGGCGGCGATGAGAGCCGAGTTGAGCACGACCCTGCCGAACGATGCCGTCTCCTGGAGGCTCGCGAGGTTTTCTCCCAGGTGCCCGCCGGGCAGCAGCGGCGGCGGCGAGCCGAAGATATCGTCGGAGCTGTGCGTGCCGGCGATAACGAGCCAGTAGAACGGGATGGCGACGGCCGCGAGAGCGATGGCAAGGCCGGACGTCAGCAGGATGCTGTTGCGGCGCCGGGATGCAGGAGCGCCGAGGCGGCTGAACCCTGTGGAACGGCTCTTCATGGTCTGTCTCCCAGGACACGGAATTGGATCAGCCCGAGGACTCCGATCACAACCGCCAGGGCGTAGGCGATGGCCGAGGCATAGCCGAAGTCGAAGTACATGAAGGCGTTCTGGTACAGGTACACACCGATGGTGAGCGTCGCGTTGTCCGGACCGCCCTGTGTCAGGATGTAGGGCTCGTCGAAGATCTGCAGGGTGCCGATGGTGGAAAGCACCGTGGTCAGCAGGATCGCCGGCCGCAGGCCGGGCAGTGTCACGTGGCGAAACGTCCCCCAGGCTCCCGCACCGTCGACCGCGGCGGCGTCGTAGAGCTCCGAGGGAATCGTCTGAAGTCTCGCCAGCAGGATGACGGCGTTGTATCCGGTGTAGTGCCAGGTGAGCACCAGACCGAGCGAGATCTTCGCCCAGAGCGGGTCGGTCAGCCAGGGCACCTCGCCGATCCCGACGAGCCCGAGAAGCCAGTTGACCAGACCGGACTTCTCATTGAGGAGCACGGAGAAGATGACTCCGTAGGCCACCAGGCCGGTGACCATGGGGAGGAAGAAGCCGAGGCGGAAGACCGAACGTGCCCGCAGAGTCGCGGAGTTGAAGGCGAGGGCGAGTCCCGTGGCCAGGGCCAGCATGAGAGGGACCTGGATCAACAGGATGACGCAGGTGTTCTCCAGCGCGGTCCAAAAGAGCGAATCACGCAGGAGCCGTTCGTAGTTGTCGGCTCCAACGAAGGTGTCGACGCCCCCGACCCTCCTGTGCAGGCTGAGGACGAAGGACCAGCCGATGGGATAGAGCTTGAAGGCGGCGAAGAGGAGCACTGCAGGCATGACGAACCCGTACGGCGCGACGCGACGTGCGGTCAGCCGTCGTGACGGCGGGCTCTGCGTACGCCGCAGGGTTTGAGCCGGTTCCTGCGGGGGGCGCGGCTGTGCGCCGACGGTGGTCGTCACAGGACCTTGCGTCCCGTCTGCTCTGCCAGCTGCTCGGCGGCCTTCTGCAGTGCCGAGGCAGGATCGGCTCCCTTGAGGAGAACCTTCGTCTGGGCGTCGGCGACGACCTTGAGCGCACGGGCGTAGTCGGCGCTGTAGTTGAAAGCGGGCGAGGGAGCCTTGAGAGCCTCCAGGAAGACCTCTCCCTTCTTCTGGCCGCGGAAGAACTCCGACGGTGTATGGAAGACGAGGTCGTCATAGGCCGTCATCAGGGCGGGGGCGATGCCCTTCCCCTTGTAGATCTGGACCTGCGACTCCGGCCGGGTGAGAACGAATTCGACGAACTTCCAGGCCGCGGCCTGTTGCTTGCTGCTTCCTGCGATGGCGAGGTGTGTGGAGTTCACCGTCGTGGCGCGCGTGCCTCCGCGGCTGACGGCAGGCGGTAGACGTACGCCCCATTTTCCGGCCTCCGCAGGAACCGTCTCCTCGATGATGCCGCCGAACCAGGTCGGCCACGGCAGGACCGCCGCTGTGCCCTTCTTGATCGAGCTGATCAGGGCGTTCCACCCGCCGGAGAGGTCGCTCACCAGTCCCGCGTCATTGAGCTCCTTGATGATCGTCATGGCCTTCACGGCCGCGGGCGAGGCGAGGGTGATGTCGCCGTCGAGATTGAAGTAGAAGGCCCCCTGCAGCTGGAGCAGCATCTGGAAGAAGTTCGCGGCGTCCGCCTGAGAGGCGGGCTTGTCGATGCCGAGCAGGTACTTGCCGGTCTTCTGCTTGATCTTCTTTCCCGCTTCGAGCGCGTCGTCCCAGGTTTCGAGGGCGGCGGCGTCCACCCCCGACTCCTCGAAGATGTCGGCACGGTAGTAGAACCCGGCCGAGTTGGCCTCCCAGGGCAGGGCGCTGACCCGGTCGCCCTTCGGAGACACCGTCTGCCACATGCCCTGCGCGAAGGAGTCCTTGTAGTTGGCGGCTCCGAGCTTGCCGAGGTCCGCGAGGCCGTCCGGGAACTTCTCGACGTATCCGGGAAGGTAGTCGACGCCGATGTGGAGCACATCGGCGAGACCCGCGCCGCCGGCCGCCATGGCCGTGGTGATCTTGTTCCAGATGGCCGGGTTGCCGATGTCCTGGACGTTCACCTTGATGTCCGGGTACCGCTTGTTGAAGTCGGGCACGAGGGCTCTGAGTTCTGCGGCCGGGCCCTGCCAACTCCAGACCGATATGTCACCCTTCCTGCCATCCCCGGCGGACCCGGAACCGGCCCCGGCGCCGCCTGTGCCGGAGCACGCGGTGAGGCCGGTTAGGCCGGCACCTGCGGCGAGAGCCCCACCGATTCCGAGGACCTTGCGACGACTGACGTTCATGACCGGACCACCTTTGTTCGCGAAACCACGCCCGCGTCTGACAGACCGGGAAGCTAGCAACCAGCCATCGCGCTTGCAAGATTTCATTGAAAATTTTCTGTCGCAACTGGCAATTGAAATGCGCAGGAGTCTTGCGAGCGGCTGGAAACCGTGGCTAGTTTCGAGCTGCCCTCACCCATCGATCCAGCCTGGAGCCGCCATGAGACCCTCCCGACCTGCGCGCCTTGCATTGACTGCCGCACTCGCGACGCTCGCGCCCCTCGCTCCCCTGCCCCTCGGCGACTCGGCTGCCACTGCGGCACCGCGACTCCTCACCGTGATGAACCCCGGCTTCGAACAGGACGCCACTGGCTGGAACTTCACCCCCGGCACCGGTGTCGCCACCAACCGCCCGCACGGCGGCGCAAAGCTGATCTACCTCGACGCGGGGGCGGGCAGGAAGGTCTCCCAGACGAAGACGGTGTCCGCCACGGGTTCCTATGACTTCTCGGCCTGGATCGCCGCGGGCGGAACGGGCGGGACGTTCGTCGTACGCGTCAACGGGAGCCCGGTCGGGGCGGTGGCCCTGCCCAGCCGCTCCGGCTACGCGCGGTACACAGTAAGCCGGGTGGCGCTCAGATCCGGTGACACACTGGAGATCGCCTTCGAGTCCGGCGACGGGTGGATCAACGCCGACGACGTCATGGTCTCGCCGGCAGCCCCCGCCGACCCGGTCGTCACCTCGTCCAACCCGAAGATCGTCGAGATCTTCGGCTGGTCAAAGCACAAGGCGAACAGCTGGGTCCAGCTGAGCGGCACCGAGGGCAGGCTCAACGTCGACGAGGGCAACCCCTCCGGCACCGCGTCGGGTGTCTATGCCCCCTCGTACTGGGCCGGATACTCGCACCGCAGCGGCTACTACTCACGCGACATGGTCCACCAGGTGGCCGGCGCCGCCGTCCTCGGACTGAACCGCGAGAACAAGACGATGCTGCGTTCCTTCGCCGCCTCCGCGACGGCCGAGCACAAGTACTTCCCCGTATGGGCGTTCAACTTCGACGCCAAGACCTACCTCTCGATCGACTACAAAAGCCCGACCAACTACGTCCGGGAGGTCCCCGCGGCGTTCGAACTGGTGGAGAAGGCCAACGAGGCATACCGCTGGAGCGGTGACCGCGCGTACATCGACGACGCGGCGTTCTGGAACTTCTACCGGCACGCCACCGATGAATTCATCAACCTGCACGACGGCGCGAAGCCGAACAACGTCGCCGAGGGCACGGGGAACGGCATCTTCGCCGGCTCGGCCAGCTACAACGAAGTCGACGACGAGCACCTCGCGGAGGCGGGCGACGCGATCAGCTCCCAGTACCAGGCCTACCTCGCCATGTCGGCACTCGCCACCGACAAGGGAGACAAGGAGCTCGCCACCCGGTTCAGCCAGAAGGCCGCCGATCTGAAGTCGTACTTCAACTCGACCTGGAGCGGCAACGGTTCAGGCAGCCAGATGGTTCGGGGGTACACCGTCGACGGCCAGGCGCTCACCGGCTGGGGCAAGGAGAACAGCTGGTTCATGCCCATGAAGCAGATCATCGCTCCGGGCGCACGCAACAGCGCCTATCTCGACTTCATCGACCAGCAGGCCGGCGGCAGCGGCGTCCCGGACAACATCGAGGCCATCACCTATCTGCCCGACACGTTCTTCGCCCATGAGCGGAACGACACCGCCTGGAAGTGGATGCAGCAGGTCTACGACCGGCGGGACGAACAGCACCCTGTCGGCAAGCAGGGCACCAACGGCGACTACCCCGAGGTGTCGTACACCTTGGTGAGCCAGACAGTGGAGGGCCTCATGGGCGTCGCCCCCAATGCTCCCAGCCGTGCTCTGACCACGCAGTCGCGCCTGCCGACCGGCACTGACTGGGTTCAGATCAAGGACATGCGCATCGGCCGGAACACCTTCGCCCTACGCCATGATGGCGCCACGAAGTCGACGCTCACAAACAGCGCAGGCCCCGACAAGTACACCTGGGAAGCGCGGTTCCGTGGCGACCACGACACCATCGAGGTGAACGGCAAGTCGCACAAGGCCGGCACGAAAGTGGTGAACGGTGTGACCTATGCCTACGTCACCGTGACCATCGCTCCCGGAGCGACTGCGACTGCCAAGGTCCGCTGATGCCCTGCCAATCACGGTGACGACCGGCCTGGTGGTCGCCGGGTCCACCGCGAACCGGTCCAGCAGCGCCTCCCGACACACGGTGCAGTCGTCGAGGCCTGCGTCGTACAACCGCGCCACCAACGCGTGGTCGGCATCGCCCTCACCCGACCGGGAATCGAGGGTCGGCACGGTGAAGTCACGGCGCCTGTCGCCTTCTCCACCATGATCGTGGTCGTGATCGCCCATCGTCGTTCGACTACCCTCGCTCGCGGGATCGTCCTCGGACGCATCGTCCCGCGCACGGCGAGACCACATACACGCTCCCGGCCCGAGGTCCGGGAGCGGCGTGCCGGGCGGGGGTGGGGCGCCGGGGAGGTGCGGCGAGCCGCGGTGCGCGCCGTGGGCGATCCGCATCCGCCGGCCGGTGCTGTGGGTATGGGGAACCGGCCGGCGGTATTGGCGGGCCGGTGGTGTCAGCGGGCCGTGCCGAAGTTCTGCGTCCAGTAGGAGTTCGGGCCCGCGAGGCCGACGCCGATCTCCTTGAAGGCGCAGTTGAGGATGTTCTGCCTGTGTCCGGGGCTGTTCATCCAGCCGGTCATGACCTGCTGGGGCGTGCTGTAGCCGTAGGCGATGTTTTCGCCGTAGGTCGTCCAGGTGTAGCCGGCGCGGGTGATGCGCTCGCCCGGGTCGGAGCCGTCGGAGCCGGTGTGCGACATGTTGGCGTGGGCGGCCATGTCTTGGCTGTGTTGCAGGGCGGCGGCCGTCAGTTTCGTGTTGACGGTGAGTGCCGGGCATCCTGCCTTGGCGCGCTCCTGATTGACGATGGTCACCACCTCGGCGGCGGGGCCCGAGGGCGGAACGGCCGAGGTGGTCGGCGTCTGCGTGTCGGCCGGAGTGGTCGGCTTCGTCGGGGTGGGGGGCTCGCTTGCCTCGGTGGTCGGCTTGCCGACCGGGTTCGTCGGCCGGGTCGGGGCAGGCTGTGTCGGTGTCGTCGCGGTGGGGGGCTTGGTCATCCCGGTGGGCTTGCGCTTGTGCGGAGTGTGAGTGGTCTTCGCGGTCGGCTGGGTTGCCCCGGTCGGATCGGCCGCACTGTCCATCCGGCTGGGGACCGGCGTGCCGGGGAGGGGCCGACTGGAGGAGGGGTGCGTGCTCTGATTGCCGAAGTTCCTCGTCGCGCCCGCGACGTTCTTCGTCGCGCCCGGGCCCTGGGGGCCTATGCAGGCCATGGCGGCGGTGGGTATGCCAATGATGCCCAGGGTGGCGGCGGCGATGGCCATCTTCTTTTTGTATCGCGTCCTACGGTGCTTCCGCATGCGTGACCTCACTTGGTTTCGGCGTAGCGTCCAGTTGCCCGAACTGTCGGACGCCGGCGGGCCGCCATTGTTGGAAGTCCTGGAACGGGCTCGCAAGTATCGGCGCCCGCGTGCCGGGCGGAGCCGGACGGCAGGCTTGACTCGGGCGGACAGTCATGCCTGTGGCGTGGTCACCGGGTGGTGCGAAATTGGTGATCGGCGATCGGAAACGGCTCTGGCCATCGAAAATGACGCATGGGATTCCGTTCGCTGGGATGCTCAATTCGGCCGAGAAGCGGATTGATCGCTTCCGGTTGGATAAAGCACGACATATGGGCGAGATTCGGAGGCGTAACGCTTTCGCGGTCACTCGCGCGCCCGTGACGCATGTCACTGTTTCAGCAGTGGTCGGAATGTGCCGTGGGCGTCGTGCGCCGCATTCAGTGGGACGGCGACACTCGTGGCGGCGGAACATGGCCGCCGCCGACGACCTGATCGCCGACCTCGAACGTGGCCGGCTTCCCTTCCCCCGCTGTCCGGCGGAACACCACGGCCTGGCCGTCGCCGACGCCGAGGCCACCCTCGACGAGGACCCCGACCTGGTCGCCGACGAAGCCGCCGGCCTCCCTGCCGACCCCACCGACTACCAGTGGAACGCCTGCCGGCGCTACCTGCTCACCACCTGCCGAACCCCCGACGAGGACCCGCAGCGGTGGTTCGCCCCGTTCCCGGACGTCGAACCACGCCGCCCCTAGCCGCCCGGACCACGCAAGCACCCGCACCCGACCGGGCAGGCCGCGCATTCAGGTGGTGGTGCGCTCCGGGAAGAACTCCGCGTTCAGGATCGCGAGCGTGGCGGCGTTGCTCAGCCGGCACATGGGGTGTTGGAGGGCGAATATGCCCTTGGCGGTCACGCTGTCTCCGCGGTCGACCGTCTTGAGCCACCGCACGGGCAGGACGTTCTCGGCCACGTCGGGATCGGTCTCGTCCCCGACGTGGCGGTAGTTCCCCACGAGCTGCTGCTCGGCCAGGCGCACCGAGCCGTCCCCGACCACCGCCTCCGTGAACGGCGCCGGCTCACCCCAGACCTCGCCGACGCCCACGTAGCCGACCTTGGGGGTGTACACGTCGACCCGGTCCCCCCGGGCGCGGCCGGCGCAGGCCCTGGGAGAACCACTTGTCGCCGCCGGCGGAGACGAACCCGACGAACCTGCGGGCGTCGTCCCACGACCGGGTGCCACCCTCTCGCCGAACGCGGAATACCAGTCGACACCGTTCCACGGCTCGCGGGTCGAGGACTTCCCCACCCGGGCGGGTGCGGCCTTGGCCTCGTCGCGCAGCCAGGTCCGCGCGAGGTAGCGGTGTCCGTCGTCCTCGTAGTAGTGGAAGAAGACGGCGTTGACCGGGACCTCGAGGTCCGCGAGGTAGCCCACGATCCGTTCGGTGGCCTCGTCCAGGCGTGCGGCCACGATCGTCACCCTGTGCGCGGCGTTCAACTCAGGCCCCGGACGCGGCCTGATCCTCCGCACACTGAGCGAGGGACCCCGCCACACGTGGACCACCAGCAGCCAATCACCCGAAGGACAGGCGTTCCTCCCGATCCTGGCCGCCGAGACCGCCACTGCGCTCACCGTCGGCAAGCCATGCCCACACATGCATGCCGATCACCTCCCCCACGGCACGCCCCGGCCCCGACCCCGCCTCGTACGACAGCGATGACGAGACGGCGCGACCGCGCGGGGCGGGCGCCGGTGCTTTTGGCCCCGTGCCGTCGGCGGTCGACGCGGCCGCCGGGGCCGTCTGCCGCGCGTCGCGTTCGACGGCGAACCGCCGGATCACCACGTCCCCCCCGCGGCCAGGTTCGTGAACAACCGCGCGTCGTCGTAGAGCAGCATGCGGCAAAGCTAGTGCGCGCCCCCGACATCGAGATCGTCGGCGGTGCCGGCGACGGCGGGCCTCAGGTCGTCCGGGAAGTGGGCCATCACCAGCGCGACGGCCTCCTGCGCGGTGTCGGTCTCGCCGATCACAAGACCACCGGAGCCGCGCCTGCGGACGCGGAACCGCCCATCGCGCAACGGCTCGACGAACGGCACCCGCACGGCGTACGGATGCTCGATACAGCTGCTGAAGGTCAGGTTGTAGTGACTGGTGAACGGGAACAGCCGCCGCAATCCCGGCTCCGCGCCGGCCGCCTCGATCAACTCCACGACGCGCGGATACGGAACCCCGGGCCGCTCGCTCTCGTGCCATTCACGCATCCACCCCCACCGCAGCGACAACACCCGCCACTGCGCCTCGACCGCGTCGGCCGGCCCACGGGCACGTGCCACGGCCATGTCGGGAAAATCCGGTCGTGGAGGCAGCGGCCGGCGTCCCGCCGTACCGGCGTCATTGGCGTTCACCGCAACAGTGTGGAGCCGCATCGCCACAGGGGAAAACCCAAGAGTGTCTTGGACAACCTCGGCCGGCCCCGCGTCAGCAAAGGGTTCTGGTACCACCGCCGATCCACGGACTTTGGTTGGCACCCACGCCGTCTTGCCGGCCATGCCTGAAATGGCGCGCGGACTGACGGAGGGTCGATCGAACGCCCGTCGGAGCCGGTCGACCTTGCTGTGGTGGTCCCAGGACCGCCCATGCCGAACACGATCGCCTGGAATCCCATGGAGCGGTCGAATGCGCGAGTGGTGAACCGGGCGCAGACGACGGCAGGCGCGACAGGGCGCACCTGCGGGTCGTCAGTCGCCGGCGCGGTCTCAGAAGGGCGGGTCGTCGCCGAACCCCTCGGCGTCCGCCCAGGGATCGTCACACGTGGGGGGTTGGTGGGCGCCCGGGTCGAACATCCGGTTCAGGGTGTGTGTCAGTCCGGCGCCGTCGTAATCGACCTGCCGTATCCAGGGCGCCTCGGCCATCAGGAGGCCGAGTTCGTGCGTGACGGTGTCGTCGAGGACGGCGCGCAGGTCATCGGGCACCGGGTCCTCGACCAGGCACAGCCATCCCAGCGCGGCTCCGACCCTGACCTCCGGTGGGCGTGCGGGGTCCGACCAGCACGTGCGCGTGAATCCGGCGGCGTCCTCGTGGCGGTGTTCCCTCGCCAGTTGCGCGATCGCCAGGACCAGGCCGGCCCGCAGGCGGGGAACCTCCTCGACGCGGAACCGCTCGTGCAGGGCGGCGGAGATCTCCCACGCCCGGCCGGACGACGCCGCCAGGACGTACGCCGCCGCCTCCCGCGCCTCCGGGTCAGGGTCGTCCAGAAGGGTGATGGGGATGTGCGCGTCCGCAGCAATCGCGTCACGAACCGGGCATCGTCCCCGCCCACCGATGGCACCCCGGCCCCAACGCCGACACCACACGACGCACTTGCCACCTCGGCGCCGTCCTACGCCTGCCCAACCACCGGCCCGCGGCCCGCGGTCACCACGAGTGACACGTGAAGCCGTCGAGGATCCCTCTTCCCGACGCGGCGCACCTTCGACGACCGCACCCCGAAGGCACCGCACCCGCCAGGGGGTGTCAACCGCCTCGGCAGCGACCCGCCGCCGACACCCGCCCCCACACGGATACGCGAACACACGTGAACGTCACCACCCCACCCCACGCGCAAAACTCCCTGGCCAGGCCGGCGATCGCCCTCCGGCTCTACCTCGAACCGCTTCCCGACGAACCGAAAGTCGGACACTGCCCCGGATGTGAACCCGCCGAACCCGGCTCGGGTCGCTCGACCACCGCAGCCGCGAACACCCGTACGCCACGATCACCGTCACCGACCACCGCTCAGGGAACCCCCACCACCCAGTCCGCGAACGCGTACCCCGCAGCGACTCACGCGCGTCCCACTCGCTCTTCCCGAACACACCTCGCTCGCACACCGGGCCGCCCCTCACCCGACACCGGTTCAGGTCCGCGCGCGAGACCGCCTCCTGGACCGGGTAACGACCGTGACGACCACCTCCAGCCGGAAGGCGTTCACACGGGCCGCAGCCGACATCGTCGTCGAACTGATCACCCTCGCGACACACCACGACATCCCGTGGCAGCGTGTACACAGCCACGTCGCCGAAGTCCAGCGGTACCGCAAACCGCGGCCCAAACTCGCCACCACAACATTGCGGACCGACCCCCACACCGTCTCCGGGCCGGATGCACCGTGACCGCCCCGGTGACACCCGGTTCCACGTCCCAAGCAGCACGTCCTCCCCTGAGTGGAGCGACTTTTTACAGTCCCTCGGCACGGCTTCCGCGTGAGGGTGGGGAGGGGAACGAAGAAGCGGACTCGGATGTGGTGTCCGGGCCCGCTTCGTCGGTTGGTGTGGTGTTCAGGGGTCACCAGGTGCCGGGTGTCGCCTGCCATCCGTCGAGTGCGGTGTCAAACCTGCCGTCGGCCTGTGCGAGGAAGGTGTGGAACCCGCTCGAGCCGTCGGAGGAGTCGTACATCGCGACGATGTCCTCGCGACCGTTGCCGTCGACGTCGCCGGACAGCGGCCGGGCGGCGTCGCCCCACCACGTGTTGGCGGGGGTTTGCCAGCTCTTGAGGTCCTGCGTAAACACGCCGGCGGACCCGCCGCCGTAGTCGTACATCGCGGCGACATCGGCACGATGATCGCCGTTGTAGTCGCCGGAGGTGAGCTGGACGCGGTTCCAATCCCAGTTCCCGGCCGGGACGTTCCAAGACTTGACGGTTCCGTCGAAGCCGCCGTCGGGACGGGATCTCATGGTGAACAGGGCGACCGGCCCGCCGTTGAGGTCGCCGTAGCCGTACATCGCGGCGATGTCGTCGCGCCCGTCGCCGTCGAAGTCGCCGGCGACGTACTTGCCGCGCGGCTGTGCCCAGTTCCAGGCGCCACTCCGCCAGCTCCCGAACGCGTCGTCGAAGGTCCCGGTGCCGTCGGCCTTGGCGATCCAGGTGTAGGCGCCGGAGCGCGCTGATGGCCCAGTGCTGGTCGTATTGGCAATCGGGGCGCCGCAGGTAGCGGTTCAGATAGGCCGCCAGGTACCGGGCATCCTCCTCGGCGCCGAAGCGGGCGAGGGCAAAGCAATAGCCCTGGCCGGAGAAGCAGAATTGACTGACCGAGAAAGCAGGTCACCGAGGACGTCGCGAAAGTACGCGCGGCGGTCGATCCCGATCAGCCAGGCGGCAGTGATCCGGGAGCCCCATTCGCTGTCGAGCAGGATCTCGAGTTCGTCATCGGTGACCTGCCGTGCAGCCATGCCGGCCACCGTTGTGCCGAATCCCGATCAGCGTGCCCGCGTCGTCGTAATCGAGCGCGATCGCATTGCCGTTGCGGTCGACCATCGATTCGAGGACGTGGACCGTCGACCCCTCGATCGGGCGGAACGTCAGCCCCACACCGAGTTTCGGCTGCCCGATCACCACGACCCCGCCCGCCTCGCCGTCCCACGCCAGGGGCCACCGCGAGCCACCATAGGGAAGAACGAATCGATCCGGCTCCGGCATCGGGTACCGCAGGATCATGCCGTCGGCGGAGCGGAAGACGACCCCGTCCTCGTCGAACTCCACGTGCTGGTCCAGGAACGAAGCCCAGGACGCGCCGCAGTGGCGACCGTGGCGGTACGACGATCGATGGTCCCGTCCGAGCAGAACGGGTAGCGCACCCTCCAACCGCACATCGATCTGCGACAGCGACACCTCGCCCGTCACCGGATCCACGGGATCCCCGCAGTCCTCACAGGTGTCCTTCGGACGGTCCTTCTTGCTCAGGTCGACCGGATCCGGCGCGTCCGGTTTGGCGATCGTCACCGCCTTGCTGCTGCCACCCGTCAGCAACCCGACGAGCAGATCCGGGGCGGTGAGACCGAGCGCCCGCGCCGGGTTCTTGCTCCACTCCTCCCAGTTCACCGCGTCCTTCGCGAACCCCACGGGATCGGTGAACACCTTCTGGTACCCCGCGGCGATCTGCTTCAGATCCGTCAAATAGGCACCGGGCTCCGCGTACAACCGGCCCGGGTTCAGCATCGCGGCCGTCTCCACCAGACCGACCACACTGTCCTTCGCGCCACCACCGAAGCTGGTGAGCGCCGTGGTGATCGGATCACCGCCGCTGGGCGCCGCCTGGATGCCCTTGTCGATGCTCTTCGTGAAGTCCTCTTGGGCGTCCTTGAGCCGCCCGCGGATCCGCCCCAGTTCGTCCTCGGCGTCCTTCAGCCGGTCCTTGCCCAGGTCCTTGTCCGGAATCGAAGGGTCCGGTGGCCCGTTCCGCGTCGCTTCCCGGTCCATCAGCCACTGTGCCGACGCCGCGGGCCGCGTTCGCCTCGGGGATCACCCGTGCCGCGACGTCCGCCTGGGCCCGTCGTAACGCGCCCGCGTACCCACGCAACGCGTTCGCCGCGTCGGTGAAGTGGCGGACCGCCTTGTCCAAGGTCTTGGGCAGATCCTCCATCTGCCCGACGAAACCCTCGGCGGCCTCCCCGCCCCACTCCTCCACCCTCGCCATCGGCCGCATCCGACCGGCCGCGTCCGCGGACGAAGTGGAGTACAACGCCAGGGAGTCCGCCAAGACCTCCAACACACCGGCGTCACCCGGGATCAGGTCCGACACGACGGGACAATCGGGGATGCTGTTCCTACCCATGAATAGCGACCCGCCTTCTACTTCTCCGGGGGTGGGGCAACGGCCGGGGGATTCGGCGCGAGCGGATTCGGCGTCTGTGGAACCCCGGCGCTTCGGGACGCCCGCTCGACCGCCCCGGGTGGCGCGGGCACGAACCCCTGCTGCGCCTGCAACTCTGCCAACTCGTAGTTCGCCACCACCTGTTGAAGCGCCGCCGCTATCGCCGACCCCTGCTTCACCACCACACCCATCGCATGACCCCAGTCATGCACGAAACGCCGCACACCGTTCGTCACCGGATCCGAGCCACAGCGCTCGACCCCCGCCGCGATCTGGCCGTCGTCCTTCCAGATCCGATCCGCCACCCGGCCCGCGCCGCGTTCGCGCATTTGGGGACCGGGCACTCGGAAAGGCACCGGAGAAACCCGCCCAGCTCCTGATTGCCGACCTGTTCGGTATTCCCCCGACGACGGTCGACGAGCAACCATGGCCCGAGTGGCTGTCCGAGGACCCCGCCCAGCGACCCGCACCACGCTCCTGGACGCTCCTCCGCGCCGCGCAGGCACTCACCGAGGTCGCAGGGGGCGCAGTGGACACCACCCGCAGGGAACTCGTCCTGATCGCCGGCGGAACGCTCACCGCCTCACTGCTCGCCTGGATCACGGCCGACCCGGCCGCCGCCGGCCAACTCACCCGCGGAAGCCGCATCGGCGAAGCTGCCGTCGCCCGACTCGAGGACCGCGCCCGCGTCCTGCGCCGCATGGACGACCGGGACGGCGGCGGCACCGTCCTCGCCGAGACCGCCGGCGCCCTCGCCCTGATGTCCGCGCTGCTGCGCACCCGCTCCTACACCGACGCACACGGCACCCGCCTGTACGCGGCCGCCGCGGACCTCGCCCGACAACGCGCCGCGGCACTGTTCGACGTCAACGGCGAATGCGCCGACGGCGCCTACGACACCGCCCTGCGCGCCGCGCACATCGCGGGCGACGCGGCCCTGGGTGCGAACGTCCTCGCGTTCTGGACCGTCGCCGCCTACAACACGGGCCGGCTCCACGACGCCCTGGCCATGGCCTCGACCGGACTCACCGCCGTCCGCGGCCGCGCCACCCCCCGCGTCGAAGCCTTCCTCACCTCACGCCGCGGCCGCGCCCGCGCCCACCTGGGCGACCCCGCATGCTGGAAGGACTTCGACCGGGCCGAATCCCTCCTCGCCGAAGCCGACGGGCACTCCGATCCGGACTGGGTCTACTGGTTCGACGAGGCGGAACTCCTGGGGGCACGCGCATCCAGCCACCGGGACATGCACCAACCGGGCCCCGCCGCCGACGCGTTCGCCCAGGCCCACACCCTCTTCGACCCCGCCTGCGTGCGCACACACGCCCTGTACCTCACCCGCCAGGCCGACGCCCTGTTCGACCAGGGGGAGATCGAGCGCGCGTGCGCGACAGCGGGCGACGCCCTCGACCTGGCCGAGTCCATCAGCTCACACCGCACCACCGAAACCCTGCTCGGCCTCGCCGACCGACTCGCCGCCCACAACACACCGCAAGCACGCGACTTCAGCGACCGCGCCCGGACCACACTCGCCGCCTGACACGGACTCGAACCCGGCCCGACCGTGTGCCGGTCGAACGACGTCGACCGGGAGCCGGCAAGGGTGCCGTGGATGCCCGGCGAGGTACGGTGCGCCATCGGCGACCGCGCCCTGGCCCCGGACCACACCCCCGGTCGTCGTGAGACCGCGGGCGGAGTGGAACCGGTCGTGGTGGTGCCGGCCGAGATGAGGACGTTGTACTTGACGTTCGGAGACGACCCGGCGGACGACATCGGAGGCCACCTGTACACCTACAGGGTCCGGGCCGCAGACGACGTCGAGGCGGCGCCTGGCTGTCGCAGGACTGAAGGAGCGTCGGGCGCTCCCGCGAGCACACGCGAGGTGTAGGCCGGTTCGCCGTCCCCCGGCCGGCAAACCGGCCGAGGGACGGCATCGTCTGCTCGACGACGGAGTGCACGGTGGCGGGGGTGTCGGAGGCCAGGAAGCGTCCCGCCTCCTGGGGCCATCCGCCGAAGCGCGGTACGGCTCTACTCGACGTAGAGGAACTCCGGTCCGTAGGTCTTCCCGCCGCCGTCCGGAAGCGGCTTCACCATCAGGGAGCGCGCGAGGGGCCCCATGTTGAACATGTGGCCGACCGCGGTACCCACTTCGCTCTTGCCCGCGTTCGGATCGTCCGCCCGCCACGCGCGCTCCAGCGCCCGCAGCATCGAGCTGAACTCGGTGTTGAACGCGTCGAGAGTCTCCCGGATCTCGGGAGTGGGAGCGTTCGTCGGGTCGTTGGCCCAGCCACCCTCGGGGACCCTGCCCATGGGATGCGCCGGGGGCAGGGGAACGGCGTCACCCGTGAAGTCCCAGACGTCCGGGGATTCCGAAACCTTGATCAGCTTCCGGCCGTGGAAGAGTTCGCGGAACACGTAGAAGTGCGCCAGCTCTCCCGGCTTCCCGGGGAAGGGATTCTCGGGCGAGGCGGAGGTGCCCTCGCCCTGCTCCTTGATGACCTCGATGGCGGCGCGGACCTTCTCGATGCTGTCGAGCGGGACGATGTTGTTGCCCTGCCCGTGGTGGGCCAGCGAGTAGTCGATCTGTCGGGCGCCGGTGATCAGGTGGCTGTGCGTTTCGAACGCTTCCTCGATCGCGGTGTAGAAGGCCCCGATCGTGGTGAAGCTCTCGAATTGCGCGACGGGGTCGTCCGGGCGCTCGATCTCGGAGAACATCTCGACGGAAGCCTTGTTCAAGCCCTCCAGGAAGACGATCAACTCGGGGCGCACACCACCCGGCAACGGGTGCTCGTACTTCGGCACCACGCTCACGTCGGCGATGACCGGATCCCCGCCGATGGTGGTGAGCATGTTGCACACCAACCCCATGTGGGTCATCTCGTCGAACATGACCGCCCGGATGGCGTCGTAGACCGGCCCCTGCCTCTGCTCGATCGACCAGAGGCCACTCGCGTAGGGGCCGATGGTCGCGACCTCGACCATGATCGCCTGCTGTAGGGCGTTCCTGAGCCACTCCGCGTCGCGCTCCGCAGGGCGAACCCCCATCAGTTCGACGATGGCGTTGCTCTGGTACTCGAGAGTTTGGGTCACACCGCAACCTTTCCGATCCGTGCATGAAGACGCGCCGGCCGCGGGCCGCCGTCGACGGATTCCAACGTAGGTGCCCCGGGCCCGCGGGCCGCCGCCACACGAGACAACCATTCGGGTGATTCACGGTTCGATCCGCGCACGGCGCTTCGATCGACGGCGCGCCCGCCCAACGACCATCCGATTCAAAGGAAACGGCCGGCCGTACCACCATCCGAGTGCGTGCGGATGTCCTGCCGCCGGCGCGCACGGCGGGCAGCACCCCTACCGCTCCAGCTATGCCTATTCCCCGCAGTCGGCGCACCGGTGGCCCGTGCGGGCACGCGGCGTACGTGCTTGTCCCAGTACGGATCAGCGCCGGAAGACTGGCGCCTCATTCCCGGACACAGTTTCCGTTGGCTGTAGCCGCCGGCAACGGCGATTCCGGCCTGCCGCCCAGAAGGGTTCCGAGTCACGGAAGTGGCCGCCGAGCGTGTGCCAGGTCAGGCCGGGATGCTCGGCGCGAAGGGCCGCCAGGCCCGCGGAAGCAAGGCCGCACCGTTGATACTGCGGGTGGGTGTAAGGCTGTTCGACCCACCCGACTCGACAGTCGCGGCAGATCAGATAGTCGCCGGCGAACACGGACTCACCGAAAAGGTTGGCCACGCGTTGACGCCAGCCGTTCCGCTCACCCGAGACCGTGTCCTGCCACGGCGTGTCCAACTGCGGAACAACGGCCCAGCCGCGTTGTCGACCCCACCGACCTCCGCTGATCCGCCGAAGGAACGCGCGCCTTTCGGGTCGGTCGAGGATCGCAACGACGGGCCCTGCCCCGGGTCCCGACCGGTCCGGAGTGGCGACCGGCCCTCGGGCTGGTCGAGGATCGCAACTTCAGAGGGCATTTGATCTGGATGAAATGCCCTCTGAGGTCTTCCGCTTCGGCCGGCACGATCTCCGGACCCCGCAGCAGGCGGAGCCCACGGTCCGACGATTCCTCAAGGACCTGTTCACCGCGTTCGGCGTCACCACGACGTGAATCGGCCGCATCCGCGCCGACACGGACCCGGCCGCGGAGCCGGTGTTCAGATCCGCCAGGAGCGCAGGAGTTCGGCGGCGGCGTACACGTCGGTAGGGCCGGTGTCGACGGCTCGGGCGAGATCGATCAGCGCCCCGTAGGGGGCGTCGACGCCTTCGTCGCTCGCCGCCATGTAGGCCACCGCGACGCCGCACGCGAACAGCGCGTTGCGAGCGGGCAAGGGGCGCAGGCGGATCAGGGTGTGCAGGAGGGCGGCGGCGCGCCAGGCGGCGTCGGCGTCCTCGCCGAGGCGTGGTGTGTTGACGCGGTGGCGGGCGATCGCGGCGACCAGGCCCGAGTAGTCGTGGACGTCGATGCCGTCGGGCAGGACCGCGGTCTGGCGCTCGAGGAGCCAACGCAGGTCGATGTGCAGGTCCATGGGGTTCAGGCGGCTCCGCGTCGGCGCTGGCGGGCGGCGGGGGCGTCGTCGGGGAACGCCTCGTCGAACGCGGCCGCGTTCTCGCGGACGAATGTGTCGAGGACCTCGGTCATGCGTGCCAGGGCGCGGTGTCGGTCGAGGTCCCCGGTGACGGCCTCGCGGACCAGGCCCTTGAGGGTCACCCCGCGTTCATGGGCGGCCGCGCGCAACTCCGCCAGTTCCTCGTCGCTGAAATCAATGTTCAAAGCCGGCATGCACCCACACTACCGCTCCGGTACCGCTGAGGAAATAATCCCTGGTCACAGGTCATATGAATAGGTACCAGGCAGGGCCGCGAGGAGTGGGCTCTCTGGCCGGGCGCGGACTCGGGCGTGCGGCGGCGCGGCGCCTCGCTAGTGTCGTGCGCCGGTGATCAGTCGTAGATCGTGGGTGACTGGCTCTTCGGGTGTTTCGGTGCGTCGTCGGGGTCCGAGCTTGGAGCCGTTGCGCCTGGACGAGGACGAGCGGGCGGTGTTGGAGCGGTGGACGACAAGACTCCCGCGATCAGGAAGTGGCCGGCTCTGCACCCCGGATTCCACATGCTCTTCACCCCGACCGGGTCCTCGTGGATCAACCAGGTCGAGAGGTGGTTCGGCTTCCTCGCCGACCAGATGATCCGCCGCGGCGCCCACAAGAACGTCCAGAACCTCGAAGCCGACATCCGCGCCTGGGTCAAGGACTGGAACGAAGACCCCAAGCCGTTCGTCTGGACCAAGACCGCCGAAGAGTCCTCGACTCCCTGGCCCGCTTCTGCCAACGGATCACCGGCGCAGGACACGCGGGGCTTCGGGTACGGCGGCTCCCGATGGGGTGAGAAAGGTACTCGGGGGAAGCGGGCATGCCGACATCCGGAACGCCTGCCTGGCTTGGCCGAGAAACGCGGGGAGGAGTCGACCGATCCACCCGTATCCAGCCCCCGGTGGCCTCTTCCTTCAGGAGGTTTCGGCCAAGCAGCAGCATAAACAAATACTTCCAAATTAATATATAAATCCAAATGTGATATTTTATATTGGAGGAGAGATGTTATCGGTGCGTAGGGAGCCGAGCCGGACACGGATCCGACGGAAAGGCGGGGCCGACGGTGGATCTTGGCAGCCCCACAAGCCTGGGAAGTAGGGCGGAGAAGGCGCGAACCGACAGGTTGTGCCTGCTTGCGGCTTTGGACAACCAAGCGACGGACACCGACGTATTGACTGCTGCGGTGGAGCACGCGACCGCAGCGCTCGGTGGGTTCGGCGCCATGGGACACCTGAGCGCGAGCGCCTCTCAGGGCTTGCACTTGGTCGCGAGCGGTGGACTACCCCGAGCTGTCACCCGCAACTGGGAGGACATCCGCATCACCGATTCGGTGGCTCCGGCGCGAGCCTTCCGGACCGGCGAATTCGCCTACGAGTCCACCGCGAACTGCCCGGCACGCAACCCATCGGATCCGCCTCACCCGTCGCCCGCCGCGGACGTCTCGGCGCGCTCCGCAATGGCGGCCGTACCGCTGTCCGGACCGGACGGACCGCTCGGCGTCCTGTCAGTGCTGCTACCGGTGGCCGGCGCGCCCTCCGCCGAGCAACAAAAGTTTCTCGAGGAGGTGGCCCGGTGGGCGACGGACCGGCTGCGCCTGGCCCCTCCCACGCCGGACGACGTGTCCCGCGCTTTGCTGGGGACGCCACCGGACCGCGCCCCCGGACAGGGACCCGGTGGGACCTCAACCGAATTCAAGTTCGAATTCGATGTGCAGGCGAACGAGGTTGTCCTCGACGAGCGGTTGCTCGACGCCATCGGCATCGAGCGAGAGACATTCGACGGGCGGCTCGCGACCTTTGACGACTACGTCCATCCCGACGACCTCCCCTGGGTGGTGGGAGAGGTCGAACAAGCACTCAGGACCCGTGGCCGAGTGGATAGCGAGTACCGGGTCCGCCGTTCGGACGGGACGTATGCCTGGGTGCGCTTCCGCGGCCGGGCGGTCTCGCGCCAAGGCAGCGAGCCGACCGGTCTGGTCGGCACCATGTCGTACACCACGGAGACCCATGCCGCGCTGGAATCAGTGGGACGTGCCCTGGCACACATGAGTGATGGCTTCCTGTCCGTGGACCGCGACGGGCGGATCGGATTCGTCAACGTGGCCGCCGAGCGTCTGTTCGGCCGGCCGCGTGACCTGGTGGGACGGTCGCTGTGGGACGTCTCCATCGTCCGGAAGGTGCCCAGGCTGGAGGAGCGCTCCCGCCGCGCCGCCACCGCGGGGGTGCCCGACGGGTTCGAGGTGCCGTGGCCGGGCACCGATCGCTGGTACCACCTACGACTGGTCCCCGTCGCCGACGGACTCACCCTCTACATCACGGATGTCACCGAAAGGCGCCTGCGCGAGGCGGA
Source organism: Embleya sp. NBC_00896 (assembly GCF_045207785.1). NCBI lineage: Bacteria > Bacillati > Actinomycetota > Actinomycetes > Kitasatosporales > Streptomycetaceae > Embleya > Embleya sp. NBC_00896. Next base: position 133,430 of record NZ_CP108776.1, read on the forward strand.
GAGCGCCGCTGTCGAGCGCGCCGCTGCCGAGCGCGCCGCCTTCATAGCCCGGCTGACCCGAGCGCTCGCCGAGGCGGCTACCACCCGGGACGTGACCGCCGCCGTAGCCGAGAGCGTCCTTCCTCCTCTCCACGCCACCGGGCTGGTCATTCTCGCCCTGGAAAACGACCGACTGGACCTCGTCGGCTCCGTCGGCTACTTGCCGGAGCTCCTCGACCGCCTCCACGGCATGCCGGTCGTCGCTGCCACACCTCTGGGAGAGGTTCTGCACAGCCACGCACTGATGTTCATCGAATCACCCGACGACTTCACCGCTCGCTATCCCGGGCCCGCGGACTTCCCGGTTGCCGGAGGGAAGAAGGCGTGGGCCTTCCTTCCGTTGATCGTCTCGGGCCGCGAAATCGGTGTCGTCGTCGTCTCCTTCGACCAGCCGCGACATCTCACCGAGGACGAACGGACCCTGCTGACCGTGTTCAGCGGCCAACTCGCCCACGCGCTGGAGCGGGCCCGCCAGTACGACGTGGCCACGACTCGCGCCCGTGATCTCCAGCGTGCCCTCCTGCCCCGTGACCTGCCCGCGCTTCCCGCGGTCACTGCCGCCGCCCGCTACCTGCCTGCCGGACATGGTGCAGACGTCGGTGGCGACTGGTACGACATCATTCCGCTGTCCGCCGACCGTGTGGCCCTGGTCATCGGCGACGTCATGGGCCACGGCATGCCCGAGGCCGCCACCATGGGCCGCTTGCGCACCGCCGTGCGCACCCTCTCCGACCTCGAACTGCCTCCGGACGACGTCCTCGCCCGGCTCAACGACATCGTCGGCGAACTCGGGGAAGAGTCCTTCGTCACCTGCCTGTACGGCGTCTACGACCCGACCACCCAGATCCTCACCTATGCCAACGCCGGCCATCTCCCGCCCGTGGTCGCCCGCCCCGACGGCATCGTGTCCCTGCTGACATTCGATCCCGACCCGCCACTCGGGATCGCCGCCCCGCCCTTCGGCGTCAACGATGTCCCCCTGCTCGACGGCAGCTTCCTCGTTCTCTACACCGACGGTCTCGTGGAGACCCCGGGTCACAACATCGACAAGGGCCTGCGTCACCTCACCGAGACCATCACCGCCGCTCTTGCCGACCGCGATGGGCCGGCCGGGGAACCCGACCTGCTGTGCGACGCCGTCACCACAGCCCTGCTGCCGGCACACCGCCGCACCACTGATGACACCGCCCTCCTCATCGCCCGCGCCCGTTCCCTCCCGCCGAATGACATCGCCGTCTGGGCTCTCCCCGAAGACCCCACGGCCGCGGGCCAAGCCCGGCAGCATGTCCATGAGCAGTTCCGGATCTGGTGTTTGGACGCGGAACTGGAAATGGCCACCGAACTCATCGTCAGCGAGCTCGTCGGCAATGTCATCCGCCACGCAACAGGTCCGATCCAGCTGCGCCTGCTGCGCAGCCGCACCCTCATCTGCGAGGTCACCGACGGCAGTTTGACCACGCCTCATATCCGACATGCCCGTGCGACGGACGAAGGTGGTCGCGGCCTCCAACTCGTCGCCGCCATGGCCCAACGATGGGGCACTCGCTACACCCTCACCGGCAAATGCATCTGGACCGAACAAGCACTGGGTTTATCGGAGAAATGGCTCTGAAAGAATTCTCGTAGCCGTTGATCGACTTTGCGGTATCGGCCTCGGCAAGTGCCTTGGTGGGCAAGGCTGGTGCCGTGTGATGACGAATCGACAGCGCTGCTTCCCGAGCCGCCTTCGGTGCTGGTCGAGGCGGTGGAGGCAGGCAAGGGCCTGGTCAGGATCACGGTGCGGACCGCCACCGGGTCCCGGTGACCTGCCCGAGCTGCGGGCGGGAGTCGGCGTGGGAGCACAGCCGATACGTGCGGCATGTCGCCGACGAGGCGATCGGCGAGAGACCGGTGATGATCGACGTGTCGGTGCGCCGCTTACTGGAGAACCCGGACTGTTCCCAGACCACGTCCGTCGAACAGGTCCCCGGGCCGACGGTGCGCTACCGGCGGCGGACCCCCGCCCTGCAGAAGGTGGATCTCATCGGTCGCGACCGTCCCGGACGGGAGAGCCGGGGCAGGCCCGGTTGCAGATCCATCTGCACCGGACCCTGTCGTGGGCGAGCATGCCGACCACCTTGTCAGGCGTCGCCCTGCCCACCGTGGCGATGCCCGCGGTTCTCGGTTGTGGACGACTTCGCACTGCGGCGCGGCCGGTTCGCACGGATGGGTTGGTCAACGACTCGCGTTTCGTCGCTGTCGGTGAATGAGATCGGCGACAGCCGTGGGCCGGCTCAGGTATGGCGAGTGGCTGGTCTCCCATGTCTCCGAGGCCGAGCAACGGGCCGCGAAGCGGCTGACCAGTGGAGCTGCGATCGCACGGTCGTCGCGGGCGGCAACATAGACGGAGGGTGTGTCGCGCCAGCTAACGTGGCTCGGTATGGCCCCGAAGATCGAGGGCGGTTCCGGACGCAGCAGCTCGATTGCACGGGTAGCCGCTGGTTCGTCGACGTCGCCGTAGAGGTTCTTTCGAGCATCTGCGGGATCGAGTCGAAGCCGCCCGTTGTCGTCGAGGGCAGCGAGCAGCCCTTCGGCGGGGGCACCGGTTTCCTTCGCGACTTCTTCGAGGAGCTGTGCGGGTGATTCACCGACATCGAGAAGCCAACCGGCCAGGAAGATCAGTTCTGCCGCGCCACGGACCATTCCGGCGGTCACACCGCCGAAAGAGTGCCCGAGCACCAGCGGAGGCCGCTCGGAGGCGGTGACGAGGTCCTCGACCAAGGCGGTGCTGTCGACCGGCGACAGCTCGTAGAGGTCGGGCACTTCCACGCTCAGATTTCGGGAGCGCAGCAGCCCGACCAGGTCATCGTAGTGAGCCGGTTGATGCCAGGCACCGTGCAAGACGATCACGTCGGTCATGCCCGCAGGCTACTCCAGGCCAACCGGCACCATTCGCCTCCGTGCTACCCGGCCGCGGTCTTGTCCGAGGAAGGGCGGCCGGGGCAACTGCCCCCCGCCGCCCGTGTGTTGCTCCGCCGGCACAGGTTCACAGGCGGGATCCGGTAGGTGCCGCCCCCTGCGAGAACCTACGACATCGCGACGACCGCCGCGCCCGGCACCGCCCACCCCAGGTCCTGTCGCCGCACCACCGACTCGACCGGGGGCTGCCCGTCCAGGCCGGGAACGGTGTCCCCCACCCCGGATGGCTCGAACATCCATACCCCACACCGAAGGAGACACTGCCCGACCTGTGCAAACACGAGAAAATCCATAGCGATTCCCGCGATACATCCGGCATTCCAGCCAAACCACGGAAAACGCAGGTCACAGCGCTACTCATTTCCGCCCCGAGCCGAAACACCCCGCAATCCACCCAGCTCAACCGGCACAGCGGGAAAAGCCGGATTCGTCCAACCAAGCCCCGGGATCACAACTCAAGCCCCACTCGCCTACCCAAGAAAAACCGAGAACTCACAGCAGGCTCCGCCGGGATCGCCGTGGACCGGGACCGGCCCGCGGCCCCCGAACCGCCCGCCGGTCGGTCGGTCGGTCGGTCGCCGACGCACGCGTGACGCCGTGCGTCGCGGCGGATCGCGCGCACTGCCGACCCTCGACCCCGAGCCCACACACCGCGAAGTCGACGATGTGCGAGGGGGGGTTCGCGCCACCTCGGGCCCTCCGCGCGACCCTCATATCCGACCTCGCCGGTCGACCGGCCCACGGCACTCCGGGTGATGCAAACCCTCCAACCCTCCAGCCCCCAGCCCCCAAGACGGAGCACGGAGCCTCGTAGGATCGCCACTCACGGACGTGGTCGATCAACGGCACGAGCCGGCGGCGGCCCGACACCGGATCTCTTGGGGAGCAGTCGATGCGCCGCGCGGTCGTCATCCTGGGCATCGTCACGGGCGTACTCGCGGTCGTCGTCACCGCGTTCGCGTTCTTCGTGGACCACGCACTGTCCGCCGACGCGGATCACGAGCAGACATGCTGCTGGAAGGACGGCGCGACCCCCGCCTGGACGAGTGAGCTGATCGGCGTCGGAGTCCCGGAGACGGCCACGGACCGGCGGGCCGGATACAAGACCGGCTCCCGCTACGACGTGGCCCTCCTCGCCTTCACCCTTCCCGAACCGGAAGCAGACGCCTACCTGTTGCCGCTCAACCCGAAGGGGACCAGGATGATCCCGAACCTCCACCCCGAGGCGAAGGACTACCGGCCGGCGGCAGGTTTCGCGCATCTGGGCCTGCCCGAGCCGGAGACCCTGCTCCAGGGTCTACGCGAGGGCGGGCTGTGCCCGGGTGATGTCACGTCCCCCCACGGCAAGAACGTTCAATACTGCGTCGACCTCTTCGCCCACACCCTCGAGACGGGGCAAACGCGGATATACATCCGGTCGACAATCGAGCCGGGCGTTACGCCGCCCCCATCACCTCGATTTGTCCCGGGTGCCTGAGGTTCTCGCGGCTCGTCGTGGGCATCTGCGTCTTCTGCGGGGCGACGACGGTCATGGCGTTCACGCGTTCCGCCGTGCGGTGTCGGTGACCGAGGGATGGCGTCGTGATCGTGTGAGGCCGCACCGGCAGAAGCATCACGACGGCGGCGGTCAGGTCAGGGACTCGCAGCATTCTCGACACGGCCTTCCGAAGAGGGGAACAGGCCGGCAACGGGGCGCTGCCGGCCGTGGACTCCGGACGGCCGCCGTCGTGGTCCGCGTCCAACGCGCCGGCGACCACGTCCTCACCACGGTCAAGGGGCGGGCGGGCACAGGCAGCCTGCCCGCCACTACGCCGAACAGCCCAAGCGGTCCGCGGGAGGATCCGACGGCCGTCCTGCGCCGAGTGTCAGGCCAACAGCTGTGCGAGCTCGGCCATTTCGGTCTCCGGGTCCACAACGGGCTGGATCACCAGCTCGTCGACCCCCGACTTCTCCAGCTCGTCGATCCGCTCGGTGACCTCGCCCCTGGTACCGACCAGGCCGAATTTGTCCACCAGGGAAGGCACGATTAGTTCGCGGTCCTCGGGGGACAGCCGACCCAGGTAGTTGCGGTAGAGCGCCTGGTGAAGCTTGGGATCGGTGGGGGTGGTGCCGCGCAACCGGAGCAGACGGTCGACAGCCGCGGCCTCTTCCGGAGGCAGGGCCGCGCGGAAGGCGGGGTCCTCCGCGCCGAGGATCAGTGCGCTCAGTGCGATGTGCCCCATCGAGTCCTTGACCGGATCGCCGTAGCGGTCCTCGCCGTCGGCGAGGACATGCAGGGAGGACATGAGATACGAACGGGTCTTCTCGGCGCTGCCCGCGTCCCGCGCCGCCGCCCGCCGGGCCTGGCCGAGGGCGGACCAGGCCGCGGGGTCGTGCATCCCGAAGGAGATCACTCCCGCGCCGAGCCGGCCGGCGACCGCGGCAGCCTTCGGGCCGAACGCGGCCACGACGAACTCCACGGGAGCCTCGGTGTTGACGTACGGGCCGACGTGCAGGAATCGCACCCTGCTGGACCGGGTCCCCTCGCGGTAGTCCGACTCGCGGCCCGCGGTGAGATCCTGTAGGGCGGCCGTGAACGACTCCAGCTCCGCCGTCTTCGTAGGCCGCATGCCGAGCGTACGGCGCGCCGTGTTGCCGGTGCCGACCCCGCAGACGATGCGGCCGGGGGCGAGGGCGTTGAGGCTGCCGACGGCCGCCGCCGCGGCGGGCGCGGAACGCAGTGCCGGTGAGGTGACACCGATGCCGAGCCTGATCCGGTGGGTGGCCTTGGCGCAGAGTGCGAGACTCACGAACGGATCGCCGTGGATCATCGGCGTGTCGTACACCCAGAAACTGTCGAAGCCGAGTTCCTCCGCGCGGGCGGCCAGGTGTTCCACACCCGGCCCTGCTGTCATGACGATGCCGGTCCGCATGGCGACTCTCCTCGCCGTCGAGTGAGGTGGCTGAACCATTCCGGTTGCAGTTCGCTGTCGTTCATGGTCAAGAGCATGCTTCCCAGTGCGCTGGTGGGCCTACCGCCGCGGTTTCAGGATCGGCAACTCGCAGTCGACGAGGCCCTCGTTGCTCAGCCTGCCGCTGCCGACGCTGCCGGGGCCCAGGTCGATGAGGCCCTGCGGGATGCGCACGAACAGGTGGGTCGGGCGGCGCTCCGAGGAGCGTCGGAAGCCCGGCGCGTCGGGGCTCGGGCCCAGCGGACGTTCCGCCACCGCCCGCGGGCGGGGCCGAGAGCGCGAGCGTTCCGTGGTCGCGCACACCGGTGACCGCCGGGTCGTCCCCGACCTCCGCGATCACCACCACCGCCGACGCCCCCAACGCGACCACCGCGCCGCCGACCGCATGTACGCGCACGTCCGCCCCGGCACGAGCCAACGTGCCGGCCTCCTCGACCACGACGAACCCCCGGGCGGACGGCAACCCCGACTGATCCTTCATCCGCACATCGTCTCGGAGAGGAACGGCTCGCCGTCGCAAAAACATCCACGAACCCGGGATCCTCCCGGTGGCGGAAGTCATCATGGGACTGCTCGACAACGGCGAGTTCCACCAGGTCCTTCGTTCGCGTTCGACGGTCCTGCGAGAGCGACCGGGCGTCCGTAACTCGCGCCCGGGCTTCTCGGCGATGGAAGTGCCGGCGGGTCGCTACCCGATGCGGCGCCGGGCCTGGAGAACGACGGCCACGACGTCGTCGGACACTTCGTTGCCCACCGAGATCCGAACGTCCGTGACCGTGCCGGGCCAGGGCGCTGTGAGCTCGGTCGAGACGTAGTCGTTCTCCAGGGCCGCCAGCAGCTCACCGTCGCGGACCGTCCGCCCGCGCTCCACCAGGCCCTCCATCACGCGCCACGGTCCGCCGAATGGCGCCGCACCCCCCGTGGTGAGCTCCTGTGGCCCCATCTCGAGCCAGACCGGCGGTGCCAGTGGTCCGCCGATGCGTCGCTCGATGCGGTCCAGCGCCTCCGAGGCGCGTCTTGCCGTGTGGCCATCGTCGGCGCTCAGCCTGCGCAGCAAGGGGCCGATTGCGCGGACGTCCCCCAGTCGCCCGAGTACGTCGAACGCCTCGGACCGCGTCAGTTCGCTCGCGTCGTCCAGGCAGTCGACAACGGCCTCCGTGTGAGCGGCGGTGCCGTGCACGGCCAGACCGCACAGGGCTGACCAGCGGACTCCGCTACCGGGGTGCAGCCCGCGTTCGAGAATCGGCACCGCGCGGGGATCCTCAACGCTCTTCAGCATCCGCATGACCGCCGGTTCGAGTGTGGGGTCGTGCGCCACCGCGTCGAACAGGGTCTCGGGAAATGTTCGGGCGAGGAGTCCCTCCAACTGGTCGAGGCGCTCGAACTCCTCCCGGCCGCAGCGTTCCCCCTGTGCCCCCGGGGCGTCCCAGCCCAGGTCGGCCCGGCCCGCCAGTGCGCCGATCAGACGGCGCAGACTCACCGGTCCAGCGGCCACCAGCCTGTCGCCGGCCCTGTTGTCGCCACCCAGAAATGACACGATGAGGTCGTCGATCCCGTCGGGTACCACGTACATCGGAAATCAACCGCGCTTTCGGCCGGCAAGGAGTCGGTGCAGGCAAGGGCACGGCGCTGGCAAGAGCACGGCGCAGGATGCACGGACCGGCCCCGCCCAGTGTCCCTTCAAGCGGCGGCCTGCGGAAGTCGGCTCTGGAGCGGCGTACCGGTACTCGGCGACCCAAGCAGTGCGGCGTATTCCTCAGCGTCCGCGTCAGACTGCGGCGATGACTTCGAACTCTTCTCTCCCGACCCACCGTGAGCCGTCACCCGCGAACCCTGATCAGTTCTTGGCGCCGGTGTCGCGCCCGCGCCCGCGCCCCACGCCGGCTGCGGTGAAGTGTCCCGGCCCGCCGAACCGTCCCCGACGCAGGTCTATTTGTCGGGGACGGTGGCGTTGTCGGCGAAGGCGGTGCCGGTCAGCTTGAACTCGCCGGGCCCTGGTCCGGTCGGCCCGAGTAGACGACGTCGATCAGCAGGATCCGGTCGTTGCCCGCCGTGCCGTCCTTGTCCGTGGACGTGGTGAGCCAGATGTCCCCGTCGGGGTCGACCTCCACGGTGCGCAGCCGGTCGTACGTCCCCTCGAAGAACGACTTCTGCTCGACCAGGTTGGAGCTGGAGTCGATGCGCAGCCGGTAGACTCGCTGACCCCGAGTCGTGGCCACGAACACGTGGTCGTTGATGATGGTCAGGCCGCTCGGCGAGGCGGACGACACCGGCCAGGTCTTCTTCGGCGCGATGTATCCGGAGCAACTACCGTCGGTACCCTCACAGTTGGGCCAACCGTAGTTGCCGCCTTTCTGGATCAGGTTGACCTCGTCCATGATGTTGTCGCCGAACTCTGCCTGCCAGAGGCGTCCCTTGGAATCGAAGTCCAGGCCCTGCGGGTTGCGGTGCCCGATGGACCAGACGGCATTGCCGAACGGGTTGTCCGACGGGATCGAGCCGTCCGGATTGATGCGCAGGATCTTGCCGTTGAGGGAGTTCTTGTCCTGCGCCCGGGAGTCGTTCTGGGCATCGCCCATGCCGGCGTACAGCTTGCCGTCAGGCCCGAAGCGAAGCCGCCCGCCGTTGTGGTAGCGGCTCTTGGCCATGCCATCGAGCAGCACCTTGTAGCCGCTGAGCGCGTTGTTCTCCAGCTTCATCCGGGCGATGCGGTTGCCGTCGGACGAGGTGTGCAGGAAGTACACGTAGTGGTCGGTGGCGAAGTTCGGGGAAACCTCCACGCCCATGAGGCCGCCCTCGCCGCCGGTGGTCTGGGAGTTGGGCACCTTGCCGAGCTGTGTCTTCTGGCCGGACTTGGTCAACCGGTAGACGTTGAAGGTGTTCCGCTCGGTGTAGATCCCGGAGCCGTCCGGTAGGAACGCCACGCCCCAGGCGACGTCCACACCGCCGGCCAGGGTTTTCACGGTGCCCGGATCGGGGGTGCCGCCCGGCAGGGAACCGGCGGTGGTGACGCTGATCTCCGGGCCGAACGCCGACCGGTTGCCCTTGGCGTCGAAGGCCCGCACCTTGAACCTGTACGTCGTGTCGGCCTTCAAGCCCGCGACGGTCGTGGTCGCGGTTCCCGTGGTACCCGCGGCGGCGCCGTCACGGTAAATGTCATACCCCGTGACCTTCACGTTGTCGGTGGACGGCGTCCATGCCAGGTCGACGCTGGTCGCGGTCTTGCCGGTGGCGTGCAGCCCCTGCGGGGCGCTCGGCGCCTCGCCGTCGGGCGGCGCGGGCAGCGTGGCGATGGTGACCGCGTTGCTGGCGTCGGAGACGTTCGGGGCTGCGTCGCGCGCGAATACGGTCCAGTCGTAGCTGGTCTCGGGCGTCAGGCCGGTCACCGTGGTGGCCAGCGTGGAGCCGTCGACCTGCTTCATGAGCTGGCCGTGCTGGTAGACGTCGTACCCGGTGACCTTCACGTTGTCACTGGCCGCGTCCCAGGTGAGGGACACGGAGGTGGTGGTCGGCTCCTTGTCCTTGCGCAGGTTCTTCGGGGCCGTCGGCTTCTCGGTGTCGGTCGGGCTCTGCGGGGTGACGGTCAGGCTGTCGAGGTTGGGGCCGTCCACACCCGAGGTGGTGGCGCGGATCTTGTTGGTGCCCGCGGCCAGTGCCGTCGTGACGGAGGCCGTCTTCCAGGTCGTCCAGGCGCCGGTGCCGGGGAAGGAGAGGTCGTCGGCGGCCTGGGTGCCGTTGACCGTGATGTCCAACGGCCGGTCGGCGGAGGTGCCGTTGGCGTAACGGAAGTCGAGCTTCGTGGCTCCCGGCTGCCCCGCCTGGACGGTGAACTCGACGTACGCGTCGGAGACCACGTCGAAGTTCACGAAGCCGGTGCCGGTGTGGCCGGCGTGGTTGGACTCCACCTTGCCCTTGACGATATGGGCGGCCTCGGCCTCGTACGTGGCGGCGCGAGGGAGGGAAACGGAGTGGGCAGCGGGCAGGCCCACACAGAGCGAGGCGGTGGTGGCCGCTGCTACCAAGGCGCCGAACGCCCTGGACGGCCGGGGTTTGATGCATCTCACGGTGTCCTCCAGCGAAGAGGGGCTGAGCGCAGGGCGACTCAGCAGCTCGTGGTGCCGCCCGGGCGGATCCGCTGCGAAGGTCACACGGCAAGCGACTTCCGGCAACGGGCGATCACGCGGGGGAAGTTGGCGCTGGACCTCGATAGTTAGGAAACTTTCCTATCCGGTGATGGGCACGCTAGGGCTCGGTTGTGTACCTGTCAACGGGTCACGCGCCACTCGATGTGCGGGCCCACTCCCGACCGCGCCTCGGTCATGCCGCTGAATCGCCGCAGAGGCATTGAAGCGAGTACCGAGCCGCTCTGCACTCACCCGGCCTCGGTCGTGACGGTCGTTCAGATAACCGAATGCATCGCCGGGAGCCGGCGGGTGAAGCTGCCGATCGAGCGGATCGCGCAAAGCATTCCCACCAACCACTCCCGGTACTTCGCGCCCGTGCTCGACCCCACCCTGACGACCGGTGTCGAGACACTGGTGGCCGCCGCCCTCACCTGGCTCGCCCGTTAGCGCGCAGCCGCGCCGGGCCACGGTCGCCCACCCACGACGCCGCCCCTGTCCGGGCGTTCGGACAGGGGCGGCGCGCCGGGTGTGTGGTCACACCGCCAGTCGGTGCACGCTCCCGTACGTCGTCCCCGCGAACAGCCACCGGCCGTCGGCCGACACGGTCAGCGACGACACCGACGGCTCCGGCAGGTTCCTGGTGATCGAGCCCCAGGTCCGGCCGCCGTCGGTGCTGCGCAGCACCCCGAGCGCCGGGGTGAGGTAGTAGTGCGAGCCCGCGAACACCGTCGAGCCGTCCGGAGTGAACGCCAGCGAACTCAGGGAGCCGGTCAGGTCGGCGGCCACCTTCGTCAGGTGCTTGCCGTCGTCGGTGGTCACGTAGAGCGCGTCCTTGGCGGCGATGACCGCGTGGCCCGGGGTGCGCGGGTTCAGCGCGATCGCGCTCACCCAGCCGTCGAGGACCTTGTTCAGGGTGACGCCGCCGTCGGTGGTGCGGAACAGCCCGTCCGGGCCGCCGAGCCAGGCGCTGTCGGGATTGGCCCGGTCGACGGCGACGCTGGTGAAGCCCTTCAGGTCGTCGTGCCAGTTCTGGACGAGGGACTCGCCGCCGTCGTTGCTGGTGTACACGGCCGACGGCGAGTGGGTGGCGATGTACAGCCGCTTCGGGTCGGCGGGGCTGACCGTGATGCCGAGTGCCTTGCCCGGCACGGCGGTCTGGACGATGGTCCACCGCAGGCCCGCGTCGGTCGACTTCTCCAGGTAGAAGCAGGGTTGATCGGAGGTGCAGGTGTTGCGTACCCGGTACACCGTCGAAGGGTTCGACGGATCGGTGGCCAGGCCGTCGATCCGGTTGCCGAAGGTGTGCGGCGCGGTGCCGGAGAAACCCCATTCCTGGTACCCGAGCGGCAGCTCGCTCTTCAGGGGCGCGGACGACTGGTAGCTGCCGGTCATGGTGCCCGCGACGATCGCCGGGCCCGACGTGCCCCGGGTGACGGTCAGCGACAACACTTCGGAGCCGGGCACCCCGATCCGGCGGAAGGACTGGTGGTCGTCGGTGGTGTAGATGCCCGCGCCGGCCGAGATCACGTCCGTGCCGGGCCGTCCGGGGAAGGTGCCGGTGGCCTCGTACAGGTCGATGCGGTCCAGGCCCGCCTCGGGGTGCCAGGTGCGGCCGTTGTCGCGGCTGCCCCATTGCTGCATCTCGCCGGTGGCTTGGTTGACCTGGATGTGCAGCCGGCCCGAACCGTCCACGATCGCGGCCAGGACGACCACGTCGGTGCCCCACGGCCCGCGCAGCGCCCGCCAGTGCGCGCCCCGGTCGGTGGAGACGTGCGCGACCTGCAGGTCACTCTTGGCGACCAGGGTGCCACCGGTGCCGGTGAACTGATCGACATGCGCGCCGGTCGAGCCGGGGCGGCGCAGCTTCACCGGGGTCTGCGCGCCCTGGCGGAGCACCCAGACATCAGCGCCGGAAGTGAAGTACAGGTCGAAGCCGGTGAACTTCGGGTTCCGGGCGTCGGCGGGGGAACCGGGCAGCAGCCGCCACGTGTTGCCGTGATCGGTGGTGATGTGCACACCGTCGGAGGCCATGGCGTACAGCCGCGCGCCGATCGGGTCGAATACGACGCCGCTGACCTTGCCCGGGGTGTCCAACACTTGGGTGAACGTTTTGCCGGCGTCGGTGCTGCGCAGCACGTACCCGTGCCAGTTGTCCTTCTCCACGCCGCCGGCGAACACCACGTCGGGTCGGAGCGGGCTGGCCGCGATGCCGCCGGCGTCCGTGGCGTTCACGGGTAGTTCGTTGCTCTGCTGCCAGGTGGTGCCCCGGTCGTCGGATCGGAAGACGACGTTGCCGATCGGGGTCTGCACGTAGGCGCGTTCGGGCCGGGCGGGGGTGAAGGCCAGTTTGCCGCCGCTGCCGTTCGGGCCGACCTGCCGCCATTCGTTGCCCCGGGTGGCCAGGGTCGTCGGCGAGTCGTCGGGAGCCACTGGTTGCGCTTCGGCGGGCGCCGCGCCGAACGCGCCGAACACGGTGCCGAAGGCCACCGCGGCGATCAGGAGTAGTCGGCGCCGGGACAGCTTCGCTGAACCCGACCGTGAATGCTGTGCGTTGAACATGCCGTCTCCCATGGGGCCGGTGGTGTGCTCTTTGTAGTCGCGGCTCACGACGGTCGGCCAGGTGTGGCCGGTGTCCGGTTGCGGCCGGCGCCGGAATCGGCCATGCTCGCTCGCCATGGAAAATGACGAGCTCGTGTTCGGCGCGGTCGGGGTCGCGCCCTTCGACGAGCGGGTCTACCGCACCGTTCTGGCCGGACCGCCGGTCACCGTGCGCGACTTGGCGGAGCGCACCGGCTGGGGTACCGAGAGGCTGCATTCGGCCCTTGCCCGGCTGCGCGGCCACGGTCTGGTCAGCCGACTCTCGGGCCGCCCCACCCGCTGGGCGGCCGTCAGCCCCACCGCCGCCCTCGCCGCCCTGGTCCGCAACGCCCACGCCGACCTCGGCAGGGTCACCGAGACGGCCGCCGAACTCGAGGCCGTCTACCGCGCGCTCGGCGAGGCCGCCCGCCCCGGCGAGGGCGTCGAATTGCTGACCAGCGCCGACGAGCTCGGCCGGTGGTTCGCCCGGCTCCAGCAGGAGGCCACCGAGGAGATCATGAGCCTGGACCGGCCGCCGTACGTCCTCGCCCACGGCAACCCGCTCCAACACAACCTCCTGGGCCGTGGGGTCCGGTACCGCACGATCTACGCCCCCGAGTCGTTCCAGATACCCGGCAACCTCGACGACGTGACCGGCCTGTCGCAGGCCGGCGAAGAGGCCCGGGTGCTCGCCGGCATCCCGCTGAAGATGTCCGTCGCCGATCGCCGGATCGCCCTGCTGCCCCTGCACCTCGACTCACCCATCACGCGCAGCGTCGTCATCCGGGGCACCACCCTCGTCGACGCCCTGGTCACCCTGTTCGAACGGCTCTGGACACAGGCCGTCCCACTCACCGCCGCCGGCCCCGAGGAGTGCGACCCACTCGACGCGGAGGACCGGCGGATCCTGAACCTGCTGCTGTCCGGACTCAAGGACGAGACGATCGCCCGGCAGTTGGGCACCAGCACCCGGAGCCTGCGGCGGCGAATGCGGGTGCTCCTGGACGAGTTGGGTGCGGAGAACCGGTTCCAGGCCGGGGTCCAGGCGGTGCGGCGCGGCTGGGTGTAGGGATGGGTCACGGGCCAGGAGCGGAGGAGCACGGCGACGCGGTGGGCGCTGCGGTCTTCGCGGCGCAGTTCGTCCACGAGTCGGGTGATTCCTTCGGGCCCCGGTTCGACCGGTCTGCCGGAGGCCTGGAGGTAGGCGACGGTGACCGCGACGGCGACCGGAGTCACCGAGGCGGTTCCATACGGCTATTTCGCCGGTGCGGCGAGACGCGGTGTGGGGCGTCGCGGACCTGCGCAGGATCGAAGACACGCGCTAGCGTGCGGGGGCAGGCGAAGAACCGCAGACAAGGTGGGTACGTCGATGGTGGAATCGAGCAGGGCGTGGCAGTTACCTCAGGAGGATTCGGTCGGGAACCATGTGCCGCCGGGCATCGACGTGACCCGCCCACATCCGGCGCGCATGTACAACTACTACCTCGACGGCAAGGACAATTTCGCCGCCGACCGCGACGCGGCCGAGCAGGTCATCGCCGCGGCCCCCAGTGCGCGGCCGTCGGCTCGTGGTAACCGGGTCTTCCTCCGGCGCGCGGTACGGCATCTCGCGCGGCACGGCATACGCCAGTTCCTCGACATCGGCACCGGTATCCCCACCGCGGGCAACACCCACGAAGTCGCACAGGACGTGGCCCCCGACGCACGGGTGGTGTACGTGGACAACGATCCGATCGTGCTCACCCACGCGCGGGCGCTGATGCGCAGTTCACCGCAGGGTCGTACCGCGTACGTCCAGGCGGACGTGCGCCGGCCGCAGTCGGTCCTGGCCGATCCCCAGGTGCGCGAGGTCATCGACTTCGATCGGCCGACCGCCGTATTGCTGGTCGCGTTGCTGCACTTCGTGCGCGACGAGGAGGATCCGCGCGCGCTCGTGGCCGAATTGCGTGACGCCTTGGCCCCCGGCAGCTATTTGGTCCTTTCGCACACCAGCGCCGACTTCGACGGGGAGCGGGCTCACAACGGAGCGCGGGTCTACAACCGTGCGACGGCGCCGGCGGTGCTGCGCCCACGGCAGGAAATCCTGTCGTTGTTCGACGGATTCCGTCTGGTGCCGCCCGGGTTGGTACCGCTTCCCCGGTGGGACCCGGACGACGATCCCGACGACGGTTCGTACGGGACGTTCGACGAGAGCCTGGTGTGGCTGTACGGCGCTGTCGGCCGCAAGGATTGACTCGTCGGGCCCGCGTCGCCGACACCGTGGAAGCGGAGCGCTTCCCCTAGGATCGGCGGTCCCAGGATGCGCTTTCACGACACCGATATCCTGAGCAGGACATGACACTGAACCGTCCCGAACTCGCCGATTTCCTGCGCCGGTCCAGGGAGCGGCTGACGCCGCGCGACGTCGGGCTCGTCGAAGGGCCGAGGCGGCGGACCCCGGGCCTGCGTCGCGAGGAGGTCGCGATGCTCGCCGGGATGTCGGCCGACTACTGCATGCGGCTCGAACAGGCCCGCGGCCCCCAGCCCTCGGTCCAGGTGCTCGCCGCGCTGACGGGCGCGCTGCGGCTGACCGAGGACGAGCGGGACCACCTGTACCTGCTCGCCGGGCACCGCCCGCCGGAGGGCGCGCGGGCCGGGGAGTATCTGCGGCCGGCCCTGCGGTACCTCCTCGACCGCCTGGACGGCGTGCCCGTGCAGGTGGTGAGCGATCTGGGCGACCTGCTGGCGCAGAACGACCTGGCGCTCGCGCTGTTCGGGTGCGTGTGCACGGTCGCCGAGGAGGACCGCAACATCGTGCTGAGCTGGTTCACCGACCCCGGCGTCCGCGGTCACTTCGCGGTCGAGGAACACGAGGAGCAGGCCCGGCAGTTGGTCGCCGACCTGCGGGCCGCAACGACCCGTCGCGGCGACGACGCGGCGTCCCGCTCGCTGGTGACGCGGCTCCGGGCCGCGAGCCCGGAATTCACGGCGCTGTGGGACCGGCACGAGGTCGCCGTGCGCAGGTCGCACCCGTACCGGCTCGTGCATCCCGACCTGGGCAGGATCGACCTGGACTGCGAGGTGCTGGCGACGCCCGCGGCGGACCAGCGCCTGCGGATCTTCACCCCTCCGCCCGGTGGCACCACAGTGCTGGACGAGTTGCGCGTGTTCGGCCCGCAGCACCGGCACGACACCCACGCGGCGGGCGTGACCGCACCGTAGGTCCCGGGAACGCTGTGCCGGTTGCGGGTCGCTCGCGGCGTTGCCGAGGACGCAGAACTCGTTGCTCTCGGGGTCGGCGAGGACGACCCACGGTGGTCGCCCTCACCGCACTCCCGAGCGTCACCGATCGCCGCTCGTTCTCCGGCTCCACTACCCCGACCGAAGCCCTGCCCCCAACGTCCTGGCCACGACCGTGCGCAAGGCCATGAAGCCCGCCGCGACATGGACGTCCTCCGGCAAGCGATCGCATGGAGTCGACCGAGGGTCGTGCCGAGGTGCTCCGCCAGATGCGGCGACCATGCCGGCAGCCACCGTGACCATCCGCCGGCGATCCGGCCTGCGGGCCCGCGGTGGAGGGCCTTGCCGCCGCCGCCCGTGGGAGGTTCGTTCGATTCGACGGTGCGTGCTTACCAGTCGGTTGCGGTGTCCATCGACTGCTGCCAGTACGTGACCTTGAGCGAGTCGTCGACGTAGGTGCCCTTCGCGGGCAGCGACGGGTGGGCGCCCGTGCCGACGTTCTCGTTGCCGGAGGGGCCGTGGAAGTAGACGGTGAGGGACTTCTCGGTGTGGCCGGTGCCACCGCTGCCGTCGGCGGCGGACAGGTTGACGGAGGCGTAGCCGGACTCGCCCGGCCCGAGCATGACGACCGCCTGCGGCTTCGACGCCTCGATGACGGGAGGTACGGACTGGGCCTCGCCGAAGCGCATGGCCGGGTAGCCGTAGAGGGCGCAGAGCTTGCCGCCCGTGTTGGTGACGGTGAGAAGCATGTGGTTCACGGGGCGGTTCAGCGGGGCCGCGACGGTCTTGGTGTTGGAGCCTTCGCAGGTGGCCGGGTCGCCGGAGTCCGTGCGGCCGGCCGGGCCCTTGGTGTTGGCCGGGCCGGGCTTGCCGGTAGCGGAAGAGGGCCGGGAGGAGGGGGTACCGGCGGGGGCGGACGCGGACGGTGTCGCGGCCGGTGGCGCGGTGGAAGGGGCACCGGGCGCCGGGGTCGCGGCGGAGGCCTTGGCGTCGGCGTCCTTGTCGTCATTGCACGCGGTCAGCAGGAGCGCGGCGAGCGCGAGCGTGGCGGCGCCGACGAGACGGGAGCGGGAAGTGCGGTTGCCGGACATGAGGTTGAGCCCCTTCGGTGTTCGGGTGGGGGTGCTGCTTGAATGGTCACGAGCTTGTGGGGCGAGCCGTCCCAACCGCCAGAGACGGCGGGCAGTTGGGGACGCCGGAACGGCAAAACCCGCTCTGAGCAGCGGAAACGCAGCGCCCCTGGAACGCGGGAATGGGACGCGAGGCATGGAGGAACGGGTGTCGGGGGCAACGGGGGCCGAGGAAACGGAGGCATTCGCGCGACTGCTGCGGGAGCTCAAGGACCGCTCGGGATTGAGTTACGGCGCGCTGGCCAAGCGGCTGCACACGGGCACGTCGACGCTGCACCGCTACTGCAACGGCACTGCCGTGCCGAGCGATTACGCACCGGTGGAACGCCTCGCCCGGGTGTGCCGGGCAACGCCGCAGGAACTGGTGGAGCTGCACCGGCACTGGATCCTGGCGGACGCGGCACGGGGGCGCCGGGCGGATCCGGCGCAGGCAGCGGCTCCGGCGACGGGGGCTCCGGTTCTGGATCCGGCCCCGGCGTCGGGTTCGGCTCGGGGCGCCGGTCCGGATGGAGTGGCTCAGGCGGTCGACGCGTCGGAGACGGTGGATGCGGGCGCGGCGGAGGATTTGGCTGAGCGGGCGAACACGGCGCCTACGACTGAGCCGGATACGGGCACGGAGTCGGGCTCGGGGTCGGACTCGAACTCGAACTCGAACTCGGCGACAGTGCCAGACTCCGCTGCGGCCCTCGCTGCGGCCCCCGGGACGGGCTCGACCCGCGCGGCGACGTCGCACGGGCAGGGACAGGGCGAGGAGGACGGTGCGTCGGCGGACGTCGACGCACCTCGCGAGCCCGCGCCGTCACGGCGTCGCCGTACCGTGGCGACCTCCTTCGTCGCGGTGGCGGCCCTGCTGGGAGTCGTGATGGCCGTCGTACATCCGTTCTCCGACGACGAAGGCAACGATGCGGGCAATCACCGGGCAGCCGGTCCCGCCGCCGCGATCACCGGCACGGCGGATGCCACGGAACGACCCACAGAGCGGGCCTCCTCCTCCCCGTCTCCCCACGGGACCGCCCCGGCCCCGGCCGTCACGACCGACTCCGGCAAGGTCGGGCCCGGTGTCTCGAAGAGTGGCGGTACGCCGGGCGCGCGGGAGTCATCCGGCGAGAGCGGTGCCGGCGCCCTCCCGCTCAATGTGGGCATTCGCCCCTACGTCTACAACAATCCGTGCAGCCAGCACTTTCTCGTCGACAGTGGCGCCGAACAGGTCGGCCCGCCCGCGAACGAGCGGGACGCCCCGCGCTGGGCCGCCGCGTACGGCGCGGTCTCCTCGAACGAGCAAAAGATCGCCCTCACCGTCCAGGGCCGCAGCCAGGACACCGTGATCCTGGAGGCGCTGCACATACGCGTCGTCGGCAAGAGCGCGCCGCTCGCCTGGAACGACTACTCGATGGGCGTCGGCTGCGGCGGCGGCGTCGACACCAAGTCGTTCGACATCGACCTCGACAAGGGCAGCCCCGTCATCACCGCGAAGAACGGCCAGGGCGACTTCCCGTACAAGGTCAGCGCGTCCGACCCGGAGGTCTTCTACGTCACCGTGCACACCAAGGCGCACGACGTCCGCTGGGATCTCACCCTGGACTGGTCCAGCGGCGACCGCCGCGGCACGGAGCACATCAACAACAAGGGCACGCCCTTCCGCACCAGCGCCGACGCCGGCCGCCCCGGTTACGACTACCCGCTGGGCGGCGGGGAGTGGATCGAACGGCAGGGATGACAGCAGATGGCAGACGCGTGGTGTGCCGGGCCGGTGGGCGACGAGGTCACGGGTTACGGAAGTCTGTTGGCGCTACTGGGCCGGACCGGCCTCGCGGGGCCGGACGGGCGGAGGGTGACCGTCCCTGTCCTGTGCCGGTACTGCGCCCATGACGAGTTCGAGGTGGCCTCGGACGAGGTTTGGTGCGTGGGTTGCTGCCTGCCGATCGGCATCGAGGACGGCGACGTGTACTCCGGCACCTGCCAGTGGAGGCTCGTGCGATCCGACGTCCAGCCGTCGGGAGCAGGAAACGTCGTTCGGAAGCGGACGGCGGAGTACTGCCCCGCGGGACACGGCGTGTTCCTGGTGGCCGTCGCGTACGCCTTCGCCGCGGACGGTGCGCTCTGCGGCCTCTCCGTGGGCCTCAAGTGCCCGGAGGACGGTGCATTGCGCCTGCACGTCGACAACGCGCGCGTGGTGCAGGAGCGAGCCTGACGACGGGTCGATCATGCGCTACGTGGCCTGCGGGTTGGCCGCTGGAATCCCCGGGTTCGGGTCGCGAGTGCATCGGTCGACGGACCGGCCGACCTGCGCAAGGCGGCCCTGGAGGTGGGCATCGGGCAACCGACGCTCAGCCGGCAGATCCGACGCCTCGAGGAGGACCTCAACGTCAACCTGCTGATCCGCCGCGCCAACGGGGTCCTCCCCCCGAAGCCACCCCTTGGCGGACAAGCCAACCGTGAGTGTCTCGGACCTGGAAGGCCGGCCCTGGGTGCTCCCCGCGCGCGGTTACGCACTGCGGGACCTTGTGGATTCCCGGTTCACGCCAACCGACCAGAACATCATCTACGAGACGACCAACCCGCACACGAGCCTGCTCATGGTCGCCGCCCGAGTGGGCATCGCCTTGCTGCCCCGGTACACGCTCCGCGGCCACCGCGCCGAGGAGAGCGTGACTCCGGCAACCGACTGGGCCCCGCCCCGGCTGACCGTCTCCATGATCGCGCGCACGGACACGCAACCGGGGCCCGCGGTGCGAAAGCTCATCGAGGCGCTGCGCAAGGTCAGTACGGAGCGGTCACAGGCCGCCGTCCGTCACGCAACCGCAGCCCGACACTAGTCCGATCCGGGACTCGAATCCGAGCCGTCGATCCCGCTGTCGGCCGGCGGGGTCCCGGGCGCGCCGAGCATGACGGTCTCCGGGTACCGCGCGTCGAAGGCCGGGCACTCGGAGCGGATGCGCGGCAGCGCGGTGAAATTGTGCCGGGGCGGCGGACACGAGGTCGCCCATTCCAACGAACGCCCGAAGCCCCACGGGTCATTGATGGCTACCTTGGCGCCGGTCTTGTGGGTCAGCCACACGTTGTACAGGAACGGCAGGGTCGAAGCCCCCAACAGGAACGCCCCGATGGAGGACAGCGAGTTCAGGGCCGTGAAGCCGTCGCCCGCCAGATAGTCGGCGTACCGACGGGCCATGCCCTGGGCGCCGAGCCAGTGCTGCACCAGGAACGTGGTGTGGAACCCGACGAACAGGCTCCAGAAGTGCACCCGGCCCAAGCGTTCGTCGAGCATCCTCCCGGTCCACTTCGGCCACCAGAAGTAGAAGCCGGCGAACATCGCGAAGACCACGGTGCCGAAGACCGTGTAGTGGAAGTGCGCCACCACGAAGTACGTGTCGGAGACGTGGAAGTCCAGCGGCGGCGACGCGAGGATCACCCCGGTCAGTCCGCCGAACAAGAACGTGACGAGGAAGCCGAGGGACCACAGCATCGGAGTCTCGAACGACAGCGAGCCGTTCCACATGGTGCCGATCCAGTTGAAGAACTTCACCCCGGTGGGCACCGCGATGAGGAACGACAGGAGCGAGAAGAACGGCAGCAGCACCGCGCCTGTGACGAACATGTGGTGCGCCCACACCACCGAGGACAGCCCGGCGATCGCGACGGTGGCGCCGACCAGGCCCAGGTAGCCGAAGATCGGCTTGCGCGAGAACACCGGCAGAATCTCGCTGATGATGCCGAAGAACGGCAGCGCGATGATGTACACCTCGGGGTGCCCGAAGAACCAGAACAGGTGCTGCCACAGCAGCGGCCCGCCGTTGGCCGGATCGAAGATGTGCGCGCCGAACTTGCGGTCGGCCTCCAAGGCGAGGAGCGCGGCGGCCAGGACCGGAAACGCCATCAGCACCAGGAAGCCGGTCAGCAGCACGTTCCAGCAGAAGATCGGCAGGCGGAACATGGTCATTCCCGGCGCCCGCATGCAGACGATCGTGGTGATGAAGTTGACCGAGCCGAGGATCGTGCCGAATCCGGACAGGGCCAGGCCCATGATCCACAGATCCGCGCCGATCCCCGGCGACCGGATCGCGCCGGACAGCGGCGCATAGCCGGTCCACCCGAAGGCCGCGCTGCCCTGCGGGGTGAGGAAACCTCCAAGGACCATCAGGCCGCCGAAGAGGAACAGCCAGTACGAGAGCATGTTCAGGCGCGGGAAGGCCACGTCGGGCGCGCCGATCTGTAGCGGCATGATGGCGTTCGCGAATCCGGCGAACAACGGCGTCGCGAAGAGCAACAGCATGATCGTGCCGTGCAGCGTGAACGCCTGGTTGAACTGTTCGTTGGACAGGATCTGGTTGCCCGGTCGGGCGAGTTCGGCGCGGATGATCAGCGCCAGGATTCCCCCGATGAGGAAGAACCCGAACGACGTGGTTATGTACATGTAGCCGATCACCTTGTGGTCCGTGGTGGTCAACCAGCCGACCACTCGGGCCCCGGCGCCCGCCTGTTCACCACCCGGGACCACGAGCGATGCCACGCCGCGTTCGGCTTCCCGACTCACACTCACGTCAGTCCTCCCGACCGGCCTCGGCGGAGCGGGTCCGCACCGGGTCCTCGCCGGTGCGGCACATATTCGCCCCAAAGCCTCGCCGCGCAACGTATCCCGCATCGTGCGCCCGCCCGCCGAGACGCGCGGGCATCGCGAGCACGGTTCCCCATTCGGCGCTACCGGAGCACCCCACTCGTCGTACTGGTCCGCCGCCGCGAAGAGCAGGCCACGGCGTGCCCGAGATCGCGAAAAGCAGACAGAGACAGTTCAGCGCACTACGCCCGACAATGGCTCGCCCATCGGCACACGGAGAACAGGGAGTGCGGCCTCGCAGGGCGTATTCCGGCACGGTCGGGACAAGGTCTGCGTCGGCGTGCCGGCGGAAGGGCAGCCCTACCCCCTACGCCAACTCCGCCGCGATCGTTCTCGCCGCCTGTTGCAGGCGTACGGCGATGGCCGCCTCGTCGGCCGCGGTGCCGCCGAGGTGGACCACGGCGACTGCGCCGACAAGGCCGCGGGAGGCGCTGAGGACGGGGACGGCGAGCGACGACAGGCCCGCGATGACCTCGCTGTCGGAGCGGGCGTGGCCGAGGCGGCGGGCCTCGGTGACCTTGGGGCGTTCGTCGGGCCGGGCGGGGCCGGCGGAGAGCAGGGCGATGCCCGGGGCTCCGGAGTCGAGGGAGTGTCGGCTGCCGGGGCGTTGGGCGACGGCGGCGACGGAGTGGCGGGGTTCGACGGCGGCCAGGGTGACGCACTCGTCCCCGTCGACCACGGCGAGGAAGGTGGTCATGCCGATCTCGTTGGCCACGGCGGTGAGTTCGGGCAGTGCGGCGGCGTGCAGGTCGCGCGAGACGTTGCGGGCGAGGGTGGCCAGGCCGACGCCGAGTTCGCAGGCGCCGTCGGGGCCGCGGCGTACCAGGCGGTGGTCCTCGAGTGTGCGCAGGATCCGGTACGCGATCGAGCGGTGCACGCCGAGCGCGTCGGCGAGTTCGGCGATGGCCAAAGGGCGTTCGGCGTCCGCGAGGACCTCCAGGAGGCGCAGTCCTCGGTCCAGCGTCTGGGAGTGCGGGGCCACCTTGTCCCGTGGGGATTTCTCGTCGGGCGTTGGCATGGTCTCTTCTCCGGCCGCTGCGGCGTGTGTATATTGCCGCCATCCATGATCTAAATATGAGCTCGCTGTTCGATAATAGAACAGACCTCGGGCTGATGTCGAGAGAGGCGGGACACGATGACGGCGAAACCGTTCGCATCGTCGGCGGACCTGGGCGAGAAGCAGCGGACGCTGGAGGTCCTGGCCGAGGGGGTGTACGCCCTGACCGCCGATGGGGACCCCAACATCGGGGCGATCGAGGGTGAGGACTTCGTGGTCGCCTTCGAGGCCCTGGCCACGCCGGTCGCCGCCCGCGAGTGGCTGGCGATGCTGCGCGAGTACACCGACAAGCCGGTCCGTTACCTGGTGCTGTCGCACTACCACGCGGTGCGCGTGCTGGGCGCGAGCGCGTTCGACGCCGACGTGATCGTCGCCCACGACAGGACGCGGGAGCTGATCGCCGAACGCGGCCGGCAGGACTGGGAGTCGGAGTACGGCCGCATGCCCCGCCTGTTCAAGGAGCCGGCCTCGATCCCCGGCCTGACCTGGCCGACCGCGACGTTCTCCGACCGTTTCACCATCGACCTGGGCGGCGACCGCGGCGATCTGGAACTGCGGTACTGCGGGCGCGGCCACACCGAGGGCGACATCGTGGCCTGGCTGCCGAAGCAGAAGGTGCTCTTCGCCGGTGACCTGGTCGAGGCCCAAGCGGCGCTGTACACCGGCGACGCGTTCCACCGCGACTGGGCCTGCGGAACGCTGGACGCCGTGGCCGCCCTCGGTGCCGAGGCGCTGGTCGGTGGGCGCGGCGCGGTCGCACGCGGCCGCGAGGCCGTGGACGCGGCGATCGCCCAGACGCGGGACTTCCTGCGCGTGATGATCGAGCAGGTCGGCGCCGTGCAGGAGCGCGGCGGCACGCTGAAGGAGGCGTTCGAGGCGGTGCACACCGAACTCGCGCCGCGCTACGGCCGTTGGCCCATCTTCGAGCACTGCCTCCCGTTCGACGTCTCCCGGTTGTGGGACGAACTCTCCGGCGTCGAGCGCCCGCGCATCTGGACCGCGGAGCGCGACCGCGAGGTGTGGGCGCAGCTCCAGGGCTGACCCCCGACCGTACGCATAACGGGGCCGGGAAGGACGAAGGGACGTTCGAGACGATGCCGCAGGCGATCGTGGTGGTGGGGGCGGGGCCGGTTGGGCAGACGGCCGCCTTGCTGTTGGCACGTTGGGGCGTGCCGGTGACCGTGCTCGACCGTCGTCCGGCGCGCGACCCGGTCGGGTCGAAGGCGATCTGCCAGCAGCGTGACGTGCTGGACGTCTGGGCGTCGGTCGGCGCGTCGGCGATCGCCGACGAGGGTCTGACGTGGACGACCGCGCGCACGTACCTCGGTGAGCGGGAACTGTTCGCGTGGACGTTCGCCGAGGACGGCGACTCGCCGCTCCCGCCGTTCGTGAACATCTCGCAGTCCCGCACCGAGGAGATCCTCGACGGGCGGATCGCCGCGAGCGACCTCGTCGACGTCCGGTGGGGGCACGAGGTCACCGGCGTCGTGCAGGACGCGGACGGGGTCACCCTCACGTGCGCGAACGGCGCGGTGCTGCGTGCCCCGTACGTCGTGTGCTGCACGGGGTCGCGCGGCGGCGGCCTGCGCGAGGCCCTGGGCTTGGACTTCCCCGGTCGAACCTTCGACGACCAGTTCCTGATCTGCGACATCCGGGCCGAACTGCCGGGCTGGGAGAGCGAACGACGGTTCTACTTCGACCCCGCCTGGAACCCGGGGCGCCAAGTGCTGATCCACCCGTGTCCCGACTCCGTCTTCCGGATCGACTGGCAGGTGCCGCCGGACTTCGACCTCGCGACCGAGGAGGCCTCCGGCGGACTCGACCGGCGGATCCGGCAGATCGTCGGGGACCGACCGTACGAGATCGTGTGGCGGTCCGTGTACCGCTTCCACTCGCGCATGGTCGACCGCATGCGGGTGGGGCGCGTGCTGCTCGCGGGGGACAGTGCCCACGTCGTCGCGCCGTTCGGGGCCCGCGGGCTCAACTCCGGGGTGGGTGACGCCGAGAACGCGGCCTGGAAGCTGGCGTTCGTGTCGCGCGGCTGGGCGGACGAGGCGGTGCTGGAGACCTACCACGGCGAACGGCACGCCGCGGCGGCCGAGAACCTCGACATCACCGGCGCCACCATGCGCTTCCTCGTACCCCAGGACGAGACCGAGCAGGCCGTACGGGCGGCCACGTTGCTCGCGGCCGCCGGCGATCCCGAACTGGCCGCGCGTACGGTCGACTCCGGGCGGCTGGCGGAGCCGTTCTGGTACGTGGACTCCCCGCTCACCACCCCGGCCCCGCACCGCCCCTTCGGCGGCCGCCCGGCCAAGGGCCAACTGTGCGTGCCCGCCCCCGGGGTGATCGTGCCGGACGTGCGCGTGCGCGTGCCCGGACACGACGAGCCGGTGAGGCTGCGCGAGGTGGTTCGCGAGGGGTTCACTCTGCTGCTGGCGACGGCCGGAGGGCCAGTGGACCCGGCGGCCGCCCCGTCGACCGACCACGACGACGCGTGGGCGGAGTCCCTGGCCGCCGCCGCCCGGGCGGCGTCCACGGCCCCGGTCACCGTGCTGCGCCTCGACGGCCACGGGGCCGAGGCCGACCCGGCGCGGCCCCGAGATCTGCCCGCCGTCCCCGGAGAGGCCTGGCTGATCCGACCCGACGCCCACATCGCCGCGATCCTGCCCGACGCGCGGGCGGGCGACGTGACCGTCGCCGTGCGCCGCGCCCTGGCCCGGACCGGTGGGTGACGCCGGGCGGGCGAGGACGGACGGACCGTGCCCCCGGGGCGGCGACCCGGTGGACGACTGCCCGGTGCCGGGCGCCCCGGGCGAGCTGGTGGTGATCCGTCCGGACGGTCGGATCCTCGCCCGCCTCGACGCCACCGCCCCCGAGCGGCGCGAGATGTTCCTCACCCGACTGGTGCTGCCGCTCGCGGTGGACGGCGGCGACACCGAGGCGTTCCGCCGCGCCGTGGAGACAGCCGTACTGCCCGGGTAGCGCGACCCGGTTCGCACGAGAGCCCACACCCTTCGGAAGCAGGGAAAAGACCATGGCCCACTACCGCAGCGTGGGGGAAATCCCCCGCAAGCGGCACACCCAGCACCGGCGCCCCGACGGGGGGCTGTACTACGAGGAATTGGTGGGCGAGGAGGGATTCTCGTCGGACTCCTCGCTGCTGTACCACCGGCGGATCCCCTCCGCGCTGGTGGACAGCCGGGTGTGGGAGCTGCCGGACCTGTCCACCGCGCCCAACCACCCGCTGAGGCCGCGGCACCTGAGGCTGCACCGCCTGTTCCCCAGCGAGACCTGGCGCGACACGGACGTGGTCACCGGCCGACGCCTGGTGCTGGGCAACGGCGACGTGCGGATCTCGTACGTGGTGGCCGGCGCCGCGTCGCCGCTGTACCGGAACGCGATCGGCGACGAGTGCGTGTACATCGAGTCGGGCGGGGCCCGCGTGGAAACCGTCTTCGGCGTTCTCGACGCGGGCGAGGGCGACTACGTGATCCTGCCGCGCGGCACCACCCACCGCTGGGTGCCCACCGGCGACGCCCCGCTGCGGGCCTACTGCGTCGAGGCCCACAGCCACATCGCCCCGCCCAGGCGCTACCTGTCGCGGTACGGGCAACTGCTGGAGCACGCCCCGTACTGCGAGCGGGACCTGCGCGGACCCGACGGGCCGCTGCTGGTCGAGGGCGACGAGATCGAGGACGTCGAGGTCTACGTCAAGCACCGCGGGCCGGGGCCGGGCGGGGTCGCCGGGACGGTCATGGTGCAGCCCTCGCACCCGTTCGACGTGGTCGGGTGGGACGGGTGCCTGTACCCGTACGCCTTCAACATCGGCGACTTCGAGCCGATCACCGGCCGGGTGCACCAGCCGCCGCCGGCCCACCAGGTCTTCGAGGGGCACAACTTCGTGATCTGCAACTTCGTGCCCCGCAAGGTGGACTACCACCCGCTGTCGATTCCCGTCCCCTACTACCACTCCAACGTGGACAGCGACGAGGTGATGTTCTACTGCGGCGGTGACTACGAGGCCCGCAAGGGCTCCGGCATCGGCCAGGGTTCCGTCTCACTGCACCCCGGCGGCCACGCGCACGGCCCGCAGCCGGGCGCGTACGAACGGTCCGTCGGGGTGGAGTTCTTCGACGAACTGGCCGTGATGGTCGACACCTTCCGCCCGCTGGAACTGGGCGAGGGCTCCGTCGCGTGCGAGGACGACGGCTACGCCTGGAGCTGGTCCGGCCGTGGCCCGGGAGGGAAGCGATGACCGCCCCGCTGTTCACCGCGCTGGTCGACGACGCCGGCCTCTTCCCGCCGGAGGAGCTGCCCATGCCCGCGGCGGTGGCCCGGTACCGCGCGGACTCCGCGGCCGCACACCCCGTGCCCACCGGCCGCTTCCTGTGCCCCGCCACCCGGCTGCCCGAACTCGTCGCCGCCTTGGACCCCGCGGATCACCTCGACCTCGGCCTGATCACCCCGGTGGACGGCGACACCGCACGGCGGGCGCTGGAGCGCCTGGCGGCCGAACCCCGGCTGCGCCTGGCGGCCACCGAGGGCCCGCTGCCCGCGGCCGACACCCGGGCCGAGGCCGCGCGCGACGCGGTCGCGGCGGTGCGACGGCTCGCCGACCTGCTGCCCGAGGGCCTGACGCATCACGCAGAGGTTCCGATCACCGGCGACTGGCGCGAGGCGCTGCCCGTGCTGGCCGACGCCGGGCTGGGGGCCAAGGTCCGCTGCGGCGGTGTGCGGGCCGAGCTGTTCCCGACCGTGGCCCGGCTGGCCGACTTCGTCCACGCGTGTGCGCGGCTGGAGCTGCCGTTCAAGGCGACCGCCGGGCTGCACAACGCCGTACGCCACCGCGACCCGCGTACCGGCTTCACCCACCACGGCTTCCTCAACCTGCTGCTCGCCCTCTGCCGCGCGGTGGACGGCGGCACCCCGGAGGATGTCGCCGCCGTGCTCGCGGCCACCGACGCGACGGCCCTCGCCGAGCAGGCCCGCGCCGTCGACACGGTGACCGCCGGGCGCGCCCGCGCCCTGTTGGTCGCGTACGGCTCGTGCAGCACCCGGGAGCCGATCGACGACCTGCGGTCCCTGGGCCTGTTCACCGACACCGGCCCGCACACCCCGAACATGGAGACGCCCGCATGACCCTCACCACCTGGGTTCCCGTGCCCGACGACAGCGACTTCCCGGTGCAGAACCTGCCGTACGGCGTGTTCTCACGCGCCGGCGAGCGGCCCCGCGTCGGGGTGGCGATCGGCGGGTCGGTGCTGGACCTCTCCCGCTTGGACCTGCCCCACGCCTCGGACTTCGCGGCCGACCGGCTCAACCCCTTCATGGCGCGCGGCCGTGTCGCGTGGCGACAGGTTCGGGCCCGGCTGACCGAGTTGCTCACCGACGAGGTACACCGCCCGGCGGTCGAGCCGCACCTGGTCCCGCTCGACGAGGTCACGCTGCACCTGCCGTTCGAGGTCGCGGACTACGTCGACTTCTACGCGTCCGAGCACCATGCCTCCAACGTCGGCCGCATCTTCCGACCGACCCAGGAGCCGCTGACCCCCAACTGGAAGCACCTGCCCATCGGTTACCACGGCCGCGCGGGCACCGTGATGGTCTCCGGCACGCCGGTGGTGCGTCCCTGCGGCCAGCGCAAGGCCCCGGCCGAGGCCGCGCCCGACTTCGGGCCGTCGCGGCGCCTGGACATCGAGGCCGAGGTCGGCTTCGTCGTGGGTGTCCCCTCCGCGCTCGGCACGCGGGTGTCCACCGCCGACTTCGCCGAGCACGTCTTCGGCGTGGTCCTGGTCAACGACTGGAGCGCCCGCGACATCCAGGCCTGGGAGTACGTTCCGCTGGGCCCGTTCCTCGGCAAGTCCTTCGCGACCTCCGTCTCCCCATGGGTGGTGACGCTCGACGCGCTGGAGCACGCCCGTACCGCCCCACCCGCCCCGGACACCCCCCAGCTGCCCTACCTGCGTGAGGACCGGCCGTGGGGGCTGGACCTGGAGCTGGAGGTCGCCTGGAACGGTGACGTGGTCTCCCGGCCGCCGTTCGCGCAGATGTACTGGACCGCCGCCCAGCAACTCGCCCACATGACCGTCAACGGCGCCTCGTTGCGCACCGGCGACCTGTTCGCCTCCGGTACGGTCTCCGGCCCCGAGCGCGACCAGCGCGGCTCCTTCCTGGAACTGTCCTGGAGCGGCCAGGAGCCGGTCCAGCTCTCCGACGGCACCGCCCGTACCTTCCTCGAGGACGGCGACACCGTTGGCATCCGGGCCGGAGCTCCCGGCGCCGACGGCGTCCGGATCGGTTTCGGCGAGGTCACCGGAACCGTCCGGCCGGCTACCCCGGACCCCGACCGCGCGCGCGAGATCAAGGCCACGTTCGGGGCGATCGGCTGACGGCCGGCACAGGAGCGGCGACCCGGAACCGCGAAATCTTCAGCACCCCGCGGCCCGCCGTGCGACGGCCGGCCTGCGCAACAGGTCCGCCGCGACCTCCGCGGGTACCCGGGCCACGATCACGTCGCCGCGGACACGGAGGGCAGCCGCTCCCGGCCGCGCAGCGCCATGCGGGCAGCGCCCACCAGCCCCCGCCGCCGGCGCACGGCGGCGGGCGAAGGGCGCACTTCCCGCTCCTTCCTCCTCGGTGAACTCGGGCTGCGCCGTTCCGCCGGCCGAACCGGGATCTGTTTCGACAATGCCATGGCCGAATCGAGCCCACAGTTCCCCCCATCGATACCATCAGGGAGTGCTGCCCATGGAATTCGTCGACGGCGACGCCACCGCCCCCCAGGTCGACGGCAACAAGATCATCGCCCATGTCTGCAACGACATCGGCGCCTGGGGCGCCGGTATCGTCCGGGTGATCTCCTGCCGCTGGCCCGAGCCCGAGCGGGAGTTCCGCGCCTGGCACCGCGACCGTGCCACCACGGGCTACCGGCTCGGTGCCGTGCAACTCGTAAAGGTCGAGCCCACCCTGTGGGTGGCGAACATGGTCGGCCAGCATGGCATCCGGACTCGCGAGGGCATCAGGACCGAGTCCGGGACCGATCCCGCCGATAGCGGCCCGGCCATCCGCTACGACGCGGTGCGGGAGTGTCTGCACGTCCTGGCGGAGCACGCAGAGGGACTGCATGCCTCGGTGCACATGCCCCGCATCGGCTGCGGCCTGGCCGGCGGCACCTGGGACCGTGTCGAACCCCTCATCACCCAGGCGCTGTGCGCCAGACACATCCGTACGATCGTCTACGACCACGTATAGCCACCGGGGGCTTGTCGGCCGGAGGGGCCGACTGCGCTCGGAGGGCGTCGTATGGCCGGCCCGACAACGGTGTAGCGGGGCGGGGCTCACGCCGGCACAGCGGGAGGTGTTGGCGGAGGTGGGCGTGCGCGTGGTCGAGGTGCCGGTGCACCGGTAGACGCTCACCCTCGCCGCGGCCACCACGTACCGGGACGGGAAGGACATCTGACCGTGCCGCGCAAGCATGTCGAGGCCGTCGAGGTCGACGTGTGGTGCATGAGGTGAAGTTGGGTGTCGCGATCGCCAACGTGCGACAGCGGCGGGCGACATGGGCGGCGGAACGGGTCGAGGTCCTGACCGGGCTCAGGCGCTGACGACGTACTACGGAGACTCGGGCAGGCTGACGGCCGTTGCCGTGTCGTCAAGTACCGTGCAGTGACCGATGGTCGAACAACCAGGCGGCGCCGTCTGGCGGAGAAGCCGCCCGCCCTGACCCTCTGGTCTACCGAAAGTTGGCCGACTCCTCATGGACCTGGCACTCGATGAGATCGACGGTCTCCTCACGGATTACATGTACGGGGACGACAGCGCCCTCGACGGCCTGCTTGCAGCAGGGCCGGTGAGTCTTCGTCGGCTCCTCGCCATTCGGGCGGGCCGGGCCGAGCCGGGCTGGGACATGGTGGAGATCATGCGCCACGACCGGGACGACTACCGACGCCCCGGAGAAGCGCAGATACACCTTGCCCGCGCCTTCCCGGACACCTTCTTCGACGAGGCGGCGGAGGACCCCGTGCATGAATCGGCAATCATGGAGACGCTGGAGTACATCAAGGATCCGCGAGTTCTGCCGTTCCTGGAGCGCCAACTGAGGGCCCGTAGCCCGGAGTACCGCCGTCGAGCGCTGCGAGGTCTGGCCGAGAACGGGACGGCCGATCACACGGAGGTCGTCGCCGCGTGCCTGGCGGACCCCGAGGCGCGGTCCGAAGCGGTGAACACGCTGGCGCGGCTGGGTGACGCCCGCGCGGTCGGGCCGTTGCTGCGCGAGCACCTGGCAGACGACTCCTCGTTCGCCCGGTGCGCCGGAATAGCCCTCGACCAGGTCGAGCAGCGCATCGGCGGGCCGCCGGCACCGCCGGTCTGGCGCGAGTTGGGGCCAGTGGTGTTCACCGCGAAGGCTGTGTTGGGCGTGCCGTGGTGGGTGACCGAGGTCTTGGTGGAGCCCGGCCAGACCGTCCGGGGTGGCGAACTCATGGCCACCCTGGAGAACGACGCGGTCTGCCAGGAGCTGATCGCCGACTGGCCCGGCACGGTCACGGAGGTCCGGATCGCGGTGGGCGACCAGGTTCCGGAGGAGGCCGTCGTCCTCGTTGTGCAATCCCGTCGCCGGATCGGCTAGTGCCGCGCCCGGCAACGTTTGCCCCTGAAGAAGTCCGGGTCGGTGCTGCGGTGACCTGGGGAAATGCTGGTGCCTGTTCTGCGGAGCCGTCACAGTGGAGATAGGACGGCGCTCCGGGGATGGTGACGGTGCTGCGTCTGGCCGTCCGCTGGAGACTGGCGAGTACGGCTACCCTCCGTCTCCGGCCACGGTGGCAAGTTCGTGCAGCAGCGAGGCGACGGCGGCGTCGGTCAACCGATAGCCGTCGGCGGTCTCCGCAATGTGGCCCGAGGCGATGCGGGAGTTCCACCACTCTTCGAGGAAGCCGGGGGCGTATCCGCCGGTGCGGAAGCCGTACGGCTCGGTTGCGAGGCCGAAGGCGATCATGAGCTCGTAGTCCGGCAGCGCGTAGCAACGCTCGGGCTGCGGAGGTGTCCTGAGGTACTGCTCGAAGGAGCCGACCTGGTTGAGCCTGGTGAACAGCCAGAACAGGTAGTCGTACATCAGCACGGAGCGCGCGTCGGCGTGGCGGACGAAGAACCCCTTGTCGCGCGATGTCACCGCGAACACCCGGACCAGCGCGATGGGGCCGGTCCGCTCGACGTGCTCCCGTTCCAGATCGATCAGCTCACGATCGAGCCGGCCGACCGTCAGGGTCGACAACCACCCCGCCCCAACCCGCGGCTGCCCCGGTGGTGTCAACCTGAGACCGGGATGGCCGGCGCGGCCGTGAGGTAGCGGGTGAGCATGGCCACGAGCTCGTTCACCACGCCGGGCACCCCGTACCGTCCGGCTGCCGCGAAGGCGTCTGCGGCAGCTGCGAACTCACCGTCGTCGACGGGGAACCCGAGCACCGAGACGACATCGGCGCCCCGGCGGGCCGCATGTACGCCTGCGTGTCCCGCGCACTGTCGCCCCGCCTCGTCGTGGACCTGTGACTCAGCGCCGGCGGGCCGCGCTGATGTGACATCACCGCTGTCGCGGCCCGCGCGTCTTGTGGGTCGGTGTTGCTCGGCACGTCCAGGCGCCCGCAGAGCATTCCGCCTTCCATGGTGAGGACACTGGTGCGCCGGCCCTCCGGCGTCGCCAACAGGACGATCCCCTTCGGAATGCCCCAGGCGGGGCGCTTCTGCCGAGCGGGCGGCCGGGCCCAACCGGCAGCTCCCACGACCAGGACGCGTCCAAGGACGATGAAGAGCTGCGCGGATCCAGCGCACTCGCAACCGCCTGAGCCCTCCTCGGATTCAGCGGTCGCGGACATCAGGGACAGGGAATCAATAGGGTTCGGGCATGACGGAGCACCCCGGTTTCAGTGTGATGCTGGCGTGGTTACTGGACCGCAGAGAGCTCAGCGTGGAGGAGTTGGCCGATCGCGCGAGGTTGACGGCAAACGAGGTCCGAGCGGTACTCGCGGGGGAAGCCCCCGGCGAGGGGATGCTGCGACGGCACCTTGGCGGTCGCGACGCCCACACTCCTGTCGGCGGGGCGGCCTCGGACACGCTCAGGTCGTGCACATGGGCCTTCACCGACTTGCCCCCAGCTGCGCGGCCTTGCGCACGGCGGCCCTGGCGGCCCGACCCGCAGCACCCGCATCGCCCACTCGCGGCCGAGGGTCGCAACGCCTACGACCCAGACTCCCACGGCGGGCACCTCGTGTGGCAGCTGGCCTTCGGGCCAGCTGAGGAAGGGGAATGGACCGCTATTCGGCCAAGTATGCGCGCTTCGTAACGCAGAGTTCGTCGCAGGATCCTTCTCTCCTCGCGATAGCGTGGCTCGCCGGCAGCCGCCCAGTGTGGAGGGAAAAACCGGAGTGAGCGAGCAAGCGGTCACCTATGTGCGCCGACTGGGCATCACCGACCACGTCACCCTGCGGGTCTTCCTGGTCTTGGCCAAGCACACCAGGACCACGCACAGCCCGTCCGGAGCCGAGATTCCCGAAGTCATGGGCACCAACCTCGCCGAGACCGATCTACCTCGCCTCGCAGCCGAGGCCGGCCTCAACGTCGAGGCGTTCCGTCGGGAACTACGCACCCTCAAACGCCACGTCCCGATGGACATTTTCGAACATGACGACGGGGTCTGGGAGATCGTTTATGGCCCCTTGTATACCGACCCTCAGCCGCCGGTGGGTAGACGTGCTGTTGTCACCGATGAGAACGTCGGCGGGCTGTACGTCTTCTCGATGCCGGGCTGGAACCGCTACAGCACCTGGGGATACGACCGGAACCCCGACTGCCTGTACGCCCAGATCATCCGCAACGAGGATGACCCCGATGCCAGGCCCCGGATCTGGATCACCCCGCCCAGGTACTGCCCGAAAACGATCGACGAACTGGCACGGGCGATCGCCGAAGCGATGGTCCCCTACTCTGTGGTGCCGCCGCCCGCCGAATTGATCAAGGACTGGTTGACCAAGCCTCGGGTTTCGTGACCACCCAACACACCGCGCCGGCGCGCAGCGGGGTCGGGGCCTGGGGATAGGCTGCGGTTCCGTCGGTGTCGATGTGCTCTCCAGGGAACGATGTGCTGTTTCGGGACCCCGAGTGCACACGCGACATGCGGGTCGTATCGAAGGCGAAGGTCCGTTTTCTCGCAATCGACGATGTTGGCAAGCTTCCGAACACATTGCTCTCGACGGACTCTCCCTGCTCAGTCAGGTGGCGGCCGGCCTTCGGGCTGGTCGAGGGTGGCGTGCGCCCTCGTCTCGCGGCGTGCGTCACGGCTGGCGCCCCCGACGAGGACCTCGCCGTCGTCGTGGAGGCCGCTCATGGACCCTGAACACGCCCGCCGGCACGTCGGATCGTTCTCGCCGGTCGGTGGGATCGTCCCGGCCTCCCGCCCGGTCGGAGTCAGTCGGAGTTCTCCCACACGAGCACGCCGGGGCCGTCGGGGGTGACCACGGGGAGCCACGCCTCGGCAACCTCGTCCAGGCGTGACTCGTCCAGGACCAGTGGCGTCGGGTACAAATCGTCGTGGTGATCGCCGGCGTACACGGCGAAGGACGCGACGGCGGTTCGCAGTCGGTCGAGCAGTTCCACCGGCCACGTGAGGCCGCGTGTGCCCCAGCCGTGCAGTTCGCCGACGAAGATCTCCCTCAGCTCCTCGTCCAGGCCCTCCCCGAGGAGCGGAATCAGGTAACCCTCCTGCTCGTACTGGGCGCAGGAGTAGCCACCGCTCTGGTTCCGGTACACGACACCCGTGGGCGCCGCGACGACGACGAACATCCAGCCCCGGTCGGCACCGCAGCCGTCGGGATCGAGCACGACAAGGCGCTTTCCTCCGGTCGCGCGGCCGTGTTCCATGGTCGTCGGTCTCCCCCGGCTGTCGTCGATGCCGTTCGCCGCGGCGGACGAGAGCACCGACGTAGGTATGGATGGGAACGTACAAACCCCCGCCGAGCGGACTCCCGGGAACATCCAACCGGGGCGGCACTCGCGAGACCACACGTTTTCGACGACAGGGCGGAAGCCCGCGCGGGCCCGGATGCGGGAGCGGAAGCGAGGACACGCGTCCGCGGACGGATCGGGAGTTCCGTGTCGGACTGCCCGTGACTCCATGACCAACGACACCTGCGATCGCGTTTTCGCCCCGCGGCCCGGGGGCGGCTCGCCCGCAGACTCACACCTCGAACCGCCCCGCTCGACAAAATAGCACGAACGATCGTGCTAATCTCTGTACTCCCCGCCACCGACCGAGGAGTCCTGGGCATGAACCTCATCGAGATCATTGCCGGCACCGCCCTCAACGGCGTCTCCCGCGCCTCCGGGCGGCTCGCGGGTGCCGGCGCCTACACCCTGTTCCACATGCCGCTGGCCCGCAGCGGGATGCGCGACTCGGAGCGTGGACTGTTCGCCGCGGCGCGGACCGAACGCATCAAGGTGGGTGGCAAGTCCGCGGTGACCTACCGTTGGGGCGGCGGCGAACGGCCCGTCGTGCTGGTGCACGGCTGGCAGTCACGCGCCTCGCGGTTCGCGGACTTCGTGCCCGGACTGATCGAGCGAGGCCACAGCGTCATCGCTTTCGACGCACCCGGCCACGGCGACTCCACCGGCCGGAGCACCACGGTCCTGGAGTACCGCGACATCCTGTGTGAACTCCAGCACCGGTACGGGGACTTCGACGCCCTGATAGCGCACTCGCTGGGGGTCGTCGGCTCGTTCTTCGCGCTGAGGAGCGGGGTGCGGGCCGAGCGGATCGTCGCCCTCAGCGGGGTTTGCGACTACGCCTACCTGGTCGAGGAGTTCTCCTCTGCGCTGAACCTGCGCCCCGCGTTGAAGAGCGCGCTGCTCGATCGGATCGGCCAGAACCTGTTCCCCGGGATGCCGGTCGACCGGGTGCCGTTCTCCGCCGTGCACACGACCGAGGACATCACGGCGCCGATCCTGGTACTCCACGACGAGGACGACAGCCGGATCAAGGTGACGCAGGGACGTCGGCTCGCCGACGCCTTCGGCGACCGGGCCCGCCTGGTCACCACGCGCGGCCTGGGGCACCGGCGCATTCTCGGCGACCCCGAAATCATCCGCGCGGTCGTGGAGTTCGTCGAACACGGACCGGTCGGCGCGACGATGCCGCAGTCCGCCGGGCACCCGGTGGCCTGAGCTTCCCCGCACGCATCAGGCAGCCCCGGCCCCAGAGCCATGGATCGCCTGGGCAGGCGTGCGCTCCTGGTGCGCAACCGGTGCCGAGACTCACCGGCCCCGGGGACGCGCCGCGACCGGACGGTTGAAGGCATGTGCCAGAAGTAACGCCGAAGGAGTGATCACCCTTGCCGGCAGTCCCCGCCGCGACATCGACGCAACCATCCGACGCGGCAGAAGCCCCGGTCGACCATCCCCGACCCGCAGACGGCCGAGGCCGGCTCGTCCGGTCTCCCACGGCATCGCGTCCATGGACACGGTCGTGGGTATGAAGATCGTGAAGACGGGGTGGCGCCCCGGAGCGGCCGCCGGTGGCGCGGTACCCGAAGGCGGACTGCTGGTCAGCGTCACCGACTTCACCGCCGCCCGTGCCACCGACCTGCCCGGTATCGCCCGCGCCGGCTTCCGGCTGAGGCGTGCTTGGCCGTCGCTCGACGGCGCCGTCGGAATGTGGCTCTGGACGATCCCGCATCGTCGTCGCACCGGATCGGTCGCCATCTGGCGCGACACCGCGGCAATGCACGCCTTCGTCGGCCTGCCGGAGCATGTCGCGATCATGCGGCATTACCGGGAACGAGGTACGACACGCGCCGGCACCTGGACCGTCAGCCATGTCGACCCGGACCGCATCTGGACCGACGCCGAGGCGGTCTTGCTTCAGCGGGGCGCGCCGGGACCCGACCGGGACTGACCGCACTGCCGGAAGCAGACGGTCATGGCGCTGCACATCGTCGCCGACACGAGACTCAGGCGTCGCCCCCGCCTGTCGCGGGCCGCATGTCCCGGCTTCCGGAACCGCGGCGATCACCACGTGACGACATCGCAGCGGCTGGTTCGGCGACCTCGTCCAGTCGGATCCCCGCGCCGCCGACGTCCCACGCCGAGGGCTCGTACGACTGGCACTGCTCTTCGCCGAACCAGGCCCGCATCCGATCCAGGTGGCCGACGTCCCCACGGATCGTGCCGTCCGGTCGCCGGGAGGGCCCACCGGCCCCTGGGTCGAGGCGAGTGCCCCGCCCAGGGAACCGCAGGGTCAGGAGAAGTCGGCCGCGTGGTCCGCTGCCCACTCGGCGAAGCCGCGGGCCGGGCGGCCGGTCAGCTTCTCCACGTCGGGGTGGACCGCGGCGGGCACGCCGACCGACTTGGCCCAGCCCTCGAACAGGGTGCCGATGATGAAGGGAGGGATGAAGGCACTCATCTGCTCGCGGGCGACCTCGGGGGCCAACTCGTCATAGCGCAGCGGCCGGTCGATCGCCGCGCCGATCAGCGCGACCTGCTCGGCGGCGGTGAGCGACGCGGGGCCGGAGAGGGTGTACACCTGCCCGGTGTGTCCTTCTTCGGTGAGCGCGACGGCCGCGACCGCGCCGAGGTCGGCCTCGTGGACGGGGGCGCTGGTCGCTCCGGCGTACGGACCGCGCACCACGTCGCCGGCCTTGGTCTGGCCGGCCCAGGGCAGCGCGTTGGTGGCCATGTGCGCGGAGCGCAGGAAGGTCCAGGCGAGCGGCGAGTCGCGCAGCGCCCGCTCGATCTCGGCGTGGTATCCGGCGATCGGGTTGGGCTGCTCGGCCGCGCCGTCCAGCACCGCGTCCGAGGAGAGGAGGACCACCCGGCCAACGCCGGCCTGCTCGGCGGCCCGCACGAAGTCGGGGCCCGAGCCCGGTACGGCGAACAGGAACACGCCGCGCACCCCGGCGAGGGCGGCCGGGAGCGTCTCGGGCCTGCTCAGGTCGCCCCGGAACACCTGCACGCCGTCCGGAAGTTCGGCGGTCGCCGGGTCACGGACCAGGGCGCGGACCGACACGCCCAGAGCGAGCAGCTCGCGAACGACGTGGCGGCCGACGTTCCCGGTGGCTCCGGCGACGAGGAACATGCGTTCTCCTTGACGAGAGGCGGTGGCCGGGGCGGTGCGTGGCAATCACCCCGGTGCGACAAGAAGAAGACTATGGAGCCAACAGGAAAGCCTCCTTCCTGATTCGTTTCCCGTATCGGCACCTACTCGGGGAAGGCGCGTCCCGCAGGAGGCCGCAGAGGTGCGGGAGAGACCCGACGCGGCGGGCACGTGAGACGAGTCGTCGTGGGCGCGGGCCCGAGCGAGGAGTTCGCGGTGAACGGCGGCAACGTTGCCGCACCACAACGCCAACAGGCGACGCACCCGGTCGCACCGAACGTCGCAACCGCCCGATCACAAGGCCGACACGATGGATCCGGTCTCACGCGGAGGCCGAGCACGCGGCGATCCAAGTCACGTTCGCGCGCAGGAGGTTGTGGTCCGACAGGCCGTCGACGTCTTCGACCACCACGCCGTCCACATCGCCGCCGGGCACGGCCACGTGATCGATGTGCTGCGACCCGGCGCTCCGCCCGGCCGGTCGTGTCGGCGGCGCGTCCGGCGGGAGCTCACCGCCACCAGAGCGCGGCGTATCGGAACGCGGCATGGGAGCAGCCGCAGGGCCTGGTGGAGCGCGGCCGTCGGCGGTTTCGTCACCGCGTGAGACCGCGCCGCCGACGAGGTCGACACCTTCGCCGTGCGCCGTATCACCGGCGTCGCAGAGCTGACGAAAGACCCTGCCCCAGGACGGCGCTCAGCCTCCTTCGAGTTCCCGGCGCACGGTAGCGGCGATGCGGGTGAGTGCGACCCCGAGGTGGCGGCGCTGAGCGGCGCTGAGTGGATCGAACACGAGCCGCTTCACCTGTGCGACGTGTTCCGGTGCGCTCTGGACGAGCTTCTGCCGGCCGGCGTCGGTCAGGGTGGCGAGGGTGTATCGACCGTCGCCGGGGTCGGGTCGGCGGGCGACCCAGTCGCGGGCTTCGAAGCGGTCCATCGCCTTCGACAGGCGGGGTTGGGTGCTGTCGCAGACCCGGGCCAGGTCGCTGAGCCGCATCGTGGCCTCGTCCGCCATGGACAGCCGGGCCAGAACCCCGTACTCGAAGTTGGAGATGCCCGCGTCTCGCTGCAGTTGTCGGTCGAGGGCCGCCGGGAGGGCGATTACGACCGTGAGCAGCGCCTGCCACAGGTCCTGCTGGTCGTCGTCGAGCCAGGGTGACTGGGTGTCCATGAGCCCCATCATACTTGCCCGGGAAACTGACATCACTTGCCTGGGCAACCCTTGAGTAGCTAGCTTTTCACTTGCCTCGGCAAGTCAAAGTACTTGCCTAGGCAAGTGAAGGAGCTGATTTCGATGCCCACCACGAGCAGCCTGGCCTCCCCGAACGGCCCGACTTCCCCCGTCCCGTCGCGCGCACCGGCCGCGGCATACGACGACCTCCTTGCCCGGGTCCTGCCACAGGCGCGCGAGCAGCGGGTGTGGAACCCCTCCGACGGGCCCTTGCCCAGCCTCTTCGTCAGCCACGGCGCCCCGTTCACCCTCGACGATCCGCAGTGGCTCGGCGACCTCTTCGACTGGGCCCGGTCGATACCCAAACCCCGGGCCATCGTCGTCGTCTCGGCCCACTGGGAACGGGCACCGGTCGCGATATCCCGAGCCGCGGCCGGCACCCCGCTCCACTACGATTTCAGCGGCTTCCACCCCCACTACAAGACCCTTCCCTACGCGACCCCGGACGCCGGCGACCTGGCTCGGCGACTCACGGGCCTGCTGGGCCGGACGCCGGTGCACGAGTTCGCCGACCGCGGCCTCGACCACGGCGCCTTCATCCCGCTCATGGCCATGTATCCCGCGGCCGACGTCCCGGTCGTGCAGCTGTCGATGCCCAGCCTCGACGCCGGCGCTCTGCTCGGGCTCGGGGCACGCCTGCGGCCGCTGCGCGAGGAAGGCATCCTCGTTCTCGGCTCGGGCTTCATGACGCACAGCTTCGCCGTCTTCCGCCGGCCGGAGCTCGCCGCCGACACCGCGGCCTTCGACAAATGGGCCGTTGACACCCTCGCCCGGGGCGACGTCGACGCCCTCGCCGACTACCGCAACAAGGCACCCGGCGCCGCGGTCGCCCATCCGACGGCCGACCACTTCGTCCCGCTGCTGCTCACCGTCGGCGCCGCCGATGACCCCGGCAGCGCCGTGAGCGCCATCGACCGCATGGTGATGGGCAACTCCACCCGGTCGGTACAGCTGACCTGAGCGCCTCGACGCGCTTCACCTTCCCGTCCGATCGCCTCGTCCGTTGGCGACGACATCGATACACCCTGGAGGAAAATCCCATGAAGGCAATACGTTTCCACGAGTTCGGCGGCACCGAGGTCCTACGCTACGAGGACGTCGACCGTCCGGTCCCCGGCACCGGGCAGGTGCTGGTTCGGGTGGCGGCCACGTCGTTCAACCCGGTCGACGACCACATCCGCGCCGGTGTCCTGGCCGAGATGATCCCGATCACTCTCCCGTACGTGCCGGGGATCGACCTGGCGGGCACCGTCGCCGAACTCGGCGCGGCCGTGACGGGCCTGGAGGTGGGCGACCGGGTCGTGGCGATGCTGCCCCTCGACACCGCCGGCGCCGCCGCCGAGTACGTGCTCGCCCCGGCCGAGTCCCTGGCCCCGGCGCCCCGGACGATCGAGCTGGTCGACGCCGCAGCGCTGCCGCTGACCGGCCTGGCCGCCTGGCAGACGGTGTTCGAACTCGCCGAGCTGAAGCCCGGTTGGACCGTCCTGATCAACGGGGCGGGGGGCGCGGTGGGCAGCCTCGTGGTGCAGCTCGCCGTCGACGCGGGAGCGCACGTGACCGCGGTGGACGCGCCGCAGCACGCCGACCGCCTTCGGGGCTACGGCGCCGACCGGGTCGTCGGCCCCCTCGCCCCCGCCGCGGATCCGGCCGCCGTGGGCGGTCCGTTCCAGGTCGTGGTGAACCATGTGCGCGTCTCCCCGGAGGAGCTCGCGCAGCTGACGAACTACGTCGCCGACGGCGGGGTCGCCGCCAGTACGGCCGGCCCGATTCCCGAGGACCCCGCGCGGGGGGTGCGCAGCGCGAGCCTGTGGGTCCGCAGTGACGGAGCCCAGCTGACCGAGCTGGCCGCCAAGGTGGATGCCGGCAAGCTCCGGCTCCACGTCGCCGCCCATCGCCCGGTGGCCGAGCTGGCCGCCGTGCACGAGGACGCCGGCGCCGGGCGGCTGCCGGGCAAAACGGTCGTGCTCGCTCCCTGATCACACCCTGACCGCACCCGACCGGGCCGCCCGCCGTTCGCTCTCCGCCGGCGGGCGGCCCGGAAGTTCGACGACAGCCGCACC
This sequence comes from Embleya sp. NBC_00896, assembly GCF_045207785.1. NCBI lineage: Bacteria > Bacillati > Actinomycetota > Actinomycetes > Kitasatosporales > Streptomycetaceae > Embleya > Embleya sp. NBC_00896. The sequence goes on from NZ_CP108776.1 coordinate 174,524, forward strand.
CGCGACCCGTCGGCACCGGCGAGGCCGTGCGGCAGGCCCTGCACGCGGCCGGCCGGGCGGCTTCGTCGTCGTCCTCCACAACGTCGCGGTCGACGAACGGGAGCTGGGGGTGTGCGCTGAGCCCGTGACCGTGCCGGTGGGCGGATTCGAGCGTCGCGAGAACCTGGGCGAACTCATCGACGACCATGAATGCAACCAGAACTGCAACCAGGATGGCTGGGTGGTTGCAGTTGGGTGGGGCACGAGTGGGCACTCCGCAGAGTGTGCTGCCTGTGCGAATCCGTCAGTGGCCGGGGAGCCGTCGGGCGGTCACCGTGGATCGTGACCATCGAGATCGATTGTCGTGCTGCGGTGCGGTGTGCTCCAGCCGTCGGGCTGTATCTCGATGATTGCCTGGAGCCCATCCCGGGATCCCGTCCGATGTCGGGGAATGTGGAAGACCGGGATGCGCCCGTGCTGGATGGTGTCCCGGGGGAGGGTGAGCCCGAAGTGTCGTTCGACGGCTTGCAGGGTGTTGTAGCCGAAGGTGTATTGGTGTGTGTAGTCCTGGATATCGGTGAACCGGCCCTTTGAGTCGAGGGCTTCGGTGTCTGTGAGCGCGGCGTCGAGGAGGTCCGGGCAGGTACCTGACCGCTGGAAGCTGCCGTCGTGGTCGTAGCCGTTGGAAGCGGTGACGGTCAGTTCGCAGACGGTCGTGCCGGTGTCGTCGACGTAGGCGCAACGACCCGTTTTGATGTGTCCGCCGGTCACCCACAAGGTCACCCCTGGGAATGGCGGTTCGCCCCGTTCGAGGCGGTCGGTGTTGTTCTCGATGGCGAAGGACCAGCCGTTGCCGCACTCGCCGACGCGCACCTGGTCTTCTTCTCGGTCGTGGAAGAGGCTCATGGCGGCGGTCCGGGAGGTGCACGGAGGCGGGGTGACCGCCGAGGGGTCGACGCCGAGGCGCTCGGCGAGCTGCCGTGGGCCCAGGTCGCGGGTGAAGGTGATGCAGTACGAGAATCCCAGTTGCGGTTGTTGGAGCCACGTGATGCCGTCCCGCGCGGGTGGCTCGTCGAGAACGGCTGCAGGCCGGCCGGGCCGTGGGGTGGTCAACAGCAGGCGGGCCCGTTCTGGGGTGATCAGCGGGGCCAGGTAAGGGTCGGCGAGCAGTTCGATCGGGGCGAGGTGACTGTTGCCGACCGGTCGCCACTCGGGGAGCGCCTCGGTGGTGAGCACGTGCCAAGCCGCGTCCAGGTCGCCCCAGAGCACGAGTTCGCGCGCCTTCTCGATGCCGGGTCCGTGCCAGGCCGTGAACGTTCCGTTCCTGATCTGCTCGCGGTATGGCTCGAGTGCCTGATCGGGCTTCCCGTGGTACGACCCACGTTCGGCGAACGCCGCGAGCACCGGCAGTGCGCACCGCTCGAGGAACGGATCGTCCGGGGGAAGCAGGGCGGCGACGTCGGGGAGCATGTAGTTCTCGCCGAACAGCACGCGGATCTGAAAGATCCCCAGCCCGGCTCGGGGCCGCCCGAATCCCGTCGCCACCTCCAGCGCCGCACGCGCCCGGTCGAGCCGCCCGTCCAGCAGGTCCGCCTGCGCTCGCAGGATCTTCGCGTCCTGGTCCCGCGAGGTGGCGTTGTCCGGCTGCATCTGCTGGTGGAAGCTCTGGAACATCGAGTACATCAAGTCTGCGAAGGACTCGTGGCGTTTCGGTATGTCGCCCCACCAACTCGCATACCTGTACGCGGCCCATTCGCCGTCGGGTCCGACGTCGCCGGGGTCGAGCACGAACCACGTCAAGTCGCCCTCCAGGGAGACCTGTACAGCGCGCTTCCACTTGCCGGCCGCGTGGATCCGCTCGGCGTCATCTCCAGCGGGGTCGTCAGGGTCTGTGTCCTCGGCGAGCTCCTGCTGCTCGTACTCGTCGAGCATCTCGCAGACGAAGTCGGACATGTCCCGGAAGAAGCCGACCGTACGGGTCGAGCACATCTCATCGACGGACCCGGCGTGCCTCCACCCGTTGCTGGCAGCCAGGAACGCCCGGTACGACGGCGGGAACCGCAGCCCGAGTCGCCGCTCGGCCGCGGCGATCTCCTCCTCGGCGGCGGCCTCGAACCCCAGCCAGTCGCCCGGTACCGGGTCGTAGTGATCGTCGGTGCGCGCGGCAACCCACTCGTCGCTCCACGTCCGCAGGAACGCAGTCCAGTCATCTATCGCCATGGGCGGGACGATGCCGTCCCCCGCTGACAATCCGACTGGCGGACACCGTTCGGCCGTGTGGTCGTCGGGTGCGAAGTGCCATCCGTAGACGGCGGTGGGGGACACGGCGGCCGTGGAGGCCGCGCCGAGCAACAGGTCGCGGCGAAGCACAACGACTTCCAGAGGCCGAGTTGGGACGTGCCGACCGGGTAGGGCGCACGCCCGGCGTTGTAGCGCGTTGCCGATCTACGGTGGACGCATGCGAGAACCCCTTTGCAACCATTGTGACTTGCTCATCGGTGCCGGCTGTGCCTACCGTGACGTGGGGTCGGCTCGTCGAGTGACGGTCGATGCGACCGCGCAGACGCCGTGGACACGAATTCCCAAGCGCGCAATCTTGATTTCGCCGTCAAAGGTGGCGCACTACCCCGGCGCCTGTGGCCATATGACCGAGTCGGATGTCCTGAAGGAAGGTTCCCGGTGGGGCTGGACGGTTGATCCGCCCCACGGCACCTGCACGCGGATCAACGAACACTGCCCGGCTGTCGCCACCGATGGCCACATCGGGATCTCGGCCATCAGGCGTTGCCGGGACTGTTCGGACTCCGTTGGTCTTGCCTAGCTGTACTGCCCGAGTGGATGCGAACCCCGGACGGGTTCGCCTGGTTCCATCGGGCGCTCGCGGCGACGTCGGCCGAGTACGGGAAGTCGCTTCGACAGTCCCGCCTCGCCGGGTGCCCGACAAAGCGGGTGGTTCACAACGACCGTCGCCGCCTCGGCCCCGCCGGGCCCGAACCGGCCGCACCATGGTGAACGTCACCCTTGATGAGGATTCCCGGAATCGGCTGGGGCGGATATTTCGTAGAGCGCGGGGACCACCAGGAACCAGTCGGCGTACTCCTCCGAGCCGAGCACCGCGACGTCGCCACCGCGTACAGAACCGGCTTCCACACCAAGCGGCGAACCACCCCCGGGAGCGATGCTCGACGCGCGGGCAACGATGCGCACGACGCGTGCCGTGGGAGCGAGACCTCGGTGCAACGAGAAAACCCCGGGCGCTTTGACGTCCGAGGCTTTGCTCAAGGTATATTGGATGGTTCTGAATACCGGTGATTTCACAGTATTCAGAAAGCTTATGGAGGCATAATACGTGTCCGGGAGTAGAATTGTCAAACGCTGAATTGCGACACGAGCAGGAATTCGTCGAGGTGCTGTACGCGCGCCTCGCGGACCTGCGGGCGCAGGCGGAAGCCGCCGTGACGAACGCGCTCGGGCGCGAGCACGACGGCACCCGGCAAGCACGCGTCGAGCGGGACATCGCGGTATCCGAGTATTCGGGCCTGCGCGCGGCATTCGATGCCGGCGCGAATGGCCTGTGCTTCGGGCGATTGCTGTTCCGCGACGGCGCCGACCTCCACATCGGAAGGATCGGTATCCGCCGCGACGACGCCAAGCACACCCCCATGGTCATCGACTGGCGCGCCGACGTCGCACGGCCGTTCTACCTCGCGACCGGGTACACCCCGATGGGCCTGCGGCGCCGGCGGCACATCACCACGTCCGGGCAGCGGGTCACCGCGCTGCACGACGAGATCCTCGACCTCACGGACGACACCCGCACCGGCTTCGAGGGTTCGGACGCCGACGCGGTCCTGCTCGCGTCGCTCGACGCCGCCCGCACCGGGCGCATGCACGACATCGTGCAGACCATCCAGGCCGAGCAGGACCGCATCATCCGTGCGCCGCACCGCGGCGTCCTCGTGGTCGAGGGCGGCCCGGGCACCGGCAAGACGGTCGTCGCACTGCACCGCGCGGCGTACCTGCTGTACGCGAACCGCGAGCACCTGACCCGCCGCGTCGTGCTCGTGGTCGGCCCCAACCCTGCCTTCCTCGGCTACATCGAGGACGTCCTGCCGTCGCTCGGCGAGACGGGCGTGCAGTTCGCCACACCCGGCGAGCTGTTCCCGGGCGTCACCGCGACCACCGTCGACACCCCGGAGGCCGCCGAGGTCAAGGGCCGGGCCGCGATGGCCGAGGTGCTCGCCCGCTTCGTGACCGACCAACAGACGGTACCCCAGACGCCGTTGGTCATCGGGCACGACGACGGCGATCTGTTCCTCGACGCGGGGATCGCACAGGCCGCCCGGAGCAGGGCGCGCGCAACGCTGCTGCCACACAACCTCGCCCGCCCGGCGTTCGCGGCGCGCGTGATCGACGGCCTCACCGAGCAGTTGGTCGACCGGCTCGGCGCGGACCCGTTCGGCGGGCCGAACTTCCTCGGCACACACGAGGTCGCACAGCTGGCGATGTCGGTCGCCGAGAGCCCGGCCGTGCAGGCGGCCATAGACGAGCTGTGGCCGCGCGTCACCCCGCAGGGGCTGCTCGCCGACTACCTCGCCGAACCGGTGTACCTGTGCGACGAGGACACCGCGGCGGTCCGGCGTCCGGCCGTGTACGACCCGGTCTTCGGGACGTGGACGACCGACGAATGGACGGTGGCCGACGTGCCATTGCTCGACGAGGCCTCCGAACTCCTGGGTGAGGACGACTCATTGGCGCGGGCCGCCGCGGAAGCCGAGCGCCGGCGGCAGATCGCGTACGCGCAGGGCGTGCTCGACCTGTCGTACGGCTCCCGCACGCAGGAGTTCGAGGACCGCGACGACGAGGAGTCCGAGGTGCTGAGCGCCCACGACCTCGTGGACGCCGAGCGCCTCGCGGAACGCCAGGAGGAGCTCGACCACCGCACCTCCGCCGAGCGCGCGGCGGCGGACCGCACCTGGGCCTACGGCCACATCGTGGTCGACGAGGCCCAAGAACTCTCGCCGATGGCCTGGCGGTTGCTGATGCGGCGCAGCCCCACCCGGTCGATGACCCTGGTCGGCGACCCCGCGCAGACCTCGGAGCCGGGCGGGTGCGGGTCGTGGGAGCGCATCCTGGTGCCGTATGTCGAGGGCCGCTGGGAGCGGGTCCGGCTGGGCGTGAACTACCGTACGCCGACCGAGATCATGCAGGTCGCGGCCGACGTCATGCGTGCCGCCGACCCGGGATTCGAGCCGCCGAAGTCGGTGCGCTCGACCGGCGTGAAGCCGTGGTCGCGCCACACCGGGGACCTGCCGGGGGCCGTGGCGTGGGCCGTTGCCCACGAGGCGGTTGCCCACGAGGCGGTCGCCCACGAGGGGGTCGCCCATGAGTCGGGCACGCGGAACGGGACCGGCGGCGGCGATCCGCAGGTTGCGGTCGAGGGCCGCCTCGCGGTGATCGCGCCGCGCGAGCTGATCGACGCGGTGGCGGCGGCGATCCCGCACGCCGAACGAGGCGTCGAGCCGGACCTCACGCGGCCGTTGGTGCTGCTCGACCCCAAGCAGGCCAAGGGCCTGGAGTTCGACGCGGTGATCGTCGTGGAGCCGGCCGCGTTCGCCCTGGCCGACCTGTATGTAGCGCTGACCCGAGCGACGCAGCGGCTCGGCGTCGTACACACCCGCGACCTCCCGTCGGGGCTCACCGGTCTGGCACAGGCGGGGTGACCGGGGCGGTCCAGGCGGTGCCGTCGAACGTCGCCGCGAGGGAGGGGTCGAGGGGGAACTCGGCCAGGCCCGCGCGGAGATCGGCACCGCGCGCCGGTGCAACTCCTCGCCGTTCCCGAACTCGCCGGCATCGGGATGCAACGGCCGTGGCATCATCGCCGTATGGAGGTCATTGACGCCGGCCGGTTCACACCCGCCGCAGACGGGTCCGCCGACTACGTCGAGCATCTGCGGGTGCCCGCACTCAGCTTCGGGACGTATTCGATCCCCGCCGGACAGCCCGACGACCAGGCCCCGCACCTGGAGGACGAGATCTACGCCGTGCTCGGCGGCCGCGGGACGTTCACCTCCGGTGGCCGCACGATCGACGTCGGCGCCGGTTCCACGCTGTTCGTCCCGGCGGGCGAGGAGCACCGCTTCCACGACGTCACCGAGGACCTCACGGTGCTGGTTTTCTTCGCACCCGCCTACACCGGACGGCCCTGACCCGAACCCTGCCCGCTCGCGAGTGCGGGGACCGTCGCCACGCATCGTGCGCGCCCTGGTGGACGCGTCCGCGACACGCGGGCGCGCACGATGCGTGGGGTCCCCGTCGGCTACGGGTTCACGCGCTTCCACGGGCCGCATTGGCCCGTCTGGGAGCACATGCGGACCAGTACCTCGCCGCTGGAGTTCGGCAGGGTCCCGATCGGACCGTTGAACGGGCCGATGGTGCTGTTACACCCGTACCCGGCCGTGGTGTAGGTCTTGGTGCCGTAGCCCTCCATGTAGATCTGCAGCGACGTCCACTGGCTGTTGCAGTCGGTGTCCTTGACGTAGACGTTCTGCGCGCCGACGGCGGTACCGTTGATCGCGATATGGCCGTAACCGTTGCCGCCGCCGCCCCACACGTCGAACCAGTTGGCGCCCTGGCCGGCTTGCGCCGGCTGGGAGAGCAGCGCGACGGCCGCGGCAGCGGCCCCGACCGTCGTGGCGATTTTCCGCAACATGGGAGATACCCCTCTTCTCGGGTGGTGTGCGGACACCGCCCATGCTGCCGATCACCTCCGCCGCCCGGCCACGATTAAGCCCACGCCTAACCTCCGTGCGGGGCGAGATGGCGGAAGTGCGGTGCAGCGCACCCGGGTTGGTGTGGCAGACGGGAGGGGTAGCTTGCCGAAATGATAGAGATCCTTCTCGGTCCTGCCGACGTGGCCATGACCCGCTTCGCGTACTCCCCGCTGGAAGAAGTGATCCACAGCGTGCGGGTACTCGCGGGCACCCACACCGGAAGCCTGCACAGACCCTGGTTGAAATCGGTGCGGCCACGGCTCACCGGAATCGATCTGGGCATGTTGCGCGCGTTGGTGCGCGGTCCGCGCTTCTTTCCCGACTTCCTCGCGCCCCCGCTGGAACGGATGAGCGGTCGCTTCGACGAGGAGATCGAGGCCATCCGCGAGACACCGGCCGAGACCGTCCGGGAGTCCCTCGACGAACTGCTCGGCGACGGGCCGCTGCCGTACGAACTCACCGCTCTGTACGACCACCCGGAGCAGCAACTCGGCATCCTGGCCGGTGCCATGACGGCCTACTGGCAAGCCGCCATCGCGCCTGTATGGCCCCGCCTGCGCTCGGTGCACAACGCGGACATCGGCCACCGGATGGAGCAGCTCTCCAGCGGCGGACTGGCCCAGGTCTTCCTGCACCTGCACCAGCAGGTCGAGTACGCCGACGACCGGCTGCGCATCGACAAGCCGCAGCACACCCGGACGCGTGACGCGCAGGGAGCCGGTGTCCTGCTGGTGCCGTGCGTGTTCGCCTGGCCGCGGCTCTTCGTGCTGTACAACGAGCCGTACCAGCCGTCCCTGGCCTACCCTCCGCGCGGTATCGGACAGGTGTGGTCGGGCACCCGGCAGGGACACGACGCGGCGATGGCCTCACTGCTCGGACGTGGCCGCGCGGCACTCCTCGCCCACCTGGACATGCCGCTGTCGACCAGCCAGCTCGCCGTCTACCTCGGCCTGACGCCGCCCGCGGTCAGCCAGCAGCTCGCGATCCTGCGCCGGTGCCGCCTGGTCACCTCCCGGCGATCCGGCAGGTCGGTGCTCTACCAACGCACCCCGCTGGCGAGCCAGTTGCTCCAGGCCGGGGAGCTCTCCTGACGGGCCCGGCGGGAAGCCTCTGCGTGGAGTCCTCGGTCGACAAGCGCGCCGGCGGACAGATCAGCGATCGTTCCGGTCACGGGCTCCGGCTCGATCCGAAGCCAGGAACGCGGCCGTCTCGGCGGTGCCTTGAACACCCGGTCGAGGGCGTCCTCGCGTGCGGTCATGGATCCAATACGCAGGTGACTACTGCATATTCAAGAGCTCCGGCGTGACGGGTGCACCAACCGGCATCCCTGTCTGAACCGCCTGGCCGGCAGGTAGCCTGCGGCCCTCATGTCGAACAAGCCGGTCCGCCTGAATGCGCCGCTGCGGCTGCGTACCTCGTTTCGGTTCCCGATCGCGGATCGCGCCGCGCGGACCGACGTGTTGATCGGCGCGGCATGGCTGTTGGTACCGGTCGTCGGATGGCTGCTCAACCTGGGCCACCGGGTGGAGGTGGTCCACCGGCTTCAGCACGGCCGGCCGGGGTTCCCGGCCTGGCGGCACCCCGGACGCCTGCTGTGGCACGGACTGGTCACCGCCGCGGCGATGGTCGGCTACACCGCGCCCGGCGGCCTGCTGACGGCGGCCGGACTCTGCTGGGGCAGCGTCCCTGTCGCGGTCGTCGGGGGTGTGCTCTTCGTCGCGGCGATCGCCGCGATTCCCGGGTTCATGACCCACTACTGCGTCGCCTTCCACGCCACCGAGCTGTTCGATCCGGTCCGGGCGCTGCGCCGGGTGGCCGCCTGCGGTGCGGCCTATTGGCGGGCGTGGGGCATCGCCTTGGCCGGCCTGGCGGTGTCCGTACTGGGCCTCCTGGCCGCCGGGGTCGGTTTCCTCGTCACGAGTGTGTGGTTCTGGCAGGTGGCGGGGTTCAGCTTCGCGACGGTGTTCACCGACACCCATCAGCTCGCCCCGGCCGGGGCGGAACCACCGTTGCCCGCACCGCCCGCCGAGACGAATGAGGTCGAGTAGGCATGGACGACCGCTCCCTGGACCCGCCGCCCGGTGAGCGCCGACTCGGCCGCGATCCGCCGGGCGCTGCACGCGTCGGAAGGACTGGCCGGGTTCCGAGCCGCGTGCGCCCGCGAGCATCCGCCGCAACTACTCGTCGACGCGATGGCCGGGTCCGGGCCGGGCTCCGAGCAGCGCGACCAGGTGAACTTCCTGATGGAGTGGGGCCCGCCGAGCCCCGCCGACTGGGCGGCGCTGGCGGCCGCGCGGCAGGCGGGCCGGCTGACCACGTCCTGGAACACGACGGTACTGGCGACCCACGGCGCAGGCCTGGGGCACCCGCCCGAGGTCGTCGAGGCGGCGCTGCGGCCGGCACTGGCGGTGGTGTACCGCCCGCTTGGTGCCCTCGCCCGCGACGTGTACGGCGACGGCTTCCACATCGCCGTCCGCATCCCTGCACTCGCCGCTCTGCTCCTCTACGCCCATGCGGACGCCGATGTCGCGGCCGACGGCGGCGCGACCCGCTTCGCGGTTCTCGACACCCTCCGCGACAACCCCGACGCCTGGGCGGCGGCTGCGGCGCTGCTCCCGGACTTCACCGGCACGCTGCTCGAACTCCTCGAAACGGCGGAGCGCACGGCCGCCCGCCGCGGGGCGGCCGGCTGACGACCCCGCCATGCCGCGGTGGTCCTTCCTTGGCGTTCATTCCGGGATCAGTTCGGCGGCTCGTTCGGTGACCTCATGGCGTAGAGCGGTCCATAGCGCGCGTACGGCCGGGTGCGTCACCGCCTCGCGGCGGACAGCCAAAGTGATGGGTAGCCGAATGTCGATCTCGTCGGCGAGCAGCCGACGTAGCTGCGTCCGCTGGGCCAGAAAAGCCGGCAGGACGCCGATACCGGCCCCCTGGTGGGTGGCTTCGAGCTGGGCAAAGACGTTCGTCGAGGAGAATGCCGGGGTCACTCCGGGAAGGTGTCGTTCGATGTCGAGGTCGCCGACCTGCAACATCGACTCGATGTAGAAGATGAGCGCGTGCTCCCGCAGCTCGGCCACCGTCTCCGGCCGGCCGTGCCGGGCGAGGTAGTCGTCGGATGCGTAGAGCCCCAGCGTGTAGTCGGTGAGGTGCTCGGTCACCAGGCGGCTGCTCGAGGGAACGCCGATGACGAGAGCGAGATCGAAGCCGGACGGGCGCAGCGCGAGTTGCCGTGTGGCGGTGATGAGCTCGACCTGGAGCCGGGGGTGCCGGCGGCGCACCCGCACGAGGGCGGGCGTGGCGAAGGCGGTGCCGAAGCCGTCGGGCGCGCTGACGCGCACCGTACCGTGCAGGGACGGCGAGTCCTGGCCTGCCACGGTGTCGACGATGCGGTTGAGGGCCTCCTCGATCGCGCGCGCGTTCTCCGAGACGGCTCTTCCGATGTCCGTCAGCGTCCATCCGTCCGTGCCGCGCTCGATGAGGCGCAGGCCGATGCTCTTCTCCAATGCGGCGATTCGGCGTGAAACGGTTGTGTGATCCACGCCGAGTGCGTCGGCGGCTGTCACCAGACGCCCGGTACGGGACACCGCGAGCAGGTAGCGCAGATCGTCCGCGCGGAGTTTGCGCGGATCGACGGGGCGGTGAGAGCCGACCGGCTGCGGGGTGTCGCTTCGGTCCGGGGAGTGGGGGTGCATGGCAAAACCGTATCTGCATTTCTGCACAGCGGGTGTGCGTCATTGGTGGTTGATTGCACACGGCGCGAGGCCACACAGTCAAGGCAGTGGGCGTGACACGCCCCGCCGTTCTTGCCGAAAGGGCCCACCATGGTTGCCAGCCTTTCCCTCCCGCGGATCCTGCGCGTCGGCCGCGGCGCCGTCGGTGAACTCGGCGACGTCATCACGGGACTGGGCCTGCGCCGCCCCTTGCTGGTGACGGACGCCTTCCTCGCCGGAACCGGCGCGGCGGAACGACTGATGGCGACGCTGAGGGACGCCGGACTGCGGCCGCGCCTGTTCGCCGACACCGTGCCGGATCCGACGACCGACTCGCTCGGTGCGGGCCTGACGGTGCTGCGGGAGCATCGGGCGGACTCGGTGATCGGATTCGGCGGTGGCAGCCCGATGGACACCGCCAAGGCCCTCGGCCTGCTGGGTGTCCAGGGCGGGCGGATGCGGGACTACAAGGCCCCGCGCACCAACCTCGGTCCGGCGCTTCCGGTGATCGCGGTCCCGACGACCGCGGGCAGCGGCTCGGAGGCCACTCAGTTCACCATCATCACCGACAGCACCACGGACGAGAAGATGCTCTGCCCGGGGCCGGCGTTCCTGCCGGTCGCCGCCGTCGTCGACTTCGAACTGACCCTGTCGATGCCGCCCCGGCTGACCGCCGACACCGGCGTCGACGCGCTCACGCACGCCGTCGAGGCGTACGTGAGCCGCAAGGCCAATCCGTTCTCCGACGGCCTTGCGCTGAACGCGATCCGGACCATCGGCCACCACCTCCGCAGCGCCTACGCCGACGGAGGAGACATCGAGGCTCGCGAGGCGATGATGCTTGCCGCGACCCAGGCCGGCATCGCCTTCTCCAACTCCAGCGTCGCGCTCGTGCACGGCATGAGCCGCCCGATCGGCGCTCACTTCCACGTCGCCCACGGTCTGTCGAACGCGATGCTCTTCCCCGCCGTGACCGCGTTCTCCGTGCACGCCGCCGAGAGCCGGTACGCCGACTGCGCCCGTGCGTTCGGAGCCGCCGCCGAGGGCGACAGCCACGCCACGGCCGCCGAGAAGTTCGTGGCGGCGCTCCACACCCTGTGCCAGGACCTTGACGTGCCCACCCCCCGGGCCCACGGCATCGACAGGGCCGAGTGGTTCCGCCTGTCGCCCCTCATGGCCGAGCAGGCACTCGCGTCCGGATCCCCCGCCAACAATCCCGCCGTACCCACCGCAGACGAGATCGAGGGCCTCTACGCGCAGATCTACGCCTGACGCCCGGCGGACCGTGTCCCACGTGGTGCGTCGGTGGAGTCGTTCGTGGCGGGTCAGCGCGCCCTGACCGACCGGCGATCCCGCCGATGACCACGAACGCCCGACCGGGACCCGGTCGGGCGGTGCGTGATCGCGGGCGGAACCACCATGGCGTGGCGCGCCCTCTCGGGCCTCGCCGGCACCCCGATGTCAGCTCGCGGCGGGTTCTGGCACGGGCTCGGATTCGGGCCGGATCGGCCGCTCCGCGGCGGGCGCGGGGGCGTCGCGCACGGTCAGCAGGACCAGGACACCAGCCGCGATGCCGAGCACCCCGCACACCACGAACGTCCGGTCCAGACCCGCCGCGAACGCCGCGCGCAGGGCATCCAGCACGCTCTCCCGGGCGTCGGCCGGCGCCGCCGCCGTGATACCACTCGCCCGGCCGCCGCCCAGGGCCTCGGCGGCGGCGTGCGGGTCGCCGATCGACTCGGCGTCGCGCAGCGAGTGCGCCGCGCCGTCGCGGAAGAGCACACCCACCACGGCGATCCCGAGCGCGAAGCCCAACTGCCGGAAGGTGTTGAGCGCGCCGCCGGCCATGCCGGCCCGGGCGGGCGGGACGGAGGCCAACGCCGCACCGGCCATCTGCGGCATGGCCAGCCCGACCCCGACGCCGGCCAGGATCAGTCCGGGGAGCAGTGCGGTCGCATCCGATCCGGCCCCGACCAGGGTCATCGACAAGCTGCCGGCCCCGATGAACACCGCACCCATGCCCAGCGGCCACTTCGGTCGTACGCCGTGCAGGAACCGGCCCGCCAGCGCGGACGCCACGAACGACATGGCGGCCAGCGGCAACAGCGCGAGCCCGGCCTCGACCGGGCTGTAGCCGAGCACCGACTGAAGCCAGACGGACATCTGCGGGAACGCCGCGAACGCGGCGAACTGGATCAGCAGACCGGCTGCCATGATGCCGCCGAACGATGCCCGGCGGAACAGCGCGAGGTCGATCATCGGTTCCGCCACCCGGATCTCGGCCGCCACGAACAGGCCGAACGCGAGCACGGCGCCGACGAACACGGCGAGCGTGCCGCGATCGGCCCAGCCGTCGGCGCCCGCGCGGATGAACCCGTAGGTGAGCAGCGCCGCGCCAAGGGTGAAGGTGGCCATGCCGAACGGGTCCGAGCGGGCCGAGCGATTCCCGTGCGACTCGGTCAGCACCGACCAGGACAGCAGCACGGTCAGCACGCCGATGGGCACGTTGATCAGAAAGATCGCCTCCCAGCCGAGATGTTGCGTCAACAAACCGCCCAGAATGGGGCCCACCGCGGCGGCGGCCCCGCTGACCGAGCCCCAGACGCCGAACGCGACGCCCCGGTCGCGGCCCTGGTAGGCGTGTCCGAGCAGGGCGATCGTGGTGGCGAACATGGCCGCGCCGCCAACGCCTTGCAGAGCTCGCGCCGCGATCAGGGTCGCCGTGTCGGACGCCAGCGCGCACAGCAACGACGCGACGGTGAACAGCACCGTGCCGCCGCCGTAGACCCGCCGCCGACCGACCCGGTCGGCGAGCGACCCGGCGCCGAGCATGAGCGCGGCCAGGGCGAGGGAGTAGGCGTCCAACACCCATTGCAGGCCGGTGTACGAGGAGCCGAGGTCGGCGCCCATGTCGGGCATCGCGACGATCACGATCGTGACGTCGACGAGCAGCATGAAGGATCCGAGACAGACCGCGAACAGCGGTCCCCACTTGCGCACGATGACTCCTTGGCGGGTCGGCCGAATCGGCCGGACCGGGTGACGAGACGAGACAGGCGCGACGCGGGCGGTGGTCCGCCCGCGTCACTGACGGAAACAGTCGCGGATTCGCGAGACCCAGTCGAGAACACGCCCATTCTCCGGCGGATTTCGACCATTGCTAGGCTTCGGCAGGTGGAATTCATCGAACTCGACGCCGTCGATCTCGGCATCGTGCACGCCCTCGACCTCGACGGTCGGGCCCCCTTCGCGCGGATCGCCGACGTGCTGGGCGTGTCCGACGCGACCGTGGTGCGGCACTATCGCCGCATGCGCGCGAGCGGTGCGCTGCGGGTGGTCCCGATCACCGACACCCGCCGCACCGGCCAGAGCGCGTGGGTGCTGCGGGTGCGGTGCGCGCCGAACGCGGTGGACGCGGTCACACAGGGACTGGGCCGCCGGCCGGACGTGTCCTGGGTACAGGTGCTGGCGGCCGAGACCGAGGTGATGTGCGTGGCCCGGCCGAAGGGCCCGGACGTCCGCGGCGACGAACTGGCGCGACAACTGGGCCGGGTGGCCGGGGTGATCGGACTGGAGACGCACTGCCTACTGCGCACGTTCGTCGGTGGTCCGATGACCTGGCAGGGGCAGAACATCGGCCTGACCGCGGATCAGGCCGACGCGCTGCTCCGGGCCGCGCCGCAGGTGTCCCGGGACGGTCCGCCTCCGGCGTGGGTGGACGGCGACCGCGAGCTGTTCGCGGCCTTGGCCAAGGACGGACGCACCTCGTACGCCGAACTGGCTCGGGCCTGCGGGACTTCGGAGTCGGCGGCGCGCCGACGGGTGGAACTGCTGCGCGCCACCGGCGTGTTGTACTTCGAGGTGGAGACGGACCCGGCAAATCTGGGATACGGCCTGTGCGTCTTCATGTGGATGAGCGTGCGGCCCTCCGCGCTGGAGGCGGTGGCCGAGGTGGTCCGGGCCGATGGCCGCGTGGTCTTCGCCGCCGCCACCACGGGACGCGCGAACTTCCTGCTGAGCGTCATGTGCCGGGACACCGGCGACCTGTACGACTTCCTCGCCCGCTCACTGGGCTCGGTGGACGGAATCACGAATGTGGAGACCACACCGATCGTCGACACGATCAAACGCGAGGGCCCGATGCGCAGCGCGCGTCGGCGGGGCTGAACACCACCGAGGCCACCCGGACGGGTGAGCCGGGCCGGAACCGGATCGTCGCCCGGGGGTCATCGGCCCTCGCGCGTGGCCCTGGTCGGCCACTCGGCACGCTCCGCCTCGGTGGCCGCGGGCGGCAACCACACCTCCTTCACGGCCACGTCGACGTCCAACTGCTCGTCACGCGCCTTCCAGACGCGCCCGAACCCTCCCGAGCCGAGGCTCTCCACCAGGAGATGGCGGCCGGCGATGCTCCGACCCGGCCGTGTCGATGCCACCGACGTCGTCCCCGATCTACGACTCCCGTTCGCACCTGCACGGCCACGATGGGACAGCTCGATCTCGATCATGTGCCGTTTTACGTGCCGACGGTCGGTGTGCCCGCGTCGATGCCGAGCATTTTGGCGGAGAGGACCACTTCGTCCATGGCGCTGGTCGCCACGACGTGGTCCTCGGTCGCGAGGATCCGGTCGAAGTTGGCGAAGTATTCGCCGGGCGTCGCGCTGCCGGGATCGGCGGAGAGGTAGCCGGGCGCCACTCCCAAAAAGACTCGCGCGGCGCGGCCCGCCCCCACGCTGAACGTCTCGCCCGTGCACGGGACGTTCTCATCCGCGAGCACCGCGACGAACGGCGCGACGTATTCGGCCTTGAAGAAATGTGCGAGGAGGGTCCGCAGTCCGTCGTCGGGGATCTCGGCGGTCAGCCGGGTGTACGCGGTCGGCATGACCGCGTTGACCTTGATCCCATGGGCCACGCCGTCCTGCGCGAGGGCTCGGGTCAGACCGAGGACGCCGGCCTTGGCCGAGATGTAGTGGCTGGTGTGGGGGATGCCCAGGACCGATGTCGACGACGAGTTGACGACGCGTCCGTACCCCTGCGCCCGCATGACCGGCCATGCGGCGCGGATCATCTCGACGGTGCCCCAGTAGTGCACGTCGACCATGCGGCGGAACTCGGCGTCGGGGATGGCGTCGATCTCCCCACCGCCGGAGATGCCCGCGTTGTTGACCAGGATGTCGACGCGGCCCCAGGTCTCGACCGCGGCGCCGATGACGCCCGCCGCGTCGGTGGTGATGTCGCGCGTGTCCGCGCGCGCGGTGCCGCCCGCCGCACGGATCTCGGCGGCCACCTGCTCGGCCGCGCCGAGGTCGTCCGCCCCGGCCGGGTCGTCGGCGGGCGGTTCGCCGTGGCTGCCGCCGCCGAGGTCGTTGACCAGGACGCGGGCGCCGAGTCGGGCGAGTTCGAGGGCGTAGCCGCGGCCAAGCCCGCCTCCGGCGCCGGTGACCACGGCGACGCGGTTCTCGAAGTTCATATCTGTCTCTTCCTTTGTCGGCGGGCCTGCCGGTGGGTCGGTGTGCGGTTGCGCCGAGTGGCGCGGTGGCTCAGTGGACCGTGAGGCCGCCGTCGATGCTGACGATCTGGCCGGTCATGAAGCTGCCCGCGTCGGAGGCGAGGAGCAGGGCCAGTCCGGTCATCTCCTCGGGGTCGGCCATGCGCTTGAGCGGGGCCGCGTTGGTCATGCGTTCCTGCATGTCGGGTGTCGTCTTGAGGACCATGTCGGTCTTGACGGTGCCGGGCGCCATCGCGTTGACGCGGATGTTGTGGACGGCGAGTTCGCCGGCCATCGTGCGGGTGAAGGCCACCAGCGCGGACTTGCCCGCCGCGTACAGGCCCTTGCCTTCGGCGCGCGTGAACACGGCGGCGCTCACCACGTTGACGACCGATGCGCGGCCACTGGCGATCAGGTGCGGGAGCGCGTACTGGACCAGGAAGACCGGGCCGCGCAGGTTGACCGCGAACGACTTGTCCCAGGCTTCGGGGGTGATGTGCCCGACGGGCTGGGCGAGTTCGTTGGCGGCGTTGTTGACGATGATGTCGAGGCGCCCGAAGCGCGCCACAGTGGCATCGACGAGGGCCTCGAGCTGGTCGAGTTCGCCGAGGTGGGTGGCGACGTCCAAGGCCTGCCCGCCGGCCGCCTCGATCTCCTCGGCCACGGCCTTGCAGGCGTCGGCCTTGCGGCTGGCGATCACGACCGCGGCACCGGCGCGGGCGTAGGCATGGGCGATGGCGCGGCCGATGCCGCGGCTGCCGCCGGTCACGATGGCCACGCGGCCGGTGAGGTCGAATCGGTCGGTCACGAGGTCCTCTGTTCGTCGGTTGGTCCGAGGTCGGTGCGGGGTGCGGCGTCGAGGCCGGCCCCGGCGGCGGCGTCGCGCCAGCGTGCGGCGAACCGCTCCAGGAGCTCACCCAATTGCTCGCGTTCGGCCGGGTCCCAGTCGCGGACCGCCCAGGCGATGTCGGCGAGCCATGTGCCGCGCACCCGGGCGCGCAGGAGCAGGCCTGCCTCCGTGACGCGGACCAGGCTGGCCCTGCGGTCGGCGGGGTCCGGATCGCGCGCGACCAGCCCGGCGACCTCGAGCGGCCGGACCTGGCGGCTGGCCGTGGACTGGTCGACGCCGAGGCGCACCCCCAGTTCGCTGACGCCGAGGGGGCCTTCGCGTTCGAGGACGGACAGGATCGACAGTCCGGACTGGTGCAACTCGACGCCGGCGACCGCCAGCAGCCGGTTGCGGTAGCCGGGCAGCCGCGCCATGTCGGCCACTTGGCCGACAAACGCTTCGATCTGGCGCACGGCTCGTTCGTCTGACATGGCGTCACCTTTGCATGCATCAGTACATGGATACAAGGCCTTCGCGAGCAGTGTTGTCAGGCGGGCCCAGAGCCGAACTCCCGGGGGACCGCGCACCGCGACCGGGACGATCCGGAAGCACCTGATCCGGGACTCGGCGGGCGCATTGGTGCAATAGGCGCATTGGCGCAGTAGAGGTCACGCGGTCCGCACCCGCACCGTCCTTGAGCCAGGCATCGGCGTGGACTTTGGACAGCCAATGTGCGGAATGGTAAAAATGTCACATCATGGGGCCTTTTAGTCGATCGTCCACGTCGCGGCCTCGTCGCTTCCCCTGGTGGCGTTCGCGGCTGCCGGACAAGGCGGGCCCCGATCCGGCTCCGCCCGACCACCCGGCATCTGTCCGACGACGATTCCTGCCGGGCCCGCGCAGCCTCGCGGGCCAGATGTTCCTGCTCCAGATCGCGGTCGTCCTGCTGCTCGTCATCGCGGCCGTGGCCGCGCTGGTCCTGCAGGCCCGCCGCGATGTCGAGCGGGATGCACGCCGGCGGAGCCTGGACATCGCCGAGTCCTTGGCGGACGCCCCGGGAATGGTCCCCGCGTTGCAGAGCCCCGACCCCTCGGCCGTGCTGCAACCGATGGCCGAACGGGTCCGCCAGGCGACGGGCGTCGACTTGATCACGATTCTCGGTCCGACCGGGGTCCGCTTGGCCACGCCCTACCCGGAGCTCCTCGGTCAGCGAACCGACGACGACATGCCACGATTCTTCGCCGAAGGCACGGTGACCTTCAGATACCCCACGGACCAGGGCGATGCCGTCATCTCGGCGGTCTCGGTGTACGGACCCGACGGCGCCCCGCTCGGCCTTGTGGGGGCGGGGATCACCGTGGCGAGCGTGAACGACGCCGTGTACCGCCAGTGGACGCTGCTGCTCGGCGGTGCCCTCGGCGCACTGGCCGTCACCGCGGGCGGGGCCGCGGTGATCAGCCGCCGCCTGCGTCGGCAGACGCGTGGGCTCCAGCCCGCCGAGATCACGCGCATGTACGAGCACCATGACGCGGTCCTACACGCCGTGCGCGAGGGCGTGCTCATCACCGATGCCGACGGTCGCGTACTGCTCGCCAACGACGAAGCGCGGCGTCTGCTCGACCTGCCCGAAGACGTCGAAGGCCGCAGCGCAGCCGAACTCGGATTGGATCCGGCGCTGACCGAGTTGCTGGCGTCCGGGCGGGCCGCCACGGACGAGGTGCACCCGGCAGGCGATCGGCTGCTCGCGGTGAACAGCCGCCCGACGGCCCCGTACGGTCCGGCCGGCTGCGCGGTGACCCTGCGCGACTCCACCGAACTCCAGGCGCTGACCGGTCGCGCGGAGGAGACCCGGCAGCGGCTGAACCTGCTGTACGAGGCGAGCATGCGGATCGGCAGCACGCTGGACATCATGCGCACCGCCGAGGAGCTCGCCGAGGTCGGCGTGCCCCGGTTCGCGGACATCGCCACCGTGGACCTCCTCGACCCGGTCCTGAGCGGCGCCGAACCTTCCGGCCGTGCCACACGCATGCGGCGCGCGGCGAACCGTTGGGCCGACGCGGATCGGCCGCCGCCGCTTCATCCGATCGGCGATCTGATCGACTTCGGGCCTACGACGCCGATGGGAGCCGCGCTGACGGCCCTGCGGCCCGTCCTGGAAACGGATCTGGCCGCCGCCGCCGAGGGTTGGCGTACGCAGGACCCGGAACGCGCGGACCGCGTGCTCGCCTACGGCATCCACTCGCTGATCTCCGTGCCGCTGCGGGCCCGCGGCGTGGTGCTGGGCATGGCGACGTACTGGCGGTGCAACTCGTCCGAGCCGTTCGACGCAGAGGACGTCTCCTTCGCCGAACAGCTCACCGCCCGGGCGGCGGTGTCGATCGACAACGCCCGTCGATACACCCGCGAACACGCCATGGCGGTGACGCTCCAGCGGAGCCTGCTGCCCGGCGGGCTGCCCGAGCCGGACGCGCTGGACGCGGCGTACCGCTACCTGCCCGCGCAAGCGGGAGTCGGCGGGGACTGGTTCGACGTCATCCCGCTGCCGGGCGCGCGGGTCGCGCTCGTCGTGGGCGACGTGGTCGGGCACGGACTACACGCGGCCGCGACGATGGGGCGGCTGCGCACCGCCGTCCACAATTTCTCCGCGCTCGACCTCCCGCCCGACGAAATGCTCGGCCACCTCGACGACTTGGTGGCCCGCATCGACCGCGAATCGCACGACCCGGACGACACCCGGCAGATCACCGGCGCCACGTGCCTGTACGCCGTGTACGACCCGGTCTCCGGCCGCGCCACGGTCGCCCGCGCGGGGCACCCCGGTCCGGCGCAGGTCACACCGGACGGCGAGGCCTCCTTCCCGGACGTTCCCGCGTCGCTGCCATTGGGCCTCAACGGCAGCCTGCCGATCGACTGCGTCGACCTGGTCCTGCCCCACGGGTCGCGCCTGGTGCTGTTCACCGACGGCCTGGTCGAGGACCGGCGCCGCGATCTCGACACCGGCCTGCGGATGCTGGAGACGGCCCTCGCCTCCGCCGGCGCCGACGCGACACCCGAACAGACCTGCGACACGGTCATGGGAGCGATGCTCACCGAACGTCCCAGCGACGACATCGCACTGCTGGTGGCCCGCACGCGGCTGTTCGACCCGGCGCGGGTCGCGACGTGGGACGTGCCGTCCGATCCGGCGGCCGTGGCCGGCGTCCGGGCCGCATGCGCGCGCCAACTCCAGGCGTGGGGCTTGGGTGAGATCGATTTCACCGCGGAACTCGTCCTCAGCGAGCTCGTCACCAACGCCATCCGCTACGGCATCCAGCCGATCCGGGTCCGGCTTCTGCGCACCCGCACGCTCGTCTGCGAGGTCTCCGACGGAAGCAGCACTTCCCCGCACCTGCGCCGTGCGGCCACCACCGACGAGGGCGGCCGAGGCTTGTTCCTCGTGGCGAAGTTCGCCGAGCGCTGGGGCACCAGATACAACCCGCAGGGCAAGGTCATCTGGGCCGAACTGCCGCTGGACCGGGGCGCGGAGCCGCTGGGCGATGTCCTCACGGACGCCCTCCTCGACCAATGGGACGACATCGGCTGAGCCCCCTCCCAATCAACAACCAAGGCGCCACGATGCGCCCACTCGATGCCGCAGCTGCCGACGGGCCCACTGACCTCGGGCCGGCGACTGCCCATCCGAACCGTGTGTCCCCACCGACCTCCAACGGGCCCAAGCCCCAGCCGGGGTGGAGCACGGCGGCGCGTCGGGGCATCGCGGCCTCCGGGTTGCACGGTGGCAACGGGCCGGCGGTGGCTCGCCGATGCCGGCAGCCTGTGCACTCGGCGACCAGGTGGGGCGCCGAGTTGGGAGCGTCGTGGATCTGCAACGCATCACCGGGCCCGGGCTGGGCATCGGTCGATCGGTTTTGGTGTTGCTCGGCTGCGTGGTGGTGTTCGCCGCGGCGGTCAGCCTGCGCAACGCGTTCGACGACGACAGCGACCCGCGGCCGCCGGTACACGAGCTGAACGTCAACTCGACGTCTTTCACGGCGTGGCCGTTCACGGTCGATCGGGCCACGTTGCAGTGCCTCGACGGTCGATCGGTCACTCTGCTCGCCGACGGCCGGCAGTACGCGCTGAACGGCGCGGCGACCCAGGCCGGATACCCGGCCGTGGATCCGATCCGGCGTGAGGACCCGAACGTGCCGGGCCTGCGGGTGGACCTGGCGACGGCTCTGTCGTTCGGGCAGTCGCTCTGCGGGTGAGCCCGCGGCCGGGGAAGGCCGCGGGCTCGGTCGTGATCCGCGAGGGGTGACGGCGGGCCACGACCGGCTCCATGAGCCCCGGTGGCGTGAGTTGCAGTGGGTCGCCCCTGGTCCGGATCACCCCGTCGTCGGCGCCGGCCGCGTTGGCCGTGACGACAGGGCGTCACCCGGGAACCGGGCTGCCCGAACGGTGGTTAGGCCGACTGGAAGGTCGCGGCGAAGTCGGTGGGGCTGTAGCGCTGGAAGTTGTTGTCGGAGAAGAACTGGAAAGCCGGTTGCAGGCGACCTCCCACCTCCAAGGTGTCGACTCGAAGCTCTCGGCGGTGTGTTCGGGCATGCCGAGCACACGACTTTCGGGCATGCCGAGCACACGACTATGGACAACTCGGGTAGGCAGACGACACTACCCGGCCCTCCGTCGCCGGACCTGCGGCAGCGCCGTCTCGACCACCACCGGCGTCCTCGCATGCGCTGACCGGCGGGCTGGTCCCTTCGTTGCCCGGGTGGTTACCAGCCGGTGACGCGTTCCCAGAAGGTCTGAATCGCCGGTGCTGTGTTCGTGGTCGGTGTGCCGTCGACTACGTGGTAGCCGCGGTGCTGGGCGGCGGTGGCGCAGGCGTGGTTGGGCAGGATGCGCAGGCGAGTGCCGATGGGCAGGTCGGGCAGGTGGGCGCCGTCGCGGGCGGTGAGGGTGCCGTGTTCCTGGCTTGCGGCCGTCATGAGCAGGCCCGGAATGAGGTTGCCGTCCAGGTCGGTGACCAGGCCGTAGCCCTGGTCCTGCGGCTGGACGGCGGTGCCGCGGTCGCGGGACATGGCCATCCAGCCGCCGTCGGTGACGATCCACCCGTGTTCGCGGCGGTGGCCGATGACGGTGACGACGACCGACAGGGCGAGATCCTCGATCTGGCAGATGCCGATGCCGGCCATCACCAAGTCGAAGAAGACGTAGTTTCCCGCGCGCAGTTCGGTGACTCCGTCGAGGTCCTCGGCTGCGTGGGCCGTGGGGGTGGAGCCGACGCTGACGGTGGTCACGGGCAGGCCGGCCGCGCGCAGCCGCTCGGCCGCGGCGACGGCGGTGTCGCGTTCGTTCTTCGCCGCCAGGCGCCGTTCCTCGGCGGTGTAGGCGAAGTAGGACTCGCCCGCGTGGGTCAGCACGCCGTCCAGACATCCCGCGTCGTGCAGGATGCGGCCGATCTCGGGGAGCGCGGGGGCGTCGGGCTTGAGGCCGCCTCGGTGGCCGTCGCAGTCGATCTCGATCTGGGTGGGGACGGGAAGGCCGGCCCGGCGGGAGGCTTCGGCGACGAATGCCGCCTGCTCGATGCTGTCCAGCAGGATCCGCAGGGTGACACCGCGGCGCAGCAGCGCGAGGACGCGCGTGAGTTTGTGGGGGTCGATACCGACGGCGTAGGTGATGTCGAGGTAGCCGCCGTCGGCGAACGCCTCGGCCTCGGCCAGGGTGGAGACGGTGACCGGGCAGGGTGCGTCGTGCGCGAGGCCTGCGACGTCGAGGCTCTTGGCCGTCTTCACATGGGGGCGCAGGGCGACTCCGAGCCGGTCGGCCCTGGCTGCCAGTCGTTCGATGTTGCGCCGGGCCTTGTGGACATCGACGACGGCGAACGGGGTGTCGGGGTCGGCCAGGCTCCGGGTGGCGTGGGGGCTGGTCACCCTTGCGGGGCTGTTCACAGAGAGATGTCCATCTTCTTCAGAAGGGCCAGGCCCAGGTACAGGTCCTGCACTCCGATGCCGGAGCTGTCGAAGACCGTGATGTCGTTGTCGTCGGTGCGTCCCGTGGCGTGGCCGGTGAGGACCTCGCCGAGCGGGGTGAGGACCGCCTGCGCAGGGGCGTGCTGGCTTTCGCCCATGCGGCGGGCCTGCTCGGGCAGGTCACAGAAGACGCGGGCGCGCCTGAACAGTTCGGGTGGGAGTTCCCGTTTGCCGGGGGCGTCTGCGCCCATGCAGGAGATGTGCGTACCGGGGCGGACCCAGGCGGCCTCGAACAGCGGCGGGGCGTCGGTCGTGGCGGTGGTGGCGGTGACGATCACATCGGCCCGGGAGCAGGCTTCTTCGGCGTCGACGCTCCGGGCGGCGTGTCCGTTTGCGGCCAATGCCGCGGTCGTCTGCTCGGCGCGCTCGGCAGTGCGCCCCACGACCAGGACCTCGGCGATGGACCGCGTGCGGCTGACCGCCGCCACCTCGTAGGCCGCCTGGTGGCCGGTACCGAAGACCGCCAGGGTGGTGGCGTCGGCACGGGCCAGCAGGTCGACGGCGAGGGCGTCGGCCGCGGCGGTCCGGTAGGCATTCGCGGTGCCGACCTCCAGGACGGCCGCGATCCTGCCGTTCGTCTGGTCGAAAAGCAGCAGGGTGGAGTGGTGGCGCGGCAGTCCGTGTTCCGCGTTGTCCGGCCAGTAGGTGCCGATCTTTACCCCGGCGTGCGTCGCGGATGCGGATGGCTTGAGGGTGAACCGGTTGCGCGGGTCGGACCCGTGCACGGCGAGGCTGGGAAAGGACGTGCCGTCCACCGTCGCGGCGAAGGCTGCGCGGGCCGCTTCCATGGCCAGGTCCTCGTCCACGAGCGCGGCGGTCTGCTCTTCGGTGATGTACAGCAGGCGGCGCGCAACCGGTGGCCGGCCGGAGCCGGCCGCAACCGGTGGCCGGCCGGAGCCGGACGAGGGAGCGGGCACGGGGCGGGTGGTCGAACCGGCGGCGGTCACGAGGCGCCTTTCACTTGATGTAGTTGTAGACGGTCGCCCGGGACACGCCGAGCAGGTCCGCGATGTTCTGCGCGGCATCGCGCGAGTCGAAGTGGCCCTCCTGATGCAGCTGCCGCACGAGTGCCTTCTTGCTCTCCCTGCTCAGCGACCGAGGGGTCGCCGCGCGCTCCGCGGCCAGTTCCTCCACCACCCGGCGCAGCTCGCGGGCGTTGCGGTCCCGGAGGGTTTCCAGGGACTGGTCGCGGTGCTCGGTGTCCGTGGCCACGAGGTTCGACAACGCGAGTGTCACCGGCGACAGCACCGACACGTCCAGGTTCAGGCAGAGGGCCGCTACGTACTCGCCGGCGGCGTTCTTGATCCCGATGGACGTGCTCTTGGCCGGGCGGCCGTCGGGGAACTGGTTGGGGTAGTTCTGGATGACGCTGGGGTAGCTCGGGTCCTCGATGCGGGCCAGGCCCAGCTCTGTAACCGAATCCCCGACCTTGCGGCCGGAGAGGTTGTTCTCGATCGCCCGGATCGCATGCTGCGGATCCCGCAGGTCATGCAGAACCACTTCGCACAGGCCCGGAAACATGCGGCCCAGCGCGACGGCGATCGATTCGACCTCACGGATGAGGTGCTCGTCCGCCTCGGCGGAGGTCGCGGCAACCACACCCGTGCGCTCGGCCGTCTCCGGACCATCGACGTGTTCCATGTGGGCCCTTCCAGCTGCTGCGTTGTATTTATTTTCTATTCTTAGACAGTTAGTCTAAGGAGGCGGTTCGGTGGTTGTCCAGCAGGCCCGTCAGTTCAGTCGCGAAGCGACCCGGGCGGGGTGCGGCATCCGGTCCCGGCGTGTCGGCAGTCGCCGACACATCGCGCCGATCTTGCACCCGTCGCGAGATGCTCCGACGGAGCCGAAGTCCTGGCAGCCGATGCAAGGTTGATCGTGACGTGTCGGTGGCCGACGACACTCGACTCGTGAAAAGTGTCGGCGCCTGCGGAGTCTTTGAGCAGGCCAGAAGCCCTGGCGAGACCACGTCAACCGCCGACACAGCGGCCCGACACCGCGGCAACATTGCTCCGGTCCTGTGAACGGCGCGCGTACACGTGGACCTGAGGTGCCCGAGGTGGAGCGAGTCCTATTGTGAACTCTCAAGCCCTTCATCCCCTGTCGGTCGGCAACAAGGCTTCTGATCTGCGCTTTCCGACAGGGACTGAAGAACGAGAGGGCGGCAGTAGGGACTGAACCGCGTCCCTGACGTGACGCAGCACGGGCACTGCGGAGTCGAGGCCCGGGCACCCCGGCCGGGGTGTGCCGGCCCTGACGCTCGTGCCTGGGAAAGCAGCCCGCCGGGCCATCGTGAGGATCGGCGACCCTTCTCGGGACGCATCCCGCGGGTCCGAGTGTTCATTCCGGGTCACACACTGCGGCGGAAATGCGAGCCTCTCGCATCATTACGAGCCATGACCGCAACCGCAGTCCTCAGGGTTGCTCGTGCTCCCCGGAAGGTTGACGCAATGCCCGTGCGAGGTGGTCGCTGATCAGGACCCGGGTAGCGCTTGCATGATCGCGTGCCAGGGGGTGGCGTCGAAGATCAGCCGGAGCTGCTGATACGGCCTTGGGCCAGGCGGAAGTGTTCGGCGGTGCATTGGACACCGACCGCGGGGATGGTGGTGTGAACGTCGTAGACCAGCGTGGCTTCGTCAGCGGCGTAGAGCTCGCTGACGAGGTCGACGCCCGAGACCATCTGCAAGAACATGCCCAGCCCCGCGAGGTGTTCGTTCCTGTCGTCGGAGGCGGTGAGCGGGCTTCGGAAGTGGAACGGGTCGGCCAGGGTGCGCGCTGCGGCATGTATGTCCCCGCGGAACCGGGCCTCGTGGTAGGCGCGGACGGCGTCGCCGGCGGCGGCGGTCGAGGGGGCGATCATTCGGGCGTGCCTCCGTCGCGGGTTTCGAGGCGGGCGGCGATGCGCTGCTGGTTCTCGACGATCCGCAGGCATAGGTGGCGTAGTTGGGCCAGTTCGGCGTTGGTGAATCCGTGGAACACCGCTGACATCGCGCGTTGGGTGGGGGCCCGGAAGTCGTCGAGCCAGGTGCGGCCCACGGGAGTGACGCGGCCGAGGACGGACCTGCGGTCACGCGGATCCGGCACCCGCTCGGCGAGCCCGTCTCGTTCCAGGGTGTCGAGGAGACCGGTGACGTTGCGCGGGCTGACCCCGGCCGCGCGCGCGAGGTCGCCGACGTTGATGCCGGCCTCTCCGGCGGTGCGCAGCCTAAGGAGGGCGTCGAGTGCTCCGGCGCTGAGCCCGCGGCCTTCCGAGCCGTGGGCTCGAAGCCGCTCGACTGCGTTGTGCGCGGCGCGTGCGGCTGCTGCGGCCTCCAGGCGGAGGGTGTCGCCGTCAGCGGCGAACTGGGCCATGGAGTTGCGTACTTGGGGGTCGTAGAGGAGCCCGTCGGCGTCCGGAAACAGCTGCTCCGATTTGTTTGGTGCAGCCACGCCCCGGCAAAGGGTCAGCGGTCGACCAGCGAGGCTCGTCGGGGCCATGCGGGGCCGCTCCTGGAGAGCACCGGGGTGGGGAGCTTCGGCAGGCAGGTCTGTCCCATCACCTGACGGAACGTCGCCGACGCCTGTCATCGGTGCTGCTGCGCAAAGTGTCCCGTTGCGAGCCGTGTGCACGACCTCGTGTGCCCGCGCGGCACCGGAGGGTACCGGCCCGGCTGCGGTATCGGGGGTGGTGTCGCGGACACGCGGCAACGGCCCGCACAGCGGCAAGGCATGGGGCCGGACCCTGGACGTGCGCGATCGTCACCAACGGCCGTGTCGCACTGCAGGAAGCGAAGATCAGGACAACTGGACCGACAGGCACATCCATGGCTGGGGAAGCAGCCGGCGATCCCACCGAGGAGCACGACCAGGTACACGATGCCCACGAAGGCGTTGGGCGACCCATGGTTGCCCAGGTTCGAGACGGTGGCGCCGAGCCACCAGGACTGCGCACCGTCCAGCAGGCTGATCGGTGAGAAGAGGCCGAACCAGCCTTCCGCCGAGTAGTTGCCCCGGTTGTAGGCGACGCCCTGGAGGGCGCGGACCGCCCCGTAGGAGATGGTGATCACCGCGATGATCGTCGAATCCGGTCCGCGATCGTCTCGATCCACTGGTCGGGCCGGCACCATCCGAGGACGCCCTACGCGGATGGTGCCGGCACTCGATCCCTTTGCTCAGGCCACGCGCGAGGACGCGCGCCGACGTCGAACCACCACGGTGCCGACACCGGCCACAGCACCACCACCGATCAACACGGCTCCCGCCGCCGACCAGGCGTCGTCCTCGGCGACAGGCCCGAAGCCGGTGTCCACTCCGCCGACGGGCGTCCGACCCGTCACCGCGTCGGCCGCCTCGGCCGCCTCGACCGCACCCGCGGGGGCTGGGGCGGTCGGGCTGGTCCCCGGCGCGGCGACGGTGCCGGGGGTGGACGCGGTCGACGCACCACCGGGGGCCGAGGGCCGGTCCTCGCAGGCCAGGTTGTCGTTGTCGGCGTCCAGGCGTTCAGGGTCTGAGGGGTCGAGGTCGAACGCGGCCTGGGCCAGTTCGCGCGTGGCGAAGTCCACGCAGTCCCGATCCACCGGCGCGGCCTGCGCGAAGGAAGCCATCGGCAGCACGGTGAAGGAGGCCAGGACGGTCGCGCAGGCAGCGTGACGAATACGCACGACACAACTCCAATACGGAAGGTGATCGAACGGTCACGACGATCATCCGCCGCGGACGACCACCACGCCACCCGAGAAGTTGGGCGCATTCCCGAAGGCCACCGCACCGCCACCGCACCTCACCGGAATGCCCGGACACCAGGAGTGGTCCCGGCAGCCGGCATGCTGCGCGAGGATTCCGGCGACCAGGAGGGTGCCGAACGCCTGCTTACAAAGCCGCCGACGCCGGAAATCCACACGTGTTCGTTCGGCTGGTCATCCTGCGAAAGGAAGCCGGAGACCGCGAGAGTGCCGAACGCTTCGCCCGCGAAGCCACCGACACCGACACCGACAGAAGAACCGTACGCGCTCGCTACGCTGGCCGAACTACGGGAAAAGGCGGGGGATTAGGCCGGCGCCGAACGCCTGGCCCGCGAAATCGCCGACGACGCGGGAGAGCCCCGTTGTGGCGCAAGCCGGATCCGAGTGATCGAGAACGACCACGACCATGTGTTCGCGCGTGGCCGCGGACATCCGCCGCGAGGGCCGCGACCGGGTCGATGCGGGCTTCCACCAGAAGACCCGACTGACCGACCTCGGCCCGGCCCAAGGACACGGAACCAGCCTGGAGTTCGTCCTCGACGACGACTACTTCCCCGACGCATCGGTACTCCCGCTCGACCCCACCCCGCGATCGAGACCATGCTCGACACACCCACATGGGAAAGCAAAACCAAAGTCCGCGGCCAGGTCGACCTCCGTATCGAGGACCGACGCTCCGGTTCGCGCGTGCTGCGGACGGTCCTGCCCATAGGCACCGGCCGGTGCGCGGGCTGCCACTTCGACTGCCAAGACCCGTTGGCGGCAACCGGCCCGCCGCCACCCACCCCAACAGCGTAGAGCGGCGTGCCGGTTCAAGACACGCGATGAAGAGCGGGCCGCGCGATGGGCCCTCGTCCGGGTTCTCGATCACGAGGTGGTTGTCGTTGACGTCGTCAGGGCTTGGGCAGGATGGGTGAGGCGACGGCACCCTGGGACGGCAGTTGCGCCACGATCGGATGGTCCCGTCCGATCGGACCGAGCTTCGAGCTGCTGCCAGGGGCGCCGAGGTCGGAGAAGAACTCGGCGTTCACGGTGTTGAAGTGGCGCCATTCCTGCGGGGTGTCGTCTTCGAAGAAGATCGCTTCGACCGGGCACACCGGCTCGCAGGCGCCGCAGTCGATGCACTCGTCCGGGTGGATGTAGAGCATGCGCTCTCCCTCATAGATGCAGTCGATGGGGCACGCCTCGATGCATGCGTTGTCCTTGACGTCCACACAGGGCGAAGCGATCACAAACGTCATCGAACTGCCGTCCTCTCCGGGTCGTTCCTGCTTGCCGTTCCGACGCGGCCGACCGTAGGGCCTCAAGTAATGTTGAGGTCAAGAGGAGGCTTTGCATGACGAGTTACCGTTCCGGTGAGGTTCGAGCAGGCCCGGACGACTGGCTGAGCATCGGCGAGGTGAGCTCCCGGACCGGGGCAGCCGTCTCCGCTCTGCGGTTCTACGAAGAGTTCGGCCTGATCGCGTCCGAACGCGACGATCGCAACCAACGCCGGTATCCGCGGCACATGCTTCGCCGAGTCGCATTGATCTCGGTGGCGAAACGCATCGGCATCCCGTTGCTCGACCTCCGAGAGGCGTTCGCCGATGTGCCGCTCGACCGTCCGCCCAGTCACCGGGAGTGGCAGCGCGCCTCGCGCGGCTGGAGGCGTCGGCTGGAGGAGCGTCGGCAGACCATCGAGCGACTCGAGGCCGAGCTCACCGGGTGTATCGGCTGCGGATGTCTCTCGATGAAGGCATGCGCTCTGCTGAACCCCGGCGACGCGCTCGCCGGGGATGGTGCCGGACCCCGACGACTGTGAGAGACGGACTGTCGCAACAGAGGGTTCGGCGCGGTTGCCGCGCGGTGTCAATGGCCTTCGAGTCCTCCACGCTGATCAGCTGGTCGGCGTCGGCTGGAGACCGGTGATCACGCCTCCGGCGCTCGTTGACGGAGACCCCTGAAATCGGCTGTGGCGGAGTCTTCGGATGCTGTTGGTGATCTTCAGGCCGGGAGCCCTCGCGGTGCGCATTCACCGGTGAGGACGCTCGATCCCCGGCCGGGGGCTCTTGCTTCGTCGCGTCACGAGTGGCCGGCCGCGTCCTATCCGCTGGTCCACGTGGGCCACGGGTGGACCACGCGAGGAGCCCGGGAAGATCAGCAACAGCATCCGGGGACTTGAGCCAGAGCCCGAGTATGGGCATGGGGGTCAGGTGGTGCGGTAGACGATGGAGGGTGTCGCCAGTGCCGCCGGCGATGGCGGGTGCCGACATCGGGGCCGGCGCCGGAAGGTCGAAGGCGTAAGCGGGCAAGGGTTCGTCGGGACCGTGGATCGGATCGACGGGCTGTCCGCCCGGGCACTGTGCTGCGATAAGCGCGGCGCCGGCGACGGCTTCCTCCGCTTCGGTGAGGTAGCCGTCGGTCGTGATGGTGCGGGTCAAGATGGTCCGAGGAAAGGTGCTGCTCATGCCACTGAAAAGCTTTGCGCGTACTGCCGTCCGGATGATGGGGTGGCACGGTGATCAGCCACGATGAGCCGGAGGCCGTCCGACCGTTGACACTGGCTTGGGTGAGCCGGCATCTGGAGGTCGGCGCACGGATCGTCGGAACCGAGGCGCTGCACGGCGGCATCACTGCCGAAACGCGAAGGCTGACCATCGGCACGCGGGACGGAGGCACCCGTGACCTGGTGCTGCGGACCTTCGTCGGCCCGTTCTATGTGAAGCACGCCGAGGACTGGCTGAACAGGGAGGCCGGCGCCCTGACGCTGCTGGCGGGGACCGACGTGCCGGCTCCTGGACTGGTCGCGGTTGATCCGACCGCCGCGCATTGCGAGTATCCGTCGCTCCTTATGACACATCTGACGGGCCGGACGGTCCTCGATGATGAGGGGTTGGAGACGCGCGTCCCTCTGCTGGCCCGCCAACTTGTAGCGATCCACGCGTTGCGACCCGCCGAGCGGCCCCGGGAGTACGTGGCGTGGACAACCGCCGACACCGTCGTGGTTCCAAAGGGCGCCGACGCGGCGGCATGGGCCGCGGCGATCGACGTGATCCGCAAACCCGCGCCGCCCTATGAAGGGCGATTCCTGCACCGGGACTTCCAACCCGGCAATGTGCTGTTCGACGTGCTGCCCTCGAGGTCAGCGGGTGCGCGGATCACCGGCGTCGTCGACTGGGCGGCCACCTCCTGGGGCCCGGCGGATCTCGATGTGGCGCACTGCTCCACCAATCTCGCGCTGCTGCACGGCCCGGCGTGGGGTCAGCGGTTCGCCGAGGCGTATGAGGAGGCCGGCGGGGTGCCGGCCGCGGCCGCGAGCGAGCGGCTGTACTGGCGGGTGCGGGACGGACTGGCGTGCTCAGAAGAGGTGCAGTTGGTGGCGCAGGCATGGCGGGAGGCAGGGAGGGCAGAGCTGACGACGCGAGCCGTGGAGGAGCGGCTGGGTGCCTATGTCACCGCCCTGATGGACACGCTGGGCTGAGCCAAGGCGGTCCGGGGCGCGGGCCCGGCTTCCACTCACAAACGTGATCACCCAGGCCGGTGGCTTCGACGTCGTGCTACCAGTGCATCCCACTGGCCCGCAGGCGCCGGTTCCGGCGTGCCGAAGGTCCAATCTGACGTCTCCGCCGACAGCCCACTGCCGTCATGGGATCTGGCCCAGGATTTGTGCACCGCACACAGTGGCCAACAATCGCTGCCCATGGCCACCTGACGCCGACCGTCGCAACAGGGTCGGTTGGCAAAGTTGATCTTTTCGAACTATTGTCCGAATAAGAGGTTGTTTTCGGACAAGGGGGTGGGTGAGGGCGGAGGTGCGCCGTGGACGGTTTCACGCACCTCCACACGGCCTCGGGCTACTCGGCCCGGTACGGTGCCTCGCATCCGGAGGATCTGGTGGCGCGGGCCGCCGAGCGCGGTATGTCGGCCCTGGCGCTGACGGACCGCGACACCGTCGGCGGCGCGGTGCGCTTCGCGGGGGCGTGCGCGGTGCACGGAGTGCGCCCAATCCTCGGCGTCGACGTGGCCGTGGCCCCCGCCGTGCCCGGCACGCCCCGCGCGGAGCGGCGCCGAACGCCGGTACGCGGCGGAGCCCATGTCGAACGACCCCCGCTGCGCGTGACTCTCCTCGCCCGGGACGGCGCCGGCTGGGCGCGGCTGTGCCGCCTGGTCTCGGCCGCACACGCCGCCGGCGGGCCGCCGGTGGTGCCGTGGTCGGCGCTGCGCGAGCACGCGGGGCCGGGGCTGACCGTGTTGCTCGGCCCGGCCTCGGAGCCGGTCCGAGCGCTGTCGGACGGCCGCCCCGACACGGCGGAGCGGTTGTTGGCGCCGTGGCGTGAACTGTTCGGCGACGCGCTGCGCTTGGAGTGCCTGTACTACGGGTTGTCGGGGACCGGGCCGGGCTCGCTGCGCCTGGCCGCGCGCACCCTGCGGCTCGCCGACCGGACCGGGGTCGCGGCCGTGCTGACCAACGCCGTGCGCTACGCCGACCCCGACCAACACAAGGTCGCCGACATCCTGGACGCCGCCCGGCTGCTGCGCCCCATCCGCTTCGCGTACCCGGCCTACCTCGACCCGCGCGAGCGCTGGTTGAAGGATCCGGCGGCGATGGCCGCGATCGCGGCACGGATCGCGGATGCCGCCGGGGCCGGGCCCGACCGCGCCCGAACACTGCTCGCGCGGACGGCGGCGACCGCGGACGAGTGCCGGCTGCACCCGGTGGAGGACCTGGGCCTGGGCGGCACGCACTTCCCCGAACCGGCCGTGGTGGGCGCCACGCCCGACTCGGCCGCGCGGGTGCTGCGCGAGCGCTGCGAGGCCGGGATGGTCCGGCGCGGCCTGGACCGCGACGAGGCGGCGCGGCAGCGTCTGGCGCGGGAGTTGGAGGTGATCGCGCGGTTGCGGTTCGACACGTACTTCCTCACGGTCGGCCAAGTGGTCGCGGATGTGCGGAAGATGGGCGTGCGGGTGGCGGCGCGCGGGTCGGGGGCGGGGTCGATGGTGTGCCACGCGTTGGACATCGCCACCGCCAACCCGCTGGACCACGGCCTGCTGTTCGAACGGTTCCTCTCCGAGCGTCGGTCGTCGCTGCCGGACGTCGACATCGACGTGGAGTCCGCCCGACGCCTGGACGTCTACCGCAGGATCTTCGAACGGTTCGGGAGCGAACGGGTCGCGGTGACCTCGATGCCCGAGACCTACCGGGCCCGCCACGCCCTGCGCGACGTCGGCCTCGCCCTGGGCCTGGCCGCGCCCGACATCGACCGCATCGCCAAGTCCTTCCCCCACATCCGGGCGCGCGGGATCACCGCGGCCCTCGCCGAGCTACCCGAGCTGCGGCCGCTGGCGGCCGAGGCCGCGCGGTACGGGCCGCTGTTCGAACTCGCCGAGAGGTTGGACGCGTTGCCGCGCGGGATGGCGATGCACCCGTGCGGGGTGATCATCACCGACGCCACCCTGCTGGACCGGTTGCCGGTACAGCCCACGCCCGGCGACGGGTTCCCCATGGTGCAGGCCGCGAAGGAGGAGGTCGAAGCCCTCGGACTCATCAAACTCGACGTGCTGGGGGTGCGCATGCAGTCCGCGATGGCACACGCCGTCGCCGAGGTCGAACGCACCACCGGCGCACACATCGACCTCGACGATCCGCACCAGGTGCCGCTCGACGACTTCTTCGCGTTCAAGATGATCCAAGCGTCCGACACCATCGGCATGTTCCAACTGGAGAGCCCCGGACAGCAGGACCTGTTGAGCCGCCTGCAGCCGCGAGGCGTGCAGGACGTCATCGCCGACATCAGCCTCTTCCGTCCCGGACCGGTGGCCGGCGGCATGCCCGAGCGGTACGTCGCCGCCCGCCACGGCGCCGCACCCGAGTACCCCCACCCCGACCTCGAACCGGTCCTCGCGGACACCTACGGCGTCACGATCTGGCACGAACAGATCATGGGTTTGCTGTCCGTCATGACAGGTTGCGACCTGGCACTGGCCGACGTCGCCCGCCGCGCGCTCGGCGACCGGGACCGCCGGCCCGGGCTCCGGGCCTGGTTCCACGATCGCGCCGCCGCCCGCGGTTACACCCCGGACGTGCGCGACGAGGTGTGGCGGATCGTGGAGAGCTTCGGGTCCTACGGCTTCTGCCGGGCGCACGCGGTGGCGTTCGCCGTCCCGGCGTTGCAGAGCGCGTGGCTCAAGGCGCACCATCCGGCCGCGCTGTACGCGGGGTTGCTCGAGCACGACCCGGGGATGTGGCCGCGTCGGGTGATCGTCGCCGACGCCCGCCGCCACCGGGTGCCGATCCTGCCCGTCGACGTCAACCGCTCCGAGTCCGGCCACACCGTCGAGCAGGCCGGGGACGGAACGTGGGGGGTGCGCCTGGCGCTGTCGGCGGTACGCGGCATCACCGACGAGGAGTGTGCCCGGATCGCCGCCGGCCGGCCCTACACCTCCCTGTCCGATTGGTGGCAGCGCGCCCGCCCCACCCTGCCCACCGCCGAAAACCTCGCCCGCATCGGCGCCCTCGACTCCGTCCACGACGGACACCTGACCCGCAGGGACCTGCTCCTGCAACTGCCCGAACTCCACCGCCGGACCCGCGGGGTCGGCGACGGGCAACTCCCCCTCGACGACAGCCGGCTCGACGCCACCCACCCCAGCGGACTGCCGGAGATGACCATCCGCGAGGCCGTCGGCGCCGAACTCCACGTGCTGGGCATCGACGTCACCCGACACCTGATGGAGCACCACCACCGGCTGCTCCGCGAGATCGGCGCGGTCGACGCCCGACACCTCGCCGAACTGCGTCCCGGCCGGCAAGTCCTCGTCGCCGGAATCCGGGCCTCCACGCAGACCCCGCCGATCGCGTCCGGGAAACGGGTCATCTTCGTCACCCTCGAGGACGGCTCCGGCCTCGTCGACCTCGCCTTCTTCGAGGACTCCCACCCGGCCTGCGCACACACCGTCTTCCACTCCGGGCTGCTCCTGGTCCGCGGCAAGGTCCAGGTCCGCGGGCGCCGCCGCACCATCGTCGGCAGCATGGCCTGGGACCTCGAGGAAATCGCCGCCATCCGCCGCGACCACGGACCCCAAGCGGTACTGAACCTGCTCGGCGCCCCCGCCCCGCACCCCACCCCCGCCCAACCCCGACGCGTCCTCGTCCACGGCACCGGCGCCCGCCAACACCCCTACGCCGACCTCCAACCCCCCGGACAGCGCTCCGCCGACCTCAGCCGCTACGGCCACCGCAGCCCCGGAAGCCCCGGCTGAGCACCCGGGAGATGGCCGCCTCGCCGATGGACACCCTCAGCGAGGACCGCGCCCTCTCCGACGTCCACGACGACGACCAACGAGCCCTCGATGCCCTGGTCGAGACGAAAGCGCCTTCCAGGCGTACTACCTGACGCTCGCCCACGACCTGGACCCCGAGGAACTGTTGGCCGGGATGGACTGCGACGTCGACAACCTCAGACGCATGACCCGCCTCGATGCCCTGAAGTGCATGACCGGGGCGGGCCGCCGGGACTTCTCGTCGGACAATCCCAACCTGGCCCTCGCGGGCCCGGCCCGCCGCCCGCCCAGGACGCTGCCGGCGCGGGTGGTGTCGAGCCGGTCCGGGCGGGTGGAGCCGTGGGCGCCTACTGCGATTTCAGTAGTTGGTGGTCCGGTTTCAGTAGGGCGCAGTGTCCGTAGCGGCATGACGACGGGACGGGTCTCCCCGGGCGAGCCTTGAGCGGTCATCGCTTGTGGAATGGAGACCCTGACGTGGCGACTTTTCTGTATCGGCTCGGTCGCGCCGCTTTTCGGCGGCGCGGCTTGGTCGTCCTGGTGTGGCTGGGGGTGCTGGTCGCGGTCGCGGTGGGCGCCGCGCAGGCGCAGGGGCCCTCGGACGAGGAGTTCTCGATGCCGGGGATCGAGTCGCAAAAGGCGTTCGATCTCATGGAAGACCGTTTTCCCGGAACGGCCGCGGACGGCGCCACCGCCAAGGTCGTCTTCGTCGCCCCGGGCGGGCGGAAAGTGACCGCGGGCGACACGCGGAAGGCAGTCGAGGACGCGGTGGCCTCGCTGGGCAGTGGCCCGCAAGTGGCCGGTGTCGCGGACCCGTTCGAGTCGAAGGCCGTCAGCGAGGACGGGTCGACGGCGTATGCGACCGTCACCTACAAGGTGGAGTCCTCCAAGGTCACCGACGCCGGCCGTGCGGCGGTGGACAAGGCGGCGGACCAGGCGCGGGCGGCGGGCTTGACGGTGGAGACCGGCGGGTCGGCGATGGACGGCGGCGGCGGACCCGGCGGGACCGCGGAGATCGTCGGCCTCTCGGCGGCGGCGGTCGTACTTCTGTTTACGTTCGGGTCGATGGCGGCCGCGGGCCTGCCGCTGCTGACCGCGATCGTGGGTGTCGCCGTGAGCCTGTTCGCGATCCTGCTGCTGGCGGGCCCGTTGGGCCTGTCCTCGGACACGATCACGCTCGGGATGATGCTGGGCCTGGCGGTGGGCATCGACTACGCCCTGTTCGTGGTGTCCCGCTATCGGGAGGAGCGCGGGCGCGGCCGGGCACCGCAGGAGGCGGCCGGGGTGGCGGTGGGTACCGCCGGGTCGGCGGTCGTGTTCGCCGGGCTCACCGTGGTGATCGCGCTGTCGGGCCTGGCGGTGGTCGGGATTCCGACGCTGACGAAGATGGGCCTGGCCGCCGCGGGGACCGTCGCGGTCGCCGTGCTGGTCGCGTTGACGGTCGTCCCCGCGCTGCTCGGGTTCTGGCCCAACGCGGTGCTGGCTCGCAGGACACGCAAGTCCCGCATACGGGGCCGCGACCGGGTCGTGCTCCCGAGCGGTGGTGCGCCGGGCGCGGGTGGGCGGGGCAACCTGGGCACGCGCTGGGCTCGTTTCGTGCTGCGTCGTCCTGTGGCGGTGCTGGTTCTCGGCGTGGTGGGCCTGGGCGCCCTGGCCGTGCCGGCGGCGTCGCTGCGGCTGGGCATGCCGGGTGACGAGGCCAAGTCCACCGCCACCACCGAGCGGCGGGCCTACGACGCGCTCGCCGAGGGCTTCGGCCCGGGCTTCAACGGCCCGCTGACCATCGTCGTGGACGCGAGGGGAGCAGCCGACCCGCAGTCCGCGGTGCGCACCATCAGCGACCGGATCGGCGGCACGGACGGCATCGTGTCGGTCTCGCAGGCCAGGTTCAACCAGGCCGGCGACACGGCGGTTTTCCGGGCCACCCCCTCGACCAGCCCCACAGACGAGAAGACCAAGACCCTGGTGGAGACGATCCGCCGCGACCGTCCGGCTGTGGAGAAGCAGGCCTCGGCGACGTTCGAGGTCACCGGCACGACCGCGCTGAACATCGACATCGCGGCGAAGGTGCAGTCCGCGCTGGTGCCGTATCTGGCGGTGGTGGGCGGCTTGGCGGTGGTGCTGCTGCTGCTGGTCTTCCGGTCCGTGCTGGTACCGGTCAAGGCGGCCCTGGGTTTCGTCCTCTCGGTGCTGGCGGCGCTGGGCGCGTTGGTGCTGGTCTTCCAGGAGGGACACGCGGCGGACCTGTTCGGGGTCGAGCAGACCGGGCCGATCATGAGCCTGATGCCGATCTTCATGATGGGCATCGTCTTCGGACTGGCCATGGACTACGAGGTCTTCCTCGTCTCCCGGATGCGGGAGGCGTACACCCACGGGGAATCCGCCGGTCAGGCGGTCGTGTCCGGGTTCCGGCACAGCGCCCGGGTGGTGACGGCCGCCGCGCTGATCATGATCGCGGTCTTCTCCGGGTTCATCGGGGAACAGGGAGGGCTGATCAAGATGCTCGGGTTCGGCCTGGCCGCCGCAGTGCTCTTCGACGCCTTCGTGGTCCGCATGGCGATCGTGCCCGCCGTCCTGGCCCTGCTCGGCGACCGGGCCTGGTGGCTGCCGGCGTGGCTGGGCCGCGTCCTGCCCCGCGTCGACGTGGAAGGCGCGGCGCTCGGCCACGCGCGGTCGCACAGTCCGAGCCCCGATCCGGACGGGCCGGTCCAAGCGCACGTGTGACCGACTCCGCCCGCAGGACCGCCCGAGCAAGGTGTCTCGGGCGGCCCGCGCGCCTGTCCTCGTCGTCATCGGCCACCATGGACCTCGCCACGCCCCCTACGGAGAGCACGATGACCAGCACCCTCGAACGGTACGCGGAGCGCCATGCCCGGGCCACGGACGTGGTGACGGCGGTGGCGTTGTGCGTCTGCACGGTCTTCGGGGCCCAGATCGGCACATCGGAGTCCTCACCCCCGCACGCCTTGTGGCCCGCCTGGATCCTCGCCGTGGGCAGCGCGGCCGTCCTGGCCGCCCGCAGCCGCCCGCGTACCGCCCTCGCGGTCGCCGCCGCCGCGGCCGCCGCGCTGACCGGCCTGGGCTACCTGCCCAGCCCCCTGCTGCTGGCTCCCGTCATGGCCGCCCTGTACTGGCTTGCCGCGCTCACCGATTCGCGGACCACCGGCATCTACGGCTCGGCGACCGCGGCCGTGCTGGTGGCCACCTCGCTGGCAGGCGCGCCGCTGGGCGACGACTTCATGCTCCGGACCGTGGGCACGGTCCTGTGGCTGATGTTGCCGGTGTCCTTGGGCGGCAGGAGCCGCTTCCGGCGCGCCTACCTCGAATCGGTCAAGGCCCGCGCCGCGCATGCCGAACGCACCCGCGAGGAGGAAGCCCGGCTCCGCGTCGCCGAGGAACGCATGCGCATCGCCCGCGAACTCCACGACGCCGTCGCCCACTACATGGCCGTCGCCCACGCCCAGGCCGGCACCGCCGCCCACCTCGCCGACACCCACCCCGAACAGACCCGCAAGATCCTCGCCGACCTGGTCGGCACCACCACCTCCGCGCTCCTGGAACTACGCGCCACCGTGGGCGTGCTGCGCCGGACCGCCGACCCGGACGCCGACCCGCTGGAGCCCACCCCGGGCCTGGACCGCCTCCCAACGCTGGTCGCGGCCTGCGAATCGGCCGGCCTGACGGTCACCGTCACCACCGAGGGACAGGTTCAGCCCCTGTCCCCGGGAGTGGACCTGACCGCCTACCGGATCATCCAGGAAGCCCTGACCAACGCCACGAAACACGCGCCCGACCACGCGGCCCGAGTCCGGCTCCGCTACGACAGCTCGCGCCTGCTCGTCACCGTCACCAACGACGGCACAGCGAACGGCGGGGCCGTCCCGCCGATGCCCGGCGGCGGATACGGACTGATGGGCATGCGCGAACGCGCCCACTCCATCGGCGGCGACCTGCGCGCCGGCCCCCGACCCGAAGGCGGCTTCGAAGTCGCCGCCGCCCTCCCCCTTCAGCCCCGCACCCCGGCAGATGCCCCGGCCGGACAACAACACGAGGAAACCCGTTGACCATCCGCGTCCTGCTCGCCGACGACCAGGCCCTGCTGCGCGGCACCTTCCGGCTCCTGATCGACTCCTGCGACGACATGGAGGTCGTCGGCGAGGCCGCGGACGGCCACCAGGCTGTGGAACTGGCCCGCGCCCACCGGCCCGACGTCGTCCTCATGGACATCCGCATGCCCGACACCGACGGCCTCGCCGCCACCGCCGCCATCTGCGAGGACCCCGACCTCGCCGGCACCCGCGTCCTCATCCTGACCATGTTCGAGACCGAGGAATACGTCGCCCAGGCACTCCGCGTCGGCGCCAGCGGCTTCCTCGGCAAATACGTCACCACCAACGCGCTGCTGGACGGCATCCGCACCGTCGCCGCAGGCGAAGCCCTCCTGTCACCAGGGGCCACCCAAGCCCTGATCACCCGCTTCCTCACCACCCCCGCCTCCGGACCGCCCCTCGCCCCGGCCGAACGCCTCGCCGACCTCACACCGCGCGAACAAGAAGTCACCGTCCTGGCGGCCCACGGCAAATCCAACGACCAGATCGCCCAAGAACTCGTCTTGAGCGTCCTAACCGTCCGCACCCACATCCAACGCGCCATGACCAAACTCGGCGCCCGCGACCGCGCTCAACTCGTCGTCATCGCCTACCAAAACGCCCTCGTACGCGCCGAACCACCCAGCCTCTGACGACAGCGGACCCCCCGCGCGCCCTCATGGCAGCCATCATCGTGCCCGCACCACCCCGGGCACCGGGAAACGGGGAGGTCCGCGGCGGAGGAGCCGGGCCGAGCGGGGCCAGGCTCACGTTCTACGGGAACTCCCATGAACGACTTGTCCATCGCAGCCCGCCGGACGCCGGGGCGGCGACCCGCGCACGCCCGGTCCCGGGTGGACTGCTCGCCATCGATCGTCTTGGGAGCTCCCACCCATGAGAAGCGGTCGATGAGAACCGCCTCGCAGTCGTCTGCCCCGGGCTCGCCCCTCACTTCGAGTTCGATGGCTTCTCCTTGGCGCAGTCGCGCGCGCCCTCGTACCTCTATGAGGAGTGAGAAGCCGACAGGTTCGAGGCGGTCGTCCACTGTCAACGTGCCGCGTCCGCTCGCGTCGTCGAAATAGAGCACGACTGCCTTCAACGAGGTCAGGACCCTCTCGTCGTGAGAGGGCGGGTGCTCCTGCGGGCCTTTGTCCCGCCATTCATCGACGATCGCCAAGTCGGCGCGATGAAGCATGAGTTCCGCAATCCGTGTTCTCCCGAGGCGAAGGACCTCCGGTTCGGACCGTGGCGTGCACTGTCGGAACAGCAACGGATAAGCGCATACCGCAAGTCGCTCCAGGACCGCGAGATCCTGCGCCGGATAGTCCTCATCCGATCCTTGGGGAATACCCATCCGTTCCGCCAACTCGTCCCGGACACGCGATCCGAGGAGGCGATGAGCGAACAACCGCTCCGGGTCCAGTCGGGGTTGGTGACGCGCCTCCCACATCGCCCCCTCGACCGCTACCAGGACGTGCTCGGCACCGGCGTGGCCATAGGCCGCAGCGATCTCCAACAGTCCCTCCGCTTCCTCGGCGACGCCACGTCGGCGATCGCGGAACGCGGGCTGCGTCCTGGATGTCGAGGCGCGTCGGGAGTGCTCCTGTTCCAGGAGAAGCCATGCAAGACGGAAGGCCGCGCCCGACTGCACGCGGCCCGGACTGCGCCGAGGGACTGGCCGCATCGGTAACCCGAGCGTTAACCGTGGTTGCGGGATCGGCCGTTGTTCGCGGCCCTCGCACACGCGAATCTTGAGGTGTCAAGAAGAGGGCGGCGAAACACCGGAACCACGAGCCGCCCGACCCCCACACACCACCCCCTCGGGAGTTCGCCATGGCCACCATCAACCACACCCTCACCGCCACCGCCGCCACCGCCGCTGCCTCGGCCGACACCGTCGCCGCCACCCGCGACACCGTCCGCCGCTGGCTCACCGCCGGAACCGTCGCCAACGGACTCATGGCCGGCACCTACGTCGCCTTCACCGCCGTGGTCATGCCCATGCTCTCCACCAAGGACGACACCGGGTTCGTGAACTCGATGCAGAGCATCAACACAGGGATCGAGAACCCGCTCTTCTTCGCGGTGTTCTTCGGCGCCCTGGCCGCACCCGCCGTCGCCGCCTGGAAGCTGCGCAAGCGCGGCGGCGGCACCACCATGAAGTGGGCCATCGGCGCGCTCGCCCTCTACACCACCACCGTGCTCACCACCTCCGGCATCAACGTCCCCCTCAACGAGATGCTCGCCTCCACCGGCGACGCCGACCCCACCAAGGCCCGCACCGACTTCGAGACCACCTGGAACATCTGGAACGGCATCCGCGCACTCCTGACCACCGGCGCCACCCTCGCCATGGCCAAAGCCCTCCGCCTCCACCGCCGCAACCGGATCTGAAACAAGCCCCGCAGTCGGCCAAGGGCGTCTCGCCCACACCCCTCATC
This sequence comes from Embleya sp. NBC_00896, assembly GCF_045207785.1. Lineage (NCBI taxonomy): Bacteria > Bacillati > Actinomycetota > Actinomycetes > Kitasatosporales > Streptomycetaceae > Embleya > Embleya sp. NBC_00896. The sequence goes on from NZ_CP108776.1 coordinate 215,815, forward strand.
AGCACCCTCACCGCACCCCGACGCCAACCCACCCACTCCCGACCCAACCCGAAGGCGACACGCCGCAGCACGCCCTCACTTCGGCGGAAACTGGTACGCCTGGCCGCTTCCGCGGCTGGTCCGGCAGGCCGGCCTCGACGAAACGCTGGTGACTGCGATCGGCCGCGCCTTGGACGGGGATCCCGGCGGGGGTATCACCTTCTGGATCACGACGACGTCTACAGCACCGGCTTCACCGATCCGCCGGCGTTGCTCGGTTCGTCCGCCGACGCCGAGATCGCCGCCGCCCTGGCCGCGATCGACACGGACCACATCCTGGCCGTCATCCCGCGTCGTCCGGACCTGGCATCGGGCCTGGCCCGAGTTCGTCCCCTACCCGGCGTTCCCGGAGCGCACGCCTGCGCAAGGCCACCCGCAATCGAACCGCGCGCACGCGACCTGAACCGGATCGCGCCACACTGGAAGAACGCCGTCAACGCTTTCGCGCTCTTCTTGGAAGACCGCATCAGCGTTCAGTGACCACCCCAGGTTGGAGTCACGCATGAAGGATCTCAAGTTTGAGCAGAAGCGCTCGCTGTCACGCCTTGAGGCGGCTGACCAGCTCACGGCACTCGCAGCCGTGCTGAGGGAAGGTGGGGATGCCGAACTGGAACTCGGCCCCGGGACGCTGAGCCTGCGGGTCCCCGACAACCTTCGCAGCGAGATGGAGATCGAGGTCGGTAACGGGCAGATCGAGTTGGAGATCGAGTTCAAGTGGCCGACCGCACCGACCCCGACAGCGCCTTCGCAGGCGGTCGCAGGCACAGAGGCGGTCACGAGGCAAAAGCGTGTGCCCGCCAAGCCCGGTCGGAGCAGCACGGGCACCAACAGGAGCAAAAGCGCGAAGCGGTCCGCCACATAACGCCCTGAGTCCTGCCGTGGGCCTCGGGCCGACCCCCACGCCCTGGTCGGCGGCGGCCGACCTCGTAGCAGGCCAGTCAGCCTGTGGCGTCCCGCGGCGATCACAGCGAGTGATCCCTGCCTAGGTGGCGAGCACGAGGCCGGACACCGGCGGCGGGTGTCGGGCGACTTCGCCGGGCACACCGACCGGGAGCCGGTCGGGATCTTCGAGGCCCCCGGCCGGGTGGGGTGGTGACGCGGCGGGCGGTGCTCTCGAACGTGACCGTGCGGGGCGGTCGCGGGCTCGGCACGCAGCAGTTCACCCCCGAACGGGCTTACGAATAAAGCCACTTCACGGCATAGCGCTACGCGAAGCCGCCGTCGACAAACCGCCGGTAGGCCGTGCCCCACGAACCGGGCAAGCACGAAGACGACGTGTGCCCGGTCAGCCGAGGGGAAGTCCGCCGAAGGAGAACCAGAAGAAGAGGCCGTCGCCTCCCTCCAGATTGATGCTCACGCTCTCGCCCTTGCGGACGGGGAAGGCCACTCGTTTCTGGTCGCCGTAGTAGGTGGCGTCCGGACCGGCCACCAGCACACCGCGCCTGGCCGTGGAATCCGGCCCGATGTACAGCCGGATTTGCCCCCGGGGCACGTAGGCCCAGAGGAATCCGTCGCTCGGCGCTGTCCCGGTGAAGGGCGCCTCGATCCTCTGCGGGGCGGCGAACAGTTGGACGGGGCCGGTGGCTTCGAGTTGGCCTTCGATGGTGAGGTTGCGGACGACCATGTCCGGTTTGTTGACCGTCACGCTGACGTTGAGGGTGCGTTCGACGTGGTCGTTGCCGGCCTGGGCGATGGCGCGCAGGTAGAACATGGTGCTTTGGCGGATGTTGGTGACCGGGTAGTCGCGACGGTTGGTGACGTCGATCTCGGCGGTGCCGTAGAGGAGTTTGTAGGTCGCGCCCTGGGACGCCTCCCATTCGAGGGTGGCGGTGCCGCCGTTTTCCACGACGAGCGGATCGACGCGGAGGTTGCGCAGGTAGAAACCGGCCGGGAACTTGCCGACGCCCAGTGTGGTGGTGTCGGTTCTCCACGCGGAGGTGCCCACGGCGCGGTATTCGAGTTCCAGGACGACGGGTGCGCTGCCGACGACGCGGTTGATCCGGATGCCGCCGAGCTGGATCGTGACGCCCTGGCCGGGCTCGATCGTGGCCGTGCCCGACGGTGGGGCGAACACGATGCGCTGGTTGGTCGGGTCGGCGGCGGGAGTCCAGCCGGGGAGGCTGGTCTGTGCGGCGATCCCGGTCAGGTCCAGGGCGAGTTCGGCGGACGCGGTACCGGTGGGGATGTACACGGTGAGTTTGCGGGCCTCGATACCCGAGTCGGAGTGCCGGCTGCCCACGATGACCAGGTCGGCGCGTTCGACGGCGCCTTCCGCGGGTGAGACGCGCACCGGATCGGGCTCGGTGGACAGCTCGTAGACCAGGACCGTCCCCACCCCGGCGGTCTCCGCGTCGTTTCCCTCACCCGCGGACCCGGCCACGGATTGTGACACCAGACTCATGCGCCTTCTCCATTCGTTTCGCGCCACTGAGGCGGCGTCGTCCAGTACCGGGGACCCCGATCGGATGCGTGTCGCTCCCGGCGGCACCCGGCCGGATCGGGCACGGTAGCCGGCGCCGGCGAGGCGCGGATCGGGCCCGGATCGGTGGTGAGTTCGTACGACGGCACCGCCCCGACGGTGCCGATGGGTCGACGTCGGTGAGGGCCCGGTGATCGGGTAGGCCACGAGGCTCATGGCGGGACTCGGTCGGCGGATGGAGTGGCGGGTGTCGCGGCCACGGGCGCGCGTCGAACCGGTGGGCCCGGGGTTCGGCGCGTCGTCGGCGGCGGCGCCGTTCGCGGGGGCACCCGGTCGACGGCGTGCCGGCGGATCCAACCCGCGAGCCCTTGCGCCGAGCCCGTTCACGGCGGACACGGCCGAAGCCGCGTCGGGCTGTCTCCCCGACCCGTTCAACGTCGTCCCCGGCCGGGAACACCCGCACCTCCTCCGCCCGGATCGCCACGCGGTCCCCTCCCCTCGATCCCGCAGCTCCCGCGCCGGTCGCAACCACGTCGAACCCTCGCGGAGTCCCGCCTTTCACCCCCGGCATCCGACAAGCGCGGCGACCGGGACGGACGCGTCGACCCGCTCGAACCACGAACGTGGTGATGAATCGTGACCGGTCGACCACGACACGTGATCTCGACACTAGGGGTGCACCGACGTGTCGGGTAAGCACCGAACAAGCCGACGGGCCACCCCCACGAAACCCCCCGAACCGCAGCGGCAACACGGCGGAACGGGCACCGACCAAGGAGACACCCGGCCACCTCGCCTCGCTCGCGCCACACCCCCACCGGCCGGAACACGCCCGTGGCGCAACGCCACCGACGGCGCCACGACGTCGACGGGTGCGAGGTTCGCGCAATCGGAACTGACCCGACCACACGTCGGACGCCTGCCGAGCGCCGCCCGCCCACGCCCATCCCGATCTGGACAGATTGTCGAATCTGGACATATAGTCCAGACATGGTCGCAATGAACGAGGGCCGCGACCCTCGTGTTCGGATGTGGGCCCCGGTGTGCCGGGCCGTGGCGCTCTTGCTCGGCCCGTACGCCGAGGTCGTCCTGCACGATCCGGAAACCGACCGGGTCCTGGAGATCTGGAACCCGATGACCGCTCGCGGCCCGGGAGATCCGTCTCTGCTCGGCGAGCTGGACGCGCTCGACCCGTCGGCACAGGACGTGTACGGCCCGTACGAGAAGCTGTTGGCGGACGGCCGACGGCTGTCCTCGGTCAGCGCGGTCCTGCGGGATGCGCAGGACCGGGCGTCCGCGGTGTTGTGCATCAACCTCGACCGCACGCCGCTGGAGCAGGCCGCCGCCGTCCTGTCCGCCTTCGGCGCGCCGACCGTGCAGCGCCCCGAGCCGTTGTTCGAGCAGGACTGGTCCGAGCGCATCCAGCACGTGATCGGCGGCTACGTCCGCGAAACGGGACGCCCCATCGAACGCATGACCCGCCAGGACCGCCTCGCCGTCCTCGGCCGGCTGGACGAGGCCCGTGTGTTCGCGGTGCGCCGCGCCGCCCCGGCCGTCGCCACGGCCCTGCGCGTGTCCCGATCCACCGTCTACGGCCTGCTGGCCGAGCTCAGAACACCAAGCGCGAAGGACCGACCACGATGACCCGGCTGCCCGACCTCCGCCCGGAAACGTACTTCTCCCGCCGGGAGTGCATCGCCCGCCACCACCTGACCGCTCCCGACGCCCGGACCACGACACTCGGCGAGCCGGCCGACGACACCGATCGCGACGCGTTCGAGGACCCGACTCCGGGCTGCACCGAGACGGTCGGCGACCCGGCCTTGCGTACGGTGATCGCCCGGACGTACGAACATGCCGACGCGGACGACGTCATCCGCTTCGCCCGCGCGGAGGAAGCCCTCCACCCGGCGATGAACGTCCTGCTCGACGGCGGCGACCACGCGGTGTCGGCGACCTCGAACCACCAGGCCGCCGACACGGTTCCACTCGGCTCCCCGGGCCGCCCCGTCCCCGCACAGTCCGCCACTCGCGCGCGAATCGGCGAGCCGCCCCGCGTCTGGATCCTCCCCCACCGTCCCGAGTCCGTCGGAACCGCCCGCCGCATCACCAACGCCGCCCTCGACGCGTGGGGCATAGGCGACGAGACCACCGACCGGGCACTGCTCGTCGTCTCCGAACTCGTCACCAACGCCGTCGAACACGCCCTGCCCCCCGTCGCCCTCCACCTGCTGCACACCGGAGCCAACGGCATCCTGCGCATCGAGGTCCACGACGGCGGCCCCGCCGCCGACGAGGGCACCTGGACCGCGAGCTGCACACCGGAAGAACACGGCCGCGGCGGCGACATCGTCGCGCTGCTGGCAAGCGCGCACGGCACCCACACCCTGGCGCACGGAGTCACCTACTGGGCCGACCTTCCGCTCGCCGGCTGAACACCGAGCGATGCCGACGCCCCGGTCGGAGTCCGCCCCGTGACGCCGTCGCCGCCGCGACGGCGTTCAGCACGGCGGGCGGGTGCGGGTCGACGGGCACGCCGCCCGCCTCCACCGTGCCGGCCGCCCTCCACGACATGCATCCCGGCGCCGGGACGGGCCGCCCGCCCAAACCCCCCTTCTCCGACCAGGTCCCGCTCGCCGTGCTCCACCTGCGGCTCGGCCCTCCCGCAGGACGCGGATGTGTGGGACGCGGCGTATCGGACGGGTGGTCGGGCGAGGTGGCTCGGGTCAGCGAGCCGCGCGGCGGCGGCGCCGCAGCAGCTCGGCGGCAACCAGCACCGCGGCGACGACCAGCACTGCGGCCACGATCGCCGTGACGGTGACGAGCCGACTGGGTCCCGAACCGGCCGACGAGGAGGTCGGGGCGGCGACCGGGGCGTGTGCTGGCGGAGCCGGGGAGGCGGGCCCCTGGGTGGACGGTGCCGTGGCCGGCGTGACCGGTTCGGTCGCGGCGCTTGGGGTGGGCGCCGTGCCCGGCACTGCCGTGACGGTGAGGTCCGCTTGGCCGCGGCCGAGCGCCGGGAAGCCGGACTCCACTGTGACGGCCCAGTGGCCGGGCGGCAGGGCCAGGCGGGTGGTGAAGGTGCCGGGGGCGTCGGCCACCGGCTCCAGCTTCCACGGGCCGATCGTCCGGCCGTCGTCGGCCACCCCGCTGAGCGTGCCGGCCACCTTGTCGGTGACCGGGTCGTGGTCGTTCGCCCAGGTGGCGACCGCCCGGGTATGCCCGTCGCCCAGCTCGGAGATCGTGAAGACGATGGTGTCGCCGTGCGCGCCGGCCTGGCCGGCGCCGCCCAGGAGGACGGCGGCGGCAAGCGATGCGGCGGCGGCGAGGATACGGATGCGCATCTGTGGTGACTCCTTGGACGGCGGTGGGGCGGGCGGGGGTGTTTCCCGCCCCACCGCCTGCTTGGGGCGGCCTCAGGAGACCGGCTGGATGGCCCAGTTTTGGTAGGTCTGGCCGTTCGGCTGCTGGAGTTCGAGCAGCCAACCGCCGTAGTACCAGCGCTTGCCGGCGCCGAGGACGAGGGAGGAGTTCTTCGCCGTGAGCGCGTAACCGGTGCCGCTCGCGGTGACCTTCCACTGCTGGGCGTCCGCGCTGCTGCACGGCTGCTGCATCACGTATTGGCCGGCCACCGCCGAGCCGCCGATCTGCAGGCACTTGTCGGACCGCACCGAGCGGACGCGCAGGTTGCCGTCGCCTTGGTCCTCGAACAGCCACTGCTGGTTGGCGTAGCCGTGGCGCTGGTAGCCGATCAGCACGGCGCCGTCGGAAGTCGAGGCGCCCCAGATGTCGGCGGCCTGGCCGGTCAGGGTGTTGACCATCACGTATTTGGTGCCGGGCTTGGTCGGTCCGACCGGTCCGGCGGCCTTCGGGGTGCGGAAGGATGCCTCGCGGCCGGGCTTGGCCACGTGGCCGGCCTGGTCACGTACGGCGACGGCGACCTTGAAGGCGGTGTCGGGCCTCAGGTTGACCAGTCGGACCACGGTGGAGCGGACGGTGCCGAGCGTCCGGCCGTCCAGCGCCACGTCGTAGCCGGCCGCGTCGGCGACCCGGCCCCAGCTCAGCACGACGGAGTTCTGGGTGAGCTGGCCGATCACCACCTCGGGCGAGGTCGGGCCGCCGGTCCGAGTCGGGCTCGGGGTGGAGGTGGGGGTCGTCGAGGTCTTGGTGGGGCTCGGCGTGGAGGTCGCGGTGCCGGTCGAGGTTTTGGTGGGGGTCGGGGTGTGGGTCGGGTTGGGGCCGGTGCCGCCCGCGGCGATCAGGAACTGGTTGTTGGCCACGTTCCAGTGGGTGGTGAGGTAGCTGCCCGCGGACGGGTTGGTGTTGTAGTAGTCGTCGTGGTTGCAGTCCAGCCGCTCGTCGGCGGCGCGGTTGGGGCACTTGATCTGCATCTTCGGGTAGTACGGCGAGTCCGAGTAGCACATGACGTCCCACTCGTCGACGCAGTGCCCGGCCTTGCTGGTGTTCGGCGCGCTGTTGTTGACGGCGCCGAGGTTGTGGCCGAGTTCGTGTGCGGCGGTCGAACCACCCCAGCAGCCGCTGTCGGTCCGGCCGTACGAGGGGCCGAAGTTGCTCATGTTGTCCTTGCCCGGGCGCTCGTCGCCGGCGAAGGTGCCGATGCCGCAGTAGACCTGGGCGTCCGCGAAGATCATGTACTTGCGATCCTTGCGGTTGAACCCCTGCTTGGCCAGCTCCTTGGTGGTGGCGCCGAACTGCTGCAGCACGGACGTGGGCAGTTCCACGTTCAATATCGCCGCCGAGCAGTCGGACTCGGTGACGTAGCGGATGTGGCGGGTGCCGCCGGTCTCCTGGGCGCTGGCGTTGTAGATGACGTCGGCGTCGGCGGCCCACTTCTTGAACGAGGGCAGGTACTGGCCGAAACGGTCGTTGCCGGGCGCGTGTATGTACAGCACCTGGACGCGGTTGCCGGTGCTCCCGTCACCGTCGCAGACCACCGCGGTGCCCGCGGCGGCGGGCGCCTCGGCGGCGGGCGTTCCCGCGGCCGGGGCGTCGGAGGCCGGCGCCGCGCCGGACTGCACGTCGAACACCGGCGGGCCGCCCTTCAGCAGGTCGGCCGCGGACGGCGGCGGGTCCTGGCCCACCTTAGGCGCGGCCGGCACCGCGGCCGACGCCGCGGCGGGCTTGGTGTCCTGGTGGATGTCGACGCCCTTCGGCGGCTCGTCCGGGCCGTGCGTACACAGCCCCGCCTCGGAGACCTTGTACACGCCGGCGCACTTGTCGCCCTTGGCCGACGGCACCAGGCCGGTGTACACCAGGCCCTTGCCCTCGTCGCTCTTGGGCACCGCAGCCACAGGTGTGGGCGCCTCGTCGTGCAGCGGCCCCGCCGCAGGGCCTATCTCCTCCGGGCCTGTCTGCTGCGTGCTCGCGGCGTCGACGACGGCCGGCGGGTCGCCATCCAGCGCGGTGTCGATGGTGACGGCGCCCGCGGCCAGGCCGACTGTCACGGCGGCTGCGACGAGCAGCCAACCACGGCGATTGCGGCGGCGGTGCGGCTTCGCTCCCCTGCGTCCCATACGTGTCTCTCCTTTGTCGGCGAGTGTCGGGTTGTGAGTGCCGACACCTAGGAGATGGATGGGACGGGTGGGAATAACGGAAAATCGCACGGCTCTTCGACTCGGCAGCGCAGGGGCGACGTCGATGTGCCCTCTCGTGCAACGGTTTGGCGTCGCCTGCGGGGTATGCGCCACGAGCCGCGTGGGGGTGGCCACTGCTCCTGGAGAAGGCCGGGGCTGTGTGCGGGTGACCGTGGAAATGCCGGTGCGCGGGCTCGGGGAGTGGAGGCGGTTGTGGGTCGTGCCCGGGCGTGGTTGCGGTGCTGCGTGTGGCCGGGGTATGGGATGGGTGGTGGGAGGTACTGCCGGAACAGGCACGGCGGTTGCCGATACGAAGGGCTGTGCCGTGAGGTGGCGGATTCGCCGAGCCGGCGGCGGCGGTTCCGCCGGATCCCGTGGACGCCCGCGGTGCCGCACCCGACCACGTTGGCCAATCCCGTGCACCGAAGCGGCGGTGTGTTCGTCGACGAACTCGACCGCGCTGCCGGGGAAGTCGGTCGAGGACAAGCTGGTACGGCGCCGCAAGCTCCGTGTAGACACCGTCGTCGAGGCTGACTCCGCGGCCGGTCGGAGGACTTCGATTCGGTGACGGAGGGCGGCGGTGTCGCTGAGCACGTAGCGCACTTGGGCGAGGTGGCAGCGCGGCAAGAAGGGTCAGTGGTCGGCTGCGGCGGACGGCATTGCCCGGCGCATGTCGGCGTCGGCGTCGGCGTCGGCGCGCGGGTACGGGGCGATGATGTCGACCGGGAACGCGGCGGCCGTCGGCCGGGCGGCGCAGCCGCCGAACATGTCGTCGAGGTCGTCGAGTTCGCTGATCTTCTCCAAGGGCCTCGTCGAGGCCGGCCAGCGATCCGTGTCCGCGCTCCCGAGGGTGATCAACCGTGTCACCGTCGTCCGCGCGCGGGGTGCCCGGTTGGGCCCGCCTCGGCGGGTGTGACCGGACGGTGCGGCCGGCGGCCGAGGACTTCGAGGATCGCGTCGCGCCGTGTACGCACGGGCGCCGGGTGGTCCCGGCCCCGAGTTCATGCGCGGCGAACCGAGCCTCAAGAGCGGCACGGCGCTTCTCGTGGGACAGGGCGACAAGGTCCTGGTCGGCGAGATGAAGCACATCTCACGAAATTCTTGGGACGTTCCCGGGCCGGGCGCGCGACCGCCGTGTGGGTCCGATCGATGCGCTTTCGGAGCGGGTCGAAGGCATGCCGGCCGTCTTGCCGGAACAAAGCAACGTATTCACCGTCCGCAAGCCCTTGGAAGCAGAACATCCGGGTCCAGGTCCAGCCCTGGGTGACCACGCCGAGGCCCATTTTGGTCAGGGAGCAGTCGAGTCGCCGTGCAGCTGGACGGCGCGGGTGAGAGGCGAGTCGAGGGTCACGGCGGGGCAGCCCGCCTCGGCTCGCTCGGCGTTGGTGGTCGCCAGGACCTTCTCGGCCGGTGCGCCCGCGCGATCAGCCGTGGTCGTAGGTTCGGGCGTGGTCGGCGGCTGCTTCGACGGGGTCGGAGCCGGCTTGGTGGTGGTCGGCGCCGGAGGGGACTTCGTGGGTGACGCGCCGGGGTTCGGCGAGACGGACCTGGTGGGCAAGCGGGACGGGGATGGGGACGCCGAGCCCATGGGCGAGGCGAAGACGGCGGGTGTCGAAGGCGTCGCGGACTCCGATTCGGTGGCGGAGGCCGTCCACACCGGGTCCCGTTCCTCGTCCGGTGACAGGACGGCGATTCCGGCGACCGTGCCTCCCGCGACGAGGAGGGCGAGGACGGCCAGGGCGGTCGTACGGCGCCGCCTCCGTATTCGGCGGCGCCGACCGTCGTGCAGCCGGCCACCGCCCGCCATGTCGAAGGCGGCCGCCTCCCCGGGCGCTCCGGCGCCCCCGAGCGCGGCGGCCCCCGCGAGACCCCGCAGCGCCTCGGCCACCGGTACCAGGGCCAGGCCCGCCAGCAGCCGCTCGGCGGGCACCAGGCCCGCTCCCAGACCCGAACAGACCGTGCAGTCCCGCGCGTGCCGCGCGACCCGCTTGCGCCACAGCGCCGACGGGACGCCGTCCCAGGCCGCGATCACATCGTCCAGCAACACACAACGCGGCACCGCGGCCAGCGCCCGCACCACCACCCGCGCCGTCTCCAACCGCGCCTTCATCCGCTGCACCCGCACCGCGGTGTGCTGCGGCGACAACTCCAGCGCGGCGGCCATCTCCGCCCGCTCCAACTCGCCCAGCACCTCCAGCCACCACATCGCCAGCAGCGCACCATCGTCGGCGTCCAACCAGCGGGTGGCCTCGGCCACCTCCCGCCGCTGACCCTCCAGACCCAGCCGCACGATCGTCAGGTCCACGAAATCCGAACCCGGGTCGGCCACGTCGTACGCGTCCTGCAGACCGGAACCGGCCGGCACCGCACCGCGCGTCTGCCAGTGGCCGCGTATCTGATTCATCGTGATGGCCACCAACCAGGACCGGAAACTTTCCGGGTCACCCAGGGACCCCAGACCGCCGAGCGCCCGGATCATGGTCTCCTGCACCACGTCGTCGACGTCGGCGTGCCTGTTCAGCGCCCGGCCCACGATGTTGTACACGAGCGGCAGATACGCGGCGACGAGCTCGTCCTGCGCCCGCTGGTCGCCCCGACGTGCCGCCTCGACCACCGCACTGTCGAATTTCCCGCTCGCGCCCAAGTCCGTGCACTCTCCCTCTGGGTCCTCGCCTGTCCCGTCTGACACAGGGGAGACCGTTCGGCCGAGGCCGCGATAACAGAAAAGTGCGCCGCAAACCTGGGCGCTATTCGAACGAGTCTCCAACGGCTCGTCGAGGGTGGGATTGCGACCGACCCCTGCTGGGACTGATGATCGCGCGACTCTGCCGACCGGGATGCTCGCGGCGTCCGGGAAGACCATCTATGAGGTCGTCGGGTCGTGGAACTCGTCCTTGACCCGGTATCAGGCCCGGCTACTGGCCTGGTGGTGGAAAGGATCGAGGTCGCCCCGGGTGACGTGACGGCGTTCATGATCCGGTGACGTGGTGCCGTGTTGCCGACGTCGGTGCTCATGGTGAGTGGCTGACGTGGCGAACCTCCGCCGCTGTCGGCCCCGCGTATGCGGGGATGTGCCTGCCGCGCGGCCGGCCGTCATCGCATGGCACCGCCGCGATTGGGCGGGAAGGGGTGTTACACCGCCCGCCAGTTCACGAACACGTGCCGGTCGTCCGCCTCGATCCGTTCGCTGAACGGGTCGGCCTCGCCGGTCAGGACCGCCACGCAGAACGACGCCATACCGCCGTCGAAGACGGTCCAGCGGTTCACCCCGTACGGTGTCTGCCTCCGGAAGACGGCCACCCGCCAGCCGTCGGGAGCTCCCTCCCGCAGCCAGAACGCGACATCGCCACTCGCCGAGAACGTGAAGGGCAGCAGCTTCGGCAGGTCACCTTCCGGCAGAAGGGCGCCCAACTCGTCCTCGTTGGCGAGAGCAGGATCGACTCTGTCCAGGAGGTCCCCGTACGGCGACCCGGGCACCGGAGGCGTACTCACGGACAGGTACTCGTCGATCTCGCCGCCGCCGTACGACTCCACGAACTCGCGGTAGTCGGCCGGGAACCGGAGGAGCGTCTCACGCTCGACCGCTTCCCAGTCCACTTCGTCGCCTCCGGAGACGGGCGGTGGAAGCAACAGGCGCAGCCGGGCGACGACGGGGTGGGGCATTCGGGGTTCCCTTCGGGTGCTGTGCGCGCGGCCGGGCCCACGGCTGCCCCGCCAGGGGAACGTCGGCACCGGTACGGCTGTCGATCGCGGTCGGTGCCAGAGTTCTTCCAGCCCTGGCCGGCAGCGTAAATGAGGTTCGACACGGCGGTGACGTCGGCACCCGCGTATCGCCCCTCGCGGTCCCACGTCGTGTAGGACATCCGGATGCGTGAGGCACCGTCCAGCCGCCGCTGTACGCCGGTGTCACCTCGTACCGCACGACATGCCGGTTGTCGACGAGGGACCGAACGGTGTCCTCGAAGATCAGCATGCTGTCCATTGGAAAATCGGCGTCCGGGCTTTACCGACGTAGGAGTTGGCGTCCGATCCGCAGTCGCCGGATTGGCCGGGTCCGTGCCCGATCCGCTCAGCTGGGCACCCAGCGGATGGCAGGCGTTGACGCCGCTGGGCCGGCCGCCCGGATAGCCGATCAAGCGTAGGTAGCGGTCGCACTCGCAGGGGCCGGGTCAGACTTGGGCCTTTGAAGCCGCGGGGGCGGTGGTGGCGCTCGCCCAGGTGGTGTGGCCTTGGGCGTGCAGGTGGTGGGCGAGGTCGCGGATGGTGGCCGGGCGGATCTCGACGGTGGCAAGCGTCGCGCCGCTCACTCGGACCCGCCGCGCCCCCGCGCGCCCGAACTCCGGTGATGCGCGGGGCAATTGCCGCGCGGCCGATCCCCGGCCTACCTCGCCGGTTCGACCTTCGGTGTCTCCTCGGCCGCTCGGAGGAGGTGGGCCGGGCCGGTCCGGATCGGCACCCACAGGCCAACCGACCAAGTCGTCACGCCCAGATGTCCATCGGCACGAACCCCGTTCTGCGTCCCTCGGGATCCAGAAGGTGGCCCATCCGCTTGGCGTTGGCCAGCGTCAACCACCGGTCCTCGATGGTGAGTTCGGGGAATCGCTCGGCAAGATGCGCCTCCAGGCGGCGGGTGTCGGGGATCGACCGTACCCAGGCGGTGATCAGCAGGCTGTGCCGTGCCGCGATCGAGGCGCACATGCGCACCTCGGCCACGGCGGCGATCGACGCGCCCACGTGGGCGAGATGCGCACTGGGCACGTTCGCCAGGTAGTGCACGAACACCGGGAAGCCCGAGACGCTGTGCGCGATTTCGCAGCGTGGGACGACGCTGCCCTCGCGAAGCATGCGCGTCACCCGGCGGCGTACGGTCGACTCGCTCATGCCCGTGGCCTCGGCCAGTTCGCCGTAGCCGAGGCGCCCGTCCGCGCCGAGCGCGATGAGCAGCGGGCGGTCTTCGGGGGCGATGGTCCCGATGCCCGCCGGCGGTGTGTCGTCGCCCGGGCGCAGCAGGCCGCGTTGGTGGGGGTCGAGGGAGCGCAGGTCCCAGCGGCTGCCTTCGGTGAACAGGTGGGTGGCGATCATGCTGCGGATGGCGGTGACGCCTTCCTGTGCGCCGATGACCTCGATCGCCAGTCTGGACAGCGCGGTGAGGTCGGCGACCATCACGGTCAGCAGGAGATCGGTACCACCGGACACATGTTCGATACCGGTGATGTGCGGGTCGCGCAGCAGGCGCTCGGTGACCGCGTACACCCGTGCGGGGTGGCAGTCGACCTCGACGTACGCCGAGCAGTTGACCTGCAGGACGAACGGCCCGCCGTAGGCGGTCACCCATGCCAGGCCGCGTGAGCGCAGGCGTTCCCAGCGGCGCGCGGCGGTGATGGCGCTGATGCCCAGGGCCTGCCCGATCAGCGTCCACGATGCGCGCGGTGCCGCTTGCAGCGCGTTGACCAGCGCCAAGTCGGTCTCGTCCAGGGTGGTGGGCCGCATCTCGCCGGTTGGCGGAAATTCGGCGGAATGCTTCATCATCGACCTCTGAGTGACTCTTCTCGACAAATTTCTCGGGATTCTATCCCGTAAGTCTCATGCTCCAAGGGTTCACGAGAAACGACGACCCCGGGAGCAGTCCATGCGTGTCGCAGTGCTTCTGCTGATGGTGCCCGTGACGGCACTGCTGGCGACGGTGTGGCTGCCGTTCGTCAACGCCCCGCACATTTGGCTCGGTATGCCGTCGATAATGACCTGGAGCGTGGGCTGGGTGATCGCCCTCACTCCCGCGCTCGGGTACGTCGAGTACCAGCGCACGCGCCGCGGGAACGGGGGCGGCCGATGAGCACGACCCTGGCCGTGTCCGTCGTGGGCATGCTGCTGATCGCCGGACTCGGGGTGCTCGGCCGCCGCAAGCCGGCCGCCAACCTTGAAGAGTGGACGGTCGGCGGGCGCCGCTTCGGTGCCGTGACGACCTGGTTCCTCCAGGCCGGTGAGGTCTACACGACCTTCACGTTCCTCGGTCTCGCCGGCCTGGCGTACGCGTCGGGTGTCGGCGTTGTCTACGCGCTGCCGTACCTTCCCCTCGCGTACGTCGGCATGTACGTCGTCGCTCCGCTGGTGTGGCGGATCGGCAAGGAACGCGGCTACCTCACCCAAGGCGACTTCTTCGCCGACCGCTACGGCAGCCGCGCACTGGGCACGCTGACCGCCGTGCTCGGCGTGGTCTTCCTGCTGCCCTACCTCCAGCTCCAGATCACCGGCCTCGGCCTGGTCGTCGAGTTGGCCACCGGCAGCAGCGGCTCCGGGACGGCGAGCATGATCGCCGCGTCCGTGCTGATCACCGGCTTCGTCCTGTGGTCGGGCATCGGCGGCGTGGCGCGTGCGGCGTACCTGAAGGACGCGCTGATGGTGCTGGTGCTGATCGTGCTGGCCATCGCCATCCCCGCGCACTACGCGGGCGGCCTCGGCGAGGTCACGCACCGGCTCGCCGACACGCACGCGGCCAAGCTCACCGTGCACGACGGGCCGTTCGACCGCATCTGGTTCTTCACCAGCATGGTGACCAGCCTGGTCAGCGTGATGTTCATGACCATGCCGCACGGCTGGCCCGCCATCCTGTCCGCCAAGGACGAGAAGGCCTTGCGGCAGAACAGCATCTGGATCCCGTTCTACAGCGCCAGCCAGGCGATCCCGATGCTGATCGGGTTCACCGGCATCGTGGTCGCGGGCGCGGCATCCGGCGGCCCCAACGGCATACTGCTGTACCTGACGAACGGCGCCATGCCCGACTGGCTGGTCGGCGTCGTCGTCACCGCGGCGGCCGCGTGCGCCATGGTGCCGTCCGCGGCGATCGTGCTCGGCATGTCGTCGCTGGTCGCCCGCAACATCGTTCGCACCCGCAGCGAACGCTCGGGCCTACTGGTCAACCACACCACCGTCGTCGGCGCCGTCGGCGTGGCGCTGGTCCTGGCCATCAAGCGGCCGGACGCCCTGACGAACCTGCTGCTGCTCACGTACTCCGGCCTCGCGCAGATGGCGCCCGGACTGCTGTATGCGCTGAACCGTCGCCGCCCGCTCGTCGGCGCGTGGTCGGTGGCGGCCGGAATCCTCGCAGGCGAGGCGGTGGTCATCTGGCTGACGTTCGGCGACGACGGCCACGCCGTGGACACCAACCACGTCAGCGCGGGGCTGATCGGCCTGGGCGTCAACCTCGCCGTCGGCCTCCTCGTCGAAGCCGCTCGGCGCCTGGTCGCCGGCACGCAACCGACGGTCGACGCGATGCCGCGCCCGACGGAGAAGGCGGCCGCGTGAGCCCGGCACCGGCTGAGACCGGGACCGGGACCGCGACCAGGCGACACAACGGGGAACAAACGAACGAATGGCACACGCAATGACGACCCAAGGCATCCACGGCGGCACGGCACCCGCTCCGGCGAACACCCTGTCCCACCCGAACGAGCCCACCGCGAAGATCTTCCGATCCCGCCGCATCATCACCCTCGCCGACTCGGGCGGCGCCGCGGCCGCCGAACCGGAAGCCATCGCCACCTTCGGAGACCGCGTCGTCGCCGTCGGAGACGTCGCCGACCTGCGGCCGCGTCTCCCCGGAGCCGAGCTGGTCGACCTCGGCGACGCCGTCGTGGTCCCCGGCTTCAACGACGCGCACTGCCACCCCGCCGGGTTGGCGGACACCCGCATGCGGGTGCCACTGACGCCGCAGACCCTGGCGGCCGCCGGCGGATCGCGCAACCCGCTCGCGGAGCGCGTCCGAGCGACCCCGCCCGGAGGCTGGGTGGTGGCCGAGGGATACGACCCCAACGCCGACCCGCAAGGCCGCCTCGACCGTGCGGCCCTGGACGCGATATCCGCCGAACACCCGGTCCTCGTCGTGCACTTCTCGTGCCACATGGCCGTCGCCAACTCCCGAGCCCTGGGACTCGCCGGCTACCGCGACACCGACCTCGACCCGCACGGGGGCACGCTCGGCCGCGAAGCGGACGGTCGGCTCGACGGGTGGATGTACGAGGGCGCGTGGTTCGACCAGTGGTTCCGCCCGAGCGGCGCCCCCGAGCTGCTGGGCGAGTTCACCCTCGACGACCTCGTCCCGTCGTTCGTCGAAGTGGTCCGCGAGTTCCACGCGGCGGGCATCACCTCCTGGTGCGACGCGTTGGTCTCGCCGCGCGAACTCCGGCTGTACCAGGAAGCCGCGCACCGCGGGGTCCTCACCGCCCGCGTCGGCATGCTCATTTGGCACCGCTACTTCGCGGACCTGGCGCGGACCGGACTGCGCACCGGTTTCGGCGACGAGCACCTGCGGCTGGTCGGCGTCAAGCTCATGATCGACGGCGCGCTCGCGGGCGGCACCTGCCTGTGCCGCGCCCCGTACCCCAGCCAGACAGGCGCCGACAACGGCATCCAACTCATGACCGACGAGGAGTTCGCCGAAACGGTCCTCGCCGTCCACCGGACCGGCAGCCGCGTCGCCGTGCACGCGAACGGGGACTTGGCCGTCGGCAAGGTCCTGGACGCCATCGAAGCCGCCCGCGCCGAAGTCCCGGCGTACGCGGGGATCAATCACCGCATCGAGCACTGCAGCCTCGTCGACGACAGCCTGATCGAGCGCATCGCCGCGGCCGGGATCACCCCCGTGCCGTTCGGCTCGTTCGTCCACGACCACGGCGGCAAGCTCCGCGGCTACTACGGCGACGAACGCGCCGCCGCGGCCTGCGGCCACCGCCGCTTCCTCGACGCGGGCATCACCGTGGGCGGCTCCTCCGACCACCCGGCCGGCCCCCTCCCGCCGCTGCTCGCGATCCGCACCATGGTCACCCGGCAGACCCGCGACGGCGAAGTCCTCGGCCCGGACCAGCGCATCAGCGCCCGCGAAGCCCTGGCCGTCTACACGACCGGCTCCGCCCACGCCACGGGCGAAGGCCACCTGAAGGGCCGCCTCGCCCCGGGTATGCTCGCGGACTTCACCGTCCTGGGCGAGGACCTGCTGTCCGTCGCACCCGAACACATCGCGGACATCCCGATCCTGTCGACTTGGGTGGGCGCCCGGCAGGTGTGGGGCGCGTAGGAGCCCGACCGTGTCCGGAACCGGCGCACGGACCGGTTGGCGGCGCCGGAGTCCCGGCCGGACGATCGTCGACCGCGTTGGCGAGCGGCTGCGGTCGTGTTGCGCCGGGCCCGGCCGGCGGACGTCGCCGCGTGCCGTGCCGCTCGCCAACGCATCTCAGCGTTAGCATGCGTCCCATGTCGGACGCCCTGCCCCGTCCCGAGCCGTTCACCCGCAGGCCGCCCCCACGGCGCTCGAGGACCTTCGGGCGCGGTTGCGCGCGACGCGCTGGCCGGACACGCCGGAGGACGCCGGGTGGTCGCTCGGGTCCGACCTCGCCTACCTCCGCGAGCTCGTCGCCTACTGGGCGGACGGGTTCGACTGGCCGGCCCAGGAGGCGGCGCTCGCCCGGCTCGCCCGCTTCCGCGTACCGCTCGACGGCCTCGGGATCCACTTCGTGCACGTCCGGGCCGTCGCGCCGGCCGGGCCCGTCCTGCCGCTGGTCCTCAGCCACGGCTGGCCGGACTCGTTCTGGCGCTACGCGAAGGTCGTCCCGCTCCTCACCGACCCCGGCGCGCACGGCGCCGATCCCGCCGACGCGTTCGACGTCGTCGTGCCCGACATGCCGGGCTGTGGCTCGAGCGCACGGCGAACGTCGTGCGCGTGACCGAGCCCGCGCGCGGCGGTCACTTCGCCCCGTTCGAGGAGCCCGAGCTCTACGCGGAGGAACTGCGCGCGTTCTTCCGCCCCTACCGGTCGGCGGCAACGGGCTGACGGCGCCGCCGCGCACCCGGCCGGCAGGTGGAGGGCCGATGTCGCCTGCCGCCAGGAGACCAACCAGCGGCGCCGCATTCCCGTTCTCGGTCACGAAGCCGTGGTTACTGCGGGTCCCGGTGCCCCAGTTGGCCACATGGTTGGGGACGGCCAGGGAGTCTTCGTAGACGACGCCCATCCCGTTCTGATCGCAGCCGACGGACTCCATGTGCAGGTGTGCGGGATGGTGCGGCCTTCGGAGTAGAGCGGTGTGATGCGGTGCCGCATGGTCAGCGTCGGGTTCGCCTGAATGAAGTCGTAGACCTTCTTGTCGTACTTCTCGTAGCTCCTCATGCTCTCGTCCAGACGGCCGCGGTCCGCACGCAGGCGGGGCCGACAGGTACTGCCCGTTCCCGGCCATGTGCACGGAGGGCACGTTCTTGCGGCGACGGGGCCCATTACCGACTATGCACGGCGGCCAGGCACCACCCATTCCCTCGGGTCGCCGTCGGGCCGGCTGGTGGTTCCGGCGGCAAGGTCCTGGAACCCGGCGAGGCGGTTGCGGACGGAGTCGGCCACGTAGTCCTCGAGGGACGTGGCGAGCCCGAGTCCGATCAACACCCGTACGCGTTCCACCGCTTCCGGAGACAGGCTGACCCGGACCTCGGCCCCGCCGCCGCGGGTTGGTTCGATACTCATCCGGCGGACGGTACCGCCGCCCACCGACACCACCCGCGTCCGAGCCGCCATGTCCCGCCCATCGAGACCTCGCCGAACGCGCCGGCCACGCCTGATGATGCCTGCATGTCGTTTCTCTCCTTTCACGGTGCCGTGTTCTTCGACGTCGACGGGACGCTGGTCCCGGGCACCAGTTCGTCCGCGTTCCTCGCCGGCCGTCTGGGCCATCTCCGGCCGTTGGCGGCGGCCGAGGAGGGGTACGCGGGCGGGCGGCTGACGAACCAGGAGGTCTCCGAGATCGATGCGCGCGGGTGGGCCGGTGCCTCGGCCGCCGAAGTCCGCGGCTGGCTCGCGGAGTTGCCGCTCGTGGTCGGGATCGACGAGACGATCCGATGGTGCCGCGCCCAAGGCCTCGCCCCCTTCCTCGCCACGCTTGCCTGGGATCCGGTGGGCGGGTACCTGACCGACCGCTTCGACTTCGAAGGCTTCTGCGGCGCGCGGCTCGCCGTGGAGTCCGGGCGGTACACGGGTACGGTCTCCCGGGACTTCGACGAGTTCGGCAAACGCGACTACGCCGCGCACCAGGCCCGACGCCTCGGACTGGCCCGGCACCGCTGCGCCGCCGTGGGAGACAGCCGCTCCGACCTACCCCTGTTCACCGACGTCGGCTTGAGCGTGGCCTTCAACGGCGACGCCGCCGCACGCCGAGCAGCACACGCCGTAGTGGACGCTCCCGACCTGCGCGCCATCGTCCCGACCCTCGCTGCCTGGGCCGAACGCCTGTGACCGGCATGCGCTCGTGGTCCGATGGGGGCACGCCGTGTCCGGCCGGATGGAACGTGGGCAGCTCCTGGCTTCGTTTCCGTCGGTCCGGGGGTGCGGATCTCGGCCGACTGCCCGGGGCGCAGCGCCGCCACGGCGGGTCTGCCGGCGATGTGCGCGCTGAACGCGCCACGATGTCACCGGCGGGGCCGAGGATCTGAACGAGTTGCTCGTCGTCCTCGGTGACCGCCAGAGCCTGCGGCTCCCTCCCGGCCTCCAGTACCGCGGCGACCTCCTCGGCGCGCACCCGGGTGGCCGATCGCACCTCCTTGGTCAGCGTGTCCCGCTACGCGCCCACCAGTGCCAGGGCCCCGATCAGGAGCGCCAGGCCCACCACGACCACCGCCGCGGTGGCGTCGATTTGCGGCGTAGCGGGGCAGGTGGCGCCGGTGGGGAGGGCCGCGCCGCCCGGTCTCGTACATCGAAGTGCGCATCCGCCTCTCGTTCGGCGCGTCGACGCGCCGGGGTGTTCGGGCCGCGAGGCTTGCGGGGTCGGGCGTCGACGACGGCGAATCGACGGGATCGGACGGCGGAGGCGACCACCATGACGACGGACGAGGGCAAGCGCGAGTCCACTGCGGCAGCGGGCTGGCTGGAGGGATTCGGCTGGGCCGCGACGGTGCAGGGGGTCGGCGCGGGGATCTCCTGGTACGGCTTCGACACGCGCTTCGGGGTGGTCGCGACCAGGGCCATGCAGCCGTGGGCCTCTACCGTGCTTGTGGCACTCGGCGTGGCCCTGATCGCCGCCGCCTACCGGGAACGGGCACGCGTGAAACGGGTCCACCGGTGATCGCGGTGTGACGGGAATGGCCGTCGTGGATACGCGGGTTCGGGCGTCGCGGAGAACCGGAGGGGCTCGACGCGCGGGCGGGCCGGCCGGTTACGGTTTCCGGAGTGGGATCGGGGTCGGGATCGGCATCGGAGCGGGGAGTCGGAGTTGAGTTTCGAAGGGCGTATCGAGTATCGGTCGGCCCTGCCGCGGGACGGGGCGGGGATGGGCGCGATCGACGACTCGTTCACAACGGACACCGTGTACGAAGTCGTGGTGGAGGAGGAGGCGTTCACGCTTCGGCCGGTCTCCGTGGATCCGCCGCTGGTCAAGGTCTTCCCCGCGGAGGACGAGGGCGAGCGCGAGGATGAGGATGAGGATGAGGACGACGCGGACGACGAGTCGACCGGCCGACACGTCGTGGTCGCAGTCCACGGCGAGACCGACGCCGACGCCGAGACCGACACCGACACCGACACCGTCTGTGGCTACGTCGAGGTCGAGGTGCAGGAGTGGAATCGCCGCCTGGTCGTGCACGTGATCGCGGTCGCTCCCGGGTATCGCGGGCGCGGTGTCGGCGCGGGCCTGATGGAACGGGCCCTCGCGTACGGGAGCAGCCACGGCGCGCGCACGGCCTGGCTGGAGACCACCAGTGTCAACGTCCCCGCCGTGCGCGCGTATCGACGGATGGGCTTCGTCTTGTGCGGCCTCGACACCACCCTCTACAACGGAACGTCGAGCGAGGGTGAGACGGCCCTGTTCATGAGCAAACCGATCGACGGCGGGTAAGGAACAGGGGGCGCCTCCCGCGTGGTCCAGGGCGTGGTGGGTCAGGGGGCGACGGACAAGACGATCTTTCCGGTGGTGCGGCCGGTCTCGCCCAACATGTGGGCTTGAGCGGCTTGTTCGAGGGGGAAGACCGCGTCGGCGATTACGCGCAGGCGGCCGTTCTCGACCAGGGTGGTGATCTCCCGCAGGGCGTGGTGGTCGGGTTCGACGAGCATGAACACCGCCCGTACGCCGACCGCCTCGGCCTCCTTGACCGGGAAGGTGTCGTCCGGCGGGAGGATCGAGATCAGCATGCCGCCCGGGCGCAGGGTGCGCAGGGAGCCGGCCCAGGTGGGGCCGCCGAGGGCATCCAGGACGACGTCGACGTCGCGGACGGTCTCGGCGAAATCCCGGGTGCGGTAGTCGATCGGTTCGTCGACGCCCAGTGAGCGCAGCAGGTCGTGCTTGGCGGCACTGGCCGTGCCGATGACGTACGCACCGCGGGCCTTGGCGATCTGGACGGCCAGGTGGCCGACGCCCCCGGCGGCGGCATGGATCAGTACGCGTTGCCCGGGCTGGACGTTCGCGGTGTCCACCAGGGCCTGCCAGGCCGTCAGCGCGGCCAGCGGCAGGGCGCCGGCGTGGATGTGATCGAGGCCTCGGGGGCGTGGGGCGAAGTGTCGGGCCGGGGCGGTGACGTACTCGGCGTACGCGCCCGCCGGGTGCGGGAAACGCGGCATCCCGAACACCTCGTCGCCCGGCTGGAAGAGCGTCACCCCGCGGCCGACCGCCTCGACCACCCCCGCGACGTCGAAGCCGAGGGTGAACGGCGGCTTGGCTCCGGTGGAGAACGCGCCTCGGGCTCGGCTCTTCCAGTCCGCGGGGTTCACACCCGCCGCGTGTACCCGGACCAGGATCTCGCCCACGCCCGGATCCGGGCGCCTCGTCTCGACGACCTTGAGCACCTCCGGGCCTCCGGCGGCGTCCTGGACGACGGCGCGCATGGTGGTGGTGGTGGGGACGGTGGAGGTCTGGGACATGACGATCTCTTTTCGGCGCGTATTTCTTGTGGTTCGTGCCGGTTCGCTTGGGCACGTTCCCAGCCTGCCGGAGCCGGAAGCCCCCCAGTAGTGGCCCGATGGCCAATGAGTGAAAGGATCGGGCCAGGCACGACTTCGGGTGCGGCGTCGATGAGGTTCGTCATTCCGTCGCCCGGCGTCGGCGCGGTCGGGCACACAGACGGCCCCGCCGCGATGGTTGCGACGGGGCTCGGCCGGTGGATCGTCAGCCCAGGACCTTGACCGCCTGGTAGTAGGTCCACGCCGTGCTGTTGCACGTGGCGCGGGTCACCGCGCCGTAGCGGGCGCACACGCGCTTGAGGTCCTCGTAGAAGGCGCTGTCGATCCGCGACTTGTTCGCGCTGAAGGTGCCCGCCGCCTTGTAGTTGCGGTAGCCGAAGTCATGGCGCGCGCACGAGACCTGGAAGGGGAAGCCGAAGGGGTTGTCGGGCGAACTGCTGCAGTAGTCGGTCGACCAGTCGAAGGCGTAGGCGGACCAGGATCCCTGGTTCTGGCGTGCGGAATACCAGGCGTTGTAGCTGTCTACGCTCGTTTGGGTCCAGCTTGACAGTACTTTCGGCTTGTCCGCCGGGGCGGCGTGGACGGGCAGGGCCACGCCGACTCCGGCGATGGCGGCCACCGCCGTGGCGGCAAGGGTTGTGGTCAGCCGACGCATCAAATACCTCCAATATTCCGACGCTCCCCGTATGGACGTCGGGTCAGGGGTGTGCAGCCGAACTCCGAACTCCCCGCCGTCCACCGGAAACGCAAGGCCCGAGTGGAGAACGGGGAGCGCAAGCCATCCCACAGGGTGAAGCGGTCGGTAGTCCATAGTTCGACCCCGCCGCATTCGAAAATTCACTCGACCGGTCCTTCCCGTTCGCGGCGACGCGGGCGAACGACCGATGCGGGCGATGCAACCGACGCGGCCGATGCGGCCGACGTAAGGCGCGGGCACGGGTGTCGGGAGCATGCCGCAACGCGGGCCGACCACGACCGATTCGTAAAACTCGTGCAACTCGCGTGTGAACACTGAGGGTTCGAGCCCCCGCACCGGGCCGGGGCGCGACCTTTGCCGCGCCCGCCTCCCGGCCGCGGACCGCCCCCGCGCCTCGCGCCATGGCGACCCGCGCGACCTCGTCATCAGCGCACTTCGCCTCGCCGCAGGCACGTTCGCGGCACCCGCGTCACGACGCAACACCCTCTGCCCGAAGCCCTCTTCGGCGCGGAGAGCGGCACATCGCGGCACTTGACGTGACGATTGGTCCAGGCCAATATTTCAATTGGTCTGGACCAAGTGCCCCGCGCTGCGGTCCATCCATCGGCACTCCAGGAAGGCCCGGCTGACCTTGCCCAGTACACGAAGCAGCGAACTGACGACCCTCGCCTACAAGATCCTCCAGCCCGGCTTCAAGGGCACCGAGGCACCGGAGTGGCTGCTTCGCCGGATCGGCGAGGGCCTGTCGGGCGTGGTCCTGTTCTCCCGCAACATCGCCAACGCCGGGCAACTGGCGCGACTCACCCGGCAACTTCGCGCCGAGAACCCGGACCTCGTCATCGCCATCGACGAGGAGGCCGGCGACGTCACCCGGATCGAGTCGCTGACCGGCAGCACCCGCCCGGGAAACCTGGCGCTCGGCGCGATCGACGACCCGGATCTGACGGAGGCGGTGGCCCGGGACATCGGGCACGAGCTTCGCTCGGCGGGAATCAGCCTGACCTACGCGCCGAGCGTGGACGTCAATTCGAATCCGAACAACCCGGTCATCGGCGTCAGGTCCTTCGGTGCGACCACGGACCTGGTGGCCCGGCACTCGGCCGCCTGGATTCGCGGTCTCCAGTCCGCGGGCGTGGCGGCCTGCGCCAAGCACTTCCCCGGACACGGCGACACCGAGGTGGACTCCCACCACGGACTGCCCACCTACAACGCGTCGGTCGAGGTGATCCGGGAGCAGGCGCTGCCGCCGTTCCGGGCGGCGATGGAGAGTGGTGTCCGGGCGGTGATGAGCGCTCACCTGCTCGTCCCGGCCTACGACCCCGAGCTTCCCGCCACGCTGAGTCCGCGACTTCTCGTGGATCTGCTGCGAACGGAGATGGGCTTCGACGGCCTCGTCATCACGGACGGCATCGAGATGGGAGCCGTCAGCGGCCTCTACGGCATCGCCGGTGCCACGGTGCGGGCCGTGGCCGGCGGTTCCGACGCGGTGTGCATCGGTGGGGAGAGTTCCGATCCGGAGGTCGTCGACCTCCTGACTGCGGCGCTGGTGGTCGCCGTCCGTGACGGTGGACTCTCGGAGGATCGGCTCAGGGAAGCGGCGGCGCGCGTGGAGGAGTTCACCGCCTGGTCGAAGGGCATCTTCCGAGCCGCCCCGCCGCATCGGATCAAGTCGGACATCGGCTTCGTGGCCGCCCGTCGTGCCCTTCGCCTGACCGGGGCCGACGCCGAGGTCCTGCCGCTCGGCGCTGCACCGCACGTCGTGGAGCTCATCCCGACGATGAACCTCGCCATCGCCAAGGAAACACCCTGGGGGGTGGCCGCACCGCTGCGCGAACGACTGATCGGGACGACCTCGGTCGGGATCCACGAGGAGGACGTGAACGGCGAGGACCTCTCCGTACTCGACCGGTACGTACTGGGGCCGGCGACCGAGCGGCCGCTGGTCATCGTGGTCCGGGACGCGTCCCGACACACCTGGATGGCGAACTCCCTCAAGCACCTGCTGAGCGCCCGTCCGGACGCCATCGTGGTCGAGATGGGTCTGCCGACCGCCGAGACACAGGGAGCGGTGCACATCGCGACCTACGGAGCCACCACGGCCTCGGGCGTGGCGGTCGCCGAGGTGCTTGCGGGCTGACGCCCCTCGCGGGGGATTCGGCGCGCACGGCCGGCGGCGCGGCGATCCCGTACCGGGCCGTCGGGCGCGCCGCCGGCGGAAAAAGCGCTGCCGCGATCCTCCGGCCCGACGTCCGTCGACGCGGGGACGAACCCCCGTGTCCTGTAACGGCGTTCGACGACCCTCGTCCCGGGTCGGCATCCCGTCGCAGCACGAGCGGCGGGCCGAGGTCGCGGCGTGCTCTGCCCCGGCAAGCCGGCCATCCGCCCATCGCGCCGAGGCGACCGGTCGATCCGGTCGATCCGGTCGAACCCGGCACATTCGAACTCTGGAGTGGTTGCATGCCCACGCCCGACCGATACCTGTATCGAGCCCCTTCGGACATCCCGTACTTCAGCGCGGACGGTGAGACGTACCTGGCGCAGACACCGCTCAGGGATCTCCGAAAGTCCCGACCTCTTCGCGTGTTGTCGCAAGAGGACTTCGCCTTCTGGCAGACCTACGGCTACGTCATCGTCAAGCAGGCGATCCCCACCGCCGCGGCGGCCCGTCTGCTGGAGTTCACCTGGGACTTCCAAGGACTCGACCCGGCCCGACCGGAGAGTTGGTACTCGGATCATCGACGGTTCCGGTCGGACCTGGACCGAGAACTGCACATATACGGGTTCGTGGAGGCGTACCACCACCAACTCCTGTGGGACAGCCGTCAGGCACAGCGCGTCTACGACGCGTTCGTCGACGTGTGGGACTGCGAAGAGCTGTGGGTGACCCTGGACCGGCTCAACCTCAACCCGCCCAACGTCAAGGATCGCGATCGCGCGCACATCGCGCCCACGGACAAGGGGTTCGACATCGAACTCCATTGGGATGTCGACACCACGCTCGGCGTGCTGCCCCAGCGGGTCCAGGGGATCATCGCGCTCAACGACACCCGGCCGGAACAGGGCGGATTCCAGTGCGCGCCCGAGTTGTTCCGCCGGTTCGACCAGTGGAAGGTCGCTCAGCCGGCCGACCGCGATCCCATCAGACCTCGGGTCGACCGCGCGGAGTTTCCCGTGATCCGACCCGAACTCCAAGCGGGCGACCTGCTGATCTGGAACGGTCTGCTCGCGCACGGGGTGGCACGCAACGTCTCCGAGAGCGGCGTTCGCGCGGTCCAGTACCTCTCCATGATGCCCGCGCTGGAAGCACACGAGGAGATGCGGCGATCCCGGGTCGACTCGTGGCGCCGGCTCGGCACGCCGGACTGGAACAAGACGCTGGTCGGCGACGCGACGAAGCATGAATCGCTCAGGTACGGCACGGCCACGCTGAACGATCTCGGCGCGAAGTTGTTGGGGCGCGAATCCTGGCGTGGGCGGAACTCGAAGAGTCGACCGGAGAACTGGCATGCCCAAAATCTGCCTGACCCTGCCCACGAACAGGCCCTGCGCCGCGACGATATCGGCCATCGGCGAGGAAGCCGCCCACGCGGCCGAACACTTCGATGTCGAGGTGCACCTGCTGATCCTGGACTCCTCCGACGAACGGGCGCTCGCGGAGCACGCCAGGGTCGTCGGCGAGGTCGCCGGGGCGCCGAACGTCATCTGGCATCACCTCGGCGAAGCGGCGCAGCGGCAGTTTCTGCGGGAGGTGATCGACCGCGCCGGCGTCGCCAAGCCCGAGCTGATCCTCGATCTCATGTTGCCGGCCGACGTCTCCTACGGAGCCTGCACCAATCGCGCGTTCCTGATCGCCGGTGCACTCGGGTGTCGATCCGTACACCGCAGGGATTCGGACAGCGGCTATCAGGTCCTCGACGGTGCGCCGGTGTTTCCCGTTCACCACGAACTCATGTCGCTCGGCAAGCGCGCGATCGACGCGGTGGACGGCGTATCCGAGAGCACGTTGGCTCCGGAACTCGCCGACCGGCCGGTGGTGTTGGTGGGCAGTTCGTTCGTGGGCGAGCTCTCCGTGGACATCGGTGAGATCCAGCGGCTCGACCCGGACGTCTACCACGACGTGGTCAGCCTGTGGGCGCCCGCCCAAGCGTCGGACGAGGAGAAGAGGCAACTCGTCGCCGAATCCTTCACGGGAGCCGGCACCGACCCCTTCGTCCGGGATCGATCGACCCTGACGATCGTCGATCCCATGCGGCTGGACATGTGCAATATCAGTTTCGATCACGAGGTGTACGACCGCGTCCCGCTGCCACCGGCGACCGACACCATCGGCAGCGACTACTTCCTCATGCACCTGGTCCACGACGCCCGGTTGCCCGGCGTCCTGCACAACCGCAACATCGTGAACTTCTACACCAAGGAACGGCGAACGGACGCCGGATTCATGGCGTACCAGCTGCGGTTCACGAAGTTCTTCCTGTCGATGCTCTACTTCAATTTCATCTACGCCGGGATGGCGGCGGCCGACGCGGCGCTGCTGGACGATCGCCACCGCGTCCGCGCGTCCACGATCGTCGCGTTGGCCAGGGAGAGCACCTGGCTGGACAGGGCAGAGAACGAACAGCGACTGAGGGAACTGGACCGTTCCTATCGAAAGCTGGGCGGTAGATATGCCGAGTTCGCCGACATCCTGGCGTCGTGCGGTCGGCAACTGCTCGACGAAGCTCGGCAGGACCTCGAGGAATTCGCCCTGCTGATCGAAGCGTGGGACCCGCTGATGCGGGCGAGCAAGGCCACGAGCCTCTACCAGCCCATCCCGTAGCCGGATCCAGACCAGCACTTAGGCACATGAATATACATATGCACGCCGCCCTGGCCGCCGCCTCCGAGGACCAGCTCGTCTTCGATCTCGCCGGAATCGAAAGACAATACGAATCGCTGACGCGGGAACTACCCGGCGTCGACGTCCGGTTCGCCATGAAAGCCTGCCCCGTGGACGAGGTGCTCACCTGTCTCGCGAACAAGGGCGCCGGTTTCGACGCGGCGGGTCCCAACGAGATCGCGCAGGCGATCCGGACCGGCGTACCGATCGGCAGGATCCACTACGGCAACACCATCAAGTCCGACCGGAACATCGTCGACGCCCATCGTCTCGGCGTCCGCGACTTCGCGACCGACTGCCTGGAGGACGTGGCCGCGATCGCCACCCATGCCCCGGGGGCACGGGTGTTCTGCCGGTTGGCCACCAGCGGGGACGGGGCGCTCTGGGGCCTCAGCCGGAAGTTCGGCTGCTCGGGTGCCGACGCGGTGCGGGTGATGGAGGCGGCGCGGGACGCGGGCCTGACGCCGTCGGGGCTGTCGGTTCACGTCGGCTCACAACAAATGACGGCCGAGGCCTGGAGAGAGGCTCTCGAACGCCTCTCCGAGGTGCTCGCCACCCTGAATCGGCGAGGGATCTTTCCGGACCACATAAACCTCGGTGGCGGCCTGCCCGCCCTCGGCTATCTCGACAAGCGGGGCAGGTCGCTGGATCCCCCGGTGGACAAGATATTCGCGGTCGTCCGAGAGGGAATGCAGCAACTCCGGGGGATGTCGGGGACTCCCCTGGAATTCGTCATGGAGCCGGGACGTCACTTGGTCGCCGATCACGGTGCCATCAAGGCGCACGTTTCCCGACTTTCCTCGCGGCAACAACTGAGCGGCGAACGGCAGTACTGGCTGTACCTGAGCTGTGGAAAGTTCAACGGATTGTATGAGATGGACGAGCTGCAATACAAGCTTGTCTTTCCCTCCCACGCCGACGCGGAATACGTGCCGGCCGTGGTCGCGGGCCCCACGTGCGATTCGGACGACGCCTATGCGCACGAGGACAATCTCGTTCGAGTGCCCGAGGCGGTCGAATCCGGGGATCCGGTCTGGATCCTGTCGTCCGGCGCCTATGCCACCAGCTACATGACGCAGGGGTTCAACGGTTTCAGCCCGCTTCCGTACACCCTGATACACGGCGAACAGTCGCCCCGTGTCGGCGTATCCGTGGGTGGTCGGAAGTAGATGGCCTCCGACGTGCATATCCGGCGGATCACCGACGACGACTGGAACGGCATCGTGGCGCTGGAGGCCGGCGCGTACACCGACAGCGCGCTGTCGGAGGAACGGGCCGCGCTGGAGTCCAGGGCGCGCGCCTCACCGGCCACGTGCTTCGTACTGGAGTGTGATCGGCGACTGGCGGGCTATGTTCTGGCGCTGCCCTATCCGATGTTCCGATACCCCGATCCGACCAGACGGGAGGAGATCGCCTTTCGCTCGCCCAATCTGCATCTGCACGATCTCGTCATCGCCGAGAATCTGCGCGGGAGGGGGTTGGCGAAGCGTCTTCTGCGCCACCTCACCACGACGGCCGGATCCAGGGCGCACGAACGGATCTCCCTGATCGCCGTGGGCGGCAGCGAGACCTTCTGGTCGACGAACGGATACAAGGCCCATCACGAGGTCGAACTCCCCAGCAGTTACGGCCCGAACGCGGTGTACATGTCCCGGGCGGTATGAGGTGTCGCGCCGAGACGTCGACGCCGTAGCCGTAGCCGTAGCCGTAGCCGAAATCGAAGCCGACCAGCGATCCGCTGCACGGATCACCACCGGAAGACAAGTGGGCTGATTCATATGTTTCGCGTTCGCGTTCGCGATCCGTTCCGCAGAGCGCAGTTGGCGATCGCGGCGTTGTTCTGCTTTCTCGGGTTCCAGTACGGCACCTGGGCTTCGCGGATCCCCACGATCAAGTCGCGGCTCGATCTGAGCGAGGCGGAGATCGGGCTGCTGTTGATGGCCACCGGTGTCGGCGCCGCGGCCTCCTATCCCCTCCTGGGGATGCTGATGAAGCGACTGGGCTCGAAGCGCCTCGCGTCGTTGTCGGCCCTCGTGCTGGGCCTGCTTCTGCTCGCGTTGGCCGCGGCGCCGAACTATCCGGTGGCGCTGGTGGTGCTGCTCTGCGACGGCGTCGCCGTGGGCTGCCTGAACGTCGCCATGAACGCGCAGGGCGCCGCGCTCGAGGTCGAGTTCCGGCGCACGACCATGGCCAAGCTGCATGCGACGTTCAGCGCCGGGGCGCTGTTCGCCGCGCTCCTGGCGTCCGGCATGAACTGGTTGACCTCGTCCACGGGGGCACACTTCGCGGTGGCCACCGGCCTGCTGTTGCTGCTGGTCGGGTCCACCCGGTCGGGATTGTTGACGCAAGACCAGCCGACGGACGATCCGGAGCCGGTGAAGAAGAGCCCCCGCAAGTGGAGCGTGCCGGCGCGCATGACGCTCTGGATGGGCTGCGCGATGGCCTTCGGCACCGTGACCGAGGGCGCCATGAACGACTGGTCGGCGCTGTATCTGGAGGACGTCGTCGACGCGCCCTCCGAACTGGCACCGATGGGCATCGCCGTCGTCTCCGTCATGATGGTGCTGGCCCGGATCTTCGCCGACGGCCGGCGCAGCCGCTGGGGCGACGGGCTCGTCGTCCGGGTCGGCAGCGCGGTGGCCGGTGCGGGGCTGGCGCTGGCCCTGGTGGTCGGTGGCGTGGTGCCGACGCTGATCGGGTTCGCGTGCGTCGGGCTGGGCGTCGCGGCCGTGACGCCGTGCGTCTACGTGACCGCCGCACGACAGGGCCCGGACGCGTTGGCCCTGGTCGCCACCATGGGGACCGTGGGCCTGCTGGCCGGACCGGCGGTCATCGGCTTCATAGCGAACGCGAGCAGCCTGGTGTGGGGCATGGGCGCGGTCGCGGCGGCGGCGATCCTGGTGTCCCTGTGCGCCACGCGGATCCGTTGGTCGACCCTCGCCGACGCGACCTGATTCCGGGCGGGGTGCCGCGTCGGGTGCGCCGCGGAGGGGTGAGGCGTGCCGGGCCGGTACATCCTTCGGTGTAGGCCCGGCAGACGATGTCCCGGCGTTCGGTCCGTGCTGGGATGGGCACTTGGAGGCGGTTCGGTCGCCCTCACGGATCGGTAGGCGCGGGGGAAGTATGAACGTTTGGCTGCTCGCCTCGATCATCGCGGTCGTGGCGATCGCGGTGGTGATCAAGCGGCTGGTGGGCGAACCGCCCAATGCCCGGGACCTGTTCGGGCCGCCGGTGGTGCTCGTCGCACTCGGGATCTGGTCGCTGGCCGAGGTCGACGGGCTGACCGGCACCGACATCGGATGGGTCGTCGGCGGTGCGGTGCTCGCGGTGGGGCTGGGCGCGGCGCGGGGGGCGACCGTGCGCGTCTACCCCCAAGACGGGATGCTCTTCCAGCGTTATACGGGCCGGACGTTCCTGGCCATCGCCGCGACCCTGGCGGCGATGGCCGCCTTCGGCTTCGTGGCCGTGCGAATGGGCATGAACGAGGATGCCTGGCCGATCAAGCTGTCCATCGGCCTCGGCTTCCTGGGTGAGGCGCTGGTCGTGGGGGCGCGTGGTCTGGCCGTCGGAACACCCTTCGCCCCCGAACGGCCCGGCCTGCTCGACGGGTACACCCGGCGCTGAGCACCGCGCGTCCGCGATGCTGCGGGACGCGCCCACGGACGGCGGAGTGCGCGCTCGCCGGCAGCAGGCGGTGAGTTGATATGGGGAAGGGCACACCGCCTGCTGTCGAGAATGCGAGGAGACACACTCCATGACGACCGAGAACGATCTCGGGACCACCGTGAGCGAACTGCGCCACGATGTCGAAAGGCTCGTCGGGAACGTCGGCGCGGTGTCGGCGGCCGGCGACTACAACGAGGTGAACGACTACAAGAGCTATCTCGGGCGCCTGCACACGCTGATGGACGACGCGCGTTTGCAGCAGCTCGGCGAGGCGGAGCGGTACGCGTTCGGTGACGCCTTTCGCAACGAGGTGAACTGGGTGAGGTCGCCCGAGGCGAACCAGGATGCGATCCCGGCTCGCTTCAAGGCACTTCGAGCCGTGTGCAACCCGATCCTCAGGAAGGCGGGCATCACGCTCTGACGGACGCGCGCGGGCAGGTGGCGCGATCCCGCCGCCGTGGTGGACCGGGTCGCCGCGCCGGCCATCCGGACCGCGAGCACGGGGGTGTGGGCTGTTTGGTCATCGGTCGCCCCCGACGTCGCACGACGCGGCCATGTGCGGCCGGCCTCGTGGCGAGCGGACCACGAGGCGGCCGTCGGTCTCGTACCGGTGTTGTGGGTCAGGCGGGCGGGCGGTTCGACAGGGTTTCGGTCAGGGCGCGCTTGTCGATCTTGCCGATTGCGGTGAGGGGAAACTCGGTGACGGCCGCGATGCGGTCCGGCATCTTGAAGGCGGCGACGCCCCGGTCGACCAGGAAGGCGCGGAGTTCGGCGAGGGTGGGTGCGGTGTGTCCGGCGGCAAGGACGACCACGGCGCAGATCTGCTCGCCGCGGGCGGGGTCGGCCAAGCCGATCGCCGCGCACTGTCCGATGCTCGGGTGGGCGCGGACGTGGGTTTCCACCTCCTCGGCGGAGACGCTCTCGCCGTTGCGGTCGATGGTGTCCTTGACCCGCCCCTCGACGACCAGGTGTCCGGAGGGGAGTCGGCGCACCAGGTCGCCCGAGCAGTAGAAGCCGTCGGCGGTGAAGGCCGTCGCGTTGACCTCCGGTGCCCGGTAGTAGCCGCGGAGCGTGTAGGGCCCGCGGACGAGGAGTTCGCCGATCTCGCCGGGCGCGACCTCGCGCCCTTGCGCGTCCACGATCCGCAGTTCGTCGTCGGGGCTCAACGGGCGGCCCTGGGTGGTGGCCACGGTTTCGGCGTCGTCGTCGGCGCGCGTGTAGTTGAGCAGTCCCTCGGCCATGCCGAACACCTGTTGCACGGCGCAGCCCAGGCCCTCGGGCACGGTCCGGGCGACCTCGGCGGACAGCTTCGAGCCGCCGGCCTGGAGCAGCCGCAGACTGGAGAGGTCGCTGTCGTCCCATTCCGCGGTGTCCAGCCACAGCGGGATCAGCGGCGGGACCAGCGCCGTGTGCGTGACCCCCTCGGCCGCGATCAGCGCGAACGCGGCGTCCGGTGCCGGGGACGGGGACAGCACCACGGTGCCGCCCACGGACAGGGTGCCGAGCATTCCGGGGCAGGCCAGCGGGAAGTTGTGCGCGACGGGCAGGCACGCGAGGTAGACCGT
Organism: Embleya sp. NBC_00896; assembly: GCF_045207785.1. Lineage (NCBI taxonomy): Bacteria > Bacillati > Actinomycetota > Actinomycetes > Kitasatosporales > Streptomycetaceae > Embleya > Embleya sp. NBC_00896. Next base: position 248,592 of record NZ_CP108776.1, read on the forward strand.
GTCGCCGCCGAGGTCGCAAGCCTGGGCGCTGGCCCGGGCGTTGTAGCCGTAGTCGTCGTGCGTGCGCGGGATGAGCTTGGGCACGCCGGTGGTGCCGCCGGACACGAGCAGCAGCGCGACATCGGCGGGGTCGGGCTCGGGTCGCGGGCGGGGCTCGCCGTCGATGGTGTCGAGCGCGACGTACGGCCCGGGGTCGCCCGCCACGAGCACATGGCGCAGATCGGGCGCCTCCGCGAGCACCTGCGCGGCCAGATCGCGGTAGTCGAAGCCCGCCACCTCGTCGGCCACGACGTAGGCGACGGCGCCGCTCAGCCGGGCGAGATGGCCGATCTCGGTGAGCCGGTGCGCGGGAAGGGTCAGCACGGGTATCGCGCCCAGCCGGGCCAGCGCGAAGAAGAGCACGGGAAAGGGGGCGACGTTGGGCAGTTGGACCAGCACCCGATCCCCGGAGCGGATCCCGAGCTCGGCGAGGCCGGTGGCCATCCGGTCGGCGCGCTCGTCGAGTTGACGGTACGTCAGCCGCTGGTCGCCGGCCACCACCGCGAGTCGTTCCGGGTATTCGGCGGTCCAATCGCCCAGCAGGCGCCCCAGGGTGCGGCCGTCCCAGTAGCCGGCCTTGCGGTATTCGGCGGCCGTTTCCGCCGGCCATGGTGTCAGGCCCGAACTTAGCGACGGCGCAGGAGAGTTGGGATGACTCATCGGGTTCGTCGACCTCCGCGTTGATGACCGCTCAGGCGAATTGGAGTTTGGTTAGGCTAGCCTAAATCTCATCTGTGTGTCCTTGCCGGATGGAAAGCGGCTGGTCCGGAACGGCCCGGAACGGCCCGGCACAGAACGGCTGGAGCACAGTGCGACTACCCGGAATCTCCGGTGTCGGACACGGCGCGGAAGAAGCGGGCGGGTCGGTGGCCGTCGTGTCATGGTGGGCGCATGGCGATCCTCTCCGACTTCGTCGGCGCGTGGGCGGGCACGAACGGGTTCCGGTTGATGCCCGGTGACCCGCTCACCGAGTTTCCGGCGGCGGCGACCGTGACGGTCGCGGCCGGCGGCCATCTGACCTCGGTCGGGTATTCCTGGCGGCACCCGGACGACGGGCCGCAGGACGGGCTGGTCGTGCTCGGGTCGGCCGGCGACGACGGCTCCCTTGTCGCCATGTGGGCCGACTCCTGGCATCAGCAGCCGGTGCCGATGTCGTTGTCGGGGCGCCCGGGAGTGGACGCGGGGGTCGAGCTCGCCGGCGGTTACGGCGACGGCTGGGGTTGGCGCGTCGGGTTCGAGGCCACCGGGGACGGGGGTCTGCGGATGCGGATGGACAACGTGATTCCGGAGGAGCAGGCAACCGCCGAGATCTCCGCCGGGCCGTACCCCGTGATGGTCATGGACCTGCGCCGCGCCTGAAGGAGCACCCAAACGTCCGCACCGGTACCGGGCCGGGGCGCGCTCGTGGGATAGCCGCGCCCGGGACGGCGGCGTCGCGGCGGTCCGAGGCGCGGCGCGGGCGCGTCTCGGGGTCGGGTCGAGTCGGGGAAACCGCCGCTCGGCGCCCGCACGTGAGCGGCGGACGGGCGGACGGGCCGACGCTCGGTGGGACGGCCGAGACGATGGGGTAACCGCTCCGGTCCGCCGGGACCTTCGGCGTTCGTGGTGGGCCGGGTGGCCCTGGGGTAGAGGCGTCGGACCGAGTTGACTGAGGTCGTACCGCCCGGGTCGATCGGCCGAACGGCGGCCATAGCCGACGCAGGAGACTCCGTGATCACCATCGCAACGACGCCGAGTGGTTCGAGCACCCATGGGGTCCCCGAGGACCGGGTCGTCGTTCACGTCCGCGGCGAGCTCGATCTCGACAGCGTCGCCGCCATCGAACCGACACTGTCGGCGCTGGCTCGGCACGGCCGTTCCGCCTTACGGCTCGACCTCGGCGGCCTCGACTTCTGTGACAGCTCCGGGATCAACCTGTTCCTGCGCATGCGAACCCGCTGCGCCCGCTCCGGAACGCGTCTCACGCTGACGGGAATCGCCGGACAACCGGCCCAGGTGATTCGGCTGGTGCGACTGGCCGAGGCGATCGACTGCCATTTCACGACCGCGGCGCCGCCGAACGCACCGCGACGCCGAACGGGGACCCGGGCGTAGCGTGCGGCCACCGCTCCCACCCGCGCCGTCCTCGTTCGGCTGAGCGGCCGGACGACTCGGGCCTGTTGCGAAAGGGATCAAGAGACTCGGCCGGCGTCCGATACGGGTCGTGTGAAGCTGGCGTCATGACTGATCAACCCGAGGTTGTTGTCGTCCGTTGGCCAGGTCGGAGCCCTTCCGATGAGGGCGGGTTGGCTGAGCTGTTGGCGGCCTACCATCTGCGTACGGAGGCAGAGAAGGGCGAGGCCGTTGCCGGTGTGGACGGGCTGCCGGACCGCTATCGGGCGGAGATCCTGGACCCGCGGACCGCGTTCGGCGGCGATGTCGTGCTGGTGGCGTTGAGCGGGGACACCGCCATGGGCTGCCTTGTGGTGACCGCCCCCGTCGGGGGTCGGGCGGAGCTGAAGAGGCTGTGGACGGACCCGGCATGCCGAGGCCGGGGTATCGCGTCCGGGCTGGTCGGCGCCGCGCTTGCGCACGCCGCGGAAAACGGCGTCGAAACCGTTGGGCTGTCGGTGTGGACGTGGCGGACGGGTGTCATTGCCCTGTACGAGCGGCTCGGGTTCACCGTCACCGAATCGTGGGACGAGCGGGATCAACTGGTCTGCATGGAGCGCGCTTTGTGAGTGGTCACAGCGTGCCGGAGCGGTACCACCGCCACCGGGCAGGGGGCGTGGTGGACCTGATCGGGCCCCGGCACGGCGCGCAACGGCCTTGCGGTGGACGCTGATTGGCGGCAACCGGCCGTTGTGCCCGGGCGATCGGGCCGGTCGGCCCTGGGGGCGCCGCAGTGCACGCGGGAAGGTCGGGACACGGCCCGAGCACGAGACGCACCAACCGAACGCCGGAGCACCACTCGGCGACACACCACCGCGCCACACTGGGAGGGAACCCACCATGACCACGTCACAGGACCACCGCCCGAGCACACGCTTCCACCTGCCGCACCGCGCATCCGCGAAACACCCGGCGCCCGCGACTCCCGGGACTCCCGCGGACGGTGCGACTCCCGCCGCCGGCGCTCGGCACGCGACCGTCGTGGGTACCCGGATCGGCGCCGCCGACGCCGCTCTCGCCGGTCTGCGGGTGGTGCTGGGATTCGCGTTCCTGTGGGCGTTCCTCGACAAGACCTTCGGCCTCGGGTACGCCACCCGCAGCGGCAAGGGCTGGATCGACGGCGGCTCGCCCACGCGGGGATTCCTGTCGCACGTGGACGTCGGCCCGATGGCCTCGACCCTGCGCGGCTGGGCCGGCGCCGGATGGGCGGACTGGTTGTTCATGCTCGGCCTGCTCGGGCTCGGCGTCGCGCTGACCTTCGGCATCGGTCTGCGGCTCGCCGCCATCGCCGGCACCGCGATGATGGCGCTGATGTGGATGGCCGAATGGCCCCCGGCCAAGCACCTCGACAGCGGTGCGGCGAGCGGCTCCACGAACCCGTTCGTGGACTACCACCTCGTCTACGCGATCGCCCTGGTGGCGCTTGCCGCGTTCGCGGTCCGCAGCCGCCTGGGCCTGGGCGCCCGTTGGGCCCGCCTGCCCATCGTCGAGCGCAACCACTGGCTGCTCTGAACCGCGCGGTCCGACGCGGTCGGACCGGCACGTCCGGGCGCCCCTCAGTACTCCGACACCTCCAGGAGGTTCGCATGTTGCACAGGAAGATCGAGGACGTCATGACGCACGACGTCGCCACCGTCGGCACCGACGCCGGATTCCCGGAGATCGCCGGCCTGTTGGAGACGTGGCGGGTCAGCGCGTTGCCGGTGGTCGACGACGAACGCCGCGTACTCGGGGTGGTCTCCGAGGCCGACCTGCTGCACACGCGGATCGCCCAGGCGCGGGCCGACGCGATATCGCCTGGGCCGCACCGGCGCACCGGCCGGGAGCCCAAGGGCGTGGGGCACACCGCGCGGGAGCTGATGACCTCGCCCGTGGTGACCGTGGATCCGTTGGCCGGCACCTTGCGGGCCGCGCGCCTGATGGACCGTCACCACGTCAAGCGCCTTCCGGTGGTGGACGGTTCCGGCCGACTCGTGGGCATCGTCAGCCGCCGCGACCTGCTGCGCACGTTGCTGCAGCCGGACCCGGTGATCCGCACGGAGATCGAGGAGGGTGTTCTGCGTGAGGCGTTGTGGCTGGAACCCGGACAGGTCACCGTCGAGGTCCAGGACGCGGTCGTGCGGCTGTCCGGCAAGGTGGACAACCGCAGCCTGATCGACATCGTGGTGCGGCTGTGCCGGGCGGTCGAGGGCGTGGACAGCGTCACGCACGACCTGACGTACGAGTTCGACGACAGTCACCTCAAGCCGGGTCCACCCCGCTTCAAGCGGCGCGCGACCGGTCGCTGAGTTCTCCTCGGCAATCGGTCGCCGAGGAGAACTACCGCCTCCCCCGGGCGCGTTGCCCGCGGCCGGGGGATGGCCCGGGCGGACCGTCAGGGGTGGGCGCGGTCGGTGCCGTGGTGCAACTCCGTGGCGTACACGGCGGCTTGGACTCGGCGTTCCAGCCCCAACTTGTTCAGCACGGCCGAGACGTAGTTCTTGACGGTCTTCTCCGCCAGGCCCAGGCTCTCCGCGATCTCCCGGTTGGTCTGGCCCTGGGCGATGTGTTCCAGGACCTGCCGCTCCCGTTCGCTCAGCCCGTCCGGGGTCGGGTCGGCGGCGGGCCCCCTGCGGACCCGGTCCAGCACGCGTGTGGTGACCGCCGGATCGAGCAGCGACTGGCCCGCGGCCACGGCACGCACGGCCGCGATCAGGTCCCGACCGCGCACCTGCTTGAGGATGTAGCCGGCCGCACCCGCCATGATCGCCGCGAACAGCGCCTCCTCGTCGTCGAACGAGGTCAGGATCAGCGCCTTGATCTCGGGGAAGCGCGAGCGCACCTCCCGGCAGACGTCGATGCCGCTCCCGTCCTGGAGTCGGCCGTCCAGGATCGCGACGTCCGGCCGGAGCGCGGGGATGCGTCGGGTCGCCTCGGCGGCGGACCCGGACTCGCCCACGATCTCGATGTCGGGTTCACCGCCGAGCAGGTCCGCGAGGCCCCTGCGGACCACTTCGTGGTCGTCGAGGAGAAAGACTCGGATAGGCGGTGTCGACATGCCCCTCCTTGGGATGATCCGCCGGGAACCGGCTTCGGGCGCCGACTCTACCGACGCTCCTCACCGTAGTGGTGGGCCGACCCGACCAGAACCCACCGACGGAGCAACCGACAACCACGCGAGACGACCGACGCGTCACGGGGGTCACGGGCCTCCTGGGCGTCCTCGTCGTCTTGGTCGTCCTGGTTCCTGATCGTCCTGGTCGTCCTGGTTCCCGGTCGTCCTGGGCGGCTACGACGGCTCCCCCGACCGAGGACGGCCGAAGGCGCCGCAACGGTCATTCGGTGACCAAGCAGACGTGCGCGGGCGTCTTTGACAGGATGGCGGTGGGAGCTTCCCGACGATTCACCGAACCCTTGGAGGGGCTGTGACGTCGGACCACTATCGACCGGCACTGCCACGCATGCGCCTGGACGAACTCTTGGACGAGCTCCAGGCGCACGTGGAGCTGGTCCGCTCCACCCGGAATCGGGTCGGCGGCCTGCTGGAGGCCGTCCTCTCCGTGGGCGGCGACCTCGACCTGGAGACCGTGCTGCGCCGGATCGTCGAGTCGGCCGTGACCCTGGTGGACGCCGGGTACGGCGCCCTCGGGGTGATCGGCGACGAGGAACAGCTCGCCCGGTTCCTGCCCGTGGGCATGGACCCGGAGACGATCCTGAGCATCGGGCCGCTGCCGACCGGCCGCGGCATCCTCGGGTCGATCATCCGCGACCCGCATCCGCTGCGGCTGCACGACCTGTCCACCCACGCCGACTCCTTCGGGTTCCCGAAGGGACATCCGCCGATGAACACCTTCGTGGGCGTGCCGATCCGAATCCGGGGCGTGGTCTTCGGCAACATCTACCTGACCGAGAAGCGCGGCGGGACGGACTTCGACGACGACGACGAGGCGGTGCTGCGCACGCTGGCCGCGGCCGCCGGGGTCGCGATCGACAACGCCCGCCTGTACGACGACGTGCTCCGGCGCGAGCGGTGGTTGGCCGCGAGTTCGGACCTGACCCGCAGTCTGCTCTCGGGGGACGCGCCCGCGGACGTCCTGCGGGCCTTCACCGCGACGATCCGAGAGATGGCCGACGCCGACCTGGTGACCCTGGCGGTACCGGTCCCGGGTGGCGACCTGCTCGTGGAGGCCGCCGACGGACCGTTGGCGGATCGGGTTCGCGGCATGGTCCTGTCCGGCGAGGACACCCTGATGGGGAAGGTCTTCAGCTCCGGGGAGGCGATCACGAGCACGGATCTGAGCACCGATCCGCGCGCGGTCGTCGCGACCGCGACCGGTCTCGACCTGGGCTCGGCCTTCCTGCTGCCGCTGGGGACGCCCGAACGGATCCGCGGGGTGCTCCAGATCGCCAATCGGACCGACCGCCCCGAGTTGCCGACCGCGGTCGTCCGCATGGTCACCGGCTTCGCCGACCACGCGGCGCTTGCCCTGGAGATCGCCGAACGGCGGCGCGACGCCGAGCTCCTGACGGTGCTTCGGGACCGCGACCGGATCGCGCGGGACCTGCACGACCTCGCGATCCAACGCTTGTTCGCCACGGGGATGACGCTGCAGAGCGCGACCCGCTTCATCGATCATCCCGTGGCGCTGGAACGGGTCGAAGCGGCGGTCGACGCGTTGGACGAGACCATCAAGGTGATCCGCTCGACGATCTTCTCGCTCAAGGCCCGCGGCCGGGACCAGGGCACGGGGCTGCGTTCGCGGTGCCTGCGCGAGGTGGACGGGATCGCCGAAGTGCTCGGCTTCGCCCCGACGTTGCGGGTGGACGGCCTGCTGGACACGCTCGTGTCGGATGACATCGCCGAGGACGTGGTGGCGGTACTGCGCGAGGCGCTGACCAACGCGGCCCGACACGCGCGGGCGAGCCGGGTGGAGGTGCACGCCGAGGCGAACGCGGAGCGGGTGCGCCTGCGCGTGAACGACGACGGCGTGGGGCCGTCCCCCGACCTCGTCCGCGGCAGCGGCCTGGACAACCTGCGCGAGCGCGCCGAAGCCCTCGGCGGCTCCTTCTCGTTCGGCCCCGCCCCGGACGGCGGCGCCCTCCTGGAATGGCGCGTACCGCTGGAGTGACGGGCGCCGGGCCGAGGACGTGTCCTCAAGCCCCGCCGAGTCGGCCCCACCGAGTGCGCGCCGCCGGTCCCGGCGGTCCCGGGGCCGACGACGAAGCCGACGACGGGGCCGTCCGGCCCGTGGCGGCGGGACGAACGGCCCTGTCCGGACGGGTGCCGGAGCGACCAGGGTCGACGCAGTCGTCGGCGGCCGCCGACGAGCCACCGCAACCGCATCCACCCGAAACGGCGGACCATCATGCGCGACGGCCCCATCGCGGCCCTCCCACCGCGATCCGCGACACCGAGCCAAGGGCTGACGACAGGTCAGGCGTCCGACCGGCGGGCCGCGTTCGGGAGCAACACGATCGAACGGGCCCCGTCGGTACCGGTTTGGGCGCGGATCGCGGCGCAACTGCGGGATCCGCTCGTCCTGGTCCTGCTTGCCGCCGCCGTGCTGACCACCGTGACGGGGGACGTGGCCGACACCGCGATCATCCTGGTCGTGGTCATCTTCAACACGGTGGTGGGCGTGGTCCAGGAGATCCGGGCCGATCGCGCGGTGACAGCCCTGTCCGACCTGACCACACCCGCCGTGCGCGTGCTGCGCGACGGTGTCGAGCGCGAACTCCCGTCCGTGGACCTGGTCCCCGGGGACGTCGTGCTCCTGGAGGAGGGTGCTGTCGTGCCCGCCGACGCCCTCGTATCGGAGGCGTCCGCGCTGCTGGTCGACGAATCCTCGCTGACCGGCGAATCGGTGCCCGTGGACAAGTCGCCCATCGACCCGACCGGGCCCACAAAGACCCAGAACGTGCTCGCCGCGGGCACCGTCGTGCTGCGCGGACGGGTGGTCGCCGAAGTGATCGCGACCGGTGCGAACAGCGCGCTCGGTCGGATCGCGGCGCTGATGCGCGAACGCCCCGGCCCGACCCCGCTGCAGCGCCGACTCGCGCGGCTCGGCCGGGTATTGGCGCTCGTGGTCGTCGTGCTGTGCGGGGTCGTGTTCGCGCTGGGTCTGCTGCGCGGGGAGCCGACCGAGGCGATGGCGATCAGCGCGATCAGCCTGGCGGTGGCGGCCGTTCCCGAATCGCTGCCCGCCGTGGTCACCCTGGGCCTGGCGCTCGGCGCTCGCCGGATGGCCGCGCGGCACGCCATCGTGCGCAACCTGCCCGCGGTGGAGACCCTGGGGTCGGTCACCGTGTTGGCCACCGACAAGACCGGCACGCTCACCGAGGGCAGCATGGTCGCCGAACGACTGTGGACACCCTCGGGCACCGCCGAACTCACCGGCACCGGCTACGCCCCGACCGGACGACTGCGCGTGGGCGATCGGGTCGCGGCGCTCGACACCGTGCCGCACATCCGCGAGTTGCTCGTCGCGGCCGCGCTGTGCAACGACGCGACGCTGGTGCCGCCGGACGCCGACCGGGCGGCCTGGCAGGCGCTGGGCGACCCCACCGAGGCCGCGCTCGTGGCCGCCGCGGGCAAGGCGGGCCTGGACCGCGCTGCCCTGCGCGAGCGGTACCCGCGCGTCGCCGAGGCGCCGTTCGACAGCGGACGCAGGCGCATGACCACCGTCCATCGCGCGCCCGGCGGCGGGCTGCGCGCCGTCCTCAAGGGCGCGCCCGAAGTGGTGCTCACGGCCGAGTTCGTCACCGCCGATCCGAACGCGCTGCGCGCGGCCCGGCACGCGGCCGACGTCCTCGCCGCCGAGGGCTACCGCGTGTTGGCGCTCGCCACCCGCGACCTCGACGAGATCCCGGCGCACGCCGAGTCCGTCGAGCGGGCCATGACACTGCTCGGCCTGATCGCCATCGACGACCCGCCCAAGGCCGCGGCCAAGGAGACCGTCGCCGCGTGCCGCGCGGCCGGCATCACCACGGTGATGATCACCGGAGACCATCCGGCCACCGCCCGCGAGATCGCCGTACGCCTGGGCATCGTCGACGACCGCTCCGCGACGGTCCTGACCGGCGACGACCTCGCGGCCGACCCGAACCTCGACCTCACCCGGACCCGCGTCTTCGCCCGGACCTCCCCCGAACAGAAACTGACGATCATTCAGGCGTGGCGCGCCCGCGGCGCGGTGACCGCGATGAACGGTGACGGCGTCAACGACGGCCCCGCGTTGCGCCGAGCCGACATCGGCGTCGCGATGGGCCGGCGCGGCACCGAGGTCGCCCGCCAGGCCGCCGACGTGATCCTGGCCGACGACGAGATCTCCACCGTGGTCTCCGCCGTCGAGGAGGGTCGTCGGGTGTACGACAACATCCGCCGCTTCCTCGTGTACGCGCTCTCCGGCGGCACCGCCGAGATCGCGGTCATGCTGATCGGGCCGGCCCTGGGGCTGCCGATCCCGCTGGTCGCCGCGCAGATCCTGTGGATCAACCTGCTCACGCACGGCCTCACGGGGGTCGCCCTGGGCACCGAACCCGTCGGCCCCGGCACGATGCGCCGGCCGCCGCGCCCGCCCGAGCAGAGCATCCTCGGCGACGGCCTGTGGCAACGCGTCGGCTGTCTGGGCGCGATCGTCACCGGTGTGACCCTGGCGGTCGGTGTCTGGGCCGAGCACACCGGCCGCGCCTGGCAGACCCTGCTGTTCCTGACCCTGCTCGCCGCCCAACTGGGCGTCGTCATGGGCCTGCGCACCCGGCCCTTCGGCCGCGCGAACCCGGCGCTGCCGCTCGCGGTCCTGGCATCCGCCGCGCTCGGCCTGGCCGGCGTGTACACGCCGTGGTTGCGCGAACTGCTCGGCACCGAGACGCTGCCCGCGGTCGAGCTCCTGCTCGCCCTGGCCGGTGCCCTCGTCGGCTTCCTCGCCGCCCGCGTCGCGCGGTGGGCCGGCTCACGCGCCCGCCGCGCCGGCGATCCCCCGCCGCCCGCCGCCGGCGAACGGGCCGATCGGCTCGCCCGTACCGGGACTTCCGGCCCTGTGGCCCACGCGCCCGACGCCCGAGGCTGAGGGCAGATCGGCGTACCCGGTCGATCGACCACACCGCGAAGGGACCCACCATGAACCACGCATCGCCGTCCGCCGGTTCGAGTCCGCGGCCCACGCTTCCGCTCGGCCACGTGATCGTCGGCGTGGACGGCTCACCGGCCGCGGAGGTCGCCGCCGACCTCGCCGCCGACGAGGCCCTGCGCCGACACACCACCCTCGAGGTGCTGCACGTTCTGGAGTGGGTCGAACTCGGCGGCGGCAAGGACCGCTTCGGGCAACAGCTGCGCGAGAACGCGCACGCCATCGCCGACGCGGCGGCCGAACGCGCCCGCCTGCGACACCCCGATCTGAAGGTCGTCGCCACCGTCGAACTCGCGGACGTCGTGGACGCGTTGGCGGCGGCGAGCGACCGCGCGGCCCTGCTCGTCGTCGGCAGTCGCGGCCTCGGCGGTTTCGCCGGTCTGCTGATGGGTTCGGTCGGCCTCCCGATCGCGGCCGTCGTCCGCTGCCCGCTCCTGGTCGTGCACCCTGAGCACCGGCCCGCCCCCGAGCGCACGCCGGGGCCGATCGTCGTCGGTGTCTCCGGCACCGACTGCGCCCCCGCCCTGGAGGCCGCCTTCGCCCAGGCCCTGGCCCGGTCCGTCCCCGTGCACGCCGTGCACGCGTGGCGCCACCCGGCCATGGTGTCCGCGGGCGCCCCCTTCGCCCCGGCCCCGTGGGTCGTGCAGGACTGGCAGGGCCTGGCCGAGACCACCCTGGACGCCGCCGTCGCACCGCTGCGCGAGAAGTACCCCGACGTCGCCGTCACCGAGGCCGTCGTCCTCGACGCCGCCGCCCACGCGCTGATCGCCGCGAGCGCCGACGCCGACCTCGTCGTCCTGGCCGCCCACCGCCGCACCGCCCGCTTCGGGCCCAACCTCGGCCGCACCACCCACACGGTGCTGCACCACGCCAAGGCCCCGATCCTCCTGGTTCCCGTCGGCACCCGGGCGCCCCACCAAGGGTGACCGGCACCCACACGCCACGCGCACACCCGCGCGCTCCGCACGACCGACTCACCAACGCCACGGCCGCGTCCACGACCTCGTCCGACACGGCTACCGCCACGAGAGGGTCCTGCTGCGCCCGCAGGCCGTACAGGTCTGCCGCCTGAGCGAACCGACCGCCTGACCGGTCCGCCCGGCGGCGCGTCCACCGGGCGGACCGGGATCGGACGGGGCCCACGGCGATCGTGGGCCCGTCGGGTGTGCGGGACGCGTCGTGGCGGCAGGTCGGGGATGAGGAGCGCCGTTCGGGGTCGGCGAGAGGTGTTGTGGAGCGGACGCTCTGTTATTGTTTCGGCATGCCTCGGCCTCGGGTTCACGATCTTGAACGGCTGCTGGACGTCGCCGAGTCCTTGGTGGCCGCCGGTGGGCCGGAGGGCTTCACCGTGCGGGCGCTGGCGGCGGCGTCCGGGGTGTCGAACGGGGCGATCTATCACGCCTTCGGGTCGCTGCCGGTGCTGCTCGGGCGGGTGTGGTTGCGGGCCGCGGGCGACTTCCTGGATCTCCAGGCCGAGCTCGTCGACGCGGTGCGCGGCAGCGGGCCCGAGGCGGCCGTCGCGGCGGTGGTGGCCGCGGCGAGCGCGCCCGCGGTGTTCGCCGACCGGCGGCCCGCGGCGGCCCGCATGCTCATGGAGGTGCGCCGCGAGCAGCTGCTCGGCCCCGAAGTACCCCCGGAACCGGCCGAGGCGATGCTCGCGCTGGACGAGCGCGTGTCGGCGATGCTGACCCGGCTGGCACGGGCATTGTGGGGCCGGGCCGACGGGCCGAGCGTCGCGGTGATGACGATGTGCGTGGTCGACCTGCCGACGGCCCTGTTCCGCCGGGCGCTGACCGGGCCGACCCCGACCGGCGGGCCCGTGGTCGGCCCGGACAATCGAGAACGTCTGGAGGCCGCGGTCCGCGCGGTCCTCACCCTGCCGCCGCCGCCTCCGCGCGGCGGGCGGCCGACACCCTCCGGAAAGGATTGACCATGCCCGAACTGCGCCACGAGGACAGCGTCTTCGTCCTGGACCTCGGCGACGGGGAGAACCGGTTCGCGCCGGACTGGATGAAGAGCGTCCACTCGCTGCTCGACACGGTCGTCGACCACCCGGGGCCGGCCGCGCTGGTCACCACCGGGCGAGGCAAGTTCTTCTCCAACGGGCTCGACCTGGACTGGCTCGGCGAGCACGGCGACCGACTCGCGCCCTACGTCGCGGACGTACAGGTCCTGCTGGCCCGGCTGCTCACCCTGCCCGTCCCGACGGTCGCCGCGGTCAACGGCCACGCGTTCGGCGCCGGGGCGATGCTCGCGATGGCCCACGACTTCCGGATCATGCGGGCCGACCGGGGCTACTTCTGCTTTCCCGAGGTCGACATCCACATCCCCTTCTCCCCCGGCATGGCCGCGCTCATCCAGGGCAAGCTGACGCCCGCCGCGGCCATCGCCTCGATGACCACCGGACGGCGCTTCGGCGGCGGCGAGGCCCGCGATCTCGCCCTGGTCGACGACGTCGCCGACGAGAGCGGCCTGATCGAGGCCGCCACCGCCCGGATTCGGCCACTGGCGGGCAAGGACCGCACCACCCTCGGCACGATCAAGTCGACCATGTACGTGACCGCCGTCACGGCACTCACCAACCCCTGAATCCCGCTCGCGGCCCATCGCCAAATCAGGACACGCCGACCTAAAAGCCGTGGATAATTCGCGATCGGGCCGCGCCGCGAGCAAAACGGGTCGCCGGAACGGCAACCACCGCTCGGCATTTTCACTAGTCTCTGCCTGGGTGAATTCGTCACCCCTCTACACGACAGAGATAAAGTGCGAATACCAGGACAATATCTGCGACAAATCCTCGGTTCGGCGGTACTGACGGTCGCATTGGCGCTCGGCGCCTTGCCGCCGGCAGCCGCGGGGCCCTCGGATCCGCCCAGCGGTTTCTTGCAAATCCTTGCACATCCCGACGACGACCTGTACTTCATGAATCCCGAGTTGCTGGAGGGGATCCGGGCGGGAGGGTCCTCCACGTCCGTCTACCTCACGGCCGGCGAGATTCAGGATCCGCTCCTGCTGCGCCAGCAGGGCATCATGGCGGCCTACGCGGCCATGGCCGAGAAGTGGGGCTCGTCGTGGACCGGCTCCTCGATCACGGTGGCCAACGCGAAGGCCGAGGTCTACACGCTCGACGACCGACCCGACATTCGCGTGGTGTTCCTCAACCTTCCGGACGACGCCTGCCTGCAACCGCTCGCGCAGAACCCGGCGGGATCCTGCATCACGAAGAACCCGGCGTCGCCCGGGACGGGCGTCAACGCCACCTACGTCTATCGCCCCGAGGACCTCTCCGAGGCCCTGTACCAGCTGCTCCGCGAGTATCGGCCCGCGGGGGTACGAATATTGGACGCAAATCCCGACATACGGAACCAATCCGATCATCGTGATCATATCTCCGCCGCGATTTTCGCAAATCGGGCAATAGGTCGCTACAGCGCGACGGAGACCAGCCGCATATTCGTCGCGGCGTTCCAGGGGTACGGGACGGCCAACGCCCCCGACAACCTCGCCGAGGACGACCTGTACAACAAGCTGGCCGCGTCCGGCGAGTACGAGAGCATCGCCACGAACGCGCAGGGCACCCAGGCCTGGCGCCGACCGCAATACGAACGCTGGTCACGCGGATCGAACTGGATCGGCCGCAACACCGACGGCGGCCTCCAGGCGTTCGCGGTGGTGGGCGAAAAGGTCCTCACCTGGCGCCAGAGCGCCAACGGGACGTGGAGCGCCGCGCAGCAACTCCCTTCGCCCGGTGGCCCCCTGGCACCCGGGCTGTCCGTGGGCAACAACCCCGACGGCCGACTCCAGGTGGTGGGCCGGCGGCTCGACAACGACGCGATCATGACGATCCACCAGACAGCCGTCAACGGGAACTTCGCCGCGTCGTGGAGCAACTTCGGCAATCCCAACGACCTGGTCGACACGACGAAACGCACCCAGGTCGGCACGCCGCTCATGGTCCGCAACGCGGACGGCCTGCTGCAGATCTTCGTGAAGAACGGCGCGGGCAGGGTCGGCACCGTCTACCAGTCCAACCCGAGCAACGGCGCGTGGGACCTCGGCTGGAAGGACATCGGCGGGTTGGGCGTCCAGGACGGCCTCAGCGCCGTCGTGAACGGGGTCGGCCGCATCGAACTGTTCGGCTGGACCCTCAACAGCGGACGCGTGGGGAAGCTGGCCACCTGGTACCAGGGGGACACCAAGGGCCAGTTCTCGCACAACCCGTTCCTGGTGGCGAGCAACGTCGCCAGCGCGCCCACCGCAATGGTCGCGGCGAACGGCCGGGTCCGGGTGTTCTACCGCACGAGCGGGACCGGGTCCGTCTCGGTGCTCAACCAGCTGAACGTGGCCGGTGCGTGGCAGCAGACCACGTCGAGCACGGGCGACCAGGGCGGCACCCGACGGCCCGAGGTCGCCCGCGGGTCCGATGGGCGGCTGCTCCTGTACGCCCGCAACGACAATTCCGGGCTCAGCCTGAACTGGCAGACCTCCCCGACCGGCGGGTACGCGGGATGGGGACGGTTCGCCAGTCTGGTGATCGACTCGCCGGCGATCGTCACCCGGGGTGACGGTCGGCTGTCCCTCTTCCACATCGGGGCCAACGGCCTCCTGTATGTGGCCGAGCAGTCGGCCGGGGCCCCCGACGCGGCCTTCGCCGACTGGAATTCCATCAGCTGAGCCCCACGGCACGCCGATCGTCGCCGCCCCGGCGCGTCGAGCAGTCGTGTACGACGGGTGACCCCGGACTTCGAGCCTTGGGCTCGGGGTCCGGGGTCGTTCCCGTTCCGTGGGTAGGGCCGCGACCGCGGCCCCGATCACGGGCCTCGTGTACAGGGAGGGGCGGCCGGTTTGGCAGATGTTGCCGTCGAGGGGGGTAAGGGAGACGGCGTGTACTGGACAACGATCACTCGGGCGGGGTCGTGCCGAGGTGAACCGAGCAGCATGTGCGTCGTGTGCGTCGAGAGGTGCGGACCGTGACGGAGCCGTGGTGGGATGGCGAGGGCGTCGATGGCGACGGCCTCGGTGGGCCCGAGGGGGTGGTCGGGCGGCTCGATGCCGTGGACTACCTGGCCGGCGACGGCATCGGGACCGCCGCCTATCTCGCGTTGCGAATGAGCCGGCCGTTGCTGGTCGAGGGTGAGCCGGGGGTAGGCAAAACCGCGCTGGCGCAGGCCCTCGCGGACGCGTTTGCGGTACCGCTGTTCCGGTTGCAGTGCTACGAGGGGCTGGACGCGTCCCAGGCGCTCTACGACTGGGACTTCCCCCGTCAGATGCTGCACCTTCGAGCGGCCGGCGTGGCCGGCGAGACCGATGCCGCGACGCTGGAGGCGGGGCTGTACGACCGGCGGTATCTGATCGCCCGACCGGTGCTGCAGGCGATCGAGGCGGCGCCGGCGGTGCTGCTCGTGGACGAGGTGGATCGCGCCGACGACGAGTTCGACGCGTTCCTGCTCGAAGTGCTGTCGGACTTCGCGGTGACCGTGCCCGAGCTGGGGCGGATCGGCGCGAAGGTGCCGCCGCTCGTGGTGCTGACCTCGAATCGGACCCGCGAACTGCACGACGCGCTCAAGCGGCGCTGCCTCTACCACTGGCTCGATCACCCCGATCACGCGCACGAGGTGGCGATCGTGCGCCGCCGGCTGCCCGAGGTCGGCGCGCGGCTCGCCGACGACGTGGTGCGGGCCGTCGGTCGGCTGCGCGCGGCCGACCTGGTCAAGCAGCCCGGGGTGTCCGAGACCCTCGACTGGGCCTGCGCGCTGCTCGTGCTCGGGGTGCGCGAACTCGACCCGGACAGCGCGGCGCGCACGCTCGGGGCGGTGCTCAAGCACCGGGAGGACCTGGAGAGCGTACGGGCCACCGGGCTCGATCGGCTGCTCGCGGCGGGCGCCTGAGATGGCCGCGCGCAGCCCGCTCGACGCCGCGACCGTCCGGGCCGCCGCCGGCGCGCCGGTGCGACGGGACGGGGTGGAGGTGCTGGTCGCGTTCGCGCGCACGGTACGGGCCGCCGGCGTCGCGGCCGACCCGCAGCGGGTGCACGTGTTCCTGGCCGCGGTCGCCGCGCTCGGCGTCGACGAGCGGCACGCGACCTACTGGGCGGGCCGGCTCGCGCTGTGCTCCACCCGCGAGGACCTGCCCCGCTACGACGCCGCGTTCACCGCGTACTTCGGCTGCGAGCAACCGCCGCCGGGCAAGCGCCGACCCGTCGTCGACGTCGAGCGCGCCGTGGGCCTGCCCGGCGCCGACCGGCCCCCGCCGCCGCGGGAGGGCGAGCACGATCGCGAGGACCGGATCGCCGCCGCCGACCGCACCGAGATCCTGCGCCGCCGCGACATCGCCTCGCTCGATCCCGCCGCGCGCGTCGAGCTGCGCCGGCTGCTGGCGTTGTTGCGCCCGGCCGCGCCCATGCGCCGCACCCGGCGCCGGCGCCCGGCCCGGCACGGCCGGATCGACCGCAGGCGCACGGTGCGCGCGGCGCTGCGGACCGGCGAGTTCGACCGGTTGCGGTACGCGGAACGCACCGTCCGCCCGCGCCGCCTGGTGCTGCTCCTGGACGTCAGCGGCTCGATGGCCCCGTACGCGGACGCGCTGCTGCGCTTCGGCCACGCCGCGGCCCGCCGGCGCCGGGGCACCGAGGTGTTCACCATCGGCACCCGGCTGACCCGGATCAGCCGCGAACTCGCGCACACCGACCCGGACCGGGCGCTCGCCGCCGCGTCCGCCCTGGTGCCCGACTTCAGCGGCGGCACCCGGCTCGGCGACCAGCTGCACACGTTCCTGGAGCGCTGGGGCCGGCGCGGTGTGGCCCGGGGGGCGGTCGTGGTGATCGCCTCCGACGGCTGGGAACGCGGTGATCCCGACCGCCTCGGGATGGGGATGGCCCGTCTGCACCGGCTCGCCCATCGGGTGATCTGGGTCAATCCGCACCGGGCCCGGGACGGCTATGAACCCCTCGCCGCGGGTATGGCCGCCGCCCTGCCGTACGTTGACGACTTCGTCGCCGGGCACAGCCTGGCGGCCCTGGAGGAATTGTGCGCACTGCTGGTCGACGAACGACGGACGAGGTGAGCGGCCATGCGTGAACTGCTCGATCACCTCGAGGCGTGGTACCTGGACGGGCGTACCTTCGCGCTCGCCACGGTGGTGTCCACGCTGCGCAGTGCCCCGCGCGACGCCGGCGCGGTGATGGCGGTGTCCGCCGACGGCGTGGCCCTGGGCAGCGTCTCGGGCGGGTGTGTCGAGGGCGCGGTGTACGAGTTGGCGAACGAGGTCATCGACACCGGCCTGCCCCGTACCGCCGCGTACGGGATCAGCGACGACGACGCGCTGATGGTGGGGCTGACCTGCGGCGGCACCCTGGAGGTGTACGTCGAACCGGTCGATCCGGCGCGCTACCCCGAGTTCCCCGAGCTGATCGCCGCGCTGCGGGAGGGCCGGCCGGTCGCGGTCGCCACCGTGGTCGCGACCGGCGATCCGACCCGGCTCGGCGCCCGGACGCTGGTCGGCCCGGACGGGGAGGCCGCCGGCGACGACGAGTGCGGCCCGTTCGTGGGCGGCCTGCGCGACCTGCTCGAAGCCGACCGGACCACGCTGGTGCGGCCGGACGGCGACGACCTCGTCCCGGTCGGCGAACTCGGCGTGTGGCCGGGCGAGATCATATTCGTGCGCTCCTACGTACCGCGGCCGCGCCTGCTGGTGTTCGGCTCGAACGACTACGCGGTGGCCGTCGCCCGGGCCGGCGCGTTCGCCGGCTACCGGGTGACCGTGTGCGACGCCCGTCCCGTCTTCGCGACCGCCGACCGCTTCCCCGACGTCGACGAACTCGTGGTGGACTGGCCCGACCGCTACCTCGCGAGTACCCGGGTCGACGCGCGCACCGCCGTGTGCGTGCTCACCCACGACCCCAAGTTCGACGTGCCGGTGCTGGTCCGGGCGCTGCGCCTGCCGGTCGCCTACGTCGGTGCGATGGGCAGTCGGCGCGCGCACGAGGACCGGGTGCTGCGGCTGCGCGAAGCGGGCCTGGCCGAGGCCGAACTGGCGCTGCTGCACTCCCCCATCGGCCTCGACCTGGGCGCGCGCACTCCGCAGGAGACGGCGATCGCGGTGCTCGCCGAGATCATCCGCGGCCGGCACGGCGGCTCGGCGCGACCGTTGTCGCACACGAGCGGACGCATCCACCGCTGAGCCGACCCGCGGGCGGCGAAAACAAAGGGCCCGCCGGGTGCGATTCGCACCCGGCGGGCCCTTCGTTCGCCTCGACTCAGCCGAGCGGCGCGGCCGCCTCCGCCAGCGCCCCGATGGCCGCCACGAAGCAGTCCGCCGGCGGCGTCACCAGACCCGCGCCGACCTGGCCCGTGCCCGCGACCCGACCGGCGATGCCGGTGTTGATCTGCGGCAGGATGCCGGTCCGCACGACCTTGGTGACATCGATGCCGGTCGGCGTGCCGCGGAAGTCGAGCACCGGGATCTGGTACGCGGGGTTCTCCGCGAGGGTGATCTCGTACATCCGCCGGGTCGCGGCCAGCGCGTCGTCGACCTCGCCGCCGATGAAGCGCACGATCGCCGGCGCCGCCGCCATCGCGAAGCCGCCGATGCCCGCCGTCTCGGTGATCGCCGAGTCGCCGATGTCCGGGTTGGCGTCGTCCGGCCCGTACGCGCCCAGGTAGAGGCCGTCCGGGACCTCGGCGGGGCCGGTGTACCAGCGGTCGCCGGTGCCGGACACCTGGATGCCGAAGTCGGTGCCGTTGCGGGCCATCGCCACCACGAGGGACGAGCCGGGCACGTCGCGGCCCGCGTCCATCGCCAGCTTGCAGGCGGGCATGTCGAGGTTGAGGAAGAAGTGGTCGTTGCCGCCCACGAACCTGGCCGCCTCGGCGATGTCCGACGTCGGCGCGCCGCTGTCGATCATGTTCGGCAGGAGCTCGCGCAGCAGCATCAGGGTGCCCGCGCGGTTGCGGTTGTGGCCCTCGTCGCCCATCTGCAACATCTGCGCGATGATCGCCCGGATGTCGATCGGTTCGCCCGCCCGCACGGCCGTGCGCAGCAGCGGGCCGAGCACCGCCGACATCCACTGGAGCCGCTCGATCACCTCGGGGCCGTACGCGCCGTAGCGCAGCACCTTGCCCAGGCCCTCGTTCAGCGAGCACCACGCGCGGGTGCCGTGGGTGGTGTCCTCCAGCTCGAACATCCACATCGACGGGCTGACCACGCCCGCCATCGGCCCCACCGCGCGGTGGTGGTGGCAGGAGTCCAGTTCGGCCCGTCCCTCGGCGAGGAACTTCTCCGCCGCCTCGGGCGAGTCGGCCAGGCCCTCGAAGAGCACCGCGCCGATCAGCGCGCCGCGCATCGGCCCGGAGGCCCGCTCCCAGTCGATCGGCGGTCCCGCGTGCCGGAACTGGCCCGGCGTCAGGCCCAGCGCCTCGCTCGCCGGCTTGACGTCCACCAGGTGCGGCGTGGACGCCAGGACCCGCTCGATCGCGACCTTGTTGGCCGCTTCGCGGCGCGCGTCCGCGAGGACTCGGGCCAGCGCGTCCGCGGTGCCGGGCAGCGGCGGGCGCCAGTCCACCGCCGTCACCGGTACCGCCTGCGCGGTCAGCGCGTCGGCGAGCAGTTCGGCGCCGGCCGTCACCACCGACGGGTCCCGGGTCAGCAGCGCGTTGCCTGGGGGGTTGGGAGCACTCACGCGTCGAGCCCTTCTACGATCGCCACGGCACGCCGGGCGGCCTCGGCATTGGAGAGGTGGACCTCGGCCCCCGCAAGGGCCAGCGTGCGGGCCTGGGCGTCGAGGTCCTGGGGGTCCAGGTCGGTTCCGCACAGCGAGATCAGTACGGCCGGCGCGTCCGGCCCGGCCGCGCGCAGCACCTCGGCCAGTTCCGCCGCGGGGTCCGCGTGCGCGCCGTGTCCGAGCACGACGTCCAGGAGCAGCACGGCCGTCTCGGGGGAGGCCAACTCCTCGGCGAGCCGCTCCAGACGCAGGCTCGGGTCGATCATCGGGTGCGGGCGCCCGGCGGTGAGGCCGTCGTCGCCGAAGTCGATCATCAGGTGGCCGGCGGCGCGCAGGTCGGCGGGCAGCGCCCAGTCGGCCTGGAGCGGGATGTTGGACGCGATCGGCCCGAGCCGGTCGGCGGCGATGATCATCGCCTCGTCGCACAGCGTGCCGCCGCAGAACAGCCCGCGCAGGGCGCCGGTGCGGGCGGCGGGCGTCCGCTCGGGCCGCCAGGTCCGGTCCTGGACGCCGGCGTGTCCGACCGCGGCGAGCGCCTTGGTCGCGGCGGCGGTCAGGTCCGCCCGTCCCCGGCCCAGGAACGCGAGTTGGACCGGCGTGGACAAGGTGGCGGCGTACCGCTCGACCTCGGCCGCGACCGCCTCGGCGGGCGGCTTGGAGACCACGACGATCAGCTCGGTGGCCGGGTCCGCGTCGAGCAGCGCGAGTGCCTGCAGGGTCGAGCGGGCGCCGACCGCCTCGCTCAGGTCGCGCCCGCCCACGCCCAGGCAGTGGCTCACGCCGCTGCCGGCCGCGTGCAGCAGGCACATCAGTTCCTGCGAGCCGGTGCCGGAGGCGGCCACCAGGCCGATCGGCCCGGTCCGGACTGTGTTGGAGAAGCCGAGGCCGACCCCGCCGACCATGGCCGTCCCGCAGTCGGGTCCCATCACCAGCAGTCCGCGTTCGCGACCCGCGTCCTTGAGCCGGATCTCGTGTTCCACGGGGACGTTGTCGCTGAAGATCATCACGTCGAGGCCGGCTTCGAGCGCGTCCATCGCCTCGGCGAAGGCGTGCGGCCCGGGGACCGACACGAGCGCGAGCGTCGCGCCCGGCGTCGCGTTCGCGGCGGTGCGGATCGTGCGCGGCGGGACGCCGGCGGCCGAACCGATCCCGGTGCCGCCGCCCGTCGACAGGACGAGGGCCTCCTCCAGCACCTCGCGAGCGCGCCGCAGCGCGTCCTCGTCGTCGGCCCGGATCGCCACGATCAGGTCGTTGGGGCCGGCGCCGTCGGGCGTCTCGAAGCCCATGCCCGCCAACAGGCCGACGTTGAGTTCCGTCGCCATGGCGACGAGCGCCTTGGTCACCCCGTCCACCGCGGATACCGATCGGCTCACCTGCATCAGGCTGACCGAGTCTCGGTATGTTCCGCGGCGCAGCTCAAGCGCGCTGCTCACGGGCGCTCCTTCCTTCGGGGGTACGGGAGTTCGGGTCCAGCGGGGTGCCCGCGCAGGCCGCCTCGGCCCCGGCGAGCACGCCGAGGGAGAGGTCCGCGCCGGAGGTATGACCCACCGTCAGCAGGCGGCGCAGGCAAGGAAATACGTCATGTCCGCGGCCCACGGCGCCGATCAGGTCGACCAGTTGCGCGCAGCCGTCGCCGCGGGCGGCGTGGCCGAGCAATGCCGCGGACAGGTCGGTGGTGCGGCCCGCGGCGTGCGCCGTGACGCGTGCGCCGAGCGCGGTCGCGAGCCGGGCGCCGGTCGGGCCGGGAGTCAGGTGGCGCAGCGCGAGCAGGAGACCGCACAGCGCGTCGTCGCCGCTGGGGGTCAGGCCGGGGCCGAGGCCGATCAGGCGCAGCGCGGCGGCGCCGGCGCGCTCGGGGTCGGTCGCGACGTGTCGGCCCACTTCGGCGAGGTCGGCCCGCGCACGGGTGGACAGGCCGGTGGGCACGGTGTCGAGGGCGGTGCGCAGCGCGGCGACGCCGGCCCGCGAGGCGTCGGTGTCGTTCGGCGCGGACGGGCGCGGCGGGTCCACCAGCGGACCGCGTCCACCCGCAGCGCCCCGATCGTCAGCAGGCCGTCGCCGACGCGTGCGTCGGCGAGCGCGTCGGGGTGGGCGGCGAGCGCGGGAAAGGGCGACGCGTCGGTTCGGGCGGCGAGCACGACGGCGTTCGGCAGCCGGACCGCGTCGTGCGTGCACAGGGCGAGCACTGCGCCGTCCGGGTCGGCCAGGTACACCGCGGCCGGGAAGATCCCCAGCACCCGGGCGGGCCGCGCGGGCCGCTCCAGCAGGTCGCGCACCAGCACCGACGCCGAGCCCGGCACCGCGGTCGGGCCCGGCACCGCGGTCGGGCGCTTCGCCGAGGCGTGCGCACGGGCGCGGTGCGGCGGTGCGGCGGTGGTCGTGCCTCCCGGGTCTGCCACGGTGCGTGCCTCCCGGGAACGGTGCGGAGCCGGCGACGGAAACGGTGGGGACGGGATCCCCGGGACGGGTCGGCGGCGGTGTGGCCGACCGTTCGTTGCGACTTGAATCGGACCGGCTCTATGTCTGTTGTGAACGTAATCCAATGGCTATGGTCCTCGAATGGAGAATGTTGCCAGCCTTGGCGCACTTAATTCGCGTAACTTGCCAAGCCCCGGCGGAGTGCGATCCGCGAGTACCGGCACGCTCGTTCGTGGCGTGTCGGTCCGCGACGTGCTGAGCCTCTCCAGCCTGTCCGGCGCCCGACTGTTGGCCGGCGAGCGCGGCCTGGACCGGGTCGTGCAGCGGCTCAACGTGATGGAGGTCCCGGACATCCTGCCCTGGACCAAGCCGCACGAACTGCTGCTGACCACGGGTTATCCACTGCGCGAGACCCCGCAGTCGTTGTCCGACCTGGTGACCGAGCTGGAGTCGCGCCGGCTGGCCGCCGTGGGGATCAAGCTCGGACGCTATCTCGACGAACTGCCGGCCGACATGCTGGCCGCCGCCGACCTGGTCGGCCTGCCGATCATCCGGCTGCCCGACGACGTCGCGTTCGACGACATTCTCAACCAGGTGCTCACCGACATCCTCAACCGCCAGGCCGCGGTGCTGGCCCGCTCCGAGGAGGCGCACCGCGCGCTGGTGAGCGTGGTGCTCGCCGGCGGCGGCCTGGAGGCGATCACCGACGAGCTCAGCCGGCTGCTCGGCGGCACCGTCATGGTCACCACGCCCGACGGCCGACTGCTCGCCTCGTCCGACTCGGCCGACGCGAAGCCGCACGGGCGCGGCGTGTTCGACGCCACCGGCCGCTTCCGGGTGGAGCGCTTCAAGCACGGCTCGCGCGCCCTGGACGAGCCGGGCACGGGCGTCGCGCTGGTGCCGATCCTGGCCGGCGCCCTCGACCACGGCCGGGTCGTGCTGATCTCCGCGGGCCGCACGCTCGACGAGAGCGACATCCAGGTCCTGGAGCGAGCCGCCGCCACCGCGGCGCTGGTGATCACCAAGGAACTCGCGGTCGCCGCGGTCGAGAGCAAGTACCAGGGCGACTTCATGCGCGACCTGCTCGCCGGCCGGGCCGGCGACCCGCTGCACACCGTGCGGCACTGCGCCTCGCTCGGCTGGGCCATCGACCGCCCGCTGACCGTCGTCGTGGCGCAGCTCGAACCGGGCGAGAACCCCGACCTGGAGCCCGACGACCTGCGGCCCGCGCACGAGCGCTTCGCGACGGCCTGGGGCATCGTGGTGCACGAGCGCGATCCGCAGGCGGCCGTGGTCGGCTACAGCCAGGAGGTCGTCGTGGTGATGGGCGCGTCCGGGCGCACCCCGCCCGGCGAGGCGGTCCGGCACATGGTCGCCCAGGTCTCGGGGGACGGCGGCGGCGGACGCCGGTCGTTCTCCACCGGGGTCAGCCGGGTGGTCACCGATCCGGCGCTGCTGCCCGAGGCGTACGAACAGGCCCGCCGCGCCGCCAAGGTCGGCCGGCAGATGCACGGCCCGGGCGGGGTCGCCGACTTCGACAGTCTCGGCGTGTACCGACTGCTGAGCCTGGTCCCGGACTCCGCCGAGCTGACCAGCTTCATGAGGGAGACCCTCGGCGAACTCGCGAGCCGCGAGGACGAGGAGACCGTCGATCTGCGCACCACCCTGGAGGTGCTGCTGGACACCAACCTCAACGTCGCCGAGACCGCGCGGATCCTGCACTTCCACTACAACACGCTGCGTTATCGGATCGGCAAGCTCGAGCGGCTGCTCGGCTCCTTCACGACCGACTCGCATCTGCGGCTCAACATCATGCTGGCGTTGCAGGTCCGCCGCATGCGCGGGCTGTAGCGTCGCGGGCACGGACGGACAGACCTTTGGGCGTTCCTCCAAGGCCCGACACACGAAGGCAAACAAACCTTGGGTGAATTCCACAACAGTGCCGGAGCAGCTCTGTCACCTATCACCCAAGCCTCGGTGTCCGGCCCGTCCGTAGCCTTCCTCCAACCTCGTGGCGGGAACGGCGGATACCACCGGATCGCGCTCACCGTGCCGGGTCGTGCGACAACGAATCGCCCTCGCACCCCCATACGCCTGGAAGGCGGCTGAACATGGCACTCGGCTTGGGATGGAAACTCTACGGGGACGGCAGCACCCCACCTCCTGGTGAGGTCGTGCGCCCCGACCAACGACTCTCGTGGGGCCGGACCATCGGCCTGGGAGCACAGCACATCGTCGCGATGTTCGGCGCGACGTTCGTGTTCCCGGTGGTGATGGGTCTCGACCCGAACCTCGCGATCATGATGTCGGGCCTGGCCACCGTGGTCTTCCTGCTCATCGTGCAGGGAAAGATCCCCAGTTATCTCGGTACCAGCGCGGCCTTCGTCGGCGCGGTCGCCACGATCCGGGCCTCCGGCGGCTCCAGCGCCACGGTCACCGGCGCGATCCTGGTCGCCGGCGCCGTGCTCGCGCTCGCCGGCGTCCTGATCCACCTGCTCGGCGCCGCCGCCGTCAACAAGGCGCTGCCGCCGGTGGTCACCGGCGCGGTGGTGCTGTTGATCGGCTTCAACCTGGCACCCGTGGTGGCGAAGGTGTACTGGCCGCAGGACCAGTGGATCGCCATCCTGACGATGACCGCGGTCATCGCGATGACGGTGCTGCTGCGCGGCTTCTGGTCCCGGATCGCGATCTTCCTGGGCCTGGTTTTCGGGTACGCGATGTCGTGGCTATTCGACAAGGGCTTCGGTCAGATCACCTCGGTCCAGCCGGGCCAGAACGACGGCAAGGAGTTCGCGCACGACCGCGTCGACTTCTCCGGGGTCACCTCGGCCGACTGGTTCGGCCTCCCCGGCACGCACGCGCCGGACTTCAAGACCTCGGCGATCCTGGTCGCGCTGCCCGCCGTGATCGCGCTCATCGCGGAGAACGCCGGACACGTCAAGGCGGTCTCCGAGATGACCGGTGCCGACCTGGACGGCAGCCTGGGCAAGGCGATCACCGCGGACGGCCTCGGCACCATGATGGCCAGCGCCGTCGGCGGCTCCCCCACCACCACCTACGCCGAGAACATCGGCGTCATGGCGGCCACCCGGGTCTACTCCACGGCCGCCTACTACGTGGCCGCCGCCGTCGCCGTGCTGTTCGGCCTGTGCCCCAAGTTCGGCGCGCTGATCGCGGCCACGCCCGGCGGCGTGCTCGGCGGGATCACCGTCGTGTTGTACGGCATGATCGGCCTGCTCGGCGCGAAGATCTGGATCGAGAACAAGGTCGACTTCGCCAACCCGATCAACCTCGTGCCGGTCGCCGCGGGCGTCGTGATCGGCATCGGCGGGGTCGCGATCAAGTTCAGCGACGACTTCACCATCGAGGGCATCGCCCTGGGCACGATCGTCA
This sequence comes from Embleya sp. NBC_00896, assembly GCF_045207785.1. Taxonomy (NCBI): domain Bacteria; kingdom Bacillati; phylum Actinomycetota; class Actinomycetes; order Kitasatosporales; family Streptomycetaceae; genus Embleya; species Embleya sp. NBC_00896. Next base: position 274,419 of record NZ_CP108776.1, read on the forward strand.
CCCTCGTCATATACCACGTCCTGCACGCCCTCGCCCCCGCGCACATGCGGGACCCGAAGGCACCCGCCGACGTCGAACTCGAAGGTGGCACGGCGCTCTCTCTGGGCACAGTCGAGGAACACCCGCACGCCGCCGAACACAAGCAACCCGTGACCGGCACCGGCTCGCCGCCGAGCTGACGTCCACGCGCACCCACCGCGACACCGCACGCGAACACCAGGAGAGGACGAGCACCGTGAAGCCGTCGGCATTCCGATACCACGCACCGACCAATCTGGCCGAGGCCCTCGAGGCCCTCGACGCGGTCGGCCACGACGGAAAGGTCCTCGCCGGCGGCCAGAGTCTGATCCCGATGCTCAACATGAGACTCGCGGCCCCGGCTCACCTGGTCGACATCAACGGGCTCGCCGAACTCTCCTATGTCCGCACCGACCCCGGCGGTGTCGCGGTGGGCGCGCTCGCCCGGCACGCCGAGGTCGAGGCGGACGACGCCGCGTACGCGGCCGTTCCACTGCTGCGCCAGGGCCTGCGCCTGGTCGCCCACCCGGTGATCCGCAACCGCGGCACCACCGTCGGCAGCCTCGCGCACGCCGACCCCTCCGGCGAGATGACCGCCGTACTCGCCCTGCTCGGCGGCTCGGTCGTACTGGCCCGCAAGGGCTCGACCCGCACGGTCGCCGCCGAGGACTTCTTCGTCGGCCCCCTCGAGGCGTGCATCGAGACCGGCGAGCTGGCCGTGTCCGCGTACTTCCCCCGGCTGCCGGGCCGCACCGGCACCGAGTTCGTGGAAACCGCGCGCCGACACGGCGACTACGCGATCTGCGGCGTGGCGGCCGCCGTCACGCTCGACGACGACCTGCGGATCGTCTCGGCCCGCGCCGCGTACCTGTCCATCTCCTCCACCCCGCTCGTGCTCGACCTCACGGACGCGCTGATCGGGCGCACCGCCGACACCGCGATCTGGCGGGACGCGGTGACCCTGGCGACCTCGCGGATCGACCCCGAGCCCGACATCCACGCCACCGCCGAGTACCGCGCGCAGGTCGCCGGCGTGCTGACCGCCCGAGCCCTGCGCACCGCCACCGAACGCGCGGCGACCACCGACCCCAACGCACCCGGCAGCACCGGCACCACCGGCACGAACGAGCGGAGCGCATGATGACGGAGACGCAGATCCCCACCGAGCAACGGCTCGACATCCGGTTGAGCGTGAACGGCGTCCTGCGCACCACCACCGTCACGCCGCGCCGGCTGCTCTCCGACTGCCTGCGCCACGACCTCGGTCTGACCGGCACCCACGTCGGCTGCGAGCACGGCGTGTGCGGCGCGTGCACCGTACAGATCGACGGCAAGCCGATGCGCGCGTGCCTGATGTTCGCGGTGAGCGCTCAGGGCCACGAGATCACCACAGTCGAGGGGCTCGCCGATCCGGACGGCACGATGCACCCCGTGCAGCAGGCCTTCCGCGAATGCCACGGCCTCCAGTGCGGGTTCTGCACCCCCGGCTTCCTCACCGTCGTCGCGGCCTTCGTGAAGGAGAACCCGACGCCCACCGAGGAGGAGGCGCGCGAGGCGATCTCCGGCAATCTGTGTCGCTGTACCGGCTACCAGAACATCGTGAAGTCCGTGCTGCGCGCCGCCGAGATCACCGCCGAGCAGGGCCGGGACCAGGCCGAAGGGGACGCCCGATGACCACGAAGATGTTCGGCGCCCCCGTCCAGCGCACCGAGGACCTGCGGCTGTTGGTGGGCAACGGCCGCTACCTCGACGACCTCGGCGAGGGCGCGTACGAGGCCGCGTTCGTACGCAGCCCGCACGCCCGCGCCAGGATCACCGGCATCGACGTGAGCGACGCCCTCGACGTGGACGGCCTGGTCGCGATCTACACGTACGAGGACCTCACCGACCGGGTCGCCGAGCCGCTGCCGCTGCTCATCCCGCACCCCGCGCTCACCCACGGCCGCACCGCCTACGCGCTGGCCAAGGAGTTCGTCAACCACGTCGGCGAGGCCGTCGTGATGGTCGTCGCGCGCGACCGCTACCTCGCCGAGGACGCGTGCGAGCGGATCACCGTCGAGTACGAACCGCTGCCCCCGGTCGTCGGCATCGAGAACGCCTTCCGCGCCGAACGCCTGGTACACGAGGACGTCCCCGGCAACTGCGCCGCGCACTTCGTCCAGGAGGTGGGCGACGCGCCCGCCGCGATCGCGGCCGCGCCCAACCGGCTCGAACTGCACCTGGACATCGAACGCAGCGCGTGCATGCCCATGGAGGGCCGGGGCGTCTACGCCCGCTGGGACGCCGCCGACGCGAGCCTGCGCGTGTACACCTCCACGCAGACCTCCACCGGCGTCCGGGCGGCCGTGGCCGCCAAGCTCGACCTGCCGCTGGACCGGGTCGAGTGCGTCACCCCCGACGTCGGCGGCGGCTTCGGCGTCAAGATCGTGCACCCCTGGCCCGAGGAGATCCTCGTCCCGTGGGCGGCCCGGCTGCTGGACCACGAGGTCAAGTGGACCGAGGACCGCCGCGAGCACTTCATCTCCGCCGCGCACGAACGCGGCCAATTGCAGACCGTGCGCGTGGGCTTCGACGACGACGGCCGACTGCTCGGCCTCGACGTGGAGATCCTGCACGACAACGGCGCCTACACGCCGTACGGGATCATCGTCCCGATCATCACCTCCACCCAGCTCCTGGGACCGTACAAGCCGGGCGCCTACCGGGTGGACTTCCGCAGCCTCTACACCAACACGGTGATAGTCACCCCCTACCGCGGCGCGGGCCGCCCGCAGGGCGTGTTCGCGATGGAACGCGCGATGGACGCGATCGCCGACCACCTCGGCAAGGACCGCACCCAGGTGCGCGCGCTCAACTTCATCAAGCCCGACGAGATGCCCTACGACCACGGCCTGCTCTTCCAGGACGGCCGCCCGCTGATCTACGACTCGGGCGACTTCCCCGCGTCGCTGGACGCGCTCAAGAAGCTGGTCGGCTGGGACGAGTTCGAGGCCTACCGCGCGCAGGCCCGCGCCGAGGGGCGCCGGGTCGGCATCGGCGTCGCGTGCTACGTCGAGGGCACCGGTGTCGGGCCCTACGAGGGCGGCCACGTCCAGGTCGAGACCAATGGCAAGGTCAACGTCGCCACCGGCCTGACCAGCCAGGGCCAGGGACACCAGACGGTGTTCGCGCAGATCGTCGCCGACGAACTCGGCGTACCGCTCCAAGACGTCACCGTGACCACCGGCGACACCCGCCGCTTCCCGTACGCGGTGGGCACGTTCGCCTCCCGGGCGGCGGTGATGAGCGGCAACGCCATCGCGCTGGCGGCGCGCAACGTCAAGGCCAAGGCGCTGCGGATCGCCGGCGAGGCCCTGGAGGCCGACCCGCGCGACCTGGAGATCGTCGACGGCCACGTGCGGGTCAAGGGCAGCCCCGGCTCCTCGGTCGCCCTCGGCACCGTCGCGGTGCTGTCCAACCCGCTGCGCTACGCCTTCGACGAGGCGTCCCAGGCGGCCACCCAGCTCACCGGGACCGCGGACCTGTCCAAGCCGCCGATCGCCGAGGGCGAGGAACCCGGCCTGGAGGGCCGCGACTACTACTCGCCGCCGACCGCGACGTTCGCCAACGGGATGCACGCGGTGATCGTGGAGACCGACCCGGACACCGCCGAGATCCGCATCCTGCGCTACTGCGTCGTGCACGACTGCGGACACCTGATCAACCCGATGATCGTCGAGGGACAGGTGCACGGCGGCGTCGCGCAGGGCGTCGGCGGGGCGCTGTACGAGCGGATGGAGTACGACGAGCACGGCCAGTTGGTCAACGCGTCGTTCATGGACTTCCTGATGCCGTACGCGAGCGAGGTCCCCAAGATCGAGATCGACCACCTGGAGACGCCCTCCCCGCTCAACCCGCTCGGCATCAAGGGCGCGGGCGAGGCGGGCGTGATCCCCGGGGCGGCCGTGTTCGCCTCCGCGATCGAGGACGCCGAGGGCTTCCCGATCGTCCGGATGCCCATCCAGCCCTCCGAACTGTTCCACCTGCGCAAGCGGTTCGCCGCCGGCGAGATCCCGGCCCTGCGCCGCGGCGCCGATCACTCCGCCGGCGCGGGCAGCGCCCCCGGCACCCACCGTTAAGGAGCACGTCGCACCATGAAGGTCCAAGGAAACGCCATCCTGAACGCGCCGGCCGAGAAGGTCTGGGCGGCGCTGAACGACCCGGCCGTGCTCACCCGCACCATCCCCGGCTGCGAGAAGCTGGAGGAGACCGGCCCCGACGCCTACCGGATGACCGTGACGATGGGCGTCGCCTCGATCAAGGGCACCTACCTGGGCAACGTGCAGCTCACCGACCAGGTGCCGCCCGGCTCGTTCATGCTCAAGGCGTCCGGCTCGGGCGGTCCCGGCACGGTCAGCGCGGAGGTCAAGGTCACCCTGGAGGACCTCGACGGCGGCCGGACCCGGCTCGAATACGACGCCGAGGCCGTGGTCGGCGGCGTCATCGGCGGGGTCGGCCAGCGGATGCTGACCGGCGTCGCGAAGAAGACGGCCGGTGAGTTCTTCAAGTCCGTCGACAACATCCTCACCGGCAAGACCCCGCTCGCCCCCGCCCCCGCGCTCAACGGAACGCCCGTCGTGGCCGCGGCCGACGGCGCCGCCCCCGCCGGCGTGTACGCGGCCCCGGCCGCGACGTCTGCGCTCGCCGGAATCGGTGGCGACGACTTCGCGAAGGGCGCGCTGTTCGGCGCGACCGTGGCGCTGCTCGGCGCGATCGTCGGCGGCCTGATCGCCCGGCGCCGCTGACCCGTCGTACCCGCGTCCCGAGTGCCGCGACCGGGAACCGGTGAAGGTTTCCGGTCACGGCACCAGCAAGGAGGATCAGACATGCGTGCGTTCACGGCGGCGGCCGTCCAGATCGTGCCCCGGCCCGGGCCGCTCACATCGGCGGTGGTCGAGGCGAACATCGCCCACGCGCTCGACTGGGTCACCCGATGCGTCGAGTCCACCGGTGCCGAGTTGATCGTGCTGCCGGAGAGCGTCACCACCGGGTTCACCCCGGCGCTGGGCGCGGAGGAGTTGTGGGACCTCGTCGACGACATCCCCGGCGCGCTCACCGCGCCCTTCCAGGAACGGGCCCGCGAACTGGGCGTGCACCTGGTGTGGGGCACCTACGAGCGCGGCGAGGACCGCGGCGTCGTGTACAACTCGTCGGTGCTGGCCGGACCGGACGGAAGGGTCCTCGGCGTCTATCGCAAGACCCACCCGTTCGGGCCCGAACTGCGTTCGCGCGGCGGCTGGGTCACCCCGGGCGAGTGGGTGAGCGTGGTGGAGACCGACCTCGGCCGGATCGGCATGATCATCTGCTTCGACGGCGACTACCCGGAGCTCAGCCGGATCCAGGCCGTGCACGGCGCCGAGGTCATCTGCCGGCCGTCCGCGCTGCTGCGCTCGGCCGACCTGTGGGAACTGACCTGCCGGGCCCGCGCGTACGACAACCACGTGTACGTGATCGGCGCCAACGCGACCGGCAGCGATCCGGCCGGCGTGCTCTACTTCGGCAATTCGATGATCGTCACGCCCGGCGCCGAGGTGCTCGCGCGGGGATCGTCGCACGAGGGCTGGGTCTCGGCCCGGCTGGACCCGGACCGCGCGCTCGCGTCGCTGACCCCCGGTTCCAACGTCCCGCAGGTGTTCGACCACCTCGCGGATCGCAACCTCGATCTGATCGCGAACTACGCGGACGACCTGGTCCGCCCGGCGAAGACGACCTTCCCGCACGGCTGACGGCCCGGCGGGCGCCGATTCGGGGACCATCCATCGCCGCGGCGGAGGGTGGTCCCCACCGGCATGCCCGGGCGGTCAGCCCATGGTCTTCGCGCCGTCCAGCGATTCGCGGAGGATGTCCGCGTGCCCGGCGTGCTGGGCGGTCTCGGCGATGACGTGCAGAAGGACGCGGCGCACGGACCACCGGGCGCCCGGCTCGAACCACGGGGCTTCGGGCAGCGGATGGGACGCGTCCAGGTCGGGCAGGTCGGCCACCAGCTTGTCGGTCCCGCGCGCCACCGCTTCGTACGCGTCGAGCAGTCCGACGAGCGTTTCCCCCTCGGCCATCCGGAACTGGCCCTCCCAGTCGACCGGTTCGCTCGCCATGGCCTCAGCGCCGCCGACCGCGAATCGCATCCAGGACGCCTCGGTGCCGGCCACGTGTTTGATCAGGCCGCCGAGACAGAGTTCGCTCACGGTGGTGCGCGTCGCCGCCTGTTCGTCGGTGAGCCCTTGGACCGTCTGCCGCAGGAACCCGCGATGCCTCGCCAGCGATTCCAGCAGGTCGGCGCGCTCGCGCGTGGTGGCCATCGGGTCGCCGCTCATGGTGCCTGCCCTTCGACGTCGTCTACCAACTCGCCCGCGCCGCCCGACTATGCCGGCAACGGCGACCACGCACCCGCAACAACACGAAACGGCTCGACCCGAATCAGCCCATCCGGTCGCGACTCGTCCACCTCGGAATCGACATGGTTCGTGACGGGACCGCCATTTTGGCGTCCAATGGGTGAAGTGTCGTGTCGATGACGTTCCGCCGGCGTGGTCGGCCGAACACTGGGGGTAGGCCGATGCGGCTCGGCGAACGTAACCGGAGGCACCATGGCGACAGTCCTGCAAGGCACTCTCACGTTGAGCGAGCGGCAACTCCTCGTCGACCAGGCGCTGGTCCTGTTCGAGCAGAACTACGTCCATCTACCGCTGAAGACGGCGATGCACGCGGTGAATCCGGTGCAACGGCTGCGCGTGTTGCGCCGGCGGCTGGAGCGGCAGACCGAATCGACGATGCCCAAGGAATGGCTCTTCCACGCCGAGCTGTCGGAGATCTTCCACTCGGTCAGGGACCTGCACACCAACTACCTGCTCCCCCTGCCCTTCGCGGGCAAGGTCGCGTTTCTCCCGTTCCTGATCGAGGAGTACACCGACGAGCAGGGTCCGCACTTCCTGGTGACCCACATCGCCCCCCAGTTCCCGCTCCCCGAGCCCGATTTCAAGCCCGGCGTCGAGATCACGCACTGGAGCGGCATCCCCATCGCCCAGGCCGTCGACCTCAACGCCGCCCGCTACGCGGGGAGCAACGCCGCCGCCCGGCACAGCCGCGGCGTGCAGTCGCTCACGGTCCGTCCGCTCAGGATCCACCTGCCCCCGTTCGAGGAGTGGGTGACCGTCAGCTACCTCGCCGCCGGCGCCGCTCGTGAGCTGCGGGTGGACTGGCGGGTCGGGGACAACGCGCCGCCGTTCGTCAACGCCGACACGATCACCTCCGCCGCGCTCGCCCAGGGCCTGGACCTGGACGCGGACGAGACCGGCCGGGCCAAGGTGACGCTGTTCGCACCGCAGATCGCCGCCCAGGAGCGCGCGTTCGCCGCGGGCGAACCGGCGCCCGACCTCGCGCAGGGGGAAATCGCGAGCACGATGCCCAAGGTCTTCCGGGCCCGCGAGGTGACCACTCCCTCGGGCACCTTCGGCCACGTCCGGATCTTCACGTTCAGCGTGGACAACCCCGCCGCCTTCGTGCGCGAGTTCGTCCGCCTGATCGGCAAACTTCCGCAGAACGGTCTCATCGTCGATGTCCGCGACAACGGCGGCGGGCACATCCACGCCGCCGAGTTCACGCTCCAGACGCTCTGCCCCCGACGGATCGCCCCCGAACCGGTGCAGTTCATCAACACGCCCGTCAACCTGCGCATCTGCCGCACGCATCAGGACAACCCGAACATCGACCTCGGTGCCTGGGTGCCGTCGATGGAGCAGGCCGTCGAGACCGGCGCCACCTTCTCCAACGCCTTCCCCATCACCCCTGTGGCCGGTGCCAACGACATCGGGCAGGAGTACTCCGGGCCCGTCGTCCTGATCACCAACGCGCGCTGCTACTCCGCCACCGACATCTTCGCCGCCGGTTTCCAGGACCACGGGATCGGACCCGTGCTCGGGGCCGACGACAACACCGGAGCGGGTGGGGCCAACGTCTGGACCCACGACCTGCTCAGCGCGCTGCTCGAGGGCGACCCGGAGACGCCGTACGAGCCGTTGCCGAAGGGGGCGGGCATGCGCGTGTCCATCCGTCGGACACTGCGCGTCGGCGACCTGTCGGGCACACCCGTGGAGGATCTCGGCGTCGTCCCGGACAAGCGCCACACCATGACCCGCAAGGACCTGCTGGAGGACAACGTCGACCTGCTCGCCCGAGCCGGAGAGCTGCTCAAGGCACAGACCCCGCACACGGTGACCATCGCGGGCCTCGCGCGGACCGACGGTGTCCTGCGATTCACCCTGAAGACGACCAACGTGGACCGGGCCGACGTCTACCTCGACCGGCGCCCCCGCACGTCGGTGGACGTCGCCGACGGCCGGGTCGACGTCACGGTGCCGGGACCGGGCGCGGCGCAGTCCGTACGGGTGGAGGGGTTCTCGTCCGGAGCACTCGTCTCCAGCTGCACCGAGCCGATCCAGTAGTACTCGCGGCAACGCCGCGATGCCGTGCACGTCGTGCGCACCCGCACGACGTGCACGGCGAGCCCGCGCGCCGTCCGGGGTGCGTCGGTCCGGCCGCGGGCCCGCGAACTCGGGCAGCGCCTGCGCGCAGCGCCCGCGCGCGCAGCGCCCGCCGAAGCCGACCTGCGTGATGTGTTCGAACCCGAACCTCGTCGGTTCGGGGCGCCACGCGGCCCGTACGTCCACCTCGTGCAGCCGCACGGACCTGCGACCGAAGCCCACCACGGCGCCGATCCAGTTTTCGGTGGATGGGGCCGGGCGCGGACGGGGTCGGGGCGAGGACGAAGGCATGCGCCGATTGTTCGCGAAACCGATCCGACCCGCAGGGCCATTTTCGCCCCGGGTGATCGCGTCCGCGTCCCGACGTCGGGGTGTGGGGAGCGACAGCTCACGGAAATCACCAAGTGTTGCCGAGACCCTTGGCAGAAGTTGCCGATTCCGTGCCATGGCATGGCGAAGTTGAATCGCTGACAGCAGCCGGGCGACCAGCCCTCCGCGAACCCGACTTCCCTGCCTCCCCGATTGGAGCGCGCTGATGACGCCTGCCGCAGCGGCGGGACCCCGCCGACGGATTCGTATCGGCATCGACACCGGCGGAACCTTCACCGACGTGGTCGCCCTGGACGAGGAGTCCGGCGAACTCGTCACCACCAAGACGCCGTCCACGCCGAGCGACCCGGCCGACGGCTTCATGAACGGGATCGACAAGGTCCTGGGCCTGCTCGGCTGTACCGGAGCCGACGTCACCGCGGTCGCGCACGGCACCACGGTGGCCACCAACCAGCTCCTCGAGGACAAGATCGACCGCCTCGGGTTCATCACCACCGAGGGCTACGAGTACATCCTGGAGATCGCCCGTCAGGCGGTCCCGGACGGCTACGGCAACTCCTACTTCTGGGTCAAGCCCGACCGCATCGTGCCGGTCGACCTGGTGCACACGGTCGGCGGCCGGTTCGACTTCAAGGGCAACGAGGTCCGCCCGTTCGACGAGGACGGCGCCCGCACCGCGGCCCGGCGGCTGCGCGACCAGGGCATCATGACCATCGGCGTGTGCCTGCTGCACTCCTACGCCAACCCGGCGCACGAACTGCGCATGCGCGAGATCCTGCGCGAGGAACACCCCGACGCGGTCGTGTCGATCAGCTCCGAGGTGCTGCGCGAGTACCGCGAGTACGAGCGCTCCATGACCACGCTCGTGGACGCCGCCGTGAAGCCGCGCGTGGCCCGCTACGTCGGCGGCATCCGCCGCCGTCTGGACGCGTTCACCACCGCCGACACCGACGAGCCCCGTCGGGTCCCGTTCGCCATCATGAAGTCCAACGGCGGCGTGCTCTCCGCCGAGGAGGTCGTGCACCAGCCGATCACCACCGTCCTGTCCGGCCCCGCGGCGGGCGCGCTCGGCGCGGCCCTGATCGCCGAGAAGGCCGGCTTCGACAAGGTCTTGACCTGTGACGGCGGCGGCACCTCCACCGACGTGTCGGTGGTGCTGGGCGGCGAGCCGACGCTGACCACCGAGGGTTCGATCGGGCGCTACCCGTCCAAGATCCCGATGATCGACGTGGTCACCGTCGGCGCGGGCGGCGGCTCGATCGCGTGGACCTCCCCCGAGGGCACGCTCAAGGTCGGACCCCGCTCGGCGGGCGCCGATCCCGGCCCCATCTGCTACGGCAAGGGCGGCGTCGAGCCCACCATCACCGACGCGCACGTCCTGCTCGGCCGGATCCCCCCGCACCTGCTCGGGGGCGAGATCCCGCTCGACGTCGAGGCGGCCCGCGAGGGCCTGACCAAGTTCGCCGCCGAGCTGGGCATCAGCGTCGAGCAGTGCGCCACCGGCATCCTGGAGATCTCCGCCTGGAACCAGGCCAACGCGCTGCGACAGATCACCGTCAAGCGCGGCCTGGACGTCCGCGACTTCACCATGGCCACCTTCGGCGGCTCCGGCTCCCTGCTGCTGTGCCGCCTCATCGACATCCTCGGCCTCGCCGGCGTCATCGTGCCGCGCGACCCCGGCAACGTCTCGGCGTTCGGCCTGCTCACCGTCGACGTGCGCTGCGACTACGTGCAGACCGCCGTCGGCAGCCACCCCGAGCTCGACCACGCCAAGGTGGCGGGCATCTTCGGCGAGCTGGCGGGCAAGGCGGGCGAGGCCCTCGACAAGGAGGGCTTCGCGGCCGAGGACCACCGTTACGTGCGCACCGCCGACCTGCGCTACTTCGGACAGGCCTTCGAGGTCCGCGTCCCGGTGCCGGACGGCCCGTTCGACGGCGAACTCGCGGACACCGTCGCCGAGGCGTTCCACGCCGCGCACGAACAGCTCTATGGCTACAACTTCCGCGGCGACGCGAGCCAGACCGTCGAGTGGGTCAACCTGCGCGTCACCGGCGTCGGGCCGATCCGCCGGCCCGAACTGCGCGAACTGCCCGCCCGCGACGGCGGCGTCGAGCGCGCCCGCACCGGCACCCGGTCGGTGTGCTTCGAGGACCGCGAGGGCTACGTCGACACGACCGTGTACACGCGGCCCGAACTGGCGCCCGGCGATGTGATCACCGGACCCGCGATCATCGAGGAATTCGGCTCCACCATCCCGATCCATCCCGGCTTCGCCGCCCGCGTCGACGCGTACGGCAACGTCGTCGTCACCCGCGACACCACCTCGAAGGGAGCCTGAGCATGACCACCACCACCGCCACCACGGCGCAGGACGCGCTGCACGGTGTGGACCCCGTGCTCCTGGAGATCGTCGAGGGCACGCTGGCCTCGGTCGAGATGGAGGTCGAGACGGCCATCGGCCGGACCTCCCGCTCACCGATGATCCGCGACGCGCACGACTTCCGGGCCGGCATCCACGACCGCAAGTTGCGCAAGCTGACCGGCCGTTCGTACTCGGCCCTGGTGCACCCCGTCGCCCGGGACTTCCCGCTGGAGACGATGCGCCCCGGCGACGTGTTCTTCCACAACGACGTCTACGAGTCCGAGGGCGGCATCGGCCACCTGCCCGACCTGTGCGTGACCGTCCCGGTGTTCGCGGACGGGCAGGTCGTCGCGTTCGTCCAGGCGTTCGGCCACCACGACGACATCGGCGGCTGCTGCCCCGGATCGATGCCCTCGGGCGCGACCAGCGTGTACGAAGAGGGCCTGATGGTCCCGCCGATCAAGCTGTGGGACCAGGGCGTCCCGAACGTCGCCGCGTTGCGGATCATGACCCGCAACTCGCGGATGCCGGACTCGCTCGCCGCCGACCTCGACGCCGAGTGCTCCGCGTGTCTGATGGGTTCGCGCCGGCTCGGCGAACTCTTCGAGCGCTACGGCCGCGAGACCGTCGAGGCGTGCTTCGACGCGATCCTGGACAAGACCACCGAGACCTACCGGCGCGAGATCCTCTCGAAGATCCCCGACGGCGAGTACGTGTGGGAGGACTACGCCGAGCACGACGGCGTGGACGAGCCGATGCTGCACACGCAGCGGATCACCCTCACCAAGACGCCCGAGAAGATCGTCATCGACTTCACCGGCACGTCCAAGCAGGCCAAGGGCCCGATCAACCACTGCGGCGACTACGCGGACGGCAACTTCCTCAAGAAGTGGCTCGCCCCCATCCTGCGCAACCTCGCGGACACTCCCGAGCGGATGGCCGAACTCGACGTCAACGAGGGCGTGGTGCCGCTGATCGAGATGAAGTTCCCGGAGAAGGGCACGCTGCTCACGCCGATCTTCCCGGCCCCCACCAACGCCCGCACCTTCGTGATCCTGCGCCTGCTCGGCGTGCTCTCGGGCGTGCTCGCCAAGGCGGTCGACGGCAAGATGCCGGCCGACCAGGAGACGATCCGCTACACCGGCGTGTACGGGCACGACGCGGACGGCCGCGACTACCTCATGCGCGAGGTGCTCGGCGGCGGCTCGGGCGGTCGCTACTACGCGGACGGCGAGGACACCATCCACGTCGTGCCGGACTCGCGGAACCTGCCGACCGAGTTCACCGAGTCGCGCTTCCCGTTCCTGGTCGAACGGCTCGGCCTGGCCACCGACTCCGGTGGTCCCGGCCAGTTCCGCGGCGGCCTCGGCTACGAGAAGCACATCCGGATGCTGCTCGACGCGTCGTTCATGTCGATCGCCGACCGCTCGATCCTGGCCTGCTGGGGCGTCAAGGGCGGCAAGGCCGGGCGCTCCTTCCAGGTGGTGATCGACCCGGGCGGCCCGAACGAGCGCGAGATGGACGGCCTGGTCGACGACGAACCGGTCAAGGCCGGCGAGGTGATCCGGATCCGCACCACCGGGGGCGGCGGCTGGGGCGACCCGCTGGACCGGCTGACCGAGTCGGTGCTGCGGGACGTGCGGTGGGGCAAGGTCTCCGCCGGCGCCGCGGCCGACGACTACGGCGTCGTGCTCGTCGGCGAGGGCGACGAGCTGGCCGTGGACGAGCCCGCGACCGCGGCGCTGCGCGCGTCGATGCGCGCCGAGCGTCCCGAGGTCGAGCCGTTCTTCGACCGCGGCCCGGGCTACGCGCTGCTGTCCGGCGGCGACGCCTACCCGGCGGTGGACCTGCTGTAGGGACGACGGCGCCGGGCCCACACCCCCGTCGACCGACACCATGGTCCGGGTTGTCCATGGACAACCCGGACCATGGTCTTGTCGGAACCGTTGCGAGCGACCAGGCGCTCTTGTCCTTTGCCATCCAACTTAGTCGTAGACGTGCCACCTGACCTGGGCGGACCAGGTTGGATGGCAAGGTGCCCGAACGTGCTCCGGTGGCCGTTCAGTCCTCGCTGTGGAACTGAGGGCGGGTCCAGAGGGTGAGGTCGCTGCTGGTCGCGATTGCAAAGTCCACACGTCTCACCCAATCCAGTCCACGCAATTCAGCGGCAATGCGGACGACTAACTTCGCCGAGACAGGACATCTCTGGCCATCACCTCGCGTCCCAGGCCCACGCAGGAGCCTGACGAGGAGAAACCCGAGTTGTCCGTCGTCGAACGGGCCTGGTTTCTCGCATACTCCGGGCTATGCGCCCGGCAGGTTCCACGCCAGATCGGTGCCGGGAAGGTGGATCGTCTGTTCACCGGACACGATGCGGAAGCGGAACATCTCGGTACTGGGGGAGCCGGCATCTCGCCAGGCTCCGACAAGCTTCTCGGCCTGTTCCCAGAGCTTGACTGCCCCGCCCTCGCGGACATTCCAGGTGCCGTCGGACTGGGGGAGCAGCGTCGCGAAGGAGCCATCCACGGCGATCAGATGGTTGAGGTACGGTCCGTCGCCGATGCGCGTCGTCCGGTGTGTGGTGGTCGGTAGCGCGCCCTGGAGGACGAAGCGGCCCGTCCAGTCGCTCAGAACTTCCGGGCCGAGGGATGTGGGACGACCGGGGCCGGTCGCGGTCAGGGCTGCGTGGTCGTCCATGGGCGGCGCTGCGTGGCGGCGCGCGGTCATGAACGAGATGCTGCCGGGCAGGAACTCGCCCACCGCGTTGTCGGCATCGACCACGGTGAGGCGGGCCTGTCCGTACGCGTAGAGCCAGCCGGTCATGTTGGTGAGGATGGTTGCGCCGGGGGCGGCTTGGTCGAGCCATGGTTGCGGTACGCGGCGCACGGCGCAGGTGGCGATGATCCCGTCGTATGGGGCGTGTTCGGGTGCGCCGTCGAGGCCATCGCCGACGACGAGTCGGGGGCGGAAACCGGCTTCCTTGAGTGATGCGGCGGCGCGGGCCGCGGTGTCCGGGTCGACCTCGATCGAAGTCACTCGGTCGTCGCCCAGTCGATGGGTGAGCAGGGCGGTGGAGTAGCCCGTGCCGGTACCGATCTCCAGGACCCGATCGGTGTCGCCGACCCGGAGGTCTTCGAGCATGCCGACGACCAGGCTCGGCAGGGTCGAGGATGAGGTGGGCGAGCCGTATACGGGGCCCGGCGCGTCGGAGGGCCGTACCTCGTCGAGTTGGGTGACGAGGGTGACGTCGGTGTAGATCGTGTCCAGGGTCGCCGCGTCGCCGGTGACGGGGGTCCACAGCGTTCCCTGGTCGGTGTCGCTGCGGGTGAACCATTCACAGGCGAAGGCTTCGCGGGGGACCGCCTCGACCGCCGTGCGCCAGGCCGGGGTGTGAATGTGCCCGGCTTCGACCAGGGCGTGCGCGAGCCGGCGCCGGAGTGCGATGGCGTCGGGTGTGGATTGATCGGTCATGCCGTTCCGTTCTGTAGGAGATCGGCGAACGTCGGTGTGATCGGCAGGCCGGTGGCGGCCTCGATCCAGCCGTATTGCCCGCTCGGGTTGGCCTCGTAGAACACCCAGTCGTCGGCCGCGGTGAGAGCGAAGTCGAAGCAGGCGTAGACCAGTCGCAGATCGGCCATGTAGGCCGTGATCGAATCCGCGACCTCAGGCGGAACATCGATCGGCCGGTAGGTGTGCCGGTCGTAGTCGGTGCGCCAGTCCAACAGCCCGGAGTCGATCCGGACAGCGAACCGTCGACCGCCGACCACGGTGACCCGCATGTCCGCGACGGAGTCGACGCGGGTCTGGAACAAGGCGGCGGTGCCGGCCACGTCGTCGTCGATGTCGTCCGGCTCCACGGCGGTGGTCCATACCGTCAGTGGCATCTCGTCCGGGTCGAGGTGGCGCGTGACTCGCAAGAGCTTGTGGATCACCGGTCCGTGGTCCTTCGCGAATGTGCGCGCGGCGTCCGGATCGGAGGTGATCAGGGTCGGGGGAACGGTGAAGCCGGCGCGTACCGCGGCGGCCAGGCCGATCGGTTTGTACGAGGCGGCCGCGGTCGCGTGCGGGTGGTTGACCTGGAGACAGGGCAGGGCGGCGAGCACGCCGCCGAGACCGTGTCGAGCCTGAGCGGTCGCGAACAGCGCGTCCTGCTCGGACAGGTGCGCGAAGGCCGCCCCGTACTCGGTCGCATGCCGGTGCCAGACCGCGCGGACCTTCCCGAGCTGGACGTGCCGGCTCGGGGTCCGCAGGACGCCGTGGATGGGGCCGGTGGTTCCAGCGCGCGATCCGTCTGCCCACCGAACACCTTGAAGTCCATCTCGTGTTTCCTCGCGCGCTCGACCCGACAGTGTGGGGCACCGAGACGTCGATGACTGCCGAAGCCGCGCTCCGGACCGCGATAGCGTGCCGCGACGAGGGCGAGACCCGCGTCTACACGTGGTCCACGACCGCCCCGGCCCTGCACACTCGGTACCGGCTCGAATGGCGATTCCGGGCCCAATACGACACCAAGGGAGAGTCGCGGTGACCGACCAGGTGCGCCCCAGCCGGCGAATGCAGGACATCGGCGTCGTTCAAGAGGGTGCGGACATCCTGACCCGGCACGCGGACCCGTTCGTTTTTCCTGCAGAGCGCGCGGAGGCGGCACGGGTCATCCGGGAACTGTCCATCGCGATGGACCAAATCGCTGCAGCCCACGACTTCAGCGGCAAGGGCCTGGGCTTGGCCGCCCCCCAGATCGGCATCGGCCGTGCCGCCGCAACGGTACGGCCCGCAGAGGCCGGGACTTCGCCGATCGTGCTCCTCAACCCGATCATCACCGCCCGGTCCGACGAGGTGGACGAGCAGTACGAAGGCTGCCTCAGCTTCTTCGACGTCCGCGGCGCAGTCCCCCGCTCACTGCGAATCACCGTCGAGACCACCACAGTCGATGGTGCCACGATCACCACCGTCTACGAACGCGGTCTCGCCCGACTCGTCCACCACGAGATCGACCACCTCGACGGACTCCTCTACACCGCCCGCATGCGCCCAGAGGTGAGCCCGATCCCTGTCGAGCAGTACCGCCAGACCGGCCACGCATGGGCTTACGAATAGGTCGGACGGCCTGAATCCCTCTATTCCACGGCCACTGAGGCGGCCGCACCGCTACCGGCCCGCAGCTCCCGGACACGCGTCGATCGCCGTGGGCTGCCAGGCGTCCTGGCGCGCGCCGTGGCACATGCGGACCGTAGGTTCGGGTGTCCGAGACGCTTTTGGAGAAGGCCGTCTTGCGTCAACGCAACCTGTACGGCCGGTTCGGTGCCGCGTCAGTCCCATTGGGTGTAGGTCAGCCGACGCTCGGCTCCGCTGACGAGGTCGAGAACATCCTGTGAGAGGAATGCTCGGGTTCCGGCAGGCTGCAAGCTCTCTTGAGTACGGGCGACATGCCGGAACGCTTCGGGCGTCAGCTCGCCCGGCGGTGCAAGGAGAACCCTGCGCTCGAAACTGCCGACTTGCTCGCGTTGTGGCACGAGCTGGGCATCGGAGGAAGCCGCGAAGTTGAAACGAAAGGTGACTCGGAGAACGAATCCCGGTGCTCGCCTGGCGGGCCGAGCGCCGCGACGTCGAAGCCGGGGGAACCGGGGGCGCAGTTGTCCATGGACAACCCGATGCCGCCCGCCGTACCCATCCCCGGTCAGGTGTCGCGGTTGTCCATGGACAACCGCTCCGGGGCCGAGCTCGGCACGACGCCGCAAGGAGCGCAAGTTCCGAGAAGCGCAGTCAGGAATCGTCTCCACGCGACGCTGGTGGCAGCTACGGCGCAGACCCATCGAGTAAATTCGGGGACGCTGAGCGGGTCGTCGCTGACAGGCGGCACTGAGTGAGCGGGCATATGGGTTCGGCCAGTCCTCGTCGAGCCCGGCGGCGTCCGGGTCGCGCAGCGGCCGCGGGCCGCCGGCCGGGGTGGAGGCGGTGAACCTGTATTGGCCCAGTACGTTGAGGTTGCGGTGCTTGAGTGGGGACAGGCGGGCAATGTCCTCATCCGTCTTCGCGTTTCCGGAGAGCCGTCGAGCGGTCGACCCGTGACGCGGCGGCGCACCGCCGCCGGTCGCGTCAGTCGGCGGGAAGATCCGCCGCGACGGCGCGACCGCGGGTCGATTCGCGGGGCACGACGGTGCAGGGCACGACGGTCTTGACGGCCGGCGACCCCGCGAGGAGGTCGATGAGCACCGCCGCGGCCTCCGCGCCGATGCGTTTCGCGTCCAGGCTCAGGGCGGTCAGGGGGATGTCCCAGTCCTTGGGGTCGGCCGTCTCGCTCATCACGCTGACCCGGAGGTCGTCGGGGATGGCCAGACCCAGGCGCCGGGCGGCGACCAGGAGGGCCTGGCCGTAGGTCTCGTTGAGGCCGTGCACGGCGTCGGGACGGTCCGGGCCGGCGAGGAGTCTGTGGGCGGCCCGGGCGGGTTGCTCGCCGGGGGCGGGTGCCTCCACCCTGGGGCGCCGGCCGCGCCGTTCGCACCAGGCGCGGTAGAGGGCTTCGCAGTCCTGGGTGTAGGCGTCGACCTCGGAACCGGAGAGCAGGGCGATGTCGCGGGCCCCGCTGTCCCACAGGTGGTCGAGGATGGCGGGCATCCCGCCCTCCAGGTCGCTGTCGATGGTGGCGACGTCCTCGTAGCCGGGATCGATCGGGCGGCCGTCGGTGACGAAGGGAAGTCCGCGCCGGGTGCAATCGACCAGCAGCGGGTCGTCGCGCACCGGGTCGATGATGATCAGCCCGTCCATCGGTACGCGTGCCCACAGGCCGGAGGCGGGGTCGCCGGGGACGACGACCAGGGCGTAGTCGCGTTCGATGGCGGCCATGGTCGCGCCGGCGGAGAACGCCGCGTAGTACGGCCGATAGGTGCCCTCCCACGGCGCGGCGCCGAGGTGGCTGACCGCGAGGCCGAGGATTCCGGTGCGACCGGACACCAGGCCGCGGGCGACCGGGCTGGGCCGGTAGTCGAGCCGGTCCGCGGCCTCGCGCACCCGGGCCCGGGTCTGCGGAGCGATCTGGCCCTTGCCGCTGAGCGCGTGCGAGACGGTCGTGATCGAGAGGCCGGTGGCCTCCGCGACATCGCGAATGCCGATCCGCTTCCTGCGCTTCCCCCGAGTGCCGTCCATGGCGCCGCTCTCTCCCATCCGCCGCGTGCCGTCGCGACTCGTCGTGCGTCGTCGTGCGTCCGTCGTAAGTCGTCGGCCGCCGACGTGCCCGGCCTTCCTCGCCGGTCGTCGGTGCACCGAACCAAAACGTTTTGGTTTCGTGGCAGGCAAACCCTTGACGCGCCCAAAACGTTTTGGGCAGCCTATCCCACACGTCCCCGCTCTCAGAAGGAAATCCTTCGATGCCAAGCATGCGCATGTCCATCACAGCGATACTCGCCGCCACGCTGACGCTCGCCGCCTGCTCCAGTCCGGGCGGCGACGCCTCCACGGCGACGACGGACGCCAAGGGCTCCACCACATACGGCAAATGCACCGTGACCGGCAAGCGCGGGGAGTTCAAGCTCGACCCCACCGCCAAGAACACCCTGACTGTCCAGGGCGACCTGCCCTCGCCGGGCTGGTGGAACGGCGACACCGTCAAGGCCATCAAGGACGGCTACGAGTACTGCATGGCGGCGAACATCGCCTACCGCGCCGGACTGGACAAGCTCAAGATCGCCAACGCCTCCTTCGACGCGTTGGTCGCGGGCAAGACGCACGACTTCGATCTCGCGCTGGCCGAGATCTCGATCACCGAAGAGCGCCGCAAGGCCGTCACGTTCTCCGAGCCCTACTACGCGTCGAACATCGCCGTCCTGGTCAAGGGCGACTCCACGGTCACCGCCGCGAACCTCCCCAAGCTCCGCATCGGCGTCAAGCAGGGCACCACCGGCGCCGCGTTCGTCGCCGACAAGATCAAGCCCGCCTCCGCGCCCAGCGTCTTCGCGGGCGACCCCGAGATGGACGCGGCCCTGCAAGCCGGCCAGATCGACGTCGCGATGACCGACGTCGCCATCGTCCTGGGCAAGGCCAACAAGTCCGGCGGCAAGCTCAAGGTCGTCGGCCAGTACGACACCGGCGAGTCGTACGGCGCGCTCTACCCCAAGGGCTCGGCCAACGCCGCCACCCTGGACGCGATCATCAAGCAGATGCGCGAGGACGGCACCTTCGACTCCCTCGCCACCACCTACCTCGGCCCGGCGTTCGGCGGCGACCCCAAGACCATCCCCGTGTGGACCGTCTCATGACCGACATCGCCACCGACGGCCCGGTGCTCGCCCCCACCAAGACCCGGCACACGCCGACCGCCGCCGCACCGCCGCGCCCCTGCACGCTCCTCGCCGGGACCGCCCTTGCGGGCACCCTGGCCACCGCGGCCCTGGCCCTGCTCACCGGCACGACCGCGCACACCGCGCTCGACGGCACCCCCGTCGGCGGAGCCACGACCTGGATCCTCACCGCCGCCGCGGTCGCCGCGATCCTGCTGCTCCTGCGCCCGGCCCTGGGCGCACAACGCGCGGCCCGCGACAGCGCCCGCGCCTGGCGGGCGGGCAACTGGGCCAAGTCCCGCAGCACCGCCGCGCACTCCCGCGAACTGTCCTGGACCACCCTCGGCTGGGCCCTCGCCGCCGCGTGCGCACTCGGCCTGGTGTGGTTCGTACTCGGCAACGACCGCGTCGTCCAGCGGACCTTCCTCGACGGCCACGTGATGCGGATCAGCTTCGCCGACATCACCCGCGCGTTCGGCACCAACCTGTACATCGCCGTGGTCGCCCAAGTGCTGGTGATGGTCTGGGGCCTGGCCCTGGCCCTGGCCCGACTCGCCCCCGGCCGCGCCGGCCGCCCGCTGCGCATGCTCGCCATCGCCTACATCGACCTGATGCGCGCCGTCCCCGCGATCATCGTCATCTACCTGGTCGGATTCGGCCTCCCGCTCGCCGAAGTCCCCTTCCTGAGCTCCTTGTCCGCCGAATGGTTCGCCATCACGGCCCTCACCCTCACCTACGGCGCTTACGTCGCCGAGGTCTACCGCGCCGGCATCGAAGGCATCCACAACGGGCAGACCGCCGCCGCTCGCTCGCTGGGCCTGTCCTACGGCGCCACGCTGCGCCACGTGATCGTCCCCCAGGCCGGGCGGCGCGTCGTGCCACCGCTCCTGAACGACTTCATCAGCCTCCAGAAGGACACCGCCCTGGTCGCCGTCATCGGCACCATCGACGCCTTCAACCAGTCGAAGATCCATGCCACCAATCACTTCAACCTGTCCTCGGTGACCGTCGTGGCCGTGCTGTTCATCCTCGTCACCATCCCCCAGGCGCGCTTCGTCGACCACCTCGTCGCCCGCGAACACCGCGCCCAGGCCAAGGGAGCCTGACCCATGGCCTTCCTCGACATCGACGACGTCCACAAGACCTACGGCGACCACCGCGTCCTCACCGGCATCGACCTGTCCGTCGAACACCACCAGGTCGTCACCCTCATCGGCGCCTCCGGCAGCGGCAAGTCCACGCTGCTGCGCTGTATCAACGCCCTGGAGGACATCGACGGTGGGGAGATCCGCCTCGACGGCGACGTGGTCTCCGGTCCCGGCACCGACGTCAACCGGCTGCGCCGCGACATCGGCATGGTCTTCCAGAGCTACAACCTCTTCCCGCACATGACCGTGCTGCGCAACATCACCCTCGCCCCGGTCAAACTCGGCCGCCTGTCCCGCGCCGAGGCCGAGGAGAAGGCGATGGCGCTGCTGGCCCGGGTCGGCCTCGCCGACAAGGCCGACGCCCATCCCGACCGCCTCTCCGGCGGGCAACAGCAGCGCGCCGCCATCGTCCGCTCGCTCGCGATGGAACCCCGCGTCCTGCTCCTGGACGAGATCACCTCCGCCCTCGACCCCGAACTCGTCGCCGAAGTCCTGGCGATCGTGCGCGAGTTGGCCGACGACGGAATGACCATGCTGCTCGCCACCCACGAGATGGGATTCGCCCGCGAAGTGTCCGGTAAAGTCTGTTTCCTCCATCAAGGCGTCCTCGTCGAGGAAGGCCCGCCCGAACAGATCTTCGGCGACCCGACCCACGAACGAACCCGTGCTTTCCTGCACCGCATCATCGAGGCAGGCCGCCTGTGAACGACGCCCGGCAGCACACCGCACCCGGCACACCCGCGACCCGCGGCGGCGAGCCCCCGCGCACCGCGAACGTGCTCGTGGTCGAACACGAGGACGGCACCGGCCCCGGCCTCTTCGGCGAGCGGATCGCCGCGCACGGCTTCCGCCTCGACCTCCGCCGCCCCTGGAAGGGCGACGAACTCCCCGACGACCTCACGGGATTCGACGCACTCCTGGTCCTCGGCGGCACCCCCGGGCCGTACGACGACGCGACCTCCCCGTGGCTGCCGCACACCCGCACCCTGCTCCGCCAGGCCACCGCCGCCGACCTGCCCACCTTCGGCATCTGCCTCGGCGCGGAACTCCTGACCGTGGCGTGCGGCGGCTCCGTACGCCACGCCGAGCATCCGGAGGTCGGCCCGGTGACCGTCACCACGACCGCGGCGGCCGGCACCGACCGGCTGTTCGCGCCGCTCACCGTGGACGCCGAACACGGCACCCCGGCCGTGCAATGGCACTGGGAGGAGACCGAGTCGCTCCCGCCCGGCGCGGTGGTACTGGCCGGCAGCGAACACTGCGCCGTCCAGGCGTACCGACTGGGCGAACACGTGTGGGCCGTGCAGTTCCACCCGGAGGTGCTCACCGACGCGGCCCGCGAGTGGGCGAGCCACGACGAGGGACAGCTGCCCCCACTGGGCATCGACCCCGCCGTGCTCGTCGCCGAGGTGGCCGCGATCGAGCCGCGGCTGCGCGCGGACTGGGGCGCCCTCGCCGACCGGTGGGCCGCCGTGGTCACGGACCGCCTGGCCGGCGCCGGCACCGGCGACTGACCACGCGATAGCCGCCTCGGGGTGCCGAGGCGGCTTCGCGGGCGGACGCGTCAGGGCCGGGTGAAGTCGACCCGTTCCGCGGGCGGCCCGGTCGGTGACCATGGCGAACGCCTCCACGATCTCGTCCTGCCCGGACAACTGCGCCGCCAGGATGCCCGCGTGCGCGACCTGGACCGGATTCGCCGTGCCCAGCGGGAACCACGGGTCCATCACGTCGTCGTGGCCGAACGCGACATTGACGCCGGCCGCCGGCATCTCCTTGACCTGGGTCAGCCCGCGCCGCTTCGGGTAGTCGTCGAAGCGGCCCTGGAGGGTCAGGTTCACCATCGGGTTGCAGACCAGATTGATCCCCGAACGCGCCACGATCCGCCGAAGCTTGCGGCTGTAGGCGCCGTTGTACGAGCCCATCGCGGTGGTGTGACTGGCCGTCACCCGCCCCCCGAGCCCCGAGCGGCGCGCGAGCGTAGCGACCACCTCGACGAACCCGGACTGCTCGTCGTCGATCTCGTCGCAGTGCACGTCGACCGAGAGGCCGTGCCGCTCGGCCAGTTCGAAGGCGATCTCCAGCGAGCGGATCCCGTCCTCGCGGGTGTCCTCGAAGTGCGGGATCGCGCCGATCACGTCGGCGCCCGCGTCGACCGCCCGGGCCATCAGGCGCTCGCCCCCGTCGAAGGACACGATGCCCTCCTGCGGGAACGCCACCACCTGGAGGTCGAGCACGTCCCGCACCCGCTCGCGCAGCTCGACCAGCGCGTGCAGCGCGGTCAGTTCCGGGTCGGTCACGTCGCAGTGGCTGCGTACGTGCAGGACGCCGTGCGCGACCTGCCAGCGCAGCACCTCCTCGGCCCGGGCGAGGACGTCCTCGCGGGACAGTGTGGCCTTGCGCTCCCCCCACCGCTCGAACTGGCTCTGCGAAACGCCGCCCGGCACACCGGGACGGCCGTGGTGCTGGTCAATCCCGCGTACACGTCGCAGACCTGCAACCGCTGCAAGCACGTGGACCCGAAGTCGCGCAAGAGCCAAGCCGACTTCCGGTGCACCGCTTGCGGCCACCGCGCGCACGCCGACGTGAACGCCGCCAAGAACATCCTCGACAAGCACCACAACGCCGCAGGACATGCGGTGTCACGACGTGGAGACCTCGGCACCAGCCGGTCCGTGAAGCGTCAACCACGGCGACGCGCACACGCGCGGCCGAAATCTCCGTGCCTCGGCGCGGAGAGGAAGTCAAAACGGACATTGTGACCGCCATACTGGCCGATCTTCCGGACGGAGCGTCCATGGCACTGTGCCTGCGAGCGGTACTCGATCACCCGGTGATGCGCAGAGCCGACCCGGTCGTGCCGGACCCCCGCGCCGACCTCGACCGCCCGGTGCGCTGGGTGCATTCCAGCGAGATCTACGAGATAGCGCCGCTGCTGCGCGGCGACGAACTGCTGCTCACCACCGGTCTGGGCCTCGCCGGGCGGGACTCCGCGGCTCGCTGCCGCTACATCGCGGAACTGGCGTCGGCGGGCGTGGCCGGGGTCGCCCTGGAGATCGGCCGGACCTTTCCCGAGGTGCCCGCGGACGTCCTGGACGCGGCGGCGGAGGCCGGGCTGCCGTTGGTCGTGCTGCGCGGCGTGGTCCCCTTCGTGGAGATCACCGAGGCCGTGAACGCGGCCATCGTCGACTCCTCGGTGGCCCGTCTGCGGCGCGTGAACGAGATCGTCCGGGTGCTGTCGGGCGTGCTCGCTCGCGGCGCCGGTGTGGACGAGTTGACCCGCACGCTGGCCGAGCTGACCGGGCGGCCCGTCGTGCTGGCGCGGGTCGACGGCGGCCTCGCCGCGTGGGCGGGGACCGACGCGCCGGCCCGGGTGCTGGCCGCGCCGCCGCCGGTGCCGGGGTGGAGCTGCGCGGGACGCTGTGGGGCCGACTCGTCCTGGGCGCGGGCCGGCCCTCGGCGGCGGATCCCCACCCTGGTCGGCCGCCGCGCCGGAGCTCGCGGCCGAGGTGGCCGAGCACGCCGCGCAGGTGTTCGCCCCGGCGCTGCTGCGGCTCGCCGATCACGGCGGCTGGGCCGGTCGCGAGCACCGCGAGCTGGTCGAGGCCCTGCTGGCCGGCACGCTGCCGCCGCGCGAGGTGGCCGCGCGGCTGACGGTCTGCGGTCTGGTCCCGACGGGCACCTCGGCCTGGGCGACCGCGACCCTGGCCCTGCCGGATCCGGTCCGCGCGGTGACCGCGCTGCACGAGGGTTGCGCGCGTGCGGCGGGCGCGGGCTGGTCACCGACGGTCCCGGCGCGGCGTACGCGATCGTCGCGCTCGACCGGCCGACCCACGTCGCCGAGCTGACCGCGCGCCTGGGCGCGCCGCCGGATGCGCCCGCCGAGGGCCCGGGCCCGGTCGCCGCCCTCGGCCCCGTGGTGCGCGACCTCGCGCGCCTGGGGCACAGCCTGCGCGCCGCCCGGGACACGCTGCGGCTGGCCCGCCGCGTGCACACCGTGCGCGGCACGCCCGTGCCCGCCACGGTGATCGCCGACGACTGGGCGCTCGAACGCGTCCTGGAGCGGTTGACCCCGGAGGAGCTCGCGGATCTCGTGGAGGATCAGCTGGGTCCGCTGCTCGCCGCGGACGCGACGCGCGGTACGGGTCTGGTGGTCACGTTGGCGGCGTATCTGGACAGCGGCTGCTCCGAGACCGCCACGGGCGGCGTGCTGTTCCTGCGCCGCCAGTCGGTCCACCAGCGGCTGGCCATGATCGAGTCGCTGCTGCGGGTCAGCCCCGACGACCCGGCCCGGCAGGGGCCGCTGCGCGCGGCGCTGGTGGCCCGGGACCTGCTCGCGACCCGGGGTCCGGTGCGGAGCTGACGGCGAGTCTCGCCCACGCCTTCGGCAGGATGTGCCCGATTCGGGTGGTCCGCGTTGGCGAGCGCGGCCGGTGAACGGGACCGGGCCGGTGCCTAGCGTGGAGCGCATGATCGTGATCACCGGCGCGGCAGGCAAGACCGGACGGGCGCTCACCTGGGCGCTGGCCGAACGCGGGGCTCGGGTGCGGGCGTTCGTGCGCAGACCCGAGCAGGTCCCGGTCGCGCTGGCGGCCGGCGCGGCGGAGGCCGTCGTGGGCGACGTCGGTGATCCGGCCGCCCTCGACGAGGCGCTGCGCGCCTGTTCGGCCGTCTATCACATCGCGCCCAACGTGCACCCCGACGAGCCAGCCATCGGGCGGGCGGTGATCGCGGCGGCCGAGCGGGCCGGGGTGGGCCGCTTCGTGTTCCATTCGGTGCTGCGTCCGCAGTTGCGGGCGATGGCGCACCACGAGGCGAAGGCCCGGGTCGAGGAGGCCCTGTTCGAGTCGGGCCTCGCGGTGACCGTGCTGCAACCGGGGCCGTACCAGCAGAACACGCTGGACGCGCGGGAGGCGATCGTGCGGATCGGCGACTACGCGGTGCCGTATCGCGTCGACGCGCCGTTCGCCGCCGTCGACCTGCGCGACGTCGCGGCGGCCGCGGCGGTCGTGCTGTGCGAGGACGGCCACGAGAACGCGGTGTACGAGCTGGCCGGACCCGAGGCGTTGACCCCTCGGCAGATCGCGGCAGAGCTGGCGACGGTCCTGGACCGCCCGGTCACCGCGCGCCGGATCGACCCGCTCGACTGGCACGACAGCGCCCGCGCCGGCGGCCTCTCGGGCTACCCGCTGGACACCCTGACCGCGATGTTCGCGTTCTACGACCGGCACGGTCTGACCGGGAACCCGCGCGCGCTCGCCGGGCTGCTCGGCCGGCCGCCGACCCGCTTCGCGGACTTCGCGCGCCGGGTGTTCGGACCCGACGACGTGCGGTACGCCCCGGGGTTCCAACACCAAGTATTGCCAAGTGAGCGCGATTCGTTGGGCAGTAACTGACGGCGAGGGACGCGCGTCCGACGCCTAGCTTTGAGACATCCCGGCCCTCGCTTCGCTTGCCGATCGCGCATGCCGCATGCACACAGCAGAAAGGGGTGTTTCGACGTGAGCGGACCGCTCTGCGACCTCGTCGTGCTCGACCTCTCCCGCGCCCTCGCCGGCCCGCACGCCGCGATGATGCTCGGCGACATGGGCGCCCGCGTCATCAAGGTGGAGAACCCCGACGGCGGGGACGACACCCGCGGCTGGGGCCCACCGTTCGTCGGGTCCCAGGACGCGCGCGAGTCGACGTACTTCCTGTCCTGCAATCGCAACAAGGAATCGATCGTCCTCGACCTCAAGACCGAGGAGGGCCGGGCCACGCTGACCCGCCTGATCCGGCACAGCGACGTGCTCGTGGAGAACTTCCGCACCGGCGTGCTCGACCGGCTCGGCTTCCCGATGGCGGAACTGCGGCGGCTGAACCCGCGCCTGGTGGTCCTGTCCATCACCGGCTTCGGGCACGACGGTCCGCAGGGCGGCCGGCCAGGCTACGACCAGATCGCGCAGGGCGAGGCCGGCCTGATGAGCCTCACCGGTCCGGGTCCGGACGACCCCACCCGGATCGGCGTGCCGATCGGCGACCTGCTGGCCGGCATGTACGGCGCCTACGGCGTGGTCGCCGCGCTGCACGAGCGCGAACGCACCGGCCTCGGCCAGGTCGTGCGCACCTCGCTGCTCGCCGCGATCGTCGGCGTACACGCCTTCCAGGGCACCAACTACACCGTGGCCGGCCAGGTCGGGCACGCGCAGGGCAACCTGCACCCCTCCCTCCAGCCGTACGGGTCCTACCGCTGCCGCGACGCGATCATCCAGGTGGCGGTGGGCAGCGAGAAGTTGTGGGCCCGCTTCGCGCCGATGGTGGGCCTCGCCGTGGACGACCCCCGGTTCGCGGTCAACGCCGACCGGGTCGGCAACCGGGCCGAGCTCGCGGACGCGATCAACGCCGCGTTCGCCGACCGCGCCGTGGACGAGCTGCTGCCCGAGCTCGCCGCCGCGGGCATACCCGCCGGCGAGGTGCGCACGATCGACCGGGTCTACGACTGGGACCAGACCAAATCTCAGGGTCTGCTGCTCGACGTCATGCACAGCACGCTGGGCCCGATCACCCTGCCCGGCCCGCCGATCCGCCTCGACGGCCCGGACGCGGGTTCGGGCTCGGGCACCGCCACGGACGGCGGCCGGCGCCGCCACGAGGCACCGCCGACGCTGGGCCAGCACACGGACGCCGTCCAGGCCTGGCTCGACGCCGAGGACGCGCGCGCCCTGCACGCCGCGCGACGCGCGTGAACACCGCGCCCGCACCGACCCGCCGCCCCCGCGTCGGTGCGCACGACCTGATCCGCCGGGTCCTGGACCCGGACACCTGGACGAGTTGGGACACCGCGCCGCACCGCTCGGAGCGACTGGACGCCGGGTACGCCGACGAACTGCGCGCCGCCGCCGCCAAGAGCGGCGTCGACGAGTCCGTGGTCACCGGCGAGGGCCGGATCCGCGGCCGCCGGGTCGCCGTCGTGGCGTGCGAGTTCGACTTCCTCGCCGGCTCGATCGGCGTCGCCGCCTCGTCCCGGCTGGTCGCCGCCCTCGAACGGGCCACCGCCGAGCGGCTGCCGATCGTCGCGTCCCCCACCTCCGGCGGCACCCGGATGCAGGAGGGCACCGTGGCCTTCCTCCAGATGGTCCGGATCAGCGCCGCCGTCGCCGCGCACAAGAGCGCGGGTCTGCCCTACCTCGTCTACCTGCGCGGCCCCACCACCGGCGGCGTGCTCGCGTCGTGGGGCTCGCTCGGCCACGTCACCGCCGCCGAACCCGGTGCGCTGATCGGCTTCCTCGGCCCGCGCGTATACGAGGCCCTGCACGGACGGTCCTTCCCCGAGGGCGTCCAGGTCGCGGAGAACCTGTACGCGCACGGCCTGGTGGACGCCGTGGTGGACCCCGACGACCTCGGCGAGGTCGCCGCGCGCGTGCTCGACATCGTCACCGCGCCGCGCGAGAACCTCCCCGACGTCGCGCCGCTGCCCGTCGAGGAGCTCGCCGACGTGCCCGCGTGGACCTCGGTCGAACTCTCCCGTCGTCCCGAACGCCCGGGGGCCCGCGCCCTGCTGCGGCACGCGGCCGGCGCGGTGGTGCCGCTGCACGGCACCGGCCAGGGCGAGAGCGACCCGGGACTGCTGCTCGCGCTGGCCCGGTTCGGCGGCGCCCCGTGCGTGGTGCTGGCCCAGGACCGCGCCCGGCAGTCGAGCCACGGCCCGTTCGGCCCGGCGGGACTGCGGGTGGCCCGACGCGGCATGCGTCTGGCCGCCGAACTCGACCTGCCGCTGGTCAGCGTCGTGGACACCGGCGGTGCGGCGCTCAGCCGGGAGGCCGAGGAGGGCGGGCTCGCCGGCGAGATCGCCCGCTGCCTCGCCGAACTGGTCACGCTGCCCACCCCGACGCTGTGCCTGCTGCTGGGCCAGGGCGCGGGTGGCGGTGCGATGGCACTGCTGCCGGCCGACCGGGTGCTGTGCGCCCAGCACGGCTGGCTGTCCCCGCTCCCGCCCGAGGGCGCCTCGGCGCTGCGGTACCGCACGACCACCCGGGGCGCGGAGATCGCCGCCGCGCAGGGCATCCGCTCGCTCGACCTGCTGCGCGACGGGGTGGTGGACCGGATCGTGGCGGAACGCCCCGACGCGGCCGACGAACCGCTCGCGTTCCTGGCCCGGCTCGCGCAGGTGCTGGAGTACGAGCTGGTCGGGCTGTTGCGCCGGCCGACCGCCGAACGCCGCGCGGCCCGGCTCGACCGGTACGCGCGCCTGGGCTGCTGAACCCCGGCGATCGGCGCGGCGGAACCCGAGGAGGGGGCCGGAGTACGGAACCCTGGATCAGCTCGGCAACATCTGCCAGATCGATCGGTCTTTGTAGTCAATAAGCCCCCAAGCCATCGACCCGGTTTCCCGCTTAGAGTCCCAAGTCCCGAACGGACGGGACGCCCGCGTACGACAGGACAGGAGAGCCCGACACATGCCAACTCCCCGGACCGGGAGAGTGCTCATCGCCCTCGGTGGAAACGCCATGACGGGACCCGACGGGAGCGCCACCCCGGACGCCCAGCGGGCCGCCGTCGCGGTGGCGATGGAAGCGGTGGCCGACCTGATCGTCTCCGGCGTCGACGTCGTCCTGACGCACGGCAACGGGCCGCAGGTGGGCAACCTGCTCGTCAAGAACGAACTCACCGCGCACGTCGTCCCGCCGGTGTCCCTGGACTGGTGCGGCGCGCAGACGCAGGGCACCCTCGGCTTCACCATCGTCTCCGCCCTGGAGGCCGCGCTGCGCCGCCGCGAGCGGCCGGCGCAGGTGGCGGCCGTGGTCACCCGCACGCTCGTGGACGCCGCCGACCCGGCGTTCGAGCACCCCACCAAGCCGGTCGGCCGGCACCTGTCGCAGGCCGAGGCGGAGCGCTTCATCGCGCTCGGCCAGCGGTGGGAGGACCGCGGCGCGAAGGGCTGGCGGCGGGTGGTGCCCTCGCCCGATCCGCTGGAGGTCGTCGACGCGCCGGCCATCCGCACGCTGGTCGCGGCGGGCTTCACCACGGTCGCGGCGGGCGGCGGCGGCATCCCGGTGGTGCGCGACGCGGACGGCGCCGAGCGCGGCGTGGAGGCGGTCCTGGACAAGGACCTCACCGCGGCCCTGCTCGCCGCGTCCGTCGACGCGGACGTGCTGGTGATCGCCACCGACGTACCGCACGCGATGCTCGACTACGGCACCGCGAACGAACGCTCCCTCGGCCGGGTCACGCCCGAGGAGCTGCGCAAGCACGCCGAGGCGGGCCAGTTCGCCGGTGGCAGCATGGGGCCCAAGGTCGAGGCCGCGGTGCGCTTCGTCGAGGCGGGCGGCCGCCGTTCGGTGATCACCTCGCTCGACCGGATCACCGCCGCGGTGGCCGGGGAAGCGGGCACCGTCGTGGAGGCGGCGCCCATCGATCCGCGATAGCCGCAGGAATCGCGGGACTCGCAGTATCCGCAGTATCCGCAGGACGACAACACCCGAGCACCCCAGTACCGCAGCACCGCAGTGATCGACGTCAACGTACTTCAACGAACGAGGTGGAACCCGTGCCCAGGCCGATCGAGGTTCACAAAGTCGCCATCGAGAGCGTCACCGACGCGTCCGGACTGGCCAAGCTCATCGACGACGGCGTGTTCGCCGCGGACGACGTACTCGCCGTCATCGGCAAGACCGAGGGCAACGGCGGGGTCAACGACTACACCCGCATCCTCGCCGACCGCGCCTTCCGCGAGGTGCTGGTCGCCAAGGGCAAGCGCTCGGCCGAAGAGGCCCAGCAGGTCCCGCTGGTGTGGTCCGGCGGCACCGACGGCGTGATCTCCCCGCACGCGACCGTCTTCGCGTACGCCCCGGAGACCCGCTACGAGCCCAGCGACGAGCCGCGCGTATCGGTCGGCGTCGCGATGAGCGAGCCGATCCTGCCCGAGGACATCGGCCGCGTGCCGATGGTCGAGAAGGTCGCCGCCGGCGTGCGCGAGGCGATGGCCGTCGCGGGCATCACCGACCCGGCCGACGTGCACTACGTCCAGACCAAGACGCCGCTGCTCGTCCTGGACACCATCAACGACGCCAAGGCGCGCGGCTTCGACGTGTGGACCGAGGACACCCTCAAGTCCATGGACGTCTCCAACTCCACGACCGCGCTCGGCATCGCGGTGGCGCTCGGCGAGATCGACCTGCCGACCGCCGAGCAGATCCACCGCGACCTGTCGCTGTACTCGTCGGTGGCGTCCTGCTCCTCCGGCGTCGAGCTGGACTGCGCGCAGATCGTCGTGGTCGGCAACGTCCGCGGCGTCGGCGGCCGGTTCCGGGTCGGCCACGGGGTGATGAAGGACGCGCTCGACGCGGACGGCATCTGGTCCGCGATCCGTTCGGCCGGGCTCGACCTGCCGGAGCGTCCGCACACCACCGACCTCGGCGACCGCCTGGTCAACGTCTTCCTCAAGTGCGAGGCCGACCCCAGCGGCAGCGTGCGCGGGCGCCGCAACATCATGCTCGACGACTCGGACGTGCACTGGCACCGGCAGATCAAGGCCACCGTCGGCGGCGTGACCGCGGCCGTCACCGGCGACCCGGCCGTGTTCGTGTCGGTCGCCGCCGTCCACCAGGGCCCCTCCGGCGGCGGCCCGGTCGCGGCCATCGTCCGCACGGACTGACCCGCACCGCGCGGTACGACACCGCACGACGTGCCATCGGCCACCGCTCCCCGTCCCGGGGCGGTGGCCGATGGCGTGCCCAGGCGGGGGCGCGGCATCGGGTCCGGCGCGTTCGGGTTCAGCGCATGACGCGGATCGGCTGCCCGGAACGGAACGCGGCGATGTCCTCGACCGCGTCCCGATAGAAGATCTCGTACAACTCGCGGGTGACGTAGCCGATGTGCGGCGTGACCACGGCGTTCTCCAGCGTCCGCAGCGGATGATCGGCCGCCGCCGGCTCGGTGTCGTAGACGTCGATCGCCGCCGACCCGATGGTCTTCTGCCGCAGCGCCTCCACCAGCGCCTGTTCGTCGACGATGGGCCCCCGCGAGGTGTTCACCAGGATGGCCGTCGGCTTCATCATGGCCAGCTCGGCGGCGCCGACCAGACCTCGGGTGCGGGCGCTCAGCACGAGGTGGACGGAGAGCACGTCGGCCCGCTGGAACAGGGCGTCCCTGGAGACCGCCGTCACCCCGCGCTCGGCGGCCCTGTCGGCGGTGAGGTTTTGGCTCCAGGCGATGGTGTCCATGCCGAACGCCTGCCCGATCCGGGCGACTTCGCTGCCGAGCCGGCCGAGGCCGAGCAGCCCCAGGGTCTTGCCGCGCAGCCCGACGCCGAGTCCGACCTGCCAGCCGCCCTCGCGTACGGACCGCACCTCGGCGGGGATGTTCCGAGCCGCCGCCAGGATCAGCGCCCAGGTGAGCTCGGCGGTGGGATGCGCGACGTAGCCGGTCCCGCACACGACGACGCCCAGCTCTCGGGCCGCGGCGACGTCGATGGCCGCGTTCACGGGCCCGGTGCTCACCAGTAGCCTGAGCCCCGTCAACCCGGCCAGCACCTCGGCCGGAAACCGGGTGCGTTCGCGCATCGCCACGATCACGTCGAAGCCGGCCAGCGCCCGGACCACCTCGTCGGCGTCGGCGAAAGGTTCGGTGAACACCCGAATCTCGGCGGCGTCGAGGGAATCCCAGTCGGCGAGGCTGCGCGCCACCCGCTGGTAGTCGTCGAGGACGGCGATCTTCATGCTGCTCCTATGGCGGGTCCGGCGCGGTGGTCCACGATCCAGTGATCTTTCCGCACCATTCATATCGCGACACTGTGGCGAACGTCATTCCCGCGCGATATATCCGGTTTCCGTCGAGGTCACCGCCGACCGGTTCAGGACGCGAGTGGCCGCCCCGATCGGGTGACGGCATGGCGTAGGGCGTGTTCCACGCCGGCGTCCACGGCCGGGACCAGGTAGGCGAAGAGGGCGAGGACCAGGTGTTCGCCTTCCGCGGGGGCCGGTTCGAGGGCCGGGGCGGGTTCGGTGGGCGGCGTGGGATGCGGGTCGAGAAGGGCGAGGGTGTCCTCGATCGCGGCGACGAGCACGTTCAGCGCCTCGTCGAAGGAAGCGGGTGCGGTCATGGACGGACAACGAGCGACGACCCCCGATCGCAACGGCAATGGGGGCCGGGCCATCCGATCGACTGGCTTCCCGTCACTCCCACTGTGCTCTCCTGCGCCCGCGGGTGGAGCCGGCGGCTCGGCATCGGGGGCGGGTGGTCGGGTCGGGGAGTCCAGGTCGGGAGCCGTCGGGTGCCGTCGTGGGCCGGGCCTCGCCGGTCAGGTGACGTCGCGGAGCAGTCGTCCGGCGTACACGTCGGTGGCGTGGCCGTGCAGGTGCGCCCAGACCGCGACGGAGCAGGGAAACTCGTTGTCGCGGTAGGCGATGAACACCATGTCGTCGCGGTGGAAGAGTCCGTGCTCGGCGCCGCGTTCGCGCGGCCAGTCGCGGACGACCGCCTCGGCGTGCTCGGGCCCGACACAGCGCAGCGGCGCGATCGCCAGGTGCGCGTACGCGGGCGGGACGATGCGGGCGACGGTCTGGATGTGGGCGAGGTGGCGGCCGAACGCCTTCAGGTGGTCGCTGCCGGCCCAGGGCCGGTTGGAGGCCCAGGTGCCGCACGAGCAGGTCGCTCGGGTCGGCACGAAGCCGACGCCGCCGTGGTCGCCGGGGTAGGGCGTGAACTCGATGCGGTGACCGTCGAGTTCGACGCGAGGGTCGCGGATGTCGGTTGGTGTGCTCATGGTGGTTGCCCCCGTGGTGGTCGCGTGGTACGCACCCGAGCGTAGGCAACCGAACCGACATCGGCGACCGCATATTCGCCGGAGCCGGCGCGTGCCCCGGGGCACGCGCCGGCTCCGGGCCGGGCGGGCGTCGGCTCAGCCGCCGGGTGGGGCCGGGAAGAGCTTCTCCCGCGCGCCCGTGGGCGAGCACGATCGGTCGTCGGCGGCGTCACCCGTTTGCGTCCGCCGGGCCTGCGAGCCCAGCAAACGGGCGGTCAACTCCCCTTTCCGGCAGGGGACTTCGACCCCGAAGCCGCCATGTGCGGCATGGACCCGGCCGGGGCGGCGCCGTAGCCCAGGGTCACCATCATGCCCAGCGCGCCGTGGTAGAGGTTGTGGCAGTGCAGCATCCACTCCCCGGGATTGTCCGCGACGAAGTCGGCGGCGACGGTC
Source organism: Embleya sp. NBC_00896 (assembly GCF_045207785.1). NCBI lineage: Bacteria > Bacillati > Actinomycetota > Actinomycetes > Kitasatosporales > Streptomycetaceae > Embleya > Embleya sp. NBC_00896. The sequence goes on from NZ_CP108776.1 coordinate 308,237, forward strand.
TTCCCGGGCCGCACGATCACGGTGTCCTTGCGCGCCCCCGGGCCCGTGCCTCCGCGCACCTGGAACGTGTGTCCGTGCAGGTGGACCGGGTGCCAGATCCCGCTCCGGTTGGTGAACGACAGGCGGACCCGCTCGCCCTCCTCGACCTGGAGCCGCAGGGGCGCGGAGTCGGACCCGGAGGACGTCCCGATCGTCCAACCCACCCCTCGCGCCCCTCGGCGCAGCACGAGACGCACCTCGCGCGCGGGCGCCTCGCCCAGGTCGACCGACGGGTCGGCGACCAGGTCGGCCGGTACGAGCAGGCGGCCGTCCAGCTCCGGCACGGCGACGTCCGACGGCGGGGCCTCGCCGCCCGAGGTGCGCACGACGGCGAACGCCCGGGCGTTCTTGCCCTCCGCCGACGCGACCAGCGGGAAGACCCCGTCCGCCAGGGTGACCAGCGCGTCGTAGCGCTCGCCCATCCCGAGCAGCACCGTGTCCACGGTCACCGGCGCGACCGGGAACCCGTCGGCGTGGGTGACCGTGAGCCGGTGACCGCCCAACGCGACCTGGAACGCGGTGTCCGCGCCGACGTTGATCAAGCGCAGCCGGATCCGCTGCCCCGGTGCGCCCTCGAACCGCGTGGGCGCCTGTGCCGTCCGGCCGTTGACGAGGTAGTGCGGGTAGGCGACGTGCCCGGCCGCCCCGCCCAGCAGGTCGCTGTGCATCGTCCGCGGTGGTTTCGGCCGTTCGTGCAACCCCTCCAGGACCGCGTCCGGGTCGGTGCCGGTGCCGTCGATCCAGTCGTCCAGCATGATCGTCCACTCCGCGTCGTACGCCAGCGGCTCGTTCGGGTCCTCGACCACGAGTGCCCCGTAGAGCCCGCGGTCGAGCTGCGTACCCACGTGCGAGTGGTAGAAGTACGTGCCCGGGTCGGGCGCGGTGAACAGGTAGTCGAACGAGTCGCCCGGCGCGACCGGTGCCTGGCTGAGCCCGGGGGCGCCGTCCATCGCGGACACGAGGCGTACCCCGTGCCAGTGCACCGTGGTGTCGTGGGGAAGGTCGTTCTTCAGGCGCGCGGCCAGGGTGGTGCCCGCGGTGACCCGGATCTCCGGACCGGGCAACGTGTCGCCGTAGGCCCATGTCCGCACGGTGCGCGAGCCCAGGTCCACCGTGGTCGGCGCCGCGCCGAGCCACACCGCGCCGGCGGCGGCGGGAAGGAGGACGGACCGCGCGCCGGCGCCGGCCCGAGAACCGCCGGCCGTGCCGGCGCTCGCCCGCGTCCCGCCGGCGAGCAGCGTGGCGGTGCCCACCGCGCCGAACAGGAAGGAGCGGCGGGAGGGGTGGGAGGGGACAGGCACGATGCGGCCCTGCTTCCTGGAGTCGGCTCACGAGGACGAGGCTTCGACCGCGGGACGCCCCCGCGCGGTCCGGCGGCGAATACCCCGCCCGGGCCGGCGAAACACGCCGGGTACCCGCCTCGGCGGATCCGGGGGGCCTTCCGGACCGGGGCGGGCCCCGATCTGGCCTCCGCGTCGAGCACCGGCTACGGTCCCCTCAGGAGCGCGACAACGAAGGACAGGGGGCGCATCGTGCAGGCTCATCCGAGCGGCCCGTACCGCGTGGAGTACACCGAGACCGCGGCCGGCGTGCGTGACTCGCTTCCGCCCGATCGACGTGAACAGCTCGCGAAGGCGCTGCGCGTCCTCGCCCGCGACCCCTACACCAAGGCGTCCGCGCCGATAGGGCCCGACGACGACACCCGGCAGGCGATGGTCGCCCCGGCGCTGTTGATCGAGTACGGCGTGTTGCGCGGCATCATGGTCGTCGTGGTGGTGACCGTCCTGGACGGCATGCAGTTCCTGGGCGACGCGGACGAGTGACCCCGCCGGCCGAATCCGGCCGGTGGACGCGGGGCGGTCAGCGTCGGCGGAGCAGGGTGTAGGCGAGGCCGACGAGCATGCCGCCGACCACGCAGACCACCACTCCCGCACGTGTGTCGATCATGAAGGCCAGGACGACGGCGGCGGCGTAGACCATGGGCAGGGCGACGCGTACGTTCCGGATCATGGGGTCCCTCGGTGCGGCGTCGGGGTCAGGAGCGGCGGGTTCGCGTACGCGGTGGTGATGCAGTCGTGGATCGGACGACCGCTGCCGTGCCATACCGAGAGGGCGTAGGCGCTGAACGGGTAGTGGGTGCGGGCCGGCGGGACCGTGACCGTGCCGCGGATCAGGTCCGCGTCGCCGCCGCCGGCCTCCGGCACGTCGCCGTGCTCGCGCAGTACCGCCCACAACGCGGCGGGCAGCGCGAAGTCGTGCGTCTCGGCCACCCTGTGGATGCCGGCCCGGAAGACGGCGACGGCGGCCAGGTCCAGTCCGGTCACCCGGTCGAGGTCGGCCCGCTCGGGCAGCAGCGCGGCGGTGACCGGATCGGCGCCGAGGTGTTCGTACAGGAAGTCGACCGCGGCGCTGGCGTGCCGCTCGGCGCGCTCCGGGTCGCGGACCACGCGGTGCAGGATCGCCTGGTAGTGCACCTCTTCGTGGATCAACTCGGTACCGAGTTCGGCGTACAGCGCCTCGCGCGGGAACCGGTCGGGCTCGCGCCACGAGCGGGTGTAGTCGGCGTACCAGTAGGCGGCGATCGGGTCGGGTCCGCCCGCGCGCAGGTGTTCGCCGAGCGCGGTGACCAGGTCGACCGTCCGGGTGCCGGTCGCGTGCGCGAGCACGCGCAGGGTGCAGCGCAGCAGGCACTTGTGGAACAGCGTGAGCGGGATGCGCAGTTCCATGCCGCGCAGCCAGTCCTCGAAGTCCATCCGGGAGTGGCCGGTGACCACGTCGGCGACCAGGTCGGTGTTGCCCGGGTCGCACGGCATCCGGCGGGTGGTCAGCGCGTGCTCGTCGCGAAAGCGCGCGTGGGTGTAGTCGGTGTTGTTGAGCAGCAGGAGCGGGTAGACCACCGGCGATCCCCCGGCGGCGACCGCCTCCTCGACGCCGTCCAGGTGGGTCGCGAGCGACTCGCCGGGCAGGCCCCAGATCAGGTCGGTGTAAGTGGGGATGCCGTGCTCACGGAACTGACGCTGCATGCGGCGGTAGTTGTCCACCCGGATGTTGGTGCGGTTGGCGATCTGCAACACCTCGGCGTCGAAGGACTGTGCGGACAGCGTGATCGCGCCGGTCAGGCCCGCGCGGTGCAGGATCGAGGCGATCTCGACCACGCGCCCGTTGGTGTTCTTGGCCCAGTTGGTCATCACCAGGAGCCGCTTGCGGTGCCGCGCGCACAGCTCGACGAGGTGGCGGGCGATCTCGGTGTCGCGCGGCAGGATGCCGAAGTTGGCGTCGGCGATGAAGAGTTGGGTGCCGTCGCCGGCGTGCGTGACGATCCGTTCGAGTTCGGCGCGGATCCGGTCGAGGGAGTATTGGCGGACCTTGGAATTGGTGTCACCGCCCCAGTAGCAGAACGCGCACGAGTACGGGCAGCCGCGATTGGTCTCGTAGACGATCATCCGGGACGCGGCGAGGTCGGCGTCCGACCACACGTCCGGGTCCAGCAGGGGCGAGGGGAGTGCGTCGAGATCGGTCACCCGCGGCGCGTCGGCGGTGCTCACCGGGCGGCCGTCGGGTCCGGGGTGGCTGATGCCGGGCACCGCGGCGAGCGCGGTCCGCAGGGCGGGGTCGGTGAGCGGGGCGTCGGGGTGCGCGAGGAAGTGCCGCAGCAGGTCGCGGAAACGCGACTCGCCCTCGCCGTGCACGAGTACGTCCACCCACGGCGCCTCGGCGAACAGCGCGGCCTGCTGGTGGGTGACGTCGTTCCCGCCGACCACGATCCGACAGCGCGGCCAGCGGTCCTTGATCAGTCGGGCCAGCTCCAGGGTGCGCGCCCGGTTCCAGAAGTAGACCGTGAAGGCGACCGCGAGCGGGTCGTCGAGGCCGTCCAGGACGGTGCGCACGGCGCGCCGGTGGGCGGCGCCGCCCTGGAGGTGCACGTGCTTGTGAAAGGTCACCGCGGCGGCGACGCCGGGGTCCGCCTGGGCGGCCGCCTGGAGCTGGCCGAGCACGGCGCTGTAGCGGACGCCGGGCATCACGGTCAGCTCGACCAGGTGGACCTGGCGGCGACGGGCCGGTTCGACGGACGGCGGCATCGGGATCCTCTCGGGAACGCGGCGGGCGAAGGGAACCGACATGTCCTCAGGTGACCGAGAGGGCGTAGTCGCCGTAGGCGATCAGCTGGACGCCGGTACCCGGGGCGGACGCCGGCGGGATGTGGCTGAGCGAGACCTCCAGGCGGTTCACGACGTACTGCGGCGCGCGGGCGCCCTCGGGGCTGCCGGCCAGCGCGGCCTCGCGGCTGCCCGCGTCCAGCGGCACGCCGTCCTTGCCGCCCGCGCTGGTCATCGTGTCGCGGACCTGGATGGCGGTGAAGGCGAGCACGCCGCCGTCGCGCGTGCGCAGCAGGTACGTCGGGTACTGCGGCGCGTCGGCGGGGATGGTCCGCTCCAGCAGGCAGCCCTTGGCGCGCAGCGCCTGGACGCCGGCGGTCCAACCTCCGGTGAGCTGCCCGGTGAGCGTCTTGGTCGGCGACAGCGGCACCTTGGGGTCGCGCTTGCCCTGGGCGTAGTCCTGGTACGCGCGACCGAGTGCGGCGGGGTCGGCGAGCAGTCCGGCGGTGTCGGTGACGGCGGGTGCGCCGCCGGTGCTGTCCTGGTCCAGTTGCGGGATCTCGGAGCGGTCGGTCACGAACGGGTAGTAGGCGACCTTCCAGGGCGCGCCCTCTCGCTCCTGGACGAAGAGCAGGTACTTGGGCGACGGGGAGACCGTATCGGACTGGAACAGTTGGGTGATCGCGACGAAGAACTTCGGATGGCCGGTCAACCGGGGGAAGACGAACCTCGGTTGCACGTATCCGGTCGAGGGCACCGCGACCGCCTGGGTCTTGGCGATCTGCAGCCCGGCCTTGCTGCCGGTGGCCGCGGGCGGCAGCTCGATGGCGTCGACGCCGGCCGGGTCCAGGCTCGCGTTGATCCGGGTGTTGGCCGCGGCGTAGTCCTGGAGCAGGCGGGTGGCCTGCTCGATGCCGACCGGTGGCGCGGCGGCCTCGGGGCCGGCCGGCTTGGGGTCGGCGGGTGTGTCCCCGCACCCGGTGAGCGCGACGCCGGCGAGCAGGACGGCCGCGACGAGCGCGGCGATCCGGCGGCGAACGCCCGAATTCGCCCCACGGCGGCGGCCGACGGGCGTCGAGTTCACGCGCGCCGCGGACGGGCGCGATGCGCTCACTTGGGGCGCGGCTGATCCGGGCATCGGTCTCCACCTCGGGTGAGTGGACGGTCGGATGATCCGAGCGGGGTGACGCGGGCGGCCGGGTGATCGGAGCGGGGAACGGCGACGGTTCCGGTGCCGCGGGCGACGAACGTCTCCCGCGGCACCGGAACCACATTCACCGGGAACGACCGGTCAGGTGCTGGTGCAGCACGGCGAACAGCAACAGCTGTACGCGTCGCCGCCGGCCACCGCGTCCAGATCGGCCTCGGACAACTCGCGCGTCTCGAGCAACGGCGAGTCCAGTACCCACAGTTCGTAGCGGCCGGTCTTCGCGCCGTCCTCCCAGGCCACGACCTGTGCCTCCAGGTCGGGCTCGCCACCGGCCTCACGCGTGATCCGCACGGTGGCGCCGGCGGGCAGCTCGAAGCCCATCTCCGCGAGTGCCGCACGCGGATCCAACTCCAACCGGGCCGCGTACTCGTCGTCCGACCACGCCGCGGTCAGCACCTTGGCGTAGAAACTGACGAACGCGGCCCTCTCCCTGGGCTCCATGAGCCGTCCTCCCCTATCTCTCGCGCCGTCGGGGACCGTCGGCCGTCAGGTGCAGCAGCAGCACGGCGAGCAGCAGCAGCAGTACGTGGTGTCGTCCCTCGGCGCGTCCACACCGCCGGCGACGGACTCCAGGTCGGCCTCGGACAGTTCGCGCATCTCGATCTGCGGCGAGTTGGGCACGCGCAGGTCGTACTCGCCGGTCACGGTGCCGCTCTCCCACAGTGCGACCTGGGCCTCGAGGTCCGGCTCGCCACCGACGTTGCGCACGATGCGCACGTGGGCGCCGGCGGGCAGTTCGAGGCCGTGCTCGGCCAGCGCGGCGCGCGGGTCGCTTTCGAGCCGTGCCGCGTACTCGTCGTCCGACCAGGCCGCGGTCAGCACCTTCGTGTAGGACCTGACGAACGCGGCCCTGTCCCTGGGGTCCATGAGAATCTCCCTCGTTGGGGTCCGATTTCGGGGCATGCGCCGAAATCCGGTCGGATCCGAATCCGACGCACATCCGAATCGCGTTCGAATCGCCTTCGCATCGCCTTCGCACCGGCTGCGCATCGACTGCGGATCGCGTTCGGATCGCGTTCGGATCGGGTTCGGATCGGGTTCGGCTGCAATACCGGAAGCATGCGGAGGGCGCCGACGGCCCGTCAATGCCCGAATTCATAATTGCCGACTCCCGTGCTTTCCGCGCCCCTCCCCCGAACCGTGCCACTCCCTGCCCGCACGGCAACGCGGCCGACCGGCGGTTTAGCCGGGGCACCCCCCAACGTTAAGCAGGACCTACCGATAGGACTCACCGGAACACCCCGCAGCCGTGCATAAACACACCGGAGAAACAGCGAGGAATCGGTGCAACGACCTTGTCCGTACACCCGGGCGGCGACTAGGAATTAGCCGGCAGCAGCCTTCGATCGCCGCTCGTGGAATTTCGACTACGCCGGGAGAGAATTCGTGGACCTGCCTCGCCTCAAAGCACATCTCGTCGCCCGCGCCTTCGGATCCGACCGGGTCTTCCTGGTCTGCGAGGAGGGTCACTACCTCGTCCAGGGCAAGGCCGTCTCGGCGGTGCTGCCACATCTCGACGGCACGCACACCATCGCCGAGATCACCGAGAAGCTCGCCGAGCGGTTCACCATGGGCGAGGTGGTCTTCGCGATCTCGAAGTTCCAGCGCTTCGGGCATCTCGTGGACGGCGCGGCGGGCGACGACCGGGCGACGGCGGCGGCCTGGGAGGGGTTGGGTCTGGACACCGTCGAGGCCACCCGCCGGCTCGGCGCCGCCCGGATCGAGGTGGCCGCGCTCGGCGCGGTGGACGCCGCCGCCGTGGTCGCCGCGCTGCGCGAGACCGGCGCGTCGGTGACGCCGGTGACCGCGGACGAGGTCGGCGCGGGGTCGACGGACGAGCGGCACCCGCCCGAGCTGACCGTGGTGCTCACCGACGACTACCTCGACCCCCGACTCGCCGCGATGGACGCCCGGTTGCGGGAGCGCCGGCTGCCGTGGCTGCTCGCCAAGCCGACCGGGGCCGAGGTGTGGACCGGCCCCTACCTGGTGCCCGAGCAGACCGGTTGTTGGCACTGTCTGGCCCACCGCCTGGCCGGCAACCAGCAGGTCGAGACCTTCCTGCGGCGGCGCGACGACGGCACCCTCGCCGACGAGCCGATCCGCACCTCGCTCGCCGCCACCGCGTGGTCGGTGGGCCTGTCCGCGCACCTGGTCGCGGCAGCCGCGGCGGAGCTCCTGACCGCCGCCGGCCGATCCGGCTACGAGGGCGAGCTGGTGTCCCTGCACGTGCCGACCCAGCGGATCGAGCGACACCGGTTGATCCGGCAGCCGCAGTGCCCCGCGTGCGGCGACCCCGCGCTGCTGCTCGACCGCGACCCGCGGATCGAACTCACCACGCAGCCGGTGCTGTTCGACGACGAGGGCGGCCACCGCACGATGCGCCCCGACGACACGTTCAAGCGCCTGGAGAAGCACATCGGTCGGCTGCTCGGCGCGGTCAGCTCGCTGCGACTGCTCAACGACGTCGACAACGGCGTCACCTTCAGCTACTCGGCGAGCCACAACTTCGCGGTGCCCGGCCACAACATCGCCATGCTGCGGCGCAACCTGCGCGGGCAAAGCGGCGGCAAAGGGCGCAGCGACGTGCAGGCGCGAGTCAGCGGCGTGTGCGAGGCGATCGAGCGGTACTCGGGCGTGTGGCGCGGCGACCGGTCCACCGAACCGGGCTCGTTCGACGCCTTGGGCCCGGAACTGGCGGTGCACCCCTACGACTTGCTGCTGTACTCCGACACCCAGTACGAGACGCGCGAGCGGTGGAACCGCGAGTCGGCCGGGCGGCTGCACATCGTGCCCGAGCGCTTCGACCAGAGCCGTCGGTTGAACTGGACCCGGGCGTGGTCGCTGACCGAGGACCGGGCCCGTCTGGTGCCGGCCGGCTACTCGTGGTTCGGCCACCCCGATCTGTCCGAGCACTTCTACTGCTTCAGCGACGGCAACGGCAACGCGTCGGGCAACACCCTCGAAGAGGCGATCATGCAGGGCCTGTTCGAGAGTTGCGAACGCGACGCGGTCGGCCTGTGGTGGTACAACCGGGCGCCGCGTCCCGGGTTCGACCTGGACTCGCTGCACGAGCCGTACGTGGACACCCTGCGCGAGTTCTACGGCGCGATGCAGCGCAGCCTGGAGGTGGTCGACCTGACCACCGACCTGGGCGTGCCCACGTTCGCCGCGGTGTCGCGCCGGACCGACCACCCGGTCGAGGACATCCTGCTCGGGTTCGGCGCGCACCTGGACGTGCGGATCGCGGTGCTGCGCGCGCTCACCGAGGTGAACCAGTTCCTGCCGGCGGTGGTCAACCGCAACCCGGACGGCACCACGCGGTATTGGGAGGACGACCCGCACACGCTCGCGTGGCTGCACACCGCGACCGCCGCGCGGGAGCCGTGGGCGCTGCCCGCCGCGCACCTGCCGGCCACCACGCTGTCCGGCTACGGCACGTTGCACAGCGGCGACATCGCACAGGACATCCGCGACACCGTGAACCGCCTGCGCGCGGTCGACCTCGAGGTGATCGTCCTCGACCAGAGCCTGCCCGACCTGGAACTGCACGTGGCCAAGGTGATGGTGCCGGGACTGCGGCACTTCTGGCGCCGGCTGGGCCCGGGGCGGCTGTACGACACACCCGTGCGGCTGGGTTGGCTCGCGGAGCCCACCGCCGAGGCCGACCTCAACCCGTACAGCGTCTTCTTCTGAGTGCGCCGAGCGGTCCCGGCCGGCGCTCCCCCGTGCGTCGGCCGGGCCGCTCGACCGACCGGCTCGACCGACCGGCCCGACCCGATCCGGCCCGACCTGTTCCGGAGGTTCCATGACCAGCCTCGGTACTTCGCCGACGACCGCGGCGGCCGCCCCCGTCGAAGCCGTGCCGGTGGAACGCTTCGCCCTGCACCCGGGCGCGCGGGCGCACACCGCCGCCGACGGCGCGACGCTGCTGTTCCTCGGCCCGCGCGCGCTGGCGCTCGGCGTGCTGACACCCGGCGTGGCGGCGGCCGTTCGGCTCCTCGCGACGCGCCTGTGCGTCGAGGACGACCTGCATCGGGCCGTGCTCGAACGAGACGGCGAAGCGGCGCTGCTCAAGGTGCCGGGGCTGCTCCAACGGCTGCGCGCGGGCGGCTGGCTGAGCACCACGGTGGAGGTGGCCGGCCGCCCGCTACTCACGCTGCGCCCGCTCGCTCCCCCGGCACCGCTCACGCGTGCGCGTGCCGCGACGACGCTCGACCCGGCCCGACTGCGGCTGTCCCGCTTCGCGGTGCTGCGCCGCGACGGCGACCACACCGTGCTGGAGTCGCCGCTGGCTCCGGTCGCGGCCGAGCTGCTCGACCCGGCGCTGGCCGGCCTGCTCGCCGCGCTGCCGCACCGGCCGGCCGCCGGATCGCCGCCCGGTACCACCCGCGCGCTCGAACTCCTGGCCCGGCACGGCCTGCTCGTCGACCCCGAGGACGAGGACGCCGATCCCGACCGGGCGCAGTGGTCGCCGCACGAGCTGTGGTTCCACGGCCGGACCCGGGCCGGCCGTCACGACCTGCCCTACGGCGGCACGTACTGGCGGGCGAAGCTGGTCGAGCCGCTGCCCGCGGTCCGCGCGCCGTTCCCGGGGCCGAGCATCGACCTGCCCCGCCCCGACCCGGACGCGGTGCGCCGCGCCGACCCCACGCTCACCGAGGCGTTGGAGGGCCGCCGCTCGGTGCGCGCGCACGACGACGCGGCGCCGCTGACCCTGGCCCAACTGGGCGAGTTCCTCCACCGCTCGGCCCGCAACCGGGCGATCTACCACGAGGAGCGGCAGGAGATCGGCGACCGCCCCTACCCCTCGGGTGGGCGCTGCCACGAGCTGGAGCTGTATCCGCTGGTCAACAACGTCGACGGGGTCGCGCCCGGGCTGTACCACTACGACCCGCAGGAACATCGCCTGGAGCACGTCGCGGCCCCCGGACCGGCGGTCGCCCGGCTGTCCGAGGTGGCCCGGGCGACGTCGCTGATGACCGGTCCGCCGCAGGTCGTGCTCCTGGTGAGCGCGCGCTTCGGCCGGGTGATGTGGAAGTACCAGACGATGGGCTACGCGCTCGTACTCAAACACGTGGGCGTGCTCTACCAGACCATGTACCTCGTCGCGACCGCGATGGGCCTGGCCGCGTGCGGACTCGGCGGCGGTGACTCCGACATGTTCGCCCTGGCCACCGGCAACCGGTGGGAACACGAGGGCAGCGTCGGCGAGTTCCTGCTCGGCACGATCGGCCCGGGACCGGCCGCTCCGGCGGCCGACGGCCCGGCGCCCACCGGCTCGGACGGAGGCCGCGATGAACTTCCGACGTGAGGCCCTGGAGGCGCTCAAGGCGCCAGAGGAACTGGACGCGCCGATCCGCCTGGTGCGGCCCCGCGCGTGGGCGCTGCTCGTCGCGCTCGCGCTCCTGGTGGGCTGCACCGCCGCGTGGTCGACGACCGGCACCCTCCCCCGCAAGGTCCGGGTGCCCGGCATCCTGACCCATCCGCTGGGTGTCTCACGCGTGCAGAGCCCGCAGACCGGCCTGGTGTCCAACCTGTTCGTCGACTCCGCGTCGCTGGTGCCCAAGGGCACTCCGGTGCTCTCGGTGGTCGACGCGCAGGGCGCGACCCAGATCGTCCGCGCGCCGTTCGCCGGGCGGGTGATCGGCCTGCTCGTGTCCAGCGGTCAGTACATCTCGGTCGGCACCACGTTCATGACCGTCGAACGCACCGACGCCAACGACGACCGGCTGCTGGCGACGCTGTTCGTGTCGCCGCGCAGCGCGGGCATGCTGCGCCCGGGCGGCAAGGTGGACGTGTCGGTGCAGTCGGCGCCGTCCCAGGCGTTCGGGCTGCTGCGCGGGACGATCACCGCGATCGACCAGTTCCCCTACACCGCCCAGCAGGTGACCGACTTCCTCGGCGGCGACCAGCAGGCCGCGGCCCGGCTGCTCTCGGCCGGCGGCGCGGTCCGGGTCACCGTCGATCTCGACACCGATCCGCGCACGCTCAGCGGCTATCGGTGGACCAACAAGTCGGGCCCGCCGTTCCGGATCGACTCGCAGACCCCCGTCACCGGCTTCGCCCGCCTGCCGGGTGAACGCCCGATCGATTGGCTGCTTCCTGGATGACCACCACCTCGCCCCCGCCGGCCGGGGCTCCCGCCGCCGGCGATCCGGCCGGCCCGCCGGATGCGCCCGGTCGCGGTCGGCGCCGTCGGGATTCCGGCGAACGTCGGATGTCGGTCCGCACGCCCACCGTCATTCAGCTGGAGGGCGTCGAGTGCGGCGCCGCCGCGCTGGCCATGGTGCTCGCGCATTACGGGCGGTTCGTGCCGCTGGAGGAGCTGCGGCACGCGTGCGGGGTCTCCCGGGACGGCGCCAAGGCCGCGAACCTGCTGCGGGCCGCCCGCGCCTACGGGTTGACCGCGCGCGGCATGCAGATGGAGACCGGCGCGCTCACCGAGACCCACCCGCCGGCCATCCTGTTCTGGAAGTTCAACCACTTCGTGGTCTACGAGGGCATGGCGCGCCGGCTCGGCCCCCCGATGGTGCGGATCAACGACCCCGCGCAGGGCCGTCGGCTGATCACCACCGAGGATTTCGACCTCGCGTTCACCGGCATCGTGCTCACCTTCGCGCCGGGCCCGGACTTCCGACCCGGCGGGCACCCGCCACGCCTGCTCGCCGACCTGCGCGCGCGCTATCGCAGCAGCGGCGGCGCGCTGCTGCTCGCGCTGTTGGCCAGCCTGCTGCTGATCCTGCCCGGGCTCGCCGCGCCGGCCTTCACGCGGGTGTTCATCGACCGCGTCCTCACCGGCGGCGACCACTCGTTCCTGCCCGCGCTGCTCGCGTCGATGGGGTTGGCGGCGACGGTCACGGTCGGCCTGACCATGCTGCAACAGAGCCATCTGCTTCGGGTCGAGTCCGCGTCCTCGATCCGAAGTTCGGTGCGCGTGGTGCGCCATCTGTTGCGGCTGCCCGTGGTGTTCTTCACCCAGCGCAATCCCGCCGAGATCAGCAAACGGGTGTCCTCGAACAACACCATCGCCCAGATCCTGTCCCGCGACGTGGCCACCACGGTGGTCAGCATGCTGCTCGTGGTGTTCTACGCGGGCCTGCTGTGGAGCTACGACGCCCAGCTCACCCTGGTCGGGGTCGGCGTGGCGGCGCTCAACATCGTGGTGCTGCGCCTGGTCTCGCGGCTGCGCACCGACACCGTGGCGCGGCTGCGCGCGGACCGGTCGGGACTGGTGTCGGCCTCGTTCAACGGGCTCCAGTTGATCGAGACGCTCAAGGCCTCGGGCGCCGAGGGCGACTACTTCAAGCGCTGGGCCGGGTTCCAGGCCAGGGTCGTGTCCGGGCAGCAGGCCCTGGGCGGGCCCACCGCGATGCTGGCCGTGGTCCCGCCGCTGCTGGCGGCCGTGGACAGCGGCCTGCTGCTGTGGATCGGCGGGCTGCGGGCGATCGACGGGCACATGTCGATCGGCCTGCTCGTGGCCTTCCAGACGCTGGTCAACTCGTTCAGCCGACCCGTGGCCCAACTGACCAACCTCGGGCCGCGGCTACAGGACGTCACCGCCGACCTCAACCGGCTCAAGGACATCGAGAAGTTCCCGCCCGCGCCCGAGTTCCTGGAGGACGAGCAGGCCCGACAGGCCCGGTTCGCCGACGGCAACGACACCCCGACGGTGCTCGCGGGGCGGGTCGAGCTGGCCCACATCACCTTCGGCTACAGCCCGCTGGGCAAACCGCTGCTCGACGATTTCTCGCTGCGGGTGGGGCCCGGCGAGCGGGTCGCCCTGGTCGGCGGCTCGGGCAGCGGCAAGTCGACGGTGAGCCGGCTGATCGCCGGCCTGTACGAGCCGTGGCACGGCGAGTTGCTGTTCGACGGCCGACCGCGACGGGACTACCCGCGCGACGTGATGGGTACCGCGGTCGCGTTCGTGGACCAGGACATCTTCCTGTTCGAGGGCACCGTGCGGGACAACGTCACGCTGTGGGACGACTCGATCCCGGACGAGGCGGTGGTGGCCGCGCTGCGCGACGCCGCCGTCTACGACGTGGTGTCGGCGCGCCCGGGCACCATCCACAGCTCGGTCGCCGAGGGCGGCAAGAACTTCTCCGGCGGCCAGCGCCAGCGCCTGGAGATCGCCCGTGCGCTGGTCCGCAATCCCAGCGTCCTGGTCCTGGACGAGGCCACGAGCGCGCTGGACGCGCAGACCGAGGCGACCATCGACGACAACCTGCGCCGGCGCGGCTGCGCGTGCGTGATCATCGCGCACCGGCTGTCCACCGTGCGCGACAGCGACGAGATCGTCGTCCTCGAACGGGGCAAGGTCGCACAGCGCGGCAACCACCACGCGCTCGCCGCCGTGCCCGGCCCGTACGCCGAGTTGATCCGCGAGCTCTAGTGCCGGTCACCGCACCGATGCGGCTCGTTGCGGCTCGTTGCGCCCGATGGAGGAGGAAGGCATGACCGAGCCCCCGCAGGGCTTCGAACCCACCGAGCCGCAGGGCGACGCGCCGTTGGACCTGGACGTGCTCGGCACCCACCTGGGGCCGGTGCTCGCCGGCGCGTTCCCGCTCGACGGCGGCCGCGGGGTGTGGTTCGTCACGAGCGGCATGGTGGACGTGTTCGCCACCACCGAAGAGGAGGGCGGGCGCTGGCAGTTCCTGTGCCGGGTGGGCGCCGGGACGGTGCTGTGCGGGGCGCCGGCGGGCACTACCGCGATGCTGGGCAAGCCGCTGCCCGGCGGGACCGTGCGCACCGCGCCGCTGGCCGCCGTGCTCGCCGCCGCCGCGACCGACGACGTGTTCGCGGCCTGCTTCGCGGGCGGCCTCGATCGCGGCCTGGGCGCGCTCGCGGACGCGGTCCGCATGGGTCTGCCGCCGCGGACGTTCACCGCCCTGGAGGCCGGGGACGGCGCGGAGTTGCCGGCCGGGGGCTCGGCCCGCTCGGTCGAGGGCACGCTGTGGGTGCGGGTGCTCTCCGGCGCGGTGGCCATCGGTGGGCCGAACGACGACGGTGACGAGGCGGACGGGGGCGGGCGGCTCGCGGTCGCGGGCGCCGGGGCTGGCTCTGGGGCGGGCGCCGGGGTGGGCACTGGGGCGGGCGCGCCGCCGGCCGCCGGCGACGCGACCGATCCCGAGTCGCTGCCCACGGTCGGCTTCGGCGGCCGGCTCGCGATCGGCGCGGCCGACTGGCTGTACTCCGCCGAGGGCGCGCTCGTGCACGTCGTGCGCACCCTCGACGTGCTGTCGGAGGCCGCGTTCGCGAACGACCTCGCCCGGCACCAACGCACCCTGGTCCAACGCGTCGACGAGCGGCTGCGCGGGCGGCGCGGCAACGCCTGCCGGGAGCTGGACGCGCGGCGGATGGTCGACGCGGACGCGCTGCGCCGCTCCTCGCGAGCGCTCGGCGCGGTGCTCGACCCGTACCGGCCCACGAACCGGGTCGGCCTGGACGCGGCCGACGAGGACGACTACGTCGCGGTGGCCCGGGTGGTCGGGGAGGCCGCCGGGGTCGCCGTCACCCGGGCCACCACGTCGGAGGCGGCCGACGCCCGGCTGGACCCGCTGGAGCGGATCGCGGTCTCCTCCGGTTTCCGGGTCCGGGACGTGCAACTGACCCACCGTTGGTGGCGAACCGAGTCCGGCCCGCTGGTGGGACACGTCCGCGCGGTGGACGAGGACCCGGCCGGCCGCCGCCCGGTCGCGCTGCTGTGGCGCCGTCGCCGCTATCACGCGCTCGACGCCGCGGGCGGCGACTGGACGCCGGTGACCCGCGCGGTCGCGGCCACGCTGGAGAGCCGGGCGACGATGTTCTACCCGCCCCTGCCCGAGCGGCCGGGCGGACCGCGCGCGCTGTTGCGGTTCGGCATCCGCGGCAGCACGCGCGACCTGCTCGTCCTGTTCGCGTGCGGCCTGGCGGCGGCCCTGGTCGGGCTGCTGGTGCCGGTGCTGACCGGCAGGGTGCTCGGCGTGTTCGTGCCGGAGGGCGACCGGGTCCTGGTGACCCAGATGTGCGTCGTACTGATCGCGTCGGCGCTGCTGGCCGCGGCGTTGTCGGCGGTCCAGAACCTCTCCCTGCTGCGCGTGGAGGGCCGGTTCGAGGCGATCGCGCAGGCGGCGGTGTGGGATCGGCTCCTGCGGCTGCCGACCGGGTTCTTCGCGTCGGTCTCGTCGGGCTCGCTGAGCAGCGCCGCGCTCGGCATCAGCGCGCTGCGGGAGATCCTGGGCGGGGTCACCGCGCTGTTCGTGCCCGCGTGCCTGATCTTCCTGGTCAACCTGGGGCTGCTGTTCTTCTACAGCGTGCCGCTGGCGCTGTTCGCGACGCTGCTCGCGGTCCTGGGGGGCGTGGTGTGCGCGGTCACCGGACTGCGCCAGATGCGGTGGCAACGCGAACTGGTCATCGAGGACCACCAGTTGTCCGGCAAGATGTTCCAACTGCTCTCGGGGCTGCCCAAGCTGCGCGTCGCGGCGGCCGAGGACCGGGCCTTCGCGTTCTGGGCGATGGGCTTCGCCCGCGGGCGCGCGCTGTCGGTGCGCACCCGTCGGCTGCAGAACACGGTCACGGTGTTCAACTCGGGCTACCTGCTCGCCTGCACGCTGCTGCTGTTCGCGATGGTCTCCGGGCCCGCCTCCGGGCAACTCGACGTGGCCGGCTTCCTGTCCTTCAACGTCGCGTTCACGCTGATGCTCGGCTCGGTGCTGCAGATGACCGCGAGCATCACGATGGTGGCGGCGGCGGTGCCGCTGTACGAGGGGGTGCAGCCGGTGCTCGCCGAGTTGCCCGAGGTGGTGGAGTCCAAGCAGCCGCCGGGGGACCTGTACGGCGGGATCGAGGTGAGCCGACTGTCCTTCCGCTATCACGAGGACTCGCCGCCGGTCCTGGACGACGTGGATCTGCGGGCCCGGCCCGGCGAGTTCGTGGCCATCGTCGGGCCGACCGGCTGCGGCAAGTCGACGCTGCTGCGGCTGTTGATCGGCTTCGAGCAGCCGACGACCGGTTCGGTCCTGTACGACGGCCAGGACCTCTCGTCGCTGGATGTGGCGGCCGTGCGGCGGCAGTTCGGCGTGGTGCTGCAGAACGGGCAGTTGTTCGCGGGCAGCGTGCTGCACAACATCTGCGGGTTGCGCAACTACACGCTCGACGAGGCCTGGGAGGCCGCCGAGATGGCGGGTCTGGAGCACGATCTGGGCCAGATGCCGATGGGCATGCAGACCGTGCTCTCCGACGGCGCGGTGACCCTGTCGGCCGGGCAGCGGCAGCGGCTGATGATCGCGCGGGCGCTGATCGGCCGACCGCGCATCCTGTTCTTCGACGAGGCGACCAGCGCGCTGGACAACCGCACGCAGGAGATCGTCACCCAGAGCACGCGGCGGCTCAACGCCACGCGCGTGATCATCGCGCACCGGCTGTCCACGGTGATGCAGGCCGACCGGATCGTGGTGCTGGACGCGGGTCGGGTCGTGCAGTCGGGGCCGCCGGAGCAGTTGTTGGCGGACGAGGACGGGCTGTTCCACCAGCTGGTGCAGCGTCAGATGGCTTAGCGGACCCGCACCGGGTCTCCCCCCCAAAAAAAGAAATAGTTCTCAGGAGGTCGTCCGTGCCCGGATCGCCCGTGCACAACCGCCCGCCCGGTCCGGCCGACGAGCTCGACCTGGCCGGTATCCGCAACGACCCGCTGGCCTTCCTCACCGCGCTCGCCGCCGACTACGGCGACCTGTGCAGCCACCGTACGCGCGGTGAGGTGGTGTGGTTCGTCAATCGGCCCGACCTGGTCCGGCACATCCTCAAGGACAACTACACCGCGTGGACGAAGGCGGGCACGCCCGACGACTTCATGCTCACGCCGCTGCTCGGGACCGGTCTGCTCACCAGCGACGGCCCCGTGTGGGAGCGGCAACGACGGTTGTGCGCACCGGCGTTCCGCGCTCGCCAGGTCGAGGAGTTCGACACTCTGATGACCGACGCCGCACAGGATCTGACCGCGGCGTGGGAGCGCGCCGCCGCCGCGGGGCGGACCGTGCGCGTCGACCACGACTTCACCGCGCTGACGCTGCGGATCGTCGCGGACGCGCTGCTCGGGGCGGATCTGGCCGCGGCCGGTCCCGGCTTCGGTCGCGCCGTCGACGACATCAACCGCTTCATCGGGCACTTCGACGGCGAGCCGACCGCACCGGTCCAGGACGAGGCGTTTCGCCGGCTGCGTCGCTCCTACACCGGCGCGCAGACCTTCCTGGAGCGGGTCGTGGGCATGCTGGTGGCGGCCCGACGGTACGCCGGGCCACCGGTCGACCGGCCCGCGGATCTGCTGGACGCGATGCTCTCGGCGCGCGACGCGCACGGGGACGCGCTCAGCGATCGCGAGCTGCACGATCAGGTGCTGACGATGGTGATGGCCGGGCACGAGACCACGGCGAAGGCGCTGAGCTGGACGGTGCACCTGCTCGACCGGCATCCCGAACACGCCGCAGGGGTACGGGCGGAGCTGGCCGCGGTGCTGGGCGGGCGGGCGCCGCGGGCCGCGGATCTGCCGCGTCTGGAGCTGACCCGGCGGTGCCTGGAGGAGGCGATCCGGCTGTATCCGCCGGTGTGGCTGATCTCGCGCCGGGCCGCGGCGAAGGACGTGCTCGACGGCCGGTCGGTGCCCAAGGGGACGCTGGTGTGCATCAGCCCGTGGACGCTGCACCGGCACCCCGCGGTGTGGGACGCGCCGGAGGAGTTCCGGCCCTCGCGGTTCACCGCGACCGCCCGGCAGGGTCGGCCTGCCCACGCGTACGTGCCGTTCGGCGGCGGGCCCCGGGTGTGCATCGGCCAGTCGTTCGCGACGACGGAGGCGGTCCTGGTGCTTGCCACGGTCTTGCAGCGCCTGGAACTGCGCGGGTCGGCCGGGCACCCGGTGGTGCCGGAGGCGCTCGTGACGCTGCGGCCCAGGGACGGGTTGCTGATGACGCCGCACGTGCTCGCGGACGGGGGCGGGCGGTGAGCGGGGTGGGGCACCCCGGGGGCAGCTACCGGCCGCAGGCCGAACTCGGCGGGGTGCCGGCCGAGGTGCGGCGGTTGGAGGCGCAGGCCGAGTTGAGCTGGGCGCACGAGTGGCGGGTGCTCGCGGAGTGGGCGCCGGTGTCGGGCGGGGCGGTGCTGGACGCCGGGTGCGGTACGGGGGCGATCACCCGGCGGTTGCGGGCGGCGCTGGCCGATCCCGCGACGCGCGTGGTGGGGTTGGACGCGGACGAGCGGTTGTTGGCGGTGGCCCGGGCGGGCGCGGGGCCGACCGCGCCGGGAATTCGCTACGTGTCCGGTGATCTCGGCCAACCGCCTTTGCCAGCCGGGGAGTTCGACCTGGTGCTGGCACGCTACGTGTTTCAGCACCTGGCCGATCCGGTCGGTGCCGCGCGCGCCCTCGCGGGGTTGCTGCGGCCGGGTGGGCGGCTGACCGTGATCGATGTGGACGCCGGGCTTTGGGGCTGCGCGGACCCGGACCTGTCGGTCTTCTCGGCCGACGCGTATCGCGCGCTCGGCTCGGCACAGGCGGCGGACGGCGGGGATCGGCTGGTGGCCCGCCGGTTGCCGCGGATCCTGCGGGCGGCCGGGCTGTGCGACGTCGCGGTGCGGCCGTTCGCCTATACGAGCGACGAGGTCGGCGGGGTGGCCGCGCTCGCGCCGCAGCTGTCGCCGGAGCGGTTGCTCCCGCTGGTCGAGCGGGGCGCCCTGGGGTTGGGCGCGTACGCCCGGGCGATGGCGGCGTGGGAGCGGTTCGTCGCGGTGGACGGGTTCACACTGCTGCTGGGCTTCGCGGTGACCGGTCGGGCTGAGCCCGCGGGAACCGGCGGCGGGTGAGGGCCGGTGAGAGCCGGCGTGGGCTATTTCGGCGTCAGATGGGTGGAGAGCAAGGAGCGGCCGGAGATGCCGAGTTTGCGATAGACGTGGGTCAGGTGGACCTCGACCGTGCCGCGCGTGACGCACAGGGCCTCGGCGATGGCGCGGTTGGTGTGGCCGGCGGCGGCGAGTTCGGCGATCTGGCGTTCCGAGGGGGTCAGCGAGCCGGGACCGGACAGGCTCGTGCGGCGCAGTCGGCCGCCGCAGGCCAGGAGGTCCTTGTGGGCCCGCTCGACCAGCACGTCCCAGCCGCATTCCTGGGCCAGGCCCATGCCGCGCCGCAGTGCCTGCCGGGCCGCCGCAGGATGCCCGCCGAGCGCGTACGCGCGGCCCGACTCGACCAGTGACAAAGTCAGTTGCAGCCGGGCGCCGGAGTGTTCCAGGACCGCGACCGACTCCTCCAGGAGCGGCACGGCCGCGCGTGCGTCCTCGATCCGCGCGCGGTTGCGCAACGCCTCGCCGATCGTGGCCGCGGCGCCCCAGCGTCGGGCGAGTTCCAGGCCCTCGTCCAGGAGCGGCATCGCCTCGATCCGCCGATCGAGGTCGGCCAGCGCGACGCCCGCGCGGCCCCGCCAGTCGCTCAACGCCGGGTTGACGATGCCCAGTTCGGTCAGCCTCCGACCGCATTCGAGATAGTCCGCGAGTGCCCCTCGCGCGTCCCCGCCCGCGTGCCGACATCGCCCGCGGACGCCCAGCGCGGTGGCCCGCGCCCGGGGCGTGCCCAGGGCCCCGCGCAGCATCCCGGCGGCGGCGTCGTACTGCCCCAGGACCGCGCGGATGCGAGCCAGTTGCACCCGGGCCAGCTGGGCGAGGGCGGGCATCTCGGGTCCGCGCGCGAGTCGGCTCGCGATCCGGGCCTCGGCCAGCGCCTCGGGCAGGTTCCCGGCCCGCAGCGCGATGTCCGCGCACAGGCAGTGCGCGACCACGGCGGGCAGCCCGACCCTGGAGTGCGCCGGGCCGGCCGGGATCGTCGCGGTCAGGCTCCCGGCCCACACACGGGCCTCGTCCAACCGCCCGGCCCAGGCCAGTACGACGACGCTGCGCAGCAGGAGCAGGGCCGACGCGCCGCCGCGTGATGGTTCGCCGGAAAGCGCGCGCTCGACGAGGTCCAGGGCCAGCACGCTCGGTTCGGCCCGGCAGGCGCTGTCGGAGGCGAACGCCGCGAGGAGCTCGCGCTCACCCGCGGTGTCGCCCGCCACGTCGGCCCCGGGGCCGACGCCGTACCGGAGTTCCCGGCTCGAATACGCGCCGACCAGGGCCCCGGCGGACCCGGCCGGCACCCTCGGGTGCGCGACCGCGCGCAGCCGTAACCGTACGTCGGGGTCGGGGCAGTCCTGCTCGGCCAGTTCGCCCAGCCGCGACGCGGCGTCGTGGGGCGGGCGCATGACCGACTCGACGCAGTCCCCCTGGCGCAGCGCGTGCGCGTAGCACAGTTCGAGCACGGCCTCGGCGCGCTCGGTCGGATCGGTGAGCAGTCGCAGCGCCTCCTCCAGGTGCCGGGCGGCGGCCTCGGGCGCGGTCAACACCTCGGCGCGGCCGAGCAGGACGAGCAGCCGCCCGCGGTGTTCGGGGGCCGGGTCCTCGCGCAGGGCCCGTCGGGCGTATTCGGCGCAGCGCGACGTCGAGCCCGCGTCGAGCGCGGCCCGGCCGGCGTCGTAGAGCACGCCGCCCGCCCACGCGTGGTCGTCGACGTCGAGCGTGTCGATCCGCAGGAGGTGCTCGGCGACCCGGGCCGGCGGCGCGCCGTAGTCGCCGAGCCGGCGGGCGGCCCGCAGGTGCCGGTCGCGCAGCGAGCCCTCCGGGATGGTGTCGTAGACCGCGTCGCGCAACTCGGGGGTGCGGAACATCAGCCGGCTGCCGGAGACCGTTCCGCGCAGCGCGCCGACCCGGACGAGTTCGGCGAGCAGGCCGTCCAGCCGATCGGGTCCGGTGCCGAGCAGGTCGGCGACGATGTCCGGGTCCGCGCCGTCGCCGAACAGCGCGGCGGTTCGGGCCAACGCCTGTACACGTTCGGGCTGTCGGACCAGTCGTGTGGTCACCGCGCCGGCCTCGATCCGGGCCGCGATGGCGCGGATGTGGTCGGCCCGGGTGAGCCGGGGCCGGCCGTCGAGGTGGGCTCCCGAGCGGGTGGGGCCCAGCTCCGGCGGCAGGCCGGCCTGGAGCTGGGTGTCGATCAGCCGGGCCAGGTACTCGGGCACGCCGGCGGTGACGTGGTGGCACAGCCGGACGAACGGGTCGTCGAGGGTGCGTCCGGGGTAGGCGCGTTGGACGAGTTCGCGGGCGCTGTGCACGGACAGCGGGCGCAGCGTGATCCGGTGGCACGCGGCCTGCGCGTCGATGTCGTCGAGCGCGTCGCGCGCGGGCAGGTCGTCGTCGGTGCGCACGCCGAGCACGACCAGCAGCGGCAGCCGAGACATGCGTCGGACCAGGTGGGCGAACCAGCGCAGCGAGGCGTCGTCCATCCATTGCGCGTGGTCGACGACGATCACCCGGGGGCAGCGTCGCACGGCCGGCAGCAGTGCCTCGTACAACTCGTCGAACAACTTCCGGTCGTGGTCGGGTACGGCGTGCGGCAGCGCGCGGCGCAGTTCGTCGAAGAGGTCGTGCCCGGGCGGTTCGGCCGCGTCGCCGAGGCCGGCGAGCAACTGGCGTAGTGCGGCGAAGGGTTCGCGCGCGTCGCGGTGCTGGCACGAGACCAGGATGGGCGCGGCGCCCGCGCGGCGTTGGCGGTCGGTGAACTCGACGAGGAGTTCACGGCACCACATCCCCGACGGCGTCCTGATGATCACGGCGCGACCCCCGGCGCCGATCCGGGAGGCGCGTGCGTGCGCCAATAGATCGGAAAGTTCGGATACCCGCTCGGGTTCCACGGAGGCGTTCCCCTTCCCCTGGACACTGCCGGCACCGCGATGTTCGGGGGGAAATGGGCACGACACGGCTCGTCGGGAACGCCGCCGGCGGCTCCCCCCGGGGCCTGAGCGGTGTGTCACGGTCTGGGACGTGGGATGGCGTCCCGCCAGATTCGGCTGTGCGCTTGCTGTTCCGGTGCCGCGGCGCGGCCCTCTTCCACCGGTCTCCGGCGTTGCGGACCGGCCCGTGGGCCTCGCCGATCAGCTGTGCCACACCATCAGCGGGTTCCTTGTTACGCCATTTCGGCGGCGCGCCACAAGCCCCGATCAGGCAACTGCACGCAAGAATCTTGTGACTTTCCGTTGAACGAATTTCAAGTTCGGTCGGGCCGCCGCGAAACCCCCGAGCCGACACCGAATCCGGTCCGCCGGGCGACCGGCCGGATGGTCGCGGGTGTCCGTCGACGCGGTACGGAGCGGGCCGTTCCGGTCCTCGCGATCGCGGGCGGTCGAGGGGGCGCGGGGGCGTGATCGGGGGGTGTTGGGGGCAGGCGAGAGGGCGTGAGGGCGGTTCGGTCGCGGCGGCGCGGGGACGCGGAGCGCGCCGAGTGGGCTCCGGGCTCAGTCGATGAAGGTGACCATCCTCGAGGGGATGCCGTGGGGGGAACGATGGTCAGGGTTCTGCTCGCCGAGGACATGCCCATGCTTCGCCGGGCGCTGGTGTCGCTGTTGGAATTGGAACCCGATATCGAGGTCGTCGCCGAGGTGGACTGTGCGGACCTGATTCTGCCGATCGCGCTCGAAGTGCGGCCGGAGGTCGCGGTGTTGGACATCGACCTGCCGGGAATGGACGGGATCCGGGTCGCCGCGTTGTTGCACGAGCGGTTGCCCACCTGCCGAACGCTGATACTGACCGGCCTGGGACGACCGGGGAAATTACGCCGGGCGTTGGCGGCGCACGCGTCGGGATTCCTGCTCAAGGACGCGGATCCGGATCAACTGGCCGCCGCGATCCGGGCGGTGGCCGCCGGTGAGCAGGTCATCGATCCGCAGTTGGCGGTGGCCACGTTGCAGGCGGAGGAGAATCCGCTCAGCGCGCGCGAGACCGAGGTGCTGCGCTTGGCGGCCGAGGGTGCCGACGTCACGGAGATCGCGCGTGGCCTGTTCCTCTCCGCCGGAACGGTGCGCAATTACCTGACGATCAGCGTCACCAAGCTCAATGCGCGAAATCGCATGGACGCGGTCCGAATAGCGCGCGATTCCGGCTGGTTGTGACGGGTCGTGGGTGTGGTTTGATGCGGTGTGGTGCGGTGGAATGCGAGCGGGGCGGTCCCGTCGGGAATTCGGCCATAAAGCGCGCTGATCGAAATGAACGCAAGCCCTTACCCGCGGGCGCACTGCGTGCCCGGATCGATTTCTAGCCTTGAAGCATGACTTCACCGATCGTTCA
Organism: Embleya sp. NBC_00896; assembly: GCF_045207785.1. Lineage (NCBI taxonomy): Bacteria > Bacillati > Actinomycetota > Actinomycetes > Kitasatosporales > Streptomycetaceae > Embleya > Embleya sp. NBC_00896. The sequence goes on from NZ_CP108776.1 coordinate 331,748, forward strand.
CCCGGAAGCGGCGCCGCCGGACAGGCGGCGCTGGATCGCGCTCGCCATCGTCATGACCGCGGCGTTCATGGACCTTCTCGACGTCACGATCGTCAACGTCGCCCTGCCCTCGATCCAGCGCGACGTGGACGCCTCCACCAGCCAGATCCAGTGGATCACCGCGGGCTACGTGCTCGCGTTCGCGGCGGGTCTGATCACCGGCGGCCGGCTCGGCGACATCCACGGCCGCAAGCGGATCTTCCTGATCGGCGTCACGGGCTTCACCGTGGCCTCCGCGCTCAGCGGCTTCGCCGTGAACGCGGACATGCTCGTCGCGTCCCGAATCCTACAGGGCGCGATGGCGGCGATCATGGTCCCGCAGGTGTTGTCCATCGTGCACGCGACCTTCCCGGCGCACGAACGCGGCAAGGTCTTCGGCCTGTTCGGCGCCATCGTCGGGATGGGCGGGGTCTGCGGGCCGCTCCTGGGCGCCCTACTCACCGAGTGGAACCTGTTCGGCCTCGAATGGCGGACGATCTTCCTGATCAACCTGCCGGTGGGCATCGCCGGGATCGTGCTCGGCCGCAGGTTCATCACCGAGTCCAGGGCCGCGCGCACCCTGCACCTGGACCTGGTCGGCGTCGGGCTGGTCACGCTGGCCCTGCTGATGCTGCTGTATCCGCTCACGCGGGGGCGCGAACTGGGTTGGCCGCTGTGGGGGTACGCCTCGATGGTCGGCTCCGCCCTCGTGCTCGCCGGCTTCGTGCTCTACGAGCGGCTGAAGGTCCGCCGCGACGGGTCGCCGCTGGTGGAGCTGTCCCTGTTCAGGGTGAAGAGCTTCAGCGCGGGGATCGCGGTGGAGTTCGGCTTCGGGGTCGTGTGCGGGATGTTCTTCCTGGTCTGGACCCTGTACATGCAGATCGGGCTCGGCTGGAGCGTGATGCGGGCCGGGCTGACCAGCCTGCCGTTCTCGATCGCGGTGGCCGCGGCGGCCGGGGTCTCGGTCCAGCAGCTGGTGCCGCGGTTCGGGCGCAAGGTGTTGCAGGCCGGCGCGCTGATCATGGCCCTGGGGATGCTTCTGTACATGTGGGAGGCGGACCGCTACGGCACGGGCATCGCGGCCTGGCAGATGGCGCTGCCGCTCGTGGTGATCGGCATCGGCATGGGCCTGATCGTGGCACCGCTGACCAACGCGGTGTTGTCCGAGGTGCCGCGTGAGCACTCCGGTTCCGCGTCCGGGCTGATCAACACCACCCTGCAGACCGGCAACGCGCTGGGGCTCGGGCTGACTTCGGTGGTCTTCTTCGCGCTGATCGACGACGGCGCGGCGCCGCCGAGGGTGGGGCCGGAGTTCGTGGACGCCTTCGAGAACGCGGTGCTGTGGGCCGCGATCGTGCTCGGCGCGATCTTCGTGTTGATGTTCGCGTTGCCGGCCCGGCCCGAGATGGACTTCGAGGCCGAGGTCGCGGGCGACGACGTCCTGTCCGGGGACGGGGACGAGGCGCATTGGCGGGCCGCGCCCGTCGAGCAGGCCGGCTCGGCCGCCGAGCCCCGGCCCCCCGCGGCCCGCTGACGCGGCGTCGGGCGCGAGCCCGCGACGACGCACACGACGCAGGGGATCGGCTCCGTACCCATCCCGGTGGGCACGGAGCCGATCCCCTGCGTCGACCGGGCACCGCGGTCAGTCGGTGCGGTCGGCCATGCCGGCCGCCAGGGTGGCCCCGTCGACCGGATCGATCAGCAGGAACGAGCCGGTGCGGCGGGAGTCGGCGTAGGCGTCCAGGGCCAGCGGCTCGGAGGTGCGGAGCACGGCGGTGCCGATGTCGTTGCCGACCAACTCGGCCGGCGCGGGGTGGTGGGAGAGGTCGTCCAGGTCCAGCCGGGACGGGATGTCCTCGACGATCGCCGCGACCGTGCGGGTGGTGTGCCGCAGCAGGACCCGTTGGCCCACCCGCAGCGGCCGGTCGTGCAGGTGACACAGCGTGGCGTGGACGTCCCTGGTGCTGCCGGGAGCGCAGGCGGTGGGGGCGAGGATGTCGCCGCGGGAGACGTCGAGGTCGTCGGTCAGTCGGACGATCACCGATTGCGGTGCCCACGCGGTGTCCACCGACGCGCCGAGCCCGTCGATCCCCGCGATCGTGCTGGTCCGGCCGGACGGCAGGGCGCTGACCGCGTCCCCCACCCGCAGCACGCCGGAGGCGATCTGGCCGGCATAGCCACGGTAGTCGGGGAGTTCGGCGGTCTGCGGGCGGATGACGTACTGGACCGGGAAGCGGGCCGGGTCCCGACGCGGGTCGCGCGTGACCGACACCGTCTCCAGGTGCTCCAGGACGGTCGGCCCGGCGTACCAGCTCATGGTCGCCGAGGGCGTGACCACGTTGTCCCCGGTCAGCGCGGAGATCGGGATGGCGGTGACCTCGTGCACGCCCAGTGCGGCGCAGCAGGACGTGAACTCGTCGGCGATCCGGGCGAAGACGGGTTCGGCGAAGTCGACCAGGTCCATCTTGTTGACCGCGAGCACCACGTGCCGTACGCGCAGCAGCGCGGCGACGGCGGCGTGCCGGCGGGTCTGTTCGACGACGCCGTTGCGCGCGTCGATCAGGACCACCGCCAATTCGGCGGTGGAGGCCCCGGTGACCATGTTGCGGGTGTACTGCACGTGCCCGGGCGTGTCCGCGAGGATGAACCGGCGGCGCCGGGTGGCGAAGTAGCGGTAGGCCACGTCGATGGTGATGCCCTGCTCGCGTTCGGCCCGCAGGCCGTCGGTGAGCAGGGCCAGGTCCGGCGTGGTCCGGCCCCGGCTGCGCGAGGCGTCCTCGACGGCCCGCATCTGGTCGCTCAGGATCGACTTGGAGTCGTGCAACAGGCGGCCCACCAGCGTGGACTTGCCGTCGTCCACGGACCCGGCGGTCGCGAACCGCAGTGTGTCGACGATCATCAGAAGTAGCCCTCCTTCTTGCGGTCCTCCATCGCGGCCTCGGACATCCTGTCGTCGGCGCGGGTGGCCCCTCGTTCGGTCAGGCGGGACGCGGCGATCTCGTCGATCACCTTCTCCACGGTGTCGGCGTCGGAGTCGACCGCACCGGTGCAGGACATGTCGCCGACGGTGCGGTAGCGCACCAGTCGGCGCTGGGTCGATTCGTCCTCGTCCGGGCCGCCCCAGTCGCCCTCGGTCAGCCACATCCCGGCGCGGTGGAAGACCTCGCGCTCGTGGGCGTAGTAGAGGGAGGGCAGTTCGATCCCCTCCCGGGCGATGTACTGCCAGACGTCGAGTTCGGTCCAGTTCGAGAGCGGGAAGACCCGCACGTGCTCGCCGGGCGCGTGCCGGCCGTTGTACAGCTGCCACAGCTCCGGTCGTTGCCGGCGCGGGTCCCAGCCGCCGAACTCGTCGCGCAGCGAGAACACCCGCTCCTTGGCCCGGGCCCGCTCCTCGTCGCGCCGGCCGCCGCCGAAGACGGCGTCGAAGTCGTGCTTGTCGATCGCGTCGAGCAGGGGCACGGTCTGGAGCGGGTTGCGGGTGCCGTCCGGGCGCTCGCGCACCGCGCCGGTGTCGATGAACTCCTGGACGGAGGCCACGTGCAGACGCAGCCCGTGCCGGGCGGCGGTGTCGTCGCGGTAGTCCAATACCTCGGGGAAGTTGTGCCCGGTGTCCACGTGCAGCAGGGTGAACGGGGGGATCCCGGGGGCGAATGCCTTCAGGGCCAGGTGCAGCATCACGATGGAGTCCTTGCCGCCGGAGAACAGGATCACCGGCCGCTCGAACTCGCCCGCCACTTCCCGGAATATGTGCACGGCCTCGGATTCCATCGCGTCCAGGTGCGAGAGCCCGAACGCGTCGGCGGTGTGGCCGGGGTCTGTCCTCACGGTGGTCATGCCGATCCCTTCTCGATGAGCGGCGCGCGGGTCGGGTTCACGACGCGCACCAGGCTCGGACGGCGGCGGTCAGGATCCCCTGTGCTCGGCGGAACTCGGCCGCGTCCAGGCGCTCGTGCGGGGTGTGGTCGAGCTTGGCGTCGCCGGGGCCGTAGGCGACCATCGGCACCCCGTGCCAGGTGGTGGCCAGGGTGTTCATGTCGCTGCTGCCCTTCTTGAGCAGGAAGCGGGGCGTCACGTCGGCCGCGCGGAACGCGCGTTGGAAGACCTTCACCAGTGGATCGGAGCGCGGCGTGGTCACCCCCGGGGTGGCCCGGACGACCTCGAGCCGAATCGGATCCATGGTCAACTCTCGCAAGGCGCCCAGCAGTTCGTCCACGTCCAGAGCCGGGGGGACCCGCACGTCCACGACCGCGTCGCCGACCTGGGTGTCGCCCTGGTTGCGCGCGTGGATGCCCAGGACCGCGGTCATCGCGTCCGGGTGCCGTCGTTCGACCTCGTCGCGGACCGCGCACAGGGCGTCGACCATGCGGTCGCCGGCGGTGCGAACTCCCTTGCCGGCGGTGTGTTCGGTGCGCTCGGACCCGCTCAGCCGGATCTTCACCAGGCCGTAGTAGCCGATGGTCAGGGCGCCCGCCCCGCTGGGTTCGCCGATGACGACGGCGTCGGCCGGGTAGTGGTCGCGGGCGTGGAACGCCCCGGCTCCGGTGGTCTCCTCCTGGACCACGCCGACCACGCGCACCTGCGCGTCGTCCGGCACGTCGAGGTCCGCGAGGGTGCGCAGGTAGGTCACCAGGCTCGCCTTGGCGTCGACGCAGCCGCGGCCGGTGAGCGCGTCGCCGTCCCAGCGGGCCGGCCAGCGGTGCGGCACGGTGTCCAGGTGGCCGAGCAGCAGCAGCCGGCGCGGTCCGGAGCCGCGGGTGGCCACGAGGTTGCCGACCGCGTCGATCTCCGCGTCGATCTTGTGTTCGGCGCACCACTGGGCGAGATACTCCGCGAGTTCCCGCTCGTCGCCCGATACGGAGGCCATCTCGACGGCGCGGGCGAGCAGTTCGAGATCCGGCGTGGGGGCCGGGGCCCGCCAGAACCTGGTGGCGTGTGCGCCGGCGAGCGTGTGCGGGCCGGTGATGGCGACGTCGCAGCTGCCGTCCAGAGCGATCTCCGCGGCGCGGACCTTGTGCCGCATCCGGCCTCGGGCCCAGTGCTGTCCCTGCCCCCGGCCGACGTCGCGCAGCGTGCTGTCGGGGCGGTCGGGGTCGGCGAGCAGGCCGGCCGTGCCGGTGACCAGGCGCAGGTGGGCCGCGTCCAGGGCGCGGGCGAGCTCGGCGGCCAGCACGTCGGCGTCGATGTTCAGGGGGGTGCCGCCGTCGACGTCGGCGACCGGCGGCGACAGGCACACCACGTCGAACGTGGCCAGCAGGCCGGTCAGGCGGGGGATGTCCACGCCGGCCGCGGTGCCGGCGCGCTGGTCGCGCACCAGCCGGGTGCGGCCGTTCTCGACCACCCGCAGCGGTCCGGCGACGCTCGCGTGCACCAGGGCGCCGCTGTGGGCCGGCACGGCGAGCACCGACAGGCCCCGTCGGGTCAGCGCCTCCTCGACCCGGGGCAGCGTCACCTGTGTGTACGCCGCCACCACGTGGGGCAGTTCCTCCGGCGGGCAGTAGCGGATCGCGTCGCCGGTGCGCGAGGTCAGCGTGCGGACCTCGCGGCCGATCCGGGCGCAGTACTCGGCGATCCCGGCCGCGCCGCCGGCCACGACCAACAGCCGTGCGCCGCGTCGGTGCAGGGCGAGCAGTTCGTCGAAGACCCGGTCGTGCGCCAGCGTCGCGCTGCCCAGTTTGACCACATACAGGGCGGCGTCGCGAGCGCCCGGGACCTCACTCGGGGCGGGCATGCGTGTACTCCTTTCGGTGTCTTCGCACGCGTGCTGCCGCGCGCTCGGGGCGATCAGGAACCGGGTGCCGACAGTGCCCGGTCGCGGCGTCGGGCCGCGGCGGTGCCGGTGAACAGCGAGCCCAGGACGGCGATCGCGGCCAGCAGGAACGTCGCGGTGTAGCTGACCTCGGCCAGCAGTCCGCCGAGCAGCCCCGCGATGCCGACCGCGATGTCGAAGAACGAGGAGATGGCGCCCAGGACGGCGCCGCGTTCGGATTCCGGCGGAGTGTCGATGGCGATGAGCGCCAGCGCCGGGTACAGCAGACTGAAGCCGCCGCCGGCGATCAGCGCGCCGACCGCGGCGGGCCACAGGGTCGTGGAGAAGGCGATGAACAGCAGGCCGACCGCCTCGACGCTCGCGGACACGATGATCACCGGCAGCGCGCCGACCCGGTCGGGCACCCGGCCGGCGACCAGTCGCACGGTGACGTACGACGCGCTGAACAGGCTCAGCAGCAGCGCGCCGTTCGCGATGCCGCGCGAGGTCAGCGCCAACGCCCCGAAGCTCGCGACCGCCGCGTACCCGAAGGCGCCGAAGCCCAGTGAGAGCCCGGGCAGGATCGCGGCGCGCGGCAGCAGCCTGGTGGACACCGCGGTGCCCAGGCGCGCACTGTCGGGCAGTCGGCTCAGCACCAGAACGGCGACCACCGGCAGTGCGGCGGCGGTCGTCCACACCGCGGGGTAGGAGCCGAAGCGGTAGAGCGCCTCGCCCAGGGCCGGACCCACCGCCAGGCCCGACCACATCGCGAGCCCGTAGAACCCGACGATCTGCCCGCGTCGGTCGACGGGGGTCAGCGACACCGTCCACACCGATCCGGCGGTGAACAGCAGGGCCTCCCCCACCCCCAGGACGAACCGGGCCGCGAACAGGCCGAGCATTCCCAGCGGCAGCGCGTACAGGGCACCGACCAGCACGATCAGCGCGGCGCCCAGCAGCATCACCGGGCGGCAGCCCCGCTGTTGGGCCAGCCGGCCGGCGTACGGGCGCACGAGCAGCGCCACCACACCCGAGACGGTGAACGCGACGCCGACGTCGAAGGCCGATCCGTGCAGTTCCTCGGTGACCAGTCGGGGGATGACCGTGATCGCCAGGCCGACCGCCACGAACGTGGCGAACAGCGCGGCCAGCACGCCCGCGAAGGTGCGCGCCCAGGGTCGCCCCGGCCCGGTCCCGGCGATCGCCACGGGCGCCGGGCCCGGCTTGCCCGCCGAGCCCGCCGAGCCCTCCTGGTCCGAGGGGTTCTCGGGTGTCGCCATCAGCCGATCCCGCCGGAGTTGCCGCCGTCGGCCACCAGTACCGAGCCGGTGACGAACGCGGCCTGGTCACTGGCGAGGAAGCACACCAGGGCGCCGAGATCCTCGGCACGGCCGATCCGGCCGAGCGGGATGCCCCGGGCCACCTCGGCGAGCCGCTCCTCGACCCGCCTGCCGTACTGCCGATCGAGGATGGGGGTCCGGTGGAAGCCGGGGGCCAGCACGTTCACGGTCACCCCCGAGGCGCCGAACGCGTGGACCAGGCCCTGGGCGAAGCCCAACACACCCAGTCGGGCCACCGACGAGAGCCCGCTGCCCGGGTGTGGTCGGCGCACCGACTCGGACGTGATCAGCACGATCCGCCCCCAGCCGGCGGCGGCCAGGTGCGGGGCGGCGGCGAGCGCGAGCGATACGTGCGGAAGCAGGTTGTCGTTGATCGCCTCGCGGTACTGCGCGACCGCGAAGTCCTGCACCGGGCCGAACGGGACGCCGCCGGAGTTGGTCACCACCACGTGCAGGGCGCCGAACTCCTCGGCGGTACGCCCGACCCACGCCGCGGCGGCGTCCTCGTCCCGCAGATCGACCGGGGTGGCCAGCACCCGGCCCTTGCCGCACGCGTCGACCTCGGCGTGCGCGCGGGCCAGTCGGGCCCGGTCCCGCCCGCAGATCGAGACGTCGGCGCCCTCTGCGGCGAGTGTGCGCGCGATGGCGAGTCCGATCCCGCTGGTGGAGGCCGCGACGAGGGCGGCGCGGCCGTCGAGTCCGAGGTCCACGGTCCGAAATCCCTTTCCTTGGAGGTCGGGCGCTGCGCGCCGCGCCGCGCCGGCGCGGGTGCCGCGATCCGGGGCGGCGCGGGTCGGCGGTGCAGGTCATCTGGTGCGGGTCAGGTGGTGCGGGTCGTCAGGTGGTGCGGGTCAGGTGGTACGGCCCGGCAGCAGCGGATAGCCGTAACGACGCAGCAGGGGCGCGGTGATGCCGGTGACGACGGCGGTGTCGCGTGTGGACAGTTCGCTGTGCCAGCGCTCGTCGGGGCGGATCGCCGTCATTCCCTGGCGCAGCCGGTCGGGGTTGCCGGTGACGGTGTGGTTTCCGCCCAGATGTACCTTCCCCGACCCGTCGACGGGCGAGGCGTCGTCGAGGCCGGCGAAGCGCAGCACGTCGGTGACCACCGCCATCGGGCGCTCGGCCAGGTCCTCGTAGCGCACCCGGAGACTGCGACCCACGGCCGCGGCGGCGACCTGCTCGGAGGCCAGGTTGAAGGCGTTCCAGTAGCCGCTGCTGCGCACCGGGCTCATCGGGTCGATGTACTGCTTGGCGCGCCGGAACGAGAGCGCCGCCGCCCGGGGGTCGCGCACGATGTGCAGGACGCGTACGTCCAGGTCGGCGCGCCCGAGCAGGGCGGCGGCCTCGGCCGGGTACTTCGAACCGTCCACGATCAGCCGGGACGCGCCGCCGTCGGCGGCGAGCCGTCGGTACACGCGGGCGCTCGTGTCGAGCAGTTCCCGGACGCCGGGCGGCACCGAAACCTCGCCGCGGGCCTCGGCCAGCCGGGCCCGGGTGTGGCGGGTGCGCAGCAGCGCGTGCTGCCGCATGGCGGTGCGTTGTGCCACGGCGTCGATCCCGCTGCCGGCGGCGTCCGCCAGGACGGACGACCACAGTGCGCACGCGCGCAGGTCCAGGCCGCATCCGCAGGTCGAGTTGGTGCCCAGGCCGAGCACGCCGTTGCGCCACAGGTAGTGCAGTTCTCCGACGTGTCGCACCTCGGGCAGTTCGTTGAGGATGTTGCCCAGCAGGGTGCTGCCGCTGCGCAACCAGCCGGTGATGTACAGAACGCGTGGGCTGTGCTCGGCCATCGCGGGGATACCTTCCGTCGGGTCGTCGCGTGTGTCGCCCGGGGTCGGGAGGGTGGTCAGACCCGGGTCAGCAGCAGGAAGTGCTGCGGCAGGTGAACGGCCAGGCCGACCCGGGTGGTCGCCTCGATCAGGTCGCCGCCGTCGGGTCCCCGGCCGCGGCGCAGAGCCAGCGAGGCCACGCCCGGTACCAGCAGGGTGGCCGCGGCGCGGAAATCGCCGAGCAGCACCTGATCGCGCCGGATCATCCGGGTGCGGGAGATCGTGATGCCGGCACCGGCCAGCAGCGCGAGCGTGCCGGTCTTGGCCAACTCCCAGTAGGTGTAGGGGTGGACGACGATGCCGTCGCACGAGCCACCGGTCTCCTCCACCTCCGCGGCGGCGGCGGTCAGGCCCTCGGCCAGGTCGGCGCCGAGCCGGCCGTGTCGGCTCTCGGGGAGGGTGAGCAGGCCCGGTATCGCCTTGTCCGCGCTGCCGTGCAGCAGGGACTCGTTCTCCACGACGGACAGCCGGACCAGGACGCGGTAGTCGACGAAAGTCGCGAGCAGCGCGGGTTCGTCGAGCAGACCGGCGGGCAGCGGGAACGACACCTTCAGGTCGGTGAGTTCGGCCCGCTCCAGACGCGGGGCGAAGGCGCCTTCGGGGGTGCTGCAGTAGGAGATCCCCGCGATGGCCGGCGCGGCGGCCGGGGGCTCGTGCACGTAGGGCACCGGCCGGTCGGGCACCGACGCGGTCTTGAGCAGGTGCCGGACGGCGTATCGCGGGCGGGTGGCGAACAGCGGGAAGGCGGCGGGCAGATGCGCCCGGAACGGCACGACGCGGTCCTCGGCCGGGCCCACACCGCCCATGGCCCAGGCGAACTCCTCGCCGGGGCTGCGGGTCCGCAGGTCCGGGTCGGCGAGGGTGCCCTGGACTCCCGGCCCGACGGCGGCATTGGCGGCTGCTCCCTGCATGACGACTCCTCGCGGTTCGGGCGGCCTCGGGTAAAGACCCCGGGTAATCGACGTTAGACGCGACCGGCACACGGCAGGGACACTCACGAATGCGGGTTTTTATGGCGTGGATAAGGCTGGGTTATTTCGCCCGGACGAGCAAATCGCCGACGCGCGGGCGATATCGATCCGCGGCCGGCGACGGGCCGAGTACCGGGGCGAGTTCGGCCGCGCGGTGATGGCATCGCCCGTATGCCCACGATTTCGCGGATCATGCCGATCGATCGCGGGGTCGCGCCGAGCCGTGAATATCTCACGCCGAAGTCGTGAGCGGTGCCGTGGGAATGCGCACGAACGCGGTCTACGCTGGGGCGAGTCGGTGCCCGCACGCCGATCGTGACTTCTCGATCCAGGGAGGTACGCGCCGGCGGCGGTGATCTTGCTGTTGTACCGCACGGTTTTGCTCGGCACCGCACTGTTTGGTCGGCACGGCACTGGCTCGTCCCGTATCGCCACCCGAATTCAAGCGTGTGGCAAGACCCTTCATGGATGTGAGTGGAATAATGCACCACGATCTGCAAGTCAACCGGCTGAGGGCGTTGTTGACGGTGGTCGATCTCGGTGGCTTCCGGCGGGCGGCCGAGGCCCTGCATGTCACGCAGCCGGCCGTCAGCCAGCAGATACGTCAGCTCAACGGTCTCATCAAGGGACCGATATTCACCTCGACCGGGCGGAATCTGCGATTAAGTACCCAGGGCGAGGAACTCCTCGGCTACGCCCGGCGGATCGTGGCCCTGAACGACGAGGCCGTCGATCGCTTCGTACCGGCGACCGGGCACGAGCGACTGTCGATCGGCATCGTGAACCAACTCGCGGAAGCCCTCCCCGAGTTCCTCCGGCTGGTCACGCGCCGGCTGCCGCAGGCCCGGGTGAGTGTGCGAACGGGGCTGAGCGAGGCGTTGGAGGCCCAGGTGAGCACGGGTCAACTGGACCTGGCCCTGCTGCTGCAGACGGACTCCCCCGAGGAGACCGCCGCCAGTCGCGGACTCGGCCACCTGGAGATGGCCTGGTTCGGGCAACCGGCGCACGGCGAGAAGGCCGCGCTGCCGCTGACCCTGTTCACCGAGCCCTGCACGATGCGCGCGCGGATCGTGGCCGCGCTGGACGCCTCGGATGTCCCCTGGCGAATCTCCTACGAGGGCGCCGAGTTGGTCGGACTGCGCGCCGCGGCCAAGGCCGGCATGGGGGTCGCCTGTCTGGTGGCCAACGGCGACGAGCTGTGGGACCTGCCCAGGGCGGTCCGACCCGGCCTCCCGCCCGCGCCCGGCCCGCTGCCGGTGACGATGGCCTATCCCGCCGACGCCGCGCCCTCGAACCTGCCCGGCATCGCGGAGAAGGCGTTCCGGCACGCGCTGCGCGGCTACCCGTTCGCCGACGCCCCGGGGGAACGCCCCGACCGGGTGCCGGCGCATCGGTGAGGGCGGGCGGGTTCCGCCGGGGCGTGTGTGCGGTGCTGTGACCGGGAACGTTCACCGGTTCTCGATGCCCGGCAAACGTTCCCTGTCCCAGCACCGGGGTCCGCTCAGCGTCGGCCGCGGGAACGGCTCGTCGGGGCGGCGTCGCCGATCTCGTCGCCGGCCTCGGCGTCGAAGATCCGGCCGGTGAGCGAGGCCGCCCGATCGCCGGTCAGGAACACGGCCAGGGCGCCGAACCCACCGGGGCCGTCGGTCCCTTCGCGGCGGCGCGACTCGGCGGCGCCCCGAGCGTTCTCGGGGATCGCGTCCGGGTCGAACCACGTGCCCGGAGCGAACTCGGGCCCGGCGCCGGGGACCAGCATGTTCACCGTGACACCGGTGTCCGCGAGCGTGTCCACCAGTTCGGACATGTATCCGATCAGACCCATCCGGGTCACCGCGGACAGCCCGTCCCGGGCACCCCGCCCGTGCGGCCGCCCGGGCGCGATCATCAACATCCGGCCCCAGCCGCCCCGTTTGACGATGGGCAGCGCGGCCAGCGTGACGCTCACGTGCGGGAGCAGGTTGGCGTCCAGGGCCGCGCGGTAGTCGGCGATCGCGAAACCGTCGACGCGACCGGGCGGGGCCGGGCCGGGATTGCTCACCACGATGTCCAGGCCGCCGAAGGCGTCGGCGGTCCGGTGCACCCACTCGGCGGCCTCGCACGCGTCGTGCGGATCCACCGGCATGCTCAGGACGTCGCCCGGCCCCAGCGCGTTGACCTCGACGTGGGCTCGGGCCAACCGTTGGGCGTCCCGGTCGCACAGCGAGACGTGCGCTCCCGTCGCGGCGAGCGCCTTGGCCACGGACAATCCGACGCCGGCGCTCGCACCCGTCACCATGGCGACGCGACCTCCCGGTCGAGAATTCATGATCGAGCCTTTCGCTCGCGCGCGGGTCCGAATTTCTCGTCGTGCCGCCCGGACGCGCCCGGCGGCCGCGCCGTACCTCGCTTTTCGGGCGGTGCGGCACCGGGTGCGGATCGACCGGACGACGATTTGTTTGGCGAAGATTTCATGTCAGGTAATGCTATTCGCATCGCGGGCGATTGTACGGACTTCGCCCGGCAGTGATTCTTATGTCGGAAACCCGACGCGGTTATGAGCATGGAGGTATAAGCGCTTCCTTTCGCTCCGATCAGATTCCGTCATTGGCAATTTTCGGGGAAAGGACGTTACCGTTTGAATTGGCAAAACGGACGGACATCACGACTACCACGACTACCGGAAGGCGAGCTCATGCAGCAGGTTGTGCGGGACCCCGAGTGTCCCGAATGCGCGACGACGGTGGCCCTCGACGACGACGCCAGGGTCAGCGAGATCATCGAGTGCGCGGACTGCCGGAGCGAGTTGGAGATCGCCTCCGTGAAGCCTCCCAAGGTCGAACTCGCGCCGGAGGTCGAGGAGGACTGGGGCGAGTAGGAACGACGACGAAAGGGATGCGGACGATGGATTCGACACCGCGCCTCGCCGTACTCGCGTCCCGGGTCCGGTTCGAGGAGAAAAGCATCATGACCGCGCTGGAAATCCGCGGGGTCGCGTTCGAACACCTGGACCCTCGGTCGTTGTTCGTCGCGAGCGGCACCGCCTGGACCGGCCCCCGTGTGGTGCTCAACCGCGAGATCGGCCACTTCCGGGCCCTGTACGCGGCGAGCGCGCTGGAGTCGACGGGCGTGACGGTGCTCAACAGCGCCGCCGCCACCCAGGTCGGCGGGGACAAGTGGCAGACCTCGGCGGCCCTGCTGCGACACGGACTGCCGACGCCCAGGACGGCACTGGCGATCACGCCCGACGCGGCCCTGGCCGCGCTGGCGGAGCTCGGCTATCCGGCCGTGCTCAAACCGCTCGTGGGCTCCTGGGGACGTCTGGTCACCCGGGTCACCGACCCCGCGATGGCGGCGGCCGTGCTCGAACACGTCGCCGCGCTGCCCTCCCCGCAGTCGCACGTCGTCTACCTTCAGGAGCTGGTCCCCGGGGCCGACCGCGACATCCGCGTGCTCGTCGTGGGCGGCGAGGCGCTCGCCGCGACGTATCGGCGGGCCGAGCACTGGCGCACCAACGTGGCCCGCGGCGCGGTCAGCGAGCCCCTGCCGCTGACGGCCGAGCACATCAAGCTCGCGGTCGCCGCGGCGGCCGCGATCGGCACCGACATCGCCGGCGTCGATCTCATCGAGGACCCGGAGGGCCGGCTCACCGTGCTGGAGGTCAACGATCGAGTGGAGTTCCAGGGCCTCCAGGGCGCCCACGGGCGCACGATCGACGTGGCCGGCGCCATCGTGGACCACCTGCTCACCCGGATCGCGCCGTGATCCGCGCCGGCGTCGTCGGGGCGGCCGGATACATCGGCGGCGAGTTGCTGCGGCTGCTCACCGTGCACCCCGGGGTCGAGGTCGCCGCCGCCACGTCGCGCACGCTGCGCGGGCGTCGGATCGACGGCGTACACCCGAATCTGCGCGGCCGCACCGACGTCGTCTTCTGCGCGGAGGACCGACTCGACTACTACGACGTGCTCTTCCTGGCCACCCCGCACCGCGAGACCATGCGCCGGATGCCGGAGTTCCTCGACCGCGCGGACACCGTCATCGACCTGTCCGGCGACTTCCGCCTGCGCGACAAGGACGTGTACGCCGACTACTACGGCTCCTCCCACGAGGCCCCCGACCTGCTCGCCTCCTTCGTGCCCGGCCTGCCCGAGTTCCACCGGCGACAGCTGCGCGGCGCGCGGCGGATCTCCGTGCCGGGCTGCATGGCGACCGCCGGGATCCTCTCGCTGGTCCCGCTGGCCGAGGCCGGGCTGATCCGGGGCGAGGTCACCATCGACGCCCGAACCGGCTCCAGCGGCTCCGGTGCCAAGGCGGGTCCGGAGAACCTGCATGCCGAACGCAGCGGCGCGCTCCGCGTGTTCGCCCCCACCCGGCACCGACACGAGGCGGAGATCGCCCAGGCCACCGGGCTGACCGTACGGATGACCGCCACCGGCATCGAGGCCGTCCGCGGGGTGCAACTCGTGGGCCGGGCCGACCTGGTGCCCGGCGTCGACGAACGCCGGGTGCGGGCCGCCTACCGGGCCCGGTACGAGAGCGAGCCCTTCGTGCGCGTGATCGCCCACCGGCGCGGCATGCACCGATTCCCGGAGGCGAAGATCCTGGCCGGCTCCAACTTCTGCGACGTGGGCTTCGCTCTCGACCGCGGCTCCAGCCATCTGACCGTGATCGCGGCCCTGGACAACCTGGTCAAGGGCGGCGCCGGCAACGCGGTGCAGTGCATGAACGTCCGCTTCGGCAGGCCCGAGCGACAGGGCCTGGAGTTCACCGGCCTCCACCCGAACTGACCCCACCGATCCGACTGATCCCACCGATCCCGGCGATCCGACCGATCCGACCGATCCACCGAACCTGTCCCGGCCGCACGAACCATCGACCCAGGCGAAAGGAGCCAGCCATGAGCAGCAGCCCCGCCACCCTGCCCGGTACCGTCTCGCCGGGCGCGAAGACCGATCCGAGCGAGGTCACCGGCCGGATCAGGGAGCACATCGTCAACATGTGCGCGAACCCCGAGGGCGGTCACCTGGGCGGCTCGATGTCCCTCGTCGAGGTCCTCGCCACGCTCTACTTCCGCGTCCTGCGGATCGACCCGCGCTTTCCCGGATCGCCGGACCGCGACGTGCTGTTGCTGAGCAAGGGACACGGCGGCATCGGCCTGTACGCGACGCTGTGCGAGGCCGGCTTCTTCCCCCGGGAGCGGCTCGCCGAGTACGCCCGGCCGGGCAGCCCCTTCATGGCCCACCCGCACCCGGCGATCCCGGGCGTCGAGATACCCTCCGGCTCGCTGGGCCACGGCCTGGCGCTCGGGGTCGGATTCGCGCTCGCGCACCGGCTCGACGGCGGCGATCGACGCTGCTTCGTGGTCATGGGCGACGGCGAACTCGAAGAGGGCTCGGTCTGGGAGGCCGCCGCCGTGGCCGGCAACCACGGCCTGGACCGGCTGACCGCGATCGTCGACCGCAACGGCCTGCAGATCACCGGCGAGACCGAGGACGTCGGCGGCCTGGAGCCGCTGGCCGACCGCTGGCGCGCGTTCGGCTGGCACGTGCACGAAGTGGACGGCCACGACACCGACGCGCTCACCCGGGTCCTGGAGACACCGCCGGAACCGAACAGGCCCACTTTGATCCTCGCCCACACGATCAAGGGCAAGGGCATCCCCTTCGTCGAGGGGCAGACCCGCAGCCACTACGCCAAGCTCGGCGAGCGACAACAACGGCGAGCGCTCGCGGCCCTGCGCGCCGGCGCCCGCGAGGAGAACCGATGACCACCGCCGTCCCCACGATCCGCTCCTCGCGCGAGGTCTACCGCGACATCGTGGCCGAACTGCTGCCCCGCGACGAGCGGTTGGTCTGTCTCGACACCGACACCGGCCTGTTCTCCGGGGTCGACTTCGGCACCGGAAGCGACCGGTACCTGAATCTGGGCATCGCCGAACACACCCTGATGGGCGCGGCCGCCGGCCTCGCCCGCGAGGGGCGGATCCCGCTGGTGAACACGATGGCGGCGTTCGCCGCGTCCCGGGCGCTGGAGGCCGTCAAGATCGACATCGCGCTCGACAACCTGCCGGTACGCATCGCCGCGACCCACTCCGGGGTGTCGGCCGGCCACCTGGGCCCCACCCACCACGGCCTGGAGGACCTGGCCGTGATGCGGACCCTGCCGAACATGACCGTCGTCGTACCGGCCGACGCCGCGAGCACGGACACGCTGTTCCGCCAGGCCCTGGAGCTGCCCGGACCGGTCTACTTCCGGATGGGCCGCAACGCCACTCCCGACCTGCCCGAGGGCCCGCCCATCGAGCTCGGCAAGGCGCAATGGCTGCGCCGCGGCGGCGACATCACCATCGCCGCGTGCGGGCCGTATCCGGTCCTGGCCGCCCTCGCGGCCGCCGACGAACTGGCCCGAGAGGGCGTCGCGGCCGCCGTACTGCACGTACACACCGTCAAGCCGCTGGACACCGCCGCGCTCGCGGGCGCGGTGGGCCCGAGCGGCACGGTGATCACCGTCGAGGAGCACTGGCGCACCGCCGGATTCGGTTCGGCCGTCGCCGAGGCCCTGACCGAACTCATGCCGATCATGGTGCACCGCGTGGCGATGCCGGACGCGTTCGTGCCGGTCGCCGGCGGCCAGCGGTACCTGGTCGAGCGCGGCGGCGTCACGGCGCGGGCGATCGCCGGGCGTGCCCGGTCGGCCCTGGACCAGACCCGGAAGGACATCCGATGACCGACCTGTTCCGCGCCCGCGGATGGTGGCGCGACGAGACCGTCCTGGACGACCTGCGGCGCGCCGTGGCGCTGCACCCCGACAAGGCCGCCCTGGTCTGCCACCAGGACGACACCACCGTGACCGTCACCTACGCCGAACTCGCCCGGCACGTCGAGCGCTTCGCCGGCAACCTGGTGCGGCTCGGGGTCGGGCGCGGCGACGTGGTCACGCTCCAGTTGCCCAACTCGTGGCAACTGGTCGCGCTGTGCCTGGCCTGCGCGCGGCTGGGCGCGGTGGCCGGGCCGGTGGTTCCCGTGATGCGCGGGCGCGAACTCGCGTTCATGACCGGGCTCACCGAGAGCCCGATCTACATCGCCGCGGCCGAGTTCCGCGGCTTCTCCTACGCCGACATGAGCGCGAAGGTCGCCCGTACCGTCCCCACCCTGCGACACCGGGTGCTCCTCGCCGACGACGGCGCCGACGGCGCGCTCGACTTCGACCGCGAGTTCCTCGACTCCGACCCCGGCCCGATGGACCCGGCGGTGTCGGAGGCCGGCCCGGACGACGCCGCCCAGGTGATGTTCACCTCCGGCACCACCGGCGAGCCCAAGGGCGTCGTGCACAGCCACAACACGCTGTACGCGATGAACAAGGCGCAGGCCGACGTGCTCGGCCTGACCTCGGCGGAGGTCACCGCGATGGGCTCGCCGACCAGCCATCAGGCGGGCTACACCTGGAACTTCGTGATGCCGCTCCTGCTCGGCGCGACCGCCGTCCAGGTCGACGCGTGGGATCCCGCGCGGATGCTGCGGATCCTGGAGGAGCAGCGGGTGTCGTTCTTCATGGGCGCGCCCACGTTCCTCTCCGACCTGATCGACGCGCAACGCACGTCCCCCCGGGACCTGTCGGCACTGACCACGTTCGCCACCGGCAGCGCGCCGATCGCGCCGATGCTGGTGGAGGACGCGCGGGAGATCCTGGGCTGCCGGCTGTACGCGTTGTGGGGCATGACCGAGAACGGCTGTGTGACCATCACCCGCCCCGAGGAGCCCGCGCTGCGAGCGGCCGAGAGCGACGGCACGCCGGTACCCGGGATGCAGATCCGGATCGTCGACCGCGAGCACGGCGGGTCCCCGGCCCCGGGCGAGTCCGGCCTGTTGCAGGTCCGCGGCGCCGGGCAGTGCCTGGGCTACTTCCGCCGGGCCGAGGCATACGCCGACGCGATCACCGGGGACGGCTGGTTCGACACCGGTGACCTGGCCCGCGAGGACGGCCACGGCGGCATCCGGATCACCGGCCGGGTCAAGGACGTGATCATGCGCGGCGCCGAGAACATCCCGGTCGTGGAGGTGGAGGCGGCCCTGCTGCGCCACCCCGCGATCAAGGACGTGGCGATCGTCGGCTATCCCGACGCCCGGCTGGGTGAACGCGCCTGCGCGGTCCTGGTCACGGCCGGTCCGGCGCCGACGCTCGCCGATCTGCAAACCCATCTCGCGGGCCTGGACATGGCCAAGCGGTATTGGCCGGAACGGCTGGAGATCGTGGCCGCGCTGCCCAGGACGCCCTCGGGAAAGATCCAGAAATTCGCCCTGCGTGACCGGCTGTCGACAGTCTGAGGAGGGGTCGTGGACTTCGCGTTCACCGATACACAGAACGAACTCGCGGAACGGGTAGGCAAGTTCGCGCAGGCGAGGATCGCGCCGCATACTCGGCAGAGTGACGCGCGCGGGAGCTATCGTCCGGGTCTGCTCGCCGAGCTGGGCGCCGAGGGCCTGTTCGCGCTGCGCGTGCCGCGCGAGTACGGCGGCCGTGAACTCGACACGGTGAGCACCGGTATCGCCCTGGCGGAGTTGGCCGCGGCGGACCTGTCGGTGTGCTTTCCGGTCCTGAACGCGGCCCTGGTCGGCGGCGTCCTGGCGGCGAACGGCACGCCGGCGCAACTGGCCGAGTGGCTGCCGCCGATCGCCTCCGGCCAGGCGATCGTCGCGCTCGCCCTGACCGAGCCCACGCACGGCACCGACGCGGCGAACATCGAGATGCGGGCCGAGCCGGACGGCGACGGCTGGGTGTTGACCGGCGAGAAGACCTCGATCATGGCCGCCGTGTACGCCACCCACGCACTGGTCTTCGCACGCACCGGCGAGGCGGGCGCGCACGGCGTCACCGCCTTCTACGTCCACCTGGACGCCGCGCACGTCGAGCGGGAACAGCTCACCGACCTCGGCTGCCGCTCCGGCGGACGGGGCAGGCTGGTCTTCGACGGGCTGCCCGTGGGCACGCGGGACGTGGTCGGTGCACCGGGTCGCGGCTTCGTCGAGGTCATGCGCGGGTTCGCGGTCTCGCGGGCGTACATCTCGCTGATGGCCGTCGCGGTGGGCCGGGCCGCGCTCGACGAGGCGATCGGCCACGCGGGCCGGCGCGAGGCGTTCGGACAGCCGATCGGCAGGTTCCAGTCGGTCGCGTTCCCACTGGTCGAACACGCGACGATGCTGCACGCGGCGCGCCTGGTGTCCTACGAGGCCCTGTGCGTGGCCGACGCCGGCGGCGACCCGCGGCTCCCGGCGAACATGGCCAAGTGGTGGGCCCCCAAGGCCGCCGTGGAGGCCGTGCACCAGGCCCTGCTGACCTTCGGCCACCTGGGCTGGACCGAGGAAGGCCCGATAGCCCAACGCCTACGCGACGTCATAGGCCTCCAACTGGCAGACGGCACAGCCGCAGCCACCAAACTCACAGTCGCCCGAAAACTCCTCGGCCGCCACGCCGCCCCATAACCCAACCGACCCAAGACCAAGCCATTCCAGCCCGGCCGGCGTTTGAGGCCAACCGACCCAAGACCAAGCCATTCCAGCCCGGCCGGCGCTTGAGGCCAACCGACCCCACCGACACCTGAGCCCACCTCAACCGAAAACCGAGCCCAATCAGCCCGGCCGGCGCATGAGGCCCCGCGCTTGAGGCCACCTCGGCCGAAGCCCGGGCCACATCCACCCCGACCGGCCCAAGTTCACGACGAGACCCGCGACCCACGGTACCTATGCATCTTGGCTCGCGTCCCACACACCGCCATAGAGCACCACCGACTCCCACGATTACGCGAACGATCGTAAAAAGCCCACTCACAACGATGCTCACTGCACGACTTCAACCGCCGCCAGGACCCCTCGATCCGCGCCTCGGCGACAGCCACCAGCACCGAGCCCAACACCCCCCGCAGATCCCCCGACACCGGCCGCAGCCCCAACTCCCCACCCTCGGCCCCGAATCCGACGGTGACCGGACAGCCGCGCGCGACATGCTCCAGCGCCCGGCGAGCCCGCGCATCCACGGCCCCGCCGTTGTTCTCCCGCAACAACCCCCGCAACGCCTCGCGCAGCGTCACGGCCTCCCGCAGATCCAGTTCGTCCGGCGGCGCGATACCCGCGCTCTCGAAGCCGTTGCGCTCCAGCCACCCGATCAGCCCCTCGGCGGAGGCGAATTCGTCGGGCCCGAACTCGACGTTCACACTGTTGACGAACGCCTGCACCAGTGCGAGCCGACCCGGCGCGACGGCCCGATCCCCCGGCTGGCGGATTTCCCGTGGTCGCTGCATGCGCTCCATGATACCGGTGTCTCCATTTCACTGGTAAGGCGACGCCCGGCCCGCCACCGGTCGATCCGCACCGATCGCGCGATCGACCATGGCCCCGGCGGCACCGGTGTACGCGGTCGGATCCAGGAGCTCCGTCAGGCACTCGGCGCGGATGTGCGCGGTGACCTCCGGATCGGCCGACAACACCTCGGACAACGACCGGCCGGTGCACGCGGCGGCGCCGGCCGCCTCGCCGAGCAGGGCCTTGGCCCGGGCCCGGCCGAGCGCCGGGGAAAGCACCGCCGCGATCCGCTCGGTGACCACCGCGCTCCCGGTCAGGTCCAGGTTGGCGCGCATCCGCTCCGGGTGTACGACCAGCCCCTCGGCCAGTTCCGCCGCGGTGTGCGCGGCGCCGCCCGCCAGCCGCAGGCATTCGCGCAGGAGCAGCCATTCGGCGTGCCAGGCGCCCGCCGAGCGTTCGTCCTCCGAGATCAGGCACTGGGTCAGGCCGGCCGCGAGACCCGGCACTTGGAGCGCCGCGCTGCGGATCAGCGTGGACAGGACCGGGTTGCGCTTGTGCGGCATCGCGGAGGAGCCGCCGCGGCCGGCGACGTCGGGCTCGGCGAGTTCGCCCACCTCGGTGCGCGCGAGTGCCTGTACGTCGACCGCGATCTTGCCGAGCGCCCCGGTCGCGAAGGCCAGGCCGGCCGCGAGGTCGGCGATCGGGGTGCGTAGCGCGTGCCAGGGCAGCGGCGGGCGGGCCAGGCCGGTTTCGGTGGCGTACGCGTCGATCAGGGCGTCGATGTGGGGGCCGGGGTCGAGGTGTTCACCGGGGTGCTCCAGGGCCGCGTACGCGAGGTGGCCGGCCAGGGTGCCGGCCGCGCCGCCGAGCGAGACCGGCAAACCGTTCGCCGCCACCTCTCCCAGTCGGCGGTGCGCGTCCAGGACCAGCTGCCGCCAGCCGGCCGCCTTGAGCCCGAACGTCGTCGGCACCGCGTGCAGGGTCAGCGTGCGCCCGGCCATCACCGTGTCGCGATGCCGCGTGGCGAACTCGCCGAGGGCGTCGGCGGTGCGGGCCAGGTCGGCGCGCACCAGGGTCAGGGCGCGCGCCGCGACCAGCATGGCACCGGTGTCCAGGATGTCCTGGCTGGTCGAGCCGCGATGCACGAACTCGGCGGCGGCGGGGTCCTTCTCGGCCACCGCGCGGGTGAGCGCGGCGACCAGCGCGACCACCGGATTCGCGGTCTCCCGGGCGGCCAGGGCCACTTCCCGCAGGTCGAAGCGTTCGGCGCGGGCCGCCGCGGTGATGGCGTCGGCCGCGGCCGAGGGCAGTGTGCCGAGCCGGGCCTGGGCCCGAGCGAGGGCGGCCTCCGCGTCGAGCATGGCCTGGAGCCAGGCCCGATCACAGACGGCCGCCTCCACGGGCGTGCCGACCCGGACCGGGGACAGCAGTCCGGCGTCGTGCTCGGGGTCCGGAAGGTGCTCCGGGTGCGCGAGCGCGGTCACACGATCACTCCGTTCGCGGTGACGTCCGCGTCGTCCGCCGGCACGCGGCGCACGTTCGCGGGTACTCGGGACACGGCGGGCAGGGAGAGGACCGCCCGGGCGATGGCGTCCGAGTCGGCCAGGGTCACCGAATCGACGCCGGGGCGGATCCCGGCGGCGGTGACCCAGTGCACCGACTCGGTGGGCACGCCGTACGCGAACCGGCGCGGATGCGCCCGACCCCGCCCGTCGATCAGCCGGTAGGGCCGCTCGGTGACGGCGAGCCCGCCGGTCTCGTAGTCCTCGCCCCCGGCACCGGCGATCCGGTACGGGGCGGCCTGGTCGGTGTTGAGCAGGTGTTGGAGCAGCGGATCCTCGGTCCGGCGCAGGTCCGGCTCGGGCAGCCGGGCCTCGATCAGCACCCGGGCCCGCACCGGCGGACCGGGCACGACGGTGGAGGCGGCCACGAACGCGGGTTCGGCGACGTCGAGACAGATCCGGGTGCCGGGGCCGGTCAGGGTCAGTACGCCGGCCTCGATCAGCGCGATCATCTGCTCGATCCGGGCCGCGGGCGGGCCGATCGACAGGAAGCCGTTGAGCGGCGTGTACCAGCCCTCCAGGTCGTCACGGTGCGAATTGCCGTCCAGGCCACCGTGGTCGACCGCGAGCCTGATCTCGTTGCGCAGGTCCCGCAGCACGTCGAGGGCGGCCTTGAGCGGCCCGTCGACGTTGCCCGCCCGGGCCGCCGCCACGTCCCGGGAGAGGTAGTCCACGAGCCAGCGCGTGAAGTCCGGCCGGCTCGCGAACTCCCGGTCGCCGTACGGGCGGGCGATCGTCACCCAGTCCCAGCGATCGGCCGGCGCGACGGCGTACGCGTCCAACAGCGCCGCGACGTCGTGGTCCGCGTCCGCGGTCAGGTACGCGCGGATGAACCCCTCGCCCTCGGCGTCGCGGCCGTGCAGGCGCAGCAGTGCGGCGTAGTACACGCTCTCCACCTCGCGCGCGATCGGTGGCCACAGGTCGGTGGTGAAGTCGACCGGCCGGCCCTCCCGGGCGCGCCGGCGCAGCCCCTCGACATACGCGGGGGTCAACAGCCTGGGCACGTACCGGCCGGTCGCCCCCTTCTGGTTCTCGCCACGGGCCCGGTAGGGCACGCCGCGTCGCGAACTGGCGTACAACATCGGTTCGTTGCCGGAGGGGTGGTACACCGTGCGGCCATTGTCCGCGAGCCCGAAGCGACCGTCGCGGCCGATCGTGAACAGGGCCATGTGGTCGAAGAAGTTCAGCCCCAGGCCGCGCAACAGCACGTTCTCGCCGGGTCGGATCCGGCCGAGGTCGAGGTCCGCCGGGTTGGCGGGGGTGATGTACGTCAGGTAGTGGATCCGGGCCAGGCTCGCGGTCCGGGCCTCGCGCGCCGACAGTCGGGCGGGCAGGTGGCCCAGCGCCAGCACCACCGCGTCCAGGTCGTGCAGCCGGGTGCCGTCCGCCAGACGGATGCCCTGCGGGCCGCCCGGCACACCGTGGATGTCCGCGAGGGCGACCGCCCGCGATCGGTGCACCCGCACCGCGACGTGCGCCGGGGCGCGGGCCACGACCTGTCGGAAGGCGTCGTGCAGGTAGCGCCCGTAGAAGGCGCGGGTGGGGTAGTCGTCGGGCCCGAGCGAGCGGGCCTCGGCCAGGATGTCCGCGCCGTGGTCGCCGGGTTCGCCGAGTACGGACAGCGACCGCGCCCACTCGTGGAGGCTGGGTCCAGGCACGATCGGCCCCTCGATCCGCGAACTCGCGTCGGTGTACACGGTGATCTGCGACGCGACGGTGTTCATCAGCAGGTGCCGGGACTGTTCGCGGCGCCAGACCGCGCCGGAGCCCGGCGAGGCCGGGTCGACCACGTGGATCGTGACCTCCGGGTGCGTGGGCTCGGCGCGTTCGTTGGCGCACAGCCGCTCCAGGACGGAGAGCCCGCGCGGGCCGGCGCCGACGACGCAGACCTCGATCCGGGCACCGGTGGTCATGCCGCGACTCCCTTCCTTCCGGTCCTCCGGTCGACCCGGGTGCCGTGCATCCAGGCCACGTGCTCGTGCAGTTCGTCGGCGGACAGCGCGCCGAGCATCGTGTTCCTGGCCCGGGCGGCGGCGCCGGCGGGGTGCCACAGCCGGGTGCTCGCGCGCGCGGCGAGTTGGATCCGGGTGGTGCGTTCGCGCCGGGCCGCGTTGTAGGCGAGCAGCCGGGCGGGCAGTCGCTCGGGCGGCGTGCCGTGCAGGCTCTGTCCGAGTACGACCGCGTCCTCGAGGGCCTGGCAGGCGCCCTGCGCCGCGTAGTGCAGCATCGGGTGCGCCGCGTCGCCCAGGAGCGCGACCCGTCCGTCGGTCCAGCGGGCCACCGGATCGCGGTCGACGAGCATCCAGGTCTTCCAGTCCGCGCCCAGTTCGAGCAGGCGCTGCGCGGTGCCGCCCAGGGCGGCGAGTTCGAGCAGCGCCACGTCGCGGTCCACGGGTACGCCGGCGAAGGCGTCGGTGCGGCCGTCGGCGCGGCTGGCCGCCAGGTTGAGGAAGCGGCCGCCGGCGATCGGGTAGTGCACGAAGTGGCAGCCGGGCCCGGCCCACCACACCACCGAGCGGTCGAACCGCAGGTTCTCGGGCACCTGTTCCATCGGGGTGACCGCCCGGTAGACGGTGATTCCGGAGACGCGCGGCTCGCCGTCGTCGACGAGCCGGGCCCGGATCGCGGAGTGCACGCCGTCGGCGCCGATCACGGCGTCGCCGGTGACCCGGGTGCCGTCCGCGAGCAGGGCGGTGGCACTCGCGTCGTTCTGCGTGTAGTCCGTGACCGGCGAACTACCGTGCAGCGTAACGGAGTCGGTGGCACGGCAGGCGTCGAGCAGGGCCTTGTGCAGTTCCGCGCGGTGCGCGACGACGTAGGGACTGTCGAACCGGTCGCGGTAGCGGTCGGTGAGCGGCAGGCTCGCCACGTGTTCACCGGTGACGCCGTCCATGAAGCGCAGTTCGGCCATGCGGACGGCCGACGCGCGGACCGCCTCGCCCACGCCGAGCGCGTCCAGGGCGTGCAGGCCGTTGGGGGCCAGTTGGATGCCCGCGCCGATCTCGGCGAACGTGTCGGCGCGCTCCAGGACCACGGCGCGGTGACCGTGGGCGGACACCGCGAGGGCGGTGGCCAGACCGCCGATCCCGCCGCCCGCGACGATGATCTCGGCCATCACGCGCCCCGATCCTCGGCCTCGAGCCGGCGGGCCAGTTCGAGGCGTTTGATCTTGGTGGTGGCGGTCTGCGGCAGGTCCCGGATGCGTCGCTGGACCGGCTCGGCCATCTCCGGTAGTTCGGCGGCCGCCGCCCGCCAGGCGACCGGGTCGAGCGGCCGGTCGTCCTTGGTGCACACCACCGGCACGGCACCGCCGTCCGCGCCGGGGACGATGACCACCTCGGCGAGCTCGTCGAGTCTGTCGAACAGGGTGTCCTCGGCGGCCAGTGTGGAGCCGAAGCCCTCGATCAGGTCGACCTCGCGGTCGAGCAGGTGGATGCAGCCCCACTTGGTGCGGTAGCCGACATCGCCCATCCGCCACCAGCCGTCCGCGGAGACCTGCGCGTCGTAGCGGTCCTGTTCGCCGAGGTAGGTCAGGATCCGTCCGTCGCTCTTGACCTCGATGTGGCCGGGGTGCTCGGCGGAGGGGGGCCGGCCGTTGCGGCCGACCACCCGGGCGTCGGTCATGCCGGGGAACGGCCTGCCCACGCAGCGGCCGTCCGCGTCGGGGGCGCGGCCGCGGGTGAAGGCGCGGACGACGGCCGGGCCGACCTCGCTCTGGCCGTACAGCTGGCCGAACAGCGGCGTCCGGCGCCGGCTGGCCGCGAGCAGTCGGTGCACGGTGCGCGGGTGGATGGCGTCGAAGGTGGAGCTGAACAGCTTGACGTCGGCGAGCGGTTCGCGCGGGTCGTCCGCGAGTTCCTCCCACTCCATGAAGGTGTTGGGGTGCGCCTCCAGGACCCCGGGGCGCAGGCGCGCGAACAGGTCGGCGGCGCGCTTGGGGTCGGAGTCGGCCAGCACCGCGATCGGGAAGCCGCGCAGCAGCGCGATGGCCAGCGCGGTGATCAAGCGCGAGTGCACGAACGAGACGTGCAGGGCGATGGTCTCGCGGTGCCGCAGGATGGGCGCGACGATCGCGGCCTGCGGCCGGTATCGGGCCTGGAGGCTGCGGCCGGTGTGCACGGCGAGCTTGGGCACCCCGGTGGTGCCCGACGTGTGGGTGATCAGCGTGGGCTGCTCGGCGGGCCGGGTCACCGGGGGCACGCGTGCGGCCCCGGTCGACGCGTCGAGGGTGCCGGCGTCGGGGTGTGTGCCGGTGGTGAGCAGTACCCGCTCGGCCTGTTCGAAGATCACGCCGGGCAGACCGTCGAGCTTGGCCCGGTCGGTCACCAGGTACGGCCGGTCGGTGCGGCGGACCAGTTCGGCGACGGTGGCGCCGTCGAGCGTCGGCGACAGCAGGACGGGCACCGCGCCGACGCGCGCGGCCGCGCAGGCCAGCAGGGTGATGTCGAAGCCGTCGGACTTGTACACCACGACGCGGCCGCCGGGTCGGATCCCGGCCGCCCACAGGCGGGCGGCGAAGTCGTCCACGAGGTCGGCGATCTCCGCGATGGTGGCGCGCCGGCCCAGTTCGGGGGCGATGTCGAGGTCGTGGTCGAGGATGAGCACGTTGGTCGAGTGTCGGGAGGCCGCGCGTTCGAAGAGCGTGCCCAGTCGGATGCCGCGGTTTCCGATGCGTTGCAAGAGCATGAGGTCAGGCCTTCTTCTCGACGACGCGCTTGATCCGTTCGAGGGTGACCGGGAGATCGGCGGCGACCTTCGCGTTCCAGTCGGCGAGGAAGCGCCGCTTGCCGGCGTCGTCCAGTGCCGCGGTGATGCCGCGGATCCCCTCGGTGGCCCGGCCCATCCGGAAGCGGTGGGTGAGCACGCTGCCGCCGGGCGCGGGCTCGATCTCGTAGGACCACACGCTGTCCTGGCGGACTCCCGCCGTGTCGCGCATCGACCAGCGGAAGCTGCGTCCGGGTTCGGCGGCGACCACCTCGGACTCGGTGAACCACGTGCCGCGCACCACCGGGGCCCAGGCGACCACGTCCGCGGCGCGCAGGTTCTCACCGCGAAAGACCGCGCCCACCGTGCCCGGTTCGCCGCTGATCCAGGTGCCGCCCACGCACTCGGGGCTCCACTCGCCGCTGCGGGCGAGGTCGCTGACGACGGCGTACACCTCGGTCGGTGTGGCCGCGATGTGCGTGCGGGCGGCGAGTCGGAACAGCGCGGGCTGCTCGCGGTCGCCGGCCTCGGGTGTGCGCGTGTCGCCGGTGGCGACGGGTGCGTTCGCCATGTCCTGGCGCCCCTTTCGGTGTGGCTCCGGAACTGCACGGGAAGTGCTTGCTACCGTCTATAACGCTATGGCGGTAACAGCGGGTCGACCACGGCCCCGCGATAAGGGGTTCTTCTCGAACCGCGAAGACGCGGCGGACCCGCCCGGCGAACACGACGCGATCGCAGGGCGAACACTCGCGGGCCGGCGCGATCGCAGGGCGAACCCGCGGGCCGGCGCGGCGTGGTGTCAGACTCTGCGCATGCGTGCTGCGTA
Organism: Embleya sp. NBC_00896; assembly: GCF_045207785.1. Classification (NCBI taxonomy): domain Bacteria; kingdom Bacillati; phylum Actinomycetota; class Actinomycetes; order Kitasatosporales; family Streptomycetaceae; genus Embleya; species Embleya sp. NBC_00896. The sequence goes on from NZ_CP108776.1 coordinate 359,015, forward strand.
CCTCGAACGACTCGGCCCGCCCGAGGAGATCCGGTTCGGCGAGCTGGCCGAACCGCGCCCCGGCCCCTGCGACGTGCTCGTCGACGTACTGGCCACCACCGTCGATCCGGTCGACACCTTCGTGCGTTCGGGACTGTTCTCCACGCCCGTCGACTTCCCGTTCGTGATAGGCCGCGACCTCGTCGGGCGGGTGCTTCGGGCCGGACCGGGCGCGCCCGGATTCGCGCCGGGGGACGCGGTGTGGAGCAACAGCCTCGGGCACGGCGGGCGCCAGGGCGCGACGGCCGAACGGGCGGTGGTCGCGGCGGACCGGCTCTACCGGCTGCCGTCGGGCGTCGACCCGTACGCCGCGGTGACGGTGCTGCACCCCGCCGCGACCGCCCACCTGGCGCTGTTCGCCCACGGCGGGCTGCGCGCCGGCGAGACCGTCCTGGTGGCGGGAGCCGCCGGCAACGTCGGCGCGGCCCTGGTCGTCCTGGCCGTCGAGGCGGGCGCCCGGGTACTGGCCACCGCGTCCGCCCGCGACGCCCACTACTGCCGTGACCTGGGCGCCGCGGTCGTCCTGGACTACCGCGCCCCGGACCTGGCCGAACGGCTCGCCGAGGCCGCCCCGAACGGCGTGGACCTGCACCTGGACACCTCGGGCGGCAACGACCTGACCGCGGCGGTCGCCCTGCTCGCGCGGCGCGGGCGGATAGTGCTGCTCGCGGGAGCGGGCACGCGCCCGGTGCTGCCGGCCGGCGACCTGTACCTGAAGGACGGCTCGATCCGCGGCTTCGTCATCTCGCACGCCGGCACCGGCGAACTCGCCGACGCCGCCCGCTCGATCAACCGACTGCTCGCTGCGGGCCGGTTGCGCTCGCGGACCGTCGAGACGCTGCCGTCGTCCGCCGCCGCCGATGTGCATCGTCGCCTGGAAAAGGGCGAACTGCACGGCAGGCGCGTGGTGTTGCGCTTCGACCTGGAGCACTGACCCAGGGCGTGTCGATCGCCCCGATGGGGTCCGGACGCAACGCCCGCGCCGCCGGGGTCGTTGTCGGCGCCTCGCGACGGTGCTCCGCGGTCTCGTGCACCGGGGAGCACCGCCGTGTCCAAGCCGTGCGGGATCGAGGTCAGTACGCGCGCGCCCGGTCGACGAGCACCGCCATCCGGTCGACGCTCGGCTCGTGGAGCAGATCGCCGAGCTCGATGTCGATCTCGAACAACTCGCGGACCCGCTCGGTCAGTCGGGCCCCGCGCAGCGAGTCCCCGCCGAGTTCGAAGAAGTTGTCGTGCACGCCGATCCCGTCCAGTTCGAGCAGTTGCGCGCACATCCGCGCGAGCGAGCGCTCGGTGTCGGTGCGCGGCTCCTGGTAGGGGCTGTCCACGTCGGGCCGCGAGCGCGGCGGTTCGGGCAGCGCGGCGCGGTCGATCTTGCCGTTCACCGAGGTCGGCAGACCGCCGACGACATACGCGGACGGCACCATGAACGCGGGCAGCTTCGCCCGCAGCGACCGACGGATCTCACGCACCTCCGGCTCGCTGCCCGGCTCCGGCTCGATGTACGCGGTGAGTCGCACGTCTCCCTGGCCGTCCCGGTGCGCCAGCACCGCCGCCTGGGCGACACCCGGCCGGCTCGCCGTGACCACCTCGATCTCGCCGAGCTGGACGGTGTTGCCCTGCACCTTGAGCTGGTTGTCCACCCGGCCGATGATCTCGATGCTGCCGTCCGGCCAGTAGCGCGCCATGTCCCCCGTGCGGTACAGCACCGGGTGCCGGGCCGGATCGATCGGATTGGCGACCCAGCGCAGCGCGGTGGCCTCGGGTCGCTTCAGGTAGCCGGCCGACAGGCTGTCGCCGGCGATGCACAACTCGCCGACCACGCCGGGCGGTACCGGCACCGAGTTCGCGGCGAGCACGTAGATCCTGACGTTGCAGATCGGCCGCCCGATCGGCGGCAGGCGGCGGGCCCGACCCTCCGCGCCCAGGCTCTCGCCCAGCGCGGTGATGTCGCAGCCGGCGGCGGTGGTGGCCTCCGCGGAGCCGTAGAGGTTGATCAGCCGGAACGGGAGCCCGGCGGGGGGCCAGGACTGGATCCGCTCGCCGCAGACCCGGATGTCGGCCAGCGGCGTGTCGGCGGGCCAGTCCAGGCTCCACAACCGCTCGGCCATCGGCTTCATCAGCAGCGTGCTGGTGATCCGCTTCTCCAGGTACCAGTCCTGGAGCAGTTGCGGTGCGGCGACCACGGACGTGTCGGGAATGTGCACCGTGCCGCCGGCGGCGAGCACCGGGAAGCACTCCACCTCGACCATGCCGTAGCCCGGCGCGGCCAGCCAGGTGCCCTGGGTCGCGGCCGTCATGCCGGTCATCTCGCGCATGCTGTGGATGAGGTTGCGGGCCGCGCCGAACCGCACGAGGACGGCCTTGGGCGCGCCGGTGGAACCGGAGGTGTAGCAGATGTGGATCAGGTCGTCGACGTCCACCGGGGCGCTCACCTCGGTGTTGGGCTCGCTGCGCCAGTCGACGACGTCGAGCGCGAGCACCGGACAGTGCCCGGACACCTTGTCTTCGTGCGCCGACAGCGTCACGACCGCGGCCGCCTCGGCGTCCTCGACCATGAACCGGACCCGGTCGGCGGGGAAGTCGGGGTCGAGCAGGATCGCCGCCGCCGCGAGCTTGAAGCACGCGAGTTGCGCGATCAGGCTCTCGGCGCCGCGCGGGAAGCACACCCCGACCCGGTCCTGCCGGCGCACTCCGGTCGCGGCCAGGCGGTGGGCGAGCCGGTTGGCCCGGTCCTCCAGGTCCCGGTAGGTCAGCGCGCTCTCGGGCAGCGCCACCGCGATCGCGTCGGGGGTGCGGTGCGCGAAGTCCGTGACGATCTCGTGGAAGAACGGGGGCGGGACGGCCTCGTCGGTCCGGTTCCACTCGACCAGGATCCGCTGTGTCTCCTCGTCGCTCAGCAACGGTATGTCGCGCAGGGCAACACGCCGATCCGCGGTCAGGGCGGTGAGTACGCGCCGTAGGTGGCGGGCGTACTGGGCTGCCGCGTCGAGGTCGAACTCGGCGCTGGAGACCAGGAGTTCGTACGCCTCGTCGGCGACGAGCAGGGTCAGCGCGGCGCGCGGGCCGGCCGTCCCCGCGGCCGCGGCGCACACCAGGGCGTGGCAGGGGCGGCCGGCGGCCGGATGCTCCGACGGGGTGGCGTCGGCGGCCGCGGCGAGCAGGTCCGCCGGCGTGTCGTCGGCGGCGGCGCGCAGTTCGAGCGTCTCGACCGGACCGTCCGGCCGGGACTGCCGGCCGATCAGCAGGTCGCTCTCCCCGGTGTAGCGGTGGATCAGGACCGCGAGGGCGGCCGTCGCGAACCGCTCCGGATGCGGGCGGGCCTCGGTGGGGAGGGGGATGGTGATGTGGTGCGACGCTCCGGTCCGATCGCCGTCGATGTGACGGGCGAGCGGGAGTGCCGAACTCGTGGTCGTGGCCACCGGAATCGCTCCTCTCGGGATGTCGGATGGCGGATGTCGGGCTTGGGCGACGGGGCCTCGGGGCGACGGATGACGGGATGACGAGATGTCGGGATGGAGATACCGGGGACCCGAGGTTCAGGCGACGAGAACGGACGAACCCGTGGCGCGCCGCGCCGTCACCGCTTCCGCGAGTCGTCGGACCATGTCGACGGTCTGCTCCCAGCCCGCGCAGGCGTCGGTGACGCTCTGGCCGTAGGCCAGGCCGTCCGTCCGGCCCAGGATCAGGTCCTGCCGGCCGCAGGCCAGGTTGCTTTCGAGCATCATCCCGGCGACGCCGGGCTCACCCTCGGCGATCCGATCGGCCACATCGCCCACGACGTTGGCCTGTTCCTCGTGGTCCTTGCCGCTGTTGCCGTGGCTCGCGTCGATGACGAGCCGTTCCGGCAGGCCCGCGTCCTTGAGCTGGTCGAGGGTCTTGGCCACGTCGGGCGCGCTGTAGTTGGGGCCTTCGGTACCGCCGCGCAGCACCACATGGCAGTCGGGGTTGCCGCTCGTGGTGACCACGGCCGCCTTCCCCTCGTCGGTCAGGCTCGGGAACACGTGGCCCTCCCCCGCCGTGACGATCGCGTCGATGGCGTCGATCGATTGGCCACCCGTCGCGTTCTTGATCCCGACGGGCATGTCGAGCCCGCTGGTGAGTTGCCGGTGTACCTGGCTCTGCACGGTGCGGGCGCCGATCGACGCCCACGAGACGATGTCGGAGAAGTACCGGGCGAGCATCGGGTCCAGGAACTCGCACCCGACCGGCAGGCCGGTCCCGAGGATCTCGACCATCAACCCGCGCGCCATTCGCAGTCCGCCGTTGACGTCGTGCGACCCGTCCATGTCGGGGTCGTTGACGAGCCCCTTCCAGCCCAGTCGGGTGCGCGGCTTCTCGACGTAGACCCGCATGACGATCAGGAGCCGGTCGGACATCTGCCGGGACAGCTCGGCCAGGCGCTCGGCGTAGGCCAGCGCGGCGTCGGTGTCGTGGATGGAACACGGACCGGTGACCAGGACGAGGCGATCGTCCTTGCCGTTCAGGATCCGCTGGATGTCCCGCCGGGCCTCGCGAATGGTGGTACGGGCCTTGGGCGGGGCCGGTATCTCGGCCCGTAGGGCGGCCGCGGGCATGAGGCGCTCGACCGCGGTGACACGGGAGTCGGCTGTTCGGTCAGGGCTCATCAGAGGTTTCCTTAACATCACGGAGTCAGGCGCGGTCGGCCGCGAACACCGCTGCGGAGAAGGTGAATCCCATGCCGGTTCCGACCACGAGCACACGTGCGCCCGGGTCGAGGAGGTCCTCTTTCAGCAGGTGGTCCAGCGCGTAGATCTGGTCCGCGGCGCCGAGGTGCCCGATGGTCAGACCGAGCTCGTGCAGGTCGTGGCGCGGGGTGATGCCCAGCGGCCGAACGAAGCTCTCGCGGTAGAGCGTGCGGCCGACGAAGGGGGTGACGAACCAGTCGACCCGCTCCGGGGACATCTCCGCGTCGGCCAGCGCGCGGGTGACGACGCTGCGGGTGCGATCCGCCGACCTGGTCTGTACGTCCCGGATCGACACGTCGCCCTGGGCCAGGAACTGCCGGGTGCGGTGCCGGATGTCGGCCTGTGCGGCCGGCGCCGTGCGGAACGGCTCGTCGCCGCGCGAGAGGCCCTCGAGGACCGTGTCGGTCTCCGAGGCGAGCGAGACCAGGCGCAGTCGGCCGCCGCCCCGGGTGACCACCGCCGCCGCGGCGCCGTCCCCGAAGACGATGCCCGGGGAGGTGTGCCAGCGGTCGGTGGGGGGCGCGAACCGGTCCCCGAGGGTGATCAGGGCGGAGGGCAGTTCCGGGCGCGACGCGAGCATGGCCGCGGCCACGTCCATGCTCGCCAGCGAGCCGTTGGACCACGCGGAGACGGTCAGCGGGATCCCGTCGAGCCGCGGGCCGAGCAGTTCCTTGGCGATCCAGCACGCGGCGGGCCACATGTCGATGCCCTGGAAGTGTCCGTGGCTGTGCAGGTGGAGACTGTCCGAGGACACTTCGGTGCCGTACTCGCGGGCCTCCTTGATCGCCTGCCGGCCGGCGATCACGGCCATCTCGGGCGGTGCGAGGCGGGCCTGCGAGACGGTGACCATGCCGGTGCTGTCCGCGGCCTCGGCCTCGTAGTCGCCGGCCGCGACCGCCTCGGTCACGGGCACCCGGTCGCCCAGGGTGCCGCCGGTACCGGTGATCCAGATGTCATCGAAGCGCATGGCCCGGTATCCCTTCGGGGACGAGGTGTTCCGGCAGGTCGCGCAGGTGGTGTCCGCCGGACGTGATGTCGGCGGTGCCGCCGATGCCGACCAGGACGCGGTGGGCGCTGCGGATCAGGACCCGGCCGACGGCCGAGTCGATCGCGCCCGCCAGGTGCGGGACGCTGGTGCGGAAGCCCACCTCGAACACGACCTCGCAGCCGCCGGCGGTGTCCGTGCTCGTCCAGGCGCCGCCGAACTGCTGGAAGTCGCCCTCGACCTGCTCGAACTCGATCCGGTCGGGCCGCTCGGCGCTCGCGCCGCGGGTGCGCTGCACCCACTGGGCGGTGCCGCCGCGGAAGGCGAGCACCCACCGGCGCAGGTCACCGCCGGCGTCCTCGACGGAGAGTACGTCCGGGGCGTAGGAGGGGAATGCCCGGTCGTCGCCGAGCCGTTCGATCGCGGTGGCCGCCGAGCACGGCAGCGTGGCCTTGAGGGTGCGGGAGGTCATCGGGTGTCTCCGAGTCGGATCGTCGGGCGGACGATGCTGACGGCCTGCAGGTGCGTGGTGCGCAGCATGGGGTGGCTCGCCTCGCCGAAGGCGCCGCCGGTGAGGCCGGTGCCGCCGGAATTGGGGAGGAAGGGCAGGAAGTTGCCGTGCGAGTCGTTGATCTTGAGGTTGCCGCCGTTGACGACCTCCGCCAGGACTCGTTCGATCGTCGCGGAGCCGGTCGACCAGAAGGAGTTGCGCAGGCCGTAGGCGTTGCCGTTGACGAAGGCCAGGATCTCGTCGAGCAGGCTCTCGTCGGAGGCGCCGGCGTCGGGGACGATGATCGGCAGGAGCGGGAAGAACGTCTCGTCGCGGACCACAGACAACGATCGGGCGTCGGCGAGTCCCGCGACGCGCACGATGGTCGGCTCGATGAAGAACCCGGTGTCCGAGGGGGTGCCGTCCACTTCGAGCCGGCGGGCGCCGTGCACGAGGGTGGCGCCCTTGGCGAGCGCCTCGGTGAGGCAGCCGAAGAACCAGTCGGCCCCGAGCACGGGGGTGAGGACCACTCCGGGCTCGTCGGGGTAGCCGGGGTGGATTCTGCCGGTGGCCACGATCAGCCGCTCGACGAGTTCGTCGGCGATCGCGGGGTGCGCGATGACCTGGTTCGGCACGTTGCAGATCTGGCCGGAGTTGAGGAAGAACTGGGTGACGGTCTGCACCGCGGCGTCCAGGTCGGCGTCGTGCCAGACCACGCAGCAGTCGTTGCCCGCGAGTTCCAGGATCGGCTTCTTGCCGGCCGCGATGCAGTCGCGTTCGAACTCCAGGCCCTGCTTGCTGCCGCCGTAGTAGACGATGTCGTCGACGTGCTCGCTCGCCAGCCAGGTGTCGACGGCCGGCGGTCCGCAGTAGGCGTTGAGGGTTCCCGGGGGCGCGCCGGCGGCTTCCAGCACCGGTGCCACGACCTCGCGCATGGCGTACATGCAGCTGAGTGCGACGCCACGGGGGGCGCGGACCACGACCGTGTTGCCGGCGAGCAGGGCGGTGACGGCGGACAACGCGTTCACCATCGCCGCGTTCTGCGGCGGGTTGACACAGACCACGCCGTCGGCGACGCGGCGCAGGATCATCTCGCGCTCGCCGTCGTGGCGGCGGAACTCCAGTTGCTCGGCGCACCATTCGAGGGTCTCGGGGCTCCACCCGGTGACCGGGATGCCGTCGATCATCGCTTCGGCACCGGACCGCGGCTGGCCCTCGGCGACCAGGATCTCGACGAGCGGATCCCGATGCTCGATCAGCCGCCGCGCGATCCCCCGACCGATCTCCATCCGGGTGACCAGCGGAGTCCGAGCCCACTCCGGCGCAGCGTGCGCGGCCGCTTCCAACGCCTGCCCGATCATCCCCTCGTCGGCAACGGCACAGGCCCCGGCAACGCGGTCCCCGGCCTCGTTCGGATCGGCCTTCCCCCGATCGAGATCGTCCTTCAACCGCAAGCTGCGAAAGGTGTCCTCGATGATGGCGCGCGCGGTCACGGTATGCACATACTCTCCGCCGTCGCCGCTGACGTCCCGGCCGCCGATGTAGGCGGGATAGACCCTGATGGTCACGGCTCTCCCTTTCGAACGTTGGATGTACGGTCGACGTCTGTCGCTACCAGTGAAAACGCTACGCAGGTAACAAAGAGCGAACAACGGACCCGCGATAAGGGTTGGTTCTCACCTTGCGAACCAAGCACCGGACAAGCGCCCCCCAGCCCGGCCGGCGCTTGAGGCGGGCTCTCATAGCCCGGCCGGCGTTTGAGGCCGCCTCTCATAGCCCGGCCGGCGCTTGAGGCCGCCAGGCCGAAGGCCGGCCCTCATAGCCCGGCCGGCGTTTGAGGCCGGCTCGGCCGAAGGCCGGCCTTCACAGCCCGGCCGGCGTTTGAGGCCGCCCACCCCCGTCCAGGCCTATGGCGCCTCGTCCGCCAACTCCTCGACATGACGAGCGATCCGACGCGCCCGAGTCTCGGGCTTCTTCGCCCCCTGCACCGACAACAGAACCTGGTAACGCCTACTCGCACTGAGCGCCGAAAAGCCCGCCGCCGCCCCCGGCACCGCATCGAGCGCCACCCGCAAATCCTTTGGCACCTCGGCCCGACTCGGCGGTTCCATCGCCGCCTCCCAACGACCATCAGCCTTGGCCGACTCAACCTGGGCAAGCCCCGCGGAACGCATCCGGCCCGCCGCGATGAGCTTCTCCACCCGCCGGCAATTGATCTTGGACCACTTGCTGCGCGACCTGCGCGGGGTGTAGCGCTGCGCCCACCACCCGTCCGGCGTGCCGCCCGAGAAGGCCTTGCCGTCGATCCAGCCGTAGCACAGCGCCACGTCCAGGGCCTCGGAGCGGGTGACCGAGGCCGCGTCCGTCCCCTTCTTCGCCAAGACGAGCCAGACTCCGTCGGAGCTCTCGTGGTTGGCTTCGAGCCAGGCGGCGAACTCGTCGGCGGTGGCGCAGGTGAGAGTCTCGTCTTCGCTCGTCACATCTCGTCCTCTCGTCGCAGGGGTCGGCCGATCACCCATGGTGCTCCTCGGTCAGCTCCGGCCGAGGTACGCGAGCGAGCCCGGCTCCGGGCGTGGCGGCTCCGTTCGCCCCGGATCCACGAGTTCGCCGAGCAGTTCACCGAGAATGTCCGCCCCGTTGGCGGTCAGCACCGACGCGGGATGGAACTGCACCGAGGCGAGCCCGGGTCCGCGCAGCGCATGCACGTCGCCACTCGACGGGTCCCGGGAGACCTCGACCGCACCCGCGCGGCCCGGGCAGTCGATCGGGTCGCCCGCGCTGCGCGCGGCGAAGGTGTTGTAGAAGCCCACCCGTTCGGGCCGGCCGAAGAAGTCGATCGTGCGCTGCGTGCCCTGGTTCGGGACCGGATCGCGGACGATCTCCAGGCCCAGCAGGGTGCTCAGCACCTGGTGCGCCAGGCACACCGCCAGGAACGGGGTGTCGGCTACGAGCAGGGCACGGGTCACCTCTCGGATCCGGGCGATCTTCGGATGCGTGTGGTCCCTGGGGTCCCCCGGCCCCGGGCCCACGATGACCAGGTCGTGCTCGTCGATGCGGTAGTCCTCGTCGAACCGGCGCACCGTGACGTCGAGTCCGCGCGCGGCGAGCATGTGCCGGCCCATCGAGGTGAAGGTGTCCTCGGCGTCGATCACCAGCAGGGTGCGCCCGGCCAGCCTGGGGTCGGGTCGCGTGCGCTCGGTCGGTGCCTCGAACCAGAACCCGGCCAGCGGTGCGTTCCGCGCGTCCAGTGCCCGGCGCACCCGGGGATCGGCGGCGATGTCGTCGGTGTGCACGGGTCGGCCGGCCGCGCCGCCGACCGGGCCGCGCAGCGCCTCCAGCAGGCCCGCCGCCTTGGCCCGGGTCTCCGCCGCCTCGGAGGCGGGGTCCGAGTCGCGGACCAGGGTCGCGCCGACGGCGATCCGCATCCGGCCGGCCGCGTCGACGTCGGCGGTGCGGATCAGGATCGCCGAGTCCAGGGCTCGGCCGCCGTGGGCGTCCCGGCCGATCAGCGCGACCATGCCGGCGTAGTAGCCCCGGCCCTCCGGCTCGTGTCGGGCGATCACCCTGCACGCGCTCTCCAGCGGGCCGCCCGTGACCGTGGGCGCGAACATGGTCTCGCGCAGCATGTCCCGCACGTCCAGCGAACTGCGGCCCTCGATCAGGTATTCGGTGTGCGCCAGCCGCGCCATCCGCTTGAGCCGCGGGCCCACCACCCGGCCACCGCGATCACACACCCGGCCCATCATCTTGAGCTCTTCGTCGAGGACCATGTACAGCTCGCCGGCCTCCTTGGGATCGGCGAGGAAGTCCAGCACCTCGGCCGGGTCGGGGCCCGCGGCCGGATAGCGGTACGTACCGCTGATCGGGTTCATCACCACAGTGCCGGCGTCGAGGCTGATGTGCCGTTCGGGGGAGGCGCCGACGAAGGTCCGCGTACCGGTGTGGATCACGAACGTCCAGTACGAGCCGGGGTCGCGGCCGAGCATGCGCCGGAAGAAGGCCAACGCGGTATCCGTGGACCAGTTGGTGATCTCGGCCCGGAACGAGCGCTTGATGACGAAGTTGGCGCCCGTGCCCCGGCCGATCTCCTCGGCGAGCACCGTGCGCACGGTATCCGCGTACCGCGCGTCGTCGGCGTCGAACTCCCCCTCGCCCAGCTCGATCGGCCCGTCCGGGAGGCGGTCCAGGATCTCCGCGATCGGGACGACCGCCTGATCCAGCACGGTCATCGCCAGCAGGGGTGCCCCGTCGTCGGGGAAGTCGTAGCCGCGTTCGCCGATCTGCCGGTACGGCAGCACGGCGAGCGTCTCGTGCCGGCCGCGCCCGCCGGCCGGCGGCAACGGGATGTCCGCGATCAGGGCCGGCTCACCCATCGCCCCGATCAGCACGTCGACGTGCTCCGGTCCGACCGCGCCGGGACGGTACAGGAGCGCGAACGGCGGCGCGTCGGGCGCCAGGATCCGGTCGAGCGGAGCCGGCCCGGTCATCGCCGCGCCCCGTCCAGCATCGCCAGGGCCGAGCGGGTGGACACCGTCACCGAGCACCGCGACGCGACGTAGTCGAGGGCCAGTCGGTGGTACCGCGACGAGAAGTCGGCCACCGCGTCGGCCACCACGAACGTCTCGATGTCGTGCGAGAAGCCCTCGTGCGCGGTCATCAGGATGCCCACGTGCGCGTAGACGCCGCAGATCACCAGCTGGTCGCGGCCCTGCGCGCGGAGCAGCGCGAGCAGGTCGGTGCGGCAGAAGGCGCTGGGGCGCCACTTGGTGAGCACGGTGTCCCCGGCGTTGGGCGCGATCCGGTCCAGGATCATCCGGTGCTCGGGCTCGGTGCTCATCCCCGGGCCCCAGAAGTCCTTGAGCAGCCCGCGCTGTTCGTCGGTCATTCCGCCGGGTTGGGCGGTGTAGGTGACCGGCGCGCCCAGTGCCGCGAACCGGGCCCGCAGCACCGCGACGTTGTCCATCAGGTCGGCCATCGGCGGCTCGTCGCTGCCGAAGGGGCGCATGAAGTAGTTCTGCAGGTCGTGGATGAGCAGCACCGCGCGCTCGGGATCGATCGTCCAGGTCGCGGTGTTGCGCGGAAGCTCGTCCTCGGTCGGCATGGGGTACGACTCGATCGCCGGGATCGCCATGATGCCTCCGTTCGGGTGAAGTGCCGTCGTGGGGTGTCGTGAGGGGTGCCCCGCCTCGCGCGCTCAGTTGCCCAGTGCGGCACCGCCGTCGACCGTCAGGTGCTGCAGGGTGATGTGCGAGGCACGTTCGGAGAGCAGGAACACCACCGCCGCCGCGATGTCCTCGGGTTGCGCGAGGCGCCCCAGCGGAATGCCGACCCGGAAGGTCGCCGCGGCGCCCTCGATGGAGGCCGCGCGCGCGTCACCGTCGGCCCACAGCGAGGTCAGCATCGGCGTGTCGGTGGATCCGGGGGCGACCACGTTGCACCGGATCCCGTGCCCGGCCAGTTCCAGGCCGAGCGACTTGGTGAAACTGGTGGCCGCGGCCTTCGAGGCCGCGTAGGCCGCCATGTTCCAGCGCGGCGTTCCCGCCGCGTTGGAGGCCACCGTGACGATCGCCCCGCTCGCGCGTGGGATCATCCGGGCGGCCACCGCGCGGCTGACGTGGAGGACGCCGGTCGCGTTGACGGCGAACGTGGTGTCCCAGTCCTCGTCGGACAGGCTCGCCGCGGCGCCGGTGCGCAGCACGCCGGCGGCGTTGACCAGGTAGGCGATCGGGCCCAGTTCGTGTTCCACCCGCTCGACGGTGGCGTCCACGTCGGCGCCGCGCGTCACGTCGGTCGCGAAGCCGCGCACGCGGTGCCCGGCGGCGGCCAGTTCCTTGACCAGCGGGCCCAGCGCCTCGGTGTTCGCGTCGAGCGCCGCGACCGCGACGCCCTCGGCGGCCAGTTCGCGGACCACGGCGGCGCCGATGCCGCCCGCCGCCCCGGTGACCAGGGCCGTCCTGCCGCGCATCGGACACACCTCATTTCCCGTGTCGTGGGGTCAGCGCCGCGACCACGTCGGGGTCGATCCCGAGGCAGCGCACCGAGAAGGAGCCGAGCGCCTCCAGGTAGTCGGCTGCCAACTCCGCTTCGTCCGCGCCGGTGGATCGACCGCCCTCGACCAGGACCCGGCCCGCGACCAGCACGGTGTCCACGTCCATGGAGCCGCCGAGCGCGAGGAATCCCTCCAGTGGGCGCGGGTTGAGCAGATAGCGCCAGTCGTCGGTGCGGATCAGCACCAGGTCGGCCTGCTTGCCGGCCTCGACGCTACCGATCTCCCGGGACCAGTCGAGGCCGCGGGCCGGCAGCCGGGTGGCCATCGCCAGGGCGTCGGTGGGCAGCACCTCGGTCGGATCGGCGTACATCTCGTTGTACATCTGCCAGCTGATCCGCATCGCCTCGGCCATCCCGCCCAGCGGCAGCGAGGCGCCGTCGGTGGACAGCGAGACGTCCAGGCCGGCGCGGCGGAACTCCGGCATCGCCCGGGTCTCGGTCAGCGAGGACTCCCCCGCCGGGCCGTACTTCGCGGGCGAGTGGCTGATGTGCGCGTTCGCCCGGATCAGCAGCTTGCGCTCGTCCTCGTCGGCGAACGCGCAGTGCACCGCCATGAACCGGTCGGAGAGCAGGCCGAGTTCGGCGAACCGACGGACGGGGGTGTTGCCGTAGTAGGCGCGCATCGCCTCGGACTCGTTGCGCAGCGCGCCCACGTGCGTCGCGAACGGCACGTCGTAGCGGGCGACGAGTTCGGCGAGGCCGGCGCCGAGTTCGTCGCTCATGTTGGTGCCGTAGACGACGGTCGGCCACGCGCGCACCAGGCCGTCGGTGCTCGCGGCGCACTCGCGCAGGAGGTCCTCGATCCGGCTCGATTCGGCGTCCGCGTCCCGGGTGCGGCGGAACCGCGATTCGCCGGGGGCGCAGACCGTGTCGCTCGCCCAGGTGCTGATCACGCACCGCATGCCCAGGTCGCGGGCCGCCCGGGCCAGCGCCCGGGGGCTGTTGAAGGAGCCGACGTCTCCGAGCGTGGTCACCCCGGACCGCAGCTGGGTCCACATCGAATAGCGCGCGATCGCGAACGCCTCGTCCGGGGTGAGCAGTTCGAGCTGATCGTGGAAGACGTCGAAGGCCGCGGAGATCTGGGGAAGGTCGCCTCCCAGGGCCATGAACGCCGGTTTGTCGTCCCGGTCGGCGGGTGGCCGCATGGCCCCCTTGAAGGGGAACCGCAAGGCGAACATCTCGTGCCAGTGCGCGTTCACGAAGCCGGGCAGGATCATCTTCCCCCGGGCGTCCATCGTGCGCAGGCGTGCGCGCCGGCCGGGGTCGAGGGTCGCCTCGACCTCGGCGGTGGGGCCGGCGGCGGCGATCCGGCCGTCCTCGATCAGCACGGAGCCGTCGGGGATCACCCGGGCGCCCGCGTCGGCCGGGTACAGGCAGCCGCCTCGGATCAGCAGCGCGCTCATCGGCCGGCCTCCGCCTGCCGGCGGGTCCGGGCCGCGGCGAGGAGTTCGGTCCACGCGTCGACGGTCGGCCGGGCGGCGAGGTCGCGGAACTCGACGACCAGGCCCTGCCGGCGCCAACGGGTGGCCAGGCGCATCATCTCCAGCGAGCCCAGGCCGAGCAGGACCAGGTTGGCGTCGCCGGTGATCTCGGCCGGTGTGGTGCCGATCATCGCCGCGAGAATCTCGCGCAGGTCGTCGGCGGTGGGCGCGGTCGTGGTGGCGGTGGTGGTGCCGTCCATGTCGGTTCATCCTTCCCGGTGTTCGCGGACGCTCGCGGCGGGTGCCCAACTTCCCGCGGCGACGTCCGCCGGCCACGAGGTGCGTCCGTCGAGCATCTATCGGCCCTCCTTCGCGGGCTCTTCGTACGAGGCGACGATCTCCAGGACCGCGCAGTCGGTCTCCATGCCGGGGCCCGCGCACAGGAGCAGTACGTGATCGCCGGGCCCGACCTCTCCCCGGGTCCACACGTGTTCCAGGCCGATGAACGGGTCGGCGGCGCCGGCGTGACCGAGTGTGCGGGTCAGCTCCCATGTGCCGCGGTCGGCGTCGATCCCCAACGGGTCGAGGTAGATGCCGTCGAGCGCGCCCCGGTTGTAGCCGGAGTGGCAGACCCGAGTCACCTTGTCCATCGAGAGTCCGGCCTCGGCCAGCGTGCGTTCGGCGGTCTCGGCGACGACGTCGCCGAAGTGCCCCATCGGCGGCGCCACGCCCTTGGCCCACTGCTCACGCCAATAGGCGCTGCGTTCCCCGAAGTTCAGCGATCGGCCGACCGTGATGCCGGCCGGGAAGAGCACTTCGCCGCCGCGGTGCAGTTCCTCCATGGCGGGGTTGGACACCGCCCCGCAGGCCAGCACCCGGGCGAAGCCCGCGCGCCGGGACACGACCGCGGCCGCGCCGCCGTCGGCCAGCAGGAACAGCTTGGACGCCCGCCACCGGTCCACCAGCGGGGTGCCGAAGTTGTCGCCGGCGGTCAGCAGTACCGCGTCCTTCTCGGGATTGCCGAGCAGGCGGTAGGCCGCCATCTCCAGGCCGGCGAGCGTGCCGAGGCAGCCCGGGCCCACCTGTACCGCGGTGATCGGCCGGTCCAGCGTGTACCGCAGCACGTAGTGCGGCGCCGACCAGCCGTCCGGGCCCTGGTGGTAGGTGGCAGTGTGCAGCACCGCACCGAAGTCCTCGGGCGTGTGGCCCGACCGACGCAGCGCCACCTCGGCCGCGCGGATCGCCAGGTCCGGTCCGGGGGTGTCACCGGCGACCATCACCGACCGCATCCCGGACGCCTCGCGCTCCTCCGCGTCGTACCAGGACCGCTCGACGGCCAGCTCGGTGGTCACCACGTCGGGCCGGTAGGAGCCCACTCCCGCGATGAAGACGTCTCCGTGGACCCTCATGACTCCTGTCCTTCCCGAACGGGCACCAGGTAGCGGGCAACGCTCTCCAGCTTTTCGCAGGTTTCCTCGAACTCCCGCTCAGGAGTGGAGTTTTCGACGATGCCGGCACCGGCTCGCAGCCAGGTGTGGCCGTCCTTGCGATAGGCGCTGCGCAGCACGAGGGCCGCGTCCAGTTCGCCGGTGTGGTCGATGGTGAGGACGGCGCCGCTGTAGAGGCCGCGGGCGGTGGGCTCGTGCCGGCGGATCGAGGTGTACGCGGCGTCCTTGGGTACCCCGGACGCGGTCACCGCGGGGAAGACCGCGGTGAAGGCGTCCCACGTACCCAGACCCGCGGCCAGTTGCCCGGACACGCGGGAGGCCAGGTGCTGGACGCTGCCGCGCTCGCGGATGTTCATGAACTCGGGGACCTCGACGCTGCCTCGCACGCACACGTCCTCGAGTTCGTCCGTGCCGGTCTTCACCGAGATCGCGTGTTCGTAGACCTCCTTGGCGGAGCCCAACAGGTCCGCGCGCAGGCTCGCGTTCAGGAGCAGGTCGGGGGTCAGCGCCCGGGTGCCGGCCAGCGGCTGGCTGATCACCTCGCCGTCCGCGGTCACGTTGACCACGATCTCCGGGCTGAAGCCGATCGCCTCGATGCCGCCGAGGTCGAGCATGAACGAGCGCGCGGGGGTGTTGCTCCGGCGGCCGGTCACGTAGGTGGCGATCAGGTCGATGTCCTCGTCGACGTCGACGACCCGGGACAGGATGACCTTGCTCAGGTCGCCGCGGTGGATCTCCTCGACGGCGAGCTTGACCGCCTCGCGGTACTCGAACTCGCCGGGACCGTGCACGTCCAGCGGCTTCGGTGGATCGGCCGGCGGCTCGGCGGGCTCGACCATCGTCTCCATCAGGGCGGCCAACGACTCCTGGTCGACCGCGCGCAGGTACGCGTGGCCGGCCTCGACGCGGACCTCGGCGCGCGGCACCACCAGGTGCAGCAGGCGCTCGTCGCCGATGTGCTCCAGGTCCCCGGTCTTGGCGTAGGAGAGCTCGAAGGCCGCCCACCCGTACGCGCGCCATTCGGGCACGGTCACGGTGTCGAGCAGTCGCGCGACCAGCTCCAGGGGGCGGTCGGCCCAGGGCAGGAGGGTGTCGGGCACGTCCTCCTGGCGCAGCCGGGCACCGTGCCGATCCAGCGTGAGTTCGGCCCGTGCCCCGCCCGCGTACGACCACGTGCCGCCGTTCTCGTAGACGACGTACGACGCGTGCAGACCGGATCCGGCCAGCCGGGCCACGACCGGCAGCGGCTCCTCGGAGAGCGGAATCTGCGTCTCGAAGTAGTGCGGCCACCTGGTGGGACTCATCTGCGGGCATCCTCTCGTAGTGGTCGGAGCGGCCCGGCGAGGAACTCGACACCCGCGGCCGGAGCGGCGGTGGCCGAGCGGGTGGGTGCCGCCGGCCGGCGGCGGACCGATGCCTTCTGTTACCTGTAATGACCATACGGAGGTAACCGAACGGGAACCACGAGCCCGCGATAAGGGGTTCTTCTCGAACCGCGAAGCCGGCGATCCGCCAACCTCGACCGATCGGCAGCGCCGGACGGCGCGACACATGCCCGTCGGCCGGCTCGACCGCAGCGCGAATGGAGCGACGCCGGCTCGCCGCGGTTCCCGGTAATGTCGGCGATCATGCGACGCCACATACCGTTTCAGCGCCTGCACAACTTCCGCGACCTCGGCGGCTACGCAGCAGCCGACGGACGAATCGTCGCCTGGGGGCAGCTGTACCGCTCCGACTCGCTGGGCAACCTCGGCGACGGCGACGCGGAGCAGTTCTTCGCACTCGGCGTACGCACGGTCGTCGACCTGCGGTATCCCGACGAGGTCGACCGGCACGGCCGGATCGCCACACATGCCAGTTTCGCGTACCACAACGTATGCACTGAACATCGGCCGTGGGACCAGGCGTCACTGGGGCCCGATACCGACGTCGCTCGCTTCCTCGCCGACCGCTACGCCGAGATGGCGGTCGACGGCGTCGCGCAGATCCGCCAGGTGCTGGACATCCTCGCAGCCGCCGACGCCCCGCCGGCGGTGTTCCACTGCGCCGCGGGGAAGGACCGCACCGGCATCATCGCGGCACTGTTGCTCGCTCTGCTGGGCGTCGACGAGGAGGATATCGTCGCCGACTACGGCCTGACCGAACTCGCCAGGGACCGCTTTGCCGCCGATCGACGGGCCGACCACCCCGACCGGCCGATCACCTGGCCGGGATGGGGCCGCGCGCCGGAGGCCGCGATGCGACTGTTCCTCGCGGAGAACGCCGCCGAGTACGGGTCGCTCACCGGCTACGCCGCCGAACGTCTCGGCGTCGACGACGCTCTCGTCACGGCCCTCCACAACCGGTACTTGACCGGCTGAACGCCCCCGGAACAGGCTCTAACGCGTGTCCTCGGCCCCCCGTCGGGCCAGGTCGGTGAACAGGGCGCTGGACCAGCCGAAACCGGTGGTGGCGCGGCCCGCGCGGCGGCCGGTCAGGGGGTTCCAGTACTCGTAGAGGCCGCCGCCCTCGGCGACCATCCGTACCGTGCGCTCGGTCAGTTCGTCGGCGACCTGCGGGTATCCGGACCGGCGCAGGCCCTCGATCAAGAGGTAGTTGACGTTGAGCCAGACGGGACCGCGCCACATCGCTTCGGGGTCGAAGAGCGGATCGTCGAAGGCCACGGTCGGCACCGGGCGCTCGCCCCAGAAGCTGTCCGAGAGCAGGTCGGCCACCAGTCGGTCGGCGATCTCGGCCGGGAGCCGGCCGGTCAGCAGCGGCATCAACTCCAAGGGGGTCCGGACCGGCACCCGGCGGCCGGCCGAGACGGTCGTGAAGCGTTCGCCGTCCCAGCGACGGGCCACCAGCAGTTCGGTGTGCGCGGCGGCCCGCTCCCGCCACCGCTGGGCCTCCTCGGTCTTGCCGAGCGCGGCGGCGATATCGCCCAGCACGTCGAACTGGAGCGCCAGGTAGGCGTTGAGGTCGGGCGGCTCGGCGCGCGGGCCGAAGTCCCAGACGGGGCTGTCGTCGAGTCCGCTCGAATAGGGATGCAGGTATTCGGCCAGGCCGTCCCCGTCCGGATCGGAGCAGTTCAGCCACCACTCCTGGGACCGGGCGATCGGCTCGTAGACCTCGGCCAGGAAGGAGAGGTCGGGGTCCACCTCGTGGATCTTCCACACCGCCCACGCGGTGAGCGGCGGTTTGGTCACGGGCACCACCTCGCCGACGGACCGAGCGGAATCGTCCCCGGACTCGGACTCGAACCCGGACTCGGCCCCGGGCTCGGCCCCGGACACCGGCTCGCCCAGCGCCTGCCCGACGTGCTCGGCCAGGCGGGCGTGGTCGGAGCGGGGCAGGTCGGTGGTCTCCGCGAGCACACCCTCGTCGTGCACGACGTCGGGGATCAGGCCGTCGGGGCGCTGGTGGTCGAGCAGGATGCGGATCTGGTCCCGGGCCAGTTCCGGGTCGGCGTGCCGCAGTGCGATCGCGTGGAAGTACGAGTCCCAGTTCCAGATCCCCACGTAGCCGAACTTGGAGGGGACCAGCCCCTCCCGGCCGCCCGCGTGCCGGATCGGCAGCAGGTTCACCGCGAGCGTCCACCACGCCACGGCCGCCCGTTCGCGCAGGTCCGCGCGGACGGCCGGCATCCGGTCGAACCACGCCGTCCACCTGCGGCCCGCCGCGTCGAGCACGGCGGCGGCGTCGAGGACATCGGCGGCCCGTTCCGTGCCCACCAGTACCCGAACGCCCTCGATGTCGGCCTCGCGCACCGCGCCTTCGGGGGTGATCCAGTGCGCGCGAGCCCCGGACCCGGTCAGCACGAGCGTCTCCGCGTCGGCGAAGACCAGGTCCACGCCGCCCGCGAAGGAGAGCCGATCGGGCCGGGCCGACCGAACCGCGAGTTCCTCGCCCGTTTCGGCGGAACGCACCCGCAACCCGGTGAGCACGGTCGTGTCCGTCAGCCGCGTCTCGTACTCGGCGCGGGCGATCCACAAACCGCCGCCGTCCTCCCGCGCCATCACCAACAGGCGCGAACCGCGATCGGTGAACGGCCGCTCGCGCAGATCAAGCGCGACGAGTTCGAGCGCCGGCCGCGCGTCGACACGCGCGTCGTCCGTGGACATGTCAGCGTCCTCCCATGCCGGATGCCGCCATGCTGCTGATGATCTTGCGCTGTCCGATCAGGAAGGCGATCAGCATCGGGACCACGGAGATCGTCGAAGCGGCCAGCAGCATGCCGTAGTCCAGTCCGCCGTGTTGGTCCTTGAAGGAGGCGAGCAGCATCGGAATGGTGAAGTTTTCCTCGGAGTTCAGGAAGACCAAGGGGTAGAGGTAGCTGTTCCAGCTGGCCAGGAAGACGATGATGCCCAGCGCGGCCATCCCCGGCTTGATGTTGGGCAACACGATTCGATAGAAGATCGTCCAGCGGTTCGCGCCGTCCAGCCGGGCGGCTTCCTCCAGTTCGACCGGCACCGCCCGGATGAACTGACGCATCATGAAGACCGCGAACGGGTTGGCGATGGCCGGCAGGATCAGGGCCAGGTGGGTGTCGATCCAGCCGAAGTGCGACAGCATGATGTACAGCGGCACCAGAGTGACCTGGGTGGGCACCATCTGGGTGAGCAGGAAGACCACGAACAGCGTGCGCGAGAACGGGAATTCGATCCGGGTGAACGCGTAGGCCGCCATCGACGCGGTGAGCAGCGTGGCCACGACCGTGATGATGGCGATGTAGAAGCTGTTCCAGTAGGCGCGGCCGAACGGCATCTTGCCGAAGGCGTCGGGGAAGTTCTGCGGCCGCCAGGGATCCGGCACCCACGCCAGCGGATCCTGGATCATCTGCCCCTCGCTCTTGAACGCGGTCAGCAGCATCCACACGAATGGGAAGACCATCAGCAGCCCACCGGCGATGAGCACGGCGTGCAGTGCGACGGTGCCGAAACGGCGACGTACGAAGGTGATCATCACGACCCTCCTCTCTGACGACTCTCTGACGACTCGTCTTACGACTCGTAGTGGACGAAGCGCTTCTGCATGCCGAACTGGGCGAGGGTCACCACGATGGTCATGAGGGTCAGAAGCAATGCGGCGGCGCTGCTGGCGCCGAATTCGAACTTCTTGAAGCCGAGTTCGTAGACCTGGAACACGATCGTGCGGGCGCCGTCATTGGCCACCGGGTCCACCAGGACGTAGATCTGGTCGAATGCCTGGAACGAGCTGATCACCGCGACCACGAAGGAGAAGAAGATCGTCGGTGACAGGAGCGGGAGCGTGATGTGCCGGAAGACCCGGACCGGCCCCGCCCCGTCGATCCGGGCGACCTCGCCCAGGTGTGCCGGGATGGACTGCAGTCCGGCCAGGAAGATCACCACGTTCAGCCCGAGCGACGACCAGATCGTCACCGCCGCGATCGCGACCATCACCCAGTCGGGGTCGTTGAGCCAGTCGGGCAGGGTGATCCCGAACCAGTCGTGCACGGTGTTGTTGAGCATCCCCAGGTCGCCGCTGGCCAGCAGCATCTGCCAGATCACCGCGACGGCCACCGAGCTGGTGACGACCGGCAGGAAGTAGACCACCCGATAGATCGTCTTGCCGCGCACGTTGTTCAGCGCCATGGCGATCAGCAGCGCGAGCACCAGCCCCACCGGGACCGTGATCACACCGAGCAGAAGGGTGTGACCGACCGCACCCCGGAAGGTGGGATCACCGAGCTGGTCACGGAAGTTGGCGAACCCGACCCAGGACTTCTCGCCCAGGCCGTCCCACTTCATGAAGGCCAGCACGAGCGCGAAACCCAGCGGTACGAGGGTGAAGGTCAGCAGGGCGGCCAGTTGCGGCCCGAGGAACAGGACGGCCCACCACCGCTCGCGGCGCCGCCGACCCCGAAGGGTGCGGCGGGCAGGCGAGTCGGTGGGCGGCCGCCGTGTCTCGGTCTTGCGACTGAGCGTGGACGTCGTCACGGCGGCCCCCTTTCAGCGGAGTTTGGCGGCGACGAGCGCGGTGAGGTCGGTCATCTCCTGGTCGAAGCCGACCTTGTCGGTCCACAGCTTCATCAGGGAATCGTTGATGCTCGCCGTGAGGTCCGGAACGCCGGCCTCCTCCGGATAGTTGGCGAAGCCGCCGTTGCGCGCGTCGATGAAGGTCTGCGCGTGCGCCGGGTAGCCCTCCATGACCACGCTCTCGGCGCCCTTGACCGACGGCACCGCGTTACCGCCGCCCTTGAGCCGGGTGATCTGGCCCTCCTTGGAGACGAACTCCGACATGAACGTCCACGCCGCCTCGGCCTGCTTGGAATCCTTGTTCAGCGCCAGGAAGGAGGTGGCTACCGTCTGCGGCATGGGCGCGCCGGTCTGAGAGGGGAACGGGACGATGTCGTAGCTGTCCTTCTCCCCCTTCATGACCGTGTCGATCAGCCACCGGCCGCCCGCGACGAAACCGGCCTTGTGCTTGATGAACTGCGGTTCCACGCCGTTGCCCTCGGGCAGGTTGTCGGCGACCAGGAAGGTCTTGTCCTGGTAACCGGTGGCCAGCGTCTTGATCGCTTCGCGCGACTTGGGGTCGGTGGTGGCGACGAACTTCCCGCCGTCGTACACCTTGCCGCCGAAGCCGTTGATCATGCTGTAGGTCGAGCCGTACCAGTTGTAGAAGATCGATCCGGCCCGGTCGGCGGCCTTGAGCTTGCGGTTCATCTCCAGGTAGGTGGCCATCGTCCACTTGCCCTGCTCGTTCAGCGTCGCCGGGTCCTCGGTGATCCCGGCGGCCTTGAGGGCCTGCTTGTCGTACCAGAGGACTTCGGGGTTGGCGTCGTTGGGTATGCCGTAGATCCGGCCGTCCCTCTTGGCCCCGCCGTACAGTCCGTCGAAGAAGTCTTCCTTCTTGGCCTTGCTGTCGGCTGCCGCCATCTTGTCGTCGAGCGGCGAGAGCACCCCGGCGGAGGCGAACTTGGCGACGAAGTCGTCACCGACGTACATCACGTCGGGCGCCGTCTTGGAGGACAGCTGGGTGAGCAGCTTGGCGTGGTAGTCGCTGTAGTCGGGCACGGCCTGGAGCTTCAGCCGGATGTCGGGGTGCCGCTTGGCGAACTCCTTCTCGAAGTCCTTGAAGCGGTCGAGCTCCTCGGGCGAGCCCCAGGTCGACCAGGTGACGGTGGTCTTGCCGGAACCGCTGGAGCCGCTGCTCCCACCACAACCGCTGGTCGCGACGAGGGCGGCGCCGGCGGCCAACACCGCAAGGGCCTTCGCAGCACGGGTAGTTGACACGTTGTGCCTCCGGAAAAATGAAATGCGGGACGTACGGAGCTGGTGCTGTGGCCACGAACCGGTGAACGTTCCCGGTCACGAATTAAGCGAGACCGCCGCCGTCGACGACGAGGGCGGTACCGGTGACGTAGCTCGCCGCGTCGCCGGCCAGGAACAGGACCGCCTTCGCGATCTCGTCGGGTGTGCCGGACCGGCCCATCGGGCGGTCCGCCGCGTCGGCGGCGAACGCGGACCAGTCCTCGGCGAGTTGCCGGGCCTCCTCGCGGAGCATCGGGGTGTCGGTGTCGCCGGGGTTGACCGAGTTGACCCGGATCCCCGCCGCGGCGTGGTCGATCGCCAGGGCGCGGGTCATGTTGACCACGGCGGCCTTGGACGCGCAGTACGAGATGGCGTTGCCGCCGCCCTTGAGGCCCCAGCCGGAGCCGGTGTTCACGATCGACCCGCCGCTGGTCATCGCGGGGACCGCGTGCTTGCACATCAGGAAGACCGAGCGCACGTTGACCGCCATCACGCGGTCCCACTCCTCGACCGAGGTGCCGATCGCGTCGGCGCGCCGGATGATGCCCGCGTTGTTGAACAACACGTGCAGGCCGCCGAAGGTCGACACCGCGGTTTCGACCACCGTCACGCAGTCCGCCTCGGCCGAGACGTCGGCCGTGACCGCGATCGACCGGCCGCCCTGTGCCGCGATCTCCTCGGCGGTCCGAGCGGCGCCGGTGGCGTCGATGTCGGCGACCACCACGGCGGCGCCCTCGCGGGCGAACATCAGCGCGGTGGCGCGTCCGATGCCCGAGGCACCGCCCGTGACGATCGAGACCTTGCCGTCCAGGGAACCAGTCATCCGGAGCACTCCTCACTAGCAGGAACAATTCGATAGGGGACGCTCTCGCGATGTCCCGTGACGACCGGGACGTAGCCGCTCAGTCGGGCGTCCACGTCGGGGTCCCCGGTGTCGGCCAACAGCGGCCGGCCGTTCAGCGCCGCGAGCTTGGTGCGGGTCGCGAGCACGGTCAGCCCGCGCACCCGGGCCAGCACCCGCGGGCTGATCTGCTGGTTGCCCCGACCCAGGACGAAGCCCTGGCCGCCGATCACCGAGACGACGGCGTCCGCGTCGTGCCCCTCGACCAGGGCGAGCAGCGCGCGCTCGCTCACGTCGAGGCCGATCGGCGCACCGTCGGCGACCACGTCGACGCCCAGGAGCGTGCCGGTGACGCCGAGCGCGAGCTCGACCGCGAGCGTGGTCGCGCCGGGCCCGAGGATGTAGCGCACGCCCGGCCGCATCCGGGAGACCACCTCGCGGGCGATCGCCTCGACACTCTCCGGATCCGCCGTCGAGGACCCGGTCTTGCGGCCGGACAGCCGGACCCGGGCCGCCGGGACGGTCAGCGTCCCGTACAGCCGGGGGCTGACCCGGCCCGCCCGGTAGGCGTCCTCGTCCAGGTCCACCACCTCGGCCTCGGTGGTGGTCCCGGCGAACTCGGCGGCAGCGAGTCCCGCCGCCGCCGGGCCCACCGCGAAGCAGCCCGAGTAGACCTTCACCCCGGCCGGGATGCCGAGCACCGGGCAGCCCGGCTGGGCGTCGAGCACGTCCCGGGCGGTCCCGTCGCCACCCGCGAACAGCAGCAGGTCCACCGCCGCCAGGGCTCGTACCGCCGCCCTGGTGTCCCCGGCCGAGGACGGGTCGCCGGCGGTCGCCGAGACCAGCTCGGGCACCCCGCCGCCGGCCCGGGCGGACAGCTCGCCCATCGCCCCGGGCACCGTGACGACGGTGGCGTCGGGGCGGGCGGCCAGGAGCGCCCGGACCGCTTCGGCGGCGCGCTCCCCCGCCCGGGCCCGCGCCCCGCGCGCCAGCGCCTCGCGCTGGATCGCGGGGCCGTCGCTGCCCTTGAGCCCGGCCGCCCCGCCGAGGCCGGCGACCGGGTTGACGATCAGGCCGACTCTCACGACAGGTGCTTGCGCACGTACGCGCGCCAGGTCGGGGCCCACTGCTCGGGGTCGTCCAGGCAGGTCGGGTCGATCTTGTGCACGGTCTGGTTGTACGGCGCGCCCTTGACGAACGCCGGGTCCTCGCGCGCCTCCTCGGCGACCCGGGCGAGGATCGCGGCGTACTCGTCGAGGTCCTCTTTGGAGTACGACTCGGTCGGCTCCAGCGTGAACGGCTCGGGCACCACGTACGGGTGGTGGCTGGTCCAGTAGTGCACGCCGAAGTCGGAGGCGCGGACCCCGATCTCCTCCGAGTGCACGCCGGTCTCCTCGTACAGCTCCTGCCACGAGTAGCGGACCTGTTCCAGCCGGCCCTTGTCCCAGGGCGCCGAGGCGCCGGGGATCTGCAACACCTTGTGCATCAGGTAGTTGTTGTTGAGCACGGCCGTCTCGGCGACCTGGCGCAGCCCGGGCCCGCCGAGCGCCATGATCCAGGCGTACGCGCGCACCACGTTCGGGGTGACGCCGAGGTAGGGCCGGATCTTGCCGACGGACTGCGGCCGGTCGGCGTCCAGGTAGTAGCGGTCGCCGTCGCGCTCGACGGTCGGCCCGGGCATGAACGGCACCAGCTTCTCGGCCACGCCACAGGCGCCCGCGGCGGGGCCGCCGCACGCGTGCGGGGTGGAGAAGGTCTTGTGCAGGTTGAAGTGGCACAGGTCGAACCCGGCGTCGGCGGCCCGGGTGATGCCCAGGATGCCGTTGGCGTTGGCCTGGTCGTAGCAGGCCAGGCCGCCGACCCCGTGCACCAGCTCGACGAACTCCGCGATGCGCGGGTTGTAGATGCCGGTGTCCTCCGGGTTGGTGATCATCAGCGCGGCGGTCCGGGGCCCGACGGCCGCCCTGAGCGCCTCGATGTCCGGGTAGCCGTCGGCGTCCGGCATCAGCGTGATGATCTCGTACCCGGCGGTCTTGGCACACGCGGCGTTCGAGGGATGCGAGAACATCGTCGTGATGACCTGGTCGCGCTGCTCGGCCTCGCCTCGGGAGGCGTGGTAGGCCCGGATCATCGCGATGTTCGCGTAGATCGCGGCGGAGCCCGACCCCGGCTGGAGGCAGACCCTGTCCAGGCCGGAGATCTCCTTGAGCATCTGCTCCAGGCGCCAGTAGATCTCCAGGACGCCCTGCACGCTCTCCTCGGGCTGGGCCGGGTGCAACTCGGCCACCTTCGGGTCGCTCACGAACCTGTCGTTGACCTTGGGGCTGTGCTTCATGGTGCAGGTGCCCTGGCCGACGTCGACGTTGAAGTCCGCGCCGAGCGTCTCCTGGGACAGCCGCAGGTAGTGGCGCAGCACGTGCGGCTGGGACATCTCCGGCAGCGCGGGCGGCGTCACCCGCCGCACGCCGTCCGGCAGTTCCACCGCGGGCACCCCCGCGGCGGGCACGCCGATCCCGCAGCGGCCGGGCCGGGACTGCTCGAAGATGATCGGCTCGTCCCAGCGCGCCTGGTGGAAGCGGCGCAGCGCCGGCTTGGGCTCGATCGGCAACTTCGCGAACGATTCTCCGACAGCGCCCATCAGCCCTGCACCTCCCGTACCGCACGCACCAGCGCGTCGATGTCGTCCTTGGCGTGCCGCTCGGTCACGCAGACCAGCAGCGTCGTGGCGTCCAGGGGGACGCCACCGTAGATCCCGCGCGCGCGAAGCCCCGACAGCAGCGCGGCGGAGTCGGCGACCTCGATCGCGAACTCGCGGAAGTGGATCGCGTCGGCGTGCGGCACCCGCACCCCGGGCACGGCGGCGAGCGCGTCCATCGCGTACCGCGTGCGGGCGAGGATGGTGTCGCCGATCTCGCGCATGCCCGTCGGGCCCATCAGGGCGAGGTAGACGCCGGCGGTGATGCCCCACAGCGAGGCGGCCGTGCCCACCCATTCCTTGCCCTCCTCGCGCAGCGCGAAGGAGGTCCGGTCGTAGTAGACGTCGCCGAAGCCGTACTCGCCGGGGACGGCGGTGGGGGCGATGCCGAACAGGCGGGAGGGGAACTCGGCGACCAGCGCGTGGATGTCCTGTGTGGCGATGTAGCCGGCGTGCCCGCCGCCGTAGCTCTGGTGCATGCCGAGCGACTGGATGTCGCCGCAGACGATGTCGGCGCCCAGGGTCGCGGGCGGGGCCAGCACGCCGAGCGAGATCGGGTCGGCGCTCACCACGAGCAACGCCCCGTGGGCGTGCGCGAGTTCGGCGATCTCGGCGATCCGGGTCTCGACCACGCCGTAGAAGTTGGGGCTCTCGACGTAGACGGCCGCGATCGTGTCGTCGACCACGAACTCGCCGGCCTCGCCGTTCGCGGCGACCGGGATCGGGGTGATCGCGATGTCCGGGGACAGGAAGTCGCGCAGCTTGCTCAGCTTGTCCGGGCCGATGGCGCCGGTGACCAGCACCTTGGAGCGGCCGGTGTAGCGGGCGGCCATCCGCAGGGCGGTGCCGGCGGCCTGGAAGCCGTCGTAGGTGGGGACGTTGACGACGTCCATCTCCAGGAGTTCGCCCATCATGCTGACGTACTCGAAGAGCGCCTGGAACCGGCCGTGGTCCTCGTACGGCTCGCCCGCGTAGGCGGTGAGGAACTCGCTGCGGGCGTTGACCTCGTCGCACACCGCCGGGACGTGGTGCGGGTAGCAGCCGCCGCCGAGGAAGCTGAGCGCCTCGGTGGTGTCGGTGTTGCGGTCGAGCAGGCCGCGCATGTGCCGGACCAGCTCGTGTTCGGAGGCCATCGGGGCCGGCAGGTCCAGCGGCCGGTCGAGCCGGAGCGCGGCGGGGATGTCGACGTAGAAGTCCTCGACGGACGTCACGCCGATCGCGGCGAGCATCTCGGCCCGCACGGCCGGTTCGGCGTTGGGTATGTAGGGGTGGGTCACTTCTCTCCCTCGTGAGCGGTTCGCAACACCACGGCGTCCCTGGGGCCGATCTCGATCAAGCCGCGCAGATCGCGGCCGGTCAGCAGGTCGGTGCCGGGTTCGCGCAGGTTCACCGCCGCGGCGGTCGTACCGTGGTTGAGCAGGAACAGGTAGTCGGCGGCGACTCCCTCGCGGCGGCACGCCTCGACGCCGGCGGGAACGTCCGCGCCGGTCGGAAGATCGGCGCCGGGTGCGGGCAGGTCCGCGACCGGGCGCACGCCCGCCCGGGTCAGCACGTCGTCCAGCACCGGTCGGACGTCCTCGAGCAGGCAGCCGACGTAGGTCGTGCGGCCGTGCCGGGTGATCGCGGGTATGCCGTCCAGGTCGCCGCCCTCGTAGTGCGCGATGGGGGTCGCGCCCTCCGGGCGGAGCCATTCGGCCCATACGCTCGCCGTGCCCGCGCTGCCGTCGGCGTGCCGTACGGTCTGCGTCGTTTCGTCGGCGAGCGGCCAGAACTCGTCGACGGCCAGCCCGAGCAGTTCGCGCAGCGGTCCCGGGGCGCCGCCCGGGTGGACCTGGTCCGCCGCGTCCACGACACCGCTGAACGGGCCGACGATCAGGTGCCCGTCGTATGCCCGGAGGTTCTTGGCCTGGTCCTCCGTGCACAGGTAGAGGTTGGGCGCGATGACGACGCGGTAGGACGACAGGTCGCGCTCGGGCGGGGCGAGGTCGACGGCGACGCCGAGGGCGTGCAGCCGGTCGTACCAGGTGTGCAGGAGCCGTTTGAGCTCCAGCCGCTTGGACGGCATCGACTCGGGGGCTTCGAGACCCCACCAGGAGTCCCAGTCCAGGACCAGGGCGACATCCGCTTTGCTGCGCGAACCCGCCGTCTCCGCGAGCTTTTCCAGATCGCGGCCGAGGCGTAGGGTGTCCTGCCAACCCCGGCTCTGCACACCGCCGTGCGGCAGGAGGGCGGAGTGGAACTTCTCGGGTCCGTACCTGGCCTGGCGCCATTGGAAGAACATCACGCCGTCGGCGCCGTGCGCGAGGGCCTGGAGGCTGTGCAGGCGCATCATGCCGGCCGGCTTGGGCACGTTCACCTCGCGCCAGCTCACCGCACCGGGCGCCTGTTCGAGCAGCAGCCACGGCCGATCCTTGAGCGATCGCATCAGGTCGTAGCTGAGCGCGGCGCCCACGTGGGAGGTGGGGTCGGCCGGGTCGGGATAGGCGTCGTCGCTGACGATGTCCTCGGCGGCGGCCCACTTCCAGTAGTCCAGGCCGTGCAGGATGCTCATGAAGTTCGTGGTCACCGGGACGTCCGGGGTGACCTCGCGCAGCACCGCCCGCTCGACCTCGAAGCACTCCAGGAGGGCGTCCGAGCAAAAGCGCCGCCAGTCGAGCACCTGGGCCGGGTTGATCGGGCCCGGTGCCTTGCGCGGCGGGTTGACCTGGTCGAGGTCGGTGTAGTGCTGGCCCCAACACGAGGTGCCCCAGGCGGCGTTGAGCCCGTCGACGGTCCCGTACCGGGCGGCGAGCCAGGTCCGGAAGTGCCGGGCGGACTCCTCGCAGAAGCATTCGAGGGTGTGGTCCGCGTACTCGTTGCCGATGTGCCACATCGCGA
The DNA here is from genome assembly GCF_045207785.1 of Embleya sp. NBC_00896. NCBI lineage: Bacteria > Bacillati > Actinomycetota > Actinomycetes > Kitasatosporales > Streptomycetaceae > Embleya > Embleya sp. NBC_00896. Next base: position 387,824 of record NZ_CP108776.1, read on the forward strand.
GCGCCGGATGATCGGCGTAGCGCTCCGCCATCGTGCGGGCGAGGCGGGCCGTAGCCGCCCGAAAGACCGGCGAGCTCGGGCAGTAGCCCTGTCGCGAGCCGAAGTCGAGGTGGGTGCCGTTCGCGTCGACGGGTCGCACCTCGGGGTGTTCGCGGACCAGCCACGGCGGCGGCGTGGCGGTCGCGGTGGCCAGGTCGACGGCGATGCCGTGCTCGTGCAGCAGGTCGAGGACGCGGTCGAGCCACGCGAAGTCGTACTCACCGGGACGCGGTTCGAGGCGTGACCAGGAGAAGACCGCGACGGTCGCCATGTTCACCCCGGCCTCGGCCATCAGCCGGGCGTCCTCGGCCCAGACCTCCTCCGGCCATTGCTCGGGGTTGTAGTCGCCCCCGAAGAGCAGCCCGGGCACTCGCGTCAACCGCACGTCGACCTCCTGTTCCCCGTTCATGTATTCTGTATTCATAATTCAAGGTGTGTGCGGTGCGTGATGTCAAGCACCAGATATCGGCGATGATCGACACGAGGAGTAACCGTCGGATGGCCATTCAGCGTCGCCCCCTGCGGGAACAGATCCGTGAGGAGCTACTCCTGCGCCTCGACAGGGGTGATTTCGCGGCGGGCAAGGACATCAACGAGGTCGTGCTCGCGGGTGAGCTGGGCGTGAGCCGCACTCCCCTGCGCGAGGCCCTGATCACCCTGGCCGGCGAAGGCGTCCTGGAGAGCAACCAGGGGCGCGGTTTCCGGTTCGCGCCGGTCAGCAGCAAGGAGTTCAGCGAGCTGTGCGAGATCGTCGCGGGCCTGGAGTCGCTCGCGCTGGAGCTCTCGGATGCGGCCGAGCTGCGCGAGCTCGCGCCCGAGCTGCTCCGGTTGGCCCGCGGCTTCCCCGATCCGGTCGCCGAGCAGCAGGAGATCGAGTGGCACGACGACGAATGGCACGACCTGCTGCTCAGCCGATGCCCGAACGAGCGCCTGGTCGACCTCGTCACCAGCGTGAAGGCGGGAATGCGCCGCTACACGCACCTGATCGCGGGCGAGGACACCCTGCTCGAGCGCGAGGCCGAGGAGCACTGCCGGATCGCCGAACACCTCCAGGCCGGCGAGGTCGCGGCGGCCGGCGCCGCGCTGCGCGACAACTGGATCAGCGGAATGGAGCGGATGACCAGCCGGATCCCGGCGGCACCGGAGCAGCACTGAGCGCCTCGGGCCGAGGCGTCGGGCGGGCGCGGGCGCGGCGGGCGGTGCCGGCGGTGGTGACCCGCCGGGGCCACGAGCCGCGGCGGCGATGGGCGAACGGCCTTGTGGTTTCGGGCCGTTCGCCCACCGCCGGGTTCGGCTGACGCGCGGGATCGTGCGGGGGTGGTGCTCAGCAGCAGCGGGTCTGGGGGTGGTTCTCCTTGTGCGCCGCCCGCCATGCCTCGTACTCCCGGCGGGACGGCACGGGGTGGTCCGGGTGGTCCTGTAGGTGGCGACGGCAGTGGCGGTCGTAGTCGGCCTCGCCGGAGACCTCGCGCAGGTACCAGCGAATCCAGGCGATCACGCGCGCCGGGCCCGTGCGGGTGCTCGGGCTCTGCCGCCGGTTCCGGCTCCGGTTCCGGCTCCGGCTCGTCACAGCCGGCTCGCCTCGTCGCCGGAGTCGCTGCTGCTCACGTGTACCCCGGCGAGTTCCTTCGACGGCGCCGGGATGGTGGGCCCGACCTCCAGCTTCGACTCGACGTACGGCGTCTCGGTCGTGGCCAGCGGCTCCCGGGCGCGGACCGCGCGCACGCACACGACCGCGGCGTTGCCGATCACCAGGGCGACCAGCACCAGGAACACCGAGATGAGGACACCGTCGACGGTGGAGTTCAGCACGACGGTGTGCATGTCGTCCATGTTCTTGGCCGGGCCGAGCACCTTGCCCGCGTCGATGGCGTCGGAGTAGCGGTCCCGTTGGGCGAAGAAGCCGACGCGGGGGTTGTCGGAGAAGATCTTCTGCAGACCCGCGGTGTAGGTCACCGCGACGTCCCAGGCCAGCGGGACGCCGGTGACCCAGGCCCAGCGCAGCTTGCCCGACTTGATCAGCACGGTGGTGGCGACGGTGAGGGCGACGGCGGCGAGCAGCTGGTTCGCGATGCCGAACAGCGGGAAGAGCTGGTTGATGCCGCCCAGCGGGTCCGTGGCACCGACGTAGAGGAAGTAGCCCCAGAGCAGCACCACCGCGGCGCTGGTGATCCAGATGCCCGGCTTCCAGTTGACCCGGCCGATCGGCTTCCAGACGTTGCCCAGCATGTCCTGGAGCATGAAGCGGCCCACCCGGGTGCCCGCGTCCACGGTGGTCAGGATGAAGAGGGCCTCGAACATGATGGCGAAGTGGTACCAGAACGCCTTCATCCCCGCGCCGCCGAACACCTCGGAGAAGATCTGCGACATGCCGACGGCCAGGGTGGGCGCCCCGCCGGAACGCGCGATCAGGGACTGCTCCTCCACCGCGTGCGCCGCCGAGCGCAGGTCGTCGGGGGTGATGGTGAACCCGAGACTCGCCACCGCCTGGGACGCGCTCTCGGCGGTGGAGCCGAGCACGCCCGCGGGGGCGTTCATCGCGTAGTACAGGCCGGGGTCGATCACACAGGCCGCGATCAGCGCCATGACCGCGACGAACGACTCCATCAGCATCGCGCCGTAGCCGATCAGCCGAACCTGCGACTCCTTCTGGATCAGCTTCGGTGTGGTGCCGGACGCCACCAGGGCGTGGAAGCCGGACAGCGCGCCGCAGGCGATGGTGATGAACAGGAACGGGAACATCGACCCCGCGAAGACCGGCCCCTCGCCCGAGCTCGCGAACTTGCTCACCGCGTCGGTCTTGAGCGTCGGCGCAGCGACCAGCACGCCGATCGCGAGCAGCACGATCGTGCCGACCTTCATGAAGGTGGACAGGTAGTCGCGGGGGGCCAGCAGCATCCACACCGGCAGCACCGAGGCGACGAAGCCGTACCCGACCAGACAGAAGACCAGCGTCGTGGGGCTCCACGTGAACACGTCGGCCAGGCCGGAGTCCTCGATCTGCCCGCCGCCGACGATCGCCGCCAGGAGCAGCGTCACCCCGATGACGCTGGTCTCGACCACCCGCCCCGGGCGCAGGAACCGCAGGTAGACGCCCATGAACAGGGCGATGGGGATCGTCATGGTGACCGAGAAGGTCCCCCACGGGGAGTCCGCCAGCGCGTTGACGACGACGAGCGCGAGCACCGCGAGCAGGATGATCATGATGACGAACACCGCGATCAGCGCCGCCGTGCCACCGACCTTGCCGATCTCCTCCCGGGCCATCTGGCCCAGGCTCTTGCCGTCCCGCCGCATGGACAGGAAGAGGATCACCATGTCCTGGACGGCCCCGGCGAAGATCACGCCGACCACGATCCAGATGGTGCCCGGCAGATAGCCCATCTGCGCCGCGAGCACGGGACCGACCAGCGGACCGGCCCCGGCGATCGCGGCGAAGTGGTGACCGAACAGGACCCGGCGGTCGGTCGGTTGGAAGTCGACCCCGTCGTCCAAGCGCTCGGCCGGGGTCGCCCGGGTGTCGTCGGGCTCCAGGACTCGCCTGGTGATGAACCGGGAGTAGAAGCGATAGGCGATCGCATACGAGCTGACCGCCGCGAAGATCAGCCAGACGGCCGAGATCTCCTCACCGCGGGCGAGGGCGACGACGCCCCAGCCGGCCGCCCCGATCAGGGCGACGACGGTCCAGATCAGGATCGACCTCGGGTCGTAGGAGCGGGGGCGGCGGGTGCCGGTTGTGGGCACGCGGACTCCTCATCATCAGACAGGGGACGGAAGAGCGGAGCGAGAACGACGGCGGCCGAGGACCCGCCGGGGGGGTGCGTGCCGCCGTCGGCCGGGGATGATCACTGGTCACGGCACCGGGTTTGCCGCCCGGTGCCGCGCAGCAGCAGGTAGGCGATCAGCAGACCGAGGCCGCATCCCGGGACCCAGGCGAGCTGGTACCAGTAGAAGAACGGCACTCCGGCCAACTCGGGACCCCGTCGCGCGTACGAGGGCACCCAGAGCAGCGCGATCACCGGAGCCGCGAGGCAGACGCCGGCCGCGGTTCGCCGGAGCGTGTGGGCCCGTCCGTCGGCACGCGGGTGTGGGTTCCCGGGCATGACGCCTCCTCCTGTCGGATACCGCGGGCCGACCGTTCGTCGGCCTCGTGGAAGAGTTGCGCGTGCCCGCTTTTTGGTTGACAGCAGATGTTCGGCGAATTTCTTCATGGTTTCCGTCCCCGGTTCGGGTACGCTCGCGCAACCCGTGGGCACGCGCGCTCACGTGCCGATCCGGACGGTGACGGATGACCGACGGGGCCATGACCGCGGCCTGCCTGCTCGTCGTCGGCGGCGCCTCGCTCCTGGCGGTGACCGCACCGCGGCTGCGCCGGAGCGACGATCTGCCGACCCTGGAGAACTGGGCGCTGGCCGACCGTCGACTCGGGCCGATCTGGACCTGGTTCCTCCTGGGCGGCACCATCTTCACCGCCTACACGTTCACCGCCGTCCCGGGAATGGTCTACGGCGGCGGGGCGACCGCGTTCTTCGCGCTGCCCTACACGGTGATCGTCTGTCCGTTGGCCTTCGTCCTGTTGCCCAGGCTCTGGGCGGTGGCCCGTCGGCACGGCTATGTGACCGTCGCGGACTTCGTCCGAGGGCGCTACGGCTCACCGGCGCTGGCGCTCGTGGTCGCGCTGACCGGGATCCTGGCCACGATGCCCTATCTCGCCCTCCAGGTCCTGGGCATCCGCGCGGTGCTCGCCGCCGCCGGACTGCATCCGCGGGGTGCGGCCGGGGATCTGGCGATGGTCGCGCTGTTCGCCGGGCTCGCGGTGGCCACGTATCGGCACGGGCTGCGCGCGCCGACCGTGATCTCGGCGATGAAGGGGGTGGCGATCTTCGGGTCCGTGCTGGTCGCGATCGCGTTCGTGCTGGCCCGGCTGGGTGGGCCGGGCCGCCTGTTCGACGCCGCGGATCGCCGGCTCGCCGAGCGGGGCTCCCCGGACGCCTCGTTGATCCTCGGACCGCACCAGCAGGGCGGGTTCGCGACGCTGGCGCTCGGGTCGGCGCTGGCCCTGCTGCTGTACCCGCACGTGCTCACCGCCGGTTTCGCGGCGTCGAGCTCCGACACGCTGCGGCGCGTGTGCGTCGCGCTGCCGGCGTGGACCGCGGTGCTCGGACTGTTCGGCGTGCTCGGCATCGCCGCGCTGGCGATGGACATCGACGTGCCCACGGGCGGCGCCGAGACGGCCGTGCCGCTCCTGGTCGATCGGCTGCTGCCGGCCTTCCCGGCCGGACTCGTGTTCGGCGCGATCATCGTGGGGGCGCTGGTGCCGGCGGCGGTGATGTCGATCGCCGCGGCGACGTCCTTCGTCCGCAACGTCTACGTCGAGTACTTCCACCCGACGGCCACCCCCAAGCGGCAGATGCGCGTCGCCCGGCTGGTCTCGCTCACCGCGAAAGTGGGCGCGGTGGCCTTCGTGTTCGGGCTGCGCGACCAGGCCGCCATCAACCTGCAACTGTTGGGCGGCGTCTGGATCCTGCAGATCTTCCCCGCCGTGGTGGTCGGGCTGTTCACCCGGCGCCTGCACCACCGGGCGCTGCTCGCCGGCTGGGCGGTCGGCATGGCGGCGGGCACGGCCACGGTCGTACGGGAGGGTTTCGTCCCGCTTGTCCGCTTCGATCTGGGTGGTCACGACGTGCAGGTGTACGCCGGGCTCGCCGCGCTCGTGCTGAATCTCGTCCTGACCCTCATACTCACCGAGGTGTTCGACCGCATCGACGCGCCTCGCGGTGCGGACACCACGACACTGCCGCCTCGCCTGAACGTCAGGCACACCCCGGGGAAGGATGCGACCCACTCGTGAAACGGACTCGACGAGACGCCGACCCCGGCCAGGCGCGGTTCCGGACCGCGGAGCCCCCGGAGCCCCCGGAGCGGGCGGCACGGGCGGAGCAAGCGGAACGGGCCGAGCAGGCGGAGCGGGCGGAACCGGCGGCACGAGCGGAGCAGGCGGAACCGGCGGACCTCTTCGAACGTTCGGATGGTTCGGAACGCGAGGTGGTGGTCGCGCGGTTGTTCGACCTGCACTATCCCTCGATGCTTCGGCTCGCTACCCTGCTCGGCGCCGACGACCCGGAGAACATAGTGGCCGAGGCCTACTACGAGATCTACCGAAAGTACCGCAAACTGCGCGCCCGGGACTCCGCGGAAGCCTACCTGCGGTCGGTCGTGTGCAATCTGACGCGGATGCGCATAAGACATCTCCAGGTCGCCCGCAGGCACATCGAGGCACCGATCGACGGGCCGGCGATGGGTTCGGTGGACTCCGCGGAGACCTCGGCGCTGCTGCGCGACGATCAGCAGGCCCTGGTCGCCGCGCTCCGCCGGTTGCCGCCGCGGCAGCGGGAAGCGTTGGTGCTGCGCCACTGGCTCGGCCTGAAGGAAAAGGAGATCGCCTCGACCATGGGCATCTCGGTCGGCTCCGTCAAGACGCACACCGCCCGTGGGATCGCCGCGCTCACGCAGGCGATGGAGGTACGGCGATGAGCAACCCACCCGACACCGAGCGGCAATTGCGCGAGGCGCTCGAAACCCTCGCCGCCGGAGTACACCCCGCGCCCGACGCCTACGAGAGCGCTCGGGGCGACTGGCAGCGCCGGGAACGCCGGCGTCGGATGGTCCTCGCCGCGCTCATCCTCGTCGTGTTCACCCTGGCCACCGTGATCGGCCTGGTGGTGCTCAACCAGGCGCCGGCCGAGCCGGGGGTGGTCTTCGACCGTCCGCCCTCGCCGTGACGCGCGCGGCGCCTCCCCGGCTCGCCGGTGCCGCGGGTCAGGCCGCCGCGCGGTCGGCGACCGGACGGCGCCTGCGGGCGCTCCCGGCCAGTGCCGGGTGGGTCCAGGCGCCGTCCGGGTGGTACGTGTTCGTGCCGGGAGGCACGATCCGGTCGATGCGGTCGAGAGTCTCGTCGTCCAGGGTGAGTGCCGCGCCCTTGACCAGCGCCTCCAACTGCTCCATGGTGCGCGGTCCGACGATGACCGACGTGACGGCCGGGTGCGCCACCGTGAAGGCCACCGCGAGTTCGGGCAGGGTGCAGCCGATGTCCGTGGCGAGCTCGACCAGCTGCTCGACGATGTCGAGCTTGGCGGCGTTCACCGGGAGCGTCGGGTCGAAGCGTCCGGGGTTGAGCCCGGCCCGGCCGGCCGTCAGGTCGATGGGCCGGTCCTTGCGGTACTTGCCGGTGAGGAAGCCGGAGGCCAGCGGGCTCCAGGTCAGCACGCCCATGCCCAGGCGTTCGCACGTCGGCAGCACCGACGCCTCGATCCCGCGGGCCAGGATCGAGTAGGGCGGCTGCTCGGTCCGGAAGCGGTGCAGGCCGCGCCGGTCGGCCACGTGGTACGCCTCGACGATGTCCTCGGCCGGGAAGGTCGAGCAGCCGAAGGCGCGAATCTTCCCCTGCCGCACCAGGTCGGTCAGGACGGACAGGGTCTCCTCGATGTCGGTGCTCTCGTCGGGGCGGTGGACCTGGTAGAGGTCGATCCAATCGGTCCGCAGCCGCCGCAGGCTGTCCTCGACCGCCGTCGTGATCCAACGCCGCGAATTGCCGCCGCGGTTCGGCCCCTCCCCCATCGGAAAGTGCACCTTGGTCGCCAGCACCACGTCGTCACGCCGCCCGTGCAACGCCTTGCCGACGATCTCCTCGGACTCGCCGGCCGAATACATGTCGGCGGTGTCGACGAAGTTGATCCCGTGATCCAGCGCGGTGTGCACGATCCGGGCGCAGTCGTCGTGGTCGGGGTTGCCGACCGCGCCGAGCATCATCGTGCCGAGGCACTGCGCGCTCACCTGGATGCCGGTGCGACCGAGGGCGCGGTAACGCATGATCGAGCTCCTTGTACAGGGTGCGGCGGCGCCGGCCGCGCGAAGCACGGGCCGACCGACCGCCGGGAGGATTGACTCGCAATCTAGGAGCTGGACTCGACTCCAGGTCAAGCCCCATCCTGGGCGCGTGACGGAGAACGGCAAGGACTTGAGCATCGGCGAGGTCGCGACGCGGACCGGCCTGAGCATCGACACGCTGCGCTTCTACGAGCGTGAGGGCATCCTGGCCAACCCCGTTCGACGCGGGCCGGGCGGACGGCGCGTGTACGCCGAGCACGACATCGCGTGGCTCGACATGTGCATCGTCCTGCGGGCTTCCGGCATGCCCATTCCCGCCATCCGGCACTACACCGAGCTGGCCCGGGCGGGCGCGGGCACCGAGCGCGAACGCCTGGGCATCCTCCGCGAGCACCAGGATCGTGTGCGCTCCCAGATCGACCAACTGCACAGGTGCCTCGACCTGATCGGCTACAAGGTCGGCGTGTACGAGGACTACCTGGACGAGGTCGAGGCCGGGGAGGAGGGCGGGGCGGGTCCGGGGCGCGAGGCGACCGGCTGCGGCTCGTCGGGCGAGGTGGTCGAGGGACGCGACGAGGGCGACACGGGCAACGCGGGCACCGCGGGCGACACGGGCGGCTTCGAAACGGTGGGAGTCGCGGGCGGGGGCGGAGCCGATACCGAGGGTTGAGGCGCGGGCGCCTCGTCCCTCCCCGGGGTGGCCGACGGCACTCTGTGCGCGCCTGCCCTGGTGATCGTCGCGGACCGCCGCTAGCGTCGCCCCGCCGGATCGTCCGGTGGCGGGAAGTGTGCGACAAGGGGACGTTCATGGCGCTGGGGATGGTCGATGCGCGGACACCGGTGCTGGTGGGAGCCGGGGTCGCGGGCCAGCGTGTGGAGGAGGCCGGCGCCGGGGTCGGCGAGTTGGAGCTGATGGCCCGGGCCGTCGAGGACGCCGCCGAGGGGCTGGGTGGGTTGCTCCAGGCCGTACAGCATGTCCTGGTGCCGCGGGGGACATGGCGGCACGGCGATCCGGGACGGTGGCTGGCCCGGCGCTTCAAGCTCCTCGACGCGCACACCACGCTCGCCGAACTCGGGGTCCTGCAGCAGTCGTTGATCACCCGGGCGTGTGCCGACATCGCGGCCGGGCGGGCGGATGTCGTGCTGGTGGCGGGCGGGGAGGCGGCGTATCGGCGGCTTCGCGCGCGGATCGCCGGGGTCGAGCTCGTCGACCCGGTCGCGGACGGTGTGCCGGACACGGTGTGGGCGCCGGGGGCGGACATTCTGGCCCGGGTGGAGATCGACCGGCATCTGGCGGTGCCGGCACGGCAGTACGCGGTGATGGAGTCGGCGATCGGCGCGGCGCGGGGGCTGTCGCCGGCCGACAACGCCCGGGAGATCGCCGCGCTGTGGAAGGGGTTCTCGCAGGTCGCGGCCGACCGCGGGGACGGGGTCCGCGGGCGGGTCGTGCGCAAGCGCGAGTTGCTGTCCCCGGACGGGCGGAACGCGTGGTTGGCGAGTCCGTACACGAAGTGGCACTGCTCGCAGATGAACGTCGACCAGGCGGCGGCGTTGTTGTTGTGCTCGGCGGAGGCGGCCCGGCGGTTCGGGGTGGATCGCGGGCGGTGGGTGTTCCCGACCGTGGCCGCGGAGGCGAACACGATGGTGCCGTTGGTCGCGCGCCCGGACCTGGGCCGCTCCCCCGGGTTCGCGGCGGTGGGCGCGGCGTTGGGGGACGGCGTGCGGGACGCGGTCCATGTGGACCTGTACAGCTGCTTCCCCGCGGCCGTGCGCGTCCAACAGCACGAGCTGGGGCTCCGGGAGCGTGCTGGTCGGGCGTTGACGGTCACCGGCGGGATGGCGTTCGCGGGTGGGCCGCTCAACAACTACGCCCTCCAGGCCACCGCGGAGATCGCGGACGACGTCCTGGCCGGCGGGGACGGGCTGGTGACGAGCGTGTCGGGGATGGTCACCAAACAGGCCGGCGCGTTGTGGGCGGGCAGCCCGGCGCGGGGCGGATTCCGGGCGGTGGACGTCAGCGCGGAGTTGCCGAGCATGGCGGTGGACGCGGACTACGCGGGTCCCGCGCGCGTCGTGGGCCATACGGTCGCCTTCGACCAGGGCCGGGCCGCGGTGGCCGTCGCGATCACGGAAAGCCCGGATGGAGTACGCACGGTGGCATCGTCCACCGAGGCGGACGTGCTGGCGTCCATGCGGCACGACGAGTGGATCGGGCGGGGGGTCACCGTCGCCGAGGGCACGCTTCGGGTGTGAGTTCGGCGCACGGCGACACAACGGTTTGCGTCGGTCCGGGCCGATTCGCCCGGCATGCGGTTACATCTTTCGAAGCGGAATGATTCCTTCGCCTTGGGAGCTGGAACCTTGACCGACGACCCCAGCCGTCCCGTCCCGCCCAGCCGGCGCGCCGAGCCCTTGCAGCGACTGCTGTTCGGCGGGGTGTACGGAACGGTACTCGCCAGCGCGCTGGCGGCGGCCCTGCAGAACGACAGCAAGCGGGACAATCCCGGCTACGACGCGACGTGGGTACTGCTCGGGGCCTTGGCGTCGGCGGCGGCACACGGCTACGCCCACGCCATCGCGCACCGGACGGTCGACGAGGTACCGGTCGCGGTCAGCGCCCTGCGCTCGGTGCTGACCGAGTGGCCACTGGTGGCCGCGACGCTGCCCACGGTGGCGGCGCTGCTGGGCGCGTACGCGGGATGGTGGGGCGAGGAGATCGCGATCGAGGTCGCCTTGGTGATCAACACGGTGGCGTTGTTCGGGTGGGGGATGTCGGCGGCCCGGGTCGCGGGGCAGGGCTGGGCGGCGGCGTGCCGGGTCGGCTCCGTGGACATGCTGCTCGGTCTGTTCATCGTGGGCGCGAACATGCTCAGCAAGTAGCCACCGTCCATGATCGTCCGGGCCCGCCGGTGCCGGCCTGGACCGTCGAGCACGCGCGCCGACGGAGGGCGTCGGGCCCGCGACGGTCGTACGCCTTCCGGGCGGTGATGTCGGGCGCGCAGTCACGGCGTCAAGGGGTCGGCGTGTTGGTGGTCGGTTGTGGGCTTGGCGTCGGCGGTGGGGCGGTGGACGGTGGGGCGGGGATGCTGGGCCAGGAGAGGCCGATGGCTGTGGTGAGCAGGACGCCGACGGCGCCCCACAGGGCCACCGCGGTGGTGAGGCCCAGGGGACCGGCGAGGGCGCCGACGGTGAGGACGCCGATTCCGCCGGCGATCTGTAGGCCCCCTTGCATCACGCCGAACGCTCTCGCCCGGTAGGCCGCGGGCAGTACCTGCACGAACAGGGCATTGGCCGGCCCGGCGATCCCCGCCATGGCCAGGCCGCCGGCCAGCGAGATCGCCACCACGCCCGGCAGGGACGGGTCGAGGAGCGCGACCGGGAGTACCAGGGGCGGTACCAGGGCCAGCGGCACGATCAGCGCTCGGCGCGTCTCCGGTCGCAGCAGGCGTACGAGCACGATGCCGCCCACCGCCGTGCCGAGCGGCTGCGCGGCCATGATCAGGCCCTGGCCCAACGCGCCCGCGCCCAGGTGACCCGCCCAGGCCACCGCGATGCCCTCCGGCACGATCGCGAAGGCGACCACGGCGAACATCGTCAACGCGATCGACCGCAGCAGCGGATCGCCGAACACCACCCGGAACCCGGCCGCGGTCTCGCTCAGCAGATGCGCCCGCTCGGCCTGGACCACCGTGCGCGGGCGAACTCCCCTCGCCAGCAACAGCGCCGAGACCCCGAAGGTCGCCGCGTTGAGGGCGATCGCCACCCGTGGATCGTACGCGGCGATCGCCCCGCCCAGCGCGTACCCGGCGATCTGCGTGGTCTGGGCGGTGGTCTGCTGGACCGTGACACCGAGCACGTACAGGTCGCCCTTGAGCAGTTGCGGCAACAGCGCCGACCGGGCGGAGTCGAAGGGCGGGCTCAGCAACGCGGAGGCGAACAGCAGCGCCAACATGGCCGATACCGGCACGCCGGGCACCGCGATGAGCACGGTCGGCACCAGCCGGCCCAGGTCACACGTGATCATCACGCGCCGACGCGGATGACGCTCGGCCAGGGCGGCCAGTACCGGCCCCCCGACGATCGCCGGCAGATACCCGATGGCGAACGCCGCGCCGGCGAGGATCGCCGAATGCGTATCGCGGTAGACCAGCGCGGTCACCGCCGCCCGGGCCAGGTAGTCGCCGATCCAGGACAGGGCGGCCGCCCCGAACAGGGCACGGTACTCGCCGACGGCCAACAGGGCTCGATAGGTTGCCCGCTCCTCGGGCGCGCCGGCGTCGTTCGACATCGGTGCGGATTCCTCCCTCCGTTCTCCGTTCTCCGTTCGACAACGAGCAGGCGCTGCACCGGGCTTCCGCTCGGTGCAGCGCGATCGCTCACTGCCGGATCACGTCACGTGTGCGCGGCCCCCGCGTTCAGGACCAGATGATGTCGCGCATGAACGCCACTCCCTCCGCCCTCCGATCGCACCCGCCATGGCAGCGCCCGCTTCGCCCCCAGACGAATCGAGCCCGGCGCGGGCACTCAATTCCAGACGATGTCGCGTCGAAGCCGGATCACGTCACGCATGAGCCTCACCTCCTCCGACTCCTCCGGCCGGCCCCGTACCGGCGCCCCTTCGCACCGTCGGCCACGCCCACGCGGAGTGTCGCCGCTCAATGGCGGACGTGCTCGCGTCAGGTCCAGATCACATCACGCACGACGCTCACCTCCTCCGACTCCCGCCGGCCCCATACCGGCACTGCCTCACCCCGTGGGCGAGTCTCGGGCGGCGCGTCACCATTCGGGCCGGCCCAGACGTGGTCGTACCGAGCCCGGATGATCTCCCGCATGAGCCGCGCCTCCTCCCCTCGGCGCGAACTCGCGTACAGCGGCCTCCGGTTCGAGGGCGACAAGCCCGTGCCGGACCGGGCCGCCGCGTGTGTGAACGCGCCCCGTTCGAGGCCGTCCGAAGCACCTCGTGCGGACAGCCTGTGTCGTCGTCGGGGCCGCCGCCACGATTCGATGGTGGTCTAATCTCACGATGTGATCGAGATGCGTCTAGGCGCGGCCGACCTTGCCCGGATCCGTTTCACCCGATCTCCGTTGGAGGAGACGGTGCAGAGCATGAGGGTGTCCGGCAACGCGCGCCGAAGGGCGATGCACCAGCCCTGGCTGAGCGCCTTCGGCCCGCGCGTGGACCGCCTCGACCTCGACCTGCTGCGCGCCCTGACTCGCGAACCGATGATCCCCGACTTCCTCGGCCATCCGGCGGAGGGCACGGGCGTGGAGTTCGCGACGGAGCTCGACCGACTCCGGGCCACCACGCCGGCCGAAGTACGGGCGGGCATCGACGAGATCCGGGCCGGATCGCCGGTGTCGCCGGTGCTGCGCCCCCTGTACGAGGACCCGGAACGCGAGCTGGGCCGACTCGCCCAACAGGTCGCCGAATACTGGCGGACCGCCATCGAGCCGGTCTGGCCCCGCCTGCGCGCCCTGCTCGACGCCGATCTCGCCTACCGCGCCCGCCGGTTGACCACCGGCGGACTGGCCGCGCTGTTCGCCGACCTGCACCCGGAAATCGAGTACACCGGCGACCTGCTGCGAATCGACAAGCCGCAGTACACCCACCAGCGCACGATGACCGGCAGCGGACTGGTACTGGTGCCGTGCGTGTTCGGCTGGCCCAGACTCACGGTGCTGTACAACGAGCCCTACCAGCCCGCCCTGGGCTACGCCGCCCGCGGCGTCGCGCAGGTCTGGTCGACGGCTCCCGCCACGTCCGGCACGGCCCTGGCGGAACTCCTCGGCCGCAGCCGCGCCGCGGTCCTGGCCCACCTGGACCTGCCCCTGTCGACCACCCGCCTCGCCCAGCAACTCAACATGACCGCGCCGACCGTCAACCACCACCTGTCGGTCCTGCGGCGCGCCGAGCTCGTGATGGCGCAGCGTTCGGGCCGCGAAATGCTCTATCAACGCACGCTGTTGGGCACGACGCTGCTCGGCTCGCACTGAAACCCGGCCGGCACGGCGCTCGGCAGGGAACGCATCGCCTATCACTGGGATCAGCTGGAACGCCTGAAGAACTTCCCGAAGCGTTCGACGCGGAACCGACGCCGGAACGACGCCGGGCTTGGGCGTGTCCGGCGATCTCAGGAAGCGGGGAACCCGGCGGCTCCGTGGCCGCTTTGGGCGCCGACGGCCGCGTCCGGGGTGAGCCCGGCCCCGTGGCGGAGTTCCGCGTCGAAGCGGTCGGCGCCGAGGGCGGCCCGGGTGGCCGCGGTGACGCGGTCGAGATCGGCGCGTTCGGTCGGGGCGACGGGGGTGCCCGTGGACCGCCGGAGCGCGGCGGCGGCGCCGAGCAGGCGGGCCGCGTGCGTGGCGTCGCCCGCGAGGGCGTTGGCGCCGGCGATGCCCTCCAGGGCCAGGGCGATCGGCGCGGGGTTCCCCGTCGTGCGGGCGGCGGCGAAGCCGTCGAGGTGGCGGGTCAGCGCCGTCTCCGCGTCGCCGCGTTGTTCGGCTAGGAAGCCGAGTTCGGCCAGCAGGAGCGCGGTCTTGGGGCCCCAGTCCATGGCGCGGCTCCAGTCGAGCCAGGTGCGCAGACAGCTCTCGGCGACGTCGAGCCGCCCCTGGCGACGGGCGCCGCGGCCCAGTCCCACTTCCGCGAAGTACTCCCCGACCGGGTCGGATTGCTCGACGGCGAGTCGCCTGGCCCGCTCGTGGAGTTCCTCGGCCCGCGCGTAGTCACCGGTGAGCAGGGCCAGTCGGCCCAGTCCGGACAGGCCGTGCGAGACGTCGGGCCACAGTTCGAGATCCTCGGCGATCCGCAGCGCGTCGCGGTACAGGTGCGCGGCGCGTTCGTGGTCGCCGTCGACCTCGGCCAGGATGCCGAGCAGGCTCATGGCCTGGGACTGGCCCCAGTGGTCGCCGAGTTCGCGGAACAGGGCCAGGCTTTCGGTGCCCGTGCGGCCGAGCGTGTCGAGGTCGCCGACGGTCGCGGCCTGGCGGGCGTGGGTGGCGAGCGCCGCGGCGATGCCCCATCGGTCGTCGAGGGCGCGCAGGTCGGCGAGGGCGGCGGTGATCAGGTCCGCGTCGCCGGACAGGTCGCCGCATCCTTGTACGGTCGAGGCCAGGAACCAGCGCGCGCGGGCCCGGGCGCCGGGGTCCTCGATGTGCTCGTACGGCTGCGGGACCGCGAGGGCGCGCGAGATCGGGTCCGGGCCGGTGCGGGTGAGTACGGCGAGGGCGCCGTGCCAGGCCGCGGTCTCGGCGCGGGCGGCCGGCTTCGCGTCGCCCGGGACGGCCAGGGCCACGTCCAGCGAGCGCCGGGCCTCGCCGAGTCGGCCGCGCAGGTACCGGTACCAGGTCGTCGCGTTCGCGATCCGCAGCGCGAGCGGCGCGTCGGCGCGTCGGACCGCGCCGTCGAGGGCGGCCCGCAGGTTGGCGGTCTCGGCGTCCAGGCGGCGCAGCCAGCGCCGTTGGTCGGGTCCGCGCAGGTAGGTGTCGGCGCGTTCGGCGAGGTCGGCGTAGTGGTGGTCGTGCCGCTCGCGCACGCGATCGTGCTCGCCGGCCTCGCACAGGTGCTCCAGGCAGTACGCGGCCACCGATTCCAGCAGCCGGTAGCGGATGCCCTCGGCGGTGTCGATGGTGGCGACCAGCGAGCGGTCGACCAGCCGGGCGAGCAGTTCCGCGATGTCGGCGACCGGGATGTCGTCGCCCGCGCAGACTGCTTCGGCGGCCGCGAGGGTACAGCCGTCGGCGTGCACGGCGAGCCGCCGCAGCACGACGCGCTCGGCCTCGGTGAGCAGCGCCCAACTCCAGTCGATCATGGCTCGCAGGGTCTGCTGCCGGGCCGGCGCGCCGCGGGGTCCGGAGGTCGGCAGCCGGAATCGGTCGTCGAGCCGGGCGGCCAGTTCGTGCACGCCCAGGGCGCGGACCCGGGTGGCGGCCAGTTCGAGGGCGAGCGGGATCCCGTCCAGTCGGCGGCAGATCACCGCGACGGCCGCGGCGTTACCGGCGTCGAGGGCGAATCCGGGGGCGGCGGCCTCGGCTCGGGCGATGAACAGTTGTACAGCGCTGGGCTGTTCGGCAACAGCAAGCCCAGCGGGCCCAGCAAGAGCAGCGATCGCGGCGGGATCGGCGGGATCGGCGGGGTCGGCAGGATCGCCGGAGACGGCAGAGATCGCCGAGATGGCGGCGGCGGAAACGCCGGGGGACCCGGGGCCCGCGCCCGCCGGCGGATCGGGCAGTTCGAGCGGCGGCACCGTCTGGATCAGTTCGCCCGGTACGGTCAGCGGCTCGCGGCTGGTGGCCAGGATCCGCAACCGCGGGGCGGCCTTCAGGAGCGACTCGACGACCTCGGCGGCCGATTCGATCACGTGCTCGCAGTTGTCCAGCACGAGCAGCACGCGCTTGGCACGCAGCGCGCCGGCCGGCAGGTCGATCGGCGCGCGCGGACTCCCCGCGGCGGCGTCGTCGCGGATGCCCAGGACCGCGGCCACCAGGTCGGCGATGTCGGTCGCCGGCGATACGCGCGCGGCCAGTTCGATCAGGTGAACCCCGTCGGGGTACTCGTCGACCAGGCGCGCGGCCACCTCCAGGGCGAGCCTGGTCTTGCCCACCCCGCCCGGGCCGGTGAGCGTCAGCAGGCGCCCCGACGCCAGCCGGGCGCGGGCCCGGTCCACGGCGTCGGCGCGGCCGATCAGTTCGGTCAGGGGCGCGGGCAGGTCGATCCGGGGCCGGGTGGGGGCGGGCGCGGCGGCCAGGGACGGGTCCTGGTTGAGGATCGCCCGGTGCAGCGCCACCAGCTCCGGGCCCGGCTGTACGCCCAGTTCGTCACGAAGCAGGTCGTGCAGGACGCGGTAGCCGTCCAGCGCCTCGCTCTGCCGGCCCGCCCGGTACAGGGCGAGCATGTGCGCGGCGCGGAGCCGCTCCCGCAACGGATGCCGGGCCACCAGGTCGGCCAGGTCGGCCGGATCCACCGGGCCGCCGGCCCCGTCCGCGCCCGATGCCGGCCGGGCCTCGGCGCGGTCCTCCATCGCGGTCAGGCGCTGCTCCTCCAGGTGCGCGACGGCGGCCCCGGCGAACGACGCGTCGGCGACGTCGGCGTACGCGGGGCCCCGCCACAACGCGAGGGCCTCGTCGAGCAGCCGGACCCGGGTCCGCGGATCCGCGCTCGCCCGGGCCCGGGCGGTCAGCGACGCGAAGCGGTGCGCGTCGACCGCGTCCGGGTCGACCGCCAGCGCGTACCCCGCGGGGTGGTGCTCGATCAGCCCCCGACCGCCCGGCTCGGCGTCCTCGAACACCCGGCGCAGTTGCGAGATCTTGCTGCGCAGGACGTCGGCGGGCCGTGCCGGGAGGGCGTCGCCCCACACGTCCTCGACGAGCGCGTCGGCCGACGCCGGTCGCCCCGCACGGATCAGCAGGTCGGCCAGGAGCGCGCGCACCTTCGCCTCGGGCACCTTCACCCGGGTGCCTCGGCTCGTCCACACCTCCAGCGGACCGAGCACCGTGAAACGCATACGGCCCAACGTAGCGCAGGCCAACCGGAAGGGGCCGGTCCGGAACGCTCCGTCGGACCGGCCCCGATCCGGGTCAGCCGACGGCGGCCGCCGCCCGGACGACGGCGGCGGCCAGGCGGTCGTTCTCCGGGGCTGCGCCGCCGGGGTAGGCGAGCCGGCGGCGGGTGTACGCGTAGGCGACGCCGCTGCTCGGGTCGGCGAAGGTCTGGGCACCGGCCACACCGCTGTGGCCGAAGGCGTCCGCGCCCAGGAACGGGTAGCGCACGCCCTGCGCCTCGAAGCCGAGCGCGAAGTGGTCGTGCTCGCCGGTGACCACGTCGGTGCCGTGCCAGTGCACCCGGGCGAACTCGGCGACGGTTTCCGGCTTGAGCAGTGCGGCGTGGCCGTCCACCTCGCCGATCGCCGCCGCGTACATCCGCGCGAGGCCGCGCGCGTTGCCGACGCCGCCGGTGGAGGCCGGGCCCAGGGACCGTACCGCGGGGGTGTTGGCGAACTCGACCAGGTCCGTGGGCGGGTCGGCGTTGAGGTTGAAGGCGACCCCGGTCCGGCTCAGCGGCTTCGGCGCGTTCGCGGCGAGTCGGGCGCGCTGCTCGGGGGTGGGTTGCATCGGCAGGGTGTCGAGCCGGCGCGGTTCGAGGGCCGCGGGCAGGCCCATGTACATGTCCAGGTCGTACGGGGCGCGCAGGCGCTGCTCGAAGACTTCCTGGATCGAGTGGCCGGTGGCCCGGCGGACGACCTCGCCGGTGAGCGCGCCGATCACGTAGGCGTGGTAGCCGTAGGCCGTCCCGGGCTCCCAGTACGGACGCTGCCCCGCGAGCCGTGCGGCGAGCACCCGGTCGTCGGCCAACTCGGCGATGGTGAAGCCGCCGTCGACGCCGATCACGCCGGAGCGGTGCGCGAGGAGTTCCCGAAGGGTGAGCGCGCCCTTGCCCCCGGCGGCGAACTCCGGCCAGTAGTGCGCGACCTCACGGTCGAGGTCGAGCACGCCGTCCTGGACGAGCAGGGCCACGACCAGGTGGGCGGCGCCCTTGGTGGCGGAGTAGACGGCGCTCAGCGTGTCCCCGGCCATCCCGAGTCCGGCCCAGAGGTCGACCACGGGGCGACCGTGCACGTAGGCCGCGAGCTGGGCACCCGGCTCGTCCGGCAACTCGGCGAGCACGGCAGCGAACTCGGCCCGCACATCCTCGAAGCCCGCCGCGACGCTCCCCCGCACCTCACGACGTACATCGATCCCACTCGACATGCCCGCTCCCCCGTCCGATGATCATGAACACTCACCGAACGCCAACCACGAAACCCTCGGCCCCATTCCGGCCCGGCATTCCCGATCGCAGGGTGACTACCGGGTGGGCCTCGTTGCCCGGGGTGGACGGTGCGATCGGGTCAGTGGACCGAGAGGCCGCCGTCCACGAAGATCGACTGGCCGGTGATGTAGGCGGATGCCCGGCTCGCCAGGAATACCGCCGCGCCGGCGAAGTCCTCGGCCAGGCCGTTGCGGCCGACCATCGTGCGGGCGGCCAGTTCCGTCACCTTTTCCGGGTCGTTCGCCAGCCGCGCGTTGAGCGGCGTCATCACGAAGCCCGGCACGAGCGTGTTGCAGGTGACGCCGAACGGCGACCACGCCTCGGCCTGGGACCGGGCCAGCGACTCCAACGCTCCCTTGGAGACGCCGTAGGCGCCGCTCTGGACGAAGGCCCGGTGCGCCTGCTGGGAGGTGACGTGGATGATCCGCCCGAAGCCCCGCTCGGCCATCCCGGGCCCGAACCGCCGGCCCAACAGGAAGGGCGCCTCCAGGTTCACCGCCATGGTGGTGTCCCAGACGTCCTCGCCCAGCTCGCTCATCGGCGGTCGCAGATTGATCCCGGCCGAATTGACCAAAATGTCCGGCTCCCCGAACACCCCGGCCGCCTCCTCGGCCGCCGCCCGCACCGCGTCGCGGCTGCCCAGGTCGGCCCGTACCGAGGCCGCCTTGCCACCCCGAGCCGTCAGCTCCTCGACCGTGGCAGCCAACTCCGCCTCCCTACGCGCAACGATCACGACGCTCGCCCCCGCCCCCGCGAGGGCCCCGGCGATCGCACGACCGATCCCGGAACTCCCCCCGGTCACCACGGCCACCCGACCATCCAGCGCAAACAGTTCCGAGAGGTACGCCTGAGAAGTCATCCCAGCACCCTAGTGGCGCGTGGTCGCCCTCCATGGCGCGTTGTTCCCCGGCTACCTCATCACGCCTACGGTGGAGCCGGTCGCCGGTCCCGCACGGTGAGTCTCGCGTGGGCATCGGCCGATCCAGTGGGCTGGATCACCTACCGTTGCCAAGCTCGAAGCCAGTAGGTGTCGCGCGTTGAGCCGTTGACGATCAACCTTGGCTGGACGCCGCGGAGAAGCGATCTGCAAGCCAACACTCGATATCGTGCAGCGCTGCTTTGGCCATGCCTGTCGAACGGGACGTGAAGCCGTGCCGCGATTCCGGGTAGATCCGGAGGTCGACTTCGCCTCCGGCTGCTGAAACTCGGGCCGCCATGGCCATGTTGTCCTCCAGCAGGACGTCCGAGCCGCCGACGACCATCAAAACCGGAGGCAGGCCGCGCAGGTCACCAAAGACCGGGGAGATGTCCGGGGTGGTGCGGTCGGTCACATGACCGGCGTATGCCTGAATGAAGTACTCGTCAGCGATCAGCCGACCGGCAGGGGTCAGACCACTCAGATCGTACGTGCCGAACTCCAGCGCGGCACCGGCGAACGAGTCGACGAGACCGCGATCGCGCAGGCGCAGCAGTGCCGTCATGGCAAGCGTGGCTCCCGCCGAAAAGCCGCCGATCGCCAGCCGTGTCGTGCCGAAGCGAGCCTCGGCCTGCTCGAGGAGCCACAGTGCCGCTGTTTCGCAGTCGTCGGGCGCGGCCGGCCAGGGATGTTCAGGAGCGAGTCGATAGTCCACGCTCACGACAACGATTCCGAGAGCATCCGCGAGCTGCCGGTTGCGCGCGTCCCCCCGCGCCGCCGCCCCCATGTAGAAGCCACCACCATGGATGTCCAGATAGACGCCGCGCGGCACGGTGCCACCGGGAGCGAGGATTCTCACGGGCACTCGCCGGCCGGCGGCTTCGACCACCTGCTCAACAGCTGACGAGTCGGAGTGTGAAGAGGCTGCATCCCGCTTGGCTCGTGCCTCCCGCAACTCATCCAGGCTGCTCGGGCCCTTCCCAGCCCCCGACACGGCGTTGGCCGCCCGGCACTCTTCGACGTGCGCCGCAAGCTCCGTGTCGATGAGACTCTTCAACCCCAACTGCATGAGCGCCCCCTGGTGTTGTGTGCAATGGCCCTGCTTCGACGCCGCCCTCAATGACAACCGGTCGACGCGAAGTCTCCGAACCCGACTTCTACGCGACCCAGCAATACAAGCCGTGGCCATGTTCTTCCGTGCCGCGGACGAGACTGCCCAGGCTCCCCACTATTTCGCCGGCCACGTCGGAAGCGATCGCCTCGCCGTCCTCCGCCCGCTGCCGGGCCCACGCCATGGCTACCTCACGCAGCCGGGAAGGTTCCGCCTCGGCCAGAGCATCCACCAGGCGGGCGGAGAACGCGAAGACAACGCATCCGCCATTGTCCTCGCCGGCGACGATTCGCGGTTCGCCGGCCTCTGCGAGCTCTTCGAAACTGCCTCCGGAGAAGAGGCATTCCCACTCGACCACGGCCTCTTCCGAGTCGAAGTTGCCGAACGAGAGGGATCTGACGGCGCGTCCCGGTCCGGTACCGACCACGAGGGCGGCCGACGCATCGTCCGGTGCCACGAAGAATTTCACGATTGTGCTCACCGGCGCATGATGCCTGACTGCTCGGACATCGCCACCATGATCGACGGGACAAGTCCCGGCTTCGGGACGGGTTTCGGGATGGCTCATCCTGGGTGTTCTCGGCACGATCGCGTCCGTCCCGGATACGACCAGCGGCAGGCCATCGAATCCCCCGGCGCCTGGCTGACCAAGGTCGCCGGCCGCATCTGCCTCAACTTGCTCGGCTCGGCACGAGCCCGACGGGAGAAGTACGTCGGCGACTGGATCCCCGAGCCCCTACCCGAACCCGCGGAGTGGTCAGGCGGTCGGGCGGGCGACACCATCGACCCGGCCGACCGCGTCACCCTGGACGAGTCGATCAACATGGCCTTCCTCGTCGTACTCGAATCGATGACCCCGGCCGAACGCGTCGCCTTCATCCTCCACGACGTCTTCCGCTACCCCTTCGCCGACATCGTCGGCCGCACGCCGGCGGCCTGCCGCCGGTTGGCCTCATCGGCCCGCCGGCGCATCGGCACCTCGCGGACGCTCGCGCCCCCGACCGCCCAACAGGCCGCCGTCGTCAGGAACTTCAAGCAGGCCTGGGAAGCCAAGGACATCGACGCCCTGATCGGCCTCCTCGACCCGAATGTCACGGCAACCGGCGACGGCGGCGGCCTCGCCACCACCGTGCGCCGCCCGCTCGAAGACGCCGAGCAGCTCGCGCGCGGCCTCGTCGATCTCGCCGGCCGGCAGGCCAACCTGACAATCCTGGAGCGAACCGTCAACGGTCGGCCCGGCCTGGTCGCCCAGCAGGACGGCGTCATCGTGACCGTGTACGCGTTCGACATCGCAGGCGACCGGATCACGCACATCTGGGCCGTACGCAACCCCGAGAAACTCCGGCCGTGGACGGTGGGCCACAGCCCCACCGGCGCAGGCACCGACACGCTGCCGGCGACGCACCCGTGAGCCTTCGGATGGGGATCCCGCCTCTTCTGCATCGAGCCCCTGCCGTTCCGCTGACCCACCGCACCACTGCGTACGGCCCCGCCGAATCGGCGGGGCCCGTGGTGTGTCCGCAGGGCGTGCGGTGAGCGGCCGCGGATGCGGCGCGGTGCCGTGCGCCCGCGCCCCCGGCCGGTGCCGGGGCGCCGGCCGGGGGCGCGGGCTGCACCAACGACGCTGTCCCGAAGCCGGTCGCCTGGCTCGCCGTGGTGGTGCTGTTCCCGCTGGACACGGCCTGCTGCACCTGTTCCGGGGTGGGGTCCCGCTGATCGGCGGGCATCGAGGCGCTCAGCTCTCCGACGAATCCGGCGAGACGGGTGCCGGCAGGCTCGATCAGCCGATCGGTGGTGCGAGGTATTCCAGCGCATAACCGTCGCCGGAGGGGGTTACGCGGGCGATGCCGGGTGAGTCGAGATGGGCGCCGGCTACGAAGTGGTGTGGTTGGGTCAGTTGTTCGAGGAGGGCCGCTCGCGCGGCGCGGGCCTGGGACTGGTTGCCGTCGAGCTCCCAGGACACGTTCGGTTGATCGAATTGGAGCGTGGGAACGTGAACGGTGTCGCCCCAGGCGAGAAGGTGGCCGGTGCCGCTCCTGACCTCGTAGACCGTGTGACCGGGTGTGTGGCCCGGTGTCGGGATCGCGGTGGTCCAGTCGTTGATCGCGACCTTCTCCGACACGGGTACGACCCGGTCGCGGATCGGCTCGAGCCGCCCCGTGAACACCGAGGTGTCGCCCGCGCCGATCCACACGCGCTCGAGTTTGGTGAACGCCTCCGAACCGTCCGGCGCGATCAGGCCGCTCACGTGGTCTTCGTGCTTGTGGGTGATGGCCACATCGGTGACATGTGCGCGGTCGATTCCCGCTTCGTCGAGCGCGTCGTAGATCAATCCCATGGTGGGGTCGTGCCAGGCGTTGGACGCGCCGGTGTCGATGAGAACCGACCGCGTGCCGTCGGTGACGAAGAAGGCGTTGACCGACAGCCGCAAGTTGTCGCCGGCCAGCGGGACGGCGGCCGGCAGCTCATCGAGCGCGCACCCATCCTCGTCGCGGAGCCGTGTCGGCGGCATGTCGACGTACCCGTCTCGCAACGAGATCACCTGCAGATCGCCGAATTCGAACGTGGCATGGAGCCGGCCACTCGAGATCAAACGCATGGAACCCCTCCGTCGTGTCGGACGCACATCGCGCGTCTCCGATAGAAGATCATATCTTCTTTAGGAGAAACCCTACACTGTGGGCAGCGAGGTACCCATCGATCGAGGAGCACGGTGGTCGAGCAAGACGGAAACGCCGCCGAACCACACCACGGTGACGACCTGGCCGGCGCGTTCGGCCGTAACGTGCGGCGACGCCGCGAGGAGGCGGGCCTGACGCTGGAGCAGCTGTCCACACAGTCGTCGGTCAGCCGGGCGATGCTGTCCAAGGTCGAACGCGGCGAGAAGAGCCCGACGATCGGCGTCGCGTCCAGGATCGCCCACGCGCTCGACGCGTCGCTCTCGGACCTGATCGGTGCGCCGGCTGCTGCCGCGTCCGGTGTGGCCGTTGTCATGCGCAAGAGCGATCGCCCCGTTTTCCGTGACCCGGAAACCGGCTTCGAGCGGCACATCGTGTCAGCGGCCCCGGGCGCGGGAGGAGCCGAGCTGGTCGTCCACCACCTCCCCGCGCAGGTCTCCACCGGTCTGCTGCCCGCGTATCCGCCGGGTACGGAGAAACAACTCGTGGTACTCGAAGGCGCCCTCACCGTCGCGATCGGCGGGATCAGCGAGACCCTGACCACAGGCGACTCCCTGTTCTTCCAAGCCGACGCGGACCACGGCTTCGCCAACCGAACGAACGCTCCCTGCGAATACATCATGGTCATCTCGCGCAGAACCTGAACCGGCCGCAGCTCGCGGGCCTGGACAAAGCCGGCTCGCCCAGGTCGAGCCCACCCGGTTCGGCAGGCCGTACTACTTGCGCCCCAACGGGCCTGGCGCCCTCAAGCCGTATGTGCTCTTGCGCGACGCGCCGCGCCACTCCGGCAAGTCCGCGGTCGCCAAGTTCGCGATGCGCGGCCGCGCGATCCTCGGCCTCATCCACCCCCTGCCGCCCCGGCCCAGGCGTTGCACGAGTGCGCGGCCGCGGCGTGGGCGGCGCGGTTGGCGCCGTCGTCGCGGCGGCGGACGTACACCAGCGTGGTGGCGATGTCCTCGTGGTCGGCGAACTCGCGGATCTCGTCCAGGTCGACGTGCTCGTCGTGCATGTGGGTCAGCCGGGAGGCGCGCAGCACGTGCGCGGTGAGGTCGCGGCCGGGCAGCGCCCCGGCGCGTTTGCCCAGGATCCTCAGGATTCGCGATCACGCGACCGTGGTGGGCATCGCTGTCCCGTTGTCACAGCCTTGGCGATCTCCGCCTCGGTGGGTTGCCGTGTAGGACGGCGCTCACAGAAGTCGTTGAATCACGTACGACCGCCATGTGGTGAGTTCGGGGCGGACGTTAGTCTCGGTTTCATGATCAACACGAACACGCGCGTGCGTGTCGCCCGCCCGTCGCGTGACCTCGCCGCCGCCGAACGGTTCTACGTCGACGGTCTGGGCCTGTCCGTTCTGTGGCGGACCACCGAACGCGTGTCCGGTGAACACGACCTCGTCATGGTCGGCCTGCCGGGCGGCAACTGGCACTTCGAGCTCACCAACGACCCCGAGCTCCCGCTCGACCCCTCCCCGACCGTCGAGGACCTGTTCGTCCTCTACCTGGGCACCCCCGTCCCCGCCGACCTGATCGAGCGTCTGGTCGCGGCCGGCGGCACCCGGGTGGCCGCCCACAACCCCTACTGGGACGAGTGGGGCGTCACCGTCGCCGACCCCGACGGCTACCGCCTGGTCCTGTCCACGCGCACCTGGGACGCGTGAGCGGACACCCCTTTTTCTTCTCCACACACCGGGTTCAGGCGCGTCCCACCTCGCGCGGCCACGGCACACGCGGGGCCTCGGCCTCGTCGCGAGCGCCCCGCCGGTAGCGGCCCGGCGCCGTGCCGTACTCGCGCTTGAACGCGTTGGCGAACGCGAACTCCGACGCGTAGCCGATCCGCGCGGCCACCTCCCCCAGCGAGGCGTCCGAACTCCGCAGCAGCCGGGCCGCGCGGGTCAGCCGCCACCACGTCAGGTAGGCCAGCGGTGGGCGGCCGACCAGCGCGCCGAACCGCTTAGCGAACGCGGCCCGGGACAGCCCCGCCACCGCCCCCAACGACTCGACGGTCCACGCCCGCGCCGGATCGTGGTGGATGGCGTTCAGCGCGGCGGCCACCGGCCGGTCCGCCAGGGCCGCGGCCCATCCGCCGCCGGCCTCCCGCGCGGGCCGCTCGGCGAACCACGCGCGCAGGATGTACACGAGCAAGACGTCCACCAGGGCCGGCGCCACCGTGTCCGCACCCGGTCGCGCGCCGTCCACCTCGGCGGCCAACAGCTCGACCGCGGCCCGCAGTTCGCGGTACCGGTCGACCCGCGCCGGCAGGTGGATCAAGTCCGGCAGATCGCCGAGCAGCGGATGCGCCCGGCCGGCGTCGAGCCGGTATCCCCCGCACAGCGTGATCGTGGTGGGCTCGTGCGCGGCCTCGCCCACCGACGCGGACGCGAACAACTCGGCGTCCTCCAGCGGATCGCAGCGCGGCTCCAGGAGCGGGGTGCGCGGGTCGTCGGCCAGGGCGTAGCCGTGCCCGTGCGGGAACAGCAGCACGTCGCCGACCCCGAGCGCGATCGGCTCGGCGCCGTCCGGCGGGATCAGCCAGCACGTCCCCTGCACGATCACCTGGAACCCGGCCGCCCCCGCGACCTCCGGGAACCGCTGCCCCCATGCCCCGTGCCACCGCACCCGCACGCATCGCGGCGTCCCGGACCGCATGATCGCGATGACATCGCTCAACACATCCACGCGCCGCAGTCTATGCGCGATCGCCCAGGCGGCACAGTCCAGACAGCGCCATCCAGGCAAGACGATGGAGCATAAAAACGAGACTCGAACACATTGGTCGTCCACGCACCGGCTCATACGGTGAACCCATACCCGCCGACCTCCCGGCCTGCGGGCACTCCATCGCGAAGGGCCTCACCATGACCACGGACATCGTCGACAGCACAGTCACCACCGCCACCGCGGCCGCGACCCCCACCACCACCCGGCGCCGCGCCCTCGCGGTCGGCGGCGCGGCCGCCGCCAGTGGCGTGGTGTGGATCGCCGCCCGCGCGCTGGACATCGACCTGGTCGTCCAACAGGGCGACGGGCGGGCGCCGATGACGATCGGCCTGCCGCTGGTCCTCGCCTTCGCCGCCGGCGCCGCCGCATTCGGCTGGGCCGTGCTCGCCCTCCTGGAGCACCGCACCACGCGGGCGCGCACAGCGTGGACCGTGCTGGCCGCGACAGTCCTCGCGGTGTCGCTGGTGCCGCTCCTGAGCGCCGATGCCGCCGCCGGCGCCAAGGCGGCCTTGGCCCTGATGCACGTCGCCGTGGCGGCGGTGCTGATCCCGGCGCTGCGCCGCGGCTCAGGCCGGGTGTGAGTCGAGCGCGGGGGCGGCGGCCAGGGGCAGCAGGTCGAGCGGGATGTGGGTGCCGGCGGCGAGCGCGCGGCCCAGCGGGTAGGCGAGCGCGTTGGCGGGCAGCCCCCGGCCGGCCGCTCAGGAGCACCTCGATCGTGCCGGGAGCCGCGTCGGGGCGCTCGGCCAGGTCCAGCCGGCGCAGGGTCTGCCGGGCGACCGCCTCGGCGCTGTCGTACAGGGCGACGCCGGCCGGCAGCGCGGCGGCGATCCGCTCACTCACCAGCGGATAGTGCGTGCAACCCAGGACCACGCCGGCGCAGTGCGCGGGGGTACGGCTCGCCGCGTCGGCGATCGCCGCCGCGGTGGCCACCGCATCGGCGCGGTCGACGGCTTCGGCCAGCCCCGGACACGCGACGCGTTCCACCGTGTGGCCCGCGGCGAACGCGGTGATCAGGCGGGCCTGATAGGCGCTGGCGGTGGTCGCCGCGGTGGCCCACACCGCGAACGGGGCACCGGAGGCGGCGGCCGGTTTGACGGCGGGCACCGTACCCACGACCGGCACGGCCGGTTCGAAGCGCGCGCGCAGCGTGTCCAGGGCGGTGACGGTGGCGGTGTTGCACGGGACCACGATGCCCTGGACACCACGTTCGGCGGCCAGGTGCGCGGCGGCGAGCACGCGCTGGGTGATCCCGTCCTCGCCGCGGTCGCCCCATGGCATGCCGTCGGGGTCCATGCACAGCATCAGGTCGACGTCCGGCCGCAGTCGGCGCAGCCATCCCGCCGTCGGAAGCAGGCCCATCCCGGAATCGATCAACGCCACGAGCATGCCGCAAACCTAGCGTTTCCCCCGACGCGTAAGCGCACGGGGCGCACGCGCCGAGGTAATGATCGGCACCGACACCCGAATGGCACCCCCACTCCCCACCCCCAGCCCCACGCGCCCGAGCCGGCCGCCCGGCCGCCCGGCCGCCCGGTCACCCCGTCACCCCGTCACCCCGTCACCCCGTCACCCGCGCCAGGCGTACCCCCCGCAAGGAGCCCCTCCACAATGCGCGGCACCGCGACCTCGATCGGCTCCCGCACGAGAGCGCCCGCGTACCGGTCGTACGGCGTGGGCGCGTCGTTGACGATCACCAGGACCGCACCGCACTCGACGGCGATCCGACACAGCGCGGCCGCCGGCTCCACTCGCAGGGATGTCCCGACGGCCAGGAACAGGTCCGCGCCACGCGCCGCGTTCGCCGCACGCCCGTACACGTCACGGTCGGGATGCTCACCGAACAGGACCACGTCCGGCCGCAGCGTCGCCTTCCCGCACGCGGGACACCCGGGTTCGGCGGCGCCCGCCCGGATCGCGCGCAGTGCCCGGTCCATCGGCGCGGTTCCCCGGCAGCGGGTGCAGCGGGCGCGACCGAGGGTGCCGTGCAACTCGTGCACGCGCGCCGCCGGCGTGCCGGCCGCCTGGTGGAGGCCGTCGACGTTCTGGGTCGCGATGGTCGCCCGCACCCGGGCCAGTGCCAGGTGTGCCGGACCCGGGCGGGCGTCGGTGAGCACGGGCGCGGTCAGCGCCTGCCACATGCGGGCGCGCACGGCCGGGTCGGCCGCGTACCGCTTGCGGCTGCTGTCGCCCGCGGCGGCCGGGTCCCGAGTCCACAGCCCCCGCGGCCCGCGGAAGTCGGGGATACCTGACCCGGTGGAGACACCCGCACCGGTGAGTACGACCAGGTACCGCACCTCCCGGGTCCACGCACCGGGGTCCGCGCTCACGCAGTGGCGCCGTCGGCCAGCCGCGTGGTGAGCGTGTCGAGGTCGGGCACGAACCACACGTGCCGGCCGCGGTTGCACTCGCGCACCAGATCGGTCAGCGGCCCGCTCGCGGCGGTGTACGCGGTGATGTCACCCACGACGGCGAGACGGAGTCGGTAGTTGGCGAACTTCTGCATGATCTCGCCGGCGACGCCCGTGCGCAGTCGGAAGAAGTCCTCGTCCAGGCGCGACACCGGGACGACCACCCACTCCGCCCCGTTGAACCCGGCGTCGCCGATCAGGTCCAGGGCGTCGCGCACCTCGCGGACCCGAGGACCGTCGTCCGCGCACATCCACAGCGCGATGTCGTGGTGGGTCTCAAGGGTGTCGGGCATGGGGGTCCTTCCGCACGAGTGGTGGTGGCGGTCCCGCCGGAGGCGGTGTGTGGGCGTGATCGCGAGAGCCGTCCCGGTCCCGGTCGGGGGCGTGATCGCGAGAGCGGCCCCGGTCGCGAGAGCCGTCCCGGTCGCGGTCGCGATCCCGGTCCCATCGCGGTCCCGGTAGATCTTCCCGGCCGCGATGCCTCAGCGCACCCGAAATACCGGGCCGCGGGCGGTGAACGGCAGGCGGGCGCGGGCCGGGACCAGGAAGGCGTGTTCGCGGCGCACCCTGAGGACATCGCAATGTCCGTCGGTGATCACCAGGATTGGCCCGTCGGCGGGAAAGTCGACGGCGCCCTCCAGCAGCCGGATGCCCGGTTGCAGGACGGTGCCGCCGCGACCGCGCACACGGGCCTTCTCCGCGATCTCCTCGACCGGCAGGTATCCGGCGTCGTAGGCGGCGGCGTCGCAGTACACGACGCGGGCGGCGGGGACGTCGCGGGCGCTCGCGTAGGAGGCGATCGCGCCCAGGGCCTTGCCCAGCAGGACCGGGTCCATCGATCCGGAGGTGTCCAGGACGACGCCGAACGTGCACAACCGGTCGATGTCCTCCGGCCGGACCCGCCCGGGCCGGGGGATGTCGGGGGTGGCGGCCTGACGGCGGCCGGCGCGGGCGTAGGTGCGGGTGGTCTCGGGCCGGCGCACGTGTTCGTCGAACCAGCGGGCCAGCCGTACGTCCCATTCGGGGGCGGGTTGTTCCAGGGTGCGGATCTCCTGCACGAGCCCGGCGGGGAGCAGGCCGCGACCGGGGTCGTGGTAGGCCAGCCCGGCGGTGAGCGCGCGGCGGTAGAACGCGTCGAGGTCGACGGCCGAGCCACCGGAGCCGGCCCCGCGCGACCACGGCATCGGGATCGCGGGCCGGTCCCGGCGGCTGGCCCGGCGCGCGGCGGCCGCGGGTTCGGAGAGCCACTCGCCCAGGATGTCGCCGTGTTCGCGGGTGCCGAGGGGACGCAGTTTGCGGGCCCGGCGCAGGTCGGTGGTGAGGGTGTCGTACACCGACTCGGCGGACAGCCCGGTCAGGCGCGGGTCGTACAGCAGCCCGTCCGGCATCACGCCGACACCCATCTCCACGAGCCAGCCGTTGATCACGTAGTCGCACGCGACGTTGAACAGTTGCGCGTCCCGGTGTTCGCGCCGGCGGTCGTGCCGCAGTGCGGCGTGCAGCATCTCGTGGGCCAGCACGAAGCGCCATTCCTCGGCGCTGAGTTGGGCATGCGGATTGACGTAGATCTCGCCGTGCTCGGCGCTGACCGCGGCGATGGAGATGTCCCAGGAGCGGGCGAGTTCGAGGTCGGCGACGATGGTGAGGCCGGCGGCGAGGGCGCCCAGGAGCGGGTAGGAGGACACGAACCACGACAGCGCGCGGTCCCAGGGCCCGTCGGGCCGGGTGGTGCCCGTGCTCTCGCCGCGGGCCTCGGCGGCCTCCGCGAGCACGTAGCGGACCGTGTCGGTCAGTTCCCGGGCCATCACGGCGGGCCAGTCGCGCGCGGCGGGGTCGGTACGGTTCGGCGGCGGTTGGCGGCGCAGGCACGGGGAGGTGCCGTTGCTGCCGATTCGGCGCAGCGCCTCGGGGACGCCTTCGCGGCGCCAGCGGGCGGTGAGCGTGCGTTCGTCCTCGGTCGGCAGGTCGGGCAGTTCGATCAGGGGCGTGCCGATGCCCATGCCGTCGGCGAAGCGGTGTACGGCGACGCAGCACGCGGTGTTGTAGGCGTCGTCGACGACGGCGTCGGGAGCACCCAGGCCGGCCTCGGCGAGGGTGTGCGGGTCCAGGTGGCCCAGGGCCAGGTGCAGCAGCAGGTGGATGTAGGCGCGGGACCAGGTGACGGGATCGACGTCGCGGTGCGGGTCGACGGTCAGCGTGCCGCGTTCGGAGATGTGGCCCAGCGCGCCGGGCTCCAGGGAGAGGTATGTGTGCTGAACCAGTCGGCCGATGTGGTGGACGGGATGTACGCCGGCCAGCCCCCAGCCGGCGTTGCGAGCCTTCAGCACCCGCTCGGCGTGTACTTCGGCGGGCTTCCTGGCGCGGCGGGCGGACATGTCCGAGCCTCCGGATCAGCGACGCGCGCCGACCAGGCGCGGCAGGTCGCGGGCGGTCTCGAC
Organism: Embleya sp. NBC_00896; assembly: GCF_045207785.1. Classification (NCBI taxonomy): domain Bacteria; kingdom Bacillati; phylum Actinomycetota; class Actinomycetes; order Kitasatosporales; family Streptomycetaceae; genus Embleya; species Embleya sp. NBC_00896. Next base: position 418,822 of record NZ_CP108776.1, read on the forward strand.
GAGGAACCACGCCGGCAGCGGGGCGGCGCCCTCGTCGTCGGTGGCGATCACGAGTTGGGCCATCTCCAGGGAGATCTCGGCGAGTTCGACCAGCAGCGCCTTGGCCCGGAACGCGAAGTCGCGCAGCGCGGGCGTGACATGCGTGCGGTCGGCGGGCAGGTCCTTGGCCAGGCGGGCGCGGAAGCTCTCGACCAGGAAGTACAGCAGGTCGCGGTCGGCGGGAGCGGCGGGCCAGCGGGCCTCGCCCTTGACGATGGCGTCCAGGCCGTAGGCGTTGCGCACGGTCTTGAGGTAGGCCAGGAACGCGGCGGCGTGGGTGGGGGTCAGCGTGCCGTTCGCGAGCAGGCGCACGTGGTCGTCGCTCACGTCGGGGCCGAAGGAGTACAGGCCGTCGGAGAGCATGTGCCACGCGCGCGGCGTGGAGAACGCCTCCTCGGTCTTGGGCGGCGGGCTCCACAGGTGGTCGGGGCGCGCGCGCAGGTGGTCCAGGATCCAGGGGTGGATCCCGTTGGCGGCGGCCCAGGTGAGCCAGTCGTCGGGGGAGGCGCGCAGGTGTACGTGCACGAGGCGGTTGATCAGCGCCGAGGACATCGGGCGGGCGAGCGCGTTGTCGCTCGCGCGGTTGCCGGCGCCGATCACCACCGAGCCGGGCGGCAGCGTGTACGAACCGATCCGGCGGTCCAGGATCAGCGAGTAGAACGCCTTCTGCACGTCGGGTGAGGCGGCGTTGAGTTCGTCGAGGAACAGGCAGTACGGCTCGTCGCGGGCGATCTGCTCCGGCGGGCAGAACCGGCTGCGCCCGTTCACGATCTGCGGTACGCCGATCAGGTCCTCGGGGGCGAGTTGGGTGCCGAGCAGGGACACGCACTCCAGGCCGAGCGAGTGGGCGAAGTCGCGGACCAGCGACGACTTGCCGATCCCCGGGGCGCCCCACACGAAGACCGGGCGGACCAGCGCCGTGTGCAACAGGACGTCGGGCAGCGCGGCGGGGGTGATGGTGTGGGCGGCCTGCACCTGTGACCTTTCGTACCGGCGCACGGCGCCATGGGAGTGTCTTCGGAGAGTCGTCGAACCCCGCCGGGCGGAGTCGGTACCCGCATGATGTCGGGGGGCGAGGGGGCCTGTCGTGCGGTTTTCGCCGGGCGCGGCGCGGCAGGACGGGTTCGGCGCGGCAAGACACGGCCGGTTCGGCGCAGCAAGACACGGCACGACGCAGCCGGTTCGGCGCGGCCAGACACGGCACCGCACGGCCGGTTCGCCGCGCCAAGACGCGGCACGACACGGCGAGTTCGGCGTCCGCCCGGACGCCCTCGCGCACCCCGACCCGAATGCCCGTGACCATGCCCCGACTCCTCCGGGTTGCTTTGTGCATGATGGGTCGGCGCGCCCGCAGGGGCGCCCCGCACACTCGGAGGCACGACGGTGGACCACAACCGCGCGAACACCTACCTGGCGCTCCTGGGCGCCGACCGGCCCGCCCGACCGGACGCCGCGGCCCTGGCCGACCTGCAGTGGCGCCATCTGCTCGCGATCCCCTTCGAGAACCTCGACATCCACCTCGGCCGCGCCATCACGCTGACCGAGGAGGCCCTGCTCGCCAAGTTCCTCGACCGGCGCCGCGGCGGATTCTGCTACGAGCTCAACGGCGCGTTCGCCGCGCTGCTGCGCGCCCTGGGCTACCGGGTGACCGTGCTGGCCGCGCGCGTGTACGACGACGAGGGCACGGTGGGCATCCCCTACGACCACCTCGCGCCGCGGGTGGACCTGGAGCACCCGTGGCTGGTCGACGTCGGCTTCGGCCGCTTCACCCATTACCCGCTGCGCCTGGACCTGCGCACCGATCAGGCGGACCCCGGCGGCGTGTTCCGGATCGTCGAGCGCGCGGACGGCGATCTCGACGTCCTCCGGGACGGCCGCCCGCAGTACCGTCTGGAAACCCGAGCGCGCGAGCTGCGCGACTTCGCCGCCGGCTGCTGGTGGCACCAGACCTCGCCCGCGTCGCACTTCACCCGAGCCCCGGTGTGCTCCAGGCCCACCCCCACCGGGCGGGTCACCATCAGCGACCGCACCCTCATCCGCACGAACGGCGCCGACCGGCACGAGGAGCAACTCACCGACGACAAGGCCCTGCTCGCGGCGTACCGCGACCACTTCGACATCACCCTCGAAGCCGTCCCCGCCCGGACGCCACCGGTGGGCTTTCCCGCCACCACTCCCTGATCCCGGCCCCGTGCGAAAGCCCGAACCGCCGTCGGTGTGAGCGGCGCCACACCCGTTCCCGGGCGGGTGACGTCACACGATCGCCGCGCCAACCCGTCAAGTGGGGGTGGGACGCGCGGCGAACGCGCGGACACGTACGAGGAGGCGGGGCGTTGGGCGGCCGGGACGGCTTCACCGAATACGCCGAGGCGGCGGCGCCTCGGCTGCGCCGCACCGCGTTCCTGATCTGCGGCGACTGGCATCTGGCCGAGGACCTGACGCAGACCGCGTTGGAGAAGCTGTACGTGGCCTGGCGTCGGGTCGAGCGGACCGGGAATCCGGACGCGTACGCCAAGCGCGTGGTGCTCAACGCCTACCTGGATCGGCGCCGGCTCAAGAGCTTCGGCGAGGTGCCGGGAGTGGACGCGCAGGCGTTGGAGCGGGTGCCCGCGGTGGGCGACGAGAGCGCGGAGTTGCGGGTGACGCTGCTGGCCGCGTTGATGCGGCTCCCGCCGCGCGACCGGGCGGTGTTGGTCCTGCGCTATTGGGAGGACCACAGCGCGGACACGGTCGCCGATCTGCTGGGGATGTCCCCGGCGGCGGTGCGGGCGCGCAGCGTACGCGCGCTGGAGCGGTTGCGGGTGCTGCTGCCCGAGCGCGATCTGAGTCTGGCGTGGTGAGCGCGAACCGCTCGGCGGGCGAACGGGACGACCGGTGGGGTGAGGTCATGGAGTGGGATGCCCGCGCGACGGGTGAAGGGGGGTTCGGGATGGATCCGTACGAGGACTTCCGGCCGCGCCTGAGCGAGGAGTTGGCGCTGCTCGACGAACCGCCGGTGGGCGCGTTGGCCGCTCGGGCGGCGGCGGGCGGGCGGCGGCGGGCGCGCGGGCGGATGTGGCGGGCGGGGCCGCGGCCGGGGCGGTGCTGGCGATCGCCTTCGGCGCCGCGACGGTGGTCCCGGACGTGTTGAACCGGGACCGCGCCCGGCCCGCGAGCCAGACGCACGCGGACCGCCCCTGGGTGCACGATCCGCGGGGCGGGGACGCGCTCGCGGACCGGCCGGCCGCGGAGCGTACCCGGATCCGGGCGTTCAAGAGCGCCATGGCCGACGCGTTGTCGGACTCGATGGGCTCGAGGCTGGGGGTCGACCTGGTCGAGGCATATCCCGACGATGTGGGCAGCTATCGGGCTTGGCGAGGATCGACCGCACTCCCCGTCTTTCTGCGGGTCGCAGTGCTCGCGGGCCAGTCGCCGCCGGATGTGTGCTCGGTCGATTACGTGAAACGTGCCGGCTGCGCGCTGCCGGTCCTGCACATGTCCGGGGCCTCGATGGGCGGCGAGAACCTCGAAACGAAGCGGTGTCAGGCGCAAGTGCGCATCCTGTTCGCAAGCACGCTCGTGCAGGTCACGGTCGAGGCCGACGAAGTCGGGGCGAACCTGCCGTTCTCGTCGGTCGCGCTGCACGACGCGTTCACCGATTTCGACCCGGTGATGCGCCTGCTGCGCAAGGTGGAAGAGGCTCCGCTGGAGCCCGCCTGGGACGGGCAGGCGCCTACGCCCCTGCTCCAGCCGGGCTCGGCCGGCCCACTCCCGGTCTGCCAAGGCGGCTGACGGCTCGGAGTACCCGCCCCGGCGCCCCTCCCCTGTTCGGGTTGCTTCCGCCGGTTGGGTTGCTTCCGCCGGTTCCATGTCCGTGATCGCCGAGGGCGAGGTCAGTGATGTCAAAAAGTCTCTACGAAATGGTTGGTTTCTCTATGATCGAAGCCTCGCCCCGCCCCGCCCCGGCCGGACCCTCGGCCCGCCCCGCGATCCCTCCCGAACCTGCGGTCGTGCCCCGGCCGCACCGGTGGAGGCCGTCGCCGACCGCGCGCCGCACGGGGGTGTTGGCGGCGTGCGTGGCGCTCGCCGCGTACACCGGCTTCCGGCCGCCGAGCGCGTGGACCGCGACGCTCCAGTCGATCTCGTGGCAGGGCGGGTTCCACCGACGGTTCGTGGTGGGCACGGTGTTGCACCCGTTCGCCGAGTGGTCGCACTACGCGTACGGCGTGTTCGCGATTTGGTCGTACGCGGTCCTGGCCGCGTTGGTCGCGGTACTGGCGGTGGCGGCGGTGCGCACCCGGGTGCCGGCGCGGCGCATGCTGGTGGCGGCGTGGTTCGTGTTGCCCACCGGCGGCTACCTCTTCCACGAGGTCGGCTACTTCGAACAGGTGTTGTTCCTGGCCCTGTTCGGCGCGTGGTGGCTGGTGGCGCGCGGGCGATGGGTCGCGGCGGCCGCGGTGATGGCGGTCTCGGTGTGCGTGCACGAGATCGCGGTGCTGACCGTGCTGCCGCTGTTCACGCTGGTGGTGGCACGTGCCCTGCCCGCACGGCGCGCGCTGGCGGCGGTGGCGCCGTCGGTGCTGGCGGGCGCGCTGGTGCTGGTCGTGTCGCCGGCCGCGGACGGCGCGACCGGGCGACTGGCGCTGCGCTTGCGGGGCGCCGACTTCCCCGCCCGCTCGGATGTGCTGGAGATCTTCGACCGCACGCAGGCGCAGAGCATGCGGATGTACGCGCCGCTGGACGTGCTCCTGTTCCTGACCCCGCTGACCCTGCTGCTCGCGGCGGCGCTGGCGCTCGCGTTCGCCCGCGGCACGGTCGCCGGCGTGCACCGGTTGCTGGCGATCGGCGCGGCGACGGCGCCGGTGCTGGCGGCGTTCGCGGGTTGGGACACGCACCGGTGGGCGTTCCTGCTGCTGGCCAACTCGGCCGTGGTGGTGTGGTGGTGGCTGGGGCAGGACGCCGCCGGCCGGGTACGGACGGCGGCGCGCTACCGGGTGCTGGTGGCCGCGGCGCTGCTCTGCACGCACGTACCGCTGGCCTATTTCGACGGCTTCGCGCCGCGCGAGCTGACCGGGACCGAGCTGCGCGCGTTCGTCCACGACGCGACCTCCGGCGATCTGTTGCGGGCACCGCGGCAATGATCCGCGGCCGGCTCAGGCCCCGTCCCGCGCCGCCAGCGTGCGGCGTACCGCCATGGCGACCGCGTCCCCGTCGGGAGCAGCCGGCAGCTCAAGCACCGCGGACCACACCACGGCGGCCGGCTCCAGCACGCCGTACACATGCGGGAACAGGTCGCCGCCGCGCGAGGGTTCCCACCGCAGGGCCGAGCCCAACGCGGCGGTGTCCACCGCGACCAGCGTCAACGCGTCCCGTCCGGCGAAGTGCCGGCGCGCGGTCTCGGCGACCTGCCGCCGGGTGGACAGGTGTACGTACCCGTCCTCCAGGTCGACGCCCGCGCCCGCGAACACGCCCCGCGCCACGGCCGACGCCCACTCGTGGGTGCCCACCAGTTTGTAGATGACCTCGTCCTCGTCGCTCATGCCCCGAACCCTAGAAGACGACCCGAGCGCACCGCGCTCAGGACCGCTCGACCCACGTCTCGTGCAGGTGTCGCCACCGCAACCCGTGCACGGCGTCGGCGTCGCGTGCGAACACCACCGTCGAGGTCCGCACGTCGCCACCGCCGTCGGCGCGTACCTGGACCTCGCGATAGGTCGCGACCACGAACTCCCGCGCGGCCACCACCACCCGCACGTCCTCGATCGTGATCCGCAGCCCCGGCACCGCGCCGCACGCACCCTCGATCATCGCCGACACCTCGGCCCGCACCAGGGTCCGGCCGTCGGGCCCGGTCAGCGTGAAGTCCCGCGCGTGCGCGCGTGCGAATCCCGCGAGGTCGTCCCCGGCACCCGTGAGCAGTCCCTCGATGATCACGTGCAGGCGCTCCACTTCCGCGCGCACCCGCTCGGTCTCCCCGTCCACGTCCACATCCGTCGCCGACATCCCGCGCTCCGTCCCGTCGTTCCCCGCCGAAGGCGGCGGACCACACCCGAGCCGCCCGCCGACCGCCTCGCACGCTACCGCCCGCGACCCGCCCCGCGACCGGCCACTCGGTCGGCGACGGCCGGGTAGCCTTCAGCGATGGAACTACGCCACCTGGGCACGTTCACGGTCGTGGCCCGCGAGGGAACCCTCACCGGCGCGGCCCACGCACTCGGCATGGCGCAATCCTCCGTCGCGGACCACGTCCGCTGTCTGGAACGCTCACTCGGCCTGGCCCTGTTCGAACGCGACCACACCGGAATGCATCTCACCGAACCGGGTACCCGCCTGCTCACCTGGGCCCATCGCCTCCTCGACCAGGCCGAACAGGCCCGCCGCGACGTCACCGGCATCGCCTGACCCCACCCCGCCCCATCCCACCCGGCCCCGACACCCGCCCCACGCCGGGCGGGCGCACCGAGACCCGCCCCACCCATGCCGCCGACGTCGGCCGCCACGAGCAAGGGAACCTCATGACCGCGCCACTCCCCCAGGCCGTCATCCTCGTCACCGGGATCCAGGCCGCCGGGAAGTCGACCATCGCCCAGCTGCTCGCCGAGCGACTCCCCCGCTCGGTGCATGTGCGCGGCGACGCATTCCGGCGCATGGTCGTCAACGGCCGCGCGGACATGACCCCGGAGCCGTCCGAGGAAGCGGTTCGCCAGCTCCGGCTGCGGCACCGGTTGACCGCGGCCGCCTGCGACGCCTACTTCGACGAAGGGTTCACGGTCGTCGCCCAGGACGTGATCCTCGGCGACCACCTCGCCGAGCTGGTCCGCCTGATCCGGCACCGGCCGCTCCTGGTCGTGGTCCTCGCGCCCAGCCCCGACGCCATCGCCGCCCGCGAGGCCGGCCGCGGCAAGCAGGCCTACGACGCGTGGACGGTCGACCTCCTCGACCGAAGCCTGCGCACCGAGACCCCCCGGCTGGGCCTGTGGCTGGACACCTCCGACCAGACGCCGGACGAGACCGTGACCGAGATCCTCACCCGAGCCTGGCCGGAGGCCGAGATCGCCTGACGCGGCGCCGGCATACGCCTCGGCGACTCGCGGTCCGACCGCCTCCGAGGCCCACGAGCAAGATCCCTAAGAAATCTCCGAAGGTTGGTACCATTCTCCATTTCTAATGGCTATAGTCGATCCTAGACATTAGAAAATGAGCAGCGTCGCTGCCCCGTCGACCTCTCGACCAGCACGAGCACGAGCGCGGGCGCGGCGCCGCACACGATCCACCGCAGGACCACTTTCGGAAGGAATGCCGTGGCCACCCACTACCACCCCGGGGAACTCGCGGTCCAAGGCCGGGCCGAACTGACCCGCCAGGCGTCGTTCGCACTCGGCGGCATCGGCGATAGCGTCCCGCCGGTCGCCACGGCATTCCTGGCCGATCAACCCATGATCATCATCGGTGGCGCGGACGCCGCGGGCCGAATCTGGTCGTCCCAACTGACCGGCGACCCGGGCTTCCTGCGGACCCCCGACCCGCACACCCTCACCATCGACGCACTGCCGCTCCCCGAGGACCCGCTCGCGGAACTCCTCGGCGGACCGGCAACCGTCGGCATGATCGCGATCGAACCGACGTCCCGCCGCCGGATGCGGGTCAACGGGCGGTCCGTGCCCGTCGCCGGCGGCCTGCGCGTCGACCTCGACCAGGTCATCTCCAACTGCCCCAAGTACATCCAAAAGCGCGACTTCCGCATCCTCCGGAGCACGGGCGACCCAGCCGGCGCGAGCGGGGCCCGGAAGGTCACCGTCGGCACCGCGCTCACCGCCGCCCAGCAGGACGTGCTGCGCGCCGCGGACACCTTCTTCGTCGCCACCGCGGACCGCCTCGGCAACACCGATGCCTCCCACCGGGGCGGCAACCCGGGCTTCGTCCGGGTCCTCTCACCGACGGTGCTGCGCTGGCCGGACTACGTCGGCAACGCCATGTTCCTCACCCTGGGGAACCTGGAACTGCACCCGGCCGCAGGGCTGTTGGTACCCGGCTGGGACACCGGCTCGTCGCTCCACCTCTCCGGCACGGCCCGTACCGTCTGGGACGCCGCGGAGATCGCCGGCTTCCCGGGTGCCCAGCGCCTCGTCGAATTCACCGCCACCGACGTCGTACAGATCACCGACGCCGTCCCGCTCCGTTGGAACGAGCCCACCTACTCCCGCTTCAACCCGCCGACCTACCAGGAGGGCGAGCAATGACCAGCCGATACGCCCAGGTCGCGTTCACCCCGGACGTCCGACGGCACCAGGAGCGCCACGGCAGCCACGCCGCGTACAGCAGGATGGCGGCCGACGGCCCGGCCACCGCAGACCGTATCGGCGCGAACGAGGCGCTGTTCATCGGCGAGCGCGACAGCTTCTACCTGGCCACCGTCGGCCGGACCGGATGGCCGTACATCCAACACCGCGGCGGCCCACCCGGCTTCCTCCGGGTCCTGGACCAACACACCCTGGGCTTCGCCGACTTCCGCGGCAACAAGCAGTACATCAGCCGGGGCAACCTCGACCACGACAACCGGGTGTCGCTGTTCCTGATGGACTACGCCACCCAGACCCGCATGAAGATCTTCGGCCGCGCCCGCGTCGTCGAGGCCGGCGACGACCCCGCCCTGATCGCCGACCTGACGATCGCCGACTACTCCGCCAAGGTGGAGCGGGCGGTGCTCGTCGACGTCGAGGCGTACGACTGGAACTGCCGCCAACACATCCCACAACTGTTCCCGCGGGACGCGATCCAAGCGGCCCTCGGCACACTGCGGGATCGCGTCGCCGAACTCGAACGACAGAACGCGGAACTGCGGCGACGCGCGCAGTGAACAACGGGCACCGGCCACGGCCCGGTGCGGCCTTGCGCGGGCTGCCGTAGACCCACCGGTGTGGCCCGCGGCGACCGGGCAGCCGCGGGTCCGCCGGCTGGTGGGGTCCCGCTCACGGGCTTACGGTCGAACGAGTGAGTGTGACCGTTCACAGGTGCGCGACCGCGCACGGTGCGGCACACCCTGTGCAGCCGGACCCATCATGACGAGCTCACAGCCGACGCCCCCGCACACCGCCGCCCCGGCGAAACGGAGCGGCGGCAATGGTATCGCCCTCCTCGTGATCGCCTCGTGCCAGTTGATGGTGGTCCTCGACATCACCATCGTGAACATCGCCCTCCCGCACATCCAACAGTCGTTGGACTTCTCGACCACCAGCCTGTCCTGGGTCGTGAACGCGTACACGCTCACCTTCGGCGGCCTGCTCCTGCTCGGTGGCCGCGCGGGCGACATCCTCGGCCGCAGACGGGTGTTCATCTTCGGCGTGCTGCTGTTCGTGCTCGCCTCGCTGCTCGGTGGAATCGCACAGAGCGGCCCGCAGCTCCTGGCCGCACGCGCCATCCAGGGTGCCGGCGGTGCGATCGCCTCCCCGACGGCGCTGGCCCTGATCACCACGATCTTCGCCGAAGGACCCGCGCGTAACCGGGCGTTCGGGGTATTCGCGGCGGTCTCCGCGGGTGGCGGCGCGATCGGGCTGCTCATGGGCGGGATCCTGGTGGAGTGGCTCGACTGGCGCTGGGTGTTCTTCGTCAACGTGCCGATCGGTGTGCTGATCGCCGTCGCGACCCCGCGCTACATCAGGGAGTCCGAGCGCCATCCCGGCCGATTCGACCTGGCGGGGGCGCTCACGTCCACACTCGGCATCGGCTCGCTCGTGTACGGCTTCATCCGGGCCGCGCAGGACGGCTGGCGCGACCCGGTGACCATCGGCGCCTTCACCGCGGCCCTCGTCCTGCTCGCGATCTTCTTCGCCGTCGAGCGCCGGTCCAGGCAGCCGATCACGCCATTGTGGCTGTTTACCGACCGTAACCGGTCGGGTTCGTTCGCGATGATGTTCTGCCTCGCCGCCGCGATGTTCGGCATGTTCTTCTTCCTGACCCTCTTCGTGCAGAACATCCTGGGCTTCAGCCCGCTCATGGCCGGACTCGGGTTCCTCCCGGTGAGCGCGGTCATCGCCGTGAGCGCGGGCCTGACCTCGCAACTCCTGCCCCGTTACGGCCCCAAGCCGTTCATGGTGATCGGCGCGCTGCTCGCGGCGGGCGGTCTGGGCTGGCTCACGATGACCGACGTCGACAGCACGTACGCCGGCAGCATCCTGGGCCCGATGCTCGTGTTCAGCATGGGCATGGGCATGCAGTTCGTGTCGCTGACCCTCATGGCGGTCTCCAACGTCGCGCCGCACGAGACGGGAGCGGCCTCGGGCGTGCTCAACGCGACGCAGCAGGTGGGCGGTTCGCTGGGCCTGTCCATCCTGGTCACGGTCTTCGGCGCGGCCAACCGGAACGAGGCGAAGGAGCAGATCCCCCAGTTCCTGGACCAGGCGACGCCGGCGCAGCGGGCCGCGTTCGACCGGACCGGGGAGCTGCCCGCTCCGTGGAGCGACCAGGTGCTCGCCACGGGTATCTCGGCGGCGTTCGTCGTGGCCGCGATCTTCGCGATCGTCGCGGCGCTGATCGCGCTCTTCGTGATCCAGGTGCGCGCCTCGGACCTGGAACGGCTCCGGGGCTCGGGCGGCGAACCCCCCTGATCGGGACGCGCGCCACGCGAGATCGCAAGCTTTGCGTACCCGGTCGCTCTCGACGCCCGTCGGAACGGGTATGACCCTGGTGGATCCCCGTCGACGTCGAGGAGCCCTGCATGTCCTCCGCCGCACACAGCGAAATCGATCTCGGGGTCCTGGCCGGCTACGACGGTTCGCCTGCGGCCGACCACGCGCTGGACTGGGCCGCGCGCGATGCCGCCGCCCGGCGTGTGCCGCTGTACATCGTCATGGGGGTGCCCGAAACCGGGCTCACCCACCATCCTCCTCGGGTCGAGGTGCGCGAGCACGCGTACGCGCTGGTCGACAGGGCCACCGCGAGCGTGCGCGAGCGGTTCGTCGGTCTGGACGTGGAGCGGTCGGTGCGCACGGGCGATGGCGCCGAGGCGGTGCTCGCCGCGAGCGAGCGGTGCGACACCATCGTCATGGGCAGTCGCGGCCACGGCGGATTCGCCGGCCTGCTCCTGGGGTCGGTCTCGCTGCGGGTGTGCGCGCACACCACGTGCCCGGTCGTGGTCGTCCACACCACCGCGTCCGAGGACGCCACCGGCGTCGTGGTGGGGGTCGGCGGTCCTGAGGACGCGCCCGCGCTGGAGTTCGGGGCCCGCCACGCGCGTCGGCTCGGGGGCGGCCTGCGCGCCATGCACTCGTGGGCGCTCCCGGTGACCGGTCTGGCGCCGGGCCTGATGTTGCCGTCCATGGTCGACGCCGAACGCAGCGAGATGATCAGTCAGGTGGTGGACTCGATCCGGGTCTTCGACCCCGAGCTGCCGGTGGACACCGTGGTGATGAACGGGTTGGCCGGCCGCGACCTGGTCGACGCATCCGCGGGCAGCGCGCTCGTGGTCGTCGCCGCGCACCGCAAGCACGGGCCCCTGCCGATGCGCCTGGGCCCCACCACCCACGCCGTACTGCACCACGCGCACTGCCCGGTGGCCGTGGTTCCGGTGCGCTGAGCGGTTCCGGGTTCCGGTGGGCTGAGCGCGGCGCCCCCGCACACCGCGGCCAGCACACACCGACGGCCGCCCTCCGCGACCCCGGTCGCCCGGGTGGAGCCGCGGGGAGCGGCCGATCGATGGTGGGGGTTACCGCGTGTACCGGTTACCGCGTGTACCGCTTCTACCGCGCCGCGTAGACGTTCTCGGCGAACGCGGCGATCTGCTCCTCCGTAAGATGCCGCGCCAGGTCCGACTCGCTGATCATGCCGACCAGACGCTTGCGCTCGATCACCGGCAGGCGGCGAATCTGGTGTTCCTGCATCTCGCGCAGTACGTCGCCGATGTCGGCTTCGGCGTCGATCCAGCGCGGGGTGCCCTCGCACAGTTCCCCGGCCGTGCACTCGGCCGGATCACGGCCCACGGCAACACACTTGGTGACGATGTCGCGGTCGGTGATGATGCCGCAGAGCCGCTCGTTCGCGTCACTGACCGGCAGCGAGCCCACGTCGAGTTCACGCATCAACCGGGCGGCCCGGTCCAGCGTCTCCGTCATCGGAATCCACTGCGCACCCTCGTGCATGATGTCCTTGGCCATGGTCATGGTGTGCCCTCTCGCAATGCCCACCGCCGGCAGTACGCCGGCCGAAGGGCTCGGGACCGCGCCGCGGACGCCGCACGCGGTCCTCTCATCGTCTCCGGCCCGGCCGGCATCGTCCACTCGGGTGAGCGCCGACGCCGTGGGGCGCACGTCCCCGCCGTGATGGGCGCCGGTGGATCACACCCCGGCCCACCGGCGCAGCGCGGCGCTCGCGCGGGCGGCGTCCCCGGGCGCGAGGGCGCCGATGCTCACACTGTGGCCGGCGTGCGGCGCCACGAGGACCCGCGCGTCCCGGCTGCCGGGACCCAGTCGGAACGGCTCGGCACGGACCGGGTCGTTCTCGCCGTAGACGAAGAGTATTTCGCTGCCCCGCAGCCGCACCCAGCGGTCGATGTCACGCATCGCCTCGGGCTCGAAGCGCAGCGCGATGTCTCGCGGCACATAGCTGCGCACCTCCTGGATGCCGGGATAACGCAGCAGGCCGTCCAGGTGCGGGGTCGCGACCTGTATGTATCCGAGCTGGGTGCCGAGTTGGTAGAAGTAGGGACGGAAGAACTCGACGCTGCTGTCCGTGTAGACCGCGAGGCGGGTGATCCCGTCGACCCACGCGTACAACTCGTCGGAGGACGCGGCCGGCGTGGGCACATCGGCGCACTTCTGCTCGCCCGCGTACATCCAGAACATCGTCGGCAGGCGCAGCACCGCGAGCTCGAACGCCTTGTCGACGCTGCCCAGCGTCTCGAAGGTCTGGCCCTTCTCCTTGGCCCACTGCGCGTAGCGGGCCCCCATCTCGTCCCGTCGTACGAGTGCCTCGCGCTGCACCGCTTGGAGCGCGGCCCGGCACTCGGGCGTGCCCACGCGAGCCAGGAACTCGTCATACGCGGTGTCGTCGCGGTCGTCGGTGTTGTTGGGCGCGGAGTAGACGACGCTGCCGTCGACGTCGTTCGGGTAGAAACGCCGGTGGTAGACCGTCGTCATGCCGCCCTTGCTGCCGCCGGTGGATATCCAGGAGCCCCGGTAGATCGACTTCAGGGCCTCGATGAGCCGGTGGTGGTCGGCGGCCGCCTGTTGGATGTTCAGGTTCGCCAGGTCGGCGGGATCGGGGCTGGATGTACCGAAGTAGCGCTGCTCGGTGTAGATCTGGTTGCCGTCGAGGAGGGTGGCCGGCTCGGAGCGGAAGTTCGGCCCCGCGCCGAGGTCGTATCCGCTGGTGTAGAGGACCATCGGCCGCTGGGTGGACCTGTGCTGAAGGCTCAGCCGCTGCTCGAACGAACCCCGCTCGGGGTGCCGGTGGTCATTGGGTTGGCGATAGGTCAGTTCGAAGTACCGAATGCCCGGCGCGGCAGGTTTCTCACCCACCACCCGCATGCCCGGTATCCCCTCGATCCGCGCCCGAATGTCGGCCTCGGCCGCCGCATCGGTGGCGCTCGCCTCCGCACGCGCCGGCACCGCCACGCCGGAACCCACGAGCCCGAGCACCGCGGAAAACAACAGGAGCGCCGCGACCCCGCGACCGCCGCGCCCCACCGAACCACCACGCCGAGCCGACAGCCCCGCCCGATGGTCACCCCGCCTTTGATTTTCCACCATTTTCGCCATGCCCCAAGCAAACCCAAACCCCCCATCCCACCGGATCCCCGCCCCGAGGGACCCGCCTCCCCCATCCGGGGGAAACCGGCGACCGGGCTGGGCTGGGCTGTTGGGGTCGGGTCGGGTCGGGGATGCCCCGGCTCGCACACGTCGGGTTTCACGAACGTGCGCGAGCTTCGGGGTGCGAGGGGGGCGGCGTGGGTGGTCGCGGCAGGGTGGGGGTTACCAGCGGGTGGGCTCGGCGAAGAAGGTGGGGATCTCGGTGGTCCTTCCTCGGGCCTTGGCGGCCTCGTAGATGTGGTGGCCCACGGCGAGGTCGAGGACGCCCAGGCCGAACGGGGAGAAGATGGTCGTGCGGTCCGCGTCGATCCGCACCCTGCCGAGCAGGACGTCGGCGAGCGTGCCGTCGATGAAGTCACGGGTTCCGTACTCGATCTCGGTCAGGTGCGGCGACGTCTGCGCGGTCAGGCAGTGGTCCAGGTCGTCGAGGATGTTGTGGCACTTGATCATCACCGTGGGGTGCACGTCCCGGAGCGACAGGTTCAGGATCAGCTGATCCGGGCGGAGCGTCTGCGCGTCGCTGAGCCACGGCGCGGGCGCGGTGGTGGCGAGGACGACGAGGTCGGCCGTCGCCAGTGCCGAGTCGATGTCGGTCGCGCTCCGCGCCGACCAGCCGTGCGTGTCGCACAGATAGGACGCGAACGTCCGCGCGTAGGCGTCGACGTGGTCGTGCACCAGGCACTCGCGCACGGACAGGTCGCGCGCCGCGAGGAAGTCCGACACGGTCCGTCCGATCACCCCGGCACCGACGAACAGCACGTTGCGGGGGTACTCCCCGGCCGCGAGCGTCTCGACGGCCAGCGCCGCGGACGCCGCGGTGCGGGCGGCGCTGATCTGCGAGGCCTCCAGGCAGGCGAACGGGTACCCGGTCTCGGCGTCGTTGAGGATGAGCACGGCGGACGCGCGGGGTAGGTTCCGCGCGATGTTGGGCGGGAAACTGGCTATCCACTTCAGGCCGGACACGGGCCGCTCGCCGCCCAGGTGGGCGGGGAGCGCGATGATGCGGCAGGTCGGCTGCTCCGGAAAGCGCAGGAAGTAGCTGTTGGGGTTCACGGTCGCGCCCCTGCTGTGCTGGAGATACGTATCGCGAACGATCTCCAGGATCTTCGCCGGGGAAGCGGCGATCACCTCCTGCGCGACCGTTCCGTCGACTACGTGGAATGACGACATCGGGGACACCTTTCGCACTCGTGACACTCGTGACACTGGTGGCAACGTGGACACGACCTAGGCCGAGTCGCGGAACCGCTCGTTCACCCAGCCGTCGTTGTAGATCGTCCGGAGATAGCGCTCGCCCAGGTCGGGGGAGATCGCCGCGATCCGGCTCGACGGGGGGAAGCCCGCGCCGTATTGCCTGATCGCCGCGAGTATCGATCCGGTGGAGCCGCCGACCAGGAGGCCGTAGTCGCGGGCCAGCCGCCGACACTCGCGGATCGCGTCCCCCTCGGCGACGAACACGACCTCGTCGGCGAGTTCCGGCCGGAACAGCTCCGGTCGGCGGCTGGCCCCCAGGCCCGGGATGCAACGCGGCCCGGGCTGCGTACCGAAGATCACCGAACCCAGGGCGTCGACCGCGACGATGCGGGTCTCGGGTGAGTACTCGCGCAGGTACTGGGCGCAGCCGACGAACGTCCCCGTCGATCCGGTCCCCACGAACAGGTAGTCGATCTGCTGTAGTTCCTTGAGCATGCTGGGCCCCGTCAGCTCGTAGTGCGCGCGGGGGTTGGCCGGGTTCGCGTACTGGTTGAGCCACACCATGGTCGGGTCCGCCGCGGTGCGCTCCCGGATATAGGCGATGCGCGACTGCAGGAAACCGCCGTTGGCGTCCTTGCTGTCGACGACGACGACCTCGGACCCGAGGGCACGCATGTGGTCCGTACTCGTGGTCGAGGTGTTCGGGTCCACCACACAGGTGAAGGGATAGCCCTTCGTGGCGCAGATCGAGCTGAGCGCGATGCCGAGATTCCCGGACGACGACTCGATGATCCGGGTTCCGGGCGACAGCCGGCCGTGATTCTCGGCGTCCTCGATCAGGCTCAGCGCCGTCTTCAGCTTGACCGATCCGGCGGGATTCAGGCCCTCCATCTTGAGGAACACGTCCGCGTCCCGGGCCAGATACGGCAGGCGGATGAAGATGTCGTCGGTGACGATCTCATACGCGTTCTCATAGATCATGATGAGCCCTCCGCCTACGCACGATGAGTGATACCGGAGCGACCGGAGTCGATGGCGTCGCCATTACCCGTCCCCGTGCCGCGATGGATCGGACGGTCGCCACAGGTCCTCGCCGTCGACCTCGTCCGTCGCGTACTTGCCGAGCGCGCTGATGAGCAGCCGCATCTCGAGCGCCATGGCGCCCACCATCCGCTCGAGTCCCCTCTCGGGGTCCTCGTCGACGGCGATCAGCGCGGCCCGGCCCAGTCCCACGGCCGAGGCGCCGAGGGCCAGCAGCTTCACCGCGCGCGGCCCGTCCCACACCCGGCCGCCGGCGAGCAGCGTGCCCTCGTCCGGGTTCACCCGGCGCAGGCATTCGGCGAGCGGAAGGCCGACGTGTTCGAGGAACGACGTGGGCGCCCAGCCGGTCCCGCCCTCCGCGCCGTCCACGGTGACCGCGTCCGCGCCGGCCCGCCAGGCGACGCTCGCGGCCTGCGCGACATCGCGGCCGGGGAAGAGCTTGACCCAGCATCGGGCGCGCGGGTAGTTGTTGCGCATCAGATGGATCTGCTGGCGGAAGATCTCCTCGGTGAACGTGCCCGGGCACGAGCAACGCAGCACCGAGCCCTCGGAGTTCAGCCGCTCGATGGCGTACTGGTCGTCCAGGCCGGGGACCGCGTCCTCGCTGATCATGGTGAGACCGCCGAGTCCGGGCTTGGCCCCCTGTCCGACCTTCAGCTCGAAGACCAGCCGTCCGGTCTCGATCAGTCGGCCGACCGCCGGATCGCTGTAGACGTGGTTCCATACCTCGGAGTTCGCGTCCTCGGTGCTCTGCTGGACGCAGATGCCGCCGAGTTCGTCCGGCAACTCCTCGAGGTAGGCGTGGATCCGCTCCAGCAGGCCCTTGCGGTGCTCGTCGCCGGTCGAGCGGAAGCCGTTCATCGGCGCGACGTTCTCGCCGATGATCATCGGCATGCCGATCCGGCCGGCCTGGCGGCTGATGGCCAGGCTGGTACTGGCCACGCGCGTGGAGCCCAGCGCCGAGACGTACACCGGCAGCGGTGACCGCAGGCCGCCGAACGCCGAGTCCAGGCGGACGTCCGAGTACAGCGGCTCGCGGCCCAACTCGATCAGCTTGGCCAGCCGGCCCGGCATGAAGACCGGCGGGGCCAGCCGCAGCGCGTCGATGTCGTCGCCGGCCGGCGCGGCCCGGCCGACCGGCTCGGCGCCGAACACGGCGGTGCCGTAGTCGGTCAGGGGTGGGAAGATCGCGGCCGCGCCGTCCCGCGCGCGCTGTCGTACGGCGTCCTCGGGGAAACCGGGTGCCTTGAGGTGGGTCATGGCGACACGACCCCCGCGAGCTTCGGGAACGCGGTCGCCTCCCAGACCGAGTCCAGCCCGGCCACCCAGCGGGTGAGGCGTTCGACACCGATGCCGAAGCCGGCGCTGGCGGGAATGCCGTTGCGCACGACGTCGAGGTACCAGGCGTACTTCGACGGGTTCTCACCCGTCTCCCGCATGCGCGTGATGATCTTGACGTACTCGAATTCCCGCTCGCTGCCGCTGCACAGCTCACCGCACGACTCGGGGGCGATGAGATCGAAGTTCATCAGGGTCGACGGCTCCGACGTGCTCTCCTTGTCGTAGAACCCTCGGGATCCCTTGGGGTAGCCGACGATGAAGAACGGCGCCGACGCGTCCCGGGAGATGAGCTCCTCGGCCTCCCACTCGATCTCGGTGCCGGCGGCCTGCGGGTATCCCCCTCGACGCAGCCGCTCGACCACCTCGCCGTGCGGGATGCGCGCGAACGGCTTCTCGACGAAGGCCCGCAGTGTCGCCGGGTCGCGCTCCAGGACGGCGAGGTCGTCGGCGCACTCGGTGACGACCTTGGTGACCGCGTGCCGGATCACGCCTTCGACCAGATCCATCGCGTCATCGCGGCCGGCCCCGGCGACCTCGACGTCGATCTGCCGGAACTCGGTGAGGTGCCGACGGGTGGAACTCGTCTCGATGGGCTCCAGGCGGACGTTGGGTGCCACCAGGAAGATCCGGTCGAACGCGAGCAACGACGCCTGCTTGTACAGGATGGCGCTGGTCATCAGCTTGTAGTGGTGCCCGTAGTAGTCGATGTCCGCCTGCTTCGCGCCGCGCGAACCGGGGTCGGTCACCGGGCCGATGATGGGGTGCGACATCTCCACGGCCCCGCCGGCCCACAGGAATTCGCGGGCGCCGGCGATGAGCGCCTGCTGGATCCGCAACGTCGCCCGCGTACGCGGATCGGCCAGATGCAGCCGCGGCGAGGGGAGGGCGTCGGCGGGGGCGGGAGCGACGGGGGGAAGATCGATGTGAATGGTCATGTCCGGTCCTTACTCGGGTCGAACGCGTGGGGTCGAACTCGTGGGGGTCGAACTCGTGGGGGTCGAACTCGTGAAGTGGGACTCGCGAGGTCGAACGTGTGCGGAATGTGCGTCGTCGTAGCGGGATTTGACATAGCTCAGGGCGAACAGCAGGCCTGCCGAGGTCAGTTGCTCCGCTTGGTGCGTGGGCGTGAGGTGATCGATCGGCAATGAGCCGGTCCGGGACCACTCCAGGCGGCCCCGGTCGGAGATGACACTTCGGGTCCGCCCGGCGTTGTCCGGATGCAGGCAGTACGGAACGTCCAGGTAGCCCTGGGCGAACGCCCGAACCAGTGCCTTGCCGATGTCGTCGTTGAGGTCCAGGACCGCGTCGATGAGCGCGCGCGCCTCGGCCTTGATGCCCGTCGAAGCCGGCGCCGCCGAGCGCCGATCGGTGCCGCGGGCCGCCGCGTCGGCCACTTCGAGCGCGGTCACGTTCTCCGCGATCGACGGGATGCGCTCCGCCTCCGCCGCGGTCTTGACGATCAACCGGGTGGCACCCGTCCGCACGGCCAACCGCGCCGCGTCGGCGACCAGGCCCAGGGCGCCGGGCGCGGTGCTCGGGTACAGCCCCATGTACGCGTAGATCACCACGTGCCACGCGGTCGTCGGCATCAGCTCCGCCGCGATCTCGTGCAGTGCCAGAACGGCTTCCTCGTCCTGCTCGGGGCTGGTCTGCTGCGCGTAGCTCAAGGAGATGCTGTGGATCCCGTGTTGGCGGAAGAACAGGCCCTCGAGCACGGTGATGGCGATCAGCAGCGAGGGCGGGCACAACTGGCCCAGCATGCAACCGCCGAAGCTTTCGAGATGCGGTTCGACACCGCGGTCGCGGAGCGAGGCCAGCTTGCGACAGGCTTCACGCCACGCCTCCACGGACTTCCGCACGGGGGTACGGCTGTAGGGCAGGCAGTACGAGATCGGTCCACCCTCGGTGGCATCGATCCCGGCGTCGATGAGCGCGTCGAAGATGCGGCCCGGCAGCGGTGATCCGTGGCGAACCTGGAGCGGGAAATCCGTCCCGCAGACGCCGTCGAGCATCGCTTTCGTGGTCGTGGTGCCGAAGTTGACGATCGGGTACCCATTGAGGCACCGGCCCTCCCGCAGGGCGCGCTCGACCGCGGTGAAGTCCCCCACTCGGGTGAAGCTGTCCAGCGTCAGGGTGCCGACCGTCGTGGCGGCCGCGCCTTTGGTGGCGATCAGGCCCGCCCGCATCCGCGCGGGGTCGCCGAATCCCATCCGGGGTTGAACGACGAGGGTGCGCGACCGTCGGGCGGCGTTCAGGAAGTCGTGGAACGCGCCGCCGAGACCGGCGCCGGGGTCAGAAGGTCGCATCGGCGTATGCCGTCTCGCGGGTGCCGGTCGATCCCGCGGACGGAACACGATCCAGCAACGAGAGCAGGTCCGGCACCGCCGTCGCACCGACGAGAACCGCGTCGAAACCCGCTTCGAGCAGCGGCCGGAAGCCCGCGGCGGCGTGCGATCCGGACGTGTCGATCTTGCCGCCGATGACCAGCGGGACGTCGCGCAGCTCGTCCGTGGCGCGCACCGCCCGGGCGACGTTCACACCTTCGTGCAGACCGTGCCCGTTCACAGTGCTGATCACGATCAGATCGGGCCGGCACTGCGTCGACTCGGTGACGAGTGTGGTCAGCGGAACGCAGGCACCGAGATTGGTGACTTCACAGCCGTGCTCCTCGAGGAGCAGCTGAAGGAACAGCAGATTCCAGGTGTGCGAATCGGACGGTATTGTGCTGAGCACGATATTACGGGAGCGGGATCGGGATAATTCCCTGCTCGGGGACTGCCGACGCAGTGCCACAGCCGACCTGCCTTTCCACATCGTGAGCGAGACCGCGATCAGAGCGATCGGGGCCGGTATTCGCGGATGCGCTTCCGCCGACGCCGAGCTTGCGACGCCGCGTTTCCGAAACCGAGGTTCCGAAGCCGCAGTTCCGAAGCCGAGGTTCCGAAGCCGAGCCTCCGCCGTTGCCGTGACCTGGGTGTCCACAGGTGACGGGCTTATCGTGTCCAGCGCGGCGCCCCGGGGAAACTGGGTACTTGTGACCACCTGCCGATGCGGCACTTCCGACCACTGCGGTCGTTGACAGAAACGCTCTAGCGTCGTTATCGCGGATATCTCCGTGACAGGTCGGAGCCCGGTGCCTGCTGCCTTTTCGATGGATCCACCTGCCACTCACGGATTCGACTCATCGACGTATGAATTTGCTAACGATAATGGGAGTGAACGGTGACCGATCACCAGGTGGATTACTGGCGGCAGGCGTTGACGGGCCTGGAGCCGCTGGAGTTGCCGACCGACCGTCGCCGGTCCACGGCACCCGACGAGTGCGGCCACGACACCATCACCTTCGCTGTCTCGGCCGGCGTCACCGGGCGGCTGGCGAAGATCGCGGCCGGCCGGGGCGCGAGCCTGTCCACGACACTGTTGGCGGTGTTCCAGGCGCTGCTGTCCGGGTACAGCGGTCAGGACGACATAGCCGTCGGCACTCCCGCCGCCGGGGCCGGCCGCCGGGACGCGGCCGGAGACGCCGACATCCTGATTATCCGGACCGACCTGTCCGGCGATCCGACCTTCGTCGAGTTGCTCGACCGGGTCGAGCGCGTCGCCGTGGCCGCCGGTGACCACCAAGGTCTGCCGTTCGCCCGGTTCGTCACGGAATTCGGCGGTACCTGCGACCTGTCCCGCACACCCATGTTCGCCCTGCACGGGCCGAATAGCGACGGCCGACCGGCGGCGAGCCCGGACGGTGAGAGCGGGGGCGGGTCAGAGCTGGCCCTGGATGTCGCGGAGTCCGAGGGCGGTTTGCGGGCGTCGATGCAGTTCCGTACGGATGTGTTCGAGCGGGCCACCGTGGAGCGGCTGGTGGGGCATTTCCAGGCGTTGTTGGCCTCGGCCGTGGCGAGTCCGGGTGCGCGGTTGTCCGAGTTGGACATGCTGACGGCGGAGGAGCGGCGACGGATCCTGGTGGAGTGGAACGACACCGCCGGGCCCTACCCGGACACGGCGACGATTCACGAGCTGGTGGAGGAGCGGGTCGGACGTTGCCCGGACGCGGTGGCGGTGAGCTTCGGGTCGGAGAGTCTGACGTTTCGGCAGGTGAACGAGCGGGCCAACGCGCTCGCGCACCACCTGCGCGAACAGGGCGTCGTCCCGGGGACGTTGATCGCGGTGTGCCTGGATCGCAGCCCGGATCTGATCTGCGCCCTGCTCGGCATCCTCAAAGCCGGCGGCGCCTATGTTCCGCTGGATCCGGACTACCCCACCGATCGCCTCACCTACATGGTCGAGGACACCGCGACCCCGCTGGTCGTGACCCACACCCGTCACGCCGACCGACTCCCGGCGGGGATTCCGCGCCTGTTGGTGGATCGGGACTGGCCGGTGGGCGCGATCACGAATCCGGTGTCGGTGGCCGGGCCGGACGATCCGGCGTACGTGATCTACACGTCGGGCTCCACCGGTAGGCCCAAGGGCGTTCGCCTCAACCACCGGGGCGTGGTCAACTACCTCCACTGGTGCGACCTGAACTACCCCCCGCACACCACGAACGCGAACAGTGTCGGCACGCTCCTGTACTCGTCCGTCACCTTCGACCTGACCGTCACCGCGCTGTTCCTGCCGCTCATCCAGGGTCTGCCCTTGGACATCCCGCAGCCGGGGCCCGACCAGAGCGTGTTCGACGCCGCCGTGGAGACGATCCTCACCGGCGTTGCGATCAGCTTCCTCAAGGCCACCCCCTCGCACCTGGAAGTCCTCGCCGCACACCTCGAACTGACCGGCAAGCGGCACAACATCGCCACCATCGTCGCCGGTGGTGAGGGCCTCTCCCCGACGCTGGCCCACCGCATCCTCGCCACCGGCAGCGGGACCACGGTCCTGTGCAACGAATACGGGCCCACCGAGTGCTCCGTCGCCAACGTGATGAGCCTGACCACGGCCGTCGACCCCGAATGGGAGACCACGCCCGTCGGCGTTGCCATCACCAACACCAAGGCGTACGTGGTGGATCGATACAACCGGCCTGTCCCGATCGGCGTGCCCGGCGAGTGCCTCCTGGGCGGGATCTGCGTCGCCCGCGGCTACCTCAACCGACCCGAACTCACCGAGGCCCGCTTCGTCCCCGACCCGTTCTCCGACGACCCGAACGCGCGCGTCTACCGCACCGGCGACCTGGTCAAATGGCGCCCGGATGGGCAACTGGAGTTCATCGGCCGCATCGACAACCAGGTCAAACTCCGCGGCTACCGCATCGAACTCGGCGAGATCGAGAACAACCTCCTCACCCACCCCGCAATCACCGCGACGACCGTGATCGTCCGCGAGGACACCCCGGGGGACAAACGCCTGGTCGCGTACACCGTCACCACCGGAGACGCCGGCATCACGACCGGCGAACTGCGAACCCACCTCCGGCAGCACCTGCCCGACCACATGGTCCCCGCCGTGTTCGTCACCCTCGACCACCTCCCGCTCACCCCCAACGGAAAGGTCGACCGCAAGGCCCTCCCGGCACCGGACGGCCACCGCCCCGACCTCGACACCACCTACACCGCACCCCGCACCCCCGTCGAGCAAGCCGTCACGGGCATCTGGTCGGACGTCCTGGGTATCGACACCATCGGTGTCCACGACAACTTCTTCGAACTCGGCGGACACTCCCTCCTCGCCACCCAGGTCACCTCACGCATCCGCCAAACCCTCGGTGTCGAAGTCCCCGTTCGCGCCCTCTTCGCGGCGCCCACACCCGCCCGACTCGCCACCGCCATCGACGCCATGGACACCGACGACTCCCTCGTCATCCTCCCGGCCGGTCGCGACGACGGTCCCCTCCCGCTGTCGTTCGCTCAGCAGCGGTTGTGGTTCCTGGACCAGCTCGAACCAGGGCGTGCCGAGTACCTCATTCCCTTCGGGCTCCGCGTCCGCGGTCCCTTGGACACCGCTCTCCTGGAGGGTGCTCTGGGCGGACTCGTGGCCCGTCACGAGGTCCTCCGGACCAGGTTCGTCGCCGCCGACGACGGTCGGCCGACGCAGCTCGTCGACGCCCCCTGGCCGGTGACCGCGACCGTCCACGATCTTCGGGGCATCGAGGATGCCGCGGCACGGGACGCCGCGGCGCGCGAGATCCTCGAAACCGAGGCCGTCCGCCCGTTCGATCTGGCCACGGGACCGCTGCTCCGCGCGGTTGTCGCGCAGGTAGCCGACGAGGACCGGTACCTCCTGATCACCATCCATCACATCGTCTCCGACGGCTGGTCGGAAGGAATCCTGGCCCACGAGCTACGCGAGCACTACGCGGCCGCACTCGACCACCGCGAGGTCGCGCTGCCGGCGTTGCCGCTCCAGTACGCCGACTTCTCGGTCTGGCAGCGGCAATGGCTCACCGGGGACACCCTCGACCGCCAACTGGACTACTGGCGTGGGAAACTCACCGGCCTCGAACCCCTGGAGCTGCCCACCGATCATCACCGACCGCCGGTACGCAGCGGTGCGAGCGAGTTGTTCACCTTCAACATCTCCGACGAGCTGGTCGGTCGGCTGAAGTCGACGGCCACCGATCGCGGCGCGAGTCTGTTCATGACCCTGCTCGCCACGTTCCAGCTGCTGCTGTCCAAGTACAGCGGGCAGGAGGACGTCGCCGTCGGCACGCCGATCGCGGGCCGCAACCGGGCCGAGATCGAGGACATGATCGGGTTCTTCGTGAACACCCTGGTCATGCGCACCGACCTCTCCGGCGACCCCACCTTCACCGAACTCCTCGCCCGCGTCCGCGACACCGCCCTCGGCGCCTACGACCACCAAGACCTCCCCTTCGAACGACTCGTCGAGGAAATCGCCCCCCGACGCGACCTCTCCCGCAACCCCCTCTTCCAGGCCATGTTCGTCCTCCAGAACGTGCCCGAGGCCCATGCCTGGGCGCTGCCCGGCCTCACTGTCGAATCGGTCCCGATCACCTCGCAGGACGCCAAGTTCGATCTCACGCTGTTCCTCACCGAACAGTCCGACGGGTCGATCGACGGGACGGTGGTCTACGCCACCGATCTCTTCGAACAGGCCACGGTGGCACGCCTGGCCGGGCACTTCCGGACCCTGCTGAGCGCCGTCGCGGCCGGCCCCGGTGCCCGGCTGGCAGTCCTCGACATGCTCACGCCGGCCGAACGCCGGCAGATCCTCGTCGAGTGGAACGACACCACCACCGACTACCCGGACACGAAGACCGTTCACGAGCTCGTCGAGGAGCAGGTGGACCGGCGCCCCGAGGCCATCGCGATCACCTGCGACGCCGGCACCCTCACGTATCGGGAGCTCAACGAACGCGCCAACCGGCTCGCCCATCACCTGCGCGGCCTGGGCATCGGCCCGGAGCACCTGGTCACCGTCTGCCTCGATCGCAGTCCGGACATGATCTGCGCCCTGCTGGCCATCCTCAAGGCCGGCGCCGCCTACGTCCCGCTCGACCCGGACTACCCCGCCGACCGACTCGCGTTCATGATCGAGGACACCGCCACGCCGCTGGTCATCACCGATAGCGGCCACGCGCATCGACTCCCCGCCACCGCCGCGTGCTTCCTCACCGACCGCGACTGGTCGGCCCTCACGGCAGAATCCGGCGGCAATCCGGAGCCTCTCGCCTCGCCACAGGATCTCGCGTACGTGATCTACACGAGCGGGTCAACGGGCCGGCCCAAGGGTGTCCAGATCCGCCACCACAGCCTCGTCAACCTCGTCCACTGGACGATGACCAGCTTCGCCATGAAACCCGGCGACCGCGTCGCCCTCCTCGCCGGCGTCGGCTTCGACGCCGCAGCCTGGGAACTGTGGCCCGCACTCACCGCCGGAACCACCTCCTGCATCACCACCGACACCATCCGCCTCACCCCCGACCTCCTCCAACAATGGCTCCAGGACCAAAACATCCGCGGCACCTTCGTCCCCACACCCATGCTCGAAGCCCTCGCCGCACTCCCCTGGAACAACACCACCACCAGCCTCGAATACGTCCTCACCGGCGGCGACCTCCTCCACCTCCCCACCGACACCACACTCCCGTTCCGCGTCATCAACAACTACGGACCCACCGAATCAACCGTCCTCGTCACCTCCACCCAGATCACCCCCGGCGACCCGATACCCCCCATCGGACGCCCCATCGCCAACACCAACCTCTACATCGTCGACAAACACCACCACCCCGTCCCCATCGGCATCCCCGGCGAACTCCTCATCGCCGGCACCGGCCTCGCCCTCGGATACCTCAACCAACCCGAACAAACCCGAGACCGCTTCATCCCGAACCCGTTCTCCACCGACCCGGACGCCCGCGTCTACCGCACCGGCGACCTGGTCAAGTGGCGGCCGGACGGCCAGATGGAGTTCATCGGCCGAATCGACAACCAGGTCAAGCTGCGCGGCTACCGCATCGAACTCGGCGAGATCGAAGCCACGTTGCTCACCCACCCCACCGTCACCGCAGCAACCGTGATCGCCCGCGAGGACACGCCGGGCGACAAGCGCCTGGTCGCCTACACCGTCACCACCGCGGACACCGACATCCCCAAGACCGCCGAACTCCGCGCCCACCTCCAACAGCAACTCCCCGACTACATGGTCCCCGCGGCCTTCGTCACCCTCGACCAACTCCCCCTGACCACCAACGGAAAGGTCGACCGCAAGGCCCTCCCCCTACCGGACGGCCACCGCCCCGACCTGGACGCCACCTACACCGCACCCCGCACCCCGGTCGAGCGGGCGATCACCGCCATCTGGTCCGACGTCCTCACCGTCGACACCATCGGCATCCACGACAACTTCTTCGAACTCGGCGGACACTCCCTCCTCGCCACCCAAGTCACCAGCCGCATCCGCAAAACCCTCGGCGTCGACGTCCCCGTCCGCACCCTCTTCACCGCACCCACACCCGCCCAACTCGCCACCGCCATCGACGGAATGCACACCGACGAGTCGACCCGGATCACCCCAACCCCCCGGGACGGCAACCCCCTCCCGCTGTCGTTCGCCCAGCAACGCCTGTGGTTCCTCGACCAGTTGGAGCCGGCACGCGCCGAATACCTCATCCCCTTCGCGCTCCGCATCACCGGCTCGCTCGACACCACCGCACTGGAATCGGCCCTGTCGGGCCTGGTCGCCCGGCACGAGATCCTCCGGACCCGGTTCGTCGCCGACGACAACGGGCAGCCGACACAGCTCATCGACCCGCCGGCGCCGTTGCCGGTCACCGTTCACGACCTCCGCGACATCGAGGACGCGGTCGCCCGGGAGGCCGCGGCCCGGCGCGTCGTCGAGGTCGAGGGCGGTCGGCCATTCGACCTGGCGGCGGGACCGCTCCTGCGGGCGGACGTGATCCGGTTGGCGGACCAGGACCAGCACCTGCTGATCACGATGCACCACATCGTCTCGGACGGCTGGTCCGAGGGCGTCATCGCGCGCGAACTTCGCGACCGCTACGCCGCCGCCCTCGGACACCACGAAGTCGACCTGCCGGCACCGGCCTTGCAGTACGCCGACTTCTCGGTCTGGCAGCGCCAATGGCTTACCGGGGACACCCTCGACCGCCAACTGGACTACTGGCGAGGGAACCTCACCGGCCTCGAACCCCTGGAACTCCCCACCGACCAGCGCCGACCCACCGAGCGAAGCAGCGGCGGTGCCGCCGTCACCTTCACGATTCCGCCGGAGGTCGCGGACACGTTGAAGGCCACTGCCGCCGGCAACGGTGCGAGCCTGTTCATGACCCTGCTCGCCACGTTCCAGCTGCTGCTGTCCAAGTACAGCGGGCAGGAGGACGTCGCGGTCGGTACGCCGATCGCGGGCCGCAACCGGGCCGAGATCGAGGACATGATCGGGTTCTTCGTGAACACCCTGGTCATGCGCACCGACCTCTCCGGCGACCCCACCTTCACCGAACTCCTCGCCCGCGTCCGCGACACCGCCCTCGGCGCCTACGACCACCAAGACCTCCCCTTCGAACGACTCGTCGAGGAAATCGCCCCCCGACGCGACCTCTCCCGCAACCCCCTCTTCCAGACCATGCTCGTCCTCCAGAACATCCCCGACACCGACACCTGGAGCCTGCCCGACCTCACCGTCGAAGCGATTCCGATCCCCGTACAGGACGCCAAGTTCGACCTGACCCTCACCGTCTTCGACGAGGTGGGCAGCGGCCTGCGGGCATCGGTGGAGTACCGCACCGATCTCTTCGCACAGGCCACGGTGCGGCGGCTGGTCGGGCACTTCCAAACGCTGCTGGCCGCCGTCGCCACCGCCCCGGACACCCACCTGTCCCAGTTGGACATGCTCACCCCGGCCGAACGCCGGCAGATCCTCGTCGAGTGGAACGACACCACCACCGACTACCCGAACACGAAGACCACCCACCAGCTCATCGAAGAGCGGGCCGAACGCTCCCCGGACGTCGTCGCCGTACGCGGCGACGACGAGATCCTGACCTACCGTCAGGTCAACGAGCGTGCCAACCGCCTCGCCCACCACCTGCGTACCCGGTACGGCATCGGCCCCGGCGGCCTGGTCGCAGTGTGTCTGGATCGCAGTCCGGACATGATCTGTGCCCTGCTGGGCATCCTCAAAGCCGGCGCCGCCTACGCCCCGCTCGACCCGGACTACCCCGCCGACCGGCTGGCCTACATGGTCGCGGACACCGGTACGCCGGTGGTCGTCACCCACACCGACCACATCGGCCGACTGCCCGCCGGCACCGCGCAGTTCCGCGTCGACCAGGACTGGGCGACGCTCGCCGAGGAGCCGATCGGCAACCCGGAACCCGTAGCGTCACCACAGGATCTCGCATACGTGATCTACACGAGCGGGTCAACGGGCCGGCCCAAGGGCGTCCAGATCCGCCACCACAGCCTCGTCAACCTCGTCCACTGGACGATGACCAGCTTCGCCATGAAACCCGGCGACCGCGTCGCCCTCCTCGCCGGCGTCGGCTTCGACGCCGCCGCCTGGGAACTGTGGCCCGCACTCACCGCCGGAACCACCTGCTGCATCACCACCGACACCATCCGCCTCACCCCCGACCTCCTCCAACAATGGCTCCAGGACCAAAACATCCGCGGCACCTTCGTCCCCACACCCATGCTCGAAGCCCTCGCCGCACTCCCCTGGAACAACACCACCAGCCTCGAATACGTCCTCACCGGCGGCGACCTCCTCCACCTCCCCACCGACACCACACTCCCGTTCCGCGTCATCAACAACTACGGACCCACCGAATCAACCGTCCTCGTCACCTCCACCGAAATCACCCCCGGCGACCCGATACCCCCCATCGGACGCCCCATCGCCAACACCAACCTCTACATCGTCGACAAACACCACCACCCCGTCCCCATCGGCATCCCCGGCGAACTCCTCATCGCCGGCACCGGCCTCGCCCTCGGATACCTCAACCAACCCGAACAAACCCGAGAGAAGTTCATCGAGTGTGACGTCGCGGGCACGCCCCGCCGCATGTACCGCACGGGCGACCTCGTCAAATGGCGCCCCGACGGCCAAATGGAGTTCATCGGCCGCATCGACAACCAGGTCAAACTCCGCGGCTACCGCATCGAACTCGGCGAAATCGAAGCCACGTTGCTCACCCACCCCACCGTCACCGCGACCACCGTCGTGGTCCGCGAGGACACCCCCGGGGACAAGCGCCTGGTCGCCTACACCGTCACCGCGAACGGCGGTGACCCGACCGAACCGACCGCGGGCGAGCTGCGCGCCCACCTGCAACGGCACCTGCCCGATTACATGGTCCCCGCCGTGTTCGTCACGCTCGACCAACTCCCGCTCACCCCCAACGGAAAGGTCGATCGCAAGGCCCTCCCCGTCCCCGACCCACAACGGCCGGACCTCGACGCCACCTACACCGCACCACGTTCCCCGGTCGAGCGAGCCATCACCGCCATCTGGTCCGACGTCCTCACCGTCGACACCATCGGCATCCACGACAACTTCTTCGAACTCGGCGGACACTCCCTCCTCGCCACCCAGGTCACCTCACGCCTGCGCAAGACCCTCGGCGTCGACGTCCCCGTCCGCACCCTCTTCGCCGCACCCACACCCGCCCAACTCGCCACCGCCATGGCCGACATCATGATGTCCGCCATCTCGGCCCAGTTCGGCGGAGCACGCCGATGAGGTCGTGACATCGGGCCGAGGACGGACCCACGGCACGTCGAGTAGCCGGACAGACGAGTAGCCGGACATGAGAGATGTCCGGCTACTCGGCTTGTCCGGCTATTCCATACCTCCGACAACCGGCACGACACCGTGGGACGTCCCGGGCCGTGCCGTATTCGTTCAGATCATGTCCTCGGGCCGGATACTCCCCTCGGCGATGGCCATGGCGCCGAGCTGGAACCGGCTGTGGGCGCCGAACCGATCGGTGAGCTTCTCGGACAGCCGCCGTACCGTGCGCAGCGAGACGTCCATCTGCCGGGCGGCGGACGCGTCCGTGAGCCCCTGCGCCCACAGTCGCAGGATGTGCTGCTCCTGAAGCGACAGATTGCCGGCGGTCCGCGGCCGAGCCCCCGTCAACGGGAGCGCTTCCTTCCACAGCTTGGCGAACAGGGCCACGAACGCGTTGATGATCGACTCGGCGGTGCAGACGAGGCCGCCCATGACGGAACGGAAGCTGCTGACCGGGATGACGACATGCCGTCGGTCGATGAGGATCATCCATACCGGTAGTGACGGAAGCGTCCGGACGCCCCCGACCGAGTCCATCTTCCAGCGTAGATAGGGCATGGCCGCGTTGTCGTTGCGAGCGCTCTCCAACAGGATCGATCGCGACCGTGCCCCGTGCCGGAGCACCGACTCGTCGACCGGCCGGCCCGCCTCGATGACCGTCTCCGTCAGGCGCTCGGTCGGGCCCAGCGACAGCGCCTCCTCCCGGCAGCCGTCCGCGAGCTCGGCGACGCGCTCCCACACCGCCGCCTCGCCGGAGAGCCATTCCACTCCGGGTACCTGTCCCTGCGTACGGCGGCCGTGCGTGGCCAGCAGCTGCGCGACCTCCAGCCTGCTGTCCTCGACCTGGAGCTGATGCCGGGCCAGATCGGCTTGCTGCCGTGCCAGCATCGCCGCCAGGCCGACTTCCGGCTCGATCGGCATCCATCCGGTGGCGCCACCGCCCGGCGCGACCAGCGACAGCCGAGACAACTGCTCGAGTGCCCGGCTGATCGCGGTGTCGCTCTCCTCCAACTGCTCGGCCAGCTTCTGCACATCCGCGTGCGGCTGGGCGACCATCGTCAGATATACGCCCTGCGCGACAGAGTCCATCCCAAGTGAGGTTCGCACCTTTTACGCTCCCGTTGTGTCGTAGGACAGCTCCTGATCGACATGAATCGGACCGGATCAAGCGACGCGACGCATGAT
This sequence comes from Embleya sp. NBC_00896, assembly GCF_045207785.1. Taxonomy (NCBI): domain Bacteria; kingdom Bacillati; phylum Actinomycetota; class Actinomycetes; order Kitasatosporales; family Streptomycetaceae; genus Embleya; species Embleya sp. NBC_00896. The sequence goes on from NZ_CP108776.1 coordinate 449,616, forward strand.
CGCGACCCGCACACCGATGCCGTCCGATGTGCGACCGATTCGCCTTCCGTTCGACAGTCAACGGGGTTCGGTGAACACGCGTATGCGTGCCGGGTGCCCATCTTCATCACCCCCGGCGCGACCGCGCAGATCGTGTCGTCACGCCCCTCGTGGCCCGCCGATCCCGGATGGGAAGGCGGCGCCGGGGCGGCCGAGGTCACCAGGAGGCCGGGCGCTGGGTAGGGGCCTCGGTGAAATATGGGTGGTGAGCACGCATGTCCCCGACCCTCGCCGTCGCCAGGCTGGTCATACCGGCAGACGAAGGAGATACGGCGATGACGATCAACACTCGGAACGCGGTCAACTCGTTCGCGGCGATGGCGATCCTGACGGTCACGGCGCTGACCGGACTGGCGGAGATCTCGGCCGGCGGGCCCGCGGCCCCCTGCGCGGGCCACGCCCACACCTGCATCGTCCAGGACGACGGCGGCACCGGGAACGGGTAGGTGCAAGAGAAGCGCGGCGAGATGTCGGAGTCACTCGGCGACCACCACGTGCAGCAACGACCGGGCAGGGTACGGGCCGATCCGCGGCCCGGATCGGCCCGAGAAAGCGGGGCGATCTCCCCCATGTGTACGGTTCCCTGGCCCCGCACGTCGGACGGCCTGCGCACTCGGCCTTCCCGCGGCGACGCCGTACGGCGCGAACGATGATCGGCGAGATGGCGTGGGAGCGGGTCGACCTGTCGGCCGCCGAACTGGATCTCCCCATCGCGGTCGGCGGTTCCACGGCACCCCATCGGCTGTTGGAGGCCCACCGCCACGGCGCCTTCCCGTATCCCCGGTTGCGGGACCACCCCGCCGAGGCCCATCGGGCCCTCTACGCGCACCACGTCGCCGACGGCCGGATCACCGCCTTCCCGGCCGCGCAGAGCGATGACGCCTACGCGGTGACGTGGTGGAGCCCGGCCCGCCGACCCGTGATCAAGGTCGGGGCCACGCTCCTGCCCGGCATCCTGCGGCACAGCCCGAACCGCGGGCCCCGGTGGATCGTCACCTGCGACCACGCGTTCGCCAGTGTGGTCAACGGCTGCCGGGATCAGGCGCACTCCACCTGGATCACGGACTCGTTCCGGGCCTCGCTCATCACCCTGCACGAAGCCGGCTGGGCGCACAGCGTCGAGATCTGGCAGGGCGAGAATCTCATCGCGGGCCTGTTCGGCACCGGCATCGGCAACGTCTTCAGCGTCGACTCCGCGTTCAGTCGACGCCCCTACGGCACTCGGGTGGCGTTCGCCGACCTCAGTCGTCGGCTCCGCGGCCAGGCGGACCTGATCGACGTCCAGGTACCCCACGACTACACCGCGGCGCTCGGCACCCGGTCGATCAGCCGCGAGGAGTACCTGAACGCCCTCCTGACCGTGGACATGCCGCTGGCGATGCGGGCGGGTGTGCTGTCGGTCCAGCCCCTGTCGCACGGGTCACCGATCACCAACTGAGGTCGCCGCCGGCGGTCATCGCTTCTCGATCGCGGCGACCACGGCCTCCAGTTGCTCCACGCCCTTGACCATCTGCATGTGCCGCCCCCGGATGTCGAGGATCTCGATGCCGGCGGGATGGAGCCGTCGCCAGTGGGCGGTGTACCGCGCGTGGGACGGTTCGTCCGCCCGGGTCGCCGGATCGGCATCGCGCACCGACTCGCTGACGACCAGGGTCGCCCTCGCGAAGGATGGGCGGGCCTCGTAGTCGGCCAACGACCGGACCTCGGCTTCCAGAACCTCGTAGGGAAGCCATTCGTCCAGGGTGACGGCGTCCGCTTCGATGTTCATCCGCGGCGCCAGGCGCTTGAGCGCGCGTTCGGTCACGTCCCGAGCGGCCCCGGTCTCGCTCTGGCCCTGCTGCCACAGCGCGTTCACCTGCCGATACACCTCGACGTACCGCTCGAACCGCGAGCGCTGAACCCGCCCGGTGACCGCGGGTTCGAGGAGATACGACGCCGCGACGTCGTTCGGGTGCTGTACGCACATCTCGTGCGCCACGACCGCCCCGGTCGACCAGCCGAGCAGCAGATACGGCCCCTCCGGCTGAACCGATCGGATCTCCTCCCAGTACCGGCTCGCCATCGCCTCGATGCCGGTGATCGGCGACTCGCCGGCATTCAGCCCGGCCGCCTGCACGCCGTAGACGGCGAACGAATCACCGAGCCGGGCGGCCAGTTCGCGATAGGCGTGTGTGCTGCCGCCTCCCGGGTGGATGCAGAACAGGCGGGGTACCTCCGCTTCCTCGACCGGCCCTTCCGACAGGCGGACGACCAGACCGGACGATCCCGTCCGCGGCGCGACGATCGCGGCCGCGAGGTCGGCGACGGTGGTGTGCCGCATGATCTGTTGCAGGCTGACGGTCCAGCCGGCACCGCTGATTCGCGACGCGACCCGGACCGCGTTGATCGACTGTCCGCCGAGCTCGAAGAAGTTGTCGTGGATGCCGATGGTGTCGATGCCCAGGACGTCGGACCAGATCGCGGCGATGGCCTGTTCGACCGGGGTACGCGGCGCGGTGTAGGTGGCGTCGAGGTCGGGGCGGTGGCCGTCCGGTGCCGGAAGCGCCTTGTGGTCGACCTTTCCGTTGGGGGTGAGGGGGAGTTGGTCGAGGGTGACGAACACGGCGGGGATCATGTAGTCGGGCAGGTGCTGCCGGAGGTGGGTCCGTAGTTCGCCGGTCGTGACGGTGCCGGCACCGGTGGTCACGGTGTAGGCGACCAGGCGTTTGTCCCCCGGGGTGTCCTCCCGGACGGTCACAGTCGTCGCGGCGACGGCCGGATGGGTGAGCAACGTGGCTTCGATCTCGCCGAGTTCGATGCGGTAGCCGCGGAGTTTGACCTGGTTGTCGATTCGGCCGATGAACTCCATTTGGCCGTCGGGGCGCCATTTGACGAGGTCGCCGGTGCGATACACACGCGCGTCCGGGTCGGTGGAGAACGGATCCCGAACGAAACGGGTCCCGGTGAGTTCGGGTCGGTTGAGGTAGCCGCGGGCGACGCAGATCCCGCCGAGGAGGCATTCACCGGGGACACCGACGGGGACGGGTCGGTTGTATCGATCGACGACGTATGCCTTGGTGTTGGTGATCGGGACGCCGACGGGCGTGCTCTCCCAGTCGGGGTCGACGGCCGTGGTCAGGCTCATCACGTTGGCCACGGACCCCTCGGTGGCGCCGTACTCGTTGGAGACGACCGTGGTGCGGCCGCTCGACGCGAGGATCCGCTTCACCAGGGCCGGGGAGAGGTCCTCACCACCGGCCACGATCGTGGCGATGTTGTGCCGGGCACCGGTGAGTTCGAGGTGCCCGGCGAGAACCTCCAGGTGCGACGGAGTGGCCTTGAGGAAGCTGATCTCCACACCCGTGAGGATCGTCTCGACGGCGGCGTCGAACACGCCCTGATCGGGCCCGGGTTGCGGAATGTCCAGACGAAGACCCTGCATGAGCGGCAGGAACAACGCCGTGATGGTCAGGTCGAACGTGACGGACGAGTACAACAGCGTCCCGACACCGTTCGCGTCGTGCGGCGGATAGTTCAGGTCGCACCAGTGGAGATAGTTGACCACCCCCCGGTGATCGAGCCGCACACCCTTGGGCTTGCCCGTCGACCCCGACGTGTAGATCACATACGCCGGATCGTCCGGCGTGGCCACCGCCACCGGATTCGCGACGTCACCCGCCGGCCAATCCCGATCCACCAACAACTGCGGAATCCCCGCCGGAAGCCGATCACCGTGCCCGGCAGCGGTGACCACCAGCGGTGTGGCGGTGTCCTCGACCATGAACGCGAGCCGGTCCACGGGATAGTCCGGGTCCAGCGGCACGAACGCCGCACCCGCCTTCAGGATCCCGAGCAACGCGCAGATCAGATCCGGACCACGATCCAGACACACCGCGACCAACGTCCCCGGCGTCACACCCCGCCCCCGCAGGTGATGCGCGAGTCGGTTGGCGCGCTCGTTCACCTCCCGAAACGTAAAACTCTCCGCCCCGTGGGTGACCGCGACCGCGTCCGGGCTCCCAGCGGTTCGCTCCTCCACGAGTCCGTGGATCGTCGCCCTGTCCGGATACGGCCCCGCGGTGTCGTTCCACTCCACCAGGATCTGCCGCCGCTCCCCGGGCGTGAGCATGTCCAACTCGGACAGCCGGGCATCCGGACTCGCCACGACCGCGGCCAGCAACGCCTGGAAGTGCCCGGCCAGCCGCGCCATCGTGGCGTCGTCGAACATGCTCCGGTCGTACACGAACCGGAACTCGAGCACCGACCCGGCCGAGGCCACGAGGGTCATCGGATACCCGGTCCGCTCGACGCAGCCCACCATCCGGCGGGTCATCCCCTCCGGGAAGTCCGATGCCTCTTGGACCACCGGATAGTTCTCGAAGACGAGAATGGACCGGAAGAGCGGTTCGCCGCGCGGGATCCCGCTGTACTCGCGGACATCGACGAGGTGGCAGTACTCCCATTGACGCATGTCGAGCTGCTCGTCCTGGAGCGCCCGCAACCAACCCGATACCTTCGCGTCGCCGTCGACGCGACCACGCACCGGAAGCGTGTTGATGAACAGTCCCATCATCGACTCGATGTCCGGCATGGCGATCGACCGGCCGGAGATCGTCGACCCGAACAGGACGTCGTCGTTGCCGCTGTACCGGGACAGCAGGATGGCCCACAGGCCCTGGACCAGGGTATTCATCGTGATCCTCTGGGCGCGTGCGTACGCGCGGGCCGTCGAGAAGAGCTCCGCGTCGGCATGGATCTCGATCTCACCGACGCCCGAGTCCCCGGTGACGCGGTCCACGTGCAGATCCGTCGGCTCGGTGATGCCGTCCAGATAGTCGGTCCAGAAAGCCTTCGAATCCGAGGACTGCCGGGAGTTCAGCCACTCGATGTACCGACGGTAGGGAGTCGCCGGCGCGAGTTCCACCGCCGTCCCGGCCAACAGGCCCCGATAGATGGAGAAAAGCTCCTTCTGCAGGATCTGGACGCTCCACCCGTCCATCAGAATGTGGTGGAACGACCAGACCACGACATGACGTTCCTCGGCCATCCGGATGACGGTGACCCGCACCAGCGGCGCCTCGGACAGATCGAACCCACGTTTCCAGTCCTCCGCCAGGAACTCCTTGAGCCGGGTCTCCTGGGCGTAGGCCGTGTAGCCACACCAATTGCGGCTGGAGAACGGGAGTTCGGCCGTCCGCTGAACGACCTGGACCGGTTCGGAGACGCCTTCCCACACGAACGCGCTGCGCAGAATCGAGTGGCGCTCGACCAGCCGCTGCCACGCGCCCCGGAAGCAGTCGACGTCGAAGTGCCCGTGGACCTCCTCGGTCATCTGCACCATGTACGGGCGGGTCTCGGACGAGTCCTCGAGGGAGTGGAACAGCATGCCGAATTGCAACGGCGAGAGTCCGTAGACGTCTTCCACGTTGTGAGCGCTCACTTTGAGAACCTCTTCAGGATCGCGGCCATGTCGGTGTCGCCGACATCGGTAAGGGGTGCGGTCGCCCGGCCGGTGCCGACGGCTTTCTTGGCACTCTCCGAAATCAGACTGCGCAGGCACTCGATCAGATCGTCGGCGAGACGCTGGACGGTCCGACGCTCGTGCAGTGCCTCCGAGTAGTTGAAGTACACGCTGAACGTGTCGCCTTCGACGGCTGCGGTGACGTCGAGGACGTTCCATCGCATGCCCTCGGGGCTGATGGAATGGCCCTTGGGCTCGGCGGGATCCGCGTATCGCCCGATCCCCGGGAGCTGCTGGGTGAACTGCCCGAGATAGTTGAAGTTGACCTCGGGTGACGGCTGATCCCGCAGTACCGACGCCGACTCCGGACTCCCGAGATAGCGCAGGATCCCGTACCCGACACCCTTGTTCGGTATCCGAGCCAGCTGCTCCTTCACCGCCGCCAGCGACGTCACCAGATCCGCGCCGGTGTCGAGACTCAGCGCGACCGGGAAGACGCTGGTGAACCAGCCGACCGTCCGGGACAGGTCCACGTCCGGGAACAGGTCCTCCCGGCCGTGGCCCTCCAAGCCGACGAGTGTGTGGCGGTCGCCGGTCCAGCTGCTCATCGTCCGAGCCAGCGCGGTGAGCAACGCGTCGTTGATCCGGGTGTCGAAGGCCCGTGGCACGTCGCGCAGCAGCGCGCCCGTCTCCTTGGCACTCAGGGACGCGTACACGGTGGAGGCCGACCGCGCCTCGTTGGCTCCGTCACGGTCGCGGGGCAGCCGGCCGGTGGGCTTGGGCTCCGCCCAGTAGGCGAACTCCCCACGCGCCTCGGCCGATACCGCGAACCGAGCGAGCTTCTCCGCCCAGGCCTTGAACGAGGTCGTCTTGGCCGGCAATCGCGAAAGGTTCCCCGCCGCGCGCTGCTCGTAGGCGCTGCCCAGATCCTCCAGCAGGATGCGCCAGGACACGCTGTCGATCGCGAGGTGGTGAACGGCGAGAAGCAGCCGCTGTCCGCGGTCGCGGCCCAGGTTCATCAACGCGCCTCGGACAAGCGGTCCCTTGAGCAGATCGAGGCTCTGCTGAACCTCCGTGCCGATGCCGCGCATCACCGGCCACAACGCGTCGTCGGACACCTCGGAGAGATCGTGGACGTCGAGCAGGAGCGTGCCGGCTGTGTCGTCGAGGTACTGACTCCATCCGCTCTCCTCGCGGTTGTAGCGCAGCCGGAGGGCATCGTGATGTTCGGTCAGATCGATGAGGGCGAGTCCCAGCACGTCCGGGTCGAGGCCGTCGGTCGACAACAACTCGGCCTGGTTGAAGTGATGGTTGTCCGGAAGTTCCTTCTCGAAGAACCAGTGCTGGATCGGCGTCAGCACCACATCCCCCACGACCTTGCCCTGTTCGGCGTGCACCGAACTGCCCGCCTGTGCATGGGCGGCGATCTCCGCGATCGTCTGATACTTGAAGATCATCCGGGGGGTCAGGTGGATGCCGAACTTCTTCGCCCGAGCGATCATCTGGATGCTGACGATCGAGTCGCCGCCGAGTTCGAAGAAGTTGTCGTGGATACCGACGGTGTCGATGCGCAGGACGTCGGACCAGACGGCGGCGATCGTCGTCTCGACGTGATCGCGCGGCGCGGTGTAGGCGGCGTCGAGGTCGGGGCGGTGGCCGTCCGGTGCCGGAAGCGCCTTGTGGTCGACCTTTCCGTTCGGGGTGAGGGGGAGTTGGTCGAGGGTGACGAACGTGGTGGGGACCATGTAGTCGGGCAGGTGTTGTTGGAGGTGGGTGCGGAGTTCTCCGGCCGTCGGTTCGGGCGAGTCACCACTGTTCGCGGTGACGACGTAGGCGGCCAGGCGTTTGTCGCCTGGGGTGTCCTCGCGGACGGTGACGGTGGTTGCGGTGATGGCGGGGTGGGTGAGGAGGTTGTTCTCGATCTCGCCGAGTTCGATGCGGTAGCCGCGGAGTTTGACCTGGTTGTCGATCCGGCCGATGAACTCCATCCGGCCGTCGGGGCGCCATTTGACGAGGTCACCGGTGCGGTAGACGCGGGCGTCCGGGTCGGTGGAGAAGGGATCCCGGATGAAGCGCGTCCGGGTGAGTTCGGGTCGGTTGAGGTAGCCGCGGGCGACACAGATCCCCCCGAGGAGGCATTCACCGGGGACACCCACAGGGACGGGCCGGTTGTAGCGATCGACCACGTATGCCTTGGTGTTGGTGATCGGGACGCCGACGGGTGTGGTCTCCCAGTCGGGGTCGACGGCCGTGGTCAGGCTCATCACGTTGGCCACGGACCCCTCGGTCGCCCCGTACTCGTTGGAGACGACCGTGGTGCCGCCGCTCGACGCGAGGATCCGCTTCACCAGGGCCGGAGAGAGGTCCTCACCACCGGCGACGATCGTGGCGATGTTGTGGTGGGCGCCGGTGAGTTCGAGGTGCCCGGCGAGGACTTCGAGGTGGGAGGGGGTGGCCTTGAGGAAGCTGATCTCGATGCCGGTGAGGATCGTCTCGACGGCGGCGTCGAACACGCCCTGGTCGGGCCCGGGTTGCGGAATGTCCAGACGAAGACCCTGCATGAGCGGCAGGAACAGCGCGGTGATGGTCAGGTCGAAGGTGACGGAGGAGTACAACAGGGTCCCGACACCGTTCGCGTCGTGCGGCGGGTAGTTCAGGTCGCACCAGTGGAGATAGTTGACCACCCCCCGGTGATCGAGCCGCACACCCTTGGGCTTCCCGGTGGACCCGGACGTGTAGATCACGTACGCCGGATCGTCCGGCGTGGCCACCGCCACCGGGTTGGTGGTGTCACCCGCGGGCCAGTCCCGGTCCGCCAACAGGCGCGGTATCCCGCCCGGGAGCCGGTCGTCGTGGCTCGTGTGGGTGACCACCAGCGGTGTGGCGGTGTCCTCGACCATGAACGCGAGCCGGTCCACGGGATAGTCCGGGTCCAGCGGCACGAACGCCGCACCCGCCTTCAAGATCCCGAGCAACGCGCAGATCAGATCCGGACCACGATCCAGACACACCGCGACCAACGTCCCCGGCGTCACGCCCCGTTCCCGCAGGTGATGCGCGAGTTCGTTGGCGCGCTCGTTCACCCGACGGTACGTCAGCGTCTGCGACCCGAAGGTCACCGCGACCGCGTCCGGGCAGCGCTCGACCCGCTCCTCCACCAACCGGTGGATCGTCGCCGCGTCCGGATACGACCCGGCGGTGTCGTTCCACTCCACCAGGATCCGCCGCCGCTCCGCGGGCGTGAGCATGTCCAACTCGGACAACCGCGCACCCGGACTCGCCACGACCGCGGCCAACAACGTCCGGAAATGCCCCACCAACCGCTCCACGGTGGCCCGCTCGAACAAATCCGTGCGGAACTCCATCGCTCCCTGGAGACCAACACCCGTTTCCGCGACGGTCAGTTGCAGATCGAACTTCGCCTGCTGGCCGGCGACGCCGATCGGCTCGACGAGCAGGTCCTGCAACGTCCAGGTGTCGGTGTCCGGGATGTTCTGGAGCACGAACATGGTCTGGAAGAGGGGATTGCGGGAGAGGTCGCGTTCCGGCGCGAGTTCCTCGACGAGCCGCTCGAACGGCAGGTCCTGGTGGTCGAAGGCGCCCAGCGCCGTCTCCCGGACCCGGCCCAGGAGTTCGACGAACGTCGGGTCGCCCGACAGATCGGTACGCATGACCAGGGTGTTCACGAAGAACCCGATCATGTCCTCGATCTCGGCCCGATTCCGCCCCGCGATCGGCGTCCCGACCGCCACGTTCTCCTGCCCGCTGTACTTGGACAACAGGAGCTGGAAGACGGACAGCAAGGTCATGAACAGGCTCGCGCCGCCGTCGTTCGACATCTTCTTAACCCGGACCGCGACATCGGCGGGAACGGTGAAAGTGACCGCGTCACCGCTGCCGCTTCGCTCGGTGGGCCGGCGGTGGTCGGTGGGCAGCTCCAGGGGTTCGAGCCCGGCGAGATTGCCACGCCAGTAGTCCAGTTGCCCATCCAGAACGTCTCCGGTGAGCCATTGCCGCTGCCAGACCGAGAAGTCGGCGTACTGCAAGGCCAAAACCGGCAGGTCGACTTCGCGGTGTCCGAGAGCGGCGGCGTAGCGCTCCCGCAGCTCCCGGGCGATGACACCCTCGGACCAGCCGTCCGAGACGATGTGGTGCATCGTGATCAGCAGGTACTGGTCCTGGTCCGCCAACCGCACCACATCCGCCCGCAACAACCGCCCCGCCGCCAAGTCGAACGGCCGACCGCCCTCGACCTCGACGACGCGCCGGGCCGCGGCCTCCCGGGCGACCGTGTCCTCAATGCCACGGAGGTCGTGGACGGTGACCGCCAACGGCGCCGGCGGGTCGATGAACTGCGTGGGGTGGCCGTCGTCGTCGGCCAGGAATCGGGTCCGCAGGATCTCGTGCCTGGCCACCAGCCCGGTGAGGGCGGCCCCGAGCGCGGAGAGATCCAATCGACCGCGCACCTGGAGTCCGAACGGTACGAGGTACTCGGCGCTGTCCGGCTCCAACTGGTCGAGGAACCAGAGGCGTTGCTGAGCGAACGACAACGGAAGCGGTCCGCCGTCCCGGACGGCGGGGGTGATCCGGATCGCCTCGCCCGGGTCCATCCCCTCGACCACAGCGGCGAGTTGCGCCGGCGTCGGTGCACTGAAGAGCGCCCGCACCGGCACGTCCACCCCCAGTGCCTTCCGCAACCGCGAGGTCACCTGCGTCGCGAGCAGGGAATGCCCACCGAGTTCGAAGAAGTTGTCGTGCACTCCCACCGACTCCAGGCCCAACACGTCGGCCCAGATACCCGTGACGGCCAGTTCGACCGGAGTACGCGGTGTGGCGAACGCGGCGTCGAGGTCGGGGCGCCGGCCGTCCGGTGCCGGAAGCGCCTTGCGGTCGACCTTTCCGTTGGGGGTCAGGGGGAGTCGGTCGAGGACGACGAACACGGCGGGGACCATGTAGTCGGGCAGACCCTGTTGCAGGTGGGCGCGAAGTTCTCCGGTGGTCGGTTCGGGCGAGTCTTCGGACGCGTCACCGCTGTTCGCGGGAACGACGTACGCGACCAGGCGTTTGTCTCCCGGGGTGTCCTCGCGGACGACCACGGTGGTCGCGGTGATGCCAGGGTGGGTGAGGAGGTTGTTCTCGATCTCGCCGAGTTCGACGCGGTAGCCGCGCAGCTTGACCTGGTTGTCGATCCGGCCGATGAAGTCCACCTGCCCGTCCGGCCGCCATTTGACCAGGTCGCCGGTGCGATACACCCGCGCGTCCGGGTCGGTGGAGAACGGATCCGGAATGAAACGCGCCTCGGTCAGCTCCGGTCGGTTGAGGTAACCGCGGGCGACGCAGATCCCGCCCAGGAGGCACTCGCCCGGGACACCGACGGGTACGGCCCGGTTGTACCGATCGACCACGTACGCCTTCGTGTTCGTCATCACGGTTCCCACCGGCGTGGTCTCCGCATGGGGGTCGACATCGGTGCTCAGGCTCATCACGTTGGCGACGGATCCCTCGGTCGCGCCGTACTCGTTGCAGAGGACCGTGGTTCGGCTGCTCGTCGCGAGGATGCGGTGAGCCAGTGTCGGTGAGAGGTCCTCACCGCCCGCAACGATCGTGGCGATGTTGTGGCGCCTGCCGGTGAGTTCGAGGTGTGCGGCGAGCACCTCCAGGTGCGACGGGGTGGCCTTGAGGAAGCTGATCTCCACACCGGTCAGAATCCTCTCGACCGCGGCGTCGAAGACGCCCTGGTCGGGCCCGGGCTGCGGAATGTCCAGGGGCAGGCCCTGGATGAGCGGCAGGAACAGCGCCGTGACCGTCAGGTCGAAGGTGACGGAGGAGTACAACAGGGTCCCGACACCGTCGCCGTACGGCGGGTAGTTCAGGTCGCACCAGTGGAGATAGTTGACGACCCCCCGGTGATCGAGCCGGACGCCCTTGGGCTTTCCCGTCGACCCCGACGTGTAGATCACATACGCCGGATCGTCCGGCGTGGCCACCGCCGGCGGATTCGCGACGTCACCCGCCGGCCATTCCCGGTCCACCAACAACCGCGGAATCCCCGCCGGGAGTCGGTCGGCGTGACGGGTGTGGGTCACGACCAGCGGGGTCGCGGTGTCCTCGACCATGTAGGTGAGGCGATCGGTGGGGTAGTCCGGATCCAGCGGAACATAGGCGCCGCCGGCCTTGAGGATCCCGAGCAGCGCGCAGATCAGATCCGGACCACGATCCAGGCACACCGCGATCAACGTCCCCGGGACGACGCCCTGTTCACGCAGATGGTGCGCGAGCCGATTCGCCCGCTCGTTCACCTGCCGAAAGGTGAGACTCTCCGTCCCGAACATCACCGCGACGGCGTCCGGGCAGCGCTCGACCCGCTCCTCGACCAGTTGATGGATGGTCGCCGTGTCCGGGTAGGGCCCGGTGGTGTCGTTCCACTCCACCAGGATCTGCCGTCGCTCCTCCGCGGTGAGCATGTCCACCTCGGACAACCGGGCACCCGGGGCGACGGTGACCGCGGCCAGCAGGGTCTGGAAGTGTCCGACCAGCCGCTCCACCGTGGCCCGTTCGAACAGATCGGTGCGGTACTCCATCGAGGCCCGCAATCCACTCCCGGACTCCACGACGGTCAACTGAAGGTCGAACTTCGCGAGGCCGCGTGCGATGTCCACCGACCGAACTCGCGTACCGGAGAGGTCCCACGTACCCGTGCCGGCCTCCGGGTCGGAGCCGCCCGGCGCCTGGAGGACGAACATGGTCTGGAAGAGCGGGTTGCGGGAGAGGTCGCGTTCCGGCGCGAGCTCCTCGACGAGCCGCTCGAACGGCAGGTCCTGGTGGTCGAAGGCGCCCAGCGCCGTGTCCCGGACCCGGCCCAGGAGTTCGACGAACGTCGGATCGCCCGACAGATCGGTGCGCATGACCAGGGTGTTCACGAAGAACCCGATCATGTCCTCGATCTCGGCCCGATTCCGCCCCGCGATCGGCGTACCGACCGCCACGTCCTCCTGCCCGCTGTACTTCGACAGCAACAACTGGAAGACCGACAGCAGTGTCATGAACAAGCTCGCACCGCTGTCGTTCGACACCTTCCTCGCCCGGTCCGCGACATCGGCGGGAACGGTGAACGTGACGGCATCCCCGCCGCCGGCCCGCTCGGCCGGTCGCCGCCGATCGGTGGGCAGCTCCAACGGCTCCAGGCCGGCGAGATTCCCACGCCAGTAGCCCAGTTGCCGATCCAGCACGTCCCCGACCAGCCATTGCCGCTGCCACACCGAGAAGTCGGCGTACTGGAGCGGCAAGGCCGGCAGTGCGACCTCGCCCTGCCCGCGAGCGGCGGCGGCGTAGTGCTCCCGCAGCTCCCGGGCGATGACGCCCTCGGACCAGCCGTCCGAGACGATGTGGTGCATCGTGATCAGCAGGTACTGGTCCTCGTCCGCCAACCGCACCACATCCGCCCGCAACAACCGCCCCGCCGCCAGATCGAACGACCGACCGGCCCCGACCCCGAGCGCGTCGCGGGCCAGCTCCTCGCGGGTGGTCGCGTCGTCCACGTCGCGCAGGTCGTGGACGGTGACGGCGACCCGCCACGGGACGTCGACGATCTGCGTCGGTTGCCCGGTCTCGTCGGCGACGAAGCGGGTCCGCAGGATCTCGTGCCGGGCGACCAGCCCCGACAGCGCGGTCTCCATCGCCGGGATGTCCAACGGGCCGGCGACGTGCAGCGCGAACGGTACGACGTATTCGGCGCCGCCGGGGTCCAACTGATCCAGGAACCACAGCCGTTGCTGCGCGAAGGACAGCCGCACGGCACCGGCCGTGTCCCTGCGCGGAATGCGGCCGACATCGGTGCGCTGCCGCATGCGGGACAGGAGACGTGCCTCGATCGACTTCTCGCCCATGATGTTCTTTTCCTATCTCTCCACGCGGTAGCGGAAGGACGATTCCTAGGAAAGCTGGTCTTCGAGTTCGAACAACTCGATGAGCTGGGTCTTGATACCGGCGATCGAGGGCAGCAGGAACAGCTTCCTCAGGCTCACCCGCACCCCGGTCGACATTTCGATCCGGTTGACCAGCTGGGTGGCCAGGAGGGAATGGCCACCGAGTTCGAAGAAGCTGTCGTGCACGCCGACCCGATCGACGCCGAGAATTTCCGTCATGACGTTTGCGATCGCCATTTCGATCTCGTCGCGCGGAGCCACGAAATCCGCATCGGTATCCCCGCATTCTCCATCGGGCGAGGGCAGTGCCTTGTGATCGACCTTGCCGTTCGGGGTGAGTGGAAGGGCGTCGAGGATCACGAAAGCGGACGGCATCATGGCGCGCGGCAGTGTCTCGCCGCACCAGGCCCGGAGCGCCGGTACATCGATGGTCCGATCGAGGGCGGCGACGCAGTACGCGGTCAGCCGCTTGTCGCCGGGGCTGTCCTCGCGGACGACGACGGCGCAGGTGCCGACGGTCGGGTAGGACAGCAACGTGGCTTCGATCTCCCCGAGTTCGATGCGCACGCCGCGCAGCTTCACCTGCCGATCGACCCGACCGAGCAGGTCCAGGTCGCCGGTCGGGGTGAACCTGCCGAGGTCGCCGGTGCGGTACATCCTGGCGTCCGGCGCACCCGCGAACGGGTCGGGGACGAATCGCTCGGCGGTCAGCTCGGCGCGGTTGTGATAGCCGCGGCCCACGCTGGCCCCGCCCAGATACACCTCTCCCAGGACGCCCGCCGGCACGGGTCGGCCGGCTCGGTCGAGCACGTAGACGGTCTGGTTGATCATCGGCCGTCCGGCCAGGACGGGACCTTGCGGGTGGGTGCGGGACGCGCGCCAGAACGTGGTGTCCACCGAGACCTCGGTGGCGCCGTACAGGTTGATCAGGTCGCCGGGAAAGCCGTCGACGAATCGGCGCACCAGGGACGGCTGGAGGGGCTCACCGCTGCAGAACGTGTACCGCAGGTGGGTGCAATCCTCGGCGTGCACTTCGGCGACGAACAGCTCCAGCAGGCTGGGGACGAAGTGCAGCCCGACGACGCGGTGGTCGCGCATCAGCCGCGTGACGCACTCCATGTCCAGGCGTTCGGCCCCGGGTACGAGCACGACCTTCGCGCCGCGCCACAGCGGCCAGAAGATCTCGTAGGCAGACACGTCGAAGGACAGCGGCGTGGCCTGGAGGAACCCCTCCCCCTCGGTGATCGGGAACTCGTCCTGCATCCCCGCGAGGTAGTTGACGACGCCCTGGTGCTCGATCCGCACGCCCTTGGGCCGGCCGGTGGAGCCACTCGTGTGGATGACGTAGGACAGGTCGTGGGGGCCGGCGAGCGGGGCAGGGTTGGTACGGGGCCGGCCGGCGATGACGGGCCAATCGTGGTCGATGGCCAGGTACGGGGTGTCCGCGGGCAGCCGATCCGTGTGGCTCGTGTGGGTGACGATCAGGGGTGCCGCGGTGTCCTCGACCAGGTAGGCGAGCCGGTCGGCGGGGTGGTCCGGGTCGAGCGGGACGTAGGCGCCGCCGGCCTTGAGGATGCCGAGCAGGGCGCAGATCATGTCCGGGCCGCGCTCCAGGCACACACCGACCAGGCTGTCCGGGCCGATGCCCAGGTCGCGCAGGTGATGGGCGAGCCGGTTGGCCCGCTCGTTGAGTTCCCGATACGTGAGGGTGTCCGACCCGCAGGTGAGTGCGGTGGCGTCCGGGCAGCGTTCGGCCCGCTCCTCGAAGAGCCGATGGACGGTCGCCGTGTCCGGGTAGTCGGCGGCGGTGTCGTTCCACTCGACGAGGATCCGCCGCCGTTCTGCCGGGGCGAGCATGTCGAGTTCCGACAGGCAGGCGTCGGGCCGGGTGGTGACCGCGACGAGCAGGTTGCGGAAGTGCTCGACCAGACGGCCCATCGTGGCGTCGTCGAACAGATCCGTGGTGTAGACGATCGCTCCGTCGAGGCTTCCGTCGGCCGCCTCGGCGAGGTACATGGACAGGTCGAACTTGGCGTCGTGTGCCGTGGTGGAGATGGGCTCGATGGACAGGTCAGGCAGGTTCCAGTTGTTGGTGTCGGGGACGTTCTGGAGGACGAACATGGTCTGGAAGAGCGGGTTGCGGGAGAGGTCGCGTTCCGGCGCGAGCTCCTCGACGAGTCGTTCGAAGGGGAGGTCCTGGTGGTCGTAGGCGCCGAGGGCGGTGTCGCGGACCCGGGCGAGGAGTTCGGTGAAGGTGGGGTCGCCGGAGAGGTCGGTGCGCATGACCAGGGTGTTCACGAAGAACCCGATCATGTCCTCGATCTCGGCCCGATTCCGGCCCGCGATCGGCGTACCGACCGCCACGTCCTCCTGCCCGCTGTACTTCGACAACAACAGCTGGAAGACCGACAGCAGCGTCATGAACAGGCTCGCGCCCCGTCCGGCGGCGGTGGCCTTCACCCGATCGGCGAGCTCCGCCGAGATCGTGAACGGAACAACCTCTCCATCGCCGCTCCGCTCGGTCGGTCGCCGGTGGTCGGTGGGCAGCTCCAGGGGCTCCAGACCGGCGAGATTCGCACGCCAGTAATCAAGTTGCCCGTCCAGTACGTCCCCGGTGAGCCATTCCCGCTGCCAGACCGAGAAGTCGGCGTACTGCACCGGCAGCGCCGGCAGCGCGGCCTCCCGGGCGCTCGTCGCCGCGCCGTACAGCTCGGTGAGTTCGCGGGAGAGGATGGCCACCGACCAGCCGTCGAAGGCGATGTGGTGGACGGTGATCGCGAGGATGTGGTCCGTGTCGGCCAGTCGGACCACGACGGCCCGAAGCAGCGGCCCGGTGGCGAGGTCGATCGGCCGAAGCCCCTCGGTGTCGACGATGCGTCGGGCGGTGTCCTCACGGGCGGCCGGGTCGTCGATGTCCCGCAGGTCGCGAGTGGTGACGGTCATGGGTCGGAGGTCGTCGACGATCTGGGTGGGCCGGCCGCTGTCGTCGGCGACGTAGCGGGTGCGCAGGACTTCGTGGCGCGTGACGAGCGCGGTGAAGGCGGTTTCCAGCGCGGTGGTGTCGAGCGGTCCGGTGATGCGCAGCGCGAAGGGGATCAGGTATTCGGCGCGTGCCGGCTCCAACTGGTCGAGGAACCACAGGCGTTGCTGGGCGAACGACAAGGGGAGCGGGTTGCCGTCCCGGACGGCGGGGGTGATCCGGATCGCCTCGCCCGAGTCCATTCCCTCGACCAGGGAGGCGAGTTCGGCCGGCGTCGGTGTGCTGAAGAGCGCCCGTACGGGCACGTCGACACCCAGCGCCTTCCGCAACCGCGAGGTCACCCGCGTCGCGAGCAGGGAATGCCCGCCGAGTTCGAAGAAGTTGTCGTGCACGCCCACCGACTCCAGGCCCAACACGTCGGCCCAGATACCCGTGACGGCCAGCTCGATGGGGGTACGCGGCGCCGTGTACGCGGCGTCGAGGTCCGGACGCTGCTGGTCGGGGGCCGGGAGGGCGTTGCGGTCGAGCTTCCCGTTGGGGGTGAGCGGGAGTTGGTCGAGCGTGACGAACGCCGCGGGGACCATGTAGTCGGGCAGACCCTGCTGTAGGTGGGCGCGCAGCTCCCCCGCCGTCGGCCCCGCGGTGCCGTCCCCGACGGGGACGACGGGGACGACGTAGGCGATCAGCCGCTCGTCGCCGGGGGTGTCCTCGCGGACCACGACCGAGACCGCGGTGACGGCGGGGTGGGCGAGCAACGTGGCTTCGATCTCGCCGAGTTCGATCCGGTAGCCGCGCAACTTGACCTGGTTGTCGATGCGGCCGACGAACTCCAGTTGCCCGTCCGGGCGCCACTTGACCAGGTCGCCCGTGCGGTACACGCGTCGGGTCGTGCCCTCGACGACGTGTGCGACGAACTTCTCGCGGGTCAGGTCCGGCCGGTTCAGGTAGCCGCGGGCCAGCCCCGCGCAACCGATCCAGATCTCCCCCGGAATGCCCACCGGGACGGGAAGGCCGTGCCGGTCGACGACGAAGACCTCGGTATTGGCGACCGGCCGGCCGACCGGGACGAACTCCGGCGTCCCGTAGATGCGCGAGGTCGTCGCCTCCTGTGCCGCCTCGGTGGGGCCGTACCCGTTCACCAGCGGGACGGACGAATGCTCGAACCACTGCCTGACCTGCTCGTGCCGCAGTGCCTCCCCGCCGAGTCGGACGAGCCGCAGGTCCGGCCCCAGTCCCTCGGGGCCGTCCAGTTGCGCCGTCAGCGCGGAGAAGGCCGAGGGCGTGAGCCACGCGACCGTCACGCCGGCGGTCCGGAGCAGGGCGGCCGACGTGGACGGATCCCACTGGTCCTCGCGCAGGACCAGGGCCGCGCCGCAGGTGAGCGGCGCGAAGATCTGGCCCACCGAGGAGTCGAAGGCGATCGAGGCGAACTGCAACAGGCGGTCGTGATGCGTCAGTTCGAGCTCTCGGCGGGTTTCCCGCATGCGGGCGGCGAGCGCGCCGTGTTCGATCTGGACGCCCTTGGGCTTCCCGGTGGATCCGCTCGTGTAGATGGTGTACGCGAGGTTTCCCGGGCCGGCGGCGGGCTCCGGGTCGGTGGCCGGTTCCCCGGAGACGAGCGTCGACCAGTGCCGGTCGACGAGGAGCCGGGGGGTGGTGGCCGGGAGCCGGTGCGTGTGGCCGGCCTGGGTGATGATCAGGGGTGTGGCGGAGTCCTCGATCATGTAGGTGAGCCGGTCGGTGGGGTAGTCGGGGTCGAGCGGCAGGTAGGCGGCACCGGCCTTGAGGATGCCGAGCAGGGCGCAGATCATCTCCGGGCCGCGATCGAGGCACACGGCCACCAGCGAGTCGGGCCCGACGTCGCGGGTGCGGAGGTGGTGGGCGAGCCGGTTGGCCCGTTCGTTGAGTTCCCCGTAGGTGAGGGTGCCGGCGCCACAGGTGACCGCGAGGGCGTCCGGACGCAGCGCGGCCTGCTCCTCGAAGAGTTGGTGGACGGTCACCGCCGCCGGCCCGTCGGTGCCGATGCCGTTCCACTCGACGAGGATCTGCCGGCGTTCGGCCGGAGTGAGCATGTTCGTCGCGGAGAGGCGGGTGTCCGGGTCGGCGGTGACCGTGGCCAGCAGAGTCTCGAAGTGCCCGGCCAGGCGCACCATGGTGGCCTCTTCGAACAGGTCCGTGGTGTAGACGATCATCCCGTCGAAGCTGCCGTCGGCCGCCTCGGTGACGTAGCACGTGAAGTCGAACTTGGCGTCCTGGGCCTCGACGCCGATCGGTTCGACGGTGAGGTCGGGCAGGTTCCAGCCGGCGGTCTCCGGGGTGTTCTGGAGGACGAACATGGTCTGGAAGAGGGGGTTGCGGGAGAGGTCGCGTCGGGGGGCGATTTCCTCGACGAGTCGTTCGAAGGGGAGGTCCTGGTGGTCGTAGGCGCCGAGGGCGGTGTCGCGGACCCGGGCGAGGAGTTCGGTGAAGGTGGGGTCGCCGGCGAGGTCGGTGCGCATGACCAGGGTGTTCACGAAGAACCCGATCATGTCCTCGATCTCGGCCCGGTTGCGACCCGCGATCGGCGTACCGACCGCCACGTCCTCCTGCCCGCTGTACTTCGACAGCAGCAGCTGGAAGGTCGCGAGCAGGGTCATGAACAGACTCGCGCCGTTGCCGGCGGCGGTCTGCCTCGCCCGCTCGGCGATGTCGGCCGGGATGGTGAAGGTGACGGCGTCGCCGTCGCCGCTGCGGCGCGCCGGCCGGCGGTGGTCGGTGGGCAGCTCCAGCGGTTCCAGACCGGTGAGCCGCTCACGCCAGTAGCCCAACTGCTCGTCCAGCACGTCCCCGGTGAGCCACTGCCGCTGCCAGACCGAGAAGTCGGCGTACTGGAGCGGCGGCGCAGGCGGCGCTTGCGCCGGCGCGGCCTCGGTGGCGGTGACCGTCGCGGTGTACAGCTCGGTGAGTTCGCGGGAGAGGATCCCCGCGGACCAGCCGTCGAAGACGATGTGGTGCACGGTGATCGCGAGGATGTACTCCTCGTCCGCGAGCCGAATGAGGATGCACCGGAGCAGGGGCCCGGTGGCCAGGTCGATCGGCTGGAACGCGTCGGTGTCGACGATCTCCCGGGCGGTGTCCTCGCGGACGCGGAGGTCGTCGATGTGCCGGAGGTCGTGGCCGGCGACGGTGAGCGGCCTCGGCTCGTCGATGAGCTGCTCGGGGTGGCCGTCGTCGTCCGCGACGAACCGGGTGCGCAGGACCTCGTGCCGGGCCACGAGGTCGGTCAACGCCGACTCCAGCGCGGTGGCGTTCAGCGGACCACGCACGCGCAGCCCGAGCGGGATCAGGTACTCGGCGCGGCCGGGGTCGAGCTGGTCGAGGAACCACAGCCGCTGTTGGGCGAACGACAGCGGGAGCGGGCCGCCGTCGCGGACGGCGGCCGGGATGGTCGGGTCCTCGGGGGTGTCCCACGCAGTCGGCACGAGGCCGTCGAGTTCGGTGCCCTCTTCGAACAGGCGCCGCGCGCGGAGGAATGCCTGTTCGGCGAGGTGGGACGAGACCGCCCGCACGGTCAGCGGCCGCGGTATCGACGTGGCACGCAAAGCGGTGCCGAATTCCCTTTCGACACGCTCGGCCATGTCCTCGGCGAGGGCATCGGTTCCACCGAGGTCGAAGAAGTCGCCGTCGATGAAATCGTGGTCGCCGCCGACCATTTCGATACCGAGAACGGCCCGCCATATCGCGGCGATGCGGATTTCCGCCGGGGAGAGGTCGTCGCGCGCCGCCCCCGCACCCGTGGGGGGAGCCGCAATGGGATTCGTCGTCATGCGTCCACCAGATCCTCGTCGTCGACCGGCTCCGGTCGGGCCTGTGGCCGTCAGCCGATAACGATGCTGGCAGGGCCCACATGACGAGATAACTGGTTACTTTCGCCCCGCTGTTCGTGGCCACTTGTGCCCGCGACGACGCGGAATGCGCGCCCGAGGATCGGGCTCGGGCGGGGTGTTTCGGGTGCCGGGCTCGCACGGGTGTTTCGGGCACCGGCGGCGACTCGCCCGCCGGCGCCCGGATGGGGTTCAGACGCTCGACTTCTCCGGGACGGGCTCCTCGGTGATCCGCTCCGGGACGGGCGTCTCGGCGATCGGATCCCGGTCGAGCGGCCCGGATCGCGCGGTGCGCTTGCGCATGCCGGTCCACTCGTTGCCCATTCCGGGCACCACGATCGCGACCAGGTACAGCCCGCCGACGATCCACAGCGCGCCGGTCAGGCCGGAGACGGTCACCAGGCCCGCGCCCAGGAGGCCGCCGAAGGGAATGCCGGCCCAGGTCACCGCCTGCGCCAGGGTCTTGACCCGCCCGAGCAGCGGGGTCGGGATGAGTTCGTAGGTGACCGCGCCGATGATCGGGTTGACGAACCCGGAGCCGAAGCCGCCGACCGCGAGCACGACCAGCACCGCCCACAACGGAACGCCCACCGCCATCGCGACGAAGCGCGGTATCCCCCCGATGACGAAGCCGACCAGATAGACCGTACGGCGCGGCAGGCGTTCGGCCACGGCCGCCGCCACCAGCGCGGCCACGATGGAGGTGGCCGCGAAGACGCTGACCACGAGCCCGATCGCTTCCGGGCCGTGCCCGGATTCCTTGGCCCACAGCGGCAGCAGTACCGACATGAACGCCTGGTCCAGCAGGTTGGTCACGGCGAGCATGCCGACGATGGCGCGCAGGAGGCGTGCGCCGCGCAGGAAGTCGGCCCCTTCACGCAACTGCGCGAGATAGCCGGTGGTTTCGTCGACGGGACGCTCGTGGGGTTCGGGGACGGGATTGGCGAGGGTGGTCGAGACGATGAGCGCGGAGAGCGCGAACAGGGCCGCGGTGACCCACAGCGCGTACACGCTTCCGCAGGACGCGACGACGACGCCGGCGACCGCCGGCCCGACCGTGGTGGCGGTGCGCTCGACCGCGGCGGACAGTCCCGTGCCGCGTTCCAGCGACACCTGGGCCGCGCGCGTGGCCGACGGCACGAAGAGGCCCTTGGCGCCGTTGGCCGGCCCGTCCGCGATGCCGACCACGGCCATCAGGGCCAGCAGGGTCCCGAACGAGAGCCCCCCGCCCAGATAGAGCAGCGGCGCGAAGGCCATGGCGATCGCGGAGACCAGGTCGCCGACCACGCTGATCCGCTTCGGGCCGATCCGGTCGATCAGCGGTCCGGAAAGGGCCTGCGAGATGACGTAGGGCACGATCTGACAGAACGCGACCAGGCCGGTCTTGGCGATGCTGCCGGTGGTGGTCAGGACGAACCATGGCAGCGCGATCGACAACACCCGATTGGCGGACAGGGACGCGGCGTTGGCCGCGAGCATCCCGATCAGGCCGCGCCGGGACCGCCGGGCGGGAGGAGCCGTCGCTAACGCGGTGATCTTTTCCGTGGTCATCGTTTTCACTTCCGGTTAGGTGGGGTCGTGAAGGCGCTGATCCTCGGAGTTGGGGAACATCTGGAACTGGAAGGTCACGCGGGCGGCGCCTTCCTGGGACGGAGTCCGGGCATCGGTGCCGCCACGTCGTCTGAGCACGCCGTGGATCTCCGCCATGAGGGCTTTCGCCTCGTCGGGCGTGAGCGTGAGCGCGTAGTCGCCGAAGTCCTGCGCGTCACGCCACTGCGGTGACAGCGCCGGCGTGGCATCGACGGCCCGGAGCAGGTTGTCGGCCCACACCTGCCCGAGCGATTGCAGGAACGCGGCGCCCAGGCCCTCGCTCAGGAGATCGTCCGACACGACGGTGTTGGCGTGCGCGGCCTGCCACCATCGCTCGCGCCGCACGCCGCGGGCGGGCACCTCGACGATGAATCCGTGCTCGGCCAACTGGCGCAGGTGGTAGCTGGTCGCCCCGGTGTTCTTGTCCAGGCGACGGGCCAGCGTGGAGGCCGTGGCCGGGCCGTCCGTGCGCAGGATGCCCAGGATCCGCACCCGGAGCGGGTGTGCGATGCCGCGGAGGTTTCGGGCGTCCAGGCTTACCTGCGCGGGCTGTTCGTTGGACTCCATGCGCTCACAGTACGACTTCAAAGAGATGTTTGCAAAGACTTGCTTGTACTCGTTGGTAACTTATCGCGTGATCATCCGCGCATGCCGAAGACGACGAGCGCGGTCTTCGCGCACGCCGAGGAGCGAAAAGAGCTACAGGTACAAGTCGGTGACCAGGTTGGACAGTTCCCTGCGGTCGGCGCTGTCGAGCTTGCCCAGCAGGCTCGCCACGTGCTTCTCCACCGTCCGCGGCGAGATGAACAGCAGCTTCGCGATCTCCGGGTTGGCCCGCCGCTCGCCGAGCAGCGTGAGCACCTCGAACTCGCGGGCGGTGACGCCGCGGCTGGCGAACCGCACCGGTACCGCGCCGATCCCGGTGCGGCGCTGCATCACCCGAACTCCCGCCTTGCGCAACAGTGCCCGGCAGGCGCCCGCGATGGCGGCGACGTCCACGCCGTGGAAGTGCCGCTCGGCGGTGCGCAGCCAGTCGACCGGCTCGCCCCAGCCGTCGGCGAGCGCCGCCTCGGCGACCAGCCGGAGCACGAGGTGGCGCCCCATCGGGAACGGGGTCGCCGCGGCCTGCGCCTCGGCCATCTTCGCGTCCGCCGCCTTCGCGTCGCCCTCCCGGCCGAGCAGGACCGCCTCGGCGGCCAGCACGAACTGGAGGTTCCAGCGCAGATGGGCGGCCGCGGCGGCACAGGTCTCGACGAGCAGTTCGCGGCCCGCGCGGCCGGCGAGCACCTCCAGGAGCACGCCGAGGCCGTAGCGGCCGGACTGATAGTAGATCGTCGGATGCGTGCGCTCCCACTCGCGGACGCGCGCCATCTCCGCCTCCGCCCCGGGCCGGTCCTCGCCCAGGAGCGCGCAGATGGCCCGATGGCCGAAGACGACCGGAGCGTGGAAGGACTGCTCCCCACCGCGCTGCCGAAACTCGGCCAGGACCAGGCGCATCGCCTCGCGGCGCCCCTGGTGCGCCTGCGCCGCGATCTTGATCACCAGGCAGAACTGGGACTCGCTCTCCTGGTGCATCCGCGTCGTGGACTCCAACAGCTTGTCGGCGAGGGCTTCGGCCTGGGCGAACTCGCAATAGAGCACCTGTTGCATCGCCACGGTGGCGTCCGCCTGCGATCCGGCGGTGACCGCGCCGAGTGTGAGGGCCGCCTGCCGGGCGAGCAGGATCTGTTCGGCTCCCCCGGTGCGCATCAACTCATTGGTCGCCAGGCGTATTTGCGCCCGCAGCCGCCAGATCGGCAGGCCGTGCGCGTTCGCCGTCGCGAACATGTGGCGCAGGTGCACGTCCGCGTCGTCGAAGCTGTGTCGCCGGGCGAGGAGGGCGAGCACCTGGCGGCCCTGGCACGCGGTGGCCGGCAGCGGGATCTCCTCGGCCGTGCGCACCGCACGCAGGGCCAACGCCTCGGCGCGGGCCGCCCGATCGTCGCCCTGGCTGTCGGCCAGGGTGAGCAGATGCGCCTCGACCACGTCGAGCGGCGCGAGGTGGGCCGGCGACGAGGATTCGGCCAACAGCCGCCGAGCCAGGGCCACTTGCTCGGCGGCCTTCTCCCAGTGGCCGCCGACCACACAGACCCAGGCGAGCCGGGTCAGCAGCTCGGCCCGCTGCTGCGGCGCCAGCAGCACCGAACCGTAGAGGTCGGCGCCGCGCCGCAGGGCCTGCTCGACGTCGCCCGCCTCGGTCAGCGCGTACAGCAGCGATTCGAGCACCTCGGCGTGCCGGGCCGCGTGCGAGTGTGCCGGGATCAACTCGAGTGCCCGGTCGAGGAGATGCTCGGCCGAGGCGGCCGCGCCGGCGCCCAGCGCCCTGCGCCCGGCCATCGCGAAGAGCAGTCCGGCGGCCGGCTCGTCGCCGGTGGCCAGTCGCAGTCGTGCGGCCAACTGGCATAACTCGCCCGGGAGTTCCGGGAAGAGCGACTCCACCGCCGTCGCCGCCGCGGCGGCCAACGCCTTGCGCTCGGCCGGCAGCACCCCGCTGGCGAGGGCCTCCGCGGTCCAGGTGTGGCAGAAGGTGCACCAGTCCGGCGAACTGCGGGACGGCTCCAACAACTGGGCCTCGGTGCCCGCCCGTACCAGCGCGTGCAGCTCGTCGTCGGACAGGCCCGACACGCGTTGGAGCGCGGCCAACGGAAACCGCCGCCCGATGATGGCGGCGGCCTGCAGCGCGCGATGCCACTGCGGCCCCAGGCGGCGCGCGCGATCGTTCACGCTGGAGGCCACGGTGGACGGCATGTCCCGCGGCACGTCCTCGACCATCCGCCAGCCGGCGCCGTTGCGGGCGAGCGCCCCCGCGGCGATGCCGCCGCGCAGCAACTCCTCCACCACGAACGGATTGCCGTCGGCGCTCTGGGTCAGCCACCGAGCCACACCGTCCGGCAACTCCCGTGCGGCCACGCCCAGACACTCGGCCGCGAGCTCACCGACCTGCTCGTCGGTCAGCGGTCCGATCTCCATCAACTGCGCCACGCGATCGCGCGCGCTCGACTGCGCCAGGCTCAACGCGGCCGACGGCGCGGACCGGGTACTGACCAGCAGCAGCACGGGCTGGTCGGCCAGGTTGTCGACCAGGTACTCGACGATGCTCATCGTCTCGGCGTCGCAGTCCTGCAGGTCGCCCAGACAGATCAGGGCTCCGCGCCCCCGGCCGACCACGCTCAGCAGGCGCAGTACCGATTCGGCCAGCACGACCAGCGAGTCGTCGCTTTCGTAGGGCACTCCGTTGCGCCACTCGGGAATCAGGCGCCCCAGCGCGGGCCGGTACGGCGCCAGGTCCGGGTCGTCCGGCACCGTGCCGGAGCGCACGATCGAGAACAGCGCCTCGGTGAGCGGGCGAAACGGAACGGTCGCACCGGCCTGTGTGGCCCGACCGCGGAGCACGGCCATGCCGCTGTCCCCGGCGATCGTGACGCACTCCCGCATGAGCCGCGATTTGCCCAAGCCCGCTTCGGCGACCATGAAGATGGCCCCGCCCCGCCCGGCCCGCGCCCCGGCCAACGCGCTCTTGAGAGTGCCAAGTTCCTCTGTACGGCCGATCACATTCGGTGACGAAACCTGCACTCGCGGAATCTACCCCGGTTCCAAGAGCCCTACGCTTCCGTTGAGGTTTTCCCAACGAAGCTCCCCCACGCCACAGCAGGCTCGCGAGACTCGGTCGGCAACTTCCGTGACCGGCAGGGGCATTCGACGTCGGCGCCACCTCGTGCGTGCCGCCTGCCGATCGCCCGCCGATCGCCCATCGGCGACTTGCTAAAGTCTGCAATTGGTAAATTCGCGTGGACGCGAGAAGCGTCGCGAGGACCATCCGTTGTCGATACGGGAAGGACGTGGAGCGGTGGGCGCTCCCCTGTACGAATTGAAGGCGGAGTTCTTCAAGACGCTCGGTCATCCGGTCCGCATCCGCGTGCTGGAGTTGCTCAGCGAACGCGAGTACGCGGTGTCCGAGATGTTGCCCGAGGTCGGCATCGAGGCGTCGCGGTTGTCGCAGCAGTTGGCCGTGCTGCGCCGCGCGAATCTGGTGGCGGTCAGCCGTCGGGAGGGGTCGAGCGTCTACTACACGCTCACCAGCCCCCAGGTGGCCGACCTCCTCGCGGTCGCGCGCCGGATCCTGACCGGCCTGCTCACCGGGCAGATGGAACTCCTGGAGGATCTGCGGGCGACGACGACGCAGGCTTCCCCGGGGGTTCCCGCGGGCTGAGCCCGGATCGGGCCCGGCGTCGCACGTCGGCCCGAACGGCGGCGGCCCGGGGCGGCGGGCGCGGGCATCGGCAGGACGTCATTCTTCAACGAGCGAGGACGCGCACCATGGACGACCGGCGGAAAGCACCCACCACCGGGGACGCACCGCCCCCGGCAACCCCGGGTCGGGCCACCCGCCGATTCGCGCTGCCGCACGGGGTCGGCGACGGGCGGATGGTCACCGGCCACGGCACGGACGGCGCGCCGCCGCTCGGGCTCCTCGCCGGGTCGATCCTCGTACCGTCCGCCGTGTTCGTGGCCGATCCGGCCGACCCCGCGGCCGGGGCGCTGTCGTGTTGAGGCGCGACCCCTCCGGGTCGGACCACCCGGGGGCCAACCCCGCCTTCAGTGTGCGCATCCACGTACCGCCCCACGCCGCCGGCATCGTCGAGGGCGTCCTCGCCGACGCCCCCGGCACGGTGGCGTGGCGGGCCGACGAACCCGACGCCATGGGTACGCGCCGGATCACCCTGGACGCCGACGGCCCCCGCACCCTCTCCTGGCTCACCCAGGCCCTGACCCACCGCCTGGGAGCGGACCTCCTCCACTCGCAGGACCCCGTCTTCGCCACCGCGTCCACCGGCAAACTGACCCTGCGCGTGTGCGCGGCCACCACCACGGGGCACGATGTCGCCCTGCTCGACGCGGACGCCGATCGCCGGGTCGTCTCCCACCTGGCCGCGCACCCCGAGCACACCGACCGCTACACCGGACGAGGCCACCGCGTCGCCCTGATCAGCGATGCCAGCGCCGTCCTCGGCTTCGACGCGCTGCCCCCCGACGCCGTCCTGCCCGCCCTGGAATCCCAGGCCGTCCACCTGCGGCGGGCCACCGGCCTCGACGTCTTCCCGCTTCCGGTGGCAGCGCCCCACGTCGACGACTTGGCCCACGCGGTGCGCCTGCTCGCCCCCGGCTTCGCCGCGGCCGTGCTCGTCCACACGCGGCTCGACCACATCACCACCACCCGCGCCAACCTCGGGCCCACGCCACCGGTCCTGCTCCTCGACGCGGTCAACGACGGCCTCGCCATCGCGATCGCCGCCGCGACCGTCAACGCCCTGGTCAACCGGGGCGTCCACCCGTCGCGGGCCCGGGTCGTCCTCGTGGACCCCGCCCGCGGCGGCGAACTGACCGGACTCCTGATCGCCTCCGGCATCGCCGACCTCACCCTGTTCGACCCGTTCGGACGCGGCGGCGCCGGCGCCCTCCGCGACATCGCCGGCGAGGCCGACCTGATCGTCGACCTCACCGCGTTCGCGACCCCGCCCCCGGGCGTCCCCGTCCTGCGCGCCCGCCCCGACGCGCCGCCCGCCTTCGCCGCCACCACCACCGGACCGCGCCCCCTGCACGCGCTCCCCGGACTGCTCACGGCCGCCACCACCACCCGGCTGCCCATCACCGCGTACGCCAGGATCGCCGCCGTGCGCGCCCTCGTGGAGCACACCCCGGACGGCGCGCTCCTGCCCCCGACGAACCATCCCGGCCTCACCGCCGCCATCGCGGCCGCCGCCTCCCGCGCTCTCGACCCCGACGTGGCGTAGGGCGGCCCACCGACCCGCATCGACGGCACCGCGAAGACCACCACGTCGGGCACGGCCCCGGGCGCGATGCCTCGACCTGGCCGGGGTCGCCGACTGTTATGTACGTCAATGCCCCTGCGCCTCACCTTTCCCGGCAGGCGCTGACAGGCGAATGCCGACACGCGCCAAGGTGGCGTTAGGCGGGCTGCGGGGCGGGCGTTGCCGGAGCGGGCGTGGCCTTGCGGGTCTCGCGCATTATCAGCAGGCCGTTGACCACCATCAGTGTCGCGGTCAGGCAGTGGACGCCGAGCGCGGTGGCCACGGAGCCGTGGTGGGCCAGCACGTTGGTCATGTCGCCGTACGCTGCGAGGGCCTCCACCAGCAGCACCCAGCCCAGCGCCCGGCGGTGGCCCGTCACCAGCAGGATGCCCAGGACCAGGGCCAAGACGACGTCGCGGATTCCCTTGATGATCAGAAAGCCGTCGCCGTCGCCGGACGGCCAGTTCGGCAGGCCGTAGCCCGGCGCCGTCGTCTCCGGGCTCAGGATGTACTCCGTCCCGAACCAGAGGATGAAGAGGATGAAGACGGCGGCCAGGACGGTGTTGATCTTCTTCAGCGACATGGTTCTTCTCCTTGCGAGTCTTCGTCGGCTTGGTGAGCTTCGTGGAGCTTGCCGAGTCGTGTGGGGCCTGATCAGGCCGCGTGGACGCGGCTGATCGAGGGGCGTGGCTTGCCGGGATCACAGTTGTGGGATTCGAGCGGCAGCCGCATTCCCGAATGTCGGGATTTCGGTGGTCAGCCCCCGGGGGGCGGGGATTGTGCGTCACCGGCGCGGCGTCGGCCCGCGGGGTCGGAAATGGACGCCTTCGCCGCGCTGATGGAGAGCCTGGGCGAGGTCGCCGGGAACGGCATCGACCCGGGGCTGTTCACCGAGGCGTTCTGGGCGTCCCTGCACGGGCTCGCCACCCTGACCCGCACGGGCCGCCTGCTGCCCGCGTACGCCGAGCCGAGGGTGGAGCTGGCGGACCGGCTCGCCATGGTCTGACACACCATCCCGGAAGGCACGCAGCCGAGGCCCTCGGGCCCCGCCGCTGCCTGCCTGCCTGCCGCGAGATCGACCCCGCGTGGGCACGCGATATCCATCTCATGGCCCACGAACGCGGCTTCGCGTCCACGGCCGCGTACATCGCCTGGCTCCAGCTCACGTTGGCCCGCCTGGAAAGCCGCCGTCCCACCTGACGCCTGACGCCCGGCCCGGCCCGGCCCGGCCGCGCGACTCGCTCGCGTCGTCGCCCGCACACCCGTCCGCGGCCGTCCGTCACCCCACCGACCGGCTCCTTCGTGACATCGGCCGGCTCGCCCAGGATTACGGCGCCCACGTCCCGACGTTCTCTCCCGCACCGGATACAAACGCCGCGCCGCGCCCAGCCCCTCGGGAGACCGCCCATGACCATCCACCACGACGACCTCGATCGGGACACCCGAGGAGAGCGCCGGGAACGCGACGCCGAGCTGCACGCCCCCTTCCTCGAACAGGCGGCCGCCCGCCTGCGCGACCTCGCCCTGCACGGCGATCACACCCTCACCCGGGTGGACCGCATCCTCGACATCGGCAGCGGACCCGGCCTCGCCGCCTGCCTGTTCGCCCGCTACTTCCCACGGGCCGAGGTCGTCGCCGTCGACACCACCCGGCACGCGCTGACCCGCGCCGCCGCCCGCGCCCGGCGCGAAGGGCTGCACCACCGCGTCCGCACGCACCACGCCGAGCTCCCCCGAGACCTCGACACGCTCGGTACCGCCGACCTCGTCTGGGCCGCCAACATCGTCCACCACCTCGGCGACCAGCAGCGCGGCCTCGACGTGTTGGCCCGCGCGCTGCGCCCGGGCGGGGTGATCGCGATCGTCGAACGCGGCCTGTCGCCGCGGTTCCTGCCCCGCGACATCGGCATCGGCCGACCCGGCCTGCAGGCCCGCATGGAGGCCGCCGCCGAGGACCGGTTCGCCGACATGCGCGCGGCGCTGCCGGGGGCATGCGCGACCGTCGAGGACTGGCCGGCCATGCTGGCCCGCGCGGGCCTGGTCCCCACCGGCACCCACTCGTTCCTGACCGACCTGCCCTCGCCCCTGGACGCCGCGCCGCGCGAGCACCTGCACGACCACCTGACCCGCCAACGCGTGGCACTCGGCGACCGGTTGGACCCCGAGGACCTGCGCACCCTCGACGCCCTGATCGACCGCGAGGCCGACACGAGCATCCTGTGGCGCCCCGACGCCTTCTACCTCGCCGCCGGCACCATCCACACGGCCCGAGCCTGCGCCCACCGCTGAGCACCGCGATCTCGGCCCGCTCGGCCCGCCCCGCTCGGCTCAGCGGGCCCGAACCACCGACGACTCCGGCGCCGCCTGCGCGCCCGGCCCGCCGGCCGGGTCGCAGCCGCCGGAGCGGGCCGAATCGCCGGATTCACCCGAGCCACCCGAGCCGTCCGGGTCATCGAGCCCTCCGGTGGCGGCCGGCACCGCGCCCGCGACCGGCACCCCGCGCAGGAACTTCGCGCAGTACAGCGCCGCGACCACCATGACCACCGCCGCCCCGATCGCCGCCGAACGCATGCCGTCGCAGAACGCGTCGCGAGCGGCGGCCACCAGGGCGTCGCCGGTGTCGCCGGGCATGCTCGCCGCGACCGCCTGCGCACCGCCCAGGGTCTCGCGGGCCGCCCCGGTCGGCGCGGTGTCGGTCATCGCCCGGTGGTAGACCGCGTCGCCGATCGTGCCCAGCAGGGCCATGCCCAGCGCGCCGCCCAGTTCGCTGCCCGACTCCAACACCGCCGACGCGGCCCCGGCCCGCTCCGGCGGAGCCACGCCCATCGCCATCTCGGTGACCTGCGTCATCACCGCCACCACACCCGCCGCGTACACGGCGGAGCCCGCGAGCAGCAGCCCCAACGACGAGTCCGAGCGCGCGCCGGTGAGCACGAGGAAGCCCACCGCGCCGATCGTGAACCCACCGCACATCACCCACGCCCGGTCCACCCGCCGCGCCAGCATCGTCGCCACCGGCGTGGCCACCGCCACCGCGAGCGAGGGCACCAGGCTCCACAGCGCGGCCTCGAGCGGGCTCATCCCCAACACCGACTGGAGGTATTGGGTGGTGAAGATCGCGAACCCGACGATCGCGAACATCGCCAGCACGTTCGCCACCACCGACCCGCCGAACGCGCGCATCCGCAGCAACTCCAGGTCCAACAGCGGGTGCGCGGCGGTGCGTTGACGCCGCGCGAACAACGCGCCCATCACGAGTCCGAACCCGATGCTCGCGATCGGCGTCGCCGCGACGCCCGAGCGGGCGCACTCCTTGATCCCGTACACCACCGGCAGCACCGTGCCCAGCGACAACACCGCGCCCACCAGGTCGAACGGGCCGTGTGCGGTGCCGCGATGGCGCGGGATGAACACCGGCACCAACAGCAGCAGGATGGCCATCGCCGGCACGTTGATCAGGAAGATCGATCCCCACCAGAAGTGCTCGACCAGCGCCCCGGACAGGATCGGCCCCAGCGAGATCCCGCCGGTCATCACCGCCGTCCAGATCGCGATCGCCGTCCCGCGCTGCTTGGGGTCGTGGAACATGGTGCGGATCAGCGCGAGCGTCGAGGGCATCAGGGCCGCACCGCCGACCCCGAGCAGCGCACGGGCCACGATCAGCCCCTCGGCACTCTGCGCGTACGCCGCCGCCAGCGAGGCTCCGGCGAACAGCACGGCCCCCGTCAGCAGCAACCGGCGCCGGCCGATCCGGTCCCCCAGCGCGCCCATCACGATGAGCAGGCCCGAGAGCACGAACCCGTACATGTCCAGGATCCACAGCTGCTGCGTGCCGGTCGGCTCCAGGGCGCGCCCGATGAAGGGCACCGCGAAGTAGAGCACCGACACGTCCATGCTCACGATCATCAGCGGCAGAAGCAGGACGGCCAGCCCCACCCATTCCCGTCGTCCCGCCCGAGGCGCGGACCCGGGGGTCGCCTCTGTGGATGTCTCGATGCTGGTCACTGGTGCGACTCCCCGATTGAAGCGCCTATACGGCGTACGCTCTGACGCGTACACAGTAAACAGATCGCCGACACCCTGGCAATATCGCCTCACTTCCTTGAAATAAAGCCTTTGCCAAGTAGTGCACCTCAACTAGTGCACTGAAGCGTTGCGAGTGCCATATAGTGCACTCACGGAACGAACGCCAGGGAGGCCCCATGACCCGCGAATCCACCCCCTCCACCCGGATCACCGCCGACCTGCGCCGCCGTATCGAGACGGGCGAACTGCGCCCCGGCGACCGGGTCCCGTCCACGCGCGCCATCACCGCCGAGTGGGGCGTGGCAATGGCCACCGCCACCAGGGCCCTCACCGCCCTGCGCGAAGCCGGCCTGGTCCGCGCCGTCCGCGGCATCGGCACCGTCGTCGCCGAACCCACCGAACCCGCCGTGTCCACCACGCCCACGACGCCCAACGTCGCCATCGCGGTACCGCCCACGCACCCCCCGCGCACGGACGCCGAGCTCACCCGCGCCCGCGTGGTCGCCGCCGCCATCGCCATCGCCGACGAACGCGGCCTGGCCGCGGTCTCCATGCGCCAGATCGCCGCCGACCTGGGCGTCGCCGCGATGACGCTGTACCGGCACGTCCCCGGCAAGGACGACCTGCTCGCCGCGATGGCCGACACCGTCTTCGCCGAGGCGCCGCTCCCCTCGCCGAGGCGGATCGGCTGGCGCGCCCGCCTGGAGACCTCCTGCCGGCTCCAATGGGCGATGTACCGCGCCCATCCCTGGCTCGCCCAGGCGATGTCGATGACCAGGCCGCTGCCCACCGCGCGCGGCATGGCGCACGTCGAATGGGCGATGGCGGAGTTCCGGGAGCTGCCGCCCCGCGTGATGATCCACATCGCCGTCACGATGCTCAACTACGTGCGCGGCACCGCCATCAACATCGGCACCGAGTTCGAGGCCGAACGGGCCACCGGCATCTCCAGCGAGCAGTGGATGAAGGCGCAGGAGGCCACCATGGAACTCATCCTGCGTTCCGGCCACTTCCCGATGTACGCCGCCGCCCTCACCGACCCTGACCTCGACCTCGATCTGGACTCGTTGTTCGGCTTCGGCCTGGAACGCCTCCTGGACGGCGTCGCCACGCTCGTCGCCACGCACACCCCCGACGCCTGAGCCGGCCGCGCCGGCCCCGCCCCGGGCACGGCGAAGTCCCGGGCCCCGCCGTCATCGACGACCGGGACCCGGGACTCCCGAGCTCAGTACCACCGCGGCATCGCGGCATCACGCGTCGCGGCACGCCGGCGGCGCGTCGTGCGCCGCCTCGCGCCCGCTTACGTCCGCGGCAGCGTCACCAGCCCCAGGAAGAAGTCGTCGATCCCGCGGACCGTCTCCAGGAACGACTCCAACTCCACCGGCTTGGTCACGAAGGCGTTCGCGTGCAGGTCGTAGCTGCGCCGCACGTCGTCCGGCGCCGCCGACGTGGTCAACACGACCACCGGGATCGTCCGCCACCGCTCCTCGGCCTTCATCGCCGACAGGAACTCCCGCCCGTCCATCCGCGGCATGTTCAGATCCAGGATCACCAGGTCGGGCCGCTGCCGGGTGCGCAACCACTCCAACGCCTCCAGGCCGTCCGCGACCCGACACAACGCGTGTCCTTGTGCCCGATCGAGCAGCGCCTCCTCGATCATCAGCGCGTCACCCGGATCGTCCTCCACCAACAGGATCGTCAGCGCTCGCGGCATCGCGGTCTGGCTCATCGCACCACTTTCCGATCACGGTCCCGGTCGACCCACCCACGCGACCGACACCCAACCACCCGACCATGCTGAGATCCCACCTCGGCGCGCCCGAACCACAGGCCCACACCCGAAGGCTAACGCCCCACCCCCATGGCGCAGCAGAGCCCACCGCGCGCGCCGCCCTTCCTTGACGCCGTCCACGGCATGGCGCATCGTGGGGCGTCGATCACACTCGGCGACAGTCCGGTCGGGATCGGCAACCGGAATCGGCAACCCGCCCGGCCCGGCTCGACACCCAGGGGGAGACACCATGCGGATGAACTCCATCGAGAAGGCCGTCGTCGCCAGCCCGCTGCGCCGCGCACCGCAGATCTGGTACGAGACACCCCTGCTGCTGCGCCTGGGCGGCGCCCTCGACCCCGGTGCCCACGCCCTGGAGATCGGCTGCGGGACGGGCAAGGGCATCGACCTGATCCTGAACCGCTTCGGCGCGCACCGCGTCGACGGCATCGACCTCGACGCCGGCTCGCTCGCCAAGGCCCGCCGCCGCTGGCACGGCAACAGCCGGGTCGCCCTCGTCGAAGGCTCGGCCACCGACCTGCGCGCGACCATCGGCGCCGAGGACGCGAGCTACGACGCCGTGTTCGACTTCGCGATCGTCCACCACATCCCGGACTGGCGCGCCTGCCTCGCCGAGATCGGTCGGGTGCTGCGTCCCGGCGGGCGCTTCTACTTCTCCGAGATGACCGCCCGTGCCCTGGCCCGCCCCAGCCTCGCCCTCCTCTTCGACCACCCCACCGAGGACCGCTTCGGCGACCGGGACTTCCTCGCCGAACTCCCCCGCCACGGCATGGACGTCCTGGGCTCCAAGTCCCTCCTCGGCGACTACTTCTTCGGCGTCGCGCGCCGCCACTGACCGACCCGCCGCACCACCCCGCCGCACCGGCCCGGCCGCCGTCGGCGGCTAAGATTTTCCGGCCATGAGCACACCGCACACACCCCCGCGCCCCACCTTCGAGACCTTCGTCGCGGTCGGCGACTCGTTCACCGAAGGCATGTCCGACCTCGCCCCCGACGGCGGCTACCGCGGCTGGGCCGACCTGCTCGCCACCCGGCTGGCGGCCGACACCCCGACGCTGCGCTACGCCAACCTCGCGGTGCGCGGCAAACTCATCCGCCAGATCGCCGACGAGCAGGTCGACACCGCCGCCGCCCTGGGCGGCGACCTGATCACCCTCGCCGGCGGCCTCAACGACGTCCTGCGCCCGCGCTGCGATGTCGCCGCCGTGTGCGCGGTCTTCGAGGAGGCCGCCGCCAAACTCGCCGCCGGCGGCGGGCACCTCGTCCTGTTCCGCAGCACCGACCCCACCCGCAGGCTCCGTTCCTCCGCCCGCCTGATGCCCCGGATCGAACAACTCGTCGGCTTCGTCGACACCGTCGCCGCCCGCCACGGGGCCACCGTCGTCGACCTGTTCACCGCCCGCGTCTTCGACGACCCGCGCATGTGGGCCGACGACCGCCTGCACCTGTCCACCGAAGGCCACCGCCGCGTCGCCGAGGCCACCGCGCAAGCCCTGGGCCTGCCGGCCGAAGACGACTGGCGCGCACCGCTGCCGGCGGCCGTCCCCGCCGCCTGGGCCGACCGCCGCCGCGCCGACGCCCGCTGGGCACGCACCCACCTGGGTCCCTGGTTGGCCCGCCGCGCCACCGGCCGCTCCTCCGGCGACGGCCGCGCACCCAAACGATCGGACCTCGCCCCATGGCAGTGACCGAGCACCTGGCCGACCTGCCCTGGGCACAGCACCTCACCCCCGCCGAGCTTCCGCTCGAACCGGACGGCGACCACGACGGCGTCCACTTCGACCGGGTCGAACTCGACGGATCCGGCGGCGGCCGCTTCATCGAGTGCGCCTTCACCAACAGCACCCTCGCCGCCGGCCGCTACCGTCGCTCCCGGCTTTCCGACGTCTGGCTCGCCGACGTCCGCGTCGTCGGCGCCGACCTCGCCGAAACCGCGTGGGTGGACGCGACGTTCCTGCGCTCCGTCGTCGCCGGCGTCCAGGCCTTCGGCTCCACCTGGCGCCGGATCGCCTTCCAGGGCTGCAAACTCGACTCCGTCAATCTGCGCGAGGCCCACCTCACCGACGTGGTCTTCCAGGACTGCCTCCTGCGCGACCCCGACCTCGCCGGCGCCAAGCTCACCCGGGTCACCTTCCCCGGCACCCGGATCACCGGTGCCGTCCTGGACAAGGCCACGCTGACCGGCTGCGACCTGCGCGGCGCCGAACTCGGCATCGCCTCCGGTCACGCCGCCCTCAAGGGCACCACCATCGACACCGGCCAACTCTTCGACCTCGCCCCGCACCTGGCGCAGCACCTCGGCATCACCGTCACCTGAACGAAGCGGTACACCGCCGGGCCGGGACGGGTACACCCCCGGGGAACACCCCGCGCCTCCACCAGTTAGGTTTACCTAAGTCGCACAGTGCAGGTGAGGAGAACCCCATGGCGGAACGTCCCGTACGCAAGACCCGCAAACTCATCGAACTCCAGGTCCGCAGCGCCGAATCGGTCGGCCCCCACCTGATCCGCATCGTCGCCGGCGGTGACGGATACCGACACTTCACCGACAACGGCTACACCGACGCCTACGTCAAGGTGCTCTTCCCGCTGCCCGAGGTCGCCTACCCCGAGCCGTTCGACATGGAGACCATCCGCGCCGAACTCCCGCGCGAGGACTGGCCGCGCACCCGGACGTACACGGTCCGCGCGAACAACCCGCGCACCGGCGAACTGACCATCGACTTCGTCCACCACGGCGACGAGGGCCTCGCCGGCCCGTGGGCCGCCCGCGCCAAGCCCGGCGACACGCTCCGGCTGATCGGCCCCGGCGGCGCCTACGCCCCCGACCCCGAAGCGGACTGGCACCTGTTCATCGGCGACGAGAGCGCGTACCCGGCCATCAGCGCCTCGCTCGAACGCCTCCCCGCCGCCGCCAAGGCGATCGCCCTCCTCGAGGTCGGCACCGCGGCCGAGGCCCCCACCGGCACCCTCCCCGCCACCCACCCCGACCTCGACCTCGCCACCACGTGGATCACCCGCGACGCCGGCCCCACCCTCCTGGACGCCCTGCGCGCCCTCGACTTCCCGACCGGCCGCGTACACGCGTTCGTGCACGGCGAGGCCGGCGTCGTCAAGGAGATCCGCCGACACCTCGTCGACGACCGCGGCGTGGACCGCACCCACATCTCCTTCTCCGGCTACTGGCGCAAGGGCCGCGACGAGGACGGCTTCCAGGCCGACAAGGCCGCCGAAAAGGCAGCCGAACGCGACACCGAACAACCCGCCTGACCCACCCGCCCGACCCACCGCGCTCCGACAACCCACGGCGACACACCGCGGCCCGGGACCCCACGAAGAGGCCCCGGGCCGCGACGCCTGTCGCCACCCGAGTGAAAGCTGCGTGGCGGGGCTACCGTGAGCGAGCGGGCCGGCACAGGGTGGTGTCCATGAGACGTCCATCCCACACCGTCATCGCCGTCGCGGCGGCCATCGCCCTCACCGCGGCCGCCGCCCCGACCGCGCAGGCCGGCAACCCCTCGGGCGGCACACCCACCCCCGGCGCCCCCGGCATCGGCGACCCGCTCTTCCCCGGCAGCGGCAACGGCGGCTACCGCGCCGACCACTACACCCTCGACTTCGACTGGCAGGCGCCCGCAACCGCGTTCCCCGCCACCACCACCATCGAGGCCACCGCCACCCAGGCGCTCTCCCGGTTCAACCTCGACTTCGCCGGCAACACCCTGCTCCGCGTCACGGTCGACGGCAGGCCCGCCATCACCGCGCGCGAAGGCGACGAACTCGTCGTCACCCCGGCCCGATCGCTGCGCAAGGGCCACAAGTTCACGGTCCGCGTCGACTACACCGCCGACCCCACCCAACAGCGCCACCGCGACGACGCCATCGAGACCTTCGGCTGGATCCCCACCCCCGACGGCACCGTGATCTACCCGCAGCCCGACGGCGCCAAGATGATCTTCCCCGGCAACGACCACCCCAGCCTGCGTGCCCGCACCACCGTGAACATCACCGCCGCCGACGAGCTCACCGCGCTGTCCAACGGCACCCTCACCCACAAGCGCCGCGCCGCCCCCGGCCGCACCCGCTGGACATACGACAGCCGCCAGCCGGTCGCCGGCCAGCTCTTCCAACTCGCGGTCGGCAAGTACACGCTCATCGACAGCACCGCCCCCGACGGCACCAAGCTCCGCGACGCCGTCCCGCCGTCCCTGGTCGACCAGGTCGAGCAGTACCGCACCCTCACCCCGCGCCACCTCGAGTGGGTCAAGAACAAGCTCGGCCCCTACCCCTTCGACAGCTACGGCCTGCTCGTCGCGGACACCGACCTCGGCGTCGCCCTGGAGACGCAGACCCTGTCGCTGGTCCCCAAGGCCGACCTGCTCGGCGACAAGGTCAACGCCGAACGCAACATGGTGCACGAGCTCGTCCACCAGTGGACCGGCGACAGCGTCGCCATCGAGCGGTGGGCCGACCTGTGGCTCAGCGAGGGCCACGCCCGCTACTACGAGCGGCTGTACAGCGAGGAGAACGGCGGCGCCAACTTCGAGGCCCTGATGCGCGAGGCCTACCGCCAGCACGACATCTGGCGCCGCGACGCCGGCGCCCCGGCCGAGCCCACCGAGCCCAACCTGTTCAAGCGGATGCGCTACGACGGCTCGGCCCTGGTCTTCTACGCGTTGCGCGCCGAGGTCGGCGACGACACCTTCGCCAAAATCGAACGCGCCTGGGCCACCCGCGAGCGCGGCCGCGCCGCGAGCACCGCCGACTACATCGCACTCGCGTCCAAGGTCGCCAACCGCGACCTCGCCCCGTTCCTCAACGCCTGGGTGTACGGCCCGAAGACGCCCGCGATGCCGGGCCACCCCGACTGGACCGTCGACCCGGCCTGACCGCACCACGCGAGCACCACGCGGCGGCCGGCCACCCGCCGGCCGCCGCCCCCATGCGTCCCGCCCACACCCCGCCCGCGTGACCGCGCAAACCCGCCCTCGCTCCCCCACGAATCCGGCTTGGCGCAGCGGATTACCCGTGATAGAAACTGGAACGAACGTCCCACTTTTTTTCTATCGACGGGAACTCCCGTGCGCAACCCCTACCGCGACATCTTCAGGGCCCCCGGGGCCAAGGGATTCTCGGCAGCCGGATTCATCGCCCGCCTGCCCATGTCGATGACCGGCATCGGCATCGTCACGATGGTCTCCGAGCTGCGCGGCGAGTACGGCCTCGCCGGTGCGGTCGTGGCCACCTTCGCCATCGCGACCGCCCTGATCGCCCCGCAGATCTCGCGCGTGGTCGACCGCTACGGCCAGGGCCGGATTCTCGTCCCCGCCACCGCCGTCAGCGTCGTGTCCCTGGGCGCCCTGCTGCTCTGCGCCCGCTACGACGCCCCGTCCTGGACGCTGTTCGTGTGCGCGATCCCCGCCGGCTGCATGCCGAGCATGGGCGCCATGGTGCGGGCCCGCTGGCTCGTCCTCTACCGCGGCTCGCCCCACCTGCACACCGCGTTCTCCTTCGAGTCCGTCGTCGACGAACTGTGCTACATCGTCGGCCCGATCATCTCCGTGCAGCTCTCCGTCTCGGCCTTCCCGGAGGCCGGCCCGCTCGCCGCCATGGTCTTCTTCACCATCGGCATCCTGCTCTTCAGCACCCAACGCCGCACCGAGCCCCCGCTCCACCCCCGCACCGCGGGCAAGGCCACGTCGGTGATGCGCATCGGCGGACTCCAGGTCCTCGTCGTCACGCTGATCGCCATCGGCGCCATCTTCGGCACCGTCGACGTGGTCACCATCGCCTTCGCCGAGGAGCACAACCAGCGGGGCGGCGCGAGCTACGTCCTCGCCACCTACGCCGCCGGGTCCTGCCTCGCCGGCATCGCCTTCGGCGCGCTCAAGCTCGCCACCCCGCTGCCGAGGCTGCTGCTGATCAGCGTCGGCCTCAGCGCCGTCACCGTGCTTCCGCTTTTGATCGTCGGCAGTATGCCCGCGCTCGCCGCCGCGGTCTTCGTCGCCGGCATGTCGATCTCGCCGACGATGATCGTCACGCTCAGTCTGGTCGAACGGCTGGTCCCGCCCGCCCGGCTCACCGAGGGCATGACCTGGACCGCCACCGGCCTCGGCATCGGCACGGCCGCGGGGTCCTCGCTCTCCGGAGTGCTCGTCGACCACTTCGGCACCCGCGCCGGCTTCGGCGTCGCCGCGGGCTTCGCCCTGCTCGGGTCGGTCGTCACCGTCGCCGGCTTCCGCGTCCTGTGCCGAACCGCCGCACACGCGAGCGAGACCACCGTCGCGCACAACACCTCGCTGCCGACCGCTACAGCCGTACCCGTACCGGCACCGACGCCCGCCCCCGCGCCCGCACCCACTCCCGCCCGAGAGGGTGGGTCCCACTGAGCGAGGAAACCGTCGACGGCCGCCGAGCCAAGGGCGAACGCCGCCGCCGCGCCCTCATCGAGGCCACCCTGCGCGTGGTCGAGCGCGACGGCGCCGCCGGTGTCAGCCACCGCACCGTCTCGCGCGAGGCAGGCCTGCCGACCAGCGCCTCCACGTACTACTTCGACGGCGTCGACGACCTGCTCACCGCCGCCCTCACGTCGTGCATGACCGAGGACGCCGTCAATGTCCGCGCGATCGCCGCGGCCCCCGGCGACCCCCGACGCACGCTCGCCGAACAGCTCACCCACATCGGCACCTCCCCCGGCCGACTCATCGCCGAGTACGAACTGTTCCTGCTCGCCGCCCGCCGCCCGGAACTGCGCGAGTCCACCGACCACTGGATGGCCGCCGTCACCGACTTCGCGCTGCGCTTCACCACCGATCCCATTCGGGTCCGGGTCTTCGTCGGCGCCCTGGACGGCCTGCTGATCCAGGCCCTGCTGACCGACACGCCCCCGACCACCGACGAATGGGAGGCGATGATCCGCGACCTGCTCCCGGGGCCCTGCCTGTAGGTCCGGGCGCTGTCTGCAAGGGAGTTCCGCATGCAGCCGGGTCGCCGGACCCGGCAGGAAAACGAAATCGGGGCCGACGGCATGGGACCGGTCCGTGAAAATCACTCGAACAAGCCCCCTCGGTACGTCAGGGTCGAGGCCATGACCACCTCCAGCGACACCTCCCGCATCAGCACGCCGGCCCCGCGCGGAATCCTCGTCCCGCTCGTGACCCCCTTCACCGCCGACGGCGAACACGTCGCGCTCGACGCCCTGGAAGGGCTGGCCCACTCCGTACTGGCCGACGGCGCGGTCGGCCTGGTCGCGCTCGGCACCACCGCGGAGGCGGCCACGCTCGACGCCGCCGAGAAGGAGGCGATCCTCGACGTGTGCGCCCGCGTGTGTCGCGAACGCGGCGCGGCGCTGATCGTCGGCGCGGGCACGAACGACACCCGCGCGAGCGTCCACATCCTGCGCGCCTACCGCGACCGCCCCGAGATCACCGGATTCCTCACCCCGGTGCCCTACTTCACCCGCCCGTCCGAGACCGGCGTCGTCGCCCACTTCGCCCGCCTCGCGGCGGACAGTCCCGCACCGCTGATCGTGTACAACGTCCCGTACCGCACCAGCCGCACGATCGGCGTCGAGACCCTGTTGCGGCTCGCCCGGATCCCGCGCGTCGCGGGCGTCAAGCACTCCGTCGGCGCGATCGACCAGGACACGATCGCACTGCTCGCGGCCGACCCCGCGGGCTTCGGGATCTGGGCCGGCGACGACCTGTACCTGTCCCCGCTGCTCGCCCTCGGCGCGACCGGCGGCATCCTCGCCTCGGCACATCTGGCCACCCGGCACTTCGTCGACCTGGTGCACGCCTGGGACGCGGGCGACGCCGCGACCGCGCGCAAGGCCGGTCACCCGCTCGCGACCCTGTCCGCGGCGCTGTTCGCCGAGCCCAACCCGACCGTGATCAAGGGCGTCCTGCACGAACAGGGCCGCATCCCCAGCCCCGCCGTCCGACTGCCCCTGCTGCCGGCCGAATCCGCGTCGGTCGCGGCCGCGGTGGACGCGCTCGCGCGCGTGGAGAAGTAGCCCCGACCGGTGGCGGCGTCCCGGTGGGCCAGAATCGAGGCATGTCTCGACGCACCTCGCGGCCCCGACCGGACGCCGTCACCGCCGCCTCGCCCTGCCCGTGCGGGCTGCCCACCACCTACGGCGACTGCTGCGGAGCGCGCCACGCCGGCTCCCCCGCGCCCACGGCCGAGCTGCTGATGCGCTCGCGCTACAGCGCGTTCGCCGTGGGCGACGAGGCCTACCTGCTGCATACGTGGCATCCCGACACCAGGCCCGCCCGGCTCGACCTCGACGGGCGTACCCGGTGGCTGCGCCTGGAGGTGCACGCGAGCACCGCCGGCGGCCCGTTCCACACCGAGGGCACCGTGGAGTTCACCGCGCACTACCTCGAACGCGGCCACGAGGACGCGCTGCGCGAGCACAGCCGCTTCGTCCGGCACGACGGCGCGTGGGTGTACGTCGGCCCGCTCCCGCTCGCGGGCTGACCCACGCCGGCCGTCAGGCGCCGACCAGCCGGCTCTCGATCCGCACCGACGGGCTCAGGTCGCGCAGCAGCTTGGTCAGGTCCTCGCCGGCCTCGTGCAGCGCGTCCAGGGTCATCGGTTCCAGGCGCTCGAACAGGAACAGCGCCTCGGTGGTGTGCTCGGTGATCCGGGTGCGCACGCACTGCCGCCAGTTCCAGCGCCGGCAGGTGACACCCTCGTCGTCGCACCAGACGACCTCGCCCGGCGCCGGGTGGTCGATCGCGGGCTCGCCGGCTTCGAGCACCTCGAACGGCTCGGTGCCCGCGGCCCGGATCAGCCGGGCCGCGCCGCGATAGCGGGCCAGGTCCTCGCCGCCGACGGGCAGCACGTGCCGAACCGACACCGCGTTGTACAGGTCCACGAGGAGGTTGACCTCGGGCAGGCCGCCGCGGCGCATCAGTGCCTCGACCGAGCAGCGGGTGCGCTGGGGCTTGGCGCCGAAGGCCCGGTACGCCTCCCGCCACGCGACGACGTTGGGGTGCTCCTCGGGCGGCATCGCGGGCAGCGACAGCGTCGCCGCGGCGAGCGCGGCGCGCGAGCGGTCGTCGGTCGGGCCGCCGGGGAGCCCGGTGGCGACGAGCGCGAGGACCACCGCGTCGGGCCGAAGGGCGTGGACCGCCGGGTCGATGGTGATGGACGTGAGCACGTTCGGGTTCTCCTCC
The DNA here is from genome assembly GCF_045207785.1 of Embleya sp. NBC_00896. Taxonomy (NCBI): domain Bacteria; kingdom Bacillati; phylum Actinomycetota; class Actinomycetes; order Kitasatosporales; family Streptomycetaceae; genus Embleya; species Embleya sp. NBC_00896. The sequence continues at coordinate 492,302 of NZ_CP108776.1, forward strand.
GCGAGGACGTCGGTCCATTAGAGTAGACCGCATGGCCCAGAATAATGACCCGTTGGCAGATCCTGGTCAACCCGCCGTCAGCCGCGCGATCGCGGCCAACGTCCGGGCGGCGCGCGCCGCGCACGGGTGGTCCCTCGAAGCGCTCGCGACCCGGAGCGGCCTCAGCAAGGGCGCGCTCGTGGGCGTCGAACAGGGCCGCGGCAACCCGGGCGTGCTCACCCTCGCCCGGATCGCCGACGCCCTCGGCCTGCCGCTGACCGGCCTCGTCGACGGCGCGCCCGCCCCGACCGTCGAGGTCGTACCGCCCGGTGCCGGCACCCGACTGTGGCAGGGCGACCGCGGTGGCCACGGCGACCTGCTGATCGGCAGCGACCCGCCGGTGTCCGCCGAGCTGTGGCGCTGGACGCTGGCCCCCGGCGACGCACACGTCAGCGCGGCCCACGGCGTCGGCGTGCGCGAGCTGGTCACCGTCCTGGACGGCACGCTGACCCTCGACGTGGACGGCGAACGCGTCGACATCCCGTCCGGCGCGTGCGCGCGCTTCGCCGCCGACCGGGCGCACGCGTACCGCAACGAGGGCGAGGCCCCCGCGTGCTTCATCGGGGTGGTCCTGTTGCCGGGCCGCACCGATCCGGGCTGAGCCGCTCGGACCGCCTTTCGAACCCTTGTCGGGCCCTTGTCCGGGGCGGCCTCGGTTGCGATCGTGTACCCGGCACGGAACCCACCGTTCCCGCCGAAGCCGAAGCCGATCCCGAAGCGGAAGCGGAAGCCGAAGCCGAAGCGGAAGCCCAAGACAAAGGAGCGCGGATATGAGTCCCATGAGTCGTCGATCACCCGTTCTGTGCGACGCTTGCGCGCATTTTCGGCAGCGCGTCAACGGCGACTCGAGGACAACGGCCGACAGATACATCGCGTACTGTTCAGCGTTTTCCGAAGCCATCCCCCGCAGCATCTCCCCCGGTGGCTACGATCACCGTCGTCCATATCCCGGCGACAACGGCATCATGTTCGAAATGAAGGACGGCAAAGAGAAAATTCTGGCTCTGTACGAGAAAATCACCCCTGAAGATCGCAGAAATCGCGTAGCGCCGGATGCCACGGAAGCAGTCGAGTGACATGCGGCCATCGCTCATCGTCATCGATCTCCCGTACCCACAAGCGCTCTGCCACCGGACAGCTTCGCGGCCAACGCGCTGTCCGAACGGCGCGTCCCACCACACCAGGGCAAACGTTGCCTGATGCCCGGCGGGGCGGCCTCAGCGTCACCGAGGTCTGCTTCGCGGTCGGCTGCGCGTCGCTGGGAACGTTCACCACCCGCTTCACCGAGCTGGTCGGCATGCCGTCCGGGGCCTTCCGGCGCCAGGCGGCGGATGCGGCGGCCGACCATGCCGATGCTGCGGCTACGGCCCGCGATGGGGGGTCGGCGATCAAGGTGGAGGGGATGCCGGCGTGCGTGGCGAAGCAGGTCTCGAGACCGGTCAGGAATCGAGAAGCCCCGGCCGCCGCGCTGCCCCTAGCGTGATGGTCATGGCAACCACCGCTTCCACCACAGCCGACACGTCCCTCGCGTCCGTCACCCTCGAGGTGGCCGACCTCGAGGCCGCTCGCCGCTTCTACAGCGCCTTCGGCGTGGACACCTACATACGCCTGCGGGCGTCCGAGGCGCACTCCACCGGATTCCGCGGCTTCACCCTGGCGCTCACGGTGTCCGGGCCGGCCACCGTCGACCACTTCGTCGGCGCCGCCGTGGACGCCGGCGCCACGGTGCTCAAGCCCGCCGCGAAGTCGCTGTGGGGCTACAGCGGCGTCGTCCAGGCCCCGGACGGGACGATCTGGAAGATCGCGACCTCGGCGAAGAAGGACACCGGCCCCGCCACCCGCGAGATCGACCAGGTCGTCCTGCTGATCGGCGTCGAGAGCGTGAAGGCCACCAAGCAGCTCTACGTCGGCCGGGGCCTGACCGTGGCCAAGAGCTTCGGCGGCAAGTACGCCGAGTTCGCCCCCGGTCGGTCCAGCCGCATCACGCTGGCGCTGTACAAGCGCCGTGCCCTTGCCAAGGACCTCGGCGTCCCCGCCGACGGCACCGGCTCGCACCGCATCGTCCTCGGCAGCACCGCCGAAGCCTTCACCGACCCGGACGAGTTCGCCTGGGAGGCTGCCGCGCCGCTCGCCCCCACGCCGTCCTGACCCCCGGCCCCCACTCCCACCCCGCTCGACCCCGATTTCCCGCTTCGGGGCCGACCCGCAGCCAGGCCTCCTGCACCGCGTGCTCGGCCTCGCTGGGTGAGCCGAGCATCCGGTGGGCCACCGCGTGCAAGCGGCTCTGGTGCTCGGCGAACCGTTCGCTCAGCCAGTCCTGTTCAACCCTCGGTCGCATTCCTCCATCCGATCCGGGCATACCGATTGACCGGCCAACACGTGCCGACGTGACAGCCGGGCCCTGGCCCGGATGTCCGGCACGTACACATCCACAGTGCAAGGAGCAAGACATGAAGGCGCACGTCAGTTCCATCCTCCTCGGTGTCCGGGACATGGACCGGGCCAAGCAGTTCTACACCGAGGGACTCGGCTGGAAGATCAAGAACGACTACGGCATCTCGGTGTTCTTCGACTCGGACGGCGCCTCGCCGGTCGGCTTCTACGCTCGCGAGGGTCTGGCCGACCAGGTGGGCACAGCCCCGGAAGGCAACGGCTTCAGCGGGCTGGTCCTGACCTACGTCGTCCGCAGCGAGGCACGCGTCGACGAGATCATCGCGGAGGCCGGCAAGGCCGGCGCCACGATCCTCAAGCCCGCCGGTGCCCTGCCGTGGGGCGGATACGGTGGCACCTTCGCCGACCCGGACGGCTACATCTGGAGCCTCGGCTACAGCGCCCAGGGAACCGACCAGCCCTACGCCGAGTAGCCGCGATCTCTTGCCCCGCAGCCGTCCGGGAAGGCGCGGCGCGTGCCGCAGCCGTCCCGGGCACGGCGATGGTCCCGGGGTGGGAAGTGGGAGCGGCTATCGGAGCCGGGCGGGCCGGATCCGCGGTGAGCCGGCAGAACAATGAGGAGAAAGATCATGAAGTTTCGCACCCTCGTCGAGCCACCCGAGCCCATGCGGGGCCTGGAAGTTCCGCCCGAGGTGGTAGCAGCGCTCGGCGGGGGCGCGCGGCCGCCGGTGACCATCACGGTCAACGGGCATTCCTGGAAAAGCCGGGTCGCCATCCTGAGAGGCCGCCACCTGCTCGGCCTCGGCAACGCCAACCGGCAGGCCGCCGATGTCGCGATCGGCGAGGAGGTCGAGGTCGAGCTGCAGCTCGACACCGAGCCGCGCGTCGTCGTCGAGCCTGCGGACTTCGCCCAGGCTCTGGACGACGACCCGGTCGCCCGCGCCGCGTACGACAACCTCGCCCACAGCCACAAGCGCGAGCATGTGCGCGCCATCGAGAGCGCGAAGAAGCCCGAGACGCGCCGACGGCGTATCGAGAAGGCCATCGCCACCCTGCGGGGCTGACCCCCGAGAGATCAGCCCGAGGAAGGCGACCTTTTGCCCGGCGACATCGACCACGTTCCCGCAGGCCACATGGCGGTAGGCGCCGAGCGGATCCACCGGCACGACCTCGGCGTCCGCGGCGTCGTGCAGCGCGGCCAGCCAGGACGCCCTGCGGCCGGCGACGAATGTGGGTTTGATCGCCGCATAGTCACCGAGCGGGCGGCCATGCCCGTCCCGGGGAAGCAGGTCGGTTCGAGGCCGTGGCCACGAACCGACCCACCGGCCTACCGGCCGGCGTCTCCCGGATGAATCAGACGTAGTAGCCCGCCACCACCGCGCTCGCCTCGTCGTACAGCGCCGGGCCCTCGTGCGGGACGGTCGCGATCACCGAGGGGGCGGTCGGCGACTTGAGGCCGTTGAGCTGTTCGGTGGCGAGCGCGAACACGACGCGGCCCAGGCCGGATCGTTCGATCGCGCCCGTGCACATGCCGCACGGCTGGCAACTCGTGTACATGGTGGTGCCGGCGGCGGTCTCGCGGTCGAGTTCGCGGGCCGCCCAGCGAGCCAGCTTGAGTTCGGGGTGGGCGGTGATGTCGGCGTCGGTCAGCGACGAGTTCTGCTCCTCGGCCAGCACCTCACCGTTCGGCCCGACCAGCAGCGATCCGAACGGCGGGTCACCGGCCGCGCGAGCGGCCCCGGCCAGCTTGATCGCCCGGCGCAGAAACTGTTCCTCGTCGTGTGCCATGTCCCGTCCCGTTCGCAAGGGGGTGGAGTGTCCCCCGGAGGCTATCCGCCCCCGGCTCGACAACGCGGGAATCTCGCCCGGCACAACGAGGTGCAGGTCCGCCATGAGGAGCATGTTCTCCTCGCCGGTGATCAGGCCGTCGACGGCGGAGAACTGCCCGGTGACGCCGATCGCGGCCCGCACCGCCCGCGGGTCGGCGGCCAGGTCGTGGCCGCCGACGTGCAGGTCGCCGGAGTCGGCGGTGATGAGGGTGGACAGGATGTCCACGACGGTGGTCTTGCCGGCGCCGTTCGGCCCGAGCAGCGCGAACACGGACCCGGCCCGGGATGCGCAGATCGATGCCGTCGAGGACGGTCTTGCCCAGACCGTGCAACGTGTCCTCGGCGACGGCCTCCCACCGCCGGCCGCGGCTCCCGTTCCTTTCTCGGGGCGGGGCCGCGGCTGTTCCGGTGTCAGTTCAGGGTGAGCGGTGTGGCGGCGGCGATGTGGGTGAGCTTGGCGGGGTTGCGGACGAAGTAGATGCCGGTGACGAGGCCGTCCTCGACGCGGATCGTCATGACGCTGTCGATCTCGCCGTCGACGCGCAGGAGGAGCGCCGGATCGCCGTTGACGGTGGTGGACTCGCTGGTGAGCGAGCCCTCCTTGTCGCCGAGGCCGACCAGGAGGAGGCGGACCACCTTCGCGAGGCCCATGACGGGCCGTAGCGCGGCGCTACGGACACCGCCGCCGTCGCTGATCAGGACGACGTCGGGGGCGAGCACGTCGAGCACGCCCTGCATGTCGCCGGTCTCCACGGCGTGCTGGAACGACGCGAGGGCGGCCTGGGCCTGGCGCGGGGAGACCACTTGGCGAGGGCGGCGGGCGTCGACGTGCTTGCGGGAGCGGTGGGCGATCTGGCGGACCGCGGCGGGGGTCTTGCCGACCGCCTCCGCGATCTCGTCGTAGCCGACGTCGAAGACCTCGCGCAGGACGAACACGGCCCGCTCGGTGGGCGAGAGGGTCTCCAGGACGAGCATCACGGCCATGGACAGGCTCTCGGCGAGCTCGACGTTCTCGGCGACGTCCGGCGAGGTGAGCAGCGGCTCGGGCAGCCACGGGCCGACGTAGGTCTCCTTGCGGCGCCGCAGGGCCCGCAGCCGGTCGAGCGCCCGCCGGGTCGTGACGCGGACGAGGTACGCGCGCTGGTCGCGGACCTGCGCCAGATCGACCTCGGCCCAGCGCAGCCAGGTCTCCTGCAGGACGTCCTCGGCGTCGGCCGCCGAGCCGAGGATCTCGTAGGCGACGGTGAAGAGCAGGTTGCGGTGGGCGACGAAGGCATCGGTCGCCGGGTCCGCGGCGTGGTCTCGCATCCTCGAATCCTTCCATTCCTTTCATGGCGGTCCGCCCCAGGGGGTTCGGGCATGGGCGAGCGGGCGGCGCGCCTGGGCCGCCCGCTCGATGGGGCTACGACACGTGCGCGGGCCGGCTCGCGCCCGCGGCCTGTACGCGCTGCTGCCGGGCGTCGTCCTTGGCCTTCAGGACGCGTGCGCCGGGCTTGTGCGCCTCGTCGGCGAGTTGCTTGACGGTGTGGGAGACGACGAACTCCTTCAGGCGTGCGCCCGGGCGGCCGCCGACGTGGAACCGGATGGCGGTGTCGTCCTTGCGCGCGAACTGGAAGATGCCGGCGCCGCGGCCGAGGCTGACGCACAGCCCTGCGAAGGCGATGCTGATGGCTTCGGGCCGCCCGCCCTCGATCCGGCGGAGCACGGCGTCGGCGGCGTGCGGGCCGAGCTGGACGGCGGACTGGCATCCCATCCGGTAAGCGAGGCCCGAGGGCGCGGCCGCGTCCCCGGCGGCGACGATGCGGTCGTCGTCGATGCTGGTCAGGGTCTCGTCGGTGAGGAGGCGGCCCGTCTCGTCGGTGCTGAGGCCGCTGCGGGCGGCCAGGTCGGGAACGCCGAAGCCGGCGGCCCAGATGGTCAGGTGGCCGCGCACCTCGCGGCCGTCGGCGAGGCGCACGGCGTCGGCCGTCACGGACGCCGCCTTGGTGTCGGGGCCTTCGAGGACGGTCACGCCGAGGGCCGCCAGCCGTTTGGCGACGAAGCGGCGGCCGTTCGGGTGGAGGTAGGGGCCCAGCTGTCCTCCGCAGACGAGGGTGACGGTACGGCCCGCCTCGGCGAGCTCGGCCGCGGTCTCGATGCCGGTGGCGCCACCGCCGACGACCGTCAGCGCCGCGGTGGCGGGCGCGGCGGCCACGGCCTGGCGCAGCCGCTCAGCTTCCTCCAGGGTCGCGATCGGGTAGGCGAACCTGTCCGCGCCGAGCACCTTCGGCGCGCCGCTGCGGCTGCCCACCGCGTAGATCAGGTGGTCGTACCCGACGGTGCCGCCGTCGGCCAGCGAGACGGTGCGCGCCTCCCGGTCGATCCCGGTCGCGGTGTCGACCACGAGCTCGACGCGTTCGCTCAGGACGTCCTTGTAGTCGACGACCGCGTCGTCGGACCCCGCCACCAGCTGGTGCAGACGCAGGCGCTCGACGAAGGTCGGGCGCGGGTTGACGAGGGTCACGGCCACGTCGTCGCGGCTGGTCAGGCGGTTGGCCGCGAGGACTCCGGCGTATCCGCCGCCGATCACGATGACTTCGGTCCGGCCGCTGTTGTGCTTCGTCATGGTCTCTGCTCCATTCGCTCGGGGTTTCGCACACAAGGCGCCGGGCGGAGGGAACTTGTGACACGGTGTGGCCCGGATCACATCCGGCGGTGGGTCAGGGCGCGTCGGACAGGTGAGCGTGCAGGAGGACGGCGTTGGGGAGCCGTTGACGAACCAGAGGGCGTCCAGGACGACCGCGACCTCGCCTGATTACGCGAGTTCACCAGTGGGGCCTGGGCGCTACCACGGGACCGTCTCGCCGTGGCGATCCAGGAACTGCAGGCCGGGGGCGCCGGACTGCGCTTCGAGGACGTCGACGACGGCCGGGATGCTCTCCTGGGGGGTGAATGGCGCGTCGGGTCCGCCGAGTTGGGTCTGATTGTGGCCGGGGTCGATGAGCAGCTTGGTCTGTCCGTCGCCGGCGTGGCGGGTGGCGTAACTGCGCATCAGTTGGTTGAGCGCGGCCTTGCTGGCCTTGTAGAGCTCGTAGCCGTCCTCGGTGTTTCGCGAGATGCTGCCCTGGTCGGAGGACATGACCGCGACGGTTCCGCCGGGCGCGACGAGTGTGCGGAGGGCCTCGAGGGCGCGCAGCGGGCTCAACGCGTTGGTGATCATCACCTCGGTGAACATGTCGGTCGGGACCTCGTCGATCGGCAGGTTGCCTCGGTCGATTGCGGCGTTGACGAAGAGCAGATCGAGTCGACAACCTTCCAGGCGCTCGCGCAGAGCGGCTATCTGTTCGGGGCTTGTCATCTCCAACGATTCGACCTTCAGCCGTCCGTTCCAGGCATCGGCATTCGCTTGCAGTTCGCCGCCGCCCCGGCGGGTCGTGGCGATGACGCACCAGCCGCGTCGGGCGAGTTCGTTGGCGAGGACGAGCCCCAACCCTCGAGAGGCGCCGATGACGAGAGCTTGACGGTTGGACGTGGCAGACACATTCACTCCTTCGCAGCGGTGAGATTTAGTCTAGACGAGGCGTTGCGTCTAGACTAAATCACGAGGCTGCCGACGGGTATTGTGTTTCGCATGCCCGCCACGAGCTCTCAGCCCCGCAGGCCGCACTCCGGCAGCCGGCGCGACGAGGAGGCACGTCTGGCCGTGCTCCATGCCGCGGACGATCTGCTCGTCGAGCACGGCTTCGGCGCCCTGACCGTCGAGGCGATCGCGCGTCGTGCCGGCGTCGCCAAGCAGACGATCTACCGCTGGTGGCCCTCGAAGGTCGAGATCCTCCTCGACACGCTCATCGAAGACAGCGACAAACGCCTTCCCATCCCGACGGAGCAGCCCACGGCAGAGAGCATCCGTGGCTACCTACGCGGCTTCGCGCGATTCCTCACCCACGACCCCGCAGGTAAGGTCCTGCTCGCGCTCATCGCCGAGGCGCAGCACAACCCCAACACGGCAACGAGCTTTCACAAGCGCTATCTCGGCCCCCGCCGTGACCAAGAACGCGACATGCTCACGCGCGCGATCGACGCCGGCGAGGTCTCGCCCGAACTCGGCCCCGATGCCACGATGGACGCTCTTGTCGGCCCGATCGTCTACTGCGCCCTGACGGGTTCGAGCATCCCCCGCGGCCTGGTGGACACCCTCGTCGAGGACCTGCTCAGGCCCCGCTCGAATTGAGTGTCCGCTCGGATTGAGTGCCCGCTCGGATTGAGCGTCTCCTCAGCCGTTCGCCGGCCCGACTGCCGGGTCGGCCGCGTGTAGTTGCTTCCAGATGCGTTGGGCGAAGACCGTTTCGCCTGCGTGGGCGTCGGCTTCGTCGGCGGTGGCGAGCCAACCGACGATGTCGCCGGGGATGTCCGGGCCGGCGGCGGTGAAGTTGGCTTGGAGGTGGCCGCTGGAACCGCGGGCCTTCTGCGACTCGGTGAGGACGAAGCCTGGGTCGACGTTGAACGCGCGCAGTCCGCGGTCGCGGTACTCGGCGTGCAGGACGCCCGCGACCCGGCCGAAGGCGGCCTTGGACGCGGCGTAGGCGACGCCCCAACCGCCGGCGCCGGCCGGCCCGGGCGGGTTGAGTCGGGCCGAGCCGGAGGTCATGTTGACGACGTGGCTGCGCGGGTGTTCGAGCAGGTGCGGCAACAGGTGCTGGATCAACACGAGTTGGTGCAGGTAGTTGCCGATGAGGAGGTTGTGCGCGGCCTCGATCGGCAGGTCGAGGAAACGGTCCATCGCGCCGGGGCCCTGGTGGATGGCGTTGTTGAAGAGCAGGTCGACCCGACCCCAGGCGGCCAGGCCGGTCTCGCACGCGTCGGTGACCGATTGCCGGTCCATCAGGTCCATCCGGATCGGCAGCGCGCGCCGGCCCAGGGCCTCGATCTCGCGCGCGGTGGTCTCCAGGCTGCCGGGGATCGTGAACTGCGTCGGCTCCGCGGTGGAGGAGGTGGGGCCACCGCGCCCCTCGCCTTCGCGCACCGTGCGGGCGGTCAGGACCACGTCGTAGCCGGCGCGGGCGAGGGCGAGGGCTCCGCAGCGGCCGATACCGCGACTGGCGCCGGTGACGAAGGCGACGGGGGTGTCGTGAGGCATGCGCGCACCATGCCAGATTAACTTGACAGAATCCAGCAAATCGCCGGCTCGACTCGCCCTGCCCCGCCGAGCCGACTCGGTGCGACACGTGCCGACCAGGCCCGTCCGCTCTTGTTACCGACGCGTAGCGCTGCTTGACTGCTGGACATGTCGACGCACGAGGTCACCAACCAGGTCCCGACCCCGACCGCCCGCGACACCGCCGCCGATCCCGCGCTGATCGAGGCGCTGCACCGCGAGGGGGCGGGGTGGGCCGAGCCCGAGGTCCGCGACCTCGGGCTGCTCGCGGGCAGCGAGCAGGCCCAGGAGTGGGGCAGGCTCGCCAACGAGCACGAGCCGGTCCTGCGCAGCCACGATCGCTACGGCCACCGGATCGACGAGGTCGAATTCCATCCGGCCTGGCACGAACTGATGGCGGTCGCGGTCGCCCACGGCCTGCACGCGAGCCCGTGGCGCGAGGACCGGGCGGGCGCGCACGTCGCGCGGGCGGCGAGGCTGTACGCGTGGAGCCAGGTCGAGGCGGGCCACATGTGCCCGATCTCGATGACGTACGCGTCGGTGCCGGCGCTCCGGGTCGAGCCGGAACTGGCCGAGGTGTACGAGCCGTTGCTCGCGTCGCGCGAGTACGACTACGGACTGCGCGAGCCGACCGGCAAGCGCGGCCTGCTGGCGGGCATGTCGATGACCGAGAAGCAGGGCGGCTCCGACGTCCGCACCAACACCACGCGCGCGGTGCGGTCGGCGGACGGGTCGTACCGGCTGACCGGCCACAAGTGGTTCACGTCCGCGCCGATGTCCGATCTGTTCCTGACCCTGGCCCAGGCTCCCGGCGGACTGTCCTGCTTCCTGGTCCCGAGGGTGCTCCCCGACGGCACCCGCAACGCGTTCCACCTGATGCGGCTCAAGGACAAGCTCGGCAACCGGTCCAACGCGTCGGCGGAGATCGAGTACGAGGGCGCGTACGCCCGCCTGGTCGGCGCCGAGGGCCATGGGGTGCGCACGATCGTCACCATGGTCAACGCGACCCGGCTCGACTGCGTGATCGGCGCGGCCTGCGGAATGCGGGTCGGCGCAGTCCGGGCGGCCCACCATGCACGGCACCGGCGGGCGTTCGGCGCCGCGCTGATCGACCAGCCGCTGATGCGCAACGTGCTGGCCGACCTGGTGGTCGAGTCGGAGGCCGCGACCACCGTCGCCATGCGGCTGGCGGGCGCGGCCGATCGGGCGCTGAGCGGGGACGCGGACGAGGGGGCGTTCCGACGGATCGCGGTCGCGGTGTCGAAGTATTGGGTGTGCAAGCGCGGACCCATGCACGCGGCCGAGGCACTCGAATGCCTGGGCGGCAACGGCTACGTCGAGGAGTCGGGGATGCCCCGGCTCTACCGCGAGGCGCCGCTGGTGTCGATCTGGGAGGGCTCGGGCAACGTCGCCGCGCTCGACGCGCTGCGCGCCATGGCCCGCGAACCGGCCTGCGTGGACGCGTACTTCGCCGAGGTCGACGGCGCCGCCGGAGCGGACCCGCGCCTGGACGCGGCGGTCGCGGAGCTGCGCAAGGACCTGGCCGATCCGAGCGACGCGGAGTTCCGGGCCCGGCGGATCGTCGAGTCGATGGCGGTGGTGCTCCAGGGCTCGCTCCTGGTGCGCTACGCGAGCCCGGCGGCCGACGCGTTCTGCGCGACCCGGTTGGCGCGCGAGGGCGGCCACGCGTTCGGAACCCTGCCCTCCGGCACCGACACGGGCGCACTGCTGTCCAGGGTGGAACCCGCATAACGCGCGTCCCGCACTCGCACGGGACCCTGGGAAGGCCGGCCTCCCCAGGGTCCCGTTTCATGCCGTCATGCCGTCACGCCGTCCCGGCGGGCGTCAGGCGATGGTGATCTTCGCCCGCCGGGTCGCCCACCTGACCGACGTCAGCTCGACCCGCGCCGCCGACGACGCGAGCGTGACCTACCTGGTCACGGGCGAGATGTTCTTCGCGTCCAGCAACGACCTGGTTCACCGCTTCGACTACGCGAACGACCCGGCCCACGTGATCATCGACCTCTCCCGTGCGCACATCTGGGACGCCTCCACCGTGGCCACCCTGGACGCGATCACCACCAAGTACGCGCGCTACGACAAGAGCGTCGAGATCGTCGGCCTCAACAAGCACTCCGCGCGGATCCACGACACCCTCAGCGGCGAACTCGCGGGCAGCCACTGACGGCGGCGCGGGGCGCGCACCGGTCGTGCGGTCGTTCCGTCGGCGCCGTTCCTTGTGATCGGAGATCGGCCGGGTGATCAGAGACCGGCCGGGTGATCAGAGATCTGCCGGGTGATCAGAGACCGGGCAGGTGATCAGAGACCGGCCGGCGGCAGGCCGAGGTGGTCGTGTAGTGCATGCCGACCGGTGTCGGTCACGGCGAGCGCGCGTGTCGTGCCGATGCGCGTGATCCAGCCGACGGTGAGTGCGTGACCGCACAGGGCGGCACCCACGGCGCCGGCCAGGTGGGGGCGGCGCTCGGTCCAGTCCAGGCACGCACGCACCAGCGGCCGGCGCGAGCCGCTCGGCAGGGTGATGCCGACCCCGGCCAGCCAGGCCGCGCCATCGCCGGTCAGCTCCGGCTCGGGCCCCCAGCGCAGCAGCCCGCGCTCGACCATCGCGTCGGTGATCGCCAGCGAGACCGCTCCGGCCAGGTGGTCGTAACACAGACGCGCGCGGGCGAGTGCCTGCTGACGGCCCGAGGCGGACAACGAACGCGGTGACGCGGCCTTGTACGGGGCCAGCGCGGCGAGGCTCTCCATCAGCTCCACCACCCTGATGTCGGCCACCCGCAGGTACCGGTGACGTCCGTGCCGCTCCTCGACCAGGAGCCCGCCGCGCACGAGCAGATTCAGGTGCGTGGTCGCGGTCGAGGGCGCGACACCGGCATGACGTGCGAGCTCGGTCGCCGTCCACGCCCGGCCGTCCAGCAGTGCCAGACAGAAGGCGGCCCGGGTCCCATCGGCCATCAGCCGCGCCACGCCCGCCAGGTCCACCCCCACGTCACGACCTGCGCGCTGAGCGTCCATCCCCCGATTGTCACCGATCTCGGTTCGGCGTCCGTCGAAGTGTCCACGCCTTAACGTCGCCGAGCGCGCGGAACACGCCCGTACCTGCACGGGGATGCCGCGCCGCCCCCGCTACCGCATCGGAGGAACCATGCCCGAATCCGACCCGACCGTCGGCGCGCCGCCGCGTCCCGAACCCCGGGCGGACCTCGTTGTCACCGATGCCCCGAAGCCCGCGGACATCGCCCTGATCTCCGACGCCCTGGACCGGTTCAACATCCGGAACACGGGAATCGACGACCGGCAACCGCTCGCGGTCCTCGTCCGTGATCCCCGGACGCACCAGGTGATCGGCGGACTCACCGGGCGCACCTCGCTCGGGCTGTTCTTCGTCGACCTCTTCTTCCTGCCGCCCGAACTGCGCGGCAGCGGGCTGGGCGGCGAAATCCTTCGACAGGCCGAGCAAGAGGCTCGCGCCCGCGGCTGCCGTGCGGCCGTGCTCTACACGATCACCTTCCAGGCCCCTGGCTTCTACCGGAAACAAGGGTGGAAAGACCTGGGAGAGGTCCCCTGCGATCCGCCGGGCACCAGCCGCGTATTCATGACGAAGGAAATCGCCGCACCGACCGGCGACGGAGTTTGACCGACGGAACGGCGCGACGACGACCATCGGCGCTCGGATCGGCGCCGAGGACCGGACCGGGTCGGCTCCTTCGGGTCGGTGGCGCGTGCGGGGGCCGGCGCGGGCGGCGCCGGGGTCGCGGCCGATCGGACCAGCGGGTCCGGCCCTCGCCGAGAGGTTCGCCCGCACTTGCACCTGCACCTGTGCCCGTGGCCGTGGCCGTGGCCGTGACCGGTAGGCACCGAGCGCCGGGCACGCGCGGTTCACTCGGCGAACAGGTCGCGCAGGGCCTCGGTTACTTGAGCGGGGGACTCCTCGGCCATGAAGTGGCCGCAGGAGACCGTGGTGTGGCGTAGGTCGGGAGCCCAGGCTCGCCATCTGGCGGCGGCATCGAAGCCGAGGGCGCTGCCCCAGTCCTGTTGGAGGACGGCCACCGGCATCCGCAGCCGGTTGCCGGACTGCCGGTCCGCCGTGTCGTGTTCCACGTCGATCGTGGCCGACGCCCTGTAGTCGGCCACGATCGAGGGGATCGCCTCCCGGGACGCACGGAGATACGCGGCGCGGACATCGTCGGGGATCGCCGCGGGGTCGTTGGTCCACATGTCCAGGAAGTACCCGAAGAAGGCGTCCGGGGCGCCGGCGATCAGTTGCTCGGGCAGCCCGACCGGTTGCGCCATCAGGTAGAGGTGGAACGCCACGGCGGCCGAGGTGCCGCGCAACACGTCCCACGTGTCCAGCGTCGGCAGCACGTCGAGCAACGCGAGCCGGGTCACCGCGTCGGGGTGGTCGAGCCCGGCCCGGATCGCGACCAGGGCGCCGCGGTCGTGCCCGGCCAGCGCAAAGCGCTCGTGGCCGAGGGCCCGGGCGAGTTCGACGACGTCGGCCGCCATCGCGCGCTTGGCGTAGGTCCGCCCGTCGTGGTCGACCGGCTTGTCGCTGTCGCCGTAGCCGCGCAGGTCGGGACAGATCACGGTGTGGTCCGCCGCCAAGTCCGCGGCGACGTGCCGCCACATCAGGTGGGTCTGCGGAAAGCCGTGCAGCAGCACGACCGGGCTGCCCGAACCGCCCACGGCGGCGTTCAGCGCCACGCCGACGGCGACCGTGACGCGCCGGTAGTCGAAGCCGGGGATCTTGGCAGTCATGAGTGTGTGTCCTTCGTACGAGTCGATTGCGGCACGAGCCTGCCGGGCCCGGATGAGCAATCGATCAGCAGCCGATGAGTGCCGCCGCCCACCGCGCCGCACCCCCTCTGAGCAGGGCGGTCACCGCCTCTCGGGATAGGTTGGGACGACCCCGAGGAGGTGTGCTGTGACGTCGTCGGTGCAGTTCGCCGTGCTCGGCCCGGTGGTGGCCGAACACCCGGACGGGCCGGTGGATCTCAAGGGCCCCCGGCATCGCGCCGTCCTGGCCCTGCTGCTGATCGCCCGGGGCCGGGTCGTTCCGGTCCGGCGGCTCGTCGACGACCTGTGGGACGACCCGCCGGCGAGCGCCGTCGCCACCGTCCGCACCTTCGTGTCGTCGCTGCGTCGGGCCGTCGAGCCCGACCGGGCGCCGCGCTCCCCCGCCGAGGTGCTGGTGACGGCCGGCCCCGGATACGCGCTGCGGCTGCCCGCGCACGCGGTGGACGCCTGGCGCTTCGAGGAGGCGGTACGCGAAGCCGGCAGGCTGCTCGACGCCGGCGATCCGGCGGCGGCGCGGTCCCGGGCGGCGGAGGCGCTGGACCTGTGGCGGGGCCCCGCGTACGCGGAGTTCGCCGATCAGCCGTGGGCCCGCGGCGAGATCGCCCGCCTGGACGAGTTGCGGCTGCTCGCCGTGGAACGGCACGCCCGGGCCGCACTGGCGCTGGGCCACGCCGCGGAGACGGTGCCGGACCTGGAGGCCCACGTCGGCGTGCACCCGTGGCGCGAGGACGCGTGGGGGCTGCTGAGCCTGGCCCTGTACCGAACGGGCCGGCAGACGGACGCGCTGGCCGTGCTGCGCCGAGCCCGCCAAGCCCTCGCCGCCGAGCTGGGCTTGGACGCGGGGCCCGATCTGCGCCGTCTGGAGGCCGACATCCTCAATCAGGCGCCGCACCTGGCCCTGCGCCCGGCCGAGGCCCCCACCGCAGCAGCCGCCGCCCACCCGCCGACCGCGCCCGCGGCCCGCGCCCCGGCCCGTTGTTCATCGGCCGCACGGACGAGCTCGCCCGGCTCGAATCGGCCGCCGCGTCGGCCGTGTCACAGCACCGGCTCGGGCTCGCGCTGATCTCCGGTGACGCCGGCGCGGGCAAGAGCGCGCTGGCCGAGGCGCTGACCCGACGGCTGGCGGACCGGGGCTGGACGACGGCGTGGGGCCGCAGCCCGGAGTACGCCGGCGCGCCCGCCGCCTGGCCGTGGACCGAGATCGTCGCCGCGCTCACGGCGGCGGGACACCCGCCCGACCCGGCGTTCACCGACCTCGACGCGGCCCGACCGCCCGCCGAGCCGGCCGCCGCCCGGTTCCGCATGCATCAGGCGTTCGGCCCCTATCTGTCCACGGTGGCCGCGGCCGGCCCGGTCCTGCTGGTACTGGACGACCTGCACTGGGCCGGCGAGCAGACCCTGGACCTGCTGACCGCGCTCGCCGGCCGCCCCACCGCGGGGCCGGTGCTGATCCTGGGCACCTACCGGACCACCGAGATCTCCCCCGCGCTCGCCCCCGCCCTGGGCCGCTGGGCCCGCGCCGAACCGGCCCGGGTCCATCTGGAGGGGCTGCCCGAGGCGCAGGTGCGCGAACTCGTACGCGCCACCGCCGGGCGCGACGTGGACGGCCCGACCGCCCGCGCGATCCACCGGCGCACGGCGGGCAACCCGTTCTTCGTCCGGGAGCTGGCCCGGCTGCTCGGCACCGGCCGCGGCAGCGGCAGCGGCAGCGCCACCGGCACCGGCACCGGCAGCGCCACCGACACCGACACCGAAGCCGACAGCGCGCTGTCGGGCATCCCGGCCGGAGTCCGCGACGTCATCCGCCACCGCCTGACCACGCTGCCGAAGCCGACCCGCGACGTCCTGCACCTCGCGGCGGTGCTGGGCCTCGACGTGGACGTGGACCTCCTGGTCGCCGTCACCGGCCACGAGGAACGCACGCTCGACGCGGTCGAGTCCGCGTCGCGCAGCGGATTCCTGCTTGACGCGGGGCCGGAGCGGGTGCGGTTCGCGCACGCCCTGGTGCGCGACACCCTGTACGACGACCTGCCCCGTCCGCGCCGCGCGCGCCGACACGCCGCCGTCGCCGAGGCCCTCGAACAGCTGCGGCCCGACCGCCTCGACGCGCTCGCCCACCACTTCCTGCGCGCCGAGAGCCCGGCGACCGCCGCGCGGGCCGTCCACTATGCCCAGGCCGCCGCGGAACAGGCCGAGCGGCGGTTCGCCCCGCACGAGGCGGCGCGGCTGTGGCGGGCGGCCGTCGAGGCCCAGGACCATTCCGGTGCCGGCGACGCGCGGACCCGGCTCGCGTCGGTCATGGGCATGGTGCGCGCGCTCGCGGTCTCCGGCGATCTGGCGAGCGCCCGGCGATACCGGGCGCAGGCCATCACGGCCGCCGCGGAGCTGGATGACCAGGCGCTCACCGCCAAGGTGATCGGCGCGTTCGACGTCCCCGCGATCTGGACCCGCAACGACGACGAGGCGCTGGCCCGCCAGGTCGTCGAGGTGACCGAGCGCACCCTGGCCGCGCTGCCGCGCGGCGCGGCCGAAACGCGGGCCCGACTGCTGGGCACCCTCGCCGTGGAACTCCGCGGCGGCGCCGGCGAACTGGGCCGCAAGAGCGCGCGCGAGGCGACCGCCATCGCCCGCCGACTCGACGACCCGGCCCTGCTCGCGTTCGCCCTCAACGGCCGTTTCCTGCACGCCTTCGAGCACGCCGGACTCGCCCGGCGGCGGGCCGGGATCGGCACGGAGCTGCTGGAACTCGCCGAACGGCACGGGCTGTTGGCCTTCGAGGTGCTCGGCCGGCTGATCCTGCTCCAGGCCCGCGCCGCGCTCGCCGACTTCGACGCGGCCGACGAGCACGCGAGCGCCGCGCTCCGCCTCGCCGAGCGCTACGAGCTACCGCTGGTCGACGTCTTCACCGACGGGTACGCGGCGCTGCGCCTGACCGCCGCCGACCGACCCGAGCAGGCGGAGACCGCGTACCGCGCCCTGGCCGCCCGCCTGCCCGGAACCGGCATGCGCGGCCTCGAGGAGGGCCTGCTCCCCCTGGCCCTGCTGTGCCTGCGCGTCCAGGACGGCCGGCCCGCCGAGCCGGTCCCCGGCACCGACTTCGGCCCGTACGAGCCCTGGGCCCGCCCCCTGGAGCTGCTCGCGGCCGGGCGTCACGACGAGGCGCGGGCGGCGGCCCGACACATCCCCGACGCGCCCGGCGACCTGCTCCACGAGGCCCGCACCTGCCTGGCGGCGGTCGCCGCCATCGCGGTCGGCGACCGGCCCCTGATGGAGCGGGCGCACGCCGCACTGCTGCCCGCCGCCGGCGAACTGGCGGGCGCGGGCAGCGGGATCCTCACACTCGGCCCGGTCGCCCGCTATCTGGGCGACCTCTGCGCCGCGCTGGGTCGGCCCGGAGAGGCGCGGGCGCACCACCGGCACGCGCTCGCCGTCGCCCGGAAGGCGCACGCACCGCACTGGACCGCCGCGGCCCGCGCCGCCCTCCCCGGCAAGGACTGACCCCACCGCCGCCGACGCAACCGGCCGACGAGGCACCCGCGTTCACCCCCACCAGCGCGCCCCGACACCAACTCCGCGTCGAACGCCACAACGCCCGCACCACCGACGGGCTCTGAGCCCGCGTCAGCCAACGCGTCCTCGCCCTCAACGCCGCCATCCGGCACAACCGGCAAACCGGCGCAACCATCAAACGATCCCTGACCGCCTACGACCACCGACCCAATGCCCATCAACGAAACAGGGGGCGCGTCTCCCGCCACGCCCACGCGTCGATCGATCGGCCGTCGAACAGCAGGAAGAGCATGGCCTTGAACCGGTCGAACTCCGGGTGCGCGGCGGCACACCGCGCGAAGTCCGCGCGGTCGGGCGTCGGTCCGGCCACCGCCAGCACCTCCGCGAACACCGCCTCCGCCCGCGCGGTCCACCAGGCGTGCCCGCGCCGCTTCGCCGCCACGAGCCGGAGGACGTGGGCGCGGTACTCCTCGGGTATCCGCTCGAACACCAGCGCCGGATCCCGCCCGGCGGCGAGCACCTGCCAGACGCCGAAATTGTCGGCCCGCCCGAGCAGGGCGCGTACCCGCAGGTGGTCGGCGAGCTTGACCTTCACGCGCAAGCCGGAGGCGAAACGCACCACCCAGCCCTCCCGTTCGGTGCCGGAGACCGGATTCCCGTCCAGGTCGAGGTCGTTTCGGGCGAGCCGGATCAGTTCGG
Organism: Embleya sp. NBC_00896; assembly: GCF_045207785.1. Taxonomy (NCBI): domain Bacteria; kingdom Bacillati; phylum Actinomycetota; class Actinomycetes; order Kitasatosporales; family Streptomycetaceae; genus Embleya; species Embleya sp. NBC_00896. The sequence goes on from NZ_CP108776.1 coordinate 510,719, forward strand.
CGAGCGGCGGCGCCTGATCGGCGGGACGGACCGGGACGACCGAGCCGCCCATGGCGCGCCACGCGTCCGCGCACTCGGCGAGCGGCACTTCGACGAGGTCGGGGCCGTACGCGCCGAGCAGGACGAGTTCGGATCGCGCTCCGTGGTCGACCACGATCCGGTGCTCTCCGCCGACCAGTTCGGCCAGGTAGGTCGTGCCGGGGCGCAGTGCCGCGGTGTCGCGCCGTGCGAGCCACCCGCCGGCGCAGTCGGCCTGCTCGCCTTTGAACGAGCCGCGGCCGGTGACCCGCCAGGCGCCGGCGTGGTGGTAGACGTTGATCAGGTAGCCGTCGAGCTTGTCGTACACCTCGAAGGGCTCGTGCCGGGGCAGTGCCGGCGCGAACGGTGAGCCGGCCCGGTGCCGGTCGTGGTCGAAGAACTTCGGGAACCCGGCGGCGAGGACGTCCCCGGTGGTGTCGTCGACGACGAGGCCGCGCGTGCGTGTGGTGACCGGTGTCCAGTGGTCCTCCGTCAGGCACTTGGTCCGGTAGTCGTAGATCGACCTGGGAAGCCACCACCGTTCGCGCCTGCGCCGTACGCGTCCGGCCGCGACCTCGGCGGCGAGTTCGGCGGGGTCGAAAAGCGCGGACAGCGGGGTACGGCGTATGCCGTCGGGCCGGCTGTCGGGCGCGTCGGGCGGTGCCGGCACGGACACGGAGCACCTCTGGGTCGGTGGTGGATGGACCTCCGAGTATGCGTCGACGTGCGGCCGAGAGCACGGGGTTATCCACTCGATGCGGTGCCGGCGACGGGCCGGTCGTCGTCCGGATGAACGGAGAGGGCGGTCGGAAGGGCGTCCAAGCCAGGTCTTCACACACCGACCATGGACGCCCTTCGTGCCGGCCGTCGTGGTGCTCGGCAGGGGATTGAAGACACGGCCTAGACTCCTGCGGACCACCCGGTCCCGCCGAAAAGGATGCCATGAGCAAGTCCGCGCCCGCCTTCCCGGTCTTCCCCGTCACCGGTCGACGTGTGCTCGTCAGCGGGGCGTCGCGTGGCCTCGGGCGGGCGTTGGCCCAGGCGTTCGCCGCCAACGGCGATCGGGTGGCCGTGCACTACGGGTCGCGGCGGGACGAGGCCGAGGCGACGCTCGCGGCCTTGGCCGGGGACGGGCACATCCTGGTCGGCGCGGACATCGCCGACCCCGCGGCGGCCGAGCGGCTGGTCGATCGGGTCGCCGAGGACCTGGGCGGCATCGACGTCCTGGTCAACAACGCCGCCGTCAACACCCCGCACCCGCCCGCCGACACCGACTACGCCACGTGGGTGACGGCGTGGCGCGACCACACCGCGGTCAACCTGCTCGGTACCGCCAACCTCAGCCACCTCGCCGCGACCCGGATGATCGCCGGGGGCGCCGGCGGACGGATCGTCAACATCGGTTCGCGCGGCGCGTTCCGCGGCGAGCCGGACCACCCGGCGTACGGCGCGACCAAGGCCGCCGTCCACGCCCTGGGCCAATCCCTGGCCGTGGCCCTCGCACCCCACGGCATCGCGGTCGCCTCGGTGGCCCCCGGGTTCATCGACACCGACCGCGTCTCCCACCGCCTGACCGGCCCCGAGGGCGACGCGATCCGAGCCCAGAGCCCGTTCGGCCGCGTCGCCGCCCCCGCCGAGATCGCCGCGGCCGTCCTGTGGGCCGCCTCGCCGGACGCCCTGTGGGCCTCCGGCACGATCCTCGACCTCAACGGCGCCTCCTACCTGCGCAGTTGAGCCCCACCTCGCCGATCGAGCCCCAGCCCGCGTCCCGAGCCCGCGAGAACGGCAGGCTCGCCGAGAAGTGGTCGGACAAGGATCTCCTCGGCTTCCTTCAGCAGCTCGGCGTCACCCCGACGCCCGGCGAGGTATCCGGATAGCCCGGGGCGGCACAGCGATCCGAGGGGTCCTCCTCGGCGTCGACACCCGCAAGGACGTGCACGTCGCCGCGGTGATCACCGTGCTCGGCGCGCGCTCGGCCGCCTGGAGCGGAACCCACCCGCCGACGACGACCATCCCCCGTCCGTACTCCGGCACTTGGCGTTGCCTGATTCGGCACTACCGGCGCCGGGTGACGTCCCGAACGACGCCGAGGAAGTTGTCACGTACGCACGTCGCCCGACCCGGATCTGATCTGCTGGGACGACAACCTGGTCGAGAACGCCCCGCCCATTCAGGGCGTCGCGAGGACCCGCTCGACGACCTCGGCGGCCCGGTCGGCGGGCACGCCCAGCGCGACCAGCGCCGCCACCGCCTGGTCGGCCGCGGTCACCTCGACGCCGACGTTGATCGCCTGGAGCAGCGCCACGCACATGCCCTCCAGCGCGATCGCGAGCACCGGCGCCGGCAGGTGGTCGGCGAAGACCCCCGCGCGCTGCCCCGCGGCGATCAGCATGGTCGAGTGGTCCCGAACGGGCGCCAACATCGCGGGGATTCCGCCGTCGCCCAGGTTGCGCTGGGCGAAGCTGATCAGCAGGCGATAGCGGTCGCCGGTGCGCCACGCGGCCAGGTCGAACCGGGCCACCGCCTCCTCGGCCGTGTCCCCCTCCCGGCAGGCGCTCTGTACGGCGGCGAGCATCTCGCCGCTCGCCTCCTCGGCCAGCCCCGCGACCAGCGCCTCGCGGCTGGGGAAGTGCCCGTACACCGTGCGCCGCACGACGCCGGCCGCACGCGCGATGTCGTCCATCGAGGCGTCCGCGTCGCGGATCAGCTCGGTCCGGGCGACGGCGAGGATGCGCTCACGGTTGGACTGCGCGTTGCGCCGGCGCACGGGCGCGACGCCCGGCGCGATCGCGGCGGTCCCACCGTCGGCGTCGCCGGACGCGGCGCCGGGGGCACCCTGCTTCGTCTGCATCGCGCGTTCCTTCCTGGGGTGACCTGGAGCCTGTCAGAGATACCGCACAAATACCGCACCGATGCCGCACCGACTCCGCCGATGACACCGACACCTCGCGAATCATCCCTTTTGAGCACACTTCGCTCTCCATGTTTGCACAGTCGTGTGCAATAAACTAAGTTGCACAGCGTTGTGCAAATAGCGCGCGGCTGCGCCGGCCGCCTGTCTCGAAGGGCGTACCGATGTCCGTACTCGCCACCACGCCGGTCGACCGGATGGACCGGCCGTACTCACGCCGCTGGTGGGCTCTGGGCGTGCTCTGCTTGAGCCTGCTGATCATCGTGATGGCCAACACGTCGCTGATCGTCGCGGCCCCCGACATGACCCGCGACCTGGGCCTGTCCAGTCGCGACCTGCAATGGGTGATCGACGCCTACACCGTCCCGTACGCCGCGCTGATGCTGATCCTCGGCGCGATCGGCGACAAGTACAGCCGACGCGGCGCGCTGATCACGGGCCTGGTGATCTTCGCCGCCGGCTCGATCGCGGGCTCGCTGGTCGACTCCACGTCGGGCGTGATCGTCGCCCGCGCGGTGATGGGCGTCGGCGCCGCGGTGATCATGCCCGCGACCCTCTCCCTCCTGGTCGCGACCTTCCCCCGGAGCGAGCGGGCCAAGGCGATCACCGCGTGGACCGCGACGTCGGGTCTGGCGATCGCGCTCGGCCCACTGATCGCGGGTTGGCTCCTGGAGAGCCACGCGTGGGGTTCGACGTTCCTGATCAACGTGCCGATCGCGCTGATCGCCGTGGTGGCCGCGCTGTTCGTGATCCCGCCGTCGAAGGCGCACGACTACGGCCGGCTCGACCTGGTCGGCGGCGCGCTGTCGATCGCGACCCTCGGTTCGCTGGTGTACGCGATCATCGAAGGCCCGCACTTCGGCTGGGGCACCGGCCCGGTGACCGCGCTCGTGGTGTTCGTGGTCGGCCTGGGCTCGTTCGTCGCGTGGGAACTGCGGCACCCGCGCCCGATCTTCAACCTGCGCAAGTTCGGTGAGCGGGTGTTCTCCGGATCGATGCTCGCGGTGCTGCTGTTCTTCCTGGGCACCTTCGGCGCGATCTACTTCCTGACCCAGCACCTCCAGTTCGTGCTCGGGTTCACCGCCCTGGAGACCGGCGTACGGCTGCTGCCGCTGGCCGGCGCGGTGTGCTTGGGCGCGGTCGCGACCGGACGGCTCACCCCGCGACTGGGGATGCGGGTCACCGTGACCACCGGCATGGCGCTGGGCACGATCGGCGTGCTGCTGATGACCCGGATCCAGGACGGCTCGGGCTACGGCGACTTCCTCGCGCCGCTGATCCTGCTCGGCGTCGCGATCGGGCTGAGCGTGTCGCCGTGCACGGAGGCGATCATGGGCTCGTTCCCGGAGAACGAACTGGGCGCGGGCGGCGGCGTCAACGACACCGCGGTGGAACTGGGCGGCGCGCTGGGCATCGCGATCCTGGGCTCGGTGCTGGCCACCTCGTACGAGTCGGAGCTGACCAAGGCCGTCGGCGGCAAGCTGCCGCCGGAGGCGATGGACGTCGCCAAGGACTCGATCGGCGGAGCCCTCGCGGCGGCCGAACAGGTGGGCCACGTCGCGGGTCCGCAGCAGGCGCAGGCACTGATCCAAGCCGCCGACCACGCGTTCACGCAGGCGGTCGCGCACACGAGCCTGATCGGCGGCATCGTACTGGCCGTCGGCACGATCCTGGTCGGCCTGATCCTGCCGAACCGGGCCCGCACGCAGGCGGCCCGCGAAGAGGCGACGAGCACGCCGGACACGGACACGAGGGGCACGGACGCGAAGGGCGCGGACGCCGGCACCGACGCCCGCGCGAACACGAACACGAACGCCGACAAGCACGAGAAGCAACCGGTGAGCTGACCCGACCGACGGCAACCAGGCGAAGGGGCGGTCGACTTCGGTCGACCGCCCCTTTCGCATGCCCGGTGCGGTCCGCAGCCCCGGTGCGGTCCGCAGGCGGGCCCTTTCACGCGCCCGGTCCCGTCCGCGCGCCCGGTCCCGTTCCAGCTCAGCCCTTGGGCAACATCCGTACCGCGCGCCCCACCCACGCCTCGAATCGCTGCCACTCGACGATCTCCTCGCGGCCCTCCGGCTCCGGCCAGTCGAGGAGCGCGTCGCCGGCGTCGAGCAGGTCCCAGTAGGGGTGATGGTCGCCGGTCCGCCCGGACGCCTTCGCGTACGCGGGCAGGAAGTCCTCGGCGACCGCAACGCCGTGCGTCAGCGCGAGGTTGAGCCGGACGCGCGCGAGGTCGATGCCACGCGGTCCGACGCACCCGGTGGTCCAGTCGACGATGCCGCCGATGTCCTCGCCGAGCCACAGGAGTTGCTCGGCGTGGAAGTCACGGTGGATCAGGCCCGGTGCCGCGTACGGGGGTTCGCCGGCCAGCGCGGTGAACATCCGCTGCCAGACGTGTGGTCGCGTCGTCCACGTGGGCATCGTGCGCGCGCCATCCACGGCGGGGTCGTAGTAGGGCGCGTACTCCCCCAACCCGGCACCGGTCGGGTCCACCGCGTGAATGGCCGCGAGCAGCTCGGCGGCGCGGCCCAGCAGTACCGCGGGGTCGGCCGGCGGCTCGGGCGTGCCGGGTACGCGCGTGGTCAGCAGCGCCGGCTCCGGGTCGTCCAGCCGGACGGCGATCAACTCGGGCGCGGGGACCGGCGTTTCGGCGAGCAGCCGCAGCACGCGGGCCTCGTTCTCCGGCCGGTACCACGGGTCGCTCGCGAGTCGGTCGGCGTCGTGGAACACCCGCAGAACGAGGTCGCCGACGCTGTACAGCCGATTGGCGCCGACGCCCATGGGTGCGATCGCGGCGTCGCCGACAGCATCCCGCAGCCAGGCGAGGGTTTCGGCGTTCGGCAGGTGCACGGGTGGGACTCCTGTTCGTGGAAGGTCTGCGAACCAGCCTGCCAGGGTCGACCATCGGCTTGAACTTCACATCTGTTGACTTTAAGCCCTACCGCTCGACAAGATGAGTTAGGCAAGCCTTACTTCCTTCCCCTGGCCTCTTTCTGGCCTCTTCCTGGCCTTCCTTCGATTCCCAGAGGTGGCGACGTGGCAGACGCACGTGCGAGAACAGCGAGTTCGGCGGGACCGGCCGGCTCGGCCGGCTCGGCCGACGGCTCGCGGCTGGTCCTGATCCTGGTGACCGTGGCCTCGGTACTGCTCGTCGTGGACATCACGATGGTGTCGGTCGGGCTGCCGCGGATCCAGGACGACCTGAACGGCTCACTGGCCGGCCTGCAATGGGTGATCGTGGCCTACTCGTTGACCTTCGGCGCGTTCCTGCAGACGGCCGGCAGCGTGTCCGACCGAGTCGGCCGCCGGCCGGTCTTCCTGGGCGGCATCGCGCTGTTCACGCTGTCCTCGCTCGCGTGCGGGCTCGCTCCCGACGTCCTCGTCCTGGACGCGTTCCGCGGCGTCCAGGGCATCGGCGCGGCGATGCTGCTCGCGACCGGGCTGCCGTTGATCGCGCAGGCGTACGAGGGCCAACGGCGCAACATGGCCATCGCCACGTGGGGTTCGACGCTCGGCGCGTGCGCGGCGGTGGCGCCGCTGCTCGGCGGCCTGCTCGTGGACGTCGCGAGCTGGCGCTGGATGTTCCTGGTGAACGTGCCGATCGGGGTCACCGCGTTCGCGCTGGCCGCCGCCAAGCTGCCCCGGGACCGGCCCGCGCCGGTGGCCGGGCGGATCGACTGGGTGGGGGCGGCGACGCTCGTGGCCATGTGGGGGCTGCTGAACCTGACCGTCACGCGCGGCGACGAGCAGGGCTGGACGAGCCCGCTGACGCTCGGGCAGTTCGCCTGCACGGCGCTGCTGATCGCGCTGTTCGTCGGCATCGAGCGGCGGGTGGCGGCGCCGATGCTGGATCTGGCGCTGTTCGGGATCCCGACGTTCGTGGGCGCGGTGACGATCTCGTTCCTGTCCCGGTTCGTGACGGTCGGCTCGTCGGTGTACTTCCTGCTCTACTTCCAGGGCGCGCTCGGCATGTCGCCGCTGGACTCGGGCCTGCTCCTGCTGCCGATCTTCGTCCCGCAACTGTGCATGGGCCTGGTCGCCGGCCGACTCCAGAAGCGCTTCGCGGCCGCGCACATCATCGCGGCCGGGTTCACGATCCTCGCGCTCGGCGCGCTGCTGATGGGACTGAGCTTCTCCCCCGACGCGTCGTGGCCGGCGCTGCTGCCGGGACTGCTGGTGTGGGGCGTCGGCAGCGGGATCGCGTCCAGTCCGGTGATGTCGATCGCGGTCAACACGGTGCCCGCGGAGCGGGCCGGGATGGCGTCCGGGACGGCAAACGGGTTGTTCCCGATCGGCGCGGCGGTGGGGATCGCGGTGCTGGGCGTGCTGTTCGCGGCCCGGTTCGACACGGTGGTCGGCGATCGGGCGGGTGTCCCGGACGCGGTGCGCGAGCGGATCGTGGCCGCGGCTCGGGACGGGGACGCGGACCGGGTGCGGGAGTTGACGCCGGCCCGGGGCGGGGAGGCGGTGACGGCGGCGATCGATCACGCGTACGCGGCGGGGGCCGCAGGGGTGATGTACGGGGTGGCGGCACTTGCGCTCGGCACGGCGGGGCTCGCGCTGATCCTGGTCCGACAGCGGGACCTGGAGCCCGCAACCGGCACGGCGTAGCGAGCGTCGGTCCCGATTGACAGGATCGGGACGGGTGTTCGAGTGGTGTCAGGCATGGGGGATCGAGTGAGTGACGTGGACTGGGGTCCGTTCCTGCGGACGTGGAGCGCGGAGTGGATCGAGGCGCTGGAACCGGCGGAGGCCGAGGTCTTCCCCGAGGAGGCCCGCGCGGCGGGCTGGCTCGGCTTCGCGCCGGCGACCGAGGAACGGATCGTGGCCTTGGAGGAGCGGTTGGGGCTGCGGTTGCCGCCGTCGTACCGCTCCTTCCTGGCGGTCTCCGACGGGTGGCGCAATGTCGGGGAATTCATCCAGTCGCTGGGCTCCACGGAGCAGGTGGGCTGGTTTCGCGACCTGTCGCCGCAGTGGTGCAAGACCCTGATCGGGATCGAGGACGACGCCTTCCACCGCGGCCTCTACCGCCGGGTGCTGCAGATCTCGCTGGAGGGGGACGCGGCGGTGCTGTTCCTGGATCCGGGCCGGATCGACGCCGACGGCGAGTGGACCGCCTACTTCCACGCGTCGTGGACCGGCGACCTGCCGCGGAAGCACGCCGACTTCGCGGCTCTGATGCGGAACGAGTACCGCTCGTTCCACCGACTGCGCAAACCCGACAACGCGACCTCGCGGGCGATCGAGGACCAGGTCGAGCGGGCGCGCGTGGCGTGCCTGGCCGGCGCGGTCGACGAGCCGCTCGCGGTGTTCGAGGAGGGCAGCGCGTTCGGGCGCTTCCGGGCGGAGCTGATGCGGTTCCAGGTGCACGCGCTGCTGGGGAATCGGGACGAGGCCCGGCGAGCCTTCGGCACCATCACGCGCGGCGACCAGGACGATCCGGCATGGCGCGCGCTGATCGCCGGCGAACTCGTCCCGGTCTTCGGCGCACTGCACCGCGACGAGCCGATGTCGGCGCTGCGGCGGAGCATCTTCGAACGCGAACTCGACGAGCTCGGTGAGCGGTTCGGCGGCGAGGCGGAGGCGGCAGGCGAGATCGCGGGCGAGGGCTCGGGCACCGAGGGGTGGCGGGCGGCGATCGCCGCGGCGCGCGAGTCGGCGGTGGCGGGTGACGACGCCGCGGCCTGGCGCATCGTGTCGGCCGGTCTGGCCAGGTGGCGCCCGATCGGGCCCGACCACGTCGCGCCGGTGGCACTGCTGGCGGATCCGGTACTCGGCCCGCTGCTGACCCCCGAACGGGGCCGCGAGCTGCTCGGCGTTCCCCGCGCGGGCCGATGACCCGGCGGGGCCGATGACCCCGCGGCCCTATCCTGGGCGGCATGTCCACCGGTTCGCCCCGTAGGCGCCCCACCCATCGCGGCGGGCGGCCGACCCTCACCCGTGAGGGCATCGGCCGCGCCGCGCTGGAGCTGGTCTCGCGCGACGGCGGGGTCGAACTGACCATGCGCTCGCTCGCCGAGCACCTGGGCGTGTCCCCGCGCGCGCTGTACAACTACGCGGCCGACCGCCGGGCCGTGCTCGAACTGGCCGCGCTGGTCTGGCAGTCGGACTGGCACCTGCCGCCGCTGGACCCGGCCCGCCCGGCCGAGTCGCTGCGCGCGCTGTGCGCCGGGATGCGCGCGTGGTACCGGCTGCATCCGCGCGCGGTGACGATCGCGGTCGACGAGAACCTGACCGCGGCCGTGCATCCGCGGACGCTGCGCAACAACGAGGCGATCCTGTCGTTCCTGGTCGCGATCGGTCTGAGCCCGGCCGACGCGCAGCGGATGTACCGCGAGCTCGTGCTGCGCGTCGCAGCCTTCGTCCGCCTCAACGACGCCTGGCACGACGCGCCGCCCGGCGACCTGCGGCCCGAGGTCTGGGACGGCACCCCGGCGGCCTGGCCGATCGCCGATCCGGCCTTGGCGGCCGAGCTGCCGACGACCCGGCGGATCACCGAGTCGGTGCCGGTCGAGTCGGTGGACGAACAGTTCGCGTTCACGGTGGAGCTGCTGGTGGGCAGCGTCGAGGCACTGCTGCGGCGCGACCCCTGAGCGGGCTCGGGTCCCCGAGCGCGTCCCCGGAGGACACCGTCAGCGGCGCGCCCAGTCGCGGGTGTAGTCGTCGTACGTGTCGACGTCCATCAACGCGTCGTACTCCGCCGGATCGAGGAACCACCCCTCGGCGATCCAACCCGCGCCGTAGGGGTCGGCGTTGATCGCGCCGAACGTCCAGAGCAGGTCCTCGTTGACCGCCGTGACCTCGGCCGAGACCGGCATCCGAAGCTCGTAGTCGGACCGGCCCGAGGCGATCAGGCCGATCGGCTGCCCCGCCGCGCACCGATCGCCGGGCCGCGGCGTCAGTTCCACGAAGTGGCTGTCGGGCACGGCCCGCTGCAAGAAGTCCGAGACGCCGAGCCGGAAGGCGGCACCGAAGCGGGCCACCCACAGGTGCCGTCGCGAGAATCGCACGGACTCGGCCAACCGTCGCTCTCCTTGTATGCGTTGCACCTGTCGTACCTGTTGTACCTGTCGTATCTGTTGTACGCGTTGTACCCGCTTATTCGGTGTAGGCGCGACCGCCGCTAGGCGGACAGCGCTCCAGGGTCCTCGATCACGCATGCCGCGGCGACCTCGTCCAGGGAGAGGCCGAGTTCGAGGGCGAGCGCGGCGATGGTGAAGAAGGCCGGCGTCGGGGCCCGGCCGGTCTCGATCTTGCGCAGCGTTTCCGGGGACAGCCCGGCGGCGACGGCGACGTGGCCGATGCTCCGGTCGCCGCGCGCGCTGCGGAGCAGGGCGCCCAGATGCAGGCCGCGCTCGCGCTCCAGTGGGGTCAGCGGGGTTCGAACCATGAGCGTGATACTAATACCGGTATAAGAATTGGTCGAGGAGGGACCTCGTGGTCGAGATCAAAACCCGAGCCGAAATCGCCGCGATGCGCGAGGCCGGCCGCGTGGTGGCGAACGCATTGGCGGCGACGCGCAAAGCCGCCGCCATCGGCGTGTCGCTCAAGGAGTTGGACGAGGTCGCGCACTCGGTGCTGCGCGAGGCCGGGGCGACGTCCCCGTTCCTGGGCTACAAGCCGTCGTTCGCGCCGGTCCCGTTCCCGGGCGTGATCTGCGCGTCGGTGAACGACGTCGTGGTGCACGGCATCCCGACGGACTACCGACTGCGCGACGGCGACCTGCTGAGCGTCGACTTCGGCGCGACGCTGCGCGGCTGGACGGGCGACGCGGCGATCACGTTCACGGTCGGCACGCCCCGGCCCGCCGACCTGAAGCTGGTGGCCGCGACCGAACACGCGTTGGCGGCGGGCATCGCGGCGGCCGTCCCGGGCGGCCGACTCGGCGACATCTCCGCCGCGATCGGCGCGGTCGCGCGCGACGCGGGCTACGGCATGCCGCAGGATCTGGGCGGCCACGGCATCGGCCGCACGATGCACGAGGACCCGCACGTCCGCAACGAGGGCCGCCCCGGCCGGGGCATGCACCTGCGTCCGGGCCTGGTGCTCGCTCTGGAGCCGATGCTGATCGCGGGCGGCAAGGATCGCTGCTTCACCGCGAAGGACGGCTGGACCATCCACAGCTCCGACGGCTCCCGCGCGGCGCACGCCGAGCACACGGTCGCGGTCACCGAGGACGGCCCGAAGATCCTGACACTGCCATAGCCGAGCCGTCCGCAAGCGGCGAACGGGCCGGGATCCGCCCGTACGGCGCTCGCGGACGCGGGCCGGACAGCGCGGTCCGCGTCCCGGACCGGACCTACCGCACGCGCACGGGTCGCCCCTCGCGTCGTGACACCACGCACGCCTCGGCGACCGCCTGTGCGGCCAGTGCCTCGGCGCCGGTGCACGGGCTCGCCGCGCGGCCGGCCACCATCGCGACGAACGCGGCGAGTTCCGCGCGATACGCGTCGCCGAAGCGGGTCAGGAAGTCGCCTTCGGTCACCCCGCCGCACGCGTGCGTACCGGCGGTACCCGCGACCTCCAGGCGTACGTCGTAGCCGGGCGCGTGTTGTCGGCCCGCGTGCGCGGTGCCGAGCGTGTCGTCGGCGAGCCGGAACAGCACCGCCGACACGTCCACGTCGTCGTTCTCGCGGAACACGTCCGCGCCCCGGTTCGCGCCGATCGCGGTGACCTCGACGATCGGCACGCCGGTGACCCACGGCACGATGTCGAAGTCGTGGATGTGCGTGTCCCGGTAGATGCCGCCCGAGCCGGGCACGAACGCGGGATGCGGCGGCTGCCGGTCGACGCTGACCGCGTGCACCCGGGTGAGCGTGCCGACCGCGCCCGCCCGGACCGCCGCCCGGGCCGCGACGTACATCGGATCGAACCGGCGCTGGAAACCCACGTGCAGGCCGGCGCCGCGCGCGTGCACGTACGCGACGACATCGCGCGCGATCGCCGGGTCGAGCGCGATCGGCTTCTCGCACAGGATCGGCAGCCCCGCGTCGGCGGCCCGGCGCAGCAGGTCGGCGTGTACCGCCGTGGGCGCGGCGATCACGACCGCGTCGACCTTCGCGTACACGTCCGCCACGGACGCGGCCTCGACTCGGGCGTCGGCCCCGGCCTCGACCCCGGCCTCGACCGCGAAGGCTTCGGCCCGCGCATGGTCCGCGTCCGCGACGACGACCTGCTCGACCTCGTCCATCGCGGCCAGCGCCCGCGCGTGGAACGCCCCGATCCGTCCTACCCCGAGTACTCCGACGCGCATGTCCCGCTCCCCTTAGGCCGTGCCTTCGACGTGGTCGATCATGCCGCTCCGGGCCGGGTTTTTCATAAACCGCGCAGTCAGTCTAAGATTGAATCGACGGATTCACCGCTCGCGGGGAGGCAGCAGATGGGGACGAAGACGCCGTTTCGATACACGCTCGACCACGACGGCAGGCGCCTGGAGGTCGAGTTCTCGTCGGCCGGTCTCGCCTCCACCGCGCGCCTGCTCGTGGCCGGCGAACAGGTGGCCGAACAGACCACCAGGGGCGATTCGGCGACGCTGCGCGCGGAGGGGATCAAGGTCGAGGTCCGATGGGGGTGGCTCGGCCAGGTCACCCGGTGCGAACTGCGCTCGTCCGGCATCGCGTTCGATCCCCCGCCGGGATCGCGCGCCGCGCGGCTGCTCGAACTCGCCGAGGCCCGGCCGACGTTGTACGCCTCCCGGCACGTCGTGCTCGCGGTGGGCCGGATCGTGCTGCCGCTGCTCGGCCTCGGCGTGCTGTTCCGGTTCGTCGCCCCGGCCCTGCCGCTGCCGTCGATCCCGGTGCCGGAGGTCGACCTGCCCTCGATACCGTGGCCCGACCTCGACCTGCCGTCGATACCGTGGCCCGGTTGGGTGCGCGCGATCATCGAGTCGTCGAAGTATTGGGGTCCGGTGCTGTTCGGGCTCCTGATCGCGGCCGACGAGGTGCGCAAGCGTCGCCGCAAGGCCGCCGCCCGAGCCGGGTCCGCGTCGAGCGACGCCGGCGACAACACCACCAGCACCACCAACAGCACCACCAACAGCAACAGCGGGAACAGCGCCGACAACGAGAGGTGATCCGCGCCGATGCGCACCATCGACCCGGTGGCCCAGGCCGCCAAACGGCGCGTGATCCTGGACGCGGCGGCGGCCTGCTTCGCCGCGAAGGGGCTGCACGGCACGCGCACCGCGGACATCTGCGCGCGGGCCGGGATGAGCTCGGGCAACGTGTTCCACTACTTCGCGAGCAAGCACGCGATCGTCGCCGCGCTGGTCGAGCGCGAGGGCGTGGAGACCGCCGCGGCCCTGGCCGAACTCACCGCCTTCGCCGATCCGATCGCCGCCCTGTTCCGGCTGCTCGACGGCGCGATCGCGATCGCGGCGGACCCGGCCGCGGCGAGCCTCGCGCTCGACCTCGCCGCGGAGGCGCTGCGCGATCCGGAGATCGGCGCGCTGTGCAACCGCAACGACCTGGACCTGCGGGTGGCCACGGCCGACCTGCTGCGCCGGGCCCGGGCCGCGGATCGCGTCGATCCCGCGCTGGACCCGGACGACGCCGCGACCTGGGTCGCCGCGCTGATCGACGGTCTGTTCTCCCGCGTCGCGAGCGACCCGGCCTTCGATCCGGCCGCACAGGCCGCCAACCTGCGCCTGATGGTGACCCGCTTCCTGCGGATCGACGAGGCCTGAGCACACACCCCGGAAGGTCCCATACGGCACGGCCGACCGGGTGATGCCGGCGAACACACCGTCAGGGTGCACGGTCGGTTCGCCGCGAGCGGGTAGTCGTGGACGGATGACGATCTCGCGCCGTTCGCTGCTGCTCTCCGCCCCCGCCGCACTGGGCCTGGTCGGCCTCGCGTCGATGCGACCCGCGTCCGGGTACGAGCCCCTGCCGATGGTCGCGCCGGGTCCGATGGTCCCGGGGCCGGCTCCGGTGCCCGTCCCACCCGGGATCGGGCCGCGTTGGGCCGCCGAGATCCCGGTCGAGACCACCCAGCTGCTCCTGGTGGTCGGCGAGCACCAGGACTCCGATCGATGCACGGGAGCGCTGTGGTCGCGGACTGCGCGCGGTTGGCGGCCGCAGGGGGTCTGGCCCGCGCACAACGGCCTGCGCGGCTGGACGACGGGGCACCGCGAGGACGATCTGCGCTCGCCGGTGGGCCTGTACACGCTCACCGACGCCGGCGGACTCCTGCCGAATCCGGGCACCAGGCTGCCGTACGACCACTCGGACGGCTTCGAAATCGACGGCACGGGCTTCGGCGGCGAACCCCTGGCCGGCACGTTCGACCACGTGGTCGCGATCGACTACAACCGGGTCCCGGGCACGTCCCCGCAGGACCCCGGCCGTCCACGCGGCGACGAGTTCGGCGGCGGGATCTGGCTGCACATCGACCACGGCGGCGCGACCCACGGCTGCGTGACGCTGCCGCGCGAGGGCATCGTGGCACTGCTGTGCGCGCTGGATCCGACGGCCCGGCCGGTGGTGGTGATGGGGGACGCGATGGCGCTGGCCCTGGGCGGCCCGGCTTCCTGATGCCGGATCGGCCTCTTACCCTGTGCGGGTGACCTCCGCCAAGCTCCGTCCGTTGCCCACCGAAGTGCTCACCCTCCTGGACCAACTGACCCCGTGCACACGCCTGATCGCGCATCTGCGCATCGTGCACGACGTCGCGTACCGGCTCTGCGACTGGGTCGCGACGACGTACCCGACGGTGGTCTTCGACCGCGACGCGGTGCTGTTCGGGGCCGCCACCCACGACATCGGCAAGTCGCTGTACCCGCAGGAGCTGTCCGGCCCGGGCAGCTGCCACGAACAGGCCGGCTACGACCTGCTGCTCGCCCAGGGCGTACCCGCCGATCGGGCCCGCTTCGCCCGCAACCACGCGGCATGGGATCCGACCGATCCGGACGAACTGCTGGTGAGCCTGGCCGACAAGGTATGGAAGGGCAAGCGTGTCGAGGCCCTGGAACAGGCCCTGACCACCGTGCTGGCCACCGCCTCCGGCCGCCCGGAATGGGAGGTCTTCCAAACCCTGGACGACTTCGTGACCAGCATCGATTCGGACGACCTGCTCCTGTAGGCCGGACCGACCAGGCCACCGCAGGAACGGCCGGACCGCCCGGGCGCAGCCGCGCGCGCACCCGGCCGGCCCGCGCCGCTCAGCGCGGCAGCCTGCGCCACACCCCGCGCGGCAGCATCCGCATCCCGAAGAACACCGGGTGCAGCGCGGCCGGCACCCACACCTCGCCCTTGCCGCGCGCCAGCGCCCGGACCGTGGCGTCGGCGACCTGGTCGGGCGTGCTGGACAGCGGTGCCGGGGACATCCCCTTCGTCATCCGGCCCACCACGAAGCCGGGCCGAACCAGGAGCAGCCGGACCCCGCTTCCGGCGAGCGCGTCGGACAACCCGCTCGCGAAGCCGTCGAGGCCGGCCTTGGCCGACCCGTACACGTAGTTCGCCCGCCGCACCCGTACCCCCGCGACCGACGAGAACACGACCAACCGGCCGTGTCCTTGCGCGCGCAGCACCGCCGCGAGATGGGTCAGGATGCTCACGTGCGCGGTGTAGTCGGTGTGCACGACCGCGACCGCGTGCTCCGCGTCCAGCTCGGCTCGCCGCTGGTCGCCGAGGATGCCGAACGAGGTCACCACGACGTCCAGCGGCCCGTGCCGGGCGATCACGTCGTCCAGCATCGGCCGATGCGAGGCGAGGTCGTCGGCGTCGAACTCGACCCGGTCCACGTGCCGCGCCCCGGCCTTGCGCAGCACCGCCTCCTCGTCGTCGAGGTCGTAACTGCGCCGCGCCGCCAACACGACGGTCCGCGCCCCGCGCCCGACCAGCCGCTCCGCGACCGCCAACCCGATCTCACTGCGGCCCCCGAGGACCAAAACGGTTCCACTCACCCCCACAGTCTGCCGGATCCGAACACCGCGACCGTTCCCCGAGCCGGCGCTCCCGGCCCGACCACGGGTGCATAGCCTGGCGTGCGGCCGGCTGACCGACTTCGTCGCGGTCCACGAAGCGCGCTTCGACAAGGTCTTCTACGCCATCCATCTGCGTACTCCCCCGGCGTGACCCCTCGGCACGTGCACCGGGGAGCGTCGCCGGTTCCGGTTCGGCGGAAATCGGGCCCGAAGGCGTGTTGAATGGAGGGTCTGGGTCGGGTCGGGGTCGGGTGCGGCGAGTCGTTGGGGGACGTGCCGGTGGGAAGCGTGCTGAGCGTGCTGCGGTCGGACGAGTGCCTGTCCGCGTGGATCGACGGGTTGGCCGGTTTCGGTTCGGGGATCGAGGTCGGGCTGCCGGCGGGTGACGAACTGGTGTCCGTGCTGCTGGATCTGGCCGTGCCGCACGAGGACGTCAACGAGCTGCTCGCCGCGCGTGCGGCGGTGTACGCGGATCCGGGGTTGCACGACCTGTTCGAGCGCAGCGTCCGCGCCCTGGTCGCGGGCATCGGCACGATCGATCAACGGCTGGAACTCCCGGCCCTGCCCGACGAGTTGGGTGCGGTCGGCCGCTACTTCCACATCTGCGTGTTCATCGCCGCGCGGCCGCACGTGCTGGCCTACCACCACGACCTGGGCATCCCGGCGGACGTGTCCCGCCGTACGCTCGCCGACCTCGGTCGGCACCTGGCCGTGCACCGTCGGCGGCGCGGTACCGGTGGGCTGATCGCGCGGTTCTGGCCCAAGTTGCACTTTCGCGGCGAACTCTACGAGCTCGGCCGACTCCAGTTCCAACGCTCGCTGCTGGGGCGCGGCGCCGCGAGTGCCGCCGCGGCGGGGCTTCCCTACGGGCCGCGGGACCCCGCGCTGGCGCTGCACATCCCGGACTTCCACGGCCCGCTGACCCCGGCCGCGTGCGACGAATCCCTGGCCCTGGCCCGCGCGTTCTTCCCGCGCCACTTCCCCGAGGAGCCCTATCGGGTCGCGGTGTGCGGATCGTGGCTGCTCGACCCGCAACTGCGCGAATACCTCCCGGCCGACTCCAACATCATCCGCTTCCAGCGCCGCTTCCACCTGGAGACCGACCCGACCGGCGGCGACCCGGAGGACACCGCCGCCATCGGCTTCGTCTTCGGCGACCCCGCCCTGCCCCCCGAGACCCTCCCCCGCCGCACCTCATTGGAACGCGCGATCGGCGACCACCTCCGCGCGGGCCGCCACTGGTACGTGAACGTGGGCTGGTTCGAACTCTGACCACCCACGCCAACCCCTCGACCAAACCGCCGACACGCCACTTCGAACGCCTCGTACACCTCTTCGTCGAACAACACGAACCGCACCTCCTCTCGTCGAACTCGCCGGGTCCCGCGAATTAATCCGCCGGCGTTCCGGGGGCGTGTCGGGTGAGGATGAAGTGTGATCAACGATCTTCGGCGCCGATTCGCGGCGTACACATGGGAATCGGTCACGGACGGCGAGTCGGGGGCCGACGTGTACCGCCTGGAAGGCCGCGACAGCCTGTACCTCAAGGTGGCCCGGACCGGCCCGCATACCGACTCCGGCCTCGATCTCGCCGCAGAGGTGGCACGCGGGGAGTGGGCGGCGAAGCAGGGGATCCCGGTCGCGGAGATCCTCGACCACGCGGTGGACGCGACCGGTGGTTGGCTGCTGACCCGGGCCGTCCCCGGGCGGTCGGCGGCCGACCCGTGGCCGGTCGACCAGCGCGCCGCGGTCGTCGACGCGGTCGCCGACGCGGCCCGCGCCCTGCACGAACTCCCGCTCGACACCTGCCCGTTCGACCGCAGCCTCGCCGTCACGATCCCGATCGCGCGACACGCGGTCGCGGCCGACCTCGTCGACTTGGCGGACCTGGACAAGCACCGCCTTGGCCGCACCGCCGAGGACCTGCTCGACGAGTTGATCGCGACCACCCCCACGACCGAGGACCTCGTCGTCGGCCACGGCGACTACACCCTGCCCAACGTCCTGCTCGACCCCGAGACCCGGCGCGTGATCGCCCTGATCGACCTCGGCCGGCTCGGCCGCGTCGATCGCCACGCCGACCCGGCCCTGGTCACGCGCCAGTTGCTCGACCCCGAGGACGAGCAGTACGGCCCGGCCTACGCCGACCGCTTCCTGGCCCGCTACGACCCGGCGGGCGACCTGGACCCGGACCGCATCGAGTTCTACCGCCTCCTCGACGAGTTCTGAGCCCGCGTCGCCGGCCTGCCCTCGCCGGCCCCGATCCGCCGGCCTGCCCGTGCCGTGCCGCCCGGGCCTGCCTCACGCGCCATCGATCACGAAGACGCCCGCACGGGCCGCCGACACCGCCGCGTCGGCGGCCCGCAGCGCGTGTGCGGCGTCGACCGGCTCGCGGGTGATGAACAGTCGGTAGTACACCGGCGCGACCGCGCTCCGGAGCACCTCTCCCGGGTTCGTACCGACGGGCAACTCGCCGCGTTCCACCGCGCGTTCGACGACCGGTTCGGCCTGCGCCAGGCGTCCGATCAAGAATCCGCGCAACGCGGCGGCCGTGGTCGGGTCGTGCACCGCGGCGGACACCAGGGCCCGCGCGGTGGGGCCCTGATCGGGATCGGCGAAGCCGGTCCGGACCAGTTCCGTGATCGCCCGCAGGTCGCCGCGGATCGTGCCGGTGTCGGGCACCGGCCACGGCTCGTCCGCCGCGAGGTCGAGCGCGTCGGCCGCGAGCCCCGCCGCGTTGCGCCAGCGGCGGTACACCGTCGTCTTGTGCACGCCCGAGCGCGCCGCGACCGCCTCCACGGTCAGCCCGTCGAAGCCCTTGTCGGCCAGCTCGCCCAGCGTCGCCCGCCGGACGGCGTCCCGCGTGCGCGCGGTCCGACCACCGGGGCGGGCGCTGCCGGCCAGTCCTTCCCCGTCGCTCA
Organism: Embleya sp. NBC_00896; assembly: GCF_045207785.1. Taxonomy (NCBI): domain Bacteria; kingdom Bacillati; phylum Actinomycetota; class Actinomycetes; order Kitasatosporales; family Streptomycetaceae; genus Embleya; species Embleya sp. NBC_00896. The sequence continues at coordinate 529,497 of NZ_CP108776.1, forward strand.
AAGACAACCCAGTTGCATTAGTGCGTCTCCATCCGTCACACTCATCTTAACGCAACCGCGTTGCATTAATTTGCTCGAACCCTTTCCCGTCGCACCGCACACCGCCAAGGAGCGCAGCAGCCATGACCTTGATCCCGAACATCAGCACCGCCACCACCCCCGCACCCCGTTCGCATCGTCACCCGGAGGCCGCCCTTGTCCGGTTCCACGCAGCTCACTCTGCGCAACGTCTCGAAGACCTACGCCGACCGTCCCGTTCTCGCTGACGTCTCACTGACCGTCAAGCCCGGCGAAAGCGTCGGGATCGTCGGCGAGAACGGCTCCGGAAAGACCACCCTCCTGCGCCTGATCGCCGGCCTGGAGACCCCCGACGACGGCACCGTCACAGTCACGAGCCCCCACGGCATCGGCCACCTCGGCCAGACCCTCGCCCTGCCCGGCACGCACACCGTGCGCCGGGCCATCGACGCCGCGCTCGCCGACCTGCGGGCGATCGAGCGCCGGCTGCGCGAACTGGAGGCCGGGCTCGCCGAGGCCGGGCCCGAACACGAGCACCTCCTGGCCGAGTACGGCGACCTGCTCACCACCTTCGAGGCCCGCGGCGGCTACGACGCCGACGCCCGCACCGACCGGGCCGTCCAGGCCCTCGGCCTCGGCGCCATCCCGTACGACCGCACGCTCGACGCCCTGTCCGGCGGCGAACGCGCCCGCCTCGGACTCGCGTGCCTGCTCGCCGCGGCGCCCGAGGTGATGCTGCTCGACGAGCCCACCAACCACCTCGACGCGCCGTCCCTGACCTGGCTGGAGGACCGGCTGCGCGAGCACACCGGCACGGTTGTGGCGATCTCGCACGACCGCCTGTTCCTCGACCGGATCGCCGGCGCGATCGTCGAGGTCGAGGGCGGCACGGTCACCAGGTACGGCGGCAACCACACCGCCTACGTCGCCGCGCGTGCCGCCGCCCGCCGCCGGCACGAGCAGGCGTACGCCGACTGGCGCCGCGACGTCCGCGCGGCCGAGGTCTTCGCCGCCGGCACCGCCCATCGGGTCGCACCGGGGCGGGCCGCCAAGGACAACAACAAGATGGCCTACGACCGCAACGCGGGCCGGGTGCAGAACTCGGTCGCGAGCCGGGTCCGGCAGGCCCGGGAACGGCTGCGCCGGCTGCACGACGAGGCCGTGCCCGCCCCACCCGAGCCACTGCGCTTCACCGGCGGCTTCGGCACCGGTGCGACCGCGGGCGTCCTGCTCGACGCGCGGGCCGTCCGGGTCGCCGACCGCCTCGCCGAAACCGACCTCCGCGTCGAGGCCGGCGACCGGGTCCTGGTGCACGGCGCCAACGGCGCGGGCAAGTCCACCCTCCTGCGGGTCCTGTTCGGCACCCTCGAACCGGACGCCGGAACGGTCCACCGGCGCGGCCGGATCGGCTACCTGCCCCAGGACCCGGTCTTCGCCGACCCGACCCGAACCGTCCTGGCCGCCTACGCCGCGGGCCGCGCCGGCTATCCCGACGAACACCGCGCCCGCCTGGTCGCCACCGGCCTGCTGCCCGCCGACGTCCTCGACACCCGAGTCGGTGCGCTCTCGATCGGCCGGCGCCAACGCCTCGCGCTGGCCCGCCTGTTGGCCCGGCCGGTCGACCTGCTGCTGCTCGACGAGCCCACCAATCACCTCTCCCCCACCCTGGTCGAGGAGTTGGAGCACGCCCTGGACGCCTACCGGGGCGCCCTCGTCGTCGTCTCCCACGACCGCACCCTGCACGCCCGATTCACCGGAACCCGGATCCACCTGAGCGATGGAGCACTCGTATGACTCCCCCCACCATCGACGAACTCCCGCTGTTCGAGGCCGAATCCGGCCCCTACGCGATCACCCCCGGCCCCGACGGCGCGCTGTGGTGCACGCTCGTGCACGCGGGTCGGATCGCCCGGATCGACACCGCCGGCGGATGCACGACGTTCGACCTCGACGACCCGACCTGCGGACCGACGGTGATCACCGCGGGGCCGGACGGCGCGCTGTGGTTCACCGAGTACAAGGCACACCGGATCGGCCGGATCACCACCGCCGGCGAGGTCACCCACTTCGACCTGCCCACCGGGAAATCCGGCCCGTTCGGGATCACCCTCGGGCCGGACGGCGCCCTGTGGTTCACCGAGACCGCCGCGAACCGGATCGGCCGGATCGACCCGGACGGCGACATCACCGGCTTCGCACTGCCGATCGAGGACGCGTTCCCGTCGGCGATCACCGCGGGCGCCGACGGCGCGTTGTGGTTCACCCTGAACGCGGCGAACGCGCTCGGCCACATCACCACCGCGGGCGATGTCACGATCCATCCGCTGCCGACCGAGGGCGCCGCGCCGGTGGGGATCGCGGCCGACCCGGACGGCTCGGTGTGGTTCACCGAGATCGGCGCGGGCGCGATCGGTCGCCGCGCGGCGACCGGCGAAATCGTCGAATTCCCGCTCCCGGACCGCGAATCGCGTCCGCACGCGGTCGCGCTCGACGCGGCCGGCGACTGCTGGTTCACCGAATGGGGCACGAGCCGGATCGGCCGGCTGACCCCCGAGGGCACTCTGACGGAGTACGACTTGCCGACCTCGGCGGCCGAACCGCACGGCCTCGCGCAGGGCTCCGACGGCGCGATCTGGGTCGCCCTGGAGATCGGCACGGTGGCCCGGATCGCCGGCTGATCCGCGTCGGGAAGCCCTGGTCGGCACCGATCCGCCCGGATCCGGCGGGCTTTCGCCCCGCCCGGACCCGTCGTGGGCGGCCCCGTACGCCTCCCGGAACGCGCCCGCGCGGCCAATGCGGACGAGACGCGCCGCGCATTCCCAAATGGTGCATAACTTCCCAAAAGGTGCATATCGTCAAAACGGCACCGTCGAGCCCGGCGGTGAAGTCACGATGAGGGAGCACCCGATGCTTACTCAACCCATCCGTCAGCCCGCCCAGCGGTCGCCGATCACGCCGAACCAGGCGGGAACGGTCGCGACACTCATGATCGAGGAGGAGACGACCATCAGTGACGCGCCGCTGTACACACCGGAAGACATCGGCGGCGGACTGCTCCTGCTCGGCCTGCTCTTGTCGCCGAAGCCCCCGAAGGAGCGGTAGGTCGAGTCCGATGTCCCAGACATCACCGGATCCGATGCCCCCGACATCACCGGCTCCGACGGGAAGTTGATCACCACCATGCCCTTCGCCGACACCTCGTCGCACGAGGAGTACACGGCGGCGGTCGAGCGGGTGGCAGGCCGTGCCCTCGGCGTCCTCATGGACACCGAGGGCTCGGTCGTGCCCACCGGATGCGCGACCGACCCCTCCCACATCGATCCCGCCGCCGGCGGATCGCGCGACCGCGGCGCCGACCCCGACGCCGACCTGCCGGGTCTGCGCGTCCTCGGCTCCGACATGCTGGCCCCGCACGTCCTGCGCGGCACGCCGCTCCCGGCCGACCAGGCCGAGGCCGCCGCGCGCGCGTTCACCGTGTTCCCGCCCGAAACGCTGGGCACGTCCGCCGACACGGCGTGGATCCTCACCTGGCGGGACTGGGCCACCGCCCGCACGCTGACCCGCTTCGGCCTGAGCGTGGACGTGCCCGTGCCGGGCGACGGCGCACAGGTCGCCGACGCCACGACCTGGCAGGCGTGGTCGGTCCGGATGGCCCAGCTGTCGCCGCTGGCCCTGCCCGGTCTGGACGGTCCGATCCACGCCGCCGCCCGCCGCAACGCCGACTCGCTCGCGCGCGGGACGGTCCGGGCGATGCTGCGCCGCGACTACCGCACGGCCGCCCGGATCGCCCGCTGGCTGGCGTTCGTACGCGCCGACGGCGTCACGTACCCACTGGACCTGGCGCCGCTGTTGCGGCACATCCGCGTCTTCGGCGGCGGCAGCACCCGGACCGTGCTCGACACCCGCATCGCGCAACACGTGACCGGGCTGGAGGGCTCATGAACGCGGACGTGCTCAAGACCGCGCACACCGTGGGCTCGCGCGCACTGCGCTGGCTGCACGAGAACGCCGAGTTCGGCACCCTGCCGACACACACCGTGGTCGACTTCGACGACCGCGACAGCGCGTACAAGCCGCTCGGCGAGGCCGCGCTGGCCACCTCGCTCGTGCTGCGCGAGGGGGTCGCCGGACCGGGCGACCTGGCCGCCGCGCGCACGTTGATCGACTTCGCGTGGGAGCAGTTCCGGCACGGGGACTTCCTGTACGAACGCCAGGTTCGACACACGCTGGTCACCGATCCCCTGGAAACCTACGCGCACTTCGCCCGGGCGGGCATCCGGCACGAGCGGATGGACGACCTGCTGACCCACCTGGACGGGCTGCGCTCGGTGCGCGCGATCGAGATGATGCCCAACCGGCGGCTCGGGGTCGCCAACGCGTCTCGCGTCGTCGGGCTGCCGCATCGGCCGGACTGGGCCGCGCTCGCCGCCGCCACCTGGCTCGGCACCACCCCCGAGCCGTGGGTGATCGACTGGATGACCGCCTACAACATGACCCACACGGTGTTCCACCTCACCGACTGGGGCGCGCACCCCGAGCTGCTGCCCGCCGACATCCGGGACTACCTGCGGATCTGGCTCCCGGTGTGGGTGGACGTGTGGCAGGAGGTATCCCAATTCGACCTCGTGGGCGAGTTGTTGATCGTGGACGCGTGCCTGGAGGAGCCCGTATGCGACTCCCGGGGTTGGGATCGACTCGCGGCGGCGCAGCACGCCGACGGCCTGCTCCCGCGCGACGCGGACCCGGTGGACAAGGACGCCCGGCAGGCGTTCAAGGACCACGAGCACACGGCGGTGGTGGCGATCGTCGCGGGCACCATCACGCTCTCGCGCTCGCTCGGCGCCAAGCCCGCCGCCGCGCTCGCGTGAGCGCGGTGGCGGGGGCGGGGGCGGGCGCGAGGAGCGGGGGCAAGGTCACGGCGGACCTGCTCGCACCGCTGATGCGGTGTGCTCCGGCGGGCGACGCGATGGTGGTGGCGACGATCCGCGGCGGCGAGCGGTCGGTGCTGACCCGGGGCACGGCGGTGGACGCCGACTCGCGGTTCGAACTGGGCTCGGTGACCAAGACGTTCACCGCGCTGCTGCTCGCGGACGCGGTCGCGCGCGGCGAGGTGCGGCTCGACGACCCGCTCATCACCTACCTGCCGCCGGGGTCGCGGCCGCGCTGGTCGTCGGGCGTCACCCTGCTGCACCTGGCCACGCACACGGCCGGGCTGCCGCGGCTGCCGCCCGGTTCGCTGCGGACCGCGTTGCCCGCGTGGTACTCGAATCCGTACGCCGGCTACGACGAGAGTCGTCTGTTCGAACTGCTCGGCCGGACCCGGGTGCACGCGCGCCCGGGTACCCGGGTGACGTACTCGAACCTGGGCGTCGGACTGCTCGGGCACCTGCTCGCGCGCGCCGCCCGTCTGCCGTACCCCGACCTGGTGGCCGACCGGCTGGGCGGGCCGCTCGCCCTGACGATGACCACGTGCGACCCGAACGAACCGCAGCTGACCGGTCATTGGCACGGCCGGGCCCGACCGCCGTGGGACATGCCCGGACTACCGGCGGCGGGGGCGCTGCGCAGCACCGCGACGGACCTGACCCGCTACCTGGCGGCCCACCTGGACCCGGCCGTGGTCGCGCCGCCCTCCCTCGCCACCGCCCTGGTCGAGGTCCGCCGCCCGCGCCTGCTCCGCCCCGACACCGGTGACCGGCTGTGCCTGGTCTGGAACCTGCGCCCGCGCGCCGACCACGACCTGATCTTCCATGGCGGCGCCACCCGCGGCTTCACCTCGTTCGTCGGCTTCAGCCCCCAGGCGGGCATCGCGCTGGCCGCCCTGGTGAACACGACACCGGGGCCCCGCGGCACGTTCGTGCAGACCGCCTACGAGACGCTGCGCGCCTTGGCGGCGGACGCGATGGGCGGCGGACCCGCCCGCCCGCTCATGTGAGGGGCGGGGTGCACGCCCTACGCGTGGGGGCCGACGGTCACCTTGCCGATGGTGAGGGTCGGGGTGGCTTCCAGGATCTCGCCGACGCGGCCCACCTGGGCGTCGAGGGCGGCCAGGTGGGGCCCGGTGAGGTCGGTCAGGGGTTCGACGGCTCGACTGCTCGGCGGCTCGACTGCCGGTTGCTCGACTGCCGGTTGCTCGACGGCCGGTTGCTCGACAGCCGGGTTGCTCGGTTGCTCGACTGCCGGGTTGCTCGGTTGGGGGACGTCCCGGCCGAGCGAGGCCCGGGAACGTCCCCAACCGTAGAGCCCATATAGGCCGGCTTCCGTCCTACTGGTCCATCCAGCCATCCCCGTCCAGGGATTCCGCGACCGCGCGCAGCCAGATCACGACCGCCTCGGCGCCCGGGTCGACGGTGCCGATGGCGCGGTCGCCGAGGTAGCTGCTGCGCCCGCGGCGCGCGCTGTGTGTCGCGGTCGCCTCGGTGCCGGCGGCGGCCGCGTCGATGGCCTCGGCCAGACTCCCACCGCCGGTCAGCACCTCGGCCGCCGGCACCAGCGCGTCGAGCATCGTGCGATCGCCCACCCGGGCGCCGCCGAGTTCGCCGATCGCGCCGGCACCGGCTTCGAGCGCCCGGCCCCAGCCGCGCGCCGACGTGTCCTTGTCGAGCACGGTGGCGGCGCGCAGGAGCAGCACCGAGTACAGCGGGCCCGAGGTTCCGCCGAGCGCGCGGCGCAGTGTGTCGGCGAGGCCGCGCAGCACCGCGGCCGGGCTGCCGCCGCCGTAGCCGGCGAGCTCGCGGCCGATCGCCTCGGCGCCGCGGTCGAGGCTGATCCCGAGGTCGCCGTCGCCGACGATCCGGTCGAGCTCGGTCAGGTGCGGTTCGGCGGCGGTCAGCGCGGCGCACGCGGCTTCGACGGCGCGGGTGAGCGGGGTCGGGCTGGTGAGCGGCGTGGAGGTGTCGGCGGTGGTGGGGGCGGGGGCGGGCGGGAGCACGGTGATGTCGCCCACTCGGCCCACTACGGGCGTCGGCCACGCCGGGGCCGTGGTCGGCGCGTCCAGGCGGGCGAGCCGGGCGTCGTCCACGCGCAGCAGGGACAGCGACACGCCCGCCATCTCCAGCGCGGTCAGGAACGAGCCGCGCCACGCGCGTTCGAGCACCAGTCCGCGCGCGGCCAGATCGCGGACGGCGCCGCGCAGCACGATGTCCAGTTCCATCGTGGGGGTGCCGCCGAGGTTGTTGACGAGCAACGCGACGCGGTCGCCGGCGGCGAGTCCGGTCTCGGTGACGACCCGGTCGAGCAGTTCGGTCACGAACTCGTCGGCGGACGCGATCTTGTCCCGCCGGATGCCCGCCTCGCCGTGGATGCCCAGACCCAACTCGACCTCGTCGTCCGCGAGTTCGAACCCGGCTCGGCCCGCGGCGGGAACCGTGCACGGCGTCAGCGCGACGCCCATCGTGCCGACCGCGCCGGCCGCCGCCTCGGCCTCGCGCTTGACCTCGGCCAGGCTCGCGCCGGAGTCGGCGGCGGCGCCCGCGACCTTGTGCACGAACACGGTGCCGGCGATCCCGCGGCGCCCGGCGGTGTCGTCGCCGGTCGCGAGCGCGACGTCGTCCGCGACCACGACGACCTCGACCGCGATGCCCTCGGCGCGGGCCAGTTCGGCGGCGAGCCCGAAGTTGAGCCGGTCCCCCGTGTACGACTTCACCACCAGCAACACCCCGGCCGGACCCGCGACCGTCCGGATCGCGGCCAGGATCGTGTCCGTGGACGGCGACGTGAACACGTCCCCCGAGACCGCCGCGGTGAGCATGCCGGGCCCGACATACCCCGCGTGCGCGGGTTCGTGACCGGCACCGCCGCCGGAGAGCACCGCGACCCGGCCGCTGTCGGCGTACGCGCGGGCGTCGGCCCGCAGCGCGACGTGCGCCCCGTCGAGCAACGCGATGCCCGGGTTGGCGAGGGCGAGCCCCTCGAGCATCTCGGGGACGACGTCGCGCGCGGAGTTGATCAGTTTCTTCATGGCCGGATCCCTACCTGGAACGGCGCCGAACCAACCCCTGTCACGGGCCGGACCGACGCAATCTGCATGGACTTGTGCCGAATCGGTACTCCGGCGCGGTTCGCCTTCCGGCTTGGCGGCCCGGCGCCGACACTGCTGCGATCGAGCACGCCTCCCACATCCTCGGCCGCATCCGCCACCGGTGTCGACGGCCGGAGAGGAGAAGCCATGCTGATCGAACGCGTCCGGCGCTTGCTGGTGTGCGGTGCCGTCGGAGCGGCCCTGGCCCTGGGCGGACCGGCGATCGCACCGGCCTCCGCCGCCCCCGGTGTGCCCGACATCGGGCCCGGGAGCGAGCCTGGGTGGCCGGTGCAGTGCGTCCAGGCGATCTACTACATGACGGGGTTCAGCACGTTCTTCCCCGACACGGTGTACGGCCCCCAGACCGAGGCCGACACCCGTCGCCTGGAGCGGCTGCTCGGCCTGCCGGAGGACGGGATCGTGGATCCGGTCGTGGGCGAGGTGATGTACCTGGTGATGGAACTCGGCTCCGGCCCCGGGTCGTGGAAGACGATCGGATGCTGGGACGTGGTGCCGTCGCTGCACTGAGCCGGCGGATCCGAACGGCGACGCATGGCGTGCCCGGCCCGCCGGGTGCCGGGCGCGTGATGCGTCGCCGCGCGGAACTCGACGAGGGCGGCGGTTCCCCCGGTTGGGGGTGGGCCAGGGCCAGGGTGGTGTTGCCCGTGCCCTGCGGCGGGCCGGGCGGCCTACTCGGTCGCCACCGGTGTCCGCACCTTCCTCGCGGCGCCCGATCGCGGCACCCCGTCGACGGACACGCAGATCCCGTACACGCGGGCCTGTGACGTCCAACCGTTGGCGCGGCCGCGGTTGTTGCTGATCTGCACGCGCGAGCGGTTGACATCCAGCGCGGAAATCAGGTGCAGGTAGACCCGCCCGGCGACTCTGGCCAGGACGATGTCCCCGATTTCGAGGTGGGCCGGATCGACCGGCGCGACGGTCACGAGTTGGCGACTGCGGATAAGCGGGACCATCGAGGCCCCGCTCGGGCGAAACTCGACGGTGGCGCCGTGCGCCACCTTGGCGGCCATGCTGTCCATCATCGTCATCGCGGAACAGGATGACGGATGAACGCCGAGTCGGCCACGGGTTTTTTTCGGCCCGCCGCCGGCGCCGGAAGCCGCCCCGATCCAGCAGATCCGTCCGGAAGGTCGCAGATGAGTACACGTCAGCACCACTACCGATTCGCGCACGTCGTCTTCCGCTCCATCGCGCTGCGCAACGCGGCGGGCCTGCTCGCGGCGCCGATCGACGAGCTGAACTCGCGGACCGTGGACCTGTGGATCGGGGTCGGCAGCGCGCTGCCCGAGGAGGACCGGCTGTCGGCCGACGGCCTCGCGCTCAGCCACGTCCCGTTGGGCGCGGGCACGGGGCTGCTGGTCCGGTTCCCGCCGGCGCTGTATCCGCCGGAGGCGCACTTCGCACTGCTCGTGGGGCCGGACGTGGTCGGCGAACCGCGCTATTTCGTGCTGGAGGAGAGCGTCGACGTCTTCGGCGGCGGCCGCTCCACCGTCCTCGGCGGGTGGGACGAGGACACCCACCTCAATCTGGGTCCCGGCCCGGCCGTGGACGCGGACGCCTTCGTCGCGGCGGTCGCGGCGCGCCTGGCGTAGGGCGCGTCCTCGCGTACGGGAATCCCCACCCGGTCTCCGCCGTGCCGGTCCATGACGCCACCCTGGAACCGCCTTTCGGACCGACGTGGGGACGGTCCGGCACGGGCCGGCTAGGGTGGCCGCAAGGACCGAGGCAAGACCGGGGAGAGTCAGTGACCAAGGTCGTTTTCGTACACGGCGTGGGCAAGCAATATCTGAGCGAGGACTCGCTCGCGCGGGACATCGTGCCCGAACTCCGGGGCGGGGCAAGGCTGGCCGGGGGGCCGGTGCCGGCCGCCGAGGAGGTCGGCCTCGCCTTCTACGGCGACCTGTTCCGCCCGGCGGGCACCCGGTCGGCGGGCGACGAGCCCTTCGACGCGGCCGATGTCGAGGACGACGTCGAGTTCGACCTCCTCATGGCGTGGTGGGCCGAGGCCGCCCGCACCGATCCGGACGTACCGGGCCCGGACGCGGCCGGCACGCGCGGCGGGGTGTCCTGGGCGGCCTCGCAATCGTTGCGCCTGAAGACCGTCCGGGCCGCGCTGGACGCCCTGACCGGCGCCAGGTTCCTGACCGGCGTCCTCGATCGGGCGCTGATCGGCGATCTCAAGCAGATGGCGCGCTACCTCACGGACGACGAACTCCGCGCCCGGGCGCGGGCCCGGGTCGCGGCCCGGATCACCCCACAGACGCGCGTCCTGGTGGCCCATTCGCTCGGCTCGGTGGTGGCGTACGAGACGCTGTGCAACACCGCCCACCGCGTCGACACGTTCGTCACCCTGGGCTCGCCGTTGGGCATGCGCGCACTGGTGCACGGCCGCCTGCGGCCGGCCCCGATCGAGGGCACGGGTTGGTGGCCGCAGGGCCTGCGGACCTGGACCAACATCGCCGACTCGACCGACGTGGTCGCCGTCGTCCGCGAACTGCGCCACGCCTTCGGCGACCGGGTAACGGACGTACCGGTCCACAACGGCAGCCACATGCACGACGCGACCCGATACCTGACGGCGGTGGAAACGGGCCGCGCGATCACGGCCGGCCTGGTCACGGGCGAATCGGCCGACGAGGCGGTCCTGGCCAGACTCACCGGCCTCGCCGAGTGACCGAACCCCACCGCTACCTCATCGCCGCCGGCACCCGCCACTACGCGAGTGCCGCCGTTCTTCCCGAACCCGAGTTTCGACCCGGCGGCGGAGGTGGGCCCGGACGGCCGCCCCGACCATGAATCCACCGACCTGACCACGCACTTCGAGCCACGCGGACGCGGCGTGGAACACGTCCACGACCCGGGCTCGTACTTCACGGGTCGCACGCACGCGCTCACCACGATCCGGGCCCACCTGGAGAGGGCGCGGCCCTTTGGCCGTCACGGGCGCGCCGGGGTCGGGCAAGTCCGCAGGGATCCTCCGCACCGATGCCCGGTCGCCGTATGCCCAGTACCCGACCACCGCCCGGACCATCGCGAGCCGTGCTCCTGCGGCCTCGCCTGTCCGCCCGCCGGCGGGGTCGGCTCGGGCTCGCCCGGGGGTAATGCGGGGTGACGCGGGGGCGCCCGGTCGACAATTCGGTTGCCGGGGGGTTGTGGGGACCCGGAGAATTGCGCCCGCGGGGGCGCGGAACGCAAAGACGGCGAGGGCAAGTGTGATCATCGACGCGGGCGCGATACTCGGGGTGAGCGCGGTGGCGCTCGGGATGGTGCTGACTCCCGGGCCGAACATGATGTACGTGACGTCGCGCAGCATCACCCAGGGGCGACGGGCCGGGATGGTGTCGTTGCTCGGGGTCGGGCTCGGGTTCCTGATCTACATGTCGATGGCCAATCTCGGGCTTTCGGCGGTGTTCATCGTCGTGCCCGAGTTGTACGTCGCGGTGAAGCTCGCCGGTGCGGCCTACCTCGGCTGGCTCGCGTGCCAGGCGCTGCGGCCGGGCGGGCTCTCGGTGTTCGCGCCACAGGAGCTCACGCCGGACTCGAACCGGCGGCTGTTCACCATGGGGCTGCTGACGAATCTGCTCAACCCCAAGGCCGCGATCATGTACCTGTCCCTGATCCCGCAGTTCATCGATCCGAAGGCGGGCCACGTCCTGCTCCAGGGGTTCGTGCTCGGCAGCATTCAGATCGTGATCAGCCTGCTCGTGAACGGGGCCCTGGTCATGGCCGCCGGCACCGTCGCGGTGTTCCTGGCCCGGCGACCGTCGTGGCTGCGGATCCAGCGCTACGTCATGGGTACCGTTCTCGGCGGGCTCGCGGTCAAGCTCGCCACGGACCGGGCCCACCCCGCGACCGCGTAGGAGCGCGGCACTAGAAGGTCAATGCCTCGGTGACGAGCCGAGCGGGGAGGCCGTGCGGATGCGCCCGGGCGAGGACCGTCGCGGGGGGGCCGCCGTGGCGCACCGTCAGCAGGAAGCGGCCACCCCCCGCCGGCTCGAACGCGACGTGCGCGAAGGCCGCGTCCGAAGTCGCGGACCCGACCAGCCGGTCCACGGCCGCCTCCACGCGCGCCCATTCCGCGGCGGGTACGTACTGGCGCATGATCGAGTGCCACAGCACCGTCAGCGTGCCCGGCTCCGGCCGCAGGGCCTCGACGAAGTCACCGGCGCCGACCCGCTGGACCTCGACCGGGACCCGCGCCGCGAGCGCCAGCGCGCCGTCGAGGCGAGCGGCGCGCACGGTCTGGTCCGGCCACAGGTACGCGCGCAGCGCGAGCGCGCCGTCCGACGACAGCGGGTCGATCGGTGTGAGGTCGCAGCCGCCGCGGTCGGCGATCGTCAACGCGGGCGGGTCGCGCAACCACTCGGGGACCGCGCCCTCCCATGCCTCGGTCAGGACGACGGCCGAGTCCCGCGCACCCCACCCGAAGTCGGCCGCCTCGTAGCGGAACAGGTCGGGCCGCAGGTTCAGCCCGGCGCTCGCCCCGATCTCGAACAGCCGTACCGGCAGCGGGCTTTCGCGAAGGGCCCACAACAGCCCCGTGAGCAGCAGCGAGGCCCGGCCCACCTCGTTCGTCTGCGGCGGCCGGGTCAGCCAGTCCGCCACCCACCCGGGCCAACCGGCCACGGCCGCCCGAAACGCCGGCCACGCCGCGCCCGGGTCCGCCGGATCGAATACGCCGCCCGCGCTGGGGTAGTGCGCGGCCAGGTCCGGCGCCCGCCCCGACAACGCGAGCGCGTGTACCCCGCCCATGAGCCGCAGCGGCACCGCGTCGTCCATCGGCGCGTCCGCGTACCCGGCGACCGCGTCGGCGCACGGCCCGCCGGCCCGGATGTCCTGCGCGACGCGTGCCACCAACGCCGCGTACTGCGGCGAACCGAGCACCGCGCAGGCATTGGCCTGACGCTCCGTCAACGCGCTGAGCCGATCAAGGGACATGCTCGACCTTCCTGCGGCCGGACAATGCGGGGCCGCGGCTGGTGCGGTGACCGGACCCAGGCATGTCCGGCGGATCGAACCTAGTCGGCCGCGGGCGTGAACGGCGCGGGGGCCAGGATCGCGGCCGCGGTTCGTTTGCGGGCGAGTTCGCGGGCTACGCCCGGGAGCGCCTCGATGTCGAGCAGCAGGGGCAGCAGTTCGGGCTCGATGGTCAGCGCCCGAAAGCACTTCCCGACGGTGAGGTCGTGCTCGGGCCGGTACTCGACCGTGATCCGGTCCCCCGCCCGCACCTCGCCGGGTTCGAGCACGCGCAAGTAGGTTCCGGGCAGCGCCCGTTCGGTGAAGGTACGGACCCAGCGCCGCTCGTCCAGCCAGGACGCGAACGTCGCGCACGGGATGCGCGGGACGGACACCTCCAGGAGTGGCCCGGCCGCGCCGACCCGCCAGTGCTCGCCGATCAGCGCGGCCTCGACGTCCACGCCGGAGGTGGTCAGGTTCTCCCCGAACATGCCATTGGTCAGCGTGCGCCCGAGGTCGCGTTGCCACAGGTCGAGGTTCTCGCGCGAGTACGCGTACACGGCCTGGTCGTCGCCGCCGTGGTTCTGCCGGTCGAACACGCCGTCCCCGACCAGCCCGCTGCCGAGGCCGCCGTAATTGGGTCCGGGCGCGCGGACCTCGACCGGATGGTCGACCGGACGCTTGTCGATCCCGGTGGTCCCCACCCCGGACTTCGCCGGGTTGGGATGCGGGTTGGCCAGGTTCACGGAGATCACGTGAGACATACCCGCAGGCTACCGAACGGCCCGCCGGCGTCTGCCGGGGCACCGAACGACGTATCCCGCACTCGCCGACGCCCCGATCTGCGGTACTGGTGCGCTTCCCACCCATATCGGCCGCGTAGACCGGCCGTACCCGGGCACAAACCTGTCATCGGCGCCCTCGGGGCGGCCGATGCCCGCGTGTCCGGGCTCCAGGGAGGGACCACGACATGAGTTCGTTGTCGAAGACCATCAGCAAGATACGCAACTACATCCGCCGCAATCCGCAGCAGGTCGAGCGGGGCCGTCGACTCGTGCGCGACCGCCTCTCCCGCCGCCGCAACGGGCGCGGCCCGGGCACCGGCACCGGCACCCCGCCGGGCGGCTCGCACTGATCCTGTCGGCGCATCACGATGTCGCCCCACGCGCGGCGACGTTCGGCCCCGCACCGCTCACGCGCTCGCGCGGAGTGCACCGGCCACGGCCGAACGGCCACGCGTAGGGCGACGTCGCGCGGTCGGGACGCCCCGGCCCCCCGACCGCGCAACCGCACGACCCCGCGACCCCGCGACCCCGCGACCGATCTCAGTCGATCAAGGTCTTCTTCACCCGCACCACGCAGAACTCGTTCCCCTCCGGGTCCGCGAGCACCGTCCACGACTCGTTGCCGGTCTGCCCGACGTCCACCCGGCGCGCCCCGAGCGCGATCACCCGCTCGATCTCGGCCTCGCGCTCACCGGGCCCCGCGCCCGTGGTCAGGTCGAAGTGCAGCCGGTTCTTCACCTTCTTCACATCCGTCACCGGCATGAAGCAGATCCCGATCGGCGCCCCGGGCTCGGTTCCGATGACGACCTCGCGCTCCCGCTCGGAGAGCACCTCCCACCCCAACACCTGGGCCCAGAACCGCGCGAGCCCCGGCAGATCGTGTGCGTCGATGACAAGGTGATGCAACGAAATGGCCATACCCGCCAGTGTGCGACACGAACCGGCCCAGCCTCAAACCTCCCACCCGCAACACCCACCGCACCCGCCGCACCCGCCGCACCCGCAACATCCACGCGTCCCCGAACGCCGAACCGCCGCGCCACCCCGTTTCCGGGACGACGCGGCGGTTCGATCACGCGAAGGCCGTGCGGTCAGAAGTCCTCGTCGAAGGACACCGAGCCGGTGACCGCGACCTGGTAGGCCGACACCCGACGCTCGAAGAAGTTCGACAGCTCCTGGACGTCCTGGAGTTCCATGAAGCCGAACGGGTTCGACGAGCCGTACATCGGGGCCATCCCCAGCTGGGCCAGCCGCCGGTCCGCCACGTGCTCCAGATACGAGCGCATGTCGGCCACCGTCATGCCGGAGACGCCGCCCGCGAGCAGGTCCTCGGCGAAGGCCGTCTCCGCCTCGACCGCCTCGGCCAGCATCCGGCGGACGTCCTCGGCGAGTTCGTCGTCGAACAGGTCGGGCTCCTCGGCGCGGACCGTCTCGACCACCGCGAACGCGAAGTCCATGTGCGCGGACTCGTCGCGGAAGACCCAGTTGGTGCCCGAGGCCAGGCCGTTGAGCAGCCCGCGCGAGCGCAGGAAGTACACGTACGCGAAGGCGCCGTAGAAGAACAGGCCCTCGATGCACGCCGCGAAGCAGATCAGGTTGAGCAGGAACTGCCGCCGGTCGTCCCGGGATTCGAGCCGGTCCAGGCCCATCGCCGAGTCGATCCAGCGAAAGCAGAACTCCGCCTTGCGCCGGATCGACGGGATGTGCTCGACCGCGGCGAACGCCTGCTCGCGCTCCTCGTGGTCGGGCATGTAGGTGTCGAGCAGCGTCAGGTAGAACTGCACATGGACGGCTTCTTCGAAGAGCTGCCGCGACAGGTACAACCGGCCCTCGGGCGAGTTGATGTGCCGGTACAGGTTCAGCACCAGGTTGTTCGCCACGATCGTGTCACCGGTCGCGAAGAACGCGACCAGGCGCTGCACGAGGTGTCGCTCCGCCGGGCTGAGCTTGTCCAGGTCGGCGAGGTCGCTGTGCAGGTCGACCTCTTCGACCGTCCAGGTGTTCCGGATCGCCGCGCGGTACTTCTCGTAGAAGTCCGGGTACTGCATCGGGCGCAGCGTGAGGTTCATTCCGGGATCGAGCAGGCTCACGTGCACGCCTCACAGGCTTCGGGGTTCTCCAGCGAGCAGGCAATGATGTCGACATCGGAAGCGGCAAGGTCGGAGATCTCTTCGACCGGAGCGGCCGACGCCTGCGCCGGCACCGTCGCCTGCTGGATCCGGGTCGCGGGCCGCGAGCGCAGGTAGTACGTGGTCTTCAGGCCGGTCGACCACGCGTAGCGGTACATCGACGACAGCTTGCCGATCGTCGGGTCGGCCATGAACAGGTTCAGCGACTGCGACTGGTCGATGTACGGCGAGCGGGCCGCCGCGAGGTCGATCAGCGCACGCTGCGGGAGTTCCCACGCGGTGCGGTACAACTCGCGGACGTCGTCCGGGAGTTCGGCGATGCCCTGGACCGAGCCCTCGGCGCGCTTGATCCGGTCGCGGACCTCGGGGGTCCACAGCCCGCGGGCCTTGAGCTCACGCACCAGGTACGCGTTGATCTGCAGGAACTCGCCCGACAGCGTCTCGCGCTTGAACAGGTTCGACACCTGCGGCTCGATGCACTCGTACGCGCCGGCGATCGAGGCGATCGTGGCGGTCGGGGCGATCGCGACGAGCAGCGAATTGCGCAGGCCGTGCTCGGCGACGCGGTCGCGCAGCGCGTCCCAGCGCTTGGTCTGGGTCGGGTACACGCCCTCCCACAGGTCGGGCTGGAGCCGACCGCGCGCGGCGTGCGTCTCGGCGTAGGCCGGGTGCGGGCCGTGCACCTCGGCGAGCGCCGACGAGGTCTCCAGCGCGGTCAGGTAGATCTCCTCGGAGATCAGCGTCGACAGCTCGCGCGCCTCGACCGAGTCGAACGGCATCCCGAGCGTGAAGAACACGTCCTGGAGGCCCATCAGGCCCAGGCCCACCGGACGCCAGCGCGGGTTGGACGCGGCGGCCTGGTCGGTCGGGTAGTAGTTGATGTCGATCACGCGGTCCAGGAAGACCACGGCGGTGCGCACGGTGGCGCGCAGCTTCTCCCAGTCCATGCCCTCGCCGGCGACGACATGCGCGCCGAGGTTGACCGAACCCAGGTTGCACACGGCGGTCTCGCCGTCGCTGGTGACCTCGAGGATCTCGGTGCACAGGTTGGACAGGTGCACCACGTTGCCCGGCTCGGCGGCCTGGTTGCAGGTGCGGTTGGCGGCGTCCTTGAAGGTCATCCAGCCGTTGCCGGTCTGCGCGAGCGTGCGCATCATCCGGGCGTAGAGGTCGCGCGCGGGCAGCTGCCGGACGAACCGGCCGTCCCGCTCGGCGGCTTCGTAGACCTTGTCGAACTCGGCGCCCCACAGGTCGGGCAGTTCGGGGATCTCGTTCGGGTCGAACAGCGACCAGACGCCGTCCTCCTCGACCCGCCGCATGAACAGGTCCGGGACCCAGTTCGCCAGGTTGAGGTTGTGCGCGCGACGCGCGTCCTCTCCGGTGTTCTCGCGCAGTTCGAGGAACTCGAGGATGTCGGGGTGCCAGGTCTCCAGGTACACGCAGGCCGCGCCCTTGCGCCGGCCGCCCTGGTTGACCGCCGCCACCGACGAGTCGAGCGTCTTGAGCCACGGCACGATGCCGTTCGAGTGGCCGTTGGTGCCGCGGATCAGCGAGCCGCGCGAGCGCACCCGCGACCACGCGACGCCGATGCCGCCGGCGAACTTCGAGAGCCGGGCGATCCGCCCGTACATCTCGTAGATCGACTCCAGCTCGTCCTTGGGCGAGTCGAGCAGGTAGCACGAGGACATCTGGGTGTGCACGGTGCCGGAGTTGAAGAGCGTCGGCGAGCTGGGCAGGTAGGCCAGCGACGACATCAGCCGGTAGAAGCCGATCGCCTCGCCGGGCTCCCGGGACAGACCGCACGCGACGCGCAGCAGGAAGTGCTGCGGGGTCTCGACGACCTTGCGCGACACCGGGTGGCGCAGCAGGTAGCGGTCGTACACGGTGCGCAGCCCGAAGTACTCGAACCGGCGGTCGCCGAACGCGTCGACCGCGGCGTCCAGTTCGGCGGCGTGCTTCGCCACGAACGCGGCGGTCTCGGCGCCGATGATGCCCTCGCGGCGGCCCAGCGCGATGCCGGCGCTGAACGACGAGACCCCCGCCTCGGCGGCCTCGGCGGCGATCCGGCCGGCGAGCAGGCGCGCGGCGAGCCGCGAGTAGGCCGGCTCCTCGGCGATCAGCTCGGCGGCGGTCCGGACCGCCAGGTCCGCGGCCGCACCGGGGTCGGCACCTTCGTTCAGGCCCGCGACGACCCGGCGGACGACCCGATCCGGATCGACCTCCGGCAAATCGCGCGCCTGGGTGCGTACCAGGGTCGCCAGTTGGTCCTCGGGGCTTTCGTCGATCCGCATCCGGGTCGCGCCCACGCTGTCCACAACGGTCACGTGCTCTCTCCTCGCGAGCTCGTACGTACAAGTGACCCCGCGCCCGTGGGCGCGGACAGCCGGCAGGTATTCGGACTCGCGGGCATGCCGGGGCGCCGCCGGGCACGGCGTGCTCGGCGGACCGCGGAGTTCCCAGTGGTCGTCGCTCCCCGAACGCCTCTCGGCGTTCGGTGTCGCGTGACGACTATCGTTCCCGCTTACCGCTGCGGGGCAGTCCCGGCTTCGCACCGGGTTCCCTCTCTCGTCACCTTTCCAACGAACAACGGAAAGGTGAACCAGCTGCGTCGCAGAGCATATATGTAGTGGCGGGGTCGTCGTCGCACCCCCAGGTGTTGTGTCGCGTCGCAATTCCCGACGTGTCACAGTTCGCCAAAGACGTGCGGAGATGGTACGGCGAGAACCGTCTCATCCCGCCGTACGGCCGCCCCGACCTCGCTCGATGGACCGTCGCCGACGGGTCACGGCCGACCACTTCGGGGCCCCGCCCCGAGCGGGCGGGCGTGTCGGGGCGGGCGGTCGCGCGGGCGGTCCGTCGACTGCGGCACCTCCCGACCCGAGTCGCGCCACTCCGCGACCAGCGCCTCGTACAGCGGGGTGTCGAACGTCTCGGTGGGCCACGGCCCGAATGGTGCCCGCAGGATCTTCATGGCGGCCCAACAGCGCGAGGAGGCGTGAAGTAATCGCCAACCGGGTGATGCCACTCGGTCGGTTGACGTGTCGACTCGGATACATAGTCGATTCGGAGGCGATTCGGAGGCGATACGTGGGCCGTACGCGACCCTCGAACGGCGGCCGGAGCCCGCCGTCGGCCCCGATGGCGGGCAACCGCGTCCGAGCTACTCGAACGCCGCCTCGCGCAATTGCCCGAACGCCGCCGCGAGGGTCGCCGCCGTCCAATGCGCGTTGAGGCCGCTGGGGTTCGGCAGCACCCAGATCCGGGTGTCGCCGATCGTCTCGGCCTGCTCGCCGACCACGGCCTTGGGCCGCCCGAAGCCGGTCCGGTACGCGCCGATGCCGAGCACCGCGAGCCAGGCCGGCCGGTACGCGCGCACCCTGGCGGTGAGCGCCCGGCCGCCGGCCCGGTACTCGTCCTTGGTCAACTCGTCGGCGCGGGCGGTGGTCCGGGCCACCACGTTGGTGATGCCGAGCCCGAGCTCGATCAGCTCGTCCTGTTCGGCCGGCGCGAACAGCCGCGGCGTGAGGCCGGCCGCGTGCAGCGCGGGCCAGAACCGGTTGCCGGGCCGCGCGAAGTGCCGCCCCGTCGCGCCGGACCACAGGCCGGGGTTGATCCCGCAGAACAGCACCTTGAGATCGGGCGCGAGCACGTCGGGGATGGTCACCCCGTGCGCGGCGGCCAACTCGGCGGCGGTCGGGTTGCGACCGGGCGGAATCGGCAGGACCGGCTTGGGGGTGGTGGGCTCGGACCCGGGAGCGGGGGTGGGCTCGGACCCGGGGATGGGGGTGGGCTCGGGCGCGCTCACGATGCCTCCCCGATCAGCGCCGTGCCCACCGACCGAAAGCCGAGCCGGTCGTACACGCGGGCGACGTCGTCGTCCCCCGCCGTCAGGAACACCGTGTCGCTCCCGCCCGCGAGCGCGTGCTCGGCCAGCTCCCAGGTCAGTGCCGACGCGAGGCCCCCGCGCCGGGCCGCGGGCAAGGTGGCGACGCCGACGATCTCCGTCGTGTCGTACAGCTGCTGGTAACTGCCCACGCACAACGGCCCCGTCGGGCCGTACGCCGCGAACATCACCGTCTCGCCGCTGCGCAGCCGCTCGTTGAGATACGACAGCAGCCCCGGGTCCTGCCCGATCGCGACGGTGTCCCGCTCGGCCGTCCCGTCGGTCCCCGCGTGGGTGCCCGGGTTCGCGAAGCCGACCGCCGCGACGCTGTGCACGATCGCCAGGTCGGTCGCGTCCGCCCGAACCCGGCGCAGCGTCACCAGGTCCGGCAGCGCGGGTCGTTCGGCCGGCCGCTCGCTCGGGTCCAGGACCATCAGCGGGTGCTCGTGCACGTGCAGCTCGGCCTCGATCGCGGCCGACCGCAGCGCGGGGGTGGTCTCGTCGACCCATTCGAAGGTCTCGGGCACTTTCAACTCTCTCTGCCGCGCCCGCACCGCGCGGACATCCGCAGCGGTGGGCTCGGTGTCACCGCCGAGCGTGGGTCGCGCGTAGTAGGGCCAACCCTTGCCCTCGTGGACGAACAGGGTCAGCGCGCCGATCGGCTCCGCCCGGGCGGCCCGGCGTGCCGTCGCGTCGTAGTACGTCTCCAAACGGGCACGCAGTTCCGCGGCGGTTTTCGGCACGCGGGTCAGTCTGACACGGCGCCCGGCGCCGGCACGGGCCGGTGTCCGGGGCCGGTTCGGGGTCCCGCCGTCCGGGAGCGGCCCGGTCGCGGCCGGGCCGACGCGCCTCGACGGCCGGCAGCGCGCGGCGCGGCCCGCACGCCTCGCGCGACCGTCTCCGGCCCCTCACTCCGCCCGCAGCACCGCCCGTCCCACCCGACGCAGCCGGGAGTCACGGCCCTTGCGGCCGCCCTCCGCGCGGTCCAGGGACAAGGTCGCGCGGCGGCCGCGCAGGGTCAGGGTCATCAGGTGGTTGCCGAACCACGGGCCGCCGAGCTTCGTCCAGGTGACCGGAAGCGGGGCGAGCCTCGCGTGCCGGGCGAGGGCGTGGCCGATCCGGGTGGCCGTCCCGCCCCAGCCGAAGCGGAAGCCGATCCGGATCGCGGGCGGCACCGAGTTGTGCACCGGCGAGCAGGTCAACTGGTACACCCGGCCCGTGTCGCCCGTGTCATCCGCCGCGCGCGGCCCCTCCCCGGGGCCGACCCAGTGCGCCTCGGCCGCGTAGGCGTGGTGCACATCGCCCGACAGCACGCACACCGTCGCGGGGGCCGGTCCGCCCGAGCGCGGCCCGTGCAGCGCGATCCGCCCGATCAGCGCCGACAGCGCCTCGAACGAGTCGCGGAACGCCGCCCAGTGCTCCAAGTCGCTCGCGCGCCGCAGCTTCTCGCTCAGCGCCGCGAGCCGCGGCCCGCGCACACCCGCGCACAGCGCCTCGTTCCAGGACTCCAGGTCGTGGATGCCGTGCGGCAGCAGCCACGGCAACGACGTACCGATCAGCAGGTGGTCGTACCCGCCCTCGTCGGCCTGCCGGGTGATCCAGGCCAGCTCGTCCGCGCCGATCATCGCGCGCTCGTCCCCGGTCAGCACGCGACCGGCGCGCGAGTCGATCATCAGCAGCCGGGTCCGGCCGAAGTCGCGCCGGAAACTCCAGCGCGTGGCCCTCTTGCCCTCGGCCTCGGCGTCCGCGCGCAGCGCGAACTCGTGCAGGAGCGGGCCCACGTCCGTACCCGGATCCGCCTCCCGGATCGTCGCGAGCATCTCGTCGTTCGCGAGCGCGGCCGGGTCGAGGTTGCCGATGTGCTGGTACACCCAGTACGACGCGAGCGCGCCCGCGATCCGCTCGGACCACCACTCCGTCGCGGCCATCTCGGTCCGCCACGCGTGCGAGGTGTTCCAGTCGTCGATCACGTCGTGGTCGTCGAAGATCATCGCGCTCGGCACGGTCGACAGCAGCCAGCGGATCTGCGGATCGGACCACGACTCGTAGTAGAGCAGCGTGTACTCGTCGAAGTTCGCGATCTGGCCACCCGGCGGCTTCGAGAGGTCGCGGCGCCGGGCCAGCTGGTTCCGGATCGACCGCGAGGTCTCGTCCGCGTACACCTGATCGCCGAGCAGCAGCAGCGCGTCGGGCAACGGCTCGTCGGGCGCGCGGATCAGGCGGTGCGCGAGCGAGTCGAGCGCGTCGGGGTCCAGGTGGCGTTCCTCGGAGTCCTCGGTGCTCGGCGGGCTGGACCACCGGCACGAGCCGAACACGACGTTGAGGTCGCGCCCACCGTCGTCGACCGCCTGGGTACGGATCACGCTCGGTGGATAGGGCGACCGTTCCTGCGGCCAGCAGGTCCGCTCGTCCAACGCGACCCGGTACTCGCGCACCCGCCCCGGCGTCAGGCCCTCGACGACCACGAGCACGTAGTGGCGCCCGAACACGTTCCAGGTGGCGGCGCTCGCCACGCCGTCGTCGCACGCGACGGTGACGACACACGGGGTGTCGGTCTCCACCCAAACGGTCGCACTCGTTCGGTCCACGTGCCGCAGCACGGGTCCGAGCAGCAACTCGGCCATCGTCCTCGGCCCTCCCCAACAGTCGTCGACGTTCCCCGGTGGCATGTGCCTGCCCGGCGCGGCCGGCGGCAATACTCTCCGCGGCCCCGGGGTCATCGCTACCGTATGCCGCAATCCCGAGCGCCGAGCCGCGCTCGCGGACACCGCCGGCAGCCCGCGATCCGACGGAGGACCCGCAGTGCCCGATCCGCCGCCGAGCCCGCGCCGCGTATTCGACGCGCACCTGCACGTCGTCGACCCGCGTTTCCCGCTCGTCGCCAACCACGGCTACCTGCCGCCGCCCTTCACCGCCGACGACTACCTGACCCGCGCGACGCCCCTGGGCGTGCGCGGCGGCGCGGTGGTCTCCGGCTCGTTCCAGGGCTTCGACCAGGAGTATCTGCTCGCCGCGCTGCGCCGACTCGGCCCCGGCTTCGTCGGGGTGACCCAGCTCCCGGTCGGCGTCGCCGACGAGCGGATCCTGGCCCTCGACGCGGCGGGGGTGCGCGCGGTCCGCTTCAACGTCCGGCGCGGCGGCTCCGAGCGGCTCGAACACCTGGATCGACTCGCCCGCCGGGTGTACGAACTGGCCGGGTGGCACACGGAGTTGTACGTCGACGCGGCCGACCTGCCGGACCTGGCCCCGGTCCTGGACGCGCTCCCGAAGGTGAGCGTCGACCACCTCGGCCTGTCCCGGGCCGGCCTGCCGCACCTGCTGCGCCTGGTCGAACGCGGCGCGCACGTCAAGGCGACCGGCTTCGGCCGGGTCGACCTGGACGTCCCCGCGGCCCTGCGCGCGGTGGCCGCCGTCGCCCCGCACGCGCTGATGGCCGGCACCGACCTGCCGTCCACCCGCGCATCCAGGCCGTTCGCGGACACCGACCTGGACCTGATCGCCGACGCCGTGGGCGCGGACCTGGTCGACGCGGTGCTGTACGCGAACGCGCGGGCGCTGTACGAGCCGACGCCGCGCGTGGGAGGCGCCGCGTCACACGAGTGATCTGACCGTGTCCATGTCGTCGGCCTCCGCCGCCGTCTTGTCCTCGCGGTAGCGCAGCACCCGCGCGAACCGCAGTGCGAGCCCACCCGGATAGCGGGTGCTGGTCTGTAGTCCGTCGAAGGCGATCTCGACGACCAGCTCGGGCCGCACGTACACGGTCCAGTCGTCACTGCGTACCACGAGCTGCCGCAACCGCTCGGTCTGCCACGCCAGCAACTCGTCGGTGAGCCCCTTGAACGTCTTGCCGAGTATCACGAACCCGTCGCCGCCCGGATCCCGCGCGCCCAGGTGCAGGTTGCTGAGCGTGCCGCGGCGCCGGCCGTGCCCCCACTCGGCCGCCAGCACGACCAGGTCGAGCGTGTGCCGGGGCTTGACCTTGACCCACCCGGCGCCGCGCCGCCCGGCCGTGTAGGGCGTGTCGAGCGACTTGACCACCACGCCCTCGTGCCCGCGCGCGACCGCGTCGGCGAAGAACGCGGCGGCCGCCTCGGTGTCGTCGGTGACCAGCCGCGGCACCAGCGACTCGGCCGGCGCGAGCGCTTCGAGCGCGGCCCAGCGCTCGGCGGCGGGCCGGTCGATCAGGTCGACGCCGTCCACGTGCAGCACGTCGAACAGGTACACCGTCAGCGGCGTCTCGGCCCGCAGCCGCGCGGCGTCGCGGGTGCCGGTGCGGGACGCGGTGATCTGGAACGGGTGCGGCCGAGCGTCCGGGCGCAGCGCGATCGCCTCGCCGTCGAGCACCGCGGTACGCGGCGGCAGCGCGCGCACGGCCTCGACGAGTTCGGGCACCCGGGCGGTGATGTCGTCGAGGCTGCGGGTGAAGACCGCGACGTGGTCGCCGTCGCGATGGATCTGGACCCGGATCCCGTCGATCTTCCATTCGAGCGCGACCGCGGCCTCGGGGTGCTTGGCGCGCAGCTTGTCGAGCGCGCCGGACACGTCGGGCGCGGAGGCGGCCAGCATCGGGCGGACCGCGTGGCCGACCTCGAGCGTGAACGCCGCGAGCGCGGCCTTGCCGCCGGTCAGCGCCGCGGCCGCCACCGGCCCGGCCGCGCCACGCAGCATGAGCGCGCGGCGGACCGCGGCCACCGGCACCTCGGCCGCGCGCGCGATCGCGTCCGCCATCACCCCGTCCAACGCACCCTGTCGCACCTCGCCGACCAGCAGCCCGGTCAAGAACCGCTGCTCGACCGCCGTCGCCCGGGCGAACAGGGCGTCGATCAGCGCCCGCCGCGCGGCCTGCGACCCGGCCCCGGTCGTGGCCCCGACCGCTTCGAGCGCCGCGTCCACCTCCACCAACGACAGCGACGGCTCGGCGGCCGGCGCCGGCACCTCCCGCAACGCGGCCGGCCCGACGCCGATCTGCCGCTGGGTCAACGCCCCGGCCAGGTAGGCCACCACGACGGTCGCCTCGGCCGGCTCGGCCCGCCGCAGACACCCGGCCACCAACTCCGCCTTCGCCGACCGCCCGGACTCCGCGGCGATCTCCCGCGAAGCCACCGCCACCTCATGAAACGACAGCGACCCCATGCCCACGACTCCTCACGCCGGACGGTTCCCTCGACCATCGCCGCTGCGAGCCTCGCCCATGCCACCGACAGCCGTCCGAGTGAGCCGCCGTCTCAGAAATTCCCGTTGGAAAGGACGGTGCCGGCCGCGCTGTACACCGTCACCAGCCCGTTCCTGGCGTCCTTCCAGTCCGCGAACAGCCCCACGAGCAGCCTGGCGGATCCGGCGTTCGGCCCGGAAAGACCCCCGCTGTAGTCCGTCGTGATCTCCGCGATCGTCACGAACCCATCGAGTTCCCCCTCGATCCGAACCTTCTGCACATGCTCGGACGCCGCCTTCTCCGCCGCAGTCCCATTGGCATCGGCAAACGCCTTGAACTCATCGGCCAGACTCGGCGCCGTGGGCGACACCGTGGGCCCCACACTCGTGACCTCGACGGAGGGCGCCTCCGCGCCACCGCCCCCACCCCCACAACCCGCGACAAACACAACCAGCGAAAACACCAACACCCCACCGACCCGCTGTCCCCTGTGGACACCCATGGCATCCGCTCCTCGCTCGGCTCCCCCCTCCAAGCCTGCGCCGAACCCACACCACACACAAAACGCGAAACCCAGCCCACTCGGCGCTCGCGGACACGCAAAACGCCGGACGAACAGAAGCCAGCCCGTCCGGCACTTGAGGACACGCGAAACGCCGGACGAACCAAAGTCAGCCCGTCCGGCGTTTGAGGACACCGGCAACCCCACGCCACACGCAAAACGCCGGACAAGCCAAACCCAGCCCGTCCGGCGCTTGAGGACACGCAAAACGCCGGACGAGCCAAAGTCAGCCCGTCCGGCGTTTGAGGACACCCACCGGCCGAAGGCCGGCCGCCGTCGCCACCACAGAGCCGTCCGGCTAGAGGATGGCTCCAGGGCGATACGCCGCCGCCTCCGGATGCTTGGCCGCAACCGCCTCGACCCGACGGACGACCTCGGCGACCTGCCCCGCCGCCGCCCCCGTAAAGGCCAACCGGTCCGCCAGCAGCGCGTCAAGCGCCGCCCGGTCCAACGGAAGACGCTCGTCGGCCGCAAGGCGATCAAGCAGCTCGTTGCGCTCGACGCCTTCGCGCAGAGCCAGCGCCGACGCGACCGCGTGCTCCTTGATCACCTCGTGCCCGGCCTCCCGACCCACGCCGCCGCGGATCGCGGCCATCAGCACCTTGGTCGTGGCCAGGAACGGCAGGTAGCGGTCCAACTCGCGCGCGACCACGGCCGGGAACGCGCCGAACTCCTCCAACACCGTCAGGAACGTCTCGATCAGCCCGTCGAACGCGAAGAACGCGTCCGGCAGCGCGACCCGCCGCACGACCGAGCACGACACGTCGCCCTCGTTCCACTGGTCGCCCGCGAGCTCGCCGACCATCGAGGCGTAGCCGCGCAGGATCACCGTGAAGCCGTTGACCCGCTCGCACGAGCGCGTGTTCATCTTGTGCGGCATCGCCGACGAGCCGACCTGGCCCGGCTGGAAGCCCTCGGTGACCAGCTCGTGCCCGGCCATCAGCCGGATCGTCTTGGCCAGCGACGACGGCGCGGCCGCGAGCTGGACGAGCGCGGTGACCACGTCGTAGTCGAGCGAGCGCGGGTAGACCTGACCGACCGACACGAACGCGTGGTCGAAGCCCAGGTGCGCGGCGACGCGACCCTCCAGGTCGGCCAGCTTCTCCTCGTCGCCGCCGAGCAGGTCGAGCATGTCCTGCGCGGTGCCGACCGGGCCCTTGATGCCGCGCAGCGGGTAGCGCGTGATCAGGTCGTCGAGCCGGTCGTACGCCACGAGCAGCTCGTCGGTCGCGGACGCGAACCGCTTGCCGAGCGTGGTGGCCTGCGCGGCGACGTTGTGCGAGCGGCCCGCCATGACCAGCTCGGCGTGCTGCGCGGACAACTCGCCCAGGCGGACGAGCAGCGCGACGACGCGGTCCCGGACGAGTTCGAGCGAGGAGCGGATCTGGAGCTGCTCGACGTTCTCGGTCAGGTCGCGCGAGGTCATGCCCTTGTGCACGTGCTCGTGGCCGGCGAGGGCGTTGAACTCCTCGATCCGGGCCTTGACGTCGTGCCGGGTGACCCGCTCGCGCTCGGCGATCGAGGCCAGGTCGACCTGGTCGATCACCCGCTCGTAGTCGGCGACCGCGCCCTCGGGCACATCGATGCCCAGGTCGGCCTGGGCGCGCAGGACCGCGAGCCACAATCGGCGTTCGAGCACCACCTTGTGCTCGGGGGACCACAGTGTCGCCAGTGCCGGGGAGGCGTAGCGGTTGGCCAGAACGTTCGGAATGCGGGGCTTGCGCACAGGCTGGGACGTCACGACCGGCGAGTTTACCGAGCCGGTGACCCCGCCTTTGACGGACGTCCATGATCGCCGCGCGTTCCCTCTTCCTGTTCGCCCTCGCCGCGGTCGCCGAGATCGGCGGCGCGTGGCCGGTGTGGCAGCCGGTGCGCGAGCATCGGCCGTGGCGGGTGGCCGGGCTCGGGGTGCTCGCGCTGGGGCTGTACGGGTTCGTCGCGACCCTCCGGCCGGACGCGCACTTCAGGTACGCCCCGCGTCGCCGACACCTACGCCCCACAACGCTGACACCACGTCACAACCCTTGCCTCGTACGGCATGTGCCGACCGGTGCCGGGTAGGCGCCGGCCATCGCGGGACGAGGTTGGGGGCGGCTCATGGGCAGGTGGCGGAGTGCGCGGGACGAGCGCCGGGCGCGCGCGGAGCGCGAGCGGCGGACCGCCCGCGCGTTACGCGGAGACACCCGCGAGGGCGGCGACCCGGAGCGGCTCGACGGACGAAGCGCGGCCGCACCTCCGGACGCGGAGGGGAACGATCGCGGCGGGGCCGCCGCCGTCCCGGGGCCGCGTGGGCGCCCCGGCCCCGACGATCCGAAGGAGCCCGCCGACGCGGTGCGGCTCGCCAAGACGGACGACCCGGACCCCGTCCGCGAGGAGGACCTCCCCGCTCGGCCCGCCGACCTGCCCAAGTCGTCGTGGTTCAAGGCCGCGTGGCGCACGATCCGCGAGTTCAAGGAGGACGACCTCAACATCTGGGCGGCGGCGCTCACCTACCAGAGCGTGCTGTCGATCTTCCCCGCGCTCCTGGTCGTGGTCTCGCTGGTCGGCCTGGTCGGCCGGTCCGCGACCAACGCGCTGACCGAGAACGTGCAGACCGTCGCCCCCGCCGAGACGCACGACATCGTGATCAACGCGATCCAGAACCTCGAACACAGCCGCGGTACGGCCGGGCCGCTCGCGCTCGCGGGCCTGGGCCTGGCGCTGTGGTCGGCGTCGGGCTACGTCGCGACGTTCATGCGCGCGTGCAACACGATCTACGACGTCCCCGAGGGCCGGCCGCTGTGGAAGACGGTGCCCACCCGGATCGCGGTCACGATCGTGACCCTGCTGCTGCTGTCGATCTGCGCGATCGCCGTCGTGTTCACCGGTTCGCTCGCGAAACAGGCCGGGCACGCGCTGGGCGTGGGCGAGGCGGGCGTGCTGCTGTGGGACTACGCGAAGTGGCCGGTCCTGATCGTCGTGGTCAACTTCCTGTTCGCGCTGCTGTACTGGGCCGCCCCGAACGCCAAGCAGGGCTTCAAGTGGGTCACGCCGGGCGGGGTGCTCGCGGTGGTCCTGTGGGCGATCTTCTCCGCGGCGTTCGCCTACTACGTGGCCAACTTCGGCACCTACAACAAGACCTACGGCACGCTCGCGGCCGTGATCATATTCCTGATCTGGCTGTGGCTGACCAACATGGCGATCCTGCTCGGCGCGGAGTACAACGCCGAACTGGAACGGGCCCGCGCGATCGCGGGCGGCCACCCGCCGACCCTGGAGCCGTACGTCCGGATGCGGAACACGCCGAAGCCCAAGGGCGCGTGGAAGAAGTGGTTGCGGTTCGGCCGCCGGCCCACGACGGACGAGGAATCGCGAGAGTAGACAATCGTGGGCATGGACAAGATCCGGCCCGCCTACGAGGAACTGGGCGCCGAGGGCTTCTACGCCCTGCACGGGGCGGCGTACCGCAACCCGCACGAACCGCGCGTACAGGCGGTCCTGGCCGCGGTCCTGGCCGAGCCGCTCGCCGCCGAACCCGAGGTGCTCGACGCGGTGCTCGACCTGGCGTGCGGGAGCGGCGAGGCCACCCTGGCGCTGCTCGGGCTCGGTGCGCGCGACGTCGCCGGGGTGGATCCGTACACGGGTGCCGCGTACCGCGAGCGGACCGGGAACGACGCCGAGCCGCTGCGCTTCGAGGAGATCGCGGCGGGCGCGCTCGCGGGCCGGACGTACTCGCTCGTGGTGTGCAGCTACGCGCTGCACCTGCTCGCCGAGTCGCGGCTGCCGGCCCTGGCCTACGCGATGACCGACGTCACGAGCGCGTTTCTTGTGGTGACTCCGCACAAGCGACCGACGCTGCGCCCCGAGTGGGGCTGGCACCT
This sequence comes from Embleya sp. NBC_00896, assembly GCF_045207785.1. Classification (NCBI taxonomy): domain Bacteria; kingdom Bacillati; phylum Actinomycetota; class Actinomycetes; order Kitasatosporales; family Streptomycetaceae; genus Embleya; species Embleya sp. NBC_00896. The sequence continues at coordinate 558,883 of NZ_CP108776.1, forward strand.
GCACCGGGAACTGGTCGTGGATCGGGCCCGGGCCCGGTTGTATCGGACATCCGCGCCGGAGCCCTCTCGGCATTCGGAGCCGGACTCCGAGCCGGGGGCGCGGCCGGAGTCGGGGGCGGCGTCGGCGACTGGGTGATCGTCACTCCCGCGCTCGCGACCACCACCAGCGCGATGCCGGCGACCTGGATCAGCGCCAGCGACTGGTTCAGGACCAGCAACCCGGCGATCCCGGCCACGGCCGGTTCCAGGCTCGCGAGCAGGCCGAACGTCGCGGGCGGCAGGTGCTTCATCGCGAGCATCTCGAAGCTGTACGGCAGCGCCGAGGACAACAGCGCCACGCATCCGCCGAGCGCCAGCACCTTCGGCTCGACCAGCGCGCTGCCCGCCGTGGCCACACCGAACGGGGTGACCAGCACGGCCGCGACCGCGAAGCCGAGCGCGAGGCCCTCGATGCCGTCGAAGCGCCGGGAGATCTTCGAGGCCACCATGATGTAGCCCGCCCAGCAGGCCGCCGCCGCCATCACGAACCCGACGCCGAGCGGGTCCAGACCGCTGAAGCCGCCGCGCCCCAGCAGCAGCACGCCGACGGCGGCGAGCACGATCCACACCATGTCGCGCAGCCGGCGCGAGAGCACGACGGCCAGGCCCAGCGGGCCGAGGAACTCCAGCGTGACCGCCGGACCCAGCGGGACTCGGTCGATCGCCTCGTAGAAGAACATGTTCATGCCGGCGAACATCACGCCGAGCCCGAGCACCACGAGCCAGTCCCCGCGCGAGCGCCCGCGCAGTCGCGGGCGCGAGAACCCGAGCAGCATCGCGGCCGCGAGCACCAGGCGCAGGGTGACCGCGCCGGCCGGCCCGACGTACGGGAACAGCTTGGCCGCGAACGCCGCGCCGAACTGGATCGAGCACGCGCTCCCCAGTACCAGCAGCACCGCGCGCCCCTGCTGTCCCGGCAGCAGTCGGTCGACGAAGGCGGGGAGCGCGCGCGGCGTGGCGTCGGGGGCGGTGCGGGAGGTCATCCTCCGACATTACGGATCTCGTCAAGCCGGTTCAGCCGCCGCCCCCGAACTACGTGCTGTTGCGATCCCGGACCACCCTGCGCAGGGCGTCGGGGACCGGGCCGAGACCGGCTTCGAGCTCGCGGACCCGGCCCTTGGCCGCGCGTCGTTCCCGGCCGCCGAGCACGACCCGGAGCTCGCCCTCGTAGGCCATCGCGGTGAGCGCGGCGTCCCGGGACGAGATCCGCGCGACGGGCCGGACGGGCTTGAGGGTGTCCCACATCGCCTGGGTGGCCGCACCGCGCAGTTGCGGTTGGCGCAGCAGCATCCGGTGCCCGGGGACGATGCCGAGGAAGCGGTGCGACTCGAACCTGATCACCCGCTCCCGCTTCAGCTGGTCACCGACCAGTCCGGTCGCGCCCCGGTCGCCCTTCTTGATCCAGTGGCGCCACGGGCGGGCTCGGTCGCTCGCGACGATCCGGGTGAGCAGCGCCGCCGCCAGGTCACACCCGGGCGTCGCGCCACGGGCAGCCGTCGCCCGCACCTTGCCGTCGTCGTCCGCGATCAGGCCCTGCTCGCGCAGGTCCTGCATCGCCGCCGCCTGCAGGGTCGACCCGAGGTGTCGCCTGCTCAGCAGTCGCCGCTTCTCGGGGCTGTAGGCGAGCAGGAACACCCGCTGTGCCAGGGACACGTTCACATCGGCCTCCTCGGCGCCATTGCGTCACGTCGTCGTCGGGGTGCTCGTCACGGCGCGGCGTCGACGTCGCCAACGTCGCCAGGGCCGCCGTCACGCTCGCCAGGATCGCCAGGGTCGTCTCGATCGCCACCGTCGCCTCCGACGGGCTCGTTCTTGCGGGGTCGGCCCCGTCGGGCCGGGCGACCGGCATGGCCGGGCATCCGACCCGCGTCGCCGAGGGCTCGACGCAGCAGGAACTCGATCTGGGCGTTCGTACTGCGCAGCTCGTCGGCCGCCCACTTGGCGATCGCGTCGTGGATCGCCGGATCAAGGCGGAGCAGGATCTTCTTGCGCTCGGTCACAGGGCCGGATTACGAGTACAGGGAGCCGGTGTTGACCACCGGCTGCGTCGCCTGCTCGCTGCACAGGACCACGAGCAGGTTGCTGACCATCGCCGCGCGGCGGTCGTCGTCGAGCTCGACGAGGTCGCCCTCCTCGAGCCGGGTCAGCGCGAGTTCGACCATGCCAACGGCACCCTCGACGATCCGCTGCCGGGCCGCGACGATCGCGCCCGCCTGCTGCCGGCGCAGCATCGCCTGGGCGATCTCGGGCGCGTAGGACAGCCGGGTGATCCGCGACTCGACCACGCTGACCCCGGCGGACGCGACGCGCGCGCCGATCTCGGCGGACAACTTGCCGGTGATCTCGTCGGCGTTGTCGCGCAGGGACAGGCCGCCGTTGCCGTGGTTGTCGTACGGGTAGCTGTTGGCGATGTGCCGGACGGCGGTCTCGGTCTGGATCGCGACGAACTCCTCGAAGTCGTCGACCTCGAACTTGGCCTGCGCGGTGTCCTGGACCTGCCACACCACGACGGCCGCGATCTCGATCGGGTTGCCGTCGTTGTCGTTGACCTTGGCGGGCTGTGTCTCGTGGTTGCGGATCCGGGTGGAGACCTTGGTGCGGTCGGTGAACGGGTTGACATAGCGCAGGCCGTCGGTGCGCAGGGTGCCCTTGTAGTGCCCGAAGAGCTGGAGGACGCGGGCCTCGCCGGGCGCCACGGCGGTCAGACCGCACAGGCCGAACAGCGCGACGAGCGCCACCAGGACGCCGACGGTGATCGCCGCGGCCTTGGCCTCGCCGTGGAGGGTGCCGCCGTACACGGCCAGGATCACGCCGCCGAGCACGAACACCAGCCCTATGCCCAGCGCCGGCAGCCCGGATTTGCCCTGCACGAGCTCCTCCCGGACCTGTGGCGCCGGCATTTCCACGATGGCTTCGGAGTCGATGTCACTCATTGTGGTCTCCCGCTCGAGTCGATGTGGCATCACCACCATAGCAAAGTGATATCACTTTTTATCGAACGACAAACCTTCCGCTCCGCTGCCGGGAAACCCGTGCCGGCCGAGGTGACTCGCCGCCAGGGCGACGACCGGAACTACTCCGTGCCCTTCCGTCGGGGCGACGCGATCCTCACGGTCATGGTTCGGTTCCGCATGGAGGTCGGGACGGACACCCCTGTGGCGCGCCGCGGCCTGACGCGTCGAGGGAAGGCTTCCGGGGATCGCCGACCCGGGGTCCTTCCCTCGACCGATGCACCCGTCGGTGGCAGGCCCCGGCCTCAGCCCGCGACGACCGCGCGCAGGCTCTCCTTGAGGGAACCCATCGTGGCCAGCACGGCCGTCGGCTCGTAGCCGCAGTGCGCCATGCAGTTGTCGCAGCGCGGGTCCTTGCCGCGGCCGTAGTTCGCCCACTCGGTGTCGTCGAGCAGTTCCTTGTAGCTCTGCACGTAGCCGTCGCCCATCAGGTAGCACGGCTGCTGCCAACCGAGCAGCGAGTAGGACGGGATCGCCCACGGCGTGCACTCGAAATCGCGCTTGCCCTCGAGGAAGTCGAGGAAGAGCGCCGAGTGGTTGAGCCGCCACTTCTTGCGGTTGCCGCCGGAGAAGGCCGCGCTGAAGAGCTTCCTGGTCTGCTCGACGCCGAGGAAGCGGTTCTGCACCGGCGCCTTCTCGTACGCGTATCCCGGGGAGATCTGGATCCGGTCGACCTTGAGGTCGTCGTTGAGGAAGTTGAGCACGTCGACGATGGTCTCGGGCGAGTCGGTGTTGAAGAACGTGCTGTTCGTATACACCTGGAACCCCGCGGCCTTGGCCATCTTGATCGCGGCCACCGCCTCGTCGAACACGCCGTCCTTGTCCACGGCCTGGTCGTGCTTCTCGCGCAGGCCGTCGATGTGGACCATCCACGCGAAGTTCTTGTTCGGCTTGAACTTGTGCAGGTGCTTGGGCAGCAGCACCGCGTTCGTGCAGATGATCACGAACTTCTTGCGCTTGAGCAGTTCCTCGACGATCAGGTCGATCTGCTTGTGCATCAACGGCTCACCGCCGGCCAGCGACACCATCGGCGCGCCGCACTCCTCCACGGCCGCCACCGCCTGCTCGACCGACATGCGCTTGCGCAGGACGTCGTGCGGCTGCTGGATCTTGCCGCACCCGCCGCACTTGAGGTTGCAGGCGAACAGCGGCTCGACCTCCACGATCATCGCGAACTTGTCGACGCGCTTGATCTTCTGCTTGACCAGATGCGTGCCGATTTTCACAGCCAGGTTCAGCGGCAGGCCCATGACCGTCGCATCCTCTCTATCCCCGAACCCGGGGGCGTCGGCGTCCGCTGAAGAGTTGCTCGGCGTGGCGTCGTTGCCCGGGGGTGCCCGATGATGACAACATCCTCAACATACAGGCTGTACGTCACGTGGGGGTTGTATGGCGGTCACGCGTCGGGCACAACATGTCGCCGACACCCGTGCGGCCCTGTTGGGCGCCGCTCGCGCGCTGTTCGCGACCCAGGGTTACGCCGGGACCGGCACCGAGGAGATCGTGGCCAAGGCCCGGGTCACGCGCGGTGCGCTGTACCACCACTTCAAGGACAAGGCCGACCTGTTCCGCGCCGTCATGGAGACGGTGGCGCGCGAGGCGGCCGAAACGCTGGTGTCCCACGAGCTGCGTCATGCCCAGGACCACCCCGGCGAACCGTGGGATCAGCTGCGGCACGGGTTCCAGTCGTTCCTGGACGTGTGCACGACCGGGGACTTCCAGCGGATCGTGCTCGTGGACGGGCCGGCCGTGCTCGGGCCCGGCTCGTGGGACGCGCTCGTGGACGAGCACGGGCACGGGCTGCTCGCGGCGTGGTTGCGGCAGGCGATGGACAACGGCGAGATCGACGAACTCCCGGTGCCGCCGTTGGCGCGGCTGCTCGCGTCGCTGATCTCGGAGGCGAGCATGTACACCGCGCGCGCCGAGGACCCCGCGCTCGCACGCCGCGAGGTGGGGCAGGTCATCGATCGCGTGCTGGCCGGGCTGCGCAAGGGTTGACGCACGGCTCATCGGGCCAGCACGGCGGTCATGACCGCCTTCGCGATCGGGGCCGCGAGGCCGCCGCCGGTGATGTCGGCGCGGTCGGCCGCGCCGTCCTCGACCACGACGGCGACCGCCACGGCGGGCCGGTCGTCGTCGGCGGGCTTCGCGTACGCGATGAACCACGCGTAGGGCACGGCGCGGTTGCGCTCGCCGTGTTGCGCGGTGCCGGTCTTGCCGCCGACGACCGCGCCGTCGATCCGGGCGTTGCCGGCGGTGCCGGTGGTGACCACGTCCTGCATCATCTTCTGGAGTTGGCGCGCGACCGGTGGGGTGACCGCGCGGCCCATGGTCCGGTGGTCGGTGGTCTCGACGGTGGTGCCGTCGCTGCGGGTGAGTTTGTCTACCAGGTACGGCCGCATGACCTCGCCGTCGTTGGCGATGCCCGCGGCGACCATGGCCATCTGGAGCGGCGTGGCGCGGGTGTCGAACTGGCCGATCGAGGACAGCGCGGTCTGCGGCCGGTCCGGGTCCTTGGGGAACACGCTCGCGGTGACCGCCACCGGGATCCGCAGCGTGGCGTCGTCGAAACCGAACGCGTCCGCCTGCCGACGCACCGTGTCGGCGCCCATGTCGACGCCGAGCTTCGCGAAGACCGTGTTGCAGGACGCCGTCAGCGCGTAGCGCAGCGAGGCGTCGCGGCAGCCCGAGGACCCGTTGCCCAGCGGCGTGCGGGTGTCCGGCAGCAGGTAGGGGTCGGGGGAGGTGGTCGGCGCGTCGGGATCGGTGACCGTGCCGGAGGTCAGCGCCGCCGCCGCGGTGACCACCTTGAAGGTCGAGCCCGGGGGGTAGGTCTCGCGCAGCGCGCGGTTGAGCATCGGGCGGTCGGGGTCGGTGTCCAGCGCGCTCCAGGCGGACCGGGCCGCCTTGTTCACGCCGGCCAGCACGCCCGGGTCGTACGACGGCGTGCTGACCAGGGCCAGGACCGCGCCGGTGACCGGGTCGATCGCGGCGACCGCGCCCTTGTTGCCGGTGCTCGCGAGGCCGGCGAACGCGGCGCGCTGCGCGGCGGGCAGGATCGTCGTCGCCACGTTGCCGCCGGGGTTGCGCGCGCGGGTGACCGCGGTGATCACCGGCCACGCGCCCAGGCGGGCGTCGGTACCCGCCAGGATGTCGTCCTCCACACCCTCGATCAGCGAGGTGCCGTAGAGCTGCGACGCGTAGCCGGTGATCGGCGCGTAGAGCGGGCCGTCGGTGTAGCTGCGGGCGTAGGCGAGATCGGAGGACGCCGAGGTGCGCTGCGAACCGGTGATCGGCTTGCCGGCCACCAGGATGTCGCCGCGCGCCTCCTGGTAACGAACGATCTGCGGGCGGCGGTTGCCGGCCATGTGGTCGTAGTCGTCGGCCTTGTACGCCTGCACCCAGGTCGCGTTGCCGAGCAGCGCCAGGAGCAGCAGCAGGCAGAATCCGGCGGCCCGGCGGGCGGTGATGATCACAGGTACGCCTCCACGGCCTGCGGCTGCTGCGGCTCGTCGACCGGTGCGGGGGGTCGGCGGCCCCGGTCGCTGACCTTCATCAGCAGCGCGATCAGGGCCCAGTTGGTGACCACGGACGAGCCGCCCTGGGCGAGGAAGGGCATCGTCATGCCGGTCAGCGGGATGAGCGCGGTCACCCCGCCCGCGACCACGAACACCTGGATCGCGAGCACCGCGGACAGCCCGTGGGCGAGCAGCGAACCGAACGGGTCGGGGGCCATCAGCCCGGCCCGGAAACCGCGCGCGACCAGGAGCGCGTAGAGCACGAACAGCGCGGCGATGCCGGTCAGTCCGAGCTCCTCCCCCACCGTGGCCAGGATGAAGTCGCTCTTGGCGGCGAAGCCGACCAGGATCGAGTGCCCCAGGCCGAGCCCGGCGCCGATCAGACCGCCGGCGGCGAAGCAGAACAGCGACTGCGCCAGCTGGTCCGGGCCCAGGCCCGCGTGGATGCTCGCGAACGGGTCGAGCCAGTTCTGCACCCGACTGTGCACGTGCGGTTCGGTCGAGCCGACCACGAACGCGCCGACCGCGATCAGGATCAGGCCCACCAGGATCCAGCCGATCCGGGCGGTGGCGATGTAGAGCATCACGACGAAGGCGCCGAAGTAGAGCAGGGAGGTGCCCAGGTCGCGCTCCAGGACCAGGATGCCGACCGAGGCCAGCCACACCGCGACCACCGGCCCCAGGTCGCGCCCGCGCGGCAGGTTCACCCCCCAGAACCGGTGCCCGATCATCATCAGCGTCTCGCGCTTGGTCGCGAGGTAGGACGCGAAGAAGACGACCAGGAGGACCTTGGCGAACTCGCCGGGCTGTAGCGAGAACGGGCCGAGCCGGATCCACACCTTCGCGCCGTTGATGGCCGGGAAGAACACCGGGACGATCATCAGGAACAGCGCGACCGCCGCCGCGAGGTACGCGTACTTGCCGAGGGCGCGGTGATCGCGCACCGCGATCAGCACGACCGCGAACAGGATCACCCCGATGGCCGACCACATCAGCTGCGAGGACGCCGCCTGCACCTTGGGCGTCTCCAGGTCGAGCCGGTAGATCAGCACCAGCCCCAGGCCGTTGAGCAGGGCGGCGATCGGCAGCAGCACCGGGTCGGCGTACGGCGCGAAGAAGCGCACCAGGATGTGCGCCACCAGCACCAGGAAGCCCAGGCCCAAGCCGTACTTCGCGGTGTCCGGGGGAATCGTGCCGTCCGTGGCGAGACCGACGTTCGCGTACGCGAAGACCGGGACCAGGACCGCGAACGCGAGAAGCACAAACTCGGTGTTGCGCCGCGTCGGCGGCAGGGGTTCCCCTGCCGCCGTCTCGCGCCGCCGCCATCTGGACATGCGCTCTGGGGTTCCCCCAAGTGACCCTGGGTAATCGGAAGCCGCGGTGCCTACGCGTCGCGCCGGCGGATCACCGTCGTGGCCGCGGCCACCGCCGCGATCCCCCACAGCGCCATGACGCCGATGCCGATCCACGGGTCGAGCTCGTAGGCGTTGAACTCGCGGAGCCGCATGATGCGTTGCCCGGCCTTGTCGGGCAGGAACCGCGCCACCTCGCGCACCCCCGGTATCGCCGTGAGCGCGGCCGTGCCCAGGAAGAACAGCGGCATCAGCAGGCCCATCGCGGCCATCGGCGTGCGCAGGACGAACGTGGCGCCCGCGGACACCACGGCCAGCAGCACGAGGTAGGCCACCTGACCGAAGGCCGTGCGCCACGTCTCGGCCGCGGTCAGCGAGATGTCGCCGGCGGGCATGAGCAGGCGGGCCAGCAGTGTGCAGGCCAGGCTCGACACGATCGCCGTGGCCAGCGCGATCGCGGTGATCACGGTCAGCTTCGCGGCGGCGAACACCCGGCGGTCGGGCACCGCGGCGAGCGAGGCGCGGATGGTGCCGGTGCCGTACTCGCTCGCCACGGCCAGCACCGCGAAGGCCACCAGCGCCATCTGGCCGAAGTTGACCCCGTAGTGCACGAGCGTGAAGGCGTCGTATTCCGCGCCGTCCTCACGGCGCTGCCCCTCTGCGACGAAGGCGTCGACGAGGGCGCCGGCGCCGGCGATCAGCACCACCGTCACCAGGGGCAGCCAGCGGGTCGAGGGCACCGAGCGGATCTTGGTCCACTCGGCGCGCAGCGCGGCCGGGAAGATCGGGCCTGCCGTAACCACCGTCGCCGTGCTCATGCGCGGCCACCTCCCACGAACTGCTCGCTCCCGGCGGTCAGCCGGAGATAGACGTCTTCCAAGGTCTGGTCCTCGCCGACGAAGTCGGCCATGGACGTGTCGGCGAGCAGCCGCCCGCCGGCGATCACGACGAGGTGATCGGCGGTCAGCGCCATCTCGCTCATGAGGTGACTGGACACGAACACCGTGCGCCCCTCGGCGGCCAGCGAACGGATCAGGTCGCGGATCCATCGGATGCCCTCGGGGTCGAGGCCGTTGACCGGCTCGTCGAAGATCAACACGCCCGGATCGCCCAGCAGCGCGGCGGCGATGCCCAGGCGCTGGCTCATCCCCAGCGAGTAGGTGCCCGCCCGGCGGCGGGCCGCGTCGGTCATGCCGACCTCCGCGAGCACCTCGTCCACCCGGGATCTCGGTATCCGGTTGGACTGCGCGAGAAAGAGCAGGTGGTCGTAGCCGCGGCGGCGCTTGTGCACGGCGCCCGCGTCGAGCAGAGCCCCCACGTGCCGCAGCGGGTCGCGCAGTTCGCCGTATGCCCGGCCGCCGATCGTGACGGTGCCGGAGGTGGGCCGGTCCAGACCCAGGGCCATCCGCATGGTCGTCGACTTGCCCGAACCATTGGGGCCGAGGAAGCCGGTGACCGTGCCGGCCGCGACCTCGAAGCCGAGGTCGTCGACCGCGAGGACATCGCCGTAGCGCTTCGTCAGATTCCGGATCCGGATCATGTGCTTCGCTCCCTGAACTGGGGTGGCCGGGCGGTTCGCCGGGTGATTCGCCGGGCGGCTGCCGCGGTGCCTCAAGCTTGCGATTTCGGGGGCTGCCGCCGGATCCCCCAACCGTGGGGACGGTCTCCCCCGGGCGGGGGAGGCCCGGAGCGTCCCGACCGGGCAGGATGGCGGGGTGTTCCAGCCCGCGCCCCGCCGCCTAGAGCTCGCCCGCCTCGTGCGGCCACTCATCGCGCCGACCACCTACGCGCGCGGTTTCCACCTGTTCACGGGGCTGCTCCTGGGCGTCGCGGTCGCCATGGTCTACCCGGGTCTGGACGGCAGCGGGGGAACGGAGATCTCCCACGGCATCGCGCTGCTGCTCACGCCGATCCCGATCCTGACCGCGTTCGGCCTCGTCGCCGAGGCGCGCCGGTTCGAGGGGTTCCAGGCCCGGCTCCTGCTGCGACCGGGCGACGAGAGCGACATCGCCGTGACGAGGTCGCAGACCTGGCCGGATCGGTGGCGTACCGCCCTGTGGCTCGTGCTGCGCGTCAATCTGGGCTGGCTGGGCCTGATGCCGGCGGGCAACGCCATACTCCTGGCAGGCGCGATGATCGTGTCGCCGACCACGCGTGAGGGCGTGACGTTCAACGGGCTCACCTTCGGGAGCGGCGCTGCGAACTGGTGGCTCGTCCCGCTGGGCCTGGCCCTGATCGTCGCGGCGATCTACTACGTGGCCGGCGCGGGCGTGGTGCTGACCAAGCTCGGCAAGCGCCTCCTGGGCCCGTCCGCGAGCGAGCGGCTCGTCGCACTGGAGCGCCGCACCGAGCAACTGCTCGAACACAATCGCCTCGCCCGCGAACTGCACGACTCGATCGGGCACGCGCTGTCGGTGACGGTCCTGCAGGCCGGTGCCGCGCGCCAACTTCTGGCCACCGATCCCGGCTTCGCCGAGAAGGCGCTGGACGCGATCGAGGAGACCGGGCGGCGGGCCCTGGAAGACCTGGAACGGATGCTGTTGCTGCTGCGCGACTCGCCGGAGCCGGCCGCGCCGCGCCCGGGCCTCGCCGAGTTCGACTCGCTCGTGGAGAGCACTCGGGGCGCGGGCGCGCGCGTCGAGTTCAAGATCGTGGGCGCGCTCGACGCGGTGCCGCCGGTGATCTCGCGCGAGGGCTATCGCATCCTGCAGGAGTCGCTCACGAACGTGCTGCGGCACGCGGGGCCGGTGATGATCAACGTCACCATCGGGGTCGACGCGCACGATGTCGAGCTGACCGTGACCAACAGCGTGCCCACCCCCGACGACGAGCGCCGGTTGACCGGCAGCGGCAGCGGCAGCGGGCTGCGCGGCATCCGTGAGCGGGCGGCGCTGCTCGGCGGGGAGGCCACCGCCGGGGCGCACGACGGCCACTGGCGGGTGCACGTCCGGCTGCCCCTACGGTGGACGTCGTGAACATCAGGATCCTGCTGGTCGACGACGACGAACTGGTCCGCGCGGGGCTGCGGGCGATCATGGACGCCCAGCCCGACCTGGAGGTCGTCGGGGAGGCCGACGACGGCGCGGGCGTGCTCTCGCTGGTGCGGTCGCTGCGCCCCGACGTGGTCGCGATGGACGTGCGGATGCCGCGCGTGGACGGCATACAGGCCACCCGCGACCTGCTGGCCCACCTCGAACAGCCGCCCAAGATCCTGATCATCACCACCTTCGAGAACGACGAATACGTCTACGAGGCGCTCAAGGTCGGGGCGCACGGCTTCCTGCTCAAGCGGGCCCGCCCCGCCGAGATCACCGGCGCCGTGCGGGCCCTCGCCACCGGCGAGTCGCTGCTGTTCCCGGCCAAGCTGCGGGCGATGGCCGCGCGCTTCGGCCGGGAATCGCGCAGCGACGCGGTGAAACGGGCGAATCTGACCGACCGCGAGGCCGACGTGCTGCGGTCGATGGCCCGTGGGCTCAACAACGCCGAGATCGCCGGCGAGTTGTTCCTGGGCACCGAGACGGTCAAGACCCATGTGAGCGCCGTGCTGGCCAAATTGGGCGCGCGTGACCGCACCCAGGCGGTCATCGCCGCGTACGAGTCCGGCTTCGTCGGACCCGCCTGACGCACGGCCGGACCGGCCGGCCACGGATCGACCGCGCGGGTCGCGCGTGGATCGCGCGTGGATCGCGTGGGCCGCGCGGACCGCGCGGACCGCGCGTCGACCGCGTGGGCTGCGGCGACCGGGCCGCCTCCGCCGCGCAGCCGGTCGGCGGGCTGCCCCAGACGATCCCGGCGGGCGCCTGGACCACCACGACCCGCCTCGACTTCGCGGCCTGGTCCACCCGCGGGGCCCGCGCCGGCGACACGGCACTGCTCCGCCGCGCCGCCCGCGCATGGGCCGACCCCGACGCCAAGGTCACCGTCGCCCTGGGCCCGGGCACCGCACCGGGGCCGCCGTTGGGCCCGCCGCGCCGCCCCGGCCCCTGCTCGGCCCCGGTCCACCGTTCGATGCGCGGGTCTCATGCCGGCTTCGTGCGGACGAACGTGTCGCTCTCGCCTTCCGTCCAGTCGAACGTGAGCGCCTTCCCACTGCCGCTCACCACGGCCTTGCCGCGGGCCGTCATCCCCGGGCAGTTCAACGTCACGCTCGCGGTCGCGGACAAGGTTCCCGAGCACTTCGTCGAGCCCGCCGTCAGCGCCACCGCACTGCCGTCCACGGTCAGCACGCCCAGCGCGCCGTCCGGACGCCGCACGGGCACGTACCAGGTGCCCTGGAAAGCCGCGCCCGCACCGCCGCCCGGGGCGGTGGTGCGGGGTTTCGTGGTCGTGGGACGGGACGACGGCGCGCCGCCGGCGCCCGACGACGAGGATGGCCTCGGGCTTCCGCTCGCGGCCGGTGTCGGCTCCCGCGTGCCCGGGGACGGCGTCGGCGCCACGGTGTCGGGGCTCGCCGCCGCGGACGCGGACGCCGCACTCGGCGCGGGCGTGCCGGACGCCTTCGCCCCACCACTCTTGCCGTCCGAGCAGCCCGCCGCGGCGATAGCCGCCAGCACGGCTGCGGCGACCGACACGCCGCGGCGCACACGGATGGCGGTCGTACAGTTACCGCCGGTTCGGTTTCCGGCGGTTCGGGTCCCGGCCGAGCGGGCCATGGTCGTCACCCGGATCACCGCTTCGACAAATCGGCCTCGCACTGCAAGACCTCGGACGTCTCGCCCCGTTTGAGCGTCTTCTCGTCCACGACCTTGCCGTCCAGACGCACCCGACACGTGACGGTCTCCTCGGGCGCCTCCGACGCGGACGCGTACACGGTCATGTGCATGAGCGTGTCGGGAGTGGTCACCTCGATGCTCTTCGTCCACCCGGACGGGACGGCCTTGGCCTCCTCCCCGTCGGAGCGCGGGTCGTCGACGGCGTACCGCACGTCAACCGGCCCCCGTCCGCCCACCTCGTACACGACGGTGTGTTTCGACGACGCCCCACCACCGTCACCCGAACAACCAACCAAAACAACCGACCCCGCAAGCACAACGGCCGCGGCGGTAACTGCACGCAAAACTATCCCCCGTCTTCCTGTCTCCTGGCGGATTCACGGGTCGGCCCACACTCGAGGACACATCACCCACAGCCGGGACCAGCCGCAATCGGCAATCCCACAAAGGACGTTCGACCCCTGACGGCCGAACACGCCCACGACGCTACACGCAACCCCCGCCAACGCCCGCCCCGTTGTCCATTTCACGCACCACACCCCGACGGCCCACGACGCCACGATCACCTCCACCCAACCCGCCCCCTCGCATTCCCCACCACCCCCGGCGCCCACGCGCACGAATTCCCGCCCCCGAACCCGAACCCGATCCCGATCGACCTGCTCGCAGCCATGTCCACACACCCAACACGGCACCGCGCTGCGGCGCTGAAACCTGGCTGTCTACGCGGCGCTGGTGATCGGCGCGTCCGTCGCCTCACCTCCCACCTGCGTGGGGACTTCCCAACCCCATTTTGTCTCTGGATCCCAGCCGCCTTTCGCTGAAGTTGCGCGCGCCAACTGCCAAAAGGGACATGCGACTCCTTGCCCACGATGGAACACGGCCCCGGTCATCCGGAGCGGGGCCGCGAGACGTTCGGTTTGGTCAGAGGGGCAGGGACAGGCCCGCCGTGGACCAGGCGATCTGCTGACTGCCGGAGTTGATCTCCAGGCGGAGCGAAGCCGGGTCGATCGGTCCGTGCTCCGCGACCAGGTGCCGTGCTCGTTCGAGCTGCCCCCACAAATCCAGCGGCCCCGACGAATGAACGATCGAGGGTCCGGAGGTCGGCACTTCGGCACGGGCCCACGAGCCGGACGGGTGGAGCAGCCAGACCATGGAACGGTCGTCCAGATTGATGGAGCGGTGCTCGATCCCCGGCTTCAGCAGCTCAAGCAGAAGAACGAGCTGCCAGTCCTTCCAGAGGTCGGGCAGATCCCCGGCAAGGTTCGTGGTCTCGTCGCCATGCGCCGTGCGGGCAGATTGGTAGACCTGATCCAGAGCGCCTCCGTCGTCCGGCCCGCGGCGGGCCGGCATGAAGTGGGCCTCACTCGATACGACCACGCCCGTGGCGTGCGCTTCGTCCTCTACCTCCACGCGAAGGTGTAGCGAAGTTCCCTTCAGGGTCGTTGAGATCGTCCCTCCGGGACGGACAGCGCACAGCCAGGACTCGGGGATGCTCCGAGTCGAGAACATCGCTACGGCAGCGTCGAAGCCGTGTCCTGGGATATCTCCAAGGGCGTCGATCGCCGCCACCTTGGGGGCGAGGCCGGCTGCGGTAAGTCTGCGCTGCGCGGCCGTTACAAGGTAGGGGTCCACATCGACCGACACCACTTGTGTGTCACCCAAGCGGCGCGCGAGGAGAGCCGACGAGTATCCGCTCCCCGTCCCCAGGTCGAGGACTTTCATTCCCTCTTCGATGCCGGCGACGCTGAACATCCTGAGCACGAGCGACGGCAACGTGGACGACGAGGTCGACGGCGCCGCGCCCGGGACTGTGGAGTCGTCGGGGGCGGTATCCGCGTGGAGGTCTCCAACCTGCGCAACCAGGGTTCTGTCGTCGTACGCCGCAGCCAGCCATGCCGGTTCGTCGCGATCGCCCCGGTGCTGCCGCCAGTCACCAATGTTCTTGTCGCGTTCCCACCACGCGGGAACGAGGTGATGCCGCGCGGTGCCGGCCACGACGTCGTGCCATGGGGACGCCGCGGCAACCTCGTCCGCGAGGGCCGCGGCGGCTTTGTGCCACCTCAAGACATCTTCCCATCTGCCAGGGCATCGGCCAGGGCCTTGGAAATACCCAATCCGACGCACTTCTTTTCGAGCCAGCGGTACTGGCCGTTGGCGTTGATCTCGAAGAACACCCACTGGCCGTCCGGTTGCACGGCGAAGTCGATTGCCCCGTAGTACAGATGAAACACGCTCATCAGGGCGCGGACGCCTGCCGCGACCACCCCCGGAACGTCCACGACCCGGTACGTCAGCGACCCGTAGTCCACCCGGAAGTCCAGCCGTGATTCCTCCGTGTGGGCCTCGATCGCTACCGCGAACATGTGAGGGCCCACGACCGTCAGTCGCACCTCGTGCGCCTTGACGATTCGCTCCTGAAGCAGCACCGCAGTCGAGCCGATCGAGGCGTCCACGTCGCCCACATCGACCACCGTCGTAGGCACCGTGGCAGCCAGAGACTCTGAGCGCACCCCGCCACCCAGCGCCTTGTAGATCACCTGGCGACCTCCGGCGTGGTGTGCCTGAACGAACGCCTTCGCCTGGACTACGTCGGTGGTGATGATCGTGTCCGGGATGTCGAGCCCTACCCGAGCCGCGGCTGCGAGTTGCAGTGGCTTGTAGTTTGTGGACATGTTCGCCAGCGGGTGGTTGACCCACAACGCGGGCACTGATCCGAGTACGCCCAGCAGGCCCGCTCTGGCCTCGGATGCTGCAAACTTCCGGGTCGTGTCGTCCCACTCGTCGGGAAGCCGGAATTCCGAGGGTCGGCGCCACCACCAGCTCTTGATACGTGTCAGGTCGAGAGTTCTGGTTCCGACGTGCAGCGTGCCGCCCCAGCCCCCTCCCGTCAGGGAGGAGGCCAGGACAGCGCGCCCGGGGAAATCGGCGGTGTCGAACCGCACGACGTGCTCGCCACGTTCGGTCAGATCCAGAACGACCGGATCAACAGTGGCGTCGTCGGGCGACGTGACGACGACGATCGTCCCCGATGGGGGCGTCACCATACGTCGGTGCCGTCTCCGTCGGTCCCGGACCCGGACCCGTCCGGCGTCGTCTCCGTCTGGGTGTCTCCGTCCGCGAGACCCTGCCACGGGTTGCCTTCGCGGGTAACGCCGATCTGAAGGCGGGGGTCGAGCGTTACTCCGTGGTCGGGTCGGGTCGGTGCCTCGGTCAAGTGCCTCATGCCGAACGGTGCCGGCATGACGGTCGTGTAAGACAACATCCAGTTCCCCTATCGGTCGTTCCCGCCTTACCGCGGTTGACCGCAAGGAATCATTGAGGAGGCGGTGTCCGCCGGCTCCGGGCGGGGCGCCCTCCGCGCGTGGATCACTCCTAACGATGAGGTGCTGATCTACTGCCAGGCCCCCGCGACCCTTGGCGGCGTAACAATCAGTCAACTCCCGTGTACTTGTTGTCGGTACCGTGGTGGGGATGGCACGCGGTTTAACGGGTTTAAAGCCAGGATTCAGGGAGCCATGGCGACCGCACGTACACCGAACACGGCCCTCGTGGACGTGATCGCGCAATCCGGTTGGACGTACGACAGGCTCGCGCGTGCAGTGCGCGCGGTTGCGGCCGAGAACGGCGAGGTTCTGCACACCAACAAGTCGGCCATTGCGCACTGGACGTCCGGCGTGCAGCCAGGCAGCCGGACTCGGCGATACCTTGCGGAAGCGCTGTCGAGACGCATTGGCCGAACGGTCACACTGGTTGAGATCGACCTTGCGCAGGCCGAGGACTCACACCCGCTCACCGTCGATCCGATCGCGGCTGCCACAGACCTCGGCCGGGCGGGGATGCGGCGGGACAGCTTCCTCAGCGCGGCGGCGTTTACGGTCGGCTCGATCGGCGCACCGCTGTCCTATGACCACGAATCCGTGTCGCGGATGTTGCGTGCCCGCCGGCCGGGCGCCGCAGTCGGTGTGGAGGAGGTCGCCACCATCCGTCATGTCACGGCCGCACTCGGCGCCGCAGACGAACGTCACGGCGGAGGCCATGGCCTGACCACGGTCATGGCCTACCTTGCCGACACCGCCGCCCCGTTGTTGTCCGGGCGATTCTCCTCTGAGTTCGTACGGCGCGATGCTTTCGGGGCCGTTGCCGAACTCGCATATCTCGCAGGCTGGAAATTCCACGACCTTGGGAGCGAGGGAGCCGCGCAGCGCTACTACCTCACCGCCTATCAGCTCGCCTATGAGGCGGACCCGTTCGGTCACAGCGCGTGGATGCTGCGCGTTCTGGCGCACCAAGCGCTCCATCTCAAGCGTGCTGACCACTGCATGGACCTGACGAACGAGGCGCTGCGGCGCGCATCGGGACGCGTCGACGGGGGCATGGAGGCCGTCTTGTACGTAACGCGTGCGCGTGCCTGCGCGGCCTCCGGCCGGCCCATCGAGGCCGCGCAGGCACTCCTTGACGCGGCCGACGCCGTGGCCCGCGCAGACGGGCCGACCCCGTCCTATGCCACGGCAACCGGCCCGGCTTCAGGCACCGTGGCCAGTCAGACAGCGAGGACCCTCAAAGATCTCGGTGATCACCGCAATACAGAACGGCACTACCGCGCCGCCCTGTCCGAACGCGATCCCGAGGCTTTCCGCCGCATTCACGCCCTCACCTTCGTCGACCTCGGCGCCTCGCTTGCCTCGCAAGCCCGCGCAGATGAGGCCGTCGCTACATGGGGTCAGGCGATGGAACACCTCGGTGGCGTCGCATCGTCGAGGCACCGTGAAGCGGTCGCGGCCATGCGGCGTACCCTCACGACCTACAAGCGACGACGAGTTCCGGGCGCGGCCAACCTCGACGAACGCGCGCGGGGCCTGCTCGCCACGTGACCGGCTCAACGCCGGCACCACGAGGAAGGAGTTCGAACGTGCCCCATGAGGTCCGCCGAGACCAACGTCTGATGGTCATGCTCGCCGTCTCCGTCATCGTCCATGACCGGACGAACAAGCGAGTCGTGCTCCTGCGTCGGGGCGACGACAAGGCGTTCGCGCCTGGGATGTGGAGCCTGCCCAGCGGCAAGGGTGCGCCCGGTGAACCAATTACGCACACGGCCGTCCGCGAACTCCGCGAAGAGACGGGTCTGGAGGTCAAGCCACAGGCACTGCGTCTAACCCACGTAACGCACAGCGCGAACAGCCCGGAAGCCCCGGAGGGGTTCATCGTCCTGGTGTTCGCCGCGGAGGAGTGGGATGGCGAGCCGGTCAACGCCGAGCCCGGCAAGCACTCGGCCGTGGCTTGGGTCGACACAGACGGTCTGCCGACCAACTTCGTTCCGTCGACCCGGCACGCATTGGAGCGTTATCTCGCGGGCGAACGCCCCGAGGTGGCTGTCGACGGATGGAGCGACGTATAGAGCCGCTCAGGTCGGCTCCCGGTCGTTACGCACACCCCCCGCACATGCCTGGCGCAGGCCGGCGGAAGGCGCACGGGCGATGGTGCTGGTGATCGGGCTCACCCCCACCTGCCTGAGGACTTCACTTGCCGACCTGCGACTTCGCGGTGGCGATATCAATCCGTGACCGAATAGCGGTAGTCAGGCAAGGGCTTGCCTGACTGGGGTTTGCTCTCGTTGATCGCGCCCTCGTACAGCCCGAAGAGCCTAACCGTCCCTCGCCGCCTGGCCGGCGGCCCCAGCGCCGTGTTCCCACTGCCGGGCGGTGGCGACCCGGTGGCGGGCCGCCGGAACTTCCCGGCACGCAACTACGACCGGACGTCCCACCGCTGCTGTGGCTGGGGGGCTACAGCGCGCAGGTGTTGATTGTGTCGGTGTTGGGGGGTGGGGTTGGGATGGTTCGGCTTGTGGGGGGTGGGGTGCCTTTTGTGGTCCAGGATGTTAGGGCGTCGAAGGCTGATGTGAAGCAGGGGGACATCGGGCGGAGCAGGGCGGGTTGGGCCGCGTAGAGGCCGTCGGCGTGGGTGCCGCCGGTGATGCGGTAGTAGCGGTGCAGGTCGCCGCGCTGGGAGTCGTCGATCATCTTGGCGTAGACGTCGCCGCTCTTGGTGATCGGCAGGAGGGCGTCGAGGGTGCCCTGGAGGCTGATCAGAGGGCGCTTGATGCGTCCGGTCAGGGAGAGGCGTTCGACCGCCTTGTGGACGCGGGCCGGTCGGTCGGCGTAGACGTAGTCGGTGTCGCAGCCCGCGCCGGTGCCTTCCTTGCAGAACGGGGTGCCCGCCTCGCGGTCGCCGTCGTACGTCGGGTCGATCTCCTCGCGCATGATCCGCTGGAGTGGGTCCCACAGGTTGCGGTAGTGGAACTCCCACAGCGGTTCGGAGCCGACCGGGTAGCCGGCGGCGTACATGGCCTCGCGGGCGCCGGGTTCGCCGGCGAGGTAGCGCGGGTAGGCGCGCAGCGCGGCCGGGGCGGTGGTCAGGATGTTGGGCTCGTCGGGCGTGAACAGCACGCCGTGCAGCTCGATTCCGCCGGTGAAGAGGTTCGGGTTGTTCTCCAGTTGCCAGCGCACCAGGTAGCCGCCGGCCGACGCGCCCGCCATGTAGGTGGTCGCCGGCTTTCGGCCGTAGTGGCGTGCGGCGACCTGCTTTGCGGCCACGGTCAGTTGGGCGACGCGCTTGTGCCATTCGGCGACGGCGTCGCCGGGGCGGCGGCCGTCCTGGTAGATCTGCGTGCCGGTGTTGCCCTTGTCGGTCGCGGCGTAGGCGAAGCCGCGGGCCAGGGCTTGGTCGGCGATGAGGCGGTCGTTGGCGTACTGCTCCCGGACGCCGGGTGGCCCGGCGACGACGAGTCCGCCGTTCCACTTGTCGGGCAGTCGGATCACGAACTGACTGTCGTGGTTCCAACCGTGGTTGGTGTTGGTGGTGGAGGAGTCGGGGAAGTAGCCGTCGAGTTGGACGCCCTTGACCCCCGACGGGTTGATCGTGCCGGGGGCTTCGAGTCCGGCCCAGTCGGCCGGGTCGGTGTGTCGGGACGCGATGGTGCCGGCCGTGGTCAGGTCGGCCAGGCAGGCGCCGATCACGTGTTCGGCGCCGGGGACGCGCACCTTGCAAGGCGACGTGGCGGCGGTTGGGCGGCCTGACTCGGGCACTGCGTTCGCGATGGTCACACCGAGTGTCGCGGCCAGCAGGGTGGCTACTGCGGCGGCGAGTGGTCGGGCGGGTTTCACCAGGGACTACCTCTCGTTGGGGAGCGGGTTGGTTCCGGCGTTGGTTCCGGGATCGGGTCTGGCGTTGGTTCCGGGATCGGGTCTGGCGTTGGTTCCGGCGTTGGTTCTACGTCCGGGTTCGGGTGAAGCCGGAGCTGTCGGCGGCCGGCAATGCGAGGTTAGGAAGGCCCGTTGGGCGGCCCACAGATGCCGAGTGGCCACATCGCCGGGGCTGGGCATGCGCGGCCGGCGGGTGGGCCGGCCGAACGGCACATGACCTTTGGCCAACGTTCGTCACGAGCTGCCGTCGAGGGGGCGGTCGTCGATGTGCGCGCGGGTATCGTTCGGCGCACACCGGCTCGAATCGGGACGGGTGAGTCGCAGCGAGTCGGGGCGGGACAGGCACAAAGGGGAATCGGATGACCACGTCGTCGCCGTCGGATTCGGCCGTGGGGTTGTCGCGCCCCATGCCGTGGGTGCCGCCCATGGTCTACGTCGCCGTGCTGGTCGGCGGACTCTATGGCGGCGTCGTGGCGGACGGGCCGGTCGGCCTGCCGCGGCTCGGCGGGTTCGCCACGTGCCTGCTGCTGCTCTTGGTGCTCGACCACCTCGAACGCCGCCGGCACCCGGTTCGGACCCCGTCCCGCGCGGCGGTGGTACTGCTCGTCGCGCGCCTCGCGTTGTTCGCCGCGGCGGCCGGGTCGGACCGGTCCGGGGTGTCACGGGTGCTGTTCGTGCTGGTGCCGTTCACCGCGTTCTTCGCGTTCGGCCGCCGGGTCAGCGTCGCGCTGAGCATCGCGTGCGTCGGGCTGATGCTGGTCGGGAACGTCCTGACGGTGCCCGAGTGGTACCTCCGGACCGACATCGTCACCGACCTGCTGATGTCCGGCCTCGGCCTGGTACTCGCGGTCGCGATGGCCGCCATCGCGGTGGGTGAACAGGCGGGACGCGTACGGCTCGAACACACGCTGGACGAACTCCGGTGCTCGCACGATCAGTTGGCGGACTACGCCGCCCGGGTCGAGCGCCTGTCCGCCGCGCAGGAGCGCAACCGGCTCGCCCGCGAGTTCCATGACGGGCTCGGCCATCACCTCACGGCCATCGCCATCCAGTTGGAGAAGGCTTCGGCCTTCCAGGACCTGGACGCGGGCGTCGCGCAACGGGCGATCGCCGATGCCCGGTGGTCGGCGGGCAGGGCGCTCGACGAAGTCCGGGTCGCCGTACGAGCGTTGCGTGACGAGGCCGAACCGTTCTCGCTGTCCGCCGCGCTCGCGGATCTGGTCCGCCACATCGACGGCGGGCCGTCCCGGGTGACCCTGGAGGTCTCCGGCGAGGAGTTGGGCTACCACGTCGAATCCCTCACCGCGCTGTATCGGGCGGCGCAGGAAGGCCTCACCAACGCGCATCGGCACGCCGGCGCCACACACGTCGCGGTGTCGGCCCGGTACGGCGACCGCGAGGCGCGGCTCGTGGTCGCCGACGACGGACGCGGCTTCCAGGCCGGCGCGGGCATCGAGGAGGGTGGAGGTGGGCGCGCTGAGGCGACCGCGGACGACGCCGGCGGTCGGGGCGGCTTCGGGCTTCGGGCGATGCGCGAACGCCTCGACCTGCTCGGCGGTCGGGTCGACGTCGCGGCGGCACCGGGACGGGGCACGGTGGTCACCGTGACGGTGCCGCGCGTTCCCGTACGCACGGCGGCGGTCGCCCGATGACCGAGAGCACGAGCACGAAGACGAAGACGAAGACGAACGCAAACGTGAACACGAACACGAACGCGGACGCGGACGCGGCAGCGGACGACTCCGTGCGAGTGCTGGTGGTCGACGATCAGGAGTTGGTACGGGAGGGAATCGCCTCCCTGCTCGGCATCCAGCCCGGCATCACCGTGATCGGCGCGGTCTCGGACGGCAAGCAGGCCGTGGAGGCCGCCGTCGCCCAGCACCCCGATGTGATCCTCATGGACGTCCGGATGCCGGTCATGGACGGCGTCACCGCCGTCGAGGTGCTGAGCAGACGCGCGCCCCTGTGCCGGGTGGTCATGCTGACGACGTTCGACGACGACGAGTACGTGGCCGACGCGTTGCGGGCCGGCGCGGTCGGCTACCTCCTCAAGAACCTGCCCTCGGCCCAACTGGCCGCCTCCGTACGCCTGGCCCATGCCGGCGTCGCCCAACTCGATGCCTCGGTCACCCGCCGCCTGGCCGCCAACCTGGCGGCCGGACCGGGACCG
This sequence comes from Embleya sp. NBC_00896, assembly GCF_045207785.1. Taxonomy (NCBI): domain Bacteria; kingdom Bacillati; phylum Actinomycetota; class Actinomycetes; order Kitasatosporales; family Streptomycetaceae; genus Embleya; species Embleya sp. NBC_00896. Next base: position 580,887 of record NZ_CP108776.1, read on the forward strand.
GACGCGCCGCGCCCGGACGTACCGCCCGCCACACCGCAACCACCGCCCCCGCCCACAGATCCGGGGCGGGGGCCGGGGCCGGGCCCGGGGCTCGCCGTCCTCACCGAGCGCGAAACGGAAGTCCTCCGCCTGATCGCCACCGGATCGACCAACCGCGAGATCGCCTCCCGCCTCTTCCTCAGCGAAGGCACGGTCAAGAACCACATCTCCCGCATCCTCGCCCGACTCGGTCTCCGCGACCGCACTCACGCCGCGATCTACGCCCACGACCACGGCCTTCTCCCGTGACCGGCGTCGGGCGGGCCGGTGTCGGCGGTGGGTCCGGCGGTGGCGGAACTTGGTTCGGCCGAACACGTAGGCGACACTGAGGTGATGTTGCCCGTACCGGAAGTCGTGCCGAAGTACCCGGAATACGCGGCCGAGATCGACCACGCCTGGCTGGTGCGTTCACGGGCCAAAATCCTGCGCGCCCATCGCGTCGGCGCCTGGGGAACGGTGTCCGGCGGGGTGCTCATCGTCGTGATGTGCTTCGGGGCCATTTTCGGCCTCGGGCTCCCGTTTGCGGCCACGTTTCCGTTGCTGCTGTCCTCGGTCTCCGGGCTGTTCCTGATCGTTGCCGGCCGACGCCAGTTCCTCGACGTGCGGCGTCGACGCGCGGCGTGGGACGCGAACGCGCTTCCTCAGGTGGCGATCCGCATGTCGGCCGAGGGTGTGTGGTGCGCGACCAACTCGCTTCTCGGGCCGTTCCTGGTGCCATGGTCGGCGCTCGCGGGGGTTCGCCTGTTGCGTCGATTCGGTCGGACGGGGCTCGTACTGGATCTCGCCGCCGGGGTCACCGCGACCTCGCCGGGAGTCGTCGTGGATCTTCCCGCCGACGCACACGAGCGCCGCGCCAAGGCCAGGATGTTCCGCGCCAAGGGCATGCTGGGGATTCCGGAGGAGGCGCTCCGCTCGCCGATCTCGGACATCGACCAGGCGTTCGCTCGGTTCACCGAGGGCCGAGTGCGAATCCGCTGACCCGCCGCCGGTCCCCACCCGCCCGACCGTCGAGGGTCCGGATGGTGGGGGGCCGACGTTCGCGGCGTGCATCAAGTCGAGTCGCGTCGGGCCGACTCGACTCGAGCTACAAACCGAGCTACAAACCGAGCCACAGATCGCGCTACAAACCGAGCCACAGAACGAGCTACAGAGCAGTCAAGTCGTCGTCGTCCTCCTCCACCGGAGCCGGCACCGCCTTGGGTCCGAACATGCGCCGCATGACCGGTTCGGCGTAGCGGGCCGTGAAGGGGCCGGCGATGACGAGGATCAGGACGTAGGCCGTGGCGAAGGGGCCCATGCGCGGTTCGACGCCGGAGGTGGCGGCGAGGCCGGCGATGACGATGGAGAACTCGCCGCGCGCCACGAGGGCGCCGCCGGCCCGGTAGCGGCCGGGTTTGGCGATACCGGCTCGGGCGGCGGCCCAGTAACCGGTGGCGACCTTGGTGAGGGCGGTGACGACGGCCAACGCGGCGGCGGGCAGCAGGACGTGCGGAAGGTCGGCCGGGTCGGTGGAGAGGCCGAAGAAGACGAAGAAGACGGCGGCGAACAGGTCGCGCAGTGGGGCCAGGAGGGTCTGGGCGTGTTCGGCGACGTCGCCGGAGATGGCGATGCCGACGAGGAAGGCGCCGACCGCCGCCGAGACTTGGAGTTTGTCGGCGATGCCGGCGACGAGGAGGGTCAGGCCCAGCACGCCCAGGAGCAGCAGTTCGGGTTGGTCGCTGGAGAGGGCCTTGGAGATCCGGCCGCCGTGCCGGAGGGCGAGAAACAGGACGATGCTGATCGTGCCCAGGGCGATGGCGACGGTGACGGAGCCGCCGAGCAGACCGACGCCGGCGAGGAGCGCGGTGAGGATGGGCAGGTAGAGAGCCATCGCGAGGTCTTCGATGACCAGGATGGACAGCACGACGGGGGTTTCGCGGTTGCCCAGGTGTCCGAGGTCGCCGAGGACTTTGGCGATCACGCCGGAGGAGGAGACCCAGGTGACGCCCGCCAGCGCGAGGGCGGCGATGGGTCCCCAACCCAGGAGGAGGCCGGCCAGGAAGCCGGGGACGGCGTTGAGCAGCGCGTCGATGCCGCCGGCCGGCGCGGCGGCGCGCAGGTTGGTGACGAGTTCGCCGGCGGTGTACTCCAGGCCCAGGAGCAGCAGGAGCAGGACGACGCCTATCTCGGCGCCGATCTCGATGAAGTCGTCGCTTTGGGAGAGATCGAGGAGGCCGCCGTGTCCGAACGCGAGGCCGCCGAGAAGGTAGAAGGGGATGGGTGACATCCCCATCCGACCGGCGACGCGTCCCAGGATGGACAGCGTCAGGATGATCCCGCCGAGTTCGATGAGCAGAGTTGCTGGGTGCATGGGTGGTATGTGCTCGTGGTGTTCGCAGGGGCAGGGGTTCTGCGGCTCGAACGCGGGTGAGGGTGGTCCGCGGGCGGTGGGGTCAGTCCTCGGCGAGGAGCTCGGCCAGAGCGACGGCCTCGGCGCGGGTGAGGCGAACGCCGGGGCCACAGGCGTCGGGGTCGTCGACGTTGTAGAAGGCGATCCGGCGTACGCCGTCGCGGCCGGCGACCACGGAGATGGCCCGGCCGGCCGCCGTGGAGAGGGTGTACTGGGTGCCGATGCCCGGGAGGGCGGTTTCGCTGATGGGGACCTGGCCGGCCATGGGGGTTCTCCTGTTCGAATGAGGAGTTTCAGGTTAGGTGCAACAGAGGGATGGGTGGGGTTCTTCCTGGAGTGTTGGTGGGCGTTTGGGCGGTATTTGAGGTCTGTTTGATCGGTCGGCCGGGGGCGTTGTTCGACCGGTCGACTCGGGACGTCGTGACGCGGACTCGTCGGGGTGACCCGGGGCTCGCGGCGTCCGCGTCACGACGTCCCGAGTCGACCGGGGCGGACGGATTCGCGGTGGCGCAGTGAGGTGGCGCGCGCGGGGGTATTCGCCAGGTGACGCCGTCGTCGCGGCGTGTCCGGATTCGTCCGGATGTGTTTCGTCTCGTGGAGGTTGTCGTGACTGATCCGTGGCCGGACCCCCTGCCGCCGGTGCCGCCGATGCCGGCTCCTCGGCCGCTACCGGAGCCGGGTCCCGAGCCGCTGCCCCCGGACCCGGGCTCTCCCCCGGTGCCGGACGAGCCGGATCCGGTGCCCCAGCCGGGGCCGCTGGACTGAGCGAAGGGGCGACGCGGGCGCGGTGTGGCGCGGCACGGCACGGCCCGCCGCGCCAAGGCGTGACATGGCGCGGCCCGGGCGGCGCGCGGCGGCCGTACGGGCTCACCCGCTCGGCCCAGGCGCGACGACGCCCGGCCGCGTCGGGGGACCGGGCGTCACGGTGTCGGGTCGCGGGGCCCGACACTCTCGGGGTCAGCGAATCGGCGTCAGCGAATCCGGGTCAGCGAATCGGGGCCGCGAATCCGGGTCGGCGAATCCGGGTCTGCGAATCGGCGTCAGCGAATCGGGACGTCCGACAACGTGCGGGCGATGACCAGGCGTTGGATCTCGCTGGTGCCCTCGAAGATCGTGTAGATGGCACTGTCGCGGTGCATGCGCTCGACCGGGTACTCGCGGGTGTAGCCGTTGCCACCGAGGATCTGCATCGCGGCGGAGGTCACCCACTTGGCGGTCTCGCCCGCGTACAGCTTGGACATCGAGCCCTCGGCGGCGGTGAAGGGCTGCCCGGTGGCGGCCATCCAGGAAGCGCGCCAGGTGAGCAGGCGGGCGGCGTCGATGCGGGTGCGCATGTCGGCGATGGTGAAGGCGACGCCCTGGTTGTCGATGATGGGGCGGCCGAACTGTTCGCGGGTCTGCGCGTAGTCCAGGGCGACCTCGTAGGCGCCGCGCGCGATGCCGACGGCCTGGGCGGCGACCGCGGGGCGGGAGGACTCGAAGGTGGCCATCGCGGCGTTGGAGCGCGCCGACGTGCCGGACTTGGCGCGGGCGATCCGCTCGTCGAGCCTGTCCTTGCCGCCGAGCAGGCAGTTGCCCGGGATGCGGACGTTGTCCAGGACGACCTCGGCGGTGTGCGAGGCGCGGATGCCGTGCTTCTTGAACTTCTGCCCCTGGGACAGGCCGGGGGTGTTCGGCGGGATGACGAAGCTGGCCTGGCCGCGTGAGCCGAGCGAGGGGTCGGTGGTGGCGACGACGACGTGCACGTGGGCGATGCCGCCGTTGGTGGCCCAGGTCTTGACGCCGTTGAGGATCCAGTCGCCGGTGGCCTCGTCGTAGGTGGCGCGGGTGCGCATGGAGGAGACGTCGGAGCCGGCGTTGGGCTCGGAGGAGCAGAACGCGGCGACGCGGACGTCGTCGGGGCCGCCGAACAGTTCGGGGGCCCAGGTCAGGATCTGCTCCTGGGTGCCGTTGGCGACCAGGCCGGCGGCGGCCAGCGCGGTGCCGGTCAGGGCGAGGCCCAACCCGGCGTCGCCCCAGAAGAGTTCCTCCATGATGAGCGGCATGCTCAGGCCGGTGGGATCGAAGGCCTGGGTGGTGAAGAAGTCGAGGGAGTACAGGCCGATCTTGGCGGCCTCCTGGATGATCGGCCAGGGGGTCTCCTCGCGTTCGTCCCATTCGGCGGCGGCGGGGCGCATCGTCTCGGCGGCGAAGGTGTGCACCCAGTCGCGGATGGTGGTCTGGTCCTCGTTCAGGGCGAGGCTGAAAGCGGTCATGGGTGGGTGGCCCCCGGGCGTCGTCGAAGATGGTCACCAATTGTCACCGGTGTTGTTACCGGCTGGTAGCTGGAGTGTGTCGCCGCCGGATCGAGGGCGTCAAGGGCCAAGGGGGCAGGCGGCGTACGGCTGTTGCCGCCTGCCCGGGTCCCGGGACGGTGCCGCCGGCGCCCGGGTCCCTACCGTCGCCTCCCGCGGCGGCGTCGTCAGGTCTCCGGGCGGTACCGGATGGGGTGGTCGTCGGGGACCTGGACGACACAGATCCGCACCCCGTCGGGGTCGGCGATCCACATCTCGTCCAGGCCCCACGCCTCGCGGCGCGGTTCGCGCAGGACGGTGGCGCCCTTGCCGAGGAGTTCCTTGTGGGTGGCGACCAGATCGCGTACCTGGAGCCACAGTCGCAGGTCCGCGGACGCGGGCCCCGGCCCCGACGCGGTGCCCGAGACCTCCAGGAAGCCGCCCCCGAGGAAGAAGACGGTCCCGCGTTGGCTGCCGGTGCCGAACTCGCGGGCGATCGCGAGCCCGAGCACGTCGCGGTAGAAGGTCAGCGAGCGGTCGGGGTCGATGGGGCGCAGGAGGATGCGTCCGGAAAGTACGTCCATGCCATCAAGCTTCGCCCCGAGGCCGGCAGGCTATGCGTTCGACGAAGGGTGGTGGCGACGTGGTGGGGAACGCGGAGCGGGTGCGCGGCAGCATGTTCGGGTTGGCGTACGGGGACGCGCTCGGGGCGCCGACGGAGTTCCTGTCGTACGCGCAGATCGTGCGGCGGTACGACCTGCCGGGGCCGATGGACCTGGAAGGCACGCCGGCGCTGGTCACCGACGACACCCAGATGGGCCTGGCGGTGGCGCACGCCCTGGTGAACGCGCGGGCGGGCGGGACGCACCTGCCGGTGGACCGGTTCGAGCGATTGGTGGTCCAGCGGTTCCTGGCCTGGTGGGACTCCCCCGACAACACGCGCGCGCCCGGGCATACGTGTATGTCGGCGTGCGCGGAGCTGGCGGCGGGGCATGCCTGGATCGACGCGACGCGGCGCGGGTCCAAGGGGTGCGGGGCGAACATGCGGGTCACCCCGTTGGGGCTGGCGGACGGGCTCGACGAGGCGACGCGGTGCGGGGCGGCGCAGTTGCAGGCGGCGGTCACGCACGGGCATCCCACGGCGCTGGCGGCCTCGGATCTGACGGCGACGGCGGTACACGCGCTGCGGGCGGGGGTCGCGATCGCGGAGCTGCCCGCGTACCTGCGCGCTCACGCGCAGGCGCAGCGCACCGTGTATCGGGGCGATTGGCTGGGCGACGACCTGTGGCGGGGGCCGTTCGCGGACTCCCCCGAGGGGTTCATCGCGCGCGGCTGGGACGAGTGCCTGGGCGTGCTGGAGCGATTGGACCGCGCGGTGCTGGAGGGCGATCGACGCTCGGATCCGTGCCAGGTCACGGGTGCGGGGTGGATCGCGGAGGAGTCGTTGGCGACCGCGGTGTTGTGCGTGGTGCTGTACGCGGACGACCCGCGGTCGGCGCTCGCGCGGGCGGCGGCCACGTCCGGGGACTCGGACTCGATCGCCGCGTTGGCGGGGGCGATGATCGGCGCCGCGCACGGGATGGACGGCTGGCCGGCGGAGTGGCTCGATCGGATCGAGTACCGAACGGACTTGGACGCGCTGTCGGCGGCGCTTTCGGGGTGACCTGGCGGGCAGGGACGGGGCCGGACCGGGCCGGAGTCGCGTGTCGTCCTCGGTGGCGCGGTCGCCTGGTCGACCGGGCTCGGCGAGCTCGGTGATGCCATGTCGGGGAGATCGGCGAGCTCGGGGAGATCGACGAGCTCTCTGATATCGACGAGCTCGCCGATCTCGGCGATATCGGCGGTTTGACCCGGGTCGTGGCGTGTGGGGGCGGCTGCGGGACGGGCGCATTTGCGGGTTGGAAGCGGTTGCGGGTAGGGATGGCGCCATGGGAAAGATCCATGCCGCCGACCGGGCGGCCTTCGCGTGGGTGGCCTCGCATCATGTGCCGTGGGCGAACAAGGCGTTGCCCGCCTTGTCGCGCGCTGCCAACCATTCGCGACTGTGGGCGGTGACCGGTGCGGGCATGGCGCTCTCCGGTGGGCGCAGCGGGCGTAGAGCGGCGTTGCGGGGCCTGGGATCGGTGGCGCTCGCGTCGACCGTGACCAATGTGGTCCTCAAGAGCTGGGTACGGCGGCCCCGGCCGGTGATAGACGCGGTGCCGCTGGCCCGCCGGTTGCACCGGCAGCCGTGGACGACGTCGTTCCCCTCGGGGCACGCCGCGTCCGCCGCGGCGTTCGCGACCGGGGTCGCGCTGGAGTCGCGCCCGTTGGGGATAGCGGCGGGCGCGCTGGCCGGATCGGTGGCGTTCTCGCGGGTGTACACCGGCGTGCACTACCCCGGCGACGTCCTGGCGGGCGCGGCGATGGGCGCGGGCCTGGCGGCGGTGACGCTGCGGTGGTGGCCGACCCGGCCGGCGGAGGCGGCGTCCGCTCCGCAGCCGCGTAGCGCGGTGCCCTCGCTGGGTGAGGGCGAGGGCCTGATCGTCGTCGTCAACCGCTCCGCGGGTCCCGAGGGCGACACCGCGCAGCGGCTGCGCGAGTTGCTGCCCGGGGCCAAGGTCGTCGAACGCGGGGCGGACGGCGACCTGGTCGCGCTGCTGTGCGAAGCGGCGGACGAGGCGCTGGTGTTGGGGGTGGCGGGTGGTGACGGGAGCGTGAACTGCGCGGCGCGCATCGCGTTGGAGCGCGGGATGCCGTTGGCGGTGTTCCCGGCCGGGACCCTCAACCACTTCGCCGGCGATCTGGGTCTGACCCGGCTGGACGACACGGTGCGGGCGCTGTCGGCGGGTGAGGCGGTCCTGGTGGACGTCGCCGAGCTGCAGCGCGACCACTCGCACCCGTTCCACGACGATGGGCAGGTCCTGGGCCCGGAGCTGTTCCTGAACACCTTCTCGCTGGGCGTGTACCCCGATCTGGTGCGCTTCCGCGAGGAGTTGGAGGGCCGGATCGGGAAGTGGCCGGCCATGGCCGTGGGCCTGGTCCGGGTGCTGCGCGACGCGCGCCCGGTGAAGATGCGGGTCAACGGGCGGCCGCGGTCGCTGTGGCTGTTCTTCCTGGGCAACGGCGAGTACGCCCCGCAGGGGTTCGCCCCGACCTACCGGCCGGACCTCACCGACGGCCTCCTGGACGTGCGCATCGTCGACGCCTCGCGCCCGTTGGCCCGTACCCGCCTGGTGGCGGCGGTGCTGTCGGGGACGCTGGGGACGTCGCGCGTGTACGAGGCCTCCACGACGCGGACGGTGCGCCTGTCCGAGATCCAGGAGGGCGCGGAACTGGCCGTGGACGGCGAGGTACGCCCGGGGGCATCGCAGCTGCGCATCGCGAAGGGACGGCGGCTGGTGGTGTACCGGCCGGAGGGGGCGCAGCGGGACTGACGTGGTGCGGGTGGGGGCGCCCGCGTCGCGTACATCGGCTCGCCGCCGAGTCCGGTCCGGTCCGGTCCGACGGAGCCCGGTCGGGCGGGCCGGGAAACCGCCACCCCGGTATTGCGCGTCATGGGGGTGCGCAGGGCGCTGTACGGGGCACCGCTACGGTGTGGGCCGCCGGTCGATGGGCCGGGGGTTGCGGGTATGGGTCGAACGGGGGATGTGGTGGCGGTTTCGGGGTCGATATCCGGGTCGGCCGAGCGAGTGGCCGCGGTGTTGGCGGCCGGCCGGCTGGCCGCGGGCGTGGTGTCGTTGGTGGCGCCGCGTGGCGGGGTGTGGCTGCGGCCCGCCGCGGTACGCGAACAGTCGATCCTCGGACGCGGACTCGGCGCGCGCGACGTGCTGTTGGGGGCGGGCGTGCTGCGCGCGCTGGCCTCCGGGCGCGGTGGCGCCGAATGGGGCTGGCTGGTCGTCGCCTCGGACGTGGCCGACGGCGCGGGCGGCGCGATCGAGTGGCGCCACCTCACCGCGGCGGACCGCGCATGGGTCGCGGCGGCCTTCGCCTTGGCCGCGTGTGAGGCGGCGGTCGCACTGTCCCTGGCGGGCGTGGACGTGGAGGAGGCGTGGGACGCGCTGTAGCCATGCTCGGTGCGCATCCACCGGGCACGGCCCACGGCTTGGGTCGCGCGACGTGGCTGCGGTTGCGTCTCGGTCGGGAAGTTGCACCCACCCGCTCCGCCCGTTGCCTATGCGTTTCAGGCTGCGGTTCTACAGGCGAGGGGTGGGCCCGATCGGGCCTGGCTGCCCGGTGCGTGGGGTGCGGGTCGCTGCGGTTGCATCTTGGTCGGGTTGGGATGTTGCGCCCACCCGCTCCGCCCGTTGCGTTGTGCGTCTCGGGCTGCGGTTTTAGGGGCGACCGGTGGGCCCGGTCGGGCCTCGTGGCCGCCGGTGTGGCTGGGTGAGGTCGGGTCGGTGGGTTGGCTGCGGTTCTACCGCGTGGGCCGACCCTGGGTCGCCGGTTGTGGCTGCGGCCCTGGCGCGTCAGCGCCCACCGACCGGGTCAAGCTCGTGATCGACGAGCGCAGCGAGGAGAGCGGCCGGAGGCCGCTGGTTTTCATCGACGTCGATGGCCCGGAGCTTGCGGAGGGACATCGACGTGCGAGCGGAGTGCCGCTTTTTCTCGGAGGAGCGCAGCGGGGGAGAGAAAAAGCGGTGCTTCGGGAGCCGGCGGCGAAGCCGCCCAAATAAGGCTGTCCCCCGGTTGCCCTATGCTCTCGGCCCATGGTGGCGCGGCCGTTGGGCGAGATTGTCGAGGCAGGATGGGCCAAGGCCCTGGAACCGGTGGCGGGCCGAGTGGCTGCCATGGGTGACTTTTTGCGGGGTGAGATCGCCGCGGGGCGGCGGTATGTGCCCGCGGGGGCGGACGTGTTGCGGGCGTTCACGCAACCCTTCGCCGATGTGCGGGTGTTGATCGTGGGTCAGGACCCCTACCCCACGCCCGGACACGCGGTGGGCCTGAGTTTTTGCGTCGCCCCGGAGGTACAACCGCTGCCGGGGTCGCTGATCAACATCTTCACCGAGATGGGCCACGACCTGGGCCACCCGATGCCCTCCAACGGTGACCTGACCCCGTGGGCCGCGCAGGGCGTGTTGCTTCTGAACCGGGCGCTGACGACCGCGCCGCGTCGGACCGCCGCGCACCGCGGGAAGGGCTGGGAAGAGGTCACCGAGCAGGCCATCAAGGCCCTTGCCGCGCGCGGGACTCCGCTGGTGTCGATCCTGTGGGGCCGCGACGCCCGCAATGCCCGGCCGCTGCTGGGGCCGGGGGCCGCGGTGGTGGAGTCGGCGCATCCGTCGCCCATGTCGGCCAACGGCGGGTTCTTCGGATCGCGGCCGTTCTCGCGGACCAACGAACTGCTGGTGGGACAGGGCGCGGAGCCCGTGGACTGGCGCCTGCCCTGACGCGGCGCGTCGCCCCCGACGCGGACCTGCGGTGACCGTCTCGGCACGCCGGGCCACCGGCGACGGGAGGGGGCGTGATCTCGATAGGGTGGCGGCCGGTACAACGGGTCATCGGCCACCGCCGGTCGGGGCCGTCGCTTGGAGGATCCTTCTTCGATGTCAGGCAATAGCGTTCCCGGCCAGGGGGGTGCGCCGCAGCGCTCTCCCGAGGCGTTGCCGCCGCGTTCCAAACTGGCGATCACCGCGAGTCGGGTGACCGCGGCCATCTCACGGCGCGCCGGCAAGGGCAGCGGTTCGGTCATCGGGGGCAAGATCGCACTGCGGCTCGCCCCCGACCTGCTCGCGCAATTGTCGGTGGGCCTGCAGGTGGTGCTGGTCTCCGGGACCAACGGCAAGACCACCACGACCCGCCTGATCGCCGAGGCCATGCGCGCCGCCGGCCCGGTGGTCTCCAATGCGCTGGGCGCGAACATGCCCGCCGGGATCACCTCCGCGCTCGCCGGCGCCGGCGCCGAGGCGCGGTACGGCGTGATCGAGGTCGACGAGAAGTACCTCTCCGGTGTCGCCCGCGACTCCGACCCCGTCGCGGTCGCGCTGCTCAACCTCTCGCGCGACCAGCTCGACCGGGCCGCCGAGACGCGCATGCTCGCCGAGAAGTGGCGCGAGGGCCTGCGCGGGCGCGACGCGATCGTGGTCGCCAACGCCGACGACCCGCTGATCGTGTGGGCGGCCTCCTCCAGCAAGGACGTCCTGTGGGTCGCCGCCGGGCAGACCTGGCAGGAGGACTCGTGGTCCTGTCCGCAGTGCGGCGGCGTCATGCAGCGCCCCGGTGACGACTGGTTCTGCTCGCAGTGCGACTTCCGCCGCCCCTCCCCCACCTGGTCGCTCGCCGGTGAGCAGATGGTCGACCCCGACGGGCGCGTGTGGCCGCTGCACCTGCAGCTGCCGGGCCGAGCCAACCGGGCCAACGCGGTCACCGCCGCCGCCGTCGCGTCGCTGTTCGGCGTCCCCGTGGAGGCGGCGCTGGAGCGGATGAAGCACGTCACCGCGGTCGCCGGGCGCTACGACGTCGTCGACTACAAGGGCCGCAAGCTGCGCCTGCTCCTGGCCAAGAACCCCGCCGGGTGGGTCGAGACGTTCTCGCTGATCGACGCCCCGCCGACGCCGGTGATCCTGTCGGTGAACGCGCTGGACGCGGACGGCAAGGACACCTCCTGGATCTGGGACGTCGACTTCACCCAGCTCGCCGGCCGGCCGTTGTTCGTGCTCGGCCAGCGCCGGCTCGACCTCGCGGTCCGGCTGGAGGTCGCGGGTCTGCAGTTCCAGGTCTTCGAGTCGGTCGCCCAGGCGGTCGCGGCCTGCCCGCCCGGCCAGATCGAGGTCATCGCCAACTACACGGCGTTCCAACAGCTGCGCAAGACGATCAAGGAAGCGGCACAGGCATGATCGGTGAGAGCAGGCTGCGCCTGGTCTGGATCTACCCGGACCTGCTCAGCACATACGGCGACCAGGGCAACGCGCTCATCGTGGAGCGCCGCGCGCTGATGCGCGGCATCGAGGTCGAGCGCGTGGACGTGCGCTCGGACCAGGCCGTGCCGACGTCCGGCGACATCTACCTGATCGGCGGCGGTGAGGACCGGCCGCAGCGACTGGCCGCCGAGCGGCTCCGCCGCGACCCGGGCCTGGCCACGGCGATCGGCGCGGGCGCCGCACTGCTCGCGGTCTGCGCGGGCTATCAGATCATCGGTAACGAGTTCATCGACGACCTCGACCAGGTCGAGCCGGGCTTGGGCCTGCTGGACGTGAAGTCCGGACGGGGCGCGCCCGGCAAGCGCTGTGTCGGCGAGGTCCTGGCCGAGGTCGACCCGGCGCTCGGCCTGCCGGTGCTGTCCGGGTTCGAGAACCACCAGGGCGTCACGTACGTGGGCCCCGGCGCCAAGCCGCTGGCCCGCGTCACGCACGGCAACGGCAACGGCACGGGCGACGGCACCGAGGGGGCGTACGCGGGTCGGGTGATCGGCACGTACATGCACGGGCCCGTGATGTCCCGCAACCCCGCGCTCGCCGACCTGCTGCTGACCTGGGCCACCGGCGTCCCGCTCACTCCGCTGGGCGACCACTGGCACGAGCAGCTGCGCTCCGAACGCCTGCGTACGGTACGCGCGGCGGCGGCCAACTAGGCCACCGGGCGGAATCGGACACGACACGACGAAGGGCCCGCACACCATCACGATCACGGTGTGCGGGCCCTTCGTCCACCCACGTTCCCAACCGGAGCAACCGAGTCGGCCGGACGACCGGGTCAACCGGGTCAACCGCGTCAACCGGGTCAACCTGGTCAACCGAAGTGGCTCGCCCCGTGTGGGTCCTCGCAGTGGCCGCGGGTGGTGCCGATGGCCAGCACGGGTGGTTCCGCGTGGTCGACCTGGAGGGTGGTGTGCGTGATCGCGTAGCGGTCGCGCAGGCGTTCCTGCAGGCGGTCGCGGACCCGGTGGCAGTCGTCGCCCGGCTGGACCAGTACGTGCGCGGACAGCGCCGGGAACCCGGACGTGATCGTCCAGATGTGCAGGTCGTGGATCTCGGTGACGCCCTCGATGGCGACCAGGTCCGCGCCCATGGCGTCGGGGTCGATGCCGGCGGGGGCGGCCTCCAGGAAGATCCGCCACGACTCGCGCACCAGCGCGATCCCGGACTTGAGCATCAGCGCCGCCACCACCAGGGAGGCGATCGCGTCGGCCCGGGCGAACCCGGTGGTGAGGACCACGATGCCCGAGACCAGCGTGGCGATGAACGCCCACAGGTCGTTGAGGATGTGCTGGTAGGCGCCCTCGACGTTGAGGCTGGAGCGATTGGCGCGCGAGATCAGCCACGCCGCGATCACGTTGATCACGATGCCCACCGCGGCGGTGACGATCACGAGCCCGCCCTCGACGTCGGGCGGCGAGATCAGTCGGCGTACGGCCTCGTAGATGAACCAGACCGCGAGGACCAGGAACGTGATGCCGTTGATCTGCGCGGACAGGATCTCCGCGCGCTTGAACCCGTACGTCCAGCGCCCGCGCGCCGGCCGCGCCGCGAGCCGCATCGCGACCAGGGCCAGGCCGATCGCGAACGCGTCGGTGACCATGTGCCCGGCGTCGGTGATCAGCGCGAGCGAACTCGCCAGGATGCCGACCGCGACCTCGACCACGATGAACACGCCGATCAGCACGAGCGCGGCGGTCAGATAGCGCCGATCCGCGTCCGCGGCGACACCGTGCGAGTGGCCCGCGTGTCCGGAACCCCCGTGGTCGTGGCCGCCGTGATCGTGGCCGCCGTGGCCTTCGTGTGCACTTTGGCCCTGATGCCCGGGCGCGTCCGGACCGTGGTCGTGCTCGCGGGTGCTCATGAAGTCCCTCCGGAGATCTCGCTCGCGCAGCCGGTGTGGTCGGTGGCGGGGGCATGGCCGATGTGGGCGAGTGCCACGTCCAGCAGCAGGCGCACGTGCGCGTCGGCGAGTCGGTAGTAGGCCATCCGACCCGCGCGGCGCACCGTCACCACCTGGTGGGCGCGCAGCAGCCGCAGCTGGTGCGAGACCGCCGATTCGCCCTGCCCGCACGCGGCGGCGAGATCGCGCACGCACAGCTCGCCCTCCAGAAGCGCGACCAGCAGGGTCAGCCGCCCCGGGTCGCCGAGCAGCGCGAAGACGTCCGCGGTCTCCGCCAGGTGCGCGCCGTCGGGCAACCGCGACCGCACCGAGTCCACCAGGTCGGCGTTCACGGGCAGCGCCATCGGGTCACCTCCCCTTCTTCCCCTTCGCGTCGATGCCGTGCCGTGACGGCATCGACATCGTAACGTCTGAACAGCTCTTCATACGAGAAAACAAGGTAGGGGGTGGGGGTATCGATGCGCAACCGCACCGCCGGCGGACGGGGGGCTCGCCCCACCCCATGAGGACCGGGTGGCGCGCTCCAAGGAGACCGGGTGGCGCCCTGTCCCATACCGACCGATGCGCCCGATCCTGGTCGGGTTCCACGCACGAAGGCACCGACAGGAGCAACCGCACCGGCCTCGGGAACGGGATGAAGCGATGACCAAGCTGCTCAAGACCTGCGTGGCGGTGGCGACCGCCACCCTGCTCGCGACCACCCTCGGCGGCGGCACCGCGACCGCCGCCGAGCACGCGCGACACCCGTCGCCGACCCAGGACGGCGTGTGGCGCATGGACGGCTACGGCACCGTCCTGACCATCCGCCGAAACGGCGCGATGCAGCTGTACGAGACCACGTCGATCAGCTGCCTGAAGGGACCCTCCGCGACCCGCTCGGCGGTCGACGGCCGTACGACCACCTACGACGCCGGCGACGGCGCGGTGCTCACCGTGGAGGTCCGGCCGGATCCGCGGCAGGCCCGGCTGCGGTTCACCTACGCGCCCGGGTACCGCGGTCTGCGCCGCGTGGCGTCCCTCCCGGCCGCCTGCTCGCGCCCCGCGCCGACGGATCCGCGTGCCGTCTTCGACGTCTTCTGGCAGACCTACGCGGAGAACTACCCCTTCTTCGCCGCCAAGGGCATCGACTGGCAGTCGGCCCGCGACCGCTACCGGCCCCGGGTCGGCGCCCACACGACCGACGACGAACTGTTCGCGATCTTCCGCGAGATGCTCGATCCGCTGAACGACGCGCACGTCTTTCTCGCGGCCCGCCCCGACCTGTACTTCGCCGAGGGCCGCCCCGGCACCGTCGTGCCCGACGCCGAGCTGGATCGACGGACCAGGGACTACATCCGGGATCGCGACCTCGGCGGCCGCCCGTTGAGCGAGTACGGGCAGGGCCGGATCGGCTACGCGGACCTGCCCGGCGACCAGGGCTACCTGCGGGTCTCCACCTTCATCGGCTACGTGGAGGACCCGTTGGCGGGCTACGCCGCCGAGAGCGCCGAGCTCGACCGAGCCCTGGACGCCGTCCTCACCCCCGAACGCGTGCGCCGGCTGCGGGGGTTGATCGTCGACCTGCGGGTCAACGGCGGCGGTTCGGACAAGCTCGGGCTGCGACTCGCCGCCCGCCTGACGGACCGGCCGCACTTCGCGTACGCCAAGCGGGCCCGCAACGACCCGCACGACCCCACCCGCTTCACCCGCCCGCAGCCGATGGAGGTGCGGCCCGCCCCAGGCGCGACCCGGTACTCGGGGCCACTCGCGGTGCTCACCGGCGGCTCGACCGTCAGCGCCGGCGAGACCTTCACCCAGGCCCTGATCGAGCGCCCCGGCTACACGATCCGGATCGGCGAGCCCACCCAGGGCGTGTTCTCCGACGTGCTGGAGCGGGTACTGCCCAACGGCTGGCACATCGGCCTGCCCAACGAGGAGTTCCGGACCGCCGACGGCCGCACCTTCGACGGCGCCGGCATCCCGCCGCACCTGGCGGAACCGGTCTTCACCGACGAGGAGTTCGCCCAACACCGCGACTCCGCGTTCGACCGGGCGGTCGCCACCTTGCGCACCGAAGGCACCTGACGCAAACGCGCCGAAGCCGCCCGCCCGACGCCTGAGCCGGTTGAGCCGGCTGACCCTGGCCGGGACGACCGCCCGGGCCCGGGTCAACCCACCCGGGGGTCCCGGTCCAGGTGGGCCCACCAGCGTTCGGCCGGCTCGTGGATGCCGCGCCAGGTGGCGACGAACAGATCGCTCGCCGCCCGGCCCGGCCAGTCCGCCGGCAGCAGGGCGGCGGGCAGGCGCGGGTCGCGTTCGAAGGTCAGCCGCCAGGCGTGGACCAGGCGGGTACGCAGCTCGAACGCCTCCTCGTCGGTGTCCGCCCGCGCGCCGGCGAAGCGGGCCAGGAACGCCTCCAGGTCCGCGCGCACCGCGTCCAGGTCCCACGCCTGCTCGACCAGGGCCCGCTCGCGCGCCGCGTCGCACACGCTCGACGTCATCCAGGTCGCGTGCCCGGCCAGGCCGCGCTCGGCGAGCAGCGCCCGCAACGCGTCCACCCCGCCCGGATCGGCGGCGATCCACACCCCGCGGCCCAGATCGCCGAAGCCCTCGAACGCCAGCTGCTCCTCGACCACCGCGCGCGCCTCGCGCAACGCCGCCGGCGGGCGCAGCAGCAACTGCTGCCACTGCCCCGACCAGGGGGTCTCGCGCATGGCCCGGGACAGCCGCTCGGTCCACCCGGTGAGCAGCCGCGACAGCGGCGGGGCGAGCGTCAGCCGGGTGTACCGCCCCTCGGCGCGGGCCAGCAGCCACCCTTCCTGGGTCAGCCGGGTGATCGCCCGCCGGGTCGCCGCCTCCGGAACGCCCAGGGCACCGAGCGCGGCCACCGCCGTCGGCGACCACACGCCGTCGTGCCCGGGCCAGCGCACGTACTCCCCCAGCACGGTCAACAACAGCGTGCGGGCGCTGGGCCCGCCGTCGGCGGTCCGTCGGGTCCGCGGCCCCGCGGCGGAAGGCGAGCCGGCCGCGGACCCGGACGCGGACCCGGGCGATGACATGGGCGTGGGTGTGGAGGTGCTGATGACGGTCTCCGAAGACGGCTCGGGATTCGGGGGTCGATCACTGCCGGGGTCAATCTAGGCCGCCCCTTGTTTCCTCGACACCCTCCATGTAGGACATAACTTGTTCATGCTTGATCTTATGTCCTACAACCCGTGTCCCAAGAAAGGTCGAGGCTCGTGTACGCAGCCCCGCCGACGCGCTTCGGCGCGTTCATCGCCCCCTACCACGGCATCGACGGCAACCCCGCGCTCCAGATCCGCCGGGACCTCGACCTCGTCGCGCACCTGGACGCGCTCGGCTTCGAGGAGGCGTGGATCGGCGAGCACCACTCGGCCGGGTACGAGACCATCGCCTCCCCCGAGGTGTTCATCGCCGCCGCCGCGGAGCGCACCACCCGGATCCGGCTGGGCACCGGCGTCAACTCGCTGCCGTACCACCACCCACTGGTACTCGCGGACCGCATCGTCCAGCTCGACCTGCAATCGCGCGGGCGCGTGATGTTCGGCTCCGGGCCCGGGCAGTTGGCCTCGGACGCGTTCATGATGGGCATCGACCCGATGCGCCAGCGCACGATGATGGCCGAGGCGCTGTCGGCGATCGTCCCGCTGCTGCGCGGCGAGACGGTCACGATGCGGACCGACTGGTTCACCCTGGACCAGGCCCGCCTGCACCTGGGCCCGTACACCCGCGAGGGCATCGAGGCCGTCTGCGCCTCCACCGTCTCGCCCTCCGGTTCGGTCCAGGCCGGTACGCACGGCATGGGACTGCTCTCGCTCGCCGCCTCCGACCCCTCCGGCTTCGAGGCGCTGTCCGCGAACTGGGACGTGTACGCCAAGACTTGCGCCGAGCACGGCCATGTCGCCGACCGCGACCGCTGGCGCCTGGTGGTGCCGATGCACCTCGCCGAGACCGAGGCCCAGGCCCGCGAGCAGGCCGAGTACGGCGTGCACCATCTCGTCGACTACATCCAGGGCCTGTCCGGGATGACCATGCCCTGGGGTACCCGCCCCGAGGACGCGATCGCACAGTGGACGGGCGAGGGCTTCCCCACGTTCGGCGTCGCGATGATCGGCACGCCCGCCCAGGCGATCGCGCGGATCGAGGCGATGGCCGAGAAGTCCGGCGGCTTCGGCACGCTGCTGCTGCTCGACTTGCCGATCGCGCGCCCCGCCGACAAGCGGCGCAGCTACGAGTTGTTCGCCGAGTACGTCGTCCCGCACTTCACCGGCGCCAACCGGCCCCGGCATGCCTCGATGGCCTGGGCCAACGACAACAGCGAGCGCTTCATCGGCGCGCTGCGCCAGGCGGTCGTGGCCGCGATGACGCCGCCCGCCTCGTGAACGTCCGTACGTCCTCCCGAACGTCCGTACGCCCTCGTGAGCATCCGTACGCCCTCGTGAACGTCCGTACGTCCTCGTAAGCATCCGTACGTCCTCGTGAGCATCCGTACGCCTTCCTCGACACTGCAAGGAGAATCCCCATCATGCGAGCAGCGGTACTGCGCGGCGGCACATTCACGGTCGAGGACATCGCGGCCCCCGAACCCGGCGAGGGCCAGGTCCTCGTGGAGACGGTGGCCTGCGGGATCTGCGGCTCGGATCTGTCCGCGTACAAGCACACCGCCGAGTTCCTGCAGGCCTCCATCGACTCCGACACGCCGTCGTTCGTCTTCGACCCGGACGCCGACCTGGTGATGGGACACGAGCTGTCGGCGCGCGTGGTGCGGCCCGGCCCGGGCGTGAGCGGGTTCGAGGAGGGCGAGGTCGTGGTCGGCCTGCCGTGGGCGCTGGACGGCGGCGGCGTGCTGCGCACCATCGGCTACTCCAACATCTTCCCCGGCGGGTTCGGCGAGCGGATGGTGATGCAGGCCGCCGCCCTGGTCAAGGTGCCCGGGCACGTGCCGGCGCACGTCGCGGCGTTGACCGAGCCGCTCGCGGTCGGCTTCGGCAACGTGGCCCGCTCGGGGGCCGAGAAGGGCGGCGCGGCGATCGTGATCGGCGCCGGTCCGATCGGCCTGGGCGCGATCGCCGGTCTGATCGAACGCGGGGTGGCGCCGGTGGTGGTGTCCGAGCCCTCGCCGCGCCGCCGCGAACTCGCCCGCGCGTTCGGCGCGCACGTGGTGGTCGACCCGGCCGATCGCGACCCCTTCGACGCGTGGCGCGAGATCGCCGAGCAGGGGCAGCCGCTGACCATCTTCGAGTGCTCCGGCAAGGCCGGCATGTTCGACCGGATCACGTACGCCGCGCCGCGCGGCGCCACCGTGCTGCTGATCGGCGTGTGCATGACGCAGGACACCTTCCGGCCGGTGGTGGGGATCTACAAGGACCTCACGGTCAAGATGTGCCTGACCTATCCGCCCGAGGAGTACCCCAAGACCCTCGCCCGGATCGCCGCCGGCAGCGTGGACGCCGCGTCGCTGATCACCGGCCAGGTCGGCTTCGGCGGCGTCGCCGCGGCCATCGACACCCTCGGCCGGCCCGACGAGCACGTGAAGGTCCTGGTCCGGCCGCACCTGGAGGGGGCCGGCGTGCACCCCGCCACGACCGCGCACCCCACCACGCCCTAGCGGCGGTCGCCCGGCGGGTGCGGGTCGGCCGTTCGGCGCGGGCGGGGGCGCGCGGGGCGGGTGTCACGCGTACGGGTGGAGCCGGCCGGTCGCCCCCGGCCCCCGCCATGCGTGGGTGGCGCGCCCGCCAGGGCGTTTCGCCCACCCGCGCCCCCGAACGCCCCGCCGAGAGGGGTACGGATGTGTCGTAAACGGGACGCGTCGGGTGTCGGAATCGGTACGCTCCGAGGGAATTCCCTGGAAGATCCGCACACCCGCCATCGGGGACATCATGAGCCACACCAGGCACCGCCACGGTGCCGCGTCCGTCCATCGCGTGCCCGCCACCGACCCGGGGAGCGCGGCATGACCGTGCTCAACGACGCCCAGCCGGTGTGCCGGTTCGATCTGCCACCGCACGAGGCGGAGGTGTCCGCGGCCCGGCGCAAGGTGGTCGCGGTCGCCGTCGAGTGGGGCATGCCCGCCGACGGCGATCTCGTGGACACCCTGCGCCTGGTCGTGTCGGAGTTGGTGACCAACGCGATCCGGCACGCGGGCGTGCTGACTCCCGCCATCGTGGTCACCGTGCGGGGCACCGGCGACGGCGTCCTGCACGTGGGCGTGCACGACCGCCACCCGTTCTGCCCCAAGGCCCTCCTCCAGACGGTCGACGACGACAGCGGGCGCGGCCTGTTGATCGTCAAGGCCCTGGTCGCGGAGGCGGGCGGGTACGCGGGGATCGAACCGGACGCGTACGGCGGCAAGACCGTGTGGGTGGCGCTGCCGATGCCGTGAAGCCCGGGCGACGCCGGGCCCGAAGCCCGGGTCTCTCGGACGTGCCGAACCGCGTCGTCGAACGTCCCATCGACAGCCTTGCCTCCGGCCTTGTCACATCTACCGGATTTCGTCGGTCAGTGCTGTGACACGACGCGACGAGGGAATGTGACCGATGGACGAGACCGAGTTCCTGGCACGGCAGTTCGAGCAGCACCGGGCGCACCTGCGGGCGGTGGCCTACCGCATGCTGGGCTCGCGCGCCGAGGCCGACGACGCGGTGCAGGACACCTGGCTGCGGCTCAGCGGCTCCGACTCCGAGGACATCGAGAACCTCGGCGGCTGGCTGACCACGGTCGTGGCCCGGGTGTCGTTGAACATGCTGCGTTCGCGCCGGACTCGGCGTGAGGACCCTCTGGAGACGCACGGCCCCGATCGGGTCGTCGAATCCGCGGGCGGCACCGACCCCGAACACGAGGCGCTGCTGGCCGATTCGGTCGGGCTCGCGCTGCTCGTGGTGCTGGAGACGCTCGCGCCCGCCGAGCGGCTCGCCTTCGTACTGCACGACATGTTCGCGCTGCCCTACGACGAGATCGCCCCCATCGTGGACCGCAGCCCGACCGCGACCCGGCAGCTCGCCGGCCGCGCCCGTCGCCGGGTGCAGGGCACGCCCACCGACCACGAGATCGATCCCGCCCGTCAGCGCGAGGTCGTCGACGCCTTCCTGGCCGCCTCGCGCGGCGGCGACTTCGAGGCGTTGCCGGCGCTGTTGGACCCGGACGTGGTCCTGCGGGCCGACGGCGCGGCCGTCGCCGCGGGCGCGGAGAGCGAGGTCCGCGGCGCGCGTGCGGTGGCCGAGACGTTCTCCGGCCGGGCCAAGGCCGCGCAGACCGCGCTCATCGACGGAGTCGCGGGCGCGGTGTGGGCGCCGGGCGGGCAACCGCGCGTGGTCGTCGGGTTCACCGTCTTCGACGGCAGGATCACCGGGATCGAACTGCTCTCCGACCCGGACTACCTGCGCGAGGTCGACGTCGCCATCCTCGGCGGCTGAGCGGCCGGCGCGCGATCGACCGCCCGCCCGCTCCCATCGGGCGGGCGGGTCGCGTCAGAGTTTCAGGTCCAGGCGTTGTTCGACCGCGTCGATGCCCCAGGACCGGGTCGGGTGTTCCTCGGTGAGGGTGAACCCGGCCTCGTCGTACAGGTGCCTGGAGGCGGGCAGGCCCGCGATCGTCCACAGGTACACGCCGGCGGCGGCGCGGCGGCGGGCCTCGGCCAGGGCGGTGGTCAGCAGGGCGCGGCCGATGCCCCGGCCGCGGGCGGCGGGGTCCAGGATCACCCAGCGCAGCCGCATCAGGTCGTCCTGTTCGCGGGTCAGGCCCACCGCGCCCAGCACGCGCCCGTCGTCGGCCACCCACAGTCGCCCGGGGCCGTCGTCGCCCTCGCGGGCCCGGGCCAGCACCAGTTCGGCCATGCCGGCGGCGACGGTCGCCTCCATGGTGGCGTCCATGCCGTACTCGCGGCTGTACAGGACACCGTGCAGCGCGGCGACCGCGCCCAAGTCGCCGGGGCGGGTCGCGTCGCGGATCGTCACGGTGTTCGGCGTTGCGGTCATGGCCCCGAAACCCTTCACTGAAACAGTCGTTTCAGTGAAGGATAGGCGCATGGCCACCGACGCGAAACCCCCCGCCGCCGAACCCCCCACCCCGGAATCCGCCACCGCCGCGCGACCCCCGTCCGCGCGCCGCGACGAGCTGTTGGCCGCGAGCGTGGCCTATGTCGCCGCACACGGCCTGTCCGAGTTGTCGCTGCGTCCGCTGGCACAGGCGATCGGATCCAGCCCGCGCGTGCTGCTGTACCTGTTCGGCTCGAAGGAGGGCCTGGTCCGGGCGATCCTCGAGGTCGGCCGGGTCGAGCAGTTCGCGATGGTGGAGCGCGCCGACGGCCATCCCGGCGGCGCGCGCGAGACGCTCGACCTGCTGTGGGGGTGGTTGGTGGCCCCGGAACGGCGGGGCTCGCTGCGGCTGTTCTTCGACGGCTACGTCCGGCAGTTCGAGGGCGAGGGCCCGTGGGAGGACTTCGCGACGGCGTCGCTGCGCGAGTGGCTGCCGCCGTTGGAGCGGGTCCTGGCCGGGCATCCGCTGCCGCCGACGCTGGTGCTGGCCGTACTGCGCGGCCTGCTCCTGGACCATCTCGCCGGCGACACCCCCGAACACGCCCGCCGCGTACAGGACGCGTGGACGGCCTTCATCGACCACGCGTTCCCAAACCCCGCCCCACTCCGACCGACCCGACCATGAGCGCCGGCCGAGCGCGCATCTGCCCGGACTTCGCGACGACGCCGTCCACAACCCGCAGAGCGCGAACGGGGCGATCCCATCCGGGCCCAGACCTACGCCCCCGCGACCAATTCGCTTCGTCCGCCCGGCCCGTGACGGACCGGGCGGCGGGTCCTCGGGCGACGGCGACCGAGCCCGGGCGACCACGGGCCGCCCGGGCTCGGTCGAACCGGCCTACTCCGCCAGGAGCTTGGCCTCCTTCTCCGGTGCCAGGCCCACCGTCGGGCGGTCCGGGCGGCGCGGGGCGGCGCCGCCGAAGGGCTGCAACCAGGTCCAGGTGTCGGCGACGGTCTCCGCCACCGGGCGGCAGCGCAGGCCGGTGGCCAGCGCCCTGGAGACGTCGCGGCGGTGGACGGTGTCGTAGTCCTCGCCGGCCGGGATCCAGATCGGCAGTTCCATCCACGGCTCGATACCCGCCGCCAGGATCGTGTCGGGGTCGGTCCAGCGCAGCTCGGCGTCGGACCCGGTGACCGCCACGCACAGGTCCAACAACTCGCCCATGGTGCTGTGGCCGGTCGGGGCGACCAGGTTGTAGCCACCGCTCAGACCCGACTCGGCGGCGTCCAGGGTCCAGCCGGCGAGGTCGCGGGCGTCGATGTACTGCAACTGGGACTCGCGGGGGCCGGGGGCCAGGACCGGGCCGCCGCGGGCGATCCGGTGGAGCCACCACGGCAGCCGACCGATGTTCTCGCGCGGGCCCAGGATCAGGCCGGCGCGCGCGTGCACGTGCCGGTCGCCGAACGCCTGCTCCACCGCCAGTTCGGCGCCGCGCTTGGCCTTGGGGTAGACCACGTCGCCGTCGTCGGGCGAGCAGTCCGCCACCAGCGGGGCCTCCTCGCCCAGGCCGGCCACGGTGGGGTATGCGTACGCCGAGCAGCTGGAGACGTACGCGTACCGACCGACCCGGTCGGCGAGCAGGTTCGCCGAGTCGCGGACCACGCGCGGCGCCGCGCTCCAGGTGTCCACCACCACGTCCCACTCGCCGCTCTCCAGCGCGGCCAGGCCGCCCTCGGCGGTCCGGTCGCCGACCAACGACCGTGCACCCGGCGGCAGCTCGTGCCGACCGCGGTTGAACACGGTCACCTCCCAGCCCCTGGCGAGCGCGTCGTCGGTCACGGCGCGCCCCACGAACTCGGTGCCGCCCAAAATCAGAATCTTCATGATCCGACTCTGCCCGGGCGCTGCGGCCGCGTGAACCACCTCACGCTGTGGGCGGAATCGCTGTCAGCGTAAGTCGCTCGCCCGGGCCGATCTTCGGACCCGCCGGGTCCGCGACACCTCGCGCGGCGCGATCAGCGGACGCCCGCCCGCACCCCCGGGCCGGCACGTCCGGACCGGCACGTCCGGGACCGGCACGTCCGCGTCACGCCCGGGACCCGCGCGGGCACGAGTGCTCGTCGCAGTCCTCGTCCAACAGACGCAACAGCCGCAGCAGTTCCGCGCGGTCGGCCTCGCCCAGCCGGTCGAAGACCGCGGCGCCCGCGCCCTGCCGGATCTCGCGGATCCGGCGCAGCTCGGTCCGCCCCGACTCGGTCAGCTCGACCAGCGTGGCGCGCCGGTCGCGGTCGCACGTGCTGCGCCGGACCAGGTCGCGCGCGACGAGGTCGTCCACCACGGTGGTCGCCGAGCGCGGCACGATCTCCAGGCGCGCGGCCAGCTCCGCCATCCGCAGCGGCGCCTCGGCGTGCGAGAGCACCTTGATGGCGTGTGCCTGGGCGGGCGTCAGACCCAGTGGGGCGAGTTCACGGCCGGCGCGGACGCGGATGCGTTTGGCCAGGCGCATGAACAGCTCGCCGATCGGCGCCGAGGTGGATTCCGGCGAGCTCACGCGTGTCACGTCCCGGGGGCGGGGATCCGGGTGGATCCGGGTGCGCCCATTGTCGCGTCAGGACCGGTGCCGGGTGACGGGGGCGTACCGAATGAACGGCGTGTCGCGGGGTCTCTGTTCCCGACGCGGCCCGCCGGCCCGCAGCACGACGTCGAGGACCCGGTCGATGTCGCACCCGTAGCCGCCCGACGCCCACGCGGCATTGGCCTCCACGACCGCCCACCCGGCGTCGGTCTCGCCCACGTCCACCACGATCGCCGACGGCAGGTCGGCACGACTCGCGGCGAGCACGTCGGCGCCGAACGCGAGCGCGTCGGAGCCCCGGGCACACGCGTGGATCGGGGCGATGTCCAAGTCGCCGGCCGTGGCGTAGCGGGAGGCCGCGTGCACGGCGCCGTCGAGGCAGAACAGCCGGTACTCGGTGTGGAAGACGATCGGGTCGCTGACCAGGACGGCCGTGCCGGGGTCGACGATGTCGTCGCCGGGGAGTTCGGTGCCGTCGCGGTACACGCGCGCGGCGAAGGACTTGTCGTTGGGCGGCTTGACGAACGCCGGCCGGCGCAGCGTCCGGGCGTGTTCGAGGGTGGTGGCGGTGATCGCGCGGTGGGTCAGCGCGGGCGGCAGACGCGCGAGCCAGTCGTCGGGCACCTCCAGCAGGGCCAGATCCAGGTCGCGGGCCGTGGCGTCGGCGAAGAGCGGGCCCGCGTACAGGTGTGCGCGGGTGCCCGCGAGGTCGTCGGGGACCCGCCAGGTGTGCAGGCGGCGGACGGGGAGGTCGCGGCGGTGGGCGGCGCCGATCAGGGCGCGGTCGGTGTCGGTGCCGCGCGGGCCGAGGACCAGGACGCGGTCGGCGGGGGTCATGGCGCCAAGGGTGCCGGGGGCGGGCGTGGCGGGGCGAGTGTTTTTCGGCCTGTGGGGCGTGGCATTGTTCGAGGATGCTTCCCCTCGTCCATGCCATTCGATACGTCACGCCGATGCGTGAGGGCGGTTCGCTTCCCGGTCTCGTGGAGGCCGACGATCTGGGCACCTATGTCGTGAAGTTCCACAGTGCCGGGCAGGGTCCCAAGGTCCTGGTCGCCGAGGTCGTGGTGGGCGAGCTGGCCCGCCGGCTCGGCCTGCCGGTGCCGGCCCTGGTGCGCGTGGAGGTGGATCCGGTGATCGTGCGCGGCGAGCCGGACCAGGAGGTCCAGGAGTTGGTCCAGGCCAGCGCCGGGCTCAACCTGGGGATGGACTTCCTGCCGGGCTCGGCCGACTTCACCCCGGCCACCTGGGAGCCGGACGGCGATCTCGCGGCGCGGGTGCTGTGGCTGGACGCGCTGACCTCGAACGTGGACCGCTCGTGGCGCAACCCGAACCTGCTGGTGTGGCACGGCCGGTTGTGGCTGATCGACCACGGCGCCGCGCTGTGGTTCCACCACGCGTGGCAGGCCGCGAGGTCCGCCGCGGCGCGCCCCTTCGACGGCACCGACCACGTGCTGGCCGGCGTCGGCGGCCCGGGCCTGGTCAAGGCGGACGCGGAGCTGGCGCCGCGGGTGACGCGCGAGCTGCTGGAGGAGGTGCTCGCACTGGTGCCCGACGAGTGGCTCCGATCCGGCGAGGCGGAGGTCGCGCTCGGCCTGGACACCCCGAACGCGCTGCGCCGCGCGTACATCGAGCACCTGCTCGCGCGGGTGGCCGCGCCGCGGGCGTGGCTGCCGGAGATCTCGCCCGAGGTGATCGCGCGCCAGGGCGCCGCGAAGCCGTCGAACCGCCCGGATTGGCTCAGGTGATGGCGATGACGCCGCGGCGGGAGTTCTTCGAGTACTCGATCATCCGGTTGGTCCCGCGCGTGGAGCGCGGCGAGTGTCTGAACGTGGGGGTGGCGCTGTACAGCCAGGCGTTCGCCTTCCTGGGCGCGCGCACCCATGTGGAGCAGTCCAGGCTGTGCGCGTTGGACCCGGACGCGGACGTGACGCAGGCGCGCGCGGTGCTGGCCGCGTGGGAGCTGGTGTGCGCGGGCAGCGAGGCGGCCGGGGCCCCGGGGGCCGAGCCGGTGGGGCGCCGGTTCCGCTGGTTGACCGCGCCGCGCAGCACGATCGTGCAGCCCGGGCCGGTGCACGGCGGGTTGACGGCCAACCCCGCGGCCGACCTCGATCGGCTCTTCGATCTGTTGGTGTTGTGACCCCTGCGCTACCGTGCGAAGCACCGGATCATTCCGGACACCGGATCTTTCCGGACGTGGAGGCGACGATGGCGATCCGCACGTACGGTCCGCAGAGTCAGGGCATGGTGGTGTGCACGCTGGTGCTGCTGTCCATGCTGGGTTTGTACAGCGCCCTGTACGACGCGGCCGGGTGGATGTGGCTGCTGTGGTCGGTGATGGCGATCGCCACCGGCCTGCTGGTGGCCACCGACCGCGGCGTATGAGGCACGAGGCTCAGGGGTTCCGGGGTTCCGGGGTTCCGGGGTTCAGGGGCAAGGGCTCAAGGGCTCAAGGGCTCACGCGACGGTGAAGCCGTGTTTGGCGCCGAGTCGGGACAGCGACCGGCGGCCGGGGATGCCGTCCGCGTCGGAGCCGTTGTAGCCGAGTCGGCGCTGCCATTCGGCGTAGGCCCGGACAGTCGCGGTGCCGTAGTGGCCGTCGGCCAGGCTCGGCGCCAGCAGGCCCTCGGCAACCAGCGCGTTCTCGACCATGCGGGTGCCCACGTAGGTGACGGGGGCGCCCTTGCGGGCGGGGTCGGACCTGGCGGCGGCGACCAGCTCGGCCAGGTCGACGGCGGGGCGCGGGGCGGGGATCACCGGGACGGGGTCGCCGCCGGCGGCGGCCACGATGGCGGGGAAGAGCCGCTGGTCGAACTGTCGCACCCGCGCGTCGCCGGGGCACGCGGTGCCGTCGACCGACCACTTGGCGAAGAGTCGGTGGTAGCCGAAGCCGGGGTCGTCCCAGGTGCGGCAGACCCGCAGCGGCACGCCGTGGTGCTGGTGCATCCACACGCCCAGCGCGGTCAGCGTGTCGAGCTGAGCCTCGGTCCAGGGGTCGGTGTGCTGGAGGTTGCTCGCAGTCTCGACGCTGACCGCGCCGGTGCCGTCGGCGCGCCGGTTCGCGCTCGCGTTGGCGTCGGCGCGGGTCTGGGTGCCGATGAACTGGAACAGGCCGCCATCGTAGGCGCAGCCGAAGTGTGATTCGAGGTTGGTGGAGTCGCGCCAGTACTCGTACATCCGCTCCCCCGACCACGGCGCGGCGATCGAGTGCAGGATCAACTGGGTGGGGCGGATCGCGGGTTGGTTGTCCGACTCGGGTTGCAGCTCGCGCTTGGTGGCGCCGGGGTACCAGGCCATGGCGGTCTCCCTGAGGGTGTGCGGCGAGGTCGGGCGGTGTGCCGGGCAGTCGGTCGGAGTGCCCGAGGGGGTCGATCGGGGGGTACCGGAAGGCTGAGGCATGCGGTGAAGTCGTGAATGCCCATGATCACGACGATTCGCAGGGTTTTCGGGGATCTTTATGGAAATCGAGCCAACCGGAACGGCGGTGGCGTACAGTGCGCCCGCCTACCTCCCGGACCTCCGCCCGGGCCGGTACTCAGGGGGCCGTCGAACGCATCGCCCGCCGGGCCGGAAGCACGCTCGCGGCGAGCGCGAGGGCCAGGCAGGCCAAGGCCGCGCCGGTGACCGGGGCCCACGGCACCACCTCCTGGTGGTGGAGGTCGCGGACGACGGGTGCGGGGGTGCGGATCCGACGGGCGGTTCCGGGTTGACCGGGCCGGCCGATCGGGTCGCGGCCGTGGATGGTCGGATGCTCCTGTCGAGCCCGGTGGGCGGGCCGACCCTGGTGCAAGTGGAGATTCCGTGCGGCGTTTGACGGTGGTGATCGCGGAGGACGCGGTGCTGCTGCGCGAGGGTTTGGTGGGGCTGCTGGAGCGCTTCGGGCACGTGGTCCCGGCGGCGGTGGGCGACGGGCCCTCGTTGGTGGCGGCGGTGCGCGAGCACGCGCCGGACGTGGTGATCGCGGACGTGCGGATGCCGCCGGACTTCACCGACGAGGGGCTGCGGGCGATCCGCGAGATCCAGGCCCTGCGTCCGGGGTTGGCGGTGCTGGTGCTGAGCCAGTACGTCGAGCAGACGTTCGCGGACGAGTTGATGGACTCGCGTGACGGCGTGGGCACCGGCTACCTGCTCAAGGACCGCGTCGGTGACGTCGCGGAGTTCATGGCCGCGGTCGAGCGGGTCGCCGACGGCGGCATGGTGGTGGACCCGGAGGTGGTGCGGCAGTTGCCGGCGCGCCGCCGGGATCCGCCGGCGCGGGTGACGCCGCGCGAGCGCGAGGTGTTGGCGCTGATGGCCGAGGGCCGCTCGAACGCGGCGGTGGCGCGGGCCCTGGTGGTCAGCGAGGCGGCGGTGTCCAAGCACATCGCGAGCATCCTGACGAAGCTGGATCTGCCGCCCGCGGCCGACGACCATCGGCGGGTTTTGGCCGTTCTGGCGTATTTGCGCGGCTGACCTCGACGAACGTCGATTGTTGGTTCTCTACAAGTAATAGGACGTCCTCTTTATCGAGGGCAATACCGGCATGCCATCTTCTCCCTGACAGCGTTGCAGAACGTAAAGATCGACTCGTCACGTACGGTTGATCGCAGATGTCGTGTTCCGACAATGCTTCGACAGGACTGAGGTGCGCTCGATGACGGTTGGCAGGACGGACGTGGTGGTGACGGGGATGGGTGCGACCACGCCGCTGGGCGGGGACGTGGCATCCACGTGGGCCGCGATGCTCGCCGGCGAGTCGGGGATCACGCTCCTCGAGGACGCCTGGGCGGACGGGTTGCCGGTACGGATCGCGGGCCGCATGCGGGTCGCCCCGGACACCGTCCTCGACCGGGTCCAGGCCCGGCGCCTGGACCGATGTCAGCAGGCGGCGCTGGTCGCGGCCCGCGAGGCGTGGGCCGACGCGGGCAAGCCCGAGGTCGCGCCCGAGCGGTTCGCGGTGGTGGTGGGCACCGGCATGGGCGGCGCGATGACGATGCTCGCGCAGCACGACGTGCTGGCGGAGTCGGGGGTGCGACGGGTGTCCCCGCACACGGTCCCGATGCTGATGCCCAATGGTCCGGCCGCGCAGGTCAGCATGGAACTGGGCGCGCGGGCGGGTGCGTTCACCCCGGTGAGCGCGTGCGCGTCGGGCTCGGAGGCGATCGCGTACGGCCTGGACCTGATCCGGCTCGGCCGGGCCGACGTCGTGGTCGCGGGCGGCGCGGAGGCCACCATAGGCGCCCTGCCGATCGCGGGCTTCGCGCAGGCCCGCGCGCTGTCCACGCGCGACGGCGACCCGGCGACGGCGTCGCGGCCCTTCGACACCGGGCGGTGCGGCTTCGTGATGAGCGAGGGGGCCGCCCTGGTGGTGCTGGAGCGGGCCGATTTCGCGGCGGCGCGCGGGGCTGTCGTCCAGGCGTACCTCGCGGGCGCCGGCGTGACCTCGGACGCGCACCACATCACCGCCGGGTACGGCCCGGGCCAGGTGCGGGCCCTACGGATGGCGATGGCCGAGGCGGGCGTCACGGGCGCCGACGTGGACCACGTCCAGGCGCACGCGACCTCGACGCAGGGCGGCGACGCGCTGGAGGCCGCCTCGATCGCGGAGGCGATCGGCAAGCACGCGGCGGTGACCGCGATCAAGTCGATGGTCGGCCACCTGTGCGGCGCGGCCGGCGCGATGGGCGCGGTGGCGGCGGTGGCGGCGCTGCGCGACGGCGTCATTCCGGCCACGCTCAACCTCGACTCGCAGGATCCCGAGATCGACCTGGACGTGGTCGTGAAGGAACCCCGCGTGGGCCCGCTGTCGGTGGCGGCGGCGAACGCCTTCGGGTTCGGCGGTCACAACGCGGCGCTGGTGTTCACGGCGGCGAACTGAGGCTTGCGGCTGCGGGGGTCGACGGCGGCTGTCGCCGTCGTCGACCCCCGCAGCCGGCCCCGCCACCCGGACAACCGGTCGGTGCGGACAACCCCGACCCGGAAAACCGGATGCGCCGCCGGGGCTCTTCCAGCAGGCTTGCGGGTACCGCAACCGCCCCGCGCCGAGGGTCGTGTTGCCGCAAACAGCCTTGTCGGAGAGGGGTTTCGGCGATCCGCCATGTTTTTACCGAGCACCACGCGCGCACCTCGTGAATCAGGAACGTCTCTGGCCTCATTCGTTCATAGCCTTGAGGACATGAAGACCACGGGGAACACCACCGCAGACACCACTCCGAAGGCCGGGAAGGCCGGATCGATCGCCGCCTTCGCCCGCTTCGTGGTGTTCGGTGGTGGCACCGGGATCGCTTCCTCGGCGGCGCTGATCGCGCTGTCCGGGACGCTGTCGATCGCGGTCGCCAACGCGATCGTGACCGTGCTCTCCACGATGCTGGCCACCGAGCTGCACAGCCGGTTCACCTTCGGCGGCGGCCGGGCGGGATGGCGCACCCACGCGCAGTCGGCGCTCACCGCGCTGGTGGCGTACCTGTTCACCACCGCCGCGATCCTGGGCCTGCACGCGGCGGCCCCGGGCGCGGGCGTGCTGGTCGAGCAGGGTGTGTACCTGAGCGCCTCGGGGCTCGCGGGGATCGGGCGATTCGTGGTCCTGCGCGTGTTCGTGTTCGCCCGCCCCGCCGCCGCGCCGCGCTCGCTCACCCCGACCCTGGCCCGCACCCAGGTCGTCGTCGCCGCCTAGGCACTCGAACAATGTCCGCGGTCAGCGGGGTTCGAGGGTCCACCACTGCGAAGGCTGGTCGGTGTCCTCCCACTGGCGTACGTTGCCGCCGACCTCGGTACTGGCGTCGGCGACCTCCAGGAGCAGCCCGCTGACGTAGTTGATCAGCGTGACCCGCCCCGGCGCGTCCGCGTGCTGCTCCAGGATCCACTCCTGGGCGCCGAAGTTGTTGGCCCGCCACAGCTGCACGTTGGCCCCGTTCTCGACGGAGGCTCCGGTCACGTCGAGGCGCTTGCCGCTGGTGACGTGCTCCAGGTGATACACGGCTCCCCCGGCGTGCACCGCGGTGATCCGCCAGTGCTGCCCGGCCCCGCCGTCGTCCCGGCCCTGCCACACGTTCGCACCGCTGTTCGTACGCCCGCCCTCGACCTCCAGGACCAGGCCGCTGTGCACGTTGCGCAGTACGTACAGCCCTTCGGTGATACCGCTCACGAACCGTCCCTCGCTAGCAACAACCGATCTTGAACCAGCCACCCTGCCACCCCACCGACACCGACCCCGCATCGGCTTCGCGAGCGCGCGCCCTCCGCATGCGCCGTTCGCACGCCGACTACCGGCACCGGCCCGAGCAGTGCGCCCCTGGACGGTGGACCACAGCGAGGAGGAACGGTCGCGAGCGCGATGAAAGGCGCCGTCCGCTGCTCCCGTTGGCGGACGGCGCCTTGTGTGTTCGACCGGGGCGGGTGATTGTCTTCCGCCGTCCCGGTCGAAGCGGAGTGGGCTACTTGCCGGTGTAGTTGACCTGGAGTTCCTTGATGCCGTTGATCCAGGCGTGGCGCAGTCGCCGCGGGTCGGCGGCCTTGGTGATGTCGGGCATCGCGTCGGCGATCGCGTTGAACATCAGGTTGATCTCCATGCGGGCCAGCGAGGCGCCGAGGCAGAAGTGCGGGCCGCCGCCGCCGAAGCCCAGGTGCGGGTTCGGGTTCCGGGTGATGTCGAACTTGTTCGGGTTCTCGAACACGTCGGCGTCGTAGTTGGCCGAGCTGTAGAAGATGCCGACCCGCTGGCCTTCCTTGATCTCCTGGCCGCCGAGCACGGTGTCCTGGGTCGCGGTGCGCTGGAAGGACATCACCGGCGAGGAGTAGCGGACGATCTCGTCGGCCGTGGTCTCCGGGCGCTCGGCCTTGTACAGCTCCCACTGGTCGGGGTTGTCGAAGAACGCGAGCATGCCGTGCGTGATGGCGTTGCGCGTGGTCTCGTTGCCGGCCACGGCGAGCAGCAGCACGAAGAAGCCGAACTCGTCGGAGGACAGGCTGCCGTCGGTCTCGGCGGTGATCAGCCGGGTCACGATGTCCTGCGCGGGGCACGCCTTGCGCTCCTCGGCCATGCCCATCGAGTACAGCATCAGCTCGGCGGCGGCCTGCGCGCCGACCTCGGTGGACTCCGCGTACTCGGGGTCGTCGTAGCCGAGCATCTTGTTCGACCACTCGAAGATCTTCTGGCGGTCCTCCTGCGGAACGCCGATCAGTTCGGCGATCGCCTGGAGCGGCAGCTCGCACGCGACCTCGGTGACGAAGTCGCCGGAGCCCTTCTTCTTCGCGTCCGCCACGATCTGCGCGGCCCGCTCGGTCAGCGCGGCCTGCAGCGCGTTGATCGCCCGCGGCGTGAAGCCGCGCTGGACGATGCTGCGCAGCCGGGTGTGCTCCGGCGGGTCGATGTTGATCATGATGAGCTTCTGGGCATCGATGTTGCTCATGTCCATGCCCTCGGCGAATCGGATGATCGCCGTGTTCTTGTTCGTCGAGTAGATCTCCGGCTTGGTGGAGACCTCCTTGACGTCCGCGTGCCGGGTGACCAGCCAGTAGCCGTCGTCGCCGAAGTTGGAGACCTCGGGCGTCTGCGGGACCCACACCACCGGGGACGTCTTGCGCAGCTCGGCGAACTCGTCGAGCGGGATGCGCGCGGTGTACAGGTCGGGGTCGGTGGGGTCGAAGCCGTGGTCGAGGACCGGACACGTCATGGTGGAACTCCCGTTGCCGGAGGGTGTGCGAGGTCGCCGCGGGGACCGGCCGGGGACGGGTGCCGGGTCGCGGTGGTGCGGGGTGGTGCGGGTGGTGCGATCGCCTGGGGCCGCGGGACGGTCAGGCGGTGGTGCCGATCGGGCCCGGCGCACGGCGGCGCGGGCCCAGCAGCTTGCGGACGACGCCGCGCAGGATGCGGGCGAGGTCGTCGTCGGGCAGTTCCGGGAACGCGGCGACGGCCGAGTAGATGCCGCCCATGGCCACGGCCGTGGACACGCGGTACTCGACCGAGTCGTCGACGTCGTCGAGCACCTCGCGCACCCGCGCGGTGATCGAGGCGAGTCGGGGCTGGATGGCGGGGTGGCGTCCGATCGCGACGTCGCGGTCGAGGATGACGGCGAGGGTGCGGTACCGGATCAGGAAGTCGACGTAGCCCTCGAACAGCAGGCGTTGCCGCGCGGTGGTGCCGCGTCTGCTCTCGGCGACCTCCAACACTCGGTCCAGATCGTTCAGGGCCGGGCGCAGGAGGGCGTCGAGGAGTTCGTCCTTGGTGCGGAAGTGGTAGTAGAGGGCGGCCTTGGTCACCCCGACCCGATCGGCGATGGCCTGCAGCGAGGTGCCGGCGAAGCCCTGTTCGCCGAACAGCTCCTCTGCCGCCTGGAGCACCTTGTCGTAGGTGTCCTCCGGTGCCGGGATCGCCACGGGTCCCCCTTCCTGTTGGGCATGAACATACGTCGACCTTTGCCAATCAACAAGGCTGATGGGCCGTCAATTTTGATCTCCGCACCGCTGTTCACAAGGAATATGGCTTGACGATCGGTCAGGGATCGGTCCGATTCGACTGACATCGCAGCAAGCCCGGCGGCGCGACCGCATCTGGTCGGGTCGGGCGCCCGGCCCTAGGTTTGACGGACATGAGCGACTTCGACGCCCGCATCGGGGCGGAGCGGCAGCGGTTGGCGGCCCTGGGCGAGGGTGGGGTCGGGGGCGGCGAGGCCCCGGACGGGGTGCGATCGGTGGACTGGACGCGGACGATCCGGCGGGTCAAGGAGGCCCTCGCGGCGGCCGTGGTCGCCTTCGAGAGCGAGCAGGTGGCGCCGGTGGCGGTCGTGACCCGGCCGCAGAAGCGGCTCTTCGGGCGCGTGCCGCGACTGGACGTCGTCGGCCGGCACTGGCCCGTGCTCGGACTCTTCGCGTTGGACGGGCGGGGGCGACCCTTCCGGGAGACGGACACCCTCCGGGTGGAGGACGTCTGGCTGCGCACCGGCAACGCCGGCCGCGCGAGGGCGCTGCGCGAGGCCCTGCGCCGGACCGGCCTGGCGGCGGAGGCGCGCATGGTGTGGCAGGGCCCGCCGATCGTGCTCGACCCGGTCGAGGCCACGTCGCGGGGCCGGGCCGGCGGCTGCTTCGGGGTCGCGGGCGACGGCGCGCTGCTGGTGTATCCGTCGGACGACCGGCGCGACCCCGTCCCCCTGGCGGAGGCGCTCGCGTCGGCGGTGGCGGGCTCGACATCGGAGCGTTGACGGGTCAGGGCGGCCCTTCGACGTACAGGCCGGTGCCGGTCTCGCGTGCGCGCAGCGCGGCCCGGAGCCGTTCGGCGCGCTCGGGCGGCATCGCGGCGGCGCCCTGGGCCGGAGTGAGGAAGTGCCAGGCCCGCAACTCGTCGGCCTGGAGCCGGATCCCCGCGCTCTGACGAGGAGTCAGGACGCCGCCGTCGAACAGCCAGCGCATGCCGCCGCGGTGGCTGTCGGCGGGCGCCAGCCATTGCGCGACGAGCAGGCGCGGCGGACCGGTCAGCACGATCCCCAGCTCCTCGCGGACCTCGCGGACGCAGCCCTCCCACGGTGACTCCCCCGCCTCCAGGATCCCGCCGGGGAACTCCAGGCCGGGCTTGTAGTCGGGCTCGACGAGCAGCACGCGCCCGACCGCGTCGAAGAACAACGCCCCGGCGGCGGTGGTCAGTCGGGTCTCCAGATGGTTGTCCATGACACCGAAGTCTGGCGCAGGGCATCCTCGCGGGCGCGGCGCGGGGAGTGCCGTGCCGTCGGGCGACCTTCGAACGGCGCCACCCGGCGTCCGGATGGGCGACCTCACCCGGGTTCGGGCATCACCGCGCCGGATCGAGGTCGGATCGAGGCCGCGTCGCGAGGCCGAACATGACCACCTCCATGAGCCGGGCCAGGCGGTGCGGGTCGTCGGTGTCGCGCTGTTCGTGGGCCCAGGCGATGCCGTGGGCGAGGGTGAAGAGCTCGTCCGTGTCGATGTCCGGGCGGACCTCGCCGGCCCGCTGCGCGCGGGTGAGCAGGTCCGTGCCGGCGGCGCGCATCGCGTGGCAGGAGGCGTACAGCTGCGAGGTCTCGTCGGCGAGCGTGGTCATCAGCGCCGCGCTCATCCCCCGGAACGTCCCCGCCCCCTCGATCAGCAGACGCAGCCACGTCGCGAGGGCGTCGCGCGCGGCATCGGCGTCGCGAAGCGCCTCGGCGCGCGCGGCCAGCCGGTCGAAGCGGTCCCGGACCACGGCCTCGATCAGCGCGTCGCGGGTGGGGAAGTGCCGGTACAGCGTGCCGATCCCGACGCCGGCGCGGCGCGCGAGCTCCTCCAGCGAGGCGTCGGTGCCGTGTTCGCCGAACACGACCTGCGCCTCGGCGAGCAGTCGGTCGTAGTTGCGGCGGGCGTCGGCCCGCATGGGTCGCGTCATCGGTGCTCCCTTCCGGATGCCTTGCCGCCTGACGCCTTGCCGGCGGATGCCTTCGTGTTGCCAAACGGAGCCTGCCTCCATATGGTGAGCGAAGCAAACCGGAGGATACCTCCGGAAGGTGTGAGGCGGAGCCGTGCCGTACGACGCGCCGGTACGCGCCGAGTCGCCCGACACGCACGGCACCGCACCGCACCGCCGAGACCGACATGACGGCATGACCGGGGTGGACCGGCTGGACCGGCTGGACCGAATACACGAGACGGGGAACCGATGAAGCACGACAAGGCCGCCCTCGGGCGGCTCGGCCTGTGGACGTTCGCGTTCGACGGGCAGCCGGCCGGCGCGGTACGGGAGGCGGCGGCCGAGATCGAGGAGCTCGGCTACGGCGGGCTCTGGGTCGGCGAGGGCATCGGCCGCGAGGCCACCACGCACGCGCAGCTCCTGCTGTCGGCGACGCGTACGCTGCCGGTCGCGACCGGGATCGCCATCATGTCCGAGCGCACCCCGCGCCTGATGGCCGCCGCCGAGCGCACGCTCAACGAGGCATATCCGGACCGGTTCGTCCTCGGCCTCGGCGGACACCGCGCGACCGGCCAGGCCGATGTGCCGGGCATGCCCAAGGCCAACACCGCCCCGGCGGTCGCGACCGTCGGCGCGTACCTGGACGACATGGACGCCGCCGTCCTGATCGGTACCCCGCCGGAGCGACCCGGGCGCCGGGTCCTCGCGGCCCTGGGCCCCAGGATGCTCGCGCTCGCCGCCGAGCGCACGTGGGGCGCGCACACCTATCTGGTCACCGTGGACCACACCGCGCAGGCCCGCGAGACTATGGGCAAGGACGCCTACCTGTCCGTGGCGCTGTCGGTGTCCCTGGCACCGGACCGCGCCCAAGCACTCGCGACCGCGCACGCCGTCGCGGCCGCCTACCGGATCGCCCGGCACCAGATGAACAACCTGCGCCGCCTCGGCTTCAGCGAGGCCGAGCTCGACGGTCGGGGCGATCGCCTCGTCGAGGCCCTGTTCGCCCTCGGCGACGTCGACGCCGTCGCCACCCGCGTCCGCGAACACCTCGACGCCGGCGCCGACCACGTCTGCCTCCAGGTGCTCACCCCGGACCAGGACCGGATGCCCCTCGCCGAATGGCGCGAACTGGCCGGACTCGTGGGCGAGTTCGACTGACCGCAGCCGCCGTACGAGCACCCGCGGGT
The DNA here is from genome assembly GCF_045207785.1 of Embleya sp. NBC_00896. Lineage (NCBI taxonomy): Bacteria > Bacillati > Actinomycetota > Actinomycetes > Kitasatosporales > Streptomycetaceae > Embleya > Embleya sp. NBC_00896. Next base: position 617,488 of record NZ_CP108776.1, read on the forward strand.
GCGCCGGTTCCGCCCGATCCACGTATGCTCCCGGGATGCCCGACAGCACTTTCGTCCCGGACTCGTTCGTCGTCCCGCCGCCGCCGTCCACACCGTCGTTTCGGCTGGAGCCGCTGGCCGCGCGGCACAACGCGGCCGACCTCGCCGCCTGGTCGTCGAGCATCGAACACATCCGGGCCACGCCCGGGTTCGCCGACCGGCACTGGCCGCCGGCCGAGGGCATGCCCGCGGCCGACAACCTGCGCGATCTCGTGCGCCACGCCGACGACTTCGCGCGGCGCACCGGCTTCACGTACACCGTGCTGGACCCCAAGAGCGACGCCAAGAGCAACGGCAAGAGCGACGGCAAGAGCGACAGCGAAGGCGACGACGGTACCGCCGAAGGCGACGTGATCGGGTGCGTCTACATCTACCCCGACCGCGACGATCCGGCCGTCACCCAGGTGCGTTCGTGGGTCCGGGCCGACCGCGCCGAGCTCGACGAACCGCTGTACCGCGAGGTCTCCGCGTGGCTGGCCGAGTGCTGGCCGTTCACGAATGTCCGGTACGCCTCACGCTGACCACCAGGTCTCCGCGTCGTCGCCCGGCTCGGTGATCGCGTCCGCCAACGACGCGAAGGCGTAGGTCCGGCCCGGATCCCAGTCGGTGCTGCGCAGCAGCCGTTCGCGCATCCCCGTCCAGCCCGGGGTCGTCCCCGCCACCACCCAGGCGTCGGGGGCGTGCGCGGTCAGCCGCAGCGCCGGGCGCAACCAGGAGGCGGCCTGCTCGGACCAGGACACGATCGCGACCACCTCCCCCGGCCACGCCGCGGCCAGCGCGTGCGCCGCCGCGGTCGAGGCGCGGTCCCGGCCGTGGCCGATCGCCAGCGTGCGGCAGCCGGTCAACCGGCCCAACAGCGCGGCGAGTTCGGCCTCGGTGTGCGGGGTCGGCGGGCGGCCCCGCCAGCGCGCGTACTCCGCCGGCAGGCACACCGCGCACGGCCGGAACCCGGCCGCGATCGCGTCCGCCTCGGCGGCGAAGAACACCCGGCTCGCGACGTATCCGCCGCGTTCTATCGCGCGCAGCGCGGTACGGCAGTCCAGTCGCCCGTACAGGCGACCGCTCGTGGTTCCGCCGAGCGTGCCGGGCGTCGTGCTGCGGTACGGCTGCCCGTCCGGCCCGATCAGCGTGTACACCCGGCTCACGCCGCGTCGTGGAAGACGAGGCCGAGGGTGCGGCGCAGTCCGGACCGAACCGTGCTGACCCCGTGTCGCATCGGCGCCGCCGACCAGCCGCGCGCCGAGCGGATGGGCCGGTCCCGGGTCGTGAAGACCAGTCCGTGCCCCTGCGGCAGAGCGATCGCGGTGCCCCGCGACTGGGCCCGGAAGCGCTGCTCGGCCATCAGGAACTCGCCGCCGGTGTAGTCCACGCCGGGTTCGTCCAGGCCGATCACCACCTGCAACGGGAACACCAGGTCCCCGTACAGGTCGCGGTGCAGCGCGTTCCAGTCCCCCGGCCCGTAGCGCAGCAGGATCGGCGTCGGCCGTCGCTGGCCCGCCGCATGACACATCGTCAGCCACTCGGCCAGGGTGTCCGGCCAGGGCGCGGGCCGGCCGAGCCGCTCGGCCCAGGCACGGGCGACGGGTAGCAGGTGCGGGTAGCACGAGGCGCGCAGCGCCGCGATCGGCTCCGGCACGGGGTCGGCGAAGTAGCGGTACTGCCCGGCCCCGAACCGGTGCCGGGCCATGTCGATCGTGGCGCGGAAGAGTTCGGGGCGGTCGTACAGGGCCGCGATCTCGCGACACGCGGCCGGGTCCAGGATCCGGTGGGTCAGCGCGTGGCCGTGCTCGTCGACCTGTGCGGCGAGCTCCGAGCCGACCGGCTCGACGGCGAAGAGCGTGTCCACGGCGGTCACCCGAGCCGCGCCGGCAGCGCACCCTCGTGGGTGAGCAGGTACTCCTTGCGGTCCAGGCCGCCCGCGTACCCGCGCAGCGCGCCGTCCGCGCCGATCACGCGGTGGCACGGCCGGACCAGGAGCAGCGGGTTGGCGCCGATCGCGGTGCCGACCGCGCGGACCCCCGCCCGCGAGGTGCCCACACGTTCGGCGATCGCGCCGTAGGTGGTGGTGGTGCCGTACGGGATCTCGTCGATCGCGGCCCAGATCTGCTCCTGGAAGATCGATCCACGGGTGGTGAAGGGGAGGTCGAAGTCCCGCAGTTCGCCCGCGAAGTAGGCCCGGAGCTGGCGCAGGACGTCGGCGAACGGCGCCGCGTCGGCGCGCGAGTCGGCGGGCGGTGTGGCACCGCCCTTCTGGCCCGGCACGGAGAGCGAGGCGAGGGCGAAGGTGCCGTCGGCGCGGACGTCGCCGATCAGGAGCAGCTCGCCGAGCGGGCTGTCGAGGGTGGTGTGGACGGTCATGATCGCTTCCTTCGTCGTAGGTGCTTCCATCACCCACTGTGCGTCCTCGCGGGCGCGCCGTCCGGCGGGAATCGGACATCGCGTTTCGGCCCGTCGCGGTGGTCGGGCAGGATGGTTCGATGATCGAGACGGGCCGACTCCTGCTGCGCCGCTGGCGCGACGACGACTTGGACGCGCTCGCGGCGATGAACGCCGATCCCGAGGTGATGCGCTATGTGGGTGACGGCAACCCGCGCACCCGGGCACAGAGCGAGGCCGCGCTCGCGCAGTACGAACGGGACTGGGACGCACGCGGGTTCGGCCTGTTCGCGGTCGAGCTGCGAACCCCCGAGCCGGGCCCGGTCGGCGCGCTCGCGGGCTGGGCCGGCCTGGCCGTCCCGGAGTTCCTGCCCGAGGTCATGCCCACCGTCGAGATCGGCTGGCGGCTGGCCCGCCCCTGCTGGGGCCACGGAATCGCCACCGAGGCCGCCCACGGGGTCCTGCGCTTCGCCTTCGAGTACGCGCGCGTCCCGCGCCTGGTCGGCATCTGCCACGTCGACAACACGGCGTCGGCCCGGATCATGACGAAGCTGGGCATGACCGAGGAACGCCGCACCACGGTCCCCGGCCACGGCCGACCGGTCCTGGTCACCGAACTCGCCCGGGGCCGCTACCTCCGCTCGCGTACCTGAGCCGACCGACCCCGAACAAATCACCCGGCCGCCTTCGGCACTCCCGGGACGCCCGCAATTAGGCTTCGCTCGTCATTGCGCCGAATTGCGCCGAGTGGTGCCCGGTGGTCTCGGTCCCCCGTGGGGACGGCCGGGTCCGATGCGAGCGGTAGGGAGAACGACGTGGACGCGACTTCGTCGAGTGCCCGGCGGTGGCTCGGGAGGGCTCCGGCGCTGGCCGGGGCCGTGGCCGGGAGTGTGTGGTTGTGGCGGAATCAGGGGGACCTGATGATGCGCCGGCCGGTGAACGAGTGGACGTTCACGCACATGCACGCGTTGATGCCCAAGACCGTCGTGCCACGCGCCGCATCGGTGTCGGTGTTGCCGGAGCGGTCCCCGGGGGCCGAAGGGGCCGGGGAGATCGACGCGCGCTACACCTTCGGCGGCTTCGAGCGGTCGTTGGCGGACCTGCACAAGCGCACGTTCACGACGTCGTTCCTGGTGCTGCATCGCGGAGCGATCGTGCACGAAAGCTATCCGGGGCGGTTCGCCGGGCCCGGCGTGCGGTTCCAGGCGTTCTCGTTGACCAAGTCGGTGACCTCGATCCTGATCGGGATCGCGCTCGCCGAGGGAGCGATCAAGAGTGTGGACGACGCCGTCGTCGCGTACTGTCCCGACCTGGTCGGGTCGGCGTTCGACGGGCCGACCGTCGAGCACCTGTTGAACATGTCCAGCGGCGCCGGCGCGATCGAGGACTGGACGATCCCCGAGAGCGCGATCAACCGGTTCGAACGCGCGGTCACCGCCGGTGGATCCGTGTTGGAGGTGATCCGGTCGCTGCCGACGATGAGCGAGCCGGGTATCGCGTTCAACTACTCGACGATCGACACGCAGGTGCTGGGCTGGGTCCTGGAGGGCGCGACCGGCATGCCGATGGCGGAGTACGCGGCGACCCGGCTGTGGAACCGGATCGGCACCGAGCACGACGCCTACTACTTCCTCACCCGGGGCCGGCCGCGGACCGCGCTCGGCGGTGGCTCGCTCAACGCCAGTACGCGCGACCTGGCCCGGATCGGCCTGCTGATGGCGCGTGGCGGCGCACACGGCGGCGAGCAAATCGTGCCCGAGGCGTGGGTCGCGCGCAGCCGTGGCCACGATCTGCCGCATGTGGCGGTCGGCGCGCTCGGGCCCAGTGGATATCCGCACTACGGGTACGCGAACCAGTGGTGGACCCTCGGTGGGGAGCGGCGCGCCTTCACCGGCATCGGCGTGTTCGGCCAATACCTGTACGTCGATCCGGACGCGGACGTGGTGATCGTCAAGACCAGCGCGTGGCCCGCGGCGGACGACGAGGGCCTCGATCGCGAGACGATCACCGCCTTGCGAGCGCTCGTCGCGCACCTGGCCGGGTAGGACGGGCGGGCGCGGTGCCCGGTCCGGGGGGTCGACCTCCGGCCCCCCGTCCTCGAACACCGGACGGTACTGGATGCCGCTTGGCCCGAGCGTTTGATGCCGCTCGGCCCGAGCGCCGCCGGACGGGCTTCATCAGTCCCGTCCGGCGGCGGGCGATCAGTCCTTGGCCGGCGGGTCGATGCTCGGAAGTTGCCGGTCGGCGGCGTCGTAGCCGGTGACCGTGAACTTCGGTGAGCCGCCCTCGGCGGTGACCCTGGCGTGGAACACCCGGATGTCGGCGGTCATCGGCGCGGATCGCACCACGACGGGGGCCTGGGCGCCGTCCCAGGTGATCCTGAGGTGGTCGACCGCGGTCGACGTCGTGCCGTTGAGCTGATAGCTCCACGTGCCGTCGGGATTGGGCTCGGTGCTGCCCGACCAGTTCATCCGCTCCCCGGGGTTCCGCTGGTAACAGGCTCCGCCGCCCTCGACGCCGGTCGGCTCGATTTCGCGCTGGCAGAACATCCCGTCGGCGCGCAGATAGGAACGGATCCGCCAGACCTGGCCCCGGGTGGTCCCCTCCGTCACCACCGAGCCCGGTTCCGTCGACGGCAGCGTGGTCCCCGGGTCCACCGAGATGATCGCGGACGACTCCCCGTTCTCGTCGACGATCGAGGACGCGATGACCGTGCCGCCACCGCCCGCGAGCACGCACGCCGACACCGCCGACGCGAGCAGCAACCGGCGTCGCTTCCCGCGCGCTTTGCCCGCGCGGATCACCTCTTCCGCGCCGGGTACGCGCAGCTCCGCCGTCTCGATTTCCGCCATCAATGCCTCCCTCAGTGCGGCGCCGTGGTCGGCCATGACCGCACCTCCGTGTCGTGAAGCGAGGGGGACACCGCCTGATATGGGATCAGGTCGGCGAGTTGGGGATCCTTACGAAGTTGCGCGAGTCCGCGATGGGCCTGGCTGCGCACCGTACCGATCTTGCAGCCGAGGATCTTCGCGACCTCGGACTCCGATCGATCCTCCCAATACCGCAACACCACCGCGGCCCTGCGCCCGGCCGGCAATCGGCCCAGGGCCGCCACCAGGACGCCGCGTCCCGCCAGGTCGGCGGTGGAATCGGGCCCGGCCCGGTCCGGCAGACGGTCCGTCAGGAAGTGGGCGACGCGGCGTCTTCGGTGCCGGGACACGTTGGTGTTGATCAGTATTCGGCGCACGTAGGCGTCCCGATCGTCCCTGCTCGCGACGCGCGACCAGGCGCCGTAGACCTTGACGAGGGTCGCCTGCGTCAGATCCTCGGCGTCGTCGCGGTCGCCGCACAGCAGGTACGCGGTGTTCACCAAGCCCCTGCGACGGGACTCGACGAACGCCCGAAACTCGTCTTCCTCATGGGATTTCAACGCTCCCTCCCTCACCCGTAAAGACGCCTGGAGAGGGTCGGATCTATGCTCGGGACAGCCACCCGTGCTCGGGACGACGAACCCCGGCGTTCGTCACCGAGACCTCCGCCGGGGGTGAACGGACCTGCGCCACGCCGCTATTCCGAAACGCAGAACTCGTTGCCCGCGGGGTCCTGCATCGTGGTCCAGGCGAGCCCCGGCACGCTGCGGTCGGCGACGACCGACGCGCCAAGCCCGACCAGACGCTCGACCTCGCCGGGCCGGTCGGGGGTGGAGAAGTCCACGTGTACGCGGTTCTTGCCGACCTTGTCCTCGGGCACGCGCTGGAAGCCCAGGAGCAACGGCGTGGCGGCGACGATCACGAACTCACCGAAATCCTTGGCGATCTCCACCCCCAGCGCGTTCGCCCACCAGGCGGCGAGGGTGCGCGGGTCGGCGCAGTCGATCGTGATCATATGTGCGGTCAGTTCCATCTGCGCACGATAGGGGGAGCCCCCGACGCATCGGCGGCTGCCCGACTCGTTCGGGGTGTCGCGGCCTATCCGACCAGGAACTCGCGGTTGGCGCGCACCGGTCCCGGGGCCGCGGGCCGGTCGCGCGTGCCCGTCAGCCAGTGCGGCGCGATCGCGGTCGCGAACGCGGTCAGGGTCTCGTCCGGGTCGGGCGCGGTCGTGCCGTCGCCCGAGGCGTCGTAGGGGCCGGCGGCGACGATGTCCCGCGCGACCTCCTCGACCGCCCGCTCGTCGGCCGCGATCCGCTCGACGCCGTCCCCGCCCCGGCGCGGCCGCTCACCCCACGGTGCGACCACCGACTGGACCAGCAGCGTGCTCAGGTCCGGGGCGATCGGCGACGGTTCGCTCCAGCACGTCGCGTGCTCGAACAGGATCTGCTCCGGGGCCCGGTCGTACACGGCCCGCAGCGTGGGGCGGCCGACCGTGTTGAGGTCGTACGCCACCACCACGGTGTCCCGACGCCCCGGCGCGAACGGCAGCGCGGGCAGGCCCAGGATGTGGCTGTCGCGATCGGACAGCAGCGAGACGGTGGTCGGCGCACGGCCGGTCGCGGCCGGCACCAGCCGCAGCCGGCGCAGGCCGTGCAGGCACATCGCGTAGTCGTCCCGGAGGCGGATCCACCGCCCGGACTCCCCGGCGCCGGAGCCGTACGGGGACAGCGTCGCGAGCACTCCGCCGGTCAGCACGAAGTGCCAGCCGCGCAGGTCCCGGTCGTCCAGCGGGCCGACCGCGCGCGCCGCGCCGACGTTGCCGAGCGCGCTCCGGAGGCGGTCGTCCAGGTGCTGCCACTGCGGGTCCTCGGGAGGGGACATCCGGGCATAGCGCGCCGCGGCACCCTCGATGTCGCCGGTCAGGAGCGTGTTGTAGGCCAGCGAATAGCCTTCCGGCCATTCCGGCAGCTCCGCCTCGTACTCGGTCAGCACCGCGACGGCCTCGGCGTACCGGTACTCCTGCTGATACGCGGCGACCAGTTCCCCGCGCACGTTCTCGGCGTCCGGGTACATCCGCAGCGCCTCGCGCAGCGCCGGTATCGCGAGGAACGGCGCGTTGTGGTCGTTGCACGCGCAACCGAACTTGTACAGCGCCTCGGCGTTGCCCGGATAGGCCATCAACACCGAGGCGTGGATCACGAGTTCGAGGTATTGCACGCGCTGGGCCAGTGCCTCGGTGACGTGCGCCAGGTCGGCCGAGTCGATCGTGTCGGCGGTGCGGCGCAGATGGTTCAGCGCGCCGCCGACGTCGCCGGCCGCGATGAGTGCCCGGGCCCGGTCCGCGTCGGTGGGCTCGGCGGCTCCGGTCGCGTGTTCGCTCATGCTCGTTCCCCCGTGCTCGGTGCGGTCGCGCGTCGTCGGGTGCGGGCGTGGGGGCCCTGGGATCGAGCGTGCCGAGTCCCGTGCCGAACGGGAACACGGCCCGGCCCACCCCTTCTTGACGCCTGGTCAGGCGATCCCCCGGACCAGCGTAGCGGCCGCGGCCGCGGCGAATTCCTCGGCGGTGGGGCCGTCCTCGACGCCCATGAAGTGGCGCAGGAACGCCCGTTGGTAGCACGCGCCGAGGAGCAGTTCGGCTGCCGCGTCGGGGTCGGCGGTCGCGGCGATCCGGCCGCGGTCGCGCTCCACCCGCAGGTAGCCGGCGAGCGCGCGCAGCGGCATGTGCGGACCGGCGCCGATCCCCCGCAGCGCCTCACGGTGCCGGACCAGCAGCGCGGGGTCGGCGAACAGCGACGAGGCGATCGGCATGCTCTGCTCGTAGAACAGCGCGGCCTGGAGCGCGATCGCGGCCAGCCGCTCCTCCACACCTCCCGCGCCGGGCGCGTCGGGATCCGCGGTCAACCGGGCGAGCAGCGGGCCGAGCGGGGGCAGCCGTTCCTGGAGGACCGCGACGAACAGCTCCTCCTTGCCGGTGAAGTGCTTGTACAGCGCGGCCTCCGAACAGCCCGCGGCGCGCGCGATCTCCTTCGTCGTGGTGCGGGCGAGCCCGAGCGTCCGCATCAGCTGCTCGGCGGCGTCGAGGATCCGCTCCCGGGTGGGGACCGCCGGGCGCGGCTGCGTCGGGGGCTGCGTCGGGGGCTGCATCGAAGGGGTCGTCCGTTCGTCGGGGCCGGGACTTGACGTGTGGTGAGTAAGTATTCACCATAGAGAGGTGAGTGAACGCTCACCCACCTCGGGAGGATTGACATGAGGCTCACCGTTTTCGGAGCCACGGGTGCCACCGGCGGGCACATCCTGCGCCAAGCCGCGGCCGCCGGGCACAAGGTCACCGCCGTGGTCCGCGCACCGTCGCAGCCCGCGGTCGAGCATCCGAACATCGACGTCGTCCGGGCGGACGTGACCGATCCGGCCGAGCTGCGGACGGCCCTCGAAGGCCGCGACGCGGTGCTGTCCGGGCTCGGGCCGCGCAACCGCAAGTCCACCGGCATCGCCGAGCGGGGCACCGCCGCGATCCTGGCCGCGATGGCCGACACGGGCGTCCGGCGCCTGGTGACGATCAGCGCCGCGCCGGTGGGCCCCACCCCGAGCGAGGACTCGCTGTTCGTGCGCGGCATGCTGATCCCGATCCTGCGCGCGGTACTCAAGGACGTGTACGCCGATGTCGGCGCGATGGAGGCCGAGATGGCCCGCAGCGACACCGACTGGACCGCGATGCGGCCGCCGAAGCTGACCGGCGCGAAGGTCACCGGCACCTACCGCACGCACATCGGCGGCAGCGTCCCGCGGGGCGCCACCATCGCGCGGGCCGACCTGGCGCACGCGATGCTCGCGGTCCTGGACGACCCGGCGACCTACCGGCAACCGGTGGGCGTGGCCTACTGAGGCCGCGTACCGGCGCCGCGGGCGGGCGCCGCGAAGCGCCATCGGCTCCCGTTGCCGGCGGGCCGGCGGCGTCGCCCGGTGAATCGGCCCCGGCGCGGGTACACGCCGGCACCGATCCCCGCCCGGGAGGCGCCATGGCCGAGCCCACGTTCACCGTCCGCCGCGTGTACGACCCCGCCCGACCCGACGACGGTCTGCGCGTGCTCGTCGACCGGCTCTGGCCGCGCGGCATTCGCAAGGAGGACGCCCTCCTGGACGACTGGGCCAAGGACCTGACCCCGTCCGGCGACCTGCGCCGCGCCTGGCACGCGGGCGGCCTGGCCGAGGACGTGTTCCGGGCCCGCTACCGCGACGAACTCGACACGGAGGAGGCCCGCGCGGCACGCGCGGGCCTCCTCGCCCGAGCGGGCGACGGTCGGGTGACCCTGCTCACCGCGGTACGCGACCCCGACCACAGTCACGTCCCGGTCCTGCTCGACTTCCTGCGCGAGAGCCCCTGATCGCGGCCCTCACCGCGCTCTGCTCCCTCTCCCCGATCCCTCGCCCCCGACCGCGCCGCTCAGCCGTGCGCGTTCTCCGCGAGCGGCAGCATCGTGCGCGGGTCCTGCCCGGCGAACCACATCCCGATCACGATCGCCGCCGTCGCCTCCAGGTACCCCGCGCGTTCCAGGCCGCCCACCGGCAACGGGACCGACCCCACGTCCGCGACCAACTCCCCTGCCACATCGAGCGCGTCCGCGTCGTCCCCGCATAGCGGCACCGCCAGGCCGTCCGCGAGCGCCCCGGCCCACACCTCCGCCGCGCACAGGTGGAACGCCTTGACCACGTGCGCGCCCGGCGCCGCGTCCGCGAGCGCCCGCGCCGCCGAAGGTCCCCCGCCCGTGGTCAACATCAGCCCACCCGGGCCGGGCACGATCGGGTTCGAACAATCCAGCAGGGCCTTGCCCGCGAGCCGCTCGGCCGCCGGCCCGACCACCTCTGCCGCCGCGCCGTGCCCGACCGCCGACAGCACCGCGTCCCCGTGCCCGGCCGCCTCGGCGAACGTCCCCGCCCGGGCCCCGATCCGCTTCGCGAGCACCTCGGCCCGCTCCGCCGACCGCGCCCCGATCACCACGTCGTGCCCGGCCCGGACCCACTTGGCGCCCAACGCGCCGGCCATGTTGCCCGCACCCAGAATCCCGATTCGCATACCGATCCCTCGACTCGATCCGCCTGTTGCCGCCGTTTCCTCGTCCTCGAAACTAGGCGGGTCGATGGGAACCGTTCGGTATCCATCGGCGGGCCAGAATGGACGCATGACGGAGCACGAGGGCGAGTACGTCGCGGACTGCCGCGCCAGGATCGGTTTCGACCTGCTCACCAACCGGTGGAACAGCGTCGTCGTGTACGCGCTGGCCGACGGCCCGATGCGGCCGATCGCGTTGCGCGCGCAGATCGGCGGAATCAGCGCGAAGGTCCTCAACGAGACGCTGCGCCGGTTGGAGTACCACGGCCTGGTCGCCCGACACGCCTACGCCGAGGCCCCGCCCCGCGTCGAGTACGAACTCACCGACCTCGGCCACACCCTCCTGATCCCCTTCCGCGCCCTGGGCGCCTGGTCCGTCGAACACGGCCACCGCGTCCTGGCCGCCCAGGACGCGGCAGACACCGACTCAGCCACGGGATAGCCGGGCCGCCGGGGCGGTGGTGAGGAGGACTGTGGCGGCGATGGCCGTCGCGGTTACTTCGCCCGCGTGGTGGAAGTCGGTGCCGATCGAGAGGTACAGGGTGCCGAAGGCGGCCACGCCCAGGACCTGGCCGAGTTGGATCATCGTCACCATCAGGCCGGACGCGTCGGGCGCCTGCGGCAGCGGGACGCGGCGCAGCGAGAGCATCATCACCGGGCTGTACGCGACGCCCAGGCCGAAGCTGCCCACCACCATCACGGCCAGCAGCACCGCGAGCGGCTGCCCGGTGCCGAACGCCCAGGCGCTGAGCGCGAACCCGACCGCGCCGATCGGCATCCCGATCATCGGGAGCCGCGGGTGCCACGCCGCCGGGAGCAGCTGCCAGCGCAGCGAGACCCCCGCGAAGACGACCGAGGACGGGATGAACGTGAGCCCCGCCTCCAGCGCGCTGTAGCCCAGGCCGTTCTGCACGTACAGCGCGGTCGCGAACATCAGCCCGCCGAACGCGGTCATCACCAGGAGCAGCGTGATCGCGCCCGCCAACACCCCGGGCACGCGCAGCAGCGATACCGGGATCAGCGGTGCCGGTGCCCGCCGCTCGACCGCCGCGAAGGCCACGAACAGCACGACGCACGCCGCCAGGCTCAGCCAACCCCAGGTCGGCCAGTCCAGTTCGTGACCCATCACCAGCGGCACCACGAGCGCCAGCAGCGCGGGGGCCAGCAGCGCCAGGCCCGGCCCGTCCAGGCCGCGCGCCGAGGACGTCCCGCCCGCGGGCAGCGCGCGGCGGGCCAGCACGTACAGCGCGATCCCGACCGGGATGTTGATCAGGAACACCGGCCGCCACGACAGGCCGAACAGGTCGGCGCTGACCAGCAGCCCGCCGACCACCTGCCCGGCGACCATGCCGCCCGCGATCACCGCCGCGTAGCGGCCCATCGCGCGGGCCCGGTCGACGCCGGTGTAGGTGGCCTGGATGAGGTTGAGCACCTGCGGCACCATCAGCGCCGCGCCCGCGCCCTGGACGGCCCGCGCCCCGATCAGCGACGCGTCGTCCCACGCGAGCCCGCACAGCAGTGACGCGAGGGTGAAGACGATCAGTCCCGCGTTGAAGACCCGGCGGAAGCCGAGCCGCCCGCCGAGCCGCGAGCCGGTGACGATCAGCATCGCGTAGACGATCGTGTAGCCCGAGATGACGAGTTGGAGGCCCGCGCCGCTGGTGTCCAGGTCGGTACGAATCGTGGGGCCTGCGACGTTGACGACGGACGTGTCCAGCAACGCCATGAACTGTGCGGTGAGCAGGGCGGTCAGCAACAACGGATGAACGGCTCGCGCCGTGGCCGGCGCCGCGGTGGTGGTGGTCATGGCACGAGCGTGGAGGCGGGCCCATCCTGTTGCCGAGAGCCTGTCGATCCTGGTACCGAGAGCACCTGGCACCCGCCGCGCACTCGCGCGAGGATGGCCGCATGACCACGAACACGGCGAGCCGACGCACGGAGTTGGGCGCGTTCCTGCGCAGCCGCCGCGAGCGCCGCACGCCGGAGCAGGTCGGCCTGCCGCCGGGTTTTCGGCGCCGTACCCCGGGTCTGCGCCGCGAGGAGGTCGCGCTGCTCGCCGGGGTCGGGGTGACCTGGTACACGTGGCTGGAGCAGGGCCGCCCGATCAACGCGAGCGTGCAGGTGCTGAACGCGGTCGCGCACACACTCGGCCTGGACTCGGCCGAGCGCGCGCACCTGTACCGGCTCGCGCAGGTCCGCTGGGAGGTCGAGCCGACGCCGGGCACCGAGCTGCCGGAGGAGGTCCAGGGGATCCTGGACCAGCTCGGCCCGATGCCCGCGGCGGTGTACAACGCGCGCTACGACGTGCTGGCGTGGAACACGGCCTACGCCAAGCTGTTCCCGCCGATCACCCTGCGCCCGCACGGCGAACGCAACGTGATCTGGGCCTCGTTCATGGCCCGGGACTGCTGCAACCCGTTCGTCGACCGCGAGTACGAGATGCCGCGCATGGTCGCCGAGTTGCAGACCGCCTTCGGTCGCCATGTCGGCGAACCGGACTGGGAGCGGTTCGTCGAGCGGCTCTCGCTCGCCAGCCCGGACTTCGCGCGGCTGTGGGAGCGGCGCGAGGTCGCCTCGCCGAATCGGCATGTCAAGCGGCTCCGGCACGGCGAGGTGGGCGAGCTGAGCCTCGCGGGCACCCGCCTGCAACTGGCCGTGCCGGAGACCCGGATGCTCGTGTACACGCCGGCCGACGAGGTGACCCGGGAGCGGCTGGACCGGCTGCTGGCGATGGAGAACCCGCGGACGTGCTGCGAGCGGTGCAAGCAAGCGGACGATTCCGTGGGCCTGCCGCAGGCCGAGCTCATCGGCGCCGCCCCGGGAGCGTCCGCCGGCCGTGGGTCGCGGTGATGTCCTGGTGTCGGACCGCCGTGCGAGGGTCGGCGGATGAGTACGTGCAACCCACCCGCCGGTCGGCTGCGGGCCGACTCCGGTGCGGGCGCCGCTGATTCCGGCCTGACTGCGGGTCGGGAGCTGTTCGCTGCCGAGTCGCTGCGCGGGTAGGTCGGCGTGTCGGTGAGCCGCCCGAGCGGGATCGAGGTCCCCGGATTCGTGGACGCGGACCAGGAACGGCGGTGGTGGGCCGCGCGGCGAACGGCGTTGGACCACGTGTTGCGGCTGTGCGTGGAAGGGTCGTCCGGGGGCGCGTTGGTGCTGCGCGGGAGCATGGCGCTGACCGCGTGGCTGGGCGACGCGGCGCGCGAACCGGGTGATCTGGACTGGGTGATGGCACCCACGTGGGTGTGGCCGATCGACCCCTGCATCTGCCACCCCCACGTGGACCGCGCCGCGGTGCAGCAGTGGCCGGAGGCGTACGACGGCGCGGGCGCGGGCGAGCTGTGGCGCGACGACGAGTTCGACACCCGGGGCATCCGGGCCTACCCGCCGCCCGAGGGGCTGAGCTGGCTGGCCTCGGAACTCGATCCGTACGCCGACGACGACCACGGACTCGGAGACCCTCGGCCGGACCTGCCCGAGCTTCCGGACCTGGAACTCATCGAGGCGCTACAGCTGCACCCGGACGCCGGCGCCGGCGTCGAGCTGGCCGCGGCGGACGCGGAGCGCGAGTACGTGGGGAACTACGACCACTACGCCGTGACCGGCGTCCGTCTGGTCCTGCCCTGGCGCGCGGACGGCGTACCCGACGGGGTGATCCACGTCGACTACGCCATCGAGGAGCGGCTCGCGGAGCCGGCCCGATGGACCGCGATCCCACGCGGCGACGGCGGCCCGCCGGTGGCCGCGGCCACGGTGAGCCGGGCGCTGTCGCTCGCCTGGAAGCTGCTGTGGCTGCGTACGGACGCGGCGGCCGTGGCGGCGGGAGTCGACGGGGCCGCCGGCGCCTTCGGCAAGGACCTGTACGACGCGGTCCTGCTGGCGGAGTCGCCGGACACGCGTCTGGATCCGTCCCTGCTCGGGCGGGTGCTGGGCGCCGAGCCCCTGCCGGCCGGCGAGATCGTGCGGTGGCGGGTCGACTGGGACCGGTTCCGCGCGGATCACCCGTCGGTGCTCGGCGACGGCGAGGCGTGGTTGGCCCGCCTGGCCCGGGCGCTGGAACCGGTCCTGGGTCGAGGGACCCCGCGCGGTGTCGAGCCCGGTCAGATGTCGTAGGCGACGGTCACCGGCGCGTGGTCCGACCAGCGCTCGGCATAGGTGTCCGCGCGCTCGGTCACGGCGGTGAGCGCGACGTCCGCCAGGGCCGGGGTCGCGACGTGGTAGTCGATCCGCCAGCCGGCGTCGGTGTCGAACGCCTTGCCGCGGTAGGACCACCACGAGTAGGGGCCGGGGCCCTCGGGGTGGATTCGCCGGACCACGTCGTGCCAGTCGGCCGCGCCGAACAGCTCGGTGAGCCACTCCCGCTCCGCCGGCAGGAAGCCGGACTTCTTGACGTTGCCCTTCCAGTTCTTGATGTCGTGCTCGGTGTGCGCGATGTTCCAGTCCCCGCACACGAGCGACTCGCGCCCGCCGATCGCCGCCGTCGCCCGCATCACCTTCAGGTGCGCGACCAGGTCCGTCATGAACCGGACCTTCTCGTCCTGCTTGGGGGTCTCCGCCTCGCCGGTGGGCAGGTACAGGCTCGCCACGGTGACCTGGGGCAGATCCACCTCGATCCACCGCCCGGCCGCGTCGAACTCGGCCGACCCGAACCCGATCCGGACCGCGGTGGGCTTCACCCTGCTGTACACGGCCACCCCGGCCCGACCCTTGGCGGCGGCCGGCGCGTAGTAGGCGTGCCACCCCTTGGGATCGCGCACCTCGTCGCTGAGCTGCTCGGGCATGGCCCGCACTTCCTGGAGGCACACGACATCGGCCGAGGTCGCGTTCAACCACTCCGTGAAGCCCTTGCCGGAGGCGGCCCGAAGCCCGTTTACGTTCGCGGTGGAGACGGTGATCATCGGGGCAGATTAGCCCGTTTCGGGTCGAGGCGCGGATGCGGGGGTACCGCTGCCCGGAGACGCTACGCCGAGGCACCGGGGGACGACGCAGCGAATCATTGCCACGAGGTCCGGGGCCTGTTGATCGGCGGTCGGGTCAGTGCGGGTCCGGGCCGGGGGCGAAGTGTTCGGGGGCGAGGCCGCATCTGCCGGACCACTCACCGTAGGGGCGGGGTCGGCCGCCGGGCCGGGCAAATACCCGCAGCGATACACGGTGGTGACACGAGGGGCCCGGCAGCGCGTGGGGGCCGTCGGGTCAGCCGAACAGCGCGGCGTGCAAAGGCAACCACGCGGCGTCGGGGCACCGGCGCGCCACCTCGTCGCGTGCGAGCCACTCGGCGGCATCGCACTCGGAGTCGGGGTCGGGCGCGGTCGCCGCGCCTTCGTGGTCGAGGCGTACGGAGTAGAAGGCCTGGAACGCGTGTGTGGGGTAGCCGTAGTCGGCGGGCGGCGGGGCCAGCAAGGTGATCCGCTGCCCACCGAAGAGGGTGAGCCGGTCGGCCGCCAACCACAGCCCGGCCTCCTCCCCGAGCTCGCGCGCCCCCGCGACGACGGGCGACTCACCGGGGTCCAGATGCCCCCCGGGCACCTCCCAGCCCCGCCCCGGTCGATCCACCCGAGTCAGCAACGTCCGCCCCATGCCGTCCAGGACGAGAACGAAGGCGGTGGTGACGACATATCCCTCCGGGAGGTCTCCGGAGAGCAGCAGGTCGACCCGGTGCGACACCGGGATCCAGGGAACCGTCGTCGAATCGATCACGATCTCAGCCATGGGGCCATCTTCCCGGCCCGGGAAACCTTGACCACCCCCACCGCCCTGTTCCACCATGTACGACCAGGGCTCAGCGGGTGCCTTAGGTCACCCGGGCCCGCCTTAGGCCGCCTTAGATCGCCTTAGATCGTCTTGGTCCGCCTTAGGCGATTGCCCAGGCCCCGGGCCCCGCGATAGATGCGGCATCCACCCCATGTCTGCGACCCCACTGGGCCGCGAAGCTGTTACCACGAGCCGGAGAGACCGGGTCGGAGGCAACAGGAGACAGACAGACATGATCGAGTACGAGATGTTCAAGGCCCGTCAGCGCGACATCCTCGCCACCGCCGACCACGACCGCCTGGTCGTATCGGCGCTGCGCGCTCGGCGCGCCGAGGCCAAGGCCCGCCGCGCCGAGCGTGTGGAGCGCGAGGCCGTGGCCGGCGCCGCCGCGCAGGAGTCCGGGCGGATGCGCCGCAACCTGCAGCTGCTCACCCGGTGACAGCGGCGATGGCCCGGCGCGAGAGCCCGAGCAAGCGGCCCGCCGTGCGATGTCGGAACGAACCGGACCGACATCGCGCCCGGCGGGGCGGCACCACCGCACCGAGCGGTGAACGCGACAAACGCAGCACGACACGGCAGGCAGCGACCCCGAGTGGACCACGGTCCCTCGGGGTCGCCGCACGTCCGGGGCCAAGTCGGGGCGCAGCCGCGAGTTCCCGGTACCCGGAACCCCTTGGGGCCGGCCCCGGACACCGCGTAGCCTCACCGGGTCCGAGAAACGAGTCGGTAAGGTGCGGCGGCGGTCGACCCGACGGCCGTCGGTGGTGGTAAGCGATGGGAGAACCGGCAATGAGCGTCGCGTTGTTCACTCTCGGTGGCACGATCGCGATGGCGGGGGCCGTCGGCTCCGCCACCGGTACGGTCGTGAACCGTCTGACCGGCGCGGACCTGACCGCCGCGGTTCCCGGCCTCGCCGAGCTGGGTGTCACGCTCGACGTGCAGGACGTACAGGCCGTGCCCAGCGGGGATCTGACGTTTGATCAGGTGCTCGACGTGGTCGCCGCCGCGTCCCGCGCGGTGGCCGCGGGCGCCGTCGGCGTCGTGGTCACGCAGGGCACCGACACCCTGGAGGAGACGGCGTACCTCGTCGACCTGGTCTGGCCGCACCCGGAGCCGTTCGTCCTCACCGGCGCGATGCGCAACCCGACCCTGGCCGGCCCCGACGGACCCGCGAACCTGCTCGCCGCGGCCCGTGTCGCGGCCGCCGACGCGGCCCGCGGGCTGGGCGCGCTGGTTGTCCTGGGCGACGAGATCCACGCCGCGCGCCGGGTCCGCAAGGCGCACAGCACCAGCACGGCCGCGTTCACGTCGCCCAACGTCGGCCCGATCGGTCACGTGATCGAGGGCGCCGTACGGGTGTTGGCCACGCCGACGCGGCCCGCGCCACTGGCCGTCCCGTCGCCGACGGCCGCCCTCGCGGGGACCCGGGTGGCGCTGTACACGGTCGCCCTGGACGACGACGGCGCGCTCCTCGCCGGCCTCGCGGACACGCATCAGGGCCTGGTCGTCGCCGGGTTCGGCGTCGGCCACGTCCCGTCCGCGCTCGCGCCGGTGCTCGGCGCGCTGGCCGGGCGTATCCCGGTCGTGCTGACCTCGCGCACCGGCGCGGGCTCGGTGCTGCGGCACACGTACGGCGCGGTCGGCTCGGAGACGGACCTACAGCGGCGGGGGCTGATCAACGGCGGCCTGCTCGACCCGTACAAGGCAAGGGTGTTGCTGCGCCTGCTCCTGGCGACCGGCGCCGACCCGAAGGCGGTCGCGGCGGGATTCGCCGAACACGGCTGAACGGTGGGCGGGTCCGACAACGGTCTACGAGAAGACGCCCGCGTACCTCGGCAGACAATCAGCCGGACAGGAAGTGCCGCACGTCCGCCGCGAGCGCCGCCATCTGTTCGCCCGCCTCCAGAACGGTGGTGACGGACGCCGTCCACGTGCCGTCGGCGGCTCGGCACGGGCGCAGCGTCCAGGTGAGTTCGACCCGCCCGCCCGAGCGGAAGACCGCCGAGACGGCGAAGTCGCGATCGTCGGTGTGCCAGCGGCGCGCACCGTCCCAACCGCCGAAGTCGCGGGCCACGTCGGTGAGGAAGGCGTCCAGCTCGCGCGCCTCCCCGGTCCAGCCGACCACGCGGTCGAGTCGGGCCGTCATTCCGGGCGCGTGGAGTTCGACGGCGTAGTTCACGAGGCGCCCGGCGGCGGCGTGGTGAGTGGCGCCGGCGTCGTCGTCCGGATGGACGGCGTCCCCGAGGCGGATGCCCACGCCTCGGTCGTCGTTGCACCGGACGGTCACGTCGCTCGGTTCGTCGATATGGGAACGCATCCGCCGAACCGTAGGGCAGACCACCCGGTGCCGTCATGCCGATTGCGCGGACTGCGCGTAGCTGACCGACATCCGAATCCGGCCACGAGCCAACCCGACGTGCGGCCTCCAATTCCCCTGCCAGACCGCCTCCATAGCATATTCGTGTCCGTATTTTCGGTGAAAAGGCAATAAAGTCCAACCTCTTGACGACCTGTCAGACCCGCAGGAGTCTGCGCAAGGGGGTGCCGCAACGAGCACCCGAGGGGGGTCGGATATGCCCATCGAACAAGACCTGGCCGCGACCGAGAAGCTGGTCGCCGGCAGCGCCGCACAGATGACGGCGTACGGCAGGATCTGGAACGTGTACGTGTGGATGGCCTCGGACAGCGGCAAGACGTCCGGCCACCGCCAACTGATCATCGACTCGATGAACACGCACCTCGCGTCGGCGAAGCTGCGCATCAGCGGCGGCTGGCAGGCGTACGACCCGACCGTGCGACGCGGTCGGCCGCGCAGGTACGTCGACCTGGCGACGACGCTCTCGGCCGGCGCGGACGGCGGCGCGGGTCAGGCGAAGCTCATCCTGGAATGGGCCGGCGGCACCCGCACGATCGCGGACCTGGGCGCGGAGGCCCAGGAGTTCGTGGTGATCAGCCACTTCGCCGAGGTCGGCCGCAGCTACAGCTCGGCGCTGCCGGACCTGTACGCGCGTCTCAAGCTGATCGCGGCCGCGAAGTCCGCGGCGACGGCGCGGCAGGAATGGTCGGGACTCGCGACCGGCTGGGCACCGACGCTGACCTACAAGCAGGACTCGGCCACCGACTTCATCCCGGACCCGAACGACACGGACAGCGAAGACTGACACCCACACCCCGATGCGGCGCCCCACCCACCCCGGGCCGCCGCATCGGCGTGCCGCTACGTGCCGCCAGTGCCGTGACCGGAACTAGAGCCTGTTCTGGGTTCGGATCATGTGGTGGGTCGGAGGCTGCGGAGCCAGAGGATTGCGCCGCGGAGGTGGAGTCCGGCGAGGTAGCTGTCGGGCGTCTTGTCGTATCGGGTGGCCAGGCCTCGCCATGCCTTGATCTTGTGGATGCAGCGCTCGACGGTGTTGCGGTCCTTGTAGAGCGTGGCGTCGTGGCCGATCGGTCGACCTCCGCGTGAGCCCTTCTTCTTGCGGTTGGCGGCCTGGTCGACCTTCTCGGGGATGACCGCCTTGATCCGGCGTCTGCGCAGGTAGAGGCGGGTGGCGCGACTGGAGTAGGCCTTGTCGGCGGCGACGGCGCCGGGTCGGGTGCGAGGTCGGCCGACGGGGCCCCGGACCCGGATCCCCTCGACGACGGCGACGAAGCGCGGGTTGTCGGCGGCTTGTCCGGGAGTGACCACGAAGGACAGCGGCCGGCAGCGGCGGTCGGCCGACAGGTGGATCTTCGCGGAGAGTCCGCCGCGCGAACGGCCCAATGCGGCCGTCCTCAGCCTGGCCCGGTGTCGGCGCCGCACCCGCCGACGCTCCGCGCGCGCCGCCTCGTCCCCCGCTGCGGGCACCCCCTCCGTCACCGGCCCCTTTTGCCCCTTTCGAGAATCCCCTTTTCCTCGTCGACGGCCTTCTCCACCTCCCGCAGGAGTTCGGCGTCGACGACCATCCCGGCCGCGTCCTGATGCGCACGAACGACGGTGGAGTCCACGCTCACCAGGCCGAGTTCGACCTGCCCGCGGGCGGCGGCCTCGGCGATCATCGCCTCCATCAGGGCCCGGAACGTCCCCGCCAGGGCCCACGCGTGGAACCGCTGGTAGACGGTCTGCCAGGGCCCGTACCGCTCGGGAACGTCCCGCCACGGACTGCCCGTGCGAAAACGCCACATCACCCCGTCGAAGCAGTCCCGCAACCGCCCCGGATACGGGCCGCGCTCCCCGATCGGGAGGAACGGCTCGACCAACTCCCACTCGCCATCGGCCAGATCACCACGCGTCATCCCGACCTTGTATCAAGCAACCGCCCTCCCGCGCAGGAAAACCAGTCCGAAGATTGGAACCCAGAACAGGCTCTAGGGAACCCCCGGTGCCGCCTCCGGCGGCTCCGGACGCCCCGGCCCGGACCCGGGCGACCCCGCGACCTGCTTCATCGAAAGCGCGATCCGCCGCCGATCGAAATCCGTCTCGACCACCCTGACCGCGACCTCGTCGCCCACCCGGACGACCAGTTCGGGGGACGCGACATCGTGATCCGAGAGTTCGGACAGGTGCACCAGACCTTCGACCCCGTCCGCGACCCGCACGAACGCGCCGAAGGGCACCAGCATGGTGACCGTTCCCGGCAGAGTTCGACCCGGTGGGTGGTCGGCGGCGAACTGTCGCCATGGGTCCGGCTGTTGGGACTTCAGCGACAACGAGATGCGCTGTCGGTCCATGTCGACGTCGAGGACCTCGACCCTGACCTCGTCGCCGACCGCGGCGACCTCGGACGGGTGCGAGATGTGTGTCCAGGACAGTTCCGCGACGCTGACCAGACCATCGACGCCGCCGAGGTCGACGAACAGGCCGAGGTTCGGGATCGCGGAGACGATGCCGGTGCGGATCTCGCCGCGTCTCAGATCGCGGAGGAAGGCGAGTCGGAATGCTTCTTGGTTGTCGCCCGTCATCTACCGGGCTCGCAGGGAATCATCACGGCCGGACCGTATCGCGGCTGCTCGGCGACGTCCATCATGCGACCGGGTGGGCGCGGAGGTGATGGGCCCACCCGGTAGGCGGTCGGGTGTGGGGTTGGTCAGCCTCGGGCTCGGTCCACTCGGGCCTCGTCCCAGACCGGGCCGTCGGTTTCGCGGACTCGGCCGTCGGCGCCGAAGACCATGAAGCGGTCGAAGGAGGAGGCGAACCAGCGGTCGTGGGTGACCGCCAGTACCGTGCCGTCGAAGGCTTCCAGGGCGTCCTGGAGCGCTTCGGCCGAGACCAGGTCGAGGTTGTCGGTGGGCTCGTCGAGCAGCAGCAGGTTGGCGCCGGAGAGTTCGAGCAACAGGACCTGGAATCGGGCCTGTTGGCCGCCCGACAGGGTGTCGAAGGGCTGCTCGG
Organism: Embleya sp. NBC_00896; assembly: GCF_045207785.1. Classification (NCBI taxonomy): domain Bacteria; kingdom Bacillati; phylum Actinomycetota; class Actinomycetes; order Kitasatosporales; family Streptomycetaceae; genus Embleya; species Embleya sp. NBC_00896. Next base: position 638,996 of record NZ_CP108776.1, read on the forward strand.
CGCCGTACGCGAGTTCGTAGCGGTCGAGCACCTTGGCCGCGCCCTCGCGGCCCAGGCCGCTGCGGTGTTCGTCGCCGCGGCCGAGGATGTCGACGAGCGTCCTGCCGGCGAACTCGGGGTGGTCGTGGGTCTGCGCGAACCACCCCGGCCGGACCCGCGCGCCGAGCCGGGCCCGGCCACTGTGCGCCACCGGCGGGATCACCGTGTCGCCGACCGGCTCGTGCTCGACCTCGGGGTCGGTGCCGCCGGCCGCGAGCAGCCGCAGGAAGTGCGACTTGCCCGAGCCGTTCGAGCCCAGCACCGCGACCCGGTCGCCGTACCAGACCTCGCAGTCGAACGGCTTCATCAGACCGGTCAGTTCCAGCCCCTCGGCGATCACCGCGCGCTTGCCCGTGCGCGAGCCGCGCAGCCGCATCTTGACGTCCTGCTCGCGCGGGATGTTCTGCGGCGGGCCGGCCTCCTCGAACTTGCGAAGCCGGGTCCGGGCGGCCTGGAGCCGGGACGCGAGGCCGTCGTTGTACGCCGCCTTGTTCTTGTACATCAGGACCAACGCCTTGAGCTTGGCGTGCTCCTCGTCCCAGCGTCGGCCCAACTCCTCGAACCGCTCGAACCGCGCGCGTCGCGCGTCGTGGTAGTTCGCGAACGAACCGCCGTGGATCCAGACGGTGTTGCCGGCCGCGCCGAGTTCGATCGTGACGATCCGGTCGGCGGCCTGGGCGAGCAGTTCGCGGTCGTGCGAGACCAGCAGGACCGACTTCTGGGTCTCCCGCAGGGATTGTTCCAGCCAGCGCTTGCCGGGGACGTCGAGGTAGTTGTCCGGCTCGTCGAGGATCAGCACCTGGTCGGGGCCGCGAAGCAGGGCCTCCAGTGCGAGCCGCTTCTGCTCGCCGCCGGAGAGCGTGCGGATCTCGCGCCACTTGGCCCCGTCGTACGTCGTGCCCAGCGCGGACTGACAACACTGGTCCCAGGCCGGCTCGATGTCGTAGCCGCCGGCGTCGCCGAACTCGGCGAGCGCGGTGGCGTACCGCATCTGGTGCTTCTCGTCGTCGTTCTCCATCAGCGCCAGCTCGGCCTCGTCGACCGCGCGCACCGCGTCCCGGATCCGCGGCGGGGCGAGCGAGATGAGCAGGTCGCGCACGGTCGAGGCGTCCCGGATCCGGCCGACGAACTGCGGCATGATGCCCAGCCCGCCGGTGCGGGCGACCGCGCCGCTGTCGGGTTTCAGCTCACCCGTGATGATCCGTAGCAGGGTGGTCTTGCCCGCCCCGTTCGCGCCGATCAGCGCGACGGTCTTGCCGTCGCCGACACGGAAGGACACCTCGTCCAGGAGGACGCGCCCGTCGGGGAGGGTGAAGCCGATGGTGTTGACATCGATGTAGCCCATGGCGTGCGCGCGTCCTTCGTCCTGCTGTCGGCGGTGTCGGTATCAGTGGCGGTATCGGTGGCGGTCAGATCGGCGCCGGCGGCGCCGTTCGTGCGGTCGGTCGGTCGGGTCAGTCCCGGCGTCGGCGCGGGCCGATGCCGGCCGACGTCCCTTCCTATCTGCTTCGCGCCGGACGGGCCAGTGCATTTCGGACCGCCCGGCCGCGCAGCCCGGGCCGCGCCGGCCGGGACTCACCGCCGGGGCCCGGTGTCCCGCTGTGCGCGCAGCGCGCTCCCAGGGCCCGCAGCGCCGGGACCGCCGCGGCGAGCGCGGCGCGCTGCTCGTCGTCGAGGGTCGCGAGCGAGTCCGCGAAGACCTCCGCCCAGGCCTGCTCGATCCGCGCCATGCCGTGCATCGCGTCGGTCGTGGGCAGCAGCCGCACCGCGCGGCGATCCCGCGGGTCCGGCTCGCGGCGGAGCAACCCGGCGGCCACGAGTCCGCGCACGGTCGTGCTCACATTGCTGATCTGGAGGCCGAGCTCACGGGCGAGTACGCCGACCCCGACGCCGGGTGATTCGAGTACATAGCGCAGCACCTCCAGGTCGGAGGGCGGCAGCGGGCGCAGGCCGGCCTCGTCCACCCCGCGCAGGCGCAGCACGCGGGCCAGCGCGTACAGCGGCGGGGTGAGTTCGCCGGCCTCGCGGCGCAGCGCGGCGTCGGTTGTCGTGTCGTCCACCCCTTGATCCTAGCTTTAGTTATAGCTATATAAGTATAACTGGTGTCGACGGGGCCACCCCGACGCCGATTCCACCTGTCGCCCGGGAAGGCACACCCATGTCCATCGAGCCCGCCGCAACACATCCCACGCCGCCACAGTCGCCACCACCGCAGTCGCCGCGGTCACCCGTTCCGCACCCCGGCGCAGGCGCCGACCCGACCCCACTCGCGCTCACCGCCGCGCTCGCCCTCCTGTCGTTCGTCGTCCCGCTGGCCACCGACATGTACCTGCCGGCCTTCCCACGGATGGCCGACGAGCTGCACACCGACGCGTCGGGCCTGCAACTGACGCTCACCGCCTTCCTGTTCGGCCTCGCCGCCGGGCAGCTGGTACTGGGGCCGCTCTCCGACCGGTGCGGCCGGCGGCGGCCGATCCTGATCGGGGCGGCGGTGTGCACGGTGGCCACGGCGCTGTGTGCGGTGGCGCCCTCGCTGTGGACACTGATCGCGCTGCGGTTCGTGATGGGCTTCAGCGGCGCGGCGGGTGTGGTGGTCGGCCGGGCGGTCGTATCGGATCTGGCGTCGGGGGCGGCCGCGGCCCGGCTGTTCGGCGTGCTGATGGCGCTGGGCGGGATCGCGCCCATCGTGGCGCCGCTGGTGGGCGGGGTGGTCGTCGCGGGCGCGGGTTGGCGGGCCGTCTTCGGGATACTCGCCGGCGCGTCGCTGCTGACCTTCCTGGCCGCGCTGTTCGCGGTGCCCGAGAGCCTGCCGGTCGAGCGGCGCGGCGGAGGCGGCGTGCGGGCGGTCGTCCGGGCATCGGCCGGCGTCCTGCGGGACCGGGCCTATCTGGGCTACGCGTTCGCCTTCGCGTTCGGGTGCGGCGCGCTGTTCTGCTACATCGCGGCATCGCCCTTCCTGCTCCAGAACGTGCTGGGCTTCGGCGTACGCGAGTCGTCGGTGGCCTTCGCGGTCGGCGCGCTCACGGCCACGCTCGCGAGCGTGGCGAACGTCCGGCTCGTGGCCCGCTACGACCCCCGCCTGCTGCTCCGGGTGGGCCTGCTGACGATGTCCGCGACGAGTGCGTGCGCGCTGCTGATCACCCTCGCGGGCCGGCTCGACCGCTTCTGGGCGCTGGGCCTGGTCGGCGTCGGCTTCCTCGGTCTGGGGCAGGTCTTCGCGACTGCCACCGCGCTGGCGATCGAGCGGGTGCCACAGGCCACGGGGGCCGGCTCGGCCGTTCTCGGGACGCTGCAGAGCGTGCTCGGGGCGGTCGTGGCCCCACTGATGGGCGTGGCGGGCAGGCATACGGCGGTGCCGCTGTTCCTCGGCATGACGGTGTGCTCGGCGGCGGCGGTGGCGGCGCTGGCGCTGACCCGGGGGCGGGCAGGGGTCGAGGCGTGAGGGGCCGCGGCATGCGGGCATCGGCGCTTCCGAGGTGATTCCGAGGTGATTCCGTCGCGCTTCCGCCGCGATTCCGCGGCGATTCCGCGGCGATTCCGACGCGATCCCGAGGCACCTCCCAGGCAACTCCTTTCGCATAGTGCGTCTATTGATTCGCGCATCGCAACCTGAAACCGTGACGGGTCATCAGTTTCGGGGTTAGGCAAGGGAGTCGCGGTGGCGCACACGGAACCGCAGCAGATCGCTCAGCAGGTCGTCCAGGGCACGCGCAGTCCGCTCAAGTTCGGAGTGTTCCTCGCCCCGTTCCATCAGGCGGGACGCAACCCGACCCTGATGCTGGAGCAGGACCTCGCGCTCGTCGAGCACCTGGACCGGCTCGGCTACGACGAGGCGTGGATCGGCGAACACCACAGCGGCGGATGGGAGATCGTCGCCTCCCCCGAGCTGTTCATCGCGAGCGCGGCGGCCCGCACCCGGCACATCCGCCTCGGCACCGGCGTCGTCTCGCTCCCCTACCACCACCCCCTGCACGTCGCGGACCGCATGGTCCTGCTCGACCACCTCACCCGCGGCCGGATCATGCTCGGCGTCGGCCCGGGCCAGCTCGCGTCCGACGCGCACATGCTCGGCATCGACACCGCGCGCCAGCGGGCCATGATGGAGGAGTCGCTGGAGGCGATCATCGAGCTGCTGGCCGGCCGCGAGCCGGTCACCCGCGAGAGCGACTGGTTCACGCTGCGGGACGCGCAGTTGCAGCTGCGGCCCTACACGCACCCGTCGTTCGAGATCGCGGTCGCGGCGACGTTCTCGCCGGCCGGACCGCGTACCGCGGGGCGATTCGGCGCGGGCATGCTGTCGATCGCCGCGAGCCAGGAGGGCGGCTTCGACGCGCTCGGCTCGCACTGGGCGGTCGCGAACGAGGTGGCGGGTCGGCACGGTCGGACCATGGACCGGTCCAAGTGGCGGCTGATGGGCATGATGCACATCGCCGAGACCGAGGAGCAGGCGCGCCGGGAGGTCGCCTACGGGCTCAAGGGCATCCAGGACTACCAGGCCAAGGTGCTCCCGATCTCGCTGGACCCGAACACGCCGCTCGAGGAGCGGATCGAGCACGGCAACGCGACCGGCTCCTTCATCTGCGGCACGCCCGAGATGGCGATCCGACAGATCGAGCGGCTGTGGCAGAAGTCGGGCGGCTTCGGCACGTACCTGTTCATGGGCGCCGACTTCGCGGACCCGGAGGCGACCCGGCGCTCGTACGAGTTGATCGCCCGCGAGGTGATCCCGTACTTCACCGGCGCCTCGCACGGCCCGATCGCGTCGCACGACTGGCAGGTCGGCCTGTCGCAGACCTGGCGCGACCAGACCGCGCAGGCGGTCGGCGGCGCGATGAAGGACTACGAGAACACGAAGGGGACCACGGCATGAGCACGGCTCGGGACGGGCGCGTCGTCGCCGGTGTCGCCGGTGTCGGCGGTGTCGCCGGTGTCGGCGGGCGGATCGACGGCAAGGTCGCACTGATCACCGGCGCGGCGGCGGGCATCGGGCAGGCGATCGCGCGGCGGTTCGCGGCCGAGGGCGCGTACGTGGTCGCGGGCGACATCGACGCGGCCGGGTTGGCGGCGCTCGCCGAGGAATTGGGCCCGGAGCGGTGCGTCACGCGGCTGTGCGACGTCACCGTCGAGGAGGATGTGGCGGCGCTGGTACAGGCCGCCGTGGACGCGTTCGGCGGCCTGGACGTCGCGGTGGCCAACGCAGGCGGCGGCACGGCGGCGGAACTGGCCGACCACGACTACGCGGTCTGGCGGCGGGTGGTGGACCTGTGCCTGAACGGCGCGTTCCTGACCGTCAAGCACGCGGGGCGGGTGATGCGCGCGCAGGACGGCCGAGGCGGCTCGATCATCAACATGGCCTCGCTCAACGCGGTCCAGGCCGGTCGGGGCATGGGCGCGTACTGCGCGGCCAAGGCGGGCGTGGTCGCGCTGACCGAGGTCGCGGCGCTGGAGCTGGGGTCGGCGGGGGTGCGGGTCAACGCGGTGGCGCCGGGGCTGATCCGGACCCAGGCGACGTCGGGGATGTGGCACGTCCCCGGGGTGGTCGAGGAGTACGTGGAGAACGCCCCGCTGGGCCGCTTCGCCGAGCCCGCGGAAGTCGCGGCGGTGGTGCTGTTCCTGGCCTCGGACGAGGCCGGGTTCGTCTCGGGCAGCGTGTACGGCGTCGACGGGGGCGCGCGGACGCGGCGCTATCCGGACCTGATCGGCGCGTTGGATCGGTTGTCGGCCGGTGGGTGACGGGCGCGTGCGCAGCGGGTGAGGGGGCGGGGGGCCTGCGGTCGAGCGGGTCCGGTGGCTGTCCTTCCGCTTCCTGACGAGGCGTCATGTTTCTGACCGGTAATGACGTTATCGCCTTCGAATGGTCGTGCGCGCGACCGCTTGGCGGCCTGGTCCGGCCGGGTTCGACCTCTTCGATCCGCGCCGTTTTTCCACCCCCGGAGCCGGGAAACCAAAGGGCACCTACCGGGGCGGCCGGGGACCTGACACCCCCAGTGCGCGACGGCGCATCAACCGCCCCGAGGTATCGAGACGCCGACGGCCGGGTCCACTCCCCCGTGCCCGACCGTCGGCTGTCTTTCTTTTCGAGCTTTCGAGCGGCTCCGCCGCCCGTTCGCGGCTCCGCCGCTCTCCTCGGTCGTGGCCGCACAGCGATCACGCCGGCAGGAGTTGCGGTTCCGGTTGCTCCGCTGGTGCGGTTTTCGGCTCCCACAGCTTGGTGGTCCGCACGAAGCAGTAGATGACTGAGGTCATCGCCAGGATGAGCAGTGGTCCGAACACCCACGGATGTCTGGCCATCTCCATCGGCAGATAGCGGTACGACACCAAGAGCACAGCGAAAACCAGCGCGCCGTAGACGACCAGCAGGATTCCTGCCCGGTCCCAGCCACGGTCGAGCGAGCGCATCCCTGCCTCGATCGTCAGCGCGAACACCACACCGGCCACGAGATCCACGCCGTAGTGGTAGCCGAATCCCAGCGTGGCCGCGAGCGTGGCAATCAGCCAGAACGTTCCCGCGAATCGGAAGAACCGCGAGCCCTTGCGGGAATGGATGAAGATCGTGGTAGCCCACGCCGTGTGCAGGCTGGGCATGCAGTTGCGAGGGGTGATGTCGTCGAACCGTATCGAGTGCGGGGTATCGATCGGCGGCGGCGTGTCCGGCCACAGGTTGGCCACCGCCCATTGCCCGCCCTCGGCGCCGTAGGCGTAGATCGGTCCGACCACCGGGAAGATCATGTAGATGGCCGGACCGAGCAGGCCGATGACCAGAAAGGTGCGCACCAGGTGATGGCGCGGGAAGCGGCGCTCGACCGCCACGTGGCGCAGTTGGTACAGCGCAACGATGGCCGCTGCCAGCGGGAGTTGACCATAGACAGAGCCGAGAACATGGGAGCCGATCGGGCCGCCGGCCTCAACCATCCGGCCCATCAGCCACGACGGGTCACCCAGCGCGTGGTCGGCAGTCGCCACGTACGGGTCGAGCACAACCGGGCGGGTCTCCGACGTGATGACCAGCCAGGTATCGCCAGTCTTGTGGCCTGCCACCAGCAGCATTCCCAGCCCGACGCCCTTCAGCAGCAGGGTCCGTTCCCGGCCGGTGCGGCGCGTGATGGCAATGACCGCATAGGCCAAAATCACCAGGAACGCGCCGTTGCCGTACTTCATCTTGGCGTCGACCAGCCACCGCACCAGCCAGAAGGCGAGGTCGATGCCGATCGCGGCACCAACCGCGATGAGCCGTTGCCGCCAGGTGAGCACCACCATCATCAACGCCAAGCCGGCATACAGCAGCGGCCCCGAATGGGGGGCGACTATCACCTCCCGCACCTGGCCTACGACCGGCCCTGGCAGGCCGTAGCTATGTGAGGCGATCTCCAAGGCGACGAGGAATCCGAGGACCGACACACCCGCTGCGGCCCACCGAATCGCCCGCGAATGACGCTGCACGGCGACCATGGTTCTGCGACTTATTCGCGAAAACATTCGCAATACTATGAATATCAATCACTTAGCCGATTTGTGAGATTTTAGTAAAGAGATCACCCTTCGTGCTAGATTGCGCGGCTTTCTAGTGAAGGTTGGCGCTCAGGGCGATCGTTATTGGGTTGATCATGTTATCGGAGCGGCGCGGGTGGGTTTCGCCGGCCTGTCCATCCCAGGATCCGCCGCCCGCGACGACCAACCCTCGGCGAGGCGGCCCAGCGCATGGCCAACGGTGTCGCCATCCGCGGGGCCTCGCGCACTCCGGGCAGACACACGGCGTGGGCGGTGGGCGGTGGGCGGCCTCGATCACACGCGTCGGATCGACCAAGATCGCACCGACTCGCCGAAGAAAGATCTAAATCGCCGATATTGCGCCTATTCGGCGAGTGTGGACCAGTTCGTCTTGATCAGGTGCATTTGCAGTGCAGTCCAGGACTTGCCGTTCACCCGCTCCACGTCCGGCAGGACCATGTACACCTCGAAGCCCAGGCGTTCGTAGAGGCGCCGCGCGTGTTCGTTGTGCGCGAATACTCCCAACTCGACGCGTTCCAGGTGCAGTTGATCGAAGGCGATTCGCAGCACTGCGGTCAGTAACGCCTCGCCCACGCCGCGGCCCCGAGCGTCCGGAGCGACCAGTACGCGTTGCAGCCTGCCGGATGTGCCCTCCGCGTCCAGTCGCAGCGACGTATGCGCCAGGGACCGTCCCGTCTCCGGATCGACGCCCATCCAGGTTCGACGACCCGACTCCGCCGCGTACCCGGCCAGCTGCGACTCGTCCAGCGGCCAGGTGAATGTGGGGCCGGCCCACGTCACCAGCTCCGCCGGCCCGTCGATCCATGCGACGAGGTCATCCGCGTCCGCGACCGTGAACGCACGCAGCTCCACCACGGCTCCACCCACCTTCAAGCTCAAGATCGGCCCCATTGTCTTCCAGTACAGCGGTGAATGCCGCTGCACCTCGACCACGCACACCGAGCACTCGGGGTTCTCCGCGATGAACCGCGCCGAACGGAACGGCGCCCGATTCCCGATGTCACCGTCGCGTGGTGGCGGGTGGCTCGGTCGGCACGACGATCGTGCGCGAGCGGGTACGTGAGCCGCGGCGGTGCAGTGTCGTCAGGAGGGCGACGGCCAGGGCGAAGAGGACGAGCACCGCGATGCCGGCGCGGAATGCCGCGTCCCAGCGTGGGGCGTTCGCGGGTATGGCCCCGGTCGGGCCGCCGAGCACACCGAAGAAGGCCGAGGCCGCGACCGCGCCGCCCAGCACTCCGCCCATCTCCTGGAACGTGCCCACCACCCCGGACACGGCCGCGACCCGCGCGGGAGCGACGCCGGCGAGTACGGCCGAGGTCAGCGGCGCCATCACCAGCCCCATGCCGGCCCCGCTCAGCAACAGCCCGAGCATCAGTACCGGCACGGCGACGCTCCCCGCGCCGGGGGCACCCGCGGCCACACCGAGCCCGCCCGCGAGCAGCAGCGCGCCGCCGGTCGAGAGCCGGTCGCCGAACCGGCCGTACAGCCACCCGGTCCCGGCCGCGGCGACGAGGAAGCCGACGTTGAGCGCCGCGGCCACCCCGCCGGCGGCCAACGGGCCTATCCCGCAACCGAGTTGGAGGTACAGCGGCAGCACGGTCGACAGCGCCGCCGAGGCGCCGAACAGCAGCGCGACCGCGGCCAAGCCGAGCGGGAGGCCGCGCTCGCGAAACAGCGCGGGATCCAGGAGCGGCCGCCGGCCGGTACGGACCCGACCGTGTTGGTGCCGGACGAACCCGGCGAGCAGCACCACCGCGCCCGCCGTGCAGAGCAGCCGCCACGACGCCGGGCCGGCCCCACCGCCGTGCAGGAACGGCCAGGCGGCGGCGGTCAGTCCGGCCGCGACCAGCAGCGCCCCGACGGGGTCGAGCGATTCCTCCGGCGATGCGGATGGCGGCGTCGCGGACGGGGGCGGCGCCGGGATCGATCGCGGGGTCAGGACGAGGGCGGCGATGCCGAGCGGGAGGTTGACGAGGAAACAGGTCCGCCAGCCGAGCCCGGCCGGATCGGCGGCGATCAGCAGCCCGCCGACCACCTGGCCGCCGACACCGGCGAGCCCGACGGTGGCCCCGTATCGGCCGAACGCACGCGCCCGGCCGGCTCCCGCCGGGTACAACTCGCCGATCAGCACCAGCACCTGAGGGGCCATCAGGGCCGCGGCCGCCCCCTGGACGATCCGGCAGCCGACCAGCCCCGCCGCGTCCCCGGCCAGCCCGCAACCGGCCGACGCGCCCGTGAACGCCGCCACGCCGACGCTGAACACCCGCCGCTGACCGTACAGTTCGCCCAATCGTGCGGCGGTGATCAGCCCGGCCGCATAGGCCAGACCATAGCCGGCCACGACGAACCGCAGCGCGGTGTCACTCGCGCCGAGGTCCCGTTCGATCGCGGGCAGCGCCGCGTTGACGACGAAGAAGTCGAGCGTGGTGACCAGAACCGCGCTCAGCAACACCGGCAGCGCCCACCGTGACCCGACCCCACGCGGATGAGGGACCTGCGGGCATGGGACATCGATCGACACGGTCGGGGCTCCAGTTCGGCTGCGCGAGAGACGGCGGCACCCGGCAGAGGCCCACCCGACTCCCATGCAATCGATCGGCGCGAGCGCTTGCCGGCGCATATCGGCCGTCCAGTTGCCCGACCGCGTCGGCCTGGGGCCCCGCCCGGGCCGCGTTCTGCGGTGGAGCGCGGGCTCAATGCACGTCGATGCCCCGAAGGTGGCGCATGTCGTTGTAGCGGATGGCGCGCAGGCGTCCGTCGCGGGCGCGCCAGCGGGAGATCGAGGCGTTGCCCACCGGGTCGGTGCGGACCAGGCGGTCGACGTCGGTCTCGGTGAGACCCTCCAGGATGTACCGCAGCATCAGGACGGTCGCGTCGTGCCCGACGATCAGCACATGCGCTCCCGGCGCGTCATGGCGCAGATCGGTCAGCAGCGTGCGCAGGCGAAGGGCGACGTCGGCGAGCGATTCGCCGCCGGGCGGGCGGTAGTACAGGTCGCCGACCCGGCGCCGACGCGCGGCCTCGTCGGGGTACAGCCGCTCGATCGCGGCGGTCGTGTGCAGTTCCAGGACGCCCATCTCGCGATCACGCAGCCGCTCGTCGCGCCGCGGTCGGGGCAGGAGCAGGCCGACCCGGGCCGCCTCGCGGGCGATGATGCGCATCGTCGAGCGGGCCCGGCGGTAGGGCGAGACCAGGACCACGTCCGGGGTCTCGCCCTTGAGCGCCAACCGGCGTCCGACGGCGGTGGCCTGGTCCTCGCCGAGCGCGGTGAGCGAAATATCGGCATCGCGACCGGTCATCGCGATATCGGGATCGATGTCGGGATCGATGTCGGCGTCGTCGCTCTCGCGGCCGGCCTCGATCGCGGCGGCGGACGCGGCGGCGGACGCGGCGAACGCCGCGTTGGCGGTGCTCTCGCCGTGTCGTACGGCGACGATCTCGGCCGGCCCGAAGGGCGCGGTGTCCGGAGTACTGACCACGGTGCCCCCAAGGCTTCGGTTCCTGAAGTGGTTCTCACCCCCGGGGACGGGCCGAAACTAGACGCACTGTCGCCGCCGTACGTCGTGTTCATCACTCTCACCGCACCAACACCGTCGTAAATCAGTGCGAATCGCGCTTTTCGTCGGACGGGCCGCCTCGGCGGAGACACTGCCGGACTTGTGCGATGATCCATCCGCCTGTCCGGATAATCTGACCTCATGATCGAACCCCGCGTCGCCCTCGCCACCTGCGCCGAGCTGCCCGCCCTCGACCCGGACGAGCGCCTGCTCCTCGAACCGCTGGCCGCGCGCGGCATCCTGGTGGAGCCCGCGGTATGGAACGACTCGACGGTGGACTGGGCCGCGTACGACCTGGTGGTCCTGCGCTCGGTGTGGGATTACCCGACACGCCGCAAGGAGTTCGTCGCGTGGGCCGAGTCCGTGCCGCGCCTCGCGAACCCGGCCGCCGTCGTGGCCTGGAACACCGACAAGACCTACCTGCGCGACCTCACCAGGGTCGGCCTGCCCGTGGTCGAGACGATGTGGTTGGAACCCGACTCCACGGTCACGCTCCCCACCGCCGGCGTACACGTGGTCAAGCCCGCGGTCAGCGCAGGTTCGCTCGACACCGCGCGGTACGACCTGGGCTCCCCCGAGGAGCGGGCGCTGGCCGCCGGCCACGCCACCAGCCTTCTCGCGGCCGGCCGCACCGTCATGATCCAGCCCTACCTCGAGGCCGTCGACACCGTCGGCGAGACCGCGCTCGTCTACTTCGACGGCGTCTTCAGCCACGCCGTCCGCAAGGGCCCGATGCTGGACGGCTCGGCCGAGCCGGTCGAGGAGGGCCTGTACAAGGACGAGCAGATCGAACTGCGTGAGCCCTCCCCCGCCGAACTCGCGGTGGGCGCACGGGTCCTGACCGAGATCCCGGTCGGCCCGCTGCTGTACGCGCGCGTGGACCTGATCCCGGCCGCCGACGGCGCCCCCACCCTCCTGGAACTCGAACTGACCGAGCCGTCCCTGTTCCTCGGCTACGCCCCCGGCGCGGCCGACCGCTTCGCCGACGCGATCGTGACGGCCCTGAACCCGTAGGCGCTTCTTCGAACCGCCTCCGATCCGGCCGGTCGGCGGGGCCGACAACCGGTCGACCCTCCGGTGCGTCCTCCGCAAGGACATCGCAGGGACGTCGACGCGTTGACATCGGATGCGTCGACACCGGACGCGTTCGGATCGGGAGGGGAGCCCATGACGGCGATCGAGGACTTCGGCGGGTGGCTGCGCGACTTCGAGGCGCAGGCGTTACGGCGCGCGGAGCGGGGGGATCCCGCGTGGGAGGCGGGCGCGCGCCTGGACCCGGCGGTCGTACGCAGCATGCAGCGGTTCCAGGTCGGTGAGGGCAGCGACGGCCGCATCCTGATCGCGAAGGCCGTCGACGCGGCGGACCCGGACTACACGGCGGCGATCCGGCTCTTCGTGGCCGAGGAACAAAACCACGCCCGCCTGCTCGAACGCCTGCTCGCCGCGGCCGGCGAGCCCACGATCGCGGGCCACTGGTCCGACGCGGTCTTCCGTCGCCTGCGCCGCTCACTCGGCCTGCGCCTGGAACTGATGGTCCTGATGGTCGCCGAGGTCATCGCGCTCCCCTACTACGGCGCGATCCGCGACGGCATCGACGACCCGTTGGCGGCCGAGGTCGCCGCCCGAATCCTGGCCGACGAGGAACGCCACGTCCCCTTCCACTGCGACCGCCTGCGCGCGTCCTTCACCGACCTGACCCCGGCAACGCGCGCAGTGGCCGTGGCCGGCTGGTGGGCCATCACCGCGGGCGCGACGGCGGTGGTCCTGTACGACCACGGCAAGGCCCTGACCAGCCTGGGCACCACCCGCCGCCACTTCGCCGGACGGGTCGCCACCCACTTCCACCGGGCCACGACCCACGTCCGCGGCCCACGCCCGGCCACCTCCCGCCGGCCGGCCCCGGCCGCCGGCACGATCCGGCGGCCCGACACCGGCCGCGCGTACGCGCACATGTAGCGGGCCGCGAGCGTCGGGGTCGGCGGGGACGGCGGGGACGGCCGGCCTTATGCCTCGTCGAGCACGTCCCACTTGATGTCGGTCATGATCGAATGCATCTGCGGGTCAACTTTCTCCCACGGGCTTCGTCGAGCCCAACTCGGCGCCCCGGCCGCCTATTTCGAACCTAAATCGATCACAATGGATCAGATTCCTCCAATGCCGGGTCAGTCGGTCGGCGGTACTAGATCGGTGCCGAGCCGCCGAGCGAGGGACGATGGATTCATGAAGCCTGATATTTCACTCGAATGGGACAGCGGGCCGGCGGCCGAACACCGCTCGGCCGCCGAGATCTACGCCTCCGTCGGGCTCGCGGTACCGTCCGCGACGCATGCCGGCGTCGACGACGCGGACGACCGGATCGGGACGGTGAGCGCCCGGCACGAGGGGCGGCTGCTCGGCTGGGTGAGCCTGTACCGGCAGAGCGACGCCGGCCTCCGGGCCCAGGGCGAGCGGGCCGGCCGACTGGCCCGCCGCCTGGTGCGCGGCGCCTACGACGGGGACGCCCCGACGACCGCCGAGGAGCGGGAGGCGGTCCGGATGATGTACCGCCGGGCCGCGGAACAGGCCCGCGCGGCCGGCGCGCACGTCCTGCGCTGGACCGGTACCGACACCGGCCCGGAGGGCGAGGCCGCGCACGAGCTCGCGGCCAAGGCCACCGGCGAGATCGCCCGGATCTGGACGATCGATCCGGCCGACTGGCTGCTCCCCGGCGGACTGCCCGCCGTCCGCGTCCGGTCGCTGCCCACGCCGCACGTGGGCGTGATCGGCGAGGGAGCCGAGATCATCGCCACGCTCGCCAGCGGGGAGGCCTACATCAACGCGGCCGAGGCGATCGTCGCCCCCGGGGTCGAGGCCGACATGCTCGCGGCCGTGCTGGCGGAACTGGTCAGGCTGCTCCGCCGGGAATACCCCGACGTGTACGAACTCGCGGTATTCGAGTTCGACGGCGACATCGGCGGCACGGTGCGTCAGGCGCTGCCGCTCGCCGGCCTGCGCATCGAACACCGCCTGCTCGACTACGAACTCCGCCTCGCGTGACCTCGCCGGTCCTCGCCCGACCGCAACCCGACCTCACCGGGCCCCACCGGACCTCGCCTACCGAGACACCGTCACATCGTCGTCACGTCCTGCTGTACGTCGCCACCGACGTCCCGCTCGCCAGCACCGTACCGCCCGTACGGGTGAACGGCGTCACGTCCAACTCGCCTGCCAGCATGGGGATTCCGGTGCCCATCAGGATCGGGTACGTCTTGATGACCAGTTCGTCGATCTCGGCCATCAGGGCGCCCGCGAGCTGTGCGCCGCCGGCCAGCCAGATGCCCTTGCCACCCGATTCGGCCTTGAGTTCGCGCACCTTCGCGACCGGGTCGTCGGCAACGAGGGTGACCGTGGGGTCGGGGCTCTCGACGATGCTGCGCGTGACGACGTACGTGCGCAGGTGGCTGTACGGGCTGGTGATGCCGGCCTTCAGGCCCGGGTCGTACGTGGCACGGCCCATCACGACCGTGTCGAAGTGCCGGAACTCGGCATCCGGGGTGACGCCCACGTGCGGGGCGACGTGCACCGGGATCGTCTCGGGATACTCGGCGACGAGGTGTGCCAGGACATCCTCCCCGACCGGGAAGAAGTCGAAGTTGCCGTCCTTGTCGGCGATGAAGCCGTCGAGGCTGGCGCCGACGAAGTACGTGAGCTTTCGCATGCGGACTCTTTCTGTAGCAGGCCGAACACGGGCCCGGGCGATGATGACTACGTTTATAGTACTTCAAGCGTAGTGGTCGCAACTCTTTCTTCCGCCCGGAATCCGCCTCGGCCTCACCAGGGACGCGTAGCCGGCCCCGGAAGCGGCCGCAGCCCGGGCCACGCGGTGAGCATTCGTCCGCGCAACTCGCGGGCCAGCGAGCCGAGTTCGCGCAGCGATTCGGGTGCCGTCCCGGCAACCGCACCGAGCCGGTGGACCAGGCGCTCGCGGGCCGAGACGTAGCCCCATTCGAAGTCCTCGACCGGGACCCGGGCGAGCTGGTCCACGCTCTCCCGGTGGGCACGCTCGACCAGCGCGTCGCCACGGATCAGCCAGGCCGCGCACGCGTCCCCGACGCCCTCGGCCACGTCGACGTCGCGTCCGGTCAGGTCGCGCCACGTCGAGCGGTACACCGCCTCGACCTCGGCCAACGGCGGCCCGGCGACCGCCATCGCGCACCAACAGGTGGGGAACCCGATCCGGAAGTAGGCCAGTTCGATCAGCCCGTCGCCGAGCGCGGCCTGCTCGAAGTCGACGAAACGGACACCGTCGGCGGTCCGCAGGTCGTTGCCCGGACACGGGTCGCCGTGCAGCAGCGCGTGCTTGCCGGCCGGATCCAGGCGCGCCAACAGCGCGGCGAGCTCGGCCGGTACGCCCGGCGGGACCGGCACCTCCAGCGCCGCGGCAAAGGCCAGGAACGACTCGACGTCGGTGGGCGAGGGCGGCTTCCACGCCGGCAGCGCGCCCGCGTCGGCCGGACCGGTCAGCGCATGCAGCCGCGCGAGCGCCGCGGCGTAGCCGGGCATCCAGTCGTCGACGCGCCCCAGGTCGTCGAGGTACTCCAGGACCATGACGCACGCGGCGGGGTCGGTGCCGAGGACGGCCGGGCCGACCGGGCCGCGGGCGGCCAGGCGCAGACCGGCCACCTCGCGGGCGAAGCGGGCCGGGGCGCCGTGGCGGTTGTCGCCCGCGTCGGTGATCTGCTTGACGATCGCCCGATCGCCGCCGAACTCGACCCGCCACACCCGCGAACGCGGGCTGCTGTCCAGGAGTTTCGCCTTCTTCGGTGCCCCGAACGAGGCCTGCAACTCATCGCCGATCGGCACCCGGTTCCCCATGGGACAGGCACCCTACCCGCTCGATACGCGACGGCGAGCCCCTCCGCCGAGGCCCCGCCCCCGGCGGTGTCCGACCGGGTGTCAGGGCCGCACGGGGATGTCGCTCAACCGGGCCTTGGCGATCAGCACCGGGCGGTCGCCCAGGTCGTCCTCGGTGGTCACGGGCGAGCCCGTGGCCGGGCCGGTGCGCGGCGGGGTCATGACGACCGCGAGTTCATAGCGGGACGGGTGCGCCCACACGTTCGCCCACGTGTCGTCGCACAGGCCCTCGGTGGCGCGTTGGCGCTCGACCGCCGGCCATTCGTACCGCGGTCCCCAAAGGGGCTCCCTGAGCATCCTCGACTTCATCCGGCCCGGACCGACGACGACGCCGTCGCGCAGGACCAGCACGGTCGGATAGATCTCGGACGGGTTCATGCCCATCGGTGTGGGCGCGTTGATCACGGCCTCCACCTCGGCCGGCAGGTCCGGCCGCTCCACGTGCACCGATCGGATCGTCACCGAGAACCCGTCCGCCTCCGACACGGTGTGGCCGGCGATCGGCCTGCCGCACATGAACACGTCGTATCGCGTCTCGTCCAGGTTGTGCGTCGGCCGGTCGCCGCGGCCGACCCGCCGTCCCGAACCGCCCCGACCGCGAGCACCCCGCCGACGAGTTGTCCCCGCACAGCACGAAGGCGTAGCGCTTGAGGGACCGTCCCCTCGTGGTGATCAGCTCGCGGAGGACGTCCTCCTGGTCGCTCATGCCGGCCGTCCCCTGTCCCCCTGTGTCTGGCTTCCCACGCTTCCCAACCCATGACAACGAACGGCCCGCGGGATCCGTTGGGTCGAATCCTGCGGGCCGTGCCTTCGCGCCGGAAAGAAGGGGCGACGGGGAGGCGAGCCACCGCCGGGTGGTCCGCGATGCCTGGCACACTCGCCGCGTGGAGATCAACGGCGCCCCCGCCCACCCCGAAGACCTCGCCGCGCTGGCCCTGTCGAACATCGGCCATTTCACCTCGATGCGCGTCGAGGACGGCCGCGTACGCGGCCTCGGCCTGCACCTGGACCGCCTGGTCCGGGACTGCCGGACCGTGTTCGACGCCCACCTCGACCCCGCGCGGGTGCTGACCCTGGTCCGCCGGGCGGCCGCCGATCGCGCGGGGGCGTTCGTCGTCCGGGTGACGGTTTTCGACCCGGCGATCGGCCTGGCCGACGTGACCGCCCCGGCCACGCCGCACATCCTGGTCACCACCCGGCCGGCCGGGCCCACGACGCTGCCACCGTTGCATGTCCTGCCCGTCACCTACAGCCGCGACCTGCCCGAGGTCAAGCACGTGGGCCTGTTCGGCCAACTCCACCAACGCCGCCTGGCGATCCTCGCCGGTTACGACGACGCGCTGTTCGTCGAGCCGGACGGGAGGATCTCCGAGGGCGGTACATGGAACATCGCCTTCGTCGTAGGCAACCGCGTCCACCGGCCGGACGGCCCCAGCCTGCGCGGCGTCACGGCCGAGCTGCTGCGGGCCGGCCGGCCCGGCTCGACCGGCCCCCTTCGGATCGACGAACTCGCGGCGGTCCAGGGCGCGTTCGCCACCAACACGGCAATCGGGGTGCGCCCGATCGGCGCGATCGGCGAACACGAACTGCCGACCGACCACCCCCTCCTGGCCGAGCTGGCCGAGACCTACCGCGCGATCCCGGGGGATCCCCTCTAGCTCGCGGAAACCAGGTCGCGCGCCCGGACCGCCACGCCACGAATGTCCGGCCGGCACGTCACGGGTAGTCGAAGAACCGGATCCACCACGTGGGCGCGTCCTCGACGGTGTACCGCTCGGTGAGCCGGCTCGCCCCGTCGTACGTGCTCCGGACGACGTCCTCCGGAACGACGGTGTAGCCGAGTTCGTCGAGCACGGCGGCGATCCGGCCGAGGTCTTCCGGCGCCACGCGGGCGGGCGCCGCGCCGCCGCGTTCGTCCGGAGGGCCGACGCTCGCCACCACCAGGTCGCCGAAGTTGCTGACGGTGAGGGTGACTCGCGCCGTTTCGCCCAGGGCCGCGGCCGGTACGACGATGGTGCCGTGCCGGCTCGCGTCGCCGTCCTCACGGTCCACGGCGCAGTCGCACCCGAGGTCCGCGTCCAGCCGCGCCGCGAGCCGGTCGAAGCGGGCCCGCGTGGCGACGTGGTCGTAGTCGAGCGGGCGTGCCAGGCGCTCCGGGTCGTCCAGGGCGCGCAACAGCGCCCATGCCTGGTCGTCGTCGAGCGCGCCGAGGGTCATGTCTCCGCCGATCCGTCCGGTCCGCAACGAGTACCGCCCGCCCCCGATCCCGTCAGCGATCCAGCGGGTTCCCCATGATCCGCTCGGCCCACCCGCCCGGCATCAGTCGCCCCGCGGCGCTCTCCGGCTTGCGCTCCGCCTGATCGCGCGCGGCGTGCAGGAACGCCGACGCGAACCCCGCCCGGGGCACGGCCGTCAGCAGCGCGGCCGAGAACTCCGGGTCGAACGCGTCCAACCCGACGCCCGACACGTCGGCGCTCACCGCGAGCTGGAGCAGGTGGCTCTCGGGATCGACCTCCGCCGCGACGTGGTCCCGCATGTGCAGCACGATGATCTCCGCCAGCCGATCCCGGCGCGCGTCCGCCCACCCGGCGCCCGCCGCGAAGACCCGGGCCAGCTGCGCGCCCGCCTCCTCGAACGCGAGCCGGTGGCTGTCGAACGGCGCGGTCAACGCCAGATCGTGCAGCAGCGCCGCGACGTAGAGCAGTTCGGCGTCGTAGCCGATCCCGCGCTCGTCCCCGATCCACGCGGCCCAGAAGTACGACCGCAGCGAATGGTTCAGCAGCCCGACCTCCGCGTACTCCCCGCACACCCCGGACGCGGCCCGAGCGGCAGCCGTATCCGGCGCCTCGACCCCGCCCACCTCGGCAACGAACATCCCCACTCCAAGTGATCGCGGACCCATTGCGGACCGATGCGGACCGATCGCGGACCGATGACAGACCGATCGCCGACGGAACGACGGCATCCTCGCACAGGCCCCGGAGCGCCCTCCACCGTAATGATCTTGGCGTTTCTGCTCGCCGACCCGTGGGCCAACGCGCGTGCCGACGGCGCCGTGCTCCTGTGCGTGACGGTCGCCGGGATTGTCGCGCGGCCCCCGGTGAACCGGGCCGTGCGGCCCGTGGAGCTACGGTACGAATGACCCGACTCGGGCGAGGCCGACGCCATCCGCCACCCTGTGGGTCTGTCCGTACCTCTCAGACCGGTGGTGAACCACGCTATGACGGCCCTGGATCCGGCCATACCCGAGTCGGTCGACCCGCCGAAGCTCGATCCGCCGCGGGTCGACCGCACCGCATTGCAACGCCGGACCGTGCGCACGCTGATCGCCGCGCAGATCGTCGGCGGTGTGGGCATGGGCTCGGCCCTGACCGTCGGCGGGCTGCTCGCCGAGGACCTGTCCGGCTCCAAGAGCTGGTCCGGCCTGGCGACCACGGCGATCACGCTCGGCGCGGCCGTGTTCGCGATCCCGATGTCGCGCGCGGCCACCCGCCACGGCCGGCGCGTCGCGCTCACCGCAGGATGGGCGGTGGCGGCGGTCGCGGCCGGCGGGGTGGTCCTGGCGGCGGTCCTGGAGTGGTTCCCGCTGCTGATCGCCGCGATGCTCGTGTTCGGCGCCGGTACCGCCGCCAACCTCCAGTCCCGGTACGCCGCGACCGACCTCGCCGACGACACCGGCCGGGCCAAGGCGCTGTCGATCGTGGTGTGGTCGACCACCATCGGCGCGGTCCTGGGCCCCAACCTCAACGAGCCCGGCGCCGTCGTCGGCCGCGCGCTCGGCCTGCCCGAGCTGGCCGGCCCGTTCCTGTTCTCGATCCTGTCCTTCGGCGGCGCCGGCCTGATCCTGTGGATCGCGCTGCGCCCGGACCCGCTGCTGATCGCGCGCGCCGACCTCGGCGACACGGAGCAGGTCAAGGGCAGCCTGCGCGCGGCGTTGGCCGTGGTCCGCCGGGCACCGCGCGCGATGCTGGGACTGGCGACGGTGGCGTTCGGGCACGTGGTGATGGTGTCGGTGATGGCGATGACGCCGGTGCACATGAAGGACCACGGCACCGCGCTGACCCTGGTCGGGCTCACTATCAGCCTGCACATCGCGGGGATGTACGCCCTGTCCCCCGTGGTCGGCTGGGCGGCCGACCGGTTCGGCCGGATCCAGGTGATCCTGAGCGGCCAGTTCATCCTGCTGCTCGCGGTGTTCGTCGCCGGCACCTCGGGCACGTCCACGTGGCGCACGATGGTCGGCCTGGTCCTGCTGGGCTTCGGCTGGTCCTGCTGTCTGGTCGCGGGCTCGGCGCTGCTCGGCGAATCCGTCCCGGCGCACGAACGCCCGGGTGTACAGGGAGTCTCGGACCTGCTGATGAACCTGGCCGGCGCGGCCGGCGGCGCCGTCTCGGGCTCCGTCCTGGGCCTGGCCGGCTATGGCGGCCTCAACCTGGTCGCCGGCCTCCTGACCGCCCCGGTCCTGTGCGTCGCGGCGGGCTTCGCGCTGGGCCGCTCCCGCCGTGCGAGCCGCCCCGCGGCATGACCCCGGATGGCCCGCCCCGGTCGTGAGGCACGATTTGCGCCCATATGTTGGGGACAAAATGTGCCAAACGGTCGCGGGTTCCTGCCCGGGCCATCCCGGAAGGGGCAACCATGGTGCAGCGGGTGGTCGTCGTCGGAGCAGGATTCGCCGGGTTCGAGACGGTGCGCAAGCTGGAACGTTCCCTCGGTCCCCGCGAGGCGGAGATCGTGCTCGTGAGTCCGATGGACTACATGGTGTACCGGCCGCTCCTGCCGCAGGTGGCGGCCGGCGTGCTGTCGTCGCGGACCACCGCGGTGCCCCTGCACCGGATGTTCAAGCGCACGCACGTGCTCCCGGGCGGCGCGATCGGGGTCGACCTCGCCGCCAAGGTCTGCGTGGTCCGCAAGATCTCCGGCGACGTCACCAACGAGCACTACGACAAGCTCGTGCTCGCGCCCGGCAGCGTCACCCGCACGTTCGACATCCCGGGCCTGACCACCTACGGGCACGGCATGAAGAACCTGGCCGAGGCGGTGTACCTGCGCGACCACGTGATCGCCCAGCTGGAGATCGCCAACTCCAGCATCGACCCCGACGAGCGCGCGTCGCGCTGCCGGTTCATCGTGGTCGGCGGCGGCTACGCGGGCGTCGAGACCGCCGCGTGCCTGGAGATGCTCACCACCAACGCGCTCAAGCACTTCCCGCGCCTGGACCCCGCGCAGGTGCGCTGGATGATCGTGGACCTCGCGCCGCGGCTGATGCCCGAGCTGGGCGAGAACCTCGGCAAGGCCACCCTCCAGATGCTCGCCAAGCGCGGCGTGGACGTGCGGCTCGGCATCAGCGTGCAGGACATCACCGAGGACTCGGTGACCCTGACCACCGGCGAGAAGCTGCCCTGCCGGACCCTGGTGTGGACGGCGGGCGTCACCGCGAGCCCGCTGGTGGGCACGCTCGGCACCGACCTCGTCCGCGGCCGGCTCGCGGTGGCGGCCGATCTGGCGGTGCCCGGCCACCCGGACGTGTTCGCGCTCGGCGACGCCGCGGCCGTGCCGGACCTGGCCAAGGGCGAGGGCGCGGTCTGCCCGCCCACCGCGCAGTACGCGCACCGGCAGGCCAAGGTCGCCGCGCACAACGTGGTCGCGGCACTGCGCGGGCAGCGGCTGACGCCGTTCCGGCACAAGGACCTCGGCCTGGTGGTCGACCTCGGCGGCACCCAGGCGGTGGCCCGCCCGCTCGGCCGCGAGATGCGCGGCCTCCCGGCGCAGGCCGTCACGCGCGGGTACCACCTGATGACGGTCCCCTCGATCCGGGCCCGCACCCGCGTGCTCTCCAACTGGCTCCAGCACGCGATCGCGGGCGACGACCTGGTCCGACTCGGTTTCATGTCCGACCAGGACGGGCGGATGGGCAACCTGGAGAAGACCGACGCCTACCTGTCGCAGGCCGAGATCACCGCGCGGACGGGGTCGCGCGCGCCACACCCGTGAAAGGCCGGGCCCGGCGCGTCACGCGTCGCGCCCGGGACCGCGCCGCCGTCAGGACGCCCGCTCGCTGCGCTCCTTGAGGCCGGCCGCCTCCATCCGCAGGTAGGCGCGGATCGACTTGCCCGCGATCAGGCCGATCAGCGGGGTGAGCAGGCCGCTCTGGCGGATGGCCAGCGACACCGTGACCCCCTCGCCGGCCTCGATCCGGTGATCGGCGATCGTGGTCACCCCGCCGCTGCGGGAGATCCAGGTGAACGAGCGGCCCTCCTCGACGTCGGTGACCAGCCAACGCGACGCGGGCAGCCGGGGCTGCTTGACGTAGACGCGGCTGCCGACGCCGAACGGCTCGCGGTCGAGCCGGCGGACGACGCTCATCGATCGGGTCCAGGTGGGCCATTGCTCGACGTCGATCAGGATCTCCCAGACCCGCTCGGGCGCCGCGTCGATGTGGATGCTCTCGTCGTAGGACATCGTGATCCCCCATCCCGCCGGCGAACGGGGCCGGCCGCCCATGTCATGGTCCACAACAAGGGCATGTCCCGACAAGACCGGCGTGCGGGTGCGTCGCGGCCCGCGCGGGTACACGGGGGCCATGGACGACGAGCACGCGGCGGCCCGGCTGCGGACGGCACTCGTGAATCGGTTGCGGGCGGGCGGGAGCGTACGCACCGAGGCGGTCGCGCAAGCCCTGCTCTCGGTGCCCCGCGAGCTGTTCACCCCCGGCTCGACCTCGCTCACCCGCTCCTACGAGGACCGGGTCGTGGTGCTGTACACCGACGAGAGCGGCATGGCGGACAGCACGGTCAGCCAGCCGGCCATGGTCGCGCTGATGCTCGAACAGCTGGACGTGCGGCCCGGTGCGCGGATCCTGGAGATCGGTACCGGCAGCGGGTACAACACGGCGCTGCTCGCGCACCTGGCCGGGCCGGACGGCGAGGTGGTCAGCATCGAGATGTCCCCCGAGCTGGCCGGCTCGGCCGCGCGGCGGCTGGCCGGGATCGGAGTGCACCCGGACGTGCGCACCGGCGACGGCTGGGCCGGGGTCGCCGATCGGGCGCCGTTCGACCGGATCGAGGCCACGGTGGGGGTGCCGGACCTGCCGCCGGCGTGGGTGGAGCAGCTCGCGCCCGACGGGGTCCTGGTGACGCCGCTGTGGCTGCGCCCGGGGCTCGAACTCGCGGTCGCGTGGCGGCGGGCCGCGGGCGGGACGCTCACGAGCGTGTCGGTGACGCCCTGCGGGTTCCTCCAGCTGCGCGGCCCGCACGCGGGTCCCGGTCGCACGCACGCGCTCACCGGCGAGCTCGCGGTGATGGGCGACGAGCTGCCGGCGGCGGCCTTGGACGTGCTGCGCGAGCTGCTCGATCGCGGCGCCGTGGACGCCGGGCCGGTCCTGGGCGAGGTCGAGTCGCGGGTCACCGGGTTCGCGCTGGCCGAGCCGCGCACGGTGCTGTTCCTGGGCCATCCGGGCGACGAGACGACGTGGGGCCTGTTCGACCCCGAGCGGCCGGCCCTGGCGGTGCTGGCGCGCGGGCGCGTGGTGGTCTACGGCGATCTCGACGCGGCGACCGAGCTGTACTACGGCGTCGCGGGCGCGCCGTACGTGGACGCGGATCGGCTGAGGGTCGAGGCGGTCCCGGCCGGGACCGCCTTCGGCGACGCCCCGTTCTCGGACGGCCGGTCGTGGACGGTGGAGCGGGCGCAGTTCCGCTACCGGCTGACCGAGATGTGACGGGCGTCAAGCCCCGGGCGCGGGCCGGTCGGGCGCGCTATTTGGGCGTGCGCAGCAGGCAGAACTCGTTGCCCTCGGGGTCGGCGAGGACGTGCCAGGTCTGCTCGCCCTGGCCGATGTCGATCCGCTTGGCCCCCAGCGCGAGCAGTCGCTCCAGCTCGGCCGGCTGATCCGAGCCCAGCGCGGGGCTGACGTCGAGGTGCAGCCGGTTCTTGACCGCCTTGGTTTCCTCGACCGGCTGGAACAAGATCGTGGGCAACGAGCCGTCGGGCGGGCTCAGTTCGACGTCGTCGCCGTGCTCGGTCGCGTCCCAGTCGAGCACGCGGCGCCAGAACTCGGCCAGGGCGGGAACGTCGTTCGCGTCGACGACGAGTTCGGAAAAGACGGCGGGCATGGCGGCACCTCGAACATGGTGGGGACGGGCGGGCGGGGTTCGGTCGCGCCTTCGCTCACTGGGCCGGTAGCGACTGCACGACCCGACCGAACCTGGCGGACCCCGTGAGCGAGGCGCGATCGGGCGCCGGCCAGTTGATCTCCAACTCCTCCAGAATGCCCTCGTGCCACCAGAACATGCCGGTGGACAGCGGCTGCTGGTCACGCGTCAGCCCCTGGGCGGTCTGGATCACGAAGCCGGCCATGCCGACCGTGCGCTGCGAGTTGAGCGGCAGCGCGAGCAGGGCGTTGTCGGTGGGCAGCACGACCAGCGCGCCCGCCGGAAGCGGGTCCCCGATCGCCTCGCCGAGCCGGAAGAGCTGGGCCGAGCCGGGCCAGCCCTGACCGAGCAGCGAGTGCAGCGTGCTGCCGGTGGAGATCTCCATCGGCGTGCCGCCGTAGCCCTCCATCCGCAGGTTGGTCGCGGCCTGGAGCCACACGTCCTCGACGGCCATCCCCCAGTGCTGCACCATCGGCGCCTCGACCGTGACCGCGGTTCCGTCGGGACCCTTGACGCAGGCCACGGCGACGATCTCGCCGCGATTGCCCAGCGGCCACACCATGCCCTGGGCCCCCAGGTGCGGCCCGGGGCGGCTGATCATCAGCCGCAGATCCTGTCGGATCCGATCCGGCGGCGCGCTCATGAGGACGCCGCGCACGTCCTGCCCCCAAGCGGTGTTCTGCTGGTTTCGGGGCTGGCGACGGAACAACGCCACGGAAGACTCCTCGTGCGAGTGGCGGACGGGCCTGACAAGTTGTAGTCAACACCCACAGCGCTACGCAACATCACCCCCGGCGAGCAGTCCCGATCCGGGCCCCGGGCCGGCCCCGACAGGTACCGACGGCCCACTTGCCCGATACGCGCGTCCGAACGAAGCCGCGCGCACGATCCCGAGGAATGTGCGCGCGGCCGGTGGGACGGATCGAGCCCGTCGGCGTTCGCGAACGGCGGGCGTCCGTCAGCGGTCGGCGATCGGGCCGGCCGGTGGCCGTCGGCCCGCCCCGCTACGCGGTGAGTTCGCGGTCCAGGGGCACCCGGAACCGTGGCGTGATGCACGCGCCGTCGAGCCAGTTCGCGTGTCGGGCCACTTCGGCCTCGACGGCCTTGGTCGCCTCCGGTTCCAGGTCCACCAGTGCGCGCCAGACGAGTTCGCCGTCCGCGCGGGTGGCCCACCCGCCGACGACGCGGCCGTTCCACCACACGGTGGGACCGATGTTGCCCATCCGGTCGAACAGCCGCTCGCGCAGCTCGGGCGTGATGTACCAGTCGCGCTCCTTCCAGCCCATCGGCGTGGCGTCGAGGGCGGGCAGCAGCGCGGCCCACGGCTCGGGCGCGGCGATCGGGTCCTCGTCGCCCGGCAGGACGTAGCCCACGGTGCCGTTGTCGAGCCGGACCTCCACGGCCCGCACCGCGGCCAGCGCGTGCCGGGTGTCGGTGAGTGTCCAGCCGGTCCACCACTTGAGGTCCTCGAGCGTGCCGGGCCCGAACGCGGCGAGCCAGCCCCGCACCAGTTCGGCCTTCGCCTCGGTCTTGCCGATCTCCGGCAGCTCGGGCGCGATCGCGTACCGGAACCGGCTGGAGAGCCAGGATCCCTGTGGCCGGGCCCGGACGATCCTGCCCTCGCACGAGAGCGTGAACAACAGCCGCGTGGACACGCCCTGGTTCGCCTCGTACGGCTTGCCGATCGCGACCCGGATCTGGGTGCGCAGCAGCGGTACGACCGCGCCCAGCTCCATGGCGGTGGCCTCGCCCAGCTCGGTGAGCGCGGCGACGGTGTCCTTCTCGACCTGGTCCAGCCACGCCTCGTCGTAGCCGCCGGAGGCGAGGAACTGGAGCATCACCCGGCGCTGGGTGACGGCGACCGCGTCCGTGCTGGAGCGCTGCACGACGTGTGTGATCTCGCGCGGGACCACGTAGACGGTGCGCCGCATGCCGGGCATCCGGATCAGCGACTTGTCCTCGTAGAGCGCGCGTTGGACCTCGGCGCGCGACGGCTCGGCCAGGCGCGCGCAGGTCGACGCGTACACCGTCGCGGGGTCGGTGGCGTGCAGCAGGAGCACGGCACGGGCCGCGTCCTCGGCACACGCGGCCCGTGCGCTCGGCGCGAGCCGGTGCCGCGCACCCAAACGCGCTCTTCGTTCGTCGTCGGAGATCCGTGGCAACGCAGAGGTCATGGGCCGACCATAGGGGTCCGAACCGACATGTGGCCGGGAATCATGCGGCGCGGCGATTCCTGATCGCTTTACCGTGGCGGGGTCGGCGCACGGGACAATCGGGCGCCGGGTTCGCCGAGTACGACCGCACGTCTGTGTGAAGGAGTCGCCATGCCGCCTGCGGGTGCGCCACGGTTCGATTGGCGTCGGATGACGCTTGCCCGCAGGGCCGCGAACGCGGGTGGCCCGCGGCCGCCGAGAGCCGGGAACGGTCTGGTGATCGGCGCCGTGGTCCTGTCCGTACTGGTGGTCCTGGGGTGGTGGTTGTTCTCCGACAGCGGGAGCGACAACGGCAAGAAGGGCAACGTCGAGAACGTCAAGACGAACGCGTCCTCGTCCTCGACCGCGAGTCACACGGCCGTGCCCAAGCCGGTGTCCACGGTCAAGGTCCCGGTGACGACGCGGCAGGCGATCGGGCTGGAGATACGCGAGAAGCCGGGCAAGGGCAAGACCATCGCCGAGGTGAGCGAGGGCACCGACCTGACCGCGACCTGCACGGCCGACGGGCCCAACGTGTACGGCTGGCGCGGCGGCAAGAGCAACCAGTGGGTGCTGGTGACCACGGCCAAGGGTGTGGGCTACGCGCCCGAGGCGTGGCTGGAGACGACCGCGTCGGCCAAGGAACTGCTGCCCGCCTGCTGAGTGTTCCGCGCTCGCGGCCGGCGTCCGCGCGGCTTTCGGGCCCGGCCGATCAGGACCGGGCCCGGCGGGGTCGACCGTTAGGGGCCGCCCGGTGGGTCGGGGACGAACACCGCGCGGTCCCGGTGGAAGGTCATGGTGCCGGCGGTGGAGCCGTCCCAGCCCAGTCCGCCCGGTTCGTAGCGCTTGCTGACGGTGGCCCACCACAGGTTGGACGTCATGACGTGGCCGACCTCGTCGAGGTAGGCGCGCATGCCCGGTTCGCCGCCGTGCGGGCCGGCCATGATCCGGTCGCGCAGGCCGAGGAACTTGCGTTCGGTCGCGTCGATCAGGCCGCAGATCTTGTTCATCGCGCCCTCGAGGTCCAGGCCCTCGGCCTCGCCGAGGTAGTAGACGAGGTTGACCCGATCGTCCATGACCAGCTCCTTGCGGTAGGAGACCAGGTCGTTGATGAGCGTGTACCCGTCTATCGCGGTGTCGTGGATGGCGACCATGTCGGCGGTGCGGAACGCCTCCTGGGACAGGGCCACGCCGGGGACGCCCTCCTCGGCGAATCCGAACAACCAGCGCACGCCCAGACTGTGCCGGCGATCGTCCATGTACGTCTCGTAGTCGGATATCCCGGCGTCGCGCCAGCTCTCCAGCTCGGTGGTGAAGCCGTGCGCGAAGTCCTCCATGTACGACACGAACCGAATCCAGCGGGCCGGCGGCATCCGGTCGCGCAGCCAACCGAAGTCCTCGCGCAGCGGCGTCGAGCCGTCGCCCCAACCGAGCAGGTCGGACATGAACCGGCCGAAGACGTTGCGGGTCGCGAACGAACTGCCGCCCAGGCCCGCCTTGTCGACGAGGCTGTTCTCGATGCCGATCAGGTAGTTCATCACCTTCGCGGTGGTCAGCGCGAGTTCGTAGTCGGCGTGCGGGACGGACAGCGAAACCAGGAGGGTGCCGTCGACGTTCTTGTCTATTCGAGCCGCGTCGCCGGCGTAGGCGAAACCGAGGTGGCGGTGTGCCCACCAGCGGGATTCGCGCATCAGGCGGTCCGTCTCGGGATGGAACTCCATCGGCAGCAGATTCGCGAGCTTCGGCAGGTGGAAGCTGATCGGGAGGTCGACGACGGTCGGTGTGCTCACGCCGGGCTCCTTTCGCCGGTCTGCGTCGGTGCGGTTCGGCCGGTGCCGGGGGTCCGGGGGCCGGGTGTGGAGGTCCTCAGGGCCGAGGGCTGCGCCTGCCGCACGCCCGGACCGCGCGGTGCGCCCGGGTCGTGCGAGCGGCCGGTCAGGCGGTTGGCCAGGTGACCGAGGGCGAGCAGGGTGAAGTGGTCGGCCAGGCATGGGATCACGTACAGGAAGGGTCTGGTGCCGAGCATGTCCGGTACCGACTCGATGCCGCCGTCCGGGCGTTGCGCCCGGAGCAGGTGCTCGACGCCGCGGACGAGGGGACGCGGGTCGCTCTGCCGGCACAGCGCGATCAGCGCGTACGCGGTGCTGATCGCGTCGCTGGGGTCGCCGGGCTGTTGGCCCCAGCCGCCGTCGGCGTTCTGACCCTCGCGGACCGCGGCGAGCGCGCGCTTGACGGTGGCCCGGTAGGCGTCCGGTCCCCACGCGTCGGTGGCCAGCAGCGCGCGGAAGATCGCGTGGTAGCGGCTGCGGCTCCAGTCCGGCTCGAACGTGCCGTCGGGGTGCTGTGCGCCGGCCAGGAACCGGCGGGCGGCGGTGATCCGTTCGACGTGCCGGGTGGTGCGGACACTGAGCGCGTTGACGGCGGCCGCGGTCATGCACGCCTCCGAGGGGGCGCCCGCGATGTAGGTGGGAAATCCGCCGTCGGGACCCTGGTACCCCCATAGCGCGCGTAAGCCGAAGTCGATCGACCGGCGGTAGCGGATGGGGTCGGTGGCGTGCAGGAACTCGATCGCCACGGACGTGTCGTCGACGTCGGCGAGCGCGGCGGCGTCGGTGTACGACCAGCCGCCGTCCACCCGTTGGCGCGCCGCGAGGTGGTCGGCGATCCGTCGGCGGACCTCGAACGGGGCGCCCGCCGCGTCGAGCGCGACGCCCGCGGTGACGGCGCACCAGGTGTCGGTGTCGGTCACGAACGGCAGCCCGCCGTCGGCGCGTTGGTGGGCCAGGGCCTTGGCGACCCCCCGCACGATCAGGCCGTCCAGGTGCGGCCGGTCGGCGAGCGCGTGCAGCACGAGCAGGTGGACGAGCAGGTTGCCCTCCCACACGCCCGGCGCCTGCTGGGTGTCCACGAGCAGGCGGAGTTCGGCGGGGGTGACCGCGTCCGCGTGGCCGGTGAGGTCGGCGAGGGCGACCTTGAGCGCGACCGTCTGCACATGGGCCCACGGGTGCAGATTGCCGGTGTCGAACGCGTCCGGATCGAACGCTCGGTAGGCGCGACGGGGCGGGCCGAGCAGGGTGAGGACGGTCTCCAACATGACCCGTTTCCGGACGTTGAGGAAGGCCGGCGCGCGTTCGAGGAAGCGGTCCAGCAGGTCGCCCGCGCCGTGCTCGAGGGCGTCGTCCCAGGGGCGTAACGCGATCGTCGCAAGCAACCGGTCGAGCGGTTCGGCGCTGTCTAGGCGACCGGAAAGGAACACCGCGACACGGCGGTGGTGATCGGACTCGATACCGGCACGTTCCAAAAGGCGCAGGAGCAGTGCCGATTCGAGCACTCGGCTCCGACAGGGCCCCCGGACGGCGCCGTCCGGACGCACGGAATCGGCGACTCGCCCGCGGAGCCGCGCGGTGGCCTCGGGCAGCTCGGGCACAAACATCTCCGCAGGCCACCGCGGCATCCGGGTATCTCGCACGCGCATCGGTCAGCGCCTCCCCCACACGTCCTGTCGCAAGCATGTGCCGTTGTATTCGGGTATGGCGCCGAGTGCGGAATGGGGTGAAGCAGTTGGGACACCCGGCGCGGAATTCACGCCCCGGCGCGTGCGCAACCCCCATCGCCCCACCGGGTGTGTTCCCAACACGAAATCACTCGAAGGCGTGAATGCGGAAGCCTGTACTCGTTTGTTGTCTGAATTGGTGAGTTATCGCCATCAAATGTGCTGGAAATGAACGGCTATTGACGGCGCATCAGGCCATCGGGAGCAGTCCTTCGAGCCCCGGAGCCGTCCTGGTGGGCGCGAATTCGACCACGTCGTACGCGGCTGCACCGGCGCGCGCGAACGGATCCTCGGCGAGCACCGCGTCCAGCGCGGCGCGGTCGGCCGCCCGCGCGAGGATCACCCCGCCGGTGCGGGGGACGCGGCGGCCGGAGGCGAGCAGGGTGCCGGCCGCGTAGTGCCGGTCGAGCCACTCGAGGTGGTCGGCCATCAGCGCGTCGATCTCCTCGACGGGGACGGCGTAGGTCAGCGTGATCACGAACATGACTCGATCGTAGGGGCGGCGGCCGGGCCGGACAGGCAGTGTGGCGAATCGGGGAGAAATCGGGGCCGTGACGGGGGTGCAACACCGGCGAATCATGGACGTATCGGCGGCATATCGGCGCGATTTCGACTGAGTTTCGGCGGAGTTCCGACCGAGTCCCGACCGAGTCCCGACGGAGTTCGGGCGCAGTTCCGGCGGAGTTCCGGCGGAGTTCCGGCGGAGTTCCGGCGGAGTTCCAAGGGGCGGGAATGATCGGCCGGGGGCGTGGGTTGTATCCGGCGGTCGGTGAGATCGGTGCCCCCGGGCCCACCCATAGCCGCTGTGGACTACCGTCCGGCTGGAGCCACAGTGTGCCTTTCGCCGCGAGGCGGCCCATCTCACCGACCGCTTGCGTGACGGGTCCCCGCGGTGTCCTCGCGGGGGCCCGCTCTTCGTGGGCGCGGCGGTGGCGGCGCGGTCGGCGGGTGCGACGAAGGTAGCGGCCGACCCGGGGCAGGACTCGACTTTGGTCGAGCAAGTGTGGCCGCTCGGCCGTGTCGCCGACCGAAGGCCGTCACTAGGTTCGGGGATATGCGCAAGATCCTCGACATTTTCGGATTGTTCGTCGTCCTCTCGGGCGTCGGTGGTGTGATCCACCACTTCTTCGGTTGGTTCCGGGCCTGGACGCTCGTGACCCGCCAGGCATTTCTGGACGGCCACGAGTTGGCGGCGGGCTTCGTCCTGATCATTTTCGGCTTGCTCGTGTGGATCCTGGGCGAAGCGCTATTGCCCACCGAGAAGGAGAGGAACAAGAAGGCGGAGAAATCGGCCACTCGCGCCCGCCGAAGCGGCCGATAGTCGTCGACGTCCGCGCCGGCGCGGGTGCCGCCCGCGGCGCGTATCGGCGCAGATCCCCGGTTGCGCCCGAGTGTGAGCAGAAATGCCTTGTTGGTTCGGCGCCGGCTGGGCCATTCTCGGCGCATGATCACACCCGAGACCAAGAGCTGGACATGGGTCCTGGAGACCGCCTGTCCCGACTGCGGCCTGGACACCCCGGCCGTCCCCACCGCCCGGGTCGCCGCCCTGACCCGCGCGAACGCCGCCGCGTGGCACGAACTCCTCGTCGGCGGCGGCGACGAGTTGCGCACCCGCCCGAACCCCGACACGTGGTCCCCGGTCGAATACGCGTGCCACGTCCGCGACGTGTTCCGCCTGTTCGACGAGCGCCTGCGGCTGATGCTGGAGCAGGACGCGCCGGACTTCGCCAACTGGGACCAGGACGCGACGGCGGTCGAGTCGCGCTACGCCGAGCAGGACCCGGCGACGGTCGCGGCCGAACTCGCCGAGGCGAGTGCCGTGCTCGCCGACCGGTTCGCGGCGGTGGCCGACGACCAGTGGACCCGCACGGGCAACCGCAGCGACGGCACCGTGTTCACCGTCGAGTCGTTCGCGCGGTACTTCATCCACGACCCGGTCCACCACCTGTGGGACGTCACGGGCGTGCGGGCGGGCTGACCCGCCGTCAGGGGGCCGACGCCGCGCGCGGGCCGCGCGCGGCCGCGCGGCGCAGTCCCGGCGCACCCGCTCCGCCGCCGGTCAGGCCGCCTGCCGGCGCCAGCGCATCGCGATGGCGAAGGGGAGGTCGACGAAGTCGGCCTCCGGGAAGACCGCGGCGTAGCGATCGCGATACTCGGCGGGCGTCAGGTAGCGATCCGACATCAGGTGGTCGAGCCAGGCGCTGCCGGTGCGGAAGCGGTACAGCCACCACGCGTCGCGGATCGGCAGCCGGCGCACGTCCCGGGCCAGTTCGCGGGCCGCGCTCGCGAAGTATTGCCGGCGGGTCGCGCCCGGCACTGTCACGACGTTGTCGACCAGGACGATCTCGCCGCCGGGCCGCACCAGCGACTTGAGGTGGGCCAGCGCGGCGGCCAGGTCCGGCAGGTGGTGCAGCGTGCCCATGCTCAGGACCAGGTCGAAACCCTCGTCGTCGCGGACGTCGGTGAGCGAGGCGATCTCGTACCGTATGCGCTCGTGCGGCCGGCGCACCCGCGCGACCTCGATCAGCGGCGCGCTCACGTCCGCGGCCACCACCTCCGCGTAGGACGCGGCCAGCGCGAGCGCGTGCCGGCCGGAGCCGCAGCCGGCGTCCAGGGCCCGACCGCCGGTCAGCTCCAGCTCGGCGAGCCAGTCGCCGAGCGGGTCGCAGAGTCCCGCATACCGGTCGTAGTCGCCCGCGAAGGCGTCGAACAGGCGCGGATCGACCTTGAGCGGTTTCGTTGACTTGGTCAACAATGGCTTGCGTGTCCCGAACCACCGACGCCTTGCCGAGCGATCCTCGGCGGCACAGTCGTGGCCGGTCGCCCGATGCGCGGCCGTGCGCTCCGTCGCGATCCGATCCAACGGGGTCGGACGCTCGGTCGCCGGTTCCCCGGCCGTGCGGTCCGACGCCGTGCGATCCGAAGTCCTTCGCCCCTCAATCATGCCGAGGATGACGCCCCCATGTCCTTCGTACTCGTCGACAAGCCCCGCCCCCACGTCACGCTCATCACCCTCAATCGGCCCGACCGAATGAACGCCATGGCCTTCGACGTCATGGTCCCCTTCCGCGAGGCCCTGGAGGCGGTGAGCGCGGACAACGATACGCGTGTCGTCATATTGACCGGCGCCGGGAGGGGATTCTGCTCCGGGGCGGATCTGGAGAACTCCGGACGAATCCCCGGCATCCAGGGACTGACCCGCACCAGTATCGCCCGCCGTTCGATGGAGATCCTGGACGATGTGATCCTGGGTCTGCGCCGAATGCACCAGCCGGTCATCGGAGCGATCAACGGCCCCGCGATCGGCGGCGGGTTCTGTCTCGCGACCGCCACCGACATCCGCATCGCCTCCGACACCGCGTACTTCCGCGCGGCCGGCATCAACAACGGACTGACCGCCAGCGAGCTCGGAATCAGCTATTTGCTCCCCCGGGCGATCGGGTCGTCTCGGGCATTCGAGATCATGTTGTCCGGACGGGACGTCGACGCGACCGAGGCCGAGCGAATCGGACTGGTGTCGCGCGTGGTCCCGGGCGACAAGTTGCTCGACGACGCGTACGAACTCGCCGAGCGAATCGTGGGGTTCAGTCGAGTGGGAGTGGAAGTGACCAAACGGTTGCTGTGGTCCGGCCTGGAGGCCGGCAGCATGCACTCCCACATGGACCACGAGGGACACGCCCAGTTGTACGTACGCATGACGACGCAGAACTTCGAGGAGGCCATTCGGGCCCGCAAGGACAAGAGGGAGCCGGAGTACAAGGATTGACAAAGAGCTCGGGAAACACGGGGAGCAGGGCGTGATTCTCGCGCGGTGTCGGTGTCTTGTGTCCGTAATTTGTTGGTCCCGACTTCACACGTTGAGTGAATGTTGAACATGTGTTGACCGGGAACGGGCAGGCTCACGCTCATAGTGCGGCGGCCCAACCGATTCCGGCAGGGCCGGCCACACCACGGGGGTGTGAGCGACATGCGAGGAGAGTTTCCGTGCTGCACGGAGGGAACGACGAACTGGCCGCCGTCACGGCACTGCTGCAACGGACGCGCGCCGGCGACGGCGGAGCCGTCGTCCTGCGCGGGGCCGCGGGCGCGGGCAAGACGACGCTCCTGGCCGAGGCGCTGTGGGAGGCCAAGGGGATGACCGTCCTGCGGACGGCCGGCCCGCGCGGGGGCGGGGCCCTGCCCTACACGGCGTTGCGCCAACTGCTGGCGACGCTGCACCCGAGGATCGGCCGACTGCCCTACACCCGGGCCCAGGCGCTGCGCATCGCGCTCGGCCTGGCACCGGGTGCCGCCGACCGCGACGTGGTGGCCGCGGCGGCGTGCGCGCTGGTGACGATCGCCGCGCGCGAGCAGCCGGTGCTCGTGCTCGTGGACGACGCGCACTGGCTCGACGCGGCCTCGGCGGCGGTGATCGGCTGCCTCGCGGGCCGTGCCGAGGGGCTGCCGATCGCGGTCCTGCGGGCCACCCGGGAACGGGCCGACACGCGCGCGAACACGACGACGCCCCAGGCGGATCCGACGTCCCGGGCGGCGGCGGAGGCCGCCCGGGACGCGGACGACACGACGAGCGCGGCTGCGGACGACGCCGCGCGCACCCCCACGCAGGGCGCTCGGACGACCGAGTCCGCGGGCGGCGGGGAACTCGCGGCCACCGGCGAAGCGGCCGTCGCCGACGGCGGGTTCGAGGCGGGTACGCCGGCGGACCACGACGCGGCGGGCCGGGCCGCGGGTACCGACGTCTTCCGGGGCGGCGGACCGAGCGAGGACGCGCGGCCGCAGAGCCCCGCGGCACAGGCGGCGGCGGGCGCCGAACCCGCCGCGTGCGCGCCGCCGGACGCCGCCCTGGACCGGGCTACGCGCGGTGCGGACGCCGCCGCCGTCGAGGACCGGCCGGTCGAGGAGACCCGGGCCCCGCGCCGGTCGGCCGTCGGAACCGGTGTCGCGGGCGGCGACGTGGCGTTCGCCACGCTGCCCGAGGACGCTCGGCGACTGCTCGCCCTGGCGGCGCTCGAACCGGCCGCCGACCTGGACCAGTTGGCCGTCGCCGGGCGACGAATCGGGATCGGGCGCTCGGCCCGGCTCGCTGTGCTGCGGGCCGGTCTGGTCGACGCGGCCGAACACCGCGTGCGGTTCCGCAACGCGTCCGCGCGCGAGGAGGTCCGCCGGTCGCTGAGCGCCACGGAGCGCCGATCCCTGCACGGGGCACTGGTCTACGCCGCGAGCGGTGCCCTCGCCTACCGGCGGCCGTGGCACTTGGCCGCCCTCGCGACCGGGCCCGACGCCGAACTCGCCGCGGCCCTGGAGGCCGCGCCGGCCGCACCCGCCGCGAGCTCGGCGCGGGCGCCGCCGCCGCGACCTGGGAGCAGGCCGCCCGACTCACCGCGGACCACCCGGTCGCGCGCCGCCGCTACGTCGCCGCGGCCTACGCCGCATGGGAGGCCGGCTTCCCGGTCCGGGCCCGCACCCTGTTGGACACCGCCGACGCGACCGACGTCGACGGCGCCGCGGACGACGGCAGCTCGGCCGGCTCGTCCGGCACCGCGATCCGGCTGCGCGCCGCGCTGCGGCACGCGGAGGGACACCGCTCCGAGGCGGGCGCGCTGCTCCTGGACGCCGCGCACGGGCGCGCCGCGCTCCTGCTCGCCGCGACCGGCGCCGCGTGGGAGGCGGGCGACCGGGCCCGCACGTCGCAGGCGCGCACGGCGCTCTCGGCGCTGCCGCTGGCCGACGACGACCCGCTGCGCACGGTCGTGGCCGCGCTCGGCGCCGACGGCGTCTCCCCGCGTTGGTGGCGCCGACCACCCGGGCCCGGCTGTACGGCCTGGGCATCGCGCTGTGGGAGGTCACCCCGCTCGCGGTGCACGCGGCGGCGACCGACCAGGCCGCCTACGACGTCCTGCTCGACGAGGCCGCGGTGCTGCGTACGCACGGGGCCCGCGGTGCGCTGGCCGCGGCGCTGATGCCGCTCGCGGTCGCGGGCGCGCTGTCGGGCCGGGCCGTCGAGGCCGAGACGCACGCGGCCGAGGGGCTGCGGCTGGCCCGCTCGACCGGGCAGGGCACGTTGGCCGCGTGGTTCCTGGCCGCGCTGTCGATGGCGGCGACCACCCAGGGCCGGATCGCCGAGGCCCGGGACGGTGCGTGGCAGGCGCTGCGGCTGACCGGCACCAAGGGGCTGACCCCGGTCGGCGCGTACGCGCTCTACGCGCTTGCAGTGGTGGAACGGGCCGAGGGTCGCGTCGACGCGGCCTGCGAGCTCCTGGCGACGGCGCTCTCGGCGCCGGCCGGCGCGCTGATGGAGGTCCGCATCCGGGCCGAGCTCGCCATGGCGGGGCCCAACCGCACCGGGGTCGCGGCCCTCCCCCCGCGGTCGACCCAGCACGAGGCCCCGGTGCTCGCGTTGGCTGGCCGCATCGCGCGGGCGCCGCAGCTCGCGGTCGGCGGCGCGTAGCGCGATACCGCCCACCGCGGGGCCGTCCTCGACCGCCGTGGGGACGGTCCTCCTCGACCGCCGGACGAGCCGGCGGCCCGGGGCGCACCCGGGTTCGGTTCGGCCCGCTCCCGCGCCCCTCGCGCGACCCTCGGCCCGGCATCCGCCGCGACAGCGGATCCGCTCGTAGTGTGGGCAGCACACCGGGTCACGCACGTCTCGCACCGCGCGATGAGAGGGGAGCGCATGCGCCATGACATCGAGTGCCACTGCGCCGGCGGCACGCCGCGCGCGCGGCGGTACGCCCCGGACCTCCCGGCGGCATCGGGCCCGCACCCCGCCGTCGGGGTCACGCACGGAGTCGGCGCGGTCGGTGCACGCGCGCCGCGCCCCGGGTGCCCGGAAACCCCGCGCGGCGGACGCCTCACGGTCCGCGGCGATGGGTTCGAACAGGCGGCGACCCGATGACGGAGTTCTTCCGCGGCCGGCTGGGTAGATCGTCGGCGTGACGGAACCAGGCGCGATCGAGGACTGGGACACCCGGCTGGGCTGGATGCGCGCGCTCGTGTCGGACGACGAGGTCGCCCATCGGCGCGCGCTCGACCGCTACCTGGGCCTGGCCCGGGAGACCCGCGAGACCCGGGCCGCGTACGACATGATCGTGGTGCGGATGCCGCGCTCGGTGTCGGCCGAGGAGGACGCGTGGGAGCGCTTCCGGACCGCGTGGGCGAAGACGCCCGCGGCGGTGCTGCTGACCGAACCCCTCGCGCCCGAGGACGTGCCCTCGTGGCCGGGACTGCCGTACGCGCTCACGTACCTGGAGTGGGAGGCCCACTACCCGGTCGAGTGGACCCGGCACGCCAAGGTGTGGAGCACCAAGCAGCGGCTGATCCGCCGGCTGGCCGTGCCCGGCCACGACGACGCGACCCGGGCGCGGCTGACGGACCTGGTGGAGCTCGTGGTCAACCGCCGGCACCGGTGCAAGGACCGCGAGTACTCGCGGATCGCCCGCGCCGTGGACGGCGAGGACCTGCGCGCGCGGCTGGAGAAGATCCGGGCGACGGGCGCGCCGTGGGCCCGGGACCAGGCGGGGCACGTGCTGTGGCTGCTGCGCAATCCGCAGGTGCCGATCAACCGGGCGAACTGGTTCCGGTGGCTGTCCGCGCACGGAACGGACGCGAAACCGACCCCCGTGCCCGAACCCGAACCCGACGGTCCCGACGGTCCCGACGGTGCGCCCGAACCCGACGGTCCCGACGGTGCGCCGGCCCCGGTCGGCGAACCCGAACAAGAACCCGAACAAGAACCCGAACCGGAAACCGGACAAGAACCCGAGCCCGAGCCCGGATCCGCGCCCCGCCGCACCCTCGATTCCGTCCGCGACATCGCCTCCGCGCGTCGTCCTCCCCCGCCCGGGGACAACCAGTCCTGACCCGGCGTCATTCGCCTTACAGGAGACGGGTTCCCGCCATAGGTTGTGCCACGGCGACTACGGCACGCATTCGGGGGGCGACATTGGGCCGCACGACTGACATGGGCGATACGAATCGCGTCGAGGCGTTCAGCGACGGCGTGTTCGCCATCGCGATCACGCTGCTCGTCCTCGAGATCAAGGAGTTGCGTGTACCGCGCCCGGCGGTGCCGGAAGAGGAGGCCGCGAGCCTGTGACCGATGCTCCGCCCCGCGTATTGGTCGTGGACGACGATCCCTCCATCCGGCGCGCGCTGGAGCGCGGTCTGCGGCTCGCCGGGTACGACGTGACCCTCGCCGCCGACGGCGCCCGCGCGCTCGAACTGATAGCGGTCGACGCGGCCGCGCCCACCCCGCAGGTCGTGGTGCTCGACGTCGCGATGCCCGGCATCAGCGGCATCGAGGTGTGCGCGGCGCTGCGCGCGGGTGGCGGGCAGACGCCCGTGCTGATGCTGTCCGCACGAAACGAGACGGCCGACCGGATCGCCGGCCTCGAAAGCGGTGCGGACGACTACCTCGTCAAGCCGTTCGATCTGCGCGAACTCGACCTGCGGCTGCGCGCGTTACTGCGCCGACGTCCCGAGGTACGCCCCGGCGAACCGGCGCTTCGGGTCGGCCCGGTCACCGTGGACGCCGCCGCGCACGTGGCGACCTGTGCCGGGGCCGCCCTGGAGTTGACCCGCCGCGAGTTCGCGCTGCTCGAGGTCTTCGCCCGCAACCCGGGTCTGGTGCTGACCCGGGATCAGCTCCTGGACCGGGTCTGGGGCTACGACTTCGAGGTCCGCACCGACGTGGTCGACACCTTCGTCAGTTATCTGCGCCGCAAGCTGGAGGCGGACGGTCGCCCGCGCGTGCTGCACACCGTGCGCGGCGTGGGCTTCGTGCTGCGCTCGATGGGCGGTCCCCGGTGAAGCTGTCCACGCGGGTCGCGATCTCGGTCGCGGTCCTGGTGCCGCTGCTGGTGCTCGGCGCGGGCACGCTCGTGGTGCGCTGGGCCCGGCACGACCTGACACAACGCCAGGACCAGCAGCTCCAGCAGCGGGCCAACCGGCTGGCGCCGCCCGCGCGGGCACTGGCCCGGGCCGACCTCGACGAGCGGCAACAGGCGGCGCGGACCCGGCAGTACCGGATGCTCGGCCTCGCGCTGGACGTGGGCGTGCGGGTGGACACCCCCACCGGGCCGCTGGTGGTCGGGCCGCAGCCGCCGGACGGCACCGCGCTGCCCGATGGCGCCGGGCCCGGTGACGGTGCGCGCGGGCGGGCGTTCGTGGCGCATGGTGACCCGGCCGGTGCCGGGCGGGCTGCTGTACGTGTTCCTGTCCTCGGGCGAACCGGAGGCGCAGGCCGCGCTGTTGCGTCGGCGCGTGTACGTCGTGACGGCGTTCGCGGTGCCGCTGTCCGGGCTGGCGGGGCTGGCCGCCGGGGCCGCCGCGACCCGTTCGCTGCGGGCGCTGCGACGGCGCGCGGCGCGGCTGGATCCGGACGACGGCACGGAGGACGCGGTGTTCGTGCCCTCGGGCGTGGTCGAGGTGGACGAACTCGGGCGCACGCTCGACGACGTGCTGGGGCGCTACGTGGCGCAGACCGCGCGCACGCGCGAGGCGCTGGAGACGGCGCGCTCGTTCGCGGCGACCGTCGAGCACGAACTGCGCGGCCCGCTCACGGGGATGCGCACCGACCTGGACGTGCTCGCGACGTATCCGGACCTGGCCGAGGCCGAGCGGGTGGACGTGATCGCGGATCTGCGGGTGGGCCATGAGCGCGTGTTGGCGGTGCTGAGCGCGTTGCGTGCGCTCGCGCAGGGCGATCTGGTGGACGCGGCCGCGTTCGGGCCGGTCGAGTTGGGTGAGGTGGCGCACGCGGCGGGGCGGGCCGGGCCGGCCGGGCGGCCCGGGGCCGACGTGCGGGTGGAGGCGCCGCACGAGGTGGTGGTGTACGGGCTCGCGGCGGGGCTGCGGTTGCTGGTGGACAACCTGGTCGCGAACGCGCTGGTGCACGGGGCCGGTCGGGTGCTGGTCAAGGTCCTGCCGGGGATGGATTGCGGCGTGGTGTGCGTGGACGACGACGGGCCGGGGATCGCGCCGGAGCTGCGCGAGGTGGTGTTCGAGCGGTTCCGGCGCGGCCCGGACAGCCCCGGCGCGGGGCTCGGGTTGACGCTGGTGGCGCAGCAGGTGGCGTTGCACGGCGGCCGGGTCACGGTGGGGGTGCCGCCGTCGGGGCGCGGGACGCGGGTCGAGGTGGTCCTGCCGCTGCGGGCCGATCCGGGCGCCGCGCGAGGGCGGGAGTGGTTGGCGGTGCGGCCGCCGGAGCCGCACGTACCCGAACCCCGCTCGCCGGTGACCCTCGCGCGGGATTCCCACTCACAGGAATCCCACAAGGAAGGCATCTAGTGTCGAGGCACGCCGTGCCCGCCCGGGGTGGGGCGGGCCCGGCGTGCGGGAGGCCCATGATGCGAGCTCTCACCGTTCGGCGGGGCGCGGTCCTCGCCGCCTTTGTGACCTTCGGGGCGCTGCTCTCGGCGCCCCCGGCGTATGCGGGAACGCCCGGTGGCGGCGGCCACCGGGCGCCCGCCCTCTGCGGTCGGCTCCCGCAGCTCGAAGCGCGGATCGACCGGGCACTGGCCCGGCTCGACGGCGACGCGAGCGTCAAGGGATCGATCGCGCGGATTCGAGAGCGCGCCACGGTGGCCGAGGGGAACGGCCATCCGCAAGTGGCGGCGTATCTCGAAGGGGTGCTGGCCACTCGCCGGCACCTGGCACCGGAGCTGCGGCAGCGCAAGGCGGACCTGGCGTTGGTCAAGGCGTGGTGCGCCGCACGCCCGGTGGGCACGACGACGTGAGCCGGGGATACGCGCTGCCGGGGGCGGCGGTGTGTGTCCTGTCGGCGGTGCTGCTCGCGATCGTCGTGCTCACGGCGTGCGGTGGTGGTGGCGACGCGGGCCGGCCCGAGGTGGGAACCACGACGCCCGCGGCGGCGGTGCCGGTCGAGTTCGCGTCGATGGTGGCCGGCGCGCAAGGGGCGGTCGAA
Organism: Embleya sp. NBC_00896; assembly: GCF_045207785.1. NCBI lineage: Bacteria > Bacillati > Actinomycetota > Actinomycetes > Kitasatosporales > Streptomycetaceae > Embleya > Embleya sp. NBC_00896. Next base: position 679,813 of record NZ_CP108776.1, read on the forward strand.
CGCGCGGAGGCGGACGCGATGGTGCCGGACGCGGTGCCCTGAGTCCGCGGGGGTCCGCGAACGCCGGTGTGGGGTGCGCGGATCACGGAGGGGGCGATCCGGGCATCCCACACCGGCATGCGGACGGCCATGGGGTCCTCGGTCGGTTCGACCCGGCGGTCCGTCGACCCCGCGACCGCTCGGTCGCCGGTCAGAGCTGGAGGTAGCGCAGCACCGCCATCACTCGGCGGTGGTCGGTGTCCGAGGGTGGCAGGTCGAGCTTGGTGAAGATGTTGCCGACGTGCTTCTCCACCGCGCGCTCGGTGACCACGAGCTTCTTGGCGATCGCCGCGTTGGTCCGGCCCTCGGCCATCAGGCCGAGCACCTCGTGCTCGCGCGGGGTGAGGGTGCTCAGGCCGCCGCTGCGCAGGCCGGCGCCGAACAGCTGGGTGACCACCTCGGGGTCGAGCGCGGTGCCGCCGGCCGCGACCCGCTCCAGCGCGTCGGTGAAGTCCCGCGTGTCCACGACGCGTTCCTTGAGCAGGTAGCCGACGCCGGCCGCATTGCCGCCGAGCAGTTGGGCGGCGTACCGGGTCTCGATGTACTGCGAGAAGACCAGGACGCCGATGCCGGGGTGTTGCCGGCGGATGTCGATCGCCGCCCGCAGGCCCTCGTCGGTGTGCGTGGGCGGCATCCGGATGTCGACCACGCACACGTCGGGCTTGTGCTCGGCCACCGCCACCCGCAGTGCGTCGGCGTCGGCGACGGCCGCCGCGACCTCGTGGTCGCGGTCGAGGAGCAGTTGGACCAGGCCGTCCCGCAGGATCGCGGCGTCCTCGGCAATGACGATACGCATGCGCATGATCGTCCCATGGCCCGGGCACCCGATCATCCCCCCGTGGGCAACTCCACCGTCACCTCGGTCGGTCCGCCCAGTGGGCTGACGATCCGCAGCACGCCGTCCACCGTGCGCACCCGCTCGACCAGGCCGGTGAGGCCGCTGCCGCGGCCGGCGTGCGCGCCGCCGCGCCCGTCGTCGGCGACGGTCAGCCGCAGCAGCCCGTCCCGGACCACGACGGTCACCGTGGCGATGCTCGCGCCGGAGTGGTGCGCGACGTTGGTGAGCAGTTCGGCGGCGCAGAAGTAGGCGATCGTCTCGATCGTGGCGGGCGGGCGGACCGTGATGTCGGTGCGCACCTCGACCGGTACGGCGCTGCACGCCGCGAGGGTCGCGAGCGCGGCGTCCAGGCCCTGGTCCAGGACCGGCGGGTGGATGCCGCGGGCGAGGTCGCGCAGTTCGACGATGGCCTCGCGGGCGTTGCCGAGGGCGCTGTCGACGAGCGTGCGCGCCCGGTCGACGTCCATCGGGCGCTGGGTGTCCTCGTCGTCGAGCTTCTCCTTGGCCATGCTCAGGTTCATCGCGAGCGCGACCAGCCGGGCCTGCGCGCCGTCGTGCAGGTCGCGTTCGATCCGGCGCAGCGTGGCGGCGGAGTCGTCGACGGCGAGCGCGCGGGTCTCCTCCAGGTCGGCGACCCGCTGCGAGGTCTTGGTCGGGCCGAGCAGCGCGGGGATCAGGAGTCGGTCGAGCGCGACCACCCCGCGCACGAACCACGGCGCGACCAGCAACAGCACGAGGCCGACGGCACTGACCGCGAACCCACGCTGCCAGGTGTCGACGTACCAGTCGCCGAACTGGATCAGCGAGCGGTGCTCGACGCCCTTGTCGTCCGTGTTGCTCGGGTCGAACACCACCAGGAGCAGCGGGTACGCCAGTGCCGCCAGGCCGTAGAACCAGAACGAGAACGTGACCAAGAACATCACCATCGCGAGCGGGAACTTGAGCACGGTGTACGCGATCGCCCGCCATCCTTCGGCGTTGCCGAGCGAGGAACTCAGCAGTCCGAGCGGGCCGCGCTTGGGCCGGAACTCGCGCAGCGGCGCGACCTCGACCCCGAGCATCTTGCGCGCCAGGCCCTTGTGCAGGCCGCCCCACGACCGGGAGCCCACGACCACGGCACCGATGATCGGCAGGCCGACGAGCGTGACGGTCAGGAAGGCGCCGGTCGCGGCGAGCGCGATGGTCACCATGAAACCCACCACCGCGAGGGGCAACGCGGCGACCGTGTAGCCGGCCTCGGCCCACGTTCGACGTGTGAACGGGGCCTTCAGGAACGTGTTCATGGAGACATCCTCGGAGCGTAAAAGTGGAGGGTTCCCATGCTCCTCGCACGGGGGGACCGGTCGCGAGGGTGACACCCCCCGACCCTGCGGTTCGGTTTGCCCCACCCAATGAATGCGGACATTCAGCGCGACTGGCCGCGCGGGCCGATCCGTAGCGCCGCCGCGACCGCGTCGGCCAGGTGTTCGGTCTCGGTCGCGGTGAGCGTGGCCACCGTGATCCGGAGGCCGGGCGCGGAGGTGATCCGGTAGCGCGAGCCGGGGGCGACGGCCCAGCCGCGGGCGAGCAGCGTCGCCACGGCGGCGGTCTCGTCGGGGACCTCGACCCAGACGTTGATGCCGGTCCGGCCGGTCGCGGCCACGCCGCGCGCGCGGAGCGCGTCGATCAGGCGGGTGCGGCGCAGGCGGTACGTCTCACGCGCGACCTCGGTGGCGTGGGCGACCTCGGGGGTGGCCCAGGCGTGTGCCACGGCGTGCTGGAGGGCGTGGCTGACCCAGCCGGGGCCCAGGCGCTGCCGGCCGGCGATCCGTTCGATCGTCACGGCGTCGCCGGACACGATCGCGCAGCGCAGGTCCGGGCCGTACGCCTTCGCGGCCGAGCGGATGTGCGCCCAGTGCGTGCTCACGCCGGTCAGGGTGTACAGGTCCTCGCCGGCGATGTCGTTGCCGTGATCGTCCTCCAAGAGCAGCACGTGCGGGTGCGCGGCCAGGATCGGGCGCAGCGCGGCGGCGCGGCGGGCGGACACGGCGGCGCCGGTGGGGTTCTGCGCGCGTGCGGTGACGATGAACGCGCGGGCGCCGGCCCGCAGCGCTTCCTCGGTGGCGGCGGGGTCGGGGCCCTGGTCGTCGACGGGTACCGGGCGCGGGGTCAGGTTGAGCGCGGCGAGCAGGTCGAGCAGGTTGCCCCAGCCGGGGTCCTCGACCGCGATCAGGTCGCCCGGGCGCAGGTGCGCGGCGAGCGCGCGCTCCAGGCCGTCGAGCGCGCCGGAGGTCGCGGCCAGGTGCTCGGTGGTGACGCCGACGGCGTTCAGCACGGTCCGGCCGGCCTCGGCGAACGGCTCGTACAGCGCGTCGTGCCGGTAGAGCGGGCGCCATCCGGCCGGGTCGGGGAAGGCCGGCGAGGGCAGCAGCGCGGGGTCGGGCTCGCCGGCGGACAGGTCGCGGGTGCCCGGCGGCACGGTCGGGCCCAGGCTGTCGCGCCGGGTGGTCGGGGGGCGCGCGCGGATCCGGGTGCCGGCCCGGCCGTGCGTCTCGACGATGCCGCGGTCGCGCAGCGTGCGGTAGGCGGCGGCGACGGTGTTGGGGTTGACGCCGAGTTCGGCCGCGAGGGTGCGGACGGGTGGCAGCGCGTCGCCGGGGGCGATCGTGTGGGTGTGGAGGTCGCGCTCGACGGATGCGGCGATGTCGGCGGCGGTGCGACCGGTGGGGGCCATGCGTCTCCTGCGTGTCGCGCTCGGTGCGGTTCGGCCGGGTGGCGGGGCGGGCGTGTGTGCGGGTGGAGGTGTGGGTGTCCGGATGCGTGGATGCGTGGATGCGTGGATGTGCGGTTGTGCGGGCGTGCCGCGTGGCCCGCGGGTGCCGGTGATCGAGGTTATGCCGTTGACACCATCCCCCGACCGAGGCTTATTGTACTACCTCATTAGGAGATTTGAACTAGTACAAAGGATCTTCATCATGGTCGAGTACGCCGCAGCCGAGGCCACCACCCCCAACCGGCACCGCGACCGGATGCGCTACGACGTCGAGGCGGTGCACTCGATCCTGGACGCCGGCTTCCTGGCGCACGTCTCGTTCACGCTGGCCGACCGGCCGCAGCTGATCCCGCTCGCGTTCGGCCGCGACGGCGAGCACCTGTACATGCACACCTCCAGCGGCTCGCAGCTCGCCCTCGCGGTGCGCGCGAGCGGGGCCGAGGGTTTCCCGGCGGCGGTGGCGGTCACCCACGTGGACTCGCTCGTGCTGTCCCGCTCCGCGATGCACCACTCGATGGACTACCGCTGCGTGATCGCGCACGGCCCGCTGACCTACGTCGCCGACCCGGCCGAACAGCTGCACGCCTACCGGGTGATCATCGACCACCTCGTCCCGGGCCGGGCCGACGACTGCCGCGAGCCGAACCCGAAGGAGAACGCGCAGACCGCCGTCTTCCGGCTCGACCTCGATCGGGTCGCCGCCAAGATCCGCGACCACGGCCTGGACGAGGACCCGGCCGACCTCGACCTCCCGCACTGGGCGGGCGTGGTGCCGATCACCACCACCCGCGGCCCGGCCCGCCCGGACACCGGCCAGGACACCCCGGCCTACCTGACCAAGTGGCTCGACGCGTCCTGATCGCACGACCCCCACGCACCGCGGCCGTCGAAGCCGGTGAATGGCGCGCCGTCGAGGACCCGGCCGCGGGCTGCGGTCGGCTGCACGTCCCGGCAGCCTCCGGATCGGACCGGTGGCCTGGAGAGGTGGATTCGACGTGCGGCGCGGACGCCGACGGGCCCGGTCGCCGGGGCGATCGGGCCCGCGTGGGGCGTGTGGTGGGAGTCGGTTACATGGCGGTCTTGGAGACCTTTCCGGGGTTGGCCTTCAGGGTTGCCGCGGCGCCGGTCGGGACCGGGTCGGGGAGCTTTTGGCAGACCGCGTCGGGTCGGCCGTGGCCTCCGCCGCTCGGGGTCTTGCCGGTGACCAGGTACTCGTTCAGGTAGTTGTCCAGGCAGCTGTTGCCGCTGAGCGAGATGCCGTGGTTCCGGCCGCCCTGCTCGACCACCAAGGCCGAGTCGCGCAGCAGGCGATGCATGGTGGCGCCACCCTCGTACGGGGTCGCGGCGTCGTTGGTGGCCTGGAACAGCAGCGTCTTGGGCAGCTTGGTGTTCGCGACGTTCGTGGGCTTCAGGCTCGAGGTCGGCCAGAACGCGCACGCCGCGTTGAACCACACGTTGTTCCACGCCAGGAACGGCGCCTTGCTGTAGACCTTCTCGGCGTCCCGGTGCCAGGTCGCCCAGTCCTTGGGCCAGCTCGCGTCGCGGCACTGGGTGGCCAGGTAGCCGCTGTTGACGTTGTCGTTGGCCGGGCTCGCCGCCGCGAGGTCCTCGTACGCGGTACGCAGCGGAGCGGTGTCGTTGTTCACGACGTAGCCCGAGAAGCCCTCGGCCAGTTCGGCCCAGGTGGAGTCGTTGTACCCGCCCTGCGCGAACGCGTCCTCGACCTCGGCGCCGCCGACGACGCCCTCGGCCGGGTTCTTGCTCAGCTTCTCGCGCATCGCGTACCAGGCGGCCTCGACCTTGGCGGGGTCGGTGCCCAGGTGGTAGTTCGCGTCGTACTTGGCGACCCACCCGAAGAAGGCCTTCAGGTTGGCGTCGAACGCGTAGTCCTGGGAGAGCTGGCCGCCGTACCAGACGCTGTCCGCGCTCGGGTCGACGATGCTGTCCAGCACCAGGCGCTTGACCCTGGACGGGTACAGCTTGGCGTAGACGGAGCCCAGGTAGGTGCCGTACGAGTAGCCGAAGTAGCTGATCTGCTTGGCTCCGAGGGCGGACCGGATCGAGTCCATGTCCGCCGCGTGGGCCGGGGTGTTCATGTACTTCAGGAAGTCGCCGTACTTCTCACCGCACGCCTTGGCGTAGTCGGACGCCCGCTTGATGTTGGTGAGCTCGTCGCGGAAGTTGTCCGGGACGGTGTCCGGGCGGACCGGGTTGTTGAAGCCCGGGACGCAGTCCAGGTGCGGTTCGCTCGCACCCGCGCCGCGGGGGTCGAAGCCGATCACGTCGAACTGCGCGGCCACCTCGGGACTCAGGTTCTTGGCGACGTAGCCGGCGAGGCCGCGGCCGGGGGCGCCGGGACCGCCGGGGTTGACCAGAAGCGGGCCGAGCGACTTCTCGGCGGTGTGCGGAATCCGCGACACCGCGATGGTGATCTGCCGGCCGCCGGGGCGGCTGTGATCCATCGGTACCTGGAGCGAACCGCATTCCATTTTGGGGTAGTTCGCACTACCGCAGTTCTTCCAGGCGATGGGCGTGGACGAGGACTCGGCCAGGGGTTCCGGCGAGTCGTCCGCCAAGGCCGGTGGGGCGAGGGTCAGTAGCCCGCCCACCAGAGTCGTGGCGGCCGCGAACGCGACGAGAGTATTTCTCTTCACGTGTTGGTTCCTCCATGTGACGGAGTTGTCACGAGTGACATCGACGCCGCAGATGCTGCCGTGTCAACGATGTGCGGGACGAGGGGCGGTTGGGCCGTAGTGGGATTCCTTGCCAAGGGGAGTGGATCCCATTACCCAGATTTTGGGTTTGCCAAGAACTTCGCCCGATCGGCCGCATTTGCGAGTGCCTTGAAGGGACGTCAACCGAATCGATGCCGAAGCGACGCGCGTAGCTCGGGCGATCTCCCACCGCTTCCTCACATACCTCGCAATGCCCACCGAACGCGGCAACGCCCGTGAGCGGCCTTGCGGCTTGTCTCGCTCACGGGCGGTCGCGGTCCCCGGTGGGGGCGTGTCTTCAGCCGGTGTAGGGCGGGGTCTGGCCCCAGTCCCAGCGCGGCATCGGCGTCTGGGGCAGCGGCGGCGGGTTGGGGCCGGAGTACATGATCGCCATCCGGGTGCCCCACTCGAGGTAGTAGGCCAGGACGCCGCGGAACTCCGGGTCGGCCGGCAGGCCCACGTCGTCGGCCGTCTCCAGGAGCAGGGCCACCCACCGGCGGCGCTGCGTCTCGGTGATGCCGCGGCCCAGGTGCCGGGACGCCATGTGGCTGTGGCCGCCCAGCTCGGTGCTGTAGCCGGCCGGGCCGCCGAAGACCTCACCCAGCCAGACCGCGACGTGCTCGGCGTGGTGCGAGTCCATGCCCGCGAACACCGGGGCCAGGATCTCGTCCTTGAGCACGCGCTCGTAGAAGGTCGAGAACAGCCGCTCGAACGCGGGCGCGCCGCCGGCCCACTCGTACAGCGTCGGCGTCGAACCGCCGCGGCCGACCACGCCGGTCACGGCGTAGTGCCGCATCTCCTCGATCGACGCCACGTACGGCCGGATGGCGGCGAAGAAGGCGGCGAAGTGCGGGCCCTTGCGGAAGCCCTCGAGGTGCGCCTCGGCGGACTTCCAGCGAATCCGCAGGATGTAGGCGGACGGTTCCTCCGTACACCGGCTCAGCTCGTAGTCCACACACTCCGGCGCGGCCGCGAGCGACTCGGCCGCGCGCACGTAGGCGGCCTCGAATTCCGCGCTCGACGATTCGGCGATCGTGTAGCGGATGTATTCGACGATCATGGGCAGCCCCCGTGGCAGATGGTGCGTCGGTCTCGCCCACTGTAGACAGAATCGGGCTCGATTCGATCATCGCCACGGCCGGATTTCGCCGACCGCGTAAGGGAATTCGCGTTCCCATCCGAGTGGGTGACAGTGGCTTACGCCGCCGAACTGCGGCAGGGTGGCGGCCTTGGCGTCGGGGCGCACCGACACGCTCCGACGCACGCACAACAGGAGGTTCACGTGGACTCGGTCGTGGTCGACGGCGTACGGATCGCGTACCAACGAGTCGGCGAGGGACCGACCGTGGTCCTGGCGGGCGGCACCGGGATGCCGATCGTGGCGTGGGAGCTGTCCGGGCTGCGCGACGCGCTCGTGCACGCGGGCTTCGAGGTGATCGCGTACGCCGCCCGCGGCGTCGCCCCCTCGGCCGCGCCACCGGCGCCGTACACCATCGCGGAACTGACCGGAGACCTCGCCGGCCTGCTGGACGCGCTCGGGGTCACCCGCGCCTCCGTGGTCGGCTACTCGCTGGGCAGCTTCACCACCGAGCTGCTCGCCCGCACCCGCCCCGACCTGGTGCACACGGCCGTACTCCTGGCCGGCGCGGGCCCGGCGACCCCGCTCCTGACCGCGGTCCTGGCCACCGAGGCCGAACTGATCGCCGCGACCGGCCACATCCCGCCGGCCACCGGATCGCTCCTGACCGTCCTGACCGGGCTCTCGCCGACGGTGCTCCGCGACGACCCCGAACAGGTCGCCACGTGGGTCGAACTCGCGGGCACACAGGGCGCGATGTGGACCTCCGCCGAGGGCGAGTGCGGTCAATCGGCGGCGTCGTCGGGCTGGATCCACGACCCGGGTCGGATGGCCGCCCTCGCCGAGATCACCGCCCCGGTCCTGGTCGCCGCGTTCGAACACGACCTCTACTTCCCGCCGGCCGGCGGCCGGGCCGCCGCCGCCCTGCTCCCGACCGCCGAGTTCGTCCGAATCCCGGACGCCGCCCACGCCGGCCTGATGACCCACCCGAAGGAGACGATCGAGGCACTCGTCGGCCACCTGCTCCGACACCGGGACCAGGCCCGGAACTGAGCCCCGGACCGGAACTGAGCCCCGGACCCGGACCGGGACCGGCGACCGGGCCGCCGTCCGCCCCGTCGCGCGATCGTCAGCTCCGGTCGCGCCGAGTCCGCACCTCCGGAACATCCCGTACACCCAGTACATCCAGCACGGCCTTGCCCGTCACCCGCCGCCCCGCGAGCGCCGCGACCGCCTCCGCGACGCGCTCCAGGGCCCGACCTACCTGCGCTGGCACGACCACATCACCGGGCTGCTCGCGCGGTCGCACCCGGACCTGGACGTCGACTTCCTCGCGCACACCCTGCTGGGCATGTTCGACGCCGCCCTGGTCCGACACATCACCGACCACGGCGGCGCCGAGCGCCTGGCGGGCTCGGTCCGTTCCCTCACCGCATCGCTGCTCGGCCTCCGACCGCACGACGAACAGCCCGGCCGGCGCTAGCGGGTGTCGATGGCGCGAGTCCTCCACCGCCGCCGGCTCATCCCCGTACAGCGGTGCGGGACCTCCTCGCGGGGTACGCGGGGCGCGCGGCGGAAGTCGGTGCCGATGATCCGGTCACCGGTGGCGCACGGCCTGCGGGTGGAGGCTGCGGGCGCTGCGGCTTGAGGCGGGTGAGGCCGGTGGGAGAAGGTTGGTGTGTCAGGGGAGCAAACCCGGCCGTCGGGGGCGTGGGTTCGGCCGGGAAGGTGGTTGCGGCGTGGAGCCGTTGCAAGCGGGGGACCCGCTGCGGATGGGACCGTTCAGGGTGCTGCGGCGCCTGGGGTCCGGGGGCATGGGCCGGGTGTATCTGAGCGGCGGCCCGGACGGTGCGGCGGTGGCGGTGAAGGTGGTGCACCCACATCTGCTGGAGGACGGCGCCGGGGGCGAGTTCCGGCGCAGGTTCGCGCAGGAGGTCGGTGCCGCGCGGGCGGTGGACGCGGCGTTCACCGCGGCGGTGGTGGACGCGGATCCGGATGCGGAAGTTCCGTGGCTGGCAACCGAGTTCATTCCGGGGGTATCGCTCGACGACGCGGTGGCGCGCTTCGGGCCGCTGCCCGAGGCGTCGCTGCTCGACCTGGCTGTCGGCCTGTTCACCGCGTTGACGGGGGTCCACGCACCCGGGCTGGTGCACCGGGACATCAAGCCGTCCAACGTGATCCTCGGCGCCGACGGCCCCAAGGTGATCGACTTCGGCATCGCACGACTGGCCGGGGCCACCGCGGTGACCCGTACCGCCCAGACGGTGGGCACCTGGGGCTACATGTCGCCCGAGCAGTTCGAGCGCTCCGACGTCGGGCCGGAGAGCGACGTGTTCTCGGCCGCCGTGTCGCTGGCGTATGCGGCCACCGGGCGGCGGCCGTTCCCCGGCGACAGCCTGCCGGTGCTGTTCGCGAACGTGACCACGCGCGAACCCGATCTCGACGGCCTCCCCGCCACGCTCGCCCCTGTGGTCATGGCGGCGCTCGCGAAGGATCCCGCCGCCCGCCCCACCGCACACCAGGCCCGCGCCATGCTTCCCGCGGCGCCGACCGGGGGCAGCGCCGGCTCCGACTGGCTTCCGTCGGCCCTGACGCGGGCCATCGTGCAGGTCGCCGGCAGCATGCGCGCCGCAATGGACTCGGTGACGCCCGCGGATGCCGACGAGGCGGCCATCCGACCGGTGCCGGAGACTGCGGTGAACGGCCGCCTGAACCCTGCTCCGCCACCTCCGCCCTCGGCGCCGCCCGGCACGTCGGCGCCACACCCGGCGGCGGGAGCGGCGACCCCCGCCACACCCCAACCCGACCCCGATCCATCCATGGTCCCGACGCAGAGTGGTCCGGTCCGCCCACGGCCCTCGGATGCCGTCCTCCGGGACGGCGACCGCCCGGCTCGCAGGCGTGCCGTGCGCTTGTCGATCATCGGTGCGGTCACCGGGCTCGCGGTGGTCGGCGGCGCCGTGGCCTGGACGGTGTCGCCGCTGTCCCAGGGCCGGGCGGACAGCCCGGCGGCGTCCCGAAGTGGCGTCAGTCCTACTCCAACGCCCGGCCACGCCGGCCTTGCACCCACGCCCGAGCCTGCCCCCAGCCTGGTCACCGTCCTGGCGGTCCAGAGCGCGCCCGCAGGGGGCTACACCGACGAAATCCTGGAAGTGGCGTTCAGCCCGGACGGCCGGAAGATGGTCACCAGCGGCACGGACAGCACCATCAAGTTGTGGGACACGAGCTTCCACGCGCAGATTCGAACGCCTATCGACATGAGCGCGAATCCGGTGTTCGAAATCATGGCTTCGACTGTGGTGTTCAGCCCCGACAGCCGGACCATGGCCAGTGGCAACTCGGACGGCACCGTCAGGCTGTGGAATGTGGCCGACCACGGGCAGATCGGCGAACCTCTCTTCGGACACCTCAAAGACGTGGACGGCAACTGGACCGTGCCGGCCCCGGAACGCCGTTGGGGGGCAGTGGCGTTCAGCCCGGACGGCCACACGCTCGCCGCCGGTGCCGACGACGGCGCGGTCGTGCTGTGGGACGCGGCGAGCCGCCGGCAGATCGGGGAACCCCTGACCGGGCACACCGAGGCGATCTGGAGTCTGGCGTTCAGCCCCGACGGCCGCACCCTGGCCACGGGCGGCGGCGACGGCACCGCGAGGCTGTGGGATGTGGCGACCCGCCGACAGGTCGGCCGGCTTCGCGCCGACCGTTTCGTGGCCTTCAGCCCCGACGGCCGCACGCTGGCCGCCGGGAGTTCGGACGGCGCGCGGCTGTGGGACGTGGCGACCCAGCAGGAACGCGGCCTCCTCGACATCGCCAACTTGTCGAGCCTGGCGTACAGTCCCGACGGCCGCACCCTGGCGACCGGGAGCGGGAGCGGGAACGGAAACGTCCGCTTGTGGGACGTGGCAAGCCATCGACAAATCGGCCAACCCCTGGACAGCCATACCAAGAAGATCTGCTGTGTGGCGTTCAGTCCCGACGGCCGCACCCTGGCAACTGCGGGTTCCGGCGGCACCGTGACGCTCTGGGGAATCCCTGTCCGCCCATGACCATCGCACCGCGCATGACGGGCACGGCGGGGCGTTGGGAGCCTCGCGCCTTCGCGCGATGGCGCGCCGGGCTCAGCGGGAAACGCGGCGCAGCTGCGTCGCCCCCTCAGGCCCCAGTACGGTCGCCCGGAGCGCCAGGTAGTCCTTGTTCGTGGTCGTGCCCATGAGCGACTTCCGTTCCTGGGCACACCCGGGATCGGACTTCATACCGGGGTCGAAGCCGGCTATGCCAAGGTGAAGCACACCAGCCCTCACGGAGAACACCTCTCCGCTGTAGTAACACCGTCGCCCGTCCTGCGTTCCGTACTGGAGCAGGACGGGGCTGGTGCCGACGGAGCCCGGGTCGATCCGGACGGACGCCAAGCGGTCGGAGTCCGGCCCCCCGAAAGGCTCCTCCGCCAACCATTGGCCCGTGAAGTCGTCGGGTACCGGCGTGGTGTCCGGTGGCGGCGCCTTCATGTACTGGACCTCGTGCCCACCGGAGAAGTCGAGCCTGTCGTCCACCGTGCGGGTCACGAGGGTGAAGCGCGGGTACGGCGGGCACTGGGCGGCCTTGGGGGCGGAACTCTTGAGCCTTCCGTTTCCGAACGTGACCTCCTGCACCCCGCGTTCGGAGTCCTGGGCCGTGGACTCGAGGGTGTAGGTCCAGGTACAGCGGTGGGACTGATCCAGCCAGGAGAATTCGGCGACCCGGTCGCCGCCACCGCCCGCCCGGATCTGCATTCGCGTGGGGTTGACGCCCTGCGCGCCCGGCTTCGTCGCGTCGCTCAGGTGCCCCTCCCACGTACCGACGAAGGCGTTCGGCACGACTCGGCGCTTCTCCTTCTTCGACGGACCGAGCGCGATCAGCCCGGCGCCGGCGGCGATGACCGCGACGACCAGAGCGGCGAGGAGGACGGCCCGGGTGCGACGCCGACGCCGGGCCCGCGTAGGCATCACCGGTGACAACGGGGGCGACGCGGGCATGGGTGGCGCGGGCATCGGCGGCGTGGGTGTCGGCGGCACGACCTGCGTGGGTTCCGTGTCCGGCGGCGTCGGCGTCGGCGTGGGCGGCCCGGCCGGATCGAAGTCCAGCAACTGCGCCGCGTGTCGACCCAGTTGCCCCAAAACCCGGGCAGGCAGCCAAAGCTCCACATGGTCCGTTCCGGTGCGGGCGGCCACCTCTGGTGGCGTGGGTCGGCGGGCCGGGTCCTTCTCCAGGCAGTCCCGGATGAGATCGAGCAGAACGTGCGGCACGCCTTCCAGGTCGGGCTCTTCCGCCGCGACCCGGTACAACTGCGCGTGCAGCCCATTGCCGTTGCCGGCGAACGGCGGTCGCCCGGTGGCCGCGTAGGCGAGGACGGCCCCGAGGCAAAACACGTCACCGGCCGGCGTGACATCGAGCCCGCGCACCTGCTCGGGTGCCATGAAGCCGGGAGATCCGATGATCACGCCGGTGCGGGTCTGCAGGCTGTCGGCAAGGGTGTCGAGCGCGCGTACGATGCCGAAATCGATGACGCGCGGGCCGTCCACGGTGACCAGGACGTTCGACGGCTTGAGGTCTCGGTGGATCAGCCCGGCGTCGTGAATGGCCGTCAAGGCGAGTGCGAGCCGATTGCCGAGCACCCGCACCGAGTGCTCGGGCAGGGCCCCGAAGTCCTCGGCCACGACGTCGTAAAGCGACGGGCCCGGAACATACTGCGTCGCGACCCACGGCACCGGAGCCTCGGTATCGGCGTCGAGGACAGCCGCCGTCCACTCCCCACCGACCCGCCGCGCCGCGTTCACCTCGCGCCCGAACCGCCTGCGGAACTCGGGGTGCCGGGCGTACTCGGCGTGCACGACCTTGACCGCGACGGTGCGCCCGCCCTCGGACCTGGCGAGATAGACGCGTCCCATGCCGCCCGCACCCAAGCGGGCGATCAGGCGGTACGGCCCAATGTGAGAAGGGTCTTCGGCAATGAGCGGATCCACGCGAGAACGGTAGACCACATGGTCGGCTCCGAACGCTCGGATGAACGATTGGCGGACGCGGCCGGTTCATAGGATTGTCGGCATGGACGCCACGGACTCCGCCGCGACCGCGGACGCCCTTGCCCTCGCGCCGTCGACCGCCGCCGATCTTCCGGGCCTGCACGACTTCCTGGTTCGCGCGGACCTCACGCTCAGCGGCCTGGACGCGCCGACGGTTCGCCTGTGGCTGCTGCGCGACGCGGCCGGAACCGTTCGCGGCAGCACCGGGTACGAGTTGTCCGCCGGGGGCGAGCACGCGCTGATCCGCAGCGTCGCGGTGGATCACGCCGCGCGCGGACAGGGCCTGGGCATGGATCTGGCTCGGTACGCGCTCGACCGCGCCGCCGACGCCGGTGCCCGCCGCGCGTGGCTGTTCAGTCGCCGATCGGGGCCGTTCTGGCGGAAGTTGGGCTTCGAACCGGCCGACCGCGCGCACCTCGCGGACGTGCTCGCCGACACCCACCAGGTCACCCTGTTCCGCAGCACCGGCCAACTCGACCGCGAGGTCGCCTGGGCCCGCGACCTGAGCTGAGGCCCGCACGCCGGCCGCGCGTTCGTCACCCGTACACCCGACCCATCGCCCGCACCGTCTCGGCCATCCGCGCGCGCAGGTCCGCCGGGCCGACCACCTCCACTTCCGGGCCGAACACCAGCAGGCTCTTGACCGCCCCGTCGACCGACTCGATCGGGATGACCACCTCCACCCACCCGGCCGGATCGGGCGCGGACGCGCTCTCCCGCGCGGCGCGGGCGACCGTCGGCTCCACCAGGTCCACCAGCCGGCCGACGGCGGTCGGTGACATTCGGACCGTGGCCGACGCGCGGTATCGGCGACGGTCGAACCGGACCAGGTACTCCTGCCAATGACGCCCCAGTTCGAAGTCGGCCGGCCGCTCGAACACCTCGGGACGGACCTCCAGATCCAGGATCCGCGACACGCGGTACGTCCGGAGCCGGTCCACGTGCCCGGGCAGGTCGGGGCCCGTGTGCGCGGCCACCAGGTACCACGCGCCCGCCTTGAGCACGACCCCGTAGGGGTCTACGACGCGGGTCGTCTCGTGCGGTTCGGCCCAGCGCAGATAGCGGATCCGCACCCGGCGTCGGTTCCACACCGCGTCCGCGACCGCGGTCAGGTGCGGGGTGGGCTCGTCGGCGCCGTACCAGGTCGGCGTGTCCAGGTGGAAGCACTCGGCGATCCGGCCGGCGCGGTCGCGCAGTTCGGCCGGCAGCGCGGCCATCAGCTTCAGGTGCGCGGTGGTCACGACCGATCCCAGGCCCAGGTCGGCGGCGGCCGTCGGCAGCCCGGTCAGGAACAGCGACTCGGCCTCGCCGGCGGTCAGGCCGGTCAGCCGGGTCCGATATCCGTCGAGCAGTTCGTATCCGCCGCGATGGCCCGGATCCGCGTACACCGGCACGCCGGCCGCGCCGAGCGACTCCATGTCGCGGTAGATCGTCCGGACCGACACCTCCAGCGTGTCCGCGATCTCCTGGGCGGTCAGCCGCCCCCGGGTCTGCAACAACAACAGGATGGACACCAGCCGACTCGCCCGCATGGACCCGAGTCTGCCCGAATCCACTGACAGTAGGTGTCAGTGGATCGCGATTACGGTCCCGACCATGAACGACATCGACACCATCAACGCATTCGTGGACTGCTACGTCGCCGTATGGAACGAGTCCGACCCGGTCGCACGCCGGGCCGCCGTCGAGGCGTTGTGGGCCGAGGACGGCATCGAATTCGTCGGCACCGCCCGGCACAGCGGACACGACGCGTTGACGGCACGGGTCACCTCCGCGTACGAACAGCTGGTCCACGAGGGCGGGTTCGTCTTCCAGTCGGCCGGCGACGCGGTCGCGGACGGCGAAACGATCAGCTTCAGGACACACATGCGGCCGGCCGCCGGCGGCGACATCGCGTGGACCGGGCAGATCATGGTGGTCCTGGCCGAGGACGGCCGGATCCGGCACGACGTCCAACTCGCGGTCGCGACCGACCCGACGCCAGGCACCCGCGCCGTCGTCGACGAATTCCTGCGCCGACTGGTCGGCGGCGACCCGGAGCACGTCGCCGAGCTGTTCGCCGAGAAGGTGGACTGGCGGCTCGACTGGCCGGCCGACGGCCACCCCGCGACCCCCTGGATCCGCCCGCGCTCGACCCGCGCCGAGGTGGCCGCCCACTTCCGCGAGCTCGCCGCCGTACACACCCCGCACCCGGACCCCGCACCCGGCTCCCCGCCGCACACCGTCGTCGAGGGCCCACACGCGGTGGTCCTGGCCGAACTCCGCCACACCGCGAAGCCCACCGGCAAGCCGTACACGGCCCACTGCGCGGTCCACATCACCGTCGAAGCCGGCCACATCACCCGCTACCACGTGTACGAGGACAGCCTCTCCGTGGCCCAGGCCCACACCGCCGACGCCTGATCGGCCGCAACCGGCCGCAACCGGCCGCCTGATCCGAGCTTCAGGCCGACCCAC
This sequence comes from Embleya sp. NBC_00896, assembly GCF_045207785.1. NCBI lineage: Bacteria > Bacillati > Actinomycetota > Actinomycetes > Kitasatosporales > Streptomycetaceae > Embleya > Embleya sp. NBC_00896. The sequence continues at coordinate 695,750 of NZ_CP108776.1, forward strand.
TCGGTGACGGTGACGGTGTCGGCGCCCGTGGCCCGGTCCGCGCCCGCAGCGCGGTCCGGGCCGCGCTCACGTCTCGGTCCGGGCCGCGCTCACGTCTCGGTCCGGGCGGTCATGCCCGCCCCGAACGCGTGCCGGTCGCCGACCCATGCCGAGCGTGGGGCGGCGGCCTCCAGGCGGGCCAGGTCGGCGGGCGAGAGTTCGATCGCCGTCGCGGCCGCGTTCTCGGCCAGCCGCGCGGCGTTGCGCGTGCCCGGGATCGGGACGACGTCGTCGCCCTGGGCCAGCAGCCAGGCCAACGCGAGCGGGCCCGGCTCCGCGTCGCGTTCCGCGGCGATCTCGCGGACCGCCGCGACGATCGCCCGATTGCGTTCCAGGCTCGCGCCCTGGAAACGCGGATCGTTGTGTCGGAAGTCGTTCGCGGCCAACGCGGTCGTGTCCACCTTGCCGGTCAAAAAGCCCCGCCCGAGCGGGCTGAACGGCACCAGACCGATCCCGAGCCGCCGGGCCGTGGGGACCACGTCGTCCTCCAACTCCCGCCACCACAACGACCATTCCGACTGCAGCGCGCTGATCGGATGGGTCGCGTCGGCCCGCACCAACTGCTCGCCGTCGGCCTCGGACAGTCCCAGGAACCGCACCTTGCCCTCGGCCACCAGCTCCGCCATCGCGCCGACGCTCTCCTCGATCGGCACGTCCGGGTCGACGCGGTGCAGGTAGTACAGGTCGATTGGTCGACCCCGAGGCGCTCGCGGGACGTCGCCGGATAGCCACGCACGTCGACGGGCCCGGCCACGGAACTCCTCGTAGTGGCCGCGTCCGAGAAGCCGCGGTCCCCGCGCCACGCGAACAGGATGATTAATTACGAAAGCCGTGTGCGATATGCCCGAATCGCTACGGTGGGCGCCGGAATACGAATGACCTCGGGGGTCTTCATGAAGCATCCGAAAACACCGCCCGCCAACCCGGCACTGGTTCGTGCACGACACGCGCTCCAGCTCTATAGCCAGGAGGCGTTTGCCGCCGCCTATGACGACGCCGCACGCGCCCTGGGTTGTCGTACCTCCATCTCCGTCAGGCAGGTTCGCCGCTGGGAGACCGCGTCGCCGCCTTGGCCACACCCTGAGGCGCGACGGGTCCTGGAGGCGCTCTTCGGGTGTCCTGTCGCAATGTTGGGATTCGTGGCACCCGGCACGGCGCCCAACGGCGAACCCCACGACGACTGCACTCGGCTTTTCGACGAGGGGCCCGAACGACTGCGCCGCCTCATGGATTTGGAGGCCGACTCGCTCTCGATCCGCTCGTACGAACCGCAGGTTGTTCCCGGGCTGCTCCAGAGTCCGAACTACGCTTTGGCGAACGCGTATATGAACAAACCCACGCTCACCCTCACCGCCGCCTACGAACGTCAACGGCTGCGCTTGGAGCGCTCTCAGCGCCTTCTTTCCCGAGACCTGCCAACATCGTTCATCATTCCCGAAGTTGCCCTACAGCGCCCGGTGGGTGGTCTCGCGACCATGGCCGAGCAGCTCGACCACCTGCTGGGAATCGTGACCCGCTATGAACACGTCCGCATCCAAGTCCTGACCACGTCGGCGCCCATCGTCGAATCGGTCCCGCTCTACCTTCTGGACATGCTCCCGGGCAGGATGGTGGCGTGGATCGAGGGCCGGCCGGGATCGGTCCTGATGACCAGCCCAAACGACACCGCCGACTTGGAACTGATCTTCGATCGCCTGGCAACCGTCGCCCTCGATCCGGCGGCATCGCTGGAGTTGGTCGACAGGATGAGGCGAGAAGCGTGCGTAGCGATCGAGACCCGCTTGTGAACTGACGTAGGTCTTCGTAACTGAACAACGAAACTGCGTGGAGGCCACCATTCTCGGCCGAACCACAGGGCTTCGGGACAGCAAGTCCCCCGCATTGGCCGTGCTCATCGAACGAGCCGCGTGGACTCGGTTCCTGGCAGAAGTCTCACGCTGAAGCACGGCATGGCCGTGTTCCATGGGGCCGACATCCCACTCGGCGCCACAGCCTCGGGGGCGCGGTCACCCACGTGGGTGACCGCCCCTGAGGCCGCGTCAGGTCCTCGCCCGGACCACCGCGCCTACTCCGCCGCGTACACCCGCTCCCCCGCCACGAACGTCTCCAGCACCCGCGTCGCGCCGATCTCCGCCGTCGGCGCCGCGAACGGGTCGCGGTCGAGGACCACGAGGTCGGCGTGCTTGCCCACGGCGATGCTGCCGGTGTCGTCGAGGTGGTTCACGTACGCGCTGCCCGCCGTGTACGCCGCGAGCGCCGTGCGCAGGTCGAGGCGCTGCTCCGGGAAGAAGACGGGGGCGTCCTCGCCGAAGGTCTGGCGATTGACCGCGACGTGGATGCCCTGGAGCGGGTCCGGGCTCGACACCGGCCAGTCGCTGCCCGCGGCCAGCGTCGCGCCGCTGCGGGCCAGGTCGCCGAACGGGTACTGCCACGCGGCCCGTTCCGCGCCCAGGAACGGGATCGTCAAGGTGTCCATCTGCGGCTCGTGCGCGGCCCACAGCGGCTGCATGTTCGCGCTCGCGCCCAAGGCCCGGAATCGGGCGACGTCGGCCGGGTGCACCACCTGCAGGTGCGCCAGGTGCGGTCGGGTGTCCCTCCACCCGTTCGCCGCCCGCATCGCCGCGACCGCGTCCAGCGCCTCCCGGACCGCGCGGTCGCCCAGCGCGTGGAAGTGCACCTGGAAGTCGTGCGCGTCCAGGGCGGTGACGTACGTGGCCAGCGCCTCGGGGTCGATGAAGCTGATCCCGCTGTTGTCCGACGCGCACCCGCACGAGGTCAGGTAGGGACTCAGCATCGCGGCGGTGAAGTTCTCCGCGATCCCGTCCTGCATGATCTTGACGGTCGTGCACGAGATCCGCCCGCGCGTGCCCGCCGCCCGCCGCGCGATCAGGTCCTCGATCTGTTCGACGCCGCGATCGCGCTCCCACCACAGCGAGCCGACCACGCGCGCGGTCAGCAGCCCGCGGTCCACCGCCGTCAGGTACGCCGTCGTCGCGTCGGTGATGTTCGCGTGCGCGCCGAGCAGCGCGTCCTGCCAGGCCGTGACGCCCAGCGAGTGCAGCAGCTTCTGCGCGCGCAAGAGCCCTTGGAGCTGGTCCTCGGCGGTCACCTTGGGCAGCAGCCGGCCCACCAGGTCGGCCGCGCCCTCCTGGAGCACGCCGGTCGGCTCGCCGTCCGCGTCGCGCTCGATCCGGCCGTCGGCCGGGTCCGGGGTGTCGCGCGTGATGCCCGCGAGGCGCAGCGCGAGGCTGTTCGCCCACGCGCCGTGGTGGTCGCGGTTGGGCAGGTACACGGGGCGGTCCGGGACGATCTCGTCGAGCATCGACCGGTGCGGCAGGCCGCCCGGGAACGCCTCCATCGACCAGCCGCCGCCGGTGATCCACTCGGCGTCCGGGTTGGCGTCGGCGTACGCGCGCACGGTCTGCCGGTACTCCGCGAGCGTCTCGTGCTCGGACAGGTCGCACTGACCCATCTCGGTGCCGCCACCCACGGGGTGCACGTGCGCGTCCTGGAAGCCGGGGATCAGCAGCTTGCCGGCGAGGTCCACGACCTCGGTCCGGGCGCCGATCAGCTCGCGGAGCTCGTCGTGCCCGACGGCGACGATCCGCCCGTCGCGTACCGCCACCGAGGAGGCCCGGCTGCGCGCGGCGTCGACCGTGTACACGGACCCACCGGTGAAGACCACATCGGCGAACCCGGAGGAACCGGCTGCGGTGGAGGTGGCGGAAGTGGTGGTGGCGGTGCTCATACCCGTCCCTTGAACGCGTTGAAGTCTTCGGTGTCGTTGAAGCGGTCCATCGGGAGCTCGATCGCGTCGCCGTCGGTGCCCTGACCGGTCACGAAGTACGGCGACTTGCGCACGTACTTCGCGTACGCGGCGAACGCCAGTCCGCTCAGGATCACCGCCATCGGGACCGAGAACATGAACCAGCCGTTGTCCGGGCTGAGTTCGAAGCTGTCACTCATCGTGAGGTAGTCGTACGCCAGGTAGGCCCCCACCCCGAGCAGCGAGAGACCGCTCACACCCGGAATCACGACGGCGCGGAAGCCCTCGCGCGGGTCGGTTCGCATGGTCGGCCAAAAGCGCACGGCGCACGCGATCGCGGTGAGGCCGTAGTAGAACGCCACGATCAGACCGATCGAGTTGACCGCGGCCAGGATCATGTCGTTGAGCTTGGGGATGCCGATCGCGAGCACGGCCGTGCCGGCGGCGATCGCCATGATCAGCACCGTGCCGATCGCGGGCGAGCCGAAGGTCGGGTGGATCCGGGTCCACACCTTGCCGAGCGTCTGGTCGCGGCCCATCGCCAGCATGCCGCGCGCGGTGGGGATGACGCCGGACTGGAGCGACGCGACTGCGGAGAAGATCAGCGCCAGCAGCGGCAGGCTCGCCCACGGGTCGGCGGCGAGGTGCGCGCCCAGGAAGGTCAGGCCCTGCGGGCCGTTCTCGGCCATCTCGGGGGCGGTCATCACGCGCTGGAAGGCGATCGCGCCGAGCAGGAACATGCCCAGCATCACGAACAGCGCGATCAGGCCGCCGCGCGCCGAGTCCTCGGGGTTCTTGGTCTCCTCGGTGACGCTGAACGCCGCGTCCCAACCCCAGAAGAAGAACACCGCGAGCACCAGGCCCTGGGCGAAGCCCGACGCCGAGTCGATCTCGAACGGGTTGAACCACGAGAACGAGAACGGCTGGTCGCCGGAGGCGATCGCCCACACGCAGAACACCAGCAACACGGCGTACTCGAAGACGAGCAGGTACGTCTGCAGCCGGGTGGCCTGGTGCACGCCGGTGATCGCGAGCACGGTGACCACCACGAGGACGACCAGGCCCAGGATCGTGCTCAGCTTGGTCGAGTTCGGGTCGAGGGCGACACCGACGAAGTCGTGCCAACCCGCCTTGTTGGCGAATTGCAGCAGCACCGAGCCGGTGATCGCGCTGGTGTATGCGAGGAAGATGATCGAGCCCGCGAGGGCGACCCAGCCGGTCAGGAAGCCGGACCACGGGCCGATCGACTTGCCGACCCACACGTAGCCGCTGCCGCAGTTCTGCTCGACCCGGTTCAGCCGGGCGTAGGCGCCGGCGATGCCGAGCATCGGCAGGAAGGCGATCAGGATGATCGCGGGCGTGGCCAGCCCGACGGTGGCGGCCAGGCTGCCCATGCCGACGCCGATGCTCGTGGTGGCGGCGGTGCTCGACGCGGCGACCGCGATGCCGTCGATGACGCCGAGCGACTTGCGCAGCTCGGGCGGGTGGTCGTCCCGCGGCAGGTTCGTGGACATCGGCGCTCCAAGGGAGGCGTGGGCTGACAGTGGGTGGACGCCGATGAAACAACCTGCGTCAGAATTACGTCAATGGTGTTGACATAAGGTGGAGCGGGAAGCCGGGCGGACGAGCGGACGAGCAGTGGAGGATCGAGTGGATCGCATTGTGGGTGAGCGTCGCCGGCGCCGACCGACCAAGTCGGGTCAGGTTTTGTCCGAGGATGTCATCATCGAGTGTGCGGTACGCCTGATCGGACACCACGGGGCGGAGGCCCTGACGATGCGCAAGCTCGGTGCCGCGCTGGGCTGCGACCCGACCGCCGTCTACCGATACTTCCGCGGCACCGACGACCTGCTGCTCGCGATCGCCGACTTCCTGATCGGCGAGACGCTGGAGGGCTACGAACCGGGCCCCGACTGGGTCGCTTCGTTGCGCGAGCTGGGCCTGCGGGTGCGCGCGGGATACCTGCGCCACCCGCGCGTGGCCGCGATCGCGGCTTCCCGGGTGACCCGGCGGCACAACGAGTTCCGGGCCGTGGAGATAGGTGTCGGGCTGCTGCTCGGGGCGGGCTTCACACCCGTCGAGGCGGTGCGCTACTACCGCGCTTTCATCGACACCGTGCTCGGGCACGCCGCCTTGGAGGCGTCCTACGCCGCGCTCGACGTCGACGTGCGCACCGCGGACGACCGGTCGTGGGATGAGACGTACAACACACTGCCGAGCGCCGACTACCCCGCGATCGGCGCGGTGCGCGGACACCTGGCCGCGGGGATGGCCGGGAGCCCGTTCGAGGATGTCCTCGACCTGTTGCTGGAGTCGCTCGCGCGGCGGGTGTGAACAGCGCGAACCACGCCTGTGACGAACATTTGACGCTCCGTCAACAATGCAGGTGGGTACACGCGTCGTGGGGGGTGCCGCAGACTCGATAAGGTGGCCCGTGTCTCCAGACCTCACCCACTTCCGACCCACTCCCACGGGGGATCCGTGCTGATCGACAAGTTCATGCATGGCGTCGTGGCGCCCACCGCGAGGGCGATCTACCGCCCGCGCACCGAGGGCCGCGAGAACGTACCGATGACCGGCCCGGTCATCATCGCCAGCAACCACCTGTCGTTCGTTGACAGCGTCGCGATCCCCATCGTCATGCCGCGCAAGGTGTCGTTCCTCGCCAAGGCCGAATACTTCGACGGCCCCGGGCTCAAGGGCCGCGTCAGCAAGAGCTTCTTCACCGGCATCGGCGCCGTGGCCGTCCCGCGCGGCACGCACAGCGCCGCCAAGGCAGCCCTGGAAACCGCGCTCGGAGTGCTCGAACGGGGCGACGCGTTCGGCATCTACCCCGAGGGCACCCGCTCGCGCGACGGCCGGCTGTACCGCGGTCGGACCGGCGTCGCGTGGCTCGCGCTCGCCGCGCGCTGCCCGGTCGTACCGGTCGGGATCATCGGCACGGACAAGGTCCAGCCGATCGGCTCGAACATCCCCAAGCTCTCCCCGCGCGCGCTCGCGCGGTTCGGCGAACCGCTCGACTTCTCGCGCCACTACGGGCGGACCGACGTCGCACGGGCCCGCCGCGAGATCACCGACGAGATCATGGAAGCGATCCAGAAGCTCTCGGGGCAGGACTACGCGGGCGTGTACAACGAGACGCCGGCCGGATCCGAGGACTGACTGCCGTCGGCCGCGCCTGCGGCCTGATCATTTTGTGACCGAATGTGTCGACTGAAGCCCGGATCGCGTCGCGATCCGGGCTTCTTCGTCCTCATTCGGGCGTATTCGGCGCTCTTCGAACCGGCCCATCGAGTGCGGGTCGACGAAGTGATGGGTACGGCCGGGTCAGCGCACTCGGCCGTCCCAGCTCCACTCCGTTGCCGACACCCGAGCCCGACCGGGCAGCTCGCCCCGGCCCGTGCACCACAACAGGGTGTCGGCCGGGGCGTGCCCCGTCGGGGCGTTCGGGAACAGCCGGGCCAGTGCGGGCGCGGCGAGCTCGGCCGGTGGTGTCCACGCGATGCCGAGCGCCCGGGTGATGTCGTCCGTGTGCATGAGCAGTTCGACCACGCTCATCGCGGCGAAGCCTGCGCCGTCGGAGTGCCCCCACGGATGCCACGCGCGAACCTCCGGCGGCGCGTCGCGCACGGTCGAGGCGAGCAGCGATCCGGCGATCCGGATCCCGTCGAGGCAGGCCCGGATCGGCGCCGCCGCGTCGAGCGACGCGAACAGCGTGATGTAGCGGTCGGTCGGCCGGGCGATCAGCAGGCCGGCGTAGCCGACGAGGCCGAGGGCCAGGTGGTCGAGGAGCTCCCGACACGAGCGCTCGTCGGCGCCGGGGCCGGTCCGGCGGGACCAGTCCGCGTCGGCGCCGCCGACGAGGGCTTCGACGGCCGCCTCGGTCGCCGCCGTGACGCGCGCGGGCCACGTGGTCTCGCCCGCCGGCCAAGCCGTTTCGTCTGGGGCCCTGGTCGCTGTGGTCACGGGCGCAGGCCCTCGATCAGGCGGGCGAAGCCGTCCCCGCCGTGGCCGGCTCGGATCGCGCGCTCGGCGTAGCCGCGGTACAGCTCCGGCAGCGCGGTGTCCACGCCGCGCGCGTGGGCCGCGTGGACCAGGTGGTCCATCGTCGCGAGGTGCACGTCCAGCGTGGCGTCGTCGGCCGGGTAGGCGCCGGCGTCGACCTGGCGGGCGTACAGGTCGATGAATCCGGACACGGAGCGGGTCAGCCAGCGGTTGGCGATCGGCGTGAAGTCGGCCGCGCTCACGCCGTCCGCGCCGACCACGGCGGTGCCGTGCAGCCAGCCGGTGAACGCCGCCCACATCACCCCGAGCAGGGCAACGTCGTACAGGCTCGCGGCGCCGGCGTCCGGACCCAGCTCGATCGGGTCGCCGAGCGTGGCCAGCGTCGCGGCGTGCCGGGCGAACGCCTGCGGGTTGCCGCTGTACAGCAGCATCGCGTCCGACGAGCCGATCCCGGGCGGGGTGCTCATGATCGCGCCGTCGATGTAGTCGATGCCGAGCTTCTCCGCCCACGCCGCGCTCTCGCGGGCCTGTTCGGGCGAGCCGGAGCTGAGGTTGACGAGGGTCCGGCCGGCGAGCGCGGCCTCGTCGGCGCCCAGGATCGCCTGGTTCGTGGCGTAGTCCAGGACGCAGACGACGATCAGCGGGCTCGCCGCGATCGCCTCGGCGACGGTGTCGGCGCGGACCGCGCCCCGGGCGACCAGGTCGTCGGCCTTCCCCGGGGAGCGGTTCCAGACGGTGGTGGGGTGGCCCGCCGCCCGGAACGCCTCGGCGAGGGCGGTACCCATCATTCCCAGACCGATGACCGTCACGGCTTCGTGGTTCATGTTCGTCCTTCGTCCTTCGTCTTTCGTCGTGGAGCTCGCGGCGCTCGTGACGCTCGTTGTAGATCAGTTGTTCGACCGACACGGACAACATTCGCAGCGCCGAAAGCCCGCCGACAGTGGCAGGAATGCCTACCAGCGCAAAATTCGTGCCACGTGATCTAGGCTGTCCCGCATGAGTCATCGACCCGTCGACGCCCGACCCGCCGGCCCCGGAACCGTCGCCGTGGCGGTGATCGAGGAGGCCGACATCCCGCCGTGGGACATGTACGAACTCGGGATCTCCTGCGCGGTGTTCGGCACCCCTCAGCCGGAACTGACGGACCGCTGGTACGACTTCCGGCTGTGCGCGGAGGGGGCGGCGGCCGGAGCGGGCGGCGGCTCGGGAACAGCCGCGGCGGGCTTCGGTTTCGGGATCCGCACCCCGTACGGGTGGGACGGGCTGGCCGGCGCGGACACGGTGATCGTGGCTGCGGTACCGCAGGCGTGCGTCGACGAGGACCTCGAACTGCCGGCCGAGTTCCTGACCGCGCTGCGCGCGGCGGCCGACGCGGGCGCGCGCATGGTGTCGCTGTGTACGGGCGCGTTCGCGCTGGCCGCCGCCGGCATCCTGGACGGCCGGCGGGCCACCGCGCACTGGGCGCATACCGAGGACCTGGCCCGGCGATACCCGAGCGTGACGGTCGACGACAGCGTCCTGTACGTGGACGACGGCGCGGTCCTCACCAGCGCCGGCATGACCGCCGGCCTCGACCTGTGCCTGCACATCGTGCGCACCGACCTCGGCGCGCACATCGCGAACCAGCTCGCCCGCAAGATGGTCGTCCCGGCCCATCGCCCGGGCGGCCAGGCCCAGTTCGTGGACCTGTCGGTCCCGGTGACCGACGACGACGGCCTGGCCCCGGTGCTGGAGTGGGCCGGCGCCAACCTGGACCGACCGCTCACCGTGGAGGACCTGGCCCGGCAGGCCGGGACGAGCCCGCGCACGTTCTTCCGCCGGCTCCAGGCCGCCACCGGCACGACGCCGCTGCAATGGCTGCTCACCCAGCGACTCGCCCGCGCGCAGTCGCTCCTGGAGACCACCGATCTGCCGATCGAGCAGATCGGCGAACGCAGTGGTCTGGGCACCGCCGCCAACCTGCGCCATCACTTCGCCACCCGCGTGGGCGTGTCCCCGGCCGACTACCGCCGCGCCTTCGCGTCGGCGGCCGGGCGGTCGGCTTCGGGCCGGACCTGACGGGGACGACGGGGCAACGGGGCAATCGAAGCCGGCGTCGGATCGGCGCAAGGGTGGTGGTGACCGTCATGCGGTGCGGTTCGGCGCATATGCCTCGCCATCCCTGTCATCATCATCGAGGCCTGAATCAAGGCCCGACCGGCCCGATCCCTGCTCTCGCCGGCGCCGGCGACACAAAGAAGGATGAACGGGTGAACCGATGAGCGCGCGCTTCGAGGAGATCGACTGGCGTCCGACCCCGATGGGCGACATCAGCCTGCGGCGTCGACGGGATCCGGCGACGGGCGACGACGTGTACGAGGTGAAGCTCGGCGACGAGTTCCTGATGTCCAGCCTCTTCACGGCGGGCGAGATCGCGCTCACCCGGCTCGGCCTGGCGGAGCTCCCGGGTACCGAACTCGACATCGTCGTGGGCGGACTCGGCCTCGGGTACACCGCCCGGGCGGCCCTGGACGACCCGCGCGTGCGCTCGCTGATCGTGGTCGACGCGCTCGGCGAGGTCATCGACTGGCACCGGCGCGGCCTGGTGCCGCTGGGCGCCGGCCTGGCCTCCGATCCGCGCTGCCGCCTGGTCCAAGGCGACTTCTTCGCGATGGTCGGCGATTCCCGCGGCCTGGACCCCGAGGAACCGAACCGGCGCTTCCACGGCATCCTGCTCGACGTCGACCACTCGCCGCGCCATGTCCTCCACCCGAGCCACGCGGCCCTGTACCGACTCGAGGGCCTGCGCACGCTCGCCGACCGCCTGCACCCCGACGGCGTCTTCGCGCTGTGGTCGAACGACCCCCCGGACGAGGAGTTCACCTCGGTACTCGCGCGGGTCTTCCCGGAACCGCAGTCCCACGTCGTCACCTTCGACAACCCGCTCCAGGGCGGAACGGCGACCAACACCGTCTACGTGGCCCGAAACCCGGCCGCCGCCGGCTGAGGCGAATCCGGCGAACGCGACGTTCCGCCGGACGACGACCGGGCCCGACCGTCCTCAAGGCGGCGTGACCCGAACACCCCGGCGCGGGACCGGCCCACTCTCGGGCCGGTCCCGCGGTGCGTTGTCCGACCGGGACCGAGTGCCGCGCCCGGCGGGTCAACCGATGCGGAAGGTGCCGCCCGGCGGGGACGGGGACGGGGTCGCGGTCTTGTCGGTCACCGGGGCCACGTCGCGGGAGAAGACCCGGGCCTCGATGCCGGACAGGACCCGGGCCGTCACGTTGTCGCAGGCGGTGCGGCGGGCCAGTTGCGACACCGGCAGGGCGGCCGTGGAGGCGACCACGACGAGGTTGCCGAAGCGGCGGCCGCGGAGCACGCCCGGCTCGGCCATCAGGGCCACCTCGGGGAACACCGCACGCAGCGTGGCCACCTGGGCGCGGGCGAAGTCGAGGTCGCCGCCGTCCGCGATGTTCGCCGCGTACACGCCGCCCTGGCGCAGCACCCGGGCCGCCTCCGCGGCGAATTCGCGCGAGGTCAGGTGGGCCGGGACCTGGGCGCCGCCGAACACGTCGACGATCACCAGGTCGGCCGAGTCCTCGGGCCGCGCGGTCAGCTCCTCGCGGGCGTCGCCCGTCCGGACGTCTATCGCCGCGCCCGCCGGCAGCGGCAGGTATTCCAGGACCAACGAGGCCAGTTCGCCGTCGAGCTCGACGACGGTCTGGAGCGAGCCGGGGCGGGTGGCCGCGACGTAGCGGGGCAGGGTCAGGCCGCCCCCACCCAGGTGCAGCGCGGCGAGCGGTTCGCCGGGCTCGGCGGCGAGGTCGACGACGTGTCCGAGCCGCCGCGTGTACTCGAATTCCAGGTGCTCGGGCTCGTCGAGGTCGACGTACGACTGGGGCGAATCGTTGAGCGTGAGCAACCACGCGTGTGGCCGGTCGATGTCGGGCATCAGCAACGCCGCACCGAGATCCGTCGCCCGCCCCACCGGAATCGACTCGGTCGGTTCTTGCTGGTCGTCGTACATGAATCGATTGTCTCGCAGCCGAGCGACCCTCCTCGACGCGCACCGCGGATCGGAACGGACTGTCGATCACCGGGTGGGGGAAACCCCCGTGGTTGACCGGAATCACTTGTCGCCGCCGGCTGCGGGCCAGCACTATATGCAGCTAACCGATCGGAATTTTTGGGGGGAACCAACATGTCCGGTGGATACGACGGCGGCGGGTACGGGGGCGGCTATGGCGGAGGGTACGGAGGGGGTTACGGTCCGCCGCCGCAGAACCGGTCCAACGGTCTGGCGATCGCGGCGCTCGTCTGTGGCATCGTCGGGCTCCTGTGTTTCGGCTTCATCCTGGGCCCGCTCGCGATCATCTTCGGCGGCATCGGCCTCAGCAAGGCTGAGAACGAGGGCGCCGAGCACAAGGGTCTGGCCGTCTCCGGCCTCGTCCTGGGGATCATCGACGTCGCGCTCCTGGTCCTGATCTTCGCCATCTACGGCACCCTCATCCCCTACGCGGACTGACCACCCCGCGACCCACACGCGCGCCCGCCGACGGGAAGGCGGACCTCGCGGAGATCGGCACCGGCACGCACCACCGCCCGGCCCGACCTCCGCGACGTCCGCCTTCGCGTCTTCGCGTCTTCGCGTCTTCGCGTCCTCTCCTTCCGCACCGGGCGGTTCGGCTCGGTTTCGGCTCGGCTCGGATTCGGTTCGTTTTCGGTTCGGCCATCCCGCGTCAGACGAAGCGAATCTCCGCCCCGTCCGCCCCGTGGAAGGTCAACAGGCGGCTGCCCTCTTCCGCGAGGGCCGACCGGTCCGATTCGCTCGGCTCGCGGAACGGCTCGATGTCCAGCGTGGTCGTGCCGCCGGATCGGGTGAGGCGCCACATGCCCGCGACGAAGCCGTCGATCAGGAACGTGGCGCGGATGATCCCGTTGACGGTGAACACGCGCTTGCGGTCCTCGTCGGAGATGACGCGGGCGCGGTTCGCGTGGGACAGGAGCAGGTTGTCGAACTCCGGGAGGAAGCGCACCGGTGCGGGGGCGTCCTCCTCCGGGAGCGGGGCGTCGGGGAGGTCGAAGAGATCGCGGCCGTTCTCGTCGCGGTACACGGTCAGCTCCGGGCGCAGCCGGTCGATCGCCGCGCGCAAGCCGCCGAGGCCCGACCACGCCTGCATGTCCGCGACCGTGGCCGGCCCGAACGCGGCCAGGTAGCGCAGCAGCGTCGCGTCCGGTGCGGTCTCGGTCCCCAACGGCCGCCCCAGCCAGTGCTCCGCCGTCGTGCACGCCGCCTGGCCGCTGCGTCCCCACAACGCGCGCGGCGGGACCTGGACCAGCGCCGCCTGGCTGCGCAGCGCGTGCGCGAGTGCCTTCGGGTCCTCGTCGGGGAAGCGTTCCACGAGGGCGAGCCCGAGGGCCTTCGCCGTCATCGGCCGCTCCGCCATCAACTCCCGCCCCGCCGCCACCAGTTCGTCCAGGTCCACCTTCGAGTCGCCGAGGCCGTGGGTGGCGTTGCGGTACAGGTCCGCGTCGTAGATCGACTGCACGACGGGGCGGAGCGCGAGGCAGTCCGACGCCGTCACGAGGTGGACCGTGCCGCGCATGAGGCCCAGTCGGACCACCCGACGCGTCGTCAGCAGGTCGGACAGCTCGGCCGGGTCGAAGTCGGCGAGCCGGGTCCACAGTCCGGTGTACGGCGGGTGCGGGGCCTGGGCCTGCATGCCGACCAGGTGCGCGATCGCCGCCTCGGCCGGCATCATGTGCCGCCGCGTCAACAGCTGGCGTTCGAGCAGTATCCGGTTGAGTCGGCGCGCGTTGAGGGTGGTGATCTCCATCCCCGAAGACTAGGACGGAATGCGGTCGGAACCTTGCCGCATTGACCTCCAGACTGGTCACATGATGGAGAACTCGGCACGCCTGCTTCGTCTGTTGTCCCTCCTCCGATCCCGCCCCGACTGGTCCGGGCCCGACCTCGCCGAGCAGCTGGGGGTCAGCCCCCGGACCGTCCGGCGCGACGTCGAGCGGCTGCGCGAGGCGGGGCATCCCGTGCACGCCTCGACCGGTGCGTCCGGCGGCTACCGGCTGGTCCGGGGCGCCTCGTTGCCGCCGCTGTTGCTCGACGACGACGAGGCGGTCGCCGTCGTGGTGGGGCTGCGGACGGCCGCCGGCGGTACGGTCGCCGGCATCGAGGAGACGTCCGTACGGGCCCTGGCCAAGCTCGAACAGGTGCTGCCCGCCCGTCTGCGACACCGGGCCGGCGCACTGGGCGAGGTCACCGTGGCGCTGCCGGTCCGGGGCGAGACGGTGGCCCCCGACGACCTGGCCGCGATCGCCGCCGCGTGCCGGTCGTCCCACACGCTGCGCTTCGACTACCGCACCCACGACGGCGCCGAACGGACGCGCACCGCCCAGCCGCACCGGCTCGCGTGCACGGGTCGGCGCTGGTACCTGCTCGCGTGGGACGTCGAGCGCGCCGACTGGCGTACCTACCGCGTCGACCGGATCCGGCTGCACGCGTCCGCGGGACCACCCTTCACGCCGCGCGAACTCCCGGACCCGGACGTCGCCGCGTACATCTCGGCGGGCATCTCCACCCGCGCCTTCACGCACCACGCGGTGGTGGTCCTGCACGCCCCGCTGGAGGTGGCCGCGAGCGTGGTCGGCGCGGCCGAGGGCGTCCTGGAGGCGATCGACGCCGAGACCTGCCGGTTGACCACCGGGGCGTCCTCGATCGACGCGCTCGCGATCCACATCGCGTTCATGGACCTGGACTTCGAGGTCGAGAGCCCGCCCGAACTCGCCGACCGGGTGCGCCGGTTGGGCCGCCGGTGGACACGCGCCGCCGGTTGAGCCCGGGGCGCCGGTCGAGCTCGCGCCGCCGGTTGAGCCCGGGGCGCCGGTCGAGCCGGGCCGCCGGTCGGGGCGCGAGCCGGCTCAGGCGCCGGTGCCGTGCTCGGCGGCCAGCCGCTTGGGCGCGGTCAGCTGCCACGCGTCGACGACCATCGCCCGCAGCTCGTCCTGGTCGTCGACGGCCGACAGGTGCACGCGGATCCAGCCGCCCATGTCGTCGTGGCCGTCCTTGAGGAAGAACTTGTGCGGCTCGGCCGCGATCAGCTCGGCGCGCTCCTCGGCCGGGCATTTCATGCCCATCGACGCGTCGTCCTCGCCCAACCAGACGAAGATCTTGCCCGCGACGCGGAACGTGGGCATGCCCCACGCGAGCTTCTCCGTCGTCGAGGGCAACGCGAGCGCCAACCGACGCACGTCGTCAGCGTCCACTCCCACCGCACTACCTCCAGAATCGCCGCCGGACCGACCCGCAACGCACCCTATTCCGAGCCGGGGACCGCGGCATTCCGAGACGGCGGCGACGGTTCGCCGCATCGATCTTTCTTGACTGCTCGTTCTCGAATGATCTAGGGTCTTGCTCGTGGCCAGGACCAAGGAATTCGATCCCGACGCCGCCTTGCAGTCCGCTCTCGAACTCTTCTGGGAGCGCGGATACGAGGCCACGTCGATGGCGGACCTCGTGGCTCGCCTCGGGGTCGCCCGAGCGAGCATCTACGCGACGTTCGGAAGCAAGCACGACCTCTACCTCGCGGCGCTCGACCGCTACCGCGACTGGCGCAACCCCGGGCTGGTCGAGGAGCTGTCGCAGCCGGGACCGGTGTTGCCGGCCATCCGCGCGATCGTCGAGCGGTTCGCTCGCCAGTCGCACGAGGAGCCGACCAGGTTGCATGGCTGCTTCATGACCAACACCGCGGTCGAGCTCGCCGCGCATGACGCGGGTGCGGCGCGGATCGTCGAGCAAGGCTGGAACGAGATGGAGACCGCCTTCACCGCCGCGCTCATCCGGGCCAGGGCACAGGGCGAGCTGGGCCCGGACCGGGACCCGCGGGCGCTCGCGCAGTTCCTGCTCGTGCTGATGCAGGGCATGCGCGTGGTCGGCAAGGCCGGACCCGACCCGCAACGACTGCGAGCCGCGGCGCAACAGGCGCTCACGCTGCTCGACTGACCCCCGAAGCACGCACGACGCGGGCCGAACGCCTGCCCTTATTCAAGAACGATCGGTCTATAAAGAGCTGTCGTCAACGGGGGTAACGGACATGAGCAGCACGGAAACACCACAACGCGGAGAGCGGAGATCGACCGTCGCATCGGTCGCATCCGCCGCAACCTCCGGGGCGGACGCCACCGCCGGGACGGACGGCACCGCCGGACCCGCCGCATCCGCCGGAATGGACGGCACCGCCGCACCCGCCCCGACCACCCCACACGCCCCGGCCGCGTTCGCCCTGCTCGGCACCGTGCAGGCCACCCTCATCTTCACCATCACGATCATCGGCGTGCCGCTGCCCGACATCGGCCGGGAGTTCGGCCTCGGATCCGCCGACCTGGTGCTGCTCAGCGCCGCGTACGGACTGCCGTTCAGCGGGCTGCTGCTGTTCGGCGGTCGGCTCGCGGACCGGTACGGCGGGCGCCGGATCTTTACGGCGGGCCTGGTCGTGTTCGGCCTCGCGTCGGCGATCGCCGCGTTCGCACCGGGATTCGCGGTACTGGTCGCGGTCCGGTTCGCACAGGGCCTGGGGGCCGCGCTGACCGCGCCCGCCGCGATGGCCGTCCTGCGCGCCGTGTACCCCGAACCCGCCGCGTACCGGCGGGCGATGGCGACCTGGGGCGGCCTGTCCGTGCTGGGCGCCGCCGCCGGCAACCTCGCCTCCGGCGTGCTCACCACCTGGGTGTCGTGGCGGTGGATGTTCGCCGCACCGGTCGCCGTCGCCGCCCTCGCGCTGCTCCTGACGACTCGTCACCTGCCCACCGCCCGCCCGGTGGACGCGCGCCGCCCCGGCCTGGATCCGCTCGGGGCCGTGCTCGCCACCCTCGGCATCACGCTCGCGGGCTACGGCCTGACCGTGACCGGGGAGCACGCGTGGACGTCGACGACCGTACTGGTCCCGCTCGCCGTCGCCGCGGTCCTGCTCGGCGCGTTCCTGATCGTCGAACGCCGGGTCACCGACCCGCTGTTGCCGCCCGGCTTCATCGCCGATCCCCGGCGCGTGCTGGGCCTGGTCGGCGTCCTGCTCGCGGCGACCGGGACCGGCCTGGTCAGCTTCCTGCTCTCGCTCTACCTGCAACAGGAGCGCGGCTGGTCGCCGCTCGCGACCGCCGGCGCGTTCGTCCCGTTCACGCTCGCGCTGATCGTGACGAGCCGGGTCGCCGGCCCGCTGATCGGGCGGTACGGCCCCGGCCGGATCACGGTGGCGGGCCTGGCGGTCGGCGGCGTCGGCCTGCTCCTGTTGGCCGGCCTCGACGACACGACCGGGTACGCCCTGGGCCTGGCCCCCGGCCTGGTCCTGCTGCCCGCCGGCGCGTCGCTGATCTTCGCCGGCACCGCCGTCCTGGCCACCCGCGACGTACCCGCCCACCAGGCGGGTCTGGCCGGCGGCGTACTGAACACCGCGATGGAACTCGGGCCCACCGTCGGCCTGGCCGCGCTGATGTCGGTGGCGGCCACGCGGGCCGACGTGATCGTCGGCTACGCGTGGGCCTTCGGCGCCGGCGGCGCCGTGTTCCTCCTGGCCGCCCTGGCGGCACTCCGCTCGGTCCGTACCGAGCACTGAACCAACCCGACAGACCCGTCACACCGGGTCAAGCAACAAGCACCGTCAAGCAATCCACCACACAGCACACGCACACCTCGGGAGCCCGTCATGACCGCACGATTCACCGCCAAGACCGTCCTCGTCACCGGCGCCGGCCAGGGCGCGGGCCGCGCGATCGCACTCGCCTTCGCCCGTGAGGGCGCCGCCGTCGTGGTCGCCGGCCGGAGCGCCGCACCGCTCGCGGAGACCGTCGCCCTGATCGAGGCGGAGGGCGGCCGGGGCGCGGCGGTCACCGCCGACGTCACCGACTCGGCGAGCCTGGCCACCCTCGTCGCCCGCACCGTCGAACTGTTCGGCGGCCTCGACATCGCCGTCAACAACGCCGGCGTGATCCAGGGCACGGGCCCGATCGGCGACCTCACCGAGGAGGACTGGCGCGCGACGCTGGACGTCAACGTGACCGGCACGTGGCTGTCGATGAAGCATGAGATCGCGTACATGCGGGCCAACAGCGGCGGCGCGATCGTCAACATCGCGTCCAACCTCGGCGCCCACGCGCGGCTCGCCAACCTCGGCGCCTACGTCACGTCCAAGGCCGCCGTCAGCGCGCTCACCCGCAACGCCGCGCTCGACCACATCGGCGAGGGCGTGCGGATCAACGCGGTCAGCCCCGGCCCGCTGGCCACCACGATGTCGCTGCGCCCCGGCGAGACCGAGGCCGACCGGGCGGACCGGATGAAGACGCAGAACCCCTCGGGCCGGGTCGGCACGTTGTCCGAACTCGCAGCCGCAGTCCTGTACTTGGCATCCGACGAGGCCGCCTTCGCGGTCGGCACCGACCTCGTCCTCGACGGCGGCGCCACAGCCTGACGCGGCCCGACAGCTGACACTTGGCACCCGCCACGCGCTCACCGCCACCGAACCCCGGCCCGACCGCCGTCGCCATCGCGACACGGCCGGGCCGCTTCGGCGTGTCCGGGTCGAGCCGGCACGCCGTCGCGGACACCACCGGCGCCGGATCGGGCCGATCCTGGATCGGCGCGTGCTGATCACCGGCGCGGGCGGCGGCGGGCGGTTCGCGGTCCAACTCGCCGCGCGCGGCGGCGCCGAGGTGGTCGCCGCGACCGGAAACCCGGACCGGGTCGACGAGTTGCGCGCTCGGCACGACCAAGTCGACGGCGACTGACCCGATCGACGCGCGCGCTCCTACCCCTTGCCGTCCAGCACCTCGCGCAGGGTCACGGCGAATTCGTCCGGCACCATCGCGTAGCCCATGTGGCCGCCCGGGAACTCGACGCACCGGCGGTCGAGTTGCTCGGCCAACCGGACCGCGATGCCGTACAGCAGGGTCTCCCGGCCACCGGCTCCGGCCGCGAGCGCGATCGGGGCGTCGCGCAGCGCGGCCAGGTCCGGCTCGTAGCGGGTGAACGAGCGCAGTTCGTACGCCAGGCCGAAGTCCACGTTGACGATCACCCGCTCGACCATCTCGCTTACCCACGAGGGCAGTTCGGCGGGCACGGACGTGGGTGGCGCGGCCACGCCGAAGAGCGCGGACAGCTCACCCATCGCCGCCGCGCCGCCCTCGCGCCGGTACAGCTCGTACACCTCGTCGAACCGCGCGCGCCAGCGCACCGGGTCGGGCGACAGGCCGACCACGAGCGGCTCGTGCGCGACCACCGTGTTGACCCGGTCCGGGTGACGAGCCGTCAGATCCAGCGCGATCGCCGCGCCGGAGCTGGTGCCGAAGACGTCCGCCGGCTCACTCGTGAACGCGCTCAGCAGGCGGAGGGCGTCGTCGGCGTGCTCGGCGATGCGCTGCTCGACCGGCGGCCGGGAGAGCAGGCTGCGGGAGTTGCCGCGCCGGTCGTAGGTGACGACCGTATGGCGCTCGGAGAAGTGGTCGGCGACCGCCGCGAACATCTGCGCGTCGCCACTGCCGCCGGGAATGAACAGCAGGACCGGCCCGGCGCCACGCACCTCGTAATAGAGGTCGGCGCCGGGCACGGTCAGGATGCCGGTGTCCATGAGCAATCGCCTTCCATCCGGAAACCGGGTCGTTGCCACGCTATGCGACGAACCGCGCTCCGTCCGGAGAACGAGCCGATCGGCGGGTGCACCGCAAGGCTGGAGCGGCTCGACGGCACTCGACGGCTCTTGCCCGCCCCACCGTTGACGTTCGGCACCCGGCCCGTGACGTGCCTGGCCGCCGGGGAGGTCGGGAAGGCGACCGCACCCGCGATGTCCTCGCCCTAGGGGCAGACGATGTTGAGCGCGCGCTGCTGCTCCTTGACCGGTTCGGTGTCGGCTTGGAACTTCTCGCTGGTGGTTTGGAACGCCGGGTCGTTGCCCGCGGTCAGCGCCGCGGCTGCCTCGCTGAACGCTTCCACCCTGGCGCCGTACGCGTCGCGCCACCGCGTGTACGGCTGGGCTGCGGTCGCGTCCGCCGGCATCGGCACCGCGCGAATCCGGGTCATCGTGTTCTTCAACTCGCTGCTTGCCTCGTTCATCGCCGTCTTCATCTTCACCTTGTCGTGCGACACGAGGCTCGCCTTGAGATCGTTCAGCCGCTGCGTGATGGTGTCGGTCCGAGCGAGGCAGACATCGTTGATCGCCTGGACATAGGACTCGGGCGTCTGCTTCTTGGGATCGACACCGGTCGGCGCGGCCGCATCGGCCTTGCCGTCGCCGTCCGACAGATCGAACGGCCCGATCCCCATCGCCAAGAGCACACTGACGACGGTCGCCAGTGTGCCCACGAGGGTGAGAATCAGCATGAGCCTCCCGTTGCCGCCACCGTCACCGCCACGCTGTGGAGGTGGTTGCTGCGGCACCGGCGGCATCTGCGGCGGATACGGCCCGTGGGGCTGTTGCTGGTGATATGGAGGTTGTTGTCCATATAACGGAGGTTGTTGTCCATATGATGGTTGCCCACCATAGGGATGCTCCTGGTATGACATGACCGGCTCCCCCTGCTCCGTGCCTCAGCGCGTGCCGCGCAAGGGCGTTCGTAGCTTAGCCACAGGCACACGTGCTGTTGGCGCCGATACCGCAGGCACAAGGGAGGCAGGGGCCACAAGACACCCGGGATCCGGTTGGGTGCCGGATCGTGGGGGTGGCGGGCAGCCGGCCCAGCCCTCGGCCCCTATCCCCACCACTCCAAGGACACGACGCCCCTACGGCGAGGCGATCTCCGCTCCCGCGAAGACCCGCACGCACTCGTCCCGAGCCGGCTCGCTCAGCAGTGGTCCGAACCGGGTGAGCAGGGCCAGGAGTTCCGTGCCCCACCGGGCGCCGAATTCCGGGTCGACCCGCACGATGTCGAGTTCGTTGGCCGCGGTGAGCTCGGCGAAGTCGCGGCGCTCGGCCTCGGTCGGCGTGTACGTCCGGCCGGTGAACCGGTCCCGGAAGGTGCCCTCGACGACCGAGCCGTAGCTGGCGGCCCGGTCGCAGCTGGCGTAGAAGTACACGATCCGCTCGGCGTCCACGCCGATCCGGGTCGCGAGCTCGGCCCGGCGGTCGAGCGGAAGCAGCGCGGTGGCGAATCCGTCCGTGCCGTAGAACGCGTGGCACAGGCCGGCGGTGCGCAGTTCGGGTCGGGCACCCCAGGTGCCGAGCAGCGCCTCGACCCGGCTCAGATGTGCCAGCAGGGTGCCGCCGGGATGCTCGATGCGGTCCGCGCCGAGCATGCGTATGTAGTCGACAATCACGTGCAACCCCTTGCCATGTAATGGGTCGGCGCCGACTGACCGGTGGCCGCCCGATGACCTCGCCCACACGATAGCGCTGACGAACCGTCAGTTCCCAGGGTCTCGGGTGTACACATTGTGAGGTGTCGCTCTCGTGGAATCGGGCCAGAATGCGGGCAATCAAGGCGGGAGTCGCCGGTTTGTGGATACCGTCGACCCCGCCGCCGCGACCGAGTTCGGAGATACCTCGTGGGACCTGATCAGTTCTGTCTGGTTTTGCTGCGCCGGATGGGCGACTACCAGCCCGACCTGGTCGCCGACGCCGTCCGCGAGCTGGAGTTCACCCGCACCCGGATGCGCGAGGTCAACGCGCAGTGGCAGCGGATGGTGCGCAGCCGCTCGGTGGGTGGCTCGGGGCGGGCGTATCGGGCCGCGCTCGGCGAACCGGCCGGGCGGGCGCAGCGCGCCATCGGGGACCTGATCGCCGACGCGCAGTGGTGGGTGCTGCCGTTGTGGCCGGATCTGCGCTTCGAGATCCTGACCGGCCCCGACGGACGGGTCTGGCAGGAGTGGCTCGTACGAGCCGATCCCGCCACGATGCCGCCCGTCGAGGCGGTATCCGAGCTCAGGCCCTGGGAGTACGTGATCGGGGACGTCGCCCGGGCGTTCCCGCAATTGCGTCACATGGAGGGTTCCGCGCCGAGTCGGTGGTCGAGCCTGATCACCGAGGGCGAGGCGACCTACCGGGTCGACTTCGTGTGGGGCCTGCTCCAGGAGGTCGTGCGGATCGACGCGGAGTCCGGCTCGGTACTCGAAGCGCACGCGCGGTAGCGCTCGACGCGCGAACCACGGCCCGCCGCGGCCCTCAGGGCTCCGCCCCGAAGCGCACATGCAGCGATTCCGGTCCGCGCAGCGCCGTACCGAGCAGGCCCCGGACCCGCGTCGGGGTCGCGAGCCGCATCGTCGGCAGCCGCCGCAGCAGCACCGCGAGCGCGGCCCGGATCTCCGCGAGGGCTAGCCAGGCCCCCAGGCACACGTGCGGCCCGTCGCCGAATGCCAACGTCGGGCGGACCCGGCGGCGGATGTCGAACACGTCCGGGTCCGGGTACAGCGCCGGGTCCCGGTTCGCGGCGGTGATCGCGAAGATCAGCGGCGTCTCGGCGGGGATGTCCAGGCCAAGCCCCTGCCAGTCGCGAACCGGCTCGGGGCACATCCGCGGCAGCAGACCCACGGGAGGCTCCCAGCGCAGCGCCTCCTCGACGGCCCATTGCAGTTCCTCGTCCGGGTTCGCGAGCACCCGCTCCAGCTGCTCGGGGTGGGTGAGCAGCGCGTACAAGGCGTTGCCCAGGCCCAGGTAGGTGGTGTCGGCGCCGGCCGGGAAGAGCAGCCGCAGGAACGACATGATCTCCTCGTCGGTCAACCGGCGCCCCTCCGCCTCGGTGGTCGCCAGCGTCGAGAGCAGGTCGTCGCCCGGGTCGATCCGGCGGCGCGCGAGGATCGGCGTGACGTACTCGGTGAATTCGCGCGAGGCCCGCTCGGCCGCGTCGGGCGCCATCGGAAAGTGGAACAGGTCGACGGCCCAGCGCCGGAAGCGCTCCTCGTCGTCCATCGGCAGCCCGAGCAGGCGGGTGATCACCCGGACCGGGTAGCCGTGCGTGAACTCGGTGACCAGGTCGGCCTCGCCGCGCGCCTCGAAGCGGTCGACGAGTTCGTGCGCGAGCGGTTCGAGGATCGCCTCGACCTGCTCGGTGACGATCCTGCGGCGGAACGCCGGGACCACGAGCTTGCGGTTGATCCGGTGCTCGGCGCCGCGCATGCACTGGATGGTGTTCCCGAGCACCGGCTCGGTCGTCGCGGCGTAGATCGCGGCGGCGGGGAACGACTCCTCGTCCTTGAACGCGGCCGTGACCAGGTCGTGGGTCAGGAACAGGACCGCCGGCATGCCCAGGAACGGCACGATCGCGTACGGCTTGCGCTCGCGCGCGGCGGCGATCAGCGCGTGCAGATCCGGGATGTCGTCGAACGCGAAGTCGTGGCCCTCGATGTCGAACGGGCCGAGCGGGCGGAGCCGGCCGAGCCGGTCGGGCGTTTCACGTGTCTCGGTCATGCGGCCTCCCTGGCCGAACCCTTCGGCGACGAATATTCGTCGTCAAAGTGACGTATATTCGTTGACTCTAGGGATGGTCCCGAGCCCGGACAAGGGGTGCCCGATGGTCGCTTCACCACCCACCGATCGCGTCGTCGCGGTCGTCGAGCTGCTGGCCGCCGCGCCGCGCGGGTTGAGCGTGTCCGAGGTGGCGGCCCGGCTGGACCAGAACCGGTCGACGGCGACCGCGGTGCTCGGTGCGCTGGAGCGGCCGGGGTGGGTGCAGCGCGGGGCGGATCGGAGGTACGTGCTCGGGCCGGGGCTGCTCGCCGTCGCGGACGCGGTGCGGGGGCGGGTGCGGTTGCCCGAGGGCGCGGCCGAGGTGTTGGCCGAGCTCGCGACGCGGGTCGGGTGCGGGGTGGCGCTGTCCCTGGTGGGCGTGGATCAGGTGGTGTTCCTCGCGGTCGAGCCCGGCCCGGGGCGGGTGCCGGCGGGCATCGCGGTGGGCACGCGGCTGCCGTTGCGGCCGCCGGCCGGCGCGGCGGTGCTGCCCTGGCGACCGGCCGCCGAGCGCGCCGCGTGGCTCGCGCACGCGCCCGAGTTGGCTTCGACCCTGGACACCATCCGCGCGCACGGGGTCGCCGCGTGGCGGCCGCGCGGCGACTCGGTGGCGCTCCTGGAGATCCTCCGGGACGTGGTCGGCCTGCTCGACGAGCATCCGGGGCGGGCCGGGTTGCGCACGCGTGTCCTCGATCAGCTCGCGCTGATCAGCGCGCACGCGTACACCGAGGCCGAGCTGACGGCGGATCGGGCACTGCCGCTGAGCTACCTCGCCGCGCCGATCCGGGACGCGCGCGGCACACCCACCCACGAGCTCCAGATCGGCCCGTTGCGCGCGGCGGTGGGTCGGGTGGAACGGCGGGAGTACATCGACGCGTTGCGCGCGGCGGCGGATCGGCTCTCCGGGGCGCCGCCGGTTGCTTGACCAGGTCTGACATTCGGGTTTGGCTGAGGTCATGAAGCTCCGTATCGGCGTCGGCCTCGGGCCGCGCGACCCCGCCGACCCCGCGACATTCGGACAGCTCGTCGACCACATGGAACGAATCGGGGTGGACTCGCTGTGGCTGCCCGATCTCATCGGCGGTGACCTGCCCGACCCGCTCGTGGGCATCGGCTACGCGGCCGGCCGGACCGAACGGCTCAAGCTCGGCAGCGGCGTCACCGTGCTGCCCGGCCGCAACCCCGTCGCCGTCGCCAAGGAACTCGCCACCCTCGCCGCGCTCGCGCCGCGCCGGATCCTGCCGGTGTTCGGGGTGCAGCACGCGACGGCGCGCGAGCGTCCGCTCTTCCCCATCCCCGGGCCGCGCGGCGAGGTGATGGACGAGGCGCTCACCCTGGTGCGGCTGCTCCTGGCGGACGAGGACGTCACGTTCGAGGGCAAGTACTACGCGTGCGAAGGGGTCACCGTACGCCCGCGCCCGACCCGGCCGCTCGACCTGTGGCTCGGCGGCAGCGGCCCGAAGTCGCTGCGCCGGGTGGGCCGACTGGCCGACGGCTGGCTCGGTGCCGCGCTGACCCCGGACGAGGCCGGCCTGGGCAGGCGCGCGATCGAGGCCGCCGCCGCGGAGGCCGGGCGCGGCATCGACGACGACCACTACGGGATGAGCCTGGTCGTCGCGTTCGACGGGGTCACCGGCCGCGACTTCGGCGCACTCCGCCGGCAGCGGCCGGACGTGGACATCGCCGACCTGGTCCCGTCCGGGTGGGCCGCGACGCGCGCGTTGATCCGCCGCTACGCGGACGCCGGGTTGAGCAAATTCGTGGTTCGACCGGCGGCCCCACCGCGCTCGTGGACCGCGTTCCTGGACGAGTTCGCCGCCGAACTGCTGCCGCTGGAGAAGTGAACGATCTTCCCGTACACGACAACTGACGCTGTGTGAGCAAAATATTACGCCCGTCGGGGTCAGCCGGAATCGTGCGCTCCATGTGTACGTTCGATTGCCCAGCGTGCCGGCACGTCGATCCCGCACCCCCCTCCGACCTGCGCCGGAGCACATGTCGACACGTGAACAGTCCCTGTATGCCCGGGAGTTGGACGCACCCTCCCATTGGCCGGATTACGTACGGCACCGGCGATCGAATCCGGCCAATCGAGGTGGATCCAAGGCGCCGACGGAGGCTTGCGCACTGTCTGACACTGAGTCAGGATCGCCACCGTTCCCCTCCGGATGGCGCGCGCCACCGAGCGCTGCCGCCGGCAACGAAGGATGGAAATCACGTGTCGACTTCCCCCGCCACCCCGCTCTGGCTCCAGGGACGGGACGCCGTCGTCGCCGCGGCCGCCCCCGGCGACTGGCGCGAAGAGGCCCCCGACTACCACCTTTCGCACACGGTGATGCCGGGTCAGCGGAGCACGCAACACGCCCCCGACTCGCTGGAGGCGATCGTCGAGAGCATCGTGCAGGTCTTCGAGATGGAGGTCTCGCACAAGAAGGACCCGAAGACGTGGGTCTCGATGGTCACCGAGCGGTTCCGCACGAACGTCAACGGCGGCCCGTGGGCGAGCGCCCAGGACATCGTGGACCAGGGCAGCTACAACATCCTGATCGGCGACAGCGTCTTCTACTCGCCGGGCCGGGAGAGCTTCGAGTCCTCGCACCAGATCTTCCACACGGCGTTCCCCGAGGGCTTCTACTGGGAGGTCCTCGAAGTCCTGTCGCCGCCGCCCGTGGTCACCTTCAAGTGGCGCCACTGGGGCAGCTACACGGGCGAGTACAAGGGCTTCGAGCCCACCGGCGAGACGATCGAGATGTTCGGCATGAGCGTCGCGAAGGTCAGCGACGACCTCAGGCTCGTCGAGGTCGAGCACTACTACGACCCCAACGCCTTCCTCGGCAAGCTCACCGGCGGCTGCCCGGTGGCCCACGGCAACTAGCAACCGACGGCTACGGCTACTAATGTCCGCCCGCCCGTCCGGCCGGCGGGCGGGCGGGCGGCGGGCGGCGGGCGGCGGGCGGCGACGATCGAACGACGACGGGCTGTCGGGGGAACTCGCGACAGCCCGTCGACCGCGCCGGGGCCACCTCTCGGCCGGGCGAGCACGGGGGGCACATGATGAGCGTGGGGCCGCAGGCGTACACATGGCTGCACGATCGGGGGCAACGCGTGGCGTTCTGCATGACGTTCGTGCGCGGACTCACGCCGGACGAGGTGCTGCGCCGGATGGGCGCCGATCCGCGGCCCGGCCCGCTGCGCGGACGTCCCGAGGCCGGCCGGCTGATCCGCGCGCGGTGGAGCCCCGCCGGAACCGGTGCCGGCCAAGCTCGGGGACAACTCACAGGCGGGGCAGGCGCGTTCGGGCCAGTCGGGCCCGCTCGGTGATGGCGTCGTCGGCCGTGCGGACGGTGAGCGAGCGGTAGGTGCCCGGGACCGTCGAGACCCAGAAGCGGCCGCCGAAGATCGTCGCCGGGACCGGCAGCGCGAAACGGCCCCGGCGGAACTCGACGCGCGGTGGCACTTCGTCCTCCGGAAGGACGCCCCACGCGAGCGCCCACGGCCGCTCGCCGCGCCGCGAACGCAACGCGCCGCGCACCAGGGTCGGGCCCAGCGCGGCCCCGGCGACCGCCACGTCGACCAACCGGTAACCGGCGTACACCTCGAGGGCCGGCCGGCCGCGCGAGCCGCGGCCCAGGCGCATCGTGTAGTCGCTGAGGCGCAGGTACAGCTCGGTCGTCGGCTCCTGCAAGACGTCGCGCATGGCGCACTCCCCCGGTTCAGGCGGTCCGACGGGCGTTCCATCGGACCCCCCAAGGATTCGCCGTGACGGCCGCACGCCGCATCGGCTGAGCGAACCGTTTCCCGGGACCCGCGTACTTCCCTCGTACGACGGAGGCGCCCGCCCACCTCGCTCGCGCGAGCGATACGAGAGGCCGCTCAGGTCGCCCCCGGGACGGCGAGCCCGGTCTCGTACGCGCAGATCACCGCGTGCACCCGATCGCGCAGCCCGAGCTTGCCCAGGAGGCTGCTCACGTGCGTCTTGACGGTGTGCTCGCTGACCACGAGCGCGTCCGCGATCTCCGCGTTCGACATCCCCTGCGCGAGGCAGCGCATCGTCTCGCGCTCGCGCGCGGTCAGCACGGACAGGCGCTCGGCCGGTTCGGCGGGCGCCTCGGTGCGCGGGAGCCGGCGGGTGTAGTCGGCGATCAGCCGCCGCGTCACCGACGGCGCGAGCAGCGCCTCGCCGCTCGCGACCATCCGCACCGCGTGCACCAGGTCGTCCCGACGCACGTCCTTGAGCAGGAAACCGGCCGCGCCCGCGTACAGCGCGTCGTAGACGTACTCGTCGACGTCGAACGTGGTCAGCATGACGATCCGACACCCCGCCGCCTCGGCCGACACCACGCGCGCCGCCTCGATGCCGTCCATCCGCGGCATCCGGATGTCCAGCAGCAGCACGTCGGGCCGGTGCTCGCGGACCGCGTCGATCGCGGCCAGCCCGTCGCCGGCCTCGGCGACCACGTCGATGTCGGGCTGCGCGTCGAGGATCATCGCGAAGCCACTGCGCACGAGCCCCTGGTCGTCGGCCACGACGACGCGAATCGGCATCACGCGACCCGGGCCGCGTCGAGCGGGATCCGCAGCGCGACCTCGAACCCCCGGGCGTCCGCGCGGGGTCCGGCCGTCACGCTCCCACCGCACGCGGCGGCGCGCTCGCGGATGCCGATCAGCCCGTGGCCCCCGCCGGGCCGAGGCAGCCCACCGCGTCCATCGTCGGTAATGGTCACCGTCATCGTGTCGTCGCCCCATTCGAGCCGCACGTGCACCGTCGTGGCGTGCGCGTGTCTGACCGCGTTGGTCAGCGCTTCCTGGACGACACGGTACGCGGCGATCTCCGCGTCCGAACGCAGCGGACGGCGGGTGCCGACGCTCTCGTACAGCACCCGCAGATCGGTCCGGCCGACCTCGGCGACCAGTTCGGCGATGTTGGCGACGGTGGGCTGCGGCGCCCGCGCGGCGCACTCGTCCTCCTCCTTGAGCGTGCCCAGGATCCGGCGGAGCTGGACCATCGCGTCCCGCCCCGCGTCGGCGATCGCGTCGAACGCGGCCTCCGCACGGGCCGGATCGCTGCGCACGACCACCGGCCCGGCCTCGGCCTGGACAGTCATCAGGCTCACCGCGTGCGCCAGGATGTCGTGCATGTCCCGGGCGATCCGGGCCCGTTCGCGCGCGGCGGCCCGCGCCACCTCGGCGCTCGCCCGCCGGGCCTCCAGGTCCCGCTCGTGCTCCAGCCGCCGGGTGCGCTGCTCGATGCCCTCGATATACGCCTGGCGATGCCTGGTCGCCAGCCCGAACGCCGCCGCCGCGGTGAGTGCCAGGACGTCGAACGTGGCCATCTGGAACGGTTGGTGCTTGGCGTACTCGACGGCCAGCACGATCGGCAGGGTCAGCACCGCGACGGTGATCCGCTGCCACCGCCGACCGATGGCGAAGACCGTGTAGATCGCGATCGTCATCCCGAACTGGAACGGCTGGCCGGGCCGATGGTGCAACGACACCGGGATCGTGGACATCGCGACCACGATCGCGACGGTGAACGGCGCGCGACGCCGCCAGATCAGCGGGATCGCGGTGCCGGACAGGAGCAGGAACCCGAGCCGGTAGGGCGAGCGCCACCACACCAGGAACGGGAGCGACACGAGCAGCCATACGGTCAGCCCGATCATCAGGTCGAGCAGCCGCGGGTCGATCCGGCGCAGGATGTCCAGGGTGTGCCTGGCCCGCTCGCGGACGTGGTGGTCGGCGCCGTGCTCGGTGGGGTGGTCGGACATGCGGCTTACTCCCGGTGGTGTGTTCCCGCCAGTGTCGCGGGTGCGCCCGTTCCACCGCCTCGCTCGCGCGAGGGATCTGCCGAAGTGGTCGGGCGGGGCGCGCCGGCCCCGTTCCCGGCTCGGCGAATCGGACGAATCAGGCCGCCGCCGGCGAACGCGGCCCCCGATGGCATTTCGGGTACCGTCGCGTCTGGTACGACTGGTGCCATGGCTACCGGCAACCGCTTCGTCCCCGACCCCGACCACCCGACCCGGGTGCCCGTGACGTGGTCGGCCGTCGCCGTCTCGGGCCCGACGGGGGCGGAGCCGTGCGGCCACTGAAGCGGGGCCAGGTGTGGACGATTCCCACCGTCGGCCGGGAACGGACGTTCATGATCGTGCAGAACGACCATGTCGCCGCGCTGCATCCCGGCGCGGCGCTGTGCGCGCTGGTCGACACCATCGGCGACCGTCAGGAGTCCCTGGTCACGGTCCGGATCACCACGCCCGTCGAGGGCGTGGTGCTCGCCCCCGACCTGTACACGTCCCGGCACCGCCGCTTCGAACAGGGCACCTACCTGGGCGATGTGGCCCCGGAGGAGATGGAACGCGTGGACATCGCGCTGCGAGCCGTCCTGGGTCTGTGACCCCGGACGACCCGGCGCGACTCGGCGCGCATTCGGCGCAACTCGGCGCGGATCAGCGCGAATCAGCCTGAATCAGCGCGGCAGCGTGATCCGGAAGGTCGTGCGGCCCGGTTCGGAGAAGACCGCGACGCTGCCGGCGTGGCGTTGCACGATGATCCGGTAGGAGATGTCCAGGCCGAGCCCGGTTCCTTCGCCGAGGGTCTTGGTGGTGAAGAACGGCTCGAAGATCCGGTCCTGGATGTCGCGCGGGATGCCGGGGCCGGTGTCCTCGATCTCGATCACCACCGAGACCGGGTCGGAACTCGCCCGCAGGGTCAGCGTGCCCTCGCCGGCCATCGCGTCGGCGGCGTTGTCGATCAGGTTGGTCCACACCTGGTTGAGCTCGGCCGGGTAGGCCTGGATCCGCGGCAGGTCGGCGGCGTAGTCGCGCTCGATCCGGATGTCGCGCAGCGGACCCGCGAGCATCGCGACCGTGCTGTCCAGGCCCTTGCGCAGGTCGGTTTCCTGGTACGGGGCGCGGTCCATCTGGGTGTACTGCCCGGCGGCGGCCAGGAGTTCGGTGATCCGGCCGAGCGCGTCGGCGACCTCGTCCAGCAGCGCCTCGCCCTCCAGGGTCGCCGCGAGCCAGCTCAGTCCCGGTCGCGCGGCCGGGCCCAGGGCCGCGCCCGCTGCCCGCGCCCAGTCCTCGTACAGGCCCACGTGCACGAACGCCGGCGCGGTGTCGTACGCCTCCGGGATGCCCAAGTCCTCGAAGAACTCGGCCACTTCGTCGGTCCGGTCGGAGAACTCCAGCGGGCGCAGCCGCGGCGGCTCGACCTCGCGGTGTGCCAACACGTCGTCCTGTAGCCGGGCCAGCGCCTGTATCGCGGCGGCGTCGGCGCCCGCCTCGGCCAGTTCGGCACGGGCGCGGCGCAGTTCGCCGAGCCGGCCGCGCAGCCCCGCGGCGGCCCGCTCGGCCGCCGCGGCCGGGTTGCCCAACTCGTGGGTGAGCCCGGCGGTGAGCGTGCCGAGCGCGATCATCCGCTCGCGCTGGCCGACCGCGTCCCGATTGCGCTGCCCGCCCAGGAACATGCCCGCCACGAGGTGCGCGGCCATCGGGAACCACTCGGTGAACGCCTGCGCCAGTTCGCCGGCCGGCAGCACGAAGAAGGTCGAGTCGGTGTGCGTGCGCGCGGTGTTGCCGTACGCGTGCGCGGCCGGCGTGTCGCCGTCGCCGTTCAGGGCCAGGGCCGCGCCGACGTACGCGCCGCGCATCGACGAGCGGTGCACCTCCAACTCGCCGCCGCGGACGACCCGGTTCATGGTGACCTCGCCGGTCAGCAGCACGAAGAAGCACTCGCCGGGGTCGCCCTCGTTGTAGAGCGTCGTGTTGGCCGGGAACGCCTTGACCTTGCCGTGCTCGCACAGCCAGTTCAGGTGCTCGTCGGCGAGCTTCTCGAACAGGAAGAGCGTGCGCAGTTCCTCGGGCGGCAGCGCGTCGCACACGCTCATCGGGAGCCCTCCTTCGCCGGGGTCCGGGTGCCCAGGGTGTCGAGGTAGCGGTGCACGAGCATGACCGTCATGGCGCCCTCGCCGACCGCCGACGCGACCCGCTTGACCGACGCCGCGCGCGAGTCGCCCGCGGCGAACACGCCCGGCACCGCGGTCTCCTGGATGAACGGCGGGCGGGCCCAGCCGTCGAGCTCGCCGTCGCAGTCCTCGACCAGTTCGCCGCCGGTGAGGATGTAGCCGTCGTCGTCGCGGCGCACGCCGCTGCCCTCCAGCCACGTGGTGCGCGGGCTGGCGCCGATGAAGACGAACAGCCAGGACGCGGGGACGGTCTCCTCCTTGCCCGAGTCGCGATCGCGCAGGGTGAGTTCGCGCAGCCGGTTGGTACCGTGCGCCCGGGTGATCTCGGTGCGCACGCGCACCTCGACGTTGGGGATCTGCGCGAGCTGCTCGATCAGGTAGTGCGACATGGAGGCTTCCAGGCCCGCGCCGCGGACCAGGATGATCACCCGGCGGGCGTAGCGGGCGAAGAACACCGCGGCCTGCCCGGCCGAGTTGGCCGCGCCGACGATGTACACGTCCTGGTCGCGGGTGTCGGGGCCGGTGGTCAGCGCGGCGCCGTAGTAGACGCCGCGGTCGGTCAGTTCGGCCAGGCCGGGCGCGTCCAGGGTGCGGTAGGACACGCCCGTCGCGAGCACGATCGCGTGGCCCTTGGCGACCACGTCGCCGTCGCAGGAGACGGAGCGGACGTCACCGTCCACGATCAGGCCGGTGACGTCGCGCGTGCTGACTATCTCCGCGCCGAACTTGAGCGCCTGGCGGCGCGCGCGGCCGATGAACTGCGAGCCGGAGATGCCGTCCGGGAAGCCGAGGTAGTTCTCGATCCGCGAACTCTGCCCGGCCTGCCCGCCGGTGGCCTGGCGTTCGACGAGCAGCGTGCGCAGTCCCTCGCTGGCCGCGTACACGGCGGCGCCCAGTCCCGCCGGGCCGCCGCCGACGATCACCACGTCGTACAGGTCGCCGGTCGGCGTCACGGACAGGCCGACGTACTCGGCCAGTTCGCCCTTGGACGGGGCACGCAGGACGGTGGAGTCGGGCGCGATCACGACCGGCACGTCGGCCTCGGTGGTGCCGGTCTCGCGCAGCAGCCGGCGGGCCTCGGCCTGGGTGACGTCGTACCAGCGGTAGGGCACACCGTTGTTGGCGAGGAAGTCGCGCAACTCGAAGGACGGCGCGGAGAAGCGCGCGCCGATCACCGTGGCCCAGCTCTCGTCCGGCACCGGCGCGGTCTCCCACGCGGTGATCAGCGAGTCCAGGACCGGGTAGAGCCGTTCCTCCGGTGGGTCCCACGGCTTGAGCAGGTAGTGGTCGATGTCCACGTCGTTGATCGCCCGGATCGCCGCGCCGGTGTCCGCGTACGCGGTCAGCAGGACGCGTTTGGCGCGCGGGTACAGGTGCGCGGCCTGTTCGAGGAAGGCGACGCCGTCCATCTGCGGCATCCGCTGGTCGGCGATCAGCACCGCGACGTCCTCGCCGCGCTCGTGCAGTTCGGCCAGCGCCTCCAGCGCCTGGTCGCCCGATTCGGCGCGGACGACGCGGTGCCGGTCGCCGTACTGTCGCCGCAGGTCACGGGCGACGGCACGGGAGACCGCCGGGTCGTCGTCGACGGTCAGCAAGACGGGCTTGTCCACGGATGTCCTTACGGGATGGGCGGAGCACGGAAGGGGACGACTGCCCGAAACCGGCCGCGGCCATGCGCCGGGCAGTGCGTCCGCCACGTTATCCTCCCGGCCGAACCCGCAGGTGGGGAGTGTCGTGCCTGCCGTCAGGGCGCGTGCCCGCCGACGATGCCGCTCTCGTACGCGAGGATCGCGGCCTGAACCCGGTTGCGTACGCCCAGGCGGGCCAGGATGGCGCTGACGTGCGTCTTGACCGTGCCCTCGACCAGGTGCAGGCGCTGGGCGATCTCCAGGTTGGACAGGCCCTCGCCGACCAGGGCCAACACCTCGCGCTCGCGGGCGGTCAGCAGGGCCACCCGCGCGCCGCCGTCGGAATCGCGGACGGGTCGGGTCGGGGCCCGGTGGGCGATCACCCGCTTGGCCACCTGCGGGGACAGGTACGCGCCGCCCTCGGCGGCCGCCTTGACGCCCGCGATCAGCTCGCGCGGGTCGCCGGACTTGAGCAGGAAGCCGGTGGCCCCGCTGTCGAGGGCGGTGGAGATGTAGGCGTCCTCGCCGAACGTCGTCAGGATCACCACGGCGGTCTCGGGCACCACCCGGCGCAGCTCGGCGGTCGCCGCGAGGCCGTCCATGTTCGGCATCCGAATGTCCATCAGGGCCACGTCCGGGCGGAACCTGCGGGCCTGTTCGACCGCCTCGCGACCGTCGGCGGCCTCGGCGACCACCTCGATCTCGGGGTCGGCGGCCAGGACCAGGTGGACGCCGGCGCGAATCAGCCGTTCGTCCTCGGCGAGCAGGACTCGGATCCTGGGCCGTTCGGTGGTGCTCAACGCTGCTCCTTGGGGATGGGGCGGGGATCCGGGCGGATCGGGCGGATCGGGTGGATCCGATGGAAGTCGTGGGATCCGTGGGGAAGTCGGGCCGGTCGTCAGGGTCGGGTCGCGTCGCGTCGTCGTTCGAGCGGGACGACGTCCTTGGCCACCAGCACGTCGTGTGCGAAGCACAGCCGGAACACGCGGCTGGGGAAGACATCGCCGTTGGTGTAGTACTCGCAGCGCGCGTCGGCGGGGATCGGCGGCTCGCTCTCGGGGCGGTCCCGGTACTGGTCGTCCGGCAGCGTCGCGGCCAGCTCCGCGCGGGTCTGGCCGATCCGCATCCGGTCGTAGTCCTCCGGGGCCACGGCCGCGCCCGTGGTGGAGAACGCGTACGCGGACGCGGCCAGGACCACCCCGGCGCCGGTCCACGCCAGCGCCTTGACGAAGCCGCGGCGCAGTCGGCGGCCCTGCTCGAACCGGCCCGCGGCGGTGTCCGGGCTCGCGGGCGCGGCGTGGTGCGGGAGGCGGGCCACGACGCGGAAGCCGTCGTCGGTCGGGGCGGCGTCCAGGGTGCCGCCCAGGAGCCGGGCCCGCTCGCGCATGCCGACCAGGCCGTAGCCGCTGCCGGTGGGGGCGACGTCGCCGACGCGGACGGCGGGGCCGTTCGCGACCTCGACGGTGCTGAGGTCGCCCACGTGGGTGACAGTGACCCGGACCACCGCGCCCGGCGCGTGCTTGGCCGCGTTGGTCAGCGACTCCTGCGCGATCCGGTGCACCGCGAGGGCCACCATCGGCGGGATCGGGGTCGGCTGTGCCGGCACGACCGTGTACCGCACCACCATCCCCGACGCCCGGCACCGTTCGACGAGCGCGGCCGGGTCCTCGTGGACCGGATCCGCGGGCGCCGACTCGTCGCTCTCGCGCAGCACGCCGATGATCTCGTGCAGGCGCTGGGTCGCGGCCCCGGCGCCGGCCCGCAGCTCGCCGGCCCGTTCGCGCTGCTCCTCGCCCAGCGTGCGGTCGAGTTCGAACGCGGCGGCGCGCAGCGCGAGCAGGCTCAGGTCGTGGCCGAGCGAGTCGTGCATGTCCTGCGCGATCCGGGCCCGCTCGCGCAGCCGGGTCCGCTCCTCGACCAGGTCCCGCTCGCGTTCGAGCCGGGCGGCCCGCTCCCAGCCGCGCTCGTGCAGCGCGACCCACTGGTGCCGGTAGCGGCCGACCAGCCAGGGCAGCACGGCGAGCATGAGCAGCTCGGCGGGCAGCACCGCGAACTCGGTCGGCAGCGGATCCTCGATCCACGCCCCCACCAGCGCCGGCACGATCAGCGCGGCGAGCCGGCCGGGCAGGCCGGGGCCGTCCGTGGACCGCCGTCCCGCGAGGAACGCGGCGAGCACGACGGCGGCGTAGAACCGGGGCTCGCCCTGGGCGAGGAAGACGGTGACGGTGACGGCCGCGGGCGGATACATCCGGCCGAGCACGGCCGCCGCGCCGAGCCCGATCGCGAATGTCGCGGCGTGTGCGGAGGAGATCGGCAGCGGCGAGTTGACCGTCAGCATGCCGACCGCGACCAGGGACCACAGGGCCAGGTCACCGGCCCAGGCGGCGGGGGTTGTGCGCATGTCCCAGACGGTAGCGAGCCCCGTCGCGACGACACCTCTGTCGAAAGTCCCGGACTTACCCTGCTGGCGCGCCGCCAAGACGCCTAACGTGGCGCTATGTCCGAGAATCGGCGGCCGCCGCATCGCGAGACCGTGCAGGCGTTGGTCGGGGTGACCGTGATCGTGATCGGTCTGGTGGTGACCCTCGTCCTGCACTTCACGCACGACTCGGACGGGCCGCACCCGACCCCGGTCCCGGTGTCGATCAGCCCCACCGAGACCGCGTCCACCGCACCCCATGTGCCGGGCGCGAGCGGGGAAACCGGGGCACCGTGCTGCGGGCCGCCGGCGCCGGCGGCCCTGGGCGGCACGCCCTGAGATCGGGCGACACACCCCGAAATATTGCAGAGGATTCTTTGCAGAGAGTCCTTTGCAGAGAAGTCTCTGCCTATTAGAGTCGGGGCATGCCCAATCCACTCCCGCGGATGGACGCCCGCAGCCTGCGTGGCCTCGCCCACCCGCTGCGCATGCGCATAGTCGAACTCCTCAAGCTGGACGGCCCCGCCACCGCCACCCACCTCGCCGCGCGACTCGGCGAGAGCACCGGCACGGTCAGCTGGCACCTGCGCACCCTGGCCGAGCACGGCTTCATCGAGGACGACCCCGACCGCGGCACCAAGCGCGAGCGCTGGTGGCGAGCCGTCTACAACCCGCGACAGCTGAACACCAGCGACTTCCGTGACGACCCGGCCACGAGCGGCGCGCTGGCCGTGTTCGAGGACGAGTCCCTGCGGCAACAGGCCGAGCGGATGGTCGCCACGTACGGCGACGCCCAGGAGATGGGCCCGGAATGGGTACGCGCCCGGTCCGTCTCGGACTGGAGCGGCGTGCGCCTGACGGCCGATCAGCTCGCCGAGCTCAACGACCGCGTGGTCGCGCTCGTGAGCGAGTACACGCAGGCACCGGAGCAGCCCGGCGCGGTCACGGTCGTGCTCCAGTACCAGTCCCTTCCGCGCCGATCCGAGGAACCGACATGAGTGGACTGCTGCGCAGACACCGCGACTTCCGCCTGTTGTGGTTCGGTGAGACCACCGGCAGGTTCGGTGCCTCGGTCACCGGCGTCTCGATGCCGCTGATCGCGGTCTCCACGCTGGACGCGAGCACGTTCCAGGTCGGCCTGCTCAGCGCGGCGGCCTGGCTGCCGTGGCTGCTGATCGGGCTGCCGGTGGGCGTGTGGGTGGACCGAATGGCGCGCCGGCCGATCATGCTCGGCGCCGCCGCGACGTCCTTCGCACTGTTCCTGTCGGTCCCGCCGGCGCACTGGGCGGGGATCCTGAGCGTCGGCCTGCTGTTGGCGATCACGCTCGCGACCGGGGCGTCCGCGGTCTTCTTCCAGACCGCCTACACCGCCTACCTGCCGAGCCTGCTCGAGCCGGCCGACCAGTCCGAGGGCAACAGCAAGCTGCACGGCAGCGCGTCCGCCGCGCAGATCGCGGGGGTCGGCGCGGGCGGTCTGATCGCGCAGTTCGTGGGCGCGGTCAACGGGATGTTCGTCAACGCGGGCACGTTCCTGACCTCGTTCGCGTGCCTGTCGAGCATCCGGCACCGCGAACCGCCGCCCGAGACGGCCAGGGCGGGCGGGGCGGGCGGGGTGACCGACCGGGCGGCCGACGCGAGAGCCGGGCGCTCGGTGGTCCGCGAGATCGGCGAGGGTCTGCGGCTGGTCGCCCACGACCGGTGGCTGCGCACGTTCGCGCTGTTCGGCGGCGCGTCCAACCTCGGCCTGGTCGGGCTGCAATCGATCCAGGTGGTGTTCCTGGTCCGGACCGTGGGGGTCAGCCCCGGCGCGGTCGGCGGCCTGATCGCGATCGGTTCGATCGGCGGCGTCGCGGGGGCGTTCGTCGGCCGCCGGGTCGCGGCACGAATCGGCACCGCGCGGGCCACGATCGCGTTCGAACTCGGTCTGCCGGTGCTCGTCCTGCTCGTGCCGCTGACCGGCGAGGGCGTCCGCCTCGTACTGTTCGCGGTCGGCAACTTCGCGATGGTGGCCGGGGTCGTGGCGGGCAACGTGATCAAGGCGGGCTTCCAACAGCGCTACTGCCCGCCGCGGTTGCTCGGTCGGATGACCGCGAGCATGCAGTTCATCAACTACGGCACCATCCCGCTGGGCGCGGTCCTGGCCGGCACCCTGGGCTCCACGATCGGCGTCCGCCCCACGGTGTGGGTGATGGCGGCGGCGATCCCGTCCGCCGCCCTGATCCTGCTCTTCTCGCCGGTGGCCCGCCACCGCGACCTGCCGACGACCAGGGAGGCGGGCGTCGACACGCGCGTGGCGGAGCAGGTGGCGTAGGGCATGTCCCGGGCCGGTCCGGGACGTGCCGCCGGTCCCGAGTCCCACCCGGGACTCGGGACCGGCGGTGGTCGGCGACCGACCGTGTCACACCCCGACCAGCCGGTGCTTCGACGGGCGCAGGTAGACCGCCCAGGTGACCACCATGCACAGGCCGTAGAAGCCGAGGAAGGTGAGGTAGGCGGAGTCGCCCCGGCCGGAGTTCAGGAACGATTCCCGGAAGGCGATGTTGACCAGGACCCCGCCGAGCGCGCCGACCGCGCCCGCGATGCCCATCAGGGCGCCGGACAGGCGTCGCGCGGCCGCGCCGGGGCCGAGCTTGGCCGCGAAGATCGCCGGGATCATCTTGTACGCCGAGCCGTTGCCCACGCCGCTGAAGATGAACAGCAGCACGAAGCCGGTCAGGAACAGCGCCAGCGACTCCTGCCGCGACGCGACGTAGACGATCAGCGCGCCCGTCGCCATCGCGACGAAGTTCCAGAAGGTGACCCGCGCCCCGCCCCACCGGTCCGCGAGCAGGCCGCCGATCGGCCGGACCAGGGAGCCGAGCAGCGGCCCCAGGAAGGTCAGGTACGCGGCCTTGACCGGGGTCGCGAACTCGGCGTGGAACTGCACCTGCAACACCTGGCCGAACGCGAACCCGAAGCCGATGAACGAACCGAACGTGCCGATGTACAGCAGCGACATCACCCACGTGTGCGGATCGCGCGCCACCTCGCGCATCGCGCCCTTGTCGTTGCGCAGCGCCGGGAGGTTGTCCATGTACCGCGCGCCCAGCAGCGCCGCGATCACGATCAGCGGGACGTACACCGCGATCAGCAGCCGCGGGTGCTTCGCGCCCGCCGTCGCCAGCACCGCGAGGCCGACCAGCTGCACCGCCGGGACGCCCAGGTTGCCGCCGCCCGCGTTGATCCCGAGCGCCCAGCCCTTGAGCCGCTGCGGGTAGAAGGCGTTGATGTTGGCCATCGAGGAGGCGAAGTTGCCGCCGCCGACGCCCGCGACCGCCGAGACCCACAGGAGCGTCTCGTACGAGACGCCGGGTTCGAGCACGATCGCGATCAGCGTCGTGGGCAACAGCAGCAGCAGCGCGCTCACCACGGTCCAGTTCCGGCCACCGAAGCGGGCGACCGCGAACGTGTACGGGATCCGCATCGCCGCGCCGACCAGGGTCGGCACCGCGGTGAGGGTGAACTTCTGCGCGGGGTCGAACCCGTACGCGGGGCCGAGGAACAGCACGATGACCGACCACAGGCTCCAGACCGAGAAGCCGATGTGCTCGGAGAGTACCGAGTAGATCAGGTTGCGCCGGGCAATCTTGGCGCCGGCGGCGGCCCAGAACGCTTCGTCCTCGGGCTGCCAGTCGTCGAGCGGGCGAACTGCCTGGGTCGAGGCGCTGACGGTTGTCGTCACGGGGACCTGCCTGTCCGGGAGGGCTTGGTAGCTGACGTTCCCTCACGCTAGGAACGTCAGGTTTCGGCCCGGTGCGCCGTCCCGGTCGGCGACGCTACAACTCGCTCAATGTCGCGATAGGCGCGCTGTGAGGAATCGCGGCCGGACCCGGGCGGAAGCTCCCCGCCCGGTGACAGCCGTTCGACAACGGCCGGAAAACTTGACGGCGGGTGTCAAGTTATCGAGGCAGGGTGTCTCGCACAGGAACAAGGGGCGTGCAGACTGCGCCCCGCACGAAGGGAGACACCCATGGCCGAGAACAACGCTCATCGTCACGAGGGCGACCCGGCGTTCGCCGCCGCGATCACCGTGCTGGCCGAGCGGGTGGACGGGCCGGTGTACGTGCCGGGCGATGCCGAATACGACGAGGAGCGGTCCGGATTCCAGGCCGCGTTCCGGCCCCGCCCCGACGTGGTCGTGGGCGCGGCCGGCGCCGAGGATGTGCGCTTGGCGGTGGAGTTCGCCGGGGCGCACGGGCTGCGGGTCGTGGTCCAGGCCACGGGCCACGCCCCGGCGGACGCCGGCGCCGGCGGGCTGCTGATCTCGACGCGGCGGATGGACGGGGTGCGCGTGGATCCCGGGGCGCGGACGGCGCGGGCCGAGGCGGGTGTGCGCTGGGCGGCCGTGGTGGCCGCGAGCACCCCGCACGGCC
The DNA here is from genome assembly GCF_045207785.1 of Embleya sp. NBC_00896. Classification (NCBI taxonomy): domain Bacteria; kingdom Bacillati; phylum Actinomycetota; class Actinomycetes; order Kitasatosporales; family Streptomycetaceae; genus Embleya; species Embleya sp. NBC_00896. Next base: position 735,401 of record NZ_CP108776.1, read on the forward strand.
TGGCCCCGCTCAACGGCTCGGCCCCGCACGTGGGCGTCGTCGCGTACACGCTCGGCGGCGGCCTGGGCCTGCTCGCCCGCGAGTTCGGCTACGCGGCCGACCACGTCCGCGCGATCGACGTGGTCACCGCCGACGCGACGCTTCGACACGTCACCGCCGACAGCGACCCCGACCTGTTCTGGGCGCTGCGCGGCGGGCGGGACAACTTCGGCATCGTGACCTCGGTCGAGTTCGACCTGGTGCCGGTGGCCCGGGTCTACGGCGGCTCGCTGATCTTCGACAGCCACCTCGTCGAGGCGGCGACGGCCGCGTACCTCGCGTGGACCGAGACCCTGCCCGACGAGGTCACGTCGTCGATCTCGTTCATCGGCCTGCCCGACATCGCGCAGGTCCCGCCGCCGCTGCGTGGCCGGCACACCGCGAGCATCAAGATCGTGTACACCGGCGCAGCCGCCGACGGGGAGCGCCTGGTGGCCCCGCTGCGCGCGGTCGGCCCGCGGCTGATCGACGACCTCGCCGACCTGGCGTACGCCGACTCGCACACGATCCACAACGACCCGGCGCATCCGCACGCCTACCTCGGCGACAACGTGATGGTCCGCGACCTGGACCCGGCCACGCTGCGCGAGGTGTACGAACTCGCCGGTCCCAACGCGCCGTTGATGGTCATGCACGAGGTCCGGCAACTGGGCGGCGCGCTGTCGCGGCAGCCGGCCGTCGGCAACGCGGTCGGGCACCGCGATGCCCGCTACATCGTCCGCGTGGTGGCCATGCTCGACGGCCCCGCCGACCTCGACGTCGCACGCGAACTCCAGGCCAAGGTGCAGTACGTCCTGAAGCCGCTGTCGGTCGGCCGCAACCTCAACTTCGTCTACGGCGACGGCGTCCCCCCGACCCAGGACCAGGTCGCCGCGATGTACGACCCGAAGGCCCGCACACGTCTGGCCACCCTCAAGGCGACCTACGACCCGACCAACCTCTTCCCCGGCAACCACAACCTCGACACCACTTCGAGGTGACCCACCTCCCCGGCCCCGCGATCACGAACGCCGAACAGGGTCGGCGGGGCCGTGGGGTCGGGGAATCCCCGTGATCCGCAGGAACAACGCACGAGCGGGTGCGCACGACGTTGGGCGCGCCCGCTCGGCGGTTCGGGACTACCCCCGCGCGCGCACGCGCCACGTGCGCAGTGTGGGCGAGGTGCCGTCCGGGGCGGTCTCCTCGTCCAGGCACTCCCCCGTGCGGAGGTCGAAGACCTGCTTGTACATCGGCGACGCGACGGTCGGCACGTCGCCGCGTCGGCCCACGATGCCGCGCGACATGACGTACGCGCCGCTGAACGGGTCGCGGTTGGCGAGGGCGTACAGCTCGCCCGAGCGGTCCCGGAAGACGGCGACCTGCTCGCCCTCGATCAGGGCCGCGACGCCGCGGCCGGGGATCAGGTGGGTGTACGGGCAGACCGCGGTCCAGCCGGTCCCGGTCGCGATCTCGACGGTCGTCTCGACGGTGGTCTCGGTGGTCGTCATCGGCTGCGTACCTCCAGCTTTTCGAACAGCACGGGCTTGATCTGGTCCCGCTCGGCGGTGAACCGCACGGTCGGGTCGGGCGTACCGGGCGCGTTGGCGAACGACACGAAGCGGCGGACCCGTTCGGGGTCGGCCAGCGTCGCCGCCCATTCGTCCGCGTAGGTCTCGACGTGCCGGCCCATCAGCTCGTCCAGGTCCGCGCAGATGCCGAGCGAGTCGTCCATGATCACCGCGCGCACGTGGTCGAGGCCGCCCTCGATCCGCTCCAGCCACGGCGCGGTGCGCTCCAGGCGGTCGGCGGTGCGGATGTAGAACATCAGGAAGCGGTCGATCGTGCGGATCAGCGTGTCGTGGTCGAGATCGGTCGCCAGCAGGTCGGCGTGCCGCGGGGTCATCCCGCCGTTGCCGCCGACGTACAGGTTCCAGCCCTCGGAGGTGGCGATCACCCCGAAGTCCTTGCTCTGCGCCTCGGCGCACTCGCGGGCGCAGCCGCTCACCGCCGACTTGAGCTTGTGCGGCGAACGCAGGCCCCGGTAGCGCAGTTCGAGCTCGATCGCGAGCGCGACCGAGTCCTGCACGCCGTAGCGGCACCAGGTCTGCCCGACGCACGACTTCACCGTGCGCAGCGCCTTGCCGTACGCGTGGCCCGACTCGAATCCGGCCGCCACGAGCCGGCTCCAGATCAGCGGGAGCTGGTCCACGGTGGCACCGAACATGTCGATCCGCTGCCCGCCGGTGATCTTCGTGTAGAGGCCGAAGTCGCGGGCGATCTCGCCGATCGTGATCAGCCCCTCGGGGGTGACCTCGCCGCCGGGGATCCGCGGCACCACCGAATAGGAGCCGTTGCGTTGGATGTTGGCGAGGAAGTGGTCGTTGGTGTCCTGGAGCGAGGCCTGTTCGCCGTCCAGGATGTGGCCCTGGGCCAGACTGGCCAGGATCGAGCCGACGGTGGGCTTGCACACGTCGCAGCCGTCGGCGTCCGGGCCCTGGACGGTGCCGTGTTCGTCGATCAGGCGGGCGAACGTGGTGATGCCCTTGACCCGGATGATCTCGTACAGCTCGGCGCGGGTGTGGTTCGCGAAGTGCTCGCACACGCCGCGCATGGTCTCGATGCCGGCGGCGGCCAGTTCGTCCTTGACGATCGTGCCGATCAGCTTGACGCAACTGCCGCAGCCGGTACCGGCCTTGGTGCACTTCTTGACCGCGGGCACATCCACGCAGTCGTGCGCGGTGACCGCGTCGCGGATCGTCCCCTTGGTGACCGCGTGGCACGAGCACACCACGGCCGCGTCGGGCAGCGTGAACTGCACGGGCGCGCCGAGCGAGGCCGGCAGCACCAGTTGTTCCGGCGGCGCGGGGAGCGGGCTCCCGGTCAGCGGGCGCAGCGTGCCGTACGCGTCCGCGTCACCGACCAGCACGCCGCCGAGCAGGACGCCGTCCGCGCCGATCACGAGCTTCTTGTACACGCCGGCGAGCGCGTCGGAGTACACCACATCCAGGCAGCCCTCGGCGACGCCGTGCGCGTCGCCGAAGCTCGCCACGTCCACGCCGAGCAGCTTGAGCTTGGTCGAGAGGTCGGCGCCGGTGAAGGTCTTGTCGGGGTCGTCGACCTCGTCGGCGAGTTGTGCGGCGGCCACCTCGGCCATCGCGTAGCCCGGCGCCACCAGGCCGTACACCCGGCCGTCGACGGTCAGCGCGCACTCGCCGATGGCCAGCACGCTCGGGTCGCTCGTGCGGCAGTACTCGTCGACCACGATCCCGCCGCGCTCGCCGACGTCGAGGCCGGCCGCGCGGGCGAGCTGATCGCGCGGGCGTACTCCGGCGGAGAAGACCACCAGGTCGGTGGCCAGTTCGGTGCCGTCGGACAGGATCATCCCGGTGACCCGGCCCGCGGTGTCGGTGATGGCCTGGGTACCGGCGCCGGTGTGCACGGTCACGCCCAGATCCTGGATCTTGCGGCGCAGCAGCTCGCCACCGCCCTCGTCGATCTGCAGGGCCATCAGGCGCGGCGCGAACTCGACCACGTGGGTGTCCAGGCCCATCGCGGTGAGCGCCCCGGCGGCTTCGAGCCCGAGCAGTCCGCCGCCGACCACGACTCCGATCCGGGCGTCGGCGGCGGCGGCCTTGATCGCCTCCAGGTCCTCGATCGTGCGGTAGACGAAGCAGCCGGCGGTGTCGTGGCCGGGCACGGGCGGCACGAACGGATACGACCCGGTCGCCAGCACGAGGGTGTCGTAGGGGAAGGTGTGGCCGGCCCCGGTGGTGACGGTGCGCGCGGCGCGGTCGATCGTCTCGACGGGGTCGCCGAGTCGGATGTCGATCCCGTTCTCCCGCGCGAACTCCGCGCTGCACATCGATAGTTCGTCCGCGCTGGTGCCGGAGAACCACGAGGTCAGGTGCACTCGGTCGTAGGCGCGCCGGGGCTCCTCGGCCAGGACGGTCACCCGCGCGCCGGCCGGTGACCGCTCGGCCAGCGCCTCCAGGAAGCGCTGTCCGACCATCCCGTGGCCGACCAGGACCACGTTCGTCTGCTTGGCATCGGTCACGAGTGGGCTCCTTGAGTGGTGGAACGAGCGGGCCGGTCCGCGTCGGCGCCGGCGGCCTCCCGCGTGGGCGCCCTCGGCGGCCGGCCCTGGGCGCCGGCGGCCCCGGACCCACCGGACGGCCCGCCGGACAGCCCGCCGCCGGTCGAGGCGCGTGGGCCCGGACCGCTTCGCGTGGCGCGGCGGCGGAGGCCGGGTGTCCCGATCGGCACGACGAGTGGCGTCTTCATGTCGGAAGCCTCGCGACTCGCTGTTACGCATCCTGGTCCCGGATGTTGCGCGAGCGGTACGGCTGCCTCACCCCGGCGGGTGGAGACGGTGAGAACGGCGACACGATCGGGCGCCATTCGGATTCGAGCCCTAACCCCCAGGTGATCGGCCCGCAACACCCCCGTAACGCCGATCCGTCAACCTCACGGCATGGTTACTCGTACAGGCGCGACCGAACCCCTCGTCGGGCTCACGGTCGGGGTCACGGCCGCTCGACGCCGCGACGAACTCGTCACACTGCTGGAGCGGCGCGGCGCGAAGGTCGTGGGCACTCCGACGATGAGCATCGTCCCGTTGCGGGAGGACCACGTCCTGCGGCGGGCGACCGAGCGCTGCCTGACGGAGCGGCTCGACTACGTCGTGGCGACCACGGGCGTGGGCTGGCGCGGCTGGATGAACGCGGCCGAGGGGTGGGGGCGGTCGGACGAGGTGCTGCGGCTGTGCGCGGCGGCCACGGTGATCAGCCGCGGCCCGAAGGCCACCGGCGCGGTGCGCGCGTCCGGCCTGCGCGAGATGTACTCGCCCGGTTCGGAGGCCAACGACGAGCTCCTGCACTGGTTGCTCGCCCGGGATTTGCGGGGCCGGCGGATCGCGATCCAGGAGCACGGCGCGCCGCTGGAGGGCTTCGCCTCGGCGCTGCGCGAGCGCGGCGCCGAGGTGATCGAGCTGCCGGTCTACCGCTGGGGTCCACCGGAGGATCCGGCGGCGGTCCGCCGGTTGGTCGAACAGGTGGTCCGGGGCGAACTGCACGCGCTGACCTTCACGAGCGCGCCCGCGATCAGCGCGTTCCTGGAGACCGCCGGGGAGCTGAATCGGCGCGAGGAGGTGCTGGCCGCCTTGCGGACGGAACTCCTGCCGGTGTGTATCGGTTCGATCTGCGCGAAGCCGCTGCTGGACGAGGGCGTGGACGCGGTGTGGCCGGAGCGCGGCCGGCTGGGCTCGCTGGTGCGCACCGTGACCGAGACGCTTCCGGAGCGGGTCCGGCGCGAGTTGGACACCGGCACCGATCGGCTGGTCCTGCAGGGCAACGCGGTCCTGGTGCGGGGCGGGGTGATCTCGCTGTCACCGGTGCCGGCCGCGGTGCTGCGCGCGCTGGCCGAGAAGCCGGGCTGGGTGCTCAGTCGGGCCGAACTCCTGCGCCGGGTCTGGCGCGGAGCCTCCGCCGACGAGCACGCGGTGGAGGCGGCGGTCGCGCGCCTGCGCACCGCGTTGGGGCCGCACAAGGGTTTGATCAAGACCGTCACCAAGCGTGGTTACCGGCTGGCCGTGGCGAGCTGACCGAACCGCGTGACCACCCGAACCGCGTGGACCCTCCGGATGGCGTGGACCCTCCGGACGGCGTGCGCTCGCCGAACCGCTTGCGTTTGCCGTCGCGTCGACGGATCGCCGGGGCGCCGGAGCGCCGCCCAGGGCACGATACGCCGGAACTCCGGAGCGCCGCGCCCAAGGCGCGATTGCGGCGATTGCGCGGCCGTGCGCGAGTAGGCTTCCGGGGACGGAGCCCTCGGTCGAGTGGCGCGCGGTGTGGTGACTTCTGGGAACGGTGGACGCGGTGGCCTCCGGCGCGGACATGGCTCGTGTCCTGCGGAACCTGTCCGCCGGTTCCGGTCCGGATCTCATCGGTGGCGATCCGCACGACTGCGCCCGCGCGCTGGACGTCGACGGGATCGCCGTGTCGCTCGTCGTACCCGGCGCGGCCGGCGAACTGGTGTGGTCGACACCCGGTGTCGGCACCGCGTTGGACGACCTCCAGTCCACCCTCGGCGAAGGTCCGACGCCGGACGCGACCAGGAGTTGTGCGCTCGTCCTCGAATCCGATCTGACGCGGGTCCGCCGCGATCGCTGGCCGATCCTGTTACCCGCCGCGATCGAGTTGGGCGTGGGCGCGGTGTTCTGCTTCCCGCTGCGGCTCGGCGGCGCGTGTCCGGGTGTGCTGACTCTGCATCGGGGGGCGGTCGGACCGCTGTCGGCCGCCACGATGGACGACGCGCTCATCGTCGCGACCGCGTTGACGGCGGTCGTGCTCGACGGCGGTGCACGCGCCGACGCGTTCGCCGACGCGGAGTCGCCGACGCACCTGCATCGGGCGGTGGTGCATCAGGCCGGCGGCATGATCAGCGTGCAGGCGAGCGTGTCGGTCGAACAGGCGTTGGTGCTCTTGCGCGCGCACGCCTACCGCCACGATCGGCCGCTCCTGGAGGTCGCCGAGGACGTGGTGCGAAGGCGGTTGCGGTTCGCGCCGACGGACGGGGGCGCGTGAGGGCTCGCCGGCCGCGGCCGTGGGCGACACGCGAGATTGCGTTAAATGTCGGAATTGATGACAAGCCGAGCCGACCATGGACACGAAATGCGGACGAAAGCCGCTTCGATCCTCCTGGGAGTGCCCGTGCCATCGCCGCTCCACGCCGGTGATTCCCCGCGTCGAGGGTGCCCCACCCTCAGGAGTCCGCCCCGGTCCCCGCGGGCCGTACCGATTCCAGTGCCAGCAACAGGTCCACCCGATCCCGCGCCGAGAACAGGTCACGGCCCGTCAGATCCCGGACCCGGCCCATCCGTTGATGCAGCGTGCTCACGTGCACGCGCAGCATCGCCGCGCAGCGCTGCCACGAGCCGTTGACCGCCAGGAACGCCGCGAGCGTGCCGACCAGATCGGTCCCGTGCTCGGCGTCGTACCCGCGCAGGCCGCCCAGGACGCGGTCGGCGAACACCGCGCGGACGCGCTCCGGCACCGCCGCGAGCAGGGCCGGGTACGCGTCGATCTCGTGGCCGGCGGCGACCGCGAGCCGGCCGGGGCGCGCCCACGCGAGGTCCCGCGCGCCCCTGGCCTCGGCCAATGCCGTCCCCCACGTGGGGGACGTGCCCCCGATCCCCACCGCGACCCGCTCCCGCCCGAGCAAGGGCTCCCACCACCGCGCCGCCCGCTCCAAAGCGCGGGCGATCCGCCCCGCCCCGCCGGGCCCGGCCGACGCGAACACGACCGACTCCTCCTTGCCGTGCGCCACCACCCACCGCGCCGCCGGATCGGCCGCCAGGACGTGCTCGATCAGATCCTCGACCAGCCGCCCCGTCACCGCGTCCGCCGCCTCGCCGGCCGAGCAGCACACGATCGGCACCGCCTCGGCCGCGACGCCCGCCGCGGCCAGCCGGGCCCGTACCTCTGCCGGCTCGGCACCCGATTCGACCAGGTCGACGAGCTCCCACGCGTGCGCGCGCTCGGCGGTCAGGCGTTCGGCGCGCCGCGCGCCCGCGAGGACGAGCAGGTCGGTGCTCTGCGCGAGCGCCGGGTCGGCGGTCCGGTCGCCGGCGCACACCAGGTAGCCCACGAGGGCCGGCCCCCGCCCGAGCGCGAAGACCGTGTTCCCGCCGACCACGACCGGCAGGCGCTCCGCCGCGAGCGCGGCCCGCGCGATCTCGGCCGCACCCGACATCGGGCCCGCCGCCGCGAGCACCCGCCCGGCGGGCGACACCACCCGGCAGGCCGCGCCGAGTTCGCTCGCCAGCAGGTCGACCAGGTCCTGGGTGTCCGCGCCCTCGGCCACCGCCGCGATCAGGCCGCGCTGCCGGCGCAACAACCGCTCGGCGCCGAGCGCGCGTTCGGCGCCGACCCGGGCCGCGACGACGGCCGCGATCCGGTCGTACGCGAGCGCGCGCGGCGCCAGGAACAGCGGCAGCCCGGCCCGCCCGCACGCCTCCACCAGCGCGTGCGGCACATCGCCGAGCACCACCATCGCGGCCGCGCCGCCGCCCGCGAGGACCCGGACGAACCGCGCGGGGTCCTCGCCGCAGCCGGCCGCGCCGACCACCACGAGCTCGCCGGCGGCGAGTTCCCGCCCCGAACCGGGCAGGTTGGCCGGATACACACCGCGCACCTCGCGCCCGGGCCCCTCCGTACCCGCCAACAGGGCCAGTCGCAGCTCGGGTATGCCCAAAAGTTCCTCGACCCGCACCGCCGTGCCCCCAAGCCCTCGCCCATCGTCGTCCGATGATCGTATGAACACGGAGCGGCACGGACACTGTCCTTCCGGATCCACGCGACACGCCTCACACCCGAACCCCGATCGCGCCGGCCCGGGTGCGCGAGAAGCACGCCGGGTTCGGGACCGACGAGCGCGCGGTCAGGCGTACAGCCCGATGATCGCCGCCGCGGTCTCGGCGGCGGTCCGGCGGGCCTCCGGCGGGTCCAAGACTTCGACGTCCGTGCCGAACTGGAGCAGTTGGCGGACCGCGCCCAGCGCGGGATAGCCGAGCTCGACCGTCACCCACTCGGCGTCGTACTCCTCTGGCGGTGTCGCGATCCAGGCCCCGATGATCCGGACGAACATGTCCAGCCGCGACCGCCGCACCCGGGCCCGGACCCGGACCGCGGCCGGCTGCTCGTCGACGTCGCGGCGCAACCCGTGCCACACCTGGGCCAATTCGACCCCGTCCCGGCGCCGCACCGGTTCGTCGGTGACGGTCAGCGCGGTGAGCCGGTCGGTGTGGAACAGCCGCGGCGCGCCGGCCCGGTCCGCGACCAGGTACCACGTGCCGGCCTTGGCCACGAGCCCGTACGGGTCGACGGTGTACGTCCGCGCCGTGCTCGCGCCGCTGCGCCGGTAGCGGATCCGCAGCCGCCGGTCCGCGAACACCGCGTCCTGCAACGCGCCGACGTCCACCGAGGGGCGCGGCCCCACCATCCACCGCTGGGGGTCGATCAGCACCCGGCGGGTCATCTCCTCGGCGGCCGGCCGATGCGGCGCGGGCAACGCGACCATCACCTTGCGCAGCGCCGAGCCGAGCGCGCCGTCGAGCCCGAGGGCCGCGTGGGCGCCCTGCTCGGCGAGCACGAACAGGGCGCGGGCCTCGTCCGAGGTCAGGCCCGTGACATCGGTGCGGAACCCGGGCAGCAACGAGATCCCGCCGTGCCGGCCGCGCTCGGCGTACACCGGCACGCCGGCCGTGGACAACGCCTCGACGTCGCGGTAGATGGTCCGCGCCGACACCTCCAGCCGCTCGGCCAACTCGGCCGCCGGGACGCGGCCTCGGGTCTGGAGGAGCAGCAGGATGGAGAGCAGCCGATCGGATTTCACGCGTCCAAGGATGCGCCCTCGACGTGGTCGACCGACCCCCGCCAAGTACCTATACACGACTGATTCCGTGGCGCCCGCGCGTCCGTAGCGTCTTCCTTGTCGGACCGAGGCCCTCCTCGAACCGTCTCGAAGCCCCTCACGGAGGACGCATCATGACCGCCTACGCGATCGCCCAGCTGACCATCAACGAGCAGCACCCCGACATCCAGGTCTACATCGACAAGATCCAGGCCACGATGGACCCGTTCCAGGGGCGCTTCCTGGTCCACGGCGGCAAGCACGAGCTGCTCGAGGGCGAGCCGAACCCCGACTACCTGGTAATGCTCGAGTTCCCGTCGACGGAGCTCGCGAAGGACTGGTACGCCTCCCCCGCATACCTGGAGATCCTGCCGCTGCGCACGGACCACATCTCGGGCACCGTAATCGTCGTCGAAGGCGTCCCGGAGGGCTACCGCACGGGCGCGTGACCCGGCCGCGCCGCGGACCGGCCCACGACGACCGACCCCTGATCTCCCCCCGGCCGCGCTTCCTTCCCCATGGGCGCCGCCGGACCTGGGAAAAGCCTCGCCCGGCCCGACCAACGTCATCGGCCGGGCGAGGCCATGCCCACGTGCGCCGACTGCCGGTCACGACTGGCCGCCACTCCCGGGTACGGGTACGGGTACGGCTACCGGACCGTGCCGCTCACGCCGCCGAGGTCGACCGCTGGTCGCGGCCCCGATGCCGGCGGAGGGTCCGGGCCGCGCGTGGTGGACCCGGCGTCAGGGGGTGATTCGGAGGCTACGACGATCTTCCCGATCAATGGTCGAGCCCTCCACCGCGCGGTGGACTTCGCGGAGGGTTTCCGGGGTGATCGGGGTGAGCTTGCGGGTCGGGTCGTACGCGGGACGCCCGCGTCGAAGAGCTCGGCCGCCGCGTCGAGCCGTTCGCGCCGCTCGGCGTCAGACCGCGCGCAGCGCTCCCGGGTGCCGGCCCGTCAGGTGGTCGAGGGCGGCGGAGGTGGCCTCGTCGACCGGGAGGTAGACCAGCAGGCTCTGGTCGGCGTCGGCCAGGTCGAGGATCTCGCGCTCCAGGCGCAGCTCGCCCGCCTCGGGATGGACCAGGCGTTCGACACCGACCCGGCGGGGTGGGGCGGAGGGGGCGGCGAGGCGGGTGGTGAAGGGGGTCCCGGCGGAGACGGCCAGGCCGTCGAGGAAGTCGAGGACGTACGGGTCCGAGAAGGAGGACGCCATCCGCAGGACCGCGGCGTGTTCGTCGGCTATGCGCTCCCAGTCGGGGTAGGCCGCGCGGGCCCGGGGGTCGGTGAACACGTAGCGCGGGAGGTTGGGCTCGTCGTGGTCCAGGATCCCGAGCGGGCCCGCGAGCCGTTCGTAGCCGTTGGTGCAGGCGAGTACGTCGCCGAGCCGGTTGACCAGCAGCGCCGGCGCCGGTTCGAGCCGGTCGAGCAGCGCGCGCACGGTGGGCCGTACCGAACGCGCCGGCGGGGCGCCGGCGGTGCAGGGGAACATGTCGCCTGCGGCCGTCTTGGCGAGGTGGCGCACGTGGACGCGCTCGTCCGCGGACAGCCGGAGCGCGTCGGCGAGCGCCGCGAGGACCTGGCCGGACGGGCGGCGGTCCCGCCCCTGTTCGAGGCGCGCCAGGTACTCGACGCTGACCCCCGCGAGGGTCGCCAACTCGGACCGGCGCAGGCCCGGAGTACGCCGTCGGGCGACGTCGGGCAGCCCGACGTCGGCGGGCTTGACCGCCTCGCGACGGGCGCGGAGGTAGGTACCCAGTTCGTTCTCGCTCACGGCTCGCAGTCTAGGCCGAGCGAGGGCGCGCGATCGTAGCCCTGGCAGTGCCCGTCTGGGCGCGGCCTTCCTCGGTCGCGGACGAACGACGACGGTGGAGGCACGCACTCGGCCGCCATGGGACCGGGGGCTTGCCAGTGCCGCGCCAGTTCGCTTCGGCACTCGCCTCGACACGCGCTTCGGAGACCACTTTCGGGTCGGCTTCCGAACGCCAGGAAGGCCCGTCTCCGAGTGCCGCCCGGGCCTTCTCGGGAGCTTTCTTTCGAACCTTCTTCCGAATCTCCTGTCGAACTCCCCGCCGAACCCCTCTCGAACTCCCTGCCGACCCCCATTTCGAACTCTCGTACGAACTCCCGTTCGCCACACCGAGGAATCGCATGTTCATCGCGTACATCGTCGTGGGCGGCCTGCTCGCCGCAGTGCTCACCGCCTCCGCGGTACTGACCTTCACCCGCAACGCACAGATCGTCACCGAGATGGCCGAACTGGGCGTCCCCGTCGGCTGGTTCCCGGGCCTCGCCGCGGCCAAGGCGGCCGGCGTCGTCGGCCTGGTCGCCGGCCTGGTCGTACCCGCGTTGGGGATCGCCGCCGCGGTCGGCCTGATCCTGTACTTCATCGGCGCCGTCGTCACCCACCTCCGCGCGCACAACCACGCCATCGCCGTGCCGACGGTGATCTGCCTCGCCGCGGTCGCGGCCCTGGTCCTGCGGGTGGCGTCGGCATGACGCCGTGGGCCGCCGTCGCGGTGCTCCGCTCAGTGGTCGTGACGTCTCACCGGCAGCCGTTGGATGTCGGTGACGGCGTCGGCGAGCACGGCGAGTTGGCGGCGGAAGGTGACGAAGTCGCGGGACTGCCATGCGGCGGCGGCGCGTTCGAGCGCGTCCTCGACCGCATGCTCGTAGTGCGCCCGAGTCGCCTCGTCCACGACGGACAGCACCGCGGCGTCGATGTGCGGGCGCAGCGGACTGTCGTCGATGACGATGCGAACGTTCGGGCGGTCCATGGGTTCACGGTGGCAGCACCGCATCGTCTTCGGCAGCCGGCGCACAGGGCGCGCATCGGGGCGGGCGGCACGTCGTTCGGGCCCGACACCGGCGCCTTCGGCGCTCGCCGAGCGCCCGGGCGCGAGTCGCCGGTCGATGGCGGCGGTCAGTCGATGCGGTCAGTCGCCGGTCGGTGCGGTCGGGGTCGTTGATGCGGCCGGTGCTTGGGTCGGTGCTTCCTTTGCTGCCTCGTCTGCTGCCTCGTCCGGTATCTCGACCGCCGCGCGCAGGGCCGCGACCGTGGTCGTGGTGAGGCGGTCGAGATAGTCGTCGGTCAGCGGCGTTCGGGTCACGGCCAAGCGCCAGTAGAGCGGGCCGATGATGAGGTCGAGGGCAGGCTCGACGTCGGTGTCCGGGGGGAGTTCGCCGCGCTCGCCGGCGGCCAGGAGCACGGTGGTGCCGAGCCGGCGCTGGGTGCCGTGCAGAACGGTGTCGAGCTTGCGGGTGATCTCCGGGTTGCGGGCCGCCTCGGCCAGCAGGTCGGGGATGATCTGCGACGCCAGCGGGTGCAGCAGGGCGCGCGCGGCCATGCCGAGCAGCAGCCGCAGATCGCCGCGCAGGGTCCCGGTGTCCGGGGCGGGGAGGTCCTGTACCGCGACCGCCAGGATCAGGTCGACGACCATGTCGAGCTTGGCCGGCCAGCGACGGTAGACCGCCGTCTTGCCGACGCCGGCCCGGCGCGCGACCGCCTCGATCGACATCCGCCCGTACCCGACCGCGGCCAACTCCTCGAACACCGCGCCGCGGATCGCCGCGGTGACGTCCTCGCGCAGGACTGCGGCTCCGGCGGGGGCTCGGCGGGGCGCGGATCTCGGGGCGGGGGGCATGCGGCGATCCTACTGCGACACGACGATACGGTTGCGTTCTATCGTAACTCTGGCTACCGTCCCGGAAGGGGGTCGACGGACAAGGGTGGGTGAGCGGCGATGACCGAGCGGACCCCTGGGGGCAGCGACCCCGACGCGGAGACGGTGCTGTTGGCCAGGCTCGACGCGCTGGGCGTCCTCGACGGACCCGGCATGTCCGGGACCTCCGGCACCCCTGGCACCCTTGGCGCCTTCGGCACCCCCACCGCCGCCCGCGACCCTCGCGGTCCCGAGACGCCGTCCCGACCGCGCCCCGCGGTCGGCCCCGCCCGGCTCCCGGGCCGGCATCGCCGCAAGCGCGGCCCCGCCGGCGGCGTGGCCGGCGCCGGCCTGATGATGGCGGCCGGCACCATCCTGTCCCGCGCCACCGGCATGCTCCGTACGGTGCTGATCGTCGCGGCACTGGGCACCGCCGGCGCGGCGGACGCGTACAACGTGGCCAACACCATCCCCAACATGCTGTTCACGCTGCTCGCCGGCGGCGCGCTCAACGCCGTGTTCGTGCCGCGGATGATCCGCGCGATGCGCGACGAGCGCGAGGGCGAGGCCTACGCGAACCGCCTGCTGACCCTGACCGTGCTGGTCCTCGGCACGGTCACCGTGGTCGCGATGTTCGCCGCGCCGCTGCTCATCCGACTGACCGGCGGGCAACTGCCCACCGGCACCTCGGGACAGGGCTACGAGTCGGCGGTGACGTTCGCGCGCTACTGCCTGCCGCAGATCTTCTTCTACGGCGTGTTCACCGTCGTCGGGCAGATCCTCAACGCCCGCGGCCGGTTCGGCTCGATGATGTGGACGCCGGTGCTCAACAACGTCGTGGTCATCGCCACGTTCGCCCTGTTCATCGCGTTCACCAGGGACGGCGGCGCGCAGGGCCTGTCGGCGGAGCAGACCCGACTGCTCGGGATCGGCACCACGCTGGGCATCGTGGTCCAGGCGGCCTGCCTGTTCCCCTACCTGCGGGCGACGGGCCTGCGCCTGCGGCCCAGGTTCGACTGGCGCGGCAGCGGGCTGCGCCAGGACGCCCGACTCGCGCGCTGGACGCTCCTGTTCGCCCTGGTCAACCAGATCGGGTTCACCGTCGTGGTCAATCTGTCGGTGGCCGCGGGCGCGGCTGCGGAGCGGGCCGGCGCGAGCGGCGGGTCCGGGTACACGCCGTACGGGAACGCGCAGACACTGTGGATACTGCCGCAATCGGTGATCACCGTGTCCCTGGTGACCGCGCTGTTCCCGAGGATGTGCCGGGCCGTCTCCGACCACCGCCCCCACGACCTGCGCGAACAGCTCTCGCGGAGCCTGCGCGTGTCCGGCGTGGCGATCGTGCCGGCGGCGTTCGCGCTGTTGTGCTTCGGGCCGCAGCTCACCGAGCTGTTGTTCCGACACGGCGGCACGGGCCACGCCGACGTCACCGTGATGGCCCAGGTGCTGGCGGGGTTCTCGCTCGGCCTGATCCCGTTCTCCGCGCAGTACGTGCTGCTGCGCGGCTTCTACGCGATGGAGGACACCCGGACACCGTTCCTCGCCGCCGTGTGGATCGCCGCCGTGAACGCCGGACTGTCCGGCCTGGCCTATCTTGTGCTGCCGGCCCGGTGGGCGGTGGTGGGCATGGCGGTCGCGTACACGCTGGCCTACACCGTCGGCCTCGCGGTGACCGCGCACCGGCTGCGCCGCCGGATCAAGGGTGCCCGGGGCCGAATCACCGCCCGGACGTACGGCCGGCTGATCATCGCCGGCGCGGTGGCGGGCGCGGCGGGCCTGGCCGCGACCCGGCCGCTGACCGCCGCACTCGACGGGGCCGACCTGGCCGCGCTCCAACTCGCCCTGGGCGGGGCGGTCATGGCGGCGGCGTTCGTCGGGCTCGGCCGGGCGCTGCGCATCCACGAGGTCACGGCGGCGGTCGGCACGGCCCGAACCCGATTGGGTTGGTAGGGCGAGTACGGCGTCACGCCGCCACGAGCACGAGCGCCCCTACGCGGACTGAGACCGAATCCACCGCCGCCGCAGCCTTCGCGGCCGGCGGGAGGTCCGCTTCTTGCCGGCGGGCTCGCCGGTCGTAGCTGATCCGGACGCCGAACGCGCGACGAAAGAAGCCGCAGGCATGGGCGGGAGGGCCCACCAAGATTTCTTCGGCCCCGGTCAACCGATCCGACGCGTCCCGACTCGTAACGGGTGTAGGTCGAGAGCGGGGGACGGATGCACAGAGACGACAGTAAATCGGCCGACACCGAGGTCCGGGCCGAAGCCTCCGCCAAAGCCGGAAGCAAGGCTGGGACCAAGGACGAGACCAAGGATGAGACCAAAGGCCCGACCGATGCCGAGCGGGAGTTCGTCGACTACGCCGAACGCAGCCAACGCGGCCTCTACCGCCTCGCCTTTCTGCTGTCGGGCAGGCGGGAGAGCGCGCAGGACCTGACCCAGACGACGCTCGCCCAGATGTACCGCTACTGGCGCCGGGCCACCCAGGTCGCCGACCTGGACGCCTACGCCCGCACCATCCTGCTTCGGGCCTTCTTCGCCGAGCAGCGCCGATTCCGCCGCGAGCGGGACCTGCACCTGCTGATGGACGCGCCCCGAGCCCCCGACCACCCCGAGGTGCGGCTCGCGCTCCTCGACGCGCTCGCGCAACTGCCGCCGCGCAGCCGCGCCGTCGTGGCCCTCCGGCACTGGGTGGACCTGAGTGTCGAGGACACCGCCGCACACCTGGGCTGTTCCACCGGAACGGTCAAGAGTCTGAATTCGCGTGCGCTGGTACGGCTGCGCGAACTGCTGCCCGAGCACGTATGGGAGGAGTACAGGCATGGAGCATGAACACGTCCACGCGCTGCTGGACGACCTGGTCCACGACGAGGAACCGGACACCGCCACAACGCTGTTGGCGCTCCGGGCCGGCCGGCGCGCCCGCAAGGCGGCCCGCGTGCGCACCACGATCCTCGGCGTCGCGGCCGCCATCGTCGTGCTCGTCCTCGCCGGCTGGGCGGCGACGCGGATCGGCGACGACGCCGCGCGCACGCACGAACTCAGCCCCGCCGCATGGCCGTCCGACTCGCCGCTCGCGCCACCGACCAAGTGGTACCCCACGGTCCACATGTCGGCCGGCGACGACTCGAAGCCGCCCCGACAGAGCGACGAACAGCGCGCACTGCGCCGGTCGTTCGAGCATCGCGCGGCCGAAGTCCTGGGCGAGGTACTGCCCTTGGCCGGTCGGACCAGCGTCGCCGACGACCTGTTCGCGACCTACCGGATCGACACGCCGCAAGGGCGCTACGCGATCAGGATCTCCGCGCTGCCGCTCCAGGGGAGCGTCATTCCCGACTACGAGTCGTGCGCCGCGTACAACCGCCTGCGTTCCGCCGATCGGAACTGCGTACAAGCGGCACTTCCCGGCGGCGCCACCGCCCTTGTCGCCCGGTCCGAATCCCAACCGCCTGGGGGCCCGAATACCCCGGAAGCCAACTTCCTGTACCGGGACATGTACGTGACGGTGCGCTTCCCCTCCGTCGGCGACCACCAGATCGCGCCGCCGATCGCCCCCGACGCCCTGCTCGCCGCCGTCGTGGACGCGCGCTTCGTGCGACTCCTCGACTTCCTCGCCGAGCACCCCGGCCTGGACGGCTACGAGCACACCCGAGTGTCCGCGTCGCGGGGGCCTTCCGACTCGCCCTGAGCCGGCCCTCGGCCGGTCACGTCCCGGGCTTGCGGCCGTACACGTACACCTCGTCGCCGGTACGCAGCAGGCCCCAGTACGCCTTGGCGTCGCCCGGTTGCATGTTGACGCAACCGTGCGATCCGGGCGGGGCCGTGATCGCGCCGGTGATCGAGTGGAACGCGATGCCGCCGTCGAAGAATTGGCTGTAGGGCATCTCGACGTCGTAGATCGTCGACCGGTGGTTCTGCGCACGCCAATAGACCTTGTGCAGGCCGGTCCGCGTCTCGTAGCCGTCACGGCCCGAACGGATGGCGACCGGGCCGTAGACCGTCTTCGCGCCGTCCTGGATCCAGCTGACCTGTCGGCCGAGGTCCACGCACGCGATCCGGCCGACGTCGGTCGGACATGTGCCGTCCGTGCCGGCCGCCTTGCGTTGGAGGGCGCGGTACGTGATGGGGCCGGCGTACCCGGCGGCGGGACGGACGCCGTTCTCGGCCTGGAACGCGCGGATCGTCCGGCAGTCGGCGGCGGACTGCCGGCCGTCGACCTTGAGCCCGAGCGCCTTCTCCACTTGACGCTGGTACGGCCCGGTCCCGGCATTGCAGGCCGAACCGGCGGCACTTGCGGGCGCGGCCAGGACGACGGTCAACGGCACGACGACACCGGTGACGGCGGCGACCACGCCCGCTCGTAGGCCCACGCGGGTGAATATGCTCATCGGTTCCCCTTGGCTCGTTCGACTGGTCACTGACGGATGTGACACCTTGTACGATCCGTCATTCTGACGCAGGGTCATCGAAGCCGTAAACCAACCGGGCGATTCGACCGCATCGGCGAGGCATGTCGCCGCCCGCGAACTCCGGCGCCGAAGGAACCCCGTCCGGCAGAGCAAAGGCGAGGGCGAAGGCAAAGACCAAAGCAAGGACCAAGGCAAGACCCGGGTGATCACCCGTGCGATCGGCCCTCGCTCACGGACGGCCCGGCTCCCCGCCGTTGTCGCGGCCGCCGCGCTGCCCGCCCGAGGCGTGGTGCGCTCGGCGGTAGGCGCGAGGGCTGGTGCCGGTGAGGGTGCGGAAGTGGAGGCGCAGGGCGGCCGGTGAGGTGAACCCCGTGCGGGCCGCTACGCGCTCGATGGGGATGTCCGTCTCCTTCAGCAGACGTTGCGCCTCTTGGAGGCGTGCGCGGAGCAGGTATTGAAGCGGGCTCAGGCCGGTGTGGGCACGAAAACGGCGGGTGAGACTGCTGATGCTGGTCTGCGCGTGGTTGGCGATGTCGGAGAGGGTGAGGGGGAGATGGAGGCGGGTCTCGATCCACCGCAGGGTCGGTTCGAGGCCGACGCTTTCCGTGATCTCCCGGTCGATGGTCTCCCGCACGTCGTCCGCGTAGAGGTGCAGCGGCGTGACGAGTTCCCGGCCCGTCTCGTCGGCCACCCGGCGACCGTGATCACGGCCCAGGATGTGCAGGCAGACGTCCATGCCCCCGAAGACGCCCGCGGCCGTGAGGAACGGCCCGTCCTCGACCGCGGTGCCGAGCGGCTCGACGTCGATGCGGGGATGGAGTCTCGCCAGTTCCTCGGCGTGGCGCCGGCCGGTCGTGGCGCGCCGCCCGTCGAGGAGCCCGGTGGCCGCGAGGGTGAACGTCCCGGTGCCGACGGCGGCGATCCGGCTCCCGCGGTCCGCCGCCGCACGGAGCGCGGCGAGAACACCCGCCGGCGGCTCGTCACGATAGCCGCGGTGGCCGAGGACCAGCACGATGTCCGCGTCCGCGAGGCCCTCCAGGCCCAAAGGCGTGCCGACGCGGAGCGGGGCCGGGGCGCCGGTCGCCCGCAGGCCGGGCGCCGCACAGAGCCTGATCTCGTACCTCACGTCGTGGTGATCGCGGCAGGCGGTCCCGAACACCAGGCCGGGGGTGGTGAGCTGATGCCCCGGGACCCCGTCGAGGGCGAGGACGGCGATCACTGACATGGCTCGAATCTAGTGCCCTGACCGGAAAGGCTCGCCGCGGCCGCATCGGCGCCGGCTCCTGTGCCGGCAACGGCGGGCCGGAGCCCGGGCCCCGGCCCGCGCAACGGTGGGCCCGAACCCGAGCGCCGGCGGCCCGGGACGGGGGCCGCCGGCGCGGAGGCGGGGGCGACCCCCGCCCTCAGGTCAGCTGTTCTCGCGGATCGTCTTCCGGATCCACTCCGCGTACGCGGGCACATTGCTGTAGAGCCCCGGGCCGGTCGAGCACTCCGGCTTCCAGTCGCCGTCCCCCGAGGTCGCCCCGATGAGTTCCCAGCGGCCGTTCTTCGCCCGCTGAAGCTGCGGGCCGCCGGAGTCCCCGAAGCACGCCATGGCTCCCGGCTTCGGGCTGACCGTGCACAGCCGGGTCGCTCCGGCGCGGCCGAAGCACTCGGCATCGGTGCCCACGCGGGTGTTCAACTGCTGGAGCCGATCGGGGAACACCGCATCGTCGAGCGGCCCGTCGACGATGGTGCCGAAGCCGAGAATCCGGGTGGGCGTACCGGCCGGTCCCGCGTTCTTGGCGATCTTGATGGGCTTCTGGGAGACCGGGCGGTCCAGGCGGATCAGCGCGAGGTCGTTCACGTTGGGTCCGCCGTCCTCACCACCCAGCTTGTAGCCCGGGTGGGTCACGATCCTGTCGATGCCCCGGACCGTGCCACCCGTGGTGCGGTTCGGGCTGCCGATCCGCACCTTGCCCTCCAGGACGATCGGCAACTCGGGATCGACACAGTGCCCCGCGGTGAGCACCCACTGCCGATCGATCAGCGTCGCCCCGCACTGGGCGTCGACTCCTGCCGCCTTCTGGGGAAGCGTCGCCATGAACGGATAAGGCTCGGTCGAGTCCTTCCCGTTGACGATGGCTCCGGCGCTGCCGACCATCGCCGTGGTGCCCAGGACGGCCGCCGCGCCGACCACGGCGACCGCTTTCGCGAGCAGGCGGCGCCTGCGCGGGGGCTGGGCTTCGGGGGCCGGCCGGGAGTTCGCGTTGCGCATGTGACGACCTTTCGAGAGCTGTGGTACGGCGGTGTACGGGCCGGGCGCTCTTCCCGCGCCTCCGTCCCTGACCACTGCCATCCTCTGCACCGGGGCCGGCCGGAAAAAGCCGCCACAATGTCATCCTCGGCTAGATTCCGGACATGTCAGTGATCGCTGTCCTCGCCCTCGACGGGGTCCCCGGGCACCAGCTCACCGCGCCCGGGTTCGCCTTCGCCACCGCCGCGCGGCATCACCCCCCAGTCGCCTACGACCTGCGGATCTGCACCGCCCCGGGGTTCAAGGGGACGGGCGGTCCCGGTTCCTTCCGCGTCGAGACCCCCTGGGGTCTGGAGGGACTCGACGACGCCGACACGGTGCTACTGCCGGGACACGAGGGCTTCCGCGACGAACCTCCGCCCGAAATCGTCGACGCCCTCCGCGCCGCCGCCGCGCGCGGAAGCCGCATCGGCGCCGTCGGCACCGGGACGTTCACGCTCGCGGCCACCGGTCTCCTCGACGGCCGCCGCGCCGCCACCAGCCGCCGGAACACGGAAGAACTCGCCCGTCTCCACCCTCTTATCGAGGTCGACCCCGAGGGTGCGGTCGTCGCGGACGGCCCCTGCCACAGCGCCGCCGGTGTCTTCGGCGGCATCGATCTCTGCCTCCATCTGATCACTCTGGACCACGGCGAGCCCGTGGCCATCGAAACCGAGCGGCAGCTGTTCATGCAGCTTCACGCCCAGGCCGACGACCCCGCGTTCGATGCGGCGACGAACGCGCTGTACAACGCCGTCACCCCGCCCGGCAGCAGCATCGAACCGACCACACGGTGGATGGAGGCCAACCTCCACCATCCGCTGACTCTCAC
This sequence comes from Embleya sp. NBC_00896, assembly GCF_045207785.1. Classification (NCBI taxonomy): domain Bacteria; kingdom Bacillati; phylum Actinomycetota; class Actinomycetes; order Kitasatosporales; family Streptomycetaceae; genus Embleya; species Embleya sp. NBC_00896. The sequence continues at coordinate 756,000 of NZ_CP108776.1, forward strand.
CGACATCGCCGCCCACGCGGGACTCGGCGTCCGCAACCTGACCCGCCGCTTCCGCGCCGAGACCGGCCTCACCCCGCTCCAGTACCTGCTCCGCACGCGTATCCAGCGGGCACAACGACTCCTCGAACGCACCGATGACCCCGTGGAGCGCATCGCGGCACAGACCGGCCTCGGCACACCCGCCAACCTGCGCGGTCACTTCCAGCGCTTGACGGGCACCAACCCCAGCACCTACCGCACGGCCTTCCGTTCACTCGTCGCCACCTTCACCGGGTCGGATCCGGTGCCGTGACCGGGAACATTCACCGATTCCCGGCCACGGCACCGGCGGAAGCCGGGCCGTAACGACCCCGGTCGTTCAGCCGCCCCCCGCCCGCGGCCCGGCCGGCACCAACAGCAGCGCGAGCACCGCCGCCACCGCGAGCAGGCCGCCCGCCGCGCCGATCGCCACCGCGTATCCGTGCGCGAGCGCGTGCGCCCGATCGCCGCCGTCGTCCGCGATCACCGACGCGGACAGCGTGACCAGGCCGGCCAGACCGATCGAACCGCCGATCTGCCGCGAGCTGTTGATCAGCCCGCCCGCCATGCCGGCCTCGTGCGGCGCCACGCCGGACATCGCGGCGGTGCCCAGCGGAACGAAGCACAGACCGGCGCCGATGCTCGCGACCATCGACGGGCCCAGGATCGAGCGCAAGAACGTACCGTCGGCGTCGAACGCGAGCCCGAACCACCCGAAGCCGACCGCCGTGAGCGCCCCGCCCAGCGCGAGCAGCGGACCGAGGCCCACCCGCGCGACGGTCTTCGTCGCGATCACCGAGCCGATCGCGATCCCGATCGAGAACGGCAGGAACGCCACCCCGGCGGCGGCCGGTCCGTACCCGAGCACCTGCTGGAGGTACAGCGACGTGAAGTAGAACGCGGCGAACTGGCCGGAGAACAACAGCATCATGAACAGGTTCGCGCCGAGCACCGGACGATGCGTCAGCAGCCGCATCCGCAACAGCGGTTCGGCCGTCCGCAGTTCGACCAGTACGAAGGCCACGAGCAGCGCCGCCGCCACCGCGAGCGTGCCGAGCGTCGTGCCGGAACCCCAGCCCTGCCGCTCGGCCCGCACCACACCCAGGACCAACGCCGTGGCGCCCGTGGTGACCAGCAGCGCCCCGGCCAGGTCGAGCCCCGGCGCACTGCCGGCCGCGGGCTGGTCGGCCGGCAGCCGCCGCGCCACCAACAGCGCGAACACCACGATCGGCACGTTGATCAGCATCACCGCTTCCCAACCCACCGACTGCGTGAGCAGCCCGCCGATCAGGACCCCGAACGCACCGCCGGCGGCGGCCGTCGCGCCCCACAGCCCCAGTGCCCGCGATCGCGCGGGCCCGGCCGGGAACGTCACCGTGATCAGCGCGAACGCCACCGGCGCGAGCGCGGCGGCGCCGATCCCCTGCACCGCGCGGGCGGCGATCAACGCGCCGGGCGTGGGCGCGAAGCCGCCGAACAGGCCGGCCAGGCCGAACACCGTCAGACCGGCGACGAGCGTCCGGCGGCGGCCGACGATGTCCCCGATCCGGCCGCCGAGCATCATCAGCCCGCCGAAGGTCAGCGCGTACGCGTTCACCACCCACGGCAGCCCCTCGGCGCTGAACCCGAGGTCTGCGCCGATGTCGGGCAGGGCGACATTGACCACCGACATGTCGAGCGCCACGGTGAATTGCACGGTCAGCACCACGACGAGCAACATCCGCGTCGCGCGGGACGAACTCGCCCGCTCGGCCGCCGGGTTCGCGATCGTGGTCATGCCGCCTCCCCCGCGCCGACGCGGTCGCCGAGCCGGGTGCCGGCGCGCGGCGCGATCGATATCGGTGTGAACAGGTCGACGGTGGCCATCGAAGCTCCTTGTGATGCGGGCGTGCGGACACGAGGTCACGCGGACGCGAGGGGGTTGAGATCGACACGAAATGACGGACGGGGATGGTGATGGGTATCGAGCGAGGTCGGAGCCCGTCCGATCCGTCCGAACACGCCGAGGAAGCCCGGTGAAGGCCGCCGGGACAGGCGTTGACGTACTCTGTACGTGAACAGCATCAGTCGAACACGTACGTTGTACGTACGTCAAGGAGGGGGATCGTGCCCGCACCCCGAAAGTTCAGCCAGGAGCAACTCCGCACCGCCGCGCTCGCGCTGGTCGACCAACAGGGCCTCGCGGCGCTGACGATGCGCAGCCTCGCGGCGGCGCTCGGGACCGGGGCGATGACGATCTACAACTACGTGGACGGCCGCGAGGGCCTCGACGCGCTGCTCGTCGAGGCGGTCATGGCGTCCGCGCAGCCCGCGGACGAGCCGGCCGGCGACTGGCGCGCGGACGTACGCCGCCACGCCGAGGCGAACTGGCGCGCGGTACGCGCCCATCCGGACGTCATCCCACTGATCCTCACCCGCCGGATCCTGGACGAGGTGACGATGTCCGGCGCGGAGGCCCTCCTTGACGCACTCGCCCGCGGCGGTCGGCACGGCCGGGATCTGCTGATCGCCTTCCGAACGGTGTCCGGCTTCGTGATGGGCTTCGCGCAGGCCGAACTGGCGGGACCACTGTCGATCGCGCCCGACGAGGACGTGGCGGCGATCACCGCCCGGGCTCGCGCACTCCCGACCGGCCGCTTCCCCCGCCTGGTCGAACTGGCCACCGCCGCCGCCGACAGCACTGCGGAAGCCGAGTTCCACGCCGGCCTCGACATCATCATCGCCGGCCTCGCCCGCGAGTGATCGCCCACCACCGGCTCGCCGAACCGCTCGGGAACCTCGACCCGCCCGCCGCACAAGTCAGGGTGTGACCATCACTCCCGTAACCGATCGCGAATTGTGGGAGAGAGCCTGCCGAGGTGAGCCCGAAGCGTTCGGAGCGATCTTCGACCGGCACTCCCACGCGGTCTACAACTACCTGTCCCGTCGTACCGCGTCGTGGTCCGAGGCCGAGGACCTGACCTCGGTGGTGTTCCTCCAGGCGTGGCGGCATCGGAAGGCCGTCACCCTCGATCGCGAGAGCGCGCTGCCCTGGCTGCTCGGGATCGCGCGCAACACCGCCGCCAACGGCGGACGCGCGGTCCAGCGCTACCAGGCGCTCAAGGCCCGTCTGCCGACCCCGTCCCCGGTCCCCGACCACGCCCAGGACGTCGCCGAACGGATAGACGACGACGCGCGATCATGGCGGGCGGCATCTGGTATTCGTCCGAAACCGCCCCGGTCAGGGCGGAACTCTCCGACGACGAGCCTGATTTCGGTCCCCGGATCCGCGGTTACGACGCGGCCGGAAACCTCATCTGGGACTCCGCCCGGGACGCGCCGAAGCCGGGACCGGCGGACTGCGTCCGAACGCCCGACGGACGGCTCCTGGCGTACCCGGGCGACGTGGCCTCCGCCCCCGATCCCGCCACGTGCCGCCCGGCCGTCCCCTGGACCGCCGGCGTCCGCTGAGCCCGCTCCTGAGCCCTCTCCCGAAACTCGAGACCCCCGACCCGAATGTCGGGAATGATCACCAATGCCCGCTCGTTGTACAGAACAGTCGGTGAACGGGTGTCCCCGGGCCCAACCTTTTGCCGCCGCGAGATACCGGTTCGGCCGGAAGCGCGGTGTGCCACCCGCCGAGAGGTGATCTCGCTCACCGACGCCTGAGCGACGGCGCTGCCCCTCCCCCCGAGGGCAGCGTCGTCTTCGTCGTTTCCGGGACGCTTTGCCCTCCCGGGCCGACGGCCTTAGCCGGCCCGGATCGACTCGATGCAACCGCCGCGCGCGGATTGTCGTCCGTTCCCCCGAAAGCTGCCGACGCAACGGTCGGCGGCCGGCACATGAACGGTTCGTTCCGGTCGCCCGGTACGGTGTCGGGCTACCACGCGCCCACGCGGCGGCGGCCCGACGACAGCACTTTCGGGGGCGTTATGAATTCCGCATCGGAGCACGGCGGTCGCCGGCGTCGGTCGCACGCGTCGCAGGCCGACCCGGACGCGACCGACGCCACGCCCGTCGGCGACGTCCCCGATCCGACCGGAGCCGACGACCCCGCCGCGGCCCCCACCCCCGTCGTACCGCGCGCCCGCCGCGCCGACGGCGGGCGGGGCGGCCGGGGCAATCGGGGCGGCCGCAAGGGCAAGCGCACCGGTCACGGCAAGCCGCGCCGCTTCCGCAAGCTCAAGATCACCGCTCTGGTGATGTCGCTGGTCCTGGTCGCGATAGGCATCACGGGCTTCGTCGTCTACCAGAAGCTGAACGGCAACATCAAGCACAGCAAGCTCAACACGAGCGACGTCGAGGTGCCCAAGGAGGCCCCGGACGAGTTCGGTCGCACCCCGATCAACATCCTGATGATCGGCTCGGACGGCCGGAACGACCCGACCGACTGCAAGCTCGGCGGCGCCTGCGACGGCGGCGCGCCGCGCGCGGACGTCCAGATGTTGTTGCACGTGTCCGCGGACCGCAGCAACGCGTCGGTGATCAGCATCCCGCGCGACACCCGCGTGCCGATCCCGTCCTGCACCGACCCCAAGACCAAGCAGAAGTTCCCGGCGACGAACGCCCTGATCAACGAGAGCCTGGGCCGCGGTGGACCCGGCTGCGTGGTCGGCACGTGGCAACAGCTGACCAAGATCCACATCGATCACTTCATGATGGTCACCTTCTCCGGCGTGGTCTCGATGGCCGACGCGGTCGGCGGGGTCAAGGTCTGCGTCCTGTCCAACATCCAGGACGAGCGGGTCGAGTACGTCAACGGCGAGCGGCACGTGGTCGGTTCGCACCTCAAGCTGACCGCCGGCGAGCACGAGATCCAGGGCGAGGACGCGCTGAAGTGGCTGCGCACGCGGCACGCGTTCGAGGACGGCAGCGACGTCGGCCGCGCGCACGCGCAACACATGTACCTCAACTCGATGGTGCGCACGCTGAAGGCGAAGAGCACGATCACCAACCCGGTCAAGCTGTTCAAGGTCGCCGAGGCCGCGACCAAGGCGCTCACCGTCGACGACGGTCTCGGCGGCATCCCGAAGCTGACCTCGCTCGCGACGACGCTCAACAAGGTGCCGACCAACCGGATCACCATGACGACCATGCCGCACGACCCGGACCCGCAGGCGCCCGAGGCGCACCTGGTTCCGTCGGCGGGCGCCGAGACCCTGTTCAAGCTGGTCCGGGCGGACGTGCCGTTCGACAAGAACGGCCCGCCGCCGGGCAGCGAGACGCCGCCCCCCACCACCGAGGCGCCGCCCGCGCCGCCGACCGTGGACAAGGCGGCGATCCGGGTCTCCGTCGTCAACGCCACGACCGGCACCAGCCGAGCCGACGCGGTCGCCGCGGCCCTGGTCGCCCAGGGCTTCACCAAGGCGACCAAGGAATCCACCACGGCCAGGCGCCAGACCAGCTCGGTGATCTACCCGGCCAAGGACCAGGAGCAGGCCCAGGCCGTCGCCGACGCGCTGGGGCTGCCCGCGACGGCGCTGTCCTCGCAGCCGAACGCGACGCACGTGACGGTCCAGCTCGGCACGGACTGGGGCACGGGCACGACCTACAAGGGCGCCAAGCCCACCACCTCCAAGCCGCCCACGACGCCGCCCCCGCCGCCGGCCGGCGAACTGCCCAAGGACTCCAGGGCGCTGAACGCCTCCGACGAGAGCGCGTGCATGAAGGTCTACACCGAGGCCAAGGACCGCAACGGCAAGCCGATCTACACCTGGTGAGCCGAGTGCCTTGACGGCCGGCCCGACAACCGGGCCCCGGCCGCCCGCGACCCGCGGCTCACCGACCTCGAACGCCGGACGGACCGATCCAGGTCCGTCCGGCGTTCGCCGTCTGCCGGCCCCTCGCCGTCCACCGCCCGGCGCCCACCGCCGCAACGGTCACTCACAGCAGTCGACGCGACCCGCGCCCGGCCCCGCCAGTGCCACGAATCGGCCGGATCCCGGACCTCGCGCCGGCCGAAATCGGCGACGCCTTATGCCATTTCGGGGCGGTCCGTCCGGCCGGGATGTCGGTCGACTGTTCGATACACGGTAAGGTGGCCGTACCGAAGACACTTCGTACGTCGGCTGCCCAGTCGACGCCGTTCTCGGTGAGTGACGACGCCGGGCCGTTTACGGCCGGGTCCGCGGGCGGGTTCGACGCATGATCGCGACCGCCCATCGCTCGCCGACCACCGCTCAGCGCCACCTGCCGAGGGCCGCCCCGCCCTCGTCGAGCCCCACGACGTCGACGCCTCACGGCGCATCGTCGGTCCGGCCCGACGATGCGCGGCGGCCGTACCCGCGTGACCTCGCCGCCGAACTCACGTCCCCGATCCGGACGTTCGAAGATTCGGGCGAATCGCCGGGGACCGGTGCTTTCCCGGTCCGACCCGCAGCCGGTACATGCCGGCCGCGGCCCCCCGACTCGACCGACGGCGCCACGGGCCGAACGCCCCGATCCGCCGGACTACTCGAAACCAGGTGCACTCTGTGACGTCCCTCCCCCACCATCCCCGTCGCGCCGCAGCCCCCGGCACGCCCACCGTCGCGCACGCCATGCAGCCGGCCGAGTTGCAGATCGGCGCGGACATCATGGTCGACAAGGCGATCGACATCGTCACCGTCGCCGATGCCGACCACGTGACCCTGCACGCCGCGGACGGCCGCTGCGTCGGCGTCGTCCGCCGGGCGCAACTCGCGCCGTTCTGGAACCGGTCCTGGTACACCGCGCGCACGCCGATCGGGAACATCTCGCACGACCGGGCCCCGTTCGCCCGCCCCGCGATGCCGGCCGCCGAGGCCGCCGCGACCATGCGGGCCCGCGGCCTGCGGGTGTGGGCCGTGACGGACGAGGGCGGCCACGTCGTCGGCGTGCTGACCCTCGACGCCCTGCGCGCCGTCCTCGACGCCGACCCCGCCCTGGACGCGGTCGCGTGATCGGGCGGCGGACGCCGAGGGCGACACCGCCGACGACGTCCGCGCCACCGCACCGTCGAGACGTGACGGTGCGCGGAGGTATCGACCCGGGCTACGCGACGAGCCCCGTTGCCGCCGGGTAATCCACATATCCGCGGGCCCCGCCTCCGTACACGTCGGCCGCCGGCGGCGGTGCGAGCGGGAGGCCCGCGGCGATCCGCTCGGGCAGGTCCGGGTTGGAGATGAACAGTCGGCCGAAGGCCACCGCGTCGGCGAGCCCGGCGGCCACCAGCCGCTCGGCGGTCGCGGGGTCCACCGGCGTCGGTCCGTTGTGGTTCGCGATCAGCGTGCCGGACCAGCGCGGGCGCAGGTCGGCCAGGGCGGCGTACTCCCCGCGTTCGAGGATGTGCAGGTAGGCGAGACCACCGGGTTCGAGCGCGTCGACCAGCAGCCGGTAGGTGTCGCGCGCGTCCGGCTCCTCGATCCGGTCGACTCGGTTCCGTTTCGTGTCGGGGGCGGTGTCAGCGGTCCAGGGCGGTGACCTCGACCTCGATCAGCCACTCCGGCCGAGCGAGCGAGGACACCTCCACGAGCGTGTCCGCCGGGTACGGCAGGGCCAGGAACTCCTTGCGCAGGAGGATCAGCTTGTCGAGGTCCTCGGCCATGTTCCGGACGAAGATGCCGACCTTGACCACGTCCGCGAACGTCGCCCCGGCGGCGGCGAGCACCCGTTCGACGTTGCGGAAGGCCTGCCGGCCCTGTTCGAGGAAGCCGCCCTCGACGGTGCGCCCGGTCTCGTCGAAGCCCGCCTGACCCGAGACGAAGATCAGGCCGCCGGCCCTGATCGCCTGCGAGATGTTGTACGACTCGTACCAATCGGGCGTGGTCGCGACCTGCTCGATTGTGTTGGCGGCGGAAGCGGTGACCTCGGATGCGGTACCGGCGGGAACGGTCATCGTGCGAACTCCAAACGTGTATGCACATACATTGTTTGCTTGTGCATGCATAATCTGGCACTGCATGTAATCTGTTGTCAACACGACCCTCGGTGACCCGCCGGGCGGCCGAGCGGGATCGGCGAGAGAGGACGTGCCCGTGGACACGAGGCTCTGGGATCAGGTCGTCGTGCTGCACGCACGCGTCGAGCACGACCTCGGCAGGGCGTTGCAGCGCCGGCACGGGATCGGCCTGTCCGAGTTCCGCGCGCTGTCCAAACTCGCCGTCGCGCACGACGGCGAACTGCGGATGCAGGAGCTCGCCGACTCGATCGGCCTCAATCAGAGCTCGGTCAGCCGGCTCGCGGTCCGCCTGGAAACCGACGGCCTGACCCGCCGCGACCTGTGCCCCAAGGACCGGCGCGGAGTGTACAGCGTGATCACCGACGAAGGCCGCACCCGACTCGCCGAGGCCCGCGCGACCTACGCCGACGCACTCGCCGCCGCCCTCGCGAAGGCCGCCGCCGACCCGCAACTCGCGGATGTGGCAGCGGCCTTGGGTACGACTGCGGCGGTCGCGGATCGAGTCGGCTCAGTGTCCCTGTAGAAAGCGGCGCTGGTCGCCGAGGTAGCCGGCGACCAGCAGCTCGCGCGGCGCGAAGATCGCCGTGAAGTAGGTCTTCAGGGTCGAGTCCTCGATGCTCTTGCCGACCATCGAGTGCGTGGCGCCCGGGTAGTGGGTGACCGTCAGTTCGGCGTGCCCGCCGAGCAGCCGGCGGTACTCCGTCTCGGTCTCGGCGACGTCCACGTTGACGTCGTGGCCGGCCAGCATCAGCAGCACCGGAACGCGCACGCGCGCCAGGTCCTCGCTCGCGTCGGCCGTGAAGTTCCTGCGCACGAAGTCCCACCGGTTCGCCGCCATGTCCGCGCCGTCGCCCAGCGCCGCGCGATACTCCGCGTGGCTCGCTCCCCGCGCGATCAGCGCGCGGGTCGCGTCGCTGCGCCGGACCGCCTCGTCGATCCGGGCCGCGGACGCGTGGTCGGCACGCAGCTCCGCGAGCAGGTTGAAGCGGCCCTGCCGCAGCCAGTTGATCGCGGGCGACACGGCGATCAGGAACTTCACGTCCGGCGTCCGCGCGGCGACCTTGGGCAACACCCAGCCCGCCTGGCTGGCGCCCCACAATCCGACCCGCGCGTGGTCCACGTCCGGCCTGGACCTGCTCCAGGCGATCGCGGCCTCGGTCTCCCGGGCGCGATCCTCCATGCTCTGGTCGAGCCAATCGCCGGGCGTGCCGTCGATCCCCGGCTTGTTCCAGGACAGCGTCGCGAAGCCGGCCCGCGCGTACGCCTCCATCTGCGGGCGGTAGAAGCCGTCGTTGGTGGCGTTCTTCGGTCCGTCGCCGTGCACCAGGAGCACCAGGCCGTACGGGCCCCGCCCGTTCGTGGGCTTGGCCAGCACGCCGTCCAGGCGCTGCGCCCCGTCCTGGAAGGCGATCCGCTCCTCCTTGATGTCGTACTGGTTCGCGTAGTCCGCGTACACCGCCGCGCCGAGCCCGACGATCAGCAGCATCGCGACGATCGCGGCGCCGATCGTGAGCCGGCGATGGCGTCGTATGACCGGTCCGAGCCTCATGTCGTCGTCTCCTTCATGGTGCGTCCTCGTCCCATAAAACTATCGCGATCGAAACGCTCGTATGTCAAACGAACGTTATGGGTATGATGACCCCAGCAGGGCGGAACGACGACGAACGCGGAGATCGCAGTGAACGAGCCGAACGAGATAAACGAGATGAACGAGCCGAGCGAGCCGAACCCGGCGGACGAGCCGGACGGGCAGCCCTTCCGGCCGCTGCGCGTCGGGCGGGCGTTGCCGCCCGAGGCGCGGGGGCGGGCGGCCGAGCTGTACTGGGAGGCGTTCGGCCGCAAGCTCGGCGCCGCGCTCGGCCCCGCCGAGGCCGGCACCGCGTTCCTCGCCGAGCACTTCAACGCGGACCGCGCGGTGGTCGCCACCCGCGACGGCGTGCTCGTGGGCCTGGCCGGATACACCCACGGCGATCACGGCCTCACCGGCGGACGGCCGCGCGACGTGCTGCGCGCCTACGGCGGGCTGCGCGCGCTGCCTCGGCTCGCCTTGCTCGCGCTGCTCGAACGCAAGCCCGCGGCGGGCGAGTTGGTCATGGACGGAATCGCCGTCGACCCCACGCTGCGCGGTACGGGCATCGGCAGCCTGCTGCTCGACGAGGTCGCGATCGTGGCCGCGGAGCTCGGCTGCCGGCGGATCCGGCTGGACGTGATCGACGTCAACCCGCGCGCCCGCGCGCTGTACGAGCGGCACGGCTTCGTCGCGACCAAGACCGAGCAGACGCCCTATCTGCGCAAACTCATGGGATTCGGGGCCGTCACGACGATGGTCCGGCGGATCGTGCCGGCCGGCACGCCCGCGCGCGGGTGAGCGCGATGGACCGCCGACCGCGCTCGTATGCTCGGGCCATGCCAGGAACGTCAGGAACGGGTCCGGTCGAGATCCCGACCCGCACCCTCGTACACGCGCTCGTCCGCCCCGACGGCAGCGTCGACACCGGCGAGTTGTACACGGTCGCGGGCGTGCTCGGGATGACCGACCAGCAGGTGCGCCTGTGCGTCAAGCGGCTGGTCGCCGAAGGCCGGTTCACCCACGAGGGCCGCGGCCGCAAGGCCGTGTTGAACGCGACCGACGCCACCCGGCGAACCCTCGAACCCAACGTCGAGTTCGTCCGCTTCGCGTACCGTCAGGACCGCGGCCTGGAGCCGTGGGACGGCGCGTGGCGACTGGTCGCGTTCGCGATCCCGGAGTCGGCGCGCGCGGCGCGCGACGCGTTGCGCGACGCGATCCTGCGCCTCGGCGGCGCGCCGCTGCACGGCGGGCTGTACGTCTCCGCGAACGAGTGGGCCGACCTGATCGACGCCGAGGCCCGACGCCTGGACGTGTCCGCCGCGGTCAGCCTGCTCACCAGCCGGGACCTGCGGATCGGCGGGCTCGAGGAGCCGTCCGCGCTGGCCGCGCGGCTGTGGCCGCTGGAGGAGATCGCCGAGCGCTATCACCGGTTGATCGAGGTCGCCCGGCCGCGACTGGAACGGCTCGAATCCACCGACGCGTTCGACGACGTCGAGTTGCTCACCCTCGGCGTCGAGCTGGCCGTCGAGTTCGGCCGCGCGATGGAGCCCGACCCGTTGCTGCCGCCGGAACTGCTGCCCACCCCGTGGCCCGGCGCCGCGGCCCGCGACCTGCTCGCCCGCTCGTGGTCCGCCCTCGCGGCCCGCGACCGCGCCGAGACGACGCGGAGCCTGTACCGGATGTACGAGGACGTGATCGGCCCCTGATCCACCGGATTCGCGAGCGCCGCCCGGCCCGCCCGGCTACGCCGAGCCGAGCGCGTCGACGAAGTCCCGGACCGGGCCGCGGTGATCGTCCGACCGCCACGCGACGGCCAGTTCGCTGGGCGCCAGCCCGGTGACCTCGATCGCGACCGTCCCCGGGCGCTGGTAGATCGCGGCGTTGCCGGCGGCCAGCAGCACGACGCCGCTGCCCTCCTCGATGGCGGCGAACGTCTCGTCCACGTTCGACACGACGGCACCCACCCGGACGGGACGATCGCCGCGCTGGTCGAGCGCGAGCCAGTAGTCGCGCAGCGGCCCCGCGGTGCTCGGCAGCGCCAGGAACGGCTCGTCCAACAGCTCCTCGAACGCGATGCTCTCGCGCCCCGCGAGCGGGTGGTCCTCGCGCAGCATCACCCAGCGCGCCTCGCTCGCCACGACCCGGAACGAGAACGCCTCCGCGTTCGGGATCGGCAGCCACACCAGCGCGACGTCCACCGTGCCGTCGGCGAGCCCCACCGTCGCGTCGTCCCAGTCGATCTGGCGGAACTGCAGACGCCCGTTCGGCCTGCGCACCGCGAAGCCCTCCCTGGCCCGCTGCAAAAGCCCGCGCCCGACGCTCGTGGACAGCCCCACCCGCAGCAGCGCGGCCTCGGCGGCGACCGCGTCGCCCACCACCCGCTGCGCCTCGTCCCAGCAGCGAATCACCTCACGCGCGGCGGGCAGCAGCGCCGCGCCGGCCGCGGTGAGCGCGACGGCCCGTCGGTCCCGGTCGAACAGGCGGGTCCGCAGGCCCTCCTCCAACTGCCGGATCTGCTTGCTCAGCGCGGGCTGGGACACGAACAGCCGCTCGGCCGCGCGGGTGAAGTTGAGCTCCTCGGCGGTCGCGACGAAGTACCGAAGATCGCGCAGATGCGTGTCCATAGCCATTGGTTATCACAACCGCCCTTGGACGCGGAACGAGCACTCGGGCAATGATCGTTGCCCGTCGGGCCGGCACGAAGGGCACCCGGCCGCCACCACCACACCGAGGAGATCCCATGCGCTATCGCCTGTTCGGCAACACCGGCCTGCGCGTCTCGGAGCTGTTCCTCGGCGCGATGACCTTCGGCGGCGAGGGCACCGTCGGCGCCGGGCTCGACGAGAGCCGGCGGATGGTCGACCTGTACGCGGACGCCGGCGGCAACGTAGTCGACACCGCGATCAACTACCGCGGCGGGGAGAGCGAGCGGATCCTCGGCGAGGTGCTCGACGGCCGCCGCGACCGGTTCGTGCCGGCGACCAAGTACACCGTCACGCGCGACCCGTCCCTCGCCGACACGAGCCCGTGGGTGTTCGGCGAGGCGTCCGGGCGCGTCGACGGGCGGCGCTGACCGATGGCCGGCACCTCCGCCCCGCCGGTGGCCCTGGTCACCGGCGCGAATCGCGGCATCGGCCACGAGGTGGCCCGCCAACTCGCCCGGCGTGGGCACACCGTCCTGGTCGGCGCCCGCTCGGCGGAGGCCGCCGAAGCCGCCGCGAGCACGTTGCGCGCGGCGGGCCTGGACACCCACCCGCTGCTCCTGGACGTGACCGACCCGGCCGGCGTCGTGCGCGCCGCCGCGGTGGTCGAGGAACGCTTCGGCCGCCTCGACGCGCTGATCAACAACGCCGCGATCACCTACGACACCTGGCAACGCGCCGCCACCGCCGACTTGGAGGTGGTGGCCGAGGCCGGCGACACCAACCTGTACGGCCCGTGGCGCACCGTGCAGGCGTTCCTGCCCCTGCTCCGCCGCTCGGCCCATCCCAGGATCGTGAACGTGAGCAGCGAGGCCGCGTCACTGACCAACATGGGCGGCGGCACCCCCGCGTACACGGTCTCCAAGGTCGGCCTCAACGCCCTCACCCGCATGCTCGCCGCCGAACTCCGCGCGGACCGCATCCTGGTCAACGCGGTCTGCCCGGGCTGGGTCGCCACCGACATGGGCGGCCCGGGCGGCCGTCCCCCTGCGGCCGGCGCGGCCGGCATCGTGTGGGCCGCGACCCTCCCCGACACCGGCCCCACCGGCGGCTTCTTCCGGGACGCCCGCCCCCTCCCCTGGTGACCCGACCGGTTGGGCCCGCGGCCGCTCCGGTCCCCCACCCCACCTCCCCGGTTCGCCCCGGCCCGCACCATGCCGACATCATCGTGCCCGGCGAACCACACAACGAGGGAGTGCCCATGGAAGTCGACCGGTTCGCCGTCGTGGTCAAGGAGCGCATGGGCCGCCCCCGCCGCAACGAGCGCCGATCACGCGGCGATCGCCTCTTCGACGCCCTGCGCGACCTGGTGGAAACCGGCGACCTCCTCGCCGACACCCGCCTGCCCTCCGAACGGGCGCTCGCCGACGCCCTGGGCCTCAGCCGCGGCACCGTCGCGTCGGCCTACCTCGCGCTCAGCCGGGTCGGCCTGGTCGAGCGCCGGCACGGCAGCGGGTCGTACGTGCGCGCCGGCGGCCGGCCGACCTTCGCCCGCTGGCTGCGTGAGGGGACCATCGTGGTCGACCTGGCCAAGTCGGTGGTGCCGGACACGTCCCTGCTGCCCGACCTGGCGCTGCGGGTCGAGGACCTGCTGGACGCCCGACCGCAGGACGGATACGGCCCGGCCGGCGACGCCCGGCTGCGCGAGCTGATCGCGGCGCACGAGCTGCCCGCCGGCTTCGCGGCCGAGGACGTCGTGGTGACCACCGGGACACAGCAGGCCATCCACCTGGTCGCCGACGCGCTGCTGCGGACCGGTGATCGGGTCCTGGTCGAGCCGACCACCTATCCCGGGATGCTCGCCGCCGTGCAGCGCTTCGGCGCCGAGGCCGTACCCGTGCCGAGCGACCGGCACGGGTTCGAGGTCGACGCGCTGCGCTCGGCGATCCGCCGGCACCGGCCCGCGTTCGTGTTCTCGCTGCCGGTGCACAACCCGACCGGCGCGGTGGTGTCGGCCCGGCGCGCGGAGGCGGTCGCGCGGGTGGCCGCGGCGGAGGGCGTGCTGCTCGTGGAGGACCGCACGCTGGCCCACCTGGCCGGCGGCCCGGTTCCGTCCGCGGCCGCGCACGCGAGCGACCGCACGATCTGCCTCGGGTCGCTGTCCAAGACCACGTGGGGCGGGCTGCGGCTGGGCTGGGCCGCCGCGCCGGCGCCGGTGCGAGCGCTGCTCCTGGAGGCCAAACAGCGCACCGACCTGGCCTGTTCGGCGCTCGACCAGCAGCTCGCGATCCACCTCCTGCGCGACCCCGACCGCCCGGCGCGGGTCCGCGCGTGGTCCGACACGCTCACGGTCCGGCGCGATCACTTCGCCGCCGAGCTCACCGAGCACCTGCCGGAGTGGGAGTGGACCCTCCCGCGCGGCGGCCTGTCCCTGTGGGCCCGGCTGCCCGGCGTGGACGGCGAGGACTTCGTCGCGATCGCGCTGCGACACGGCGTCGCGGTCTCGCCCGGCGCGGTCTTCGCGCCCGTCCCCGGCGCCGCCGCCGACCGGATCCGGCTCAGCTACGCGTGGCCGGAGCCGGTGTCGTCGCAGGCCGTGGAGCTGCTGGTGGCCGCATGGCGGGCCGCCCGGTAGCCGACTCCCGCACCGACCGTTTGGGCAACTCTCGTGCCCGGCCGTCCACCTGACGGACGATCACTAGTGGACCAATAGCGATACGACTAACGTGCCACTCGACAAGTGGCTCATCGTCGTGCCTGCCAACGAGCCACTTGTCGCGACCCCATTCACGGGGCCACGGGACGACGGGAGCAGCCGATGGCACTGACCGAAGCGGACTGGATCTGGATGGACGGCGCACTCGTGCCGTGGCCCGACGCGAAGGTCCACGTGCTCGCGCACGGGCTGCACTACGGCACGGGCGTCCTGGAGGGCACCCGCGCGTACCCGACGCCGCGCGGCCCGGCCGTGTTCCGACTCGACGACCACCTGCGCCGATTCCGCGACAGCGCGCACATCCTGGGCTTCCCGGTGCCCTACGGCCTGCCCGCGCTGCGCGCCGCGACGGTGGAACTCGTCGCGGCGAACGGACACGCCTCGTGCTACCTGCGCCATCTCGCGCACATCGGCTACGGCGAGATGGGACCGTCCTTCCGTCCCTCGATGGACGTCAACGTGGCGATCGCCGGCTGGGAGTGGGACGCCTACCTCGGCGAGGACTCGGCCGAGCGCGGCATCCGATTGGCCACCAGTTCGTGGCGGCGCAACGACCCCAACGCGCTGCCGCCCGCCGCGAAGGCCACCGCCGGCTACCTCAACGCCACGCTGGCCAAGACCGCGGCGCTGCGGGCCGGTTACGACGAGGCGCTGATGCTGTCCGCCGACGGCTACGTCAGCGAGTGCAGCGCGGCCAACGTCTTCGCGGTCCGCGACGGCGTGCTGTTCACGCCGCCCGCGAGCGCGGGCGCGCTGCGCGGGATCACCCAGGACACCGTGCTCACCCTCGCGGCCGACCTCGGCCTGAGCGTGCGGATCGAGAACCTCCTCCGCTCGGACCTCTACACCGCCGACGAGGTGTTGGTCAGCGGCACAGCCGCGGGGGTCGTCCCGGTCGCGTCGCTGGACGACCGCGAGATCGGCACCGGGCCGATCACCCGGAAGCTGCAATCCGCGTACACCGCGGCGGTCACCGGAACGGACGAGCGCTACGCGCACTGGCTCACCCTCGTGCACCAGTAGCGACGGGCCGAACGGGTCGTAACGAGTGGGCGACACGCCCCAAATGGTCGAAATTACCCATGATGTAGCTGTTTTCCGGATATCTGTATACATGTCCAGCTGACGCACACTTATGGGAGATCACCATGCGCATCCGTACCACGCTGATCGCCGTCGCCGGCGCCGCCCTGTTCGCCTTCGCCGGTGCCGGTACGGCCCAGGCGTACGAGCACAGCGATTTCGTGCTCGACCACAACACGAGCGCGGGCGCGTTCCTGGCGGACGGTCACGGTGGCAAGATCGCCGCGTGGTCCGCGACCAACACGTTCATCAAGTTCGACTGACGTTCGCAAGCCCGCACACCGGCGGCCCGCGCACCCCTGGGGGTGAGCGGGCCGCTTCGCTGTGTACGGTTCCGGACGGACGGCGAGACCGGGGAACCGGCCGCCAGGGCGCGTGGATGCCGTCCTTGACTTCAAGTCGACTTGAAGTTCTACGGTTGCGGCACGCGGCTCCGAGGAACCTCCGGGGCGGGCCGAACAAACCGATCGACGGGACTCGGGGGAGACCGACATGATGGCAGCGTCGACACTCGTGTGTGAGTACGACCACAGCGTTCCGACCGCGATCGAGAAGTCGACCCATCCGCACTACGGTCGAGGCGCGGACGGTCTCGGCACCCGCGATCGAGACACAGGCGGTCGAGACACCCGCGGTCGAGACACAGGAGGGCCCTCGGCCGCGTCGCACGGCCCGATACCCCGCGCGCGGCCCGCGCCGAAATCCCGTACGGCAACTGACGAAGGTCGGCTGTACTTCCCCGACCCGAGGAGGGTCCCGTGCTGATCCGATTGATCCGCGCGCATCTGCGCCCGTACGCCAAGCCGATCGGCCTGGTGGTGCTGCTGCAACTGGTGCAGACACTCGCGACGTTGTATCTGCCCACCCTCAACGCCGACATCATCAACAACGGCGTGATCAAGGGCGACACCGGCTACATCCTGCGGATCGGCGGGGTGATGATCGGGGTCACGCTCGTCCAGATCGTCTGCGCCGCGATCGCGGTGTACTTCGGTGCCCGGATCGCGATGGGCCTGGGGCGGGACGTGCGCGCCGCGGTGTTCAACCGGGTACAGACCTTCTCGGCGCGCGAGGTCGGCGAGTTCGGCGCACCGTCGCTGATCACCCGCACGACCAACGACGTGCAGCAGGTCCAGATGCTGGTGCTGATCGCGCTGACGCTGATGGTGTCCGCGCCGATCATGTGCTTCGGCGGCATCCTGATGGCGCTCAACCAGGACCTGCCGATGTCCCTGCTGTTCCTGCTCATCGTGCCGGCGCTGGTCCTGGCCGTGGGTTGGATCGTCCGCGCGATGCCGCCGCTGTTTCGCACCCTGCAGGACCGGATCGACAACGTGAACCGGGTCATGCGCGAACAGATCACCGGGATCCGGGTGATCCGCGCGTTCGGCCGGGACGGCCACGAGCAGGCCCGGTACGCGGACGCCAACGCCGAGATCCGCGAGGTGTCGCTCGGACTCGGCCGGCTGATGGCCTTCATGTACCCGTCGGTCCTGCTGGTGTGGGAGACCTCGGCGATCGTGATCGTCTGGATCGGCGGGCACCGGATCGGCAACGACTCGATGGACATCGGCGCGCTGATCGCGTTCATGAGCTACCTGATGCAGATCCTGATGTCGGTCATGATGGCGACGTTCATGACGATGATGATCCCGCGCGCGGCGGTCTGCGCCGACCGCATCGTGGAGGTCCTGGACACCGAGTCGAGCCTGACCGTGTCGAAGGCGCCGGTCACCGCGCTGCACGAACACGGCCGACTCGAACTGCGCGACGTGAGCTTTTGCTACCCCGGCGCCGAGGAGCCGGTGCTGCGCGGCGTCGACCTGATCGCCCGGCCCGGCGAGACCACCGCGGTGATCGGCAGTACGGGCGCCGGCAAGACCACGCTGCTGGGCCTGATCCCCCGGCTGCTCGACGTGACCGGCGGGTCGGTCCTGATCGGCGGGGTGGACGCGCGCGAGATCGAACCCGCGCTGCTGTCCCGCACGGTGGGCCTGGTGCCGCAGAAGCCGTACCTGTTCTCCGGCACCGTCGCCTCCAACCTCCGCTACGGCAACCCGGACGCGACCGACGAGGACCTGTGGCGGGCGCTGGAGACCGCGCAGGCCCGGGAGTTCGTCGAGGCGCTGCCCAAGGGCCTGGACTCGCCGATCGCCCAGGGCGGCGGCAACGTGTCCGGCGGCCAGCGGCAACGACTGGCGATCGCCCGCCTGTTGGTGGTCCGCCCCGAGATCTACCTGTTCGACGACTCGTTCTCCGCCCTTGACTACGCCACCGACGCGGCACTGCGCGCGACGCTCGTGGCGGAGACCGCGGACGCCACGGTGGTGATCGTCGCCCAGCGGGTGGCGACCATCCGGCACGCGGACCGGATCGTGGTGCTCGACGAGGGCCGCGTGGTGGGCACCGGCACCCACTCCGAACTCATGGCCGGCAACGACACCTACCGCGAGATCGTGCTGTCCCAGCTCACCGAGGAGGAGGCGGCGTGACCACCACCGACGAGACCATCGAGTCGAACGAGTCGACCGAGACCACCGACGGCCCCGCCCGCCGACCCGGCCCACCGCCCGGCGGCGGCCCCGCCGCGCGGATGATGGGCGGTGCGCCGACCGAGAAGTCGATGCACTTCAAGGCGTCCAGCCGCCGGCTCCTGGGCATGATGGCCCCCGAGCGGCGGCACCTGATCGCGCTGCTGGTGTCGGGCGTCGCGGGTGTGGGCCTGTCGGTGCTGACCCCCCGGCTGCTCGGCAAGGCGACCGACGCGATCTTCACCGGCGTCGCGAGCGGCAAGGGCATCGACTTCGGTCACATCCGGGTCATCCTGCTGACCACCTTCGCGGTCGTGCTCGGCTCGGTGGTGTTCTCGTTCGCGCAGGGCCGACTGACCACCACGATCGTCCAGCGGATGACGTACCGGCTGCGCGAGGACGCCGAGACCAAGTTGTCCCGGCTGCCGCTGAACTACTTCGACAAGCAGCCGCGCGGCGAGGTGCTCTCGCGCACCACCAACGACATCGACAACATCGCGCAGACCCTCCAGCAGGCGATGGGCCAGATCGTCCGCTCGCTGCTGACCATCATCGGCGTGCTCGTGATGATGTTCTGGATCTCGCCGCTGCTCGCCCTGGTCGCCCTGGTCAGCGTGCCCACCTCGGTGGTGGTGACGATGCTGATCGGCAAGCGCGCGCAACCGCAGTTCGTCAAGCAGTGGTCGAGCACCGGCAAGCTCAACGCGCACATCGAGGAGATGTACACGGGCCACGCGCTGGTGAAGGTGTTCGGCCGGCAGAAGGAGTCCGCGGAGGTCTTCGACGAGCACAACGAGGCGCTGTACGCGGCCGGGTTCAAGGCCCAGTTCATGTCCGGTCTGATCCAGCCCGCGATGACCTTCGTCGGCAACCTCAACTACGTGCTCGTCGCGGTGATCGGCGGCCTGCGGGTGTCCTCGGGCGCGATGACGCTCGGCGACATCCAGGCGTTCGTCCAGTACTCGTACGAGTTCAACGGACCCGTCACCCAGGTCGCCGCGATGTCCAACCTGCTCCAGTCCGGAGTCGCCTCGGCCGAGCGGGTGTTCGCGCTGCTCGACGCCGAGGAGCAGTCCCCCGACCCGAAGGACCCGGCCCGGATCGAGAAGGTGACCGGCCGGGTCGCGTTCGAGAAGGTGTCGTTCCGGTACGAGCCGGGCAAGCCGCTGATCGACGGCCTCGACCTGGAGGTCCACCCGGGCCAGACGGTCGCGATCGTCGGTCCGACCGGCGCGGGCAAGACCACGCTCGTCAACCTGCTGTTGCGCTTCTACGAGGTCACCGGCGGCCGGATCACGGTCGACGGCGTGGACATCGCGACGATGACCCGCGAGGACCTGCGGGCACCGATCGGCATGGTGCTCCAGGACACCTGGCTGATCGGCGGCACGATCGCCGACAACATCGCGTACGGCGTCGACGGCGTCTCCCGCGAACGGATCGTCGCGGCGGCCAGGGCCACGCACGCCGACCGGTTCGTGCGGACCCTGCCCGAGGGGTACGACACGGTCCTCGACGACGAGGCCGACAACCTGAGCGCGGGCGAGAAGCAACTCCTCACCATCGCCCGGGCGTTCCTGACCGAGCCGCAGATCCTGGTGCTGGACGAGGCGACCAGCTCGGTCGACACCCGGACCGAGGTGCTGATCCAGAAGGCGATGAACTCGCTGCGCCAGGGCCGGACCAGCTTCGTGATCGCGCACCGGCTGTCCACGATCCGCGACGCGGACGTGATCCTGGTGATGGAGTCCGGCTCGATCGTCGAACAGGGCACGCACGACGCGCTGTTGGCGGCCGAGGGTGCGTATGCCCGGCTGTACGCCTCGCAGTTCGCGCAGCCGGTGGCCGAGATTCAGTAGCGGGCCCGGATGCCCCGGGGCGTTGTCGCCCCGGGGCATCCGCGCGAGCGGGGGTCAGAACGGGAAGCCCTCGGCGAGCAGCGCCCACGACTCGTCCACCCGGGCGAAGACGTCCGCGCCCGGGTCGCCCTCGATCGACACCAGCACCACCATCGCGACGCCGAGCACCGCCCCGGCCAGCGTGCGCACCTCGGTCGAATCGGCCGCACGCCCGGTGCGCCGCGCGACGGCGTCGGCGAGCAGGGTCGCCGCGCCGGTGAGCTGGTCCACCAGTGCCGAGCGCAGCTCGGGCACCGCGAGCACCAGCGCCGGCAACTGCCGGCGCTCGGCGATCTCCGCTTCGGGCAGGTCCGCGAGGACCGTGCGCAGCGCCGCCCGGATCGCCTCGATCGTGCCGAGTCCGGCGGGCTGCGCCTCGAACGCCGCGACGAAGGCCGGATCGAGGTCGTCGCTCAGGACCAGGTCTCGCTTTGCCGGGAAGAAGCGGTACAGCGTGCTCTCGGAGACCTCGGCCGCCTCGGTGATCGCGTCAGGAGGCGGCGGGCCTCTTCTCACTCCTCACGCCGGTTCCCGGTGCGCGGGCCGTCGGTGTCGCCGGCGGCGGTATCGGGCGCGCCGGCGCCGGGCCCGGACAGCACCAGGCCGACGACGAGTTGGCCGAGCGCCGTGACGACGAGCGCGGCCATCGGGACCGCCCAGCCGCCGGTGGCGCCGTGCATCAGGCCGAGCGCGAACGGGCCGGTCGCCGCGACCGCGTAGCCCAGCGACTGGGCGAGCGTCGACAGCGCGGTCGTCTCGGCGGCGTTGCTTCCGCCGCCGCCGATCACCGACAGGACGAGCGGGAACGAACAGAAGCCGAGCCCGACCGCCGCCGCCCACAACACGGGCACGGCGACCGGAGCCACGAGCAGTCCCACGAAGCCGATCAGCATGCTTACCGACACCACGACGAACGCGGGCCGGAGCCGACCGGTGGCCCGGACGAAGGCCAGGATCGCGAACGTGGCCGGGATGCCGGCGCCCTGCGTGATCGCCAGCATCGCGCCCGCGCCGCCGCGGCTCATGCCCTCGTCCGAGAGGAGCGTGGGCAGCCATCCGACGAGCGCGTAGCAGTTGAGCGCCTGGAGCGCGAAGTAGGCGGTGCACAGCCGGCCGATCCGGGTGCGCGCCATCGTCCACGGCGAGACGTAGGCGGCCTGCCTGGCCGCGGCTGCCGCTTCGGCTCCGGCCGCCGTCGCGACCTTGGGCGTCAGCGCGTGCGGCGCCCGGACCAGGGACCAGACGAGCAGCGCGACAACCGCCGGGAGCGCCCACACCGCGAGCCCGAGCGACGGCGACCCGAGCCCGCCGGCCACCGGCACGGCCACCGCGGCGGCGAGCGTCGCACCCAGCGCCATCACCGTCGTGTACACGCCGGTCAGCATCGATACCCGGCGCGGAAAATGCGCGCGCAGCAGCGCGGGCAGCAGCACGTTGCCCACCGCCAGGCCGGACATCCCGAACACGGTCCCGGTCAGCAGCGCCCACGTCGAGGGCACCGCCCGGACACCGAGCCCCGCGGCGAGCGCCACCAGGGCCACCAGCACCGCGCGCTCGGTGCCCAGCCGGCGCGCGAGCGGCGCGGCGGTCAGCCCGGCGGCCGCGAAGCACAGGGTGGGCAGCGTGGGCATCAGCGACGCGGTCACCGGGCCGAAGCCGAGCGTGCCGCGCAGCGCCTCCAGGAGCGCGGCGGCACTGCTGATGCCGAGCCGCAGGTTGAAGGCGATCAGCACGATGCCCGCGCCGGCCAGCCACGCGGCGCGGGCGCGGGCGGCGGTGTCGACGCTCGGCGCCGTACGCGTGGCGGTGGTCGGTGCGGGTGCGGTAGCCATTGCTCAAAGGTAAGACGTCTGATGAATTGTGTCCAGGTGACGTCCAATCATCAGATGTATCCTGGAAGCCCTTCCCCACAGCCCTCCCCCACAGCTCTCCCCCGCTCTCCGTCCGTCCCAGGTCAGGAACCTCCGATGAGCCTCGAATCGGTGCGCCGTCCGGCGTTGTCCGCCGAGGTGATCGCCCGCCTTCGCGAGCGGATCACCTCCGGCGACTGGCCCGTCGGCAGCCGCATCCCGCCCGAGCCGGAGCTGATGACTCGGCTCCAAGTGGCGCGCGGGACGCTGCGCGAGGCGATTCGCGCCCTCGCACACGCCGGGCTGCTCGACGTCCGGCAGGGCGACGGCACGTACGTCCGCGCGGTCAGCGAACTGTCCGGCGCCGTCGAGCGGTTGTACGGCGACAGCGGGCTCGGCCATGTGCTGGAGGTGCGGCAGGCGCTCGACCTCCAGGCCGCCCGGCTCGCGGCGGTGCGTGCCGAGGAGGCCGACCTCGACGCGTTGGACGAGGCGCTGCGGCTGCGCCGTGCGGCGTGGGACGCGCGCGACTTCGACGCGTGGATAGCGGCCGACTGGGACTTCCACCGCGGGGTCGCGGACGCGGCGCACAATCCCCTGCTGGGCGAGCTGTACCGAAATCTGTCGGGGCCGGTGCGCGAATCGGTGGCGCACTCGTGGAGGGATCCCGACTACGAGGGCGCGAACCCGGCCGGCCACGAGGACCTGCTGCTGGCACTGCGCGCCCGTGACCCCGCCGAGGCGGCCCGGCAGGCGGACGCGAACCTGACGGACACGCACGACTGGCACGCGGCGCGGCCGGCGGGCGGGGAGACCTCGTAGGCTCGGTTTCCATGATCTCCGAGGACTCCCTGGCCACGGTCCAGCGCTCGATGGGCGACCCGGCGGTGACGTATCCGCTGTGGCCGCCGCTGGTGCGGGGGTGTCCGGCGACGAGTACGGCCGAGATCGCCTACCCGGTCGAACTGGACTACGACTACGACCGGGTCAAGCCCGAACTGTTCGAAGCGACCGGGTCGCGCGGCGGGTTGGAGCGCTGGGCCCCGTTGCTGCCGCCGTTGCTCGCCCCCGGGTTGGGCGAGGGGAACACGCCGCTGATCGAGTTCGGCGAGGGCGTGTACATCAAGGACGAGTCGCGCAATCCGACCTGGAGCCACAAGGACCGGATCAACCGCTGCACGGTGTCCGCGGCCGTCGGGATCGGCGCGCCGGGCGTGGTCGTGTCGTCCTCGGGCAACCACGGCGCGTCGGCCGCGGCGTTCGCGGCCCGGGCCGGGCTGCCGTGCGTGGTGCTCGCGTCGGCGGGGGCGCCGCCGGCGGTCGACTCGTTCCTGCACGCGTACGGCGCGACGGTGCTGACCGTGCCCGCGCCGGCGCGGTGGGAGCTGATGCGCGAGATCGTGGACCGGCTCGGGTTCCATCCGCTCGGCAACCTCACCGACACCCACACGGGGCACGCGTTCGGGCCCGAGGGCTACAAGACGATCGCGTACGAGATCCACGCCGAACTCGGGGTGCCGGCCGCGGTGTTCGTGCCGACGGGATACGGCGAGCTGTTGTTCGGCGTGTGGAAGGGCTTCCGGGAACTGCGCCGCCTGGGCGTGACCGATCGCACGCCGCGGATGTTCGCGTGCGAACCGGCCGCCGGCGGGCCGCTGGCCGCGGCGCTGCGGATGGGCGTACCGGCCGCGCATGTCCCGGTCGGGGCGACCACGGCGTACGCGATCGACTGCCCCGTCGGCGGTTACCGCGGCGTGGTCGCCATCCGCGAGAGCGGCGGCCGGGCCCTCCTGGTCACCGACGCCGACATGGCCGCGGCGCGCGCGGAGCTGGCCGACCAGGGCCTGTGGACGGAAACCTCGGCCGCCGCGGCCCTGGCCGGCCTCCGCATCCACGGCCCGATCGACGGCCCGACCGTCTGCATCACCACCTCGAGCGGCTTCAAGGACCAGGACGTCGCCGCCCACCGACCCCCAACCCCCATCGACCCGACCTGGCCGGCCATCCGAAAGCACCTGAAAGCCGCGGGAATCAACCCCTGACCCCCAACCCCACGACCAACCCCACGACCAAGCCCACGACCAAGGCACCGACCAAACCGACCCGGCCCTCGACCAAGCCCGTACGGCGTTCGAGCCCGTGGCGAAAGAACTTCCGCAGACCCTGAAACGCTCCGGGAATCACGACCCACATACCGGTGACAGGAAATGGCGTCGGAACGGGGAGTGGCTTTGGATGGGTCGGGAGTCGAAGGGGTTGCCGGGATCGGTAGGGATCCGGCGCTCTTGGAGGCGTTCTATCGCAGACACATCGACGCGGTGGGGCTGTTCGTGGCCCGGCGCGTCGGGGATCCGCACAGCGCCGCCGATCTGACCGCCGAGGTGTTCCTGGCGGCGATGGGGTCGGCGGCGGGCTATCGGGGTGGCCCCGGTGGTGAGCGGGCCTGGTTGTACGGGGTCGCGCGCAATGTGGTCGCGAGCGAGCGGCGGCGGTCCGCGCGGGCCGCGGACGCGTCGCGGCGGATCGCCGGGCGTCGGCTGCTGGACGCCGACGACATCGAGCGGCTGGAGGAGCGGATCGACGCCGAGGCCGCCGCACGACGGACGTATCAGGCGGTCGAGCGGTTGTCCGAGGCCGACCGGGCGGTGTTCGAGCTGGTCGGTGTCGACGGCCTGGAAGTCGCCGAGGCCGCCGCGGCGTTGGGGATCCGACCGGTGTCGGCCCGGGTGCGGCTGCATCGGGCGCGGCGGCGACTGGCGAAGGAACTGGGCTCGCCGACGGCGGAGCCGCATCGAGCGACCCGGAAATCAGCAGCGGCACCGGCTCTGACGCAGACACGGACACAGGCACAGGCGGAGGCGAAGGCATGACCGACTTCGAGGAACGACTGCTGGAAGAGCTGAAGGTGCTGGCCGCCCGGGGTGAAGTGCCGGCGGTGGCCGAGCAGCCCGTGCGGACCGCGATGCCGCGCGGTCGCAAGGTCGTGTACGGCCTGGCCGCGTCGGCGGTGCTCGCGGCCGGGCTCGGGGTCGGGCTGCCGATCGCCATTGGCGGAAACAGCGCCGAGGCACGGCCGTTCGAGGTGAAGAAGCAGCCCGACGGGGGCGTGCTCTTCAAGATCAACGAGTTCCGGAACCCCAAGGGGCTCGAACAGCGGCTGCGTGACCTGGGCGTGCGGGCCGTCGTCGACTATGTGCCCTGGGGCAAGAAGTGCGCCGAGCCGCGGTTCACCGAGCACGAACTCCCCGATGACGATCTCGGCGCGATCTACCACTGGCTCAAGTTTCCGGAGGGCAAGCTGACCGACGAGGAACTGGAAACCGTGCAGGAGAGTTGGACGGAGATCCGCCCGGAGCTGATGCCGGCGAACACGACCCTCGTGGTCACCGCGACGCTCTACAAGGTCGACGCGAAAGACCTGCCGGACCCGGGATATCACCAGGCCGGCCCTCGTATACACAACACGGACCAGAGCGGCAGCACCGGTTCCTACGCGCTGGCCGACGGCCCGATCGGGCCCTGCGTCCTGGTCGACGACGAACGGCTGAAGGGCGTGCCCGGACGTGACGACGGGCCCGCCGCCGGCGCACCGGGCGCCGCAACGCCCGCACCGACGGCCTCTACGTCGTAGGGCCGATCCAAGACCGGCGGGAACGGCCACACTCCGGCCCGTCGCCGCCCCCGCCGGGGGCAAACTCCCTTGCGGGCGGCGCGGGTCGGTGGGCGGTCAGGTCACCGACACCCGGTCCCCCGTTCGCAGCACCGAGAAGACGTGGTCGACCGTGGACTGCTTCTCGCCGACCGGGGCGACGTAGTCGATGGCGGAACGGGCCGCGGCCGCACCAAGCGTGCGGGCGATGGTCCAAGCCCCCAGATACGTCGACGCCATGCAGCCGCCGGCCGTCGCGATGTTGCCCCGGGCGTGGAAGGGGGCGTCCAACACCTCGACGCCCGCCGCCTCGACCCAGGGGCGCGACGTCGCGTCCGTGCACGCCGGCAGGTCGGTCAGCAGGCCGAGCCGGGCCAGGACCAGGGCGCCGGAGCACTGCGAGCCGATGATCTGCCGGGCCGGGTCGAGCGGCAGCGCGGCGAGCAGCGTGTCGTCGGCGACGACGTCGCGGGTCTTGATGCCGCTGCCGATCAGGACGACGTCGGCCTCCGGGACGAAGTCGAGCGGCCGTTGGCCGGTGACCTCGACGCCGTTCATGGAGGTCACCGTCGGGGTGGGCGTGGTGATGTACGCCGCCAGACCGTCCTTGCGGCAGCGGTTGATGATCGCCGCCGCGATGAAGCTGTCGAGTTCGTTGAAGCCGTCGAACGTAACCACGGCAACCTGCGTCATGGGTCGAGCCCCCCTCCGGGTCGCTGCGTCGAGACCAATACCGGCAGGCTACGCCTCGGCCTGCGCACCCCGGATCGAGGCCCGGATCGAGGCCCGGATCCGGGGCCGGGCGGGTCGCCTCCCGCCCGGCCCCCGGCCGGTTCGTCACACACGGCGCAACCCAACGCCGCGCGGCACGGCACGGCACGGCACGGCACAGCCCCGTCGACTACACCGTCCCCATCCGCCTGGTCACCGCGATCTCGATCACCACGCGCTCCGGGTTCGCGCGCGGCTGCTTGTAGCGCTCCTCGTAGCGGCGGACCGCGTCGGCGACGGCCTCCGGGTCGCCGTTGACCGTGGCGACGCCTTCGAGGGTGGACCAGCGCGCGCCGGCCACCTGGGACACCGCGACGCGGGCGCCGGAGCCCGCGTCGCGGACGTTGCGGGCCTTCTTGCTGGCGCCGTGCGTGATGATCCGCACGATCCCGGCCTCGTCGTCGTACGTCGCGCCGACGGGGACCAGGTGCGGGGTGCCGTCGGGGCGGTGGGTGACGAGCAGACACAGGTGTCGTTCCCGCCAGAAGGCGAGGAAGTCCGGGGTGGTGCTCGGCGGGACGTGCAGTGTCATCGAACGTTCTTTCGCACTGGACCGGTGGAAGCGGACGGGAGCGGACGGGAGCGGACGGAGCCGTTCCGGTCCGCCGGTCAGCAGTATGACCGCCCGCCGGACGGACGAACCGTCAACGCCCCGAACCCGACGTCAGTCCTCCCGGTAGACCTCCGTCATCGCCTGCGCCTCGGCGTACGACGGGACGGCGCTCGGCGCCGCCTCCGACTCGCCCTGCGCGATCGCCCACGCGAGGTCGACCGCGCTCTGCACGGCGACCCGGAACAACAGCGAGCCCACGCTGATCCGGCGCACGCCCAACTCGCCTAGCCGATCGCGGGACAGCCCGGTCGCGCTGTAGAGGATGTTGAGCGGCGCATCGGTCTCGGCCACCACCGCCCGGATCGCGGCCTCGTCCTGCAGGCCCGGGACGAACACGCCGTCGGCGCCGGCCGACCGGTACGCCGCGATCCGCCGCATCGTCTCGTCGAGCGAGGCCGCCGCGCCGCCCACCCAATAGGTGTCCGTACGCGCGTTCACGAACAGCGTCGGCGCGGCCTCCTTGAGCGCGGCGACCAGCTCGACCTGCCGCCCGAGATCGGTCAACGTGCCGTCGGCCCGCCCGTCCTCGATGTTGATCCCCGCCACCCCGGCGCGCACCAGCTCGACACCCACCGCCGCGACGTCCTCCGGGCGTTCGCCGAAGCCGCCCTCGATGTCGACGCTGACCGGAACGGGCAACCGGGCGATGCCGGCTCCGAGCCGCACCGTCTCCTCGCGCGTGCCGCCGACCCCATCCGGCTTGCCCGCCGCGACCGCGACGCCCAGGCTCGTCGTCGCGATCGCCGGGAAGCCGCGTTCGACCAACGCGGCGGCCGTGGCGTGGTCCCACGCGTTGGGCAGGAAGAGCGGGGCCGCCGCCTGGTGCAACGCCCGGAACTCCTCGAAGCGCGCGCGCTGGGCACGATCGACGGAAGGAGTCGTGCTGCTCGGGGGAATCGTGCTGCTCATCGGCGTGGACCTCCGGATCGGCGACGGACTGCTGATCTTGGTACCCGCTCATCATGCCGCCGTCCATGCCGTCGCGGCGCCGCCGCGTCCGCCGACTTTTCCGCGCGCACCGCTCGCTTGTGCGAACCGCGAACGGTCTCATACGCTCCGAACGCCGGCCTCGGTCGGCACCACTCAACTCCATAGCCGACACACCAGGGGAAGCCGGTCCGAATCCGGCGCTGACCCGCAACCGTGGACGGTGGCCCAGCCACCGTGAGCCGGAACACCTGGGTGAAGGCATTCAAGGCTTCCAGCTGTCGTGGACTGCACGCCGAAGCCCGGACCACGGATCCGCACGCCACCCCCACCCGCGGCCGACGATCTGAAGACCCGTAGGTCACCGGCTCGTTCGCGCAGGCACGAGGGTGATCGCGGCGCTCCGTCGCCGGGACTCTCCAGCAGTCCCGGAAGGGTCCCCCTGATGTCCTGGCTCACCGTCGGAAACACCTGCGCCGCCGCGGTCTGCGGCGCGGTGCTCATCGCAGCCGCGCCCGCCCTCGCGGGTCCGTCCGCCGCGGCCCCCACGAACCCGTACGCGGAACAGGCCACCGCCGCCGCCTCGTGGCAGGCCCACGAACTCGTCGACGGCGGCATACCCGGCTTCGCCGGCTCCGACTGGGGCCTGACGATCGACACCGTGTTCGCGCTCGCCGCGACCGGCGCGAATCCGGCCGCGCTCAATGCCTCGACCGACGCCGTGGCCGCGAACGTCCGCAAGTACAACGGCGCGGGCGACGAATATCCGGACGTATGGATCGCCGGCGCCACCGCCAAGATCCTGGTCGGCGCCGTCGCGGCGGGCCGGGACCCCAAGGCGTTCGGCGGCTTCGACCTGCGGCGGAAGACGCTCGACCTGGTCGCCGGACCGGAGGCGGGCAGCGCCGCGGGTCGGGTCCGGGACAAGATCCCGAACGAGCCCGGCTGGCTCGACAACAGCAACGCGTTCGGCCAGTCCCTCGCGGTCATCGGCCTGGCCCGTTCGGGCGGAGTACCGCAGCCCGTCGTCGACTTCCTGCTCAAGCAGCAGTGCGCGGTCGGCGGCTTCCGGCTGTCCCCGGACGCGTTCGGCAGTGCCGGCGCGACGTGCGACGAGACCCCGAACCAGACACTCGACCCGGACTCGACCGGCATGGCCGTCCAGGCGCTGCTCGCCGCCGACGCCGAGAGCAAGTCGCCCGGTGCGCGGGCCGCCGCCGACAAGGGCGCCGCGTGGCTGGTGTCCATCCAGCGCGCCGACGGCTCGTTCGGCGGCTCGGGCCCCACCGTCGAGTCGAACACCAACAGCACCGGCCTGGCCGGCCAGGCGCTGGCCGCCATCGGGCACAAGGCCGAGGCCGCGAAGGCCGCCGCGTGGGTCGCCAAGCACCAGATCACCCGGGCCAACGCGGGCAAGGCGGACGCCGAGATCGGCACGATCGCGTACAACGAGGCGGCCCTGACCTCGGCCCGGACCGAGGGCATCCCGGACTTCCAGCGCGACCAGTGGCGCCGGGCCACCCCGCAGGCCCTGCTCACCCTCGCCGACGTGGCCCTCGGCGACCTCGGCCGCAAGCCGGTCGAGCCCGAACCGAGCACGACCGTTTCCGCGTCGCCCACCGCGACCGCCACACCCACCACGACCACGTCGGCCACCGCCACACCCACCACGTCGCTCACCCAGACCGCCAGTGCGTCCGTGACCACGTCCGCCACCGCGTCCGCCACCGCTTCCGCGAGCACGTCCACCACCGCGGCCGGCACCGTCGGCGGCGCGGCGGGCGGCTCGGTCTCCGGCGGCGGCTCGCACAGCGGCACCACCGGCACCGGCGGCCTGGCCAAGACCGGCGCCCGGATCGGCGGTCTGCTGCTGCTCTCGCTCGGCCTGGTCGGCACCGGCATCGCCGTCCGCGCCGGCGCCCGCCGCAAGAACGGGACCCACACGTGAGGGGCACCGGGCGGATCACCCGCCTCGTCGCGGCGTTCGCGATCCTGATCGTGCCCGCGGCCGCCCAGGTCACCGCGACCGCCCCCGCGGCCTACGCCGTGGACACCGCCAAGGGCACTCCCGGGTTCTGCCCGACCGCCAACGGCGTGACCGTGATCGTCGACTTCCAGGAGCTCGGCGGCACCACCATCGTCCGCTGCGCGCCCGGCGATCAGGCCACCGGGCACGCCGCGCTCAAGAACGCCGGCATCAACATCGCCGGCACCAGCCGGTGGGGCGAGGCGTTCATCTGCCGGATCGAGGGCAAGCCGGGGCCCAACTCCGAGCCGTGCATCGACACGCCGCCGGCAAAGGCCTACTGGTCGTACTGGCACGCGCCGAACAACGGCTCGTGGACGTACAGCCAGTGGGGTGTGATGAACCGCAAGCCCCCGCTCGGCAGCTTCGAGGGCTGGTCGTTCTCGAAGGACAAGACCGAGACCACCAACCCGCCGCCGCGCGTGGCCCCGCTGCGACCGGCCGCCCCGCCGGTGCACACTCCCGACCCGCCGAAGGCGAACGACCCGCAGCCGGACCAGAACACCTCCCGCGGCGCGCAGGGCACCACGGGAAGCGCGAACGGCGGTGCCACCACCGGAGGAACCAACAGCGGGGGAACAAGCAGCGGGGGGACCACCACCGGCAGCGGCACCACCGGCGGTACGACCGCCGCCGGCGGCTCCACCGGCGACACCTCCGCGAACGCCGACCCACTCGCCCCCGGCCCCGGCGTGTCCGGCAACCCGATGGAATCCCAGCCGGCCGAACCCCCGCCCGCCGCACCGGCCGAAACCGCCGCGGGCCCCGCCCCCGACCCGGCCGCCGCCGGCCCCACCGCGGCCGGCCGGCCCTCCGGCGTCACGCCGCAGGGTCAAACCTGGACCGGTGGCGAGGAGTTGGCCAACGCCGAGAACCGGTCCGGCGTCCCGATCACCACGATCGGCGGGGTCTGCCTGCTCGTCGCGTTCGCCGCGGCCGCCGGCTTCACCGCGTGGCGTCGCCGAAGCACGGACGGGACGACCTGACCGTGCCCGCCATGAGCGACCTGTCGGCCGCCGTCGCGTCCCGTCGCGGCGGCGGCCGGCTGCCCCGCACGGTGCATCCGGGCGCCTGGTGGCTGTGGGCACTGGGCCTGGCCACCGCGGCGAGTTGTACGACCAATCCACTCCTGCTCGCGCTCGTCCTGGCGGTCGCCGGGTACGTCGTCGTCAACCGGCGCGGCGACGCGCCGTGGGCGTTGGCGTTCCGGATGTACCTGATGCTCGGCCTGTTCATCATCACCATGCGCGTGCTGTTCCGGATCGTCTTCGGCGCGGGCGCCTCCGGCGGTCACCTGGTCCTGGACCTGCCGGAGATCCCGCTGCCCGAATGGGCGGCGGGAATCCACCTGTTCGGCCCGGTCACCCTGGAGCACGTGCTCGGCGGTTTCTACGACGGCCTGCGGCTGGCCACGATGATCGTCTGCCTGGGCGCGGCCAACGCGCTCGCGAGCCCCAAGCGCATGCTCAAGGCCGTCCCGGCGGCGCTGTACGAGGTGGGCGCGGCCGTCGTGGTCGCGCTGTCCGTCGCGCCGCAGTTGATCGAGAGCGTGCAGCGGGTCCGCCGCGCCCGTCGGCTGCGCGGCGGCGCGCAGAAGGGCATGCGCGCGCTGCGCTCGATCGCGATCCCCGTGCTCCAGGACGCGCTCGACCGCTCACTGGCCCTCGCGGCCGCGATGGACTCGCGCGGCTACGGCCGCAATCGCCATCTCCCGCGCGGGATCAGGATCCTGACCGGCGTGCTCACCCTCGTCGGCCTGATCGGGGTCTGCGTGGGCGTGTACGCGCTGCTCGACGGCAGCGCGCCGCGGCTGCTCGGCGCGACCATGCTCCCGGGCGGAATCGCCTGCGCGACCGTCGGGTTCGTGCTGACCGGGCGGCGGATCAATCGCAGCGTGTACCTGCCGGACCGCTGGCGGCTCGCCGAGTTCGCGGTCGCCGGCTGCGGGATCGCCGCGGGCGCGCTGGTGTATCTGACCAGCCGGATCGACGCGGGCAACCTCTACCCCTCGCTCAGCCCGCTCGCGTGGCCCGAGCTGTCGCTGCTGCCCACCGTGGGCCTGTTGATCGGCGCGCTGCCCGCGTGGCTCGCGCCGCCGCCCCCGCCCACCACCCCGCGCACCGGAGTCACCATGCCCGCGACCGAGCCCGCCCGTACCGAGGAGCTCGTCCGGTGATCGAATTCCGCGACGTCACCATCACCTACGCGGACGCACCGGCCGCCGCCCTGCGCGATGTTGAACTGCACATCCCGGAGGGCGAGTTGTGCCTGGTCGTCGGCCACACCGGGGCGGGCAAGTCCACCCTGCTCGGCGCGATCAACGGCCTGGTCCCGCACTTCACCGGCGGCACGCTGCGCGGCAGCGTCCTGGTCGACGGCATCGACACCCGTACCCGGCCGCCGCGCGAGTTCGCGCACCTGGTCGGCGTGGTCGGGCAGGACCCGCTCGCGGGTTTCGTCACCGATACCGTCGAGGAGGAACTCGCCTACGGCATGGAGCAGTTGGCCATCCCCTCGGCCGTCATGCGCAAGCGCGTCGAGGAGACCCTCGACCTGCTCGGCATCGCCGAACTGCGGCACCGACCGCTGCGCACGCTCTCCGGCGGACAGCAGCAACGCGTGGCGATCGGCAGCGTGTTGACCGCGCACCCCCGGGTCCTGGTGCTCGACGAGCCGACCTCCGCGCTGGACCCGACCGCCGCGGAGGACGTCCTGGCCGCGATCACCCGCCTCGTGCACGACCTGGGCATCACCGCGGTCGTCGCCGAGCACCGGATGGAACGTGTCGTGCAGTACGCCGACCGGCTCGTCCACCTGCCCGGCGACCGCACCGTCCGCGACGGCCTTCCCGCCGAGATCCTCCGGACCTGCGACATCGCGCCGCCGGTGGTCGAACTGGCCCGCTACGCCGGGTGGTCGCCGCTGCCGCTGTCGGTGCGCGACGCCCGCCGACTGGCCGGACCGCTGCGCGAGCGACTGCGCCCGCTTGCCCCGGAACGCCGCGAACCGGCGGCCGGGGAGACTCTGCTGACGGCCCGTCGGGTGATCGTGCGGTACGGCGACGTGATCGCGGTCCGCGGCCTGGACCTGGACCTGACGGCCGGTCGGGTGGTCGCGCTGATGGGCCGCAACGGGTCCGGCAAGTCCTCGCTGCTCTGGGCGTTGCAGGGCTCGGGGCCGCGCCAGGGCGGGACGGTCCGGGTCGCCGGCGCCGATCCGGCCGCGCTGACGCCGGCCAAGGCCCGAGCGCTGGTCGGCCTGGTCCCGCAGACCCCCGGCGACCTGCTCTACCTGGAGACCGTGGCCGCCGAGTGCGCCCAGGCCGACCTGGAGTCCGGCGCGGCCCCAGGCGCCTGCCGGGCCCTGCTGGATCGGATCGCGCCCGGCATCGACGGCGCGGCGCACCCGCGCGACGTTTCCGAGGGGCAGCGGCTCGCGCTGGTGCTCGCGGTACAGCTCGTCGCCGCGCCCGACGTGGTGCTGCTGGACGAACCGACCCGCGGGCTCGACTACCACGCGAAGCGGCGGTTCGCCGAGGTCGTGCGCGAACTCGCGGACGGTGGGCGGGCGTTGGTGCTGGCCACGCACGACGTCGAGTTCGTCGCGCGGGTCGCGGACCGGGTCGTGGTGATGGCCGAGGGCGACATCGTCGCCGACGGGCCGACCGCCGAGGTCGTGGTGTCCTCCCCCGCGTTCGCGCCGCAGACCGCCAAGATCCTGGCCCCCGAGCCGTGGCTGACCGTCGCCGAGGTGTCCTCGGCGCTCGCGGAACCCGTCCCGGAGGCGGCGATATGAGCACGACCCCCGGCCTGATGCCGGCCGTCGACCCCGACCACCTCCCGCGCCGCAACGCGGTCCGGATCACCCCGCGGACCGCCGTCGTGCTCACGCTCGCGTCGATCGCGGGTCTGGCGATGTTCCTGTGGCCGCTGTTCGGCTCGCCCAGCCCGGAATCGGCCGCGCACTCCGGCGACGCGCCGCTGATCTTCGCGGTCACGCTGCCGTTCCTGGTGGCGATCGTGCTCGCCGAGATGACCAGTGGCGGGCTCGACGCCAAGGCGCTGGCGATGCTCGGTGTGCTGTCCGCGATCAACGCCGCGCTGCGCCCGTTGGGCGCGGGGACGGCGGGCATCGAGACGGTGTTCTTCATGCTCGTGCTCGCCGGGCGCGTGTTCGGACCCGGCTTCGGCTTCGTGCTGGGATGCACGTCGTTGTTCGCGTCGGCGCTGCTCACGGCCGGGGTCGGGCCGTGGCTGCCGTTCCAGATGCTCGCGTCGGCGTGGGTGGGACTCGGCGCGGGGCTGCTGCCGCGGAGTCCTCGCGGGCGGCGCGAGATCGCGATGCTCGCGGCGTACGGCGTGTTCTCGGCGTACGCGTTCGGGTTCCTGATGAACATGTGGTTCTGGCCGTTCCTGGCCGACCCGACCGGCGAGCCGGGGATGGCGTTCGTGCCGGGCGGGTCGATCGTGGAGAACCTGCACCACTTCTTCGTGTTCAGCGTGGTCACCTCCACGTTCGGCTGGGACACCGGGCGGGCGATCACCAACTGCACGGCGATCCTGCTGGTCGGCCCCGCCGTACTGGCCGCCCTTCGGCGGGCCGCGAGGAAGACGGCGTTCGAGGCGCCGGTGGTGTTCGAGGCGGGGGCGGGCGCGGGCGGCCTGCGGCCCGCTGTCCTCAAACGCCGGACTGGCTGAGTGGCCTCAAGCGCCGGCCGGGCTTGATTCGTCCTCAAACGCCGGACGGGCTGATTAGGCCTCACACGCCAGACGGGCCCGATTCGGCCTCGAACGCCGGACGGGCTGATTTCGGCCTCGAACGCCGGCCGGGCTGATTTCGGCCTCGAACGCCGGCCGGGCTTGGGCCTGAGGCCGGCGTTGGAGGGCCAACCGGTCGCGGGGTGGATCTTGGGCTGCGGTAGCGTCCCCGCGAGAAGGTTGGAGGCCCGATGCTGC
The DNA here is from genome assembly GCF_045207785.1 of Embleya sp. NBC_00896. Lineage (NCBI taxonomy): Bacteria > Bacillati > Actinomycetota > Actinomycetes > Kitasatosporales > Streptomycetaceae > Embleya > Embleya sp. NBC_00896. Next base: position 791,146 of record NZ_CP108776.1, read on the forward strand.
TGCACGAGATCCTGGTCGACGCGGCTCGGGAGGTACCCGAGCGCACCGCGCTGATCGTGCCGGGACACGCGTCCTGGACGTTCGCCGAGCTGGCCGCGCACGCCCGCGCGCTCGCCGCGACCGTCGCCGCGCGGACCTCGCCGGGCGCCCGGGTCGGGATCCTCGCGTTCAACCGGGCCGAGTACGTCGCCGCGTACTACGGCGTGCCGTGGGCCGGGCGCGTGCTGGTCCCGCTCAACCCGCGCCTGCATCCGCGCGAGTGGGCCGATCAGCTGGCCCGATCCGGCGCGGAACTGCTGTTCGGCGACGCCGACCTGCTCGACCGCCTCGGCCGGCCCGAGGTGCCCACGCTCGACCTCGACACGGTCGCGTCGATGCCCGCTCGCGCCTTCGCGCCCGCCGCCGACGAGAGCGCCCTGACCTGGTTGCTGTTCACGTCGGGCACCACCGGGCGGCCCAAGGGCGTCCGGCTCACCCATCGCAGCCTGACCGCGGCGATGCGCGCGTCGCTCGCGTGCCGGCCGGTGGGCGCCGACACGGTGGTGCTGACCCCGTTCCCGCTCGCGCACGTGGCCGGCTACCAGGTGGGCGCGCACCACCTGGCCCGCCGGCCGGTGGTCGTCCTGCGCCGCTACGAGCCGGCCGAACTGGCGGCCGTCGTTCGCGAGTTCGAGGTCACCAACCTGTCCCTGGCGCCGACCATGATCGACGCGCTGCTCGACCACGTGCGCGAGGGCGACGGGCTGCGCGAGCGGATCCGCTCGATCAGCTACGGGGCCTCCCCCATCACGCCCGACCTGATCCGCCGGGTCGACGAGCTGCTCGGCTGCGGCCTCGATCAGGGCTACGGGATGACCGAGCTGTCCGGCAACGCGGTGTTCCTGGCCGCCGCCGACCACCGGCCCGAGCTGTACGCCGCCGCCGGCCGGCCCGGTCCCGGCGTCGAGATCCGGATCGTCGACGACGCCGGGCGCCCCGTCCCGACCGGCGACACCGGCGAGATCTCGGTGCGCTCCGAGCAGGTCGCCGACGGCTACTGGCAGCTGGACACCGGCGAGTTCGCGGACGGCTGGTTCCGCACCGGCGACCTGGGCCGGCTCGACGCCGACGGCTACGTGTACGTCCTGGACCGCAAGAAGGACGTGATCATCACGGGCGGCGAGAACGTCAGCGCCCGCGAGGTCGAGGCGGTGCTGCGCGAGCACCCGGACGTCCGCGACGTCGCCGTGGTCGGCGAGCCCGACACCCGGTGGGGCGAACGGGTGGTCGCGGTCGTCGTCGCGGCGCCGGGGGCGTCCGTCGCCCCGGACGCGCTCGTCACCCTGTGCCGCTCGCGGTTGGCCGGCTTCAAGGTCCCCCGGCGGGTGCTGTTCACCGACGCGCTGCCGGTGACCGGGACCGGCAAGATCAGCAAGCCCGCCCTGCGCGAACAGGTCGCCGAGGGCTCCCTGCGCGCCTGAACCGCGTCGGCCGGCCACCGCCGGGGCGGCCCTTCGGTCCCGGAATGGCCGGAGGACGCCCGCAGCGGGTGTGGAGCCGGTGGCGCGGCCCTCGACGCGCCACCGACAGGTGTGCCGAGCGGCAGGCCCCGACCCGGGAGACCGGTAGGCGGAAGACTCGGAATGGACGGCCTCAGAAGTCGAACAACGGCGCCTTCGCGAAGCGCAGCGCGCACCGGTTGCCGTAGGTCTCGGTGAAGTCGACCAGCCGGACGCCGCCCCACCAGTAGCCCTCGGCCACGGCGGTGACCGGCTCGTACTGCATCGTGCACGCGCCCGAGGTCCCCGGAACGTTCGCCGGGTCGCCGTCGGCGGCGTCGAGCACGCCGCACGCCCCGTCCGGATCCGGATGGGTGCCGCCGTTGGCGTCGCACCACAGCTCGACCCGGCCCAGCGCGTCACCGTCGGTGTCCTCGCCCTGGTACACCGTCAGGTACAGGTGCCCGTACGCCGGCGGCGTGGCCGACGCGGGCGCCACGCCGCCGAGCATGGTCGCCGCCGCCAACACCGCGCACCCGAATCCGTAACCGAACCGGGCCGGCACTTTCCCGCTCATCGCCTCGCCTTCCGCGGCGGCGCCCGGACCACCCAACGGCCGTCCATCGGGACCCCACCTACGGGGTGGTATCGGCCACGAACGGCCCGACCTTGAGCCGAGCGGGCCGGCCGGCCACGCGGCCGTGTGCGCGAGCGTCCACGCGGCCGTCCCCACGACCGCCCGCCCGCGACCCGAACTCCCTTGCCGCGCCTACTCGTCGCCCGCGGTTTCGACCGGCCGGATCTCGTACGCGCAGTGCGGCGCGCCCGCGACCATGTGGCTGACCCGGACGATCTCGGTGTCCGGCAGGGCCTCGCGCAGGAAGGCCAGCTCCGACGAGCAGGCCGTGCCGCAGCGCACGGCGACGTCGAAGATCGCGCAGTTCTGTTCGACGATCAGCCAGCCACCGCCGTCGGCGAGCGGCTCGGCACCCGCGAGGTAGCCGTCCTCGTCGAGGATCGCGGCAATCGCGGCGACCCGGCTCGCGAGGTCCGGCTCGGTCATCCGGGTTCGGGCGCGTTCCAGGCGGCGTTCGCGGCGACGGTCGAACAGGCGGTCCACGAAGCCCGGATCCTCCGCCTGCGCGGTCTCCAGGAGGTCGCCGACCAGATCGCCGTAGCGCCGCGGGAACAGGTTCTCGCCGGCCGCGGTCAGCCGATAGACGTGCTTGGGCCGGCCCGGGCCGAGCCGGGCCTGACGGTGGGTGACGTAGCCCTCGGCGACGAGGCCGGCCAGTTGTTGGCGCATGCCGCTCGCGGTCATCCCGATCGCGTCGGCCAGTTCCTCCGCGCGCAGTTCACCCGCGCCCTTGAGGTGCCGCAATATCTCGCGCCGAGTCTCGGGCAACAGTGCGAACGCGTCCTGCTCGGTCACCCGCCTGCCCCTCTCGTCGGCCCCGAGTGCGTGCTCGTACACATGGTCGACAACGTCGGACAGGGCCGCACGGGGAACACCCGCGCGACCCTGTGCCGAAGGCCGAACCTCAGGCGCCCTTGGCGGCCGCGAGGCGGGTGGCGACGTCGTCCCAGTTGAAGACGTTCCAGACGGCCTTGAAGAAGTCCGCCTTGACGTTCTTGTACTGGAGGTAGAAGGCGTGCTCCCAGGCGTCGATCGCGAGCAGCGGGACGGTGCCCTGGGGGATGTTGCCCTGGTGGTCGTAGACCTGGGTGACCACGATGCGCTGCGAGAGCGGCTCCCACGCGGCGACGGACCAGCCCGAGCCCTGCACGGTCATGGCGGTCTGCGTCATGTGCGCGCGGAACTGCTCGAAGCCACCGAAGTCCACACCGATCTGCTCGGCGAGGTCACCGGCGGGCTCGCCGTTGCCGGTCGGGCCCAGGTTCGTCCAGAACAGGCTGTGCAGCACGTGGCCCGAGACGTGGAAGGCCAGGTCCTTCTCCAGCTTGGAGATGGTGCCGTAGGCCTCCTTGTCGCGTGCCTCCGCGATCTGCTCCAGGGCGGTGTTGGCCCCGGTCACGTACGCCGCGTGGTGCTTGTCGTGGTGCAGCTCCATGATGGCGCCACTGATGTGCGGCTCCAGGGCGGCATAGTCGTACGAGAGGTCGGGAAGCGTGTAGACCTTGTCGGCCACGGGAGTTCCTCCTGGAAAAGTGGATGCGGTGACGGGCTCGACCCTATGCTTCTCGCAGGATCGTGGGCAAGTTAGGCAAGACTTAACTTGTCTAATCGGAGGCCTCTGCCGCAAGGAGTTTGACGATGCATCAGCATGCCGCCCAGACCTTGGACGAAGCGTTCGAGCGTCTCCATCGCACCGGTTCCGAGTTCGACGACGGGTTGTCCAATCACGGACCGATGGCCGTCGAGTCGCTCGTGCACGCGGGTCAGTGGGAAGCCGTGCCCGCTTGGCTCGACCTTTACACCCCCCGGCTGGATCCGGCGGTCCGGCCGACCGAGCGGATCGCCCGCGACGCGTGGCGTGACGCGCTCGGCGATCGGGCCCGCGACGGCGACTGGATCGCGCTGTTCACCGACGAGATCGCCGAACAGTCGTGGCGCGACGTGCTCGCGCTGTGGTGGCCGCGCCTGCTTCCGGGCATGCCCGGCGGCGCGACACACGGCGTGATCCGGGTCGGGCACGCGGTCCGCGCGTTGCTCGAAGCGGGCGAGAGCCCGATCCGACTCGCCGAGTTCGCGCACGCCATGGCCTACTTCGCGTCCAGCAACCAGCCACTGCCCGAACTGCCGCGGCTCGCGGGGGGCCGCTCGCCGTTCGAGGCGCTGGACGCCGTGCCGCCGCTCCCGATCGGCGAGAAGGACCACATCAGCAGGCGCCTGACGTTCCTGGCCGAATGGGACGAGTGGTTGACCCCCACCCTGTCGGTGGGCCCGGTCGGCACGCCCGAGGAGGCCGAGGCGCTGCTCACCGACACCGTGCACGCGGCCATCCGGCTCTACCTGCGCCGGGGACACGGCAGCGGCGTCATGAACGTGCACGGCGTGACCGCGCCCTCGGCGGTCCTGCGCGTGCTGCCCGCGCTCCCGCGCGAGCTGTGGATCCCGTCGTTCACGGCCGCGTGGGCCACCAGCAGCGCGGTCTTCGCGGTGTACATGGGCCGCGAGGACGCCGGCGAGGCACCCGCCCCCGCGAGCGACGCGAGCAACGCGATGGAGCGCGCGCTCGCGCACGGCGACGAGCACGCGATCAAGCTCGCGGACACCGCGGCGGACGTCTACGCCCGCTCCGGTGACACACGGGCCCTGTCCGCCGCCGCGCTCTCGCTCGAGCTGATCGCACCGTTCAAGGGCTGACCCCACCCGCCGCACGGGCGCAACCGAGACCGCACCCCAGGCGTGGGCCGGCGATCCCGCCGCGACACGCCCTCATTCGAGGGAGGTTCCCCCACTTGGACCATCGGGTTCCGTTCGCTGGTCCCGCACGTACACCCCGTACGTACGAAACCCCCGCACGTACACCCGTACGGGCGCCGACAAACGGAGACCCCCGTCATGCGCGTCACCCGAATCCTGGCCACCGTGGCCACCGGCACCCTGCTCGCCCTCGCGGCGGTCACGCCCGCGCTCGCGGACGCCCGCGAGGACATCCTGACGAGCGAGACCGGTCAGGTCGGCCGGGTCGACGAGGACGACATCCTCAACGAACTGCGCCCGGCGATCATCGGTGTCCACCAGGGCATCTCCGCCTCGTTCGTGGCGGTCCCGCCACCGAACGTGCAGGCCCCGCAGATGCCGAACCTCCGGGAGAACCCGTCTTGATCCCTGCGAACGACCGCCGCCCGGCGGCCCGATGGTGAGCGTGCGACCGGTCACCCCGGCCGGCCTGGTGACCGAGATCGTCGACACGATCGTGCGCCGCGCGGGCGATCGTCCGTGGACGCGGGTCGCGATCGACGGCGCGGACGCCGCCGAACCCGGCGCCGTTGCCGACGCGCTCGTCGCGCCGCTGCGCCTGCTGGGGCGGCCCGTCCTGCGCGTGCGGGCGGGCGACTTCCTGCGCCCCGCGTCGGTGCGCCTGGAGTACGGCCGCACCGACGCGGAGTCCTACCTCTGGGGCTGGCTGGACGACGCCGGGCTGCGCCGCGAGGTCCTGGAGCCGCTCGGCACCGGCGGCACCGGCCGGGTCCTGCCGAGCCTGTGGGACGCCGCCCGCGACCGGGCCACCCGCGCCGACTACACGACGCTGGAGCCCGGCGGCGTCCTGGTCCTGGACGGGCCACTGCTGCTCGGCAAGGGCCTGCCCCTGGACCTGACGGTGCACCTGTGGCTGTCCCCGGGGGCACTGAAGCGGCGGACGCCGGCCGCGGCCGCGTGGACGCTCGAAGCGCTCGAACGCTACGCGGACGAGATCGCGCCGGCGACCGAGGCCGACGTGTGCGTGCGCTACGACCATCCCGCGCATCCGGCCGTGGTCGAGCGCGAACACCCTTGACCCGCCCACCGGGTCGTGCGCGCCAGGCGGCCCCGGGTCCGCGGTCCGGCGCTCAACCGGCGACCGGGGCGGTTCGTTCGGTCTCCCGGGGCCGCTCGCTCGGGGCGCCCTTCGGGCTCTGGGCTGTTCGCACACCGGGAGCTTCGGAAGTGTTGCTCGCCACCAAGCGCGACCGGGTCACGGTGCGGCGTTCGAGGAGGTGGGCGAGCACGGCCAGGCCCAGGGCGGCGAGGGCGAGGGCGGTGCCGACCCAGTTTGCCGACGCGTAGCCGTGGCCCGCGTCGATGACGAGGCCGCCGAACCACGCGGCGATCGCGTTGCCGAGGTTGAACGCGCCGATGTTGACGGCCGCCGCGAGCGTGGGGGCACCGGCGGCGTTGTCCATCACCCGCTTCTGCAGCGACGGCACGGTCGCGAAGCCGAGCGCGCCGATCAGGAAGAGGGTCACCACGGACGCGACCCGGTTGTGCGCGGTGACCGTGAACAGCGCGAGCACGCCCGCGAGCGCGGTCAGCGAGCCGAACAGCAGCGGCATGCTCCACCGGTCGGCGAGCCTTCCGCCGATCGTGTTGCCGACCATCATCCCCAGGCCGACCACCACGAGCAGCCAGGTCACCGCGCCCTCGGAGAAGCCGGCGACGTCGGTCATCATCGGCTTGACGTAGGTGAGCGCGGCGAAGACGCCGCCGAAGCCGAGCACCGTCATGCCCATCGCGAGCAGTACCTGGACGTTGCGGAACACCGCCAGTTCGTGGCGCAGTTCGACCCCCTCGGGCTTGGGCTGTTCGGGGACCAGCTTGGCGATGCCCACCATGCCGAGCACGCCCAGCGCGGCGACCAGGACGAAGGTGAGCCGCCAGCTCACCGACTGGCCGACCAGGGTGCCCAGCGGCACGCCGACCACGTTGGCCAGGGTCAGGCCGGTGAACATGGTCGCGATCGCGGCGGCCTTCTTCTCCGGTGCGACCAGGTCGGCGGCGACCACCGAGCCGATCCCGAAGAACGCGCCGTGCGTGAACGACGCGATCACCCGTCCGAGCAGCACGAGCCCGAACATCGGGGCCACCGCGGTGAGCGCGTTGCCGATGATGAACAGGCCCATCAGCAGGATCAGCATGCGTTTGCGCGACACCCGCGTCCCGAGCACGGTCATCAGCGGGGCGCCCAGGAGCACGCCGATCGCGTAGCCGCTGACCAGGACACCGGCGGTGGTGATCGAGACGTCGAAGGTGCCGGCGACCTCGGGCAGCAGGCCAAGGATCACGAACTCGGTGGTGCCGATCCCGAAGGCCCCGATCGCGAGTGCCAGGAGTGCGAGAGGCACGGGAAACCCCTTCCAGGGGAGAGCGCGGAACGAGTGCCAGGCGTGCTTGCTCGCACGCCTTACAAGCGTCGACAATATTTGCAGACGCCGATCAATGCAAACGCGGGCTATTTCGTTCCGGGGGTATCCTGAGCGCATGGGACAACAGAGGCAGACCATCGAGCCGCCGCTCGCGCGGGGATGGTGCGCGCTCGCGGCGCTGCACAACCGGATCGAGGCGCACATCGAACGCGCGCTCCAGGCCGAACACGACCTGAGCGTGCGCGAGTTCTCGGTGCTCGACGTCCTCGACCGGCAGGACGGCTATCACCTGCGGATGAACGAGGTCTCCGACGCGGTGGTGCTCAGCCAGAGCGCGACCACGCGCCTGGTCACCCGGCTGGAGGAGCGGGGGCTGCTGTCCCGCTACCTGTGCGACACCGACCGCCGCGGGATCTACACCGAGGTGACGGCGGCCGGTTGCGAGCTCCTGAAACTCGCGCGCCCCACGAACGACGCGGCGCTGCGCGAGGCGCTCGACGACGCGGAACAGCGACCCGAGCTGGCGCCCCTGGTCGGCGCGGTCAAGTCGCTGGGAGCCTGACGGTTCGTCCTCGGGCGCCGGACGGGCCGGGCCGGCGCGTGGGCCGGGCCCGTCCGGCGGTCGAGGACACCGCGGCTATCGGGTCGCGAGGATGTTCGCCGGCGTGCCGGTGGTCATCGCGACGCCGAGCGGTGTCAGGGCTCCGGTGTCGGGGTCGCACCGGAAGGCGGTGATGGTGTCGCCGTGCTGGTTCGCGGCGTACAGGACGCCGTTCACGATCGCCACGTCGCGCGGCCACGCGCCGCCGGTCGGCGTCTCCTCGACCAACGCGATCCCGCCCCCGCCGACGGACAGCACCGACACGGTGTCCGGACCGCGGTTGGCGACGTACACGAAGCGCCCGTCCGCCGACGCGACGATCGCCGACGGCACGCCCTGGCCGCCGCTGAGCACGAACGGCTTGCCCGCGATGGTGAGCGCGCCCGTGATCGGGTCGGCGCGCAGCGGCGTCACCGTCGCGTTCAACTCGCCCACCAGCCATGCGAAGCCGGCCGGCCCGTACGCGATGTGTCGCGGTCCGGTGCCCGGCGGCAGGGTCAGCTTGGGGCCCTCGGCGATGGTGCCCGCCTCGGCGTCGAAACGCAGGTGGTACACGGTGTCCGAACCCAGGTCGCACACGACGAGCCACTCGCCGCCGTCCGCGAACGTCACCTGGTGCGCGTGCGAGGACGCCTGCCGCTCCTTCACCGGCCCCGAGCCGGTCAGCCGTACGTGCGTCGCGGCCTCGCCGAGCGTCCCGTCGTCGGCGATCGGGTGCACGGTCACGCTGCCGCCGTAGTTCGCGACCACCACGAACCGGCCGGTCGGATCGGCCGCGAGGTGGCACGGCCCGGCGCCGAGCGTGGAGACCTCGCCCAGCGGCACGAGGCGTTCGTCCTGCACCGAGTAGGCGCCGACCGCGCCCTCGCCGCCGCGCTCGCTCACCGCGTACACGAATCGCCCCGAGGGGTGCGGGGCCAGATACGAGGGCGAGATGGCGGGAATCGCCGCCGACGGCGCGCCGAGCAACCCGGTCGCCGGGTCCTGCCGGCAGACCGTGATGCCGGTGCCACGCCCCTCCATGTCGGGGGTGTACGCGCCCACGTACACGAGGGGTCCACGTCGGTCGGATGCATTTGGTGAGGTCACACGGTTCTCCTGGTGTCTGGCCTGTGGCGGCCGACCGTCGATCGACTCGGAATCCGTCGGCTGATCCGGCGGCGCCGACCACGCAGATCATCTCGGATCGATCGCCGTCGCGCGGCCGATAGCAGTGCTCCTCCCCGACCGCGCCGGCGGCACACCCCGTTACGGGCGCCGCGCGTCGCCGACCCGGATCGCGTAGTCGAGCACCTCGGTGCTCAACAGCGACTCCACCGCGTCGAGTTGGCGCAGGGCGTGTCGGGCCGCGTCCTCCGGGTCGCCGCCACCGCCGATGGCGCGACCGATCCCGCGAAAGAGCGCCTGTTGGATCCCGGCGAGCTGGCCCGCGATCAGGGCCGGGACCGGGTCGTCCGGGTCGGCGCCCGCCTCGTCGGCCAGCGTCGCGGCGAGCGTGTCCGCGCCCAGTTGCTGCATCCGCCACAGTCGGGCCATCAGGGCCGGCGAGCTGTGCATGACCTGCATGAAGCGCTCGTAGCCCGCCACCAGGCCGATCTGCGGCGCGCGCCGGTCGACGTCCCGACGCAGCGAGTTCAGGATCGCGCGGGTCGCCGACTCGCCGACGGGGCGATCGCGCACGATCAGCGCGAGCCGTTCGACGACCTCGGCCTCGCGGTCGAAGAACAGGTCCTCCTTGGCCGGGAAGTAGTTGTAGACGGTGTTGACCGACACCTCGGCGACCTCGGCGATCTGCGCCACGGTCACCGCGTCGAAGCCGCGCTCCAGGAACAGTCCGGTGGCGATGTCCGAGATGTTCTGCCTGGTACGCCGCTTCTTCCGTTCCCTGAGACCCCCGACGGGGTCACCCTCGCGATCCGTCTCCGTCATGACTCCATCCTAGCAACATTGGGGCCAATGCAAATTTTGTGCTGAATGAATTTTAGGGTTGTTGCAAAATTAAATCGACTGTGTTTCGGTAGTGCCATGACATCGGTCATCCACACCACCGGACTCTCCCGAACGTTCACGACCAAGCGCGGTGTCGTCGAGGCCGTGCGCGGTATCGACCTCACCGTCCCCGCCGGCGAGATCCTGGGCTTCCTGGGCCCCAACGGCGCCGGCAAGACCACCACCCTGCGGATGCTCACGACCCTGCTCGCCCCGACCGGCGGCACCGCGACCGTGGCCGGGCACGACCTGCTGCGCGACCCCGCCGGCGTGCGGCGGCGGATCGGGTACGTCGCCCAGTCCGGCGGCGTCGACCCCGCCGTGTCGGTGCGCGAGGAGCTGACCACGCAGGCCAGGCTGTATCGGCTCGGCGCGGCGGGGGCGACGGCGCGCACCCGGGAGCTGGCCGCCGAGCTGGACCTGCTCGACCTCCTGGACCGCCCGTGCGCCGCGCTGTCCGGCGGCCAACGGCGCCGGCTCGACATCGGCATGGGCCTCGTGCACCGGCCCGACGTGCTGTTCCTGGACGAGCCCACCACCGGTCTGGACCCGGGCAGCCGGGTGGACCTGTGGCGGCTGGTCCGCCGGATCCGCGACGAGTGGGGCACCACGGTCTTCCTGACCACGCACTACCTCGACGAGGCCGACGCGCTCGCGGACCGGCTCGTGGTGGTCGACGGCGGCCTGATCGTCGCCGAGGGCACCGCGCGGGCGCTCAAGACCGAGTACGCCGGCTCCCCCGACGCCTCGCTCCAGGACGCGTTCATCGCCATCACCGGTCGGCGCGCCCCCGTGCCGAGCGAAACCCCCGTCGCCGTCTGAACCGGGCCGAGGTAGCCATGTCCACACAGTCCACACAGTCCGGTCGGCCCACGCGGTCCGCTCTGTCCCTCCTCGCCGCCGACACCGCCCTGATCTTCGGCCGCTACCTGCGCCAGACCGTCGCCTCGAAACTCGGCCTGATCTTCGGGCTCATGCAGCCGCTGCTGTTCCTCGTCCTGTTCGGCCCGCTCCTGCGGGACGTCCCACTCGGCGGCACGGGCGACGCGTGGCAGACGCTCGTCCCCGGACTGCTGGTCCAGCTCGGCCTGTTCAGCGCGGCCTTCGCCGGGTTCGGGATCCTGATCGAGAAGCAGCACGGCGTCGTGGAACGCATGCGCGTGACCCCGGTGAGCCGACTCGCGCTGCTGCTGGGGCGGGTCCTCAAGGACGTCGTCCAGTTGCTCGTGCAGTCGCTGCTGCTGATCCTGGTCGCCCTCGCGTTCGGGCTGCGCGTACCGGTCCCGGGCGTGTTGATCGCCTTCGCGTTCGTCGCGCTGGTGACCGCGTCGCTGGCGTCGCTCTCGTACGCGCTGGCGATGCGGGTGAACTCGCCGCAGGAGTTCGCGCCCGTGGTGAACTCGGTGAACCTGCCGGTGATGCTGCTGTCCGGGATCCTGCTGCCGATGGCGCTGGCCCCGGCCTGGCTGGACGGCCTCTCGCGCGGCAACCCGCTGCGCTACGTGGTCGAGGCGGTCCGGGCCGCGTTCGTCGGCGACTACGGCCGCGACGTCGCGCTCGGCGCGCTCGTGGCGATCGCGCTCGCGGCCGGCTCGATGGGGCTGGGCGTACGGCTGTTCCGGCGCGCGGGGGCCTGAGTACGGCCGCGGGCGGCGCGGGCGCTCACGCGTACCGCGCCGCCGTCGCGCGCGCGGTCGCCGCCACCGCGTCGCGCAGTTCGGGCGGGGCCAGGACCTCGATCTCGGGCCCCAGGCGCATCAGCTCCATCGCGGCCACCTCGATCGTCTCGATCGGGAAACGGGCCCGGATCCGCCCGTCGGGGAGCGGCTCCCCCGCGCTCTCCTCGACCGTGTCCGCGACATGCACGCCGAACAGCTGCCGCACCATCCACCGCGCGTCGTCGGTCAACAGGACCTCCGCGTGGATCGGGTGCAGTTGTTCGGCGAAGCCCCGGGACCAGGTCTCCCAGTAGGCCGGGAGGTCGAACTCCGGGTCGCGCTCGAAGACCTCGTCGAGCACGTCCAGCTCCTCGATCCGCACCACCCGGTAGGTCCGGTCGCGGTGCGCGCCCTCCTGGACGGTGCGGGCGACCAGGTACCACGCGCCCGCCTTGAGCACGAGACCGTACGGTTCGAGGTCGCGGGTGACCTCGCCCACCCAGCGCCGGTAGTGCACCCGCACCCGCCGATTGGTCCACACCGCGCCCGCCAGCCGGGCCAGCTCGGGCGACTGGTCCGCCTCGCGATGCCAGCCGGGCGCGTCCAGGTGGAAGCGCTGCTGCGCGCGGCCGACCCGCTCGCCCAGCTCCGCGGGCAGCCCCGCCTGCACCTTGAGCCGCGCGGACGCGACCACCGCGCCCAGCCCCAGCTCGGCCGCGGGCCCCGGCAGTCCGGCCAGGAACAGCGCGTCGGCCTCGTCCGCGGTGAGCCCGTTGATCCGGGTCCGGAAGCCGTCGAGCAGACGGTAGCCGCCGATCGGGCCGCGCTCGGCGTACACCGGGACGCCCGCCGCGCCGAGCGCCTCGATGTCGCGGTACACCGTGCGTACCGACACCTCCAGCTGCTCGGCCAGCTCCGGCGCGGTCACCCGTCCCCGGGTCTGAAGGGTCATCAGGATGGTCAGCAACCGGCTCGCGCGCATGATCGCAAGTGTCCCGCGATCCTGACGGACTTCGACAGGTATCCGGGAGAGGCTGGGTTCGGTCAGGCAATCGGACCCGGAGGAAACGATCATGAGCGACACCACCGGCCGCACACAGGGCGCGGGCTACGAGATCGGCGTCTCGAAGACCGTCCCGTACCCGGTCGCGGACGTATGGGAGTTGATCACCTCCCCCGAAGGGATCGCCCTGTGGCTCGGCGAGGGCGCCGACCTGACCCCGACCAGGGGTGCCCCGTACCGGACGGCCGACGGCACCGTCGGCGAGGTCCGCGGCTATCGCGAGCTCGACCGGGTCCGGGTGACCGCCCGGCCCGCCGGCTGGGATCACGACACGACCATGCAGGTCACCGTGAGTGCGAGCGGACCGGGTCGGACCCAGGTGCGCTTCCATCAGGAGTGGCTGGCGGGGCCCGAGGAGCGGGTTCGTCAGCGCGCGCACTGGAAGGACGTCATGGCGGCGGTCGAGCGGGCCCTGGCGGCGCCGAACGAGTGAAATGACCCGCCGAACCGAAGCATTTCCGTTCGGGATCTTCGCTTTCGTGTCATTCGTTGATCCATTACGCATGTCCTCGATGCGGACCCGGAATGGAGAACGGCGCGATGAGCGGCTTCCTCGACAAGGCCAAGAAGATGGCCGAAGACACCATGAACACCGGCAAGCACAAGGTCGAGGAGGTCCAGGTCGGTCGCGAGGCGTCCGCTCTGCTCAAGCGTCTCGGCAGCGCCTACTGGAACGAGCAGCGCGCCGGCGGCTCGCACGAGGAGGTCACCCGCGCGCTGACCGCGCTCGACGAGCACGTGGCCAAGCACGGCGACGCCGCGCTGCGTGCCGATCACCGCGGATCCTCCGGCGGCCCGACGGCATGACGCCCGGCGCCATGAAATCGCCGACCCGACGAGCACCATGACAAAGGGGGCCGGGCCGGGCCGACCCCGCCCCCCGCACATGCGAAAAGCCGCCCGCGGCGGCATGTGTCCTACGACGATCGGAATCGGTCAGGCGGCGCTGTCCTCACGGACCGCCGCGGTCGCGCCCGCGAGATCGAGACGCTCCTTCACCCGCACCTCGGCCGCGGGATCCCCGAACGCCGACGCGCTCTCGTCCGCCTTGCGGCGCCTGCGCCGGCGGACATAGGTGACGATGCCGGCGATGATGCCGATCGCGACGATCGCGGCCCCTATCCACCCGGGAACGCTCGCCGCCGACGGGTACGCGCTGCCCGCGAGCCGGCCCAGCATGATCGAGCCCGGCACCCACACGAGGATGCCGACCGCGTTCCACGGCGCGAACCGCCGGTAGGGCATGCCCGCCGCACCCGCGAGCCGCGGCAACAGGGTCCGCGCGAACGCGACCCAGCGGCCCAGCATCACGGTCACGCCGCCGGCCCCGCGCCCGCGCGTGAACATCTCCTCGGCCCGCTCCCAGCGCTTCTCGCCGACCTTGCGACCCAGTCGCCCGGTCCTTATGCGTTCGCTGCGATGTCTGCCCGAGAGGTAGCCGAGCGTGTCGCCGACGACCGCGGCCGTCGTCGCGATGATCAGCACCGGAATCAGCGCCAGGTGCCCGGTCGCGGTGAGCAGGCCGCCGAGCAACAGCACCGGCTCGGCGGGCGCGAAGACGCCAAGAAGCAGCCCGGTCTCGATCACCGCGACCAGGGCGATGGCGACATACGCGTACATGGGTGGTAGGTCACCCAGCCGCTCCACCCAATCGTGCACGGCATCCACGTGGAACCTCCCCGTTAGGCCGCTTGCCATGTGGCTTGACCAGCATCCGCCCTCAAAGGTGACAACGGATCCTGCGCGCGACCGAATTCCCGCCTACTCCCCTGGCCGTACGGACGTGCTGTAAGTCATCCGGGTTCCGGCCATTCCGGCGCCATCGGTAATACCGCACGGATGGTCGGCCCGGACCGGCCTCTAGGTTGGGCATATGAACGACATCGAAATTCGGCCGGCGGAGCAGGACGACATCACCGCGATCGTAGGGCTGCTCATCGACGACAAGCTCGGATCCGGACGGGACTCGCTGGAGGACCTGACCCCCTACCTCGAGGCGTACGAGCGGTTGCGGGCCGATCCGAACCAGGAGCTGGTCGTACTCACCCGCCCCGACCCGGCGACCGGCGCGACGAAGGTGGTCGGGACGCTCCAGCTGACGATCGTCCCGGGCCTGTCCCAGCGGGGCACCACCCGGGCCCTCGTCGAGGCGGTGCGGATCGCCGCCTCCGAACGCAACGACGGCCTCGGCACGGTGCTCATGGAGTGGTCCATCAAGCGGGCCCGCGAGCGCGGCGCGACATTGGTCCAGTTGACCTCGAACGGTGAGCGGGAGAGCGCCCACCGCTTCTACCGCCGGCTCGGCTTCGTCGACTCGCACGTGGGATTCAAGCTCAAGGTCTGACGGTCGTCAGCTCGACCCGGATGCCGACCGTGCCCGCGACGCCGCGGCGCAGCCGGCTGCCGAACAGGGTGACCCGGCCCAGCACGCCGAACTTGCGCCTGATCAGGTCGCGGTAACGATCGGTGGCGGCCGCGTCGAGCAGCTCGGCGTGGCCGTCCACCGCTTCGCCGCGCACCTTGCCGCGCGCGTCGCATTCGGCGACGGTGACCCGGCCGCTGTTGCGGATCCGCTTCACCTTGCCGGAGTCGCGCGCCGTCCACACCCCCAGCGCGTCCCCGTCGCGGACCACCCACACGGGGGTGCCCACCGCGCGCCCGTCCCGCCGGAACGTCGTGAGCAGGACATACGATCCGGCCGCGAGCCGGTCCAGGTCCGAGCGAGCATGGGGCGCCGTCATGCCCGCGAGTCTAGAACCTCTCCGCACGGCTTCGTTCGGCGAGCAGCCGGGTCCTGGGAGCGTGCGCACGGCGCGGGCACGGCGCTTGTGGGGGTGAGCCCACGGGTCATCGGGTCCCGGACTGCCCGGCGTATCGCGGTGGGTGCGACGATGATCGGATGTCGCTCACATCGGAGGAAGCCGGCGTCCGGGTCCGCCCCGCCATCGAGGCCGACGAGGAGCCGCTGGCCGAGATAGACCGCCTCACGTGGTCCCCCACCGCCACTCCGGTCCCACGATGGGCCCCCGACAAGGTCTTCTTCCGAGACGCCGGGCACGTGCGGAACACGCTCGTGGCGCACGACGGCGACCTCGTGATCGGTTTCGTGGTGCTGGAGGGCTCGACGCTGTGCGCGTCCAACGCGCACGTGCAGATCCTCAACGGGCTCGCCGTGCACCCCGACCATCAGGGCCGCCGGGTCGGCCGGGCGCTGATGGCGGCGGCCGAGGCCATGGCACGCCGGCGCGGCGCCCGCCGGATCACCCTGCGGGTGCTCGGCGGCAACGCGCCCGCGCGGGCGCTGTACCTGTCCTGCGGCTATCGGATCGAGGGCGTCCTGGAGGGCGAGTTCCTGTTGGCCGGCCGCTACGTCGACGACGTGCTGATGGCGCTCGACCTCACGCGCGGGTCCTAGCGGCGGCGTATCCGACGGCCTCGGCGACCGGGACGTCGCCGCCGACCACCTCCAGGGTCAGCCCGATCGTGCCGGGCTCGGTGACCAGCTCGGCCAGCACGGCGGCGACGTCGTCGCGGCGGATCGCGCCGCGGCCCTCGCTCTCGGACAGCGCGATCAGGCCGGTGCCCGGGCCGTCGGTGAGCCGGCCGGGCCGCAGGATGGTCAGGTCGAGCGCGCCGCGCGAGGCCAGGTCCTCGTCCGCCTCGCCCTTGGCCTTGAGGTACAGCGCGAAGTCCGGGTCGGTGTCGGCCGGCGGATGGGTCGAGGCGCCCATCGCGGACACGATCACGTAGCGCCGTACGCCGGCGTCCTCGGCCGCGTCCGCCATCAGGACCGCACCGCCGTAGTCGACGGTCATCGTCCGCTCGCGGCTGCTGTCCGGGCCCGCGCCCGCCGCGAACACCACCGCGTCCACGCCGGCCAGCAGCTCGACGACCTCCTCGACCGGTGCCCGCTCCAGGTCGCACAGCACCGGTTCGGCACCGGCGGCCCGCAGCTCGTTCGCGTGGTCGGGGTTGCGAATGAGCCCGACGACCGTATGTCCGCGCTCGACGAGCAACCGCTCCAGCCGAAGTGCGATCTTTCCGTGTCCACCCGCGATGACAATACGCATGTATCCGACCGTAAGGTCACGAACCGGGACAGGCGCCCGGCGGCGCCCCACGACACGAACAGGTTCCACTGATCGGCCGCGCGCTCACCGGGGAGACGGGTCGGCGGTCACCGCGCCGGGTAGCGGGCCGTCGCCCCCGCCACGTTGCACGAGAACCGGCTCGCGGTGTACCCGCGTTCACGCGCCGCGTCGGTGTCCGCGAACAGCTTGCGGACGGTGTCGAACATGCCCGTATGCCCGTCGGGACGTGGTCCACAACCGACGGCCGGATCGCGGCGCACATCACCTCGTGCTCGCGGCCGGTCAGTCCGCCATCGACTCGGCGAACGCCGCGAGCGAGTCCTGGCTCCAGGTGAGCCGACCCGTGCGCAGGTCGGTCAGCACCGAGTCGACCCAACGCAGCTCCGCACCGGTGATCGCGCGCAGGTATTCGTCCTCCAGCATCACGACCCGCGGCAGCTCGAAGCCGGCCGTGTTCGCCGCGTCGGCCTCCAGCGCGGCCAGATCGGCCGCGAGCCGGTCCCGACGCCGCTCCAGCAGCTCGCGGGTGGTCTCGGGGGTGATCAGCGCGAGGAAGGACAGCGCGGCCGGGAACTCGGGGAACTCGTTGCGCGGCGTACCGAGCATCTCCGCCATCCACGCGTGGCAGGCCGCCCGGCCGGCGTCGGTGATCTCGTACACCGTCCGTTCCGGGTACTGCTGATCGCGCTCGGTCTCGCGCACCGTCACCAGCCCGGCCTCGCGCAGCCGGTTGATCGTCTTGTAGAGCGAGGCCCGCTGGCCCACGTTGACGACCTTGTCCTTGCCCCATTGCTTGATCCGCTGCTGGATCGCGTACGGGTGCATCGGGTCGCGGTAGAGCAGGCCCAGGAGCGCGAGCGCGAGCGGTGACCTGCGGAATGTCGGCGTCATGGCCCCAATGTACTAGAGGCCCGACGACTAACTCCCTTTGAACTAGTTGCCAAGACACTAGTGATGATGTCACTATTCATTCATCGGCAGCGAAGCCCGAAAGGAGACCTCGCGAAGACCCCCGAAAGGAACATTTCGATGACCACCACTCCGGTCCGCATCCACGCCGACCACACCACCACCAAGCGCCTCGGCCACTGGACCACCGCGACCTCGTTCGAGATCCGCGAGCGTCGCGCCAACACCGTCCTCGACCTGCGCTCGCCGCACATCGACGAGGGCGACATCGA
The DNA here is from genome assembly GCF_045207785.1 of Embleya sp. NBC_00896. Taxonomy (NCBI): domain Bacteria; kingdom Bacillati; phylum Actinomycetota; class Actinomycetes; order Kitasatosporales; family Streptomycetaceae; genus Embleya; species Embleya sp. NBC_00896. Next base: position 809,018 of record NZ_CP108776.1, read on the forward strand.
GATCCGCGTCGATCTGGACCACGCCCTGCTCAAGCTGCTCGTCCCCGACGACGCGGTCGTCGAGCACGACGAGCTGCGCTGGACCGGCCGCGGCAAGGTCAAGGACAGCGCCCGCCCCGCCGCCGGCGAGGGCCGCGTCGTCCGCCTCCTCGGCCACATCGACAGCGGCGAGATCCGCGTGCACCGCGGCGGCGTCGCGATCCTGTCCGCGATGTTCAGCCGCGAGTTCGTCGAGGACGCCAAGCGCGCCCACCGCGAAGGCGGCACCACCACCGTCGACGACCCGACCCGCACCTCCTGACGGCGAACTTGAACGTGTTCAAAAACAGGTCTACAGTCCGGACTGTCGGCCAGTTGAACACGTTCAAAAAGGAGCCGGTCAATGGATATGACCGTTGTCACCTATGCCATCTATCTGGTCATCAGCATCGGCCTCACCGTGTGGGTGGCCCGCACGCTGAGCCGGAACGGGCAGGTCTTCCTCAAGGACGTCCTGCACGGGCGCGAGGAACTCGCCGCCGCCGTCAACCACCTCCTGGTGGTCGGCTTCTACCTCGTCAACCTCGGGTTCGTCGCGCTCTACCTCAAGGTCGGCAAGACCGTCGAGGACGCCCGCAGCTCGTTCGAGGCGCTGTCCATCAAGCTCGGCACGGTGCTGCTGATCCTGGGCCTACTGCACCTGATCAACGTCTACGTGCTGAACCGGATCCGCCGGCGCGGCTTCGAGGACGAGCGGGGCGGCCCCCGGCCGCAGCGGGCCCGCGAGTTGTCGGGCCAGGACTACGGCCCGCCGATCCGTCCGCAGGGCATGACCCAGCCGGCTCCCGGAGTCTGACCCCGATGGCCTTCCCGAAGGGGAACATCGCGCCGGGCCGATCGGAGGGGACGGCCCGGCGCGACACCCCCGCCACGCTCCCCCCGGTCCGCCGGATCACCATCCTGTCCGACCCGGACTGCCCGCTGTGTCGGGCGCTCTCCGGCTGGATCGCCGGTCAGCCCACACTGATCGCCGTCGACCTGATCCCGGCCGGTTCGCCGCGGGCCCGCAACCGCTACCCCCACCTCGATCACGCCGCGACCGTGCGCGAGATCACCGTCGTGGGCGGGAGCGGGGAGGTGTGGACGGGGGCCGCCGCGTGGGTCACCGTGCTGTGGGCCCTGCGCACCTACCGCAAGCTGGCCTTCCGACTGGGCACCCCGGCCGGGATGCCGCTGGCCCGCGCCGCGGTGTTGGCCGCGGCCCGGATCCGAACGGTCACCCGCCAGGAGCCGGAGCCGGCCCTGCGGGCCCTGCCGGCCGACGATCCCTTCCACGAGGGATGGACCGTCGTAGCGTGCGACGAACAGTGCGAGATCGAGCACTAACCTTGCCTCCCGTGGAGCACGTGGAAGGCACCGACGAGACGACCCCGGCCGGCACGACCGACAAGCCCGACGCGAGCGCGAGACTCGACAAGGGCGGCAAGTCCGGTCGGCCCGGCAAGAGCGAGCAGACCCGCGCGCTGATCCTGGAGACGGCGATGCGGCTGTTCCGGGAGCGCGGGTACGACAAGACGACGATGCGCGCGATCGCGTCCGAGGCCGGGGTCTCCGTCGGGAACGCCTACTACTACTTCGACTCGAAAGCCGCGCTGATCACCGGCTTCTACGACCGGATGACACACGAGCACGCGGCCGAGGCCGCAGCCCGGATGCGCGGAGTGCCGGACTTCGCCCGGCGGCTGGACATCGCGATGTCGTCGTGGGTGGACTGCGCCGCGCCGTACCACGAGTTCGCCGCGCAGTTCTTCGGCACGGCGGCCGATCCGGACAGCCCGCTCAGCCCGTTCTCCGACGAGTCCCACCCGGCCCGGGCGGCGGCCGTGCAGATCTTCCGAGACGTGCTCCAAGGCTCGGAGCTGGGTCCGAAACTGGACGCCGAACTCGCCGAACTGCTGCCCGACCTGCTGTGGCTGCACCTGATGGGCGTGGTGCTCTATTGGGTGTTCGACCGGACCGAGGACACCGAGCGCACGCGCGCGTTCGTCCGTCGGTGCACGCCGCTGGTGGTGAAGGTGGTGCGGTTGTCCCGCTACCGGGCCTTCCGCCCACTCGTCCGGGACGCGGTGGGCCTGCTGGAGGACTTCGTGGTCCCCACGGTCAGGTGACGCCCGAGATACGGCGCCGGGCGCTCGGAACACCCGGGCGGACCGCGATGTCGTTCCACGTCGCGGCCCGCCCCCGGTTGGCGACGACTACACCGTCACCGTCGTCCCGCGGAAGAGCTCGGTCAGGCGGGTGAAGCTGTCCCCGCCGTACCCGGCCGCGACGCCGCGCCGGAAGATCTCCAGGACCGCGGCGGGCAGCGCCGGGTCGATGCCGGCGTCCTCGGTGGTGTGCAGGACGTGTTCGACGCTCGCCACCCCCATCGCGAGCCTGTCGACGTCGCCGGGGTGCGCGCCCGCGTCGATCCGCGGTGTGTAGAACCCGAGGAAGCCCGGGATGGACTCCATCGTCGCCGTGGCGTACGGCAGGAACTCCTCGGCGGAGATGCCGTTCGCGTCGGCCACCGCCAGCGCGTGCAGCCAACTGAGCATCGCGGTCCAGAACATGTCCATCTGGATCTGGTAGTACAGCGCCGCCAGACCCGGGTCGGCGCCGCGATAGTCGGTGCCGGTGAGGACCGTCAAGGTCTCCCGATGTGCCTCGAAGACGTCCTTCGGGCCGCTGTAGTACGTCGAGGAATCCGGCTTCCCGATGCCCGAGGGCGGCACCTGGACCCCACCGGTGAGGTGCCGCGCACCCCGGGCGGTCGCCCACTCGGCCGCCGCGCGGGCCTTGGCGGGGGTGTCCGAACTGAGGTTGACCAGCACCCGCCCGGCCAGCGCCGCCGAAGCCGGTTCGAGGATCGCGTACATCGCGTCGTAGTCCGTCAGGCTCAGCACCACCAGCTCGTTGGCAGCCAGCGCCTCCTCGATCGTGGCGACCTGCACGGCACCCTTGGCCACCAGGCCGGCGGCCTTGCTTGCGGTCCTGTTCCAGACGGTCACCGGATGCCCCCGATCCAGAAACGCCTCCACCATCGCCCGCCCCATGGGCCCGAGGCCGACAACGGTCACCGATTGCTTGCTCACGAAGAACTCCCGTGCAGTAGAACGAACGATCTATCCAGTGATCAGAGCAGAAGCTAGCACATCACTAGAACGAACGATCTATCCAGAAGATCTCGACGGGCCGGCCGGCCGAAGCCCGGGGGGTCTGCGGTTCTTCGAGCCAGTGGGTCCGTTCGAGGCCCATCGGTGGGCCCGACAGTGTCAAACGGTCACCGTGCGAACAGGTGATCCGCCCGTCACGGCCGGCCGGCTGCGCGCCAGTTGCCGCGCGTACGCCCAGTGCGTGGTGGCCCGCCGGCCGGCGGTGGTGACGTGACCGGGGTCACGACAAAACGGTGACACCACGGTGTCGCGCGACGGCGCGATCGTCTCCCCATGACCACCGCACCACACACCACCGCCCCCATCACCCCCACCGACTCCACCGCCCCCACCACCGGCGTCATTTCCATCGCCACCACCGGCCTCGACCCGGTCGAGCTGGCCGAGACCCGCGCCGCCAACGACCGGCTGGAAGAGCTGCTGGACGCTCAGGTCCCGCTGCACGTAGAGAACGACGCCCCGGCCGCCCGAGCCTTTCGCCGCTCGGGCGGCGGTGGCTTCCCGGCCGCCGTACAGCTCCCGGAGGGCAGTTGGCGCACCGTCACCACGGCGAACGGCAGCCGACTCCCGCTCCGCGTGTTCACCCCGCCGGACGGGCGGCAGCCGGACGGGGTGTTCCTGCACTTCCACGGCGGTGGCGGCGTGATCGGATCCGCCGACGGCCAGGACGCCCGCCTGCGCGACCTGGCGGCGAACGCCAACGCCGCCGTGGTCAGCGTCGAGTACCGGCTCGCCCCCGAGAACCCCTATCCCGCCGGCACCGACGACGCCGAGCAGGCGGCGCTCTGGTTGCTGGCGCACGCCGGGGCCGAGTTCGGCACCGAACGCCTGGTGATCGGCGGGGAATCGGCGGGTGCCCGGCTGACCGTGACCACCCTGCTGCGGCTGCGCGACCGGCAGGGTCTCTCCCCCGCCGCGGCCTTCCGCGGCGCGCAACTCTCCTTCGGGAGCTACGACTTGGCGTACGGAACACCCAGCGCCCGGCACGCGGGCGAGCGCAACCTGCTGATCAACGCCCCGATCCTGAAGTGGTTCCGCGACCAGGTGTTCCCGGGTCGGACTCCGGCCGACCGGCTGGACCCGGACATCTCCCCGTTGTACGGCGATCTGCGCGACCTGCCGCCGGCCCGCTTCACCGTGGGCACCGCCGACCCGGTGCTCGACGACACGCTCTTCATGGCGGCCCGCTGGCGCGCGGCCGGGAACGCCGCGGAGCTGGTGGTGGCGGCGGAGGGTTGGCACGGCTTCACGCTCGCCCCGACGGCCCTGGCCCGGCGCGAATCGGCGGAGCAGGACGCCTTCGTCCGCCGCGCCCTGGGCTAACCTGACCCGGCCATGAACCGCACCGAACGCCTCTACGCGCTGGTCGACGAGCTGCGCGCGATCGCGCCCCGGCCGCGCACGGTGGACTGGCTGGCGACCAGGTTCGCGGTGTCGCGACGCACCGTGCAGCGCGATCTTCAGGCGCTGATGGCGACCGGGGTGCCCGTGCGCGCCGAGGCCGGCCGGCACGGCGGCTGGTTCATCGACCGCAACGCCACCCTTCCCCCGATCAACCTCACCGCGCCCGAGGCGCTCGCGGTCGCCGCGGCCCTGGCCGGCGCGGAGAACGCCACCCCGTTCTCCGCCGCCGGCCGCGGCGCGATGCGCAAACTGGCCGCCGCGCTCGGCGAGTCCGCGATCGAGGAGGTCCGCGCCCTCACCGACCGGATCCACGTGCTGCCCTCGCGGACCGTGCCGCACGTCCTCGCCGCCGTCGAACAGGCGGTGGCGCAACGGCGGGTGGTGTGGATCCGCTACGCCGACGCGGCCGGCCGGGAGAGCGAACGCGAGGTCGAACCGGGCGGCCTGCTGGCCGCCGAGGGCTCGTGGTACCTGATCGGCTGGTGCCGCACCCGACGCGCCGGCCGCGGCTTCCGTCTGGACCGCATCCGCGCCGCCGAACTCCGCGACGAACCGGCTCCGGACCACGCCATCTCCCGCCTCGACCACGACCTGGCCGGCCGCGCCCGCCACGCGGAGTCCCTCCGGTCGCTCAGCGGGTCGCGGTAGGCGGTCAGGCGCCGGCGCCCGGCAGTGGGGCCAGCAGGTCCACGCCGTTGCCGTCGGGGTCGAGGACGACCGCGTAGCGCTGGCCCCAGAACGCGTCCCACGGCTGCATGTGGCCGGTGTGGCCCGCCGCGACCAGGGCTGTGTACACCTTGTCGACCTCGGCCGGGTCCGCGCACGCGAAGGCCAGGCTGGCGCGGTGGCTCCCGGTCGGCGCGGTCCAGTCGGGATCGAACGAACGGATCGTCTCGATCGAGTCGAAGACGAGCAGCGGCCCGGCCGGCAATTGCACCTCGACGTGCGGCTGCGTGTCGGCCTCGGCCGGGATGTCCAGGCCGAGCGCCCGGTAGAAGGCGAGCGACGCGGCCATGTCGGCGACGCCGAGCCCGATGAAGTGGAAACGTGGAGTCATGCCACCAAACTAGACACCGGGCGACGCCCTGGTCTTGAACGAATCGGACGCGTTCGGGTCCGATTCGAGCCCGGGTCCGGCTCGGAGTTCCGCTCGAAATTCAGGTCGGGGTTCAGGTCGGAGTTCGGCTCGGGGTTCAGACCGGGTTCAGATCGGAGTTCGGCTCGGGGTTCAGGCCCGAGCCCGGCGTCCCGCGACCACGGCGAGCACGGTGGTGGCGGCGGCCAGGATGCCGCCGAACCACAGGACGCTCGACGTCGCGACCGCGTCCACCGCGACGCCGCCGAGCAGCGAGCCGAGCGAGATCGCGACCTGGAACCCGGTCACGAACACCGCCGACCCCGCCTCCGGCGAGTCCGGGGCCGAACGCAGCATCCACGCCTGCAACGCGACCGGCACGGCGCCGTACGCCAGCCCCCACGCGAGCATCGCCACCGCCGTGCCCGGCGTCCACGCGCCGGCCAGTGCGAGGCCGAACACCGCCACCGCGAGCAGCCCGGCCGCCACGGCGAGCGTGCCGTGCGGGCTGCGGCCCGCGTACGAGCCGACCACGAAGTTTCCGACGATCCCGGCCACGCCGTACCCGAGCAGCAGCCCGCCGATCGGGCCCGGGCCCAGGTCGCCGACGCCTTCCAGGATCGGCCGGATGTAGGTGTACGCGCCGAAGTGCCCGGCGATCACCAGGATCAGGCCCGCCGTGCCGGCGAGCACGGTGCCCCGGCGCAGCAGCGCGGGTATCTCGCCCAGCCGCACGGCCCGTTCGGCGGGCAGCGGCGGGAGCAACACGAGGAGGGCGACGAGCACGGCCGCGCTGAGCCCGGCCATCGTGGCGAACGCGACGCGCCAGCCCGCGAGTTCACCGATCATCGTGCCGGTGGGCACGCCGGCGACCGAGGCCACCGAGACCCCGCCGAAGATCAACGCGGTGGCCCGGCCCACCGAATGCGCCGGCACGAGCCGGACCGCCAGGCTCGCGCCGATCGCCCAGAAGCCGCCGATGCTGGCGCCCACGAGGACCCGCGCGACCAACAGCATCGCGAAGTTCTGCGCGAACGCGCTGATCGTGTTGGCGAGCAGCAGGACGACCATCATCGCGGCGAGCACGATCCGCCGGTCGACCCGTCCGGCGGCCACGATCACGGTCGGCGCCGCGAACCCCGCGACGACCGCGGCCAGGGTGAGCGCGAGCCCGGTGGTGCCGTCGGACACGTTCAGGCCGTGCGAGATCGGGGTCAGCAGGCCGACCGGCAACATCTCGGTGGTGACCACCGCGAACGTGCCGACGGCGACGGCGGTGACGGCGAGCCACGACCGGAACGTGGCGGTTTCGGGAGCCTTGGGAGCGGAGGCGGACGTGGCATCGGAAGGGGGGCCGGGGGCGGGCGAAGCGAACGATCCGGCTTCGACGGCTGCGTTGGACATGCCCTCAACCCTGGACACACGCCGGGTGCCGAACAACGGCGAAGATCGCATGCGAGCACAAGCCTTGCTTATGCTTGCAGGTCAGGGGTCATCCGAGTGCGGACGTCGGCGGCCTGCCGGGGATCCGTGAGTCGTGGAGGAGACCGAACATGAGCTTGGAGTTCGCATGAGCCTGGAGTTCGCATGAGCTTGGAGTTCCGCGAGCTGGAGTGCTTCGTCGTGCTGAGCGAGGAACTGCACTTCACCCGCACCGCGACCCGGCTCTTCACCTCACAGGCCCGGGTCAGCCAACTGCTGCGCCAGTTGGAGACCCGGATCGGCACACGCCTGTTCGAGCGCAACAGCCGGCTGGTCCGGCTGACCCCGCAGGGCGAGCTGTTCCTGGCCGAGGTGCGACCGGCCTACGACGACGTCACCGGCGCCGTGGACCGGGCCCGCGCCCGAGCGCGCGGTGTCGAGGGCGTGTTGCGGGTCGGGTTCGTCGGCACACCCTACGGAACCCTGCTCGACCTGGTCGCCGACTTCCGCGAGCGGCACCCGCACGCGCGGGCCGAGCTGGTCGAGATGCGGCTCTCCGACCCGTTCGGGCCGGTGCTGCGCGGCGAGCTCGACGCGGCATTCGTGACCCTGCCGGTCGCCGACGCCAAGCTGAGCACCGGCGCGCTGATCGCGTCCGACCCGCTCGTGCTCGGCGTCTCGCTGCGGCACCCGTTCGCGCGGCGCGCGCTGGTCGACGCCGAGGACCTCGCCGACTGCGCCTTCGTGGACATCGCGGGGCCCGCTCCCGCGTCGTGGCGCGAACTCCAGTCGCCGACCACCACCCCTGGCGGCCGGCCGATCCCGCGCGGGCCGGGCGCGTCCACGCTCCAGGAGGCGCTGTCGCACGTCGCGGCCGATCAGGGCGTACTGCTCTTCTGCTCGCAGTTCGCGGCCTACAACGGCCGCCCCGACGTCGCGTTCGTGCCGGTCGTGGGCCTGACCGAGTCGGCGGTCACGCTCGCATGGCGGACCGGCGACGAGACGAACCTGCTGCGCTCCTTCGCGGACGCGTCGGGTCGCGTGCCCGTCTCGACCTGACCCATCACCCACCGCTCACCGCTCACCACCGTCGACGCGGCGCCGCCCACGCCGCTGCCGAGTGCTCTCGCGGGGCGCCGGTAGCGTGGGGGCGTCAGCCGTCTTCGTGCCGAAGGACCTCGTCATGCCCCTGCTCACCATCAAGTCTGAGGGGGAGGTCGAGATCGAGGTTCGGCGTTCGCGCTTCCTGTGCGCGCTCGCGCGGGTGTCCGGCGACGCCGAGGCGCAGGCGTTCGTGGCCCGGCGCCGCATGTTGCACGCGTCGGCGCGGCACAACTGCTCCGCGTGGATCGCGGGCGGGCAGGAGAAGGGCTACGACGACGGCGAACCGTCCGGGACGGCGGGCGCGCCGATGCTCCAGGTGCTCCGGCGCCGCGAGCTGACCGAGACGGTCGCGGTGGTCACCCGCTACTTCGGCGGCATCATGCTCGGCGCCGGCGGCCTGATCCGCGCGTACGGTTCGGCCGTGACCGAGGCCGTCGACGCGGTCGGCGTGGTCGAGCTGCGGCCGATGCTGGTGCTGACCGTCGACGTCGACCACGCGCACGCCGGCCGCCTGGAGAACGACCTGCGCGGGCTCGGCCACGAGGTTCGCGACATCCGTTACGGCGCCGAGGTCGCGATCGACGTGTGCGTACCGGAGCCGGACCGTGACCGCTTCACCGCACGCCTGACCGATCTGACCGGCGGCCGGGCCACCGCCCGCGAAACGGGGCGCACATTCGTCGAGGTGGACGCCTCCTGACGACTTTTCTCACGCCGGTACGCGCCCAGGCCGGTTGAAGTGCGCCCCATGTCGGAACACCAAGAGAAAGGTGTACGCGCTTGGTACGGGGCTGCTGGAAATGAGGAGTGATGACGGCTGGGTTCGACGAGCAGTCGGCGTTCGACCAGGCGGACTTCGCCCAGGCCGTGCGTGAACGGGTGATTCGGGCCCGTTCGGTACTGTCCGAGGCGAGCGACACGCATGATACGAACGCCTTGTCACCCGCGATCGACGAGTTGGAGGACGCCCTGCACGCCGCGCGCGAGTACGGCGTGACCGTCCCGCCGGCGGACGGTGCCTAAGCGGGATGCCGGGCCTCGGGTGACCGGGGGTTTTGGGCTGCCCGGAGGGTCTCCGGGCGTCTCGGGGTGTCTCGGGCTGTTCGTGTGCTCAGGGGTTCTCGTGTAGCCCCGCGTCGGCGGGTCCGACGACGAAGCGCGTGAAACGCACGCGCATACCCTCGCGTTCCGGCGAGCAGCAGAAGGGTCCGGCCGCAGCCGGCGCGTCCGGGGACAGCGGTGCGAGCCGGATGGTCCGCCAGGGACCGTCGGCCGAGCGCGCGCGGATCGTGAGCGCGTCGCCGGCCCGGCTGACCCGGACCGTGATCGGCGTGCCCGCCCACTCGGGTACGGGCGCGATCGACCAGTCGGAGACGCCGTGCGTGACGACGGCCCCGACGTGCAGTTCGCCGTCGGTGACCTCGACGCCGGCCTTGACCCAGGTCCGCTCGTCCACCCGGACGAAGACGCCGGCCTGATCGTAGAGCGTGTCGAAGTCGGCCTCGAAGGTCACCTCGACCGCGGCGCCGAGCGGCAGCTCGGACAGCAGCGCGCTTCCGGTGTCGCGGGTGAAGCCGTACGAGGTCTGCCGCCAGAAGTCGGCCCCGGCCACCGGGGTCACCACGAGCGCGGCACCGTCCCGCTCGGCCGCGGTCGGCGGGTTGAGCCAGCGTGCGTCGTCCCAGTTCACAGCCTTGGCATCCATTCGGGGACAGTAACGGATGTCGACCGGAACGATCTTGGAGTTTCCGGGGTCCGGAACATGGAGTTTCCGGTGCCCGGGCGCCGGGGTTCCGGCGCCCGGGCACCGAGTGGGTCAGATCGACTTGTGCATGCCACCGTCGACGATGTAGTCCACGCCCATGGTGTTCCCCGCCCGCTCGGAGGCCAGGAAGAGCACGATGTCGGCGACCTCCTCCGGCTCCGAGACGCGGCCCGTGGTCACGCCCATCGCCTGCGGCAGGACCTCGTCCATGAACACCTGCGCGGTGGTGCCCGCCCCCGCTGCCATCATGTCGGCGAACGCGCCCGGGGCGGTCCACATCGGCGTCCGGACCGGGCCGGGCGAGACGGTGTTGACCCGGACGCCCTGCGGGCCGAACTCCTCGGCGAGCGCCTTCGAGTACGAGCTCAGGGCGGCCTTCGAAGCCGAGTAGTGCACCAGGGACGCGGACGGGAGGTGGCTGTTCAGCGAGCTGACGGTGACGACCGCGCCGCCACCGCGGGTGACGATGGACGGCATCGCGGCGCGGGTCGCCCGCACGGCGCTGAACAGGTTGATGTCGAAGATGTGCTGCCACTCGGCGTCCTCGACCCCGAGGATCGAGGGCGTCGGCGCACCGGCCCCGACGTTGTTGATCAGGATGTCCACGCCGCCGTGCGCGTCGATCGCCGCCTGTACCAGCTCGGCCGGGCCGTCCGGGTGGGACAGGTCGACGGCGACCGGAATGACGTCGAACTCATCGCGCAGTGCCGCCAGTTCACCGGAGACGGTACGGCTGCCGGCCACGACGCGGGCGCCCTCCTCCGCGAAGCCGCGGACGATCGAGAGGCCGATGCCCTTGCTGCCGCCGGTGACCACGACGACCTTGTTCTTCAGGTTCAAGTTCATGGCTCAATCATTGCGACGCGGATAGGTCACGTCTGGCGGAAATCTGCCATCGCGTTTGGCGGCCCGGATCGCCCCCGCCCCTCGGTATTCGGACCACCGGGCCACCGGGTCACCGGGAATGCGCGGCCAGCGCCTTGTCCAGCAGCGCGCCGGCCTCGGCGATCGCGGCGGGCAGCGCGGCCGGGTCCAGGCGCGCGGTGATCGCGTCGATGCCGCGCAGGTCGGCGCGGTCGAGCAGGGTCTTCTCGTTGGTCACCCATTCGCCGCGGCCGGCCAAGACCGCGTGCGCGGCCTCGCACGCGGCGCGGCCGATCGCGCCCGCGACGTCGGTGACGTGGCCGCGCGCCGCGTGTGCCCTGCCCGCGTACGCGAGGGTCGTCCGCGCGTCGCCGGCCCAGCGCGCGTGCGCGGTGCGGCGCAGCGCGTCGGGGTAGGAGGGCCGTGGCAGGTCGCCGAACAGGACGCGGTTGACCGCGAGTTCGGCGACCACGAGGTAGGTCGGCACGCCCGCGAGGTGGAACATCAGCCGTTCCACCTCGAACCGGCCCTCCCGGGCTTGGGCCAACCGCCTTTGTACATCCGCGAGTTCGCGGTAGTGCAGGTCGACCGGGCGGCCGTCCACGGTCAGCCACGCGCCGCCGTTGAACACCCCGCCGCCCCACCCGCCGAACTCCGAGACCTCGCCCGGCCAGCCGAGCGCGCGGACCACGTCGGGGGTGAAGCCGGCGCCGTAGTACACGGCGAAGTCCCAGTCGCTGTCCGGGCGGTGGGTTCCCTGCGCGCGCGATCCGCCCAGGGCCACGGCCGTGACCCCGGGCAGTGCCGCGAGCCGCTCGCCGACATGGGTGGTGAAGGACGCGTCGCTGGCCATGGGGAGCAGGTTACGACGATGCGGGGTGGTCAGGGACGCAGATATCCGCGCTCGACGGCCTCGGCGAGGAGCTCCTTGGTGTACGCCCACAGCGTGGGCGAGCCGTCCTCGATCGTGCTGCCCTGCTTGGCCAGCACCTCGCTCAGAGTGAGGTCGTACTCGCGCCATGTACCGCCCTCGGTGTGGAAGTTGAGCAGGCACGGGTGGAAGCGGTCGACGGCCTTGGCGAACCGCGCGTCCGGGGTCTCGCGGGCCTCGAACTCCTCCCACAGCGCTCGCAGTTCGCCGCCCTGCTCGATCGGGAGGAGGCCGAAGATCCGCTCGGCGCCCTTTTGTTCGCGCTCGCCCTGGTCCACCTCGGCGACCGAGTCGTAGTAGAACGTGTCGCCCGCGTCGATCTCGACCAGGTCGTGGATCAGCAGCATCCGGGTCACGCGGGCGACGTCGACGTCGGTCGAGGCGTGCTCGGAGAGCGTGACGGCGACCATGGCGAGGTGCCACGAGTGCTCGGCGGTGTTCTCCCGGCGCGAGGCGTCCGCGATCAGGTTGCGCCGGACCACGCCCTTGAGCCGGTCGATTTCCATGACGAAGCCGATCTGGGCGGCCAGGCGCGGGTCGGTCGGCGGGAACAGCGGGACACCGGACAAGGGGGGCTCCTCGGTCGAACGTCGAACGGTCAGGCGGCGTCCAGATCGCACCACCGTTCCGCGAGGGCGGTCACCAGCAGATGGGTGTTCGAACGCGGGACGGTCGGGATCACGGACGCGTCCACGATATGCAATCGCTCCACGCCGAAGACGGCCCCGGTGGGATCGACCACGCCCTCGGCCGGATCCTCGGCCATCCGACACGTGCCGACGCCGTGGTAGAAGGCGTAGTGCGTACGGCGGATCAGGTCGTCCACGTCGGCGTCGGACATCCCCGCGGCGCGGTCCACGTCGCGCCGGTCGAGCAGGATGCCGCTCTCGCCGGCCACCCGGGCCGCGAGGCGCCAGCCCGCGCGCATCCGGGACACGTTCTCGGGCATGGCCAGGAACGGCCAGGTGATCCGGGCGGGCGCGCTCGGGTCGGGGCCGGTGGCCGTGACGGTACCGGCGCCGTGCGGGAGTTGCAGGCTGACACTGATCTCGAGGTCGCGCGTGCCGTCGGCGTTGCGGCGGGCGACCGGGGTCAGTTGCAGGTCGTGCCGGCGGCGGGCGGTGGTCTTGGCGATGACCTGGAGCGTGGGCGCGTCGTCCGGGACGGTGGCGGGGTCGACGCCGGTCACGAAGGAGACCACCGGATGGTCCGTCAGATGCCGTCCCACGTGCGGGTTCTCCTGCGCCAGGCCGGAGCGCGCGAGCAGCAGCGGGGTCTGTACGACGCCGGCGGTCAGGATCACCCGGCCGGCTCGCAGGTGTGTCCCGTCGGCGAGTTCGACGCCGACCGCGCGGCCGTGGTCGAGCAGGACGCGGGCGACGTGCGTGTCCGGCCGTACGGTCACCCGGTCGCACGCGCCGGCCAGGTAGGCGGCGGCGTTGGAGACCCGGATCCGGCCCTGTCGGTTCATCGGGATCGCGCCGACGCCGGTGGATATCGGCGCGTTGTGGTCGGGGCAGTACGGGATCCCGACCGCCGTGCAACCGGTCGCGAACGCGGCCTGGATCGGCGCCCAGTCGGCGCGCGCGTGCCGGGTGATCGGGATCGGCCCGCCGGTGCCGTGATAGGGCCGGCCGCCGAAGTCGAGGTCGTGCTCGATCCGGTTCAGCCGCGGCAGCATGTCGTCCCAGGTCCACCCGGTCGGCCAGGTGTCGAAGTCCTCGGGCTCGGGCCGCAGCGCCACGGCGCCGTTGGTCGCGGACGAGCCGCCGACCACGCGGCCGCGCGCGTACTTGAGCTCGCGGCAGTCCGAGTCGACCGTGTCGCCCCAGTCGTACGGCGCCCGGATCGGCCGGGACAACCGGCGCAGTTCCTCCGGCAGCGCGGCGGGCCCGGCTTCGAGCAGCAGCACGTCGTGCCGCTCCGACATTCGCGCGGCCACGACACATCCGGCCGAACCGGCCCCGACGACGATGACCTCGAAACTGCGCACGCTGCCCACTTCCGTACGGAACCTGACGACCCGTCATAGCTATCATGGCCATGATGGGCCCGCAAGGAAGGGTGTGGGCATCGGCCCCCGGATCAGTCGTGGTCGACCTTGGCCGCGACCCGGCAGGCCGCCGCGACCGCGACCACGAACACCGCTGCGACGATGGCGAGTTGCGTGGTCGGCAGATCGACCGCGTCGTGCCTGGCGGCGTCGGTCAGCAGTTCCAGGACCTTCGCGGCGGGGCTGCCCTTGGTGATCAGGACGGCCAGGGTGGCCAGCGCCGCGAGGGCCACGGAGTACGCCGGGCGGCGCAGCACCGGGCGGTTGCTCAGCGCGCCGATCGCCACGCCGGCCAGGATGGTGACCAGTTGGGCCACCGCGCCGGCGGCGACGGCCTCGCCCTTGGCCACACCGTGCGTCGCGTGGTCGGCGATCCGGTCGGTGGAGAGGGCGAGCGCGCCGGTGCACACGGCGGCGAGGACGCAGGCGAGGACGAGCGCGAGCAACAGGGCGGCGAAGTGCGCGCGGCCGGGTCCGACGGCGGCCGAGGTGGTCTGCCGGGCCGCCGCGGGCTCGACGGTGACACAGACGCGGGTGAGCCAGACCGCGATCGGCATGATCGCGGCGGTGGCCCACCCGAACGAGCCGAGCAGGGGCTCGTTGCCGCCGACGCCGATGGCCATGATCACGGCGTACAGCAGGACGGGCGGGACCCATCGGTGGGAGCGCAGCACCAGGGCGGCCTGGTAGCGCAGGACGGCCGACATCAGGCGCCGTCCCCTTCCCGGTGGACCGCGCGCACGCTGACTCCGGGCACGGCCGTGAGCAGGTGGCGCAGCAGCGCGTCGGAGTGCGCGGTGGTGCTGTGCAGGCGCAGCACGCCCGGTCGGCCCTCTTCGCGGACGGGGCTGCCCGGGAGGCGGTCGAGCAGGGGGCGGGGCCCGGTCTCGATGTCGATGACCACGCGGGTGGCGTTCACGGCGGGGACGGCCGGGGCGACGGCTCCGTCCTCGACCCGGTAGGTGTCGGTGACCTCGTCGGCGAGGTGTCCGGGGCCGTGGTCGACGAAGACGACGGTGGCGCCCGATTCGACCCGGTCGACGACGCAGCCGTCGAGCACGCGCCGCGAGCCGGCGTCGAGTCCGGTCCACGCCTCGTCCAGCACGAGCAGATCGGGCTCGGCCATGAACGCCTGGGCGAGCGCGACCTTTTGACACGTGCCCTTGGACAGCCCGCGCAGTGGCTCACGCACCTTGTCGCCGAAGTCGAGCCGCTCGGCCCAGGCCTTGGCGCGCTTGGCGCTCTCGCGGCCGGTCAGCCCGTGCAGCCGGCCCAGGTGGGTGAGGTAACGGAGCGCCGTCATCGGCAGGTCGGGCGGGAACCGCTCGGGAACGTAGGCGGCCGACCCCCGGTCGGTGACGCGCCCGGTGGTGGGCTCGCAGACTCCGGCGACGACGCGCAGGAGGGTGGACTTGCCGCTTCCGTTCTCCCCCTCGACGCGCACGAGCCCGCCTCGCGGCAGGTGCAGGTCCACGCCCCGCAGCACCCAGGCACCACGCACCCCGTACCGCTTTCCGACACCCGCCAGCCGCACCGCTGCCCCCTCGCACTGGACTTCGGCAGCAGACCTTACGGCAGAAGCCGATCCCCCACGCGGGTGCCGGCGTTGCGGAACGGCCTCGATCGCCGCCGGCACCTGCCGTGCGGCTACGCGGCGGCGGCGGTGATCAGGGCGCCCAGGGGCACGCCCGTCAGGGCCTTGACGTCGCGGGAGAGGTGGGACTGGTCGGCATAGCCGGCCGAGGCGGCCACACCGGCGGGTGGGAGGCCGTCGCGGGCCAGGGTGAGGGCGTGGTCCAGGCGTAGGACGCGGGCCAGGGTCTTGGGGCCGTAGCCGAACGCGGCGCGGGAACGGCGGCGGAACTGGCGCTCGCTCAGGTTGACGGCGTGCGCGACGGACGCGACGTCGGCGCCGGCGCGCAACGCGGCGACCACGGTGGTGGCGAACGGGTCGGGGTCGGCGGCGCGCATCCGGGCGGCGGCCAGCTCCTCCAGGCACGCGGCCGGGTCGGCTGCGGCGGCGACGCGTTCGGTGAGGATCCCCACCTCCGACTCGGCCCACAGGTCGGCCAGCCGCACCCGCCGGTCGCGCAGCTCGTCGGCGGGCACACCGAACAGGGTCGGCCCGGTCCCGGGGTCGCAGCGCAGCGCCGCGTAGCGCGCGCCGGGCTCGTCCACCACGACGTGCGCGCCGGTGTCGGGGCCGGCCACGATCAGCTCGCCGCCGGACCAGATCAGGTCCATGCAGCCGTCGGGCAGCACCCGACCGAAGCCACCCGATTCGGCCGTGCGGGTCCACACGATCAGCGGGGCTGTCCGGGATCGACGTTCGAAGTACACGACCCCAGTATCGTCCCGGGCGCCGGCGGTACCGTTGAGGCATCATCGTGCGCGGCCTGGACGAGGACGGTACACATGGACATCGAACGTGAGCGTGCGGGCGAACACCCGCGGGTCGATGACGAGACCGCGCGGGCATCGGCGGACACTCCCGCGACGACCGGGGAGCAGACCGCCCGCGCCGAGCGCTGGGGCAAGCTGCCGGAGCGCGTCGCACCGGCGGACCAGGTCGAGGAGCGGCCGGCCGACCCGCCCAACGACCCCGAGTTCGGCCGCGACCCCGACAACGACTGGCTGCTGCGCTACGCGCCCTGAGGCGCGTCCGGCGCCGGATGGCCCGGGGCGAGCAGTACCGCCGGAGCGTCCTGCTCCGCCGTCGTGACCCGCCGCCACCCCTGGCGGGCGTAGAAGCGCAGCGCCGCTTCGGCGCGCGGGGACGTGATCAGCCAGCACCGGCCGTCCGGGGCGTCCGCCGTGACCGCGGCCAGCAGCGCGGCAGCGGCACCGGAGCCGCGCGCGGCGCCCGCGACCGCCAGCTCGTCGACTTTCAGGGCGCCGCACAGCCACGCCGCGACCCGGTCGGGACCGAGCGCCTCGGCCACCCGCCCGTACAAGCCGCCGGTGGGCAACGGTGTCCCGATGAGCCACGCGGTCGAGAAGCCGAGTACCTCGCCGGTGTCCGCGGCCGTGGCGACGGCGCCGACGAAGCCCGGCCGGCGCGCGTCGTCCGCGAGTCGGCGCACAAACCCGGCGGCCTCCTCCGGGCCCTCGTTCCACGGCGGTTCGGCGAAGGCCTCGGCGTAGACGGCACGGATGCCGTCTACGTACTCCGCGAGTTCGGCGCCGGTGACCCGGTGGACGTGGGCGGTCAGCCGGTCGCTCGCAAGGGCGTCGCGACGGGGTGCAGGCATGCGTACTCCAAGGGCGCGGAAGGATCGACGGACAGATGGAGGGGCGCCGGCTCGGCGCCGGAGCGGATCAGCAGGTCGCCGATCGCCGATCGCCGATCGCCGCGATCATCGCCCCGTTGTCGGTGCACAGGCCCGGCGGCGGTACCCGGAGCGTGATGCCGGCGGCGGCGCAGCGCTCCGCGGCCAGGGCGCGGACGCGGGAGTTGGCCGCGACGCCGCCGACCACGACCAGGGTTTCGACGCCGTGCGCGACGCAGGCGGCGACGGCCTTGCGGGTGAGCACGTCGGCCACCGCCTCCTGGAGGGACGCGGCGCCGTCCGCGACCGGCAGCGGGCCGCCGCCGGCGCGGGTCTTCTCGGCCCAGCGGGCGGCGGCGGACTTCAGGCCGGAGAAGGAGAACGCGTAGGGGTCCCCGCGCGGCCCGGTCAGGCCGCGCGGGAAGGCCACGGCGCGCGGGTCGCCGTCCCGGGCGGCCCGGTCGATGGCCGGCTCACCCGGGTAGGGCAGGCCGAACACCCGGGCGACCTTGTCGAAGCACTCCCCCGCCGCGTCGTCGAGGGTGTCGCCCAGGTGGGTGATCGGGTCACGCGCGAGGTCGCGGACCAGGCCGACGCCGGTCTCGTCGCAGGACGATTCGATGCCGAGGACGACTGGCGAGGCGTTCATGGGGCAAGCCTATTTGCTCAGCACACGCAATTGCGAGTCACTTGCAACAAGGTCATGTCTCCAGGGCTCGGCGGATCGTCGCCCGGGTGGCGGTCGCGAGTTCGACCAGGCGTTCGTCGGCGCGCATGTCGCCGTCGAAGCTTCCGGTGTCCATGGGTGGCCGCTCGTCCAGGGCGAGCAGGCCGTCGAGGGCGGGCAGCGCGGGAGCCGCCAGGGCGCCCAGTTCGCTCAGCACGCGGTTGCAGACGGGGCCGTAGGCGTTGTCGTCCAGATACTGCGGAAGGTGTGCCAGGACGGCGGGTGCGGCGGCCTCGCCCGCGTGCCGCCACAGCGTGTCGAGGACGCGGGGGTACGGCGATCGGGGGCCCTCGAACATGGCCCACAACAACCGGGAGTGGCGCGGGGCGAGCCCGCCGTTGTCCACCAGCCAGTCCAGCAGCGCCACCCTTCGGTGGACATTGCGCACGGTGGGCTCCAGGGCGTCGAGCCTGGCCTCCGCGCGATGCCGGTCGCCGGTGATCTTGATCAGCGCGAGCGGCACGACGTCGGCGTCCCGGCGGCCGTCGTCCTGCGGATCGAGCCCTTCGAGCAGGGGAAGCGCCGCCCGTGCGGCCGGGCCGATGGCGCCGAGGACGCCGGCGAGCAACCCCCGCATCCGCGCGTGGCCGGCGGAGATGGCGACGTCCGCGAGGGCCGCGATCAGCTCGGGCACCGCCGGCGCCGCCGCCGGGCCGGCCGGGTGCATCCCGAACAGGGCCGCCTGCAACGAGCAGCCGCGCCGGTGGTCCGCCCCCGGGCAGGAGGAGGTGTCGTGCCGGCGGATGCGGGCCCGCGCGTCGTCGAGCAGCGGTTGCCCGGGGTCCGCGGCGAAGTCGGAGACGGCCCAGAGGAGTTCGCCCCCGGTCGCGGCCGACCGCAGCAGCGCTCGGGCCCGCGGGAGCGCGCGGGTGTCACCGACGCGGGCGAGTCCCTCGGCGGCGATGTCGCCCAGGTCGGGGTCGGTCAGCAGCTCGGCGAGCGGATCGGCGGCCGCCCGGGAGGCCGTGCGCGATGCCGCGATCGCCTGTGCGGCCGCCCGGCGTACGGCGTGATCCGGGTGCGCGAGGGCCCGGACGAGGGTCGGCGTCAGCCGGGTCGGCGCGGCCCGCCAGGTTCGCATGGCGCTCCGGGCCAGCTCGACGCCCACGCGCACCGCGATCGGCCGGGGCTCGGCGGTCAACCGCTCGACCCACGCGTGGCAGTCCGCCTCGCACCGCCGGCGGCGGAACGCGTGCCCGAGCAACTCGCCCGCGTTCCAGGCGACCCGCGAGCCCGCGCCGCCCAGGCGGTCGGCGGCATCCAGGTCGGCCAGGATCGCGCGCTCCGCCGCCGGCCACTCGTGCGGTTCGCCCAGCCGCAGCACCTCCAGTGCCGCGCGCAGGCGTACGGCCGGATCGGGGTGCCGGTCGAACAGCCGCCGGGCGAGGGCGTGTTGCCCGGCCATCCGGTCCCTGGCCCCCAGGGCCAGCGCGGCCTCGACGACGGCGAGCCCGGCCACCGGGTCGGCGGGCGGCGCGGCCGCCGTGCGCATGAGCCGTTCCGGGTCGGCCGCCGCGAGCAGTCCGGCCGCGGCGCGCCGTACCCGTTCGTCGGGGTCGTCCAACCGGTTCTCGGCGAGCTCGACCATCGCCGGCCAGGGCTCGTCGCCCGGGCTCAGATCGCTCGACAACCGCAGCACCGCGAGCCGGGTGTCCGGGTCCGGGGAGTGCGCGTACGCGTTCAGCAGGCGGGTCGTCGGACCGTCACGGTCGACCCTTACGGCGTCGAAGATCGCGCTTCGGGACGCGCCGTAACCGCCGCCTCGCGAGTCGGTGCCCACATCGCGCAACCAGGCGTCGACCATCTCGCTCGACGCGAGAGTCGCGGTCGGTTCGGTCGGTTCGGTCGGTTCGGTGGGGCCGGTGGGGCCGGTCGATTCGGTCGATTCGGTCGGTTCGGTCGGTCCGGTCGTGCCCGTCGTCTCGCTCGGCTCGTCCGCCGACGTCGGGCCGTTCACGTGCTCGGGCGGTCGCCGCCCTCTCGTGTCGTCATGGCGCCGATCGTGCTCGACCCCGGCTCCCGGGCGCAAGTCGATTTCGCTGCCCTCCGCGGGCCGTACGGGGTCCGGGATCGGTCGATAGTTCCTGACAGCACGTGTCAGGGACCCCTTCGTACCGTGACCGCATGGACTACGACAGCATCGTGATCGAGGGCGCCCGGGAACACAATCTCAAGGACGTGTCCCTGCGCGTCCCCAAGAACCGGATCGTGGTGTTCACCGGCGTATCGGGCTCCGGCAAGTCGTCGATCGTGTTCGACACGATCGCGGTCGAGGCGCAGCGGCAACTGGGCGAGACGTTCACCGCGTTCGTACGCAATCGGCTGCCCAAGCACGAGCGGCCCGACGCGGACACGATCGAGAACCTGTCGACGGCGATCATCGTCGACCAGCGGCCGGTCGGCGGGAACTCGCGGTCCACCGTGGGCACGATGACCGACATCCACCCGCTGCTGCGGGTGCTCTTCTCGCGGCACGGCACGCCGTCGGCGGGGCCGTCCAACCACTACTCGTTCAACGACCCGAACGGGATGTGTCCGACCTGCGAGGGGCTCGGGCGCACGGTGCGGCTCGACCTGGACGCGCTGCTCGACCGCACGCTGTCGATCCGGGACGGCGCCATCCGGCACCCGGGCTTCGCGGTCGGCGGGTGGCAGTGGCAGCTGTACGCGCAGCACGGGCTGTACCCGACCGACGTCCCGGTCGGCGAGTTCACCGACGAGCAGTGGCGGCTGTTCCTGCACGGCAGCGGCGCCAAGGTCGAGATCGTCAACAACAACGGCACGCACCACATCGACTACGAGGGCCTGGTCGACCGGTGCGAACGGCTGTTCCTCAAGCGGGACACCTCCGCGCTGGCCGAGAGGAGCCGCGAGACCATCGCGCGGTTCGTCGCCGAGGGCCCGTGCCCGGACTGCGCGGGGGCCAGGCTGAACGCGGCGGCGCGCTCGTCGCTGATCGACGGCCACTCGCTGACCGACTACGCGGCGATGGAGATCGGCGATCTCGTGGACGTGCCGGCGCGGATCGAGGATCCGGTCGCGCGCCGGGTCGCCCGCCCCGCGATCACGGCGCTGGAGCGGATCGTCGCGATCGGGCTCGGCTACCTGCACCTGGACCGGCCGACCTCGACCGTGTCGGGCGGTGAGGGGCAGCGGCTCAAGATGGTGCGCTACCTCGGGTCGAGCCTGACCGGGATGACGTACATCTTCGACGAGCCGAGCGTGGGCCTGCACCCGCGGGACGTGGTCCGGCTGAACGACCTGCTGGTGCGGCTGCGGGACAAGGGCAACACCGTGCTGGTGGTCGAGCACGACCTCGACGTGATCGCGATCGCCGACCACGTCGTCG
Organism: Embleya sp. NBC_00896; assembly: GCF_045207785.1. Taxonomy (NCBI): domain Bacteria; kingdom Bacillati; phylum Actinomycetota; class Actinomycetes; order Kitasatosporales; family Streptomycetaceae; genus Embleya; species Embleya sp. NBC_00896. The sequence goes on from NZ_CP108776.1 coordinate 830,175, forward strand.
ACGTCGGCCCCGGGGCGGGGATCCACGGCGGCACGGTCACCTTCGAGGGCACGTACGACGAACTGCGGACGGCGGACACCCCGACCGGGCACGCGCTGCGCCGGCTCACCCCGCTCAAGCCGGAGTTCCGCACGCCCACCGGCACGCTGCCGATCCGCGGCGCGGACCTGCACAACCTGCGCGACGTGGACGTGGACATCCCCACCGGCGTGCTGACCGTGGTCACCGGGGTCGCGGGGTCGGGCAAGAGCACGCTGATCACCGACGTGCTGGTGGCGGCGCACCCGGACGCGGTCGTGGTGGACCAGTCGGGCGTGGGCAAATCCTCCCGCTCGACCCCGGCGACCTACGTCGGCGTGCTGGATCCCGTGCGCAAGCTGTTCGCCCGGGCCAACGGCGTGGACCCGGGGTTGTTCACGTTCAACTCGACCGGCGGCTGCCCACAGTGCCAGGGGCGCGGGGTGATCCAGACCGACATGGCGTTCATGGATCCGGTCACCACGCGCTGCGAGGCGTGCGAGGGGCGGCGGTTCCGGGACGAGGTGCTCGGGTACAGGCTGCGCGGCAAGTCGATCGTGGACGTGCTCGCGCTCACCGCCGAGGAGGCGGTGGACTACTTCACCGAGAAGGCGCAGCGGACCCGGGTGGAGTCGCTGGTCGCGGTCGGGCTCGGGTATCTGACCCTGGGTCAGCCGCTGAGCTCGCTGTCCGGCGGCGAGTTGCAGCGGATCAAGCTCGCGAGCGAGCTGCACAAGACGGGCAGCGTGTACATCCTCGACGAGCCCACCACCGGCCTGCACATGTCCGACGTGGACACGCTGGTGCGGCTGCTCGACCGGCTCGTGGACGCGGGCAACACGGTGGTGGTCGTCGAGCACAACCTCGACGTGGTCAAACGCGCCGACCACGTGCTCGATCTGGGCCCGGGCGGCGGCAAGCACGGCGGCACGGTGGTGTTCGAGGGCACGCCGGCGGAGCTGGTCAAGGCGGAGGACTCGGCGACGGCCCGATTCCTGCGGGCCGCGCTGGAGTACGCGGAGCTGGCGCGGACGGGCTGACCGGGGCGGGGTCGCGTGCTCGGCGCTCGGCGCTCGGCGCTCGGCGCTCGGCGCTCGGCGCCCGGTGCCCGGTGCCGGGTGCCCGGTGCCGGGTGCCCGGTGCCGGGTGCCCGGTGCCCGGTGCCGGATGCCCGGTGCCCGGTGCCGGATGCCCGGTACTCGATACTCGGTACACTGTACGGACCGCATTCGTATGCTGTACCGTACGCCATACGGAGTTATCCAGGAGGTCGCCCGCGTGGCACGGGAGAAGAGCGGGCGCACCGACCCGGCGCGCACCCTGGCCCTGTTGTGGCGCACCGGCGAAGGACCCAGCCGCGGGCCCAGGCAGGGGCTGACCGTCGACCGGATCGTCCGAGCCGCGATCGAGGTCGCCGACGCCGAGGGGCTCGGTGCGCTGTCCATGCGCGCGGTGGCCCAGCGGCTCGGGGTCGGCACGATGTCGCTCTACACGTACGTGCCCGGCAAGGCCGAGCTGCTGCACGTCATGTTCGACACCGTCCTCGGCGAGGCCCCGCTGCCCGACGCCGCCGAGATCGGCTGGCGCGCGGCCCTGGAACAACACGCGCGCGCCGACCGCGCGCTCGCCATGCGGCATCCGTGGGTGGTCGAGCTGTGGGGGCCCGGCCTGCTGCTGATGGGCCCGAACCTCACCACCCGCGCCGACGCGGTCCTGCGCACCGTCGCCGACCTGGGCCTGACCGAGGCCGAGATGACGAACGTGGTCCAACTCGTGGACGCGTACGTGCGCGGGGTCGGCCAGGTCAGCATCGACATCGACCGGGACGCCGCATCGACCGGTGTGGGCTACGAGGACTGGTGGGCCGAGAGCACGCCCTACCTGGAGCAGCTCATCCGACCCGAGCGCTTCCCCATCCTCACCCGGGTCTGGACCTCCGGCGCCTACGAGGCCGGCCCGGACGCCGGCTTCGAGTTCGGTCTGCGCCTGGTCCTCGACGGCGTCCAGACCCTGATCGACTCCCGACGCACGACCTAGGAGCAGCGAACATCAGCCACATCGCGCAAGCCCGGACCGACCTGATCCAGCACGCGGCCACGTTCGCCCCGGCCGACCCGCCCCGGGCCGGGACCGTCGCGTTCTGGCCGTACCCCGACGGGGCCGACACGGTCACCGCGCTCGACGCCGACGGCGTCGAGCACACCCATCCGGCCGTCCGGCTGTCCGTCACCGAGGCCGTGCGGGTGCTCTCACGCGCCCGTCGGGCTCCCGACGCGCACCCGGCCGCGGCCTTCTGGGGCGCGGCCACCGTGCTCGGGCTGCAACTGGTCGCACGCGGGCGGATGTTGCCCGGGCTCACCCCCGGCGACCACGACGCGTGGCGGGCCGGGCCGCTGGACGCGGCCGACGTCGAGCGGGTCCGGGCGCTGGCCGACGCGATGCCGGGCCAGGCCCGCGCGACGCCGGTCGCCGGGACCGGGCTGCTGCCCGAGGCGATCCCGCTGGTCCGCGCGTTCCTCGACGCCGTCGCCGACACGATGCCGCGCACCGCCGCGCGCCCCGCGCGACCGGCACCACCGCGTTCGCCGCTCCCGCGCCGCACCGGCTGCCCGCGCTGCGCGCCTGGTCCGACGAGGTCGCGGCCGGCCTCGACACGGGTGTGCGGATCTCGCTGCGCCTGGAGGCCCACGACCTCGAACGCGCGCCGTTCCGGGCGATCGTCCAGGTGCACTCGCTCGCCGACCCGACCGCCGTCGCGGACGCGGCCACGGTGTGGACCGGCACCGACGCGCGCTTCGGCGACCGGGCCCGCCTGGACACCGTCCTGGCGCTGCGCCGGGCCGCCCGCGTGTGGCCCGCGCTCGAACCGCTGCTGAACGCCGGCGTGCCGGACGAGGTGGTGGTCGGCGACGACGACCTCGGCGCGCTGCTCGGCGCCGCGACCGCGCGACTGGCCGCCGCGGGCGTCGACGTGCACTGGCCGCGCGACCTGGTCCACGACCTCACCGCCACGGCGGTGATCGGTGCGCACGACAAGGCCCCGAACGACATGCGGTCCTTCTTCGGCGGCGACACCCCGCTCGGCTTCGACTGGCGACTCGCGCTCGGCGACCGGCCGTTGACCGTCGCCGAGATGGACGCGCTGGCCGAATCGCACCGGCCGGTCGTGCGGCTGCGCGACCAGTGGGTCCTGGTCGATCCCGCCCTCGTCGCCAAGGCCCGCGACCGCTCGATCAAGGCGCTCACCCCGATCGAGGCGCTGACCGCCGCGCTCACCGGAAGCGCCGAGGTGGACGGCCGCCGAATCGAGGTCGGCACCTCCGACTGGCTCGACGACCTGCGCGAGCGGATCGCCGATCCGGACGCGGGCGGCGAACCGATCAGCCAACCCCCGGCCCTGGCCGCGACCCTGCGCGACTACCAACTGCGCGGCCTGCGTTGGCTGGACCGGATGACCTCGCTCGGCCTCGGCGGCTGCCTCGCCGACGACATGGGCCTGGGCAAGACCATCACGCTGATCGCGCTGCATCTGCACCGCCGCAGCGACGAGGCCACGGCCGGACCGACCCTGGTGGTGTGTCCCGCGTCGCTGCTCGGCAACTGGGAACGGGAGATCAAGCGCTTCGCGCCGGGCACCCCCGTCCGCCGCTTCCACGGCGGCGCCCGCACCCTCGACGACCTCGCCGACGGCTTCGTGCTCACCACGTACGGCACCATGCGCCTGGACACCGCCCGGCTGGCCGCCACGCCGTGGGGCCTGGTCGTCGCGGACGAGGCGCAACACGTCAAGAACCACACGTCCGGCACCGCCAAGGCCCTGCGCACCATCCCCGCGCAAGCCAGGATCGCGCTCACCGGGACACCCGTGGAGAACACGCTGTCCGAGCTGTGGGCGATCCTCGACTGGACCACCCCGGGGCTGCTGGGCACCCTCACCGCGTTCCGCCGGCACTGGGCCAAGCCGGTCGAGGCCGACCGCGACGGCCCGACCGCCGACCGACTCGCCGCGCTGATCGCGCCGTTCCTGCTCCGTCGGCGCAAGTCCGACCCGGGCATCGCGCCCGAGCTCCCGCCCAAGACCGAGACCGACCAGCCCGTCTCGCTCACCCGCGAACAGGCGGGCCTGTACGAGGCGGCCGTGCGCGAGGCGATGGCCGAACTCACCGACAGCACCGGGATGGCCCGCCGCGGCCTGATCGTCAAGCTGCTGACCGGCCTCAAGCAGATCTGCAACCACCCCGCGCAGTACCTCAAGGAGACCGAGCCCCGGCTCGACGGCCGCTCCGGCAAGCTCGAACTGCTCGACGAACTCCTGGACACGATCGTCGCCGAGGACGGCGCCGTGCTCGTGTTCACCCAGTACGTCACGATGGCCCGACTGCTGGAGGGGCACCTCGCCACGCGCGGCATCGGCACCCTACTCCTGCACGGAGGCACCCCGGTGGCCCGCCGCGAGGAGATGGTGCGGCGCTTCCAGGACGGCGCCGTACCGGTGTTCCTGCTCTCGCTCAAGGCCGCCGGCACCGGCCTCAACCTGACCCGCGCCGACCATGTCGTGCACTACGACCGGTGGTGGAACCCGGCCGTCGAGGAACAGGCCACCGACCGCGCCTACCGGATCGGCCAGACCCGGCCTGTCCAGGTGCACCGCTTCATCGCCGAGGGCACGATCGAGGACCGGATCGCCGAGATGTTGCGCGACAAGCGCGCGCTGGCCGACTCGGTGCTCGCGTCCGGCGAGGCCGCCCTGACCGAACTCACGAACACCGAACTCGCGAACCTGGTCGAACTGAGGAGCGCCCGATGAGCGCCGGACCCGCCCGCGGCTTCCCCGCCCTGGCGCCCCGCAAGTCGCGCGGCGCCAAGGGACAGACCTGGTGGGGGCGGGCCTGGACGGACGCCCTGGAGGACACCGCGCTCGACGGCCGGCAGCTGCGCAAGGGCCGCGCGTACGCCAACACCGGCCGGGTCGGCCCGATCACGGTCGGCCCGGGTCGCATCGCCGCGCCGGTGTACGACGCGGACGGCACGCAGTACGAAACCGTCGTGTTCGTCGAGGAGTTCGACGACGCCCAGTGGGATCGGTTCCTGGACCAGGTCGCCGCGAAGGCCGGGCACATCGCCGCGCTGCTCGACCGCGACATGCCGCAGGACCTGGTGGCCGCCGCCGAGGACGCCGACGTGCGACTGCTCCCGGGCATCGGCGATCTGGAACCCGAATGCGGCTGCCCCGGCTGGGAGTTGCCGTGCCGACACGCCGCCGCGCTGTGCTACCAGGTGGCGTGGCTGCTCGACCGGGATCCGTTCGTGTTGTTGCTGATGCGCGGGCGGGACGAGCGCGCGTTCCTGGATCTGCTCCGGGACCGGGGAGTCCGGGCGCCCGAGCCGAGTTCCGGGGTCGACGCCCGGACGGCGTACCGTGCGGCCGACCCGCTGCCGGAGGATCCGCCGCCGGTGGCCGAATCGGTGCAGCCGCGGTTCGGGCCCGCGCCCGGGATACCGGCGGGCGCGCTCGAACTGCTGGTCGCCGACGCCGCGATCCGCGCCCGCCGGATGCTCGCGGGCGACCCGGCCGACCCGCTCGGCCCGTGGCCCGACACCGTGCGCTGGGCCGCGACCCACGACGACCCGCTCGTACAGGCCAACCTGCGCGACCCCGCGCTGCCCCGCGCGCTCGCCGCGTGGGGGTACGGCGGCCCGACCGGCCTCGACACGCTCGACGCCGCGTGGACGCCGCCGGCCGCCGAACTGGCCCGTGCGCGCACCGCGCTCGCGGCGGCCTGGGAGGACGAGGACGCGCCCGCCTTCACCGCCTCGCACAACCACTGGACCCTCACGGACCGCGGCCTGCAACTGCGGTACGGCCGGGACGGCCGCTGGTATCCGTACCGCGACCGGGCCGGCGAGTGGTGGCCGGCGGGCGACCCGGACCGCGATCCGGGGGCGGCGCTGGTGGCGGTGGCCTGAGCGGGCGCGGAAACCTGATGGTGGGGTGGTTCCCGGGCGTCCTAGGATGATCGCCGCAGTGTCGCCGAGCGGACAGAGAAGACCGAACCATGCACACGACAGCGGGCCCCGCGCGCCAGGTCCTGATCTTCGACGCGGACGACACGTTGTGGGAGAACAACGTCCTGTTCGAGCGCGTCATAGACGACTACCTCGACTGGATCGACCACCCCACGCTCGATCGGACCGAGATCCGCGCGATCCTCGACGACATCGAGGCCGCGAACGCGGTCACGCACGGCTACGGCAGCAAGATGTTCCTGCACAGCCTCGGCCAGACGCTGGAACGCCTGCGCGCCCGCCCCGTCACCGAGGCCGAGAGCCGGCACATCGAGCAGCTCGCGGTCGCGCTCCTGGAGAACCGGGTCGAACTCGTCCCCGGCGTCGCCGAGACGCTCACCGCGCTCGGCGCCCGGCACGACCTGATGCTGCTGACCAAGGGCGACACCGAGGAGCAGCAGCGCAAGATCGACGCGTCCGCGCTGGCCCACCACTTCGGCAGCGTGCACATCGTGCCGGAGAAGGGCGTGGACGCGTACCTCGACCTCACCCGCGCGTACGACCTGGTGCCCGAGAGCACATGGATGATCGGCAACTCCCCCAAGTCGGACATCCTCCCGGCCCGCGGCGCGGGACTGGGCGCGGTCTTCATCCCCAACGCGCACACCTGGGTCCTGGAACAGACCGACCTCGACCCGCAGGACAACCGGGTCCTGCACCTCAAGGCCTTCCCGGAACTCCTCAACCACTTCTGACGAACCATCTACCGACCGACCGATCCGACGAGGAAAACACCGACATGCCCCACCCCGAAACCCCATCCGTCTCCTGCGTGTTCATCTGTCACGACGGCGCGGGGCGAGTCCTGCTGGCGCGGCGCGCGGCGGCGGCACGCGACGAGGCCGGCACGTGGGACACGGGCGCGGGTGCGTTGGAGTGGGGCGAGACGTTCGAGAGCGCGGTGGCGCGCGAGGTCCGCGAAGAGTACGCGACCGACGCGCTCGAGATCGCGACCATCGGTGTGCGCAACGTCCTGCGGGGTGACCCTGTCGGGTCGCATTGGGTGGCGGTGGTCTTCGCGGTCCGAGTGGATCCCGAGAAGGTAACCATCGGCGAACCCCACAAGTTCGACGCACTCGAGTGGTTCACCACAGACACACTCCCGACCCCACTGCACTCACAATGCGGCGCGGGCCTGTCCCTGTTCAAAGCCTGGCAACCCGCACCGCCCTCAAACACCGGCCGGCCTTAAAACCCGGCCTCAAACGCCGGCCAGGCTGTTCGGCCTCAAACGCCGGCCGGGCTATAAACCGCCCAGCCGAGTCCCCCTCCACGCGCCCCCACCCAGCCCAAGCCAAATCAGCCCGGCCGGCGCTTGAGGCCATTTCTTCGACCCGGCCGACCCGCCGCGCCCGCTGAGCCCCGCGACCGCCGTCGTGCTCGACCTGTACCGCGACTTCACGGCCGACGGAAGGTTCCGCGCCCGATGACCGCCGCCCCCGTCCGGGTCCCCGTCACCGTCCCGGCTCGGGCGCGCGGGCGCGGGCACGCGGATCGCCGCTCGGTGGAGCTCGGTGACCGGGTCGAGGCGATCAGCCATGGGGCGCGCCCCCCGGGCCGGCATGCGCCGCCAGGTCCTGCTCGATCATGGCGTCCGGTCCGGCCGCGATCCGCGCGGCGAGCAGGCTCTCGTTCGCCGCCTGCTGCGGGGTGCCGTCGTAGGGCGTGGGATGCTCGAAGTGCAGGCAGTTCAACGACGGATCGAGCTGCCTGCCCCGGCGCAACCGGGTGCGCGCGGCCACCTTCGCCAGCAGGTCGTCGTCCTCGCCGCCCCAGCCCAGATAGCCCAGGCAGTACCCGCCCACGGCGTCGAACGTCGCGTGGTCGAGCAGCATCGCCCCCAGGTGGTACGGCGCGCGCCACAACCGACTCCGCGGGCCGTACGGCGCCCGCGCCCGCGGCGGCGGCAGCACCCGCGGCGTCACCGTCGCCCCCACCGGCGCGCCGATCGGCGGCGGGTCCCACACGAGGCGCTCGTCCGGGAATCCCCGCAACACGCCGTCGGGTTCTTCCCGCACGAAGCAGAACGGCGGCTCGCCGACCGGCACCACGTCCACCACGGATCGTTCGTCGAGCGCCCGGGCCCCGCCGACGAACCGGTACATCCACGGCTGCGCCAGCGCGCCGCCGGCCGCGAGTTCGAGCGCGCGGTCCAGGAAGTCCCGCCCCAGCGGGGCGACATCGGCGTCCGTCAGATACAGCAGGGACGCCCGGGCCCGCTCGGCCGCGACGTTGCGCAACAGCCCGGCGGCGGTGCTCGCGGCCGGGGCCCGCACCACCCGCACCCGGCGGTCGTCGTCCAAGTCGGGCGGCACCGTCAACGCGAGGTCGCCGGCCGTCGCCACCACGACCTCGCAGCACACGCTCTGCGCGAGCCACGCCGACGCGACCGCAGCGAAGGCCCTTCGCGCCTCGTGGTCCCCATAAAGCGGAACGACCACGCTCACCTTCGGCATTTTCGCCCCCATCCATGACCGTGAATTACGCGACCCGCGCAGTGCGCCGCGCGTCGCGCATCGCTCTTTTCTACCCATTCACCGCTGTGCAAACGGCTCCGCCCACACCTTCTTCAGCCTTTCCGTTCCGGCCGACCCGAGGAAAGTCCGCTATCCCCTGAAGTCGATTTCCCGGAATTCACGAACAGGCCCCGAACCACGCCGTGGAACGGGGACTCGGCAACTCGGGGCGCCGGGCACGGCATGCGCGCAGCACAAAGCGGCTCGGCCGTCATGACGCACTCGCGTCGCCCGGCCCGAGCCGACCGCCGAGCCGACCACCGCGCCGGTTCGCGGACCGGACCGCCTCGACGACCCCCCGGTCGTCGACCTCGACCTACTCCATCGGCTCCGACTCGGCCGGGCGCTCGCCGCGGTGTGGCACCGGGCCGGGGCGCGTCGGGATCCGGGTCGCGTCGCCGTGCCGCAGGCGGGTCGGTGAACGCGAACGTGACCGTGTGCCCGCGGTGTTGCGGCCGTTCCGGGAGTCGCCGTGCGGGGGTCGCCGGGTCAAGGGCCACACCTTCCACCGGATCGAGGCGCCGAGGCGCGGGAGGACCCCGGCTCGACGATGCGCGGATCTCCAGGCGGTACGGGACACGTGCGCGGGTCGTCTGCCAGGTGTACTAGCGCCCGGACGTCACGGTCAAGAGTTCCACGGTCACGCTTGGTGCGCACGAGGCGGTCGGAATCGGGGCATTCGAGGCATCGAGCGGGACGGGCGCGAACCGGAACGGCCCCGCCTCAGTGTTGCGCGGGACCGGCGAACAGGGTGCCGGCGAGTGCCCGGAAGGTGGCGGCGGGGTCCTCGGGGGCGGGGATTCCGCCGGACAGGTACAGCGTGGCGAAGCCGTGCGCGAGCGACCAGGCCGCGAGCACCGCCCGATCCAGGTCGCCGCGCCGCTCTGCGGGCACGCGCGCGACGCCGCCGCGCAGCGATCCGCCCGCCCGCGCGCGTTGGCGCAGCAGCTCCGGGTCGTCGGCGCGGACCGCGTGCGGGCGGTTCATCACCTCGAAGTGGGCGGGGTTCCCGAGCGCGAACAGCACGTAGCGCACCCCGAGTTCGCGCAGCGCCTCGACCCCGTCCGGCTCGACCTCGGCGAGCGTGTCGGCGAGCAGCCCGTAGCCCTCGGCCGCGATCGCGGTCAGCAGCCCGGTCTTGTCGCCGAAGTGGTGCGCCGGCGCGGCGTGCGAGACGCCGGCGCGGCGGGCCAGGTCGCGCAGGCTGATCGCGCCGATGCCGTCCGCGGCCACCACGTCGAGCGCGGCGGTGAGCACGGCTCGGCGCAGGTCGCCGTGGTGATAGGGGCGTTGCGAGGTCATGCGTCGATGGTATCGCCCATCTAGGCATTGACAAGTTGGGGCCGCGAGAGGAATCTAGTCATCGACAAGTTCTACGGGAGTTCCACGGGAGGAAGCGTCATGAGCGAGAACCTCGAGCCTGGTCTGGTCCGGCGGATGTGGCAGACCCTGGAGCCGCTGCACGCGTTGAACTACTACTCGCCGGAGATGTTCAAGGAGGCCGAGTCGCTCGGCTACGCCGTGGACGAGCGCTGGCCCGCCTACTTCGCGATGCGCGCCGCGGCCCTGGGGCCGGCGTCGGCCGAGCTGGTCGCCGCGACCTTCTACAGCTTCAGCCCGGCCATGATCGCCCGCTACGTGCCCCGCGCGTGGGAGATCGCCACGCCGGCCGCCGTGCTCGACGCCCGGCTGCGGGCCGCCGACGCGACGCTGCGCTCGGCCCTGGGCGCCCGGATCGAGGCCCCGGAGATCGCCGAGGCGGCCGAACTGGCCCGCGAGGTCGCCGAGTCCGCCGACACCGCGGGCCGCCCGCTGGCCGCCGCGCACGCCGCGCTGCCGTGGGCGGACGAGCCGCACCTGGTGCTGTGGCAGGCGATCACCCGACTGCGCGAGCACCGCGGCGACGGCCACATCGCCGCCCTGCTCACGCACGGCCTCGACGGCACCGAGGCGCTCGTCTCGCACAGCGCCGCGGGCGCCGCCCCGGCCGAGGTCTTCGCGAGCCGGCAGTGGACCGAGGACGAGTGGAACGCGGCCCGCGACCGGCTGACCACCCGCGGCTGGCTGGCCGCCGACGGCACCGGGACCGCGGACGGCATCGCCGGCCGCAACTCCCTGGAGCGCCTGACCGACGAGCTCGCCGCGCAGCCGTGGACCACGATCGGCGCGGAACGGGCCGCCCACCTGGCCGACATCGTCCTGCCCGCGGTGATGGACGCGGTCGGCACCGGCCTGCTCCCCATGCAGACCACCCTGGGCATCGGCATGACGTACCCGCACCAGGGCTGACCGCACGCCGCACCCCGACGCGGGGGCCGGGCCGGCGGCCACACACAGCCGGCGTCCCGGCCCCCGCGTCGGGTAGACAGGCGCCATGAAGATCCTCGTGCCGGCCCTCCTGGTAGTCCTCGCCGCGGCCGCGGTCCTGTGGTTCCTCCGGCACCGCCGCCGGCGCGTCGCGGCCCCGTCGCCCGCCGGCCGCGGCGCCCGCCCCGCCCCCGGCCAGATCTGGTGGGCCGCCGTGCCCTTCGACGAGGGCGACGCGGCCAAGGACCGCCCCTGTCTGGTCGTCCGGGTGGGCCCGCGCGGCGCCGAGGTGCTCAAGATCACCAGCCGCGACCAGAGTTCGCGCGAGCGCTACGTCCGGCTGCCCACCAAGACCTGGGACCCCGACGCCGACCACAAGAGCTGGTTGGAGACCCACCCGTTGCGCGTCGTCGGCCACGACGCCTTCCGCCGCCCGGCGGGCGTCTGCGACCGCCGGGTGTGGACCCGGATCAGCCGCGCCCACGGCACCCGCTGACCACGGGTCAGCTCCCTGACTCGCCCACCGGCCGACTCCGGTCCGCGAGTTCGTCCACGGCCAGGTCCCCGGTGGGCAGCTGCGGCAGCCGGTAGACCGCGCGGCCCACCAGGTGGGTCGCCACCGGGACCGTGGTGAGCTGGAAGAACGCGACCATCACCAGCATCCCGACGTCGATCCCGCTGCGCAGCCGAAGCCCGAGCCCCAGGGTGACCAGGAGCAGGCCGAGCACCTGCGGCTTGGCCACCGTGTGCATCCGCGACAGCAGGTCCGGGAACCGCAGCAGGCCGACCCCCGCGACGAACGCGAGCGCGCAGCCCGCGAGCAGGCACACCGCGGCCGCGATGTCGGCGATCTCGCCCGCGCGCATCTCAGCCGTCCTCGCGGGCCGAGAAGCGCACGATCGACACCGAGCCGAGGAAGCCCACCAGCGCGAGCGCGAGCAGCACCGGCACGGTCGTGGTGTGCCGGTTCAGCGTGGCCTCCGCCGCGACCGCCGCGAGCACGACCGCGAGCAGCATGTCCACCGCGACCGCGCGGTCCAGCGTCGAGGGCCCGCGCACGAGCCGGATCAGCGCCGCCACCGCGGCCGCGCCGAGCAGCACGACCACGGCGACACCGACGAGGGGATTCACGAGCGACCTCCGGGGTTGCCGGCGAGCAGGGCCAGTTCCGCCCGGGTGCCGAAGGCCGCGACGACGCGCGCCTCCAACCGCACCGCGGCGCGCCGGGCCGCTGCCACGGCGGCCGGCGTGTCGGCGCCCAGCGCGTGGATGAACAGCGTCGTGGGGCGGCCCTGGCGGATCTCGACCACGATGCTGCCGGGCATCACGTTCAGGGCGAGCACGGTCATGGTGAGCAGAACGTCCGAGTGGGTCGCCAAGTCCACGCCCACGACCGAACTGCGCGGCAACTCCCCCGGCCACAGCGCCTGCCACGCGACCCGAAGCGACGACACGACGGCGCCGAACAGCGGCAGCAGGACCGGAAGCGCGACCAGATGGTTCACCGGCGCTCGTTCCGGCGTCCCCGTTCTGCGCCGGCGGCTTCGCGACGCCGCGGGAACTCGGTGTCGGGCACGGCGTCCACGACCCGGTCCGCCCGGGCCACGGCCGCCCGCTCGGCCCGCGCCTGCCGGTTCAACGCGCGGCGCGCGCCACGAAAGCGGGCCCGCAACTCGGCCTGCTGCACGCGGTGCTCGGACTTGATCCCGCGCAGCCGCAGGCGCAGTTCGATCCGCCGCTCCCGGGCGATCCGCCGCGCCTCGGGTCGGCCGCCGTGACCGCGCCGGTCCACGCCCAGCCGCCGACACTCGTCGGCGTAGGCGGCCCGCGCCTGTGCCGCCAGCCGCCGCAGCACCGCGCGACGCGCCACCGTCTGCTCGCGCAACTCGCGCCGCAGTCGGCGGTGTTCGGCCCTCAGGTCGCCCCGCTCGGCGCGCCGCACCACGCGCAGGTCCTCGGCGTCGTCCTGGATCTCGTCGGTCCCGGTCAGCTCCCAGTGCCGGTGCACCATCGCCAGCACGAACGCGGTCACCGCGAGCGTGATCACGATCGCGGTCAGCACCATCGCCTGCGGCAGCGGATCGTTCATCCGCTCGGGGAGCGTGATCCCGAGCACGGGCGCCCCGCCGGCCCGGCCGCCGCCGGAGAGCAGGATCAGGTTGGCGCCGTTGCCGATCAGTACCACCCCGAGCAGGACCCGGGTCAGGCTGCGGGCCAGGATCAGGTACACCCCGACGCCGATCAACACGGCTGCGGGCAGGATCAGGGCCAGGGTCGGGCTGTTCACACGATCACCGTCCGTTCGGCGTTCCGGTCGCGGGTCTGTTCGATCCGCCGGTCCAATTCGGCGCCAAGGGCGCTCAATACGTCCTGCACCACACCGAGCACGAGCAGGTACACGCCGATGTCGAAGAAGACCGAGGTGGCGATGTGCACGCTGCCCAGGAGCGGTATGGACTGGTCGATCACCGCGCTGCGGAGCGCGGAGCCGCCCGCGATCAGGCCCACCAGGCCGGTTCCGGCGGCGAACAGCAGGCCGGCGCCGATCAGCAGACCGGCGGGCAGCGGCGCGGCCTCGGCCAGTTCGTAGCGCCCGCCCGCGAGGTAGCGCAGCAGGAGGGCGAGACCCGCGGTGATCCCGCCGGCGAAGCCGCCGCCGGGGGTGGAGTGTCCGCTGAAGAGGAAGTAGAGCGACAGGATCAGGATCGTGGGGAACGCGACGCGTGCGACCACCTCGAACAGGACCGTGCGCCGCTCCGGCGCGAGCGTGCGGGCCGCGGCCAGCCAGGGGATCCGGTCCCGGTCGTGGTCGTGGTCGGCCGGTTCGTCGACCACGCGGATGCCGGATCCGGGCGGCACGGCGCCCACGGCCCGGTCCCGCGCTCGGTAGCCCAGTCGCGGCAGTTCGCGGGTGCGGCGCACGAAGATCAGGCTGGTGACGCCGATCGCGGCGACCGCGAGCACGGCGATCTCGCCCATCGTGTCCCACGCGCGGATGTCGACGAGCAGGAGGCCGACGACCTCCTTGCCGCCGGCCTCCTTCGCCGCCGCGGGGAACGCCTCGGACACCGGCCCGGCGACCCGGGCCGCGAACGCCGTCGTCGCCACGCCCGCGACCAGCGCGCCGGTGAGCACCGCGATGCCGATGCGCAGGGCGCGGCGGCCGGAGAGGGTGCCGGCGCCGAAGCGGCGCGGGAGTCGGCGCAGTACGAGCAGGAACACCACGACGCTGACGGTCTCGACCAGGCCCTGGGTGAGCGCGAGGTCGGGGGCGCCCTGGAGGACGAACAGGGTCGCGCAGCCGTACCCGGCCACGCCCACGAGCAGCACCGCCGGCAGCCGGGCGCCGGTCCCGGCGACGAGCAGCGCGGTCGCCGCGACCAGGGCCGCGACCACGACCTGCGCGCCGGAGTCCCACCAGCGCGGCGGGTGCGGGAACGGCAGCGGCAGGTCGCCCAGGGCGGCGGCCCCGGTGATCGCGATCAGGCTCAGCAGGATCACCCCGACGTAGACCGGCATCGAGCCGCGCTGGGTGGTGCCGGTCAGTTGCAGCGCGCCGCGGTCGACGCCGCGCACCAGCGCGTCGTACAGGCCCGAGGGTTCGACCCGCGCGGTGGCGAGTTGCAGGCGGGCGACCGGTTCGCGGGCCAGGAACAGGAGGGCGCCGGCGCAGATCGCGCCGGCCGACAGGTACAGGGGTGTGCCGAGGCCGTGCCACAGGGCCAGGTGGTAGTCGGTGCCCGCGGGCGGGAACAGGTCGGCGTACGAGGAGATCCAGTGGTCGAGGGAGCCGGCTGCCAGGCCGAGCGCGACGCAGCCGACACCGAGCAGCGCCGCGGGGGTCGGCAGCAGTGCACCGAGCGGTTCGCACGGTGTGCCGGGCACGCCGGGTTTGCCCGCGAACGCGCCCCACACGAAGCGCAGGCTGTACGCGGCGGTCAGCGCCGAGCCGACGACCAGCGCACCGAGCACGACCGTGTCGGCGGTGCCGCGGTACAGGAACGCCTCGTACACCGCCTCCTTGGCGACGAAGCCGACCGTCGGCGGCAGCCCCGCCATGGACATCGCGGCCACCACCGCGATCGCGCAGGTGAGGGGCATCGTGCGGGCCAGGCCGGAGAGCCGGCGCAAGTCGCGGGTGCCGGCACCGTGGTCGATGACGCCGACCACCAGGAAGAGGGCGGCCTTGAACAGCGCGTGCGCCACCAGCATCGCGATCCCCGCGAGCGCGGCGTCACGGTTGCCCGCGCCGGTGACGACGGTCAACAGGCCGAGCTGGCTGACCGTGCCGTAGGCGAGCACGCGCTTGAGGTCGTCCTCGCGCAGCGCCCGCCACCCGGCCAGGAGCAGCGTCGCGCAGCCGGCCGCCATCACCAGCGGTCGCCATGGCGCGAGTTCGGCGAAGCCGGGGGCCAGGCGCGCGACCAGGTAGACGCCGGCCTTGACCATCGCGGCCGCGTGCAGGTAGGCGCTGACCGGGGTGGGGGCGGCCATCGCGGCGGGCAGCCAGGAACCGAACGGCACGATCGCCGACTTGGCCAGCGCGCCGACCAGGATCAGCAGGATCGCGGTGGTCGCCGCGGTGCCGCCGGGCGGGTCGGCGAGGATCTCGGACAGCCGGTAGGTGCCGGCCCGTTCGCCGAGCAGGATCAGCCCGACCAGCATCGCGAGCCCGCCGAACGTGGTCATCGTCAGCGCCTGCGTCGCGGCCCGGCGCGATCCGCGGTGCTCGCTGCGGTGGCCGATCAGCAGGTAGGAGAAGACCGTGGTCAGCTCCCAGAACACGTACAGCAGGATCAGGTCGTCGGTGGTGACCAGGCCGATCATCGCGCCGGCGAACGCGACCAGGACGCCGGCGAACGCGCCCAGCCCGGGTTCGTCGTCGGCGAAGTAGCGCGCGCAGTAGACCAGGACCAGAACGCCCACGCCGGCCGCGAGGAAGACCATCAGCAGCGCGAGCGCGTCGCAGCGGAACGCGAGCGCGACGCCGATCCGGGGGATCCACGCGCGCGTCTCGACGACGACGTCGCCGTCGAACACCGCGCCGGCCCGGGCCAGCGCCCACCCCGTGGTCGCCGCGGGCAGCGCGGCGAGCACGAGGAAGGCGTTTCGCCCGAAGCGTCGGACCAGCCATGGCGCGAGAGCCGCGACCACGAAGTACGACGCCACCGAGAGGATCATCCAGCCAAGCTATGGGACATTTGTCACAAAACATCACTAATTGGACATCATGTCACCCGTTTCCACGCGTCTCCCCGCCCGGGAAGGTCAATCGAGCACGGACCGAACCGCCTCCGGCGTCCGCCCGATCACCGCGGTGTCATCGTCGGCCGTGATGATCGGGCGCTGGATCAGAATCGGATGCTCGACCAACGCCGCTATCCACCGCTCGCGCTCACCCGCCTCCCGGGCCCACGTCTTCAGCCCCAGCTCGACCGCGACCGCCTCACCGGCACGCACGATGTCCCACGGCTCCAGCCCCAGCCGTCCCAACACCGCAGCAAGTTCGACGGCGGTAGGCGGATCCTCCAGGTAGCGCCGCACGGTGTACTCGGCCCCCTCCGCATCCAACAACGACAACGCCGACCGACACTTCGAACACGCGGGATTGATCCAGATCTCCATGAGCCCATTGTCCCGGGCCCAAAATCGCCCCCTCGATCGACGCCACCCAGCCGGGCCGGCAGTTGAGCCCACCTGGCCAAAGGCCGGCTCCCGTAGCCCGGCCGGCGCTTGAGGCCACCCAGCCCGGCCCGCGCTTGAGGCCGGGTTACGGGGCGAGTGGGTCTGCTGCGCCCCTTGCGTGTTCTGCCGCGAATGCCGCGTCGCCCAGCACCCTGCGTGCCGCCGCCTCGATCCGGTCCACGTCACCCCGTTCCGCCGAAGGCAACGGCGCCCCGACCGCCGTCCGCAGGACCTCCGCACGGCCCAACAGTCGCGCCGCCCGCACACCCCCGTCCGCCGCGATCGACTCGGCCCCGGCCAACCCCTCGAGCGCAAGCGCGACCGCACGCGGGTCCGCGGTGGCCCGCGCCGCCGTCAGGCCCTCCTCGTGCAGCGCCCGCGCCGCAACCGCGTCACCGCGCAGTTCGGCCACGAAGCCGAGTTCGGCCAGCAACAACGTCACCCCGTAGAACGGCACGCCGTAGTCCTCGTGCAGCCGCCGATTCCACTCCAGCGCGTTGCGCAGATGCCCTTCCGCCCGGTCCAGGTCGCCCTGCCGCCGGGCCCCCAGACCCAAACCGACCTCGGCGAACTCCTCGGCGAACCGGTCCGACTGCTCGACCGCGAGCCGCCGCCCCCGCTCGTGGAACTCCCGGGCCTGCTCGAAGTCGCCGCGCAGCAGCGCGATCCGCCCGAGCCCGGACAGCCGATACGACACGTCGGTCCACAGACCCAGCTCCTCGGCCCCGCGCAGCCCTTCGCGATGCAGCGCCGCGGCCCGGTCGTACTCCCCCGACACCTCGGCCACATACGCGAGCATGTCCGACGCCTGCACCCGCCCCCACCGCTCGCCCAACACGCCGAACCGCGCCGCGCTGTCCGCCGCCGCCTCGGCCGCCGTGCCCAGGTCGCCGCGGAACATCGCGTGCTTGGCCCGGCTGCTCAACGCCGCCGCGATCCCCCACGCGTCGTCCGCCTCCCTGAAGCCCGCCAGCGCCCGGTCGATCAGCTCGCC
Organism: Embleya sp. NBC_00896; assembly: GCF_045207785.1. Classification (NCBI taxonomy): domain Bacteria; kingdom Bacillati; phylum Actinomycetota; class Actinomycetes; order Kitasatosporales; family Streptomycetaceae; genus Embleya; species Embleya sp. NBC_00896. The sequence continues at coordinate 847,761 of NZ_CP108776.1, forward strand.
GCCGGTGCCCGCGTCCCCCACGTGCAGGTGCGCCAGGCCCAGGAACCACTGCGCGCGGGCCCGGCCGGCCGTGATCTCGTCGTACGCCTTCAACGCGTCCCTGCTGTGCCGCACCAGATCGCTGCCGTCGCCGATCAGCATCGCGAACCCGGCCCGCCACGCGCCCGCCCCCGCACGCGCCGATCCGCCACCCCCGCCCTCGACGGCCAGCGCGGCGGTCAGCGCCCGGTACGCCTCGCGATAGCGCCCGCGCAGGAACCGGTACCAGGCCGCGCCGCCGGCCAACCGCACCGCGAGTTCGGCGTCCCCGCGCCGCACCGCGCCGTCGAGCGCGCCGCGCAGGTTCGCGCTCTCCGCGTCCAGGCGCGCGAGCCACACGCGCTGGTCCGCCCCGTACAGGTGCGGCCCCGCCAGCTCGACGAAGTCGGCCAGATACGTGTCGTGCCGAGCCTGGACGCGCTCGAACTCGCCCGCCGCGTGCAGGTGTTCCACGCAATACGCGGCCACCGACTCGAGGAGTCGATACCGCGGCCCCTCCGGCCCCTCCACCGCGACCACCAACGACCGGTCCACCAGCCGACCCACCAGGTCGAGCACGTCCGCGCCGGGCAGGTCCGCGTCCGCGCAGACCGCCTCGGCCGCCGCCGGGGCACACCCGTCGACGTGGATCGCCAACCGGCGCAGCACGATCCGCTCGGACGCGCCGAGCAGTTCCCAACTCCAGTCGATCATCGCGCGCAACGTCTGCTGCCGGGCCGGTACCCCGCGCCGGCCGACGCCGAGCACCCGGAAGCGGTCGTCCAGTCGGGCCGCCAACCCGTGGACGCCGAGCCCACGCACCCGGGTCGCGGCCAGCTCCAGGGCCAGCGGGATCCCGTCGAGTCGCCGGCAGATCGCCGCGACCGCGTCCGCGTTGTGCGCGTCGAGCCCGAACCCGGGCGCCGCCGCCGCGGCCCGCGCGACGAACAGCCGCACCGCGGTGGACTCCGCGAGCGCCGCCGGATCGGCGGCCGGATCGGGCACCCCCAGTGGCCGCACCACGTGCAGCGCCTCGCCGCCCACCGCCAGCGGCTCCTGACTGGTGGCCAGGATCCGCAGCCCGGGCGCGGCCCGAAGGAGCAGATCGGCGAGCACCGCGACCGGTTCGATCACGTGCTCGCAGTTGTCCAGGACCAGCAGCAGCCGGCGCGCGCGCAACGCGTCGGCGAGCCGGGCCCGCGACTCGGGCGCCCGATACGCGGCCCCCGTCGCGACCTCGTCGCGGATCCCCAGCGCCGCCGCGATCGCGTCGGCCAACTCCGCCTCGCCGGGATCGCGCTGCCCGGCCAGCTCGACCAGCCACACCCCGTCCGGGAACTCGGCCGGCTCCTCCTGTGCCGCCCGCGCGGCGCACTCCAGCGCGAGCCGGGTCTTGCCGACCCCGCCGGGCCCGGTCAAGGTGACCAGGCGGGCCGTCCGCACCAGCGCGCCCACCTCGGCGACGGCGTCCTCGCGCCCGACCAGGTCGGTCAGCGCGGCGGGCAGGTTGGTGCGCGGGCGCGCCGCGGAGGTGGCCGGCGCGGCGACCGCGGCCAGACCCGGGTCCTGCTCCAGGATCGCCTGGTGCAGCGCGGCCAGTTCGGGGCCCGGGTCCAGGCCCAGCTCGTCCGCCAGCCGTTCGCGCAGCTCGCCGTATCCGGCCAGGGCCTCCTGCTGGCGCCCCGAGCGGTACAGCGCGCGCAGGTGCGCCGCCCGCAGCCGCTCGCGCAGCGGGTGCAGCCCGACCTGCTCGCCCAACTCGTCGGCGAGGAGCGTGTGTTCGCCCAGCTCCAGGCGCGCCTCGGCGTGGTCCTCCAAGGCGGTCAGCCGCTGCTCGTCCAGCCGGGTGATCGCGGCGCGGGTGAACTCCTCGTCCCGGAAGTCCGCGAACGCCGGCCCGCGCCACAGCGCGAGCGCGTCCGCGAGCAGCCCCGCCCGGGCGCGCGGATCGGTGTCGGCCCGGGCCCGCGCGGTCAGCGCGACGAAGCGGTCCGCGTCCACCGCGTCGGCCGCGATCCGCAGCTCGTAGCCGGGTGGGCGGTAGGCGACCAGCTCGCGCCCGCCGGGCTCGCCCGCCTCCAGCGCGCGGCGCAGCTGGGAGACCTTGGTCTGCAACGTGTTCGCCGGATTGCCCGGCGGGTCCGCGCCCCACAGGTCCTCGACCAGCAGGTCGGCCGAGACCGGACCGTCCCGATGCACCAGCAGGTCCGCCAACAGCGCGCGCACCTTCGACTCGGGGACCCGAACCGGCTTTCCGTCGGTGCTCCACACGGCCAGCGGACCCAACACCCCGAAGCGCATGGCGCCACGTTAGCGCAGGTCAGCCGCGTCCTGACGGTCGCCCGTCGGCGACCGTGCGCGGACCCCCAGCAGACCGTGCGCGGCCGGCGGCACAGTGCTGTCAACGAGTTCGGGACGGCCCGAACCAGACACACCAGACCGGGAGTCCACACCATGTCCGTCACCACCACCCCCGCCGCCGGCACCTCCGCCACCGTCACCACCGGCCGCGAGATCCGGCTCGCCTCGCGCCCCGTCGGCGCTCCCACCGCCGAGGACTTCGAGCTCGTCACCGCCGCGGTCCCGGCACTGGGCGAGGGCCAGGTCCTGGTCCGCAACACCTGGATGTCGGTCGACCCCTACATGCGGGGTCGCATGGACGACGCCGAGTCGTACATCCCGCCGTTCGAGCTCGGCGCGGTCCTGGACGGCAGCGCGGTCGGCGAGGTGATCGCCTCCCGCGCCGACGGCGTCCCGGTCGGCGCGACCGTGTCGCACTTCGCCGGCTGGCGCGAGTACGCGGTGATCGACGCCGCGACCGCGATCGTGCTCGACACCTCCGCCGTCCCCGCCCAGTCCTACCTGGGCGTGCTCGGCACCACCGGCCTGACCGCGTACGCCGCGCTGACCGAGGTGGCCCCGGTGCGCGAGGGCGACACGGTGTTCATCTCCGGCGCCGCCGGCGCGGTGGGCAGCGTGGCCGGCCAGATCGCCCGCAAGCTGGGCGCGACCACGGTGATCGGCTCGGCCGGCGGACCGGCCAAGGCCGAGCGCCTGGTCACCGATTTCGGCTACGACATCGCCCTGGACTATCGCGCCGGCGCGATCGGCGACCAGCTCGCCAAGGCCGCGCCCGAGGGCATCGACGTCTACGTGGACCACGTCGGCGGCGACCACCTGGAGGCGGCGATCGCGCACGCCAAGGTCGGCGCCCGGTTCGCGCTGGTCGGCGCGATCAGCGGCTACAACGCGACCGAGCCGGTGCCCGGCCCGAGCAACCTGTTCCAGGCGTACACCAAGCGGCTGAACCTGCGCGGCATGCTGATCAACGACCACTTCGCGCAGTTCCCGGAGTTCATCGGGCGGGCGATCGGCTGGCTCTCGGACGGCTCGCTGCGCACCGAGGAGACCGTGTTCGAGGGCATCGAGCAGGCTCCCGCCGCCTTCCTGGGCGTGTTGGCCGGCGCCAACACCGGCAAGATGCTCGTCCGCCTCGGCGCCTGATCCCACTCCCCCACCCACCCATCCCTGAGGAAGGCAACGACCATGACCACCCGCGCCCCGCACGCCCTCGTCGTGCTCGCCCACCCCCGCGGCGACTCGCTGACCGCGCGGATCGCCGACCGCACCCGCGAACGCCTGGTGGCCGAGGGCCACACCGTCGACCTGCTCGACCTGGGCGTCGAAGGCTTCGACCCGCGCATGACCACCGAGGACGAACCGGACTGGTCCGACCGGGACAAGGTCTACAGCCCGCAGGTGCGCGCGCACATGGCGCGGATCGAGGCCGCCGACACGATCGTGGTGGTCTTCCCGGTGTGGTGGTTCGGGCTGCCCGCGCTGCTCAAGGGCTGGGTGGACCGGGTCTGGAACTACGGCTTCGCGTACGGCCGCAGCCGTCCGCGGCTGGCCGGCAAGCGGATGTTGTGGGTGGGGCTGGCCGGCTACTCGCGGGCGCACTTCGCGGCCGGCGGCTGGGCCGACCTGATCGAGCAGCAGCTGACCGTGGGCATCTCGCGGTTCAGCGGCATCGAGGACGCCCGGCTGCACCTGGTGTACGACACGGTCGCCACCGGCGCGCACGACACGGAGCTGCTCGCCTCCGCCGACGCGGCGGTGGGCGAGTTCGCCCGGCCGCCGGCGACGGTCTAGGGCCGGCGGGTCCGACGACGACGGGAGTTCTTCGTTCCCCTTACAACCACGACCACAACGACGTGTGGTGCTCGGCGGCCCCGCTGCCGAGCACCACACGTCGTCGTGCGTCGGGTCAGTCCCGCAACCCCATCGTGTCGGCCGGGTTGCCGCGCAGTGCGAGCCGCGCCGGCAGCACGGTCGACACCAGCGCGAGCGCCGCCGCGGTGAGCACGACCGCCGCGTACGTCAGCGGCGGGGCGTACGGCGCCGCGCTGCCGGTCATGCCCACGCTGTACGCGGTCAGCGTCGCGAACGCCACCGCCGTGCCCAGGCCGGTCGCGAGCAGCACCACGGCCCCGGTCTCCCAGCGCAGCATCCGCATCACCTGCCGGCGGGTGGTGCCCACCAGTTGCAGCAGCGCGAACTCGCGGCGCCGCGCGGAGGTCGCCATCACCAGCGTGTTGACCACCGCGATCCCGGTGAACGCGATGATCAGGCCCATTCCGACGTAGTTGACCTGCGCCTGGGTGCCGGCCCGCTCCTTGCGGGCCTGCTCGACCTCGCCGCGGTCGAGCACCCGCACCCCGGGGAAGCCGCCCAGCGCCTTCCGCAGCGCCGCACGGTCGAGGGCGGGGGTGCCGGAGATCAGCACCGCGTCGGCCGAGGGCCGGTCCACGTGCGCCGCCGCCACCGCGTGCGGCAGCGTCAGGTCGCCGAAGCCCAGGCCGCGTTCGTACACCGCGACCACCCGCAGCGGGACCACCACGCCGTCGCCCATGGTGACCTTGAGCTCGTCACCGACCCCGACCCCCTTGGTCTTGGCGGCCAGGTCGCTGACCGCGACCGTGCCGTCGGTCATCCCGGCCAACGAGCCGGCCGAGGTGCGCAGGTCGAGCGAACGGTCGAGCCCCTGCGGGGTGACACCCTGCGCGGCGAACTTGTCCTTCCCTGCGCGCACCATCGTGTGCACCACCTCGGTGACCACCTCGACGCCGGGCACCGCGCGCGCCGCCTGCGCCGCCGCGCCCGGAACGCCGGGGTCGCCGGCCGCGAGCGTGTAGGAGGCCAGGGTGCCGTCCGCCGCCTGGTTCTGCGCGGCGTGGCTGGTGGTCGACTGGGTGAACAGGATCGTCGACGCCATCGCGACGGCCAGGCTCAGCGGGGTGACCACGGCGGCCACCCGCTCCGCGGCGGCCCGGGCGTTGCGCGCGGCCAGGAATCCGCTGACCGGCGACAGCCGCCCGACGACCGCGCCCAGGACCGCGGTTCCGGCCCGGGCCAGGACCGGCCCGAGGAGTGCGATCGCGACCGCGGCGAGCACCACGGTCACGAACGTGACCGGCGTCGACTTGGGTTCGGTGTCGAGGGTGCGCAGCACCAGCAGCAGCACGACGTAGCCCGCGAGCGCGATCACGCCGGCGATGGTCCGGCCCAGGCCCAGGCGGGATCGCTCGATCACCGATTCGGCCATCGCCTCGCTCGGCCGCACCCGCGCGGCCCGGCGCACCGACACCCGCGCCGCCGCCCAGGCCGCGAGCAGGGTCAGCAGCGCCGCGCCGATCATCGGGATGGGGGTCAGCTTCAGGGCCAGGGTGTCGGGCAGCGCGCCGAACGAGACGAACCGCCCGTGCAGCCACCGGGCCAGGCCCAGGCCCGCGAACGCCCCGAGCGCGCCCGCGAGCAGACCCACCACCAGCGCCTCGCGCCCCACCATCCGGCGCACCTGCCGAGGGGTGGCGCCGATCGCGCGCAGCAGGGCGATCTCGCGCCGGCGCTGCTGGATCGACAGCGCGAAGGTGCCGACCACGACCAGGATCGCGATCAGCAGGGACGTTCCGCCGAGCGCGCCGCCCAGGCTGATCAGGCCGACCCGGGCCTTGGCCGCGGCCGGGAACTCGGCCGGGCCGCGATCGGTGCCGGTGCGCACCTGCGCGCCGGTGCCCGCCAGCGCCGCGCGGGCCGCCGTGCGCACGGCGGCGGTGTCGGCGCCGGGCGCGGTCCGCAGACCCACCGCGGCGACCTGCCCGGGGTGGCCGGCCAGTCGGCGGGCCTCGCCGCCGGCGAAGAACACCGTGGCCTGCCGGGCCAGTCCGTCCCGACCGTGCGGCGCCGCGACGCCGACCACGCGGTAGCTGCCGGGGGCCTGGGTGGACTGCACGGTGACCGTGCCGCCGACCTCGACCCGGGCGCGGCGGGCGAGATCGGCGTCGAGCACGATCTCGTCCGGCGCCGTCGGGGCCCGGCCCGCGCGCAGCGTGAACGGGGTGAGCTCGGCCGACTCCCACGCGTGTCCCCACGCGTTGCCGCCGCTCTCCAGCGCGTGGCCGCCGGCGGTGAGCACGTGTGCGGGGAAGGTGAGTTCGGGCACCGCGGCGGCCACGCCCGGGATCGCGCGCAACCGCTCGACGGCGGCCTGGTCCAGCCAGGCCCGCTCGGTCAGCGGCTTGGACTTGACCTTGGTCTTGCCCTTCTTGTGCTTGGTCCAGTGCAGGTTCTGGTCGGCGGTGACGACCGTGTCGGTGCCCGCGTAGCGTTCGATCCGGATCTCGCCGCGCAGGCCGGTCTCCAACAGCGCGCCGCACGCGGTCACCAGCGCGGCCGCGCACACCAGCGCGACGAACGCGCCCACGAAGCCGCCCTTGCGGGCGCGGAGGGTGCGAAGAGCGAGGAAGAACATCAGGCCCACGCCCCCAGGTGGGTCATCCGGTCCGCGATCCGATCGGCGCCGGCCCCGGTCAGCGTGTCGGTGATCCGGCCGTCGGCGAGGAAGAGCACCTCGTCCGCGTAGGACGCGGCGACCGGGTCGTGGGTGACCATGACCACCGTCTGGCCCATCGAGTCCACGGTGTCGCGCAGCAGCGCGAGCACCTCCTTGGCGGTGACGGTGTCCAGCGCGCCGGTGGGCTCGTCGGCGAACACCACCTCGGGTCGGGTCACCAGCGCGCGGGCGATCGCCACCCGCTGCTGCTGCCCGCCGGAGAGCTCGGCCGGCCGGTGCCCGGTGCGGCCGGTCAGGCCCACCCGCCGGACGATCTCCTCGACCCACGCCCCGTCCGGGCGCCTTCGGGCCAGCCGCAGCGGCAGCGTGATGTTCTCCAGGACGGTCAGCGAGGGCATCAGGTTGAACGCCTGGAACACGAAGCCGACCCGCTCGCGCCGCAGTTCGGTCAGCTGGGTCTCGTTCAGGCCGGTCAGCATCGTCTCGCCCAGGCGCACGGTCCCGGCGGTCGGGCTGTCCAGGCCGGCCGCGCATTGCAGGAACGTGCTCTTGCCGGAACCCGAGGGGCCCATCACGGCCGTGAAGCTGCCGCGCGGGATCGCGACGGTGATCTCGCGCAGGGCCGTGACGGCGGTGGATCCCTTGCCGTGGATCCGTTCGACTCCGGCCAGCGATACGGCGTCGGGTATGCGGTCGTGCGTGGTCATGGTGCGATGCCTTGTCTGGTGGGGAGGTTGGTTCGGGTGTTTCCGGCGGTCACGGGGTCGCGTCGTCGGGGGCGGTGTCCGCGCCCTCGGCGTGCGGGGTCGGGAAGGCGATGAAGCGGGTCTGTACCTCGCGGGCCCCGGCCGGCAGCGCTCCGTCGCGCTTGTACCGGTTGACCAGCGCGATGTACTCCTCGAAGAAGCGGGCCAGTTCCGTCGGCGTGACGTGGATGCTCCCGCGCGAGTAGGGCATGTCCATCCCCGTGTCGTCCTCGGTGCCGCTCTGCGCCTGCGAGCGCGTGTACGCCTCCAGGTCGGCCGCGAAGGCCAGCCGGTTCATCTCGTCGACGACCGGCCGGACCTCCTCGCTCTGTTGGCTGCGGGGCGGGAATCGCAGGTCCTGCCGCACGACCCGCCACCAGCGCTCGCGGCCGTGCGCGTCGGGGACCGTCGAGTCCTCGACGAACCCGTGCCGGGCCAGCTCGCGCAGGTGGTAGCTGGTCGCGCCGGTGTTCAGGCCGAGCGCGCGGGCCAGCGACGCGGACGTCGCGGGCCCGCCCGCCGCCAGTTGCCGCAGGATCCGCTGTCGGCGCGGGTGCGCGAGAGCTTTCAGCGCCTCGAAGGTGCTGACATCACGGCGTTCGGACGGCGTCATGTATGCACAATAATCTGTGCACAAAAATCTGTGCAATGGGTCTGGACCCACCCCGGTGGGCCGGTTGGCCCCCCTCGACGGCTACTCGACCATCGCGAGCAACTTGGTCACCGTGTTCCAGTTGCGCACGGTCGCCGCGCCGCCCAGCCGGCGCATCAGGATCGGAGTCACCCGCGCCTTGCCGAGCCCGTCGGGGCAGTACATGTACAACTCCCGCTCCCCCGTGCGCAGTTCGTCCGGCGCGTAGCTCTTGGGGTCGAGCCCGGCCGACACGTCGGGATCGGGCGCCTCGGCCAGAAACGCCACCGCGAGCTTCGCCGGATCGCGCACCTCCAGCGGATTGGCCGCGGCCACCGCCCGCAACTCGTCGGCGCTGCGCACCATGACGTCCACCGCGAACCCGAACTCGGCCAGCAGCTGCGGCTCGATCGCCGCCACCAGGTCGGCGGTCGGTTGCTCGGCCGCCTCGAACACGGCGTTGCCGCTCTGCAGCAGCGTGCGGACCTCCGTGTACCCGAGTTCCGTCAGCGTGCGCCGCAGATCCGCCATCGGGACCTTGCGATGCCCGCCCACGTTGATACCGCGCAACAGCGCCACGTACTTCGTCACGACACGCCTCCAGCGAATCCGGTCCGGAACCACCCGGGCGTACCGCCCGTGCGCACCATGATCGTTCCCGTCGGCCGCGATCCCGGCATGTCACGCACCTTCGAAGAGGTCCAGGTAGTCCGGGTCCCACAGGTCCTCGGCGCCCTCCGGCAACAGCAGGACACGGTCCGGGCGCAGCGCCCGGATCGCGCCCTCGTCGTGGGTGACCATCACGATCGCGCCCGGATAGGTGCCCACCGCCGCGAGCACCTCGGCGCGCGAGGCCGGATCGAGGTTGTTGGTCGGCTCGTCCAGGAGCAGCACGTTGGCGCCCGAGTGGACCAGGCCCGCGAGCGCGAGCCGGGTCTTCTCGCCACCGGAGAGCACCCGGGCGGGCTTGTCGGCGTCGTCCCCGGTGAACAGGAACGCGCCCAGCACCCGCCGGGCCTCGCCGTCGCTCAGGTGCGGCGCGGCACAGGCCAGGTTCTCCCGGACCGTGCGCCGCGGGTCGAGCGTGTCGTGCTCCTGGGCGAAATAGCCCACCCGCAGCCCGTGGCCGGGCACCACCCGGCCCGCGTCGGGGCGTTCGCGCCCGGCCAGGATCCGCAGCAGCGTGGTCTTGCCCGCGCCGTTGCGGCCGAGCACCACGAGCCGGCTGCCGCGGTCGACGGCCAGGTCCACCCCGGTCAGCACGCGGTGCTCGCCGTACGTCTTGACCAGGCTGATCGCGCCGAGCGGCGTGCGTCCGCACGGGGCGGGCTCGGGGAGCCGGATCCGGGCGACCCGGTCGGCGCGGCGGACCGGTTCCAGGTCGGCGAGCATCCGGTCGGCTCGGCGGGCCATGTTCTTGGCCGCGACGGCGGTCGCGACGTGCGAGCGCATCCGGTCCGCCTGGGTGCGCAGCGCGGCGGCCTTGCGTTCGGCGTTGGCCCGTTCGCGGGTGCGCCGCCGCTCGTCCGCGTCGCGTTGGGCCAGGTAGGCGGACCAGCCGGTGTTGTGCACGTCGATGCCGGCGCGGTGCGGGTCGAGCCGGAAGACCCGGTTGACGATGTCGGCCAACAGCCCCGTGTCGTGGCTGATCACCACCAGGCCGCCCCGGTGCGCGGCCAGGAAGGTGCGCAGCCACCCGATCGAGTCGGCGTCCAGGTGGTTCGTGGGCTCGTCCAGCAGCAGCGTGCCGTGCTCGGCGAACAGGATCCGGGCCAACTCGACCCGGCGCCGCTGCCCGCCGGACAACGCGCCGACCGGCTGGTCCAGGACCCGGTCCGGCAGCCCGACGCCGGCGGCGACCCGGGCCGCCTCGGCCTCGGCGGCGTATCCGCCCAGGACCTGGAACTCGGCCTCCGCCCGGGAGTACGCGGCCATCGCGCGCTGTTGCCCGGCCGGATCCGCGGCGCCTGCCATCGCGGCCTCGGCGGCCCGCAGCGCGCCGACCGCGCCGTCGAGGCCGCGCGCGGACAGGATCCGGTCGGTGACGGTGCCGGCGGGGTCGGCGGCGCGCGAGTCCTGCGCCAGGTAGCCGAGCGAGCCGGTGCGCGCGATAGTCCCGGCGGCCGGCCGGTGCACGCCGGCGAGGGTGTTCAACAAGGTGGTCTTGCCCGCGCCGTTGCGGCCGACCAGGCCGATCCGGTCGCCGGGGGCGATGTGGAAGGAGACGTCGGACAGCAGGAGGCGGGCGCCGACGCGAACGTCGACACCGCGAACGGTGATCAAGGGAATACGCTCCGAAACAGCTCAAGGACACACGGGTGACGTGAAGGCGTGTGTCCGAGCTAGGAGATTCGAGGCGTAGACATGTGACCGACTATAACCGGACGCCCATCGCTACGACCGGGCATTTATTCGGCGCCGCCCATGCGTCGTGCGGATCCGGCGGAACCCGTTAACCGTTCGATCCGCGCCGCATTGCGGCCGGAAGCCGGCCGCATTCGTGCCTATCGTCGCCACCATGGAAGCCCGCACCGCGCGAAGGATCCCCATGGCCCCGCTGCTCGACATCCGCGCTCTCAACCGCGCCACCCTGGACCGGCAACTGCTGCTGCGCCGCTCGGACCTGACGGCCGCTCAGGCCGTGCACCACCTGGTCGGGCTCCAGGCGCAGACCCCGCACACGTGGTACACGGGCCTGTGGAGCCGGCTGGCGGACTACACGCCGCAGGACACGTCGGGGCTGCTGCGCGACGGCGGCCTGGCGCGGATGGCGTTGATGCGCTCGACCATCCACCTGGTGACGGCCGACGACTGCCTGTGGTTGCGGCCGCTGGTGGATCCGGTGATCGAGCGCAGCACCACGAGCGCGTTCAAGCGCGCGTGGGGCGACGTCGACCTCGCCGCGGTGGCCGCCATGGGACGGGAGCTGCCGGCCGAGGGGCCGTTGACGTTCAGCGCGTTGGGTCGGGGCCTGGCCGAGCGGTGGCCCGATCGCGATCCGGCCGCGCTGGCCCAGGCGGTGCGCGCGTACGTGCCGTTGGTGCAGGTGCCGCCGCGCGGGCTGTGGGGTACGAGCGGGCCGGTGGCGCACACGTCGGTGGAGAACTGGCTCGGCCGCCCGGTGGATCCCGCGGCCGAGGCGGCGGACCTGGTGCTGCGCTATCTGGCCGCGTTCGGCCCGGCCACGGTGCGCGACGTGCAGAAGTGGTGCGGGCTGACCCGGCTGGCCGAGGTCCTGGACGGGCTCCGGCCGCGGCTGATGGTCTTCCGGGACGCGACGGGCCGCGAACTGTTCGACCTGCCGGACGCCCCGCGCCCCGCCCCGGACACCCCGGCGCCGGCGCGCTTTCTGTACGACTTCGACAACCTGCTGCTCTCGCACGTCGACCGCGGCCGGGTGGTCGACGCGAACCGCGTGGACTACACCGCGCAGGACTTCTTCACCGGCAGCCCGGAGCAGCCGAGCTCGGTCCTGATCGACGGATTCGTCGCGGCGACCTGGCGGATCCGCTCCACGCGCGAGGGCGCGACGCTGCGGATCCGCCCCTTCCGCGCGCTGACCGGCGCCGAGGAGGAGGACCTCGTGGACGAGGGCACCCGCCTGTTGGCCTTCACCGCGCCGGGCGCCGCGACCCGCGAGATCACGATCGAGGCGCCGGTGCCGGGGTGAGCGTGGCGCGCCGGGGTGGGTCCCCCGCGTGCACCTCTGACGGCGCGGCTCGACTCAGGACGGCGACGGCCAGTGCTCCAGCGCCGAGTGCAGGGCCTCGACCACGCGATCCCACGACTCCCGCGGCAGGCGGGCGGCGCCGAACCCGCCGGCGGCCTCCAGGCTGACGAAGCCGTGGAAGGTGCTGCGCAGCAGCCGTACGGCGTCGGTCAGGTCCGGCTCGGCCAGCCCGTACGCGCGCAGCATCGCGTAGCAGTTCTCGGCGTTGCGCAGGAACGCCGGCGACGAGGCGGCGAGGGCCTGGTCCAGCCGGATCTGGGTGGCCGCGTAGCGACCGGGGCGTTCGTGCGCGAACTTGCGGTACGCGTCGGCGAACGCGACCAGGGCGTCCTTGCCGGCCCGGCCCGCGAGCGCGGCGCCGGTGCGGTCGGTGAGTTCGCTCCCGGCCAGCAGGGCGACCCGTTCCCGCAGGTCCTGGAGGTTCTTGACGTGCGAGTACAGGCTCGCGTCCTTGACGCCGAAGCCGCGAGCGAGCGCCGACAACGTGACGTTGTCGAATCCGATCTCGTCCGCGAGATCGGCGGCCGCCTCGACCACGCGTTCGGCCGTCAGTCCCATCCGGGCCACGCGCCGTCACCTCCCCGAAGCACTTCCTAGACCTTCTAGGTATTTGCCTAAATTACTTTGCCCAAGATACACAGGCGCTGTTAGTTTCCCGACCATGAACCCCCTCACCGAATCGGACATCCGTTCGTCGTTCGTCAACTGCTCCAAGGGCGAGGCCCAGCGCCTGCCCGTGCCCCGCGACCTGGCCGAAAGCCCTTGGGAGGATCTGGACTTCCTGGGCTGGCGCGACCCCGGCGCGCCGGATCGCACGTATCTGGTCACCGAGCACGACGGCGCCCTCATCGGCATCACGCTGCGCTTCCCCGCCCAGCGCCGGGGCTACCTGCACCGCAGCATGTGCTCGCTGTGCCTGACCACCCACCCGGGCAGCGGCGTCTCGCTGATGACCGCCCGCAAGACCGGCAAGGCCGGCCGCGAGGGCAACTCGGTCGGCGTGTACATGTGCACCGACCTCGCGTGCTCCCTGTACGTTCGCGGCCGCAAGTCCCCGGCCCCCGGCAGCCGCTTCGAGGAGACCCTGACCCTGGACGAGCAGATCGAACGCACTCGGACCAACCTGTCGGCGTTCCTGGCCAAGCTCGCGGAGTGACCCGCGGGGCCGTCGCCACAGCCTTGGCCGAAGACACGCCCTAGACCCAGGTGTAGTCGGCGTCGGTGACCGAGGGCAGGCCGGCGTGGGCGACCGGGCCGCGGGGGCCGGTGAGGGCGGCGAGGGCCGGGCCGATCGGGGGGAAGATCGGCAGCCCGGCGGCGGCGCGGTGGTCGACCCACTCGACGACGCCGATCTCGTGGCCGCCGCCGGGCAGTGCGTCGTGCTCCTCGGTGGCGAGGCCGGCCCGGACGGCCTCGCCGACGTGCAGTCGGTAGATCAGGTGCAGCTTGCGCGGCGGCGGGGTGGGCCCGGGGCGGGACACCATCTGGTCGACCACCCACACGAGTTCCGGGTCGCTCGCCTCGGCGGGGTCCAGGGCGAGTTCCTCGGACAGTTCGCGGCGCAGCGCGACCAGGAGGTCCTCGCCGGCTTCGACGTTGCCGCCGGGCGGCGTGTAATGCACGGAGTCGGGGCGGTCTCGGCGGATCAGGGCGACCTCGGCACCGCAGAACACCAACGCGCCGACGCGGATCTTGACCCGCGAGAACGGCACGGGGCCGGCGTCCGGGCGGGTCGGGGCGGTGCCGTCGGTGTGCGTCGTCATGGCGGCCAGTATCGCGGCCGGTCGGGCGGCACGGGACGGAACGGCGGCGCCGGCGCCGGCGCCGCCCGGTTGACCTCAAGGGCGGTTGAGGTTGCAGGATCGTGACGACCGCGGCGGATCCACACACCCTTGGGGATGGCTCATGATTCTGGTTACCGGAGCGACCGGGAACGCCGGTCGACAGGTCGTCGACCGACTCCTGGCGGCGGGTGTCGCCGTACGGGCCCTGGCGCGCGATCCCGCGGCGGCCTCGGCCGTACTGCCGGCGGAGGTCGAGGTCGTGCGCGGGGACCTGGCCGAGCCCGACGGCCTTCGGGCGGCGCTGACGGGGGTCGAATCGGTGTTCCTGGTCTGGCCGTTCATCACCGCGGCCGGTGCGCCCCCCGTGCTGGACGCGATCGCGGCGCACGCCCGCCGCGTCGTCTACCTCTCGTCGGCCGGCGTGGACGACGGCGCCGAGCGGCAGGCCGATCCGATCAACCGATTCCACGCCGACATGGAGCGGTCGATCGCGAAGTCCGGCCTGGAGTGGACCGTCCTGCGGGCGAGCACGCTCGCGAGCAACGCGCTGGGGTGGGCCGGCCAGATCCGCGCCACCGGCGTCGTGCGCGGGCCCCTGATGCCGGCGAAGCCGGTGGTCCACGAGCGCGATGTCGCGGCGGCGGCGGTGCGCGTGTCGACCGAGGACGGGCACGCGGGGGCCACGTACGTCCTGACCGGCCCGGAGGTGTTGAGCAGGGCCGATCAGGTCCACGCGATCGGGGCGGCGATCGGCCGGCCGCTGCGCTTCGAACAGGTCACCGCGCAGGCCGCCCGGGCGCAACTGCTCGCCGACGGCCGCCCGCCCGAGCTGGTGGACGCGTTGCTGGCCACCGCCGAGACGCAGCCCCCGCCGCCGCCGATCACCACCACGGTGCAGGACCTCACCGGCATCCCGCCCCGCACGTTCCGGCAGTGGGCCACCGACCACGCCCCCATCTTCCGCTGAGCGCGCGCCCGGCCCGGCGCCGGCGGGGTACGGGGCAGGGCGCGGCCCGCCACGGCGAAGCCGCCGAACCGGGCGTGGGACGGCCCGGCCTCCGAACACGGAGACCGAGCCGTTCGCCCACCACCCTGCGGCGGACATGGCCGATCGCAGCCGACGGCCGCTCGCAGCATGACGGACGGGTCCGACACGACGACGGCCACCCCCCTGCGACCGAGACGAAAGCTCCGCCTGCGTTCCTCCGATCCCACGGCCCTGCGGCCCCGTAGCCCCGCGACCGCGCGACCCCAGCAGCTAACGCCGCGTCGTCGCCTCGGCGTCGGCGCTCGGCCTCGCATCCGGGTCCGGCCCCGCTTCCGCACTCGGGTCCGGGTCCGGATCGGGGTCCGGACCCGGCGGTCCGTAGATCGTGGCGAGTTCGACCGCGAGGCGGGCCAATCGCGTGCGGGCCTCGGGTGGTTCCAGGAGTTCCACCTGTGCGCCCAGTCCGGCCAGTTGCGCGGCCAGTGCGCGCAGCGAGGGGCCGTCGACCTCGAACTCGATCCACCCGTCGGCCCGCGTGCCCAGGATCCGCAGGCGCGCGCCCAGGAGCCGGTGCAGGATCACCTCGGCCTCCGGGACGGCCCGCGCCCGCACCGTGGCCGCGAGCATCCGGTCCTCCAGCCGCGCGGCCAACGAGCGCCACACGGTCGGCAGGTCGAAGTCCTCCGGCCGCTCGACCGGTTCGCCCGTGGGCCGCACCGAGGTGACCCGGTCCACCCGGAAGGTCCGCAGCCCCCGCGGGGTGCCCGCGACCAGATAGCGCACGCCCGCCTTGGCCGCCAGGCCCAGCGGGTCGACCGTCCGCTCACCGGCCGGCCGGCCCGGCCCCGCGTACCCGAGCCGGATCCGCCGACCGTCCACCACCGCGCGCTGGAGCGGGTCCAGGTACGGCGTAGCGTCCGCGTCGGACGACCGCGACCACGTGGTCTCGTCGGTGACGCCGGCGTTGGCCGCGGCCTCCGCGCCGGAGCGCAACGTCGCCGGCAGCGCCCGCACCAGCTTGCGCAGCGCCGTCCGCAGCTCGGGTGTGGTCGAGGACGGCCCCGCGACCAGGAACAGCGCCCGGATCTCGCCCGCGGTGAGCCCGGTGAGGTCGGTCCGGGCACCGCCGACCAGCTCCCAGCCACCGCCGCGCCCGCGCTGCGCGTACACCGGGACACCGGCGCTCGCCAGCGCCTCCAGGTCGCGCCGGGCGGTGCGTTCGGACACCTCCAGCTCCGCGGCCACCTCCAACGCGGTCACCCGTCCGCGCGTCTGCAGGAACAACAGCGTCGCCACGAGGCGGTCGGCCTTCATACCGATCATTCTCTCCGGAAAACCGGCCAGGAGATGGCCACTTTGGGTTCCAGGATGGCGTCATGACCGACACCGCGAACACCACCGCCGCCGCCACCGCCGCCCTCCCCGACCCGCGACCGGCCTTCGCCGGCGCCCTGGCCCTGGCCGGGCGCACCCTCGCCGCCGTGCACCCCGACCGCCTCGACGACCCCACGCCCTGCGCCGACTACACGGTGCGCGACCTCTCCGATCACCTCGTCGCGATCCTGCGCCGGGTCGCCGCGATCGGCCGCGGCGAGGACCCGCTGGGCCTGCCGGACCGGGCGACCGACATCGCCACCGGCACGTGGGCGGCGGCGTGGGACGAGGCCGTACGCGAGGTCGAGGGCGCGTGGTCGGACCCGGCGGTCCTGGGTCGGCAGTACCGCCTGCCGTTCGGCACGCTGCCCGGCGCGCTCGCCCTCGTCGCCTACAGCACCGAGTTCACGCTGCACACCTGGGACCTGGCCACCGCGACCGGCCAGGACCCGGCATGGGACCCGCACGTTCTGGCGCCCTCCCTCGCCGCGATGCACCGCGCGCTCCCGGCCGAACCCCGCGGCCGGCCGGTGCCGTTCGCCGCCGTGGTCGACACCGCCCCGGACGCGCCCGACATCGACCGCCTGGTGGCGTGGTACGGCCGCCGACCGTAGCCGACTCGGCTCGTGGGGGTGGTCGAGACACCCGGCCCGAGACGCGGGCTCGGCGAGACGGGGGCCAGTGACGTGGGCGCGGCGGTGCTTCTTTTTGGGCGGCTTCGCCGCCGGCTCCCGAAGCACCACTTTTCCTCTCCCCCGCTACGCTCCTCCGAGAAAAAGTGGCCCTCCGCTCGCACGTCGCCGTCCCTCCGCAAGCTCCGGGCCGGCGAGGTTGGGAAAAGCAAAGGCAGCGCCCTCCGGCCGCTCTCCTCGCTGCGCTCGTCGATCACGAGCTCGACCCGGTCTGTGGGCGCTGACGCGCGGAACCACAGCCAAGCCAAGAGGTACGCGGACGGATCACGCTCGCCCGTCAACCCACCCGCACGCGCGCACCAAGGCCACCGGCGCGATCGCCTCTACAAGGCTCTGGGCTATCGGCCGATCCCCCCGTACGGCAACGACACCGGCCCCGTCGAACTCGAATGCTTCGAACTCGTCCTGTAACCCCCCGTAACCCCCCGAGCACATCACGGGAAAGGTCGATTCGGCCACCTTCCAAATCTCGACGAATCAACTCACCGTCCCCCATTTGCCGTAACCTGCCCTACTCCTTCCCCGCACGATCGGGCGGATTTCGCACTTTGCCCTCCCCTGCGGCCCGCAGCCGTTCTATGGTCGCCCCGTTCGGTGTCACCCGTACGGAAGGGGCCGGTCGTGACCCGAGGAGGCATCGGTGCGGCGCGTGTCGGCAAGGCGTTGGGGCTCGTTCCCCGGCAAGTCCGCCTCGCCGCCCGGACAGGACTGCTCGCACAACACCAGGACGGCACCTTCGACGCCGACGCGGTCGCCCGCGCCGCCGCCGACCCCGTACCGTTCCTCACCGCACTGCGCCGCGAGGAGCCCCTCACCACCACCGAGGCCGCGCACCGCCTGGGCATCAGCCGCGAGCGCTTCCGCCGCGTCGCCCTGGCCGCCGCCCTGCCGGTGGTCGACCGCGTGCACGTCTCCCGCTACGGCCGCGACCTCGAAGTGCGCTACTACCGCACCGCCGACGTCGACACCCTGCACCCGCACATCACCGCCGACCGCGAACTCCGCGCCGCCGCCCGCACCGTGGCCCGCTCGCTCGCCGCCACCAAGGCAGCCGCCACCCGCGCGCACAACCGCGAACGCGCCCACCACGCCCGCCTGTACCTGGCCGGCCTGGCCCCCGGCACCGACACCGATCCCGCCGACGCCATCGCCTTCACCTGCGCCCTCGCCCACCTGCACGGCACCGCCCCCGCCCGGCTGCGCCGCTTCATGGGCGACCCGCGCGTCCGCGACATCACCGAGATCGCCGTCCAGTGCCGGTACAAGCCGGCCGAGATCGCCGACCTCCTGACCGCCGCCACCCCCCGCGCCCTCGCCGCGCTCCGCGCCCTCGCCCGCCCGCACCGGGTCTGGGCCACCTTGGGCGTCCCCGCCGAGGACATCGCCCACCGCGTCCCCTCCATCGACCAGCACATCAGCGCCGACCTCCTGCAACAGCTGGCCACCGAGCCGCCACGCTGGCTCCTGGAACTGCACGCCGACCGCGAGCTCGAACACGCCACCGCCGCCGTCACCCGCTGGCTCGACCGCGAATGGCACGCCCAGCAACGCCGCGCCGAGGCCGTGTGCCGCGCCGCCGAGGCCGTCATCGACCACCTCGCCGACGAGGC
Organism: Embleya sp. NBC_00896; assembly: GCF_045207785.1. Classification (NCBI taxonomy): domain Bacteria; kingdom Bacillati; phylum Actinomycetota; class Actinomycetes; order Kitasatosporales; family Streptomycetaceae; genus Embleya; species Embleya sp. NBC_00896. The sequence continues at coordinate 866,187 of NZ_CP108776.1, forward strand.
CGTCGCCGAACTCTTCGGCCTCCCGCTGGAACTGGTCCTGGACCTGCGCCCGCGCAGCAACAAATGGACCACCGCCTACGTCGAGGAACTGCTGCACACCCGCCCCCTGTGGCTCCGCAGCGAAACCCTCGCCCGCGCCGAGATCGACCGCCGCGCCACCGCGCGCGCCCGCCGCGAGACCGCGCGCACGCAACGCCGCCTCAGCTGGCGCCGCACCTGGGCCAGGGCCCTGGCCCTCCCCCTGGACGCGGTCCCCGACACGGTGGAACGCCCCACCCCCGCCGCCCTGCACGCCGCCCGCACCCACCCCCCACGCTGGGCCCGCAGCTCCTGACCCGGACACCGGTCGCGGCGAGCACACCCGTCACGCCTGGTCCATCAGCTCCGCCGCGACGATCGCGCCCAGTTCGGTACAGGCCGCCAGGGCGTCGCGGGTGAGCGGGCCGGCGATGTCGACGGGCGGACGGACGCGCCGCCACTGCAACCCCGTTGCCGCCGACTCGACGGACCGCACCGCACCGGTGGTGTCGCTGCCCCCGTGCACGTACAGCCCGTACGGGCGCCGCACGGTCTCCTGCTGCACGACGTAGTACACCGTGTCGAAGAAATGTTTCAGAGCCCCGGACATGTAGCCCAGGTTCGCGGGCGTGCCGAGCAGGTAGCCGTCCGCCTCCAGGACCTCGACCGGCGAGCAGGTGAGCGCGGCGCGGACGCGGATCTCGACGCCCTCGATCTCGGGATCCCGGGCGCCGGCGAGGGTCGCCTCCAGCATCTCGGCGAGCGTGGGCGAGGGCGTGTGGTGCACCACGAGCAGGATGGCCATGGCCTCACGCTGCCAGAACCCGGGGTCGCACCCGCGCGTACCCCCGCCGACCATCACCTCAACGGGTGAGATTGTCGGGAAATCGACCCTCCCCGCGCCCCGCCGGGACGGGCCCGTCGCCGCGCATCGCCCGCCGCGACCCTCGGCCCCCTGGCCCCTCCGCCCACGCGGTCCGGCCGAGCCCCCGGCGATCCCGCCGAGTCCCCCATGCGAGTGGATCGGCGCGAAAAAGATAGCAATTCCACCCATTTGATGCTTTGACAGCAGCGCACCATTTGTGACGATAAGAGCACTTTAAGTAATAGATCGACACATCAACCGGCCGACAGACGGTCACCCGACCAACCGGCACCTCGGGGAGAACCACCCACATGCGACTGCTGCCCTACCCGCGCACCAAGCCCAGCAACACCCCCGCCCCCGCACCGAGCACCACGACCACCACCGCGACGACCACCACGGTCGCCCCCACGTTCCCCACCCTCACCGCGGTCGTCCGGCGGACCCTCACACCGGCCACCCGGGCCGCCACCCCACAAGCCCGCACCTTCCACACCGTCTACGCCCTCACCACCCTCCCCCTCGTCATCGCCCTCCACGCGGCCCTCTGGGCCCTGTCCACCCCCGGCCGCCTCGCGGCCGCCGTCCTCGTCCTGTACGGGCTCGCCCGCACCGGGATCCTCACCCCCCACACCACGTACTGAATGCGCCCCCGAAGGAGCACCCACCATGATCCTTTCCGTCTCCGGCGTCCTGCTGCTCGGCGTCATCGCCTACATCTTCTTCCGCAAGGACGGGCTCCGGATTCCACACGCCCTCACCTGCGCGCTCTTCGGCTTCTACCTGGCCGGAAGCTCCATCGCCCCGCAGATCACCGCGAGCAGCAACAGCATCGCCAACCTCCTGAGCGGCCTCACATTCTGACCGCGCCCCCAACCCGCGCGATCACGTAGGCCCCGGCTCGGCCCCCCGAACCGGGGCCTCCCGCCTACCCACCACCAGCGTCGGCCCACCCACCACGGAGACCGCATGTCCCCCGGCCCCAAATCCCTCGCCACCATCGCCCAACGTGCCAAGGACGGCATCGGCAACACCCGCTCACGCGCCCACCGCATCCACCACCACACCCGCGACACCTTCTCGCCGATCCTCACCCTCAGCCGCGGCCTCAACAGGCAGATCGCCTGGTCCCGCGGCTGGTGGAAGACCGCCTCGACCGACAAGCGCAAAGCCGCCGCCGCCGGGGCCGCCGCCTGCCTGCTCGCCCTCTACTACCTTCCCTACGCGCCCTTCGTCGCCCTGCTGCTCGTGATGGCCGGCGCCGCCTGGCTCGGCCACGCGGAGAAACCCCCCGCCCCCGACCCCGGACCCGACCACACCGAAGTCAAGCTCCAGTCCGTCTACAACGGCCTCGTCCCCTACCTCGCCGACGACCACGACCCCGCCCGGCTCTTCCGCCCCGGCGGCCCGTACAAGAACGCCTTCCAACACTGGGAATTCGACGGCGACAAGATCACCCGCCTCGAACTCACGTACAGCCCCTACTTCACCGACGACGACCCCGGCGCCCGCGCCCGGATCGAACGCGCCCTCCAGGCCAAGATCGGCCGCAGCCGCGAATACCTCTACGCGTGGGACACCGAGAACAACCAACTCACCCTCGCCGCACTGCCCCCGCTCCCGCCCGCCGTCCCCGCCCAGCAATACGTCACCGCACCCTGCGAGATCCTCCTCGGCATCACCGACGCCACCAGCACCAACCGGCTGACCCCCATCCGCATCGACGGCACCACACAGCAGCTCCCACCGGTCATCTGGCGCACCGGCAACCGCACCACCGACCCGCACCTGCTCGTCGTCGCCGCCCCCGGCGCGGGCAAATCCAACCTGCTGCGCACCATCGCCCTCCAGGCCGCCCGCGACGGCGACATCGTCGTCATCGACGGCAGCGGCTCCGGCGACTACGCCTGCCTCGCCGGCCGCAAGCACATCCTCCGCGTCGAAACCGGCTACAACGGCGCCCTCGAAACGCTCACCTGGCTCCGGCACGAGACCGAACGCCGCATCGCCGCAGTCACCCACGCCAAGCAGCACGGCACCCCCGTTCCCGACAACGCCCGCCGCCCCCTGTGGGTGATCCTCGACGAGATCACCGAACTCACCGACCTCGCCACCGGCCAGGGCAGCACCGACCCCCAGGAACTGCTCGACCTGCCACTGCGCCTGGGCCGCGCCACCCACATCGGCATCATCACCAGCGCCCGGCCCACCCACCTCGACCGGCTGCGCCCCGCCCTGATCGCCGACACCCACACCCGCGTCACCCTGGGCCCGCTCGACCCGGAGACCATCCACACCGTCCTGGGCACCGCCTCCGGCGTCTCCGGCGGCGACGCCATGCCCGTGGGCCGGGGCTACGTCCGGATCGGCAACAGCCCCGTCGCCCGCATCCAGATCCCGCACACCCCCGACCCGCTCGAAGAGGACACCCCCGAAGCCGACCGCAAACGCGTCCTCACCCTGCTCCCCCGCCTCGCCGGCAGCCCGGAGCACAACCCGGTCCCACTCGACAAGAAGCCCGCTGCGGAACCCTTCACGGGGCCGGCGACAGGACCCGCGACGGGACCCGCGATCAACCCCGTACCGGAGCCCGCGCTGGAGCCCCGACGGGAACCCGAGCCGAGCGCCTGAACACCCCGCACCACCCCTGACCCGACACCCCGACACCCAGACACCCCGAACAGGCCCCCCGAGCCACCGAGCCCGGGGGGCCTACGCGCACGCCCACCACGCCACCAAATACGCAAAACGCACCACTGCGCCCCCACCACCGCGACATGATGGTGACCCGCACCCCCACGGAGGACGTGGCCGCCCAGTGTTCGACCTCGCCAACTTCACCGTCAGCGACATGGTCGTGTGCAGCTCCGAACTGCGCCAAGTCACCGCCGACTCACCGACCATGGAGGACGCGGCCCGCGCGATCGTGCAGCACCTGCGCGCCACCTTCCGCGACCCGCACACCGGCCGACCCCAACTCGTCCTCACCCGGCTCTTCCAGACCATGCCCTGGCGCAACCTCACCCCCGACCTCGAGGAACGCGCCCTCCACCGCCAACCCGACCTCGTCCCGCACCCCGACCTCCGCTGCCTCACCCTCCTGGCCACCACCGGCGACCACCCCGACTGGTGCGACCGCACCCGCTCCCGCCACCACCAGATCGCCGCCTTCCCCAGCGCCGAGGCCGTCCGCCGCGCCCCGATGATCAGCGCGATGCTCGACCAACTCGGCGTCACCCCCGAACAGATCGTCGCCGGCCCGCTCCCCACCGACAACGACTGGGACCGCCACGACATCCACCACATCCCCGACGCCCTCACCAGCGGCGCCGTCCCCGACAAGGACTTCATCCGGGACAACGGCATAAAGTCCGTCGTCGGCTACGCCGGCAACCTCCCCGACGGCGAACTGTTCACCGTCCTGATGTTCACCCGCGTGCACGTCCCGGCCCGGATCGCCGAACTCTTCCGCACCGTCGCCGTCTCCACCCGGCTGGCTCTCCTCCCGCTCAACACCGCACCCCTGTTCGCCGGCGGACCCACTCCGCACATCCCCACCACCCACGTCGCCGCCGCCCGCCTCGACGCCCTCGAACAACTCCTCGCCGCACACGAGGGCACCACCGCCCAACAGGCCCTCGCCGCCGAGGACGCCCGCGACCGCGTGCGCTCCCAACAGGAGCAACTCGCCCACAAGCAACGCCGCCTCGACCAGGAGACCCGGATCGTCGAAACCCTCTACAGCGTCGGCCAACAACTCACCCGCGAACTCAACCTCGAACGCCTGGTCCAAACCGCCACCGACGCCGCCACCTCGGTGATCGCCGCCGAACACGGCATCTTCCGCTACATCGACTACGACACCGGCGGCGTCGCCGGCACCCGCTACGCCGTCACCAGCCCCGACCCCACCCTCATCGACCGCCTCCCCAGGCCACGCCCGGTCAGCGCCGCCCGCACCCGCCCCAAGACCACCTGCGCCCCACCCTCCACCGTCCGCCGCGGCGACCTCACCGAAGACCCCGCCGCCGCCCACCTGTTGCCCTATGCGATCACCGCCGACGGCCATCCCCCCGTCCGCAGCCTGCTGACCATTCCGGTCACCACCGCGACCGGCGAGGACCTCGGCGCGTTCTCCTTCTGCCACACCAAGGCCGACGTCTTCACCGAACGCGACGAGCAACTCGCCCTCGGCATCGCCTCCCAGGCCGCCACCGCGATCGAGAACGCCCGCCTGTTCCGCAGCGTCCGCGACACCGCCGTCGAGCTCCAGCGCAGCCTGCTCCCCCAGGTCCCACCCGACCTCGACGAGCTCAACATCGCCTTCCGCTACCTGCCCGGCGCCAAGGGCCAACAGGTCGGCGGCGACTGGTTCGACGTCATCCCGCTGTCCGCCGGCCGGATCGCCCTCGTCGTCGGCGACGTGATGGGCCGCGGCCTCCAGGCCGCCGCCGTCATGGGCCAACTCCGCACCGCCGTCCGGGCGTACGCCGTGATGGACCTGCCGCCCGCCCAGGTGATGCGCCACCTCAACCGGCTGGTCACCGGGCTCGGCGGCGAGGACCAGATCATCACGTGCGTCTACGCCGTGTACGACCCCGGCGACGCCACCATCCACTGGTCCAACGCCGGCCACCTGCCGCCCGCCCTGATCGGCGCCGACGGCAAGGTCGAGCTGCTCGAGGACGACCTCGGCGTCCCCCTCGGCCTGGACGGCACCACCTTCGAGGACGCCTACGTCGGCTTCGACACCGGCGACCAGCTCCTGCTGTACACCGACGGCCTGGTCGAATCGCACAACGCGTCGCTCACCGATCGCCTACAGGAACTGACCAAGCACATCGACAGCACCACCGGCGGCGCCTACAACGTCGCCGACGTCGCCGACCTGCTCGCCAAGACCATGCTCACCGGCCAGGAGCCCGACGACGTCGCGCTCCTGCTCGTCCGGGCCCGGCACAGCGTCGAACGCACCGCCAACCTCGACCTGCCACCCACCCCGCGCTCCGCGCGCGAGGCCCGCGACTTCGTCCGCGCGACCCTGGGCCGCTGGGGACTCGCCGACCACAACGACACGCTCTGCTCGGTCGTCACCGAGCTCGTCGCCAACGCGGCCGAGCACGCCCGCACCCCGATGGAACTGCGCCTGCGGCACCACCCGGGCCGGCTGATCGTCGAGGTCGTCGACCACGACGGCAGGCTCCCCAAGGAGATCGCCTCCCCCGGCCACGACGAGCGCCATCGCGGCCTGTGCATCGTCGCCGGCCTCACCACCGACTGGGGAGTGCGCCCCACCGACACCGGGAAAATCGTCTGGGCCGAGGTCCGGGACCGCTGACACCATCCGCGAGCGGCGGTCGATTCGAGCACCGGGTTCACCCGCTGCGGCGTTCGGTTTTGCTGTGCGTGGTGACGGATGTCGCTCCGGGCCAGTTATCGGCAAGAAAGTGATCGAACGGGCGAGTTTTATGTCACTTTCTCCCAACGATGTGATGAATCACCCGAATTCGGGTAGCTACCCACCGTTACGGACCTCCGGTCGTTCCCACCGGCCCCTCGGTCGGGAATCTTCGAGGCCCGTCACGCGTTCTGCCATCGGACGAGACAGCAAGACCTGTCGATGTGGGTTGACAAGCCAGGAGGCACGATTCATGAGTGAGCGAGCTCTCCGCGGCACACGCCTTGGCGCCACCAGCTACGAGACCGATCGCGGTATCGATCTGGCGCCGCGTCGCACCGTGGAATACGACTGCCCCCGTGGGCACCGCTTCGAGATGCCGTTCTCCGTCGAGGCGGAGATCCCCTCGGTGTGGGAGTGCCGCAACTGCGGTGCCGTCGCGCAGTTGGTGGACGGCGCACCGCCGGAGGAAAAGAAGAACAAGGCGACACGCACGCACTGGGACATGCTCATGGAGCGTCGTACCCGTGAGGAGCTGGAAGAGGTGCTCGCCGAGCGTCTCGCCGTGCTGCGGTCGGGTGGGATCAACCTCCACCACGACCCGCGCAACAACCGCAAGAGCGCCTGAGCGAACACCGTGCCCGCCCGCTCCGGGCGCGCGCGGATCCCGTCGACAGGTAGCACCGACGCCCGGGGCGCCGACGACCGTCATGGTCGTGGCGCCCCGGGCGTCGTTGTGTCGCGGTACCGGTCCGATCCGTCAGGGCAGCTGACGCGGCGGGGGCGGCGGATCGTCGTCACGGCGCTCGTCCGGGTCGATCACCTCGCCCCGCACGATCTTGCCGTCGGGGCGATGGATCCGGATGTCCTGCACCATGCCCCCCAGCTTCGGACTGGCGGCGACCTTCGCGGCCACCACCGTGCCGATCAGGCGCCGGATCAGCGGCCGGGTGAACGGCAGCACGCACAGCAGCCCCAGCGCGTCGGAGATGAACCCGGGGATCATCAGCAGGATGCCGCCGAGGATGACCACGCCCGCGTCGGCCGCGGCCCTGGTCGCCTCCTGGGCCTGGGCCGCAACCGCGGCCGGGTCGCCCTGGCCCTCGCGCTGCGCCCGCTCGCCGATGGCGCGCAGGCGGTTGAGTACGCGGCGCCCCTCGTACCGGATCACCAGCCCGCCCAGGACGAAGCCGGCCAGGATCAGCAGGAACGTCTTGCCCGCCCCGATGGCGCTGCCGACCAGGCTGATCACGTAGATCTCGGCCAGCGGCAGGGCGACGATCGGCAGGAGCTTGACCGTTCGGCGCAGCGGGGTGTTCACGGGATCACGTCCTCGGCGGGGTGGTACCGGTGGTGCCGGCAGAGCTGTCGATGCCGGTGTGGCCGACGGCGGCGTGCTCGGGCTCGGCGGGGGTGTCGTCGGCGTGCGCCGGGCCGCTCTCGTCCGGGTTCTCGTCGCGGTACTTGCCCACTCGGCGGCCGACGCCCCACGCGGTGACGCGCCACAGGGCCTCGGTGACGATGGAGTTGCTCATCTTGCTGTTGCCGCGTTCGCGTTCGACGAAGGTGATGGGGACTTCGAGGACGCGGTAGCCCTTGCGGATGGCGCGCCAGGCCAGGTCGACCTGGAAGCAGTAGCCCTGGGAGGCGACCTCGTCGAGGCCGATGCCGAGCAGGGTCTCCTTGCGGAAGGCGCGGTAGCCGCCGGTGACGTCGTGGATGTCGACGCCGAGCATCAGGCGGGAGTACGTGCTGCCGCCCTTGGAGATCAGCTTGCGGTGGCCGGGCCAGTTGACCACGCCGCCGCCGGGAACCCAGCGCGAGCCGAGTACGAGGTCGGCGTCGCGGGTGGCCTCCAGCAGCCTCGGGAGCTGCTCGGGCTGGTGCGAGCCGTCGGCGTCCATCTCGACGAGGATGTCGTAGCCGTGGTCGATGCCCCAGCGGAAGCCGGCCAGGTACGCGGCGCCGAGGCCTTCCTTGGCCGTGCGGTGCATGACCTGCACGTGCGGGTCGTGCTCGGCGAGCGTGTCGGCGATGTCGCCGGTGCCGTCGGGGCTGTTGTCGTCCGCGATGAGGACGTCGACGTCGGGGACGGCTGCCCTCAGTCGCGCGACGATCGGCTCGATGTTCTCCGATTCGTTGTAGGTGGGGATGATGACGAGCACCTTGCCGAGGTCGGCGAAGCTGGTCTGCTCGCTGTCGGTCACATCATCTCCTTGATGGCGTTGGCATCGGCGAAGCTGCCGGTGCCGGCGTCTTTGGCGGTCGGCTGGTTGCCGGGGGTGGTCGTGGCGGCCTCGCGGCGACGGCGGAGGATGCCGTAGGCGCAGGCCAGGAGTCCGACGATAGCCAGGATCCACTCGGGAGCCGAACCGAGTCGGGTGGCCAGGGTGCGGTCGTCGCGCAGCGGCACGTTCATGACCAGCGTGTCCGCCGTGAATTCGCGGGTGCGTTCGACGACTTTTCCACCCGGCATGACGATCGCGCTGATGCCGGAGGTGGCGGCGATCAGCACGGCGCGGCCGTGTTCGACGGCGCGCAGCCGGGACATAGCGAGCTGTTGCTCGGGTTGTCCGCTGCGGCCGTACGTGGCGTTGTTGGTTTGTACGACCAGTACGCGCCCGCCGTGGGTGACCGCTTCGCGGGTGACGTTGTCGTAGGCGATCTCGAAGCAGATCACGTCGCCGATGCGGGCGGGGCCCAGTTGCAGGACGCCGACGGTCTTGCCCGGGTAGAAGTCGCGGGGGACGCGTTCGAGCCGGCTGATGAACTTGGTGAGCAGGTCCCGCATCGGGATGTACTCGCCGAACGGCACCGGGTGGCGCTTGGTGTAGGAGGCGCCGGGCCCGGTGACGGGGTCCCAGACGATGCCCTGGTTCTGGATGTGGGTGGCGTCGGGGCCCGCGACCAGGACGCCGGTCAGGACGGGCACGCCGATGTCCTTGACCGCGCCGTCGATGAGGGCGTAGGCGTCGCGTTCCTCGAACGGGTTGAGGTCGGAGGAGTTCTCCGGCCAGATCACCAGTTCGGGCTTCTCGACCCGGCCCGCGCGGACGTCGGCGGCCAGCTTGTGGGTGGCCTTGACGTGGTTGTCCAGGACGGCGCGGCGTTGGCCGAGGAAGTCCAGGCCGGTGCGCGGCACGTTGCCCTGGACGACGGCGATGGTCGCGGTGTCGGGGCCGGCGGCGTCGCCCTTGGTGGGGATGGGGACGGCGTAGGCGCTCGCGGGGATGGCGACCGCGAGGGCGATCGCACCGAGGGCCGTCGGCAGCGTGGCGCGGCGGCCGGCGCGGGCGGTGCGGGCTTCGCCGGTCGCGGATGCGGCGCCGGGGCCGTAGGCGCCGTACAGGCGCAGCGCGGCCCACGCGATCAGCGCGCCGGAGAGGGCGACGGCGAAGGTGACGGCGGGGGCGCCGCCGAGCGCCGCGAGCGGCGTGAAGGGCGTCGCGGTGTTGGCGAAGGCCAGGCGTCCCCAGGGGAAGCCGCCGAAGGGGATGCGGTCGCGGATGAGTTCCTCGGCGACCCACAGGCAGGCGGTCCACAGCGGCCACAGCCGCAGCCGGCCGATCAGGGTGAGCGCGGCGGCGAGGGCGGCGATGTACAGGGCCTGGACGACGGACAGCACGATCCAGGCGTCGGGGCCGACCACGCGGAGCCACTTGAGCAGCCACAGCATGAACGGAAGGCCGAAGAGCAGGCCGTAGCCGAAGCCGGTGCGGGTGCGCCGGCCGTGCACGGCGATGCTCAGCGCGGTGACGCCGACGACGCTCAGCGGCCAGATGTCGTACGGCGGGAAGGCGAGCGCCAGCAGGACGCCGGCGATCAGCGCGGTCAGCGGGCGGGCCGGGCGCCGGTACACGCTCACGGCGGTCGCGCGCGTGCGCCTGAAGCGGCGGCGGGCGGACGCGGGCTCGCGCGTGGGTCCGGACGCGGGCGCGGGCGCGGGATCGGACGCGGGCGCGGGTTCCGGGGGTGAGGTTCCCTCGGGTGCTGTGGCGCTGTCGTGCTGCGGCACCGTGGGGCCCCCTCGCTGGGTCGTCATGGGTCGCTGCTGCCGGTTTCGGCGCGGGGTTGCGCCGGTCGGGTGATGCAGTGACGTTACAACGTTCGAGGTGGATGTTCGGTTTCGGCTCCGGGTGGGCTGCGGGGTGATGGCAGCGGGAGCACGGTCGCCCTTCGGGCCGACCCCGGACCGGCTGGCTGTCGGTTGCGGTGGTCGTTGTCTACTGGGCGACCGGGCTCTGCCGCGGTCTCACCTTCCGGCGCGGGGTGTGCTCGCGTCCGGCGGGGCGGCTGCACGGGTGCCGCTCTGCCGTTCGTGGCCGCGTGGGGCGGCCTCCCGGCGCGTGTCACGCCGGTTCCGGACCTGGCGCCCGGTGGCTGTGCCACCTGTGGCCCGGAGGCGTGCGCGTGCTCGGGGAGGGTGTTCTCCTGCCGGTCGTCCTGCGGTGGACTGGGTCGAACGTACTGGTCGGGACGGGCGCGGTGTCAACATCGCGCTGACCTGCGTGGATGCGGTAAGTGTGCAGGTCAGGGCATGGGGTGGTGCACCGCGGGTGTGGGTGGTGTACGCCCGCCGGGTGGCGCAATCGTTCCCCTAATGGGTCGCGGTGGGGCTTCCGCGCGGAATGGGCACGGCACTCGCGGCGAGATCCCGGGGGCCGGGCCGGGTGCCGAGCGATCGGGACGTCGGCGGTCGGCAGGCGGATTCGGCGTGTCGTGGTTGCCTGTTCCCAGGATGTTGTACACGGAGCGGGGCGTGGTGCGCGAGTGCGGTGTGGCCGTTCCCCGTGGGGAACTCCCCCGGACGGCACGGGATTACGCCGTTGGGGTGTCCATCCGATGACCATCGGACGGGCGAACGTCCATCCTCTGGCGTCGATCCGCGGCGGTCGTCCCGTGAACGTCCTCCGGCCGGGGCCTGGCGTCCTCAGGCGAGGCAGGCCGTGGTGGAGAAGCCGGCGTAGGCGGTGGGGTGGCTGCGTTCGGTCTCGGTGACGGCGGCGGCGAGCCGGCGGATGGCCTCGGTGAGGGTGGCGGGGTCGTGCGCGTACGGCAGGCGTACGTGGTGTTCGAAGGTGCCGTCGGTGCCGAAGTGGGTGCCCGCGGCGATCCGGACACCGTGCCGGGCGGCGGTTTCGGCGAGGGTGAGGCTGGAGGTGCCGTCGGTGCGCACCCATAGCGAGAGGCCGCCGACCGGCATGGTGAAGGTCCAGGCCGGCAGGTGGTGGGCGAGCGCGTCGGCGAGTGCGCCGCGGGCGGTGCGCAGGGCCGGGAGGCGGGCCTCGAGGATGGCGTCCTCGTGGTCGGTGATCAGGTGGTGGGTGACCAGCTGGTCCAGGACGGGGGCGCCGACGTCGAAGGACGCCCGGGTGGCGGCGATCCGGCGGACCAGGTCGGGGGTGGCGCGGATCCAGCCGATCCGCAGGCCGCCCCAGAAGGTCTTCGAGGTGGAGCCGATGGTGACCACGTTGTTGGTCCGGTCGAACGCGGCGGTGGGCAGCGGCCGGTCGGCGGGGTCGACGTCGAGGGCGAGGTCGTGGCAGGTCTCGTCGACGATCAGCGTGGTGCCGGTGTTGCGGGCCAGGTCGACCAGGGTCCTGCGGATCTCGGCGTCGGCGAGGTGTCCGGTGGGGTTCTGGTAGTCGGGGATCAGGTAGGCCAGTCGCGGGGCCGCGGTGCGCAGCGTGTCGCGCCAGGTCTCGACGTCCCAGCCGGTGTCGGTCATGGGGACCGGGACGAGCCGGTTGCCGGCTTGGCGGATGGCGTCCAGGACGTTGGCGTAGGTGGGCGACTCCACCGCGACGCGGTCGCCGGGGCCGGCGAGGGTGCGCAGGACGAGGGTGACGGCGGCGAGGGCGCCGGGGGTGATCAGGATCTGGTCGGGCGTGGTGGGCACGCCGCGGCGGGTGTAGCGCTGGGCGAGGGTGTCGCGCAGCACCGGCAGGCCGCCGGGGAGGTAGCCGTGCCCGGTGGTGTAGGCGGGCAGCGAGTCGGTGGCGTCGGCGACGGCCTGGTGCAGGGCGCGGCCGGGGCCGGGGAGCGCGGCGACGCCGAGGTCGATGACCCCGGTGGTGGTGCTGGGGCTGAGGCCGCGGGTGGGGATCTCGGTGTGCGTGCCGGGCAGGGTGGTCCAACTGCCGGAGCCGCGGCGGCTGGTGAGGTAGCCGTCGGTGCGCAGGAGTTCGTAGGCGGCCGCGACGGTGGTGCGGCTGATGCCCAGGCGGTCGGCGAGACCGCGTTCCGCGGGCAGGCGTGCGGTGAGTGGGATGCGGCCGTCGAGCAGGAGGGCACGGATGCGGTCGGCGAGGGTGCGGTACGCCGGGCCGCTGCGGGCGCCGGCCTGGGTGGCGGAGTTCCACGGGTGCAGGAGGTCGGCGAGGCGGGTGCTGCTGACGGTCAGGTGAGGCGCACTCATCAGTCCACTCCTGTCGAATTGGCTATGGATCCGTGATCCGGTGTCCGCGATTCTTTCACCGTTGGCTCTTTTTGGGCAGTCCGGTGGAGAACGAGGTAGCACGGTGGCTTGGTCATGGGTCCGGCGGTTGGTCCAGTTGTACGCGGGGCTCGCGCTGTACGGGTTCAGCATGGCGTTGATGCTGCGGGCGGGGTTGGGCCTGGATCCGTGGGATGTGTTCCATCAGGGGCTCGCGGAACGGACCGGGTGGAGCTTCGGGGTGGTGACCATCGTGGTCGGCGCCGCGGTGTTGTTGCTGTGGTGGCCGATGCGCCAGCGCCCGGGCCTGGGCACGGTGAGCAACGTGTTCGTGATCGGGATCGCGGTGGACGCGTCGCTGGCCTGGCTGCCGAGTCCGGACGCGCTGGGGTGGCGGTCGGCCTTCCTGGTGTCGGGGGTGCTGCTGAACGCGATCGCGGGCGGCGCGTACATCGGGGCCCGGCTGGGCCCCGGCCCGCGGGACGGGTTGATGACCGGGTTGGTGCGGATCACCGGGCGCTCGGTCCGGCTGGTGCGCACCTCCATCGAGGTCTCGGTGCTGGTGGTGGGGGTCGTCCTGGGCGGCTCGATCGGCCTCGGCACGGTCGTGTACGCGTTTGCGATCGGCCCGCTGGTGCAGGTGTTCCTGCCGTTGCTGACCGTCCCGGAACGGGGTCGGGGCCCGGTCGAGACGGTCGAGACGGCCGCCGCTCGACCGGCCCGCGGCCCGCTGTCCTCGGACGCCGGACGTGCCGAGATCAGCCCCTCCGGCGTGTAAGGACAGGCTTCCTAGCGGAGCGTGCCGTCGGCGGCCTCGTACACGGTGGTGCCGCGGACCGAGGTGCGAAGGCAGCGTGGCAGGGGGTGGTCCGGGGCGAGGTCGGGCAGGCCCGGGGTGCCCGAGCGCGGGTCGGTGGACCAGCCGGAGAGCCGGCTGTCCGGGGCCTGGACGACGAGTTCGGTGGTGTCCCACACGGCGTAGGTGGCGGGCGCGCCGGGGACCAGGACGCCGGCGTCGTCGCGGCCGGCGGCACGGTGGCCGCCTCGGGTGTGCGCGGCGAACGCGGCGCGCACGCTGATCCGTTGCTCGGGCGTGCGGTGGAAGGCGGCGGCGCGGATGGTGCCCCACGGGTCGAGCGGGGTCACGGGGGCGTCGGAGCCGAACGCGAGCGGGACGCCGGCGGCGCTCAGCGCGGCGAGCGGGTTCATCCGGGCGGCGCGTTCGGCACCGAGCCGGCGCACGTACATACCGTCGGGGCCGCCCCACACGGCGTCGAAGGCGGGCTGTACGGACGCGGTCAGGCCCAGTTCGGCGAAGGCCGCGACGGCGGCGTCGTCCAGGAGTTCGGCGTGTTCGACGCGGTGGCGCAGCGCGCGGAACGCGGCCCCGTCGGGGCCCTGAACGAGGGTGCGGGCGGCACTGGTGACGGAGTGGATCGCGGCGTCGCCGATGGCGTGGAAGCCTGCCTGGATACCGGCCCGGGTGCACGCGGCCAGGTGGCCGGCGACCTGCTCGGGGTCGATGTGGGTCAACCCGGTGCCGGCCTCGTCGGCGTAGGGGTCGCGCAGGCACGCGGTGTGCGAGCCGAGCGAGCCGTCGATGAACAGGTCGCCGCCGAGTCCGTGCGCGCCGAGGTCGGCGCGCAGCTCGCGCGCGTGGTCGGCGTTGGCGGCGAGGGCACCCCAGTAGCCGACGACGTCCGGACCGGCCTCGGCGGCGGCCAGCGACAGGAGTTGGCGGAAGTCGGCCTCGCCGGCGATCTCGGGCCCACCGCACTCGTGCACCGTCCCGATCCCCAGCGCGGCCGCACGGGCCCGCGCGACACGCTGGGCGGCGGCCCGGTCGGCGAGGGTCAGGGCCGCGTGGGCGGCGGCGCGCGCGGCGTGGTGCACGTCGCCGGCGAGCGGCGCGTCGCCGTGGTCGCCGGCCACGAGCGCGAGCAGTGCGGGCGAGCAGGCGGCGGAGTGCACGTCGGTCCGCGACAGGTACACGGTGGCGCCGCCGGTGGCCCGGTCGAGCTCGGCGGGCGTGGGCGGGCGCCCCTCGGGCCACGCCGTGTCGTCCCAGCCGTGCCCGAGCACCACGTGGCCCGCTCCGTACAGCCCATTGCGCTTCGCGTGGTCCTCCAGCGCGGACAGCGCGTACGCCAACGACGGCACGCCGGTGAGGTCGAGCCCGGTCGACGCGAGCCCGGTCGCGGTGGCGTGGACGTGCGCGTCGACGAAGGCGGGCGTGACCAGCGCACCGCGCAGATCGACGACGTGGTCGACCCCGTCGACGTGAGCCGCGGCGGCCCCTTCGGCGCCGATCCAGGCGATGGTCTCGTCCTCGACGACCATGGCGGTCGCGAAGGGATCGGCGGGACTGTGCACGGCGCCGTTGCGCAGCAGGAGCGTGGTCATGCCCCCAAGTGTGGCGCCCCGCCCCTCGCCCTCCGGACGGCGGTCACCCCATCGAGTGGACCGAAAGGTGCGGCCAAGGTGGCAAGGTCCCCGGGGCGTATCCCAGGGCCTGTCTTCAATCCCACGCCGAGCACCGCGGCGCGGGATTGAAGACAGGCCCTAGAACCGCGGCGCCCTGGCCTCGTAGGGCGTCGACAGCACCACCGTCGTACGCGTGGACACGCCCGCTTGTAGGCGGATGCGGGCGAGCAGGAGTTCGAGGTCGCCCGGGGTCTGGACGCGGACCTTGAGGATGTAGCTCTCGTCGCCGGCCACGCTGTGGCACGCCTCGAGTTCCTCCAGGTCGGCCAGCCGCTCGGGGGCGTCGTCGGGGGCGCTGGGGTCGATGGGTTTGACGGAGATGAACGCGGTCAGCGGCAGGCCGATGCCCTCGGGGTCGACCACGGCGGCGTAGCCGCGGATGATCCCGCGTTGTTCGAGTCGGCGCACGCGCTGGTGCGCGGCCGAGGTGGACAGGCCGGTGGCCTTGCCCAGGTCGGTGTAGCTCATCCGCCCGTCGAGCAGGAGCAGTTTGACGATCTGTCGGTCGAGGTCCTCCACACGATGAACCTAGGGCATCGACGTCGGTCACCGCGCCCCTGGCCCGTTATCTGTTTGGCTACAGTGGCGTCATGGCTGCCGTGGACCGTGCTCCCGCGCTCGATCAGCTCGACCGCGCCCTGCAACGGGTGACCGCCCGGGCGGACACCTCCCCCGCCCGGGCGCGCCAACTGCGCTGGGTCACGGGCGAGTTGCGGCGCGCGCTCGCCCGCGAGGACTTCCCGGTCGAGGCCCGCGCCTCGCTCGCGGCGCTGCTGTCGGCCGGCTCGACGACCCGCTACCTGGACCTCGCGCAGAGCGGCGGGCTGCGATCGCGCGCGGTCGCGGGACCGGGCACGTCGACGGCGGCGAGCATGCGGGTGCGGATGGACTGCTTGGAGATCCTGGCCCGCGCCGGATCGGTGCCCGCCGTGCTGCCGGATCGCCCCGCGATGCCCGATCTCAAGACGCCGGTGGACGCGCGCCGGCGCTCGCTGCTGCTGGACTGGTTGACCGAACACGCGGACCGCCCGGGCGCCGACGCGGGCCGGATCCGGTTGTTCGCTTTGGTGGGCGTCGTCCTGGACACCGGCGCGCGGGCGGGCGAGTTGTGTGCGCTGCGGCTCGACGACCTGGACGCGGACGAGCGGACGGTACGGATCGTGCGGCGTCCGCAGGCGCGTTCGGTCAATCCGGCGGTGACCGAGGTGCTGCCGCTGTCGGGCCCCACCCGGGCGGCGCTGCGGCGCTGGCTGGACGTACGCGAGGAGCTGGTGCGGCACGTCCAGGGCGCGGTCACCGCCATGTGGGTGTCGGTTCGCGGCAACCACGCGGGCGTACCGGACTCGGACGGCAACGCGCGACGCAGGCCAGCCGGCATGCCGTTGATGCCGCGCGGCCTGGCCCGCGCCTACACGCGCACGGTCGTCCAACTGAACGTGGACATGGTCGGCCGACCGGGCTGGGAGCCGCTCCCCTACCGCCTGGAACAGCTGCGCCGCGCCATCGAACCCGATCCCGAACCCGATCCCGAACCGGCGGCCGAACCGGCGCCCGAACCGGCTGCCGAGCCCGCGGCCGACCCCGCCCGCCCGTAGCGAGCGAACACCCCCGACGACCAGCCTCCCGACGCACGGCACCGCCCGCCCCGGGAAGTTTGCGGACGATTGCCCCACGGGGTGAATTGGCCCATGAGGAGTACTGCAACGTTCCGGTCGGGCGCACTATCGTCGGCGAAGCGCGCCGTCATCACGGCGCCATGGCGACAGGGGGAGTCCCATGAGTATCGCCGTCGACGCGTCCGCCGGGACACACGCGCGGGATCTCGTCGAGGACTTCGACGACGCCTTCCATCTCGACCCGGATGTGCCCGTATCCGCCCTGCCGACAGAGCGCCGCGCGTGCCCGGAATGTGGTGTGGTGTTGATCGTGGAGGCGGACGCGGACCGCACGACGGTGCCGGATCACGCGGTGTGCCCCAGCGCGCGGGACCCGTTCGGGATACGGGCCTGCCCGGGCTCCGGCGCGGTGTTCGCCGACGCGGCGGACGCGGCGACCGGCACGCCCCCGCCGCCGCCCAGGCCACCCGTCACGGCGCTGCCGGTGGGACTGGACTGGCGCGCCCAGCCGTTCTCACACACGTTGTAACGCACCGGACGTCCGAGGGAGCGACCGCTCGTGGTTCACCCCCGCAGCAGGTCGCGGGCGATGACCATGCGTTGGATCTGGTTCGTGCCCTCGACGATCTGGAGGCACTTGGCCTCGCGCATGTAGCGCTCGGCCGGGAAGTCGGTGGTGTAGCCGTAGCCGCCCAGGATCTGCACCGCGTCGATCGTCACCCGCATCGCGGAGTCCGTGCAGAAGAGCTTGGCCATCGCCGCCTGGCGGCCGAAGGGAAGGCCCGCGTCGCGCAGGCGCGCGGCGGACAGGTACAGCGCGCGGCCGGCCTCGATCGCGGTCGCCATGTCGGCGAGCATGAACCGGATGCCCTGCTTGTCGGCGATCGGGCCGCCGAACTGGGTGCGGTTGCGCGCGTACTCGCTCGCGAGGTCGAGGGCCGCCTGCGCGACACCGGTGGCGCACGCGGCGATGCCGAGCCGGCCGCAGTCCAGCGCGGCGAGCGCGATCGAGAAGCCCTGGCCCTCCTTGCCCACCCGACGCTCGCGGGCGACCCGCGCACCGTCGAGGTGGATCTGCGCGGTGGGCGAGGAGCGCATGCCCATCTTGTGCTCGGGCGCGGCGGCGGACAGGCCCGGGGTGTCCGCGTCGACGAGGAACGCGCTGATGCCGCGCGCGCCGTCGGGCGAGGTCCGGGCCAGGACGGTGTAGAAGTCGGCGACGCCGCCGTGTGTGGTCCACGCCTTCGTCCCCGTGAGCACGTACTCCTCGGCCTCGGCCGCGGCCTTGGTGCTCAGCGCCGCGGCGTCGGAGCCCGAGTGCGGCTCGGACAGGCAGTACGCGCCGAGCAGTTCGCCCGACAGCATCGCCGGCAGGTGCGCGGCCTGCTGCTCCGGCGTGCCGTAGGTGGCCATCGGGTGGCACGCGAGCGTGTGTACGGATACCCCGAGGCCGACCGCGAGCCAACCGGCGGCCAACTCCTCCAGCACCTGGAGGTAGACCTCGTACGGCTGGTCGCCCCCGCCGTGTTCCTCCGGATAGGGCAGCGACAACAGGCCGGCCGCGCCCAGCGTCGTGAACACCTCTCGGGGAAAGCGCCCGGCGGCCTCGTCGGCGGCGGCGCGCGGCGCGACCTCGCGCGCGTTGATCTCCCGGGTGAGCTCGAGCAGGGCGCGAGACTCGTCGGTGGGCAGCGTGCGCGTAACGGCCATGGCAAGCGTCCTTCCGTACGGTCCGGGATGACCGAATCCGGCGGTGACAGGCACCGACCGGGACGGGGGTCACCCCCCGATCGTTGCGCACGATCGTACGGCGCCCCCACCCACACCCCCGACTCCGACGCGTGCAAGGACAGCAGCCCCACCCCCAAACGCCGAACGAGCAATCTCAGCCCGTCCGGCGCTTGAGGACACCAGACCGCAGCCCCACCCCAAACGCCGGACAAACAAATCTCAGCCCGTCCGGCGTTTGAGGACAAGCAGCCGCAGGCCCGGCGGCACCGCAGCCCCACCCGCAAACGCCGGACGAACCAATCCCAGCCCGTCCGGCGCTTGAGGACAAAGCAGGCCGCAGGCCGGCCGACCACGACTAGAGCACGACCAACCCATGCGGCCGCACGTTCATCGGATCGCCACCGGCAACTCCGCACACCACGATGTCCTCGATCCGGGCCCCGTGCGTGCCCGGGATGTAGATGCCGGGCTCGATCGAGAACGCCATGCCGGCTTCCAGAGGCAGGGTGTTGCCCTTGACGATGTACGGCTCCTCGTGGCTCTCGAGGCCGATGCCGTGCCCGGTGCGGTGGATGAAGTACTCGCCGTAGCCGGCCTCGGTGATGATGTCGCGGCCGACCGCGTCGAGCTCCTCACAGGTCAACCCCGGCCGCACCGCCGCGAGTTGCGCGGCCTGGGCGCGCTCCAGCACGTCGTAGTAGCGGCGGAACTCCGCGGGCGGCTCGCCGACGCTGTACGTGCGGGTCTCGTCGGAGCAGTAGCCGTCCTCGGTGGTGCCGCCGATGTCGACCACGACGACGTCGCCGGTCTCGATCACCCGGTCGGACAGCTCGTGGTGCGGGCTCGCGGCGTTCGGGCCGGAGCCGACGATCACGAAGTCCACCCGGACGTGGCCCTCGGCGATGATCGCGTCGGCGATGTCCGCGCCGACCTCGCGCTCGGTGCGACCGGCTCGCAGCCATTCGCCAACCCGCGCGTGCACGCGGTCGATCGCCGCGCCCGCCCGGCGCAGCGCCTCGATCTCGGCGGCGGACTTGCGCATCCGCAGTTCGCGCAACACGTCGCCGGCGAGCGACTGTTCGGCGGCCGGGAGCGCGGCGCGGAACGCGAGGACCTTCTCGGCCCACATGTGGTTGTCCAGGCCGATCCGGGCGACGCCCGCGGGCAGTCGGCTCGCGATCAGCGCGTACGGGTCCTCGGTCTCGCTCCAGCCGGTCACGTCGATGTCCAGCGCGCCCGCGGGGGACGCGAGGGCCGCGGGCCGCTCCAGGCCGGGGACCACCAGGAAGGGGTCGGCGCCGACGGGCACGACCAGGCAGGTGAGGCGTTCCAGCGGAAGCGCCTCGTAGCCCGTGAGGTAGCGCAGATCGGCGCCGGGCGAGATGAGCAGGGCGTCCAGTCCGGCGTCGGCGGCTGCCTTTTGGGCGCGGCCGAGGCGGTCTGTGGGAAAAAGGGCTGCGTCGTGGGTCACGCGCCCAACATATGACACGTCACACGGCGACCGGCAAGCCCCATGGCCGAGTTCAGGCGGTGCCCGCGCGGGCCGCGGCGATCGCGACGCACACGGAGTCCCACAGGTCGGCGCGGGCACGCAGCGAGACGGTGACGGTGCCCGCGCTCTCGCGCCACGCGCGCGAGGCGTCGGGGGTGGCGGCGCACAGCTGCGCGAGCAGGCGCAGCGCCATCGGACCGTGGTCGTCGCCGTCCACCTCGATGTGCCGGGCCAGGTATTCGTGGAAGATCGCCAGGCTGCCCTCGTGCAGGTCGTCGAGTGCGGTGAGGTGGTCGAACATCCGCGGGATGAGCTCCTCGCGGCCGAGCGCGAAGGACGCGGCGATGCAGTGCAGCGGGGCGTGTTCGACGACCTGCCAGGTGCGGGTCACGAACGCGGCGGCGCCGGCGGGCGCACCGCACGAGGCGGTGGCCTCGGGGACGGGTACGCCCTCGGCGATCAGGCCGAGGAAGCGGCGCGCGGGGCGGGTGTCGGCGCCCGCCGCGTCCATGGCGGCGAGGTAGAGCTCGAAGTGGCTGAGCGGGCCGAGCGAGGTGGTGTCGCTCTCCTCGCCGAGGACGATCTCGTTGACCATGCGGCGGATCTCGGCGTCGCCGCACGGCACCCACGGGACCGCGACGCACGTGAGGTCGCGTTGCAGGCTCTTGAGCAGGGACATGAAGTCCCATACGGCGAACACGTGGTGCTCCATGAACACCCGGATCGCGGTGAGGTCGGTGAGGTCGCGGTAGACGGGATGGCGCAGCACGCGTTGGCGCACGGGCGCGGTCTCGCCGAGCAGCCGCGCGATCGGATCGACCGCGGTGCGGGCGCGCGGGATCTCGGAGGTCGTGCCGGGGGCGGCGGTGAGGGCGGTGGTGTCCATGTTTCCTCGCGTGTGGTGGGCACGGATGCGGCTACCGATCGTAGGGAGGCCGCTACGCGGTGAAACATTTGTCGCCGAAAATCCGACATGATTCGGATGTACGTGCCATGATGCGCGGTTGCGCGCGGGATTTTTGGCCGCGGGTTCGTCTTGGTCGGCTCGGGTTTCGGTGCCCACCCGCGCCGCCCTTGCGTTTTGCCCGGAGGCTGGGGTCTTTACGGCGGCGGGTCGCCGAACGGCGCTCGCGGCCCGGTCAGGCGTCCGGGGCGAGTTTCGCGGCTTCTTCCGGGGTCAGGCCCCAGGCTTCCAGGGTGCTCGCGTCGATCCGTCCCGAGGCATCGCGGGCCAGCGACGGGGTCCTGGACAGCCGGGGTGCGGCGGCCGGTTGGAGGGTGCCGTCGGGGCGGACGAAGGTGGCGCGGGCCTGGTTGTGCGGGTGTTCGGCGGCCTCGTCCCAGGTCAGGACCGGGGTCACGCACGCGTCGACGGGCTCGAAGATCTCGGTCCACTCGGCGCGCGTACGGCCGGCGATCACGGCGGTGAAGCGTTCGCGCAGGATCGGCCAGCCGGCGGTGTCCGTCTGCGCGGGCAGGTACTCGTCGGCGAGCCCGAGGCCGGCCAGGAACAGGGCGTAGAACTTCGGTTCGAGCGCGCCGACGGCGATGTGTCGGCCGTCGGCCGTGGTGTACACGTCGTAGAACGGCGCGCCGGTGTCCAGCAGGTTGTGGCCCGGTTCGCCCTCCCAGCCGCCGAGGCCGCGCATGCCGTGGATGAAGGCGCTCAGCGTCGCGGAGCCGTCGGTCATCGCGGCGTCGACGACCTGGCCGTGCCCGGACGTCCGGGCCTCCAGGAGCGCGGCCAGGATGCCGAAGGCGCAGAACATCGCGCCGCCGCCGTAGTCGCCGACCAGGTTGAGCGGCGGCACGGGGCGGTCGCCGGCCCGGGTGAAGGCGTGCAGGACGCCGGAGATCGAGATGTAGTTGATGTCGTGCCCGGCGCGCGGCGCGAGCGGGCCGTCCTGGCCCCAGCCGGTCATCCGGGCGTAGACGAGCTTGGCGTTGCGCTCCAGGCAGGCGTCGGGGCCCAGGCCCAGGCGTTCGGCGACGCCGGGGCGAAAGCCCTCGATCAGCACGTCGGCGCCGTCGATCAGGCGCAGCACGGTGTCGCGCGCGGCGGGGTCCTTGAGGTCGGCCTCCAGGGTGCCGAGCCGGCCCCGGCCGACGGCCATCGACGGCATCGCGGCGCCGCCGGGCCGGTCGACCCGGATGATCTCGGCGCCGGCGTCGGCGAGCATCATGCCGATGAACGGACCGGGCCCGATCCCGGCCAGCTCGATCACCTTGATGCCGTTCAGTGCGCCCATGCCGACTCCTCGCTCACGCCACCACGCCAAGTGTGTTGCACAGTCAAGCAGATGCGCGGTCGGCTGTCGCCGGTCCGGCCCGGTCGGCCGGCACGCGGTGGCCCGACACCCGGAGACGCGCATGCCGGTGCGAGCACTCGCCCGCGGCCCGACGACGGTGCGGCTCCCGGACCCGGTAGGTAGCGCCGGGCGACCCGCCCGATCCCGACGCGCCGCGCGGACGCGTTCCGTGACGCGTGAGCGACCGCGCGGCGATTCGGCCGCGGGCGCGCTCCGGAGCCGAGCCGCGTCAGCGCCCCTGCATCCGCACGATCTGCAACGCGATCATCAGGTTGAGCCGCAGATGCGGATCCTGCGTGAACGGCCCCAGCAGCCGTTCCAGCTTCGTGATGCGATAGCGCAGGGTGTTGTAGTGGACATAGAGCCGGCGGGCCGTCTCGGCCACGTTGAGGTTGGTGTCGAGCAGGACCTGCAACGTGTTGCGCAGGTCGGCGGCCTCGGGGTCGCGCGGATGGGCGAGCGAGCGCAGCGCCTCGTGGCCGAAGCGGTCGAGTTCGCCGGGGTCGGGGATCAGGCTGAGCAGCCGGAACACGCCGAGCTGGTCGAAGTCGGCGACCGCGCCCGGACCGTGGATGCGCCGGCCCGCGGCGACCGCGCGGCGGGCCTGGTCGTAGGCGGCGGGCAGCGCGTCCAGGGTGTCCGCGGGGCGGCTGATGCCGGTGGTGAACGAGCGGATCGCCCCGCCGCAGTCCGCGTGCACGCCGGCGGCGAGCTCGCCCACCAGGCGCGCGGACTGGCCGTCGGCCGGCGCGCCGAGCAGCGCGACGACCTCGCGCGGATAGGCCGCGACGGCCGCCTCCGGCGCGTGCGCGCCCACCGCGGTGGACCACGCGAGCGCGAGCGCCTCCTGGCCGGCTCGCACGACGTGCGGGTCGCCGCTCGCCGCCGGCGGGTCGGCCTCGGCGACCACGACGAGCAGCGGACCGCTCGGGATCACCGCCCAGCCGGTGAGGTCGGTGCTGCGCCCGGTCAACAGATCGCGCAACAGGTCGCTGCGGTACTTGGCGTCGGAGGCGGCCTCGGCGAGCCTGCCCGCGAGACCGATCGCGGTGTCCACGAGCGGGCGGCCCAGCGGTCTCCGACCGCCGGTCTTGGCCGAGTTCGGGGCGGAGTTCGGGGCGGAGGTCGGAGCCGGCGTCGGAGCCGGGACCGAGACCGAGACCGAGGCCGCCGAGACCGCCGAGACCGCCGAAACCGAGGCCGGGCGCGGATCACCGCCGGCGTCCCACGCGGTCGAGGCGCCCGCGACCCGCGCACGCGGCACATGGCCCGGCTCGGGGGCGCTGGCGCCGCCGCCGACGGCCTTGCGGCGGCGTGGCGGCAACCGGCGGGGTGTCGCGCCGGCCACCGCCGCCCGCGCGATGCCGCCGCCCGTCTTGTCCGCGGGACGAAACTGTGGTTCGCCCCCGGCTGCCGTTCCGCCCGCGTCCCCGAGGTTGCCCATATACCGACCGTAGCGTTACGAACACGCGCGCGTCAGCATCCGGGAGAGCGCGCGGGCAGTGCACGCCCGGAGTGCGCTGGGCGCACGATCCCCCGTGCGATCCCCCCACGCGAGCCACTGCACGAGCCGCCGTACGAGCCACAGTGGAGAAATCCGACGCATCGCCACCCCTCCCCGCGTGGCGCGCTTGACCGTTGTGTCCGGATCGCCATAGCTTGCGAACGAGCGGTGGCGGTTCGCCCCGCAGCGAGACGAAGCCCCCGGTCGTTCCCCCGTGGCCGGGGGCTTCCCCGCGCGGAGCCGCCCGCGCCACACCACCCCGGCGCACCTCCCCGCCCCGCCTCCTCGCCGCTCCGCCCCGGCTCACCACACCGAATGCCGTTCGCCCCTCGGATTGCCCGGCCCCGCTCGATACGATGCGCTGGGACGAACGCGTGGCGGTGCGGACACCATCCGTGACCATTGCGTGCGTGACGGGCAGCGGAACGGGAGAGGCTCCAGGACGTGGCTTGTGGATGTCGCCGGACGCGGACCCGGCGGGATCCACAGGCCGCGCCCTGAGGGCGTCGCGATCCGGCGACGGGGGAATGGGCGCACCGGGATCATCGGCAGCGGGCCGGAATCCTCTCGAAGTCCCCTCGGGGACGCGGGTACGCGGGAGAGGGCCGGCCGGGGGAAGGGGGGTCCACCGTGGGACAGACCGATCGTGGCGCACGTACCGGAAGTCCGGCCGAACTGGCCTGGCTGCGCGGCATGGACGCCTATGTCGCCGGCGAATACGGCCAGGCGGAGGTGCAGTTCCGGGCCGCCGTCGAGGCCGACCCCGCGATGGCCGACGCCTGGCTGGGCCTGCACGCGCTCAAGGTGGACGTCGCGGCCGCGGTGGTGGCGATGCATATCAACCGCGAGCGGTTCGGCGAGCAACGCGCGAAATACGGCCGGCCGCTCAACTCCTGGTACTGGCTGGGCTGGTGGGTACAACTGGTCCTGGAGACCCCGCGCGACCTCGCGCTCGCACACGCCTCGCACTGGCTGGACGGGCGACATCTGCCCGAGCTGGACGCCGCGCTCGCGCTGTGTCCGCCCGCCGAACAGGACGCCGCCACCCGGTTCCTGCTCGCCTGCCGGGCCTATCTGGGCAAGGACTGGCAGCAGTTGCTCCGGCACACCGCGGGCCTGGACGACGACGCGCTGCTCGGCGTGGAGGCGGGCCTGTTCGCGGGGATGGCCCGGGTCCGCCTGGGCCTGTACGCGAAGGCCGAGCAGGTGCTGGCCACCGCGCTCGTGCGCTGCCGCTCGGAGCACCCGCAGCGCAAGGAACTGCGCTACTGGCTCGCGCGCGCGTACGAGGAGACCGGGCGCACCCCCGCCGCGCTGCCGCTGTATCGCGCGGTGCACCAGGCCGACCCCTCGTTCATGGACACCACCGCCCGGTTGTCCTCGCTGGCTGCGGGCGAGCCGCTGGACGAGTACGGCGGGGTGACCGCGCGCCTGGCCGGCCCCGTCGTCGGCCGCGGCCCGCTCCCGGACGTGCTCCCACCCGTGTCCGCCACCGCTCCCCCGCCGCCCGGCATACCGCCGACCGCCGAGGTCGAGCACGAACCCGATCCGGTCCCGGACCCCGGCGACGAGGAACCGGAGGCCGACGTGGACGTGCGCGTGGCCGTGGGGCCCGCGCCGATGCGCGCCGAGGCCGCCCCCGAGGAACTCGCGCTGGTGCTGCACGAGTTGGAGTCGATGGTCGGCCTGGAGCCGGTCAAACGCCAGGTCCGGGCGCTGTCCGCGCAGATGCGGATGGCCCGCCTCCGCGAGGCGCAGGGCCTGCCCGCTCAGGCCCCCAAGCGGCACTTCGTCTTCTCCGGCCCCTCCGGCACCGGCAAGACCACCGTCGCGCGGCTGCTCGGCCGGGTGTTCGCGGCCCTGGGCTTGCTGGAGAGCGACCGGCTCGTGGAGGCGCAGCGCTCCGATCTGGTCGGCGAATACCTGGGCCAGACCGCGGTCAAGACCAGCGAGCTGATCGATTCGGCGCTCGGCGGCGTGCTGTTCGTGGACGAGGCGTACGGACTCACCAACGTGGGCTACTCCAAGGGCGACGCGTACGGCGACGAGGCGCTCCAGGTGCTGCTCAAGCGGGCCGAGGACGACCGGGACCGGCTGGTGATCATCCTGGCCGGCTATCCCGAGGGCATGGATCGGCTGCTGACCTCCAATCCCGGTCTGTCGTCGCGGTTCACCACGCGGGTGGAGTTCCCCTCGTACGGCGCGGAGGACCTGGCCCGGATCGCCGAGGTGATGGCGACCGGCGGCGGCGACTCGTGGGACGAGGACGCGGCGGCGGAGCTGCGCAGCATCACCGCGCACGTGCGCGAGCAGGGTTGGATCGACGAGCTGGGCAACGCCCGCTTCGTCCGCACCCTCTACGAGAAGTGCTGCATGTACCGGGACGTGCGGCTGGTGGAACTGCCGGACGGTCCGGACCTGGCCGAGCTGACGACGCTGCGGCTGTCCGACCTGTTCCAGGCGTACGGAGACCTCGCGGACGGTCGGGGATAGCCGCGCGGTCTTCGGGTAGCCCTCTCCGATCATCGGTTTTCCCGGTGACCACGGCCCCGACCCGTCGGCGCGGCCGCGACCGGACGCGGTAGGGACGAACTCGCACGCGCCGGTGGGGCACGCGCTGCGGGGCAAGGAGCACATCCAGTACGACAACCCGTTCGACGTGGGGATGTCGGGGCTGCTGGGCTACGGTGCCGCGTACGAGGCGATGCACGAGGCGGACCTGCTGATCCCAATTCGGCCCGGCCGGCGCTTGAGGCCAACCAAGCCCGGCCGGCGCTTGAGGCCAAGCGGGCCGCAGGCCGGCCAACCCCCGCGATGCCTACCGCTCGTCCGGCGCCGTACCGTACTTCTCCGCCAACGCCCGAAGCTCCCGCGCAGCGGAAATCGCCTGGGCCTTGCCGTTGGACGTCTGGATCCCCATCACCGGCAACGTGTCCCCATCGGACATGTCGATGTACACCCAGGGATCCCCCGGCCGCAGGTAGACCCGCACGATCTGGGCCCATTCCAGATGCGTGGTCCGCACCAGGTTGACCACGGTCACCCCGCCCGCGGCCGCGACCACCTTCGGCCGACCCAGCATCAACATCGCGCCGAGCCCGAGCACGCCGGTGAACGCGACCCCGGCCCGCGACCCGAACCCCCAGCCGCCCTTCTCCGGAAGCATGAGTGCCAACACGCACAGGCCGACGAGGATCACCGCGCCGACGACCGCGGTGATCAGGCGGCTGCGCTTCGCGTACCAGGTACGCGGGAGGTCGGCGCCGGGTGTAGGGGTGCTCATGGTGGAACGGTGCTCCGTGGGGGTGGGGTTGGCCGGCCGGGGAGTGTCAGAGGCGGCAGGCGTGGATGCCGGTGACCAGGATCGCTCGGGCGCCGATCTCCCACAGGTCGTCCATGATCTGCTGGGCGTCCTTGCGCGGAACCATCGCGCGCACCGCGACCCAGCCCTCGTTGTGCAGCGGGCTGACGGTGGGCGATTCCAGGCCGGGGGTCAGCGTGACGGCCGCCTCGACCCGTTCGACCCGGATGTCGTAGTCCATCATCACGTAGCTGCGCGCGACCAGGACGCCCTGCAGCCGGCGGACCAGCTGCTCCAGGGCGGGCGAGGTCTCGGCGCCGGCGCGGCGGATCAGCACCGCCTCCGAGCGCAGGATCGGCTCGCCGAACACCGCCAGGCCCGCCTGCGCGAGGGTGGTGCCGGTCTCGACGACGTCGGCGATCACGTCGGCGACGCCGAGCTGGATCGCGGTCTCCACCGCGCCGTCCAGCTTGACCAGCGCGGCGGCCTCGATGCCGTGCTCGGCGAAGTCGCGCTCGACGATCCCGATGTAGGAGGACGCGACGCGCAGGCCGGACAGGCCCTTCTTGCCCTGGCCCTCCAGCTCGCGGGCCATCTCGGCGGGCGCGGCGTAGCGGAACGTGGCCTTGGCGAGCCCGAGTTGGAGGATCTCGTCGGCCTCGGCGCCGGAGTCCATCAGCAGGTCGCGCCCGGTGATGCCGGCGTCGAGCCGGCCGGAGCCGACGTAGATGGCGATGTCGCGCGGGCGCAGGAAGAAGAACTCGACGTTGTTGTCGGGGTCGGTGAGGACCAGTTCCTTGGAATTCTTGCGCTGGCGGTAACCGGCCTCATGGAGCATCGCCGACGCAGGCTCGGAGAGGGAACCCTTGTTGGGGACGGCGATGCGCAGCATGAAATGACCCTTCGGGGTGGTGCCGAACGATGGTGGCGGTACAGCGGCGTCCCCGGCCCGGGCAGCGGACCGGGGACGGCGGTTGTCACAGGTGAGCGTATACGTCCTTCAGGGAGATACCGCGGGCGACCATCATCACCTGCAGGTGATAGAGGAGCTGCGAGATCTCCTCGGCCGTGCGCTCGGCGCCCTCGTGCTCCGCGGCCATCCAGACCTCGGCGGCCTCCTCGACGACCTTCTTGCCGATGGCGTGCACGCCGGCGGTCACGAGTTCGACCGTGCGCGAGCCCTCCTGGCCGGACGCCGCCTTGGCCTGCAGCTCGTCGAAAAGCTCTTCAAACGTCTTCATGGTGCCCATCGCGTGGTTGTGGGTGGCGGGAGGTGACGGCCGTGCCCAGGACTCGGAACTCGGAACTCGGAACTCGGGCCGAACGCCGCGGTTACGAGAGCGTACGCAACGCCATCGCGGTCGCGACGGCCGCCTCCACCGCTTCGCGGCCCTTGTCCTCGCGCGAACCCGACAGGCCCGCCCGATCCAGGGCCTGCTCCTCGGTGTCGACGGTCAGCACCCCGAAGCCGACGGGTACGCCGGTGTCGAGCGCGACCCGGGTGAGGCCGTCGGTGGCGGCCGAGCACACGTATTCGAAGTGCGGGGTGCCGCCGCGGATCACGACACCGAGCGCGACGACCGCGTCGTAGCCGCGGCCGGCCAGCGCCTTGGCGAGCAGGGGCAGCTCGAACGCGCCGGGGGCGCGAATGAGGGTGGGGTCGGTGATGCCCAGGTCGGCCAGGGCCTTGAGGGCCCCGTCGACGAGTCCGTCCATCACGGTGGTGTGCCACTGCGCGGCGACCACGCCGACGCGCAGGTCGCGGCAGCCCTCGACGGTCAGTTTCGGGGCTCCTGCGCCACTCATGTCTGTGGGTGTCCTTTGGCTGAAACGGCTGGGAAATCGGCGGTGGTGGGGTGATGCGGCGGGTCGAACCTACCGGCGCGGCGCGGACGGTGCCGCGCCCGTGTCACCGATACGGGTGAGTCTTCACGCGTGTTCACGCGTGTTCACGCGTGCGTTCACGCGGTGGAGACGGCGTGTCCGTTCGCGTCGACGATCTCGGCGACGGCGGCGACGTCCGCGGGGCTCTCGCTCGGGTCGAGCCAGGGCAGGTCGTGGCCCATCCGGTCGCGCTTGGTCAACAGGTAGCGCAGGTTGTCGGCGGTGGCGTGCACGGGCAGCGGGACGCGGCCGGTGATCTCCAGGCCGTAGCCCTCCAGGCCGGCGCGCTTGGCCGGGTTGTTGGTGAGCAGACGCATCGAGCGCACGCCGAGGTCGACCAGGATCTGCGCGCCGGTGCCGTAGTCGCGGGCGTCGGCGGGCAGGCCCAGTTCGAGGTTCGCGTCCACGGTGTCGTGGCCGGCGTCCTGGAGCTGGTAGGCCTGCAGCTTGTGGATCAGGCCGATGCCGCGACCCTCGTGGCCGCGCATGTACAGGACCACGCCGCGGCCCTCGGCGGTGACCCGGTCGAGCGCGGCATCCAGCTGCGGCCCGCAGTCGCAGCGCATGGAGCCGAACACGTCGCCGGTCAGGCACTCGGAGTGCACCCGCACCAGGACGTCGTCGCCGTCGCCCAGGTCGCCGGCGACCAGCGCGATGTGCTCGACGCCGTCGGCGGTGCTGCGGTAGCCGATCGCCCGGAAGGTGCCGTGCTCGGTGGGCAGCCGGGTCTCGGCCGCGCGCTCGATGGTGCGCTCGGTGCGCCGACGGTACGCGATCAGGTCGGCGATCGTGACGATCTTGAGGCCGTGCTCGCGGGCGAACGGGACCAGCTGCGGCAGCCGGGCCATCGTGCCGTCGTCGTTGACGACCTCGCAGATCACGCCGACCGGCGCGAGCCCGGCCAGTTCGGCCAGGTCCACGGCCGCCTCGGTGTGGCCGGGGCGCACCAGCACGCCGCCCTCGACGGCGCGCAGCGGGAAGATGTGGCCGGGGCGGGTGAGCTGGGTGGGCTCGGTCGCCGGGTCGGACAGCAGCCGCACGGTGTGCGTGCGGTCGGCGGCCGAGATGCCGGTGTCGACACCGTCCTTGGCGTCGACGGAGACCGAGTAGGCGGTGCCCTTGCGGTCCTCGTTGACGGCCGTCATCGGCGGCAGCTTGAGTCGGTCCAGGTCGGCGCCGCGCATCGGCACGCAGACCACGCCGGAGGAGTAGCGGATCATGAAGGCCATCAGGGCCTGGGTGGCGAGTTCGCCGGCGAAGATCAGATCGCCCTCGTTCTCCCGGTCCTCGTCGTCCACGACGACGATCGCCTCGCCCGCGGCCATCGCCTTGATGGCGTCCTCGATCGTGTCGAGCCGCAGCTCGTCGGGAGCGCTCATCTGTGCCGGAACCTCGATCTCGGTGGTCTTGCTGCCGGTGCTCACGCCATTGCCCCTTCCAGGTGCCGTTCTGCCCCGAGGGCAGCCCCCTTGTCCCGGTACCGCCGGGAGCGGTTCCACCAGTCGACGAGCCCGGCGACGCACATCACGAAGAAGACGCCGTAGACGAGTCCGCTGAACACCAGGCCGTGCTGCACGGCGAGCGGTACGCCCACCACGTCGACGGCGATCCACACCAGCCAGAACTCGAACAGGCCGCGGGCCTGCGCGAGCATCGCCACGACCGAGCCGACGAAGATGTACGCGTCCGGCCACGGCGCCCACGAGATGCCCGTGTGCTCCAGCAGCAGCGCGAAGCCCACGGTGCCGGCCGCCATCAGCGCGACCAGCGCGATCCGCTCGTAGGCGGTCGCGAAGCGGATCTCCACCTCGCCGGCGCCGCGCCGCCCGCGTGACCAGCGCCACCAGCCGTAGCCGGCGGCGAGGATGATGACGGCGTTGCGCATCGCGCTGCCGCCCAGGTGCACCGACGTGTTGGCCGCGATCAGCAGCGCCGCGCCCAGGATCTGCACGGGCCACGCCCACAGGTTGCGGCGCAGCGCGAGCCACACGGTCGCAAGTGACGCGGTCTGGCCGAGCAGGTCGGACCACGGCACGGGCTTGTCCGCGACGGTGAACGCGGCGTCGTTGAGCCAGCCGATCACGATGTCCCCCCGTGGCTGCCCAGCCGTTCGACGTACTTGGCGATGATGTCGACCTCGAGGTTGACCGGGTCGCCGACCGCCTTGACGCCGAGCGTGGTGAGGGCGAGCGTCGTGGGGATCAGGCTGACCGTGAAGCTCGCGTCGTGGGCCTCGACGACGGTGAGGCTGATCCCGTCCACGGTGATCGAGCCCTTGTCGACGACGTAGCGGGCCAGGTGTGCGGGCAGCGCGATCTCGACGATCTCCCACTCCTCGCCGGGCGTGCGGGCGAGGATCTCGCCGGTGCCGTCGACGTGGCCCTGGACCAGGTGTCCGCCGAGTCGGCCGCCGAGCACCATCGGGCGCTCCAGGTTGACCCGGGAGCCGGCCGCGAGCGCGCCCAGGCTCGATTTGTCGAGGGTCTCCTGCATCACGTCCGCGGTGAAGACGGCCTCGGCCGGGTCGACCTTGTCGTCCACGACGGTCAGACACACGCCGTTGACGGCGATCGAGTCGCCGTGGCGGGCGCCGGTGGTGACGACGGGCCCGCGGATGGTGATCCGGGCCGAGTCGGCCAGCCGCTCGATGGCCACGATCTCGCCGAGTTCCTCAACGATTCCGGTGAACATGCGTCAGGACTCCTTCGTACGGTCGGCGGGCGCCGGCCGGGTGCGGGCGGTGATGCGGATGTCGGGTCCGAGCCGGGTGACGTCCTCGACGTCCAGTCGCAACACCTCGGCGATCGTGCCGATTCCGGCCGGGCCGAGGGCCGCGGGTCCGGCGCCGAGGAGTGCCGGGGCGAGGTAGCCCACGACGGTGTCGATCAGGCCGGCCGCGGCGAACGCGCCGGCGAGGGTGGGGCCGCCTTCGAGCAGCACCGCGCGCACGTCGCGCGCGTACAGCTCCTTGAGCAGCGTGTGCGGGTCCAGTCCGCCTTCGGCGCGCGGTACGCGCAGTACGGCGGTCGCGGGCAGGTGCGCGGCGTCCGCGTCGGGGGCGACCGCGATCAGTGTGGGCGCGGCGTCGTCGAGGACGCGGGCGCCGGCGGGGGTGCGGGCGTGCGTGTCGACGATCACGCGCAGGGGTTGGCGCGCGCCGGGCACGTCGCGCGCGGCCAGGTGCGGGTCGTCGGCGCGCAGGGTGCCGGATCCGGCGAGCACGGCGTCGACGCTCGCGCGCAGGGTGTGCACGTCGGCGCGGGACGCGGCGGAGGTGATCCACCGGCTGGTGCCGTCGGCGGCGGCGCTGCGGCCGTCCAGGGTGGCCGCGTACTTCCAGGTCACGTGCGGGCGGCCGAGCCGGGTCGCGGTCAGCCACGCGCGGTTGCCGGCCTCGGCCTCGGCGGCGAGCAGGCCGCCCTCGGCGTCGATGCCCACCGCGCGCAGCACCGCTCCGCCGCCGGCCGCGGCCGGGTTGGGGTCGGCGACGGCGTAGCGGACGCGGCGGATGCCGGCGTCGATCAGGGCTTGGGTGCAGGGGCCGGTGCGGCCGGTGTGCGAGCAGGGTTCGAGGGTGACGAACGCGGTGCCGCCGCGGGCTTTGCCGGCCGCCGCGCGCAGCGCCTCGACCTCGGCGTGCGGGGCGCCGGCGCGGGTGTGGAAGCCCTCGCCGACGATGGTGCCGTCGGGGCCCAGGAGCACGCAGCCGACGACGGGGTTGGGGCTGGTGTGGCCGAGGCCGCGGCTCGCGAGCGATATGGCGCGGCGCATCGCCGTGGTCTCGTCGACCGGCGGGGTGGTGTTGCCCTCCACCTCGTGCCTCCTCGCGTTCGACGCGGGGCACCGGGATGTTTTCGGGCAGGACGGCACGACGGAATCGACGTGCGGGGATGGCTGCGCACACTGGGTACGCGGACATGCCGCAGTCGCTCGCCGCGCGCAACCTCCCATCCGGACTTTAACCGTCGGTACCGGAATTCCACCGGTTCAGCCAGCCGTCGCTCCGCGTGATGCGGGACGTCGACCGGGTCGCGGACTGTAACCGCCGGTTCGGATTTTCACCGACCCCGGAGCGCGCGTACGTGACTTTCGTACACCTCGAAGTGTGCCACGACGGCCGACAACGTTGACCTTGTGCAACCTGTGCTGTCCGTCACGGTGTGTTCGTACGCCGAAACACGGTTTCGCCCTTGCCGACCTGACGCCCAGTCAGATACTCGGGGCGGGACCGGGTTCCGGGTTCGGTCGAGGCGGTTCTCCGGTTCGACCGAGGCGGTTCCGGGGCGGAGTCGCCGCGATGAGATTCTGTGCGCATGACCGTGCAGATCAATCCGAGCATCCTGTCCGCCGACTTCGCCCGCCTCGCCGACGAGGTGGCGCAGGTGCGAAACGCCGACTGGCTTCACGTGGATGTCATGGACAACCACTTCGTCCCGAACCTGACCATCGGATTGCCCGTGGTCGAGAGCCTGATCAAGGCGACCGACACCCCCATCGACATGCACCTGATGATCGAGGACCCCGACCGTTGGGCGCCCGCCTACGCGGAGGCCGGCGCGGGCAGCGTCACCTTCCACGTCGAGGCCGCGACCGCGCCCGTCAAGCTCGCGCGCGACCTGCGCGCCAAGGGCGCGCGGGCGTCGATGGCGCTGCGGCCGGCGACGCCGATCGAGCCGTACGAGGACCTGCTGCCGGAGCTGGACATGCTCCTGGTGATGACGGTCGAGCCCGGTTTCGGAGGGCAGAGCTTCCTGGAGATCATGCTGCCGAAGATCCGCCGGACCCGGCAGTTGATCGCCAAGCACGGCCTCCAGATGTGGTTGCAGGTCGACGGCGGCGTGTCCGCCAAGACGATCGAGATGTGCGCCGAGGCCGGGGCGGACGTGTTCGTGGCCGGCTCCGCGGTGTTCGACGGACGCGACCCCGGCGCGGCCGTGGACAAGCTGCGGGGGTTGGCGACGAACGCCGCGGAGCGCTGCGCTCACTAGGGCGGGATTTTCGTCCCACCCGCCACCCGTTGCGGTGGGTGAGCGGGCTGCGGGTTCACGGGCTCCCGGCGGGGCCCGTCGGGCCGCTGGGGCTTCGTCACAACGAGTGAATGTCCGGGCCTCTCGTCATCCTCGCCGGGGCGAGGGGCCCGCCGCTCGGGCGGACCACACCGTCCAGTGGTCGCTCTCGTGGATGGGGCCCTCCGCGGGCAGTCTCGACTCGATGTAGGCGGCCAGGTCGGCCAGTTCGCGGTCGGTGAGTTCGTGCAGGATCGAGCGGCCGGTGCGGGCCCGCAGGTCTGCGGTGACCTCTCGGGCGTTCGCGTACACGCGGCGGGTCTCCTCCAGGGCGGTGCCGCGGACCGCGCCGAGGCCGGCCGCGCGCAGGGCCGCCTCGACCGCGGGAGCGGAGGGGCGACGGGCCGCTTCGACGTCGAGCAGGGCCGGGAAGCGGGCGAAGAACCAGCCGCGCAAGTGGGTGGGTGTCCCCGGGCGGGCGACGTCGTCGAGGGTGCGGTCCTGCACGATCAGCGTGCCGCCGGGCGCGAGCAGGCGGCGGGCCTCGCGAAAGCACGGTCGAGGCGGGCCTCAAGGGCCGCGCGGTCGGTCAGGCCCGCTCGCGGCTGCGCCGTCGGGACAGGTATGCCGCGGTCAGGATCGTGATCCCCGCCATCGCCGCCAGGTGTTCGCGCCCGGCCAGGTTCGGCTTGATCGCGACCTCGGCGATCATCAGGATCCACACGCCCGTGAACAGGATCGGCGCGCGGCGCACCATCGCCAGGCACACCACCAGGCCCACCACCGCGGCCGAGGGCCCGGTGTCCAGGACGTCGCCGTGCCGGGCGTCGATGCCCAGGAGGTGATCGGGGCCGATCGCGACCATCGCCCGCGCGGCCAGCGTGCCGCACAGCGTCGCGACGTAGGCCACGATCAGTGTGCGGCGCCGGCCGAGGTCGAGTT
The DNA here is from genome assembly GCF_045207785.1 of Embleya sp. NBC_00896. Classification (NCBI taxonomy): domain Bacteria; kingdom Bacillati; phylum Actinomycetota; class Actinomycetes; order Kitasatosporales; family Streptomycetaceae; genus Embleya; species Embleya sp. NBC_00896. Next base: position 901,173 of record NZ_CP108776.1, read on the forward strand.
CGGCGAGCCCGAAGACGATCAGGACCTGGGCCAGCGCGCCCCACACCGGCAGATCCGGGGCCGGCACGAACAGCGAGATCGGGGTCCGCAGCAGCGCGAGCGGCAGCGGGATGTTCGCGCTGACGCCGCCCAGGATCCGGGCCGCGTCGCCGCCCCACTCGGTGCGCCACGCCAGCCAGAAGGCGAACATCGACAGCACCGCGCAGGTGGTCAGCGGAATCGCCCGCGCCCCGTGCGCGCGCAGTTCGCGGGCCGGGACCGCGGTGAGCCGGCGCCATTCGCCGAGGACCGCCGTGCCCGTGCGGGCGAACGTACCGGGCCGCGCGGAGGTGCGGTCGAGCGTGGGCATGGGCGGGACGGCTCCTGCGTCGGCGGGCTCCGGCCGCTCCTCGGTACTCCTGGGACCCGAGGGGCGGCCGGTGCGGCCGAGCCCGTTGTGGCGACCGCACGCCCGCCGTTATGCCCTTCTTCTACCGATTTCAGCCCTGTCTCGGGCCATCCGTGCGGGTGATTCAGCCCGTCCGGCGGAGCAGCGCCAGATACATCGCGTCGGTGCCGTGCAGGTGCGGCCACAGCTGGACGTCGGGGCCGGTGCCCAGGTCGGGCACACCGGGGAACAGCGGCCGGGCGTCGATCAGCTCGGCCTCCCCCGCGCGCAGGATGTCGTCGACCACGACGCGGGTCTCGGCCGGGTGCGGCGAGCAGGTCACGTACGCGATCACCCCGCCGGGGCGGGCCGCGGCCACCGCGGTGCGCAGCAACGCGCGCTGGAGCTCGGCCAGTTCGGGGATGTCCTCCGGCTTGCGGCGCCAGCGCGACTCGGGCCGCCGGCGCAGCGCGCCCAGGCCGCTGCACGGCACGTCGGCGATCACCCGGTCGAAGCTGCCGGGCAGCCAGGCCGGCTTCGTGCCGTCCGCGGTGATCACCTGATGGTGGGTCAGGTGTCCGATCGCGTTGCGGACCAGGCGCGCGCGGTGCTGCCGGCGCTCGACCGCCAGCAGCCTGACGTCGCGGCCGGTGGCGATCGCGGCGAGCAGGCCGGCCTTGCCGCCGGGTCCCGCGCACAGGTCGAGCCAGCGGCTCTCGTCGCCCTCGACGTCGGCGTTGGCCAGCGCGGTGGCGACGAGTTGACTGCCCTCGTCCTGGACGGCGGCGCGGCCGTCGCGGATCGCCTTGATCCCGGCGGGGTCGCCCTCGGGGAGGGTGGCGGCGTACGGGGACCAGCGACCGGGGACGGCGCCGGCCTCGTACAGCTCGGCGAGTTCGACCCGGCCCGGGCGGGCGACCAGGGAGATCACCGGGGCGATGTTGTCGGCGCCGAGCAGGGCCTCCATCGCGGCCCGGTCGTGGGCGTTGCCGCGCGCGCCGAGGGCGTCCCACAGGGCCTGCACGATCCAGCGCGGGTGCGAGTGCAGGACGGCGAGGTGGCCCTCGGGGTCGTCCTCGTAGGCCGGCGCGATCTGCCGCAGCCACGTGTCCAGGTCCTGCTTGGAGACCCGGCGCAGGATGGCGTTGACGAACTTCGCGCGGCCGTCGCCGAGCACGGCGCGGGCCAGTTCCACGGTCGCCGAGACGGCGGCGTGCACGGGCGTGCGCATGCTCAGCAGCTGGTGCACGCCGAGCGCGAGCACGTCCAGGACCGGCGGGTCGATCTCCTTGACCGGCCGGTCGGTGCAGGCCGCCACGATCTGGTCGTAGGTGCCCTGGCGGCGCAGCGTGCCGTGGACGAGCTCGGTCGCGAAGGCGGCGTCGCGGGGGATGATCTTGCGCTCGCGCAGCAGCGCGGGCAGGACCAGGTTGGCGTAGGCGTCGCGTTCGCCGACCGCGTGCAGGACGTCGTAGGCGGCGAGCCGGGCGGCGTCGGGGCGGGGGCGGCGGTAGGGGCGTGCGGCGGGGGCGTTGGTCACGGTGCTCAGTTCGTGCCGAGGGTTTCACCGGGCTCGGGGTGTGCGCCCCTGGCCCAGTCGGTGGCGGCCATCATGCGTTTGCCCTGGGGCTGGACCTGGGTGAGTTCGACGGCGTGGCTGCCGGTACCCACCCGGACGACCTTCTTCTCGACCGCGATCTCGCCGGGGGCGAGCGCGTTGTCGCCGCCGCGCAGGCGGACCGGGGCGAGCTTGAGGCGCTCGCCGCGGAAGGTGGTCCAGGCGCCGGGGGCGGGGGTGCAGCCGCGGACCAGGCGGTCCACCCGCAGTGCGGGGGCGGTGAAGTCGACGCGGGCGTCCTCGACGGTGATCTTGGGCGCGAGGGTGACGCCCTCGGGCGACTGCGGGCGCGGGTACAGGCTGTCGTCGGCGATCCCGTCCATGGTCGCCACCAGCAGGCGGGCGCCGGAGCGGGACAGCCGGTCCAGCAGGTCGCCGCTGGTGTCGGTGGGGCGGATCTCGTCGGTGACCACGCCGTACACCGGGCCCGAGTCGAGGCCCTCCTCGATCTGGAAGGTGCACGCGCCGGTGATGTCGTCGCCGGCGATGACCGCGTGCTGGACGGGGGCCGCGCCGCGCCAGGCGGGCAGCAGCGAGAAGTGCAGGTTGACCCAGCCGCGCGCGGGGATGTCGAGCGCGGCCTTGGGCAGCAGCGCGCCGTACGCGACGACGGGGCAGCAGTCGGGGGCGATCTCGGCGAGACGGGCCAGGAACTCCGGATCGCGCGGCTTGGCCGGGCGCAGGATCTCGATCCCGGCCGCGGCGGCGCGTTCGGCGACGGGGCTCGCGACGAGCTTGCGGCCGCGGCCGGACGGGGCATCGGGTCGGGTGACGACGGCGACGACCTCGTGGCGCGATTCCAGGAGGGCTTCGAGGGCTGGGACGGCGACCTCGGGGGTGCCGGCGAAGACAAGACGCATGGGGGTTTAGAGGGCCTTCCCGAAGGTGCCGTGGGGAGAGAACTTGACCTGCGGCGGGGCCTGTCCGGCCCACGCGGCGTCACGCAGCGCGCGCAGCGCGGCCTTGCGCTGTTCGCGGTCGAGCCGGTCGATGAACAGGATGCCGTCGAGGTGGTCGGTCTCGTGCTGGATGCAGCGCGAGAGCAGTTGGGTGCCCTCGATGGTGACCGGGTCGCCGTGCATGTTGAAGCCCTTGGCGACCACGCCGTACGCGCGCTTGGTGTCGTAGCGCAGCCCGGGGAGGGACAGGCAGCCCTCGGGGCCGTCCTGTTCGTCGTCGGACAGGTCCAGGTCCGGGTTGATCAGGTGCCCGACCTCGCCGTCCACCTGGTACGTGAAGACCCGCAGCGCGACGCCGATCTGCGGGGCGGCCAGGCCGCTGCCGGGTGCGTCGCGCATGGTGTCGGTGAGGTCCGCGACCAGCCGGCGCAGCTCCTTGTCGAACACGGTGACCGGGTCGGCCTTGCTCCGCAGGACGGGATCGCCGAACAGGCGGATCGGCTGGACTGCCACGGGTGCGCTCCCCCATCGATGGTCGGGCTGCGATGCCGATCGCGTCGGACCGGAGGGGCGTAAGTCTACTGAGCGCCCACGCCCCGCGATCGCACCCGCCGAGTGGGCGCCCCCGGTGCCGACGGCGCGAGCGCGGGAGCCGTTCGGGGCCGGCACGCGCGTCGTTTCGCGCCGTGCCCGCGCGCCGGGGTGCGCCCGGGCGGCAACCCGGGTTCGGGGGCTGGACACTCTCGGGGTGTGACGACGCATCAGGAGCAGTGGGACGGGGACCGCGAGGTGTGGTCTCGGGTCCAAGCCGGGGATCGTGAGGCGTTTGCGATCGTCTTCGACCGATACGCGGGAGCGGTATATGGACATGTCTTGCGGCGCATGGGCGATCCCCACGAGGCCGAGGACCTGACGTCCGCGGTCTTCCTGACCGCGTGGCGCCGCCGCACCGACGTCCGCTTCGACCGCGAGAGCGCGTTGCCGTGGTTGTTGGGGACGGCGAATCGGACGGTGGCCAACAGCAGGCGATCGTTGCGGCGGTATCGGGCCCTGGCCGAACGGGTGCCCCTGCCGCCGCAGGTACCCGATCACGCCGACGAGGTCGCGCGGCAGGTGGACGGACAACGGGACGCGGCCGCGCTGCGTCGTTCCGTCGAACGGCTGCCGCGGCACGAGCGCGACGTCGTCGAGTTGTGCGTGTGGGGCGGATTGGACCAGCAGGCGGCGGCGGTCGCGTTGGGCGTCGCGCTCGGCACGGTCAAGGCACGGATGCACCGGGCCCGCAAACGCCTCGGCGGCTTGCTGGCCGAAGAGGGCGTGCGAGCGCCCGGCGGAACATTGGAGGAATCGCGATGAGCCCGTACGAGGACGACCGACTGCCGGGACACGAGCGGCGCAGGCGAGAGCTGCTGACGCTGCTCGACGTCGCCGAGCAACCGCGCCGGCGGACCCGGGTCGTGGTGCCGTTCGTGGCCGCGGGAGCGGTCCTGGCGGCGAGCGGGATCGGCGTCGTGATCGCGGACCCGTGGGGCGGTGGGCGGCAGTCGACGGTCGAGCGGGGGGCCACCCGGGGCCAGGATCCGTCGATGGGCGTCCCGAAGGAATCGGCGCGGTGGGGCGACCCGGTGCCGTGGGACATCGCGACGGCGACCCTGAAGTCGTGTCTGCGCAAGGGCCGGGAGGGGGCCCCGCCCCGGGCCGCCTCGATGCCGCCGACGCAGCCGCCGAACCCGAGGAAGGGCATGCCGAGCATGCCGACCGAAGTGTTGCCGCCCAAGTCCTCGCCGGTGACACCGCCCGAGTCGCCGTCGGGCCCGCTGCCACTGCCCACGGGGACGATGTACCTGCCCAAGTCCTCGTCGGGCCCGCTGACACCGCCCCCGGGGACGCCGCCGTCCGGCATGGCCGTCGCGGACCGCCCGCTGACTACGGAGGAGGCGGCCGTGGAGCCGCCCCCGCTGATGGACGACGAGCCACCCGTGGCCGGCCTCCATCAGCGCAGGCGTCAGGCTTGGGAGGTCACCGAGGCGGACAGTGCCTTCAAGCCGTACTTCACCGCGTGGGAACCGGACGGTCGGGGTTCGCTGCGTCCCTATGTGATGGGCCGCGCGAAGCAACCCACGCTCGTGGTGTGCCACGGAGACAACGGCGCTCCCGACGCGCCCGCCCCGTCCCAGCCGGACCAGTGGATCCTCGAGACGATCGAGACCACGTACGGGGTGGTGTACGGGCCCCCGCCGGCGGACAACCACGTCGGGGCCCTGGTCGCTCAGACCCTGTGGGGCCGGGCGATCGCCGAGGTTGCGAAGGTCGAGGCGGAGCTTCCGGACGGGTCCAGGCACGTGGCCGCCCTGCGCGACGGGGTGTGGTTCATCAGCATTCCGACGCCGGGATCGAAAGAGAGCCGCGTGCGGATCCGGGCCTATGACGCCTCGGGCGCGGAGTTGCCCACGGGCGACGGGGCGCCCTACACGAAGTGCTATCGCACCCCGGCGGGGGTGTTGTTGTCGCAGTTCCCCTTGGAGGGGGCCCAGGACATCTCGACATGCATCGTGGCGAAGCCCTGGCAGTGACGCGCACGAGCGGCTCGGCCTCAGCCGATGTCCGGCGGATCCACCCTGATCCGGACCGGATCGGCGGCCGCCCTGGCCAGCCGTAGGGTCTGGGCGGCCTTGATCGCGTGCGCCAACTCCGCGCCCCGTCCCGGTTCGATGCGCAGCAGGATGCGTTCGAACCGGGGCGGGGCTTCGGGCTGTTCGTCGCGGTCGCGGTCCCTGGGCGGGGGCGGGGCGTTGCCGAAGAGGGCGCGGGTGAGTTCGGCACGGGTGTCGGCGGCCTTGGGGTTGGGCTTGGCGTTGGGCTTGGGGTTCGGCCTGGCGGGGGGCGGTTGCGGCGCGGTCGGGGCGACCGGGACCGGGCCCATGACGTCCACGCCCTCCGGGAGGCGCAGCACGGCCAGGAAGTCGGCGATGCCGGCGGGCGGGCCGGTCACCGAGGCCATCCGAGACACCGGGGGCAGGTCGAGTTCGGCGCGCTCGATCAGTTCGGCCAGCGCGTACCCCTGCGGGTCCCAGCGCACCAGGGCCTGGACCGGGCGCAGCGTGGACTCGGCGACGACCACGAGGGTGCCGCCCTCGCCTGCGGGGCGGACCAGGCTCGCCGCGTCCAGCCAACGCCGCAGCGCCTCCTCGCCGGCGCGCAGGTCGGGCCGGGTCAGCAGGGCCCAGCCGTCGAGCAGCAGGGCCGCCGCGTAGCCGGACGGCGCGACGGGTTCGGCGCCGGGCGTGGCGATGATCAGCGCGGGCAGGTCCGGCACGGTGGTCAGGATCGCGTCGCGTCCCGACGTGCGCACCGGCACGGCGGGGAAGGCCCGGCCCAGCTCCTCGGCGGTCCTGCGGGCGCCGACCACGCTCGCCCGCACCCGGTCTCCGCCGCACACCCGGCACTGCCACCCGGGGGCCGGTCGGGCGCACCACCCGCACGTCAACGTGCCGTCGCCGGACGGGAGTTCGAGCGGCCCGGAGCAATGCGCACAGCGTGCGGGCTCGCGGCAGCGCTGACACGCGGTCCGGACGAGGTAGCCGCGGCGCGGTACCTGCACCAGCACCGGGCCGGTCTGCAACGCCTTGCGCGCGACGTCCCACGCCAGACTCGGCAGCCGCGCGGCGCGCGCGGCCTCGTCGCGGGCGAGGTCCAGGTCGCTGCCGATGGTGCGGACCAGCGGGGCGGCGGCGCGAACGCTCGCGCGATCGGCGTCCAGCGGCCGGGCCCAGCCGGAGCGGACCAGTTGCGCGGCCTCGACGGTCGTGGCGTGGCCGCCGACGGTGAACGCGGCGTTCTCCCGCGCGGCCCGCATCGCGAGCACCTCGCGCACGTGCGGATAGGGCGCGTTGGGGTCGGCGTGCGAGCCGTCGCCGTCGTTCCAGACCAGGGCCAGGCCGAGTTCGACGACGGGCGCGAACATCGCCGCGCGGGTGCCGACGACCGCGCGCACGGTCCCGCGGTTGACCGCGAGCCAGCGGCGGTAGCGCTCCTCGGGCCCGAGGCCGGCGCTCAGCGCGACATGCCGGCCGGGACCGAGCAGCGCGGTCAGCGCCGCGTCGACCCGCTCGACCGACTTGGCGTCGGGGACGACCGCGAGCGCGCCGCGCCCGGACGCCAGGGTCGCGGCCAGCGCGCGGGCGATCTCGTCCGGCCAGTGCGGCCCGGGCAGCGCGGTCCACACCGTGCGCGGCGACTCGCCCGCCGCGAGGTCGGCGAGGTGGGCGGCGCCGGCGCGATACCGCGTCCACGGTCCCGGCGCGGGCGCGGCGGGCCGCACCGGCGGCTCCCCCACGGCCTCGGCCTCGGCGCGCGCGTGTCGGGCGGGCAGCGCGATCTGGACGATGTCGGCGAGGGTGCCCGCGTACCGGTCGGCGACGGCGCGGGCGAGCTCGATCATCGGCGGGGCGAGCACGACCTCGGGCGAGGTGACGCTCGTGATCGGCGCGAGCGGCCCGCCGTACGTACTGCGCGCGACCCGCTCGACGATCACGCCGTCGATCAGCCCACCGCCCTGCCGCCGCCCGTCCACGACCTTGGCCCCGAACCGCACCCGCACCCGCACCCCGGGCTGCGCCTGCTCGGCCAGCCTGGCGGGCACCGAGTAGTCGAAGAGCCGATCCAGGTGCACGAGCCCCTTGTCCACCACGACCCGGGCCACGGGAAGATGCTCGGCCTGCGCCTTCGGCTTGGCCTTCCGCGACCGCACCGCCCGAACGACCCGCCGCGCGTCGTCGACGCCGAGCACGAGCTGCCCATCGTCACCCGCGCCCACATCCGGATCGTTCGTCGCCACACCACGCATCTTGACAGACCCGACCGACGCCCAAGATCCCCCGGGGATCCGTCACCCGCGTCCGGCCTCCAACCGGCAGATGGGCAAGTTCGGCCGCACACCCAGGCACGTCAGTGCCCGCCCAATCAGGCCACCCGCGTGATCGACGAGCCGCACGAGAGTGCGCCGCGGGGCGGACTGGTTGGGCTTGTCGAATGGATGCGTATCCCCGAAACCGGGCTTTGGCGGCAGTGGGCCCCCTGGACCGCTTGTGCACCCGAGCGTCACCGCGGGCTGCGAGCCGTCGCCTAGCCGACGCCTGCCGCACATGACGAAGCCCCGCCGCCTTCAAACGGGGGTGGCGGGGGCCTCGAACGGGGGCAAGAGAACCCACCTGCTCATCGAAGTACCAACGGCACACCGATCGCTCGCGTCAGTTTCGCAACCTTCGACGTGGACACCTCGCCGAGACGCTGCACGATGGCACCGGACAGAGCTTGATGACGAATCCAATCCGGAGCTTCCTGCGCAATGTCCAACAGAGTGCGCGTAGCCGCATCCCACTGCTTCGCGTCGCACTGCGCAAGCGCCACGTCCAGGGCGTACCGCGACCTAGCCACGATGGGGATGTGACGCGGGATGCGCGTCTGGTTGATGAGTTCGAGGGCCTTGCCGGTCTCTTTCAAGGCCAAGGCCACCGTGACCGCCTGAATCCGAGCGTCGGTAGGTCCGAATCCCGTCTGATAGTGGTTGACATCCTTGCCCAGCCGGGCAGCCGCAGCGTGACCCTGGGAAAGGTAGTCGTGCGCCCGGTCGGCGTCTTCGTAGCGCGACGCCGCCACCGCGCCACGAATCATCAGCCGTCCGTACACAGCAAGGCGTGCAGGGGCGGGCTCCGAGAACGTCGGTTGAATTCGAAGCGCGGCTTCCTCGCACACGCGCACCGCATCCTGTGGCCGGCTGTCACGCATGTAGACCCATGCCAGGGTGGCAGCGAGAACCGCCGTCATGAGTTCATCGCCGGAAGTCGTCGCCGCTTGGCCGGCGTACACCAGGGCCGCGAAGGCGAGATCCCGCGCCCCCAAAACGTTCGCCACGCATGCGGCAGCTTGATAGGCATCCGCGAGGATCACTGCGGCGTGCTCGCGCTCGGGCCCGGTCGACGCGTCGAAACGGGCTTTCGCTTCCGGGAGGAGTTGACGGGTCAGTGATCCGAACTCCACGTAGTCGCCCACCCAGTAGGCCGCCCACATGGTTGCGCGGACCGCTTCGAGTTCGGCCACCGAACAGGGGTCAATGTCTGCGTCGGAGAAGCCAAGGGCGCTGTTGTGCACCACGCGTGACAGCGCTCGAATGACGAAGCGCTCGGCGTGGCGCATGGCACGCCGCGGTGCCTGCTCGCCGAGCAATACAGACGTGTCTGTCCCCAAAGCATTGGCGAACTTGACCAGCGACCCGACCGTGACCGTGCCGCCCTGTTCGAGCTTCTGGACCAGGGACAGCGACACGTCGGCCGCCTCGGCCAACCCCTGTTGAGTGAGTTCGGCGCCGCGGAGGATCTTGACGCGCTCACCCGTCGTGTATTCGGACCAAGCCACCATGTCTACCCCTGAGTAGCGTTCGGACGCGTATAGCCACTGTAGGCAGGGGGTTGAGCTAGGCAAGAGATCATTTAGCCGATCACAGGGCGAACTCACATGCTCCATGCGAGTAGCCGTGAGACGACTCCGGGTAGTCCCACACTTCAAGCGTTCACCGTCGGTGATCACTCTGCCACGCTCGCTCACATGGTTACTCAAGGCAAGATCGCCCGGAGTCCACACGACCGCATTCGACGCACGGCGCTGGCCGCCGCAGCTGGCGGACGCATCGAGCGTGTCAAGGTCGCGATCTACGTAGCCGCGCCGTCCGCGCCCGAATACCTTGCGCTTGCACAGACCTGCCGTACTTACGCCGAGCTGCATGACTGGTGTGTAGCAGCAGTTTTGAGCGAGTCGACCGACGAACCCCGACCGCTGCGGGCCGAGTTGAACCGCGCGCTGTTGATGGTGACGAATCGAGTCGTCGCCGGCATCGTCACGGCGAGCCGGTCGATGATCTCGCCCGTTGATAGCGACGTCGCATCCGTCGAAGAGAAGTTGCGCCGGGTTGGCGCCTTCCTGACTGTGCTGCCGACACAAGTCGCTGAAGTCGCACAGCATGACCAGCCAAGGCACTTTCGATGAATCCCGGCACCGGAATGACGCTCGCGGTCTACCAGGTTGGCCCGGACGGGACGCGCGTGGTGAAGCCACCCATGCGGTGCGCGGTTTCGGAACCGACAGCGTGGCCGTGGGGTATCGGGTCCATGCCGCCGGACCCCCCGTGCGAGTGCTCGCCGGGCTGCTCCCGCTACCCGCCGCCCGCGCAATGAACTGCCCTACGTGCCGCGTTGGTTCACCCCCGCAACACGGCACGCCGGGCACCAAGCCCCGCCGCTCGACTCGTGACAGGTACCGCGACGGGACCGCGCCGATGGAATGCGTCCGCCGGCGCGGCGGGGCGACTCACCCACCTACCAGAGCCGGGGCGAGTCGCCCGACAAGTTCGGCGCCGATTGATGGGAAAGGAACTCGCAGGATGACGAAACCCTCAGCCGCGGAGCGCGGTGCCGAGCGCCGGGTGTACATCGACGGACGGGCCACGCTGCCGCATCCGGACGCATTCCGGCGCACGGTCATCCTGCGAGCGGCACGCAGGCTGTACTTCTCCACGATCTACAAACCGCTGCACGCGCAGCCGTACACCGTCGATGACCGACCAGCAGGCATCTTCGCGGCCCCGGTCACGGCCAGCGAACTGACCGACGCCGTACGGACCTGCCCCCACCTGTTTCAAGAGCGCGTCGACAAGGTGGCCGACGTCCGCGTGACCGTCGTCGGGGAACGAACGTTCGCCGCGCGCATCACAGCCCCTACCGATGTCCTGGATTGGCGCGCCGACTACGCGCACTTGAACTATGACGTGGTCGAGTGCCCGCCCGAGGTCACCACGGGCATGCAACACATGCTGCGTCAGTTCGGCCTGTCGTTCGGAGCGTTCGACTTCGCCGTGACTTCCGCCGGCGAGTGGTGGTTTCTCGAACTGAACCCCAACGGCGAATGGGCATGGGTGGAAGACCGGACCGAACTACCCATCGCGTCGGCACTCGCCGACGTCCTCCAGGACGGAGAGACCAGGACATGAGCAGCGACCAGGAAGGTTCGGCACTTCGCGGCCGACTCGCCGACCTACTCACGAAGGAAGGAACGTTGCGGTCACCCGAGTGGGACTCGGCGGTACGGGCCGTACCCCGGGATGCCTTCCTCGCCGGCGGTTGGTTCGAGTACGAGGACGGAGGTTGGTACCGACCGGCATCCGTCACGGACGGAACCGACAGGCTCGCCCGGGTGTATGAGAACGACAGCCTTGTCACTCAGCTCGGCGGGGTCATCGTGCCCGAACAGGTCGACGGACGGGTGATGCAACTGCCTACGTCGTCAAGCACGTTGCCGGGGCTTGTCGTTCGGATGCTCGAAGAACTGGGGGTGTCGGACGGCTCGCGGGTTCTCGAAGTGGGGACCGGTACGGGCTACTCGACAGCGCTTCTCACGCATCGACTCGGCGACGACCAAGTGACGAGTGTCGAAGTCGACCGTGACGTGTCGGCAAGCGCCGGGGCTGCTCTCGCGGGGCTGGACTTCTGGCCGACCCTGGTCGTGGGCGACGGGCTCGCAGGGCACTCCGCGGGGGCACCATATGACCACGTGATCGCGACATGCGGAGTCAAGACCGTGCCCGCCGCGTGGGTTGCGCAGACTCACCCCGGTGGGGAAATCCTCGCTCCCATCTACGGCGGATGGATGGGGGCGAGTGAGCTGGTTCGGCTTACGGTCGCCGACGACGGCACGGCCGAGGGTCCAATGCTCGGCGGGCAGGTCGGTTTCATGATGGCCCGACCGCAGACACCGCCCCCGCTCGGGTTGTTGCCCGACCTGGATGCGGCCGACGAACAACCGACCGAACTCGGCGCCGACGCGTTGAACGACTGGACAACCCGATGGGTCGCTCAGTTCGCCGCGCCGACCGTTCAACGGCTCGCACTGTCGAAGAACGGTCTGCCCCTTCACGTTCTGGTCGACGTCGAAGCCGGGTCGTGGGCGAGCCTGTACGCACGCAACGGTCGATGGCTCGCCCGGCAGGGTGGACCCGCCCGACTGTGGGACGTGATCACGGAACGCGTAGCCGAGTGGCGGGCGGCCGAGTTGCCCGCCGAGAGTCTGCGGGTCCACGTGGGGCCGAGCGGGCAGCGTCTCGTCTGGGAGTAGTCCGAGCTGCTCCGGTCGCTCGCAGACGCAACATGCGGTCGGGCGGGGCTTCTTTCGACCGTTCTCCGCTTAGTCACCATCGTGTGGCGAGCGCAGCGAGGAGAGCGGCGGAGCCGCAGAGGTTCAGACGTCGGTGACCCGGAGCGCCAGCGGAGGGGCACCGACGTCACGAGCGAGGCGCGTCGAAACACCACGGCCCGCCCCCTCTCGCCGGCGGACCGTCGTGTTCGAACTCGCCATGAAGTCCGCGCTGTTCGTCCTTGGTGACAGCCAACCAGAGGATTGCCCTCCCCGCTGCCCTACAGCGCCCAGCAGTTCGTGGACAAGGGCTGGTCGCGGAGCGAGGCGCGGATCAGGCCGTACACGCTGCCGTCGAAGATCAGGCCGAGGTGGCCGACGACCCGCAGGGGGCAGTGGTCCTGGAGGATCGCGTCGTCCGAGTCGCCGCCCACGAGGTTGTTGCGGATCGGTAGGACGAGGATGTCGCTGCGGCTGGTGAGCGCGGTATGGCGAACCTCGCCCGGGGTGGGGTCGCCCTGGGCCGCGTGCCGCCTTGATGTGAATAGTCGGTTTTGAGAATGTTGCACACGAGGCTTGATCCACAAGAGATTGCGGCAGGAATGTGAATCCGGATTCGGCTCCCATGCGGTGCCTGCCGGGCTACTCGACCTCGACGCCGTGCGACTCGGCGACGCCGAGCAGGCCGTTGCGGTAGCCGTTGGTCGTGGGCGAGAACGACCACGTGCCCTCGGAGCGGACGAACGCGCCCAGCACCATCGCGGTCTCGCCGGCTCGGCGGGTCGGCACGGCGTGGTCGCCCAGGCGGCGGCCGTCGGCCTGGTCGAGCCGGGTCAGCCGGGCGCCGCGCAGCGTGGACAGGTCGCGGCCCGGCGCGCTCTCCTCGTCGACGGCCGCGGCCAGGACGAGCCGGTCGGCCTGGCTCGGGAGCAGCGCCAGGTCGACCAGGAAGGCCACGCCGTCCCCGACCCGTACCGCCCCCTCGGGGCTGGCCGGGTTGTTGAAGAACACGAAGTGCTCGTCGCTGAGCACCCGCCCCCGCGTACACACGAACGCGCACGGGTCCAGGGCCGGCACGTCGCCCGCGTCCCATCCGAGTTGGACCAGGACCCGGCTGCCGGGCGCGGCGCTCGGGCCCGCCCCGGCGGCACCGGCCCCCGGACCGAGTCGGCCGCGCAGGCCGTGTTGCGCGAGCAGGCCGACCAACTCGGGGCCGGTGACCAGGCCGAGCGGCTTGTTACGGATGAACTCGTGCGAGCCGGGCCCGAATCCGGACGTGGTGACCAGCAGGCCCTTGTTCGCGCCGTGGTGCTGCACCGTCCCCCACAGGTCGCGCACCGCCGTCGGCGGGACGGTGTTGCGGTAGCGCTTGACCTGCACGACGATCTTGCCGCCGCGGATCGGGTCGGAGTCCACCGCGACCACGTCCACGCCCTGGTCGCCGCTGCGCGCGGTGGTCTCGACCTGCATGCCCATCCGCTGGAACAGGTCGGCGATCAGGTCCTCGAACGCGATCGGGTCCATCACGAACAGATCGGGATCGTCGTCGCCGGAACCGAGGGTCGGGCGGACGGGAACGGGCGCCACCGGCACCGGCGTCGGGGCGGACGCGACGCTGTCCGCGAGCCTGCTCGGCTGTACCGGCGTGGGCCGGTCCGGGCGCGCGGACAGTGTGCCGTTCATCGCGTCCAGGCACGCGACGGCGTCCACTCGGTCGAGGCTGATGTGCCGGAAGTCCTCGGCACGGGCGGTCACGGTCAGCAGGTACGTCTGGCCGGGTCGCCCGGTCGCGGGGTTCACCGCGTCGACGAAGCCGTTCAGGACCACCGAGTCGAGAATCCGCTCGTGGTCGGCGAAGAACACCTCGGCGAGGATCCGCACCGCGCTCTGCGCGAGGACGTCGCGGTGGATCGCGCGCCGGTCGGTCGCGGTACGCGCGACATCCTTCTCCTGGTCCTCGGACTTGACGTAGCGCACCCGTGCGATCGCCGGCACCACGTCGACGCCCGGGAGTTCGTGGTCGACGACCAGTTGCCGAAGGGCCGGGTCGAACGCGACCGTCGAGCGGTCGGAGAAGCCCTCGGGCCAGTCCGGCGACGCGAGCAGGACACCCTCGAAGTAGTCCTCGATCGCCTCGGGGTCGCGCGCCGCGAGCCGGCGCACGAGGTCGTCGACCTGGCCGTTGCGCTGATCGGCGAGCGCGCGTTGGCCGTTCGCCCAGTCCTGGTATTGGCGGTGGTAGTCGGTGTAGCGCTGCTGCCGGTCGTACTCGGCGGCCTGCGCGGCGCGCAGATCGTGGTCGTAGCGGGCCTGCGCCTGCGCGCGGTCGTACTCGTACCGCGACTGGGCACCGGGCGCGAACGACCCGAACCCCGACGGCGGGGCGACCTGGTAGCGCGCGGGGTCGGGCATCGGGATCGGCCGGGCGAGTTCGCCCGGCTGGAACGGCGGGATCTCGACCCCGACGCGCAGGCGTTCGATGTGGAATCCCGGCTCGCTCAGCCGGGCCCGCAGCACACCTTGGAGTTCGGCCACCCGGTCGTCGATCTCGGCGGTGCGCCGGGCCACTTCGGCTTCGCGGGACTGTTGGTAGGCGCGTTGCGCCTCGCGGTCGGCGCGGGCGGCGGCCTTCTGCGCGTCGCGCCGGCGTCTCTCGTCCGCGCGCAGTTGCTGCTGCTGTGCGCGGAACTCGGCCTCGCGTTGCCGTTGTTGTTGCCGCTGTAGCTCGGCCCATGTCCCCAGCACACCGGTGCTTCGCCGACTCGCCACGCCTTCGCCTTTCGCCCTGCACACGATCGCCCCACGCCCGAGTGACATCCTGCCTTGTTGGGTGGGCCAATGCGAAGGTGGCCTTTGGCGCGGGGGTGGATCACCGGGGTCGGTGGTGGGCCGGGTGTCCTCAGGCGTCCCTACCTTGTTGATGGGCAGGGCGAGCCATTCGTAGGGTTCTCCCACCCAGGGGTGCCGGGTGTGGCTTTCAGGCGTCTGCCGATCGTGGCTTTGTTCGATTTGCCGCCCGGCACCCCGCGACGACTCGGCCGCTGATTAGGAACTGCGATTCGGTCGCTGTGTAGGGACTCGACGGCGAGGTCGTCTGCGGGACAACACGAACCGACAGACTTGCGGAGGCGCTTGTGGCGAGGATCTGGGCCGGGGTGGACGCGGGGAAGACCCACCACCACTGCGTGGCGATCGACGAGAACGGGAAGCGGCTGCTCTCGCGCCGGGTGGCCAACGACGAGCCGGTTTTGCTCGACCTGGTGGCGGACGTCCTGGCCCTGGACACGGACGTGGTGTGGGCCGTCGACCTCACGGACGGCGCCGCGGGCCTGCTCATCGCGCTGCTCGTCAACCACGACCAGCACCTCCTCTACATTCCCGGCCGGGTCGTCAACCGTGCGGCCGACGGCTACCGGGGCGAGGGCAAGACCGACGCGAAGGACGCGGCGATCATCGCCGACCAGGCCCGCGTCCGCCGCGACCTGCACCCGCTGCGGCCCGGCGACGAGCTCACCGTCGAGCTGGGGCTCCTCACCGCCCACCGTATGGACCTCGCCGCCGACCGCACCCGCTCGATCAACCGCCTCCGAGCCCTGCTGACCGGAATATTCCCGGCCTTGGAAAGGGAGTTGGACCTCACCAATGTCGGACCGTTGGTTCTCCTGACGGGTTATCAGACCCCGGCGGCGATCCGCCGCGCGGGCGCCCGGCGACTGGAGACCTGGCTGCACAACCGCAAGGTTCGCAATGCCGCGCAGCTCGCCGCCGGCGCCGTCGCAGCGGCCGAGCGCCAACACACCGCGGTGCCGGGCGAGAAGATCACAGCACGGCTGGTCCACACGTTGGCCAGGGAGGTGATGGCCCTCAACGAGCGGATCGCCGAGACGGACAAGCTCGTCGAGGGCCGGTTTCGCGAGCACGAACACGCCGCCGTGATCACGAGCATGCCCGGCATCGGGCCGTTGCTCGGCGCCGAGTTCCTCGCCGCGACCGGCGGCGACATGAGCGCGTTCGCCACCCCCGACCGCCTCGCCGCGTTCGCCGGCGTCGCCCCGGCCCCGCGCGACTCGGGCAAGGTCAGCGGCAACCTCCACCGCCCCCAGCGCTACAACCGGCGCCTCCAACGCGTGTTCTACACCTCCGCGCTGATCAGCATCCGGTACTGCGACGAGTCCCGCCGCTTCTACGACCGCAAGCGGGCCGAGGGCAAGCGGCACACCCAGGCAGTCCTTGCTCTGGCCCGCCGTCGCGTCAACGTCCTGTGGGCCCTGCTGCGTGACGGACGGTGCTACGAGCCCACACCACCCGTCACACTCGCCGCTTGACAACAAGATTAGGAATCGGACGGGCTTGGGATGCCGGGCCTCAAGCGCCGGCCGGGCTGTTTGGCCTCAAACGCCGGCCGGGCTTGAAAAGCTTGGCCTCAAACGCCGGCCGGGCTATGGATGGCCCGCCCTGCGTCTGAAGGCGAAGCCTTCGTCCGCGTTAGGACTGTAGACCTCGGGGCGAACGAGCGTGCGACGTCTGCCCGTTCACTCACAGGCTGTGCCGTCTCCGTCGCGGTCCAGGTGTCGGCCGTAGCCCGGCTCGCCGCGGTGGATCGGGGCGGCGCCGGCGGCGCGGACCGCCGTGCAGTTCTTGTAGTACACCGGGCCGTCGCCGCCCGTGCTCCCGCCGCCGGAGACCGTCCCGCCCGGACCCCCCGGCGTCGGTGCGGCCGCCGTCGGCGCGGCGGTCGTCGGCGGTTTCGAGGGCGGCGCCTGCGTCGTGGGCGGCCTCGTGCTCGGCGCGGCGGTGGTGGCCGGCGCCGTGGTCGCCGGTGCCGTGCTCGCGGATGCCGTGCTCGCCGGCGTGCCGGTCCGCGACGGCTTCCCGGTCTTGCCGTCGCCATCGTCGTCTCCGCCGCACCCGGCCAGGGCCACCGTCAGTGCGAGCGCGACGAACGCCATGCTCGTGGTCATGGTGCGCATGTGCGAGTTCCCCCCTCGATACGTGCCACACGGACTCTAGTGCCGCACCCGGCAACGTTTGCCCCGTCGAGTCGGTCCTCGGTTCCGCCGTCACCGGCGGTTCCGGGGTCGGACCGGACGCATGACGTTTCAGCGGAGATCTGGACCATGCCCCGCGACCGGACCTACGGTGCCTGAATGGACCGATTGAGCGCCATGGATGCCGGGTTCTACTTCGTCGAGGACGAGAACGTCCCCATGCACGTCGGATCCGTCCTGGTCTTCGAGGGGCCCGCGCCGTCGTACGGCGACGTGATCCGCCTGTTCGTCTCCAAGCTCCCGGACGTACCGCGCTACCGGCAGCGGGTCCGCACCCTGCCGCTGCACCTGGGTCGGCCGGTCTGGGTCGACGACGACCACTTCCAGATCCTGTACCACGTCCGCCACACGGCGGTCCCCGCGCCCGGCGGTGACGACCAGGTGCGCAACCTCGCCGGTCGGCTGTTCGCGCAGCGCCTGGACCTGAGCAAGCCGCTGTGGGAGGTCTGGCTCGTGGAGGGCCTCGCGGACGGCCGCTGGGCGATCATCTCCAAGGTGCACCACTGCCTGATCGACGGCGTGGCCGGCACCGATCTGCTCCAGATGCTCCTGGACTGGCGCGAGCACCCCGAGCCGGTCGAGCCGGCCATCCCCGACCCGTGGGTGGCCGATCCCGCGCCGAGCACGCTCGACCTGATCGCCGACGGCCTGCGCGACGCGATCGCCGCCCCGGTCAAGCACCTCGCGGCGGTACCGGCCCTGGCCCGGGAGATGCGCAGCGCCTCGGAGGTCCTGGAGACCGTCCGGACCCTGGCCGGGAGCCTGCCCGGAACCGCCAATCGACTCCTCGAGACGTCGGCCGGCTCGCTCAACGGTTCGATCGGGCCGCACCGGCGCTGGGTGTGGGCGAGGTCGGACATCGCCGAGATCAAGCGCGTACGCAAGGAGGTCGGCGGCACGGTCAACGACGTGATCCTGACCGCGATCACCCGGGGCTTCCGCGATCTGCTGACGGAGCGCGGCGAGTTGACGGCGGATCAGGTGGTTCGGTCGCTGGTGCCGGTGTCGGTCCGCTCCCCCGGCGAGCGCAACACGCTCAACAATCGGCTCAGCGCGGTCCTGGTGAACCTGCCGGTCGGCGAGGACGACCCACTGGCCCGCCTGGCGTCGGTACGCGCGCAAATGGACGACCTCAAGCGCAGCCGGCAGGCGGCCGGCGCGGATGTGCTGACCGGGCTGGGCAACTTCGCCGCGCCGACGCTGCTCGCGCTCGGCTCGCGGACCGCGTTGCGCTTCCCGCAGCGGATCCTCCAGACGGTGACCACGAACGTGCCGGGGCCGCGCGTGCCGCTGTACATGCTGGGTCGGCCGCTCGCGGAGATCTACCCGTACGTGCCGATCGCGAGCACGATGCGGATCAGCGTCGGGATCTTCTCGTACCTGGACCGGATCACGTTCGGGATCAACGCCGACTTCGACGCGGTGCCGGACGTACAGGTCCTCGCGGACGGGATCCGCGCGGGGTTCGAGGAGTTGGTGGTGGCCGCGACGGGATCAGCGTGACGAGGAGGCGGCGGCGGTGTCGTCGAGCCAGCGGGTGACGCGGTCGGCGACGGTGTCCGGGATCTCCAACTGCGGTACGTGGCCCACCCCGGGGAAGGTCTCGAACCGCCAGGCCGGTCGGCGGGCCGCGGCCTCCCGGGCCTGGCGGACCCGTACGAAGCGGTCCTGTTCGCCGTGCAGCAGCAGGACCGGCATCCGCAACGCGGCCAGTTCGCCGCGATAGCGCGCGAGCGCGGCCCGACCCGGCCGCGCGACGGAGGTCGCGGCCTGCACGAAGGCGCGGTCCAGGTCCGGGATCCGGGCGCGCTCCTCGGCCGGCGCGGTCGCGGCTGCGATCATCTCCTCGGGGATCCCCGCGGGATTCGCGCACACCAGCGCCAACACCCGCAGCACCTGCTCGCGCGGCGTGTACCGGGCTCGGTTCCGGGCGAGCACGGCCGGCCCCAGGCCGGGGATCGCGTACGCCAGGAACGCCGCGATCACGCGCGGGTCCGGCAACACGCCCAGGACCGGCGGCAACACGGGGTCCAGGAGCACCAGACCGGTGACCGTATCGGGCGCGATCGCCGCCTGCCGGATCGAGATCATCCCGCCCATCGAGTTGCCGATCAGCACCGCGGGCCCGCCGATCACCTCGCGCAGGAAGCGGTCGAGCAGCACACGATTGGCGGACACGTCGGCCCGCCGTCCCTCGACCCGGGTCAGCCCGAACCCGGCCAGGTCGATCGCCACCACCCGGGCCCGCCCGATCAGCAGCGGCGCGAGCAGCGCCCAGTTGAGGTGCGACCCGCCCAGCCCGTGCACGAGCACGATCGTCGGCGCACCGGCGTCTCGGCCCGCACCCGCGCCCGCGTCCCCATTCACTCCCGCGCCCGCGCCCGCGTCCCCGTTCGCTCCCGCACCCACGTCCACCGGTCCGCCGAAGTCCACCCAGTGGGTGGCCCCGTCCAGATCCGCGACCCGGCTCGTCCCGCCCCAGCGCGCGATCGTCGTCATCCCCGCAGTATCGAACACGCGCACCGCCCAGCCCAGCCGCCGGCCCGAGACCGATCGTCGTGATCTGCTTGGCCCGACGATCCTGTTCGCGTGGCGGCACAAGCGGCCGCGCGACCGAGCGAGGGAGACCCCCGTGCGCACGTTGTACCCCGCGATCGAGCCGTACGACCAGGGCATGCTCGACGTCGGCGACGGCCAGTCGCTCTCCTGGCGGCGGTTCGGGAATCCGGACGGCAAGCCGGCGGTCTTTCTGCACGGTGGGCCGGGCGGCGGCGCTCTGCCCGACCACGCGCGCGCGTTCGATCCCGCCAAGTACGACGTCCTGTTGTTCGACCAGCGCGGCTGCGGACTGAGCACGCCGCACGTGAGCCGGTTCGACACCGACCTGACCGCGAACACCACGTGGCACCTCGTCGCCGATATCGAGAGGCTTCGCGAACTCGTAGGCGTGGAGCGGTGGTTGGTGCTCGGCGGGTCGTGGGGCAGCGCACTGGCTCTGGCGTACGCGCAGACCCATCCCGAACGGGTCACCGAGCTCGTCCTGCGCGGGATCTTCACGCTGCGGCGGTCCGAGCTGGAGTGGTTCTACCAGGGCGGCGCTTCGATGCTGTTCCCCGAGCGCTGGCAGGAATACCTGGCGCCGATTCCGGAGGCCGAGCGCGGCGACCTGATGGCCGCGTTCAATCGTCGGCTCAACGACGCGGATCCGAAGGTGCGCGAGGAGGCCGCGATCGCTTGGAGTGCCTGGGAGGGCGCGCTGGTCACGCTGCTGCCCAACGCGGAGCTGCTCGCGATCCACCAGGAGCCGAAGTTCGCGTTGGCCTTCGCCCGGATCGAGAACCATTACATGGTCAACGGCGGATTCCTGGAGGAGGGCCAACTCATCCGTGACGCGGGGTTGTTGCGGGACATCCCGGGGGTGATCGTGCAGGGCCGCTACGACATGTGCACCCCCGCCGTGACCGCGTACGACCTGCACCGGGCCTGGCCCGAGGCCGAGTTCGTGGTCGTCGACGACGCGGGGCACGCGTTCTCCGAGCCCGGCATCACGCACCACCTGATCGAGGCCACCGACCGGTTCGCGGGCTGATCCTCGCCCCGGGCACAATACGGGCATGAGCGATTCCCGTGACGTTCTCACCCGCCCGGCCGCCGGACCGGACCGCACACTGCGGTACGGCCCGGCGGCGGACCACGTCGTCGACGTCTGGACGCCCGCGGCCGAGCCGCGCGGGCTCGTGGTGGTGGTGCACGGCGGCTACTGGCGAGCCGAGTACGACCGCGTGCACACGTACCCGATGTGCGTCGCGCTCGCGGCCGAGGGGTACACGGTCGCGAGCATCGAATACCGGCGGGCCGGGCAACCCGGCGGCGGCCGGCCCGGGACGTTCGCCGACGTCGCGGCGGCCCTGGACCTGCTGTGTGGCGAGGCCACCGGGCCCGTGGTCGTCGTGGGCCACTCCGCCGGCGGACACCTCGCGGCCTGGGCGGGCCTGCGCCATCGGCTGCCCGCCGGCGGAGTGGGCCGGCTGCCGGAGCCGCCCCCGCTCACCGGCGTCGTGTCGCTCGCGGGCGTGCTCGACCTGGGCGCGGCGCTCGCGCTCGATCTGGACGACGGGGCGGCGGCGGAGTTCCTCGGCGAGCCGTCGGAGGAGGTGCTCGCGCACGCGGACCCGCTGCGCCTGACCGGCACCGACGTGGGCGGACCAAGGTTCGTCCTGCTGCACGGCGACGCCGACGACCTGGTCCCGATCGAGCTGAGCCGGGCCTTCGCGAAGGCGTCCGGCACGGAGCTGCGGGTACTGCCCGGGATCGGACACTTCGAGCCGATCGACCCGCACTCGACGGCGTGGCCGGAGGTACTGCGGGCGGTGTCCGAGGCGTTCGCGGCCGGGCGTTAGGTCCGGGAGCCGCAGTCGGCGACCCGTCGGCCGCGGCTCACACGCGGTCGACGCCGGACGGGCTGGAGCGGCCCAGGGTTGAGGCGAGGATGCGGAGGGCCTTGTCGACGACTTCGCGGTCCGGGGTGGGGATCGGGTCCAGGAGGGCGTCGAGGGCGTCGATGCGTGCGCGCATCGCCGTCCGGGCGCGTTCGCGGCCGGGATCGGTCAGGCAGACCAGGACCGAGCGGCCGTCCTCGGGGTTGGGGCGGCGTTCGACCAGGTCCTTGCGGGCGAGCCGGTCCACGCAGTGCGTCATGCCGCCCGACGAGTACATGACCAGCGGCTGGAGCTGACGCAGGGTCAATCCCGGTTGGTCCGGCCGGGTCGCCAGCACGGCGAGCACCATGTACTCCGGCGCCGTCAGGTCCAGCGCGCCGATGCTGCGCCGGTCGAACTCCTCCATCGCGATCATCGCCTGGTGCAGGCGGACCACGAACCCCACCGACGACGCCTCCACGTCGGGCAGTACCGCGGACCACGCCGCCACCACGGAGTCGGCGTAATCGGCCTGTGGATCGCTCACGTCGTACTCCCTGACGGCCCGGCCCTGCATGGTTCCCGCCGCCACCGTAGTGTCGGCCGGCCACGCCGTCGTCAGGCCATCCGGAAATCCTCGAACGAGAACGCCGGCGAGACCACGCACGACACCAGCACCTCGTCCTCGGTCAGGGGTCGGGCATCCTGCCACACCCCCGGCGGGATCAGCGCCTGCGGGTGTTGGCCGGCGGCCACGTCCGGGCCGAGCATGATCCGGCTCGGCTCGGCGTCGGGGGTCGTGCCGTCGCCGCCCAGGCGCAGTTCGAGCGGGCCGCCGCGGTGCCAGAACCACAGTTCGGCCGACCTGACCACGTGCCACGCGGATTCCTCGCCGGGGCAGAGCAGGAAGTAGATGCCGCTCGCGGTGTCACGCGGGCCCGGATAGCCGGGCGGGGTCAGGCTCACCCCGCTGCGCCAGGTCTCGCGGTACCAGCCGCCCTCGGGGTGCGGCGACAGGCCCATCTCCCGGGCCAGTTCCGGCGGAACGAGCTTCGGACGGTCGACGGGCCGGGGTTCGGCGGACATGTGCCCTCCCAGGGGTGATGCGGGTTCCGGCGACGTCGCGGCCGGAACCCCCACCCTCACACGTGCGAGTCCTATCCCGCCGGCGCCGTGCACGGCGCGCCGCCGCACACGTCCACGACCAGGCCGGTGGCCAGGAACGCGCCCTTCTGCTGCCGGGCGACCGGCGAGTTGCGCGGATCCGAGTGCGGGTCGCGCCCGTACTCGGGCCCGATCGGCGGCGTGTTGGTCAGCGGTGGCGCGGGCGTACCGCTGTCCCACACCACGAGCGCGGAGCCGCGGTACGGGTCGCGCGGGAGCGGCCGGATCCCCCAGTACGGGTCGCGATCGGGGTTGCGGCCCGGCGCGATCGCGGGCTCGTGGATGCGCGCGCCGATCGTCCGGGCCTCGATCTCGGCGGCCACGGTGGTGACCTGGTGGTCGCCGAACGCGATCTGCATGAGCACCTGGTGGCGCGGCGTACGCGGCAACGGACTGCGATCGAGGCCGCTGACGTACCCGTTCGTCTCGCCGCGGTCCCACAACATCTGGAACAACGACAGGACGACCTGCTGGTCGAGCCGGTCGGGATGGGCGCCGTCCAGGATCCGCCCGTAGGGGCCGAAGTCCGAGCTGCGGTTGAGCAGCACGCTGTAGTTCATCCCGGTCACGCCGAGCACGCCGCGCTTGGCGTCCTGGGACACCGCGAGCAGCGATCCGCCGAGGATGCCGCCCTGGCTGTTGCCGTCGTAGACGAGGCCCTTGTCGATGTCGATCAGCGGCCGGCCGGTGTCGGTACGAAACGCCGGGTCGGCGCCGAAGCCCCGCCGGTGGATCATGTCGCGGCCGAGGAACAGCGCGTTGAGGAAGCCCTGCTGCGTGCGGTCGGGGATCGCGTCGAAGGTGCCGATGTCGGCGAGTGCGCGGGCCACGGTGGGCAGGTCCTCGTCGGCCATGCCGATCCACTTGGTCGCGCAGAAGGTGATGTCGTGCTCGTTGGCCATCGCCTTGACGTTGCCGCCGCCGACCTCGTTGTTGCTGCCGAGCAGGCCGTGGCCGTACAGCGACGCCTGCGAGGGCTTGTCGAACGCGCTCCTGGGGATCTCGCAGCGGAACTGCGCCTGCTGGGTGTTGCCCGGGAGCTGCCGGGGCAGGCCGTCGCGGCCGAGGTTGAGCCGGGACCCGGTGGGGCCGCCGGGCCGGTCGAGGTAGCTCGGCACGGTGACGGTGCCGGTGACCTCGCGGGCGATCCGCGGATCCTGTTCGGGCGTCATGTTCTTGACGCCGGTCACCACGAACTCCGGTGCCCGGTCGCCGAGTCGCTCGAACGCCTCGTCGCGCATCCGGAGCATGCCGCCGGTGAGGTTGCGTTCGCTCGCCACGGTGAAGTCCCAGGCGAGGTAGAGGCCGCGGCGGTCGACGCCGGCCCGGTCGAGCCGGTCCAGGACGGGACGAAGTTGCGCCTGGCGGGCGGCGAGCGGGTCGTGGCGCGGGAGGGTGCGGCCGGCGATCTTGGCGAACGCCTCGGGCGCGGCGAGTATGCGGCTGTCGGCGCCGCGGAGATTGCGCAGACCGACGACGTAGTGATGGCCGGGCACGAAGTTCTTTGCCGGGTGGACCAGGAGGGCCTGCCGGGCCGGGTCGGTCGCGTTGGCGTCGAGTTCGGCCCAGTAGGGCCACCGTTCGCCGGTGTCCGTGTCGACGATCACGATCGGCGCGGTGCGCGCGAGCGACCGGCCGACATCGGTGACCGGGGCCACGCCGCTCTTGACCAGGTCGACGCCGGGGATCCGGGTGGTCAGCATCGAGCCGGGCGAGAACCCGTCGTTGCGGTTCCACGAGGCCTGGTGCGGCAGCATCGCCGCGGTGAACGCGACGCGGCGACCGGTGTCGGTGTGCCGATCGGCCTTCGTGTACCAGTCGTTGGGGAACGGCAGCAGACACGCGGCCGGGTCGATCGGGTCGCAGCCGGGTTCGGTGGGCGGGGTATGCGGGTGCGCTTCGGCGGCGGGTGGAACCAGGAAGACCATCAGCAGCGCGGCCACGGCGACGATCACGGCCGGCAGCCGGCGTCGCGGATGGGGGCGGGGGTGGGGGCGCGGATGGGGGCTGCGGGTGCGGCTGGAACGGGGCGCGGATCGGCTCACTATTCCTCCAACTCCTACGGCGAGGGCTGTGCAGGAATGTCCACGGACATCTTGCAGCGCGCGGGTGTTGGGGGGAACGGGAACGGGGGGACGGGTGGGAATCCTGGGGGCGGGCACGGGTGGCGGTCGGAGCGGCGGTCGGCCGGCCGCGAACGTCGCGTTCCCCGTCACGAGGAGCCGTGACGGGGAACGCGGAGATGTCGTGCTGTGTGGATGTGGCGCGGTGGTGCCGCGTGAATGTGGTGCCGTCGTGCCGTGGTCGGGTCAGAGCTTGACGATCTTGTCGGGGGCGACCGAGACCTCGACCTTGCGGGTGCCGCCGGCTACGCCAGGAATCGTGAAGCACACGTCCGCGCGGCCCATCGAGGTCCGCACGACGATTCCCTCTGCGCCGGAGGAAATCGACTGCTTGGTGAGGCCACTGATCTGCTGCTTCGTCTTGACCTTGTCGCCTACGTTGAAAATCATCGTTCCGTCTCTCTCCCCCGATGCGTGCATGGCATGGGTCTCCGTGCGCCACGTGCCTCTTTGGGGTCGCCGAAGTCACGCGGCGGCGGGGTTGTACGGATTCGGCGCGCCGCGGACCGGGCCCTCGGCGTGGTTGCCGAGCGGGGTCGCGGAGGCGGCCGAGAGACCACAATACGGCGGCGGATGGGGACTTCGCCCCTCTATTTCATTGCGGAAGTCCTACTTGTCCGCGTGGTGTCGGGCTCGCGCGGGTGGCGAACGCGGATGGCGCAGGGGCCGCGACCGGGCGGCAACGGGATCGCGGTGGACCGCGAGAGGAGCGCCTCGCGGTCCACCGGGCCCTCGGTCGGGCGAACCCCCCGAGGGCGACCTGACATCCGGCCAACTCGGTTTGATGTTAACCGACTTCGAGCCCTGGGGCGGGCGCGTGGACGGCGCGTGGACAGCGCGTGGCGCGCACATGCGGCCACTCGTACGGCGCAGCACCGGGCGCGATCCGATGGGCGCTCGACGACGATTGACGGATGACGACGCCGTCGCGGGTGGGTCGCGGCACCGGGCAGGCGCGGACGTGACCGCCGTACTGGTCGCCGCCGGCGCCTTCCTGATGACGCTCCTCGGCGGCTGGGTCGCACTGCACGTCGGCGACCGTCGCCACCTGGTCCTGGGTCTGGCCGCCGGGCTGATGCTCGGTGTGGTCGCGTTCGACCTGCTGCCCGAGGCGCTCGACGCGGCGGGCGACCGGCTGGGCGGCGTGCCGCAGGCGCTGCTGATGTTCGTGCTCGGGTTCCTCGTCCTGCACATCGTCGAGCGCTGGGTGGCCATCCACCGGGGTCACGAGAGCGAGTACGCGCCCCACGCCCACCAACACGGCCCGACCATCGGGGCGGACGGCCGGGCCAAGGGCATCGGCCTGACCGCCGCGGCCGCCCTGGTGGGGCACAGCGTGATGGACGGCTTCGCGATCGGCGCGGCCTTCCAGGCCGGTACGACCGTGGGCACGACGGTGGCGATCGCGGTCGTGGCGCACGACTTCGCGGACGGCTTCAACACGTACACGGTCACCCGCATGTACGGCAACGACCGCCGTCGCGCGCTGACCCTCCTGGGCGCCGACGCGATCGCCCCGGTCGCCGGCGCGGCCATCACCCTGGCCTTCACCATCCCCGAGCACGCCCTCGGCCTATACCTGGGCTTCTTCGCCGGCTTCCTGCTCTACCTGGCCACCGCCGACATCCTCCCCGAGGCGCACAGCCCCCACCCCTCCCGCTCGACCCTCCTGTGCACGGTCGCCGGCGTGGCGTTCCTGTGGCTGGTCATCGCGCTGGCGCAGTGACCGCCCGGCGCCGCGAGCACGCCGAGGACAGCCGCCGGCACGCCGGCACCACACCCGCGAGCCGTCGAGTGTCACGCCGGCGTGGTCGGTTGGAGCAGGTCCCATCTGTTGCCGTACAGGTCGCGGAAGACCGCGACCGTGCCGTACGGCTCGTGGCGCGGCGGCTCCTCGAAGAGCACGCCGGCGCCGAGCATGCGGGCGTACTCGGCCGCGAAGTCGTCGGTGTACAGGAACAGTCCGACTCGCCCGCCGGTCTGGTCCCCCACGCGTGACTCCTGCCGGGCGTCCACCGCCCGGGCGAGCAGGATCGCCGTCCCCGCCGACGCGCCCGAACCGGGCGGTGCGACGACGACCCACCGCTTGCCCTCGCCCAGCGGTGTGTCCTCACGCAGCTCGAATCCGAGCGCGTCGGTGTAGAACGCGATGGCCTCGTCGTAGTCGCGCACCACCACGGCGACCAGCCCGACGCGATTCACCGGGCACGCCGAGCGGCCACGGCCGAGGATGCGGCGAGCACGAGGCACAGCGGCGAATACGCGAGCCGATCCAGCCGCCGAAAGCGCTCCGACGACGACCCGGGGGACAACAGGTCGGTCCGCCCCGCGAGCCCCGCCAAGCCGCGCACGGCGAAGACGCCGGCAACACCCCGCGCACCGAGTCGAGCCAACGCCGGCCACCGCCGAGGGCGCCCCGCCACCAGCAAAGCCGCGCTACCCAACGCTCCCGCGACCGCGAAACACGCCGCCGGCCCGGGCGTCATCGGTTGGCCCACCACCGCGTCCGACAGGGCGTCCCGATCGGGCAACGGCCACGGCGACCCCATCCCCCACACGACATGCAGGCCGGCGAGGGCGGTCAACGTGGTGACCGACATCCGAGTGGCAACGCGCTCGATCGTCATACGCCTCAAGCTAGTGCCGGCGCGCCTCGGATCGCCTCGCGGATGCCCCGCCCGCCCCTCGAAGGCACAGGTGCCCGACACCGCCACTCATCGGTGGTTTTCTCCCTTCGCCTTTCCGCTCTGGGCGGACCTCCTTGTCTTTCGGCAGTATCGGCGTAAGTTGAATTACATGATTACAACGAAGCAGGAAGCAGTACGAGGCTGGTTCACCGGACGCCTCCCCGAGGGCCTGTTCACCGCGCTCGTCGACGTGACCGTCGACCGCGAGGAGATCACCGTCATCGGCCGCATCCCCGAGCCGGAACTCGCCGCCGACGTCTCGGCCGACGAGCGCGACGCGGCCCTCGACGGCCGCATCGCCGAGTTCCGCGAGCGCACCCGCGAGGACCGGATGGCCGTGGCCCGTGAGGCCGAGCACCGCTTCGGCCGCAAGGTGTCGTGGGGCGTCGAGTGCGGCGACACCCGCGCGCTGTACACGACGGTCTCCGTGCCGGTCATGACGCGCCTGCGCCAGCCGGAGCGCCAGGTCCTGGACACCCTGGTCGCGAGCGGCGTGGCCCGCAGCCGCAGCGATGCCCTCGCCTGGTGCGTGCGGCTGGTCCAGCGCAACACCGACACCTGGCTCACCGAACTCCGCGACTCCCTGGAGCACGTGGAACGAGTCCGCGCCCAAGGCCCCGACACCCCCACGAAGTAACCCTCACCCACCCGCGCGACCCCACCCGCCGGGCGACCCCGGCCGGCGAGGTCGCTTGGGCTCGGACCGGGCGCCGCCAACGACTACGACCCCGACCGGTGCGCGTTCTCATCGAGAACGGTGCACGCAAACGAGAGCACTGCTCTTGACTCGGAGCAGAGGACACAGAATGATGCTCTCAGACGAGAGCAGTGCTCTCGCGCCGAACGGGGAGGCCCACATGATCGTGCTCTACTGGATCGCAATGACCGCCTTGTTCCTCGCCGAACTGGCCGTCATCGGTGCCACGTCCTACTGGGGCTTCACGCTCGGCGCGGGCTGGGCCTTCCGGATTCTCGTCGGTCTCGCGGCGCCGGCCGTGATGATTTTCCTGTGGGGTCGCTTCGCCGCCCACAACAACGCCAACGCGCTCACGGGTCTCCCCCGCGTCCTGTTCGAGACCGCCTGGTGGGGCACCGGCATCGCCGCGTTCGCCGCCTCCGGTCTGCTCGCCGGCGCGATCGGCGTCGCCGTCGCCCGCTTGACCGGGCTCGCCGCCCAGCGCAGCGGGTTGCACGCCAAGCGCGACGAGAACATCCCCGCCTGAATCGGGTGCGCCGCGACGCGGGCAACCGGTCCGGCGCGCTACTCCGCCATCCGCACCCGCACCGTCGTCCCCGCCTCGCCCGACCGGATCTGGACCAGGTCACAGATCTGATTGGCCATCCACAACCCGCGCCCCCCGTCCTGGTCGGGTGTCGGGCGGTGACGGCCGGCGAGCGGGTCGACGATGTGGCCGGCGTCCTCGATCTGGCAGACGAACGCCGTGCCCTCCGCCCAGATGGCGATCGTGCCGTGGCCGCCGCCGTGTACGACGCTGTTGCCCGCGATCTCGCTGACCGCCAGGATCGCGTGGTTCACGAACGAGCGCGGCGCGTCGGTCAGACCGGCCCGGACGAGGGCGCGGACGCCCGCCAGTTCGCCGGAGCGGAAGGCGAGGCGTGCCGCGTGCGCGGGGACCTCCGGCAGCGGCGGTCCGAGCAGGGTCGCGGCAAAGTCGGCGGCGCTCGGGAAGGCTCCGCCGCGGGCGGTCGAACCCGCCAGAACCTGCGGGTGCGAGTGCCCCACCCCGTCGATCACGTCGGGGTCGAGCGCGGATACGTCGTACGGGCACAGGAGTTGCCACGGCACCGCCTCGAACGCAAGGTTGAGCAGCGCCTCGTGGTGCCGGCACTCGACGATCTCGGCGGGCGTACGGCCGGCCCAGATCGGTTCGCCGATGCCGCGGAACACCCGCGCGCCGTTGTCCTCGGTCCATTGCTGCCAGGCCGGGATGATCCGGGCGGGGTTGCGGCCCACCCGCTCCATGTCGATCCACGCGACCCGCGCGGCCTCGGCGCCCAACTCCTCGCGCAGCGCCCCCGCACGGGGCTCGATCACGGCCACGCCGACCGCCTCGTCGGCCGCCAGGCCCGCGCGGACGAACGCGGCGGTGTCTCGGACGAACTCGTCGAGTCCCGCGTAGAGCAGGGCTTCGTGCCGGAACAGAGTGGCCGTCGTCATCCGATGGTCACCTGCTCCAGCACCAGGCCCGGAACCCGGTCCCATCCCGCGAGTCTCACGAGTACGCACAGGTCCTCGGAGGCGCTGTGCAGGACGAGTCGCCTGCCCGGCTGTAGGCGAAGAGCCGCCTCGACCAGGGTGCGCATCCCGGCCACGTCGATGAAGCGCAGCGCCGACACGTCCACGTGGAGATCGCCGAGATCGCCGGCTCCCGCGGCGCTCTGCGCGACCAGCGCGGATCGCACGTGGGTGCAGTTCTCGAGGTCGACCTCGCCGAACAGGCGGATACCGGGTGGTGGCCAGGTCCGCTCCACGCGGAGCACCCCGTCCATGTAGTCGATGGCCATCCGATGCCTCCCACCCGCCGATCTTCCCGAGCAAGCTACCCAGCGGCCGGCATTCGACACCGTCTACCCCAAACGTCTCCGCAGCCACGTCAGTGCCCCGTGCGCCTGCGCAAGCTGGAACGGCCGCAGCGTCGGCAGGCCGGGCGGGGCCTGTCCGCGCGCACGTCGCAGTGCACGAGCGCGGTGCCCGCAGCGGCGGTTGCCCAACCCGCGGGGCCCGGCGAAATCCGCGTGTTCCATGAATTCGAGCCGCGCAAACCCGGTTCCCGGAGGATCGGCCCGACCGTCACCCAGCCGTCCATTTCCCGACATCTGTCGTCCACCTGACGCTCGGTCGCACGCGGATAGCGTGACGCGCATGATCCGCTTCCCTGTCTCGTCCCTCGGAGTCGTCCGGTGATCGGTTGGTTCGAGGCCGTCGTACTCGGCCTGGTCCAGGGACTCACCGAGTTCCTGCCGATCTCCTCCAGCGCGCATCTGCGCATCGTGTCGGCGTTCGCCGGCTGGGAGGACCCGGGCGCGGCGTTCACCGCCGTGACCCAGATCGGGACGGAGGCCGCCGTCCTGATCTACTTCCGCAAGGACATCGGCAACATCGTCACGACGTGGGTGAAGTCGCTGTACACGCCGTCGCTGCGCGGCGAACTCGACGC
Source organism: Embleya sp. NBC_00896 (assembly GCF_045207785.1). NCBI lineage: Bacteria > Bacillati > Actinomycetota > Actinomycetes > Kitasatosporales > Streptomycetaceae > Embleya > Embleya sp. NBC_00896. The sequence continues at coordinate 931,856 of NZ_CP108776.1, forward strand.
GCGGATGGGCTGGTACATCATCGTCGGCACGCTGCCCATCGCGATCCTGGGTCTGGCGTTCCAGGACACGATCGAGACGACGTTCCGCGATCTGCGCCTGATCGGCACCACGCTGATCGTGTTCGGCCTGATCCTGCTGGTCGCGGACCGAATAGCGCTCAACAACCGGGGGCTGGACAAGCTCAACGGCAAGGAGTCGCTGATCTACGGCTTCGCCCAGTCGCTCGCGCTGATCCCGGGCGTATCGCGCTCGGGCGGCACGGTCACGGCGGGCCTGCTGATGGGGTATCGGCGCGAGGTCGCGGCGCGCTACTCGTTCCTGCTCGCCATCCCGGCGGTGCTGGCCTCGGGCGGGCTGGAGCTGTTCAAGATCGGCGAGGGCCCGTCCCCCGCCTGGGGCCCGACGATCCTGGCCACCGTGGTCGCGTTCGTGGTCGGGTACGCGGCGATCGCGTGGTTCCTGAAGTACATCAGCACGCACAGCTTCACGGTCTTCGTCGCCTACCGCGTCGTCCTGGGCCTGATCGTGCTGGGCCTGGTGATCTTCGGCGCACTGGAGCCGACGGCGGGCGCGACGGAGTAGCGGCACGCGACACTCGGCGCCCCGCGGGCATTGGTCATTCGTCGCCGAGCATCGCGAAGGCGAAGGCCAATCGGCGGTCGACCCATGGCGCCAGCAGGCGGACCGGCTGGTGCCGGCCGTCCGTGGTCATCACGAGGTCGCCGTCCGCCTTCCACGCGAGCACGCGCGGGCGGACCGGGCCGAGCGACTCCTCGGGGCCGGACAGCAGCGTGTCGAAGGTGAGGCTGACCGCGGTGTCGGCGGTGTGCGCGACGAAGCGGCGGGGGTCGGTCGTGGTGAAGAGATTGCGGCCGACGATCTCCGGGTGGCCGGGTTGGTCGATCCGCCACGTGTGCTTGAGCAGTCTGCGGGTGGGCGGGATCCGGCGGATGGTGCCGACGAGTTCGCCGTCGGCGGCGCGGACGCGGTCGTGTCGTACGTCGTCGATCGTCTCGCTCGGGTCCACCGCGCACAGCAGGGTGCCGTCGGGCAGGTACAGCGAGCGGCGGTCGGAACCGGCGTACGCGCACGGCGTGAAGAAGCGGTCGGCGGCGCCGCGCAGGATCCGGATCCCGGTCTTCGACCCTGAGGTGCTTTCGGGGGCGTCGTTCGAGGCGTTGTTCGAGTCGTTGTTCGGGGCGTTCCTCGGGGTGCGCTTCGCCCCGACGCGGGCGAGCGGGCCGAAGGTGAACGCGGTGACGAGGCACCAGTCCGCCGAGTCGGTGGGCGCGGGTTCGGAATCGGGCCCGATCTCGGGATCAGGCCCGATCTCGGGATCAGGCCCGATCTCGGGATCGAGCCCGGTCTCGGGTTCGACCTCGGGCTCGGCCGCCGGCGGACCCGGCTCCGGTATCGCCGTCCGTTCCGCCTCGGGCCGCGTCCTACGCCTGCCGAACACCATACGAGCCCGATCCTTCACGTCCGTATCGGAATGCAGGCGTCCAACCGTATCGGGACCGCTCAGTCCACTTCGAACCCGGCACACACGGCCTTGCGTCCGCTGCTGCGCAGCTCGACCTTGAAGCGGTGCGTGAGCGCCGCGACCACGAGCAGGCCGCGGCCGGCCTCGGCGTCCTCCAACACCTCGACGGGCGACGGCAACGAACACGGCAGGCAGTCCAGCACCTCGACCCACAGGACGCTGCCGTGCAGGGCCGCCGAGACCTCGTAGTCGCCGTAGTCGCCCGCGTGTTCGACGGCGTTGGACGCCAGTTCCGACGTCACCCGTACCGGATCGTCGGATTCGAAGCCGACCCGCTCGCAAAAGCGCCGCACGTGCGCGCGGGCCGCGGAGACGGTCTGCGGTTTGGACACGAGCCGCACAGTCGATCGCGTTCTGGACACGGTGGTGGCCACGTCTCCCCCTCCAGTCGGTCGGGCTGCTGAGAGCACCGTGATCGAATGCGCCCCGGAAACGGACCCGAACTGCGATTGTCCGTCGTCGAGCACCCGTGATCTGGTAGAAACCGCGGCAAGATCGGTGGACCACTTGGAAGCTACCGAATCGGAGCGCCTTCCGGGCGGATCGCTTGGCAAAGAAAACCGCGAATCGGATCCGGACAAGCTGCCTCTTTGGCGCGAACCAACCATCCTGTCAAGGTAGTTCGGGTAATTCACCGACTCAAGCACTAGCATCGGCCCGATGGTGGCGATCTTGCCGACTACCTGCGGGGGGACTTCATGACCGACGCACGACCCGACGCGGCGTCCGAATCACACCCGGACTCGTCCTCCGACGACTGGGCGCCCACCGGCATCGACGTGACCACGCCGAGCATCGCACGGGTATACGACGCGGTTCTGGGCGGCAAGGACAACTACCCGGCCGACCGTGCGGTCGCCGAGCAGATGCTGCAGGTCATGCCCGGCGGTCGGGACGGCGCGTGGGAGGGTCGCAACTTCCTGGCGCGCGGCGTCCGGGCGATGGCGGAGCAGGGCATCCGGCAGTTCCTGGACCTGGGTTCGGGTCTGCCGACGGTGCAGAACACGCACGAGGTGGCCCAGGCCGCAGCCCCCGGCGCGCGCACGGTGTACGTCGACATCGACCCGATCGTGCTGGCCCACGGCCGGGCGATCCTGGCCGGCGACGAGTTCACGTCGGTGGTCACCGCCGATCTCGGCGCGCCGGCCGAACTGCTCGCGTCGCCCGGGGTCCGCGACCTGATCGACCTGTCCCAGCCGGTCGGCCTGATCCTGCTCAACGTCACCCACCACATCGTCGACGACGCGGCGGTCGCCAAGATCGTGGACGCGTACAAGGCCGCCACCGTGCCGGGTTCGGGCCTGCTGCTGGCCCAGTTCTGCAGGTCGACCGAGCCGGAGCTGGCAGCCCTGGAGCAGGTCGCGCTCAAGGCGCTCGGCAGCGGGCGGTTCCGCACCATGGCGGAGATCGAGGCGTTCTTCGACGGGTGGGAGATCGCCGAGCCGGGCATCGACTACATGGCGAAGTGGCGCCCGGAAACCCCGCTCACCGGCGACCTGACGATCGCGCAGAAGGTCGCCGGCGGCGGGTTGGCGTTCAAGCGCTGAGGCTTCGAGTGGCGGGGCCGAACGCGCTTTTGGTACATGGGTGTCGACGTCTCGTCAGAAGCGCACCGAACGCTCGATCGACTCGATCTCGCCGAACCGTTCGGTCGCGCTGCTCGGCGCCGAGGACAGCATGTAGATCGGCACCGTCCCCGTGTCGATCACCGTGATCCGCAGCCGGAACGGCGCCACGTTCTTGTCCTCGGGCGTGCACTCGATGTCCATCAGCCACGCGTTGCGGCCGTCGAGGCGGGCCGCCTCGCTGGATCGCACCGTGTCCTGGGCCTTGGCCGGGTACATCAGTTCGAGCTGGGCGCGTCCGACCGTCTCGGCCATCTCGGGCATCGAGCGGGGCTTGGCCACGTACGCCTCGGTGTCCACGACGCCGACCATGAACGTCCCGAGCGGATTCTTCGGGTCGGCCGAGGGCTTGGCGCTCGCGTTCGCGGTCTTGGGGTCGACCGTGGTGGCGACCGACGAGTACAGGCCGACGACGGTGTCCGGCGGCTTCGCGTACCAGCCCTGCGGCAGCACGTAGGAGACGTGCGCCTTCGGGTCGCGGATCTCGCCGGGCCGGGCGGGCTGCGTGGTCGACGGCGTCGCGGACGGCTCCGCCTTCGCGTCCTTGTCCTCGCCGGCGTCGCACGCGCCGACCGCTATCAGTGCGGCCACGGTCGCGCCGACCGCCACGCGCCTCATTCCTCGACCTCCACGTCGCCCGCCTCGACCGCGACGCGGTAGGCGGCCTCGATCTCGTCGCGGTCGGCGCCCTCGCGGTCGAGCAGGTGCGCGTACAGCAGCCGCGAGCCGTCGATGCCGGAGTCCATCGCGCGCCGAATGTGCTCGCGCGCGGCGCCCATGTGGCCGGCGTCCAGCTCGGCGTCGCCCAGGTCCACCAGCGCGTCCTCCTGGCCGGCCTCGACCGCGTGGGTCAGCCAAGCGATGCCCTCGTCGATCGCGTCCCCGTTGAGCAGCAGCCGGCCGAGGTTGGCCATCGCGAACTCGTCGCCACTCTCCGCCGCCGGCCGCAGCAGCGCCTCGGCCTCGGCGTCCCGGTCGAAGTCCTGGAGGAAGGCCGCGAAGTCGTTCGGCGCGTCGGGGTCGCCCGCCTCGACGGCCGCGGCGTACCACCGCTCGGCCGCCTCCGGCTCGTCGAGCGCGTCGGCGAGCAGGTTGGCGATCGCCAGCGCCCAGTGGGTCTCGCCCTGAAGGTGGCGCTCGGTGAGCAGCTCGACGGCGGCATCCGCCCGGCCGGTGACCTCCAGCAGCTCGCTGAGGGCGTCGACGGCCTCGGTGTCGCCTTCGGCGAGTGCCTGGCGCAGTACCGCCTCGGCGTTCTCGTCGCCGCCCGCGAACATCAGCTCGCCGGCCTTGCGGCGGGCTTCGGGCGCACCGGCGTCGGCGGCCTCGAGGTACAGCTTGACGGCGGCGTCCATGCGTCCCTCGCGCACTGCTTGGTCGGCCTGGGCGAGGTGGTTCGTGCCGGGCATGGTCCTGCTTTCGGATCGCGGAGCGTAACGCCACGAGCCTGCCACATCGGACGGCATTTGACGTTGCCCGCCCGCTCACGCGGCGTTTGACGTTGCCGGTGCGTCAACGCCTAGCGTCGTTGGTGGGCGATGACGAGGGCAGCGCCGGGCCCGGGCGGGCCGAGACGAACGGAGCAGTCGATGACCTGGTCGATCGTGGAGGTGGCCCGCATGTCGGGGGTCACGTCGCGGGCGTTGCGGCACTACGACGCGATCGGGCTGCTGCCGCCGACCCGGATCGGCGCGAACGGCTACCGCCATTACGGCGAGGCCGAGCTGCTGCGGCTCCAGCGGATCCTGGTGCTGCGCGAGCTGGGCGTGGGCCTCGGCGAGATCGCGGCCGTACTCGCCGCCGAGACCGACGAGGTCGCGGCGCTGCGGGCACACCACGAGCGGCTGCTCGCGGAGCGGTCGCGGCTCGACCGCTTGGCGGCCACGGTCGCCCGGACCATCGCGGAACTCGAACGCGAGAGCGCACGCGGACACGGGGGCGAACACGGGCGCGATCGCGAACACGGACACGGACACGGACACGGACGGAAGGACGACACCATGGCGAGGATCCACAAGCCGGAAACCCTGTTCGAGGGCTTCGATCCGGCCGCGCACGAGGCGGAGGCCGCCGAGCGATGGCCCGAGCAGTGGGCTTGGTCGAAGCAGTACACGGACACGCTCGGCCCCGACGACATGTCGGGCCTGCGGCGCGAGAGCGCGGCGCACATCCACCGGATGGCCGATCTGATGACGGCCGGCGCGACCGCGGACGACGACGTCGTGCTCGCCGAGGTCGACGTGCACTACCGCTTCGTGTCCCGGTTCTGGACCCCGGACGCGGCGGCGTACACGGGGCTGGGCGAGATGTTCGCGGCCGACGAGCGGTGGCGGGCGACGTACGACGGGGTCGCGGACGGGTTGGCCGAGTTCATCCGGGACGCGATGGCGGCGTACGCGCGGGGGCGCATGGACTGAGCTCTCGGCACGAAAAGCCACGGGACATCGGCGCCGCACGCGCCATACGATCCTTCGATGAGCCAACCGCACCGCCGCCACGTCGGCTTCGCTCGCCTGCACAACTTCCGCGACGTGGGCGGCTATCGGACCGCCGACGGGCGCACGGTGCAGTGGGGCCGGCTGTACCGCTCCGACTCGCTCGGCAAACTCGAAGGCGCCGACTGGGACGCCTTCCTGGCCCTCGGCGTCCGCACAGTCATCGACCTGCGCTACCCGTGGGAGATCGAGCATCGGGGCCGCGTCCCGGAGCATTCCTCGCTGAGCTACCACAACCTCAGCATCGAGCACCGCCCGTACAACCAACCGGACTTGACCGAGGACATAGAGCCTGGCCCATACCTGGCGGCCCGGTTCGCGGAGGTCGCCGAGGACGGTGTCGCGGAGATCCGCGAGGCCCTGGCCCTGATCGCGGCGGCGGACCGCGCGCCGGTGGTCTTCCACTGCGCCTCCGGCAAGGACCGCACGGGCCTGATCGCGGCGCTGGTCCTGAGCCTGCTGGGCGTCTCGGACGAGGACATCGTCGCCGACTTCGCTCTCACCGAGTTGGCCACGGCCCGCCTGCTCGCGGACTGGCGGGCGGAACACGGCGGCGCCTCGCCTCGCTGGCCCGGCTTCGGCCGAGCCCCGGCGGAGGTGATGCGGCTCGTCCTGGCCGGGTTGTCCACCACATACGGCTCACCGCACGCGTACGTCGTGGAGCAACTGGGCTTCACCGAACCCGAGATCGCCACACTCCGGAACACACTCCTGACATCGCCGGCCATCGGGGACCCCGCATGAACCCGCCGACATCCCTGGGATACCGCACCGACCTCATGCTGCTCACCCTCCAGGGCAGCCTGGTCGAGCAACGCGACGGCTATCTGGTCGTACGAACCCCGAGCAACCCGACCTTCTACTGGGGCAACTTCCTGCTCCTGGCCGCCCGACCGGCCCCGGGCACAGCCGCCGAGTGGGTGCGCACGTTCCGCCGCGAGTTCCCGGACGCGGAACACGTCGCCCTGGGCATCGACAGCGTCGACGGCGACGCGGGCGAGACCGCCGACCTGGCGGCCGCGCACCTGACGGTGGCCCGCAACACGGTGCTGACCACGACCGCGGTCCAGCCCCCACCCCGCCCCAACACCCAGGCGACCTACCGCGCCCTGTCCGGCGACGACGACTGGGCCCAGGCGCTGACCATCTCCGAACCCGGCACCGAGATCAGCGAGTTCGCAAGGGCTCGGATGGCCGGCCTCCGCACCCTCCAGGACCACGGCCACGGCGCCTGGTTCGGCGCCTTCAAAGCCGACCAAATGGTCGCCGGCCTGGGCCTGTTCACCGACGACAACGGCGTCGCACGCTACCAAAACGTCGACACCCACCCATCCCACCGCAACCAGGGCCTGGCCTCAACCCTCCTCCACCACGCAGCCCACCACATCCAGACCCACCACAACGCCAACCACTTGGCAATAGTCGCCGACCCCACCTACACAGCCATCAACATCTACAAAACCCTCGGCTTCACCGACAAAGAAACCCAACTCCAACTCCAACTCGAACCCACCTGACCACCCAGAGATGAAGATCGACCCGCGTAGGTCGCCGGCGCAGGTGCGGCCCCCGGGTGGACTGCGTGTACAACCAGGTAGGCGCGCATGTGATCGACAAAGCCCAGTCGGTGAAGCGTCGTGGTACATATCAATCTTTGCTAGGACCTCTCAGCCGCTTGACGCCGCACCGGCCTGGTAGTCGGCAACGAACCCGAAGCAGTTCACTGGCACTGGTTCATGCCTGCGGCCCCCGGCTACCCGATACTACGAGACGGCGAAAAAGAGCCCTACGACTATGGAAGTCGGCCATCCCAATCGAAGTCATCGCCGGTTCTGCTGCTGGGCCTGAAGAATGGCTGACCCATGCGCTGGGCCGTACGCGAGAACGGAGCCGTCGCAGTCGAGGACAGAGTGTCCAAAATGAATCGCGTGGTAGAAACTTCGAACTTATGCCATTCCTCGCCTTGCTCTCTGGCCACAATAGGCCATTTATTTGGATCCTTGTCGTTTGTAAGCCAATAAAATTCGTCTTCAGTCTCGCTTTCAGCCCAGCGAAGCAAGCCGCCAGGATTCGGGAAGATGGAGTAGGGATCGTATGGATTTCCATACCAATCCACGCTCGCAAGTTCATGCAGTTCGCGCGCGGTGGAGATTATATCGCCCGCCCCATACTGCGACGGCGGAGTAAGGAGATCCAGATAGTCATTGAAGGATCCCGCACCGAATATGTCGACAAGACGCATATATTCTTGCGGAAGGGCAGTTCCCAATTCCGATTCCGCCGTCGCCCAATCCTGGACGAAGCCAATCGCCTGGGGAGGCTTAACAACCTCGATCAATCGATCGATTGACATGAATACTTACCTTCCTGGCGTATTTGGAATCGTTATGTGTCTGGTTCTGAGATGTCCAGACGCAGTGATTACAATTGAATCTGGAATTCCCGAATGTCCGCTATAAATGGGTCGCGATGTAAAGTATATCGAATCTCCCAGCGCCAGGTCTCGCGCAATATCGTCTTCAAATCCACTCATGTGTGGGGTATTTGTTTTCGCGTACAGCGGAACGAGATTTCGAACATCCTTGCCATTGCCACCCAACTGACGGGCAAGCAGGTGTCCTCGATGCATCGTCTTGTCTGCCACATATCCGTGCGGAACCTTCCACGGGTCCACGCTCGGATACTCCGTCGGAGTACCAAGAATCTTGCTGTCATTGCCATTCTTTCGATTTCCCTCCTTGTCTGTATAGTCCACGTCCTTCTGATTCAGGCATGCCTGAACCCCAGTGGCCCTACCGGCCGCGTCCAATTGGAGTCTTGCCTATATACGGTAACCCAAGTCAGCATTCCGGAGTTCCGAACGAGATTCGAATGGTTGCTCAAGGAAGCGGTGGATATGCCCTGAACTGCACTGTGTATAATCAGCCTCAAGGTGGATACAGCTGCACGCAAAGGACTTCTGGTGGACCTCTCTCACGTCCTTAGTGGACCGAGCTTGAATCATAACGTCGATTCCGACTGGCGGGATTTCGAGACCGAATTCAACGTTGCTCTTCCATCAAGCTACAAAGATTTTATTTCCGCCTATGGGCCGTGTGTCATCAATGACACACTAACGCTGTTCCATCCGCGAGCCCCGGAGGCAGACGACAGCCTGAGTCTGCGATGGAAGGTCTCGGTCGTTGCTGCGGCGTATGGCGAGATGGACCCATCTCTCGTGCCATATCGAATCTTCCCTGCACCCGGCGGAATTTTTCCGGTGGGACATACGACCTGGGGGCATGAGGTGTTTCTGCGCCCTAGGGCGCATCTGAGCATCGATGGGTGGGCCGTTCTCGTCGACTGGGACGGAACGTGGCTTGATTACCAGATTTGTTTTCGGGATTTTCTCGAAAGGGCACTGACGGGCGATATTCACTTCTTCCACGAGTCGGTTCTCGATGAACCGTCGTCGTACGAACTGGTTGGGCGCGTGCTGTGACTTTTAGGACTGGCTTGGGCGCCGGTTTGCGGTCGAAGGAGCCCGGCGGTCCGGGCCCGAGGATCGCCCAGCAAGGTCAGCAGGCTGCCGCCAAATTTGCCGCGTAATCCGGTGCACGTCGTTGCGATCGACTGAATCTCCGAGTCTCGGCTCGCTGTTCGGGCTGCGATCGAATTCAACCTCGTCGCAGACGGCACCACCACATTCACCCGAGACCCCGACGGCGACCCCATCGCCACCGGCAACGGCACCAGCGCCACCCTGACCATCACCGACCAACACGGCGACGTCACCGCAACCATCGACCCCACCACCCTCAACCGCGCGAGTTCCACCACCGGCCAGATCAACATGGCCAGCCGCTGGTACGACCCCACCACCGCCACCTTCGACTCCCGAGACACCCGGACCCTCACAACCCCACCCCATCCGGCAACGCAAACCGGTACGCATACGGGAATAGCGATCCGCTGGGAAATGCGGACCCGAGTGGACATTGCGTCGATGGTTGCGTCATCGAGGCGGCGATCGCCGCCGCTCTGATCGGATGGGCGGCTACGAGCCTCGCTGATGAATGTCGAAAGAGTTGCGGTGCCCTGGCGCAGTCCCTCGCCGGGGCCGCCTCGGGAGCGTGGTCCGGTACCAAGAGCGCTGGGTCCAGCCTCAAGAGCAAGTGGAACTCCTGGACCGGCAGTGGCGGCGGCACGCTCGCCGGTACCGCAGTCCTCAGCGGTTGGTAGCTGAGGCAGCAGACACTGGTCAACAACGCAGCGACCAGTTCGGCTGCCGCGGGCACTCGCGCGGGTGATCTCAACCTGTGGGCTTGCCGTACCTACGGCGCCTGCGGATCCAGCGGTGGGCCCGGTAGCGGCCCCGGTGCCAGTACCGGTCCGGGTGGCCCTGGCGGCCGCTGTGTAATCGGATGCCGCAGCGGAAACAGCAAAGGACGCTCGACGTTCCGCGCCACGTGGTGGAGTTCCTCGCCCGACTCCTGGCCGCACACCGGCGCATGGTCCGCACCCGGAAGGGCTCGCGCGCGTTGGGCCCGTTCCGGCAGGCGGTGTTCGTGCTGCGCCGGGTCCGCGAGCGCGGCTGTGTGCACTGCCTGGCCCGCGATGCCGGGATCTCCCAGGCCACCGGCTACCGCTACCTCCACGAAGGCATCGACGTCCTCGCCGACCGCGCCCCGAACCTGCACGACGCCCTGCTGCCCGCGCGAGGGCATGACGCACGTGATCCCGGACGGCACCCTGATCGAATCAGACCGCGCGGCCGGGGTCCGCGACAACGGCAACGACTGGTGGTTCAGCCGGAAATACAATGCTGCCCGTCAGGCTGCCGTTTCCCAGGATTTGGCCGATGACGTAGAGCCAACGACGGAAATCTATTCTGCGGCGGCGACCTTCAAGACGTGGTCTGGGATGGAATCGTGATGATCGAGCCCGCAGGCAGGCAACACGCGTACCGCATTGCGGTTCGTCCCGCCCACACGGTGAGGCCGAACGGTGTCCTCGCACTCCGAGGCTGAATTCGACTCGGGCTCGGAGTCGTGCTGTCGCCGTGTGCCGACCTGTGGATCAGCGTGTTCGCAACGGGAAGTCCTCGGTGGCGCGCACTGCCCGGACCGCCCGGGGATCCGGTTGTGCAGGTCGAGCCCGGGCGAACGGGATCTCCACTGCACACGGCCGGGTCCGGGAGATGCTCACCGGGCCGGTGCCTAGCACCTACGCCCCCACGCGCGGGACGGTTCCGTCGTCTTGAGTGGGCACAATGGGCAAGCCTGCGAGGGGGCGACCTGCTCGAAGTGGCCGCCCCAGGTGACCCAGTGCCTGAGTGCGGCCCGGCCGATCAGGTGGATTCGCTCCTCGGCGAAGAACTTCCTCGCGCCCTTGGTGAATCCTGCGTTCGCCGCCATCACGACGATGTCCGCCCGGAGCGGCGCGCACGCGTGCTCCCACAGCACCGCCACCAACCAACCTCCCCGCAGGCCGAATCTATTCCTCGATTCTTCCGACGGAAACAAATGCGGGATATTCACCATCTTCCGCCGGAAAGACCGGAGGATCCAGAGTGGCCGACAAGCCCTTTATCATGAAATCCGTAAAGCTCATCTGATATTCATCCCAGCCGAAATGCCAGTCGAAAATCAGCGAATACGATCCGCCCTCCACAAGACTTCTGCGTAGCAGGAATTGCGAACCTCTCGATTCGCGCGCGATAGGCACTACCCAACTGGGCTCCGGATAGATGGGCCACGGCACCAGAGACGGATCGATCGAACGGGTATCAAGATATGATTTGGCAGTTCTTTGAATCTCGCGCTCCAAGCTCAGACTACCAGACTCCATCGGAGATTTCGGATGAAAGAAGATGACATTGTTGCGAACTCGCCCAGGCCCATAGGAAGAGATGAAATCCTTATAGTCCCACGGCAGTGATATCCTGAAATTCTCCTCGAATTCTCTCCAATCTGCATCAACATCGCGGTTGACCGTCGGCCTCCCGAGGAATGTGGAAATATTGCTCAACATGCTGCTCCCTCACGTACACGTGACACCGCGGTTGATGGCCGCGCTCTGCAGATCCAGAGAGACCGTACAGTTGAGACTGAAGCCCTTCGATCCCTCCGCCTTGAAGCGCAGGGAAGACGCGATCGCCGGACCTGACGGGAAGTTCGGATCGGCGGATCGTGTGTAAATGGGAAGAACACCGACAGTCACGGTCTGGGTCTTAGCGGCAGTGTTCACCGGCTTCTCAAGAGCCCAGAACATATTGGGATAGTTTACCGGATCTTGATATCCCGAGACGAAGTTCCGGAGCATATTTCCTGCTCCACCATTAGCACTGGCAATCAAATGCAGAGCCGCTCGGTTATCGGCAGGGAATTGATCAATACCCGCCGGATCATTCCAGCTCGGATTAACGCGAGCATTCCTGCCCTCCCGGCGATCGGAATTATTGATGACGGCGACCGCCCCGGTTGCTCTACAGTCGTTCGACCCAGGGACGAAACGTGTCATCGGCGCATAGAAGTAACCGACGTCTTGCGATGGATAATCGCGCTCGCACGCGGCCGACGTGCTTCTACTTTGAATATTTGCGCTTGAACCACCGTAACCCAGCTCCGTGTCTATATTTTCCCCCGGGAAAAATTGCTTGAGAAGCTCGAGCGAATATTTGTCCGCCTCGATCTGCTCCGGGGTGTGCCGGTCCCCCTGCGGCGCCGCCACCTGGATCGGGTCCAAGATCTGCGTCGCATCGAGAACACCGCGGATGATGTTGACCAGTGGGTCGACGATCGGCGTTGCTGAGGTCGGTGGGCGGTTTTTGGGGGCGGTGGGGCGGTGTGGGGGCTTCGGTTTGATGGGGGGCTTTGCGGTTGAGCCCTTGGCCGAGCCGCGGCCCGTTCCGTGTCCTCTGGTTGTGGAGTGTCGATATATGATTCACGTCATAATAAAGCCGTACAACCTTCGCGCAGCCTCAATCGTCTGGGTGACCCAAAGACGAGCAGAAAATCTCTTGCCGGGATATCGAAACTTCAATATCAGCTCCATGAAGCAATGCGAGAATAGAATGGCTGACCGATTGAAGCCTGGCAAAGAAAATACCGTATACTATCGAGGCGAGGTTCTCTACACGTCAGACGACAAGCGCGATTTTGCGGGTTTGAGGATGACGGCGTATACGAAGAATGGACTCCTCTTCGATGTAAATGTTACCCAGGCCAAGGCAAAGCAGGGACTATGTCCAACAAGGTAGACGAACTGGAATCGATCATCCCGGCCCTGCTCCCCTGCAGGGCAGACTTGGTCGCATCGCCTGATTGGCCATCCATCGAAAGAGATCTCGGGACGGCGTTGCCACACGATTATCGATGCCTGGCCGATCGCTATCGATCAACACTCAGGCTCGATAACTTCATTGGCATCGCATTGCCTCGGGCTGGTAAAGAAGATCTATTCGTACACAACGTGCGAGATCAGCTCGCCAACTTGGCCATGTTCGCGGAGGACGGTGATGCTGGCGGCTACTCGGCGTTTCCCGTGCCGGACGGCCTACTGCCGTGGGGGGAGTCGATCGAGGGCGATACCTTCTATTGGCATACAGCAGGGAATCCGGATGAGTGGAGCGTTGTTGTGAACACCTCTTATGATGGTTGGTATCCGTACCCGGAAAGTGCTGTCGGTTTCCTGGTGCGCTTCTTCGGCAGGCGAGCCCCGGTGAAGGGATTCCCGCCCAACCTCCCGCGCAACCCGGTGAATGTTGTGGCCATTCCGTAATCGTCCCCACCCCTCGATGTCGCGTCGCACCCGTGCCGACCGTTGGGTTGCGACCTCGGGGGGAATTGAGTTCAGGGCGTGCTGGCCTGGCGGTTCGGCTGACGGTTGATCAGTAGGTATTGTCGCGGGCGAGGACGAGTTCGGTGCTTGTCCGGTGGCAGGTGGGGCGCTTGGCGGCCCGGTCGGAGACTGGCCAGGCGATCGCGATATGGGTCTCGGCGTACGTTTCACGGCGGCCGGTGAACCGCCGAAGGGGAGCCCGCTGCCGGAGTTCGGCCCCTTGCCTGTGAATCGGTCGCGCGGTGTAGAACCCGGCGCGACAGCCGAGTCGTCGACGCACCCGAAGAATGACCGGCCGCTGGTACAACCCATCAAGCGTCGCCTTCAACGCCCTGAGACACCTGGACCCCGAACCCGAACACGTTCGGTGACGCCAATCACCACGCCTACGCGGGTGGGATCCGATGACCACATCGACCCGACCGGCTATTGCGCCCCGCCGACGCGGCGCGCCCGCCCGCCTCGGGCGGATCAAGTGGGTTCGAGTTGGAGTTGGAGTTGGGTTTCGGTGTCGGTGAAGCCCAAGGTTCTGTAGATGTCGATGGCCGTGTAGGTGGGGTCGGCGACGATTGTCAGGTGTTTGGCGTTGTGGTGGGTCTGGATGTGGTGGGCTGCGTGGTGGATGAGGGTTGAGGCCAGGCCCTGGTTGCGGTGGGCCGGGTGGGTGTCGACGTTTTGGAAGCGGGCCACGCCCTCGTCGTTGGTGAACAGGCCCAGGCCGGCGACCATTCGGTCGGCTTTGAGAGGACGGAACGCGAGCTGATGTCCGGTTCGTCCTTGGTGTTGGGTAAGGCGTGCTGATCAGGGTCGCCGGAGCGGGTTCACGGGCGTGTCAGGGTGAACAGGCCCGGGTTGTTCTCGGTGGCGATTCCTGCGTTGACCAGGCGTTTGAGCTTGGCGCGCATGCTTTCGATGTGGCGGGGCTCGGTGCCGGTGTCCAAAGCGTGGCACGGGTCTTTCGCGCGCAGCGCGGTGTTGGCGTCGGCCAGGACGGTGAGGATGTGCTGGTAGGCGGGGTTGTCCGGCAGCGCCGGGTACGGACGATTCGGGGGTTCGTCGTCGCCGAGTGCGAGGATGACCTTGCGGGCGACGGTCAGGTCCGTGAGTTCGGTCGCCAACTCGCGTAGGCGACCGGTGAGTTCATCGATCCGGGCGCGGACCTGTTCGGCCGCCGTGTTCACGGCCTGCTCGCGGTCGGCGATCCTCTGCAGGGTCGTCGTGCCCATCGCCGTCTCCTACGCTCCGCGCCAGGTCGGGGTGCCGGTGCCGGTCAGGCGGCGGGTCATGGTTGCCGTGTTGTTCCAGGTCGAGCTGGCCTTTGGGGTGTCGTTGACCGACTCGATCAGCTGGCGGACCTTCTTGAGTCGGGGCTCCCCGGGCCGTTTCCTCTCACGTTTGAACGAGGGTCGAAGCAGTTCGACGCCCACCTCGGCGAGGTCCTTCTCGAAGGCTTTGGATGCGAAGCCCTTGTCCGATATGAGCAGGATCCGTCGCGTTCGGCGACCAGGCGGGCGTCGACCTCGAGCATGGCCGCGAGGACCTCGCGCTCGTCGACCTTCGGGTTGGCCAGGGCCCACATGATCGGCATGCCGGTCGGCGTGCAGACGAGATACAGGCGCAGGCCCCAGAAGTAGCGGGAGTGTGAGGCGCAGTAGCCGTAGCCGGCCCAGCCCGCGAGGTTCGATCCTAGGGCCGGGTGAAGCCGATCGCTGCCTCGCCTGTGTGCATCAGGAACGTCAGGGTTTCCTGGAAGTACAGCTGTACGGTGTTCGCGTCGTGGGAGAGGTAGCCGATCGACAGGTCCTGGCCGAGGCGCAGTTCGTAGTCGCCGCCGCGGGAGGACACCACGAAGGCGCCGTCGATCGCAGGTGCCCAGATCGGCTCGCCGCTGAGGATCCGGGTCAGGTGTTGGCGGATCGGGTAGCCGTGGTCGGCGGCCTCGTTGACCGCGGTGTACGCGTCGGCGCCGAGCACGAGCTGGTACCCGCCGTTGACGCCGGCCAGGCGCAGTTCGGTGAGCGCGCGGCTGACCGCGTCGGGGTATTCGCGCACGTCCACCGGCAGCGTCACCGCCGCGTTGGTGGAGCCCTCGCGGATGCCCTCGATCGAGCCGGCCGCGTAACCCTCGAAGATCAGCCGGTCCTCGGTGAAGGCCATCTTGCGCGCGGCGTCCTTGACCGGCTGCCAGTCCGCGTCCTTGGCGCCGCGCTCAACCGAGTCGACCGCGCCGCGGTCCACGGTGAACGGTACGCGCAGCTCGATCAGCGGGCGGAACTCCCGGGTGCGGGCCTGGACTCCGTCGCTCGGCGGGGTGATGTCGGTCAGGTGACCGGTCCCCACGCCGGCCGTCTCGATGCCGTCCGGGCCTTGGACATCCACGACCCGGCGGCCCGCAACGTGTCGCTTGAACGTGCGCCTGGCCTCGTCTTCGAGGTCGGTCCAGGCGGCGTCGGAGATGGGGGCGAGATCCCGGTGCAGGTTGTTCATCAGGTGAGGCTCCTGTCTGTCGTGGTTGCAGTGTTCGCGGTGTTCGCGGTGTTCGCGGTGTTTGTAGTGGTTGCAGTGTCCGCAGTGTTTGCGGCGTTCTCGGTGCTGCCGGTGTTTCAGGAACGTCGGGAGAGTCCACCGATTCCGAGCGAGCCGTCGGAGGCCCCGGAGGCGACGGAAGCTGCCGCGGGCGAAGCGGGGGCCGGCAGCACGACCGGGTCGGCCGGCAGGTCGCCGCCGGCGGGTACGGATGCCGCGCCGGACGCCTTGGGCGGGCCGGGCGGGTCCTCCAGGAAGTCCGCCGTGGGTACGAAGAAGAGGTTGCCGGTGATCGCCGTGGAGAAGTCGAGGATCCGGTCGTAGGTCCCCGGTGGCTTGCCGATGAACATGTTCCGCAGCATCTGTTCGGTGACGCTCGGCGTGCTGGAGTAGCCGATGAAGTAGGTCCCGAACTCGCCGTTGCCGACGGTGCCGAACGGCATGTTGTCGCGCAGGATGTCGCGCTCGGTGCCGTCCGGGTCGGTGATCGTGTTGAGTGCGACGTGCGAGTCGATCGGCTTTACGTCGTCCGGCAGTTCGAGGTCGGACAGCTTGGTCCGGCCGATCACCTTCTCCTGCGCCTCGACCGGCAGCGCGTTCCAAGCACGCATGTCGTGCAGGTACTTCTGGACGATGACGTAGCTGGCGCCCGCGAAGTCCGGGTCGTCCTCGACGGTGATCGTGATCGCGGCTACGGCGTCCTGGCCCTCGGGATTCTCGGTGCCGTCGACGAAGCCCATCAGGTCGCGCTGGTCGAAGTACTTGAAGCCGTGCACCTCGTCGACCACGGTCGCGGCCCCGGCCAGCCGGTCGGTGATCACCGTCGCCAGCTCGAAGCACAGGTCCATCTGCTTGGCGCGGATGTGCAAGAGCAGATCGCCCGGCGTGGAGGGGGCGTGGTGCTTGGCCCCGAAGAGTTCCTTGAACGGGTGCAGTTCCGCCGGACGCGGCCCGGCGAACAGGCGGTCCCAGGCGTTTGATCCGATGCCGACCACGCATTTCAGGTCGCCGTCCGGGATTCGGAGGCCGACCGAACGGCGCAGCCCCGACAGGTCGGCGAGGAAGTCGCGGACGGTGTCCTCGGCATCGGTGTCGGCGGCGATCGTCAGGACCAGGAACATCGCCGAATGGGCGGGCATGCCGAGGATGGGTTGCGGCTGGGGCCGGTCCGGCGGGGCGGTCTCCTGCGGCTGGGTCATGGTCGTCGGCTCCTTGGCGATGGTGGCGGTGAGGTAGCGGGCATCGGCGTCCTCGGCTGTTCGGCTGTGCGGTCTCGGGCGTGCGGTCTCGGGCGTGCGGTCTCGGGTGTGCGGTCTTGGGTGGGGTTCGCGTTGGGTGATCGTTTTCCGGCTGCCCGCATCATGGCCGATCAACTCTCCGATGCGGCGGCGGGCTCGCTCGGTTGCGACACGGGTCGCGCGATCGGCAAACCTGATTGGGGCGTTCGGGTGCGTTCGTTCGGGGGCGTCGGAAGCACTCGGCCCG
This sequence comes from Embleya sp. NBC_00896, assembly GCF_045207785.1. Classification (NCBI taxonomy): domain Bacteria; kingdom Bacillati; phylum Actinomycetota; class Actinomycetes; order Kitasatosporales; family Streptomycetaceae; genus Embleya; species Embleya sp. NBC_00896. The sequence continues at coordinate 949,352 of NZ_CP108776.1, forward strand.
AGTGGGCGAATGTGTGGCCGAGTGGGCGGGCACGCCGGTTGTAGTCTTCGCGGATGGGGGCACGCGAGGCTTGGGGCGGGATGGAGTGGCGGTTCACCCGGACGCGGCTTCGGGAGGGGTACGCGGTGGCCGACGTGGACGCCTTCATGGAGCTGGTGCGGTCCAGCCTGGACGGCACGGCGGTGGTGTCGTTGACGCCGACGCAGGTGCGGGAGCAGCAGTTCGCCACGGTGTGGTGGCGCGACGGGTACGCCGAGGACGAGGTGGACGCGGCGCTCGACGAGGTCGAGGTGCGGTTGGCCGAGCGGGCGGCGGGCGACGCGCGGGGGCCGGCGATCTCGTCGGACTTGGGTGCGGACGCGGTTCCGACGCGGATGGACGTCGCGGCGAACCGGTTTGCCGAGGCGCGGGCGGAGGCGGACGTGAAGGCGGTCGCGCTGCGGCCGGCGCTGGAGCGTTTCGAGCTGGTGCGGCGTGGTTATGCGCGGGACGAGGTGGACCTGTTGGTCGACCGGGTCATGGAGGCGCTGCGCGGTCGTGTTCGGTTGGCGCCGGAGGAGGTGTTGGCCGTGCGGTTCGACGTGGTCTGGCGGGGTTATGACCGGGCTGCGGTTGATGGGTGGTGTGATCGGGTCGCGGACCTGTTGGTGCGGCGGCAGTTGGGCGATTGGGGCTGATCGCCGTCGGGGGTCCTCAAGCGCCGGACGGGCTGTTGTCCTCAAGCGCCGGACGGGCTGGATTCTGGACGGCCTTCGGCCGAATCGGCCTCAAACGCCGGCCGGGCTGAGGGGCCCCAAGCGCCGGACCGGGTGATGGCCCCGAGCGCCTGGCCGGCTGAGGGCCCCAAGCGCCGGGCGGCCTGTGAATGGTCCGGTCGGCGTCGTGTGGCTCGGCCGGCGGTTGGGGTTGTGGCCTCCGTCAGGTCTCGGTTGTGTGGATTATCTGGCGGATTGCCTCGCCGGTTGCCAGGAGTTCCATGGCGTCGTTGAGGTGGGTCAGGGGGACCGTGCCTGTGTGTAGGTGCTCCACCGGCATCAGGCCGGCTCGCCACAGGTCGAGGTAGCGCGGGATGTCGCGGCGGGGGATCGCGTCGCCCATGTATGAGCCGATCAACGACTTTCCCTCGCCCGCGAAGGCGAGTGCCGGGACGCCGTCGAGCATGCGTCCGGGCGCCGGGAGGCCCACCGACACGACCTTGCCGCCGCGGTCCACCGCGGACAGGCAGTCCGCGACCACGCGCGCGCTGCCGACCGCCTCGATCGCCACGTCGAGCCCGCCGCCGGTGAGGTCGCGGATCGCCGCGACCGCGTCGGCCGGGTCGTACGCGTGCGACGCGCCCAGCCGCAGCGCGAGTTCGCGCTTGGCGGGCACCGGGTCGACCGCGACGATCGGGTACGCGCCGGCCGCCCGCGCGCCGAGTACGGCGGACAGCCCGACCCCGCCAAGCCCGAACACCGCGACGGACTGCCCGGGCCGTACCGCGGCTGTGTTGATCACCGCGCCCGCACCGGTGAGCACCGCACAGCCGAACATCGACGCGACCGCGAACGGCACATCGGCCGGGATCGGCACGACCGACTCCTGCGCCACCACCGCGTGGTCGGCGAACGCGGACACCCCGAGCTGATGGTGGACGACCTCGCCGGCCGCGTCGCGCAGCAGGGACGGCCCGTGCAGCAGCCCGCCAGAGCCGTTCGCCGCGGCGGCCGCGGAACACAGCGCCGGGCGGCCCTCGTCGCACCGCCCGCAGTGTCCGCAGCTGGGCACGAACACGATCGCGACGTGCTCCCCCGCCGCGACCCGGTCCACCCCGGGCCCCACCGCCTCGACCACGCCGACCGCCTCGTGCCCCAGCGCCATCGGCAGCGGCCGGACCCGGTCGCCGTTGACCACGGACAGGTCGGAGTGGCACAGGCTCGCCGCGGCGATCCGAACCAGCACCTCGCCCTCGCGCGGTGCGCCGAGTTCGAGTTCCTCGATCGCGACCGGCCGGCCGGCGCCGTACGGGCGTTCGCGTCCCACCGCCCGCAGCACCGCGGCCCGGATCCTCATATCGAGACCCGAGGCGTCAGCCGCGCCACGTCGCGGCTCTCCAGGAGCGGCACCACCTTGCCGAGCACGATCTCCCGGAAGTGCTCGGACGCGCAGTGCGCGGTGAAGTCGGCCTCGGCGTCGTACTCCTCGTACAACACGACCACGCGCGGGTCCTCGGTCCCCTGGTGCACGCGGTAGCCGCGACACCCGGGTTCCTCGATCGAGCGCCGGGCCATCTCGTCGAGCAGGCCCAGGACCTCGTCCTGCGCGTCGGGGTTGGTGCGGTAGCGGGCGACGACGACGTAACTCACGTAGTACTTCTCCTGACGGTGGGGGTGGCGGTGGGCGCGAGCGCCGCGAGCCGATCGCGGCGCAGGTCCCACAGCCGAGGGTCGGACGTGGCCACCGCGACCGCGCCGAGCGCGAGCGCCGCCGCCGCGTCCTCGGCGGTCTCGACGAACCCGGCGGCCACGAACGGGGACATCCCGCGCTTGGCCTCGGGGGTCATCCGGGCGACGATCGGCGACGGCATGATCTCGACGAGATCCGGGCCGCCGCGCGCGATCGCGTCCGTGCTGCGGCGCATGTTGTTGCGGTCCGTGACGAACACCTTCTGCATGGTCAGCAGCCCGAGCGGGCGGCCCTTCTCGACGAGCGAGAGCCGGGTGCTGACGATGCCGTGCGCGCCCATGGCCTTGAGGAACTCCAGCGCGCCCTTGTCCTGCGCGAGGCCGGGGCAGCTGTCGACGTTGACGAAGACGGTCTTGCCGGCCTGGCCGAGCAGCTGCACGATCTTGAGCAGCTGCCCGACGGGTATCGACGCGAGGATGCACACCCTGGCCGGTGCGCCGATGAAGTTCTGCAGCCGCTGGGGGCCGATGATCGAGGCGATGACCGGTACCTCGGCGAAGGCCGAGGACAGGACCGAGGACATCCGGGGTGCGCCTGCCGGGCGGTGACTGGTGCTCATGACCTACCTGAGTGCGGGCCGGGGCCGCCTCAGCGGGTGGAGTCCGCGTCGAAGCGGCTGGGAAGCCCCAGTTTGCCAGGATTGAGTATTCCGGCCGGGTCGAGGGTCTCCTTGACCTTGACGAAGGTCGCGAACCCGGCGCCGAGCGCGTCGGGCAGGTACGGACCGCGCAGCAGCCCGCAGCCGTGGTGGTGGCTGAGGGCCGCGCCCTGCCGGATCAGCACGGCGTTCGCCGCGTCCCACACCGCGCGGTACCACTCGCGCCGCCTGGGCCGATCCACGTCGCCGCGCAGCGAGAAGTACACGCACGCGCCGTCGGTGTACGCGTGCGACTGGTGCGCGGAGGCCGCCAGCGTGCCGGGCACCGCCTGGATCGCCGCGACGACCTCGTCGTAGACCTGCGCCAGCGCGGTCCAGGACCCGGCGATCTCCAGCGTGTCGGCGACGAAGCCGGGGCCGGGCGTGAAGCCGTCCGCGGACTTGCCCACCAGCATCCGCTCCTTGAGCCAGCGCTCGAACACCGCGTCGCTGTCCAACTCGGGACCGTACGCGAGGCAGACGTCCGCGGCGACCGCGAGCATCGCGTCGACCAGGATCGGGTCGCCCTCGTCCGCGATCAGCAGCAGGTTGGTCTCGGGGTGGTCGAAGTGCACCCCGCTCTCCAGCCTGTCGTACAGCCGCAGCACGGCCGGGGTCGCACCGCGCTGCATGATCTTGCGGCACGCGTCCAGGCCCTCGGCGAAGGTCTCGAAGCCGAACGCGAGCGCCTTGGCGTAGGACGGCAGCGGGTGCACCCGGATCCGCGCGGAGGTGATCACGCCGAGCGTGCCCTCCGAGCCGATGAAGACCTGCCGCAGGTCGGGGCCGGTCGCGGCGCGCGGATAGTCGCCGTACGTGGCCCGGGTGCCGTCGGCGTGCACGACGTCGATGCCGACGACCATGTCCTCGATCTTGCCGTAGCGGGTGGAGAGTTGGCCGGCGCCGCGGCACGCGATCCAGCCGCCGACCGTGGAGACCGCGAACGCGGACGGCCAGTGGCCGGTGGTGGCGCCGTAGGTCTCCTGGAGCTCCTGCTCGAAGAGGTCGCCGAACATGCCCGCCTCGACGTCCACGACGAGCGACTCGGCGTCGAAGGAGACGATCCGGTTCAGCCCGCACAGGTCGAGCACGACGCCGCCGTGCACCGGCAGCGCCGCGCCGGTGACGTTGCTGCGGCCCGCGGACGCGGTGACCGGGACGCCGGCCGCGTTGCAGATCCGCAGTACGGCGGCGACCTGGTCGGCGTCGACGACCTCGACGATCACCGCGTCCGGGGTGGCCGGGCGGCCGTCGGTCTCGCCGATCATCGTGCCCGCCCACCAGTCGCGGGTGCGGGTGACGACCTCGGCGCGGTCGGTGTGCACGGCCTTGGCGACGCCGCGCAGAGCCTCGATCACCGGGTCCGGGACCTCGACCACGGTGCCCTGGAGCGACGCCTCCCCGTCACCCACCGGGGTGGCGCGGGCCCACTTCGGCGGTGTGGGCGCGCCCACGATGTAGTCGCCGCGGTTGAACGGGTTGGTGATGGTCTGCCTGCTGATCACTTCGCTGCTCCTTCGAGTGCTTCGAATGCTTCGGGTCCTTCGAGAAGCACGGTCTTCTCGTGCTTGACGGCCGCGAGGTAGTCCGCGACCTGCTGCTCGATCTGCCGGGCGGTCAGGCCCAGTTCGGCGCCCAGGAGGCGGCCCACCTCCGGCGCGGCGGCGGCCGAGGCGTCGCGCGCGAACAGCCGCGCGCGGGTGCGCCGGGACAGCACGTCGTCCACCGAGCGGGCCATCTCCGAGCGGGCCGCGTAGACCACCTCGGCCTTGATGTACGGCATGCCCGCGACCACCGGCTCGGCCAGCGTGGTGTCGTCGGCGAGCAGGTCGGAGACGAACCGGGCCTCGGTGCCGTAGCGCTCGCCCAGGTGCGCGGCCATGCCGCCGGAGGCGGCGACCGCCTCGGCGTCGTAGCCGGCGCCGCCGATCAGCGCGAGGTTCGCGGTCCGGCTCCGGCCCTTGCGCCCGAGCACCTCCATGACCTTGTCGATCACCAGCTCGCCCATGTGCCGGCTGGTGGTGAGCTTGCCGCCGGTGACGGTGACCATGCCGCCGGCGCCGACGTCGATGTGGTGGTCGCGGCTCATGTCGAGCGTCGCGCCCTCCTTCTTGCCCACCAGCGGGCGCAGGCCGCCGATGCTGCCGACCACGTCGTCGGGGGTGAGCTTGCCCTCGAAGGCGGTGTTGGCGCCTTCGAGCAGGAACTCCATCTCCGGGCGCGTGCAGTGCACGTCGTCGGCGGAGCCCTGGTAGTCCTCGTCGGTGGTGCCGAGCACCACCGAGTCGCCCCAGCGCGTGCAGGTCGCGCGGCGGGCCCGGCCCGGGATCGGCACGGTGACCGTGCAGTCGATCCGGACCTTGCTCCACGGCACCACGATGTGCACCCCCTTGGCGGGGCGAACCTGCGGCTTGTGGTCCGCGTCGGCCATCCCGTCGACGGTGTCGCTCCATACGCCGGTCGCGTTGACCACGGCCGACGCGCGGACGTCGATCTCCTCGCCGTCCACCACGATCCGGGCACCGGCGGCCCGGCCGCGCTCGGTCAGCACCCGGTCGACCCGCGCGCCGTTGAGCACGGTGGCGCCGAGGGCGACGGCGGTGCGCACGATGGTCAGCACCAGTCGGGCGTCGTCGGCGCGGCCGTCGAAGTACATCAGGCCGCCCTTGAGGTTCTCCGCGCGCAGCGTGGGGGCGTGCGCGAGCACCTCGTCGACGGTGAGCCGCTGGTGCAGCTTGCCGATCCGCCAGCCGCCGACCAGGTCGTAGGTCCAGAGCAGGCCCTCGAAGCCCTTCGCGAGGCGGGCGTCGAAGATGCCCTCCTTCTCCAGGATCGGGAACAGGAACGGCAGGCGGTGCACCAGGTGCGGCGCGTTCTTGCGGAAGCGGTGCCGCTCCAGGAGCGAGTGCCGGACCAGGTTGACGTTGCCCTGCTCGATGTAGCGCAGGCCGCCGTGCACCATCTTCGAGGACTTGGAGGATGTCCCCGACGCGAAGTCGTCCTTCTCCACCAGGGCCACGTCCAGGCCGCGCGAGGCCGCGTCGAGGGCCGCGTAGGCACCGGTGACGCCGCCGCCGATCACGAGCACGTCGAACCCGTGGTCCGCCAGTCGGCGCTTGGCCGCGCTCCGGTCGAGAAGCAACGGCTTCCCACGGGTGGCCGCCGCTGACGCACGCCGAGGCTTGCGGGCGGGCAAGGTGATCACAGTCAACTCCTGGGGTTTGTCCGGGGGTCCGATGACGGACCCCCGGGGTCGTACGTGGTGCCTGGTACGTGATGCCTGGTACGTGATGCCTGGTACGTGATGCCTGGTACGTGGTGCCTGGTACGTGGTGCCGCAGTGCGTGCCGCCCGTGCGTGGTTCAGCCGAGGTGCGGCGCCAGGACGGCACGCCAGACCGCCCGTTGTTCGCCGCGCCACCCGGCCGCGGTGGCGGGTTCGAAGACGCGGCCGCGCGGCTGCGCCTCGACCACCTCCTCGAGCGAGGACCACAGGCCCTCGCGGACGCCGGCCAGATACGCGGTGCCGCGCAGGCTCGCGGTCGCGGAGTCGGCGGCACGCTCCAGCGGCAGGCCGACGAGGTCCGCCTGGATCTGCATGAGCGTGTCGCTGCCGGCGACGCCGCCGCCCACCCGCAGCCGCCGGAACGGCGCCTGCATGGTCTCGGCGACGCCGTCGATGAGGTCGCACACCGAGTGCGCGATCCCGTCGAGGACGGCCCGGGCGACGTCGGCCCGGGTGGTGGCGAGGGTCAGGCCGCTGAGCGCGGCCTGGGCCTCGGGACGCCACGCGGGGGTACGGATGCCGGCCAGCGCGGGCACGAACCACGCGCGCCGGCCCGCGCCCGCCTCGGCGTGCGCGGCGAGTTCGCCGATCTCCGCGGGCGAGGCGAAGAAGCCGAGGTCCTCGCACAACCAGCGCAGCGCGGACCCGGTGGTCGAGCAGTACGCCTCCAGGCTGAAGTGCGTGGTGTCGCCCTGCCGCCACCCGGGCTGCGCGAGCACGCCGGTCACCCCGGGGATCGGCAGCGCGGGGGTGCCCCCGGTGGCCGCGTCCACGAACGTGCCCGTGCCGTACACGCACATGCCCTGCCCCGCGCTCAGCCCGCCGAGCGCGATCAGCGCCGCGTGCTGATCACCCATCACCGCAGCCAACGGCAGGGCGACGCCCAGGAGTTCGGGGTCGGTGTCGGCGTAGCCCCGGTCGTCGTCGGCGAACAGGTCCGGCAGCAGTTCGAGCGGAAACCCGAGTTGCTCGACCCATGCGCGGTCCCACGCGTGTTCGCGCAGCAGGTAGGCGCCGGCCGAACCGGCGTTGCTCGCCGAGATCGCGTGCGCGGCCCCGCCGGTGAACTTCCAGGCCAACCAGGTGTCGACGGTGCCGAAAGCGAGCGTCCCGGCCGCGTAGGCCGCCGCCACCGCCGGCACCTCCGCGATCTGCCGCGCGGCCCAGTAGAACGGCGCCCGGCTGCCCACCGGTCGCCCGAGCCGCGCGGTCAGCACGTCGTCCCACTCGGCCTCGTAGGCGAGCAGGTGCCGGGCGTACCGCCGGTCCTGCCACACGCACGCCGGCACCAGCGGCAGACCGGTCCGCCGGTCCCACAGCATCGCGGTGGCCCGCTGCGTGGACAGCGCGAGCGCGGCGATCTCGACGTTGTTCGCGCGCGCCCAGGCCAGCGCCTCGCGACAGACGGCCAGCGTGGCCGTCCAGATCTCGACGGGGTCCTGCTCCACCGAGTTCTCGTCCGGGTGGTTCACCGCGATCTGCCGGTACACCACGTGTCCGACCGTCCCGGAGTCCAGCACGACTCCGGCCCGGGTCCCCGTGGTGCCCTCGTCCACGGACAGGATGCCGAGGCGCCGTCCGGGGTCGTGGAACGTCTGCGTCATCACAGCCCTTTCGGTCTGTTGGTTCCGATGAGCCCAATGGGCACGATGAGCTCGATGAGCCCGATTGGCCCGCTTGGCCCGATGAGCTTGATGAGCCCTATGGGCCTTATGGGCACGATGAGCCCGATGAGCCCGATTGCGAGTCTTTCGTGGTCGACCCCGCTCAGCGGGTGACCAACGCGGACTTCCCGGGCTCACCTGACTCGCCGGGCTCCCCGGATCCCGCGGGCTTCGCCGCCCGCTCCGTCAGGACCGGCACGTCCGGGTCCTCGTCCGGCGCGATCGCCCGGGTCGGGTCCCACTTGATCAACAAGCAGGTGATCAGGCCGAGCAGCGGCACCACGGCCAGCACCAGGAACGTCTTGTCGAGCCCGATCCCGTCCTTGATCTGCGGGAACAGGTACAGCCCCGCGACGCTGCCGAAGCTGCCGATCATCCCGGTGACACCGGTGCCGAGGGTGCGCACCTCACTGCGGTAGGACAGCGCCGCGATCGACTTGCCGTTCGCGCCGGGTCCGGCCGAGTGACAGAAGATGAACATCGCGGGGAGGATGAAGGCGATCCAGGTCGGCACCCGGTCGAAGGTCAGGCCCATCGCGACGAGCATCACGAACACGCCGCCGAAGCCGATCGCCGAGCTCACCCGCAGGCCGAGCCTGCGGCCGACGTACGCGGACAGGAGGCCGCCGACGATGCCGAAGGCGTTGAACACCATCGACCCGACCGTGGCCTTCTCGAAGCTGTTGCCGAAGATGGCGAGGCTGATCACCGGCAGGTACCAGCCGACCGCGAAGTACTGCATCGACTGCGCGAGCGAGATCGCCGAGGACAGGATCGTGCGCGGCAGGTACTTGCCCCGGAACAGGATCCCGGCCTGCTTCATCCCCACGTTCGGTGGGACCTCGTCGGCGTCCGCGTCGTCGTGCGCGGCACCCGCGGCGGCCGGCGTGGCGGCGACGGCTCGAATGCCGTAGATCCGTTCCAGGTTGCGGACCGCGTCCTCCAGGCGACCCTTGGTGGCCAGCCAGGACGGGCTCTCGACCAGGAAGAGCCACTGGAGGACGAACAGGCTCAGCGCGATCACCCCGGCCGAGCCGACCGACCAGCGCCAGATGTCCGCGCCGACGTCGAACTTGAAGCAGATCAGGGTGAGCAGCAGGTTGCCGGTGGTGGCGATGTACCAGATGCCCTGCCACAGGTTGAGCCGGCCGCGCAGCGACTTGGGCGTGTACTCGGCCAGCAGGGCCATCGCGACCGCGAAGTCGACGCCGTACGCGACGCCGACCAGCACCCGGCCGAACCACACGACGGTGAAGTCGTCGGCGGTGGCCGCGATCACGGCACCGGCAAGCGCGAACAGCTTGGCCATCAGCAGTGGGGGCACCCGGCCGATCCGGGTCGCGAGCCAGCCGCCGATGGGGTTGAACAGGATCGCGAGCGCCGGCGCGGTGGCGGTGAGGATGGAGACCTGAGTGCTGCTCAGGTCCATCTGCTTCGTCATCGGGGCGAGCCCGGCGCCGAGCGCGGCGTTGGAGTATGCGTCGAGGAACAATCCCCCGAACACGAGGAACCAGATGACCTTGGCCCGACCGGAGATGCTCCCCAGCCGGTCGATGAGCGCGACGACGTCCTTGACGCCTCTGACGCTCTGCTTCTGTGCCATAAGCCCGTCCTTCGAAAAAAGGACCAGTCGGCGACACGCGAGCGCTAACGCGTAGGAGGGCACAGCGAAGCCACCGACAGGTGGTCTTCGTCTGTTCCTGCCAAAGAATGATCTGGACCCTATGAGCGGTATTTGGGGCTGTCAAGGGTCCGTATCGCCCCGATCGCCCCGATCACCCCGGGGCCGCCGATCACCGGCGTTCGAGATGCCCGCTCGCGGACGCTGTCGGGAGCGGCGCTCAGGCGGGAGGATGGGGCCCATGATCCACTCAGCCGCGGACAACCGCTACGAATCGATGCGCTACCGCCGGGCCGGTGCCAGTGGGGTCAAGCTGCCGGCGGTCTCGCTCGGACTGTGGCACAACTTCGGTGACACCCAGCCCATGGAGGTTCAGCGCGCGGTGCTGCGCCGGGCCTTCGATCTCGGCGTGACGCACTTCGACCTCGCGAACAACTACGGCCCGCCGTACGGCTCGGCCGAGGCCAACTTCGGCGTGCACTTCCGGGCCGACTTCCGGCCCTACCGCGACGAGTTGTTCATCGCCTCGAAGGCGGGCTACGACATGTGGCCGGGGCCGTACGGCGACGGCGGCTCGCGCAAGTACCTGCTCGCGAGCCTGGACCAGTCGCTCGGTCGGATGGGCCTGGACTACGTCGACGTCTTCTACTCGCACCGCTACGACCCGGAGACTCCGCTGGAGGAGACGATGGGCGCGCTGGACACCGCCGTTCGGTCCGGGCGCGCGCTGTACGCGGGCATCTCGAACTACGGCCCCGAACAGCACCGTCGGGCGGTCGCGATCCTGCGCGAGATGGGTACACCGGTACTGCTCAACCAGGCGGCGTACTCGATCCTGGACCGCGGGCCGGAGCAGGGCGTGCTGGACGCGGTGGGCGAGACCGGTACCGCGTTGATCGCCTATTCGCCGTTGGCCCAGGGCCTGTTGACCGACCGTTACCTCGACGGCGTGCCCGCCGGCTCGCGGATGGCGGTGGGCCACTTCCTCCGGGAGGACGCGCTCACCGACGGGCGCCTGGCGCTGATCCGCGCGCTGAACAAGCTCGCGCGGGACCGCGGTCAGACGCTGGCCCAGCTCGCGCTCACCTGGCTGCTGCGGGACGAGCGGGTGGTGTCGGTGATCGTCGGCGCGAGCAGCGTACGCCAGTTGGAGCAGAACCTGTCCGCGGTGGGTCAACCGGATCTGACCGCCGCCGAGATCGCCGAGGTCGACCGGCTCTGCGCGCAGGTCTGACCGGTCGTCGACCCGCCGCGTCAACTCGCCTGGGATGCCGGGGACTTGATCAAGTCCCCGGCTTCGACGCGGGCCAGGGAGGGGACCACTCGGCGGCCCGGTGCGGGCGGGATCGGCGTGGTCGTGGACACCGCGAGCACGGCGCACCCGGCGGCCTCCGCGGACGTGATGCCCACGACCGTGTCCTCGACCGCGACGCACGCGCTCGGCTCGACCCCGAGCGCGGTCGCCGCGGCCAGATAAGGGGCGGGGTCCGGCTTCGTCCGCGCGACGTCCTCGGCCGCGACGGTGACCGCGAAGCGGTCGGCCCCCAGCGCGTCCCGCACCAGGTCCACGACCCGGCGCGGCGACGCCGACACGATCGCGACCGGCACCCCGGCGGCGGCCAGGCCGTCCAGCAGCGCGAGCACCCCCGGCAGCGGCTCGATCCGCCGCTCGACCCGCGCCATGAACGCCGCGTCCAACGCGTCGGACAGCTCGTGCACACAGGGCGCCTCGGCGACCACCGCGTGCAGGTAGGCCGCCGTATGCCCGATCGCGTGCCCCACCACGTCCGCCGCGTCCGTCTCCCCCAGCACGTACCCCACCCGAGCCGCCACGTCGGCGACCGCCTCCCACCACAACCGCTCGGTGTCGACAAGGGTCCCATCCATGTCGAACAACACGGCGGAGGACGGCTGGACGGACACACTGACTCGTTTCGACGGACTCGGCAGGACGCGCCCACGACGCTGCCAGACCGACGTGATCGGCACACCACACCGGGATGGCGAACACATGAACGCTCTCGGGCCCGGGCCGCGCTCGGACCCGGGCCGCGCTCGGCGCCCGAGGTCAGTCGCGGAGCGTGGCGGCGCGGAGGGAGAGGATGTCGGGAAGGTGTTGGGCGATGCGTTGCCAGTGGTCGCCGTGGTGGCGGCCGCGGTAGATCTCGCCGCTGCGGGAGCCGAAGTACAGGCTGGTGTTCTCGGCGTCGTCGGTGCACATCGCGTCGCGCATGACCGCGGTCCAGAAGGCGTCGGGAAGGCCGTCGGACAGGGCGGTCCAGGTCGTGCCGGCGTCCTCGCTGCGGTAGACGCGGCACAGGCCGTCGACGGGGAAGCGCAGCATGTCGGCGGTGAGCGGGACCACGTAGACGGTGTCCGGGCGATGCGGGTGGACCACGATGGTGAAGCCGAAGTCGGCGGGCAGGCCGTCGGCGATCGACTTCCACGTCGCGCCCGCGTCGTCGCTGCGGTAGACGCCGTGGTGGTTCTGGAGGAACAGGCGGTCGGGGCGGTCCGGGTGGCGGGCGACCTTGTGCACGCACTGGCCGTACTCGGGGTATTCGTCGGGCTGGAACGAGACGTGGATGCCGGTGTTGGACGGGTTCCAGCTCGCGCCGCCGTCCTCGGTCACGTACACGCCGCCGGTCGACATCGCGACCGTGATCCGCTGCGGGTCGGTGGGGTGCGGCAGCACGGTGTGGATCGCCTGGCCGCCGTAGCCTGCCCCCCAGTTGGGCCGGTGCGGGTGGTCCCACAGCGCGCGGACCAGCGTGAAGGACCGACCGCCGTCCTCCGAGCGGAACAGCGCGGACGGTTCGACCCCGGCGTAGACCACGTCCGGTTCCGATGGCGGGCCGGGCGTCAGTTGCCAGACCCGCTCGACCGACGCGCCCACGTCCTCGGGGAAGCCGATCCGGCCCAGGTCCGGCTCGCGCCAGGTGGCGCCGAGGTCGTCGCTGATCACCACGATCGGGCCGAACTGCTCGTGGGCCACGCCCGCCATCACCCGCGGCGCGTCCCCACGCGTGTCGATCGCGACCGAGTAGACGCCCGTCATCGGGTGGTGCGGCCCGGTGAATTCCCAGGGCTCGTCGTCGCGTGCGCGGCCCAGCCACAGTCCCTTGCGGGTTCCGACGGCGAGCAGAACGGAGTTCGTCATGGTGGCCTCCAGGCAGCGTTCCGTGTGCGGGAAACGCTACGCGGCGGATGTGATATTCGCCCGATTCGATGCCTTTTGCCGCACCGTGGCCACACGGTTGCCACGCCTGGGCCACACGTTTGCCACGCCGGGGCCGCGAAACTCCTAGGGCAGCCTGCGGCGACCCGGGAAGCCGAGGTCGAGGCGGTGGTACCAGCCGAGTTCGCGGTCGCCTTCGAGCCAGCACAGCAGCACCGGCACGCCGTCGAGGTCGGCCGGGAAGTCGACGAGCAGCGGCGCGAAGCCCTTGAGCTCGGCGCCGGTCTGCTGGATCCGGGTCATCAGGTCGTCGAGCCGGGCCTGCATGCCCTTGAGCTCGGGCAACCCGCCCAGGTCCGAGGGGGCCGCGCCGTGTTCGAGCACGGCGGTCAGCTCGGCCGCGTCGGCCCGCACGGTGATCAGCTCGTCCAGCACCGGCAGCAGTCGGGCCAGCTCGGCGCGTGCCTCGTCCACCGTGAACAGCCCCATGGGGCACAGCCTCCCACGTCCGCCGGCGGCCGGTGCCGGCGGCTCAGCCGAACAGCTTGTCGTTCTCCTCCACACCGGGCCGGGAGCCGTGGTTGGCGTGCACGTTGAAAATGCCACCGTCGGCCTCGGCCCGGACGGTCCGGCCGCGCTCGACGAGCAGGCCCTCGTGGTTCGTGGTGGCACCGCGCCTGCCGACCGCGACGACGATCGCGACGATGACGGCGGCCAGGCCGGCCGCGAACAAGACGATCGTGATCACGATGACTCCCAGGGGTCGCGTGGTCCCGCCGTGTCGTGCGATGACCACGGAACGTCCCGCCACCGCGGGGTGGTCCCGCGGTGCTACATGATCCATGCCCGTTCTCGCGGCGCCGACCCATTTCCCGCGCAGCGGGCCGCCAGCGCGCGCAGCCTGGCCTCGTCGCCGTCGGCGGAGGGGTCCAGGCGCAGCAGGTCCTCGACGAAGCGGCGATTGTCCGGGCGACAGCGGATCTCCTGCGCGGCCGCGGTCTCGGCGTCCAGGAGCGCGGTGACCGCCTCGGTGCGCCGGCCGACCCCGGCGAGGGCGCGCGCGATGTCGATGAGGTGCCGGGCCTGCCGGCCGCGCGGCAGGACGGCGAGTCCGGTCGGGGCGAACCGGCCGGCGATCGCGCGCGCGTACTCGCCGAGCAGCATGTGCGCGGTGACCCGGCACAGCGGCACCTGGATCGCGCCGGGGTCGGCCCGCTCGGCCGCGTCCAGCAGGTCGCGGGTGGCCGGCCGGTCGCCCAGTCGGGCCGTGGCCAGTGCCGCCCCGAGTCGCAGGGTGCGCAGCGCCGCCCGCCCGGCCGCACCGCGCAGGCCCGCCGCCGCGGTCAGGTCCGCGTCGACGCCGAGCGCGAATTCGGCCGCCGCGCCGGCCCTTCGTGCCGGACCATCGCGCCGGTCAGCCGGTGTGCGGCGAGCGCGAGGACCACCACGTCCCCGCTGCGACCGGCCGCGGTGACCGCGCGGTCGGCGGCGCGCCACGCGAGGTTGGCGTCGCCGAACGTGCCGGCGGCCGCGGCGGCCAGGCCCAGCGCGTCGGAGCGCACGGCGGCCGTCGCGGCCGATTTGGTCGCGGCGCCGCCGGCGGCGGATACCTCGGTCCCCGTCGTCGCGTCCAGCACGGGGGCGACCACGCGGTCCAGGCACAGGTAGTCGGCCGCCGCGTACGCGGTCCAGCCGTACGCCAACTCCCGACGCAGGATCGGCAGATCCGGTGCGGGCCGGGCCGGCTCCCCCAGCCGGGCGGACGCGGTGTCGGCGCGACGCAGCGCGACGCGGATGGCGCCGAGCGGATCGGTCTCCGGGCCGCCGCCCTCGGTCGGATTGCCGGGCAGCAGCCGGTCGAGCCCGATGTGCAGCACGTCGCAGGCCCGGGCCAGGACGGACAGGCGCGGGTCGGCTTGCCGGTGACCGGCCTCGACGTCCTCGACCCAGCGCACGGATCGACCCATCAGCCGGGCGAAGTCGGCCTGGGTCAGGCCGCGACGGGTACGCCAGAACGCTAGTCGGCGGCCGATCCCACTCACCGTGTGCATGATGCCTGTACCCCCTCTAGGTGGTGCCCGGATGTGGTGCCTGTGGCCAATGCCCGTGGTGGTGTATATGTGGTGCGCGTGACAGCGGATACCCACGCACACTGCGTGGATTCTGTCGGGGTGTCCGCCGGTACCTTCGGCCGGGTCGCGGCAATCGAATTTCGGACCGGTTTGCCCCTGGGAGAAAGTCGATGAGGCCAGTGATGCGTTCTTCCCGAGCCGACCGGCCGCAGGCGCGCTCACGGCCGCGTCGGACGTTGTCCATCCGGACGCTGCTGGTCCTGCTGACCGTGGTGCCCTCGATGGCGATGGTGCTGCTGTGGGGTTTCGCCAGTTACCGGCTCGCCGACCACGCGCGCGGCCTGGACAACGAGATCTCCGTCGCCTCGCGCGCGGGCACCCCCAGTTACAACACGATGATCGCGCTCCGCCAGGAACGGCGGCTGACGGCGGCGTGGATGGCCAAGCCGTCCGCCGAATCGGTCGAGGCCCTGCGCGCGCAGCGGGAGCGGACCACGGAGACCGTCCGGCAGTTCGTCGGCTTCGCGAACAGCGGCGCGCGCGAGACTCCGGGGCACGCGGTGCGCCGGGCCCGCGAGATCCTCCCGGAACTGGCCCAGTTGGCCGATGTCCGGCGCCAGGTGGACGCGACCGGCTCGGGCGGGCGGGACCGCTGGCTCGGCTACTACACGAAGCAGATCGCCAACCAGATCACCATGGTCCAGGCGTTGGCCGAGACGTCCGACACCGATGTCACGTACGTGGGTTCGTTCCTGGTGAACCAGTTCCGCGCCGGGGAGGCGTTGGCGCAGGAGGACCTGCTGGTGACGTTCGCGCAGGCGAACGGCCGGCTGACCCAGCACGACTACGCCGAGTTCGTCCAGGCCGTGGGCGTGCGTCGGCACGCCTACGCGGTCGAGATCGAGCCCTACCTGCCCGCCCGGCTGCGTCCGCTGTACACGGTGCTCACCCAGAGCACGGCCTGGCGGGATCTGGTCGCGACGGAGGACGCGATCATCGCGGCGGTCGACGCTCCGAAGGAGTCCGCCCGCGATCGGGCCGCCGGGGCCGGTGTCGCGCTGCCGGGCGGCGTGGCCAAGTGGCGCGCGACGAACGACCAGGTCGAGGGATTGGTGACGGCCTTCGACTTCGGCCGCACCGACCAGATCTTCGCGACCGGTGACGCGGCCACCTCCGACAGCTGGAACCAGGTGTACCTGCTCAGCGCGATCAGCTTCGCTTTCGTGCTGGTGGGCGGGCTGCTGTGCTGGCGGGTGACGCGTTCGGTCCGGCTGCGGCTGTTCCGGCTGCGCGACGCGACCGTCGAACTCGGCACGCGTCGGCTGCCCGACGTGGTCGAGCGGTTGCAGCGCGGCGAGCACGTGGACGTGGCCGCCGAGACGCCGGACCTGGTGACCGACCGGGACGAGATCGGCCAGGTGGCGGCGGCGTTCAACACCGCGCAGCGGGCCGCGGTCGACGGCGCGGTGCAACTGGCGCGCGAGCGCCAGGGCTTCGCGAAGGTCTTCGTCAACACGGCGCTGCGCACCCAGTCGCTGGTGAACCGTCAGATCGGCGAGCTGGACGCGATGGAGCGCCGGCACCAGGATCCCGAACTGCTGCGCGAGTTGTTCACGATCGACCACCTGGCCACCCGCCTGCGTCGGTACGAGGAGAACCTTGTGGTGCTCACGGGCAACCGGCCGGGCCGCCGGTGGAGTCGTTCGGTACGCATCGTCGACGTGGTGCGCAGCGCGATCGGCGAGGTCGAGGACTACCACCGCGTCGAGGTGTACACCGACCCGGACCTGGAGCTGACCGGCCCCTCGGTGGGCGGCGTGATCCACCTGCTGGCCGAACTCATCGAGAACGCGACGATGTTCTCGCCGCCGGACACGCCCGTGCACGTGCGGGCGGTCACCGTCGCCAAGGGCCTGGCGATCGAGATCGAGGACCGCGGCCTGGGCATGCCGGAGGACGAGTACGACGTGCTCAACCGGCAGTTGTCGGTGCCGGTCGCGTTCGACGTGATCGCGCTCGCCGACGACGTGCGGCTGGGCCTGTTCGTGGTCGCGCAGCTCGCCGATCGGCTCGGGGTGAGCGTCACGCTGCGCCCGTCCCCGTACGGCGGGACGCTGGCGATCGTGTTCCTGCCCGAGGAGCTGATCATGCGCGGCGCGGCCGAACCGGCCGAGACCGCCGGGCCGTTCGAGCAGGTACAGATCGCGGCGCCGGAGTCGGTGGGCCGTCAGCACCCCGAGCCGCTCGCGCTGCCCGCCCCGCCCGAGCCGGTCCCCGTCGCGGCGCTGCCGCCGGCGCCCGCCAAGGCGCCCGAGGAGACCACCGCGGACGGCCGCCGGGTGCTCCCGCGCCGGGTGCGCCAGGCCAAACGGGCCGTGCCGTTGCGCGCCGAGTCGGCCGAACCGGCCGAGCCGGAAACCGATCCCGCGTCCCGTACCTCACCGCAGGACGCGGCGGCGACACTGTCCGCGTTCCGCCGCGCGAGCGAACGAGCCCGCGAGACTCCCGAGCCGGATTCCGTGCCCGACCCCCGATCCGGGTCGGGGCCGGAGCCGCAGTCCGTCCCGGCCGCGCCGGCCGAGTCCGAGCCCGCGTCGGGCCCGCAGCCCGCTGCCGGAAGCACCACGCACCCTGGGGAACCGTCATGACGAACACGTCCGAGCACGCCGGCGGCATCGCCACCACCGCGACCGACAGCCGGCTCGACTGGCTGCTGACCGACCTGGTCAAGCGCGTGCACGACACCCGGCACGCGGTGGTGCTGTCCGAGGACGGGCTGTTGATGAGCCGGTCCGAGACGATCCCGCGCGACGACGCGGAGCAGTTGTCGGCCGCGGCGGCCGGCCTACAGAGCCTGGCCCGCAGCATCGGGCGCGGCTTCAAGGGCGGTTCGGTGCGCCAGACGCTCGTGGAGATGGACGACGCGTTCCTGTTCCTGACCGCCGCCGGCAAGGGCGCACACCTCGCGGTGCTCGCCGAGCAGAGCGCGGACGTGGGCGTGGTCGCGTTCGAGATGAACATGCTCGTGAAGAAGGTCGGCGAGTATCTGGGCACCAAACCGCGCGGGAGCGACGCGGGCGGTCCGGCGTGAGTTCCCGGTGGGAGCACGCGTGGGACGAGAACGCGGGACCGCTGGTGCGCCCGTACACGCTCACGCGCGGGAGGACCAAGGCGGTGCGCGACGAGGACCTGACCCTGATCACGCTGGTGACCACGGTCGAGGCGACGCCGGCGACCCCGCCCGACGGTCCGGCATCCGCCGCGCGGCGGACCACCCGTGAGTCGCGCGGCCGCCAGCCCGAACATCAGCGAATCCTGGAGTTGTGCCGGGAGCCACAGGCGATCGCCGAGATCGCGGCCCTGATCGATCTGCCGGTGAGCATCACCAAGGTGCTCGTCGACGACCTGCTCCGCGACGGTCTGGTGACCGTCCGGGCACCACTCGCGCTGGCCCGAACCCCCGATCTGGCCCTGTTGAAGAAGGTACGCGATGGTCTCCTTCGGCTCTGACCTACTGCCCGCGAACGCGGCGGCGGTCAAGATCCTGATCGCGGGCGGATTCGGGGTCGGCAAGACCACACTCGTCGGCGCGGTCAGCGAGGTGCCGCCGCTGCACACCGAAGAGGTGATGACCGAGGCCGGCGTCGGCGTGGACGACACCGCCGGGATCGAGGCGAAGTCGCACACGACGGTCGCGCTCGACTTCGGCCGGATAACGCTGTCCGACGACCTGGTCCTGTATCTGTTCGGGGCTCCCGGCCAGGAACGGTTCTGGTCGCTGTGGGACGACCTGGCGATCGGCGCGCTCGGCGCGATCGTGCTGGTCGACACGCGGCGCCTGGAGTCCAGCTTCGGCAGCATCGACTTCTTCGAACGCCGGGGCATCCCGTTCGTGGTCGCCGTCAACCGCTTCGACTCGGCCGTCGACTACACGGTCGCCGAGGTCCGCGATGCCTTGGACCTTGGCGACGAGGTCCCGACGCTCCTATGCGATGCGCGTGCGCGTGCCTCCGGCCGAGATGTCCTCCTGTCCCTGATCGACCACCTGATGGCCACCGCCCCGGTACTCACAGCCCCCCGATCCTGACCCGGCCTCAAACGCCGGCCGGGCTGACGTTGGCCTCAATCGCCGGCCAGGCTGACATGAGCCGGCCTGCGGCCCGCTCGGCCTCAAACGCCGGCCGGGCTGGATGTACCCGGCCTCCGGCCGAGGTGGCCTCAAACGCCGGCCGGGCTGTATATACCCGAAGACCAAGCCAAATCAGCCCGGCCGGCGTTTGAGGCCAAGTAGCCCGGCCGGCGCTTGAGGCCACCCTCGGCCGGAGGCCGGGTACATCAAGCCCGGCCGGCGTTTGAGGCCAAACAGCCCGGCCGGCGTTTGAGGCCGCCTCGGCCGCAGGCCGGGCCAATCCAGCCCGGCCGGCGCTTGAGGCCAAGCGGGCCGCAGGCCGGCCCGCCCGTCAACACCTCACCACGCGGCAACGCCGGACCGAACACCCCCAAGCCGAGCCGCAGACGTACCAAGCCCGGTCGGCCCATACGGCACACGCGGCACAGACCGCCCCACCACACGCCGGCCGGCCCCCCCACCACCCTCCTGCCAAGGAAACGGCACCAACGGCTTCGGATCCGCGTAGCGCACGCACTCCTGATGCCACTTCAAGATCGCCGCGTTCCAGTCGCCCAACGCCCGGGCATACCCGTCCAACGCCTCCCGCGCCGCCGACTCCAACGCCAAGTCCTCGTACATGGCCGGAAGTTCGGTCGCCACGACCCGCTCGAACTCCCGCATGCGCGACGTCATCAGGTCGTTCACGATCACGAGCGCCTGCGCGAAATCGCACCCGAAGAAGTTCTGCACCACCAGCAGCAGGTTGTGCAGTTCCCCCTCGACCTCGATCTCCTTGCGGTACGAGAAGACGTCGTTGATCATCCACCCGAAGTCGGACGCCGAGTTCTCCATCGCCTGGACCGCGCGAGAGCGGTACGCCTCGTCCGGCACCACCTCGCCGTGCGACAGCCGGGACAGGCTCTTGGTCAGATCCGAGCCGAAGGTCTTGCGCCGCATCTCGATGTAGTCGACCGGGTCGGGAATCCGGTTCGCCGCCATGTTGGCCAGCTCCCACAGCCAGCTGTCCATCATGTCCTCGATGGTGCGCCGGAAGCGGCGCCGGGACTCCGGCGGCATCGGCCCGGCCGTCCGCCCCCACAGGTCGGCCAGCGCGCGCTCGATCGCGTCGCCTGCCGTCGGCGTCGGCCCGTCGTCGATCGTCATGAAGGTCTTCAACCGCTCGGTGTACACCTTCGCGCCGACCTGGTCGAGCGTGCGGCCGAAGACGATCGGGTAGTAGTCGTCGCCGTACGTCCCCCACGCCAGCCACGCGGACGCGACGTCGAGCTCGTCGGCCGTGGCCTCCGGCGCGATGCCCGCCGCGCACAGCGGCAGATCGATGTTGCGCAGGTCCCGCTCGTCCCACAACCCCTCTTCGGTGATGCCCATCCGCCGACCCCAGTCGACGACGTTCTCCCGGGCGGCCGCGAGGTGCGGATTGATCCGCGGCGCGAACGGCAGGTAGAAGTCCGGGATGTCGTACGGCTGGACCGCCTGGAACGGGACGTGCGTGAAGTTGCGCAGGCCGCTACGCAGCCCCGCCACCAGACCGGGCAGGATCCGCGCCGCGGACGTACCGATCCCCTGCGGACCGGCGAGCACCCCGCTCACGCCCCCCAGGCCCGGCAGCCTGGCCGCACCGCCCCCGCCGCCCGCCCCGGCCCCGTTCATGTACCGGCTCGACCGCATGTGCCACTCGTGCCCGCCGGACTGCCAGTCCTGCAGGCCCTTCACGTACCCCATCACGTCCATGCACGCCTGCGGGTCCAGGCCGTGTTCGAGGAAGAGCGGCGGGAGTTCGGTGAACGTGGTGTGCTCGAACTGGTGCAGGCGCGAGGTCAGCAGCTCGTTGACCGCATCCGCGGCCTCCTGGGTCGTGCAGCCCAGGAACTTCTCGAAGACCAGAACGGCGTTGGCGTTCTCGCCCTCGTTCTCGACCTCGCGCTGGTACGAGAACAGGTCGTTGCGCAGGTGGACGCCGTCGGCGAAGGTGTCCTTGAGCACGCGCATCGGCCGGGAGGCCGCGATCACCGCGGGCACCTCGGCGTTCGCGACGTACTCGACCAGGTTGGCGGACCACGGTGCGCCGCCGACCTTGCGCCGCATCTCGATGTACTCGACGGGGTTGGCGACGCGCCCCTCGTTGATGTTGGCCAACTCCCACAGCGACTCCTCCAGGAGCGCCTGAGTGCTCTCGGCGAACCGCTCCCGCCACTCCCGCGACATGCTCGGAATGGTCCGCGCCCACAGGTCGGCCAGGCCCTCCTCGACCTGATTGGTCGGCGTGGGCATGGGACCGGTGGAGTCGACCGGCATGAACGCGCGCAGGCGTTCGAGGTAGGTCTTGGCGCCGGCCATGTCGTGGGTGCGCTTGAAGATGTCGAGGAAGTGGTCGTCGAAGAAGAACACCCAGACGTACCAGTCGGTGACGAGGTCGAGTTGCGGCCCGGTGCAGTCGGGATGGGTGTACGCGCACAGCAGCGCGTAGTCGTGGGAGTCGAAGTCGTGCTCGTCCCAGATGTCGGAGCCCTCGATCATCCGCATGTCGCGGGCCCACGCCTTGGAGTGCTCGCGCGCGCCTTCGAGGTGCGGATTGAGCCGCGCGGGATACGGCACGTAGAACTGCGGGAGTTCGAAGGGTTGTGGCATCGATGCGCCCCTTTCGCCAGGGCACACGCTAGGTCTCGCGATCACCGGGATCGGGGCGGAGCGGCGGTTCTCGTCCGATCAGGTGAATTGCGCGGACGCAGGCTTAACGATCTTGGACGCGCGCCGTGCGCACGAGGGCGCGCACGAACCGATCCACCGCGTCCGCGTTGCCCGTCGGGCGATCCGGGCGATCCGGGTGATCCGGGTGATCCGAACGCTCCGGACGGCGCGGCAGCGCGGCGTACACGCTGCGGCGCGGCGGGTCCACGAGCCGATGCAGCGTCAGACCGCGGTGGATCGCGCGGGTCAGCAGCCCGGGCGCGAGCATCACGCCGAAGCCCGCCGCGACGAACGCCTGCTTGCCCAGCCAGCCCCCGCACTCGATGTCGATCCGCGGCGTGAACCCGGCCCGCGCGCACGCGCCGGTGAGCACCGCGGCGGCCCCCTCGTAGTCCTCGACCCAGGTCTCGTCGGCGAGCTCCGCCAGCTCCAACACGTCCCGGCCGGCGAGTCGGTGGCCGGCCGGGAGCACGGCGTACAACTCGTCGTCGAGCACGTGCACCAGGTCGAGGCCGGCGTACACGGGCAGGCCCGGCGGGTAGTCGGTGACCACGGCCACGTCGAACTCGCCGTCGAGCAGGCGCGGGACCAGCCGCGGCGAGAAGTCCTCCGCGAACGTGACGCGCACGGCGGGGCGTTCGGCCGCGAACGCGGTGAGCGCGTCCGGCAGCAGCGACACCGCGGCGGTGGGTACCGCGCCGACCCGGACCCGGGTGACGGCGCGGTCCTCGGCGGTGCGCACCTCCTCCTCGGCCCGCTCGACCCGGGCCAGGATCACGATCGCGTGCTCGCGCAGCACCTCGCCCGCGCGGGTGAGCCGGACCCCGCGCGCGTGCCGGGCCAGGAGCGGGCCGCCCAGGCGCGCCTCGAGGCCCGCGACCTGCCGGGACAGCGCGGACTGGGTGTACCCGAGCGTGTGCGCGGCGGCACTGATCGAGCCGTGTCGGCACACTTCCAGGAACGAGCGCAGGGCGAGGAGGTCCATGCCCGGCGAGGATAGTCGCGGCCATGCGTGACACGCATACCTGCCCTGCGGAATATGCGCTGGTGGGATGGGTGGTTGGCACGTGAGGATGACCGCATGACGACTTCCGAGCGACTCACGCACATCCCGGCCCCCGAGGGCGTCCGGCCCGGCAAGGGGTACACCAACGTCGTGACCGGTACCGGCCGGCTCGTGGCGATCTCCGGCCAGGTCGCGTTCGACGAGCACGGCGACGTGGTGGGCAAGGACGACCCGGGCGCCCAGGCCCGGCAGGTGTTCGGGAATCTGAGCCGGTGTCTGGCGGCGGCGGGCGCGACGTTCGACGACGTGATCAAGCTGACGTACTTCGTCACCGACATTGCGCACCTGCCGCAGATCCGGGCGGCCCGCGACGAGGTCGTCGACATGTCCCGGCCGCCGGCCAGTTCGGCGGTCCAGGTGGCCGCTCTGTTCATGCCCGAACTGCTGCTCGAGGTCGAGGCGTTCGCCCTGGTCGACGAGGCCGGCGCGTGAAGATCGCGGTCTGCGGCCTGGGTCGGATGGGCACGGCGGGCGCCGCCGCGCTCGTGGCCGCCGGGCACGACGTGACGGTGTGGAACCGGACGCCGCGCGAGGTGCCGGGCGCGACGAGCGCGGCGAGTGCGGCCGACGCTGCGCGCGGGGTCGAGGCGGTCGTGGTGTTCGTGTACGACGGCCCGGCGGCCGAGGCGGTCCTGTTCGGACCGGCCGGGGTCGTGGCCGGCGCCGCGCCGGGCACGCTCGTGCTCAACGCGACCACGCTCGGCCCGGACGAGTCGCGTCGGCTCGCCGAACCGGCGCGCGCGGCGGGGCTTCGGTATGTGGAGACGCCGGTCCTGGGCTCGGTCCCGGCGGTGCGCGCGGGAACGCTGGTGGTGCTCACCGGCGGGGCGGCCGGGGACGTCGAGGCGGCCGAGCCGGTGCTGCACGCGTGGTCGCACGCGGGCGAGCGGCGGTACGCCGGTCCGATCGGCGCGGCGACCGCGCTCAAGCTGGTGGCCAACTTGGGCCTGGGGATCGCGGCGGCGGGCCTGCACGACGCGGTGCGCCTGGGCGCCGAGCTGGGCCTGGACCGCGCGGACGTGCTCGACGTACTGGCTCGCAGCGCGATCGGCGGCCTGGTCACCCGAAAGCGCGACCGACTCGACGAAGGCGCCTACGCCGGCGCCGACTTCACGGTGGCCGCGCTGGTGAAGGACCTCGAACTCGCGTGCGCGGCGGCGCCCGGCACGCTGGCGATGGCCCGCGCGGCGGCGGAGGTCGGCTCGGCGGCGGTCCGGGCGGGCGACGGGGATCGCGACCTTGCGGCGCTGGGCCGCCGACCCGACTGACGCGCGCTGCAAATCGACTCCGCCGAGGGCGCCGACCTGCGCGAACCATGACCCATTTCGAACCGATGCCGGCATCATGGCCGGGCAGGTCGGCCCGCCCGGTGATCGCGCCGGCTCGGGCTCCCGACGGGTCCGAAGGGTGGCGGCAAGTGCTCGTGCAGGTGAGCGTGGTCGGCGACGAAGGCATCGAAGTCGCGGCGTTGCAGCGGTGGTTGGCGATGGACCCGGACGTCCGGGGCGGCGCCGCGATGAGCTACGCCGAGGACGGCACGACCGGTGCGATGGGCGCCACGCTCGATGTGGTCAACGTGGTGCTGAGCAACGGCATCGGCCTGAGCGGTCTGCTGGTGGCGATCGCCGGTTGGCGTCGTTCGCGCGCACCGATCGCGGGACCCGGCGGACCGGACATCGTGGTCCGGCGCGGCGATGTCGAAGTGGTGCTGTCCGGTGCGTCGGAGGCCGACATCTCGCGAGCGGTGCGCGCGCTGGAGGAGCCCGGGGATCCTGCGTGACCCAGCCGCGACTCGCCGATCCCGCGACGTCGCGGGCGGTCCTGGTCGGCACGCACGACTACGCGGCGCTGGAGCAACTGCCGGCCGTGCGGCGCAACCTCGAAGAGCTGAGCCGGTTGCTGCGCGATCCGCGGTATTGGGGTCTGCCCGCCGAGAACTGCGTGGTGCTCGAGCAACCGGGCTCGGCCGACGCGGTGTTGGACGTGTTGTCGCACGCGGCGGAGGAGGCGACCGACACCCTGCTCGTGTACTTCGCGGGGCACGGCCTGGTGGACCACCTCGACGACTCGTTCCATCTCGCGCTGGCACACACCCGGCCGGACCGCATCTACACGGCGCTGCGCTACGAGGATGTCCGCCGGGTGTTCCGCGCGCCCTCGACCCGGGCGCCGCGCAAGGTGCTGATCATGGACTGCTGCTTCAGCGGTCGGGCCATGCACGGCGCGATGGGCGCGCCGGACCGGGCCGCGCAGGTCGCCGTGCTGGGCACGAGCGTGCTGACCGCGACGGCCGAGACGCGCCGGGCCGCCGCGCCACCGGGTGAGGAATTCACCGCGTTCACCGGCGAGTTGATCAAGTGCGTCACCGAGGGGGTCGAGAACGACTCGGAACTCGTCGACATGGGATCGCTCTACCTCGAGCTCTACCGGCGGTTGGCGGCGCAGGGCCGGGAACTCCCGCAGCAGAGCAACCGGAACACGGCGGCCGGGATCTGCGTGCTGCGGAACGCGGCACGGGTGCCGGTGCTCGACCCGGTTCCGGCGCGCGGCGTGACGGGTGCGGAAGGAGCCCGGTCGGGCACGTCGGACGGGGCGGGCGGATCGGGCACCGACAGGCTCGTGGCCGACTTCGCCGAGGCGGCCAGGCAGATCGGGCTGCGCTACGGCCCGGCCGGCCTGGCGGATCGGCCGACGCCGTCGGAAGCACGGGACGTCGACCGCTGGTGGTTCCTCCGCGATGCGGAGCAGCAGGCGGGCACACGGCTCGCCGGCGCCCTGCTGGAGCGCGTGGCCGACGAGGCGCACGACGGAACCGCGACGGCGGTGCTGCTCGCGGACGCGACGGCGTCACGGGCCCGCGAGTCGGTCCTGGACGGGGAGTGCGATCCGCTGACCCTGCTCCGGGAATTGGTGCGAGAGGTCACTGAGCTTCGGCAGTCGCTGCGCTCCTCTGCGACGCCCATCAAGCATCACGATCAGCTCATGCGACTGGTGGCAACCGCGACGGACGAGGCGACCGGACGCCTGATCGCCAACGCGCTCGACTCGCTCTCTCCGACAGCAATCCCGGACCTCCGGGTACGCCTCAACCCCACGCACCGCACCGAATCGGTGAACAAGGCCATCGCGGTCGCCTCCGACGCGCTCCGGCACGGCGTCGTTCCCGGCGGCGGTGCGGCCTACCTGCGCCTGCGTGCCGGCCTGCCCGAGTCCGGGAGCCCGGCGCAATCCGTGCTGTCGGCGGCGCTGGCGGCCCCCGCCCTGCAACTGCTGGCTTCCGTGGGTGGCGGCCCGAGCCTGCTGCCCGCGCTCACCGAGCGCGCCCTGGCCGGTCAGTCGTACGACATCGTCCGCGGAACGTACGCGTCGGCCAAGCGCGACGAGCAACTGATCGACTCCGTACACGTGCTGGATGTGGCCCTGGAGGAGGCGACCCGCACGGTCGCGAGCCTGCTGCTGCCCATGCCGGGAGGCAGCTGAGCCGGCCACGCTCCTGATCTGCCGTCAAAAATACGCCCGCCGAACGACCCTTTCGGTCGTCCGGCGGGCGTCGCCGTGCACTAGACCAGGGCGTCGACGGGGGTCGTGATGACCCCCGCGGCGCGCGCCTCGCCCAGCCATTCCGGGAATTCCAGCAGGAGTTGGTCGTACAGCTCCGCGTCCGAGAGCAGGCGCGGGTCTTGGCCGGCGTGGAAGAAGCCCGCGTTGTCGACCACCCGCTGCTCCGGAACGGCGAGTTCGTCGAGCTTGCGCAGGAAGTCGAAGCCCTTGGCCTCGGGGTCGCCGAATCCGACGAACTGCCAGAAGATCGGCAGCCCGGCGGCCTCGCAGAGCGCCTTCGCCGCGGCGGGGCGGCTGGTCGGCGCGCCGTCGGTCTGGAAGATCACCAGGGCCGGGTCGGTGCTGCCGGAGGCGCGGTAGTGCTCGACCACCTTGGCGATCGCGCAGTGATAGTTGGTGCGGCCCATGTGGCCGTAGGCACCGTGCAGTTCCCCGATCCGACCCACGTGGTTGGTCAGGTCGAGGTCGGCGGTGCCGTCGATGTCGGTGGAGAAGAACACGAGCGGGACGGTGGCCTCGCCGAGCTGCGCGGACAGCGCGAGCGTCTGGTCGGCGAGGTGCTGGACGGTGCCGTCCTTGTAGTAGGAGCGCATCGAACCCGAGCGGTCCAGGACGAGGTACACCGAAACGCCGCGGCCGGCGAGACCGCACTTGTCCACGGCCGCGGCGGCGGCTTCGAAACGGGCACCCACGACGGGGGCGACGTCCTCGGCGCGCGCGGGGGGCACGGTGGCGACGGACGTCGGTGCGGGCGCGGCCTCGGCGACCACGACCGGTTCGGGGGCAGTTGCCGAGTCGACCTCGGCCTCGGACGCGACGGACTCCGCCGGTTCGCTCTCCGCAGCGACGGCCGTGGCCTCCGCCGTGGCCTCCACCGGGACCTCCGCCGGGGCCTCGACCTCGACGACGGCCTCGGCCGGCTCCGCGACCGGCTCCGCCGGGACATCCGCGACCGGCTCGGCCGCTACCGGCGGTGCCTGCACGGGAATCGGGGCCGGAGCGGGCGCGGGAGTCGTGAACTCACCGCGTGATTCCGGAATGACCACCGGCTCCGGCGCGTCGACGGACTCCAATGCTTCGACCGGCTCCGGCGCGTGAACCGGCTCCAGCTCCTCGACCGGCTCCGGCGCGTGAACCGGCTCCAGCTCCTCGACCGGCTCCGGTACGTGGACCGGCTCCGGCGCCTCGACCGATTCCGGTGCGTGAACCGGCTCCGGTGCGACGACCGGGGATTCGGTCGGTTCGGCGCGGACGTCCGTCGTCTCGGGTGTCTCCGCCGCCTCGCGGGACGCCCGCGAACGAAAGACGTTGCGCAGCAGACTCCTCAAACCCATCGGCGAATCCTTACCTGTGTGAGGGACGCCATCCCGACGATCAGGACGGTTACGTAAGGCTAGTCATGGCCCCGGCAGACCTGCGGGCGACCCGCGCGTACGACACCCCGACGGCCCCCCGAACAGCCGAACATCGCCCTGATGCCCGATATGCACCCCGTGTGGCGGGTGATATTCCGTGACCCATTTCAACGCGGCGCCCGCCGGATCCCGGGAATCTACCGCGTGCTGCCGGGGATTCGCGTCGATCCGCCCGCCGGGTCAGCCCACAAATGTCAGCCGTACCGTGCGTTCGGGATTGTCCCTGTTGGTGTCGACCATGGTGACCGACTGCCACGTGCCGAGCGCCAACTCGCCGCCGATCACCGGCAGCGTCGCGTGCGGCGGGATCAGTGCCGGGAGCACGTGGTCGCGGCCGTGCCCGGGGCTGCCGTGCCGGTGCAGCCAGCGGTCGTCGGCCGGGAGCAGGTCCGCGAGCAGGGCGAGGAGGTCGTCGTCGCTGCCCGCGCCGGTCTCCAGGACCGCGACGCCGGCGGTGGCGTGCGGGACGAACACGTTCAGCAGTCCGTCCCGGCCGCCGGCGGCGTCGCGCAGGAACTGCACGCACATACCGGTCAGGTCGTACACCCGCTCGCGTCGCCCGGTGCTGACGTCGAAGAGGCGGGATGTGGTGAGGTCGCTCATGCGCCCATGCTGCCGCACGCATGGGGCGTTCGAGCTGCGGATTCCTTTGCTTTCGGCCGAATGTGTACCGACAATGATGAGCAGTACCTACCTGTCGGTAAGTGCCGGTCGACGCGTACGGGCGCGTACCGGCGAACGCCGGTGCGTGTCGGTGCGTGTCGGCGCGCGTCGACACGCAGCGGCCCGTGTCGGTGAGTGGAGGAGAACGTCATGGCCCGCCAATACCACTGCGGCCTCGACGCCGCGATGGATGTCATCGGCGGCAAGTGGAAGGCGCTGATCCTGTGGGCGTTGCACTCCGGCGACCGGCGGTTCGGTGAGCTGCGGCGCGAAGTGGACGGCATCAGCGAGAAGATGCTCATCCAGCAGCTGCGCGAGATGGAGGCGCGCGGGATCGTGCATCGCGAGGTGTTCCACGAGGTCCCGCCGAAGGTCGTGTACTCGCTGACGCCGCTGGGCCGATCGCTCAACGAGGCGCTGCTGCCGCTGGGCGAGTGGGGGCAGGACAACGTCGACGCGATCGCGGCGACGGCTCCCGAGCCCGCGACCGCGAAACGCGGTGCGGGCAGCGGCTCGAAAACCGGCGCACCCGGCGGCTCCAAGGTGGGCACCCCCGCCGCATAGGCCATTTCCGGGCGTTTCCGGAAATGCCGAGCGCCGCGAATAGCGGCGGGAAGTCCACCGGTTCGCGACGCGCACCCTCGGTGCGTCCTTGTTGACTTTTCGTAGCGCTCGCCGCAATCATTTCGGCAGCGATTATCCGGATTGTCTGCGACGTTTTCGTTGAGCCGCCGGGATGTGAATATATGACCGAATACGTCCGAGTATCCGAACAGCTCGCGCTGCCACGAGGTCCGGGCGCCCCGATCACAGCCACCGCCCGGCGGCTCGATACGTATCCGGTACATGTCTGTCTCGACGAGGACACCGCCCTCGCGCACCTGTGCGCCGAGCTCGGCGGCCGGCGCGTCGCGCTCGTCACCGACCACACCGTGTACGCGCTGCACGCCCGCCGACTCGCCGAACGCCTGGCCGCGACCGGACTCGACGTGGTGAGCACCTCCTTTCCGGCCGGCGAGGCCAGCAAGAGCCTGAGGACCGCGAGCACGCTGCTCGACTGGCTGGCCGGCACCGCGCTCGTGCGCCGCGACGTGCTGCTCGCGGTCGGCGGCGGCGTGGTGATGGACACCGTCGGCTGGGTCGCGAGCGCGTACATGCGCGGGCTCCCCTACATCAACGTGCCCACCACGCTGCTCGCGCACGTGGACGCCGCGCTCGGCGGCAAGGTCGCGATCGACCACCCGTCCGCGAAGAACCTGATCGGCGCGTTCTACCAGCCCAAGGCGGTGGTCTCGAACGTCGGCTACCTCCGCACGCTGGACGGTCGCGGCCTGCGGGCCGGGCTCGCCGAGGCGATCAAGACCGGGATCATCGCCTCCCCCGAGCTGTTCGCGCTGATCGAGGACCAGCACAGGGCGATCCTGGCGGCCGAGCCGTCCACCACCGCCGATCTCGTGCACGCCTCCAGCGTCCTCAAGTGCCGCCTGATCTCGCGCGATCCGTACGAACGGGACCTGCGTCGACCGCTGAACCTCGGACACACCATCGGGCACGCGGTGGAGACGGCGACCGGCTACGGCCCGGTGCTGCACGGCGAGGCGGTCGCGTTCGGGATGGCCTGTGCCGCGCGGATCGCCGAGCGGCGCGGGCTCCTGGATCCGGCCCTGTGCGAGCGCGTGACGGGCCTGCTCGACCGGGTCGACCTGCCCACCACGCTGGCCGCGCTGCCCGCCCGGCTCGACCCCGCCACCACCATCGAGGCGCTCGGTCAGATCCGCAAGATCCGGGACGGGCGGCTGCGGTTCGTGCTGCCCACCGCGCTCGGCGAGACGGTGATCACCGACGACGTGACCGACGAGGAGATCCACGCCGCGCTCGTGGTCTCCCCGGCGGCCGAGTCCACCCTCGCGAGTTCGCACGGAGGCGGCGATGGCTGAACTGGACGTGTTCGTGGTCGGCGGGGTCGGCGTGGACATCATCGTGCGGGTGCCGGAACTGCCGCTGCCGATAAGCGACTTCAAGGTGCCGCCGATTCGGCAGTACGTCGCGCACACCGGCAACGGGGTGGCCCTGGGCTGCCACGCGCTCGGCCTGCGCACGCACTTCGCGGCCGTGCTCGGCCCTGACCCCGAGGGCGAGTTCGTGCTCGCGCACTACGTGAAGCAGGGCCTGTCCTTCGAGCACGTCACCGACCCCAGCGGCACCCCGCGCAGCGTCAACCTGGTCGGCCCGGACGGCGAGCGGCTGTCCCTGCACGACGGCCGGCTGCCCCGGGACCTGGTCGTGGATCCCGAGCTGTACCGCCCCGCGCTCGCCCGCGCCCGGCACGCGCATGTGTCGATCGGCGGCTGGACCCGGCCCGCGCTCGCCGCCGCGGTCGAGGCCGGCGTGTCGACCTCGACCGATCTGCACGGCTGGGACGGGATCGATCCGTCGCGGCAGGACTTCGCCTACGGCGCCGACCTCGTGTTCACCTCCACGCACCGGCTCGGCGATCGGGTCGAGACGGTCGCCGAGGACGTCCTGGCCCGGGGCCGGGCGCGGATCGTGGTCGCCATGGCGGGCGGCGGCGGCTGCTACGTCAAGTTGCCGGACGCGCCGCTGCGGCACGTGCCGGCGCTCCCGCTGCGCGCCGACGAGGTCGTGGACACCAACGGCGCGGGCGACAGCTTCGTCTCCGGATTCCTGTACGCCTACCTGGCCGGGCGCGACTGGGCCACGTGCGTGCGGGCCGGCACCCACGCCGGCGCGCACGCCGTCCGCACCGCCGGGACGCACACGTCGTTCGTCACGGCGGAAGAGCTGGATCGTGCGCTGGACTGATCCGGTCGGCGCCGGCCGGCACGATCCCCGCCGGCGTGACGATCGCGTCCCGTACGGTGCGACCCGCCGGGACGGCGGCGCCGGGCAGGACCACCGAGCGCAGTACGGTCGCGCCCGGTTCGATCCGGCAGCCGGGGTACACGACGCTGCCCTCGACGGTCGCCCCCGGTGGTACGTCGGCGCCGAGCAGACTCCCGGCGGCGTAGCGCGGAGCGTCGTCCCCCAGGCCCGGGAGCGTCCGGGGCAGCGCGCCGGCCGCGATCGGGTGCGGGTGGTCGAGCAGCCGCAGCTGTTCGGTGCGATAGCGCTCGACGGTGCCGATGTCGGCCCAGTAGTCGGTCACCTGATACGCCGTCACCCGCCGACCCCGGGCGATCATCGCGGGCAGCACGTCGCGGCTGATGTCGTGCCGCCACCCGGCGTCGCCGCGCGCGGCGAGGTCGGCCAGAACCTCGCGCAGCGGGTCGATCCGGAACACGCAGAACGCCGTGAAGACCAGGTCCGACGTGGGGTGGGTGGGCTTTTCGACCAGGGCCAGAACCCGCGCGTCGGGATCGGTCTCGACCATCCCGAACAGGTGCACGTACCGACGTTCGATCCGCTGGACGCCGATCGTGCAGTCGGCGCCGGACTCGCGGTGCGCGGCGACCATCGGCGCGTAGTCGAACACGTAGACGTGGTCCGCGTGTTGGACCAGCAGATCGTGCGCACCGGGGGCGAAGAGGTACGGCGCGTTCGCGAGCAGCGCGTCGGCGGTGCCGCGTTCGGCGGGGCGTGCGGGCAGGACGGCGCCGGGACCGGTCCGGGCCAGGTCGTCGTGCGGGCCGAAGTGCAGGCGGGTGCCGGGGTGTCGGTCCCAGTGCGCGACCAGGTGTCGGACCAGGTCGGATTCGCGGTGCTGGGACAGCAGGACGAGTTCGGGCAGGCCGGAGCGGACCGCGTTGGCGACGCTGAAGTCGACCAGCCGGCAGGACGCCGCGTACGGGACGAGGGGTTTGCAGACGTCGGCGGTGAGCGGGCCCATCCGTTCGCCGAGGCCGCCCGCGAGCAGCGCGCCGCGTACTCCTTCGAGCGTCACCACGTCCTCCCCGGGGCCTCGGCGGCGGGGACGAGGGTGCGCAGCAGGGTGAGCGAATTGACGATGCCCTGCTCCGTCGGCAGTAGGGCGTCCTCGTGTTCCACGTAGACCACTCCCCGGTAGTCGTCGTCGAGCAGCGCGGCCACGATGGCCGGCCAGGGCAGTTCGCCGGCGCCGAGGGCCCGGAAGCGGATGGCCGGGCCCGGGCCGTAGCGCGTCCAGCCCGCGCCGCGCGGCGCTTCGGCGCCGGCCCAGCGCTGGAGGTCCTTGGCGTGCACGGCCGCCAGATCGGCGCCCCAGCCGCGCACGGCCGCCACCGGATCGTGCCCGGTCGCGGCGAGGTTGGCCGGGTCCACACACAGGCGGACACCGCACTCCGTCACGAGCAGCGCCCGTGCGCTGGCCCGGTCGTACACGACCTGTTTGGGATGCGGTTCGACCACCACCCGCACGCCCGACTCGTCCGCGAGGTCCAGGATCGGCCGCGCGGCACGGACCCACGCGTCCACGTTGTCCTGCCAACTCACGTCGCTCCCCCACCAGGACAGCCAGCGGGCGAGGTCGGGTACGCCGAGCATCAGCCGCACCAGCGGCGCGCCCAGGCCCGCCGCGAGCCGCACCGTGCCCAGCGCCGCGCGCAGCCCGTGCGCGTGCTTGGCCTCGGCGGGGCCGGCGAACACCGGGTCGGTGTGCGGGCCGTGCGGGCCCAGGACGAGTTGGGTGTCGCGGCTGTTGCTGACGCAGCCCACCTCGACGCCGGCCGCGGCGAAGCGGTCGCGCAGTTCGCCGTGATGGGCGGGATCGGCGAGCCGCGCGGGATCCACGAGCGCGAAGCAGCCGTCGGCGGGCAGGTCCACCACGTCCACGCCGACCCGCCGCGCCGCGCGCAGGGCGCCGTCGAGGCCGCCGGGCGCGAGCGCCGCGAGGCACAGGCCGAGTCGGATGGGTGCGCGTGGTTCCTGCGGTCGTTGCGGTGCTTGGAGTACCTGTGGCGCTTGGACTGCCTGCGGTGCTCGGAGTGCCTGCGGTGCTCGGGGCACCTGCGGTGCTCGGGGTGCCTCGGGAGCCTGAGTTGGCTGAGGTGGCTGAGGCTGGGGTGCCTGGGGTGCCTGGGGTGCCTGCGGTGTTCGGGGTCCTTGGGTCGTCACCGTTCCCCCTCCGTCGGCTGCGCGTCGGTCGGTCACAGCGTCCGGGTATGTGCCCAACCCTTCGGCGGCCAACCGTCGTTCGCGACGAGCGCGGCGTACACCGCGCCGACCGGGTCGGCGATCATGGTCGGCGGTTCGGCCGCGCCGAGCTCGCCGACCACGCGTCGACCCAGCTCGGCGGCGTACGGCGGGCAGCCCCGGAACACGCCGCCGTTGAGCGCGACCGTCCAGGTCCCGGCCAGGCCGGCCGCTTCGCGCGCCGCGCGTACCCCCTCGACCAGGTCGTCCAGCGCGGCCCGCACAACCTCGCCCGCCACCGCGTCCCCCGCCTGCCAGGCCGCGCACACAGCCGGCGCGAGCGCGGCCACCCCGGCCTTGGGGAACGGCGCCGCGGCCAACCGGCGGGCCAGTTCGCGCGGGCCCTCGGCCGCGAACAACGTCGTCGGCGCGCCACGCCCGTCCGCTCCCCGCGCGGCGGCCCGCAGGCCGGCCGCACCGAGCGCGTACGCGCTGCCCTCGTCGCTGCCCAGGTATTCGCACCCGCCGACCACGACCGGCGGACCCGCGTCGGGGCCCGCGCTCGCCACGAACGCCGAGCCCGTACCGGCCACCACGAGTACGCCGCGGCCCGCCGAGGGCGGCGCGAGCAACAGCGGCGGCACATCGCCGGAGACCACGAGCCGCCCGGTGAGCCCCACCGACCGCGCGAGCGCGGCGAGCCGGTCGATCTCGGCGGGCGGGGTGTCCATCGTGACGGAGGCGCTCGCCAACCAGCCGACCGAAGGCGACGTGCCGCCCAGGGCCGAAGCGATCTCGGCGAGCAGTCGCCGCAGCGTCTCCGCGGCGGTCGCGCCGACCGAGGCCGGGTTCACCGATCCCCGCGTGTACCGGACGTCGTCCGGGAGCAGCGCCGTGGTCCGCGTGCCGCCGGCATCCATTGCCCAGTACATCACCGTCGAAAGCCTCCGCGGTCAGCCGAAATCGAACCTCTCGGAGCACGCTACCGGTGCCGGATGCCGGCTCGGGGTAGTGCCCGAGGTAGTACTCGGGCAGTACGGTGGGCGACACTCTCGGTCACAGACCAAGGACGGAGTGTGGATGCGGCACACCGGCGGCGTGCTCGGCCTGATGGCACCCGCGACGAGTTGGGGCCTGTTCTGGGGCGGTTGGGCCGCGCTGATCCCCACGCTCAAGAGCGAACTCGGGCTCGATGCCGGGCAACTCGGCCTCGCGCTGTTCGCGATCCCGGTCGCGGCGGTGCCCGCGATGCTGCTGACCGGGCCGCTCGCGCGCCGGCTCGGCCCGCGCACGCTGCCCATCGTGACCGGCGCGTTCGCGGCCGGCACGCTCGCCGTCGCGCTCGCCGGGTCGCGGTGGACGTTCTCGGCCGCGCTGCTGCTGGTCGGCGCGACGAGCGGGGCGATCGAGGTGGCGCTGAACGCGACCACCGCCGCGCGCGAGGCACTGACCGGCGAGCGGCTGTTCAACATGGTGCAGGCGGCGACCCCCCTCGCGATGGTGCTCGCGGCGCCCGCCGTCGGCCTCGCACTGCATCTGGGCGCGTCCGCCCGGGCGATCCTGATGACGATCGCGGTGCTCGTCGCGCTCAGCGCGGTCCTCGCGATCGACCCGCGGCGGTGGCAGGAACAGGAGCCGGCCCCGGCCGACCCGGCCCGCGCCGGCCGGGCGACCGGTCGCTTCCTGGGCGCCCTGCTGGTGGTCGGTGCGGTCGGCGGCACGGTGCTGCTGATGGAGAACACCGTCGAGCAGTGGGGCGCGATCCACCTCGAGGACGACCTGGGCGCGGGCGAGTTCGTCGCGTCGTGCGGTCCGGCCGCGTACATGGCGGGCCTGTTCGCGGGGCGCGTGCTCGCGCAGTGGCGTGGCGAACGGGTCGACGACCGCGCGCTCGTGATCGTCGGCGGCGCGCTGGGCGGGATCGGTCTGGCGGTCGCGGCGGCGGCCTGGAGCACGTGGGCCACGCTTGCCGGCTTCGCGCTCGCGGGCATCGGCCTCGCGCCGGTCCTGCCGACGCTGCTCGCCGCGACCGGCCGCGCGGTCGGCCCGGAGCGCCGCCCGCAGGCGATCTCGGTGGTCACGACTGTGTCCTACGCCGGGTTCCTGGGGGCGCCGCCGCTGGTCGGCACGCTGGCCGGGCAGTTCGGCCTGGCCACCGTGCTGGGGATGGTCGCGCTGTGCGGAGTGCTGGTGGTGACGGGCAGTCAGGCGTTGCGCTTGCTGCCGGCCGAGCGCGCCGACGCCGACGCCGACAACTCCGGCACTGCCGCTTCGGCTTCGGCTCCCGGCCATGAGGGCAACGAGGGCAACGGCGACACCGAGAACGAGAAGGGGGCCGCGCGATGACCCGGGTCCTGGTGTTCGGTTCGGGCTACATAGCCGGGCATGTCGGTACGCGGTTGGCCCGCCTGGGGCACGGCGTCGTGCTCGGCTCGCGACGGCGGCCCGCGACGCCCGAGACGCGCGGGTTGCGCTGGCTCCCGGTGGATGTGGCCGATCCGCGGCAGGTGCGCACGGTCGTCGACGCGGTCCGCCCCGACGCGGTGGTGGCCGCGCACGGGCCGTCGGACATCACGTGGTGCGAGGCCGATCCGGCCGGGGCGGCCGCGGTGCACGCGGCCGGGGCCCGGCATGTGGTCGAGGCGCTCGCGGGCCGGGCCGCGCGGGCGCTGCTGATCTCCACCGACAACGTCTTCCCCGGCCGCGCGGACAGTTGTACCGAGTCCGACCCGACCGAACCCGCCAACGCGTACGGCCGCGCCAAGCTCGCCGCCGAGGAGGCGTACCTGGCCGCAGGCGACGCGCTCGTGCTGCGGGTCAGCCTCGTGTACGGGTGGGACCGCGCGGGTTTGCGCCCCAACTTCTTCACCACCTGCGCCGAACGCCTGGCCGCCGGCGAGCCGGTCGCGGTGCCCGACGGGCACTGGAACACGCCGGTCCTGATCGATGACGTCGCCGCGTGGACCACCGCGCTGCTCGACTCGCCGCACACCGGCGTCCTGCACCTGGGCGGGCCGCGCCGACTCTCCCGGATGGCGTGGGCCCGGCACATCGCGACCGGTTACGGCGTGGACCCCGCGCTGGTGACCGCCGTGCCGCGCGGGGACACCGCGTACGCGTGCCGCCCGCGCAACGCGTGCCTGCACAGCGAGCGCGCCGCACACCTGCCCGAACTGCGGGGCCTGGCCCCGCTCGACGTGTACGAGGCCGATACCGCACTGATCGCCGCACGAGTCGCCGTCGGAAGGGACCAGCCCTGATGGATCGTCATCTGTTCCTGGCCAGCAAGCGCGCCGCCGTCAGTTTCGCCCCCGATCCCGAGACCGGCGCGCTGCGCCCGTGGCTCGCACCCGGCGGTACGGGAAACGTGGTCGCCGAGCAGGCCGGCGTGCTCGACGTGACCTGGATCGCGAGCGCCGACACCGACGAGGACCACCGGGCGGCCCGGGAACATCCGGACGGTCTGGAGCTGCGGCTGCGCTCCGGCCGCGACATCCGGGTACGGCTGCTGCGGCACGACCGGGAGACGTTCGAGATCGTGCAGAGCTTCCTGACCGCGCAGCTGATGTGGGCCGCGAACAACTACGGCTGGGACCGGTGGACGACGCCGACGTTCGGCGCCGAGACGTACACCGCCCTGGACCGGTTCGCCGAGTTCACCGAGGACTTCGCCGGCGCGCTGCTCGTCGACTCGGCCGAGATCGCCGACCCGGTGTACCTGGTGCACGACTACCAACTCGTGGGCGTTCCGGCCCGATTGCGCGCGGTGCGATCGAGCGCGCCGATCCTGATGTTCGTGCACATCCCGTGGCCCTCGCCGGACTACTGGCGGATCCTGCCCAAGGCGCTGCGGGTCGGGATCCTGGAGGGCATGCTGCCCGCGACCACGATCGGCTTCTTCGCGGACCGCTGGTGCCGCAACTTCCTGGACTGCGTGGCCGATCTGATCCCCGACGCCGTGGTCGACCGGGACGCGGGCGTGGTCCGATGGCGCGGCCGGCGC
The DNA here is from genome assembly GCF_045207785.1 of Embleya sp. NBC_00896. Classification (NCBI taxonomy): domain Bacteria; kingdom Bacillati; phylum Actinomycetota; class Actinomycetes; order Kitasatosporales; family Streptomycetaceae; genus Embleya; species Embleya sp. NBC_00896. The sequence continues at coordinate 986,849 of NZ_CP108776.1, forward strand.
ACGGGTGTGCGCACGATGCCGCTCGGCTACAGCCCGCTGGCTCTCGAATCGGACCAGCCGCGGCTGCCGGCCGGGATCGAGGAGTGGGCGGGTGACGCCCCCTTGGTCGTACACAGCGGCCGCACCGATCCGATGAAGAACGCCGAACGCGCCGTACGGGCCTTCGTGTCGGCGCATCGCGCGGAGCCTCGGGTGCGCGACTCCAGGCTGCTGGTGCGGATGAATCCGAACCGGTTGTATGTCGAGGCGAACGCCGACTACGTGCGCCGGGTGGAGTACGCGATCGCCGAGGCGAACGCCGAACTGGGCGCGGACACCGTGCGCCTGCACTGCGACAACGAGGTCGAGCACACGATCGGCTGCTTCCGGCGGGCCGACGTGCTGATGTTCAACTCGACGGTGGACGGCCAGAACCTCAGCACGTTCGAGGGGCCGTTGGTCAACGAGCGCGACGCGGACGTGATCCTGTCCGAGATGTGCGGCGCGGCCGAGATTTTGGGTCCGGTGTGCCGCACGGTCAACCCGTTCGACCTGGTGGAGCAGGCCGATGCGCTGATCGCCGCGTTGACCGCGAGCGCGCCGGAGCGGAAGGCGGCGGCCGAGCGGCGGCGCAGGGTGGCCGAGCCGTGGACGCTGGAGACCTGGGTGCGCACGCAGTTGGAGTGGCTCGACGCGGACCACCGCGATGGGGTCGACCACCGCGACGCGGCGGAGCACCGCGATGGCTGAGCCGGACGCCGCGCGGATGGCCCAGGTCGCCCAATACCAGCTGGGCGACGCGGTGTTGGTGCGCGGTGAGGGGGTTCGCTCGTGGGATTCGACGGGCCGTGAGTACCTGGACTGCGTATCCGGCACGTTCAATCTGCTGCTCGGCCACGGTCACCCCGAGGTGATGGCGGCGGTCCGCGAGCAGAGCGAGGAACTGGTGTTCGCGAGCTCGTCGTTCCGCACCGGCCCGACCGATCGGGTGATGCGCGACCTGGTCGAGATCAGCCCGGCCAACCTGACCCGGGTGAACCTGCGCAGCAGTGGCGGTTCGACCGCCAACGAGGGCGCGATCAAGATCGCCCGGCACCATACCGGTCGGCGCGACGTGATCGTGCCGTTCCGCGGCCATGTCGGGCAGACCATGGCCACGTCCGCGTTCAACGGCAGCAGTCGGATGCGCGCGCCGTTCCCGGCGTACGCGGCGGGCGTGCTGCACGTTCCCGACGCGTACTGCTTCCGCTGCTTCTACCGGCAGACCCCGGACACCTGCGGAATGTTGTGCGTCGAGCGGATCGAGGACTTCATCACGTACGCGAGTTCGGGCAGCGTCGCGTGCGTGCTGATCGAGCCGATCAGTGGGATGGGCGGCAACATCGTGCCGCCACCGGGCTACTTCGAGGCGCTGCGGGCGCTGTGCGACGAGCACGGAATCGTGCTGATCTTCGACGAGATCCAGACCGCTTTCGGGCGCACCGGGGAGATGTTCGCGGCCGACCTCTTCGGTGTCCAACCGCACATGATGACCGTCGCGAAGGGCCTGACCGGCAGCGGCCTGCCGCTCGCGGCGATCCTGACCGAGGAGCGGATGGCCGACTGGGACCGCTCGCTGCACGGCTTCACGAACGGCGGCCACGCGCTGGGCGCGGCGGCCGCGGTCAAGACCCTGGAGATCGTCCGGCGGCCGGGCTTCCTGGAGAACGTGCGAGCGGTCGGCGCGATCCTGGTCGAGCGCCTGCGGGCGATGCGGAAGGAGTACCCGATGCTCGGCGACGTGCGCGGGCCCGGCCTGATGCTCGGCGTCGAACTGGTCGAGCCGGATGGCGGGAAGGCGCCCGAGCGGGCGGCGGCGCTGCAACGCGCCCTGTACGCGCGCGGCGTGCTCACCCGGGTGTCCGAGCACGGCGCCGGCAACGTGATCGAGCTGCGCCCACCGCTGATCCTGACCCCGGCCGACGCGCGGCTGATCGCGGACCGGTTCGGGGAGGCGGTGGAGTCGATCGACTCGCCGGACTCCCGCTGATGCGCGTGGAGTTGGGCCCCGACGGGCCTCGGCTGCGCTTCGGCCGGCCGCATCCGCCGCAGGGTGAGCACCGGGTCCGGGTCCGGGTGGAGCTGGCCGGCCTGTGCCGCTCGGATCTCAAGGAGGTCGCGCGGGAGCGGCACCGGGCGAGTCAGTTCGGGCACGAACTCGTGGGTGTGCTCACCGAGTCCACGCTCGGGTCGCGGCTCCCGACCGGCACGCGCGTGGTCCTGGATCCCAATGTCCCGCTGGCCCGGACGACCGGCTTCGCGAGCGAGATGTACGCGGCCGGGTCGGCCGACCGACTGATCACCGCGCTGCCCCGAGTACCGGCCGACCTCCCGGACCGGCAGGCGGTGTTCGCCGAGCCCCTCGCCTGTGCCCGGCACTGCGTGGGCGCGCTGGCCAGGCACGACGGCACTCCCCTGGTCGAACGCCGGATCGCGGTTCTGGGCGCGGGCGCCGCCGGCCTGCTGATCGCCTGCCTGGCCACACTCGCCGGCGCGAAGGTCACGCTCGCCAACCGCAGCAGGGACCGCGCGGAGTTCCTGCGCGAGCGCGGCTTCGACGTCTCGCCCATCGACGCGCTGCCCGGCTCCGCCTTCGACACCGCGGTGATCGCGACCAGTTTCGTCCGCCCCGACATTCTGACCGAGGCCCTGCGCCTGCTCCTCCCGCACGGCCTCGTCCTGCTGTACGGCGGCACCGCACCCGGCGACCGACTCCCGGGCCTGGCCTGCGATCTCGACCCGATCCGCCGCCGCGAACAGGCGGTACGCACCGCCTGGGCGGGCAAGCCGATCACGATCGCCGGCAGCTACGGCACCACTCCCGCCGACTTCACCGCCGCGCTCGACGTCCTCCCCCGACTCCCCGTGGAACGCCTGATCACCCGCGAGATCACGCTGCCCCAACTCCCGGCCGTCCTCCTCGAACAGCTCACCGGCCGGCCCCTGGGCAAGACCCTGATCCGCCCGTAGCCCCCCGCCGCACGCACCGGGCGTGTCGACGCCCGCGCGGTTGGCCGAGCCGGGCGGGTGATCGGCGGCTTAGGATCCGCTCCATGACGACCACCCTGGGCGATGCGGCCCGCAAGCTCCTCGAAGCGCCGAATCCGGCCGTCCTGGCCACCGTCAACAAGGACGGCGGACCGCAGACCTCCGTCGTGTGGGTCGGCCTGGACGGCGACGACATCCTGATCTCGTCGCAGGAGGGCCGGCTCAAGGACCGCAACCTGCGCCGGGAGCCACGCGCGAGCCTGACGATCTACGACCCCACCGACCCGGATCACTACGTCGAGGTGCGCGGCACGACCACGGTCACCGAGGACGTCGGCCGCGAACTCGCGGTCGCGCTGGCCGAGAAGTACGAGGGCCCGGGTGCCGGCGCCGAATACCTCGCCCTCCCACCGGAGTCGGTCCGCGTGGTCATCCGCCTCACCCCGACCCGGCTCACCGGGTCCGCGGCCGGCTGATCCGTCGAGCGCGGTGGCCGGATCCGGATCGGGCCGCACCCCGCCGGGTCACGACGTCCGGCCGCCGAAGCCGCGAAGGGACCAGCGTGGGCCGTTGTGGGTCAGGTCGACCCGGGCCAGTGGGCCCGCGTCCAGGTGCCAGAACACGTTCGCGGGCGCCCGGACCGCGTGCACCACGGCGGCGCGCGCGACCATCGGGTGGGTCACCGCGACCACCCGACCCGGCCCTGCGGCCTGCCGGTCGAGCCAGTCGCCGACCCGGGCCAGTACCTCGCCGAGCGATTCACCGCCGTGCGGAGCCGCGTTCGGGTCGGCGAGCCACGCGGCCACGCCCGCCGGGTCCGCGGCCAGCACATCGTCGAGCGTGCGGCCCGCCCACGTCCCGTGATCGCCGTCCCGCAGGGCCGGCTCCACCACCGCCCCGACCAACCCGACCGCGACGGCGGTCGCGGCGCAGCGCAGCTCGGGTCCGCGTGCCGGCCGTACCGAACGCCCGCGCGTGATCGGGGCCAGCCGCTCCGCCGCCGCCAGACCATGCGCGGTCGGCGACTCGTCGACGGCGAAGGCGGCCCGCTCGGTCGCGCCCGTCGCGGCATGGCACAGCAGGGTGACGCGCGTACTCATGAATCACCCCTTCGATCCGGATTCAGCCGGCTTTCCACACGGTCCGCCCGGTTCAAGACTTGCACAAGTATTGGCGCAGATCGTTCCCACCCGTTGACCCGCTCGCCGGTCGACCTCTAGATTCCGATCGACCTCGCGTCGCGACGAGGAAGCCGGTGAGATCCCGGCACGGACGCGCCACTGTGATCGAGCCTCCGACCCGCGCGAGCGGGCCCCCGGACGGCCGTGAGTCAGACCCTCCCGCGACGCACCCCGCACACGGGCGCGTTGCCCCGAAGGAGGATTCTGTGGCTCAGGCTGCCGTTCCCGGCCCGCTGACCGCTCCCCGTCCCGTCGTCACACCGATCACGATCCCGGTCAAGGCGATTCTGCCGTGGGCCGTGTTCGCCGGGGCGTTGATGCTGTTCCTGATCTACTTCGTCTCCTCCGAGCAGGGCGCGGTCGCGCTCTTCTCGGGGTCCGGCGTGCACGAGTTCGTCCACGACGGTCGGCACCTGCTCGGCTTCCCCTGCCACTGACGGCTTCGCGGTTCTCCGTCAAGCACGTACAGCGGCATATCCAGAGGGAGTCACGCGCATGGTGCGCAATCTGTTGATCCGCGGCATGCTCACCGGCGTCCTCGCCGGTGTGCTGGCGTGGGTGTTCGCGTGGGTCTTCGGCGAGCCGGAGGTCCGCAACGCGATCGCGTTCGAGGAACACGAGTCGAGCGCACACGGCGATCATCCCGAGGAGGAGATCGTCAGCCGAGGGGTGCAGAGCACCATCGGCATGCTGACCGGGGTGGGCGTCTACGGGATCGCGATCGGCGGCCTGTTCGCCCTGGTCTTCGCGTTCGCGTACGGCAGGATCGGGCCGTTCAAGCCCCGCGCGACGGCCGGGCTGCTGGCCCTGCTCGGCTTCGTGGTGGTGATCGTGGTGCCGTTCCTGAAGTACCCGGCGAACCCGCCGGCCGTCGGCGACCCGGACACGATCGGCCGGCGCACGACGCTGTACTTCGGCATGGTCGCGCTCTCGGTGCTCTTCACGGCGGCCGCGGTGCTCTTGGCTCGCCACCTGGCACCACGTCTCGGTGCCTGGAACGCGATCCCGATCGCGGTCGCGGCCTTCGTCGCAGCGGTCGGCCTCGCGATGTGGGCGATGCCCACCGTCAACGAGATCCCAGCCGAGTTCTCCGCCCCGGTGGTCTGGCGCTTCCGAATGGCCTCCCTCGGCATGCACGCCATCATCTGGACCACCTTCGGCCTCCTCTTCGGCCTCCTCGCCGAACGAGTCCTCTTCCCCACCACCGAAGTCAACCAGCCGACACAAATCCCGGCACCACCGACCCCGGCCGGCGTTTGAGACCAACCCCTTCAAGCCCGGCCGGCGCTTGAGGCCAAGCAGCCCGGCCGGCGTTTGAGGCCACCCAGCCCGGCCGGCGCTTGAGGCCACCCTTCAAGCCCGGCCGGCGTTTGAGGCCAAGTAGCCCGGCCGGCGCTTGAGGCCACCCTTCAAGCCCGGCCGGCGTTTGAGGCCAAACAGCCCGGCCGGCGTTTGAGGCCAAGCAGCCCGGCCGACCCCATGCGCGTTCAGTCCCCCATGAACACGACCCGCCGCGTCCCCGTCGCCCCCGGCGTCGCAGCCGTCTGCGCCGACCGCCCCGCCGGAACCGCACGCTCGCGACCCCACGCCCGGATCTCCTCGATCTTCTCGGGGTTGGTCCGGCTGAACGGCGACGTGTTGGCGAACGTATCCCGGACGAAGGACGGCGTCAGCACAGTGGCACCGCCGCGCAACAGGATCTCCGCGCCCACCTCATGCAGCGACGCCTCGATGTCGGAGCCGGCGAATCCGTCGGACAGGTCGACCAGGCGTTCGACCTCGTCCGGGTCCGGCCTCTGCTTCACGTACCGCTCGTAGTAGAGCTCGATGATCTCCTTGCGGTCCGCCGGATCGGGCAGGTCCACGAAGAACAGCTCGTCGAAGCGGCCCTTGCGGAGCAGCTCGGGCGGCAGACCGCGGACATCGTTCGCGGTGGCCACCACGAACGCGCGCGAGTCCGACTCCTGGAGCCAGAACAGGAATTGGCCGATGATCCGCTGCTGGACCCCGTTCGTGTCGTGCCCGCCGGACAGGCCCTTCTCGATCTCGTCGATCCACAGCACGCACGGCGCGACCCGGTCTGCCGTCTCCAGGGCATCCCGCATCCGCCCCTCCGACTCGCCCAGGTACATCCCGTGAATGCTGGCCATGTCCAGGCGGTAGAGCGGGAGTTGCCACTGCGAGGCGATCGCCTTCGCGGACAGCGACTTGCCGCACCCGGGCACGCCGACCAGTAACACCCCGCGCGGCGGCCGAAGTCCGGTGCCGCGCAGGTCGGCGTGCATGAGTTCGTGCTTGCGGCCCAGCCAGTCGCGCAGGTTGCTCAGGCCGCCGATCGTGTAGTCGTCGTTCTTGAGCTGCACCCGTTCCAGGCCCGCGAGATCGCTGAAGATCCGGTCCTTGGAGCGCGCGAGCGCGAGCACGTCGTCCTGTTCGACCGATCCCTTGGCGACCAGCGTGGCCATCAGGTTGACCGCTTCGCCCTCGGTCACGCCCTGAAGGAACTCGGCGGCCTTGCGCGCGTCGTCCTGGGTCCAGGCGATCGGGACCACGCCGTGGTGGTCGGACAGGAAGGAGTCGATGGTGGCGTACATCTCGGCGGCGTCCGGCAGATCGAGCTTGAGGCTCATGCCCAGGCGTTGCAGGCCGCTCCAGATCGGCTTGTCGGTGATCAGCACGATGCTGCCCGCGTTGGCGTCGGCCAGCCGGGCCAGTTCGGCGACGTGCCGCGTGAACGGGGTGTCCGTGTCCAGGTCGTCGGGGTCGACCAGGACCAGTGTGGCCTGCGCGCGGCCGGTGAACTGGGCCGCGGCGAACTCCATCGCGCCGGTGAGCGAGCGGTCGTCCTGCACGGTGACGTTGGACCGGAGGTCGCGCAGTCCCGTGGCGCGAGTGTAGATCCAGAACGGCAGGTTGCTGCGGCGGGCTTGGGTCGCGATCTCCCTGACCATGCGCAATGCTCGCGGTTGCTCGATGGTGCGGAGGCCGATCACCGGGACTCTGGCCGTGAGGTAGTTGTCCAGGTCGGCCCGGCATTCGGCGTAGTTCGACATGCGCTTCTCCTTGTCCGGGCGGGGGTGGCCTCAAGCGCCGACCGGGCTGGTGGCCTCAAACGCCGGCCGGGCTTGAAGGACTTGTCCTCAAACGCCGGACGGGCTGGATTGGTCGGGGTGGGGGTGTTCAGGTTTGGGGGCGGATTATGCGGCGGGTGGGGGTTGTCGGGTTGTGGGTCCAGGCTTCTGTGGGTGGGGGCTGGGCTGTCAGGGGGTTGTCGCGGAGGGAGCGGCGGCGGGATTCGATGTGGCGGGGGTCGGTGCCGGTGGATTTGAGGTGGTCCAGGCTTTGTTCGAGCTGGGTCTGGAGGTCCTGGATCTGGTCGTCGACCATGGTGATCAGTCGGCTGCGCAGGTCCTCGGGCAGGCTCGGGTGTGCGGCGAGTGAGCGGATCGTGGCCAGGCCCGCGCGGGACTGGCCGAGGACGCGCCCGTAGGAGAAGTCGTCCGCGGCGATGCCGAGCGCCGCGGTCATCGCGTTCGCCCAGCTCTGGAGTCGGTTCGAGAGCGCGTCGACGATCCGCGCCTGCAACCGCTCCCATGTATCGACCGGGAAGTCCGCCGGGGCGAGCATCGGAAGGCCGGTCGGGTCCACGTTGGCGCCGCAGGCCCACGGTTCCAGGAACGCCGCCCAGGCGTGGTACGGACCGCCGTCGGCCCACAGTCCCGGGCTCACCGGTCCGCGCTCGGACGGCGCACGATCAGCTCGCCCGGCGGCAGCGGTTCCCAGTCGGGCAGGCCCTCGACGACCCGACGCAACCGCGAGGTCGTGCGCTCCCGCGTGGGCCCGGGAGTGGCCGCCCACAGCGGCTCGGCCACCCTTCGGCGCGGCGGTTCGGCGGGTGGTGGTGGCGTCGTCATGATCCGGTCCCCTCGGTCGACACGGTGCGTCCCTCGTACGGTGTGGCCGCGTGGCCCGCGGTCGCCAGCCCCGCGATCATCTGCCGGAGTTCCCCGGCCACCCTGTCGGCCGCCTCGAACCGGGTCTGCCAGTCGGTCAACTCGGCCCGGGCGCCCCGCAGATGCTGGATCGACTCCTGCTTGGCGGCCTCGAGGGTCCGGCGGGCGACGTCCTGCCGGGCCACCGCGCTGTGGTACCGGCTGTACAGGACCGTGGCCGCCACCCCGCCCACCACCAGCGCGGCCACCAGCGCGAACGCGATGTTGAAGCCGCCGATCAGGACGAGCACACCGACCACGATCGCGACGGGCACCAGGGCCGCGCGCCTCCAGTCGAAGCCGAGCGAGTCCACGAACGGCTTCGACTGCCGGTCCCAGTGCTCGCCGAGCGAATGCTCCAAATGCTCCAGCGGTTCGCTGAACGACCCGGACCACGGCGGCAGCGCGAAGGTCTGCGCGCCGACGCCGTGCGACGTCGCGAAATACGCCCCGACCTGCTGGGGCAGCGCCGACCGGTAGTCGCGCGCGAAGCCCTCGTGTGCCTGGGTGAACCAGCCGTGGCAGGCCGCGACCGACAGTCGCTGGGTCGCCGCGGAGGCGCCGATCGCCGCGGGGTTGAGCGCGGCGGTGGTCTGCACCGTGAGGTAGTCCAGCGTCTCGTCGAGCGACGCGGCGTCCACATCGGCCGCGTTCCGGGCCGCGGCCAGGTCGCCGTCGTGGTCGACGACCGCCTGCTGCAAGGCGAGTTCGCGGCGCAGCGGCAGTTCCTCGTTGTCGTACTCGGAGACCAGCCGGTCGAGAATGTCGTCGACCGCGTCCTCGATCCGGTCCGAGGGCACGTCCTCGCGCGCCATCATCGCGGTGTACTTGTCGAGCACCGCCTGTTGCGCGCGCGCCGCCGCGAGCACGGCGTCCAGCTGCGGCCATTCCGGGCAGACTCCGGCCAGGCGCGGGAACTCGGCCTGAGTGGAGGGGCCGCGCAAGCTGTCGATCTCGGCCCGCCAGCGGGTGATCTGGGCTTCCTCGCCGGCGGCGTCGGCGAGCAGTTTGTCGCGCCAGCCGTCGAGGGTCTCGCGCAGCAGTTCGCGCCCGGCGGGGCCGAACGCGCCCTGGGAGATGGATTCGAGGATGACCGCGAACTCGCGGCCGAGCGCGGCGGGGTCCTGGGCACCGAGGTAGTGCCGCAGCCAGCGGACCGCGACCGGCTGCCGGCCCTGGCGGCGTAACACGAGGGCGAAGAACAGCGAAGTGCGGTCCGGGGCGCGGCGAAACGCCTCCTCGACGGCGCGGGCGCACAGGGTGGGGTCGTCCGCGGACCACGCGGCGAGCCCGATCAGTGCCGGGGCGAGCCAGTAGCGCGGCGTCTGGATCATGAGCTGTTCGCCCACGCTGCGCACGGTTTCCTCGGAGACCAGGCCGGTGTCGAAGGCCTGGAGCATGCCGACGGCGGTCCGGCGCACGGTCTTGTAGTGGCCGTACTCGTGGTCGACCGTGTCCTGGATGACGCCGATCTTCGTCTCGGCCCGCTGGACGTTGGCGGTCAGCGTGGCCTGCTCGACGAAGGCGAGGAAGTCGGCGCGCAGCTGCTGGAGTTCGGTGCGGGTCTGCTGCTGGGCGTGGCCGACCGCGGCCACCTCGCCCGCGACCACGCCGACCTGCTCGCCGAGCCGGACCACGAGGGTGTTCATGTGATCGACTTGGCTCCGCAGGTGGTAGTCCACCTCGGTCATGGGTCCTCCATGGGCATGAAAAGTGTGCGTGTGACGATCGGGCGCGCCGGACCCGCCGGGCGCGCGTCAGGGGCGGACGACCGAGCCGTCCTCGAGGACCGGGACCAACATGCCGCCGGCGTAGACCTCGACGTACGCGTAGGCACCGGAGCGAACGAGCATGCGGGCCGGCCCGAACGGGTCCGGCAACCGGTCGGCGAGGGTGTAGTGGGCCACGATCCGGTGCGTCAGATCGAGTTGGTGGTCGATGTACGGTGCGCCGAGGAAGCACACGGCGACGAAGCCCTGCGGTACGCCGCCGAAGGAGGTCGCGTACGTCTCCCGGATCCAGTCGACCAGTTCCTCGCCGGCCCGGTCGTCGAGGCGCGCGTCGAGTCGGCGTACCGCGTCGAGGAGTTCGGCGCTGCGCGGCTTGAGCAGCTCGGTCGAAAGCGCGTGCGGTGCCGGGGCGTTCGTCGCGCCGACGCGGGCGCCCGTGGCCGCGGTCGGGCCCGCCGTGGTGCTCTGCGTCCGGTTCGGACGCACGACCCGGCGTGGCGGTTCGTTGTATCCCATGGATCCCCCCGAGCTGTCGGCCGCGTTCCGACCGTTTCGTGAACCGACGTGCGATTCCCGGCCGTCGCTTCCTACTCGCATTTTCTACCGTCGCTTACCGCCATCGGCTTCCCGACCGCCGCTTCCAACCATCACCCGTCGGGTTTAGAAGGATAGTGATGGCACACCAACTTTATGGAGCAATGCCACGATCGGGGGACGCGCGCCCGGGACCCGCCCCGAAGCCGCCCCGACCTCGCCCGGTATCGCCGTGATCGGCGCGGATCCGAGCTGCCAGACTCTGCGCATGGGGACCGTCTACGCACTTCTGGTGGGAATCGACGACTATCCGGATCCGCTGCACGCCGCCCTGCGCGGGTGTGTCAACGACATCCGGGCGGTTCGGGTCTGGCTCGACGAGCGACTGGAAACACCACTGTCCATCGTCGAGTTGCCGAACGACAAGGCCACTTCGGAATCGGTTGTGGCGGGTATTCGTGATCATCTGGGCCAGGCCGGGCCGGACGACGTCGCACTGTTGTGGTACTCCGGCCACGGAACCGAGTTGGAAATCGCCGATCCGGCACACGAGTTCATCGAGGCGACCGGCAGATGTCAGGCGCTGGTCTGCTTCGATGGTCCGCTGCTCGACAAGGAGCTCGGCGCGCTGCTCGACGCGGTCTCCGCGACGGGGGCGCACACGGTCGCGGTGCTCGACTGCTGTTTCGCCGGCGGCGCCACAAAGGCGGCGTCCGATCTCACCGCCCGGTTCGTGCCGCCGGATCCGAGCTGGCGGACTCGGGACGGCGCGGCCTGCGCCGTCGCGGCGGACTCGTCCGGCCCGTCCCGGCACGTCCTGCTCGCGGCGAGCCAGGTGCACGAACAGGCATACGAGGACGAGTTCGCCGGCGACGCGCACGGGCTGTTCACACACGGGCTGCTGCACGCGCTGCGCGCGGCGGCGCCCGGCGCCTCGTATCGCGATGTGCTGGCGGCGGCATACGGCCGGGTTCGGGCCGCGACCGACTACCAGCACCCGTTGGTGCAGCCGACCGAGCCGGGTGGTGCGGCCGACCGGCCCGTGCTCGGCGGCGCCATCGCGCGCCCGCGCGGGCCGCACCTGCTTCGGTACGGCCGGCGGCACGGCTGGGAGGTCGACTGCGGTCGCGCGCACGGACTGCCGGCCGGGGCCGGCGGCACCGAGTTCACCGTCGTCGGGGATGCCGGAACCGCCGCAGGCCAGGCCGTGGTCCGGGCCGAACGGGTCGAGCCCGCACGAACATTGGTGCGACCGCTCGACGATGAGCCGGATCGGGACCGGGCCCATCCGGTCGCGCTGTCCGCGCTTGCCCTCGCGCCGTGCGCGGTCACGGTCGAGGGTGGCGACCCGGCGCTCTCGGCCGCGATCGCGGCGCGGCCGCTGCTGCGGCTCGCGGAACACGGCGCTCTCGGCGCCGACCTGGGCTTTCGGGTAGCGGTCGAGGACGGCGTGGCGCAGGTCCTGCGCCGGGACGGCTCGCTCGCGGTTGCCCCGTTGCCGCCCGAGCGGGTCCCGGACTGCCTGGCGCACCTGGCCCGTTGGCACACGCTGCGCGATCTGGAGAATCCGGCGTCGGCACTGACCTCGCACGTGGACGTCGAGATCCACGCGTGGTCCGGCGAACGTGTACTGCCGGACGGGGGCGGCGAGTTCGTACGCGCGTACGCCGAGCCGGAACCCGGGTTCGAGCCACAGGTGTCGATCCGAATCGTCAACCGCTCACAGGTCCGGCTGTGGTGCGTGCTGATCGACCTGACCGACAGCTACGCGGCGCACACCGCGCTGTATCCCGGCCACTTCGTCGGCGCCGGCCGGACCGGGTTCGCGCTGGACGGCGAGCCGATCCAGCTGTCGCTGCCGGCGTCGCGCCCGGTGGTGCCGGGGGCGTCGGTCTGCGACTGGCTCAAACTCGTGGTCGCCGAAGGCGAGTTGAGCACCGTCCCGTTCCACCTGGACCCGTGGGACCCGTACGCGCCGGTCGGCGCGCGCGGCGCCGATCCGGTGACCGCGACCGGCGTGCTGCGACTCACCGGGCCGGCGGGTACCAAGGATCTGGGCGCGGCCCGTTCCTCGCCCGGCCATTGGGCCACCCGGACGTTCGCGCTGCGCACCGTAGTCCCGGACCGACCGTCGGGGGTCAGTGGCCCAGGTGGGTGAAACCCGCCCACGCGGTCAGGTCGTCCGGGTCGAGCGCGCCGGCCCGCCGGATCAGCTCGGCGGGCAGGTCGGCCGGCACCTCCCGAGCCGGGGCCGGCGGCGATCAGCCGCTCCGCGCGGCCATTGAAGTGCCGGCCGCGTGCAGCAGCCCGGCTCGGTGTCGCGCCACTGCCCGTGCAGGGTGTCGAAGGTCCGCCGGGCGTTGGCCGTGCCGGCCACCTCGCCGACGAAAGGGAAATCGTCGCTCTCGTCGAGGTCGAGGAAGATCCGGCCGTGCCGCACCCCCTCCAGGATCTCGCTCAGGTCCTCTCGGGCCTGCGCCTCCAGCACCGCCAACGTGCCGTCTTCCTCGACCAGTTCGCGCCGGACCTGCTCCCGGCGAGCCCAGGCGAGCAGCGGCCGCGCGGTCTGTCGGACCCAGGTCTCCACGTCCCGGTCGAGGAGCACGGTGGTCGCGTCGACGATGTCGGTGAGTCGGTCCGGATCCGGGTCCCGCTGGTATCGCGTCTTCTGGCAGGTGGCGAGCAGCAGCGCGACCGGCACGAGGTCGCCGTCCTCCGGCTGCCACCCGCGCAGCGCCGAACGCATCAGCGCGAGCGCCCGGTCCCGGTCCACGTCGTCGTCGCGTTCCACCGCGCGGTCGTAGAGCAGCCGCCCGAACGTGTCGGCGAACATCGGCCGCAGCCGCGCCTCGGAGTCCGGCCGGGCGAGCAGCCGGTCCAGGTCGTAGAGCGCGGGCCCGACCTGGACCCGGTCCTTCCAGTGGAAGTACAGGACGGCCCGGATGAACACGCTGCGCACCCGGGCCTCCCAGGTCCACCACGGTGCCTCGGCGCCCTCGTCGTCCCCGTCCGCGAACGCCCGGTCGAACTCGATCCGGGCCAGCTCCAGTTGTCGGCGGTTCGCGGTGGCCCTGCCGTGCACGAACAACGCGGTGGCCAGCCCGTAGCGAGTCAGCGGGGCATCGAGTCCCGGCGGCGCGTCCACGAGCGCGGCCCGGTAGTGCTCGGCCGCGAGGACGAGGTCCTCCGGGTCCTCGGTCACCTCGTACCGGGCGTAGACCAGGTCCCCGAGCCGGTCGTGCAGTTCGGCGGCCTCGTCGCTGCCGGGGGCGTGGTCGGCGAGCGCGTCGAGCTGCCGGCACACGGCCGTTTCGGGCAGCGGTGTGGCGGCGGCCACCGACTCGGCGAGCCGGAGGCGGCCCGCCGCCACCCGGGCCACGAGCAGTCGGGCGAGCGGCGCGTTGCCGGCGGTGTGCGGCGAGTCGGGGGTCAACCCCGCCAGGGCGTCGAGCAGTTCGCGCTCGGCCCGCGCCAACAGGTCCGGGTCCGGAGCGTCGGCAAGGTCGTAGCGCTCGATCAGCACCTGACCGCGCAACAGTCGCCAGACGAAGGAGACCTCGTCCGCGTCCTCCCCGGCGAGCGCCCGGTCCAGCGCGTCGGCCGCCTGCCGCAGGTCGTCCTCGTCACCCAGCAGCAGGTAGAGGTGAAAGCTCCACTCGCCGACGCATCCCCATCCGTACGGGAGTTCGGGATCGTCTGTCTGGGCCTGGGCGATCAGCTCCAGCATCCGTGCGCGATTCGCGCGTAGTTCGTCGTCGGTGGGTTCGACGACGTCGGGCGACGGGTCCTGATCCTCGGGCACGACAGCGACTCCTGGAGCGAGGCCGGGGAACCCGACCGATGGGTGGGGGCCCGGCGGGAGACGGGGACCCGGCGGGGTCTGCGAAAACACCACCTACGGCGCGATCCGGGCGTGATAGGGCTCCAGCATGGTGTTCAGCCACGCCTCGCCGTCGGGGGTGTCGAAGTCGACCGGCGGCTCGGCGATCTCGGTGAGCGCGGCCGGGTCGCAGCGGTCGCCGAAGAGGATCACGACGTGGTCGGCGGGTTCGCGCTTGGACGGCCACACCATCCCCTGGGCCCAGGGCGCGGTGTGTTCGCGAATCCAATGCCCCCAGTGCCGGGTGAACGCGTATTCGGAGGGCTCGGCCTGGACGAGCCACGCGTCCTGGGCGACGGACGCGAGGTCGCTGCCGCGGACGAGCGAGACCACGTCCAGGTCGGCGGTCGAGCGCAGGAAGGACAACCGCCGGTGTCGGATCGCGGCGCGCGGCAGCAACCGGGTGCCGCCGCCGGGGTCGAACGGGATGGCGCGCAGGAGCGACTCGCAGACCGCCGAGGCGGCGGTGCGACCGGCGTACAGGAAGGGATAGGTGTCGCAGCGCGTCGCGTCGAACCGGCCGCCGTCGTACAGGCAGTGCGCGGGGTGCGGGTTGAACGAGCCCGCGGGCCACTCCGATCGGTGCACGCGGAAGAGCATGGTGCCCGCCGGGATGGAGACCTTGGTGGGCGTACCCGGGAGCGCGTCGGGCGGACGACTGTTCGGCACGGCGTCAGTCCCCCTCGACCACGTACCGCGCGGTCCCCACGAGTTGCCCGTCCCGCCCGCAGCCGAGCAGGTCGGCCGGTGGCTCGCCGAGGTAGGCGTTGGCGGACAGCCACCAGTCGGCGACGCCCCACGGATCGCGCTCCGCGTCGAGGATCGCGTTGACCTCCAGGACCACCGGCCACGGCGAGAACTCGTCCTCGAACTGGAACCGGGGCAACTGTTCGCGACCACCCTCGGCACGCAGCCGGACCAGGTGCGCGGTGCCCGCGTGTTCGGCGACCCACGGCGCGTTCAGCGCCGGAAACCCGAGCAGGCGGTCGCGGATCGGGCCCAGGACGGGCCCGACCATCGGGTGCCGGTCCAGGACGAGGACGGCCAGGTCGGCGGCGGCGAAGCCGGCCCAGGTGCGGTGGCCCGACCCGGCAAAGCGACCCGCTCGGGCCGCGTCGACGAGCGCCTCGGCCTCGTCGGGCGGCAGCAACTCCAGGACGAGGCGGGCGACCTCGTGGGCCGCGACGGCCCACTCCTCGGACTCGGCGGCCAGGGCCCGTAACCGGCGCAGGGGTTCGTGCAGGCGAGGCTCCGCGACCGGGTCGATGAGCGGGCCCAGTCGAGCCCAGTCGGCAGCCGCCGCGGCCAGGACGAGGCCGACGTTCATCCGCCGCCGCCCTTCCCGGCCAGCAGCCGCTCCACCGCGTTCGCGCCCGCCGACCCCAGCACCGCCAGGTGGATCTCCCAGTGGGCGCCCCGCGCGAGGTCCGCCTCGATCGCGGCCCACACCGCGGCGGCGCTGTCCTCGGGGCGCAGCCCGCCGCGCCCGGACCCCAGCAGCGGGAAGCAGATCGAACGCAGTGGCGGGTCGAACCGCTCGTGCTCCTCGGCCAGCGCGTCGAGCGCACGGGCACACGCCCGGGTCACGTCCGCCGGCAGCACGTCGTAGTCGTTGGTCCCGGCTCGGGGCACCGCGATCGCCGCGTGATAGATCCGCCGGATGCCCTGTTTCGCCAAGGCCCCGGCGCCGGTCGTGGCGACGGTGCCCGGTAGGACCGCCCGGCCCGGCGCACCGTGCCGGGCGGTCCACCTGTTCAGCTCGTCGTGGATCAGATCCTCGACGAGCTCCCCCGTCGGCCCGCGCAACGCCCCCGCTCGTCGCAGCGATGCCGAGACCGAAGACTTGTACGCCTCCGGCAGCGCGAAATAGGTATTGGTCGGCGACACCACCACGTCCACGTCGCGCAGCAGGTCGACCGGGTGGTCGTGCACACTGACCGACACGATCCGCTCGCGCCCCACCGCGACTTCGAACGTATGGTGCCCGACGCCCGACGCCGCGTGCGGCGCGTCGCGCTCGCCGGCCGAGCGGTCCGCGAGCCGCAGCACCTGTTCGGCGACCTGGCCCAGGATCATCACCTCGTGGTGCTTGCGAAAGCGCTCGACGCTGACCTGGTACACCTGCGCGGCTCGCTTGCGCCGGTCGGCGCCCTGCCAGTCGCGGGTGTTGGGGGCGAGGCCCAGGCAGTACTCGGCGGCCTCCTGAAGCATGCCGCCGCCGATCCGGGACACCGCCAGTCGCAGCAGCCGCTCCACCTCGCCGTACGGTGAGGAGTCCGGTTCGAGTGCGGCGGCCTCCCCTTCCAGCGAGGGCAGTTCCACGTCCCGCAGTCGAACGACGCCGACTCGCCGCACTTCCCTCACCTCCCGAAGGATCGACGCGTAGTCGGGCAGAGGATCGTGTGGCATGCGGCACAGAATCGCACCGCCGAACGGCTCCCACAAGCAAGTTGCCCACACCCATTCAACCGCCTCGACCGCCTCCGGAGCGGTCGCCGCCTGGTCGATTCCGGGTCGTCTCCCGGTCGCGGCGCCAAGCGCCGGGCCGCGTCGGGGACTTCGGGAACTACCGGGTGCCGAGTCGGGACTTCGGGGACTACAGGAGCCGAGTCGGGACTTCGGGGACTACGGGCGCCCGCTCAGCGGCTGTCGCGCTGGTCCAGGCCGGACCCGGGCGGTATTTCCGGCGCGTCGAGCAGCGAGGACTCGACACCGCCGACGCCCCACCCGTACGCGAGCTTGTGTACTTCCAGGACGAAGAAGGAGTCGGTGGACTGCACACCGTCGATCAACAGCAGCCGGCGGTTGAGCAGATCGGTGAAGTGGTCGGTGTCGCGGCAGATCACCTCGACCATCACGTCGTACTGGCCGGCGACCATCACCACATAGGAGGTCTCGGGCAGTTCGCGCAGTTCGCGGCACACCTCGCGGGCGCTGCCGGGGCGCACCCGCATGCCGATCATCGCGAGCCGGTCGAAGCCGATCGTGAGCGGATTGGCGATCCCCACGATCTGGAGCGTCCCGCTCTCCTCCAGCCGCTGCACC
The DNA here is from genome assembly GCF_045207785.1 of Embleya sp. NBC_00896. Taxonomy (NCBI): domain Bacteria; kingdom Bacillati; phylum Actinomycetota; class Actinomycetes; order Kitasatosporales; family Streptomycetaceae; genus Embleya; species Embleya sp. NBC_00896. The sequence goes on from NZ_CP108776.1 coordinate 1,004,217, forward strand.
CGGTAGCGCACCGAGGACGCGGGGATGCCGAGGTCCTCGGCGATCTGCTTGTACGCGCGCCTGCCGTCGGCCTGCAGGATCGCGATGATGCGCCGGTCGATGTCGTCCAGCGGGCCTGCAGGGGTCATGCGGTTGCTCCGAGTGGGCTGCGGCGCCGGTGCCGGCGCGTGGTGATCTCCGGCGCCCATCTTGCCCTCTTCTCCGAGTGACTCGGACGCGTGGTTCACGAGTCGAAGCCCAGACCGAGCCGGTCGAGCGTACGCAGCCACACGTTGCGTCCGCCGTGCGCGTCCTCGCGGGCCATCGACCAGCGGGTGGCCTGGATGCCGATCCAACGCGCGGGCTCGGGCGGGAACGGGACCGGCTTGTGCTTGATCATCGCGAGTTCGGTGCGCTCGGTCCGCTCCCCCGCGAGCAGGTCGAGCACGACCTCGGCGCCGAACCGGGTGGCGCCGACCCCGAGTCCGGTGAAGCCGAGCGCGTAGCCGACTCGGCCGGCCGCGGCGGTGCCGGCGAACATGCAGAAGCGGGTGGTCGAGTCGATCACGCCGCCCCACGCGTGCGAGAAGGCCACGTCGGCGAGCGAGGGGAAGGTCGCGGCGAACTGTTCGGCGAGCACGTCGAACGTCTCCGGGCGCTGGGTGAGCGCCTCGTCGACCTTGCTGCCGTAGTGGTAGATGGCGTCGTAGCCGCCCCACAGGATGCGGCTGTCGGCGGTCTTGCGCACGTAGTGGAACTGGTTGCCCGCGTCGGTGACGCCGTGCTCGCCGGTCCAGCCGATCGAGGCGAGCTGCTCGTCGGTCAGCGGCTCGGTGGTGAGCGCGTAGTCGTACACCGGGACCATGCTCAGGCCGAGCCGGCGCAGCAGCGGCGGAAAGACGTTGGTGGCGAGCGCGACCCGGCGCGCGCCGACCACGCCGTACGGGGTGGTCAGCCGGATCAGGTCGGTGGGCTTGGTGTCGATCGCGGTGACCTCGGTGCGCTCGACGATCCGCACGCCCGCGGCCAGGCACGCCCGGCGCAGCCCCCACACCAGTTGCGCGGGGTCCAGGAGCGCGTAGTCGGGCTGCCATACGCCTGCCGACCACAGCGGCGAGTCGATGTACGCGCGCAGCGCGCCGTGTTCGAGGAACTCGGCCTTCTCGCCGTGCCGATTGGCGGTGGGGACGGACGCGCGCAGCGCCTGGGTCTGCCACGGGGTCGCGGCGACCGAGACCTTGCCGGTGCGCTTGAAGCCGCAGTCGACGCCGTGCGTGTCCAGGTCGCGCTCGAAGGCGTCGAGGTTTTGTACGCCGAGGCGTTGCAGCTTGTCGATCTCGTCGGGCCAGCGCTGAAGGCCGTTGGCCAGGCCGTGGGTGAGGCTCGGCGAGCAGAAGCCGCCGTTGCGTCCGCTTGCGGCGTGGCCGCAGGTGCCTTGTTCCAGAACCAGCACGTCGCGGGCGGGGTCGCGCTGTTTGGCGAGCAGCGCGGTCCACAGTCCGGTGTACCCGCCGCCGACGACGGCGAGGTCGGTCCGGGTGTCGCCGATCTGGCGCGGCAGCGGCTCGGGGTGCTGCTCGGGGCGGTCCAGCCAGAACGGCGCCTGGGCGGTGCTGCGCAAGGCGGTGCGGTGGCTCGCGGTCATGCGTTTGGTCCTTACGGAGCTGTGTACGTCGTCGACCGGGCCGGCCTGCGACCCGCTTGTCCTCAAACGCCGGACGGGCTATTCGTCCTCAAGCGCCGGACGGGCTACTTGTCCTCAAGCGCCGGACGGGCTATTTCAGCCCGTCCGGCGCTTGAGGACAGGCTTGTGAAGCCGCGCCGGACGACTGACGCCAGGGCGAAATCAAGCCCGTCCGGCGTTTGAGGACAGGCCGGAACGTCAGAGGTTGATGACGCCCGTGCGCAGGTCGGACATGTCGAGGAGGGTGTGCTTGCCACCAATGCGCCCCCAACCCGTGCCCCGGTTGCCGGCCCCGCCGAACGGCATGTTGACGTCCCAGAAGCACGTGCTGTCGTTGACCACGACCTGGCCGACGGCCATCTCCTCGACGAAGCGGTACGCCGCCCGCATGCTGCTGGTGAAGACCGCGCCCTGGAGGCCGAGCTTGTCGTCGTTGGCGATCCGAAGCGCGTCGTCCTCGTCCGCGGCGGTGATGATCGGCACGACCGGCCCGAACGACTCCTCGCGCGAGAGCAGGCTGTCCACGGGGACCTGGTCGACGACGGTGAACTCGTAGTACAGGTCGGTCGGCATGCCCTCCCGGCGCTTGCCGCCCAAGAGCACCTTCGCGCCGCGCTCGTGCGCGTCGGCGATGTGCCGGTCCATCTTCGCGGCGACCCCCTCGTTGTTGAGCGAGCCCAGGTTGGTGGCGGCGTCGAACGGGTCGCCGAGCACCACGTCCTCGGCGGCGCGCAGCACGGCGGCCACGAACGCGTCGTGTACCTCGTCGACCACGATCACCCGCTCGGTGGCGCAGCAGACCTGGCCACCGCACAGGTACGCGCCGTAGACGGCGGCCTTGGCGGCGGCGTCGAGGTCGGCGTCGGCGAGCACGACGAGCGGGCCGTTGCCGGAGCACTCCATGATCGAGCGCTTGAGGCCGGCGGTGGCCTGGATCTTGGCGCCGGTCGCGGACGAACCGATGAAGCCGATCGCGTCGATGCCGTCGTGGCGCACGAGCGCGTCACCGGTGGCGCCCTCGCCCGGAAGGATGTTGATCAGACCCTCGGGAACGCCGGCGGCGACGAACGCCTCCATCGCCTTGAGCACGGTCAGCGGCGTGTTGGCCGGCGGCTTGACCACGTGCGCGTTGCCGGTGGCCAGACCCGGGGCGACGAACTCGGCGAGCATCAGCAGCGGAAAGTTCCAGGGCGTGATGATGCCCCACGTGCCGACCGGCGCGTAGAACGTCCACATCCGCTTGGTGCCGTCGGTGGAGGGCATCGTCTCGCCGTGCAGGCGCACCGCGTCCTCGGCGTGCAGGTGGAACAGCTGGGCGGCCTCCTCGATGTCGGCGACCGACTCGGCGAGCGGCTTGCCCTGCTCCAGGGTCTGCAACCGGGCGAGCTCGTCGACCCGCTTGGTGATCTCGTCGCCGATGCGGTGACAGAGCTCGGCGCGCTGCCAGACGTTCACCTTGGCCCATGCGCGCTGCGCGGTGTTGGCGGCGGCGACCGCGGCGTCCAGGTCCGCGGCGGTGGGGACCGGGATGGTGGCGATGTACTCACCGGTGGCCGGGCTGACGACGTCGTAGCCCTCGGCACCGGTGCCGTCGACGAAGGCGCCGTTGATGAAGAACTGGTGGCGGGCGGTGCCGGTGCTGCTCATGCGGGGGTATCCCTCTCTGTCCGCTGTGGGCGTGTGCTCAGACTTCATCAGCAACTTTGACCTGTCAATAGCTCCCAATGAACAACTTCTACAGGTCTCATTTGTTGAATGAACAAAGACGAACCCTTGACGTGGTCGAAAAATCGGATCTATAACAGGGCCATCAGCAGGGCCACCGTCGGCGCCGAGAACGACGCCCCCGATGCCCGCGACCCCCTCCTCCAAGCGGCCGTCCCCCGGGACCATCCACCGGCCGCTCCCACCCCGCGAAGGGGAAAACGCATGTCCGCAGCACCTCAGCCGGCTGTCCCCGGCTCGACCGGCACCGCCACCGCCACCGCCGGTGTCGACTCCGCAGCGAACCCGCCCGCGCTCGCGAAGAAGATGCGCTGGTACGACGGCTTCGCCATGTCCCTGACCATGCCCGCCGCCCTGATCGCCTCGCTCGGCGCCTCGATCGGCGGCCTCGGCGCGTGGGGCGCCATCGCACTGTGGGCCGCCTCGATGGTCCTGGCCACGATCGCCAACTGGATCTACACCGAGCTCGCCGCGATGTTCCCCGAGTCGTCCGGTGGCATCGCGCACTACGCGACCGAGGGCTGGAAGAAGCGCGCGCCGTTCGTCGGGCCGCTGGCCAGCATCGGCTACTGGTTCCCGTGGACGACGGCGCTGTCCGTGTACGCGGGGATCATCGGCTCGCTGGTCCAGGCCCAGTGGTTCAAGGGCCAGGACTGGACCCTCGACCTGGGCATCGCGGAGCTGAGCTTCCCGATCGTGGTCGGCCTCGCGGTGATCGTGCTGCTGTTCGGCGCGGCCATGTTCGGCCTGCACGTCGCGATGTGGGTCGTCTACGTCACCGGCGGCATGCTCCTGGTCCCGCTCGCGGTCTTCATCATCATGCCGTTCGCCAGCGGCGACTGGAGCGCGAGCAACCTGCACTGGAACCTGCACGGCTCGGCGGGCATCCGCGAGTCGCTGGTGTGGCTGTACGTGATGGCCTGGACGTCGTTCGGCGTCGAGGTCTGCGCGACCTTCGCCCCGGAGTACAAGGACACCGTCAAGGACACCTCCCGGGCGCTGCGCGCCGGCGTGCTGTTCTCGCTCGGCGTGTTCATCCTGCTGCCGCTGGCACTGGCGGGCTACGTCGGCGAGGGTGCGATCGCGCTCGACCCGACCACGTTCTACGTCGGCGCGTTCAACGACCTCGTCGGCGGCGCGGCCGACCTGATGGTGGTCTTCCTGATCGCGTCGCTGCTGCTGATCATGATCACCGGCCTGGCCGACGGTTCCCGCGTGCTCTACGCCATGGGCAAGGAGGGCACCACGATCAAGCAGGTCGGCGTGCTCAACAAGCGCGGCGTGCCAGCCCGGGCGCTGATGATCGCGCTGGCGGTCAACGTGGTGATCCTGATCGCGCTCAAGACCCCGCTGGCGATCATCGTGACCGGCAACCTGGGCTACATCCTGACCCACATCCTGGCCATCTCCGGCTTCGCGATGTTGCGCAAGGACCGCCCGGACATGGCCCGGCCGATCCGGCTGCCGAGCTTCTTCGTCCCGCTGGCGTGGTTGCTCGCGGCGTTCCTGACGGTGGTGTTGGTCGTCGGCGCGACGGGCTTCTCGATCACGGGCTACGGCGGCTACAAGGAACTCGGGATCGCCTGCGGCGTGTTGGTGATCGGCGTGGCGCTGTGGCTGTACCGGACGAAGGTGCAGGATCCGCGCGACGCGCAGGCGGCGGCCAAGGTCGAGGCCGGCCAGAGCTAGCCACCCGCTCTACGTCACGGGTACGGAAACGGGGTCACCGCGAGTTCGCGGTGACCCCGTTCCGTTTCGGCGCTATCGCCCGTGCCGGGACCGCGACTTCATCGCCTGGCTGTGCGCGTACTCCAGGAAGGCCGAGCCGCCCTCCTCGTACGTCCACGGAAGGAAGTACGCGTGGTGGTCGGTCGCCTCGAACCGGTCCGCGAGTTCGGCCCAGCGACCGGCCTTGGCCAGCGCGTAGGTGAGCACGCTGTGGTCGGACAGGTGGCTCGCGTATCGTCGCGGCGCGTCGACCGGGTAACGGTCCAACGCGGCGTCGAGGTCGGCCTGTTGCGCGGGCTCGGTCCAGAAGCCGCCGTCGTGCCCGGCTCCGTTCCACCGCATCCGGAGCCCGTACTCCGCGTGTGCCTCGACCACGAGCAGGGTCAGCGGCGAGCCGGGCGGGGCGTACTCCGCGGCCTCGCGTGCGAACGCGTACATGTCGGTGTGCGAACCGCGCCACTTCTCGCACAGGTATTGGAGGGCGGCATCGTGCCCCGCGCGGTGGAGGGGGTCGCGCTCGCGCAGCGCCCGCCAGCGGGCCACGAACACCTGGCGCGAGACCGGGAGTCCGCGGCACACCCGCAACCACGAGACCCACGGCGTCGGATCGTCGGGGGCGGACTCGGTCGCGATCAGGCAGGCCTGGTCGGCGTCGCGCAGCAGTTGGTGGAAATCCAGGAACTGGCCGCGGCTGGTGAGACTGGCCTTGGCGGAGCCGCGCGCGTTCCAGGCGACGCGCACCATGGCGGCGGCCATCACCGTGCGCTGATCCGGCGATTCGGGCTCCGACCGCTGCCACCACAGCAGCCAGGCGGGTGACTTGGCGGCCACCTCGCCCAAAGCGGTCACCGCGACCGCCCGCCGCGCCCAATCCCGCCCCACCCGGTTCAGCAGCTCGACGGCCGGCACGAATTGCCCGGTGTCCACCACCTCTTGGCAGACCCGCTTGACCTCGGCGTCGTCCAGCCCGGAATCGGACACCATGACGGGCGTGGGCTCCGCGGCCCGAGACGACGACGAACGATCCCAGAACGACATGGCCACGATGGTAGGCACCGCCGCCGAGGGCCCGCCGATCGGGCTCTTTGCCGGATCCGCCGTCCCCACCGGTCGTACGGGCGAGGAATCGACTCGGTTACTGTGCCGAGGAATTGCGCGCACGCCCGATCGTCAACCGGCCGGACGTCGGGCTCGGGCGAACGACCCGGGCCGCTATGTGGGCAGAAATGAACACGCGCACGTCCACCCTTGTCGCGACGGCGCTGGCGGGCGACTGGAAGACTCGTGCAGCCCTGTCCGGGACGCCCGCGGGACGACCCGGATCGGCCGGCGGTGGCCTCGGGTCACCGCCTCCGGGCCCGGGCGCGGGAGATGGCCGCGCTCCACTGACAGGAGGTGTCAGTGGAGCGGCTCTACGGTCCGGCCATGGTTTTCGCAGCGAAACAACTTCGAGTACTGCCGCCGATCGAGGTCGCGGGCCGCCGGATCAAGCGCTACCACGTCACGGGGGACCCCGCCGGGATCAAGCCCGCCGTCGAGAAGGCGGCGTACGCGCTCCTGCCCGAGCTGCTGCCCGAGCCGGACGGCACACCGCCGGCCACGTTCGTCGTCCTGCATCGGGGCGGCGACAACGGGGCCTACCTGAACGCCTACAGCTGGGTGTGGGACAACGCCCTGCACTTCGGTGGGGCGGCGGCGGGACAACCGTTCCTCGGCTGCCCGGACGAGGACCCGACCCATTTCGTCCGGGTGGACCGGTCACTGATCGGCTGCGTCTGGGAGTTGCCGCCGATCCTGCACGAACGCGACGCGTGGGTGCGACACATGCTCGCGCCCATCGACCCCGACCGCCCCGATCTGGCCGGCTACCTCGCCGATGCGCTGCCGGACGGCAGTACGGAGGACCGTCCGTGACCGCCGACGGCGGTGCCACCGGCAACGACTTCGACTTCCTGATCGGCACCTGGGACGTCGCCAACCGCCGACGTCTGGACTTCCTCGACGCCGCCGGCGCGTGGGAGGAGTTCCCGGCCGTCGCCCGCGCCTCCCGGCATTTCGACGGGGCGGCGAACATCGACGAGGTCGAGTTCCCGACGAAGGGCTGGTCCGGGCTCACCCTGCGGCTGTACGCCCCCGAGCGCCGGGAGTGGTCCCTCTACTGGGCCGACAGTCGCACGGGCGCGCTCTTCCCGCCGGTCGTCGGCCGATTCACCGGCGGCCGGGGCGAGTTCTTCGGGGACGACATGCACGAGGGCAAGGAGGTTCGCGTGCGCTACGTCTGGTCGGGCATCTCCGCCGATTCGGCGCGCTGGGAGCAGGCGTTCTCGGTGGACGGGGAGGCCGGCTGGGTGTCGAACTGGGTCATGGAGTTCACCCGGCCCTGATCGGGGGCGCGTTCACGGTGCGCCCGCCTCGACGATGCGATCGAGCACGGCGGTGTAGCGGGCCCGGCGGTCCGGGCGGGCGTGGGCGGCGGCGTTGCGCAAGGGGGCGATCGCCGGCTGTCCGATCCGGGCGAGGCCCTCGGCGGCGGCTTCGCGGACCAGCTGGTCGGGGTGCGCGAGGAGCGCGACGACGGCCGGCAGCGCGGGTTCCCAGCGGGCGTGGGACAGGGTGCCGATGGCCGAACGGACGATGTCGCGGCGCGGGTCGTCGAGCAGAATCTCGGTGGCGGCCAGGTATTCGCGGCGGTCGAAGAGTCGGCGGCTCGCTCGGTGGGCGTGCAACCGCACCCTGGGGACCGGGTGTTGCAGCAGGTCGACGACGACGGCCCGGACCTCGGGGTCACAGTCGCGGCCGTGGACGCGGTCCTCGACGAGTCGGGACAGCGCGCGGCGGACCTGCTCGGGGCTGCCCGTGCGGGCGGTGTCGAGCAGGTCCTCGCGAGAGGGGCGTTCGGCCGTGGCGTGTTCGGGTCGGGCGCGCAAAGTCGCGAGGGCGTGGTCGTCGCGGGCGGCGGCCTCGGGGCCGCGCAGGGGGCCGTCGATCAGGCGCAGCCGGTCGGCGAGGGATTCGTGTCCGTCGGCGCGCAAGTGGGCGACGGTGGCGGTCAGTTCCGGGGTGCGGCGGATGGTGCGGTCGGCCAGGAGGTCGAGGTAGCCCCAGGCTCGGGCTGCCAGTCGACCGCGCAGGGCCTCGGCGAGCAGGTCGGCCGGGAGGTGCCGCAGTGCGGCGAACGCGGCTTCTCTGGTGGCCGGTTCGCCGCGCTCCCACCAGGTGAGGAGCTGCGGGGTCAGGGCGGCGAGGTCGGTCGTCGGCAGCCACGCACTCAGGCGGGCGGCGCGCTCGCGGCCGGCCTCGTCGTGGTCGGCGAGGTCCGCGAGATCGGGCATGGTGGCCAGTACGTGGGCCAGGTCGGCGTGTGGGGGCAGGGCGACTTCGCCGCGCAGGTGGGCGGCCAGCACCAGGCGCCGGACCTCGGGTTCGGGCCATCCGAGCAGTGCCCGGGCGGCGGCGGTCCGGCGGTCCGGGTCGGCGGCGGCGAGGGTCGCGATCAGGCGGGCGCGCAGGGCGGCCGAGCGGGGCTGGTCGAGGTCGTCGGGGTGCGGGGTACGCGGTTCGGGGAGCACCGGCAGCGCCGCCGCGCGTTCGGCCCGGGTCCACGCAGGGGCGTCGATCGGCTGAAGATCCGTCAACCAGTCGAGCAGGGCAGCTCGGTTGTCCGGGTCGGCGGCGGGAAACGCGTCGATCAACGCGTCCAGGCGCACTCGCGAGTCCAGGCTCGGCCCCGAAGCCACGCCGACGGCCGCTGTGCGCCGGAAGGCCGCGATCGCGCCGGGTTTGCGTACGGCGTCGCCGAGCTCGGCCCGCCAGGTGCGGGCGTCCTCGCCCGGCGGAGCGGGCGGGGCGGGCGAGGCGGGCGGGCTCGGCGGACCTGGCGGACTCGGCGGAGCGAACGCCTCGCGCAGCACCGCTACTTCGGCCTCCCACGGGTTGGGTCCGGCCTGTGCGGCGGCCAGTGCGCGGTCGACGTCGGCGCGAGTGAGGACGGCTCCGCAGCGGCGCAGGAGCGGCAACGCGGGCGCGTCGGCGAGGGCTTGTGGGGGCAGCGCGCGGACGCGGAGCACGACCGCGTAGGCCACCGCTTCCGGCAGGCGGTCCGCGACGGCTTCGAGGACCTTGCCGATCCCGGCCACGGCGCCCAGTTCGGCCGTCAGCACGTCGGCCGCGTCCGCGAACGCCGCGTGCTCGTCGGCCGACCAGGGCTCGGGGGCCGCGTGCAGGGCCAGGCGCAGTACGGCGGCCCGATCCTCGGGCCGCACCCGGGCCACGGCCAGCACGTGCGGCAACGCGGCGCGCAGCGCGGCCAGGTGCGAGGCGTTGGGCGCGTCCGCCTGCCGAGCCAGCCGCAGGACAGTCGGCGCGTCGCCGCCCACCCGGCCCTCCCGGCGAAGCGCGACGAGGTCGGCCCGGGTGGCCGGATCCTCGCTGGGCTCCGGCTTCGGCAGCGCGATGTCGTGGGCGGCGAACTCCGCCGCCAGGTCCCGCACCGTCCCGGTGGCCAACCCCACCGTGCCCACCGCGACGGCGGCCAGCAACGGTCGCGCCGTCGGCGACCCACGGCCCGCGAGCATCACGACCGCACGCGCGGACACCGCCCGGTCGAGCGCCGCGACGAGCAGTTCCCGCTCGCGCTCCCCGTCCGCGCGCTCCGCCGCCGCGAGCACGCAGGCGGCGTAGGCGTCGCCCAGGATCGCCCGCGCCGCCGCGATCAACGACGCGCGCAGGCCCGGGTTGTCGTGCCGCCCGAGCCAGGCCAGCAGCGCGGGCACCTGCGCGTGCGTGCCGGCGGTGGCCAGCGCGTCGGCCGCGGTCTTCTTGATGTTCATCACCGGATGGTCCAGGCACGCCGCGATCGCCTCGCCCGCCCAGGTCGCCCCGGCGTTGCCCAGCGCGAGCACGGCCCGGCGGACCGTCTGCGGGTCCGGCGCGGCGGTCAGCGGGATCAGGCTCGCGGACAGGGCCCGGGCGTCGTCGCGGCCGGCGTCCCGGGCGAGCAGCGCGATGACGTGCTTGCGGACGTGCGGGTCACGGTGGCGCAGCAGTCGGTGGGTGCGGGCCTTGGTGTGGCGATACGGGACGCGGAGCAGGAGTTCGAGCAGGACGGCCAGTTCGGCGTCGGTGACGCCGGGGCGGTCCAGCACGTCGAGCGCGACGGCGGCGACGAGTGCGTCCTTCGCGGTATCCGTATCGGTCGCGTCGAGCAGGCACACCGGGCGCAACGCGCCGCGCTCGTACAGGCGTTCGCCGAGCGCGCGGATGGCCTCGACGACCGGGCCCGGCACGAAGGGCTCCGCGACGTCGTCACCGACGGACGCCGCCAGGTCGCTCACCACGTGCAGCAGCAGGTCGGTGATCGCGGGGATCGTCCTCGCCGTGCCGTTGCGGGCCAGCCGGCAAAGTGCCTCGACCGGGTCGTCCGGATCCAAGTGCGAGGTGAGCAGCGCGAGTTCGTGTGGGTCGGGCGCACCCAGATCGGACGCGATCCGCTTGGGGAGGTCGCGCGGGTCGAGCCGGGCGAGCAGCTCGCGGCGTTGCTCGGGGGCGTCGGTGAGGTGCCAGAGCACTTCGAGCGCGTGGTGCGACACGCCTCGCAGGTATGGCGTGATCGGCCCGGCCGGCGTGCCGAGGCCCAGCCCTTCGCGCAGCGCGGCGACCGTGCGCGGTCCGCCGATCGCCTCCAGCGTGTGCAGCGCCGGCCCGGGTGCCCGGGGCAGCGTGGCGAGCACGGCTTCCTCGGCGGCGGTGTGGCGCAGCTCGCGCAGCGCGGCCAGGAACGGCTCCGGCCGTACCGCCGCGGCCAGTCGCGCCGTGAGGACCGAGCCGACCGGCAGGTCGGGCGCGCCCTGTTCGGCGAGCGCGCGCAGCAGGTCGACGCGCCGGGGCCATCCGGGGTCGTCGGCCGGCGCGTCCGCCAGTGCCCGCAGCGCCTCGTGGCGCACGGTGAACAGCACGACGGCGACCTCGCGGGCGCGGACACCGTGGTCGGCGAGCGCCAGGTCCACCACGGCCCGCGCGTCGTCGGGCGACACGAAGTGTCCGCGTCGATGCATCCCGCCCAGGCACGCGATCATCGGCCCGGCGAGCAGCAGCGGATCCGTACCCGCGATCCGCAGCAACTCCCCCGCCTCGCCCCGCTCCGCGAACTCCCCGATCGACTCCAGCGCCCGCCGCCGCGCCTCCCCCGGCACCCCGGTGTCCGCGGGCACCGCACGCAGCGCCGCCTCCTCGGCCCGCCGGGCGGCGGCGTCCAACGTCCCCGGGTAGGCCGGCAGCAGTCGCCGCAGGACCTCTTCCGGCAACCGCCCGCCGACCGGATCCAGCAGGTCGACCAGGTACGCACGCGCCTGTTCGGGGCCGATCAAGGCGCCGTACAAGGCCGTCCGCACCACCCGCAACCCCGCCGCACGCAGCACGGGATCGCGACGACCACTCAGCGCCCGGACGAACCCGTCGACATCGTCCACGTCCTCGGCGCCGACCCCCGCGACCGCCTGGTAGAGCTCCTCCCCGAGCGGCTCGTCGCGCACGGCCACCGCCGGTTGCCGGCAGATCTCCGCCTGCAACCACGCGATCCGGACCCGAGCCGGCAGCTCGACGGCCCGCCACTGCGGCACCACCACCCGCAGCCGCCGGTACACCTCGGCGAGCACCACCATCGTCTCGGGCGAGCCGTCCGGAGCCACCGGCAACAACTCGGCCAACTCGGCGCTCGGCTCCCGCACGGCCCTCGCCCGCAGCAACACGACACCCAGGTGCCGCATCACCGCATCGTCGTGCCCCAGCAGCGGTCGCAACACCGCCGCCGGGCACGCAAACCCGTCGAAATACGCCGATAGCCACCCGACATCGGCCCGCCGCACGGCGTCCAGAACGGCGGCATCGCCCGAAGTCGTCATCCCCCGATCCTACGAATGAGCCACGCCCCGGAACGAACGAGTATTCGCCGCGCCACTCAGGGCGCCGCCTCGATCACAAACGTGAACACCACCCCGGACCACTCACCACACGTACGCGGGAACGCCTCCGCCGCGAGGCTCTTGACCACCCACAGCCCGTACCCGCCCTCCGCCTCCGCCCCGGCCACGATCGCCGGCGCCTCGTCGGGAAAGACCGGCATCCCCGGCCCGTCGTCCAACACCTCCACGACCCACCGCCCGGCGGCCACATCCTTCGCCAGCACCGTCCGCGTCAGACTCCCGGCCGCATGCACACAGGCGTTGTTGAACACCTCCCCCACACACGACCGAATCCCATCGACGATCTCGTCCCCCGCCCCGAATCTGGCCGCCCGATCGGCGACTATCGCCCGCAGATCACGGGCATACCGCCGTTCCGCAATCAATATGTAGTCCGCCAGCACGCGCGCGGCAGCCGACGGCCACACCAATCGGCCGTTGGTGGAAGGGGTAGGAGCGGGCATGCCGACCTCCCTGGATGGGCGCGGGGTCGCGACACAGGCACTGTGAACCCGGGCGCACGACCTGAGACTCGGATCAAGCTCGCAGGCATGCATCGATGCACGCAATGCAACTCGCGTGCATTCACCCTTTCGAGTAGATCTGACCTTCCGTCACGAAGAATCGACGCCGCGGACTTCGGCGAGGCACAACACTGGGCGCCAGGAGGTGGCTATGGCCGCGACGCCCAGTTACGCCCGACGTCGACTCGGCGCAGAACTCAGGAAGCTGCGCGAGGCCACGGGTCTCTCCCACCAACGGGTCGCCGCCGAATGCGGGTGGGACGGCTCGAAGATCAGCCGGATCGAGAACGCCAAGGTGACGCTGTCGCGGCACGACCTCTACCGACTCGGGCACGTCTACAACGTGGACGACAGCGAACTCGGCGTCCTCGAAGGCTGGCTGGACGACAGCCGGGGACCACGCTGGTGGAGCGAGTTCCGCTCCGTACTCAACGCGAGCTACGAGGAGTACATCTCCCTGGAGTCTCAATCGACCCGGATCGTCACCGGCAACTCGGCGGCAATCCCGGGGATTCTCCAGTCGCGCAGCTACGCACTCGCGGCGGTGACCGCCTCCGCCTTGGTGACCGATCCGGAAGACGCGGCCGCGTTGGTCGACGTTCGGATGAGAAGGCAGAAGATCCTGGCCGGGGAGTCCCCCGTCGAGTACACGGCGATCCTGAGCGCCGCTTTGCTGTACATGCAAACCGGCGGCCCCTCGGTCCTGCGCGAACAGCTGCTGCACCTACTGGAGCAGAGCGAGCTACCCAACGTGGCGATTCACGTGTTGCCGTTCGAATCCCGGGTGCTCATCAACATGGGCGCCGTCTCCATCTTGGACTTCCCCGGTCCTCGGAACCCGAGCGTCGTCTACATCGAATTCCACGACGGGGCACTGTTCAAGGACGCCGACCGCGACGTGCGGCGCTACCGCAGAGGCATGGAGCACACCCTTACCTCAACGTTGTCTGTGAAGGATTCAAGAGCACTGATCACTGCAAGATTGGATGAACTTCCGTGAACATCGACGACGCCGCATGGCGCACCTCGACTCGCAGCGCCGACTACAACGAGTGCGTCGAGGTAGCACCGGGCCCACGTGCCATCACCGGCATCCGCGACACCAAAGCCCGCCGACGCGGCCACGTGGAGATCGTGCCCGCTGCCTGGGTCGCCCTCCTGGACGCACTCAAGCGCTGACCGCTCCACCCCACGGACCGGAGTTCCCGGAAAGAATCACGCCGGCTGATCATCGAGAGATGGGAAGAGCTGTGACCCGCAGCATCGACCACTACCCGTGGCGCAAGGCAACCCGCTCCAACTCCAACCAGGCATGCGTGGAAGTCGCGCCGCTGGCAACCGCGACCGGCATACGCGACACCAAGGACCGCCGGCGCGGCCACGTGGAAATCGCACCCGCAGCCTGGGTCGCCCTCCTGGGCGCGCTCAAGCGCTGACTGCTCCACCCCACGGACCGGAGGGCCCGGCGCACCCCGCCGGCCACCGGCCGGTCCGTGGCCGGATCAGGCCCCCGGCCAGGGCGCGCGGGTGAGACTCGGGCCATGTCTTCCGAACCTCGCCCCGAACTCGTCCTGCCCGCCGCCGTCGCGCTGACCGGTCACGGCATCCACCTGCGCGAATGGACCGACGACGATCTACCCGCCCTGGTCGCCCTGTTCGACGACGTCGAGATCGCCCGCTGGACCCCACTCGCGTCGCCCTACGACGCCGAGGCCGCCCGCGACCACTTGGCCAAGGCCCGCCGGATCAGGGGCGAGCATCGCGGCATCCAGCTGGCCGTGACTCTGGACGGCGTCGAACCCCGCGGCGAGGTACTGCTGTTCGTAAGCACGGACGGCCTCGACGCGCCGGGCCAGGTCGAGTTGGCGTACGGCATCGCCGCCGCCCACCGCGGCCTGGGACTGGCCACGCGGTCGGTGCGGCTGATGACCGAGTACGCCTACCACGAACTGGGCGCGACCGCGGTGATCCTGCACATCCCGGCGGACAACGCCGCCAGCATCGGGGTCGCCCGTGCCACCGGCTTCGAACGCACGGACACGCCCCCGATCGTCCGCGATCGACGCGGCACACCGATCGCCCTGGACATGTGGCTGCACCGCGCCGTTCCGCCGGGGGCGTGACGGACAAAATCCGTTCCGCCGGGGGCGTGACGGGACGAAATCCGGACGACAAACGACCGACCCTCGTACCGCCGCCCGTGGCGCCCCTCGCACCGACCCCGTCAAGTCCCCATCGCCTGCCGAGCCTTCCGGTTCGGCGTGAACTCGTACAGGTCCAACAGCCCCGGCGCGTCCGCCACCCCCGGCCCACCGGCCGCCGCCCACGCGGCTATGTCGGCCGTCGCGTCCTTGTCGTTGACCGTGCCGAACCACGCCGGCCGGCCACCCGCCGCACGGCCCGCCGAGGAGGGCTGGACCACTATCACGTTGCCGCGTTCACACGGCCCCAGGCACTCGCTGAGCCGCACCACGACCTGAGCATCCGTCAACGCCGCGCGCAGACCGGCCACTTGGTCCGCGTGATCGTCCCCCGCGATCTTCGCCGTACCGCAGCAACAGCCACGGCAGACCGTGACCGTGCAGGGAGCCGAACGCACCGGCTGGGCAGGGGGGTTGGGGCGGCTGCGACGAGCCATGGGAACTCTCCTTCGCGAGTTCGATCCAGGTCCGAAACCCGTGCGGAGAGCGCGAGGCAGGCAGCGGCGAACCGCGACCGACCCCTTCCCACGAGGCTCCGGCAGACCGCGCGCGAAGGGTCCGCACGCGGGCGAAGGCAGGTCTTCGGACTCGTGGGCACATCGGCCACGACCGATTCGGTCGCACCGACTCCTACCGGCCGTCGCTTCCCGGGCGCCCACGTCGGCGCCCAGTGCGTGATGACGGCTCTCGTTCCCACTCACCGCTGCGGGGCAGTTCCGGTCTCGCACCGGATTCCCTCTTACGACACGCGCCCCTGGCGGGGGCGGTGAACCGTTCGCGCAGGTCAGCTTAGGACGTGCCGTGATGTGAGTCAGGTCACCGACAACTTGGCGGGTCTTGGTCTGGACCTTTCCGGGTCCGGGCGGGTTATATTCAACCGTCTTTACTAAACCGAACATGCAATAAGCCCGGACCACCGTGGCCACGGGCAGCCGAGGGGGCGTCCGTGGGCAACATGGCGACATTGCCGGACGAAGCTGTGTTCGGTGAGCCCAAGTACTGGCAACTCCGCACGTCGTTGCTCAAGGCGATCGAGGAAGACTTCGTCTCCGGCGACATCCTCCCCAACGAGCGCGACCTCGCGGCCAGGTTCGGGGTCGCCCGCGCGACGCTGCGGCACGCGCTCGAACAGCTCGAACTCGAGGGCCGACTGGTCCGCAGGCGCGGCGCCGGCACCACCGTCGCCGGGCCCCGCGTGGACGTGTCGCTGAGCGCCGACGGCGAGGGCTGGCCGGGCGTGGACCTGCGCGACCGCGAGGTCATCGACTGCGCGACCGTGCCGGTGACCGACGAATTCGCCGCGACCCTCAAAGCGCGGCCCTCGGCGCTGGTACACCGGCTGCGCCGGCGCCAGTTCTCGATGCGCCAGGTGGTCGGCCTGGAGTGCCTGTACGTCTCGCGCGCCGTCGTCCCGTCGCTGTCCACACGCGCACCGGGCTTCGACCGCGCCGCGCTGATGCTGCGCCAGTTGCGCGGCCACCGGCTCGAGAGCCGGCACCGCGCGGTCGAGCTGGGCGTGGCCGAGGCCGAGGAGGCGCGCTACCTGGAGCGTCCGCCCGGCACCGCCGTGCTGATCGTGACCACGACGTACACCGCCCTCGGCCGGACCGCGGCCGTCACGGTGTCCACCTACCGCGCCGACACCTGCCGGCTCGCGTTCGCGGAAGCGGGGCCGGCCGCGTTGCGGCCCGCGTCCTGACCCGCCGGAGAGTCGATGCCGGGTACCATCCGCGCCTGAGCGACGACACGCACGCCGAGACACGCACGAGGCGCGACCGGACGGAACGCGACCCGACGGGCCGAGACCGCCCGGAGGAACGATCGCGCGACGGCGTGGTGAGAGGACGAGAGCTGTGGCACAGGCGACCGGCGGGGACGCGTCCCTGGTCCGGCGGATCAACTCCGCGGAGACCCTGCGCGCGATGCGCGGCGGCGCGGCGCTGACCGTGACCGCTCTGATGGAGGCCACCGGGCTGTCCCGGCCGACCGTCGAGGGCGTCATCGACGGGCTGCTCGCCGAGGGCCTCGTCGTCGAGACCACCACCGCCGAGGGCGAGGACGGGAGCCGCCCGCGCGGCCGGCCCGCGCGCCGCTTCCGCTTCCACGCGGAGGCCGGCTACCTGCTCGGCATCGACATCGGCATCCACCGCATCCGGGTCGTGCTCGCGGACCTGACCGGCACGATCGTCGGCCGCGCCGCGCGCACCGTCGAGGAGGACTGCGAGGCCGAGGACCGGCTGGAGCGGGTCCGCGGCACCGTGAGCGAAACCCTGCGCCGAGCCCAGGTGTCGCGCGGGTCGCTGTGGGGCGTGGGCGTCGGCACCCCCGGGATCGTGGACACCGAGGGCGTGGTCACGCTGTCCACGGCCATGCCGGGCTGGACCGGATTCGACCTCGCGGGCCGGCTCGGCCGCTCGTTCAGCTGTGCCGTGCAGGTCGAGAACGACGCGAATCTGGCCGCGATCGGCGAGCGCTGGAAGGGCGTCGCGGTCGGCTCCGACGACATCGTGTACGTGATGGCCGGCCTGAGCCCGGGGGCCGGGTCGTTCATCAACGGGCGACTGCACCGCGGCTTCGGCGGCGCGGCGGGCGAGATCGGCGCGCTGCACCTGCTGGGCCGGCAGGTGACGCCGGAGAACCTGCTCTCCACCACGGGTACGCCGCTGCCGCCGCTGGACGAGACCGCCGTCGGCGAGGTGTTCCGGCACGCGGCCGAGGGCGACCCGACGGCCGGCGAGGCGGTGGACCGCTTCGTCCAGCGGCTGATCCACGACGTCACCGCGCTGGTGCTGGCGCTGGATCCGGAGATCGTGGTGATCGGCGGCTGGGCGGCGGGCCTCGCCGGCGCGATCCCGCCGCTGACCGCCGAACTGCAACGGCTGTGCCTGCGAATGCCGCGGGTCGAGCCGTCCGCCCTCGGCGCGGACGGGGTCGCGCTCGGCGCGCTGCGGGTGGCGCTGGATCGGGCCGAGCACCGCCTGTTCGCGGTCGAACACACGGGCGCGGCGCGGGCGTAGCGCCGGCCTCGGCCGCCGGCCGGGCCGGAAGGGCTCGCCCTCAAGCCCCGGACGGGTCGGTGTCGGCCCGGGGCAGCCCGACCAGGAGCGCGTCGGCGACCCGGACGTAAAAGTCCGCGACGGGCACGGCCGGGTCGTACACGGCGACGATCGCCGCGTCGTGCCCCTCGGCAAACTCGGCCACGGCAACGCCGTCGGCCAGATCACCGGCCACCACGCGCACCCCCGCCCCCGCCAGGTCCGGATACAGGGCGGCGTTCAGCGGCCCCACCGAGGCGACTTCAACTGGCACCAAGGGTTGGCGGAGACACGTGTTCCCCTCCGGCAAGTGGATTGCCGTGCCCGGGAAACTGCCCTCCCGGCGGCACATACCGCAGCCGCCCGCTCTGGTCGGTCACCGGTGTGAACCCGGCGGCCTGCAACAGGGCAGCGTACTTGGCTCTGTGGCGCCGGTTGACGACGAGCCCGACGGGCATGAGGGCCATCAGCGCGGCCCAGACGATGCCGGCGATGACAACGGCGGTGATGCCCGCGCCGAGCGCGAAGCCGAGGCCCACGGCCAATGGGGTGACGCCGACACCCGCGAGCACCATCATCTGCTTCTCGGTGTACCTGGCGGCGAGGTCGAAATTGATGCGGGCTTTGAGAAGTTCGACCGCGTCGGACACGAGGGGCGGCAGCGCGACCCCGTCACCGGCGTTCGGGTACTGCGCCCAGTTCTGCGCGGCCCGCACGCGGGCCTGCGGGCTGGGGTCGGGCACTATCAGCATCACGAACCCGTTGTCCTGCGGTCCGCCGCCCTGCCATACGTCCGCGTACGCGTAGCCGAACTGCTGGGCAATGAAGGCGAGTCGGGCAAGCTTCTTCATGGATGCCATGGCGCTGGTGACCTGAACGGGCTCCCCACTCGCCATCTGCCGCAACATCTTCCGCACATGCCGCTTACTCACTGGTGCCCCCGTCACTCGTAACCCAGGCAGTTTCCCACGACGACATGCCAATGCAGAACACGGACCGAATCGGATTGACACGGCCTTAACAGTCACCACCGGACGTCAGCCGCGACCCCGGCGTCCTCCGCCGCCGGGGTCGGACGGGGTCGCGCTCGGCGCGCTGCGGGTGGCGCTGGATCGGGCCGAGCATCTCCTGTTCGCGGTCGAGCACACGGGCGCGGCACGCGCGTAGCGCCGGCCTCGGCCCCGGCCACCTGGCGGGCCGGAAGGGCTCCGCTCCCTCAAGCCCCGGACGGGTCGGCGTCGGCCCGCTCGATGATCACGACCGGGATGTCGCGCGTCGTGCCCTCCTGGTAGGCGCGGTAGGACGGCATGGCGTCGACCATCAGCCGCCACAGGCGCGGTTTCTCCGCCGGCGTCGCGGTCCGCGTGGTCGCGGTGAACACCTCCGCGCCGATCTGCACCTTGACGGTCGGTTCGGCGACCAGGTTCAGGTACCACGCGGGGTGCTTGTCGGAGCCGGCGTTGGATCCGGTCACGATGGTGGACGCCCGAGAATCCACAGCCCCCACAACCCAATCAGCCTGACCAATACCGGACGCGAGCGCCGGGCGCGGGCATCGGGCGAGCCATTGACAGCCCGGCCGGCGTTCGAGGCCAAGCAGCCCAGCCGGCGCTTGAGGCCACCCCTCAGCCCGGCCGGCGCTTGAGGCCGCCACCGCCGCGACGGACGCCACCGCGCTAGCTGGTCTCCGTCACCTTCGCCAAGGCACGGGGCGCATCCGGATCACACCCACGCCCCAACGCAACCTCACGCGCGAGCATTTGCAGCGGCAGGATCTCCAAAATCGGCGAAACCTCCTCAGCCACCGCCCCCGCGCCCGCCCCCGCCAACACAAACCCACGCCCATAGGCGGCCACCACCTCCGCCCCACCCACCACGCACAGGTCCGCGCCACGCGACCGCAGCCGATCCAACACCGGCCGCAGCGCCACCCCGCCCGCCCCGTCCGCCGACACCGCAAGCACCGGCCAGGCCTGGTCGACGATCGCCAGCGGCCCATGCATCAGATCCGCACCGGAGAACGCCTGGGCCCCGATGTAGCTGGTCTCCATGATCTTCAAGGCCGCCTCGAGCGCCGTCGCATACCCGTACCCGCGCGCCGTGACCACCAGCCGATCCGCGAACCGGTACCGCTCGGCCAGCGCGGCGACCTCGGCCCCCCGGTCCAGGATCTCGCGCGCCGCCCCCGGCAACCCCCGCGCGGCCTCGCCCGTACCGCCCCGGATGTGGTCCACCAGCAGGAACAGCGTGAGCAGTTCGGCCGTGTACGTCTTGGTCGCCGGCAACGCGAGCTCGGGCCCGGCCAGCACGTCGAGGTGCAGGTCGGACTCGCGCGCGAGGACCGATTCCGCGTTGTTGGTCACCGCGAGCGTGAGCGCGCCGTCCGCCCGCGCCTGTCGCGCGGACGCGATCAGGTCGGGCGAGCCGCCGGACTGACTCACCGTCACCACCAGGCAACCGGTCAGGCGTTGGCGGGCCCGGTACGCGGTCGTGGTGGACATCGAGGTGAGCCCGGCGGGCACGCCCAGCAGGACCTCGGTGAGATAGCGCGCGTACAGCCCCGCGTTGTCGGACGTCCCGCGCCCGGTGAACAGCACGAAGTGCGGGTCCAGCTCGCGGATCGCGGCGGCCGCGGCCCGGATCGGCCCGAGCCCCTCGTCCAGGATCCGAGCCAACCCGTCGGGCTGGGCCGCGATCTCACGGGCCATCACCGACCCGGGAACGAGGGAAGTGGGCATCTGAGTAGTACCTCCAGGCGGCTTGTGACCACGCCGAAACGGCGTCCTGCGCGGTGTGCCGAAGGTATCCACCACGCCGAACGCCACGCAATATTGGTCCAGACCACCAAACCCAGCCGCCCCAGCGGACCCAGCCGACCCGGCCGACCCAGCGGACCCAGCGGACCCAGCCGACCCACCCGACCGCCCCGCGCGTCAGCCCCGCACCGGATCGGCGACCCGCTAGCCCCCGCGGATCACGCGTTCTCCCGCGCCCGAACAACCTTCTCGAAGTCGACCGACGTCGCCGTCGCCCCCGCAACCGCCGACCCCGCCGCACCCAAAGATCCCAAAGCCCCCAAAGGCCCCGAAGCCCCCGCCGCCCTCGCCGCCTCCTCCGGCCGCGGTCCCCGCACCCCGCGCACCAACTCGACCCGCGCCGCCCAGACCGCGCGCACCCGCGCTCGCGGCGCGTCCGTCCACGCCAACCACTCCGGCCGGCCGCGCCCCGCGAGGAGGCCGAGCACGATCGCCGCGCCCACCGCGATCAGGTGCTCGCGACCGGCGAGGTTGGGCAGGACGATCGACTCCAGGACCATCGATCCGCCCGTGATCGTGAAGAGTATGGGCGCGCGGTGAATGATCGACAGGTACGTGAACAGACCCACGACCGCCGCCGACGGACCCGTGTCCAGCACGTGCCCGGCCGACGACGGCAGCCCGATCGCGTGGTCCGGACCGATCGCGATCATGATCCGGGCGCCCATCGTGCCCGCGAGCGTCGTGACGTAGGCGACCGTCAGCGTGCGCGCGGCGCCGAGCGAGAGCTGGGCGATCGCGAACGCGAGGAACAGCTGGGTGATGCCGGCCCAGACCGGCAGGTTCAGCGCGGGCACGAACAGCGAGACGGGCGTCCGCAGCAGGGCCAGCCACAGCGGCAGGTCGGCGCTCACGCCGCCGAGGATGCGGACCGCGCTCTTCCCGGTCGCCGTCTGGCCGATCGCGTGGAAGAAGATCACCGCCGAGCTGGCCACCAGGGCCAGCGCGAGCCCCTTGCCGCGGCCACGCCACAACTCGCGGACCGGATCGGCCACGATGCCGCGCCACTCTCCGCACAGGGTTTGCCACAGGAAGCGCAGCAGCTGCCACGGCGCGGACCACAACATCCGGCGAAGTCCCCGGCGCGGCGATCCCGCACCGGCACCGGTCGCCTTCGACGAACCGACGGCGCCCGACGCGCGGGTCGACCCGTCGCTCGACCCGTCGCTCGACTCGTCGTACGGGTGCGGTCGGGTGAGCGTGCCGGCCGGGGCGGACCCGTGGCCGGTGACGTCGTCGCCGTCGTCTCGGCGATCGTCGAGAACGCGCAACACTGCTGATCAACCCCCAACGACTCACCGAGTCCGACGTGCCCCGGGCCCGGGCCGGTGGCGTTGCGGCGTCCACCACGCCATGCCCTCAGCCGCGTCATCGTAGGACGAGAACGCGACACACCGGTCGGTGGGTTGACGCCGTGCGGGGGCTCCGCGGTTGCGACGGCTGCCGATCGACCGGGCGGCGCGGGGGTGGTGAACCGCCTTGAGCCTCAAAGATTACCGACTACCCAGCCCGTCCTTCGTCAACCGAATCGATGACTTGAAAGGCGTGCCGTCATCATCTGGTCGGATGAGCGAGCTGCACCATCCGGGGGGAAACCCTGAGCCGCCGCGGCCGCCCGACCGTGAACGACCTGTTCACGATCGGACGGCCGCGGCAACTCGGTCCGGGCCCGGGCCCGGTCAACCCGCGCTGAGCGCCTCCGTCGGAGGCAGTCGCGCGGCCCGCCCGGCCGGATACAGACCGGCGAGGGCGCCGATGGCCACCGAGGCGGCGACGCCGCCCAGGATGGCCGGCCATGGCAGCACGAGGGGCCAGCCCTGCGAGTGGGCGTACCCGCTCGTCACGATCAGGCCGAGCAGCACGCCGGCCACCCCACCGAGTCCGGACAGCGTGACCGCCTCGGTCAGGAACTGCAGCCGGATCTGTCCCCGCCCGGCGCCCAGCGCCCGACGCAGGCCGATCTCCTGGCGGCGTTCGAGCACGGAGATGACCATCGTGTTGGCCACCCCGACCCCGCCGACCAGGAGCGCGACCGCGCCCAAGCCGACGAACAGGCCGGTGAAGGTGTTCTTGGCGGCCAACTGCGCCTCCAGCGCGTCGGACGGGCGACTGACCTTGACGCCGCTCGGGTTCGCCGGGTTGACCGTCTCCGCGAGCACACCGCGCACATCGGCGACCGAGTCCTCGGTGGAACGCTCGTAGATCCTGGTCGGGTGCCCGTCGAAGCCGAGCACGTCCCGGGCGGCCTGCCAGCCCACCAGCGCGGAGCGGTCGATCTCCGGGGCCAGCGGGACCGGGTCGAGGACGCCGATCACGGTGAACCACCGGTCGCCGATCCACACTTGGCGGTTCGGCCCGTCGACCCCGAGCAGCTCCGCCGTGCGCGCGCCGAGCACGACCGTGGGATAGCGGGACGTGGCCGCGTTGAACCACTGGCCCTTCCCCACCTTGCCGCCGATCGTGCCGAGCAGGTCCTCGCGGGCCGCGGCGACGGTGATCCCCTTGGTCTCGCGGGAGTCGATCTTGTCGCTGCGGCGAACGCTCCGGCCCTGGAGTTCGGCGGTCGCGCTGGCCGAGGTCACCGGGCCGATCCGGCGCACCATGTCCACGGCCTCCTCGGGCAGCTTCACCTGCCCGCCGAACATCGAGTCGCCGGGACCGACGGTGAGCATGTTCGTGCCCAGGCTGCGGATCTGCTCCATCAGCCGGGCCTGGCTCGCCGTCCCGATGCCCAGGACGGCGACCATCGCCGCGATCCCGATCGCGATGCCCAGGCCGGACAGCACCGCGCGCATCGGCCGGCCGCGGACCCCGAGCAACCCGACCCGGACGACGTCGACGGGGCCGAGCCGGGCGGTACCCGGCAGCGGGACGGGGGTGGGTCGGGGGGCGGTGTCCTGACGTACCGTCATGCCGACACCCCCGCGGCCTTCGCCGTCACCGTCGCCGTCGCGACGCCGCTGTCCGCGTGGATCCGGCCGTCCAGGATCTCCACCCGGCGCGGCAGCGAACGGGCGATCCCCGGGTCGTGCGTGATCACCACGATCGTGGTCCCGTCCTCGTGCAGTTCGTGCAGCAGTCGCATCACCGTCGCGCCGGAGCGCGAGTCGAGCGCGCCGGTCGGCTCGTCCGCCAGCACCAGGGCGGGTCGGGCAACCAACGCCCGGGCGATCGCGACGCGTTGGCGCTCGCCGCCGGAGAGTTCGCGCGGGACGTGGTCCAGCCTGCTCCCGAGCCCGACCCTGATCAGCGCCTCGGCCGCGCGTTCGCGCCGTTCGCGGACCGGAATCCCGTGGTAGTACAGGCCGTTCGCGACGTTGTCCACGGCGGTGAAGTGCTCGGTGAGGAAGAACTGCTGGAACACGAAGCCGATCCAATTGGCCCGCACACCCGAGAGCTGACGGTCCTTCAGCTGGGCCACGTCGTGCCCGAGCAGCCGGACGACCCCCTCGGTCGGTCGGTCGAGCGTGCCCATCAGCTGGAGCATGGTCGACTTGCCCGACCCCGACGGGCCGACCACCGCGAGCAGTTCGCCGGAATGGATCGTCAGGTTCGCGTCCTCGAGCGCGCGAACGCCGCCGGGGTAGGACCGGCCGACGCCGTCGAGTTCGATCACGGGTACCGAGCCGTACCCGTCGGGCGATGTCGGCGCGTCCGTCCTGCGGTGCGTGCTCATGCCTTCGGCACCCCGACCTTCAGGCCCTCGGTCACGCCGTCGCCGGTCACCTCGACCCGGCCGTTGGCGAACATGCCGAGCTCGACCTTCAGCAGTCGGGTCGTGCCGTCCGGCGCGACGGCCTCGACCCCGTAGCCGCCCTCGGCGAGCGCGAGCAGCGCGTTGACCGGGACGGTCAGGACGCCCTTCTTCTCCTTGCCGACGAACCCGACGGTGACCGGTGCGCCGTCCAGGGTGCCGGCGTCCTTGGGCTGGTCGAGCGCGATGTCGACGGGGATCGTCGCCTTCTCGCCGCCACCACCCGGCATGCCGCCCGGGTTCTGCTCGCCCTCCTTGGCGACCGTGCCGACCCGGGTGATGGTGCCGGTGGCGGTCTTGCCGCCGGGCAGGGTCACCTGGACCTTGGCGCCCTTGGTCGCGAGGGTCTGCTTGTTGACCGGCAGGTCGACGGTCACCCGGCGGCCGGTGCCGCTCGCCTTGATCAGCGGTCCCTGCGACGTCGCGCCGAGGGTCGCGGTGACCTCGCTGACCCGGACCGAGTCGGGCAGTACGACGGCGTCCCCGGGGTCGAAGCGGCCGGTCTGCTTGTGGCCCATCTCCTTCTGCCACTTCTTCAGCGCGGCGGCGGTCGCGTCGGTGAACTTCTCGTCCACGGTGAAGCCGCCGTAGCCCAGCGCCTGGAGGTTCTGCTCCAGTGCGCGGACGTCCGGGCCCTTCTCGACGCCGGCCGCCAGCTGACGCCAGAACGGCGTCTCACCGTAGAACAGCGGCACCTTGGTGCCGTCCCGCCCGTACACGCGGTCGCCGCGCGCGAGCGTGTCGCCGACGCCGGGCAGCCAGGTGATGGTGCCCGGGCCGGCGTTGTCGCCGGTGTCCGGAGGCGGGTTCGAACCGCCGGAGCCCGGCCCGGGGTTGCCGCCGCCGCCCGCGCCGGGGCCTTGCGAGGGACCAGGAGTGCCGCCGCCACCGGGTTGCGGCTTGTTCTGCCCGCCCGCCGGGGGCGTCTCCTTGTCGGAGCCGGCCGCCGCCGCGTTGACCGAGTAGACGCCCGCGTACCCGAGCTTGCCGTCGACGTTCTGCCGTTCGACCAGGTCCGCCCGGGTCACGGGCAGCGCGTCCAGCTTCGTGCGGTTGGAGGATCCGGCGGAATCGTCGCCGCCGTCGGACAGGAGTACGCCCGCCGCGCCGCCGGCCGAGGCCAGGACCAGAACGGCCGCGAGCGCGCGCCGCCGACGCCGCCGCCGCTTGCGCTCGCGCGGGTAGGCGGAGCGGTCGGGGTCGGGCGCGGGCACGGGCGCCGCGTCCTCGTAGTGCTGTGGGGTGTCGATCGAGACCATGGAGCCGCCCCTACTTCTTCTTGGGCTTGAAGGGCGGAACCTTCTTGTCGCACGTCTCCAAGGCCTTCTTGACCTTCTCGTCGCCCGCGTCGATCGAGACCGCAGCCGTGCCCGTGCCGTCGCCCATGTCCACGCCGTTCTCGCGCCAGCAGGCCTCCCGCTTGGCCTGCCATTCCTTGAACGCGGGGTCGTTCATGTCGTAGTCGCTCTTGGGCTGGAACTTCTCGCACTCCTTCATCGCGGTCTCAGTCTTGGTCATGTCGCCGTCCGCGGGCATCGCCAGCGACATCGCCGCGGCGCCCCCGGGCTCGGGGTCGGGCATGTCGATGCCGTGCTCGCGCATGCAGCCGGCGTACTTGACCATCTGCTCGTGCGCCGACGCGTCGTCGTCCTTGCCCTCGGACCCGCCGCCGGCCGGCTTGTTCGCGGATCCGGCGCTGCCGCCGCCCGAGGCCACCTTGGACTTGCCCGACCCGCCGTCGTCGCCCCCGCACGCGGCCGTGGTCAAGGCGAGGCCGCCGACCAGAACCATCCCGACCGCCATCCGCACCACCGAGGGCCGTCCCGCTCCCGTGCGCCCGAACCTCGTCATCACTGCCGCTCCCACCTGTGGTCGTGTACGTCGCACACCCGCCGTCGCCGGCGAGATGTGCGGTGCGTGTGCGGCTCAAGGTCTACGCGGGGCGCGGTTTCACGGCCGTCTCCCGAATTGGTTATCCGGAGCTAACACGGGCTCGCGTATAAACGTTGGCGTTGGTTCGAACTCGGATCATTCGCCCGAACCGGAAACCGGAGAGACGACACCTTGCGAGTTCTGGTGACCGAGGACGAAAAACTACTGGCCGACCTGGTGGCCCGGGGGCTGCGCCGCGCGGCGATCGCCGTGGACGTCGCGTACGACGGGGACAGCGCGCTGGAGCGACTGGCCGTGAACGACTACGACGTGCTCGTCCTCGACCGCGACCTGCCCGGGACGCACGGCGACGACGTGTGCCGCTCGGTGGTGGCCGCCAACCTCCGGACGCGGATCCTGATGCTGACCGCCGCAGGGACCGTCCCGGAGCGGGTCGCGGGACTGCGCCTGGGCGCGGACGACTACCTGCCCAAGCCGTTCGAGTTCGCCGAACTGCTCGCCCGCGTACAGGCGTTGGGCCGGCGGGCGACGCCGGCGGTGCCGCCGGTGCTGGTGAAGTACGGCATCGTCCTCGACATCGCGCGCCGTCAGGTGACCCGGGACGGCGAGTACATCAGGCTCGCGCACAAGGAGTTCGCGGTGCTCGCCACGTTGATGGCCGCCGACGGGACGGTGGTCAGCGCCGAGCACCTCCTGGAGCGGGTCTGGGACGAGAACATCGACCCGTTCTCCAACACGGTGCGCGTGACCATGTCCAAGCTGCGGGCCAAACTGGGCGACCCGCAGATCATCCGCACGATTCCGGGCTCGGGGTATCTGATATGACCGGTGTGGCCGGAATGAAGTCGGACGCGCGGCTGCTCGCCCAAGCAGTGTTCCGGCGCCCGTCGGCGCGGGCGCGGCTCGCGCTGATGTACGGCGGGATGTCGCTGGTGGTCGGGACGGTTCTGCTGGGCATCGTCTACTGGTTCGTGGACCAGCGGGTCTCGGAGCGGTTGCCGAGCGCGATGGCCCGGACGATGGCCTTGACGATGACGCCGGACGGCTCGATCACGATGGGTGAGACCGCGCCGACGTCGGCCTACCCCCCTGTGCAGTTCTACCCGGCCGCCGATGCCGCGGTCCCGGCCGAGACGATCAAGCGCGCCGCGAACGCCGGCCAGGACGTGACGATGACCCAGCTGCTGACGGTGCTCGTCGCCGCGCTGCTGCTGCTCGCCGCTACGTCGATCCTGGTGGGGTGGTGGATGTCGGGCCGCGTGCTGCGGCCGGTGCACGGCATCACCGCGACCGCGCGGCGGCTGTCCGAACACAACCTGCACGAGCGGATCGCGATGCCGGGCCCGGACGACGAACTCAAGGAACTCGCCGACACGTTCGACGGAATGCTCGATCGGTTGGAGAAGTCCTTCGACAGCAGAAGGCTGTTCGTGGCCAACGCGTCGCACGAGTTGCGGACACCACTGACGATCCAGCGCACGGCGATCGAGATCGGCCTGGCCGATCCGACGGCGGTGGCCGACATCGTCGAGACCCGAGAGCAGTTGCTGGCCCTGAACCGGCGTACGGAGCGGCTGATCGACGGGCTGCTCGACCTCGCGGCGAGCGAGCGCGGGAACGTCCAGGCGTCCCCGGTCTCACTGGACGAGCTGACCGCCGACGTACTGCGCCAGACCGGGCCGGCGGCGGAGCGAGCCGGCGTCCGCTTGGACGCGAACCTGGCCGCCGACAGCGTGGTCTCGGGCGACCCGCTGCTGCTTCGTCAGCTGGTGACGAACCTGGTCGAGAACGCGGTCAACCACAACCACCCGGGCGGCTTCGCCACGATCGGCGTCTCCGCAGGCTCCCTACGCATCCGCAACACCGGCCCGGTCGTCCCCCACGACCGCGTCCCCGAACTCTTCGAACCCTTCCGCCGCCTCCGCCCAGACCGCACCGGCTCCGCCAAGGGCTCCGGCCTGGGCCTCTCCATCGTCCAAGCAATAGTCCACGCCCACGCAGCCAAAATAACCACCACCCCAAACCACCACGGCGGCCTAACCATCGCAATCACACTCCCCACAACAAAACCCACCCAACACACACCCAGCCCGTCAGGCGTTTGAGGACAAGCAGCCCCGCCCAGCCCAGCCCAATCAGCCCGTCCGGCGCTTGAGGACAAGCAGCCCACCCAGCCCAGCCCAATCAGCCCGTCCGGCGCTTGAGGACAAGCAGCCCACCCAGCCCAACCCAATCAGCCCGTCCGGCGTTTGAGGACAAGCGGGCCGCAGGCCGCCCAGCCCGTCCGGCGCCTGAGGACACCCACCAAGCCCGTCCGGCGCTTGAGGACAAACCAGCCCGTCCGGCGCTTGAGGACACCCACCCCCTCAGCGGACCTCCCGCAACAACCCACCGTCCGCGACCCGCAAAAGCGCATCGGCAACACAATCCGCCGCCACCCCCACCCCCGCCACAGCCCACCGCTGCATGGCAATCCGCACCGCAGCATTAGCCGCCCCCGCGGCCAAGTGCACCGCGAGCTCATCCGCCCCCATCCCCACCCGCGCCGCAATGACCGGCCGCAACCGCTGCTCGCATTCGTGATGCACCCCGAGCCACACCGCCCGCAACGCCGGATGCCCATCCGCGGTCCGCAGGACGACCCGCAACTGCGCGTCGTCCACCCCGTCCACCTCCCGCGCGTGCCGCATCGCCGCGCGATACGACGTGTCCATCGCCGCGAGCAGCCCCAGCCCGGGATCACACGCCGCCAGCCGCTCCACCCAATCGCGCGTCCCGGCCGAGAGCACCGGCGCGACGGTCTCCTCCTTGCTGCGGAAGTAGCGGTAGAACGTGCGCAGCGCCATCCCCGCCGCATCCGCGATGTCCTCGACGGTCGTGTCGTCGAACCCCCGCTCGGCGAACATCCGCACCGCGACTCGGGACACCTCCGTACGGGTATCGGCCTTCCGCCGCTCGGTCAACGACGGCCGACCCACCCGGCCGACACGGGCGGGTGGCCGATCGGACGGACCGGTTCGCGAAGCGGTCGAGGCAGCATCCATGTGGGCCATTCTACGGACCCCACCCGGAATTAATGGCACGTTGTGCACGTTAGGCGTAGTGTGCAAAACGGAGCACACTCCAGCCCGCCACAGCGCAAGAAAGCAGGCCCTGACATGAACCGCTTCGACAACCGCCGCATCCTGGTCACCGGCGCCGGCTCGGGCATCGGACAGGCGACGGCGCTCCGGCTGCTGCGCGAAGGCGGCCGGGTCGTCGCGGCCGACGTGGTCACGGACAGCCTCGCCAAGACGCGCGAACTCGCCGAGAAGGAAGGCACCGCCGACCGCCTCGGCATCCTCGTACTCGACATCGCCGACGAGTCCTCCGTCGTCGAAGGCGTCCGCAACACCGTCACCGAACTGGGCGGCCTCGACGTACTGGTCAACGCGGCCGGCATCCTGCGCGCCGAGCACACCCACCTGACCTCGCTCGACATGTGGAACCGCATCATCACGGTCAACCTCACCGGCACGTTCCTGGTGACCCGCGAGGCGCTCCCCGCCCTCCTGGAGACCGGTAACGGTGTCGTCGTCAACTTCAGCTCGACCTCGGCGGCGTTCGCCCACCCGTACATGGCGGCCTACGCGGCGAGCAAGGGCGGCATCCAGTCCTTCACCCATTCCCTCGCCCTCGAATACGGCAAGCAGGGACTGCGTGCGGTCAACGTCGCCCCCGGCAGCATCAAGTCCGGTATCACCGACGCGACTTCGGGCTACCTCCCGACGGACACCGACTGGGAGCTCTTCGCCAAGCTCTCCCCGATCCTGGCCACCGACCTCGAATCCGGCGGCGCCCCGATGGCCGGCCCCGACACCGTCGCGGGCGTCATCGCGATGCTCGCCTCCGACGACGGCGCCTTCATCACCGGCACCGAAATCCGAGTGGACGGCGGCACCCACGCCTGACCCTCACCCCCGGGGCACCCCCTCCCCAAGTCCTCAACCGTCGGCGTTGACCCGCCGGGCGAGGTGTTTGGGCAGGGGGTAGGGGCGTTCGGGCGGGAGGAGGCGCTGGGCCTGCGTGGTCCGGCCGGCGCGCAGCAGGTCGGCGATACGCCGCGTGAGCGGGGTCAAGTCGGTGACACCGACCACCCATTCGTCGTTGAAGGTACGAATCAGGTCACGACCGATGCCGACCTGGATGCTGTACTGATTCAGCGCCGCGCCGCGCAGCGAGCGCTCGGGGTCCCATTGGACATGCACGTCCGCGCCCTCGACCGACCCCTCCGTCGACACCGCCCGGCCGAGCGCGTCCTCGAAGCCGGCCCGCGTGATCCGCACGGCCAACACCCGTTCCTGCCCCGCCTTTCGCCCCCAGTCGCTGCGATGCATCAGCCAGCGGTACGACGGCTTGATCCACGTCATCCGCCCGAACGAGAACGGCGCGACGAACCGCCCCTCCCGCAAGGCGGGTTCGGCGACAGCCGGCGCGTACGCCTGATAGACGACCAGAGTCGTGGCATCGAAGTCGGCCCGCACCTGCCGCAACATCATCCCCATGCCGCCAGACGCTGCCAGGCAACGCACCTGACGGCTACGGAATTGTGCGATACCTCGCAACCGACGCCGCTACGACGACACTCGTCCACCACAGAAAACGGTCCTGACCTGATGGGATCCCGTCACCGAGCTCGGAAGGGGGCCGCCACGCGAAGTGGTGGGCCCCTTGCGGGTTTTCGGTGGGTTCAGGCGCTCACGTATTCGAAGACCGCGCCGTCCGGGTGGCGCAGGATCGCGCGGCGGCCGTTGGGGGTGGCCGTCGGCGGGGCGATCAGCTCCGCGCCGTGGGCGGTCAGGTCCGCGACCGTCGCGTCCAGGTCCTCGACGCCCAGCGTGGCCGCGACGCCGCTGAAGCGGGCCGCCGGCTCGTCCGGTCCGGCGAACACCAGGAACGGCCCGGTGGCGGCCAACTCCAGTCCGGCGAAGGCGAATCGGGTCGCCGGCTCGCCGGTCAGGCGCTCGTAGAAGGCCGCCGCCGCGTCCAGGTCGGGTACGTGTCGACGCACTGTCACCGATGTGATCGTCATGCCCACAGTCTCCCGTACCCGGTAGGCCGGTCGGACACCGGTCCGGCCGTAGTGCCCTCTCGCCTCGCGCGGCCTTCGGCGCGCTTGTCCTCGAACGCCGGGCGGGCCGGATTTTCCCCTGCGTTCGCGGATGCATCCGGGCTCGGGTTCCGTCAGCGGAAGATGCCGCGGTCCCTGCGCATGTGTGGTGCGACCACGTTGCGTGGGCGGTTGAACAGGATCACCGTCGCCTGCACCACGGCGACCGCGAGGGCGATCAGGATCGCGGCCATCGACAGATAGCCCCAGAACGCCGCGGGGTCCTCGCCATCCGCCGCGAACCACGGCGACACCGCGATCACGACGGACAGGCACCACATCTGGACCGCCACCAACGCCATCGCGCGCACCAGGCCACGCCGGGCCGGGTCGCCCAGCGGCAGCGCGCGGAAGGCGAGCACGACGTCGTCGGCCACGCTCGCGCTGCGCCAGACGTCGGTCGTGCGATTCGTCAGGCCGATCGAGGACATGAACGCGAAATAGGTCAGCCACAACCGCATGCGCACCGCACCTCTTCCCCCCGCCGACGCCGACATGCGGCGCCTTGCCTCACGTGTCACCACCATTCTCGCGCAGCCCTCGCAGCCGCCACACGGCGGCTCATGACGGGGTGTCAGGAACTAGACTGGATCGGGCGGAACCGATCCGGACGGGGACAGCCCATGACGATCACGGACGCGACCGTGCATACCGATCACCGTGCACGGCGAGTCGGTGATCGAGGTGTGCTTCGAGCCGGCGGGCAACACCTATGAACTCCCTCCGGGCCGGCGGGTGTACGCCAGGGCGTCGCTGCGTCAGGTCGCGCACTTGGAGATCGTCTACACGCCGGGCGTGGTGACGGTGTGGCTGCCGGGCGTGGTCGACGTGCTCGACCACGACGGGCGGCTGCTCGACACGCTGCGGACGTAACGGCCCGTGGACGGCCCTACTCGGTGGCCGGGTTGCGCTGTTCGCGCTCCTCGGTGGCGCGCCGGCGGTCGTCGACGGCGTTGCCGGTGAGGGCCTCCGTACGGTGTCCGCGCGCGATGTAGTCGAGGACGATCGCCTCGATCGCGTCCTGGGCGTTGCGTACACCGGACATGACCATGACCTCGATCACGACGTTCGCGTCCAGGCTGATGTTGACCTTGGCCATCGACGACTCCCTCGGCTCGACCCGTCCCGCTGAACAACCCGCCCCCGGCTCACGGCCGACGCGCACGCGATACGCGATCACGCGCGTCACCCGCGCGAGGGGACTCTATCGGCCGTTCGAGGGGTTCCCGGCCGCGCCGCGTCTGAATCGGGCCGACCCGGTGGATGCAATCAAGCATGTGCGCTCGCGCACGGCCCCTGCCTCCGTGCCGAAGGCGAGTCGGATACCTGTGACCTCGGAAGACCCGCTCGTCGTCATGTCGGGCGTGAACAAGCACTTCGGGTCGCTGCACGTGCTTCGCGACATCGACCTGACGGTCGCGAAGAACGAGGTCGTCGTGCTGATCGGGCCCTCGGGATCCGGCAAGTCGACACTGTGCCGCACCATCAACCGGCTGGAGACGATCGACTCCGGTTCGATCACGATCGACGGCCTGCCGCTCCCGGCCGAGGGGCGCGGGCTGGCCCGGCTGCGGTCCGACGTCGGCATGGTGTTCCAGTCATTCAACCTCTTTGCGCACAAGACCGTCCTGGAGAACGTGACGCTCGCGCAGATCAAGGTGCGCAAGCGCAGCAAGGTCGAAGCCGTGACGAAGGCTCGCGAACTCCTGGCCCGGGTCGGGCTCTCGGACCAGGCACCCAAGTACCCCGCGCAGCTCTCCGGCGGCCAGCAGCAGCGGGTGGCGATCGCGCGATCGCTCGCGATGGACCCCAAGATCATGCTGTTCGACGAGCCGACCTCCGCGCTCGACCCGGAGATGATCAACGAGGTCCTGGAGGTCATGCGGACGCTCGCGGTCGAGGGCATGACGATGGTCGTGGTCACCCACGAGATGGGCTTCGCGCGCTCGGCGGCCAACCGCGTCGTGTTCATGTCGGACGGCCAGATCATGGAGTCGCGCACCCCGGGGGACTTCTTCGACCACCCGCAGACCGACCGGGCCAAGGACTTCCTGTCCAAGATCCTCAAGCACTGACGGGGGATCGGACATGCGCGAACCCATCACCACGCGACCCACCCGACCCACTCAAACGGCCCGGGTCCTCGCCGCGCTGCTCGCCGGCCTGCTCCTCGCCGCGTGCGGCAAGTCCGGTACTCCCCCGCCCAAGGGCCCCGAGCCCAAGGACCTGCCCTCGTACCCGGTGGCCACCAACGTCACGCTCGACTCCCCGACGTTCCGCTCGGCCAAGGCACGCGGCCGGTTGATCGTCGGCACCAAGGCCGACCAGCCCTACGTCGCGCAGCAGGATCCGGCGTCCGGCTACTACTCGGGCTTCGACGTCGAGATCGCCAAGATGATGGCCGCGTC
The DNA here is from genome assembly GCF_045207785.1 of Embleya sp. NBC_00896. Taxonomy (NCBI): domain Bacteria; kingdom Bacillati; phylum Actinomycetota; class Actinomycetes; order Kitasatosporales; family Streptomycetaceae; genus Embleya; species Embleya sp. NBC_00896. The sequence goes on from NZ_CP108776.1 coordinate 1,038,072, forward strand.
GCTCGGCTTCCCGGTGGACCGCATCGAGTTCAAGACCATCACCTCGGCCAACCGGGAGACGTCGTTGCAGAACGGCGAGGTCGACTACTACGTCGGGACGTACACGATCAACGACAACCGCAAGAAGCTCGTCGGCTTCGCCGGGCCGTACTACATGGCCGGCCAGTCGCTCCTGGTGCGCACGGACGAGGACGACATCAACGGCCCCCAGGACCTCGCCGGCAAGAAGGTCTGCTCGGTCTCGGGCTCGACGCCCTACCAGCGACTCGTGAAGGACTACCCCAAGGCCACCGCCGTCGCCTACGACAGCTATTCGGTATGCGTGGACAACCTGATCAGCCTCCAGGTCGACGCGGTCACCACCGACGACACGATCCTGATGGGCTACGCGGCCAAGGTCCCGGATCAGCTCAAGATCGTCGGACAGCCGTTCTCCAAGGAGCCGTACGGGATCGGCGTGCCGCGCGGGGATCAGACGTTCCGGCTCGCGCTCGACGACGCGATCGTCGCGCACGAACAGAACGGCGACTGGAAACGCGCCTACGACGCGACGCTCGGCCTGTCGGGCGTGCCGGCACCCGTGCCGCCGCCCGTGGACCGGTACTAGAGGAAGGCGTCGACCATGGATGTCCTGCTCGACAACTTCGCCCTCTTCCGCAAGGGCTTCGTCGGCACGGTCGAACTGACCCTGGTCTCCTCGGCGATCGCGCTCGCGCTCGGGGTGCTGATGGCCGGGTTTCGGGTCTCGCCGGTACGGCCGTTGCGGGTCCTGGGCGGCGCGTGGGTGACCGTGCTCCGCAACACCCCGCTCACGCTGCTGTTCTTCGCCGTCGTCCTCGGACTGCCGCGCTTCGGCGTGGTGTTGCCGTTCTTCACCCTCGCGGTGCTGACCCTGGGCTGCTACACCTCGGCGTTCATCTGCGAGGCGGTCCGCTCGGGCATCAACACCGTGCCGGTCGGGCAGGGCGAGGCGGCCCGCAGCCTGGGCATGGACTTCAGCCAGACGCTCAACCTGATCGTCCTGCCGCAGGCGGTCCGCGCGGTCATCCCTCCGATCGGCAGCACGCTGATCGCACTCGCCAAGAACACCGCGATCGCGGGCTCGTTCAGCGTGACCGAACTCCTCGGCACGTACCGCCCGCTCAACGAACTCGGCTACGACATCGTCGTGACGTTCATCTGGATCGCCGTCGGCTACCTGATCATCACGCTCTCGATCAGCGCCCTGTTCGGGTTCCTGGAAAAGCGCCTGGAGGTGGCCCGATGAGCACCGAGTCCTCGGCGCTGTACGACGTCCCGGGCCCGAAGGCCCTTGCCAGGCACCGCACCTACGGCTGGATCGTCACCGGGCTCCTCGTCTGCCTGGTGGCGTGGGTCGTGTACAAGCTGATCGACACCGGCCAGTTCGACAGCGACAAGTGGGCCCCGTTCCAGTACGTCGGTGTCCAGGAACTGCTGCTGCGCGGCCTCAGGAACACGCTGGAGGTGTTCGCGTGGGCGGCGGTCCTGTCGCTGCTCTTCGGCGCGTTCTTCGCGGCCGGGCGGCTGTCCGAGCACCGGCTGATCCGCTGGCTCGCGGGCATCGTGGTGGAGTTCTTCCGCGCGATGCCGGTGCTGGTGATGATCTTCTTCATCTTCATCGCGATGAAGGTCGAGCCGCGGCTCGCGCTGATCTCGGGCCTGACCCTGTACAACGGCTCGGTCCTCGCCGAGGTCTTCCGCAGCGGCGTCAACGCGGTCCCCAAGGGCCAGAGCGAGGCGGCGTACGCGCTGGGCATGCGCAAGACCACGGTGATGACCAGCATCCTGATCCCGCAGGCGGTGCGCACGATGCTGCCGACGATCATCAGCCAGCTGGTCGTGACCCTGAAGGACACCTCGCTCGGATACCTGATCTCCTACGAGGAGTTCCTCTACGCCGGCAAGCAGATCGCCACGAACCTCGACTACAGCCTCCCCTTCATCCCGGTCGTCATGGTGATCGCGCCGATCTACATCGGCATGTGCATGCTCCTGTCCGGCCTCGCCCGCTACCTGGAAGGCAGCAAAAGGCGGCGCCAAAAGGGCATCTGACCCACCGTCTGTGCCGGCTCGGGCGAACCGCCGATATTCGCTGGGCACTTCGCTCACGCGGCGGTAGAGTCCCAACCGCGGGGGCGGCTCCGCGGCGTGCTTCCTTCTCACCTCTGACAATGATCAGCGCGCCCACTCTCCGCCCTCGCTTCGGCTTTTTCGGGGGGAGCGCAGTACATGAGTGGCAGCAGCACGCGCGCCGACGACCGCGTGGACACGAGCACCGCCGGCGACGATCTCGACGGGCTGCTCGTCCGTCGGCTCGCGATCGTGTACCTCGACGGGGATCGGGTCGGGCCGGACGACGCCGGGGTGAACGCGGGCGGAATCGCCGCCCTGGAGGCCGACCTCGCGCAGCGCGGGTACGTGCTCACCGCGTCGTTGCGCTCGGCGCTGGTCCTGTTGCGGCCGGCGGACCTGGCGACGCACGGGATGCGGCTGCTCGGGCGAGTGGACGCGCGGCTCGGCAACGACCGCATGCATCAGCCGCTGTTCGCCGGCTTCCCGATGCGCGTGCCGGGCTACGCGCAGGCGCGCTACTCCGAGCGGATCCGCGCGTTCCTGCTCAACCAGCCGAACCAGCCGTGCGCGGTGTGCGGACGAGCCGGCGACATCGGCGCGCTCGCGCCCTGTGCGCACCTGCTGTGCTCGACCTGCGCGCCCGTCGAGGAGCTGCGCGCGTGCCCCGTGTGCGCCGAGCCGGTGCGACCACGCGTTCCGCATCTGAAACCGGTCGGCAGCCCGCACAGGACGTCCTTGGTGCCGCCGGACACCACGCTGCGCCCGCTGCGCCTGGGGGTGGACCGTGACGTCGACGCGCTCGGCGAGCTGCTCGGCCTGCTCGCCCGCCGCACGCCGCTCGGCCCGCAGGACCGGGCCGACCTCGTCCTGCTCGCCGCGCACGCGCCGGCCGACGTCGAGGGGTGGCTGCCCGCCGAGATCCCGATCCGCGAGAGCAAGGCCGTCGTGCTGGCCGGGCTGCTCCCCGACGACCTGCCGGAGGCGCGGCTGGACACCGCGACCGACGTGCTGCGCGTGTTGTGGGCGTGGTCCGGCGTGCACCCCGACCTGGTCACCCCGCCCCGGCTGCGCACGGTGCCGCGCCGGCTGCGCCGGACGCTGCTCGGGGTGCTCGACGGGTTCGCGTTCGAGAACCTGTACGAGGACATACGCCGGCATCGCTCGGCGTGGTTGCGGGTCGGCGAGGCGCTGCACCCGTACGAGTTCATCGGCGCCCACCCGAACGCGGCGCTCGCGTTCGCGGCGTTGCGCGGCACCGACCTGGAGACGCACCGGGCCGGGGCCGCGCTGCTGGTGGCCGCCGAGGCGCACGAGGACGTGATCGAGGTCGTGGCCGGGCGACTCGCGGTCCGCACGTTCGGGTCGCGGGTGGAGACGCTGCTCGCGGCGGGGGACGCGGCCGGTGCGACCGCGCTGCTGTTGCGGCGTCCGGGCGAGCTGGTGCGTCGGTTGCATCACCTGCTGCGGGTCCAGGCCGGGATCGAACCGGCGTTGCCCGCGGGGCTTTCGGCGGGATTGCCGGCCGCGTTGCGCCGGGTCGGGCCGGGTCCGCTGCTCGGTGCGTGGGGGCGGCTTCGGGCCGAACGCGCGGCGGGCGAGCGGCGGGTGTGGTTCCCGCGTGGGAGCGTGGCGGCGGCGTACGCGAAGAACGATGGGGCCGCGCCGGTGCCGGTCGCGCTCAGCGAGCCGGTCCGGGTCCTGATCGAGGCCGAACTGCTGCGCCGGGCAGGCGAGTTGCCGACGCACGACGTCGCCGTCCTGGATGCCGGGCTCGACGACCTGATCGCGCCGTTCGCCGAGCGCTCGACGGCGAAGGCGCTCGTGTCGGTGCCGCGGGGCAGCGCGCAGCCGATCCCCTCCGGCGGCCGGATCCGGCTGTTCCTGCACTGGATGCAGGCCGCCGAGCAGCGGGTCGACCTCGACCTGTCGGTCGCCCTGTACGACGAGGACTGGGGATTCCTCGGCCTGTGCGACTACACGAACCTGGTCTACGGCGCCAACCGCGCGGCCGTGCACTCGGGCGACTTCACCTCGGCGCCCGCACCGCACGGCGCGACCGAGTTCGTCGACCTGGACGCGGCCGGGCTCGCCGCGAACGGCGTCCGGTACGCGATCGTCGTCGTGTTCAGCTACAACGACGTCGCGTTCGACGACCTGCTCGACGCGTTCGCCGGTTTCATGGACCTGGACGCGGTCGGCGGGGCCGGGGCGTTCGACCCGGGCGCGGTGCGGCAGCGCTTCGACCTCGCGGGCGACGCGCGCATCTGCGTACCGCTGACGGTCGACCTCGCCGAACGCACCGCCCAGTGGACCGACGTCAACATGTCCGGCGAGGACGGCTTCCACAACGTCCACCGCCACCAGGACCGGCTCGCCGAACTGGCCCGCGACCTGCGCACCCACTTCGCTCCCGGCGGCCGCGCCACGCTCGGCGACCTGGCCCGGATCATCGCCGCCGCGACCACCGACCGCGTCCTGATCCGAGGCCGCGCCCCCGGCGACGTCACCGAGTACCGCCGCGGCGCCGACGAACCCGCGTCCGCCTTCGCCGCCCGAGTCCGCGACAACCGCGACGGCGCCCCCGCCGACCCCGACCTCACCACCGCCCTGACCACGGACCGAGCGTTCATCGCCCTGGTCCACGGCGACCTCCCGATCCCCACCGAGGCCGGCACCCTCTACCGCCTCTACCCGGGCCCCTCGGACACCGCCCCACCCACCCTGACCCGCTGGTCCGCCCCATCCCTGACCACAGCCTTCGCCCCGAACCCCACCTGAGCGCCGCTGGGGTCCCGCGTACGGGCACGGATTCGGCCGCGTCGGGAGGAGGCCCCCACCGACGCGGCCGGCTCCGCCTCAGCGCGCCGCGACCGCCCGCCGCCGGTCCCACGCGACCGCGAGGTACGCGGTCACGCCTGCGAGCGCGAAAGAGAACAGTGAGGCCGAGGTCCACGTCTGCGCGTGGATGTGCAGCGCGTCCTGGATGTGGCCCCAGAACTTCGCCCACCACTCGACCGAGCCCGGGTTGATCAGCTGGTACATGCAGAACCCGAGCGCCCACGGCACGACCATGACCCACCGCGCCGGCGCGTGGTCGCCCAGGTCCCAGCCGCTCCGGCCGCGCCCGAGGAACAGGTCCACCGCGAGCACGCCCAGCAGCGGGATGAAGATCGAGCCGATCAGCGACAGGAAGCTCGCGTAGGTGTCGAAGTCGTTCACCATCAGCGCGAACGCGGTGACCACCGAGCCCACCCCCAGGCACAGCAGCCGGCGGTCGATCCTCGGCGCGAGGTTCTGGATCGACATCGCGGTGCTGTAGACGTTCGCGAAGCTCTGGTCGACCTCGCGCACGACGAGGACGGCGAAGAACACCCACCCGGCGGTCACGCCCAGGAACGAGTCGAAGATCTTGTCGGGGTCGCCGCCGACCTGCGCGAGCGCGACCAGGCCGAGCAGGTAGCACCAGATGCTGGTGATCGAGAACCCGCTCAGCGCGCCCCAGAAGGCCGGCTTCGTGCCGCGCGAGTGGCGCGTGTAGTCGGACGCGAGCGGCACCCACGACACCGCGACCGCCAGGGCCGCGTCCATCGCCGGGAAGAACCCGGACCACGAGCCCTCGGTCATCGGCGGCAGACCCTCGCGCCACAGCTGGATCGAGAAGTAGAGCATCGCGATGCCCACCGCGATCGTCACGTAGCGGCGCAGGATCCGCAGCATGCCCAGCGGACGCAGGCTCATCGCCGTGGTGACCGCGCCCGCGGCGACGATGTAGAGCCAGTGCGGGCCGTCGCCGTCGGTCATCGCCTCGATGCCGATCGAGATGACCAGCAGCTCGAAGGTGCCCCAGCCGATGCACTGGACGATGTTGAACACCGTCGGCACGTACGAGATCTTCGTGCCGAACAACCCGCGCAGCACCGTCATCGCGGGCGCGCCGCTGCGGGCGCCGGGGATGCCGGCGACGGCGACCATGAGTGTGCCGATCAGCGTGCCGCCGACCGCCGCGACGATCGCGGCGACCATCGACAGCTGCGGGTACCCCTCCGGGGCCAGCACGTACAGGGCGCCGGAGAAGCCGAGCAGGCTCACCCCGAGGTTGGCCCAGAACGACGCCTGGTCGCGGAACCCGAGGGTGCGCGGCGGCGCGGTGTCCAGGATCAGTGGCGCCTCGACCCCGGGCCGGTGCCCTTCGGGGCGTGCGTCGTCTATGACAGGAGCCGACATGGCTCGACCTACTCTCCCTACGCCGGCATTACCCGGACAGGTTCAAGCGGTCGGTGGCCCCGGGGCTCGCGCCGGCTCGACGCCGACACCCCATGCCGCCCTCTCAGCCCGGTTGGTCCGAGCTCCCGCGATGGCGTGGCGAACAGTACGCGGCTCGCGAGTCGTTTGGGAAGGCGGGGTGGGCCGGCTCACGTTCCGGCCCACGCCCCGTCGCGATCGGGCTCACCATCCCGAGTGGATGAAGCCCGCCCACCTCGTCGGGTCGTCCGAGGAGATCGCGCGCGCCTTCGCCGCCAGTTCGGCGGGCATCGCGGCGGGGATCCCGCGCTTGTGGTCGCGCAGCCACAGCTGGGCCATCCGCAGCGCCTGGGCGGGCGGGAGGTCGCGCCGGTTCAGATAGTGATGGGCCATGTACAGGACAAGCCCGGTGGTCGCGTCGTCCACCGGCCACAGGGTGGACACGACCGCGTGGGTGCCGGCCGTCAGGTACTCGGTGCCGCGCCGCCACGCCTCGTCGTGCCCTGCGGCCGGCACGAACGCGACCGGGTCGCCGGCCGTGCGGCCGATCTCGATCGGTCGCCGCGGGCCGAGGTCGCCGAGCCGGCGCCCGGCCACCTCGCACAGCAGTCGCGGCGACGCGCTGTACGAGATCTGCGCGTCCTGGAGCGCGTGCCGGCGTCGGCCGTCGACCTCCCGCCAGGCACCGTGCCACGGCACCATCCCGAACGGTCCGGCCGGAATCAGCACCAGCGACGGCGCCCGCGCGAACGAGCGGGGCAGCGCGTCGAGGATCGGGCCCATCACCGCCGTCCAGGCCCATCCGCACAGCGCGTCGACGGCGGCCGACCAGTTCTCCTGATCACCCGTCACCAGCCGTAGCCCATAGTCGAGTTCGGGCAGATCCAGGACCCGGGTCGAGCCGTCGGCCAGGGTCAGTACAGCCGTCCCGGGGACGAGTTGCACGAGCGCGTCGGTGCCCAGCCGGCGCAGCGCGGTGGCGATCTCGTCGGCACTCGGCGGGTCGAACAGCAGGCCCCACGGCGTACCGCGCGAGCCCGCCCCGATCCGCGCCGCGGCCACGTGCGCGGCGGCCCGGATCCGGTGCGCGTCCACCGGCGCGGCCCGCAGCACCCGCCGAAAGCACAGCCGCGCCTGATCGAACGCCCGGGCGTCTCCGGGATTCGCCGCCGCCGCGTACGCCACGCCCACCGCGTACGCCAATTCCGGCCACCGCTCGTCGGCGCCGTCGAGCACCGCGAGGGCCTCGGTGAGCAACCCGATCGCCTCCGCGAGCAACTCGGCGTCGCCGCCGGCCAGTCCCTCGGCGCACCGCTGCCTACCCCGCTCGCCCCGTTCCAGGGCACGCCGCGTCTCCGCGTCGACGTCAACCATGCTTCCCCCGTCTCGCCGGGACCACGGTACCGGGACGATCGAAAGGTGTTCATCCGGTCACACTGGGCTGCTACCGCCCGCGTTTACCGGCGCGTAACTTACTCGTGAGTCACCCCTCCGGCGCCGCCTGTGGGCGTCGGTTCGCCATGCATTTCGCGTGTCGGGCCATCCCCGACAACGACGTCAGGAGACGCCCTCATGGGTCAGTTCCGCATGCGCCCACGCGCTCGTGCGGTCGCCGTCGTCTCGGCCGCGCTCCTCGCCGGGACCCTCGTCGGTCCGGCCGGCGCGACCACCCAGCAGCACATTCCGGCGGCGGCCGTGCAGACCGCCGCCGGATCCTCCGTCCGCTTCGTCGACATCCCCGGCGACGGCGGCATCCGGCTCGCCGCCAACGTCTTCACCCCCACCGGCGGCGCCGCCGGCACCCGCTACCCGGTCGTGGTCCTGCCCACCAGCTGGGCGATGCCGCAGATCGAATACGTCGTCCCCGCACAGAAGTTGGCCGACAGCGGCTACGTCGTCGTCGGCTACAACTCGCGCGGCTTCTGGCAGTCCGGCGGCGAGATCGAGACGGCCGGCCCGCAGGACATCGCCGACGCGTCCAAGGTGATCGACTGGACACTGGCCAACACCCCGGCCGACCCGGACAAGATCGGGATGGCCGGCGTCTCCTACGGCGCGGGGATCAGCCTGCTCGCATCCGCGTTCGATCCCCGGATCAAGGCCGTCGTCGCGATGAGCGGCTGGGCCGACCTGATCGAGTCCATCTACAGCGGGCGCACCCAACACGCCCAGGCCACCGCGTTCTTGGGTGGCGCCGGATTCCTCACCGGCCGGCCCAGCGCCGAACTCACCGAGATCCTGAAGAACTTCCTCTCCGGCGACCTGGCCAAGGAGGCCGAGATGCTCGCGTGGGGCGCCAAGCGCTCCCCCGCGACCCACCTCGACCGGATCAACGCCAACGGCGCCGCGATCATGCTCGGCAACGCATGGGGCGACTCGCTCTTCGCGCCCAACCAGTACGCCGACTTCTACGAGAAGCTGACCGGTCCCAAGCGGCTCGAATTCCGTCCGGGCGACCACGCGACCGCCGAAGCCGGCGGCCTGCTCGGCCTGCCCAACGACATGTGGGCGGACTCGACGCGCTGGCTCGACCGCTACCTCAAGGGCGCCGACAACGGCATCGACCGCGAGCAGCCGGTGCAGCTCAAGTCCCGTACGGGCGGCGGTTACGAGGGCTACCCGAGCTGGCATGCCGTCCCCTCTTCGACCAAAACCATCCCGCTGACCGACAGCGAGCACGTCTACGCCAACCTCGACTCGGGCGCCAACGGCGGCAGGGTCTTCCTGTCCAGCATCCTCGACCAGTTCCTCCAGATCCCGCCGATGGCCTCGATCCCGTTGCTGCCGCGGGCGTTCGCGGGGGTATGGCAGTCCGAGCGGTACGGCTCCGAGACCAAGGTGCGCGGGACCACCAAGCTGCACACCACGGTCACGGCGACGAAGGAGAGCGGCACGATCTTCGCCTACCTGTACGACGTCGGTCCTCTGGGCGTCGGCAAGTTGGTCACGCACTCGCCGCTGACCTTCCACGGCAAGACCCCGGGCACGGCGTTCCCGGTGGACATCGACCTCTTCGCCACCGCCTACGACGTCCCGGCCGGCCACCGCCTGGCCGTGGTCGTGGACACGGTCGACCCGCTGTACCTCGAACACAACCCGTCCGGCGCCCAGTTGACCTTCTCCTCCCCGACCGGCGACCCGTCCAGGGTGACGGTGCCGGTACGCGGTTAGCCGACGAGTGAGCCGCGCCTCGCCGAAGTGATCTCCGGCGAAGCGCGGCGAACCGGCTACAGCTGCCGCAGGCTCTCTATGAGGGTCACCCAAGCCGGGTGGCGGACGGATATCACTGGGGATCGGGGTACCTTGCTGTCCCGGATGCCCAGGGAAGAGCTGATGACCGCAACTTCGACGCAATCGTCATTTCCGGTGTAACTGGACTTGATCCAACGAGGTTCGCGCTGAACTCGATCGACCTGCAAAGCTCCTGCCTCCATCCGGTGATCATCGCGAGCGACGCCACCTGGGACAGTGCGGTCGAGTGCAGACGATCGAAGACGGTCCCGAACGCGCGCACATCGTCCGCGCTGTCGACCAGCAGCGAGCCCGTGAGTTGTTCCAGCCAGGCAACATACCGACCGCGCTTGGGTTCGAGGATCAGACAGGGGGCGGAAACCGCGAACGGCGCCCCGGTCGGGAGCACCTGGAGGCGGACCTGGGGGTGATCCGAAACAACCTTGACGAGGTGGCCGAGCTGGTCGGCGAGCACCTGTGGGCTCCCGATGAGCTGGTACAGGGCCGGCTCGGCGACGATGAACCATGCAGGATGGTCGGCCGCCAGCAGTCGTTGGGCCCGCTCCATCCGCAGCCGCTGTCGCTCCCGAGCAGCTGCCATGGAAAGAGCCGGGTCATGCATGAGGATGGCGGCGAGCGCGTAGTCCCCGGTCTGTAGCTGACCAGGGATGAACGTCGTCTGGTAGCTGCGCAAGCTCACCGACTCGCGCTCCAGCCGAATCAGCCGGTGGAGCCGTTCCGGTACGTCGTCGAGGATGTCGCGCCAGCCTCGGTCCATGTGGTCGTCGGTCGGCTCGCCCGGCGCGACGAAGCCCAGTGCGGTCAGCGGCCTGCCGAACAGGTCTTCGAGGACCCGTCGGTAGTCGGGGCTCGGGTAGGGCGGCTCCGCGCTCTCCCAGCGCCGGACCTGGCGCACGCTCACCGCCAGGCGCATGCCCATGGCGATGGCGTGTTCCTCGAACGCGTCGGCGAAGCCGGCCTGCGAATGCAGTCCGAGGGTGCGGCGGGCGGTCACCAGCTTGGAGTTGGCTCCGAGCGGTCGTGCGGGCATGGCGTCTCCGGTTGGTCCGTCCCCACGCGCCGGCCCCGGCGTTCGCGTATGCGGGGATCGCAGGGTGGTGAAATCACCTGCACTCACCGTAGCGATTCGGGCACAACGTGCGTAACCAACACGAGAATTCGACGCTGTCTCACATAGCCCCGCGACCGGTCACCGCCGAAGCACCCCGCGCCGCAACGGACATGAGAGAAACGGCGGCTCATCGCCGCTTACCACAACAGCCCGGTGCCCGGTAGTGCTCCATACCCACGACGGTGTCAGAGCGCTCGGAGAGGGTGTTCCAGCAGGGGCCTGGTGTCCCGAGTCTTGGCGCGTGCGGCGGCCCGTCTTGAACGCGCCACGCCGACGCCGTGGTCACGGGCAGGAAAGGGCTGTTCCGAGGTCGGTCGGCCTCGGTCCCGGGCGGGGGCCAGTCCGGCACTCGGCCCGCGCTGTCACGCCGCCCCGTCATACGCTTCCGCCATGAGCGTCTCTCTCTACTACAGCGCGCACCGCACGACACCGCTGACCGAGGCCGAGTTGGCCTCCGTCGCGCGCATCGTCGCCGCGCACATCACGTCGTTTCCGTACGACGACGAGGAAAGCCTGTACGTGTACGACCGGCGTGCGGCCGGGCCGGAGGAGATCGTCGCCGGGTCCACCAAGATGCCGCTCGATCCCGGTCGTCTGATGCCGGTGATCGCCCATGTGCTGGATTCCGTGACGGAGTTGCGCCGGGCCATGCCGGATGCCGAGTGGCGCGTGCACATGGACGACCTCGACGTCCCGTGGGACGAGGCCGAGGGGTACGCCCTGCCCGGGATGCGCGACGCGGACCTGATCGCGGAGCTCGCGGCGGTCCACGACGCGGACGGGGCAGCGGGATGAGGGAGGAGAGGACGGGGAAGGCCGCGGACGCCGTGCCGCCCACGCCGGATCAGTGGCGCCTCATCGAGTTCGGCGAGGCGCTGTACCGCCGCATCGCTGCGGACGCCGACATCGGCCACGTGCTGCTGCCCGAGGACGGTGCGGTGGCTGTCGTGCACCGCGTGCGGGGCGGTGGGACGATCCTCGTGGCGGCCGACCGGTCGGTGCTCTTCTTCGGCTCGGCTCTCGACATCAGTGCCGCCCTGATCGAGTTCCGGGCCGGCCGGCGCACGCCTGTGGAGCTGTTCCAGTAGCGGGAGACGCGGGGCACTGCGAGCCCTTCGAGAAGACCCCGGCCTGGCCGCCCTCACGCCACTGCCGACGCCATCGCTCCACCGACCGCTCGCTCACCCGCAGCGCGGCCGCGATCTCCCGGTGTGTGGATAGGGTTTCGCGGGCCGGGTGGTGATCTTGCTGGGCTCACTGGCTCGTACACTGACGAAAATGGAGGACCGCACGGCTACCGGGATCGGTGCACGTCCGGCGCCCGCCTTGCGACGGTACGTCGACTCGTATGTCGGTTTCGACCTCCGCGGGCTCCCGGCGGGGGTGCACTGCGGCCCGCCGAGCCGCGTGCTCACGGCGGTGATCAGCCTGTCAGACCCTTTGGAGGTGGCGGCGGGCGTTGACGACGGGTCACCGGTCACCCGATTCAGCAGCGTGGCCGGCGGTCTGATGTGCCGGTCCGTCGCGATCCACCACGACGGACGCCAGCAAGGCGTGAAGGTATCGCTGACACCGCTCGGGGCTCGGGCCATCTACGGCGTGCCCGCCGCCGAGCTCGCCCACCGACTGGTCCCACTTGACGAGCTTCTCGGAGCGCTTGGCGTCGAGCTGGTCGACCGGCTCCGAGCGGCAACGACATGGGCGGCGCGGTTCACCGCGCTGGACGAATTGCTCCTCCGAGCTGTCGGCCGTGGCGCCGGCGGCGACCGTGTGCACCGGGTGCGCCCCGAGGTGGCCGAGGCCTGGCGCCGCCTCGTCGCCGCGCGGGGCTGCGTCCAGGTTGGTGCGGTCGCCGCGGAACTCGGCTGGAGCCGTCGGCACCTCACGGAGCGGTTTTGCGGTGAGCTGGGCCTGTTGCCGAAGACCTTCGCCCGAGTTCTGCGCTTCGAGCACGCGCACGAACTGGCGGCGGCGCGGGACCCGCTCCCGTGGGCCGATGTGGCGACCATCTCCGGCTACGCCGACCAGGCCCATCTCGTTCGGGACTGGCGCGAGTTCACGGGCCGATCGCCGACGGCCTGGCGTCGCAGCGAAGTCCTCCTCGGGACCGGGTAGTCGCCAACCGACCGCCCGTCGCGTCGGCTTCTGTTCCCATTTCTTCAAGACCACCCGATCGCTCTCGTATGACGATCGTCGGCATGAGACTCCTCAACCACGAACGCAACGCCATCGACCTGCGGACCACCCCCGTGCACCTCGGGCTGGGATCGAGAGCGAAACCCGTCGAGGGCTTCGCCTGGAACCCGGAGGTGCTCCAGGCCTACAGCGCCGCGGTCGCGGCAGATGGCGCCGAGGGCCGGATGGTGATGATCTTCGACGGCGACGGCCTCGGCGACCATTGGGAGAGCCACCCTGCCGGCGACGAACTGGTCGTGTGCCTCAGCGGGTCGGTGACGGTCACCCGCGACGTGGACGGGGTTCCCGACCGCGTTCTGCTCGGGCCGGGCGAGGCCACCGTCAACCCGGCCGGGGTATGGCACGTGGTCGACATGGCGGGGCCGACGTCCATCCTGACCATCACCGCCGGCGCCGGCACCGACCACCGTCCTCGGACCGACACCCGACCGACCGAACGCGTCGGCACACCCGACCCGGAAGCCCAGTGACAACACGCATCGCGTGCCTCGGCGACAGCCTCACCCGCGCGCAGTTCAGCGTGGACTACCTGACCCTTCTCGAACGACGCCGTCCTCCCGGTGACGTGCAGCTTGCCCGCTTCGGCGCCAACGGCGACTTCGCCTACAACCTCTCGCAGCGCCTCGACGCCGTCGTCGCGAACCCGCCCGACGTGATCACCGTGTTGATCGGGACCAACGACGCCCGAGCGAGCCTTGCCGGCTATCCCGTCGAGCAGGCCATGAAGCGCAAACAGCTCCCCGAGCGCCCGTCAGCCGGCTGGTTCCAACAGTGCCTGGGAACCGTCGTCGAACGGCTGCGAGCGGAGACCGACGCGACGATCGGTCTGCTGTCGCTCCCGGTACTCGGCCAACAACCCGACGGAGCAGCGGCGCAGGCATCGCAGGAGTACAGCCGGATGATCGCCGAGGTCGCCGCCACCAACGAGGTGACCTACCTTCCCCTCCACGAACGCCAGATCGAGGAACTGCGCCAAGCGGATCCGCCGCCGATTCCATACCGGGAGGTGACGCCCGCGGCGGTCGTCGGCGTCCTCGTCCAGCACGCCGTGCTGCGCCGCAGCCTCGACACGATCTCGCGGCGCCGAGGTCTCGTACTCACGACCGACCACATCCACCAGAACAGCCGCGGCGCCACCCTTATCGCCGAGGTCATCGACGCCGGTCTGCTGACCCAGAACGGAGCAGCGCCGGCTCCACGCGGGCCGACCCGCCTCCGCACCTGACCCGCCGCCGACCGAGGTGCGGCACCGCGTGTGCCGGGTCCTGTCGATTGGCCGGCTCAGGAAGCCGTCGGCAGGAATGCCTCGATCATCGGGAGCAGCAGGTCGGCGCGCCGCATGACGCCCATGTGGGTGGTGCCCGGAAGGATCGCCAACTGTGCGTTGGGGATGAGGTCGTGCATGCGCGCGGCGTGTTCCACCCGGACGAAGTCGGTGTCGCCGATCACCAGGAGTGTGGGTGCCGTGATGGAACGCAGCTCGTCCTCGGTCCATTCGGGGAAGCCGTGGGCGAGTGGTTGGAGCTTGGTCAGGGTGGCCTCGAAGTGGGTCGGGTCGGGGGCGACCCGGGAGTAGGCGGCGGCCATCGCCGTGAAGTCGGCTGCGGTGGGCAGCCGCGTGGAGGTCTGCTCGGGAGCGGTGATCTCCGCGTGGTAGCCGTCGTGGCGGTAGTGCGTCGCCGCCAGGACGAGGTGGTCGACGCGCTCCGGGTGGCGTACGGCGGTGCGGAGCGCGACCAGGCCGCCGAGGCTGTAGCCAAGGAAGTCGGCGCGCTCGATGTTCAGGTGGTCGAGGAGGGCGACGACGTCGTCGGAAAAGATCTCCAGGGACAGTTCGCGCTCGGTGTCCGCGGTGTGGCCGTGGCCCTGGAACTCGACCGCGATCACGCGATGGTGCGCGCTGAGCGAGGGAAGCACCGCCGCGAAGCTCAGGTCGATGGTCAGCGCGCCACCGTGCAGCAGGACCAGTGGCGGCCGCTCGTCGTTGCCATGCAGCTCGTAGTACATCTCGATGCCGTTCACCGGGGCGTATCCGACGGTGGCGGCGCCTGTGGTCATCGTGCTCTCCCCTAGTCTTCCAGTCGCTCCTCCAGGCGGATCGTCACCGAGTCGCCCTCGTCCTTGCCGATCGCCCTGCGCACTTCCACCTTCACGGGCAGCATGTGGGTGCCGTCGCCGAGGGACATGAACGAACTGCGGAACGGGTGGCCGTCGATCGTGCCGCGGATCTTGACCAAGCCGCGAGTGCCGAAGAACGCGGTCGACTCGGGCCAGACGAGATACGTCCAGCCACCCTTGGTCGGGTTCTTCCGAAGCGTCGCGATGAAAACCTTGTCCAATACCTTGCCCGACATGGGTGTCGACCTCCGTTTTGCCGGCATTGCGATGTTCTGTAAGTAAGACGGATTCGGCCGGGAAATTCATCGCCGACTCGCCGTGCCGTCGAGATCACCCGGATGGCTTGACATCAAGTTCGCTTCAGGTTCTACGTTCGTATCCGGCGCCCGACTCCGCGGGCGCGCCAACGGGACACGGGACACGGACGGAGCGCAGCGAGCATGACGACGTACACCGAGGTCGAACGCGCGTATCTGGGCGAACAGGCGTTGGGGCGGCTGGCCACCGTCGATCCGGACGGGGTGCCGCAGGTGCGGCCGGTCGGATTCCGGCTGAACGAGGACGGCACGATCGACATCGGCGGACCCAAGCTCAGCGCGAGCCTCAAGTGGCGCAACGCCGAGCGCAACCCCCAGGTGTCCTTCGTCGTCGACGACATGACGCCGGACGAGCCCGGCGCGCACCGTCCCGGCTGGGGACGCGGCGTCGAGATACGCGGGCGGGCCGAGCTGCTGCGCGATCACGAACCGCCGTTCGCGGCCGGGTTCTTCAGCAACGAGGTGCTGCGCATCCATCCCGCGCGGGTGATCGGCTGGAACCTGGAGGGCGAGGGCAACATCGCGCGCGACATCACCTGACGAACCCCGGACCGGGCCTGGCGTGGGTCCGGGCGTGGCACGGCGTGAATCCCGACGTGGGTCCGGGCGTGGGTCCGGGCGTCGGTCCGACACGAGCCCGGCCAGGGCACCCTCGCCGCCGGGTCGTGTCGGCCCCCGTGCCTACCCTGGCCCGATGAGCATTCGTCGTGTCGTACCCAGCGTCTCCGCCACCGAACTCGGCCCGAATCGGGACTTCTACCAGGACTTCCTCGGCTTCGAGCCGGCCATGGACGAGCCCGGGTTCCTGATGTTCCGCTCGCCGATCAACCCGACCGCGCAGGTGATCGTGGTGACCGACGAGTGCGACTGGGACGCGCAGTCGGGTCGCACGGCGATGTCCATCGAGGTCGAGGACGTGGACGCGGCGTACGCCCAGGCACGTGATCGGGGCTACGAGATCGTGTACCCGATCACCAATGAGCCATGGGGGGTGCGCCGGTTCTTCGTGCGCGACCCGAACGGGTACGTGCTCAACATCAACATGCACGTCACCGCGCGCTGATCGAGGCCCCGATCGCGTGGCCGCCGAAGCCGTCGTCGGGGTTTTGCGCGGCCCACCACCGCTCCATCAGGTCGGGCGTCATCGCGGCCCAGTCGGGCGTGTGCTCGACCATCGCGTAGCCCATGCTGCGCGCGACCCGGACCAGGGCCGCGCCGGCCGGGTGCCGCTCGGCCTGATAGCGCGCGAGTACGTCGTCCCACGAACCGCCCGGGCCCGCCGCCCGGCACGCGGCCTCGAAGGCCACCGCGTCCTGGAGCGCCTTGACCGCCCCGCTCGCGACGTGCGGGCGGGCGATCGTCGCGGCGTCGCCGGCCAGCACGGTGCGCCCGCTCGTGTACGCGTCCACGACCAGGTCGTTGATCGGCTGGATCAGGGTGTCCCGCTCGGGGGTACCGGTGACCAGGTCGGCCCAGAAGGGCGGGTAGTACTTGCGGGTCTGGGCGAGCAGGTCCGGTCGTGGGTCGCCGGTCCCGGTGATCGCGGTGTACAGGCCCCACGACATCCGGTCGCCCACGCTGCCGGGGATGCGGTACATGACACCCTGGGCGTTCGGGAGGCAGATCGAGATCAGATGATCGATCGGCTCGTGCTCCCACACGCAGCTCCCACGCCACATCACGTATCCCGAGAACTGGGGTACGGCGGACGGGAACACCGCCTCGCGCACGGCCGAGCCGTAGCCGTCCGCGCCGATCACGACGTCGTAGTGCTCGCGGGTGCCGTCCGGCAGGCAGACCCGACCGGCGTCGTCGACGGTGACGGGGGTGCCGCCGCGATACTCGACCTCGGCCGGGACCCGGCGGCGCAGACCCTGCCACAACTGGCCCCAGTTGTAGACCCGGAACGCGTGGGGCTGATCCCACACCACCCGACCCCGCGGCGAAGTCCCGTCGTCCAGGAACCACTTGCGGTTGGTCACGATTCGCCACGGGGTGGAGTCGTCGATGTAGCCGGCGTCCACCAACTCCGCGTATCGATCGACCTGCAGCGCTATGCCCACGCCCCGATCGGCGAGTTCGCCGGTCGTTCGCTCGTACACGGTGACCTCGTCGGCCCCGCCTCGAACGGCCGCGAGCGCGAACGCGCAGCCCGTGATGCTTCCGCCGATCACGGCGACCCTGCCTCCGGGCACGACTGTCTCCCCTGCTCCGTCCGGGACTTCGCACGGCCGTCCGTACGAGTGTTCGTCCGGGAGGACCCTACGGGATGTCCGCCACGATGCGGTCACGTACGGCGATCAACCGCGTGCGTCGGGTCTCGTCGAAGCCGATCTCGAAGTCGTCTTCCCCTAGGTTCATCGGGATCCTGCGCCGCGACTCGATCAGCGTGTTCAAGTGGGGCAGCGCGCCTGCGGCGTGCCGGCCCATGTCGGCCAGCACCGGCAGCGCGTGGTCGCCGACGTGGGCGTCCCCGGCCACGGCGGCCAGTTCGGTGGTCAGCAGGTCGGCGACCTCGCCGCCGAAGTGCCGCCACAGGACGCCGGCGACCTCGTATTTGCTCACCGATTCGCGCGCGAAGACGCTCTTGGCCTGCCGACCCTGACGTTCCGTCAGCCCGCCCCATGCCATCAGGCCGAGCAGCTTCCGGCCGACCCCGCGCGCCGTCGAGTCCACCGGCTGTTCGGCCAACCACGCGTCGGACTCCGCGCGCCCGTCGGCCGGCCGCCGGGCGGCGAACAGCTCGTCCAGCGTGGGCAGGTTCGGTACAGCCGCCGGCGGCGGGGTGCCGAGTTCGGCCAGGAGTACCCGGCTCGCCGGATCCGCATCGGCGCCCAACGCGTGGGCCGCCGCGCGCCACAGCTCGCCCGAGCGGCGCAGCGCGCACAGGGTCTCGGCCCGCAACGCGCCATCGGTGTCGGTGCCCGTGTCGCATGCGCTCGCCAGCAGCGCCGGCAGCAGCTCGGTGGGGGCCGTCCGCCACAGCCGGATCGCGGCCGTCGCCATGTCCACGCCGACCCGGCGCACCTCGCGGTCGTCGTTGGCGAGCAACAGCCGGACGACGCGGTTGCATTCGTCCTCGTGGTCGTACCATCCGAGCCGCCAAGCCCAGATTGGGCCCACCGGCAGATCCCACGGTGCGCCGTCGCGACCCACCCGGTGCACGGCCACCGGGAGGGCGTCGAGGATCGCCTCGTTCAGCGCGCACAGCCACTGCCACGGCGGATCGTCGCCGAACAGCGCGAGCGCGGCCATGACCCGCACGCCCGGGTCGGGGTCGTCGAGCAACATCGTCGCCACGTCCGCGAACCGGCCGCCGCCGGCGATCAGCGCGTAGGCCCCGACGAGCCGGGTGTCCGCGTCGGCGCTGCCCGGCAGCCGGGCAGCGACCGCCTCGACGTCCGCGACGTACACGAACAACCGCATCGCGGCCGGCCACACCACCGGATCCGGGTCGTCGAGCGCCGCGGCCGCGACATCGACGGCCGCCGGCCAGGTCCGGCCGAACTCCGCGAGGGAGTGCACCAGTTCGAGCGCGCGCACCCGCCCCACGACCGGCCCCGCCGCCGCGACGTCGAGCACCCATCGCGCCTGCGGCCCGTCCCGGTCAGCCCGCACCGCCTCGAAGATCGCCGTCCGCTCCGGCCCCGGGGTCGCCGCGGTGCCCGAGACCACGGCTTGCCTGATCACTCGTTCGTCCGTCATCGCGCCCGACGCTGTCACACCCCGGTGCCGGGGCCAACCGAGATTCAAGGCTGCCGGGCACCATCCGGCTCCGGACCGCGGGACTCGGCGAGGGCGGTCCGGACCGGCATGACGAGAGTCATCGTCATCCGCACCACGACGCCGTCGTCGCCCTCGGCGATCTCGACCTCGTCGCACAGCGCCCGGGCGAGCCACAGGCCCCGTCCCGGGGTCTCGTGCTTGTCGGTCAGCCGGGGAAAGGCCCTTCGGCGCAAACAGGTTCCGTCCTCGCGCGTGGCGTGGATCTCGCAGACGACCCGGCCCACCCGCGGCACGCAGCGCAGCACGGCCGGCTCCGAATCGGCCGTGACCGCGCACGCGGCGATCTCGTGCACCGCCAGGACCAGGCAGTCGGGCCGATCGCCCGCGAGGCCGGCGGTTCGGGCGTGCCGGCGGACGACGGCGCGCACCAGGCACAGGTCCGACGCGCCGAACGGCAGGACCTCCACCGGGCCGCCGCCGACGCGGTTGCGGTCATGGTTCGAGCCGGTCACTGCGCCTCCCCCGCCGGTCGGTCCTCGTCCACGATCAAACCGTCGGCCCCACTCCATCCGAGCAGGTCGACGACCTTGCGCACGGCCGGCCCCGCGGCGCGCAGGACCAGGCGTCTGCCCGGGCCGAGCGCGGTCGCCGCGCGGAACAGGGATTCCATGGCGCTGAGATCGGCGAACTCCAGGGCGGACAGGTCGACGACGAGGTCGCGTTCCGTGTGCGCGGCGGCCGCGCGGTACAGCGCGTCGTCGAGCAGGCCGCGGGTCGCGACGTCCGCCTCGCCGATCAACCGCAGACCCCTGGTCGTGCCGCTGACCTGGAGGCTGGGCGGCCGGTCGCGGCCGGTGCCCGCCACGATCGGATGCAGGCGCTCCTGCTCGTCGATCTGCACCGAACTGAACTCGCGCGGATCGTACAGGCAGATGCCCATCGCGCGTCGACTCGGCAGACCGCCGCCGGCGAGCCGCTCGAACTCGCACAGGTCGGCGTGGGCGACCCCGCCGGCCCGGCCCCACGTCATGTCGCCGCAGATCCGCAGGCCCTGGTAGCCGTCCGAGAGCGCCTGGTCGACGGCGCCGAAGAAGGTCTCCGCCATCGTCTCCGGCGAGAACTCGCCCTCCCACAGCGGGGTTCGGCCGATGTCGACGACCACGAGCGAACCGTCGGCCTCGTGCCGGGCCGGCGGTGTGGGTCCCTCGGACAGCGTGTTCATCAGCCAGGCCCGATCGCGGCGACCGAGCAGGCACATGACCCGGTCCTCGGCGAACAGGCCGTCCCGCACGTAGCTGTGCACGGCCAGGCGCGTGACCGCCTCGTCGGCGGAGACGAAGCAGCAATGGCTGCCGTACTCCATCGCTCCGACCGCGGCCATCGTGGCCCCGGCCTGGGATGTGTCCATCTGCGTCGGCCCCTTGGTCGTGACGAGCGACGGGCAGGGTGGTGGTTCCCCGCCTTGGATTCGGTCCCGGCCCCGGTCCCGGACCCGGGGGCTCGGGCTCGGGCTCGGTTCGGGCTCGGACCCGACCGTAGCCCCAGCGGCCGGTCCAGCCGTGCCGAAACAGTCAAGAAAGCTTCTTTCGGGGGCGGCGGACCGCCGGGCGAGGCAGAATCGGTGACTCGCCGGGCCATACGGCCCGAACCGGGCCGCACGGCCCGAACGCGACCCGGACGCGGGTCGCCGCGCCGTATGTGAATCCGCTCCGATCCCGATCACGAACCCGATGACAAACCCGATCGGGTGATGCCGACACCGGTTGGCCCAATACCGTCAGGGTGACGCTCATTCGGCGACTAGCGTCCTGACGAAACCCACTCGTCCCAGGGAAGACATTGACCACGCATGCCCCGGCGCGGCGCGCCGGCGGGCCGGTATCGCCGCGCGTCCACGCCGTCGACGTGACGCCCCGTCAGGCCACCGAGCAACACCTGCAAGGAGTTGGCTGACCCATGCGCGTCGCCGTCACCGGAGCCACCGGATTTCTCGGTCTCCACCTGCTCCGCGAACTGCTCGACCGACACCGGACGATCACCGTGCTGGCCCACGCCGGCTCGCGCGGCGCGATCGACCGGATCCGGGCCTTCCTGGAGGTCACCGCCGCCCCCGACGAACTGGTCCGCCGACTGCCCGAGCGGCTGCGGGTCGTCGAGACCGAGCTGACCCAACCTCGACTGGGCCTGGCCAAGGCCGACTTCGCGGCGCTGGCCGATTCGATCGACGTGATCTGGCACTGCGCGGGCAACTCCCGGACCGACGCCACCCTGGCGGAACTGCGCGCGACCAACGTCGAGGGCACCCGGCACCTGCTCGAACTGGCGGCCGCGGGTCGGCGCCGGCCGCGGCTGCTGCACATCGGCACGGCGTACGTCGCCGGCTCTCGGCGCGACGGCACGGCGAAAGAGGAACCCCCGGACGATTCGGGGGGTTTCGAGAACGACTACGAGCGGTCCAAGTACGAGGCGGAGGTGCTCGTGCGCGAGTGGGCCGCGCGCCTGGGCCGCTCGGTCATGGTGCTGCGCCCGACCACGCTGGTCTCCGACGTCCCCGGACTGCCCGCAAATCCCTTGCGGTACATGGTCGAACGCGCCGAGGCGACCAGTGGTTGCGCGGCCTTCGGCTGGGCCGCGCGGTTGCCGAACCGGCTGCGGCCGGTGCTGCGGCTGACCGCGGCGGCGGACGGTCGGCTCAACTTCATGCCGGCGCACGAGGCGGCGCAGGTGATGACGCGGCTCGCCGATCTCGCGGGTTCGGGCGGTGTGGACACCTACCACGTGCGGCATCCGCACGACGTCCCGATCGAGGTCGTGCGCGAGGTGCTCGCCGAATTCCTGCCGGTGCGGCTGCGGTTCGTGCCCGAGGCGCCGGCGAAGCCGACGGGGGTCGAGCGGCTCGCGGAGGCGCACGCGGCCTTCCTGCCGTATCTGACGCACCGTCGGGGCTACGACGACTCGGGGGTGCGGGCGCTGCTCGGCGAGCCGCGCTCGACGATCGGCGTGGACCGCGACTACCTCGTGGACTGTGTGCGGCCGGGGCACGGTTCGCGGCGGCACACCGCGCTGGAGGCCGCGTATCTGGACTACGACCGGCCGAACCACGCCAATTCGGTCGAGATCGGCGGCGTGCTGCGCTTTCGCGGACCGGCCCCGACGGTGGAGGATCTGCGGCAGGCGGTGGCCGCGCGGCTGTGGCGGGTCCCGGTGCTGGCGTATCGCACGGACGGCACGCGCCGGATCCGCGGCCCGCTGGACCCGGCCCGGCACGTCCACCTGTATCCGGTTGCTCAGGGGCGTCTCGACACGGCGGTCGACGACGCGATGGCGGATCGGCTGCCGCGGGACCGGCCGCTGTGGGAGGCCCGGCTCGTGCACGGATACGCGCGCGACGAATGGGCGTTCGTGTTCAAGGCGCACCACGCGCTGCTCGACGGCGCTTCGGTGGTCGAGGTGGGCCGGCGGCTGTTCGGGGTCGAGCCGATCGAGGCCGCCGCCGTCGCCCCGACCCCGGCGGTCGCGCCGGGCCTGCGGGCCTACGCGCGGCGCTTCGCGCCGGTGTCCGGGCGGCCGTTCACGACGTCGGGGCTCACCGGTACCCGGCGGATCGCCTGGCTGGAGCTGGATCCGGAGCGGCTGCGCGCGGCCGGTCGGGCGCGGTCGGCCGGGGTGGACGACATGTTCCTCGCCGCCCTCGCGGGCGCGCTTCGGGATTGTCCGGGAGTGCCGTGGCGGCGCGGCGTGCGGCCGGTGTGGGCGCTCATGCCGTCCGCCGTGGGCGGCGGCGCGGAGCCGGGCAATCACGCGCGGCCGGGGCGGGTGCGGCTGCCCTGCGACGAGGCCGATCCCGCGCGGCGGCTGGCGCTCGTGGTCGAGGCGGCCCGGGCGGCCGCGACACTCGGTGGGCCGATCAGCGGCGAGGCGTTGTCGGATGCCGCCGTGCGCTGGGGATTTCGGGCCGCGTTGTCGCCGCGGCACGTCGATCTGGCCGCGGGCGTCGTGCGGTGGCCGCGCCACGCGTACGCGTTCCGCGGCTCGCCGGCGGTGGGCACGGTGCCGTTCGGCGCGGTCCCGCGCGGCCGCCCGTTCGGGGTCTTCCTGGCCACGTTCGAGGACGGGATGTACGTGAGCGCCGTGGTCGACTCGGCGCTGCCGATCGACTTGGCGGAGGATCTGTGCGCGAGTTGGTCGGCGGCCTTGAGCGAGACCGCGGCCGGCACGGACGGGTGAGGGACTTCTTTTTCAGGCGGCTTCGCCGCCGGCTCCCGGAGCGCCACTTTTGTTCCGCTCGCGCTCCACAAAAGTGGCGCTCCGCTCGCACGTCGCCGTCCCTCCACTTCGTTCCGGGCCGGCGACGTTGTGGAAAGGCTTGCGGCCTCCGGCCGCTCTCCTCGCTTCGCTCGTCGAAGTGACCTCCCTGGCCCACCGGGGCAGCGGGGCAGCGGGGTATCGGCTATCGGCGGCGTACCGCGTACACGACGGTGCCCACGGCCAGGACCGCCGCGCCCGCGGCGACCGACTCGATCGGTAGGCACACCGCCAGGGTCACGCAGCCGATCAGGCCGAGGATCGGTACGACGCGTCGGCCCAGGGTCCAGGCCGACGCGTTCGCGATCGCGTAGTAGGTCAGCACCGCGAACGACGAGAAGCCGATCACGCCCCGCAGGTCGGCGACCGCGACCAGGGCCACGACCACCGCGCCGACGGCGAGTTCGGCCTGGTGTGGGACGCCGTGACGCGGATGCACCGCGGCCAGGACGGTGGGCAGGTGCCGATCGCGGGCCATCGCCAGCACGGTCCGCGACACACCCAGGATCAGTGCGAGCAGCGCGCCGGCCGCGGCGAGGGTGGCCCCGATCCGGACCACCCACGCGAGGTCCGGTACCGCGTCGGCGAGCGGAGCCGACGACGCGGCGAGGTCGGCCGGGCCGAGCCGCGCGAGCAGCGCCCACCCGACCAGCGTGTACACCGCCAGCGTGATCGCGAGCGCGATCGGGACGGCGCGCGGGATCGTCCGGGCCGGGTCGCGTACCTCCTCGCCCAGCGTGGTGATCCGGGCGTACCCGGCGAACGCGAAGAACAGCAGTCCGGCCGCTTCGAGCACGCCCCGGACTCCGATCGCCGAGCCGGGTTCCGCCCCGCCGAACGGGTTCCGATCACGGGTCAGCGACACCGCCACGACCAGCGCGAGCACCGCCAGGACCACCGCCACGATCACGCGGTTGACCCACGCGGCCTTCTGTACGCCCCACCGGTTCAGCACCGTCAGCGCGACGACCACCACCATCGCGACGGAGCGCGCGTGCGCGGGCCAGGCGTACGCCCCCACGGTGAGCGCCATCGCCGCGCACGACGCGGTCTTGCCGACCACGAAGCCCCAACCGGCCAGGTACCCCCAGAACGCCCCGAGCCGCTCGCGCCCGTACACGTAGGTGCCGCCCGCCTGCGGATATCGCGCCGCGAGCCGCGCCGACGACGTCGCGTTGCAGTACGCCACCCCGGCCGCGACCACGAGCGCCGCGGGCAGCCACTCCCCCGCGGCGCGCGCCGCCGGGGCGAACGCGACGAACACGCCCGCGCCGATCATCGCGCCGAGGCCGATCAGGATCGCGTCGGCGAGCCCGAGTCGGCGCGGCAGCAGGGTGGCGGGCATCGGCACTCCAGGAGTCGGCGGACCGACCGCATTATCCGGTGCGACCGTGAACGCCGGCGAAACCGCGGATGGCCGATGAGCCGCGCCGGGGCGCCTATCCCGGCTCGGGGACGGTGGTCACGAAGCGGGCGGCGGCGACGAGCTGCGGATCGCCGGTGCGGAGGGCGTCGGCGACGAGGGCGGTCGCGAGGGCGGGGTCGCGCTCGGGGACGGACAGGTAGGGCAACGCGCGCAGCACGGCTCGGCGTTCGTGCGCGTCGCCGCGCCAGTACAGGGTGCGCAGGTGTGCGGACAGGTCCGCGTCGGGCGTGCGGTCGGCCAGTTCGGCCAGGGCCAGCACGCGGGCGGCGTCGTCGCAGGTCCAGCCGGGGAGGCCGACGAGGGGGGCACGCCCGCAGGTGCGGCCGGCGGCGGCGAAGACGGTGAAGTCGGCGAGTCGGGGCCAGTCGTGGCTGCCGGGTTTCGCGGCCGCGGTGAACGCGCTTCGCAGATCTGCGATCGGCGGGTGGGTCATGGGCGGGTCCTTTCGGTGTGCGGGGCGCTGCACTGGGCTGTTCGAAGTTGGGCAGTTCGACGTTGGGCAGTTCGACGTGGGCAGTTCGACGTGGGCAGTTCGGAGTGAGGCTGTTCGGAGTAGTGCGTGTTGTGCTGTGCGTTCCCCATCCTGAGAGATCGCCAATCGGCGAATCGGGTCCCGACGTCCGGGGGTGGCGTCGGCGATTCATTCAGGCCGGCGCGGGACATCGGTGCCTCGGCCCGGTCGGGGAGAGGGCGCGCGGGGCGCGCGCACGGCGCAGTCTTGACCTTCAGCGAACCGTTCGCGGGCTGACGTGGGGGTTCGCGAGATCTACGGTTGATTCATGGTCCGAGAACCGCTCGTCGAGGTCAGTGTCGTGATCGCCGCGCCCACCGAGGCGGTCTGGCACGCCCTCGTGGATCCGGACACGCGTGCGATGTGGTGGAGCCATCTGGATCTGGACGCGCGGGTGAACGGGCGGCTCTCGGAGCGCTGGAGCGGCGCGAACGGCGAGGCCCGGCTGACCACGGGGCGCGTCGAGGCCCTCGACCCGGCCCGGCTGCTGCGCTTCACCTGGGCCGACGACGACTGGCCGGAGCCCACGACCGTGACGATCGAGCTCGCCAGGATCCCCCGCGGCACCCGACTGCACGTCCACGAAACCGGCTGGGACCGCATCCCCGACGCCCCCAACCTCGCCGCCGCCCACCGCGACGGTTGGGGCGCCCACACGGAACACCTCCGCCGCTTCACCGAGGCGGCGGCGGGCCCACGCTGACGCGGCACGTGCGCTCTGGGTCGGGCACGGTGGGTTCGTCGCGGCGGGCGGGCGGCCCGGAACGCCCGACCGCGCCGAAGCCCCGCGCCGCGACACCGAGCCGCGCGCGGGCGTGGCGACGCGCTCAGGGGCCGGGCACGGTGATGTCGAGGGTTCGGCCGTCGGGGTCGGTGAGGATGTGTCCGCCGGGTGGTAGGGGCGGGTTGGTGAGGACGAGGCCGAGGCGCAGGTAGCCGGTGACGCGGTCGGGGCGGGCCGGGTAGAGCTCCAGGACGGTGCCGTCGGGGAGTACCGCCGCGTGGTGTTCGGGGCCGGTTCCGTGGCGTTCGCGCACGAGGGTGAGGCCGAGCGAGGCGTAGAACTCGCGGCACGCGTCGAGGCGGTGCGTGTACAGGACGATCAGGGTCAGCGACACGGGGGCGAGTCAAGCACGGCCGCGGGCGATCGCGTCGGTCAGGAGCGGGATCAGGTCGGGTGGGAGGGGGCGGGCGTCGAGGTTGTGGCTGTCGGTGAGGTGTGTGGTCAGGGCGGTGAAGTCGGCGCGTTCGGCATCCGACCACGGGCGCGCGCGTTCGGTCTCGATCACCTCGCGGGTCGAACGGGCCTTGCCGACCCGGTCGTTGCCGTACACGATCCCCCGGCCGCGGCGCGCTACGTGGATGGCGTCGACCGCGTCGCTCGCGTCGGCGGCGTCTGCCGTCTCCAGGATTCCGGTCAGGAATCGGTCGTGTGTGGTCGGTGCGACCCAGCGGCCGAATCCGTGCCGTTCGGGCTGCCGGTCGCGGTGCCAGCGCTCCACCAGGGACAGCAGGCTCTGCGCGGGCGGCACCGCGAGCAGGACCAGCTCGACCCGGTAGCCCGCCGCGTGGAAGTCGCGGAAGCGGTCGAGCGACCACGGCGCCCGGCCCAGCGGGGCGCTGACCACGACGTCGACGTCGTGCGCCCGCAGGTGCTCGACCGTCATCGTCCACCACGCCGACGTGTGCGCGCCGACCAGGGAGGCCGCCGTCCGGTCGTCCGCCCGCGCCGCGTCCCGGTACCCGGGGTGGTCGTCGAGCAGGTCGTCACCGTCGATCGGGACCACGTCGGTCAGCCCGAGGTCGCGCAGCACGACCTGCTGGCACGTGGTCTTGCCGGCCGCGGTCTGGCCGCCGATGAACACGACGGTGGGCCGATCCCGCGCCGGGCCGGCCAGCCGCGGCCGGATGTCGCGTCGGAACAGGTCGCGCACCTGTTGCCCGGTCAGCGCGGGGTCCCGGACGGGGTGCGCCGGCTCCCCCGGCGCCCAGGCCCGATGCCCCGCGGCCAGTACCGCGCGCACGGCGTCCCGATCCAGCACGCCCAGCCCGCGCCGCGCGAGCGCCAACTCCCGCTTGGCCGCCACCACGGCCGGATCGGGGTCCACGGCCAGGCGCGCGCTGTACGCGGCGATGGCCGCCCCGAGCGCGTTGCGCGCGACAGTGAACTCGCGCGCCTGGATCCCGTCGTACATCACTCGCCCCCACCGTTCGTCCGACCGCCGCCGTACCCGACCGAAGCAGAAGCCCGCCCTGTCGCGCAGCCGAAAGCCCGAACCGGGCGCCGGAGCACCCGCCGGCCGGGTAGTGGTGGTCGCCGGCTGTTGACGGCGGAGCGGGAGGTAGTGTTGTGCCGCCGCTCGGACGACGAACGGCGGAGCGGGCCGTACGGTTTCGCGGCGCCGGTCGTGTCGGTGCCGCCATCGGGCGGCCGCACCACCTCTGGGAGTAATCGTGTTGGAAGCCCTCGGCGCCTTCGCCGAACTCACCCCCTTCATCGCGGTCGCGATCGGCTTCACGTTCGTGATCCGCGGCATCCTCCGCGCGGACCGTCGCGAGCGCGAGCACTTCGCGAAGAAGGACGCCGAGGCACGGTCCTCGTCTTCCTGACCGGGGCGATACTCGCCGCCGGCGATTGAATTGCCTGGTCACAGGACGCGCTTCCCGCTACGGTTTCGTTCGGCCTCCCGGTGCGCAGGTCGCGGATACTTCGTTGGAGCTCGCGAGAGCGGGCGGTGAAGATGTTTCGGGACCCCGTGTCCCAGTTTCCGCTGCCGCCTCGATCTCGGGAGGCCGACGTCTTCCGTCGGGCCGCCGGCGATACTCGTGACCATGGATCTCGGCGTCACAAGATCCGAACAATTCGGGCAATCCACCCTTTCTGATGGCCGTCGGCTCAGTGGGCCGAGTGGGGACCGGAGCGTGGTGCGCCCTTCCTGCGCGAACTCGCGCATCCGGTGTTCGCGGATCGGCTCGAAGCCGAGATCCGCGCCTGCGCGCCCACGCGGTCGGCCTCTACGCCGGGTTCTGTCCGGTGGGGCGGAGGTCCGGGCCTGCGCGCCCATGCAGCTCGCCGGACAGCCATAACCCGCACATCGCCCTACACATAGTTCCGTCGATCGGGTGATGTTGCGTTTCCCCTCGGCAACCCGCTCGCGAGCGCATTCGAGCACCTGGGACGGCGTGTCGGGGTGCTTGCGAGCGGGCCCGGGCCGGCGGCAAGGGACTGGTTGGTGGATGGTCGTCGGCCTACGTTGGTGATCGTTCGAGACCCGACCTGACCGGGGCTCGGACGACGCAGTTCGCTCAGGCCAACGGAGGGGGTCCGCCATGAGCTCACGAACACCGGCAACGACGCCGACGACCCGGGTCGAATCGTTCGACGACACCGCCGACACCATCGAACTGTCCCCGAGCGCCCGCGAGTTCGTCGAACTCGGGGTGTGGCTGACCGGCTTCCCGCGCTTCGACCTGTACGCGACGGGCATGGCCGAGCTCTACCTGACCACGGCCCGGGAACAGGTCGGACCGAAGCCGTACGACGTCTTCCACGCCGCGTGGAAGGCGGCCCGGAACGCCGGTGCGTCGACCGATCCCGTGCACGTCGAGATCGCCCGCGCGATCACCTACCTCTGGTACACCGGCGCGTGGCCGCGACTCGCGCCCGCGGCCCATGCCGCGTTGCGCCGGCAGGTCGCCAACGTCGAGTTCGTGGTGTCCCCCGCCGCGTACACCGAGGGCCTGGTGTGGCGCACGTTCCACGGTCATCCCGGCGGCGCCAAACCGCCGGGCCACGGCACCTGGTCACAGGCGCCCCCGCCGCTGCCGAGCACCGACGCGATCCTCGCCGAGATCGACGGCGACGAGGCCGCCCGCGGCGTCCCGCCCACGGATGTCCGCACCGTCCTGCCGGGGCCGTCGTGGGCGTGGTTCGCCGAACCGTCGAGTCACCCCACCGAGGCGGACGTCCTCGCCCCCGACCCGCTCGCCCCCGACGCGCCGGGAGGTGCGACATGACCCGGACACCCGCGACCCGCCGCTACGACGTGGTCGTCGTGGGCGGCGGCTGGGCCGGCAGCATGCTCGCGAAGGAACTCGGCGAGCACGGCTGGGAGGTCCTGGTGCTCGAAGCCGGCAACGGCGGCGCCGAGACCTGGGCGGGCTACCTCGACGCGGTCGACACGTTCCGCGGGGCCGTCGCCAAGGTGCCCAACTCGGCCTACCGCCGCAACGCCGCGGCGCCCTCGCCCGACGTGCTCGACCTGGCCCCGAACGGGATGGGCTTCCGCGCCCAGGGCTACCTCGTCCAGGACGGCGAACTGCCCTACGGCACCGACTATCTGCGCGCCCTCGGCGGCACCGCGATGCACTGGATGGGGGTGTGCCTGCGCATGCACCCCGACGACTTCGCGACCGCGACCCGGTACGGCCACGGGCGCGACTGGCCGATCGACTACGCCGACCTGGAGCCGTACTACACGGCGGCCGAGCGCGAGATCGGCGTGGCCGGGGACGCCGACGAGATGCGCGCGTTCGGGATCCCCACGCGGCCCGGCTACGTGTTCCCGATGCACCCGATCCCGCCGACCTACATCGACGCCGTCTTCCGCCGACTCGACGGCACCAAGCTCAAGGACCCGGTCGCCGACGCCGAGTTCGTGCTCAAGGTGAACACCGTCCCGCAGGGCCGCAACGGCACCCCCAACCCCGCGTACGAGCAGGGCAAGAGCTACCGGCCGGACGGCGCGGTGGGGTTGCCCAACTACGGCGAGCGCTGCGTGGGCAACTCCAGTTGCACGCCGATCTGCCCGGTCCAGGCGAAGTGGACGCCGCTGCGCACCCAGGCGCGGTTCGCGGCGAGCGTCGAGGTGGCCACCCGGTGCGTGGTGACGCGCGTGCTCGAAGGCGCGAACGGCGACGTGCGCGGGGTCGAGTACCGCCGGTACGGCGATCCCGCCGCGCCGGTGAGCCAGGTGCACACGGTCGAGGCCGACGTGGTCGTGCTCGCCGCGCACGCGATCGAGAACGCGCGGTTGCTGCTCGCGTCCGGAATCGCGAATTCGAGCGATCAGGTCGGACGCAACCTGATGGACCATCCCACGATGCTCACCTGGGCGCTCGCGGCACGCACCGACCCGCTCGGCGGACAGGTCGGGCCGTTCCGCGGGCCCGGGCACACCTCCGGCTGGGAGACCTTCCGGCTCGGGGACGCGCGGCGCAGGCGATCCGGCTTCCGGATCGAGATCGGCAACTGGGGCTGGGGCTGGTCCGCTGGTGCCCCGATGAGCAACGTGGCCGCGCTGCTGGGGGTCGGTGGCGACCCGGCCGGCGAGATTCGGCCCGAGCAGCTGTTCGGCCCGGTGCTGCGCAACTCTCTCGGTGACCTGATCGGTCGTCAGTTGCAACTCCAGTTCGCGATCGAGCAGCCCGCCGACCCGGACAACCGGGTCCGGATCGATCCTCGACTGCGCGACGCGCTGGGCAATCCGCGACCGATCCTGACCTACGATCTCGCCGACTCGGTCAAGGAGGGCATGCGGGCGGCGAAGGCGGTGTCCAAGCAGATCTACAAGGCCATCGGCGCCCACGACCACACCGACCACGCGCCGCACGACGGGGTCGCGCCGCTGGGCCATTTCCGGTGGCACGACGACGACTTCACCTACCACGGCGCGGGGCACGGCGCGGGCACGCACGTGATGGGCGACGACCCCACGACGTCGGTGGTCGACTCGTACCAACGCTGCTGGGACCACCGGAACCTGTACGCGGTGGGCTGCGGCAGCATGCCCTCGGTCGGCACCTCGAACCCGTCGCTGACGATGGCCGCGCTCGCGCTGCGCAGCGCAGAGGCGGTCCATCGCGACCTGGTCGCGCTGCATCGACCGGTCAACATCGGCCCCCGTCGATCCGTCCGCGACGCGGAACTCGCGGTTCCGATCCCGCGCGACGCGGTGGGCCCCACCCCCGAGCAGCGCGCCGCGCACACCATCGACCACACCCGGGAGGCGCAGTCGTGAGCACGGACACCACCGAGGGCACGACCGAGGGCGGCGGGGCCGGCGAGGTGGTCGGGGACCGGGAGCTGGCCTTCAAGGTCCCCGAGACGCTCGACGAGCTCCGGCTCTACCTCCAGGGCGCCTTGGAGGTGGAGCACCTGACGATCCCGCCGTACCTGACGGCGATGTACACGATCCGGGCGGGCACGAACCAGGCCGCTTTGTACGCGATCCGCAGCATCGTGCTGGAGGAGATGCTGCATCTGACGCTGGTGGCGAACCTGTTGAACGCGGTCGGCGGCACGCCGCGGGTCGCGCATCCGGACTTCGTCCGGAGCTACCCGACCCGGCTGCCCTACAGCGCGCTCGACCTGGAGATCCCGCTCCGGCACTTCTCGCCGGACGCGCTGCGCACGTTCCTGGCGATCGAGCGCCCGCAGTACGTCGCGGGCGACCCGGCCCCGGGCAGCACCGTCGTGACGGGTGGCTGGACCTCGATCGGGCAGTTCTACGGCCATCTGCGCCAGGGTCTGCTCGAGTTGCTCGACAAGCACGGCCACGACGCGGTGTTCAGCGGGCCCCGCCATCGGCAGGTCGGCCCGGAGGACTTCTACAACTCGGGCGGCGAGGTGTTCGCGGTGACCGACCGCGCGTCGGCCCTGAAGGCGTTCCGGGTGGTCACCGAACAGGGCGAGGGGGTCAGCGAGTCGATCTGGGACAGCGACGACCTGCTGTTCGGCGAACAGCGACAGACCGCGCACTACTTCCGCTTCAACGAGATCCTGACCGGCCGCGCGTACGGCCCGCACGACTCCCCGGATCAGCCGCCGAGCGGGCCACCCGTGGACGTGACGTGGCACGACGCGTACCGGATCGACCCGAACGCGAGCGTCGCGTCGTTCGCCGGCCACCGGGACACCTCGGTGTATCGGCACGCGGTCGCGTTCAACGCCTGCTACGCCCGGATGCTCACCTACCTGGAGGCCGCGTTCACCGGCACGCCGCGGGCGATGGCGCTGGCGATCCCGGCCATGTTGAAGCTGCGCGACCTGGCCGAGCGGCTGTACCGCAATCCGCACCCGGACCCGGTGTCGGCCGCCGCCGGCTGTTTCGGCAGTGCGACCTTCGAGATCGAGCCGCGCCAGTTCGCCAAGGCCAACACCGAGACCGCCGACCATCTCGGCGCCGCCCGGCTCACCCCGGGCGAGCCCATCGACCTGTCGGGGGTGGCGGCGGGGTGAGTCGGCCGGGGTGAGTGGGGCGGGGCGGCTGCGCGACCCCCTACCGGGGTATCACCGCGGAGTTGGCGCCACGGTGTGATGCCTCGGGGCGGGGCCGACTCATAGCTTGTGAACCCGGCGCCGACACGACGCCGGGCGGTCCGCGGGTCGGGACCGCCGTCGGCAGCACGCACCCCCGAGGACCCGCCATGACACTCACCGCTTCGCACTCCGTTCGGACTCGTGGGACCCTCCGGACCCTCCGGACCCGCCGGACCCCGCCCGCGTTCGTGCCGGTCTCGGCACGCGAGGCATGGCGCCGGTCTGCGTACGCGGTGATCGCGCTGCCGCTCGGCCTCGCGAGCATCGGCCTGGTGCTCGGCGGCGGGTCGGCGCGGGCGGCGCGGCTCCAGTTCGCGGCGGCGCGGCGGTTCCTGGACCCGGGCTCGACCGGTGCGAGCTACGCGGCCGGTGCGAGTTCCGCGGCGGGTGCGGCGGCTCGTACGCCCGGCGCCGCCCGGGTGCTCGCCCACGGCGTGCTCAACGGCGCGTTGGGCGTGCCGACGCTGATCCTGACCGGGTACGCGTACGGCAACACGATCCGCAACCTGACCTACCCGGTCTGGTACGGCGACTCCGACTACCACCAGGCGTGGGGCGGGCCGACCCTGGGCGGTGTGTGGGCCGTGCACGCGCTCGGCGGGCTCGCGTTCTTCGCGGTGTGCCTGTGCCTGGTCAAGGTGCTCACGAACGCGCAGGCCGGGCTGACCCGCCGGGTACTCGGCGGCACGGCCTGACGGTCGCACCGACACCGACACCGACACCGACACCGACAACGCCTCGACACCGCGACCGAGCAGCGATCGCCGCCACGCACCCCGACCTCGGATGCCGCCATGAACACCACCCTGGTCCACCCCGACCGACCGATGCGGCCGGGCATACCATCACCAACCGTGAAGATCGATCGATCGGCAGCGGTCCTGACCGCGATGCGCGAGGCGTTGTCGCCCACCGCGGTGGCTCCTCTCCCGCACACGCGCCGGACGCACTGGGTGCTGTCCCTGCTGGCACTGTTCGTGGGCGTCACCGGATGGTTCGATCTCTACCAGCACTACGACGTGGGCGCGCCCGGCGCGCTGGCGGCCGGCATCGCCCGGGCGGTCCCGGTGCTGCTGTGCCTGTACCGGCCGCTGCCGGCGTGGTGGCTGGCCCTCGGCGCCGCGATCGCGACCGCGGCGCCGACCCATCCGGCGTCCTCCGGCGAGCCGTGGCCGTGGGCGGTGACCTCGGTGTTGTCGATCGTGATCGTCCTGGTCGTGGTCGCGTTGCGGGCGCCGCGTCGGGTGTTGGTCGTGCTGTGGCTGAGCCTGTTGGCGGCGGGAGTGGGCCTGCTGCTCACCCGGAGCCCGATCGAGCCGGGCGAGCTGCTGCCGATGACGGTGTTGGCCACGCTGGCCCCGCTCACCGCGGAGGCGATCGCCGGCCGGGGCGACGCGCAGCGCAGGCTGGTCCTGGTCGAGGAGGTCAGCCAGGCCGAACACGCCCGCCGCACCCTGCTGGAGGAGCGCGCCAGGATCGCGCGCGAGCTGCACGACGTGGTGGCCCACCACATGTCGGTGATCACCGTGCAGGCCGACAGCGCGCCCTACCGGATCGCCGAGCTGCCGCCGGCGGCCGTGGACGAGTTCGGCTCGATCGCCGCCGAGGCGCGCCGTTCGCTCACCGAGATGCGCCGCCTGCTGCATGTGCTGCGCCACGACGCGGGCGCCGACGCGGACGGGGACGCGGGCGCCGAGCACAGTCCGCAGCCCGGTCTGGCCGAACTGCCCACCCTGATCGAGGCCGCACACCGGGCCGGACTCGACGCGCATCTGTCGGTCGCGGACGCGGTGCCCACGCCGGACCTGGTCCCGGTGGGGGTCCAGCTGTCCGCGTACCGGCTGGTCCAGGAATCGCTGAGCAACGTGGTCCGGCACGCGCCGGGCGCGACCGTCCGGGTGACCGTGGCGGGGGACGCGAGGGCGTTGCGGATCAGCGTGGTGAACTCCGCGCCCGAGCCGGTGGGGGCGCCGGTCGAGGCGCGGGACCCCGACGCGGTCACAAGCACCGGCCAGGGTCTGATCGGCATGCGCGAGCGGGTCGCGATGCTCGACGGCGAATTGACCACCGGCGCGCTGCCCGACGGCGGCTTCCGGGTCGCTGCCATGCTTCCGGTACCGCCGCCGGCCGACGCCTCGCCGGCCGCACCGACCCCGGGAGCGACATGACCACCGTATTGATCGCCGACGACCAGGCCATGATCCGCGCCGGCTTCTCCGCGCTGCTGGCGGCCCAGCCCGACCTCGAGGTGGTCGGCGAGGCGGCCGACGGGCGCGAAGCCGTCCGGTTGTGCCGCGAGCTGCGCCCCGACGTCGTCCTGATGGACGTCCGGATGCCGATCCTGGACGGCCTGGCCGCCACCCGCGAACTCCTCGGCGACACCACGGGATTCGAGACCGTGCCGCGCGTGCTGATGCTGACCACCTTCGACATCGACGACTACGTGTACGAGGCGCTGCGCGCGGGCGCGAGCGGCTTCCTGCTCAAGGACGCCTCCCCCGCCGACCTGATCGCCGCCGTCCGGATCGTCGCGGCCGGCGACGCGCTGATCGCCCCGTCGATCACCCGCCGACTGATCGAGGACTTCGCCCGCAACCGCCCGATCACCCGCCCGAGCGCGACCCGCCTGGGTGCGCTGACACCACGCGAGACCGAGGTCCTGGGCCTGATCGCCGAGGGCCGCTCCAACGGCGAGATCGCCGCGCACCTGGTCCTGGCCGAGCAAACCGTCAAGACCCACGTAAGCCGAATCCTGGACAAGCTGGACCTACGAGACCGCGCCCAGGCGGTCGTCTTCGCCTACGAAAGCGGCCTCGTCACCCCAGGCGCCAAGGACCCCTCCCACTGACACCACCCCCCACGCACCACACGCCCCACATGCCCCACCCGCGGCTCGCGCCTCACCCGCTCCGTTCCCCTCCCGCGCCCGGCCCTCCTCGGCACTCGTCGAGCCCTCGCCCCCGCACCCCATGGCCCGCGCGTCCAAGCCGGCCCGCGCGTCCACGCCCGCCCGCGCGGCCGTTGTCGGTGCTGTGCGGCAGGATCGGTGGGATGGGTTCGAATTTTCAGCTGACGATCGACTGTCGGGATCCCGCTCGGCTCGTGGCCTTCTGGGCACCGGCCCTGGGATACGAGGTCCAGCCGCCGCCGGACGGCTTCGACACGTGGCGGAAGTACTGGCACAGCAAGGGCATCTCGGACGAGGAACTCGGCGAGGGCGACGGTTCCGACCGGATCGTCGACCCGACCGGGCACGGCCCGCGCATCTGGTTCCAGCAGGTGCCGGAGGCGAAGACCATCAAGAACCGCCTCCATCTCGACCTGATGGCGAGCGGCGGCCGGGCCTTCGAGCTGGAGGTCCGCAAGGAGCGCACCGACCTCGCGGTCGAACGCCTCCTCAAGGCCGGCGCGACCACGCTGCGCGTCCTGTCCGAACCGGGCGTCGACCACTACGCGGTCGTCATGGCCGACCCGGAGGGCAACGAGTTCTGCGTGTGCTGACGCGGCAGGCCCGGTCTACCGCGTGCGGCGCTCGCCCAGGCCGGCCCGGATCGCGCGCTCGACCGCGGCGTACGCGCCGTCCGCACGGTCGAGTTCGTACGAAGCGGCCGGCCTGCGCGATCGCACCCGAATTTCCCGGTGGGCCGCCCCCTGCCATCATGTCCGCGTGCGCTCCCTGGACGAACTGATCAACCTCGACGACTCCGCCTGGCCGATGATCCTCGCGGAGGTGACCGGCAGCCCGATGACGATCGACCTGCTCCCCGCCGACAACGAGCGTGGCCGGGCGTGTCTGCTGCATCTCCAGGTCACGACGCGCTCGTACCTCGGGGCGATCGCCCTGCACGCGGGCGGCCTGCTGATCGACCACGGCTGGCTGCGCGTTTTCGGCGGCGCGGCCGTACCCGGAAGCGGCCTCCCCGGCCTGGCCGAGGTCAACGCCTTCCCCGGGTCGGCACCGGCGCTGATCGTCGCCGACGACGTCCTCGGCGGCGTGTTCGCGATCAACGGCCCGGACCCGGCCGCGGCGCACCGCCCGGGCAACCCCGGCGGGATGACGTACTTCGCTCCGGACACGATGGCCTGGGAGCCCCTCGACGTCGGCCACGGCGCGTGGCTGTCCTGGCTGCTGTCCGGCGGCACCGACCAGTTCTACGCGGACCTGCGCTGGCCCGACTGGCAGACCGAGACCGCGCGGCTGCGCCCGTCCGAGGGCCTGTCCGTCTTCCCCCACCTGTGGTCCAAGGAAGCTCGCGAGGACCTCGCCGCCACCAGCAGGCGTCCGGTCCCGATGAAGGAACTCCTGGGTCTGCACACCGAGTTCCACGCCCATCCGGGCAACCCGACACCGGGCTTCCTCGGCCTGCGCTGACCCGGGAGATCCACGCCCGGCGCCGGCGGGCAGGCCCGACGCCGCCGTGTGGCGGCGTCGGGGCCGAGCGAGCCGGTCGGACTCAGATGATGTCGAGGCTCTTCAGGTCGATGCGATCCAGTCGCTCGGGGTCGGCGAGCAGATTGATCTCGGTGATCCTGCCGTCGGTGACGGTGAAGTCCATCAGCGACAGCGGTCGGCCGTCGGGGACGGTCATCAGGCCGGCCGCGCCGTTGACGAGCACGACCCGGCCGAATTCGGCGAACCGGGCGAAGGTCAGGGCCTGCTGGGCCACCGCCACCGCGCCGCGGATCAGCTTGGACATGTCGGCCACGCCGCCGTCGACGCGCAGCAGCACGTCGGGATCCAGCACCGCGAGGAGCGCCTCGAAGTCGCCGCCGCGCGAGGCCGCCATGAACGCGTCGACGACGCGCCGCCGCCGGGTGGGATCGGTCTCGGGCGCGGGGGCGCCGCCCTGTACCCGGCGACGGGCCCGGCTGGCGAGCCGGCGGGTCGCGGCCGGGGCCCGGTCCACGATCGGGGCGATGTCGTCGAAGGGCACGGCGAACATGTCGTGCAGCACGAAGGCGAGCCGCTCGGCGGGCGGCAGCGTGTCCAGGACCACGAGCATCGCGAGGCCGACCGAGTCGGTCAGTTCCGCCTCGTGTTCGGGGTCGGTCCCGTCGGCGCGGGTGACGATCGGGTCGGGAACGTGCACGTCGAACGCGTCCTCACGGCGTGAGGTCCGCGAACGCAGCATGTCCAGGCAGACCCGCCCGACGACCGTGGTCAGCCAGCCGCCCAGGTTCTGCACGTCGCTGATGTCGGAGCGGTCGAGCCGGAGCCAGGCTTCCTGGACGGCGTCCTCGGCCTCGCTGACCGAGCCGAGCATCCGGTAGGCCACTGCCCGCAGGTGCGTGCGGTTCTCCTCGAATCGCTCCGCCAGACCTTCGTGTTCGTTCATGCTTCGCATTCTCCCGTCGCGGTCCGCCGGTGCTGTGACGGCCGGATTCCCGACGATAGGACAAGCACCCGAGCGGCATCCCGACGCCCCCGAACCCGCCGCACCGCACCGTCCGAGCGACCTCGCACCGGAAACGCCTGGGTGCATGTATGGGCCTGCCACGCGTTCGCGCCGCACACGCTCGCGGACACCCCGCACGTGGTGCACGTGTTCGGCGTCGAGTGACGGATCGCGCCCGGGTCGGCGGCGAATGAGTCGGCCCGTCGGGCCGTGCGCGGCGACAATGATCATGTGCGCGCACCGATCGAAGCCATGGACCGCAACCTCGCCGAACACGCCTGCCACCTGCACCGGGTTGCCCCGGGAATGCGCGTGTACGAGGACGACGGCGTACTCGTCGCCGACAGCGGCCTCGCCCACGACTCGTACAACATCGTCGCGGGCGCGCGGCTGAACGCCGACACGGTCGAGCCGGCCGTGCGGCGGACGATCGAGCGGGTCGCGGCGACCGGCCGGCCGTTCTCGTGGTGGGTCACCCAGGGCTCGCGGCCCACCGACCTGGCCGAGCGGCTCGTGGCCCACGGCCTGCGGGTCAACGAGACCGAGGCGGCGATGTGGGCGCGGTGGGAGCCCACCGGGCCGGCCCCCGCGACGCCCGCCGGGCTGCGGATCGAACCGGTGCGCACCCGTGCGCGGTTGCTCGACTTCGCGGCCGTGCTGTCGACGCTGTGGAAGTCGTCCGCCTCCGACGTCGTGCGGTTCGTCGACCTGACCGCCGAGGCGGCGCTCGACTCGGCCGCGCGCTACCTGGTCGGGTACGAGGGCACCCGACCGGTGGCCACGGCCGAGGTGTTCCTCCACGCCGGCGTCGCGGGCGTGTACAACATCGCCACGCTCGCGACGCACCGCCAACGCGGCTACGGCGCGGCCCTGACCCGCGCCGCGCTCGACACGGCGGTCGACGCGGGCCACGCCGTCGCGGTGCTCCAGGCGTCGGCGGCGGGCGAGCCCGTGTACCGGAAGCTGGGCTTCGAGGTACTGGGGCCCGTCACCGAGCACGCCTTCCCGGGCTGAGCCGGGCGGGCCGATCCGGAGCGCTACTCGAGCAGTTCCGGGTGCAGCGCCTCGACCATCCGGCGCATGCCGTCCTTCCAGTGCACGGTGGTGCGGCCGGTGATCGCGTGCATCCGGGTCAGGTCCAGGGTGACCGAGTCGATCGTGCCGTCGGTCTGGTTGAACTCGGGCGTGGCGCCGGTGAGTTCGGCAATGTAGGTGCACCACTCCTCGATGCTCACGGCGTCGCTGCCGCCCCAGTTGACGGTGGTGACCTCGGGCGTGGCCGCCGCGAACAGCGCGGGCAGCGTGCCGGCGATGTCGTCCACGTGGATGGGGTGGTAGATGCTCGGCGCGTTCGTGTGCACGTCGATCGGCGCGCCGCCGAGCATCATCTCCATGTGGATGCCGGGCCACCCGCCGTTGTCGCCGTAGGGCACCGACAGGCGCGCGATCGTGGTCGGCACGGCGAACCGGCGCGCACCCCAGCGGGCGGCGCCCTCGGCCGCGATCTTGCAGATGCTGTACGTCTCCAGGAACGACCACACGCCGTGGTTGTCGCCCAGCGCGGCGTCCTCGGTCAGCTCCTTGTGGCCGGCGGGCTGGTAGACGGCGGTGGAGGAGCAGTGCAGGAACGCCCGGGCGTTTTGGTGATGCTCCATCAGGGACAGTACGCCGCCCGCGTTCGCGTCCAGGTCGACGTTCCAGTCGCCGTTCTTGGCGACCGCGAAGTTGACCACGTAGTCGGCGTCGGCCGGCAGCGCCGCGACGTCGCCCGAGGCGAGGTCGATCTTCACGCATGTGACGCCGGCCGCCTCCAGGCGCGCGCGGGCCTCGTCGTCGTGGAAGCGGGCCGCGCCGTACACGTCGTTGTCCCGCGCGAGGATCCTGGCCACCGGTTCCGCGACCTGTCCGGTCGCGCCGGTGACGACGATCTTCGCGCCCGTGAGCGTCGATGCCATGGGGGCAAACCTCCGTTGTGCCTTGCTGCGCGTGCTGGGTCTGGGTGTGGTGGTCGGCCCCGTTGTGTTGGTGTCCTCAAGCGCCGGACGGGCTTGGTTGGCGGGTGTGGCGGCCTGCGGCCCGCTTGTCCTCAAACGCCGGACGGGCTGGAGTTCGCCCGGCGTTCCCGAATTCGGCTCGCCGTTCCGGGATTCGGCTCGGCGTGCCGGGGGTGGGACTGGCGTGCCGGGGGTGGGACTGGCGTGCCGGGGTTGGGGCCGGCGTGGCGGCACGTTAGTGCAGGTTGCGGTAAGGGGGAAGAGAGGGGGAATGCGGGGTTCGAGGGGCTTCCCTTATATGCGGACGTATGCGGAACGGGGGCCGGCCGTTCGCCGTCCCAAGAAAGGAGGCATCGACTTCCGGGGGCTGCGATGAGTGTGACGGGTCACTGCCGACTGTGTGGGACGCCGGTCGTCGACGAGCGGCACGGATACTGCGAGGGGCCGCTGTGCGGGGCCGACCTCGCCGGGCAGCGGGTGGGCGATCCCACAATCGCCGTGCAGGTCGGATTCGAGCGGGCGCGGGTCGATGCCGACCCCGGGGATGTGGTCGAGGCGCTGTTGCGGGTGCGCAACCAGGGGCGCTGCGCCGAGCGGTTCGCGGCGTTCGTGTTCGACGAGGACCGGGTGACGGTGGAGGTGCCCGACCCGGGGGCGCCGATCGCGGCCGGCGCGGAGGCGGTGTGGCGGGTCCGCTATCGGGTGCCGCGCGACCTCGACACGGCCGGCCGGCTCGCCGAGGCGGGCGGGTTCGCGCTCCCCGGCTCGCTGCCGGGGCTGTACCACGCGGCGGTGCGGGTCGAGGCGGCCCGGGACCGGCGGGTGGGCGCGGCGGCGGTGCTGGACGTGCGGATCCGCGCCGACCTGGACCGCGACTCGGGCGACCGCTCGTCGGCGCGCGGACCGCGCCGCGGGCGCGGCTGGCTCGCGTCGGCGGCCGTGGTGACGGTGGCGGTGCTCGCGGTCGCGCTGGGCGCGGTCGTCGCGAACGGGGACGACGACGGCCCGGCGGGCGCGGGGCCGACGGCATCCGCGCCGGTGGTGACGAGCACGCCCGCCGGTACCGAGGTCGAGCCCGATTCGACCGTGCAGGTGGTGGTCTCGACGGGGCGGCCGCCGGCCGGGAAGGTCGTACCGAACGTGGTGGGCCAGACGGTCCAAAAGGCCGAAAGCACCCTCCAAGCCGACGGTCTGACCATGCTCCGCATCGACGGGCAGACCCTCACCAGCGGTTCGAAGGACCCGGTGCTGATCCGTACGCAGAAGCCCATTGCCGGCAGTACCGTGCCGCCGGGGTCGACGATCGAGGTCACCGCGAGCTGAGTCGCCCAAGCCTCCGTAGGCCGGGCCGTGCGCCGACCGTGCGCCGGTCAGCGCTCCCAGTCGGGGGCGTACAGGTCCACGCGGCGTTGCCACTCGGGGACGCCGCCCTTGAGCAGCCAGGCGCGGGTGAGGCCGTAGCCGGCCCGCAGGCCGTGCAGGTCCCGGGCGAGCTGCCGGCCCGCGCCCTGGACCAGGTTGCCCGCGGCCGATTCGGGGACGTGTTCGAGCGCGGCCATCCGCTGTTCGTACCCGCGCACGGGGCCGACCGCATGGGCGTCGTGCGCGGTCGGACGGGACAGCGCGAGGAGCGGCGGCACCCGGCGCTCGGCGATCGACGCGGCGAGCCGGTCGTGGCCGTCGAGCACGACGTGCGTCGCCAACATGCCCACCCACCACAGCAGGACGGGCGGCAGGGTCTCGTCCCGGACCTGCTTGCGGTACGCCTTGACCCGGCCGGCGTCGGCCGGCGAGAGCGGGCGCAGCGGCAGGATCTCCCACTCGCCGGCGAACCGCGAGCCGTAGTCGAGGTAGCCGGTCGGGTGCGCGGGCAACTCGGGTTCGACGAAGGCCGGGAAGGTCAACCGGGTCCGGTCCATGTCCCGCGACAGCACCCACGCGCCGCCGTACAGCGGGCCGCGGAGCGCGAGCGCGTCGGCCATCCGGTGCGCCCAACGCGCGTACCAGTCGGGTGCCTTCGCGGTGCCGAGCGCCCGGGCCTCGGCGGCCCGGATCGGCCCCAGCGGCGAGCGGTGCCGGCCGGTGCAGTGGTAGTCGACGCCCCACCAGCCGAGCTCGACCTCGGCGAAGAGGACCGGCGTCTCGGCCGATTCGGACGCCTTTGTCGGCTCGGCCCGCCCGGCCGATTCGGCCGCCGAGGTCGACCCGTCCACCAGGACGAGCCTGCGCCCCTTCGCCGTCAGCATCCGCAGCGACGGCCGCGCGGTGGCCGGTACGACCAGGCGCAGCGCGTCCCATTCACCGCCGGGACGGGTCAGATTCGTCCGTTCCATGCGGTGATCCTAGGGCGGCCGGCAACATGTCCGGAATGAAGGCATCGCTGTCGTTCACGTGGACCCTTTCGGGTTCGGGCTGGGCCGACTGCACCATCGCCGACGCGGTCGCCGAGGCGCAGTTGATCGTCTCCTACATCACGAACGCGCCCGAGGAACTGATCACCGCCGTGACCCGGATCGCGCTCGGCGAACCCGGCGACCGCAAGGTCATGTTCGAGGCCGAACCCAACGGATACCTGTGGATCCTGAGCCCGGACGGCGAGGCGGTCGACATCCGGATCGTCGAGTACGCCGACACGTCGGCGCGCAATCGCCCCGGCGCGGTGCTGTGGGAGGCCGGCCACCCGATCGAGGTCCTCGCGCGGAGTGTGCTGCGCGGGTTCGACCGGGTGGCCGCCGACCTCGGCGAGGACGGCTGGTTCGCGGACTGGAAGCGCCCGTTCCCCCGTGACGAGCTGGAGGCACTGCGGTTGGCGTATCGCAAGTTGTCGCCGTGAACGCCCCACGCGTCCCGCGAGGTCAGGTCGCCGGTACGGCGGCCTGCTCCCACGGCCAGCGCGCGTCGCGGCCCGCCTCGATCAGCGGGACCATCGCGAACGCCGCGTCGGTCAGCCCACCGAACGTGTGCCGGTCGGGCACGCCGGACGGGGTGTGCCCGGTGGCGTAGCCCGCGAGGTTCCACGTGTACAGCGGCGTGTCGGCCGGGATCGACGTGGTGATCTCCTTCGCGTCGTGCGAGCTCTGCTCGTCGGTCACGATCACCACCCGGTCGTGCGCCTTGAACTCCTTCCGCAGCGCCTTCGCGGTGTCCGTGCCGCCGCCGAGGAAGTAGCCGTCCTGCTTCCACCGTTCGAGCGAACGCAGCACCGACTCGCCCGGGCGCAGCGGGAATGCCTTGGTCCGCGCGCCGGGCTTGTCGTTCCAGTACATCTGCGCGCTGGAGAACGACACGACGTCGGCGTACGCGCACCGCTCGCCGAGCGCGATCCCGAACAGCGCCGCCGCGTCCCAGCGCATCAGCGTTCCGTCCCGGGAGAAGCCGGCGTCCATGCTGGAGCTGGTGTCCACCAGGATCAGCGTGCGCCCGGGCAGTTCCGGCACGTTCGCGAGCGCGTGGCCCAGTGCCCGCTCCAGCGGGTACGACCAGCGCAGCGACGGCGCGGCGCGGTGGGCCGACAGGAACCGGAACGGCAACTGCCTGGCGCGCAGCACCTCGTCGCGGTCGGCGAGCCGGGCCGCGACCTGCGCCGCGAGCTCGTCGTCCACGCCCGCCTCGTCGAAGTTGCGCAGGTTGCGCAGCAGCGCCATGTACCCCATCGACGGGATCACCGCCGACCACGCCGCGGCGTCCATCGGGCCCTGGAGCCAGCCGGCCAGCGCCTCCCACGTGATCCCGGCGGCGCGCAGTCGCTCACCCGCGTCGGGCTCGCGCAGCAGCGCCGCGCGCTCGGCGGGCGGTACGGCCATCAGCTCGGCGCGCGCGGTCAACACCCGGTCGGACGCGGGCGGCGTCGCGGTGTCGGGGTGGTGCCGGCGGTCGAGCGCGTAGCCGAACAGGGCGCCCTGCCACGGCTTGTCGGCCGCGGGACGCGGGTGGGTCAGGTTGAGGACGTCGCCGAAGCGGTAGCCCTTGGTCGCGGTGTCGTACTTGAGCAGCGCGTGCGCGTTGTACAGCCGGCGCACCGCGTCCTCGACGCCGCGCTTGATCGGCTTGGGGATGTTGCGGCCGTAGCGCGAGGTCCAGTAGCCGAGCAGCTCGCCGGGCTCGTCGGCCCGGCGCAGCACCGCGTCGACGGCCTGCCGGGACAGCCCGGGCAGGCCGAACTCCAGGCGCGC
Organism: Embleya sp. NBC_00896; assembly: GCF_045207785.1. Lineage (NCBI taxonomy): Bacteria > Bacillati > Actinomycetota > Actinomycetes > Kitasatosporales > Streptomycetaceae > Embleya > Embleya sp. NBC_00896. Next base: position 1,082,253 of record NZ_CP108776.1, read on the forward strand.
GCGCGTCATTTCGGCGGCGCCGACGATCGCGGCGGTGCGCATGTTCGCGTCCCGGCGCAGCCAGGTGAGCAGGCCGAGGAGCCATTCGGCGTCGTAGACGGCGAGTTCCTGGACGAGCTGGGTGAAGCGGTCGTCGCGCGCGCCGCCGTTCTCGTAGAACGTGTCGGTGCCGACGAAGTTGGCGACGGCGAGCAGGAACAGTTCACTGCGCGCATCGCGGCGGTAGCCGGTGCCGCCCTGGTGGTTGTCGACCTTCGCACCGGTGGTGCGGACGGGCGAGGTGCCGGCCGCACGGGCCCGGCGTCCGTTGAATCGAGACATGGAATCCCCCGTGGAATGGGGGAGGTGGCAACGTCGGGGTGCCCGAGATCAAAGCGGCTGGGCGTTCGTAGGTGCTCTGCCATCTGAGCTACCGCCGGCGAACCGGCGACCGGGACTCGAACCCGGGACCGCCCCATTATCAGTGGAAGAAATCCCGGCCTGCGCACCGGGCACCCCGACGTTGGTCCTCCCGAGAAAAAGATGACGGACGGCGAAGTGGGCACACGTCCCACCTTCATTTGAAGAAGTAGCCGTTCGTCCGCGCACCGGGAGGTGCGTTACGTCTCGAAGCCTAGGGTGCGGGGGCTGTCCGAGGACATCGATTATTGGCCGGCGGCGGTGCCACGGGCGCGCCGAGGCGGCATGATCGGCGCGCGGTGCGACGCTTGGGACATGACCGCACCGCACGACCCGCTCGCCCCGGATGTCACGATCCACACCGGTGGCGCGCTGTGGCCCACGCCGGGGCAGCTTCGGGCCGAACTCCCGGACGGGGTACGGGAGGAGTTCGAGGACGAGTACCGCCGGGCGCTCGACCACGCGCGTGACGCCGGGGATCTGGCCCGGCTCGCCGATGTGCTGGCCCCGTGGCAGCGCCGGCTCGTGCACCACCGCAACGGCGACTACGAGGCGGTGCTCGAACGCGCCCGACGGATCCGCGAGGGTGATCTGTCGGGGGTCGTTCCGGCGCAGGTCCACCGGTTGCTGCGGGCGAAACGGTGAACTATGGCGTCGAGTACCACATCGAGGCGGAGGCGATCCGTCGCACGCTCCCGACGGCCGCCCGCCGAGCCTGGTCCGAACTGGAGCGGCGGCTGCGCGCCGACCCGTGGAACGCGGGCGCGCGGATGAGCGGCGGCCTCAGGGACACCCTCGAAGCCGCCTTCGCCGCACACGGGTTCGCGACCTACATCGTCCAGGAGAACCGGGTGATGGTGAGCGTGATCAACCTGGTGTGGATCGCCTGACCCGGTACGGCGCACCGTGGGTCGCAGGGGATTCCGTCAGGACTATCCCGCCGGGCGCCGGCACACTCGGCCGCGTGACCGAATCGTCTGACGCCCCGGCGCGTACCGAGCACCATGCCTGGCACTCCGTCCGCTGCCTCTTCCGCCATCAGCCCGACATCTACGAGGAACGCATCACGTTGTGGCGGGCGGGCAGCTTCGCCGAGGCCATCGCGCTCGCGGAGGCCGACGCCGTGGAGTACGCCAGGGACGTGAGCGACGCCGAGTACCTCGGGCTCGCGCAGGCGTTCCGGCTGTTCGACGGCCAGGTCGAGCACGGCACGGAGGTGTTCTCGCTCGCGCGCGACAGCCCGCTGGAGCCGACCGAGTACCTCGACGCGTACTTCGACACCGGCACCGAACGCCAGCGGCAGCTCATGGCCGATACCGACCCCCCGGAGGCGCGATGACCGCGCGATGCCCGCTGTTCACCTCGCGTCGGGTTCACATTGTCGGCTTCGCACGGGACCATGGAGGGCAACTGCCCTATAGGTACAGATAGGGAGGAGCGCCATGGACGGACTCGTCGTACTCGCCGTGTCCGCGTGCCTGCTCGGCCTGACCGTACTCCTGGTGGTGCGCTCACTAGCCCGACGCGACCTCAGCACCGCCCCCAAGGACCTACTACGCGAAGACCTACTCGAACCAGCCGAGTGGCCCCAAAACCTCACCCCCCAAACCACCCCAACCCCCAAGCCCAACCCATCCAGCACCTCCGGCACTTGAGCCCAACCCACCCAGCACCTCCGGCACCCAAGCCCAACTCCTCTCCAGCCCGTCCGGCGTTTGAGGACAACTCGGCCGAAGGCCGGCCCAATCCAGCCCGTCCGGCGCTTGAGGACAACCAGGCCGAAGGCCGGCTCAGTCCAGCCCGGCCGGCGCTTGAGGCCGCCTCACCCAGCCCGGCCGGCGTTTGAGGACAACTCATCCAGCACCTCCGGCACCCAAGCCCAACCCATCCAGCCCGTCCGGCGTTTGAGGACAACTCGGCCGAAGGCCGGCCCAATCCAGCCCGTCCGGCGCTTGAGGACAACCAGGCCGAAGGCCGGCTCAGTCCAGCCCGGCCGGCGCTTGAGGCCACCCACAACCCCTACGAGCCATCAGGCACCTCACGCACAACCCCATGCGCCGTCGCAACCCCAGGCTCCGGAGCCGGATCCAAATCCGCCGCCAAAACCTGCGCCCGGGCCCGATCGATCCGCCGATGCCACCGCGCCACCCCGGGATCCGTATCGGGATCCGCAGCCCGCGCCCGAGCCACCCCATAGCCCAACTGCGCCCGCTGCAAGCGACTCCGCGCCCTGGCCGCCCGCCGCCCATGCAATTCCCGCGCCGCCTCGACGGCCTCCTTCCGCTTCTTGTTGGACGCCAGCGCCGCGAGTTCGCGCAGCGGCAACAGCTCCGGCTCGTCACGCACCGCCCGCGCGAACCAGCGGTACTCCTGCCGCGCCGCGAGCCGATACACAAAGCTCGCGATGGCAAGCACGACGAGGCCGTTGAGCACGATCTGGACGATCGTCAGGTACCCGTCGGTGCGCCCGAGGGCGATCTCCAGGAGCGGCGAGTTGTTCACGAAGTGCAGGCTCCACGCGATCACGTACAGCGCACCCGCCGCCGCGAGCCGGAGCGGCAACGACCGGCGCCCGCCGACCAGCACGTACGCGACGCCCGCACCGGTCATCGCGGTGAACGCCGCGTGGCTCCACAACCCGTTGACGATCGCGCGGACGAAGAAGCTCGCCACGACCCCGCCGGCCCACGCTTCGCCGGACTGGATCGCGGCGCTCAGCGTGTACATGACGTTCTCGACGACCTGGAACCCGAGGCCGACCAGCGCGCCGAACACGAAGCCGTCGAGCACGCTCTCGAAGACCCGCCGATTGATCAGGATCAGCACCACGACGCCGAGCAGCTTGAGCGTCTCCTCGACGATGGGCGCCGAGATCGACGCGCCCCAGTCCGTGGAGAACTCCGGGTCCAGCTTCGACATGTAGGTGAGCAGGTTGTCGTTGGCCACGATCGCGAAGCCGGTCGCGACCACGCCGCCCCACACGAACGCCGCGACGCAGAACGACAACGGCTCGCGCTCGAACAGGTCGAGGTGGGTGATCACCCCGAGCGCCGGGATCAGCCACAGCGTATGCATCACCACGCTCAGCACGAGCGCGCCGGAGGGGGCCGCCGAGGACAGTCGAATCAGGTTGGGCACGATGCTCGCGGCGCCGAGCGCGAGCACGAGCGGGTACAGCCAGAAGGCCGCGTGCAGGGGCTGCACGATGCTGCCCGCGTCGCGGCGGCCTCTGCGGTCGGTCAGCGGGGCCACGCTCACGATCCGACCACCTCCACCGAATCGAGCATGGTGACCACGTCGTCGGCGATCGCCGCCGTCAGCGGCGCGGTGTGTCGGGCGGTGAGCGTGACCCCCAGGCCCTGCCCTCCGCCGACCAGGACCGTCAGCGTGCCCGCGACCGTGTTCCCCGAGATCGACGCGACCTGCCCGGTCAGCCCGCCCGCCGTGGTCACCGGCGCGGGGTCGGCGCCGACCCGCCCGCGCCCGGTCGCCTCGTACCGCCGCTCCGCGGCCTTGAACGCGCTCGCCGCCGAGGACTGCTTGCCCAGCGGGGTCAGCCGGTAGGTCGTCGCACCCTTGACCAGGACGCTGACCAGACCGGCCTGGGACGCGCCGCGGTCGATCTGCCAGCCGGGCGCCGGGCTGTACCGGAACGTGCCGAGCGTGACCACCTGGCCCGCCCGCACGGGCGCGGCCCCGACGACGGAGTGGTTGAGCAGGTACGGAATCAGGATCAGCAGCAGCATCACGACGGCGACGACGAGCGTCGCGCGCAGTCCGAGCGTGCGCGGACTCGGGGCGGGCGGTCGCGGGACGGGCGCGGTGGGGGACAAGCGCGGAATCCTGTCTGCGGGGACGGGCGCGGGCATCCCCGCCGCGTACCCCCGCCGCCAGGGGTTGTCACGCGGCGCTCAACCGAACGGGTGATGTGGTCACGGTAAAATCACGAAAACGCTGTTTTCGTCCCCTCGATCGATGAATGGCTGTTACAGAGCCGTCGAGTTACCGTTTCGACGTCCGGTTAGGGTCGTTTTTGTTGACAGCAAATCCCTGACGCCCGCCGGAGTACCTCCCTTGAATCCCCTTTCCGCACGCCGTCGTCGAACAGCGGCCCTGTTCGGCGCCGCGCTCGTCGTCGTGGCCGCGGCCGCGTGCGGCTCGTCCGGCGACTCGTCGGCCGACAAATCCGCGTCCACGGTGGGACCGACCGGAGCCGACGGCCGACCGGTCACCGCCCCGGTCAAGCCCCCGCCGCCGGCCAAGGTCCTCATGCCGACCGGCCCCACGACCAGCTTCACGACCGCCCGGACCACCCCCGCCGGGCCGATCCTGATGACCTCGTACACCGGCCCGAAGTCGGGCGTCACCGCCAAGGTGTGGGTGTGGCTGCCGCCGGAGTACCACGACCCCGCCTACGCGAAGCACGGCTTCCCCGTACTCACCCTGTACGCGGGCGGACAGAGCAACGGCTACAACACCTGGACCGACGACCAGCTGCCGATCCAGGAGATCGCCACACAGGAGGTCAAGGCCGGTCGGACCCACCCGTTCATCATGGTGATGCCGGTGCAGAACCTGGAGAAGGCCGAGAGCCGCAGCCTCGAGTGCAGCGACATCCCGGGTCAGCCGAAGATGGGCACGTGGATGTCACAGGACATCCCCGATCTGGTCAAGGCCAACTTCCGGACCCTGCGCAGCCCGGAGGGCTGGGGTCTGATGGGAGGCTCGACGGGCGCTTTCTGCAGCGTCAAGCTCGCCCTGCAGCACCCGGAGCAGTTCCGGGCCGCCGTGCCGATCGACGGCTACTTCAACCCCGACTCGCCGCTGTGGAAGGGCCACGAGGCCGAGCGCCTCGCCAACAGCCCGGACCAGCTGATCGGCGCCGGCACCGCCCGGATCGACGTACTCGCCACCGCGGGTGGCGCCAACCTCACCGAGGTCCGCCTGGTGAAGGCGTTCGTGGCCAAGGCCGCGCCGCCGGTCCGGATCGAGTACTACGAACAGCCCGGGGGCCGGCACTTGACCGCGCACTTCAAGCGGATGATCCCCGACATGCTCGGCTGGCTCGGCAAGCACCTGTCCCCGCCGACGGCCGACTGACCGTGCGCGGACCGTCTCCGACCCCGACCCATCCTGGAAGCCCAACGTGAGCCTGACCGGTACGCCCTTCTACATAACGACGATCGTGCTGGCCATAGCCGCCCTGATCGTGGCCATGGTCGCGTGGAACCACATCCCGGGTCCCAAGCCGATCAAGATCTTCGTCCGCCTCTTCATGCTCGTCACCTGCCAGGTGACGGCGATCCTGATGGTGTTCGTGATGGTCAACAACGCGAACAGCCTCTACGACACGTGGGACGACTTCCTCGGCACCGGCGGCGGCCACGTGACCGAGGCCCGCGACCCGGCGCCGCCGCCGGCGCCGGAGCAGAAGCTGCTCACCCAGTTCAAGTCCGCGCCCGACGGCAAGATGGGCGACGGCGTCCAGGAGACCACGCTCAAGGGGCCGCAGTCGGCGGTCGAGGCGGAGGTCTACGTGTGGCTGCCGCCGCAGTACAAGGACCCGGCGTACAAGGACAAGAAGTTCCCGGTCGTCGAACTGCTGCCCGGCTACCCCGGCTCGGCCAAGGCGTGGTTCGGCACGCTCAAGGTGAACGAGCAGCTGAAGTCGCTGATGAACAAGGGCGAGGTCGCACCCTTCATCCTGGTCTCGCCACGCACGAAGCTGCTCGGAGGCAACGAGGACACCGGCTGCGCCGACATCCCGGGCAAGGCCAACGCCGACACTTGGATCTCCGGCGACGTGCGCCGCATGGTGATCGACAACTTCCGCGCCGAGTCGGACGCGAAGCACTGGGCGATCGCGGGCTACTCGGCCGGCGGCCACTGCGCCATGCGAATGGCACTGCTACACCCGGACCGCTACCGCGCGGGCGTGAGCCTGTCCGGCTACAACGACCCCAAGGGCGAGCCCGACTCGGCCACCTCGAAGGACCCGGCACTGCGCGTATCGGCCAACCCGCTGACAATCCTCAAGAACGCCCCCCAGCCCCCGCACGTCTCCCTCTACCTGGCAGGCGAAAAGGGCGACGGCTTCGGCGACGCCCAGGAAATACGCCAAAACGCCAAGCCCCCGACCTCGATCACAGTCGCCCAAATCAGCGGCGGCGGCCACGGCACAGACGTATGGCGAAACATGGTCCCAGACGTATTCCGCTGGCTCACCAACGAAATGCGCTGACCCGTCCCGAGCCCAACACAAATCAAAAAGCCAATCCAATTCAGCCCGGCCGGCCCTCGAGATCAAAACAACCAAACCTCAGCCCGGCCGGCGCTTGAGGCCACCTCGGCCGAAGGCCGGGTCAATCCAGCCCGGCCGGCGCTTGAGGCCAAAGCAACCAAAAGACCAAGCCAACCCAGCCCGGCCGGCGCTTGAGGCCACCTCGGCCGAAGGCCAGGTCACATCAGCCCGGCCGGCGCTTGAGGCCAAGGCGGGCCGCAGGCCGGCCAACCCCGTCACACACCATGCACGGCCAACCCAGCCACCTGCTGCACATGCCTCTTCGCAGGCTCCACGAGCAACCCATGCAGGTCCAAGAAAACCTTCCGAGCCTCGACCGCATTCCAATCCGCAGGCAACAACTCCGCAGGCAGCCCCGGATCCAGATAAGGCAACCGCCGCCACTGGGTCAACATCGGGACGTAAGTCCGAAACGCGTCGACCGTATCGATCACCGGCCGCCGCCCAAACTCGGCCGCGATCGGACCGTACCGGTCGGTGAACAGCGCGTACTGCTCCTCGATCGCGTCGAAGTCCCACCACGAGCCGACCGCGTCACCGAGATGTGCGAAGGCCGCATCGCCGGTGAACAGGTGGACGTAGTCGGCCAGTTCGACCCGGATCAGCGTCTGCCTGGCGTCCTCCAGCAGCCGCGCGGGCGCGATCCACACGCCGGGCGAGACATTGCCGAAGCCCAACCACGTCAGTCGCGAGCGCAGTTGGTGCCGGTGCGCGCGCTCGGACTCGGGAACCGAGAAGATCGCGATCACCCAGCCGTCCTGAAGCCGCGCGGGCTCCAGGTTGCCGAAGATCCGCCGGTCGCCCTCGTCGAAGATCGGCTCCATCGGCGGGCTCAGCCGATACCCGGTGCCGTCGCGGCGTTCCTGGGTGAGCGTGCCACGCTTCTTCAGCCGCGAGATCGCCGACCGCACCGCCGGCGCGTCCACGCCGAGTTCGGCCATCAGGACGATCAGGTCGGCGATCGAGATCCAGCCGCCGAGTCCGCGTACGAACGCGCCGTAGACCGTGTTGATCAGTGAGCTGGGCCGGGCCGGGCTCTCCGCCATGATCGCCTTCCTCGCGGAGTCTGGTACGCCGGCGATCCTATCCGGGGGTGGGTCCGGGTCCCGATACCGCCGTGCCCTCGGCGGCCAACCGGCGCAGTTCGGCGCGCCGCAGCTTGCCCGTGTTCGTGCGCGGCAGCGCGTCCACGAACTCGATCAGGCGCGGGTACTTGTACGGCGCGATCGTCCGCTTGACGAAGCTCTGCAGCGCGCGGACGGTCGCGTCGTCGTGCGGGACCTCGGGGCGCAGCACGACGTACGCCTTGACCACCGTGCCGCGCCGCTCGTCGGGCGCGCCGACCACGCCGCATTCGGCGACGTCCGGGTGCGTGGTCAGGACCTGTTCGACCTCGGGGCCGGCGATGTTGTAGCCGGAGGAGACGATCATGTCGTCGCTGCGCGCCTGGTACCAGAGGTAGCCGTCGGCGTCGCGGACGTAGGTGTCGCCGGTGATGTTCCAGCCGTCGCGGACATAGCTGCGCTGGCGCTCGTCGTCGAGGTACCGGCAGCCGGTCGGCCCCTTGACCGCGAGCAGCCCGGGGGTCCCGTCCGGCGCCGGTTTGCCGTCCGGGTCGAGGACGACGGCGTGGTAGCCCGGCACCGGGAGGCCGGTCGCGCCGGGGCGGATCGCGTCGTCGGCGGCGGCGACGAACACGTGCAGCATCTCGGTCGCGCCGATCCCGTCGATGATCCGCAGGCCGATCGCGTCGTGGAAGGCCCGCCAAACGCCGACGGGCAGCGCCTCGCCGGCGGACACACAGCGCCGGACGCCCGCGAGCAGGTCGGCGAGCCCGGCGCCGAGGATCGCGCGGTAGGCGGTGGGGGCGGTGAACAGCACGGTGACGTGCCGCTCGGCGACGATCCGGGCGAGGTCCTCGGGGCTCGCCTGTTCGAGCAACAGCACGGCCGCGCCGACGCGCAGCGGGAACACCACGAGGCCGCCGAGACCGAATGTGAAGCCGAGCGGCGGGGTGCCGGTGAACAGGTCCTCGGGCACGGGACGAACGACGTGCCGCGAGAAGGTGTCGGCGATGGCGAGCACGTCGCGGTGGAAGTGCATGGTGGCCTTCGGCCGGCCGGTGGTCCCGGACGTGAAGGCGATCAGCGCGACGTCGTCGCACGCGGTGTCGACGGCGTCGAAGACCGTGCTCTTGGCCGCGCAGCGAGCGGGCAGCGTGTCCTCTCCGGGGCCGCCGTAGGTGAGTACGCGCAGGCCGGGGGTGTCGGCGGCGTCGAGTTCGGCCGTGAAGCGGTGGTCGCACAGCGCCACGGTCGGGTGGGCGATCTCGTGGATGGTGTCGAGTTCGTGCGCGCGCAGCAGCGGCATGGTGGTCACCACGACCGCGCCGGCCTTGAGCGCGCCGAACCAACTCGCGACGAGCCAGGGGTTGTTGGGGCCGCGCAGGAGCACTCGGTTGCCCGGTACCAGGCCGAGGTCGGCGGTGAGCACGTGCGCGATCTGGTTGGCGTGCGCGAGCAGGTCGCCGTAGCTCCAGGTCTCGTCGGGCGTGACCAGACACCGTCGTCGCGCCCCGTGTCGCGCGATGGTGTCGTCGAGCAGCGCCACGGCGCAGTTGAGCCGATCCGGATAGCCCAGTTCGGGCAACTCGAAGACCAACTCGGGCCACTGCTCGACCGGCGGCAGCCGATCCCGGCAGAACGTGTCGAGGTGAGCGGAGGGACGCAGCTGCATAAGCCGACACCTCATCCTGTTGCCACGATGACGACAGTCAACAATACGCGACACTCCACCCAACCAACATCCCCCAAACCGTCCAACCCAAGCCACACCCACCCCACAACCAACACGCGGCCCGGCCACCCACAAGCCGCAATCCATAACGGGGTGTAACCCGGATACGCCGGAAACCCGCCACGGGATGATCTTGAGGGGTGCAACTCGTGCGACTCCTGTCTCCCCCCAGCCGCAAAGCAGCGGTCAGCTCTTCGCGACCGCAGTCTTCTTCGGCTGACGCGGGACGGTCGGCACTAGCTCGGGCGGATTGCGGCCTCGATCTGGGCGAGGTGGGCGGCGAGGATCTCTTCGAACGCGGCGCGGCGATCCACCCCGAGGGGGCGGACATCGCGGGCGAAGTGGGCCAGGGCGGGGAAGCGTTCGGGGTCGGCGCCGAGTACCGCGACGCGGAACAGCTCCATGCCCTGTTCGTACTCTTTCGGGGTGATGGTGCTGACTCCGGCCTCGGAGGCGATCAGCGCGGCGATGAGGACCGCGAGCCGGTGGTAGCGCGCCGGGATCTCCTCGTCGGGCAGTCCCGACGCGCGCAGGGCCTGCAGCACCTCTTCCACGACCAGCCGGGAACCGGCGCCGCCTGACGCGTACCGTCCCCAGACCGCGGCGAGCTGGGGCTGCCGGCCGAACGCCTCTCTCACGCGCAGGGCCAGGGCGGTGATGCGCTGCTTCCAGTCGCCCTCGGCGCGGTAGCCGTCCATGGAGGCCAGGAGGATCCGGTCGGCGACCGCGCGCAGCAGTTCGGTCTTGCTGCGGAAGTGCCGGTAGAGACTGGAGGAATCGGTCCCCAGGGCTGCGGCGAGCTTGCGCACGCTGAACGACTCTGTGTCGCTCGTGCGCAGCAACTCCGCTGCCGCATCCAGGATTTCCTCGGTCGACCAACGCCTTCGACCTGCCATTTCGCCCCCCTCGTCGGACTCAGTCTAACCTATGCACTTGGTGTTGCACGCACCGCGTGCATAATGAGGACATGAGTGTGCCGAGCGACCCGGCAGCAGGCGGGCCGACGTGCCACGCGTGCCCTGCCACCCGGGTCGGGCGACCGATGCGGAGCCCACCCCGAGCAATGCGAAAGGACGCATGACGTGAGGAACTCACTGGATCCCGCGGCGCTGGACGCCGCCATCGAGAACGTCCACCGCGCCGGGATGCCGGGCCTGTTCGCCGAGGTGCGTGACGGCGACCAGGTCTGGCGCGGCGCCGCCGGGGTCGCCGATGTCGCCACCGGCCGCCCCGTCACCGCCGACATGCGGCACCGGGTCGGCAGCATCACCAAGACCTTCACCGCCGCCGCGGTCCTGCAACAGGTCGAGAGCGGTCAGATCGGTCTCGACACACCGATCAGCCGGTACCTTCCGAGGCTGGTTCCCAAAGAACGCGGTGACGCGATCACGGTCCGCATGCTGATCAACCACACCAGCGGCCTCGCCGAGTACCTCCCGTACGCCTACCCCTCCCTCAAGGCGTTCCCCGACCTCGCGAACACCGGACCCCAGAGCCTGGACGACCACCGGCTCACCTGGTTCGACCCGACTGAACTGATCGAGATGGGGGTCACCGCACCCGCCGTCGGCACCCCGGGCGGCACTCCGGGGTTGTACTCCAACACCAACTACCTGCTCCTCGCCAAGCTCCTGGAACAGGTGACCGGCACGACGGCCGAGCAGTACATCACCCGGAACGTCATCGAGCGCGCCGGGCTCCGGGACACCGAACTCCCCACCGGACCGTACGTCGACGGGCCGCATTCGCTGCTCTACGAGGCGTGGTTCGGCATGATCGACCCGCCGCGCGACTACAGCGTCTACAACATGTCATGGGCGATCCCGGCGGGCTCCCTGATATCGACCGTCGCGGACCTCAACCGCTTCTACGGCATGCTGCTGGCCGGGGAGATCGTCAGCCCGTCGTCGCTGGCGCAGATGCGACGCACCGTCCCGGTCGTCTCCCAAGAGGCAAAGACGATCGACTACGGCCTCGGCCTGTACCCGATGGAGGGCCCCGGGCAGGGCATCTTCTGGGGCCATGGAGGCACGGTCTGGGGCGGTGGAGCGCTGGCCATGATCCGTGCCGACGGCAAGCGGCAGATGGCGGTCGCGGTGAATATGCAGAGGTGGAACAGGCTCGACTCCTCCGGCAGGCCGCAGGCCCATCCCATCGACGACGCGCTTGCGACGCTGTACCGCGTGGCGATGTACGGCTGACCGGCCTGCCACCGGCCTACATCGCCACCGCGGAATTCGACCCGCTGCGCGACGAAGGGCATCGACTACGCACTGACGGGTCGCGGGCGACCCAGGCAGGCATCCCATGCCCACAACTCACCCGATGAAAGACCACCGCAGAAAGGACGTCCCAGCATGACTGTCACCCGGATCGAACTCTTCGGATCCTTGGTCCACCTTCACCCAGGCGGCCAGGTGCACACCGAGCAGCCCACAACGGACACCGAGCTCGAGCGGGACGGCTGGCTGCTGATGGTCGCCCATGCGGAGACCGACGCCGACGTCCACGGCGACCACTGGGAAATCCACACCGAGGCGGACGAATTCGTCTCCTGCCTCACCGGCGGAATACGTATCATCCTCCGTCCGGAACAGCCGGGAGACGACGAGGAGGAGATCGAACTGAGTGCTGGAACCGCGGCCATCGTGCCACGCGGGCGATGGCACCGCCTCGCATTGGACGCCCCCAGCGACATGATGGCCGTCACCCTGCCACGCGGCACCCGCGAGGAGAAGTGGACCGAAGCCTAGGTGTCCTGTCGCATGAGGTCGGGGGTCAGGTTCGAGCGGAGGGCTTGTCGTTGGCGGTGAGGACCGTGCCCCTCGCGATGGCGCAGATCGTTTCCGTGCCGTCGGGGGCGAGCATCGTCAAGGTGCAGTCGCATACCGCCTGGCGGCGGCCCGCGTGCACGACGTGGGCCTCGGCGCGGAGGGTGCGGCCGAGCGCGGGGCGCAGGTATTGCACGGACACGCTGCCGGTCAGCACGGCGGAGCCGATCGTGCTGCCGGCGGCGAAGGTGATCGCGTTGTCGGCGGCGTAGGCCAGCACTCCGCCGTGCAAGTAGCCGCTCTGCTGCCGGAGTTCGTCGCGCACGTCCACCTCCAGGACGGCCCGCCCGCCGCCGAACGCGGTGATCCGCGCACCGACCAGCCGGCTGAACGGCTGGGCCGCGAGGGTCGCGCGCGCGAACTCCAAGGAGTCGCCGGGGTCGTCGCTCATGGGTGCACCACCATCTGACATGGGCCATCCGCCCGGCCGTCGAGGACACGTATCCGAGGATCATCGATACCAGACTCCCCATCGCCCGCACGGGCACAGGGCACGAGGCATGGGACACAGGGCACGGGACACAATCGTGGGCATGTTCGAACTGCTGCCGGGTGTCGGGGTGGTCCTGCCGCACAACGCGGGGGTGTTGCGCTTCGGGATGAGCGAGGAGCGGGCCCAGTGGGTGCTGTCGACCATCGCGGACGTGCGCGGCTACTGGTCGTGCGGCGGGCGCGGCGTCGACGACGGACACCGGGAGCACTGGAGCTTCGGCGCGCGATTGGGGGCGTTGGACATCGACGTGACCGGCTCCGAGCACGGCTGCCGCAACATCACCTTCGCGCGCGAAGGCGGCCTGACGGTCGACCCGGTGGTGTGGCGTGACGTCGACGTGTTCGGATATCCGGCCGCCGAGGTCGAGGCCGCCCTGCCGCCGCCCGCCGAGCGCGAGGAGCTGGGCCTGTACCTGTTCCCCGGCACCCCCGGTCTCCCCAGTGCCCCCGAGGCGACCGCGCAGTCCCACATGGCCCGGGTCCGGCTGACGACCGAGGACAGGTCGGCCCGCCGGATGTACTGATCCGTCGGCGGATCCGCCGGCACATCCGACCCGCTGAAGCGTTCGTCACACCGCGACGCGATGGCGGAGTCGGACAGGTTCCCTTACCGTGAGCGCGTTTCGACCCGGCCCCACTCCCGGGTTCCGCCTCGGTACAAGGAGAGCGACGTCATGGCGCAGGACAAGCTGGGTGTGGCGATCGTCGGGACCGGCTTCGGGTGCATCACGCACCTGCCGGCCTTCCGGGACGCGGGCTTCGAGGTACGGGCCCTGGTCGGCCGGGACCCGAAGCGCACCGCCGAACGGGCCGAACGGTTCGGCGTACCGCACGCGTTCACCGACCTGGCGGCGGCACTCGCCCTGGACGGCGTGGACGCGGTGACCGTCGCCACACCGCCGCACACCCACGCGGAGATCGTGCTCGCGGCGGTCGCGGCCGGCAAGCACGTCGTGTGCGAGAAGCCGTTCGCGGGCGACGCCGACCAGGCCCGCACGATGCTCGCGGCGGCGGAACGGGCCGGCGTCGTGCACCTGCTCGGCACCGAGTTCCGCTGGCAGTCCTCGCAGGCGCTGCTCGCGCGGCTGATCGCGGCCGGCGCGATCGGCGAACCCCGGCTGGCCACTTGGCTGTTGCACATCCCGGTGCTGACCGGCCCGGACGCCGAGGTGCCCGCGTGGTGGGGCCGAGCCGAGGACGGCGGCGGCTGGCTCGGCGCGCACGCGAGCCACTGGATCGACCAGATCCGGCACACCCTCGGCGAGTTCGCGGGCGTGAGCGCGGGCCTGCCGCTGGTCGCGGACCGCCCCGGGCAGACCGCGGAGGACACCTTCAACATCCGCTTCCGCACGGTGACCGGCGTCGAGGGCACGCTACAGAGCTCCGCCGGAATCTACGGCCCACCGCTGATCACCACGCGCGTCGCCGGTACGCACGGCACCGCCTGGGTCGAGTTCGACGACGTCTGGGTCGCCGACGCGAACGGCGACCGCAGGGTCGAGACGCCCGCCGACCTGGCCAACCCCGACCCGGTCGCGCCCCCGTCCGACCTCATGCACACCGCCTACGACCTCCTCCACTCGATGGGCATCGACCGTGCCCCGTACACCAAGCTCGCCGCCACCTTCGCCGCCCTGATCCACGGCGACCCCGTCCCCGACTCCCCCCGCCACGCCACCTTCGCCGACGGTGTGGCGGGCCAGACCGTCCTGGACGCGGTCCGCGCGTCCGCGGCCTCGGGAGGCCGTTGGGTGGACTGCGCCGAGCGGTAGGGGCCAGGAGCGGGGGCACGGGGCGGGCACGGTCTCACGGGTCGACGCGCCCCCGATGCGGCCCCCTCAGCCGCGGCCCAGCGACGCGGGATGCGAGTAGTGCACCGCGGCGACCGCGTAGAGGATGCGTGGATCGGGCCAATCCTGCGTGACCGTGTACACGGCGCCCCTGTTGCCCTTGAACGCGAGTACAGGGTCGCCGTTCCGCCGCCAGGTCGTGCGTGTGGGCATCGACGTGTGCGATCCACGAAGCCGCAGGAGCGCCAAAAACGGTGAGCACAACCACCAGACCACCCAGCCCGTCCGATGCCCCTTGGCCGCGCGCAGGGCCGTACCGTCCGGCAGTTCGACCGACCACGTACTACGGCGCGGCGGCATCAGGCCACCCTGCGTACGCGTCACGCGGGCGAGCAACTCCCCCTCGTCGTCGAGTACGCGATAGCTCGCACGCTCGTCGGAGGCCGACTCGGTCTCGACGACGGCCGTCCACCCGCCCCAGCGCTCGTCCGCGTGCACCGTCATGCTCAGCGTCGCCTCGTGCCGCGATGCGTCGCCTCGCCCGGTGCGTCGGATGAAGACGAAGTCGTCGAAGCGGTCGGCGGCGTACCACTTGGTGCCGGCGTGCGGCAGACCCGCGGCGAGTCCGGCCTTCCGACCGCTCGGCTGTTCCGGCGACCACGACCTCATCGACCATTCGCCCCGCCTGGTCTGCGGAGCGTGCAGTATGAAAACCGTATTGGCGGTGCCACCCGTGGCAGTCATGTCAGGCCCGGTTGTGCTTGCTCAGGGGTGTCGGGTGGGAGTGGTGCAGTACGGCCAGGCCGTGCAGGACGCGAACGTCCGGCCAGTCGATCTCGACCTCGTACTGGTTCTCGAAGTCGTCGTCGAAGAACCAGAACACGTCCTCGCCGTTACGCCGCCAATGGGCCTGGAGCGGCATCCGGGGGAACTCGCCCCCGAACAGGATCGCCGCCAGCATGACCGCCCACAGCGGCGAGAACAGCCACCAGAAGAACCAGCCGACTGCCCCGCCCTTGACCGCGTGCAGCGGCGCGCCGCCGGGCAGTTCGACGTGCCACGAGGTCCGCCGGAAGCCGGCCACGCTGCCCCGCCTGCGGGTGACGCGGCCGAGCGGCTCACCCGCGGGACCGACCACGCGATAGATCGCGTTCCCGTCGTCCGCCGACTCGGTCTCCACGACCAGCGCCGCCGCCTCGCGTCGCGGATCGGCCCACAGGGTCAGGTGCCGCCAGTCCTTGTGCTGAGTCGCCTTGTCCCGCGGGGTGTCGTCGACGAACAGCAGGTCCTCGAACGAGCCGTGCGTGTGCGGGTCCTTCCGCGCTCCCAGGGCGGGCCCCTCCCACGTCCCGTCGGGCAACTTCTTCAAGTCGCTCGCACTGTGCCGACCCCGAACCCCGAACCGGGTGCCCTTGGGCACACCCACCGCAAACGTCATCGTCGTCTCCCCCGAAAGCGCGCCGGCCAGAATCAACAAACCGGAATGGTACGTCCCGCCTACGTCGATGCGTCGAAGTGGTCGAGCAGCCGCGCGAGGTAGTCCTCCAACCGCCCGCTCAGCACCTCGGCGGTGAGATCCGCCCGGCCCGCCTCACGCCACGGCACCGCGACCTTCTCGGCGTCCGGCGCGAAGGCGAGCGCATCGAGCAGCCGCCAGTACAGCCGCGCCGCCGGCTCGTCGGCGAGCCGCCCGCCGGCCGCGACGTACGCGTCCGCGAAGCCCATCCCGAAAGCCGGCCCGTGCAGCAGGGCAAGCGCCGTCGAGCTTTGTGGCGTTGTGGGGAGGGCCGTGTCGCGGGTGCGGCGGGACGGCGAAGCCGGGACCGCGGGTGCGGCGGACCTTCTTTTTGGGCGGCGGGGCCGCCGGCTCCCGAAGCACCACTTTTGTTCCGCTGGCGCTCCACAAAAGCGGCACTCCGCTCGCACGTCGCTGTCCCTCCGCAAGCTCCGGGCCATCGACGTCGTGAAAAGCACAGGCAGCGGCCTCCGGCCGCTCTCCTCGCTGCGCTCGTCGATCACGACCCCGACCCGATCCGTGGGCGCTGACGCGCCAGGACCGCAGCCAAACCCGGCGACCCAGGGCCGGCCCACACCGTAGAACCGCAGCCAACCCACCGAGTCCCACCCAGCCACACCGGCGGCCACCAGGCCCGACCGGACCCACCGGTCGCCTCTAAAACCGCAGCCCGAGACACATACGCAACGGGCGGAGCGGGTGGGTGCAACATCCCAACCCGACCAAGACGCAACCGCAGCGACCCGCACACCGCGCACCAGGCAGCCAGGCCCGACCGGACCCACCGGTCGCCTGAAGAACCGCAGCCCGAGACGCATACGCAACGGGCGGAGCGGGTGGGCGCAACCATCCCAACCCGACCAATGCGCAACCGCAGCGACCCACCCGCTGCCGCGTAGCGGTTATGCGGCGGCGATTCGGAGGCGGGTCATGAGGTGTACGCGGTCCACGCCGGAGGCCATCGCCGGGTGGGCGTGGAGTGCCTCGACGGCGTCACGGGCCTCGGCCCAGAGGCGGGCGTGCTCCTCGTCGGTCAGGTGCCCCGCGCGTCGGGCGATGGCCTCGTAGGCGGCGTCTCGGGCGCGTTGCAGTTCGATCAGGTCCGTGGGGATGTGCTGTTCGGACATGTCCACAGCTTACGAGAGAGCACGTAAACACAGGGTTAGCTCCGCATTGCGACCACCCCGACGCAGCGTCGGTTTCAGATGGCCTCATGATCGCGGCCCGACGGACCCTGCGGATGGCGCGGGATGCGGTACTCGGTCACCGGCGGCATGCAGAATATGGTCAGATCGCACGCGACGCCGACGGCCTGGGTGGGGGTGTGCCCCAGGTGCAGCGCCGCGCGGGCGTACTCCCAGCCCGAACCGATCGCGCCGTAGTCGTAGTAGAAGACGTCGAAGTCGTTGCTCGTCTCGAACAGTTTTCCGTCGAACGCGAACATGAACTCCGACTTGGGCTCGAAGCTCGACAGCTTGCGCTTGCCCCACTCGACGAACTCGGCGTAGAACTCGAGCACGTCGCGCTCCTCGGCGGACGCGGGTGTGTGGGTGTCCAGGAACAACCGCATCAGGTTGATGTCCCGCAGCATCCCGGCACCACCGAAAATCAGGTTCTCGCCGATCTTGTACAGCTTGGTGCCCTCGGTCTTGGCCTGCCCCCAGGTCACCTGGGAATCGGCGGCCACGACGATCGACTCGTCGATGATCTTTCCGGCGACGACACTCATCAACGCCCCCCGTACGTACGGCTGTTCCGGATCCGGACGTGCCGGTTCAGGATCGCAGAGGGACCCGCCCCGGCGCAGCCGCATCACCATGGCGATGCGCCGGGTGTGTCAACCTGTGACCTGCGCCGGGGGTCTCGGGTTCAGAGTCGGACCACGACGTGGTCCAACGGCTTGCGGTGGATGTCGGGGACGCGGGCGTCCTCGGCCGGATAGCCGACCGGGATGACGTACGCCGCGCGCTCCTCGGGCGGGCGATCGCACACCTCGTTGAGGAAGCGCATCGGGCTCGGGGTGTGCGTCAGCGTCGCGAGCCCCGCCTGGTGCAGGGTGGCCAGCAGGAAGCCGACGGCGATGCCGACCGATTCCTTCGTGTAGTAGGGGCGCGGCGACTCCGGCCCCTTGTGCACCTCGAACACGACGATCACGGCGGGCGCGTCCTCCAGGAACGGCTTGCGCCAATCGGTGCCGATCGGGGCGAGCGCCTCCAGCCATTCGGCGGTCGCGCGGCGTTCGTAGAACTCGCGCTCCTCGATCTCGGCGGCCTCGCGCAGGTGTCGTTTGCGCTCGGGGTCGGTCAGCACGACGAAGCGCCAGGGCTGGACGTTCGCGCCGCTGGGCGCGGTGGCGGCGGTCCGGATCGCCCAGTCGATCACGTTGTCCGGGATCGGTTGGGGCGAGAAGTCGCGGACGGTGCGGCGGCGGACCATGACGTCGTGGAAGGCTCGGCTGCGAGCTTCCGCTTCGTGGGCGGGGACGCCGTATTGCCGATGCAAAACCGTGGGGTATGTGGGTTCTTCGGCCATGGCGCACAGCACAACACGGCGCGGGGCCCGGGTGGAAGCTCTCGGATCGATTCGGGCCGAGGGGCGGACACGGGTGGCTCACTCCGCCGGCCGAGCCACCCCGATTCGTGTCGACTGATGGGGTCGCGATCTCGATGTCGGAAGGACTCCCATGCCCGCCCCTCAGCTGCCCGCCCCCATCGATCGGCTCATCACCGCCGCGAACAACGGTGACACCGAAGGGTTCCTGAACGCGTTCACCGCCGACGGGTCCGTGAACGACTGGGGTCGGGTGTTCAAGGGTCGGGAGGCGATCAAGGGGTGGAGCGACAACGAGTTCATCGGAGTGCAGGCGAGGCTCGCGGTCACCGCGGTTCGCGCGGACGGGGACGAGACCGTGGTGACCGCCACCGTCGGCGGCAACGGCTTCAACGGTCCGTCCGACTTCGCGTTCCGGGTCGTGGGCGACGCGGTGCGGGAGATGCGGATCAGCGGCTGAGGGAACGGTCGAGGGAAACGGCCGAGGCCGGAGCCCGGTCCGGGACCTGGACCGGGGCTCGCCGCGGGGTCTGCCGGTCAGTGGTTGAGCAGCGTTCGGTCCGCGTCGATGTGCGGGAACTCGGTGTGCCGGCGCTCGGCGTACCCGGAGTCGGCCCGCTGCGGTTCGGCGATCGGGCCGACCGGTACGGATTCGGTGATCCGGGTGACGCGGAACTGCCGGCCCGTACTCGCGACCGTGACCACCGACCCGGCCCACGCCTCGGTGACCCGGCGGGCCAGGTCGGTCTCGGACACGCCGGCGTGGACCAGGTCCTCGCGCAGCGCGCGGGCGGCCGACTCCCGGGTCCCCGTGTGCAGCGTCCGCCAATCGTGCCGACTCGTCTCGCGTGTCTGCGCCTCGTGCATATTCCGTTCTCTCCCTTCCCGGTCGCAGGACCGGGTTTACGTCCCTTGCCCCCTTGGACCCACCTTGCGTCAGCGATCAAAGATCGTCCAAATCCATCAGGAAAAATCAGCCTCAGGCATGAGACGGCCGGGATTGCGTACACCGCTGGAACGACCGGTCGGTCGGTAGGACACGGTGCCGGAGTACGAACGCCCCGGACCGCCGTAACGTGCGACCCGTGTGATGGTCCGGGCCGATCAGCGCTTTTCTACAGCCGGCCCCGGCCGAGCGTGTCAGTGGCGCTGCCTGTCTCGCTGGGGGACGCGGAGGTCGAATGCGGCCGCGGCTCGTATATCGAGACGCTCGGGCGGATCTACGGGGTGTCGGAGGAGCAGGCCGCCCCGGTCGCGATCCTGGGCACGCCGGAGCGCGCGGCGGAGCAGGTGGCGGCGTACGCGGCGGCCGGCGTCGACCGGATCGTGCTGAGCTTCCCCACCGACGACTGGGAGCGGCAGTACGAACTGGGTACGCGGGTCCGGGAGTTGGTCGAGGCCGGCTGACCGGAACCGCTCAGCAGGCGGCGCCGACCGGGATGTGGACCCGGGTCTGCTCCCCGTGGGCGCGGACGATCAGCGTCACGCAGCCGGGCTTGTCGACGTAGAAGCCACCCGGGAAGGCCATCCACTTGTCGGTGGTGGAGCCCGTGGTGCAGCCCGGGATCCGGAGGAGATCGGCGAACGGTCCCGGGCTGCCCCACGCGACGGACGTGCCGTTGTCGGGATCCGGCACGACCTGGATGTCCACGACCGCGCCGTCTCGGACCGCCACGCCGCTCTTGGCGAACAGGCGGTGCGGGTATTCGGTGCCTTCGGCCCTGCTGGTTTGCAGCGTGCGGTCGGTTTCGAAGGCGACATCGCCGAGGAAGGTGGTGTACGTGCTCGACGGGCCCGGTGCCGCGTTGATCGCGTGGAGGCAGTTGACCATCAGGAGCGGTGCGGGGCCCGGATCGGCGATCTCGGTCGGCTCGGCTCCGCGAACGCGCTTGGCGGGCGTGTCGTCGTTCCCGCCGGAGCGGTCGGAGCGGTCGGAGCCACAGGCGATCGTGCTCAGCAGGAGGCAGGTCAGGGCGGCGACTGCGCGCACGCGGATTTCCGGCACCCGAACATGCTCCCAGGCGGTGATGGCGGCGGACAGTCCCGAATGAACTCGGCGACGTTGGGCAAGGTCACTCGGGTCGCGGGTAACAGGGTGTGCTGCCCTGGACGCACGGCACGAGCACTTCAGCGGAAGGCGGCAGGCGATGAGCGATGACACCCCGGAGCAGGCTGACGATCTCCCGGAGCAGACCGAGGACTCCCCGGACCGGCCGGGCGACGACGGCGTACTGGGCCCCGAGGACACGCTGTCGACCGACGATCTGTCGTACGACCCGCTCGACACCGGAATCGTGCCGCCGGACCGGTGGTCGGCGGCGGAGCGGTACGGCAACACCCCCGCGGAGCAGCGGCGCGGCGAGTCGCTCGACCAGCTCCTGGCCGAGGAGGAGCCGGACATCCCGGTCGACGACGCCGTCTCGGACGAGTGGGACGGCGGCCCGGACCCGCGCGCGGGACGGCTCGTCGCCGAGGACGAGGGCGCGCACGAGGACACCGAGTCGGAGGCGATCGCCCGCGACGTCGGGATCGACGGAGGTGCGGCCGGGGCCGAGGAGGCTGCGATGCACATCATTCCGGAGGAAGAGGTGCCGTAGCGCGGGTCCGCACACCCCCGCCGGGTCAGCCGTCGGCGGGTGGCAGCACCCTGGTGGCTTGGGTGGCTTGGGTGGCTTGGGTGGCTTGGGTGGCTTGGGTGGCCTGGGTGGCCTGTTGCGGGGGGTTCGGCGGGTCGGCCGTGCCCCGGGGCGGGGTCGGCGGGTCGGATGGGGTCGCCAAGGGCTCGGCGCGGGTCGGCCGGTCGGCGGGCTCGGGGGCATCGGCGAAGATCGTTTCGGGGGCCGGTTCCGGACCGGTAAGCGGGTGGCCGTCGAGCAGGTCGAGGGTCGCGGCCAGACTCGCCGCGGCGGCCCGGGCGGCGCCCGCGGTGAGCGGGTCGCCGGTGCGTTCGGCGACCTCGGCGAGTTCGCGTTGGGCCTCGGGGCGGTCGGCGATCAGGGTGTGCCGCAGGTCGGTCAGCGGGCCGGCGATCCAGGACTCGGCCTCCGCCTCGGTCTCGGCGACCTTGCGGGTCGCCTCCACCCAGCGGGCGACGGTGCCGAGCGACTCGCGGGCGTACTCGAGCAGGCGCCGCCGGGCGGGGCCCTCCAGGCGGTGGCCCTTGCCGTTGCGGAACTCCTCGTCGACCGCGGAGAGCCGGCTCTCCAACTCGTGGTGCTTGGTCAGCCGGCGCAGCGCCTCCGCGACCTCCTCCAGGTCGCGCCGGTCGTTGTCGGCGGCCTGGCGCAGCAGACGGCCCAGCAGGCCGTCCTCGGCCCGCCACCACAGCTGGGCGATCGACGTCGCGCGCGGGAAGCGCAGGTGGCGCGGGTGCAGCAGGGCCTCCGCGGCGTCGGCGGCGCACGCGGCGGCGCCGGCCTCGGCCTCGGCGAGGGCCTCCAGCGCGCCGAGGTTGCGGGTGCCGCCGAGCAGGCCCTGGGCGGACCCGGTCGCGATGTGCCGGGCGAGCGTGGCCACGGCGGGCAGGTCGCCCAGGCCGGACGCGGCCTCCTGGAGCAGGCCGTACGTGCTGTGCCCACACAACACCGCGGCCCGCGCGGCGGCGGCCACGGTGAGCAGCTGGGTCGCGCGATCGTGCGAGGGCTCGCGCATGGCCATGCGGTCGAGTTCGTCGCGCAGGGACACGGCGAGGGCACCGGTGTCGGACCGCGCACAGTTGGCGTACGCGAGCGCGCGCAACGCGGATCGGCGCTCGGGGTCGTCGGTCATCAGCGCGTGCGCGGCGGCGTAGCCGCCTCGACCGATCAGGTCGCCGACGAGTTCGGCGGGGACGGCGGCTTCGGCGGGGGTGGGGTCGGCGGGTTCGGTGGGTTCGGCGGATTCGGTGGGTTCGGTGGGTTCGGTGGAAGGGTCCGAGTGGGCGGGGTCTTCGGGGAGCTCGGGGTGCTCGGGGTGCTCGGGGAGCTCGGGGAGCTCGGGGAGCTCCAGGTCCACCAGGGTGGCGGACCCGTTGCCCCGACCCGCTCGATCCGCCCGGCTCCCTCGGTCCCCCTCGTTCCCGTCGTTCGCGTCGTTCGCGTCGCTTGCCTCGTCTGCTTCCGCTTCACGTGCTTCGCCGTGGCGCTCGAATGACGACTCGTCAGGACCGTTGGGCGGCAAGGCGTCGAGCGCCGGGGACGGCTCGACTCCGGTGGGTGGCGCGGATATCGGGGGCGGGGCATCCGCGTCCGACCGGACGGCGCCGTCGAGGGGCGGTGCCTCATCCCAAGAAAGGCGGCCCCGCAGCGCGGCGTTGACGATCGTCGGGCCGGGCAGGTGCGGGCGGATCGTCTCGGCGAGCTCGTCCACGCCTTCGTCCCGGTCGGCCGCGATCGCGTCGATCAGTGCGGCGAGGTCGCCGAGGGCGAGCACCCGGCGCCGGTCGGCCGGCTCCCAGTTCTCGTGACGGTCGCTCAGGTCGGTTGCCAGGTCGCGGAGTTCGCTGATCGCGGCGGCGTGTATCGGCGGTCCGGCGAGGTGCCGGAAGCGGTGGACGCCGGCCAGTTCGCGGGCGTGCACGGCGGCCTCGTGCGCGGTGATCGCGGCGGCCAGGCCCGGCCGATCCTCGGGCAGCGTCTCCGCGTCGACCCCGACCAGGGTGCCGACGGCCTCGCGGGCCTCGGCCACGGCGGGGCCCACGTGCGCGAGCATCGTCAGGTCCACGTCGTCCGGGGCCCGGCCGTCCGCGACGGCGGCGGTCACCGAGTCCACCGCGGCCCGGGCCCGGCCGAGCGCGTCGTCGAGCGAACGCAGCGGTGACGGCGCCTCGGTGGCCCCGCACGTGCGATCCCGGCAGAACGCCTCGAATCGGTGGCACGCGGTCACCACGTCGGCGATCACGTCGGTGTCCCAGCCCGGCAGCGCGAGATCGGCCTCGGTGAGGGCGAGCCGGAGCAGCGCGGCGGCCTGGCAGCTGAATCCCCAGTCGGCGATCGCGGTGAGGCGGATCAGGTCGGGGGTGAACACCGCGGTCTTCAGGCTTTCGAGGACCTCGCCGTCCAAGGCGCCCGAGTCGGTGTCCATGGTCGAGGGCAGCAGTACGCGCAGCACGGGCAGCGTGACGACCTGGGCGGTGTAGCCGCGCACGCTCGGGGTCTGCTTGCGCAGCCGCTTGAGGGCGTGCTCGGCGATCGTGGGAGTGGGTCGGCGCGCGGGCGGTACCCGCAGCGCGCGCAGGGTGTCCGTGCGGGTCGGGTTGGGCAGCCGCCACAGGGCGTCGGCGAAGACGTCGGGCTCGATCGCCGCCAGACAGTCCATGAGCGGGTCGCCGAGCCGGGCGAGTTGGACCGCAACCGCCGACTTCTCGCGGGCTATCTCCTGCTGATCGTGATCCGGATGATCCAGGAAGGGTTGCAGCTCACCAGACGAGGTCGCCCACCACAACCAGTCGACGCTTCGAGAACGTGGTTGACGCACCATTCGAGCCTCCCGAGGGAGAGGGGCTGGTCTCTGGTTATACCGCCGCGGGCCGGTGAAGCGGATGGTTCCGGCGCAATAGTCGGGGAATGGGCGCACGTCCATCGAGCGGCATATATACCCCTGGATGGTATGAAGGCACGACGCTCGTTCCCGACCCGCACGTACGGCGAACCGGCCGCGCGGGCGCGTGTGTCCCGGCGGACGGGACAACCGCGGGGAGCGCCGCGGACTTCGCCGCGTCGACGAGCGCGCGAACAAACGCCGCCGGCCGCGGTGCCGCCCCGAGGGGGCGGTGTCGCGGCCGGCGGCGGAAGGAAGCGGAGGGCCTCAGGACCCCGTGGCCACCTTGAGGGCGTCCACGCGGTCCGTGCGCTCCCAGGTGAAGTCCGGCAGGTCGCGGCCGAAGTGGCCGTACGCGGCGGTCTGGGCGTAGATCGGGCGGAGCAGGTCCAGGTCGCGGATGATCGCGGCCGGGCGCAGGTCGAACACGGTGCTCACGGCGGTCTGGATGGTCTCCACCGGCACGGTCTCGGTGCCGAACGTCTCGATGAACAGGCCCACCGGGGCGGCCTTGCCGATCGCGTACGCCACCTGGACCTCGCAGCGGCGGGCGAGCCCGGCGGCCACCACGTTCTTGGCGACCCAGCGCATCGCGTACGCGGCCGAGCGGTCCACCTTCGACGGGTCCTTGCCCGAGAACGCGCCGCCGCCGTGTCGGGCCATGCCGCCGTACGTGTCGATGATGATCTTGCGACCGGTCAGACCCGCGTCGCCCATCGGGCCGCCGATCTCGAAGCGGCCGGTCGGGTTGACCAAGAGGCGGTAGCCCTCGGTGTCGATGTCGAGGCCGGCCAGCTCGGGCTCGACCACGTACTCGCGAATGTCCGGCGCGAGCAGCGAGTCGAGGTCGATGTCGGCCGCGTGCTGCGACGAGACCACGACCGTGTCGAGGCGGATCGGGCGGTCGCCGTCGTACTCGATGGTGACCTGCGTCTTGCCGTCGGGACGCAGGTAGGGGATGGTCCCGTTCTTGCGGACCTCGGCCAGCCGCTTCGCCAGGCGGTGCGCGAGCGTGATCGGCAGCGGCATCAGCTCGGGCGTGTCGTCGCACGCGTAACCGAACATCAGGCCCTGGTCACCCGCGCCTTGGCGGTCCAGCTCGTCCTCGTCGCCGTCGACCCGGTTCTCGTAGGCGGTGTCGACACCCTGGGCGATGTCGGCCGACTGCGCGCCGATGGACACCGAAACGCCACACGAGGCGCCGTCGAAGCCCTTCTTCGAGCTGTCGTAGCCGATCTCCAGGACGCGCTCGCGCACGATCGTGGGGATGTCGGCGTAGCCCTGCGTCGTGACCTCGCCGGCCACGTGGACCTGACCGGTGGTGATCAGCGTCTCGACGGCGACCCGGCTCTTGGGGTCTTCCTTGAGGAGCGCGTCCAGGATGGAATCGCTGATCTGGTCGGCGATCTTGTCCGGGTGACCTTCGGTCACGGACTCAGAGGTGAACAGACGGCGGGACACATCGCTCCCTGGGGTTGCAGCGGCTGCTGGCTGGCAGGTGGGCCCGGTCCGTCGCGACAGGTCCGGACAGGCGGGTCCACCGAATTCTGCGCCCGAGTTTATCCCCCCGACCCCACCAACGGGACGGGGTGTCCCACGACCCGGACGGCGTGGCGTTGCTCACTCCGTGTGAACCTTGTGCGATCAGGCGTTCGGATGGCACTGCCGACCGGGCCCCGTCCGGGGGATCTCGGCGGGTTTGCACCGCCCGGCGTCCGCCTTTCGGGCTCCTCGCCGCGCTCACGTCACCGCACCCGAAAACAGCCGAATCGAACCACTTTGCCCCCGCACCTCGGGCGCGCCGAGGCACGGCACCGGACGCGCCGCGGCCCATCCGACGGGGATCCCGCCGAGGACCCGCCGGAATGGGCCTAGCCGAAACGGGCGACGACCAGATCCCAGACGATCTCCGCGAGATCCTCCTTGGGGCCGTGCGGGACCGGCGTCTCGCCGCCGT
Source organism: Embleya sp. NBC_00896 (assembly GCF_045207785.1). NCBI lineage: Bacteria > Bacillati > Actinomycetota > Actinomycetes > Kitasatosporales > Streptomycetaceae > Embleya > Embleya sp. NBC_00896. The sequence continues at coordinate 1,108,402 of NZ_CP108776.1, forward strand.
CGGCGGCCAGCACGACGGCCTCGTTGACGTCCTGGCCGAACGTCAAGTCCTCCCCCACCTGATTGACCACGAGCAGGTCGCAGCCCTTGCGCGCGAGCTTCGCCCGCCCGTTCGCGAGCACGTCCTCGGTCTCCGCCGCGAAGCCCACGACGACCTGGCCGGCGCGGACGCGCTCGTGCGACAGCTCGGCGAGGATGTCGGGGTTCTTCACCAGCGCGATCGGTTCCGGCTCGGCGTCGGTCTTCTTGATCTTGCCCTCGACCCGTTGCGCGGGGCGGAAGTCGGCGACCGCCGCGGCCATCACCACGCAGTCGGCGTCCGCCGCCGCCTTGACCATGGCCTCGCGCAACTCCAGGGCCGTGCCCACGTGCACGACGTCGGCCCCGGCCGGGTCCGGCAGGCCGGTGTTGGTCTCGACCAGGGTGACCCGCGCGCCGCGCGCGATCGCGGTGCGGGCGAGTGCGTACCCCTGCTTGCCGGACGAGCGGTTGCCGAGGAAGCGGACCGGGTCCAGCGGCTCGCGGGTGCCGCCCGCGGAGACCACCACGTGCCGGCCGACCAGGTCGGGCGCGGTCGCGCCGCGCGCGAGCGTGCGGCGCACCACCTGGAAGATCTGTTCGGGCTCCGGCAGCCGGCCCTTGCCGGTGTCCTTGCCCGTGAGGCGCCCCACCGCGGGCTCGATCACGATCGCGCCGCGCCGGCGCAGCGTCGCGACGTTCTCGACGGTGGCCGGGTGCTCCCACATCTCGGTGTGCATCGCGGGGGCGAAGATCACCGGACACCGCGCGGTGAGCAGCGTGTTGGTGAGCAGGTCGTCGGCGAGCCCGTGCGCGGCCTTGGCGATCATGTCGGCGGTCGCGGGAGCGACCACGACGACGTCGGCGTTCTGGCCGATCCGCACGTGCGGCACCTCGTGCACGGCGTCCCACACCCCGGTGGCCACCGGCTGCCCCGACAGCGCCGACCAGGTGGCCGCCCCGACGAAGTGCAGCGCGGACTCGGTCGGCACCACCCGGACCTCGTGCCCGGACTCGGTCAGCCTGCGCAGCAGTTCGCACGCCTTGTACGCGGCGATGCCGCCGGACACGCCGAGTACGACCCGGGGTCGGGATGCGCTGGTCATCGCTGCTCCTGCTCCTTGTCGTGGCCGGCCGGCCCGTGCTCGGACGACACAGGGAGCCTACGACACCCCTTGTGCGTCGGAGTTTCGCGGCGGCACGTCGGGCGGCCCGCGGGCCGCCCGAGTACCCGCCGCATCTGAGTACGTGTACGGATGTCCCGCTCGGTTCCCGCTGCCAGCCTGGGAAGCGAAAAGTCCATCGGGGGAGATGACGTCGATGTTGGACGAACGGCTGCTTGAGGATCCGACGCGTTGTCCCAACTGCGCGCTGCAGTTGCGGGAACCGCGTACGAAGCGCTGCCGGGGGTGCGCGATCACGCTGACCGGCCCGACCGCAGACCAGGTGTGGCGGGTCGGCCTGTCGGCGGCGCACCTGCTGCGCGAGCGCGAGGGTCTGCTCAAGCGCATGCGGATCGAGGCCCACGACTCGCTCACCCGCTCGGCCCGACCGGCGGCCCCGCCGGCTGCCCCAGCCACGGTACCGGCGATGGCCCCGGCGGAGACGGCGGAAACGGCGGTACAGCCGCCGCCGCAGGCGCCGCGGTCGGTGCCCACACCGCCGCGGCCCTCGGAGGCTCGCCTGCGGGAGATGGCCGAGGTCGGGCGGCGCCGGGTGGCCCGGATCGTGCTGGGCGCGGGTGTGCTCCTGGTGGTGGTGGCCGCGCTCGTGTTCGTCGCGGTCACCTGGAATCGGACCGGTACGGCGGGGCGCGCGCTGGTGATGGCGTTCGCGCTGGTGCTCGCCGCGGTCGGCACCGCGGTCGCCGAGCGGCGCGAACTGCCCGCGACAGCCGAGGCGATGGCCGCGCTCACGGTCGCGATGGGTCTGCTCGACGGGTTCGCGGCCTGGTCGGCCGACCTCGCGGGCCTGCGTGGCGGGGACGCGCTCCTGGTCACGGCCGGCACGTTGCTCGCGGTCGGCGGCGCGGCGGCGCTGGGCTCGATGCTGGCACCGCTGCGCGCGCTGCGGGTCTCGGCGGGGCTGCTGTTGCAGGGCCCGCTGCCGCTGTTGGTGGCGTCGTTCGGGACGGGTCGCGATTCGCTGCTGCCGTTGGCGATCGGGCTGGGTCTCCAGGCCGCCGTCGATGTCGTGCTGCTGCGCTGGACGCACGCGAAGGCGGCGCGCGGTCTGCGGATCGTCGCCGAGGTCGGTGTGCTCTGCTACTGGCTCGCGGCGGTCGGCCTGACCTTCGCGCAGGGCGAGGGCGGGGCATCGGCGGGCACCATGCTGGGCCTGGCCGCGATCGCCGGCGGGATCGCCTACACGCTGCGCGGCGGCGCCGTGGTGCGGCACATGGCGTCGGGCAGCGCGATGTTCGGCTCGCTCTCGGCACTGGCCCTGTTGCTCGCGGCGCAGCCGCGGAGCGACGAGTCCGACCTGCCGATCGCGTGGGCGGGCGTGGGGTTGCTGATCATGGTCGCGGTGCTGCTGGCGGTGCTGTTCGCGGTGCCGCGGCCGTTCCGGGCCGGGCCGATCGCGGTGCTCGCGCCGCTGACCGCGGCGCCGGCCTTCTGGGCGGTGGCGGCGGTGGCCACGGCCGGGTTCGGCCCGGTGTCGTGGACCAAGCACACGTGGGATCTGAACGCCGTCGGCGGCGGCACCCGGGGCACGGTGACGGCGACCGGCGGCGACTGGACCTTCGGCCTGGCGCCGCTCGCGCTGTGGCCGCTGTGGGCCGTCGTCGCCGTGCTGGGCGCCGCGCTCTTCGGCCGGCGCGGCCGCACCCTCGCCGTCGTCTTCGCCGGGGTCGCCCTCGAAGCGCTGCTCGTGGTCGCGCCCGTGGCCCTGGACCTGCCGCTGTGGGCGGCGCTGGGGTGGCACGTCGTGGTCGCGCTGGCGCTGGGCTGCACGGGCCGGGTGCGAGAGTGGCTGCCCGCCGTCGGCGCCTTCCACTGTGTGTTGGCCGTGTTGTGGTCGACCGCGAACCCGATGGCCTCGATCGTGGTCTGGGCCGTGGCGGCGGCCGGCCTCGCGGGTGCGGCCGTGCTGCTGCCGGCGCGGCCGGCGGTCGACTTGACCAAGCGGGATCGGCCGGCGGGCGCCCCCGGTCGACGACGCCGGCGACCCGGGCTTTCCGGCACCGGAATCCCCCACCGACACCGCGGCGTCCGGCGGGCGGACCCCCGGACGGGCCGCCACCGATCCGCTCACCCCCGCTCCCCCGGTGCCGGCCCGCTACTTCGGACGCCCATTCGCGGCCGCCGCCGCCCTGACCCTGGCCTGCGCGGACGCCGCGATGGTGGCGACCCACGCGGACGCGTCCAAGGCGGTGACCTGTCTCGCGCCGGCCCTGCTCGGCGCGCTCGTGGCCCTGGCCGCGCTGCTCGTGCGGCGCCCCTCCTGGACCACCCGCACGCTGCTCGGCGTCGGCGGCGTGGCCTGGGCGATCGGCACCGCCACCACGTCGAATGCCCCAGGCCCGCTCGCCGTGGGCTTGGCCGCGCCCTGCTGGTCGGCGTGGCGGGCGCGATCCGCGACCTCCCGACCCTGCGCCCGGCGTGGTCCGCGACGGCGGCGATCGGGTGGGTCGGTGCCGTGGCCGCCGGCGCGCACGCCTTCGGGGCGGACCGGCCCGCGACCGGGATCGCCGCGCTGGTCGCGGCCGCCTTGTTGATCCCGGCCGCGACGCCGTTGTCCGGCCTGCCGAGCACCGCGCTTGCGTTGGAGGGAACGGCCGCCGCGGCCATGCCGATCGCGCTCGTGGCCGGGCGCGAGACGTCCCCGGTCGCGTTCGCGATCGCCGCCGCGGCCGCACTGTACGGGGCGGTGCTCGGCCGCACGGTGCTGCGGCCGGCGTGGGCGCCCGCGACCGCCGGCCTGCTCTACGCGACGACCGCCGCGACGCTGCACCGCCTCGACGTCGGCCAGTCCGGCCAGGCGGTGGCGCTCGCGTGCGCGGCCACCCTGCTGTTGCTGATCGCGCCCCACCTGCACGACGCGCCCAAGGCCGCGCTCGCGGTCGAGGGCGTGGCCGCGGCTGCCGCGCTGATCGCGCTCGCGGCGTCGGGCGACCTGCTGCCGATCGCGCTCGGCGTCGTCGCCGCCGGCACCCTGCACGGCGCGTTCCGCGGCCGCACCGTGCTGCGGCCCGGCTGGGCACCGGCCACCGTCGTGCTCGGCTGCGCGGCGGTACCGGCCACGCTGCACCGGCTCGACATCGACCCGGCCTGGAAGGCGTTGGCGGCGGTCGGCGCGGCCGCGCTCGTGTACATCGGCACCGCGCGGCTGCCCCGCCCGCAGCCGCCGACCGCACTGGCCGCGGCGGCCTGCGCGTTCTCGGCACTGGGCGTGACCCTCGTGGTGGCCCCGGAGCGCTCCTGGATCGCCCTGGCCGCGACCGGCCTGGCCGCGCTGACCACGCCGACCGGCCCGCTCCGGCTCCCCGCGACGATCGCCGCGGCCCCGTTGCTGTTCGCCGCCTACTGGGTGCGCGTGGCCCTGTTCGGTGTCGAGCAGCCGGAGGCGTACACGCTCCCGCTCGGCGTCGCCCTGTTGATCGAGGGCCTGCTCCGCCGTCGGGCCAGGCCCGACACCAACTCGTGGGCCGCGTACGGCGGGCCGCTCGCGGTGCTGTTGCTGCCGTCGTTGCCGCTCGCGGTCGCGCAGGGCGAACCGATCCGGCCGAGTCTGCTGGGCCTGGCCGCGATCGCGACCCTGCTGATCGGCGCGCGGTTCCGGCTCCAGGCGCCGCTGTTCCTGGGCGCGGCGGTGATCGCGACGGTCGGCCTGGTGCACCTGCTCCCGCACCTGGCCCCGGTGTACGACGCGGTGCCGCGCTGGGCGGTGCTGGGTACGGCGGGCCTGCTGCTGATCGTGATCGGCGCCGGCTACGAGCGCCGACTGCGCGACCTCAAGCGGCTGCGGCGCGCGGTGGGGCGGCTGAACTGATGCCGCGGCCGGCTCGGGCGGGCCGGCTCAGGTGAGGGCGCGAAGCTCGTCCAGGACCTCCGCGACGCACGCCGGATCGGCCCGGTACGGGAGGTAGAACCCCAGGCGATCGGCGACCCCGTGGGCACGCGAGGCCAGTTCGGCCGCGACGTCCTTGGGCTCGCCGATCGCCACCACCCGGCTCAGCAGCGTGTCGTCGATCGCGTGCGGGATGTCCGACCAGCGGCCGGCCCGGATCAACGCGTGCAGTTCGGCCTGGAGCGGCCCGTACCCCTCGACGTCGAGCACCGGCCGATAGGCGGGCGTGGACGCGTAGAACGCGACCATCGCCCGCGCGCCCTTGACCGCGTCGCGCAGTTCCTCCTCGGTCCGCGCGGCCGCGACGATCACGTCGAGCATCACCGAGAAGCGCGCGCGGCTGCGCCCGGACAGGACGAGCCCGTCGTGCACGGCGTCCGAGAGCGGGCCGCGCACGAACAGGTCGGTGTTGAGCGGGTGGACGAGCAGCCCGTCGGCGTGCTCGGCGACCATCGTGGTCATCTTCCGGCCGACGCCGCCCGCGAGCAGGGGCGGCAGCCCGTACGGGTTCGGCCCGGGCCGCAGGGTGGGCGGCATCAGGGTGAGGTCGAAGAACTCGCCGTGGAAGTCCAGCGGCGTCTCGTGCTGCCAACAGGTCAGCACCGCGCGGACCGCGCGCAGCGTCTCGGCCATCCGCGCCACCGGGCGCGACCACTTCGCGCCGTAGCGGCGCTCGACGTGCGCCTGGATCTGGGTGCCCAGGCCGAGCCGGAACCGGCCGCCCGACGCGAGATGCAGGTCGTACGCGGTGTGCGCGAGGTGGGTGGGGCTGCGTGGGAAGGCGACCGCGATGTTGGTCATGATGTCGACCCCCGCGGCGGCGGCCGGCACCAGCGGCAGGAACACGTCGTGCGGACCCTCGAAGGTGAACACACCGTCGAACCCGGCCTCGCGCAGCTCGCGGGCCCGGTCGCCGGCCCGGCCCAGCGGCACGTCGAGCAGAGTGTCCACCGGCAGCGGTCGCCCCGACCTCGGGGGAACGTCCCGCGACGCGTCTTGGCCACTCTCGATCCGCTCCACCGTCGTCGCCCACCCCTCCGGATTCGCGCGCCTCGCGCGCATCGCCGCCAAGTCCCCCCGAACAGGCCCCAGACGTACGGCATGCGCCTACACAAATAAACAAACGTCTCGGATAAGCCGAGGGCCCGACGATCGATCGTCGGGCCCTCGGGTGAAGCAGTGAAGCGGTGAAGCTGTGGAGCGGTGAAACGCGGACTCGCTCAGCCCTCGATGGGCTCGGCGGTCAGCATGCCCGAGTTGATCTCGCGCAGCGCGATCGACAGCGGCTTCTCGTGCACGTGGGTGTCCACGAGCGGACCCACGTATTCCAGCAGGCCCTCGCCGAGCTGCGAGTAGTAGGCATTGATCTGCCGAGCACGCTTCGCCGCGTAGATGACGAGGCTGTACTTGGAGTCGGTCGCCTCCAAGAGCTCGTCGATGGGCGGGTTGATGATGCCCTCGGGTGCGGTGGAAGAAGCTGACAAGGCGGGGGCCCTTCGAAAAGCTGCGAAAGCTGCGGGTGGCTGCGAGAACTGAGTGTGAATCGGGTTGCCGTGGACTATCGGGCAGCCGTCACTCTCAAGATACGTTCATCAAGGCTAGCAGTTCGCGTACGACGTCTTCGACGGACGTGTTGACCAGCGTCACGTCGAATTCGGATTCCGCGGCCAACTCGACCTTCGCGGCGGCCAGGCGCCGCTCGATGACTTCGGGGGACTCGGTCCCCCGGCCCACCAGACGGCGGACCAATTCGTCCCACGAGGGCGGGGCGAGGAACACCAGGCGTGCCTCGGGCATCGCCTGCCGAACCTGCCGGGCGCCCTGCAGGTCGATTTCGAGCAGGGTGGGAACGTCGGCTTCGAGCCGTTCGAGCACGGGCTGTCGCGGGGTTCCATAACGGTTCCCGGCGAATTCAGCCCATTCGAGCAGTTCATCGGAGGCGATCAGCTTGTCGAACTGATCGCCGTCGACGAAGTGGTACTCCACACCGTCGGTCTCCCCTGGACGGGGCTTACGTGTGGTCGCGGACACAGACAGCCAAGCCTCGGGGTGACGGCGGCGCAGGTCAGCGACCACCGTGCTCTTGCCGACCCCGGAGGGGCCGGAGAGCACGGTGAGTCGACGGGTGCCGTGCACGGTACGGGGATCGGAGCCGGCGCCCGCGTCAGGACGCGGAGCCACCGAATTCCCGTTCGAGTGCTGCGATCTGGTTCGTGCCGAGACCGCGGACGCGCCGGGTCTCGGAGATGTTCAGCTTCTCCATGAGCTGCTTGGCGCGCACCTTGCCGACGCCGGGGAGGGATTCCAGGAGGGCCGATACCTTCATCTTGCCCACGACCGGATTGTCCTTGCCCTCCTTGATGACGTCGCTGAGCGAAGCACCGGAGTTCTTGAGCCGGTTCTTCACCTCGGCGCGCTCCCGCCGAGCCGCAGCGGCTTTAGCGAGCGCATCCGCGCGTTCTTCGGGGGTCAGGGGTGGGAGAGCCACGCCGTGTCACCTCGGACTTCGTTGCGATCCTCAAGGCCGCCCGGCTCGGACGGCCACCAACAAACAGTGGAACCTAGCTGGTCAGAGCGTTCGCGGCAACGCGCGACACTCCACCGGGCCGGCTCTTGAGGGAGCCTAGTCGGCGAATCGGTCTGCGTCGCCCGAATCGATGGGAAAAGCCCGGCTACCTGCACGAAAACCTCGACCTGACGGAGCGTCGGACGACTCGGGGGCGGTCGGCAGCCGCAGGCGTGCCTCCGCGCCCCCTCCCGGCGCTCTTGCGAAAGTCAGTTCCGCTCCGATCACGCGCGCCTGCCCGGTCGCGATGGTCAGCCCCAAACCGGTACCCCTGCCGCGTTCCGGGCGTCCGGTGCGGAACCGTTGCGGACCGGATTCGAGCAGCTCGGCGGGGTAGCCGGGGCCGTGGTCGCGCACCGATACGGTGGACCCGTCGACGACGACCCGCACCGGCGGCGCACCGTGTCGGAAGCCGTTGACGATCAGGTTGGTGAGGATCCGTTCGAGCCGGCGCGGGTCGGTCCGCACGTGCTCGGCGGCGCGGATCTCGACCTCGACGGGCGGGTTGCCCGCGCCCTCGGCGTGGCCCGCGGCGCGACGGACTGCGGTCGCCAGATCGCATTCGACCAGGTCGGCCCGTTCGGCGTGGGCGTCCAGACGGGAGACCTCCAGGAGGTCCTCGACCAGCTTGTGCAGGGCGTGCACGCGGTCCCGGACCAGCTCGGTCGGCCGCGAGGGGGGCAGCAGCTCGGCGGCCGTGACCAGGCCGGTGAGCGGGGTCCGCAGCTCGTGCGCGACGTCGCCGGTGAACCGTTGCTCCGTACGCAGCCGCTCGCGCAGCTCACCGGCCATCCGGTCCACCGAGTCGGCCAGTTCGGCGACCTCGTCGCGCCCGCGTACCGGTCCCGCGCGGGCCTCCAGGTCGCCGTCGGCGATCCGCCTGGTCGCGCGCTGGACGTGGCCCATCCGGCGGCTGATGCCGCCCGCGACGAACACGCCCATCAGCGCGGCGAGGGCGACCCCGATGGCGCCGGAGAAGACGATCGTCCGGTCGAGGTCGACCTGGGCGCTCTCCTGGATCGCGTAGGGCGAGGCGACCGACACGACGTGCTCGCCGATCCGCACCGCCGCCCAGACGGTGCGGTGTCGGCTGTCGCCGGCGAGCATCGTGGCCTTGCGCCCGCGGTCGATCAGCGGGGCCAGCTCGGTGGGCAGTCGCGGCTCGTCCACCGCGCCACCCGGGGTCACCACCCGGCCGGTGGCGCCGTACTCCCCCAAGGCGGTGTCCAGCCGCGCGAGGGCGATGTCGCGGGCCCGATCGAGCCGCTGGTTCTGCGACACCTCGCGCACGAGCAGCCCGCTGACCAGGGCGGTGACACACGCCATCGCGACCATCGCGGCGCTGATCCGCAGGCGCAGCGTGTTGCGGAACCGCTCGCTCGCGCGGACCCGCGTCCACGCCCGCACCCGCGCCGGCACGGCCCGTCCCGCCGCGGTCACCGGCGGCGCAGCTTGTAGCCGAAGCCGCGGACGGTCTCGATCCGGTCCGCGCCGACCTTGCCGCGCAGGCGCTGGACGTGCACGTCGACCACGCGCGTGTCGCCGCCCCACGCGTAGTCCCACGCGTTCTCCAGGAGGGTGTGCCGGCTGAGCACGGTCCCGGGCCGCTTGACGAATTCGAGCAGCAGCCGCATCTCGGTCGGGGTCAGCGACACCGCCTCGCCGCCGACCCGGACCTCCAGGCTGTCGGTGTCGATGTCCAGGTCGCCGATCTCGCGCCGACTCGGATCGGCGAGCTCACGGGTGGCCGGTCGGGCCTGGTCGACCGGTGGGGCGGGGGCGGCGCTGTCGACCCTGCGCATCACGGCGCGCAGACGGGCGACCAGCACGGCGCTCTCGAACGGCTTGGTGATGTAGTCGTCGGCGCCGGCCTCCAGGCCGGAGACGACGTCGATCGGGTCGCTGCGGGCCGAGATCATCAGGATCGGCACGGTGCTGGTCTCCCGGATCCGCCGGGTCAGGCCGACGCCGTCGAGGCCGGGCATCATGATGTCGGTCAGCACGGCGTCGGGCGGCTCGGCCCGGAACGTCTCCAGGGCGGTCAGCCCGTCGGCCACGGCCACCACCCGGAAGCCGTACCGCTGGAGCGCGAGCGCGGTGGCCTCGCGGATCACCTCGTCGTCCTCGGCGAGGAGCAGGCGGGGGTCGGTCGCGTCGTCGGTCATGGGGTGGTCCTGTTCGGGTTCGCGGGCGGCGGCGAGGGGATGTCGGTCGCCGGGTTCGACTCCTCCGGGTCGCCGGGCAGGGAGTACGAGCCCTCGCCGCCGACGCCCTGGAGGATCGGCCGCATCTCGTGGCCGTCCCACCGGTACCGGGTGGTGTAGCGCAGGCTCGGGCAGCACTCCGGGTCGGTCGGCGCGTGCACGAGTTCGTGGATCACCACGTCCGCGCCGAGCGTCTCGATCGCGATCAGGTGACCGGACACCCCGAGGACGTGCACGATCCTGCCGTCGAGGTAGGTGTAGGCGAACAGCCCGGTCTGGCCGGAGGGTTCGTCGACGGCCACGATCAGTTCGGCGTTGCCGTCGCCGGTGAGGTCGCGGTACATCGGGGCGCGCAGGCCGCAGTCGTCGGGACAGTCCTCGACGCGGGCGCGTGTCTCCGGACCCAGCAGCGTGTCGGCGAGCAGGATCTGCGCCGGATCGGCGTCGCGCAGATCGCCGCTCGCGGGCGGGCGGATCGGCACCACGATCGGATCCGGGTCGACCGCCGGCGGCCCGGTTTGCCGGATCCACGTGGGCGTCACGGCCGGCCACAACGGGACCGCCACCGGCGGCGGCGTCACGGCCGGCGCGGCACCACCGTCGGCCGGCCGCCCGTGCCGGGCACACCCGGACAGCCCGGCACCCAGCACGACCAGCCCCACCACGACCCCGGACGTCACCCGCCGCTTCGTGACCATCCGCTCATAATGACCCGATAGGCCCGCTTATCCCCGCCTCGACCCGCCGCACCGTACGCCCCCTGGAGCCCCCGCCACCCCCCACCCGGCCCCACCGCCCCACCCACCCCACCGCAAGCCCCCAGAAGCCCACACAGCCCCCACAAGCCCAACCCCCAAGCCCCCCGGCCCACCCCACCCGTCCACCGCTTGACGACACCCAAGGGCCGGCCCCACACGATCAAGCCCGTCCGACACTTGAGGACACCCAAGGGCCGGCCCGGCAGGATCAGCCCGTCCGGCGCTTAAGGACACCCCAGGGCCAGCCAGGCAGAATCAGCCCGTCCGACGCTTGAGGACACCCGAAGGCCGGCCCGGCCCACCCCAGCCCGTCCGGCGTTTGAGGACAAGCCTTTCAAGCCCGTCCGGCGCTTGAGGACACCCCATGGGCCCACCCGGCCCACCCCAGCCCGTCCGGCGCTTGAGGACGCCCCGGCCACCGACCCCCCGACCCCTACCGAGCCGCAAGCCCCACAGCAACCGCACGCGCAGCCGCACCGACATCCTCCGCCCCCGTGATCGGCCGCCCGATCACCAACAGATCCGCCCCGTCCAAAAGCGCCTGCTCCGGCGTAGCCACCCGCGTCTGGTCCCCCAGCGCCGCCCCGGCCGGCCGCACCCCCGGCGTGATCAGCACGATGCCCGCGCCCACCTCGCTCCGCACCGCCGCCACCTCACGCGGCGAGCACACGATCGCCCGCGCCCCGGCCGCGACCGCCAGACCCGCGAGCCGCCGGGCCGCCTCGATCGAGGGACCCGCCAGCCCGACCGCGGCCAGGTCCTCCTCGGCCATCGAGGTCAGCACCGTCACCGCGGTGATCGCGATCTCGGGCGCCGCGTCCGCCGCCGCCCGGATCATCGCCGTGCCACCGCTCGCGTGCACCGTCAGGTACGTCGGCGCGAGCCCCGCCACCGAACGCACCGCGCCCGCGACCGTGTTCGGGATGTCGTGCAGCTTCAGGTCCAGGAACACGTCCCGCCCGCCACTGGCCTCACGGGCCCCCAGGACGGCGTCCGCGCCGTCCCGCAGGAATACCTCCAAGCCGACCTTGACGGTGCTCACGTGCGGACCCACGGCCTTCGCCCACGCGAGCGCGCGGTCCAGGTCGGGGGCGTCCAAGGCCACCGCTACGGGCGCGAGGCTGCTCATCGAAATCCCACTTTCGTCGACATCGAACCACCAACCGGGCCCAGGCCCGGACATGCCGATGCCGGCACGAACCCCGTCCGTACCGGCATCGGCGTCACAACGGAACCCTTCAGCGGTGCGCGTACCCGATCGCCGCTTCCAGCGACCCGAATCCCCGCGCGATCAGCGCGGCCCGCAGCTCGTCCAGGATCCGCACCGGCGAGGAGGGATCGTTGAAGATCACCGTGCCCACCGACACCGCCGCCGCACCCGCGAGGATGAACTCCAGCGCGTCCAGGCCGGTCCGGATGCCGCCCATGCCGATGATCGGCACCTGCGCCATCTGCCCCTCGCGCATCGCCGCGTGCACCTGGTAGACGCAACGCACCGCGACCGGCCGCACCGCCGGGCCCGAGAGCCCGCCGGTGACACCCGCGAGCACGGGCTTCATCGTGTCGGTGTCGATCACCATGCCGAGCAGCGTGTTGATCATCGACAGGCCGTCCGCGCCCGCCTCGACGCACGCGCGCGCGATGTCCACGATGGACGTCACGTCGGGCGAGAGCTTCGCGAGCACCGGCACCAGCGGGTCGGCCACGTCCCGGACCGCCCGCACCACGTCGTAGGACGTGGCCGGGTTGCACGCGAACACCTGGCCTCGGTTGGCCACGTTCGGGCAGGAGATGTTGACCTCGATGCCGACCACGCCGGGCGCGCCCTTGAGCCGCTCGGCGAGCGCCACGAAGTCGTCCACGTGGCCGCCCGCGATCGACACGATCGTGCGTCCGCCGCGCGCCGCAAGCCACGGCAGGTCGCGCTCGACGAACGCGTCGATGCCGGGGCCCTGGAGGCCGATCGAGTTGAGCATCCCGGACGGCGTCTCGGCCATCCGCGGGGTGGCCCGACCCGAGCGCGCGTACGGCATGATCGTCTTCGTGACGACCGCGCCGATCGCGGCCGGCTCGAAGAACTTCGCGAGCTCCTTGCCGTAGCCCGCGCAGCCCGACGCCGTGGTCACCGGGTTCGGCAGCAGCGTCGACCCGATCCGGGTCGCGAGGTCTATCCCGCCGCCCGGAAGCATGATCGTGGACGACGGCGGCTCGTCGAAGCCGTTGTCGTCGTAACCCTCGTACGCGTCGGTCATCAGTGCGCTCCCATCGCTGCCGCGCCCTCGATGTCCGCCGGAATCGTGCCGGCGTCGTCCCACCGCACCTTGGTGCCGTCGAAGCACGGACCGTCCACACATGAGCGAACGAACCGGCTGACCCCGTCGTCCCCGACGACCGGCAGCACGCACGTCATGCACACGCCCACGCCGCACGCCATCGACTCCTCGACGGCGGTGAACACGCGGGCGTCGTGCGCGGTGGCCACGTCGGTGACCGCGCGCAGCATGCCCATCGGGCCGCACGCGTACACGACGTCCGCCGCGACCGCCGTCAGCACCTCGGGCAGCGGTCCGGTGACGAAGCCCCGGATGCCCTCCGAGCCGTCGTCGGTGGTGACCACGACGTCCTCGGTGATCGCCCGCGCCTGGTCCACGCCGTACAGCCGCTCCGCCGTCGCCGCGCCCAGCACGAAGGCGACCGAACCGCCCGCGTCCCGGACCCGCTCGGCGAGCGCGAACATCGGCGCGCTGCCGTAGCCGCCGGCCACCAGCACCGCGCTGACCGGCTCGGCCGGCAGCGGGAAGGGCGTGCCGAGCGGCGCGACCACGTTCACCGTGTCGCCCGGGCGCAGCCGGGCCAGCTCGCGCGTGCCGCGCCCGGCCTCGGAGAAGACCACGTCGATCGTCTCCGCCTCCGGGTCGGCGCGGTGGATCGAGAACGCCCGGCGCAGCAGCATCGACGAGTCGACCCCGCCGATCGCGACGGCGACGAAGTGCCCGGGTTCGACGCGGGCGGCGATCCCGGGGGCGCGCAACACCATGCGGTGGTACGCGCCCGCGGGCTCGCGGCCGACGATCTCCGCCTGCACCTGCAGGGGAAGTGCCATCGCTGTCGTCAGCCCTTTCGGTGGGACGTGATGTGGTCGGCGTGCTCTTGGAGCGACCGGACCCCGATGTCGCCGGCGATCAGCGACTGGATGCCCTGGACCGCCGCGGCGAAGCCCTGGACCGTGGTGATGCTGGGGATGCCCCGGGTGACGGCCGCGGTGCGGATCTCGTAGCCGTCGAGCCGGCCGCCGGTGCCGAACGGGGTGTTGACGATCAACTCGACCTCCCCGTTGTGGATGAGCTGCACGATGGTCTGCTCACCGTTCGGCCCGGTGCCCTCGCTGTGCTTGCGCACGATGGTGGCGGGCACTCCGTTGCGGCGCAGCACCTCGGCGGTGCCCTCGGTGGCCAGGATCTCGAAGCCCATGTCGTGCATGGCCTTGACCGGGAACACCATCGAGCGCTTGTCGCGGTTGGCGAACGACACGAACGCGCGGCCCTTGAGCGGCAGCGAGCCGTACGCGCCGGCCTGCGACTTGGCGTACGCGGTGCCGAACACCGCGTCGATGCCCATGACCTCGCCGGTCGAGCGCATCTCGGGGCTGAGCACGGTGTCCACGCCCCGGCCCTTGGTGTCGCGGAAGCGGTTCCAGGGCAGGACCGCCTCCTTGACCGCGATCGGCGCGTCCATCGGCAGCGTGCCGCCGTCGCCCTCGGCCGGGAGCAGGCCCTCGGCGCGCAGTTCGGCGATGGTCGAGCCCATGCTGACCCGCGCGGCGGCCTTGGCGAGCGGCACGGCCGTCGCCTTGGACACGAACGGCACGGTCCGCGACGCGCGCGGGTTGGCCTCGAGCACGTAGAGGATGTCGCCGGACAGGGCGAACTGGATGTTGATCAGTCCGCGCACCCCCACGCCCTCCGCGATGCCCAGGGTGGCCGCGCGCAGGCGCTTGATGTCGTTGCCGCCGAGGGTGATCGGCGGGAGCGCGCAGGCCGAGTCGCCGGAGTGGATGCCGGCTTCCTCGATGTGCTCCATGACGCCGCCGAGGTAGAGGTCCTCGCCGTCGTAGAGCGCGTCCACGTCGATCTCGATCGCGTCGTCGAGGAAGCGGTCGACGAGCACCGGGTGGTCGCTGACCAGGCCGGCGTTCTGCTCCAGGTAGGTGGCGAGGGAGGGCTCGTCGTAGACGATCTCCATGCCGCGTCCGCCGAGCACGTAGGACGGGCGGACCAGGACCGGGTAGCCGATCTCGGCGGCGATCGTGCTGGCCTCGCCGAACGAGAACGCGGTGCCGTGCTTGGGCGCGAGCAGCCCGGCCTCGGCCAGCACGCGGCCGAACGCGCCGCGCTCCTCGGCGAGGTGGATCGCCTCGGGCGAGGTGCCCGCGATCGGTACGCCCGCGTCCTTGAGCTTTTGCGCGAGCCCGAGCGGGGTCTGCCCGCCGAGCTGCACGAGCACGCCCGCGACCGGCCCGGCCTGGGTCTCCGCGTACACGATCTCCAGCACGTCCTCCAGGGTGAGCGGCTCGAAGTAGAGCCGGTCGGAGGTGTCGTAGTCGGTGGAGACGGTCTCGGGGTTGCAGTTGACCATGACGGTCTCGTAGCCCGCGTCGTGCAGCGCGAAGGCGGCGTGCACGCACGAGTAGTCGAACTCGATGCCCTGGCCGATCCGGTTGGGACCCGAGCCCAGGATGATCACGGCCGGCTTGGTGCGGGGCGCGACCTCGGTCTCCTCGTCGTAGGACGAGTAGTGGTACGGGGTCCGGGCGGCGAACTCGGCTGCGCACGTGTCCACGGTCTTGTACACCGGGCGCACGCCCAGCGCCTGGCGCACCTCGCGCACGACCTCCTCGCGCATCCCGCGGATCGCCGCGATCTGCAGGTCGGACAGGCCGTGCCGCTTCGCGAGGCGGAGCACGTCGGGGGTCAGCTCGGCCGCGTCGCGGACCTCGCCGGCGATCTCGTGGATCAGGTACATCTGGTCCAGGAACCACGGGTCGATCCGGGTCGCCTCGAACAGCTCCTCGGGCGTGGCGCCCGCGCGGATCGCGTCCATCACGACGTTGATCCGGCCGTCGGTCGGCTTCTCGGCCGCGATCAGCAGCTCGTTCTTGGCCCCGACCTCGGAGACGAAGTCGAACTGCGAGCCCTTCTTCTCCAGCGAGCGCAGCGCCTTGTTCAGCGCCTCGGTGAAGTTGCGGCCGATCGCCATCGCCTCGCCGACCGACTTCATGGTCGTGGTCAGCCGGTCGTCGGCGGCCGGGAACTTCTCGAACGCGAAGCGCGGGACCTTGACCACGACGTAGTCGAGCGAGGGCTCGAAGCTGGCCGGGGTCTCCTTGGTGATGTCGTTCGGGATCTCGTCGAGCGTGTAGCCGATCGCGAGCCGGGCGGCGATCTTGGCGATCGGGAAGCCGGTCGCCTTGGACGCCAGCGCCGAGGAGCGCGAGACACGCGGGTTCATCTCGATGACGATCACCCGACCGTCGTCGGGGTTGATCGCGAACTGGATGTTGCAGCCGCCGGTGTCCACGCCGACCTCGCGGATGACGGCGATGCCGACGTCGCGCAGGGTCTGGTACTCGCGGTCGGTCAGCGTCATCGCGGGCGCGACGGTGATCGAGTCGCCGGTGTGCACGCCCATCGGGTCGAAGTTCTCGATGGAGCAGACGACCACGACGTTGTCGTGCTTGTCGCGCATCAGCTCCAGCTCGTACTCCTTCCAGCCGAGGATGGACTCCTCCAGGAGCACCTCGGTGGTCGGCGACAGGGCCAGGCCCTGGCCGGCGATCCGGCGCAGGTCCTCCTCGTCGTGCGCGAAGCCGGAGCCGGCGCCGCCCATCGTGAAGGAGGGGCGGACCACGACGGGGTAGCCGCCGAGGGTGTCCACGCCGCCGAGCACGTCCTCCATCGTGTGGCAGATGACCGAGCGGGCCGACTCGCCGTGCCCGATCTTCTCGCGCACGCGCTCGACCACGCCCTTGAACAGGTCGCGGTCCTCGCCCTTTTGGATCGAGTCGAGGTTGGCGCCGATCAGCTCGACGTTGTACTTCTCCAGGACGCCGTTCTCGCTGAGCGAGACCGCGATGTTGAGCGCGGTCTGCCCGCCGAGGGTGGGCAGGAGCGCGTCGGGGCGCTCCTTGGCGATGATCTTCTCGACGAACTCGGGGGTGATCGGCTCGACGTAGGTGGCGTCGGCGATCTCCGGGTCGGTCATGATCGTGGCCGGGTTCGAGTTGACCAGGATGACGCGCAGACCCTCGGCCTTGAGGATCCGGCACGCCTGGGTGCCCGAGTAGTCGAACTCAGCGGCCTGGCCGATGACGATCGGGCCCGAGCCGACGACCAGGACGGACTTCAGGTCGTTGCGCTTAGGCACTCTTGGTCTCCATCAGCGTCACAAAACGATCGAACAGGTAGGCGGAGTCGTGCGGTCCGGCCGCGGCCTCCGGGTGGTACTGCACGCTGAACGCGGGTCGGTCGAGCAGCCGCAGGCCCTCGACGACGTCGTCGTTGAGGCACACGTGGCTGACCTCGGCGCGGCCGAAGGGCGTGTCCGAGACCTTGTCGAGCGGCGCGTCGACGGCGAAGCCGTGGTTGTGCGCGGTGACCTCGACCTTGCCGGTCGTGCGGTCCTGCACGGGCTGGTTGATGCCGCGGTGGCCGTACTTGAGCTTGTACGTGCCGAACCCGAGCGCGCGGCCGAGCAACTGGTTGCCGAAGCAGATCCCGAAGAACGGGGTGCCCTGCTCCAGGACGCCGCGCAGGAGCTCGATCTGGTGGGTCGCGGTCGCGGGGTCGCCGGGGCCGTTCGAGAAGAACACACCGTCGGGCTCGACCGCGTTGACCTGCTCGAGCGTGGCGTTCGCGGACAGCACGTGCACCTCGATGCCGCGCTCGGCCATCCGGTGCGGGGTCATGCCCTTGATGCCGAGGTCGAGGGCGGCGACGGTGAATCGCTTCGTGCCGATCGCCGGGACCACGTAGGCGGTGTCCGTGCTGACCTGCTCGGCGAGGTCGGCGCCGGCCATCTCGGGGCTGGTGCGCACGCGCTCCAGGAGCGCGCTCTCGTCGGCGTGCGCGGCGGGGCCGGAGAAGATCCCGACCCGCATCGCGCCGCGCTCGCGCAGGTGGCGGGTCAGCGCGCGGGTGTCGATGCCGCTGATGCCGACCACGCCGTAGCGCACGAGCTCGTCGTCGAGCGAGCGCCGCGAGCGGTGGTTCGAGGGCACTCGGGCGGGGTCGCGGACCACGTAGCCCGAGACCCAGATCCGGGACGACTCGGGGTCCTCGTCGTTGACGCCGGTGTTGCCGACGTGCGGGGCCGTCATCACGACGACCTGGCGGTGGTACGAGGGGTCGGTCAGGGTCTCCTGATAGCCCGACATGCCGGTGGAGAACACCGCCTCGCCGAACGTCTCCCCCACCGCGCCGTAGGCGCTGCCGCGGAACGTACGCCCGTCCTCGAGGACGAGCACCGCAGGCGTCGTGGCCCGTCCGGTCATTGCGGTCACGTGACCGATCCTTCCTGATCGTTCTGTACTGCGTGGCTTGGTGCGGCGCCGCCGACGGTCGTCGGCAGCTCGCCCGCGATCAGCCGGGTGACGGCTTCGATCCACGCGTCGTGGTCGGCCGGGTGGTCGCCGCGGAAGCCGGAGTCGAGCGCGGTGTCGCCGTGCCTCCAGGTGATCACGAGCAGGCCGCCCTCGGGCAGCACCTTGCCCGCGATGCCCTTCTCGTGTCGCGCGCCGGTGATCGCGGCGGCCGGGACGAAGAAGTCGGTCGCGGCGGGGCGCTCGACCACGAGGCCGTCCGCGCGCAGGGTCAGCTCGACGGGGCTGCGGGTGCCGAGGCCGTGCGCGACGACGCGGTCCAGCCACCGGCCTGCCGTGGTGCTGCCGAAGTAGCGGCCGACCAGCCGCGGGAGCAGCGGCTCGCCGCCGCCCTCGGGCGCGATCGGCAACGCGGGCAGCGCCCCCTGCCGCTTGGCGCGCTTCTTCCAGGCGCGCCACATCAGCAGGTACACGCCGAGCACGAAGGCGAGGCAGATGCCGGTCCAGAGGATGCGACCGCCCCAGTCCGTCACCTCCGCGGACTTCTTCTCGGCCGCGAGCAGCAACTCGTGATGGGCCAGACCTGAGGTCACGCGAGCTTCCCGTCGATCACCGTGGGGACGCCGCGCAGGAACGTGGCGACCACCTTGCCGGGGAGTTCCATCCCGGCGTAGGGGGTGTTACGGCTGCGCGAGGCGAGTTCGGACGGTTCGACCGTACGCCGTGGGGTCGGGTCGACGAGCACCAGGTTGGCGGGCTCGCCGACCGCGACGGGGCGGCCTTGGGTGTCGAGCCGGCCGATCGCGGCGGGGCGGGTGGACATCCGGTCGGCGACGCCGGCCCAGTCCATCAGGCCGGTGTCGACCATGGTCTGCTGGACGATCGCCAGCGCCGTCTCCAGGCCCAGCATCCCCATCGCCGCGACCGCCCACTCGCAGTCCTTGTCCTCGCTGGGGTGCGGGGCGTGGTCGGTGGCGACGGCGTCGATCGTGCCGTCGGCGAGCGCCTCGCGGAGCGCGGTGACGTCGGCGGCGGTGCGCAACGGCGGGTTGACCTTGTAGACCGGGTCGTAGGAGCGCACGAGCTCGTCGGTGAGCAGCAGGTGGTGCGGGGTCACCTCGGCGGTGACGTTCCAGCCCTTGGACTTGGCCCAGCGCAGGATCTCGACGGAACCGGCGGTGGAGACGTGGCACACGTGCAGGCGCGAGCCGACGTGCGCGGTGAGCAGCACGTCGCGGGCGATGATCGACTCCTCGGCGACGGCGGGCCAGCCGCGCAGGCCCAGTTCGCCGGAGACGGTGCCCTCGTTCATCTGGGCGCCCTCGGTCAGGCGGGGCTCCTGCGCGTGCTGGGCGACGACGCCGTCGAACGCCTTCACGTACTCCAGGGCGCGGCGCATGATGACCGCGTCGTCGACGCACTTGCCGTCGTCGGAGAAGACCCGCACGCGGGCGGCGGAGTCGGCCATCGCGCCGAGCTCGGCGAGCCGCTTGCCCTCGAGGCCGACGGTGACCGCGCCGACCGGGTGCACGTCGCAGCGGCCGGTCTCCTGGCCGAGTCGCCAGACCTGCTCGACGGTGCCCGCGGTGTCGGCGACGGGGTCGGTGTTGGCCATCGCGTGCACGGCGGTGAAGCCGCCGAGGGCCGCGGCGTCGGCGCCGGTGGCGACCGTCTCGGCGTCCTCGCGGCCGGGCTCGCGCAGGTGGGTGTGCAGGTCGACCAGGCCCGGCAGGAGGATCCGGCCGGCGGCCTCGACGACGGTCGCGCCGTCGGCGGCCAGGCCGGTGCCGATCGCGGCGATCACGCCGTCGCGGATGAGCACGTCCTGCGCGTCGCCGCCGAGGACCTTGGCGTCCTTGATCAGGTACGTGCTCACTTGGCGATCTCCTCGGTGGTGGTGCTCGGGGCGCTCAGGGCGGGCTCGTTGCCGCTCAGGAGCAGGTACAGGACGGCCATCCGCACGCTGACGCCGTTGGTGACCTGCTCGACGATGGTCGATCGGGCCGAGTCGGCCACCTCGGCGGCGATCTCCATGCCGCGGTTCATCGGGCCCGGGTGCATCACGATGGCGTGCTCGGGGAGCATCGACATCCGGCGCAGGTCCAGGCCGTAGCGGCGGGAGTACTCGCGCTCGGTGGGGAAGAACGCGGCGTTCATCCGCTCGCGCTGCACCCGCAGCATCATCACCGCGTCGCTCTTGGGCAGCGGGGCGTCCAGGTCGTAGGAGACCGTGCAGGGCCAGGTCTCGATGCCGATCGGGAGCAGCGTGGGCGGTGCGACGAGGGTGACCTCGGCGCCGAGGGTGGCGAGCAGGAGCACGTTGGAGCGGGCCACTCGGCTGTGCAGGACGTCACCCACAAGGGTGATTCGGCGGCCTTCGAGATCGCCCCTGCCGCCGGCGAGCCGGCGACGCATCGTGAACGCGTCGAGCAGCGCCTGGGTGGGGTGCTCGTGGGTGCCGTCGCCGGCGTTGACGACCGAGCCGCGCAGCCAGCCGGAGCCTGCGAGGCGGTGCGGCGCGCCGGAGGCGTGGTGCCGGATGACGACCGCGTCGGCGCCCATGGCCTGCAGGGTCAGCGCGGTGTCCTTGAGCGATTCGCCCTTGGAGACGGACGAGCCCTTGGCGGAGAAGTTGATGACGTCGGCGGACAGCCGCTTGGCGGCGGCCTCGAACGAGATGCGGGTGCGGGTGGAGTCCTCGAAGAAGAGGTTGACCACGGTGCGACCGCGCAGCGTCGGGAGCTTCTTGATCGGCCGCTCGGCGATGTGCGCGAGCTCCTCGGCGGTGTCGAGGATCAGGATGGCGTCGTCGCGGGTGAGGTCCGCGGCCGAGATCAGATGGCGCTTCACTGGCTACTTCTCCGCGTCGGTGAGGGCTGCGGCGGGGTCGGCCGCGCGGGTACCGAGCAGGACCGCGTCGCGGCCGTCGTACTCGGAGAGGTGGACCTTGACGGTCTCGCGCTGCGACGTGGGCAGGTTCTTGCCCACATAGTCGGCGCGGATGGGGAGTTCGCGGTGGCCTCGGTCGACCAGGACGGCGAGCTGCACGGCGCGCGGGCGGCCGATGTCGTTGAGCGCGTCCAGGGCCGCGCGGATGGTGCGGCCGGAGAAGAGCACGTCGTCGACGAGGACCACGAGCTTGTCGTCGATGCCCTCGGCGGGGATCTCGGTGCGCTCCAGCGCGCGGGCCGGGCCCAGGCGCAGGTCGTCGCGGTACATGGTGATGTCGAGCGCTCCGACGGGGACCTTCGTGCCGTCCTCGATCGAGGCGAGCCGCTCGCCGAGCCGGCGGGCCAGGGCCACGCCGCGGGTCGGGATGCCCAGGAGCACGACGTCGTCGGCGCCCTTGGCGCGTTCGACGATCTCGTGCGCGATCCGGGTCAGTGCCCGGTTGATGTCGGAGGCGTCCAGGACGGGACGGGCGGTGGCCGGGTCGAGGTCCTTGGGGCGGGCGGCCGACGTGCCGCCAGGGGTGGTGCCAGGTGCTGTCATGGGAAACAGACCTCCTTCCCCGTCTCACAGGACGGGCTTTAAAGGACGCCGGGGTACGTCCCTCACAGTATCAGCCAACATCATCAATCTTTCGGCCGCCCGGACAGGCTGGGAGGCCCCGGACGAAAGCGCCGCAAAGACCCCTCTCACCTGCGGGAATCCGGCTTTGTAGCCCGTTCGGCTTGACGGACGCAAATTACTCTGCGTAACCTCACAATGAGTCACCACCGGGCCAAACGCGACAGTCGCGACGTGCCGAACCTCGCAGCTTCGGGGAGAGTTCGAGGTACAGAAAGCCGGCCCGGAGGTAGCCACCCCATCGGTTCGGCCAACCACCGGTGGACCTTCACGGTCAGTCACCTGTTTTGGGAGCGAGATGTCCAGCGACTACGCCAAGCAGCTCGGGGCGAAGCTCCGCGCGATCCGGACCCAGCAGGGCCTGTCCCTGCACGGCGTCGAGGAGAAGTCCCAGGGGCGCTGGAAGGCCGTCGTCGTCGGTTCGTACGAACGCGGCGACCGTGCGGTAACCGTGCAGCGCCTCGCCGAACTCGCCGACTTCTACGGCGTCCCCGTGCAGGAGCTCCTGCCCGGCGGTACCCCGAACGGCGCCGCCGAGCCGCCGCCGCGTCTGGTCCTGGACCTGGAGCGGCTCCAGACGGTCCCGTCCGACCAGGCCGGCCCGCTGCAGCGCTACGCGGCGACCATCCAGAGCCAGCGCGGCGACTACAACGGCAAGGTGCTGTCGATCCGCCAGGACGACCTGCGCACCCTGGCCGTGATCTACGACCAGTCGCCGAGCGTGCTGACCGAGCAGCTCATCGGGTGGGGCGTGCTCAACCCGGAGGCCCGCCGCGCGGTGGAGAACCAGAACAACGCGTGACACTCGAATAGCCGATAGTCACCACGGCAGTACGTAACGCCGAAGGGTCCCGGAGCCGTCAGGTTCCGGGACCCTTCACCTCTTGTACGTTCGCCGACCTCAGCCGGATTCGCGGACCACGACCCGCGGGTGCACGACCATTCGACCACCCGGTCGGTAGTCACGCCCGCGGATGAGCGTGGTGATCGCGTCCGAGGCGCCCGAGCCCATCGTCCGGGTGTGCATCGAGACACTCGTCAGGCGCGGCCAGACGAGGTCGCAGAACGGCAGATCGTCGGCGCCGACCACGGCCATGTCGTCCGGGACGGACCAGCCGCACTCGCGCAGCGCCGAGATGATCATCAGCGCGAAGTCGTCGTTGCCCGCGAACACCGCGGTCGGCGGCTCGCTCTCGCGCTGCCACTGTCGAACGATCGCGAGCACGTCCTCACGGACGTATCCGACATCCACCCGACGCAGCGGCACACCCTCCTCCTCGGCGACGGCCTGCGCCCCCGCCCAGCGCTCCTCGCCCAGGAAGGCGAGCGACCCGGAGGGCACCAGACACGCCAGGCGGCGGTGTCCGCGGTCGATCAGGTGGCGGACCGCGAGGCGTCCGGTGTCCCGGTTGTCGAAGATCGCGGTGGGCACGTCGGGGTGCTCCTCGCGGCCCCACGCGAAGATCGCCCGCACACCGGCCCGCTTGAGCACGTCCACCGCGCCACCGGTGAGCCGATTGGACTCCGCCATCACCGCGAGCGGCCGCAATGCCGCCCACTGGCGGGCCGCGTCGGCGCCGCGCGAGGTTCGGTCGGCGTGGATGAGCAGGCTCAGCTCGTGCCGGTTGAGCGCCTCGGCGAGCTCGTCGATGAAGGCTTCGAGCAACTGACCCATGGGCTGTAGCGGCAGCGGGAAGAGCACGACGTCACTGTTGCCCGAGCGCAGCGACCGGGCCGGCGCGCTGGGCGCGTACCCCAGCTCGCGCACGGCCAGCATGACCCGCTCACGGGTCTGCGCGCTCACCCGTACGCCCGGCGGCGAGTTCAGTACATAGCTGACCGTGGACCTGGACACCCCGGCGAGCCGGGCGACATCGGAACTGGTCGGCGGCTTGCTCCCGGTCTCCGGCGCGCTCATCCGCGGCCTCCCGCGCCGTGCATGACCGACCTCGTGCTCGTCATCCTCGACGACACCCCCAACCGCACCCGCACGCGGGACCGGCCCGCGCGCAACCGATGTGTCTGTCGGATCGCAGGGAGGTGCGATCCGGTTCCGCTGGTTAGCGGGCACAACCTTGGCCGTAATCGCTCGAATGCGCTACCGAACACGTGTCGGTCGTTACAAGATCACTGCGCGTGACCATTCGGCGCATTTTCGTCTTCGTTCAAATTTTGAACGATCAAATCGTTATCTAGTCAGAGTGATTTCACGTTGTAGACCCATTCCCCTGCTTACACGTGTCACCTAGGCTCCGGGATCAACACCTCGTCAACGATTCGAGACCCCCGTGCAGGGACGGTTTCGAGTCCCCTCCATCGGACGGTCCACATGAGTTCGACCACCACAGAGGCGCCCGGCTCCTCGTCGCCGGCCCCGGAGTCCCCCGCGGAAGCCGCCAAGGCCGGGTACAAGCTCGGCCCGCTGTACGCGACGTTGCCGCTGGCCAACATCGCGCTGTACATGCTGTGGCTGGGCGTGGGCATCTACATGCTCCCGGTGCAGGTCATCCACATCACCGGCGCGCCCGACCCGAACGCGCTCAAGTGGCCGACCTTCTGGGGCGCCCTGTTCGCGACGATCGGCAACCCGCTGTTCGGCAAGCTGTCGGACATGACGCGGTCGCGCTTCGGCCGCCGCTCGCCGTACATCCTCTTCTGCGCCATCGTCGGTGCGATCGCGCTGATCGTCCAGGCGCAGGCGAGTTCGATCGCCATGGTCGGTCTGACCTGGGGTGTCATCCAGTTCATCATGAACGGCTACCAGGCCGCGCTGACCGCGGTCATGCCCGACCGGGTGCCGGCCAAGAAGTACGGCGTGTTCTCGGCGATGATCGGCCTCGGCGTGCCGGCCGCGACGATCCTGGCCTCGCTGATCATCGCCGGCGTCGACATGAACCTGATCGGCATCGACGCGCAGATCGGCGGCTTCGACGGGCGCTTCATGAACCCGGCCAACGGTGGTGAGCAGGGCTTCTACCTGATCGCCGCGGTCCTGGTCGCCGCGGCGCTGATCTTCGTGCTGGTCAGCCCCGACAGGTCCACCAAGGACATGCCCCGCGAGAAGGCCGACGTCGTCGGCTTCGTCAAGGGCTTCTGGGTCGACCCGCGGCAGCACGCCGACTTCGTCATCGCGCTGTTCTCGCGGCTGGGCGTGATGCTCGGCTACTTCCTGATCCTGACGTTCAACTACTTCATCCTGGTCTCGTACATCAAGATCCCGCCGAACGAAGTCGGCCCCAAGCTGGGCATGTTGACCGTCATCGGCGCGGTCGCGACGATCTTCGCGGCACTGCTGATCGGCCCGATCGTCGACAGGGTCGGCCGGGTCAAGCCCTTCGTGATCGTCTCCGGCATCGGCGCCGCCATCTCGCTGGCGATCCCGATGGTCTGGGCGACCGAGAACGGCATGGTCGCCTTCCAGATCCTCAACGGCTTCTTCTTCGGCGTCTACCTGGCCGTCGACATGGCGCTGATCACCCAGGTGCTGCCCCGTCCCGAGGACGTCGGCAAGGACATGGGCCTGATCAACATCGCCAACGCCGGCCCGCAGATCGCCGCGCCGTTCCTGGCGCCGTTCATCGTGAGCGACCTCGACCTCGGTTACGAGGCGCTGTTCCCGGTCGCCGCGGCGATCGCCCTGGCGGGCGCGTTGCTCGCCCTGTTCGTCAAGCGCGTCAAGTAGTACCGCGCTTCATAAACGCCGACGGGGCGGACCGGATCACCGGTCTGCCCCGTCGGACATTCGCGCGTGGAAACGATCCCGAATACCGGAATCCGGAATAGCGGAAGGACCGTCGAGACGGCCCGCCGTCCGCCCTCCCCGGTCCTCGCTACTCGAATCCGGGATCGGTTTCCGGCCGGGCCATTCCGCTCGTCGTCCAGCCGCTGTCCAGCAGCGCCGCCATGTCGTCCCAGGCCGCGTCGATCGTGCGCATCAAATGCGCGCCGTCGAGGATCCCGGCCTCGGTCCACTCGTCCATCGCGACGCGCATGACCGAGTGGTACAGGGTCACCAGGAGCGCCGGGCGCCGATCCCGGTCCGGGTCCAGGCCTTCGCGGCGGGCCAGTTCCAGGGTCATCCGGCGCTCCAGCTCCATCGCGTTGCGCAGCGACGCGGCGAGCAGGACCGGGGTGCCCTCGATCAGACTCCGCATCCGCAGGAACTCGTGCCCCGAGCCGTTGCCCGGCTCGTGGTCGATCTCCGACACCACCGCTCGCCCCGCGCGCCGCAGCGCCGTCAGCGGCGCCTCGTCGGCCGGCCGGATCGAGAGCGCCTCCAGGAACAGGCCCTCGAACTCGATCGCCCGCGCCAGCGCGACCTCCTCCTTGCCCGCGAAATAGCGGAAGAAGGTGCGTCGGGAGACGTCGACGGAGGCGACGACCTCGTCGATCGTCGTGGCGTCGTATCCCTTGCGCAGGAACAGCTCCTGCGCGGCGTCGATGAGCGCCTCACGGGTGCGTTCCTTCTTGCGTTCCCGCAATCCCGTCGCGGCGCCGGCCGTGTCCTGCACGTTGCGTGGTCCTCTCGCTCGCCTGTGCACAGTATGGCACTTGTCACTGTGTGCAATTTGAGTGATTTGGCTATCTGGCACACAGTGCCATATCGTTCGATGGTTCGAAACCACGCTTTGACGCAGGGATGTAGGGGACGCATGAGCCAGACTTCGACGGCGGCGACGCAGGACGCACTCCCGCCCGATCCCGCGAAGCCCACCGCGCGCAAGGACATGCGGGGGCACCCCTGGCTCACCCTCCTCGCGGTCGCATTCGGCGTGATGATGGTCGCCCTCGACGGCACCGTGGTCGGCGTCGCCAACCCGGCCATCTCGAAGGACCTGGACGCGTCGCTGGCCGACCTGCAATGGGTCACCAACGGCTACCTGCTCGCGCTCGCGGTGTGCCTGATCCCGGCCGGCAAGCTCGGTGACCGCTACGGCCACAAGACGATCTTCCTGATCGGCGCGGCGGGCTTCGCGACCACGTCGCTGATCATCGCGTTCTCCCAGTCGGTCACCATGCTGATCGCGTTCCGGGTGCTCCAGGGCGTGTTCGGCGCGCTGCTCCAGCCGACCGCGCTCGGCCTGCTGCGCAACAGCTTCCCGGGCAACAAGCTCAACATGGCGATCGGCATCTGGGGCGCGGCGATCTCGACCGCGACCGCCGCGGGCCCGATCGTCGGCGGCCTGCTGGTCGAGCACGTCAGCTGGCAGTCGGTGTTCTACATCAACGTGCCCATCGGCGTGCTGACCCTGGTGGTCGGCGTCTGGGCGCTGGCGAACAGCCGGGTGTCGGGTGCGAGCAACCGGATCGACTACCTGGGCGTCGCGCTGCTCTCGGTCGCGATGTTCTGCCTGGTCTGGGGCGTCATCAAGAGCGGCGAGAAGAGCTGGGGCAGCGCGTACACGCTGAGCTTCATGGCCGCCGCGGTCGTCCTCCTCGCGCTCTTCGCGCTGTGGCAGACCCGGGCGCCCGAACCGCTCATGCCGCTGGTCATGTTCCGCAACCGGTCGTTCTCGATCGGCATCGTGCTGATGATCTTCATGGCGTTCGCGATGTTCGGCGCGATGTTCTTCATCACCTTCTACCTGCAGGGCGTCAACGGGCTGAGCCCGACCGAGACCGGCGTGCGGATGCTGCCGATGTCCGTGGTGATGATGATCGGCTCGCCGATCGGCGGATTCGCGATCACCAAGCTCGGCCCGCGCGTCCCGATCATCGCCGGCCTGGCGCTCTCGGCGACCGCGATGGCGCTGCTCGCACGGCTCGGCGAGGGCGCGAGCTTCGGCTCCACGATGCTGCCGTTCGTCCTGCTCGGCTTCGGGCTCAGCCCGATCATGGTCGGCGCGACGGACATCATCGTCGGCAACGCCTCGCTGGAGCTGTCCGGTGTGGCGTCCGGCATCCAGCAGGCCGCGATGCAGGTCGGCGGCGCGCTCGGCACCGCCGTGCTCGGCGCGGTGGTCGCGGCCGAGGTGTCCTCGATGCTGCCGGATCGCTGGCCGGCCGCCGCGGGCGACTACGACAAGCTGCCACACGGGCAACGCGAGTTCATCGAGGGCCAGGTCGCGCAGGGCTTCCCGCCGGTCGATCCGGCGACCATGGACGCGGGGACGGTGGCCGCGATCCGGCACGCCTCGAACACCACGTTCCTCGACGGCATGCAGCTCGCGTTCACGATCGCGGCCGTCACGATGGCGATCGGGATCGTACTCGCCCTGTTCGTCCGGCAGGGCGAAAAGCGCGAGGGCGCGGTCGCCGTCCACGTGTAGGGCATGATCGACAGGCGAGGCCGTACGGCCGTCACGCCGCTCCCGATCGACATCGGGGGCGGCGTTGCGGGTTTCCCCACCAAATTAGACAGGTATTCTTACCTCGTGCAGCAAGACACCTCCTCCGGGCCCGAACTGGTGACGTTGCTGGTCGGCGCCGTGCGCGGGATCAGCCAACTGTTCTCCGACCGCATGACGGCCGCGGGCTTCGACGAGATCCGGCCGACGCACGGCTTCGCGCTGACCCTGGTCGGCGAGGGCGGCACCACCGCCACCGAGCTCGGCCGGCGGCTCGGCATGACCAAGCAGTCGGCCGGCGAGGTGGTCTCGCACCTGGCCCGGTACGGCTACGTCGAGCGCAAGCCGGACCCCGCCGACCGCCGCGCGCGCCGGATCACCCTGACCGAGCGCGGGCGCGAGTGCCTGCGGGTGATCTGGGCCGAGCTGTCGTGGATCCAGGGCGCGTGGACGAAGGCGGTCGGCGACGACGGCGTCGAGGTGCTGAAGGACGGGCTGCGGGCGGGGATGCGACAGCTCGGCGCGTCCGGTGAGCTGCCCGACAACCTGAGCCAGGCGTGGTGGTGGCGGGAGGGCTGAGCCGGGCGGGCTACCCGGCCGCGGGCTCGGGCCGGGCCCGATCGTGCTTGCGGGCGATGTAGGTGTCGGTGACATAGGCCAGGTCGACCGGGTCCGGCTGTTCGGTCACGGCCGATCGCACCCGGCTCAGCAGTTCCGCGCGCGGGGCCTCGTCCATCGCCGCGATGTAGCTGAAGGTCGACACCCGCTCCAGCACCCGATCGTGCGTCAGGGTGTCCCGCCAGCGGAACACCCTGCGCTCGGTGGGGGCGAACAGCCCGCTCGCGTCCACGTCGGGGCGGTAGTCGCGGAAGATCCGGAACGGCCACTCGGCCGCCAGGTGCATGCGCTCGACGAACTCGTCGTCCTGGTCGCGTTCGTTCCACACCATCGCGAGCACGCCGCCCGGACGCAGCACGCGCGCGATCTCGCGCAGCGCGGTCGCCGGATCGAACCAGTGGAACGCCTGCGCGACCGTCACGACGTCGTACGACCCCTCCGGCGCCGGTATTCGCTCCGCCGTGCCGTCGTACACCGGCACCCCCGGCGTCACCCGCGCGAACGTCTCGCGCATCGCCGCGGACGGCTCGACCGCCACCACCTCGGCCCCGCGCTCGACCAGCGGCCGGGTCAACTTGCCGGTGCCGGCCGCCAGATCCAGCACCCTGGTCCCGGGCCCGATGCCCGCGGCCGCGCACAGGTGGTCCAGGACGTCTTGCCGGTAGGAGGGTCGGGCCCGCTCGTACCGGTCGGTGCCGCGGGCGAATCCACGAGTGCCGAGATCGTTGGTGGTCATGCCGCGCATCCTCGCGGTGCGCGCGGAAGGGTACAAGGGCCGATCAGGGCCGATCAGCGCCGACCCGAGCGATCAGGGCCGAGTCACCAGCACCGTCGCCGCGAGCACGCACACCACGAGCATCGTGATCCAGGTCGCCCGGATCGCCCGGTCGCCGGCCACGGGGGCGCCGTCGCGGATCGCCTGGTCGACCCGGCGGTGTCGGAGCAGGCCCACCACGTACACCGCGAAGCCGGCCGCGATGGCCGCCGCGCCGGGCAGCATGTACCACCAGCGATCCGGCACGTGGCCCGCGTGCACGAGCAGGCCGCCGTTCGCGACGAACGCCAGCGAGGTGCGCGTCCACGCCATCCGCGTGCGCTCGGGTTGCAGGCCCGGGTCCAGCGGCGGTCCCGGCAGGCGCGTGCCGCGGGGCATCAGGCCACGAGCATGAGCACGACCGTGACCACGATCACGATCACCAGGCCCGCCGAGAGCACCAGCGGCAGCGCCGAGAAGGGCAGCGCGCGGCTCAGCCGCATGGCCCGCTCGACCTGGTACCACCGCCGGTAGGCCGTCGCCGCCAGGGTGAGCGCCAGCGCGACGAGCACGAGGCCGAGCACGAGCCGCTGCGAGCGCGGCCCCAGGTCCGGGACCAGTTGGACCACCGCCACGCCGCCCGCGAGCAGCGAGAGCGCGGTGCGAATCCAGGCCAGGAAGGTCCGCTCGTTGGCGAGCGTGAAGCGATAGTCGGGCTCGTCGCCGATGTCTCGCAGGCGAAAACTCTTCCGCTCGGATTTCATGATCCCCATTGTCTTCATTGGATCACAGCATCTTCATTGACTCACCGCAGGCCCTCGCGGCCCGAGAACACGACGAGCCGCCTCCCCGGCAGGGGAAGCGGCTCGACTGGTGCCGTGGCCGGAAGCGAGCGCTAGCGCAGCAGCGTCGGCTTGAGATCCTTTATCCGCGCGAGCAGGCCGTTCACGAAGGCCGGGGACTCGTCCGTGGAGTACTCCTTGGCGAGTTCGACGGCCTCGTCGATGGCCACGACGTCGGGGACGTCGCTTTCCCAGAGCAGCTCGTAGATGCCCAGACGCAGGACGTTGCGGTCCACGCCGGGCATGCGGTCGAGCGTCCACCCGACGGCGTAGGTGCCGATCAGGTCGTCGATCCGCTTGCGGTGCTCCTGTACGCCCTCGACCAGCTGCATCGTGTAGTCGGCGACCTGCGGCTCCGCCTTGTCGGCCTGGAAGCGGCCGACCCAGTCCGCGAGGATGGTCACCGGGTCGACGCCGCGCTGGTCGGCTTCGAACAGGATCTGCAGAGCGCGCTTCCGGGTCTTGCTGCGGGCACCGGCCACTAGCTGTTCACGCGGCCCAGGTAGTCACCGGAACGGGTGTCGACCTTGACCTTCTCGCCCGTCGTGATGAAGAGCGGGACCGCGATCTCGAAGCCGGTCTCCAGCTTCGCGGGCTTGGTGCCACCGGTGGACCGGTCGCCCTGGACGCCCGGCTCGGTGTACTCGATGAGCAGCTCGACGGAGGCCGGCAGCTCGACGTAGAGCGCGGCGCCCTCGTAGATCGCGACGGTCGCCTCGAAGCCCTCGAGGAGGTAGTTGGCGGCGTCGCCGACGGTCTCGGGCGAGATCGGCAGTTGCTCGTAGGTGTCCGTGTCCATGAACACGAAGTCGGTGCCGTCCTTGTACGAGAACTGCATGCCGCGCTTGTCCACGGTGGCCGTCTCGACCTTCGTGCCGGCGTTGAAGGTCTTGTCCACGACCTTGCCGGAGAGGACATGCTTGAGCTTCGTACGAACGAACGCGCCGCCCTTGCCGGGCTTGACGTGCTGGAACTCGACGACGGACCAAAGCTGGCCGTTGTCGAGCTTGAGCACGATGCCGTTCTTCAGGTCGTTGGTCGTGGCCACGAGTGTGGTGTCTCCTGCGTGCTTCTGGGACCGGATGATCGCGCGTCGGACGGGTTTGTACCGAGACAGCCCGTTACAGGACGAGCAACTCCTTGGTCGTGATGGTGAGTAGCTCAGGCCCGCCGTCTTCGAGCGGACGGACCACGAGGGTGTCCTCGATCCGGACACCGCCTCGGCCGGGGAGATAGATCCCCGGTTCGACGGTGACCGGCATGCAAGCGTCCAGCTTACCGGTCGCCGTCGGGCCCAGACGCGGGTCCTCGTGGATCTCGAGGCCGACGCCGTGACCCAGGCCGTGTGTGAAGAACTCCAGGTAGCCGGCCTGCTCGATGACATCGCGCGCGGCCTTGTCCACCGCGGCGAGCTCGACGCCCGGCGCGAGCGCCTCACGGCCCGCCTTCTGGGCCGCGAAGACCACGCCGTAGACCTCCTGCTGCCAGGTGGTCGGCTCGGTCCCGATCACGAAGGTGCGGGTCATGTCGGCGTGGTAGCCGTGGTAGCGCGCGCCGAAGTCGATCTTGAGGAAGTCGCCGTCCTCGACCCTGCGGTCGCCGGGGTCGTGATGCGGCACCGCCGAGTTGGGGCCGGTGGCCACGATGGTGGGGAACGCGACCGCGTCGGCGCCGTGGTCGGCCATCCGCCGCTCCAGCTCCATCGCGATGTGCCGCTCGGTCCGGCCGACCAGGATCGACTCGATCATCTCGCCGAGCGCGCGGTCGCCGATCTCGCACGCGATCCGCAGCGCCGCGATCTCCTCGGCGTCCTTGATCTTGCGCAGGTCCTCGACCACCCGGCCGAGCCCGATCAGCTCGGCGGCCGGGCTCGCCTCCGCCGCGATCGCGCCGAGCGCGCGGTACAGCTCGACCGTGACGTGCTGCTCCTCGATCGCGAGCCGCACCCCGCCGGCCGCGGCGGCCCGCTTGGTCAGCGCCTGCGCGCACGCCCGCTCCACCAGCAGCTCGACGTCGGGCGACTCCTCGCCGGCCTGGCTCGCGTAGCGACCGTCCGTGCACAGCACGGCGCCCGCCGACGACGCCCCACCGCCGGATCCCGGCGTGTACACGAGCAGCGCGGCGTTCGACCCGGTGAAGCCGGTCAGATAGCGCACATTGACGAGATTGGTGATCAGGGCAACGTCCACACCGGCACCGGCCAGGCGGGAGCGCAGCCGATCACGGCGTTGTCCATGGGCATCGGGCATGGGACCAGCGTAGTGCCGTGAGGTGGGGCAAGCCCGGCGTGGCTCGGCGGACTGCATCGTTCGAGCCCGGACGGGTGCAATCGCGCGAAGGCCGGACGCGGGGCCGATCCCCGGTTCTACGCTGCCTCCGAGGGGGTGTGACGTAGTGGAAATCAGCGGAAATGACGGGACACACGCCGACTGGGTGGACGAGCGTCTGACACGGCAGATCCGGGCCGCCGGCGCGCGGTATCGGGCGACCGAGGCGGTTCGGGTGGCGATCGACGAGCGGCGCGCCGCGGGCATGCGGTTCCCGGACGACGGGGGCCGGCTCGAACAGCGCGCGGCCCGGTTGGTGGAGCGGCACGAGGTGCCCGGGAGGCTGCTCCTCGCGACCGCGCCGGACGAGGACGGGTTCCGATTGGCCGAGCGGATCATAGGCGCGTCCAACGATCTACAGAGCCTGAACTTCCTGACCCGCGGCGTGCGGGCCGCCGCGTGTGTCGCGCGGGTCTGGTATTCGACGGGCGGTCCGGTCCAGCCGCAGGCGACCGGCTTCCTGGTGGCGCCGCGGCTGCTGCTGACCAACCATCACGTCTTCCCGGACGCCGCGACCGCGCGCGGGGCGTTCGCCGAGTTCGGCGCCGAGATGGGCATCGACAACGAGCTGCCGACGAACACGACGCGGTTCACCCCGGATCCGGACACCCTGTTCCTGACCGACGAGGACCTCGACTTCACGCTCGTGGCGATGCGCCCGGGCGGCGACGGGCGGCTGCCGGGTCAGGTCTTCGGGCGGGTCGCGCTGATCGCGGCCGAGGGCAAGCTCGTGGTCGGCGACCCGGTGAACGTGATCGGCCACCCGGACGGGCGGCTCAAGGAAATCGCGATCCGGGAGAACCGATTCGCCCAGCGCTTCGACGACTTCCTCCAGTACGAGACCGACACCGAGCCGGGCAACTCCGGCTCACCGGTGTTCAACGACCAGTGGGAGGCCGTCGCCCTGCACCACAGCGGCGTGCCCGCGCACGACGACGCCGGGGCCGTGCTGAATCTGCAAGGCCGGCCGTGGGAGCCCGCACAGGGACTGGCCGCGATCAAGTGGATCGCCAACGAGGGCGTCCGGGTCAGCGCGATCCTGCGCCGGCTCGGCGAGTTGGCGGCCGGTGACGCGCAGCGCGCGCTGCTCGCGGAGCTGGGTCCCGCGTCGGGCCTGGGCTCGGCTCCCGGGCCGCGCACGGCGCTGCCGGCGCCGCGGACGGCGGTCGCCGCAGGCGGGGGTGCCGAGGCGATCGCCCATGCGGGGGTGCGCGGGCGGGCGGGGGCGTTCGGCGGGCGGGTACAGCTCGTGTTGGTGCACGGGCGCAGCCAGCAGGGACGCGACCCGGCGGTGCTGCGGCGGAGCTGGGCGGCCGGGCTGAACAGCGGCCTGACCATGGCTGGGCTGCCGACGGTGGACCCCGAGGACGCGTGGTTCCCCTTCTACGGCAACCGGCTCGCGGAGGTCATGGAGTCGATCGAGGCGACCGAGGCGATCGAATCGATCGACTCCGTCGCGCCGGTGGAGGCGTCGTTGTCGCCGTCCGCCCGGGTGTTGTACGGGCGGTTGCTGGACGAGGCGGCGCGCCGGGCCGGGATGCCCGCGGAGCAGGTCGTGGCGAACGAGGGCGTCTGGGGCGGCGTGGTGGGCGCGATGCGCGGGCCGCTGGGCTGGATCGCGGCGCACACGGGCGTGGACCGGGCGGTGATCAAGACCGCGTTCCGGGATGTCGCGGCCTATCTGGACGCGAACGACACGCGTGAGGCGGTACTCGAACAGGTCCTCGACTGCGTGCCCACGTCCGGGTCGGTGGTGGTGGTCGCGCACAGTCTGGGCACGGTGGTGGCGATGGACCTGCTGCCGCGGCTCGCTGGGCGGGTGACGGTGGCGGGGTTGGTCACCGCGGGCAGTCCGCTGGGCCTGGACACCGTGTACTCGCGGCTGCGCGTGGGCGGGCCGCACCTGCCGCCGATCGCGGGGCCGTGGCTGAACGTGTGGTGCCCGACCGACCCGGTCGCGATCGGGTGTCCGTTGACGGACGACTGGAGCGGGCTCGGCGCGGAGCGCGTGGTGGCCAATCCGCACGATCGCGCGCACGACATCGGCGCGTACCTGTCCCACCCGGAGATCGCGACGGCGATCGGGCGGCTGTTGGGGTGAACGAACCGGGCCGGGTCACCCACGTGGGTGACCCGGCCCGGGGTCTGTCAGGTCCGTCAGGTCCGTCAGGTCCGTCGACTCGGTCGAATCGGTCGGCTCGGTCGGCTCGGTCGGATCCGACGGTTCAGTCGTCGAGCTCCTCGGCGAGCGCGCGCAGTGCGAGTCGGTAGGAGCCGATCCCGAAGCCGGCGATCGTGCCGCTGGCGACCGCGGCCACCACGCTGGTGTGTCGGAACTGCTCGCGCGCGTACGGGTTGGAGATGTGCACCTCGATGAACGGCGCGGTGCGCTGGGCGACCGCGTCGCGCAGCCCGTAGGAGTAGTGCGTGAACGCGCCCGGGTTCATCACGACGGGGATCCGGCCGTCGGCGGCCTCGTGCATCCAGCGGATGATCTCGCCCTCGTCGTTGGTCTCGCGCACCTCGACGGCGAACCCGAGCTCGGCGCCGAGCCGTTCGCACTCGGCGACCAGGCCCTTGTACGACGTCGCGCCGTACACGTCGGGCTCGCGGCTGCCGAGCCGGCCGAGGTTGGGGCCGTTGAGGACCAGGACCCGGCGCGGGCTCACGCGGAGACCTCGGCGTAGGCGGCGACCAGGAAGGTCGGGTCGGGGCCCTCCAGGACGACCGGCTTGGCCAGGCCGTCCAGGACGATGAAGCGGAGCAGGTCGCCGCGCGACTTCTTGTCCACGCGCATCGTCTCGAGCAGCTTGGGCCACGCGTCGCCGCGGTAGGTCAGCGGCAGGCCGACCGACGCGAGCACGGTGCGGTGCCGGTCGGCGGTCGCGTCGTCGAGCCGGCCCGCGATCCGGCCCAGCTCGGCGGCGTAGACCATGCCGACGCTGACCGCCGCGCCGTGCCGCCACTTGTAGCGCTCGGCCTTCTCGATCGCGTGCGCGAGGGTGTGGCCGTAGTTGAGGATCTCGCGGCGGCCGGCCTCCTTGAGGTCGCCGGAGACCACGTCGGCCTTGACCTGGATGGCCCGGGTGATCAGCTCGGCGGTGTCCTTGCCCTGCGGGCTGCGGGCCGCCTCGGGGTCGGCCTCGACCAGGTCGAGGATCACCGGGTCGGCGATGAAGCCGGCCTTGATCACCTCGGCGAGGCCGCTCACGTAGTCGTTGCGCGGGAGCGATTCGAGCGTGGCCAGGTCGGCGAGCACGCCGGCCGGCGGGTGGAACGCGCCGACCAGGTTCTTGCCCTCGACCGTGTTGATCCCGGTCTTGCCGCCCACGGCCGCGTCGACCATGCCCAGCAGCGTGGTGGGCATCGCGATCCAGCGCACGCCGCGCAGCCAGGTGGCGGCGACGAAGCCCGCGAGGTCGGTGGTGGCGCCGCCGCCGATGCCGACGATCACGTCGGAGCGGGTGAAGCCGGTCTGGCCGAGCACCGACCAGCAGTAGGCCGCGACCGCGACGTCCTTGGCCTCCTCGGCGTTGGGCACCTGGATGGCGATCGCCTCGTAGCCCTGCGCGGCGAGGTCCTCGCGCACCGCCTCGCCGGTCGCGGTGAGCGCCTCGGGGTGCAGGATCGCGACGCGGCGGGCGGACGTGCCGATCAGGCCCGCGAGTTCGCCGAGCAGGCCGGTGCCTACGAGCACGTCGTAGGGCTCTGACGTGCCGCCGACGCGGATCCGGACGGGCTCGGTGGTGTTGCCGGTCATCGCTTCACGTCCTTGTCGGGCACGGTCTTGTCGGCCGCGGTCTCGCCGGGCCCGGTGGCCCCGGGCTCGGTCTTCGCGGGCTCGGTCGTCTCGGGCTCGGTCGTCTCGGGCTCGGTCCTCGCGGGCTCGGTGGTCTCGGCGTGTGTGCCGAGGCCGGCCCGGATCTCGGCGACGACCTCGTCGGGGGTGCGCCCGGCGGTGGTCACCGTGGCGACCGCGACCTCGGTGTACAGCGGTCGGCGCTGTTCCATCAGCTCGCGCCAGCGCGCCCGCGGGTTGCCCACGAGCAGCGGGCGCGGCGCGTCCAGCCCCACCCGCCGCACCGCGTCGGCGAGTTCGACCTCCAGGAACACCACGTGGTGCCCCTTGAGCAGCGCGCGCGTGGCGTCGTCCAGGATCGCGCCGCCGCCGAGCGCGAGCACTCCGGCGTGGCCGGCGAGGGCCGCGGCGACCGCGTCGTGTTCGAGGGCGCGGAAGTACGCCTCGCCCTCGTCCACGAAGATGTCCGGAATCGACTTGCCCGCACGGTCCTCGACGTCGGTGTCGGTGTCGCGGAACCCGACCCCGTACGCCGCGGCGAGCA
The DNA here is from genome assembly GCF_045207785.1 of Embleya sp. NBC_00896. Taxonomy (NCBI): domain Bacteria; kingdom Bacillati; phylum Actinomycetota; class Actinomycetes; order Kitasatosporales; family Streptomycetaceae; genus Embleya; species Embleya sp. NBC_00896. The sequence goes on from NZ_CP108776.1 coordinate 1,145,355, forward strand.
GCGTGCCCACCGTGGTCTTGCCCGCGCCGGGCGGTCCCACCAGGACCACCAGCGGGCGAACGTCGGTATCCCCGATGTCCCCGACACCCCTGTTGTCCGCCATGCGCTACCGAATCTCCAGCGCGTCCAGGTAGCCGCGCACGTTGCGAGTGGTCTCGGCGACCGAGTCGCCGCCGAACTTCTCGGTGACCAGGTCGGCGAGCACGAGCGCGACCATCGCCTCGGCGACGATGCCGGAGGCCGGCACGGCCGCGACGTCGGAGCGCTGGTGGTGCGCCTGCGCGGGCTCGCCGGTGCGCACGTCGAAGGTGGCGAGCGCGCGGGGCACGGTCGCGATGGGCTTCATCGCGGCCCGCACACGCAGCACCTCGCCGGTGGACATGCCGCCCTCGACACCGCCGGAGCGGTGCGACGTGCGGCGTGCGCCGTCGGGGGTGTTGACGATCTCGTCGTGCGCCTTCGAGCCGCGCACCCGGGCCAGGCCGAAGCCGTCGCCCAGTTCGACGCCCTTGATCGCCTGGATGCCCATCAGCGCGCCCGCGAGCCGCGAGTCGAGCCGGCGGTCCCAGTGCACGTGGCTGCCCAGACCCGGCGGGAGGCCGTACGCGAGCACCTCGACCACGCCGCCGAGGGTGTCGCCGGCCTTCTGCGCGTCGTCCACCTCGGCCACCATCGCGGCCGACGCGTCGGCGTCGAGGCAGCGGACCGGATCGGCGTCCAGGCGCGCGGTGTCGTCGGGCCCCGGCAGCACGCCGGCGGGCGCCTTGGCCGCGCCGAACTCGACGACGTGGCTGACGATCCGAATGCCGGCGACCTGCTGGAGGAACGAGCGGGCGATCGCGCCGAGCGCGACCCGGGCGGCGGTCTCGCGGGCGCTGGCGCGCTCCAGGATCGGCCGGGCCTCGTCGAAGCCGTACTTCTGCATGCCGGCCAGGTCGGCGTGGCCGGGCCGGGGCCGGGTCAGCGCGTTGTTGCGGGCCAGCGAGGCGAGTTGCTCCGGGTCGACCGGGTCGGCCGACATGACCGTCTCCCACTTGGGCCACTCGGTGTTGCCGATCATCACCGCGACCGGTCCGCCCTGGGTGAGGCCGTGTCGAACGCCGCCGAGGAAGGTCACCTCGTCGCGCTCGAACTTCATCCGCGCGCCGCGCCCGTAGCCGAGTCGGCGGCGCGCGAGCGCGTCCGCGACGAGCTCGGTGGTGACGGGCACGCCCGCGGGCAGCCCCTCGAGGGTGGCGACGAGTGCGGGGCCGTGCGACTCCCCAGCGGTCAGCCAGCGTAGGTTGCCCACGAATGCTCCTTCTTGCGCTTTCCTCGTACCGCGTCGCGGGAACGGCGCGGTTGTCCGCGGTTCGTCCCGAGATATGTCCGCGTGAATCCTTTCACGCCGGCGCAGTGCCCTCATCGCCGCGTCCACCTGGCGGACACCCGTCACGCGGACGTCCATCGTCTCACCAGGCGAGATGCGCACGGGACAACTGCTCGCCGCACAACACGCCGCCGAGCGCGCCGAGCAGCAGCCAGGGCCCGAAGGGAAGCCGGGTGCCGCGGCGCGCGCGGCCCGCGAGCAACAGCACGCCGGCGGCGAGCCCGGCCAGCAGGAAGGCCAGGAACGCGCCGGTGACCAGCACCCCCCAGCCCAGCCAGGTCAGGTGCAGGCCGAGCACCCCGGCCAGCTTGACGTCGCCCATGCCCAGGCAGCCGCGCGAGAGCGCGGCCAGGCACAGGTGATAGCCGGCCAGCGTGGCGCCACCGAACAACGCGCGCCAATACGGCGTGAAATCGCCGAGCGCGAGCGACTCCATGCCCAACAGGGTCAGCCCGGTGAACAGCGTCACCAGCAGCACCGGATCCGGCAGCCGCAGGGTGCGCACGTCCACGACGGCGAGCGTGACGCCCGCGACCGCGAGCACCAGGAACGCGAGCAGGTCCAGGCCGGGACCGAGGCGCCACGCGAGCAGCGCGCACACCAGCGCGGTCAGCGCCGCGAGCGGCAGGGTGCCGAATCGTCCCGACCCGGCCGTGACGGGACTTGCGGGGACACCGAGGGAGCCTGCGCCGGAGCGGGCTCCCCCGGCGAGGAAGAGGTGGATGGGACGGGGCAGGCCGAGCCCGGCGCCGAAGCCGAGCAGCGCACACAGGAAAGTGAGTCCGACGATCACGCCTGTGACGATACGCAGAATCGCAGGGCACTCACGTTCCGTCGTCCCCAACGCCGATCACATGATCGGATTCGCGCCGGCGGCCGGGGACGACGGATTCGACGAGCGATCCGGACGCGGGAACCGATCCGGACGCGGCCGGCGATCACGGCCGCCCCGCGAGCGCGGCCTCGCCCGCGGCGCGCATGGCGGCCAACGGTCCGGGGCGACCGGTCATCAGGGCGACCTGCAACACCGCCTGGTGCACGAGCAGATCGAGCCCGCCCACGACCGCGCCACCGGCCCGATCCCACGCGTTCGCGAGCGCGGTCGGCCACGGGTCGTAGACGACGTCGAAGAGCACTCCGGGCTCGGCCGGCAGGTCGATCGCGAGGTGGTCGACCGCGCCCTTGGGCGTGGTCGCCACCACGAGCGGCGCGCGCAGCGCCTCGGCGGCCTCCGTCCACGGCCGGGCGTCCACCACGACGCCCAGCCGTTCGCCGGCCACCCGCATCTCGCGCGCCCGGTCCTCGCCCCGCACGTACACCCGCACCGGCCCGTCGGTGACGTCACGCAGCGCGGCCAGCGCCGACGTCGCGGTCGCGCCGGCCCCCAGCACGGCCGCCGACTCGACCCGGGTCACCCCGCGTTCGCGCAGCGCCGCGACCAGACCCGGCACGTCGGTGTTGTCGCCGACCCGCCGCCCGTCGGCGGTGAACACGACCGTGTTCACCGCGTCCACGTCGCGCGCGACCGCGGCGATCTCGTCGAGCAGCGGCCGGATCGCGCGCTTGAGCGGCATCGTGAGCGAGAGCCCGGCCCACGACGCGTCGAGCCCGCCGACGAAGTCGGCCAACGCCGCCTCGTCGATCTCGTACGCGTCGTAGGTCCAGTGGGTCAGGCCCAGTTCGGCGTACGCGGCCCGGTGCAGGACCGGGGACAGCGAGTGCCGGATGGGCGCGCCGAGCACGGCGGCCCGGCGCGGGGCGGGTGGCCCTGTCGTCACTGTGGTCCCTGTCGTCACTGGCCGGGGTGCTCCGCGATCCACTTCTGCAGTTCCTTGTTGTCGATCTGGAACTGCGCGTCCGTCTCCGAGAACTTGGTCTCACCGGACACCGGGTTGACCGTCACGAAGTACAGCAGCTTGCCGGTCGGCGGCGACAGCGCGGCGTCGATCGCGGCCTTGCTCGGGTTGCTGATCGGCCCCGGCGGCAGGCCCTTCTTGACGCGCGTGTTGTACGGGTTGCTCGCGTCGTTGAGTTCCTTGGTGGTGAGCTGCACGTTGCTCTTGTTGAGGTAGTAGTTGATCGTCGAGTCCAGACCCAGGCTCATGTTCTTCCCGAGCCGGTTGTAGATGACCTGGGCGACCTTGCCCTTGTCGTCGGTGGTCTTGCCCTCGGCCTCGACCAGGCTCGCGATGATGATGATCTGGCGGGGCGTCTTGCCCATCTCCGCGGCCTTGGCCACCAGGCCGTTCTTGTCGTACTCCTTGACGGCGCGGCTCACCATCTCCTTGAGCACCACGACGGGATCCATGCCCGGCGCCGCGACGTAGGAGGCGGGGAGCAGGAAGCCCTCGATGTTGCCCTCGGCGTACGGCGGCAGCCCGATCGACGGGTTCTTCGCGGCGGCCTCGACCTGTTCCTTGGGCACCTTGAGGGTCTTGGCCAGTTCGTCGAAGACCTGGGTGGCCCGGCGGCCGGGCTTGAGGATGTAGTCCTGCTTGTTCTTCGGGTTGACCAGGATCTCGAACGCGGCCTTGGCGGACATCTTCTTGGCCATCGTGTACGCGCCGGGCTGGATCTTGGAGGCGCGCTGGTCCTTGTCCTCGCGGGCGACCTTGGTGAAGGCCTCGACGCTCTTGGTGACCCCGACCCGCTTGAGCTCGTTGGCCATCTGCGGGGTGGCCCAGCCGCTCTTGATCTCGACCACGAGCGAACCCTGGCCGGGGCCGTTGTAGTCCGGCGGCGGGCCGAAACGGTCCTTCAGGAAGCCGTAGGCCCAGTAGCCACCGCCGCCGACGATGGCCAGGACGATCGCGAGGGCGACGAAGACCGCACAACCGCTGCGGTTCTTCTTCTTGCGGCCGCGGCCGCGCCGCCCACCCCGCGAGTTGTCGTCCTTGCCCCGTCGCCGGCTGCGCGGCTCCGACTCCATACGCAGTCCGACGTCGCTCATGCCGTGGGCCTTTCAGAGTCGGAGACGGGTCCGGGCGCGGCGATGGGGGGCACCGCCTGACCGGGGGGACGTCCGGAACCACGCTCGGTGTCGAGCGCGTTTTGCAGGATCACGATCGCAGCCGCCTGGTCGACGACGCCGCGGGCCTTCTTCGCCTTGACGCCGGAGGCCTGGAGGCCGCGGGTGGCGGTGACGGTGGTGAGCCGCTCGTCGACCAGCCGCACGCCGACGGCGGGGTCCAGCGCCGCCACCAGCCGACCGGCGAAGGCACGGGCCTTGGCCGCGGCCGCGCCCTCCTTGCCGGACAGCGAACGTGGCAGGCCGACGATCAGTTCGATCGCCTCGTACTCGGCGACGAGTTCGAGGATGCGCGCGACGTCGCGCTTTCCGGCCGGAACCGTCTCGACAGGGGTGGCGATCAACCCGTGCGGATCGCTGGCCGCGACGCCGATCCGAACGTCTCCCACGTCGACGGCAATTCGTACTCCGCGTCTCAAGGTCGGCTCTCCGTCACAGATTCTGCGTCACTCACTATTCGGGCATGACGCCCCGTCATACAAGTCCCCCCGGCGGTCGCGGGAGTCCGGGGCCAGACTTCCACACGCGCCGGGGGAACGAGGTTAAGGGACGGCTCAGGAGGCGCGTTCGGCGACTGTCCGGGTGACGGCGGCCAGTGCGTCGGCCACCTTGCCCGGGTCGGACCCGCCGCCCTGGGCGACGTCGTCCTTGCCGCCACCGCCGCCGCCGAGGGTCTGGGCCGCGACCCGGACCAGCTCGCCGGCCTTGACGCCGCGCTCGCGTGCGGCCTCGTTGGCGGCCACCACGACCATCGGCTTGCCGTTCACGACCGACACGACCGCGACCGCCGCCGGGCGCGCCGCGAGCCGGCCGCGCACGTCGAGGGCGAGCTTGCGCAGGTCGTCGGGCGTGGTGCCGTCCGGGAGCTGCGCGGTCGCGAGCGCGACGCCGTGCACGTCCTGTGCGCCCTCGACGAGCCCCGCGGCCGCCTGGAGCACCTGGGCGCCGCGCAGGGCCGCGATCTCCTTCTCGGCGTCGCGCAACTTGGCCATGATCGAGGCGACCCGGTCGGGCAGGTCCTCCGGGCGGCCCTTCACCACGTCGGTGAGCTGGTTGACGATGGTGTGCTCGCGCGCCAGGAAGTTGTACGCGTCCACGCCCACCAGCGCCTCGACCCGGCGCACGCCGGCGCCGATCGAGGACTCGCCGAGCAGCTTGACCAGGCCCAGCTGCGCGGTGTTGTGCACGTGCGTGCCGCCGCACAGCTCCTTGGAGTAGTCCCCCATGGTGACCACGCGCACGCGGTCGCCGTACTTCTCGCCGAACATCATCACGGCGCCCTGCTTCTTCGCCTCGTCCATCGACATCACCTCGGCGGTGACGTCGAGGTCGCGCGCGAGCACCTCGTTGATCTTCTGCTCGACGTCGGTGAGCACGCTGCCGGGGACCGCGCCGGGCGCGCCGAAGTCGAACCGGAAGCGGCCGGGCGCGTTCTCCGAGCCGGCCTGCGCCGCGGTCGGGCCGAGCGCGTCGCGCAGCGCCTGGTGGGTCAGGTGGGTGGCGCTGTGCGCGCGGGCGATCGCGTTGCGGCGGCCGGTGTCGATCTGGGCGAGCGCGTTGGCGCCGACCAGGACCTCGCCGACCTGGACCCGGCCGCGGTGCACGGTGACACCCGCGACGGGGGTCTGCACGTCGCGCACCTCGACCACGGCGCCGGTGTCGAGCCGGATCCGGCCGGTGTCGGCGAGCTGGCCGCCGCCCTCGGCGTAGAAGGGGGTGTGGTTGAGCACGACCTCGACCTCGTCGCCCTCGTGCGCGGCGGGCGCGGGCACGCCGTCCACGAGCAGGCCGACCACGGTCACCTCGTTGGAGGTGTTCAGGTAGCCGGTGAACACGGTGCCGCCGGCCGCGTCCGCGACCTCGCGGTACACGGAGAGGTCGGCGAGCCCCTGCTTGCGCGCCTGCGCGTCCTTCTTGGCGCGCTGACGCTGCTCGTCCATGAGCCGGCGGAAGCCGTCCTCGTCGACCGCCAGGCCCTGCTCGGCCGCGATCTCCAGGGTGAGGTCGATCGGGAAGCCCTCGGTGTCGTGCAGCAGGAACGCCACCTCGCCGGGAAGCGTCGCCCGACCGGAGCTCTTCGCCTTGACGATCGACTCGTCGAGCAGCGCGGTGCCCTCCTGGAGCCGGGCCAGGAAGCGCTTCTCCTCGGCCACCGAGACCGCGTCGATCCGCTCGGACTCCTCGATCAGGTTCGGGTACTGCGGACCCATCGCCTTGATCGTGGTCTCGACCAGGTCGTGCAGCGTCTCGCCCTCGGCGCCCATCAGGCGCATGTTGCGGATCGCGCGGCGCATCATCCGGCGCAGCACGTAGCCGCGGCCCTCGTTGCCCGGGACCACGCCGTCGCCGATCAGCATCACGGCGGTGCGCACGTGGTCGGCCACCACGCGCAGGGACACGTCGGTCCTGTTGTCCTCGCCGTAGGTCTTGCCGGTGAGTTCGGCGGCGCGGTCGAGGATCATCCGCGAGGTGTCGATCTCGTACAGGTTGTCGACGCCCTGGAGAATGCACGCCAGGCGCTCCAGGCCGAGCCCGGTGTCGATGTTCTTCGCGGGCAGCTCACCCAGGATCGGGTAGTCGTCCTTGCCGGTTCCGGCGCCGCGCTCGTACTGCATGAAGACCAGGTTCCAGATCTCCAGGTAGCGCTCGCCGTTGACGGCCGGGCCGCCCTCCTCGCCGTAGGCGGGGCCGCGGTCGTAGTTGATCTCGGAGCACGGACCGCACGGCCCGGGCACGCCCATCGACCAGAAGTTCTCGGACTTGCCGAGCCGCTGGATGCGCTCGGCCGGCACGCCGATCACGTCCCGCCAGATCCGCTCGGCCTCGTCGTCGTCGAGGTAGACGGTGATCCACAGCTTCTCGGGGTCGAGCCCGTAGCCGCCATCCTCGATCGAGTTGGTGAGCAGCTCCCAGGCGAAGCCGATCGCGCCTTCCTTGAAGTAGTCGCCGAACGAGAAGTTGCCGCACATCTGGAAGAACGAGCCGTGCCGGGTGGTCTTCCCGACCTCTTCGATGTCCAGCGTGCGCACGCACTTCTGCACGCTGGTGGCGCGCTTGAAGTCCGGCTTGACCTCACCCAGGAAGTAGGGCTTGAACGGCACCATGCCGGCGTTCACCAGCAGCAGCGTGGGGTCGTCCGCGACGAGGGAGGCGGACGGGACGACAGTGTGTCCGCGCTCTTCGAAAAAGCGCAGCCAGCGCTTGCGGATCTCTGCCGATTCCATCAGCTGCCGTCCCTTCGGTCGTACCTTGCTTTGCCTTCGTACAGCTCACGCGGGTCGTACAGGTCACGCCCGTCGTGCCAGTCGTCGTGCGGCTCGCGCGCGCCGGGCAGCACCCGTCGAACGGGAGCGGGCGGCAGTGCGGCCGCGGCCACGTCGGCGCCGATCGCCCGATACAGCTCCTGCTCGCGCTCGGCCATGCCCGCGCGGATCTCGTCCGCGAAGTACTTGATGGCCTCGCCGATGCCGGTGACATTGTCGGCGACGCCCTCGGGCGTGTACTTGTACGCCTTGTCCTTGACCTTGCGCGCGGCCCAGACGCCGGCGCCGGCGCCGACCGCGATCCAGAACAGCCTCGCCATCGGTCAGCCCCTCCCGCGCATGGTGCGCTGCCGTGCGACCTTCTGCGCCTTCGCGGCGGTGCGCACCCGGCGGCTCAGCTCGGCTCGCTGCTGCGCGGAGAGCGCGCGGCGGACGCCGTAGCTGAACGCGGCGGTCTTCACGAGCGGACCGCCCAGGGTCGCGGCGACCGTGGAGGACAGCGCGGTGGCGTTCGTGGTCATGGTCTGGACGTTGCCCGCGATCTGGTCGACTCGGGCCATCTGGGCGTTGGTCGCCCGCACGGTCTCGGTCACCTCGTCGAGCAGCGGAACCGCCTGGTCCGCCACCCCCGAGACCAGACGCGTGGCTTCCTTGAGCACCTTCGCCAGCTTGACCAGCGCCAATGCGAGAAAGGCGACCAGGATCGCCCAGAAAACCGCGATGATCATCAGCGCGACTTCGCCACCCGACACCGTCATGCGCTCCTTGATGAGTGGGATCAGTCGAGGCGGCAACGCGTGTCGCCCGCCTCGGAAAACCCGACCCTACCGCGACCGCGCGAGTCCCCTCGTACGAGGAAACCCGCGCGGTCGGTATGGCGCGTGTCGCGGCTCGATCGGCGGGAGTGGTCCTCGCGGATCGGCCGGAGCGGTGCCCGCCGGTCGACGGTGGTGTCATCCGTCGATCGGGGGGAGCGGTGCCCGTGGGTCAGCGGGAGTAGTACTCGACCACCAACTGCTCGTCGCAGATCACGGGCACCTCGCGGCGCTGCGGCAGCCGGTCCAGGCGGGCCATCAGCAGGTCGAGGCGGGCGTCGATGTAGCGGGGGGTCTCGGCCGCCGCGAAGCCGCCGGCGCGCACGACCTGGAACAGCGGCTTCTCGCGGCTGCGCTCGCGCACGCCCACGACGTCGTCGGGCTTGAGCCGGTAGGAGGGCTTGTCGACCTTGCCGCCGTTGACCTCGATGTGGCCGTGGGTGACCATCTGGCGCGCCTGGTAGACGGTGCGCGCGAAGCCGGCCCGCAGCACGAACGCGTCGAGCCGGCGCTCGAGGTCGACCACCAGTTCGTCACCGGTCTTGCCCGCGTGCTTGTTGGCGCGGTCGAAGGCGGCCCGCATCTGGACCTCGGAGATGTCGTACTGGAAGCGCAGCCGCTGCTTCTCCATCAGCCGGGTCTTGTAGTCGGAGGACTGCTTGCGGCCGCGACCGTGCTCGCCCGGCGGGTAGGGCCGGTTCTCGAGGTACTTGGCCGCCTTGGGCGTGAGCGCCACACCCAGGGCGCGGCTGCGCCGGATCTTCGGGCGGGTCTGGTTCAAGGTCGTTCCTCCGTGCGGGCTGTCGTGCGGCTCTGGTGCGGCTGCCTGGCGGCCGCGCCTCGGCCGCCTTGCGGTTGCGGCTGTCTTGCCAAGATCGGGTGACTTAGGTAAGCCTAACCTTAACGACAACGCGTTCGGTACCTCAATCGGGGTCTGAAACGAGCGCCGCCACCAGGAGGACCCGTGTCTGTTCCCACCCAGGCCAACGCCGGGCGTACCGATGTCTCTTCCCGGCGGCCGCGAACCGCCGACCGGGCCCGCACGCTGGCCGCCCACGCGACCTCGGCGACGCTCGACCTGCCCGGCGACAAGGACGAGCACGTGATCCCCGCGGCGCGGGCGGTCGAGCCCGACGGCTCGCTGCTGCTGCTGGTGCCGGGCGAGACCGCCGCGGTCGTGCTGACCGCGCGAGAGGACGTGGCCGCGGTGCTGCACCTGGTGGACGTCGCGCCGGTCGCGGTGCCGCACCGGGTCCGGGCGCACTGCTGGATCGCGGGCTGGCTCACCATCCCCACCGGCGACGACGCGGAGGAGGCCGCCGTGCGGCTGGCCGAGATCGCCCCCGACCCGACCGCCTCGCCGCGCGCCGGCACGATCGTGCGCCTGGAGGTCGGCGAGGTCCTGGTCGACGACCTGTGGGGCACCGGGCACGTCGAGCCCGAGGACTACGCCGACGCCGAGCCGGACCCGCTGGCCGTCCACGAGGCGGAGTTCCTCCAGCACCTCGCCGGCGCGCACGCCGCCGACCTGTGCCGCCTCGCGACCGTGGCCGGCGCCCCCGCCTGCGCGGACCGCGTCGCCCCCGTGTCGCTGGACCGGTACGGAATCCGGCTGCGCACCGGCGGCCCCGACCAGACCTGCGACGTCCGCTTCGAGTTCGAGGCCCCGGTTTCCGGACCGCGGGAACTCGGCGGCGCGTTGCGGCGTCTCCTGCACGGGACCGACGGGGACGCCTGAGTCACCGAGCCACCAAGCCACCGAATCGTCGAGGCGTCGAGGCGTCGAGGCGCCACCGAGTCGCCGCGCCGCATGATGCGCCGCCGTGCGGGCAGTCTCACGGTCCAAGATCCACCGGGTCCGGGTCGTGCTCCTCCGGAGGGATCTCGGCGGGCCCGGTGCCGGTGGTCGGGAACGAGTGCCGGTGCTCGATGCACCCGATCGAATCGACGCGGCCGACCGACGACGAGACCGCCACTGCGAGACTGGTCCTCCGGGTCCCGACAGCGGCGGATCCGGGGCGGCGGAAGGGGCAAGGCGGGGTGTCGGAGCAGCACGCGCGGCAAAAGCCGGACGACGAGGCCGGCCGCGACCACCCGAGTCCACGCGCGCCCTGGGAACCGGTCCGCCAACCACCGGCTCGCGGCGGCACCACTCCGTGGCAGGACCGGCTGCGCACCCAGCTGCGCTTCAGCGGCCACACCACGAGCATCCCGATCGTGCCCGTCCCGGAGAAGCCCGAGTCGGGCCCCTCGGTCCCGCGCGTGCTCGACCTCGCGCTGCGCACGGGCGAGTTGCTGCTCGCCAGCGGCGAGGGCGGGGAGGACGTCGAGGCGGCGATGCTCGGCATCACCGACGCCTACGGTCTGGAACGCTGCCAGCCCAACGTGACCTTCGTCGCGATCACGCTGTCCTACCAGCCGTCCCTGGTCGAACCACCCGTCACCGGCGAGCGCGTGGTGCGTCGCCGCGCGGTGGACTACACCCGGCTCGACGAGGCGCACCAGCTGGTCGAGGACATCACCGGCGCCGATCTGACGCTGGAGGAGGCGTACCACCGGCTCGCCGACATCCGCCGCAACCGGCACCCGTATCCGCGCTGGCTCCTGCTGCTGTCCGCGGGGCTGATCGCGGCGTTCGCGAGCGTGATGGTCGGCGGCGGCCTGATCGTCGCGATCGCCGCGTGCGCCGCGGCGCTGATCGGCGAACGCCTGGCGCAGCTCCTGTCGGACCGCGGCGTCCCGGAGTTCTACCAGTTCGTGCTCGCCTCGATGCCGGCGGCGGCGATCACCGTCGCGATGATCAAACTCGGCAGCGGGATCAACCCGTACGCCGTGGTCACCGGCGGCCTGTTCGCGCTGTTGCCCGGCCGAGCCCTGGTCGCGGCCGTGCAGGACGGGCTGACCGGGTTCTACATCACCGCCGCGGCCCGGCTGCTGGAAGTCTTCTACCTGATCATCGGGATCATCGTCGGCATCTCGATCGTGCTGTACGTCGGCGACCGGGTCGGGGTGGAGTTCGCCGTCGAGGGGACCTTCAACCTCAACGCCAACCCCCGCGTGGTCCAACTCCTCGCGGCCGGCGCGGTGTCGCTGACCTTCGCCGTCCTGGTCCAGGCCCGGCGGCAACTGCTGCCGGTCGCGGCGGCGGGCGGCGCGGTCGGGTGGGCGGTGTTCCAGGTGCTGCGCGAGGCGGGCGCGGCGCCGGTCCTGGCCACCGCCGTGGCGACCGGGCTGCTCGGCCTGCTCGGTCAGCTGCTGGCCCGCCGGCACGGGACCTCGGCGCTGCCGTACGTGATCCCGGCGATCGGGCCGATGCTGCCGGGGAGCGCGATGTACCAGGGGATGCTGGGCCTGTCCCTCGGCCACACCGACACCGGATGGCTGAGCCTGGTCAACGCGGCCTCGCTGGCGCTCGCGCTCGCGGCGGGCGTCAACGTCGGGTCGGAGGCGGCCCGGTTCGTGCTGCCGTCGCCGCCGACCCGGACGGGGCGCGAGATGCGGCCGGCTTCGAAGCGGACGCGCGGGTTCTGACCGGGTCGGCGGCGGGGCGGGTCGGTCGGGGTCGGATGTGCTTCGGGGTGAATCGCGATCGGTTCGCGTCGGTTCACGAGCGTCGGGAACGACCCGGGCGCCAAGCCCGTTCGGCTTCTGAGACCGTCGGTCGAAGCCCGGGACCGCTGGTCGAAGGACCATCCGGGCCGTCGTGACCAAGTCGAAGCGCGGGAGGCTCCGGATGCCGGACACACACCCATCCAGCGGGGCACTCGCCGCGCTGCGTACGTGGTCACCGCCCAGGGGCACCGCCGTGCGCGCGGTCGTGCTGGTCCTGCCGGGCGGCCGCTCGCGCAGCCGGCAACCCGCCTCCAGCCGCAACCTGGCCTACCGGCGGATGGTGCCCATCGCGCGCGGCATCCACCGGGCGACGCGTGCGGAGGGCGCCGAGACGTGGCTGCTGCGCTACCGCGTGCGCGGCTGGAACGAGCCCGACCACGACCCGGTACAGGACGCCTGGTGGGCGCTCGACGGCATCCGCGCGCGCTACCCCGACGCCGAGGTGACGCTGGTGGGCCACTCGATGGGCGGCCGCACCGCGCTGCGCGTGGCCGACCACGCCAGTGTGCGCACGGTCTGCGCCCTCGCGCCGTGGATCGAGGACGACGAGCCCTACGCCCAGCTCGCGGGCCGCGACGTGGTCATCGTGCACGGCACGGCCGACCACACCACCAGCCCGAAGGCGTCCCACCGCTACGCCGTGAGCGCCCGGGAGGTCTCCGACCGGGTCTGCCGCTTCGAACTCCCGGACGGCCACGCCATGTTGCGCAGAGCCCCCGCCTGGACCGAGCTGATCCGCCGCACGGTGGTGGCCGCGGTGACCGGCAGGCCCGACCCCGTGATCACCACAGCGATGCGAGCCGCCACCCCGAACGGCCTCCGCGAGACCACCGCGTAGACCCCCGGCACCAGCCGGGGTCAGTCGTCCGCAGGCTCGGTGCCGGCCAGACGGGCTCGGACCCAGGTCGCGATGTCGGCGTAGCGGGCCTCGGCGCCGTGGCGGGTGGGCTCGTAGTAGGTGCGGCCGTGGACGGCGTCGGGAGCGTACTGCTGCGCGGCCACGCCGCCCGGGACGTCGTGCGGGTACACGTAGCCCTGCGCGTGGCCGAGCTTCGCGGCGCCCTTGTAGTGGCCGTCGCGCAGGTGCGGCGGGACCGGGCCCGCGAGGCCCTTGCGGACGTCGGTGAGCGCGGCGTCGATCGCGAGATAGGCCGCGTTCGACTTGGGCGCCAGGGCGAGGTGGATCGCCGCCTGCGACAGCGTGATCCGCGCCTCGGGGAATCCGATCAGCGCGACCGCCTGCGCCGCGGCCACCGCGATCTGCAGCGCGGTCGGGTCGGCCATCCCGATGTCCTCGCTCGCCGAGATCATCAGCCGCCGGGCGATGAAGCGCGGATCCTCGCCCGCGTCGATCATCCGCGCGAGGTAGTGCAGCGTCGCGTCCACGTCCGAGCCCCGGATCGACTTGATCAGCGCGCTCGCGACGTCGTAGTGCTGGTCACCGTCCCGGTCGTAGCGCACCGCCGCCCGGTCCACCGCGCTCTCCAGGGTCGACAGCGTGATCGCGCTCTCGCCCTTGTCGGCCGCCGACCCCGCGCCCGCCTCCAACGCCGTCAGGATCCGCCGCGCGTCGCCGCCGGCGATCCGCAGCAGGTGCTCCTCGGCGTCCGGGTCGAGGGTCAGCGTCCCGTTGAGCCCGCGCTCGTCGGTGACCGCGCGCTCGACCACCTCGCGCAGGTCGTCGTCGGTCAACGACTCCAGCGTGAGCAACAACGAGCGCGAGAGCAGCGGACTGATGATCGAGAAGTAGGGGTTCTCGGTCGTCGCCGCGATCAACGTCACCCATCGGTTCTCCACCGCGGGCAGCAGCGAGTCCTGCTGGGCCTTGGAGAAGCGGTGGATCTCGTCCAGGAACAGGACCGTGTCCCGCCCCTGCGAACCGGCCTGGCGCCGCGCGTCCTCGATCACCGCGCGGACCTCCTTGACCCCCGCCGTGATCGCGGACAACTCCACGAACCGCTGCTTGGTGACGTGGCTGACCACGTAGGCGAGCGTGGTCTTCCCGGTGCCCGGAGGCCCCCACAGGATCACCGAGGACGGCGCCGTGACCCGACTGTCCGACGACACGAGCCGGCGCAGCGGCGACCCCTCACCCAGCAGATGCCGCTGCCCGACCACCTCGTCCAGGTCGCGCGGCCGCATCCGCACGGCGAGCGGCGCGAGCGAGGGGTCTTTGGCCTGCCGAGCCTCGGCCGCAGCGGTAAACAGATCGGATTCCACTCCTCGACCCTAACCCCCGCCCCCATCCGGACCGGGCGCCCGCCCGCACCGACAACCCGGCCGCCCCGGGGCCGAGGGCCGCCCCGACCGACCCCGACCCGCACCGTCGACCGCATACCCGGCAGGCCACCCGACCCAACCCGACCCGACGATTCAGCACGGAAAGCAGACCGGATCGCACCCCCCGGACCCACGCGTCCAACCACGATCGCAGCGCGCACACGACGAGAACGCCGGCCGTGGCCCCGATTGGCGGCATACCGAAGAAGGGATCGAGCGGCAGCACGCGGAACTCGCCACGCCCGAGGCCGCGAGCAACGCGGACGCCGGCCGATCGGCGCCGTCGGCGAACCGCTCGCGGATCGGAACGAACGGCGCCGGCGTGCGGTTCTCGCCGCAGACCGGCGCATGGCATCGCGAGTCGACCAACCTCGGGGCCTGGGACAGGCGTTCGTGCCAGGCGCCTTCGTCGGGATACCCGGCAAACCGGTAGCCCTCCTCCGTCGGCGATTCGAAACGCCGGCCCCGCGCCCGCCCCGCGTCAGCGCAACACGCCTGCCGTCTTGGCCGTTTGGAGCCACTCGGGGAACTCGTTCATGAGGTTGTCGAACAGGTCGGCGTCGCGCATCCGGCGGGGGTCGGCGCCGGCCTCGAAGAAGCCCGCGTTGTCGACCACGCGGTATTGGGGCGCGGGCAGGTCGTCCAGGCGGTGCAGGAAGCGGAACTCGTCCCGGCCGAAGCCGATGAACTGCCAGAAGATCGGCAGCCCGGCCGCCTTGCAGATCGCCTTCTCCGCGGCCTTGGCGTTGTTCGGGGCGCCGTCGGTCTGGAAGATCACGAAGGCCGGATCGGTCGCGCCGCAGGACCGGTAGTGCGCGATCACCGCCTCCATCGCCGCCACGTAGTTGGTGGTGCCCATGTGGCCGAGCTTCTTGTGCAGCGCGGCGATCCGGCCGCCGTAGTTGTCCAGCGAAATCTCCTCGGCCTCATAGGCGTTCGTGTCGAAGAAGATCACCGGCACCGTGCCGTCGTCGTCGAAGTGCGCCGCCGCGGCGAGCACCCGGTCGGCGAGTGCCTGCACGCTGCCGTTCTTGTAGAACGGCGCCATGCTGCCCGAGCGGTCGAGCACGAGGTAGACCGCCGCCCGCACCCCCGCCAGCCTGTTCTTCTCCAGGCTGACCCCGGCGGCCTTGTACAGGCTGACCAGTCCGGGCGCGGACCGCTCGATCTTGTCGAGGCTGACCGCCGAACCGCCGCCGCTGCGCACGGTGGCCTGGGGCGAGGCGGGCGCGGTGGGCGCGGAAGGGGCCGCGGGCGGGACCGGCTTCGACTTCTTGCGACCGAACAGCGAGAAGAAGGGCATGGCGAGGTCTCCTTGCGGTCGAGCGAGTCCTGTGGCCGTCCCCTCCCGGGGACTTCCCGCGCCCACGCTCCCAGATCCGCCGCCCCCGCGAACAGGGGCAGATCCCTCACGAATCGGCCATGTCGCACCCCACGCGCCGATCCCGCACCTGCTGCGCGGTCCACCCCGGCGGAACCACCACGATGTCGCCGATGTCCCCGGACCACATCACCTGTGGCCCGAACGCCTCGGCCAAGGCCGCCACCGCCCGCTCCACCGCCCCCTCCCCCGCCGCCCGACAGGTCAGTCCGGACGCCGGGTCCTCTGCCCCCATCCGCTTCCGGTCCCCCGCCACCGCGACGGCGAGCCCGCCCAGCCGGTCGCGGTCGCCCGCCCCGGGTCGCTCCGGCAGCGGATCCGGCACCTCGGCGCCGTCCACCCACAGGCTGAACCAGCAACGCGCGGACAGCCCTTCGCTCCGCAGCACCGCCAACAGGTCGCCGACTCCCGGATACGACGCCGCGCGCGCCTCCTCCAGGATGTCGGCGGGCACCGGCGTACCGAACGACTCGACGAACTCCAGGCCACCCTCGCCGTCGGTGAACCAGCGCAGTGGATTGATGTGCACGGTGCTGCTCATGCGACCTCCCGATTCGAGCCCCGACCTCGACGAACTCCAGCATCGCGGGCGGCTCCGACACCTTCGCCGCCCCCACCGGGCGCCCGCCGCGCCGATTCGGCGGCGCCGGCGACCGCGGCCGCCCGCTCGGGAGGATCACCCCGCTCGGCGACCCCGCCCGCGCCCACCCGCTCCAGGGCCGCCGCCCGCCGCCGCTGCGAAGCGAGGTACCACTCCTGCCACTCGCGCGTGCCCTCGATCGCTTGCACGCGCGCCATGGCGTACAGCCGCATCGGCGGGGAGCCGCGATATCGCGTGTTCGGCATGGTGCCGTCGGGCTCGGCCAGGAAGCGCGCGATGGCCGCCTGGGTCCAGCCCCGCCCCATCACGATGGCCCGCGTGCCGTACTCCGCCGGCACCTGCCGCTTCGTCAGAACCACTGCCATGTCGGCCTCCCCGAGGTCGTGCGAACCGGTCTCGTACCGGCTCGACTTCCAAGGTAGGCACGCTCCGGAGCCGCTGCGCCAAGCCTGTGCAGAAGCGTTTCGGCTACTCCTGCGGTCGACACACGCGATCGCCTCCCGCGGCCGACTCCCGCAACCACCTCCCGCAGCCGGCTCAACGGCCGGCCACGCGCTCGACGCACGCGGTCGGCGCACACGATCGACACACGCCGAAGGGCGGCCGAGCCTGTGGCTCGACCGCCCTTCCCACGATCGCGGGGTCGTGATCTCGACGACCGCCCGCCCAAAGGCGGTTACGCCTGCTTCGCCGCGCCCTCGCCCTGCTCCGGCTTGTCCGACTTGGCTTCCTTCGGCTTCGCGTCGATGCCCGCCTCACGCCGCTGCTGCAGCGTGATCGGCGACGGCGCACCGGTCAGCGGGTCACCACCGGAAGCGGTCTTCGGGAAGGCGATCACGTCGCGAATGCTCTCGCTGTGGCTCAACAACGCCACCAGCCGGTCCAGCCCCAGGGCGATCCCGCCGTGCGGCGGCGGCCCGTAGGCGAACGCGTCCAGCAGGAACCCGAATTGCGACTGCGCCTCCTCGTCCGACATCCCGATCGCCGCGAACGCCCGCTCCTGCACGTCCCGTCGGTGGATACGGATCGACCCGCCACCGATCTCGGTGCCGTTGAGCACGATGTCGTACGCGTTCGACAGCGCCTCGCCCGGGTTCTTGTCGAACGTGTCCACCCACTCCGCCGTCGGCGCGGTGAAGGGGTGGTGGATCGCGTGCCAGCCCTGGTGGTTGCCGGCCGCGTCCTCGATCGGCTCGAACATCGGGAAGTCGACGACCCAGAGGAAGTTCCACTTGGACTCGTCGATCAGCGAGCCCCGTCGGGCGATCTCCAGACGGGCCGCGCCGAGCAGCTCCAGCGAAGCCGTCCGCCGCCCCGCCGCGAAGAAGATGCAGTCGCCCTTCGTCGCGCCGGTGGCCGCGACCAGGCCGGCCAGGTGCTCCTCGGACAGGTTCTTGGCGACCGGCCCGCGCAGCTCGCCGGTCTCGGCGTCGACCAGCACGTACGCCAGGCCGCGGGCCCCGCGCGCCTTGGCCCAGTCCTGCCAGCCGTCCAGCTCCTTGCGGGTCTGCGCGGCGCCGCCGGGCATCACGACCGCGCCGGTGAACTCGGCCTGGAACACCCGGAAGGACGTGCCCTCGAAGTACGTCGTGAGGTCGACGAGTTCGCACCCGAACCGGGTGTCCGGCTTGTCCGACCCGTAGCGCGACATCGCCTCGGCGTACGGCAGTCGCGGCAGCGGCAGCGGGATCTCGACGCCGTGCACCTCGCGCCACACCCGGGCGATCAGCTTCTCGGTCAGCGCGAGGACGTCCTCGGCATCGCAGAACGACATCTCGACGTCGAGCTGGGTGAATTCGGGCTGCCGGTCGGCCCGGAAGTCCTCGTCCCGGAAACAGCGCGCGATCTGGTAGTAGCGCTCCATGCCGGCCACCATCAGCAGCTGCTTGAACAGCTGCGGCGACTGCGGAAGCGCGTACCACGAGCCCGGCTGGAGCCGCACCGGCACCAGGAAGTCGCGGGCGCCCTCGGGGGTGGAGCGGGTCAGGTACGGGGTCTCGATGTCGAGGAAGTCGGCGTCCTCCATCACCTCGCGGATGACCCGGGTGACCTTGGAGCGCAGCCGCAGGTTCCGGGCCATCGGCGCCCGGCGCAGGTCGAGGTAGCGGTGCTTGAGCCGCACCTCCTCGTTGACCGTGCCGGGCGTGTACTCCTCGATCGGGAACGGCAGCGGGGCCGCCTCCGAGAGGATCTCGAAGTCGTCCACGACGACCTCGACCGCACCGGTGGGGATCTCGGTGTTCTCGTTGCCGTCGGGGCGCACCCGCACGTCACCGGTGATCTTCACGCAGAACTCGGAGCGCAGGTTGTGCACCGTCTCCAGGTCGCGGAAGACGACCTGGACGGTGCCCGACGCGTCCCGCAGGTCCACGAACGCCACGCCGCCGTGATCGCGCCGCCGGGCCACCCAACCGGCGAGCGTCACGGTTTGGCCGGCGTGCTCGGCGCGGAGCGTACCGGCGTCATGGGTGCGGATCACTGAAGCTTCTCCTTCAACACGGTGACGACCTGGTCGAGGGGAACCGGGATCTGTTCCCCGTTCGACAGGTCCTTGATCTGGGCGATGCCCTCGGCGAGATCACGATCGCCGACGACGATGGCGTAGCGGGCGCCGGATTGCGACGCGGCCTTCATGGCGCCCTTGAGCTTCTTGCCGCCGAAGGCCATGTCGGCGGGGATGTCCTCGATCCGCAGCTGCGTGATCATCCCGAAGACGGCGCGGCGGGCCGGGTCGCCGATCGCGACGCCGTAGACGTCGCAGTCGGCGGGGGTCTCGACGGCCTGCCCTTCGGCCTCCATGGCGAGCATGGTGCGGCCGATGCCCAGCGCCCAGCCCACCGACGGCAGGTCGGGGCCGCCGAGGTCCTCGGAGAGGCCGTCGTAGCGCCCGCCGCCGCCGATGGCCGACTGCGCGCCGAGCCCGTCGTGGACGAACTCGAACGTGGTGCGGTTGTAGTAGTCGAGGCCGCGGACCAGCTTGGGGGTGTCCTCGTAGGCGATCTTGAGCTCGTCGAGCATCGAGCGCACGAACGCGTGGTGCGCCGCGCAGGCCTCGCACAGGTTGTCGGTGATCAGCGGCGCGTCCGCGATCAGCTCCTGCACCTCGGGGCGCTTGTCGTCGAGCACGCGCAGCGGGTTGATCTCGATCCGCTGCCGGGTCTCCTCGTCGAGGTCGAGGGCGCGCAGGAAGTCCTGGAGCTTGGTCCGGTAGACCGGCCGGCACTCGCGGCAGCCGAGCGAGTTGAGCAGCAGCCGGAAGTCGCGCAGGCCCAGCTTCATGAAGCCCTCGACGGCCAGCGCGATCATCTCGACGTCGACCAGCGGGTCGTCGCTGCCGATCGCCTCGGCGCCGACCTGGGTGAACTGCCGGGTGCGGCCGGCCTGCGGGCGCTCGTAGCGGTAGTACGAGCCGAAATACCACAGCTTGACCGGCAGCCGGCCGTTGTACAGGTTGTGCTGGAGCACGGACCGCACGACGGCGGCGGTGCCCTCGGGGCGCAGCGTGAGCGAGCGGCCGCCGCGGTCCTCGAAGGTGTACATCTCCTTGGTCACGATGTCGGTGGACTCGCCGACGCCGCGCAGGAACAGGCCCGTTTCCTCGAAGGTGGGGGTCTCGATGTACTGGAAACCCGCGTCGCGCAGCTCCAGGCCGAACTGGATCCGGATCCGGTTGAACGTCTCCGAGTACGGCGGGAGCATGTCGAAGGTGCCCTTGGGGGCGTTGAAAGTACTCACGGTGTGAAAATCCGTCACATTCCTCGGTGCGGTCCCGCGGGCGGTGTCAACTCTTGCAGGTAAGGGTTGCTCGCGCGCTCGCGGCCGATCGTCGTCTGGGGGCCGTGGCCGGACAGGACGACGGTCTCGTCCGGCAGGGGCAGACACACCCGGGACAGCGAGCGCAGCATCTGCGCGTGGTCGCCGCCGGGGAGGTCGGTGCGTCCGATGGAGCCGGCGAACAGCAGGTCACCCGAGTACAGGATGGGCGGGATATCCGCCGTTCCCTGGGTGCCGAACGCCACCGACCCCTGTGTATGGCCGGGCGCATGATGGACCGTCAGCTCAAGGCCCGCGAGTTCGAGCACGGCGCCGTCGGTGAGCAGGCGCACGTCCTCGGGTTCGGTGAACGTCATGCCGCCGAACAGCTGCTGCCCCACGCCCAGGGACAGGCCCTTCGCGGGGTCGGACAGCAGGTCGCGGTCGTCGGGGTGGATCCACGCGGGCACCTTGTGCTCGGCGCAGACCGGCACCACGGAGAACATGTGGTCGATGTGGCCGTGGGTCAGCACGACCGCCACCGGGCGCAGCTTGTGCTCGCGGATGATGTCCTGCACGCCGTCGAACGCGTTCTGCCCGGGGTCGACGATGACGCATTCCTCGCCGGCGGCAGGGGCGACCACATAACAGTTGGTCTGGAACGACCCTGCGGGGAACCCGGCGACGATCACGTTCGTCCTCTCGGTCTCGGGGTCTTCCGGCGGCGGGGCAAGCACGGAAGTATGCGGCGGACGTGGGAATCAGGTACGAGACTACCGGCGCGCGGGGGCGGATCGCGAACCGGTTCAGGGGGTGCGTGCCTAGACTGTGCGCGAGCTGAGGTCGGTTCCGAAGTCATGGGATCACCGCAGGTCGGGACCGGTGCACGGTTCCCGTCGTCCCCGTTGGAGCCCGGTCACGCCGTCGGGCGTCCGGGTCGGGCGTCCAGGTCGAGTACATCCACATCGAGTCCGTTCGAGTCCGTTCGAATCCAGGAGAGCACGCGGTGGTCACCAAACAGCAGCGACAGCGGCAGCTCGCGCGCGAGAAGTTCGAGCGCCAGCAGGAGCGCCGCGGGACCGTGCAGGCACGTCGGCGCCGGCGCAATCAGGTCATCGCCGCGGTCGCCGCGGTGGTGATCGTGGCCGGTGGCGGTGCGTGGATCGCGGTGGCGTCGGGCGATGACGACGACAAGAAGACCGCGAACGCGGGCGCGTCGGACACACCGACCACGCAGCCCTCCGCGCCCCAGGCGCCGAAGCCGAAGACGTGCGCGACGCCTGCTCCGGGGGAGCCGACGAAGGAGCAGTTCACCGCGGAGCCCGCGATGACGATCGACAAGGCCGCGGCCTACAAGATGAAGCTCAAGACCACGTGTGGCGACGTGGAGATCGCGCTCGACGCGGCGAAGGCCCCGCACACGGTCAACTCGTTCAATTTCCTGGCCGGGAAGAAGTTCTTCGACCACACGACGTGTCACCGGCTCACCACGGGCGGTCTGGCCGTGCTCCAGTGCGGTGACCCGACGGGTACCGGTACCGGTGGTCCGGGGTACAAGTTCGTCGACGAGAACCTGGGCCAGGCGGGACCGGACGGTTCGGCGGCCTACCCGGCCGGCACCGTCGCGATGGCGAACTCCGGTCCCGGGACCAACGGCAGCCAGTTCTTCCTGGTCACCGGCGACAGCAAGCTGCCGCCGAACTACACCCCGTTCGGGAAGGTCACGGCCGGGATGGACGTTCTGCAGAAGATCTCCGCCGCGGGAACCGAGGACGGGAGCAGCGACGGTACGCCGCACGAGAAGGTCGTCCTCGACAGCGTGACCGTCGCCAAGTAGCAATCGACCGGACGCATGGCGCACCGCGATCCCGGGACGGCGGACCGACCTTCCCGGGGTCCTGTGTAAAGTGCGCCGCATTCAGCATCGAAGGAGGCCGCTGTGAGCAGCGACCCGTGGGGCCGCGTGGACGAGCAGGGAAACGTCTTTGTCAAGACGGCGGACGGTGAACGCTCCGTCGGTTCGTGGCAGGCGGGTTCCCCGGACGAGGCCCTGGCCTACTTCCGGCGCAAGTACGAGGGACTGGCCGTCGAGGTGGAGTTGCTCGCGCGGCGGGTCCGGACCACCGACCTCGCGCCGAAGGACGCCCATCACGCGATCGAGCGCCTGCGCGCGAGCATCGTCGACGCGAACGCGGTCGGCGATCTGGAGTCGCTCGTCAAGCGTCTGGACGCGCTCGTGACGGTGGTGGACTCCAAGCGCGAGGAGCGCAAGGCCACCCGCGCGAAGGCGCAGGAGGAGGCGCAGGGCGCCAAGGAGCGGATCGTCGCCGAGGCCGAGCAACTGGGCCAGAGCACCGACTGGCGGCCGGCCGGCGAGCGACTGCGCGCGCTGGTGGACGCCTGGAAGGCCGTGCCGCGCCTGGATCGCAAGGCCGACGACGAGCTGTGGCACCGGTTCTCGCAGGCCCGTTCCCACTTCGCCAAGCGCCGCAAGGCGCACTTCGCGGAGCTGGACGGTCAGCGCGACAGCGCCAAGCGCGTCAAGGAGAAGCTGGTCGAGGCGGCCGAGGCGCTGTCGGGGTCCACCGAGTGGACCGACACGGCGGCGCGCTACCGCGACCTGATGAACGACTGGAAGGCCGCGGGTCGCGCCCAGCGCGATGTCGAGGAAGAGCTGTGGCAGCGCTTCCGGGCCGCGCAGGACGTGTTCTTCGCGGCGCGCAGCGAGGTGTTCGCCGAGCGCGACTCCGAGCAGCGCGAGAACCAGGCCGCGAAGGAGCTGCTGCTCGTCGAGGCCGAGACGATCGTGCCGGTCAAGGACGTCAAGGCCGCGCGTGCGGCGCTGCGTTCGATCAACGACCGCTGGGAGGCCATCGGCCACGTCCCGCGCGATGCCCGGCCGAAGATGGAGGCGCGGCTCCAGACGGTCGAGCGGGCGATCCGCGAGGCCGAGGAAGAGCTGTGGAAGCGCACGAACCCGGAGGCTCGGGCCCGTGCGCAGGCGGCGGTGGACCAGATCCAGGCGTCGATCGACAAGCTGACGCAGCAGGCCGAGAAGGCCCGTGCGGCCGGCAACGAGCGCAAGCTGCGTGAGGCCGAGGAGTCGATCGCGGCTCGCGCCGAATGGTTGGCCGAGGCGAACAAGGCGCTGGAGGAGTTCTCCGGCTGAGCTGTGCAGTGGGCACCGCCGCGTCCGCGCGGCGGCGAGCACCATCGGACGGGCGGACCAGGATCGGCGACATGCCGGCCGGGTCCGCCCGTTTTCGCGCGAATCGGGTCGGCAATCGCTCTGTGCGCCGGCACGGTTCGCGATCACCTGAACTCGGTGCCGGCCAAGTTCGACGACCGCAACCGGGTCGACGCGATCCGGGCCCGCACACGGACGCGCCGGACCCGCGTGGCCGGGTGGCAACCGTCGGCCGCTCTCGAACCGATGTTCCGCGAACCGGCGTTCCTCGAACCGAACTTCGAGGCCGAACGCGCGATCGTCGTACCACCCGTGACGCCCCCGACGATCGCGCGCGACGAGGGCCGGTCACGGGTTGCCCGCGGTTTTGGAACCGGCGTATGCGGATGGTGGTCGATCCACCATCATGTGACGCGCAATCACCATGGTTCGAGGACAGGTACGGGGGAGCGCCCATGACTCATCCAGATCCGCTGATCGAGTTCGCCGCCGCGCTGCGGGCGGTACGAGACGTGGCGGGTGACGTGCCGTCAGCCGAGATCGCGCGGCGCGCGGGGCTCGACGAGCCGGTGCTCGGGGCGGCGCTCTCGGGGAGCATGCTGCCCTCGCTCGGCGTCACGATGGCCATCGTCCAGGCGTGCGGCGCGACGCCGGCGGGCTGGGAGGCCAAGTGGCGCGAGGTCGCCGCGGCGCAGCTGGCCGGGGCCGCCCCCGAACCGGCTCCCCCGGCTCCCCCGGCCGCACCGGCCGGATCGCAGCCCCGCCGCGCCCCAACGCGGCTCCGTCGATCGGCCGCCCGCCGACCCCGAACACCCCGCCGCCACCGGCCTATCAGGTCGCGCCCGCCACACCGCCGGCGCCGGCCGCCGCACCGAGCGCTCCCCCGCCTCGGCAGGCACCCCCGGCACCCGCGACGCCCCCGGCCGCGGCACCGCCCACCGCTCCGCCCCCGACCGAACCACCGCCGGCCCCGCCCGTCGCCACGCCACCGGTCGAACGGGCCGAGCGGGCCGAAGCGGCGGCGCCCCAGGCATCACCGGCCGAACCCGCCGCGCCCCCGGCCGCCGCCCCCGCACAACCGGCGCCCCCGGCCCCCACCGAGGAGACCACCGTCGCCCCGGTGTACCAGGCCCCTCCGCCCGCGACCGCCCCCGAGCCGCAGAGGGGATCGACGGAGCCCACCCAGCCCAACCCGAACCTCGCCCCACCCGCTCCCGCACCCGCCGAGACCCCCGCGCGGGCCCAGGCGACCCCACCCACCCCCGCCGCCCCCACGCCCACGCCCACCGTCCAACCCCCCGTCGTCGAACGCCCCACCAACCAGCGCCCGCCCACCGCCCCCGCGCCCGACACCACCCCCGGCCGCGGCGCCCCGGTCGGCCCCTCCTGGGACGGCCCGGACCGCGCCGTGCTCGCCCCGCTGGAGGCCGACGACCCGCGCACGATCAGCAGCTACGTGATCCGCGCGCGCCTGGGCTCGGGCGGCATGGGCCGGGTGTACCTGTCGTACACGCCGGGCGGTCGACCCGTCGCGATCAAGGTGATCCGCGGCGAGTTCGCCGACGACCCCGAGTTCCGCCGCCGCTTCCGCCAGGAGGTGGCCGCCGCGCAGCGCGTGCAGGGCCTGTACACCGCGCCGGTCATCGACACCGACGCCGACGCCCCGCAGCCGTGGCTGGCCACAGCGTACGTCGCGGGCCCCTCCCTGTACGAGGCGGTCTACCGGCACGGCCCGCTGCCCGCCGAGACCGTCCTGGTCCTGATGGCCGGCGTCGCCGAGGCGCTCCAGTCGGTGCACCGGGCGGGCGTGATCCACCGCGACCTCAAGCCGTCCAACGTGATCCTGGCCGCCGACGGCCCGCGGGTGATCGACTTCGGCATCGCCCGCGCCGCCGACGCCACACCGCTGACCCGCACCGGGATGAGCATCGGCACGCCCGCGTTCATGGCCCCCGAGCAGGCCCGCGGCCTGCCGTCCCGGCCCGCGACCGACGTGTTCGCGCTCGGGTCGCTCGCCACCTACGCCGCGACCGGCCTGTCCGCCTTCGGTGAGGGCACCGACAGCTCGGTGCTGTACCGCGTGGTGCACCAGGACCCCGAACTGTCCGGCCTCCCCGAGCAGTTGCTGCCCGTGGTGCTGCGCTGCCTGGAGAAGGACCCGGAGCGGCGGCCGACGCCGACGGAGGTCATCGAGCTGTGCCGCGCCGCCTCGGTGGGCACCCGCTTGCAGATCGGCGAGGGCTGGCTCCCGTCGACCCTGGTCGAGGAGGTCACCCGCCGGATCAACGAGCAGCCGCCCAAGGCGCCGCAGGACCCGACTGTGAGCCGCAAGCGCAAGCGCCGCGCGCTCATCGCGGCGGTCACCGTGCTGGTGCTCGCGGCGGCGGGCGCGGGCCTGGCGCTGGGACTGCGCAACAGCGACGACGACGACAAGAAGGGCAACGTCGCCAACACCCAACCGGCGAAGCCGAACACGGGGCAGCCCGGCGGCTCCCCCGCCGCGCAGGGGAACGCTTCGCCCGGGCCGACCACGAGCCGAACCGCCGGCCCGAGTTCGACCTCGACCTCGACCTCGACCGCCACCGGCGTGCCCTCGATCGCGACCGTCCCCGGCGGCAGCGCCACCGCGATCCCGACCGCCGGCGGCGTCGCCGAGGGCGGCGTGCTGTTCGAACGCGAACTCGACGTCCCCGACGGGTACTGCATCGGTCTCGGCTACACCTCGACCTGGCGCGGCAATTGCAACAACGGCAATGACGGCATCCTGTACTTCTACGGCGACAGCAACTACATCATGGGCAAGGAGATGGTGCTGCTGAACCCGGGGCAGATCAGCGACTTCCCCACGTGTCTGGGCGAGACCAGGTACGCCGAGAACGACAAGCTGCCGTTCACGTTCCTCAAGGTCGGCTCGGTCATCTGCCTCAAGGACAAGGACAACGGCCTGGTCGGCACGGTCCGGATCAACGAGATCCCCTCCGGTAGCGGCCCCAGCAAGTACTGGAAGGTCTCGATGACCGTCTGGCGCGGCCCGCGCGGCTGACCCCGACCGGCCTCGGCCGGCCCCAACCGACCACGCACGACGAAGCGGCGCCGGGAATCCTCCCGGCGCCGCTTCGGACGACCCGACCCGAACCCTCGAACTCCCGATCTCCCGGGTGAGTACAGCCGACGCGCTACTGCTGCCGCCCGCTGGTCACCCGGTAGGCGTCGAAGACGCCCTCGACCCCGCGCACCGCCTTGAGCACGTGCCCCAGGTGCTTGGGGTCGCCCATCTCGAAGGTGAACCGGCTCACCGCGACCCGGTCGCGGGTGGTCGCCACCGACGCCGACAGGATGTTGACGTGCTGGTCGGACAGCACCCGCGTGATGTCCGAGAGCAGCCGGGACCGATCCAGCGCCTGGACCTCTATGGCGACCAGGAACACCGACGACGCGGTCGGCGCCCACTCGACGTCGACGATCCGTTCGGACTGCTGGGACAACGACTCGACGTTGCCGCAGTCCTGCCGGTGCACCGAGACGCCGTTGCCGCGGGTGACGAAGCCGATGATCGGATCGCCCGGCACCGGCGTGCAGCACCGCGACAGCTTGACCCAGATGTCGTCGACGCCCTTGACCACGACGCCCGGGTTCCCGGTCGAGCGCGGCCGGCGCCGGGTCGTGGTCGGCCGGGTCGCCTCGGCGAGGTCCTCGGTCGCGCCCTCCTCGCCGCCCAGCGACTCGACCAGGCGCTGCACGATGGTCTGTGCCGAGACGTGCCCCTCGCCGATCGCCGCGTACAGCGACGAGATGTCGGCGTAGCGCAGCTCGTGCGCGAGCGTGACCAGCGTGTCTCCGCCGCCGGACATCAGCCGCTGCAGCGGCAGGCCCTGCTTGCGCATGGCCCTGGTCAGCGCCTCCTTGCCCTGCTCGATCGCCTCCTCGCGGCGCTCCTTGGAGAACCACTGGCGGATCTTGTTGCGCGCCCGCGGCGACTTCACGAAGCCGAGCCAGTCGTGGCTGGGCGCCGCGGTCTCGCTCTTGGACGTGAACACCTCGACCAGGTCGCCGTTGTCGAGCCGGCTCTCCAACGGGACCAGCCGCCCGTTGACCCGGGCCCCGATCGTGCGGTGGCCGACCTCGGTGTGCACCGCGTACGCGAAGTCGACCGGGGTCGAGCCGGCCGGCAGCGCTATCACGTCGCCCTTGGGCGTGAAGACGAAGACCTCCTGGCTGGAGAGGTCGAATCGGAGCGACTCCAGGAACTCGCCCGGGTCCTCGGTCTCCCGCTGCCAGTCCAGGAGTTGGCGCAGCCACGCCATGTCGTTGGCCGGGTTCTCGCCCTTGCGGGCGGGCTTGGTGTCGGTCTTCGCGGCGCCCTTGGCACCGACCGCCTCGGCCTTGTACTTCCAGTGCGCGGCGATGCCGTACTCGGCCCGGCGGTGCATGTCGAAGGTGCGAATCTGCAGTTCGACGGGCTTGCCCTCGGGCCCGATGACCGTCGTGTGCAACGACTGGTACATGTTGAACTTGGGCATCGCGATGTAGTCCTTGAACCGCCCCGGCACCGGGTTCCACCGCGCGTGGATGGTCCCCAGGGCCGCGTAGCAGTCGCGCACCGAGTCGACCAGGACCCGGATGCCCACCAGGTCGTAGATCTCGGTGAACTCGCGACCGCGCACGATCATCTTCTGGTAGACCGAGTAGTAGTGCTTCGGCCGCCCGGTCACCGTCGCCTTGATCCGCGCCGAGCGCAGATCGCCCTGCACCTGGTCGGTGACCAGGGCCAGGTATTCGTCCCGCTTGGGCGCGCGCTCGGCGACCAGGCGCACGATCTCGTCGTACATCTTGGGGTAGAGGATGGCGAAGGCCAGGTCCTCCAGCTCCCACTTGATCGTGTTCATCCCGAGCCGGTGCGCGAGCGGGGCGTAGATCTCCAGCGTCTCGCGGGCCTTGCGCTCCTGCTTCTCGCGCTTGAGGTAGCGCATCGTGCGCATGTTGTGCAGCCGGTCGGCGAGCTTGATCACCAGGACACGCGGGTCCTTGGCCATCGCGATGACCATCTTGCGCACGGTCTCGGCCTGCGCGGCCTCGCCGAACTTGACCTTGTCGAGCTTGGTGACGCCGTCCACGAGCATGGCGACGGTGTCGCCGAAGTCGCGGCGCAGCGCGTCGAGCCCGTAGTCGGTGTCCTCGACGGTGTCGTGCAGCAGCCCCGCCATCAGCGTGGGCGGGTCCATCCCGAGCTCGGCCAGGATCGTCGCGACCGCGAGCGGGTGGGTGATGTAGGGGTCGCCGCTCTTGCGCCGCTGGCCGCGATGCCAGCGCTCGGCGGTGGTGTAGGCACGCTCGATCTGGCGCAGGTCGGCCTTGGGGTCGTTGACCCGGACCACGCGCAGCAGCGGCTCCAGGACCGGGTTGTACACGCTGCTGCGCTGGACGCCCAGGCGCGCGAGGCGGGCGCGGACCCGGCTGGGGCCGTCCACCCGCAGCGAGCGCGAGCGTTCGACACCGCGCGAGGCACCGGCGGGAGCGGCGGCCTTGGCGACCGGGCGCGGGCCCCTGGCCTCGGGCCCGGCGGCACCGGCCGCGGGGCCGCTGTGGCCGCCGCTGCCCCGGGGGCCGTCGGCGGTGTCCTCCTCCGACGCGACCGCCTCGGCGGGCTGCTCGGCAGGCGGCTCGGCCGCCGCGGCCGGTTCGGCCTCGGGTGGCGCTTCGGGCAGCGCCTCGGTCGACGCGGGTGCCTCGGCACTCACCGGCGGATGACCCGCGGGGTCCGGTGTGGCACGTGTGGCGTCTTCCGAGGGAGCCGCGTGTTCGACGGCATCCCCCGAGGACGACGCGACGGGCGCGACCTCGTCCGGCAAGGGAACTCCTCCCACAGATGACGGAACTTCCATCGTACTGACCCATACCCTCGCGACTCGTCCATCCCGAACCGCCCCCGTCACAACGGCGGAGGCCGGAGGCTCCCCGACCTGGGGCGCCTCCGGCCTCCGACAACGCGCCGTGGGCGGCGTGTCACACCACGATGAACGACTCCAACGTGCTCTCGGTCAGCGCGGACGCGAGTCGCGCCCGGCCGTCCAGGAAACCGAGCTCCAGGAGCACGTTCACCCCCACCACCTCGGCGCCGGCCCGCTCGACCAGATCGATCGTGGCCTCGACGGTCCCGCCGGTGGCGAGCACGTCGTCGATCACGAGCACCCGGTCACCCGGCTCGAACGCGTCCCGGTGCACCTCGAGGGTGGCCGAGCCGTATTCCAGCTCGTAGGACTGCGCGAAGGTCGCGCACGGCAGCTTCCCCGCCTTGCGGACCGGTACGAACCCGGCCTGCGCGCGGTAGGCCACCGGTGCGGCGAGGATGAAGCCGCGGGCCTCGATGCCCACGACCTTGTCCACCCGCCCGGCGCAACGCTCGGCCAGCGCGTCGACCAGCGCCGCGAAGGCGACCGGGTCGGCGAGCAGCGGCGAGATGTCCTTGAACACCACGCCCGGCTTCGGCCAGTCCGGGACGTCCCGGATCCGGCTCTCCAAGAGCTTGTGCAGCTCTTCGCGCGCCGCCATCAACGCTTCCTCTTGCCACCGGGACGAGTCCGCGCACGGGAGCGAGCCGCGCCCGCTCGGGCCGCACCGCCCTGTGCGGGCACGGAATCCTCACGCTCGGCCTCGGCGTCCACGTCGGGGTGCCCCTCGGCCTCTCCCGCGGCGATCCCCGTGTCCTGGGCGGCCTTGGCCGCCTTGGCCTCGGAGGCGCGACGCTGGGCGACCTTCTTGGCGAGCTGCCGCATCTCCGGCGAGCGCTCCTTGAGGTCGGCCAGGATCGGCGTCGCGATGAAGATCGACGAGAACGCGCCGGCGGCCAGGCCCACGAACAGCGACAGCGCGATGTCCTTGAGCATGCCCGCGCCGAGCAGGCCGCCGCCGACGAACAGCAGCGACGCGACCGGCAGCAGCGCGACGATCGTGGTGTTGATCGAGCGCACCAGGGTCTGGTTCAGACCCAGGTTCGCGGCCTCGCTGTAGGTGTACTTGGTCTGCTTGGTGATGCTCTTGGTGTTCTCCTTGACCGTGTCGAACACGACCACGGTGTCGTACAGGGAGTAACCGAGAATCGTCAGCAGGCCGATGACCGTACCCGGTGTCACCTCGAAGCCCACCAGGGCGTAGACGCCGATGGTGATGACGATGTCGTGGATCAGCGCGACCAGCGCCGCCACGGCCATTCGCCACTCGAAGGCGAAGGTGAGGTAGATCACCACCAGGATCATGAAGATCAACAGACCCTGAAGGGCCTTCTTGGAGATCTCCTTGCCCCAGCTGGGGCCGACCACCTGCGTGTTCACCTTGTCCGGCGTGACCTTCAGATCCGCGGCGATGGACGCCGCGATCTCCTTGGTCTTGTTCGCGTCCGACTCCGCGAGCTGGATGCGGAGGCCGTCGTTGCCGACCTTCTGCACTATCGGGTCGCTGCCGTCGGTGAACTTCTCGACGGCCTTGCGGGCGTCACCGGTCGACGCCGACGTGTGTTCCAGGGTGTAGACCGAACCACCCTTGAACTCGATGCCCTGGTGCAGTCCGCGGCCGAGCAGGCCGCCGACCGCGAGCACCAGGATCAGCGCCGAGATCGAGTACCAGAGCTTCTTGCGACCGACGAAGTCGAACGAGACGTCGCCGTGGTGCAGTCGGACGCCGATGTTCTTGATGTCACCGAAGCGACTCATCACGCCTCCTTGACGCCGGCGGCACGCCCGCGCGAGCGACGGCTCCGGTACGACTGGCGCTGATTGGCACCGAGCGCCACGGGATCGAGACCGGACCACTTGTGCCCGTCCGCGAAGAACTTGCGCTTGGCCAGGATCGTCATGAGCGGCTTGGTGAACAGGAACACCACCACGACGTCGAGCAGCGTGGTCAGGCCGAGCGTGAACGCGAAGCCCTGGACCTTGCCGACCGAGACGACGTACAGCACCGCGGCGGCCAGGAACGACACCGCGTCGGACACCAGGATCGTGCGCCGGGCGCGCGGCCAGGCCTTCTCCACGGCCGGGCGGAGCGTACGACCCTCGCGGATCTCGTCCCGGATGCGCTCGAAGTACACGATGAACGAGTCCACCGTGATGCCGATCGCGGCGATCGCACCACACACCGCCGGCAGGTTGAGTGCGAAGCCGATACTCCGGCCGAGCACGCACATGATGGCGTAGGTGAGGGCCGCCGAGACGGCCAGGCTCGCGATACTCACGAGGCCGAGGCCGCGGTAGTAGAACAGCGAGTACAGGATCACCAGCAGAATGCCGATCGCGCCCGCGATCAGACCGCCCTTGAGCTGGTCACCGCCGAGCGACGCGGACACCGTGGTGACGTCGCTCTTGGTGAAGGACAGCGGGAGCGCGCCGTACTTGAGGACGTTCGCGAGGTCCTTCGCCGAGCTCTGGGTGAAGTTGCCCGAGATCACGGCGGTACCGCCGGGGATCGCGGTGCTCACCGTCGGCGCGGAGATGACCACGCCGTCCAGGTCGATCGCGAAGCGGTTGGTCGGGTACTTGCCCGCGGCCAGGTCGCCGGTGATCGAGGTGAACTTGTCGGTGCCGGAGTCGCTGAAGTTCAGCTGGACCTCCCAGCCGCCGACGGTGCCGCCCTGGGGCAGCTGCGCCTTCGACGAGGAGACGTCGGTGCCGGGGATGACGACCTTGCCGAGGATGTACTTCTCGGCGCGCTCGCCCTGATCGCGGCTGCACGCCACGGTCGGCTGGTCCTCCGGGGCCGGAACGGGCCCGAGGCCGCGGTTCTCCGGCAGCGAGCAGTCCAGGTTGGCGAACTTCTCGCGCAGCTCCGGCGTGACGCCGTTCGCGTCGGCTCCGGCCGGCGGGGTGCTCGCCGGAGGCGTCGCGGGCGGCGTGCTCGCGGGAGGGGTGCTCGCCGGCGGGGTCGACGGCGGCGGGGTCGACGGCGGCGGGGTCGTGTTGGGCGCGTCCTTCAGGTTCGGGATGACCCGACCCTGCGGCTTGCCCGACTGGGCCGCCGGCGGCGTGCTCGCGGGGGGCGTGCTCGCCGGGGGTGCGCTCGCGGGAGGGGTCGTCGGCGCCGTCAGCGGCAGCTTGGTGCCGCCCTGGGGGGCGATCTCCGCCGCCTCGAGGACAGGACGGAAGAACAGCTTCGCGGTCTGGCCGACCTGCTCCGCCGTCTGCTTCTCGTTCTTGCCCTTGGGGATGCTGATGACGATGTTGCGATCGCCCTCGGTCTGCACCTCCGCCTCGGACACACCGAACGCGTTGACGCGCTGGCGGATGATCTCCACCGCGGTCTGCATGTTCGTCTTGTTGACCGCGCCGTTGCGGCCCTGGTCGGCCTTGGCGGTCAGCGTGACGCTGGTACCGCCCGCGAGGTCGATGCCCAGACGTGGGGTCTTGTCCCCGGTCACGAACATGATCGCGTACAACGCCACGATCACGACCGCGATGAAGGCCAGGGCCCGCCCCGGATGCCCTCGGGAACTCGATTTCGGTGCTGCCACCTTCGCCCAATCTCCCTGTCGTTGCCGTCGCGGACGGGCATTCGCCATCATCCGCAGGAAACGGCACGGCGTCCGGCGTGCTGCCGGACGCTTCCGTATCCGGGGTATCACCCCCGGTCACATGACTGTATTGCGCTGCGGTGGCCCGAGGACCACCGCACCCACCACGAGTGTGGAGCTAGTCCTGCTTGTCTTCCTTCTTGCGCAAACGGTCACCCGCGTCGGAGGACACGCTCTTCGCGTCATCGGACTCGGTGGCGTCCTCGGACGCGGCGGCGTCGGCCTTCTTCGTGACGTCCGCGGCCTTGGTGTCCGCGACGTCGTCGCCGGCTTCGGGCTTCTTGTCGAGCTGCACGGCGTCGCCGCCGGTCTCGGTGTCGGCTTCGTCGTCGTGCTCGTCGTCGTGCTCGTCCGTCTCGGGCTCTTCGCCGGAGGACAGGACGGCCGCGATGGCGCTCTTGACGAAACGGCAGTGCACGTCGGGGGCGACCTCAAGGATGACGGAATCGTCCTCCACCTCGGTGACCGTCGCGTACAGACCCGCGATCGTGCGAACCTCGGCGCCCGGAAGCAACGAGTTCTGCGTTTCCATGGCCTGTCGCTGGCGTTGCTTCCCGGG
This sequence comes from Embleya sp. NBC_00896, assembly GCF_045207785.1. Classification (NCBI taxonomy): domain Bacteria; kingdom Bacillati; phylum Actinomycetota; class Actinomycetes; order Kitasatosporales; family Streptomycetaceae; genus Embleya; species Embleya sp. NBC_00896. The sequence goes on from NZ_CP108776.1 coordinate 1,178,762, forward strand.
CTTGATGATCAGGAAGTAGAACACCACGACGATGATTACTGGCAGGAGGAGGGTAAGCGGGTCCACGGCTTGAAACGATTCCTTCCCAAGGCCGCTCGGCGGCCCGGACGGTGACACTCGGCCGGCCACGGTGCGGCAGCCTCGGCGGAGTCTAGACGGGTACTTACTACAGGAACAACGACTACCGGCCCTGTGTGTTCCCGACACGCACCGGACTCACTCGGTTGCATCCTTGCCGGTCACGACGCCGTTGTCGAACAGCACGCTCTGTTGCGTACCCTGCTGGTTCGGCAGCGCGCCCTGCGGCGGGTTCAAGCCCAGATGGGCCCATGCCTTGGCGGTGGCCACCCGACCGCGCGGAGTGCGCGCGAGGAAGCCGCTGCGGACCAGGAACGGTTCGGCCACCTCCTCGACGGTCTCGGTCTCCTCCCCCACCGCGACCGCGAGCGTGGACAGGCCCACCGGACCGCCGCCGAACAGCGTGATCAGGGCCTGGAGGACCCCCCGGTCGAGCCGGTCCAGGCCCAGGTCGTCGACCTCGTACACGGCCAGCGCCCGCGACGCGACGTCCCGATCGACCCGGCCGTCGGCCCGCACCTGGGCGTAGTCGCGGACCCGGCGCAGCAGCCGGTTGGCGATCCGCGGCGTGCCCCGCGAACGGCCCGCGATCTCGGCCGCGCCCTCGGCCGACAGCTCGACGTCGAGCAGTCTCGCCGAACGGTTCAGCACCCGTTCGAGTTCGGCGGGCGTGTAGAAGTCCATGTGGCCGGTGAAGCCGAAGCGGTCGCGCAGCGGCGGTGGCAGCAGGCCGGCGCGCGTGGTCGCGCCGACGAGGGTGAACGCCGGCAGGTCGAGCGGGATCGCGGTGGCGCCGGGGCCCTTGCCGACGATGATGTCGACCCGGAAGTCCTCCATCGCCATGTAGAGCATCTCCTCGGCGGGCCGCGACATCCGGTGGATCTCGTCGAGGAAGAGCACCTCGCCCTCGGACAGCGAGGACAGGATCGCCGCGAGGTCGCCCGCGTGCTGGATCGCGGGGCCCGAGGTGATCCGGATCGGCACGCCCATCTCGGCCGCGATGATCATCGACAGGGTGGTCTTGCCCAGCCCGGGCGGTCCGGACAGCAACACGTGATCGGCGGTGCCGCCGCGGCCCAGGGCCGCGGTCAGCACGAGCGAGAGCTGCTCGCGCACGCGCTCCTGGCCGATGAACTCGCCGAGGTTCTTGGGGCGCAGGGCGGCCTCGACCGCCTGGTCCTCGCCGTCGGCCTCGGCGGTCACCAGTCGTTCGCCGTCGTGCGTCATCGTGTTCCGCCCAGGGTCGTGTTCGTGCGGCCTGCGGTCATCCTGCCGGACCCGTGCGACACGGTGTGCCGCGACGCGTGCCTCATCGGCGGTTCAGGCCGCGCAGCGCGGACTTGAGCAGTACGCCGATCTCCGGCGCGGCACCGGCCTCGGCCTCGGGGGCGACCGCGCTCACCGCGTCGTCGGCCTCGCGCGCGGCGTAGCCCAGGCCGACCAGGGCGGCGTGCAACTGGTCGCGCCAGCCCGCGCCGAGCCCACTCGCGGCGCCGACCGCGCGCGCGGTGCCGGTGGGCGCGCCGAGCTTGTCCTTGAGGTCGAGCAGCAGCTTCTGCGCGCCCTTCTTGCCGATCCCCGGCACGGCCGTGAGCGCCTTCTCGTCGCCGGTCGCGACCGCGGCGCGCAGCGCGTCGGGGCTGTGCACGGCGATCATCGCCTGCGCGAGTTTGGGGCCCACCCCGTTGGCGCGTTGCAGTATCTCGAAGGTGCTCTTCTCGTCGTCGTCGGCGAAGCCGAACAACGTGAGCGAGTCCTCGCGCACCACCATCGAGGTCGCGAGCCGGGCCGGCTCGCCCAGGCGCAGCGTCGCGAGCGTGGTGGGTGTGCAGAGCAGGGCCAGGCCGACCCCGCCGACCTCGACGACCGCGGTGTCGGGTCCGAGCCCGGCCACCGTTCCGGAGACGAACGCGATCACGTGACTGCTCCCGCTGGGGTAGTGGTACGAGTGTTGCCGGTGCCGCGGACGGTCATCGCCGGGTTCCGCGCGGCAGGCGCGTGACCGGCGTGCGAGCCGCCGCGACGGCCGCCGCGAGCCGGTCGGACGCGCCGCCGCGCCAGATGTGGCAGATCGCGAGCGCGACCGCGTCGGCGGCGTCGGCCGGTTTGGGCGGGCCGTCCAGACGCAGGATACGGGTCACCATGGCGCCGATCTGGGCCTTGTCGGCGCGACCGCTGCCGGTCACCGCGGCCTTGACCTCGCTGGGCGTGTGCAGCGTCACCGGCAACCCGCGCCGTGCCGCGCACACGATCGCGACGGCGGACGCCTGCGCCGTGCCCATCACGGTGCTCACATTGTGCTGGCTGAAGACCCGCTCGACCGCGACGCAGTCGGGGCGGTGCCGGTCCAGCCACTCCTCCAGGCCCTGCTCGATACCCAGCAGGCGGGCGTCGATCGCCGCGTCGGCGGGGGTACGCACGACGCCGGCCTCGATCATCCGCAGCGGTTTGCCCACCGCGCCCTCGACGACCCCGACACCGCAACGGGTCAGACCGGGGTCGACCCCCAAGACCCGCATGCCGCGCCCCTCTCCCTCACTCGCTTCGGCCCGTCTCGCCCGGCCGCGCCCGATCTCCGCGAGCCCCACGCGATACGAACACCTGTTCGCCCGAACAAACCCTAGTGCAGCCCCGCCGAACCCCTCGGTATCGCCACTCCGTGATCACCCGTTCGAGCGACACGTACGCTGGACCCGGTCGATAACGCCCGGATGACGGCCCCGTGACGATCGCTCCCCAGCGGGCCGATCCGCGCGCGGGAGCCCCCACGGGCGACGCTAGGGTCACCTGGAGATTGTCGATGCCCGCCCCATGCTCGCCGCCCGGAAGGTTTTCATGCCGTCGCCGTCCATGCCGGTAGCCGAGACGCCGCCGGCCCCCGAGAAGGGTGCGACCAGCGTGCCGGCGAGCACCGACACGAGCTTCGCGAACGACCTCGCCGACCGCCTCAAACTGGGCGCGGTCGACGTCGCGCGGCGCGCGCGGGCGTCGTTCCGCCCGGCCCGCACGGCCGTCCTCGGCTATCTGATCGCGCGCGCGATCAACCTCGTGGTCCTGGGCCTGATGGCGTTCGCCACCAAGAAGCCGTTCTGGTCCAAGGTCGGTTCGTGGGACGGCGTGTGGTTCCGCGACATCGCCGACTTCGGCTACATCGACAAGGTCCCGGTGTCGCCGGCGGGCAAGCCGTACTGGAGCAACGTCGAGTTCTTCCCCGGCTACCCGTGGTCGGTCCGGCTCGTCTCGGACGTCACCGGCCTGTCCGCGCTCAACGCCGGCATGGTCGTGACGCTGCTCGCGGGCGCCGTCGCGGCGTGGGGACTGTACGCGCTGGGCCGGGAGTTGACCGGCAGCCACCGCGTCGCGACCCTGTTCGCGGTGCTGTGGGGTGTCGCGCCGGGCTCGATGGTGCTGACGATGGTCTACTCCGAGGCGCTGTTCGTGGCGTTCGCGTCGTGGGGCCTGCTGGCGATGGTGCGCCGGCAGTGGACCCTGGCGTGCGTGCTGTGCCTGTTCGCGGGGCTGACCCGCAACACCGCGTTCGCGCTGGTCGCGGCGATCGGCGTGGCGACCCTGGCGATCGTGCTGCGCCGGCGCGAGGACGGCACGCGGGTGGGCCTGCTCGCCCCCGAGTCCCGGCGTCCGGTGCTGGCGACGCTGATCTCGCCGCTGGCGTGCGTGGGCTTCATCGCGTGGGTGGGCTGGCTCGCGGGTCGCCCCGACGCGTGGTTCTGGATCCAGGACCGGGCGTTCAACCTGCGGATGGACTGGGGCGTCAGCACCGTCCAGTGGATGAACAAGTACTTCACCCATCTGGGCCGGCCGATCTACGTGGTCTGCGCGTTCGTGATCATCCTGTCCGTCGCGCTGATGATCTGGTCCTTCCGCGACCGCGGGGTCCCGCTGCCGGTGCACGTCTACGGCGGCGTGGTGATGTTCCTGGCGCTGACCACGAGCAGCGGCTGGTTCTTCCACTCCAAGCCGCGCTTCATGCTGCCGGCCTTCACGATCGTGCTGCCGCTGGCCCGGTTGATGGCCAAGTGGCCGCGCGGCGTGGTGATCTCGGTGCTGGTCGCCGGGGCGGCGTTCTCCGGCTGGTACGTGAGCTTCCTGCTGTACGTGGTCAACACCAACCCGTAGGCGCACGCGAACGCGAACGCGCGAGGGGCCGGCGGCATGTTGCCGCCGGCCCCTCGCGCGTTCGCGTTGCCGGCCCACGGGCGACGCCACACGGGTACTACTCGCTGATCTTTTCCATGATGTCGTCGGCGACATCGAAATTCGCCCAGACGTCCTGAACGTCGTCGCTGTCCTCCAGCGCTTCGATCAGGCGGAAGATCTTGCGTGCGCCCTCTTCGTCCAGCTCCACCGAGACGCTGGGGATGAAGTTGGCGTCCGCCGAGTCGTAGTCGATCCCGGCGTCCACGAGCGCGGTGCGCACGGCGACCATGTCGGTCGCCTCGCTGACCACCTCGTAGGTCTCGCCGAGGTCGTTGATTTCCTCGGCACCGGCGTCGAGCACGGCGCCGAGCACGTCGTCCTCGCTCAGGTCGTTCTTCGGGACGATCACGACACCCTTACGGGTGAACATGTACGACACCGAACCGGGGTCGGCCATCGAGCCGCCGTTGCGGGTCATCGCGACCCGCACGTCCGACGCCGCGCGGTTGCGGTTGTCGGTGAGGCATTCGATCAGCACCGCGACGCCGTTGGGGCCGTAACCCTCGTACGTGATCGCCTGGTAGTCGGCGCCGCCGGCCTCCGCACCGGAGCCGCGCTTGACCGCGCGGTCGATGTTGTCGTTCGGGACCGACGACTTCTTCGCCTTCTGAATGGCGTCGTAGAGCGTCGGGTTGCCGGCGATGTCACCGCCGCCGGTGCGTGCCGCCACCTCGACGTTCTTGATGAGCTTGGCGAAGAGCTTTCCGCGCCTGGCGTCGATGACGGCCTTTTTGTGCTTGGTGGTCGCCCACTTTGAGTGGCCGGACATCCGCCTCTACTCCTTCGGGTCGCGGGTGCGCTGCACGGGCCTGTACAGGCGGGAAGATCCTACCGGCGCGCGCGGTCAGAGCGCGGCACGGACCATGTCCACGAAGTACGCGTGCACGCGGCGGTCGCCGGTGAGCTCCGGGTGGAAAGCGGTCGCGAGCAGGTTGCCCTGACGGACCGCGACTATTCGGTCCGCGTACGGCTCGGCGGTCAGCCGGGCGAGCACCTCGACCTCGGCGCCGACCGATTCGACCCACGGGGCGCGGATGAAGACGCCGTGGATGGGGTCCCCGCCTTCGAGTCCCTCGAACGGGACGTCCGCCTCGAACGAGTCGTTCTGTCGCCCGAACGCGTTGCGCCGCACGATCATGTCGATCCCGCCGACGGTCTCCTGGTCCTCGCGGCCCTCCAGGATCTTGTCCGCGAGCATGATCATGCCCGCGCACGAGCCGTAGACCGGCATGCCGGCCGCGACCCGCTCGCGCAGCGCCGGGAACAGCCCGAACGACACCGCGAGCTTGGACATGGTCGTCGACTCGCCACCGGGGATGACGAGCCCGTCGAGCTCGGCGAACTGGTCGACCTTGCGCACCGGGCGCGCGATCGCGTCGAGTTCGGCGAGCGCGATGGCGTGCTCGCGCACGTCACCCTGGAGAGCGAGGACACCGATGATGGGAGTGGACACGTCAACCTCGTCGAAGTCGTGGATGGTCGTGGGGGCCGGTACCGAGCCGGGCCCGAACGCGGTCGCGTTCGGGCCCGGCTGCGCAGCGTGTGCGGAAGGTGGTGCGAACTACCAGCCGCGGCCGGCGTAGCGCTGCTCCGCCGGGAGGGTGTCGATGTTGATGCCGACCATCGCCTCGCCGAGACCGCGCGAGACCTTGGCGATCACGTCCGGGTCGTCGAAGTGCAGGGTCGCGTCCACGATCGCCTTGGCGCGCTTGGCCGGGTCGCCCGACTTGAAGATGCCGGAGCCGACGAACACGCCCTCGGCGCCGAGCTGCATCATCATCGACGCGTCGGCCGGGGTGGCGATGCCGCCCGCGGTGAACAGCACGACCGGGAGCTTGCCGGCCTCGGCGACCTCCTTGACGAGCGCGTACGGCGCCTGGAGGTTCTTCGCGGCCACGAACAGCTCGTCCTCGTCGAGCACCGAGAGCTGCTTGATGTCCTTGAGGATGGTGCGCATGTGGCGGGTGGCCTCGACGACGTTGCCGGTGCCGGCCTCACCCTTGGAGCGGATCATCGCCGCGCCCTCGGTGATGCGACGCAGGGCCTCGCCGAGGTTGGTGGCGCCGCACACGAAGGGGGTGGTGAACTTCCACTTGTTGATGTGGTTCGACTCGTCGGCCGGGGTCAGCACCTCGGACTCGTCGATGTAGTCCACGCCGAGCGACTGCAGGACCTGGGCCTCGGCGAAGTGGCCGATCCGGGCCTTGGCCATCACCGGGATGGACACGGCGCCGATGATGCCGTCGATCATGTCCGGGTCGGACATGCGCGCGACGCCGCCGTCCTTGCGGATGTCGGCCGGCACGCGCTCGAGGGCCATGACGGCAACCGCGCCCGCGTCCTCGGCGATCTTGGCCTGCTCGGCGTTGACGACGTCCATGATGACGCCGCCCTTGAGCTGCTCGGCCATGCCGCGCTTGACCAGCTCGGTACCGGTCTGGGGCGATGCGGGGGTGGTGGACACGGATGACCTCACACAGATGCGAACGACGACGGTTGGCTCCATCGTACGGGTGATGTGGATCCTAATGTCACGCCACCCCGGCGCAATACCCGGGCCAATCTGTCCAGGGTGGCCTTTGCGTGGCTCCTGTCAGGAGCCACCCGGCATGAGCGTGTGCGGTTCCTCGTCGTCCATCTCGAACGTGACGGGGTAGGGGGCGTGGCCCGCCAGGCGCAGATAGCGCACGATCCGGTGCCGACGCACCGCCCGCGCGCCGCGCACCGCGTCGTTGTGGAAGCGGCGGGCCATCGGCACCCGGCGCACCGCCGTCTGCAATTCCGCGACCAGATCGTCGCCGCCCGGCCGGGCCCGCAGGTCGTCGGCCTGGGCAGGATCCTCGAACACGATCCGCAGCGCGCGGGTCAGGTCGCTCTCCAACATCTCACGCGAGTCCTCGTCCGCGTTACGCGCCTCGTGCGCGGCATCCGCGAGCACAAGCGAGGACGCGGGATCGAGCAACCCGGAGGTCGCGATCTCCTGCGCAACCGCCGACCGCCGCAACAACTGCGCATCGAGCGCGGCCCGACTGGAGTCCACCCGCGCGTGCAACCGATCAAGCCGACCGGCGGTCCAACTGAGATAAACCCCAACCGCAAGCACCGCAAGCAAAATCCAGATGACAGTCATCACGCGGCGACCTTAGCGCGCACCGAAACCAACCCAATCGGCCCGAGCCAACCCACGCTCGAGACCACTTTCAAAACCAAGCCAAATCAGCCCGGCCGGCGCTTGAGGCCATGCAGGCCGGCCGGCGCTTGAGGCCACCTCGGCCGAAGGCCGGGTCAATCCAGCCCGGCCGGCGCTTGAGGCCAAGTAGCCCGGCCGGCGCTTGAGGCCACCTCGGCCGAAGGCCGGGTCAATCCAGCCCGGCCAGCGCTTGAGGCCATGCAGGCCGGCCACCCCACCAGGGGCCACCCCGGCCGGCCACACGGCGCTATGCCGCGGGCGCCCCCGCCGTAACCGTCTCGTACACGCCCAGGATGTCGCCCCCGACCGTCTCCCAGTCATAGCGCTGCACATGCTTGCGCCCAATCTCCCGCAACTCCCCCCTCCGCACGGGATCCCGCAACAGCCCAACCGCGGAGGCGGCAAGCGCCGAGGCGTCCTCGACCGCGAACAACTCCCCGGCCCGCCCCCCATCCAGCACCTGACGAAACGCGTCCAGGTCACTGGCAAGCACCGGCGCCGACGCCGACATCGCCTCGACCAGGATGATCCCGAAGCTCTCCCCGCCCGTGTTGGGCGCGACGTACACGTCGACGCTGCGCAGCAACCGCGCCTTGTCCCGATCGCTGACCATCCCCAGGAAGGTCACCTGCGCCCGCAACGCCTCGGGCAGGTCCTCGACCGCCTCCTCGGCGTCACCGCGCCCGGCCACCAGCAGCCGGACGCCGGGGAACGCCTCGACGATCCGCGGGAACGCCTCGATCAGCGTGGGCAGGCCCTTGCGCGGTTCGTCGATCCGGCCGATGAAGCCGATCGTGGGCGACTCGGGGGTGCCCTGCCACGCGGGTTCCGGCTCGGCGTCGGCGAAGAAGCCGACGTCAACGCCGTTGGGGATGACCACCGCGTCGCCGCCGAGGTGCTCGACCAGGGTGCGCCGCGCGTACTCGCTCACCGCGATCCGCGCGCTGATCTTCTCCAGCGCGGGCTGCAGGATCGGGTACGCCGCGATCATCGCGCGCGAGCGGGTGTTGGAGGTGTGGAACGTGGCCACGACCGGCCCGGACGCGGCCCAGCACGCCAGCAGCGACAGGCTCGGCGTCGCGGGCTCGTGGATGTGCAGGACGTCGAAGCGCCCGTCGTGGATCCACCGGCGCACGCGCGCGGCGGACAGGAAGCCGAAGTTGAGCCGCGCGACCGAGCCGTTGTAGCGCACCGGCACCGCCCGCCCGGCGGGGACGACGTAGTCGGGCAGCGGGGTGTCGTCGTCGGCCGGCGCGAGCACCGAGACCTCGTGTCCGCGCGCGATCAGGTGCGCCGCGAGATCCCGCACGTGGTACTGCACGCCCCCCGGTACGTCCCACGAGTAGGGACACACCACGCCGATCCTCACTGCGCACCCCCGTGGCCGATCCGTGCGAGCCGGCGTGCGTCGAGATCCGCGAGCCACAGCGGCTGGAGCATGTGCCAGTCCTGCGGGTCGCGGGCTATCGCCCGGGCGTACGCGTCCGCGACCGCCTGCGTCATCGCCGCGACCTTCTCCCGGCGGCTGCCCTCGGCCGGTACCTCGATCTCGGGGTGCAGCGTGCCGCGCATGACCTTGCCGTCCCACGCGAGCGTGACCGGGATCAGCGCCGCGCCGGTCTGCACCGCGAGCGCGGCGGGCCCCGCGGCCATCCGGGTCGGCTCGCCGAAGAAGGTCACCGGTACGCCGCCCGCGGTCAGGTCGCGGTCGGAGAGCAGGCACAGCAGCCGGCCCTCGCGCAGCCGGCGGGCCAGCGTCCCGAAGGTGTTCCCGTCGCCGCCGGTGAGCGGCAGCACCTCCATGCCGAGCGACTCGCGGTAGTCCAGGAACCGCTTGTACAGCGATTCGGGCTTGAGCCGTTCGGCGACCGTGGTGAACGGATAGCCCTTGAGCGTGATCCAGGCGCCGGCGTGGTCCCAGTTGCCCATGTGCGGAAGCGCGAAGATCACGCCCTTCCCGCGCGTGCTGCACTTGTCCAGCAGGGTGAGATCGCACTCCATGCGGGTCAGCACGGTCTCCCGGTCCCAGACCGGCAGTCGGAACGCCTCCTGGTAGTAACGCAGGTAGGAACGCATGCTCGCGCGCGAGACCTGGCGGATCCGCTCGGGCGTGGCGTCCGGACCCAGCACGCGGCCCAGGTTGGCCTCCAGTTGGTGAACGCTCCCGCCGCGCCTGCGCCAGACGATGTCGGCGATCCGCCGGAAGACCGCCGTGGCGACCGGCTCGGGCAGACGTTTGACGACGGACCACCCCAGGGCGTACCCGGAGTCGGCCAGCCGCTGCCCGAGGCCGGTCATCCCTTGTCACCTCCGGGCAGCGCGTTGTCGATCTCGGCGGCCGAGCGGCGTACGGCGATCATCCGCTGGAAGACGGTGATCAGGCTGCCCACCGCGATGAACCACAGCGCGGCGGCCTGGATGTACGGGACACCCAGTCCGTCGAGGCCGGTCGCCACCAGCGAGACGACGAGCCGTTCGGCCCGCTCGATCACGCCGGACACGTCGCAGCGCAGGCCCAGGCTCTCCGCCCTGGCCTTGGTGTACGAGACGACCTGGCCGGAACCGAGGCAGAAGATCGCCAGGATGCACATGACGAGGCTGTCGCCGTCACCGGCGAACCAGATCGCGAGCGCGCCGAAGATCGCGGCGTCCGCGACCCGGTCGAGCGTGGAGTCGAGGAACGCCCCCCACTTGGTGGACCGGCCCAACTGGCGCGCCATGTTGCCGTCGACCAGATCGGAGAAGATGAACGCGGTGATGACGAGCGTGCCGGTCAGGAACCAGCCGATCGGGAAGAACACCAGCGCTGCGACGACGACCCCGAGGGTGCCGATGAGCGTCACGGTGTCCGGACTCACGTTGTGGCGCAGCAGAAAGCTCGCGAACGGAGTGAGCACACGCGTGAAGAAGGCACGAGCGTATTTGTTGAGCATCGCCTTCCCGAAGGATTGCCGGGGCGGCGGGGGATCCGGAGGACTCGACCCGCCTGGTGTGCCCATCGTACTGACGCGCTCACTCCTCCCGGGCCCCCCATCGCCCGGGCGTGCCGCTTTGGAGAACATCACGTACGCAGCGGACACTTGTACTCGGTCGGACGTCGGGGGAATGCTGCCGTTCAGGAATCGATTTGCGGACGTTGGCGTACCGACGACCCACTTGCACCTGCACGTCCTGAGGACGTCGACGACTACCGAGTTGTACGGACGACTAGGAGGTGGCACATGGCGGATAAATCCGGAGCTAGCGCCGGAACCGTCGGCAGGGTAACCGCGCCGGCGAGCCCGGATCTGGTGCGCAACGTGGTGCTGGTGGGCCACACGGGCGCGGGCAAGACGACATTGGTGGAGTCCCTGCTCGTGGCGACCGGGACGATTCCCCGGCCCGGTCGCGTCGAGGACGGGACGACCGTGTCCGACTTCGAGGACATCGAGCACCGCCAGCACCGGTCGGTGGCGCTGTCGGTGTCCCCCGTCGAGTTCGACGGGGTGAAGATCAACCTGCTCGACACCCCCGGCTACGCCGACTTCGTCGGCGACCTGCGCGCGGGCCTGCGCGCCGCGGACGCCGCGCTGTTCGTGGTCTCGGCCGCCGACGGCGTGGACGGCTCGACCCGGATGATCTGGGACGAGTGCGCCGCGGTCGGCATGCCGCGCGCGATCGTGATCACCAAACTCGACCAGGCGCGCGCCGACTTCGACGAGATGGTGCTGATCTGCCAGCGGGTCTTCGGCGACCCCGACTCGGACACCGTGCTCCCCCTCTACCTGCCGCTGCACGGCGAGGACGAGGGCGTCGCCGGCCTGATGGGCCTGCTGACGCAGCGCGTGTACGACTACTCCTCCGGCACCCGCGTCACCGCCGAGCCCGACCCCGAGCACCTCCCGCTGATCGAGGACGCCCGCAACCGGCTGATCGAGGGCATCATCGCCGAGAGCGAGGACGAGTCCCTGATGGACCGTTACCTCGCCGGCGAGGAGATCGACGTGGACACGCTGATCACCGACCTGGAGACGGCCGTCGCACGCGGCTCGTTCTATCCCGTGCTCGCGGTCGCGCCCGACGGTCTCGGCACGATCGAGCTGCTCGAAGGCATCGTCCGGGCATGTCCCGCACCGCCCGAGCACGAGGTGCTGCCGGTCACCACGCCCGACGGCAAGCCCCGCGATCCGCTGACCTGCGACCCCGAGGGCCCGCTCGCGGCCGAGGTGATCAAGACGACGTCCGACCCGTACGTGGGCCGGATCTCCCTGGTCCGAATCTTCTCCGGCACGCTGCGCCCCGACATGACGGTGCACGTCTCCGGGCACGGGCTGGCCGACCGCGGGCACGAGGACCACGACATAGACGAGCGGATCGGCGCGATGTCGGCGCCGCTGGGCAAGCAGCAGCGCTCGCTCAACCGCGGCATCGCCGGAGACATCGTCGCGATCGCCAAGCTCACCCGGGCCGAGACCGGCGACACGATCTCGGACAAGGACGATCCGCTGCTCATGGAGCCGTGGATGATGCCCGATCCACTGCTGCCGGTGGCGATCGTCGCGCACAGCAAGAGCGACGAGGACAAGCTCTCGCAGTCGCTGGCGCGGCTGGTCGCCGAGGATCCGACGCTGCGCCTGGAGCACAACACCGACACCCACCAGCTCGTGCTGTGGTGCATGGGCGAGGCGCACGTCGAAGTGCTGCTGGATCGGCTGCGCGCGCGCTACGGCGTCGCGGTGGACGCGGTCGCGCACAGGGTGTCGCTGCGCGAGACGTTCGCGAGCAAGGCGAGCGGGCGCGGCCGGCACGTGAAGCAGTCCGGCGGGCACGGCCAGTTCGCGATCTGCGAGATCGACGTGGAGCCGCTGCCGGGCGGTTCCGGCTTCGAGTTCGTGGACAAGGTCTTCGGCGGTTCGGTGCCGCGCAACTTCATCCCGTCCGTGGAGAAGGGCGTCCGCGCGCAGATGGACAAGGGGGTCGCGGCCGGCTATCCGATGGTGGACGTGCGCGTGACGCTCACCGACGGCAAGGCGCACTCGGTCGACTCGTCCGACATGGCCTTCCAGATGGCGGGCGCGCTCGCGCTGCGCGAGGCCGCCGCGAGCACCACGATCCACCTGTTGGAGCCGGTGTCCGAGGTGCGGGTGACGGTCTCCGACGAGTACGTCGGCGGTGTGCTGAGCGACCTCAGCTCGCGCCGCGGCCGGGTGGTGGGCACCGAGCCGATCGGTTCGGGCCGCACGATGATCCGCGCCGAGGTCCCGGAGATAGAGATCAGCCGCTACGCGATCGACCTACGCTCGATCAGCCACGGCACCGGCCAGTTCGCCCGCACATACTGCCGCCACGACCCGATGCCCCCACAACTCGCCGCCAAGATCCACGCGGGCTCGAACGACTAGATACAGCACCCTCAACCGCCGGCCGGGCAAACCAGCCCGGCCGGCGCTTGGGGCCAAGCTTTTCAGCCCGTCCGGCGCTTGAGGACACAGCCCGTCCGGCCCGCGTTCGAGACCAAGCCTCCCGACACCCATCCGACGCTCGGAGACGAACCCACCCAGCCCGGCCGGCGCTTGAGGCCAAGCCTCCCAACGCCCATCCGACGCTCGGAGACGAACCCACCCAGCCCGGCCGGCGCTTGAGGCCAAGCTTTTCAGCCCGTCCGGCGCTTGAGGACACAGCCCGTCCGGCGTTTGAGGACCCCGGCACCGGCGCTACGGAATCGGCAACGGCTCGTCCAACGCCACGAGCGCAAGCAACACCGCGGCCGACGTCCAAGCCAACGGCGCCACCGAAGCCGGCCGCCCGGCCGAGTCGACCTTCTCCGGCAACGCCCCATGCGCCGTACGGTGCGAAGCCAGCCACGTGAGCCACCGCTCCGCCTCCGCACGGTCCCCACTCGCCGCGCTGAACAGCGCGAAGGACGCGGTCTCCGGCGTCCAGGCCGCCGTCAGGTCACCGCCCCAGTGCTCCCCGGGCAGAATCCCACCGTTGGGCAACGTGAGCGCCTCGGCCGATTTCCGCACCGCACCGGCGACCTTCTCGTCCGGCCGCGCGAACGGCGGCCCCAGCCAGGTCACCGCCGTATCGGCGCCGCCCTTGGCATGCGCCGTACGCGGGTAGCCGACCTCGCCGAACTCGACCCTTATCCCGCGATCGAGCCGCGCCACCGCGCCGGCCCACCGCTGCCCAGCGTCCGCGTCGCCGACCCGCCCCGCGAGCGCGACGGCCCCGCGCAGCCCCGCGAGCAGCGGCGCCGCCGTGCCGAGCGTGGCCTGGTCGGTCCGCGTCTCCCAATAGTCCGAGCCCTTCGGCGGCAGCCCATTGCCCCGCAACCGGCCCACCGCCCGGTCACTGGCCGCGCGCACCGTCGGCCACAGTTCGCCGAGCGCGCTCACCGTCGCCGGATCGTTCGGGTCCTGGTGGGCGTACCAGAACCAGATCGCCCACGGGACCCACCCGTTGGCGTCGAGCTGGGCCGCCCGGTCGTCGCCGACCGGCTTCCCGTCGAGCCGGTAGCGCGCCTCCCAGGTGCCGTCGGGGCGCTGCAACGCGACCAGGCGCCGCAACACGGCGAGCGCCTCGCGGTCGTGCCCGGTGGCGGTGAACGCCGCCGCGACCCACGCGGCGTCGCGCGGCCAGACGTACTTCCAGATCCCGAACCACGCGGCCGCGACCGACCCGTCGGGCTGGGTCAACAGCCGCATGTCCAGGAGCGCGCGCTCGGCCATCGCCTTGTACGCGGGGGTCGTGCCCGGAACGGTGCCCTGCGCGAGCCAGGCCCGCTCGACGTCCGTGGCCGGCGTCGGCGGCGCGTCGGTGGGGAGCGCGATCGGCCCGTCGGGACCGGCCGCGATGCCGCCCAGGAGCAGCGGGCGGGTGGTGCGCGTCGGCGGAGCCGCGCCGCCGACGGTGAGGATGATCCCGATCGCGACCAGCAGCCCGACCACAGCAATGCCGATGGACCGTATCTTGTTGCGCCCCACGTGCACTGCCTCCGCCCCGACGCTCCGCACCCCCTGCTCGGGGGCGGGACCGCTATTCCTCCGGGTCAGTTTAGGCATGATCGGATAATCATCCGAACCAGTGTCCGAGCCGTCCCACCGTCGTCGCCCGCATCCGCGCCCGCCTCGCCGTACGACCCGCGCTCACACGTCACGAAGCGAGACGGATCAGCCGAAAGTACGACGAGTCTACGAACGCGGAAGGGGGTCAGGCTCGGCGACCGCTGGTAAACCGATCGATCAGGTGAACCGCGCGGCCATCGGCGATCAGCGCGTACACGCCGACCGCCAGCACACCCAGGGCACCGAGCACATAGGCGCTGCTCGCGATCAGCTCCCAGCCGTGCAGGTCCAGCTCGCGGCCGTCGCCGAACGGGACGGTCCACACCACCCCACCCGGCAGCACGCCCGAGGTTCGGGCCCGGTGCATCGGATAGGCCGCGGCGATCGCGAACACCGCCGCGAGGGCCGCCACGGCCGGCCGTGCCCGGGTCCGCCACGCCCGGTCCACGAGCACGATCACCAGCGGCAGCGCCCACACCCAGTGGTGCGTCCACGAGATCGGCGACACGAGCAGCGCGGTGAGCGCGCAGAGCCCCATCCCCGCGAGTGCCGCCCCGCCCCGCGCGGTCGCGACGGCGAGCGTGATCCCGACCAGCGCGACCGACACCGCGAGCACCGGCCACAGCCACTCCGGCGGGGTTTCGGCCCCGAACTGTCGGGTCACCGCGCCGTTCAGCGACTGGTTGCCGGGGAACTGGGCGAGCCCGATCCGGGTGTCGTCCATGAACAGCCCGCCCCAGTAGTCCGCGCACTCGCGCGGCAGCACCGCGAACGCCGCCGCGATCGTGCCGAGGAACACCCCGAGCGCGGTCAGCCCCTCGCGCACCCGTCCGGTCAGCAACATGTAGGGGATGAAGATCGCCGGAGTCAGCTTGAGCCCGGCCGCGATCCCCACGCCGACCCCGCCCAGGCGGGACCCCCGCGCTCGCGCGAAGTCGGACAGGACCAGCACGAGCAGCAGCAGGTTGATCTGCCCGAAGCGCAGGTTCTCCTGGACCGGCTCGGTCCACAGCAGCACGGCGGCGGTCAGCGCGGTCGCCCGCACCCGGTCGCCGCGCAGCCCCGCGATCCCCCACGCGAGCCAGGTCGCGGTGCCGAGCAGCGCGAGGTTGGCCACGACACCGAGCACCTCGACGGCGCCCCACGGCAGCCACGCCAACGGCGTGAACATCAGCCCGGCCCACGGCGTGTAGGTGAACGGCAGTCGTTTGGGCCGGATCGTGTACAACTCACCGTGCCCGGCGAGCACGTCCACGCCGCCTTCGCGATAGACCCGCAGGTCGCCGAGCCACCACATGTCGGCCGGACCGAAGATGCCCAGCAGCAGATACACGGTCACCGAAAGGACGGCCACCCCGAGGGCCGCTCGGCGGGTCACACCGTGGGCTTGACGGTATCCGGCCGCAGGTGGGCCGGCATCGCGCAGGAGGGTGTGCCGCCCGGCATACGATCACGATTGTCGGCGACCAGGCGGTAGACACCGTGCGCCGCGATGCTGACCGGCTGCACGCGCAGCGCGCCGCCGGCGAACGCCCACGGGCCGCCGGCGTTCATGAACAGCTTGGCCACCGCGTTGTGCCCGCCGTAGATCGTGCCGACGGGGGTCACCCACAGGATTTCGTGCTCGGCGCGGTGCTGCTCGACGCCGAGCTCCTCCAGTTCGGCGAACTGCCACGCCACGACGTCGGCGTCGAACGGGATGTACTTCTGCGCGAACTCCACCGCGCGCGTGCAAAATCCGCAGTCGCCGTCGTATACGAGAACCGGTCGTGCGCTCACTGCTCTTCTCTCCTCAACCGCTTCGCCCCGTGCAACCGAGCCCCCCGGCCCAACGTCAACCGGCCGGCCAGGCGGCGGCCAGCATCTCGCGCGTGTCCGCCAGCAGTTGCGGCAACACCTTGGTGTGCCCGACCACGGGCATGAAGTTCGTGTCGCCGCCCCAGCGCGGAACGATGTGCTGGTGCAGGTGCGCGGCGATCCCCGCCCCCGCGACGTGCCCCTGATTCATCCCGATGTTGAACCCCTGCGCGCCGGAGACCTTGCGCAGCGTGGCCATCCCGGACTTGGTGAACCGCGCGAGCTCGTCGGTCTCGGCGTCGTCCAGGTCGGTGTAGTCGGGCACGTGCCGATACGGCACGACCATCATGTGCCCACCGTTGTACGGGTACAGGTTGAGCACCGCGTAGACCTGCTCACCACGCGCGACGACGAGCCCGTCGACGTCACTCAACGACGGAATCCGGCAGAACGGGCAATCGTCGTCGGTCGTCGGCCCCGACGGCTTGTTCTCACCCTTGATGTACGCCATCCGATGGGGAGTCCACAGCCGGGCAAAGGCATCCGGCCCCCCAACCCCATCCTGGATCTCGGGCTCGCTCGTCATGCCAGGAAGCATATGCCGTGGCCGCGAACGGCCCGTGCCCCGGTGACGGTGCGACGGTCACCGGGGCACGGAACTCCCCGCGACGAACGCGGGGCCGCGCGGGTCAGACCTGGATGCGGTCCTGGACGGCCTTGACGATCTCGGCGACCGCGTCGTCGACCGGGATGCCGTTGTTCTGCTCGCCGTTGCGGTAGCGGAAGGAGACCGCGCCCGCGGCGGCGTCCTCGTCGCCGGCGAGGAGCATGTACGGGATCTTGTTCTTGTTCGCGTTGCGGATCTTCTTCTGCATCCGGTCCGCGGAGTCGTCGATCTCGACCCGGATGGCGTGTGCCTTGAGCTTGGCCGCCACCTCTTCGAGGTAGGGGACGTGCTCCTCGGTGATCGGGATGCCGACCACCTGGACCGGCGCGAGCCACGGCGGCATCTTGCCCGCGTAGTGCTCCAGCAGGACCGCGAAGAAGCGCTCGATCGAGCCGAACAGGGCGCGGTGGATCATCACCGGGCGCTGCCGCGAGCCGTCGGACGCGGTGTACTCCAGGTCGAAGCGCTCGGGCAGGTTGAAGTCCACCTGGATGGTCGACATCTGCCAGGTCCGGCCGATCGCGTCCTTCGTCTGGACCGAGATCTTGGGGCCGTAGAACGCGGCGCCGCCCGGGTCGTCGACGAGGTCGAGGCCCTGCTTCTGCGCGGCCTGGCGCAGCGTCTCGGTGGCCTCGGCCCAGTTCTCGTCGGTGCCGATCGACTTCTCCGGGTCCCGGGTGGACAGCTCCAGGTAGAAGTCGTTCAACCCGTAGTCGCGAAGCAGGTTCAGCACGAACGTCAGCAGCGAGTCGAGCTCGTCGGCCATCTGCTCGCGCGTGCAGTAGATGTGCGCGTCGTCCTGGGTGAAGCCACGCGCGCGGGTCAGGCCGTGCACGACGCCCGACTTCTCGTAGCGGTAGACCGTGCCGAACTCGAACAGGCGCATCGGGAACTCGCGGTAGGAGCGGCCCCGGGCCCGGTAGATCAGGTTGTGCATGGGGCAGTTCATGGGCTTGAGGTAGTAGCTCTGGCCCTCGTCCAGCTCCATGGGCGGGTACATGCCGTCGGCGTACCAGTCGAGGTGGCCCGACAGCTCGAAGAGCTTGCCCTTGGTGGCGTGCGGCGTGTACACGAACTCGTAGCCGGCCTCCTCGTGCCGGCGGCGCGAGTAGTCCTCCATGGTGCGGCGGATGATGCCGCCCTTGGGGTGGAAGACCGCCAGGCCCGAGCCGATCTCCTCGGGGATCGAGAACAGGTCGAGCTCGGCGCCGAGCTTGCGGTGGTCGCGCTTCTCGGCCTCCTCCAGGAAGGTCGTGTACTCCTTGAGCGCTTCCTTGCTCGGCCACGCGGTGCCGTAGATCCGCTGGAGCTGCTTGTTCTTCTCGCTGCCGCGCCAGTAGGCAGCGGCCGAGCGCATCAACTTGAACGCCGGGATGTTGCGGGTGGTGGGCAGGTGCGGGCCTCGGCAGAGGTCCTTCCAGCACAGCTCGCCGGTCTTGGGGTTCAGGTTGTCGTAGATGGTCAGCTCACCCGCGCCGACCTCGGCCTCCGCGCCTTCGGCGGCGGTCGAGGCGGAGCCCTTGAGGCCGATCAGTTCCAGCTTGTACGGCTCGTCCGCGAGCTCGGCGCGCGCGTCCTCGTCGGTGGTGACGCGGCGCGCGAAGCGCTGGCCCTGCTTGATGATCTCCTGCATCTTCTTCTCGATGCGCTTGAGATCGTCGGGGTGGAACGGGGTCTCGACGTCGAAGTCGTAGTAGAAGCCGTCGCGAATCGGCGGGCCGATGCCGAGCTTGGCCTCCGGGAACAGCTCCTGCACGGCCTGCGCCATCACGTGCGCGGCCGAGTGGCGCAGGATGTTCAGGCCGTCCGGGGAGTCGATCAGGACCGGCTCGATCTCGTCGCCGTCGGCCACGACGTACGCGAGGTCCTTGAGCTCACCGGCCACGCGCGCGGCCACGACGGTGCGGTCGCCGGCGAAGAGCTCGGCGGCCGTCGTGCCCGTGGTCACCACGCGCTCATCCCGATCCGGGTCGCGGCTGATGGTCACTCGGGCTTCGGACACCGTTCGTCTCCTGACGTGTGGTCGACGCGCTTGACGCGTCGTGGTGTGTCTTGGGGTGGTGCGTGCGTGCGTGTGGTGCGTATGGGTGGTGCGTGTGTCGTACGTCCGTGTCGGGCGTCGGGACGCTCCGGGAACGATGTTATCGAGCCGCCGGCGTCGGCCACGCCCCGGTTTCACCGGGCGCGTGGGCATCCGCGGGGACGCCCGCACCGTCACGACGAAGTCACGACCACGAAAGTTCAAGCCCCGACTTCCCATCGGGTCGCCCGTTCGGGTGAGAATAGGGCCCGTGACACGACGGATGGCCTCGCTGGCGGTCCCGCTACGGCCGGTGGTCCGGTTGTTGGCCGGGGCCGTGCTGGCGTGCGCCGCGCTGCTGGGCAGCGCCTTTCCGATTCACGCGGCCTCGGTGCCCACGACCATGAACGTCCCGACGGTGTGCCCGTTCCACCACTCGGCGCACGAGCAGCGCGACGGCGGCGGTCCGGACGACCACGGCGACGGGTCGGGCGGGTGCGGCAACCGTACGCACACCTGCCTGCCCGCGACCGTGCCCCCGCTGCCGCCGGTGGTCGCGCCCGCGCCGTTCGCGGTGATCCCGCCGTGGCTGGCCGACCCGGACGCCAGTGGCGTCGCGCTCGCGCCCGCACCGGCCAAGGACGCTCCCGACCTGACGGTGCTCTGCGTCAGTCGTACGTGATCCGCGCGGCACACCTTCGCACGGTCCACTGACGAATCCCGGAATAAGGCGGAGCCATGGGGCAACAGTCCCCCAACACCTCGAAGAAGCAGAGCAAGGCGGAGCGGTCCGCCAAGATGGCGGCGACCCGTGAGCGCGTGGCCCTCCAGCGCGAGCGTGAGCGCAAGGCCGCCAAGCGTCGCTCGGCGATCATCTTCGCCGCGTCCGGCGTCGCGGTCATCGCCCTGGTCGCGGGTCTCACCGCGGTGGTGATGTCCTCCTCGGACGACGAGAAGAAGTCCAGCGCCAACAACGTCATCGCCGAGGTCACGGCCGATCCGGGCAGTACGAGTGCCATCCAGGGCGTGAGCACGTTCAAGGCGGCCCAGGGCCACCTCCAGAAGGCCCAGGACGTCACCTACAAGCAGTCCCCGCCGGTCGGCGGCCAGCACGACGTGGCCTGGCAGAACTGCGGCATCTACGACGCGCCGATAGCGGATCGCAACGGTGTCCACTCGCTCGAACACGGCGCGGTGTGGATCACCTACAAGCCGGGCCTGCCCGCCGATCAACTGGACCTGCTCAAGTCCAAGGTCAAGGGCAAGACGTACATGCTGCTGACCCCGTACGAGGGCCTGTCGACGCCGATCACGGCCACCGCGTGGGGTCTCCAGCTCAAGCTCGACCAGGCCAACGACCCGCGCCTGGACGCGTTCATCGCCGCGTACAAGGAGGGTCCGCAGACCCCCGAGCCCGGCGCGGCGTGCACGGGCGGCATCGGGAAGCCGACGAACGGATGAGGGCCCGCTCACGCGTCGCGGTGATCGTGGCGACCGGCCTGCTCGCGGTGCCGGCCCTCGCGGCGTGCTCGTCGGACGACGCGGACAAGACGGCGCCCGCCCCGACGGCCACGCGCACGCTCGGTGCCGCGGCGCCCGCCGTGCAGAACGCGGCGGCGGACGACTCGGTCGACGCCGGGTTCGCGCGCGACATGCGCACGCACCACGCGCAGGCCGTGCAGATGTCGATGATGATCCGCGATCTGACCCAGGACGAGCCGACCCGCAGGCTCGCGTACGACATCGCGCTGACCCAGCAGGAACAGATCGGCCGGATGGCGGCCTGGCTCCAGATGTGGGGGCTGACCATCGGTTCGTCCCGCCCGGTCATGCAGTGGATGACGCCCGGTTCGATGCCGGGCCACTCCGGCCACGGCACGCCGTCGGCGGGCGCGGACACCCAGTTGATGCCGGGCATGGCCACCCAGGCCCAGCTCGACCAACTGGCGACGCTGCGCGGCAAGGACGCCGAGGTGATGTTCCTGCGGCTGATGATCGCGCACCACGAGGCGGGTGTGGCGATGGCGCGCGAGGGCGTCTCGCGCGCTCAGGTGCAGCAGGTCCGCGACCTGGCGAACACTATGGTCGTGGGGCAGAGCGGGGAGATCGACCTGATGCGCTCGATGCTCGCCGAGCGCGGCGCGCCGTAGCGGTTCGGGCGGGCGGAGCGGGCCCGGGGTGAATGCCCCGGCCCGCTGTTGTCGGTGTGCACGACTGTGGGGCACGGGATCGTCGATCCCGTGCCCCACAGTCGTTCTGTCGTCACAGTCGATTCATCGGTGTGGCGGTGTGGCGGTGCGTCGTTTCGTCGCCTCGCGTGTGCCGTGCCGGCTGTCCGGTCAGACCTCCACGGTCGACTCGGCCGTGCCGCGCCGGCGCCGCACGACGCGGACGACACGTGCCGGCACGCCGACGATCAGCGGCACCGACGCGCCGAGCGCCATCCCGCCGAGCGCGACGAACAGCGGGCTGTCCTGGACGAGCCGGCCGGCCAGCGTGCCGATCGCCATCGCGTACGACACCGAGATCGTCGCTCCGACCAGCGTCGCGGCTTGGAACTGCGGGCGCGGATAGCCGAGCCGGCCGGCCAACATGTTGACGGCGGTCCGACCGCCGGGCAGGAAGCGGGCCGCGATCAGCGCGGACATGCCGCCCTTGGCGAGTGCGGCGCGCGCGAGGTCCATGGCCTTTTGCCGCCGCGGTCCGAGCACGGCGTCGCCCCCGCGGCGAAGCCGGGCGCGGCCCACGGCGTAGGCGCACTGGTCTCCGATGAACGCGCCGATCCCGGCGGTCACGAAGACGAGGAGGATGTACCTGATGTCACCGTCCGCGACCGCTCCCGCGGCCATCACGAGTTCGTCACCGGGCACGATCGGAAGCAGGGCATCGACAAAAACGCTCAGTGGCATCACCAGCCACAGCCATGGGGAGAACAACAAGCCGGTCCCGGCGCCGGTCACGGGCGGACCCCCGCCCGCGCGCAGGATCTCGGTAGGCAGGTATCGGTCACCGGGAGATCATCGCGCGATCGCCCATCCCCCGGGACATCGGGTCCTCGACACTGCCCGTCCGGTGGCGTGATACGGGCCGAAAAACACCGATCTCAAGGCCCGGATCCGAGGGAAAGTCGTACGCGTTCGATGTCGACATGTCGTGACGATCGTTTCGCGGTCGTCTCATCGACTCGCGTCCGGTCGCTCGCGTCCGGCCGGCCTCCGGCTCACGAGGAGCTCCGCGCCACCAGCGTGGTGGGCAGCACAGCGGGGTCGGCGGGCGCGCCGCCGGCGATCCGGTGCAGCAGCAGACGGGTCATCAGGCGGCCCTGCTCCTCGACGTTTTGCCGCACCGTGGTGAGCGCGGGCTCGGCCCACCCCGCGACGTCGTCCGCGTCGTCGAAGCCGACGATGGCGACGTCGTCGGGGATCCGTCGGCCCGCCTCGGCCAGTACCGCCATCGCGCCGAGCGCCATCAGGTCGGACGCCGCGAACACCGCGTCGAGCCCCGGCTCCTCGGCCAGCAGCGCCCGCATCGCGGCCGCCCCGCCGGCGCGGCTGAAGTCGCCGTGCGCCACGAGCGCGGGTCCCGGCACCGCGTCGAGGTAGCCGCGCAGCCGGTCGACGCCCGCGCACATGTCCTGCGGCCCGGCGATGGTGGCGATCCGCCGCCGCCCGCGGCCGCGCAGGTGCTCGACCGCCGCGCGGGCTCCGCCCACGTTGTCGGCGTCGACGTAGACGAAGTCGGCGGCCGGACCGAGCGGCCGGCCGCCCACCACCACCGGCATCCCGGACGCGTGCAGCCGGCCCACGAGCGTGTCGTCGCCGTGCAGCGACACGAGCAGCGCGCCGTCCACGTGGCCGCCGCGCAGGTAGCGCTCCAGCCGGTCCTGTTGCACGGCCGTCCGCACCATCATCAGCACGAGCTGGTTGTCGGTGTCGGCCAGCTCGGCGCTCACCGAACGCATGATCGCCGACAGGTACGGATCGCCGAACAACCGCGTCGCCGGCTCCTGGATCACCAGGGCCACCGAGTCGGTCCGGCGGGTGACGAGGGTGCGGGCCGCACGGTTGGGCACGTACCCGGTCCGCGCGATCGCCGCCTCGACCGCCTCGCGCACCTGTGGGCTGACCTTGGGCGAGCTGTTGATCACCCGGGAAACGGTGGCGCGGGACACCCCGGCCACCGCGGCCACCGTCTCCAGGGTCGGCGGTTCCGCCGCCGCGGCGGCCTCGTGCCCGTCAGTGCTGGTCAATGCTCCCCATTCCGTCCGCCGTCCGCCGTCCCGTCCGGAACGCGCTCGGTCCCGGCCACCCCGTTGCCGGCGATCATCGACGCGTACCACCGGGCGCTGCGCTTGGCCGTGCGCCGGCCCGTCGCGAAGTCGACGTGCACGATGCCGAAGCGCTTCGCGTAGCCGTAGGCCCATTCGAAATTGTCCAACAGGGACCACACGAAGTAGCCCCGGACGTCCACCCCGTCCGCGATCGCGCGCCGCACCGCCGCGATGTGCGCCGCGAGGTAGGCGATGCGCTCGCCGTCCGCGATCGCGCCGGCCGCGTCCACCCGGTCGTCGTCGTACGCCGCGCCGTTCTCGGTGACCATCAGCGCCAGCCCGGGCGCCTGTGCGTGCACGCGCGCGAGCACCTCGTAGAGCCCGTCCGGGTCGATCCCCCAGCCCATCGCGGTGCGGGCGCCGGGAGTCTGTTCGAAGCGCACGTCCGCGCACCCGGGCCACGGGGAGTACGCGCTCGCCCCGTGGCCGTCGTCGCGGACCGGCGTGGTCGGGTCGGCGCCGCCGCCGACGAGCAGCGGCGTGTAGTAGTTGACGCCGAGCACGTCGATCGGCCGGGCGATCTCGGCGAGGTCGCCTGCGCGCACGAACGCCCAGTCGGTCACCGCGGCGGTGTCGCGGAGCACGTCCGCCGGGTAGTCGCCGCGCAGCAGCGGGTCGAGGAAGATCCGGTTGGCGAGGCCGTCCACGCGTCGCGCGGCGTCGAGGTCCTCGGGCCGGCGCGAGGCGGGGCGGACGGCGGCCGGATTGAGCGTGATCCCGATCCGGTGCCCGCTGGGCAACTCGGCCCGCAGCGCCTCGACGCCGCGGCCGTGCGCGAGGAGCAGGTGGTGGTGCGCGCGCAGGGACAGTTCGGCGTCGGTGTGGCCGGGCGCGTGCACGCCCGAGCCGTGTCCCAGGAACGCCGAACACCACGGCTCGTTGAGCGTGGTCCAGTGGCGCACCCGGTCGCCCAGTCGCGCCGCGACTAGCCGCGCGTAGTCGGCGAACCGCGACGCGGTCACGCGCGCTCCCCACCCGCCGGCGTCCTGGATCGCCTGTGGCAGGTCCCAGTGGTAGAGCGTCACGTACGGATCCACGCCGTGCGCCAGGAGTTCGTCCACGAGCCGGTCGTAGAAATCGAGCCCGGCGACGTTGACGCGGCCCTTGCCGGCGGGCAGCACGCGGGCCCAGGAGATCGAGAACCGGTAGGCGCCCAGGCCGAGTTCGGCCATCAGCGCGACGTCCTCGCGGTAGCGGTGGTAATGGTCGGTGGCCACGTCGCCGGTGTCGCCGGCGTGTACACGCCCGGGGGTGTGGCTGAAGGTGTCCCAGATCGAGGGCGCCCGGCCGTCCTCGGCCGCGGCTCCCTCGATCTGGTAGGCGGCGGTGGCGGCGCCCCAGACGAAGCCGGGCGGGAACACCTCCCCCGGCGGAGGCGATTGCGGCTGGGTCCGCGGCGGCTGCAACTGCGGCGCCTGAGCTGTCCCGTTGTTCGTCATCGGGGTGATTTCCTTTCCCCACACGGAATTTGGCGATGGCCGGATGATCCGCCGCGGGATCAGCCCTTGACCGCGCCCTGCATGATGCCGCCGACGATCTGCCGGCCGAGCAGCCCGAACACGATCAGCACGGGCAGCGTGCCGAGCAGCGTTCCGGCGAGGATGATCGACTGGTCGTGCACGTAGCCGCCGCCGAGCGAGTTGATGGCGACCTGCACGGTCGGATTGCTCGACGACAGGGCGATGATCGGCCAGAAGAAGTCGTTCCACGTGGTCATGAACGTGAGCAGACCCAGCACCGCCATCGCGGGGCGGGCGATCGGGACGACGATCGACCAGAAGATCCGCGCGTACGACGCGCCGTCCACGCGCCCGGCCTCGATCAGTTCGTCCGGCAGCGCCTCCATCAGGTACTGCCGCATGAAGAACACCCCGAACGCGGTGACCAGCGTGGGCAGGATGACGGCCTGGAGCTGGTTCACCCACTCCAGCTCGGCCATGATCATGAACAGCGGGATCAGCCCGAGTTGCGGCGGGATCATCATCGTCGCGACCGTGAATCCGAGCAGGATGCCGCGCCCGCGAAAGCGCAGCTTGGCGAACGCGAATCCGGCGAGCGTCGAGCACACGACGGTGCCGGCGGCGACGGTGACCGACACGATCGTCGAGTTGATCAGCGCCTGCACGATGTCGGCCTCGTCGAGCGCCTTGTCGAAGTTGGCGAGCAGGTTGCCGCCCGGTGTGAAGGGCGGCGGCACGTGGTTGATGTCCGCGTTGCTGCGGGTCGCCGCGACGATCGACCAGTAGAAGGGGAGGATCGAGAGCAGCGTGGCGAAGCCGAGGATGACGTAGACGAGCGGGCCGCCGTGGAGTTGGCGGCCTCGGCGCGAACGGCGGGGGCGGCGGGAGGTGCCGTGGCCGCCGGGTCGCTTGGCTGCGGAGGCGGCGTCGGCGGCCGGAACCACCTTGTTCGGTACGGCCGTTGCGTTCTCCATGTCAGCGGCCCTCTCGGTTTGCGGAGGTTCGGGATCGAAGCGCGGCGCGCTTCGGGGCCCGCTGCTCGCGGCGCGCACGCTGCGCGGAGATCAGCGCGTTGACCCCGATGACGAGGACGATGATCAGGAAGGTCGTCCACGCGATCGCGGACGCCTTGCCGAGCGCGTAGTTGCTCCACCCGGTCTCGTACATGTACAGCCCGACGGTCTGGTACTGGTGCGACGCGCCGCCGCGCACGCCGATCGGACCGCCCTGGAGCAGCAGCGGTTCGGCGAAGATCTGCATCGCGCCGATGGTCGAGACCACGACGGTGAACAGGATGGTCGGCCGCAGCCCGGGGATGGTCACGTGCCGGAATTGGTGCCACGCCTTCGCGCCGTCGAGCGCGGCGGCCTCGTAGCGGTCGTGCGGGATCGCCTGCATCGCGGCGAGGTAGATCAGCGCGTTGTACCCGACCCAGCGCCACGTCACGATCGTCGAGATCGCGATCTGCGACGTCCACGTGCCGTTGTACCAGTCGATGGTGTCCACGCCGAACAGGCCGAGGAACCAGTTGACCATGCCGTAGTCGCGCCCGAACAAACCGCCGAACACGAGGGTCGCGGCGGCGACGGACGTCGCGTACGGCATCAGGATCGCGACCCGGAAGAAGGTCCGCCCGCGCAGCCGGTGATTGAGCAGATGGGCCAGGCCGAGCGCCATGCACAGCTGCGGGACGGTGGAGATCACGCCGATCGTGAACGTGTTGCGCAGCGACTTCCAGAAGAATTGGTCGTGCCACAGGTTGGTGTAGTTCGCCAACCCGAGCCACGTCATCTCGTCCGGATTCTGGAGGCGGACGCGGTGCAGCGAGATATAGCCCGTGTAGAGCAGCGGGAACAGGCCGAACGCGATGAACAGGACGAAGAACGGCGCGACGAACGCGTAGGGGGACGCGCGGTTGGCGCGTCGGCGCCAGAGCTGACGGGGCGTCATGGCGTGGGTGTGCGACGGATTTTCGGGCGGGGTCGGGTCGTCTGCCGGGGCCTCGTGGGCGAGGGAGGGTACGGCCATCGGGATCACTCCGTGCCGAACGGGGGATGGGCGGGGTCGGTTGCCGGGGATGTGGCGCGCGGCGGCCCGGCCGGGGGACGGTCGCCCGGGCCGCCGCGGTGGCGTCAGCTGCCGAGCGCGTTCTTGACCGCGTCGCGCGCCTGCTTCCACGCGTCGTCCGACTTGACGCCCTGCGCCTCCACCGCGGTCAGCGCGGTGGTGATGTTCTCCTTGACGTCGTTGTGCCGAACTCCCGTGATCTGTACGGGCATCTTTTCCGCGGCGACGCTGAAGATCTGACCGATCGGGGCGTTGTTGAAGTAGGTGTCCGTGGTCGCCTTGACGCTCTGGATCGCGCCGGTCTTGGACGGGAAGTTCCCCTGCTTCTGGAACATCTTGGTCTGCTGCTCGGGCGCGGTCAGCCACGCGATCAGGTCGGCGGCCTCCTTGTGGTGCTTGCCGCCCTTGGGGATCGCGAGGTACGCGCCGCCCCAGTTGCCGGTGGCGCCGGGGCCCGCCGCGACGTCCCACTTGCCCTTGCCCGCGTCGCCGGCCTGGGTCTTGATGTACCCGATCATCCACGCCGGGCAGGAGATCGACGCGAAGCCGTCGGCCGCGAACGCCTGGTTCCAGTCGCCTTGGAACTGTTGGAGCGCGGCGGACAACTTGGCGTCGGCGGCCTGGGCGGACAGATCCCAGGCGTGCTTGACGGTGGGGTTGGTGTCGTAGATCAGCTTGCCTGCCTCGTCGTAGTACGAGACCTGCTGCTGGCCGATCATCGCGTTGTACAGGCCGGTCACGCTGTCCAGGTAATGGGTCTTCTTGGGCGCGTTCGCCTGGAACTGCTTGCCGAGTTCGACGTAGCCCTCCCACGTCGACCAGCGCTGGGCGAGCTCGTTCCGGTCGGTGGGCAGGCCGGCCGCCCGGAACAGGTCGGGGCGATAGCAGATCGCCATCGGCCCGGTATCGGTCCCGGCGCCGAGCACCCTGCCGTCGGCGGTGGTGGCGGCCTTGCTCTTCCAGGGCAGGTACTCGGCGTTGCCGGCGGTAAGGGTGCCCAGGGTGTTCAGGTCGACCCACTTGTCCGGCTGGTTCTTCACGACGTCGGCGATCCGGCCGACCTCGATGCCGTGGATGTCGTCGAGCCCGCCACCACCGGCGAGGCGGGTCTGGACGGTGCGCCAGTAGTCCTCCTCCTTTTCGGTGTCGTGCTGGACGATCTTGATGTTCGGGTGCGCCTGCTGGTACTCGGCGTACAGCCCGGCCTCATCGAAGCCGAATGTGCCGAACAGGCCGACGTTCAGGGTGACTTTGCCGTCGGACGACCCGGAATCGCCGTCGCCGCCGCAACCGGCGAGCACGGATCCGGCCAGGAGCGCGGCACACAGGGCGGACAGCGCCCTGATTCGACCGCGAGCGTGGTGCGTGCGCATGGGAAGACCTCCTGATGGCTTACATCCGGGACGGGATGAGCGGAGCACTTCGTGCGTGGTGCGGTGGCGCGGTGGCCGTCGGTGGCCGCGGTGTCGAGCAAAGGGGCGTGCGGTGGCGCGGAGTTCGGTGGTGCCACGTGTGCTGCGCGGAAGGCCCGAGAGCGCCGAGTCTTGTACCGTGAGAGCGCTCTCACAACATGCTCAGGAGAGTGTCCTGCCCATGAGGCAGTGTCAATACTTCGACACCTGAACGTGACATCGCCCCGACAAGCACGACTGCCTAAGACTCATAAACGCGGGCCGCACAGGGGAGTTGGCGACCCAAAAGCACCATCACCGACGCACCTGACCGCGCGAAGTCCGCGCTTCGAACCCCTTCACCGGCCCCGACCGGGACAGCGACCGCTCCCTCGCCGAATCCCGCAACACCCGTCGGAGGGCGGTGAGGATGGCCGGGACGTTGCCCATCACGGCGATGGCTCACCACAGCGGGACGAGGTTGTCGAGCTCGAGCTCGCCGATCGGGGTGTCCGCCCGCTCGGCTTCGAAGCGCGCTCGTTGGTCTGTGTCCCGGGCTCCGCGGACGGCTCGGATCGTGCGCGGCAGTGGCTCGCCGGAGTGCATGGGGGCCGGCGGCCGTGGTCGCGCCGGGCGACCGATGTGGTGATGCCGCGACGCGTGATCTCCCGTCCCGGCGGATCTGTGTCATGTGGGGAGCGGGAAGGCGAAGCCCGAGGGCTTGTGGATCATGCGGTCTCGGGTCGCCGGGCGATGGTTGTAGACGCCCACTGCTGTACAAGACTGCTGTACACGCGTCAGAGCCCCGGATCATTTTCATGATCCGGGGCTCTGACCTGGGTGGGCGATACTGGGATCGAACCAGTGACCTCTTCGGTGTGAACGAAGCGCTCTCCCGCTGAGCTAATCGCCCGGGTGCAGGGAGAACATTACCGCATGGGTGAGGGAGGTTGTGCCCACCCCCGGTGGGTCAGAAGGGCAGGGCCATGCCGTACTTCCACAGGTAGAGGGCCACTGCGGCGCCGATCAGGATCAGGCCGATGACGAGCATGATCATGTTGCGGCGGCGGGTCCTCGGGTCGAGGGCGCGGTTGGCGGCCTTGGTGACCTTGTCCTTGGTCCACAGCAGGGTGCGCTGGGCCCAGACGAATTCGGTGCCGAGGACGGCGAGGCCCAGGAAGATGACCGCCCAGCCGGGGCCGGGGAGCGGGAGCATGATGATGCCGCCCACAATGATCGCGAAGCCGATGATGGCCACGCCGATCTGCCAGGTCATGTGCAAGGGCTTGGAGCGCTTGATGAAGGCAGGCGCGCGCGAGCCGAATGGTTTCGGCTCCTTGGCGGGCTTGCCGGGTTCCACCGCCGGGTCGGCGTCGGCTCCCCGTGTGGCGTTCGCGTCGTTCTGTGCGACCCCCGTGTCCATCGCTGGTCTCCCTCTCTCGTCGTACCGGCCGTCGTTCACCGGGCACCTCCGTCTGGACTTCGGCCGGAGCCGACAACGGCTTGGCTTGGCGTGACAACGCTACAAGGGGGCAGACGTTCGATGCAGGCCAGGCGGTTCGGCGCGGGCCCGAGTTCGGCATGAACTGAACGCCTGTTCCCTTCCCGAAATCATGCGGGCGAACGTTACACCTCCGCATCGCTCTTAAGGAGTACCCAGACGCCCGTATATCGGGCAGAGACGTTTACAGGAGGTCCACAGGTGGGATGTTGCGAACGCCGACGTGCGAATCCCCGAGCGCACACTGAGCGAAAGGCCATGGCGCTTATGAACACCACGGTCAGCTGTGAGCTGCACCTGCGCCTCGTCGTCTCGAGCGAGTCTTCATTGCCAGTCCCCGCGGGACTGCGGTATGACTCGTCGGACCCGTACGCCGTGCATGCGACCTTCCACACGGGTGCCGATGAGACTGTCGATTGGGTCTTTGCCCGCGACCTTCTCGCGGACGGGCTGCGTCAGCCCTCCGGCACCGGCGACGTTCGTGTGTGGCCCTCCCGAAGCCACGGACAGAGCATCGTCTGCATCGCCCTCAGCTCTCCGGAGGGCGAGGCCCTGCTCGAAGCGCCCGCACGGGCCTTGGAGTCGTTCCTGAAGCGTACGAACGCTGCCGTCACCCCCGGCAACGAGCATCGCTTCTTCGACCTCGACCGGGAACTGTCGCAGATCCTCGCCGAGAACTGAGTTCCCGGCACGGCGGACACGCCCCTGTCCGCGGCGCCCGGGTTGTACGTCAGCGCTCCGCCGCATCCACCATCCACAAGGTGGGCGTGGCGGAGCGTTTTCGTCGCGCCGAGCTTCCGACACGCGTCGGCGGGACGTCGGCCGGACGTCGGCCGGACCTCGAACACACGTCGAACACACGCCGAACGGGTGAATCGAACACTCCCCGCGATCGGACGATCCGAATACGTGCGCAGCGCAAAGAAAGCGCGCAGTCGAACACATTTTCCGGGCACGGCGGGTGCGCATGAGAATGCTTTCACATTCACCCCTGGGCGTGTCCCGTCGGGTACAGCGCGTGTTTACCCGCCGGGCGGAAATCCGCAAATCGGGATTCCCCGACTTCGGTTCCCGACCCGACGCCGACCCACCGCGCCACCCCGTCCGCAGCGGCCGCCCGCACTGGCACTAGATCCCGCGCTTGCGCAAGAGCTCCTCGATGTCCGCGAACTCGTCGTCGATCTCGCTCCGGGCGGATCGGCGCGAGCGCGGAGCGGCGGTCGGCTTCGGCTGTTGGGTGCGGGGCAGGGCGCCGCTCGCACCCGCGCCGCCGGTGAGCGCCGACAGATCCGGGGACGCCGTCGCGGACGAGTCCTTCCCGCTCGCGTCCTTTCGGCCGCCGACCATCCGCGCGATCATCAGCAGCATCACCGCGAACGCGAGGATCGCGACGCCGCCCCACGCCTTGATGCCGAAGGCCAGGTCGGTCGCCCAGTCGGTCGCGGCGCTGCCGACCCGGCGGGCCAGCGTGGCCAGGCCGGTCAGGTACAGGCCGATCGGGAAGAGCGCCGCGGCCGTCCACCGCGTCGCGTTCAGGAAACGTCGTTGGCGGGCTTTCTGTACCGCGATGACCAGGCCGAGACCCGTCAGCGCCATGCACAACGCGCCGGTGACCACATCTGCGCCGGACATGCGCTCGGCCTCCTCGTTCGGTACGTGGGTGTCGGTCGGTGTCGGTCGGGTCGGTCGACAGCCGTTGCCGCCCCTCCCTCCCATCGTGGCCGCCCAGGTCTGCGGACGCCACGATCGGCGGGCGGATCGGTACTCCGGGAGGACACCCGTCGGTCCTTCTCCTCCCCGTGGAGTACACCCAGGATCAGGGATGTACCCGATGGCTCACAGGATGGGTTTCCCCCAATAACGCGTGCGGGGCGCGAATCCCGCCGCCGTGCAGGGCTTGGTGTGGCCGCCGTCGGGGACGTCCGGGAGGTCGATGGACATCTCCGGCAGGCCCTGGACCGCCGTCACATGGCCGGCCGCGCGCAGCAGCGTCGCCGCCGCGTCCGGCGTCGGCGCGGCCAGCGCCAGGATGACGCCGTGTGCCACCCACACCACCGCGCCGTCGCCCAGCGTGTACGGCGCGGGCGCGGCCGGGTGGTCGAGGCGGGCCCGGGCCCGGGCCTCGGCCGCGGGGCCCGCCCAGCCGGCCTCGCGCAGACTCGCCGCGTGCCGGAGCAGCTCTGCGGCGCACCACTCGGCGCGCTCGTCGGTGTCCATCATCCGCACGCCGGACGGCAGGCCGGTAGTCCGCACCGGGGCCGCGAACCGGCGGCTGTCGGGGACGTACCCCAGCGCCTCGACCAGGCCGGTCGCCGCGCGGTTGCCCTCGGGGACGGCGGCCGCCATCCGGGTACAGCGCTCGACGCGCATGATCTCCTCGGCCGCGAGCATCGCCACGCACGCGTGGCCCCGTCTACGGCGCGACGGCAGGACCTGGATGTGCAGGATCCATCCGGTGCCCGCGCCCCATGGGCCCATCGGGGTCAGGTGCACGCCGCCGACGGCCCGGCCGTTGGCGCAGATCGAGTAGACGCCGTCACGGCCGGGCCCGGCCGGTCGCAAAGTGGTGGTCATCGCGTGGCCCCCGCCTTCCCCGGGCGCA
Source organism: Embleya sp. NBC_00896 (assembly GCF_045207785.1). Taxonomy (NCBI): domain Bacteria; kingdom Bacillati; phylum Actinomycetota; class Actinomycetes; order Kitasatosporales; family Streptomycetaceae; genus Embleya; species Embleya sp. NBC_00896. The sequence continues at coordinate 1,211,129 of NZ_CP108776.1, forward strand.
GCGCCCCGTTACCGGCAGTGCTGCCCGCGCACGGACCCGGCCAACCTGCGAACGAGCGCGCGGAACACCTGCGAGCGACGGCGGGGAACACCGTGACGCCCGTGCCGCGACCGGAAACCTTCACCGACCACGGCGCGAGGGACGACCGGCCTCACCCCCGTCACGGGTCGATGTCGTCGGCCGCGCGGGCCGCGAAGGTCTCCATCGCCTTGCGGGTGACGGGCCCCGGTGCGACCAGTGCCCGGTCGTCGACCAGGTGCACGCCCTGCACGTCGCGCAACGACGAGGTCAGGAACACCTCGTCGGCCTCGGCCAACACCGACAGCGGCAGGTCGACCTCCTCGGCGCCGACCCATTCCAGCACCAAGGCGCGCGATACCCCGGCCAGGCAGCCTGCCGACAGCGGTGGGGTCACCACGCGGCCCTCCAGCACCAGGAACACGTTCGAGCCGGTGCCCTCGCACAGGTTGCCCGCGGTGTTCGCGAACAGCGCCTCGGTCGCGCCGCGCGCCGCCGCGTGGGCGAGCATCACGACGTTGTCGGCGTAGCTGGTGGTCTTGAGGCCGGTGGTCGGCGCGTTCTCGTTGCGCGTCCACGGGACGGTCACCACGGCCGTGCTCTCGCCGCGCTCCTTGGCGGCGCCGAGCGCGACCACCACGGTCGGGGCGGCGTCGCCGCGCTCGGAGCCAAGCGGCGACCGACCACCCGTGTAGGTGATCCGCAGTCGACCGGCGCCCGGCAGCGGGTTCGCCCGCAGCACCTCGTCGCACGCGTGCCGGATCAGCGCGTGGTCGGGATCGGGCAGCCCGAGACCGCGGGCCGAGCGGGTCAGCCGCTCCAGGTGCCGGGTCATCGCGAAGGCTCGGCCGCCCGTCGCCTTCATCGTCTCGAAGACGCCGTCGCCCACGGTCAGTCCGTGGTCGTCCACCCGGACGAAGCCCCGGTCGTGGTCGACGAGACCGTCGTTCAGCCAGATCTTGGTCATGAGCCCTCCGAGCCGATGATGTCGTCCTGTCCGCCGGACCCGGGTCCGCCGCGCCCGCGCCCGCCATACCCCTGTCCGGGGCTCTCCCGTCCGGCAGTGTCCCGCCCACCGGACTCCGGTACCGCGCTCTCCCGCCCACCGAAACCCGGCACCGCGCCCTCCCGCCCGGCGCCCTCCCGCCCACCGGACTCCGGCTCGGCGCCCTCCGGCCCCGCGACCGCGAGCAGGTTGCGGGCCTTGAGCCGCGTCTCGTCCCACTCCCGCTGCGGGTCCGAGTCGTACGTGATGCCGGCGCCCGTGCCGAAGCACAGCCGACCGTCCCGGACGAAGAAGCTGCGGATCCCCACCGCGAGCGACCCCTGCCGGCGATCCGCGTCGACCCAGCCGATCGCGCCGCAGTACGGGCCGCGCGGGACGGGTTCGAGCTCGTCGATGATCCGCAGCGCGCTGCTCTTGGGCGCGCCGCTGACCGAGCCGGGCGGGAAGGTCGCGGCGAGCAGCTCGGGCCAGCCGACGCCCGAGGCCAGCGTGCCGGCCACGGTGGAGACGAGGTGGACCAGGCCCGGATGCTTCTCGACCACGCACAGGTCGGGGACCGTGACCGAGCCGATCGCGGACGCCCGGCTCAGGTCGTTGCGGACCAGGTCGACGATCATCACGTTCTCGGCGTGGTCCTTGGGCAGCAGGTCGGCCTCGGTGCGGCCGGTGCCCTTGATCGGGCCGGACCAGACCCGGTCGCCGTCGCGATGGAGGTAGAGCTCGGGGGACGCGCACGCGACGTGGACGTCGTGGTCGGGCAGTCGGATCACCCCCGCGTACGGGGCGGGGTTGCCGTGCGCGAGCCGGCCCGCGAGGCCGACGATGTCGAAGTCGGCGGGCAGCGGCGCGGTGAGCATCCGGCACAGGTTGACCTGGTACACGTCGCCGGCGGCGATGTACTCGCGGATCCGGCGCACCCCGGCGCGGTAGGCGTCGGCGTCGAGCGAGTCGGTCCACGCGTCGGCGGGCGGCCCGGCCCACGGCGCGACCGGCAGCGGGGCCGGCCGTACGTCGTCGAAGCGCGCGCACAGCAGGTCGCCTTCGAAGTCGGCGACGACGGCCCAGAATCCGTGCGAGTCCAGGGCGGCCGGGTCACGCGTGACGTCACGCAGGCCGGTCGCCAAGCGCCCGCCGAGGTGGGCGAGAGGGAGTTGCCGGCTCACTTGTTCGCTTCCGAGGTCGTGACCGCGACGCCTGTGGAGGGTCGACGCGCGGGTCAGACCGTCCATTGTAGAAGGGCGTCCGCGCCCCCGGCCGGGCCGCCTTCGGGGGCCGCGGGGCACCTTCTCCCGCACACCCGTGCGCACCGGATCCGGGCCGAACGGATTCCCCGTTCCCGTGCGACGGTCGGGCACGGCATGATGCGGCACGGTGGCTGCTGCCGCGACCGCGAGTCCGGTGGCCACGCCTCCCGTCGGCTGACCCCGACACGTCGACTTCCCCACGTCTCCACGTCTCCACGTCTCAACGCGATCGAAGGACGTTCATCCGTGCACTGTTCCGCCTGCGACACCTGGTCTACGCGGGCCGACCGCTGTTCGTACTGCGGCGCCGCACCGGCCGCTGACGCACCGCAGCAGCCGGGCGCCGTGTCGGCCCCCGTGGCCACCGGGTCCTCAGCGGCCCCCGCGGCGCCCGTGCCCCCGGATCCGTACGCTCCCGTGCCCGAGGGCGCGTACGCCGGCGCGTATCCGCACGCCACGGGACAGTTCTCGCCGCAGGCCCCCTACGGCATGCCCGGCCCGTACCCGGTCATGCCCTACCCCGGCGCGCTGCACCAACCGTTTCGCGCGCTGCGCGGGCTCGCCCTGACCCTGTACATCCTGCTGCCGCTGTGCGCGGTGTTCGCGGCGCTGTGCGCGGCCGCGTTCTTCCACCGGGCCGACGTGCTCCAGGAGATCGTGGACGCCGGTGACCGCGGCATGACCGACGCGTTGCGGACCAGGGCCGAGGACTCGGACGCGCTGGTCGCGGCGGCGATCGCGTTCCTGACGCTGTCGATGATCGCCTCGGGGGTGCTGTTCATCATCTGGATGTACCGGGCCCGCATGAACGTGGACCTGTTCGGCCCCTCGAAGCAGCACCTGTCCGCCGGATGGACGATCGGTGGTTGGCTGGTGCCGCTGGTGAACCTGTGGTTCCCGAAGCTGATCCTGCACGACGTGTGGCGCGCGAGTGATCCGCGGACCGCCGAGCGCGGCGGGAAGACCCCCGGCCGGGTGCCGCTGCTGTGGAGTTGGTGGGTGCTGTTGGTGGGTTCGGCCGTGCTGTTCTTCGCGAGCCGGCTGTCGTACCCGATGGACGAGGACATCGAACTGTCGGACGCCGATCGGCTGCGGACGATCGACATCCTGTCGGGTGTCGCGGACATCGTGCTGATCCTCGCCGCGGTCGCCGCGATCCTCGTGGTCAGGAAGATCACGACGTTCCAGCACGAGCGCGAGGCGATGGCGTTCGCGTCGGGCGCGGTGCCCGGTGCGTTCCCGGCCGGGATCCCGACCGGCGCGCCCACGCCGTGGGCGGCGTATCCGCCGCAGGCGCCGACCGCGCAGTACTACGCGCCGCCGGTGCCGACCGCTCCCGGTGCGCCGGGCGTCCCGCCGGTACCGCAGGCTCCGGTCGCGCCGGCCGCACCCGATGCCGCGGCGTCCGCTGCCGCCGCTCCGGCGGCCGACGCGGTACGGCCGGCCACACCCGTACAGGCTCCCCCGCCGCGCCCGGCAAACGCGCCCACGGCGGCCATGCCGACCCCTCCGGGCGACGACGCCGCCTCGGCCGAACCGGTGTCCTTGACCAAGCCGGCCGAAGCCGACGCCGTCGAGGCCGCCGACGCGGAGGCCGAGCCCGACGCCGATTCTGTCGTCGAAACCGAATCCGAAACCGAGCCCGAGCCCGAGCCCGAGGCCGACGCGAAGCCCGCGCCGGAACCCGAGGCGAACGACTCAGACGGCTCGGATGACTCCGACGAGACGAACAACTCGGACGAGACCAACAAGGCGAACGACGCGAACACCGCGGACGAGGTCGAGCCCATCGCCCCCGTCGAACCCACCACCGACCCCGCGCCCAAGTCGGCCTCCGTTCCCCCGCAGCCCGACGTCGCGAGCCAAGACGTGTCCCCGGCCGACGTCGAGTCGGCGCCGTCCGGCGAGCGTCGCGACTGAGCCGAGCACGTCCCGGAGGCCGGTGCGAACCCCCGTGGTTCGCACCGGCCTCCGGCGTTTTCGCAGGTTGCGCGGCTCACATCGCGGCCGCTCCGGGGAATCGGTTTTTGTGATGGCCCTCGGATCCGCTAAAGTTCTGAACGTCGCCGGGACGCGCAAGCGCAACCCGGAAGACATGCGGACGTGGCTCAGTTGGTAGAGCATCACCTTGCCAAGGTGAGGGTCGCGAGTTCGAATCTCGTCGTCCGCTCGGAAGAGGTAGAGGAACTCGGTGGGCAACCACTATGGTTCCTTCACTTGGTGGAGTGGCCGAGAGGCGAGGCAACGGCCTGCAAAGCCGTCTACACGGGTTCAAATCCCGTCTCCACCTCCAAGAGAGCCAGAGGCGTCATGCCGACGGCGACCTTCCCGCGCGATTAGCTCAGCGGGAGAGCGCTTCCCTGACACGGAAGAGGTCACTGGTTCAATCCCAGTATCGCGCACGCTGCACAACTGAACAGCTACGAAGAGTCACTTGCAACATGTGGACATCTCGCGCGATTAGCTCAGCGGGAGAGCGCTTCCCTGACACGGAAGAGGTCACTGGTTCAATCCCAGTATCGCGCACCAGCAGTATCGAAGGGCCGGAAGATCTCGATCTTCCGGCCCTTCGACGTTGTCCGGACCACCCCATCCCCCATCCCCCGGGCCATCGGGTCCCGTCGGAGCCCTCGGACCGTCCCCCTCGGACTATCGCCCTCGGCTCACCTCGCCCGGTGCACATGTGGCGGGCTCGGCACGAAGTCGGGGGCCGCCAACCGGGCCAGCCGCTGCCGGGTCTCCTCGTCCTGCGGGATGTACACGTTCATCCGCTGCCCCGGCGACGCGACCAGGTCCGCGGGCGCCGCGCGCACCCGCAGCACTCCGACGTCCAGGTGTCGGAAGAGCTTGGTCTGCGGGCGGGTGAGCGCGATCGGGTGCTCCGCCCACACCTTCGCGAACTCCGGGCTGGCCTCGATGAGTTCGTCGATGAACGTCGCCCAGACCGGATCCCCGACGTTGCGGGCGTAGGTGCTGCGCAGCGCTCCGACCACCATCCGGCACTCCTGCTTCCACTCGTGGAACGGGTTGCAGCACGCGGGCCGGGTGAACAGTTCACGGATCAGGTTGCGCCGGTTCTGGGGCTCCGCCACGAGCGCCGGGAACACCCGCGCATAGAGCGAGTTGAAGGCCAACACCTCGTAGCGTCCGGTGACCACCACCGCCGGCAGCGTCGCGAAGTCGTCGAGCAGGGCCTGGGTGTTCTCATCCACCGCGTCCTCGGCGCGCAGCGTTGCCGTGCTCGGCACCCGGGCCAGCCGCTTGACGTGCTCGACCTCGACGCCGTCCAGGCGCAGCGTGCGGGCGATCCCGCAGATCACCTGCGAGCTGACCTGGATCGGCCGGCCCTGCTCCAACCACGTGTACCAGGTGACCCCCACGCCGGAGAGCTGCGCGACCTCTTCACGGCGCAGACCCGGAGTGCGCCGGCGGCGGCCGGCGGGCAGGCCGACCTGCTCCGGGGTGATCCGCTCGCGGCGGCTGCGCAGGAACGCGCCGAGTTCGGCGCGGGAGGCGGCCCGGGCGGGCAGAACGTACTGCGGCCCGACCCGCTCGGTCTCGGCCTGTTCCGGTGTGACATGTCGCGGAGTGTCTTGTCCCGGTCCGGCCGATTCCGGTATCGCCGGGTCCGACGGGGTCTGCTCGGGAGTGGTGTCGGTGCGCGAACGAGCGATCATCCACCCATCCTGCGCCGTGGGTCGCGTCGATTGCCAGGTGCTTGGTTATACCCGGATAACCAGGCTTCTGGTCCGGGTATCCCCGATCCGGCACAGTCGTCCCCATGAACGATACGGATCTGTCGTCGAGCCCCGAGGCTCGACGCGTCGACGTGAAACAGGCGGGGGGAGCGGAGGTCGGCGATCCCGAATCGGCCGCTCCCGTACGCAAGAACGCAGGACGCGGGGACGCGGGACGCAAGGACGCAGTACACGGGAACACCGGACAGGACACCGGACGCAAGGACGCGGGACGTGCGAACGCGGGCACGGTGTTGCTCGCGGTGTTGGTGGCCGGGCAGTTCATAGCCATCCTGGACGCGTCGATCGTGAACGTGGCGGCGCCGGTGATGCGCGAGGATCTGCACGCGTCCGGGGCGGGGCTGCAGTGGATGATCGCGGGTTACACGATCGCGTACGCGATGTTGCTGATCACGGGTTCGCGGCTGGGGGCGATCTTCGGGTACGGCCGGGCGTATCTGGCCGGGCTCGGGCTGTTCACGCTCGCGTCGCTGGCGTGTGGGCTCGCGACCTCGACGGTCGAGCTGGTGGCGTTCCGGTGCGTGCAGGGCGCCGGTGCCGCGTTGTTGGTGCCACAGGTGCTGACGCTGATTCAGCGGCGGTTCGAGGGACGACGGCGGACGGCCGCGCTGGGGATCTACCAGACGGCGATCGCCGGCGGCGCGGTCGTCGGGCAGATCCTGGGCGGGGTCCTGGTCGGCGCGGATCTGTTCGGGACCGGGTGGCGGCCGGTGTTCCTGGTGAACGTGCCGCTCGGGGTGCTGCTGCTCGTGGTCGGGTGGCGCGCGCTGGGCGGTGACGGGCCGGATGCCGGGGAGCGGATGGGGTGGCGTCGGTTGGACGTGCCCGGTGTGCTGGTGCTCGCGCCGGCGATGCTCGCGCTCGTGGTTCCGCTGGTGATGGGGCACGAGCAGGGCTGGCCGCTGTGGGGGTGGCTGCTGCTCGCGGCGGGCGTGTCGGGGTTGGGCGCGTTCGCGCTCGTCGAGCGATCGGTGGCGGCCCGCGGGGGGTCGCCACTGGTGCCGGGCGCGGTGCTGCGCTCCCCGGGATTGTTGACCTCGGGGGTCGCGTTGCTGATCGCGGTCGGCAGCTACAACGGGTTCCTGTTCACGCTCGCGCTGCACCTCCAGTCGGGGCTGGGCGACAGTCCGCTGCGGGCGGGGCTGACGTACGTGCCGTGCGCGCTCGGGTTCGCGGTGTCGGGGCTGTACTGGGGGCGGTTGCCGGAGCGGCTGCGGGCGCACATGGGGTATCTGGGCTTCGCGCTGGTGGCCGTGTCGTACGTGGGCATGGCGGCGTCGGTGCACGGCGGCCGGGACGGCGGGGTCGCGTTGGCGGCCGGGCTGGCCGGGATGGGCCTCGGCCAGGGCGCGGTGATCGGGCCGTTGATGGGGGCCGCGTTGGCGCGGGTACGGCCCGAGCAGGCCGGCGACGCGAGCGGGGTCGTGGTGACCCTGATGCAGGTCGGCGGGGTGCTGGGGGTGGCCACCTACGGCACGGCGTTCCTGTCCGTGACGGACCTCGGCGCGAAGGCGTCGGCGCACGCCGCGGTGGTGACCTTCGCGGCGCTGGCCGCGGTGAACGTGTGCGCGGCGGTGTGGGCGTGGCTGATCGTGGTCCGGAAGCGGGCGGCGGTGTGACGGCGCGGCACGGCCCGGGCGGGGATGGCTTCCCGGCCCGGGCCGTGGCGGGTACCGCTCAGTTCTGTCGGATCAGTCCCGTCGGATCAGTCCCGTCGGGTCAGTCCCCTCGGGGCCACCGTCTGCCCGCCGCACGGCGGGCGTCCTGTTCGGCGGAGGTGCCGGCGCCACCGGCCGCGGCCGACTCCGCGGGTTCCCCGACCGGAGCCGCCGGCGTCGCCGCGGTTACCGCGGTCGTCGCGTCGACCGCGGCCCGGTCGGCATCGGCCAGTTCCTCCGCTTCGGCCGCGGCCTTGGCCTGGAGCCCCGACATCGTGCGCAGCGGTACCTCCTTGATGAAGAACACCAGCACGAACGCCACGAGCATCACGCACGCGGCGATCATGAACACCAGTTGCATCGCCTCGGAGAAGCCCTCCTTGAAGGGGGCGGCCAGGCGCGGGTCGAGCTGCTGGATGAAGGACGAGTCGCTGAGCACGCCGGACCCCTGCGCGCCGCCGGGGTTCGGGTTGCGGGCCATCTCGATCACGGGCGCGTTGGCCGGGTCGTTGAGCACCGCGGGGTCCCGCAGCGCGGCCTGCAAGGCGGGCTTGCTCGCGTCCCGCGTGAACGCCTTGGCGATCTCCCCGGAGACGTTGCTGAAGAGCACGGACAGGAACACCGCGGTACCGGCGGTGGCGCCCATCTGGCGGAAGAAGGTGGCGGCGGAGGTGGCCACGCCCATGTCGCGCGGCGGGACCGCGTTCTGTACCACCAGGATCAGCGTCTGCATGCACTGACCGAGGCCGATGCCGAGCAGGACCATGAACAGGCTCGTGGTCACGAGCGACGTCTCGGCGTCGACGAACAGCGCGAACAGCCCCATCGCGATCGCCGCGATGCCGGTGCCCAGGATCGGGAAGATCTTGTATCGGCCGGTCTTGGAGGTGAGTTGGCCGGACACGATCGACGAGCCCATCATGCCGACCATGACCGGGATCATCAGCAGTCCGGCCTCGGTCGGGCTGGATCCCTTGACGATCTGGAAGTACTGCGGGATCAGCATGAACCCGCCGAACATGGCCATCCCGAAGATGACGCCGATCAGCGACGCGAGGCTGAAGATCCGGTCGCGGAACAACCGCATGGGGATCAGCGCGTCCTCGCCCATCCGGCGCTCCACCAGGACCCACGCGACGACGCCGAAGCCGCCGATGAGGTAGCAGGCGAGCGCGGTGCCGGACCCCCACCCCCATTCGCGGCCCTGTTCGGCGACGATCAGCAGCGGTACGACGCCCAGGGTCAGCGTGACCGCGCCGAACCAGTCGATCCGGTGCGGGCGCCGGGTGTGCGGGATGTGCAGCACCTTGGCGACCACGATCAACGCGACGGCGCCGACGGGGACGTTGACCAGGAAGACCCAGCGCCACCCCGCGATGCCCATGATCGTGTCCTGGCCCGCGAAGAATCCGCCCACCAGCGGGCCGAGCACGCTGGAGGTACCGAAGACGGCCAGGAAGTAGCCCTGGTAGCGGGCCCGTTCGCGCGGAGCGACGATGTCGCCGATGATCGCGAACGCGAGCGACATCAGGCCGCCCGCGCCCAGGCCCTGGAGCGCTCGGAAGCCGGCGAGTTCGTACATCGACGTCGAGAACGTGCACAGCGCGGAGCCGATCACGAAGATCGTGATGGCCGCGAGGTAGAACGGGCGCCGGCCGTACAGGTCGGAGAGCTTGCCGTACAGCGGCGTCGCGATCGTCGAGGTGATGAGGTACGCCGTGGTCGCCCACGCCTGTTGGCTCAGTCCGTGCAGGTCGTCGGAGATGGTCCGGATCGCGGTCGAGACGATCGTCTGGTCGAGCGCCGCCAGGAACATGCCGGCCATCAGGCCGTACAGGATCGTCATGATCTGGCGGTGGCTCAGGCCGCTGTCCGCCTCGGCTTGGCGGGGTTCGGCATGCGGTTTTGTGTCGGTCATGCGGTGGGGCCTTCCGGTGCACCGGGCGCGGTGTCGCGTGTCGGTGCCTGGTCGCGTTCGAGATCGTCGTTGAAGCGGCTCAAGAGGTGGACGAGCGTGCGGCGTTCGTCGGCGGACCAGTCCCGGGTGACCCGGTCCAGCTCGACCTCGCGGCGCTTGCGGTACATCTCGAACGCCTGGTGCCCTTCATCGGTGGCGGCGAGCAGGGTGCCGCGCCCGTCGTTGGGGTCGGGACGGCGCTCGACGAGGCCGCGCTGGACCAGGGATGCGACCTGACGGCTGACCGTGGACACGTCCAGGTAGGTCATCGCGGCCAGGTCGGTGACCCGGCGCGGACCCTCCAACGAGAGGTACGCCAGCAGCAGGCGGTCGCCCCCGTCCGGGACGGGGCCGCCTTCGGCGCGATTGCGCGCCTTGGCCGCGGCCGAGAGTCGCATGAGGCGCGCGAGCTCGCGGCCCAGTTCGTCAGGTGCGTGGCCGGCGGGCGCCGGTTCTCCGCACGGTGTCGCGGTATCGATGACCGCCCCCTTGTCGCCTGCCTAGCAGCATGCTTGGTGCATGCTTGGCTCAACCAAATATAGCGGCATCGGCTCGGGGTCCGACCCGGCCTTCGGCCGAGGTGGCCTCAAGCGCCGGCCGGGCTGATTTGGGTCGGCCTTGGCGGCCGGGCTGGATTTGGGTCGAGCTCGGGTGAGGTGGCCTCAAACGCCGGCCGGGCTGGGTTTGGGCTGGGTTTGGGGCGGTCGGGTGGTGCGTGACGAGCGGCACGGAGAGCGGGCGGTGCTTATCTGACTGTCCGTCAGCTATGGTGACGGGGTGCCTGTCTCGCGGCTATTGGGCGCTCGCATGAGACGCCCCGTCGGGCGTTTCGGGGGGCCTGGGTGCCGCGGGGCCGACATCACGGCTGCAGCAGGCTCGGCCGGCCGGTCGACCGCGCGGCACACGTACGACCGCACAACAGGGAGTGAGTCGCCATGCGCGTGGGAGAGGTGGCAGGCACCGACCTGCAACGCTTCGGAAAGCCGCTCGACGGGATCCGGGTCCTGGCCATCGAGCAGATGCAGGCCCTCCCCTACGCCACGCAGATGCTGGCCCGACTCGGAGCCGAGGTCATCAAGATCGAGTCGCCCGTCGTCGGCGAGTCCGGTCGCGCGTCGCTGCCGATGATGACCGACCCGCTCGGCCGCCGGGTCGGCGTCACCTTCCTGCGCAACAACCTCGGCAAGCGCAGCGTCACCGTCGACCTGAAGCACCCCGAGGGCCGCGAGATCGTGCTGCGCCTGGCCGAGAAGGCCGACATCGTCTGCGAGAACTTCAAGCCCGGTACGGCCGACCGGCTCGGCCTCGGCTTCGAGCACATCGCCGCCGTCAACCCGCGCGCGATCTACCTGTCGGTGTCCGGCTTCGGGAACACCACCGAGTCGCCGTACGCGTCCTGGCCCGCGTACGCGCCGGTCGCCGAGGGCATGGCCGGCCTGTACGACTTCAAGCGCGACCCGAACGCCGCGCCCGTGGTCTCCCCGCTCGGCGCGCTCGGCGACTCCGGGTCGGCCCTGTTCGCGGTGATCGGCGTGCTCGCGGCGCTGCGCCACCGGGACGCGACCGGCGTCGGCCAGTACGTCGACATCTCCATGTTCGACGCGATGGTCGCGCTCAACGACGCCGGCATCAGCTATTGGTCGATGGGTCTCAAGGACCCCGGCCTGGCACCGTTGATCAACCACTCGTTCCGGGCGTTCGACGGCTACTTCCTGATCCAGTGCGCCCGGCCGCACATGTTCAACGCGCTCGCGGAGCTGGTCGGTCGGCCCGAATGGATATCCGATCCCCGGCTGAGCGGCCCGCAGGAGTGGTTCGACCACATCGAGGACATCCTCCGTCCCGGCATCGAGGCGTGGGCGGCGGACAAGTCGCGATTGCAGGCGTGCGCGGCCCTGAGCGGGGTCGGTGTCGCGTCCGGCCCGGTCTACAACCCGGGCGACGTGATCGAGGACGAGCACGTGCGCAACCGCAACATGATCGTCGAGATGGAACGCACCGACGGCGAACCGGCGCCGATCCTGTCGCCGGGGAACCCGGTCAAGCTGTCCCGCGTGGCCGAGGGTCCCGAGACCCGCGTGCCGTGGGTGGGCGAGCACACGGCGGCGGTGCTGCGGGCCGAACTGGGCCTGTCCACCGAGCAGATCGACCGACTCGCGGCCGACGGCGCGATCGGGCTCGAAACCCCGTGACCCCGTAGCCCCGCCACCCCGACGCACCATGGACACACCACGACGCACCACGCCACACGAGGCAGCACGCAGGGCTTCAGGACATCAGGGCAGTAGGGCCTCAGGGCAGTAGCGCAACGAACCGAGTGGAACGAGGCGGAAGCGGAGAAATGACGACTGACGGAACCGCAGTTTCGAGTGGACGCGGCATCCTCGGGTACGGGGCGTATCTGCCCTACCGGCGCCTCGACCGCAAGACCATCGCGGCCGTGGCCGGCTCCGGTGGCGGCAAGGGCACCCGCACGGTCGCGTCCTTCGACGAGGACACCACCACCATGGGCGTCGAGGCCGCCCGCAACGCGCTGCGGGCGACGCCCGCCGCACGACCGCGCTCGCTGCTGTTCGCGACGGTCGCGCCGGCGTACGCGGACCGCACCAACGCGACCACCATCCACGCCGCGCTGCGCCTGGACGGCTCGGTGCCCGCGATGGACGCGACCGGCTCGGTGCGCTCGGCGGCCGGCCTGCTCCGGCTCGCCCTCGACGGCGCGGGCAGCGCGCTCGTGGTCGGCGCCGACATCCGGGTCGGCCTGCCCGGTAGCGGCGACGAGGCGGCCGGCGGCGACGGCGCGTCCGCGCTCCTGGTCGGCGGCCCCGCCGACGGCCCGGTGCTCGCCGAGTACCTCGGCGGCGCGTCCGCCACGGCCGAGTTCGTCGACCGCTGGCGCACCCCCGGCGACGTGCGCTCGAAGCTGTGGGAGGAGAAGTTCGGCGAGAACAACTACCTCGCCGCGGGCAAGCGGGCGTGGACCGACGCGCTCAAGGCCACCGGCCTCACCGCCGACCAGGTCGACCACGCGGTGGTCGCCGGCCTGCACGGCCGCGCGGTCGCCGGGCTGGGCCGCAAGCTCGGCCTGCGCGAGGGCGCGCTCGGCGACGACCTCGCCGGCACCGTCGGGATCACCGGCGCGGCACACCCCGGCCTGCTGCTGAGCGCGACGCTCGAAGCCGCCGCCCCGGGCGCGGTCATCGCGCTCGTCGTGCTGTCCGACGGCGCCGAGGTGTTCCTGTTCCGCGCCACCGACGCGCTCGCGTCCTACCGGCCCACCCGCACGGTCGCCGAGCAGCTCGCCGGCGGCGCGCCGCTGCCCTACGGCAAGTACCTCGCGTGGCGCGGCCTGCTCCCGGTCGAGCCGCCGCGCCGCCCGGAGCCGGCCCGGACCTCGTCCTCGGCCGCCGTGCGCGCGCTCGACTGGAAGTACGGCTTCGTCGGTGCCCGGGACCGGGAGACCGGTGCCGTGCACCTGCCGCCGCAGCGCGTGTCGATGGCCGGCGGCAACGTGGACGACATGGAGCCGGTGCCCACCGCCGACGTGATCGGCACGGTCAAGACGTTCACCGTCGACCGGATGGCGTACTCCCCCAGCCCGCCGGTCGTGTTCGCCGTGGTCGACTTCGACAACGGGGGGCGACTGCCGATCGAGCTGACCGACATGGACGCCGGCGAGGTCGCCATCGGCGACCGGGTCGAGCCGACGTTCCGTCGACTCGGCAGCGCCGACGGGATCCACAACTACTTCTGGAAGGCCCGCCCCGTGCGGACCGCCCGAGCCGCCGAGGAGGCATAGGCATGGGATCGCACGGCATCAAGGACCGCGTCGCCATCATCGGGATGGGTTGTACGTCCTTCGTCGAACACTGGGACAAGGGCACCGACGACCTGCTGATCGACGCGAGCACCGAGGCTTTCGCGTCCGCGGGCGTGAGCAAGGACCAGGTCGACGCGTACTGGCTGGGCACCGCGCAGTCGGGGATGTCCGGGATGACGCTGGCCAAGCCGCTGCAACTGCAGGGCAAGCCGGTCACGCGCGTGGAGAACATGTGCGCGACCGGTTCCGAGGCACTGCGCCAGGCCGCCTACGCGGTCGCGTCCGGCGCTTACGACGTCGCGATGGCGGTCGGCGTCGAGAAGGTCAAGGACGGCGGGTTCCAGGGGCTCAACGCGTTCCCGATCCCGGGCGACGGCACCGCGCGCACGCTCACCGCGGCGGCGATGTTCTCGATGGTGGCGCCCGCGTACGGCAACAAGTACGGCGTGTCCGAATCGGAGATGCGCGACGTGCTGTCGCACATCGCGTCCAAGAACCACTACAACGGCGCCCGCAACCCGCGCGCGCAGTTCCGCAAGGAGATCGCGCCGGAGAAGATCTCTGCGATGCCCAGACTCGCGGGCCAGTTGGGCGTCTTCGACTGCGCGGGCGTCGCGGACGGTGCGGCGGCGGCGATCGTGGTCCGGGCCGAGGACGCGCACCTGTACACGGACAAGCCGCTGTACATCAAGGCGTTGTCGATGGTGGCGGGCAACGGCTCCGGCGTGATCGACCCGGAGTACGACTACACGACGTTCTGGGAGATCGCGGCCTGCGCCGAGGACGCGTACAAGCAGGCCGGCGTGACCAACCCGCGCGAGCAGCTCGCGATGGCCGAGGTGCACGACTGCTTCACGCCGACCGAACTGGTCCTGATGGAGGACCTCCAGTTCACCGAGCGCGGCACGGCGTGGAAGGAAGTCATGGCGGGCGCGTTCGACCTCGACGGTCGGCTGCCGGTCAACCCCGACGGCGGGCTGAAGAGCTTCGGTCACCCGGTCGGCGCGTCCGGACTGCGGATGATGTTCGAGGCGTGGCTCCAGCTGCGCGGTGAGGCGCCGGAGAACCGGCGGATCCCGGCGGACGGTCGCAACCTCGCGCTGACCCACAACCTGGGCGGATACCCGGGCGAGATGGTCTCGTTCATCTCGATCCTCGGCAACGAGTTGGGCTGACGATTTTGCACGAGCTGAACGTGTTGGACTGAACGTGTTGGGCTGAACGGCCGGCGCACCGGCGCGCGGGTATTCCCCGGGCAGCGGGTTTCGGCCGGCCACATCGGTGAGAGGGGCTCGATCGCGGTCGCGATCGGGCCCCTTCCGTCATCTCCGGGCACCCGGAATAGGCAAATCAGCCACAAGCGCGATGGTTCCTGTGGTTTCATCCCCGTCGGGCCCCGCGATGTGCGACAGTCGTTGCACCCCAGCCAGGCCCTGTCCGGAGGAGCGCGAGCGGATGCGCGAACGGCCCGAACGCCCCGTGGACGGACCCGATGTGGTGGATCCGTCCCAATGGCTCGCGCACATCGGGCGCATGCGGGCCGAACTCGACGGGCTGCGCGGTGGGTTCGGCCCGGGCGCGGGGACCGGCGCGGGTGCGGACGCGACCGCCGCGGAGGACGCGCACCGCCGGGGTCTGCTGTGCGATCTGCTCGCGTGCAGCCTCGGCCAGACGGCGGAATACCTGTCCAGGTTATGCCTGGACACCGACGACCCGGAGCATTGCCAGGCCGAGGATCCGGGGCTCGCGACGAGCACGCCGGCGCGCAGCGCGGTGCGTCCGCCGGACATCGGGCCCGCCGCGCCGTTCACGGTGGCCGGCCTCGAGGACGCGGTGTTGCCGTGGCGGCATCTGCGGCGGTTGTTCGTCGAGCCGAACGCGGGCGCGTTGCTGCCCGATCAGCGCGGCGGCCCGGCGCGGCCCGCGGCCACCGGATCGGGACTGGTGGCCAGCGCCGAGTGGCACCTGGACCGCGACGACGTGCGCTGGTCCGACGAGATGTACACGCTGTTCGGCCGCGACCGCGCGCTCGGACCGCTGCGGCTCGACGAATTGGCCGAGCACACCGCCGCCGAGGACCGGGCGCTCGTCGCCGAACTGGTCGACGAGCTGCTCGAACAGGCGAACGGCGCCGAGGGCGAGTTCCGGATCGTGCGCGCCGACGGCACCGGCGTTTCCGTGCAGTTCGTCGGCGAGCCGGTGCTCGGCGCGAACGGCCGACCACACGCGGTCTGGGCGTTGCTGCGCGACATCACCGAACTGCGGCGTACCCAGGAGGCGTTGACCGAGACCCGCGCGCAACTGCTGGCCCAGCGCCGATTGGTGCGCTCCGAGCATCGCATCGCCGCCGAGCTGCAGCGGGTGGTGATGCCGTGGTGGACGCGGCCGATCAGCCTGCCGGGGATCGAGGTGGCGACCCGCTACTTCCCGGCCGAGCAGGACTCGAAGGTCGGCGGCGACTGGTACGACGCGCTCTCGCTGCCGGGCGGCGACGTGCTGCTCGCGGTCGGCGACATGTCCGGGCACGGGGTGGCGGCGGCGTCGGGGATGACCACGCTGCGCGGCGCGTTGCAGGGCGTGGCGATGACGGGGGCGGGGCCCGCGGCGATACTCGCCGCGCTCAACCGGATCGTGGTGCACACGCTGCCCGCGGACAAGGTGGCGACCGCGGTGTGCGCGCGGTTCGACCCGGCCTCGCGGGTGTTGACCTGGGCGCAGGGTGGGCACCCGCCGCCGCTGCTGTACCGCGACGGTGTGGGCGAGGCGCTGACCGCGCCGTACGGGGTGCTGCTCGGGGCACTCGACGAGCCGGAGTTCGTCGAGGCACGAATCGAACTGCGGGCGGGCGACCTGCTGTTGATCTTCACGGACGGGTTGGTCGAGCGACGCGGGCGCGGCACGGAGGAGGCGGTCCGGGCGCTCCTGGGTCTGGGGCCGCGGTTGGCCGGCGTCGACGCGCGGACGTGTGTGGATCTGGTGCTCAGTCGCCTGGGGCACACGCGGTACGAGGACGACGCGTGCGTGATGGCGGTGTGCGTCCGGTAGTCGCGTCGCGGGCGCAGTCGTGGGCGCGGGCGCAGTCGCGGGCGTGTCGTGGTTGCCGGGGGCGGTAACCCACCCGCACCGCCCGCCGCTTCCCGCCTTCGGGCCGACGTCGCCGGGCGACGGGTGGGCGGCGGGCGACAGGTGGGCGACGGCTGGGCGGTCGGGCCGCGCGACCCGTCCCGTGCGACGTCGGCTACCCGCCCTCGGCAATCTCCTGGCGGAAGGCCCGGACGTCGGGGAGGTCGCGGTAGCGGTCGGTGAGTTTGCACAGGTCTTCCAGGCGGTCCCAGGTGCGCTTGGAGGTGACCTCGCCCGCCGCGCGAACCGCGAGGCGCGCGCTGTGCGCACCGCGTTCGGGTTGACCGTCCAACAGGCACGCGGAGGCGAGCGAGATCAGGTCGAACGTCTTGGAGCGCTGGTGTCCGAGGGCCCGCAACTCCAGTGCCTTCTCGGCGTGTTCCCGGGCCCGCCCGGCCGCCGTCGGATCCGCCTCGGCAAGGGTGCGGTACACCAGCGCCTGCATGCCGTGCAGGTCCGCCGAGTCGAAGAAGGCCACCCACTCGGGATCCTCCTCCGGCCGCGACCGGCCGAACTCGGCCTCCGCGCGGCCCAGCGTGCGTCGGCAGTCCGCGGCCCGGCCGAGCGCGGCCTGCGCCCACGCCTCGACGGTGTGGAACATCGCGCGCGTGGTCGCCCCCGCCCGGTCCCCCGCCGTCCGCTGCGCCAGCTCGATCAGCGCGAGCGCGTCGGCCGGGCGCTCCAGGTGCACCATCTGCCGGGCCGCGCGCGAGAGCGCCTCCGCCGCACGCGCCAGGTCGCCCGCCTCTCGGGCCGCGTGCGCCGCGATCACGAAGTAGTTCTGCGCGGTGGGGTCGAGTCCCACGTCGTGCGACATCCAGCCGGCGAGCGCCGCGAGGTCGGCCGCCACGTTCCACAGCCGACGGGTGACCGGCAGCGGGTTGGGATACGTCAGCAGGTTGCCGACCTCGTTCAACTGGCCGATCACCGCCTTGCGTTGCAGACCGCCGCCGCGATCGGCGTCCCAGGCCCGGAAGACGGTGACCGCGTTCTCGAGCGCGGTGACCTCCTCGCCGCCGATCGGGCCCGCGTCGGCGAGACCGTACGACACCGGGTTGCCCAGCGCGCCGCGCGGTCCGGGCACGCCCAGGCCCGGGCTCAGCCACCGGTCGAAGTTGGCCACCAGCGCGGGTCCCGCGACCAGGGCGAAGCCGCTGCCCGCGAAGCCGTGCCGGTTGAGCATCAGGTCCATGCCGGTGAACTCGGTCAGCGCGGTCACGGTGCGCTCCGTGCTCCACGGCAGGTCCTCCTGGACCACCTGCGCGTGGTGCCGCGGCCGTCCGGTGAGGCCGAGGTCCTCGGACGTGACGACACGCCCGAGCCGTTCGGTGAAAAGCGCGGCCAGGACCCGCGGCACGGGGTCGCGGGGGCGCTCGCCGTCCTCCAGCCAGCGCCGGACCCTGGAGGTGTCCGTGGCAAGCTGGGGGTGGCCCATCGCGGCGGCCCGGCGGTTGACCAGTCGGGCGAGTTCGCCCTTGGACCACCCGGTCAGGGCGAAGAGGTCCACCAGTTTGGTGTTGGGTTCCCGGCGCATTGCAAACCGCCCGTTGATGTGGGGACCGTGGCTCGAAAGCGTCCTGTTGCGAGGTCGCTGCCGGATCGAGGCTAGCCCGGCGCGGAGCGGCCGGCTCCGATTCGCCAGGGTTCGCCAGGGTCCGCCACGTGGATCACCACCCGAGCCTCGGAGTGTTGTGGATGGTGGATCCGGCACGTGGCCCCACCCGTCGCGCGGCCGGATCCGCCCCTCGGCTGCGCAGGAAGGTTTTCATGTCATCCACGACGTCCACCACCCCGGGCCGGCCTTCCGCTCCCGGTGCCGCGACCTCGCGGCCCGCCATTCCGGGCCCGAACAGACGTACGCCGACGGTCGGTTCGGTGTCGGCGAACACCGCGGTCGCGACCGGCGCGGGGGTCGCCGCCGGCAGCGCGGGCCCGGGGGCGGGAGTACCACGGATGGCCTCGCACGTGCCCGGCCCGGAAGCCGTCGCCGCCCTCGCGGCCCGGGTGTGTCCCGGCTTCACCGCGGGCGCGGTGCTGCGGAGGACACCGCGCTCGCTGTTGCTCTCCGGCTCGGTCGGCCGGGGCCCGGTCGTGGTGAAGTTCCTGACCGACCCGTCGCCGCACTGGCTCCAGCGCTTCCGGCACGAAGTCAACGCCTACCGCACGTTCACCCGGCAGCGTCCGCCGGTGCGGGTGCCGCGGCTGATCGCCGCCGACCCCGAGCGCCGCATCCTGGTGATGGAACACGTGGCCGGCCGACCGGCCGCGAACGAACGACACCCGAGCACCGCGATGGCCCGCGCCGACGTCCGGGCCATCCTGCACACGTTCGCCACGCTCAACCGCTGGAAGCCGCCCCCCGGGTCGTTCCCGCTCGCGTTCGACTACCCGGCCCGGGTGGACCGCTACCACAAGCTCGGCCTGCTCACCGACCGGGACGCGGGCGACCTGGCCCAACTCCTGCGCGGGCTCAGCCGGGTGCCGGCCCAGTTCTGCCACGGCGACGCGGTGCTGTCCAACGTGCTGCTCACCGCGCAGGGCGCCGCCCTGGTCGACTGGGAGTCCTCGGGCTACCACCTGCCGGGCTACGACCTGGCGGTGCTGTGGACGCTGCTGGCACGCGACCCGATGACCCGGCGCCAGATCATCCAGACCGCCCAGCAGTCCGGCTCGCTCGCGCGCGACGCCTTCCTGGTCAATCTGATGCTGGTGCTCGTGCGCGAGATCCGGCTCAACGACGTGGGCACGGTCGGCGAGGAGCAGCGTCGACTGCTGCGCAGGCTGCACGACGACTGCGGGATGGTCCGCCGAGCGGTGCGGGCGGCCATCGGCACCCGCTAGGGCCTGTCCGCGCACCATCCCCGCGGGGCCTCGCACACCCACCGGACGAACCTCGCCCGCTTCTCGCCCATCTCACCCATTCGGCCGTCGGCAGCCTCCGCGCTCCCGGCACCCACCGCGCCCGAAACGCCGACGCCCGCTCAGCCGCCGAAGGCGTCGGCCGGGATCGGCTTGAGCAGTTGGAAGACGTCGTCCGTGATCGGCCGGTCCCAGGTGACGATGCGGACCAGGACGTTGTCGCTGCGGTCGAATTCGACGCACGCGAGTCGGCCCTCCGCGTACTTCACCTTCCGCACGATCAGCAGGTCGTCGCCGAGCATGATCGGGGTGTCCTCGGTGGACAGCTCCTCCGGCATCTCGTCGTGGCCGAGCGCCGCGACCAGCTGCTGGGCCTCGATCCGGCCGACGCCTTCCTCGCGCCCGGGCGAGCCCGGCGGGAGGTTGCCGATCAGCATCGCGGGGCCGCGATTGGCGAGGAGGTCGTACCGGACGAAGATCCCCTGGCAACTGCCGTCCTCCCCCGGCAGCATGGCCACGATGACGGACCCGGGCCAGTCGGTGAAGGGGATGGCGAGAACGTCGAATTCCGGCCCTGACTGGGGGCGGCGGCGCAGGAAACCCATACAGACATGCTAGTCGTCCCCAACCGTGCCTTCGGCCAGGCCCGTGCCGCGGCCCGCTCCGGGCCGCCCCGGACGATGTCGGGCCGAAAAAGCCCGGAACTCCGAAAGAGTCCCGGGAAAGCCCCAAGGCCCGCACCCTGCACGGGCGCGGGCCTTGCTAGGTCTGCGGTCCGTTACCGGAGCCGCGGGACCGATTCAGAGCGGGCGAACCATCTCGGCCTGAGGGCCCTTCTGACCCTGCGTGACCTCGAACTCCACGCGCTGGTTCTCCTCCAACGAACGGTAGCCGTTCGTCTGAATGGCGGAGAAGTGGACGAAGACGTCTGCGCCGCCGTCGTCCTGCGAGATGAAGCCGTAGCCCTTGTCGGCGTTGAACCACTTGACCGTACCGGTGGCCATGTCTTGATTCCTTCACGTAACCCACAGACATCACACCTCGTGATGCCCGGGTCGCGAACCGTCGAGTGGTCCCACTCCCCGCGTTACCCCGGGATGCCCTCGCTGTGAGGAGCGAAAAACGCCCACGGCTGTTGGTGTCCGCAGGCGTTGGACGTGCGAGGGAACTACATCTATTGCTGCAACCGCGGACAACGCTACATGCCAACGCGTGCTCCGCAACAGCCCTTCGGAGTGGGAATACGCCCTCCGGCAAAGCGGGAAACGGGGGGCATAGCCGGCGCACGCCATCCGGTTCATCCGCGTGGGTGACACGACCGGGCGCGCCGGTCGGTCGGCTCGGCCCCGGTCCGGGCCGCGCACCGAACACATGGATGTTCACTGGAGCTTCGTGTCGGCGCCACCGGTTCACCGTTGGCCCTTCGCGCCGATTGCCTACCGTTTCGGCATGGCCGCCCCGACTGCCTTACAAGCGCCCCCGACGCCCGCCTACGCGCCTCCGGCACCACAGGCTCCGCCGGTCACGCCGCCCCCAGGGCCCTCGCCCCGAATATCTCCTCGGCTGCCCCGCCGGCTGCGTGCCGCGGACACCGCGCCGGCCCGGCTTCGCTCGTTCGTGGTGCTCGTGCTGGTCGGGGTCGTCGCCCTCGGCGCCGCGATCGCGGTCGGCGCCGGCAACGCGCGTTCGGGTCTCGACGAGGTCGCCGGCGTGTCGGCCCCGCGCGCCGCGACCGCCGCGGACCTGTACTTCGCGCTCGCCGATCTGGACGCGCAGGTCGCCAACGTGCTCCTGGTCGGCTCCGACGAGCAGATCGGCAACCGGCAGCTGGCGCTGCGTCAGATGCGCGAGCGGCGGGCCCGGATCACCGCCGACCTGCAGGCGCTGTCCGCCGGCGGGGCGCCCTCGGCCACGATCGCCGCGCTGATCGACGGGCTCGGCCGCTACGACTCCTACGTCGCGCAGGCCCGGCTCGCCGACGAGCAGGTCCAGGAGCGCCCCGCCGGGCGGCCCCCGGTGCTCGCGCTCAACTACTTCGCGAGCGCGACGAGCATCCTGCACGACGACCTGCTGCCGGCCGCCGACGCGCTGGGCCGCTCCGCCGAGGAGGAGCTCGCCGCCAACGCGGAGGCCGACCGCACCCACGCGCGCTGGGCCGCGCTCGCCGTCGTGATCGTCGGCGTGCTGCTGGTCGCGGTCCTGATCACCGGTCAGGTCTGGTCCGCCCGCCGCTTCCGCCGCGTGCTCGCGCCGGGCCTCGCCGCCGTGACGATCGCGGTGGCCGCGCTCACGGGCACCGCCGCCGTGCTGCTCACCGACCACGCGTCGCGGCTGCGGGACGCGCAGACGCAGGCGTTCGACCCGTTCCTCGCCCTGGCCCGGGCCCGCGCGACGGCCTCCGACGCCAATGCCGACGAGAGCCGGTTCGTGATCCTGCCCGACCGCGCGCGGGCCTACAGCGAGGGCTTCGCGGCCAAGTCGGCGCTGTTGGCGCAGGCCGTCCCGAACCAGTGGGTCGCCGTCCGCCTGGAGGCGTTCCGTCGCGACGACCTGGCGCTGCGCGCGGCGGTCGCCGAGGGCCGGCTCGATATCGCCGTCGGCCTGGCCACGAAGGTGGGCCGCGGCAACCTGGCGTTCGACTTCTACGACTATCAGACGGCGCTGGCCCAGGTCGCGGACGCGGACCTGGCCGACTTCGAGCACCGCGCGGCCGCCGCCGACGACGCCCTGGGCGGCTGGCCGTGGGTCCCGCTCGGCGTGCTCGGGGTGTGCGTGGTGCTGGTCCTGGTGAGCGTGCGACCGCGGCTGCGCGAGTACGCGTAGGGCGTGTCGCCGAGGCCTGCGGGCCCCCGCTGGGCTCGCACCGGGCTCGCACCGGGCTCGCGATCGACGGGGCCGGCCCATATCGTTGTCACAGTCAAGCGTGTACGTCGGTCGACAGCGTCACAGTTTCCCGATGGGCTCCAAACGATATTGCCTCTGGAATATCGCCCACGTCACGCCTTACGCTCCGCCCATGGAATTCAACCTTGCCGACCTCTTCGAGCGCGCGGCCGGGGAATACCCCGAACGCGAGGCGATCGTCGCGAACGGTGAACGCCGTACATATGCCCTTCTGGAGGCTCGGGCGAATCGTCTCGCCCACCACCTTCAGGACTCCGGCGTGCAGCCGGGCGACCATGTCGCGGTCTACGCCTTCAACATCATCGAATGGGCGGAGGCGATGCTCGCGATCTACAAGATCCGGGCCGTCTGCATCAATGTGAATTTCCGCTATGTCGCGGACGAGCTGGCGTACCTCCTCGACCAGGCCAAGCCCGTCGCGATGGTCTTCCAGCGGCAGTTCACCGACCGCGTCGCCGAGGTCGCGCCCAAGGTCACGTCGCTGCGGCACCTGCTCGTGGTCGAGGACGGCACGGCCGAGGACGCCTACCCGGTCACCGCCGACTCCCTCGGCGCGGTGCGCTTCGAGGACGCGATGGCGTCCGGCTCGCCCGAACGCGACTTCGGCCCCCGCTCCCCGGACGACCTGTACCTGCTGTTCACCGGCGGCACCACCGGCCTGCCCAAGGGTGTGGTCTGGCGCCAGGAGGACGTCATCTTCGCCCTCGGCGGCGGCATCGACCCCACCAACGGCACGCGCATCGCGCGGCCCGAGGAGATGGTCGAGAAGGGCCGCAACGGCCAGATGACCACCTTCCCGATCGCGCCGCTCATGCACGGCGCGACCCAGTGGGGCGTGCTCCAGAACCTGGCCAAGGGCCACCGCGTGGTGCTGATCGACAAGTTCGACGAGCACGGCGTGTGGGAGACGGTCGCGGCCGAGAAGGTCAACGTCATCCTGATCACCGGCGACGCGATGGCCCGCCCGCTCCTGGAGAGCCTCGACGAGCCGCGCGACGGCCGCGCCTCCTACGACCTGTCGTCACTGTTCGCCCTGTCCTCCAGCGCGGCGCTGTTCTCGCCGTCGCTGAAGGAGGAGTTCATGGAGCGCCTGGGGATCGTGGTCAGCGACGCGATCGGCGCGTCCGAGTCGGGCGCCAACGGCGTCGGCGTCGCGGTCAAGGGCCAGACCGAGCAGACCAGTGGGATCACCGTGAAGGCGGTCCCCGACTCGGTCGTGCTCGACGACGACCTCAACCCGCTGCCCGCGGGCGTGGTGGGCCGACTCGGCCGCAAGGGCAACATCCCGGTGGGCTACCTCGGCGATCCGGTCAAGACCGCCGAGGTCTTCCGGGTCGGGCCGGACGGTACGCGCTACGTGGTCCCCGGCGACTTCGCCCGTCTGGAGGGCGACGGCCGGATCACGCTGCTCGGCCGCGGCTCCGCGACGATCAACTCCGGCGGCGAGAAGATCTTCACCGAGGAGGTCGAGGGCGCGGTCAAGGCCCACCCCGAGGTGTACGACGCGATCGTGGTCGGCGTCCCGCACCCGCGCTGGGGCCAGACCGTCGCGGTGGTGGTCCAGCCGCGCGAGGGCCGGACCCCGAGCCTGGCGGCGATCCAGGAGCACTGCCGCACGAAGATCGCGGGGTACAAGGTGCCGCGCGTGCTGCGCATCGTCGAACAGACCCGGCGCACCCCCACCGGCAAGCCGGACCTGCCGTGGGCGCTGGCGATCGCGTCGGCGGCCGAAGCGAACCCGGAATCCGAGCCTGGAATCTGAACCGCCGGAATCCGAACCCGGATCCGGGCCTGAATGCGGGCCCGGATCCGGATCCGGATCCGGATCGGAAAAGCGAAACCGGCCGGCAAAAGCCGTCGCCTTCGAATAGCAACGCAGAATACACCGCCCGGGAAATCCCGGGCGGTGTATTCGCTTATCGGCTCAGACGGCGCGTTCGCGACCCTCCCAATACGGGTCGCGCAGCCGCCGCTTCTGCAACTTGCCATTCGGGTCGCGCGGCATTTCGGTGACGAAGTCGATCGTCCGCGGCCGCTTGTACGTGGCGAGCTGCTCGGTACAGAACGCGAGCAATTCGGCGGCCAGCTCGGGTCCCGCCCGGAAGCCCTCGTTGGCCTCGATGACGGCCTTGACCTCTTCGCCCCAGTCCTCGTGCGGAATACCGAACACGGCGGCGTCGCCGACCGCCGGGTGCCGCAGCAGCGCGCTCTCGATCTCGGCCGGGTAGATGTTCTGACCGCCCGAGATGATCATGTCGATCTTGCGGTCGCGCAGATAGAGGTAGCCGTCCTCGTCGAGGAGGCCCACGTCGCCGACGGTGAACCAGTCACCGATCCGGCCCTTGCGGGTCTTCTCCTCGTCCTTGTGGTACTTGAACTTGCCGGCCCGCATGAGCATGTACACGGTGCCGACCTCGCCGGCCGGCAGCCGGTTGTCCTCGTCGTCGAAGATGCCGATCTCGCTGATCGGCCACGCCTTGCCGACGGTACCGGGCCGATCCAGCCACTCCTGCGCGGAGCAGAACGTGCCGCCGCCCTCGCTCGCGGCGTAGTACTCCTCGACGCACAGCCCCCACCACTCGATCATCCGCCGCTTGACGTGATCGGGGCAGGGCGCGGCACCGTGCACGGCGTGCCGCATCGAGGACACGTCGTACTTGGCCTTCACGTCCTCGGGCAGTTGCAGGAGCCGGTGGAACTGGGTCGGCACCATGTGCGTGTGGGTGACCTTGTACCGGTCGATCACCCGCAGCATCTCCTCCGGCCGCCACTTGTCCATCAGCACCACGCCGTGGCCGATGTGCAGCGACTGCTGCGCGTGCTGGAGCACGGCCGTGTGGTAGAGCGGCGAGCCGACCAGGTGCACGTTGTCGTCGTTCGGCTTGACGCCGTAGATCAGCAACGTGCCGCCGTAGCGCGCCTCTTCGGGCGAGCCGGCGGACAGCGGCCGGCGCACCCCGCGCGGCCGGCCGGTCGTACCCGACGTGTAGTTCATCGTCATGCCGACACTGCGATCGGCGGGCAGGTCCGCGGAGCGACCCTCGGTCAGCTCCGCGAACGGCCGGAAGCCCGGCACGTCGCCGACCGCGAACCGGGCCTCGGCGGGCAGCCCGGCCTCGTCTGCCGCGACCGTGATCGTGTCCGCGAACCGCTCGTGGCCGATCACGACCTTGGTCTCGCTGTCCGCGAGGATCCAGGCGATCTCGGGGCCGACGAGGTGGTGGTTGACCGGGACCATGTACAGCCCGGCCTGCGCCGCCGCCATGTACGCCACGATGTACTCGGCGCAGTTGGGCAGGATCACGCTGAACACGTCACCGGTGTCGAGCCCCGCCGCCCGCAGACCGTGCACGAGTCGGTTCGACGCCGCGAACAGTTCCCCCGCGGTCCACTCGGCACCATCGGGGTCGACCAGCGCGAGCCGGTCCGGATTGACCTGCGCTCGGGCCCAGAAGCCGTTCGCCACGTGCGGTTCCCTTCGAGCTTCCCGGTTACTTGACAATGTCTGACATTGTGACGGCAACCGGCGCCGAAAGGAAGGGCACCTTACCTATTGGCTCGTGGCCTACGCGACAGCGTCGAGCCGCGGCAACCGCGCGGGCGACGGCTCGACCTCGGCCCCGAGCCGAGCCATCGCGGCCTTGATCTGCGAATTCGGGTACACGGCGCGGATCACCGGCGTCGCCGGGCCCACGGCCAGCCGCAACACCTTGAGCCCGGCCCGCGCGACGGGCGCCGGCAGCCCCCGATGGCCGTACAGATCCTTGGCCCAGCGCGGCAGCGCCGCATACGCGAGCTCGGCGACCTGGCGCCACAGCACCTCGCGGCCGAGCAACAGGAGGACGGGCACCGGCGGCCGACGCAGGAAGCTGAACACGTCCCGGGCTTCGTCGGAGTTCGCCAGCTCGGGCCGGACCTCCGCGAAGTAGAGATCCATCTCGGCCAACGACCCGGGTACGTCGTCGGGCGCCAGCCCGACCAGCTCCGCGGACCGGCGCTGCTCGTCGAGGTAGAGGTCGGCGAGCTCGTCGGTAAGCGGGAACCCGGCCCGTCGGGCGACGGACAGGTAGGACGCGACCTCGGCACAGTGGATCCAGCGCAGCAGGTCCGGATCGTCTATCCGGTACGACTCCTTCGTGACCGGGTCGACCGCCTTGAGCACGGCGTGGATCCGCCGGACCCGGGCACCGGCCGCCTCGGCGTCGGCGCGCGTGCCGTAGGTCGTCACCCCGACGAAGTCGGCGGTGCGGATCAGCCGCCCCCACGGGTCCTTGCGAAAGTCGGAGTTCTGCAGGACGCCGCGAACGGCGCGCGGGTGCAACGCCTGGAGGTAGAGCGCCCGCACGCCGGCCACCCACATCACCGGATCGGCGTGCAACTGCCACGTCACCGAATCCGGCCCGAACAGCCCGACCTCGTCGCCCTGCTGTGACACGCCCACCGGCACACCTTCCCGAACCTTCCCGAACCCGAATCCCGCCTGGGACTACGAGAGTACGACTGTCGGAGGAGTGGGGTCGGAGTCGGCCGAACATGCGCGCGGAACTGGTCAACGACGCGTTGTTCGGGTCCGAACGTCTGGGTCCGGCACACCCTTTGAACCAGGCCGCGGAAAACGCAAAAGGCCCGCCCCCGATAAAGGGGCGGGCCTTTCACACGAAGATTCCGGCGGCGTCCTACTCTCCCACACCCCTTCGAGTGCAGTACCATCGGCGCTGGAGAGCTTAGCTTCCGGGTTCGGAATGAGACCGGGCGTTTCCTCTCCGCCAAGACCACCGGAAAACCATCGAACCCTGTATGCAACAGGTCGTCACGGTGAACCAGATGAATCAAAAAGCGGTGATTCAATTATCAAACGGGTTCCCCGAAACCGATTGCGGTTCGGGAACCACACAGTGGACGCGTAGCAACTGAGGACAAGTCCTCGGCCTATTAGTACCGGTCAGCTCCACCCCTTACAGGGCTTCCACACCCGGCCTATCAACCCGATCGTCTCTCGGGGGCCTTACCCAACCGAAGTTGGTGGGAGTCCTCATCTCGAAGCAAGCTTCCCGCTTAGATGCTTTCAGCGGTTATCCCTCCCGAACGTAGCCAACCAGCCATGCCCTTGGCAGAACAACTGGCACACCAGAGGTTCGTCCGTCCCGGTCCTCTCGTACTAGGGACAGCCCTTCTCAAGACTCCTACGCGCACAGCGGATAGGGACCGAACTGTCTCACGACGTTCTAAACCCAGCTCGCGTACCGCTTTAATGGGCGAACAGCCCAACCCTTGGGACCTACTCCAGCCCCAGGATGCGACGAGCCGACATCGAGGTGCCAAACCATCCCGTCGATATGGACTCTTGGGGAAGATCAGCCTGTTATCCCCGGGGTACCTTTTATCCGTTGAGCGACGGCGCTTCCACAAGCCACCGCCGGATCACTAGTCCCTGCTTTCGCACCTGCTCGACCTGTCGGTCTCACAGTCAAGCTCCCTTGTGCACTTACACTCGACACCTGATTGCCAACCAGGATGAGGGAACCTTTGGGCGCCTCCGTTACCCTTTAGGAGGCAACCGCCCCAGTTAAACTACCCATCAGACACTGTCCCTGATCCGGATCACGGACCCAGGTTAGACATCCAGCACGACCAGAGTGGTATTTCAACGACGACTCCACAGACACTGGCGTGTCCGCTTCACAGTCTCCCACCTATCCTACACAAGCCGAACCGAACACCAATATCAAACTATAGTAAAGGTCCCGGGGTCTTTCCGTCCTGCTGCGCGAAACGAGCATCTTTACTCGTAGTGCAATTTCACCGGGCCTGTGGTTGAGACAGTCGAGAAGTCGTTACGCCATTCGTGCAGGTCGGAACTTACCCGACAAGGAATTTCGCTACCTTAGGATGGTTATAGTTACCACCGCCGTTTACTGGCGCTTAAGTTCTCAGCCTCGCCCCGAAGAGCTAACCGGTCCCCTTAACGTTCCAGCACCGGGCAGGCGTCAGTCCGTATACATCGTCTTACGACTTCGCACGGACCTGTGTTTTTAGTAAACAGTCGCTTCTCGCTGGTCTCTGCGGCCACCACCAGCTCGGAGAGCAAGTCTCCTCACCAACAATGGCCCCCCTTCTCCCGAAGTTACGGGGGCATTTTGCCGAGTTCCTTAACCACAGTTCACCCGAACGCCTTAGTATTCTCTACCTGACCACCTGAGTCGGTTTGGGGTACGGGCCGCCACGACACTCGCTAGAGGCTTTTCTCGGCAGCATAGGATCATCCACTTCCCCACAATCGGGTCGGCATCAGGTCTCAGGCTATGTGAGAGACGGATTTGCCTATCTCTCGCCCTACACCCTTACCCCGGGACTACCACCGCCCGGGCTGGACTACCTTCCTGCGTCACCCCATCGCTCACCTACTACCCGATTGGTTCGGCGGCTCCACCAAAACAGTTCACCCGAAGGATCCCTGCGGCTTCACGGCCTTAACATCACGAGGTTCAGCGCTGGCGCATCGTAGCGGGTACGGGAATATCAACCCGTTGTCCATCGACTACGCCTGTCGGCCTCGCCTTAGGTCCCGACTTACCCTGGGCGGATTAGCCTGCCCCAGGAACCCTTGGTCATCCGGCGCACACGTTTCTCACGTGTGATTCGCTACTCATGCCTGCATTCTCACTCGTGCAGCGTCCACCGCTGGTTTCCACCGCGACTTCACTCGCTGCACGACGCTCCCCTACCCATCCGTACGCCTGAACCACGAAGGCTTGGCTGTATGCACGAATGACACGACTTCGGCGGTGCGCTTGAGCCCCGCTACATTATCGGCGCGGAATCACTTGACCAGTGAGCTATTACGCACTCTTTCAAGGGTGGCTGCTTCTAAGCCAACCTCCTGGTTGTCTGTGCGACTCCACATCCTTTCCCACTTAGCGCACGCTTGGGGGCCTTAGTCGGTGCTCTGGGCTGTTTCCCTCTCGACCACGGAGCTTATCCCCCGCAGTCTCACTGCCGCGCTCTCACTTACCGGCATTCGGAGTTTGGCTTATCTCAGTAACCTGGTGAGGCCCATCAACAATCCAGTGCTCTACCTCCGGCAAGAAACACACGACGCTGCACCTAAATGCATTTCGGGGAGAACCAGCTATCACGGAGTTTGATTGGCCTTTCACCCCTAACCACAGGTCATCCCCCAGGTTTTCAACCCTGGTGGGTTCGGGCCTCCACACGGTCTTACCCGCGCTTCACCCTGCCCATGGCTAGATCACTCCGCTTCGGGTCTTGGGCGCGCGACTCAATCGCCCTGTTCGGACTCGCTTTCGCTACGGCTTCCCCACACGGGTTAACCTCGCCACACACCGCAAACTCGCAGGCTCATTCTTCAAAAGGCACGCAGTCACGGCCACCCGTGTAAACACGGATGACGACGCTCCCACGGCTTGTAGGCACACGGTTTCAGGTACTATTTCACTCCCCTCCCGGGGTACTTTTCACCTTTCCCTCACGGTACTAGTCCGCTATCGGTCACCAGGGAATATTTAGGCTTAGCGGGTGGTCCCGCCAGATTCACACGGGATTTCTCGGGCCCCGTGCTACTTGGGAAATGCGCAAGCAAGCCGTACATGTTTCGTCTACGGGGGTCTTACCCTCTACGCCGGACCTTTCGCATGTCCTTCGACTACACATACGGTTTCTGACTCGCCGACCGGCCGGCAGACCGATCAAGCACACTCCCACGACCCCAACCACGCAACCCCTGCCGGGTATCACACGTGACTGGTTTAGCCTCATCCGATTTCGCTCGCCACTACTCTCGGAATCACGGTTGTTTTCTCTTCCTGCGGGTACTGAGATGTTTCACTTCCCCGCGTTCCCTCCACACACCCTATATATTCAGGTGCGGGTGACAGCCCATGACGACTGCCGGGTTTCCCCATTCGGACACCCCCGGATCACAGCTCGGTTGACAGCTCCCCGGGGCCTATCGCGGCCTCCCACGTCCTTCATCGGTTCCTGGTACCTAGGCATCCACCGTGCGCCCTTAACAACTTGGCCACAGATGCTCGCGTCCACTGTGCAGTTCTCAAACAACAACCGATTCCACCGAATATCCGAACAGGCCTACCGGAACAAACCGTCCGGTGGTTCACCATTCATCCGAGGATCGGAACCTTCCCGAGACAACAGACCAGCCCCAACAGCCATACGACTGTGGGGCCGGGCCCGTTCCCTCAGGACCCAACAACGTGCCCGACCCGCTCCCTTTCCCGACCCTGTGTTTCCACGCTCCGAAGAGCAGTACTTGCAGGTTCGAGTCCAGTCACGGACCGAATAGTCAACGTTCCACCCATGAGCAACCGTGTGACACAGATGGTCACATTCGGCTATGTGCTCCTTAGAAAGGAGGTGATCCAGCCGCACCTTCCGGTACGGCTACCTTGTTACGACTTCGTCCCAATCGCTGGTCCCACCTTCGACGGCTCCCCCTCTTGCGAGTTGGGCCACCGGCTTCGGGTGTTACCGACTTTCGTGACGTGACGGGCGGTGTGTACAAGGCCCGGGAACGTATTCACCGCAGCAATGCTGATCTGCGATTACTAGAGACTCCGACTTCACGGGGTCGAGTTGCAGACCCCGATCCGAACTGAGACCGGCTTTTTGAGATTCGCTCCACCTCGCGGTATCGCAGCTCATTGTACCGGCCATTGTAGCACGTGTGCAGCCCAAGACATAAGGGGCATGATGACTTGACGTCGTCCCCACCTTCCTCCGAGTTGACCCCGGCAGTCTCCTGTGAGTCCCCATCACCCCGAAGGGCATGCTGGCAACACAGAACGAGGGTTGCGCTCGTTGCGGGACTTAACCCAACATCTCACGACACGAGCTGACGACAGCCATGCACCACCTGTACACCGACCAAAAGGGGCACCTGTCTCCAGGTGTTTCCGGTGTATGTCAAGCCTTGGTAAGGTTCTTCGCGTTGCGTCGAATTAAGCCACATGCTCCGCCTCTTGTGCGGGCCCCCGTCAATTCCTTTGAGTTTTAGCCTTGCGGCCGTACTCCCCAGGCGGGGAACTTAATGCGTTAGCTGCGGCACGGACGACGTGGAATGTCGCCCACACCTAGTTCCCAACGTTTACGGCGTGGACTACCAGGGTATCTAATCCTGTTCGCTCCCCACGCTTTCGCTCCTCAGCGTCAGTATCGGCCCAGAGACCCGCCTTCGCCACCGGTGTTCCTCCTGATATCTGCGCATTTCACCGCTACACCAGGAATTCCAGTCTCCCCTGCCGAACTCTAGCCTGCCCGTATCGAATGCAGGCTCGGGGTTAAGCCCCGAGTTTTCACATCCGACGCGACAGGCCGCCTACGAGCTCTTTACGCCCAATAATTCCGGACAACGCTCGCACCCTACGTATTACCGCGGCTGCTGGCACGTAGTTAGCCGGTGCTTCTTCTGCAGGTACCGTCACTTTCGCTTCTTCCCTGCTGAAAGAGGTTTACAACCCGAAGGCCGTCATCCCTCACGCGGCGTCGCTGCGTCAGGCTTTCGCCCATTGCGCAATATTCCCCACTGCTGCCTCCCGTAGGAGTCTGGGCCGTGTCTCAGTCCCAGTGTGGCCGGTCGCCCTCTCAGGCCGGCTACCCGTCGTCGCCTTGGTAGGCCACTACCCCACCAACAAGCTGATAGGCCGCGGGCCCATCCTGCACCGCCGGAACTTTCAACCCCCCACCATGCGGAGGAGGATGTTATCCGGTATTAGCTCCGGTTTCCCGAAGTTATCCCAGAGTGCAGGGCAGGTTGCCCACGTGTTACTCACCCGTTCGCCACTCATCCACCCCGAAGGGCTTCAGCGTTCGACTTGCATGTGTTAAGCACGCCGCCAGCGTTCGTCCTGAGCCAGGATCAAACTCTCCATTGATGTTCACCGGTAATCCGGTGGAACACAATAAGTGAGCGGCGACTCTCCCAGAGGAATAGTCCGGGTATGTCGCCGGCGTCCTTGCTGTGACCTGGGCCCACTGACGGAACCCAGGATTTTCTTCAAAGGAACCACCAACACTGTCCGACCCACCTTGTGATGAGGCTTCCAGCGCCGGGGGTGTATCTTTGGCGTTGACTTTTGGCACGCTGTTGAGTTCTCAAGGAACGGACGCTTCCTTCGGTGCGGAATCAACCGCGCCCTCCGGGCGTTTAACGTTCAGTTTGTTTCAGTTTGTGTTGCTTTTGTTTCTCTTTCGCGTCTCCAGCTTAGCACACCGTTTCGGCCGCTTCGCTTTCCTCGCTTTCGGCGTCCGGCGCGTTTCCGCGCTTTCCGCCTTTCAGACTCTAGCAGATCTTGCGACCCGCTTTTCGCCCTTTGCTTTCGGCCTTCGAAACTTTCGTTTCCTTGGCTTCCGGCTCTTCGAGCTTAGCAGTCCTTACGGCCTGCTTCGCCCACCGCTTCAGGCATCGAGAATTTGCATTTTCGAGGCTTTCGGCGGCGCCCGCAGACTTTAGCGGAGCACATTCCCGATCGCCTAATCGGTGATCATGGATTTGCTCGCCTCCCGGGCGGACTTCGCAACAGTACACGGCCGGGCCCGGAGCGCAAAATCCGCTCCGGGCCCGGCCGTTCCGGGTGTCCGCGTGGGTCTCAGCCGGTCGTCAGCGGCCCTTGCTCGGCTTGTCCGGCGCCGTGTTCGGGCCCGCCTCCATCACCGGCGGCGTGGTCGTGACCTTGCCGTCGTGGGTGAAGCCGATGCCCTTCAGTGTCGGCAGTGCTCGGCCGTCGCCGGTGAGCTCCACCTTGTATTGCAGGAAGCGCGAGGCGCCGCCCACGGTGTCGCCCGGTCGGGCCAGTTCCTTCCACTGCGTCCAGCTCGCGTCGGGCGCGGCGGTCGTACCCGTGCGCGTCCATACCCGCAGCGTCGTGCCCCTGGGCACCTCGGCCTGCCAGTCGCTCTTGAGCCACGTCACCATCCGGCCCGCGTCCAGCGGCTTCGATACATAGGAGCCGGTCCTGGTGTTGTCCAGGGTCAGCGCGTCGGGCTTGTCGCCGCTCACCGCTCCCCCGGACACCGTGCCGTTCGTGAAGTCGAACGCGCCGGTCTCGGCGACGCCCGGCTTCGGCATCACCAGGCGGGCGGTGTCCTTCTTCCTGCCGGTGCCGCCCTGCCACGTTCCCTCGTTGCCGGCCGCGTCGACGCCCGCGATCCGGAAGGCGTACGTCGTGCCCGAGCCGAGGTGGCCGAGCTTGGCGTGGTGTTCGGTGGTCGACTGCTTGGCGTCCGCGTACACCGGGCGGACCGATGCCGGGTTGTCGCCCAGGAGCACCGACGCCGTGGTGGGCTTGTCGGTCTTCCAGGTGATGTCGGCGCTGCCGTCCGGCCAGGTCTTGACCGCGACGTCACTGATCACCGGCGCCTTGCGGTCGGCCTTGGGGGTGCGGAACTCGGCGGGCTTGGTGTTCGGGGCGGGCCAGGTGGTGCGCTCGCCCTTCGCGTTCATCGAGGTGAGTCGGTAGTAGTAGGTGGTGTCGGGCTTGAGCGCGCCCAGGGCGATCTTGTGCTCGCCCGCGGCCTCGACGCTCTTCTGGGTGATCGGCAGCTGGTCCGGCTTGGTGCCCAGCTCCATCTCGGTGGTCGAGGGGACGTCGGTCCGCCAGCTCAGGGTGCCCGAGCCGTCGGCGGACGGGGCCGCCTGGGGCTCGGCGATCAGCGGGGCCACGGCGTTGGCGTAGGTGGCCGTGTAGGCGCCGGAGGTCCCGTCGAAGACGGCGTACTCGATGCCCTTGATCGTGGTCTTCTGGAACGTCACCGCGTTGCCGCCGCGGGACAGGCCCGTGAGCGTGCTGCCGCCCGAGCCCGTGGTCGGCAGCATCGTCATCAGATTCGTCGCGGCCGCGTTCTGGTTGACCGTGAAGGTGACGGTGTTGCCGACCCGGTTCAGGCCGGTGATGGTCGAAGCGTTCCGGGCGTCGGTCCAGTCGAGCAATTGCTTGGCCGAGACGATCGGGACGCCCTTGGCCTTCGCCGAGGCGATCAGCGCCTGTTCGATGTCGAGCTGGCCGACGCTGCCGACGCCGCCGTTGGCGCTTGCCGAGTCCGTGTGGTTGTTCATCACGAACGCGCCGTAGAAGCCGGCGTTGTTGGCATTGTTGACGAGCTGGTCGAACGTGTCGGGATAGACCTGTTGGAACTCGTCGTTGATCTGGGTCGTGCCCTGGTAGATATCGATCATCTGACCGCTGGTGTCGGTGAACCGCATCGGGAAGCCGGAGCCGGTGAAGAATCCCGGGCTCGCCTTCATGAGCGGGCCGCCCCAGGTGTTCTTCCAGTAATCCGGCATGTAGTAGTAGTTCGTGTCGAGCCGGATTCCCTTCGCACGGGCGATCGCGGCGTTCGAGCTCCAGTCGGGCCAGGTCAGGCAGTGCGTGCGGTTCGTGGTCGGCTTCAACGGGGCATACCGGGTGAAGTCGTCCAGGCTGTTCTCGTACACGGCGCTGAGTCCGGCGTTGATCTCCGTCTGCGACGCTCCCGCGCGCAATTGCGGGCAGCTGCCGTTCTGGTCGACGTGTCGGGCGATCTCGAAGCCCTGCGCGGTCCAGTTCTGCACGTCGGACACGGATGGCGCCTGGGTGCCCTGTGGGCCCGGTCCCCATACGTAGATGGTTCCGCGCATACATTTCCAGTTCTTGACCGCGGCGTCGCGCAGCGCGGCGATCGGGCTCGCGCAGGCCGAGTCGGAGCTGTTGTTGTTGTAGCGCGTGACGCGGCCCTGCATGTCGCTGAGGTTCTGGCCGTGGTTGTCACCGGTCGAGACCATGACGACCTTGAGCAGGTCGGGCGCCGGGGTGGACGCGTTGCCGGGCAGGTACCAGGTCCTGGGGATCGGGGCCTTGGCCCGGTTGCCGAGTTCGATCAGGTTGGCGAACAGGCGCTGCTGTTCGTCGGCCTGCGGAACCTGCACCCGGCTGAGGTCGACCCAGTCGGGATAGAACATGTCGTCGGCGCGCATGAGCGGGCCGCCGCTGTCGGAGAAGTTGTCGTTCTCGACACCGGCCTGCGCGGGGTTGCCCTGCCGGGTCTGCACGATCGAGCGGGCCAGGTCGTACGTGAAGGCGGACGCGGTGCCGCTGCCCACGGTGCGGGTGGTGACCGCCGGGCCGACCGGCGAGGCTCCGGTACGGGTGTACAGGTCGGCGACGCGGACGGTGCCGGCTCCGCCCTGGACCGTCCAGACGTCGGCGGGGCCGTGGTACTGCATGCTCTGCTGGCTGTAGATGCCGGCGCCGGGCGCCGTGCCGGAGTCCACCTTCATGTACTGGTTGGCCTGGAAGCCGCCGGAGGTGCCGAGGCCGAGCAGGCCGGCCAGGGCCGCGCGCGGGTGCATCGCGATCAGGTTGCCGCCCGCGTTGACCCACGTGGTGAGGTCGGTGACCAGTTGCGCCGACGGCGCGAAGTCGCCGAGGACGACGGTCGTATAGCCGTTCAGGACCGTGGCGTTGACCGCGGTCGCGTCCTTGACCGCGAACGAGTTGAGGCCCTCGGCGCGCAGGATCTCGGTGTAGTAGCAGCTGAACGGGTTGGAGTCGGCCTTGATCACCAGGATCGGGCCGGTGTTCGGCGCGTCGCACGGCGGGGTCGGCGGGGCCTGGCCGGTGGTGAAGGTCCAGGTGGTGTCCGCCATCGCGTTGTCGGACTGGTCCTTTATCCCGCTGACGGTGAGCGTGTACGGCGTGCCGTAGGACAGCTCGGCGTCCGGCTTGAGGGTGAGCTGGGTCGGGCCGGTGGGGTTGTCGAGTTCCAGCTCGCCGGGGACCGTCACGCCGTTGCGCTTGAGCACGAAGCCCAGGCCCGTGGGCTTGAGCGGCTCGCTGAAGGTGACCGCCGGCTGGATGCCCGAGAGCACGCCGTTGGCGTTCGGGAGCGGCGACTGGCCGGTGATCGCGGGGGCGACGGTGTCCTCGGCGTTGGTGCTGAAGACCACGTCGATCCAGTAGTTGCTGGCGTTCCAGCTGTCGGTCGGGTACGTGCTGCCGGCGTTGTACTTGTAGACGCCGTTGCCGCCGTCGACGCCGTCGGCGAGGGCGGTGATCAGCGTGTTGCCGACGGCCTGTGAGAACGAGCCGGTGTTGGAGGCGTAGTTGCCGTTCGGGGCGAAGTACGAGGCGACGTAGGTGACGCCCGCGTGCACGGTGATCGGGGTGGGCAGGTCGACGGTCTGCCAACCGCTGCCGGTGCGGCTCACGTTGGCCACGGTGGCGAGGCGGGTCTGGGTGTTCTTGTCCCACAGGCTGACCGCGTACGGGCCGGTGCTGCCGGTGAGCTTCCAGAACTTGATCGACTTGATCTCGCCGTCGGTCGTGGTGCGGAACTTGACGCCGACCTCGACGCTGTTGTTGTCGGTCTGGGTCGGTGTGTTCGGGCTGACCGGACCGGTCCAGATGCTGGTCTCGACGGACTGAGAGGAGCCCGTGCCGGTGGTGAAGGACCACGACTTGCCGGCCATCGTGTTGCCTGCGGCGTCCTTGGCGCCGGTGACGGTCACGGTGTAGCCGGTCGAGACGGCGAGCGGTGCGGAGGGTTGGAAGGTCGCGGTGTTGCCGCTGTACGCGGGGGTGCCCGCGACGGCCGGGCCGCCGGTCTTGGTGACCGCCCACTGCACGGTGGCGGGTTGGACCGGTTCGTTGAACGTCGCCGACAGGACCGCGGCGGTCGCGACGCCGGTGGCGAGGTGGGCCGGGACGGTCTGGGTGACGGTCGGCGGGACGGTGTCGGCACCGGGGACGAAGGACACGTCCACCCAGTAGTTGCCGGCCTGGTAGGAGTCGGTCGGCATGCCGCTGCCGGGGTTGTACGTGTACACGCCGTTGCCCTGCGAGCCGTTGCTCGCCGGGGCGATCAACTGTTCGACGTCGTAGTCGCTCGCGAAGAAGTTGTCGGTGACCGTGTACCGGCCGACGGGCGCGACGTAGGACGCGATGTAGGTGGCGCCCGCGGTGACCGGGATCGGGGCCGCGAAGGTCGCGGTCTGCCAGCCGGACGCGCTTTCGCCGTTGAAGGTGACGGAAGTGGCGGTGCCGGTGGCGGTGTTCCAGATCTTTCCGGTGTGGGTCCCCGTGTTGGCGGCGTCCTTCCAGAACTTGATCTGGGTGATCGTGCCGTCGGCCTCGGGCTTGAAGCGCACGCCGACCTCGACGGCGACCGCGTCGGTGTCGGTGACGGCGCCACTGGGGGTGGCACCGCCGAACAGCGAACAGGGACTACAGGGCACGGCCTGCGCGACGTTCATCGGTGCGAACAGGGTGAACAGCAACGCGCCGATCGCGGCGAACGCGATGCCGGCCCACGTCCCTCTGCGTTGCCTAAGGACCGGTCTGGTTCCGGAGCGGGCAGCCTTCATCGAGTTGGTGCTCCTCAATGGCATGACGGTCGGTTCGTTGGTCCCGTGGCGGACGGCGCGATGAATCCGGGTCGCGTCGTCCGCCCGGTGGATGGGCCGCCGGCGATTCGGTGCCGCCGGCGGCCGTGTTCGTGTGCTCGGTGGTGCTGCCGCGCTCGGATCGTCGTGATCGGATCGTCGTGGTCGGTGCGTCGTGGTCGGTGCCTCGTGGTCAGTTCGTCGTGAAGACGACGTCCACCCAGTAGTTGCTGTCGTTCCAGGTGCTCGTCGGGAATCCGCTCGCGCCGTACGTGTACACGCCGTTGCCGCCGGCGGGTCCCGACGCGGAGGC
Source organism: Embleya sp. NBC_00896 (assembly GCF_045207785.1). NCBI lineage: Bacteria > Bacillati > Actinomycetota > Actinomycetes > Kitasatosporales > Streptomycetaceae > Embleya > Embleya sp. NBC_00896. The sequence goes on from NZ_CP108776.1 coordinate 1,249,180, forward strand.
CCTGACCGGGCCGGTGCCGGCTTGCGTGGTCAGGCCGCCTTCGGTGTACGAGTAGCGGCCCACGGGTGCGTAGTAGGAGGCCACGTAGGTGGTCCCCGCGGTGATCGTGAACGGTTGGGCGAAGGTCACCTGCTGCCAGCCGGACCCGGTCTCGCCGGTGAAGGTCGCGGTGGCCAGCGGCGTGCCGGTGGAGGACCACAGGGTCCCGGTGTGCGTGCCGCTGTTGCCCGGGCCCTTGTAGAACCGCAGGCCGGTGATCTTGCCCGGCACCGTGCTGGTGAACTTGACGCCGAGTTCGACGCCGCCGGTGTCGCTGTCGGCGGGTACGGCCGGTGTCGCGCCGGCGGGCCAGATCGTGCACGACGGGTTGCACGTGGGCGGCGGGGTGCCGCCGGCCGTCGTGAACGACCAGTTTCTGGCGGCCATCGGGGTGCCCTCGGTGTCCTGGGCGCCGGTGAGGTTGACGGTGTACACGGTGCCCGCGGCGAGGTCGGCCGTCGGGTCGAACGTGGCTGTCCTCGTCGCCGCGTTGTAGGTCGCGGTGCCGGCCACGGTCGTGGTGTCGGGCCTGGTGACCGACCACGCGATGGTCGCGGGTTGGACGGCCTCGTCGAAGGTCGCGGTGACGGTGGTGCCCACCGCGACCGAGGTCGCCGCGTTCACCGGGGTGGTCGCGGTGACCACCGGCGGGGTGCCGGTGGGCGGTGTACCGGTGGTGGTGAAGACCGCGTCGACCCAGAAGTTGGAGTCGTTCCAGGACGAGTTCGGGAACCCGGTGCCGTAGCGGTACACGCCGTTGCCGCCTGCCGGGCCGCTCGCGAGCGCGGTGAGCGGGCCGCGGATGTGGGCCGTGGTCAGGCCGCCCTGGTCGGCGGTGTATCTGCCGTTGGGTGCCTGGTAGGACGCCACGTATGTGGTGCCCGCGGTGACCGGGACGGGCTGATTGAACGTCACCTGCTGCCAACCGGACGCCGTTTCGCCGGTGAAGGTCGCGGTGGCGAGCGGTTGTTGGGTGGCCGCGTTCCACAGGGTCCCGGTGTGTGTGCCGGTGTTGGACGCGTCCTTCCAGAACCGGATGCCGGTGACGAAGCCGGCTCGGTCGGGCTGGAACTTGACGCCCAGTTCGGTGGAGACGGTGTCCGGGTCGGGGCCGGCGGTGGGTTGGTCGCTCGGCGTCCACATCGTGCACGGGCAGACGACCGGTTGCGGTGGGCCGCCGATGGTGACGGTGACGCCGGCGGACGGGGTCTGGGTGCGGGCGCTGTCGTCGGTGGCGCGGGACTTGATCGTGATCGAGCCGCCGGCGCCGGTGGTGAACACGTAGGTCCAGCTCTCCCGGCCGGTTGTGGCCGGGTGCCAGGTCGCGCCGTTGTCCACCGAGACCTCGACGCCGCCGACCTTGCCGCCGGTGTCGGCCGCGGTGCCGGTGACGGTCACGTTCGCGTTGGCGGGCAGGCTGCCGCCGGCGCTCGGTGCGGTGATGGTCGAGGTGGGCGCGGTGGTGTCGGTGCTCTGGCCGGCGGCGACCATGCCGCTCATCAGGGTGCCGGGCTGTACGCCCATGTCGGCGAACAGGTTGATGGTGGCCTGCTGCATCGCGGTGTCCACGGTGCCGTTGGCGCCGACGCGGGACACGTCCAGGCCCCAGGCCCACTGCACGGTGCCGGCGCCGAAGACCAGCGCGCCGCTGGGTGCGCGGTACAGCGTCAGGCTGTGTGTCGCGCTGCCGGTGGCGTAGGTCGAACCCTGGTCCTGGATCACCGACATCCCGGACTTGACCGTCGTGGACATCCGGATCAGGCCCGCGGGCCGGGCACCGTTGTCGAGGTCGGAGTCCCATTCGTAGCCGAGGGTTCCGCTTCCGAGAGTCGTCTGCGCGGTGAGCCCGAGGGTGGCCAGGCGGGTGTTGCGCCAGAGTCGGAGTCTGCCGTCGGCGCCGTTCGCGGTCATGTCGGTGGTACAGCAGTTGACCGTGAAGATCGTGCCGGTGAGGTTGTTCTCGGGCCGGCCGCCGTCACCGGGCGGGGAAAAGCGCGGGTCGCGCCACGTGCCGGTCCACATCGCCGGGCCGAGCGGGTCGATCGACTCGTTCGCGTGGGTGTCCTTGTACGTCACGAGGTTGCGGTGGTCGGGCCCGTTGCCGTTGATGCCGCCGTTCTCCCAACGGGTCTTCCAGAAGACCTCGTTGCCGGAGAAGAACGCGAGGTTGACCCCCGCGTCGCGGGCCGCCTCGACGTTGGCGCGTTGGCCGGCGGACCAGTATTCGTCGTGCCCGACGGAGACGAACACCTTGTGGTTCTTGATCAGTTGGCCGCGCCGGTCGCTGTCCACGCCGGTCGTGTAGGTGACGTCGTAGCCGTTGCGTTCGAGGAAGCGCAGCATCGGGAACTCGGCGTTGAACAACGAGTCCTCGGGGTTGTCGCCGCGCACGGTGAACGGCCGGTTGTAGCTGACCTTGTAGGCGCGGCCGACCGGCTGCCCCTCGTACAGGCTGTTGCCGCCGTACTCGTTGTACGCCTGCCATGTGGTGTCGGACGCCTGTACGAGCATCGCCGAGTGCGACGCGTCGTTGCGGACCACGAACGGGATCTGACTGGCGCCCGAAGTCCCGTCCGTACGCGTGGGTTTGGCGATGTAGTAGCCCGAGACCGCGTCGGCCGGGACCGACCAGGACGCCGAGTCGGTCCAGTTCGAGCAGTCGATCAGGCCGGTCGTCAGGTTGTCGGTGTCGCAGTCGGGCTGCTGCTTCGGGGTCACCGCCGAGGCCGGGATCGTGTAGACCTTGCGCGCGCCGTTGTTGTTGTACCAACCGAGTCGGTAGATGTCGATGCGGTACGAGGCGGCGGGGGTGTCGATCCGGAACTTGATCTGCCCGCCGGCGTTGACGCTGATGTCGGTCGAGAAGCCCTGGATGGAACTGCTCCCGGCGCCGCTCACGTCCCATTCGGTACGCGGGTTGCCGGTCTTGCTGTTCTCGCACACGATCGGGTTCGCGACGGGCGCGTCGCACGGTCCCGCGCCGGCCTCCGATGCGTTCGGTGTCGCTACGGTGAGCGCGAGAAGTAACGCGAACAGTGTCGGAATCGTCGCTCTGCGCAGCCGTAATCCGGGCATGATCATGAGTGTCCCCCACCCCAACATCGGTGCCCTGAGCGGTGTCCCGGGCCCGAGATACGGGAAAGTGTGGCGCACGGTTCTGCCTGTTGTCCGGGTTTTGCCCTCTCGTGCAGCAGCCCGTGGGTACAGTGCGGGAACCGGGGGCGGCCGGGAATCGGATCGGGCCGGGGGAGCTCGAAACGCCGGCACCGCGCTCGCGGAGTCGGTTCCGCACGATGGTCCGGGGGGACTTTGTGAAGGTAGTGATCACCGGCGGTGCCGGTTTCATCGGCTCGAATCTGGCCGCCGCGCTCCAGGACCACGCCGTCGTGCGCGACGTGCACGTGGTGGACGACCTGTCGACGGGATCGCTCGCGAGCCTCGACGGCCTGAAGGTGACGTTCCACCACGGCTCGATCCTGGAACCGCGGTTGCTGGACACGGCGTTCGCGGGTGCGGACGCGGTCGTACATTTGGCCGCGTTGCCGTCCGTGCCACGCTCCGTGGAGGCGCCGCTGGCGAGTCACCACGCCAACGCGACCGGCACGCTGGAGGTGCTCGAGGCCGCGCGGCGGGCCGGGAACATCCACGTGGTGGCCGCGTCCTCGTCGTCCGTGTACGGCGCGAATCGCGAGCTGCCCAAGCGCGAGGACATGCGCACGGCGCCGCTGAGCCCTTACGCGGTCGGCAAGTTGGCCACCGAGGCGTACCTGATCGCGTACGGCAACTGCTACGGGCTGCCGGTGCTGCCGTTCAGGTTCTTCAACGTCTTCGGGCCGGGACAGCCGGCCGATCACGCGTACGCCGCGGTGATCCCGCGGTTCGTCGACGCGGCGTTGGCCGGGCGGCCGCTGTCCGTCCAGGGCGAAGGCGAACAGACGCGCGACTTCACCAACATCGACAGCGTGTGCGCGGTCCTGATCGACGCCGTCCTGCGGCGCGTGGTGTCGGACATCCCGGTGAATCTCGCGTTCGGCTCGCGCACCTCCCTCAACGCGCTGATCACGTTGCTGGCCGACGTGCTCGGGCACCCCGTCGAGGTCGAGCACGCGCCCCCGCGCCCTGGCGACGTACGCGATTCACAGGCCGACGGCTCGCGGCTGCGCGCGCTGTTTCCGCAGGCCGAACCGGTCGAACTCCGGGACGGGCTGGCCCGGACGGTCGCCTGGTTCCGGTCCCGGCCCGCGACGGCCGGCTGAGGCGCCGGCTCAGTCGCGGGTGCGCAGCGGCCGGGCGGGTGATCCCACCATCGTGGCCCCGGCCGGTACGTCCCTGGTGACCACGGCACCGGCACCCACGAACGCCCCCGGCCCGACGGTCAGCCCTTGCAGGACCACGGCGTTGCTGCCGACCGTGACATCGGCGCACAGGTGCACATTGCCGGAGACGTTCGCTCCCGGATACACGGTGGTGCGCGCGTCGAGCACCGCGTCGTGCCCGATGGTGGCGTTGTAGTGGACCTGTGCGTGCGGCCCCATGGTGACGCTGCTGGAGATGTGCGCGTTGGCCTGGATCAGGCACCCCGGCGCGATGGTGGTCTCCGGGGAGATCACGGCCCGAGGATGCACGAGGGTCACCGCCCGCAGTCCACGTTCGTCCAACAGCAGCCCGAGCCGGGCCCGTGCCGAAGGATCGGCGATGCCCACGAGATAGTCGCCGGCCGCCACCTCCCCGGGACGCAGCACGGGCAGCCCACGCACCTTCTCACCGGCCCGGGCATCGTCGAGGAACGCGGTGACGGGAACTCCGGCGGCCAGCGCGGCATCCAGGGCTTCACGCCCGACACCACCGGCCCCACAGATATAGAGCGGCATGGGAGACATCTTGGCAGCCACGGCGACGTGCGACGGCCTCACCGGCGATGTCGCCCCCGCCCGTTCGACGAGCGCAGCGAGGAGAGCGGCCGGAGGCCGCAAGCCTTTCCACAACGTCGCCGGCCCGGAACGAAGTGGAGGAACGGCGACGTGCGAGCGAAGCGCCACTTTTGTGGAGCGCGAGCGGAACAAAAGTGGCGCTCCGGGAGCCGGCGGCTTCGCCGCCCAAAAGGGGTGGCGCTCCGGGCCGCGTTCGACGAGCGCAGCGAGGAGAGCGGCCGGAGGCCGCAAGGTTTTCCACAACGTCGCCGGCCCGGAACGAAGTGGAGGGACGGCGACGTGCGAGCGAAGTGCCACTTTTGTGGAGCGCGAGCGGAGCAAAAGTGGTGCTTCGGGAGCCGGCGGCTTCGCCGCCCAAAAAAGGAGCAGCCCCTCATGGCCCCCGACACCAACCCCGAACGTGAACACCGAGTCCGCAGCTCGACCCGCCACCTCTCCCGACTCGATCTCCTCGGTACGGCCGTAGTGGCCGCCACCGCGATGTGGGCCCTGGTGGCGGCGGCGAATCGTCCGGGTGAGCCCGAGGCCTACCTCCTCGCGCTGCTGGCGGCGGCCGGTGCCTACGTGGCCGCTCGGGTCGCGGCGGCCCGTTCCGCGCTCGTGGTCCCCGCGGTGGTGGCGGGTGCCGTGACCGGCCTCCTGGTCCTGTGGCCGGGCGCGTTGGGGGGCACCGCGACGGCACCGCCGCTCGACTACGGAAACGCCGACGGAGCCCTGGTGGCGCAGGCGGTGGGCGCCGCGTGTCTGGCCGGCCTGGTGGTCGCGTCCGATCGGCGGCGCGGTGAAATCCTGGTGCTGGCCGGGCTGTTGGTGCTCGCGGCGTTCGCGACCCGCTCGGTCGCGGCGGCGGTGGGCGCGCTGGTGATCCTGTTGACGGCGTTGATGTCGGCGGCGGTGTACCGCAAGAGCACGGTCGTGGTGGTGTCGGCGGTGTGTGTCACGGGGGTGGTCCTGGGCACGGTCGTGCTCGGGGTGCTCGGCACCCGGTCGGAGGGTGGACTGCGCGGTACCGCCGAGGCGGGGCTGACCGAGCGTCGGGTTCAGCTGTGGACCGACGGCGTGCGACTGACGGAGCGTTTCCCGGCGCGCGGAACGGGTCCGGGCACGTTCGTGACGAACAGTCCGACCGCGAGCGCGGACGCGGATGTCCGGTCGGCGCATTCGTTATGGCTGCGCCAGGGTGCCGAGCAGGGGGTGCCGGGCGCGCTGTGCATGGTCGCGATGGTGGGTTGGGTGTATGTGCGGTTGTGGCGCTCGCCGCAGCCGCCGGCGGTGGTGGCGGTGGGGGCGGTGACGTTCACGGCGTTCGTCGTACAGGCGTCGATGGACTACGTGGCGGAGTTTCCGGTGGTGCTCGTGGCCGTCGGGCTGCTGATGGGCGCGACCACGGCGATGCCGACTCCCGAGCTGCGGGCGCGGATGGACCGCGGGGTGTTGTAGCGGGCGTTGTAGCGGGCGTTGTAGCGGACGCGATCGCAACAGCGGGCGTCGAATGTCCGTACTGGGCAATTTGACGTCTTTGCGATCCATGCGAACTTCATCCGGCCTACGGGCGGGAAACCTCAGAAGTTCCTCAGATCCGTACCGCCGGACCGATGTGACGTCTACTTTATGGAATCGCTGCAACACGGGCGAACATATTTCCCAGGCAAGGGGAATGTCACGTCGATTCGCAGGTTTGTCGATCCGCGTGCAGGATTGCCGGAATCCCGTTTCGAGTTCGTTACGGGATTTTCCAGTGAAGTGCGAACAGATGGGCGGGGCGGTCCGGGGGGCCGCCGCGGCGCAGGTGGGTACAGACCCTCGCCGTTCCCGATGCAAGTGCAGGTCAGAGCGCATGTGCCGAGTGGCGCGGCGACGGCTTGGAGCGGCAGATCGCCATCCCGGAAAACACTTCTCGGCGACCGGAATCGATGACCGACTCCCTTTTTGGAAATATCCCGCCGACTCTTTCCGACCCTGTGCGACTGCTTCGATACTGATTGATCTCGGAGCCCGGTATCACCTGTTCCGCGCGAGGACACGATCGGCAGCACGCCGGCCTCGAATCCTTTGACGTCCCGAGTCCGGATCGGCGGCCGGCCTGCGGGCCGCTTGTCCGCCGACGCCGGACGGGCTTGTGTACGCCCGCCCGGCGTGTGCTGCGGTGGGCTCAGGAGAGCTCTTCGGCCAGTGAGTCGCCGGCCGGGCGTTGCGGGGGCAGTAGCCGGTTCGGGTCGACCGGTGAGTGCGTGATCGGCGATGTCCATACGATGGGTCGGGGCATGGGGAAGGATTCCCGCTCCTTCGGCCCTCCGGCCCTGGGCGCCTGATGGTCGGCCTCCTCCGACGCCTGTGCCTGGACCGGCAGCGGGAAGCCCGGGTTCACCCCGCCCGCCGCGGTGATGCCGACCGGGCGCAGCAGCACGCCGACCGTGCGCCACAGGATGACCAGGTCGACCCGGGCGCTGCGGTTGCGCACGTACCAGAGGTCGTACTCGATCCGCACCGGCCAGCTGAGCGCGTTGCGTCCCTGGACCTGCGCCCAGCCGGTCAGCCCGGGCCGCACGTCGAGCCGGCCGCGCTGGCGCCGGGTGTAGTGCACGACCTGGCTCGGCAGCGTGGGCCGAGGGCCGATGATGCCCATGTGTCCGCGCAACACGTTCACCAGTTGCGGGAGTTCGTCCAGGCTCGTGGTGCGCAGGAGTTGCCCCGCGCGGGTGATCCGGGTCGCGTCGGGTTCGTCCGGAAATCGCGGGTCGAGCATGGTGCGGAACTTGAGGATCTCGAAGTCGCGGCCGCGGAGGCCGCTGCGTGTCTGGCGAAACAGTACGGGTCCACCCATGGTCGTGCGGATCATCACGTAGATCGCGAGCAGGACCGGTCCGAGCAGAACCAATGCCAGCACGGCCACGGTGATGTCGAACGTTCGTCGCATGCCATGCCCCTCCCCTGGTGTGGCGGCGTTCGGTGTCGTGGTGCCTCGACGGCGGTGTCTCCCTCACCGACCGTCGATGTGGCGTCCAGTCGTTCAGGTCCAGCCGAGGCGGCGGCGCGCGGCCACCGCCCGGTAGGTGTCGATCGAGATCCCCGCGACGCGGCGTTGGTCGAACTCGGCCAGTGCGCGCCGGCGGGCCGCCTCGCCGAGTCGGGCCCGCAGGTCCGGTTCGGTGATCAGGCGGTCGATCGCGGCGGCCAGGGACCGGGGCTCGCCGGGTGGTGCCAGGAGCAGATGCTCACCGTGGGTGCCGATCTCGCGGCAGCCGCGGATGTCGCTGAGCACCATGGGCAGCCGGCAGGACGCGGCCTCCATGGCGGATCGTGAGAAACCCTCGCGGTGCGAGGGCAGAACGAACACGTCGAGCGCGTTGTAGATCGCGGGCATGTCGGATCGGGACCCGACGAACTCGACCGCCGAGCCCTGCACGGCCTGGGTCACCGCGTCTTGTTTGTCCGGGTCCTCCGGTCCGATCCAGATGAACCGGGCCTTGCCCGCGAGCAGTCCGGCCGCTTCCACGTATTCGAGGATGCCCTTTTCCTCGACCTGCCGCCCGACTCCGCCCACGAGCAGTTCGTCTTCGGCCACGCCCAGTTCGCGGCGAACCGCCGCGCGGGCGGCGGCGTCCGGTTGAAACCGGGTGAGATCGGTGCCGTTGCCGACCACGCGTGAGCGCCATGCGGGTACGGCTCGGCGCAGCGTCGCGTGGTCGGTGGCGTTCTGGTACAGCTCCGCGTGCGAGGCGCGCGCGGCGAGGCCCTCGGTGCCGAGCACGAACGCGCGGCGGGCCCACGGGTCGCCGGGGCGGATCCACAGGCCGTGACAGGTGTTGACCACGACGGGAACGCCCGCGGCGCGGCCCAGGAGGCGGCCGAGCACGCCGGTCTTGGGGTTGTGCGTGTGCAGCACGTCGGGTCGCAACCGGCGCAGTGCGCGCACGAGTTCCAGGCCGGCGGCGGCGTCGCTGCGCGGGTTCCAGGCTCGGGTGAGCGAGTCGAGCGGCACGTGGGTGACGCCCAGCGCCTCGATCTCGGGCACGTAGGGGCCGGCCGCGCTGATGCCGAAGGTCTCGAATCCGGCCGCGACGTCCTCTTCGAGTTCGGTGCGCAACAGCAGGGCCAGGCTCATGTCGATCGTGGTCAGGTGGGCGACGCGTAGCGGGCGCCCACCCGGTCCGCGCAACTCACGCATGGGCACCGGCCTTCTTGCCCAGGCTGACCACCGCGGCGTACGCGCGTTCCTGCGCGAGGCGTCCGCCGAGTTTGGCGCGGAAGAACGCGGGCGGGTCGGTTCGCCGGACCGGGACCCGGCGCAGCCTGATCGGGTCGCAGCCCGGCAGATTGCGACCCAGGACGCCGGTGGCGGCGCTGCGGAAGCGGCAGCGCAGCGCGTGTTCCATGTCCGGGACGGCGATTCCCCACGTGTACGCGAAGTGCGCGGGGCGGATTCCGAGTCGGCTCTCTATGTCGTCGGAGGCGTCGTCGAGTTCGGTCGCGGTGAGCACCTCGGGGCGGGCGTGGCTGCGGGTGTGGTTGCCGATCGTGGCCAGGCCCGACTCCGCCATCTCGGTGATCTGACCCCAGGTCAGGGCCGGTGACCCGGCGCTGGTTCCGGTCGAGCCCTCCCAGCGCATCTCGGCGCCGATGCAGCCGGTGGCGAGGTAGAGGGTGAACGGCAGTGCGCGGCGCCGTAGTTCCGGCCAGGCGTTGGCGTACACGTCGGCGAAGCCGTCGTCGAACGTGAGCACGATGGACGGGGTCTTCTCGCCCGCGGCCAGCCGGTCGACGGCGACGTCGAGCGAGACCACGTGCTCGCGCGGGAGCAGGTCGAGTTGGTCGCGGAACGCGGCGGCGGGCAGGTCGAGTTCGTCGTTGCTGCCGCCGCCGACGCGGTGGTAGATGAGCAGCGTCGCGCCCGGTGCGGGGTCGCGGGCCAGGGCGGTGGCGGCGAGGCCGCGTTTGAGTGTGGCGCGCACGCGGTCGCCGCTGATCGCGGTCATCGGGTCTGATCCTTCGCGGTGGGTCGGGCCGCGCCGGCGCGGGCCGAGGCGGTGCGGACGATCGGCCACGGGACCGGTTCGGGTTCCTGGCTCAGCGCGGTGCCGGGGGTGCCGGCGGGGTCGATCAGGTGCAGCCGCAGGGTTTCGCCGAGTGCGGTGGCGACGCTGCGGGCGGCCTGCTCGGGGTGCCACGGGCGTGGGTGGGCGCGGTCGGTGCCGAGGGCGGCGACGGCGCGCACGGTGTGATCGGCGGTGAGGTGGACGAGGGTGTGCGGTAATTCGCCGACCAGCCACCAGGTCTCGCCGCGGCCGCGGCCCTGTTCGACGACGTCGGTGCCGCGGTGGCCGCACGCGAGCGCGATCGCGCGGTTGGCGTCGGCGCCGGCCTCGTGGACGGTGTCGAGCTTGTGCCCGGTCTCGCCGTGCGGGTTGATCGCGGGCGGGATCACTCGTTCGGCGACCAGGACGGGGTCGGCGCCGGCGACCTTGTGGCGGCGGGCGCGCAGGTGCTGCTCGACCGACATCCGGGTGGCCCGGCCGAAGCCGCGGGCGGACAGCGTCGCGCCGAGCAGCGGCCGGTCGCGGACCGCCTCGATGTCCCACAGCGCGGGGCGTTCGGGGGCGAGCCGCAGTTTCTGCGGGGTGCGGGTCGGCATCAGGTCGACCAGGCGCGGTGTCGAGCCGGCGGGCCAGGGTTCGTCCAGGACGCGTTCCTGGGCCTGCCACTGCACGACGGTGCCGACGCCGAGTGCGGCGAACCGCTCGTCGTACGCGGTGGAGTGCCAGGTCGCGACATCGCCGAGGCGGAACCACAGGTGCATCGCGGCCGGCACGCCGTCCACGCGCAGGATGTACAGCCGGGCCCAGCCGTGCCGGCCGGCGCGGGCGATCAGGTCGCGGCGGGCGTTGGCGGCGGCGGTCTCCAGCGGGCCCTTCCAGCTGCGCGCGAACAGGTCGGTGTAGATCGCGAAGCCCGCGTCGAAGTCCTGTTCGTGCGCGGCGTGCGCGCCGCCGATCTCGTCGAGGGTCAGGTCCCACTGGGCGCGGACCCGGGTGGCGAAGCGCTGCGCGTACCGGTCGAAGCTGCGGAAGCGGGCGCGGTGTCCGGCCCAGCCGTTCTCGACGCCGGCGAGCATGTCGCACGCCTTCTCGCGGGCGTCCACGCGGTAGCCGCACGCGCGCAGGCCGGCGATCAGTCGGTGGGTGTCCGGGTCGCGGCTGGGCATCCGGTGCAGGCGCAGTTCGCGAACTCCGGATCGGGCCAGGGCGTCCGCGATCGAGTCGGCGCCGTGCGGCTCGTCGGGGTGTACGACGATGTGCGAGCGGGGGCGGCGGTGCGCGGCGAAGCTGCCCCACCGGTCGGTGCCGATCCGCTCCAGCGGCAGCAGCGCGCGTGGGTGGTCGGCGTCGTCGAGGAGGGTCACGACCCGGATCTCGTCGACCGGATCGTGGTGGCCGTGCAGCGTGGAGGCGAACCACGCGTGTGTGTCGAAGGGGTCGGCGTGCACGCCGCGGGCGGCCACGAGGCGGTCCCACGCGGTCGCGAACGCCGTGTCGATCTCCAGGGGGTGCATCGGGCGGGCCCGCATCAGACCCCCTCGGCGCGGCTCATCGCGGTGCGCGGCGGGGGGATCGTCTCGGCGGCCGCGGCCCACGCGCGGGGCCAGCACAGGCGCGGGTCGCGCACGGGCACCTCGTCCAGGTAGCGGACGGGCGATGCGAGCAGGTCGGCAAGCATCAGCGCGATCGCCTCCAGCGTGTAGGCGCGGTCGTAGCGGACGACCTCGCGCAGGGTGGGTACGGGCTCGCCGATGTCGACGCGGGCCACCGCGAGCGGGTCGGCGCCGATCCGGTACCAGCGGTCGTTCGCTCCCCAGTCGGCGCGCATCTCCTGGGGGCCCTTGCGGGCGCAGGCCACGGTGAGCAGCCGCAGGGTGGGCTGATCGAGGGTCAGTTCGGGGCTGGGCCGGACCGGTTCACGGGTGGCGGGGCGGGCCTCGAGCCGGAGTGCGGGTCCGGACGACGCGGGCTCGGGGGTGGCGATCCGCGCGCGCAGTCGCCGGACGCGGGCCCGGGTCGCGATCGGCACGACCCGTTGCACCTCGCGGGCGCCGCGCAGCAGCGGCAGCGCCCGGCGGGGCACCCGGGCCGCGCACACATCCAGCAGGGCGGGGCGTTCGGTGCTGATCCGGTCCTTGAGCGGGCTCGCCCCCGGCAGCAGGTCGATCAGGTCCAACCGGCCTTCCATGAAGGCGAGTTCCTGGGCCCGCCAGTGCACGATGTTGCCCGGGGACAGGATCGCGGCGGCCGGGTCGTAGGCGACGGTGTGCCAGTGCACGACCGGGCCGATCCGTACTCCCATGCACGAGGCGATCGCGCGTTCCTCGGCGTAGAGCACGTACAGGCGGGCCATTCCGCGCGCGTCGAGTGCGCGGGTGAGCAGCCGGCGGCGCAGCGGGGACGCGCCGAGCCGGCCCTTCCAGCTCAGGTCGAACAGTTCCTCGTGGTCGGCCAGGCCGGCCGGGACCGGCGGGGTGCCGGGTGCGCCGAAGGCCGCGACGCGCAGTGGCCACAGTTGGGCCGCGCGCCGCGAGGTCTGGCCGATCGCGCCGTCGAAGCCGCGGTGCGCGGCGCGGTAGCCGGCCCAGCCGTCGGGCGTGCTCTCGATCATGTCGGTCATGTACTCGCGCGCGTCGACGGCGTATCCGCCTCGGCGCAGCGCCTCGAGCAGGGCGTGGGTGGCGGGGTCTCGGCTGGGCATCCGGTGCAGCGTCAACTCCCTGACGCCGCAGCGCCGGAACTCCTCCACGAGTCCCTGCAGGATCGGCAGTTCGGGCTCCGCGGTGCCGATGACGACACGTGTCCGTTCGCGTTGACCCCGGCCGATCTCGCGCGCGCATCCGGCCGAGCCCAGCTCCACCGGGAGCAGGGCGAGCGGGCGGTCGCCCTCGAACACGCCGGGCACGCGCACGTGTTCGGCGTGCCGCGGTCTGGACGCGAGCCATGAGGAGGCCCACGCGTGCGTGTCGAAGACGTCTGCCTGGACTCCCCGTCCCACCACCAATGCGTCCCACGCCCGGGCGAGATCGTCGTCGATCTCCTCGGCGCGCAGGGTCGATGCACGATTGACCATCGCCCGGCCCCCACCTCGCGGTCCCGATGTGAGCAGCACCGGAACATGTGTGCTCGACCGGCATCCCCCGCCCCCACGCGGTCGGGACACCAGTCGCCCGCCGACCAGATTAGGCCGGATGGGTCACGCGTGAAGGGTGTTTCGCAATCCGTCCACCGACCGTCCGTGAGGTTTCCTCGTTTCGTCGGGCCGCAGGATCTTGCTCAGGCGGGGACGTTGTGCGACAGGCTGACGGGACGTGACCCCGCTGTTACGGTTCCGGCAGCGGGAGCCGCAGGGCTGGGGAGGCACGGTGGGCGGTTCGATGGCGGGGTCGGTTCGTTCCGGGGGTGACGTGTTGCTGCGTCGCTCCCCGGCGCAGTTGTGGTTCGTGCGTCGCGCTCGGCTGCGGCTCGCGGTGTTGGGGTATCACGGGATCTCGGACCCGGACACGTTCGCGGGCCAGTTGGATCGGCTGCGGCGGATCGCCCGACCGGTGTCCCTCGACGAGGTGGAGGAGGCCCTGGCGCGTCGGCGGTCGTTGCCGGCCCGGGCCGTGCTGCTGACCTTCGACGACGGTGAGCGCAGCATCCTGGAGCACGGTCTGCCGTTGCTGCGCGAGCGCGGGATTCCGGGTGTGGCCTTCGTGGTGGCCTCGGCGATCGGGAGCCGGACACCGTTCTGGTGGCACGAGGTCGAGCGGTTGGTCAGGGCCGGCGCGCGGGTGCCGGGCGAGCCGGCGCGCACGGGTGCCGGGTGGCTCCGGCACCTCAAGACCGTGCCGCAGCAGACCCGGCTGCGGTTGCTCGCGGACCTGCGCGAGGGCCACGGACCTTTGGTCGCCGCGCAGTTGACCGCGGCCGATCTGGGCACGCTGGAGTCGGGGGGCGTGCGGGTGGAGAACCACTCGCTCACCCATCCGCTGCTCGATCGGTGTACCGACGCGGACGTCCGGGCCGAGGTGGTGGACGCGCACGAGCGGTTGACCGCGCTGCTCGGTCGCGCGCCGCGCTCGTTCGCGTACCCCAACGGCAACTGGGACGTGCGCGCCGAACGGCTGTTGGCCGAGCTCGGCTACCGCACCGGATTCCTGTTCGACCACCGGCTCGGGCCGCGGCTGCCCGACCACCCGTTGCGGATCTCGCGACTGCGGGTCGGGTCCAACACCCGCCCCGACCGGTTCGCGACGATCCTCTCCGGCCTGCATCCCGCCGTGCACGCGCTGCGCGGCGGTCGGTGAGGCCGCGCCCCGCGCCCGCGACGGACGGGCGGGCGAGACCGCGGGTCGGCCGCGACGACTCGTCCAGCCCGTGCGGGCCGGTGGGCCGAGAAGGAGTGTCTCCGAAAAGGTGTGTCGCCGAGAAGGTGTGTCGCCCGAGAGACGGCGGCGGAGAGATCCGGGGGGATCACCGTGCTTGCTTTGCCCACCCTGTTGCGCTCGCCCGGGGAGTTGGCGGCGCTCGTGCCGTCCTGGCGCGCGCTGGTCGCCGCGACGCCCGGGACGTCGTACTTCACCACGCCCGACTGGGTGTTGGGCTGGTCGGAGTCGCTCGGCCGCGGTCGGGCCGGACAGGCGGTGGTCGCGGTGTGGCGCGGCGAGGGCGGGGCGGCCGAGGCCGTGCTGCCGCTGCTTCGCACCCGTGAGCGGCTGCATCCGCGGCTCCCGGGCGGGGTGCTCACCTGGACCGTGCTCGGCTCCGGGCCCGGGGCGGCGGACCACTGCGGGTTCGCGGTCGATCCGAGCCGGCACGAGGACGTGCGAGCCTGGCTGGCCTCGCTCGCGCGCCACCGCTCGATGGTGTTCCCGAACCTCGATCCCAAGACCGGCGATCCCTTCCTGCCGCCCGGGGCCCGCGAGATCGAGCGGACCGCGTGCCCGGTGATGCCCGCCGATCCGGCCGCGCTCGGGTCCGCGCGGCATCGGCAGGGGGTGCGCCGCAAGGCGCGAAGGCTGGCCGAGGAGGGCGTCACGTTCACGTGGCTGGCCCCGGGGACGATGGAACCGGGCGTCTTCGACGACCTGTTGCGGCTGCACCGGCTGCGCCGGGACACGATCGGCGGGTCGAGCGCGTTCGACGCGTCGCGGCGCCCGCTGCACGCGGCGCTGGCCGCACGGGCCGCTCCCGGGCGCGGGCCGTGCGCGCTGGTCGCGCGGGATCCGGCGGGCGCGCCGGTGGGGATCCTGTACGGGTTCCTGTGGCAGGACACCTTCGCCTACTACCAGTTGGGCTGGGACCCGGCGTACGCCAAGGCGAGCCTGGGCACCGTGCTGTTCCACGAGACGCTCACCGCGCTCGCGGCGAACGACGTACAGACCTTCGACTTCCTGCGGGGAGCCGAGGAGTTCAAGCACCGGTTCGGCGCGACGGACCGGTACGACACGACATGGTTGGTGGCACGCGGCGCGGGCGGGGCACTGCTCGGCGCGAAGTCCGCGGCGCGCCGTGTGCGGGCGCGCCGGTTGCATCCGCTTCGGGGGGAATCGTGAAGGATCGGATCAGGCTCGTCCACGTGGTGTGGCGATTGAGCGTCGGCGGCGGCATCCCGCAGGTGAGCCGGCAGGTGCTCGCGGGGCTCGACCCCGAGCGCTTCGACTGCCACGCGATCATCGCCCGGCCCGCCTTCGAGGAGGACGAACTCGCGGCGCTGGGACCGAATGTGACGGTGCATTCGCTCGGGCACGAGGGGAAGTCGACGCCGCGGGACGAGGTGCGGCTCGGGCTTCGGATCGCCGCGCAGGTGCGCAGGTTGCGGCCGGACGTGCTGCACGCGCACAGCGGCACCGCCCGGCTCTCGCTGCCGGCGGCGCTCGGCTCACCCGGTCTGCCCCGGGTCCTGGAGGTGCACGAGCCGCTCAAGGACGGCCTGCACTCGCGGCTGACCAACGGCATCGAGGTGGGCATGGTCAAGGCGGCGGGGTTTCGCCCGTTCGCGCACTCGACGCATGTCCGGGACGCCACGGCGAAGATCGTGGGATGGCGGCCGGAGCGCATCCCGCTGGTGCCGCTGGGTGTTCCGGTACACGTGCCCGACCCGGACGCCGGGCCGGCCCTGCGCGCCGAGCTCGGGATTCCGCCGGAGGCGCTCGTGGTGGTCGGGGTCGGCCGGGCCCCGCAGAAGAACATCCCGCTCATGGTGCGGGTCGGCGCGGACGTGGTTCGCAAACTCGGCGACACCGGGCCGCCGGTCGTGTTCTTGATCATCGGGCGCCAGGAGCCGGAAATCGCGTCGCTGATCGAGGAGTTGGGGGTCGGCAAGCACGTCCGGGTGATCCCGCCGTTGCCCCGGCTGGCCGACGCGTTCGAGGCGGCCGACCTGTTCCTGTCCACGTCGCACTACGAGGGGTTCGGGCTCGCGGTCGCGGAGGCGATGGTGGCGGGCATACCGGTCGTGGGCACGGCGGTGGGCGGCGTCACCGACGTGGTCGCGGACGGCGTCACGGGCCGCCTCCTCCGGGCGGGCGATCGCGGCGGCCTGGTGATGGCGTGCCGAGAGCTGTTGACCGATGACATGCTCCGTACCCGCATGGGTGTGGCGGCGCGTGAGCGGGTGCTGGCGAGGTTCACCCGCAAACACATGCTCGACGGCTTCGCCCAGGTCTACGAACGAGCCGCACTTCGCCGTCGCTGAATCGTCGGCGGGGCTTGGGTCGGCCTGCGTCGTGTGGCCTCAATCGCCGGCCGGGCTCTTTGTCCTCAAGCGCCGGACGGGCTGAATCAGCCCGGCCGGCGATTGAGGCCGCAGGACGGGGGCCGCGTTCAGGTGAGGTCGGCCACGATGTGTTCGGCGACTGCCGGCCAGGCCATGGTGGAGCGCAGTTCGTCGCCACGAGCAATCGCCGACTTGCGAAATTCCGCATACCCGACCGCAAGCCGGTCGATGGCATCGACCAAGCCATCCACGTCCCCCGGCCGCACGGCAACACCCGCGTCGCCGATGATCCACGGCTGGTTGCCCACCACGGACGCCACACAGGGCAACCCCCGCATCAGGCCCTCCACGAGCGCGATCCCGAACGCCTCCATGTGCGTCGGGATCACCACCGCGTCCGCGGCCTCGTACACGGCGCCCATCTCCGCGTGCGGGATCCGCCCGAGCGCGGTGACGCCTTCCGGGACCGGACCGGCCGGGCCACTGCCGACCAGGGTCAACCGATATCGCGGATCGCGCGCGTGCAACCGCGCGAAGGCTTCGAGCAGGATCGGGCCGCCCTTGAGCTCCCATTGCGTACCGACGAACAGCAGGCGCGGCGGATCGGCCGACCGCTCCGCGCGCTCGCCCGTCGGCGGGTCGACGTTCGGCCCCGCGCCGACCACATGCACCCGATCGGCGGCCAGACCGTACTCGGTGACCAGCACGTCCGCCGTGCTGGGTCCCATCACGAACACCCGGTGCGCGCCGAGCAACAGCCGCCGCTCGCGGGCCAGCCAGCCGTCCGTGTACCGCGACCGATGCACGCCGCCGACCGCCGCGCCCTCGAGGCCGACCCGGTCGGTGTACACGCCGTAGCGCACGCCCGCCGGCGGCACCAGCGCGGGCAGCGTCTGCACGATCAGGACCGGCCGATCGGGGCCCAGCAACCCCCGGCCCCGGACGTGCCGGTCCAGGGCCTCGGTCCACGCCGCGGTCTTGGTCCACGGCGTCCCCGGCGCGGACAGCCGGGCCTCGCGGACCGCCCGGAGCCGCGCGCCCACCAGGCGCGGCGCCTGCGCGAGCGGCATCAGGTCGTGCGCGTCGACCGCGGTGTGCGCCGCCAACGCGCGTCGCAGCGCGGGCACCGAGCCCGAGAAGGCCCCGACGTGCAGCATCGTCAGGCCGGGCGACTCGGTCACGAGGTGGTGGCCGCGCGCCGCGACCGCGTCCGCGCCCGCAGGGCCTGGCCGCGCTGGGCCGCCTTGAAGCCGACCAACCGCCCCCCGACCCGGACCGCCTCGCCGACCCGGCCGCGCACGACCGGCCTTTCCGCCCGGGCCTGTTCGTACCACTCGACCAGGCGCAGCGCGTGGCGGTCCAGCGCGAAGCGTTCGTGCACGAGGTCGAGCGACCAGGTGCCGATCCGCTCGCGCTCGGCCTGATCGCCCAGCAGCGCGGTCAGTTGGCCCACCAGCGGATCCCGCTCGACCGGCACCCGGCCGGCGCCCCGGCCGTAGAAGCCGAGTCCGTCGAAGTCGCCGATCGTCTCGGGCGTCACCGGCCGGCTGAATCCCTCTTCGCCCACCACGACGGTGGGCTTGCCGAACGCCATCCCGCGCAGCGCCGAACTCCCCATCCCGACCACGACGTCGGCCAGCGCGTAGGCCGGTCGCGGATCGGCCATCCCGCCGGTCAGCACGATCGCGCGCCGGCCCAGGTCGCCGTTCAACCGGGCTGCTCTGGCCTGGAGTTCGCGCTCGATCGAGCCGCCGCCGACCAGCACCAGGCGAAGTCCGGTGAGCTCGGCGGACAGCCGGGCCACCGCGTCCATCGTGCGTTCGAGGTGCTCCTGTTTGAGGTGCTTGGCCAGGCGCGAGACCAGGACCACCGTGGGGGCGGGCTTGAGCAGCCCGTGCTCGGCGGCGAAGGCGTCCACGTCCACCTCCGGCGTGCCGCCGTCGGCGGCAGCGGCCGCCACCGGGTGGTCGATCGCGGTGTCGATCGGCGGTTCGAGCAGGTGCACCCGCGCGCCCTCCAGGCCGCGCAGTTCACCGGTCTCCTCGTACAGGTCGCCGTAGCCGACGGTGAGCGGAACACCGGTGCGCGGGAAGTAGGGCGGCAGGCTGCCCATCGACATGATCGTGCCGAGCACGGGTGTCCCGCGCGGCACGAACGTGCCGAGGAACGCCTCGACGAGCGGCCAGTACTCGTACGTGTGCACGACGTCGATCCGATGTCTGCGCACCGCGCCGGCGATCGCGCGCGAGACCGCGGGCGAGGGTCGCACGTGGGCCCGCTCGGGCAGCGCGAGCAGCGGCAGACCGGCCGCCGCGACCCGTTGCCGCAGCGGTCCCTGACGGCCCATCACCCACACTTCGTGGCCGAGGTCGCGGACCGCGCGTGCGAGGTCCACCGCGTTGATCGAGCTGCCGCCGAGCTGCATGTCGTGCGGACACACCAGGATGCGCACGGCCGTTCACCCCTCCCAGGTGTGGTCTACGTACACCGGCGCGGCGAGCACGACCGCGCGCGGCGGTGTGTCCAGCTCGGGCCCGGCGACGTCGAACTGCTTCGCGGGATGCCATGTCATCAGCGGATGCCCGTCGCGGTCGTACACGCCGATCCACAGCGCGTATCGCCCGCGCGGCAGCGGCAATCGGTCCAGCGTGCACTTGATCCGGTTGCCCGACCAGCCGAACTGCACGTCCCGGCGGGTCGTGAAGACCGGACTCGCGGTGCCCTCGGTGACTCCGATGTGGACCGTCGCGGGTCCGCTGTGATCGCCGGCGAAGTCCGCCTCGACGACCATCGACCGGTTGGTGGTGGGGCCGGCGGTGTCCACGCCGCGCACGTCCACGAACGTGGTCCGAATCGCCTCGTCGGTGCGCGTGCGGGCCTCGGTCTCCTCCTCGACGCTGTCCCGATATCCGCGCAGCGCCTGTCGGATCGGGCCGTCGGTGCGGATCTCGCCCTGCTCCAGCCAGATCCCGCGAGTGCAGATCGATTCGACGGACGCGAGGTCGTGCGAGACCAGCACGAGCGTGGTGCCCTGTTCGAGCACCACCCGCATCCGGTCCAGGCACTTCTGCTGGAACAGCGCGTCGCCGACCGCGAGCACCTCGTCGACCAGGAGCACGTCGGGCTCCAGGAACGCGGCGACCGCGAAGCCCAGCCGCATCTGCATGCCGGAGCTGTACCACTTGACCTGGCGGTCGATCGCGGTGCCCAACTCGGCGAAGTCGACGATGTCGTCGAACCGCTTGGCCACCTCCGCCCGCTTGAGACCGAGCAACGAGCCGTACAGGAACGCGTTCTCACGCCCCGTCAGGTCGGGATGGATGCCCGCGCGCACCTCGATCAGTGCGCCGACCCGGCCGCGCACGGCCAGCCGGCCCGCGTACGGGTACATCACGCCGGTGAGCATCTTGAGCAGCGTCGACTTCCCGGACCCGTTGGAGCCGATCAGACCGACCGCCTCGCCGGGCTCGATGTGGATGTTGATGTCGCGCAACGCCCAACGCCAGTCGGCCTGGTCGCGTCCGGTGACCTTGCGGACGATCCGGCCGAGGTTGTCGCGCAGGAGCATCCGCCGGCTGTCCGCGCGGAACCGCTTCCACAACTGCTGGGCCTCGATCGTGCCCAGCGGGAGCGCGCTCGGCTTGAGCGGCGCGACCTTGGTCGTCGTGAGGCTAGGCGACATCGGCGATCCCCGCTTCGAGCTTCTTGAAGATCTTGTACCCGACGATCAGCAGCACGGTCGCCGACGCGGCGGCGGCCCCGGTGAGTTCCCAGTCGGGTTGTTGTCCGTACAGGATCGAGCGCCGGTAGCCGTCGATCACGGCCGCGAGCGGGTTGAGGATCACGTACGGGAGCAGCCAGTCCTTGGTGATCTGGTCCATGCCGTAGGCGACCGGCGTCGCGAACATGCCCATCTGCATGAGCAGCGGCAGCACGTGCCGGATGTCGCGGAAGTAGACGACCGCCGCGGAGAGCACGAGCACGACGCCGAGGGTGACCTCGAACTGGATCAGCAGCAAGATCGGCAATGCCCAACTCGTCGCGGCCGGCGGCGTGGCGTACGCCCCGAACAGCACGACGAGCACCGTCGACGCGATCAGCATGTCGACGGTCGCGACGATCACGGTCGCGAACGGGAAGACCTCGCGCGGGCAGTAGACCTTGTTCAGGAGCGGCCCGTTGGAGACCAGCGACGACGAGCCCTGGGTCACCGAGGACATGAAGAACGTCCACGGCAGCAGGCCCAGGTAGCTGAACAGCGGGTAGGGCACGTCGTATTTGTGCGCGGTGTCGCTGAGGTTGCCGACCCGCTGGAACACGATGGTGAAGACCAGCATCAGCAGGACGGGGGTGATGATCGCCCACGCGAAGCCGAGAACGGCTTGTTTGTAGCGGGCCTTGAGGTCGCGCTCGGCCAGGGTGCGGACGAGTTCGCGCGAGTGCCAGAGCTCGCCGATGCCGCGAAAGAGGTTGGTGCGGCGCTTGAACCTGAGTTCCGGCGGTGGTCCCTTGATCTCGGGGTCGGGTGCCTGTGCTGCGGCGATGCGGCCTGTGCCGCTGCCGACGCCCGCTGTGGGCGCCGCGTGTCGTCCGGTACCGGCGCGACTGTCGATGGTCGGCGTGGTCGCTCCCCCGTGGCCCGCGATGGGCACTCCGTTGACGTGTGATCGATGCTCGGCAGGTTCGTCGGCACTGCCACCGGGTCGTGCGTGCCGGCCCCCCCGGCCGGAGTCGCCGGTTCGGTCGATTTCGTCGCCGGGCATGCCGACGGCGCCCCCCACATACTCCCCCACGGACTCCCCCTCCCTGGTTCGACAACAACCTTGGCACATGCGATCTCCCCACGAGTCGCATTCGGCCGTACGGGAATTCGGTGCTCCCGCCCTACTTCATCCCGCCCATTCGGTCCTGTCGTGGCGTCGTGTGTGTCAGCGCGGTTGCTCGTCGAGCAGCGCCACCCACGCGTCCACCACCGTCTCCATCGCGTGCCGTTCGACGCAACGAGCCCTGGCCGCACGGCCCATGGCGTCGCGGTGGGTCAACACCCGGCGGATCGCGGCGGCGAGCGCGCGCGGATCGCCCGCGCCCGCGCCCGCGTCGGCGAGCGCGCCGGTGAGTCCGTCCACGACCACGTCGCGGACGAAGCCGACGTCGGTCGCGGCGGCCGGGATCGCCGCCATGCCCGCCTCGACGAGGACGCCCGGGACGCCCTCGCTGGTGCTGGACAACACGAGCGCGTCGCTCGCGCGGTAGACCGGCCCGAGGTCGGCGAGATTGCCGGTGAAGGTCACCAGGCCGGGCGTGCGGCGCTCGGCCAGCCCCTCCAGGGCCGCGCGCTCGGGCCCTTCGCCGGCGACCAGCAGGTGGTATCCCGGGACTCGGCCGCCGGCCGGATCGGGCGCGGCGACCAGCGCGAACGCCTCGATCGCCAGCGCGACCCGCTTCTCGGCGGCGAGCGCGCCGACCACCGCGAGCACGGTCGCGTCGACGGGCAGCCCCAACTGCGCGCGTGCCTTGGCCCGGTCGGCCACCTCCGCCGGCGTGAACCGCTCGGGGCGACGGCCGTTCGGGATGGCCCGGACCCGGGCCGGGTCCAACCGGTAGGTGCGCAGCAGGATCTCGCGTCCGCTCGGGGACACCGAGGCGATCGCGGCCGCCCGGCGCAGCATCAGTCCGACCCGGGCCCGGCGCAGCGCGTCCCGCGCCCAGTGCCGGGGATCGCCGATGTTGACGTACACGAAGGGTGTCCGGGTGCCCGCGAGCGCGATCCCGCAGGCGTCGAGCGTGGTCGAGCCGTGCGCGATCACCACATCCGCGCCGGCCGCGCGTCGGCGCAGCGCGCGCAGCGTCCGCGGATGCAGCCGGCCCGGGCCCAGGACCGGGATGTCCATCTCGCCGGCCCCCGCGAGCGCGACGATCGCCGACGGTCGGCCGCGATCGCGCAGCGCCGCGTCCAGGTCGTGCGCGAACGCCTGCGAGCCCCGCCGCCGAGGATCGGTCACGACGTGCAGGACCGCACGCCCGTCCGTCTTTGTCCCCATGGGGTGACAGGTTGTCACGAATCCCACCCCGTGGGGGCCGTATCGATGACATGCTCAGCCGTGAAGGGTGGGGGCGCCCTGTGCGTGGCGGTAATCAGGGGGATTCAGGGGTGATGCAGTGCACGTGCTCCAGGTGATCGACAGCGTCGATCGGGTCGGTGGGGCCGAGCGGGCGGCGGTCGAGATCGCCCCGCATCTGGTGCGACGCGGAATCACGTTGGACGTGGCCTATCTCGTGGATCTGGACGGGTTCCAACCGGAGTTGGCGGCGGCGGGCGCGTCGTTGTTCGGAGTGCACCGCGACTCGCGGGCCGGTTCGGTGCGCGGGCTGGCGCGGGTGATCCGCGATCGGCGGCCCGACATCGTGCACACGACGCTGTACGAGGCCGACGTGGCGGGTCGGATCGCCGCCCTGGCCACGGGTGTTCCGGTGGTGTCGAGCCTGGTCAACACGGCGTACGGGCCCGAGATGCGCGACCAGCCGGGGATCACGCCGTGGAAGCTGCGCGCCGCGCAGGGCCTGGACGCCGGGAGCGCGCGCGGGGTGCGCCGGTTCCACGCGTTGACCGACCACGTGGCCGACGTGATGGCCCGCCGGCTCGCGGTGCGGCGGGCCCGGATCGACGTGGTGCCGCGCGGGCGCGATCCCGAACTGCTCGCGGCCGCCCGAGGTCGGCGTGCGATCACCCGGGCCGTGCTGCGCGTGGCCGACGATGTCCCGCTGCTGGTGACGGCGGCCCGGCAGGAGTACCAAAAGGGCCTGGACGTGCTGCTCACCGCCTTCGCGCAGGTGCGCCGCGAGCTGCCGGACGCGGTCCTGATGCTGGCCGGACCGGCCGGCGGGCAGACCGAACTGTTGCGTGAACTCGCCGCCAAGATCGTCGAAACGGGCCCCGGAGCGGGGGATTCCGCCCGCACGGCGGACGCCGTACGGTTCTTGGGACACCGCGACGACGTACCCGATCTGATGGGCGCGGCCGACGTGTTCGTGCTGCCCTCGCGCTGGGAGGGCCTGGGCAGCGTGTTGATCGAGGCGATGGGGGTGGGGACGCCGATCGTCACCAGCGACCTGCCTCCGGTACGCGAGATCACCGGGGCGGGCGACTGCGCGGCACTGGTGCCGCCGGATTCGCCCGAGGCCCTGGCGGCGGCGCTCGTCTCGGCCCTGACGGAGCGTGAGAAGACCTCGGTGCGCACGGAAGCGGCGCATCGACGTTTCGGCGAGGAGTACACGATCGACAGCGTTTGCGACCGGATGGTCGCGTTCTATGAGCGGGCTCTCGACCGGCGCAACCCCCGTGACGTGTCGTCAGGCCCGGTGCGGTGAGGGGCTCGCACCGCCACCCGGTTGGATCTCGACGGAATCTCCACACTTCCGGCACAGTCCTGGGGTTGATCGACACCCCGTTTGGTCTACGTTTGGCCTGCCTCGCGGTCTGCTCGCGAGGCGGCAACTCGAACCGGAGGGGGACCGGTGGAAACCTCTAGCTACTTCTCCGTTCTCCAGCGCCGTTGGCCGCTGGTGCTCGCGTGTCTCGCGATCGGACTGCTCGCGGGCCTGATCCTGACCCCATCGGACCCCAAGGGCACCGGCAATCAGTGGACCAGCTCGGTCAACGTGGTGCCGGCGCCGAACTCCGCGAAGGAGCTCAATCTCGCACCCGTGCTATGGACGTCGGACGGCGGCGAGGTCGCCCGGCGGGTGGCCAAGCGGCTGAACGACCCCGATCCCGCGGTGCTCGCGTCGAAGGTGACGTCGCAGCTGAACCCCGATCTGGGGCTGCTGGCGATCGCCGGCAAGGCCCCGACCCGCAAGGGGGCCGAGGATCTGGCCACCGCGTGGGCACAGGAGACCGTGGCCGCGTTCAGCGACTCGCAGCGCAAGACCCGGCAGGGCCAGGCCGACAGCATGACCCCGCAGTTGGACAAGCTCAAGGCCGACATCGACGGTCTTGAGAAGAGCACCACCAACGCCCCGATCGGCAAGAAGGCCACGCTCCAGGCGGAGTTCGACGCGAAGCGCGGGCAGTACACCACGCTCGTGGCGCAGCAGCAGGAGCTGCTGAATCCGCTCAACGACCCCAAGGTCGAGGTCATGGACGGCCTCAAGAGCACGCCGGACTCGTCCACGAGCATCCTCGCGCCGACCTCGCGGCCGTTGCGGATCGCGCTGGCGGCGGCGCTCGGGCTCGCGCTCGGGTTGATCGCGGCGCTGATGGTGGACCGCATGGACGTGCGGCTGCGCGGCCGAATCCAGTTGGAGGACGCGTTCGGCCTCCCGGTGATCGCCGAGGTGCCGCGCGCGCCGCGTCGGCACCGGGCGGGACACGCGGTCCTGGTCTCGGGTCGACCGGACAGTCCGGTCGCCGAGGCGTACCGCACGCTGCGTTCGGCGCTGCTGCTGTCCGGCCCGCCCGGGCTGGCGTACCGGCTCGCGGGCGCGGATCCGCGGCAGACCCGGGTGACCGCGATGCCGGTTCGTCGGGTCAGTGATCCGGCGCCGGTGATCCTGGTGGTGTCGCCCCGACCGGGTGACGGGCGTACCAGCACGGTGGCCAACCTGGCCGCGGCGCTCGCCGAGGCGGGCCGTTCGGTCCTGGTCCTGGACTGCGACTTCCGCAATCCGGCCACGCACCTGTACCTCGGCGCCAAGCCGGGCAAGGGGATGTCGGAGGTGCTGCTCGCGGAGCAGGAGATCGATCTGGGGGACGTGGTGCGCAGCACAAACATCCCGAACGTGCGGCTGATCACCGCGGGGGCGCCGGCCGCGTACCCGGCGGCGCTGCTGCTGCGCGCGGGCGAGGTCGTGCAGCGGGCCCGCCACCACGCCGACGTGGTCCTGGTGGACAGCGCGCCGCTGTTGTACGCGAACGACACCAACGACCTTGTCCAGCACGCCGACGCGATGCTCGTGGTCGCCCGCAGTGGCAACCTGACGGCCGATCAGGCCTCGCGCGTGGGCGAGCTGTTGACCCGCACCGGGGTGCCGATCGCGGGTGTCACGCTGCTTGGGGTGGATCCGACCCGGTCGATGGGCGGCGGGCTCAAGCGCGGCCCGCGGGTGCCGACCGCCCGCTCGGGTTCGGTCGCGGGTCTGGTGCTGCGCGGCCGCTCCGACGACCCCGCCGGGGACTCGGACGAGGACACCGAGCGGCCCGCCCCGAGTTGGGCCAAGCGTGGCGAACTGGCCGAGCGCGAAGGGGAGTCGGCCGAGGACGGCAAGGGCGCGCATCGCGCCGAGTCGCCCGCTTCGGACGGCGACGCGGACGCGCCGGGCTACCGGATCCGGTCCGCGCAGGAGCGGGCGCTGCGCAACGGGGCCGCGGACGGAGCCGGGCTCGGGCCGCACTTCGACACCTGGTCCACCGTGGAGCTCGGCTCGGAGGAACGCTGATGGGTGACCGCGTCCGAGTCCTGTGGCTCGCGAAGGGTCTGGGGCGTGGTGGCGCCGAGCAGTTGCTGGTGAACTGCGCCCGCCACCTGGACGACGAGCGCTACGAGGTCGAGGTGGCCTACGTGCTGCCGTGGAAGGACGCGCTGGTGCCGACGCTGCGCGCGCTCGGCATCCGGGTGCACTGCCTGGGCGGTGGGCGGACGTGGCCGGTGCGGTTGCGCGCGCTGCTGCGCGGGGGCGACTACGGCCTGATCCATACGCACATGCCGATTCCGGCGGTGGCGGCGCGGATACTCTCGCGCGGCGTACCGATCGTGCACACCGAGCACAACATGTGGCCGCGCTATCGGCGACCGACCCGGATCGCCAACGCGTGGACGTACCGTCGCAACAGCGGTGTGATCGCGGTGTCGACGGCGGTGGCCGGCAGCATCGACCGGGCCCGGCTGCGGCGCGGGGTGACGCCGACGGTGATCCACCACGGCCCGGACCTGGGCGACGCGTTCGCGGGTCCGGGTGCCCGTGAGCGGGCCCGGCACGCGCTCGATCTGGACCAGGAGGCGTTCACGGTCGGCTCGGTCGCGAACTTCACGCCGAAGAAGGACCAGTTGGGTCTGCTGGCGGCGCACGCGCTGTTGCGTGCCCGGCAGCCGGGGGCGGTTCTGGTGCTGATCGGCTCGGGTCCGTTGGAGGCGACCCTGCGCGAGCGGGCGAGGCGGCCGGATCTCAAGGGTGGTGTGGTGTTCGCGGGTTCGCGCGGCGATGTGCCGGCGCTGCTGTCGGCGTTCGACGTGTTCGCGTTGAGTTCACGTCAGGAGGGGCTGCCCGTCTCGTTGATGGAGGCGATGACGGTCGGCCTGCCGTCGGTGGTGACCGCCGTGGGCGGGATGCCGGAGATCGTCACGGACGGGATCGAGGGCACGGTCGTGCCGGCCGGCGACCCGGCGGCGTTCGCCGCCGCGTTGCTGGACTTCGCGACCGACCCGGCGCAGCGGCGCGCGTGCGGGGATGCCGCCCGCAAGCGCTCGGACGAGTTCGACGTCGCGGGCGCGCAGCGACGGATCGAGGACGTGTACGCGAGAGTGCTGGAGGAGTCGCGGTGAGCGGGCCAGAGGTCGGGAATTCGCCTTTCACCGTCCGGGAGTTGGGCAAGCACGACGAGCCCCGGGTGTTGTCGCTGCTGGAGGACGCGCTGTCGGGCGGGCCGACCGGTGAACGCACTCCGGAGTTCTTCCGGTGGAAGCATCGGGACAATCCGTTCGGCGCCAGCCCCGGCCTGGTCGCCGAGGCGGACGGCCGGGTGGTCGCGGTGCGGCTGTTCCTGCGCTGGGAGTTCGTGCTCGGCGGCGAGGTGATCCGGGCGGTGCGCGCGGTGGACACCGCGACCCATCCGGACGTACAGGGGCGCGGGCTGTTCCGCCGGTTGACGACGGAGCTGCTCGACCGGATCGAGGCGGACACCTCGCTGGTGTTCAACACCCCGAACGGCAACAGCCTGCCGGGCTATCTGAAGATGGGCTGGCACGAGGTCGGGAAGGTACCGATCTCGCTGCACCCGATCCGGCCGATCGCGTTCGCGCGCGGGCTCAAGGAGTTGCGCGCCACCGGCGACCTGACGGGTACCTCGCAGACCTGGAACTCGATCGATCCGGCCGCGCGCTGCCGCTTTCCGACGGCTCGTCAGTTCTTCTCGGACCCGGCCGCCGCGGTGGGCTTCGACGAGCTGGTCGCCGAGGCGGACGCGGGCGACGCGGCGATCGGCCACGACAAGCTGCGGACCGCGCTCAGCGGCGACTTCCTGCGCTGGCGCTACGGCGACGCGCCGGGCCTGGACTACCGGGTGGTGGCGTCCTACAAGAACGGCGAGTTGACCGGTGTGGTCTTCGGCCGGCCGCGCCTGCGCGGGCCGCTGGTCGAGTTCACGCTGTCGCAGATGGTGGTGCGTCCGGGCGATCGGGACACCGCGCGCAAGTTGTTCTCCGGGGTCGCGATGTCCGGCTGCGACCACGTCGCGACGCATCTCGCGCGCGGTTCCGAGGCGGCCCGCGCGGCCCGCTACGCGGGATACGCCACGCCGCCGCGCACCGGCATGCTCCTGGTCGCCAGGACCGTGCACCCGCACCCGATCGACGTCCACGACCTGCGGTCGTGGCAACTCTCCCTGGGGGACTTGGAGGTCTTCTAGTCGCGAGGTCCGCCGGCCGCGCGCCGCGCGTCGGATCGACCCCGCGTCGGCGCCACCGCCGCTCGACGCCGCACCGGTTCCCCGTCCCTGCAAGGAGTTCCGTTGTCGTCCCGTCTCACGCCGTATACCCGGTGGATGCCTCCGATGCGGCTGCCGTGGGGTTCGTTGCTCGCGCTCACCGCGGTGGGTGTGTACGTATCGGTGTTCGCGTGGGCGATGGAGTATCGCCCATACGACATCTGGGGCGCGTTGATCGTGTTCCCGCTGCTGTTGACGATCAGCGTGCCGCTGCTGTCGCGGTTCTCCCGGGACGAGCCGCCGTGGGTGCGCCGGCTCGTGATCGGCGCGCTGGTCGCGAAGCTGCTCGCGTGCTTCGCGCGCTACTGGATGTCGTTCATCCTGTACGAGGGGCGCGCGGACGCGGCGACCTACGACCTGGTCGGCCGCGCGATCGCGCCGCACTTTCGCGACGGCGACTTCACCGTGGACATCGGTCGCAAGGTGATCGGCACCGGCTTCATCATGATCGTGACCGGTGTCGTGTACGCGATCGTCGGGCAGTCGCTGCTCGCGGGCTACCTGGTCTACTCGTGGCTGGGGTTCTGGGGCCTGTACCTGTTCTGGCGCTCGTTCAACGTGGCCTACCCGGACGGCGATCGGCGCCGATACGGCAAGCTGCTGTTCTTCCTGCCGTCGCTGCTGTTCTGGCCGTCCGGGATCGGCAAGGACACCTGGATGATGTTCACGCTGGGGCTGTCGGCCTATGGCGTGGCGCTGTTGTTGGTGCGCCGGCGCGGGGCGTTCGTGTTCCTGATCCTGGGCGCGGTCGGCACCACGATGGTGCGTCCACATGTGACCGTGCTGCTGCTGTGCGGTCTGGTGGTGGGGTACCTGCTCCGCAACCGGCCGCAACAGGCGTCCGCGCTGGGTCCGTTGCGGGCGGCGTTCGGCATCGTCGTGCTCGGCGTGGGGTGTGTGCTCGCGCTCCAGCAGGTGGGCCAGTTCTTCGGGACGCCGGGCATCGGGGCCGCGCAGGCCAATCAGGTGATCGCCAAGACCCAGACCCAGACCGCGCAGGGCGGTTCGGCGCAGGCGGTGGACGATTCGGCGGCGTTGTCGATCTCGCCGGCCGCGTTGCCACAGTCGTTGGTGACGGTGCTGTTCCGGCCGTTCCCGTTCGAGGCGCACAACATCCAGGCCCTGGTGGCGTCGCTGGAAGGCGTCGTGCTGATGGGCCTGTTCGTGGTCGCGCTGCCCCGGTTGAAACGCATCCCGGGGTTACTGATCCGAAGACCCTACGTGGCCTTCGTAATTGTCTACACGCTGGTGTTCGCACTCGCGTTCGCGAACATCCGCAACTTCGGCATCCTCACCCGCGAGCGGGTCCAGGTGTTCCCGTTCGTGCTGGTGTTGCTCGCGGTGTCGAAGCCGGATCGGACCGAGACCGAGAAGGGCGGGAGTTCGGAGCGGAGACGGCGACGGACGACGAGCCGGCACACGCCGGCCGTCGCGGCCGACTCCGGGGTGGGGGCGGCTAGTTCGACCAGTCCGGGAAGTCCCGGGAATCCCAGGGGGGAAGCGATATGGCGGTGACCGGCAAGCCGGCGGTGCTCGGTGGGGATGCGGTGTTCGCGGAGGGCCTGCCGCTGACGCGCCTGAAGGTGCCCGAGCGGGACGAGTTGGCGCGACGGCTCGACCGGATCCTGACCAGCGGTCAGTTGACCGACGGATCCACCGTGCGCGAGTTGGAGGAGGCCGTGGCGGCGCGGTTGGAGGTGCCGTACGTGGTGGCGGTGTCGAACTGCACGAGCGGCCTGATGCTCGCGTTGCAGGCGCTGGGCGCGCGCGGCTCGGTGGCGATGCCGGGGTTCACCTTCTCGGCCACGGCGCACGCCGCGCATTGGGCGGGTGCGACACCGGTGTTCGCGGAGATGGATCCGGACACGCTGACCCTCGACCCGGACGACGCGGCCGCGCTGCTGGCCGAGTCGTCCGCGTCGGTGTTGATGGCGACGCACGTGTACGGGACGCCGTGTCGGGTCGAGGACCTCGCGAAGGTCGCGGACGACGCGGGGGTGCCGCTGGTGTACGACGCGGCGCACGCGTTGGGCAGCCGGCGCGCGGGGACGCCGATCGGCGGGTTCGGTGCGGCGGAGGTGTTCTCGCTGAGCCCGACGAAGGTGGTCGTGGCGGGCGAGGGCGGGTTGATCGCGACCCGGGACGAGGGGCTCGCGCAGGCGTGCCGGTTGGGTCGCGGCTACGGCAATCCGGGCGACTACGACTGCGTGTTCCCGGGGCTGAACGCGCGGATGTCGGAGCTGCACGCGGCACTCGCGTTGGCCTCGCTCAAGGGCCTGTCGGAGCGGGTCGCGACCCGCTCGCACCTGGTGGGAGTGTTCGCGGACGCGGTGCGCGGCGTACCGGGCCTGCGGTTGCCGGCCCTGGCCGAGGGGGACGTGTCCACGTGGAAGGACCTGACCCTGATCGTCGAGCCGGACGCGTTCGGCCTCGACGTCCCCACGTTGGCCGCGGCGCTCAAGGCCGAGGGGATCGACTCGCGCCGCTACTTTTATCCGCCGGTGCATCGGCAGAAGGCCTACGCGCATTTGCCGGCGCGGGAGTTGCCGGTCACGGACGATGTGTCGGCGCGGGTGCTGACGCTTCCGCTGTGGTCGCATATGGATGAGGGGACGGTCGGGTTGGTTGCCGATGCGGTGCTGCGCGTGCATGAGTTTGCGGGGGCGGTGGCTGCGGTCGGGTAGTTGGTGGTGGGGTCCTCACGTGCCGGATGGGCTGGGTTGTCCTCAAGCGCCGGACGGGCTGGGGTGGGCGGCCCGCGGACCGCTTCGGCCTCAAACGCCGGCCGGGCTTGATGTGACCCGGCCTTCGGCCGAGGTGGCCTCAAACGCCGGCCGGGCTGCGTTGTCCTCACGCGCCGGACCGGCCGGAGTGGGCGGCCCGCGGACCGCTTCGGCCTCAAACGCCGGCCGGGCTTGATGTGACCCGGCCTTCGGCCGAGGTGGCCTCAAACGCCGGCCGGGCTGGGGAATTGGCCCGGTCGGCGCTTTTGGCTTGGCGGGATGGGTGGGTCGCCCGGCCAGGCGCTTTTGGCTTGGTCGGGTGGGTGGGACGGTTCGCGTTTTGGCTTCGCCCGGTGTCGAGTCAGTCGAGTTGGGTCGCGAGCGCGGTTGTGAGGTCTGTCACCTGAGTGGGGGTCAGGGTCTTGGCGGAGACGAACAGGGCGGCCTCGCCCGGGCCGTCCACGTTCAGCCGGATGGCGGCGACCTGCCCGTCGCCGACCGGGACGACCCGCAGCGGCGCGATCGTCGCCATCTTTTCGGCGAACGGGCCCACTGCCGACGACGCGACACCGGCGTTTCTCTGGATCAGCGGCAGCGCCGCGTTGAGCGGATGGCCGCGCAGCGAGGTCCACGTGTCCACGTCGATCTCGGCCGTGCCGACCACGTAGGAGCAGGTGACCTCGACGCCGTTGACCCGCTGAATCGGGGTCAGATTCGAGTACGGGTCCCGGGCCGCCGCGTCGTCGTCGGACCAGCCCTCGGCGCCGGACGCGGCCGGCTCGCCGGGTCGGACGGCTCCCTCGATGTGGGCCCGCGCGGACGCCGCCGCGACGTCGAACGGCAGCGGGCACCGCGTGCCGTTGTCCCCGATCGGCTTGACCGCCTCGCGGAACCGCTCGATGTTCACCCGCTTCGAGGACTGGACCAGTTCGTCGGCGCCGGAGCCGCACCCGCTCAGGCCGGCGCCGGCCAGTGCCCCCACCGCGAGGACGGCGAGGGCACGGGCACGGCGAGTCTGCTGGCTATGGCTCATCGGGGCAGCGTACTGAGCGCTCGTCGGGCCGGCGTCACCTCAAGGTCATCCCCGGGTCATCCCATCGGAAAGACTTCGAACGCCGCCGCGAAACGGGTGCCGAGCCGGGTGCCGGACGCGCGCGCCATGCCCTCCAGGAACTCCGCCGCGTTGCCCATCTGCCCGTCGCCCAGGCCCGCGAGGTAGGCCGCGTGCGCCTCGAGCGACGCGACGCCCTTCGCGAAGTCCTCGGTGGTGTCGACCGCGTGCCGCGAGTCCGGCGAGCCGCCCGCCCACACCGCGCGCACGCCGCCCCAAGGCTGGTGGCCCTCCGCGATCAGCTCGTGGAAGACCCACCGGTTGCCCGCGTCGCGCACCGCGTCCACGACCGCCCGGCCGACCGCGATGTGGTCGGCCTGGTTGAGCGCGACGCCGCCCCAGGTGTCCCGGAAGTTGCCGGTGATCACGATGTCGGGCCGGTGTCGGCGGACCACGCGCGACAGGTCGCGGCGCAGCGGGAGGCCGTACTCGATCACGCCGTCCGGGTAGCCGAGGAACTCGACGCTGTCCACGCCGACGATCCGCGCCGACTCGATCTGCTCGGCCTCGCGCAGCGGCCGACACTTGTCCGGTTCGATGCCGTCGATGCCCGCCTCGCCGCTGGTGACCATGACGTACGTGATGTGCTTGCCCTGCCGTGTCCAACGCGCGATCGCCGCGGCGGCGCCGTACTCGAGGTCGTCGGGGTGCGCGACGATGGCGACCGCGCGGTCCCAGTCCTCGGGCAGCGCCTCGTACGGTTCGGGTCGGGACTCGGTCATGGCATGGTCCTTCCGGGGGGTGTGTACGCGGACACCGCCATCCTCGCAGCGGCCGATAGGATTCCTACCCTCATGAGCGCCACGATCGTCGTCAAAGACCTTGCAGCCGGACACGGTGACCGTGTCCTGTTCTCCGGACTGGATCTCGTCATCGCCCCCGGCGACGTCGTGGGTCTGGTCGGAGTGAACGGCGCGGGCAAGTCCACCCTGTTGAAGCTGCTCGCCGGCCTGGCCGCGCCGGAGGCGGGGACCGTGCAGCTGAGCCCGCCGACCGCGTCGGTGGGCCACCTGCCGCAGGAGCCCGAGCGCCGGCCGGGCGAGACGGTACGGGCGTTCCTGGCCCGCCGCACCGGCGTCGCCGCCGCGCAGGCCGCGCTCGACACTGCGACCGAGGGCCTGGTCGAGGGCCGCGCGGGCGCCGACGACGAGTACAGCGTCGCCCTCGACCGCTGGCTGGACCTGGGCGGCGCCGACCTGGAGGAGCGCGCCGAGGAGGTCGCGGCCGACCTGGGCCTGGCGGTGGACCTCGACCGCGAGATGACCGCGCTGTCCGGCGGCCAGGCCGCCCGCGCGGGTCTGATGTCGCTGCTGCTGAGCCGCTACGACGTGTTCCTGCTCGACGAGCCGACCAACGACCTCGACCTGGACGGGCTCGACCGGCTGGAGAAGTTCGTCACCGGCCTGCGCGCGGGCACGGTGGTGATCAGCCACGACCGCGAGTTCCTGACCCGCACGGTGGACCGCGTGGTCGAGCTGGACCTGGTCCAGCAGCAGATCCGCAGCTACGGCGGCGGCTACGACGCGTACCTGACCGAGCGTGAGGTGGCCCGCCGGCACGCGCGCGAGGACTTCGACGAGTACGCGGACAAGCGCGGTGACCTGGAGGCCCGGGCCCGGATGCAGCGCGGGTGGATGGACAAGGGCACCCGCAACGCGCGCCGCAAGTCGACCGACAACGACAAGATCAGCCGCAAGACGCGGTCGGAGGCGAGCGAGAAGCAGGCGTCCAAGGCTCGGCAGACCGAGCGGATGATCGAGCGCCTGGACGTGGTCGAGGAGCCCCGCAAGGAGTGGGAGCTGCGGATGGAGATCGCCGCCGCCCCCCGTGCGGGCGCGGTGGTGGCGACGCTGAACGGCGCGGTGGTCGAGCGCGGCGGGTTCACGCTGGGGCCGGTGACGCTACAGATCGACTGGGCGGATCGGGTCGCGATCACCGGCGCGAACGGCGCGGGCAAGTCCACGCTGCTCGCGGCGCTGCTGGGGCGGGCCGAGTTGACGGCGGGTCGAGGCGCGCTCGGCTCGGGCGTCGTGGTGGGCGAGGTGGACCAGGCGCGTGGGCTCTTCCTGGGCGACCAGCCGCTCCTGGAGGCGTTCTGCGCGGTGGTCCCGGACCTGCTGCCGGCGGACGTGCGCACGCTGCTGGCGAAGTTCGGGCTCAAGGCCGCGCACGTGCTGCGCCCCGCGGGCACGCTGTCCCCGGGCGAGCGCACCCGCGCGGCGCTCGCGCTGCTCCAGGCCGAGGGGGTCAACCTGCTCGTCCTGGACGAGCCGACGAACCACCTGGACCTGCCCGCGATCGAGCAGTTGGAGGCGGCGCTGGAGTCGTACGAGGGCACCCTGCTCCTGGTCACCCACGACCGCCGCATGCTGGACGCGGTGCGTACCACCCGGCGAATCCAGGTGGCGGACGGCCGGGTCACCGAAGCCTGATCCCTCGTTAGAATCCGAGCCCATGAACGAACTGCCGCCCGGCGCGAACCAATCCTTGCCGGGCGGCGTCGTGCGCGTGCGCGTGCCCGGCCCGTTCGACATCTCGGCGTTGATCACCGGTGACGACCGGCGGGTGTCCGGCGACGCGGACTTCGTGTTCTTCAACCAGCTCACCGCGCCGGGTGTCCGGCTCGGCGGCGACACGGTCACCGTGGATCCGGCCGCCTTGCGGGCGGGGGCCACGCGCGTGACGGTCGTGATCAGCCCGGCCGACACGACGCACACGCTGGGCGAGTTGCCGCCGGCGGCGATGACGCTCACCGGCGACGGCGGCACACTCCTCGCGCGGTTCACCCCGCCGCGTCCGCGCACCGAGGCGGTGCTGCTGTTGGCCGAGATCTACCGGCGCGGCGGGGGCTGGAAGGTGCGCGCGCTCGGGCAGGGCTACGCGGACGGGCTCGCGGGCATCGCGCGGGACTTCGGCGTCGAGGTCGAGGAGGAGACCCAAACCCCCTCCGGCCTCTCCGAGTTCCAACGCGGCGTGGTCGACCTGACCAACGTCGAGCGGGCCCACCATGGACTGCGTCCGCTCACCCCGCAACCGCAACTGACCGTGTGCGCACAGGCGTTCAGCGCGGACATGATCACCCGGGCGTTCTTCTCGCACACCGACCCGGACGGCCGCGAGCCGTGGGACCGAGCGATCGCGTCGGGTTATCTGTACAGCCGCATAGGCGAGAACATCGCGTGCGGCCAGCGGACGCCGGCCGAGGTGGTGCAGGGGTGGATGGACAGCCCCGGACATCGCAAGAACATCCTGACCCCGGAGTTCACCGAGATCGGCGTCGGCTACGTGACGGGCGGGACGTACGGAACGTCGTGGACGCAGGTGTTCGGGACGCCTCGCTAGGCACATGCCGTGCGGGGATGGG
This sequence comes from Embleya sp. NBC_00896, assembly GCF_045207785.1. Classification (NCBI taxonomy): domain Bacteria; kingdom Bacillati; phylum Actinomycetota; class Actinomycetes; order Kitasatosporales; family Streptomycetaceae; genus Embleya; species Embleya sp. NBC_00896. The sequence goes on from NZ_CP108776.1 coordinate 1,284,785, forward strand.
CGGGCCCTGCGGCGGGGTGGCCGGCCTGCGGCCTGCTTGTCCTCAAGCGCCGGACGGGCTGATTTCTTGTCGGCTCCGGCTTCGGGGTTGCGGAAAAATCGTTCGGGGCCTCGGGCGAGGCGCTGTTACGGTTGGATCATGTACGCGTGGTACGTCTTCTACCTGTAGTCCTGCCCCGGAGGCAGTGACCGCCCGCCATGGGCGTTCTCGTCCTGCCTTCCCTCGGTGAATCCTTCGGCTTTCGACACCGGGCAGGAACACGCGCTCATGCGTACTCACATTTCTTCATCTTCCGAAAAAACCTCGCAATTGGTCCTTCGGGACGTGACCCGTGCCCATCCCGGGCGGGTGGTGCTCGATGGCGTCGATCTGCGGGTCGGGGTCGGCGAGCGGGTCTGCGTCGTCGGCGAGAACGGGTCCGGCAAGTCCACGTTGCTGCGGGTGATCGCGGGTGTGGAAGCACCCGACGGGGGCGACGTGCTCGTGCGCGTGGTCGGCGGGATCGGCTATCTGGCCCAGCTCGCCGAACTCCCGCAGGACGCCACCGTTCAGGAGGCCGTCGACGACGCGCTCGCGGAGCTGCGCGACCTGGAGGCGCGGATGCGCGCCACCGAGGCGGCGATGGCCGAGCCGGGGCTCGCGGCGGACGCGCTCGCGGAGCTGTTGGACGCCTACGGCACGCTGACCGACGCGTTCGAGGCGCGGGACGGGTACGGCGCCGACGCGCGGCTCGACGCGGCCTTCCACGGCCTCGGCCTGGCGGACCTGGGCCGCGACCGTGTCCTGGGCACGCTGTCCGGCGGCGAGCAGGCACGGCTGCGGCTCGCCTGCGTGCTGGCCGCGTCGCCCGAGCTGTTGCTGCTCGACGAACCCACCAACCACCTCGACGACGGTTCGCTGACCTGGTTGGAGGAGCGGCTGCGCACGCACCGGGGCACGCTCGTCGTGGTCACCCACGACCGGCTGTTCCTGGAGCGGGTGGCGACCACGCTCGTCGAGGTGGACGCCGACCGGCACACCGTGACGCGGCACGGCGACGGCTATCCGGGCTACCGCCGCGCCCGGGCGGCGGCTCGGGCCCGCTGGGAGGACGCCTACCGCGACTGGGCCGCGGAGGTGGGCCGACAGCACGACCTGGCCGAGGTCGGCGCGGCGGCGCTCGCCGGCAGCGGTCGTTCGGAGGCGGGCAAGGACGGGCAGCGCCATCAGCGCTCGGTATCGCGCCAGTTGTCGAGCCGGGTCCGCAACGCGAACGAGCGGCTGCGCCGGCTCGACGCCGACGCGGTGCCGCGGCCACCGGATCCGCTGCGGTTCGCGGTGCACGTGGCCGCGACCGACTCGGACGCGCATCCGCCCGGTCCGGTGGCGGCGCTGCACGACGTCGCGGTCGGCGATCGGCTGCGGATCGACGGGTTGGCGATCGCACGCGGGGAACGGTTGCTGGTGACCGGTCACAACGGAGCGGGCAAGTCCACGCTGCTGCGGGTCCTGGCCGGGGACCTGACACCGGATCGGGGCGAGGTGACCCGGCCGACCCGGGTGGCGTGGCTGCCACAGGAGGTCCCGGTGACCGCGCCGCGCCGCACGGTCCTCGCCGAGTTCGGCCGCGGCCTGCCCGGCAACGAGGAGGAACACCGTGCGCGACTGCTCGACCTCGGCCTGTTCCGGGCCGACGACCTCGCACTGCCCCTGGGCGCGTTGTCGGCGGGCCAACGGCGCCGCCTGGCGATCGCCCGCCTCGTGGTCCGCCGCAGCGACCTGATGCTCCTGGACGAGCCGACCAACCACCTCTCCCCCGGCCTGGCCGAGGAACTGGAGGCGGCCTTGGCCTCCTACGAGGGCGCCCTGGTCGTCGTCTCACACGACCGCATGCTCCGCTCCCGCTTCACGGGCCGCCACTACAGCCTCCACAACGGCTCACACGCGGCCTGACGGCGTCGGGCCCTGAGCATCAACCAACCGGCCCGGGCCACCCCCCGCCAGAGAGCAGGGGTGGCCCGGCCACCACTACCCATTGCATTGGATTTCCACCTGGCTGGGCCGCGAGAGATCAGGTGGGTCGGCTGCGGTTCGCGGCACGGGCCGAGCCTGGGCCGCCGAATGGGGCCGCGGTTTGGCGCGTCAGCGCCCACAAACCGGGTCGGGCTCGTGATCGACGAGCGCGGCGAGGAGAGCGGCCGGAGGCCGCTGCCTGTGCTTTTCACGACGTCGATGGCCCGGAGCTTGCGGAGGGACAGCGACGTGCGAGCGGAGTGCCACTTTTTCTCGGAGGAGCGCAGTGGGGGAGAGAAAAAGTGGTGCTTCGGGAGCCGGCGGCGAAGCCGCCCAAAAAGAGACCCGCCACACGATCTTCGGCCGCAAACCGGGAACCGGGTGCGAAGACGCCCGATGACGGTGCGTCATACTCGGAAGTTCGAGGCGAGGGAGATCACGTGCAGATTGAGTTGGATCCGCCGTACGGCGTAGGGCCGATCAAGATCGGCATGTCCATGGACGAGGCAGAGGCGGCTCTGCGCGAACTCGGAGGAGATCTGTCGGGACGCACCCGTGGGTTCGCCCACTTCGGAACGGACCTCTCGATTCATGTGGTGAGCGACAAGGACGGCCTCGTCGAGGCCATCGAGCTGCACCGGTCCGAGGACGATTTCGCGGATACGGTGTTGTGCCTGGGCATCGACGTCTTCGGCACTCCGGTCGCCGACGTCACCCGACTGCTCGGTGAACTGACACCCATCCGGGTGGAGACCGAGGGCGCGTCGGTGGTGGCCCCGGAGCTGTTGGTGGCCCTGTGGCAGCCGTTCCTGCCCGGGCACGCCGACGACGACGACGTGGTCGGCGAAGGCCCGTACTTCCGCACCGCTCTGGTGGCCGGCCCCGGCTACTACGACCGGAGCGGCGAACACCGGGCGGTCTGACCGCTCGCACGCGTGGCTACTCTGCTGCGCGTCCTGGCCGCAGGGGTCGGCGCGGACGGGCGTCTCCTGGAACTGATCCGCTCGGAACACGCGGCGGCAGCCCTCGGTTGGCACGCGCGTGCAAACGCGATGTGCCGGCTCCCGCAAGTTGCGGGAGCCGGCATCAGGTCAGCGAGCCGACACGATTCGCCCGCTTACCTCACCGAACCCGATACGAGTACCGTTCGGGCCGGGAGCGGTAGCGGTGATCGTGACCTCGTCGCCGTCCTCCAGATAGGTCCTCGTGGACCCGTCCGGGAGCTTGAGCGGGTTCTCCCCGTTCCAGGTGATCTCGATCAGCGCGCCGCGCTCGCCGACCTCCGGGCCGCTGACCGTGCCGGACGCGAACAGGTCGCCGGGGCGCAGCGAGGCGCCGTTGACGGTCATGTGCGCGAGCTGCTGGGCGGCGGTCCAGTACATCGCCGAGAACGGCGGCCGCGAGATGACGTGGCCGTTGAGCCGGACTTCGAGGGCCAGGTCCAGGCCCCACGGTTCCCCGTCGCGGTCGTCGAGATAGGGCAGTGGCTCGACGTCGCGCGCGGGGGGTGCCACGCGCGCGACGCCGAGTGCTTCGAGGGGCACGATCCACGGCGATACGGAGGTCGCGAACGACTTGCCGAGGAACGGGCCGAGCGGAACGTACTCCCACGCCTGGATGTCGCGGGCGGACCAGTCGTTGAGCAGGCAGACGCCGAACACGTGCTCGGCGAAGGCATCGAGCGCGACGGGGGTACCGAGTTCGGAGCCCGCGCCGACCACGAAGCCGACCTCGGCCTCGATGTCGAGCCGACGCGAGGGCCCGAACGACGGGACGTCGTCGGTCGGCGCCTTGCGCTGGCCACTGGGCCGGACGATGGGCGTGTGCGACACCACGACCGTGCCCGAGCGGCCGTGGTAACCGATGGGCAGGTGCTTCCAGTTCGGGCTCAGGGGGGCCGTCCCCGGCCGGAAGATCTTCCCCAGATTGGTCGCGTGGTGCTCGGACGCATAGAAGTCGACGTAGTCCGCTACCTCGAACGGCAGCCGCAGGACCGCGTCCTGACGGGGAATCAGGTGCGGCTCGACGCTCGCCCGCAGGTCGGGATCGGTCAACCACGCGGTGAGCGAGGCGCGGACCGCCGTCCAGGTCGCCCGGCCGGCCGCCATCAGCTCGGTCAGGCTCGGCGCGTCCAGGACGTCGGCCGGCGCGCCCACGGCGTGCGCCGCCGCGCCGGCGTCCAGGACGTACTCGCCGATCGCGACGCCGACCCGTGGCCGATCCGGCTCGCCGGCGGTGGTGAAGACGCCGTAGGGCAGGTTGTCGATGCCGTACGCCGTGTCGACCGGCAGCGGAACCCAGGTGGTGGGCATGACGTCAGGCTCCAAGGTTCGATCCCCGTGGCGGAGAAGGTTCGTTCGGTTCGGGGTCCGGTCCCGATTCCGGCCCCGATTCGGGCCCCGAATCCGGTCCCGGTCCCGATGTCAGGGGGGATTCGTCCGATCCCTGTGGCCGGGAAGGTTCGGTGAGCAGGCCGAGGGTGAGCGCGTCCTGGAGCGGTTCGGCGACGCTGCACGTCCCGTACGACGTCAGGTAGCCACGCAGGCGGGTGCGCTGTTGCAGGGTCAACCGGTGGGTCATCCGGGCGAGTTCGGCGCTGTCTCGGATCGCGAGCACGTCCGCGAGCGCGTCGGGGTCGGCGCCGGCGACGGCGTGGTGGGTCGCGAGCATCAGGTTGAGGTACCCGTGGTGCTCGAAGCCCGTGGTCGGGTCGGTGTGCCGCACGGCGTTGTGCAGCCCGGCCGTGACCTTGAACGGCAATTCGCGGATCCGGCACCCGTGCACGAACGCGGCGAGTTCCGCCTCGTCCGGGAACGCGTGCGCGGCAGTGCCGCCGGTGCGGAACTTCGGCCGCCCGTACGTGCCGGCGAGATTGTCCAGGTCGGCGTCGAGGCCCGCGCCCTTGAGGACCTCGACGTAACCCGCTGTCATCTCCGGCAGGTGCTCGTGCAGCACGGCCACCGCTTTGCCGATCTCGCCGTCGCCGGCGACTTCGATGCCCTCCAGGAGCAACCCGAAGGTGTCCATGATCGTGCGCACGCCCGATCCGACCGTCGTGGGCCCGCCGGGTGCCACGAGGACGACCCGCAGCGGCGCCTCGGGGTCGGCCAGGCCGACCAGGTCGTCCACGTGGCCCGCGCCGACCAGGAAGTAGCGCACGAACTCGGCGAACCACTCGGTGCGGTACAGCCGGTGCGCGGGCACGGCCTCGGCCATCGGCGCGTTGCCGGGCGGGAAGAGCGCGGCGTCGTCCCACAGTCCGGTGAACAGGGGCACGTGCAGGGCCTGTTCGGTGGTGTCGGCGCGTTCGCTCATGTGCGCCGCGCCTTTCCGGCCCAGGTCCACGCGTAGCCCGGGTCCTCGCTCGCGAGGCCGCCCTCGCCGACACCGAGTGGGCGGAACGTGTCCACCATGACGGCGAGTTCGTCGAAGAACTCGACCCCGATGCTGCGTTCGTACGCCCCCGGCTGCGGCCCGTGCGCGTGTCCGCCCGGATGCAGCGAGATCGAGCCCTGCCCGATCCCGGAGCCCTTGCGGGCCGCGTAGTCCCCGCCGCAGTAGAACATGACCTCGTCGGAGTCGACGTTGGAGTGGTAGTACGGCACCGGGATCGACAGCGGGTGGTAGTCCACCTTGCGCGGCACGAAGTTGCAGATCACGAAGCCGTTGCCCTCGAACACCTGGTGCGCGGGCGGCGGCTGGTGGATCCGCCCGGTGATGGGTTCGAAGTCGGAGATGTTGAACACGTACGGGTACAGGCAGCCGTCCCAGCCGACCACGTCGAACGGGTGGGTCGGGTACACGTAGCGGGTGCCGGCGATCTCGCCGCCGAGGCCGCGGTGCTTGACCAGGACCTCGACGTCGGTGCCGTCGGCGAGGTGCGGCTGGACCGGCCCGCACAGGTCGCGTTCGCAGAACGGCGCGTGTTCGAGCAGCTGGCCGAACCGGGAGAGGTAGCGCTTGGCGGGCGTGATGTGGCTGTTGGCCTCGATGCAGTAGGCGCGCAGCGGCTCGTCGCCGCCGGGCACCCACCGGTGGGTGGTGGCCCGCGGCAGGATCACGTAGTCGCCGGCGCCGACGGTGAGCGCGCCGAACACGGTCTCGACCGTGCCGGTGCCGGACTCGACGTACACGCATTCGTCGCCGAGCGCGTTGCGGTACAGCGGGGAGGGGCTGCCCGCGACGACGTAGGCGATCCGTACGTCGGCGTTGCCGAGCACGAGCCGGCGGCCGGTCACCACGTCGGCGGCCTTCCACTCGTTGTCGGCGAACAGCTCGTGCAGCTTCAGGTGCCGCGGCTTGAGCGGGTGGTTGGCGGTGATCGTCTGGTCGGGCAGTTCCCACACGCTCGCGTCGGCGATGGCCGACGGGATCGCGCGGTGGTAGAGCAGGGAGGAGTCGGAGGTGAAGCCCTCCTCGCCCATCAGCTCCTCGTAGTACAGGCCGCCGTCCGGGCGGCGATGCTGGGTGTGCCGCTTCGGCGGCACGTCGCCCACGGTGCGGTAGTACGCCATGACTGCCCGACTCCTCCGTCTGCTTCCCGCGTCCTACAGGTCCGCCGCGGCCTACAGGTTGCCGCGCCGCTCCTGCTCGCGCTCGATGGCCTCGAACAAGGCCTTGAAGTTCCCCTTGCCGAAGCCGAGCGAACCGTGCCGCTCGATCAGCTCGAAGAACACGGTCGGCCGGTCCTGGACGGGCTTGGTGAAGATCTGCAACAGATACCCGTCCTCGTCGCGGTCGACCAGGATGCGCAGCTCGCGCAACGTCTCGACCGGTACCCGGGTCTCGCCGGCCCATTCCCCGAGGGTGTCGTAGTAGCTGTCCGGGGTGGCCAGGAACTCGACGCCCATCTCGGTCATCGCGCGCACGGAGGCGACGATATCGCCGGTCGCGAGCGCGATGTGCTGCACGCCCGGGCCGCCGTAGAACTCGAGGTACTCGTCGATCTGCGACTTCTTGCGGCTGACGGCCGGCTCGTTGAGCGGGAACTTCACCCGGTGGTTGCCGCTGGTGACGACCTTCGACATGAGCGCGGAGTATTCGGTGGCGATGTCGTCGCCGACGAACTCCTTCATGTTGGTGAAGCCCATGACGCGGTTGTAGAAGCCCACCCACTCGTCCATGTGGCCGAGCTCGACGTTGCCGACGCAGTGGTCGATCGCCTGGAAGTAGCGCTTGGGGTGCTCGGCCGGCTTGGCGCGGAAGAGCGGCTCGGCGGCGACGAAGCCGGGCAGGAACGGGCCCTTGTAGTCGGACCGGTCCACCAGCGTGTGCCGGGTCTCGCCGTACGTGGCCAGGACGGCGCTGCGCACGGTGCCGTGCTCGTCGGTGTCGTCGTGCGGCTCGACCAGGATGGTCGCGCCGTGCTCACGGGCGTAGGCGACGGCCTTGTCGACGTCGGGGACCTCGATCGCGAGGTCGCTGACGCCGTCACCGTGGGCGGCGGTCGCGGCGCCGACCTCGGTGCCGGCGTGAACCTCGCCGGTGATGCGGAAACGGGCCTTGCCGGACACGAGCACGTACTCGGCGACGTCGCGACACCCGGTCTCGGGTCCGCGATAGGCGACACAGGTCATGCCGAATGCCGACGAATAGTAGTGCGCGGCCTGCTTGGCGTTGCCGACGAAGAAACGGACATGGTCCATCGCGACGACCGGGAAGACGTCTCCCGCAGGGTCGTGCTCGACGGCGCCGACGAGGGCGTCGGTGTCTTCAAGGGTGGTGGAGGTGCTCATGACGCGCGATCCCCTCGGAAAGGAACGGATGCTCGAAGTACACCTCCGACTGCAACATCTGACAACATCAGACACGGGACCTGTACAGATTGCCTAGGTGAGGCGGGCACATGCGAGATGATCTTCAGAATCCGCGCATCACACTCGACGAACTGGACGTGCGTCTCATCCGGGCGGGCCGGCAGCACCCCCGCGCGGGCATGTTGGAGTTGTCCCGGTTGATCGGGGTTTCCCGGGCGACCGTCCAGGCGCGGCTGGAGCGGATGGAGACGGCCGGGGTGATCACCGGCTACGGCCCGGAGGTCGACCTGGTCGCGGCCGGCTACCCGGTGTTGGCCTTCGTCACGCTGGAGATCGCCCAGGGCGGCCTGTCCGGCGTCGCGACCGCCCTCGCGGCGGTCCCCCAGGTCCTGGAGGCGTACGGCACCACCGGCATCGGCGACGTCCACTGCCGCATCGCCGCCACCTCCAACCAGGACCTCCAGCACATCCTGATCGACATCAACCGCATCCCGGAGGTGGTCCGCTCCACCAGCGTGATCGTGCTGTCCGAGGTCGTCCCGATGCGCACCCTCCCCCTGCTCGAAGCCCAGGAACGCCGCCGCCCGAGCCGCGTCCCGGCCCTGCGCGACGGCGGCCCCGAGCCCGAACGCGGGTAACGCCCGCGGCGGGGGCCCGGCGCGGGCTCGCGCCGGGCCGACCGGCGCGGGGTGTCCGCGCGCACCGGTACGCTCCGGCGATTCCCTTTGCGTACAGGAGAGTTCGTGACGTCACCGCCGCCCACCACGCCGGCCCACGTGAGTTCGTCGAATCAGCGGGTGCGGCTGTTCGTCTCGATTCGCAATCGGCCCGAGGAGTTGGACGCGGTCGAGGCGGCGATCACCGCGTTGGGCTGGACACTGCGGGTCGAACCGGCGAGCGTGCCTGCGCAGGAGCGGGTGGACGCGGTCGCCGAGGCGCGGTTCCCGGGGAGCAGGTACGGCGGCCGGTCCCGGGCCGGTCGGGAACTGGCGGCGGTCATCCTGGACCAGGGCCTCGACGTGCGCCTGGACCGCGTGTACACGACCCGGGTCCACCAGCCGCAGCAGATCAAGTACAAGATCGCGTACACGCCCAGCGCGGCGCACACGATGGAGGGTCGGGTCGAACGCGCGCTCGCCGCCCTCGGCTACTGGAACATCGGCGAGATCTACCTTCCGCCCGGCACCACACAGGCGGATTGGCCCGCGCACGAGGCCCGCTTCCGCGCCGACACCGACATCGAGCCGGGCCGGGTGCTGCGCACCGTGCCCCCGCTGCCGGACCCGGCGGCCCCGCCCGTCACCCCGCCGGCCGTGACCACCGGCGGTCGGGCCCTCCTCGTCGTCGCGGGCCTGGCACTCGTGGGGGCCGCGTTCCTGACGGGGGTGGCCCTGTCGAACGCCGACGGGCTACGGCTGATCCCGCCGGCGATCGTCGCCGCGGCCGTCGGCGCCCTGAGCGGGATGTACGGCTCGCGGGTGCCGGGGGTGGGGCCGATGTGGCGGGGCGCGCTGGGGGCGGCCCTGGTGGCGATCTTCATCGCGGCGATCGGCTACACCGCCTACGGCCACACGCCGGTCCACCGGGCGGCGTTGCAGGCGACGGTCGTCATTCTCGTGGTCGGGCTCGTCCGCGGCTGGTATCTGCTGGTCCGCAGGAGCACCCTCCGCCAGGGCCTGATCGTCGTCCTGATCACCGTGCTGTTGCCGGTGCTCCTCCCGTGGACGCCGATGATCGGGGACGCCGGCCACACCGCCTATCTCGACGACTTCGGCCTGGCCCCGGCCGACCTGCGCATCGCGGGGGTCTGGCGGGTGATCCTGACCCTGCGCGCCTTCGGGTACGCGACGCTCGTCGCCGCCGTGATCGGTTCGCTGATGGGGTGGATCCGGCACTTCAACGCGTTGGATCGCTGGAACCTGGTGATCTTCTCGACGCTCCTCGTGGTCCTGTACGCGGTCACCGTGCTCGCGACGCTCACCGACACCGCGTCCGACGGCGTCGCCAGGTTGCGGGCCGCCGCGGCGGCGGGTCGGCCGCTGCCGCACTTCTACGGCATCACCCCGCGCCCGGTCTGCGTGGTCCCGCTCGCGGACAAGGTTCCCTACGTGGGGTTTCCGCCCCCGCCGGACCACCCGGTCGTCGGATTCGACGATCAGGGCGACTACGTCAGGCTCTGGGATCCGGTGAAACGGGCGAACTTCAGCGTGCGCAAGGAGGATGTCGGGATCGTGGTCGTCGCCGGCATCCGGTCGGCGTGCCCGCCGGTTCCCGCGATCGTGCCCAAGTGAGCGGAGGGGGCGCAGGGGGTGGAGGGGGTGGAGGGGTGGGGTAGTGCGGTAGTGGAGGGGTGGTCCGCGGAGCGGTGGCGCGCGCACGGTCGGGGACACGGTGCGCGGGCCGTCTGGGACACGGCAGGCGGGCCGTCTGGGACACGGCACGCGGGCCGCTGCGCGACAAATGCGGGCGAGCCCGGGAGAATGCTCGACGATGCTTGGCAATGAAGCGGATCGGAACGTAACGATGTCGGTACAGCAGGTGTCTGTGCATCAGCGGATCGCCGAGGAGCTCGGCGTACGGGAGGGGCAGGTCAGGGCGGCGGTCGAGTTGCTCGACGGTGGGGCGACCGTGCCGTTCATCGCCCGGTACCGCAAGGAGGTGACCGGGACCCTCGACGACACGCAGCTGCGCAACCTCGAGGAACGGCTGCGCTACCTACGGGAGTTGGAGGAGCGGCGGACGGCGGTGCTCGCTTCGGTCGAGGCGCAGGGCAAGTTGGACGACGCGCTGAAGGCGCAGATCCTCGCGGCCGACTCGAAGGCCCGGCTGGAGGACATCTACCTCCCGTACAAGACCAAGCGCCGGACCAAGGCGCAGATCGCGCGCGAGGCCGGGCTCGAACCGTTGGCCCTGGCGCTGCTCGGCGACCCCTCGCGCGACCCCGCCGGCGAGGCGGCGGCGTTCGTGGACGCGGACAAGGGCGTCGCGGACGCGCAGGCCGCGTTGGACGGCGCCCGCTCGATCCTGGTCGAGCGGTTCGCCGAGGACGCCGACCTGATCGGCGCGCTGCGCGAGAAGATGTGGACGCGCGGGCGGGTCGTGGCCAAGGTGCGCGCGGGCAAGGAGGAGGCGGGCGCGAAGTTCGCCGACTACTTCGACTTCGCCGAGCCGTTCACGAAGCTGCCGTCGCACCGGATCCTGGCGATGTTCCGGGGTGAGAAGGAGGACGTCCTCGACCTCACCCTCGCGCCGTCGCAGGACGAGGAGGCCGAGGGGCCGACCGAGTACGAGCGGTCGATCGCGCACACGTTCGGCATCACCAACCGCGACCGCCCGGCCGACAAGTGGCTCGCGGACACCGTGCGTTGGGCGTGGCGCACCCGGATCCTGGTCCACCTCGGCATCGACCTGCGCGGTCGGCTCCGCCAGGAGGCCGAGGACGAGGCGGTCCGCGTGTTCGCGGCCAATCTGCGCGACCTGCTGCTGGCGGCGCCGGCCGGTACGCGCGCGACGATGGGCCTGGACCCGGGCCTGCGCACCGGCGTCAAGGTCGCGGTGACCGACGACACCGGCAAGGTGGTCGCGACCGAGACGATCTACCCGCACGAGCCGCGCCGCAAGTGGGACGAGTCGCTCGCCACGCTCGCGAAGCTGGCCGCCGCCTACAAGGTCGACCTGATCGCGATCGGCAACGGCACGGCCTCGCGCGAGACGGACAAGCTGGCCGCGGAGTTGATCGCCAAGCACCCCGGCCTGGGCCTGACCAAGGTGATGGTGTCCGAGGCGGGCGCGTCCGTGTACAGCGCGTCGGCGTTCGCGTCGCAGGAACTCCCGGACCTGGACGTGTCGTTGCGCGGCGCGGTCTCGATCGCACGGCGGCTCCAGGACCCGCTCGCGGAGCTGGTCAAGATCGACCCGAAGTCGATCGGCGTCGGCCAGTACCAACACGACCTGTCCGAACTGAAGCTCTCCCGCTCGCTGGACGCGGTGGTCGAGGACTGCGTCAACGCGGTCGGCGTGGACGTCAACACGGCGTCGGCCCCGCTGCTCACGCGTGTGTCGGGAATCGGCGCCGGGCTGGCCGAGAACATCGTGCAACACCGGGACGCGAACGGCCCGTTCAAGACCCGGCGCGAGCTCAAGAACGTCGCGCGGCTGGGCCCGAAGGCGTTCGAGCAGGCGGCGGGCTTCCTGCGGATCCCGGCCGGCGACGACCCGCTGGACTCGTCGTCGGTGCACCCGGAGGCGTACCCGGTCGTGCGCAAGATCGTCGCGGCGGCGGGTGGTGACGTCAAGGCACTGTTCGGCGCCGCGCCGACGCTGCGCGCGCTGGACCCGAAGGCGTTCACGGACGAGAAGTTCGGGCTGCCGACGGTGACGGACATTCTCAGGGAATTGGAGAAGCCGGGGCGCGACCCGCGGCCGGCGTTCAAGACGGCGACTTTCAAGGAGGGCGTCGAGAAGCTGTCCGACCTGCAACCCGGCATGCTGCTGGAGGGTGTGGTCACCAACGTCGCGGCGTTCGGCGCCTTCGTGGACGTCGGCGTGCACCAGGACGGCCTCGTGCACGTCTCGGCGATGTCGAAGACGTTCGTGAGCGACCCGCACGACGTGGTCAAGTCGGGCGACGTGGTCCGGGTCAAGGTGCTCGACGTGGACATCCCGCGCAAGCGGATCTCGCTGACGCTGCGGCTGGAGGACGAGGCCGAGGGGCGTGGGGGCGGGCGCGGGGGCGATCGGGCCGAGCGCGGCGAGCGCGGTCGGGCCGAGCGGACGGAGCGCACCGAGCGCGCGCCGCGCGAGGGGCGGCAGGGTGGTCCCCGGCAGGGCGGTGGCAGTGGTGGGGGCGGCAATGGTGGGGGTGCCGGCGGTCAGGGGCGGCGTAACTCTCCGCCGAAGCAGACCCGCGGGCCCCAGGCCCCGGCCGGCGGCGGCGGTGCGATCGCGGACGCGCTGCGGCGGGCCGGGCTGGTCGAGTGACGGGGCTTCGTCCCGTTGAGTGACGGAGTGGCAGTCCGTCGGCTGAAGGAGTGGTGTCACGTCGGCTGACGGAGTGGCGTCACGTCGGCTGACAGAGCGGCGTCACGTCGGCTGACGGAAAGGTCACGTCGCGCGGCGGCCCCGGTTCGGATCGATGTCCGAGCCGGGGCCGTCGGCCGTTCAGCCCGCCTGCGCTCGCGGGGCGGCGAGCGCGCGAAGCACCGCCGTGTGGGTGACCCCGTACCCGGCGAGCAGGTCGGCGACCACGCCCGGCCGGACCGTGAGCGCGAGCAGGATGTGCTCGTCGCCGATGTACCTGTCGCCACGCTCGAGCGATTCGCGCAGCGACTGCTCCAGGACCTTCTTGGCCCCCGGCGTGAAGGGCGTGTGCAGCTGTCGTGCGCCGAACGGCCACAACCGCCTGCGTCGTTCCGGAACCGCCAACGCGCCCTCCCCGTGCACCTGTTCGACCCGCGAAACAATCTCGCTGACGTCGATGCCGAGGTCGGCGAGCGCGTCCGCGTCGGCCTGCGAGATGCCGCCGCGCCGCCGGGCCTCGGCGAGCCCGCGCTCGACCTCGTCGCGACTGGCGACGAACCCGACCGCCGCGAGCGCGAGCGCGGCCTGCGTACCCTGCCCGTCCAGCAGCGCCCTGAGCATGTGCTCCTCCCCCACGGTGGCGTCCCCCGCCCGCTCGGACCGCTCGACGGCCCCGCGAACGACCTTGCGCGCGTCGTGCGTGAACCTCTCGAACATCAATTCCTCCCGTGCTTCTTGTGCACTGCCTGACGACTCACCCCGAGCTCGGCGGCGATCTCCTGCCACGACCAGCCCTGCACCCGCGCGCTGCGCACTTGGACGGCTTCGAGCTGTTCGAGCAGTCGCCGCAACGCGGCCACGGCCCGCAGGCCGACTCGAGGGTCACGGTCCCCCGCACGACTGGCGAGGTCGGTTGCTTCGGTCATGCCTGTCAACTTACATTGACATTCAGGGAAGTGTCAACGGAGGTTGACATGCTTCGTTGGGGTGGGGGTGGGGGTGGGGGTTGAGTGACCCTCGTCGGGGCCGGCGGCCCGTCGCGCGAGCCGGTAGCGTCGCGCGCCATGCGCATTCTTGTGTTGGGCGGGACGGCGTTCGTGGGCCGGGCGATCGTGGCGGACGCGCTGCGCGAGGGGTTCGACGTGACGCTGTTCGGCCGGGGTCGAACCGGCGCCGAGTTGTTCCCCGGCGTGCCGCGCCTGCTCGGCGATCGGGACACGGGCGACTACGCGGCGCTGCGGGAGGCCGGCGGCGGCTGGGACGCGGTCGTGGACGTCAGCGGATACGTGCCGCGCCATGCGGGCGAGGCGATGGCCGCGCTCGGCGATCGGGTCGGGCGGTACCTGTTCGTCTCCAGCCAGGCGGTGTACGCGCGTTCGGGCGTGGGACCCGGTTCGGACGAGGACACGCCGCGCCGGCCGCCGGTCCGGCACACCGAGGTACTGGACGACGACACCTACGGGCCGGCCAAGGTGGCCTGTGAGGACGATGTGCTCGCCCGGTACGGCGACCGCGCGACGATCGTGCGGCCGGGCAGGGTCGCCGGGCCGCACGATGTCCAGGGCGCGTTCACGTATTGGGTGCGCCGGGCCGCGCGCGGCGGTCGGGTGGCGCTGCCCGGCCGGCCCGAGCAGCCGGTCCAGGTGGTCGACTCGCGCGACCTGGCCCGCCTGGTGGTGCGGCTGCTGATCGACGACCGGCCCGGCGCGTTCAACGCGGTGGGGCCGGCCGAACCGACCACGCTGGCCGAGCTGATCGCCGTCTGCGCCGAGGTCGCGGGCACCCGGGTCGAACTGGTCCCGGTGCCGCCGGACGCGGTCCCGCCGATGTTCCCGCTGATCACCCCGGAAGCCATGTGGGCCGACCGGCAACGCAGTTCGGCCCGCGCCCGAGCGGCGGGCCTGCCGGCGACGCCGTTGGCGGTGACGGCGGCCGACGTCCTGGCCTGGGACCGGGAGCGGGGTGAACCGCCGCTGGATTGCGGGCTTTCGGCCGCGGCGGAGGAACGACTGCTGGGCGTTGCGGGGTAGGTGGGACCTGTCCGGGGCAGGGCCCGGCCGGCGCGGCCTCGATCGCGGCTCGCGGCTCGCGGCTCGCGAATCAGTCGTGCTTGGCCCATTCCGGCGTGACCATGCCACCGCCGCCGTACGCGGGCAGCCGCAGGTTCGCGCCATCCTTGGCGATCTGTGCCCAGGGTCGGTTGAGGCCGACCGTGCCGTAGGTGCGCACGCGCGTGACCGCGTCCAGGTCGAGCGCGTCGACCAGGACCTCCTCGCCCCCGCCCGCCTGCTGCCGGACCATGCCCTCGGGGTCGACGATCAGGCTCTCGCCGACGCCCGCCGGGTCGGCGATGTTGAGGTTGACCACGTAGACCTGGTTGCTGAAGGCGTTGGCCCGCGCGCAGATCCGCTCCATCTCGCGGTCGCGGGTGGTGGTCAGCACCGGCTGGAGAATCACCTCGGCACCCAGCCAGGCCAACTGCCGTACGGTTTCCGGGAACGAGCCGTCATAGCAGATCGCCAGCCCGATCCGACCGATGCCCGGGATGTCGAACACCTCGAAGCACGTGCCCGGTTCGGCGTCCTCGTACGGCTGCCAGGTGAAGACCTTGCGATACTTCGCGACGACCTCGCCCTCGGGCGACACCGCGATCGCGGTGTTGAAGATCGTGCCGTCGTCGGCGCGCTCGAAGAACGACCCGGGCACCAACCACAGTCCGGTCTCACGGGCCAGTGCCCGGACCCGCCGCACGGTCGGCCCGTCGATCGGCTCGGCGGTGTCGGTCATCCAGGACGCGGGCGTGTCCAGCATCGGCGCCGGCGCGGCGAGCAACAGCTCGGGCGCGAGCAGGAGTCGGACCTGCGGGAAGAGTGCCCGGACGCTGCGTACCTGCGCCGCGAAGCGCGTCCAGGTCGCGTCGACGTCGAGGGGTACGGCCGCCGTCTGGATCGCGGCGATGTTCAGGATGCGCATGGGATTCCCTGGTGGTGGAAGGTTTTTGACGGTAAGTCAGGCATGGTGCGATGGGTGGTGGGACCGGACTCGGCCGGCGAGCGCTTCATCGCTCACCGTGACCCGGACGACGTCCTCGCGGCCGTGTACGAAGAAGCGCCGGGCCCGCGGCCGGTACCCCAACATCACGACCACGCCGAGCAGGATCGACCCGATCCCGAGCAGGAACACCCCGCCGACCCCGAACATCGAGGTGTGCCCGTAATCCGGCTGCCACATGTCGTACGCGCTGCGGACGAACGCGGCGAGCATCATCGCCGCGCCAATCAGCGGCAGTAGGCCCTTGAGCAGCAGGTCGCGCGGGCCGTTGCGGAGGTCGTGGCGGAAGTACCAGACGCAGGCGAAGCCGGTGATCGCGTAGTAGAACGCGATCAGCAGCCCGATCGAGCCGATCGCGTCGCCGAGGAACTCGCCGGACAGCGCCGACAGCGCCACCAGCGCGAGCGCCGCGGCCACCCCGAAGAACGCGGTCCCGAATCCGGGCGTCGCGTAGCGCGGGTGGATCCGCCCGAACCGCTCGGGCGCAGCCCCGTGCGAGGCCATCGAGAGCGTCCCGCGCGAGGTGGATACGCCGCACGTGAGCAGCGCGGCGATCGCCGAGACGGCCACCGACAGCTTCAGTACGGCGGCGATCCCGGCGCCGACCAGGCCCGGCGCGAGCGTCGCCACCACGTCGGCCGCGTTGTCCTCGTTGCCCAGGCCCAGCGCGTCGGTGCCGACGCCGGCGTACGAGATCGCGGCGTACGCGGTGAAGAGGTAGGTCGCGAGCAGCACGACGGTCGAGATGACGGCGGCCTTGCCGGGCGTGTTGGCGCTGTCCTTGGTCTCCTCGTTGACGGTGATCAAGGCGTCCCAGCCCCAGTAGATGTACAGGCAGAGCAGCACCGCCTGGGCGAACACGCCCCAGTTGTCGAAGCCGAGCGGGTTGAGCCAGGACAGCGACGGCGACATGGCCCCGGCCGCGTCGCCGTGCCGAGCGAAGGCCGCGATGCCGAAGGTCAGCAGGGCGGCCAGTTGCAGGCCGAGGAGCAGGTACTGGACGCCCGCCGCGATGGAGATGCCGCGATAGGCGACGAGGGTGACCAGGGCGAGGATCAGGACGCCGGTGCCGGCGACGGCCCAGGTATCGCCGGTGAACGCGTCGAGGCCGACCACGTCGAGCAGGTAGGCGGAGGCGACCTGGGCAAGCGCGGTCATCGCGATTATCGTGCAGATCTGGACGACCCAGCCGCCGGACAGCCAGCCGAGGTACGGGCTGAACGCGCGGGTGCCCCAGACGAAGGTGGTGCCGCAGTCCGGCATCGAGCGATTGAGCTCGCGGAACGCGAACGCGGTGAGGACGATCGGCACGAAGCCGACCAGCAGGGCGGCGGGCGCGAGGTCCCCGGCGACGAGGGTCACGAAGCCGAGGGTGACGGCGATGCTGTAGGCGGGCGCGACGGACGCCAGGCCCAGCGCCACGGTGCCGAGCAGGCCCACCGACCCCTGCCGCAGGCCCTTGTCGGCCGCTCGAGACGCTTCGGCGATGCTCATGCGCTCTCCAGGTGCGAGGGGGGTCGTTTCTTTGAACGCACAGTCAAATAACTCACAACCCACCGGTCAAGACCCGTTTCCATGACCGGCGTGCAACCCTCGGTGATATTCTGAAGAACCTTCAAGGAATCCAAAAGAATCCAGAGGATTCCCACACCCTCCCTCCCAAGGAACCCCGAAGAACCCGACCCCCTCCCCCAGGGCAGAATCAACCCCATGGCCAGACGCAAGGACCAGGAGGGCCGCCGCGCCCAGATCGCCGCGGCGACGGAGCGCGCCGTCCTCAACCGCGGCCTCGCCGACCTCCGCCTGCGGGACATCGCCGACGAGGCGGGCCTGACCTCGGGCGCGGTCCTGTACTACTACGAGGCCGTCGAGGACCTCCTCCAGGAGACCTACCGCAACGCCATCGACCGCTTCTGCCGGCAACGCGAACACGCCGTCGACCAACTCACCGACGCCCGCGACCGCCTACGCACGGTCATCTCCACCGGCGTGGCCACCGGCCCGGAGGACACCCTCCCCCGCCTCCTCTTCGAGTTCTGGCCGATGAGCCTGCGCGACCCACGCGTGGCCGCCCTCGACAACACCCTCACCGAGCGCCAGATCGCGGTCTACTACGGCGTCTTCGTCCTCGGCGAGGCCCAGGGCCACTTCCACCTGACCGACACGCCCCGCCAACTCGCCGAAAACTTCGTCGGCCTCGAGGACGGCCGCCAGATGGACGTCCTGTCCGGCCGCCTCACCCGAACCCAGATCCTCCGAGCCCTACACAGCCAGGCCAAGTCCGTCACCGGCTGCAACCTGACCCCACCCCCGCCCGGGTAAGCCCTCACCTGGATGTTTGATATGGTTCTCCACGTCGCCGCAGCAAAACAAGCGGAGACCACCCAGTCCGGGTGGCGGAATTGGCAGACGCGCTAGCTTGAGGTGCTAGTGCCCGAAAGGGCTTGGGGGTTCAAGTCCCCCCTCGGACACAGACCATAACCCCAACTTGTGCGGGTCGAAGCTTGCTTCGACCCGCACTTGTTGCGTTCCGGGGTCGTACGTGAGTTGTAGGTCAAGGGCGTCGTAGGTGCCTGCCTTGAGCTGTGGTTCCGCCTCGGCGAGTGCGGCCGGAATGTCCCCGATCTCACGCACGAGGGCTTCCACCTCCTCCCTCTCCATGCGTCGACCACCCGTGAGGCTGTGGGTGCGAGCGAGGGCTTGGGCGCGGGTGGCTTGAACCTCTGCGGTCCAGGTCGCAATCAGCTGGGGGTCGGTGCCGGCTTCGAGGGCCGCGCGATAGTGGGTAAGTTTTCAGTCACAGTCGGTGATCACCAGAGCTGCCTCCTTCGCTGCGAGGGATTGGTCGGGGTCGGGCTGTGCGGTGTACATCTGCTCGATGGTGTCGGCGAGGCGCTCGGGGGCGAAGACTTCGGCGAGCCAGGCGTCGAGCGGCTTGATGAGGTCCCACTCGGCGACATAGACGTTGTCCGAATGTTGGACCCGGCCGGCGAGCGCGTACTCCTTGGGGAAGCGGCACCGGTAGTAGAGGAGCCCCTTGCTCTGCTGGCCCAACTGGGGCCCCGCCGCCAAACTCGCAGGGCGTACCTCCGCGGCGATGGCCCTGACGAGCGTCAACGGAACGCTGTACTGCGCCGCCCGCGGCCGCGACACCGACACCGACAACGGCGTCTACGTCGCCCGACTCACCGGCACCACCTGGAGCGGCTTCACCCAGATCCCCGGCTACAAGACCAACCGCGCCCCGGCACTGGCCGCGAAGTCCGGCAGGCTCCCATCGCCGTCGTCGGTCTGGGCGGCGAGATCTGGGTCGGGATCTACGACGGCACCACCTGGTCGTCGACGAACCTCGGCGGCACCACCGACAGCGCCCCGTCCCTGACCAACCGAAACAGCGTCATGTACTGCGCGGTACGCACCCTGGACGGGAAGATCGCCCTCAACTCCTTCAACGGCACCGCCTGGACCGGCTTCGACCAGACGGTCCCCGGCGCGACCACGTCCAGCGTGGTCAGGCGCTTGGTCTTGCGCCAGTTCGGCGACCTGACCCCGGGCGTGTAGCGGGACGTCCTGTTGAAGCAGGCGCAGGCCGCGTGGGACGAACGCAATCCCGAACTGATGCGGGAACTGGCCGAGGCCGTGCTGACGGGGCCGTGGACGTTGCCGTCGTCGGTTCTTGCCGAGGCTGCACTACAGGAAGCCCGCGCGCACGCGATGCTCACCGGCAACCTGGGCGCGGTGGAGCTCCGGCTCGGTAAGGCCCAGGAACTCTTCACGCGCCACGCCGATCAGCGAGCCGACGGCGGCTCGGCCCTGAGTCCGCACTACGCCCCCGCTCTCTTCGGCATGCAGACGGCCATCTGCCTGGCAGAGGCCGGCAAGCCGGGACGAGCCACGGACGGGTATCGCGCCCACCTCACACCGACGGCTTTCTCACAGCGCGACTACGGGTACTTCCTCGCCCTGATGGCCGGCACTCTGGCCGCCGCGGGCGAGCGGACCCAGGCGGTCGAGGCCGGGCATGAAGCGCTCAGCATCGCCGGCGCGACCGATTCTGTCCGGACGTACCGGGAGGTGGTGCGTCTCCTACGTCGCCTGGAGCCGTGGTGCGCGCATGTGAGCATCCGCGAACTGCGCGCGCAAATCGAGGCGAAACCGATCAGCGTCAGCGGTGGGTAGTCACCCACTCGGCGACGGTCGCAGCCACCTGCGCCTGCCAGCGCTGGGTCTGCGGGTCGGCGTACTGGGGGTCGTCGTGTACCGCGAACCCGTGCTGAGCTCCGTCCAGTTCGACGAGTTCGGCCTTCCCGCCGAGCTGTTGAACGTAGCGGCGCGAGCTGTCGACCGGGATAAAGGTGTCGCCGGTGCCGTGGACGAACAGCGTGGGGATGCCGATCGCGCCGAGTTCTTCGTGCGGGCGGAGATGGAAGACCTCGTTCAGGAGCGGGCGCCCGAGGCGGAACGTCGGCGAGTGGGCGACGAAGCAGCGCTCGGTCAGTGCCTGGCCTGCGTCGGCGTCGATGTGGTCGTCGTTCCAGTACGGCTTGTCGGTGACGAAGCGCTTCTTGTAGTCGAGCAGCGGGTTGAACAGGATCAGGCTGCGAAGCGTGCCAGGGTGACGGGCAGCGTAGAGCGCGCTGACGCCGCCGCCGAAGCTTGCACCGATCAGGTGCACCCGGCCACCCGCCGTTTCGTTCACGACGTCGACGGCAGCGCGGATGTCGTTGACGATTCCTGCGAGGGTCAGGTCCTCCTGGCGGCCGGCGCTTTCGCCGTGTCCACGGAAATCGAACCGCAGGGAGGCGAAACCCGCTTCCGCCAGGCCCCCGGCGAGGCGACCGAAGAAGCCGCCCTCCTCACGAGTGACCCCGCCGCCGTGCACCAGCACCACGACGCCCAACGGGTCTCGATCCGGGCGAACCAAGGTGCCCTGGAGACGGAGGCCGTCCAGGCTTCGAAAGGTCACGCGCGGGTCGATGGACGCGATGCCTGATTGAGCCATCGGAAGAACCTCCGCAAACAGAGTTCGGTGCCAAAGGTCGAACTGTGGAAGTGGTCAGCAGGGTGAGCGTACGTGAGAGAGGAACAGGCTCATGGCGGCCGGCGAGAACACGGCATAGCCCAGCTCCGGCGTCTTCGAGTCCCGGATCCGCACGTCCGCAGCCACAAGTGCAATCTGTACGCATTGACCGCCGTTGGCGTTGCTGTGGCTGCTCGTTCGCCACAGCCCGGCGGCAGCTTCTCTGGCGGCGGCCGAGCTCGGGGACGAACCGGTGGTGGGCGGCCAAGGCCGCGGGCGAAGCCATCGCCGCCGCTTCGGCGATCACCGCGTGGTCGATGCGGTCGGTGAGGAGATCGACGATCCAGGTCGCCCGCAGCCTGCGCGCCGACAACCGGGGCAGCCGTGCCTCGGAGCGGGATCGCGCGCAGCAGTTGCTGATCAGGTTCCGCGAGGAGGCCACTTTGCGTCCGGCCTGAAAAGCGGCAAGTGAGCCGCGCGGTCGACGAGTTCCGCGCCAACTGCCCCTCCCCCAAAGCCCGACAGACGAGCAACCGGCCCCGACCCGGCGGATCGAACACGACGGCACCCGCGCCCGTCACGCGAAAGTCCGTTCCGCGCGCGGAGGCGATCTCACCGGGCGCGAGCCCGCAACCCGTGGCCGGCCTGCCAGGCGGCGACCGGGAGGGCAACGGCGATGTGCGCCTTGCCGACCCCTGGCGGGCCGATGAGGGCGAGCGTTTCGCCTATCGCGGGCCCGGATTCGCAGACCGCCACATTGCCCACTTATGCTCCGCGCGCCCACGCGTCCAGGCTGGTTCGGCACCCGGGGTCCTTGGTAGTCTCGCCGAACCTGGACGATGTGCCTGCGGGGAGTGTTGTGAGCAACCAACCGAAATGGGCCTGGTGGGTCGTTGGGATCGTGATTCCCGTGGCGGGGATCCTGGTGTCGATCCAACTGGCCACGGAGTCGGATTCCGACGGCAAGTCGCAGACGACGAACACCGCTGTCCCAGCACCCGCAGCGTCCGGCGGCGCGAACCCGGCGCCCGCGACCGGCCCCACGGCCTCGCAGGCCGCGAGCGGGCCCGCGAAGGTGCTGGCCGGACCGATGAAGATCACGCTCAAGCCGGGGGCCGACTCCATCGACCTGGACAGCCCGTCGCCTGTTCCCCAACCCGGGGAGAAGGGCGCCGACGCGACGGTCGGATTCAACCTCCCGGACCTGACGCTCGGCCCGCTGCATTCCGGCAACGTCGTGGCGATCGCCCCGCCCCAAGGCCCCGGTCCGACCCGTGACGAGTGCAACCAGGCCATCGCCAAACGCGGCACCTACACGAGCGGCGAACTGGCCCAGGACATGCGCGTGTGCCTCCAGACCGAGGAAGGCCACACGGCCTACCTGCGCATCACCAGCGTGCCCACCCGCACCGCGCTCACGTTCGAAGCCACCGTCTGGGAATGACCCGCAACCCGGCGCAACAAGGCCAGGGCGACGGGCGGCGGTCACGACGGCCCGCCAACCCCGCCGCCGCATGCGGCGCCGCACTCCGGGGCGCCTGACGATCGCCTACGACCGGACGAAGACGGTGGCGCGTCGGCACGTCGACCAGCGGCCGGCGGCCACCGCCTTCCGCCGCCGCACACTCACCAAGCAGCAGAGAGCCGATCCACACCCGCCAACGCATCAGAAGCTGTCCGCGCTTATCCGTACGCGGCTGGGGACGTCAGACGTTCAGCTGTACACCGACACCGCATCGACCACGACTGGCTGTTCGTCGCCCTGAAGCTCCGAGCCGTTCTCGACCGGGTTCGTCGGTCGCTGTCGGTGGAGGTAGGCGATCACGCGTCGGGTCGAGGGCGCGCGGACCCGGGCCGCCAGGGCACGGACGTCGCGTTCACGGAACGGGGCGTCGACGCCGAGCCACGACACCAGGGTCCGCACGACGGCGACACCGCCCACGTAGGATTCGCCGCTGGTGACGTTCACCGGCGACAGCGCGACGAACGCCGCGAGCACCGCGCGGGCCTCGGGCGTCGGCGCCGGCAGATCCGCAGGCCCCGGCGACGGGAGGAGGCTCCAGTCGCGATCCACCGTGAACAACGTCCGCTGAACCGAGTCCACCAAGTGCTCCGACACCGGTCGATCGCGTGATGTCCGGCGACGGGCGGTACGCTCCCGCGTCGCCGGACCGGACTGGTCGTGCGGGGCGAAACCCAGGACACGGCGGAGGTGCTCAGTCGATGGGCCATGGCGCCGGCGAACGTGAGTTGGGTGTGCGGGCCGGATCGCGGACCGTACTCGCGCACGTACACCAGACAGCGCCCGAATCCGCGGCGAAAACGGCATCCGTTGGGGCGGACGCCGTACTCCAGCCGTAGATGTGATCCAAGGCGTCGATCTCGTCCCAGCCCGACAGCCGCTTGCCGTACGCGGTCGTCCACACCGGGTGCTGCTTGCGGAAGTTGCTCATGAACACGTCGACGAGCTCGTTCTGCTGCGCGTACTGGACGCCCGCCACGAAGCGGACGATGGCCTCGACGTCGGCCTGCTGCCCGTCCGCCGCACCGAGCACCTCGAAGCCGTTCGTGTCCACCTGCAGGTACGAGAGTTCGCGTACGTCGGCGACCGCTCCCGCGCGCTGCGGCAGCCAACCGAGGCTTTCGCGCGCCGCGTCCCCGCCAACGGTCTGGTCGAGGGCGAGCGCGTCGGCGAACGGTGCGCCGAGCTCCGCGCGGGCGTCCTCCAGGGGCCACGACTGCGGCTCGCCGTCGACCCCGGCCGCCGCTCCGGCCGCCGCCGCGAGATCACGTACCAGGACCGCGGATTCGGCAACACCGTGCCACAGGCTGCCGGCGGGCGCCTTCTCGACGGTGGCGACGAACAGGTCGGCCAGGTCGTCGACGTGCACCATCGGCCAGTGCACGGCCTCCTCGCCGACGTACGTCGGAGTCCCGTGCTTGCGAGCGAGGTCGACGAGCAGCGCGGGTATGCCGCCGCCGTTTCCGTGCACGATGCCGGGGCGGATCACCGTTGCCCGCACGCCGTCGTCGGCCGTGTCGAGCACCTGGCGCTCGATTGCCGGGCGGTATCCGACGATCGGCAGCGGGTTGACCGGGGCGTTCTCGTCGGCGGTGTCCGGGCCGGTGGCGCCGAGGACCCATACGCCGCTCGCGTACACGAACGCGCGCCCGGTGCCGCGCAGCGGGTCGGTGAGCGCGGTGACCGCCGCGGCGTCTACCGCGGCGTCGCCGGTCGGGGGTGCGAGGTTGACGACGGCGTCGATGTCGGAGGTGACTGCGCGGGTGAGTGAGGCGGGGTCGGCCAGGTCTCCGACGCGCTGCTCGTGTCCGGCGTCCGGGCGGTCGGCGGCACGTACCAGCGCGACCACCTGGTGACCGGCGTCGGCCAGGTGCGCGGAGACGGCGGAGCCGATGTAGCCGGAGGCGCCGATGAGAAGGACCTTCACGGGGATCACCCTTTCGTGGAAGCCGAGCGCTGCGGTTGAGCGCCGGTCGAAAATTTCGATGTCGAAACAGGACACCACTCGGCGAACGAGGAACGCCTCCTCGGCGGCCTGGCCCCCACCGAGCGCAAACAACTCGTGCGGCTCCTCCGCACCCTGCTGATCTCCCTCGGCGACCGACCGCAGACACCGACGACGGACTGAGGCGACCCGCGCCTGGGTGGCGGGGCATCCGACGCTCGGAGCGGCACCGAGGCGGCCGGCATGTCCGGCTGAGGCACCGGGGACCGAGGGGGGTCGACATGCTCGACCCCCCTCGCGTGTACTCGTACGATCACCGCGTCCACGAACCGCAACCCGACCGGCTCGGCCACCCGCGCCACAACAGACCTCGACAGGCCGCGCGCCCGGGTGGCGGCAGGGGTGTGCTCAGCGGGCGCAGAACTTGCGTTCGGCGGCCTTCGGGTCGGGCGGGATGGTCAGGGCGGCGCGGTCGAAGGATCCGGTGAGGTTGCGCAGGAAGCGGCCGGGCGACATGGGTTCGGTGGTCGACCGGAGCAGTTCCCTCAAGTCGCCGCAGTCCAGCGCCGCGCGGGCCGCACGGATGTCCTCGATCGGGACCACGTGGGCGGGGATCCTGGCCCACGCGGCGGGGTCGACGTAGAGGGCGATGTTCCAGGCGAGCGGGAGGAGTTTCTCGTGGCCGGCGGCGATGTGTCCGGTGGGTTCGATGTGTGCGCCCACCGTGTTGGCGAGACCCCACACGTCGACCACGACGCCGCCCAGCGGAGTGACCACGCCGCCGACGCCGAGGCGACCCATGATCAGCCCCTGCGCCGCCGGCAGATCGGCGCGCAGCGGCAGGGGCGGCAGCGCGGCGGCGTCGGCGAGGTAGTTGCCGTCCAGCACCAGCACGTGCCTGCCGTCGGCGTCGATCCGAAGCAGTTCCGCACGCAGTCCCGGCAGCGTCTCGCTGTGTGCGTGCGAGGTGGTGGGGTTCGGGGTGCGGGTCCAATTCACGTACACCATACGTTCGTTCCAGGTCTGGTACACCCCGGCTCGAGGTCCCGGTGTGGTGATCAGACCGGAGCGCAGCGAGAAGCCGCACCACGTGGCCCAGACCGGGACCAGGACGACCAGGGCCAACACGCGCCGGTCGACGGGAACCAGCAGGATCGGGAGCAGGCCCAGCATCAGCACCGGCAACCACATCCGCCCGTGCATGAAGTCCCCGCCGACTCGGAGCACGTACCCGCACTGGACTGCCGCCGCCACGGCCGGCGCCGAGCCGAGGAGCCACGTGCGCCGGTTGCGCGGGCCGCGCCGGATCAGGAGCGCCGCGACGATGAGTACCACCAGCAGGGTCGGGATCCACAGCCGGTAGGGGGCGGCGAAGTCGACGAGGTAGTCGAAGCCGCGCCCCCAGAGCTGCCGATTCGCACTCTTGGTGACGGCCGGCATCGGGTAGGGCAGGCCGTAGTAGCCCATCCGGAAGACCTGATACGCCCCGGGCAGTGCCCCGGCGCACAGGAACACCGCGAGAGCGGCCCGCCGGCGCAATCGGGACGCCATCACCATGGCGACCAGGAACACGATCGAGGTCGCCGCCAGTTCCGGGCGGATCAGCGGACCGAGTCCGAACATCGCCGCGATCCCCAGGCGATGTGCGGTCGTCACGGAGTGCTCCCCGCACGTCACGAGCAGCCGCCAGGACAGCCCGATCCAGCCCACCATCAGCCCGGTTTCCAGCCCCGACGTCGCGAAGTCCCATACCGGGGGCAGCGCGACGAACACCAGCGCGCCGGCCGGGACCAGGAACCGTCCGGTCTCGGCCCGCAGGAACCGGCGGGTGCCCGCCAGGGCCAGCCACGTACCGGCGATCGACAGCACGAGCCCGGCGTACACGGCGGTTCGGGCCGGGTCGCCCGGCGTGAGGAGGTCCAGCAGGGCCAGCAGCCACTGCCACAGCGTGCCCGTCGAGGTCTCCACCCGCTCACCGGGGCTGTACACGGGACCGTTGCCGGCCAGGATCTCCCGGGCCGCGCGTATGTAGATCAGCCCGTCGTCGGTGATCCATCGGCGGTGCCATCCCATGACGGCGAGTACGAGCACCGGCAGGGCGATGGCGAAATGGTCCAGGACCCGGATTCGGCGCCCGCTGTGCGGGAGCGGGTCCTCGCGCGCGGGTTCGGTCGGTGCGATGGGGCCCCGGGCGGTGTCGGACGTGTGGATGGGCGTGGTGGCGCGGGTCATGTCGTCCCTGCGTTCCGGTGCGGTGGATGGGCGGCCGGCGGGTCGGGGTCGCGCCTGCCGAGGGATGGGGGCGATGCCGGTCACGACCGCCGGTTCGAAGTGGTCGAAAGTGCGGGCGAGACGGCGATCCCGGTCACGGGGTCGCCGGGCATGGTGTCGACTATGTCGCGCTCGAGCACGGTCGATTGCCACATCACGGTCCCGATCGGGTGATTTTCGACGGGGGTTGTGAGGACGGCTCGCGAGCCCAGGAAGATCCGGCTGTCCCGGTCGAAGACCAATTCCAGGCGCCTGCTGCCGACCGGATCGGTACGGGTCAGCGCGATGCCGTGTCTGCCGCGTCCGTCCACGGCATCGGCGAGGGCCACCACGCCCGGTATACGGGCCGCCACCTCGTACAGCGCCTCGGCGATTCCCGGTGGGAGCGGACCCCGGGTGAGGATGTTCTCGATGTCGCCGAGGACGGACTGATCCGAATCGACATTGCCGCCGGCCGGCCAGGTGTCGCTTCGGCGAAGCGCCGCCGACACCGCGTCCGGGGTGGCGGGCAGCGCGGCCAACTCCGCGTAGTTCCAGCGCATCGGCGGATCGTTGACCACCAACCCGGAGACGGGGGCCCCGGGTTCGTCCAGGACCCACCGACGGCCGTCCTGGGAGAACCACTCCTTGCGCGAATGCGCCGGAATCTCGACCGGGACCCCGTCGACCCGGGACCACGAGGACTGTTCGAGCTCGACGTGCAGGACCTGCCCGGGTCGTGGGACCGCCGGTGTGCCGGGCCCGTCGATCGCGGCGGCGGTGTGCCCGGGTCGCGCGGTCGTGCGGTCCGGTGTTCCGATCAGGAGCACGACGGCCGCCACGGCGCCGACCGCGACCATCGCGCCGATCGGCGCCACGAGCCGCTGGGCGCGTCGCCGTGGTCGGGCCGCGCGCGCGGTGCCGGCGGTGATCTCGCCCATCAGGTGTTCTTCGAGTAGCCGTTCCCGGGTGGGGGTCGGCCGGGCGTCCCGGCTCAGGGTGCGCTCGGTCGGGTCGTTACCCGGTCGGGCGCGGCCGGGCGAGGTGGGCGCGGAGCGGTTCTGCTTCATCGGGTCGGCTCCACCAGGATCGTCGGAACGGGCGCGGGATGTACGGCGATGGCGGCGCGGGGGACGAACGGGGCGCGCATGGACCGCAGTTCCTCCTCGGCCAGGACGCGCAACCGGACCCGGGCCCGGGACAGGCGCGAGCGTACGGTCCCCACCGGCAGGTCCAACGCGTGCGCGGCCTCGGCGTACGTCAGCTCCGAACACACGCACAACAGGAAGATCTCGCGATCGGTGCGCCGGAGCCGGCTCAGCGCGGCGCGGGCGGCGGCCAGGCGTTCGCCGTCGTCGATGCGGGTGACGACCGCGTCGGCGATGTCGGGAACGTCGTCGCGTGCGGGGGATCTTGCCATCGCGTGTCGATGTCTTCGCGCGGCCCGACTGCGATTGCGCAGCACGTTGATCGCGATGCCCATCAGCCACGGCAGCGGTGTCTCGCCCTCGTCCCGCAGCCGCTCACGCAGCCGCCACGCCTCCAGGAACGTGAGCGAGACGATGTCCTCGGACGCCGCCCAGTCGCCGGTGACGCGGTAGGCGTGCGCGTACACCACGTTGTGGTGGGCCTGGTACAACGCGCGAAAGGCGACCGGGTCGCCGGCACGGATTGCCCCGTGCATCGAATGGTTCACATACCGAGTTGTCCGCGCGGAGGGTCGGGTTCCCGTGATCCGGATCACGGTACACGTCCGCCGCCCGCATCACCCGGGCGTTCCGGTGGTCATCGCGTTCTGCCGAGGGCGCCGACCTGGCACCGGGTGCTGCGGTGCCGACGGGTCGGGTCGGCACCGCAGCTTGGGGGGCGGCTATTCGGTGCGGGCGCCGATCGCGGACATCAGCATCGGGAACGAATCGACCAGGCCGCGTTCGAAGTATGGCCATGTGTGGGTGCCGGGGCCGGAGACGGCGGTGAGGTCGAGGTGCAGACGGCGGGCCCGGTCGGCGAAGAGTTCGGACATGCGGCCGCAGAGCCGTTCGGTGTTGTCGGTCTCGGCGCCGACCGGGTCGAGGGGGCCCGGCGCGCCCGTACCCCACGAGGCATAGAGGCGCACGCCCCGCAGCCGCCACGCCAGGTCGTACGGGTTGAACGCGGCCCACAGGTGGCGCTGTTCGACCGGGTCACCCCAGATCGCGGTCGGGTCCGCACCCGAGTAGCCGATGAACATGGAGATGACGCCGGGGCCGGACAGGTCGCCGTTCACCATCGCGGTGTGCAGGACTCCGCTGAAGGAGGCCGCCGCGCGGAACATGCCCGGGTTGCGGGCCGCGTACGTGAACGCGCCCTGGCCGCCCATCGACAGGCCCGCGGCGGCGCGTACGTGACCCGCGCGGTAGTCGCTTTCGATGATGTCCTTCAGCTCGTGGGTGTGGAACGTCTCCCACGCCGGGGCGCCCCACGCGCCGTGGTTCCACCAGTTCGAGTAGTAGCCGGTCGCGCCGCCCTCGGGCATCACCACCAACACGCCCTTCTTGTCCGCGAGTTGGCGGATCTGCTGGTGCTTGGTCCAGGTCGTGTGGTCGCCGAAGGCGCCGTGCAGGAGGTAGAGGACCGGCCAGGTGCGACGGGTGCTGCGGTCCCAGCGCGGCGGGAGCATGAGGCGGACCTTCGCGGTCCGGCCGAGTGCGGGGGAGTCGATGGTCAGGTCGAGGAGCCGTTCGTCGATGCGCTCCTCGGCGACCACACGGGCGCGCGGACGGCGCTCCTCAGGCGCAGGTACGAACGGGGGCGCGGTCGATGCGGCGAACGCCTGGCCGGGCAGCAGGGCCGCAGCGGGTACTGCGGCTGTTGCGGCTGTTGCCGCCAGGATGCTTCTTCGGGACAGGGGCATGTGCGTGCGTCTCTCAGGTGGCTCGTGGGACAAGGGACTCGCGGTTCCTGGTCGTTGCCGGCCGCGAGCGGCCGGATACCCGTGGGTTGCACGTTCCCCAGGGTCGTCACCGGTACGTTGGAGCGCAGGTGGCCGGCACGGGCGGCCCGCGCGGGAGGGATGCGGCGCCCGGCATCCGGGCTCGGGCGCCGCATCGGTCTGTGGGCCTCATGCCGCGGGCGCGGCGACCCCGCCCACCGCAAGGAGCTCGCGCAGGGTCGCGGCGTCGGTACGCAGCTGCTCCGGCGCGTCGGTCGTGTGGACGACGCGGCCGCGTCCGATGACCACGGCCCGGTCCACCCGGCGTAGTGCGAAGTCGACCTTCTGCTCGACCAGGATCGCCGCGGTGCCGCGACGGCGCAGTTCGTCGATCACCTCGCCGACCTTGGCGACCGTCTGCGGGTCCAGGCCCTCGGTCGGCTCATCGAGCAGTACGAGGTGCCCGTTGCCGACCAGGGCCCGGCCGAGCGCGAGCATCTGCTGCTGGCCTCCGGAGAGCAGTCCTGCGGAGAGCCCCCAGCGCTCCCCGAGGACCGGGAAGCGCTCGACCACCTCCTCGGTGGTCCACGGCTGCGCGCCCGTGCCGCGCCGGGCCGCGACTTTGAGGTTCTCCTTGACCGTGAGCGAGGGGAACACCCGGTGCCCCTGCGGCACCAGGGCCATCCCGGCACGGGATATCCGCTCGGCGGGCCGGCCCTCGATACCGCGGCCGCGGAATCGGATCGTCCCCTTGCGCGGCCTCAGCAGCCCCGAGATCGTGTGGATCAAGGTGGTCTTGCCCATGCCGTTGCGGCCGAGCACGCCGAGGACCTCGCCCTCGGCGACGCTCAGCGCGATCCCCTGGAGGACATGGCTCTGCCCGTAGTAGGTGTGCACATCATCAAGTTCGAGCATCGATTCAGGCATCGGCCGCCTCCCCGAGGTACGCCTCGAGCACACGCTGGTTGGTGGACACTTCGTCCGGTGTGCCGTCGGCGATGATCCGGCCCTGTTGCAGCACGCTGACCCGGTCGGACAGGGAGAAGGCGATCTCCATGTCGTGCTCGATCATCACGATGGTGATCGAGCGCGGCAGTGCCGCGACCAGTGCGGTCAGGCGTCCGGCGTCGGCCGGTGACAGACCCGCGGTCGGCTCGTCCAGGAGCAGCACCTTGGGGCTCCGGCACATCGCGAGGGCGATCTCCAGGACGCGCTGTTGGCCGTACGCCAGTTCGCGGACCGGGCGGTCCGCCATCTTGTCCAGGTCCCATTCGGCGAGCACCTCGAGTGCGCGCTCGCCCAGCCTGTCCACCGAAGCGAGCGGACGCCAGAAGACGCGTTGTGCGCGCGACTGCGCCGCCAGGGTCAGTTCGACGTTCTGACGCACGCTCAACTCATCGAGCAGGTCGGTGAGTTGGAACGTCCGGGCGAGGCCGAGTCGGGCCCGCCGGTGGGCGGGCATCCGGGTCACGTCGTGACCCAGCAGGGAGACCTTGCCCCCGGTGGGACGCAGCTGCCCGGCGAGCAGGTTGAACAGGGTCGACTTGCCCGCGCCGTTCGGACCGATCAGGGCCCGGCGTTCCCCGACCGGCACGGCGAGCGTGACGTCGTCGTTCGCCTTGAACGCCCCGAACTGCACGGTCAGATGGGAAGCCGCGATCGCGTGGTCGCTCATGCGTTCACCTCCACAGGTGCCGTGGCGGAAACACCCGGGCCGGGATCGGGACTTCGTCGGTTCCGCAGCGACTCGGCCCGCCGCACCGCCCACCCCGCGCGACCGAGCACACCGTCGGCGAGGAAGAGCGCGGTGACGATGTAGACGATGCCGAGCACCGTGGTCCACCGGTCGGTGTACGTGCTGACCCACACTTCGAGCCCGGTCACCATGACCGCCCCGAGGAACGGCCCGAGGAAGTGCCGCGCGCCGCCGAGGATCGCGAACACCAGGACGTCGGCGCTGATCTGCCAGGAGAGGTTCGCCGTGGACACCGACCCCTGCAGGTAGACCTCCAGGACGCCCGCGACGGCCGCGAACGCGCCGGAGACGGTGAAGGCGATCGTGCGCAGCACGCCCGGCCGGTAGCCGGTCGCGCTCATCCGCGCTTCGCTCTCGCGTACGCCGACCACCGTCATGCCCAGCGGCGAGCGCTGGTACATCCACAGCAGCGCGACACACACCGCGACCACGATGAGGGTCAGCTGGTAGTAGCCGTCCCCCTCGCGTACGGCGGACGGCAGCCCGTCGCGCGGGATGTTCGGGATGCCGTTGTCGCCGCCGGTCCATTCGGTCTGGTAGAAGACCAGGCCGAACAGCGCCTGCGCCAGCGCCAGGGTGAGCAGCAGAAGGTAGATGCCGCGGACCCGCAGACACGCGATACCGAACACCGCGCCCGCGACCGCGCCGAGGATGACCGCCGCGGCCAGCACGACCAGCGGCGACCAGTCCCACCGGGTGACCCCGATACCGACCGCGTAGCCGCCGATTCCGAAGAACGCCGCGTGGCCGAGCGAGGACATCCCGCCGAAGCCGAACACCGCGTTGTACGCGGTGGCCAGGAGGCCCAGGAGCAGCATCCGGGTCGCGACGAACGTGTAGAAGGAGTCGGTGAAGGAGGGGACGAGGACCAGGAGCAGGGCCGCGACGGCGAGGCCGCCCACGACCACGATCCGTTGCCCCGTTCCCCGGCCCGCCGAAGCTGTACGCGGCGTCATCGCAGCACCGCCTTGCCGAACAGGCCGCGCGGACGCACCGCGAGCAGGGCCGCGACCGAGGCGTACAGGGTGAACAGCGCCCATTCGGGGAACCACACCTTGCCGTACTGGTCGATGAGCCCCACCGCGAACGCCGCGGTGAGCGCTCCTCCGATCGACCCCAGGCCGCCGACGACCACGACAATGAGCGCCAGGAGCAGCACCTCGAATCCGCTGTCGGGGGAGAGCGAGGTGAACGCCCCGCCCCACACCCCCGCGAACGCGGCCAGACCCGTCCCGAAGCCGAACACGAGCAGGAAGATCAGCGGTACCCGGATACCGACCGCGCGGGCGATCTCCTCGTCGTCCACGGCCGCGCGCACCTTGGCCCCGGTGGGCGTGAAGCGCAGCAGCGCACCGGCGAAGGCGGCGAGCAGCAGGGCGACGCCGATCATCGCGAGCCGGAACTTGGGAAAGACCCAGTCCCCGATCGTCACCGGGCCTTCGAGCCCCGGCGGGGTCTGCGGAGCGACCGGGTCGCCGCCGTAGTTGGCGAGGATCTGGTCGCCGATGATGTACGCGACCCCCAGGGTCAGCACGATCTGGGGGAGTTCGCGCCCGGCGAGCCGGTGCAGGAACAACCGCTGGACGACCATGCCCGCCGCGGCCGCCGCCAGGACCCCGAGCAGCAGGGCGAGCCAGTAGTCGGTGCCGTTGGACGCGAGGTCGTAGGCCAGGTAGCCGCCGAGCAGGTAGAACGCCCCGTGCGCGAGGTTGACGGTGCGCAGCAGCCCGAAGGTGATGGTCAGGCCGCTGGCGACGAGGAAGAGCAGGGAGCCGTACGCCAGTCCGTTGACGCTGTGGGTGAGCCAGGTCAGCACGCGCCGCCCCTCACTTCGCGTCCTCTGCGGGTGCGGCGCCTCACTTGGCCCACGTGCCCTTGAGCTTGTCGTACCCGGGGAAGGCGAGGTACGCCTGCGGGTCGTACGTGAAGAACTGGTTGACGTTGGGCACCGTGGTGACGATGCCGTTGACGCGCTTGCCGTCCTTGTTCTCGACCTTGCGGATGTAGACGGGGTAGACCGCCTGTCCGTACGCGTCGAACGAGACCGGGCCGCGCGGGGCGTCGATCTTGACCTTGGCCAGGGCCGCCCGGATCTTCTCGGGGGTCGGTTCCTTGTCGATCTGCGCGAGTGCCGCCTCGAGCGCCATGCCGGCCGCCCAGCCGTCCTCGGCGTACTGGTTGGAGCTCTTGCCGTCGTGCGCGTCGCCGAACGCCTTGACCAGTTCCTTGTTTTGGGCGCTGTCGATCTGCGGCGTGTAGTGCAGTGAGGAGACCACCCCTTCGGCGGTGGCGCCCTCGATGGGCAGGATGGTCTCGTCGACCATCGAGCCGTGCGCGATGACCGGCAGCTTCACGCCGAAGTCGCGGTACGCCTTGAGCAGGCGGACGCCGTCCTGGCCGGGTGCGACGACGTACACGGCGTCGGCGTCCTTGCCGACCTGGTTGACGTACGGTCCCCAGTCCTGGGTGCCGAGCGGTGCGTAGATCTCCCGGACGACCTGGCAGCCCGCCTCCTCATAGGTGCGCGCGAAGCCGCCGCCCGCCTCCCACCCGAAGGAGTAGTCCAGGCCGAGGATGACGGCCTTCTTGTAGCCGAGGTCCTTGCACGCGTACGGGCCGAGCGGCATCGAGTCCTGCGAACTGGTGTAGGACAGCCGGAAGGTGTTCCCGTTCTGCTTGCGGGTCAGGCCGTCCGCACCCGCGACGGTGATCAGCAGCGGGACGTTGGACTGCTCCAGGTACGGCGCCACCGCGTACGCGATCGCGGAGTTGACCAGGCCGACGACGACCTGCGCCTTGTCCTGCTCGACGAGCTGGCGGGCCTTGGTGGTGCCCTGTGCGGCGTCGGTGCCCTCGTCCGCCTTGGTGACATTGATGCCGTAGCCGGACAGCACATTGCCCTTGGACTTCAGGTACAGCTCGAAGCCGGCGTTGACGTCGTTGCCCAGCGCGGCGAACGGGCCGGTCACCGGGTTGAGCAGGCCGACGTTGACGGTGCCCTTGTCGCCGCTGGTCCCGGCGTTCCGCTCCGGCGCGCCCTTGGCGGAGGGGTCCCTTCCACCACACGCGGTGAGGGCGAGAAGTGCGGCCGACGCGACCGCGGCGACCTTGATCGTTGATCTCATGGTGCTCCCCAGGGATGAGTCGGTACAACGACCGGCGCTCTGCGCCGGTCGCTTGCTTGGTCGGTGTGGCGGTGGGATCAGCCGGTGGGTGAGGTCGCCGGGTCGGTGAGGCCGCCGAGCAGTGCGCCTGCTCCGGGCACGATGGGGGGCAGGCCGAGCTCCTGCAGGATGCGGTACGCGGTGGCGGTCGCCGCCGACAGCACGGGCAGGCCCGCCTCGTCCTCGACCGGCTGGATCGCGGCGAGGGACGGCATCTGCACGCAGGCCGACAGCACGAGCGCTTCGGCGCGCGAGACGTCGAGCCTGCGCCAGTGCTCGCGCAGGTCCTGCGGGTTCAGGCGGGCGACGGCGAGGTTGTCGGGTACCTCGAGGCTGAGGGCGTCGACCACCTCGATACCGGCGTCCTCCAGGTACCGCACGACCTTCTCGGTGAGCGGCTTGAGGTAGGGCGTGATGATCGCCACGCGCTTGGCGCCGAGCGCCTCGATGCCGCTGATCAGCGCGCCCGCGCTGGAGACGACGGGGGCCGTGGCGCCCTCGTTGCGCAGCGCCTCCGTGATCTCGGCTTCCGCCGTGCAGTGGTAGCGGGGGCCCTGCGCCATGATCGCCACGAGGCAGGCGGTGGCGACGACATCGGGGCGGGCGTCGGCGAGTTCGGAGGCCGCCCGCTCGGTCTGGGCGTTCATCCGCAGCAGTTCTTCGGGTGTGACGTGCTTCATCCGCATGCGGCTGCTGTGGAAGACGAACCGGTCGCCGGGCAGCGCGGCTTCGCGGGCACGCAGGAGACGCGGGAGTTCGGTCTCCATCGTCAGGTTGGAGCTGGGGACGATCAGCCCGATGTGGTGGTCGGTGTGCTGTTCGGGCTGATCCGGGTACTGGGCTGTCACAGGTGCTCCACGGGTACGGGTGGGTGAATCGGTGCGGTGGTGCGTCGCCGACCCGCGGTGCCCGTCCGTGGAGACGGGCCGGTCACGGGCCTTCGGTCAGTCCCTCCCAGTGCGCGGAGAGGGAGTTCAGCAGGTCGAGGAGGCGGGCACGCTCGGCCTGGTCGTACGGCGCGAGCAGCTTTTCGTCGAGCGCGCGCGCCCGGACGTTGCTCTCGTGGAGGGTCTTTTCGCCCTCCTCGGTCAGGAAAAGGAGCTTGCGGCGGCCGTCGCCTGCCGCGGTCCGGCGGACGATCAGGCCCTTGGTCTCGAGTCGTCGGGCCACATCCGCCATGGTCGAGGTGTCCAGGGCCACCGCCGAGGCGAACGAGCTCTGGTCCTGCCCGGGATTGGCGTGTACGGCGGTGAGCACCGCGTACTGCGGACCGGTGAGGACCGGGTCGACCGTGCGTACCCACGCTGCGACATATGCCTGGTGCAGGCGACGGATCTGGTACCCGGGAGCGGATGTCAGTGCTGCGGGGGCGGCCTGGGCGGCCCGCGGGGATGTGGTCTTCTCTGGCATAGGCACATTTGAGCACGCGGCGCCCTCGCCACGGCGCGTGGTCGGCACGGTCAGGGCAGCATCACGCGCAGCGCGGCACGCAACGCCTCCACAGCGGCGGGCGGGTTGTCCCAGAAGACCATGTGCCCGGCATCGGGGATCACCGTGTAGAGGGCGTCGGGGTTGGCGCGCCTCGCCTCGGCGGCGCCCTCCCCGGTGACCACGGGGCTGTCCGCGCCGTACAGCAGTGCGGTTGGTCCCTGGACCGAGGGCCACAGGTCGAAGAAGTCCTCGGTCTCGAAGCCGCGATGCGATGCGAGGATCGCCTCCTGTCCGCAGCTGGCGAGCCAGCTCGCTCGCAGCTCCTGCTCCCGTCGCGGCCAGCGCGGCCAGGACAGGGCGACTTCGTCGGCATCGGTACCCTGCTGCGCCTGCCGCAGCTGCGCCAGGAACACCTCTGCCGTGGTCGGGTACAGGGCGCGCCCGGGGCCGCTCATGGGCGGGTCGACGAGGACGGTTCCGGCGATGTCCGCCTTGCTGCGGACCGCGACGGCGGCGGCGATTCGGGCACCCATCGAGTGCCCGGCGAGCAGCGGCCGGTCGGGGCCGAGGTCCGGGCCGAGGCCGGCGATGATCGCCTCGGTGTCGGAGGCGTAGTCGTCGAGCCCGTACGCCGCTCCCGCGTCCGAGAGCCCGCGCCCGCGTACGTCGACCACGATCGGCCGGACCAGGTCGGTCAGTTCGCGTGCGACGAAGTCCAGGGCGACCGCCGGGCTGGTGATCCCGGGGAGGACGACCAGCGGAGGGAGGTCGCCGCCGTAGTCGAGGACGTGCAGGCGGACTTCGCCCGACCGGACCCACCGGCTGTCGGCCGGCAGCTCCGCGAGGTCGGCGAGGGCGCCTTGCGGTATCGACCGCTGCGATTCGGATCGCTCGGTCATGCGTTGCCTCCTTCGAGGTACTTGATCGCTTCCGCGAGGTCGACGACGTCGCCGTACTTGGCGTCGATGTCGAACAGCGCGGCGTCGTGGGGGCCTTGTGCGCGGTCCCCCGCGCAGTCGCGGGGGACGAGGACCGCGAAGCCGGACTGGACGGCGTCGACGGCGGTCGCGCGGACGCAGCCGCTGGTCGTGGCGCCGCAGACCACGACGGTGTCGCAGCCCAGGCCGGTGAGGTAGGAGGCGAGTGCGGTCCCGAAGAACGCCGAGGCGCCCTTCTTGACGACGAGCTGGTCGGCGGCGGTCCGCGCCAGGCGCGGGTCGAGTGCGACCGCGGCCGAGCCCTCGCGCAGTGCGCGCAGTCCCGGTGCCTTGCGCAGCCAGGCGACCGCGTCGCCGTCCGCCTCGGCGGGGGTGTACGCGATGGCGGTGAAGACCACCGGGGCACCCGCCCGCCGTGCCGCGGCGACCAGTTCGTTGGTCGCCGCGACGACCTCGGTCAGGTCCGAGCCCGTCGGGTAGACGTCCTCGGTGAACCCCTGGGTCAGGTCGACGACCACGACGGCCGGACGGGTACCGAGCCCGGCCGACGCGCCGAAGCCGGCGATGTCGTACGTGCGCTCCGTCGCGTCCCCGTAGAGCCCGGTCATGCGGACCCGCCCATCGCGCGCAGCCGGCGGCGCTGGGAGACGAGGCGGCCGAGCAGCCAGCCCTCGAACAGACCGAAGGCGAAAGCGCCCACGATCGGCGCGTACTTCGCGACCCCGGGGCCCGCGATCAGCGCGAGTCCGTCGAGTTCGGCCGCCGCGGCCGGAGCCGCCGCACGGGCCACCGGGACGAAGCCCGTGCCGGCGGCAGCGGAGGCGATGCCCGCCGGCTCGGAGGCCCGGGCGCCGTCCTGATCGAGCAGATTGCCGAGGTTGCGGGCGAACTGCTGGAGGATGCGGTCCGAAACCGTCGCGATCGCACCCTTGCCGAACTGGGCGATCTTCCCGCGGATCACCAGGTCGGTGACCAGTTCGAGGCGGGCGCCCTCGGGGGCGGGGACCACCGCGAGCGAGACCTCGGCCTCGGCATCGCCGCTGCCGTGGGTATCGGCACCGCGGGCGTGCACCCGCAGGCGGAGCTTCTCGGTGTCGACCTCCAGGAACCGGACGGTTCCCGCATACGCCGCGGAGATCGGGCCGACCTTGACCTTGACGCCGCCGTGCCATTCCTCGCCGTCGCGCCCCGTCAGTGCCGCGCCCGGCATGCACTGCGCGACCCGCTCGACATCGTTGATCAGGGCGAATACCGCGTCGGGTCGGGCGTTGACGGCGACCGAGTTGGTCAGCTGCATGAGTTCTCCTTACGGCGCCGGGCGGCGCATTCGTCGATCGCCTCGACGATGGTCTGGTAGCCGGTGCACCGGCACAGGTTCGAGGCGACGACCTCGCGGATCTGCTCCTTGTCCGCCTTGGGGCACTCCGCGAGGAAGCCCTCGGCGAGCATCAGGAAGCCCGGCGTACAGAAGCCGCACTGGAGTGCGTGGTGATCCGTGAACGACTGCTGCAGAGGGGACAGCCGCCCGTCGTCCGCCAGCGACTCGACGGTCCGGATCCGAGTCCCCTCGGCTTGGGCGGCGAACATGAGGCAGGCGCGCACCGGAAGGTCGTCGACCAGGACGGTGCAGGCACCGCAGATGCCGTGCTCGCAGCCGACGTGCGTGCCGGTCAGGCGCAGGTCGTGCCGCAGGACGTCGACGAGCGTGTGGCGCGGCTCGATGAGCAGCTCGTGCTCCTCGCCGTTGACGTCGAGCGTGACGAGCTGCCGCTCGCGGTACGGGGTTTCGGTCATGAGAGCTGCTCCAGCGCGCGCTGCACGGTTTCCGGGGTGACGGGGGTGTTGTCCAGTTCGACGCCGGTCGGCGCGAGTGCGTCGTTGACCGCGTTCAGGACGGCGGCGGGTGCGCCGATCGTGCCGCCCTCGCCCGCCCCCTTCGCGCCCGTCTCATTGAACAGGCAGGGGGTTTCGAGGTGGTGGATCGCCACATCGGGGATCTCGTGGGCGGTGGGCACCTTGTAGTCCATGAAGCTGGTCGCCGACGGTTCGCCGTTGTCGTCGTAGCTCACCTGCTCGAACAGGGCGCCTGCGATGCCCTGGGCGATACCGCCCCGGCACTGGCCTTCGACGACCTGCGGGTTGACGGCCACGCCGCAGTCCTCGACGCAGATGTACCGCAGGATCTCGACCCGGCCGGTGCCCCGGTGCAGTTCGACGACCACACCGTGGGTGGCGTTGGAGAAGGTGCCGTCGTTGAAGACGTCGAACGAGGCGGTGGCGGTCAGGCCCGGCTCCATGTCCTTGGGGAGCAGATGCGCCTTGAGGTAGGCGGTCTCCGCGATCCGGGCGAAGGCCAGCGCCCGGTCGTGGTCGGCGCGCACCCGGACCCCGCCCCCGTGCAGTTCGGCGTCCGCCTCCCCGACGCCGAGCAGGTGGGCGCCGAGGGCGAGCACCTTCTCGCCGAGTCGGCGGGCGGCGAGGCGTACCGCGCTTCCGCCGACCACGATCGAGCGGCTGGCGAAGGTGCCCCAGCCATAGGCGATCCGGTCGGTGTCGCCCTGGTGGATACGCACCTTGGCGAGGTCCACGCCCAGGACGTCGGCGGCGATCTGGGCCATCGTGGTCTCGTGGCTCTGGCCGTGGCTCTGGGTTCCGGTGGTGATGGTGACCGCGCCGGTGGTGTCCATCCGGGCCTCGGAGAGGTCGAAGCCGGGGACGACCTCCATCTTGCGGGCGGCGAACGCGGAGGAGCCGTAGCCGGTGCGCTCGCTGAAGCAGGCGTAGCCGATGCCGAGGTTGCGGCCTTCTGCGGCAGCGGCCTCCTTGGCCGTGTACCAGCCCTCGTCCTTCACGACCTGCTCGCACAGGTCCAGGGATTCGAGGTAGGAGCCCGGGTCGTAGGTGATGTTGTTGACGCCGGTGTAGGGGAACTCGGTGATGACGTTGCGACGCCGGATCTCGACGGCGTCCAGGCCGAGTTCGCGGGCGGCGCGTTCGAAGAGCCGCTCGACGACCATCACGTACTGCGGGCGGCTGACACCCCGGTACGGCGCGGTCGGCGCCTTGTTGGTGGTGACCGCGCGGCCGCGTACCCGGTAGGCGGGCACCCGGTACACACTCGGCATCTCGGCCGATGCCATCAGCGGTTCGATCCCGGCGGTGAACGGGTAGCAGGAGTAGGCGCCCATATCGCACACGACATCGGCGTCCAGGCCGAGGATCCGGCCGTCGGAGTCGAATGCGGCGCGTACGTCGTAGGTCTGCTCGCGGGCCAGGAACGACGCGGTCAGGGCGTCCTTGCGGTCCTCGATCCACTTGACCGGCCGGTTCAGGCGCAGTGCGGCCGCCGCGACGGCGATCTCCTCGCGGCCGACCACGCACTTCTGGCCGAAGCCGCCGCCCATGTCCGGCACGATCACCCGCACCGCGCGCTCGTCGAGGTGCAGGCACTGGGCCGCCACCGTCCGCACCTGGTGCGGGGTCTGTGTGCAGGTGTGCAGGACGAGCTGTTCTTCCTTGGCGTCCCATTCGGCGACCGCGCCGCGGGTCTCCAGGGGGAGGGCGTTCTGCCGTCCGGTCCTGGTCCGGACCCGGACGACACAGGCGGCCGTGTCGAAGATGGCGTCGATCCCCTCGGTGGCGAACATCGCCACGTCCACGAGCGTGTTGTTCGGCGCCTCGTCATGCACGAGCTGGGCACCAGGGGCCAGCGCCCGGGTGTCCGAGGTGATCGGCGGCAGCGTCGCGTACGCCACCTTGGCCGCCTCCAGGCCGTCCTCGGCGGCGTACGCGTCGGTGGCGATCACGATCGCGACCGGCTCCCCGACGAAGCGCACCCGGTCGTGGGCCAGGATCGGCATATCGGTGGGGACGAACTCGGAGAGCGGGCGGTCGAGCCGCGGGGAGATATCGGCAAGGCCCAGGTCCGCGGCGGTGAAGACGGCGATCACCCCGGGGACCTCGCGGACCGCCGAGAGGTCGATCGAGGCGATCGTGCCGTGCGCGACCGTGCTGCGGACGAACTGGGCGTGCAGCATGCCGGAGAGCTGGATGTCGTCGACGAAGCGGCCGCGCCCGGTGAGCAGGCGCGGATCCTCGCGGCGTCGTACCGACCTGCCGACCAGTCGGTCGGTGGGCTCAGTGTACTTCGTGGGCTCGGCGTGTGTGCTGCCGCTCATCGGTTCACCGCCTGTTCGAGGGCCTGTTCGACCAGGGTGCGGATGAGTGATCTGCGGTAGTTCGCGCTTGCGTTGGCGTCGCCGGGCGGGTCGACGGCCGCGGCGGTGACGCGTGCGCACTCGGCGAACAGCCCGGAGCCCGGCTCGCCGCCCCGGGCCAGTACCGCTTCCGCCTCGGGCACGCGTACCGGCACCGCCGCGACGCCGCCGAGGGCGATCCGGCCGCCGCTGACCCGGCCGTGGCTCAGGTCCAGGTCGACGGCTGCCGCGGCGGTGGCGAAGTCGCCCTGCCGTTCGGCGAATTCGGTGAGTGCGGCGTGCGGGGCGGGGCGGGGGAAGACGATCTCGACGAGCATCTCGTCGGGGTCGAGTGCGGTGGTGAAGAAGCCGTGGAAGAACTCCGCCGCCGCGATCTTCCGCGTGCCACGCGGACCGGTCGCGACCAGGTCCGCATCGAGCAGTACGGCGAGCAGGCACCACTCCGCCGTGGCATCGCCGTGCGCGATGCTGCCGCCGACAGTGCCGCGGGTGCGGATCGGCAGGTGCCCGATCCACCGCATCGCATCGCGCAGGACGGCGAACTCCGGTCCGAGCGTGGCCTCGTCGGCCATCTCGACGGTGTGGTGCGTGGTCAGCGCCCCGATCCGCAGACCGCCGACCGGCGTGCGGTGCACAAACGCCAGATCGCGCAGTCGGCCGATATCGACCAGGTGGGAGGGGCGGGCGAGCCGGAAGTTCATCATCGCGACCAGGCTCTGGCCGCCGGCGATGAGCTTCGCCTCGTCGCCGAGCTCGGCGAGCAGCCGTACGGCGTCCTCGGTGTCGCGGGCCCGGTGGTACGTGAACGGGGCGGGTTTCATGCCACTCCTCTCGGCAATCCTGGTGGGCTGCTTCAGCGGGCGAACTGGTAGGCGAAGGCGCCGAGATCGGGGTCGTCGAGCGGGGTTCCGGACCAGAGCCAGTCGTAGGAGACGTCGGACTCGCCGTCGAAGCCGCGCCGCAGCAGCTCGTCGCGGGCCTCCTGCTCGGGGCCGTCGTGCAGGTGGTAGAAGTCCACGTTGCGCAGCGAGGCGTTCTGGACCATCCCCGCGTGCTTGGCACGCCGGTTGACGTACCGGCGCAGTGCGCTCTCCACACCGTCGTTGGTGACGGACCCCAACTCCTCGGCGAGCACCGCCGCGTCCTCCATCGCCTGCGATGCGCCCTGCGCCTGATAGGGGAGCATCGCGTGGCACGAGTCACCGAGCAGGGCGACGCGGCCGTCCATCCAGACCGGGTCGCGGCGGCGGTGGTAGAGGGCGAAGCACGCGACGTCCTCCTTGGCCTTGGAGAGCATCGCCGCCACCCGGTCGTCCCAGCCCGGGAAGGCGTCGACCAGCGCCTGGGTGGTCGAGGCAACGGTCCACTTCTCGGCTACCTCGTCGGTGCAGGGCACGCAGCCGACGACGTTGAGGAATTCGCCGCCGCGGATCATGTAGTGCACCAGGTGCCGGTCCGGGCCGTACCAGATCGTGCTCTGGTAGCGGTCGACCAGCCAGCGCGTCGCCGGGTCGGCGGCGATCAGATCGCCGGGGATCAGCGCCCGGAAGGCCATCTCACCGGAGAAGACCAGGGTGTCGGGGGCGCCCATGAGGTCGCGGACCGCGGACTTGATGCCGTCCGCGCCGATGAGTGCATCACCTGCGTAGCGCTGTCCGTCCGCGGTGATGGCGACCGGACGGGCCGGGTCGGCGGTGTCGAGGTCGACCACCAGGCTGCCGGTGCGCAGTTCGACGACCGGACCGGGCCCCTCGGGGTCGACGCACGCCTCCATGATCACGCGGTGCAGATCGGCCCGGTGGTAGTGCCAGTACGGCGCGTTGTAGGTGCGCTTGCAGAACTCGCCGAGGGGCGTGAGTCCGATGACGCTGCCGTCCTTCCAGCGCCGCCGCACCTGGTCCAGGGGCTCGGTGCGGATGGCCTCCAGTTGTTCGCGCAGGCCGAGTCCGAACAGGACGCGGCTGGCGTTCGGCGCGGTCTGGATCCCCGCGCCGATCTCCCCCAGCGCGGGCGCCTGCTCCAGCACGGTCACCCGCAGGCCGCGCTGGCGCAGCGCCAACGCGGCGGTCAGCCCGCCGAGTCCGCCGCCGACGACGGTGACTTCGTACGACTGAGTGGAGGCCACTCTTTCGCTCCTTCACATGGTTCCGATGGATGCGCGGCAGCGCGCGGACTGGCGAATGTCGGTCAGCTGTCGACGAGTTCGCCGCCGGTCACGACGTCGGTCCCGTCGACGGACACGGTGCAGCCGCGCATCGCGATATCAAGGTGTGCGTACGACTCCCGGCCGAGCACAGGATGCGGTCCGGTGGACCACAGGAAGTTGCCGGCGAACGCGCGGGCGTCCATGCCCATCAGGTCGCCCTTGCCGTACATCGCGGTGGCGAACCAGTCCGCGCTTCGCATCAGG
This sequence comes from Embleya sp. NBC_00896, assembly GCF_045207785.1. Taxonomy (NCBI): domain Bacteria; kingdom Bacillati; phylum Actinomycetota; class Actinomycetes; order Kitasatosporales; family Streptomycetaceae; genus Embleya; species Embleya sp. NBC_00896. The sequence goes on from NZ_CP108776.1 coordinate 1,328,167, forward strand.
CCCCAGCCCATGTGCGACAGGCTGCGCGCCCACGGGTCCCGCGCGTCGTGGAAGAACGTGTCGAGCATGCGGGCCTCGGCTCCGCCGGTGATGTCCTTGATGTGGCCGCCGACGACGTGCAGTGTGACCGGGTCGCGGACGTACTCCTTGAACGGCAGCAGGATGTCGCCCTCATCGAGCACGATCGTGCCCTCGGAGACCTCCGGCCAGCACAGCACCATGGTGCTGGGCCAGTGGTCCCAGCGGCCCGGGTCGTCGGCGAATCCACACTGGAACTCCGGCTTGGATCCCGCCAACTGCACGGTGAGGTCGGTGCCCGCTGCCGACGTCACACGCATGACCCGGGCCTGCTTGAGCCGCTCGACGCCCTTGAGGACCTCGGCCTTGTCGCCCTCGGACGGCAGATTGCGGATGAGGACGTCGGGCGCGTCGCAGACGAAGATGATCCGGGTTCCGGTGCGCAGGATCTCCTGCTGGACCGGGGCGTGGATGAACCCCTCCTGGGTCAGGTCCACGACCAGGTCGGCCGACTTGAGCAGGTCCTGGGCCGCGGTGTCGTTGAGCACGGAGGTCAGCCCGGGGCCGGCTCCGGTGTGTGTGCTGGGCATCGGCGCGGGGCTGCCGCCGGGCACGGTCGCCGCGATGACGTGCGCGCCGCAGGCCTTGGCGGCGCCGAACGCCGCGGCCACGTAGTCGCCGCGGCTGGCGGGCTCGGCGAGGACGACGACGTGCTCGCCCGGCTTGAGCTTGCACAGTTGCAGTTCGCGGGTGAACGCGTCGAGCAGATCGACGGACGAGAGATCGAACACGGGTGCCGCTCCTCGTATGGAGTGGGTGTGCGAAGGGGTCCGGGGCGGACCAGGGCAGGCCGGAGCACGCCCTTTCGGACGTGGCCTGAACGACTGCGGTCGCCGGGCGGTGCATTGCCCGACAGAGATGATCCGAACACGTACTATCTCCTCATGGCAAGGGGGTGCACCGGAGTTAACGCGGTTGTTTCCTGCCGACCATTGACGGAGCCGGCGCCGCAACACGGGGCAAATGCCGCCAAGCGACGCCTGTGGGCGCGGATGCCGGGGCGGAATGCCGGGTCCGATCGATGCCCGTCGCGCTTCGGCCGTGAGTGACCCGGCACCCTGCCCAACCTTGCGGATGGTTTCGGGCGCCGGGATGCCGATCGCGATGTTCGCGCGTCTGTTCTCGCTCACGCTGTTCGTCGCGGGAATCGGCCGTCCTCGTGCGAGTGGCCGTCGGGTGTTCCCGGGCGGGACGTCCGGGGTGCGCGTTACCGTGCTCGCAAGGGACGCCGGGGTTCCTTCGCGTTCGTGGGAGAGACGAAGTCGTGGCGGAGACTCGCGAGTGCGTCGAGGGGATCGTCGATCGGGTCGTGTTCGTCGCGGCCGGCGGATACACCGTCGTGCGTCTCGCGGGCGCCCGCGACGAGCCGGTGACGGCGACCGGTGTGCTTCTGCGGGGCACGCAACCGGGCGAGAGCCTTCGCCTGTGGGGGCGGTGGGAGCGCCATTCCCAGCACGGGGTGCGGTTCGTGGTGGCGGACTGCGAGCGGGTGAGGCCGGTCGGCGTGCACGCCATCCAGTGTTTCCTTTCCTCGGGGCTCATCCGCGGGATCGGCCCTCGCCTGGCCGAGGCGATCGTCGGGGTCCACGGCGACCGCACGCTGAAGATGATCGATACCGACCCCGATCAGCTACTGCGGGTCCACAACATCGGGCCCGGGCGCGTGGCGCGCATCGTCCAGGCGTGGGGCGAGCACAAGGCCGTTCACGAGGTCATGGTGTTCCTGCACGGCCTGGGAGCCTCTCCGGCGCTGGCGGTGCGCATTCACCAGGCGCTGGGCGAGGACGCGATCCAGGTCGTGCGGACCCAGCCCTACCGGCTCGTCGAGGAGGTCCGCGGCATCGGATTCCTCACCGCCGACCCGATCGCGATGGCGGTGGGGATCCCCGAGAACAGCCACGAGCGCCTTCGCGCCGGTCTCTTGCACGTGCTGGACACCGCCGAGCAGCGCGGCCACTGCTACCTCACGGAACAGCGCCTGCTGGAGGACGCCACCAAACTCCTCGGCCAGGACGACGACATGCTGCTGCGCCCTGCACTGGACAGCCTGCGTGCGGACCGCCGCGTCGTCGTCGAGGTCGTCCCCACCCGCACCGGCGACGGCCTGGTCGTCTTCTCCGCCCGGATGCACCGCGCCGAGACCGACGTGGCCACCGACATCGCCCGCCTCGCTACCGCCGACTCGGGCATGCCACCGGCATTGGCACGCATCCTGGGCGGCACCCTGCCCGTGCCCGACGGCCAGGAACTCGAACCCGGCCAGGACCAGGCCGTGCGGACCGCGCTCACCCACACCGTCTCGATCGTCACCGGCGGTCCCGGCTGCGGCAAGAGCTTCACCGTGCGCACCCTGGTCGCCACCGTCAAGGCCGCAGGCGCCCGCGTGGCCCTGGCCGCCCCGACCGGTCGCGCCGCACGCCGACTGGAAGAACTCACCGGTACCCGGGCGACGACCGTCCATCGCCTCCTGGCGCGACCACGAGACGCGGACCCGGTCACGCTGTTCGACGACAGCGACGTCCTTGCCTCCGCCGACCTGATCGTCGTCGACGAGGCGTCCATGCTGGACGTGCGCCTGGCCGCCAAACTCCTCGACCGCGTACCCACCGGCGCCCACCTGGTCCTGGTCGGCGACGTCGACCAACTCCCCAGCGTCGGACCGGGAAACGTCCTGCGCGACCTGCTCGCGCTGCCCGAGATCCCCCGCGTCCGCCTGTCCCACGTCTTCCGGCAGGCCGCCGGAAGCAGCATCATCACCAACGCCCACCTCATCCGGCGCGGCGAGGCCCCCGTCAACGAGGGCCAGTTCTGGTTTCTCCCCGAGAACGACCCCGCCCGAATCCCCGACCTCGTCGTCGACATCGCCACCCGACGCCTCCCCGCGAAATTCGGCATCGACGTCGACCAGGTCCAAGTCCTCAGCCCCAAGCGCCGATCCCCGATCGGCGCGATCGAACTGGGCCGCAGAATCCAGGACGTCGTCAACCCCACCAGCGAGGGCATCGCCGAACACTGGTCCGACAGCCGGGTCTTCCGCATCGGCGACAAGGTCACCCAGATCCGCAACGACTACCACAAGGGCGAACACGGCGTCTTCAACGGCACCACGGGCATCGTGACCACCCTGCACCCGGCCGACCGCCTCCTCGACGTCGCCTTGGAGGACGGACGGACCGTCTCGTACGGCTACGACGAACTCGACGACCTCTTGCACGCCTACGCCATCACCGTCCACCGCGCGCAGGGCAGCGAATACCCCTACGTAGTCGTTCCCTTGGTCAAGGCCGATGCCTTCTTCCTGCGCCGCAACCTCGTCTACACCGCCGTCACCCGCGCCCGACAGATGGTCGTCCTCGTCGGCCAACCCGAAGCGCTGGAAATGGCGATCACCCGCCCGGGCGACCCACGCCACACCAACCTCACACGCAGGCTCGGGCAGGCACTGGGTCACCATGTGGAGACCTCCGCGAGGCCGTGACGGACAAGTCCCGAAGCCTGGGCACGTGCATGCTCGGCAGTGGGGCCAGGATGGGCAGCAGGGTCCTTCGCCGGGAACGTCTTCGCAAGGCGATCGACGGCGTTCGTTCCCGCGCGTTGCGACCGGGGCCGTCCGCGAAGGACCGCCCGGTACGGCGCGACGTGGAGCCCGGAGCGGGCCGGCGAGATCCGCCCGGACTCGGCGCCCGGCCCGAGGACCGTTGCTGGGTGTTCCGTGTGTTCCGCGTGTGCGCGTTCGCGGGTTTGCGGGTTTGCGGGGTTTACCCTTTCCGTCGTGTGGACACTCGGGTGTTCGTCCGTGGGCGCTTTCGTCCTGCGGTGTCACGCGAGGAGCGACGAACATGGCGAGCAGGTACGGGCGTGCCGCGGGAGCGGTTTCGATCGGCGTGGTCCTGGCCCTGACCGCGGCGGGATGCGGTGACGACGACAGCGGCGGGGACAGCGACAAGTCGACGCCCACCGCGATCGCGTCCGCGCTCGAATCGGCCGGCGAGGAGGCCAGGGAGGCCGTTTCGTCGGCGAGCGCGTCCGCGGCGGCCAAGCTGGACGAGATCAAGGACGGCGTCGACGCCAAGGCGGACGCGAGCGTCGGCCCGACCGCCGTCGACGGGGACCGCACCACGGCCGAGGTGACCGTCGTCAACGGGACCGACAACAGCGCCGACTACACGCTCACCGTCAATTTCCGCGATGCCGCCGGCAACGTCCTGGACATCGTCGTCGTCGACGTCGACCAGGTCGGCGCCGGCAAGCAGACCACGACCACCGCCCGCAGCCACCGCACACTCTCGGGCCCCACCACAGCCGACATCGGCCGTGTGATCCGGCACTGAGCACGCCGGGCGGGGCCACAAAACGGGCGGGGCCACAAGCCGGCCACCGGCCGTCGGCTGGGGGTGCGACCCCGACGTGGCGTGAGGAGTGCTGATGAATCAGTGGGCCGTGGTGATCGCGGGTGGCGTGGTCGTGGGCTACGGGGCGCTGTCGCGGCGCCTGTCGACGACCGTGATCTCCGGTCCCCTGGTGTTCATGGCCGCTGGGCTGGCGATCGGCCCGCTGGGCCTGGGCCTGCTGGACCGGGCCGACGATCCGGAACTCGTCAGCCTGCTGCTGGAGGGTGCCCTGGCGCTGCTGCTCTTCGCGGACGCGGCGGCGATCCGCCGCCGTGACCTGCGCACGGAGGGGTTCCTGCCGCTGCGGCTGCTGACCCTGGGGCTGCCCGCCTCCGTCGCGCTGGGGTGGCTCCTGGCATGGCCCCTGTTGCCCGGCCTGGGCCTGTGGGAGCTGGCCCTGATCGCCATCATCCTGGCGCCGACGGACTCCGCCCTCGGACAGCAGGCGTTCTCCAACAAGCGGGTCCCGCCCCTGGTCCGCGGCGGCCTGGGGGTCGAGTCCGGAGTCAACGACGGCCTGGCGCTGCCGTTCTTCGTGCTGGCGCTGGCGGCGGCAGGCGAGGGCCACGACCATCCCGGCGTCGTCGAGACGTTCCTGCGCGCGCTGCTGCTGAGCGGCGCCGTCGGGCTCGCCGCCGGATGGGCCGGGGCGAGCGTACTGCGCTGGTCCGTCGACCGGGGCTGGAGCACCACCGACTGGCGGCAGTTCCTGACGATCGCCGTCCCCGTCGTCACCTACGTGCTGTGCGTCGCGGTCGACGGCAGCGGCTTCATCGGCGCCTGGGTCGCCGGTCTGGCCTTCGGTGTCGGCTCGCGCAGGCCGCGGCCCGCCCGAGCCGGCCGCGTCAACGGCACGGATGCCACGCAGAGCACCCGGTTCACCGAGCTTCTCGGCCTGCTGCTCGCGTCGTTGAGCTTCCTGGTCTTCGGCGCGGTCATCCTTGGTCCCGTGCTCGAACGCCTGTCGTGGCGCACGGTGGTCTACGCGCTGATCAGCCTCACCGTCGTCCGGATGCTGCCGGTCGCTCTCTCACTCATCGGCACGGGACTGCGTCCGGCTTCCGTCGCCTACATCGGCTGGTTCGGTCCACGAGGGCTCGCCTCCGTGGTGTTCGGCCTGCTCGCCTTCGGAGAACACCTGCCCGGAACGGCACTGCTGACCGAAGTCGTCGCCGTGACGGTCGGGCTGAGCGTCGTCCTGCACGGCGCCTCGGCCCCGTTCCTGGGCAACCGCTACGGCGACTGGTTCACCAGGACACTGCCCACCGAACCGCACCTGCGGGAGAACGCACTCGCCTCCGACGCCGACTCGGCCACCCACCGCCCCAAGGGCCTCGGAAGCGAGGTGTGACGACGCTGCCCGCCCATGCCGGCCCGCCTCGTCGCCGCGGACGTAGGACGTCTGTCCGGGTGCCTTGTGGGACCGCTTGTGACGACGCGTCGGGCGGCCCTGTCGCGCAGGCTCATGGCCCGGCCTGATTGGGTGGGGAGCGCGGGCGGGAAGGCTGCCGTGGACGTCGTCTGCCGCGCGAGGGGAGCGCCATGGTGCGCAAGGGTCCACGTTCGACCGCTCAAAAGGGTCATCCGTTCGGTCGCCGGCCCACCGGAGGGCTGGCCGACGTGCTGTGGGACTGGTCCAAGTCCGGTACCCGACACGCCGCCCGCAACCGCCTGTTACGCAAGCTGCCCGGCGTCGACACCGCGACGGCGTACCGGTTCGGCCTGGTCGAGCGGCCGCACTACGCCTACGGGGTGCGCCGGGCCACCGAGTCGGCCGCGCGGCTGGGGCATCGAGGCGTCACCGTCGTCGAGTTCGGCGTGGCCGGCGGCAACGGGCTGTTGGCTCTGGCCGAACACGCCCGTTACTACGCCGCCGCCACGGGGGTGGTGGTGCGGGTGGTCGGCTTCGACGGCGGGACGGGCATGCCCCCGGCCAAGGACCCCCGCGATCTGCCCTACCTGTTCGGTCCCGGCTTCTACGCCATGGACCACGACCGACTGCGCGCCCGCCTGGGCGAGGCCGAGTTGGTGATCGGCGACCTCGCCGAGACGCTGCCCCGTTACCTCGACACTCGGGCGCACCTGCTGCGCGACCACCCGGTCGGGTTCGTCTGTCTGGACATGGACCACTACACCTCGACCGCGACCGCACTGGACCTCTTCCGCCGCCCCGGCCACGGGCACCTGCTGCCCCGCGTCACCTGCTACCTGGACGACCTCCCCGGCACCACCGAACACATCGGCGAGGCCGCCGCGATCGCCGACTTCAACGCCGCCCACCCGGACCGGCCGATCGGCCGGGTCCTGGGGCTGCGCGCGTTCACACCGTTCGACCCGCCGTGGGCCGACCAGATCCACGTCCACCACCGCCTGGACCACCCCCACTACACGACCCTGGAAACCGGCGCCACCGGCGACCAACTCCCCCTGCAACCCTGACCAGCCGGTCCTTCGCCGCGGCACCGGTGCCCAACTGCCGGCGGTCGAAACGGAGCGTCGGGACAACCGCAGGGATACCCCCCGGTGGTCCGGCCGTCGGCGGGACGCCCGTCTCGGAGGACATCCGTTACGGACCGATGTCCCCGCGCCCGATGGATCGGACGTCCAACCCCACCGCCTGTCCCGTTTCGGTGACTTCGTCGACGCGCAATTCGGCACGGACGTCGGCGCGGTCGATCTGTTCGGCCCGGAGAGCGGCTGCGTAACCGGCGATGGTTCCGGCGTGCATGCGGACATCGACCGTCGTCTCGGCAGCTGTGCGCGACTCCCCGGCGAACGTCAGCGGGAAGCCGTAGACGTGCTCCAGACACCGACGCAAGACGTCGGCGGTACGGAGGAGTTCCGGGTCGGTCGTGGTGACAGGCGCGATGCCTTCGACGTAATCGACGAGGTCGCGTCGGAGAGTGGAGATGGCGTGTTCGTCGTCGGCGTCGAGCCTCGCGAAGTCGATCTGCACGGTCCGCGCGCCGCCCTCGAGCAACGGTGTGTCCGGCAGGGCAATCTCCTGTACGGCCGCCGCCCGGCGTTCGCGTCGGTCGCGGCTGCGGCGCAGGACGTCCGCGGCTTGGTCGTAGAGGAACTGCACGGCGCCGGCGAGGGCGACCCCGCCGAGCGCGGCCAAGGTGATGGGTTCCGGCATCAGGATTCACTCCGATCAGAGGTGGGGGTACGCGGGGTCGAGGCGAGTCCGCAGTGCGCCATCAGGGAAATGACCCACCAGCCGGGGTCCACTTCCCCGCGTCGCGTCGCCAAGACGGCGCACGCGGGGGCGGCATGGTGGTTCGCGTGCAGCGATTCGCCTGCGGTGAGCGGCGCGAACAGGGCCAGGTTGCGTCCGATCGGGTGCCGAGCACGGCCCGATGAGTCGGCCGAGTCGGCGGTATCGGCACCGGCCCCCGGGGACAGATGCCCCAGGCCGTTGACGATCGAGACGCCGGCGACGAGTTGGATCAGGGCGAGTACGTAGATCCACAGGGCGGACATCGGATCGGTCAGCAGCGACAGCAAGGCGAGCGAGACCAGGATGCCCCCGCAGCGGCGCCCGAACGGCATCTTCTCGAAGATGTCGGGGGTGATGTCCCGGGTCAGCCGGTCGACTTGGGCACGGTCCCGACAAGCCCGGCGCACCAGTTGGCCGGACCGCAGGGAGACTGCCCACAGCCCGTGATGGTACGGGCTGTGCGGGTCCCCGGCCGTGTCCGCATGGCTGTGGTGCAGGCGATGGGCCGCGACCCACTCACGCGGATTGCTGCCCAGGAGAAGCCAGATGACCGTGCGGAAGACGTGCCGAACCGCCGGGTGCAGGTCCACTGCGTTGTGCGCCAGACAACGATGGAGGTAGATCGACTGGGCAAACGTTGTGGTCTGCGCGAGTCCGAAGGCGATGAGGAAGTCGAGGCCGGAAGGAGCCCACTGCTGCATGGTGTGTGCCTCTCGCCGCGGGTCAGTCGGCCGAACCGGGGACTGGGTCGACCACTCCCCTTGGCCGCGAGCGGGCTCCACCAGGAGCCAAGGAACGCGCGATCAGCGCCCAGATCCGTTTGGCCCCCACCGGGAGCGCCACGACCAGGAAGGCCGCCAGAGCGACGGTCCCGCGTCTGCGCGCGCACGCGAGAATCGCCAACATCCCCACGAGGGCCAGCATTTGCAGACTGGCACTGGCGTATCGGCTCGCCATGGGACGGGACTCACTCAAGGACCGCCACAGCAAGACGGCGGCAGCGCTCATGAACGCGATCGCGTACAGCGCGATCGGGAATCCGGATTCCCCTCGGGTGAACGAGATCAGGACCGGAACCGTGGCCAGACCGACGAAGGCGACTTGAAGGGTCCATGCATACGCGACCAGACCCGTCGGGATGGTCGGTTTGGTGTCGGCCGGTCGGGCGCCGAACATGATCGGGGTTGTGCGCGCACCGAACGTGAAGTCGCTGTACAGGTCGCGGAGTCCGGCGTGCACGCCGTTGATCAGCACGATGAACAGGGCTACGGCGGCGTCCACCAGGTACGTCACCACAGTCGGCCGACCGGCCGCCGCGGCACCGTAGTGGACCATCGCCGCGGACCCCAACCCCTGTGCGAGGTCCATGAGCGGCGGGAACGGTGTGCGCTTGCCCCACCAGTCGTACACGGCCACGCCCGCGATGGCGCAGCCGAGGACGAGAGCGCGACCGCTGTCGGGCCCCAACAGCAGGATGTCCAGGGCGAAGGCGGCGGGAACGGCCGCGACGACGAGGCATGCGGCCTGTGCGGGGCGTACCGCACCGCTGACGAGCGGGCGACCGACCTTGCGTGGATCTCCTCGGTCGACGCCGAGGTCCGCAAGGTCGTTGAGCACCGTGTACACGATGTGGAACGGAATGGCGACGAGGAAAGTCGCCGCTGCCCGGTCGAGTTGGCCGTCGCTTGCGCTGAGCGCACCCATGAAGGGAAGGGCCAGGCTCCAGCCCACCAGCGGAAGTCTGAGCAGGCTGCCCAGCATCCACAGACGTGCTCGCCAATGTGCCGGCCGTTCGGATAGGTTCAAGATGGCTCCTCTTCGACGGCCCACGCGCCCAGGTGGTAGTCGTACTCGCGCACAAGATTCAGCAGAGTCGTGGTGTATCCGACAATGAAGTCTTCGATCGATTCGCTGGTGACGAGATAGCGGAGCGCCGGAATCGTCAGACGCTCCCGCATCACAGGAGTGTGCGCCACCTGGTAGATCGCGGAGTTGAAGTACCCCACCTGGTCCATGGAGCGCCGGATGCGAGCCACGTTCGAGCGCGCGCTGACCTCACCGCGCAAGTGGCCGTGGCCATTCTCGGCAAGGAACAGGTCGACGATGCGGGGATGCAGCACGCGCATCGTGGCGAGTGCGTCGACGAAGCTGTGCAACGTCTTGTCGGTGGGTCGGAAGGGGATCGACCGCAAGGCCGACAGCGCTTGCCGGGGGTAGTACAAGCCGACCATGGCAAGGCCGTCGATCAGCGCGGCTTCCAGGTCGGAGTCTTGTGTCTCACGCGCCTGCCCGAGAGCGATCTCGACTTCGGACATCGGCTGGTCCGCCTTGCCGCAGGCGAAGCCGAGCGGGAGGAGCATCACGTTCAGGTTCCGCAGTGCCCCGTCGTCACGCGTGATGACGGTACGGGCGTCGTTCCGTAGGACGAACGCGGTTTGCCAGGCGACAAAGGGTCGCCAGTCCGTTCGCGTGGGGGACAGGACTCCGAAGGCGATCAAGTGCCACAGCCGTGCCCGTGGTGTCAGATCGGGAAACCTTGCGCGCAGGAAGGGTTCGAGCGACTCGAGTGACCGACGTGCGTGCGACGCCAGCGCGATCGCGCCGATGACTCTCAAGAACGCCACGTCGGATTCGAGCAGTTCGCACAGCAGCCCGTATGACGACTTCAAGTCGCTGTCGGGGGCCAGGAGTTCGATGGCGTCGGAGAGCAGTTGCCGCGGCTTCGGCCCGCCGCGGAAGTAGGCATCCGGCGATTGCATGACGTCGACCATGGCCGCCTCGCCAACCCGTTGGGACAGGGTCTTGGCGGCCGTCGAGATCAACAGCCCGGCCACGAGATCGTGATTCGCGATGCGCATGTGCAGCCGCTTGGTGAGGATCTCCCACCAGAGTTGGTCACCCCAGGCGATGAGTTCCGCATCGTGGACGCGGTGGATGTACAGGATGATCGTCACGTCCGACAGGAAACGCAGTCGCCGGCGCGCGTCGAAGGGCGCCCAGAGTCGGATGCCGTCGGCGATCTCCTTGAGGAAGGCACGCACGATTTCGTGGTCGCCTTGGGCGAACTTCAGATAGGCCATGTAGGCGGCCATGCGCGGATGGTCCGGGTCATCGGCCAGAGCCAGTGCGCGCATCAGATTCGCGGCGGAGAATCCCAGCTGGTACACCGCGTTCAGACCCACGTGACGGGCCGACGAGTCGGGGCTCGCCAAGAACCCCAGGATCGCCTTGGGCCCGCTCGTCGGGTAGGTACGGGCCAGTGCGGCAGCGGCCACGCCTTGCAGTTGCGGCTGTTCGGTGCCGGCGAACGCGTCGATGAGCCGGTGCAACGCGTCGAAGTCACCGCGCTCGACCGCGTGGTCCAAAGCCGCGTTCGCGGTTCTGAGCATGCCGTCCGTTCTCCCGCTCGCGATCTGGGCATCGCGATAAGCCGGATCCAGGGCCAACGTGTAGAGCTCGTCGGAGCCCAAACCCCGCCGTGTCCCGATCCCCCTGCGGACGTGTTCCGCCAGATACGCCAGCCCGTAGTCGTCGCAGGCGGACCACGAGCCGTCGGCGAACCTGTCGAGGTAGCTCCGTGCGGTCGCGGCGTGCGTGTCCTCCGGAGCGGAGTGGAACGGATTCGGGCTCCGGTCGGGGAGAAACGGCACGGCGATGAAGTCGGCCATGGATTCGTGGAAGAACCGCAGAGCCGGTTCGCCGCTGCTGCCGAAGTCGATCAGCTGCTGCAGCTCGTCGACCCTGGTCATCACGTTTGCGGCCGGGGTCCGCAGAATATCGGCGGTCGTCTGCAGCGGCAGCGGGCTGCGAGCCACGGCCAGCAGCCCCAGTAGCGGCAGGTGGTTGGCGAGGATGCTGTCGCCCTGCCCGTAGGAGCCGGCGTGGGGGATCAACTGCTGCAAGTAGGCGCGATACAGAGCGGGCAGTCCGCGCGGCAGCCCACCTGCGGCGGGAATGATGTTGCCGGACTCGAGCTCGTCCAGAACGTGCCTTGCGTACTGGAAGTTGCTGTCCGCAGCGACGGTGATCTGCGACTCGAGCCGGTCGGCGGACGACGTGCCTCGGGCCCCGGCGTAGCTTCGGGCTCTGCGTTTGACGTATTCCGCCACGTCCTCGTACCCACGCACGCGCGCCCACTCCGCCCCGAAGTCGAACGTCCGCGTGTTGTCCGGGAAGAGTTCCCTGATCCGTCGGTCGGGCTTGGCGGTGACGAGCACCTTCACATTCCGTGGGAGGACCGCGAGGCTCGACACCAGGTGGGCGATGGACGTTCCGTCCACGGCGAGCGCCTCGTCCAGTCCGTCGACCAGGAGGGCCAGGGTCAGCGTCGGCCGATCGACGGCAAGGTACGTCAACGGTTCGGTGACGATGCGGTGGAAGCCGTCGGCGATCGTGTGTCCCGCGACCCACAGGTGATCGGTGCGGATCCCTACGGCCTCCCCGAGGTTGGTCCCGACGGTCACGTTGACCTGGATGGCCGGCGACGGACCCTGACGAAGCACGGCGAGTCCGTACTCGGGTACCGCGGCGGCCAGGCTGCTCGCGAACCGCCGCACGAAGAACCGGGGATCCGGACTTCCGTCCTCGATCCGTCGACCGCAGAAGTAGGCGAAGTTCCAGCGCGCACGGATGCGCGCCAACCGGGCACCCGAAGGCCCCGACGGGGTGGGCCCGGCGCCGGCCAGCCACGCGCACATGGCCGTCTTGCCAACCCCCGGGCCTCCCGTGAGGAGGAGGAACTTCTCGGTGGCGGCACCGTCGAGCCACTCCTCGACGGCCGGCAGCACCCACTCCCGCCCGGTGAAGTCCCGGACCTGCGCTGCCAGTGCAGCAGGAACGTGTCCCCCCAAGACTCCCCCTCCCCCGCCCCCACGCGACTCGGAAGCCGCGATCCCCGGGCGCCCATCATCGTGGAAGTACCCGGTGGCGCTCAGGCTTTCCGCAAAATGGCGGTTGCGGCGAAGATGTCCGAAGATCTGTTCGCTTAGCTCCGGTGAAGCCGGACGACGACGCCCGACACGCGTCGGAGCAACAACTCGGGTCTGCGGTGCCTCGGGGCTCGCGAGCAGTTCCTCGTCGGCAGGGCGGCCGTCGCCTGTGTCCCGGGCTGTCGCCTGTGCCCGGGGTCGTCGCCTGTGTCCCGGGCTGTCGCCAGGACGCTGACGAGGGGCGGGTCGAGGGGCGGGTCGGGGGTGGGGCCCTGGCCTTGATGGGTGATCGTGCGGCGGGTCGTGGTGGGGGGTCCGGGGGTGTGGGGGCGTTGTGGTGAGACTGCGGGGATGAGATATACCCGCCTCGCTCGTACCTTTTGTGTCGTAGTGCTGGTCGCCGCGAGCGCCCAGGCCGCCTCGGCCGGACCGGCCCCGGCTCCGGCCGGTGGCGACGATTCGCGGGGCCGTGCGTGCGCCGCCACTCCGCGGCCCGGCGACGGCCCGGCGCGTACCGTGCTGGAGATCGCCGAGCAGGTCAAGCGGGAGCTCGACCTCAACTCGGTCATCCTGCGCGTCACATACGGCGGCCGGGAACTCGTGACGGCCGGTCTGGGCGAGTCGATGACCGGCGTACCGGCCGATCCCGCGATGCACTTCCGCACCGGGTCGGTCGGCATCGCCTACATGGGCACCACGCTGCTGCGCCTCGTGGACGAGGGCCGCGTCGGACTCGACGATCCCGTCGCGCGCTGGCTCCCCGAACTCCCGAACGCCGACCACATCACGCTGCGGATGCTCGCCAACTCCAGTTCGGGTCTGACCGACTACGTCACCAACGCCGACTTCCTCGCCGCGCTGACGGCCGCACCGTTCAAGCACTGGACACCCGAAGAGCTCATCGGCGTCTCCCTGAGCAAGCCGGTCTGGTACGAACCGGGCACCAACTGGAGCTACTCCCACGCCAACTTCGTCCTGCTCGGCGCGGCCCTGGAGCGGATCACCGGGACGCGCCTGGACGTCCTGCTGCGGCAGTACGTGACCGACCCGCTCCGCCTCGACGAGACCCGCAACAGCTTCACCCCGGACATCCCGACCCCGGTCCAGCACGCGTTCACGTCCGAGCGCGGCATGTACGAGGAGTCCACGTTCTGGAACCCGTCGTGGACCACCGCTCCCGGCGCGGTGCTCACCGGTGACATCTGCGACCTCACGGCGTCCGCGGAAGGCATCGGCTCGGGCCGACTGCTCTCCCCGCAGAGCCACCGCGAACTGCTGAACCCGGGCACGGTCGGCCTCGGCACCCCCACGGCTACCTGCCCCGCATCCGTATGTATGCCGAACACCGAGGAAAAGCACTTCGGCATGGGCGTCATCGTGCTCGGCGACTGGATTCTCCAGAACCCGTCGTTCTCCGGCTACGCCGCCGTCCAGTCCTACCTGCCCGCCGAACGCCTGGCGATCGCCGTGTCCACCACCAAAGGCAAGGCCACCCCACCCGGCACGAACACCGCCGAGATCATCATGAACCGCATCGCGGCGGCCCTGGCCCCCGACCACCCGCTCCCCGCTCCCTGATGGCGTGACCGGAAGGGTTCGCCGGCGTCCGCTCCACGAGTCCTGTGCGTGGAGCGGACGCCGGGCGGCGGGCGGCCTGCGGCCGGTGGACTGCGGTTGCAGCCGCACCGGACCGGCTGGAACGGGGCCCGCCCGATGGCGAGTCCTACCGCTGGGGTGGGATGTCGTAGATGTGATCCGGCGTGATGATGTTCGTGATCGCCTTGCCGACGAGGGTGCTCGGCTCGTAGCCCTGGTAGAGGACGTCCGTGTTGAGCAGCACCACCAGCGTCGCGTCCTCCTCGGGCAGGTAGATGGTGAGGCTCTCGTACCCGGGCAGTGAGCCGTTGTGGCCGATCCACCCGTTGATGTTGAAGATCCCGAGCCCGTAGCCCGCGCCGGGGAGGCCGGTGGGGAGGACGTTGAGGCGTTCCGCCTGGGTGGCGGGCTTGAGCAGGGTGCCGGTGGCGACGTCCTTGGCCCAGCGCTTGAGGTCCTGCAGGTCGGAGATCATCGCGCCGGCCGCCCAGCCCCAGCTCGGGTTCCAGTGGGTGGTATCCGCGATCTCGCCGGTGGGCGTCTGGTTGGTGTAGCCGTGGGCGTACGGCTCGGGGAACTCGGCCCCTTGGGGGAAGAGGGTGTGCTTGAGGTGGCTGGGCCGAATGACCCGGCGGTGGATGAAGCTCCTCAGGCTCTCGCCGCTCATCTTCTCGACCACCAGGCCGAGCAGGATGTAGTTGGTGTTCGAGTACTGGAACTGGGCGCCCGGCGGGAACTGGTTGGGGTGCTTGAACGCGTAGGCGAGCAGTTCCTCCGGGGTGAAGGGGCGGTTGGGGTCGTTGAGGAACGCGGTGATGAAGTCGTCGTCCGCGCTGTACGAGAACAGGCCGCTGCGCATGTCGAGCAGGTCGCGCAGCGCGATGTGGTCGCCGTTCGGGACGCCGTCGATGTACTTGGAGATCGGGTCGTCGAGGCCGACCAGGCCGTCGTCGACGAGTTCCAGCACCGCCGTGGCGGTGAACGTCTTGGTTTCGCTGCCGATGCGCATGTTCAGCTTGTCGGTCATGGGCTCGCCGGTGTCCTTGTCGGCGACGCCGAACGCGCGGACGTAGTTGCCCTTGCCGGGCATCCACACGCCGACCTGCACACCGGGGATGCCGGCCTCCCGCATGACCTGCTGCACTGCCTCGTCGAGCCTGGTTTGCAACTCCGGGCTCAGCCCGTCGGTCGGGCAGTCGTGGTCGCCCCCGCCGGTCCCGGTCCCGGTCCCGGCCACGACGCCGACGAGCGGCGAGGCGTGTGCCGGGGCAATCGCCACCGGCAGTATCCCCGCGACGGCGAGCGTCGCCGCGGCGAGCGTGCGGGCTGCCACCGAACGGCGGGACAGGAAGGGTCTTCTCATGATCCGGGGCCTCTCTCGTATGTCATGTCTCTGCCGAATCGATCGTCGGCGACGAGAGCCCCGCGGCACGGCCGGCCGGCGCGCGGTTCGGGTGATGTCGGCCCCGATCCACCCGATCGGCCCTGAGGATGGCTGGATGGCTGGATGGCTGGATGGCCGAATGGCCGGTGTACCTGACGACGGTTGGGCACGGGTCACACCTGACGACGGCCCCGCATCTGTTCCGGCGTTCCCGCGTGATGGAACTGTGCCGACCGTGTCAGCGGTCTTCGGCCGCGGTGTAGGGGGTTGCTTCGGGGATGTCTTGGAGGCCGTAGGCGCGGGGGGCGAGGTAGATGGCGTTGAAGACGGGGCGTTCGGTCAGGGTGCCGTTGGTCTTGTCGGTGACGACCGTCACGCGGTGGGTGTCGATCATCAGGGTGGTGGATCCGCCGCCGTCGAGGTTGATGGCGTCGACCAGGTGTAGGGGGTCGGCCTTCAGAAGGGTTGCGAACTCGGGGAGGAGGGCGCCGTCCTCGGCGGTGCCGCCGGTGAGGGTGGCGAGGACCGTCGCGCCTGTGATGTCGGTGCCGAGGGCGGTGCGTGAATCGGTGCAGACCGTGCCGCCGGCGTCGAGGAGCTCCTTGCAGGGGTTGCCCAGGTCGTTCGGGAGTTCACCGTCTCGGAGCAATCGGTGGACGCCGTTGACGATGTCGACCGAGGCGTCGAGCGGGATCGGGCGGTCGGTGTTCAGGTCGGTGACGGTCTGGGTGATGGTCAGGGCGACGCCCACGCGGGCGTGCCTGCTCAACCACGTGCCGCCGGCGCCCACACCCTGGAGGACGCGGCCGCCTTCGGGGACGACGACCTTCTCGGCCGGCGTCCGTCCGCCTCGCTTCGCGCGGGCCGCCGTAACGACGTTCCGGGCGTCGAGCACGACCTCGAACCCGGCGTCGTCGTCCTCCTTCAGGGCCTTGTCGACGCCCGGCTTGGGGAGCGGGACCCCGTAGTCCGAGGTGAACACGACGATCTCGTCCGGGTCCCGGAAGACCGCGGGGTCCGCCGTCGGCTGGTCCGCCTCCTCGCGTCGGCAGCCGGGCACCCGGCCCGGGTTGCGGTTCACGTCGTCGATCTCGTAGGCGGTCCTGGCGTCGGTGGCCAAGGCGACGGACATGTTCGTGCGCAGCCTGGAGATGTAGGGCATGCCGAACCGGAGCACCGCGGACACGTTGCCGGCACCTTTGTTCCAGCAACTCGCGCCGTACAGCACGCCGTTGCGGGCGGCGATGCCCGTGGAGGCGATCGTCGACACACCGAGATCGGGGTGGGCGGGTTCGGGTTTGAAGTACCCGCCGTTGACGCCCGCGATCGGCCGCCGGCTCACGAATGGCGTCACCGACGCCAGTTGGGCGGAGGTCGGTTCCGCGACTCCCGCGGCCATTCCGGACGTGCTGTCCAGCGTGACCGGAGACCGCCCCGGATCGGCCCGCACCACGTCCAGGACGCGCGGCCCGGGGCGCGACGGGTGGGGGTGCTTCTCGGTCCAGCGGGTGTACACGACGCCGGCCGCCAAGGTCTTGGTCTCACCCTTGGTCCAGGCGTCCGCCAAGGGCACGACCGGCTGCCCGGTGACCGCAGGCAGGGTGGTCGGGCGCGGGGCGCCGGCTTCCGAGGAACCCGGGGCTGCGATCACGATCGCCGCGCATAGGGACCCGCCCGCGGCCGCCAGCGCGATTCCGCCGCGCCACAGGTTTCGCCTGGCCCGCCTCATGCCTGGCGCTCTTTTGGCCCGCCTCATGCCTGGCACTCCTTGGTCCCGGCGACGAGCTCGTGGGAACGAAACGTCGCGGCGAAGGGGTCGGGGATGGTGGCGTCGGCACCGCTCAAGACGACGAAAGCGCCGTAGGGTCGCGGCCCTTCCGGGTTGGGCCAGGTACCCGTGTACCGCTCGGCCCGGTAGAAGCACGCGTGCAGAGCCGTGCGGTTCACGGCGGAGTGGACGCCGTTCGCCCAACTCGGCGCGTAGGCGGGGATCCGGTCGGCGTCGGCCACGAACATCGGTCCCCTGCCCCGCGGTTCCTTGAAGATGCACAGGCGCGCCTCGGGGCAGCGCTCGTAGCCGGTGAAGCACTGCGCTCGGGACGACACGAGCTTGTGCGAGGACGCCTTACGCGCGAACCCGCCACCGGCATACGCGTCGGTGTTGCCGGGTTTCACGGTCTCCAAGGCTCCGCCGTACTCGGGGTCGGCGTACATGCAGGCCCAGTACGGCGTGTTGTTCCGGACGGAGAGCGTCTTGTCGTCCCAGGCGGCCTCGTACGTCCGCGCGTCGTCCGTGACGGCGTACGCCTTCGACCTCCCTTTGCCGTCGAACAGGCACAGACGATCCGCCGGACAATCCCGCAGCGCCTCCTCCCCGTGCGCCGGCAGCGCGGACAGCGCCGTGCCGAACAGGGCGAGGACACCGACGGCGATGGATACGCGCACTCGCGCGGTCCGCGCACCGAGGCCGGGTGGTCGGCGACGTTCGTGCCGCGTGGGCGTTCGGGCGTGCGATGGCATCGGGTTCTCCAAAACCTGGGCGGGCAGGCCGAAACGGCCCGGGCGTGGAGTCCGTGACTCGATCGCCCGTGGTCGATCGGGATGTTCGCCATCCTGCCCGATGCGGTTGATACATTCCCGATGCATTCACGACGGGCGCGCGATCGGCCGCTCCGACTCACCCTCTGCGGCCCGTGGAACCCGACGGACATCGGCGTTCGGGCAACTCGTGGATGTCGTGGGGAAATGGAGGGTGAGGTCCAGGCCACCCGTGGGGCGGGGGGTGGTGTCCAGGGTGCCGTTGTGGGCGGTGGTGATGGCTTGGACGATGGACAGACCCAGGCCGGCGCCGCCGTCGGTGCGGGGGGATTCGCCGCGGACGAAGGGTTCCAGGAGTCGGGTCGCCTCGTCGGGGGCGATCGGTGGGCCGGTGTTGGTGATGCGCAGGAACGACCGTGCGGCCTCCGTGCCCGTGGTCACCGCGATGTGGCCGCCGGCGTGGTTGTACCGGATGGCGTTGTCGAGCAGGTTGCCGACCATGCGTTCGAGCAGGATCGGGTCGCCGCTCATCGGCCCGGGGCGTAGGACCGTACGCAGCGCGAGGTCGCGGGCCGTCATCCCGGCGGCGGCGCCGTCGAGTAGGCCCGCCGCGACGTCGGCGAGGTCCACCGGGCGCTGTTTGCCGGGGCCGGCCTGGCTGCGGGCCAGCGCGAGGAGTCCGTCGAGGGTGCGCCGGCTGTGTTCGACCGCGGTCCTGATGTCGTCGGCCATGGCAAGCAGTTCGGCCCGGTCGGGTTCGCCGTCGAGGGTCACGTCGATGGCGGTGCGCATGGTGGTCAACGGGGTACGGAGTTCGTGGGCGGCGTTGGCGGTGAACATCCGTTGGCTGCCCAGCACCCGGTCGCGTTCCAGGATGCCGGTCTGGATGCGGTCCAGCATCCCGTTGATGGTGCCGGCCAGGTCGGCGAGCTCGTCCGCGGGTGTCGTGACCGGTACCCGTTCCGAGAGGTTCTCCGCCGAAAGGCGCTGCGCGGTGGCCGAGATCGCGCGAATCGGCCGCAGCACCCGGCCGGCCACCAGCCACCCCAGCACCGCGGCCACCAGGGTGACCACCGCGAGCGCGAGCGCGGCCTGGGTCAGGAGTTCGGACAGGGTCGCGGCCCGCACGCGATCGGCGAGGTCCGACATCTCCTGCCGCTCCGCCCGGATGTCCTCGGGGGCGGGCGACGGACCGACCTTGGTGCGGATCAGCCACCGGCGATCCACGCTCTGCCGCACCAGCAGGTACGTCAGCGCGGTCAGCATGGTCCCGGCGGCCAGGACCAGCACCGTATAGAGGGCCGCCAATCGGCCGCGGGCGGTCAGCCGCGCGGTCACCCGCACTGCGACGGGCCGAGCCGGTAGCCGGCGCCGGTCACGGTCTCGACGAGCGGCGGATCGCCGAGCTTGCGGCGCAGCGTGCCCACGGTGATCCGGATCGCGTTGGTGAACGGATCGGCGTGCTCGTCCCACACTTTGTCCAGCAGCGTCTCCGCGCTGACCACGTCGCCGTCGGCGGCCAGCAGTTGCTCGAGGACACCGAACTCCTTGGGCGTCAGGTGCAGCAGCCGGCCGGCCCGCTCCGCGGTGCGCCGCGAGGGGTCGAGGACCACGTCGGCGGCGCGCAGCACCGGCGGTCGGGCCGGGGCGCTGCGCCGCTCCAACGCCCGTACGCGCGCCATCAGTTCGGAAAACGCGAACGGCTTCCCCAGGTAGTCGTCGGCGCCCAGGGTGAGCCCGTCGACCCGGTCCTGGACCGCGTCGGACGCGGTGAGCATCAACACCCGCGACGTGCCCCGCTCCGCCAGGTGCCGACACACCACGTCACCGTGCACCCCCGGCAGGTCCCGGTCCAGGACCACCACGTCGTAGGGCGTGAACGCGCATTTGTCCAGGGCGGTCCGGCCGTCGAGGGCGACATCGACGGCGAACCCGTGCTTGCGCAGCCCGACCGCGATGTACCCGACCAGCGGTTGTTCGTCCTCGACCAGCAGTAGCCGCATCGGCCCAGTATCGCGACCACGACATATGGAACTCGTATGGATCGGCGGTCGGTTCCGGAGCGGCTCCGGAGCGGATCCCCACCCGCGCGGGAGGCGTCGCCCGCGCGGGACCTGCCGCCCGCGCGGGCCGTACCGCAAACGTCAGGAGGTGCCGGCCAGCCACTCCTGGTAGGTCGGGCCGGCGAGGGTGGCGTGCGGGCTGGGAAGCAGGGCGCCGTTTTCGAAGAGGTCGCGGTCCGGGTTGACGGGGTCGCTGACGACCTCGACCCGCACCACGTCACCGGTCCGGGCCAGGACCAGCTTCGCCACCTCCGCGAGGCTTTCCTCCCGCGGACCGGCGATCTCCGGGAACGGCGCCCCGGTCGACTCCGGTGCGGGCGCCGGGCCGGTGGCCAGGTCGACCAGCGCCTGGGCGACGACGTTCGCGGCGACCAGCTGGGTGCGCATCTTCGGCACGTAGCACACGTCGCCCTGCCGCCCCCAGCCCACGAGTTGCTCGACGAACTCGTGGAACTGGGCCGCGCGCAGCACCTGGACCGGGATCGGTCCGGCCAGCACGGCCTGCTCGTGGGCGAGCTTCGCCGCGTTGTAACCGGCCTTGGACTCGTCGATCCCGATGATCGACACGACCACCATCCGCCGCACGCCCGCCTTGTGGCCGACCTCGTGCAGGTTCCGGGCCGAGGTGGTGAAGAACTCCGTGGCCTCGGTCTGGTCGGGCGACGGCGTGCTGGACGCGTCGATGACGATCTCTACGCCGGTCAGGGCCTCTGCCAGACCCTCCGCGGTGATCAGGTCCACGCCGACCGAGCGCGAGATCGGGACCACGTCGTGGCCCTGGGCCTCGAGGATCTCGACGACGTGGCGGCCGACCCGCCCGGTCGCCCCGGCCACCGCGATCTTCGTGTGCGCGTTCATGCTGCTCTCCCTCAGTGCTCTCCGGTGCGGTGCGAGTACTGTCGCGTCGCGCCGGTTCTGTTCGTTCGGTTCGGCTCGTCACAGCACTGACGAAAGCCGGCGCGCGGATGTGACCGATCCGCGGCAACAATCCTCGACGCCCCGGCGAACCGGCCCCAAGTCTCCCAAAGCCTCCCGAGGATCCCCCTCCGACCCCGCGCGCCCGAGCCGGCGTGCGCCGGGCGCGACGCATCGCGCACCCGGCGCGCCGGCGGCCGGCCCCGTCAGGACGGACGCCCTCCGGGCGCCGTCGGGCCGAGGATCAACGGAAGGCGGGCGAGCTTGCGCATGCCCGGGAGCGGGAGCCAGGCCAGGTTCTGCGGGGCGGTGCCCAGGGCGAGGTCGGGGTGGCGGCGCAGGAGGGCGCCGAGGGCTGTCTCCACTTCGAGCCGGGCCAGGCCGGCGCCGAGGCAGTAGTGCGACCCGGACCCGAAGGAGACGTGCTGTTCACCGCGCCCTGCCGGGCACCGGTCCACGTCCAGGCGCGAGGGGTCGGCGAACTGGCGCGGATCGTGGTTGGCACTGCTCAGCACCGCCATCACGACGTCGCCGGCGGTGAAGCGGGCCCAGCCCAGGTCCATGTCCTCGGTGACGTAGCGCATCCGGGACAGCAGGACCGGGCCGCACCAGCGCAGCAGTTCCTGGACGGCCTCGGGCATCCGGTCCGGGTGCTCGTGCAGCAGCGCACGCTGGTCGGGGTGGGTCAGCAGGGCCCAGACGCCGTTGGCGATCTGGTTCGCGGTGGTGTCGTGGCCGGCGATGACCAGGCTCAGCACGAGGGTGACGAGTTCGCGGTCGCTCAGGCGGTCGCCGTCCTCGTCGCGGGTGCGGATCAGGGCGCTCAGGAGATCGTCGGTCGGGTCCGCCCGGCGTCGCTCGACCAACGCGTGTGTGTAGTCCACGATTTCGCGCAGGGTGCCGCCCATCGCCTCCTGGTTGAAGGCGAGGTCGTGGCTCCACTTGAGCCACTTCGGCCGGTCCGCCTCGGCCACGCCGACCAGTTCGCAGATCACCGTAATCGGCAGCGGGTAGGCGAAGTGGGTCAGGAAGTCGACGACGCCGTTCTCGGCGTGCCCGGGCAGGGCGTCGAGGAGGTCCTCGGTCAGGCCCTCGATCCACGGGCGCAGCGCGGCCACCCGCCGGGCCGTGAACGCGTGCGTGACGACCTTGCGCAACCGGGCGTGGTCGGGCGCGTCGTTGTCGAGGAGGGTGTCCGCGAGGTACGGGATGAGTTCCTCGTCCATGCCCAGGTCGCGCATGCCGTTGATCTGCATCTGCGGGGCCTTGTCGCCGGGCACCGTGGCCGGGTTGTTGGCGAAGCGCGGATCGCCGAGCACCGTGCGGACGTCGTCGTAGCGCGTGACGATCCACATCAGGGTGCCGTCGGGCGCGCGCATCGGGGTGGCGGGGGCTTGTTCCCGTAGCTGTTCGTAGGCCGCGTGCGGGTCGTTCAGCAATTGCGCCGCGGCGGCGGCGCGTCCTGTGGACGCCGAACCGGCCTGGTGCGAGCCGGAGTTCGCTGATGTGTTCACGGGTCTCCTGGTGCTGATCGGTAATCGGTGGTCGGTGGTGAGTGTTGGGTTCTCGTTGTTCGGCGAGCGGGGTCCAAGGCTTGGTGTCATGTGACCGGTCACGTCCTTCCGTATCCCGCCGACCCCCTACTACCGTGGCCGGCAGCCCGGTTGGGCACCGGTCCGGGCCGGACCGGCTCGGACCGGACGGCGAAGTCGAAGTCGAAGTCGAAGGAGAGTGGTGGTCGTGACCGGAAGCGTCGAGGGAACAAGCGGTGTGGACGTGCGTCGACAGGTACGCCTGGACGACGGCAGGCACGTCTGGTGCACCAGCCCCGGCGAGGCGCAGGTGTTATGGCGCGAGATGTCGTCCCAGGGCTTCTATCGGCGGGCCGCGGGCCGACTCCGACCGGACGACCTCGTGCTCGACGTCGGCGCGAACATCGGGCTGGCCGCGCTGGTGTTCGCCGATGTACAGCCGGCGGCCGAGCTGATCGCGGTGGAGCCGGCGCCGGAGACGTTCGCGTGCCTGCGGGACAACCTCGATCGGCACGTCCCGCGCGGCACCGCGGTCCAAGCGGCGGTGGCGGCGGCATCCGGCACCCTGCCCTTCGTCTATTACCCGGCCGCGCCCGGCAATTCGAGTCTTTACGCGGACCAGGAGGCGGATGACACGCTGACCCGCACCTTCCTGCGGAACACCGGGCTGGACGACGAGTCGATCGAGCTGATGGTCGACGGGCTGCACGACGGGACGCCGATGGAGGTGTCCGTGACGACCGTGTCCGACCTGTTGCGCGAGCGGGGCACCCGTCCGGTCGGGTTGCTGAAGATCGACGTGGAACGGGCCGAACTCGACGTCCTGCGCGGCATCGAGGCCGCCGACTGGCGGCGGATCCGCAACATCGTGGCGGAGGTGCACGACGAGAACGACGGCCTCGACGTGTTCTGCCGGACGTTGCGCGAGCACGGATTCGTCGCCGAGGTCCGCCAGGACGCCAACCTGCGGAACACGGGACTCTACGAGGTCGACGCGACCCGCCCGGCGGACTGAGCGGGCGTCAGGGCCACCGGTGCCGACTCGAAGCCGCGGATCAGGCTCGACCGCATCCGCCGCACCGGCCCCGCGGGCTCCGCAGTGGCGACTCGGCGCACGATCTCGTCGAACATCACCGTCAGTTCGGTGGTGGCCAGCGCGGCGCCGAGGCAGAAGTGGGTGCCGGTCGCGAACGCCAGGTGCGGGTTGGGATCCCGGGTGACGTCGAAGCGCTCGGGGTCGGTGAACACCGCCTCGTCCCGGTTCCCGGCCGGCAGCCACAGCGCGACCGGATCGCCGGACCGGACCTCGTGGCCGGCCAACTCGGTGTCCCGGGCGGCGGTGCGCAGCACATGCATGGCCGGGCTCGTGTACCGGAGGATCTCCTGGACCGCCGTCGGCAGCAGGCTCGGATCGGCGCGCAACCTCGCCCACTGGTCCGGGTTCTCGATCAGCGCGAGCAGGCCGCCGACGGTGGCGTGCCGGGTGGTCTCGTTGCCGCCGGAGATCAGGCCGTCGCAGTTGAGGAAGATCTCCTCGTCGGTCAACGGGACCCCGTCGACGGTCCCGTTGACCAGCGCGGTGACGATGTCGTCCTGCGGGTCCTTGCGCCGTCGGGCGACCAGGTCCTCGTAGTAGGACAGGATGTCGACGTGCGCCTCGGCGACCGCGAACTCGCTGACGCCCTCCGCGTTCACCCCGAACGCGACCATCGTGCGGTCGAGCATGAAGTCCCAGTCCGCGCGCGGGACTCCGAGCATGTCGCAGATCACCGAGACCGGCAGCCGGGCCGCCACCTCGGTGAAGTCGCACGTGCCCCGCTCCAGCGCCTCGTCGAGCGCGCAGCCGACGGTGACCCGCATGTTCTGCTCCAGGCGGGCGACCATGCGCGGGGTGAACACCGAGTTGATGATCCGGCGGATCTTCCCGTGCCGCGGCGGGTCGGTGATGATCAGCATCTTTCCGGCGGCGGCCGCGGTGGCCGCCGGGTTGTGGTCCAGGCGCATGCCGCGTTCGGAGACGAACGTGGTGGGATCCTTGAGGACCGCGGTGATCAGTTCATGGGACAGGACGGCCCAGAAGTCCCCGCCGGCCCGGCGATTGCGGTGGACGGGGGACGTCGCGCGCAGCTTCGCCCACAGGTCTTCGGGAGCTCCGCTCCGGTAGAGGTCGGGATCGGACAGGTCCTCCGTCGTCACCGCGCGTGCGTGATCCCGGAATTCCGACATGTGACGTGCTCCCCGTATCGATTCGATGGACGTGACCGCGCGCCGCGCCGGGGGAGCCGGGACCGATCGCAGCCGATCGCGACCGATCCGTCCGCCGGGCGCGGCGCGGTGTGTTTCGATCCCTTTCCTGGTCCGCGCCGTGGAAATCATCCTCGGCCGGCGAAGGTGACAGAGTGGCGCCATGCGCGTACAAATCCTGGGTCCGCTGCGCGTGGTGGCGGACGGACGGGCCGTGGACATCGGCGGCGCCCGGCTGCGTGCGCTGGTCACCCGGCTGGCGGTGGACGCGGGGCGGGCGGTGACGGTGGAGGCGCTGTCGGGGGCGTTGTGGCCGGAGAGCGGTCCGGCCGATCCCGGGCACGCGCTCCAGGCGCTGGTGTCGAGGCTGCGCCGGGCCCTGCCGGACGCGGGCATGCTGCGCTCGGTGTCCGGCGGCTACCGGCTCGACCTGGTGCCGGACGCGGTGGACGCGCTGGCGTTCGAGCGGTTGGTGCGCACCGGACAGCGCGCGCTGCGCGAGGGCGACACCGAGACCGCGGCCCGTCGGCTGCGCGAGGGGCTGGGCCTGTGGCGCGGGTCGGCGTTGGCGGACGCGCGCGGGGCGCCGTACGCGGTCGCCGCCGCGGCGCGTCTGGACGAGTTGCGCCTGGCCGCGATCGAGGACCGGATCGCGGCCGATCTGGCCACCGGCGCCGAGCACTTGGTGGCCGAGTTGCAGGAGCTGACGGCGGCGCACCCGCTGCGCGAACGGCTGTACGTGCTGCTGGTGCGGGCGCTGCACGCGGACGGCCGGCAGAGCGAGGCGCTGGGCGCGTACGCGCACTACCGCGCCCTGCTGGCCGACGCGTTGGGCGTGGATCCGGGGCCGGAGCTGCGGGCCGCGCACGGGGCGGTGCTGCGGGACGAGCGGGTCGCGCACGAACCCGGCGGCGGTCGGCCGCGCGGCAATCTGCGCGCACCGCTGACCAGCTTCGTCGGTCGCGCCCACGAACAGGCCCGGGTGCGCGCGCAATTGCGGGACGGCCGGCTGGTCACCCTGGTCGGACCGGGCGGCGCGGGCAAGACCCGGCTCGCGGTGACCGTCGCCGCCGGCCTCGCCGACGCCGCTCCCGACGGGGTGTGGCTGGTGGAACTGGCCGCGGTGACCGATCCGGCCGACGTACCGCAGGCCGCGGTCAGCGCGTTGGGGCTGCGCGAGACCGGCCTGGCCGACACCTCCACCCGGCCGCACGATCCGGTGAACCGGCTGGTGGCCGCGCTGTCGGGGGCGCGGGCGCTGCTCGTCCTGGACAACTGCGAACACGTGATCGACGCGGCGGCGCGGCTGATCGACGACCTGCTCGGGCGCTGCCCGCGGCTGCGCGTGCTGGCCACGAGCCGCGAGCCGCTCGCGATCCTCGGCGAGGCGCTGTGCGCGGTGCCGCCGCTGGCGCTGCCCGAGCCGGGCGCCACGGCCGAACAGGCCGCCGGCTGCCCGGCGGTGCGGTTGTTCGTGGACCGCGCGGGCGCGGTGCGGGCCGACTTCGCGCTCACCGAGGCCAACGTCGGTGCGGTCACGGAGGTGTGCCGCCGGCTCGACGGCCTCCCGCTGGCGATCGAGCTGGCCGCCGCCCGGGTGCGCTCGATGGCGGTCGACCACCTGGCCGGCCGCCTGGACGATCGTTTCCAATTGCTGACCGGCGGCAGCCGTACGGCGATGTCCCGGCACCGGACCCTGCACGCGGTCGTGGCCTGGAGCTGGGACCTGCTCGATCCCGCCGAACGCGCCGCCCTGGAGCGGCTGGCGGTGTTCCCCGCGTCCTTCGATGCCGAGGCCGCCGCGTGCCTGGGCGCGACCCCGAGCATCGTCGACGCGCTGGTCGACCAGTCGCTGATCCAGGTGCCGGCCACGGCGGACGGCGGGCCGCGCTACCAGATGCTGGAGACCATCCGCGAGTACGGCCTGGAGCGGTTGGCCGAGTCCGGCGAGATCGCCGCGGCGCGCGCCGAACACGCCGCGTGCTTCCTCGCGTTGGCCGAGGCGGCGGCGCCGCATGTTCGCGGCGCCGACCAGTTGCCGTGGATCGCCCGACTCACCGCGGAGCGCGACAACGTGCTGGCCGCGCTGCACTTCGTCTGCGACGCCGGCGACGCGGAGACCGCGGTCCGGTTCGGGGCCGCGCTCTGGTACTTCTGGGCGATCCACAGCGAGCACGTGGAGGCGGCGGATCGGCTGCGCGCGGTCCTGGCGGTGCCCGGCCCGCAACCGGTCGCGGCCACGGCCGCCGCGGCCACCGGGTACCTGTTCACGTCGGTGCTCTCCGGCGACCTCGCGGCCCGGACGCCGGCTCCCGAAGCCATCGCCGCGACCCTGCGCGCGCACGACCCGGCGGATCCGACCGCGGCGCTGATCGCCGCCCTGCTCGCGCTGATCGCCCACGACCCGGCGGCCGGCCTGGTCGCGATCGACGCCGGTCGGGCGCACGCCGATCCGTGGACGAGGGCCATGCTGTGTTGGGTCCGCTCCTTCCTGCACGGCATCCACGGCGACGTGCACCGGCTGTGCCACGACCTGGCCGAGGCCGCCGCCGCGTTCCGCGCGGCCGGCGAACGGTGGGGCCTGGCGATGTCGCTGCTGAGCCTGGCGAACGCCCGGATCATGCTCGGCGACCTGGCCGGCGGGGTCGGTGCGCTGGAGGAATCGGCGGTTCTGGTACGGATGTTCGGTGTCGACGACCATCCGCGGCTGTGGTTGGCGATGGTCCGGATCCGGACCGGCGACGTGACCGCGGCCCGCGACGAACTGCTCGGCATCGTCGCCCGCGCCGGCTCCGGCCGGTACGTCTCGCTGGCCCGGCTCTTCCTGGGCGACCTGGCCCGGTGCGCGGGCGATCGGGCCGAGGCCGCCCGGCAGTTCGAGCTCGCCGCCGCGGATCGGGAGGCGTTCGACGACGCGGTGTTCCGCGCGCTGTACCGGTTCGGGGTCGGCACCCTGGCCGTACAGACCGGCGACTTCGCGGCGGCCGAGCGCGATCTGGGCGAGGCGCTCACGCTGGTGGCCACCATGCCGGAGTTGCCGATGGCGGCCCCGGTCGGCCTCGGGGTGGCTCGGCTGCGGCTGCGCCGGGGGGATCCCGCCGAGGCCGCCGAGGTGCTCGGCGCCAACCACGCGCTGCGCGGTACCGCCGACGCGTTCAACCGCGATGTGGTGGGCCTGACCCGGGAGTTGCGCAAAGTCCTGGGCGAGGCCGGGTACCGCGCCGCCTACGCCCACGGCCGGGCCCTCGACCGCGCGGACGCGCTCGCCCTGATCCGGGCCCGGGTCACCGGCGGCCGTCCGCGCCCCTGAGCGCCCCGGTCAATCGGCCCGCCGGTTCGCCAGCACCGCGAGCGGGGCGAAGATCACGAGCACGACGGCCGACCACAGCAGCGTCTTGCCCACCGGGTCCGCCACCGCCCCACCGGTCAGCAGACCGCGGGTCGCGTCCATCGCGTGCGTGACCGGATTGACCCCGGCCCACGCCTCCAGCCAGCCCGGCAGCGTCGACTTCGGCGCGGCCAGGCTGGTCCCCAGCACCAGCGGCAGGAAGGCGACGAAGGCGAATCCGAGCACCGCGCCCTCGTCCTTGACCAGGACGCCGATCAGGACCGTGACCCAGCTCAGACAGAAGGCGAACAGGATCGCGATCCCGACCGCCCCGAGCGCCGACGCGAAGTCGGTCTCGACCCGGAAGCCCATCAGGCAGCCGACCCCGAACAGCACCGCCGCCGCCAGCACATAGCGGACCGTGTCGGCGAGCACCGAGCCGATCAGCGGTGCCGAACGCCCGATCGGCAGGCTGCGGAACCGATCGGCGACGCCGTTCTTGCGGTCCAGGTTGACGTTGAGGCCGGTGGACAGCATCCCGGACAGGATCGTGCCCATCACCAGGATTCCCGGGAACAGGTACTGGAGGTAGTCCCCGGTGGAGCCGGTCATGGCACCACCAAAGAGGTAGTAGAACAGCACCAGGAAGATGACCGGGGTCATCACCCCGTTCATCAGGAATCCGGGGTTGCGCCCGCTCTTGATCAGACTGCGCCGGCCGAGCACCAGGCTGTGCCGGACCAGTGCCCACGGGCGCTGCGGCGCGAGCGCCTCCGCGGCCGTCCGGTCCACCGTGATCGTGCCGCTCACGCCGCCTCCTCCTCGTTCCGATCCGACTTGCGACCCGACTTGCGCCCCGACTTTCGACCCGACTTTCGACCCGATGTCCCGGCCGGTCTCCGGGCCGAGCCCGCACCCGGCTCCGCGCCGTCCGGGTCCCCCGCTCGATCACGATCCGGGTCCCCATCCACCCCGGAATCCACCCCGGCATCGGCCGCGCGCTCGTCCGCGTGCCGCCGCGTCAACGCGAAGAACGCCTCGTCCAGACTCGGCAACCGCAGCGCGAACTCGGTCACCTCGATCCCCGCCGCCTCGATCAGCCGCGCGGTCTCGGCCAACACGTCACCGCCGCGCACCGGCACGGTGATCACGCCGCGCCCGACCGAGTCCGGTTCGCGCCCGGCCACCGACCGCAGGATCGTGGCCACGTCCGCCTCCCGCGCCGGGTCGGCCGGCCGGACCGCGACGGTCTGGCCGCCCACGATCCGCTTCAGCTCGGCCGGCGTCCCGTGCGCGATCACCCGGCCGTGATCCATCACCGAGATCTCGTCGGCGAGCGCGTCCGCCTCCTCCAGGTACTGCGTGGTCAGCAGCACCGTGACGCCGTCGGCGGTCATCGAGCGCACCGTGCGCCACATGTCCTCGCGCTTGCCCGGATCGAGCCCGGTGGTCGGCTCGTCCAGGAAGACGATCCTCGGCGAGCCGACCAGGCTCGCGGCCAGGTCCAGGCGCCGCCGCATGCCGCCCGAGTACGTCGACGCCCGCCGTCCCGCGGCCTCGGTCAGCTCGAAGCGCCCGAGCAGTTCGTCCGCCCTGGCCTTCGCCTCGCCCTTGCGCAGGTCCAGGAGTCGGCCGATGAGCACCAGGTTCTCGAGGCCGGTGAGTTCCTCGTCGACGGTCGCGTACTGCCCGGTGAGCCCGATCAACCGGCGCACCCGGGCGGCGTGTCGGACCACGTCGAGCCCGCCCACCGTCGCGCGTCCCTCGTCCGGCCGCAGCAGCGTGGCCAGGATGCGGATCGCCGTGGTCTTGCCGGCGCCGTTGGGCCCGAGCACCCCGAGCACCGTGCCCGGGCGGGCCGCCAGGTCGGCGCCCGCGAGCGCGGTCGTCTTCCCGAATCGTTTGACCAGGCCCTCAGCCTGGAACGCGTAGCTCATGCCGGCGAGGCTGCCGGCCGACGCTCACAGATCGCGCACAGATCACTCCCGTCCTCCCGTTCGGGTGCATGCCCGCTCCCGCGGCCGGGATCCGGGGGCCGCCGCCGATCGCCGCGCCCGGTCAGCCGCGGCACGAGCTGTCCGACGCGTCGAGCCGGTAGCGCGGCGGCGGGTTCGTGTCGTGCAGTTCCGGCGAGAAGTAGATCTTGACCCGCGGCCGATCGCGCCCGGGTTGCCACGAGATGTAGTTGTGGATCCCCCGCCCGTCGGCGGGCGGCCGGCTCGCGATCTCCCCCAGCACGTGCTCGTACCGGTCGGCCGAGCGACCGTGGCTCGCGAACAGCCGGCACACCCGGCCACGCAGCACCTCGTCACTGGCCGCGTACGTCCACAGCGGGACGTACAGCGTGGCCGCGTCGGCCTCGCGCGCGTCCGCGATCGTGAAGGTCAGGCAGGTCACCGGCGGTTGCACGGTGAGGTCCTCGGCGTGGCCGGTCATCAACCGGCAGAACCCGGTGGTCAGGTCGGGGTCGAAGCCGGGCTGCTTCTCCAACAGGGTCGCCAGGTAGTCCGCGTCGGCGTCGTAGTGGCGGAAGTAGATCTTGATCCGCGCCGCCCGACTCGCCGACAGATCGAGCGATAACAGGAAGGGCAGATCGCGGCGGGCGTCGCGGCGCACGTGCGACAGGACGGCGGGCCACGCGGCCTGCAGTCCGAGCCGGTCCAGGCCCATGCCGAGCAGGTCCAGGGCCCGGTCGGGGCCCTCCACGGTCGGGTAGAACCAGACCTTGAACCGGACCGGCCCGTGCCGGCGGATCTCCGCGCCGTACATGGCGACATGGCCCCCCGCGGGGTCGTCGGGCAGGTACAGATCGGCAAGGGACGCCCAGCGCTCGTCGGAGGTGCCGTACGCCGTGGCCAGGCCGGCCATCATCCGCCGCGCGGCCGACGACGCGTCGGCCGCCGTACCCCCCGGGGTCATCGGCTCGACCGCGAACTGCACCGCGGGGTCGGCCTCGTCGAAGTCGACGGCGAACTCCACCGGTGATCCGTCCGGTGACACGTCCGAAAGGGGCAACTCGCCGGACCGCGCGTCGCCCCACGGCTCGGTCATGGTCCGGAACACCGCCACGATCTCCTCCGCGCGCTCCCCCAGGTCGAGGCGGCGGGTCAGGTTCTCCAAGCGGGACGCGCAGGTGCCCCGGACCGGTACCGACAGTCTCTTCACCAGTTCCCCTCTCACAGATCTCACAGATGGCGCAGGTCTCGCGGGTGTCGCGGTGTCGCGGGTCTGCGGGTCTCGCGGGTGTCGCAAGTCGTGCGGGTCTCGCAGGTCGTGCGAGTCGTGCGGATCTCGCAGGTCGTGCGAGTCGTGCAGGTCATGCGGGTCTCGCAGGTCGTGCAGGTCGTGCAGGTCGTGCAGGTCGTGCGGGTCTCGCAGGTCGTACACACCTCGTCGATGCGTCCCGCGCGAGGTCGCCCCGGCTCGACGGTCGATATCCCGCCGTCCCGGCGCACCGCACCCCCAGGGGCTTCGCGGACGGCGGACTAATAAGGGGTTGAGGAAAACCGCGACGGATGTTATTTTCCGCGGCCGACGCTGCGGCAACGGGCGCGCCCGACGGTTGAACCGGGACGCCGAATACCACCGGAGACTGCACCGGGGGACGGCGTACGAATTCCCGAAATCCCCGAGCGGGCCCCTCCCGCGCGTACGCCCGGGCCCCCGGCTCGCCGGCGCGAACCCGGCGGGGATGGTGGCACTCGCAGGATTGTGCCCATCGACTCCGGGCGACAACCATCCGAATCTTTGCACATCCGAGACCATGATCGACTATCCGAAATATTCTCGAATCGGGCGGAAGCTCCCGACCCGGGAGCGGCTCGATGAATTGCCCATCGCAGCCGGGCGAGCGACAGGCAACCATCATCTCGGCCAGATTTCGTCCGGATCACCACGCCCGCCGCGGGCGCCCTCGCGAATCATGATCATTTCTCTCTGGCGATGATCCCGATCGGCACTCGACAATCAACCGGACAACCTGGGTACATTGCCGGTCGTTGACGGTTCCGTGGATCTGATGTGATAGTTGCCGAGGGGCTCCCCGGGGTCGGGATGCGCATGCGCGTCGTCGGTTGATCTCGGGAATGCCGGAGGAGACGACCTCGACGGATCGAGGCCCGAGCGCCGCCGCGCGGCGCGGGTCTCGCCTGTGCAAATGCCGTCGAGCGTTCCCCATGCCGGCACAGATGCGCAGGTCAACGCCCCACCGGCGCGATGAGCGAGCGCGCGACGACGATCCGTCGAGGTCTGGCGGAAACCTTCGATCCGACCTGGAATAAAGCAATGAAGCTGACGGAAACACAGCTCGAGGAGTACGGAAACAATGGGTTCGTGCTCTTGCCCGAACTCTTTTCGAAAGAAGAGGTGGACATCCTCTGCGAGGCCCTCGAGGAAGACGGCTCGACGCCCGGACCACACCTTGTCACCGAGGCGGACGGTCATACCCTGAGGGCGATCTATGCTTCCCATCTGCGCCATCCGGTATATCGGCGATTAATTCGGTCGGATCGCCTCCTGGCACCGGTAAAGCAACTCGCGGATGACGAGTTGTATATCCATCAGCTCAAGGTGAATGTGAAACATGCGCATGGCGGAGAGCAATGGGCATGGCATCAGGATTTCATCGTCTGGCGCGACGCCGACAATATGCCGGCACCTCGCGCGGTCAACGTCGGGATATTTCTCGACGATATGAATGAATACAACGGATCCCTTGTCTTCCTTCGCGGATCCCATCGGCTCGGCACACTCGAACGCAAGGGCCACGGCGCGATCGACGCGGGCCGGCACATCGACCCCGACGATTACTCCCTGGATGCCGAGGAATTGGGTCGATTGACCACCGCGCACGAGATGACCAGCCCCAAGGGAAGCGCCGGCTCGGTGGTCCTCTTTCACCCCGAGGTAATTCACGGCTCCGCGCTGAATATCTCGCCCTTCCCGCGCAGGCTGCTGATCGCCACCTACAATCCGATCACCAACGAGCCGAGGCCCGCGGGCCGCCCGCGCCCGGAGTACCTGGTCGGCCGAGCCGGTGCGCCGCTGGTCGCGCAGAAGGGCCCCGTGCGGGCGAACTGACCCCGTCGCCGCGCCCTCCCGGGCGCCGCCCCGCGGTACCCCGTAGCCGGCGCGCCGCGCGCCCGGCCCCTTGCCGGCGCCACCCGTCGGGCCCGTTCCCGGTGCGGTGTCGCGCCGTGCCCCGCCGCCGCTCCGGCGCGGATTCCGCTCGCCCCTTCCCATGGAGTCGTCATGCGCAATGTCGATGAGAAATCCGCCACGAACTTGCCCGAGACGACACTGCCGGTGCTGTTCGAATTACAGGCCGCGATCACTCCGCATTCCATTGCGGTCACCGATGGTCACGAAGCGTGGTCGTATGCGGAACTCGACATGCGCGCCAACCGCATCGCGTGGTGGCTCATCGAAAGAGGCATCGGCCCCGAACAGCCGGTCGGGGTGGCGCTGCCCCGCTCGATGGATCAGGTCGCGGTACTACTCGGAATCCTGAAGTCCGGTGCCGCCTACCTACCGATGGATCCGGCCCTGCCCGCCGAACGAATTGCCTATATCGCGAACGACGCGGCGCCCGCGCTGGTGCTTACGGACAGCACGGTGGCGGACATTTCGACGGGGACGCGGACCGGCGAAACGGTGTGCGTCGACAACCCCGCGATCGCCAAAGCCTGGGACCGATACCCCGATTCCGCCCCGAGCGACACGGACCGGCGTCACCCGCTCACACCGAGCCACTTGGCGTACGTGATCTATACCTCCGGTTCCACGGGCGCGCCGAAAGGCGTCGGCGTACCGCACACCGGAATGGCCGCGCTCGTCGCGACCCTGGTCGAACGCTGCGCGGCGAACAGTGACAGCCGAGTCCTCCAACTCGCTTCCCTGGGCTTCGATGTCGCCGTATGGGAACTCCTCGCGGCATTCGCCGCCGGCGGCACCCTGGTCCTGCCCAGGGCCGAACTCCTCGCCGGAGCCGAGCTCGCGACGGTGCTGGCCGACGAGCGCATCACCCACGCGACCATCCCGGTCTCGGTACTGGCGACGCTGCCGCCGGGCACCGAGACCGGACTGCCCGACCTGCGGGCGCTGCACACCGGCGGCGAGGCATGCCCGCCCGAACTGGTCCGGCGCTGGTCGACGAATCGGCGGATGCTCAACGGCTACGGGGCGACCGAGTGCACGATCGCGGTGACCCTCAGCGAGCCGCTGTCCGGCTCCGGCGCACCGATCGGGCACCCGATCGTGGGCACGCGCGTACACGTCCTGGACGAGCGGCTGGCCCCGGTGGAGCCGGGCGTCGCGGGCGAACTCTACGTCGCGGGCGCCGGATTGGCGCGCGGCTACCTGGGCCGGAGCGGGCTCACCGCGGGCCGGTTCGTCGCCGACCCGTTCGGTCCCGCCGGCACCCGCCTGTACCGCACCGGCGACGTCGTGCGCGCGGACGGGGACGGGCAGCTCGAATACCTGGGCCGCACCGACGACCAGCTCAAGATCCGCGGGGTCCGGGTCGAGCCCGGCGAGGTGGAGGCCGTGCTGCAACAACGGCCCGGGATCGCCCAGGCGACCGTCCTGGCCCACCCGGACCCGCGCGGCGACCTCTACCTGGTCGCCTACGTGGTCGCGACCGACGGCGCGGACCTGGACGAGGGCCGGCTGCGCGACGAACTGCGCCTGCTGCTGCCCGAAGCGATGGTGCCCGCGGTCGTGCTGACCCTGGCCGAGATGCCGCTCACCGCGAACGGCAAGGTCGACCGCAAGGCGCTGCCCGAGCCCGGATACGACACCGTCCCGGGCCGCGCTCCGAGCACCCCGCGCGAGGCGCTCCTGCAGGCGCTCTTCGCCGACGTCCTCGGGCTGCCCGGGATCGGCGTCGACGACAACTTCTTCGACTTCGGCGGCCACTCGCTGCTGGCCACGCGGCTGGCCGGCCGGATCCGCGCCACGCTCGGCGTGGACCTGCCACTGCGCGCCCTGTTCGAGGCGCCCACCGCGGCCGCGCTCGCCGCGAGCCTGCCGCAGGACGGCGGCGCGCCCGTGCGCCCGCTCGCCCGCGAGCACCGTCCGGACGTGTTGCCGCTGTCGTTCGCGCAGCAGCGCCTGTGGTTCCTGTACAAGCTCGAAGGCCCGTCCGCCACCTACAACATGCCGCTCGCCCTGCGGCTGACCGGCGAACTCGACCACGCCGCGCTCGAAGCCGCCCTGGGCGACGTCATCGCCCGACACGAACCGCTGCGCACGGTGTTCCCCGAGGTCGACGGCGCTCCTCGCCAGCACATCCTGGAACCCGCGCGGGCCGGGCTCGACCTGTCGGTCCGCAGGGTCCACGCGGACGACCTCGACGCCGAACTCGACCGCTGTGCCCGGCACGCGTTCGAGTTGACCACCGAGATCCCGATCCGGGCCGAGCTGCTGGCCACCGGGCCCGCCGAGTCGGTGCTGATGCTGGTGCTGCACCACATCGCCGGCGACGGCTGGTCGGCCGGACCGCTGGCCCGCGACCTGGTCGCCGCCTACGCGGCCCGCCGGGACGGGCAGGCGCCGCAGTGGACTCCGCTGCCGGTCCAGTACGCCGACTACACGCTCTGGCAGCACGAGGTGCTCGGCGACGACACCGACCCGGACAGCATGTTCAGCCGCCAACTCGCCTACTGGACCACGCAGCTCGCCGAACTCCCCGAGCAGGTCGGCGTGCCCGCCGACCGACCGCGCCCCGCCGTCGTCTCGTACGCCGGCGACGTCACGGGCTTCATCGTGGACGCGCGACTGCACCGCGACCTGGTCGAGCTGGCCCGCAGCTGCGACTCGACCGTCTACATGGTCCTACAGGCCGCCATGGCCACCCTGCTGACCGGCCTGGGCGCGGGCACCGACATCCCCGTCGGTGGCGGCGTGGCCGGGCGTACCGACGAGAACCTGGACGAGCTGATCGGGTTCTTCGTCAACATGCTGGTGCTCCGCACCGACACCTCGGGCGACCCCACCTTCACCGAACTCCTGGGCCGCGTACGGGAGACCAGTCTGTCCGCGTACTCGCATCAGGACATCCCCTTCGAGTACCTGGTGGAGCGGCTCAACCCGCAGCGATCCGCCGCGCACCACCCGCTCTTCCAAGTCGCGCTGGTCCTGCAGAACAACGAGGAGGCCCGCTTCGACCTGCCCGGGCTCGTCGTGCGCTCGGAGATCCGGGACGCCGGAACCTCGCGCTTCGACCTGTTCCTCAGCCTGACCGAGGAGTTCGACCCGGCGGGCGCGCCGGCCGGGCTGACCGGGACCGCGGAGTACGCCACCGCCCTGTACGACCCGGCCACCATCGAGACACTGCTGGCCCGGTGGACCCGACTGCTGCGTGAGCTGGTGACCGAGCCCGATCAGCCGATCGGCGCGGCATCCCTGCTCACCGCGCCCGAACGCGAGCTTCTCCTGAGCGACTTCGGGCAGAGCCCCAGGGACCTGCCCCGGGCCACGCTGCCGGCGATGCTCGCCGCCCAGGCCG
Organism: Embleya sp. NBC_00896; assembly: GCF_045207785.1. NCBI lineage: Bacteria > Bacillati > Actinomycetota > Actinomycetes > Kitasatosporales > Streptomycetaceae > Embleya > Embleya sp. NBC_00896. The sequence goes on from NZ_CP108776.1 coordinate 1,364,890, forward strand.
CGGCCACCCCGCACGCCCCGGCCCTCAGCGACCCCGACGTGACCTGGTCCTACGCCGAGTTGAACGCGCGGGCGAACCGGATCGCGTGGTGGCTGATCGGTCGCGGTCTCGGCCCCGAGGACATCGTGGGGGTGGCCCTGCCCCGCTCGGCGGAGCGGATCGCGGTCATCCTCGGCGTGCTCAAGGCCGGCGCCGCCTACCTGCCGATCGACCCGGTCTTCCCGGCCGGCCGGATCGGCTACATGGTCGAGAACGCCTCCCCCGCCCTGGTCCTGACGACCCGTCGGGCGGCCCGCGACCTGCCGCACGACCTCGCCGCGCGGCCGCTCGCGGTGGACGCCCCGGAGATCGTCGACGCCTGGCGGGAGTGCCCGGACACCGACCCGACCGACGCCGACCGCACCACGCCGCTGAGCCTCGCGCACCCGGCCTACCTGATCTACACCTCGGGCTCCACCGGGAAGCCGAAGGGCGTCGTGGTCCCGCACCACGGCCTCGTCGATCTGAGCGCGACCCTCCAGGAGCGCTGCCACGCCGCGCCCGACAGCCGCGTTCTCCAGCTCTCCTCCCCCAGCGTCGACGCGTCCGTGCTGGAGATCGTGCTGGCCTTCGGAGGCGGCGCGACCCTCGTGGTGCCCGCGCAGGACCGGCTCGCCGGCGAGGAGCTGGCCCGGGTGCTGGAACAGAGCCGGATCACCCACGCGCACATCCCGCCGTCCGCGCTGGCCACCATCCCGACCGAGGCCGCCCGGCGGTTGACCGGGTTCCACACGCTCAGCGTCGGCGCCGAGGCCTGCTCGCCCGAGCTGGTGGAGCTGTGGCTGCCGGGCCGGCGGATGGTCAACGCGTACGGCCCCACCGAGTCGACCGTCGTCGCGTCGCACACCCGAGACCTCACCGGGGCCCGCGCGCCGATCGGCCGGCCCGTGCTGAACACCCGGCTGTACGTGCTGGATCGGCGACTGCGCCTGGTGCCGCCCGGCGTCGCCGGCGAGCTGTACATCGCCGGCGAGGGCCTGGCCCGCGGCTATCTGGGCCGCCCCGGGCTGACCGCCGACCGGTTCGTCGCCGACCCGTTCGGGCCGGCCGGGTCGCGGATGTACCGCAGCGGCGACCTGGTCCGCTGGAATCGCGACGGGGAGCTCGAATACCTCGGGCGGACCGACGACCAGATCAAGATCCGCGGCTTCCGGATCGAGCCGGGCGAGATCGAGAACGCGCTCACCCGGCACCCGGCCGTCGCGCAGGCCCTGGTCACCACCCGCGACGATCACCGCGGCGACCCCGCGCTCGTGGCCTACATCGTGCCCCGGTCGCGTGCCGAGGAGGCCGAACACGACGCGGAGCGCGGCGAGCAGGTCGCCGAGTGGCGCGACATCTACGACTCGGTCTACAGCCGGCCCAGCGAACTGCGGCCGGGCGACGACTTCATCGGCTGGAACAGCTCGTACACCGGCGAACCGATCCCGATCGACGAGATGCGCGAGTGGCAGCACGCGGCCCTGGCGGCGATCCGCGCGCACCGGCCGCGCCGGCTCCTGGAGATCGGCGCGGGCTCCGGGTTGCTGCTGGCGCCGCTGGCCGGCGAGGTCGAGTCCTACTGGGCCACCGACCTGTCCCAGCCCTCGATCGACCGGCTCGCGCGGCTGGTCGAGGCGGACGGCTGGGAGCACGTCCGGCTGCGGTGCCAACCCGCCGACGACACCACCGGTCTGCCCACCGGCCAATTCGACACGATCGTGCTGAACTCGGTCGTCCAGTACTTCCCCGGGGCCGGCTATCTCGCCGAGGTCCTGGACCGGGCGCTCGAACTCCTGGCCCCGCACGGCCGGATCGTGCTCGGCGACATTCGCCACCACGGCCTGCTGCGCACCCTGCACACCGCGATCCAGGGCCGCGAGGGCGCCGATCCCGCCCGGCTCAAGGCCGCCGTCGAACACGCCGTCGTGGTCGAGAAGGAACTGCTGATCGCACCGGAGTTCTTCCACACCTGGGCCGCCGAGCGCGGGGCCGGCGTCGACATCCGGCTCAAGCGCGGCGCCGCGCACAACGAACTCACCCGGCACCGCTACGAGGTCGTGCTGCACAAGGCACCGGCGTCCACCACGTCGCTCGCCGGGGTACCCGCCCTGGCCTGGGGCCGTGACCTCACCGAACTCCCGGACGAGATCGAGGGATTCGTCCGGATCACCGACATCCCGAACGCGCGCCTGATCGCCGAGGTGGCCGCGACGCGCGCGCTCACCGAGGACGCGTCGGCTCCCGACGGCCCGGCCCTGGACCCCGAGGACATCCACCGCTGGGCCGCCGAACACGGCCGGACCGCGGTCACCACGTGGTCCCCGCAGCGCCTGGACACCTTCGACGCCGTCCTCGTCGCCGCCGGCGCGACCGGCGTCCTGGTCGACCCGTACCGCCCCGCGGCCACCGGCCGCCCGCTCGCGGCCCTCACCAACGACCCGGCGGGCTCGCGCACCACCGGACAGCTGATCACCGCGCTCCGGCAGGAGCTCAAGGAGCAACTCCCGGACCACATGGTGCCGTCGGCCATCGTGGCCGTCGAGCGGATCCCGCGGACCCCCAACGGCAAGATCGACCGCAGGGCGCTGCCCGACCCGACCTACGTCCCGGGCTCCGGCCGCGCCGCCCGCACGCCGCAGGAGGAGATCCTGTGCCGGCTGTTCGCGGAGATCCTGGGCCTGCCGCAGGTCGGCGTCGACGACAGCTTCTTCGACCTCGGCGGCCACTCGCTGCTGGCCACCCGACTCATCAGCCGGATCCGCGGCGTGCTCGGCGCCGAGATCCCGCTGCGCACCGTGTTCGAGGCCCCGACGCCGGCCGGACTCGGCCGGTTCCTCGCCGACGACGGGGTCACGGCCCGGGCCGCCGTGGTGCCCGTCGCCCGGCCCGAGGTGCTGCCGCTGTCCTTCGCCCAGCGGCGCCTGTGGTTCCTGCACAGGCTCGAAGGCCCCTCGGCCACCTACAACTCGCCGCTGGCGTTGCGGCTGACCGGTCGCGTCGACCACGCGGCCCTGCGGGCCGCACTCGGCGACGTCGTCGCGCGGCACGAGCCGTTGCGGACCGTCTTCCCCGACATCGACGGCGAGCCGTACCAGCACATCCTGGCGCCGGCCGACGCCGTACTCGACCTCGACGTGGTCGAGCTCGGCGTGGACGAACTGTCCGACGCGCTCGACCGGGCCGCCCGGCACGCGTTCGAGCTGTCCGCCGAAATCCCGGTCCGGGCCACCCTGTTCACCACCGGTGCGACCGAGTCCGTGCTGATGCTGGTGCTGCACCACATCGCCGGCGACGGCTGGTCGATGGAACCCCTCGCCCGCGACCTGGTCACCGCCTACGCCGCGCGCCGCGACGGTGTCGCGCCCACGACCCCGCCGCTGCCGGTGCAGTACGCCGACTACACCCTGTGGCAGCGCGATCTGCTCGGCGAGGACACCGACCCGGACAGCGCTTTCGCTCGTCAACTGACCTATTGGACAAGGCAGTTGGCTAACCTGCCCGAGTTGGTCACCGTGCCCGGCGAACGCCCGCGCCCGGCGGTGGCGACCTATACCGGCGCGGTAGCCACGTTCGGGTTCGACGCCCAGCTGCACCGGGACGTCACCGACCTCGCGCACGCGTCCGGCACCACCGTCTTCATGGTGCTCCAAGCCGCGCTCGCCACCCTGCTGAGCCGGCTCGGGGCCGGCGAGGACATCCCGATCGGGTCGCCGATCGCCGGTCGCACCGACGAGAACCTCGACGACTTGGTCGGCTTCTTCGTCAACACGCTGGTCCTGCGCACCGACACCTCGGGCGCCCCGACCTTCACCGAACTCCTGGGCCGGGTGCGGGAAACCAGCCTCGCCGCGTACACCCATCAGGACATTCCGTTCGAGCATCTGGTGGAGAAGCTCAACCCGCGGCGCTCGACCGCGCACCACCCGCTGTTCCAGATCCTGCTGGTGCTGCAGAACACCGCGGGCGTCGGCTTCGACCTGCCCGGACTGCGGGCCGACGTGGTGCCGGTCGGCACCGGGGTGTCCCGGGTCGACCTGACCGTCAACCTCGCCGAGACGCACGACTCCGACGCCCGGGCCGCGGGCATCACCGGGGCGGTCGAGTACGCCACCGACCTGTACAGCGCCGCCGACATCGACGCGTTGACCTCGCGCTGGGCCCGTCTGCTGCGCGCCGCCGTGGCGCACCCCGACCGGCCGATCGGCGACCTCGACGTGCTGACCGCGCCGGAACGCGACCGGCTGCTCGGCGACTGGGGCCGCGCCGAGCACGCGCTGCCCGAGGCCACCCTGCCGGAGCTGTTCCGCGCCCGGGTCGCCGCCACGCCGGATGCCCCGGCCGTCGTCGACGCGCTCGGCTCGTGGTCCTACGCGGAGCTGAACGCCCGCGCGAACCGGATCGCGTGGTGGCTGATCGGGCAGGGCCTGGGCCCGGAACGGCTCGTCGGCGTCGCGATGCCCAAGTCGGCCGAGCAGCTCGCGCTGTTCCTCGGCATCCTCAAGGCGGGCGCGGCCCACCTGCCGATCGACCCGGACTACCCCGCCGACCGGATCCGGTTCATGGTCCGCGACGCGGCACCCGACCTGGTGCTGACCACCAGGGACGTACTGCCCACCCTGCCGGAGGAACTCGGGGCGAGCGCGGTGGCCGTCGACGCGCCGGCGCTCCTCCGGACCTGGGCGGAGCGCCCGGAGCACGACCCGACCGACGCCGACCGCACCCGACCGCTCACCGCGCGGCACCCGGCGTACGTCATCTACACCTCCGGTTCCACCGGCCGGCCCAAGGGCGTCACCGCGACGCACACCGGCCTGGCCGGCCTGGGCGCGTCGTTGCGCGAGCGCGGCGCGGTCGACGCCGACAGCCGGGTACTCCAGCTGTCCTCGCTCAGCTTCGACGCGTCGGTGCTCGAATACCTGATGGCCTTCGGCGCCGGGGCCGCGGTGGTGGTGCCCGGTCAACGTCGGCTCGCGGGCCCGGAGTTGGCCGACGCCCTGGCCGACGGTCGGATCACCCACGCGTTCATCCCGCCGTCGGTGCTGGCGACCCTGCCGCCGGACGCCCCGGCGCGCCTCATCGGCTTGCGCTGCCTGATCGTCGGCGCCGAGGCGTGCCCGCCCGAGCTGGTCGAGCGCTGGTCCACCGGACGACGCATGGTCAACCTGTACGGCCCGACCGAGACCACCGTCGCCGCCACGATCAGCCGGCCGCTCGACCACGGCCGCACCCCGATCGGGCACACCAACGTCAACACCCGGCTGTACGTGCTGGACGAGCGGCTGCGGCTTGCCGCGCCGGGTGTCGCGGGCGAGCTGTACATCGCCGGCTCCGGGGTGGCCCGCGGCTATCTGAACCGTCCCGGCCTGACCGCCGGACGCTTCGTCGCCGACCCCTTCGGACCCGCCGGCACCCGGATGTACCGCACCGGCGACCTGGTCCGCTGGAACCACGACGGCGAACTCGACTACCTCGGCCGCACCGACGACCAGATCCAGATCCGCGGCTTCCGCGTCGAACCCGGCGAAATCCGCGACACCCTCACCCGACACCCCGACATCGCACAAGCCACCGTGCTCGCCCGCGCCGACCGGCACGGGGACCTCGCTCTGGTCGCCTACGTCGTGCCCGAGACGGGCTTCATCGAGGCCCGCGTACGCGAGGACCTGCGCCGGCGACTGCCCGACTACATGGTGCCCTTGGCCATCGTCGCGCTCGACGCCATCCCGCTCACCCCCAACGGCAAGATCGACCGGGCCGCACTCCCGGATCCCACCCACGCCGGCGGCCCCGGCCGGTCGGCGCGGACGCCCCGCGAGGAGATCCTCTGCACGCTGTTCGCGGAGGTCCTCGCGGTGCCGCGGGTCGGCATCGACGACAGCTTCTTCGACCTCGGCGGCCACTCGCTGCTGGCCACCCGGCTCACCAGCCGCGTGCGCGGCGTGCTGGGTGTCGAACTCCCGTTGCGCACCCTGTTCGCCGCCCCGACGCCGGCCGCCTTGGCCCGCCGGCTGGACGAGGCGGCGGGCCGGAGCCGGACCGCGCCGGCCCCGGTCGGGCGGCCGGACCTGGTACCGCTGTCGTTCGCCCAGCAGCGCCTGTGGTTCCTGCACAAGATGGAGGGCCCGTCGGCGACGTACAACTCGCCGCTGGCGATCCGACTGACCGGCGAGGTCGACCACGCCGCGCTCGAAGCCGCGATCAACGACGTCGTGGCCCGACACGAGGCGCTGCGCACGGTCTTCCCCGAGACCCAGGGACAGCCGCACCAGCTGATCCTGGACCCCGAGCGGGCACACGTGGTGCTCCACCTGTCCGACGTCGCGGAGGGCGACGCGCTGACCCAGGCGCTCGACCTGGCCGCGCGCCACGCCTTCGACCTGGCCGACGAGATCCCGATCCGGGCTCGGCTGCTGCGCACCGGGCCGGCCGAGTCCGTGCTGATGCTGGTGCTGCACCACATCGCCGGCGACGGCTGGTCGATGGAACCCCTCGCCCGCGACCTGGCCGCGGCCTACGCCGCCCGGCACGCCGACGCGGACACGGCGCCGCAGTGGCCGGCGCTGCCCGTGCAGTACGCCGACTACACCCTGTGGCAGCGCGAGCTGCTCGGCGACGACGCGGACCCCGACAGCCTGTTCGCCCGTCAGTTCCACTACTGGACCGAGCAGTTGGCCGAGCTGCCCGAACAGGTCACCGTGCCGACCGATCGACCCAGGTCCGCGATCGCGTCGCACAGCGGCGAGATCACCACGCTCGAACTCGACGCCGATCTGCATCGCGACCTGACCGCGTTGGCCCGCGCGTCGGGCACGACGATGTTCATGGTGTTCCAGGCCGCGCTGGCCACCCTGCTGACCCGGCTCGGGGCCGGTGCCGACGTGCCGATCGGCTCGCCCGTGGCGGGCCGCACCGACGAGGAACTCGACGACCTGGTCGGCCTGTTCGTCAACATGCTGGTGCTGCGTACGGACACCTCGGGCGACCCCACCTTCACCGAACTCCTGGCCCGGGTCCGCGAGACGAGTCTGTCCGCGTACGCGCACCAGGACGTCCCGTTCGAATACCTGGTGGAGAAGCTCAACCCGGAGCGCTCCACCGCGCACCACCCGCTGTTCCAGATCATGCTGGGCCTGCACAACACCGCCGCCGCCCGGTTCGACCTCCCGGGGCTCCGGGCCGACCTGGAGAACATCGGCACCGGCGTGTCCCGGGTCGACCTGACCGTCAACCTCGCCGAGACCTTCGACGACGCGGGTCGTCCCGCGGGCGTCACCGGCCTGGTCGAATACGCCACCGACCTCTACGACGCCGACACCATCGCCGCGTTGACGGCCCGCTGGGTCCGCCTGCTGCGCGCGGTGGCGACCGACCCGGACCGGCCGATCGGCGGCCTGGACCTGCTCACGTCCGAGGAACAGGACCGACTGCTCACCGAGTGGGGTCGGGCCGAGCAGGGTGTGCCCGAGGCCACCCTCCCGAAGCTGTTCCGGGCCGGGGTGCGGGCCACGCCGGACGCGCCCGCCGTCGCCGACGGCACCACGTCGTGGTCGTACGCCGAACTCGACGCCCGGGCCAACGAAATCGCGCACTGGCTGATCGCACGCGGCGTCGGCCCGGAGCGGATCGTCGGCGTCGCGCTGCCCCGCTCGATCCGGCAGGTCGCGGTGGTCCTGGGCATCCTCAAGGCCGGCGCGGCCTACCTGCCGATCGACCCGTCCTACCCGGCCGAGCGGATCGGCCACCTGCTCCGCGACGCGGATCCGGGCCTGGTCCTGACCACCAGGCGGGTGGCACACGACCTGCCCGACCACGTCGCCGATCGCCTGGTGGCCGTGGACGACCCCGACACGGCCGCGGCCTGGGCGCGGTGCGCGGAGACCGACGTCGACGCGGGTGCCCCGCATCACCCGGCGTACGTGATCTACACGTCCGGCTCCACCGGCACGCCCAAGGGTGTAGTGGTCACGCACACCGGCCTGGCCGCGCTCGCGACCACCCACCGGCGGCGGCTCGCGGTGAACGCGAACTCGCGCGTGCTGCAGTTCGCCGCGCTCGGCTTCGACGCCGCCGTGTGGGAACTGGTGATGGCGCTGGCCTCCGGTGCCCGCCTGGACCTGCACGACGCGGACCGGCCCGCCGGCGAGGAACTCGCCCGCCTGCTCGACGACCGTCGGATCACCCACGTCACCCTCCCGCCGTCGGTACTGGCGACGCTGCCGGTCGGCGCCGAGGACACCCTGGCCGAGCTGTCCACACTCGTGGTGGCCGGCGAGTCCTGCCCGCCCGATCTCGCGGAGCGCTGGTCGCGCGGCCGGCTGATGGTCAACGCCTACGGCCCCACCGAATCCACGGTGTGCGCCTCCACCAGCCCGGCCCTGTCCGGCCGGCACGCGCCGATCGGGTACCCGACGATCGACACCCGGCTGTACGTCCTGGACGAGCGGCTGCGGTTGGCCGCGCCGGGCGTGGCCGGCGAGCTGTACCTCGCGGGCGCGGGATTGGCCCGCGGCTACCTGGGCCGCGGCGCGCTGACCGCGGAGCGGTTCGTCGCCGACCCGTTCGGCGCGGCCGGCACGCGGATGTACCGGACCGGCGACCTGGTCCGCTGGAACCGGGCCGGGCAGCTCGAATACCTCGGGCGCACCGACGACCAGATCAAGATCCGCGGCTTCCGGGTCGAACCCGGCGAGATCGAGGCGGTGTTGCGCCGACAGGCCGGGGTGGCCCAGGCGCTCGTCGTCGCCGACACCGACCACCAGGGCGACGTGCGGCTGGTCGGATACGTGGTGCCGAGCCCCGACGCGAGCTTCACCGCGCCGGTCGTGCACGAGGCGTTGCGCCGGCTGCTGCCCGACCACCTGGTCCCCGCGGCGATCGTCGGGCTGCCCGCGATTCCGCTCACGCCCAACGGCAAGATCGACCGCAAGGCGCTCCCGGATCCCGATTTCGCCGCCGCGTTCGCAACCGGGCGGGCGCCGCGCACGCCGCAGGAGGAGATCCTGTGCACGCTGTTCGCGGAGATCCTCGGGCTGCCGCGGGTCGGCGTGGACGACAGCTTCTTCGACCTCGGCGGGCACTCGCTGCTGGCGACCCGGCTGATCATCCGGATCCGCAACGTGCTCGGCGCCGAACTGTCGCCGCGCACCCTGTTCATCGCGCCCACCGTGGCCGAGCTCGCGCCGTACCTGAACCAGGACGCCCCGATCCAGGCCGCGTTGACCCCGATGCCGCGACCCGCGGCGCTGCCGCTGTCGTTCGCGCAGCAACGGCTGTGGTTCCTGCACAAGTTGGAGGGCCCGTCGGCGACGTACAACGTCCCGCTGGCGCTGCGGCTGTCCGGCCGGCTCGACCGGAGCGCGCTCGCCGCGGCCCTGGACGACGTCGTGGCCCGGCACGAGCCGTTGCGCACGGTGTTCCCGGAGACCGACGGCCGGCCGCGCCAGCACGTTCTGGATCCCGAGCGGGCCCGCCTGGACCTGGCCGTGCACGAGGTGGCCGAGGGCGCCGAACTCACCGAGGCGCTGAACCGGGCCGCCCGGCACGCGTTCGAGCTGTCCGCCGAAATCCCGGTCCGGGCCACCCTGTTCACCACCGGTGCGACCGAGTCCGTGCTGATGCTGGTGCTGCACCACATCGCCGGCGACGGCTGGTCGATGGAACCCCTCGCCCGCGACCTGGTCACCGCCTACGCCGCCCGGCGCGGCGGCACCGCGCCGCAGTGGGCGCCGCTGCCGGTGCAGTACGCCGACTACACGCTGTGGCAGCGCGACCTGCTCGGTGACGACAGTGATCCCGACAGCGCCTTCAGTCGGCAACTCGCTTACTGGACCGAGCAATTGGCGGATCTGCCGGAGCAGGTCGGCGCACCGACCAATCGGCCGCGCCCGTCGGTTGCGTCCTACAGGGGCGAGATGGCCGCGCTCGATCTGGACGCGCGACTGCACGCCGATCTGGCCGAGCTGGCCCGCTCTTCGGGCACCACCGTGTTCATGGTGCTCCAGGCCGCCCTGGCGGCGTTGCTCACCCGGCTCGGCGCGGGCGAGGACGTCCCGATCGGCTCGCCGATCGCCGGGCGGATCGACGAAAACCTGGACGACCTGGTCGGGTTCTTCGTCAACACGCTCGTGCTGCGTACGGACACCTCCGGCGACCCCACCTTCACCGAACTGCTGGCCCGGGTCCGGGAGACCAACCTCGCCGCCTACACCCACCAGAACATTCCGTTCGAGCACCTGGTGGAGAAGCTCAACCCGCACCGCTCGACGTCGCACCACCCGCTGTTCCAGATCATGCTGGCGCTGCAGAGCACCGCCGAGGCCGACTTCGACCTGCCCGGTCTACGAGCCCGATTCGAGCACGCGGGCACCGGTGTCGCGCGTGTCGACCTGTTCCTGGGCCTCGGCGAGCGGCGCGACGCCGACGGCACCCCCGCGGGCATCACCGGAGCCGTCGAGTACGCCACCGACCTCTTCGACGCCGCGACCGTGGACGCGTTCACGGCCCGCTGGGAACGGCTGCTGCGTGCCGTGGCGGCCGATCCCGATCAGCCGATCGGGGCCGCCGACCTGCTCACCGACGACGAACGCCGGCGGCTGCTCACCGAGTGGACGCCGACCGACCCCGCGGTGACCGAGCAAACGCTGCCCGCCCTGCTGGCGGCCCGTGTCGCGGCCGGCCCGGACGCGCCGGCCATCGCCGACGACCACGCCTCGTGGACCTACGCCCAGCTGAACGCGGACGCGAACCGCACCGCGCACTGGCTGATCGAACGCGGAGTCGGCGCCGGGGACATCGTCGGCATCGCCATGCCGCGGTCGCCCGCGCAGTTCGCGGTGCTCCTGGGCGTGCTCAAGTCCGGCGCGGCCTACCTGCCGATCGACCCCACCCACCCCGCCGAGCGGATCCGGTACCTGATCGCCGACGCGGCCCCCGTCCTGGTGCTCACCCTCGACGGGGTGCTCGAACCGGACGTCGCCGCCGACGTGACGGCCGCCGAGGTGGTGGCCGTCGACACCCCCGCGATCATGTCCGCCTGGACCCGGGCCTCGGACGCCGATCCCGCCGCCGACCGGTCATCCGACCCGCGCCAGGCCGCCTACGTCATCTACACGTCGGGTTCGACCGGCACCCCCAAGGGCGTCACGGTCACCCACGCCGGCCTGGCCGGTCTGGGCGCGACCCTGCGCGAGCGGTGCGCCGCCGGACCGGAGAGCAGGGTCCTGCAACTGGCCTCGCTCGGCTTCGACGCGTCGGTGCTGGAACTGATGCTCGCGGTCACCGCCGGTGCGACGCTGGTGGTCCCCCCGCAGGACCGACTCGCCGGGGACGAGCTCGCGGACGTGCTGGCGGAGGGCCGGATCACGCACGCGTTCATCCCGCCGTCGGTGCTGGCGACCCTGCCGCCCGGGGCACCGGCGCGCCTCGTCGGCTTGCGCTGCCTGATCGTCGGCGCCGAGGCGTGCCCGCCCGAGCTGGTCGAGCGCTGGTCCACCGGACGACGCATGGTGAACCTGTACGGCCCGACCGAGACCACCGTCGCCGCCACGATCAGCCGGCCGCTGGACCACGGCCGCACCCCGATCGGGTATCCGCTGCTCGACACGCACCTGTACGTCCTCGACTCGCGGCTCGGCCTCTTGCCGCCGGGCGTCCCGGGCGAGCTGTACGTCTCGGGTCCGGGCCTGACGCGCGGCTATCTGAACCGTCCCGGCCCGACCGCCGGACGCTTCGTCGCCGACCCCTTCGGACCCGCCGGCACCCGGATGTACCGCACCGGCGACCTGGTCCGCTGGAACCACGACGGCGAACTCGACTACCTCGGCCGCACCGACGACCAGATCCAGATCCGCGGCTTCCGCGTCGAACCCGGCGAAATCCGCGACACCCTCGCCCGACACCCCGACATCGCACAGGCCACCGTGCTCGCCCGCGCCGACCACCGGGGCGACATCGCGCTCGTGGCGTACGTCGTACCAACCGGCGAGGACTTCTCCGCGGCCCGGGTGCGGGACGACCTGCGCCTGCGACTGCCCGACTACATGGTGCCCTCGGCCGTCGTCGCGCTCGACGCCATCCCGCTCACCCCCAACGGCAAGATCGACCGGGCCGCGCTGCCCGAGCCCGAGCACACCCCGAGCGCCGCCGGGCGAGCGCCACGGACGCCGCGCGAGGAGATCCTCTGCGCGCTGTTCGCGGAGATCCTCGGCGTCCCCCGGGTCGGCGTCGACGACAGCTTCTTCGACCTCGGCGGCCACTCGCTGCTCGCCACCCGCCTCACCAGCCGCATCCGCACCGCCCTCGGCGTCGAACTCCCGCTCCGGACCCTGTTCGAGGCCCCGACCGTGGCCCGCCTCGGCGAACGCCTGGCCGGCGCCGACGGCTCGATCACCCGGACGGCACTCGTGCCCGCCGTGCGTCCGGACGTGCTGCCGCTGTCGTTCGCGCAGCAGCGCCTGTGGTTCCTGCACAAGCTCGAAGGCCCCTCGGCCACCTACAACATGCCGCTCGCCCTGCGGCTGACCGGCGAACTCGACCACACCGCGCTCGAAGCCGCCCTGGGCGACGTCATCGCCCGACACGAACCACTGCGCACGGTCTTCCCCGAGGTCGAGGGTGTGGCCCGGCAGGACATCCTCGACCCCGAGCGGGCGATCGTCCGGTTGGGCTGCACGCACACCGACGAGGAGCGGTTGCCCGCCGAACTCGACGCCATGGCCCGGGAACCGTTCGACCTGGCCGGCGAGATCCCGATCCGGGCCCGGCTGTTCGCGACCGGCTCGAACGAGTCGGTGCTGATGCTGGTGCTGCACCACATCGCCGGCGACGGCTGGTCGTTGGTGCCGTTGGCGCGCGACCTGTTCGCCGCCTACGCCGCCCGGCACGCCGGCGGCGCGCCCGACACGCCGGCGCTGCCGGTCCAGTACGCCGACTACACGTTGTGGCAACACGACCTGCTCGGCGACGACACCGATCCGGAGAGCCTGTTCTCCCGGCAGTTCCGGTACTGGGCCCAGGAGTTGGCCGATCTGCCGGAACAGGTCGGCGCCCCGACCGATCGGCCCCGGCCGGCCGTCGCCTCGTTCGCGGGCGACGTGACCACCTTCGAGTTCGATGCCCGACTGCACCAAGACCTCACCGAACTGGCCCGCTCGTCCGGCACGACCGTTTTCATGGTGCTCCAGGCCGCGCTGGCGACCCTGCTCACCCGGCTCGGCGCGGGCACCGACATCCCGGTCGGCAGCGGCGTGGCCGGGCGGACCGACGAGAGCCTGGGCGACCTCGTCGGCTTCTTCGTCAACATGCTGGTCCTGCGCACCGACACCTCCGGCGACCCCACCTTCGCCGAACTCCTGGACCGGGTACGGGAAACCAGCCTCTCCGCCTACGCGCACCAGGACGTCCCGTTCGAGTATCTGGTCGAGAAGCTCAACCCGCACCGTTCGGCGACCCGTCAGTCGCTCTTCCAGATCGCCCTGGTGCTCCAGAACAACGAGGCGGCCCGGTTCGAACTGCCGGGCCTGGACGTGCGATCGGAGACCCTCAAGACGGGTACCGCGCGCTTCGACATGTCGCTCAGCCTGAGCGAGAACCGGACCGCCGCCGGCGCGCCGGCGGGCCTGTCCGGCACGGTCGAGTACGCGACGGACCTCTACGACGCGGACACCGTCGACGCGTTCACCACCCGATGGGCACGCGTGCTGCGGGCGGTGGTCGCCGATCCCGACCGGCGGATCGGCGGTCTCGATCCGCTGACCCCGGACGAGCGCGAGACGCTGCTCACCGATTGGGGCCGCACCGAGTACGACGCCGCACCGACGACCCTGGCGCAGCTGTTCGAGGCGCGTGTCGCGGCCGCCCCCGACGCACCGGCGGTGACCGACGCGCGGGTGTCGTGGACGTACGCGGAGCTCGACGGCCGCGCGAACCGGATCGCCCGCTGGCTGGCAGGGCGCGACATCGGCCCGGAGCGCCTGGTCGGCATGGCGCTCCCCCGGTCCGCCGAACAGATCGCGGTGATCCTGGGCATCCTCAAGACCGGCGCGGCCTACCTGCCGATCGACCCCGCCTACCCGGCGGAGCGGATCGCGTACATGCTCGGCGACGCCGAACCGGCGCTGGTGCTGACCACCCGGCAGGCCGCCGCCGAACTGCCCGGTGCGCCGGTGCCGGTCGACTCCCCCGAGACGATCGCCGCCTGGGCGGGGCTCGCCGACACCGCTCTCACCGATGCCGAGCGGACCGCCCCGCCGGAGGCGCGGCACCCGGCGTACGTGATCTACACCTCCGGCTCCACCGGTGCCCCCAAGGGCGTCGTGGTGCCGCACGCCGGTCTGGCCGGACTGGGCGAGACGCTGCGGGTCGGCGGCGCGGTCGACGAGAGCGCGCGCGTGCTCCAGCTCTCCTCGTCCAGCTTCGACGCGTCGGTCCTGGAACTGGTGGCGGCGGTCACCGCCGGGGCGACGCTGGTGATCCCGGAGCACGACCGGCTCGCCGGGGACGAGCTCGCGCGGGTGTTGGCCGACGGCCGGATCACGCACGCGCTGATCCCGCCCTCGGTGCTGGCGACGCTGCCGGCCGAGGCGGCCGGGCGACTCACCGGGTTCCGCACGCTGATCGTCGGCGCCGAGGCGTGCCCGCCGGAGCTGGTCCGGCACTGGGCGCCGGGCCGTCGGATGGTCAACGCGTACGGGCCCACCGAGTCCACCGTCGTCGCGGCGCTCAGCGCGCCGCTCGCCGACGGCACGGCGCCGATCGGCCGGCCGGCCGCGGGGACGCGCGGGTACGTCCTCGACGAGCGGCTGCGGCTGCTCGCGCCGGGGGTCGCGGGCGAGCTGTACCTCTCGGGCGCGGGACTCGCCCGCGGTTATCTCGGGCGCGGCGCGCTGACCGCGGCGCGTTTCGTGGCCGACCCGTTCGGCCCGGCCGGCGCGCGGATGTACCGCACCGGGGACCTGGTCCGCTGGGATCGAAACGGCGACCTGGAATACCTCGGGCGGACCGACGACCAGGTCAAGATCCGCGGTTTCCGGGTCGAGCCCGGCGAGATCCGGGCCGCGCTCCTTCGGCATCCCGCGGTCGCGCAGGCGGTCGTCGTGGCGCACGAGGGACGGCAGTTGGTCGCGTACGTGGTGCCCGGGGACCCGGCCGCGGAGGAGACCGCGCCGGACCTGGACGACGAACGGGTCGCCGAACGGGTCGCCGAACAGGTGGCCGAGTGGCGGGACATCTACGACTCGGTCTACACCGAGCCGGTGCCGTTCGAGCCGGGCGAGGACTTCACCGGTTGGAACAGCTCGTACACCGGTGAGCCGATCGCGCTCGACGAGATGCACGCGTGGCGGGACGCGGCCGTCGCCGCGATCCGCGAGCACGGGCCGGGCCGGCTCCTGGAGATCGGTGTCGGTTCGGGGCTGCTCCTGGCACCGCTCGCGGGCGACGTCGAGGCCTACTGGGCCACCGACTTCTCCGCACCCGTGATCGAGCGGCTGAAGGGCCAGGTCGAGCGGGCCGGTTGGGACCATGTCGAGCTGCGCTGCCAACCGGCGGACGACACCACCGGTCTGCCCACCGGCTACTTCGACACCATCGTGCTCAACTCCGTGGTCCAGTACTTCCCGAGCCACGCCTACCTCGCGAACGTGCTCGACAAGGCCCTCGAACTGCTCGCCCCGCAGGGCCGGATCATCATCGGCGACGTCCGCCACCACGGCCTGCTGCGCACCCTGGCCACCGCGATCCACAGTCGTGACCTCGCCGCCGACCCCGCCCGACTGCGGGCCGCCGTCGAGCACGCGGTGGTGGTCGAGAAGGAACTCCTGATCGCCCCCGAGTTCTTCGGCACCTGGGCCGACGACCGCGGCGCGGGCGCCGACATCCGGCTCAAGCGCGGCACCGCGCACAACGAGCTCACCCGGCACCGCTACGAGGTCGTCATCCACAAGGCGGCCGGCACCTCGCTGGCCGGGCTGCCGACCCTGACCTGGGGTCGGGATCTGACCGAACTCCCGGACCACGTCGATGGTTTCGTGCGGATCGCGGACATTCCCAACGCCCGGCTCACCGCCGAGGTCGCGCTCGTCGGCGACGTACCGGCACCCGTCGGGCCGGTCCTGGACCCGGAGGACCTGCACCACTGGGGCCGCGAACACGGCCGCCGCGTGATCACCACGTGGTCGGCCCACCGCCTCGACGCCTTCGACGCCGTCGTGCTGCCGGCCGACATGTCCGGGCCGTTCACCGACGTGCGGCGCACGGTCGGCTCTCCGCGCCCGCTCGCGGCGCTGACCAACGACCCGGCCGGCTCGCGCACCACCGGCCGACTCCTCACCGAGCTGCGGCAGAGCCTGAAGCGGCAGCTGCCCGAGCACATGGTGCCCGCCGCGGTCGTCGCGCTCGACGCGATACCGCTCACCCCCAATGGCAAGCTCGACCGGTCGGCGCTGCCCGCCCCGGAGTTCACCGGTGCCGTGACCGGACGTGCGGCGCGCACCCCGCAGGAGGAGATCCTCCGCACGCTGTTCGCGGAGATCCTGGGCCTGCCGCAGGTCGGCGTCGACGACAGCTTCTTCGACCTCGGCGGCCACTCGCTGCTGGCCACCCGACTCACCAGCCGGATCCGCAGCGTGCTCGGCGCCGAGATCCCGCTGCGCGTGCTGTTCGAGGCGCCCACCGTGGCCCGGCTCGCCGAACACCTGGCCGCCGACGGCGGTCGGACCCGAGCCCGGCTGACCCCGGTGGCCCGCCCCGAGGTGCTGCCGCTGTCCTTCGCCCAGCAGCGCCTGTGGTTCCTGCACAAGCTCGAAGGCCCCTCGCCCACCTACAACATCCCGCTGGCCCTGCGGCTCACCGGGCCGTTGGACCACGACGCGCTGGAGGCCGCCCTCAACGACGTGGTCACCCGGCACGAGGCGCTGCGCACGGTCTTCCCCGAGGTCGACGGCCGGCCGCGCCAGCACATCCTGGATCCGGCCCGGGCCCGGGTCGAACTCGGCACCCGGCGGGTCGGCGCGCAGGAACTCGCCGGCGAGCTGCACCGCGCCGCGCGCGCGGAGTTCGAGCTGGCCGAGCAGATCCCGCTGCGGGCCCGGTTGTTCACCACCGGTCCCACCGACGCGGTGCTCCTGCTGGTGCTGCACCACATCGCCGGTGACGGCTGGTCGATGAACCCGCTGGCGGGCGACCTGGTGACCGCGTACGTCGCCCGGCACGCCGGCCACGCGCCGGACTGGGCGCCGCTGCCGGCGCAGTACGCCGACTACACCCTGTGGCAGCGCGAGCTGCTCGGCGACGACAGCGATCCCGACAGCACGTTCAATCGGCAACTGACCTACTGGGCAGAGCACTTGGCCGGACTGCCGGAACAGGTCACGGCGCCGGCCGATCGACCCCGGCCCGCCGTCGTCTCGTACGCGGGCGACACGTCCGGGTTCGAGCTGGACGCGCGGTTGCACCGCGACCTCGCCGAGCTGGCCCGCGCGTGCGATACGACCGTGTTCATGGTCCTCCAGGCGGCACTGGCCACGCTGCTCACCCGGCTGGGTGCCGGCGAGGACATCCCGATCGGCTCGCCGATCGCCGGGCGCACCGACGAGAACCTGGAGGACCTGGTCGGGTTCTTCGTCAACACGCTGGTGCTGCGCACGGACACCTCCGGCGATCCCACCTTCGCCGAACTCCTGGGCCGGGTCCGGGAAACCAGCCTCGCGGCCTACACGCACCAGGACGTGCCGTTCGAATACCTGGTGGAGAAGCTCAACCCGCAGCGGTCCACCGCGCACCACCCGCTGTTCCAGATCATGCTGGCGCTGCAGAACACCGCCCCGGTCGCGTTCGAACTCCCGGACCTGCGAGCCGGTTTCGAGGGCGTGGGCACCGGGGTCTCGCGCGTCGACCTGTTCCTGAGCCTGAACGAGGAGCGCGACGCCGGCGGTGGGCCGGCCGGTATCTCGGGGGCCATCGAATACTCGACGGACCTCTTCGATCCGGCGACCGTCGAGGCGTTCGCCGGGCAGTGGACCCGGCTCCTGCGCGCGGTCGTGGACGACCCGGACACGCGGATCGGGGAACTGGAGATCCTCACCGCCGAGGAGCGGCGGCGGGTGCTCTCCGATTGGTTCCCGACCGACCCCGGTGTCGCCGAGGAGACCCTGCCGGCGCTGTTCCGGGCCCGGGTCGCGGCGACCCCGGACGCGTCCGCGGTCACCGACCGGAGAGTGAGCTGGACCTACGCGGAGCTGGACGCCCGGGCGAACCGGATCGCGCACTGGCTGATCGCTCGCGGCCTGGGGCCGGAGCGGCTCGTCGGCGTCGCGCTGCCGCGTTCGGCCGAGCAGATCGCGACGATCCTGGGCGTCGTCAAGGCCGGCGCGGCGTATGTACCGATCGACCCCGACTATCCGACCGAGCGGATCGCGCACATCCTCCGCGACGCCGCCCCCGAGCTGGTCCTGACCAGTCGTCAGGTGGCCCGGGAGCTGCCCGAGGACCTCGGCGTCGAGCGGATCGCGGTCGACACCGAGGAGATCACCGCGGCGTGGGACGCGAGCCCCGACGCGGATCCGTGCGACGCGGACCGCACCGCCGTGCCGGATCCGCGGCATCCGGCGTACGTGATCTACACGTCCGGTTCGACCGGGACACCCAAGGGCGTCACGGTCACCCACGCCGGTCTGGCCGGCCTGGGGGTCACCCTTCGCGACCGCTGCGACGTGGCCGCGGACGCCCGCGTGCTCCAGCTGTCCTCACCGGGCTTCGACGCCTCCGTGCTCGAACTGATGATGGCGGTCACCGCCGGGGCGACGCTGGTGGTGCCCGAGCAACGGCGGCTGGCCGGCTTCGAGTTGGCGCAGGTGCTGGCCACGCAGGCCATCACGCACGCGTTCGTGCCACCGTCGGTCCTGGCCACCCTGCCGCCCGAATCCGCCGACCAGCTGACCGGCTTCCGCACGCTGATCGTCGGCGCCGAGGCGTGCCCGCCCGAACTGGTGGACCGCTGGGCGCCGGGCCGCCGGATGGTCAACCTGTACGGCCCCACCGAGACCACGGTGGCGGCGACCATCAGCCGGCCGCTGGACGAGCGGCGCACCCCGATCGGCTACCCCCTCGTCAACACCCGGACGTACGTCCTCGACGAGCGGCTGCGGCTGCTGCCGCCGGGCGTGGACGGCGAGTTGTACCTCGCGGGCCCGGGCCTGACCCGCGGCTATCTTGGGCGCGCCGGCCTGACGGCGGGCCGGTTCGTCGCCGACCCGTACGGCCCGGCCGGCGGCCGGATGTACCGGACCGGGGACCTGGTCCGCTGGAACCGCGACGGTGAGCTGGAGTATCTGGGCCGGACCGACGACCAGGTGCAGATCCGCGGCTTCCGAGTCGAACCCGGCGAGGTCGCGGGCGCGTTGACCCGGCATCCGGACGTGGCCCGAGCAGCCGTGCTCGCCCGCGCGGACCATCGCGGCGACCCGCGCCTGATCGCGTACGTGGTGCCGGCGATCGAGGACTTCTCGGTGCCGCGGGTGCGGGACGACCTGCGGCGGCAACTCCCGGACCATCTGGTGCCCGCGGCCATCGTCGAACTGGCGGAGATCCCGCTCTCGGCCAACGGCAAGGTCGATCGCGCCGCGCTGCCGGATCCGGAGCACACCGCGATCGCGGGGCGTGGGCCGCGCACTCCGCAGGAGGAGATCCTCTGCACGCTCTTCGCCGAGATCCTCGGGCTGCCGCAGGTCGGCATCGACGACAACTTCTTCGACCTCGGTGGGCATTCGCTGCTCGCGACCAACCTCACCCGGCGGATCGGCGACGTGCTCGGCGTCGAACTCCCGCTGCGCACGGTGTTCAGCGCACCGAGCGTCGCGCAGTTGATCCCGCACCTGTACGACGGCGACCTGGAGGACAACGCGTTCGACGTGCTGTTGCCGCTGCGTACGCAGGGCGACGGGGTACCGCTGTTCTGCGTCCATCCGGGTGCCGGGATCTGCTGGTCGTACGCCAACCTGCTGCTGCACCTGGGCCGGGAGTTCCCGGTCTACGGGCTCCAGGCGCGCGGCCTGTCCCGACCGGACGAGCTGCGCGCCTCGGTGGACGAGGTGGCCGAGGACTGCATCGCCGAGATGCTGCGGATCCAACCGCACGGGCCGTACCACCTGCTGGGCCAGTCGTTCGGCGGCATTGTCGCGCACGCGATGGCGGCGAAGCTGCAGGAGCGCGGGGAACAGGTCGCGCTGATCGTCTCGCTGGACTCCGAGCCGGCCAGGCCGCTCACCGAGCGCGAGCTGAGCCTGCTCGCCGATACGGCGAAGAACACCGGCCGAATCTACGTCGGGATCCTGGAGATCCTCGGCGCGCGTTCGGAGGATCGCGACGAGCCGCTCACGTTCGCGCAGTTCTCCCAGCTGGCGCGGACCACCAACACCGTGCTCGGGAACATCGAGGAGGACGACTTTGTCACGATCATGAGCGTGCTCCAACGCAACATCGCGCTCGCCACGGAGCACCGGCACCGCCGGGTGGCCACCGACCTGCTCGTGTTCGCCGCCGGCGACGAGCCGGAACGCGTCATGCGGCCGGACGTCTGGGACGACTACATCGACGGCACGGTCACCTACCACCGGCTCGCGTGCACCCACAGCACCATCACGACACCGGAGATCCTCCGCGAGATCGGCCCGCTCATCGAGGAGCGGCTGCGCCGGACCACGCTCGATTCCGCCGAGGCGGGAACGGGCGGGGATCCGGAACCCGGCACGATCCCGGGCGCCGACCCGAAGACGACCCGACCGAACACGACCCACCCGAACACGACCCACTCGAACACGACAGAGGAGCAGCACTGATGGCGAACCCCTTCGACGACACCGACGGCACGTTCGTGGTCCTGGTCAACGACGAGGCCCAGCACTCGCTCTGGCCCGCCTTCGCCGACGTGCCCGCGGGCTGGACGGTGGTCCATCCCGAGGACACCCACGCGGCGTGCCTGGACTACATCGAGCAGAACTGGACCGACATGCGCCCGCGCAGCCTGGCGGAGGCCATGGACAACGCGTGACCCGACCAGGCTCCGCCCGTCCCGCCGGTGCCCGAAATCAGGGCACCGGCCGGGTGGTGTGGCCGGCCCGGACCAGGCCGGATTCGTAGGCGACGACGACGGCCTGGGCGCGGTCGTCGACGGCGAGACCGGCCAGCACGTCGCCCACGCGTCGCTCGACGGTGGCCACGCTGATCCGCAGGTTCGCGGCGATCTCGCCGTCCTCCTTGCCGGCCGCGATCAGGCGCAACAGCTCGACCTCGTGCGAGGCCAGGTGAGCCAGGCTCTCGGGCGCGGAAACCGGCGCGGGCGGATCGCACGCGACCGGCGCCGCCGCCGTGTCCGACGCCGCCACCGGTATGCGCGCGGCGACCCGGAATCCCCCGTCCGCGCAGCGCCCGGCGTCCAACGACCCGCCGTGCACGGCCACCCGCTCCCGCATACCGAGCAACCCGTGTCCGCCGCCGGTCATGGCGTATCCGCCCCTCCCCGCGTCCTCGCCGCCCCCGTCGTCGCGGATCTCGATCGCGACTTCGCTCGGCAGGTACTCCAGCCGCACTCGCGCGGTGGCCCCGCTCCCCGCGTGCTTGCGGGCGTTGGTGAGCGCCTCCTGGGTGATCCGGTACAGCGCGAGGCCGACCGGCAAAGGCAGTTCGCGGCGCGCGCCGTCGACCTGCAACTCGGTGGGGAGCTCGGCCAGACACGATTCGGCGACCAGCCGGGGGAGCTCGTCGACACCGGGTTGGGGCGCCGACGGTGCGGTGTCCGGGTCGCTGTCGCTGCGCAGTACGCCGAGCAGCTGCCGCATCTCGCCGAGCGCGACCCGGCCGGACGCCTCCAAGGTGAGCAGCGCCCCCCGGGCCGCGCCGAGGTCGCGCTCCAAACTGGTCCGGGCGCCGGCCGACATCAGATGCATGGTGGTGATGTGGTGGGCCACGATGTCGTGCAGTTCCCGGGCGATCCGCCGCCGTTCATCGGTCAGCGCCCGATCGGCCAGCAGTTGCCGGTTGACGTCGACCTGCCCCTGCCAGTGCCGCACGCCCGCGCTCACCCCGAGCACCAGCAGGATCGCGATGAAGTCGCCACTGAACAGCCAGACGAACGACTCCTCGATGTGCGTGTAGCCGGAAGTCTGGGCCACCAGGGTCGCCAGTGCCGCCATCGCGACCACCCTCGGCCGGCACGCCAGGCCGACGGTGTACAGCGCGACCGCCAACGAGATGCCGAACCGGGGCGGCATCTCGACGCCCACGTTCAGCACCACCTGTATGCCGAGAACCAGCAGCAGCACCACGACCGGCGCTCGACGCCGCGCCACCAGACACAGTCCCGAA
Source organism: Embleya sp. NBC_00896 (assembly GCF_045207785.1). NCBI lineage: Bacteria > Bacillati > Actinomycetota > Actinomycetes > Kitasatosporales > Streptomycetaceae > Embleya > Embleya sp. NBC_00896. Next base: position 1,387,267 of record NZ_CP108776.1, read on the forward strand.
GCGACCAGGAGGGCCACGCCGACCGCGGTGGTCCCGAGCCCGTCGAGCCGCACCGTCATCACGTAGCCGAGTACGTCGACGGCCGCCGCGACGAGCGCGATCAGAATGTCGGTCCGGGTTCGCGCGAGGAACGCCCGCCACGCGGCGACCGGTCCGGGTGCCCCGAAGACATCCGTGACGGGCAGGTCACGACCGGTGATCGCCTTGCCGAGCATGGCCATGGACGAGGAGCCGAAGCCCATCCAGGGCCTCCTTCCAGGGGAACGGTGGGCCAGTATGCCACCGGAACGATCACTCCCCGGATCCACCCGAACCACCCGAACCATGCAGATCACCCGTATCACTCGGAATCTGCCGTACCAGGATGATTCGGGCACGCCGACCGTCAGCGTCCGCCGTCTCCCTCCGCGTACAGCCGCCGCTTCGCCGGGCCGACCGGGTCGGTGCCGGCCGTGTTCGTCGCGTCGAAGAGCATGGTCGCCCGGTTCGGCGCGGTGTATCGCTCCCACGTGGGCAGCCCGGCGTGATTGGGGTCGCCGGTGCGGATGAACGAGATCCAGGCGTCGTGCATCGCCGCGCCCAGGCCGTCGAGGGTCTTCGGCTCGACGCCGGCCAAGAACGGCGCGTGCGACCACCGGTCGGCGTTGCGGAAGCTGAACGGCAGCTCCAGGCAGTGCGCGGCACCGAGCCGGCCATCGTACGCGGGTGTCGCGTAGTCGAACTGGTAGACCCACGCCGGCCGGCCATGCTCCGCGCGGGCCTCGGCCAGGGCCACACTCGGCAGTCGGAACAGCTCGTCGGAGACCAGGTCGGTCAACAGGTCGAGCGCGCTCGCGTCCGGGTGCGCCGCGGCGAAGACGTCGTACGCCTCGGCCCCACGCTCCCCGAACGACTCCACGAAACGACCCCGCACCTCCGCATGCGTCGCGTCCGTGTACATCTCGTTGGCGCCGAACGCGAAGCCGGCCTCGTTCCCGGTCCAGCCGAGCAGAATCTCGATCTCGGGGTTCTCCCCCGCGATCAGCGCCTCCACCGGGTTGCGCGTGAGCGTGCTCCCGTCGACGACCGGCAGGAACGGCACCGGCCACTGCCCCCAGCGGGCCCGCACGCCGAACATCCCGATTGTGGCCTCGACCAGCCGCTCCCACGGCAGCGCCCGCAGCTCCGCGACGTCCGCGACCCCGGCGACCTCCAGAAGTGCGGCCGTGGTGCGCAGCGACTCCTCGGGATCCGGGGTCGCCACCCCGAACGGCGGGCTCTGCAGGATCGCGCGGTGGAACAGCCGACGCCCCTCGGGGTGCACCGCCAGCGCCGCCGTGGAGAAGGCGCCGCCGGACTGGCCCGCGACGGTGACGTCGTCCGGGTCACCGCCGAACGCGGCGATGTTCTCCCGAACCCAGCGCAGCGCGGCGAGTTGGTCGGTCAGCCAGAAGTTGCCGCCGTCCGCGTCGTCGTCGGGGCCGAGATACACGTAGCCGAGCGCGCCGATGCGGTAGCTGATCGACACCACCACGAGGTCGCCGTCCCGGGCGAACGTGTCGCCCGCGTAGATCGGCAGCGTGCCCGATCCGCTGACGAACCCGCCGCCGTGGATCCAGACCAGGACCGGGCGGCGGGCCGTGTCGGTCGCGGGCGTCCACACGTTGAGCGTGAGGCAGTCCTCGTCCAGCGGCGGCGCGCCGTGCCCGCCCAGGACCGGGTCGGCGCGCACCGGCTGCGGCGCGCTCGGCCCGTACTCGGCGGCCTCACGGACGCCGTCCCACCCCGCGTGCGGCCGAGCCGGGCGCCAGCGCAGGTCGCCCACCGGCGGTGCGGCGTACGGGATCCCGGGAAGACCGCGAGGCCGTCCTCGTACCGCCCGCGCAGCGCTCCGGCGGGCGCCTCGACGACCGGCGTGCGGCACTCGTCGGTGCCGGTCACCGCGCCTGCTCCGCGGCGACCGAGCCCACCGGCGCGTCCGCGAACGCCCCGGAGAGCAGGTGGCCCGCGCCCGGCGCGAAGGCGGGCAGGTCGAGCGAGCGCAGCATCTGGTGCACGGTGCACACGGCCGCCGACACGACCGGCTTGCCGAGTCGCTGTTCGGCCTCCTCGATCGCGGCGAGCGAGGGCATCTGCACGCACGCCGACAGCACGACCGCGTCCGCGTCGGCGTGCGCGAGCCGATCGGCGATGCCGGGCAGCAGCAGCGGGTCGTGCGCGGCCACGTCGAGGTTGTCGGGGATCTCCAGCGCCTCGAAGTCGAGCACCTCGATGCCCTCGTGGCCGAGGTAGTCCACCACCGTGCGGGTGAGCGGCAGCATGTACGGCGCGACCAGGGCGACCTTGCGCGCGCCGATCGTGTGCAGGCCGTGCACGAGGGCGCCCGCGCTGGTGACGACCGGCGCGGCGGCGCCGTTCTCGACGGTCCGGGTGTGCAGGCGTTCCTCGGAGACCCGGTGGTAGCCGAGCCCCATGCTCATGATCGCGACCAGGCACGCGTAGCCGAGCACGTCCACGCGCGCGTCGGACAACTCGACGGCGCAGCGGTCCGAGTCGGCGTCCATCGCCTTGAGCTGCTCGGGGGTGACGTGCGTCATCCGCATCCGGCTGGAGTGGAAGGTGAAGCGTTCGGGCGCGACCGATTCGCGGGCCCGCAGGATCGCGGGTACCTCGGTCTCCATCGTGACGTTGGAGCTCGGCACGATCTGGCCGATGCGGTAGGGGTGTTGACGCACGGGAGGTCCTCCGGTGGGAACGGGTGGGCGAACGCGGGTCAGCGCGCGTCGATCACGGGGTTGGACAGCGTGCCGATCCGCTCGACGGTCGCCTCGACGACGTCGCCCGGCCGGAGGTACTGCGGCGGGACCTGGGCCGCGCCGACACCGGACGGCGAGCCGGTGGAGATCACGTCACCGGGTTCGAGGGTCATCCCGGACGAGATGTCGGCGATCAGCCGCGGGATGTCGAAGAGCATGTGCCGCGTGTTGGACTTCTGCTTGACGTCGCCGTTGACGCGCAGCGACAGGTCGAGCGCCTGCGCGTCGGGGATCTCGTCGGCGGTGACCACCGCGGGGCCGAAGGGCGCGTACGAGTCCTGGCCCTTGGAGAAGAACCACTGCCCGGAGCGGCGCTGGTCCCGGGCGCTGATGTCGTTCATGATGCTGTACCCGAACACGTGGTCCCACGCGTCGGCCTCAGTGACCTTGTACGCGGTTCGCCCGATCACGACCGCGAGTTCGCACTCCCAGTCGAGCTGCTGGGTCAGGTCGCCGTTGTGCAGGATGGGCCAACCGGGGCCGGTCACGGCGGTCGCCGGCTTGCCGAACAGGACGGGGCGGTCCGGCAGTTCCTTCGCGGTGTCCAGGGTGCGGTTCGACTCGGCCACGTGCTCGACGTAGTTGAGCCCGATCCCGATGATCTTCCCGGGCCGCAGCGGCGCGAGCAGCCGCACCGCGGCGAACGGGTGCACGGCACCCGCGGGCCGGGCGTCCGGGTCGCCGGCCAGCAACTCCCGTGCGGTGTCGAACGCCTCGGCGCCGGCGCGGATGAACGACAGCAGATCGCCGGGCAGTTCGACGCCCGCGGCGGCGGCCAGCGCGGCGAGGTCGCTCACCTGCGCGCCGTCCTCGGCGCCCAGGCGCGGCGCGGAGCCGTCGACGGTGTAGGTGACCAGGCGCATGGGGGATGTCCTCACGTCGGGGCGACGCGGTGCGCGCCGCCCGGGAATTCGGGGTCGGTCGGGGTTACGGCTGCGGCTGGTGTCCGTCGTTGTCGACGTATGCCTCTTCGCGGAAGAAGCCGAGCGAGCGCATCACCGGGAAGTCGTTGAACGAGAACAGCACCGCGTCCTCGGACGCGTCGAGGTTGGCGTGCTCGTGCCAGGCCCAGGACGGGACGGCGAACACGTCGCCCTCGCGCCACTCGAAGCGCTGCCCGCCGACGATCGAGACGCCGTGGCCCTTGGCCGCGGTGTAGACCACGGAGCCGGTGTGCCGGTGCGCCTTTGTCGCGTGGCCGGCCCGCAGCAGCTGGATGTGCGCGCTCATGGTCGGCATCACCGAGCCCGCGGTCGCGGGGTTGGTGTACTCCATGATCACGCCGTCGTACGGCGAGCCCTCGCTCACCCTGGCCAGGTCGAGCAGGGCCTGGTAGGTGGGCTCCCACGGCCACGCGAGCAGCGGCGAGTAGGGGCGGGTCCACTTCTCGACGCCGTAGGGCACGAGGTTGCCGCCGTAGGTCAGGACCGACGGGTTCACCACCTTGCCCGGCACCTGGTACACGTCGGGGTGCACCTCGTAGAAGCCCGCGTCGAGCGCGTTGACCAGGGGGATGTCCAGGCCGTCCTGCCAGATCACCGGCGCGTCGTCGGACTCGTTGCCGTGCTCGTGCCAGGTCCCGTTCGGGGTGATCGCGAAGTCGCGGGCACCGACCTTGAGCTTCTCGCCGTCCACGATCGTCCACGCGCCGGTGCCCTCGAGCACGAAGCGCAGCGCGGCGGCCTGGTGGCGGTGCGCGGTCATCGACTCGCCCGGGCCCATGATCTGCAGGCCCGTGTACAGCAGCCCGGCGGCCGCGCTGACGTCCCGCCGCCCGGGGTTGACCAGCATCACCACGCGCCGGCCGGCGTCGTCGGCCTTGACCAGGTCGAGCGCCTTGCGTACCAGCGGGCGCAGTTCGGCGTAGCGCCACAGCGTGGGTACCGACTTGGGCTGCGGGTACCACGGCTCGATCTCGTTCGCGACGGTCCACAGCGCACCGGCCTCGCGGTCGGCCAACTCGGCGTAGTAGGCACTCAGTTCCGGCGTGTCGGTGACTCGGGCCCGGCCGAGCATGTTGTCGTCCTGGGTGGTCATGTCTCCTCCTCGGGTGCGGGTGCGGGTGCGGGAGCGGGCGGGGGCGCGGGTGCGAGGGGTGCCGCGACGGGGTCGTGCGTCAAGGTGATCGGTTGCCGCGGCCGGTTGTCGACACTCAGCTGGAAGATGTCGAAGCGGTTGTAGTGGCCGACGATGTCGTGCATCTGCTTGGGCTGGATGCACTTGGCGAGGTCGATGTCGCCGTAGACGATGCCCTCGTCGTCGATCAGCGGTTCGCCGACGGGGCGGCCGTCGGGGCCGAAGATGCCGGAGAGCGCGCTGCGTTCGCGGCCGAGCTGCTTGCGCACCTCGTCGTCGTCGCCGGCGATCGCATCGACGATCTCGGGCGAGATGGTCGAGCACGCGACGACCGAGAACACCTTGCCCTCGAAGCTGTGCGCGGCCGTGCGTACCGCGATCGCCTCGGCCATGTCGTAGTCGGCAGGCGCGACCGGCAGCGCGATGTAGCTCGCGGCGTGCACGAGTTCGCCCTGGGCCAGCAGCGTGAACCGGGCCAGCGTGTTGGTGTTCTCGCCGCACGCGAGCACGCCGAGCGGACCGATCCGGGTGGGGTGTACGCGCAGCGAGCTGCCGTCGCCCCCGGTCCAGGTCAGCTTCTCCGCCCAGGTCGGCACCAACTTGCGGTGCACGCCGATCAGTTCGCCGTCGGCGTCGATGGTGAGCATGGTGTTGTACAGCACGCCCATGCTGTGCGGTCCGCGCTCGTTGACGCCGATCACCACGACCGCGCCGGCCGCGCGGGCGGCGGCGCGCAGGGTGTCCACGTGCGGGCCGGGCACGTCGATGGAGGACCGGTACAGGCGCTCGAACCACGGTGAGCCCTGGACCGGGTTCATCGTCCAGTTCCAGTAGGGGTACCCCGGCACGAACACCTCGGGGAAGACGATGAACTCGGCGCCGTTCGCGGCCGCCTCGCGGATCAGCCCGACCGCCTTGGCCACGGTCGCGGCCGCGTCCAGGTAGACGGGCGCGGCCTGCACGGCGGCGGCCTTGAAGCGCGGCGGGTTGTCGCGTTGCTCGCCGGTCATCACGATCGGTGGGATGGGACTCTGCATCGCGTGCTCCTCGTGCTCCTCGTGGTCCACGGTGCGGTCAGCCTCGTTCGGGCACGGTCACCAGGCGCGGCTGCGGGCGCCACCGGCGGTGCACGGGTTCGGCCTGCTCGCGCAGCAGGTGCAGGCGGGGCGGTACGCGGTCGCTGCCCGCGCCGGGCGGCTTGCGGCTGCCGGGGCGCCACGCGCTCGGCCACGGCGCGCCCGGTCCGGCGTAGCCCTGTTCGGCGGCGGCGTGCAGCGTCCACAGCGGGTCGTACAGGTGGGCGCGGCCCACCGCGCACAGGTCGGCGCGGCCCGCGAGCAGGATCGAGTTGACGTCGTCGTAGGTCGAGATCGCGCCGACCGCGATCGTCGGCACGCCGGTGGCGTTGCGGATCAGGTCGGCGAACGGCGTCTGGTAGCCGCGTCCGTAGGCGGGCCGCTCGTGCGGGACCACCTCGCCGGTCGAGACGTCGATCGCGTCGGCGCCGGCCGCGGCGAGCGCGCGGGCGATCCGTACCGCGTCGTCCTCGGTCGTGCCGCCCTCGGCCCAGTCGGCCGCCGAGATCCGTACCACCAGCGGCTTGTCGGCGGGCCAGACGGCGCGCACCGCGGACAGCACCTCCAGCGGGAAGCGCAGCCGACCCGCGAGCGGGCCGCCGTACTCGTCCTCGCGCCGGTTGGTCAGCGGGGACAGGAAGCCGGAGAGCAGGTGGCCGTGCCCGTACTGGAGCTCCAGCGCGTCGAAACCGGCCCGGTCGGCCCGTTGCGCCGCGGCGGTGAAGGCCGCGGTGATCTCGTCCAGGTCCGCGCGGGTCGCCTCGGCGGGTGTGCTGCCTGCGGGGTCCCACGGGATCGCGGACGCGGCGAGGGTCGGCCATCCGTCGTCGCCGAGCGGTGCGCAGGTGCCGTCGTCGGCGGGCTCGGCGGTCGCGGCGCGGCGGCCGGCGTGGGTGAGCTGGATGCCCAGGAGCGCCCCGTCGGGGGCCTGTGCCCGGACCCGGCTCACCACGTCACGCCACGCGAGCTCGTGCGCGGCCGACCACAGGCCGGGGCAGGATCGGGTCGCGCGTCCGTCGGCGGTGACCGCGGTCATGCCGGCGAACACCAGGCTCGCGCCGCCGAGCGCGAGGGCGCCCAGGTGGGCGGACTCGAACGCGCCGGGGATGCCGTCCCGGGCGGCGTAGGTCGCGATCGGCGGGACCACCACGCGGTTGCGCAGCCGGACCGAGCCGAGCCGGAACGGCTGGAACATCGGCGCCGCGTCAACCTTGTCCGCGCGCCCGGCCGTGAACGCCGTGTCGACGGCGGCCACGAAATCGGGGTCGCGTTCGAGCAGGTTGGCGTGGGTGACCCGGCGGCTGCGGGTGAGCAGGTTGAACGCGAACTGCTCGGGGGCCTGGCCGACCGCGCGGTCGATGTTCTCGAACCACTCCAGGCTGGCCTGCGCCGCGCGCTGCGTGGAGCTCACCACCGGCTTGCGCTCGGCCTCGTACGCGGTCAGCGCGGCCGGGATGTCGGGGTGCTCGTTGACGCACGCGGCGAGCGCGAGCGCGTCTTCCATCGCGAGCTTGGTGCCCGAACCGATGGAGAAGTGCGCGGTGTGCGCGGCGTCGCCGAGCAGGACGACGTTGTCGTGGTGCCAGGTCGCGTTGCGGACCGTGGTGAACCTGATCCACCGCGAGTTGTTGGGGATCAACCGGTGCCCGTCGAGGTGCTCGGCGAGCAGCGCCTCGCAGCGCCGGACGCCGGCCTCGTCGCTGGCCCCGGGCGGCAGGTCGCGGCCGGCGAACTCGGCGAATCCGCCGCGCCGCCACGCGTCCTCGGCGAGCTCGACGATGAAGGTGCTGCGCCGGTCGTCGAACGGGTACGCGTGCACCTGCACGACGCCGAAGTCGTGCTTGTCGACGATGAAGGTGAAGGCGTCGAAGACCTTGTCGGTGCCGAGCCACATGTAGCGGCAGCCGCGCTCGTCCAGGTTCGGCCGGAACGTGTCGGCGTACCGGTCGCGAACCACCGAGCGCACGCCGTCCGACGCGACCACGAGGTCGTGCGTACGGGCCAGCTCGTCCACCGGCGGGGCCTCGGTGCGGTAGCGCAGGTCCACCCCGAGGGCGGCGCAGCGCTGCTGCAGGATCCGCAGCAGCCGTTCGCGCCCGAGGGCGGCGAACCCGTGCCCGCCCGACGTCAGCGTGCGGCCGCCGTAGCGGATGTCGATGTCGGTCCAGCGGGCGAAGCCCGCGGACATGGCGGCGAAGATCTCCGGGTCGGCCTGGGCGATGCCGTCCAGGGTCTCGTCGGAGAACACCACACCGAAGCCGAACGTGTCGTCCGGCGCGTTGCGCTCCCACAGCGTGATCTGCGAACCGGGCGACAGCTGCTTGGCGAGGGCGGCGAAGTACAACCCACCCGGCCCGCCGCCGATGACTGCTATGCGCACAGCGTCCTCCAAAGTTCCCGGCCTGTCCGAGCGTATGTAATAAATTCCACGGTCGTCAATACGGCGCGATATTCGCGCGGATGCGAGGGCCTTGCGACGCGCGGCCCTCGCACCGGTCACGAGCTCACGCGGTCACGCGGTCCCGCGTCACGCGTACGACTCCGGCTGCTGTGTGCCGCCCCGCGAAAGCGCGGCCCTGACCTCGTCCGGCCAGGGCGTCGCGCCCTTCGCGTCGGCCGCGCAGTGCACGATCGACAGCCGGCCGGTCGCGGCGACGCCGTGCTCGCCGCGCACCTCGAAGGCGTAGTGGAGCGAGCTGGCGCCCACCTTGACCACGCGCAGCGTGGTGTGCACGGCCTCGCCGAACCACAGCCGCTCGCGGTAGTCGGCCTCGAAGTGCACGCGCGGGATCGCGCCGAACAGTCCGGCCAGCCCGAGCCGGCGCAGCAGCACCGCCTCCGCCGCCTCGACCCAGCGCTGCACGGCCGAGTAGTGGTAGTGCCCGGCGGCGTCGGTGTCGCCCCACTCGACGCGGCGCTCGACGACGACTTCGGGGAGGTTCTGCGTGTCGACGTCCCGGGTTTGGGCGCCCTGGGTGTCGATGCCCTGGGTCTGGATGTCCTGTGGACCGGTGTCCGGCATGGTGATGTCCTTCACGAGGCTTCCGGGGCGAGGGAGTTCGGCGATGGCGATATGGGGTCCGGGTCCGGGGCCGGGTCCGGTTCCGCCGAGGGCCCCGCGTTGGCCCACGCGCGCAGTTCGCCGCGGCGCAGCTTGCCGTTGCCGGTGCGCGGCAGGGCGGGCACGAACTCGACGGCGCGCGGGTACTTGTACGGCGCGATCGCCTGCTTGACGAAGGCCTGGATGGCCGCGGCGGTGTCGGCGTCGGCCGGCACCCCGTCGCGCAGTACGACGTACGCCTTGACGATCAGGCCGCGCCGCTCGTCGGGCGCCCCGACGACGCCGCACTCGGCTACGTCCGGGTGCCGGAGCAGGGCGATCTCGACCTCGGGGCCAGCGATGTTGTACCCGGAGGAGACGATCATGTCGTCGCTGCGCGCCTGGTACCAGAGGTAGCCGTCGGCATCGCGGACGTAGGTGTCGCCGGTGATGTTCCAGCCGTCGCGCACGTACGTGAGCTGCCGGTCGTCGTCGAGATAGCGGCAGCCGGTCGGCCCCTTGACCGCGAGCAGGCCGGGGGTCCCGTCCGGCACCGGCTGCCCGGCCGGGTCGAGTACGGCGGCCCGGAAGCCGGGTACCGCGCGGCCGGTGGCGCCGGGCCGGATGTCCTCGTCCGCCGCCGAGACGAAGACGTGCAGCATCTCGGTGGCGCCGATCCCGTCGATCAGCGCGATCCCGGTGGCGGCGTGCAGGTCGCGCCAGGTCTCGGCGGGCAGCGCCTCGCCCGCCGACACGCACCGGCGCACGCCCTTGAGCAGGTCGGCGAGGCCGGCGGACATGATCGCCCGGTAGGCGGTCGGCGCGGTGAACAGCACGGTGACGCCGTACTCCGCGACGATCCGGACCAGCCGCTCGGGCGTCGCGTGTTCGAGCAGCAAGCTCGCCGCGCCCACGTGCAGCGGGAAGACCACGAGGCCGCCGAGCCCGAAGGTGAAGCCGAGCGGCGGCGTGCCCGCGAACAGGTCGTCGGGCGTGGGCTTGATGATGTGCCGCGCGAACGTGTCCGAGTTGGCCAACACGTCGCGATGGAAGTGCAACGTCGCCTTGGGCCGCCCGGTCGTCCCGGACGTGAAGGCGATCAGCGCGACATCGTCGGCGGCGGTGTCGACGGCCTCGAAGTCGGCCGCCTTGCCGGCGCAGCGCGCCGCCAGGTCGTCCGGCGTGTCGGCGCCGTACGCGACGGTCGTGAGGCCGGGGGTCTCGGCGGCGTCGAGCTCGTCGAGGAATCGGTGGTCGCACAGCGCGACCTTCGGGCGGCTGATCTCACACAGCGTGCCCAGCTCGTGTGCCCGCAGCAGCGGCATCGTCGTCACCGCGACGCCGCCCGCCTTGAGCACGCCGAACCAGCACGCCACGAGCCACGGGTTGTTGGGGCCGCGCAGCAGCACGCGGTTGCCCGGCACGAGGCCGAGGTCCTCGGTCAGCACCCGGGCGACCTGGTTCGCCCGGCGCTGGAGGTCGCCGTACGACCACTGCTCGTCCAGGGTCACCAGGCAGCGGCGGTCGGGACCGAGCCGCTCGATGGTCTCGTCGAGCAGCACCCGCGCGCAGTTGAGGCGGGTGGGGTAGCGCAATTCCGGTAGTTCGAAAAGCAGTTCGGGCCACAGCTCGGCCGGTGGCAGCCGATCACGACAGAACGTGTCGATATGGGCGGAAGGGGACAGCTCCATGTGCGCGCACCTCATCCTGGTGTCAGCGGGAGTCGCGGAGCCAAGTATCTATCAAAACTGACGACAGTCAATGTAACGCGATACGCACCTCCGGAAACACCCCCGAAACCCAACACCGATCCACCCGAAAACACCCCCACCCCCGAGACTCCCCCGCCCCACCCCCACCTGCCACCCCACGTCCTCCCTCCGAGTGAGCGACAGCAACGGGGCATCTGCTCGTGCGCGCGCCGAGCAGCCCGCAGCGATCGAGAAACTGCTGCTGCCGGCGGACCGGCAGCGGGTCCGGCTCGGGTGGGTCATACCGGCCGCATTTGGGGCCCCGCCTTGTACATCTCGTCGGCGGGCGCGATGTCCGTTTTCCGCTCCCGGACGCCGTGCTCGTAACGGACCATCCACCGGCCACCGTCGTGCCAGACCTCGGTGATGGTGCCGAGGTGATGCAGGCCGGGCCGGAGCTTGCGCCAGAGGACATCGCCGGGCGACCACGGGGGTGGGCTGGCCATTGCTTCTCCAATGGATGTGGAGGGGGACGGGGCCACGCCCCTGGGCGTCGCCGCCCCGTGCTCGTGGTGCCTCGCTCGGCCAGTGGGTTCACGGCCCGCCGGTCCGGCGGCGCGGGTCGGGGTGCGCCGCCGGACCTGGGGTGCCGCCCGCCGGGCGTGGTCGGGAACGGGCGGCGGCAGGGGACGTTCGTCAGCCGCGAGGTATCGGGGTGGGCGTGAAACCGGTCTCGGCACAAGCCAGGCGATGGAGGGGTTCGACTTCGACCAGCCGCGCGTCGCTGGTCGGGACCGATCGCCAGCAAAGAGGCCAGGTGTTGCCCCACAGCGCGGGAATCCCCACATGCGCTGAGCGAGTTCGGTCGAGTACCTCGATGCCGGGTGGCCACCTGAGGACCCGGGCGGCGCCGGGCGGTACCAGGAAGTACGTCAATCCTCGTCTGAACACCTCGTGGACAATCGGCCCGACCGGTGCCCCGTCTCGAGCGTCGATCAGCGCGTCCGCAATGTGGATTGCAAGTTCGCCGGCAATCTTCACGGCGTCGAAGTGCAGCCCGGCGACGACGAGAGAGTGGCCCGCGATGGGCACCCACGAAGCCCTGTAGGGCACCTCGGTCGAGCGATGAATTCCGGTCATGGCATTGAGAATGCCCGCAGCCGTCTACGTTGAGGAGTAGCGGCGCATGGACTCTCGTTGGACACGTATCCGCGCGTGAACGGCGAGCCTGTACGGCGCTGTACAAGCGGATGGCCGGTCTGTACGACGCTGTACGCGCCGACTGCCGGCGGCGCGCCGTTCGGACCGGCGTGGACTCGGGAGGCGCACGCGCCAGTGGATTCGAAAGCAGCCAAGAACCTCGCAGCCGAAATGCTCGGCGAGCAACTGAGGAGCCTGAGAGAGGGGAAGGGCCTCACCCCTCAAGAGGTCGCGACGCGCGTGCGCAACAGCGACCACAGCGTCGTGTCCTGGGAACGGGGCCGACGCATCCCGCCCCTGGATGCCGCCGAGTTGCTCGACGAGTTGCTCGACGCTCGCGGCCTCGTGGCGACGGGCATCCGGAAGCTGCACGGCTGCCCCAGGTTCCCGGAACTGTTCGGCGAGTATGCCGAGCAGGAAGCGCAAGCCGTCAGCCTGTGCTCCTACAACACCATGGCGATCCCGGGCTTGTTGCAGACGGAGGACTACGCGCGCGCGGTCATCAACGCGTATGTCCCGCCGCGCGACGACGACGAGGTCGAGCGCCTGGTCAGGAAACGCATCGAACGGCAGGTCCTCCTGACGAGGCGGCCGCAGCCGGTGATCAGCTTCGTCATAGAGGAGAGTGCGCTACGGCGCCGGGTGGGCGACGCATCGGTCATGCGGGACGCGCTGAAGCGGGTCGTCGAGTGCGCTGGGATGCGGAACGTCTCCGTACAGGTGATGCCGGACGAGGTGGACGATCACTGTGGTCTCGACGGCCCGATGATCACCTTGAGGACCGAGGACGGCCGCGACCTCGGGTACATCGAAGGGCAGGCCGGAGGTGCCTGGGCGGCCGACCCCGAGCAGGTCGCAATCCTCGCCCAGCGACATGGAATCATTCGCACCCAGGCCCTCCGGGTCGGGAAGTCGATCGCGCTGATCGAACAGATTGCGGGAGAACTATGAGCACTGGACAGCACGCGACCGCGTGGCGCACGAGCACCTACAGCGGCAACGCTGGTGGGGACTGTGTCGAGGTCGCTCCGCTCGCCGTCGAGGTGGGCGTTCGCGACAGCAAGGTCCCCGATTCACCGGTGATCCGCGCCGGCACCAAGGCATGGTCCGCATTCCTCGCCGCCACCCGCTGACCCACGGCACATGGCCCACCGCCCCGTCCCCAGGTCCGCCGGAGGCGGGGCGGTCGCGTCCGTCCGAGACCCACCCGAGGGTCGAAACCGTTGTGGCGATGCCCTGCTGACGGGCACCATCAGGCCCGCGAGGAGACGCGCATGCAGTGGATCAAGCACAGCGAGACCGACGTGTACTCGAACAGCTCGCGCTCGCCCACACTCCGCCCTCTCGATGTCACCTACATATCCCATCGACAGGCCGAGACTATCCCCGGCGCGAAGACAGCCGCCAAGCACGGCAAACCTTGCCTGATACAGCACTGGGTGCGGTGTCCAAGTGCTGTATGGGGACGGGGATTCCGCCCGCACCCACCGGGTACGGGCGGCACTCGCATCCCGACCTACCACCTGGCACCTGGCACCTGGACGCCCGGGACAGGCGCGCAACCGACCCGTGACCCGACCGGGCGCCCGGACAGGGCCCCGCCCGCTTCGCCGACACGAACCCCGTGGCCGGGTGACCGTCCCGCGGGCCGTGATCGGCCCGGCTACTCGACTGTGACCGACTTCGCCAGGTTGCGGGGGCGGTCGATGTCTTCGTCGAGGGCCAAAGCCGCGTGGTAGGCGAGGAGTTGGGTCGGGATGGTGAGGAGGATGGGGTCGAGTTCGCGTTCGTTCTTCGGGATGTCGATGCGGTCGGCTTCGAGGTCGCCCAGGTCGACGCCCGGGTGCGTGATCACGGTCAGGCGGCCGCCGCGGGCTCGGATCTCGTGCGCGGCCGCGAGGTTGCGGCCCACGAGGTCGTCGTCCGGGATGATCGCGACGGTCGGGAGCGAGGCGTCGATCAGGGCCAGCGGGCCGTGCTTGAGCTCGCTGCTCGGGTACGCCTCGGCGTGCCGGTAGGTGATCTCCTTGAACTTCTGCGCCGCTTCGCGAGCCACCGGATATCCGCGGACCCGGCCGATGAAGAACAGGCTGCGCGCGTCGGCGAGCGCCCGCCCCGCCTCGGCGATCCGCGGCTCGTCCGCGAGGATCTCGGCGATCTGACCGGGCAGCGCCTGGAGCCCCGCGAGGATCCGTGCGCCGTCGGCGTGCGACAGGTCGTGCACGCGGCCCAGCACCAGCGCGAGCAGCGCGAAGCCGACCGACATGTGGGTGAGCGCCTTGGTCGAGGCGACCGAGACCTCCGGCCCGGCGTGCAGGTAGATGCCGCCGTCGCACTGGCGCGCGATCGACGAGCCGACCACGTTGACGAGGCCGACCACCCGGCCGCCCTTGCGCTGGATCTCGCGCACCGCGAAGAGCGTGTCGGCGGTCTCGCCCGACTGGCTGACCGCGACATACAGCGTGTCCGGCTCGATCACCGGATTGCGGTAGCGGAACTCCGAGGCCGGTTCCGCGTCCGCCGGCACCCGCGCCAGGTCCTCGATCAACGTGGCCCCCAACTGGCCCACGTAGTAGGCGGATCCGCAGCCGAGCACCTTGACCCGACGGAATCCGCGCAGCTCGCGCAACTCGATCTCCAGCCCGTCGAGCCGCGCCGAGCCGAACCGCTCGTCGAGCCGGCCGCGCAGCATCCGCTCGACGGACGACGGCTGTTCGTGGATCTCCTTGTGCATGAAGTGTTCGTGGCCCGCGAGTTCGAGCTCCTCGACGGTGAGCTCGACCGTGGTCGGCGTCTTGGCGACGTCGTCGTGGTCGCGGGTGAAGGTACGGAATCCGGTCGCGGTGACCGTCGCCAGCTCGCCGTCCTCGAGATGCACGACCGAACTGGTGTGCCGGACCAGGGCCGCGACATCGCTGGCGACGAACATCTCGCGCTCGCCCACGCCGAGCACGAGCGGCGAACCGTTGCGGGCCACCACGATCCGGTCGGGGGTGGCGACATCCACGACAGCGATCGCGTACGTGCCGGTCACCTGGCTCAGCGCGTCCAGTACGGCCGCCTCCAGGGAGGTCTCCGCCGAGCGCGCGACGAGGTGGGCCAGCACCTCCGTGTCGGTCTCCGACGCCAGGTCGACCCCCTCGGCGGCGAGGCGCTCGCGCAGCGCGGCCGAGTTGTCGATGATGCCGTTGTGCACGACCTGGATCCGGCCGTCCGCCGACGCGTGCGGGTGCGCGTTGGTCTCCGAGGGCGCGCCGTGGGTGGCCCAGCGGGTGTGGCCGATGCCGATCCGGCCGCTGGTCCGGGCGGGTACGGCCGCCGCGAGGGCGTGTACCCGGCCGACCCGGCGGACCACCTTGACCACGCCGCGCGCGCCGAGCACCGCGATGCCGGCCGAGTCGTAGCCCCGGTACTCCAAGCGGCCCAGGCCCTCCAGCAGGATGGGGGCGGCTTGCTGCGCGCCGATGTAGCCCACGATTCCGCACATGGTGATGCGCTCCTTGGCAGGGTTGGTCGGGTCGTTTGGGTCGTTCGGGTGTGGAGAGAAGGCGAGCGGGCGGCACGACCGGAAGACGGGTCGTGTCGGCCCGCTCAGCCGTAGATGACGCGCCGCAGCTGACGCTCGGTCAGCGCGGGTGGCTCGACGAGCCGACCGTCGAGCTCGGCCGCGATGAGCCGGTAGATCTGCGCGTTGCGCTTGCCGTAGACCTTGTGGTGGCGGTGCCGCCGTCGGACGTAGTCCTCGACCGGCTCGCGGTACCACGCCAGCACGTCGTCGACGATCCGCGCGGCCTCCGCGGGAGTCAGGCCCGTGGTCGCCGCGATGCGCTCCACCAGCTCGTCATCCGCCACACCCCGATCCTGCTCCCACGCCGCGCCGGGGGCAAGATTCTGCCCGAATTCGGGCAGGCCCCGGCCTTCGGCGTGGTTCAGGAGCCCGGTCGACCGGCCGGCCCTACGGCCTGGCCGTACAGGAACGCGCGGATCCCGGCGGTGAGGATCACGGTGACCTCGGCGTCGTCGAGGGGTGTCGCGCCCCGCGCCGAGCGTTCGTTGAGCTCGGCGAAGGTCAGCACGTGGAAGAACCGTGCCATGCGCTGCGGATCCCCCTCGGCGAGTCGGCCCTGCGCGATCAACAACGCCATGTGCCGGGCGAGTTCGGCCTGGGCGGCGTCCGGGCCCACGGCCCGCCAGGCGTCGATCAGCTCCTCGGGGAAGTGGCCGGCCGCCGAGTCGAGCTGGCGAACGAGCGCGAAGTGTTCGGGGAACTCGGCCGTCACGTCCACCCACGCGCGCGCGAGGGCGAGCAGGTCGGCCTCCAGGTCGGTGACCCGGTCCAGGTGCCGACGGGTGACCTCGATCAGGCGGTCGCGCACCTGTACCGAGCTGTCCTGGACGACCGCGCCGAACAGCGTCTCCTTGTCCTGGAAGTGGTTATAGATCGTCCGCGTGGAGGCGCCGGCCTCGGCCGCGATGGCGTCGATGCCCGCCCCCGCATAGCCCTCGCGCGCGAACACGACCCGGGCCCCGGCCAGGATCGCGGCGTGTTTGCCGGCCCAGCCCCGGCGCGGTTTCGGGGTCGTCGCGCCTTGGGCCGCCGGGTCGTGGGCCGGCTCGCCGTCGGCCGCGCCGCCTCGGCTCGCTTCGTTCGAGTCGCTCATCGGGCCCCTTCGCAAAAACTACAACGATCGTTGTACAAACTTGCCATGCTCGTTGTACTTTACTTCACCCAACCGGGATTCGATCAATTCGATCAAGCGATCAGCGATCAAGGAGAACCATCATGTTCGTCGTCACCGCCGCCACCGGACAGCTCGGCCGCCTCGTGGTGGAGCAGCTGCTGGCCCGCGTTCCCGCCGATCAGGTCGCCGTCGTGGTCCGCGACGCCGCGAAGGCGGCAGATCTGGCCGCGCTCGGGGTCGAGGTCAGGATCGCCGATCACGGCGACCCCGCAGCGCTGGCAGGCGTGTTCGGACCCGGCGATCGGGTCCTGCTGATCTCGGGCAACGAGTTCGGCACCCGAATCGCCCAGCACGCCGCCGTGGTGGACGCCGCGACGGTCGCCGGGGTCGCGCTGCTCGCGTACACCGGCATCCTGGGCGGTCCGGCTACCCGATTCACGGTCGCCGACGACCACCACGTCACCGAGCGGCTGATCGAGGACTCGGGCCTGCCGTACACGTTCCTGCGCAACGGCTGGTACACCGAGAACTACACCGGTCAGCTCCCCGGCGTCCTGGCGAGCGGCGCGGTGATCGGCACGACCGCTCCCGACAGTCGGCTGGCGACCGCGTCCCGCGCCGACTACGCCGAGGCCGCGGCGATCGTCCTGGTCGGCCCGGGGCACGAGAACGCGACGTACGAACTGAGCGGCGACACCGCCTGGACCCTTCGGGAGTACGCCGCCGAGGTGACTCGACAGTCCGGCACCCCCGTCGCCTACCGCCCGCTCCCCGACGCGGACTACGCCGAGATCCTGATCGGGGCCGGCCTGCCCGACTTCATGGCCGCCGTATTCGCCGACACCGAGAACGCGATCGGGCGCGGCGAACTCGCCACCGTCACCGGCGACCTGTCTCGCCTGCTCGGCCGCCCCACCACCCCACTCGCCGACACGATCGCCGCGGCACTCGCGGGCTGACCCCGACGCGATCCGGCCTTGCGGTCGGCGTCGGCCGTGGGCAGGTTGTAGGGATGATCCTGCCCTTCGTTCGTGATGGTGAGAGCGGCTCGGTACAGGTGACCATCGAGCGGGTCGACGACCCCTCTGCGGTCGGACAGACCGCCGAGGCCCGGGGCTTCCCGTGCTGCACGGCGCTGGTGGACTTTCCGAGGTGCGGTTACGGAGCGTTGTTCGGCTGGGTACAGCTGGTGCGGTCGACCGACGGAGCATCCGGCGGCGAGTTCTTCGAGCAGGATCCGTTCTCGTTGTTCGCCGACTCCACGCCGCCGTCCCCCTACTGTTTCTTCGGGGTCGCGCCGACCCTGTTCGACTCGCCGGCGCGCTTCGAGCGCAAGCCGATGGCGTGGCGCGCACACAGTTTCCTGGCCTGGACGCCGATGGGCAGCGGAGCCGCGACCGCCGAGCGGCGGGTGGTGCCGCTGGTCGGATTCTCATGGGGCTTCGACATCGACGACGCGGGCGAGATCGTGCCACGCGCCGCGCGGGCGCTGACCTTCCAGGACTGGGACGCACACGAACCATTCCTCAGCGGTCACCACCGGGGCTGGACCTTCGGTCGGTGAGTGGGCACGGGGGTCCGTCCAGGACGGCATGCGCGAGCACGCCGACACCGCCCGCGAACTCCACGCCGGGGATGGTGAATTCGCGGGTCTCCTCGTGGAAGCCGAAGGGTTCGTGGAGGCGCAGCGACACATCGTTGCGAGCATTGGTGAAGTACCAGGCCTCCGGGGCGCGTTCGGCGATCCAGGCGAGCCGAGCCGCGGTCAGCCGGGTGGCCAGGCCGGATCGGCGAGCCTCCGGGGCGACGACCACGCCGCCGAGGTAGTAGCCGGCGGGGGCGGTGGGAGTCGGGTCGAGGAATACGGCCCGGGCGTAGGCGGCGACTCGGGTGGCGGGATCGGCGCGGTCGGGGTGCTCCGGCTCGGCGGCGGCCACCAGGAAGCAGGTGTCCGGGCGACGGAACCAGGCACGGACTCGGGAGCGCGGGTCGGCCCCGGTGTCCGCGACCGCGCCGGTGCCGCTGCATGAAGCCACCGGCGCCACCGCGACGCTGCCGCTGCCCGCGCCGGTGGCTTCGTGCAGCGCGAGCAGGGCCACACACGCGTCGAGGTCGGTCGCGGCGGCCCCGCGGATCGCGAAGGTAGCCGTCGTGGTGTCTTCGTGGCTGGTCAAAGCTTGATCCGTTCGGTGGAGGCGGTGACCCCGCAAAGCCGATCCTGCCGGTTCCTCCCGGCGCCGACGAGGTTCTCGCATGCTCGGGGGTCGGGCGACGCGAACCGATCCGCCGAAATACGAGGGGGCTCACGAGCCCATGACGCGCAAACTAATCTCCATACGACTCTCCAAACAGAGAGACCTTTGCGTCTTTCGGCGGATTAGCCGCAAGGTACTTGCGTCCTGGGAGCTCTGTTGGTGTGCTTGCCGCTCCCACCCCACCCCGGTTCGACGGAGACTGCCGTGCGTACAGACCAGGCTTCGCCTTCGGTATCCCTCGACGACAAGTACGCCGCCGAGTCCGGCCGCGTCCTGATCTCGGGCGTCCAGGCCCTGATTCGACTGACCCTGGAGCAGCGCCGCCTCGACACCGAGCGCGGCCTGGACACCCGGGTCTTCGTCAGTGGCTACCAGGGCTCCCCGCTGGGCGGCGTCGACCTGGAGATGGGCCGCGCGAAGCGCTTCCTGGACCCGGCGGGTGTGGTCTTCCAGGCCGGGCTCAACGAGGAGCTCGCCGCCACCGCGGTCGCCGGCACGCAGCTCGTCGACCAGACTCCGGGCGCGCGGCACGCCGGGGTGACCGGGTTCTGGTACGGCAAGAACCCCGGCCTCGACCGGGCCGCCGACGCGATCCGACACGCGACGATGGCGGGTACGGCTCCGCTGGGCGGTGCGGTCGCGTGGATCGGCGACGACCCGGGCAGCAAGTCCTCCACCGTGCCGAGCTCGTGCGAGCCGATGATGGAGAGCCTGTCGATGCCGCTGCTGGCGCCCGGCTCGATCGGCGAGATCGTCGAGTTCGGCCTGCACGCGGTCGCGATGTCGCGGGCCTGCGGCCTGTGGACCGGCCTGAAGATCGTCGCCGACATCGCCGACGCGTCGACCACGGTGGACGTGTCCGACTGGGGCAAGGACATCCCCGTCCCCGCCGCGACCAAGCGCGGCACACTGCCGACCCTCGTCGGCCCGGCCGCGCTCGACGCCGAGCACGACCTGCTCACCCGCCGGCTCGACCTGGCCCGTGCGTACGCCCGCGAGCACGGCCTGAACACGATCGTGCACGACTCCCCCGGCGCCCGGCTGGGCGTCCTCGCGGCGGGCGTGTCGTTCTCGGTGGTCCGGCGCGCGCTGGCCGACCTCGGCCTGGACCTCGACGACGACCTCGGCATCCGGCTGATCCGGATCGGCATGCCGTTCCCGCTGGACGACGCGGAACTGGCCGAGCTCACCGACGGCCTGGACGAGGTCCTGGTCGTCGAGGACAAGGTGCCGTTCCTGGAGGCCCGCCTCAAGGAGGCGCTGTACCGCCGCCCGAACGCCCCGCGCATCACCGGCCGGCGCGACGAGACCGGCCGGCCGCTGCTCACCGCGCGCGGCACGCTCGGCGCGGACGACGTCGCCCGCGCGATCGCCGCCCGGCTGGGCACCGACCGCCTCCCGGCCTCGGCCACCGCGCACCTCGCGGCGATCGCCCCCAAGCGGCCGTCGCGAATCGCGCTCCCGATGCTGGCCTCCCGTACGCCGTACTTCTGCTCGGGCTGCCCGCACAACGCGTCCACCCGCGCCGCCGACGACACGCTCGTCGGGGTCGGCATCGGCTGCCACGTGATGATCGCGCTGGACGGGAAGGGCCGCGGGCACCAGCTCGGGCTGACCCAGATGGGCGGCGAGGGCGCCCAGTGGATCGGACTCGCGCCGTTCACCGACGACAAGCACTTCGTGCAGAACCTCGGCGACGGTACGTTCCACCACTCGGGTTCGCTCGCGATCCGGGCCGCCGTCGCGGCCGGCACGAAGATGACGTACAAGATCCTGTACAACGACGCGGTCGCGATGACCGGCGGCCAGAAGGCCGAAGGGCGCCTGGACGTACCGGCGTTGACCCGCTGGCTCGCGGTCGAGGGAGTACGCCGGGTCGTGGTCACCACGGACGACCCGCGCGGCTACCGGGGCACCCGGCTCGATCCGATCGCGACCGTCCGGCACCGGGACGACCTCCCGGCGGTGGAGCGTGAGTTCGCCGCGCTGGACGGGGTGACCGTGCTGATCCACGACGACCGGTGCGCCGCCGAGGAGCGCCGACTGCGCAAGCGCGGGCAGTTGCCCACGCCGGCCGAGAAGGTCGTCATCAACGAGCGCGTGTGCGAGGGCTGCGGGGACTGCGGGGACAAGTCGTCGTGCCTGTCCGTCCAGCCCGTCGACACCGCGTTCGGCCGCAAGACGCACATCCACCAGGCCTCCTGCAACTCGGACTTCAGCTGCCTCAAGGGTGACTGCCCCTCGTTCCTGCTGGTCGAGCCGGGCACCCGGAAGGCCCGCGCGGTACCGGCTCTTCCGGTCGAACTGCCGCTGCCCACCGCCCGGTTCGACCCGGCCGCGGCCGACGTGCTGGTACGGATGCCCGGCATCGGCGGGACCGGCGTCGTGACGGTGTCCTCGATCCTGCAGATGGCCGCGCACCTCGACGGCCTGCACGCCGGCGGCCTGGAGCAGACCGGACTCGCCCAGAAGGGCGGCCCGGTCGTGTCCGACCTGCGGATCTCGGACCGGCCGATCGCGGGCGCCCTGCGCGCCTCGCGGGCCGGCGCCGACGTCCTGATCGGGTTCGACCTGCTCGGCGCGGCCGCCGCGAGCAACCTCGCGACGGCCGAGGCCGCGCGCACGATCGCCGTGATCAACACCGCGATCGTGCCGACCGCCGCCATGGTCACCAACCAGATACCGCTGCCCGGTTCGCCGGACGAGGCCGTGGAGCGGATCGACGCGGCGACCCGGCGGGCGGACAACCTCCACCTGGACGCGCTGGGCCTGGCCGAGGCGCTGTTCGCGGACCACATGCCGGCGAACATGATCCTGATCGGCGCCGCGTTCCAGCACGGCTGCCTGCCGCTGAGCGCGGACGCGATCGAGCGGGCGATCCGGCTCAACGGCGCGGCCGTGGACAAGAACCTCGCGGCCTTCGCGTGGGGACGGGCGATGGTGGTCGACCCGGCCGCCGTCCTCGCGGCCGCCGTCGAGGCGCCGCCGCTCGCGGTGGTCCAGGTCGACGCCGCGTCGATCGAACTCGCGGCCCGCTCCGGCGCGGACGCCGAGCTGCGCGACATCCTGGCCACCCGGATCGCCGACCTGACCGGGTATCAGGACGCCGCCTACGCACGGCGCTACGCCGAAGACGTGCGGGCGGTCCGCGCGCTCGCCGTCGAGCGGGCCGGTGCGGCGGAGGGTGAGCGGGTCGCCGTCGCGTACGCGCGGGCGCTGTACCACCTGATGGCGTACAAGGACGAGTACGAGGTGGCCCGCCTGCACCTGGACCCGGTCGAGAAGGCGCGCCGGGACGCCGAGTTCGGGCCGGACGCGGCGGTGTCGGTGCTGCTGCACCCGCCGGTGCTGCGCTACCTCGGGATGAACCGCAAGATCCGGCTGCGGCGTACCGCGGGACCCGCCTTCCGGGCCCTGCGCGCCGCGCGCGGGCTGCGCGGTACCCGCTGGGATCTCTTCGGCTACGCCGAGGTGCGTCGGGTCGAGCGCGAACTGGTCGCGGAGTACCGGGCCTCGGTCCGGGTCGCGCTGCGCGAACTCTCCGCCGCCAACGCGGGCGAGGTGGCGGCGTTCGCGGCGCTGCCGGAGACCATTCGCGGCTACGAGGACATCAAGCTCGCCCGCGTCGCCGAGTACCGCGCGGCGGCCCGCACCGCACTGAGCGAACTGACCGCACCGGCCACGCCGGCCGCCCTGCCCGCGGCCGAGTTCGTCCGCACGCCCTGACCCCGTCCGCCCCGACCTCCGGAGTATCCGTGGCCGTCGACCGCCTGCTGCCCACGCGGGAAGCCGAAGACCTGCTCGACCTCACCCGCACCGTCGCCGACAAGGAACTCGCCACCAGGGTCGACCTGCACGAACGGGAAGAGTCGTACCCGGAAGGGCTGTTCGCCGTCCTGGGCGAGATCGGCCTGCTGGGCCTGCCCTATCCCGAGGAGCACGGCGGCGGCGGTCAGCCCTACGAGGTCTACCTCCAGGTCCTGGAGGAACTGGCCGCGCGCTGGGCGGCGGTGGCGGTCGCGACGAGCGTGCACACGCTGGCCTGCTTCCCCGTCGCGACCTACGGCACCGACACCCAGCGCGCACAGTGGCTGCCGTCGATGCTGGAAGGCCGGCTGATCGGCGGGTACAGCCTGTCCGAACCGCACGCGGGCTCGGACGCCGCCGCGATCGTCTGCAAGGCGCAGCCCGTGGCCGACGGCTACCGGATCACCGGCACCAAGGCCTGGATCACGCACGGCGGCAAGGCCGACTTCTACGCCCTGTTCGCCCGCACCGGCGAGGGCAGCCGCGGCATCTCGTGCTTCCTGGCCCCCGGCGAGGCGGAGGGCCTGGAGTTCGGCCGGCCCGAACAGAAGATGGGCCTGAACGGGGTGCCCACGACCAACGCGTTCTGGGACGGCGCGGTCCTGGCGGCCGACCGCCTGATCGGCGCGGAGGGGCAGGGCCTGGGCATCGCCCTCGGCGCGCTGGACTCCGGCCGGCTCGGCATCGCCGCGTGCGCGACCGGACTGGCCCAGGCCGCGCTCGACGCCGCGGTCGACTACGCCAACGAGCGCACCACGTTCGGCCGCAAGATCGTCGACCACCAGGGCCTGGGCTTCCTGCTCGCCGACATGGCCGCCGCCGTCGACTCGGCCCGCGCCACCTACCTCGACGCGGCCCGCCGCCGCGACCTGGGCCGCCCGTACAGCCGCCAGGCCAGCGTCGCCAAACTCATCGCCACCGACGCCGCGATGAAGGTCACCACGGACGCCGTCCAGGTCTTCGGCGGCTGCGGCTACACCCGCGAGTTCCCGGTGGAACGCTACATGCGCGAAGCCAAGATTATGCAGATCTTCGAGGGCACCAACCAAATCCAACGCCTGGTCATCGCAAGGGGCTTCGCCCAGCGGACGAAGTAACAGCCCACATCGAGTCGACCGACCGTCGGCCACGGCACTCGTGCCGCGGGCTCCGCAGGGTTGCCAACGGGGTCACGGCCGGAGTGGAGGCGGGGCAACGGCGCGATTGGGCACGGATGTTGGGGATATCCGGATTGCCTCGGCGACCGACAGCGCTGCCCTGAAGGTCATTGCTCGGATGTGCGCAAGACCGGGGACTGGAGTGCTTCACGGAAGGCGCGTTTCCTGCGAGCATCGGTCCGCCGGACGACCATGAACGTTTCGGCGGATCGAAGCGTGGCCGGCCGGCCCGCCCTCCGGACGCAGTCCTCCCCCGGACCCAGGCGAGAGGCGGCTGCATCGAGCGGCCGTCGTCCGGCTTGCGGGCCCGGGTTCGAGAACCCTCACGCCTAGTGCCGCGCACTAGCGATGCACGTCCGGGCGTAGCCGGCGCCAGGTCGGGCGGCGGAGGAGGCCGTCGGCGGTCCAGCCGCTGATGGCGACCTCCGCGACCAGGCGCGGTTCGACCCACTGCGCGTCGGGGATGTCGATCGGGCCCGCGAACGGGGAGTCGTCGCGGGCGATCGCGCCCAGGTATTCGCCCAGTTCGCCCCGCTCCGCGTCGCCCAGGTCCGATCCGACCGAGCCGACGAAGCGCAGGCCGTCCGGGCAGTCGACGCCCACGAGCACCTCCCCCGGCAGGCCGCGCCGGTCACCGCTGCCCTCGACCCAGCCGCCGATGATCACGTCGTGCGTCTCGACGTGCTTCGCCTTGATCCAGTCCGGCGAGCGCACGCCGGGTTGGTAGGTCGACGACGAGCGCTTGGCCACGACGCCCTCGTAGCCGTGGTGCATGCCGGTGGTCCACGCCTGTCGGGCGTCGCCCTCGATCCAGTCGGGCGTCGACCAGTGCGAGCCCTCGAGGCCCAGGCCCGCCAGGTGCATCCGGCGCTCGCGATACTGCGTGGTCAGCAACGGCCGACCGTCCAGGTACATCACGTCGAAGAGCATGAACCGCACCGGCGCGTCCATCATGAGCCGCGCCACCTCGCCGGAATCCTCGACGCCCATCCGCCGGCGCAGCATCTCGAAGTCGGGCCGGCCGCGTTCGTCGAGCACGACGATCTCGCCGTCGAGCACGGCCTGCCGCCGACCGTGCTGCTCGCCCAGACCGACCAGCTCGGGGTAGGTCCCCGTCACCTCGTCCCCACCCCGCGAGACCAGCCGCACCGACCCGTCACCGGGGCAGTAGGCGATCGTCCGCGCGCCCTCCCAGTTCACCTCGAAGCCCCAGTCGAGTTCGAAGCCCTCTCCGGGCATCGGCCCCTCCGTGGCCAGCATCGGCCGAATCTCGGGCAGCGCGCCAAGAGCGTGATCGTGTTCGGCCATGCACCGATCATCGTCGGGACCCCGCGCCGCCGCCTGCGGAGCCCGGCCACATCTTCGAACAGATCTTCGATCAGGTGCTTCGCGCCCCCGTCGGCGGGCACGCGGCCCCGGACGGCCTCGGGAGCCATTCGGGCGACGGCCGTACCCGTGATCGACGCGCGCGGCGGCACCCGATCGGCACCCGATCGGCGTCGGGTCAGCGCCGGGTCACCGCCGGTCCACCGCCGCCCTGATCGCGTCCGTGATGTGGGCGGTGACCGCCGCCTGGTGGTCGGTCAGGTAGAAGTGGCCGCCGGTGAAGGTGTGCAGGGCGAACGTGCCGATCGTGTGGTCGCGCCAGGACATCGCCTCGTCCAGGGTGACCTTCGGGTCGGTGTCGCCGATCAGGGCGGTGATCGGGCAGTCCAGGGCGGCACCGGCCGTGTATACGTACGTCTCGATCGCGCGGTAGTCCGCGCGCAGGGCCGGCAGCACCATCCGCAGCACCTCCTCGTCCTCCAGCAGGCTCGCGTCGGTGCCGCTCAGCGAGCGCAGTTCCGCGGTCAGCGCAGCGTCGTCGAGGCGGTGGGTCTGCTCGACCCGCCGGCGATCCGGCGCCCGCCGACCCGAGACGATCAGCGCCGCCGGCCCGGTCGGCAGTCGGCGCGCGACCTCGAAGCCCAGGATCGCGCCCATGCTGTGGCCGAGCAGGACCAGCGGACGGGTGTCGTCGAGCCACGGGTCGAGCGCGACCGTGATCCGGTCCGCGAGCGTCTCGATGTCCTCGATCAGCGGCTCGGCCCGCCGATCCTGACGGCCCGGATACTGCACGGACAGGACCTCGACGCGGTCCTTGAGCGCCGCCGACAGCGGGAACCAGTAGCTCGCCGAACCGCCCGCGTGCGGCAGGCAGACCAGGCGCGGTACGGGGTTCGGTGCCGGATGGAAGCGGCGGATCCAGGTGTCCGACGCGACGGGGGCGGTGGTCATGGCGATGCCTCTCCTTGTCGTGGTCGAGCCTTGTCGTGGTCGAGCCTTGTCGTGGTCGAGCAGAGGGCCGGGCGGTCGTGTCATCCGGCGAGGGAATCCGTTCTGACGCCTGGCAGTTCCAGGCCCGCGAGGACCGCGTGCTGGACGTCGCGCAGCGGTCGGCTCGGTTCCAGGCCCAGCAGTTCACGCAGCGCGCCACGCGTGTCGCGGTACACGGCGAGCGCGTCGGCCCGGCGGCCGCAGTGGTACAGCGCGACCATGAGGTGGCGCGCGAAGGTCTCGTGCAGCGGGTACTCGGCGGTCAACGCGTACAGCCGCGCGACGCTCTCGCGGTAGTGGCCCAGCTCCAGGTGCGCCTCGACGAGCAGTTCGAGGCATTCCAGCCGGGACGCCTCCAGGCGCGCGGCGTGCGCGCGCACGATCGGCCCGGCGGCCACGCCCGCGTAGGCCGGTCCGCGCCACAGGTCGAGCGCGCTCGTGTAGGTCTCCGCCGCCTCGTGCCGCCGGCCCGCCCGCGAGGCCGCCCGGCCGCGCTCGACCAGGCCGTGGAACGCGTCCGCGTCGAGTCGGCCCGGTCCGGGGTGCAGGACGTACCCGCCGCCGCTGGTCGCCAGCGGGCCGCTGCGCGCGGGGCCCGGCACGCCCAGGATCGCGCGCAGCCGCGACACGTACACGTGTACGGTCGATCTGGCCCGCTGGGGCTTGGGCCCGGCCCAGATCTCGGCGACGAGCTGATCGACCGTCAGGATCTGTCCCCGGCGAGCGAGCAGGGCGGCCATGAGGGTCTCCGGCTTGGGCGCCGCGATCTTCCGCGGCTCGGCGTCGTCGACGATGCGCACGGGGCCGAGGATCTCGTACCGCAACGGATCTTCCCCCTCCAGAACGATGTTGGGACGGTCGTGCTGTCCCGTCGACGCTGGCACATGTCGGGCGCGTGGCCTACCCCTGACGAACCCCTACGCGACCTTGCGGCGGCCTTGCGTGCGGGTGCGGTTCGGGCGCGCCGGTCTTCCATCCGCGCCGCGTGCCCGCCTATGGTCGGCCGATGAGCACTGCCCGCGCCGCCGACCGCGCGCTCTACGCCGTCAGTGACCTGCATTCCGCGATCCCGTCCAACCGTGACCTCGTCGAGGGTATCCGGCCGGGCACCGACGACGACTGGATCGTGGTCGCGGGCGACGTGGCCGAGCACCCGAGCGAGATCGCCGACACGCTCGGCCTGCTCGCGAGCCGCTTCGCGCGCGTGGTGTGGGTCCCGGGCAACCACGAGCTGTGGTCGACGCCCGACGACGCCGTACAGCTGCGCGGCGAGGCACGCTATCGCCATCTCGTGGGGCTCTGCCGGGAGTTGGGCGTGCTGACCCCCGAGGACCCGTTCGCCGTCTGGGACGGGCCGGGCGGTCCGGTGACCGTGGCGCCGCTGTTCGTGCTGTACGACTACACGTGGCATCCGCCCGGCGCGAACACCCGCCAGGAGGCCCTGGACGCGGCGTACGCCGCCGGCATCGTGTGCAGCGACGAGTTCATGCTGCACCCCGACCCCTATCCGACCCGGGGCGAGTGGTGCCGGGCCCGGGTGGCGTACACCGAGGGCCGGCTCGCGGCGGCGGCCGATCCGGCGGCGCCGCTGCTGATGGTCAATCACTTCCCCTTGGTGCGGCAGCCCACGGACGTGCTGTGGCATCCCGAGTTCGCGCAGTGGTGCGGAACGGACCTGACCGCCGATTGGCACGTCCGCTTCCCGACCTCCGCCGTCGTGTACGGGCATCTGCACATCCCGCGCACCACCTGGTACGACGGCGTGCGCTTCGAGGAGGTCTCGCTCGGCTATCCGCGCGAGCGGCGGGACGGACTGCGCCGACCGATCCCCCGCCGGATCGTGCCGGCCGAGAACGCCGAGAGCTCCCGCCCGGACCGCCCGGTGACGGCCCGATGATCGCCCGCATCCTGCCCTCGGACGTGTACGCCGAGGAGTGCTTCGACGACCCCGACGGCCCACCGCTGTTCCCGGCCGAGGAGGCGCTGATCGCCAAGGCGGTGGACAAGCGCCGGCGCGAGTTCACGACCGTACGCCGGTGCGCGCGACGGGCGTTGGGCCGTTTGGGCGTACCTCCCGTACCGCTGCTGCCGGGCGAGCGTGGTGCCCCCGGTTGGCCGCCGGGCGTGGTGGGCAGCATGACGCACTGCACGGGCTACCGCGCCGCGGTGGTCGCCGACGCGGATCGCGTGCTGACCCTGGGCATCGACGCCGAACCCGCGCTGCCGCTGCCGGAGGGCGTGCTGGAGGCGGTCGCGTCGGAGACCGAGCGCAAGCGGCTGCTCGACCTCGCCGCCGACCGCCCCGACATCCCGTGGGACCGGCTCCTGTTCAGCGCCAAGGAGTCCGTCTACAAGGCGTGGTTCCCCCTCACCACCCGCTGGCTGGACTTCGCCGAGGCCGACGTCGACTTCGACCCGGCCGCCGGTACGTTCGCCGCCCGCCTGCTGATCGCGGACCGCCCGCTCGACGGCTTCGCGGGCCGCTGGCAGGTCGACGCGGGCATCGCGCTGACCGCGATCGTGGTCGCCAAAGCGGGCTGACACTCCGTCACCACGCCGCGTGGGTGCACACTCCGGTGTTCCGCCGCGTGGACGGGCCCTCCGTCGCCACGCCGAGGGGGCGGGGGCGCGCGCCCCGGTCCCCTCGGCGCCGGGCGTCATTGCCGCACGAACCGCACCACGTTCTCCGCCGTCGGCCGCCAGGGCTCCGCGAACTCCGCCGGCAGCTCGATGCTCTCCAGGATCGGGTGCCGCGGCACCGAGATCCGGTATCGGATCCGCCAGCCGCGAGGGGTGCTTTCGAGGATGTCGAAGTAGTCCCCGCCGTGCACCTCGCCGTCGATCAGCGTCGCGATGTACCGGCTGCGGGCCCGCACGATGCCGTCCGCGCCCACGAGAAGGATCGTGTCGAGCGTCTGGTGGTCCGGCGTGTCCGGGCTGCGGCGCCCGGTGAACTGTCGGGCCGAGTCGAGCCCTTCGATCGTGTAGCCGTTGCCGATCGTGTTCTCGATCACGGCGTCGTCGGTGAAGACCCGGTCCAGGTCGGCCACCCCGTCGTTGTCGAAGACGTGCGCGAACAGCGCGAGCGTGTCGTGGATCCCCGCGACGTCCTCGGCGGTCAGGCTCGGCGCGGCGGTCACGGCGCGACCACCTCGGAAAGCCGGACCGGCAGCGGGAACTCGGCCTTGACGACGCCCGCCCCGGCCTGCCGGGGCGCGCGCGGCAGGCTCAGTCGGTAGGCGATCCGCCAGCCGTCCGGGGTGTCCCGCAGGATGTCCAGGAACTCGCCGGCGGTCAGCCGCCCGGCCGGGTTGATCCCGATGTACCGGCTACGCGCCTGCACCTGGCCGTAGTCGTCCACCTGGATGGCCGTGTTGAGCGTGTGGTGGTCGGGCGTCGCCGCGCTCTTGCTCCGGGTGTACTCGGCGAACTCGGCGATCCCGTTGAACGCCCGGGCGGGCCCGACCCCGATCTCGACCACGACGTCCTCGGTGAACACGAGGCCGAGCCCGGCCACGTCGCCGTTGTCGAAGACGTGCGCGAACAGCGCGAGCGTGCGGTGGATCTCGGCGAGATCCGCCGGGGACAGTACCTTCGTCATGAATTTCCCAGCCTCGAAGTGTCGTCGGATATCTCTGGTGCCGGGACGCTCACGCGGACCCGGGCAGTCCGGCCGCCCATTCCACGATCGTCGCCGCGGTCAGGTCGGCGTGGTCCTCCAGCACGGTGAAGTGGTCGCCCTCGATCCCGATCAGGTCGTGCGGCTGCGGCCAGTAGGCCCGCCAGTCCCAGCGGCCCTCGGGGTCGATCACCGTGCCCTCGACGGGGGTCTGCGCCTGCGCGACGAGCGTCGGTGTCGCGATCGGCAGCGGCTTCCAGTCCGCGAACAGCCGCTGGTACAGGCCCATCGTGCTCATGTTGGTGTCGTCGAGCGTCATGTCGTACTGCGCGATCCGGCCGAGCATTCCCTCGATCATCGCCGGCAGCCACCAGTCCATGCCCGGTACGAGCGCGGTGTCGATGGGGAACGTGTCGACCAGGCCGAGCCCGACCGGACGCACTCCCTCGGCCTCCAGGCGCCGGGTCACCTCGTGCGCGATGCAGCCGCCCATCGAGCGGCCCACCACGATGAACGGCGCGTCGCCCACCGCCGCGCGCACCGTCTCGACGTGCATGCGGATCAGCGCGTCGGCGTGGTCCGGGAGCGATTCGTCGGCGACGAACCCCGGGGTCTGGATCACGAAGACGTCCCTTTCCCCCTGGAACACCTGGCCGAAGCGCGCGTACTCGTGCGGACCGGAGATCGCGCTCAGCGACGGGAAGCAGACGATCTTGGGCCCCTGGTCCCCGGTCGCCAGCCGCAGCACGGGCTTGACGTGCGCGTCCCGTTCGGCCTCCGTGAAGGACGCCCGCAGGCCCGCCGACGCCATGATCACCTCGGCGGCCGTGTTGTACTTCCCGGCCTTGCAGAGCTGTACGTAGAACGACGCGAGCGCACCCTTCGTACGCTCGGCCGAGGTCGAGGTCGAGGTCGAGGTCGAGTCCGGAGCCGAGTCGAATGCCGAACCAACCCCGCCGACCCGGGACTTGCCCTGCTCCTCCAGCGACGACCGCAGGTGAATCGCCAGCCCGCGCGGGGTCGGGTGTGCGATCGTGACCGTCGCCGACAGGCGCAGCCCGGTCGCCCCGGCGAGCCGGTTGCGCAGCTCGACGGCGGTCAGCGAGTCGAGGCCGACCTCCAGGAACGCCTGGTCGGCGTCCACGCTCTCGTCGGCCGCGTGGCCGAGTACGACGCCCAGTTCGGTGCGCACCAGGTCCACGAGGATGTCGTCCCGCTCGGCCTCGGCCACGGCCGCGAGCCGCTGCGCGAGCGCCGACCCCGTGGTCGCCGGCGCGGATCGCGCCGCCCGCCGGGTCCGCCGCGCGCCGCCGGCCGCGTCCGCCGCGCCCACCACCCGCAACCGCGCGCCCGGTCCACCGCCGAGCCGCCCGGCCGGCACCGGACGGGACACGAGCGACCCGACCGACAGCACCGGGGCACCCGACTCGTCGGCGGCTTCGAGCGACAGCGCGTCGGGCCCGTCCGGCACGAGCCGAACCCGCAGCCGCGCGGCTCCGGACGCGTGCAGCCGTACGTCGTTCCACGCGTAGGCCAGGCTGATACCGGCCGCGGTGCCCTCCGTCGCGGCCCGGCGCAGCGCGTCGACCACCGCCAGGTGCAGTGCGGAGTCGAGCAGGGCCGGATGCACCCCGAAACCCTCGGACCCGTCGGCCCTCTCGACCCCGTCTGCCTCTTCCTCGCCCAGCGCGACCTCCGCGAACAACGCGTCGTCCGTCCGCCACGCGAGTTGCAGGCCCTGGAAGACCGGTCCGTAGTCGATCCCGGCCGCGGCCAACAGCTCGTACGCGTCCTCGACCGGCACCGAGGCGGCATCGGCGGGCGGCCAGGTGCCGAAGTCGAACCCACCGGCGCCCACGGGCGGTTCCGGTGCCAGGAAGCCGCCGGCGTGCCGCGTCCACTCGGTGTCGTCGGAGGCGTCCTCGTCCCGCGAGAACACCGCGAAACGTCGCCGACCGTCCTCGGCCACCGAGCCGACCACGACCTGGATGTGCACCGCCGCGTCCCGCTCGACCAGCACGAGCGGGGCCTCGATCACCAACTCGTCGACCGTGCCCAACCCGACCTCGTCCCCGGCTCGCACCGCGAGCTCCAGGAACGCCGCCGCCGGCAGCAGCACGGTGTCCTGTACCGCGTGGTCGGCGAGCCACGGGTGCGTGCGCACCGACAGGCGTCCGGTCAGCAGGACATCGTCCCCGTCGCCGGTGCCCACGGACGCGCCCAGCAAGGGGTGTTCCACCGAGCGCAGTCCGAGCGACGACGGGCCGGCGGCGGGCCGGGCCAGGGTCTCGCGCCAATAGCGCTTGCGCTGGAAGGGGTACGTGGGCAGGTCGACCCGCTGCGGCTGGTGTTCGGTGTAGGCGGCGGTCCAGTCGACCCCGACCCCGCGCACCCACAGTTCCGCGAGCGAGGTGTACAGGCGCTGCGCTCCGCCCTGATCGCGGCGCAACGTGCCCACCACGACCGGGGCTTCGTGGCCGGCCTCCTCCAACGTGGCCTCGATCGCGGCGATCAGCACGGGATGCGGGCTCACCTCGACGAACACCCCGTGCCCGGCGGCCGCGAGCCCGCGGGTCGCCTCCTCGAACCGCACCGTCTCGCGCAGATTGGTGACCCAGTAGCCGGCGTCGAGCACAGCCGTGTCGATCCAGTCCCCGGTCACCGTCGACCACACGGGGATCGGCCCGGACACCGGCGCGATCCCGGCCAGATCGGCCACGATCCGCGCCCGGATCTCCTCCACCTGCGCCGAATGCGACGCGTAGTCCACCGGAATCAACCGCGCCCGACCACC
Source organism: Embleya sp. NBC_00896 (assembly GCF_045207785.1). Classification (NCBI taxonomy): domain Bacteria; kingdom Bacillati; phylum Actinomycetota; class Actinomycetes; order Kitasatosporales; family Streptomycetaceae; genus Embleya; species Embleya sp. NBC_00896. The sequence continues at coordinate 1,419,775 of NZ_CP108776.1, forward strand.
CTCGGCCGTCACCACGGCCACCAACTCCGCGAGTGCGTCCGGCTCCCCGGACACCACGACCTGGGCCGGCCCGTTCACCGCGGCCACAGACACCCGCTCGCCGAAGCCGGCGATCCGCTCGCGCACCTCGTCCACGGGCAGCGCCACCGACGCCATGCCGCCGCGTCCGGACAGCGCGACGATCGCCCGACTCCGCAACGCCACCACCCGGGCGCCGTCCTCAAGCGACAACCCACCGGCCACCACGGCCGCCGCGATCTCGCCCTGCGAATGACCCACCACCGCGTCCGGCACCACCCCGAACGACCGCCACACCTCCGCGAGCGACACCAACACCGCCCACAACACCGGCTGGACCACATCCACCCGATCCAACGAAGGCGCACCCTCCACACCCGTCAGCACATCGACCGGAGACCAGTCCACGAACGCCTCCAGGGCCTTCGCGCACTCCCCGAACCGCGCCGCGAACACCGGCGACTGACCGAACAGCTCGGCCGCCATCCCGACCCACTGCGACCCCTGCCCCGGAAACACGAACACGGTCCGGCCCACCGGCCCGGCCGACCCGGTTACCGCCCCGGCCGCCGACTCGCCGCGAAGCACCGCGCCCAGGCTCTCGATCAGGTCGGCCCGCTCGCCGATCACCACGGCCCGCTCGGCGAAGACCGCTCGCGAGGACACCAACGAGAAGCCCACATCGGCGGTGCGCGGCGAGGCGTCGACCTCCAGCCGATCCACAAGCCGAACCGCCTGTGCCCGCAGGGCGTCCGGCGTCTTCGCCGACAGCACCCACGGCAGCGGGACGGAGTCCGGCGCGGCGGCCGGCTCGTCCACGGCCGGCTCCACGGGCTCCTCGGCGGGCAGTTCGAGGATCACGTGCGCGTTGGTCCCGCTCACCCCGAAGGCCGACACCGCCGCCCGACGCGGCCGATCCGCCTCCGGCCAGGGCCGAGCCTCCGTCAGCAGCCTTACGGAGCCCGCCGACCAGTCCACGTGCGGGGTCGGTTCCTCCGCGTGCAGCGTCCTCGGCAGCACGCCGTGCCGCAACGCCTCGACCATCTTGATCACACCCGCCACACCCGCGGCGGCCTGCGCGTGCCCGATGTTCGACTTCAACGACCCCAGCCACAACGGCCGATCGGCCGGACGATCCCGGCCGTAGGTCGCCAGCAGCGCCTGCGCCTCGATCGGGTCGCCGAGCGTCGTCCCGGTGCCGTGTGCCTCCACGACGTCGACCTCGCCCGGCGACAGCTCGGCGTTGGCCAGTGCCTGCCGGATCACCCGTTGCTGGGCCGGGCCGTTCGGGGCGGTGAGCCCGTTCGAGGCGCCGTCCTGATTGACCGCCGAGCCCCGCACCACCGCCAACACCCGGTGTCCCAGCCGCTCGGCGTCCGAGAGCCGCTCCAGGACCAGCACGCCGACGCCCTCGGCCCAACCCGTGCCGTCCGCGGCGGCCGCGAACGCCTTGCACCGGCCGTCCACCGAGAGCCCGCGCTGGCGGGAAAACTCGACGTAGCCCATCGGCGACGCCATCACCGTCGCGCCGCCCGCGAGCGCGAGATCGCACTCGCCCGAACGCAGCGACTGAGTGGCCAGGTGCAGGGCCACCAGGGACGACGAGCACGCCGTGTCCACGGTCACGGCGGGCCCCTCGAACCCGAACGAGTACGAGATCCGGCCCGACGCGACGCTGCCGAGCGTCCCGGTCCCGAGATAGCCCTCCAGTTCCTCCGGCACCTGGTCGAGGGCCGGCGCGTAGTCGATGCCGGCGATTCCGGCGAACACGGCCGTACGGCTGCGCCGCAGGCTCGTGACGTCGATGCCGGCGCGCTCGAACGCGTCCCACGCGGTCTCCAGGAGCAGCCGCTGCTGCGGGTCGGTCGCGAGCGCCTCGCGCGGGGAGATCCCGAAGAACGCGGCGTCGAAGTCGCCCGCGTCGGGCAGGAACGAGCCCGCCGTCGTGTACGTGGTGCCCGCCCGATCCGGGTCCGGGTCGTAGATGTCCCGCAGGTCCCAGCCGCGATCGGTCGGCGCCTCGCCGACCGTGTCCGTCCCGGTGTCGACCAGGCGCCACAGGTCCTCCGGCGACGCGACGCCGCCGGGGAGGCGGCACGCCATGCCGACGATCGCGATCGGCTCGCGCCGGCTCGCCTCGACCTCGCGTACCCGCTTCTGCGCCTGCCGGACATCGGCGAGCGCGCGCTTGAGATATCCCCGGAGCTTCTCTTCGTCCGACATGGAACTGCCTTTCATTGCCATCGAATTGGTTGGCCCGGGGGGATTCAGCGGGACTCGAGGTCGCCGTCGAGGAGGCTGAACAACTCCTCGTCGCTCGCGCTGTCCAGGTCGATCTCGTCCGAGATGGTGGGGGCCGCGGCCACCGCGTCGCCCCACTTGTTCGCGAGCACCCGCAGTCGGCCGATGATCGCCAACCGCTGGGCCGAGTCGCCGAGGTCCGCGGTCAGCGCGGCGTCGAGCCGGTCCAGCTCTTCCAGCGCCGAGGGCAGCGGCAGTCCCGGCGCCCCGACCACGAGCCGCTCCGCGACGAACTCGGCGACGCCCGCGGGGGTCGGATAGTCGAAGATCAGCGTGGCGGGCAGTTGCAGCCCGGTCCCCGCGTTCAACCGGTTGCGCAGCTCGACGGCGGTCAGCGAGTCGAACCCGAGTTCCCGGAAGGCCCGTTCGGGCTCGACTCCGGCCACGTCGCCGTGCCCGAGCACCACCGCGGTCTCGGTGCGCACGAACTCGAGGATCGCCTCGTCCCGATCGGCCTCGGCCAGCCCAGCGATCCGGGCCGGCAACGCCGGGCCGGTGTCCTCGGCCGATGCGGCGACGGCGGCGGAGCCCACGGCAGCACCCGACAGCGCGAGTTCGACCGCGCCACCCTGCGCGGTCCGCTTCCCGTCCAGCCAGTAACGCTCGTGCTGGAACGCGTACGTGGGCAACTCGACCCGGCGCGCCCGATGCCCGGCGTACGCCGCGCTCCAGTCCACCTCGCCACCACGCACCCACAGTTCCGCGAGCGAGGTGTACAGGCGCTGCGCGCCGCCCTGGTCGCGGCGCAGCGTGCCGACCGCGATCGAGCGGGTCGCGCCGGCGGCCTCCAAGGTCTCCTGTATCGCCGCGACCAGCACGGGATGCGGGCTCACCTCGACGAACACGCCGTGCCCGGCGCCCGCGAGCCCGCGTACCGCCGCCTCGAAACGCACCGTCTCGCGCAGATTCGTGGCCCAGTAGGACGCGTCCATCGTCGCGGTGTCGATCCACTCGCCCGTCACCGTCGACCACACCGGGACCGAGCCGGACACCGGCACGATCGCGGCGAGGTCCGCCACGATCCGCGCCCGGATCTCCTCGACGTGCGCCGAATGCGACGCGTAGTCCACCGGGATGACCCGCGCCCGACCACCCTCCGCGGTCACCTCGGCCACCAACTCCGCGAGCGCGTCCGGCTCCCCGGACACCACGACCTGGGTCGGCCCGTTCACCGCGGCCACGGAAATCCGCCCGTCCCATCCGGCGATCCGCGCACGCACGTCGTCCTCGGCCAGCGCCACGGAGGCCATCCCACCGCGTCCGGACAGCGCGACGATCGCCCGACTGCGCAAGGCGACCACCCGGGCGCCGTCCTCAAGCGACAACCCACCGGCCACCACGGCCGCCGCGATCTCGCCCTGCGAATGACCCACCACCGCATCCGGCGCGACCCCGAACGACCGCCACACCTCCGCGAGCGACACCAACACCGCCCACAACACCGGCTGGACCACATCCACCCGATCCAACGAAGGCGCACCCTCGACCCCGGTCAGCACATCGGTCGCCGACCAATCCACGAACGCCTCCAGGGCCTTCGCGCACTCGCCGAATCGGGACGCGAACACCGGCGACTGACCGAACAGCTCGGCGGCCATCCCGGCCCATTGCGACCCCTGCCCCGGGAACACGAACACCCTCTTCCCGAGTTGGCCCGCGGCCGATCCGGCCACCACCCCGGCCGCCGAACCACCGCGGACCAGGGCACCCAGGCCATCGACCAGCCCGTCCCGGTCACCGATCACGACGGCACGCTCTTCGAGCACGGCCCGCGACCCGATCAACGCCGCGCCCACGTCCGCCGCATCGAACCCGTCGGCGACGAACGCGGCCAACCGCTCGGCCTGCCCACGCAGCGCCGGCGCCCGCTTGGCCGAGACGATCCACGGCAGCACCGCGTCGGGCGCGTCCTCGGCGCGTTCCACCTCCACCTCCACCTCGGCCGGCGGCTGTTCGAGGATCACGTGCGCGTTCGTCCCGCTCACCCCGAACGAGGAGACCCCGGCTCGCCGCGGCCTCCCGGTCTCCGGCCACGGCCGAGCCTCCGTCAACAGCCGCACCGCGCCCGCCGACCAGTCCACGTGCGGCGAAGGCTCGTCCACGTGCAGCGTCTTGGGCAGCACCCCGTGCCGCAACGCCTCGACCATCTTGATCACACCCGCCACACCCGCGGCGGCCTGCGCGTGGCCGATGTTCGACTTCAACGACCCCAGCCACAACGGCCGGTCGACCGGCCGGTCCTGACCGTAGGTCGCCAGCACGGCCTGTGCCTCGATCGGGTCGCCCAGCGTGGTCCCCGTGCCGTGCGCCTCCACCACATCGACATCCGCGACCGACAGACCCGAGTTGGCCAGCGCCTGCCGGATGACCCGCTGCTGCGAGGGCCCGTTCGGCGCGGTCAGCCCGTTGGACGCGCCGTCCTGGTTGACCGCCGAACCGCGCACGACCGCGAGCACCCGGTGTCCCAGCCGCTCGGCGTCCGAGAGCCGCTCCAGCAGGAGCATGCCGATTCCCTCGGCCCATCCGACGCCGTCCGCGGCGCCCGCGAACGCCTTGCAGCGCCCGTCGATCGAGAGCCCGCGCTGGCGGGAGAACTCGGTGAACGCGCCGGGCGAGGCCATTACCGCGACGCCACCGGCGACCGCGAGGTCGCTCTCGCCGAGCCGCAGCGACTGCGCGGCCAGGTGCAGCGTGACCAGCGACGACGAGCAGGCGGTGTCGATGGTGACCGCCGGGCCCTCGAAGCCGAACGAGTACGAGATCCGCCCCGAGGCGACGCTGCCCGCGTTGCCGTTGCCGACGTAACCCTCCAGCGACACCGGCACGTTGCCCGGGTGCGGCGCGTAGTCGTGGTACATCACGCCCGCGAACACGCCGGTCCGGCTGCCGCGCAGCGTCGTCGGGTCGATGCCCGCGCGCTCGATGACCTCCCACGTGGTCTCCAGGAGCAGCCGTTGCTGCGGGTCCGTGGCGAGCGCCTCGCGCGGCGAGATCTCGAAGAAGCCGGCGTCGAACTCGGCGGCGTCGTAGAGGAATCCGCCGTGACGGGTGTACGACTTGCCGGCCGCCTCCGGGTCCGGGTCGAAGAGGTCCTCCACGTCCCAGCCCCGGTCCTCCGGGAACTCCGCGATCGCGTCGGTGCCGGAGTCGACCAGGCGCCACAGGTCACCGGACGACGCGACGCCGCCCGGGAGCCGGCAGGCCATGCCGACGATCACGATGGGATCGTCCGCCCCCACCACCGGGACGACGGGCGCGACCACGGCCGGTGCCGCGTCGTCGCCCAGCACCTCGCCCCGCAGGAACTCGGCGAGCGCGCCCGGCGTCGGGTAGTCGAAGACCAGCGTCGCGGGCAACCGCAGACCGGTCGCGGCGGTGAGCCGATTGCGCAGTTCGACCGCCGTCAACGAGTCCATGCCGAGGTCGCTGAACGCGCGGCGCGCGCCGATTCCCTCGGGGTCGGCCCCCAACACGCCGGCGACCTCCCCACGCACCAGGTCCACGAGCGCCTGCTCGCGCTCGGCCGCGCCCAGACCCGCCAGGCGTCGTGCGAGCGAGGACGCGCCCGCGGCATCGGCCGCCTGGGCGGCGTGCCGTCGGGCGGGGCGGACCAGGCCGCGCAGCAGCGCGGGCACCGACTCGGACCGGGCCCGCAGCCCGGCCAGATCGAGCGGCGCGGGCACCAGCACGGGCTGGTCGTACGCCCTCGCCCCCGAGCCCGGTACGGCCACGAGGTCGAACAGGCGCAGTCCGTCGGCCGAGGCCAGCGCGCGGATGCCGGCCCGCGACGCGCGGGCGCGGTCCGCCTCGGCCAGGTGCGCGGTCATCCCGCCGGCCTCGGCCCACATGCCCCACGCCAGTGACACCGCAGGCAGCCCGAGCGCGCGGCGCCGGACCGCGAGCGCGTCCAGGAACGTGTTGGCGGCGGCGTAGTTGCCCTGCCCGGGGCCGCCCAGGACGGCGGCCACCGACGAGAACAGCACGAAGGCCGCGAGGTCCTGATCCCGGGTCAGCTCGTGCAGGTGCCATGCGGCGTCGGCCTTCGGCCGCAGTACGGCGGCCACCCGCTCGGGGGTGAGCGACTCGACGATGCCGTCGTCGATCACGCCCGCCGCGTGCACCACGGCGGTGAGCGGATGCTCCGCCGGAACGCTCGCGATCAGCCCGGCCACCGCGTCCCGGTCGGCCACGTCGGCCGCGGCGATCGTGACGTGTGCGCCCAGCGCGGTCAGCTCGGCGTCCAGCTCGGCCGCGCCGGGGGTGTCGGGGCCGCGACGGCCCGTCAGGAGCAGCCTGCGTACGCCGTGTTCGGCCACCAGGTGCCGGGCGAGCAGCGCGCCGAGCACCCCGACGCCGCCGGTCACGAGCACCGTGCCGGCCGGATCCCACGGCCGCACGACCCCCGAGGCTGCCGCGTCGACGGCGTCGACCGTCTCGCCCACGTCGACCGTGTCGACCGCGTCGACCACGTCGGGCCGCCGCAGCCGCGGCACCAACACCGCGCCCGCCCGGACCGCGAGTTGCGGTTCGTCGGCGGCGAGCGCCGTCGCGTACGCCGACCCGAGCACGGCGGCCGAGGCCGGATCCTCGTCCAGGTCGACCAGGACGATCCGCCCCGGCTGCTCGGACTGCGCCGACCGGATCAGCCCGGACACCGCCGCGCCGGCCGGGTCGGGCGCGTCGCCGTCGAGCGCCGCGACGGCGCCGCGCGTGACCACGAGGATCCGCGTGGCATCCCCCTGAAGGGCCGTCAGCACCCGGGCCGTCTCGCGGTGTGCCGCCACCACGGCGCCCGACAGGTCCACGGCGGCGTCCACGGACACCAGCAGCAGCCCGTCGTCCCACCCGACGTCGCCCGCGACGGTCGCCGCCGGCGCGGTCCACCCGACTTCGAACAGCGCGTCGTGCAACCCCGCCCTCGACGCGTCCAGCTGATCCGCCGTCACCAACCGGGTCGCGAGCGTCCCGATCGACACGACCGGCGCGCCGCTCTCGTCGGTGGCGTGGAAGGTCAGATCGCCGGGTCCGGTCATCGTGAGCCGTATCCGCAGCGCGGTCGCGCCGAAGGCGTGCAGCCGGACGTCGTTCCACGCGAACGGCAGCCGGTTCCCGCCGTCGCCCGCGTCCTCGAGGCTGCGGTACGACGCAATGTGCAGGGCCGCGTCCAGCAGCGCCGGGTGAATCCCGAACCGTGCCGCGTCCGCATGCTGTTCGGCGGGCAGGGCCGCCTCGGCGAGGATCTCGTCGCCCAGCCGCCACGCGGCCCGCAGGCCGCGGAAGGCCGCTCCGTAGACGATCCCGGCGTCGGCGAGCGCCGTGTACGCCTGCGACACGTCCAGCGCGATCGCCCCGACTGGCGGCCACGCACCGTCCCCGCTGTCCCCGACGGTCGGCGCCGCCCGATCCACCGAGTCCGCCAGGAATCCGCTCGCGTGCCGGTCCCACGGCGCGTCCGGCTCGGCGTCCTCGGGCCGGGCGTACACCGAGATCGGCCGCCTGCCGTCGGCCTCGCGCGCGCCCACGACCACTTGGACGTGCACCGCGTCCCGCTCGCGCAGTACCAGCGGCGCCTCGATCACCAGTTCGTCCACCGTGTCCAGGCCGACCTCGTCACCGGCCCGGATGGCCGCCTCCACGAAGGCCGTTCCCGGGACCAGCACCGAGCCCATGACGACGTGCTCGGCCAGCCACGGGTGCGTCCGCACGGACAGCCGCCCGGTCAGCAGCACGGCCTCACCCGCACCCTCGGCGGGCTCGGTCGCGCCCGTCCCGCCGGCCGCGACCCGCAGCGAGGCCGCGAGCAGCGGGTGGTCCGCGGCCGCGAGGCCGAGCCCGGTGGCGTCGCCGGCACCCGCTGCGGGCTGGTCGATCCAGAACCGCCTGTGCTGGAACGCGTACGTGGGCAGATCCACCCGACGCGCGCCGGAGCCGGCGAAGAAGGCGGGCCAGTCCACGTCCGCGCCGTGCACATGCGCGGTCCCCAGAGCGGTGAGCGCGGTGTCGACCTCGGGCCGGTCCCGGCGCAACGCCGCAGCGAACAGCGGCTGTTCGTGGACGCCTCCCGGCTCGGCCAGGCTGTCCTGCGCCATCGCGGTCAGGACGCCGTCGGGTCCGAGTTCGAGATACGTGCCGACGCCCACGTCCGCGAGGTACCCGATCCCGTCCGCGAACCGAACGGCGTTGCGGACGTGCGCGACCCAGTGCTTGGCGCTGCCGAGCTCCTCGATCCCGGCCGGTCGGCCGGTCAGATTCGAAACCACGGGGATGCGCGGGGCCCGGTAGGTCAGCGCGCCGGCGATCCGGCCGAACTCGGCCAACATGCCGCTCATCAGCGGCGAATGGAACGCGTGACTCACCCGCAGCCGCTTGGTCTTTCGGCCCCGCTCGGCGAATCCGGCGGCGATCGCGAGGGCCGTGTCTGTGTCGCCGGAGAGCACGATCGCCCGCGGCCCGTTGATCGCCGCGATGCCGACCTCGTCCTCGTGCCCGGCGAGCGCCGCGGTGACCTCGTCCTCGGTGGCCTGGATCGCGATCATCGCCCCGGTGGCGGGCATCGACTGCATGAGCCGGGCGCGGGCCGCGACCAGCGTCCCGGCGTCGTCGACGGAGAGCACGTCGGCGACGTGCGCGGCGGTCAGCTCGCCGAGCGAGTGGCCGGTCACGAAGTCCGGCCGCACACCCCACGATTCGTACAGGCGAAACAGCGCGACCTCGATCGCGAACAGCGCGGGCTGCGCGTACACCGTCCGGCCCAGCTGCTCGGCGGCATCGTCGACGACGCCGAACACGACCTCGCGCAGGGGGTACGGGACGTGTCCCGCGAGCTCCCGATCCAGCGCGGCGGCGACCTCGTCGAAGGCCGCCGCGAACACCGGGAAGGCGTCGTGGAGTTCGCGGCCCATGCCGACGCGCTGGCTGCCCTGGCCGGTGAACAGGTAGGCGAGGGGCCCGGAGCCGGACGCGGTGCCGCGCACCGCCGTCGTCGCGGGTTCGCCGTCGGCGAGCGCGTCGAGCCCGGCCAGGAACCCGGCCGGGTCGCCCGCGACCACGACCGCCCGCTCGTCGAACAGCGCCCGGGAGGTGGCCAGCGAGTAGCCGACGTCCACGATGTCGACGGCCTTGACCGCGGCGCCGCGGACATGGGCCGCGAGCCGAGCCGCCTGCTCGCGGAGCGCGGCGGGCGTCTTGCCGGAGACGATCCACGGCGCGACGACCGGACGGGCCGCGCTCGTCACGGCTGTCGTCGGGGCCTCCGCGGCACCCGCGGCACCCGCGCCACCTGCGCCACCCGCGCCACCCGCGGCACCCGCGGCCGGTGGCTCGACAAGCTGCTCCAGAAGCGGCTCCGGCAGCTCCGACGGCTCCGCGATCGACTGCTCCAGGAGCTGTTCCAAAATGATGTGCGCGTTCGTCCCACTCGCGCCGAACGCCGAGATCCCGACCCGGCGCGGCGCCCCGGTCTCGGGCCAGGCCCGAGCCTCCGTCAGCAGCCGTACCGCGCCCGCCGACCAGTCCACGTGCGGGGTCGGCTCGTCGATGTGCAGCGTCTTGGGCAGGACGCCGTGACGCATCGCCTCGATCATCTTGATCACGCCGACGATGCCGGCGGCGGCCTGGGTGTGCCCGATGTTGGACTTGGCCGAGCCGATCCACAGCGGCCGGTCCTCGGGCCGATCCTTGCCGTAGGTCGCGATCAGGGCCTGTGCCTCGATCGGGTCGCCCAGCGTCGTTCCCGTGCCGTGCGCCTCGACCGCGTCGATGTCGGCCGCGGTGAGCCGCGCGTTGCGCAGCGCCTGCCGGATCACCCGCTGCTGGGAGGGGCCGTTGGGCGCGGTCAGGCCGTTGGAGGCGCCGTCCTGGTTGACCGCGCTGCCGCGCAGCACGGCGAGCACGCGGTGACCCAACCGCCGGGCGTCGGCGAGCCGTTCGACCAGGACCAGGCCGGTGCCCTCGGACCACCCGGTCCCGTCCGCCGCACCGGCGAAGGCCTTGCAGCGTCCGTCGATCGACAGCCCGCGCTGTCGGGAGAACTCGATGAACCCCAGCGGCGACGCCATCAGCGTCACGCCGCCGGCCAGCGCGAGGTCGCATTCGCCGCTGCGCAGCGAGTGTGCCGCGAGGTGCAGCGCGACCAGCGAGGACGAGCACGCGGTGTCCACCGTCACCGCCGGGCCCTCGAACCCGAACGAGTAGGCGATCCGCCCGGACGCGACGCTGGCCGCGTTGCCGTTGCCGATGTACCCGCCGACCTCGTCGGGCACGGCGTTCAGTCGGGCCGCGTAGTCCTGCCCGTTGAGGCCCGCGAAGACCCCGGTCCGGCTGCCGGCCAGGGTGGTCGGGTCGATGCCCACCCGCTCGAACAGCTCCCACGCGGTCTCCAGGAGGAGCCGGTGCTGCGGGTCGGTCGCGAGCGCCTCGCGCGGCGAGATGCCGAAGAACTCGGCGTCGAACCCCGCGATGTCGGGCAGGAACGCGCCGTTGCGGGTGTACGTCTTCCCGGGTCGATCGGGATCCGGATCGTAGAGTTCCTCGACGTCCCAGCCGCGATCGGCGGGGAAGTCGCCGACGACGTCGACCCCTTCGGCGATGATCCGCCACAACTCCTCGGGCGACTCGGCCCCGCCGGGGAGCCTGCACGCGGCCGAGACGATCGCGATCGGTTCGGGCGTCGGGTTCTGTGCCTCCTTGAGCCGTTCCTGGGTGTCGTGCAGCTCGACGGTCAGCCGCTTGAGAAGGTGGCGGATCTGCTGGTCACTCATGTGGTTCTGCCTTTCCCATGGGCCGACAAGTCAGGAGATTCCGAACTGCTTGCCGATGAATTCGATGAGCTCGTCGTCGCTCGCCGAGTCGATCTCGTCGGCGATCCCGGCGGCTTCGGGTTCGGAGAGGCCGGCCGCGCCGGCCGCGCCGCCGGAGCCGGCCGCCGGGTTGGCGGCCCAGCGTGCGGCGACCTCGGCCAACCGGGCTGCGGTCGCCGCGTGTTCGGCGGCATCCGCGGCGACGTGCCCGAGCAGTGCTTCGAGCCGGTCGATCTCGGCGAGCACGGTGTCGGTGGTCGCGACGACCTCCGGCACGAGTTCGCCGCGCAGGAACTCGGCCAGCGCGTTGGGCGTCGGGTAGTCGAAGACGAGCGTCGCCGGCAGCCGCAGACCGGTCTCGGCGGTCAGCCGGTTGCGCAGCTCCACCGCCGTCAAGGAGTCGAAGCCCTGGTCCCGGAACGGCTTCCCGGCCTCCACCGCGTCGGCGGACGCGTGCCCGTGCACGATCGCCGCCTGCGCGCGGACGAGCTGCACGAGGTACGGCTTGCGTTCGTCCTCGGCGAGCTCCGCGAGCGTCGCGGCGAGCCGGTTCGCGGGTGCCTCGACCGGTTCCGTGGACACCGCCTGGGCGGTGCCGCGCAGGATCTCGGCGACCAGCGGGTGCGGACGGTCGCGGAACAGCACGTCCCAGTCGATGTCACACACCGTCAGGTGGCTCTCGTCGGCGTCCAGGATCTGCCCGAGCGCCTCGACCGCGAGCGCGGGGTCGAGCATGGTCAGACCCTGGCGGCCGAGCCGCTCCTCGATCTCCGGCGCGGCGATCCCGCCACCGGCCCAGTGGCCCCAGGACACCGAGGTCGCGGGCCGGCCGGCGCTCCGACGGCGGGCGGCGAGGGCGTCGAGGTAGGCGTTGCCGGGGGCGTAGTTGCCCTGCCCGGCGACGCCGCAGATGCCCGCGACGGAGGAGAACAGCACGAACGCCGACAGGTCGGCGTCCCGGGTGAGTTCGTCCAGGTACCGGGCGCCGTCCACCTTGACCCGCAACACGCGCTGCATCTGATCGAGGGTCAGGTCACCGATCACGGCGTCGTCCAGGATGGCCGCCGCGTGCAGCACGGCGGTCAGCGGGAACTCCTCCGGCACGGCGGCCAGTACGGCCGCCAGCGCGTCCCGATCGCCCACGTCGCAGGACGCGAACGAGACCCGGGCGCCGAGCGCCGTCACGTCCTCGACGAGCTGCCGAGCTCCCGGCGCCGCCGCACCCGTACGACTCACGAGCAGCACGTGCTCGGCGCCGCGCGCCGCGACCCAGCGCGCCACATGCCCACCGAGGGCGCCCGTTCCGCCGGTCACCAGGACCGTGCCGGAAGGCTGCCACGTCCGGGCCGGCCGCGCGGCACCGAGCGGGGCGCGGACCAACCGGCGGCCCCACACTCCCGAGTCCCGGACCACGACATCCGACTCGGCCGTCGCGCCGGCCAGAACGGCCACGAGTCGGGCCCAGGCGGACGCGCCGGCGTCGGCGGGCGGCCGCGCGCTCGGCAGGTCGATCAGGCCGCCCCACGAACGCGGGCTCTCGGCCGCGACGATTCCGCCGAAGCCCCACACCTGGGCCTGCTCGGGCGCCCGCACCGGATCGTCCGCGCCGACCTGGATCGCGCCACTGGTCACCGCCCACAGCGGTGCCACCACACCGGCGTCGTCCATCGCCTGCACGAGCGCCACCGTCGCCGCCGCGCCCCACGGCACCGCGTCGAATCCGGTCACCGTGCCCTCGGCCAGCGCCAACAGCGAGACCACGCCGGACACCGGGCCCTGCCGCCCCGTCAGCAGGGCTCGCAAGGCGGCTCGTTCACCCTGATCGCGGGCGACCGGGACACGTTCCACCCGGGCCCCGGCCGCCGTGAGCAGCGGGGTCACGAAGTCCGCCCAGGCGACCGCGGCGTCCTCCTCGGGAGCCAGCACCAGCCACGTACCGCGCAGGCTGCCCGGCGCGGTCCCGCCGACCGGACGCCACACGATGCGGTGCCGCCACGCGTCGAGCGCGGCTCCGGAGCGTCGCCGGTCCCACCAGGAGGACAGCGCGGGCAGCACCGCGCCGAGTGATTCCGCCGACGTCTCCGAGCCCAACGCCTCGGCCAATCCGGCCTGGTCGCCGCTCTCGACGAGCTCCCAGAAGGCCGCGTCGATCGAGGCCGCCGAGCCGGTGTCGGCCGCCGCGCCGGCCTTCGGGCCCGCTTCGAGCCAGTAGCGCTTGCGCTCGAACGGGTACGTGGGCAGCTCGACCACGCGCGGCCGGCCGGCGGCGAAGGCGGCGCTCCAGTCCACGGCGACGCCGCGCACGAACGCTTCCGCAAGCGAGGTGTACAGGCGCTGCGCGCCGCCCTGATCGCGGCGTAGCGTCCCGACCACGACGGGGTTCGCCACCCCGGCATCGTCGAGCGTCTCGTCGATCGCGGCGGTCAGCACGGGGTGCGGGCTGACCTCGACGAACACGCCGTGCCCGGACGCCGCGAGGCCACGCACCGCTTCCTCGAACCGCACGGTCTCCCGCAGGTTCGTGGCCCAATAGGCACCGTCCATCGCCGCCGTATCGATCCAATCACCGGTCACCGTCGACCACACCGGAACCGACCCCGACACCGGCACGACCCCGGCAAGATCCGCCACGATCCGCGCCCGAATCTCCTCCACCTGCGCCGAATGCGACGCGTAATCCACCGGAATCAACCGCGCCCGACCACCCTCGGCCGACACCGCCGCCACCAACTCCACCAACACGTCCGGCTCCCCGGACACCACCACCTGCCCCGGACCATTCACCGCCGCCACGGATACCCGCCCACCCCACACGACGATCCGCTCACGCACCCGCTCGACCGACTCCGCCACCGACGCCATCCCGCCCCGCCCGGCCAGCGCGACGATCGCGCGACTGCGCAGCGCGACCACGCGGGCCCCGTCCGCCAACGACAGTCCGCCCGCCACGACGGCCGCCGCGATCTCGCCCTGGGAATGGCCGACCAGTGCATCCGGCGCAACCCCGTACGACCGCCACACCTCCGCGAGCGACACCAACACCGCCCACAACACCGGCTGGACCACATCCACCCGATCCAACGAAGGCGCACCCTCCACACCGGTCAGCACGTCCACCGGAGACCAGTCCACGAACGCCTCCAGGGCCTTCGCGCACTCGCCGAACCGGGACGCGAACACCGGCGACTGACCGAACAGCTCGGCCGCCATCCCGACCCACTGCGACCCCTGCCCCGGGAACACGAACACCGTCTTGCCGACCGGCTCCGCCGTCCCCGACACCACGCCCACCGCGGTCTCGCCCCGTGCCACCGCGTCCAGTCCGGCCGCCAATCCCTCCGGCGCGCCGACCAGCACGGCCCGCTCCGCGAACAGCGCCCGCGAAGTCACCAGCGAGAAGCCGACGTCCACCGGGTCGGCCGCGTCCAGCGCACCCCGCACCCGGGCGGCCTGCGCCCGCAGCGCGTCCGCCGTCCGGCCGGACACCACCCACGGCACGACGGTGGGCACGTCCTCGACGGGCTCCACCACCGGCGTCGGGTCGGTCCCGCTCTCGGTTTCGGTTGCGGTCTCGGTTGCGGTCTCGGGCAGTTCGAGGATCACGTGCGCGTTGGTCCCGCTCACCCCGAACGCCGACACCGCCGCGCGCCGCGGCCGATCCGCCTCCGGCCAGGGCTGAGCCTCCGTCAGCAGCCGTACTCCGCCCGCCGACCAGTCCACGTGCGGCGAGGGTTCGTCCACGTGCAACGTCTTGGGCAGCACCCCGTGCCGCAACGCCTCGACCATCTTGATCACACCCGCCACACCCGCGGCGGCCTGCGCGTGGCCGATGTTGGACTTCAACGACCCCAGCCACAGCGGCCGGTCCTCGGCCCGCTCGCGGCCGTAGGTCGCCAGCAGCGCCTGCGCCTCGATCGGGTCGCCCAGCGTCGTCCCGGTCCCGTGCGCCTCGACGACATCCACGTCCGCCGCCGACACACCCGCGTTCGCGAGCGCCTGCCGGATCACCCGCTGCTGCGAGGGCCCGTTCGGCGCGGTGAGCCCGTTCGAGGCGCCGTCCTGATTGACCGCCGAGCCGCGCACCACGGCCAGCACCCGATGCCCCAACCGCCGGGCGTCCGAAAGCCGTTCGACGAGCACGAGCCCGACTCCCTCGGCCCAGCCCGTACCGTCCGCCGCACCCGCGAACGCCTTGCAGCGCCCGTCCACCGACAACCCGCGCTGGCGGGAGAACTCCACGAACATCCCCGGTGAGGCCATCACCGCGACGCCACCGGCCAGTGCGAGATCACTCTCGCCCGAGCGCAGCGACTGCGCCGCGAGGTGCAGCGCGACCAGCGATGACGAGCACGCGGTGTCCACCGTCACCGCCGGCCCCTCGAACCCGAACGAGTAGGAGATCCGGCCCGACGCGACGCTGCCCGCGTTGCCCGTGCCCAGATATCCCTCCAGACCCTGCGGCGTCTCGGCCAGGCCGAGCGCGTAGTCGTGGCCCGCCATGCCCGCGAACACGCCGGTACGGCTGCCGACGAGGGTGTCGGGGTTGATCCCGGCGCGCTCGAACGCCTCCCACGCGGTCTCCAGGAGCAGCCGCTGCTGCGGGTCCATCGCGAGCGCCTCGCGCGGCGAGATCCCGAAGAAGCCGCTGTCGAACTCGGTCGCGTCGGGCAGGAAGGCGCCCTTGCGGGTGTACGACTTGCCGACCCGGTCCGGGTCGGGGTCGTACAGGCCCTCCACATCCCAGCCGCGGTCGGTCGGGAACTCGCCCACCGCGTCCGTGCCTGCCGCGACGAGCCGCCACAGGTCGGCGGGCGAGGCGACGCCGCCCGGAAGCCGGCAGGCCATCCCGACGATCACGATCGGATCGTCGGCCACTCCGGCGCCCTGGGCGACGGTCCCAATCGGCGCCTCGACCTCACCGAGCAGTTCGCCGCGCAGGAACTCGGCCAGCGCGTTGGGCGTCGGGTAGTCGAAGACCAGCGTCGCGGGCAACCGCAGACCCGTCTCCGCGCCGAGCCGATTGCGCAGCTCCACCGAGGTCAGCGAGTCGAACCCCTGGTCCCGGAAGGGCTTCCCGGCCTCCACCGCGTCGGCGGACGCGTACCCCTGGACGACGGCGGCCTGGGCCCGTACGACGTCCACGAGGTACCGGCGCCGATCGGCCTCGGCGAGTGCGCCCAGGCGGGCGCCCCATCCGGTCGGGTCGGTCGCCGGCGCGGTCGGCGCGGTCGCACGGGCGCTCGTGGTCAGCAGCTCGGTGACCAGCGGCGCCCGCCGGTCGCGGAACAGCACGTCCCAGTCGATGTCGCACACCGTCAGGTGGCTGTCGCCGGCGTCGAGCACCTGCCCCAGCACCTGGATGGCGAGGTCGGGGTCCAGCATCCGCAGGCCCTGTCGGCCGAGCCGTTCCTCCACCTCGGGCGCGGCGATCCCGCCGCCGGCCCAGTGGCCCCACGAGATCGCGGTGGCGGGGAGCCCCGCGGCCCTGCGTCGGCCGGCCAGCGCGTCCAGATAGGCGTTGCCGGGCGCGTAGTTGCCCTGACCGGGCACGCCGCAGATGCCGGCGAGCGACGAGAACAGCACGAACGCGGACAGGTCCAGGTCGCGGGTCAGTTCGTCGAGGTGTCGGGCGCCGTCCACCTTGACCCGCAGTACGCGGTCGATCTGATCGAGGGTCAGCTCGCCGATCACCGCGTCGTCCAACACCGCCGCCGCGTGCACGACGGCCGTCAGCGGGAACTCCGCGGGCACGCCCGCGAGTACGGCCGCCAAGGCGTCCCGATCGCCGACGTCACAGGCCGCGAACGACACCCGGGCGCCGAACCCGGCCACGTCGGCGGCGAGCGCCTCGGCCTCGGGAGCGGAGCCGCCCGACCGGCTCACCAGCAGGACGTGCTCGGCACCGCGCGCCGCGACCCAGCGGGCCACGTGTCCGCCCAGCGCACCGGTGCCACCCGTGACGAGCACGGTCCCCGACGGCTGCCACGACCCGGCATCCGGCTCCGCGCCCTGCGGTGCCCGCACCAACCTGCGTGCCCACACGCCCGATCCGCGCACCGCGACCTCGGTCTCGCCGGCCGCCTCGGACAGCACGGCGGCCAGCCGAGCGGCCGACACGTCGTCCGACACCTCGGCCGGGACGTCGATCAACCCGCCCCAGGCGTCCGGGAGTTCGGCGGCGACGATGCCGCCGAAGCCCCACACCTGCGCCTGCTCCGGTATCCGGATCGGATCGTCCGCGCCGACCGACACCGCGCCACTGGTCACGTTCCACAGCGGGGCGACGACATCGGCGTCGTCCAGACTCTGTACGAGGGCCACCGTCGCGGCGGCACCCCACGGCACCGAGTCGTGGCCGGGCGCGGACCCCTCCGCCAAGGCGAGCAGCGAGACGATACCCGTCACCGGCCCGTCCGCGGCGGCCAACCGCGCCCCGAGGGTCGCGCGATCGCCGTCGGCCCGGCCGATCACGACCGGAAGCGCACGCGCGCCCGCCGCCGGCAGCGCGGCACCGAACCACCGCGCCCACGGGGACGACGCGAGCTCTTCGGGAACGAGCAGCAGCCACGTGCCGGTGAGCCGTCCGAGGGCCGTGCCGGCCACCGGGCGCCACACGATGCGATGCCGCCACGCGTCCGTCGTGACGCCGGAGCGGCGACGCTCCCACCATGAGGACAGCGCGGGCAGGACCGCGCCCAGCGGCTCGGCGAGGTCGCCGTCGACATCGCCCAGCGCGGCCGACAGGCCCGCCGGGTCGGCGGTCTCGACCAGGTCCCAGAACGCGGAGTCCACGGCGGCCGCGGCGGGTTCGGCGTTCTCGCCGGTGTCCAGCCAGAATCTCTCGCGCTGGAACGCGTAGGTCGGCAGCGACACCCGCTCCGCGGCGGCGTCCTCGAACGCGGCGGCCCACGCGACGGGGACACCGCGAACGAACGCCTCGGCCAGCGACGCGTGCAGCCGCGCCAATCCGCCCTGGTCGCGACGCAGCGTGCCCACCACCACCGATGCGCCGACGCCGACGTCCTCCAGCGTGTCCTGGATCGCGGCGGTCAGCACGGGGTGCGGGCTGACCTCCACGAACACGCCGTGCCCGGACGCCGCGAGGCCACGCACCGCTTCCTCGAACCGGACCGTCTCCCGCAGATTCGTGGCCCAGTAGGCACCGTCCATCGCCGCCGTGTCGATCCAATCACCGGTCACCGTCGACCACACCGGAACCGACCCCGACACCGGCACGACCCCGGCCAGATCCGCCACGATCCGCGCCCGAATCTCCTCCACCTGCGCCGAATGCGACGCGTAATCCACCGGAATCAACCGCGCCCGACCACCCTCGGCCGACACCGCCGCCACCAACTCCACCAACACGTCCGGCTCCCCGGACACCACCACCTGCCCCGGACCATTCACCGCCGCCACGGATACCCGCCCACCCCACACGACGATCCGCTCACGCACCCGCTCGACCGACTCCGCCACCGACGCCATCCCGCCACGCCCGGCCAGGGCCACGATCGCGCGACTGCGCAGCGCGACGACCGTGGCCCCGTCCTCCAGGGACAGCCCGCCGGCCACGACCGCAGCGGCAATCTCGCCCTGCGAATGGCCGACCAGCGCGGCCGGCTCGACCCCGTAGGAGCGCCAGACCTCGGCCAGCGACACGAGCACCGCCCACAGGACCGGCTGAACCACATCCACCCGATCCAACGAAGGCGCACCCTCCACACCCGTCAGCACATCGACCGGAGACCAGTCCACGAACGCCTCCAGGGCCTTCGCGCACTCGTCGAAGCGCGCCGCGAAGACCGGTGCCTGGCTGTACAGTTCGGCCGCCATCCCGACCCACTGCGACCCCTGCCCGGGGAAGACGAAGACGGTCCCGCCGACCGCGTCCGCCGAGCCGGTCACCACCCCGGCGGCCGATTCACCGCGCGCCAGTGCGCCGAGTCCGTCGGCCAGGGCGGCTCGATCCGGGCCCACGACGACCGCCCGCTCGCCGAACACCGAGCGCGATGACACCAGCGAGTGGCCGATGTCACCGGCGCGTACCCCCGGCTCCAACGCGGCTTCCAGCCGGCTCGCCTGCGCCCGCAGCGCCTCCGGCGACTTGGCGGAGAGGACCCACGGGATCGAGGCCGGCTCCGGAGCCGGCGCCTGGGCCGACTGGGGTTCGGGTGCGCCCTCGTCCTCCGGGAGTTCGAGGATCACGTGCGCGTTGGTCCCGCTCACCCCGAACGCCGACACCGCGGCCCGGCGCGGGCCCGCCCCGGTCGGCCAGGGCCGAGCCTCCGTCAGCAGCCGTACTCCGCCCGAGGACCAGTCCACGTGCGTGGTCGGCTCGTCCACGTGCAACGTCCTCGGGAGCACGCCATGCCGCAGCGCCTCGACCATCTTGATCACACCGGCCACGCCGGCGGCCGCCTGCGCGTGCCCGATGTTGGACTTCAACGAGCCCAGCCACAGCGGCCGATCGGCCGGTCGGTCCCGGCCGTAGGTCGCGAGCAGGGCCTGTGCCTCGATCGGGTCGCCGAGTCGGGTGCCCGTGCCGTGCGCCTCGACCACGTCCACATCCGCGGTGGTCAGGCCCGCGTTGGCGAGCGCCTGCCGGATCACCCGCTGCTGGGACGGCCCGTTCGGCGCGGTGAGCTGGCTGCTCGTGCCGTCCTGGTTGACCGCGCTGCCCCGGAGCACGGCGAGCACCCGGTGCCCGGCCTTGCGCGCGTCGGAGAGCCGCTCCAGGACCAGCAGTCCGACCCCTTCGGCCCAGCCCGTACCGTCCGCCGCACCCGCGAACGCCTTGCAGCGTCCGTCCGCCGACAACCCGCGCTGGCGGGAGAACTCGACGAACATCCCCGGCGAGGCCATCACCGTGGCACCGCCCGCGAGCGCGAGATCGCACTCGCCGGAGCGCAGCGACTGGGCGGCCAGGTGCATGGCCACCAGGGACGACGAGCAGGCGGTGTCCACGGTCACGGCCGGGCCCTCGAAGCCGAACGTGTAGGAGATCCGGCCGGACGCGACGCTCGTCGTGCTGCCGGTCAGGACGTAGCCGTCGACTCGGTCCGGCGTGGTCTTGTACAGGCGCGGCGTGTACTCCTGCGCGATCACCCCCGCGAAGACGCCGGTGGCCGAGCCGCGAACCGACGTCGGGTCGATCCCGGCGTCCTCCAGCGCCTCCCACGCGGTCTCCAGGAGCAGCCGCTGCTGCGGATCGGCGGCGAGCGCCTCGCGCGGCGAGACGCCGAAGAAGGCCGCGTCGAACTCCCCGGCGTCGTGGAGGAATCCGCCCTGCCGCGTATAGGTCTTGCCGACCGCGTCCGGGTCCGCGTCGTACAACCCGTCCAGGTCCCAGCCGCGGTCGGCGGGGAAGCCGCCGACCGCGTCGCGGCCCTCGTCGACCAGGCGCCACAGGTCGGCGGCGGAGTGCACGCCGCCGGGCAGTCGGCAGCCGATTCCGACCACGGCGATCGGCTCGCTCCTGGCTTCCTCGTTCTCGCGCAGCCGACGCCGGGCCTGGTGCAGGTCGGCGGTCACCCGGGTGAGGTAGTCACGCAGCTTCTCTTCGTTCGCCATGGGGTATCAGCCTTTTCCGTGCGGCGGGTTCGGCGCGGTCGTCGAGCTCGTCGTGGGTGCCCGGCGGGCCGTTTCGGTGGTCGGATCGGTCGCCGGGTCGGTCGTCATGTCAGGAGATGCCGAGCTCGTTGTCGATGAAGTCGAAGAGCTCGTCGTCGGTCGCCGCGCCGAGCTGCTCGACGACGTCCAGGCCCGAATCGCCCGGTACATCGGCACCGAACCGGCCCAGGAGCCCGTGCAGTCGGGCGATCACGCCCGCCCGGAACTCCTCGTCCGGGACGTGGCCGTCGGCGAGCAGGTCGGCCAACGACGCCTGCCACCGGTCGAGTTCGGCCAACAGCGGGCCGGTGCCAGGTACGGCTGCGTCGGCGAACAGCCGGTCCCGCAGGTGGCCGGCCAGGGCGACCGGGGTGGGGTGGTCGAAGACCAGCGTGGAGGGCAGGTCGAGACCGGTGCCGGCGTTGATCCGGTTGCGCAGCTCGATCGCGCCGAGGGAATCGAACTCGGCTTCCAGGAAGCCCCGTTCGGGCTTGATCGCGTCCGCTCCGTCGTGGCCGAGGATCGCGGCGGCGGTGAGTCGTACGAACAGCAGGAGTTCGCGGTACTGCTCGTCGGCCGGGCGGCCGGCGAGCCGCTCCCGCACGCCGACGGCGGCGGCCTTTCGGCCGGAACCGGCACGTGCGGAAGTGCGCTGTGCGGGTACGCGGCCGGCGGTGGCCGCGCGGGCCAGGCCACCGAGGAGTTCGATCGCCGCCTCCGGGCGCAGTGCGCTCGTGTCCACGCGGGCCGCCACCGGTGTCGGCAGCGGCGTGTCCAGCGCGCGGTCCAGGAGCTCGAGCCCGGTCTCGGTGCTCATCGGGGCCAGGCCGCTGCCGGCCATCCGGCGCCGGTCCACCTCGGTCAGGTGCGCGGCCAGTCCGCCGGCCTCGGCCCAGTGGCCCCACGCGATCGAGGTCGCGGCGAGCCCGTGGCTGTGCCGGTGTTGGGCGAGTGCGTCCAGGAAGGTGTTGGCGGCGGCGTAGGCCGACTGGCCGGGGTTGCCGAGCACGCCGACGGCCGACGAGTAGAGCACGAACGCGGACAGGTCCAGGTCGGCGGTGAGGGTGTGCAGGTTCCAGGCGGCGTCCACCTTGGGCCGCAGCACCGCTCGAAGCCGGTCCGGGTCCGTCGTGGTGAGCGCGCCGTCCGCGACGACGCCGGCGGTGTGCACGACGGCCGTGAGCGGGTGCTCGGTCGTGATCGTGGCCAGCAGCTCGGCGAGCGCGGTCGGGTCGGCGACGTCGCACGCCTCGACGCGGACCGAGGCGCCCAGCCGGGCCAGTTCGGCACGCAGTTCGGCGGCGCCGGGGGCGGCCGGGCCGGTCCGTCCGACCAGCAGTACGTGTCGGGCGCCGTGCCGGGTGATCAGGCGCCGGGCCGCGAGGGCGCCGAGGGCGCCGGTGCCGCCGGTGATCAGGACCGTGCCGGTCGGGTCCACCGCGCCGTGCGCGGGCGGGATGGTGAGCACGAGCTTCCCGGTGTGCCGGGCCTGCCCGAGGTGCCGCAGGGCCTGTACGCCGTACCGGATGTCCCACGCGGTGACCGGCAGCGGGGTGAGCGTGCCGTCGGCGAACAGCGGCGCGAGCACGGCCAACATCCGCCCGATGTGCGCGGGTTCCAGGGTCAGCAGGTCGAAGGCCCGGTAGTCGACACCCGGGTGAGCGGTCGAAACGGCGGCCGCGTCGCGCAGGTCGGTCTTGCCCATTTCGACGAACCGGCCGGCGGGCGCGAGCAGTCGCAGTGACGCGTCGGTGAACTCGCGGGCGAGCGAGTTGAGCACGACGTCGATGCCGCGTTCGAGGGTGGCGATCCGGAACAGGCCCTCGAAGTCGAGGTTGCGCGAGGAGGCGATCCGGTCGTCGGCGAGGCCCTGCGCGCGCAGCGTGGGCCACTTGGCGGGACTGGCGGTGCCGTACACGTCGGCGCCCCAGTGCCGACCGAGCTGGACCGCGGCCGTGCCGACCCCGCCGGTCGCGGCGTGCACCAGCACCGACTCGCCGCGCCGCAGCCCGGCCAGTTCGACGAGGCCGTGGTAGGCGGTGAGGAAGGCCACGGGAACGGTGGCCGCCTGCGCGTACGTCCAGCCGGCCGGGATCGCGGTGAGCATTCGGTGGTCGACCACCGCGTGTGATCCGAGGACGCCGGGCAGCAGTCCCATCACCCGGTCCCCGACCGTGAGTTCGGTGACGTCGGAGCCGATCTCGACGACCACGCCCGCGCCCTCGGCGCCGATCCGAGCGGCCCCGGGGTAGACGCCGAGCGCGATCAGCACGTCCCGGAAGTTCAGCCCGGCGGCCCGCACGGCGATCCGCACCTCGCCGGCCGCGAGCGCCGCCGCGGCCTCGGGCGCGGGCAGCAGTGCGACGTTGTCGATGCTGCCGGGCACGGTGACGTCGAGCCGCCACGGCGCGGGCGCGGCCGGGGCTTCGAGGACGTCCTCGGGACGTATTCGGGTGAGCCGCGGCACCTGGATCTCCCCTCCACGCAAGGCCAGTTGCGGCTCCCGGGTGGCCAGTGCCGCGGTGACGGCGGCGGCCGAGTCGGCGTGTGCGTCGAGGTCGAGGATCCGCAGCCGACCGGGGTGTTCGGCGGCCGCCGCGCGGACCAGGCCCCACAGCCCCGCGGAGGTGAGGTCGCGGACGTCCTCGCCGGCGTGCGTGGCGATCGCCTCGCGGGTGACCAGGACGAGTTCGGCGTCGCCGAATCGGGCGTCGCCCAGCCACTCCCGAAGCAGTGCCACCGCGCGGGCGGTGACCTCGTGGGTGCCGGCGACCGTCGGCGTCGAGCCGGCCGGCGGTACGAAGGGCACCAGGACGTGGGCGGGCGGCTCGGCCCCGGCGGTCAGGGCCGCGCCGAGCGCGGCCAGGTCGCGGTGGTAGCCGACCGGCCGGTCGAACGGCACCGAATGTGTGCCGAGCCCGAGCGGGTCGGCGTCGGCGTCGCCGATGACGACCCAACCGAGGTGCTCGGTGGCGTCCTTCGGGTCCTGGACGGTGCTCCAGTCCACCCGGAACCACGCGTCCTCCGCCGGGGCGGTGCGGCCCGCGAAGCGGGCGGCCGGCGCCGCGCGCAGGCTCAGCCGATCGATCGACACGACCGGTGTCCCGTCGGCCTCGGTCGCGGTGAGCGCGACAGCGTCGGCGCCGATCGGGGCGATCCGCACCCGCAGTTCACGGGCTCCGGAGCTGTGCGCGGTCACGCCGTTCCACGAGAACGGCAGGCGGGTGGGCGCCGCGGGGTCGGTGCCGGGCAGCAGGCCGACCACGGCGTGCAGCGCGGCGTCGAGCAGCGCGGGATGGACCCGGTGGCCGGCGTCCTGCGCCTCGTCCGGCAGCGCGACCTCGGCGAGCAGGTCGTCGCCGTGCCGCCACGCGGCGGTCAGGCCCTGGAAGGCGGGGCCGTAGTCGTAGCCGAGTTCGGTGAGCCGGTCGTACAGGTCGTCGACGTCGATCGCGCTCGCGCCGGGCGGGGGCCAGGCGTCGGCGGCCCGGCCGGGGGCGGCGGAGTCGGAGGTATCGGGCGCGGCCAGGTGTCCGGCCGCGTGCCGGGTCCAGTCCGCCGCCCGGGGCCCGCGCGAGTACACGGTCACCGCGCGCGTGCCGTCGGGGTCCTCGGCGCCCACCGCGAGTTCGATCCGGACCGGCTCGTCCTCCGCGAGCACCAGTGGTGCGGCCAGGACGAGTTCGCCGATGCCGCCCGCGCCGGCCCGTTCCGCGGCGTACAGCGCGAGGTCCACGAACGCGGTCCCCGGCAGCAGGACCGTGCCGTGTACGGCGTGGTCGGCGAGCCACGGATGGGTGCGGGTGGACATCAGGCCGGTCCAGAGCAGGCCCGAGCCGTCCGCGCGTTCCACCGCCGCGCCGAGCAGCGGGTGGTCGCTCTCGTCGATCCCGGACCCGGCGAGGTCGGCGCCGTGAGCGGGCGCGTCCAGCCAGTGTCGGCGGCGCTGGAACGCGTAGGTAGGCAGGTCCGCACGGCGCACGTCGCGACCGGCCCACGCGCGGGTCCAGTCGATCGGGGTGCCGCTCACGTGCAGCCGGGCCAGCGCCTGGGTGAACGTGCGGGCCTCGGGCCGGTCGCCGCGCAGCGCGGACACCACGACGGGCGCGGCTTCGCTCAGGGTCGCGTGCGCGAGTGCGGTGAGTACGGCGTCGGGACCGAGTTCGAGGTAGGTGGTGGTGCCGAGCGCGGCCAGGCGTTCGATCCCGTCCCGGAAGCGCACCGCCTCGCGGATGTGCCGAACCCAGTAGTGCGGGTCGGCCAGTTCGGCGGCGGTCGCGATCTCGCCGGTGAGGTTGGAGATGACCGGAATGCGCGGCTCGGCGAAGCTCAGGCCGGCCGCGATCGCCCGGAACTCGTCGAGCACGGCGTCCATGTGCGGCGAGTGGAACGCGTGGCTGACCTGGAGTCGCTTGGTCTTGCGGCCGGCGTCGCGCCAGGTCTCGGCGAGCGCGACGACGATCTCGGCGGTCCCCGAGATCACCACCGAGTCGGGCCCGTTCACGGCCGCGATCCCCACGTGCGCCTCGTGGCCCGCGACCAGCGCGGCGATCTCGTCCTCGGTGCCCTGGAGCGCGATCATCGCGCCGGTCGCGGGCAGGCCGCCCATCAGTCGGCCGCGCGCGACGACGAGCTTCGCGGCGTCGGCGAGGGTGAGCACGCCCGCGACGTGAGCCGCCGTCAGTTCGCCGATGGAGTGGCCGATCAGGTGATCGGCCACGATTCCGTACGACTCGGCCAGCCGGTACAGCGCGGTCTCGACCGCGAACAGGGCGGGCTGGGTGTACTCGGTCGCGTCCAGCAGCGCGGCCTCGGCGCTGCCGGGCTCGGCGAACAGCAGGTCGCGCAGGGGCCGGTCGAGGCCGGCGTCCAGGTGCTTCAGCGCGGCGTCCAGCGCGGCGGCGAACACGGGCTCGGCCGCGTACAGTTCGCGGCCCATCCCGGCGCGCTGACTGCCCTGGCCGCTGAACAACACGGCGAGCGGCCCGGCGGGTCGGACCGCGCCCTCGACGAGATTGGCGGCGGCGCCGCCGTCGGCCAGGGCCGCCAGGCCGCGCAGCAGGTCGTCGCGGCCGGCTCCGGTGACCACCGCGCGGTGCGCGAAGGCGCTTCGGGACGTGGCGAGCGCGAACCCCAGGTCGCCGAGCGCGACGTCCGGGCGGTCGGCGACGTGCTCGCTCAGGCGGACGGCCTGGGCGTGCAGGGCGTCGTCGCTCACGGCGGACAGCAGCCAGGGGCCGGCGTGGTCGGTGCCGGTGGGCGACTCGTCCTCGATCGGCGGCTGTTCGAGGATCACGTGGGCATTGGTGCCGCTGATCCCGAACGAGGACACCGCCGCGCGGCGCGGTCGGTCCGCCGCGGGCCAGGCGGTCTCCGCGTCGAGCACGGCGATTCCGCCGCAGGCCCAATCCACGTGCCGCGAGGGCGTGTCCAGGTGCAGGGTCCTGGGCAGGACGCCGTGCCGCATCGCCTCGATCAGCGTGATCACGCCGGTCACGCCGGCGGCGGCCTGGGTGTGCCCGAGGTTGGACTTGACCGATCCGACCAACAGCGGCCGCTCCGCCGGGCGGTCGACGCCGTAGGTGGCCAGCAGCGCCTCGGCCTCGATCGGGTCGCCGAGCGTGGTGCCGGTGCCGTGTGCCTCGACGGCGTCCACGTCGGCAGGCTCCAGCCGGGCGTCCGCGAGCGCCTGGCGGATCACCCGCTGCTGGGCCGGGCCGTTGGGCGCGGTCAGGCCGTTGCTCGCGCCGTCCTGGTTGACCGCGCTGCCGCGCACGACGGCGAGTACGGGGTGGCCGAGCCGGCGCGCGTCGGAGCGTCGTTCGAGCAGCACGAGCGCGGCGCCCTCGGCCCACGCGGTGCCGTCGGCGGCGTCCGAGAACGGCTTGCAGCGGCCGTCCGGGGCCAGGCCGCGCTGCCGGCTGAACTCGGTGAACATGCCGGGCGTGGACATCACCGTGACGCCGCCGGCGAGCGCGAGCGTGCACTCGCCCGCCCGCAGTGCCCGGGCCGCGAGGTGCAGTGCGACCAGCGACGACGAGCACGCGGTGTCGATGGTGACCGCCGGGCCTTCGAGGCCGAGGGTGTACGCGAGTCGTCCGGACGCGACGCTGCTCAGGCTGCCGGTGAGCAGGTGGCCCTCGTAGCCCTCGGGTGCCTCGTGCAGGCGCGGCCCGTAGTCCTGCGGCATGGTGCCGACGAAGACGCCCGCCCGGGTGCCGCGCAGGGTGTTCGGCGCGATCCCGGCCCGTTCGACGACCTCCCACGCGGTCTCCAGGAGCAGGCGCTGCTGCGGGTCCATCGCGGCCGCCTCGCGCGGGCTGATCCCGAAGAAGCCGGGGTCGAACGCGTCGGCCTCGTAAAGGAATCCGCCCGCGCGGACGTAGGAGGTGCCGGGCCGGCCGAGCTCGGGGTCGTACAGCGCGTCGAGGTCCCAGCCGCGGTTGGTGGGGAACGGCCCGATCGCGTCGGTCCCGGCGGCGACCAGGTCCCACAGCGCCTCGGGGGTGTCCGCGCCGCCGGGCCACCGGCCGCCGGCCGCGACGATCACGATCGGGTCGTCGTCGGACGCGGCCGGCGCCGGGGCGGCCCCGGACCGTCCGCCATCCGCGGGCACGGTGCCGGCCGTGCGGTGCGCGAGGTGGCGGGCGACGGCCCGGGGGGTCGGGTGGTCGAAGGTCAGCGCCGAGGACAGGCGGGTCCCGCTCGCGGCGGCGAGCCGGTCGCGGAACTCCAGGGCACCGACCGAGTCGAAGCCCAGGTCCTTGAACGTGCGGTCGGGGTCGACGGCGGCCGGTCCGGCGTGGCCGAGCACGGCGGCGGCGGTGGCCCGGACCAGGA
Source organism: Embleya sp. NBC_00896 (assembly GCF_045207785.1). Classification (NCBI taxonomy): domain Bacteria; kingdom Bacillati; phylum Actinomycetota; class Actinomycetes; order Kitasatosporales; family Streptomycetaceae; genus Embleya; species Embleya sp. NBC_00896. The sequence continues at coordinate 1,447,344 of NZ_CP108776.1, forward strand.
CGAGCGGGTCGGGGGCGGTCGTGCCCACCGCCTCGACGGGAATCGACGCGGCGTCGGGAATCGACGCAGGGTCGGGCTCCGTGGCGGCCGCGGTGGCTTGGGCGGTTCCGGTGGTGGTCGGCTCGGCGATCCAGTGCGGCGTGCGCAGGAACGCGTACGTGGGCAGGTCGGCTCGCCGCGCCCCGGCCGGCAGCGCGGCCGTCCAGTCGACGGGCGTGCCGTGTACGAACGCCTGGGCCACCGAGGTCAACACCCGGCGCGGACCGCCGTCGCCCCGGCGCAGCGTGCCCACGGTCAGCGCGTCGTCGGCCGCGCTCTCGTCCGCGTCCAGGATCTGCCGCAGGCCCATGGTCAGCACGGGGTGCGGGCTGGCCTCGACGAACGTGCGCCGGCCGGAGGCGAGCGCGGCGCGCACCGCGTCGTCGAAGCGCACAGTGCCGCGCAGGTTGCGGAACCAGTAGTCGGCGTCCAGTCCGGCGGTCTCCAACAGGCCGCCGGTGACGGTCGAGTAGAACGCGATGTCGCTGTCGACCGCGACGATGCCGGCCAACTCGCGGGCCAGCTCCGCGCGGAGCGGTTCGACGTGCGGCGAGTGCGAGGCGTAGTCCACCGGGATGGCGCGCACATCCACGCCGGCGGCGGTGTACTCGGCGAGCAGCGCGTCGAGCGCCTCCCGGTCGCCGGATACGACCGTGGACGCGGGCCCGTTGACGGCCGCGATGCCCAGTCGGTCGACGCGGTCGCCGATCGCGGTCCGCACCTCGTCTGCGGGACGCGGGATCGAGGCCATCCCGCCGCCCGGCGCGAGCCCGACCAGGAGCCGGCTGCGCCGCGCGACGAGCAGTGCGGCGTCCTCCAGGGTCAGCGCGCCGGCGATGTGCGCGGCGGCGATCTCCCCCTGCGAGTGGCCGATCACCGCGTCGGGTCGGACTCCGAACGCCTCCCAGAGTCGGGCCAGCGAGACCATCACGGCGAACAGCACGGGCTGCACGACGTCCACGCGGTCGAGCGAGGGCGCCCCGGGGGCATCCCGCAGGACGTCCCGCGGCGACCAGTCCACGTGCGGGGCGAGCGCCGCGGCGCACGCGTCCAGGTGCGCGGCGAACACCGGTGAGGTGTCGAGGAGTTCGGCGGCCATGCCGGCCCACTGCGAGCCCTGGCCGGGAAAGACGAACACGGTGGAGGTGTGCGGGCGCGCGGTGCCGGTCACGGCGGCACCGCTCGGCAGACCCACGGCCAACGCGGCCGTTCCGTCGGCGAGTTCGGCGAGGCCGGCGCCGATGACCACGGCTCGGTGCTCGAAGGCGGTACGGCCGACCGCGAGCGTCAGCGCCACGTCGTCGGGCGCGACCGGTCCGGCCTGCGTTCCCGTTCCCGTCTCCGCCGCTGCTTCCGTCTCCGCCTCCGCCGCCGCTTCCGTCACCGCGGCGTGCAGCCGACCGGCCTGCCCGCGCAGCGCCTCGGAGTCGCGTGCCGAGATCGGCCACGGCAGCACCGCCGGGTCGCCGAACACGCCCGACTCGGCCGGGTCTTCGGCCGGGTCTTCGGTCGGCGCGGCCGGCGGCTCGCCGAGCACCACGTGGCAGTTGGTCCCGCCCATGCCGAACGAGCTGACCCCGGCGAACAGCGGTGCGTCCGGGTCCGGCCACGGTCCGGCCGCGTCCTGGACCCGAAGGCCGGCCGCGTCGAGGTCGATCGCCGGGTTGGGTGTCGCGTAATTGAGGCTGGCCGGCAGCATGCGCCGGCGGATGCCGAGCACCGTCTTGAGCAGCCCGACGATCCCCGACGCGCCCTCCAGGTGGCCGACGTTGGTCTTCGCCGAGCCGACCGCGAGCCGGTCGGCCCCGGTCCGACCGGCGCCGAAGGCGGCCCCCAGGGCCGCGGCCTCGATCGGGTCGCCGACCCGGGTGCCGGTGCCGTGCAGTTCGACGTACTGGATCCGCGCGGGGGCGATGCCCGCCGCGTCGGCGGCCCGGCGCAGCGCGTCCGCCTGGGCGTCGGCGTCGGGCACGGTGAGCCCGTCGGTGTCGCCGTCGCTGGTCACCGCGCTGCCATGGATCACGGCGTGGATCGGGTCGCCGTCGGCGAGCGCGGCGGCGAGCGGCTTGAGCAGCACGACACCGCCGCCCTCGCCGCGCACGAAGCCGTTGGCACGCGCGTCGAAGGTGAACGAGCGGTGGTCGGGCGACAGGCCGCCGAAGCGCTCCGCGCCCACGGTGCTCTCGGCGGCGAGGTTGAGGTGCACACCGCCGGCGAACGCCAGCGTGGACTCGCCGCTGCGCAGGCTCTCGCAGGCCAGGTGGACCGCGACCAGGGAGGAGGACTGCGCGGTGTCGACGGTCAGGCTCGGGCCGTTCAGGTCGAGCGCCCAGGACAGCCGGTTGGCGACCAGGCCGCGCGCGACGCCGGTGAACGTGTGCCGGGTGACCGCGTCCGTCCCGTGCCGGTGCACCACCGTGGACCAGTCGTTCGAAATCGCGCCGACGAACACGCCGGCCCGGGTGCCGGCCAGGGATTCGGGCAGGAGACCGGCGTCTTCGGCGGCCTCCCACCCGAGTTCGAGGACGAGCCGCTGGTGCGGGTCCATCGCGTCGGCCTCGCGCGGCGAGATCCCGAAGAACGCGGCGTCGAACCCGTCGACCCGGTCGAGGTATCCGCCGGGCCGAAGTTCGGCTCCGCGCCGCCGTACGGGGGTCGGTTCGCCCACGGCGGAGGTGCCGTCGCGCAGCAGCCGCCAGAAGGCGGCCGGATCGGCGGCACCCGGGAGTCGGCACGCCATTCCGATGACGGCGATCGCGGTGCCGTGCTGCTCACGATTGGTGGTGGTGCTGTCGTGGCTCATCATCGCGGAGTTGTCGCCCCTCATGCCGAACGATCCGATCCCGTCCGGCGATCGAATGCGCCGAACGGTTTCAAGATTCGTCCGGTGAACCCCGGGCGATAACCCCTGTCGATCCCCTACCGACCCCATAGGGGACGGGCCCCGAAGAGCCCCTATCGGGGCGGCCGGCCGACCCCCTCACGGCCCCTGTTTCCGTCCCCGCACGGCTCCTGTTTCGGACCCTTCACGGCTCCCTCACCGCTCCCCTCGCGGCTCCCTCACCGCTCCCTTCACGGCTCCCTTCGCGGACACCTTCCAAGCCCCCTCACACCGCCCTCGCACCGCCCCCTTCGCACCCCCGCCGCCGGCCCCGGATCGCCGCCCGCTCAGCCGGCGATCTCCTCCTCCAGCCACGGCGGCAGATCCAGCCTGCGGGCCACCCCGAGCTTGCGATACACCCGGGTCAGGTGCTGTTCGACGGTGCTGACGGTGATGAACAGGCGGCGGGAGATCTCCCGATTGGTCTGGCCCTGGGCCGCGAGCGCGGCGACCCGGCGCTCGGCGTCGCTCAGGCCCGCGCCCGGCTGCTCGTCCACGCCGGCCGGCGCGGTGACCATCGCGGACATGGCGGCCGGTACCGATTCCCGTGCCGGCGTCGGCTCGGCGAACTCGGTCGTCGCGGCGTCGCGGTCCGGCACGGCGGTGAGCCGGTCGGGGCGAAGCAACGCGCGCGGGGGCTCGGCCTGGCACACCTCGGACAGGTGCGAGGCCCGGGCCGCGGCCCGTCTGGCCCGCCCGAAGTCACCCAACTCGCGGTAGGCGTGGCTCAGTTGAGCGAAGACCAGAGACAGCTCGAACCGGTCGCCGCAGGCCTGGAGCTCGCGGATCGACTCCCACAACAGCGCGGGCCTGCGCCGAAGTTCCACGGTCGCGGCCTGGACACCCAGCGCGAGCCCTCGGGTGCGCGACGGTTCGGCCCCGAGCCGCTCGAACTGCTCCTCCAGCAGGGCGCGGGCCGCGTCGTGCGCGCCGAGTTGGACGTGCGCGCGGGCCGCCTCGACCCGCCACGGCACGATGCCCGGCAGGTCGATGCCCCACGCGATCATCAGCTCGCCGCACGACATGAAGTCGTGCAGGGCCGCGTCGGCCCGGCCGGTGGCGAGGTTGTACCGGCCGCACGCGTGCAGGTAGTGCAGGCCCGACGGAGTATGGAACATCGCTCCGGGAACCGGAAGTTCCAGGTGACGCGCGGCCTGCTCGTGGTCGCCGCGAGCCACCGCGGCGGTGATCCGCGCGGCGAGCGGGACGCCCACCGCGACACCCCAGCCCTCGGGCAGGATCCGGGTCAGCGCGGTCTTGGCGCTGTCCTCGGCGCCGAGCAGGTCGCCCTGGCGCACCGCGATCTCGCCGAGTACGGCGGCCAGCAGGGCGTGCGCGATCGGGCTGCGCCGTGCGGACGCCTGGTCGATCAGCGCCACGCACCATTCCTGGGCCTCGGCGGCCCGGTCCGCGTACACGAGCGCGGTGAGCGTGGAGGTGAGCGACTCCACCGTGCCGTCGTCGAGCCGCGAGCCGCGCAGGATCCGCTCCGCCCGGTCGGACACCTCGTCGCCGCGCAGCCGTCCCGCGAGCACCGCGGTCAGCAGGTCCAGGCCCTCGATCCGGCTGATCGTCGCGGGCAGCGGGGAGACCCGGGTCTCCCGTCCCGGCGGCGTCGCGTCCACGGCCGGATACCAGTACTTGAGCCAGACCCGGGCCGCGCGGGCCTCGGCGGCGGTCGCCCACTCGGATTCCTCGCCCGGCGAGCACGGCTTCCACCCCGCCTCGACCACCGCCTTGGCCTCGTCGAGCCGTCCGTACCAGGCCAGGTAGCGCACGCACACCAGCGCGTCCCGGCCGGTGAGCCGGCCGTCCCGGACCGCGGCGGCCAACCACGGCACGTGCCGCGCGGCGGCGGCCGGGTTGACCAACCACTCCAGGCCGATCAGGAACGCCTTGATCGACACGCGCGAGCACTCGTCGGGCGCGATCCGCTCGGCGAGCTTGAGGTAGTCGACGGCCAGTCGAAGGTCTCCTTCGGCGACCACCGCCTCGGCGGCGTCGCGCAGCGTCCGCACCGCCCACGGCGCGCGGAACTCCCCCGCGCCGGCGAGGTGTTTGGCGACCGACTCGGCCGCCGCGCCGTCGATGTGCAGCAGCGTGGCCGCCCGGCCGTGCGCGCGCTCGCGGTCGGGGCGCGTCATCGTGTCGAGCACCGCCAACCGGGCTCGCGTGTCCCGGAAACGGCCGCAGGCGACCAGGCCCGCGTCGTTGAGCGTGCGGGCCGCGCGGGTCGCGGTCGCGGGTTCGAGTTCGAGCAGTTCGGCCAGGCCCTCGGTGGTCTCCGACTCGCCCAGCACGGCCAGGCCGCGCGCGACGTCCACGGTCGCGGGGTCCAGGCGGTACAGGCAACCCACGACGGCGCGGCAGTACGCGTCGGCGACGGTGGGTCGCAGCGGACGCCGGGCCGAATCGGCGCGTGCGGCGGGGCCCAGATCCTCCAGTAAGGCCTTGATCAGCAGGGGGTTTCCGCCGCTGAGTTCGTACACGTCGGCGGTGAGCCGGTTGGCCGCGGTGGCGCCGAGCGAGTCGGCCAGCAGTGCGGTGACCGCCCCGCGGGCCAGCAGGCCGAGCCGCATCCGCTGGTGGTGGGGCTGGCGTTCGACGTCGGCGGAGAATGCCGCGAAGGCCGGGGAGGGGGCGGCCGCGTGCTCGCGTTCACCGAGCAGGACGAGCACGGGGGCGGTGCGGATCCGGCGGATCAGGTGGGCCAGGAATTGCAGCGAGACCGGGTCTGCGTGCTGGATGTCGTCCACCACCACCACGACGGGTCGATCCGCGGCCAACGCCAGTATCACGGCGCACAGTTCGTGCACCGCGCGGACGGTGGTCGGGCCGAGCGCGTCGGTCGCGCCGAACGCGGCGGTGTACGCGCCGTCGTCCAGGAGTCGACCGATTCGGTCGGCGTCGTCCTCGTCGAGGGGTACCGGCTGGAGCAGCTGGCGGACCACGCCGAGTGGGAAGTCCTGTTCCATCGGGGTCCCCACGGCCCGCAGGAAGAGCGCGCCGTCGTCGGCAGCGCGGTCGCCGAACGCGTGCAGGAGCGCGGTCTTGCCGACGGCCACGGGTCCGCACACGGTCGTCACGCCCCCGATCCCGTTCGCGCAGCGGGCCCGCATGGTGTCCAGTCGGCTCAGTTCCTCGGTTCGACCCACGAAAAACACGTGCCACTCCCCCGGCGGAAATCAATGCGTTTCCGCATGTTGAATTCGCTATTAACTCTTATTAACATTCCCCCACGCGCACACCGCGTCCGGATCGAGCCGCGGCAAGATATCCACGATGCGAAACAACCGGAACGCGCGATTTCGGGAGTCCGGGGCGTCGGGATCGCCGAACGGGTCGGCGGGCCCGAGGAGACCTCGGAAACGGAGCGGGATCGATCCGATCCTGGCCGGATACCCGGGTACGGCGTCCGCGCGTGCCCGAATCCGGGCAACACGGGCACATACCCGGTGAACGATCCCTACGACGATCGATTCAGCGACACAGTCCGCTGGACATGCGCGCGAGGTCGACGTCGAGGCGGGACACCAGGGCGAGTCGCGACGCGCCCGCGCTATGGGTCCCCTGCACGGCCAACTCCGAAGAAGTAGAAAGCTCTGAGTCTGAAGGTCCGGACTTTTACTCGATAGCTGTTCGGCAGTCTAGAAATCCGCTCGCGCCGCGTCAACACGAAGGCCCCGCGAAAGAAAGACCGGGCCCGGACGCGCCGTACGTGCCGATATGCCGGGACCTGCGGGCGCATATGCCTCGCAGTCGGGGCAATCTTCGTCAATCTCCCGATCGCCCGCTTATTCCGAAGGGTGTCTAGGGGTCCGTTAGGGGTGCTCCGCGCCCCGGAGTCGCGGCTACTTTCCTCGTTGTGCCCCGCAGGGTCGCTCTGCCCTGCGCGTCTCCCCGTTCCCCGACTCTCGACAGGACCCAGCATGCGCGTTGTCCGACCACGCCTACCCGGAATCGTCGGTGCGGCACTAGCCGCCGCGTTCGTCCTGTCCGCGTGTACGTCGACCACGAAGACCGACAAGGCGTCCGCCGAAGACGCGGCCGGGCCCCCGGTGAAGGGTGGGTCGGCGACCATCGCGATCAACACCGAGCCGACCTGCTTCGACATTCACGTGAGTCCGCAGGACATCACCGCGTCGATCCAGCGGAACGTCTTCGACTCGCTGATCTCCGAGGACGAGCAGGGCAACTTCCAGCCCTGGTTGGCCACTTCCTGGGAGACCGCACCCGATCTGCGCAGCTATACCTTCAAGCTGCGCACCGACGTCAAGTTCACCGACGGGACCTCGTTCGACGCGACGGCGGTCAAGGTCAACTTCGACCGCATCGCCGCCAAGACCACGAAGTCGCAGTACGCGGCGAGCCTGCTCGGCCCCTACACCGGCACCGAGGTACTCGACCCGGCCACCGTCAAGGTGTCCTTCTCGAAGCCGTTCGCACCGTTCCTGCAAGCGGCGAGCACCGCCTATCTCGGGTTCTACTCGCCCCAGGCGCTCGCCGCCAACGCGGACAAGCTCTGCGCGGGCGGACCGCAGTTGGTGGGCACCGGCCCGTTCAAGTTCGCGTCGCACACCAGGGGCCAGAACCTGGTCCTGGAGAACAACCCGACGTACAACTGGGCCCCGGCCGGCGCCAAGCACCAGGGCGCGGCCCATCTGGACCGGCTCACGTTCCGCTTCCTCCCCGAGGACTCGGTCCGAGTGGGCGCCTTCTCCAGCGGCCAGGTCGACATCGCGGGTTCGATCCCGCCGGTCAACGTCAAGGGCCTGGAGGGGCGTTCGGACGTCCGGGTGCTGCGGCACGACTTCGCCGGCGCGGTGTACAGCCTGTTCCTGAACACCACGCGCGCACCGTTCGACGACGAACGCGTCCGCAGGGCCGTGCAGCGCGGGATCAACATCGGGCCGAACGTCCAGTCCATCTACTTCGACCAGTACCGGCGGGCGTGGGGCCCGCTGGGGCCGGCCACGCCGTCCTACGACAAGTCGCTGGAGAACACCTGGCCGTACGACCCGGCGCTCGCCGGCCGCCTCCTCGACGAGGCCGGGTGGACCGCACGCGACGGGGACGGCTACCGCACCAAGGACGGCAAGCGGTTGAGCGTGCAGTGGCCGAACGCGCCGGCGGCGGTTCGCGAGCAGCGCGACATCCTGGCCCAGGCCGTGCAGTCCGACCTCAAGAAGATCGGCGTGGAGGTCCAGCGCCCGGCCCTGGACCTGGGGGCGTTCACCACGAACGCGTACTCCGGCAAGTACGACCTGCTCGACATGAGCTGGGCCCGGTTCGAGCCGGACGTGCTGCGGCTGTACTTCAACTCGGCGAACCTCCCCAGCGCCGGCGGCCAGAACGCGGCCTGGCTGAGCAATCCGCAGATCGACGAGTGGACGAACGCCGCGGCGGCGACGCCGGATCGGGCCGGGCGTGACGCCTTGTACGCCAAGACCCAGGCGTGGGTGATCGAGCACGCCGCGGTGGTCCCGCTGTACTCCGCCACCACGCTGTTCGCGGCGGCCAAGCAGATCAACGGGTTGCGTCTGGACCCGAACGCGTGGCCGCTGTTCTACGACGTGTGGAGCACGCGGCGATGACCTCCGCCGAACCGGGCGCGTCGCTCGCGACGCGCCCGGCGCCCGCACCGGCCGAGGCGCCGCGTTGGGCCCGGGTGTTGCGCGCGATCGGCGCGCGGGTGCTCGCGACCGCGTCGGTCCTGCTGGGCGCGGCGACGCTCGCGTTCGCGGGTCTCAAGCTGATCCCCGGTGATCCGGTGGCCACGCTGTTGGGCCCGCAGACCACCGCGTCGCCCGCCGTGCGGTCGCAGATCCGCGCGGACTACGGCTTCGACGACCCGGTGTTCAGCCAATACCTGCACTATCTGAGCGAACTGCTGCACGGCCGGCTCGGCGAGTCCTATCAGCTCCAGCAGCCGGTGTCGGCGCTGATCGGCGAGCAGTTCCGGCCGACCGCCGAACTCGCGCTGGCCGCACTGGCCCTGGCGGTGGTGATCGCGGTCGTCTCCGCGCTGGCCACCGCCGGGCGCCGGTCGGTGCTGCGATCGGCCTTCGGTGCGTGGGAGTTGGTCGCGGTGTCGACACCTTCCTTCTGGCTCGGGATCGTCCTGCTCACAGTGTTCTCGTTTCGGTTGCAGTGGTTCCCGGTGGCCGGGTCCGAGGGCATCGAGACCCTCGTCCTGCCGGCCGTGACACTCGCGCTGCCGATCGCCGGCGTGTTGGCCCAGGTGTTGCGCGAGGGTCTGGAGACGGCCCTGGCCGAGCCGTTCGTGGTCACCGCGCGAGCCCGCGGCCTGAGCCGGACCGCGGTGCGGATCCGGCACGCGTTCCGGCACGCGGCGATTCCGCTGCTGACCCTGTCCGGCTGGCTGACCGGGACGCTGCTCGGCGGCACGGTCCTGGTCGAGAAGGTCTTCGCCCGACCGGGGATCGGCGCGCTCACGCTGCAATCCGTCAATACCAAGGACATGCCGGTCGTGATGGGCGTCGTGCTCCTCGCCGCCCTGGTGTTCGTGCTCATCTCGCAACTCGTCGACCTGCTCTACGCCGTGATCGATCCACGGCTGCGGAAGGGGTGATCACGTGCCGCAGACACTCGCCGTCGAACCGGGCGGAGCCCAAGGGGCGGGCGGATCCGGCGAATCCGGCGCGTCGCCCGCGAAGCGACCGGTCCGCGTCCGACGCCGCGGCCGAGTGGGTCCGGGGGTCGCGATCGCGATCGGCGTGCTCGCGCTGTTCGCGCTGGTCGGCCTCGCACCGGGCCTGTTCACCGACACGTCGCCGATCGACACCGACCCGCTCGCGGCGCTGCGGGGACCCGGCACGGAGCACTGGTTCGGCACCGACCAGCTCGGCCGCGACGTGTTCGCGCGCGTCCTGCACGGCGCGCGCCCCTCGCTGTTGCTCGGCCTGGGTGCGACCACGTTCGCGCTGGTCGGCGGCACGATCTGGGGACTCGCCGCCGCGCTCGGCGGTCGGGCCGCCGATCAGGTGTTCATGCGTCTGGCCGACGTGATGTTGTCACTGCCCGAACTGCTGCTCGCGCTGTTCGTGGTGACGCTGCTGGGTCGCGGCACGGTCAACGTGATGATCGCGGTGGCGATCGCGGCGATGCCCGGCTACGCGCGCCTGGTCCGGGCCGAGGCGCTGGTCGTGCGCCGCTCGGGGTATGTCGAGGCGGCGGCCGGGCTCGGCCTGCGCCGGCCGGTGCTGATCGCGCGGCACGTGTTGCCCAACGCGATCGGCCCACTCCTGGTGCTGGCCACGGTCGGCTTCGGCACCTCGCTCATCTACGCGTCCGGGCTCAGTTTCCTGGGTCTGGGCGCGCAACCGCCGTCACCCGAGTGGGGCGCGATGCTCTCCGAGGGACGCGGCTTCCTGGAGACCGCGTGGTGGATCGGGGTGTTCCCGGGGGCGGCCGTGACGTGCGCCGTGATCGCGGTGAACGTGGCCGGCCGGCACGCCCGCACCCGCTTCGCCGGAGGGATACCGCGATGACCACCAGCAGCGCCGCACCCCTGCTCGTCGTGGACGGCCTCGAAGTCGCCTTTCCCGGCCGGGAATCCGCCGTGCGCGACGTGTCGTTCACGGTCGCGCGCGGCGAATGCCTGGCGATCGTCGGCGAATCCGGCTCCGGCAAGAGCGTCACGGCCCGCACCCTCGTCGGACTCACCGGCGGCAACGCTCGCGTGACGGCCCGTCGGCTCGACTTCGACGGTACGGATCTGACCGACCTGTCGGAGTCCCGGTGGCGGAGCATCCGGGGCCGCCGAATCGGCCTGGTGCTCCAGGACGCGCTGGTCTCGCTCGACCCGTTGCGCACCGTCGGCACCGAGGTCGCCGAGCCACTGCGTACGCACCGCGTCGTGCCGCGCGGGCAGGTGGGTGCGCGCGTGCTCGAACTCCTGGAGGACGTCGGGATTCCGGAACCGGCCCGGCGGGCCCGGCAGTATCCGCACCAGCTCTCCGGCGGCCTGCGTCAGCGCGGCCTGATCGCCTCGGCCCTCGCGGGCGGCCCCGAGCTGCTGCTCGCGGACGAGCCGACCACAGCGCTCGACGTCACCGTGCAGGCGCAGGTGCTCGCGCTGCTCGGCCGGCTCAAGGAGCAGGGCACCGCGATCCTGTTGATCAGCCACGACCTGGCCGCGGTGGCCCGCCTCGCGGACCGGATCGCGGTCATGTACGCGGGCGAGATCGTCGAGCAGGGGCCGGCGGAGCGGGTCCTGGCGGAACCGGCGCACGAGTACACCCGCGCGCTCCTGGCGGCGGTACCGTCGCTGCACGCCAAGGGGACCCGCCTGTCGGCGTCGGCCGGATCGGTCCGAGTGCCCGTACCGCCCGCGCCGCCCGCGCCGCCGGTGGGCGACGTGCTGCTCGACGTGGCCGGGATCGGCAAGCGGTTCCGCGGGCCGGACGGTACCTGGCACGATGCGGTGCGGGACGTGTCGTTCGAGCTGCGGGCGGGTGAAACCCTGGGCGTGGTCGGCGAGTCCGGCTCAGGCAAGACGACGGCGGCGCGGATCGTGCTCGGCTGGGAGCAGCCGGACGAGGGCTCGGTGCGATTTCGCGACGCCGCGTGGAGCGGGGTGCCGGAGTCCGTCCGGCGGGCCTCGCGCGGGCGGATCCAGGCGGTGCAACAGGATCCGCTCGGCTCGTTCGATCCGCGGTACACGGTCGCGCGCATCCTCGGCGAGGCGGTCGCGGCGGCGGGCCTGCCGGGCGGTCGGTGGCGCCGCACGCGCGCCGCACATCGCGAGCGCGTGGCCGAACTCCTGGACCTGGTCGGCCTGTCCGAGGACCTGCTCGGGCGACGACCGCGCGACATGTCGGGCGGTCAGCGCCAGCGGGTGGCGATCGCGCGGGCGCTCGCGCCCTCGCCCGAGCTGATCGTGTGCGACGAGCCGGTCTCGGCGCTCGACGTGTCGATCCAGGCGCAGATCCTGGACCTGCTGGCGGATCTGCGTGCGGAGCTGGGCCTCGCGCTGTTGTTCATCTCGCACGACCTGGGGGTGATCCGGCACGTCAGCGACCGGATCCTGGTGATGAAGGACGGCCGAGTGGTCGAGAGCGGCGACGCCGAGCGGGTGTTCGCGAGCCCGCAGGCGCCCTACACGCGGGAGTTGCTCGCGGCCGTACCGCGCCCGGTGGCGGCACCGGACGCGGTTTCGCTCCCCGTCGAGGCGCTCAGCGCCGGGGCGTCGTCGTGACCGCGACGCCCTCGCGCGGCGCGAACGCGCGCAGGAAGGTGGTCACACCGGCGGTGACCGCACGGTCGAGGGCCGCGTCGTCGACCGGCCGGGTGCCCAGCGCGGTGAGCGTGGGCAGGTCGCCGGAGATCAGCGCGAGGAACTGGTTCGCGGCGGTGACGGGGTCGTCGATGTCCAGGTATCCACCGTGCGCGAGGCGGGCGAGTCGGCCCGCGAGCGCGTCGATGATCTGCACGGTGCCGCCCTCGCGGATCGTGTCGTACAGGTCGGGGAAGCGCGCGGCCTCGGCGTACACCAGCCGCTGTAGCGCCCAGCCCTTCTCACCTGCCTGGCACTGCACGACCCGGTGCGCGATCGCGGTCAGCCGCGGGTGCAGCTCGTCGGCGTCGGTCGGGAACGCCTCCAGGGCGGCCAGGATCCGGCCGCTGGATTCGATCGCGGCCTCGACCATGACGGTCCGGAAGAGGTTCTCCTTGCCGCCGAGGTGGTTGTAGATGGTCGGTTTGGACACGCCGGCCTCGGCCGCGATCGCGTCGATGCCGGCGAGCGTGTAGCCCTCGCGGGTGAACACCGCCTCGGCGGCGGCCAGGATCGCGCGGCGCTTGTCGATCCGCCCGCGTGTGGCGCCCTGCGCGGATGCGGCCGCCGCGCCCGCAGGTGTCGCCGGCGCCGGCGCCGCCCCCTTCGCCGCTGCCCGACCTGCCGTCCGCGTCGTCGCCCGTTTCGTTCCCTCGACCATGTTGCGACATTACCAGACGGGCTGTTAATTTTTACTCGCGAGTTTAGTTAACTGACCTCACTGGTAACTTGGAGGCGTTCATGGCCACCGCACCCCCCGATCCCGAGACCAAGATCGACGGTCCACTCCTGCGACTGATGCTGGTGATGCTGCTCGGCGGCGTCATGGGCATCCTCGACACGACGATCGTCAACGTCGGCATCGAGACCCTCGGCGACCGCTTCGACGCACCGCTCAAGACCATCGAATGGGTGGCCACCGGCTACCTGTTGGCACTCGCCGCGACCGTGCCGCTGGCCGGCTGGGCCGCCGGGCGATTCGGCGGCAAGACCGTGTGGCTGACCGGCCTGACGGTCTTCCTCGCCGGTTCGGCGCTGTCCGCGATCGCGTGGAACGCGGAGAGCCTGATCGCCTTCCGGGTGCTCCAGGGCATCGGCGTCGGCGCGCTCGAACCGACGCTGCTGACCATGCTGGCCATCGCGGCCGGTCCCAAGCGGGCCGGGAAGATGATCGGCATCGTCGGCGCGGTGGTCACCCTGGGCCCGATCCTGGGACCGGTGCTCGGTGGGGTGCTGCTCGAACACGCCAACTGGCGCTGGATGTTCATCATCAACCTGCCGATCGGTCTGATCGCGCTGGCCCTGGCCTACCGGCAGATCCCGGCCGACCCGCCGCGCGAGGGCGACCCGCCGCCGCTGGACGCACGCGGCATCGCGCTGCTGTGCCCCGGATTCGCGGCGGTCGTGTACGGCCTGTCGCAGGCCGCGGGCGACAGCGGCTTCGGCGCGCCGCAGGTGATCGCCGCACTCGTCGCGGGCGTCGCGCTGATCATCGGCTACGTGCTGCACGCGCTGCGCACGGAGCACCCGCTGATCGACGTCCGACTGTTCCGGATCCGCGGCTTCGCGGGCGGCATCGGCGCGGTGTTCCTGACCGGCATCCTGCTGTTCTCGCTGCTGTTCCTGATCCCGCTGTACTACCAGGTGGCGCGCGACCGCGGCGTGATGGCGGCCGGCCTGCTGCTGGTCCCGCAGGGGGTCGGCGTGTGGATCGGCATGCCGATCGCGGGTCAGCTGTTCGACAAGATCGGCGCCCGTGCGCTGATCCCGTTCGGCGGGGTGCTGGCCGCACTCGGCATCCTGGGCTTCTCGACCGCCGACGGCGGTACGAACACCGTGATCCTGGTGGGCTACTCGGTCGTCACCGGCGCGGGGCTCGGCTTCGTCGGCGCGCCCGCGATGTCGTCGGTGTTCGGCTCGGTACCGCCGGAGTCGGTACCGAGCGCCACGGCCGCGGTGTACCTCAGCAACCAGATCGGCGGCACCTTCGGCATCGCGATCGCGGCGCTCGTCCTGCAGAACCGCACCGAGAGCCACTCCGTGGTGTCCGCGTTCCAGGGCACGTTCGGCTACCTGATCGCCTTCGCCCTCGTGGTCGGCGCGGTCGGCCTGCTGCTCCGCCGCGGCCCGACCGCGGCGGAACCCGCTCCCGCCGAAACCCCGACGAACGACGAGCTCCTGCCCGAACCGGCCCGCCAAGAGGTCTGACCGCCGCCGACACCAACACCGGGCCCGTCCGCGGGCCGGGCCCGGTCAGGTCCCCGCGTCGGCCGGATACCCAATCTCGATGGCCCACTCCCGCCGATCCAACGCCCCCAACTGCCGCTGCGCCATTCGCCGCATAATCTCCTTCGGCACCAGACAGGTAGAACAGGCGGTAGGCCCGGCCGTAACCGTGAGCATCACCGCGCCCTCCCCCGAACACGTAACCACAAGCCCAAAATCATCAGCGGCAAGCACCTCACCCAACGACGCGAGCGCGGCCCGGACAGCCTCATCGGACGGTTCCATGCCATCTCCTCCCCTACGAAATCCATCAACCCGCCCCGACGCTTGAGGACAGCCGGCCGCAGGCCAGGCTTCTCATCCAGCCCGCCCGGCGCTTGAGGACAGGCGGACCCAAGCCCATTCAGCCCGCCCGGCGCTTGAGGGCAGCCGGCCGCAGGCCAGGCTTCTTCACCCAGCGCGCCCGGCGCCTGAGAACAAACGGACCCAACCCCATTCAGCCCGCCCGGCGCTTGAGGGCAGCCGGCCGCAGGCCAGGCTTCTCATCCAGCCCGTCCGGCGCTTGAGGACAAGCGGGCCGCAGGCCGGCTGCCATGGTTCTCCTCAGTCCTTCGGGTTACGGAGGTGCAAGCCACGGGTTACCGTCCGCATCCTTGATGCACCCCCCGGGTGACGCATCGTCAGCCCGCGCTCACCAGGTGCAGCGCGTGCTCCAGGACCTCGCCGGCCATCGCGTCCAGATCCGCGTCGTCCGACCCGCCCAGCGGCCCGCGCACGGTCAGGATGCGGGCCTGCGGCAGCCCGTACAGCCCACAGATCTGGTGGGCGATCTCGGTGAACCCCTCGGTGCTGAGCAACAGCGTGGGCAGGCCCAGGCGTTCGAGTTCGACGGTGTCGTGCGCGCTCCACGAGGTACACGAGCCGCAGTCGGCGGACCCGGTCAGCACCACGTCGGCCTCGGCCAACAGCCTTGCCACGACCTCGGGTTCGGCCGGCAACGCGGCACTGACCTTGGCGATCTCCAGCGACACGGTCGCACCCGTACGGGCGGCGAGGCCGCGGGCGATCGCGCCCATGATGTAGCCGGCGTGTGGCTTCAGGTTGTCCAGGACCGCGATGCGCTTGCCGGTGAGCACGTCCAGGCCGGGCGCGAGCCGGGCCGCGGGGGCACCGACGCGGCCCGTCGGGTCGAGGATCCGGATGGCGGCTGCCATGGTGAACTCCCTTGATACAGAGCGATTCCGGGTACGGAGCGCGGCAATGAACGGTCAGCGGACCGGGACGGTGACACTGCGGGTCAGGCCCCAACTCGGCACGACCATCGAGTGCTTGCCGGCACCGCCGGCGACCAGCACCCGAATGTTGTCGGGGCTGTCGGTCATCGGCTGGAGGTCGTCGTCGCCGAGCGCGCGCATCCACGGACGCCACAGCACCGCATCGAAGTGCGCGCGGAACTCGCGCGCGGGGCGGCGGGCCTTCTCGAACAGGTACGCCTGCACGTCCCGGCGGGCCCAACCCGCTGCGGCGATCGTCGCGGCGTGCTCGGGGCCGAGCACGACGAAGTATTCGGCGCTGGAGACCACCGCGTTGTTCGTGCCCAGCGTGGCCATCACCGACGCGGCCTTGTCCAGGATCGGCGCGGGGTCGCCGCGCGTCTCCATGTCGTGGAAGTTGTGCGGGTTCTCCATCCCGGCCACGGTGACCGCGCTCGGACCGTCCAGGCCGAGGCTGCGCGGATACGTCGGCCACGGACTGGCCTCGGCGTTCTCGGCGAAGCAGAAGGTGTACTTGGCCGGCTGCCCGTGCGTGGCCGCGTCACCCAGACCCGCGTCGCCGACACCGCGCGCGGTACCGCCGGCCACGTGCAGCAACACCAGGCGCAGCGCCCGACCGAGCGTCGCGTTGGCGCGGTTGCCGGGCCCCAGCGTGCCGGTCCCGGCGTTGAAGCCGCAGCGCCGGACCGCCTCGCCGTGCACGGTGACCATGATCGAGACGGGGTGCGTGGTCGAGTTGACGCCGCGCAGGTTGAACTCGTCGGCGACGATCCCGCGCACGGCCGCCACCAGGAGCGGCAGCAGTTCGGGCGGGCACCCGGCCAGCACCGCGTTGACCGCGAGCACGCGCGGCGTGGCCTCGCCGAGCCGGGGCGGCAGGACGCCGATCACCTCGTCCGGATCGCCGTCGTACCCGGCCAGCATCGCGTCCACGCGCGCCGGCGTCGGCGCGACGACGGGGAAGCCGTCGCCCCACCCGCGCTCGGCGAGCAGCGCGTAGAGGGTCTCGGGGGACTCGTCCACGAGCGTGATCGGCTCGGCGTCCGGCTTGGCGGTGGCACCCATGGAAAGCCCTTCGACGTTGCGGGCGGCAAGGGCTCGGACCATAGCGTCGGTCGAAAATGTAAGCAATAAGGGTCGAATACTCGAACACCAATCGCGGCCCGTGTAGGCAGCGCCACGTTGTCCTGGCGGGTTGCAGCTCCTAGCATCCGCCTATGCGTACAGCCGATTCGAGTATCCGAACAGCTCGTCCGCTCGTCGACGCCCACGTGCACGTCGCCTCCGCGGATCGTGACCGGTATCCGCTCGCGCCCTCCGGTGTCGGCAGCCCGTGGTTTCGCGCGGACGACGTCGGTACGCCCGACCTGCTGGCCGC
Organism: Embleya sp. NBC_00896; assembly: GCF_045207785.1. Classification (NCBI taxonomy): domain Bacteria; kingdom Bacillati; phylum Actinomycetota; class Actinomycetes; order Kitasatosporales; family Streptomycetaceae; genus Embleya; species Embleya sp. NBC_00896. The sequence continues at coordinate 1,464,440 of NZ_CP108776.1, forward strand.
GATGGCCCGGGGTGGGGTCGACCGCGCGGTGGTCGTACAGGCGGTGGGCGCGTACGGATACGACTGCGCCTACGCGATCGACAGCGTCCGCGCGAACCCGGAGCGGCTGGCGCTGGTCGGCTCGGTCGACATGGACGCCCCCGATCCGGCCACCGCGCTCGCGGAGTTGGCCCGGGACAGCGGTGGGCTCCTGCGTGGCGTGCGGCTCTTCGGCGTGCACGGGCACGAGCCGAGCTGGCTGGGCGATGGACGCGCGGACGAGGTGTGGGCGCTCGCGGGCGAACTGGGCCTCACCGTCGTCCCGGTGCTGTTCCCCGACGCGCTCGCCCGCGTGGGCCCGGTCGTCGACAAGCATCCCGACGTCGCGGTCGCGCTCGACCACTGCGGCTTCGCGGACCTGGCGGGCGGGACCCCGTTCGGGGCGGCGGGTCCGCTGTTCGATCTGGCCGCGCTGCCCGCCGTACGGGTCAAGGTGTCCACGCACGTCCTCGAACTCGCGGCCGCGGTCGGTGATCCGGCCGATCTGATCGACCACCTGGCGGCGACGTTCGGCGCCCGTCGGCTGGCCTGGGGTTCGGACCACCCGCAGACGACCGGCTCGACGTACCCCGCGATGGTCGCCCGCGGCCGGGACGCGGCGCGCCGGCTCTCCCCCGCCGATCGGGACCGCTTCCTCGGCGGTACCGCGCTCTCCCTTTGGTGGCCTGCCGCATGACTCTCCGTCAGCCTTCCCGTCCCGCCGTCGACCGGGGCGCGCCGTCCGCCTCGCCGCCCACCGACCGGGTGATCGCGGTGCTCGGCCTGCTCGCGGCCAATCCGGGCCGGGAGTTCACCCTCGCGGACGTGATCCGCGAGACCGGCATCAGCAAGGCGACGTGTCACGCCGTCGTCCGGCGCCTGGTCGATGCCCACTACCTCCTGCACACACCGAGCGGCTACACCCTCGGCCCGGCGCTGATCGCGGTCGGTCACGCCGCCGAGCGCTCGTTCCCGGCCGTACGGGCCGCGCACCGGCATCTGGCGTCGCTGGCCGAGGAGTTCGGGGTGCCGTGTACCGCCGCCGTGCACGACACGGAGGCGATCACGATCGTCGACGCCGCCGGGCCGCACCCGCATTCCGACACCTCCCGGATCGGCCGGCACATCCCGCTGATCCCGCCGTACGGCGCGGTGCAGATCGCCTGGTCGGGCGAGGACGAGATCCGCGCCTGGCTGGACCGGGCCCCGCGCGCCGACGACGACTTCCGCCGGGAACTCGTGGGCGTGCTGCGGACGATCCGCCGCCGTGGCTACGACGTACACCGCGAGAGCACCGCGTCGATCCGGCTCCGCGAGGCGCTGTCCGCACTGGAGAACGAGGACCTGTCCGGCCCCCAGCGGGAAGCGGTCGGCCTGCTCTACACCGAGCTCAGCCGCGTCGACTTCCTCCCCGAACGCCTCGACGACACCCGCCGCTACAACGTGAACGTGATCTCGGCCCCGGCCTTCGACGCCCACGGCCGTACCTCCGTGGTCCTCGCCCTCCTGATGGCGAAACCCCTGCGCGGCGCCGACATCACCCGCGCCGGCGAACGCCTCCTCGCCGCGACGGCCGAGATCACCAGGTCCACGGGCGGGCGGCACTCGGGTCCCTCCTGAGCCGTCCCGTCCCCGACGGCGAAATTGTCCGCGCGGAGTCCGTGAGGTTTCCGTGCCGGGCGTGTCCTACTGGCACAAGCGCGGCCGGGGGTCGCGTGAACTCCGGGGGGACACATGACAGCGGGCATTCACGTTGACGAGCAACCGGACGGTGAGCCTCCGGTTGATCTGACCAAGCGTCAAAAGACTTCGATACCGCCGCAGTCGCACACTGCGGAGGTCCCGGATGGCTCGGAGGTCCCGGGACTCCCGGATCTCCCGGAATCACCGGAACTCCCGGCACTCCCGGAGCCGGTGACGAAGCGTCGGGAACCCCTGCGGGTGGACGAGCCGACCGGCCTGATCTACACCCTGATCCGCTGGCCGGTGCGAATCGTCGCGCTGATCGTGCTGTTGCCGGCCAAGTTGGCGTGGGAGTTGCTGAAGGCGTTCGGCCGAGGGACCCGCGTGGTCCTCCGGGACTGGCTCCTGGTCCCGGTCGGGCGGCTGCTCGCGGTGGTCGGGCGCGGGGTCCGGCTGCTGGTGTGGGACTGGTTCCTGGTCCCGCTGGCCCGAGCCGCCGCGGCGGTCGGACGGGCCGGCAAGGTGCTGCTGTGGGACTGGTTCCTCGTCCCGGTGGCGAGGGCCGCGCGGGTGGCCCTGATCGCGGTGGGGCAGGCGCTGCGCTGGTTGGCCGTCGATCTGCTGTGGGCCGGGCTGGGGTTGCTGGTTCGCTACCTGATCGTGCTCCCGCTGCGCGTGTTCCTGCGCGTCCTGTTGCGTCCGCTGAGCGCGGGTCTGGTCACGCTGCTGCGCCGGCTGGCACGCGCGGCGGCGGTCGTGGGCCGGGGGCTCGTCCGCGCGCTGTACTACCTCCTCGTCGTGCCGGGCCGGTGGGCCTGGCGGGGCACCCGGGTGGTCGGCCACGGCCTCGAACGCGTGCTGTTCCACGTCGTGGTCGTGCCGGTGAAATGGCTGGCGACGTGGCTGGGGCGGGGGCTCCTGGCGGCCGGCCGGGTGGCCTGGCGCGGCACTCTGGTGGCGGCGCGGGCGGTCCGGCTCGGGCTGCGCCACGGCGTGGTGCGCCCGGCGAAGTGGCTGTGTCGGGGCCTCGCGACGGTGGCCCGATGGATTTGGCGCGGCCTGGTCGTGGTGACGCGGGCGGTGGGGACCGCGCTGTACTACGGCCTCGTCGTCCCCGGCCGCTGGGCCGGACACGGCACGATGCGCGCGCTGCGGGTCATGGGGCGCTGTACCGCCGCGACCGGACGCGGGCTCGCGGTGGCAGCCCGCTTCCTGATCGTGCGGCCGACGGTCTGGGCCTGGGGCGTGCTCGTGATCGTCGTGCGCGCGATCGGCCGGGCGCTGCACGTGTTGATCGTGCGACCGCTGAAGTGGACCTGGCGGATGGGCACGATCGCCGCCCGCGCGCTCGGCCGCGCACTGCACGTGGTCGCCGTACGCCCGGTGGTCTGGGCCTGGACGACGCTCGTGACCCCCGCGAGCCGCGCGACCGCCCGGGCCTGGCGCGCCACCGCCGATGCACTGCGCGCGACGTCCCGAGCGGTCTGGGCCCAGACCCGTCAGGCCGGCCACGACGTCCGCCGGGCCCTGTCCTTCGGGCGGCGCCCGCCGAGCAAGCGGCCGTGACCGGTGCCCGGACCGAACCGCTCTGTCCGGCCCGGGAATCCGCGCCACGTATCCAGCGCGGTAGGGGTCCGCGTCGGCACCACCCCTACCCGGAGTTCAGCGCGACCGTCGGCCGGACCCGGGAAGCCCGTACCGCCGGATACAACCCCGCCAACACCCCGATCACCAAGGTCGCCCCCAAGCCCCCGCCCAGCGCCCACATCGGCACCACCGCCGTCCACCCCTGCACCCGCGCGAAGCCGAACGTCGCCGCCGACCCGAGCACCGCGCCCACCACCCCGCCGAGCGCCGACAACAACAGCGACTCCGTCAGGAACTGCACCCGAATCGCCCCGCGCGTGGCCCCGATCGCCCGGCGCAGACCGATCTCCTGCCGGCGTTCGAGCACCGAGATCACCATCGTGTTGGCCACCCCGACCCCGCCGACCAGCAGCGCGACCGCGCCCAGGCCCAGCATGAGCGTGGTCAGCCCCCTGTCCGTGGCGGCCTTCGCCGCCAACGCGTCGGACGGCCGCGAGACGGTGACGGAGTGCTCGTCGCCGGGGTTGACGGTACGGGCCAGGACGTCCCGAACGGCCGTCACCGACGCGTCCGTGGACCGCTCGAAGATCATCGTCGGATGTCCGTCGAAGCCGAAGTACCGTACGGCGGAAGGGAATCCGACCAGTGCGACCCGGTCGATCGTCGGCACCAATTCGACCTTGGCGAGGATCCCGGTCACCACGAACCACTCGTCGCCCATCAGGATCTTCGCGCCGGGCTCGGTGATCCCGAGCCGATCGGCCGCGATCGCGCCCAGCACGACGGCCGGCAACCGCTCGCTCGCGGCGTCCAGCCAGCGCCCGCGCGCGACCTTCGCCCCCAACGCGTCGAGCAGATCGGTGCGCGCCGCCTGCGTGGTCACGCCGGGCGCCATCTCCTCGGGCACGACGTCGCTGCGGCGGACCCGGACGTCGACGTGGCCGGTCGCGGTGGCCGCCAGGACCGGGCCGATCCGCTCGACCATGGCGACCGCGTTCACCGGCAGCTTGACCTCCTTGCCGTCCACGTCCTTGCCGGCCTCGGCGGTCAGCAGGTTGGTCCCGAGCCGATCGAGCCGGGCCAGCAGATCCGCGCGGCTGGACGTCGACAGGCCGACCACCGCGACCATGGTGGCGATCCCGATCGCGATGCCGAGCGCGGACAGCAGAACCCGCGCGCGGCGCGAACGCAGCCCCGACGCGCCGACCCGCAGGACGTCCACCGGCGACAGCCGGGCCGGCCGCAGCCGCGCGTCGTTCGCGGCGCTCACGGGTGCACCGCCGGCACCGCGCCGGTCCGGGCGTCGGACACGATCTCGCCGTCCCGGACCCGGACGCGGCGTGGCAGGGCGTCGGCGATCTCGTTGTCGTGCGTGATCACGCAGATCGTCGTTCCGGCCGCGTTCAGTTCGCGGACGAGGTCCATGACCACACGTCCCGCGGCGGAGTCGAGCGCGCCCGTCGGCTCGTCCGCGAGCAGCAGATCCGGTTCGCCGACGAGCGCCCGGGCGATCGCGACGCGCTGCTTCTCGCCACCCGACAGCTCGCTCGGCCGGTGCGCGAGACGGTGTCCCAGGCCGACCCGCTCCAGTGTCGCCCGGGCTCGGGCCCTGCGTTCGCGCCCGGAAACACCCCCGTACAGCAGCCCGTCCGCGACGTTGTCGAGTGCGTCGCGGCCCGGCGCGAGGTGGAACTGCTGGAACACGAAGCCGATATGCCGCGCCCGCAGTGCGGACAGCTTGGCGTCGGAGAGCGCGCCGACGTCGTATCCGGCGACCCGTACCTGTCCCGTGGTCGCGGTGTCGAGCGTGCCGATCAGGTTGAGCAGCGTGGACTTGCCGGATCCGGACGGGCCGACGATCGCGACCAACTCCCCTTGTTCCACCCGCATGTCGACGCCGCGCAGGGCTTCGACCCCGCCGGCGTAGGTCTTGCCCACAGCGCGCAGCTCGATCACGGCGGCGCCTCCGGTCGGGGCGGCGGTCGCGTGGGCGGCGCCTTCGATCCTCGCGGCGCTCACGGCTTGGCCACCCCCACCGGCATGCCCTCGGTGAGCCCATCCCCGGTGACCTCGATCCGCCCGTCCGCCGTCATTCCGGTCTGCACGCGCACGGTCCTGCCGGTCGTGCCCTGCACGATCTGTAGGCCGTAGCCGCCCTCGCGCAGCGCCACGACCGCCTCGACCGGGACGGTCAGGACGCCGGTCCGGCTCTCGCTGACGAACCGCACGCTCGCGGTGCCGGCGTTGGCTCCCGGGTCGGGGACCGTGCCCGTGAGCGCGATCTCGACCTGGATGCCGTCTCCGGCGCCGCCGGCGGCGCCCGGTCCCTCCGTTGCCGGGGCTCGGACCGTGCCGGCCACCGCGCCCGTCACCGTCGAGCCGTCGGGCAGGGTGATCTCGACCTTCGTGCCAGATTTCGCGAGGGAGTCGTCACCCTTGTCGAGCTGGGCCCGGACGACCGGCGTCGTGGACGCCACGGTCAACACCGCCTTGTCCGGACCGACTTGATCCGCGAGCGACACCTCGGAGGAGACCACGCGCACGGCTTCGGGCTGGAACACGACGTCGCCCTTGCCGACCTCGCCGCTGGGTTCGGGCACGCCCAGCGCCTTCTGCCACGACTGCACGGCGGCCTTGGTGGCGTCGTCGTACTTCGTGTCGATCACCAGGTTCCTGCCGTACCCGAGGTCGCGCAGGTTGCGTTCGAGCTGGAGCACGTCCGGGCCGAGCGTGCCGACCTTGATGTCCCGGAACATCGGGGTCGTGCCGTACAGCAGGAGCACCGGCCGCGCGTCGCGCTCGTACAGCCGCTTGCCGCGCTTGACGACGCTGCCGACCTCGGCCGCCTTGGTGACGGTGCCCTCGACGGCGGACTTGACCACGCGGCGGTCGGCGTAGTCCAGGCGCCCGTCCACGGTCTTGCTCTTGACCAGGTCGGTGCGGGTGATCGGGGCGGTCGCCGCGGGTGGTGTCCCGGACTTGCCGGCGTCCGCCGCCGAGTCGCCGCCTCGGAGGGCGAGCGCGCCGCCGCCGACGGCGACCACGGCGGTGGTCGCGCCGGCGGTGATCCACGCCGTGCGGCGCCTCACTGCATCCCGTCCGCGCCGTCGACGAGCTTGGGCTTGCAGGTGGCCTCGGCCTGCTTGTACGCGGGCGATTTCGAGTCGATCTGCGGCGAGATCGGGTTCGGCTCGCCACCGGGTTGGGCGATCCCGCCCTGCATCTTCGGGTTGGCGAACTTGGAGACGCCGTTGGACCGCATGCACTGCGCGTGCGCGAGCAACGATTCGTAGATCTGCTGCTGGTCGAGCTTGGGCTCCAGCTGCATGGCCTGCTGCATCGGCTCCTTGCACGCGTTCATCGCGGCCCCGAGCCGGGCCTGGGCGTCGCGGTCGTTCTCGGCCGCTTGGATCCGCTCGATCTTCGTCCAGTCCTGGAAGCCGGACAGCTTCGGGTCGGGCCAGTCCTTGAGGCCCTCGCGACGCATGCACTGCGTGAACACGAGCTGTGCGTCGTAGAACGCGCTCTTGCCGCCGCCCTGCTGCCGCGGCTGCCCGTTCGGCGGCGGGGTGGGTCCGCCCGGCGCCGGGTCGCCGGCCTTGTCGTTCGCGGTGGGCCGCGGTTGGGGAGCGGACGCGATGTTCGCGTCCTTGTCGTCGCCACCGCCGCCGCACGCCGTGCCGAGGGCCAGTACGGGGAGCACGATCAGCGCGGCGTGGCGCAGTGCGGCGGACCGAAGTCGGGCGGACCGGACCGCGGTGGAGCGGAGCGCGGCGGACCGCAGCGGGGCGGACCGGGAAATGGGGCTGCGGAAGCTCATGCCGTCCAAGCTCGCCCGCCCACATGGCGGGTCCCGCATCGCGACATGGTGGTTGCGTAACAAAGTCCGCGAAGTCGCCTCCGGACCCGGGGTCGGCCGCTGAACTGCGGAAACGATGGCCATAATCGACGCCATGCCGCACGTCCTGTTGATCGAAGACGACGTCGCCGTCCGTGACGGAATGGAACTGGTGCTGCGCCGGCACGGGCATCGGGTCCAGGCCGCGGGCACCGGCGAGGAGGGCCTCGCGCTGCTCGCGCGCCCCGGTGGGGGTGGGGGTGCCGGTGCCGCCGGCGGCGCGATCGAGGTGGTCGTCCTGGATCTGATGCTGCCGGGGCTCGACGGGTTCGAGGTGTGCCGGCGGATCCGCGCGCGCAGCCAGATGCCGATCATCATGCTCACCGCGCGCGGGGACGACATGGACGTGGTCAGCGGATTGGAGGCGGGCGCGGACGACTACGTCGTCAAGCCGGTCACGGCGCGGGTCCTGGAGGCCCGGATCCGCGCGGCGGTCCGCCGGGCCGATCCCGCGCCGCGCACGACGGTCCCCGAGGAGTTCGACGGCCTGGTGGTGGACCGGGTCGGGCTGACCGTGGCCAAGCGCGGGACGCCGATCGCGTTGCCGCCGACCGAACTGCGACTGCTACTCGAACTGTGCGCCGCCCCCGGCCGGGTCTTCAGCCGCGAGCAGCTGCTCCAACAGGTCTGGGACCACGGGTTCCTGGGCGACTCGCGGCTCGTGGACGCGGCGATCGGACGGTTGCGGGCGAAGATCGAGGACGTCGCCGCGCGGCCGCGCTACGTCCAGACGGTGCGCGGCTTCGGGTATCGGTTCGGGCCGCTGTGAGGCGAATCCGGTTGCGGCCGGGCGGGCTGCGCGGTCGGCTGTTGCTCGCGTTCGTGGTGGTGTCGCTGCTGAGCGCCGCGACCGCGACCGCCCTCGCCTATCGCGAGGCTCGGGTCTCCATCCTCGAACGCGCACAGAACTCGGCCCGGGACGACTTTCGCACCCAGGTACGGCTTGCCGCACAGGAATTCGACGTGCCGCCGAACGGTTCGGCGTTGACCAGGCTGGCCGGGCGGATCTCGGTGGGGCTGAACTCGGCGGTCGTGGTGGCCCGCTACCGCGACCTGGTCGCGAGTTCGGACCCGGGCGCCGATCAGTCCCGGATCGGCGCGGCACTGCGCGCCACGGTGCGCGCCGAGAACCGGCTGGCCTTCCAGCGGGTCGAGCACGCGGGCCGACCGTGGCTGGTGATCGGCTCACCGGTCACGTTCGACACCTCCCGGCAGCCCTCGGGCCTGGAGGTGTTCGCGATCTTCTCGCTCGCCCCGGAGGAGCGCGACACCACCGAGCTGTTGACGACGGTCCGCGACGGGGCGGCGGCGGTGGTCGTGCTCGCGGCGGTCCTGGCGCTGCTGGCCGCGGGTACCGTGCTGCGTCCGGTCCGCAAGCTCGGCCAGGCCACCCGACAACTGGCCGCCGGCCACCTGGATACCCGGATCAAGGTCACCGGTGGCGGTGAACTCGGCGACCTGGCACGCGACTTCAACGACACGGCGGACGCGTTGCAATCGTCCGTCACGGAGTTGCGCGATCAGGAGGCACTCGCCCGCCGCTTCGTCGCGGACGTCTCACACGAACTGCGGACCCCGCTGGCCGCGATGACCATGGTGTCCTCGGTGCTGGACGAGGACGCCGACCAGCTCCCGCCGGACGTCGCCTACGCGGCCCGTACGGTCAGCGCCGAGACCGCCAAGCTGGCCCGGCTCGTCGACGACCTGATCGAGATCTCCCGCTTCGACGCGAAGGCCGCGTCGTTGACCAGGCATGAACTCGACGTCGCCGACACGATCCACGCCACCCTCGCGGCCCGCGGCTGGACCGGTGAGGTACACACCAACCTCGCGCCGGGCGTCCGCGCCGAGCTCGACCGGCGTCGCCTGGACGTGATCGTCGCCAACCTGGTCGGCAACGCACTGCGGCACGGCGCGCCGCCGGTCACCGTCACGCTGTTCGCGACCGCGGACGATCTGACCGTCGAGGTCGCCGACCACGGCCCGGGCCTGACCAAGGCGACCGCGCGGCACGTGTTCGACCGCTTCTACAAGGCGGACAACGCCCGCACCCGCTCGGAGGGCAGCGGCCTGGGCATGGCCATCGCGCAGGAGAACGCGCACCTGCACGGCGGCGCGATCACGGTCGCCGACAACCCGGCGGGCGGCGCGGTGTTCACGCTGCGCCTGCCGCTGCGGACGCCGGCGCGGGTGTCGCCCGATACGCCGACCCGCCGTGAGGAGAACCGATGACCCGGATCCGCGCCACCCTCTCCGCAGCCGTGTGCGTCCTGCTCGGCGCCGTGCTCACCACGGGCTGCGGCGTCCCCTCGACCGGGGTGCTGACCGGCGGCGAGCCCGCGTCGGGGGTGCCCACCGGGATGCGCGTGTACTTCGCGTCCGACGAGGGCCTGCGCGGGGTGTCGCGCCCCACCGTCGAGATCCGCGACCTCTCGAGCGCGATCAAACTGCTGATCGCCGGCCCCGACGCCGCCGAACTCGCGACCGGCCTGGTGACGCTCGTATACGTCGAGGGCGAGTTCCACACCGCCGTGGACGCGGGTCGAATCACGCTGACGATGCCGCGGGCCCACTCGGAGAACCCGCCGGGCCAGGCCACCGGTCAGATCGTCTGCACGCTGTCGCGCGCCGAATCGGTCCTGCGCGGCACCCGGCCGGACGCGGTCCAGGTGACGATCACCACGTCGGACGGGACCGCCGGGCCGTACCAATGTCCGCAATTCCTCACGAACCGGGCGCCAATCCGAAGATGAACCCCCGGCCGGGACCGGGATCGAGCCCAACCATGGCGGGTCCATTGCCGGCAGCGGGTTCTGGAATGGTGGCAAATCTCGTTGAATGTCGTCGTGGATACGAATGTGGCGACGATTCGGCGCGTGACGACGGTGGCGGACGTGCTCGCGGCCGGTGACCTCTTCGACGACCCGGTACGCCCCGACTGGGCGGCCCGCTTCCTCGGCGAGGCGGGGCACCACATCCTGCTCGCCTACGTGGCCGCGACCCCGGTGGGGATGGTCACCGGGGTCGAGACGACGCACCCGGACAAGGGCACCGAGATGTTCCTGTACGAACTCGGCGTGGCCGACGACTACCGGCGCCACGGCATCGGCCGCGCCCTCACCGAGGCACTGGCCGAGCTGGCCCGCAAACGCGGCTGCTACGGCATGTGGGTCCTCACCGACCGCACCAACGAGGCCGCCGTGGCCACCTACCGCGCCGCCCGCCCCGACACCGAGTCCGACCACGTGATGTTCGCCTGGACCTTCGAGGACTGACGCCACTCGGGCGGTCTCGGTGGGCCGATGGTGTCGGTGGGGCGGAAGCGGGCAGCGGTACCGGATGCGGCGGACCTCCGAGGGTAGGGATGTGCCATGGCCGATGTCGTGCGTGAGATCGAACGCAAGTACGAGGCGCCGGGTGGTGTCGGGCTGCCGGACTTCGCCGGTGCCGTGGACGGGGTTCGGGTCGAGGTCGGCGGGACGGTCGAGCTGGACGCGGTGTACTACGACACGCCGGATCTGGCGCTGGCCGGCCGCGGGATCACGCTGCGGCGGCGGACGGGCGGCGGTGACGCAGGGTGGCACCTGAAGCTGCCGGCCGGGACGGACGCGCGCGACGAGGTACGGGTGCCGTTGGCCGCGTCCGGGGACGCGGTGCCGGCCGAGCTCGCGGTCCGGATCCGGGTGTACACGCGCGGGGTGGAGCCGAAGCCGGTCGTGCGCCTGCGGACGGTGCGCGAACTGCACCTGGTCCGCGCGGACGGACCGACCCTGGCCGAGATCGCGCGTGACACGGTGACCGCGGACGTGTTCGCCGCGCCGGGCACACCGGCCACTACGTGGGCCGAGGTCGAGGTCGAACTGGTCGAGGGCGACGGCGAGTTGCTCGACGCGCTCGACCGGCGGCTGCGAAAGGGCGGGTGGCGGCGCGCGGCGACCTCGTCCAAGCTCGCGCACGCGCTGGCCGAGGCGGGCTTGCGGTCGGGTCGGCGGATCGCGGAGCCGGCCGCCGAGAGCGCGGGCGCGGTGGCTCTGGCCTATGCGCGGAAGCAGATCGACGCGCTGATGGCCCAGGATCCGCGGGTGCGCCTGGACGAGCCGGACTCGGTACACCAAATGCGCGTCGCCACCCGGCGGTTGCGCAGCGCGTTCCGGGTCTTCTCGCGCGTGCTGGACGAGGGTCGGACCCGCCTGCTGGGTGATGAACTGCGCTGGCTGGCCGGAGAGTTGGGGCGCCTTCGGGACCAGGAGGTGCTGGTGGCGCGGCTTCGCGGGCGGATCGACGCGTTGCCGGCCGAGGCGGTGCTCGGGCCGGTTCGGGCGCGGCTGACCGGGTGGGACGCGCGCCGGACCGCCGCGGCCCGGGAGCGGGTACTCGCCGAGCTCGACGGTGCACGCTACTTCGCGCTGCTCGCCGCCCTGGACGACTTCGTCGGGAAGCCGCCGTTCACCGCCCAGGCCCGGCGCCCGGCCCACCGACCGGCGCTCAAGGCCCTGCGCCGGGCCGATCGCCGACTCGCCCGGCGGGCCCGCAAGGCGCTGCACATCCCTCCGGGCCGCGACCGCGACCTCGCCCTGCACGAGGTCCGCAAGGCCGCGAAGCGGGTCCGCTACGCGGGTGAGGCCACCCGTCCGGTCTTCGGCAAGCCGGCCAAGCGGATCGCGAAGCACGCCGAGCGGATCCAGGACCTGCTCGGCACGCACCAGGACAGCGTGCAGGCGCGACGGGCGCTGCGGCGGTTGGCGATCGCGGCGCACGCGGCCGGGGAGAGCGCGTTCACGTGGGGGTTGCTGTACGGCGAGGAGCGGGCACGGGCACATCGGGTCGAGACCGTCTTCCCATCCTGCTGGGCCGACTTCACCCGGCCGAACCTACGACGTGACCTGTAGCCGGACGGGGCGTCCTCACTCGCCGGACGGGCTCAAAGCAGCCTGTCCGGCGCTTGAGGACAAGCAGCCTGTCCGCCGCTTGAGGACAAACAGCCCGTCCGCCGCTTGAGGACACCGCAGCCCGTCCGGCGCTTGAGGACACCGCTGCTCCTCAACCCAGTACGGGCCGCCGCCGCCCATGCCACGTGGCCGCCTCATAGGCCGCCCCGATCTCAAGGACCGACAGGTCCGACCGCGGTGCCGTGACGATCTGTATCCCCACCGGCAGTCCACCCGGCGTGAACCCCGCCGGGACGGAAAGCGCCGGCGCACCGAGGAGGGTGACGAAGTACGCGGACCGCATCCAGTCGAGATAGGTGTGCTGCTCGATCCCCGCGACACCGGCCGGGTATTCGAGCTCGGCGTCGAACGGGACGACCTGGCTGACCGGCGCGAGCAGCACGTCGTAGCGGTCGAAGAAGTCGATCGCGTCCGCGTACAACGCGCTGCGCGCGGCGGTCGCGCGACAGAGGTCGGCGGAGGTGAGTCGGCGGCCCTCCTCGATGTTCCAGACCAGACTGGCCTTGAGCGATTCCCGCGAGGAGTCGAGGGTTTCGCCCAGGCCGAGGTCGAACTCGTGGGCGCGCAGCGTCCGGAAGGTGTCGTCGGCGGTGCGGAAGTCGGGGCTGTCCCGCTCGACATGGCAGCCGAGGTCCGCGAAGACCCGCAGCTGCGGCTCCAATACGGCGAGGACCTCCGCGTCGACGGGCACCGTGCCGCCCAGGTCGGGCGTCCAGGCCACCCGCAGACCCGTGAGGTCACGGTCGAGGGGCGCGCGGAACACCGAGCCGGGCGTTTCCAGTCCGATCGGGTGGCGTGGATCGGGGCCGGCCATCACCGAGAACAGCAGCGCCGTGTCGGCGACCGTGCGGCCCATCGGGCCGGCCACCGCAAGGGTGTCCCAGAGGTTGCTCGCGGGGTAGGTCGGGACTCGGCCCGGCGTGGGGCGCAGGCCGACGACGTTGCAGAACGACGCGGGGTTGCGCAGTGAGCCGCCCATGTCGCTGCCGTCCGCGATCGGCTGCATGCAGGCGGCGAGCGCGGCCGCCGCGCCGCCGCTGCTGCCGCCCGCGGACCGGGATCGGTCGTACGGGTTGCGGGTGGTACCGAAGACCGGGTTGAAGGTATGCGAACCGGCCGCGAACTCGGGGACGTTCGTCTTGCCGAGCCGAATCGCGCCGGCCGCCTGGATTCGCGCGACGTGTGGCATGTCCCGGTCGGGGACGTGGTCGGCGTACAGCGGCGAGCCGTAGGTGGTGCGCATGCCACGGGTGTCGTGGGTGTCCTTGAACGCGATCGGCAGTCCGTGCAGCGGGCCGGGTTCGGCGCCCCGCGCGAGGTGGTCGTCGGCGGCGGCCGCGGCCGCGAGGGCGCCTTCGGGGTCGAGAGTGACGATCGCGTTGACGGCCGGATCGACCTGGGCGATGCGGTCCAGATGGGCCTGGACGACCTCGCGGGCGGACAGTTCACGACGGCGCAGACGGGCCGCGAGGTCGGTGGCGTCGAGGTGGGTGATGTCGTCGGTCATGGGTGTCCAGGGGCCGTCTCGGGTGGGCCGTCGTCGCCGAGCGGGCGAGCGGCGCGCCTGGGAAGGCGATCCGGTTACGACGTGCGCCCCAGTCTGAGGAGCAGTGACGAATTCGGTCAACAGTTTCTTGAGGATGATCTTTTCGGCCTCCAAGTTGGCTGATCACGGCAGGCATGGCTCATCGGGCACGACGTTTTAAGCATCCAAGATGCTCCGACTAGACGAATTCAGCCATCCATGCTTCTGTGATGAATGTTCCTGCCACCACTGAACGCAAGGGGTGTCATGCCCAACGCCACCCAGGACGGCGCCGGACCACTCGCCGGCAGCCTCGTCCTCGACCTCTCCCGCGCCCTCGCCGGACCGCACGCCGGGATGATGCTCGGCGACCTCGGCGCCCGGGTGATCAAGATCGAGGCGCCCGGCCGCGGCGACGACACCCGGGGCTGGGGCCCGCCGTTCGTGGGCCCGGACGAGGCCCGCGAATCGACGTACTTCCTGGCCTGCAACCGCAACAAGGAATCGGTGACGGCCGACCTCAAGAGCGCAGAGGGTCGCGAACTCGTCACCCGCCTCGCCCGCCGCGCCGACGTGTTGATCGAGAACTTCCGGCCGGGTGTGCTCGACCGCCTCGGCTTCCCCGTCGAGCGGCTGCACGCGCTCAACCCCGGCCTGGTCGTGCTCTCGATCAGCGGGTTCGGCCACGACGGGCCGGAGGGCGGGCGGGCCGGCTACGACCAGATCGCGCAGGGCGAGGCCGGGCTGATGAGCCTGACCGGCGAACCGGGTGCGCCCACCAAGGTCGGCACCCCGATAGCCGACCTGCTGGCCGGGATCTTCGGCGTCCAGGGTGTGCTCGCGGCCCTGCTGGAGCGCGAGGCCACCGGGCGCGGGCGGGTCGTCCGCACCTCGCTGCTGTCCTCGATGATCGGCGTCCACAGCTTTCAGGGCACCCGGTGGACGGTGGCCGGCGACCTACCGCGCGCGACCGGCAACCAGCACCCGTCGATAGCCCCCTACGGCCTGTTCCGCTGCGCGGACGGCGACATCCAACTGGCCGCCGGCAGCGAGTCGTTGTGGCGGTCCGTCGCGGACGTCGCGGGGCTGGACGCCGACGACCCGCGCTACGCGACGAACGCCGACCGGGTGCGCCGCCGCGGCGAGTTGGCCGACGAGTTGGCGGCGGCCTTCGCGGGCGCGAGCGCCGAGGAGTGGCTGAAGCGCTTGGACGCGGCGGGCGTTCCGGCGGGCCGGGTGCGTGGCATCGACGAGGTGTACGCGTGGGAACAGACCCGGCAGCAGGGCCTGATCGTCGACGTGCACCACTCGACCCTGGGCCCGATCAGCCTGCCGGGCCTGCCCTGGCGCTTCGACGGCGGCGGCCGCACCGAGCACGCCGCGCCGCCGACCCTGGGCCAGCACGACACGAGCGTGCGCGCGTGGTTGGACGCGGCGGACGCGGTCGTGCCCGTCGGTGCGGGCCCCGGGGCGGGGGCGGCAGCGGGGACCGGGCCGTCCGGGGCGGGGGTCGGGCGATGAGTACGGCCCCGACGCGTGCGGCACCGATGACAACGGCACCGGCCGCGCCCACTCGACCGAACGCGCTCGCGTTCGCCGACGCCGTCTTCGACCCCGGTACCTTCCGATCCTGGGACACGGCGGCCGAACCCGAGCCGGAGTCCGGTCCGTACGCCGACGCGCTCGCCGCGGCACGCGCGCACAGCGGCACCGACGAATCGGTGCGCACCGGGGAGGCGCGGGTCGCGGGGCACCGAGTGGCGGTACTGCTGGGCGAGTTCGACTTCCTCGCCGGATCGATCGGCGCCGCCGCCGCGAACCGGCTGATCGCGGCGATCCACCGGGCCGGCACCGAACGGCTCCCGCTGTTCGCGGCACCGGTCTCGGGCGGGACCCGGATGCAGGAGGGTACGCCCGCGTTCGTGCGGATGATCGACATCACCGCCGCGATCGTCGCGCACAAGGCCGCGGGTCTGGCCTACCTCGTCCACCTGCGGCACCCGACCACCGGCGGCGTACTGGCGTCCTGGGGCTCGCTCGGCCACATCACGACCGCCGAACCCGGCGCGCTGATCGGCTTCCTGGGCCCGCGCGTGTACGAGGCGCTGCACGGCGAGCCTTTCCCGGCACACGTCCAACGCGCCGAGAACCTGCACCGCCGCGGCGTACTCGACGCCGTCCTACCCCCGACCGAACTGCGTCGCCTCATCGCGGACACGCTCGACCTCTTGCGGAAGGACGAGAGCACGGCCGAGGACGGGATCGAGGTCGAAGTCGAGGTCAAGGTCGAAGTCGAGGTCGACGTCGAGGTCGCACCGATCCCGACCACACGCCCGAACCCCCGCGCCACATCCGACATCTGGCGCTCCGTCGGATACACCCGGGACGTCCGCCGCCCCGGTCTCGACAACCTGCTGCGGGCCGCCGACAAGCTGGTCCCGCTGTCCGGGACGGGCGCGGGCGAACGCGACGACGCGATGCGGCTCGCACTCGCCCGGATCGGCGGCACGGCCTGCGTCGTGGTCGGTCACGACCGCGAACGCGCGGCCGAGGCGGGCCCGGTGGGACCGGGCGGCCTACGCACCGCCCGCCGCGGCATACGGCTCGCCGCGGAGCTGGGCCTCCCACTGCTCACCGTCGTCGACACGGCGGGAGCGGCACTGAGCCCGGCCGCCGAGGAGGGCGCGCTGGCCGCCGAAATAGCCCGCTGCATCGCGGAGTTGGGTGCCCTGACCGTGCCGACGGTGAGCCTCCTCCTGGGCGAGGGCGCGGGCGGCGCAGCCCTGGCCCTCCTGGCCACCACCCGCAGAATCGCCACCGAACACGCATGGCTCGCCCCACTCCCCCCGGAAGGCGCCTCGGCAATCCTGCACCGAACCCCTCACCACGCCCCAACCATCGCCCGCACCCAACACATCGCCACCCCCGACCTGCTACGAACCGGCTTCATCCACCGAATCGTCAACGAACCCACCCCGAGCGAAGCCCACTTCATCCCCCACCTCACCAAAGCAATCACCCAGGAATTCACCAACCAACCCAGCCCGTCCGGCGCTTGAGGACACCCTCAGCCCAACCACTCCCCAACCATCGACCGCAACAACGGCGCCCCCACCCCACCAAACCCTACCCTCAACCCCCAATCCCTCTCATTCGACGCATATATCGTCATGGCCTCGGCTGGTTCACTCGTTTCGAGGAACGCCCCCCTACCGCCGGACGAGCCGATTACCATTTCGTTGGCTCGCAACGCGGCTCATCCGAGATTTCCGCGGTCCACTTCGCCCCCGTCCCGGCCTCGGCCGAGGCGGGCTCGTCGTGTCGTCCCGAAGCAGCCCGACAGGTACTTCCACACCACCGATTCGTCCGGGAGACGCCTTGCAGCGCTTGGCCAAGGGGCAGAACGTCGCACTGTCGGCGTTAAGTGAGGACATCCGCTCGGTAACCTTCGCGCTCAACTGGGCAGACGTGTCCGGTACGGGCGACGCCGACGCCTCCGCATTGCTGCTCGACGCGAACGGCAAGGTGCGCAACGAGGACGACTTCTACTTCTACAACCGCGAATCCCGTGCCGACGACGCGGTCCAGTTGGCCGGCAAGACACCTACCGGCGGTGGCACCGAGGACCGGATCTCGGTCGATCTGGCGGAACTCTCGGCCGAGGTCGATCGCGTCGTGATCGCCGCGAGCCGATACGCCGGGGCGTCGTTCGGCGAACTCGACGACCTGCACTTGACCCTGTCCGACTCGTCGGGCGAACCGATCGCACGATTCGACATCGACGACGCCGCCGCCGAAACCGCCTTCGTCTTCGGGGAGTTGTACCGCCGCAGTGACGAGTGGAAGTTCCGCGCGGTCGGTCAGGGCTACGCGTCCGGCCTGGCCGGGCTCGCGACGGACTTCGGCATCGACGTCGCCGACGACGAAGCGGAAGCTGAAGCGGAGACAGAAGCGGCCACGACAGCGGTCGAGGCGGAGCCCGCAGGTCCCACCCCCGCCGAACCCACGCTCGTCGTCGAGCCGGAGATTCGGCCCCGACGCCTCCGCACGGCGAAGAAGAAGGCCGTACTGCCCAAGATCGCAAAACCGCGGCTGGCCGACGACGAGTCGTGGCAGAACGCCCGGGTCTTCTCCGTGTCCGGGCTGCGCAACGAGCTGGAGCGCGAGGTCCGCGCGACCTCGATCCTGCTCGCCGTCATGGCCCAGGTGCCCGAGTTCGGCCGCCGGATCACCGGCAAGTTCAATGCCCCCGCCGGAACCATCGAGACATTCGCCGAGGCGTCGTTCCGGCACGGTGACGGCAAGGTTCGACCGGACGGCATTATCAAGGTGGCTCGCGGCGGCCGGGTGTGGACCGCTCTCGTGGAGACCAAGACCGGCGGCAACGCCCTCAAGCCCGACCAGGTCGAGGCATATATCGAGGTGGCCCGACGGCAGAAGTACGAGGCCGTGATCACGCTGTCCAACGATCTCGCCCTGGACGGCGAACACCCGGTACCGGTCGACAAACGCAAGCTGCGTGGCAAGGTGGCGCTCCGCCATCTGTCCTGGGCCGAAGTCGCCCACGAGGCGCACATGCTCGGCCACCACCAAGGCGTGGCGAATCCGGCACACCTGTGGTTGCTCGACGAACTCCTGTACTTCCTGCGGCACGACAATGCCGGCTGCAAGGGCTTCGAGAACATGGGAGCCGGGTGGGTGCCCGTACGTGAGGCAATCACCGCCGGAACCCTGCGCAACGGCGACCGCCGAGCCTTGCAGATCGCCGAGAGCTGGGAAAAGCTGGTTCGCCAACTGTGCTTGCGCGTCGGCGGGGAACTCGGCGTCACTGTGGGTCCGGTCATGCGTGGGCGCCGCAACCTCGACGCGGCACAGCGCCGGGCCGTCACCGCCACCTCACTCGCGGAACACGGTCGCCTCGACACCGAGGTTCGTATCCCCGAAGCCATCGGCACTCTCGGCGTCACAGCCGATCTGCGTACCGCCAGGATCGAGACCTCGGTGCAGTTCGACGCACCCGAGCAGGCCCGCCAACTCACACGGGTTCGCTGGCTGACCCGTCAACTGGACCACGCCCCCGACGACTTGCGGATCGAGGCTGTCATCGACGGCGCGGCCGACGGACCATGCGAGCTCCTCAAGGCGCTGCGCAACGAGCCCGCGCTGCTGGTGCCCGAGGCGGGCCAGTCGATCATCGGCTTCCGAATCACGCTGTCCACGTCGATGGGCACCAAGCGCGGCTCGGAGGAAACCGGCTTCATTCGCAGCGTCGACGCGGCGGTCGACCGCTTCTATCGCGACGTCATGCAGGTCGTGAAACCCGCAGCGGCGCGCGCCGGCAGCCGCATCGGCAACGACGATCCCGACGACGAGCCGCAGCCCGAGGGCAACTGACACGACGAGACCCCAACGGGGTACGCCCTGAAGAGCAGCACCCCTCAACCCGGGCAGCACGCGGCGCACGTTCCGGATCCGCTTGCACCGACTGCGTATCCGCGCGAGCTTCGCGCTCATCGGTCGCCCACCGTGCTCGAACTGGTCGCGAGGCCCGCCCCGCCCCTGGCCATTCACCATGGGAACGAGCCGCGCCGACGACCGACCACGACGTCACGACCATGCCCCGCGGGAGGGATGGTCAGGTGGTGCGGACTGCGTAGTGGCCGGCTGACTGTTCCAGGAGGGCGAAGGCTTGGCGGGCGGGCTCGGTGAGGGCGGACGCGATTGCGTCGTTGGGCTCTCCCGCGAGGGTGCGGCGCTGGAGTTCGCGGAAGAGGACGCGATGGACGCCGCCGATCTGGGCCGCGATCAGGGCCGGCTCGAGGTCGTCCGGGTCGGCGCCTGTCTCCGCCGCGAGCGTGGCGGCGAGGGCGTCCTCGCGGTGCTCGTGCAGGTCGCGCAGGCGGGCCACGAGGGTGGGGCTCTCGCTGATCATCCGGGTGAACTCCAGGCCGGAGAAGCCGATGATCGGGTCGCGCTGTTCCAGGCCGGCGACGAAGGCCGCCCGTAGCGCGGCCACGGCCGACTCGCCGACGGCCCGCTCGGTCACGATCGTGGCCAGTCCCGCGACGAATGCCTCGTGGTGGTCGAAGGCGAGGTCCTCCTTGCGCGGGAAGTAGTTGGTGACGGTCATCTTCGCGACCCGGGCCGCCGAGGCGATGTCGGCGATCGTCGTGGCCTCGAAGCCGCGCTCGATGAACAGTCTGGTGGCGTGGTCGGAGATGGCGACGCGGGTCTCGCGCTTCTTCTGCTCGCGCAGCCCGGGGGTGTCGGAAGTGGTCATACCCTCCATCATGCCATGGGATCGACCTCTTTTTGGGTTCGACCTATTTATGGGTTGACGCTCACTCCATCTCGGCCTAAGTTTATGCCCGACCCAAATGCAGGGCTTGAAGCGGCAACCCGCGAACAGCAAGGGACTACATGCGAACCAGCCTCACCCAGCTCGCCACCACCGCCATCACCTCCGCCATCGCCGTGGGGCCGGAACGGCTCACCCTCACCGCGCCGACCTCGGCCGGCATCTCCGAGATCGGGCAGCCGACCCGCCCGCACCGCGCCCCTCGCGACTGCCAGGCCCCCACGCACGCCACCCGCCAGGCCGGCGCCCGGCTGCACCGCCGCCGCACCTGAGCACCTGAGCACCCGAGCACCCGAGCACCCGAGCACCGACGCCACACCTCGTCGCCCCCCGCGCCCCTGCCCCGCCTCGCTCCACCCCACCCACGCACCACACCGAGGAGCCCCATGCGCGTCACCGCATCCGCCATCTCCCTGACCGTCGACGACATCGACGCGTCCAGCGCGTTCTTCAAGGCCCACTTCGGTTACCGAGAGCTGATGGCGGCCGACGGGTTCGTGTCGCTCGGCCGTGAGGACGGGGCCTTGAGCCTGGTCCTGCTCCGCCGCGGCCTCGAGGTTCTCCCCGAGGGCTTCCGTGACCGGCACGCCGACGGCGTCATCCTGGCCTTCACGGTGGCGGAGGACCTCGCCGGCGAGGAGGCCCGACTGCGCGGCGAGGGCGTCGAGATCACCCTGCCGCTGCACGAACACCCCTGGGGTGAACGGCTCTTCCAGGTCACCGACCCGAACGGCATCGTGGTCGAACTGCTCGAGTGGACCACCCCGGCCGCCGAGTGAACACCATCCGGGCCCCGCGACGCGAACGGGACGGGACCACCACCCACCCGGTGACACCGTCCCGTTCGCTCCGCACCTGCGGGAAGCCGGGAGGGGAATGTGGTGTCGCGCGCCCGCGGCACCACATTCGCCACCCCCGCAAGGGAGTTCAGTGCACCCAGAGCGACCAGAGGGTGCCGCCGTTGTTCAGACACAGGTACACCGGCCCATGGGCCGGGGCGGCGGCGCGGCCGGCCGCGTCGCAGGACGCCTGCGACGGGTGGTAGCCGTAGAAGATGAAGCTGCCGCCCGGGGCCGGATCCGCCATCGCCGGCGACGCGGCAGCCCCCACTCCGAACAAAGCTGCGGTCAACGCGACCCCCGCCAAAGCCTTGCGCATGAGCTCGACTCCATTTCTCAAACCGAGGGCAACTCGGCTTGTTTATAAGGGACTTCGTGATTTCATGCGGTGCCGGCGCGCACTCGAACGACGCTAGCCGCAACCCGGGGATCGAGCAATAGGTCTATACCTTTCATCGGTCGCGCGACGGACGCGTAGGCGCCCCGAGGGAGCCGCTCCGGAATGGTCCGCGGGTTCGCATGGTTGACAATGGCCGGACCCGCGCCACCGAGAACCGCCGGAGGAGATCCGCATGCCGAGTGCCGCACGAGGCCACCTCGTCACGACCGTGCACAGCGCACAGACCGTGACGGTCGAGATCGACGGCCAGGTCGTCGCCAAATCGAGCCGCCCCGTCGTCCTGTACGAGACCGGCCTCCCGATCCGGTACTACCTCCCGCCGGACGACGTCGACCTGGCCCGCTTCACGCCCACCGACACCCACACCACCTGCCCCTTCAAGGGCGTGGCGTCCTACTGGACGTACCTGGGCGACGGCACCACGGCCGCGCACCCCGACGTCGTGTGGGCCTACTCGAACCCGATCGAGTCCGTCCCCGACATCAAGGGCTACCTGTCCTTCTACGACAACATCGCCCACGTCACCGTCGAGGGGGAGCCCCCCGCCCCGCCCACGACCTGACCCGGACGCCACACATGACGAAGGGCCGCACCGGAGGTCCGGTGCGGCCCGATCGTGGTCGGTGGGTCAGCAGCTCAGGTTGGCCCCCGCAGTGGTGCCGAGGATCGACACGAACGACTGATAGCTGTTGATCCGGCTCTGGACCTGGGCGGGATTGCCGCCGTTGCACTCCAACGAACCGTTGATGCTGCGGATGGTCTCACCGAAACCGTGGCCGCCGACGATCGCGTTGTGCGGGGTCATGGTTCCCGGGCCGTTCTGGGTGTTCCAGTACCAAAGGGCGGTCTTCCAGGCCACCGCCGAGTCGGTCTGGACCAGGTTCGGGTTGTTCAGCAGGTTGATGCCCAGCGCGTCGCCCGCCGCCTTGTAGTTGAAGTTCCAACTCAGCTGAATCGGACCACGACCGTAGTAGGCGGCCTGTCCGGCCGGGCACCCGTAGGGCTGGTTGGCGTCGCAATAGTGCGGGTAGTTCGCGGTGTTCTGCTCGACCACGTGCACGAGACCACCGGTCTCGTGATTGACGTTGGCCAGGAATGCCGCCGCCTCCTGCTTCCGCACCGTGTCGCCACCGGTGTTGGCGAAGGCCGGGTAGGCACTCAGCGCCGCGGTCAGACCGCTGTAGGTGTAGAACGAATTCCGGTTCGGGAACATCTGATTGAACTGCGCCTCGCTCACCACGAAGTCACCCGGATCGGTCCCGCCCCCGCCGGTGGTGCCGCCGGTCGTCGTACCACCTGTCGTGGTTGATCCGCCGCACGCGAACGGCTCCCAGAACCAGGTGCTGATGATCGGGTCGTAGCCGGGATTGGCGTTCTTGGCCCGGTAGTACTTGCCGTCGGTGTACTTCACGATGGCCCCGACCGCGTAGTTCGTACCCGCGGCCCAGTTCGGGTACGTACAGTTCGTTCCCCCGCCGCCGGTCGAACCACCGGTCGAACCACCGGTCGAACCACCGGTCGAGCCGCCGGTCGTCGGATCACCACCGCCACCGCCGCACGCGCCCTGGTCCGCCCAGACGTCGGACGCCCCGGGCGTCTCCCCCTGGGTCCACCACTTGGCGCCCCAGTTGTGGTTGTTGTACGACGCCGTCGCACCACCGGTGTAGACCGCCGACGAGTTCCACCCGGCCGCACAACTCGCCGCCGAAGCGGAGGACATGGGCAACATGATGGCCGCCAGAACTCCCACGAACGCGATGCCCACGAGAAACGCGACAATGCGTTTTCTGATCATCCGAATCACTCCTCGGCACGGAAGAACCGTGCCCGATCGACAGAAATACCGACCCGTAATCTGAACTGCCGCACTGGGACCGGCGCTTGATGGATCGAGCTCCCCGGCGCGTGACTCGGAGGACACTCAATCCGAATGGTCTATACCAGTCAAGGTCTAGACCATTATCTCTGCCTTAACGCACGCTCAAGAAGAACTCGGAAACTCCTCCGCACCATCCGTCCCGGGCTCCCACTTCCCCGGCTGCCCACTTCCCGGTTCCCCGCTTCCCGGGCTCCCCGTTTCCGGGCCCACGCGCAAAAAAGCGGTGCCGCCCCTTTCGACGACACCGCCTCACTGCTCTGCTCTGCCCTGCCCAGCCCTGCCCCGCCCGCTACTTCGCGCCGTTCACCAGGTCCAGCGCGATGTCCACGATCATGTCCTCCTGGCCGCCCACCATCCCGCGTCGGCCGACCTCGACCAGGATGTCTCGGGTGTCCAGGCCGTAGCGGTTCGCCGCGTCCTCCGCGTGGCGCAGGAAGCTGCTGTACACGCCCGCGTATCCGAGCGTGAGCGTCTCGCGGTCGACCCGGACCGGGCGATCCTGGAGCGGGCGGACGATGTCGTCGGCCGCGTCCATCAGCCGGAAGACCTCGCAGCCGTGCCGCCAGCCCATCAGGTCGGCGACCGCGACGAATGCCTCCAACGGGCAGTTGCCCGCGCCGGCGCCCATCCCGGCCAGCGACGCGTCCACCCGGCGCACGCCGTGCTCGACGGCCACGACCGAATTGGCCACGCCCAGGCCCAGGTTGTGGTGCGCGTGGATGCCGATCTCGGTCTCCGGCGCCAGCACCTCCCGATACGCCCGCACCCGGTCGCGGACGCCGTCCATGGTCAGCCGACCGCCCGAGTCGGTGACGTACACGCAGTGCGCGCCGTAGGACTCCATCAACGCGGCCTGGCGGGCCAGTTCGTCCGCCGGGGCCATGTGACTCATCATCAGGAAGCCCGCGACGTCCATCCCCAGCTCGCGGGCCGCCGCGATGTGCTGGGCCGAGATGTCGGCCTCCGTACAGTGCGTGGCCACCCGGACCGAACGAACTCCCAGGTCGTAGGCCCGCCGCAGCTCCGCGACCGTCCCGATCCCCGGCAGCAGCAGCGTGGTCAGCTTGGCCCGCGTGACGACCTCGGCCGCCGCGGCTATCCATTCGTCGTCGGAGTGCGCGCCCGGGCCGTAGTTGACGCTCGACCCGGCCAGTCCGTCCCCGTGCGCGACCTCGATCGCGTCCACCCCGGCCGCGTCCAGCGCGGCCGCGATCTCGCGGACCTGGTCGGTCGTGTACCGGTGCCGGATGGCGTGCATGCCGTCCCGCAGGGTCACGTCCTGGACGTAGATCTCGTGCGTCATCGGGTGGCCAGCCTCTCTGTCACGCGCAGCGCGGCGGACGTCATGATGTCCAGATTCCCGGCGTAGGCCGGCAGGTAGTGGGCCGCGCCCTCGACCTCCAGGAAGACCGAGACCAGACGCCCGGATCCGCCCGCGAGCACGGCCGTCGGGTCGCCGGCCCCGATCGCGCGGAACTGCACGTCCTGCTTGAGCCGGTAGCCCGGGACGTACGCCGCGACCTCGCCGACCATCGCCAGGATCGACGCGGTCACGGCCGCCTCGTCACACTCCTCGCCGACCACGCAGTAGACCGTGTCCCGCATGATCATCGGTGGCTCGGCCGGGTTCAGCACGATGATCGCCTTGCCCTTGGCCGCGCCCCCGACCTGCTCCAGCGCGTGCGACGTGGTCTCGGTGAACTCGTCGATGTTGGCGCGCGTGCCCGGTCCGGCCGAGCGCGAGGAGATCGACGCGACGATCTCGGCGTAGCGCACCGGTGTCACCCGCGACACGGCCGCGACGATCGGCACGGTGGCCTGCCCGCCGCACGTGACCATGTTGAGGTTGTCCGCGTCCAGGTGTTGGTCCAGGTTGACCGGCGGGATCACGTACGGGCCGATCGCGGCCGGCGTCAGGTCGACGAGCCGTTTGCCGTACGGGGCGAGGGCCTTGGCGTTGTGCCGGTGCGCGCCCGCCGAGGTCGCGTCGAGCACGATCGCGATGTCGGCGAAGCCGGGCAGCGCGATCAGCCCCTCGACGCCCTCGTGCGTGGTCGGGATTCCGAATCCCGCCGCCCGGGCGAGGCCGTCCGAATCCGGGTCGATGCCGACCATCGCGGCGACTTCGAGTGTTCGCGACACCCGGAGGATCTTGATCATCAGGTCGGTGCCGATGTTGCCCGACCCGATGATGGCGACCTTGGTCCGGTCGACCGTCTCGGTCATCACTGCGGTCCCTTCGTGAGTTCGGCCATCCGCCGAGCGGGTCGATCGGCGAGCGCGAAGAACCGCGCCGCGTTGCCGCCGAGGATCAGCGCGCGGTCGTCCGCGCTCAACTCGGCACACGCGCGGACCACGCCGCCCGGGTCCAACTCCCCCAGCGGGAACGGGAAATCGGTGCCGAGCATGACCCGGTCCGCACCCATCACCTCGACCAACAGCCGGAGCGCGCGCGGGTCGAAGACGGCCGAGTCGACGTAGAACCGGCGGACGTACTCGGACGGTGGTCTGGGCGAGTCGGCGCGGACGATGTCGCGGTTGCGCCACGCGTTGTCGGCGCGGCCGAGCAGGAACGCGAAGCTGCCGCCGCCGTGACAGAAGCACAGCTTGAGCGACGCGGGCAGCTTCTCGAACGCGCCCTGGAGGATCATGCCGAGGATGGTCAGTTGGGTCTCGGCCGGCATTCCGACCAACCAGGGCAGCATGTGCCCCGGCATCCGGTCGCCGCCGAGCATGTCCCACGGGTGTACGAGCACCGGCATGTCCGCGTCCGCGCAGTGCGTGAGGAACTCGACGATGCCGTCGTCGCCGAGGTACCGCTCGCCGACGTGGTTGCCGATGTGCACGCCGCGGTGGCCGGCCATTGCGGCCCTGGACGCGGTGTCGCAGGCCGCGCCGATGTCCTGCAGCGGGACCTGACACAGCGGCAGCAACCGCTCCGGGTCGACCGAGCAGTAGTCCAGGATCCGTTGGTTGACCAGGTCGCACCACTCGACCGCGCGCGCGGTCTCGGCCGCGTAGCCGAACATCAGCGGGGTCGAGGAGATGGCCTGTACGTCCACGCCGAGCGCGTCCATGTCGGTCAGTCGGCGCTCGGGGTCCCACAGGGGTGCGATGACCGGGCGGTACTCGTCGTCGCCGCTCATCATCATCCCGGTGCCGTCACCGTGGACCCTCAGCCACGGCTCGCCCGCGCCCGACAGGATGCGGCTCTCGGCCTGCGAGATCCTCGGGAAGACGTGCGAATGGACGTCGATGACAGTCACGGAACCTCCGTGGTTCACCACCGGACTCGGCCGGCGGTCGGGCAGTGGTGGAGATCAGGAACCGGCCGCGGCGCGCGGCACGGTCCGCGGGCGCATGGCGTCGGGCCACACCCGTCCCGGGTGCGTGGCGCCGCAGTGCGGGCAGGTGCGGTCGCCGTCGTAGAACCGCTCGAACAGCGGCGGAAGGTCCTCGACGATCGACTGGAGCTGCACGAGCGAGCGGTTGACCAGCCGGTGGCACTCGACGCAGTACCACTCGAACGCGTCGACCTGGCCCTCGGCACGGCTGAACTCGACGACCAGGCCGATGCTGCCGGCCTCGGGACGTTGCGGCGAGTGCCGTACGTGGGGCGGGAGCAGGAAGACGTCCCCCTCGTTGATCTGGATGTCGACCGGCGGCTTGCCCTCTTCGTCCATCACCCGGAGCACCATGTTGCCCTGGAGTTGGTAGAAGAACTCCTCGATCGGGTCGTCGTGGAAGTCGGTGCGCTGGTTCGGGCCGCCGACCACGGTGACGACCAGGTCGGCTTCCTTCCAGATCTGGATGTTGCCGACCGGCGGCGCCAGCATGTCCCGGTGGTCGTCGATCCACGCTGTGAAGTTGAACGGCAGTCCGTTGGTCAGCTTCGGCAGGGTCATCTCTCGCGCCTCTCAGGATTCGGCGACAGCGGCGACGGGGGCGGGGCGGGGGCGGCGGGGATGTACGCGACGCAGGAGATCTCGATGACCAGGTGCGGGTGCGGGAGTTGGTGCACCGCGACGGTCGTGCGGGCGGGACCGGTCTCGTCGAAGTACTCGGCGTAGACCTCGTTGTAGCCGCCGAAGTCGTTCATGTTGACGAGGTACGTGGTGAGCGAGACCGCGTCGGCGAGGCCGCCGCCGGCCGCGGCGAGCAGGTCGCCGATGTTCTCGATCACGGCGCGAGTCTGCGCGCGGATGTCGAGGTCGGTGGTGCCCATCGCGTCGGCCTTCGCGCCGACGAACGTGCCGTCCGGCCGGCGGGAGCTGGTCCCGGACACGTAGACGAAGTCACCGGCCCGCTTGACGTGCGGGAACCGGCCGCGCGGGGTGGCCTTGCCCGGGACGAGGAGGCCGTCTTCGACGGTCATCGCGTGGTCACCTCCGCGCGCCCGAGTCCGGCCGCGGACACGCGCACGTGTGCGCCCTTGGGCAGCGGCAGCGCGGCGGTGGCGGCCCCCGCGAGGACGACCCATCCGGGCCGGAGTTCGAGGCCGGCCTCGGCGGCGAGCCGGGCGGCGGCGATGAGCGAGCGGAGCGGGTTGCCCAGGATCGCCGCCGAGGAGCCGGTGGCGACGGGACGGCCGTCGATCTCGACGAGCATGCCCAGGTTGCCGAGGTCGAGCGCGTCGGGGTGGTGCCAGGTGCCGACGCCGAAGCCGGACGCCGACGCGTTGTCGGCGATCACGTCGGGGAGGGTGAAGTCGAAGTCGGCGTAGCGCGAGTCGAGCACCTCGTACGCGACGGCGACGCCCGCGATCGCGCGCACGGCCTCGGCCGGGGTGATCGTGCCGGAGAGCGGGCTGCCGATCAGGAACGCGATCTCCGGCTCGATCCGCGGGTGGATCAGCCCGGACCGGTCCAGGAGCCCGCCCTCCTCGATCAGCATCGTGTCGGTGAGCAGGCCCCAGATGACGTCGTCGACACCCATCTGGCTCATCTTGGCGCGACTGGTGAAACCCATCTTGACGCCGATCAGCGACTCGCCGCGGGCCACGCGGCGCTCGATCACGGCGCGTTGGACGCGGTACGCGGTCGGGACGTCCAGGTCGGTGGTGTCGGTGGGGCGGTCGGTGGTGTGCCGGCCGAGGGTCGCCTCGTCGAGGGTGGCGGCGAGGGTGGCGACGAGGTCGGTGGCAAGGGGATCAGTGGTCCTGGAACCGGTGGCGCCAGGACCGGTGCCGCTTGTAGGCGTGGTCTCCGTGTTGCTCATGAGGTCTCCTCGAGGTCCGCCGCGAACGCGACCCGTACGTCGCCGAGCCCGTCGATCCGGGCCTCCAACACGTCTCCCGGTGCCACGGCCACCATCGGCCCGAGCGCGCCGGTCAGCACGGTGTCGCCCGCGCGCAGCGGCCGGCCGAGCCGCACGAGCGTGTCGGCGAGCCAGATCGCCGCGTTCAGCGGGTGGCCCAGGCAGGCCGAGCCCGTCCCCGTGGCGACCGGTTCGCCGCGCCGTTCCAGGACCATGCCCGCGAGCCGCAGATCGAGGTCGCCGAGCACGACGGGGCGGTTGCCGAGCACGTACAGGCCCGACGACGCGTTGTCCGCGATCGTGTCGACGATGGTGATGTCCCAGTCGCGCACCCGGCTGCCGCAGACCTCGATCGCGGGCAGCGCGAACGCGGTGGCCCGGATGATGTCGGCGACGGTGTGCCGCTCGTGCGTCAGGTCGACGTCGAGCACGAGCGCGACCTCGGCCTCGGCGCGCGCCTGGATGACCGCGCCGACCGGTATCTCGGCGCCGTCCGGGACCGCCATGTCGGCGTACAGCATGCCGAAGTCCGGGGAGTCCACCCCGAGTTGGCGCTGGACGGCGGCGGAGGTCAGGCCGATCTTGCGGCCCACGAGCCGGCGGCCCGCGGCGAGCCGGTCGACGGTCAGCCGTTCCTGCACGGCGTACGCGTCCTCGACGCTCGTGATCAGGTCGCGGATCGGCGCGCACGGCACCCCGGACCTCTCGGCGTCCAGCAGGCGCGCGGCGGCCGCTTCGATGGCGTTGTTCGCTGTCTCGGTCACTGTCACTCTCGTATCCGGGGGTGCGTACGGGGTCCCGGGGGTCCCCGTCTCGGCAGTCTCAGTCTTGATCGAATCATCCGGCCGGAGCCGGGTGATCGCGCGACCCGGGCGGTGGGACGGCGCGCCGACCCGGGTCTCGCGATCAGATCTTGATGCAGACGTTCACGGGTTCGGAGAAGAAGTCGAGCGAGTACTCGCCACCCTCTCGGCCGATCCCCGACGCCTTGATCCCGCCGAAGGGAGTCCGCAGGTCCCGCAGGTTCCAGCAGTTGACCCACACGATCCCGGCCTCCACGCGCGGGGCGACCCGGTGCGCGCGGGACAGGTCGGTGGTCCATACGGTGGCGGCGAGGCCGTATCGGCTGTCGTTGGCCAGGGCCACCGCCTCGTCCTCGGTGTCGAACGGCATGACGTGACAGATCGGTCCGAAGACCTCCTCGCGTACGGTGCGCGCGCTCTGGGAGAGGCCGGTCAGCACGGTCGGCTCGACGTGGAAGCCGCCGTCGCGCTCGTCGCCGAAGCTCGGTACGCCGCCGCCGGCGACGACGGTGGCGCCCTCCTCGACGGCGAGTTCGTAGTACGACACGACCTTGTCCCGGTGGGCGGCCGAGATCATCGGCCCGTACCCGGTCAACGCCCGTGCATGGGCGCCCAGTTCGGCCACGAACGCGGCGAAGATCGGGCGCTCGACGTAGACCCGCTCGGTACACAGGCAGATCTGGCCGGAGTGGGTGAAGGCGGACCGCACGGTGCCAGCCACGGCCTCCTCGAAGTCCGCGTCGGCGAACACGATCGCCGGGTTCTTGCCGCCGAGTTCGAACGACACCGGGGTGATGTGCTCGGCTGCCTTGCGCATGATCGCCGAGCCGGTGGCCGACTCGCCGGTGAACGCGATCGCGTCGACGCCCTCGTGCGCGGTGAGGAACTCCCCCGCCGCGCCCGCGCCGTGACCGTGGATCAGGTTGAACGCGCCGACCGGCAGACCGGATGCGTGGATCACCTCGGCGAGCAGCGTCGCGGTGGAGGGCGTCTCCTCGGACGGCTTCGCGACGACCGTGTTGCCGGCCGCGAGCGCGGGGGCGACCTTCCAGGTCAGCAGGAGCAGCGGGAGGTTCCAGGGCGAGATGATCGCGACGACGCCGAGCGGGCGGCGCACGGTGTAGTTGAGCGCGTGGCCGGTGCCGGTGCTCCAGCCGGGGATCGCCGTCGAGTACGAGCGCTCGGGCCGCCCGTACAACAGGTCCGCGTACGCGCGGAAGTTGCCGATCGCGCGGGGGATGTCCACGGTGGCCGCGAGCTCGCGCGGCTTGCCGGTGTCGGCGACCTCGGCGTCCACGAACTCCGCGAAGCGAGCCTCGATCCCGTCCGCGATCCGCCGCATCGCCGCGGCGCGCTCCTCGCCCCCGGCCGATCCCCACACGCCCAGCGCACCCCGAGCAGCGGCCACAGCGGCGTCGACGATCGCCCGATCAGCCTCGGGGACATCGGCCGAGACGGTGCCGTCCACCGGGTTCACGAGCGGAAATCTCCCGCCCCCTGCCCGGCTGAACTCCCCCGCCACATAGTGCGCGGGCTGCACACCGCTCCCGACCGCCGCGCGTCCCATCGCCCATCCCTTCGCCGTGAGGTTCGTCAAAGGGAGCTTGCATCGCACGCGTCATGCCCGTCCAATACTCTTTGGACCGCGATGCATGTCGCTTTTGATATATCAATCGCCGACGCCGGCCTCTCGGCCCCGCGCGGCTGCCTCACCGTCCCGGGACCACGCCCGCACCCCGACACCTCGATGCGCTGGGTCGTCCCACCGGGCCTCGACACCAACCTGACCTGCCTCACCGCACTCGCCGTCGCCTTCCGCCACGCACGATCGGCGCCCTGCGCCGACTGACCAAGGAGCACCGATGGCCTCTTCGATCCCGCCAGGGCCTCGTTCGCGGCGTGCGGGCCGCCCTGGGAGGCGAGGCAGCGGGCGATCACGCACTCGGTTTCGGCGCACGCGGCGGCGACTTGCGGGGGCCGACCATGCGGCGCCAACGGCGGGCCGGAGCGCGGGCGCGATCCACGCATCCCTCGTACACATCCGGCATCGACTCGCTCATGCACCCGCGTCGGCGGTCTGTCCCGTCCGCGCCGCCCGTCACCGCCATTCGGAGCAGCGATACCACCACCGCAGGCCCGCCGATCCCTGGAACAGGGCAAAGCAGAGAACTCCGCGTGCGCGTGTTGGATCGTCGGGAGCGTCGGACTCGGCTACGTGCAGCGCGAGTTCGTGGTCGACGTCCGACGTCGTCCGATGGATGGCCGGCTTCGGCCGGTTCGCGGCCGCGGGCTCATCGGGCCGGGACGTGCCCGGGACCGTGCCGGGCGTCGCGGGCCCGGCACGGTCGGGTCGGATCGGGTCGAGGCGGTCGATGGGGCCTGCGGACCGCGGCTGTGACGTCCCGTCAGCGCGTGTGGACCGGGGTGTCGGAGTCGTGGATCACGGTGGTGATGCGCTCTACGCCGTCCACCCGCTCGGACACCGACGGCAGGATGCCCAGCGAGGGCCCCACCGCGAGTGCCACGATCATCAGCGCGCCCATGGCGGCGGCCTGCGTGGTCCGCCGGGTCCACCAGCGAACGCTCGTGTGCCCGGTGTTCTGCGCGCGTGAGGACACTGCCTGACGAACGGCCATCTGCTCCGACTCCCCATCCGCTGTACGGCGGCCTTCGGCGGTGGTCGTATCCACCGGCGATACCGCGCCGTGTCGGTACTCACTGTCGGGTATTTCGGCGGAGCAGTCAGCAGGAAATCAGTAGCCGAGCGGGCTTCGCACAAACTTGTGACAGTCCGGCGACATCGGTGTCATCGACGGCATCAGGGCCCGTCAGTCGCCGAGTTCGACCGGCAGGGCGGCCAGGCCGCGGACCCGGATCGAGGGCTGCCAGGCGATGGGGGCGTAGCGCTTCGCGTTCGGGAAGCGGGTCAGGATCGTGCGGACCGCGAGTTCGGCCTCCAGGCGGGCCAGCGGCGCGCCGATGCAGTAGTGGATGCCCTGACCGAAGCTCAGATGCCGGGCCGGATCGGCGCGTTCGAGATGCACCCGGTCGGGGCGGTCGTAGCGCCGGGGATCGCGGTTGGCCCCCGCGATCGAGAGGAAGACGGTGTCGCCGGCCGGGATCAGCACGCCGCCGAGCTCCACGTCCTCGATCGGGAAGCGGCGGATCGCGAGCAGGGCCGGCGACATGTGCCGCGCGACCTCCTCGACCAGCACGGGGACCGCCTCCGGATCGGCCCGGAGGGTGTCCCGCAGCGCGTCGTCGGACAGCATCGCGAGCAGCGCGCCGGAGATCAGGTTGGCCGAGTTCTCGTAGCCGGCGAAGAGCAACAGGAAAGCCAGCGAGGTCAGTTCGTCCTCGCTCAGCCGGTCCTCGTCATCCCGCGCGGCGATCAGCGCGGAGAGCAGGTCGGGCCCGGGATCCGCGCGCTTGGCGGCCAGCAGCGCGACGAAGAACGCGTACATCTCGCGCACGGTCGCCCGGATCCCGTCGCGGGTGGCGTTCGCACCGAGTACGGCGCCGGTCCAGGTCCGGAAGTCGGCCCGGGATTCGGCCGGGACGCCGAGCAGCTCGGAGATCGCGCCGACCGCGAACGGCGTGGCGAAATCATGGACCAGATCCACCCGTTCGCGCGTGGCGAGCCCGTCGGCCAGCGCCTGGGCGGCACGCCCGAGCTCGCCGCGCAGGCTCGCGGTGCGGCGCGCGGTGAACGCCTGCCCGGCCAGCCGTCGCAGCCGGGTGTGGTCGGGCGGATCCATGTTGAGCAGATTGGCGTCGAGCGCGGGTGGCAGCTCGAAGCCCTTGTAGCTGCCGGGCTTGGCATGCGCCTTGTTCAACGACAGACGCGGATCCCCCAGCGCGGCCTGCACATCCGCGTACCGGGTCACCAGCCACGCGGGGTTCCCGTCCGGGGCGACGATCGAGTGCACGGGCCCGGCCTCCCGCATCCGCGCGAAGACCCCATGCGGGTCGTGGGCCATGGCACGAGCGACATCCACCGTGAACTGCCTTCGATCGACAACAACGTGGTTTCAACCTAGTGCCGCGCCCGGCAACGTTCGCCCCGTCGTGGTGTTCGGTGCGGTGCATCGGCGTGCCGCCGGAACGTAGTCGCCGCGTTGGATATCCGCTGCCTGGACTCGGCTCAGCCTTGTTCCTCGCCGCTGACCGCGGCTTCGTACGCGAGCAAGGTATCGACGAACAGGTGCCGCTGATCGGGCGTCAGGGGGGCCAACGCCTTGCGCCACGCAACCGCACCCGGGGCGAGCCAGGCAGTGATCGCGGGTTGCTGGTCGGCTGCGATGCCGATGATCCGCCGACGCCGGTCCGCCTCGTCCTCGCGCCTTTCCAGGATTCCCTTCCGGCTCAGGTCGCCGACCAGCAGGCTCACCGTCGTCGGCGCGACCTGCAGTCGGGCCGCCAGCTCGTTCACGGTCATCGGCCCGTCGAAGAGCAGGTAGGAGAGCAGCGAGAGGTGGCGCGGCGCCAGCGCGAGGGACTGCAGCGCCTCGGGCACGGGGATCTTCTTGACCCGGCCCACCATCCGGGGCATGAGCAACAGCAGGGCCCTGACGGCGTCGTCGACTCCGTTCTCGCCGCCCTCTTCGGCGTCGCGCGCCTTGGGCCTTGACATGGCACACCCTTCAACGTTTACCTTTGCCTTCAAAGGTATTTTGCTTTGCTTGCAAAGTGAACTCCTTCCATCGTACGTACCGGCGTGAACGGAGTTGCCACCATGCCGCACTTCAGCGTGCATATCCGCGAAGAATCCCTCGACGGGACGGTAGAACCGAAGCTGATCAGCGCCCTGACCGACGCGGTCGGTGCCGTCTACGGCGAGGAGTTCCGCCGCCTCGTCGGGGTGGACCTGATCGGCATCCCGCAGCACCGCCGGGGCATCGGCGGCAACCCGACCGACAACGATGCACCTCTGGTCACCCTTAGCATGCGTGAGGCCGCGTATCACCTACCCGAGGTCCCGGATGCTCCCGCCCGCCTGGTCGCCACCACCACCGAAGCACTGGCCGGCGTGCTCGGCGAGGCTGTCCGCGAGCAAGCGATCGTGACGATCGTCGGCGTCCCCGACGGCCGCACCGGAGTCGCCGGCACGGTGGCCTGACGCGCGTGCGCAGGCCGGGGCTACCGCTCCGACCCGCGCACGCACCGAGCGGAAGGCCCCTGGACACCGCAGCCGATTTGCTCGGGCCGTGTACGGAAAACCGACCCGCAGGGCCGCCCGCATCCTGTGTCGCCGATGGCCTCTGTTCGTGGGCACGGCGTGAGCCGCCGCGTTCGCCGCGCGTGCGTCAGTGCCAGGTCCGGTCCAGGAAGTCCGCGATGAGCGGGGCGATTTCCGGAAGCTTGTCCTCGAGGGCGAAGTGGCCGGTGTCGAGGATGTGCACCTCGGCGTCGGGCAGGTCGGCGAGGTAGGCGTGCGCGCCGGGCTCGGGGAAGAAGATGTCGTTGCGACCCCACACGATCAGGGTGGCGGGACGGTGCTCGGCCAGCCACGCCTGCCACCGCGGGTACCGGGCCACGTTCGAGTGGTAGTCCAAGGCCAGGTCGACCTGGGCCTCCTTGCGGCCGGGAAGGTCCAGGAAGTGCTGGTCCAGGGTCCAGCCGTCGGGAGCGACCAGCGTGGCGTCGACCGTGCCGCCCTCGTACTGGCTGCGGGTGACGGGGAGGACCAGCAGGCCGGCCGCCTGTTCGCGGGCGCCCTCGACACCGGGCCTGAGCGCGGTGAAGTCGCGGGCCAGCTCGGACAGCCCCTCGGCGTAGGCGTTGGCGTTCTGGACGATCAGGCCGGCGACCGCTTCCGGACGGCGTTCGGCGAGGCGCATCCCCACGGGGCCGCCGAAGTCGAAGGTGTACAGGACGTACCGGTCCAGGCCCAGCGCGTCCACGAAGCCCTCGACGATGTCGGCGAGCCGGTCGAAGCTGTACGTGAAACCTGCGGGCGCCTCGGTGTGGCCGAAGCCGGGGTAGTCCGGCGCGATCAGGCGGTAGTCGTTGCCGAGTGCGTCCATGAGCCGGCGGTACTGGTGCGAGGCGGACGGGAATCCGTGCAGCAGAAGCAGCGTGGGCGCCGTCGCCGGACCGGTCTCCCGGTAGAAGACCCGGACGCCGTCCACGTCCACGAAACGGTGCACGGTCTGCGGGATGGTGCCGATGTTGCCCATGGTGTCTGTCCTCCTGGACGGGTTGATGGGTCAGTTCTACCGGGCAATGAACTAATGGGTCAAGTGATTCTGAAGCATTAGTTTATTGCTTGTGGCGACCCGCGCTCGGCGAGCCGCGCCGACCCACCCGCCGGCCGCCCTCGATCGCGCCCGGACGGCGCGTCCCGCCGAATGTCCCGACTTCGCGTCCTCGCCGATTCGGCGGACCGACGGGGTGCGATACTCACCGGCGTGCGCGTGATCGTGTGGGTGATTTGGGCTCTGTCGTTGGCCGGTATCGCGGCGGCCCCGTTCGTCGTGATGCCCGCGCCGGACGAGCCCCGGCGGCTCGTGCTCGGAAGCCTGCTGCTCCTGGCCGGCATGGCGGGACTGCAACTGTGGCAACGGTTCCGGGTGCTCGGGGTGTTGGCGCTGTCGAAGCAGGACCGGGTCGCCTTTTCGCGGTACGTGCGCGCGGGGCGGGCGTTGTACCGGGTCGACCTGGAGACGGCGCAGCGGCACGCGGACGCGATGCCCGACACGCCGATGGGGCGAGCCCTCGGGGTCCTGGTACGGGCCATGATGCACTTCGACCGAGGCGAGGCGGCAGCCGCGTTGGAGATCACGGGCCGGTGGTTGGCGACACACGCCGACGATGATCGACACCGGCCGATGATCCTGCACATGTACGCGGACTTCTCCGCATTGGCCCTGTTCCAGGGATCGGCGGACGCTGCCGTGGTGGTACCGATGCTCCGCCCCGCGGTGACCGGCGCCGACGGAGGGCACCGCCGACAGGGGTGCCTGAGCGAGCTGATGCTGGACGTGTACGAGGGACGCTTCGATCGCGCCCTCGGCATGGCCCGCCGTTGGCGCCGCAGGGCCGGCCGCCACAGGTCGCCGGGCGCGTGCGCCGAGACCGAGTCCATGATCGCCATCTGCCTCGCCCTCAAGGGCGACCTGACCGCCGCGAACGAGGCCCTGGCAGAGGCGACGCGCTTCGCCCCCGACTCCTGGCACGTCCACATGGCCCGCGCCCGAGTCGCGGCGACCTCCTCCGCGACCTTGACCCTGGAGCCGGGGAGCCGCTGAGCACGAGGACGACGAGCGGCCAGGACCGCACCGGCCCATTGCAATTCGGGGCGGGCCGTCCGCGTGGCGGGCGGCTACCGCCGTCGAAGTCCGGCCACCAACGTTGCCCGCGCCCGCCGCCGTGTCGGGTCGGGTCGGGTCGACGGCCCCGCCCCGCCGTCAGTCAAGTACCGACGACAACATCCTGCGTAGCCCGACCTCCAGGAAGCGTGGGTGGTGGGTGTCGCGGGTGACGTAGTCGAGTAGTAGGCCATGGAGCATGCACAGGAGTACGTGGCCGTCCAGTTCGGCGTCCGTGGAGCCCAGGGACAGTACGACCAGTTCCGCGAAGGCACGGAACTCGGCCTGACAGCGGATCAGCTCCTCGCGGATCAACGGCTCGCGCGCGCCCGCGAGTTCGAGCTCCAGGCGGGCCAGCTGGATGTCGCGCCCCTCGGTCCACCAATGCGCCATGAACGTCGCCATCTGCGCGTAGTCGATCACCACCGGCCGCACCGCCGCCGCCCGCAGCAGTTCGTGGGTGATGAGCCCCGCGTACTCCTTGTCGAGGGTGGCCATCCGGTTGATCACGGCCAGGATCAGCTGGTCGCGGGTCTTGAAGTAGTACGTGACCGAGCCGTTCGGCAGCCCGGCCTCCTCCTGGACGGCGCGATGCGTGAGTCCCCGCAGCCCGTGTGTGGCTATCACCCGGATCGAGGCGTCGAGCATCAGCGTGCGGCGATCGACCCGCGCGGACGAGCCCGGCGCACCGGACGGCGCTGACGCGGCGGACGCGGCAGGCGTTGCAGGCGAGGCAGGCGTTGCAGGCGAGGCGGGTTCGACGGGTTCGTTGACGGGCGACATGGGTCCATTATCCCTGAACTTGACGCTTGTAGAAATATTCTCTACAACTATAGAACTAACTTCTACGAACGTAGGAATCATGGCAACCTCCGGGATACCTGTCACCAAGTCCGGGCACCCTGCGGAATCCGTGCGCCCGACCGGGGACGCGGGACCTGCCGATGCGTCGCGATCCACGCGCCCCACGAACCCGAAGCTCGTCCTCCTGCTCGTCTGCGTCGCCCAGTTCGTCCTGCTCATCGACGACACGATCGTCAACGTCGCCCTGCCGACCATCGGCGACGATCTCGAATTCACCGAGAACTCGCTGTCCTGGGTGACCAACGCCTACTTCCTGACCTTCGGCGGCTTCCTGCTGATCGGCGGCGGGCTCGCCGACCTGCTCGGTCGGCGCCGGCTGTTCGCCGGCAGCCTGGTGATGTTCGTCGCCGCCTCGGCCGTGTGCGGCATCGCGCCCAACTCCGGGACGCTGATCGCGGCACGGGCCGCGCAGGGCATCGCCGGCGCGCTGCTGTCCCCCGCCGCGCTGGCGATCCTGCTCGCGACCTTCCGCGAGCCCAAGGAACGAGCCCGCGCGCTCGGCACCTGGGCCGCGCTCACCGGCCTCGGTGCGGCGACCGGCCTGCTGCTCGGCGGCGCGCTGGTCGAATGGTCCAACTGGCGCTGGATCTTCCTGATCAACCTGCCGATCGGCGCGCTCGCGCTGATCGCACTGCCGAAAATCATCGGTGCCGACGACCGCTCCGCGGTGCGCCGGGTCCCGGACTTCGTGGGCGCCGCGCTCGGTACGGCCGCCGTGCTGTCGCTCGTGTACACCGTCGTCGAGACCCCCAACCACCCGTGGAGCTCCGGCCGGACCCTGCTCGGCCTGCTCGTCGCCGCCCTTCTCGCGCTCGGCTTCGCGCTCCGGCAGCGGTACGCGGCCGAACCGCTGTTGCCCCGCGCCCTGTTGAGGATGCGGCACGTGGTGCTGGCGGACATGCTGGTGCTGGTGGCCGCGGGCGGCCTGTTCGCGATGTTCTTCTTCCTGACCCTCTACATGCAGCGGATCCAGGGGTGGGAACCGATGCGCACCGGCCTGTCGTTCCTGCCGTTCAGTGTGGGCATGGGGGCCGGCGCGGCTGCGGCGACCAAGTTGATCGCGGGCCGCGGGCCGCTCGTCCCGGTCACCGTGGGTCCGGCGGTCGCCGCCGGAGGCATGTGGATGATGAGCCGGCTCGACGCGCACAGCTCGTTCACGGCGCACCTGCTGCCCGCGCTGCTGATCACCGGCCTCGGCCTCGGTGTCGCGTTCGTCGCGATCATCAACACCGCGACCGGTGGCGCCGGCGAGGGCGAAGGCGGCGTCGCCTCCGCCATGGTGACGACGTGTCAGCAGATCGGCGCGGCGATCGGGATCGCGGTCCTGGTCACGGTCGCGACCAACCACACCAGGGATCGCATGAAGTCCGGCGTGGAGCGGGGCCAGGCCACGGTGGACGGCTTCAGCCGAGCCTTCGAGATCCAGGCCGGCCTGATGCTCGCGGCGGCACTGCTCGGCATCGTGGTCGGCCTGGCCGCGCAGCGCCATCGCACCAAGCACCCCGCGGCCTGACTCTCGACCCGGCGCCACCGCCCGTGACGTGCGTTCACGCGCGGTGGCGCCTGCGGTAGGACCAGGTGACCGCCGCGAGCAGCAGGGGCCACAGCACGAGCGGCTGGTAGAGCACGCCGACCACGTTGGTGCCGGCGTTGGTCATGTCGTCGTGCGAGACGGCCCACCAGAACAGCATCTGCCCCCACAGCACGACCAGGACCCCGACGCCCACCCAGGCGACCTTCTCCACGATCTCGGGCCGCATGCGCTTGCCGCCCACGAACGGGACCCATCGGGGCGGTACTTCGCCCCACGGCCGGACCAGGCCCAGGGTGAGCAGGGCGGCCAGTTCCGTGGACAGGCTCAGGAAGATCACCCAACTGGTCCCCCAGCCGTTCATGTTCATGTCCCGATAGCCCTGTTCGGTGTATCCGCCGTGGTGCCCGAAGGCCAACGCGAACCGCCAGATCGCCGACGGCAGCGGCGTGAGCGCGGCGGCGTGCGCGGCCCACAGCGCCCAGCGCGGGGAGGGTGCGACGGTCGGGCGGAACTCTTCGGCGGTGGCGATCCCCCGTGCTGTACTCATGCCCGAAGCGTGTCACTCCGCGCGCCCGCGACACTTCGGCCCACAGGCTGCCCCGGTGCTCGCTCCCGGGGATGACCCCGCTCGACGTCGTCCCACCGAGGTCGGAGCGGCGAACGGGCCGCGGGTCGGAAGCCCCGCTCGCCGCCACCCGGCGGGCGCGACGATCCCACCCGCCGAACCGGTGAACTCCGGCCGAGTCGTGCGTGTCCTCGTGGATGCGGTCGCGCACATGTGCAAGACACTCGACATGGACACCACCTCTGCCACGTCGCGCCGCACGTTGCTGATGGGCGCCGCGGCCACCCTGGGAATGCTCGGTATCGCCGGCTCGACCGCCCACGCCGCGGACGCACAGCCCACCCCCAGACCCGCCTTCGTACCGGAACCGGTGCGCTTCGTAGACGCCGGGCCACAAGGGATCGCGGTGACGTTCGACGACGGACCGGATCCCGTGTACACGCCGCAGGTGTTGCGGGTGTTGGAGCGGCACCGGGTCCGCGCGACGTTCTGCGTCGTGGGCACGGAGGTCGAGCGACACCCCGAACTGGTCCGGGCGATCCACGACGACGGGCACGCGATCGCGGGCCACTCGTGGTCGCATCCGAACCTGCAGCAGCTCGACCCCGGGGGCGTCGCGGCCGAGGTGGAACGCAATCTGACCGCGATCGACCGTGCCGTGCCGGGCTACCGGGTCACCTGGTTCCGCGCCCCGTACGGCCGCTGGTCGCCGGAGGTGATGGGCACGCTGACCGCGTCCGGGCTGCGTCCGCTCGGCTGGTCGGTCGATCCCCGCGACTGGGAACGGCCCGGCGCCACCGAGATCGCCGAGCGCGTGCTGGCCGACACCACCACGGGGTCGATCATCCTCAACCACGACGCGGGTGGGGCACGCGACCAGACGGTGGCCGCGCTCGAAGTGTGGCTGCCGCGGCTGCTCCGGCGCGGATACCGCTTCGTACAGCCGACCTGACCCCCGTCGAGGTTCCGCCGACCCGCTCGCTCTCGGACCCCGGGACCATGTCGACCGCCTTCCGCGGCCGACGTGGTCCCGGCCCACCCCGGCCGGGCGTCGGACGGACACGGCCTACGGATAGCGCGACCGACCACCCCGCACCGCCGGCCCATCGGCCTTCGCGCAATCCGCGCAGCGGCCGGTCAGGGCCACGGCCGTGGGGTCGAGGGCGAAGGCCTGTTCCGCGGCCAGGCGGGTCGCCACGTCGTCCAACAGATCGCCCGGGGCGTGGCTGACCGTGCCGCACACGCGACAGCGCACGTGGACGTGGGTGCCGCCGACCAAGTGGCCCGCCAGGTGGTAGGTGGCCGCGTCGTGGCGCAGGCGGGTGAAGGCGACCAGGTCGAGGCGTTC
Source organism: Embleya sp. NBC_00896 (assembly GCF_045207785.1). Lineage (NCBI taxonomy): Bacteria > Bacillati > Actinomycetota > Actinomycetes > Kitasatosporales > Streptomycetaceae > Embleya > Embleya sp. NBC_00896. The sequence continues at coordinate 1,505,256 of NZ_CP108776.1, forward strand.
GAGGGCGTCGAGGGCGCGATAGATGGTCGTGCGGTGGACCCCCGGGGCCGCGCGGGACACGGCCGCGAAGATCGCGTCGGCGCTCAGGTGTTCGTTCGCGTCGGCGAGGACCCGGAGCACCGCCGTACGCGCCACCGTGACCCGCTCGCCGTGCGCGCGGATCTGCCGCACCGCCTCGGCCACCGGGTCGGGGGTGGGGTGCTGTACACCGTCGTCCATATGCAACAGTGTCGCATCTGGCCGACCATCAACCCGACATGGGGTGACAGGCCGGGCATACCGATGCGAGGCGCCGACGCGGGACGAAGGGTGGTGGGTGCGGTGGTGGTCCGCGATCGCAACGACGCCTGCCCCGGTGTCGTGGACGCGTCGCCGGCCGACGACGGCCTGATCGCGCGCGTACGCCTCCCGGGCGGCCGGATCGACGCCGCCCGCCTGCGCGAACTCGCGGACGTGGCACGGCGGTTCGGTACCGGCGACGTCGACCTGACGGCGCGCGCCAACGTACAGCTGCGCGGCCTGCGCGAGGCCGACCTGCCCGCCGTCGCCGCCGCCGTGGCCGCCGCGGGCCTGATGCCCTCGCGCAGCCACGACCGCGTGCGCAACATCCTGGCGAGCCCGCTGGCCGGCCGCGACCCGCACGCGCTCGTGGCCGCCGACACGGTGGTCACCGCGATCGACCACGCCCTGTGCGCGGCCCCGGAGCTGACCGCGCTGTCCGGCCGCTTCCTGATCGGCGTGGACGACGGCGGGATCCCGATCGCGTCCGCGCGCCACGACATCGACCTGCTCGCGGTGGCCCGGGACACCTTCGCGGTACACGTCGCCGGCCACGACACGGGCCGCCGCGTCCCGGCCGCCGAGGCCGCCGAGGCCGTCGTCCGGGTGGCCCACGCGTTCCTGGCCGAACGGGCCGACTCCGGCGCCTGGCACGTGCGCGAACTCCCGGCCGGGGCCGCCGCCTTCGCCGCCGCGTTGGCCGCCGGGCGGGCCCGCGCCGACCGCCCCACCGACCGGCCTCGGGCCGCCCGCCCACCGATCGGCGTGCTGCGCCAATCCGACGCCCGCTCCGCCGTCGGCGCGACGGTCCCGCTCGGCCGCTTGACGCAGCGTCATATCGCGGCGCTGGTCGCGCTGGACGCCGATCTCGCGATCACCACCACGCGCGGCGTGGTGCTGCGCGACGTGACCGACCCCGCCGCGACCGTCGCCGCGCTCGAAGCGGCCGGCCTCCCCTGCGACCCCGCCTCACCGTGGCTGGGCGTGACCGCGTGCAGCGGCCTCGGGGCATGCCGCCGGGCCCTGGCCGACGTCCGCGCCGACGCCGCCCGGCACGCGCTGGGCCGACCACGAACGGCCGCGGCGACCGGCTCCCCGCCCGCCGCCCGGGTCGACCCGCACCGAGGCGACCCGCGCAGGGTCGACGCGCACCGGGACGACCCGCGTCGGGACGACACGCACTGGGTCGGCTGTACCCGAGCCTGCGGCAGACCCGCCGGCGCGACCCTGATGGTCGCCCGCGAGGACGGCACCTACGAGGCCGTCCCGGCCGGCAACCCGGCCCTCCCGGCCCTCCCGGCCGGTCCGCCCAGCCCGACCGCTCCGACGAGCCCAACGGCCCCGACCGACCGCTCGTGACCACCGACGCGCGAAACCCCGCCGCACCCCACCGACCGCCACCCCCGCACCACCCAACCCCCACCGGGCAAAGGAGCAGCCGACGTGGACGACTGGATCAAGGACGGCGCCGAGATCTATCGGCGGTCGTTCGCGACCATCCGGGCCGAGGCGGACCTGTCCCGCTTCCCCGAGGACGTCTCGCGCGTCGTCGTCCGGATGATCCACGCGTGCGGCATGACCGACCTGCCGCGGGACGTCGGCTTCCACCCCGACGTCGCCCGGGCCGGCGCCGAGGCCCTCCGCGCCGGTGCGCCGATCCTGTGCGACGCCAACATGGTCGCGTCCGGGGTGACCCGCAAGCGGCTGCCCGAGGACAACGACGTGCGCTGCCTGCTCGCCGACCCGCGCACGCCGGTCCTGGCCGCCGAACAGGCCACCACCCGCAGCGCCGCCGCCGTGGACCTGTGGGTCGAGGACCTCGCCGGCGCCGTGGTCGCGGTCGGCAACGCCCCCACCGCGCTGTTCCGTCTGCTCGAACTGATCGACCAGGGCGCCCCGCACCCGGCCGCGATCATCGGCATCCCGGTCGGCTTCATCGGCGCCGCCGAGTCCAAGCAGGCCCTCGCCGAGCACGGTGCCGGCATCCCCTACCTCGTCGTGCACGGCCGCCGCGGCGGCAGCGCGATGACCGCCGCCGCCCTGAACGCGCTCGCGAGCGAGCAAGAGTGAGCACCGACACCACCATGGAGCACAGCGTGACCACCACCGGCCGGCTGTACGGCATCGGCCTCGGCCCGGGCGACCCCGAGCTGATGACCCTGAAGGCGCACCGTCTGCTGACCTCGGTCGACGTGGTCGCCTACCCGGTCAAGAAGGGCGCGCGCGGCGTCGCGATCACGATCGCCGAGCCCTACCTCGTCGACGCCCAGCTCCGGCTGCCGCTCGAATACCCGGTGACCACCGAGAGCACCGACCACCCGGGCGGCTACGACGGCGCGCTCGGGGACTACTACGACGCGACCGCCGCCGAGATCGCCGCGCACCTGGACGCGGGCCGCGACGTCGCGGTGCTGTGCGAGGGCGACCCGTTCTTCTACGGCTCGTACATGTACTGGCACGAGCGCCTCGCCGACCGCTACCCGGTCGAGGTGGTGCCCGGCGTGACCTCGGTCAGCGGCGCCGCGGCCGTGCTCGGCCGCCCCCTCGTCCAGCACGACGAGGTGCTCACGATCCTGCCCGGGACACTCCCGCCCGACGTGCTCGCGGCCCGCCTGCGGACCACCGACTCGGCCGCCGTGATCAAGCTCGGCAAGCGCCATTTCCCGGCCGTACGCGGTGCGTTCGAGCAGGCGGGGCTGGCCGAGCGGACCTGGTACGTCGAACGCGCGACGACCGACCGCCAGCGGGTGCTGCCGCTCGCGGAGGTGACACCGGAGGACGTTCCGTACTTCTCCCTCGTGATCACCCCGTCCGCGTCCCCCGGCGGCGAGTTCGCGACCAACCGCACGCCGCGCGCGTCCGAGCCGGAGTACGTGCTGCCCGAACCGACCGGCGAGCTCGGCTCGATCGACGTGGTCGGCCTCGGCCCGGCCGGCCCCGAATGGCTCACCCCGGACGCGCACGCGGCCCTCGCCGGCGCCGACCACGTGGTCGGCTACGGCCCCTATGTCGACCGCGTCCAACCACGCCCCGGCCAGAAGCGGCACCGCACCGACAACCGGGTCGAGGCCGAGCGCGCCCGGCACGCGATCGCGCTGGCCGAGGCCGGCGGCCGGGTCGCGGTGGTCTCGTCGGGCGACGCGGGCGTGTTCGCGATGGCCTCCGCGGTGTTGGAGGCCGCGCACGAGAGCGCGACCGAGGTCCCGGTCCGGGTGGTCGCGGGCCTGTCCGCGATGCAGGCCGTGGCGTCCCGCGCCGGCGCGCCGCTGGGCCACGACTTCTGCGTGATCAGCCTGTCCGCGATCCTCAAGCCGTGGGACGTGATCGAGCGCCGGCTGACCGCCGCCGCCGAGGCCGACCTCGCGGTGGCGATCTACAACCCCGCCTCCAAGACCCGGCGCACCCAGGTCGCCGAGGCCCGCGATCTGTTCCTCAAGCACCGCGCCCCCGACACCCCGGTGGTGGTCGGCCACGATGTCGGCGGGCCCACCGAGTCGGTGCGCGTGGTCCGGCTGGCCGACCTGGACCCCGAGGTGGTGGACATGCGCACGCTGTTGATCATCGGCTCGTCGCAGACCCGCACGTACCCCCGGCCCGACGGCACGACCGGCGTGTACACGCCGCGCCGCTACCCGGCCTGAGCGCCCGCCGCGATGAACGGGATCCCGGTGTCGAGGGGCGACGTGCCCGGCGCGTCGCTGCTCGACGCCAAGATCGTTTCGGCGCGGTCCTGGGTCACGGTGAGTGCCGTGCGCGTCTCACGCCCCGACCGCGAGGCCCTCGACCCACCGCGCCGCGGCCGCCGCGTCGGTGACCCGCTCCGGCGCGGTCACCTCGGGACGGCGGATCAGTACGACCGGGAGGCCGAGTTCGCGCGCGGCCGTGAGCTTGGCCGCCGTGAGGGCGCCGCCGCTGTCCTTGGTGACGATCGCGTCGATCCGCCGATCACGCAGCAGCGCGATCTCGTCCCCGACCGTGAACGGGCCTCGGGCCAGCAGGACTTCGCAGGCGCGTGGCAGCTCGCCCGTCGGCGGCTCGACGCTGCGCAGCAGGAACCACAGGTCGTCCAGGTGCGCGTACGGCGCGGTCTCCAGCCGACCCGTGGTCAGGAACACCCGCCGGGCCAGGGCGGGAAGGACGCGCGCGGCCTCGTCGGCGGAGTCGACGCGGTGCCATCGGTCGCCCGGCACAGCGGTCCACCCCGGCCGTTGCAGCCGCAGGAGCGGTACGCCCGCCTCGGCGCAGGCCGCGACCGCGTGCGCCGAGATCCGGGCCGCGAACGGGTGCGTGGCGTCCACGACCGCCGCGGGCGCGCGCTCGCGCAACCACCCGACCAGGCCGCGCACACCGCCGAAGCCGCCCACGCGCGTCTCGCCGACGGGCAGCACGGGCGCGCTGGTTCGGCCGGCCAACGACGACACGACGTGGATCCCGGGGAGCGGATGGAGCAGCGCCGCGAGCGCTCGCCCATCCGACGTACCGCCGAGCACGAGCACCACGCGTGCTCCGCCGGCTCCGCTCACGATCGGCCCCTTCCCCGATGACCGGCACGACCCGCCCCGATGGGTTGCGCCGCGGCTGGACCACCGGGGCCTGCGCGACCGCCGCCACGACGGCGGCCTATCAGGCGTTGCTCACCGGCGAGTTCCCCGACCCGGTGACCGTCCACCTGCCCGGCGGCCAGACCCCGGCGTTCGCGCTCGCCGTCGAGAACCACGCGCCCGACGCGGCCATGGCGGGCGTGGTCAAGGACGCCGGCGACGACCCCGACGTGACGCACGGCGCGCTGGTCCGGGCCACCGTGCGGCACGCCGAACCGGGGACCGGCGTGACCTTTCGCGCCGGCCCGGGCGTCGGCACGGTGACCCTGCCCGGCCTGCCGCTCGCGGTCGGCGAGCCGGCCGTCAACCCCGTGCCGCGCAAGCTCATGCGCGAGGCCGTCGCGCGCGTGGCGCAGGCGTACGGCGGCAGCGGCGACGTCACGGTCGAGTTGTCCGTGGACAACGGCGCCGAGATCGCCGAGCAGACCTGGAACCCGCGCCTGGGCATCCTCGGCGGCCTGTCCATCCTCGGCACCACCGGCGTCGTGATCCCGTACTCGTGCTCGGCCTGGATCGACTCGATCCGGCGCGGCATCGACGTCGCGCTGGCCACCGGCGAGACGCACGTGCTGGGCGCGACCGGGACCACCTCCGAGCGGGTCGGCGCCGAGCTGTACGGCCTCTCCGGCACGGCGCTGCTCGACATGGGCGACTTCGCCGGCGCGCTGCTCAAGTACCTGCGCCGGCACCCGATCCCGCGGCTGACCGTGGCCGGCGGCTTCGCCAAGCTCTCCAAGCTCGCCGACGGGCACCTCGACCTGCACTCGGGCCGCTCGCAGGTGGACCTGGACGCGCTCGCCGCCCGGGTCCTCGGCGCCGGCGGCACGGCCGAGCTCGCGGACCGCGTCAGGGCCGCGAACACGGCCCTGCACGCGCTCGAACTCGCCCGGGCCGCCGACGTCCCGCTCGGCGACGCGGTGGCCGTGGCCGCCCGCGACGCGGCCCGCGCGCTGCTGCGCGGCAGCGAACTCCCGATCACCGTCGACGTGGTGGCGATCGACCGCGGCGGCACCATCGTCGGCCGGGCCGAACCGGCGTAGGAAGGAGCCCTGGGCCGGTCCGGGAAGTCCCGGCGGACCCGCCACAATCCCCCGGGCAGGGCCCGGGGCCCGCCCGCGGCTCACGACGCCCGGTCCCGGGCCCGGCTGTACAGGTGGCTGTCGCAGAAGCCCGGTTCGCCGAGCACCCGCCCGACCATGATCACCGCGACCGCCTTGATCCCGTTGTCGCGCACCAGCGACACCAGGTCGGCCAGCTCGCCGCGCACGATCAGTTCGTCGGCGCGCGACGCGCGCGCGACCACCGCGACCGGGCAGTCCGCGCCGTACAGCGGGGTCAACTCGGTGACCACACGCTCGACCTGACCCACCGCCAGATGCAGCACGAGCAGCGCGCCCGATCGTCCGAGCGTGCTCAGGTCCTCCCCCGGCGGCATCGCGGTCGCGTTGCCGGCGACCCGGGTCAGGATCACCGTCTGACCCACCGTCGGCAGCGTCAGCTCGCGTCCCATCGCGGCCGCCGCGGCGGCGAAGGCCGGTACGCCGGGGGTGATGTCCCACGGGATGCCCAGCGCGTCGAGCCGGCGCTGCTGCTCGGCCACGGCGCTGAAGAACGAGGTGTCCCCCGACTGCAACCGGGCCACATCGTGCCCGGCCTCGTGCGCGGTCCGCAGCTCCTCGACGATCTGGTCCAGGTTCAGGTCGGCGGTGTCCACGAGCCGGGCCCCCGCCGGTGCCGCCTCGACCAGTTCGCGCGGCACCAGCGCGCCCGCGTACAGGCAGACCGGCGACGCGGCGATGATCCGCAGACCCCGCACGGTGATCAGGTCGGCCGCGCCGGGGCCGGCGCCGATGAAGTGGACGGTCATGGCTGGACTACTCCTCGTTGGTATCGGGCTTGACGACCACCCACTGGGTGACGGGCATCGCGGGTCGCCACCCCGTGAATCGGCCGACCGGCGCGGACCGGGTGACCTGGAGGCGGGTCAACTCCCCGCCGTACGACGCGCGATGGCGCAGGAGATCGGCCTCGGTCTCGGCCACCACCGCGTTCGCCACGAGCCGACCGCCGGGTCGCAGCGACGCCCAGCACCGCTCGACCACGCCGTCCGCCGTCAGGCCGCCGCCGATGAAGATCGCGTCGGGTGCGTCGCCGCCCGGTGCGATCGCGTCGGATCGCGAGGAGCCGGCCGTCGCCACCGGGTCGGCCGCCCCCGCCGGCAGCACGTCCGGTGCCCGCCCCACCACGACCCGCAGCCCCGGCACGCCGAGCGTGGCCGCGTTCGCGCGGGCCCGTTCGGCCCGGTCCGCACGCGCCTCGAAACCGATCGCGCGGCAGGAGGGGTGCGTCCGCATCCACTCGATGCCGATGCTCCCGTTCCCGGCCCCGACGTCCCACAGCAGCTCGCCCGGCATCGGTCCGAGCGCGGCGAGCGTGACCGCGCGGATCTCCCGCTTGGTCAGCTGACCGTCGTGCTCGTACGCGTCGTCGGGCAGCCCCGGCACCCGGCTGAGCCCGGGCCCCGATCCGCACGCGATCGCGATCACGTTGAGGTTCGCGAACCGCCGCTCGGGCGCGGCCGCGAGCGCGTGGGCCGTGCCCTGCCACACCGATTCGGCGGGTCCGCCCAGGTGTTCGAGCACCGTGACGGTGCTCGAACCGAAGTCCCGCGCGCACAGCAGTTCGGCCGCCCCACCGGGTGTCAGTCCGTCCGCGGCCAGCACGAGCACCCGTGCCCCCGCGTGCAGTTCGGCGGCCAACGCGGCGAGCGGTCGGCCGACCGCGCTCACCACCGGGACGTCCTGCACGGACCATCCCATCCGCGCGCACGCGAGCGAGACGCTGGAGGGCGCGGGCCACACGGTGACCCGATCGAGCCCCAACTCCCGGACCAGCGTGGCCCCGACGCCGAAGAACATCGGGTCACCGCTGGCCAGCACGCACACCGTGCCGCGCGCGGCCGACTTCGCCACCACCTCGACCGAGAACGGCGAGGGCCACGCCACCCGCTCGGCCGGGCCGGCCGGGACCAGCGCCAGGTGGCGCACGGCCCCGACCACGACGTCGGCACCGGTGACGACCGCGCGGGCGGCGGCGGAGAGCCCCGCCCACCCGTCGTCACCGATCCCGACCACATCGACCGAACCGGCGATGCGCTCAGGGGGGTTCCCCTCAGCCATCCGCCGCGTCCTCGCCCCCTTCGAGGTCTCCCTCGACGTCCAGGTACACCTCGCGCAGCCCCTCCAGCGTGGCCGCCGTCGGCTTCTCCCACATGCCGCGGTCCGCGGCCTCCAGGAGCCGCTCGGCGATCCCGCGCAGGGCCCACGGGTTCGAGGTGCGCATGAACTCGCGGTTGGTCTCGTCGAGGACGTACTCCTCGGTGAGCTTCTCGTACATCCAGTCCGCGACCACGCCGGTGGTCGCGTCGTAGCCGAACAGGTAGTCCACGGTCGCCGCGAGCTCGAACGCGCCCTTGTAGCCGTGCTTGCGCATCGCCTCGATCCAGCGCGGGTTGACCACCCGGGCCCGGAACACCCGCGCGGTCTCCTGCTCCAGGGTCCGCGTCCGCACCGCGTCCGGCATCGTCGAGTCGCCGATGTACGCGGCCGGGGCCTTGCCGGTGAGCGCGCGCACGGCCGCGACCATGCCGCCGTGGTACTGGAAGTAGTCGTCCGAGTCGGCGATGTCGTGCTCGCGCGTGTCGGTGTTCTTGGCCGCGACCGCGATCCTGCGGTACGCGTCCTCCATGTCCTCGCGCGCGAACACCCCGTCCAGGTCCCGCCCGTAGGCGTACCCGCCCCACGTCGCGTACACCTCGGCGAGGTCCGCGTCGTCGCGCCAGGTGCGGGCGTCGATCAGCGGCAGCAGGCCCGCGCCGTACGCGCCGGGCCGCGAGCCGAACACGCGGGTGGTCGCGCGCCGCGCGTCGCCGTGCCGCTCGGTGTCGGCCCGCACGTGGGCGCGGACGTAGTTGTCCTCGTCGTCCTCGTCCAACTCCGCGACCAGCCGCACCGCGTCGTCGAGCAGCAGCACGACGTGCGGGAACGCGTCCCGGAAGAAGCCCGAGATGCGCACGGTGACATCCACGCGCGGGCGGCCCAGCTCGGCGAGCGTGATCGCCTCGATGCCGGTGACCCGCCGGGACGCGTCGTCCCACACCGGACGGACCCCGAGCAGCGCCAGCACCTCCGCGATGTCGTCGCCGCTGGTGCGCATCGCGCTGGTGCCCCACACCGAAAGCCCGACCGAGCGCGGCCACTCGCCGTCGTTGTCGGCGCGGTAGCGCTCGAGGAGCGAGTCCGCGAGCGCCTGTCCGGTCTCCCAGGCCAGTCGGCTCGGGATCGCCTTCGGGTCGACGGTGTAGAAGTTGCGGCCCGTCGGCAGCACGTTGACCAGGCCGCGCAGCGGCGACCCGCTCGGTCCGGCCGCGACGTACCCGCCGGCGAGCGCGTGCAGCACCGCGCCGATCTCGTCGCCGGTGCGGTCCAGCCGCGGCACGATCTCGGTCGCCGCGAACGCCAACACGTCCGCCACGGCCGCGGATTCGGCACCCAGCACCTCCCGGGTGACCGGCAGGGCGAGCGCCGGGTCCCAGCCGCCGGCCTCCATCGCCGCGACCAGCCGGTGCGCGCGGTCCTCGGCCGCGTCGGTCTCGTTGCGCGAGGCGCTGCCGCCCTCGACCAGCCCGAGCGACTCGCGCAGCCCGGGCAGCGCCGCCGCCTTGCCGCCCCACACCTGGCGGGCCCGCAACATCGCGGTGACCAGGTTGATCCGCCCCTCACCGGTCGGCGCGCTGCCCAGGATGTGCAGGCCCTCGCGGATCTGCGCGTCCTTGACCTCGCACAGCCAGCCGTCCAGGTGCAGGATCAGGTCGTCGAACTCGGCCTCGTGCGGCCGGTCGGTGATCCCGAGGTCGTGGTCGAGCTTGGTGGCCTGGATCAGCGTCCAGATCTGGGCCTGGAGGGCCGGCCCCTTGGCGGGGTCGAGCGCCTGCACGTTCGCGTACTCGTCGAGCAGCTGCTCCAGGCGGGTCAGGTCGCCGTAGGTCTCCGCGCGCGCCATCGGCGGTACGAGGTGGTCGACGATGATCGCGTGCGCGCGGCGCTTGGCCTGCGCGCCCTCGCCCGGGTCGTTGACCAGGAACGGGTACACCAGCGGCAGATCGCCGAGCACCGCGTCCGGGCCGCACTCCGCCGACAGCCCGAGGTTCTTGCCCGGCAGCCACTCCAACGTGCCGTGCTTGCCCAGGTGGACGAGCGCGTCCGCGCCGAACCCGCCCGGTCCGGCGGGCGCGTCGAGCCACCAGTAGGCGGCCAGGTAGTGGTGGCTCGGCGGCAGGTCCGGGTCGTGGTAGATCGCGACCGGGTTCTCGCCGAAGCCGCGCGGCGGCTGGATGATCAGGATGACGTTGCCCGCGCGCAGCGCCGCGAGCACGATCTCTCCCTCGGGGTCGCGCGAGTGGTCCACGTACAGCTCGCCGGGCGGCGGGCCCCAGTGCTCCTCGATGTCGGCGCGCAGGCCGATCGGCAGCTTGGCGTAGCGCTCGCGGTAGTCGCCGGCCGAGATCCGCACCGGGTTGCCTTCGAGCTGAGCCTCCGTCAGCCACTCCGGGTCCTGGCCGCCGGCGGCGATCAGCGCGTGGATGAGCTTGTCGCCGTCCGGGGGTTCGAGGCCGGGCAGCGCGTCGGCGCCGTCGATCGGGCCGACGTCGTACCCGGCCTCGCGCATCGCGCGCAGCAGCGCGACCGCCGACGCGGGGGTGTCCAGGCCGACCGCGTTGCCGATCCGGGCGTGCTTGGTCGGGTAGGCGGACAGCACCACGCCGACCTTGCGCTCGCCGACCGGAATGTGCCGAAGTCGGGCGTGCCGTACCGCGATTCCGGCCACGCGCGCGGCCCGCTCGGGGTCGGCGGCGTAGTAGGTGAGGCCGTCTCGGCCGGTCTCCTTGAACGAGAACGGGACGGTGATCAGCCGGCCGTCGAACTCGGGCACGGCGACCTGGGTGGCCGCGTCCATCGGGGACAGGCCCGCGTCGCCGGCCTCCCACTCCGCGCGGCTGGTGGTCAGGCTGAGCGCCTGCAGGATGGTGACGTCGAGGGCGCCGAGCGCGCCGACGTCCCACTGCTCGTCGTCGCCGCCGGCCGAGACCTCGGCGGGTTTGGCACCGCCGGCGCCACCGGCCGCGAGCACGGTCACCAGCAGCGCGTCGACCTCCGCGAGCGCCGCGAACAGCGACTCGTCGGCGCCGCGCAGGGACGCGCACCAGATCGGCACGGCCCGCCCGCCGGCGTCCTCGATCGCCGCGCACAGCCCGTCCACGAACGCGGTGTTCCCGGCGAGGTGGTGGGCGCGGTAGTACAGCACGCCGACGGCGGGGCCCTCGCTCGTGCGCGCGGTCCGGTCGAGCCGGCCCCACGAGGGCACCTCGACCGGCGGCTCGAAGCCGTGGCCGGTCAGCAGGATCGTGTCGGAGAGGAAGCGGTACAGCTGGGTCAGGTTGGCCGGGCCGCCCTGCGCGAGATAGGTGTGCGCCTGCGCGCTCACCCCCGCGGGCACGGTCGCCAACTCCATCAGGGCCGCGTCGGCGGCGAACTCACCGCTGAGCACGACCACCGGGCGCGGACCCGCGAGCAGCGCGTCCAGGCCCTCCTCCCAGGCGCGTCGGCCGCCGAGCAGGCGAACCACCACGAGGTCGGTGCCGTCGAGGAGCGCGGGCAGGTCGGCGACGTGGACGCGGGCCGGGTTGGCCGGTCGCCAGTCGCCCTCGCTCGCCTTGGCGCTGAGCAGGTCGGTGTCGGAGGTCGACAGGAGCAGGATCACCGGGCACCTCCGCCGACGACGGCGTGGCGCGCCACAAAGTGGATGCTGCGAATGCAAGAACGCCGGCAGGACGGAATCGTCACCTGGAGCGCCTCTCCGGGGTCCTCGCCCCATCGGACTCGGGGTGAGACGCGCAGTTCCTGACTCCCGGTCACGTCGTAGCCGTCGGATGACGTCGTACGACGGAGCCGGTCACAGTGGCGGGACCGTCCCGGGATCGCACCGGGTTCCTGCCACGCCCTCCCCGCGCCGGTAGGGCCGGCGCGGGGTCAGCATCGCTCAGTGGCCGGGCTTGACGCAACACGCCCCGTCGGGCGTCGGAGCCGGTGGTGACACATGTCACCGCCGGCCCGCGCCGATCAGCGACTCTTGCGGGCCCGCTCGACCAGGGCGGCGAACTCGGCGGTCGCCTCCTCGGCGGACCACTCCAGGGCCGGGTCCGCGACGGTGATCTCGGTGTACGAGAAGCCGGGCAGGCCCGGCTCGATCCAACGGTTGGTCAGCCACACGCCGCGCTCGACCGCGATGTCGAACGCGGCCCGGGTGAGCACGTCGGCCGGGAACGGCAGCCACACCTGGAACTGGTGCGTGTGCGGGACCGCCGGGAACACGGTCGTTTCGGGCACGGCTGCGAGGCCGGCCGCGATCGTCGCGGCGTGCGCGACGTAGGTGTCCAGTCGCGGCAGCGTCTCGTCCAGCGCGACGAGTGCGTCGAGCGCCATCGGCCACATTTGGAAGGACCGCCCGCCGTAGCGGTGCCGCCACGCGTGCGCCTCCTCGATCAGCTCGGCGCTGCCCGCGAGGGCCGCCCCGGCGCCCGCGCCGAGGCCCTTGTAGTAGGACACGTACACCGAGTCGAACAGGTCGACGATCTCGGTCAGGCCGTGCCCGAGGTGGGCGGTGCTCTCCCACAGCCGCGCGCCGTCCAGGTGCAGCGCGGCGTGGCGGTCCCGTGCCGCCTGTACGGTCGCGAGCAGGTCGTCCCACTCGGGTAGCACGAACCCGTGGTCGCGCAGCGGGAGTTCGTAGAACAGCGTGCCGAACGGCTCACCGCTCCCGCGGACGTCCTCGGCGGTGATCTGGCCGGGGCCCCGGGTCAGCAGGAGCGGCCGGATCCCGGACAGGACCGAGACCGCGTCGCGCTCGTAGGTCAGCGGGTGGGCGCGCGGGTGCATGCCGACCACGTTCGAGCCGGTCGCGCCGACGTGGCAGCGCAGGGCGACCTGTTGGGCCATCGTGCCGGTGGGGAAAAACAGAGCCGCCTCGGTGCCGAGCAGTTCCGCCGTGCGTGCCTCCAGCCGCGCGACCGAGCCGCCGTCCCCGTAGAAGTCGGGCCACTCCTCGGACGCGGCCGGGCCCTCCGCGGCGGCCGTGAGCCCGGCGAGCCGCTCGGCGATGGTCACGGGTCGTCTCCCGGACAGCACTCGGTCGCTCGCGCGGAGCACGCGGAGCCTTCCGGTGGCCGCGTCGTATTCGTTGTCTCCCATGAGGGCATCATGCAACGCCGATCCGCTCGCGGCCGTTTTCCGGCCGGAGGCCACGGGGAACGCAGGCGGGGCCCGCACCGAGATCGGTGCGGGCCCCGCCTGTGAGTGATGTGTGCCGTCAGACGGTGATGTTCTCCGCCTGCGGGCCCTTCTGGCCCTGAACAGCGTCGTAGGAGACCTTCTGGCCCTCGACAAGCTCACGGTAGCCCTGCGACTGGATCGCCGAGTAGTGCGCGAAAACATCCGGGCCGCCGTCGTCCGCCTGGATGAAGCCGAAGCCCTTTTCCGCGTTGAACCACTTCACGGTTCCAGTAGCCATACAAATCTCCTTCGTGGTGCCAAATGGACGTACGCACTTGCGTAAGTCCAAGTCGCAACAGCAATCCATTTTTCACATGAATCCGGTTCGACATAAACAAAAAGCGCCCGACGGTCACGACCGTAAGGCGCTCACGAAATTCATGGGAACCACTACTGCAACTACGCCGAGGCTAGCACGGAAAATCGCCCGACCTCGAAAACGGCGCGCGAAATTCCTCCCATGGACCCGAATCCCGCTCGATCCGATGAGCCGACAGGGCCGGGACCGGGCCGGGTGCCCGCTTCGGTACGGCTCGGCGCCGGTCGGCGCGGCCCGGTGCGGCTCGGCGCCGGTCGGTGCGGCTCAGTCCCGCTTCTCGATCCCCAGTTCCGCCAGGATCGCCGCCGTGTGCTCGCCGACCGCCGGGATCGGACCCATCGCGGCCTCACGGCCGGTCACCGTGACCGGGGGCAGCAGCGCGCGCAGCGGGCCGACCGGGGAATCGACGGTACGCAGTCGGTCGCGGGCGGCGTGTTGGGGGTGGTCGGCGAACTCGGCGACGGTGCGCATGCGCGCGTTGGCGATGCCCACGGCGTCCAGGCTCGCGACGATCTCGTCGGCGGTGCGGTCCGCGAAGGCCGCCTCGATCAGTTCGGTGAGCCGCTCGTTGCCGGCGACCCGCAGCGGGTTGGTTCGGAACCGGGCGTCGTCGACGAGGTCGGGCCGACCCAGCACGCGCTCGCACAGCGCGACCCACTCGCGGTCGTTCTGCACGCCCACGAACACCTGGGCACCGTCCCCGACCCGGTACGGGCCGTACGGCGCGATCGCCGCGTGCCGGGCCCCGGTGCGCGGCGGGGGCGTGCCGCCGTAGCCGGCGAAGTAGTACGGGTAGCCCATCCACTCGCCGAGCGCGTCCAGCATCGAGACCTCGAAGTCGCTGCCCTCGCCCGTGAGTTGGCGTTCGTACAGCGCGGTGAGGATCCCGGTGAAGGCGTACATCGCGGCCGCGATGTCGGCGATCGGGATGCCGGCCTTCGCCGGGGCCTCCGGGGTGCCGGTGACCGAGAGCAGGCCCGCCTCGCACTGGACGAGCAGGTCGTACGCCTTCTTGTCGCGGTAGGGGCCGGTAGTCCCATAACCGGATATTCCACAGACGATCAGTCGCGGATATCGCGCCCGCAGATCCGCCGCGGCCAGGCCCAATCGGTCGGCCGCCCCGGGCGCCAGATTCTGTACGAAGACGTCGGCGCGGGCGAGCAGACGGTCCAGGATTTCCGCCGTGCCGGCGTCCTTGAGGTCGAGCGCGAGGCTTTCCTTGCCGCGGTTGACCCAGACGAAATGGCTCGACATTCCCTCGACGGTCTCGTCGTACGCGCGCGCGAAATCACCCGCGCCCGGCCGTTCGATCTTGATCACCCGCGCGCCGAGGTCGGCCAGTTGCCGGGTCGCGTAGGGCGCGGCGATGGCCTGTTCGAGGGAGACGACGGTGACGCCGGCGAGAGGAAGCAGCACGACTCCATACTGACAGAGCGTCAGGAGATGGACCCTTCGGTGTGCACCGAAACGTCCCGGGTCGATGATGGCGGCATGGATTCGATCGCACGCGCCGTCGACACGGCATCGGTGCCCCGCCTCGCGGCCCTGGCCGCCCTCCTCGCGGACGAGACCCGCGCCGCGGTGTGCCTGGCCCTGCTGGATCGGCGCGCGTGGACCGGCGGCGAGCTGGCCCGGCACTGCGGCGTCGCGCCGTCCACGATCAGCGAGCACCTGACCCGGCTGGTCGACGGGGGGCTGCTGGTGCAGGAACGCCAGGGGCGGCACCGGTACGTCCGTCTGGCCGACCCGGGCGTGGCCCGGATGGTCGAGGACCTGGCCGCGTACGCGACGCCCGTGCCCGGAACGCCGGCGACCTCCCTGCGCGCGCACTCGGCGGGTGAGGCGATGGCGAAGGGGCGCACCTGCTACGACCACCTGGCGGGCCGACTCGGCGTCGCGATCACCGACGCGCTGACCACCCGTGGTCTGCTCCGCCAGGACGCGGGCTTCGCGCTCACCGACGGCGGCGTCGCCTGGCTCACCGACCTGGGCGCCGACCTCACCACGACCGGCAAACGCCCCCTGGTCCGCCCGTGCCTGGACTGGACCGAACGTCGGCCCCACCTCGCGGGCACCGCCGGCGCGGAGCTGTGCCGACTGGTATTGACCATGGGCTGGGCGGAGCGGATCGGCAGCGGCCGGGCGGTGCGGACGACGGCCTTGGGCCGCGCGGAGTTCGAACGGACGCTGGGAATCGGCGCGGAGCAGTTCGAGCTGGTGTGACGCCGCCGCCCGGGCGGTGGGCCTCGGCCCGGGCGATCGAGGCGGGTCCGAGGCCGGGGTGGTCCGGGCCTACCGACCGCGTCGCCGGCTCTCCCACCGGCTCGCACGAACCCAATGCTCGCGTCGCCGCCTTCCGCGGAACCCGCGAAGAGGCATCGGCCGGCCGGCTCCCCCGGTCCGTCGATCCGCCACAGCAGCAACCGCTCCCCGGGCGCGCCGCCGATCTGCAACAGCGCGGGTTCACCGGGCACCGGGAACTCCAGCCCGACGTCCGCGTCCCCGCGGCCCCGGTAGGTGAACGGGGTGTCGTCGTCCCCGTGCTCGGCGGCCCGAAGCCCACCGGCCTCCCGACGAGCGATCTCAGTCATCGTCGGACCGTGCCACGCACGAGCCCGGCCGCGTAAGCCGGATCTCCCTCCGGAGCCGCCGACGCGCCCGAGTCGGGGGCGCCGCGCCCGAGTCGGCTGAAGGTCGCGCGATAGGTGCTGGGGGTCAGGCCGGTGCGGCGTTGCACGTGCTTGCGGAGGGAGTCGGTGGTGCCGATCCCGCTGGCGTGCGCGACCAGCTCCATCGTCAGGTCGGTGGTCTCCAGCAACTCCCGGGCCCGGTCCACGCGTTGATGCAGCAACCATTGCAGCGGGCTGAGGCCGGTCTCGGCGTGGAAGCGGCGGGTGAGGGTGCGGACGCTGGAGTTGGCGTGTGCGGCCAGGTCGCCGAGGGTGAGCGGCCGGTCGAGGTGCTCCAGGGCCCACGCGCGTGTGCCGGCCAGGGCCGTCCCGCTCTCCGGCGGCAGCGGCGATTCGATGAACTGGGCCTGGCCGCCCGGCCGTACGGGTGCCGCGACCACCAGGCGGGCGACCGTGTTGGCGACGGCCGCGCCGTAGTCGGTGCGGATCAGATGCAGGCACAGATCGATGCCGGCGGACAGACCGGCCGAGGTCAGGATCGGGCCGTCCTCGACGTACAGGACCCCCGGGCGCAGGTCGACCGCGGGGAAGGCGCGGCGGAACTCGTCGGTCATCAGCCAGTAGGTGGTGGCCGTGCGTCCGTCGAGCAGGCCGGCCTGCGCCAGCACGAACGCGCCGGTGCAGATGGACGCGACGCGCTTGCCGGCGGCCGCGGCCTCGCGCAGCCGGGCCAGGATCCGCGGGTCGGCCGAGACCCGGGCGCCGGTCCCGGTCACGATGACGGTGTCGGCCGCATCGATCGCGTCGAGGCCGTGCCGGACCACGAGGCCCAGGCCGCCGCTGCCGACCACCGGGCCGGGCTCGGCCGTACACACCCGGACCTCGTAGCCGGCCCCGTCGTCCAACTCGACCGCGCCGAGCACGAGTTCCGGGATGGACAGGTCGAACGTGGTGACCGGTGGCACGGCCACCACGGCTATCCGATGCATGGCTCGATCCTCCGGATGTTTGGCATTCCGGCCACTACCGTACGCCGAACACCGGCGGCAGAGTACTCACACACCCACCGCACACCCACGATCGATTCGGGAGTTCATCATGTCCGCCTCCACTGTCTTCCACGTCGTCGTCGGCGCCGGCCCGACCGGTTCGGCCACCGCACTGCTCCTGGCCGCGTCGGGCGAGCGGGTCCGCGTGCTGAGCCGAAGCGGCCGCGGACCGGAGCATCCGCTGATCGAGCGGATCGCCGCCGACGCGACCGACGTTTCTCGCCTGGTCGAACTCACCCAGGGCGCCGCCACGTTGTTCAACTGCGCGATGCCGGCGTACGACCGCTGGCCCACCGACTGGCCGCCGCTGGCCGCCGCGTTGCTGGGAACGGCCGAGCGAACCGGGGCGCGCTACGTGATGTTGGGCAACCTGTATGGCTACGGTCCGGTGGACGGGCCGATGACCGAGGACCTGCCGATGGCGCCGAGCACCGTGAAGGGCCGCGTCCGCGCCCGGATGTGGACCGACGCGTTGGCCGCGCACGACGCGGGGCGAGCGCTGGTGACGGAGGTGCGCGCGGCCGACTTCCTGGGCCCCGGCGCGGGCTCGCTGTTCAACTTCATGGTCGTGCCGCAGGTCCTGGCCGGAGAGCCGGCGGTGTACCTCGGCGACCTCTCGGCCCCGCGCGGTTGGTCGTACACCGGCGACGTGGCCCGCACGCTGGTCGCGGCCGCGCGCTCGGCCGAGTCGTGGGGCCGGGCCTGGCACGTCCCGTCGACGTCGACGCTGTCCCCGCGGGCGCTGGCCGAACTCCTCGCCGAGCTGACCGGGTCGCCGGCGCCGAAGCTGACCCGCATGTCCGCCGCGGAACTGCACGCGCTCGGGCGGGAGAACCCGATCCTGGCCGAGGTCGAGGAGATGCTGTACCTGATGGACTCCGGCCCCCTGAGCGCCGAACGGACCATGAAGACGTTCGACCTGACGCCCACCCCCGTGTCGACGGCCCTGCTGGAAATGACGGCGGCGCACACCCGTTCGACCTGACCACGCCGAGCACCCGGCGCGGCGTCCCGGTGACGGGTCCGAGGAACCATGACCTCGCTCCGGGACGCCCGGCCGAACGAGCGGACGGGCTACGCCCTAGCCACGCCCGGAGACCACTGCCGTGACCGGGGGCGTGCCTTCGAACACTCGCCCGCCGCGGGTCGACGTGTTTAATCGGTGGCGGTGGCACGACGGAAGGACCCGCGGTGAGCAAGGATCGACACGGCCTCGACATGTCGGGCATGGGCTCGGAGGCGACTCGGCACTACGAACGCGCGCTCGACGCGTTGCTCTTCTTCCGGCCGGAGGTCGCGGCCGAGGCCGAGGCGGCGCTCGCCGCCGAGCCCGGGGCGCCGATGGCGAACGCCCTCGTGGCCTACCTCGGCCTGCTCGGCACCGAGCCGGCCGACGCCGCGGCGGCCCGCGAGCGGCTCACCGCGTTCGTGCCGACCCCGACCCGGATCGGCGGACGCGAACTCGCCCATCTGGCCGCCGCAAACGCGTGGGCGGCCGGCGACATCCACCGGGCCGGTGCCATCCTGCACGAGCTCGTGACGGCCCATCCCAACGACGCGCTCGCGTTGATGGCCGGCCATCAAATCGACTTCTTCACCGGCGACGCCGTCCGGCTGCGCGACCGGGTCGGCGGCGCGCTGAGCGCGTGGGACACGGACGATCCGCACTACGGGCCGGTTTTGGGGATGTACGCGTTCGGTCTGGAGGAGGCCGGCCACTACGACCGCTCCGAGCAGGTCGGCCTGGCCGCCGTCGCGGCGAACCCGCGTGACGTGTGGGCGATCCACGCCGTGGTGCACACGTACGAGATGCAGGGCCGCTTCGCGGACGGGATCCGCTACCTCGACGCGCGCACCGGCGACTGGTCGAGCGGCAACTACCTGAACGTGCACAACTGGTGGCACTACGGCCTGTACGCGATCGAGGCCGGCGCGATCGATCGCGCGCTCGCCATCCACGACGCCGTCCTGCACAACGACAGGTCGGTCGGCGCCGCGATGGAACTCCTGGACGCCTCCGCGCTGTTGTGGCGGATCCACCTCGCCGGCGGCGCGCAGCCCGAGCGCTGGGGCAAGCTCGCCGACGCGTGGGCGGCCCGCGCGGACGGCCCCTACTACGCGTTCAACGACACGCACGCGGTGATGGCGTACATCGGCGCCGGTCGGATCGCCGAGGCCGAGGCGGTGATCCGCGACCGCGAGGCGTGGCTCGCCGAGCCGCACCCGGGGGTGGGCAACCACGCGATGACCGCCGAGGTCGGGCTGCCGGTGTGCCGCGCGCTCGTCGCGTTCGGGCAGGGCCGGTACGCCGAGACCGTCGACATCCTGACCCCGATCCGGCACCGCCTCAACACGTACGGCGGCAGCCACGCGCAACGCGACGCGATCCAGCAGACGCTGGTCGAGGCGGCCCTGCGGGCCGAGCGCCACGACCTGGCCCGCACGCTGCTGAGCGAGCGCGTCAACCTGCGCCCGTCCAGTCCGTACAACTGGCTCAAGCAGTCCCAACTCGCCGACGCGCTCGGCCGGTCCGCCGCGGCCGCCACCGCCCGAGACCGCGCGGACGCCTGCACCGCCGCGATCACCGTCGCGTGGGGCCGCTGACGCGGCGCCCCGTCGAGAGGCCGATCGCACCGATTTGTCGCGCTTTTCTGGGTAGCATCGCGTCACTGATCGTGTTCGTCGGGGTCGGGTGGGCTCCGTTGTCGATCATCCGTTCGCGTCCCACGTCGCAGGGAGTTCGATGATCGTCGGCGCACCACGTCCCGGGACCGCACCGGGTTCGGCACCGGGCGAGCCCGACCCGCTCCCGGCCCTGCTCGCCGAGTTGGAGTCGTGGGTGGAGCCGGCCGCGGATCCGCTGGATGCCATGGTGCGCACCGCGCTGCTCCCGCCCGGCCGGCTGCTGCGTCCACTCCTGGTGCTGCGCTCGGCGGCGGTCGTGGGCGGCCCGATCGAGCACGCGCTGCCGGCGGCCGCGGCGGTCGAGATGGTGCACGCGGCGAGCCTGGTGCACGACGACATCATCGATCAGGACGACCCGCGCCGCGGCCGGCCGTCCGCGCATCGGCGCTACGGCCGCGACCGGGCCGTCCTGCTCGGGGACGCGTTGATCTTCAGGGTGTTCACCGCGCTGTCCGCGTGCCGCGAGCGCGGTGCCGACGCCGCGCGCGTGGTCGAGGCGGCGGCCGAACTGTCCCGGGCCGGCACCGATCTGTGCCGTGGGGTGGTCCGCGAGCTGGACGGCGGTGCGCACGGGCCCACGATGGACGGGCCCGAGTATCCGGACACGGCCCGGCTCAAGCCGGCGGTGCTGCTCCGCGCGGCCTGCCGGGTCGGCGCGATCATCGGTGGCGGGAATCGCGAACAGACCGACCGCCTGGGCCGCTTCGGCTCGGCGCTCGGCGCCGCCCGCCGGATTCGCGAGGACCTGCTGCCCTTCGTCGCGCACCCTTGCGAGCCGGGCGTACCGGCGCCGAGCGGCCTGGCGAACCGGCACCCGACGCTGCCGCTGCTGCTTGCCCGGCAGGCCGGTTCCGCCGAGGACCGCCGGCTCCTGCGGTGTCTGGTGCACGGCGTCACCGACCCCGATCCGGCAGCCAACGACGAGGACGTCGCGGACCGCTTCGATCGCCTGCGCGAAGTCCTCGACCGGACCGGCGCCCTGGCCGCCGCCACGGCCTTGATGCACCGTTGGATCGAGAGCGCGCTGACCGAGTTGGCCGGCCTGCCGGACGGCGCCGCGCACGCGAGCCTGACCGATCTCGTGCGCTCGGTGGGCGAGCTGCCGGCGCCTACGCACACCGAGCGGGCCGGCCTCAGTCCCTCCGGGGTTTGAGGACACCTTCGGGCCGCACGGGGTTCGCGGATCGGCCGCTCAAGCCCACCCGTCGCCCACGTGCGCGATCTCCGACACCGCCTTGCCACCCGCCGCCCCTCCCCTGTGGGTCCGCGCACGAGCGGTACGCGAGAATTGCGAACCTGTCATGGGTCGAGAACGCGGGAGACACGGGAGAGTGGCACGCATGGGTGAGACCGGGTCGAACGGTTCCGGAGCGCGGCGCGAGCTGCCGAACGATCCGGATCTGATCGCCGCCGCCGCCGCGAATCCGGGCGGATCGGTCGCCGAGATCGATCCGACCTACGCCGACGACCCGAACGGCTACATCCCGGGCGAGGCCATCCGCGGCGCCTGGGTGGTCGGCCCCGCCGGCGAGCTGACCGGCGAGTACCGCGAGAACCCGCGCCACGGCCCGCCGAAGGACGACTTCGCCAAGCTGGTCGATCTGGACGCCTGGTACGGCTGGCTCGGCGACGACCCGGTCGGCGCGATCCGCGAATCGGTCACGGAGTGCTTCGACGGCCAGGCCCCCGGCGCCACCCTGACGTGGATGAAGGTCCTCGACCCCCCGCGCAGCGCGACCGCGGGCCGCCCCGACCCCGCCGACGCCCAATTCCTCATCGCGACCCGCGGTGCCTTGGCCGTCCCGTTCGCCGCCCAGATCACCGCCCCCGAGCGGGAGCGCGTGACCGTATGCGGCGTCTTCACCTGGGCGGCGATCAACCTCGACACCCCGGCCGACCGGCACGACCGGGTCTGGCTCGACCTCGACGCCGACCTCGACTGGGCCGAGCAGCAACTCCCGAGCCGGATGTACGGCATGGACGAAGAGACCGCCGCCCCGGACGACGACGCGAACACGCCGTAGCCCGGCGGCCCCGCGTCCTACTGCGCCGCGCGCAGGTGCGGCTTCAGGTGGCGGGCGATGGCCTCGGCCAGGGTCGGCGGGACCGCGTTGCCGATCTGGCGGGCGATCTCGGTCTTGGAGCCGCACCAGAGATAGGTCTCCGGGAAGGACTGGAGCCGGGCCGCCTCGCGGTGGGTGATCGGGCGGTTGACCCGGTCGGTCGGGTCGTCCGGGTTCCACTGCGGGTGCAGGTATTGGCCCTTCTCGGGCTTGTAGAACTCGGTGCGGATGGTCAGGGACGGGTGGTCCCAGCGCATCCGGCCCATCACGTCGGTGGTGCCGGTCTTCTTGTTGCGCCAGCAGTCCGGGAGCAGGTGGTCGGGGAGATCGAACCGGCCGCCGCCCGGGGGGACGCAGTCGTAGCGCAGCAACGAGCGCTCGATCGGGGTGCGGGCCAGGTGCAGGTCCGCCTCCTTGAAGACGCCGGGCACGGCGCGGCCGAAGAACTCGGTCCTCGATACGGGCAGGCTCGTGGTCCCCGGCACGCGCGGCAGGCCCTCGATCGCGTCCCGGACGGTCCGCCACCGACGGGTGCCGGTGGGGCCGTGGGTGGCCGGCGGCACGGCGATCTCGCCGACCCGGGAGCCGATCACGATCGCCCGCTTGCGGCGCTGCGGGACGCCGTAGTCCACCGCCGGGAGCAGCGCGTCGGTCAGCGTGTACCCCTCCAGGAGGCCGCCCGGCTGCGCCTCGGCGAGCAGCAGCGCGAACTCGGCGGACTTCTGGAAGCGGTCCACGTTCTCGATCACGAACACCTTGGGCTTCGCGCGGCGCACGAACCGCAGGTATTCCTTCCAGAGCTTGTTGCGCGGGTCCTCGACGTTGCGGCTGCCGAGGTTGGAGAAGCCCTGGCAGGGCGGTCCGCCGATGATCAGGTCTGCGCGCGGGATGTCCTTGTCCGCGATCGCGGCGATGTCGCCCCAGCGCATGTGCGCCTCGCCGAAGTTGGCGGCGTACGTCGCGGCCGCGTGCAGGTTCCACTCGACCGCCATGACCGGCCGATAGCCCTTCGCGGCGGCGAACCCGGACGTCATTCCGCCGCAGCCCGCGAACAGGTCGATCATGGTGATGGGTCGTGCCATGCGGACAGGTTAGCCGGCCGCGCGGCGGGCCATGACCGCGTCCCGGACCCGGGCGGCCGCGGACAGCGCGTCCTCGTGCTCCCAGATCCGCACCACCAGCCATCCCGCCTCGGCCATCCGGCGGTCGGTGTCGGCGTCGCGGGTGCGGTTTCCCTCGATCTTGTTCCGCCAGAACTCGGCGTTGCGCTTGGGCCAGGTCGCGTGTGTGGGGCAGCCGTGCCAGAAGCAGCCGTCGACGTAGACGGCGACCCTGGTCGGGCCGAACACGACGTCGGCCTCGCGGCGGATGCCCTTGAGCGGTCGGCGGTGCACCCGGTACCGCAGGCCCATGCCGTGCAGCGCGCGCCGCAGGGCGACCTCGACGCCGGTGTCCTTGCTGCGTTGGCGACTCATCCGGGCGCGGGTCGCGTCAGTGGTGATCATGCTCGTCACACACCCATGGTGCCCGGTCGCACTGTCACCGACGGGGAATCGCGCAAGAACCACCGGAGAGCGCGGCCGGCCGCGGACGATCACCGGGGCTCACGCCGGGTACGCACGGGCCTCGGTCGCCTTCACCGCCGCCCACACCGGCTTGCCCGGCGCGAGCTCCAGCTCGGCCACCGCGAGCGGCGTGACGTCCGCCAGCAGCGGTACCGGGCCGGTCAGCTCGACCCGGACGGTGTCGCCGTGCAGCTCCATGCCGTCCACCTCGACCTGCCACAGGTTGCGCGGGCTGCCGTCGGGACGGGTCCGGTACAGCGTTACCGCGGCCGGCGGGAAGGCCACGAACACCTCCGCGGAGTCCGGCAGTTCGGCCACCACCAGGCGCTGCCCGCCGGCCAGGTCGACGCCGCCGTCCGCGCTCGTGCCCCGGTACAGGTTGAGCCCCACCAGGCGCGCGACGTAGTCGGTGCGCGGGTGCCGGGCCACCGCCGCGGGCGTGCCGTCCTGGACCGCGCGGCCCGCCTCGATCACCGTGAGCCGGTCGGCCAGCACCATCGCGTCGAGTGGGTCGTGCGTGATCACGACCGCGACGCCGTCGAAGTCGGCCAGGTGCCGGCGCAGCGTCGCGCGCACCTCCACCCGGGTGCGCGCGTCCAGCGCGGCCAGCGGCTCGTCGAGCAGCAGCAGCCTCGGGTGGGTGGCCAGCGCCCGGGCGAGGGCGACCCGCTGGGCCTGGCCGCCGGAGAGCCGGCCCGGTTTGACGCCCGCGTGCTCGGCCAGGCCGACCCGGTCCAGCCATTCGGTCGCGAGGTCGCGGGCCTCGCGCCGGCCGATGCCCTGACAGCGCGGCCCGAAGGCCACGTTGTCCCGGGCGGACAGGTGCGGGAAGAGCAGGTAGTCCTGGAAGACCACGCCCACGGGACGCCGCTCGGGCGGTGTGTACAGGCGCCGGTCCGGGTCCTCCAGGTCGGCCCCGGCCAGGCGGGTGTGCCCGCCGCTCAGCGGGGTGAGCCCGGCCAGCGCCCGCAGCGCGGTGCTCTTTCCGGCGCCGTTGGGCCCGAGCAGGGCGATCACCTCGCCGGGCGCGGCGGTGAGGTGGACGTCGAGGCGGAACGCGTCGCGCTCGACCACGAGGTGCGCGTCGAGGCCGGTCACGAGGTGGTCATCCAACGCTCGCGCAGGCCGGCGAGGATCAGCACGGACACCGCCAACAGCACGAGGGAGAGCACGATCGCGGCCTCCGGGTCGGTTTCGAGCGCGAGGTAGACCGCGAGCGGCATGGTCTGGGTCTTGCCCGGGAAGTTGCCCGCGAAGGTGATCGTCGCGCCGAACTCGCCGAGCGCGCGGGCCCACGCGAGCACCGCGCCGGCCGCGACCCCCGGCGCGATCAGCGGCAGCGTGACCCGCCGGAACGCGGTCCAGCGGGACGCGCCGAGGGTGGCGGCGGCCTCCTCGTACCGGGGGTCCGCCGCGCGCAGCGCGCCCTCGACGCTGATCACCAGGAACGGCATCGCCACGAACGCCTCGGCCACGATCACCCCGGTGGTGGTGAACGGCAGCGTGTACCCGAAGGTGTCGTCCAGCCATCGGCCGACGACCCCGTTCCGGCCGAGGACGAGCAGCAGCGCGACGCCGCCGACCACGGGCGGCAGCACCAGCGGCAGGGTCACCAGCGCGCGCACCAGCCGCCGGCCCGGGAAGTCGGTCCGGGCCAGCAGCCAGGCGAGCGGGACGCCCAGGACCAGCACGATGCCGGTCGCGATCGTCGCGGTGAACAGCGAGAGCTTGAGTGCCTCGCGGACCTCGGTACTGCCGAGCTGATCCCCCAGATCGCTCCACGGCGCCCGGATCAACAGCCCGACCAGCGGCAGCACCAGGAACACCAGGCCGATCAGGCCGGGTACGAGCAGGGCCAGTGGTGCGCCGCCGCGCCGGGGGCGATCGGTCCGCGCGCGGCGAACCCGGGGGGAGCCGATCACGGTGCCTGGAAGCCCGCCGTCGTCAGGGCCGTCCGGCCGGGCTCGGCGAGGACGAAGGCGACGAACGCCTTGGCCGCGTCCTCGTTGGGTGCCTTCGCGAGCGGGACGATGGGGTACGTGTTGACCGCCTGCGCGGATTCGGGGAAGTCCACGCCGACCACCTTGGCGCCGGCCGCCTTGACGTCCGTGCGGTACACGAGCGCGGCGTCGACCTCGCCGAGGGTCAGCTTGGTCATCGCGGCCTTGACGTCCTGTTCGAGGGTGGCCGGGGTGATCTTGACGCCGGCCGCGTCGATCGCGGTCTTGGCGGCGGCGCCGCATGGCACCTGCGGGGCGCAGAGGGCGACCTTGAGGCCGCCCTGCTTCAGGTCGGCGAGCGACTTGACGTTCTTGGGGTTGCCGGGCGCAACGGCGATCCGGAGGGTGTTCTTGGCGAATGCCGTGGGTGTGCCGTCGGCGTTCTTGGCGTCCACGACGAGCTTCATGTTCTTCTCGTCGGCGGACGCGAACACGTCGGCGGGGGCGCCCTGGTTGATGCTGCCGGCCAGCGCCGAGCTGCCCGCGTAGTTGAACTTGACCGTCACGCCGGGGTGGGCCGCCTCGAACTGCTTGCCCAGCGCGGTGAACGACTCGGTCAGCGACGCCGCGGCGAACACGTTCAGGGTGCCCTTGAGCTGCGCGGCGGCGGGCGCGTTCGACGCGGCTCCGGGTGCGCCCGCTTCGACCTTCTTGTCGTCCTTCTTGCCGTCCGACTTGTCGTCGTCGCCACAGCCGGCGAGCGCGAGCATCGCCATCGTCAGCATCGCGGCCGAGACCGCGTATCTCGCCCGCACCGTGCCCGTTGCGCCCACGCGCCACTCCCCTTATTCGAGGGAGTGCTCGCGCGCGCCCTCGGTCCGCTCGACCATGACATTCGTCGACTTCACCACCGCGGTGGCGAGCACACCGACCCGCAGCCCGAGTTCGTCCGCGGCCTCGGCGCTCATCAGCGAGACCACCCGATACGGCCCGGCCTGGATCTCGACCTGGGCCATCACGGTGTCCTTGCGGACGTCGGTGACGATCCCGCGAAAGCGGTTGCGCGCCGACGACCAGCCGAGCCGATCACTCTCCGCGCGGGCGTCCCCGATCGCGGCCGAGCGGGCGAACGCGGCGAGTGCCGTACCGTCCACCACCCGCCGACCGTTCTCGTCCCGCCGCGCGTCGAGCCGACCGGAGTCCACCCACCGCCGCACCGTGTCCGCGCTCACACCGAGCAGAGCCGCCGCGTCACCGATCCCGAACATGTTCACGGCCGGGATCCTAGTCACGCGCGCGCCTCCGAACAGAGTGAAGTCGACTCCCGCAGGCCACGGCAAAAGCCGCCACCTGCGGAGGAGCATCCTTGCAGATGCGAGGACTGCTTGGCCATATACCTCGCAGATCCGATGCGATCACGCCTTCATCGACGCAAGGTAGGCCGCGTGGACGGGGTGTCGGCGCCGTGCGTCGCCGCCGCCGGCGCACCGACAAGACCGGTGGATGCGCGGTCCCCGAAAGCGGCCTACCCGAGGTGCCCCGCCAGCCAGTCGGCCGTGCTCGGCAGCCAGTCGGCCTGGGCGTTGCAGAGCAGGTGGTCGCCGTGCGGGATCAGGAGCAGGTCGCCGTGGGGCGCCTCGCGGGCCGCCCGCTCGGCGGGGACGACGCCCGGGGTGACGTCCTGGCCGCCCTCGACGACGCGCAGCGGGCCGGCGACGCGCGCGACCGACCCGGTCAGGTCGATCCGGTCGACGAACTCCCGTGCCGCGGCAGGGCTTTTGCTCCGCACGGTCAGGGTCTCCTTGACGAACAACGGGAGTTCGGCCCAGTCGAGGCGGTAGGGCCCACTGATCGCGGCGGTGGCCAGGACGCGGGGGTCGTGGGCGGCGGTCCGGATCGCGTGGAAGCCGCCGAGGCTCAGGCCGATCAGGCCGACGCCGGGGGCCGTGTCGAGGTCCGGCCGCGACGCGAGCGCGTCGATCACCCGGGCGACCACGCGGTGATACCCGGCCTCCGGCGCGGTCCCGACCAGGGCGCCCTGACCCGGGCCGTCGAACGAGAAGGTCGCGACGCCGCGCCGGAGCAGCGCCTCGTCGACGGCGTGGAACTCCTCCTTGCCGGAGTTGAGTCCGGGCACCACGACCACGACCCGCGGCCGGGCCGGGCTGTCGACCGGTCGGCGCAACCAGCCGGCGAAGCCCTCCCCTTCGATCCGGACCGCGCCCGGGTCCAGGTACCCGAACGCCCGCCGCATCGCCTCGTCGGCCTCCCGCGCCGTCGCGACCGTGCGCGCGTGGTCGGCGAGCGGCAGGAACGTCGCGCAGTGGAACCAGCGCGCAGCCGTCCGGAACGCCTCACCCGCCGACACCGCGCGCCCGTCCGCGGCGAACCCCTCGGCCGCGCGCAGATGCCGCTCCCCCGCCGCACGGAACGCCGGCAACCACTCGTGCAGCGAACCCAGGCCGGCGGTCACCCGGTCGTACTCGTGGGGGTCGAGGCCGCAGACGATCGACCGCGAGCGGTTTCCGTCGATGAACTGCGGGAGCACGCCCGGGAGTTCTAGGAATGTGCCGGCCGAAGCGGCGGCGGCGCTTGCAGTGGTGGTCATCGTCTGCTCCCGCGAACGTATGGGGTGAAGGGGTCGGGTCAGGAGACGGTCGCTACCGGGCGAAGCCCCCGATCAGGAGTCGCCGGACCGGACGCCGTCGAACCGGACGTCGCCGGTCGGAAGTCGCCGGACCGGACGCCGTCGGACCGGACGTCGCCGGTCCAAGGAAACATCGCCCGGCCGAACGGGTCCAACAACCGACCGTCGACCCGACAACCATCGGTTGTCGCCTATGGTGAGCGGCATGGACCTAGACCTCGCGCGGGTCCGCGCCTTCGTCGCGGTGGCCGAACTCCGGCACTTCGGCCGCGCCGCCGAGCAGCTGACCATCACTCAGCAGGCGCTCTCCAAGCGGCTCGCCCGGCTCGAAGCCGAACTCGGCGCCGCGCTCGTGGATCGGGGCGGGAAGGGCGCCCCCGGCGTCACCCTCACCGAGGCCGGCACCCGCTTCCTGGAGCCGGCCCGCAAGGCGCTTGCCGCCGGCGACCTCGCGGCCGCGTCGATCCGCGGTGCCCGGCCCGCCCTGCGGATCGACGTGTGGGGCCACCTGTACGCGCCCATGCGCACGGTCGCGCGGGTCATCGCCGGCGCGCCGACCCTCGACCTCGAACCGGGTGCCGGCCGCGACCTGCCGTCGGTGGCCGCGGCCGTCCTGCGCGGCGACGTGGACGCGGGCTTCGGCCGGGTGCATCCGCTGCCCGGCCGCGAGCTCGCCGGGCTGACCCACCGCCTGGTCCGGCTCGAACCGGTCGACGCCGTCGTCGGGCCCGACCATCCGCTCGCCGACGCCGCCGAGCTGCGCCCCGGCGACCTGCGCGACAGCGTGCTGTGGTGCCCCGCGACGGTGGGCCGGCTCGACTTCCTCAAGCGGTTCGCGGACGCGTTCGGCGTCGCCGCGTGGGCCGCGGGTCCCAACCTGGGCCTGGAGCACTTCGTCGACCACCTGCGCACCGACCCCGCGAGCTTCTCGCTGCTGCCCGCCGACAGCCCGCTCCCGGACGGTTCGGCCGTGCGCTCGATCCCGCTCGTCGCGCCGACCCCGCTGTACGCGTGGTCGCTGCTCTGGAGCGCCGACCGGGCCCATCCGCACCTGGAACCGCTGCTCCGCGAGTTCGGCCGGATCGGCGCCGGCGACCGCTGGCTCGACCACGACCCGGCGCGCGACTGGCTCCCGGACACGGACCACGCGCGACTCACGGGCCGGGCGTAGTGCGGTCAGGAGACCAGGTCACCCCAGAAGGGGACCGTGGCCGGCGCGTGCTCGATCGAGCCGCCCGCGAACTCGGCGGCGATGTAGTTCGCCAGGTTCGCGCCGTACACGACGATGTCGGTCTGCATCATCGACAACACGGGATGCCCCCACTGGCCGGCGATGCCCGGCAGGTAGCGATGGGCGTACACCGGCACCATCCGCGGGACCCGCGCGAGGTGGTATCGCGCCGACTTGAGCGCGTGCTTGAGCTGCGCCGGGCGAGGCCCCCACGCCGCCGGCCAGAACGCGTTGTGCTCGACGTCGAACAGGACGCCCTCGGCCGGCCACGCGAGCCGGGTCCGCAGGTTGCGGGCGTTGCCGTCGCGCCAATTCGGCCACTTGTCGCCGAGCGGCAGGCCGACCGACAGGAAAAGCCGATGATCGGCCGCGAACCGGAACCCGTAGCCCGCTTCGACCGTCTCGAATTCGTCCTCGGCCAGACCGGGGGCGATCTCGGCGCCCGTCCGTGCCAGCAGGTCGCGCATGTCCGATACGGTCGGTCGGTCGGGAGACGGTGTGGTGCTCATGGCCACCGAGCGTAGTCGGCACCGATCCGCGCCCCGATGTCTCCTTGTCTGCTCGTGGCGCGATTTTGCCCAAGCCGGGGCTGCCAAGCGCCTGAAAGTCGGATGATCGGTGTTCTAGCATGAGCGCTCGTTCCTGGGATGAACGGTCGGGGGACCCGTTGATCGACGAAGTTCGGCATACCCTGCGGGCCGCGCGATGACGGTGCCGCTCCTCGCCGCCGTCGCGGCCCTCGTCGCCTTGGTGGCAACCCTGATGTGGTTCCGTCTCCGCCGCGGACCCGCGGCCATCGCCGCCCGCGGTGACGCGCTGTTGGCCCGGGCCGAGGCCGCGCACCGGGCGGGCCGGCTCGGTGCGGCCGAGCGGGGCTACCGTCGGGTCGCGGACGCGCTCGACAAGCCCGGCACCCCCGACGCGCTCGCCGACACACGCGGCCGGGCCCTGGTCGGGCTCGGCGAGGTGGCGGGTCGGCAGGGCCGCTCGGCGGACGCGATCGCCGCCTTCCGAGACGCCTTCGCGCTCACCGTCCTGCCGGTCGGTCCGCTGGAGCTGACCGCCGCCGAGGCGACCCGGCGGGGCGACCCCGGCCCGCTGGACATCGCGATCTGCGTCGACCTGGTCACTCGCGGGGACACCGATCCCGACCACGTCGCGCACGACTTCCTGGAGGCCCGCTGCGCGGTCACCCCCGGTCTGCCCGAAGCCGAGCTGACGGCCGTCGAACGGCTCGCGGCCCGGATCGAGGCGGGCTCGCCGCGCACCGAGTGGGCGGTCTACAGCCGCGCGTGCGCGCTGCGCGACCTGGGCCGGGCCGCCGAGGCGACGGCCGCGTTCGAACGCGCCGACCGGCTCGTGCCGCGGGCGGCCACCGGGTACGAGCTGGGCCGGCTGTACCGCGACGCCGGTCGCCCCGACGACGCGCTCGCGGCCTTCGAGCGCTCGCTCACGCTCGAGCCCGACCGGCCCGAGGTGCTGTACGCGATGGCGCTGACCCACCTGCGCCGCAAGCCCGCCGACCGGACCTCGCGCGTCGCGGCGCTGGAAGCCGCCATCGAGCTGCTCACCCGCACCTGCGCGCTCGCCCCCACCCACGCGCAGGCGTGGCTCGGCCTGGGCCGCGCGCAACACGCGCTGGGCCGGGACGCGGACGCGCTCGCCCCGCTCGCCCGGGCGTCCGAGCTGCTGCCCGAGAACCCCGACGTGCAGTTGGAGTTCGTCACGCTCACCCTGGCCCGGGGCGAACGGGCCGCCGCCTTCCCGGTGTTGCGACGGGCGCTGGCGGCCGACCCGCGCCACGTCACGGCCAACCTGACTCTGGGCACGCTGCACGACGAGGACGGCGACTTCGCGGCGGCGGCGCCGTGTTTCGAGCGGGTCGTCGCGGTCGATCCCGAGCACGCACGGGCCCGTTTCGGGCTCGGCCGGGCCCTGTTCGAGCAGGGCGACGCCGAGCGTGCCGCAGTTCACCTGGCCGCGGTCCGCGGGCGCGACGCGGCGCAGCACCACCTGCTCGCGCGCGCCTACAGCGCGGCCGGCGAACTCGCGTCGGCCGAGGCGGCGTTCGCGGCGGCGATAGAGGCCGGCGACGACAGCGCGATCGCGCATCACCGGCAGGCTTGTGTGCGGCTGCGGCTCGGCCGGCGACCCGAGGCGATCTCGTCGTTCTGGCGGGTGTTGGACCGGGTGGAGGACGACGCGCCGCTGGCCGCGGAGGCATTGCTCTTCCGCGGCATCGCCTATCGCGAGGAAGGCGACCTCGGCGCCGCGCGGGCCGACGCCGAGGCCGCGGTGTCCGCGCTGCCGGGCGATCCGCGGGCGCACTACGCGCGCGGGTGCGTGGCCGTGCTGGAGGACGAATGGCAGCTGGCGCAGCGCGAGTTCGCGATCGCGACCCGGGTCGACCCGGACTACGCGCCGGCCCGGTTCGGGCTCGGCCTGGTCCGTGAGCACACCGGCGATCTCGCGGGGGCCGTCGAGGCGTACGAGATCGGACTCGCGACCCGCCCGGACTGGACGCCGGCCGTCGTCCGGCTCGGCGCGGCCCGGATCGCGACCGGCCGGATCGCGGACGGGATCGAGGTGCTCGGCCGGGTCCGGTCCGAGCCGACCGGTTCGGCGCGCTTCCATCTCGGGCTCGGGTACGCGCGGTTGGGGCACGTGGACCGCGCGGACGAGTTGTGGGCCGCGCCGGACGGGGTCAACGACGCGATCCGCGAGCACAACGTGGCGACCGCGCGCGACCTGCTCGCGCGGGCCGCGCTGACCGCCGGGGAGCACGCGGTGGCGCGCGAGCACTGGCAGGCCTGCCGGAACGCGTTCCCCGACCACGAGGGGTATCGGGTCGCGCTCGCCGAGACGCTGTTTCGCGAGGGCGCCGAGCTGCTGCGGTTCGGGCGCGAACGCGGCGCGCCGCTGATGGCCGCGCGGGATCGGTTGGGCGCGGCGGTGGCGCTGGTGCCGGGCGATCGGCGGGTCCGGGTGCACCTGGCGATCGCGGCGCTGTACGCGGGCGAACCGGCGGTGGCGGTCCGGCTCTCGGCCGCGCTCGATCCGGTGGCCGATCCGCGGGTGGGCCACCTCGCGCCGTTGGCCCGGCTCGCGCTGGGCGCGGGCACCGTCCCGCTGGGCGCGCTGGCCGAGGCCGAGCCGGCCGCGTGGGCGGTGCGCGGCATGCAGGCGGCGCGGGCTCGCCGGTGGGCCGACGCGGCGCACGCGTATCGGCGCGCGCTGGTGGTCCCGGGTCCGGTCGAGGCGGAACCGCTCGCGGCGGTGTGCGAGGCGTCGGAGTGCGTGGCGTCGGCGCGGGCCGCGTGTGGGCAGTGCGGGCGGGCGTTCTGCGCCGACCACGGCGTGCTCGGCGGCGGGGCGGGCGAACTGCCGGTGCGCTGCGGGACGTGTGTGGACGCGATGCTGACCGCGCTGACCTCGTGTGCGCGTCAGGCCGGCGCGGGCGACGAGGCGGAGGACGAGCTGACCCGCTGGGCGAGTGGCAGCGGACGCACCGCCGCCCACCACCTGCTGGCCCTCCTGCGCGCCCAGCGCGGCGATCACGACGCCGCGCTCGCGGGCCTGGAAGTGGTCCTGGCCGGGCCCGCCGCGAGCGACGCCGGACGGCTGATCGCGGCCCGCGTGTACGTGCGCCGGGCCGCCGCGAACAGCACCGACCTGATGGCCGCCGCGTCGGACGTGGAACGCGCCGCGCACCTGGTGCCGGATCTGCCCGCGGTCCGCCGGGCCCGGCCGCTGCTGCGCGCGTGGCAGGCCCTCGCGCACGCCCGGGCCGACCGGCACGAGGCCGCGCTGGCGATCCGGCTCGACCTGGAGCGGGCCGAGCCGAGCGACGTGCGCAACCTCCAGTGCATGGCGCTGTCCGCGCTGCGCGCGGGACTCGCCGACGACGCGGGCCGGACCACCACGATGTGGCGGCTCGCGTGCGGGACGTGGGCCGCGGTGCTGTACAGCCCGCGTTTTTGGGCCGACCTCGAACTGCGGACCGGGCGCGAGGTCGCGCCGGACCGGATCGAGGCCGCGCGCACCGAGCAGATCGAGCGGATCCACCGCGAGTTGCACGAGCGCGCCGAGCACAGCGAGGGCGCCGTGGCCGCGCTGTACCGCGAGCTGGCCCAGTTGTGGGCCCTCGAGGTGGACGTGACCGCACGGGTGGCGCGGCTGGATCCGGCCCTGGCCGGGATCGCCTGCGGGCCGGTGCTGCTCGACCGGATCGCCGACCCCGAGAGCGGCTCGGCGGCGGGCCGCGACCTCGCGAACGCGGTGCACGCGGCCGCCGATCAGCACACGCGCGACCTGCTGGGGCCGCTGGGGGTGTACCACCACCTGATCGGTACGGGCAGGTTCGACGAGGCGATCACGGGCCTGACCGGCCTCGCGGGCCTCGCCGGGCCGGCCGCGACGCCGGGGGTCGCGGCGCTGCTGACGCGGGCCCACCTCGCCCGGGCCCGGGACCTGGCCGGCCGGGAGGCGTGGGCCGAGGCGCTGGCCTGCCTGGAACAGGCCGACCCGATCCCGGCCGAGGCGACCGAGTTCGCGGCCGACGTCGGGATCCGGGCCGCCCGCGCCGTGCCGGCCGCCGAGGGCACCGGGCACGCGGCGGCGGCTCGGCTCCTGGAGCGCACGTGGGCGCTGGTCCCGGACGGCCCCGGCCTGCGCGAGCACCTGGCCGCGTCGTACACGGAGCTGTCCCGCGAGGCGAACGACCGCAAGCGGCACCGCGAGGCGATCGCGCTGATCCGCAAGGCCCTGGACCTGACCCCCGACGACCCGGCGGTCCGCGCTCCGGCCGCCGCCGCGCTGCGCGGTCTGGTGATGACCCTGCTCGCCGAGAACACCGACACCGCCGTCGAGGAGGCGGTCACCGCGATGCGCGAGGCGTTCGCGCTCGATCCCGGCGAGACCAGCCGGATCGGGCTCACCAACGCGCTGTTCCTGAGCGCGGAACGGCTCGCGTTGCGCGGTGGTGCGCGCGAGCAGGCGATCGCGGCGATGCGCGAGGCGCTCGAACTCGTCGACGAGCCCGCGTGGGAGAGCGCCTCGGCGTCGGCGGAGGCCCGCCGGCGGGTGGCCGCGCTCCTGGTGGACGCGGCGCTGAAGGGCGAGCGGGAGAAGGACTTCGCCCGCGCGATCACGCTGCTCGAGGAGGCCCGGTACTACGGCGACGACCCGCCCACGCGCCGCGCGCTCGCGTTCAACCACTACTACGCGCAGCACTACCAGCTCGCCGAGGAGCTGCTGCGGCACGAGATCACCAGCGACCTGGAGATCGACTCGGTGCGCGACGCGTGGGTCGTGGTGGTCGTCGACTGGGGTTACGACCTGCTCGCCAAGGGCCGCCCGTACGACGCGATCGAGGTGCTCAAGGCCGGACTTCACACCTTCGAGGAGCCGCGGATCCGGGACGCCCTGGTGGCCGTGTACATGCGGGAGGAGCGCCATCAGGACGCGATCGCGACCCTGGAGGCGGTGCCGTTGACGCCCGACAACACCAGGCTGCTCGCGCTCGCGCTGCACAACGAGGGGGTCAGGCAGGCGAACATGGGCCACAACCACACGGCCCTGGTCCACCTGGAGCGCGCCAACGAACTGCACGGCACCGACGGCACCCGGGAGATCCTGGAGGAGATCAAAGCCCGGATCCACGGCTACTACTGACCTGACGGAGCACGGACCATGCCCGCATCGGAGCGATCGCCCTACGACGTCCTCGGGATCACCCCGGCGGCCACGCCCCCGGACGTACACGCCGCCTACGAGAGCGCGCTGGCCGCGGCGACGGGCCCGGCCGAGCGCGAGGCGTGCACGACCGCCTACCTGCACCTGCGCAACACGAGTCGGCGCCTGGGCGCGGACATCCTGGAGTTCGCCGCCCCCGACTCGGCGACCACAGCGCGCGAAGCCTTCGCCGGGGTCGCCGACGAGCCCTTCCTGGCCCCCGACGCGCCCCCACCGGCGATCCCCGCCCTGGTCGTCCTCCGCCGCGGAGACACCTCCGGCGACCACCGCGAACCACCCCCCACCAAGGGCACCTTCGCCATCCCGGACCGCTTCACGGCCACGGCCGACGTACTCCCACCGGTGGACATCCCAGAGTGACGCGGGACCGTCCTCAAACGCCGGCCGGGCTCGGTGGCCTCAAACGCCGGCCGGGCTGTTTGGCCTCAAACGCCGGCCGGGCTATAAACAGCCCGTCCGGCGTTTGAGGACACCTCGGCCGAAGGCCGGGTCATTCAGCCCGGCCGGCGCTTGAGGCCACCCCAGCCTGGCCGGCGCTTGAGGCCAACCCAGCCCGGCCGGCGTTTGAGGCCGCTCCTAGCCCTTCGTGGCCAAAGAGCGCAGGAAGAACGTCAAATTGGCCGGCCGCTCCGCGAGCCTCCGCATGAAGTAGCCGTACCACTCGGCCCCATACGGAAGGTAGATCCGCATCAGGTCCCCATGCTCCACGATCCGCATCTGCTCCTCCGGCCGAATGCCATAGAGCATCTGGAACTCGAAGCTCCCCGGCGCCCGCCCGGCCCGATCCGCGAGATGCCGAGCGATCGCGATCAACCGCGGGTCGTGCGAGGCCACCATCGGATACCCCGCCCCCGCCATCAGCACGCGCAAGCACCGCACGTACGAGCGGTCCACATCGCCCTTCTCCTGGAACGCCACCGACTCGGGCTCCTGGTACGCACCCTTGCAGAGCCGCACGCGCGAGCCCTCGTACGCGAGGTCCCGGCAGTCCTGCTCGGTGCGGTACAGGTACGCCTGGAGCACCGCGCCGACCCACGGGAAGTCCGCGCGCAGCTCGCGCAGGATGCCGAGCGTCGAGTCGGTGGTGGTGTGGTCCTCCATGTCGAGCGTGACCGTGGTGCCCACGGCCGCGGCGGCCGTACAGATCCGCCGCGCGTTCTCCAACGCGATCCGCTCGCCGTCGCCGGGCAGGAACTGCCCGACGGCGGACAGCTTGACCGACACCTCGGCACTGCGGGCCAGGCCGGTCTCCCCGAGGGTGGCCAACAGCGCGTCGTACGCGAGCACCGTCGCGTCGGCCTGGGCCCGGTCGGCGGTGTCCTCGCCGAGGTGATCGAGCGTCACCTTGCGGCCGGAGTCCACGAGTTCGCGGGTGACCCGGACCGCGTCGGCCATGGCGTCGCCCGCGACGAAGCGGTCCACGATCGCCTTGGTCGGCGGCAGGTTCTCGACCAGGGACCGGGTCCGCGGCGACCGGGCCGCCGCGAGGATGGGGCTGCGGAGCATGATCTTCTCCCGATGTACCGGAGGTTGACGGTGGGTCAGCCCATGTGCGGGTAGCGGTGGTCCGTCGCCGGGACGAACGTCTCCTTGATCGAGCGCGAACTGGTCCAGCGCATCAGGTTCTGCATCGCGCCGGCCTTGTCGTTGGTGCCGGACGCGCGCCCGCCGCCGAACGGCTGCTGGCCCACGACCGCGCCGGTGGGCCGGTCGTTGATGTAGAAGTTGCCGGCCGCGAAGCGCAGCACGTGCGCGGTGTGCGCGATCGCCTCGCGGTCCTGCGCGATGATCGCGCCGGTGAGCCCGTAGGCGGACACCGACTCCATCTGCGCGAGCATCGCGTCGTAGGCGTCGTCCTCGTACACGTGCACGGCCAGGATCGGGCCGAAGTACTCGTCCTTGAAGATGTCGTGCTCGGCGTCCGCCGACACCAGCACGGTCGGCCGGACGAAGTACCCGACGGAGTCGTCGTAGGTGCCGCCGGCCGCGACCTCGATCGCGTCGTCGGCGTGCGCCCGGTCGATCGCGGCCTTGTTCTTCGCGAACGAGCGGTCGTCGATGACCGCGCCCAGGAAGTGGCTCAGGTCGGTCGGGTCGCCCATCGACAAGCCGTCGACGGTGCCCAGGAACTCGTCCTTGAACCCGCTCTCCCAGATCGAGCGCGGGATGTAGGCGCGGGAGGCGGCCGAGCACTTCTGGCCCTGGTACTCGAACGCGCCGCGCACGAGCGCGGTGCGCAGCACGTCGTGGTCGGCGCTGGGGTGCGCGACCACGAAGTCCTTGCCGCCGGTCTCGCCGACGATCCGGGGGTAGGTGCGGT
This sequence comes from Embleya sp. NBC_00896, assembly GCF_045207785.1. NCBI lineage: Bacteria > Bacillati > Actinomycetota > Actinomycetes > Kitasatosporales > Streptomycetaceae > Embleya > Embleya sp. NBC_00896. The sequence continues at coordinate 1,542,726 of NZ_CP108776.1, forward strand.
AGCCCGCGATGTTCTCGCCGACCGTGCGCCACAGGTGCTGGAAGGTCGCGGTCGAGCCGGTGAAGTGGATGCCCGCGAGCGCGGGGTGGGTGAGCGCGGCCTCGGACACCGCGATCCCGTCGCCGGTGACCATGTTGATCACGCCGGCCGGGAGGCCGGCCTCTTCGAGCAGACGCATCAGCAGCACGGCCGTGAACGTCTGGGTGGGGGACGGCTTCCAGACCACGACGTTGCCCATCAGCGCGGGCGCGGTGGGCAGGTTGGCCGCGATCGCGGTGAAGTTGAACGGGGTGATCGCGTACACGAAGCCTTCGAGCGGGCGGTGGTCCGTCCGGTTCCACACGCCCGGGCTGCTGATCGGCTGCTCGGCCAGGATGCGGCGCGCGAAGTGCACGTTGAAGCGCCAGAAGTCGATGAGTTCGCACGACGCGTCGATCTCGGCCTGCTGCGCGTTCTTGCCCTGGCCGAGCATGGTCGCGGCGGCCATCGTCTCGCGCCACGGGCCGGCGAGCAGGTCGGCGGCCTTGAGGAAGATCGCCGCGCGATCGTCGAAGGACAGGTCGCGCCACGCCGGTGCGGCGGCCAGGGCCGCGTCGATCGCGTCCTTGCCGTCCTGCGCGGTGGCGTGCGCGAAGGTGCCGAGCCGGGCGGCGTGGTGGTGCGGCTGGACCACGTGCCCGGGCTCGCCGGCGCCCATCCGGCGTTCGCCGCCGATGGTCATCGGGAGGTCGATCGGGGCCGCGGCCAGTTCCTTGAGCTTCGCTTCGAGGCGGGCCCGCTCGGGGGTGCCGGGGGCGTAGTCGTGTACCGGCTCGTTGACCGGGGCGGGGACCTGGGTCACAGCGTCCAAGACGGCGCTCCTGTTCGGTGGTGTTTCGGCGATGCGCGGGCCTGGTGCGGGTGCGCGTCGGGCCCTGCGCGGGCACGGCTCTCGTGCTCCCCACGGTAGGCGCGGTGGGAGGTTCGGTGTTTATCCGATCGGCTAAACTCCAAACCGGGATCTTGGCTGCTCGACCAAAGGAAACGAAGGAGTTCGCGGTGTCGGAGACCGGTGTCCCGCTGCGCGAGCTGCTCGCGGCCCTGGGCGGCCCGGTCGGCGACGGGCCGGTGCGGGTCGCGGCGGCGGCGGGCGGCCTGGAGGCCACCGTCCGGCACGTGACGATCCTCGACCCCGAGGAGGAGCCGCACGCGATGCGCGGCGACCTGCTGCTCGCGGTCGGCCTGCGCGGGTGGGCCGCGGCGGGCGCGGTGCGGGCGGCGGGCGCGGCCGGAGCGGCGGCGATCGCGGTCAAGGCGGACACCACGTCGCTGCGCGAGAGCGCGGACGCGGCCGGCGTGGTGCTGCTTTCGGTCCGCCCGGAGGCCCGCTGGGAGCAGGTGGCGGCGCTCGCGCACGCCGCCCTGGACGAGCGGCCGGACACCGAACCGCCCGACGGCGGCGACCTGTTCTCGCTCGCCCAGACGACGGCCATGCTCACCGGCGGCGGGGTCAGCATCGAGGACAGCGCCAACCGGGTCCTGGCCTACTCGCGCACCTCCGGGCCCGACGAGGCCGACGAGCTGCGCCGGTTGTCGATCCTGGGCTGGCAGGGCCCGGAGGAGTACATGGCCCGGCTGCGCGACTGGGGCGTGTTCCACCGGCTGCGCACCACGACCGAGGTGGTCGCGATCGAGGAGCGCCCGGACCTGGGCATCCGGCGCCGGCTGGCGGTCGGCGTGCACGCGGGCGGCCGGCCGCTGGGCACGATCTGGGTACAGGAGGGCCGGCGACCGCTCGCGGACCGGGCCGAGGAGGTGCTGCTCGGCGCGGCGCGGGTGGCCGCGCTGCACCTGGTCCGGCGGCGGACCCGGCTGCCGGCCGAGGCGACGCTGACCAGGGAGAGCGTCGCGGGTCTGCTGGGCGGCACGGTCGTGGCCCGGACGGCCGCGGCGCAGTTGGGGCTCGATCCGGTGCGGCCGGTGCTGGTGATGGGCTTCGCGATTCCGGCCGCCGCTACCGACGAGTCGGCGCAGGAGCTGGCCCGGACCGAGCTGGCCAACCTGGTCTCGGTGTACGCGGCGGCCCGGCACAGCCACGCGCAGGTGGCGCCGCTGGGGACGCGGCTGTACGTCGTGCTGTCCGCGCCGCCGGCCGAGGCGGTGGTGCTCGGTTGGGCCCGGGAGATCGCCACCGCGGCGCACGGCCACCTGGGGCTGGCGGTGCGCGGCGCGGTCGGCGATCCGGCGCCGCGGCTCGCGCAGACCGCGACGGCCCGCGAGAGCGTCGACCGGGTCCTGGACGCGATGGCGGCGGGCGGGGTGGCGGCGGAGGTCGCGGCCCTGTCGGAGGTCCGGCCGGAGGTCCTGCACGGCGAGGTCCAGGCCCTGCTGAGCGACCATCGGCACATCCGCGACCCCCGGCTGACCGCGCTCAGGGCGCACGACGCCGAACACGCCACCGAGTACACGGACTCCGTGCTGGCCTGGCTGGACGCGCTGGGCGACGTCCGCTCCGCCGCGGCGGCCCTGCACATCCACCCCAACACGCTGCGCTACCGCATCCGCAGGGCGGCCGAGCTGACCGGCCTGGACTGGGACGACCCCAAGACCCGCCTGCTCGCCGCGCTGCTGCTGCGCCTGCCGGGCTGACCCGCCGCCGGGGCGCCGGACCGCCCGGCCGGAGCCGCGTCAGACCCGGATGCCCAGCTCCGCCAGCAGATCCAGGCTCACGTACTCGCCGCCGGTCCGGGACGCGGGCCCGTCGCACAGCTCCAGCGTGGCCGACACCATCTGGTCCATGGTCTCGATCTGATCGGGCCTGAGTTGTCCGCCGATCAGTTCCTCGGCGCCCTCGCTCAGCACGGCGGCTCGCGGCTCGATCGTGTTCACCCGGATCCCGGTCCCGTACAGCTCCGCGGCCAGCGCGTTGGTGATCCGGTTGAGCGCGGCCTTCGAGGCCCCGTACACCGCGGTCTTGGTGCCGAGCACGCCCAGCTCGAAGGGCGGCCCCGCCCACGGCCGCGCGGTCCCGCTGGACACGTTGACGATCCAGCCCTCGCCGCGCGCGGCCATCCCGGGCACGACCGCCTGCGCGAGCTCCATCGGGGCCAGCACGTTGACCTCGAAGTGCAGCCGGGCGCGCCGCTGCGGATACACCCGCAGGGACGCGTAGGAGGCCATCGCCGCGTTGTTCACGAGGATGTCGATCGGCCCGCCGAGCTGCTCCTCGGCGGCCGGCACGATCCGGGCCCGCTGCGCCTCGTCGGACAGGTCGGCCGGCACCACCGCGCTGCGCCGGCCGTGCCGGGCGATCAGCGTCTCCGTCCGCTCCAACGACCCGGCCAGGTTCCCCTGCCGTACGGTTCGCGCGGTCACCGCCACGTCGGCCCCCTCGGCCGCCAACCGAACCGCCAACGCCGCCCCGATCCCCCGGCTGGCCCCGGTGATCAAAGCCCTACGCCCCTCGAACCGCTTGGCCACGGCACGCCTCCCCTGCTCCGACAACTGCCTGCCGCACACCATCCTCACAACAGTGGACTAGGTCAACCATCGGAACACGAAATCCCACCGGCCCGACTCGGGCCGGGGCGTCGTCGTCGCCGCCGTCGTCGGCCGGAAACGCACAACGCCGGACGGGCCCGAGTCGCCCGTCCGGCGTTGTCCGTACAACCCGCTCCGCTCGATCAGCGCGGCAGGCCGAGTTCGCGGGCGATCAGCATGCGCTGGACCTCGCTGGTGCCTTCGCCGATCTCCAGGATCTTGGCGTCGCGCCAGAAGCGGGCCACCGGGTATTCGTTCATGAAGCCGTAGCCGCCGTGGATCTGGGTGGCGTCGCGGGCGTTGTCGACGGCGCTCTCCGAGCTGTAGAGCTTGGCGATGGCGGCTTCCTTCTTGAAGCGTTCGCCGTGCACCAGGAGGGAGGCGGCGTGCCGCCAGCCGAGGCGGGAGTTGTGCGCGCGCAGTTCCATGTCGGCGAGCTTGAAGGCGATCGCCTGGTTGGCGCCGATCGGGCGGCCGAACGCCTCGCGCTCGCCGGCGTAGCGCACCGACTCGTCGACGCAGCCCTGCGCCAATCCGGTCGCGAGCGCGGCGATCGCGACCCGGCCCTCGTCCAGGATGGACAGGAACTGGGCGTAGCCGCGGCCGCGTTCGCCGAGCAGGTTCGCGGCGGGCACGCGCACGTCGGTGAAGGACAGCTCGCGGGTGTCCGAGCAGTTCCAACCGACCTTGGAGTAAGGCGGCGCGACGGTGAAGCCGGGCGTGCCCGAGGGCACGATGATCGTGCTGATCTCCTTGCTGCCGTCGGCCTTTGTGCCGGTCACCGCGGTCACCGTGACGAAGCCGGTGATGTCGGTCCCGGAGTTGGTGATGAAGCACTTGCCGCCGTTGATCACCCACTCGCCGGCCTCCTCGTCGAGCCGTGCGGTGGTCCGCGTCGCGCCCGCGTCCGAACCGCCGCCGGGCTCGGTGAGGCCGAAGGCGCCGAGCATCTCGCCGCTGGTCAGCTTCGGGAGCCAGGTCTCCTTCTGCTCCTTGGTGCCGAAGCGGTGGATGGGCATCGCGCCGAGCGAGACGCCGGCCTCCAGGGTGATCGCCACCGACGAGTCGACCCGCGCGAGTTCTTCGAGCACCAGGCCGAGCGCGAGGTAGTCGCCGCCCATGCCGCCGTACTCCTCCGGGAACGGCAGGCCGAACAGCCCCATCCGGCCCATCTCGCGCACGATCGCGTACGGGAACTCGTGCTTCTCGTACAGCTCGCCGATCGCGGGCGCGATCACGTCCTTCGCGAACTCGGCCACCGTGCGCCGCAGTTGCTCGTACTCGTCGTCGAGGCGGTGATCCAGCATGGTCGAAAGCTCCCGGGTTCGGTGGCGATGCGGTCCGGCGCGCTCATGGCGGCTGCGGTCCGTGGGGGTTCGTGGGTGGGCTGCGGGGTGGGCAGCCGTCAGTCCTTCGGGTTGTGCGGAGGCTTCGGGTCGCCAAGGACCAGGCCGTGCGCGTCGACCCGCTTGCCGGTCAGGGCCTGGACCGCGCGGGACGGGCTCGGGCGGCCGAGGAGTTCGGCCATCCAGGCGCTGGTGGCCACCAGTGCGCCGAGGTCGACGCCGGTCTCGATGCCGAGGCCGTGCAGCATCCAGACCAGGTCCTCGGTGGCCAGGTTGCCGGTCGCGCTCTCGGCGTACGGGCAGCCGCCGAGGCCGCCGGCCGAGGCGTCCACGGTGGTGACGCCGAAACGCAGCGCCGCGAGCGTGTTGGCCAGGGCCTGCCCGTAGCTGTCGTGGAAGTGCACCGCGATCCGCTCGGCGGGCACTCCCGCGCGGGCGAAGGCGGTGAGCAGCGCGGTGACGTGTCCGGGCGTCGCGACGCCGATCGTGTCGCCGAGGCTGAGCTGCGAACAGCCCATGTCCAGGAGCGACTTGCCGACCCGGACGACCTGATCGAGCGGGACCGGGCCCTCCCACGGGTCGCCCCAGCACATCGACAGGTAGCCGCGGGTGTCGATGCCGGCGGCCGTGGCGCGCTCGACCACCGGGCGGAACATCGCGAGCGACTCGGCCACCGTGCGGTTGAGGTTGCGCCCGGCGAACGTCTCGGTCGCGCTGCCGAAGACGGCGATCCGGCGGACGCCCAGTTCCAGGGCGCGGTCGAAGCCGCGCTCGTTGGGCACCAGGACCGGCAGCTTCCGGTCCGCCGTCGCGATCTCGGCGTCCGCCCGCACGGCCGCGAACACCTCGGCGGCGTCCGCGAGTTGGGGCACCCACTTGGGCGGTACGAAGCTGGTGACCTCGATCGTGCCCAGGCCCGCCCGGGCCAGCCTGCGGACGAACTCGACCTTGGCCTCGGTCGGCACCACGCCGGACTCGTTCTGTAGTCCGTCGCGCGCGCCCACCTCGTGGATCACGACCCGGTCCGGGAGCCCGGGTTCGCGGTGGATGTCCGGGAGTCGACGCGTCATCGGTCCGTTGCCTCCTGCTCGTGCGGAGCCTGCTCGGGGTCGGCGTCGGGCTCGACCACGGCGAGTGGCTGATCCATCGCGACCGACGCGCCGACCGACGCGCCGAGCTCGGTGATCACGCCGTCGAACGGCGCGGTCAGCGCGTGCTCCATCTTCATCGCCTCGACCACCACGACCGTCTGCCCGCGGGTGACCCGGTCCCCGACGGCGGCCTTGAGCACCGTCACGGTGCCGGGCATCGGCGAGGTCAACGCGCCGCTCGCCACGGCCGCGCCGGCCGCCGCGGCCCGTACCGTGTCCACCTCGCCGACCCGCCAGGTGTCCGGGCCGTAGGCCAGCCACCGCACGCCCGCCGACTCCGCGGCGTAGTCGAACCGCTTGGTCAGGCCGTCGTGGCTGACCGACAGCCCGCCCGGCACGGCCCGTACCGCCGCCGGCACCGGCGGCCCGCCGTCCACCGACACCTCGCCGTCGCGCACCCGGACCTCGACCGGATCGCCCGGCCCGATCCGCAGCACGTGCGTGTCCCACGCGGGCCCACCGACCCGCCATCCGGTCTGCGCCGAGAACGGATCGGCCCAGCCCGTGGCCGCGGTCCGCTCCGCCCGGGCGGCGAGCGCCGCGGCGACCGCGACCTCGGCCGGCACGGGGTGCCCGGTCAGGCCGTCGGCCCTGGCCTCGACGAGCCCGGTGTCCAGGTCGCCGGCGGCCACGTCGGGGTCCCCGAGCAGGCGGTACAGGAAGCCCAGGTTGGTCGTGACGCCGAGCACGCGCGTCTGCGCGAGCGCCGCGCGCAGCCGGGACAGCGCCGTGGCGCGGTCCTCGCCGTAGGCGATCACCTTCGCGAGCATCGGGTCGTACGCGCTGCCGATCTCGCCGCCCTCGCGCAGCCCGGAGTCGATCCGGACGCCTTCGAGGTCCGGCTCACACACCGTCAGGACCCGGCCGCCGGTGGGCAGGAAGCCCCGGTCGGGGTCCTCGGCGTAGATCCGCGCCTCGACCGCGTGACCGTGCATCGACACGTCGGACTTGCCGATCGCGGCACCGGCCGCGATCCGCAGCTGGCTCTCGACCAGGTCGACGCGGGTCACCAGTTCGGTGACGGGGTGCTCGACCTGGAGACGGGTGTTCATCTCCATGAAGTAGAACGACCCGGGGTCCTCGGACGGCACGATGAACTCGATCGTGCCCGCCCCGACATACCCGCACGCCCGCGCGGCGCGCACGGCGGCGGCGCCCATCGCGGCGCGGGTGTCGGTGTCGAGCAGCGTCGACGGGGCCTCTTCGATGATCTTCTGGTGCCGGCGCTGGAGGCTGCACTCGCGTTCGCCCAGGTGCACGACCGTGCCGTGGGTGTCCGCGAGCACCTGGATCTCGATGTGCCGGGGTCGCTCGATCCAGCGCTCGATCAGCAGCGTGTCGTCGCCGAACGCGCCCTTGGCCTGTCGCCGGGCCGCCGCGATCTCGTCGGCGAGCAGCTCGGGGTCGTGCACGAGCCGCATGCCCTTGCCGCCGCCGCCTGCCGACGGCTTGATCAGCACCGGGAAGCCGATCTTCCGGGCGGCCTCCGCGAGTTGATCGTCGCTCATGTCGGCCGCGCCGGCTCCCGGGACGACCGGCACGCCGTAGGCGGCGACCGTCTCCTTGGCCCGGATCTTGTCGCCCATCAGCTCGATCACCCCGGCCGGCGGGCCCACGAACACCAGCCCGGCCCGCTCGACGGCCGCCGCGAACGCGGCGTTCTCGGACAGGAATCCGTAGCCCGGGTGGATCGCCGCCGCACCCGCGCGCACCGCCGCCGCGACCACCGCGTCACCGTCCAGGTAGGCCGGCACCTCGATCGCCACGTCGGCCTCGCGGACATGGCGCGCGTCCGCGTCGCCCGGCCCGTACACGGTGATCGCGCGCACGCCGAGGCGGCGCAGCGTGCGGATCACCCGGACCGCGATCTCGCCGCGGTTGGCCACCAGTACTGCCTCGAACACGTCGTGACCCCTCACATCCGGAACAGACCGAATTGCGGCTGCGCGAGCGGCGCGTTCCCACACGCCGTGAGCGCCAACCCCAGCACGGTACGAGTGTCGAGCGGGTCGATGATCCCGTCGTCCCACAGCCGCGCGCTCGCGTAGTAGGCGTTGCCCTGGCGCTCGTACTGGTCGCGGATCGGCTGCTTGAACGCGTCCTCGCCGTCCCAGCTCTCGCCGCGCGCCTCGACCTGGTCGCGCTTGACCGTGGCGAGCACGGTCGCGGCCTGTTCGCCGCCCATCACCGAGATCTTGGCGGTCGGCCACATCCACAGGAAGCGCGGGCTGTAGGCGCGACCGCACATCGAGTAGTTGCCCGCGCCGTGCGAGCCGCCGATCACCACGGTCAGCTTGGGCACCCGCGTGGTCGCGACGGCGGTGACCATCTTGGCGCCGTGCTTGGCGATGCCGCCGTGCTCGTAGTCCTTGCCGACCATGAAGCCGGTGATGTTCTGCAGGAACACCAGCGGCACCCCGCGCTGGTCGCACAGCTCGATGAAGTGCGCGCCCTTGAGCGCCGATTCGGCGAACAGGATGCCGTTGTTGGCGACGATCCCGACCGGGTGCCCGTGGATCCGGGCGAAGCCGGTCACCAGGGTGGTGCCGTATTCGCCCTTGAACTCGTGAAAGCGCGACCCGTCGACGATCCGGGCGATCACCTCGCGCACGTCGTAGGGCGTGCGCGCGTCGGGCGGCACGACGCCGTACAGCCCGGCCGGGTCGACCGCGGGCGGCTCGACGTCCTTGACGTCCCACGGCAGTGGCGGGCGGGCCCCGAACGTGCCGACGATGTCGCGGACGATCCGCAGCGCGTCCTTGTCGTCGGCCGCGAGGTGGTCCACGACGCCGGAGATCCGCGCGTGCACGTCGCCGCCGCCGAGCTCCTCGGCGGTGACGACCTCACCGGTCGCGGCCTTCACGAGCGGGGGGCCGCCGAGGAAGATCGTGCCCTGGTCGCGCACGATGACCGTCTCGTCGCTCATCGCCGGCACGTACGCGCCGCCCGCGGTGCACGAGCCGAGCACCGCGGAGATCTGCGGGATGCCGCGCGCGGACATCTGCGCCTGGTTGAAGAAGATCCGACCGAAGTGGTCGCGGTCGGGGAAGACCTCGTCCTGCATCGGCAGGAAGGCGCCGCCGGAGTCGACCAGGTACAGGCAGGGGAGCCGGTTCTCCAGGGCGATCTCCTGCGCGCGCAGGTGCTTCTTGACCGTCATCGGGTAGTACGTGCCGCCCTTGACGGTGGCGTCGTTGGCCGCGATCACGCATTCGCGCCCCGCGACCCGACCGACGCCCGCGATCAGGCCGGCCGCCGGCGCGTCGCCGCCGTACATCCCGTCCGCGGCCAGCGGCGCGATCTCCAGGAACGGCGTGCCGGGGTCGAGCAATGTCTCGACCCGATCGCGCGGCAGCAGTTTGCCGCGCGCGGTGTGCCGTTCCCTGGCCCGTTCGCCGCCGCCGAGGGCGGTCGTCGCGAGCCGTGCGCGCAGCTCGCCCACGGCGCGTTCGTGTGCTTCCGCGTTGGCCCGGTACGACTCTGCCCCCGGGTCGGCGGCTGTGCCGAGCACGCTCTCCATGACACCGCCTCAAGTTAACCTGCGTTCACCTGCCCCCGAGGTTAACCACGGTTAATCCGAGTGTCTAGCATGGACACATGACCGTGAGCCGTCGAGACCAGATCCTGCAGGTGGCCGCCCGGCTGTTCGCCGAGCGCGGCTACCAGGGCGTGGGCATGGACGACATCGGCGCGGCGGTCGGCATCAGCGGCCCCGCGCTCTACAAGCACTTCCGCGGCAAGGAGGCGATGCTGACCGAGCTGCTGGTCGACATCAGCGAACAACTCCTGTCCAGGGGCCGCGAGCGAGCCGCGATCGAGGACCCGGCGCGGGCGCTGGCGGCCCTGATCGAGGGTCAGGTCGAGTTCGCCCTCAAACAGCCGGACCTGATCACGCTGCACGACCACGCGCTCAACCAGGTCCCGACCACGGAACGGCACCGCATCCGCCGGGTCCAGCGCGCCTACGTCGAGATCTGGGTCGATGTCGCCGTCAAGGCCCACCCCGGGCGGCTGGACGACCGCGCGGCCCGCGCGGCGGTGCACGCGACCTTCGGTCTGATCAACTCGACCCCGCACACGCTGCGCACACCGCAACGCGTCCTGGCCCCGATCCTGCGCCGAATGGCCCTCGCGGCGCTGACCGCGGCGGCCGAGTCGTCCGCGGCGGCCGAACACGCCTGACGAGCCGGTCCTCCGGTGCGGGACGGGCCGCGCTCGGCCCGCCGGCGCGATCCCGGAGCATCGGGCGAGCAACACGGCGGCGTAGGAGCTAACCGGCCTCGTAGGGGATGTCGAGCTCGTCGGTGTGGCCCGACCAGGCCAGGCTGAGATGCCAACATCCGGGCGCCGGAAGGTCGACGGACGACGGCCCGGGGCCGTCGGCCACCTCGCGGACCACCGCGCCGCTTCGGCCGGGCAGGGTCGCCTCGATCCGCAGGGCCGCGTCGGCGGGCGAAGCCGCGGTTCTCGCGTCGGGGCGCGCCGCCCACAGGATCTTGCTCGTCCGGCCCGGTCGAGGCGGCGCGGCGTACGGATACCCGAACAGTATGGCGACGATGTCACCCCGGGCGCCGACGACGTGGCGAACCGAGATGCCCGGGGCGAACCCGTCGCGCGCCCAGGCCGGCAACTCGCCGATCCTGATCGCCGAAGCGCACGGAACACCCCCCGGAGCGGGCGCCGCGGACACCACGGCCCGATCCGGCAATCCACCGGAACATCCCGCCGAGGTGATCACGCAGAGGGCGACGATCGGACCGGCACGGTTGCGTGGCACTGACATGGGGAGCCTCCCGATGGCGGCTACGGCTAAGGCGGTTCGTTCTCCCGGCGCAGGTGCCGGGCTCGCTCCTCCACGGCGCCGCCGGACGGGGCCGGCTCGCGGAGGCCGAGGGCACGTGTCCACGGAACGTCGACTGCGATCCGTGATCACCCAAGCACTATTGGTGACTTCAGGTACGAGGGTTCTCGACCGAGGCGCATCCGTCAAGCGATTGCGACGAAGATGCGACGGCGACCCGCCCCCATCTTTTCGAAATCGGCCACTCTCGTTCGGCCCGCGCGAGCCCGCACGCGGCACCCGAACGCCCCCGCGGAGCGCGGAGGCACGGTCGCCGCACGCACAGAGGTCCCCCGCTCCGGATTCGGAGTGGGGGACCTCTGTCCGTCACGCGTGCCGCACGTGTGCCGCACGCGCGCCTCACGCGTGCCGCACGACCTCGGCGACGGCGGCTCAGGCGCTCTCGGCCGGCGTCAGGTCGCTCTCGTAGTGCACGATCGTCGGCGGCACCGCGAAGAACTCGCCGACGATGGCGCGCCACTGCGGGAACAGGTCCGACTCGCGGAAGCCGACCGTGTGCGCCTCCAGCGTCTCCCAGCCGATCAGCAGCAGGTACGACGTCGGGGACTCGACCTGGCGGACCAGGCGCGCCCAGCGGAAGCCCTCGGACTTCGCGACGACCTCGCGGCCGCGCAGGAAGGCGGCCTCGAACTCGGCCTCGCGGCCTTCCGGGACGGTGATGTCCGCGTGCTCCACGATCATGGCTTGCTCCGTTCTGCGTTGGGTCCGGACACATTGAGTCCGGACATAGGGATCATTCCGGGTCGCCCGGGTGCGCCGCACGCCGGGGCGGCGCGGCCGGGTGGGCCGGCCGGCCCACCCGGTCGCGCCGCGTCCGAAATCAGCTGAACCAGCTGCGCTTCTTCCGGGTCACCTGGAAGCCCAACACGCCGAACACCACCGCGACGAACGTCGCCAGAGCCGTCCAGAACCAGCGTGCGTTCGGACCGTCCATCCAGTCCCACTGATACCAGTGGTCCTCCTCCTGATCCCACGCCACCGAGCGGGTCTCCGAGGTCTGGCCGCTCTTCAGCACCGCGCCGGCCTTCGTGATCGGCACCAGCGGGTCGGCGAGCTGCCGGTCCGAGGTCGGGACCTGGTCGTCGCCGCCCTTGGTGTCCACCCGCACGGTCACCTTTATCGGCGCGCCCGCGTCCAGCTCCGGGACGTCCATCGCCGAGATCCGCACGAAGTACATGCCGGGCAGCGGGTCGGTGGACCACGGCTCGGCCCAGTCGCGGACCGTGCGCGGCGTACAGGTCAGGCTCAGCTTCGTGTCGGTCTTCTGCGCCGTCGCGACCTGCTTGCCCTCGACGCACGGCTGACGCCGGCGCAGGCCGTCGTAGATCTCGATCCGGTAGGTGACCGGCCCGGTGCGGGCGCCCGCCCCCGGCGCGAGGTCGAGGTCGACCTTGGCCTTGATCTCCTTGCCGGCCTTGGCCGGGAAGGTCCAGTACAGGTACTCGCCCGCGGACGCGGACCAGCGCGCCTCGTCGCCGAGCTTCAGCTCGCCCGCGCCCAGGAACGACGTGCCGGGCGGCACGTCCTGCTCGGCCATCGCCGGGGTCGCGCACAGCGTCACCCCGACGAACGCGGCGGCAACGGCCGCCAGCACTCGCTTCATTCCACGCTTCGCCGTCCTCATGACATCGCCTTCCCGAGCGCCTTGAACCCGCGGCGCAACCAGCCGACCAGGAGGCCCGCCAACAGACCGAACCCCGCGAGCACGCCCAGGAAGACCCAACCGCGGCCCAGGCCATGCACGTTCGCGGCCTTGGCGTCGGTGGCCTTGACCAGGTCCACCGTCAGTTCCAGCGGCAGCCCCGGCTTGGTCGCCACCCCCGGCTGCGCGGCGAACGCGTTCGTCACCACCAGGCAGATCGTCCGCGTCTTCGCGTCGTCGTCATCGGTCTTGTACGGATAGCGCAGGCCGGCCGACTGCACGTCCGTGCGACCGTTGCCCGCGCCAGCGTTGCCGACCAGTTCGCGGCCGTCCTCGCTGAACGCGGTGATCGTCACGTCGTAGTCGCGCGCCACCTTGCGGTCCGCGCCGACCGTCGCGGTCGCCCGCAGCTCCTGGTTCGGCTTGAGCGGGACCTTGTACCAGAGGTGTTGGCTGAATTCCTCGCGGTCGCTGTACACGCCGGGCGCGAGCAACGGCGCGTCCTGGCAGCCGTTCGGGCTGCCCTTGACGGCCGCGGGGGTCTCGTCCGCCTCGCGCACCGCGCGCTTGACGATCTGCTGGACGCGCTGCGAGAGCTCTTCCGAGTTCTGCACCGACGTGTACGTGCCGCCGGTCGCGTCGGCGATGCAGGAGAGCTGGCGCCGGGTGTTCTCGTCCGGGACCAGACCCAGCGTGTCCACGACCAGGTTCAGGCCGGACGCCGCCAACTCGCGGGCGACGTCGCACGGGTCGGGCGGAGCGCAGGTCTCCTCGCCGTCGGTGATCAGCACGATCCGGCGGGTTCCGGCGCCGGTGCCGAGGTCCTTGGCGGCCTCGCGCAGCGACAGTGCGATCGGGGTGAAGCCGGTCGGGGCGAGCTTGGCGATCGCGTTCTTGATCACGACCTTGTTCGGATTGCCGACCGGGGTCAGCTGCTGGGTGTCGACGCACCCGAGCTTCTTGTCGGTGCCCGGGTAGGTCGCACCCAGCACCCGGACGCCGAACTCGGCGGTCTCCGGGACGCTGTCCACGATCTCGTTGAACGCCTTCTTCGCGGCGTCGATCCGGGTCATCCCGCCGGCGTCGTTGGCCTTCATCGAGCCGCTGACGTCGAGGACAACCTCGACTTTCGGCGGCGGCGCGGGCGCATCGGTCTCGTCGGCCATCGCGGACGGTGCGGAACCGCCCACGACAGCCAAGGTCGTCAGCAGGCCGATCAAGCCGGCCCCGACCTTTCGCATCTTGATCGTCGTCACGGGTGAGGATCCTACGGATCATCGCAGTCGCCCGTTTGCCCCGTCCCACACGCCGCTTGACACCACGTCAGGCGGTTGGTGACGATTCGTCGGTTCCGTTCCCCGGTACGGCCGTCAGGTCGTACAGGGTGACACCGTCGACGGTGGTCGCGGCGAATGTCCCCGCGACCCAGGTCGCGATGGCCTGCGACGCGTTGCTTCCGCCCATACTGCGCATTCCGCCGCCGCCCATGCCGCCGCCGCCGATGAAGTAGTGGATCCGGCCGGCCGTGACCAACTTTTGGAACTCGGCCAGGGTCGGCGAGGGGTCGCTGCCGTTGAAGCCACCGATCGGCATGACCGGCTTGCCGGTGGCGAGTTGATAGCCCGACGCGCTGTTGGAGCCGACCGACGCGGCCACCCACGTGTAGTCGTCGCTGTCGCGCTCGAGCATGGCGACGACCTCCTTGCCGGGGGTACTGCCGTTGAGCAGACCGCCCATACCGCCGCCGCCCTGACGAGGTGTCATGCCACCCTGGCCCTGGGGCGGGGTGCCGTTGCCCGCGTTCGGCCGTTGGCCGCCGGGCTGTCCGGTGCCGTCCGGCGCCCGGCCGTTCTGCCCCGGGGCACCGGGGAACGCCTGTGCGCCCTGGCCCGGTTGCCCCGGTTGTCCTGGTTGCCCCGCTTGGCCGTCCTGACCCGGCGGGGCCTGGAACCGCTGTGGCGGGCCGCCGCCGAAGCGCCCGGGTCCGCCGCGCCCGAAGCCGCCCGCGCCCGCCGGACCCGCGCTCGGGATCGAACCGCCCTTGGGCGTCGAGACCGTGTCCCACGTGTACGCCGCGGGTCCCGCGAGGATCGCCACGACCGAGACCCCGGCCGCGACCGGTGCCAGTCCGCGCCGGGTCACCAGGGCGGACCCGAACAGCCCGAGCGCCGCGACGATTCCGGCCACGAGCACGACTTGGCGCAACCACGGATGCCAATCCGGGGTGCGATCGAGGAGTCGGTACGACCACCACGCGCTCGCCCCGACCGTGATCGCCGCGACCGCCGCGGCACGGACCACGCGGCGCCGCTCCCACAGCAGCGCTGCGCCCATCGCGACGACGGCCGCGACGGCCGGCGCGAGCGCGACGTTGTAGTAGGCGTGGAAGATGCCGGCCATGTAGCTGAAGACCAGCGCCGTGGTCAGCAACCAGCCGCCCCACAGCACAATCGCCGCCCGCGCCGGATCCGTGCGCGGAGCGCGCCGGGTCAGCCACAGTCCGACCACAAGCAGGATCAGCGCGGCCGGCAGCAGCCACGAGATCTGCCCGCCCATCTCGGCGTTGAACAACCGGTCCCAGCCGGTCTCGCCCCAGGCGCCGCCGCCGCGCGGCCCACCGCCGCCGCCCACGCTGCCGGTCTCCTCGCCGTTGAGCCGGCCGAGACCGTTGTAGCCCAACGTCAGTTCGAGGATCGAGTTGTGCTGCGATCCGCCGATGTAGGGCCGCGAGGACTCCGGCCACAGCTCGACGATCGCGATCCACCAGCCGCCGGCCACGATCAACGCGAGCCCGGACCAGAGGAGTTGGCGAACCCTCCGCCAGAAGCCGACGGGTGCCAGCACGAGGTAGACCAGTGCGAACGCCGGCACGACCAGGAACGCCTGGAGCATCTTGGCCAGGAACCCGAACCCCACGCACGCACCCGCCAGGACCAGCCACCGCGTACTCGCGCTCTCCTGCGCCCGCAGCACCGCGTACGCGGCGACCGTGAGCAGCAGCACCAACAGCGCGTCCGGGTTGTTGAACCGGAACATCAGCGCCGCGACCGGCGTCAGGGCGAGCATCGCCCCCGCCAACAGACCCGCCCACGCCGGGAATCGGCGCCGCACCGCGAGGTAGAGCACGCCGACCGTGGCCACGCCCTCCAGCGCCTGCGGGACCAGGATGCTCCACGCGTTCACGCCGAAGATCCGGGCCGAGAGCCCCATCACCCACAACGACGCCGGGGTCTTGTCGACGGTGATCGAGTTGCCCGCGTCCGAGGACCCGAAGAACAGCGCCTGCCAACTCTGGGTGCCGGCCTGGACGGCGGCAGAGTAGAACGAGTTGGCCCAGCCCGAGGCCCCCAGGCCCCAGATGTACAGCACGCCCGTTGCGACCAGCAGGGCCAGCAACGCGGGCCGCACCCAGGGCGCGTCGGTCGCCCGGCCGCGCACCGCCCGGAGGTACCAGGGCCGGTCGGCCGCGCCCCCCGCCTCGGGAATTGGCAACGGCATCGGCACCACCACGGCCGTCATGCGCACTCACCCGCCGCGACGCCCGCCGCCCGAAAGACCCAGACCCGCAGGAGCAGGAAGCGCACGATCGTGGCCAGCACCCCCGCGCCGACGAGGGCACCGAGTTCGACCGGCCGCGACGGGGCCGCGACGGCCGCGTGCAGGCCGGCCAGGGTCGCGCTGCTCAGGCCGAGCCCGACCACGAACGCGAGCCCGCCCTGGGCCTGATGCCGCCACAGCCCGCTTCGCCCGCGCACACCGAAGGTGAACCGGCGATTGGCCGCCGTGTTGGCGATCGTGGTGACGGTCAGCGCGAGCGCGTTGGCCGCGAGCGCGCCCATGCCGTCCCGCAGCAGGACGTACAGCAGCAGGTGCGCCAGCGTGCTCAGCACGCCGATCGCCGCGAACCGCGGCAACTGCGCCCGCATCCCGACCGGCAGCCGCGCGGTGCGCACCCGCGGCGGGACCGGGACCCGGAACGTGCCCGCCGCGATCCGTCGGGCGACCCGCGCCATGCCGCGCAGATCGTCGAGCGCGGTGCGCAGCACGTCGACCCGGCTGTCCGGATCGTCGACCCAGTCGACCGGGACCTCGTGGATCCGCAGTCCGTTGCGTTCGGCGAGCAACAGGAGTTCGGTGTCGAAGAACCACTCCTCGTCGTGCACATGCGGCAACAGCGCCTGCGCGACCACCGTGCGCACGGCCTTGAAGCCGCACTGCGCGTCGGAGAAGCGGGCCGCGAACACCCCGCGCAGCAACAGGTTGTAGGAACGCGAGACCACCTCGCGCCGAGGTCCGCGCTCGACCTCGGCCGAGCGGGCCAGCCGGGTGCCGATCGCGAGGTCGCTGTGTCCGCTCACCAACGGGGCGACCAGCGGCAGGAACGCGTCGAGATCGGTGGACAGGTCGACGTCCATGTACGCGACCACGTCGGCGTCGGACTCGGCCCACACCTTCCGCAGCGCCCGGCCGCGGCCCTTGCGGTCGAGGTGGATCGCACGGACGTGCGGCAGTTCGCGCGCGAGTTCGCGGGCCACCTGCCAGGTGGGGTCGGTGCTGGCGTTGTCCGCGATGACGATGCGGAAGGCGTACGGGAATCCGCCGAGCAGATAGGCGTGCAGGCGTCGCACACTCGCGGCCAGGACGTGGGCCTCGTTGTACACGGGGACCACCACGTCCACGATCCGCGTGCGAATCGGTGTCGTCAGGCTCATGCTGTGACGGTGTCCACGCGCCCTGGGAGTCGTCTGAGGCGTTTCTTAAGGTGGAATGAGAATCGGCGGGGCGGCAGTGGAGCGACGTGGGACGTGAATCTCACAATCCAAAACACTTATGCTGCCGATCGGATGACGTGCACAGCGCGGTACAGCGATCCGGAGGTCACGTATGAGCACCTCGGCGGGTAGGGCAGTCGGCGGCGCGGACTCCGCGCAACCGTTCGTGGAGGGCGCCGAGATCCCGGCCGGCGAATGGGTCTTCAACGCACGGGTGGCCGGACCGTCGGGCGGGCGACCGGTCCTGTTCCTGCACGGCTTCCCGCAGACGTCCGCGTCGTGGACCGCGCAACTCCTCGGCCTGGCCCGGGCGGGCTATCGGGCGATCGCGTTCGACCAGCGCGGCTACTCCCCCGGCGCGCGTCCGCCGCAGGAATCGGCCTACGGTCGCGACGAGTTGGTCGGCGACGTGATCGCCGTGCTCGACGCCCTCGGCATCGAGCGGGTGGACCTGGTCGGCCACGACTGGGGCGGCGCGCTCGCGTGGCAGGTCGCCGGCCTGCACGGCGAGCGGCTGCGCACGCTGACCGTGGTGTCCACGCCCCACCCGGTCGCGTTGACGTCGGCGGTTCGCGACGCCGCGTCGGGTCAGCGCGAACAGTCGTCGTACATCCACCTCTTCCGCACCCGGGGCGCGGCGGAGGAGAAGATCATGGCCAACGACGCGGCCTACCTGCGGGCGGCGTTCGCGTCGCTGCCGGCCGACGTCACCGAGCGCTACATCGCCGCGCTGCGCGAACCGGGTGCGCTCACCGGCGCGTTGAACTGGTACCGCGCCGTCGACCCGAAGGCACTACGCGACATCGGCGAGATCACCACCCCCACGCTGTACGTCTGGAGCGACCGCGACACCGCCTTCGGCCGCCCGGCAGCCGAGGCCACCGGCGCCCAGCTGTCCGGCCCATACCACTTCGAGATCCTCCCAAACACCGACCACTGGATCCCGGAAACCGCCGCCGAACCCCTAACCAAAGCCCTCCTGACCCACCTGGCAGCCTTCCCAAACAACTAACCACCTCAAGCCCCGGACAACATCAACACCCCGTCCGGCGCTTGAGACCACCTTTCAGCCCGGCCGGCGTTTGAGGCCAACGAGCCCGACCAACGCTCAAGGTCACCTTTTCAGCCCGGCCGGCGCTTGAGGCCACCTTCCAGCCCGGCCGGCGTTTGAGGCCAACGAGCCCGACCAACGCTCAAGGTCACCTTTTCAGCCCGGCCGGCGCTTGAGGCCACCTATCAGCCCGGCCGGCGCTTGAGGCCAACCCAGCCCGGCCGGCGCCTGAGGCCACCTTCCAGCCCGGCCGGCGCTTGAGGCCAACCAAGGCGTCGATCAACCCGCCACCCCCGGCAACCGCACGCGAGCCACCGTCCCCCCACCAGAAGCAACCTCAAGCGCCACCGCACCCCCCGCATCGGCCACCGTCCGAGCCACGATCGCCAACCCCAGCCCCGACCCCGGCAACCCACGCGCCGCCGCCGCCCGCCAGAACCGCTCGAAGACATAGGGCACATCGTCCGGCGCAACCCCCGGCCCGTGATCACGGACCGTCAGTTCACCATCCCTGAGCCGCACTTCGACCAGCCCCTCCGCACCGCCGAACTTGAGCGCGTTGTCCAAAAGGTTGACCACCGCCCGCTCCAGCGCAGCCGCCTCCCCGCGCACATACCACGGCGTCACATCCACCTCGATCCGCGCGTCCGGCGCCCGCAACGCGGCCCGCTCCACCGCGCGTTCCACCGCCGTATGCAGTGCGGCCGACGTGGTCGGCGGCGCGCTCGGAGCCTGTTCGGGGCGCGCGAGCAGCAGCAGGTCGCCCACCAGGTCGGAGAGTTCGACCAGTTGTGCCTTGACGTTGCGCAGCAGCCGTTCCTTGTCCTCGGCCGGGAGCGCCCGGCCGGTCTGTTCGCTGCGCAGGAGCAGGTCGGTGTTGGTGCGCAGGGACGTGAGCGGCGTACGCAGTTCGTGGCCCGCGTCCGCGATCAGCCGCTGCTGGCGCAGCCGGGACGCCTTGAGCGACGCCGTCATCGCATTGAACGAGCGGCCCAGCCGGGCGATCTCGTCCTTGCCCGCCACCGCGATCATGGTGTCGAGGTCCTCGGTGCGGGCCACGTGCTCGGCCGCGTCGGTGAGCCGGTCCACCGGTTTGAGCGCGGCGCGCGCGACCAGGAGACCCACGGTCGCGGCGCCCAGGATGCCGATCGCGCACACGATCGTGAGCCGGACGGCGAGGCTGTCGAGCGAGTCCTCGATCTCGGTCAGTGGTCGCGAGATCGACACGGCGGTGTCCGGCCCGGCGTGCCGGGTGTACACCCGGACGCGCTTGCCGTCCTCGGTCGTCGCGTCGTGGAAGACCCGGTCGAACTGCCCGGCCGCGACCTCCGTGTCGACCTTGGCGACCGGTACCGGGCTGACCGGATCGGCCTTGCTCCCCGGCTGGGTGCACGACGACCCGTCGGCCTTGATCACCTGATACGTCAACAGGCCGCGCTGGAACTCGGGCGGTGCGGGCCGGTTGCAGATCTCGGTGATGAACGACCCGCGCTGGCCGGGCAGCGGCCCCGCGGTGGTCGCCAGGCTCCGGTCCAACTGTTCGCGCAACTGATTGCGCGTCAGCACCCAGCAGGCGGCGGCCACGCCCGCGACGGCGAGCGCGACGGCGAGCGCGGTGAGCAGTGCCAGGCGGGCCCGGAGCGGCAGGTGACGGTGCATCAGGCAGGCGTTTCCGCCGCGCGCAGCACGTAGCCGACGCCGCGCACGGTGTGCACGAGCCGCGGCAACCCGCCCGCCTCGGTCTTGCGGCGCAGGTACATGACGTAGACGTCGAGCGAGTTGGAGGCGGGTTCGAAGTCGAAGCCCCATACGTTGCGCAGGATCTGTTCGCGCGTCAGAACCTGGCGCGGGTGGGTCATCAGCAGTTCGAGCAGGGTGTACTCGGTCCGGGTCAGGTCGATCGCCCGGCCGCCCCGGGTGACCTCGCGCGCGGCGGTGTCCATCCGCAGGTCGGCGAACGCGAGCGCGTCGTCGGACGCGTTCGTGCCGGTCATCGCGCTGCGACGGAGCAGCGCGCGGACCCGGGCGAGCAGTTCGTCGAGTTCGAACGGCTTGACGAGGTAGTCGTCGGCGCCGGCGTCGAGCCCGGTGACCCGGTCGCCCACCGCGTCGCGCGCGGTGAGCATCAGGACGGGCAGCGTGTCGCCGCGGGCGCGTAGTCGCCGACACGCGGTCAGGCCGTCCATCCGCGGCATCAGGACGTCGAGCAGGACGAGGTCGGGCTCGTCGCCGGCGATCGCGGAGAGCGCGGCCACGCCCTCGCCGGCAAGGGTCACCTTGTATCCCTCGAAGCGCAGGCTGGACTCGAGTGCCTCGCGTACGGCGGGCTCGTCGTCGACCACGAGGATGTGCGGCGGCGTTCCGGTGTCGGCGGCGGGCGTCATGGCGGCGACTCCTTGGTTCGGGTGCGGGGGACCGACTACTGCGGGTGGTCCCACGGTCGCACGCGGACACCCTCCGTGTGGATTCGGCACAAAGCGTGTCGTCCCAATGTGCGCGCCCGACATGAAAGGAACATGAAAGCGACGCGGTTCGATCGCACGTGACCCCCTCATGTGAGGATCGAGGCGCGCGCGGGTCCGGGTGATCCCCGGCTCGCCGCACCGACGACCGAAGCCGAGACCCCGCACGACCATCGATCGCCGATCACCCCGAACCCGGAGGAGAACCGTGGACGCCGAGCCGGTACGCATGAGCCTGGACGATGGAATCGCCACCATTACCCTCGATTCGCCGGCCAATCGGAACGCGCTGTCCGCGCGCCTGGTCGCGCGCCTGCGCCACTATCTGGCCGAGGCCGGAGTGGACGAGCGGGTGCGCGCGGTGGTGCTCACGCACACCGGCCCGACCTTCTGCTCGGGGATGGACCTGCGCGAGGCGGCCGAGGGCGGGATGGCGCACGGCGCCGAGCAACTGCTCGCGCTGCTGCGCCTGGTGGTCGAGGTGCCGGTGCCGGTGGTCGCGCACCTGCGCGGCAACGCGCGGGCGGGCGGGATCGGGCTGGTCGGCGCGGCCGACCTCGCGATCGCGCCGGCGCAGGCCACGTTCGCGTTCACCGAGGCCCGGCTCGGGCTCAGCCCGGCGGTGATCTCGCTGACCACGGTGCCGCGCCTCGACCCGCGTTCGGTGTCGCGGTACTTCCTCACCGGCGACGTCTTCGACGGCGTGGAGGCGGAGCGGATCGGCCTGCTGACCCGCGCGGTGGACGGCGCGACCGGTGCGGACGACGCCGTCGCGGCCCTGGTCGCCTCGTTCCGGCTGTGCCCGCGCCAGGGGCTGGTCGAGTCGAAGAAGCTCACCACCAGCACGGTACGGGCCGGTTTCGACCGGGACGGCCAGGCCCTGGCGCAGCGCTCCGCGGAATTGTTCGCTTCGGCGGACGCGACGGAGGGCATGGCGGCGTTCCGGGAGAAGCGGCTGCCGAACTGGGTGACGGCCTAGAACGTGGCGGGAGTACCGGTAGTGGCTGAAGTGGCGAGGTGACGGCGTGACGGGAGAGGTGGGGTCGTGACGGACGGGCTGTTCGCGCTGCCGCGCGAGCGGGTCGAACTCGCGCCGGGGGCGTGGCACGTGCCGGACTGGCTCCCGCTCGACCGGCAGCGCGAACTCGTCGTGCTCGCGCGTGAATGGGCCCGGCCGCCCGCCGGGATGCGGCACGTGGTGATGCCCTCGGGCGGCGTGATGAGCGTGCGCAGCGTGAGCCTGGGGCTGCACTGGGAGCCGTACCGGTACACCGACCGCCTGCCGGACGGCGAGCCGGTCAAGCCGTTCCCGGCGGTGCTGGGCGCGTTGGCCCGGCGCGCGGTGGCCGATGTGTTCGGGGCGGCCGCGACCACCGACCCGTACGACATCGGCCTGGTCAACTTCTACGACGCGGACGCGAGGATGGGCCTGCATCGCGACGCGGACGAGGCGTCGCCGGCCCCGGTGGTGTCGCTGAGCATCGGCGACACGTGCGTGTTCCGCTTCGGCAACACCGAGACGCGGACCCGCCCGTGGACCGACGTCGAACTGCTCGGCGGCGATCTGGTGGTGTTCGGCGGCCCGTCGCGACTCGCGTACCACGGAGTGCCGAGAATCCGACCGGGAACGGGCGACCCGCGTACGGGGCTTACGGCCGGGCGGCTGAACATCACGATCCGGGCCTCGGGCCGGCCCGGGGCGTGAGTGGCCGGGCGCGGCGCTCCGGGCGACCACGCCCGTGAACACGAAGAGGGCGTGGGCCTGTTCGCGGGGTCCGGCCGACCCCGTCCGCGCTCGTGGTGCGGGCCGTGGTCGAGCACGTGGACCGGGCCCCGCCGGTCGTTCCGGCGGCGGCGCTACGGTGACCGTGGAGTGCCGTGCCCACGCGGTGCCCGTGACGAGGTGGGGCAGGCAATGGGGCTCGACGACGCGATCCGCGGGACGCAAGGCGCGACGGCGCGGGCGGCAGCCGCCGGGCGGGCGAGCCGGGAGGTCACGAGCCAAACGATCGCGGAGGCCGAGCCCGCCATCCGGGGTTTGTTCGCGGACGCGCTCGCGCGGTTGCCGGCCGTCCACCCCACGCAGGTCCTGCGGGTCCGGGTGAGCGAGGGTCGGCGGCGCCCGGGTCGGCACGAACTCGTGGACCGGCTCTGGCCGTTGGCCGGCGTGCTGGTCGGCAGCGACCTCGCGATGTACCTGCCGGTCACGATCGACGTGGGCACACCGGGCGAGGGCGCCGCCACGACGGCGCGGACCCGGCTGCACGATCGGCTGACCAAGAGCGGCTTTCGCGGCACCCGGGTCCTCGCGCCGGACGCGCAGCCGCTGGACCTGCCCCGGCAGATCGCCGTGGTGGGCGAGGCGGTGCCGGCCACGACCGGGCCGAACGACTACTCCTGGCACGGCGGTTACCTCGGGAGCGGCGGGCACTTCGTCGCGGCGCAGGGTGGCACGGTGCTCGTTCCGGTGCACCTCCCCGCGGGCGAGGGCTCCATCGTGCATCGCAGACTCGACCACGAGTTGACGAAGTCCGTCCTGGACATCACCTCCTGACCGACCGTCACCCCTGACGGCGACACGGCACCGAGCGCGGGGACGGGGGCGGGCGCGGAGGCGGGGGCGAGGGCGAGGGCGTACCCCGTCACTCCTCCCAGAGCCCGGCGACGGTCAGCCCCGGGTCGATGTCGGCCAGCGCCCGGGCCGGGTCCAGGGCGGGCACCACCCGGTGCGTCGCCGCGGCGTGGGCGTAGACCAGGAGCAGGTCCTCGGCCGTCCAACGGACCGACGGCCACAGCGCGTCGCGCCCCGGGCGCAGCCGGGTCAGGCGGGTGTGGAACTCGTCGAGTTCGGCCGGATTCGTGAAGGTCCGGGCCGCTTCCATCGCGTCCTCGTCGGTGCGCAGGAGCGCGTGCGCCGGGACGACGGGGACGCGCATCACGGCGTCCGGATCGGCGTCCGACATGCCCATGCTCCGCGCGACCCGATGCAGCGCCGACGCCACGAGGAGCGCGACGAGCAGCCCGCTGTCCTCGCGCACTCCCCCGGACGGGAAGAACCTCGCGTCCCAGAAGTGCTGTTCGCTACACAGGTGCTCGCGCACGAGCATGCAGCCGATTCCCACGCAACTCTGCGGCAGGGTTCTGGCAGCCATGCGGCTACGGTACGGCTCCCGTGGCGCGCCGTGGCGCGGTTTCGGTTATTTACGACAATGGCCTCTTTAGGGCGAAACCGGAACTCCTCGCTCCGGTGTCGAACCGCCCGCTCCGGCGCGCCGGAGCCGCCCGCGTCAGCCCAGTTGGACGGACCGCTTCGAGAGCCCGAACCAGAACCCGTCGATGACCTGACGCAGGTTGTCGAGGTCCTCGTGCCCGGCCCCGAGCGAGACGAACAGCGGCGCGAGGTGTTCGGTGCGCGGGTGCGCCAGGCGCGCGGCGGGGGCCTTGCGGGTGAAGTCGAGCAGCGCGTCGACGTCGCCGTGCCGGAACGCCTCGTCGCCCCAGTGGTCGAACTCGCTCGACCACCCGGGCGCCGGCGCGTCCGCGCGCATGTCCAGGCCGCGCAGGTTGTGCGTGAAGAAGCCGCTGCCCACGATCAGCACGCCCTCGTCGCGCAGCGCCGCCAGCCGGCGGCCGACCTTGTACAGCTCGACCGGGTCGAGCGTGGGCAGGGACATCTGCAGGACGGGCACGTCGGCCTCGGGATACATCTCCACCAGCGGCACGTACGCGCCGTGGTCGAGGCCGCGCCCCGGCACGTCCTGGACGTTCGGGCCGAGCAGGGCGCGCACGCGCGCGGCCAACTCGGGCGCCCCGGGAGCGGGATAGGTGACCCGGTAGTAGTGCTCGGGGAAGCCGCCGAAGTCGTACACGAGCGGGATCGTGCGGGTCGCGCCGAGCGCGATCGGGGCGTCCTCCCAGTGCGCGGACACCATCAGGATCGCCGTGGGGCGAGGCAGCTCGGCCGACCAGTCGGCGAGCTGCGCGGTCCACAGGGCGTCGTCCGCGAGCGGCGGCGCGCCGTGGCCGAGGTAGACGACGGGCATGCGCTGCGCCGCGCGCTGCGGCGATGTGGTGTCCATGCCACCACGATATCAAGTAGTTCTACGTTCAACAATTGACACAGCAGAAAGGAAGAAAAGGGAAAACCCTCCTTTTGGTTGGATGCCTATTGCACACAGTGATTGTCCGGCTACTTTCGATTACATGCCCCGTTTCCACTCGAACGGGGAGATTCGTCGATTCGACGAATCATTCGGATCAGTCAAATAAAGGGGACAGTCATGTCACAGCGTTCGCTCAGCCGGGGTCCGCTCAGCCGTGCCGTCACCGGCATGGCCGCCATCGCCTTCGCCGTCGCGGGCCTCGCGGTCGCGCTGCCCACCGGCGCCTCCGCCACACCGGCCACGGTCGCGGGCTCGTGCAACCAGGCCGGCTGCAACGGCCTGGACCCGTACGCCACCGGTTGTACGTCCGACCAGTACGTGGGCGCCACCCGGACCTCCGACGACGGCCTGACCACCGTCAACCTGATGTACAGCCCGTCCTGCCAGGCCGCGTGGACCGAGGTCTGGGGCGGGCAGCCGTTCAGCATGATCGACGTCGCCAACAACGTCTTCAACTACTACACGGCCTACACCGACGAGTGGGGCAACGGCCACACCCCGATGGTGACCGACCCGGGCACGACTCGCTCGCACGGGTGCTACTACCCGGCCGACGGCGGCCTCGGCACCTGCACGAACGCGTTCCTGGCCTGATCGGGCGGCGGTCCGGGGGCAGCGCGCGCCCCCGGACCGCCGCTCCGAGCCGCCCCATCCGCCGGGCCGTCCGAGGGCGCTGCGCCGGTCTCGGATCCGACCGCCGCCGGCCCGGGATCCGGGCCCCGCCGCCGTCGGGAGTAATCCACTGGCCCACTCCCGGGGGGTGCCACTTATCCTTGGCCCCGTAATGGGAACGCCAGTAGCCACATCTCAGCTCGCCGACCTCCAGGCGCGCCTGCCCCACCTGATGCTCCGGGATCAGGACCGTCTGCGCCGTCGCCTCGACCGGACCCGCAAGAGCCGCAAGGGCCCGCAACAGGTCGCCGAGACCGAGAGCCTGATCGCCGCGTTCGACGCCGCCGAGACGCGGGTCGCGAACCGGCGCGCCGCCGTGCCCGCGATCAGCTATCCGCAGTCGCTGCCGGTCAGCCAGAAGAAGGACGACATCCTGGAGGCGATCCGCGACCACCAGGTCGTGATCGTCGCGGGCGAGACCGGCTCCGGCAAGACCACCCAGATCCCGAAGATCTGTCTCGAACTCGGCCGCGGGGTCCAGGGCCTGATCGGACACACCCAACCGCGCCGGATCGCCGCGCGCACCGTCGGCGACCGGATCGCCGAGGAGCTGGGCGGACAACTCGGCGACGTGATCGGCTACAAGGTCCGCTTCAACGACCAGTCGAGCGACGGCACGCTGGTCAAGCTGATGACCGACGGCATCCTGCTCGCCGAGGTCCAGAACGACCGGTTGCTGCGCCAGTACGACACGCTGATCATCGACGAGGCGCACGAACGCAGCCTCAACATCGACTTCCTGCTCGGCTACCTCAAACAACTGCTGCCGCGTCGCCCCGATCTCAAGGTGGTCATCACCTCCGCGACGATCGACCCGGAGCGCTTCTCGCAGCACTTCGACGACGCGCCGATCATCGAGGTGTCCGGCCGCACGTATCCGGTCGAGGTGCGCTATCGACCCCTGGTACCGGACACCGACGACGACGCGGACGACGACGAGGGCGACGGCAAGCGCCGCCCCGACGACCGCGATCAGGTCCAGGCGATCAGCGACGCGGTCGACGAGCTCATGGGCGAGGCGTCCGGCGACATCCTGGTCTTCCTCAGCGGTGAGCGGGAGATCCGCGACACCGCCGAGGCGCTGAACAAACGGCAGTTGCGCAACACCGAGGTGCTCCCGCTGTACGCGCGCCTGTCGGCCGCCGAACAACATCGAGTCTTCCAGCAGCACTCCGGCCGCCGGATCGTGCTGGCGACGAACGTCGCGGAGACCTCGCTGACGGTCCCCGGCATCAAATACGTGATCGACCCCGGCACCGCCCGGATCTCCCGGTACAGCCTGCGTACCAAGGTGCAGCGGCTGCCGATCGAGGCGGTCTCGCAGGCATCCGCCAATCAGCGCAAGGGCCGCAGCGGGCGTACCTCCGACGGCATCTGCATCCGGCTGTACTCCGAGAGCGACTTCGAGTCGCGGCCCGAGTTCACCGACCCCGAGATCCTGCGCACCAACCTGGCCTCGGTCATCCTGCAGATGACCGCGCTCGGCCTGGGCGACATCGCGGCGTTCCCGTTCCTGGAGCCGCCGGACCGGCGCAACATCAAGGACGGCGTACAGCTCCTACAGGAACTGGGCGCGATCGACCCGGACGAGGAGGACGTGCGCAAGCGGCTGACCCCGGTCGGGCGCAAGCTGTCCCAACTGCCCGTGGACCCGCGGCTGGCCCGGATGATCCTGGAGGCCGATCGCAACGGCGTCGTGCGCGAGGTGCTGATCATCGCCTCCGCGCTGTCGATCCAGGACCCGCGCGAGCGGCCCGCCGAGCACCAGCAGCACGCCGACCAGATGCACGCGCGGTTCGCGGACAAGGAGTCCGACTTCCTCGCGTACCTCAACCTCTGGAACCATCTCAGGGAACAGCAGGACGAGCTGTCCTCCAGCCGGTTCCGCAAGATGTGCAAGAGCGAGTTCCTGCACTACCTGCGCATACGTGAGTGGCAGGACCTGCACAGCCAGTTGCGCCAGGCCGCCAAGTCGCTCGGGATCGTGGCGACCGGCGAGCCGCAGGAACCGAACACGCAGCACATCCACACCGCGATCCTGTCCGGTCTGCTGTCGCACATCGGGCTGATGGATCCGGCCAAGCGCGAGTACGGCGGCGCGCGCGGCACCCGCTTCTCGGTCTTCCCCGGCTCGGCGCTGTTCAAGAAGCCGCCGCGCTGGGTGATGGCGGCCGAACTCGTCGAGACCTCCCGTCTGTGGGCCCGGATCGCGGGCCGGATCGAGCCCGAGTGGATCGAACCGCTGGCCGGGCACCTGATCAAGCGCACCTACAGCGAGCCGCACTGGGAACAGAAGATGGCCGCGGTGATGGCCTACGAGAAGGTCACGCTGTACGGCGTACCGATCGTGGCCGCGCGCAAGGTCGGCTACGGCTCGGTGGACGCCGAGCTCTCGCGGGAACTGTTCATCCGGCACGCGCTGGTCGAGGGCGACTGGCGCACCCACCACAAGTTCTTCACGGCCAACCGCCGGCTGCTCGAAGACGTCGAGGAGCTCGAACACCGGGCCCGCCGGCGCGACATCATGGTCGACGACGAGACCCTGTTCGACTTCTACGACGAGCGGATCCCCGCCGACGTGGTCTCGGGGCGGCACTTCGACGCGTGGTGGAAGAAGGCCAAGCGGGACGAACCCGACCTGCTGAACTTCGAGAAGTCCATGCTGATCAACGCCAAGGCCGGCGGGATCACCGAGGAGGACTACCCGAACACGTGGGTCGTCGAGGGCCTCGAACTCGCGCTGACCTACCAGTTCGAGCCCGGCTCGAACGCCGACGGCGTGACCGCGCACATCCCGGTCGCGGTGCTCAACCAGCTCACCGGCGAGGGCTTCGACTGGCAGATCCCGGGCCTGCGCGAGGAGTTGGTGACCTCGTACATCCGGTCGCTGCCCAAGAACATCCGCCGCGGGTTCGTGCCGGCACCGGACTACGCGCGGGCGATCCTGGCCCGGCTGACGCCGCGGCGCGGCTCCCTGGTGGACGTGCTGGAGCGCGAGTTGAGCCGGATGGCCGGGATGCCGGTCAAGCGCGAGACGTGGGACCTCGCGAAGGTGCCCGAGCACCTGAGGATGACCTTCCGGGTGCTCGACGACGCCAAGCGCACGCTCGCCGAGGGCAAGGACCTCGAAGCGCTCAAGCTCAAGCTGCGCGACCGGATGCGGGCCGCGGTGTCCGAGGCGGCGAGCACGCTGGACATCGAGCGCGCGGGCGTCACCGCGTGGACCATCGGCGAACTGCCGCGCGTGGTCGAGCAGCGGCGCGGGCCGCTGGTGGTCAAGGCGTTCCCGGCGCTGGTCGACGAGGGCACATCGGTGGCGGTGCGGCTGTTCGACAGCGAGCCGGAGCAGACGCGCGCGATGTGGCGCGGGACGCGGCGCCTGGTCCTGCTGAACGTGCAGTCGCCGGTCAAGCAGATCCAGGGCCGACTGCCGAACATGGCCAAGCTGACCCTCAGTCACAACCCGCACGGCGGCATCGACGCGCTCTTCGAGGACATCCTCGCGTGCGCGACGGACATGCTGATCCTGGACGCGGGCGGCCCGGTGTGGGACGAGGCGGGCTTCGTCCGGCTGCGCGACCGGGTCAAGGCGGGGCTGCCGCGGCTGACCGAGGACACGGTGGTCAAGGTCGAGCGGATCCTGGGCGCCTCGCACTCCGTCGCGGGCCGGCTCAAGACCACCCGCAGCCCGGCGTTGGCGCCGGCGCTGGCCGACCTGAAGGCGCAGTACACGGCGCTGGTCCACAAGGGCTTCGTGGCCGACGCGGGCTGGCGGCGACTACCGGACGTTCATCGCTACCTGCAGGCGATGGAACGTCGCCTGCAACGCCTGGAGGCGGACCCGGTCCGGGACCGCGAACGCATGCTGAAGGTCCATCAGATCCAGGTGTCCTACCAGGATTTGATGGACCGTCAGATGAAGGGCGCGCCGATCCCGGCGGAGGTCGCCGCGGTGCGTTGGCAGATCGAGGAGCTGCGCGTGAGCTACTTCGCGCAGTCCCTGGGCACTCCGCAGCCGGTGTCCGACAAGCGGATCCTGAAGACGATCGAGGAGCTGGGGCAGTAGCCCTCGGCGGCACTCAGACCAGGTCGTTCTTGAAGAGGTCGTGATCGGTCAGCAGCTTCTCCAGCCGCGCCTGGTCGACGCGACTGACCACGGCCTCGCTCTCCTGCCGGTCCCGCACGACCTTGGCGAGCGTGATGCTGGACGTCACGACGTACAGCACCCCGAGCCCCAGAAAGGCCCGGATCCACCGGTCCACGGGCAGGTAGACGATCCCGATCAGAACCGCGCTCAGGGACACACCGAAGGACAGCGCGGCCTGAACGAAGAACCCTTGAGTGTTGTTGGTGCGCAGCGGCGTTGTCATGCCGACAGTGTTGTCCCGGCGGGATGTCGGGCACATGAGTACGTGTACTCAAGTGGGCACGGCCGCGGCCGGGAACGCCGAGAGGGTCGCCCGCCGGGGCGACCCTCTCGGTGCTTGACGGGGCGTCAGGCGGCCACTGTGTGCTTGGCGTTGGCCGGTTCCAGGGCCAACTCCAGGACCTCGCGCACGTCGGCGACCGCGTGCACGGTGAGCCGGCCGAGCACCTCCTCGGGGACGTCGTCCAGGTCGGCCTCGTTGCGCTTGGGGATCAACACCGTGGTGACACCGGCCCGTTCGGCCGCGAGCAGCTTCTGCTTGACGCCGCCGATCGGCAGCACCCGGCCGGTGAGCGAGACCTCACCGGTCATCGCGACGTCCGAGCGGACGGGCCGCCCGGTGAGCAGCGACACCAGCGCGGTCGTCATGGTGACGCCGGCGCTCGGGCCGTCCTTGGGGACCGCGCCGGCCGGGACGTGGATGTGCACGCCGCGCTCCTTGAGGTCGCCCACCGGCACCTCCAGTTCCGCCCCGCGCGAGCGCAGGTAGGAGAGCGCGATCTGGGCCGACTCCTTCATCACGTCGCCGAGCTGGCCGGTCAGGGTCAGCCCCGTGCCGCCCGTCTCCGCGTCCGCGAGCGACGCCTCGATGTAGAGCACGTCGCCGCCGGCGCCGGTGACCGCGAGCCCGGTGGCCACGCCCGGCACCGCCGTACGCTGCTCGGCCTTGCTCAGCAGCGATTCCGGGGTGTGCCGGGGCCGGCCGAGGTAGTCGCGCAGGTCGGCCCCGTCCACCGTGATCGGCAGCGGGTGCGACTCGGCGTCGAGCGCCTGCCGGGCCGCGACCTTGCGCAGCACGCGGGCGAGCGAGCGCTCCAGGGTGCGCACGCCCGCCTCGCGGGTGTACTCCCCCGCGAGCAGCCGCAGCGCGTCCTCGGTGAAGGACACCTCGGTCTCGTCCAGGCCCGCCTTGTCGAGCTGACGCTTGATCAGGTGGTCCCGGGCGATGACGACCTTCTCGTCCTCGGTGTAGCCGTCGAGCCGGACCAGTTCCATCCGGTCGAGCAGCGGCTCGGGGATCGTCTCCAGGACGTTGGCCGTGGCCAGGAACACCACGTCGGACAGGTCGAGTTCGACCTCGAGGTAGTGGTCGCGGAAGGTGTGGTTCTGGGCCGGGTCCAGCACCTCCAGGAGCGCCGCGGTCGGGTCGCCGCGGTAGTCGGAGCCGACCTTGTCGATCTCGTCCAGCAGGACGACGGGGTTCATGCTGCCCGCCTCCTTGATCGCGCGGACGATCCGGCCGGGCAGCGCGCCGACGTAGGTCCGACGGTGGCCGCGGACCTCGGCCTCGTCGCGCACGCCGCCGAGGGCGACCCGCACGAACGAGCGGCCCATCGCGCGAGCGACCGACTCGCCGAGCGAGGTCTTGCCGACGCCGGGCGGGCCGACGAGCGCGAGCACGGCCCCGGAACGCCGACCGCCGACCACGCCGAGCCCGCGCTCCTCGCGGCGCTTGCGGACCGCCAGGTATTCGACGATGCGCTCCTTGACGTCCACGAGACCGGAGTGGTCCGCGTCCAGGATCGCGCGGGCCTCGGCGATGTCGTACGCGTCCTCGGTGCGCTCGTTCCAGGGCATCTCCAGGACGGTGTCCAGCCAGGTCCGGATCCAGCCGCCCTCGGGCGACGCGTCGGAGGCGTGCTCCAGCTTGTCGACCTCCTTGAGGGCCGCCTCCAGCACCTTCTCGGGCAGGTTCGCGGCCTCGACCCGGACCCGGTAGTCCTCCTCCTCGCTGTCGGGCGTGCCGTTGAGCTCGTTGAGCTCCTTGCGCACCGCGGCGAGCTGCTGCTTGAGCAGGAACTCGCGCTGCTGCTTGTCCATGCCCTCCTGGACGTCCTTGCGGATCGTCTCGGCAACGTCGAGCTCGGCGAGGTGGTCGCGGGTCCAGCCGACCACCTTGGTCAGCCGCTCCTCGACGTCGACGGTCTGCAGCACCTCGATCTTCTGCTGGAGCGTCAGGTAGGGGGCGTAACCCGAGTTGTCGGCCAGGTCGCCGGCGTCCTCCAGGGCCTGCACGTGGTCGACGACCTGCCACGCGCCGCGCTTGCCCAGCACGGTGGTGACGAGCGCCTTGTACTCGCGGGCCAACTCCAGGGTGTGCTCGTCCGCCTCGACGTCCGGCACCCGGGTCGCCTCGACCCACAGCGCCGCGCCGGGCCCGGTGGTACCGGTGCCGATCCGCACCCGGCCCTCGCCGCGCACGACCACGACGGACTCCCCGCCGGGCAGCCTGCCCACCTGCTCGATCACACCGAGCGTGCCCACCGCCGGGTATTGCCCGTCGTCACGTGGAACAAGCAGCACCCGTGCCTTGCTCTCACTACGGATGCCGGGCCCACCCGACCGCCCCGCGGCCGCTCGCGCGGCATCCACGGCGGCACGGGTCTCCGCGTCATCGAGTTCGAGCGGGACCACCATGCCGGGGAGGACGACGACGTCGTCCAGCGGAAGAACCGGCAGGGTCAGGGTCCCGATGGTCTCGCTCATGTCATACCCCTCAAGTAGCGGCAGTGGAAAAGTTGCGCTGACTTGACTCAAGAACCTGGAGCCCACCTTTGTTCCCCCACCCCTCCCACCCCGTGTTCGCCCTGGGCGAAGTTGTCCTTTGACGCGGGTCTCTTCGCTTTGCAGCTTCACTCTTCGTGTGATCTTTCGTTTTGCAGAGTGACCTTTCGTCGCGGGCTCGGGTTGAGCGAGTCGTGGCATGTGCGTTGGGGGGTGCTGTCGGGCGGTGTCGCAGGGCCGCCTGCGGAGGGGTTCGAGGTTGCGTACGCCGACCGGGACGGGTCTGAGTTCCGTCAGTCGTTGGTGGATGCCTGGGCGGTGCGGTTCGAGGACGTCGCGCCGGTACGCGCGTTCAAGTCGTACAAAGGTCAGCGGCATCTGCCGGGCCTGTGGTGGTCGTCCACGGTGGGTGGGCACATCGGGTACGAGTCCTGGCTGGAGCGCGATCATGTGATGCTGTTGGACTTCGCCCCGTCGGTGGTGGGGATCTCGTCGCAGCCGTTCTGGCTGTTCTGGCGGTCGGATGCGGGCAAAAGCGTCTCGCACGCGCCGGACTACTTCGCCCGCCGTCAGGACGGCACGGCGGTGGTGGTCGACTGCCGTCCGGCGGATCGGCGCAAGCCGCGGGACGTGGCGAAGTTCGAGGCGACGCGGGCGGCCTGTGCGCAGGTGGGGTGGGACTTCCGGCTGGTGGGGGCGCCGGACCCGATCGTGGTGCGCAATGTGCGCTGGCTGGCCGGATACCGTCACCCCCGGCACCGGCTGGAATCCGTGGCCGCCGAGCTGCTGGTGGCGTTCGTCGAGCCACAGCCGCTGATGGAGGGGACCTCGGCGGTGGGGACCCGATCAGGGTGCTGCCGGTGCTGTTCCACCTGCTGTGGTCACACGAGTTGACGGCGGAGGTGTCGGTGCCGCTGCATGCCTTCTCGCCGGTGTCGGCAGGGGTGCGGCTTCCCAGCGTGCCACCCATCTCTTCACCCGCAGCTAGGACACCAGAGCCAACGCAACGCGAAACGGCACCCGACACTCGTCCACGAGGCGGAGGCTGTAGGCGACGCCGGGTGTGAGGGCGTCGATGGTCGGGCCGCGGTCGACGAGTCGGGCCGTGTCGAGGGTGTGGAGCCGGCGCACGGTGGGGCCGTCGCCAAAGTTGCCGATGCCACCGTCGAGGAACACCCGCAACAACGCGTCGGCTTCGTCGATCCGGATCGGGGCGTCCTCGGCCCGGTAGGGGGTCCTGCCCAACTCCGCCTTCGCAGCGGCGGCCAAGTCTGCGGCGTGCTTCCCGTGCATACTCACGGCGATCCCCCCGACACTCGACTACGGAGTCGATCACGCTGACCGGACAGCGCGAGCCTCGAAGGACGAAGCGACAACGCTGATGCGGTGGGCGGGCGTGGGGTCGGTGTGGGATCTTCGGGTGGGGCCGCGTACGGGGCGTGGCCTGTTCTGCGGTTGCCGCGCGGTGCGTGGTGCCGCTGTCGGGTCGGGGGCTGGTGGCGGTGCGGGTGTTGGCGGGTCGGTACGAACTGGTGGAGTTCGTGGGCCGGGGCGGGATGGGCGAGGTGTGGGAGGGCCTCGACCGGGTCATCGAACGTCGGGTGGCGGTCAAGCTGGTCCCGCACGACAGGAACGAGACCTCCGGCGCGGAGCTGTTCCTGCGCGAGGCGCGGACAGCGGGAACACTGAACCACCCGGGGGTGGTCACCGTGCACGACTTCGGCCAGGACACCACGGACGGTTCCCTGTTCCTGGTGATGGAATTCGTGGACGGCCGGGACCTGGCCTCCGTGCTGCGCGAGGACGGTCCACCGCCGGTGGCCGGCGCGGTCGAGTGGGCGGCGCAGGCCGCCGCGGCGCTGGCCCGTGCCCACGACGCGGGGATCGTGCACCGGGATCTGAAGCCGGCGAACCTGATGCTGACGGCCGACGGCCGGGTCAAGGTCCTCGACTTCGGGATCGCCCGGTTCATGGAGGCGTCGAACAAGTCGAGCAGAATCATGGGCACATGGGCGTACATGGCGCCCGAGAGGTTCGACGAACATCCCGGCGACGCCCGTTCCGACCTGTACTCCCTCGGCTGCGTCCTGAACGAACTCCTCACCGGGGAACCACCGTTCGACGCCACCGGCCCGGTACCAATGATGAACGCACACCTGCGGCGCGAACCGGTCCCACCGGGCGACACCCGCGACGGCGTTCCCCGAGAGCTCGACGACCTCGTCCTGGAGCTTCTTGCGAAAGACCCCGAGCACCGGCCGGCCACCGCCGTCGAGGCCCACGACCGGCTCCGCGGCATGGGTCGGATCCCGTCCGGCGCGACCACCCTCACCGCCAAGCCGCCGCGACGCACACCCCGACCACCTGGTCGTCGTCCCCCACGCGCGCGAGCCGAGGAAACGGACGTCGATCCGCGGCCCGGCACGGGGACGACGCCCCCCGCATGGCAGCCCTCCGCGGACGGGACCTTCGACATCGCCTGGACCGGCAGGGAGCCGCTGTCCGCCTACACCGACGACGAGACCGGCCACCGCCAAGACCTGTCGCCGAGGACGTGGACGACCCTGGCCGTGATCGCGTTCCTGGCGACGGCCGCGTGCATGGGCCTCCCGCTGCTGTTGGACTCCGACGCGATCGCGGTTTGGTTGACTCTTGGATGCTTTGTCATGTCCGCCTGGATGGGCACCACCTTTCGCGCGGCCGACGCGATCTGGGCGGCGCGGATCACGCGTCCGTACACGGACAGGACGGGCTGGGCATTGCACGTCGGCCCCCACTACCTCGTGACCACCGGAATCACCGGCCGCCGCGAGTTCACCTGGGACCGGATCAGTCGCGTCACCATCGAACAGATCGCCGGGGCAGGCCCGCACAAGTACACCGGTATCGTCCTGAAAAACAAGCCGGGAATCACTCCACCGGCGACCAAGGTGCCGCCGGGGTGGCCCTATCCACACTCGTCCAGCATCCGTTGGGGCTTGGGTCGACACTTTCCCATCTGCGTCCTCGGGCCGATGACCCAGCAACAACGAACCCAACTGACCGACGCGCTCGCCCGGTACGGCGGCGACCGTTGGGACGGCAACTGATCGATTGTGAGAAGCCCGCGCGAGACCGGGCGGCGAACTGAAGAGCACGTGCCTGCGGCAAGGAAAACGAAGAGTCGGTCTGCACGACTTCGACGCGTCGCGTGCAGACCGACTCTTCGTCTTGCTGTTCACCGGCACCCGGCGGCGCAACCTTCAGCCGCACAGGACAGAAGTGTCCGGTACCGGCTGACCTTGCAAATGTCAGGTTGACTCTGCATGTCGTCTGCCACGGATGTGTCAGCGTGCTTTGCCATTCGGTGACAGCCGTTCTGCCATGAGATTTGTCAGTAGGGGTGCCATGGCTGTCGGCTGCGATCGGTGGGCGGGAGTTCGTCGGGGTCGAACAGGTCGAGGCTGTAGGACGTCGGTGAGCCCGACATGGGTCGTCCAGGTCGTGTGTCGCGCCCTCGGGTCGCTGCGGTCGGTCCCTGCTCGAACAGCCGTGGCCTCGACGAGAGAGTCGAGCGCGAGGTGCCGCCGCACCGTTGGGTCGGCGCCGTGTTTGTTGATGCCGGCGTCGAGGAGCACCCGCAGCGGGTGGTAAGTCCCTCTCATGTGGGACGCTCTCGCTGCGCTGGGCAAGACGACGGCATGACGTCGCCTCCCGCCCCTTCGCCCACACCCCCGACCTGGCCGTACTGCGCGGAGGGAGCCAGCCCGGTCTACCCCGTCGGGTGCCAAGGAATCCACATTCCCGGACACACACGCTGCCTGGCCCACCTCGCGCCCGCGGACCGGGCTGCGTACTTCGCTGGCCTCTCCCTCGGCGCCACCGTCGACCACCGCGGAACCACGTTCGACGCCCCTCTCCTGACCGAACTCCTCGACGCACTCCGCGACCCCGCTACCGCCCAGCCCCACTTCGGCTACGCCAAGTTCGACGGCGCGACGTTCTCAGGCGACGCCGGGTTCGGCTTGGCGACGTTCTCCCGCGACGCCAGGTTCTTCGGCGCGACATTCTCCCGCGACGCCTCGTTCTTCGGCGCGAGGTTCTGCGGCGACGCCGGGTTCAACGGGGCGACGTTCGCTGGCGACGCCTCGTTCTTCGGCGCCTCGTTCTCCTGCAACGCCTCGTTCGGCTCCGCGACGTTCTCTCGCTTCGCCCTGTTCGAAAGCGCGGAGTTCTCCCGCGAGGCCTCGTTCAGCTTCGTGACGTTCTCCCGCGACGCCGGGTTCGTCAACGCGTCCGCCCGCTACGCCGACTTCAGCGACGCGACCTTCGAGTGCACTTCGGAGTTGGGCCCCCTGGTGTGCGAGAAAACGCTCAATCTGTCCCGGGCGGTGTTCGGCGCCCCGGTGGTGATCGAGGTCGCGGCCTCGAGCATGGAGTGTGTCCGCACGCGATGGGACGCGACCGCAACTGTGCGCCTGCGCCACGCGGCCCTGAACCTCAGTGGCGCGGTCGTGGCCCTGCCGATCGCCGTCACCGCCCACCCCGTGCCGCTCTCCACTGCTGGCACCGCGGCGCGCGCGGTCGAGGACTCGCTGACTGGTCCGGCGCGGGTGACATCACTGCGCGGGATCGACGCCGCGCACCTGGTCCTGACCGACACTGACCTCACCGGGTGCGTGTTCACCGGCGCGTTCCACCTCGACCAACTCGGTCTGAACGGCGACACCATCTTCGACGCGCCACCCACCGGCTGGCGCCTGCGCAAGGGGATACCCGCGCGGCTCACGCGCCGCCGGACGATCGCCGAGGAACACCACTGGCGCGCCCTCGCCCCCGGCGAGCCCCTGCCCCCACGCGGCTGGACACCGGGCCCCGACCATCCCAACGTCACGCTCACCCCCGGTCCTGAGGACGTGGGCCCGGTCTACCGCGCGCTGCGCAAGGCGTCCGAGGACGCCAAGAACGAACCCGACGCCGCCGACTTCTACTACGGCGAGATGGAGATGCGCCGGCATGACCACAAACGCCCAACCGGCGAACGCGCACTCGTCACCACCTACTGGCTCCTCTCCGGATACGGCCTACGCGCCACCCGCGCCCTGGGCTGGCTCCTGTTCGCCATGACCACCACAGTGATCATGATGATGCTGTGGGGACTGCCCACCGGCGACCCCAAACCCCGCACCACCGGAGTCCAAGTCGCGACCGGACAACGCGCCGAGTTCGTCACCGACAACCCCGACCCGACCCTGACCGGACCCGTCCACGACCGGCTCACCGCCAAACGCGCGGAGAAGGCCACCCGTGTCGTCGTCAACTCCGTCGTCTTCCGCTCCAGCGGACAGAACCTCACCAAACGCGGCGCCTACATCGAGATGGTCAGCCGCTTCCTCGAACCCGTCCTCCTCGCCCTCGCCATCCTCGCGATCCGAGGACGCGTCAAACGCTGAACCCCGCTGACATCTGGTCGTGGCGAGAACTGCCGTCACTTTCGCGGCGGTCAACAGTCTGGGCATGCGTAGTGCAGTTGGATCTTTCGTACGGCCAGGTCAGTCGAACGGAAGAGCACGCGCCTTGCGGCACGGAAGACGAAGAGTCGGTCTGCACGACTTCGACGCGTCGCGTGCAGACCGACTCTTCGTCTCGCTGGTCACCGGCACCCGGCGGCGCAACCTCCAGCCGCACAGGACAGGCGAAGTCGTCCTGTGGGGCTGATCCCTTCGCAATCGGGGCGTGTCCGACGGGTCGGTGACGGTCCGGGTCCGGGTCGGGGTCCGGGTCCGGGTCCGGGTCGGGGCTACGGGCTCGGTCGCGTCTGCTCTCCTGACGCCGCCGGCGCGGCCGGGGCATCCCCGCCCCGTTCCCCGTCGGCTGAGCGCACCGGGGGGTTGGCCACACCGAAGCCGGGCGGGTAGCACGATCGCCCCGGGCGGCCGCATCCGGACATGCTGGGCCCGGTACACACCGCTGGTGTCCCGACGATTCCCTAGGAGTTGGCACGTGCGTGAGCAGGCATGGCAGAGGGTCCGTTTTCCCAGCCGGCGGGGCGGTCGGCGCAGAGCCGTGTCGGCCGCGGCCGCGCTGGCCGTGGGCGTGGGCGTGATGACGACGGGTGCCCTGGCGCCGCCCGCGGCGTCCGCTGCCGCCAGGCCGGACACCGTCCGGCAGGGCCTGAACGCGCTGGTGCACTCCGACGGCCCGCCCGCCGCGCTGGCCTCCGTCAAGGACCGCGACGGCCGCACCCGTACCTACACCGCGGGGGTCGGTGACGTGGCCACCGGCTCGAAGGTGCCCAGGGACGGTCAGGTGCGAATCGGCAGCAACACCAAGGCGTTCACCGCGGTGGTCGTGCTGCAACTGGTCGGTGAGGGGAAGATCGGCCTCGACGCCCCGGTCGACACCTATCTGCCGGACCTCGTCCGCGGGGAGGGGATCGACGGACGCCACATCACCGTCCGTCAGCTCCTGCAGCACACCAGCGGACTCCCCAACTACAGCAACCACCTCGGCGACGACGTCCGGTACTTCGAACCCCGCGAGCTCCTCGACATCGCGCTCCGGCACAAGGCCGACTTCGCCCCCGGGACGAAATGGGAGTACAGCAACACGAATTACGTGCTGGCCGGCCTGATCGTCCAGAAGGTCACCGGCCGACCCCTCGCCGTGGAGATGGACCAGCGCGTCATCAAACGCGTCGGGCTGCGCCACACCTACTTCCCCGCCCCCGGTGACGCGACCATCCGAGAGCCCCATCCCAAGGGCTACTACAGGGATTCGGCGGGCGCGCCGCTGCGCGACATCACGGAAATCGACCCCTCCTGGGGCTGGGCGGCGGGTCAGCTGATCTCCACCAACTCCGACCTCAACCGGTTCTACACCGCGCTCCTGGCCGGCCGCCTCCTCCCGCCGGCCCAGCTCGCCCAGATGCGCACCACCGTGCCCGCCGAAAAAACCTTTGGCCCCGGCGCCCGCTACGGGCTGGGGCTCGTGAGCAAGCCACTGCCACTGCCGTGCGGCGGCGTCTACTGGGGGCACGGCGGTAGCTTCCCGGGATACGAGACCCGGGGCGGCGCCACCGACGACGGCCGCGCCGCCAACGTCGCGGTGACCATTCAGCTGACCGACGAGGCGGCCAGGCAGCGTGTCGACAGTGTCGTGAACACGGCCCTGTGCGGCTGAACCGCGCCCGGTCCGCACTGGAAGCGCACCGACCAACTCCACTTCCCGCGTTTCGGTTCGGGTTCTCGTGCTCGGGGCGGGGGCCGGTTGCTGGGATCATGGCTTCGGGCCGGGTACTCAGCGTGTGAGGACGTTCGATCGTGGAAGCTGCCGATGTGGACACCGCCGACGACGACGGTTCGCCGGGGCGGGCGGGCTATCGGCGGTCGGCGGGGTCGCCGCGCGGGGAGGCCAGGCGGCGGGAGCTGCTCGATCGGGTCACCGACGACCTCGCGGTCAACGGGCTCGTGGACTTCTCGCTCCGACGTGCCGCGCGAGCCGCCGGGACCACGCACAAGGTGCTGCTCTACCACTTCGACGGCGCCGACGATCTGCTCGCGCGGGCGATCCACCGGCTGCGCGACCGGCGCATCGGCAACGCCTCGGCTCTCGCCGCCGATGCGGCCGGCCGTCGGTCGCTCGCGGACTGGGTGCGCGCGGTGTGGCCCGTCCTCGTGGGCGAGGAGGCGCGAGTGCTCGATCAGGCCATCGGCTTGGCGATGTACGACTCCGACCGCTATGCCGAACTCGGCCGGGGGGCGTCGCAGCAATATCTGCCCACGCTGCTGTCCGTGTGCCCGGAGCACTGGTCCGATCGCCGCAAGCTCGAGGTCGCCGAGATGATCCTCGCGGCGCTGCGGGGCTTCCTGGTGGACGCGCGAACCAGCGGCGACACCGAGGGAGTCGCCGCGGGCTTCGAGGCGCTGGCCCGCGCCCTGGAACGGGAAGAGGCCGCGGGCGAGTAGCCGCCCTGCCGCGAAATCACGTCACCGCGTCGGCACTTCACCACTTCGCCACCGCACCGCAACGCACCGCTGCGCCACCTCACCACTGCGCCGCATCGTCGCGTCGCGACGCGGTCGGGTTCATGGACAGTTTGCGAACCGCGTGGTTCACTCGTGTCGCAGGACGAGACTGGACCTCGTCCACTCGGAGGTCGGCGTGCGCGTGTCCACGAACCACGAGATCGAGCTGTCCGCCGGAATGATCGAGTATCGAGACACCGGCGGCGACGGCCCCACGGTCGTGCTGTTGCACGGGTTGATGATGGACGCCTCGCTGTGGGACGGACCGGTCGGCGAGTTGTCCGCCGATCACCGCTGCGTGGTACCGACGCTGCCGTTCGGCGCGCACCGGCACGCGATGCGCGCCGACGCCGACCTGTCGCTGCCCGGGATCGCTCGGCTGGTCGCGGAGTTCCTCGACCGCCTCGATCTGCACGACGTCACCCTCGTCGGCAACGACACCGGCGGAGCGCTGGTCCAGTTGCTCATCCGCGACGGCGCCGCACGGGTGGGGCGGGTCGTGCTCGCCTCGTGCGACGCGTTCGACAACTTCCCGCCGGGGCTGACCGGCCGGACGCTCGTGCGCACCGGCAGGCTCTCGCCCCGGCTGTTCGGGCTGTTCATGCAGCAGATGCGGCTTCGGATGCTCCGCCGGCTGCCGATCACGTTCGGGTGGCTGACCAGGCGCGGGGACGCCGCGACCGCCCGGTGGATGAAGCCGGTGCTGACCCGGCCCGAGATCCGCCGCGACGCCGTGCGCATGTTGCGAGCCGCCGGAGCGGACACCGGCGTCCTGCTCGCCGCGGCCGAAGGCCTGCCGGGCTTCGACCGACCCGCCCTGGTGGTCTGGGCGAGCGAGGACCGCGTCATGCCACTCGAACACGGCCGCCGCCTGGCCGAACTCCTCCCGCACGCACGCCTGGTCGAGATCGAGGACAGCTACACCCTCATCCCCCTGGACCAGCCGGCGCGGCTCGCCCACACCATCCGGGAGTTCACCCGCACCTCCGCCACCACCTAGTGCCGGGCGCGGCGGTCGCGGCCGGAGTCGGACGGTACGGCGGTGGGCAGGGTGACCTCGACCGTCAGGCCGCCGTCGGCGTTCGCGCGGGCCGTGACCGCGCCGCGGTGGGCGCGCGTGATCGACCGGACGATGGACAGCCCCAAGCCGACGCCGTCGGGGCCGCCGGCCTCCGGGCGATCACCGGCGCGGGGCGGGGCGCCTCGTGCGGCGGTGCCCTGTGCGGGGGCGCCCCGACGAAACGG
Source organism: Embleya sp. NBC_00896 (assembly GCF_045207785.1). NCBI lineage: Bacteria > Bacillati > Actinomycetota > Actinomycetes > Kitasatosporales > Streptomycetaceae > Embleya > Embleya sp. NBC_00896. The sequence goes on from NZ_CP108776.1 coordinate 1,584,547, forward strand.
CTCGAACAGGTCGGCCACGGTGTCCTCGCCCACCTGCGGACCGGTGTTGGTCACCGTCAGCCCTCCGCTCTCGTCGACGACCAGCACGGCACTGCCGCCCGGCACGTTGTGCCGCACCGCGTTGCGCAGGAGGTTGCCGACGAGTTGGCCGAGCAGCATGCGGTCGCCGGCCACCCACACCGGCTCGGTGCTCCGCCGGGTCGTCACGGTCACGCCCGCGAGCCGGGCCTCGTCGACGCCGAGCGCCACTTCGTCGGCGACCACCGCGCCGAGGTCGACCTCGGTGAGCTGTTCCAGCCCGAGGTCGCTGCGGGCCAGCACCAGGAGCCCGTCGATCAGCCGTTCGCTGCGTCGGTTGGCGGCGAGCAGACTCGCCTTGGCCCGGTCCACGGCCCGGCGGTCGGGGCTTTCGAGGCCGATCTGGATCGCGGCACGTTGCACCGCCAGCGGCGTGCGCAGTTCGTGGGAGGCGTTGGCCACGAAGCGGCGTTGGCTGTCGAACGCCGCGTCGAGTCGGGCGAGCAGCGCGTCGAACGTCGCGGAGAGTTCGGTGAGTTCATCGCGCGGGCCGGTGAGGCCGATGCGTTCGTGCAGGTTCCGATCGGAGATCCGGCGGGCCGCGACGGTCATCGTCCGGACCGGGCGCAGCGCGCGTTTGGCGGTCCACCAGCCCACCGCGACGGCCAGTACGGCCATGACGAGCAGGACCACGAGGGACCACGTGAGCTGCTGCCGGGAGGCGAGTTCCCCAACGTGGCGCAACTGGTGGGCGACGGCGCTGTCGTCGGTGATCACGCTCGCCGGCGAATCGGGCGACGGGGGCGCGACGGCGACCGACCCCGGCTGCCGCGATGCCACCACCTCGGGCACCGGCCACGGGGCCGGCCGGTCGGCTCCGGGCTGCGCGGCGGCGGCCGCCTTGCCGATGAGGTCGTTCGTGCCGGCGCGGGTACCTCGGCGCGCGAGGAGGTAGACGGCCGTGAGCAGTGCGCCGCCCAGCACCAGGAACGTGCCGCCGAACCCGGCCGCGATCCGGGCCCGCGCGGTGGGGCGCGCCACTCGCTGCCGGGCGCCGGGGAGGCCCGCGCCGGTCGTCGGGGCGGCCTCCGCGGCCCGCTTGCGGCGGAGGGTCACAGCATGTAGCCGACGTTGGGGAGGGTGCGAACGAGCTGCGGTTGGCCGAGTTTCGCCCGCAGCCTGCTCATGGTCACCCGGACCGCGCTGGTGAACGGGTCCGCGCTCGCGTCCCAGACCCGCTCGAGGAGTTCCTCGGCGCTGACGGGTCGACCGCGTGCTTCGAGCAGCACCTGGAGGATGCCGAACTCCTTGAGAGTCAGCCGGAGATCGCGGTCGTCGCGGTGGGCCCGGCGGCGGGCGGTGTCGAGCGTGATGCCCCGCCGGCTGAGCAGCGGCGGCGCGGGTGGCGTGGTGCGTCGGGCCAACGCCCGTATCCGGGCCACGAGTTCGGGGTACTCGAACGGTTTGGTCAGGTAGTCGTCGGCGCCGATCTCCAGGCCGTGCACGCGGTCGCCGAGCGCACCGGCCGCGGTGAGCATGAGGATGCGGGTCGGCACGCCGCGATCGACCAGGTCGCGGCAGATCCGGTCGCCGTGCGTACCCGGCAGGTCCCGGTCCAGGACCAGTACGTCGTAGTCGTGCACGGCGAGCAGTTCCCCGGCGGCGTCGCCGTCGTACACCACGTCGACGGCCATTCCCTGGAGGTGCAGCCCGTCCCTGATCAGGTCGGCGAGCATCACCTCGTCCTCCGCGACGAGCACGCGCATGGGTTGCCTGACCTTCCGTCACCGGGCCTGTCGGGGTGGGCCGTTCGGGTAGGTGGTCCCGACCGGCCGGTGGGTCGTCGGACCCACCCCTGTCACCTGTTCATATCCGCCCCGGTGTTGCACGGGCGTAAGGACGCGTGAGACGTCCGTGCAACACCCTGCCCCGTACACCTGAGACCACCAGGACGGCACGGGGTCGTCCCGGGGACGGAGGCGATCATGTCGCTCAGGCGGCCGGCACGGCTCATGGCAGTGGTGTACCTGGGACTCGCGGGATCGTTGCTGGTCGGCTGCGGCGGGAACGGCGGCGAGGACGACGGGAACGTGGCGACCGTGGGCAGGAGCGGCTCGCCCACCGCGAACACGCAGGCCGATCAGGGCGGCAACGGCCGCGACCGGGTGTTGCGGTTCGCGGCGTGTCTGCGCGAGCACGGACTCGACGTGCCCGACCCGGAGCCCGGGGTCGACGGCATCGCGCTCGGCGGCGCCACGGACGCCAGGACGACCACCGCGCTCAAGGCGTGCGAACAGTTCAAGCCCACCGGCGGCACCGCCCGCGCCGACGACCGGCCCGACGCCGAGCAGCAGGAGGCGGACCTCAAGCAGGCCCGGTGCCTGCGGGAACAGGGCCTGGACGTACCCGATCCGCAGCCGGGACAGCCGCTCACGGTGCCGCTCGCTCCCGGCGGCGACCGGGCCCGGTTGGACACCGCGGTGGCCAAGTGCGGTGGGGCCGCGGGCGCACCGCAGGGAGCACAGCCCAAGTGACCGAACCGACGCGGTACGACGACGCCTACGACGCGTTCGACGCGGCGGCGTCCGATGACGCGGGCCTCCCGTCGCCGCCCGGCACGCCCGAGGCGGCGGCTCGGCCTCGGCGCGCCCGGCGGGCGGTACTCGGCGGCTTGACCACATGCGCGCTGCTCGGGGTGGGCGGGATCGTGTGGGCGCAGGGTGCCTGGCGGGAGTCCGCAGCGCCGCCCGTGGTGCGGCCGGGTGCGACGGCCGAGGTCACGCGCGGCGACCTCACGGTGTCGGCGAGCCTGGACGGCACGCTGGCGTTCGCCGGCTCGGCGCAGGTGTACGCGCCGGGCCGGACCGCGGACGAACCCCGGGGTGGCTCGGGGGGTTCGGGCGGAACGGGAGGCGGCACCAAGGGCGGTGGCAACGGCAACGGCGGTACCGGCGGCGGCACAAGTGGGGGTACCGGGGGTTCGGGTGACACCGGCGGGACGACACAGGGCACGACGGGAGGCACAGGAGGCAACGGCGGCGACCGACCACCTTCGGGGCCGGGCACGTTGAGCGGTCTCCCCACGGTGGGGCAGGCCGTCAAGCGCGGCGAACCGATGTACCACGTGGACGGCAGGCCGGTACCGCTCTTCTACGGCGACGCTCCGCTCTGGCGCAATCTGGCCGAGGGCGTCGCCAACGGCAAGGATGTCCGGCTGCTCGAACTCAATCTCGCCGCCCTCGGCCACGGCGCGTCGCTCAAGGTCGACGACCGGTTCACCGAGGGCACGACGACCGCGATCAAGCGCTGGCAGAAGGCGTCGGGCGTCCCGCAGACGGGCAGAGTCTCGCCGGCGGACGTATCGGTCCAGCCCGACGCGGTCCGGGTCACCGCCGTCAAGGCGACGCTCGGGGCGCCGGCTCAGGGCGAGATCGCCTCGGTTTCCGGCCAACGCCGGGTCGTGACCGTGAAACTGCCGGTCGACCGACAGACGCTGGTGAAGCAGGGCGTCCCCGTGACGGTGGTACTGCCCGGGGACAAGAGCACGCCGGGCACGGTGGCGCGGATCGGGACGGTGGTCTCGCCCGACGGCGGTGACGGCGGCGGCCCGGGCGGCGGCAAGGGAGGCGGGGGCGGTTCCACCGGCCCCACGCTGCCGGTGGAGATCACCCTCGACCGCCCCGAGGACGTGGGCGCGCTCGACGGCGCGCCGGTCACGGTGCGGGTCGTCAGCGAGACCCGCAAGGACGTGCTGTCCCTGCCGGTGAACGCCCTGCTTGCGTTGGCCGAAGGCGGATACGGGGTCGAGGTCGTCGATCCCTCGGGGTTCCGGCACGTCGTCGCCGTGCGGACCGGACTGTTCGCGAACAATCGCGTGGAGGTCACCGGCGACGGGTTGGCTCCGGGTACGAAAGTGCGGGTGCCGGCCTCATGACCTCGACTCGACCGGCGACGCGGACCGACGCGAGGCGGACCGACGCGAGGCGGACCGACGCGAGGCGGACCGACGCGGACCGCGCGTCCTCCGGGGTACCACCGGTGATCGCGCTGCAAGGGGCGTCAAAGGTGTACCCGGGCGGCGTGGTGGCGCTGCGGGATGCCGATCTGACCATCCATCGGGGCGAGTTGCTCGCGATCGTGGGTCCGTCCGGATCGGGCAAGTCGACGCTCCTGCACCTGATGGGCACACTGGACCGGCCGTCCTCCGGTCGAGTGGAGGTGCTCGGGCACGACGTCGCCCGGCTGTCGGATCGCCGGCTGTCCGCCCTGCGCGCCCGCACCATCGGCTTCGTCTTCCAGCAGTTCTTCCTGTCGCCGCACCAGAGCGCCCTCGACAACGTGGCCACCGGCCTGCTCTATCACGGGGTACCCGCGCGGGCTCGCAGAGCGGCCGCCGCGCGCGCACTGGATCGGGTCGGGCTCAGCCGTCGGACGCTCCACCTGCCGGGCGAGCTCTCCGGCGGGGAACGCCAACGGGTGGCGATCGCCCGGGCGTTGGTCGCGCGGCCAGCGATCGTGTTGGCCGACGAACCGACCGGCGCGCTCGACTCGGTGTCCGGTCGCGGCGTCGTGCGCCTGCTGCGCGAACTCAACGCGGCGGGAACGACGGTGGCGGTCATCACGCACGACCGGGAGCTGGCGGCCGCGCTGCCCCGCCGGGTGGACATCCACGACGGGGTCATCCGCCCGGAAGCCGCCGTCCGCTCGACCTCGCCCGGTGGTCCGGACACGGGAGGCAGACCATGAGGAAGCGCGCGTCCGCCCGGCGTCGCGGGAGCGCACCCGGCGCGGCCCGACTTCCCTCCCCCGCCCGGCTCGCACCGCGGGACGCGCTCGCGGTGGGCCTGGGCGGCCTGCGGGGGCGGCGGTTGCGGGCGGTGCTGTCCGCGCTGGGTATCGCGATCGGCATCGGCGCGATGGTCGCCGTGGTGGGGATCGGGGCGTCCGGTCAGGCCGAGGTGACCGCGCGGATCCGCAGCCTGGGCACCAATCTGCTGACCGCGGGACCGGGACAGACCGTCTTCGGCGAACGAGCCCGATTGCCCGCGGACGCCGACGCCATGGTGGAACGGATCGGCCCGGTGATCTCGGCCAGTGCCACGGGCAAGGTCGACGCGACGGTGCGCCGCACGGACCGGGTGGATCCGAATGCCAACGGCGGCATGGGGGTGCTCGCGGCGCGCGACGATCTGCCGGGCACCGTCGGCTCGACGATGCGGTCCGGTCGCTTCCTGGACCCGGCCGTCGGGGCGTTCCCGACCGTCGTCCTGGGCTCCACCTCGGCGGAGCGGCTCGGGATGGACTCCCCCGGCGGCCGGGTCTGGCTGGGCGAACAGTGGTTCACCGTGGTCGGGATCCTGGCGCCGGTGCCACTGGCCCCGGAGCTCGACGTATCGGCCCTGGTCGGCTGGCAGGCGGCCCGCGCCCACCTGAGCTTCGACGGCGCTCCGACCACCGTCTACACCCGCGCGAGGGACGCCCGGGTCGAGCAGGTGCGCGCCGTACTCGCGGCCACCATCGCGCCGGCGAGCCCGAACGAGGTACGGGTGAGTCGCCCGTCCGACGCGCTGGCGGCGCAGTCGGCCGCGGAGGACACGCTGTCCTCGCTGCTGCTCGGCCTCGGCGCGGTGGCGCTGCTCGTCGGTGGGGTGGGCGTGGCCAACACCATGGTCGTCGCGGTCCTCGAACGGCGCCGGGAGATCGGCTTGCGGCGGGCGCTGGGAGCCCATCGCGGGCAGATTCGCAATCAGTTCCTGATCGAGGCGGTCTGCCTGTCCGGCCTGGGTGGGTTCGCCGGGGTCCTCCTCGGTGCCCTGACCACCTTCGGGTACGCCGGTTCCCGGGGTTGGCCGTGGACGATGCCGCCGGGTGCGCTGGGCGCGGCGGTGTGCGCGGCAGCCGTCGTGGGGGCGATGGCCGGGTGGTATCCGGCGTCGCGGGCCGCGCGGCTGCCCCCGACGGAGGCCCTCGCCTCGGCTTGAGCTCCGCGGCGGTCCCTGATCGGCGGATTCGCGGCGGTGGGCGGGCGGTTGGAGGGCCGCGGTCGCGGGCCTGCCGTCGCGAGCCTGCCGTCGAGGACCTGCGGTTGAGGGCGGAAAGCCGCCAGACGGGGAGGGGTGGCGGTGGTTGTACTGGAACGCGCAAGCGCTCGGAGCAACCACCGTCGAAGGGGAATCGTGCCCACCACCCCAGGATCCGTCGACCGTCCCGTCGGCCCGACTCGATCACCGTCGTCTTCGCCGTCGCCGCCGGCGCAGGCGCAGGCGCAGGCGCAGTCCCGGCCGGAGCAGCGGCAGCACTGGCCTGCCGTCGTCTGCCTGTTCCTGGGGATCTTCGCGATCGTCACGACCGAGATCCTGCCGATCGGGCTGCTGACGCCGATCGGCACCGACTTCGGGGTGTCGGACGGCACCGCGGGCTGGGCGATGACGGTGCCGGGATTCCTCGCCGCGCTCTGCGCGCCGCTGGTCACCGTCGGCGCCGGGCGGGTCGACCGCCGGCTGATGCTGTTCGGGCTGACCGTGCTCCTGGCGGTGGCGAACTTCCTGGCCGCGGTCGCGCCCGCCTTCTGGGTGGTGCTGATCGCGCGTTCGCTGGTCGGGGTCACCATCGGCGGATTCTGGTCGATCGGGGCCGGCCTCGCACCCCGGCTGGTGCGCCGGGAGTCGGTCGGGACGGCGACCGCGGTGATCTTCGCCGCGGTCCCGGCCGGCTCCGTGCTCGGCCTGCCCGCGGGCACCCAGCTCGGGGAACACCTGGGCTGGCGCGCCTCGTTCGTGGTGATGGGAGTGCTCGCACTGGCCGTGTCGGTCGCGCTCCTGGCCCTGCTCCCACCGCTGCCCGCGCTCCGGGCGACCCGGGTGGGCGTGCTGCGCGACCTGCTCCGCAGCACCGACATCCGGCTCGGCCTGGCCGCGACGTCCCTGATCGTGATCGCCCACTTCGGGGCCTACACCTACGTGACCCCGTTCCTGCGCCAGGTCACCCACGTGGACCGGGGCCTGATCGGCATGTACCTGCTGGCCTTCGGCATCGCCGGCATCCTCGGCAATTTCATCGCGGGCGCGGCCCTGACCCGCAGCCTGCGCGGCACGTTCGCGACCGCCGCGTGCCTGATCGCCGGCGCCACGCTGCTGTTCCCGCTCCTGGGCCGCCGGGACGCGGGCGCGATCGGTCTGCTGATCGTCTGGGGACTGGCGTACGGCGCCATCCCGGCCTGCTCGCAGACCTGGTTCGCCCGCGCCGCCCCGCACGCCCCGGAGGCCGCGATGGTCGTGTTCACGGCGTCCTTCCAGGCCACCCTCGCCACCGGGGCCCTCCTGGGCGGCGCCGTCGTGGACGCCGGCTCCACCTCGACCGTCATGCTGTGCGCCGGCGCGATCGCGGTCCCGACCGCGGCGACGGTGTTTCTCCTCGGCGGCCGGATCGATCCCGGCTGACCATCCCCGCGGCCAACTCACCGGTGCCGCAACGCGGTTGGTCGGCGCGAACCCATCCACCGAGGGACGAGGGCGCGCTGTCATGATCGCGGCCATGGACAAGATGAAGTACTGGGGCGCCTATCTGGGCGTGGCCCTGGCCACCGGCCTGCTCGCCCTTCCCCTGGGGCGCGTGCGGCGGACCCCGTAACGCGCGGCGATGCCCCGGCCCGGCCGGCTCTCCGAGGTGTTTCGAGATGGACACGGAAGCGAGCTTGACCTCAAGTCAACTTGAACTTCTAACGTCTTTCCCAACACCCCGGTGAACCTGCCGCCGGGGACACATCGACTCCTCGGGGGATCCCATGAGCACGAACACGAACACGAACACCAACGCCACCGCCACCAAGTTCCGCCTCGCCGTCGTCATCGGCAGCACCCGCGAGGGCCGCTTCGCCCCGGTGGTCGCGAACTGGTTCACCACCAAGGCCGAGCAGCACGGCGACTTCGAGGTCGACGTGGTCGACCTCGCCGAGGAGCAGCTGCCCGCCGTGTGGGCACCGATGGGCACCGAGCCCGCCGCGGTGGTCGGGGCGGTCGGGGCCCGGCTCGCCGCGGCCGACGCCTTCGTCGTGGTCACGCCGGAGTACAACCACAGCTTCCCGGCCGGGCTCAAGAACATGATCGACCTGTTCCGCGACGAGTGGCAGGGCAAGCCCGTCGGCTTCGTCTCCTACGGCGGCATCTCCGGCGGCCTGCGCGCCGTCGAGCAGCTCCGCCTGGTCTTCGCCGAGCAGCACATGGTCACCACCCGGGACGGTCTGGCCTTCCCGATGGCGTGGGAGAAGTTCGGCCCCGACGGTCAGCCGGTCGACGTCGCCGGCGCCGAGGCCGCCGCCAAGGTGATGCTCGACCAGCTGGCCTGGTGGACCGAGGCCACCCACACCATGCGCGCGCTCCGCCCGTACGGCGTCTGAGCCCCGACCCATCTCCCCGCCGAACGCCAGGAGCCCATGATGGCCACCGCGACCGCCACCGCGCCGAGCACTCCCGCCGCCCCCGCCCTCCCTTCCCGCAACGTCGCGATGATCGCCCTCGTGGTGGTCCTCGGATCGATCATGTCGGTGCTCGACGTGACGGTCGTCAACGTCGCGCTCAACCACCTCGCGCAGGACTTCGACGCCCCGCTGGCCACGATCCAATGGGTCGCGACGGGGTACACGCTGGCGCTGGCCACGGTGATCCCGGTGGCCGCGTGGGCGATGGGCCGGTTCGGCACCAAGCGGCTGTACATGTTCTCGATCGGCACCTTCGCGGCCGGCTCCGTACTCGCGGGGCTCGCCTGGTCGGCCGAGTCACTGATCCTGTTCCGGGTGCTGCAGGGGCTCGGTGGCGGCCTGATCATGCCGGTCGGCATGACCATCCTGGCCCGGGCCTCCGACCCCGGCCGGATGGGCCGCACGATGGCCATCATGGGCATCCCGATCCTGATCGGCCCGCTCGCCGGCCCGATCCTGGGCGGCTGGCTCGTGGACGACGTCTCGTGGCGCTGGATCTTCTTCATCAACGTGCCGATCGGCGCCCTCGCGCTCGGCCTGGCCGCCAAGATCTTCCCCCGCGACACCCCGCAGCCGACCAAGCCGCTGGACGTGCTCGGCCTGCTGATGCTCTCCCCCGGCCTCGCGCTGCTGATCTACGGTCTGGCCACCGGCGGCGAGAAGGGCGACTTCGGCTCCGCCGGGACGCTCGTGCCCGCCGTGCTCGGCGCGCTCCTGGTGCTCGGCTTCGTGGTCCGCGCACTGCGGATCGAGGACGCGCTGATCGATCTGCGGCTGTTCCGCAGCCGGCCGTTCGTGGCCGCCGCCGGCACCATGCTGCTGTTCGTCCTCGCCTACTTCGGGTCGATGATGCTGGCCCCGCTGTACTACCAGTTGGTGCGCGGCGAGAGCGCGACCGCGTCCGGACTGCTCGGCGCCCCGCAGGCGTTGGCCACCGCGATCTCGATGCAGATCGCCAGCCGGCTCAGCGACCGGATCGCGCCGGGACGGATCGTCCTGGTCGGCATCGTGGTGGCCGCCGGCGGGTTCCTCGCCTTCACCACGCAGGTCGCCGCGGACACCCCGTACTGGATCCTGATGAGCACCCTGGCGGTGATGGGCGTCGGCGTGGGGATGACGCTCATGCCGACCACCGCGTCCGCGCTGCGCACCATGTCGCACGAGCAGGTCGCGACGGCGGGCACGACCCTGACGATCATTCAGCAGGTGTCGGCCGCGATCGGCGGGGCGCTGGTGTCGGTGCTGCTCGCCGGCGCGATGCGGGACGGCCTGCCGGCCGGGCAAGGGGCGGGTGGGCTGGGCGAGTTGCACGCGCTGTCGCCGCAGACGCTGACCGAGATCGGTCCCGGGCTCGCGGACGCGTTCCAGGGCACCTACGGGTGGGCGGTGGCCTTCATGGCCCTCGCGTTCGTCCCGGCTCTGCTGATGAGCCGGCGCGCACCGTCCGCGGCGGCGGCCGAGACGAAGTAGTCCTGCGGGGCCGCGAACATCGGGTGGGCCGGTTGTCCTCAGGCGCCGGACGGGCTGGATTCAGGCCGGCCTGCGGCCGATTCGTCCTCAAACGCCGGACGGGCTGTTCATGAAACGCCGGACGGGCCATTCATGGCCCGTCCGGCGTTTTCGCTACTTCTCGTCGTCCCGCTTCTTCGTCATCGCGTCCGGGCCCTTGAAGGTGGAGCCCTCGCGCGGGGGCTCTTCGTCGGCCTGCCATTCCGCCGCGTCGTGCGGGCGTTCGGCCGCTTCCGGGACCTCCGCCTCGCGCACCATGCCGACGATCCGACGCCCCGTCAGCCCGAGGCTGACCAGACTCAGGCCGTCGAACAAGAGGGCGAGGGAGATGAACATGCCGATCGCGTACCGGCTGCTGCTCGGCCATTCGGCCAGCACCAGCAGTCCCAGGACCAGGTCGATCACACCGACCACGATGGTCCAGATCATCTTGGCCGACATGCTCGCGACCCCGCCGACGATCCGGAACAGGCCCGCGCCGAGCAGCAGCAGCGCCACGAACAACGTGAGCGCCGCCGCCGCGACCTCGGGTCGGCGCAACAGCACCACACCGGCCGCGATGTTGAGCGCGGAGACCGCGACCACCAGCCAGAACGCGTTCTCCTTGCGGGCCTGGATCGCCTGGACGAGCCCGACCACACCGCCGATCAGCAACAGCCAGCCGAAGAGCAGCATGGTCGTGAGCGTCGCGATGCCCGTATAGACCAGGCCCACGATGCCGCAGACCATGAGGACCGTGCCGAGTGCGACGAGCAGACCGAACCCGAATCCCTTACCGCTGCGCCGGTGCCGGCCCGCGCCGGACGCACCGATCGTGTCCGGGCCGCCTTTCGTGCTGTCCATGGGTGTCGCTCCTCGGATCCGCCCACGCCCGCAAAACCGCGTGCGCAGTACGCCTTCCCGCTGGAAAGCGACATATCCGCACGATCAACGTCGGGTACCCGGGGGCAGCGAGGGCGGCAGCGCCGAACGCACCGGCGACAGCGCCGGACGCGCCGCGGGCACCGGCGTGGCCACGGGCACGCTCCGAACGGCCGACACCGGACGGTCCGTCAGGCCCAAGAAGTGCCGACGCAGCCGGTACTTCTCCACCCGCCCGTTCGGCGTACGCGGCATCCGCGCGACGATCCGCACGAACGTCGGGCGCATGTAGGCCGGCAGCGACTGCGCGCACCACGCGCGTAGCTCGTCGGGGTCGAGCGGGTGCCCCGGCTCGGGCTCGGCGTACAGGACCACCTCGTCCTCCTCGCCCCGTTCGGCGGGCACGCCGAAGACCGCGCCGACGGCGATGTCGGGATGCTGGTTGACGAGGTCCTCGATGTGGTACGCCGACACGTTCTCGCCGCGGATCCGGATCCGGTCCACGACCCGGTCGACGAAGTGGAGCAGGCCGTCCTCCTCGTCGAACACCGCCGCGTCGCCGGTGTGGAACCACAGGTTGCGGGTGGCCTCCGCGATGCTCAGCGGGTCGTCCACGTACTCCTGCACGAGCAGCCCCGGCAGGTGCGGCCGGACCGCGAGGTGCCCGACGACGCCGCGCGGGCACGGCCGGTCGTGCTCGTCCAGGACCGCCACCCGGGCGAACGGCAGCGCCGCGCCCAGGCAGCCCTTGCGCACGATCCGGGCACCGTCCACGACCGGCACGCCGAGCCGGGTGCACGCCGCCTTGACGTCCTTGGGCCCGAGCCCGCGCCGCAACGGCGGCGGGGTGCCCTCGTCGGCGCCGAGCCCGGTCAGCACCGCGGCGATCGGCAGCCCGGTCTCCACCTGCCCGTAGCCGGCCACCACCGTGTCGATCCCGAACCGCCGCGCGAACGCGTGGTGGGTCGGCGGGAGCGGCTGCATGAGCACCTTGTTCAGCGGGTTGTTCCGCTCGCCGCGCCCCTCGGGCACGCTCGCCAGCCACCCGACCATCGCCTCGGTCAGGACCGCGCTGCTGGCCCCCGCGCCCACCACCCGGCGCCAGAACTCGACCGGGTGGAACCGGTCCCACAACGACACGCTCGCGCCCGCCCACGCCGCCCGGGCCAGCCCCGCGAACGCGCCCTGGACCGAGTGCAGCGGCAGGTCCACGTGCACCACGTCGTCGGGCGTGGTCAGCCGGCGCAGCAGCAGCGTGTACGACGCGAGCCACCGGTGCGGCAGCACGGCGGCCTTGGGCCGCCCCGTCACCCCGGCCGTGTGCACGATCATCCCGACCTCGCCCGGGTCGATCCGAACCGCCGGCGGCACCGCGCGGGCCAGGAAGTCGGCGTACGGAATCTCCGGGAAACCGTGCGGCGGCCGCGGCCCCACCGCGTCGTGCACGGTGACCCGCGGCGGACGGGTCAGGTGCGGGCGGACCGCCTCCAGGGCCTGCACCCGGTCCCGCTCGGTGACCACGAGCACGGGCTGGGTCGCCTCGAGCTGATCCAGGAGCAGATCGCCGAACCCCTCGGGGTCCAGCGGGCAGAACACCGCGCCGGCCTTCCAGATGCCGAACATCCACAACGCGGCGGCGTACGCGCTGCGACAGTGCACGCCCACCCGATCGCCGCGCCGGACCCCGGCCCGCTCCAAATTGCCGGCGATCGTGTCGGTCGCGCGCTTGGCCTCGGCGTAGCTGAGGTCCAGGCCGTGTTCTCCGTAGTGGATGAAGACCCGCATCGGGGCGCGCACCGACCACGCGTCCAGCGCTTCGGTGACCGACTCCCCGTCCGCGGCGAGCTCGGCGGCGAGACCCGCCTCGAGTTCTTCGGCGGTCATTGCTGGACTGCACCCCCTGCGACGCCCGGATACCCGGCGGGTCCCGGCTGAAGTCCCGGCGTGTACTCGATCTCACACGGGAGCACGAACATATCGCCTGAGCGCACCGCTTGGGGGGTCCCCGAGCGGGCTTCCTACCGGTGAGTTCAGCGCCTAGCATCCAGGTGGCCCGGTTGTCGACGGTGTGTCGGGTATCGATGAACAGGGCGTCATGACGGAGGACGGAGACACCTCTTGTGGCAGATCGGGGCGGCGTGACGGATCCGAACAAGGTGACGAATACGGGCGAGGTCGACGCGGAGGACATTCGCCGACGGGTGCGCGAGCTGGTCGCGGCCCACGATCCGACGACGATGCAGTCGATCGAGTTCCTGGGCCATCGGTTCGACGCGGGGCTGGCCTGGGTGCACTTCCCGGCCGGGTGCGGCGGACTGGGCGCCTCGCGGGCGCTCCAACAGCTCGTCGAGAGCGAGTTGGTCGCGGCGGGCGCGAAGGCCGCCAGCGGGTACCGCAATCCGATCGGGTTGGGGATGGGCGCGCCGACGATCGCCGCGCACGGCAGCGCGGACCTCAAGGCCCGGTTGCTGCGTCCGCTGTGGACCGGCGAGGAGATCTGGTGCCAGCTGTTCAGCGAGCCGGGCGCGGGCTCCGACCTGGCCGGGCTGGCCACCCGCGCGGTGCGCGACGGTGACGGCGACTGGATCGTCACCGGACAGAAGGTGTGGACCTCGCTCGCGCACAAGTCGCGCTGGGCGATGCTGCTCACCCGGACCGATCCGGACCTGCCCAAGCACCAGGGGCTGACCTACTTCTTCCTGGACATGACGTCGCCGGGGGTCGAGGTGCGCCCGCTGCGCCAGGCCACCGGGCAGGCCGAGTTCAACGAGGTGTTCCTGACCGACGTGCGGATCCCGGACGCGAACCGGGCCGGGGACGTGGGCCAGGGCTGGGCGGTGTCGAACACGACGCTGATGAACGAGCGGGTGGCGATCGGCGGCGCGGCGTCCGCGCGCGAGGCGGACGCGATCGGCGCGGTCGCGCGGGTCTGGCGGGACCGGCCGGAGCTGCGCACCCCCGGCCTGCACGACCGGCTGTTGCGGGCCTGGGTGGAGTGCGAGGTCGCGCGCCTGGGCAACGAGCGGATCCGGCAGCAGCTCGCGGCCGGCGCGCCGGGCCCCGAGGGCTCGGCGGCCAAGATCGCGTACGCGCGCCTGAACCAGGACGTCACCCGGTTGTGGCTGGAGCTCACCGGCGAGGACGGGCTCGGCTACGACGACTGGACGATGCGCCGCAGCGAGTTGGGCCAGGCCGCGCTGGGCGCGCGCGCCGCGGGCTACTACTACCTGCGGGCCAAGGGCAATTCGATCGAGGGCGGCACGTCCGAGGTGCTGCGCAACGTGATCGCGGACCGGGTGCTCGACCTGCCGCGAGAACCGCGTACCGACACCAAGGTGCCGTGGAAGGAGATGCCCCGGTGAGCGAGCCCCGTATTCCGTCGCTGCTGTACGGCGAGATCGAGGAGGAGCTGCGCGCGACGCTGCGCGAGCTGTTGCGGGATCGATGCGCGTGGCACGACGTGCTCGCGCGGATCGACACGGACGAGGCGTACGACGACGGCCTGTGGAAGGCGGTCGCGGCCGAGTTGGGGCTGGCCGGGCTGCTGATCCCGGAGGAGTTCGGCGGGGCGGGGGCCGGGCCGCGCGAGGCGGCGGTGGCCCTGGAGGAGCTGGGCCGCGCGGTCGCGCCGGTGCCGTTCCTGGCCAGCGCGGTGCTCGCGACGTCGGCGCTGTTGGCGTCGCCGGCCTCCGCCGCGCGCGACGCGGCGCTGCGCGCGCTCGCCGACGGGACCCGGACCGGCACCCTGGCGGTGACCGCGACGACCTGGCCGGGCGCGGCCTTCCCGCTGTCGGTGACCGGCACGTTCGACCCGGACGGGCTGGTGCTGACCGGTGCGGTGACCGGGGTGTTGGCCGCGGATCGGGCCGATCTGCTGGTCGTTCCGGTGGTCGTGGACGGCGCGCCGCATCTGGCCTTGGTCGCGGGCGACGCGGCGAACCTGATCCGGCGCGGGCTGACCTCGCTCGACGCGACGCGCCCGGTGGGCGAGTTGACGCTGGATCAGGTCCGGGCCGACGTGCTGGCCGGGCCGGAGACGGCCGAGGCCGCGCTCGGGGCGGCGCTGCGGCACGGCGCGGCGCTGCTGGCGTCGGAGCAGTTGGGCGTGGCCCAGCAGGCGTTGGACGAGGCGGTGTCCTACCTGAAGGTGCGGCACCAGTTCGGGCGGCCGATCGGCTCGTTCCAGGCGCTGCGCCATCGCGCGGCCGACCTGTGGTCGGACATCGCCGCGGCCCGGGCGGCGGCGCGCTACGCGGCGGCGTGTCTGGCCGAGGACTCGCCGGACGTCGCGGTGGCCACGGCGCTCGCGCAGGCGTACTGCGGCGAGGTCGCGGTGCGCACCGCCGAGGAGTGCGTACAGCTGCACGGCGGCATCGGGTTCACCTGGGAGCACCCGGCCCACCTGTACCTCAAGCGGGCGATGGCGTCGGCGCTGCTGCTGGGCACGGCGGACCGGCACCGGAGCACGCTGTCGGCCCTGGTGGACCTGCCGCCCGCGATCTGACGGGGTGCGCACATGCGGCCGGCCGGTCCCGATCGGGACCGGCCGGCCGCATGTGCGCTTTCACTGTTCGGTGTCACGTGTTCGGTGTCGCTCGCCGCGCGGCCGGGAACGGCTCCCGACCCCGTGCGTTCCCGCTCACGCTGCCGGTCACGGCACCGGTCACGGCACTAGCTGCGCAGCATCAGGATGATCATGACCACCGCGACCGTCATGAGCACGGCCCACACCGCCGTGACGAGACGAAGGCGCTTTCCGTCCCGGGGGGCGGGGGGATCGGCCGGACCGGGGTCCGCCGTGTGCGGGTTGTCGCTCATGACCTGATTGCCCCTCAAGGGTGCTGCGCGCGGCGGCCGTCCCTTTCAGGATGCCACCGCGCGCCGCCCGATGAGGAGGGTTTCGCACCGGCCTCTCACCGGCCTGTCTCAGTGCCCCGCCGGAATGGAGGGGAGCACCGCGGTCGCGTCCTCGCCGTACGCCGCGGCCGCCGGGGCGGCCTGCGGTCCCTGCTGGGCGGCGATCAGACGCGCCAGCCAGAACCGCATGAACGTGGACAACGAGTAGCGGATGAAGAGGGCGAAGCCCAGCAACGAGACCGGGATCGCCGCCAGGCCCAGGGTGATCGCGTCGTTCTGGGTCAGGATCAGCGTCGTGTTGTGGGACATGAAGTAGGCACCGACGCCCATCACGATCCCCAGACCCATGAGACCGACGCCCAGCCACATCAGCTGGGTGTCGAGCATGGTCTTGGGCGCGCGCAGCTTGAGGCTGCCGACGTCGGCGGTGAACTGCCGGGTTCGGTCCTGTGTGCTCGCCGCCGGGGGCGCCGCGTGACGCGGTGCGAACGCCGGTGGTGGTCCGGCGCTCGGCACCCCCTGCGGAACCGTCGGCGGCTCGCCGGCGGGGTTGCCCGCGGGTGCGGGGTGCCCGTCGGCGTTCACGCTGTTCATACTCATTAAGTGGTCACCTCGTGGGTCGCCGTGAGGTTGATGCATACCCGACGGCCATGTCCGATCAGCCGCCCAGGTAGGCGCTGTGCAGGTCGCCGGCGATCTCGTCCGGGGTGCCGACCTGAAGGATCCGGCCACCGCTCATGACCGCGGCGAGGTCGGCGACGGCGAGTGCCGTGCGCGCGAACTGCTCGACCAGGAGCACGGTGACACCGGTCTCGGCGATCTTCCCGACCACGTCGTACAACTGGTCGACGACGAGGGGCGCGAGGCCCATCGACAGCTCGTCCAGCAGGATGATGGCCGGGTTGGTGGCGATCGCCCGGGCGACGGCCAGCATCTGCTGCTCGCCGCCCGACATCGTGCCCGCGGCCTGGGTCCGGCGTTCCTTGAGGCGAGGGAAGATCGGGAAGACCTTCTCCTCGATCTCCTTGCGGGAGATTCCTCGGTAGGTCGCCATCCACAGGTTCTCGGACACGGTGAGATTGGGGAAGACCCCTCGGCCTTCCGGGATGCTGCACAGGCCGATCCGCGCGAGGTCCACGGGAGCGGCCCCGGTGACGCACCGTCCGGCGAGGTAAATGTCCCCGCCGGTGGGCTGGTGCAGCCCGGTGATCACCTTGAGCATCGTGGTCTTGCCGGCGCCGTTGGGGCCGAGAACCGCCATCACCTTGCCGGTGGGGACCGCGAGGTCCACCTTGTGCAGCACCTCGACCTGCTCGTACGCGGCGCTGATGCCGCGCAGTTCGAGCAGCGGCGGGGTACCCGGCTCCTCGGTCGGCCGCGTGTCGGCCACGTTCAGGGTCATACGGTCTCCTGCAGGACTTCGTCGGCCGCCGCGGCGTCGGCGGTACCGAGGTACGCGGCCTGTACGGCCGCGTTGGTGCGGATCTCGTCGCACGTACCGTTGGCGATTTTTTTGCCGAAGTCAAGCACGTGCAGTTCGTCGCAGGTGTTCATCACGAGGTCCATGTCGTGCTCGACCAGCAGCACCGCGACCCCGTCGTTGGCGATCTCGCGCAGCAGCTGCCCGAAGCCGCGGGTCTCCTCGTCGTCCTGGCCCGAGGCGGGCTCGTCCAGGAGCAGGATCTTGGGCCGGCACGCCAGCGACCGGGCCAACTCGACCAACCGGCCTTGACCGGTGGGGAGTTGGTCGGCCCGGATGTGCGCGATGTGGGTCAGGTTGAGCCGGTGCAGGAGCCGGGCGGAGGTGTCCTGCGGGGTCTCCCTGGTGCCGCGGTTGAGCCGGCGGTACTGCGCGGCCGCGACCTGGATGTTCTCCCGTACGGTCAGCGACCCGAAGAGCTCCAGGCGCTGGAACGTCCGGGCCATCCCCAGCCGGGCCCGACGGTAGGGCGCGAGCTTGCTGACGTCGCGGCCGTCCATCCTGACCCGGCCCGACGACGGCGGCTGGAGTCCGGTGATCACGTTGAAGATCGTGGTCTTGCCGGCGCCGTTGGGGCCGATCAGACCGGTGACCTTGCCCTCGTGGGCCCAGATGTTGACGTTGTTCAGGGCGGTGTGGCCGCCGAAGCGGACCGTGACGCCCTCGACCTCAAGCCCCATGACGCGCTCCAGGCAGGGTGGTTGACGGTGTCTCGGCCATCGCGACGGTCGTTTGCAGCGACGGCATCGCGATCAGCTTGTCGAGCGCCTCGATGTCGGCCGGCTTGAACCGGCCGCCGTTCAGGCCCAGGCCCTCGGGCTGCTCGGACAGGCCCTCCGGCAGCTCCTGCACGGTCCGCGGCGCCTTGAGCATGACCTCGATCTTCAGCGCCGCCGGAATGCCGATCACGGCCAGCAGGATGCCGAGCACGAACGTCCAGTTCTCGATCACGTCGGTGAATCGCAGGACGACCAGGGCGATTTGCGCGACCGCGCTGCCGACCAGGACGGCCGGTCGCTTGAGCGCGGGTTCCCATTCGGGGCGAATCTTCGCGGCGATGAAGCCGTTCGGGTTCTTGCCCAGCGCGATCCCGTTGAGGCCGATCAGGATCGTGGTGAGCTGGGTGTAGTCGGGGAAGAGGTTGGTCATCAGCGGCGTGCCCAGGAAGATGCCCGCGAACAGCGCGGCCCCCGGGGACGTGAGCCCGGCGATCACCATCAGCATCAGGACCGAAAGGCCCGCGGTGAAGTCGAAGTTGGCCGGCGACAGGGTGCCCAGCGCGCCGCCGAGGATGCCGCCGCCGACTCCCGCCATCGCGGCGGAGAGGCCGAACACGGTGAGCGTGGTCAGCTTGTGGTTCATGCCGATCGTCGCGCACGCCGCCGGGCTGTCCTTCATCGCCAGCAGCCTGCGGCCGAACTCGCCGCGCCGAATCCACACCACGACCAGCGACGACAGCGCGAAGAAGACCGCGCCGAAGATGAAGTACGCCTTGTCGGAGGAGATGTCGATGCCGGGCCAGTCGAAGCGCTCGAAGTTGAGCGTGCCGCTGTTGAACAGGTCGATCCTGGTGTCGCCCCAGGTGAACGCGGGCAGTCCGAAGATCCAGCGGTCCAGCAGCACCGCGAAGGCCGCGGTGGCCAGCGCGAGATAGATGCCGGACAGGCGCAGCGCGGGCAGCGCCACCAGCACGCCGATGGCGGCGCAGATGAGCGCGGCCCACAGCAGTCCGAGCGGGTTGCCGCCGGAGCCCAGGTGCGACACGCAGATCGCGCCGATGCCGGCGAACCCGAGTTGGGCCAGCGACATCTTCCCGGCGTAGCCCACCAGCGGGATCACCGAGAGGCCGATGATCGCGAAGCCCCACATCTTGGTGCTGGAGAACAGGTCGGCGGCGCCGAGGGTGTTGGCGGCGACCACGGCGCCCGCGATCACCAGGCCGGCGAAGACGAGCGAGCCGGTCCAGGTCGGCCGGTGCGAGATCTCCCGGGTGCGGGAGGAGGCGTGGCCGCGCAACCGGGAGGTGGGCAGCAGCAGGATCGCCACGAACAGCACCACTACCGGCATCGAGTCGGTGAGGCCGCCGAGGTAGGGGCCCGCGGTGGGGAACCTGGTCTCGCTGAGGTAGCCCTTGCCGTACTCGGTGACCAGGCCGATGATCATCGCGCCGACGAACGTCCACGGCAGGCTGTTGAGCCGGCCGATCACGGCTGCGGCGTAGGCGTTGACGATCAGCAGGGTCAGCGGCAGCGCGGCGAACGAGAGCTTGGGCGCGATCAGGATGCCCGCCACCGCGGCGAGCATCGTGCCGGTCGCCCATGCCAGCATGCCGGGCACCTCGGGGCGCGATCCGTTGAGCACCGCGAGGTTGCGGTCGTCGACGGTCGCGCGCATCGCCACGCCCGCGCGGGTCGAGCGCAGCAGGATCCACAGGCCGACCGCGACGAACAGCGCGACGGCCAGGGTGATCAGGTCGTGGTAGGAGACGGTGGTGCCGCCCATGTCGACGGACTCGCCGGGGAAGAAGCTCACCACGTTGCGCGGGGTCTGCGGATCCCAGATCCACATGACCGAGGCGAGCAGGCTCAGCAGCACCGCGACGGTGACCATCAGGCGGGTCGTCTCGGACGTGCCCTCCAGTCGCCGCATGATCGCGAAGTGCAGGAGGATCCCGAAAGCGGGAGCGAGGATGCCCAACACCACGACGATGGACAGCCAGACCGGCCAGCCCCAGTCGAAGTGCAACTGCCAATACGTGAACGCGGCGAGCGCGCCCGTCACACCGTGGGCGAAGTTGAAGATGCCCGTGGTGGTGTAGGTCAGGGTCAGGCCGCCGGCGGTGATGGCATAGATGCCGCCGGTGACCAGGCCGCTGATGGTGAGGATGATGAACTCGTGCACGCGCCCTCCGTTCGGGCCGGGCCGTGTCGCGGGGCGATCGGTCTCGGAGACTGGTGCGGCACGGCTCCTGACAGGTCGTCAGGGCCGCTGGGGCGCCCTCCCGCCCTGTGCGGGACGGAAGGGCGACCGATGGTGTGTCGCGTGGTCGGGCCGGGTCGTGCGGCCGACGGTTCAGCGGTGGTGCGCGCGGTGCCGGGTGCGGTACCGCGTGTGGTGCTCGGGTGGGGCGATCGGTCGGGTCGTACTCAGGTCACGTCCTCCGGCGGCGCGGCCGGCGGCGGTTCCCCTCCGCCCGGCGGCTCCGTCGACGGCGGTGCGCTCGTGGGGGTGTTGCCCGCCGGCGGCGGGGTGCCCGGCGGCTCGCTGCTCGGCGAAGTGGAGGGCGCGGGCGGTGCCCCCGGCGCGACGGCGACCACGTTGGCCGGGTCGCAGTTGAAGAACTCGTTCTTGTTCGGCTTGGTCATCGCGGCGTCGTACTCGAAGCCCTTGGCGGTCGGCTTGACCATCGTGAAGCAGTCCGACGCGCGGACGTCCTTGGTCTCGACGATCGGTCCCGGGGCGAACAGGCCGCCCGCGTCCCAGTTCGCGCGCTTGCCCTTGGCCAGCACGCACTCGGTGGTGACCTCGGAGCCGCAGTCCTTGACCGCGCTCGCCCACAGCAGCCAGGAGTTGATCCCCGACATGTGGAAGAACTCCAGGTCCTTGCCGGGATCGGCGAGGTGCAGGATCTCCAGCGCCTTCTGCACGGCGGGGTTCTTGTCGCCGAGCGACTGCGGGACGAACGTCGGGTAGATGTAGGTGTCGGGGATCTTCGAGTTCTTGGCGGCGGCGAGCGTGTACCGGTTGTACGCCGAGGCATCGCTCACGATGACCTTGGGGTGCCAGTTCATCGCGTCCATCTCGCGGAACATCGCCGCCGAGTCGACCGCGAGCCAGGTCGTGATCAGCATCTCGACCCCGGATTGCTTCATCTTCTCCAGCGTCGGGCGCCACGGGGGCGCGATGACCTGGACGTCCTCCTTGTAGACGACCGTGCCGCCGGCGGCCTCGACGCCCGCCTTGTAGCGGACCATCGAGGGCCGCAGCGAGGCCATGTTCTGGCCGAGCAGGCCGACCTTGGCCTTGACGTCGGGGTGCGCCGCGAAGACCGCCTTGTACGCGCCCACGACCGTGGTCGAGACCGGCAGGCCGACCGCGAGGTCCTGGAGCTCCGACTTGGCCGACTCCTCGCCGACCACGTAGGCCGGGAAGCCGCCGAGCTTGCAGCCGACGCGCGCCTTGACCCCGTCGTTGTCGAACGGGTTGCCGCCGCCGACGACCATGAAGTCGCTCTGGCAGGCCGCGGTCATGACCGTGCCGACGTTGGTGAGCGCGGCGTCGCGCTTGGTCAGCTTGATCTTGCGACCGTTGATGCCGCCGAGGCCGTTGCACCACTTGGTGAAGCCTTCGGCCATCTCGAAGAACTCTTTGCCGAGACCCGGTTGCGCGGGCGCGCCCGGGTCGCCGGTCACGGTCACCGAGATCTCGGTGTCGGTGACGCCGCGGTCCGCCTTCTTGGTGAGCGGCTTGCCGTCGCCCTTGCCACAGACGTCCTTGAGGGTGCCGAAGTCGGCGGGGCCGCCCGATCCGACCGGGGCCTTGGGCGAGGTGCCCCCCGAGTTGCCGCCCGTCGCCCCGGGGCCCTTGGCCACCGCGTCGTCACCCGAGCGGCTACATCCGACCGCCATAAGGAGCGGCACGACCAGCAAGCCGGCCGCCGCTCGTCGGCGCGTCCCACGCCGCCCGGCGGAAGTTGATGCCATCAGCCCTCCCGACACTTCGTTTCCACGGGCCGGGCAGAGGTGCCCGGTGCGCGCTCACGTACTACTGCTGCCTACTACTGCGTACGACTGCCTACCACTGCGTACTGCTGCGTGCTGCTGCCTGGTTCTCGTCGTGTTCCGGTTGTTCTCGTCTGTTTCTCGTCGTGTGCTTGCCCCACCCCGGGCTCCGCCTGCGAGGCGTCCCTGCGACTGGATCTGACATGCCATCAGTCAATGGGCCATGAAGCAATGGCCGGGACCTTAACGGGGTGTCCTACAGGGTGCAAGAGTCACCGAAGTGGAGAAAACCGCTGGCCGGAAGGCCGGCGACAGTGCTGAGGTGGGCGAGGCGTGCCACTGGACACGTGTCACCGTTTGGACCGTCAGGATCGGAAATCCTCGGCTTCGTGATGGCACTGTTATCCGGTGCGTCATCCGCTGCCCACGGCACCCGGGCGGTCGAGAAGGCGACACGACGACACCCGTTCTCCATAAAGCGACAAGGAGTCAGTGAACCGATGTACACGATCGATCCGACCACCGACGCACGCGAGATCGAACGCGTCCCGGCGGCGGACGGCGAACTCGTCCTCCGACGTGCGGGCGAGCACTACGAGATCATCAGCAACGGCTGCTTCCTGATGGATACGCGTGCGGGCGAATCGGAGCGACTGCTCGTGCGCAGCGCGCTCGACGCGCTCGGTGACGTGCCCGCGCTGCGGATCCTGGTCGGCGGCCTGGGCGTCGGCTTCACCCTGCGCGAGGCGCTGACCGAACCGCGCGTCGCGCACGTGACGGTGATCGAACGCGAACCGCACGTCGTCGCGTGGGGCCGCGGGCCACTCGCGCCGTTCTCCGGGCACGCGTTGACCGACCCGCGCGTGAGCGTGGTCACAGCCGATCTGGTCGCGTGGGTGCGCTCCCCCGTCACCGGCCCGGACGCCGCCCCCGAACGGTTCCACGCGCTGTGTCTGGACATCGACAACGGTCCGGAGTGGACGGTGACCGACGGCAACGCGTCGCTGTACGACGACGCCGGGCTCGACGCGCTGCGCGCCCGACTGCTGCCGGGGGGCGTGCTGACATTCTGGAGCGCGAGCGCGAGCCCGGCCTTCGCGGACCGGTTGCGGAGCCGATTCGCGCAGGTGACGGTGCATCGGGTCGCGGTCCCCAGAGGGGAACCCGACGTCGTGTTCGTTGCGAGGGAGATGTAACTGACACGACGTCAGACAAACTTGCGTGTGTCATCCAACTGCTGCCAGCATGCGAAGACGGCAGCAGGTGAAAGGGTGGACATGCACGACGACGAGGCGGACTCGCCCTTTCGACACCATCCGGGTGAACCCGGTGGGCTCCGTGACCTCCGTGAATTCCAGGAGTCGCGGGCCTTCCGAGAGCTTCGCGATCGCAGCGAACTGCGCGATGTGGTGCAGACCTACGCGCACGGCGCGGATCGTCGCAAGCCCGACCTCGTCGCCTCGATGTTCACGCCCGAGGGTCGTCTGGTGATCCACCGCGACCCCGGGTCCACCGAACCGCCCGCCGTGCGGACCGGCCGGGAGGAGATCGCCAAGGCCCTCGCGAGCCTCGAACGCTACCTCGCCACCACGCATCTGATCGCCAATCAGCTCGTCGCGTTCGAGCCGGGCGGCGATCGCGCGAACGCCGAGACGTACTGCACCGCGCACCACATCTACGAGTCCTGCGGGGTGCGCCGCGACCGGGTCATGTCGATCCGCTACCTCGACACGTTCGCGCGTACCGACGAGGGTTGGCGCATCGAGACCCGCACCCTGCACTGTGACTGGGTCCAGGACCGGCCGCTGACGGCATGAGCACCGGCACGAACGGGGCCGCGCGCGAGGAGACCAGGCGCCACGGCCCGACGATGATCCTGGTCGCGCTGTCCTTCTCCGCGACCACGATGGCGGTCATGCAGACCGTGGTCTCGCCGATCCTGCCGCAGTTGCAGAACCGGCTCGGCGTCTCCAGCTCGGCGATCGCGTGGGTGCTCACCGGCAACCTGCTCGCGTCCGCCGTGGCCACCCCGCTGCTCGGTCGGCTCGGTGATCTGCGTGGTCGCAAGCGCTTCCTCCTGTACGCGCTCGCGGCCGTCGCGGTCGGCTCGATCCTCGCCGCGTGCACGACGTCGTACGTGATGCTGATCGCGGGCCGGGTGCTCCAGGGCATGGGCGGCGGGGTGGTCCCGCTGGCGCTGAGCGTGGTGCGCGACGAGTTCCCGAAGGAGCGTTCGGCGGGCAGCATCGCCACGATCGGCGCGACGATCAGCGTGGGCGCCACGTTCGGCTCGGTGATGACCGGCCTGATCGCCGACCGCTGGGACTACCACCTGCTGTTCTGGCTCTCGGCCCTGGTCGCGCTGCTGTCGATGTTGATGGTGTGGCGGGTCGTGCCCGACACCGCCGAGCGGCGGCAGGGCCGGGTCGACCTCGTGGGCGCGGTGACGCTGTCCGGATGGCTGGCGTCGCTGCTCGCGGCGGTGAGCATGGGCAGCCGGTCCGGGTGGGGCGACCCGCTCGTGGTCGGCGGACTCGTGCTGGCGGTGCTGATGTTCGGGGCCTGGATCGGCTGGGCGCTGCACCACCCCGAACCGCTGGTCGACCTGCGGGTGATGGCCCGCCGGCCGGTGCTGCTCGCGAACCTGTCCGGGGTGTTCACGGGCATGGCGATGTACGGCTCCTCGCTGCTGTTCCCGCCGTTCATCCAGGCGCCGTCGGCACTGGGGTACGGCTTCGGCAAGTCGGTCCTGATCGCGGGTCTGATCATGCTGCCCGGCACGATCGGCAACCTCGCCGCGGCCCCGGTCGCGGCTCGGATGACCAACCGGTACGGGCCCAAACCCGCACTCGTGCTCGGCCCGTTGCTCAGTGGTGCCGCCTTCGGGCTGCTGCTGCCGCTGCACGGGCACTGGTGGGCCTTCTCGATGGTCGGCGTGCTGTTCGGCTTCGGCCTGGGGCTGGCGTTCTCGGCGATGCCCGCGCTGATCAACGACAACGTGCCGGCGGACATGACGGGCGTGGCCAACGGCATGAACGCGGTGCTGCGCACGGTGGGCGGGGCGACCGGCACGGCCGTCCTGGGCGCGATCCTGAGCGCGAACCTGGTGGACGCGGGCACCGCGCGCGCGGCCGGCGTCGCGCAGGCGCCCGAACTCGCGGGCTACCTGTTCTGCTTCGGCATGCTGGGCGTCGGCTGCCTGCTCGCGGGGCTGCTCGCGTGGTCGATCCCGGCCGCACGCAAGGCCGGCAAGACCGTACAGGTGGTTCCGGAACCGCACCGTGTGGAGGCGGCCCGGTAGGGAAGACTGCCCGTGCGTTCGGCGCTTGTGACAAGGCGGTGGCGATTCTGCGTCGTGGGTCCTCAAACGCCGGACGGGCTATTTATAGCCCGGCCGGCGCTTGAGGCCACCTTTTAGCCCGGCCGGCGCTTGAGGCCACCCAGCCCGGCCGGCGATTGAGGCCGCTCCTGGTCGTCATGCGCCTGCAAGGATTCGCAAGGTGGACTCACCCGCGGGGTCCGCCCGGGTCGCGGCGGGGACGAGGACGACCTCGTCGACGCCGGCTTCGCGGTATTGCGCGATCCGCGCACGTGCGTGTTCCGCGGTGCCGGCCATACCGACCACCTCGACCGCCTCCGGCGGGATGGCGGCGAGGAGGTCCCGCGGATGCGGGCGCGTCCGAGCGTACGCGACCAGGTCCGCGAAGTCCGCGCGAGCGAACATCTCGCCGTAGCCGGGCGCGGCCAGGTAGCCGACCAGGCCGCGGCGCAACTGTTCCGCGCCCTCGTCCGCTCCGGGGCCGACCGCCGCGCAGACCCAGGCGGCCACCCGCGGCCGCGGCCGATCCGCCTCCTTCGCGGCCCGTTCCAGGTCGGCGATCAAGTCGGCCGCGGTCTCGGCGGAGATCAGGTTCAGCACCATGCGGTCCGCGTGCCGGGCCGCGGTACGAATGGCCGCCGGGCCGAACGCGGCCACGGTCAGACCGGCCGCCCCCGGGGCCGGCAACCGCAGCCGGTAGCCGCGCGAGCGGGCCACCTCGCCGTCCCCCGCCGACCTGGCGCCGTCCAGCAACTCCCGGGTCTGCCTGGCCGATTCGGCCAGCGCCGTACCCGCGCGCGCCCGGGAACGCCCGTGCCACTCCTCCACCACCACCGCCGAGGAGGTCCCCAGCGCCGCCGCCACCCGACGACCGGTCAGAGCGCGCACGGACGCCACGCCCATCGCGATCGTCGCCGGGTCCCGGACCGTCACCGCGAGCGGCCCCACGGTCAGCGGTATCCGCTCGGTCCGTGCCGCCACCGCGGTGGCCAGCGCGAACGCGTCGTACGTCGCCATCTCGCCGATCCACAGCTCGGCGTAGCCGAGTTCGTCCGCGAGCCGCGCCGTCGCGAGCGCCTCGTCGGCCGGCCGGTCCTGCCACAGGCCGAGCGAGACCGACAACTCCGACCCGTGTGCCCCGTACTCGCTCACGCCACCCTCTCCATCACCACGGCAGTACCCAGTCCCGCCGCGCCGCTGACCGCGGCCACGCCGTATCGACCGCCCGCGCACGCGAGTTCGCTCGCGCACGCGCCGGCCAGGATCGCGCCGGTGGCCCCGAACGCGTGTCCCATCGCGATCGTGCCGCCGTTGACGTTGAACCGGTCGGCGCCGAACCCGAGTTCGCGTTGGATCTTCAGGCACAGCGCGGCGAACGCCTCGGCGAACTCGACCACGTCCAGGTCGCCCGGGGCGAGCCCGGCCCGAAGCAGCGCCTTCGATATCGCCCGCTGACCCGCCGTCAGCATCCGGACCGGATCGGTGCCGACGGACGCCGAGGACACGATCCGGGCCACCGGCCACAGGCCGTACCGCTCGGCGCGGTCGAGCGTGCCGATCAGCATCGCGCACGCGCCGTCGGCGAGCGACGGCGCCGTGCCGCGGGTATGGAGGTGTCGGATCTCGCCCAGGTGCGGCAGGTGCCGCAGCGCGAGCGCGTCCTGCCCGCTGGCGCCCAACTCGGCGAACGCCGGTTCGAGCTTGGCGAGTTCGTCCATGTGTGTGCCCGGTCGCACGTGCTCGTCGTGGGCCAGGCCGCCGGGCAGCGGGACGACCGCGCCCGCGAAGCGGCCCTCGGCCCACGCCCGTGCGGCGCGTTCCTGGGTGCGGGCGCCGTACGCGTCCAGCTCGGCGCGCTCGTAGCCGTCCTCGGTGGCCACCACATCCGCCGCGATGCCCATGTGCACGCTGCCGATCCGCTCGACCACGGCCGCGTCCGTCCACAACGGCCCCCGATCGGCGAACATCGGCACCCGGGACGAGGATTCGACGCCGCCCGCGATCACCAGGTCGGCCTGTCCGGAGCGGACCAGCGCGGCGGCCGACGCGACCGCGTCGATCCCGGACGCGCAGAACCGGTTGATCGTCTGGCCCGGGACGGTGTCCGGCCAGCCGAGCGTGAGCACGGCGGTGCGCGCGAGATTGCCGCCCTGTTCGTCGACCTGGCCCGCGCACCCGAGGAGCACGTCCTCCACCGCGGCCGGATCGATCCCGGTGCGCTCGACCAGCGCGCCCAGCACGTGTTCGACCAGGGTCAGCGCGGGCGCCCCGGCGAGGCCGCCGCGGGGCGACGCCTTCCCGCGCGGGGTGCGCACGGTGTCGAGGATGTACGCGTCGTTGGTCATGCGTCCGCGCCCCGGCCGACGACGGTGGTGACGACCGTCGTGAAGGAGCCGCCCACGTTGACGGTGAGCGCGGTACGCGCGCCGTCGACCTGGATCGGGCCGGCCCGGCCGGTGACCTGGCGGGCGGCGTCGAGCACCATCCGCACGCCGGTGGCGCCGACCGGGTGGCCCAGGCCGAGCAGTCCGCCGCCCGGGTTGACCGGGAGACGGCCGCCGGGCCCGAACGCGCCCTCGGCGACCAGCCGGCCGGCGTCCCCGGGGCCGCACACGCCCAGGTGTTCGAGCATGATCAGTCCGGTGACACTGAAGCAGTCGTGCAGTTCGGCCACGTCCAGCTCGTCGGGGCCGGTGAGCCCGGCCCGGCGGTAGGCGTCCGCGACCGCGCCCGCCAGCTGCGGGAACATCGCCGCGTCGGTCCGGCCCAGCTTGTCGGCCAGCGACAGCGTGTCGGTGCGATGTCCGAAGCCGCGCACGCACGCCAGGTCGGCCGGGTCCGGGCCGTGTTCGGCGACCCAGGCGGGCGACGCGAGGACGAGCGCGGCGGCGCCGTCGGTGATCCGGCCGCAGTCGGTGCGGCGCAGCCGGCCCGCGACGACCGGATTGGCCGTGTCGTCGGCGGTGAAGGCCGCCGCGGCGAAGTCCCAGTCGCGGGCCTGCGCGAGCGGGTTGCGCGCGGCGTTCGCGAACGCCGCGGCCGAGAACGCGCCCAGGTGCGCGGGGTCCAGGCCGTATCGGGCGTCGTACGCGTCGGCGATCTCGGCGAACAGGGTCGGCCACGGGAACTGCGCGCCGACCGCCTCGTGGCCCACCCACGCGGCGCTGCCCAGGTGCCCGGCGCCCTCGTTCGCGGGCACGTTGCGCATCAGCTCGACCCCGACGACGAGCGCGAGGTCGTACCGGCCGGCCTGGAGGTCGGCGCCGGCCGCCAGGACCGCGCAGCTCCCGGACGCGCAGGCGGCCTCGTGCCGCATGCTCGGCCGGCCCGCGAGTTCGGGCACGGCGGTCGCCAGCAGGCCGCCCAAGTGCGCCTGGCCGGCGAAGAGTTCGCCCGCGAGGTTGCCCACGTGCACGACCTCGACCGCGCGCGCGTCCACCTTGGCGTCGGCCAGCGCGCCCAGGCTCGCCTCGCGCATGAGGTCGATCAGGCCCAGGCCCTCCTTGGCCCAGTTGCGGGCGAAGTCGGTCTGGGCGCCGCCGAGGATGTACATCGGGGGCGCCGCGGGTATGGCGGTCGCCATCCCGGGGGTGGGGGTGGGAGCGGGAGCGGGGGTGGTCATCGAACTCCTTCCACCGGGTCGGTCGACGCGAAGCGGCCGCGCAGGTCGGCCTTGCGTACCTTGCCGACCGGGTTGCGGGGCAGCGCGTCGACCACTTCGAGGCGCTCGGGCAGTTTGTACACCGCGATGTGTCGCTCCCTCAGGAACCGGGTCAGTTCGTCCAGCGTCGGGGCGCGTCCGCCGGGCGCCGCCACCACGACGGCGCACGCGCGTTCGCCGAGGACCGCGTCGGGCACCGCGACGATCGCGGCCTCGGCGATCGCCGGATGCGCCGTCAGGTGGCCCTCGACCTCGGCGGCGGAGATGTTCATTCCGCCGCGCACGACGATGTCCTTGGCCCGATCGACGTAGCGCAGCCAGCGCGGGTCGCCGGACGCGTCGGCCGCGTAGGCGAACATGTCGCCGGTCCGGAACCAGCCGTCGTCGTCGAACGCGGCCCGGCGGGCCTGCTGATCACGCGTCACGTACCCGGAGAACACGCCCGGGCCCTTGAGTCGCAGTTCGCCGGCCACGCCGACCTCGGTGATCTCGGTCTCCGTGGCGAGGTCGACGAGTCGGCTGCGCATGCCGTGCGAGGCGCGGTTGGGCCAGGTGTGGTCGGGCGAGCCGAAGCGCGGGAAGTAGTGCGCGCGGTCGCGGTGGTCGGGGACGGTGATCGGGTCCGACTCCAGGCTGGCGCCCTCGTTGGAGCCGAAGTAGTTGATCACCTCGATGCCGAACCGCTCGGCCCAGCCGACCGTCATCTCCTCGGTCAGCGGCGCCGATCCGGAACCGATCACGCGTAGCGAGGACAGCACGCCCGGCGGCAGGTCCTCGCGGTGCAGGAGCATCGTCAACAGCGCGGGCGGCACCACCGTGTACGTGACCCGCTCGGCCGCCAACTGGCCCAGGAACACGGCCGGATCGAAGGGGTGGTGCTGCACGAGCACCGCGCCGGTGATCAGCCACGGCAGGAACATCCCCGCGATCCCGGCCATGTTGACCATCGGGAACGGGTTGAGCAGCACGTCGTCGCCGGTCAGGGTAGCGGCGTCGACGCTGCCGACGGCCATCGGTCCCCAGTCGTCGGGGCAGCGCGGAACACCCTTGGGCACGGCCTCGGTTCCGGAGGTCCAACAGATCGTCACGCAGTCGCCGGGGCCGACGTCGAGCCCGTCGAGGTAGCGGGTCAAGAGCACGGTCGAGGCCTTCTCGCACGCGGCGTCCAACGCGGTGACGCCCTCGGGCACGTCGTCGCCGAAGGCGAGCACCGCGCGCGTCCCCGACAGCGGAAGCCCGACGATCACCTCGGCCGCGGGCCACGACCCCGCCCGGGTGGCGGTCACGAACACCCGTACGTCCGCGATCCGAGCCAGCTCCTCCAGCTCGAACTCGCGGTACTGGACCGGGAACGGCGTGGCGATCGCGCCGAGCCGGGCGATCGCCAGGTAGACGGCGGCCAGTTCCACCGAGTTGGGCAGTTGCACGCCGACGACGGTGTCGCGCACGACGCCGCGATCCAACAGCACGGCGGCCAACGCGTCCACGTAGGCGTCCAGTTCGGCCCAGGTCAGACGCCTGGGGGCGCCGTCCATGAGTGCGGTGCGGTTGGCGGGGTCCACGATCGCGGTCCGGTCCGGACGTTCGGCGACCCGGGCCCGGAACAGCTCGTCCCAGGTCGGGCCGCCCCACCACGGCGCGTACAGCGCGGCCCGCTCGGCGGTGTGCAGTCTCATCCCCGGCCTCCGAGCTGGTCGGCGCGCACCCAGGTGGCGTGGAAGCCGACCGGCACCCGGGTCGGCAGCAGGACCCGGCACACGGGCCCGGCGTCGAGGTCCGCCGCGTCCAGGACGACGACCTCGGAGCGGCCCTCGCGCTCGTCGGTCACGAACGACACGAGGTAGCCGTCGTCCTCGCCGGTGCTGTTGTCGCGCGCGGCGAACGGCGCCTCGGAGCCCCAGCGTCCGGCGCCGAAGCGGTGGTCCTGGCGTGCGCCGGTGTGCAGGTCGTAGCGCACGATGCCGTCGAAGAGCAGGGTGTCCTCGCGGGCGATGTGCACGTTGTACGCGTAGCGGTTGCGCTTGCCGACCACGCGCGAGTCGATCGTGGGGAACTCGGTGTTGTCGTCGTCGCGCGGTCCCTCGGTGGTGCGACCCGTCGTCAGATCGAAGCGGTAGCGCCACAGTTGGGCGTCCAGGCGCAGGTAGGCGAGCATCCGCGCGAGCGGGTGCTCGATTTTCGGCTGGTGGTGCGGGTCCTTGACCCGGCACACGTCCATGACGATCTCGCCGGGCTCCTCCCAGGCGTTGACGACGTGATAGATGTACCCGGGCGCGGCCTCGAACCATCGGACCCGTGAGCCGTCGCCGTGTCTGGGGAGCACCGCGAAGCGGGACGGCAACGTCTGGTCGAAGTGCAGTTTGTAGCGGCCCTGGTGTCGGGCCTCCTGGTTCTGGATCAGCGGCAGGTCCATCAGGATCGCGTGGTTCTCGGTGATCGCCATGTCGTGCGGCAGGCGCGGGCCCGGGAGTTCGATGTTCGTGGTGTGCGCGACCGTGCCGTCCGCGCCGACGACGCCGTAGCGCAGGTAGGGCGGTTCGGGGCCGTAGTCGAACCAGAACAGTTCGCCGGTGCTCTCGTCGACCTTGGGATGCGCCATGAAGTCGCCGGTGAGCGTGCCCAGGAAGGTCTCGGGGCCGAGCGTCTCCAGGGACAGCGGGTCCAGCGAACGTGGGGTCCCGCACAGGTACCAGGTCGCGAGCAGCTTGCCGTTGAAGAACGTGACGTCGGTGTTCGCGGAGTCCTTCAGGCCCAGGCCGTGCCCGTTGCCGAAGGGGTTGCCCTTGGGGTCCTCCATGACGCCGGTCCACAGTCCGTGCCCGGCCCGGGACTCGGCGTCGAACGCCTCGGTGCGCACCCAGCGGTTCACATAGCGCGCACGGCCGTTCTCGAAGTGCAGACCGTGGATCATGCCGTCGCCGTCGAACCAGTGGTAGCGGCCGGTCGCGGGGTGCCGACGGTTCGGGCCGTTGCGCAGGTAGACACCGTTCAGGTCGCGCGGAATCTCCCCGATCACTTCCAGATCGTCTGCGGTGATCTCAGCCACGACCGGCGCGTACACACCGAGCAGATAGGGGTTCTCCTCACCGTCCTCGACGGGCTTGAGGGCCGTGCCTGCATAGTTGTTCATGGCAACTCCGGGGTCGCAGGAGACTCGCTTCGAGGGCGCACGCCTACTTCCGGAGGCTAACCCCACGCGTCGAATACTTCTAGAGTGGAAGTAGTCGGATCAAGCTCGGCCGCCCCACCCGGCGGCCCCGCCGCGACCGAGGGAATACTTCGCCCATGGAGACTGCGCCCGCCCCGACTCCCACCCCCACATCGCTGGGTCACGGCCTGCTGGTGATGGGCGACCTGTGGAATCTGCTGATCGTGCGCGAGGCGCTGGCCGGCCCGGTGCGCTTCGGCGACCTCAAGGCGGCGCTGGCCATCTCGGATCCGGTGCTGACCCGGCGGCTGCGCGACCTGCTGGCCGACGGAGTGCTGGCGGCGGACGGCCCGCGCCAGGTGTACCGGCTGACCGACGCGGGCGAGGACCTGTGGCCGGCGTTCGTGGCGATCAACGCGTGGGACCGGCGGTGGGCGCCGACGTCGCCGCTTCGGGTCCGGGTCCGGCCGCGGCATCTGACCTGCGGACACGGCTTCGATCCGATCTTCGGCTGCGGGGCGTGCGGGGCGATCGGGGTGAGCGCGCGCGACACGGCGGCGGCGCGGGATCCGGCGGTGCCGGCCGAGGCGACGAACCCGCGCCGGCGCTATCACCGCTCGGCGGCGGCGACCGGCGGCGCGTCGCCGATCGCGGCGGCGGCCGTGCTGGCGGACCGCACGTCCACCTCGATCCTGGCCGCCGCGTTCCTGGGCATCCACCGCTTCGGCGACTTCCAGCGCGTCATGCACGACACCGCCCCGCACACCCTGACCACGCGGCTGGGCCTGCTCACCGACGAGGGCATCCTGACCAAGACCCCGCTCCAGGAAGGCGCCCGCCGCACCGGCTACCGACTGACCCCCAAGGGCCACGACTTCTTCCCCACCTTCGCCTTCCTGATCGCCTGGTCCGAACAACGCTTCAGCGCCGACGGCCTCGCCGGCGTCCGCATCACCCACCGCACCTGCGGCGAACCCCTGGTTCCCCGCTGGACCTGCAACGCGTGCAACGGGGAGATTTCGGCCAAGACGGTCGATGTGGGCCATGTACGTTAGGAACCACCGACATTGAAGCTTCGCCATCTTCGAACGTGCCGGTCAGCGGGGTTGGCGTGACGGGCTGCCGGCGTACTCGTGCTGGTGGTGGGCGGCGGTCCGGCGTGTAGATCGTTTGGCAGGGGGGTCTTTGCCGATTCCGCTCTGGCCCTGTCCGTGTGGCTCCTATTCTCCGGCCGAACATGCCGGGGGTGGCGCCCGAGGCTGTCGGACCGGGCTTGTCGGTCCGACAGCAGCCGATGTCAGGCCAGTGCGGCTCCGCGTGAGGGAGACCCCTTGGTTTTGCGGGATTCGGTTGCCCGCGGCGGTGCGTGTCGTCAGGGTTGCGGGGTGTCGCCGGGTCGGGCGTTCGGTGCCCTGTGGAGGCGGCACGGAAAGGGTTCTGCCATGAGGCATGCGAACGGGTCCGCCGCCGGTGTGCGGGCGCTGGTGGGCGGTGTCGCGGCCGTGCTGGCCATGACCGTCGTCGCCGGGTGCAACGGGGACAAGACGAACAAGACGAGCGGCTCGGCGGCGGTGTCCGGCACCGCGTCGGCCTCCACCTCGGCGCGGGCGACGACGTCGCCGTCGAGTACGGCCACCTACGACTACACCCCGTCGGCGCGCGCCTCGGCCACCGGTCGGCCCACCCGCAGCGCGTACTACAGTCCGAGCGCGACGCCGTCGAGCACCAAGACCGCGTACGACAAGGGCGAGTGCCTGAGCGGGCGGATCAACACCGGTGGGAGCCAAGAGCAGTTGGACTCGGTCTCGTGCTCCGATCCCAAGGCCAACTTCAAGGTCCTGCGGGTGTACCCGTACACGACGTCCGGTCGGCCGTGCGACAACGTCAGCGGCGCGGACTACACGTACTCCAGCTACTGGACCCTCAACGGCGTCCCCACCTACGGAAGCACCTACTGCCTCTCCGAGATCGGCTGAGCCGCCCCGCTCGACGTAGGTCGCGCCCCGGGCGACCAAAGTCGATGGACGGCTCGACTCCCGACGACTGCCGAATCGGGCATCGGGCTGCCTAGGCTGAGCTGTGATCAAGCGCCGGACCAGCCCAGATAGTGCCGTACGGGAGTCGCCCTCGCCCGAGCGCACGGCGGTGCGGCCTCCGCGCACCGTCCGTGAGTGGGCGGCCGACGTCGGCTACGCGATCGGCGCGCTGACGCTCGGCTCGGTGATCCTCGCGTCGGCGGTCCAGGAAGAGAACGACCCGCCGAGCGTGCCGATCGAGGTGATCCTGGGCGGCGTCATGCTGGCGGGGCTGTTGCTGGTGCGCCGGAGCAGGCCGACCGCGCTCGCGGTGGTCTGGGTGGTCACCGGGTTCTTCTCGGCCGCCGTCACCGGATCCAGTCCGGTCGTGCTGCTCAATCTCGCGATCCATCGGCCCTGGCGGGTCACGTTGTCGATCGCCGCCGCCCAAATGGCGCTGATCGCGGGCACCTTCTGGGTCGGCGCCGAGTCTGCGCGCGCCTACTGGGAGAGCGTCCTCGGGATGCTGCTCCTGAACACGACCGCCGTGGCCACCGGCATGCTGATCCGGTCCCAGCGGCAGTTGACCGCGTCCTGGCGCGAGCGCGCCCGCCAGGCCGAGGAGGGCCAGCGGCTGCGCGTCGAGGAGGCCCGACACCTGGAGCGCGAGCGGCTCGCGCGCGAGATGCACGACGTGCTCGCGCACCGCATCTCGCTGCTGGCGATCCACGCGGGCGCGCTGGAGTACCGGGCCGGCGCGTCGCCCGAGGAGGCCCGGGCGGCCGAGGTCATCCGACAGTGCGCGTTCGAGGCGTTGGAGGATCTGCGCGAGGTGATCGGCGTGCTGCGCGCCCACTCCGACGAGGTCGACGCCGACGAGCCCGAGCGGCCGCAGCCGATCCTCGGCGATCTGCCCGCGCTGATCGACGAGTCCCGACAGGCCGGTGCAATCGTCGAACTCGACCTGCCCGACCTGCCGTCGGTGTCCGGCCGAACCGGCCGGCACGCCTATCGGATCGTCCAGGAGGGCCTGACCAACGCGCGCAAACACGCCCCGGGCGCCCACGTGCGCGTGAGCGTTGCGCCGGCCGCCGACGAGGGGCTCGCGATCGAGGTGGTCAACCGGCTGCCGCACGGCCACACCGGCAGCGGCATCCCCGGCGCCGGCGCCGGGCTGATCGGCCTGCGCGAGCGGGTCGCCCTGATCGGCGGCCGGCTCGAGCACGGACGCACGGCGCACGGTGACTTCCGCCTGTGGGCCTGGCTACCGTTGGCCAAATGACTACTGCCGACGGCTGTGTACGGGTCCTCGTCGTCGACGACGACGCCCTGGTCCGGGCCGGACTCTCGATGATGCTGTCCGGGCTGCCCGACGTGCGCGTGGTGGGCGAGGTGTCCGACGGCGCCGACGTGCTCGGCGCCGTCGAGGAGCACCGGCCCGACGTGGTGCTGATGGACATCCGGATGCCCCGGGTGGACGGCCTCGCCGCGACCGCGACCCTGCGGTCCCGCCCCGAGGCGCCGGAGGTGATCGTGATGACGACCTTCGACACCGACGACCACATCCTCAAGGCGATGCGCGCGGGCGCGAGCGGCTTCCTGCTCAAGCACACCCCGCCGCGCGACATCGTCGAGGCGATCCGCCGGGTGGCCTCGGGCGAGCCGATGCTCTCCCCCGACGTGCTGCGCCGGATGATGACGTACGTCGCGGCGGCCGGCGTCGACCCGCGCCGCGCCCGCGCCCGCGCGGCCCTGGCGCTGCTGAGCGAGGGCGAGCGCGGGGTGGCCGCACTGGTCGGCAAGGGGTACACCAACGCGGAGATCGGCAAGGAGCTGTCGATCAGCGTGGCGACCGTCAAGGCGTACGTGTCACGGCTGTTGACCAAGCTCGACCTCAACAACCGGGTCCAGATCGCGCTGCTCGTCCACGACGCGTCCGATTCCTGACCCGACCCCGCCACAAGCGTTCGACCCCCTTGCGGCCCCCGCGCGATCGGGCCCACGCTGACCCGATGACCGATCCCGGGCACCCCGGACGCCGGGTGCGCCATCACATCGTGCGCCTGATCCGCGTGGCGCCGATCGTGCTCGTCCCCATGCTGTGCGCGTGGTGGGTGTGGTCCGCCCGCCTGCTCGACCCCTTCGAGCGGGAGGCGGTGCACGACCGTGTGGCGCTGCCGACGGGCTGACCCGAAACGAAAGCGAGCTGCCTCGGGCCAGAAGGCTCTTCTCGGCCGAGGCGGCTTGGGCTCGGGGCGGTGGGGTAATGGGGGCTCGGTTGACGGGGATGGATCATGGGCCCGTTATCAAGGGCCTCGCCGCTTCGGCAGGGCGCGCCGCTGGGGGGCCGGGGTCGCCCCGGCCGGACGGCCCTACCCGGCTCCCGGGAACAACGACACGAACGGGTCGGATGCCGCCGTCATGCCCCGGCCGAAGGGCGCGTCGAGATCCCAGATCAGGAACAGCAAGAACGCGATCAGCGCGCTGAACAGGCCCGCCACGATCAACTCCGGGGCGGATCTGCGGATCTGCAGCGTGAAGATCATCCCGACCGTGACCATGGCCCCGATCACCAGGCCGAACCACACCAGCCCCGGCATCGAGGCCCCGGCCTGGCCGCCGCGGGCCTGCCGCGCGTCGTCCGCGATCGCGACCTGGTCCAGGATCGGCTGGTACATCTGCGCTTCCTGGTCGGTCTGCGGGACGTAGTCGGTGACGCCGTTGCGGACCGTGGCGAACAGCTCGTCGCCGCGCTTGGACAGCTCGCCGTTGTCGGCCATGTAGTCCCACTCGTGCTGAACCACGAACCTCACGTATGCGTCGACGTCCGCGCGGATCCGGTCGCGCGCCTGCGGCGAGTAGACCCGGACCCGTTCGCTGACCTCGTGCAACGACTGCGACTCGCGCCGCACCTCGTCCTCGGCCGCGCCACGGCCCTCCCACACGGCGGCGATCGCGAGCCCGAGCACGATCGCGTAGATGACGCCGATCATCATCGTCATGTATTCGAGCACGTCCGGAGTGGCCGACGGGTCGTCGTCGTCCGGCAGTCGGCGCTCCTTGAGCACGACCACCGCGAGCACGACCGTGCACACCGCGGCCATCGCGAGTGCCAATACAACCCAATGGGACACGGATGACCTCCGGGTCGAGGAAGAAGGCGAGGGAAGAGTCGGTGCGGCGGCCGGAGCGGCGGCCGGGAGAACGATCGGGGCACGGCCGCCGGGTGTCGCGGAGGCGAAGCGGAGGGCTCTGCCGAATCAGCCACTCGAACCGCGGGAGCGGGCCTGGCCCCGGGGCCGGAGCGCGGCACCGGCCAGGATCGCGGGCGCGGTGATCAGCAACGTCGTGGTGACCATCGACGAACTGCGCTCGGGCGGTGCCGTCTCCGGCGGGCGGGCCGGCGGGCGCCGGATCGCCGGGGGCCGCACGACGGCCGGTGGCGGTGTCACCACCGGCGGGCTCGTGGGCGGCGGGCTCGGCGGCTTCGGGGTCGGCCGCGCCGGCGGCGTCGGCTCGGGCACGACGACCGCGACGGGGGTGGGCCGGACCGCCGGCGGCGTGGTCCGCACCGGCATCGGCTTGGGAGTGGCCTTCGGCGGCGGCGTGCTCGGTGCTCGCGTGGGCGTCGGGGTCGGCTTGGGCCTGGTGGGGGTCGGCGTGGGTTTCGGCGACGGTTTCGGCGTCGGCCGGCACGGCCCGTGGTGCACCAACCGGAAGTCGACGTCAAGCCCGATCCCGTGGGTCGGCGGCCCCGTCACGGTGGTCACCTCGATGGTGACGACCGCCCCCGGGGCGCCGCCGATCGACACGCACACGTCCACCTTCGTGCCGGGCGGCCGGCCATTGCCGCCCGACCCGGTCGATCCCGCCCACGCGGCACCGGCCGGAGCGGCGAGCAGAGCCCCCGCCCCGACCACGCACCCCCACCGGCGCGCCCGACCCCATGCGCTCATGGAGACGATTTTTCCGCGCGATCGGCAGCTTTTGCTCGATTACCGCACGAATTCACTCGGAAGAGTCATCTCACCTGTCAAATACATATAATCAGTGCGTACGTTGCCCGCCCAACCACGTCGCCTCGACCGCGATCTGCCGCACCGCCATCGGATCGACCGTGCGCGGGTCCGCGCTCAGCCACACCAGGTCGGCCGGGCTGCCGACGGCCGGCACGCGCCGGTCGTCCGCGAACGCCTGATACGCGACGCCGCTCGTGTAGGCGTCCAGCGCCTGATCCATCGTCAGCCGCTCGTGCGGGATCCATCCTTCGTCCGGCGTGCCCTCGAACGTGCGTCGGGTGACCGCGACTTGGATGCCTTCGAGCGGCTGGTGCGAACTCACCGGCCAGTCGCTGCCGAACGACACCGGCGCGCCGGAGTCGACCAGGCCGCGCATCGGATACTGGAGCGCACCCCGCTTCTCGCCCACCCTGGGTATCGACAACTCCGTCTGGAGTGGGTCCAGTTGGGCCCACAGCGGCTCGAAGTTGGCGATCACACCGAGCCGTTCGAAGCGCGCGAGGTCGGCCGGGTCGACGATCTGCACGTGCGCGATCACCGGTCGCCGGTCCCACGCCGGATTGACCGCGGCGGCGGCCTCGATCGCGTCCAGCGCGGCCCGTACCCCCGCGTCGCCGATCGCGTGGATGTGCACCTGGAACCCGTCGGCGTCGAACGCCGTGACCGCCGCCGCGAGCGCGGCCGGCGGCCACACCGGCATGCCGCAACTGTGCGGCGCGTCGCAGTACGGCGCCAACATCGCGGCCGTGCCGCCCTCGATCACGCCGTCGGCGAAGAACTTCACCGTCCGCGCCGACAACAGCGACCCGCCCTCGGCCACGACCCGCGCCCGCGCGGCGACGAACTCGGCGCGCTGCCCGAGCCATCGATCCGGGTCGGCGCGAAACGCGAGGTTGGCCCGGAACGCCAACACCCCGCGCCGCGCCGCCTCGATGTACGGCGTCACCATCTCCGGTTCCACCCACGCGTCCTGAACCCACGTCACGCCCGCGCGCGCGAAGGCGGAGCCGGCCACCCGTAGCGCCTCGACCAGTTCGTCCACCGGCCGCCCGGGCACCCGGTCGAGCACGAGGTCGCACGCGTGCCACTCGCGCAGCGTCCCCATCGCCGACCCGTCCGGCCGCCGCACCACCCGGCCGAGCCGCGGCTGTGGCGTGGCGTCGGTGATCCCGGCCCGGCGCAGCGCCTCGGTGTTGCACCACACCGTGTGATAGTCGTACGCCCGCAGGACGACCGGCCGATCGGCCACCGCCGCGTCCAGCCATCGCGCGTCGAACTCGCCGTCCGGGACCAGCGTCGGGTCGTAACTGGCGCCGACGATCCAGTCCTCGTCCGGGTGCGCGGCCGCCCATCGGCCCACCTCGGCCCCGATCGCCTCGACGCTCGCCAACCCCTTGACCTGCGGCCCGAAGTATTCGAGCCCGCCGAAGAGGGGATGCGCGTGTCCGTCGCCGAAGGCCGGCAGCAGCAGTCCGTCCCCGAGTTCGACGATCTCGTCCGCGTCCAACGCGAGCGCGTCGGCGCCGAGCGCGACCACGTGCCCGTCCCGGATCGCCAGCGCGGTGGTGTCGCCCGCGCCGGTGCGGATGGTGCCCCGGAACAGGGTCGTGGTCATGGTGCTCACTCCGTAGATCAAGGGATCGGATCCGTTCGGCGTCGACCGTGGTCGGGGTCGCGTATCGGTCGGGGTCATGCTCGCGGATCCGCGGCGCGACCACGACACCGATCGCGAACACGATCGGCGGGGGGACGAGAAGCGCGATGTCGTCGACGCGCCGGCGCCCGGCCCGCGGGCGCAGTCGGCGCAGTCGGTGGAGGCGGTGGAGTCGCCCGGCGACCCTGCGTGAGGTGGGCACCCCGCCTTCGTCGAGCGTATTAGGCCAACCTAACCTGCTTCAGTGAACGTCCCTCTGACGCGGGGCCGCACGACGGCGCGCCGGACCTTGTGTCTGGTCTCGGTCGCGCTCGTGCTGGTCGCCGCGTGTCTGCTCAGTCTCGCCGTGGGCAGCCGAGCCATTTCACCGACGGTCGTCTTCGACGCGCTCGTCCACGGTGGGGATTCCACCGACGCGATCGTGGTGAACTCGATGCGGCTGCCCCGCACCTTCGTCGCGCTCCTGGTGGGCGCGTCGCTCGGGATCGCCGGCGCGTGCATGCAGGGGCTGACCCGCAATCCGATCGCGGAGCCGGGCATCCTGGGCATCAGCACCGGCGCCGCGACCGGCGTGGTCACCGCGATCACGGTGTTCGGGGTGACCACCCTGACCGGCTACGTGTGGTTCGGCTTCGCCGGCGCGTTGTGTACGGGGGTGCTGGTGTACGCGGTGGCCGCGCGCGGACGCGGCGGCGCCACCCCGGTCAAGCTCGCGCTGTCGGGGCAGGCCCTCGCGGCCACCCTGGGCGCGGTGATCACGATGGTCCTGACGACCGATCAGGGCACGCTCGACCAGTACCGGTTCTGGCTCGTCGGCTCGTTGGCCGGACGAACCGACGACGTGGCCTGGCAGATGCTGCCGTTCGTGTGCGTGGGCGCGGCCCTGGTGGCGAGCGCCGCGCGCGGCCTGGACGCGCTGGCGCTCGGCGACGACGTGGCCAAGGGGCTCGGCCACAAGGTGAACCGGATCCGGGTGATCGGCGGGCTCGGC
Organism: Embleya sp. NBC_00896; assembly: GCF_045207785.1. Taxonomy (NCBI): domain Bacteria; kingdom Bacillati; phylum Actinomycetota; class Actinomycetes; order Kitasatosporales; family Streptomycetaceae; genus Embleya; species Embleya sp. NBC_00896. The sequence goes on from NZ_CP108776.1 coordinate 1,625,276, forward strand.
GCGACCGTGCTGACCGGCGTCGCGGTGGCCGCCACCGGCCCGATCTCGTTCGTCGGCCTGGCCGTTCCGCACGCCGCGCGCGCCCTGGTCGGCACCGACCACCGCTGGGTGCTCGCGATGTCCGCGCTGCTGGCGCCGGTCCTGTTGCTGGTAGCGGACGTACTGGGCCGGGTGATCTTCCCGCCCTCCGAGGTCGAGGTGGGCGCGATGACGGCACTGATCGGGGTGCCGATCCTGGTCGCGCTCGTGCGCCGCAGGCCGGTGGTGGCCGGATGAGCTACCGCCCCTACGGCCACGCCCTGGTCCGTCGCCCGCGCTTCTCGTTCCTGCTGCACCGCCGCTCGACGGTGGTGGCGAGCGTGCTGGCCGTGCTGCTCGCGGCGGGCTTCCTGCTCAGCCTGTGCGTGGGCGTGCGCTTCATCCTGCCCGGCGACGTGCTCAAGGTGCTGTTCGGCGTCGACGACAGCATCGTGGTCGAGACGCTGCGACTGCCCCGCGCGACGGTCGGCCTCCTGGTCGGCCTGGCCTTCGGGATCGCCGGCGCGCTGATCCAGACGGTGGCCCGCAATCCGCTCGCCAGCCCCGACGTCATCGGCGTCTCGCACGGCGCGGCCGCGGCAGTCGTGTTCGGGCTGGTCTTCGGCCTCGGCGGACCGACCGCGACCCCGCTCACCGCGGTCGCCGGCGGCACCGTCGCGGCCTTCCTGGTGTACGCGCTGGCCTGGCGCAACGGCCTGAGCGCGCAACGGTTCGTGCTGATCGGCGTCGGCATCTCGGTGGCCCTGTACTCGGTCACCAACCTGCTCCTGACCAAGGCCGACATCACCTTGGCCCAGCAGGCCAAGGTGTGGATGTCGGGCAGTCTGAACGGGCGTGGCTGGACCCAGGCCGAGCCGCTGTTCTGGGTGTTGATCGCGCTCACGCCCGCGATCGTGTGGGCGGCGCGCGCGGCGCGTTCGGCCGGGTTCGACGACGACACCGCGATCGCGCTGGGCATTCGGCTGGGCAGGATCCGGCTCGGCCTGGTCGTGGTCGGCGTGCTGCTGGCGTCGGTGGCCACCGGGGCCGCCGGGCCGGTGGACTTCGTCGCACTGGTCGCGCCGCAGGTCGCCCGGCGACTGACCCGAACCCCCCAGGCGCCACTGGTGTGTTCGGCCCTGCTCGGCGCGCTGATCGTGGTCGTCGCCGACATCGGCGCGCGGATGCTGATCCCGAACTCCGAGTTGCCGGTGGGCGTGCTGACCGCGGCCGTCGGCGGCCCGTACCTGCTGTGGATGTTGACCCGTTCCCGTTCCGGAGGCGCCTCGTGACCACCCATCAGCTCGGCGCCCGGGAGCTGACCCTCGGGTACGACGACCGCATCGTGGTGCGCGACCTGGACCTGGACGTCCCGGCCGGCAAGGTCACCGTCGTGGTCGGCCCCAACGCGTGCGGCAAGTCCACCCTGTTGCGCTCGCTCGGCCGACTGCTCAAGCCGGTGGCCGGCACCGTCCTGCTCGACGGCGCGGCGCTGCGCGACCTGCCCACCCGCGAGATCGCCCGGCGGATCGGCGTGCTGCCGCAGAGCCCGGTCCCGCCCGAGGGGATCACCGTGGCCGACCTCGTGGCGCGCGGGCGACAGCCGTACCAGCGCTGGTGGCAGCAGTGGTCCGACGAGGACGAGGACGTCGTCGCGGACGCGATGCGGCGCACCGACGTGGTCGACCTCTCGGACCGCTTCGTCGACGAACTCTCCGGCGGGCAGCGGCAGCGGGTGTGGATCGCGATGGCGCTCGCGCAGGGCACCGGCATCCTGCTGCTCGACGAACCGACCACGTTCCTGGACATATCCCACCAGGTCGAGGTGCTCGACCTGATCCGCGAACTGAACACCACGCGCGAGCGGACCGTGGTCGCCGTCCTGCACGACCTCAACCAGGCCTGCCGCTACGCCGACCACCTGATCGCGATGCGCGACGGCTCGATCGTCGCGCAGGGCACCCCCGCCGAGATCGTCACGGCCGACCTGGTGCGCGACGTGTTCGGGCTCGCGTGCGTGGTGATCCCGTGCCCGGTCACGGGTGCCCCGATGGTGGTGCCGGGGCAACCCCGGAAGACACCGTTGTAGCGGCCGCCCGGCCGTTCTTCGGCGGCCCGCTGTGGAAGACCCTCAAGGCCGTCCAGGCGAACAGGGCCCACGAGGTGGACGACGAGTATTGGATGGTCGGCACCGGCTACGGCGCCGCCGACCGCGTCCTCACCGACCTGGAGCGCTACCTTCCCAAGGCCGGCTGAGCCCCGCGCCGCACCGGCGTGGCACCGACTTCGACGACCGCCCGCTATCGGGGCCGGCCCGTCCGCATCGAGTCGTTCGTCCGCACCCCGGCCCGCGATCGCGGCCCGGTGCTCTCGCCGGCCCGAACGGCCAATTCGGCCAAGGCCGTTGGGGCTCCGGTCATGCCGCGCATGCCCGGGAAGGCGTTGACGTCGATGATCGACGGGCGGCCCTCGACCTCCAGGATGTCCACGCCGTACACGGCCAGGCCGAAGGCCGCGCCGACCCGGCGGGCGAGCGCGGCCCAGCCGGGCGGCAGGTCCTCGGCCGCGATCGGCTTGGTCTCGGCGGGGCCGTCGAGCGCGGTGCGGCGCAGACCGGCGAAGACGTGGCCGTCGACCACCCACAGCTTGTGGTCCCAACCGCCGTTGTCGACGAACTCCTGGGCCACGATCGGCTCGTCGGGCCATTCCCCGGCCGTCGCGCGCAGCGCGTCGATGTCGTCCACGCGCGCGACGAGGTCGTGCCGGCGGCTGTGCCGGCTCTTGACCATGAGCGGGTACGCCGGCCCGGTCGCCAGCAGCCGGGCCGGTGACCCGAACGCGTGCGTGGCCGGGAACGGCAGGCCGGCCGCCCACGCGATCTCGGCCATCCGGACCCGGTCCTGGCACGCGCGCGTGGCCGACGCCGAGTTGAGCACGCGTGCGCCGCGGCGCTCGGCCCGCGCGGCGAACGCGAGCGCCTTCGGGGTCCGCGCCTTGAGCAGGTAGACGTCGGCGGCGACCGGCGCACTGTCGAGGTCGCCGTCCGGGTCGAGCACGGTGACCTCGTGACGCGGCGTCAGGAGGGTGCGGGCGTCCGCGAGGAGCGGGTGGTCGGGTCGGTCGGTGACGAAGCAGATCCGCACGTGCGCACGCGCCCCGTCAGCCGACGAACGCGGCCGGCGCGGCGTCGACGATCGCACTCGTACCCGACCGCGACGGTCCCACCACGGTCCGGGGGCGCAGCGGCGTCCGGCTGCCGCTGCCGGCTCCGGCCAGGTCGAGCACCGCGCGGGCCACCCGCGCGACGCCGTCGGGCACGCAGCGAAAACTGGGGAAGTCGTTGATGTCGACGACCATCGGACCGTCCGGCCCCTCGATGATGTCGACGCCGAACAGGTCGAGCCCGAACGCCGCGCCGATCCGCTGCATGAGCGCGGCCGTGCCGCCGGGCAGCGGCACCTTGCTATCGCGCACCGGCTGGTCGGGGTGCAGCGGCGAGCGCCGCACGGTGGCGTGCAGTTCGCCGCAGACGCTGTACACCTTGAGGTCGATGCCCGTGTTGGGCACGTACGCCTGCGCCAACAACGCGCCCTCACCCACCAGTTGGGCGCCGAGTCGGACGAGCTGGTCGGGCGAGGACACCAGGTGCACTCCGCGCCCCGAGCTGCCGGCGGCCGGCTTCACGACGAGCGGGTAGCGGTCGGCCGGGATCGCGTCGAGCAGTTCCGGCACCGCGGCGAAATAGGTGACCGGCATCGGGAGCCCGTGCGCGCGCGCGATCACCGCGGCAACGGCCTTGTCCCGTACGGATCGGATCGAGCGCGCGTCGTTGATCGTGGTGAGCCCGAGCGCGGCCGCCGCCTCCAGCATGCTCAGGCCCGGACCGCCGGAGACCGTCTTGAGCACCCAGGCGTCATGCGAGCCGGCGCGGATCAGGTCGGACAGCTCGATCAGCGAGCTGCCGGGGCGCACGATGTCGACGCGATGGCCCCACGCGGCGAGCTGTCGCACGACGTCGAGCGGCATGCCGTCGTGGCGGTAGTGCTCTTCCACGAGGAAGGCCAGGTTCAAGGCCGGTTTCATCGATATCCCCCCGGGACGGCCGCCGTTCCCCGATCGGCAGAACATGGACGGCACAGCATGACACGCGTGCCGGGGACGACCGGCACACACCCCACCAAACTCCACGGGCGACCATCATCATGGGCCATATCGGCGGCGATTCGTCATCAGGTCCAGAGTAGAGAGGAATCGAATCCTCCGCTCGGACCGCCGGCATAGAGCCGGTCAAGCCGGTCAAGCCGTGCGCGGGCCGGGGAACGGTCCCGGTGTCGGGTCGGTCGGGCGGCCGGCGCCGCCGTGCGTGCCGCCCGGGTCGCCGGCGCCGGCGATGCCGTCGAGCAGCCAGGTGATCGCGTCGGCCGGTGCGCGGCCGCCGGTGTCGAACACGTCCGCCGCGTCGATCGCGGCGAGCGACGCGCCGAGAGTGCCGATGTGCCCGCCGGCCTCGACGACGGCGGCCAGTTCGGGCAGCACCTGGACCTCCTCCACCCGCAGGTGCGCGTCGATGGTCTCGATCACGGCCTCGACGGCGGCGGCCACCATCCAGGCGCGCTCGGGGTCGTGGGCGAGGCCGCCGATCATCGCGGTGACGACGCCGAGGTCGTGGTCGAGCCGGTGGTGGTCGGCCTCCAGGCGGTTGAGCAGCAGCCGCAGCTCGGGCCGGCACGCGCGCAGCACGGGCCACAGGTGGGTGTCCTCGTACTCGTGATGGGCCATCAGGATCCGGGCGACCAGCCGCCATTGGGCCAGGACGTCGGTCCCGGCCGCGCGGCCGTCGCCGTGCGGCGAGCGGATCCGCCCGGGCATCGGGGCGAGGTCGCGGCGCAGCGCGGTGTGCACGAGGCGGATTCCGGTGAAGCGCAGGAGCGGGGACGGTACGGCGGCCTCGGGGGCGACGGGCATGGCGCGGTTCCTTCGGGGACGACGGTGCGGCCGGGGCCGCAGGGACGCGTCAGTGTCACGCGCGTCGATCAACGTCCGATGCCCGTTCGATCAACGCCCGCCGGGGCCTGCCTCCCGACCGCGAAGGCCCCGAACGGAAAGGCCCCCGAACGCGAAGGCCCCCGGCCGCGGCGCGGGGGGCGCGCCGCGGACGGGGGCGATCGCGACCGGGTCGGGCCGGTGGGGCCCGGGTGGACCGGTCCGCGTCGGGTCAGGAGACCCGGGTGATCCTGAGCGTCAGCGTGTAGTCGGCGTCGCCGTCGCTGAACCGGCGGATGATATCCATCGTCGAGCCGACGTTCGGGACCTGCTTGGCCACGACGCTGCCGGTGAACACGAATGTGTTGTCCGCGATGTGGTCGTCGTCCAGGAAGGTCAGCAGCCACTGGAGTACGCCGCCCAGGCCCGCGACGACCGCGCCGACCCACGCGGCCACGCCGCTCGCGACCAGGATGCCCGATGCCGCCGCGAACGCCGCGGCGAAGCCGGCCTTGATCTTGGCGGTGTCGCCCTCGTCGTGCTCGAACAGCGAGACCAGCGAACCGATCTCGCCTTGGGGCAGCGCCTGCGGTGCGCAGTTCTGGCCCCAGACACAGCCTTCGGAGGAGCCGAAGGTGCGGGTCTCACCGCTGTCCACATCACCGAACACCTGGCTGCGCGTGGTGACGGTGATCCCCGAACCGAGCGATCCGAAGATCCAGTAGGGCTCGTTGGACGGGCCGAAGATGCTGTCGGTCGCCCGGTCGACGCACCGGAACGACACGGCCTTGATGGTGAATCGGGCGCCCGCGGGAGCGGCCCCGGCCTCGGTCGCGACCAGCATCGCCGAGCCGTGTTCGCGCAGTACCTCGCGCGCGGGCATCGTGAAGTCCTGCAGCCGCGCCCGGCCGGCGTGGATGGCCGCGACATCGACGTTGGTTACGTTGGGCCGGGCCAGGACCGCCCGGGTGATCTCCCGCGCGTCGCGCGCGAGGTCGGCCGCCGCGTAGTTCTGCTTGACGTCCAACTGCGCGAACCGCGCCGGGAAGATCTGATTCCGCAGCGACTGCGGCATGCGCTTCTCGGTCTCGCCGTGCTGCCGGATCTCCTCGTCGCTGAACCCGTTCTTCTTGAACGCGTCGACGATGCCGGCCTCCAGGTCCGTCAGCCGAGCGCCGTCGGCGACCTTGGCGAAGCTGTGCAACACAATCGCCAACAGCCAGTTGCCGTCCTTGTTCGCGGCCATCTTTCGTTGAACGGCCGCGCCCCTTCCCTTCCCCTGAACGAGATCGTCGAGGATCCGAGTGGGATTCCTTGCTGCCATGACCTTCCACCTCTTCACGAGAGCGGATCACCCGATTGCCGGGCCGTACGGCAGATACGCGCACAGCTTCGTACCGATCGCCGGATCTGTCGCGGTTTACCCGACAAGTAACATCCCGCATTCCGTTCGATCGAACAGTTGTCCATTCGATCGACGGCGATCGAAATCGGTCACGGACCTGCCGTGCTCATGCACCCGACGCGGTCGCGGACCCGCCGCGGCGCGGCGAACCGTCGGGGCAACGACCGTCGACACGGCGACGGTCAGGGGCGGGGCGCGAGGCCGGCCATGATCAGGCAGTCGACGTCGTCGAAGGCTGTCGGGGCGGCCGGATCGTCAAGCCGGACCCCGCCGCGATTGCGCGCACGAACGCGTGGTCGCGCACGGTCCGTTCGCGAGGAGCCCGGCCGGACAACTCGGGTACAGCCAACGAACCTTGCACGACCACGAGGGTCAACTCACCTGCGGATCCGGACACTTGGCTACCCGAATCCGAAGTTGCGATGGAACATCCGCTCCCACGACCCGACGCGTCGTCCGCCCGGGCCGGACGGGAGGGTGAGCCCCGACGGGCCTCAGTACGGCAACGGACGCCCGGAAGGCGTCCGCAAGTCCACCGGCGGCTGCGGCCGCGGGGAAACGGGGCGTTTGACGATCCTGATCCGCGTCATGGCCACGTCCTCCTGGTCGATTCCGACTTCCGGCGCAGTGGCCGCGGTGCGCTCAAAGGGCATCACCTGCTACTTCGATACCCACCCAGCAGCCCCGAACCCTTCGCCCACGGCGAACAACCCCGGAATCCCACACTCCGGACGGAATCCGGCTCATCCGCCACCCGATACACCCCCACCACGCGACCCAAACATCGACCGGGTCGTCATTTCGCCCCGAAACACCACCAAACCACGCCCTCCCCCACCCCAACTCGCCACCCGCCGGCCCTGGTTGCCCGATCCCTGACGATCCGGGGTCGGCGCCGGTGCCATCCGGTCACGACACCGGCCTCGATCGGCTCCGGCGCCCAACTCGCGGAAGCGGTGGCCCGGATCGATTCGTGGCAGGTGCGTCCTCGCGCGCCCGGGAGATCGCCCGGGTGTCGGGCGGTTCGGCCACGGACGCGCGCGCCGTCCGACTGTCGGACCGGCCGGGACCTCGGTGCGGTGGCCGCACGATTCGCCCCACCATTCGCCCGACGAACGCCGTCCGCCGTTGCGCCGAATGGCGGTCCGGCGGTCGCCCCATCCGCCGCCGAGGTGGTGAGGTGGCCTGGAGCAACATGGAGGCGCGAGATGGCCAACGTCGGCGTGAACGGTGTGTCGCTGTACTGCGAGATCCAGGGGACGGGGCCGAGCGTCGTCCTGGTCCACGGTTCGTGGGGTGACGCCGACGGCTGGGCTCGGGTCGCACCGGGGCTGGCCGAGCGCTGCACCGTGGTCTCGTACGACCGGCGCGGGCACAGCCGCAGCGAGGATCCGCCGTCCCAGGGCTCCGTGCACGAGGACGTGGCGGACCTGGCCGGGCTGATCGAAGTTTTGGATCTCGGCCCGGCCTTCGTCTGCGGCAACTCGTACGGCTCGCTGATCACCCTTCGGCTGGCCGCGAGCCGGCCCGAACTGCTCCGGGGGATCGCCGTGCACGAGCCGCCGGGCATCGAGCTGCTGCGCGACGATCCGGACCTGCGGCCGATCGTCGAGGGCATCACGATGGGGCAGGGACCGGTGCGCGCGCTCCTGGAGGCGGGCGAGTCCGCGGCGGCGGCCGAGCTGTTCGTCGACACCATCGCCTTCGGCCCGGGTGCATGGGCACAGTTCCCCGCGCCCCTGCGGCACACCTTCATCACCAACGCTCCGACCTACCTCGACGAACTGCGCGACCCGGACGCCTTCGACCTCGACCTCGTGGCACTGCGCCGATTCACGGATCCCGTACTGCTCACCCACAGCGACGACACCGCACCCATGTTCGCCCTGGCCCTGGAGCGGATCGGGCGGTCCCTGCCGCAGGCCGAGCACCACCTGTACGCGTCCGCGGGCCACATGCCACACGTGTCACAGGCCGAGGAGTACATCCGCGTGACCCTCCCCCGCGCCCTCGAGTGACACCCACGTCCGAGCCATAGAAGTGTCATATGTGAAATGGTACTGTCCCCCTGAGAATCGGAACATGACGATCGGGGGCGCGCGATGAAGCCGCAGGACGAGGTACGCGGTGGCGAGAGTCACGACCGTAGGGTGTCGGCCGCGTTGGCCGAGTCCTTCCGGCAAGGGTGGGCGGATACGGGACTGAAGCTGCAACCCGTGCCCGGGGCGGTGTACGCGGCCAAGCGGCGTGCGGCGTTGTCCGAGCGGTTCCCCGGTGAGCGGATCATCGTTCCGTCGGGCGGGCTCAAGACCCGCAGCAACGACTTCGACTACACGTTCCGGCCGCACTCCGCATTCATCCATCTCACCGCCGAGCAGGGGACGCAGGCGGTCCCCGACAGCGTCCTCGTCTTCGAACCCACCGGGAACGGCCACTCGGTCACCCTGTTCACCCGGCCGCGCTCGCCGCGCGACGGCGAGCACAACCGCGCGGAGCTCTACAGCGACCGGCACCACGGCGAGTTCTGGGTGGGGCGGCGCCGGACGCTGTCGGAGACCGCCGACGCCTTCGGTGTCGAGGTCGCCGCGCGCGACGACCTGGAACGGGCCCTCGGCGGGAACGTCCCGACCCGGGTGGTGCGCGGCGAGGACGTGCTCGTCGACGGGCTGGTGGCACCGGCCCGCGAGGCCGAGGCCGAACTGCTCACCTTCCTGTCGGAGTCGCGGCTGGTCAAGGACGAGTGGGAGGTCGAGCAGCTGAGCGCGGCCGTGGGGTACACGGTCGCCGGATTCCACGACGTCGTCGGCGAGTTGCGCCACGCCACGAGCCTCGCGCGGGGCGAGCGCTGGATCGAGGGCACCTTCAACCGGCGGGCCCGCCTGGACGGCTACGGACTGGGCTTCGAGACCATCGCGGCGGCCGGCGCGCACGCGTGCGTCCTGCACTGGATGCACAACGACGGCCCGGTGCGGGACGGCGACCTGCTGCTGCTCGACGCCGGCGTCGAGGCCGACTCCTTCTACACCGGCGACGTCACCCGGACGCTGCCGGTCAGCGGACGCTTCACCGACGTACAGCGCCGGGTCTACGACCTGGTCTTCGCCGCCCAGTCGGCGGGTATCGCCGCGCTGCGGCCCGGTGCGCGGTTCGGCGACTTCCACGACGCCGCGATGCGCGTCGTCGCCGAGGGCCTCGATGCCTGGGGCCTGCTGCCCGGCGGCGCCGAGGCGGCCCTCGCCCCCGACTCCGGCCTGTATCGCCGGTTCACCATCTGCGGCTCGGGCCACATGCTCGGCCTGGACTGCCACGACTGCGCCAGTGCCCGTCGCCAGACCTACCTGGACGGCGTGCTCGAGGCCGGCCACGTCCTCACCGTCGAGCCCGGCCTGTACTTCCAGCCCGACGATCTGACCATCCCGGAGGAACTGCGCGGCATCGGTGTCCGGATCGAGGACGACTTCCTCGTCACCACCGACGGCGCGGTCTGCCTGTCGGCGGGCCTGCCCCGCGGCGCGGACGAGGTCGAGGCCTGGATGGCGTCGCTGCGATGACCGCGCGCCGCCCGCTGGTGGACCAGGTCGGCGGCCAGTTGCGGCAGGCCGGCGCGGTGGCCGTGGTCGGGCCCACCGGGTTCGGCAAGTCCGCAGTCCTGGACGCCGTGTGCACGGCATGGCAGGCGGCCGGGGATCCGGTGGTACGGCTCAGCTCGGCCCCCGCCGACACGCACATCGCCTACGCGCCCCTGATGGACCTGTTCACCGCCTGCCCGGCCGAGGTGTACGGCGAACTGTCGGATCCCCAGCGCTCGGCGATGGACTGGGTGCTGCGCCGTGTCGCGGGGCCGGAACCCGACACCGCGACCTTCCGGGTCACGGTCCTGTCCTGCCTTCAGGCATGGGGGCGGCGGGCCCGGCCGCTGCTGGCCGCCGACGACGTGCAGTGGTGGGGGCCGGGCAGCCTGGACGTCTTCGGCTTCGCCGCGCGGCGCAGCCGCGGCAGCGTGTCGCTGCTGGCGGCGCTGCGGCCCGACGGCCCGTCGCCGCACGACGTCCTCGGCGGCGGCGCGGTCGAGATCGGGATCCCCCCGCTCAGCCCGCAGGAGTCGGCGGCCGTCGTGCGATCCTTCGGCATCCCGCTGCGGACCGCCGGTCGCATCCACACCGCGACCGGCGGCAGCCCGCGCCTGGTCTCGGACATCACCGCCGGGCTGGCCCGCGCCGGGATGCCGGCCACGGCGCTGGACGCCAAGCCGCTGGCCCCGTACGCGCGCAAGGCGATGCGCGCCTGGCTGGCCGACCTGGCCGAACCGGTGCGCCGGGTCCTGCTGCTGGCGGCGCTGGCGGCCGATCCCTCGCTCGACGCCATCCGCCGCGCCGCCGGTCCGTCCGCCGACGCCGCCCTGGCCGCCGCCGAGGCCGCCGGGCTGATCCGCGTGGCCGACGGCGCCGTGGCCTTCCCGGCACCGGTCGTGCGGGAGGGCATCGTCGCCGAGGTCGGCGGCGAGGCGGTGCGCCGCGCCCACCACGCCCTGGCGGCGGCCTCGGCCGGGGCCGACGACCGGACGTGGCACGAGGCGTCCGCCCTGGCCCCGGCCGAGGTCGCCCCGCGCCTGGTCCCCGTGCTCGCCGATGCCGCCGCGGCCGCGCGGGAGCAGGGCGACCACACCCGGGCCGCCGAGTTCGCCCTGCTGGCGGTCGACCGCGCCGGCGGCACCCGGCCCGACCTGCTCGTCGCGGCCGCCTGGGACGCCGAGGCAGCCGGGCGCTTCGATCTCGCCTGGACGGCCATGGACCGGCTGGACCGGACCCGGGCCGGGCCCGCGGCACGCGCCCAGGCCCGGATCGCCGTCGTCGACGCCGCCGGGCGGGGCGCCGCGCTACTGGCGGACGTCGCGGCCCAGGCGCTGGCCGACGCCACGGCCGCCGCCGAGCCGGCGCTGGTCTCGGCGGCGCATCTGCGTCTCGCCTGGAGCGCGCACCTGAACCGGGGCTACCCCGCCGAGGCCCTGGCGCACGCGCGGAACGCCGTGGAGTGGGCGGAGCGGTCCGGCGACCCGGCGTCGCGCGCCGCCGCCATCACCCTGACCGCCCGGATCCAGCAGGGCCGGGGCTCGCCGGACCACGCCGGGACCCTTCGCCTCGCGCTGGGACCGGGCGCGGCGACCGGGACCGGCCGGATCGCCTACGATCCGCGGCGGGTCGCCGTCTGCTTCGCCTTACTGGACGACCGGCTCGCCGAGGCCGCACGGCTGCTCGACGAGCTCCGCCCGGCGGCCGGACGAGCCGGTGGCCCCGCCGATCTGGTTCGCCTCCTCGGCAGCACCGTCCAGGTCCACGCGCACGGCGGCGACGGTCGGGCCGCCCGCGAGGAGGCCCGCCGGCTGCTGGCCCTGGCCCGCGACCTGGGCGCGTCCCCCGGCCCGCCGTGGTACGCGGCGGCGACCGCCGAACTCGCGGGCGGAACCCTGAAGCAGGCGCTCGCGTACGCGGAGCTGGGCCTGACGGCGTCGGAGGAGGAGACGGACACGGTCTTCGCCGCGCACTGCCTGCACCTGTCCGGGATGACGCGGCTGCTCCTGCGGGACACCGCCGGAGCCCTGGCGGATCTGCTCCGGGTGCGGGATCTGGTGCGGGAGCTGTCCATCGGGGATCCGGCGGCGATCCGCTACGACGCCGACCTCGCCGAAGCCCTTGTCGCCGCCGGGGATCTCGAGGCCGCGACGCGGACCGTCTCGGGTGCCCGATGTCGGGCCGAGGAGCTGGGGCGGCGCGGTGTCTTGGCCTCGCTCGACCGTGCCGAGGCGCTGTGCCGCACGGCGGCCGGCGAATTCGCGCCGGCCGAGAAGCTGCTCGCCCGGGCCCTCGACGCCTTCGAACGGTTGGGGTATCCGCTGGAGTGCGGCCGGGTGCTGCTGACCCACTCTGCCGTCGAACACCGGCGCAGGCGCCCGGCCCGCGCCAGGGAACTGCACGCGGAGGCCGAGGCGGTGTTCCACAAGGCGGGTGCGCCGCTGTGGCAGCCGTGCCGGCCGAAGCGGACCGGGGCGCCGGCCTGGCTCGCGGGTTTGACGGACGCGGAGCAACGGATCGCCGAGCTGGTCGCCGACGGGTCCGGCAACCGTGACATCGCGGCCTCCCTGTACGTCAGCGTCAAGACCGTCGAGGCGGTGCTCACCCGGATCTATCGCAAGCTCGGCGTGCGGTCGCGGATCCAGTTGGTGGCACTCGTCCACAAGGACAAGCGCCACCCGAACCGGTGACGTGGTCGGGGACGCTCCCCGTGGACGTCAGTCGGCGAAGGCCCAGGAGATCGCGCCTCGCGACGCGTTGACCACCTTGGAGTCGGCCGAGCCCCGGACCAGCGCCCCGTTCGTCCGGTCCCCGTAGGCGTAGACGCCGAGTACGAAGCTGAAGGCGGCCTGCGAGCCGTCCCCGACCGGGAGGTCCAGCGTGGACGCCCGGACCATGCGCTGACAGGTCCAGGTGTCGGCGCCGTCGGCCAGGAAGCGGTCGCGCAGGGCCTGTTCGGGGTGCTCGGCGCCGATCAGGACGCCGTCGCCGCCGTAGGTGTAGCTGTGCTTGAAGACGTACTCGGTCCTGGCCGCCAGCACGTCGTCGAGATTGTCCGGCCCCAGGTCGAACGTCTCGGGCACATACCGTCGGACGGTCTCCGACTCCGCGGCGTCGAGCAGGTGGTGCAGTCCGGGATCGCACAGCAGCGAGAACCACTTGCGGTGCATGCCGAGTTCGGCCTCGAACATGCAGGAGACGGTGGCGCCGCTGTCGTCGACGGCCTTGAGGAAGGCGCCGTCGTCGTCGGTGTCGGCGAACGTGATCAGCCGGTGGACGAGGGTCTTGCGCGCGTGCGGCGCGCGTAGCCATTCCGGCCGGTAGGAGGTCTCGTCGCAGTACACGACGTCGAGATCCGGGGCCATGGCCCGCAGGAAGTCCACGAGCGGCTGGTCGCGGCCGTAGCCGCGCCCGGCGTGCCGCACGGAGTCCAGGATGACGAGGCGTTCGAGTCCCAGACGCGTGCATTGCGACAGATAGTGCCGTGCGAGGTCCAGGAACGGCGACGCGCCCGCCACCGGATGACCCAGCAACTCGGCGTGCAGCTTCGCGCTGTGGTGGCACTCGCCGCCGCCGACGCCGGAGAACGTGTTCAACTCGCAGAAGGCGTAGCCCGAGTCGGTGGGGATGATGTCGGCTCGGGCCAGGGCCATCCCCGCGGACATCCGCTTCCAATCGATGTGGCTCGCCATCGCCTCCGGGATGCGGAACGTCTCGGCCAGTTCGCCGGGCGACAGCGACGAGCACACGTGCTCCATGACCTTTTGATGGGCCGAGACCAGCCGGGCCGTGGCCGACAGGAGCTCGTCGTGGGTCGCCCGATCCAGCCGGAAGTGACAGGGCAGCGTCGGGTAGAGGAAGCCGAGATCGCGCAGGTGCCGGTCGGAGCCGCGCCGGGCCAGGGCGAGATCGTCCGGGCTGTGTTCGGCGAACAGCCGGGTCAGGAAGGCGCGGTTCTCATCGGCGAACATCGGTGGGCTCCGGATCCGTGTCGGGGTGGCGGTACGGGACGTTGTCGCCGCCCCTGGTCAACACCGGCCTGGTGTCGCGCCGGCCGAACTCGGCCTCCAGCGCCGCCCCCGCCCGGAACAGGCTCGCCTCGCCGAACGCGCGCCCCACGAGCTGCAACCCGATCGGGAGGCCGTTCGCGGCGAACCCGAGGGGCAGGGACATGGCCGGGTGTCCGGTGACCGCGAACGGGATCGTCTGCATGTCGTTGGCCGGCCTCGGCGGCGGCCAGTCGGTGGGGAAGTCGTCGAATCGGGACGCGGTGGTCTGGCCGCAGGCGGTGATCAGCACGTCGTGGTCGGCGAACACCCGCCGCTGGAACGCTTCGACGAGCCGCCGACGCACGTCCAGCGCGCGGAGCAGGTCGCTCGCGCCGACCCCGGCGCCGGGCATCAACTTCTGGTACGTGAAGCGGCCGAACGACCTCGGGAAGCGGCGGAGGTTCCGCTCGTGCACGGCGAACCCCTCCGCCGCCAGGATGATCCGGCCGCAGGCGTCCAGTTCCTCGTACGGCGGCAGCTCGCACTCCTCGACGATCGCGCCGAGTTTGTCGAGGTGGGCCAGGGCCCGCTCGATGCCTTCGGTGATCTCCGGCAGGGTCGCGGGATCCGAGGCGTACCAGGCGGTCGAGTACGCCACGCGCAGTCCCCGGACATCCCCGATCGGTCCGCCGAGGAAGTCCGGCGCCGGCGCGTCGCGGGTGCGCGGATCGCGCGCGTCGGGTCCGGCGACGACCTGGAGCGCGGCGGCGGTGTCGGCCACCGTCCACCCCAGGGCGCCGAAGTGGTCCATGGTGTGCGACAGCGGGGTGGCGCCGTACCCGGACACGCTGCCGTAGGTCGGCTTCAGGCCGACGGTCCCGCAGTGGAACGCCGGGCCGCGGATCGAGCCGGCGGTGTCGGATCCGAACGCGACGCGCAGGAACCCGGCGGCCACGGCGACCCCCGCCCCCGACGACGAACCGCTGGGAATGTGCTCGCCGTTCCACGGGTTCCGCGCCGCCGGGAAGGGCAGGTCCTCGCTGGGCCCGCCGAGCGCGAACTCGTAGGTGGTCAGCTTGCCCAGGAGGACGCCGCCGCCGGCGCGCAGTCGGGCCTCCACGGCGCTGTCCTCGGCGGCGACGTCCGAGACCGTCAACCACGACTGGTTCGTCGTGGGTACGCCCTCGGTGGCGAAGATGTCCTTGAGCGCGTACGGGATTCCGTGCAGGGGACCGCGGTCGAGGCCGGCGCGCAGGTCCAGGTCGGCCTGCCGAGCGCGGCTCAGCGCCTGCTCCCGCAGGACCAGCACGAAGGCGTGCAGTGTCGCGTCGTGCGCCTCGATCAACCCCAGCGCGTTCTCCACCAGTTCCACCGAGGTGATCCTCCGGGCGCGCAGCAGCGTGCCGGCCTCCGCGACGGACAGCTCGGCGAGCGCGCCGGGCCCGGTGGTGTCGATGTCAGGCATCCGCGGTCTCCACTGTGCGCAGCAGCTCCATCATCGCCCGCAGCGAGCGGTAGCCGGCCAGGACGCCGGGCGCCAGGTCCGGCGGCATCTCGATGCCGAGACGTTCGAGGTTGGACGCGAACTCCCCCTCCGCGACCTCGGCCGCGTCGTGCTCGGCGGTCATGCCGCGGGGCCGTCGTGGCCGGGCAGGCGCGGGCCGGCCTCGCGTTGCGCGGCGAGCCAGGACTCGACCTCCCGCGAGGCGGCGGGCAGCGCCGCCGACAGCACCTGCACGCCGTCGCCGGTCACCCGCACGTCGTCCTCGATCCGGATGCCGATCCCGCGCAGCCCCTCCGGGACCAGCTCGTCGTGCGGCTGCAGGTACAGGCCGGGCTCCATCGTCAGCACCTGGTTCTCGCGCAGCACGCCCTGTCCGTAGTGTTCCGGGCGCGCGTGGCCGCAGTCGTGGACGTCCAGGCCGAGCATGTGCCCGAAGGCGCACAGGGTCCACCGGCGGTACGGCTGCCGCTTGTCCTCCAACGCCTCCTCGACACCGCACTTCATGACGCCCAGGTCGCGCAGGCCCTCGGCCTGCACCCGCTTGCAGGCCAGGTCGATGTCCTGGAACGCGACTCCCGGCGCCATGGCCGCCAGGCCCGCCTGGTGCGCCGCGTACACGATGTCGTAGACGTCCCGCTCCGCGGTGGTGAACGTTCCGGAGGCCGGCAGGACGCGGCTCACGTCGGCGGTGTAGCAGCTGCGTGCCTCGGCCCCCATGTCCATCAGAATGATCCCGTCGGGCCGGACCACCCCGTCGTTGCGGCCCCAGTGCAGGATGGTCGAGTTCGCGCCGGCGGCGACGATCGAGCTGTAGCCGACGCCGTTCCCGTCGTGGCGCGCGCGCGTGGCGAAGATGCCCTCGATCAGCCGCTCGGAGATCGCGCGATCGGTCGGCAGCTGCCGGGCGACGTCCTCGAAGCCGCGCACGGTGATGTCGACGGCCTCTTGGATCTGCGCCAGTTCCCAGTCGTCCTTCTCCAGACGCAGCTCCGCGAGCACGCTCGCGAGCAGGGCGTCCCGGGCCGCGTTCTCCTCGGTCGCGGGCAGCAGGCCCCGGTCGATGGTCGCGTCGTAGCCGCGCAGGACCCGGACGGTCGCGCCGGCCCGCCCCAATGCCGCCGGAAGCTCGCCGATGGGGCGGGTGTGCACGCCCAGCACGGTGGACTTCTCCTCCGGCGACAGGCACCGGCCCTGCCATGCCTCCCCGAGGATGCGGTCCAGGTAGCCGACGCCGGACGCCGGGTCGTGCCGCGGGTCCACGTACAGCACGGCGTCGTGGCCGCCCGCGATCGGGTGCATGACCAGCACCGAGTTCGGGTCCTGATCCGCGGTGAGCCACAGCAGGTCACTGCCGCCGCGGAACGGGTAGGGCCCCCCGAAGGTCCGCCATTGGATGCGGCCGGTCGGGACGACCAGCGTCTCGCCCGGGAAGGCGTTCGACAGCGCGGCGCGGCGGGCCGCCATCCGGTCGAGCTGGGGAACCGGGACGAGAACCGTCTCCTGTTCGCGTCGGCCGCTCGTCATGTACTCGACGAATTCGGCCGGGATCTCGGTGTCGTGCGCCCCGGTGAGTTCTTCCTTGCCGATGTTTCCCACGTTCGGTCTTCCTTTTCTTCGTTGCGTTCAGCGTTGCGTTCAGCGGTGTTGGGGCGCCACCAGGTGGGCGCATGTGATGAGGTCCAGTGAGGCGTGGCCGGTGGAGCTGAAGACGGTGGTGCGACCGTCGAGCCGGGTGTGGTCGCCGGTCTCCAGGGCTTCCAGGTCGAGCGCCGCGCGGTGGATCTCGCCGGCCTCGGCGACGGCGGTCTCGACGGATTCGACGATGAGCGTGCCGGCGGCCAGCAACGAGCGCGGCAGCTCGCGCGACTGCGGGGTGTGCGCGCCCATGCAGTTGATGTGCACGTGGTCCGGCAGGTCGGCGGCGATCGGCAGCGGCAGAACCGACGTGGTCGCCGTGGAGACGACGTCCGCTCCGAAGGTGGCCTCCGCGGCCGACGCGCAGGCCACGGCCCGGGCCCGGCCCGCGGCCCGGATGCGTTCGCACAGCGCCTCGGCGTGCGCGGCGGTACGGGAGTGGACCCGCACCCGCGAGATCTCCCGCACCGCCGAGACGCCCAGATACTGATGCCATGCCTGCACCCCGGAGCCGATGATCCCGAGGACGGCGCTGTCGGGGGCGGCGCAGCGGTCGGTGACCACGGCCGTCACGGCGGCGCACTTGAGGTTGGTCACGGCCGTACCGTCCAGCACCGCCAGCAGTTCCCCGGTCGCCGTCGAGAAGACCGGGACCACCGACGTCACGGTCGGCCCCGGCCCGTGGGCGATGGTGGCGGTCTTGGCGATGTAGAGCCCGTGGTCGGCGGAGACGGCCGGCATCGACACGAACCTGACGCCCCGCTCGTCCTCGACGACCTGCCGCATCGGCACGATCATCCGGCGCACCGCCCCGCCGCGCAGGCCGTCCCGCATCAGCTCGGCCACGGCGGTCACGTCGTCCGTCGAGACTTCCGGGAGCACGAGTGTCATGCGAGCCCCGCCAGCACGTCCACGAGGTCGGTCGCGAACCTCTCGGTCAGCTCCGTCGGCATGTCGCCCCGCAGCATCATCCGTACGCCCGCCTGCCCCTGCGCCACGATCGGGAAGAACATGGCGGAGCAGTAGTAGCCGCGCCGGTAGAGCTCGGTCGACAGCCGCACCGACCGGTCGTTGTCGCCGACGGTGACGAACTTGATGTGCGATCCGCCGCCCCGGACGTCGTGTCCGCGCAGCCGGTCGTCGAAGAGCTCGATGTTGCGCGCGAGTTGTCGCCGGCGCTCCCCGAGCTCCGGGCCGCGGTGCACTTCCAGGGCGCCCAGGGTGGTACCGACCGCGGCCGTCCGCAGCCCCTGCGACCAGGCCAACGGCCCCGACCGGTACAGGAATTCGTAGACGTCGCGCTCGCCGA
Source organism: Embleya sp. NBC_00896 (assembly GCF_045207785.1). Lineage (NCBI taxonomy): Bacteria > Bacillati > Actinomycetota > Actinomycetes > Kitasatosporales > Streptomycetaceae > Embleya > Embleya sp. NBC_00896. The sequence goes on from NZ_CP108776.1 coordinate 1,643,688, forward strand.
TCATCGCGATGCCCCCGGTGCTGCCGAACGCCTTGGCGATCGACGCGACGACGATCGTCCGGGAACCGAGGTCCTCGAACACCGTGCGCGCGTAGCCCTGGCCGTGATCGCCCACGGCCGACAGCGCGTGCGAGTCGTCGAGGTAGACGAACATGCCGTAGCGGTCCTGAAGAGCCTTGATCCCTTCCAGGTCCGCCTGTCCGCCGACCGAGTAGACGCCCTCGCAGACGTAGGCGACCCGCGGGTACCGCTTGCAGACGTCCTCGAGGAACTCCATGTCGTTGTGCGGACAGGTCAGAACCAGCGTCTCGTCGGCGACGACGGGCTTGAGGAAGTTCATGGAGAAGTGCGCGAACCGGTCGAAGACCACGACCAGGGGCTCGCCGTCCGTCAGATGTCCGGAGGCCAGCAGCGGCAGGATCGCCGCGCTCAACACCCCGCAGGACACGGACGGCAGGACGTGGGCGCCGAAGTGCTCGGCGAGCTCCTCCTCCAGCCGGTCCAGGATCCCCAGCCGGATCCGGAACTCGCCCATGGACAGGCCGGTGATCCGCTCCTCGGCCAGCGCGGCCCGCCCCGCCTCGATCACCGTGGGGTGGCTGTTGAGCCCCAGGTACGAGCACGACGACAGGTTGGCGAACTCGTGCCCGGTCCGGATCTCGCGCAGCCGGTTCTGGCCGTCGACGGCCTCGACCACCAGCCCGAGCATCCCGTGCTTCTCGGCCAGGCCCCATGCGGCCTCGCTCGCAGGCACCATCTTCCGGTTGTTCCGGAACCGGTGCGGGCCGACGATGTCGGGGCTCACCGGACATCACCGGCCTGGGAACCGAGCCAGCCGCCGAGCCGGGCGATGGCCTGGCGCGCCTTGGCCAGCCGTGTGTAGTGCAGATGCCACACGTGCACCATGCCGGGCCAGACCTCGAGCACGCCCGTGGACCCGGCGCGCCGCAGGGCGGCCGCGAATCGCTCCGCGTCGCTGAGCAGGATCTCGCGGCTGCCCACCTGGATGAGCACCGGCGGCAGCCCGGCCGGATCCCCGTACAGCGGGGACGCGTAGGGAGTCGTCGGCGCGACGCCCGCCAGGTACGACCCGGTGACCAGGGCGACGATGTGCTCGCTGACCAAGGGGTCTTCGTCCGCCACCGTCCGGAAGCTGTCCCCCGTGCCGGCCAGGTCGGTCCACGGTGACACGCACGCCGCCGCGGCCGGCAGCGGCAGCCCCAGGTCCCGGAGCTTGAGCAGCGTCGCGAGCACCAGGCCGCCGCCCGCCGAGTCACCCGCGAACACCACGTTCGAGGGCGTGACGCCGGTCGCGAGCAGGCTCTCGTAGGCCGCCACCGCGTCGTCGAGCGCCGCCGGGTAGGGGTGCTCGGGGGCTCGCCGGTAGTCGACGAAGAACATGCCGCAGCCGGCCGCCCTCGCGATCTCCGACACCAGTCCGCCATGGCTGCGCAGCGATCCGTAGACGTATCCGCCGCCGTGCAGGTAGAGCCCCGTCCGGGAGCCCGTCACGTTCGGCGGGGTCAACAGATACCCGCCGTCGCGGTGTTCGACCTCGATGTCGTCGGCGATCGGCGTGCCCCACGAGTCGTAGAACAGCCGGGCCTCGTCGATGGCGTCGGGCCAGTCGTCCGCCGCGAGCACCGCCAGAAGCTCTTCGAGTTCCGCGACCTCGCTCTCGGACATGACGGGCACGGCGAATCCCGTCGGTGTCGTCACCGGGGTGCCCCGCCCTCGACGCCGACCGGGTCGACGCCGCGGTGGTAGCGCTCGCGCGCGGCCTCGTCCGGCACCTCGAGGCCGGGCTCGGGGACCTGGAGGCGGTAGTGCCGGTACCACTTCGCCAGCTCGTCGCTGTCGGCGAACTGGTACTCCAGGTGCCGGATGGGGCGGCGCGCGGGCTTGCCCGGATCGGCCGGGCGGGGCTGGGAGCCGGCGTGCGCCAGCCCGCCGTCCACCTCGTTGAACAGGACGATCATCACCAGGTCGGCGGACAGGTCGACGTCCACCGCGCTCGCGTAGCCGGCCAGGATCCGCCCGGCGTGTTCCTCCTTGACCGCCACGTTGAAGCTGTGCGGCATCAGCTCGACGAGGTCGGCGGGCGGCACCTCCGAGTCCCGGCAGTAGGCGCGGGTGTCGCAGACGATCGGCAGACCGCCGTCGATGTTGGTGTTGGGTCCGTAGATGTTCGCGATGAACGACGTCGCGGCGTCGAAGTGCACGCACTTGGTCGTCAGGAACTCGCGCTCGGTGGTGTGGTCGCCGTTCGGGGTGAAGTGGGTGTTCTTGTTGTAGCCGTCGACGTCCATGCCGGCGATGCGGTCGTAGCCCATCGGGACCGGGCTGAACGCCGAGACGTCCACCCGCTCGCCGAAGGCGCGGAACAGCGACTCCAGATAGTCGCGCGCCACCGAGGCGTCCCGCTCGTCGTGGACGTCCAGCCCGTGCTGCGCCAGCGTCCGGTCGACGCCGCGGCAGACGGCGACGCCGGCGCCGCCGGACACGAGCTCCACCAGTTCGTCGACGAGCTCGTCGCCGACCCGGTGCAGACGCCCGTCGACGAGCTTGGTCTCGTGGGCCGACACGTCGATGATCGCGTGCTGCGGCAGGATCTTCACTGCGGTCTCCTGATTCACTGGTGCCGGTACGGAGCGGCTTCGGCATCGGCCGCGTGGAGCTGGAGCATGCGCCGGGCCCGCAGGACGAACGGCGGGGCCAGCACGCGGTCCTTCTCGACCGCGAAGCCGTAGGGCGTGTTGTCGTAGTCCTCGACGACGCGCCGGTATTCGGCGATCTCGTCCGGGCCGACCGAGAATGCCTCGGCGATCACGTCCACCTGCCGGGGGTGGATGGCGGCCTTGCCGGTGAATCCGGCGTCCCGCGCCGCCCGGCATTGCGCCTCGACCAGGGCCAGGTCGTGCAGTTCGAACGAGTTGGTGTCGATGGCGGGCAGCCGGTGCCTGGCCGCGGCGACACAGAGCCGGGCCCGCGCGTAGTCCAGGTACGTCTCGTTCGCGGCGTACAGCTCGGCCGTCAGGTCGGCCTGGCCGAAGCACAGGCCGTCGCTCACCGCGGCGATGGCGAAGGCGTTCTCGACGGCGTCGACGGTCTCGATGAAGCTGACGACGCGCGGCGGGTGCGAGGTACGCGCGAGCAGTGACCGGTAGACCGCCACGTCGCCGGGTCCGGCGATCTTGGGGATGAAGATCGCGTCGATCGCAACGCCGCCGATCATGGCGTCCTGGTCGATCAACGCCTTCATGTCCTCCAGGCCGTCGTAGGTCGCGATGCTGTTCACCCGCAGGCCGAGGGCGGGCAGCCCGGCCCGGGTCAGGTCCGCCGCCGCCAGGCCCGCGCGCGCCTCGGCCTTCCTGACCGGATGGGTGGAGTCCTCCAGGTCCAAAACGAGCATGTCCGCCCGGACCCGGCCCGGCCGGGCCACCGAATCCAGCAGCAACGCCGGGGTGTAGAGGAGACTCGCGTGCGGCTTCATCGTGCGCTCTCCCTTCCGAACAGCAGGTTCATCTTCCGCAGCGAGAACTCCTCGTAGCGGATCGGCTCGTACTTCGCGGGGCGGTCCGTCGCGAACTTCGGGAAGCACTCGATGACCGTGTCGTCGTTGGCCAGCTTGAAGAACGCGATGGACTGCCGCCGCCGGTCGGCGAGCCGGACCCGGTGCGGCGTCGAGACGTACTCGTCGTTCGACCAACGGGCCATCAGGTCACCGATGTTGACGATGAAGCTGTCGCGGTCTCGGACGTCGATGTCCAGCCACCGGCCCGAGCGATCCTGGATCTGCAGGCCGGGGCCGTCCTGGGTGAGCAGCGTGATCAGCGTGCCGTCGGTGTGCTGCCCCATGCCCTGGTCGTTGACGAACTCCGGGGCGATTCCCGGGTAGAGGTGCGATCGGAGCGAGTCGTTCGACGTGTCCGTCCGGGTGGCGAAGAAGTCGCGCGGCAGGTCGAGGGCCAGGGCCAGCAGCTCGGCGATCCGGCCGGCCACGCTCTCGCATGCCTCGAAGTACCGCTTCAGTGCCGTGCGGAGCGCCGCACCCGTCTCGTCGGCGGGAAAGGGCAGGTCCTCGTCGTCGCGCAGGATCAGCCGGCCGACGCTGAACTTCTCGACGTAGTCCGACGGCATGCCGTGCTTGCCGGTGTAGGCGTAGGCGTTCTCGGACAGCAGAGCGCTGTGTCCGTAGGGGCTGTAGTCGTTGTCGCCGCGCACGGTGCTCGTACGCATCGCGAATTCGCGCTTCGTGACGAGCGGGAGCCGGAAGAAGCGGAGCGACGCGGCGTAGGCGTCGTCGAAGACCTCGGGGGCGATCCCGTGGCCGCGCACGATGAAGAATCCCGTTCGCCGGCACGCTTCGGAGATCTCGTCGGCGACCTCCCGCTCGGCCTCCGGGCGCGCCGGTTCCAAGGTGATGACCGGGATCATCGGTCTTCCTTCTGCCGGGGGACGAGGATCGTCCGCTCGAATTCGATCACTGTCGCGCCGTCCTGGTTCAGGCCGGTGGTGTGGACGGTCACGATCCCTTCACCGGGCCGGTTCCTCGACTCCCGCTTGGTGAGGATGCGGGTCCGCGCGTAGAGCGTGTCGCCGACGAACACCGGTGCGGTCAGCCGCACTTTGTCCCAGCCGAGGTTGGCGACGCCCTTGGAGCTGATGGTGGCCACGGTCATCCCGTTGACGATCCCGAAGGTGACCAGGCTCGACACCACCAGCCGGCCGAACGCGGTCTGCTCGGCGTAGACGGCGTCGATGTGCAGCGGATGCTGGTTGAGGCAGAGCAGGGAGCTCCATACGTTGTCGCTCATGGTGATCGTCCGGCCCGGCCGGTGCTCGACGACCTCGCCGGGGACGAAGTCCTCGTAGACCATGCCGCCGTCTTCCCGGTAGGTTCCGGGGCCGACGGCGACGAATGAGTTCGTCTTCACCGCTTCTCTCCTTCGATGCCGGCTTCGATGCCGGCTCGGCGCAGTGCCGACCGGGCCGATCTCAGCGCCGCGTCGGCGGCCGTCGGGGCCAGGCCGACTCCCCAGAACGTCCGGCCTCCCGCGTCCAGGGCCGCGAAACAGGCTTTCGACTCGGCCGTCGTGGCTGATGCGGCTGATGTGGCTGATGCGGTTGATGCCGCCGTTGCGGCCGACCTGCTCGTGACGACAACCTGGGTGAACTCGACTCCATACGCCGCGGCGAGCTCCACGACGACCTCGCGCTCGTCGGCATCGGGGCGCGACGCGGGCGAGTCGTCGACGCAGTAGGTCTCCTGGAAGAGCCGCCAGATCTCGGCCGGGCCCAGTTCGCGCGCCGTGGCGTCGGTGACGTCCTGGACGGCGGTCGCGAAGTCGCGCCGCAGTCCCGTCGGCAGGTCGAGCCCCCAACCGGTCTTCAGCACATAGGCGATGCCGCCCTTGCCCGACTGGCTGTTCACGCGGATGATCGCCTGATAGTCGCGGCCGACGTCCTTCGGGTCGATCGGCAGGTACGGGACCTGCCATGCCAGGTCTCCGACGTCCCGACCGCCGCTCGCGGCCAGCGCCGCCAGGCCCTTCGCGATGGCGTCCTGGTGGGTGCCGGAGAAGGCGGTGTACACCAGGTCTCCGGCGTAGGGGTGTCGCGGGTGCACCGGCAACCGGTTGCAGTCCTCGACGATCTCGCGGACGGCGTCGATGTCGGAGATCTCCAGCTCGGGATCGACGCCGCGGCTGAACAGGTTGAGCGCGAGCGTCACCAGACAGACGTTCCCGGTGCGCTCGCCGTTGCCGAACAGCGTGCCCTCGACCCGGTCGGCCCCGGCCAGCAGCGCCAGTTCGGCCGACGCGACGGCCGTACCTCGATCGTTGTGCGGGTGCACCGACAGGATGATCGACTCCCGTCGATCGAGGTTGCGGTGCATCCACTCCACCTGGTCGGCGAAGACATTGGGCGAGTGCGTCTCCACGGTGGTCGGGAGATTCAGCACGAGCGGCCGGTCGGGTGTGGCGTCGACGACCTCCGCGACACGGTTCGCGATCTCCAGCGCGAACTCAGGCTCGGTCACGTTGAAGGTCTCCGGCGAGTACTCGAACCGGATGTCCGAGCCGGTCTCGCGCTCCGCCAGCCGCACCATGTGCCGCGCGCCGTCGACGGCCATGCGCAGGACCTCCTCCCGCGACATGCCGAACACCACCTCGCGCCACAGACACGCCGTCGCGTGACACAAATGCACCACCGCGCGTTCGGCTCCGCGAATCGCGTCGAAGGTCCGCTCGATGAGTTCGGGGCGGGCCGGCGTGAAAACCGACACCGTCACGTCGTCCGGAATCCCCTCCTTGGCCACCAATTCCCGAACGAAATCGAAATCGTCGACGCTCGCCGCCGGATATCCGATCTCGATATCTTTGAAACCCATCGCGACGAGCAGTTCGAACATGCGCTTCTTCCGGCGCATGTCCATGGGCTCGGCCAGGGCCTGATTCCCGTCCCGGAGATCGACCGAGGCCCACACCGGAGCGCGATCGAGCACCCGATCGGGCCACCCTCGCGACCGGCCGGCCGGCCGCCCCGTCGGCTCGTCCCGCGCATAGCGGTGAAACGGCATCGACGAGGGGCGCTGCGGAAATCCCCGATGCTGCCCCGACAAAGAAAATGGCGAGCCCGTTGCACTTACTCCCACGATGACTCCCTCTCGCAGTTCTCAGCGCTCCGACAGTACGAGCGCGCACCACGGCGGGAAATCAGAGGATCCTCTAGACCGAACCCTGGAATCGGACTAATTCAGCGTATTCAGGCCCGGCCGGCAGATTTCCCGGTTGACGTCACCGGTTTCGACACGGCTAGGATTTCGCAACACTGCTCGGCAACGAATTCACTGCCTCGTGTCACCGCCTCATGCGAAATGGCAACCTCCATGGCCAACTCGACCAGTTCCGACAACTACGCGCCGAAAGTGGGCAATGCGGCCCTGCGACCCGGCCGCGTTCTGGCGGTGGTCAGCCTGGGCTACGGGATGATCGTCATCGACATCAGCATCGTCAACGTCGCGATCCCGGCGATCCGTTCCAGCCTGCACGCGAGCCTGGCGACGATGCAGCTCGTCGTCGACGCGTACGTGATCGTCCTCGCCAGCCTCGTGCTGGCCGGAGCCGCGGCGGTCGGACGGTACGGCGCGGTGCCGATGTTCCGCCTCGGCATCGCCGTGTTCGGGGTGACATCCCTGTTGTGCGGAGCCGCTCCCGACGGCGCCGTGCTGGTGGCCATGCGGGCGGCACAGGGACTTGGCGCGGTATTGCTCGTGCCTGCCACGTTGGTGATGCTCTCCGACACCTACAAGGACCCGAACGATCGTGCCAAAGCCGTGGCCGTCTGGGCGATGGTCGCCGGCAGCCCGGTCGCGTTCGGCCCCATTCTCGGCGGCGCCCTCGTCGCGGCGGTCGGATGGCGGAGCATCTTCTTCGTCAATGTGCCGGTCGTCCTGGTCACCTTGTGGCTTTCGGCCCGTCATATGCCGCGGAGCGAAGGGGACAAGGAGGATAGGGAGGACAAGGAGGACAAGAAAAAGGAACCCCAGGATGTCCCGGGGCAGTTCCTGGCCATCGTCTTCCTCGGCGGTGTCGCGCTGGCTCTCACCGAAGGGCGCGAGCTGGGCTGGACCGCCCCGCTGCCCGTCGTGGCATCCGTGACGGCGCTCGTCGCGTTCGCCGCCTTCGTGGTCAGACAGCGCACGTACGCGTTCCCCATGATCCCGAGCGACCTGTTCCGAGCCCCGGGATTTCGCGGCTTCGTCACGGTGGGCCTGCTGCTCTTCACCGGCTACTACGGGCTGGTGTTCTCCATCAGCGTGTTCCTCCAGCAGGTGCACGGTTACGGTCCGGTCGCCACCGGACTCTGCTTCCTGCCTTCGGCGCTGCCGATCACCTTCATGCCCCTGGTCGCCGGACGCGTCAACGCCGGACTCGGCCCCCTACGGGTCCTGGTCGTCGCGACATTCCTGACCCTGGTCGGCGGGCTGCTGCTGATCGTCGTGGGCGGTGACGCCCCGATCGGTGTCGGGATCGGGCTCACGTTCATCGGACTCGGCTTCGGTCTCGCGACCGTGCCGCAGATCACCCTGGTCATGGCGACGGCCCCGCAGCACCGCATGGCCATCGCCAGTGGACTGCTGTCGGCGGCCCGACAGTCGGGAACCATGATCGGCGTCGCCCTGATCGGCGGTCTCCAGTCCGGCGACAACATCGCCGCACCGGCGCTCGCGGCCGTCGTGGCCTATCTGCTGATGGCGGTGGCCGCCGGCCTCGGTGGTCGAAGACTGCCCGCCCACACCGCCTAGTGCCGTGCACGGTCCTCGGGGCATCGGTTCATCGGACTCATCACATACCGGAGCACTCATGTCTGAGCACCAGGCGGGTCGCGACCTCGCGTCTCGGGTCGAGGCCCTCCGGGCGAACGATCCCGAATTCGCCCGAGCGGCCTCGTCGCCGAGCGTCGCCGAGGCCATCCGACGCTCCGAGGGCAGCCTCATCGGCACCATCGCTGCCGCCATGAGCGGTTACGCGGACCGACCGGCGCTCGGACACCGAGCCACGCGCATCGTCCGCGATCCCGTCACCGGCCGCCGCACGCTCGAACTCCTGCCCCGGTTCGAGACGCTGACCTACGCCGAGCTGTGGCGGCGGGTGGGCATGCTGGCCAACGCCTGGGCCGACCGCGTCGCCGGCGGCATACGCGTCGGCGACTTCGTCGGAGTGCTCGGATTCACCGGCGTCGACCACGCCACGATCGACCTGGCCTGCATGTACCTGGGGGCGGTGTCGGTTCCGCTGCCCATCGGATCGTCCGTGGTACGACTGGCGCCCATCATCGCCGAAACGGGGCCGCGGATCCTCGCCGCCGACATCGGTTCGATCGAGGCCGCGGTCGACGCCGTCCTGGCGTCCGACTCCATCGAACGCCTGGTCGTCTTCGACTGCGACGCACACGTGGACGACCACCAAGAGGCTCTTCGGGCCGCCGTCGACAAGCTGAACGGGCGAGCCGCGGTGGTGTCCCTCCAGGACGAACTGCGCCGTGGCGGGCGACTGCCCGCCGCGGAACCGTGTGACGACGGTGATCCGGATCGGCTGGTCGGCCTGATCTACACGTCCGGAAGCACCGGCACACCCAAGGGTGCGATGTACACCGCGTCCATGACCACGAGGATGTGGCAGACCGGCCGCAGCGGCATGGCCAACGCCGGGGCGAGCCGCGATACGCCGGTGCCGACGATCGTCCTGCACTACATGCCCATGAGCCACGTCAACGGCCGCGCCTGGCTGATCTCCGGGCTTTCCTCCGGCGGTATCGGGTACTTCGCGGCCCGTAGCGACATGTCCACGCTGTTCGACGACATCCGCCTGTCGCGGCCCACCGTGCTGAGCCTGGTGCCGAGGATCTGCGACATGGTGTACCAGCAGTACCTGCTCGAAGCCGATCGCCTCTCCCGCACCGGTACGGGCGGCGGATCCGGCACCGGCAACGGCTCCGGCTCCGGCTCCGGCTCCGGCTCCGGTACCGGAAACGACACCGGCACCGGCACCGCTCGATCGGATGCCGAAGCGGCCGCGCGCGACCAGGTCCGGGACGGCATGCTCGGCGGCCGGATCGTCAGCGCCCTGTGTGGAAGCGCGCCGTTGTCGGCGGCGATGCACGCGTTCATGGCGTCGGTCCTCGGTACGAAGGTCGTCGACTGTTACGGGTCGACGGAGACGACCCGGGCGGTCGTCGTCGATCGGCGGGTGCGCCGTCCGCCGGTGACCGACTATCGGCTGGTCGACGTGCCGGAACTCGGCTACTTCGCGACCGACAAGCCCCACCCCCGGGGCGAACTCCGGCTGAAATCGGTCGGGTTGGTGCCGGGGTACTACAAGCAGCCCGCGGTGAACGCACAGTCCTTCGACGAGGACGGCTACTACAAGACGGGTGACGTATTCGCCGAGCTCGCACCCGACCGACTGGTCTACGTCGACCGGATCAACAACGTCGTGAAGCTCTCCCAAGGGGAGTTCGTCGCCATATCCCGGCTGGAGGCGATGTACTCGACCAGCCCGTACATCGCACAGATCCACGTCCACGGCAGCAGCGAGGAGGCGTTCCTGCTCGCGGTGGTCGTCCCCGACCGGGATCGGGCTGCGCAGGCCGAAGACGGCGCGACGGCCGACGACGCGATACGGGCGACCATCCTGGACTCGATGCGGGAACTCGCCCGCGAGGCGGGCCTCAACGCGTACGAGGTCCCTTATGACATCGTCCTCGAACCGCGGCCGTTCACGGTCGAGAACGGACTGCTGTCGGGGGTCGGCAAGCTCCTGCGCCCCGCCCTCAAGGAGCGCTACGGCGCTCGGCTGGAGCAGTTGTACGCGGACATCGCGGCCGGCCGCGCGGGCCGGTTCGCGGCGCTGCGGGCCGCCGGTCGGAGCGTCGCACCGTTGGACGCGGTCCTCGCCGCGGTTCAGATCACTCTCGGCTACCCCTCGGCGTCGGTTCGACCGGAGGCCGATTTCACCGATCTGGGCGGCGACTCCCTGTCGGCGCACACCTTCTCGACGGTCCTCGAGCAGATCTTCGACATCGAGGTCCCCGTCCAGGTCGTCTTCGGTCCCACCTCGACGCTGACCCGCATCGCGGACTACATCGCGGATCACCTCACGGACCCCATCGCGGATCCCATCGGCTCGGCGCGTGGGACACACGCGCCGCGCCCCACGTTCGCCTCGGTACACGGTCGCGACGCGGTCGAGGTGAGGGCGAGCGATCTGACCCCCGACCGGTTCGTCGACGAGCGGGTCCTCGCCCGGGCCCCGAAGCCACCGGACCGGGCCGACCCGGCCCGAAACGTGCTGCTCACCGGGCCGACCGGGTACCTCGGCAGGTTCCTGGCGATCGAGTGCCTCCAGCGCGTCGCCGAAACGGGCGGACGGCTGACATGTCTGGCCCGCGCGGCCGACGACGCGTCCGCCCGGCAACGCGTGCTCCAGTGCCTGCGCGCCGCGTCGGCGGACCGACCCGACTGGTTCGACACGATCGCGGCGGAGCATCTGGAGGTCCTGGCCGCCGACGTGTCCGCGCCGAAACTGGGCCTGGACGAGGTGACGTGGGAGCGGATGGCCACCGAGACCGATCGGATCGTGCACACCGCGGCCCTGGTCAACCACGTGCTCCCGTACAGCCGGTTGTTCGCGCCGAACGTCGCCGCGACGGCGGAACTGATCGAGCTCGCGCTCACCCGTCGGATGAAGCGGTTCACCTACGTCTCGACCATCGCGGCCGCGATGGAGCCCGACGGGTCGTTCCTCGACGAGGCGATCGACGTACGCGCGGCGTCCTCGTCACGCCGCCTGAACGACTCCGACGCGAACGGATACGCCACCAGCAAGTGGGCCGGCGAGGTCCTCCTGCGGGAGACCCACGACCGAACGGGCCTGCCGGTCGTGGTGTTCCGCCCCGACATGATCCTGGCCCACCGCGGCCTGCCCGGCGGCCTGAACCCGACCGACCGGTTCACCAGGCTGATCCTCAGCATCGTCGCGACGGGCATGGCACCGCGCTCCTTCTACCGGCTCGACGCGGACGGCAATCGCCGGCGGGCCCACTACAGCGGCCTGCCCGTCGACTTCACGGCCCAGGCGATCGCATCCCTCAGCGCGCAAAATCCCGACGGGTACGTCACCTACAACACCGTCAACGCGAACGACGACGGCATCTCACTCGACGAAATCGTGGACTGGCTCGTCCGCGCGGGCCACCCGATCACCCGCTTCGACGACTACGAGCAGTGGCGCATGCGCTTCGAGGCAGCCATGCGAGGCATCCCCGACCACCAACGCCGCTTGTCCCTGCTCCCCTTGATGCATGCCTACGCCCACCCGGCCGAGCCGAGACCAATCTCCGCGATACCGGCCACACGGTTCACCACAGCAGTCGGCGACCTCGGCGTGGGCGGCGGCCTCGTGCCCTCGATCTCATCGGATTTCATCGCCAAGTGCGTCGCGGACCTGACGATGCTCGACATGCTTTGAGACGCCCGTGCACGACATCGAGCACACCCACGCCGCGCTTACCGAGACCGAGCCGCACATCGGGGCCGACGACCTACGACCATGAAACAAAAACGTTCCCGGCTGGTCACTAAGTGCGGGTGGGGTACAGGCGGGCACGTATGGCCGCGACAGCACCGCGAGCGTCGGCGGACTCCGGGTTGGCGACGATTGCGGCGAACGTGGAAGCGGCCTCGTGATCCGGGTCGAGAGCGCGCGCCTCCGCCTCGCAGACACGTGCCCAGCGCAGCGCCTCCGCCTCTCCTTGCGCCACCGTCAGCATCAGGAAGCCCACCATCCCGTAGAGGCGTTCCCCCCTGACCTTCGTCGGAACATCCGGGGCTTCCTCCTCGCCCAGCCGAGCCAGCGCGTCGACGTAGACGTTGCGGAAAAGATCCGGGATCCCCGCGGACCGAATCATGTCCCGAATGAGCCGAGGCATTTTCGACGTGTGAATAGGCGCGACAAGCGCGCTCTCGTAGTCGGCCAGTGCCTGCGTCCACTTGCCTTGGACGATGCGGGAGTGGGCGAGCAGCGCATGCGTTACCCCGTCGGTCAACGGCGGATCCCCGGACGTCAGCTCTTTCTCGGCGCCGACGAAGTCATAGGCCCTGATAAGCAGTCCGGCCCGTTGCAAGCGACCCAGGGAGGCACCGGACGTCAGCGCCAGGACCACGTCCAATGACCGCATGGCCTCGGCCTGACAACCCGACTCGGCTTGTATGCGAGCGAGTTCGATGAGCGGGTGGCGATGGTCCTCGGCCGCGAGCCGGGTCGCGTGGGCGGCCACCGCCACTGCCTCGGTTTGACGCCCCAGTAAGAGCAGTACGCGCCAGTGCCGGCAAGCGAGTTCGATGTCGTGTGGGTGCCGGGACACTGCGGCCTCCGCACGATCGAGGGCCTCGTGGGGCCGTTCAAGCTCCACGTCGGCGTCGATGGCGATGCAGTGGGTACGGGATTCGGCATCGTACCCATCGGCGAGCAGGCCGGCCGCCAGACCGCGCGCGGTGACGTGGTCGCCGTCTTCGTCGGCGATGACCATCGCCGCCTCGCGGCCTGCACAGTGCGTCGGGTCGGCCGCCAGGATCGCGGTGACCAGAGCGCGCGCCCGCTCGCGGGTCGCCTGAGGCCACGCGTGTCCGTAGGTCGCCGCCGCCTGCCACATCTCCCTGACCAACCGCGCTTGTTGGGTGAGGAGTTCGCCGTCACTACCGGCGCTTCCCGGCACGCCGAGACGGGGGTGCCCGACCGCAGCGCAAACCAAGGCGTAGACATCGGCCAGTTGCTCGACGATTGCGTTGGTCTCGATGTCCCGAATCACCCGGCGGATGGTCCTCGGCGACGGGTCCAGACGCAGGCAGGTCATCAGCAGGTCGCGAGCCTCTTCCACGTGCCCGAGCCACAGCTTGACCAGAGCCATCCTTGCCTGGATGTCCGGGCTGTGTGGGGCCCGAGCGAGGGCGTCGGCCAGCGCGGCCTCGGCAGCCGGCCAGCGGTACATCCGGCTGTGCGCGATGCCGCGGACCTCGTATCCATCGCTGCTGTGGGCGTCCAGCCGGATGGCCTCGTCGGCGGCCGCCAGCGCCTCGTCCACGCGGCCGGGAAGCAGGGTCAGGACGTTCCCCAGCAGGACCCACGAGTCCACGGCATCCGGGGCGAGTGCGATCGCGCGGCGGGCGTGCGATTCGGCCTCGGCCGTGCGGTTCTGGGCATAGCGGACCCAGGCGAGGCGCCGGTGGCCCCGAGCGGCGTTCGGGCGACGGGCGATGAGGAGGCCGGCGACCACGGCGGCCTCGTCCAAGCGGTCGTCGCAATACAGCAACCGCGCAAGTTGATTCAGGCCGTCGACGTGCTCGGGATCGGCCGCGAGGAGGCGGCGCAGCACCGGCTCTGCCTCGGCGTACCTACGGAGATCGATGAGGCTGCACGCCCGATCGACTTCCCTGCCCAAGGCGTCGGTGGCGCGCTCCGTCGGCATCAGAGCAGCTTCTTCTCGCGGAGGTAGGCGACGAGGTCGTCGTACGCGCCGCCCTCGTTCGCGAACAGCGCCACCGACTTGGCCGCCTCGAACCAAGGCGTGACCGATGACTTCAGCTCGCCCAGGGCGGTGTCGAAATCGGGCATGCCGATGAGCCGCACCTCGCCGGTGCGGATCGATGCGACGAGCGCCTTCTCGGCCGCCGACTCGCACAGGTGCGCCAGGTCCGCGCCCGAATAGCCGTCGGTGCGTTTGGCGAGCGACGTCACGTCGATCTCCTGGATCGGGCGCTCCCGCAGGTGGAAGCGCAGGATCTCTTCGCGCGCGACCTCGTCCGGTGGCAGCACGAGCAGGGTGCGGTCGAAGCGGCCGGGGCGACGGAGCGCGGTGTCGACATCCCACGGGCTGTTGGTGGCGCCGAGCACGAACACGCCCTCGTTCTGGGCATCGACCGAGTCCAGCTCCTGCAGGAACTGGTTGACGGTGGTGCGCATGGCGCTGCTGCGCAACTGGCTGCGGCGCTGTCCCAGCGCGTCCACCTCGTCGAAGAAGAGCACGCACGGGGCTTGGCGGCGCGCGGTCATGAAGATCTCGTGCAGGTTCCGCTCGGAACTGCCGGTCCACATGTCGAGCACGTCCGAGATACCGATCGAGATGAACGACGCGCCCAGCTCACCCGCCACCGCACGCGCGATGAACGTTTTGCCGCAACCCGGCGGGCCGTACAGGAGGAGGCCGCCGCGCAGCGACTTGCCGTACAGGCGGCGCAATTCGGGGTTGCGCATGGGGGCGAGGAAAGCGCTGTTGAGGCGGTCCTTGACCTGCTGGAGGCCGCCGACGTCAGCGAGCGTGACCGTGGGACGCTCCGTGTCGAAAGCGTCGGCCGGCTCCGGCCGGGCCTCGTCGTCGTTCGCCGCGCGGAAGCGTTCGGGCTTCGCGATGCCCTCCAGTTCGGCCTCGGCGGCCGACCAGTCGAAGGAGTTCTGCGCGGAGGCGGGAGCGCTCTCCGTCGGCGTCCGTACCTCGGCGGCTGAGGCGGACGGCGTCGGGGCTGCGGGCCTGGTGGCCGGGGCGGGCGCGGCGCCGGGGGGCTGACCGACAGCCTCGGCCATCAGTTCACGCGCCTGAGCCGAGCTCGGATCCAGCCGCAACGCCTCGGCGATCTCCATTACAGCGTCGACCGTGGCACCCTCGGCGATCAGCGCCTGCGCGAGGTGCAGGCGGTACCCGGGCTGGTCGGGTGCCGCCGCGACCGCTTGGCGCAGCGCCTTGACCAGAGGGCTTTCAGGGGAATCCGCTTCCGACATGCTGCTCCATTCAAAGATCCTCCGGGAGGCTAACGCTGTTGTTGTGTCGTCGCCTTGGCCCACGCCCTGTTCAGCGTTTTACGGCCAAGGCGTGGCCCTGTTCAGCGTTTTGTGGCCAAGGCGTACGGCGAAGACCGCGCGCGACGTAGTGGTGGCCGGCTCGGTCAAGCGACCGGCCACACCGGCAGGTCCGGCAGGTCCGGCAACAGCGATCCGTGCGGCCGGCCATGCGCGAGGCATCGCCGAGGACCTGACCCGATCCGAGGCCCCCTGCCCCTCGGCCCACGACCGCAGGCGACACCATCGAGCGCATGTACGCCGCACAGCCCGACCCCGGCCAATCCTTCGCGGCGAAGGAGACAGCCCGAATGATCACCGACTGCGACCGGAAGCTCACCCTCCAAGCCACCCGCGCCGAGGCCCTCGTCCGCACTCGCAACCTCACGGGCGCCCGACGCACGGAGAAGGAAGAGATGGAAGCCCTCGTGCGCGACATCGGGGACGTCCCGCCGCACTCGCCGGGACAAAACCGCAGCTCAAAACGGCAGCTCAAAGCCGACACGTACACCGCGCTCCGGCTGAAACCCACCTACGCCCCGGAAACGCAACAAGTGCGAGCCGAGGCAAGCCTCGACCCGCACAAGTTGGGGTGATCGTCTGTGTCCGAGGGGGGACTTGAACCATATCCCCAACCACTCCACCTGAACGGATTCTTTGACGTCAGAACAGGCCGGGCACCACCCCGTCCGGCGTGCCGACGAGGGCGATCCGGTCGAGGAAGGCGTTGTTCGTCTCGCAACTGGTTTCGGGAAGCAGGACGCAGGCGTGGCAGGCCGCGAGGTTGACGCTGTCGGCGCCGCTCGCCGCTGCCTCGGAGCAGAGGGGGTCGTTGGAACACCACGAGGCGCGGAGCAGCGCGGACTCCAGCGACGAGGCGAGGCGCTCGGGTTCGCCCTGGGCGACGATGCCACCGAGGCTTCCTGCGGAGTCGCTGGTCGCCGTATAGATGAGGAAGCCGGCCATGTCGTCGCCGATGTACAGGCGCTCGCGCAGGGACGCGGCCGGGTAGCCGCCGTCGAGGCTCCACTCGTTGATGAGCAGGTGCGCGAGCGTGTGCACCGCCAGGTAGCGGGGGGAGACCGGGGACGGCGGGACGGGCCGGTCGGAGTTGGCGTAGCGCTCCCGCAGTAGCGCCTCGTGGTTGAGTCGGACGCGTTCCGCGCGCTCCTGCGGCTGGGGTCGCCGCTCCCAGGCGGCGAGACGTTCCGGGTCGAGGCGGACGAAGACGCCCTCCCCGCTGACCTCGATGGCGGGCAGCCAGTCCGGCTTCCGGAGGGCGAGCGCGGCCCGGCGGGAACTGCTCGCGGGATCGCCGACGGCCGGCTCCTCGACCCGGGTGAAGGAGTGCAACGCGCGGATCTCACGGACCCGCTTGACCAGCATGACCTGTCCGATGCCGTCCGGCGTCCGGTCACCGCCGGGCCGCTCGCAGACGAAGTCCTGGAGCTCGTCCCGCCGGCCCTCCGGACGCTCACGTTGGAGGGTCCGGTACTCCTCCCGGTAGAGGAGATCGCGCGGCGACAGCGTGGCGTGCTCCTCGGTCGGCTGCTCCGCCTCCGCTTCACGGATCCGCAGTACGGCGGCGACCGCGTCGTCGACGGTCAGTCCCCGGTTCTTCTCCTCGAACTTCACCATCCTCAGGTAGGTGCGGATGTCGGCCTCGGCCCCGTCCTGGATGTTGCTCCAGTGGGGGCCGAGGGCCTTGAGCACGCCGTCGCTCCACGGTGGGATGGACAGGGCGGAGTGGACCACCGGGTACCACACGCTGAAGGAACCGCGCTGGAGGGTGCGCGGCGGCTCGCCACACTGCTGGGCGGGGGCGTCCTTGAGCCAGGGACGACGCCCGGTGCACCGGATGCCGAGGTCGCGGAGCGCCTGGCTGCGGAAGGCTCCCTCCATGGACACCTCCTTGGCGCCGCAGGTGCAGCCGATGACGACACCGCGGAGGGAGGCAGTGGAGCCTTCGGCGCGCAGGCGCAGCTTTCCGCCGCACCGGCCCGCCGAGCCGGCCTCGCCCGGCTCGTAGGAGGAGGAACGGTGGACCCACTTCCAGTACGGGAAGTCGTCGAGGTGGCCGTTGACGCAGGCCATCACGAATCGGGACGGGACGAGGTCCCGTTCACAGGCGCCGCAGACCGCCTTGTCCCTCGGCGGGTTGAACTTCGAGTAGTACTGCAGCTCGCGGCACTCCGGGCACGAGTACAACTGCGGGAACCGGGCGGCCCGCACCCCGTCACGGGCGTCCTCCGGGTCGCCGGCGGGCGGCAGTTTGAACTCGTGGACACCCGTCACCCGCGTGAGGCGAGGCTCCCATAGGCTCCGGGTCCGGCTGACGTCCCAGGTGTCGAGCCCGGCGATCACGAAGGACTCGTTGTCGACCGCGATCATGGAGCCGACGCCGTAGGTGGTGACGGCCTGGGCACGGCGGATCTCGCCGAGCTTGCGCAGGCGCGTGATCGGCGCGCCGGGTCGGACGGTTCCTCGCTTGCGAGGGGGCGGCGGCGGGGTCATCGCTTCTCCAGGAAGAAGGTCGCGGAGGCATCCACGTCGCGCAGGCTCCACAGCGTGGGCCAGCCCGTGCGACCCTCCGGGAGGTCGTTGTCGAAGGTACTGAGGAGAGCGGTCCTGCCACTCCTGGCGTGGGCTTCGTAGAGCATGTTCGGATCGGCGGCGGCAGCCTCGCGCCACCAGCCGACGAACTCGTCGAAGGCGGCGGCGGTGGCGTCGCGTTCCTGGGGCGCAACGCTCGCGACCCGCTTCAGCAGCGCGTCGCGAACAGCGCCGCTGACCTCGTCGACGGAGTCCTCGATCCGGGCCGCCGCCGCATTGTCGCGCGCACCCGGGATCATCAACCGCGCCAGGGCCACGATCACGGCGTGCAGGCCGCGGTCGCGGGCACGCGCCGAGAAGGGCGTGACGCTGGTGGACTCGACCTCGCGGTAGAGGGCGGAGTGGAAGTGCTGGAAGCTCTCGTAGTGCGAACGGTCCCGGGAACGAGTCGAGTTGAGCATGACTGCAACCAGGCCCGGATGGCGTCGACCGACCCGGCTGGTCGCCTGGATGTACTCGGCGGTGGTCTGCGGCTGGCCCATGACCGCCATCAGGCCGAGGCGGTCGACGTCGACTCCGACGGAGATCATGTTCGTGGCGAGCAGGACGTCGGTGGTGTCCGGGGACGGGAACCTGCGCTCGATGTCCTTGAGGCGCCTGGGGATGTCGCTCGCGCTGGCCCTGCTGCTCAGCTCCGTCACCGCCTCGGGGTGGCGGGGCTTTTCGATGCCGTCGCGGGCGGCGAGTTGCTCCATCCGATCCTGCACGTCATCGAAGACCTGGAGTTCGGCGGCGGACAACAGCCGCAGGCTGTTGAAGTAGCCGACGAGGGTCCAGTAGGCGTCCTTGACCTCGTCGTCGGCGTCGCCGAGCTGGACCTGGTGCAGCAGGGCGGCGTAGGTACGGATCAGCAGGGTGGACTGGCTGGTGCTGGAGGTCAACAGGCCGATGTACCGGCGGGTGGCCTTGTCCTCGCGGGAGGCCTCGACCGCGAACCAGGAGTCACGGGAGTCGAGTCCGGCCGGCGGGAACTGGCAGACCTCGCGGTTGAAGAGGTGCAGGCCCTGCTCGTCGGCGCGCCGGATGGTCGCCGTGGACGCGATCACCTTCGGCCGATTCGCCAGGATGTCCACCGCGGTCTCGTAGAGGCCGGTCAGGGTGCCGAGCGGGCCGGAGATGAGGTGGAGTTCGTCCTGGACGATCAGCTCCGGCGGCCGGGTCTCCTCCAGATCCCGGTTGAACAGCGCGGCCGTCCGCTCCCGCCACGGCATGGAGGCGAACTTGTCGACGGTGGCGATGATCAGCGTCGGGTGTGCGGCATAGACGGAGTCGTCGACCAGGTGCACGGGGAGTCCGTCGCCGCGGTGGAACGCGCAGTCTGCATCCGGGCAGTGGACGTACATGCGGTCGCGTTCCGGCGCGGCCTCGTAGTTCGAGGCGTCGAGGCGGCTGCCGCACCAGGGGCATGCCTGGAGCTGGACCGGGTTCTCCTTGTCGAGCGAGCGTCCGCCGGTGCGTAGGGCGTTCAACTTTTCGCCGGCCGTCACCAGGTCATTCGGGGTCGCCGACTTCCCCACCCACATGCCGATGGAGATGCCCTCCCGTCCCAGCTCGTCCTCGTGGCGAGAGCGGATCAGCTCCATGGCGCAGATCAGTGCGGTGGCGCGCTCGAACTGCTGGAGCGTCAGCAGTCGCAAGGTGTACCGCATCAGTACGGTGACACCGCCGCCGTGCACCGGGTCCTTGAGACGGCGCAGGAAGGTGGTGAAGGCGATCAGGCCGAGGTATGCCTCGGTCTTGCCACCACCGGTGGGGAACCAGAGCAGGTCGGCGATGTCGCGATCGGGATGATCGTCCTCGACGATGCCCTGAAGGCAGAGCAGCAGGAAGCAGATCTGGAAGGGTCGCCAGTACTCCTTGCTTTCATCCGGTCCGGCGGCGGGCTTGCCCGTCTTGACCCAGGACGTGCGCGCGCGCTGCTCGGCCATGGCGCGGGTGGCCAGCTGGAACGCCCGCATCGCGTGGGCGTGCGCGGGCTCGGAGAGCAGCGCGACGCCCACGCTCATGCGGGTGAGCGCCGTCTCGCACGCCTCGATCCGCTCCTGCGCGGCGGCCTCGTACTCGGTGCCGGCCAGGGTCTCCGCCTCGGCCTTGCGTTCGCCGATCCAGGCCCGGTAGCCGTCGAGGAGCGCGCCAAGCGCGTCCACCACCGCCTTCGGGTCGGCGTCGCCGAGACTGCGCATGGAGAGCGCATCGACGGCGATGGCTCGGTTCGAGTCGGTCAGCAGCACCTCGTGAGTCGGCACGAACTCGGTTCGGACCTCTGCGACGGCGGCGCGCCCGGTGGTCGTGGCACCGATCGGCGGAGGCGTC
Organism: Embleya sp. NBC_00896; assembly: GCF_045207785.1. Lineage (NCBI taxonomy): Bacteria > Bacillati > Actinomycetota > Actinomycetes > Kitasatosporales > Streptomycetaceae > Embleya > Embleya sp. NBC_00896. Next base: position 1,664,009 of record NZ_CP108776.1, read on the forward strand.
CAGTCCCAGGCTGCCGCGCAACCGTGGCCGGTGGCGAAACCGGGGGCGTGCCGGTGGAGCAACCGGCTGAGCATCAACTCCCGGTCGTGGCTGCCGGAGGAGGCACGGCGCTCGACGAAGGGCTCGGCGCCGGTCGTGAGTGCCCGGACCCGGAGGATGGGCTGGTAGTAGCAGGCGGTGTCCTTCAGCGCCCGGGCGCCGACCGTGCGGGTGTTGATCAGCGTGGCGGTGACGGTCACGGCGCCGTGCTCGCCTCTGGGACGTACCAGGACCCGGAGTTCCAGTCCCTCTGCGAGGGGCTGTCGGACCGTGCCCGGCGTTGTCACGTCCACCTCGACGTCGGCCAGGTCGAGCGGGATCCGGCGCCAGCGCTCGCGCTGTTCCTGGGTGCTGCGGGCCTCGATGCGCAAGGCCGCGACGGGATTGCCGTCGGCGTCCTCGGGGCGGTAGACGGCGGCCGTGGTCTGCAGCACGATCCGCTCCGCCACTGTGGGGTCCACGGCGAAGGTGAGCCCCATCGAGGAGGGCCGCCGAATGTTGGCGAGCGAGACGCCGCGCGCGACGGCGTCCTCCTCGCCGTCGGCGTCGCCGTCGCGGACGAGGGCGGGAGAGTCGTCTCCGTCGGCCTCGTGGCCGTCCCTGCTGCCGCGGGCAACCTCGGGCGTCTCCTGGGGGAATAGGACGCCGACCGGATACATCGTCACCGGCGCGTCGTCCTTGAGGATCTCCTCGTCACCACCGACCGGACCGAGGAGGTCCAGACGGAGGGCGGCACCGAGCCGATCGCGCAGGGCGTAGTAGTCGTGGATGGAGGGGCTCATGAGGGAAGTCGCTCCGTGTTCGAGTCGTCGACCGGGTCGGTCCAGTCGAAGCGGCCAAGGCCGCTGAGGCGAGGCGCGAGCCAGGCTCCCGAGCTGCCGAGACCGGCACGCTCGGTCGCGATGTCGCTGCCTGCGACGGTTTCGACGCAGTCGATGTGGAGACCGGTGATCCGGCCCGGGACGTTGTACTCGGACCGACTGCCGTCGCGGCTGAGCATCAGGTGCAGGGCGCGACGGAATGTCTCCGACACCTCGCCGACGGGGCGACCGTCATGGAGGACCGCATACGGCGGCGTCTGGTCCTTGCCCTCCGGCAGGCGGTGGAGCAGGGACAGCTCGACGGCATCGCCGGAGTGGACCTCGTGACCGAGGTGTCGCTGAATCTCGACGGGGTCGGCTGCGTTACTTCGCACGCCTGGAGGGTGCGCGCGGCAGACGTCGAGGCCGAGTGCCTCGATGCCGTTGCGGGCCCACGATCGGCTACCTCCGATGTACCACCGGTCCAGCCGCCTGTCCTTGCGGACCAGCCAAGTGTTGGGACGGTCGAGTCGGTAGAGGTCGTCGCGAGGCCGGGTCATGGCGACGTAGAGGAGGCGGGCTTCCGCAGCCGGGTCGTAGTCGATCTTCTTCTTGGCCACGTCCTTCGGACGTCTCAGCTCCACCGGCTCCACGACCAGGACGCGATCGAACTCCAGGCCCTTGGCGCGGTGCACCGACGAGACGACCAGCGACGCCCGTTCGGCTGCGGTGAGCTCGTCGGGGAGCCGCCCCTCCGCCACAGCCAGGCGCAGCGCACCGAGCTCGACCCGGCCACGCCGCTTGCCGGTGACTCGCCGCACCGCTCGCGCGAGCACCGACGGATCCAGGTCCGGCCGGGGGTCGAGGTCGGCGACCAGTTCGGCGAAGCGCCCCTCGGAGAGGTCTGCCGCGTCGGTGGCGGCGAGCAGGCCGGCGATCCAGGCGGGAGCGGGACTATCTCGGACGGAGCGCTGGAGCCGGTGGTCCACGCGGGCCTCGTGCAAGGTCTGGCTGATGGAGAGCGCCTGACCGTTGTCCCGGCACAGGATCGCGGTCGGTCCGTCGAAGTACCGGAGCGAGTCCAGGACGAAGGCATCGTCCAGCGTGCCGAAGTGGGGGGCCTCGTCGAGCAGGAGTCGCAGCTCCCGGTGGATCTGCTCGGCCTGCACCTCGGTCGGCTCCCGGCCGGTGGCCGGCCGCTGTAACCGGGGGCCGTATGGAAGGGCGACGCGGGCCTGCTCCGTGCGGGCTCGAAAGTTGTCGCCGAGGCGGATCTCGACCAGGTCCTCGGCGAACGAGCCACGGATCCAGTCGAAGAAGTAGTTCGTTTCCTGCGCCCGCTGGTCGGAATCTGTGACCTGGAAGCCGTAGACGGCCTGGGCGCCGTCCCCGACCACGGTGAAGCCGCTCTGTTCCCGGAAGCGGTCGAGGAGCACCTCGACCATCTCACGGCGCACCCCGACAAGATCCTGGACCTCGTCGATCAGCACGTGGGCGGGGGCGCCGAACTCCCCCGCCTCGACCGCGCCCCTCTCGATGCCCTCGGTGGCGGCCCTGATGCGATGATCGAAGGCGGTCCCCGACCAGTCGCGGTCCGGATACGCCCGATGCAGCAGGGTGGCCGCCCATGAGTCGAAGGTCTGAGCGCGCACCCGACGGGCCCCGTCGCCTCGGCTCTCGATCCGCTCGCGCAGCTCGCGCACGGCGGCCCGGGAGAAGCTGAGGACGAGGATCTCGTGCGCTTCCAACTCCTCCCGTTCGACCAGCGCTTTCAGCCGGCAGACCAGGGCGTGCGTCTTGCCGGCGCCGGCGCCCGCCGTGACCAGGGTGCGGGTGTCCCACGGCTGGTCGACGACGGACCGCTGCGCCGGGGTGAGCGCGTGCTGCGGCTCGGTCACCTTTCCTCGTTCCACAGGTAGTCGAACCTGGTGAAGGCCAGCTCGCCCTGGTAGTTGATCACGTTGTCACGGACGTTGAGGATCAGGCAGGTCAACGTGCCGTTGTTCTTCGGTCCTCGCAGGCCACGACCGATCATCTGTTGATAGATGTTCGGACTGTAAGTGGGACGGGCGACGACGACTGCACGGGTGGCGGGGGCGTCGAAGCCCTGGGCGAGGACTCCGTAGTTGGTGAGCACCTGGATGCGGCCCTTGCGGAAGTCCTCGATGCGCTTGCGGCGCTCAGGCACAGGCGTGGCCGAGTCGATGGCTGCAGCGCGGATCTGCCGGTCGTTCAGTTTGGCGGCCAGGAACTTGGCGTGTGCGACCGAGGTGGCGAAGACGAGGATCGGCCAGTCCGTCGGCAGGTTCTCGATCTCGTCGATGATGCGCAGGTTGCGGTCCTGGTCCTCGGCGAGGCGCTGCTCGGCACGCTTGGGCAGGACGCCGAACTTCTCCGAGCTGGAGACCTCGTCGGAACTCAGCCGAATCTCGGCCCCCAGGAGCTCGCGATGCTTGACACGGGCCAGGACACCGAGGTCTTGGAGTTGTCGGATGGCCTCGTTCTGGTCACCGGCGAAGACGTCGAGGTCGAGGCGAGTGCCAAAGCGGCGCACCAGACGCACGGTCAGGTCCTCGTTGTTGCGGTAGGGGGTGGCCGTCAGGCCGACCAGGTGGCGACGCGTCATCGGCGGGTTGACGCCAAGGTGCTCGAAGATCTCGCTGTAACGGGGAGAGGTGGCCCGGTGCGCCTCGTCGACGATGACCAGGGCGGCGTCCCGCAGCCAGGCGTAGTTCTCGTGGCCGAGCACGCTCTGCAGTTTGGCGTCCGTGCCAACGACCAGGTGCGGCTCACCTGTCACCGGCGCGGCCTCGTTCGAGGACCAGAGGCGGCTGATGACCAGCGGCATCTCCGCGCCCACCTTGGACCAGACGAACCGCCAGCTCTGCACGGCCTGCTCGCACAGTTCCTCGCTCTCCGCGATCCACAGCACCGGCCCGGGGAGCTCGCCACGGTTTCGGATCCACCGAATCACGGCCTCGGAGGTGACGCGCGTCTTGCCGGCGCCGGTCGGGATGGACAGCATCCCGCGCTGCGGCATCGGGTTGTCCAGCAGCCGCTGGAGTGCCTGTGCCAGCTGTTCCTGGTATTCGTGCAGGGCGGGGAACTCGGATGGGCCCTCCACCTGGATGCGCGCCTCCAGCGGCGGCACCCGGGAGCCGGCGAACGAGTCGGGGAGCCCGAGGTCGGTGACGAACTTCAGTGCCTTGGCATCGCCGGTGAAGCTGCTCGGCGCGTTGCCGGGGAACGCGAGAGCCAGGTCCCGGCTGTGGATGCGGAGAATCTCCTCACCGTGGGAATTGAAGGCCAGCTCGGCGATTCGCCGGGCATCCGGCTGCTCACCGTCGCGCTCGGCGACCTCACTGTCCAGGAGGCCCGGAGGCAGCTCGCTGCGCAGTTCCTCCTCGCCGATCAACAGGGCGATCTTGTCGATGACGCTCTCGGCCTCGGTGATCTGCCGTAGTCGAGCGCGGGTCTTCCGGTCCTGCTCCTGACGCGCCTGGAGGTCCAGCACACTTTTACAGCCCTGGGGACCGAGCTGCCAGCCGAACTCCCGGTCGGCGGCCGTCAGGACGTCGAACGGGGAGAGCGTGTCGAGCACCAGCAGGGTTGACCCGTTGCGGGCCGAGGACAGCGGCTTCAGCTCCACGCCACGTGGTGTGCGGATTTCCTGCTCCAATTCACCGCAGCGCTGGACCTTCCGGTTCTCCACCGACTTGCCGAGGCGCTGACGCAGCGGCGAGAACTCGTCGACAAGCAGCGTCGGCCGGGCCGTCCCGGCCTTGCGGACCTGCTTGCTGATGACATCCTCGACCTTGAGCATCCCCCACTGTTCGATCATCTGGGCCGCGGCCGCGGCGTCGGCCTTGTCCGTGACCAGGAGCGCGGGGAGTTGCTCGCGGACGAGTTCGCCGAAGGCCGCCGCGGACGTTGCCACGACGATTTCCGTGTCGGGACGGACGTCCCAGGACCCACCCACGCGGCAGCGGGTCAGGACGCCGTCGGGGAACTCCATGCCGACACGCAGCATCAGGGCGTAGGCGTGACCGATGAAGGCGTCGTCCTCGCTGACCAGCACCCGGTCCAGCAGAGCGTGCCAACGCTTTGCCGGCACTTCCTCCGGGGTGGCCGGCATGCGCAGCTTTCGGGCCTTCGACTCGGAGATGTCGATGACGACGGGCAGCACCTGCGCGTATGCCTTGAGCTGCGGGCCGACCGCCTCGCGCACCGAGGTCAGGCCCAACGAGGTGCGCACCAGGCCGTGCCTGCCGAGCATCCAGCGCAGCGGGGAAGCCACTTCGGTACGGCCGTTGGCGGAGGCGCTGTACGCGCGGGTCCAGCTCTCGACGACGCCGGCGTCCGGGATCGCGGCGACGAACGCGGCGCGGCCCTCCTCCGAGAGGCGCGGCAGCAGGTCCAAGGGGCCTGCCGGTGCGGCTCCCTCCAGGACGAGCCGATTGATGTTGGTCCGCGGGGCGTCCGCGGCGAGCCGGCGCAGGTAGCCGTCGTGCACGGCCTGCCGGTACTCCTCGAACCAGTGCTGCCGTTTCGGGTCGTGGGCGATGACGGGCCGGTCGACCAGGCCGAGGTCGCGGAAGATCGCGACGTCCGCGTTGTGGAAGTCCATGTCCACGGCGATCGAGGCGTCCCTGCTGCGGTCCCCGGGCACGACGACTCCCGGCAGCAGGCACGAGGCCATGGGTCGGAAGCGTCCGTCGACCGTGCGGACATGGAGCACGGCACGGGCGTCCGGGTGGCGGCCGCGGATGCGGTCCACCTGGGCGTTGCCGCCCGCGCTGCGCAGCAACATCCAGAACTGGGTCCACAGTTGCGGGGTGTAGCCTCCGAAACCCTGGTCGAGCACGCCCTGGAAGCGGCCGTGGGCATCGGCGATACGGATGCCGATGGTGTGCAGGTGGCGCTGCATCTCCATCCGCTCGGAGATGGCCGTGTGCACGTAGACCATGTCGTCGCGGAGCTCGTCGGCACCGGTGCGGTGGAAGACCTTGCCCGCGACCGGGGCCACCATTCCGTGGGCGTCGGTAAGCACGATGCGGGCGCTGCGCGCGGCCGCCAGCGTCTCCTGGTCGCCGTTGTGCTCCACCATCGCTGCGAGGATGCGGATCGCGTGACCGGACGACTCGGCGGTGCCGTCCGAGACCAGTGCCTCGAGCCAGGTGCGGATGCCTTCCGTCGACTTCTTTGCGGCCGACAGGATGTGCTCCATCTTGCCGTGGCGCAGCGGGTTGGCGTCGACCGAGGGGTGCACCCAGTCGCGCGGGCGCCCGGGATACTCGGCCCACAGGCGCAGCCATTCCGGCCGCAGCTTCTCGGGGTGGATGCGCAGGTCACGGGGGACGCGGAGGACGCCGTCCTGGTCGGGCAGGGACGGCAGCTGCGCGGCGGCCTCCCAGACGTGGCGGATGAAGTACTCCTCCGCCCAGTTCACGGCTTCCTTGGAGCGGCCGGGCAGGAGCGGCAGGCAGGCGGCGGGGTCCTCCTTGCGGGACAGCCGGGGCAGGGAGGTGACCACCACACGGGCCGCGACCCGGAGCAGTTCACGGTTGAAGGCGCTGCCGTCGAGGAGGTTCTGCCGGTCCTCGTTGGTCTTCCACGCCGCGTTCAGATAACCCGTCACGGAGACCGGGTACTTGGTGGGGAAGTAGGACCAGAACTGGCCGCGCCCAAGGGGCACCGTCAGCAACCCGTCCTTCTCGACGTAGGCGGGAACCGCCCATGAGACATTGATGACGCTGCGGTCGTGCAGTTCGCCGGCGCTGCCACGGGCCTCCGTGGTGGGCTCGTGGGCGACCGTGAAGACGTTCCACTCGCTCACCGTCTCCTTGATCCCCGTGCCGACCTCACGGATGACGCGTCGCTCACCGGAGACCTGCACCGTCAGCTTGCGGCGCTGGATGGGAAGCCGACGTCGGTCCTCCAGCAGCACTTCGCCGACGTGTGAGGAAAAGATCTGGAAGCCGGAAGGGAAGGCGTCGGTCTCGTGACCGTCGCTGTGCTTGAAGCCGGTGATGTCGTGCCCTAAGCGCTCGGCCGCCCCCGGCAGCAGGGGGAGCTTGACCACAGTGGTCGCCCAGGCCAGGAGCTCCCGCAGGACGTTGTCCTTGTCGAGCTCCTCCTCTCGGTCGAGGGGACGGGCCATCCGGAGCACCGGGGTGTCCATGTCGAGGGGCTGCTGGAGTCCAAGCGCCTCGGCGATCCGGTCGGTGGACCAGGTCCGGTCGAAGCCGAAGCATCCGTCGGCGCTGAAGAACTGGGGCGCGTCGGTCACCGACAGCACTGACTTCACGCCGACGCCGAAGCGGCCGATCTGACCGCCGCGCTTGCGGGAGACACTCATACGCAGGATCGTGTCGGCGCCTTCCGGGGTGACCGGGGTCCCCTGGTTGGCACAGTAGAGCGTGTCGTCGGTCAGCACCACGGCCAGGCGGCCGCCGGGTTCATTGGCGATCTCATCGGCGCCATTCTGAACGAGTTCGAACAACTGACGCTCGCCGTATCCGCCCTGCGTGATCCGCAGCTCGCTGTTGGCGTGCTCCTGCACGAGGCCGGGATCCACGCGATAGGTCTCCAGGGTGCGGTTCGATTGCTCCAATACTGTTTGAATCACCAAGGCATCCGAACCCCGCGACAACGTCTGATCGCTCAAGATCCAACTGCTTCCTGCCCGGCATGACCCCGGACCGAGTATCAAGATGAACATTGACGGAAAACAGAAGAGCTGCACACTTACCGGGGATGTGGAGCGTCGATCCCTCAAGGTCACCCGTGTCGACAACAGCCGGAGCCGGCCCTACTTCTCGGACGGCATGATGACAATCCTAACGAGGGGAGTATCGGGACGCCCCCATAACCCAAGCCGACGACCGTCGTCGGAACGGCGTCGTCCTGGACCGGTGGCGGCGAACCCTCGCGACGGAGGAGCGGATCCGTAGCGCCCGAACGCGAACTGCCTTACGCCCGTGGGCGACTCGATACCGTCGTGCCCCGACGTCGAACTTCCTTCCGCCTGCGACGCATTGATCGACTATCGCTGCCCACGGGCAGCACTCCGCCGCCGTTCGCAAGCTGCAACATCGACCTTCAGCCCTCACGCGTCATCCCGATCGCGTCGAAGAACTCTGAACGCGGATACGGGTCCATGGAGTTGTAGTCCTCTGGATCGACGACAGGATGTCGTCGTCGCTGGGGGCAAGCAGAGTCACGGCAGCCCCCTACGGCACGGCAAAGTCGAACAACATCCATGGAACAGGGAAGAGCAAGGTGCGCTGGTCTCGCAGCGAAGGAGGCAGCCCTGGTGATCACCGACTGCGACCGGAAGCTCACCCACTATCGCGCGGCCCTCGAAGCCGGCACCGACCCCCGGCTCATCGCCACCTGGACCGCAGAGGTTCAAGCCACCCGCACCCAAGCCCTCGCTCGCACCCACAGCCTCACGGGCGGTCGACGCATGGAGAGGGAGGAGGTGGAAGCCCTCGTGCGTGAGATCGGGGACATTCCGGCCGCACTCGCCGAGGCGGAACCACAGCTCAAGGCAGGCACCTACGACGCCCTTGAGCTGCAGCTCACGTACGACCCCGGAACGCAACAAGTGCGGGTCGAAGCAAGCTTCGACCCGCACAAGTTGGGGTTATGGTCTGTGTCCGAGGCCCGAGTTGTCCATCATCTCCGGTCTGGCCGGGGGAAACCGACTCTGCATCGGCTCGCCCGCCGGGCCTGAAGTCCCGTTCGAAACCTCGCAATTACAAGGTAGTCTGCCGTGACTCCCGGGTCCATCCCTCGAAAGGGTGGCGCACTACGGCGAATTCGACGGCTGCGGGCGGCGTGGATGCGCATCTCAGGAGTCTCCACAAATCGAGGGGAGGCTCAGCTCCGGCCAGCACCGCCGTCGGTGTCGCGTCGGCGAATCACTGTCAGGAGTATGAGCACGGGGAACGCCAGCGCGGCGGCCAAGCCCTGCGCGAGCAACTGCGGCGCAAGGAGGTGTGGGTGGTCGGCGCCGGGCGCTGTCGCAACCCGGACGAGAACCTCCCGCAGGACTTCGAGGCGCGCCGGGTGGAGCACTACGGCGGTGCTGCGCGAGCCGCTGGACCCGGCGGCGTTCATCGGCCAACTGCGCACCGAGATGGGAGCGCGCTCGGCGAACTCGACACCGCGCTGCCCTCCTTGGACTGAGACCGCGCATGCTGATCGGCCAGGCGCTGGCCGCGATGGGCGGACCGGCGGGGGTCCGCGAAATCGAGCTCGCGTCCCATGCCTTCGCGTCCGGCAGCACGTCGTTCGTGTGGAGCTTGACGCGCCGTCTGCGTGGGCCGCGGCAGGAGCGCATCCCGCACGCAACCACGTGCTCCTCCCGGCTCGTCGCGCCTGTCGAGTGTGTGGGGCAGCGGCGCGGGGTCATCGGCCGAGTTCGGCCGGCTCCTCCATCCGCGCCAACTTCCGCGGGTTTGCGATCACGTAGATCCAGGTGATTCGGGCCTGGTCGACGACGAGGCTGATCGCGGCCGAACTGCCGCCGACCTCGATGCGGCCCGCAGGTGCGCCGTTGAGCCACACGGCCGTTGTCGCGACCTCGGCCGCCGCCCGGTTCACATGTGCGAGCAGTTGGGCCACGCGTTCGGCCCCGTGGATCGGTGCCCGGGACGCAGGCACCACTCCACCGCCGTCGGCAATCATGACCACATCCGGCGCCAGGACGTCCAGCAGTTCGTGCAGCTTCCCGGTACTCAATGCGGCCAGGAACCGTTCCACCACCACCTGCTGCTCCGAACGGCTCACCCGCACCCGTGGTCGGCGAGCCGCCACATGCGAGCGTGCCCGCCGTGCGATCTGGCGCACCGCGGCCTCCGCCTTGCCGACGACCCCGGCGATCTCTCCGTACGGCATCTCGAAGACCTCCCGGAGGACGAACACGGCCCGCTCCGTCGGCCGGAGCGTCTCGAGAACGGTCAGCATGGCGATCGACACGCCTTCGGCGAGTTCGACGTCCTCGGCGACATCAGGGCTGGTCAGCAACGGCTCCGGCAGCCAGTCGCCCACGTAGTCCTCACGGCTACGCGACAACGTCCGCAGGCGGTTGAGTGCCAGCCGTGCGACCGTCCGGACGAGGAACGCCCTCGGGGCACGCACGTCCGCCTGGTCGACGTCGGCCCATCGCAGCCAGGCGTCCTGCAGCACGTCCTCCGCGTCGTGTGCCAACCCGAGCATGTCGTACGCGATCGTGAACAGCAGGCCGCGATGGGAGAGGAACGGGTCCTCGGTCACGTGGTCGTCCCGGCTCCGACACTGCCGGGGCGTGCGGCCAACGGAATGTCACACGCGGCGGAGAAGCCCTGCGATTCGATGCCCAGTGCCGTGTTGTTCCTGGTGGCGAAGTTGGCGTAGGCGATGAAGGCGGTGAGCTCGACCATCGCCGCCGGGCCGACCTGCTCCAGCAGGCGCCCGGACAGCGCGTCGGTGACGGTCGGCGGGGTGTTGGTCATGGCTTCGGCGTACTCCATGACGTCCCGCTCCAACGGGGAGAAGACGTCCGACTCCCGCCAGCGCGGGACCTGGCTCGCCTTGGCCATGTCCAGGTTCTCGTTCTGTGCCTGGAAGTAGCCGGCGTCCAGGCACCAGCCGCAGCCGACCTGCGCCGCGACGGCCATGTGCGCAAATGACTTGAGACTGTCGTCGGCCGCGTTCCACGCACCCACCTTGTCGCCGACCGCCAATGCGGTCGCGGCGACCGTGGGGCTGTGCCACATCACCTCGACGGGTTCGGGTACCGCCCCGAGCATCTTGAACCGCTCGGTCATGTCTTCGCCGAGACCGATCAGCTCCGTCTTCGCAACGCGTAGCACCACGGTGTCCTCCCTGCGTTTGTCTGCCTTGCCATGAAGACACCGCCGGGCCCGCAAATGTGACATCCGCGCGATGGGGATGCCCCGGCCGCGGTACGCACCGTGGAGGATGTCGTCGCCGAACTTCACTCCACTCACCCCGGCTGACCAGGCAAAGCATCGAATTACTGCTGGAGTACCAGTACTCCAGCAGTAGATGGTGGTCCGAGAGAGGCGCGTCGGCGAGGGAAGGCCGCCAGTCCAGCCATATCCCATCGCGCATGATGACTCTCCCGCGTAGTTCCGGCTCGCCGCGCCAAGCGCGCACAGTCCTCGGGGCCACGCGTACAAACAGAAAAGAACCCTCGTCCACGCGTGGATCCCACCCGAACTTGTCGGCGAACGCCTCCGCTGCGTCTCCGGGCACCTCCTGGTCCGGGAAGCACTCCGCCTCACCCTGGAGGAGCACCACGTCGAAGGTGTCCGGTAGCGCCAGGCGCATGCGCGGCTCTGCGCGGACGTTCCGCGCAGTCACGGAAGTGGCGCTGGTGCACATCCACACTGCTCGCCCGTCCCACAAGAACCACACCGGCACCTGGTGCGGCCCGTGATCAGGGTGAGCCGTCGACACCCATACATCCCGCTCGGCAACGAGCCGCTCCAGAGCGTCGCGCATTCGCTCCGCCGTCTGGCGACGAACGATTCCCGTGGTCTCCATGAGGACCGACCCTAGCCAAGCAGGCGCGAAGCGCGCCTGAAGCGCAGGACCTGCTCCCGGCGACCGATGAACCCCTCGACATATGGCTCGGGGCGACCGACTTCGGTACTCAGGGTGGTCGGCGGAAGTGCTCAGTCACACTTGTCTCCGGCAATGGCCGGGTCGGGATCGTGCCTGGTGGCGGCGTCGCCAGGCGGACGGCTGAGCCGGTGGGCCGGGTCGTGATCGGGCGGGACAGCGACAGTGATGAACAGGCGCTGGATCTCGATGCACGTCAGCGGGGTCAGGCCGTCCGGTGACCAGGGTGGTCCGGGTTGCCGGCGTGGTGGAGTGGCAGCGGTAGTAGGCGAGTTCATCGCTGGTGCGGTTACGGCGGATCAGGAGCTGATGGTGGCGCGGTGCCGCTTCGGTGAGGTCGATGACGGCCCAGTCGTAGCGCCGCTGCTCTTTCGCGCCGGGGCGGGCCGAGAGCTTCTGCCAGGCCCGCCTGGGCACCTTCTTCACGAGGGCATCAGCGCGGAAGGTGCCCGCGCCGGTGGGCACTTCGGCCGAGCAGGCCACCGCGAGGACGTAGCCGATGCCGCGGTTCTCCAGCGCCGTCCGCAGTTTCGGGTTGCCGCCGTGGACCTCGTCACCCGTGAACCAGCCGACGCGGTGTCCGGCGTCCGGGAACCGTTCGATCATCACCCTGGCCGGTTCCGGCTTGGTCGCGAAGGCGGGTGTCCTGGTCGAGTCAGGCATCCTGACAGCGGTCGGGATCGGCCGTCCATGAGCGTGGGACGTACAGTTCCCGGTCCACCGCCGTGTGCCCGCGCTGGCCGACGTAGACCAGGTAGACGGCGACCTGGGCATTTTCGATCCTACCCCCGGTACCGGCCCGGCCGAGCAGGTGCTGCACGCCGTCCGGGGGGTCTCCGAGAGCAGCCCGAGCGCCAACTTCCGGACCCGAAGCCAGGGTTCGACCCGCGTGATCCGTCCCGCTATCCGGCCCGTCAGGCCCTCGAACGCCTCCTGCCGGGCGGGCCGGGTCTACGCTGCGACCTGCGGCCACCGCATGATCGGTTGTCTTCACAGGCCGATGATCAACGGTGGTCGCACCCGTCTCCACAGCGTGTCGGGGTCGCTCAGGCATCCGTCTGCCGTCCTGTGTCAGGAGGACATGTGCAACGCGGCGAAGTCTGGTGGGTGGAGTTCGACGAGCGGCGGCTGGTCGTACTGCTGTCGGGAGACGACGCGTCCGGGATTCAGGTGGTGCAGGTCGTCGCTCCGGCGGGCGTCGACATCACCGGTCTGGGCGTCGAAGTGGCAGTAGGCGCCATGGATGGACTGCCCTTTGAAGGCGTGGTTCGGTTCGCGTTGCCACGCTCAGGCTTTACCCCTTGCACATGGCTGACCACCGTGTCCCGGGACGACCTGATCGAGCGGGCGGGCGCCCTGTCCTCCGTAAAGCTCAGCGAGATCGAGGATGCCCTCCGTCTCGGTGGACTCGGGTAGGCGGAGAAGGAACACACGCCCCCGATGGCGTGGTCGGTCTCGTCCACGCCTTGCCGACGTGGCACCGGCATCCGATCACCTCGTTCGGCTCGGCCTGCATCTGCGCCATCTCGGCATCGCGGGATCATCGGGCGGTCCCGCCGTTCTGTGACCCATGCCACATGCCGTTCCTGTCAGGAATCGGGGCGCTGTCCCGCTCAACTCCCCGAGAGCAAGCGAACCGACAGGAGCGACCCATGAAGCACCGCATCGTCGTCCTCGGCGCCGGCTACGCCGGGGCCTACGTGGCAGGCAACCTGGCCCGCCGGCTGTCCCAGGCTGAGGTCGAGGTCACCGTGGTCAACGCCGTGCCGGACTTCGTCCAGCGGCTGCGGCTGCACCAGCTCGCCGCCGGCCAGGAGATCGACGCCCCCAAGCTCGCCGACGTCTTCGCGGGCACCGGGATCCAACTGCGTCTGGCCCGGGTCACCGCCGTCGACCCCGAGCGCCAGGTCGTCGCCGTGGCCGACGCCGACGGCGGCGGCGAACTCGGCTACGACACGCTCCTGTACGCGCTCGGCAGTCACGGCGACGACCGCGGCGTCCCCGGCGCGGCCGAGCACGCCTTCGATGTCGCGGCCCGGCCCTCGGCGCTGCGCCTGCGCCAGCGCCTGGACAGCCTGGGCAAGCGGGGTGAGGGCGGGAGCGTGGTGGTGGTTGGCGATGGGTTGACCGGCATCGAGACCGCCACCGAGCTCGCCGAGTCACGGCCCGGCCTGTCGGTGGCGCTGGTCGCCCGTGGCGAGTTGGGCGCCCGGCTGTCCGCCGGAGCCCGCGGCCACCTGCGCCAGGTCTGCGACCGGCTGGGTGTCACAGTTCTGGAGCACACGGTCGTCGAAGCCGTCGAAGCGACGCGGGTGCTGTGCGCCGACGGGAGTGTCCTGGCATCGGATGCGACCGTGTGGACGGCCGGGTTCGCAGTCGACCCCATTGCCGCCGCCGGCGGGCTGGAGGTCACCGACCAGGGCCGGATCGTCGTCGATCGCACCATGCGGTCGGTCTCGCACCCGAACGTCTACGCCGTCGGCGACAGCGCCTACGCCATCGGCGACAACGGCCGGCCGATGCCGATGTCCTGCGCGTCGGCCGGCTACACCGGTATGCAGGCCATGAAGGCGATCGTGGGAGGCCTGACCGGCCGCAAGATCGCGAACGTCAAACTGGACTACGCGTTCAACCACATCAGCCTCGGACGGCGCGACGGGCTCTGGCAGACGGTCGACGACGAAGCCCAGCCGAAGCCCAAGTACATGAGCGGCCGCAAAGCCGCGCGGATCAAGTCAGCCATCCTCAAGATGTCGTTGTGGACCACCTCGCACCCGACCTTCTGCCTGCCCACGCGCAAGCGCCGCCTGGGGGCGGCCCCCGATGCGTCCGCCGATGCGTCCGCCGACGCGTCCGCCGACCAGGTGGCCGCCGGGAAGGCCGGTCGCGTAGCCGCCTAGGGTCGTCCCCGTGGACAGCACCGCGACAGATCGCTTCGACACCAGCCGGTTCGAGGCCAGCCGGAACCGGCTGGCCTCGCTGGCCTACCGTCTGCTCGGCTCCGCCACGGACGCCGAAGACACCGTGCAGGACGCGTTCCTGCACTGGCAGGCCGCCGACCGGCAACGGATCCTGGTGCCGGAAGCATGGCTGACCAAGGTCGTCACCAACCTGTGCCTCGACCGGCTCCGCTCGGCACAAGCCCGCCGCGAACGCACCGCCGGCGCCTGGCTGCCCGAACCGCTCCTCGACGGCGACCCGATGCTCGGCCCGGCCGACACGTTCGAGCAGCGCGAATCGGTCTCGCTGGCCGTACTCACGCTCATGGAACGGCTGACACCGCTGGAGCGGGCCGTCTACCTCCTGCGCGAAGCGTTCTCCTACCACCACACCGAGATCGCCGACATCCTCGACATCACCGCGGCCGCAAGCCAGCAGCACCTCCACCGGGCCCGCAGCCGCATCACCGCCGAGCGCCGTCGCGCCGGTGGCGAAGTTGACGCGGCGTCCGCCCGCCGGATCGTCGAGGAATTCCTGGCTGCGGCGTCCTCGGGCCGCACCGAACGGCTGGTGGCACTGCTCACCGACGATGCGACCGCGATCGCCGACTCCAACGCCGCAGGCCTGGCCGAGAAACTGCTGCGGTACGACACTCCGCAGCGGATCGCCGCCATCGCCCGGGCCGGCTTCAAACCCACACCCGCGAAACGCCGACTCGCCGGCGGCACGCCCGCCGTCCACTACGCGCTTGTCAACGGCGCCCCCGCCATCGTCTTCGTCCTCGCCGACCAGGTCGTCGGCGCCGTCACGTTCGACATCACCGACGGCAAGATCGCCACCGTACGCGGTATCGCCGCCCCCACCCGTCTCGCCCGCCTCAACGACGCCTGGCGCCGGCACGAACCGGACGTGCCGCTCGTCGCCCAGTGGTGACCCGACAGCGACCTGGCCTGGTACCCACGGCGCGATGAACCGCTCCCGGGCTCCGGACGTCACCAGTCGCACGCGGACCGCGCAGCGACTTCCCGGGTCCCTCCGGGCGCCCGCCCGATCGGCACGCGCGGAATGAGATGGGCTTATAGAGCACGCCCTGTCCTGTCGCTGCCCATCGGCAAGTGCGCCCAAGTGCAGGAGCGGATCGCGGCCCGCGGCCCGCCCGGCTGACGGGCGGGTCAGCCGGTGAAGGGTTCCAGTGCGAAGCGGCCGATCGCCACGAAGGCGGTCAGGGTAAGGTAGGCCGCGTCCCCGAGTGCGGCTTTGGTCTCGTCGCGGCGGATTCGCATGATCACGGCGCCGGTCATGATCAGTGCCAGGCCGCCGGCCGCCAGCGGGACCAGTATCGGCGCGATGTCGAGCAGGGCGGGCAGGATCAGGCCCACGGCACCGAGGATCTCGAGTGCTCCGATGGCCTTGAGGGTGCCGGGCTTGAAGTCGAGGACCCAGCGCGCGGCGTCGGCCATCGCGGCCATCTTCTCCCGGGGGACGAACAGCTTCCCGAAGCCGGCGACCAGGAAGACGGCGGTCAGCAGGCCGGTGACGATCCACAGTGCGATGTTCATGAGTCCTGTCCTCGGCACGTTGTCTGGGGGTGGCGGCGGGCGGGCCCGGGGTCGTCCCGGGTCCGCCCGCAAGCCTGGAGGGCGTGTTCGCGTCAGCCGAGCTGACCGGGCTGGTACGCGCCGCCGGGCGTCCGGGTGATCACGTTCAGCCGGTTGAAGGCGTTGATCACGCAGATCAGCGCCACCAGGGCCATCAGCTGGTCCTCGTCGAAGTGCTTCGCCGCGTTCGCCCACGTCTCGTCGGTGACGCCGCTGGAGTCGGCGAGGCGGGTGCCCTGCTCGGTGAGTTCCAGCGCCGCCCGCTCCGCCTCGGTGTAGACGGTTGTCTCCCGCCATGCCCCGACCAGGTTGATCCGCACCGCGCTCTCGCCGGCTGCCGCGGCGTCTTTGGTGTGCATGTCGAGGCAGCCGCCGCAGCCGTTGATCTGGCTGGCGCGGATCTTCACCAGCTCCTGCACCGCCTTCGGCAGCGCCGAGTCGGTGATGGCCTTGTTCGACGCGATGATGTGCCTGGCCCACTTCGACCCGACCTCGTTGAGCATGGGGTTGATCCGGGTTTCCATCGCGGTCTCCTTCGTCTTCGGATGCCTGCACCCCTACGACGGAGGACCCCGCGAAGACGTAACAACCGCACGCGCTCCCCGTGCGTTCGAGGTGCGCTACTCGGGTCGCGCGGGCAGGCCCATGGTGTCGAGGCGCTTGCGGTCGCTCACGGTCAGGAGTTCGACGATCCGGCCGTCGGACACGGTGCACATCACCACGCCGAGCACCTTGCCGTTCGCGCCCCAGGCCACGAACCCGGGCTCGCCGTTGACCAGGACCGGGAGCACCGAGGTCATCGACCGGGCGCCGCGCAGGACCGGACCGGCCACCTCGGCCGCACCGACCGTGGTCATCACGCCCTGCGGGTGGTACGTGCGCCAGGTCACCTTCGGATCGAGCAGCCGTACGAGCCCTTCGAAGTCCCCGTTCCGCGCCGCGGCAAGAAACGCGTCGACCACTGCGCGCTGCCGCCGCGGCTCCTCCTCCGGCGGCGATGTGCCCTGCACCTTCCGGCGGGCCCGGCTGGCGAGCATCTTCGTCGCATCCGTGGACCGGCCGATGATCTCGCCGATCTCGGCGAAGGGCACCGCGAACATGTCATGCAGTACGAACGCCAGCCGCTCGGCGGGCGCGAGGGAGTCGAGCACCACCAGCAGGGCCAGCCCGACCGATTCGGCGAGCACCGCGTCGTCCTCGGGTGCCGCCCCGCCGCCCACGGTCACCACCAGCTCGGGCAGCCGGTCCTCGTACGACAGCTCGGCCCGGGTCTTGCGCGAGCGCAGCGCGTCGAGGCAGACCCGGCCGACCACGGTGGTCAGCCAGCCGGCCAGGTTGTCGATCGCTGCCGCGTCCTGTCGCGCCAGCCGGATCCACGCCTCCTGCACCGCGTCCTCGGCGTCCCCCCGCGACCCGAGCATCCGGTAGGCGACCGCCACCAGACGCTCGCGCTGCTGCTCGAAGGCTCCGCCAGTGCTTCCTGCGGACCCGATCCGGTCATGTCGTTACCTTCCCTGCGCGAACCCCGTCATGCTCATGACGGACCCGAACGTGCCGAGGTAACCGTGCGGCGTGCATCCCGATGGAAGCACAGCGGCGGCGACCGGTGATCAACAGGTGTCACCGCTGCCCCAACCACGTCCGGGGAGCCCGTGACACGCGTCAGCACGGCCACCGGCAGGGCAGCATCGTGCGCGTTGGCTACGGACGGGTCAGCAGCGTTGATCAGAACACGTGCGGCAACTCGACGGCGTCGAGGTGGAGCGGACTTCACCGACCAGACCTCGGGCAAGGACACGAGTCGGCTGCCGAAGCTTGACGAGCTTGTGGCGCTCGTCCGCGCCGGTGACACGGTCGTCGTGCGCTCGATGGACCGCCGCATCCGCAACCTCGACGACCTGCGCGGCCTCGTGCGGACCCTGACCGGCAAGGGTGTGCGGGTGGAATGCGTCAAAGAGGGCCTCACGTTCACCGGCGAGGACTCCCCGATGGCCACCTTGCTGCTGGCGGTGATGGGCGCGTTCGCCGAGTTCGAGCCGCCCTGATCGGCGAACGCCACCAAAAGGCCATCGCCGTAGCCAGACAGCGCGGCGTCTATACCGGCGCAAGTCGGCCCTGACCACGGAGCAGGCCCGATAGCTGCACGGGCGGAGCGCCAGCGGTGCGCAAATCGGAGCTGGCAAGGAGTTCGGTGTCAGCCGCGAGACCGTGTACCGCTATCTCCGTGAGCACGCAGGTCCGTGTTCGCGATCGTGCTCTCCAACGCGCCCCGCGCGGCCTGCAGTTCGCCGACCTGGGCACCGAGTGTCTGCACGTCGTCGGCTGCGGCCGTGTCCTAGCTGGCGACGGTGGGGGGGTGTTCGCGGTCGGTCACCATTCCGCCGGGCGGCCCTGTAGGTGACTTCGCGTGGCCGCTTGCCGGTGCGGGCCCTTGGGTCGCGGCTGCGGCCGTCACGGTGTCAGCTTGGTCGGCGTCGGCGTCGGGGCGCGGGAGAAGGTCGGGTAGGTGGGAAGGACGTTCCACGTGGCTGCCGGCCGTGGGCTGTACGAGGTGTCGTCGGGCGGCGCGAACGGGCCGGAGCGGGTGTGCATGAGGATCATGACGACGGCGCCGACGGTGAGCGAGCCGATGATCAGTGCGAGGCCGATGGGGTTGTTCGGGTTGTAGGTGTAGCGGGGGTTGCCCCACCGCCGCCGCTTGAATATCGGCTCGTCGTTGTCGAAGCGCATGGTGTCCCCGGTTGGTGTGGTCGTCGGTGGCGGTCAGGCCAGGGCGAAGTAGCGCAGCCACAGATAAAGCGCCGAGATGGCGACGGTGACGGCGGTGACGATCAGGCCGTAGCGGGTGAACTGCCAGAAGGTGATGGGGGTCTTGTTGCGTTCGGCCATGCCGAGGACGACGACGTTGGCGGAGGCGCCGATGGCGGTGGCGTTGCCACCGAGGTCGGCGCCCAGCGCGAGGGCCCACCACATCACGTGGGTGTCGCCGCCGCCCATGTTCTCCACCAGGTCGCTGGTGATGGGGGCCATGGTGGCGACGTACGGGATGTTGTCCACGATGCCGGACAGCACGGCGGAGGCGCCGAGCATGAGCATGGAGCCGCCGAGTTCGTTGTCGCCGATGGCGTCGGCGAGGGCGTCGGAGACCTCCCCGATGACGCCGGTCTCGATGAGGCCGCCGACCATGACGAACAGGCCGGCGAAGAAGGCGAGGGTGGGCCATTCGACGTCGCCGAGCACGTCGCCGGTCTCGACCTTGGACACGGCCACCAGCATGCCCGCGCCCAACAGCGCGACAACGCTGGGCTCGTAGTGCAGCACCGGCTTGAGGACGAACCCGACGACCACCAGCGCGAGCACGGCCAGCCCTTGTGCGAGGAGCTTGGGATCGCGGATGGCCTCGCGCTCCTCCAACTCCATGACTTCGGCGGCGCGGGTGGGGTCATAGACGAAGACCTTGCGGAACATGACCCGGCACAGCCCGATCAGCACGACGACCAGGACCGCGCACAGCGGGGCGAGGTGGACGAGGAAGTCGTTGAAGGACAGGCCCGCGCGGCTGGCGATGATGATGTTCGGCGGGTCGCCGACCAGGGTGGCTGTGCCGCCGATGTTGGACGCGAAGACCTCCGCGATGAGGTACGGCGCGACCGGCAGGGCGAGCCGGTCGCAGACCAGAAAGGTCACGGGGGCGACGAGCAGGACCGTGGTGACGTTGTCCAGCAGTGCGGAGGCGACGGCAGTGATGACGATGAGCATGGCCATCACGCGGAAGGGTTTGGCGCGGGCGCGTTTGACGGACCAGATGGCCAGGTACTCGAACAGGCCGGTGCGGCGCAGGACTCCGACGATCATCATCATGCCGAGCAGCAGGAAGATGACGTTCCAGTCGATGCCGGAGTGCGTGGAGTAGAACGCGGATTCGTCGTCGGTGGCCTGGATCGCGAGCATGAGTGCGGCGCCGCCCAGGGCGGCGGCGACGCGGTGGATCTTCTCGCTGATGATCAGTGCGTACGCGCCGACGAAGACGGCCAGTGCCGCCCCGCTGTGCCAGTCGTCCACAAAGTCTCCGTCGGTTCCAGGTTTCGTGTGCGGTGCCGAGTCCAGGGGGGCGGCCGTTGTGCGCCGGCCCGCAGTCCTCAGGGGAGGCCGGGGGCTATGGGCCGGCCGTCGTCGGTGTCACGGTTGCGCGGCCAGCAGTTGCTCGAGCAGACGCGAGGCGGTGATCACACCGAGCAGCCGTCCGTCGCGGTCGTGGGTGTACGGGTCCACGACCGCGACGAGCGGGCTGCGTTCGGCGGCCATCACGGCCGCGACCTCCAAAGCGGTGTCGTCCGGATCCACCAGAGGCGGTTTCGCGGCCGGGTCCGGAAGGATGTCGGCGACGGTGCGTCCGGCCAGCGCCTGGCACAACCGGTCGGCGTGCCGCTCGTCGATGACCCGGGCCAGCGCCGGGTCGTCCTGTACGTACGTCGGGACCAGCGTCCTGACCACCTGCGACGCGGGGAGGATGGCCACCGGGCGTCCGGTGCCGCCGAGTACGAGCAGGCCGGGGAGGCGGTGCTCGGCCAGCAGCCGGGCGGCGGTGAGCGCCTCGGTGCGCAAGGTGACGGACTCGTACTGCTCGGCGAGATCACGTGCCCGCATCGGTGTTCTCCTTGGTCGGGGTTGGTGACCCGGCGGTCCTGGTGGCAGCCGATGGCGGAGTGGCTTCCTCGTCGCCGGCCGTGTTCTGCGCCGGGAGTGTGGCACGGCTGCTACCCGTATCCGGGCACGCGACGTCACCGCCGTCGGGGATGCCCACGAGGTCGTCCACGTCGAACATGCGGGCGATCGGCACGTCGGAGCTGCTGTGCGCGGCGATGGAGAAGGCGATGCTGACCGCGATGAGGGTGAACGCCTCCTCGCCGTGCGGGATCCCGGACTGGAGCATCAGCAGCCCGTAGACCACCGAGGCGAAGCCCTTCGGTCCGAACCACGCCGCCGCCAGCTTCTCCTGGCGGGTGAACCGCGTCCCCAACAGGGAGAGCAGCAGCGACGCGGGGCGGATGAGTACGATGCCCAGCACCACGGCGACGTACCCGCCGAGCGACAGGTCGCCGAACAGCTCCGGGGTAAGCAGCGCGCCGAACACCAGCAGCGCGGCGAACTTCGCCAGTTCCGCCAGCGACTCGCCGAGCGGTTCGAACGCGTGCTTGCCGTCCGGCGACGCCGAGGTCAGCACCGCGCCCGCGGAGAACGCCGCCAGGTAGGGGTTGGCGTGGGTCAGGTGGCAGGTCGCGTACAGGATCACCCCGACCGCGAGCGGCAGCAGCGGCTGCAGCTTGGGCTCGGCGCCCAGCAGGCGCAGCCGCACCAGGCCCTCGACCAGCAGCGGCAGAACGATGCCCAGCGCGAGGCCGGCGACCAGCTCGATCACGATCTTCCCGACCGATGCCTCGGCGTGTCCGGAGGTCGGGCCGGCCATGGCGATGAAGACCAGCACCACCGGCAGCGCGAGGCCGTCGTTGATGCCGCTCTCGACGTTCAGCAACTGCCGGAGCCGGGCCGGGACTTCCTTGCGCCCGACGATCGCGGAGGCGAACACCGGGTCGGTCGGCGCGAGGATCGCCCCGACCAGGAACGACGTCGTCCAGTCCAGCCCGACCAGGTAGTGCGTGATCAGCGCCATGCCGACGAACGCCAGCGGCATGCCCAGGCCGAGCGCACGGGCGGGGTTCTTCCAGGCACGGCGCAGGGCGGGGAACGAGACGTGCATCCCGTCGGTGAACAGCACCGCGAACAGCGCCAGGTCCGCGGTGACGACGACGAGTTCGCTGTCGGGGGTGATGTGGATCAGCCCGAGGAACCCGTCGCTGACGACCGCGCCGGCGACCAGGAACAGCAGCGAGGTGGACAGCACGGACCGGGCCGCGAGGCCCGAGACCAGTACCGCGATGAGGAGTGCGACACCGAACACGGCGACCAACACCATGGCGTTTCCCCGATCAGCGAAGAGATTGATCCCTTGTTCGCCGACCAGGCTTCCCGGCACTCCGCCCGGAACTTTACACGTTCCTTATGCGCTTCTGACAGATCTTTACCGTCTCATCGACATGACGCTGTGTGAGTGACGCAGGTCCCCCGACCGTCGAGACTCGACGGACCGCCGGAGAGGGAGGCACACGCATGAAGGTCACCACCGCCGATCCGGCTCAGGCGTACCCGGCCGCCGCGTTCCCGGTCCTGGCTTGGCCGGACGGTCTGTCGGCTGCTCCGCCTCTGCCTGCCGGGTGCGGCGGGGTCTCGGTGCGGTCGCGCAGCGGCAGCCGCTGGGTCGCCGCCGCCGGTACACCGGTGCGCAACGTCGGCGTCGACGGTCATCCGCTGTGGCATGGCTGGGGGCGGATGATCGCCGTCGTGCCGCCCGGTCCACACCTGGTCGAGGTGCGCTCGGACCGTGCCGAGGCAGCGCGGGTGGTGACGGTCCGCGCGGGCGAACTGGCCTCCTTGGAGTACGCGGCGCCGCGCGGCTGGGCCGCGACCGGTGTCCTCGGGGAGGCGCCGGTGCGCGACGTCGGATCGACCGCGCGGCCGTTGGTGGTGTCCTGCGCCGCGTTCGCCGTCCTGGCCGTCACGGTGGTTCCCTTGCTCGCGCGTTCGTACCAGGGGCCGCCCCGATGGGCGTGGCCGGCGACGTCCCTGGCGTTGTCCACCGCGGGTCTGCTGCTCACCTTGGTTCGTGGCCGGCGACGCGACGCGCGATACAGACGCGATGTTGCCGACGTTGCACACTTCGTCGACGGCGCGCCGACGGAGTCCGGCGGCTACTTCCTCGGCCCGGGACCCGGACCGGTGCCGCAACCGGGAAGCGGGCAGGGCGGTCTGGTGCTCACCGCGGCTCTCATCCACGATCTGTGGCTGCACGGACACCGCGACGTTCGCCATCCGTACGCATGGATCGGCGCGCCCCGCTTGGTGATCGACGGTGTTCCGCACGTCGCCTCGTGGTCGACCTGGTGGTACCCCCTGGAAGTCGGCGACCACGAGATCGAGTTCGGCCTGCCGCGGTCGGCGGTCCCCACGGTGGCACCGATCGCGGAGGAGCGAGTGGACCCACCCGTCAGGCTGACCATCCGCGTCCATACAGGTGCCAATCACACGCTGGCCGTTCAGGCCAAAACGCGGGCCGACGCCTCGGACGGGGTGGCCGGCCTGGCCCAGGAGTCCGCAATGTAGAAGTTCGTCGCTGACACCAAGACCGGCGGCATTCCGCACCTGTCGGATGAGCAGGGTGAGCCCTGGCGCAACCTCGGCATCACCCACCAGTCGACATCCGTGTTCATGGCCCGGACGGGTCGGCCACGAAGGCGTCCGGGCCGCTGGGCAGGGGCGAGTTGCAGCGCAAGGTCGCCGAACTCGCCGCGACGGGCGACGTCCCGTACGCGCTGGCGCTCGCGGCGGGCCTGGTCGCGGCGTTCAACCCGTGCGGGATCGCGCTGCTGCCCGCGTACCCGACACTGCTGGTCGCGTGGTCTTCATGCACGTCCAACCATGCCGGCGGCCGCAGGTTCTGATTGGCGTAGCCGTAGTTGCGGCTGTCCAGGTCGCGCACGTACGCGTCGAACACGGTGCGTTCGCTGCCGATGACGAAGGCTGTGCCGTGGCGGCTGACGGCCAGGGTGTAGCGGTGTTCGGCGGCCAGGTCGAACAGCTTGCGTCCGAGCAGGGCCACGTTCGCCGATCACAGCCTCCGGAACCACCACCTCGGCGGTCGGCGACAGCACCCCGGGCAACAACTCCGACCCCGAAAACACCACTGTCAACAACGGGATCACCGGCACCGCGGGCAATGACACGCTCGACGGCGGTAACGGCAACGACGTCATGTGCGGCCTGGGCGGCAACGACAGCATCAACGGCGGCAACGCCGACGACACCCTCTACGGCGGTGACGGCGACGACATCATGGGCGGCAACCTCGGCAACGACATCATCAACGTCCAAGACGTCACAGGCGGCGACACCGCCAACGGCGGACGCCGCGCCGACACCTGCACGGCGGACGCCGGAGACGCCACCACCAACTGCTGACCGGCGCACCCGACCCGACCGGGGCCGCCCCCGTGCGGGCGGCCCCAACCATGCCCACGCGGTCAGCACACTCAACCGTTCCGGGATTGGTGGGCCCCAGACGTGGAGCTTCCGGCTTGAGGACGGCGTACAGCGGCGGCCGGCGGCGCAAAGGGCGGCGGCCACCCGAGACAGTTGCCCCCTTGCGCCATGGCAGCCACGTGGCGCCTGCGACACGATCGGACGCAGCGGAATCACGATCGAATGACTCCAGGGGATCCGAACTGCCATGGCCATGACGGGAGAAGCACCCGCATCTGGGACTGTTCTGGCCGCGTGGCTGTTCAATGCCGACGCGATTCGGCAGCCACCGCGACCCCCACCGGCTTGCGGTTCGCCTTCTACGGACGCGTTTCCACCGAAGACCACCAGGACCCGGCGACGTCGAAAGGCTGGCAGCTCCTCAACGCCCAAGCACTGACGTCAGGGCACGGCCGGATCGTCACGGAGTACTTCGACGTCGGGCACACCCGAGTGCTGCCGTGGGCACGACGACCAGACGCTGCGGCACTGGTCTCAGCGCTCGCCGATCCCGACCGCGGGTTCGACGCGATCGTTATCTGCTCCAGCGAACGGGCCTTCTACGGGCAGCAGTTCGCGACAATGGCACCGCTGTTCGCGCACTACGGCGTCCCCGTGTGGCTGCCCGAACTCGGCGGCGAAGTCGACCCGGAGATCGGCGCGCACGACGAACTGATGGTCCTGCTCGGCATCATCGCCAAACGCGAAGTCGTCCGCGCACGGATGCGAGCGCGGACCTCGATGACCGTCCAAGCCCGCGACCAAGGCCGCTACCTCGGCGGCCGACCACCGTACGGCTACCAGCTCGTGGACGCCGGACCGCATCCGAACCGTGCGCTCGCGCGCCGCGGCGTCCGCCTCCAGCGCCTGGACATCCACCCGACGAACGGGCCAGTCGTCACCTGGATGTTCCAGCAGCGCCTCGCCGGGCACAGCATGGCCCGCATCACCCGCGCGCTGAATGACATGAAGATCCCGTGCCCGGCCGCCGCCGACCGCGCACGCAACCCGCACCGGACCGCCGAAGCGTGGACTCTCACGTCCGTGCACTCCGTGCTGAGCAACCCCCGCTACAGCGGCCGCCAGGTGTGGAACCGGCAACGCACCGACCACGACCTCTTTGACCCGGACAACACCACCCTCGGCCACCGCGACGTCATGCGCCGCAACACCCCGGACGCGCGGGTGATCTCGGAGAAGCAAGCGCACCCTGCGCTGGTCAGCGAGACCGACTTCGTCGCCGCGCAAGCCGTCCGAACAGCGAAGAACACTCCAGGGCGGACGTACCAGCTCGCCGGAATGCTGCGCTGCGGGCACTGCAGCCGAGTCATGGAGTCGTCCTGGTCCAACAGCCGCGCCGCCTACCGCTGCCGCCACGGACACTCCAGCGCGACACCCCGCGACCCGAACCGGACGCCCAACGCGTACGTCCGCGAGGACCAGGTCCTCGCCCACCTGCCAGCGCTCCATCTGATGCGCACCGACGAGGACACGGCACCGGACCCGGTAGACGCAGTCGCCCGGCTCCGCGCCGACGGCATCGGACTCATCTACGACCAGGCAGGTCGCACCGTGACCGCCGACACCGAGAAGAAGGAGAGGGTCGCTATCGGACGATGAACCAGCCAGCGCGGACCGGCACCGGACACCCGGTCACAGCGCGACCGACGACCAGCACAAACATGAGGAGGCGATCCGGCAGATACAGACCCCGGAAACGACGAACACCCGCCTCGGCCGAGGCCGAGCACGGGTGCCGATCGATGCTGCCCTGGAACCGAGGTTCGTGGGGCAATTATGTGTCCGAGGGGGGACTTGAACCCCCAAGCCCTTTCGGGCACTAGCACCTCAAGCTAGCGCGTCTGCCAATTCCGCCACCCGGACGAGTGGACGCGGGAACCAGGCCCCGCGTGCAGTGCAAGGATAGCAAGGTTCGAGAGGGCTTTGCGACATGGTTACCCGGTGGTTGGTTTGGCCGGTTCTCGCGGGTGTTCCGGGGGGGGCGGGGTCGTGGGTGCGGGTGGCTGGTGGGACCGGTGGTATCGGCGAGCGTCTCTAGGAAACGTGATCCGGGAGGGGCATCCGGGGTGTGCCGTGGGTCGTCTCCGAGGGCGGCCCGTCCTGCTCCGGGACCGGCTCACCGGATCCGACCCGTGAGCACCGCCGGGCGCGAGCCCGTCCGTGGCCGGCTCGCGCCGAGCGCGGTCGCGGGCCGGCCGATCGGCATCGCGGTGGTGGCCGAGTCCACACCCCGACCGGGAAGGATCTCCCGGGCTCGCCTGTTCTCGCCCGTGTGAGCGAATCTCGTGTGGGTGAATACGGGAAGTCCCCCGCGATCGACGGCGTATTCGACGTCGTGGTCGTCGGAGCCGGCCAAGCCGGCCTGTCCGCGGCCTACCACCTGCGCCGGTCCGGGTTGTCCTTCGTCGTGCTCGACGCCGACGCCGGGCCGGGCGGAGCCTGGCAGCACCGGTGGCCCACGCTGTTGATGGCGGCCGTGCACGGGATCCACGAGCTGCCGGGGATGCCGGTGCCGGAGATCGACCCCGCGCGGCCGGCCGTCGAAGCGCTGCCCGAATACTTCGCGGCCTACGAGCGCGCCTTCGACCTGGCCGTGGTGCGGCCGGTCGCGGTGACCGCGGTCCGCTCGACGCCGGCCGCACCCGGGTCCGACACCGGCCGGGAGCTGCTCACCCTCGAGACCGACCGCGGCACCTGGACCGCGCGGGCGCTGATCAACGCGACCGGCACGTGGCGCCACCCGTTCATCCCGTACTACCCGGGCGCCGCCGACTTCGGCGGCCGGCAGCTGCATACCGTCGAGTACCGCGGGCCGGCCGAGTTCGCCGGGCAGCACGTGGTCGTGGTCGGTGGCGGTACCTCCGCCGTCCACCTGCTCGCGGAGATCGCCGAGGTGGGCACCACGACGTGGGTGACCCGCCGGACGCCGGTGTTCCGCGAGGACGGGTTCGACGCCGAGGCCG
This sequence comes from Embleya sp. NBC_00896, assembly GCF_045207785.1. Classification (NCBI taxonomy): domain Bacteria; kingdom Bacillati; phylum Actinomycetota; class Actinomycetes; order Kitasatosporales; family Streptomycetaceae; genus Embleya; species Embleya sp. NBC_00896. Next base: position 1,691,138 of record NZ_CP108776.1, read on the forward strand.
GCCGGGCCGCGGTCGCACGGGTCGAGGCGCGGGTCCGCATGGGGCTGCCGCCGGAAAGCGTCGTGGGCGTGACCGGATTGCCGCCGACCGCGGCGGTGCGGGCCGCGCGCGAACACGGGGTGCTGACCCGGCTGCCGATCTTCGACCGGATCACCCCGCACGGTGTCGCGTGGGCGGACGGCTCGTCGGTGCGGGCCGACGCGATCCTGTGGGCGACCGGATTCCGGGCCGCCCTGCGGCACTTGGCGCCGCTGGACCTGCGCGAGCCCGGCGGCGGCATCCGGATGGACGGCACCCACGTCGCGATCGATCCGCGAATCCACCTCGTGGGGTACGGTCCTTCGGCAAGCACGATCGGTGCCAATCGAGCCGGCCGCGCCGCTGTCAACGACCTGAAAACACTGCTCTCCACGGAGAGTTCCGCTCGCGTCGCGGCCTGACGGGCCCGCGACTCCCGGCCCTTCGCGCCCGCCCGCACACCCCTGTGGCCGCGGCCTGCGTCGTCACTCTCCGCGCACGCAACGGATCTTGCGCGAGGACCGTCGATGCGGCATAACAATGATCAAGCAACGGGTGGGAGACCAGGTGCCGCAGGATGTTCTGTTCGCGATTCCGTTCGAGGCCCCGGTCAGTCCGCACCTGGACCAGGCCCGAATACGCCATCTCGACTGGGTCCGCGAACGCGACCTGATCCGCACCGAGGCGGGCCTGCGCGAGTACATCTCCTGGGACCTGCCGGAGGCCGTGGGCCGCACCTATCCGCACGCGTCCGCCGACGACCAGTTCATGCTGATGAACTGGTTCGCACTGGCCTTCCTCTTCGACGACGACTGCAGCCGCGACGCCTCCCGGAACGAAGACCGCGAGAGCGGCGAGGGCGACGACGGCGAGCGCGGTCACGCGGGACACGACCGCCACGAGCGCCGCGACTTCGACTCCGAAGCCCCCCAACGCCCGGACCGGGTGGCCGAGATCGCCCGCGAACTGATCACGATCCCGTTCCGCGAACCGGGCACCGCGCCCGACCTCGTCTGCCCGATCACCCTCGCGTGGAGCGAGGTGTGGGCCGCGATGTCCGACGGCACGTCCGTGACCTGGCAGAACCGCTTCGCCGCCAACTGGGCCCGATTCCTGGCCGCGCACGCGTCGGAGCTGCGGATGAGCCGGTCCGTCCCGGTCCCCGACCTCGAGTCCTACCGCGTCATGCGCCGCAACACCGCCGGCATCCCACACTCGCTCGACGCGATCGAGCGCAGCCGGCGCTTCGAGGTACCCGCCCAGATCCAGGCGCACCCGCTGATGCGCCGGCTGCGCGAGGCCGCCACCGACACGATCGCGTACATCAACGACATCCAGTCGCCGGGGCGCGTCGGCCGCCGGGTGGCCCCGCACAACCTCGTCGTGGTGTTGCGCGACCGGCTGGACTGCACACCCGACGTCGCACTGCGCGAGGCGACCCGGATGACGTACGAGCAACTCGACACGTTCATGACGCTCCAGGCCTACATGCCGCAGATCTGCGGCGAACTCGGCCTGGGCGCGGCCGAGCGCACCGCCGTCGAGATGAGCGTCGAGGGCATGCGCAACTGGATCCGCGGCTACTACGACTGGGGCCTGCACTCCGGCCCGTACACCGCGCCGTACACGCCGCCCGAGACCACGTCGGAAGCAGGGCCGGACACCGGACCCGAGCATGGCGTACACGGCTACGCCGAGGACCCGCGCGGTACACCCTCCGCGCACATCCGAAGCCGGTCGGCCTGACTCAGCGTCACCGGAGCCCGACCGGCCGACCCGGCGCAACCGGGTACGCCCACCCGTCGCCTCCCCCGGAACTCCCGCCCCGGATCACTGCGGCGGTCCCGGATCGGCGAGCGCGGCGCGGGCCATCCAGCCCTGCGTCTCGATCGAGACGACGTTCTCGCACCGCTCCACGAACCGCGCCTCCTCCGCCGGGTCGAGCGGCATCCGAGCCGACCGGTCGTCGCGCAGCCGGCGCAACTGCTCGGCCGTACGCGCGAACGAGATCAGGTTCTCCTGGTACCGAACGCCGTAGCCGTACAGCATCACCGACACGGAGACCGTCGTGACCACGGGCACCCAGGCCCCGAGCCGCTGGGTGTCACTCGTCCCGGCCACGATCGCGAGTGCCATCCCCGTGACCGCCAACACGAATTCGGCGAACCGGATCCGGGCCACGCCCCGCCGCATCCGAAGCACCTGATCCCGGTAGTAGCCGTCGGCCTGGCGGTCGATCCGCTCACGCACATAGCTGTCCACGTCGTGCACCGCGGGCGGTGCCGGTGTTGCCGAGGGGTCCAACTGCGGTAGCAGCGCCGCCAGTTCCCCGGCCTCCTCCTCGTATCGCCGGCTTCGCGCGGAAAGCTCGGCCCGGCGTTCGGCGGTGCCGCCCGCGTACGGAGCACTCACCGTCAGGTAGAGGTAGACCTCGCTCTTGAGCGCTTCGCTCACCGAACGCAACCGCGTCCACGCCTCGATCCTGGCCGGCGGCAGCCGCAGCGACGTGATCAGCGGCACCAGGCCCACGCACAGCGCGCCCACCAGGGACAGCGCCTTGCCCGGGTCGCCGCCCACCTGCGTGCCCGCCGTGGCCGCGACCGCACCGATCACGCCCAGGACCAGGCGCGCCAGACGCCAGCGCTGCACCGACGTCTTGGCCGCGGACGCGGCGAGCGACCAACGGCGCTGGGCGTGCCAGGTCAGTTCCAGGGTCGGATCGGTGCCAACGGTCACGCGGGCCTCCACGTCGGATCGTGCGGTCCGGGACGGCCGGGGTGGGGACGGCCGGCGTCGGGACGGCCGGCGTCGGGACGGCCGGCGTCGAGACCCCCGAACTCCGGACGGCCGTACTCCGAGGGCCCGAAGGCGGGGCGATCGAACGCGGGGCGACCGGCCAGGATCATCGCCTTCCCGTGCGTCCGCTTCAACTCCCCTTCGCCGGACGGTGTGAGGGGCACGAGTTCGGTCGCCTCGATCGACGTGATCGCGCCGGCCCGATCCGTGACGAACAGCAACAGCAGCCGCGGGAAGGCCGCCCGCAGCTCGCGCACGAGGGCCGGGTCGGGCGCGTATCGGATGACCACGACGATCGGTCCGCTCTCCTGCGCGTACGCCTCGATCTCGTCCAGGAACCCGGCCTCGCCCTCCAACTCCGGGTCGTCGTAGTCCGTGTAACCGAGGTACGCCGCCACCGCGTCCCGAATCGAGTCGGCCAGGCGCGTCGCCATCCGGGCGCCGGCGGTCACCGCGACCTCCAGGTGCGGCCACGGCCGCGGCCGTCCACTGGCACGCAGCAGGTACGCCCGCAGCGTCCCGTCCCGGGTGGCCGCGAGAACGGCCACCCGCCCGTCCTCGCGAGTCCGGATCTCGCCGAGCTGCTCCGCCGCCGCGGCGGGAACGCGCGCGTACACCACGCTCAGATCGGCCACCGTGTACGCCGGATCCGGGCGCAGCACCGGGAGTACCTCGCCCAACGCCCGTACCAGCGGGTCCGGTTCGCGCCGAGGTCCCGGAGCCCGCTCGGTCAGCAGTGCCTCGCTCAGCCGCTCGCGCAGCACTTCCCGGTCCAGCCGCTCCCGTACCCCGAGCAGATCGGCGGCGGCCCGCAGCCGGTCGTCGTACGCGTCGCCGAGCGCGGCGGTCACCGCGTTGCGGGTGGGCGAGGAACGATCGGTGTGCCACAGCCGGATCTGCGCGAGGTCCTCGCGCAGCTTGTCCGGCAGCCGCTTGCCGGCGATCTCGTCGTCGGCCCAGTCGCACATGTCCACCTCGCCGAGGTGGATCGCCTTGAGCGCGCTCGCGGCCAGTTCGCCGCGTCGGACGTCCGGGAGCTTGAGCGCGATGAAGCGGTATCGCGCGTCGGCTCGCCGCCGCCCGTCCGCGATGCTGGCCTCGTAGCCGACATTGGCCGACTCCATCGCGTGCCTCGACAGCAGGAGCACGGCCGCCTGGCTGCCGTGCAGCTCGACCGCGATCTCCTGCTGCCAGCCGTCCCCGCTGCGCAGGAAGTCCTTGTCGTACACGGCCTCGAAGCCCGCGGCCTCCAACTGCTCCACGAGCGCGTCCCGCGCGTCCAGACACCGACAACACACGTGGCCGGGCTTGGCCCTGGTGCTGTGGCTGATGAAGATCCGCGGTCGCGACGAGGGCCCACCGATCGGCGGCGCGGGGTGATGGGCCGTCACGAGCCGCTCGCATAACGGTCGTTGCCGGAGAGGCGTCGGAACCAACGGTATTCGTACGGGGCGAGGGTCATCATCGTCGGCTGCGCACCGGGCGGGACGTACTCCGTGCGGGGGGCCTCCGGGTTCAGCAGGTCCACGAACAACCCCGGCGGCACCGTCGGCTTGGTGAGAGAGATCGCGCGCGGCCGGCCGCCAAGGTTTGCCACGCACAGCACTACCTCGTCTCCGTGTCGACGGAGGAAGGCCATGACGTCCGAGTGGATGGACGCCACCGCTGTCATGCTGCCCCGCATGAGTGCCCGGTGGCGGCTCCGGGCTCCCAGCAACGCGGCGAGCCGGTCGAGCGGCATCCCCGACGGATAATCCACCACCGCTCGCAGGCCCGGCAGGGCCAGGGCCACCGAGAACAGCGCACACACGAGGTCGGCGGCCGAGTCGCGCGGATCCCCCACCGACACGCCCCACGGGCTCTCATCCACGGCCCCCGAGTCAATCCACTCGTACCGCCCGACGAGCCTGTCGTCCACCCGCATGACGCTCGCCAGCACGAGGTCACACACACTCGCTGCGTCAGCCGAAGTCCCCGCGCCCGACCCACTCCGCGCGCCCGACCCACTCCGGTCGAGCATCAGCACCCGACCGGGATAACCGTCAATCAACTGCCGCAAACCGTCCAGGAATTCATCGAAGGAAGCCCTGGATGCCGCAGTCCGGGCGTCCGTGCCACCAGCCGGAATCACTCGCACCCCGGCGGCTCCGGCCGCCAGCCAAGCCGCGCAATACTGCAACAGGCCCGAGGCATCGCGTTGGCTCTTGTCTCCCGGCACCGACGCGACGACCACGTCGACCAAGACCTTGAGCCCTCGTGCCTCGGCAGCCCGCGACAGATCCGTCCCAGGTCCGTTGGCCGGCGGCCCGAGGCCTATAGGGGTCCAAGGGAACGGCAGGCACACACATCCGATCCCGAGCCCCGCGACCAGATCGAGATCGCCGGCGGCAGGGTCGATCGGCATCGTCCCCACGATCGTATCCAGGAACCAGTCGGTCGCCTCCACGTCACCCGCCCGCGGAAGCACCACGAACGATCGGCCGTCCTCGGCCCGCAGTTCGATCGGGCCACCCGAGCCGATAACGGCGAACCGTCCCAGGTCATGTGCCGACACACTTCTGGCGTGGAACGGCAGCGCCACTACCTGCGGTTCGCCCGACGTGACCTTGCCGGCCCACACGAGGAGCCGACCGTCCGCGTCCACGGCCGCGCTCGCCGAACCGTCGTGCGCGAGCGCGAGGGACCGAATGTCCGAGGTCAATCCGGAACCGCGAACCGTCCGCACCGAGGTCTCGGACTCCATCCAGACGAGTTCCGGCCCCGTCCGCGCGAATACCAGCGGCCACCCCTCGGGCGCTCCGGTTATCGCGGTGACGGGACGCCGGTCCGTCCCGGGTACTCGACCGATCAACTCTCCCGTAATGCTGTCCCGGAACTCCATCCTGCCCGTGGCGAACGCCAATACGACGTGCGGAGAGTATGAGCCCGCCCAGATCCGCTGCGGCCTGGTGCCGGTCGGGTACGGCCGGGTCAGCCTCGGCTGCGGTTCGGCAGAGGCGGCGTTCGCCAACCCGACCTCGTCCATCAGCAGCACGTGGGGATGCTGCGTCGTGGGGTGCCGGAACGAATCCCCCTCCGTGCCGGCATGAGGGTAATGGACCACGGCCCCGGCGACCCTCCCCACCACCGGGTATCGCTCTGCCGGCACCTCGACGGCATCGGTGCCCTGCCGAATGATCAGGTCACTGCCCGCGCGGAGCAGGATCCACCCGGTCGGACCATCCAGGGACAACAACTCGGCGCCGTTCGGAACACGCGTCGAGACCGGCGGGTACCGGTGCGACCACGCCGTGACCTCCATCCCCTCCGCCCCTCGCCGCAGCACCGCTCGCCGCTTCCCTTCCGCCACCGCGCCCGCCACGTCGAACAACACCTGAACGCCCAGTGGTTCGGTTTCGGTCCCGCACCAATCGACAATGGCGAACACCGTGACCGGCACCCGCACCGACTCGCCAAAGCGGACTTCCACGTCGCATCCGTCAATATCGGACCCACCTGGCCCGCTCAACTCCACCCGTACCCGCTCCCCGCCCGGCACCCGGAGCACCCGGGCGCCCGGCTCCGGCGGATGACTGAGCGTCACCCCGTCCTCGTCGAGCCGCATCCCCAGATCCACGTACCGCCGCACCGCGACCCTGGCCGCCGCCACCCCGGCCGGCCCGTGCCGTCGCACCACCCACGCCGGCGGTTCGACGTCCAGGCGGGCCGCCGCCGAGATCAGCAACTTTCGGGCCAAGCCGCTGCCTTCCAGCACCCAGGGCAGTCGCGGCAGGACGTGCACGAGCCACCGGGACAGGTCGTCCGCCGCCGCGCCGTCCGGCACCGCACCCGCGATCCCGGCCTCGAACGCCATCAGCTCGGCGTCCACGTCGACGTCATCGACCCCACGATCCGCCGCAGCCAACCGGGTGAAGCGCCGCACCAACTCCGGAGCAGCGGCCTGCATTTCGTCGGTCAACGCGCGCACGCGGGCCCATCGCTCGGGCTCATCGGCAAGTCGGACCCGCAGCATCGCCGCGATCTCCGGTACGAGCACCACCGCACCGGCGTCGGCCGATTCGACCAGCGGGGAGAACCACAGATCCGCCTCCAGGCCCGCCGCGCTGCCGGGGACGAACTCCAGTCGAGCTCTGCGCACGAACGCCGGCGTGGCGTGCGGCGCCAGGCACAGCGCTTGGGCCAGCACGAACAGGTCGGGGTGGGTCTCGGCCAGGTCCTGCGGCAGCTCGTTCTCGGGCGGCGCTTCGCCGAACCCACCGCTCCGCCTTCGCGCGTCCGTCACCCGCGCACCTCCCCCCGCAATCGCCGGGTCTCACGCCACGCCGAACGGATCGAGGTCCGTCGATCGAGCGGTACCAGCGACGCCCGCCGGCGAATCGCCCACGGATGCGTCCTCGCCTCGTACGGCGTCAGACACACCACCGGACACCCGGCCCGCCGCACCGCGTCGATCCAGCGCGTCCACTCGGTGACACCGGCCGCCGCGTCGCCGCTGAACGGCAGCCGGCGCAAGCCCAGATCCGAAACCAGGACCACCGGCGTGCCGGCCGCGGGCGCCCGGTAGGTCACCCACGCGCGCCGGCCCGCCCGCCGTACGCCACGCAGGGGCGTACCGCGAAAACGCACCACCTCGACCCGATCGCGCCCGACCACCCCACCCGCGAGTTCGCGCAGCAGGCGCTGATCCGCCCGGAACGGCTGCATGGACTCGCCGCCGTCCAGCACGAGTTGGATGCCGCGTCGGGTGGTGGGGCGCTCGCGGCGCGGGAGTTCGCGCAGGAACGACCGGTCGGCCAGCCTCCGGACCAGTGCCCGCTCGTCGACCGTGCGGCTCACCACGTCCGTCGAGGCCGCCGCGAACATCACCCCGGGCGCCCACCGGTCCACCCACGGCGACGCCGGCACCGGCGCGGCCGCGTCCTCCGCGCCACCGTCGAGGAGCCGCGCGACATCCGCGGGACCGAGCCGCTCGAGCGCGTCCACGCCGGCCGCCGACACGGGCCCACGCAGCGGGATCACCGAGCAGTTCCCGTCGGCGAGCTCGGGAAGCGGCCTGGGGAGCACCACGGCGGCATCGGCGAAGTCGACCTCCCCCTCGCCGTGTTCGGCCTGCTCCACCTCCCCCGCATCGCCGGCCTCGGGCGGCCCGGCAACCGGACCGGCCACCGCCGGTGCGGCTCGCGTCGCCCCGTCTGCCCCCTCCGCCCCCACCAGCCCCAGCACCCGGGCGATCTCGGCGGCCTCCGCGACCTCGTGCGCCTCCAACGCGACGATCGCCCGGACCAGGTCGCCCAGGTGCACCTGCCCCCGCCGACCGCTCACCCGTGCGGCCTCGCACTCCCTCGGCCCTTGCTCAGCGCGACCTCCATGACCAGGTCCCACGTGTGGCTGCCCGGCGTGACCCCCAATTCGTGGCACGCCTTGAGCGTGTCGAGGAACTCGGCCGTGCTGGGTCCGGCGGCCGCCTCCGACTCGTTCGCGATCTTCAGCAGGTGTTCGGCCACCTGTTCGGCCATCGACTCGTCGTAGCCGGTGCCGAGGTGGCCGCGGGCGACCTTCAACAGGTGGCGCTTGTCGGGCGCTTCGAGCGACAGCAGGATGCAGCGGCGGACGAAGGGCGCGGGCAACTCGCGCTCGTTGTTGCTCGTGATGATCACCAGCGGCTCCGCGCCCGGCCGCGCCCGGACCTCTTCGCCGTCGGGTCCGGTGAAGCGCAACGTGTCCAGCGGAACGAGCAGGCTGTTCGGCAGGTCGGGGTCGGCCTTGTCGATCTCGTCGATCAGCACCACCGACTGCGGCGCGGGTCCCGTGTGTCGGCCGTACGCCGGCGGCTCGTCCGCGGGCGCCTCGGGCGTGCCGGGCACGGTGCGATAGGGGTCGAACGCCTTCCAGAGCACGCCCTGCGTGCAGTACGCCCCGATCGTCGGCGCCACCTCGCGGATCTGCGCGTCGTTGAGCCGCTTGAGCGCGTCGAAGCGCCACAGCAGGTCCTCGGGCTCGGTCCGGGCCGTGATCACCTCGGTGTGACAGACCCGAGCGAGGTGGCGCGCCACGTTCGGCGCGAGGGTGGACTTGCCCGACCCGGGCGGGCCGAAGACGAGCAGGGGTCGGCGGGTGGCGAGCGCGACGTTCACCGCGAGCACGATCCGCTCGTCGTCGAACACGTACACGTCGCCGTCACAGGCACCGTCGCCGTTGCCCTCGCGAGGTGGACCGCCGTCCTCGGACAACGGTCCGTGCGGCGCGGGAAGTTCGTGGAACGGGTCGAACGCCATGGCTTTGGGCACGCTCCCAGTGTGCCGTCCGGCCGGCCGCGCCGGCATGGATTCCGCACCGAGGAGCACCGATTCGGTCCTCATGCGGTCGGACCTCTGACAGGATCCGATGCCGTGCGGATATCTCCGGTACATCTCGACGAGGACACCGCCGGCGTGCTGCGCCGGGACCGGCTCGTGATCGCGGCCGGGTTCGCGCTCGCCGGTGGCGTGACGGTCTGGCGGATCGGCGCGCACCCGGTGCTGCCGGCCTTCCTCGGGTTCGCCCTGCTCGCGTCCGCGCTCGTGGTCTGCGACGCGCGCCTGATGCGGCTGCCGGATCCACTGACGCTGCCCTCGTACCCCTTGCTCGCCGCGCTGTTGGTGATCCCGCTCGACTGGGACGCGTACACGCGAGCGCTGCTCGCGATGGCGGCGACGTTCGCCGCGCACTTCCTGTTGGCCCTGTTCGTGGGTGGGATCGGGCTCGGCGACGCCAAGGCGGCGGGCCTGGTCGGGCTCGTCCTGGGCTGGCTGTCGTGGGCGGCGCTCGCGCAAGGGCTGGTGCTGGCATACGTCTGCGTCGGCCTGTACGCGATCGGGCTCGCGGTGAGCCGGCGCGCCCAGCGGGGAAGCGTGGTCCCGTTCGGACCCTTCCTGTTGGGCGGCGCCGTGCTCGCCGTGGCCCTGACCGGCTCCTGAGGACCCGGGCGGCTCCTGACGAAGAGTCAGTCGTCCAGCAGGTCCCGCAGCAACTCGACCGTCAGCGGCTCCGGTTCGGCGCCGAGGCCCGCGAGCAGGCCGTCGAGCCGGTCGACGTAGTAGTCCAACTCCGCGCGATCGCCCGTTATGTGCGTCGCCCGGAACATCGTGCGGTAGAGCATCTGCGATTCGGGACACACCACCAGGCCGACCGAGCAGGCCCGCTTCGCGGACTGCGGGTCGTGGTTGTCCAGGTGGTACTCGGCGAGCCGCGCGGCGACGTCGACGATCTCGGCGATCATCTGCTGCCGGAACGGCTCGGCCCACACGTAGCGTCGCGGGCCCACCCCGTCGAACGGCGCGTCGCGCACTATGTCGAGCGCCCGCGCGTAGTCCATCGCGACCTCGTGGTTCCCGTACAGGCCGCGCGCGGCCAGGTCGCGGAAGCGGAACCAGTCGCACGCGAAGCCGGGGCCGAAGGCATAGCCCTCGCCGCCGACCGCCGCCGGCAGGTGGCTCGTTCCGTCCTGGCCCGTGCCCGCCCAGCGGCGCAGCTGGCTGATCGCCGAGTTGCGCGCGGTGGCGGTGACCCCGAGCGGCCAGACCGCGGCGTCGAGTTCGGCCACCGGGCGGCCGGGGTGCAGCACGATCCACGCCGCGAGTTCGGTGAGCCGGGCGCGGCGGCCGTGCTCGACCTCCTCGCCGACGCCGATCAGGTCGACCTGGCCCAGTATCCGAATCTCCGGATAGGTCGGCGCGAAGCCCTCCGAGGGCTGTCCCGGCATCGGCAGGGCCTCGGTCGGCACGACACCGACCGGCGGCGCGACGTCCCACGTCGAACCCACCTCGGGCGCGTCGGCGACGGGCGTCTCGGTCTCGGGCGCGACCACCAGGAACATCCCGGAGTCTTCGGCCGTGAGGCCCTCCTGGACCTGTCCGGGCGCACCCCAATACTCGGCGGACGGCATCTCGATGCCGGCGGTATCGACGTCGGCCCGCCCAACGGCCCGCTCACGCTCGCGGCCCTGCATCAGGTCGACCTCGTCGTCCGGTCCGAGGACCTGGACACCGGGTCCGGTGAGCACGTCGGCCCGAACTCCCCTGTGCCCATTGGCGGCGTGCGCCGCGTAGACCTCGTAGGTGCCCTCCGGGGCGTCGGCGACGTCCCAGGGCAGGGCTTGTTCTCCGGTTTCCCCGGAGGTGATCCGAGCGTCGGTCTGCACTGCTGTTCCCTCGTCCGGGGCCTCTGCGGCCGTCGCCGGTTCGGCCGTGAGTCCGGCATCCCCGGCGGGTGCGTTGGGGTGGTGGTCCTCGGGATCGCCCACCCCTTCGGGTCCTGTTGCGTCGTGCTCGGTGTCCGCGTCCGACCGGCCCCCGACCATCGGGTCCTCGTGCGGCGGCCTTTCGTGGGACGGCCTTTCCTGGGACGACTGTTCGGGGCCGACGGGCGCGCCGAAGACCGGCTCCCCGAGCGTCGAGTCCGCCGGCGGCGGGTCGCCGTACGCCGGTTCCGCGAACACCGGCTCCTCGCGGGCAGGCGCTCCGTAGGCCGGCTCCTCGTGGGCCGGCTCTGCGAAGTCCGTTGCCTCGACGGCCGAATCCGCTCGGGCCGACCCGTCGTCGACCGGCTCCTCGCGGAACGGCTCTCCGAAGGATGGCGTGACGGGCGCTTCGCCGCCATATGGCAGATGCGTGTACGGCGGTTCCGCATAGGGCGGTTCGGCATATGACTGGTCCGTGTACACGACGTCCGGATAGCCGTTTCCGTCGTGTCGTCGGTCGTCCTCGGCGAGGGGCTCGACCGGCGCTTCCCGCTCGTCCACCTCGGGCCGGTCCGGGCCGTGCGGTACGTCCGATCCGGGCTGTCCGCCGGGCTGTCCGTCCGGCCCGTCCGGGTCCGGGATCGGCGGCTGGAAGAGCTCCGGCTCGTAGTCGCGCTCGCCGCCGTCACCGGGCCCGGCACCGTACTCGTGCGCGTGTTCCGGCAGCAGCGGGAGCGGGAGCGAACCGGTGTCGTCGTTCGACGGGTCGCGGCGCTGGATGCGCTCCGGCGGGGCCAGCGGGACGCCGATCACGGGATAGGCCGCGGTGCCCCACGAACCGGTCGCACCCGGCCCGGTACCGGGCCGCCCGCCCTGCCGGGACGGCGACTCGGGTCGGCCCGGCGCGCCGAACGCGCTCTCGTCCGGCTCGGGATCGGTGGGATCCGGCTGGTAGTAGCCGGCCGGGGCGTCGAACTCCGCCTCGACGTCGGTCCCGGCATCGCCCACCCGGGCCGGCCGCTCCATCCCGCCGACCGCGGACCACGCGGCCGACGACATGCTGCCGCCGCCCGATCCGACGCCCACGTGCGCCGGTTCGGGTTCGTGTACCACGCGCTGACCCGGGATCAGCACGTCCTCGGCGGGCACGCCTTCGACGTCCTTGGACACCGTGAACATGCTCACGAGCGCCTGGTATTGCGGGTCTTCGAGGCGCTGGACGTGCACGTCGGTGTTGATCCGGCTCGGTGTCACCATTCCGGGCACGGTCGGCAGGCGCGTCACGCCGAGCCCGCTGAGCCACGGCTCGGCGTGCACCGGCGCGATGATCGCGGCGGCCGCGCGCGGATAGGTGTTGGTCAGCCGCTGGATGTGCGCGACGTGCGCCTCGGTGAGCGGCTCCAGGGAGAGCACGATCTCCGGCGGCCACGTGTCGGGCAGGATGCCCTTGGTGCGGGCCTGGCGCGGCGACGTGAGCTTGGCGTCGTCGAGCAGCCCGACGACCTCGTCGGACCAGGTCGCCAGCCGGGTCAGCGCCTCGTCCAGCGAGTAGGCGTAGCGGAGTTGCTGCCGGCCCTCGCGTTCGACGTCGCGCAGCTCGCGGCCGAAGCCGACCACCGTCACGCACAGGTCGTCGCTCCACACGTTGGACAGCAGTTCGACGGCCAGCGCGCGCAGCACGGCGAGATTGTCCTCGCCGGAGCCGTCGGTGAGCCCGACCACGCCGAGCGATTCGAGGTCGACCAGCAGTTGCCGGCCGTCGTCGGTCTCGCCGAGCACCGCCAGCGCCGGGTACGGCGCCGGTACGTTCGCCGCCGCACTCGCGTGCAGCAACTCGGCGTCCGCCGGGCAGGTCCAGTGCATGTGGTCGCCGTCCACCGCCTCGAACGGGTACAGCGGCGGCGACGGCGCGGCCAGGTGCAGTTCGAGTTGACGGTCGGTCAGCTGCACCGAGTCGATCAGCGGCAGGGTGCGGCCGGTGTCCGACATCCGCGCGCAGAGCGTGCGCAGTGTCCGGTCGAACAGGTCGAGCGCGTCCGGGGTCTCGGTCGCGCGCAACTGCTGCTCCAGGTCGGCCGCGGCCGGGGCCGGCATCGCGATGCGACGTCCGTCCCGGCGTACCGACTGCTGGAGCCGGCGGCGCACGAGCAGCGCGCCGAGCACGGCCGCGGCCCCCACCGCGCCGAGCGTGATCGCGCCGACCGGCACCGAACCCTCGTCGCCGGCCTTGGCCGGCGCGTCCGCCCGGCTGCCGGTGGGGTTGGTGTTCTCGGCGTTCTGCTTCGGTGTTTCGGCGGCCTTGGCCGATGTGCTCGGCGGTGTGATCGGGTCCTGCTTGGCGATCTGCGGCGGCGTCTCCACGAACGGCTTTTGCTGTTCCGGCGCCTGGCCCGCGGGCCGCTGCTCGGCCGGCGGCGTGGCCGCGGGCGGTTGCTGCTGCGGCGGTTGCTGTTGCTGTTGCTGGGGCGGCTGTTGGGGTTGCTGCTGTTCGGGCTGCGGCGGCACTGCCTCCGTGCCCCCGCCGCCGGGAATCGACAGCGTCCAGCCGGGCTCGATCGCGTTCGGGTCGGTCAACGCCACGCCGTTCGGCTGCGGTTTGTCCTTGTTGGCGGCGAAGATCTCCGGGTAGCGGTCGCCGTCGCCGAGCAGGTCCGCCGCGATGTCCGACAGGGTGTCACCGGGCTTGACGGTGACGGTCTTCGGCAACGCCTTCCAGTCGTCGGCCTGCGCGCCGGGCGCGCTGTCGGGCGCGTGCGCGGCCTTGACCTCGGCCGGCGACGACGCGTTGGCGGGCAGCGTGAGGACCCAGCCGTCCTCGATGTAGTCGGCCGAGTCGAACCGCTGCCCGGTCGCCATCACCTTTCCGTCGTTGAGCTCGGCGATCTCGGTCCAGCGCTTGCCGTCGCCGAGTCGTTCCTCGGCGATCGTCCACAGCGAATCGCCGCGCTGGACGGTGTGCGTGGGACCCGCGCCGGCCCCGGGATCGTGAACCCGGACCGGGATCTCCTGTTCCACGGCCTGCGTCGGCGCGGTCACCACCGTCCCGGGAACGTGCGGGGCGGCATGCGCCTCGCCGCTCGCCGCGAGCGCGGTCCCGGCGGGCAGCAGCAGCATGATGCCGCCGACCAGCGCACCGGCCGCTTTCTGGCTCCAGCCGAGACCGCGGATCCGAGGCGCGGACAATCCCCGTATCTGCGCCGGGATTTCCACCACCACGGAGATCGCGAAGCACAGCCACGCGACCCACGCGACGATCGCGAGCGCGGCGAGGAAGCCGGTGCCGTCGTCGGGTTCGGTCAGCACCTTGGTGACCTGGTCGAGGTCGGGTAAACGATGCGGCACCAGCGTCGTGGTGGCCACGACGAGCAACGTGGGCAGCCCGACGAGCAACGCGAGCAGTACGAGGAGGCTCGACAGGCCGCGTACCAGGTCGAGCAGGAAGCGGCCGGGACCGCGGCGGCGGCGGTCGCCGCGAGTCCGCGCGTGCGCCCGGGGACCGGGACCGGCGCCGGGTCGAGGGCCTTGGGTAACGGTCACGGTGCGTCCTCCGGGTTTCGGATCCCATGGACGAGCCCGGCACGGGCATAGCCTTTGACGGAGATGGTGGTCGCGCCGAAGAAGGCGGCCACCTTGGTCTTGTAGTCGAGCGTGACCCAGACTTCGATGCTGCGGCCGTCCGGCGTGACCCGGGCGAACCCATCCACGCCTTGGCTCTTCAGATACCGGTCGGCTGTGTCCTTGGCGGCGCCGGGCTCGACCACGATCGCGTCGCCGGGGATCGCCTGAGTGGGGTCGATCATCTGACCGGCCGCGCGAGCGGCCTCCTGCGCGTAGGCGTCGGCCTGAGAGTCGGCCCGCATCTTCCCGCCGCCGTCGACGGTGAGCCCCATCAGCAGGATGATCGCGACCATCATGATGGCGACCATGATGCTGAGCCCCCCGTGATCACCGGAATGGGCCCTGGCCACGGTTTTTGACACCACGTCAGCCCCTTTCCCGATAGCGATCGACGACAGACGTGAATTTCCCTGTCATCGTCTTCGATCCGGGCATGCCGGGGAAAGCGATATCGGACAGCGAGACGGTGCAATTCACGGTGACCACGACGCTGCCCACCTCGCCGATCTCTTTCCTGTCGTACCGCGCGACCACTTGGAGCGACTTGCACCCGAGTCCGTCCTGGCGCAGGGAACGCGCCGCGGCCCCCTCGGCCAACGCCTGCGCGTCGCCCGGATCCCGCGCGATCGACGCCTCCCGCGCGCCTTCCTTCGCCGCCGCGTCCACCGCGTTGCCCGCGAGCGTGGTCCGGCCGAACGCGATCACCAGACACAGGAACGCGATGATGACGGGCGTCAGGATCGCCGCCTCCAGCGGAAAGCTCCCGCCGTCGCCCTTCGGGCGCCCCCGCCACAGCCTCATCGTCCGCCTCATCGGTTCGGGGTGGTCCAACGTTCCATGGATCCGCTCGCGCGCTGGACGACCGTGAACGCGGGCAGGCCGGGCAGGATCGACAGCGATGTCCCCTTGACCTCCACCCGGATGCGCACCGGTATCTGCGTGCCGTCTGCGGTGGTCACCGACGTGGTCACCGCGAGATCGCGCAGGACTCCCCCGCCCAGGTCCGTGGCCACCTCCCGGGCCCGCGTGTCGCCCGCCTGTTGGTTGCCGCCGGTGACCCGGCCGGCCTCCACGCCCTCCTTCGCGGCATGCATCGCCGCCTCCCTGGCGTACCACCACAGGCAGCCCTGAATCACGGTCATGAGCATCAGCATGAACACCGGGAACACGATGGCCAGGCTGATGGACATGCCACCGCCATCCGGGCCGCCCGAGCGCTGCGGGCGGATCCGGATGGCCGCGGAACGAGACTTCGGGCTCATGGACCGACTAGTGCCGCGCCCGGCAACGTTTGCCCCGTCGTGGTGTTCGGTGCGGTGCATCGACGTGCCGCCGGAACGTTCTCGTACTGGAGTACTTGGACGTTTCGGCGGGACGGCGAGGCGCCGTGCCGGGCGCCGCGACGGGGCGAACGTTGCCGGGCGCGGCACTAGTTCCCCTCGGCGGGCGGGGTGTACTTGTCGTCGGAGGTGTTGAGGCCGTCCCGGTACTTCTTGTACATCGCGATGATGGCCACCGAGATCGCGATCGCCGCGGCGATCAGCACGGCGACGATGATCGCCGTCTCGATGCTCACCGCGCCGTGGTCCCGCTCCTTGCGCAGGCGGCGGTAGCGATCGACGAGGCCACCCGTGACGGCCAGGACGAAGGCCAGGCTCGCGGGGGTGAGCGCCTTGGTTCCAGCTTCGACCGTGCCCGCGAGTTCCCTCGCGGGCTTTCCATTCCTCATGACCGGACTTCCTTCCTGTGCACACTTCGGGATATGACTGGAGGCTCGAATTCCGGATTCCTAGAACGACATCATGCGCGCGATCGCGGGAAATCCCAGGATGACGCCCATGATCACCACGAGCATGGTTCCGGGCACCGTGAGGCGCTCGGAGTCGCGGTTGGCCACTTCGTGCTCGGTGGCCAGCAGTTCGGTCCGCAGAGACTGTGATCGCGCGCGCAACGTGCCGTACACGGCGGCGCCTTCGGTGCCGGCCATCTCGATGATGTCGGCCACGTCGGCGAGTTCGGGCAGGTCGAGGTCGCGGGCGAGGTCGCGCAGGCCCGCCCACGGGTCGACGCCACCGACTCGCGCCCGGGCGAGCGCGTCCTGGATGCGCAGGAAGGCCCATCCGTCGCCCACCTGCGCCGCCCGTTCGAGCGCCTCGCCGGGACCCGCGTCCCCCGATCGTTCCAGGGCCACCAGATCCAGGTAGGCGGCCGTCGCGTGCTGGAACTCGATCCGGGCGCTCTTGGCCTGGTCACGCAGGGCCCAGTCCGGCACCATCCACAACACGAGGGCGGCCAGGAGCGAGGCGAAGAAGGGTAGGTAGATGGCGAATCCGACGCCGGTCACCACCATCAGCGCGGTGACGAAGGCCGGCAGCAGGAGACCGAGCAGTGCCAGCAGCGCCTTGCTGCGGAAGAAGTCCGCGACGGAACTCCCGACCAGGTCAAGGTCGCGATGTGGCACCTTGACGCCCGGAATGCGCTGCGCGAACGACGCGATCCGATCGCCCTTGTGGTCGCCCGTCGCTTCCGTGCGCCGCCTCGGGCTGCCGGAAAGTCGGTGCAGCGCGTGTCCCAGATCCGGTGGCGCGGGCCAGAGTTCGCGGATCAGCAGCGCGATCCCGGCGCCGGCGACGCAGCCGGCCACGATCATCTCGGGTGGGATCATGTCCACTCCCGGCGCAGCACCACGGGCCGCGGCGCGTTCGGATCCTGCGTGGCGATCTGCTCGTCGACGGCCTGGGCCGCCTTCACCACACTGCGCGGATCGGCCACCAGGAAACGGGGGTTGACCCGGTCCGCGGCCAGCGATCGCATCCAGAGCAGGGTGCCGACGTAGGCGCACGCCATCAGCAGCAGGACCAACTGCCCGATGGCGGAGTGGTACGGCTGGGCGTAATCGCGATTGATCACCACGACCAGCGCGATCATGCCCAGGGTGATGTACGTGATCCACCGCACGGCCATCCGCGCGCCGGCCCGGTCGGCCTCGATCGCCCGGCGCTGCCGGACCTCTTCGCGCACGGTGGTGGCCAGGTCCTTCAGGGCGAGCGCGAGTCCGGGCCCGCGGGCCTCCGAACGCAGGATGAGCGCCGCGGCGATCTTGTCAGCGGTCGCGTCCCCCAGGTCGGCGGCGAAGGCCCGCAACGCCTCGTCGGGCCGCCACCGCGACTGGAGCCGGCTGACCAGGTCGCCCACCTGCTCCTCGATCACCGGGGGGCACGTGGCCCGCGACGTGACGATCGCGTTCTCCAGGCCCGCGCCCAGCTCGATCAGGTCCGCGATCCGGCGCGTCCATTCCGCCAGCGCGTCCAGTCGATTGATCAGCGTGCGATCGCTCTTGGTCGGCGCCAACAGCCAGGACATCCCGGCGAACGCCACGAGCACGAGCACCCCGGCCATCAGGAACCCGCTGAACAACCACACGAGCGCCGCGACCACGACCCCGACGGTCAGCTTGATCCGCCGCACGGCGCGCTGCCGAGCCGTGGCCGGCTTCGAGCGCATCCGCTGGATCGCCAACTGCAACCGCCCGGCGGGCCTCGGCGTCGGGTCGTCGTACGTCCCGACGACCCCAACGACGAACAGCACCAGGCCACCCACCAGCATGCAACCGCACACCGCGACGAGAAGTGCCTCACTCATCGCCCGTCACCCGACCTGATGCAGTTTCAGCTGCAACGGCCGCCAGCCGTGCGGCTCGTCGAGCAGATGCGGACTGAATCCCGCGCGCATGAGGTCCGGCATGTCCGAGGGGTACATCCGGGCCACCCCGCGCGGGTCGTCGTTGGTCGGCGCGAAGATCGTGTTGATCGCCGGCCGGCGGTGTTCGCCCATCCCGGTGACCTCCAGGACGTGCGAGACGAACCGGTGCCGCTTGCCGCCGATCGCGGTCTCGTCGATCATCCGCACGAACACCACGTAGTCGACCGCGTTGGACGCGAGTCGGTAGGCCAGTTCCGGGCTCATGTGCGCCCCGTACTCCAGGCACAGCTCGGCGATCCGGTCGAAGATCATGTCCGGTTCACGCACGTGCAGCGTGCACATCGAACCGCCCTCGCCGTTCGTCATCACGCGTAGCATCGGGACGATCTCGCTGGAGCGCACCTCGCCCACGATCATCCGGGACAGCGACATCCGCAGCGCGGACGGGATCAGCTCACCGATCGTCAGTTCGCCCGCCGACTTGCCGTCCGCGCCCCGCTCGCCGTTTCCTTCGCGGGCCTCGATCGCCACGACCTGGCGCAGATGTCCCAACTCGTGCAGGAACAGCTCCAGTTCCGTCTCGAAGGTGCCGATCCGCTCGTCCCGCGGGATCTCGTGGGAGAGCGCGCGCAGCAGCGACGTCTTGCCCACGCCCTGGGTCCCGCAGATGATCAGGTTCTTCTTCGCCCGCACGAGCGAACCCAGGAACGCGGCCAGGGTCCGGTCCAGCGTGCCGAGGCCGATCAGTTCGGCCAGGCGGACGTCGCGCACCCGGTGCCGACGGATCGTCACATAGGTGTGCGGGGTGACCTCGGTGATCGCCTGGAGGCGCGAACCGTCCGGCAGGCGCAGGGCCAGGGTCGGCTGGGAGGTGGACAGGGTGCGCTCGCCGCTTCCGTGCCGCCGGGCCAAGTCGCGCAGCAGTTCGCGCAGTTCCTCGTCCGACGAGGTCAGCGGCGGTACCTGGACGCGGGGTCGGTCGGCGTAGTCGACCCAGACCGTGTCGTATCCGTTCACCAGGATGTTCTCGACGGCCGGGTCGGTCAGATACGGCTCCAACGGCCCGGCGCGGAACAGCCAGTCCCACA
This sequence comes from Embleya sp. NBC_00896, assembly GCF_045207785.1. Taxonomy (NCBI): domain Bacteria; kingdom Bacillati; phylum Actinomycetota; class Actinomycetes; order Kitasatosporales; family Streptomycetaceae; genus Embleya; species Embleya sp. NBC_00896. The sequence continues at coordinate 1,710,578 of NZ_CP108776.1, forward strand.
CCGCGCGGGCCATCGCGCGGTCCTCGGCGGGGGTGGTCGAGATGCCCCGCTCGCGGGCCGTGATGTCGGCCCACTCGGCGACCACCTGGGCGACGATCGCCCGACCGCGTTGCTCGCGGTCGGCGTTGGTCATGCCCGGGGACATCTTGTCGAACTCGTGCAGTTGCTCGGCCGCGCGGTCCTTGAGTATCCGCACGATGGCCGGGTCCACGACCGGTTCGCCGGACGGATTCCGCGGTCGGGCCGAGGGCGCGGGGGCGGCGGGCGTCTGGTGGGCGGGAGCGGCGGGCGCCTGGGGAGCCGGACGCCTGCTGACCGTGCCCACCCCGGCGGCGGCGACGCTCGCGGTCGGCGGGACGGTGAACATGCCGCCGGGCGCGCCGGGGTGCCGGGCGCCGTTGGCCCGACCGTTGCCGGGCAGGCCGGCCGGGTCGACGGTGCCGATCGGGGATCCGTTGGCGGGCGTGGGCGGCGGGGTGTGGCCGACGGCCGGCGTGAGCGAGCCCGCGCCCGCCGACCAGGTCTGCGAGCGCTCGGGGTTCGGGTCGGCCGGCGCGTCGCGCTGGAAGCCCTCCGGCCAGGTCCGCAACGGCGGGGGCTGTTGCGGCGGCGGGGGCGCGTACACGACGTCCTCCGCCTCCGGGAGGCCCGGCACGACGTGCATGTGCGGGCGATACCCGGGGTCGGCGGGCGGTTCGGGTTCCGGTTTGTTGTGCGGGTCGGGGTGCAATGGGCGCGCGTTATCGAACATGACCCGCCTCCTCGCCGGCCGGGCGGTGCTCCGGCTCGGCTGCCGGCGCGACCTCGGGGGCCGGTGGCTGCCGGATGTACGCGGCTGCCTGCGCCCATCCGTCACTGAGCATGGGGCTTGCGGGCGCGGCCGACATATCGCCGCCGGGAGCCGGGCGCGGCGCGAGCCGCATCCGGCGCTGCGCCGCGAGGCCGAGGGTGGCGTCGGCCGTGCTGCGCGCCGCGCGCATGAACTTCGAGCGCAGGAAGCGTTTGCCGGTGTCGCCCTCGCCGTCCGAGAGCACGCGCGCGCGTTCCGGGTCGTAGGGCAGCAGGCCGATCACCGGCGCGGCCAACTGCTTGCCGATCTCCTGGCGCGAATAGCGGCCCTGCTCGATCACCACGAGGGCGATCGAGTCGGCGCCGGTCCCGTGTGTGTCCAGGTCGTTGCGCAGCGCGACCAGTCTGGGTTGCGCCTGCGCGAGCGAGGGCAACGTGCCGCGTACGACGGGCAGTACGACATCGGCGCGGCGCGCCACGATCGCGGACGCTCCGGTGTGGCCGCGCCGGCCGAGGTCGATGATCACGTCGTGCGGGATCTGCTGACTGCCCAGGCTCGCCGCGAGCTGCGAGATCGAATCCCACGTGTACGCGAGCCCGGAGGCCTGGGTGGGATCCACCAGGCCCGGCAACAGCAGCCGGTCGCGGCGTCCGTCGGACAGGTCCACGAGTTGCCGGAAGAACGCGTCGACCAGGTTGCCCTGACGGTGCGCCACCCCGAGCTGGTGCAGCCCGTATTCGGCCGAAACTCGCCCTTGCAGCGCGCCCGCGAGGATCGAACCCCCGTCCGGGTCGGCCTCGATCAGGATCACCCGACGGCCCGGCGGCAGCGGCCAGGTGAGCAGGAGCGCGAGCGCGGTCGAGGTGGCGCCCGGTGCGCCCATGCCTCCGGTGACCGCGACGACCGTCATGTGGGTCCACCGCCGTTGTTCGGTGGCGCGTCGGCGTTGCCGGTGTTCAGCACGACGATGGAAAACCTGCCGTCGAAGACCCGGGCCGCGAGGACGGGGCCGTCCGCCGCGGGCACGGCCACGTCGAGCACGGTCTTGCCGGATCCGGTGGAACCGGTCGGGGCGCTCGTGCGGATCACCGTCGCCGCGAGGGTGCCGGGCGCGGTCGGAGGGGCGTTGTTGCCGGACGCGGGCGCGGGCGCCGCGGTCACGATCAGGATCCGGGTGCCGGGGGTGACCCGCTGCACGGGCATCCGGGTCGCGTCGAGGGCGATCGGCACCAGCGTCTCACCGGGCTGGATCGCGACCCGCTCGGTGACCTGTTCCGCCGTCAGCAGCGTGCCCGCGCGCAGCTCGACCGCGGCGCGCTTGCCCACCACGCTCGCCTGGGCGTTCTTCCCGAGCGGTCGAAGTCCCGGTACGTCGTTGATCTCCACGACCCGCAGGTCCTCCGCGGCGATGGTCGCGCCGTAGGGCACCGTGCGCGAGACCGCGAGCACCGCCACCCGTTCGTCGCCGAGTTGATAGAACGCCGCCGAGCCGAGTCCGCCCGCCGCGATCAAGGCGACCGAGAGCGCGATGAGCGCGGGCCGCCGGCGTCTCGCGCCGAGGCTGCGCGTAGGCGTGACCGGCATCGCGCCTCCGGGCGCGCCCTGCGGCGCGACGCCGTTGCCCGATGGCCGTTCCGTAGCTGCCTTCACCACCGGCTCTGCCCCCTTGCTCTGCCGGATCCACCCAGGTTCCGCGCGGACCGTGATCCACTTCGGAGCTACAGCTCGTATCTTCCACCACACACATTGTCAGGTGAATGGTGAACGGCCTGAAAACAGCCGCCAAAGTTGATCATTCGAAGCGCCTCGGGACGTCCGCCCACCTTCCCAATCAGCACGATCATGGACGTCATATGACGAACCCGACCCCACCCAAGATCAAGGGCAAGCATCTCGTTCCGGACACCGGACGGGCCCCACGATGGTCCCGAAACAAGGCCCTCCGCAAGCACTTTCGGGCAATTGTTGGCGGGCCGAGTTCTGTACACACGGCAACCGCCCGAACGTGATATCGCACCGCCGAGGCGACGACGGGAACCGTACTCGACGCCGCCCGGAGGCAGTCGGGGACATCCCACCCACCGGATCCGGCGAAGCGGGCGAAAGTGTCGTCAAGTGGCTTCGATGCCAATGCCCTTGGTGTCGCCGGTCATCGGTGCCCGGCGACGCGGCGGCGGGCCGTCACGGGCAGGTGTCCCGGGCGCGGCAGGGCGCTCGTCCTGGGCCGGGACGGCCTGCCCGCCGCGGGGTCGAGTCGCCATCGCGCGCACACCGTGGCGACGGTGGTCACGATCTGGGCCAGGAACAGGTGTTCGCCGATGCAGCGGTGTACGCCCGCGCCGAACGGCATGTACACCCCGCGCACCCGCCCGCGATATCCCGGCTCCGCCCACCGGCCGGGGTCGAAGCGCTCGGGGTCGGGAAAGACCGCGGGGTCCCGGTGCAGCGCGTGATGGCTGTACAACACGTCGCTCCCGCGCGGGATGTGATGCCCCATCACGTCCACATCGCGGTTGGCCCGCCGGACGACGAGCCAGGGGGCGTACAGCCGAAGCGTCTCGTCGACAACGCTCCTTGTATATACGAGCGCGCCGAGGTTCTCGGCGTCCACGGGCTCGCCGCCGAGCACCTCGTCGAGCTCGGCGTGCAGCCGCTTTCGGACGTCCTCGTCGCGGCCGAGCTCGTGAAATACCCACGAAAGGGTGGCATTCGTGTTGTCGTTGCCGGCGATCAGCAGCGACACCACCTCGTCGCGCACCAGTTCGGGCGACATGTCCATCCGCGCGAACTCGCCGAGCAACCCCGCTCCGCCGCCCGCGTCCACGGCCGCGGCGATCGCGTCGCGCAGGCGGCGACCCGTCTCCGCGAACCGCCGATTGCCGGGGGTGGGCAACTGCCGGGCCCACTCGGGCAGCAGCGTGCGGGTGAACACCTCCTGGATGAACACCGGGAGCGACCGGCGCACTTCGGCGACGGCCGCGTCGGCCGCCGCGTTCTCGCCGAAGATCAGCCGGCCGAGCGTGGTCAGCCCGAGTTCGGTCATCTCGCGATCGAGCGCGAGCGTCGACCCGGGCAGCCACTGCGCGCTCGCCTGCTCGGCCTCCCGGCGGATCACGTCCACGTACGCGCCGATCCGCGACCGCTGGAACGCGGGCTGGAGGATCCGCCGTTGGCCGCGGTGCAGCGGCCCGTCGGACGCGGCGAGGCCGTCGCCGATGTGCAGCCGGGCCTGTTTGAAGAACCCGTCCCGCTCGATCGTGTCCGCGTGTTCGACCAGGACGCTCCGGACCAGGGCGGGGTCGTTGAGGACGTACAGCTCCTTCGGCCCGACCCGCACCCGCACGACCGGCCCGTGCACGCGCAGCGCGGACACGAAGTCCCAACGCCCGCGCAGGAGCGCGGGCGTGTGACCGAGGAGGGGCAGTCCCCCCGGAGCGATCGGAACCACGTGGCGACTCCCTGAGCTGGATCTCGACATCGGTGCCGACCGGGACCCCGACATCGACCTCGGTGGCGGGATCGATCTCGATCTCGACCACGCCACCAACCGAAACGATCGATGCTCGCAGACCCGCGCCCCCGCCGTCCACGGACGGGCCGTCGACGATGCGTCAGGGCTTGCCCCAGATCAGCGTGTTGATGTGATCCACCGCCGTGCCCATCGTGTTGGACGCGACCTGGTTCGCCTCGGCGTCGTTGGCCGGGACGGCGCCGCCGTCGGCCTTGGCGACCTCGACCAGCAGGAGGAAGTGGCCCTGCGTGATGTACTTCCCGGCGGTGCCCTTCGGCGGGTTCGCGAGGGTGGGCCCGCCCGGCACGGCCGGCGGCGCGAGGAACGCGGCGAGGCCGCCGCCTTCGGAAGCGCCCTTGAGGTTGGCCGCGACGCGCTCCGCGGTCGCCCTGTCGGGGAGGCTCATCACCGCGACGGACGACACGTGCTTGGTGCCCTCGTCCACGAAGGTCCCGCGCACGATGCCCTTGCAGCCCTGGTCGAACGTCAGCCTTTCGAGCCGCTCCTGCGACCCCGGCATGCACCCGATCGCGTCCGACGCGACGAGCGTGTACTTGTTCCCCTGGATCGAGCGCGGCCCGTGCGCGCCGAAGAACGTCTCGGGCGTGAACGGCGAGCGGTCGGTGACCGCCGAGTCGATCACCGACGGCGGCCTGGTGCCGGGCGACGACTCGCGCCCGGGCGATGTCGGCGCGGTCGCGCCGGGTCCGGCCGGCTTCGCGCCGGTGGGCGCGGGCGGCTGGGACGCGATCGCCGGAGCGGCGGGCGTGGACGGTGCGGCCGTCGGCGCGGTCGTCCGGGGCGCCCCCGCGCCCTTGTCGTCGGCCTTGTCCTCGCCGCAGCCGGTCAGGGCCGCGCCGAGCAGTACCGCGGCCGTCACGACCGGTATCAGGGCGCGCTTGGGTACGGACATGACTATGGAACCCCCGTTGTACGGCCCGGCGATGCCGGGCACCCCCGTGGGGTGATCATGGATCACCCGTGATGATCACTGTCTACCACGCGATCATCGCTGCGGCTGGAGAGTTGCTCCGCACGTGCCGGACCCCGTTTCTTTCGGTGGCCCGACACGCACTCGCGCGCACGCCGGCAGGGGCCCCGGATGCCACCCGAGACCTCGCCGCCTCACGGCGTCCGCGGGCCCTTGCCGTTCGCCTCGGGGCTCCCGGGCTCGACCACCGACGGGCGCTTCCTCGTGCCGGGCGTGGGCGGGTTCACGCCCCTGTCCGTGTACGGCTTGCCCGGCGTGACCAATCCGGGTCCACCCGGCGCGGACTTGTCCCGGCGGTCATCGGGCGCACCGTCCCTTCGCAGCAGGCGACGGTACGACCGGCGACGCCCGTTCCGGCGGCGACGACACCGACACCACCACCGCCGGCGCCGATCGAGACCCCGAAGCCGAGCAGCGCGACACCCGCCGAGGAGACCCCCAAGAGCTCGGTGCTGCCCCCCTCGCCACCGGCGTCATCGTCGCCGGTGTCGTCGCCGTCGTCGCCGCCGTCGTCGCCGCCGTCACGGGCGAGGACCGACGCGGACACCCGCCGGGCGCCCACCCAGGACACCACGACGGCCCGGTGCGACCTCGGGGTCGAGGGCAGGTGCGGCCCCGGCGTCCGAAGTTGACGGATCGTCATGCCGTCAACACACCGCAAACCCTTGCCCGGCCCCTAATCTGAGCACGGATCAATTCGTCCGGAGTGAAGAGAGGCCCGGCGTGAGTAGCACGGACCCGTGGACCGTGGATCGCATCGCGCATGCGCTCCCGCACCCCGACGCCCGCCACGAATTCCTGCGGCTGGTGCATCTGACCCCGATCGGCGATCTGCCCCTCCTGCTGGCCCGCTACGTACAGGCGGCGGAGGAGCTGATCACCGCCCTGCCGCACACGCGCGCCCTGGCCGCCCAGGTGCGGGCGACCGGCAAGGATCCGGACCTCGACGAAGTGGACGAGGAGACCGTCCGTCGGTGGATCTCACTCGGCCGAGCGCAAAGCAGTGCCGCGTGACGTGGCGCCCGAGGATCGGCATCGAGCACCAAGAGGTCATCGACCGGTTCCCCGAGCCGGTCCTGAACCAGTGGGGAACCCTTCTCTACAAGCTGGTGTGCGACCCGTACACCGCCACCATGCGCTACGGCGAGGACGACCGAATCGTCCGCACCGCAGCCACGGGGCCGCTGATCGTGGTGGTGCTCCTCAACGAGGGGACGACGACCGTCACCGTCCTGCAGGTGGTGCACTTGGGTTGAGCCGGCGCGGCCCGCGCGGAACGCAGTAGTGGTCGGCGACCTCGCCCATGACGCCCTCACGCCGCTGCTTGCGGGTCGTCGGGTCGCCGGTGCGCTTGACATGGTTGGGGCGCTTGGCGTGCTTGGCCTCGGGGTCGAGCACGCGACACACCTTGCGCACCTGCGGGTGCTGCCCTGGGATCGCGTACGCCGAGGCGACCCCCGCGACGCCGATGCCCACGCATGCCACAACCATGATCACTGTCTTACGGATCCTGCTCATTCGGCAGAAGATAGCGGAGCCGGCGCCGGCGCACTAACCGCCCGCGAGTACCAGCATCACCGACCGCGAGAAGAACGGCGACGCCGGCCTGGGCCAGTTCCGATCGAGCAGACGGCGCTCGGCCTCGGCCACGTCCCGGCGGCCGACCCGCACCTCCACCACCTCGTCGCCGGCCGTTCCCCCGACGATCACCTTGACGAGATCGATCGGCCCCCGAAGAAGCGGGACGACGAGGTCGCCGAGCCCGACCAGGAGCGGCCGATCCGCGACCCACTCGAGCAGTTCGGTCGACCCCTCGCCGCCCCACCCGAAGACGGGCCCGTAGACGACGTGCCGCTCCGGCAGACCACCCGGCGTGTCCGGACCCACGTGGACGCCGAACTCGCCACGCCGATCGAACAATTCGAGGATCGGCGGGAGCGTACTCCCGATCCAGACCCGCGCCGCGAAGATCGAGGCGGCGAGCGGCTCTCCCGGCGGCACCGCGACGCAGTCCCACAGGACGGGCGCGTCGGCGTTGTTCCGGTTGAGCACGAAGCCGATGTCAAGGTGGCCGTACTCCCCCTCACCGTGACCGCTAAGCCGAACTCCCGTGCTGCCGGGCCCGATCAGCCCGTCCGGTCCGACCCGCCACTCGGGCGAGTGTTCGCTCAGCCGCTCGAGCAGCGCCGCGGTGATGTACGTGAAGTGCGCCTGGTCGAGCACGAATGCTTCCCTCTACGAAGACGGCGAAGCCAAAAACATACCAACGGGTTTCCCGAAGCAGCCGACTCCCCGGCGAAGATCAAGCCACCACCCAACGCTCGATCGGGCCCACGCGACCCGTCCGGAGCCCCGGCGGACGGGCCGCAGCGACGCGGCCGCTTCCTCGACGACGTCACAGGGGTACGTCACCTGGCGGCGTGTCACCGGCGTGGCGTACCAGTTCCGCCACCACACGGAAGTGCCACCCCGACCGACCTCACCGATCCGGCGCTGCCGGCCTCGGCGTGCGGAAGACCCTGTCGCGTTCGTCGCGGCCAACACCCCTTGGCCGCGCACCGCGCCGCGCCGCACCGCGTACGCCCCGGCCTGGTCGCCAGGACCGCCCACCGTCACGTCCGAACAGCCCCAAGCACGCGCGTGCGCATTCCCCGAAGCCCACCACACAAGGCCAAGCACCTCCGCCGTACCCACACAACCCCGACCACCGCCGAGGCCGAACCACGCCCCCAGTACCGCCAACGCCCGCGCCGGGCCCACCCCATGCAACCGGCAGAGCCGGCAACGCCCACCAAGGACCGGGGGCATCGAATGCCAACCATCGAATCCTGCATGCCCATCGCCCACCCACACGGCAGCGACATCACCCACACGGCCCCTCACCCACCAAAAGCACGCCCGGCCCGACCAAACCCACCAACACCCGCACCCACAAGGGCGATCCCAACCCAGCCCCACGGCCCGAGGCCCTCCCCGAGCCCATCACCCCCACCCAGCCGGGTGGTTGACCAACCTTCCCTCCGCCTAAGCTGCCGCCCGCTCCGCCGTCGGCAGCCCACGGAGGGACCCATGCCCCGAATCCCCACCAACTCCAAACTCCGAGGCTGGGCCATACTCCCGCTGGTCGCGATCCCGGCCATCCCGCTACGCGACCTCTACGAACTCCTGGGCATCAACGGCCAAGACGCATGGCTGGCCACCACAGCCTCCCTGGCCCTGCTCTGCACCGTCGTACACCTCGCGAACTCGGCCCTCGACAGCCGCGACAACCGCCCAACGGAACGCGAGTTCGAGTTCCACATCGCCGACCTGTGCCGCCGCGACGGCCTCCTCGCCGTCCAAGTCGCCCCCGACGCCAACGTCAAGGCCTACCTCCCCAACGGCAGCCTGGTCCTCATCCGCTGCGGCCCCACCGACCACGAGGCCCGCCCCCTGGACCTCCACCACTTCATCGGCACCGCCCACCACGAACACCATGCCGACATCCCGGTATTCGTCACCATCCACGGATTCACCACCGAGGCCCGCCAGTTCGCCCGCCACCACGGCATCGTCCTCCTGGACCAACCCCGCCTGGGCCAATGGCAACAGGGCCACGGCCTGACCACCTTGGTCGGCACCACCCACTGACCACCCCACCAACACGCGCCCATGATCCAGCCATTGCATCCGTTATGACCCGACCAGTGGCGCAATCCCACTACAAGCAGTGATCTCCCGAAGACGCTTACGGCTCACCCGATCAAGTGCAATGATGCTTCGTCAGATCACCGTTGAGCACCGAACTCCGAAGATCGCAACTGCTACGGGGGTGGCAGATTTGTCCCACAAGAAGCCCCACGCACCAACAGCCCTACTGGCAACCCTAGCCACCCTCACCCTCCTCACCACCACCACCGCCTGCTCCTCAAACAGCAAGCCGAAGAAGCCGACCATCAATCCGGCATCACCCAGAGCGGCGGCGCCGCTCATTCCGCCATCTGGAACGACGACTCCTTCGTCGCCCCCAGCGAGCATCGATGATGCTGAGGCGATTTCCATTGCGCAGAATTACTTCACTACCGGAAACCAGGCTAAAATTTCGCATGACGTTGACAAAATTGGCACAGTGGAGAGTGGTCCACTTTTCGAGATGTCAGATTCGGAACAACAAAGAATAAAGAAATATGGCGACACGATTCAAATCGGTGACAATCTCGCTGCGACCAGCGGCATCAAATCATTCAAACCGATTGCAGCCGGCAATGGGGATTCCGTTCTCGTAACGGGTCGTCAAACCTTGAACGGGAAGAGTCGGTCGGCCTTGGGACTTCTTAGCAGAGACCCCGCTGCCAACTCATGGAAAATGTCGTTCATGACGTTTACCAAGGTAGGGGGCGATCTCCCATCCATCTCCACGCCCGCAAGCTCGCCGGCAACAGGTTCCAAAGTCGATTCGTTGGAGGTATGCGGGAAACTTGCGAACTACCTGGAAGGATCCCCGGGATCCACCAAGTGGAGTGCCCAAGTAGCTGCGACTCCCAGCTCTATTGCTGATTCAAAGAAGGCATTCATTGAGTCGACCAAGGGCGGGAGCATGGACTCAAAAACCATAGTCCGCCCTGATTCCCCCAGATCAACGTACGAGATCCAAGGGGGAAAGACCCTGGTCTTGTGCGCCACCCAAAGTACGATTCAAAGGCAAGCGGGCTCGGGCCAGGTAATCACGATCAAGAATAACTACGTATTTCAGGATCTCGCCGGGAAAACCACAACGTGGAAGCAGCGCACCGAGGTGAACATGGGAATGTGGGGGCTCGTGGTCGGAACAGGCGACTCGATCGAAATCGTAGGACAGATCGTAAAGCCCTTGAGCGGAACCGGAACAGCAGCTTCCTAGCCCGACCACCGGGTAGATTATAATCTCTAAACGAGATGTACCAAAATACTTTCGAAAGTATTTACCTCGAAAACAGATCCAAAAAAACATAGAAAGCCAAGAATCAGAACACCTGGGGCTGGCATGCTTCTCTCCAAGACCAAGCGAGCAGGGTACGTCGCGGTGGCATTGAGTTGCTCTGCCGCCCTATGGAGCTTTCCCTCGCAAGCTTCCGGTGACGTTCGCAATTGTGGAAATCTTGTCATCTGCATCGACGTCACCGTCCCCGGCGGTTCCGGTGGCGGAGAGGGCGGCAGCGGGGGAAGTGGCGGGGAGGGCGGCAGCGGTCCTGTTTTCGGTGGTGGCACATGTGACAACAACGTTGAGTGTGCCGGAACAAATCCAGATGGCACTCCTATCCAACTCCCGCCTCCTAACCCGGCCGTGCTGGCAGAACAAGCCCTAGGTGAGTTGGGTCTCACTTATCCAGTAGCCCACATGACGCCGGAACCCGGAAAGACCGGCCTAGTGGGATTGCCGGTCTGGCTTTGGATCGACCGAGATGCGACGAGCTGGAGCGTCACCCCTCTTCAAAAGACAGTCAAGCTTCGTGGGGTAGAAGTCACAGCATATGCGGTCGCAACCAGAGTCGACTGGTCCATGGGAGATGGGACAACCGTCCCCTGTTACGGACCTGGAATAAAATACGATGCCAAGTTTGAAAACAACGCTTCCCACGAATGTGGCTATAGGTACGCCACGACTTCCCTCGGGAAGCCGGACGATAAGTTCGCCGTAACCGCCACGGTAAACTGGACGGCCACATATACGGTCAACGGTGGCGGAAGCATCCCTTTGAGGCAAATTGTCGCCACCTCGGATGTAACAAATGCCCGGGTCGGGGAACTGCAAGTACTCAACTGAGGGGAACAGGCTCCAAGAGTTGGTACGGACACCTGGGACAGGCCAGTTCCAGGTGAGCCGAAACACCTGTCCAACAAGCACATGGCCTGCCAGATCCAATACGCATCTTGCGGAGAACCCAGGGCCCGTGACGGTCGGTGTCGTCGATCGGCGGTGGGTTGACGATGGTTGTTGAACGAGTAAGGATCTTTCGGGTTCAGTGTGGCTACTGAGATTTTCGGGTCGGGGTGACTATGGATTGGCCAGGATGAGCCCGGTCTCGGCGATGAAGCCGTCGAGGGGTTCGGGTCGGTATTGCATGCGTTTGAGGCGAGTGCGGGCCAGGGCGGCGAGTTCGGGGGCTGCATGCGGCGAGGTTGCCCAGGCTGCGCTTGAGGTGGGGCCACACGCCTTCGGCGGGGTTGAGTTCCGGGGTGTGGGTCGGGAGGCGGAAGACCGTCAGCCAGGCCCGCGCGTCGATCAACGCGCGCATCGCGGTGTCGCGTGGTGGATGTAGTTGTCCCAGACCAGCACGATCGGCCCGCCGAACTGCTGGTGTGCGCGTCCATGAGGGTTCCGTTCCGCCGGGACCGCGCGCAGCCTCCGGCGACCGCCCCCGAGGGTGCGCTGTGCCTCGGGCCACTGGCCGATATCCAGGAGGGCACCGTCCGCCGGGTGGGCGACCGCCCGCCGATCGCGGTTTGGCACGGCGACACCGTGCACGCCTTCGAAGACCACTGCCCCCACGCGCGCCCTGCTATCGCGCGGCAAGGTGGCCGCCGACCAGGTGACCTGTCCCTCCCGCAAGGGCGCCTTCCGCATCGACACCGGCACGTCCACCGGCGAACTGACCTGCCGCGCGCTGCGCACCTACACCCGTCGTAGTAGAGGACGACACGGTCTACGTCGATCCGAGCCCGCGCGACGCCCGGGCCGCCCGCCGCGCAGTTGGCGGCCGTGACAGTCGCGATCCAGTTCCCCCACGCCCTGCGGCCAACCGCAGCGCCCCGGGCCTCAACCCTGCTGGGACCGCAGCGGAGACATCTGGGGGCACTGCTGAGTTTCGCGGTTCGGGGTGATGAAGATCTTGGGGTGGGGTGCATTCCGGTGTTATGCGGTATCCCGACGGGGGCGCCCTGACCGCGAAGCAGCGGGCCCAGCCGGAGCAAGTGCGGCTCGAGGCCGCCAAGATGTGCCGAGACCAGGTTGGCCAGTCCGCTCCCCGAACAGAGCTCTGGGTAGGACCCGCCGCGCACACAAACATGGAGGCACGACGCAGACCGCGCCGAGCAAGCCCAAGAGGCAAGAGCCAACCAAGGAGCCCAGGTCATGAGCCTGCCCACCACCCCCTTGGCCGCACCACCATGGACATCAGCCGTGTCGGCTTCGGCTCATGGGCCGTGTCCGGCGCCGGCTGGGCGTACAGCTGGGGCGCCACCGACGACGACGAGTCGATCGCCGCGGTCCGGCACGCGATCGCCGCCGGGGTCAACTGGATCGACGCCGCCGCGGTGTACGCCACGGCCATTGCGAGTGGCTCGTCGGCAGGGCCGTTGCGGATCTGCCCGAGGCGGACCGGCCGTACCTGTTCACCAAGATCGGCTGGTCTGGGACCCGGACAATCCGGCGACCCCTGAGCGCCGGATCATGAATTTGGCCAGTGCCCGCCGCGAACTCGAGGACTCCCTCCGGCGACTCGACGTCGAACGGATCGACCTGTACCGGGTGCACTGGCCGGACACCGGCGAGGCGGCCGTTCGTGTACGGCGCCGACGCCCCCGACCTGTCCCCCAACGCCACCCCGTTGCACGAGTACTGGCAGGTGATGGGCGACCTCAAGGCCGAGGGCAAGGGGCGCGCGATCGGGCTGTCCGATCACTCGGTGGAGTGACTGGAGGTCGGCGAGTGCATCGCCCACGTCGCCGCGATCCAGCCGGCGTCTCCGCGCTCAACCGGTCCGCGGCGCCCGAGCCGGCCTGGGCGAATGCCCACGGCATGGGCGTGATCGTGTACTCGCCGATGTAGTCCGGCCTGCTCACCGGCGAGTTCTCGGCCGAGCGGGTCGCGGGCCTGCCCGCCGACGACTGGCGGCGCGCGAGCCCCGACTTCACCGCCGGCCTGGCCGCCAATCTCGCCCTGACCGACGCACTGCGTCCGATCGCGGCCGGACACGGCGTGTCCGTCGCCGAGGTCGCTGTTGCCTGGATCCTCGCGTGGCCCGGCGTCACCGGCGCGAACGTCGGCGCGCGCACCCCCGCCCAGGTGGACGGTTGGACCGGCGCCGCCGCCCTGGCCCTGACCGCCGCCGACCACGACGAGATCGCCGCCGCGATCACCGCCACCGGCGCGGGCACGGGCACGGGCCCGGACGGGCATAACGCGACAGGGCCCGGTACGAGCGCGCCCTACCGGGCTCCGACGCCCCGACCGTAATCGCCCCCGCCGCGCCTCGCGCAGGCATATTCGCTCGCGGCGCGCCGGTCCCGTTCGCTTCAATGCCGGGGTGGACACCTCGTTTTGGGACCTGCTGCCGAAGCACACCCGCACCGCCGTGGACGAATGCGTCCTGAGCGACAACACGTTCAAGGCCGTCCGGGTCCTGTGGGACGCGGTCCGGGCGGCACCCGAGGGGCAGTACGCCAAGCGCCCCGGCCTCGGCGACGTCCAAGGCGTGGTGGCGGAACGGGCCCGAGCGCTCGCCGACCGCATCGGCCGCCGCCCCGAACCCCCGCGCGATGTCGACTCGCTCGCCGCCGACATCCGGTCCCACCCCGGCCGTCCCGTCGCGATCGAGGCGATCTGGGACGGCGACACCAGGGGCTGGTTCGTGGTCCTCCTCGCCGTCCACGACGACCCGCCCGCCGATCACCACCTCGCCACGATCCGGCTGGGCGGCGACCTGAGGATCTTCAACGGACAGGTACCGCCCTGGCCGGAGGCCACGCAGGCCGGCGCGTCCGGCCGCGCCCTGGCCGAACTCTTCGACATACCCTTCCACTTCGCGTCCCCGGACACCCCGGACGACGAAGCCCCCAGGTGGCGCGACACGCGTTGACCCCGTACCCCGGGGCCGACACAAGGCCACGCGTACGACGCGCACCCCCAGACCACCCCGGGCCAAGAACCCCAGGCCAAAACCCCGGACCCAACCCCGGCCCAACCCCTGACGCCCCCTCAGCCGACGTGCCACCCCAGCGTCGTGGCAATCGTCGCCGCCTGCTCCAGGCTGATCATGGCGCCCTTGAACTCGACCGTCAGCGGGTCGAGTGACGACAGGTCGCTCCCGCGCAGGTCCGCGCCGGTGAGGTTGGAGCCGTGCAGCATCGCGCCCGACAGGTCGGTGCCGGTCACCGTCGCCTTCTCCAGGCGCGCGGCCGTCAGGTCGACCTCGCGCATCCGGACGCCGTCGAAGCCGGCCCGACGCAGGTCGGCGCCGGGGAGGCCGACGAAGGACCAGTCGCCGCCGGACACCTCGAACAGCGTGAAGGTGCACTGCCGGAACAAACTCCCGACCAGCTTGCAGTCGGTGAACCCGGTGTCGAAGAACGTGCACCGCTTGAACGTGCAGTTCGTGAACGCGGCCCCCGTGTGCCGCGACGCGTTGAACTTCACCCCCGCGAACGTGCACTCGTCGAAGACCGCGCCCTCGTTGACGACCTCGGTCCAGTCGGTGTCCAGGAACGAGTAGCGGGTGTAGCGGTCGGCGTCCGTCAACTCCTTGCCGTACCAGTCCTCGTCCCGGATCACGAGCCCCTCGTCGGGAATCGACGGCTCGTGCGAGGCGGGGTCGATATTGGCACGGGCGGGTCGGATGGCCATCTCTCCATTGAACACGCCGGCTCCGACATCCGCCCGGCCCGAGATCGAGGCTACGGCGACCACCGCCGACCCGAGAGCCGCCCCACCCCACCGAGAGAGTCCTGTCACCCCACCTCACCCCACCAAGTCGGACCCGAGAGTCCCTTCACCCCACCGACCCGACCCCGGCGACCATCCCCCGCGCCAGGGCCCGGGCCGCCGCCCCGGTCACCGGCCCCGCCTGCCCCGTGACCAGCGTGTACAGCGCGCCCCCGAACAGCGTGATCAACGTGCCGACGTCCTCGCGCGAGGTGTCCAGTCCGAGCGCCCGGTGCTGGGCCAGCGTGAATTCGACGGCCTCGCCCTGCATGTGGTCCAGGGTGCGCTGGAGCTCGGGCCGACGGGTCGCCTCCAGGGTCAGCTCGTACACCGCCAGGTATCGCGCACGGTGCACCGTCGCCGAGAACTCCAGCGACAGCGCGATCAACCCGACCAGCCCGTCACGGTCGACCGGACCCGTCACGAGCGCGTGCGCGGCCGCCATGTCGGCGCGGTGCAGCTCCAGGACGCGCTCCGCGGCGGCACCGAGCAGTACGTCGCGGCTGCGGAAGTAGTTCGACGTGGTACCGGCCGGCAGCCCCGCCGCCTCGTCGACGGCGCGGTGGCTGAAGCCGTGTACGCCGGCCCGGGCCAGGACCGCGATCGCGCCGTCGGCGATGGCCCGTCGCCGGGCGCTGTTGGGGGGAGGTGCCATACCCGAAGGTTACCAACACCGTGATAGTACTATTAGCGTAGTGTCAAGCAGCACGACGAGAGCGATCGGAACAAGGAGGCACCATGCGAATCCTGGTGATCGGGGCAGGCATCGGGGGGCTCGCGGCGGCCCACGCACTGCGCACGGACGGACACGACGTCACCGTCTTCGAACGAGCACCCGCACTGCGTACCTCCGGCTCGGCCCTCACCCTCTGGAGCAACGGCACGGGCGTGCTCGCCGACCTCGGCATATCCACCGAAGGCCTCGGCGCCCCGATCGACATGCTCGAACAGCGCGATGCGAACGGCCGCGCCCTGATGCGCATCGACGTTTCGCTCGCGGCGACCCGGTACGGCCACCCCCACATCGCGATGCCGCGCCGCAACCTGATCCGCCGCCTCGCGGACGCACTGCCCGACGGAACGATCGTCTTCGACAAGACGTGCTCAGAAGTCAGCCAAAACGCCCACGCCACTTCCAGCACCCACGGCCACGGCCACGACGCCCACAGCGCCCACAGCGCCCACAGCGCCCAAGTGACCTTCACCGACGGCACCACCGCCCACGGCGACCTCGTCATCGGTGCCGACGGCGCACGCTCGGTCGTCCGCCGACACGTCTGGACCACCGACCCCACCACCCCGACCGGCTGGGCCACCTGGCAGGGCCTGTCCCGGTTCGACGTCGACACCGACCTCGGCCGCGACCTCGACGTCGTGTCCTCGCGCCGCGGCCTGATGATCGTCGGCCCCGAGGGCATGTGCGGCCTGCTGCCCGCCGGCGACGGCCTGCTCCAGTGGTGGTTCGACGTCCGCCGCACGCCCGACGAACCGATGCCCACCGAGCCGATCGCCGCGCTGCGCGCGCGGTTCGGACACTGGGCCGCCCCGGTACCCGAGGTCCTGGCCGCGGTGACCGACGCCGACGTCGAGTTCTTCACGCACTACCGGCACAAGGTCCCGCGTACCTGGAGCCGCGGCAGCGTCACCCTCCTCGGCGACGCCGCACACACGATGCCGCCGACCGTCGCGCAGGGCGGCAATCAGGCGCTGGAGGACGCGTGGACGCTGGCCCGCGCGCTGCGCCGCACGCCCGGTATCCCGGAAGCCCTGACGGACTACGAGAGTTCACGTACTCAGCGCGCGTCCCTGACCGCCCGCCGCGCCGGCTCCGAGACCACGAACAAGTACCTTCCGACGCTGTCCCGGCTCACCCCCGACGCCCTGGTCAGCCGCTACCACACCCGCTGGCTGCGCCTGATCAGCACCTACCTCTCGGACCGACCGGCACACCGTGCCCCCGTCCGCGCCTGAGCCCGCGCGTCACCGCGCACGGCGCCGGCCACCACCGGTTCACCGGTTACCACCGCCGTCACGAACGTCCGACACGAACCGGAATCCCAGCGCGTCCAGGAACGCGCGCAGCAGATCGTCCGGCCTGCCCTCGGCGCGCAGCGTCGTGTCGAGGGCGGTCTCGTCCGGGTCGAGCCCCGCCTCGCGCGCCCAGCCCACGGCCCGCGGCAGCACCCACTCCGGCGGCGGCCCCAGCTCCGCATCCAGCGCGTACGACCTGGCCGCTCGTGGGGCGAGCGCACAGTGCCACACATCGCCGCCGCGCGGGCTCTGCGCGTCGATCATCGCGAAGTGGCCGTACACGACATCGGCGGTCAGCACCGGCGCGTCGGTGTCGGCCATCAGCGACGGACCGGGATCGAGCCCGGCCGAGAGCAGCAGGACCTGCCAGTCGCCGTCGCGAGCCGACCACTCCGGCTCGCCCCCGGCCTGCTGTACAGCCGGCAGCTCCAACAAGGGCCACGCCGATCGGGCGACGACATATACACCGAAGCTACCCATCGACGCCCAGCATAGGTCGCACCGCCGACACGCAGGTACGCTTTGTCACCACTCGGAACGCCGCACGCACCACCCATAAGGGGCCTGACGGCGATCACCCTGTGCCGGCCCGGGCAGTCGTGAGAACGTGGTCGCATGGACATTGCCACCCATCTCCACACTCTTCGTATCGATGGCGAGCTGCTCGCTCTGGCCGCCGAGCGGACCGGGCTCGACGCGCACGTACCGACCTGCCCCGACTGGCTGATGCGTGATCTCGTCGGGCACCTCGGCGGCGTACATCGATGGGCGACGTTCATCCTCGAATCGGGCCGCGCCGAACGCCCGGGTCGCGAGGACGCGGCTGCGCTGTTCGTCACGCCGGGCGACGGCGAACTGCTCGACTGGTACCGCTCGGGGCACGAGGCGCTGCTGAAGGCGATCGCCGGCGGCTCGCCCCAGGCCACCACCTGGACGTTCTTCGACGCGCCTTCGCCGCTCGCCTTCTGGGCCCGCCGGCAGGCACACGAGACGGCCGTACACCGGGTCGACGCGGAGAGGGTGGCGGGCACGATGTCGCCGATCGCCGCGGACTTCGCCGCCGACGGGATCGACGAACTGCTCGTCGGCTTCCTGTCCCGGACCCGCGGCACCCTCGTGAGCGACCCCCCGATCAGCATCGCGATCACCCCCGACGACGACGCCGCCGCGTGGACGATGCACGTCTCCGCCGACGCCCGCCGGGTCGTACCGCAGGCCCATCCCGCCGACGTCACCGTCTCGGGCCCCGCCGCGGAGCTGTACCTCCTGCTGTGGAATCGCGTCGACACCACTCACTGCCACATCCAGGGAAACCCGGAAATCCTGGGCCTGTGGCGCGACTTGGCCCGAGCGACGCTGTAGCACGGCCGAGGCCGTAGCCAACGCCGAGCGCGGGAAGCCGGAAACCGGGAAAAGGAAATCAGGCGAAAATTGGTGGGCCTCCGCGGGGCTAGCCTGCCCGCGGAGGCCCGCTGTGCCGCCCTATTGGGCACGCCGGCACGTTTAAGGACCGGGGTCGTGATGAAAGTCGTCGCACTCTTCCGTTGAGCTACCAGGCCACGAGCGGCCCGGGCTGGATTCGAACCAGCAACCGACGACTGGAGCCCCGTCCGGTCGATCCGGCGATCGGCGGCGATGCTGAGTCTGGAGCGAGAGTCTGAGGTTGATCGCGGGCTGCCTCTACCGACTTGGGCCACCCCGGCTCGTGGTGCCGGGGGGAGGATTCGAACCTCCACCGTTACCCGCGTTCGTCACGACAAGCTTCAGGTTCAGCTTGCGCTTTTCGCGCACCCCCGACCCTCCGGCCGGGGGATTCTCGAAGCCTACCCGCCCTGGCCGTTGCCGAGCAGGTAGCCGAAGACCGCGTCGCCCAGCCGACGGTCGGTCACGTCCGCGCCGTTGGCCTCCTCGCGGGCGAACTTCACCGCGCGCTGCAACTTCTCGACCCGATCGACGAGTTCGTTCACCCGCCGGGCCGGCAGCGCGCCGGAGAACTTCACCGTGGTCCAGTAGCCGGCGGCGATGTCCTCGAAGTACATCTCGACCTGCGCCGGGTGGTGCTCGGTCGCCTCGGCCTTGACGTGGTTGCGCGGGACCTTCTTGGTCCGCACCGTACGCACGGGCTCGGTACGCCACGAGTCCGTGGACGGGTCGAGGGTCCAGGTCTCGGCGGCGTCGAGGATCGGCAGCTTGCGCACGAACGTGTGCACGTCGACCAGTTGCTTCTCCAGGAAGAGCAGGTACGACACCGGCACGTCGCGCAACAGCGGCGTACCGTCGACGACCACGTCGGCGCGCGCCTCGCAGTTGGCCCAGTCCTTGGTCGCGGTCACGTCGAACAGGCGGGTGAGCGTTCCGGCGACGGAGCGCAACACCTCCTCGCCCTTGACCTGGACTCGGGTCGACTCGGGCGGCAACTGCTCGCCCTCTTCGTCCTTGGGCTGGTAGGTACGCGAGATGCCGGACAGCAACGCGCCCTTCTGGACTCGCTGATGAGCGTCCGTCAGCTCCTGGAAGGACTTGGTCTTGACGCCCTTCTCCACCGCGATGATCTGGTTCAATTTCGCCACGCCGCGACGCTAGCAGGGCAACGTCCCGGTCGGAAACGGGTTTTCGTGCCGCCGAAGGCACGCTCGGCGAGCGATCGGCGGCACGAGGCGATCGGCGGCGGTGACCCGTCGGCGACGAGTGGAGGAGCCGCGGGGGTCAGCGGGTCAAGGCGTCACGTCCCCGCGCTCGGCCGCGCTGCGCACGACGCAGAACTCGTTGCCCTCCGGGTCGGCCAGCACGGCCCACCCGGTCCCGTCCGGGTTGCGCCGGTCGGCGACGATGCGGGCCCCGAGACCGAGGACGCGCTCGATCTCCTCGTCGCGCGGGCCGTCCGGGCGCAGGTCCAGGTGCAGCCGATTCTTGCCGGCCTTCTCCTCCGGCACCTGGAGGAACAGCAGGGTCGGCCCGTCCGGCAACAGGACCACCACTTCAGGGTCACCCGGGACGTCGTCGGAGCCGAGCGGGTGGTCGAGGACCCGGCTCCAGAACGACGCGAGCTTGTACGGATCGGCGCAGTCGACGCTGATGTGCAGAAGGTGCGAACTCACGGAAATACCTCCGAATCGAGCCCGGCACGACACGTCGGATGGCGCCGCGCGGACCATGGGCGGAGGAGCCTACCCCTGGGCCGAACCGGTGACATGCGTGTGGGAACGGCTCCGCGCGGCCACCTGTACGAGGTTGCAGCCGTTGCAACGGACCCCGAGCCGGAGGCCGGCATGAGCGATCTCGACGAGTACGGCGGTGCACCCAGCGACCCGGGCGTGCTCGTGGTCACCACGAACGACGTCCCCGGCTATCGGGTGGAGCGGGTGATCGGCGAGGTCTTCGGCCTCACCGTGCGCTCCCGCAACATCGGCAGCCAACTCGGCGCGGGCCTCAAGTCGATGGTCGGCGGCGAGTTGCGCGGGCTGACCAAGACGCTGGTGCAGAGTCGCTCGGAGGCGGCACAGCGGCTTGTGGAGCAGGCGCGTGGGCGTGGGGCGAATGCGGTTCTCGCGATGCGGTACGACGTCACGGACGCCGGTAATGGGACTGAGATCTGTGCATATGGCACGGCTGTGGTGCTTTCTCCGGCGTAGCCGGTGTGCGTGGGCGCGGTGGCCGGTCGTCGGTGTGTGTCCTCAAGCGCCGGACGGGCTTGGAAGGGTTGTCCTCAAGCGCCGGACGGGCTGTGAGTGGGTCGGCCACGTGCGGTCGGCGGGCCGAAGAGTTTGTCCTCAAACGCCGGACGGGCTGTCAGTGGGCCGGCCACGCGCGGTCGGCGGGCCGAAGAGTTTGTCCTCAAACGCCGGACGGGCTGTCAGTGGGCCGGCCACGTGCGGTCGGCGGGCCGAAGAGTTTGTCCTCAAACGCCGGACGGGCTGTCAGTGGGCCGGCTCCGTGCGGTCGGCGGGCCGAAGAGTTTGTCCTCAAGCGCCGGACGGGCTGGGTGGAAGCGTTCGGTGGGCTTTGGTGGGGGCGCCGGGTTGGGCTGGTGGGGGCGGGTCGTCCTGGTGGAGGGCGTCGGTTGGGCTGGTGGGGGCGGGTTTTGGTTGGTCAGGGGAGGCCCAGTAGGTCGGCGTGGCGGGTTACCGCGTAGGTGAAGAATGGGTCTGCGGGGTCGGCGCTGCCGGCTAGTTGGCCGAAGAGTTCGAAGCTGACGATGCCGAAGACGCCGGTCCAGGCGAACAGTGCACGGGCCAGGACCGGCGCGGGGACGTCGAGCCCGGCGGCCTCGACGACGCCCTCGAACTGGGCCGCGAGCGGACCGGGCAGCGCGGCCTCGCCGGACGGAGGCGCGATGTCCCGCGCCGAGTCGCGAAGCACCCGCAGGAGCGCGAACGGCACGCGCGCGAACGGGGCCATCGTGTCCTCGGGGGCCTTGTAGCCGGGGACGGGTGAGCCGTAGATCAGCGCGTACTCGTGCGGATGCTCCCGCGCCCACTCGCGCACCGCGTCGCACAGGCCACGCCAGGCCGCGCGCGGATTCTCGGCCGGGCCGGCCGCCTCCACGGCACGCTCGACCCGCTCGCCGACCGCGTTGTACGCGTCCACGATCAGCGCGGTCAGCAGGTCGTCGCGGCTCGGGAAGTAGCGGTACAGCGCGGACGAGGCCATACCGAGCTCGCGGGCGACCGCGCGCAGCGACAGTTGCTGGGCGCCGTGGGCGGCGAGATGGCGGCGTGCGGCGGCCTTGATCTCATGCGTGAGTTCGGCTCTGGCACGGTCGCGCGCTGTGCGAGGGGCTGTGGTCATGCACCCAGTGTGTCAGATTCCAGAGCACTGCACATAAACGAGAGCAGTGCTCTTGTATCACTGCTCCAGATCATGCACACTGATCTCAGACGAGAGCACCGCTCTCCATTTTCATCACCTGGAGCACACCATGAGCATCGACCTCCCCATCACCCCCGCCACCACCACCGCCACCTCGTTCTCCGCCGCCAGCTCCGCGCCCGCCCCCATCCGGTACATCGCCCCCAAGCACCGCATGGAGCTCGCGATGAACAGGGCCATCGCGTTCCTCGCCCGGCACGGCATCAGCGTGTGGGGCTCGCGGGTCCTGTACGTCCGCGGCCGCAAGTCCGGCGAGCTGCGCTCGACCCCCGTCAACCCCTTGCCGCTGAACGGCGAGCGCTTCCTCGTCGCCCCGCGCGGCACCACCCAATGGGTCCGCAACATGCGCGCCGCGGGCGGCGGCGAGCTGCGGATCGGCCGCCGCCGGGAGACCTTCACCGCGGCCGAGGTCCCGGACGAGGCGAGGCCCGAGATCCTGCGCGCCTACCTCGCGAAGTGGAAGTTCGAGGTCGGCATGTTCTTCGAGGGCGTGGACCACAAGGCATCGGACGCCGAACTCGCCCGCATCGCCCCCGGCTACCCGGTCTTTCGCGTCATCCCGACCACCGTCTGACGCGGCCCCGCCACGCCCCTCATCGCGCCCCCACGCCACCCCACCGCACCCGCGCCCCCTGCGCGCCCCACGCGCAACCCGCCCCGATCCCCCCGCGCCAACGCACCCCACCCTCCAACCGGTCCGATATGTCGACCATGGCTGGTCGCTACCCCTAATCTGCTGTTGCGTGGTGACCCACCCAACAGGCTCGGCCGGGGAGGCACACATGACCGAACGAGGCGGGCGACTCATCCGAGTCCCGTCCGAACGCGGCCAGTTGCTGCTGATCGAGGGCGGTAGATCCGGGCGCGGGCGCCGCTCGGACAGCGGCGGCAACCTCGTCGCGATGTCCGCGCTGACACCCCATCAGCTCTTCCCGGACGCCGCCGCGGACGTCGTCCAACTGCCCGACGCGGTCCAGCCGCACGCGGTCCGCGCCTATCTCCAAGCCGCCGGCGTCGTCGACGGACCCGTGATCGTCTATCTGACCGGACGCCTTCTGGTCGACCGCCGCCGGCGCGAACTGCACCTGGGCCTGCGCGACTCGACGCCCAACTCGGTCCGCTACGACGGTCTCCCGTGGTCGTGGGTGATCGAACTGCTCGGCCCCAGATCCGCCGAGAACACCCTCGTGGTCTGCGATCTGACGGCAAGTCGGGAATCCTGGGACCTGGCCCGCGAACGCGCGCACGAGTTGTGCCGGGGCATTCCGCTGTGGGGCGTGCTCAATCCGCCGGACGTGAAGGGCCCGCCGACCCCCTTCACCCGGGCACTGGTGACCGCACTGACCCACGGCTTCCCCGAACTCCCCGACCCCGTACCGGCCGAAGAGATCCATCCGCTGCTCGCCGAACGAGCCCATCTCGCCGCCGACACCGTCGAATTCGCGCCGTCCGCCGGGTCGCTCGCCCTGGCCAACTGCTCCCCCGAGGCCCGACCGCCCACCCTGCGCACGGCGGTCCGCCGCCTCAAGGCGGTCACCCCACGCGGAACCGTCGGAGCCGCCGGAACCGTCGGAGCTGCCGGCAGCGCCGGAAACGACGGCCCCGGCGGAAGCGGAGGAAGCGGCATAGGAGTCTCGGCACTCTCCGCCGTACCGCCCAACGGCATGACCCCGGCGCAGCGCTCCGGCCTGCGCGGTTCGGGTGTGGTCGGCGGCGGGGCGGCCCCGCACCCGCGCGACGAGCCCCCGGCCCGCCCGCGCGAGGAGGAGCCGGGCGTCGGCCGCCGCGCGCTCGGCCTGGTCCGCTCCGCGCTGTCCGCCGCCCCGGACGACGAGCCCGAGGTGCCGGGTACGAGCCTGCGCGACGCACTGCGGGCCGGGGTCGGCAGGCCGCCCGGCAGGACGCCCGGCCGACCCGTCGGGAAGGACCGGGACAAGGACGGCACACCGGACCGCCCCGGCCGCGGCGCCGCCGCCCAGTCGGCTCACACCAAGCCGCCCCGCCCGCTGACCAAGGCCGCGCTCCTCGACCGCGAGCCCGAGTTCCCCGGTCCGATAGCCGGCCCGAGGCAGAACCGCCAGGCGGCCCCCTCGGCCGCCCGCCAACACCCCGAGCCGCCGTACGCGCAGCGGATCACCGTGCGCATCCAGACCGACGTCGGCGCCCTCACGCCCACACCCGCGCGCCGCCCACCGAACACGAGTCCCACCCAACTGCCCCCGGCGCTGGCCGCGAACCGTCGAATCGGCCCGAACGCCCCGATGTCGATGCCCGTACGCGCCGGCCGGGCCGTGGCCGCCGCACCCGCCCGCCGCGCGCTGTCCCAGGGCGCGACCGCGGCCAGCGCGCTGGTCCGACCCGCGGACATCCTGCCCACGTACTGGAACGAGCTGGCCGCCATCCGGCACGCCGCCGACACCGGTCGCGGCATGGAGGCGTGGGAGAAGGCGGCCGAACTGAGCATGCGCATGGAGAAGTTGGTCGGCCCCGACCACCCCGGCACGCTCGACGCCCAGGCGATGCTCGCGTTCGTGAGCGCGGGCCTGGGCCGGGTGGCGGACGCGGTGCTGATCTACTGTCAGGTCGCCGAACGCGGCGCGACGGCCGTCGGACCGCACCACCCGAGCACGATCGCCGCCGCCGACAACGCGCTCAAGGTGTGGCTGCGGGTGGGCGACGCGCGCGAGTCGGTACGCCTGGGCCCGATCGTGGTCGCGATGCGCAAGCGCGTTCCGGGGCAGGCCAATCGCGGCCTGGAGACCGCGATGGCGCACTTGGAGCGGATGCGGTTCATCGTCGACCCGTCCATCGCCGAGCCACGGTTACGATCCGAGCCACGGTTACGACCCGAGCCGCAGGTCGACGTGCGGTCCGAGACCCGCCCGGAACCTCGGCCCGACCCCGCCCCCGACCGATCGGCGACTCCGGTCCGCGGGGCGCCTGTTCGCCGACGGCACGCGAAAACGTGATCGGCGGCGGGGTGGCTGCCGGGGCGTGAAAAGCCTGTCCTCAAACGCCGGACGGGCTTGATGGGCTCGTTCTCGAGGCTGCGGACGAGCTTGACGGGCTTGTCCTCAAACGCCGGACGGGCTTGGTGGGTTCGGACGGGCTTGCCAGGTGCCGGACGGGCCTGCTGGGTTCGACTAGAGCTGTTCGTCGTCCGGGTTGTGTGGTGGGGGTGAGTCGAGGCGGAAGGGGCCGTTGAAGTCTTCGTCCAACACCCGTACGTCGCATTTGCCGGAGCCCGACGCCGGGTCGTGTCGCGCATCGTCGTCCAGGCGGATCCGCCGTGCGGCCTCGTACCAGATACCGATCGAGCGGGCGAAAAGCGGATCGCGGTCGGCGCGTAACGACAGCGCGCTCGCCAGTGCGTGGGCTCGCGTGTACGCCCGCAAGCCGCCCGGCGCCTCGTGCCCCAGGAGGGTCAGCTCCAGCTCACCGGTGGGCACCGGTGCGGCTCGGTGCGGTACGGCCCCGCCCTCGCGCGCCCGCGCCTCGGCCCCCGCTCCCGGGTCGACCTCGCCGCGCGGCATCGGTATGTGAACCAGCTCTACGAGCCGGGTCCACGCCAATCGGCCGGCGTCGCCGCCCGCTCCGGCGGCCAGTCCACTCAGCAGGTCGACCGAGATCAATTCCACGCGATACCCCTTGCACTGGGCGATAACGGTGGGACCACGGTAGAGGCCGCCGAGGCGGCGCGGGCCCGAACCGTATGCGCAAGTATTTCCGAGATCGATGTTCGGACTTCGGCAACATCATCCAGGTTTGTCCCAGCGTCGCATCACGATGCCGCCGAACCCGGCAGTAGGGTGTCGGATCACCCGAACGGAGGTGGCGCGTGACCGCGCTTGGGCAGCCCGACAACCGGCCCGTCCCCCTTGGATTGCCGTCTGCCTCGGACTACACTCCGCCACCCTCAATCGGAAGCCGGAAGCCGGAAGCCGGAAGCCGGAAGCCGGAAGCCGGAAGCCGGAAGCCGGAAGCCGGAAGCCGGAAGCCGGAAGCCGGAAGCCGGAAGCCGCGCCGGCCCGCCGTCGGGGGACGCACGCGTGAACCACGACGCCAGGGTCCTCGTCGTCCTGCGTAACCTGACCACCGCCACCCGGCTCCTCGACGTGATGCCGATCTTCGCCGACGACCACCGCGTCGAGCGCACGTTCACCATCGTCCCCGGCTCGGCCTTCGAGGACGGCACCCTCGACGTCCTGCACGCCCTCGACGCCCGCCACATCGCGTGGGACGACGTCCCCCGAACCGACGTCCGCCTCGCCCTCGCGGCCGGCAGCAACGGCCCACTCGACGCGATCGCCGCCCCACTCCTCGTCGTCCCACACGGCGCCGGCTTCAACAAGCTCCTCCCCACCGGGCACCGCGACCTCGACCGCGACCGCGACCGCGACCGCGCCGAGAGAACCACCCACACCCACCCCGTCTCCGGCCTCTCCCGCGCCCAACTCATGCGCGGCGAACGCGTCGTCGCCACCCGCATCGGCCTCTCCCACGAACGCCAACGCACCCGGCTGGCCACCCACTGCCCACCCGCGCTCGCGCACGCCGAGGTCATCGGCGACCCGTGCCTGGACCGTCTCGCCGCGTCCGCGTCCTGGCGCGACCGCTACCGCCGCGCCCTCGGCGTCCGACCCGACCAACGCCTGATCGTCGTGTCGTCCACCTGGGAGCCCACCGCCCTCGACGGCGCCTGGCCCGACCTGCCGAACCGGCTCCTGGCCGAACTCCCCTACGACGAGTACCGCGTGGCGATCGTCCTGCACCCGAACCAGTGGAGCAGGCACGGCGCCTACGGCATCGGCGAACGGCTCGGCGCCGCACGGCACGGCGGCCTCCTCACGATCCCGCCGCACGAGGGCTGGCGGGCCGCCCTCGTCGCGGCGGACCTGTTGATCGGCGACCACGGCTCGGTCGCGCTGTACGCGGCGGCGATCGGCGTACCGGTCGCCTTCGGCGCGTACGACGCGCGCCTGATCGCCCCCGACAGCCCGATGGCCGAACTCGCGGACACCGCCGACCACCTGACCCCGCATCGGGGCCTGCGCGACCAGATCGACAAGGCCGTACGCCCCGCGGCGGCCCAACTCTCGGTCGCGCGAGGCACGTTCGGCCTGGTCGGCGAATCCCTGACCCACCTGCGCCGAGTCGCCTACGACCTGATGGGCCTGTCGCTCCCGACCACCCGCATGGCCACCCACGCGGTCCCCGTACCCGTCCCCACCACCAGTCCCGTGCACGCGTTCCGCGTCCGCACCGAACTCACCGAGGACGCGGTCCGGATCACCCGCCACCCCGCCGCCGTCGAGGATCCCTTCGAGCCGGCGGACAGCCCACTCACCGGACGCCACCTCGCCGTCGACGAGAACGATCCCGACACCGGCCGCGTGGACGGCGCGTCCGTCCTGTTCACCCGCGACCCGGCGGCCGGCCCGCACTGGATCGACACGACCGTGCTCCGCCCGACCGGACCCCGCCTGGCCGCGCAGATCGTCGACGCCCGCACCTGCCGGATCGGGCTGCGCGACGGCACCCGCCTGCGCAGCACCGCCGCGGCCGACCCGACCGCCGGCGACCCGCTGGACCCCGCCGTGCACGCGTCCGCCGTGTACGCCCTCCTGGTCGCGCGCCGGCCCCTCACCGGCACCGTCCACGTCACCTGCGGCACCACGACGGCCACCCTGTCCATCGAGCCCGCCTGACGCCCCGTCAGCCGCCCCCGCCCCGGCCCCGTGAACCGCCCGCGGCCGGTCGACCTTCCCGCGCCCGTCAGCCCTGCTCCGCCTCGGCCGCCAGCCCCCGCAGCTCCGCCGCCTTCGGCCCGCCGTAGACCTCGTGCAGATCGGCCGCGGTCCGGTACAGCGCCGCCGCGCCCGCCCCGTCACCCGCCGCCCGCATCACCTCGGCCAGCCGCTCCACCGCGCCGGCCTCGTCCACCGGAGCCTGCCGCCGGCGGAACGTCTCGACCGCCGTGCGCAGCACCGCCGCCGCCTCCTCGGTCCGGCCGAGCGCGCCGAGCCGGCGGCCCAGGCTCACCGAGACCCGCGCGCCGATCCGCTCGTCGTCGACCTCGACCGCCAACTCGCGCGCCTTGGCCAGGTGCGCGAGCGCCGCGTCCGGGTCCGCCACCACCTGGCCCAGGTGGTGGTGCTGCAACGCCATCCCGCGCGGGTTGGGGATCGACGCGTTGATCCGCAACGACTCCTCGAATGCGCGCTCGGCCGCCGGCCCCGACTCGGCCTTGCCCAGGAACTCCCAGGCCGAGGCCGACAACCGGTCGTCGGCGATCCCGCCCGCGATGACCAGTGCCTCGCGCATCGTGGCGACCGCGTCCGCCCGCCGCTCCAACTCGACCTGGGCGCGCGAGATCTGACTGCGCATCCGTACCTCGACCCACGCGTCGCCGAGCCGCCGGGCCACCGCGATCGCCCGCTCGTGCGTGTCCAACCAGTCGCGGTAGTGCGGCCTGCTCGTGTACAGCGCCCACAGCGGCTCGCACAACTGCCACACCCGCGCGTCCCAGCCCCGCCGTTCGGCCTCCGCGACCCAGGCGACGAGGTTGGCGTGCTCGGCGTCCAACCACGCGATCCCCTCGGCCGGCGTCGCGAAGGCGACCTCGGGATTCGGCGAGGGGTGCTCCACCGCCCGCATCCGCCGCACGCCGAGCACGGCGCGATCGGCGACCGCAGCTGCCCGCAGATACCACCGGACCGCGCGGTCGAGCGCGGCCTTCCCCTCGTCCTCGCCGCAGTATCCGCGTGCGTGCAGCCGCACCAGCTCGTGGAAGCCGAACCGCTCGTACACGTCCTCCGTCACCAGGTGCGCGACCCGCAACTCCTGGACCGCCGCCGCCGCCTGATCCACCGTCAGCCCGGTCGCCGCGGCCACGGCCGGCACCGTGAAGTCCGGGCCGGGCAGCAGCGCGGCGAGCCGATAGACCAGGGCCGCGTCCGCGGAGAGCCCCTCGTACGTGCTGTCCCACACCGCGGCCACAGTCCTTTGTCCGCCCCGCTCCAGGTGCGCGAGCCGCCCACCCGGATCGGCGAGTTCGGCGGCCAGCGCACCGAGCGTCAGGCCCGGACGACACTTCAACCGCGCGCCCACGACCCGCAGCGCCACCGGTAACCCGCCGCAGTACCGGGCGAGTTCCACCGCGGCCGCAGGCTCCGCCGCGACCCGTTCGGTCCCGATCATCTCGGCGAGCAACCGCACCCCGTCGGCCTCCGCCAACGGCTCGACCGCCAGCAGGAGGACATCATCCAACCCCAGCTCGTCCAACCGCCATCGACTCGTCGCGACCACCACGCACCGCTCCGAGGCGGGCAGCAGCGTCTCCAACACCCGCGGCTGATCGACGTCGTCGAGCAGTACCAGGAGCTTGCGACCCGCCGTCAGACTCCGGAAGAGCGCGGCCCGTTCGTCCGTCGACACGGGCATCCACGGATCGGCGGTGCCGAGGGCGCGCAGGAAGCCGCCGAGCACCTCGCCGACGTCGACCGCGCCGTCCCGGCGCAACCGCCCGAGGTCCGCGTACAGCACGCCGTCGACGAAGTCGGCGGCCACGCCGTGCGACCAGTGCCGGCCGACCGCACGTTTGCCGACCCCGGCGACCCCGCTCAGCACCGCGACGGCGGGTCGGCCCACCGTCGCGGCCGGCCCGAGCAGGGAGTCGAGCACGGCCAGCGGATCCTCGCGATCCACCCACCACGCGGACGCGACCGGAAGTTGCTGCGGACGCGCGGGCGCTTGGCTCACCGTTACCTCATTCGCCGAAGACAGCGGATACGACAGCAAGGGGTTCAATGACAGCGGTTCAACAACAACGGTTCAACAACAGCGGTTCGACGGACGAGCGGTTCTACGACAAGCGGTTCTACGACAAGCGGTTCGACAACAACCGGTCCAACGGACAAGCGGTTCCACGACAAGCGATTCGACGACGAACGGTTCGCCGACAAGCGGTTCCACGACGACGACCCGTTCGACAACAAGTGGTTCGGCGGCACCGAGTTCGACGGCAACCGGATACTCCCAGGTACCGCCGTTGCCCAAGCCTAGAACCGTAACCCGTTCCATTTCTTGGTGTTCGCTCTGGTAGCGCGCTACCGGCCGGTACTAAGGTCACTCCACGCGGGCCCGGGGGGCCGTCCCTTCTCCCTGGTCCGGCGCATCCGCACGGCCGCGTTTCCCCCTTCCCGCACCCCTGTACCTCGATAGACCCACGCTCGTCGAGGAGGCCGCATGTCTTCCACAACTTCCCCATCGGGCGCACCAGCCGCGAGCGATCCCGAACCCTCTCCGTCGCCGTCCGACCGGATGCCCGCGCTCCTGCGCGGGCTGTGGCACCGGCAGTTGGACCACTACCCGGCCACCGGGCCGCGGATGTTCTACCTGGCCATCGTGGTCATCGGTTCCGTGGTCCTGTACTACGAGCTGTACATCCAGTACGCGGTCTCCACGCTGCTGATGCACGAGTACGGCATGAGTTTCATGTACGCGACGATGATCTCGGTCATCGGCAACCTGGTCGGCGCGTTCGCGTCCCTGGTCGCCGGTCTCGCCGACCGGTGGGGTCGCGCCAACCTGGTCGTGTACGGCCTCCTGCTCACGGGTCTGCTCGTGCTGTTCGCGTTGCCCAACGCGGAGAGCAAGGGCTGGTTCATGTTCTTCATGGCCCTGGTGAACATCGTCGAGGGCATGGCGCTGGTCGCGACGCCGGCGCTGATCCGCGACTTCTCGCCACAGGTCGGCCGGGCCGGCGCGATGGGGTTCTGGACACTGGGTCCGGTCATCGGCAGCCTCGTGGTGACCACGGTCAGCAGCAACACGCTCGACACGAGCAGTTGGCAGGACGAGTTCCGCTACGCGGGCATGGTCGGCCTGGCCGTGTTCGTGATCGCGCTGTTCGGCCTGCGCGAGCTGTCCCCGCAGTTGCGCGACCAACTCATGGTGTCGCTGCGGGACCGGGCCCTGGTCGAGGCGAAGGCCCGCGGCCTGGACATCGAGGCGGCGCAGAAGAACCACTGGCGCCAGATGATGCGCCTGGACATCCTCGCGCCCGCGCTCGGCATCAGCCTGCACCTGATGTTCTACTTCACGGTCGTCGGCAACCTCGTCGTGTACTACTCGACCGTCTTCGGCTACTCCGAGCAGCGTACGAACGCGCTCGCCAACTGGTACTGGATCGCCAACGCGGTCGCACTCGTCGTGGTCGGCATCGCCTCCGACCTGACCCGGGTGCGCAAGCCGTTCATGATCGTGGGCGGCGTCGGCACGGTCGTGTTCACGCTGTTGTTCGCGCTGACCACGGACCAACCCGACACGGACTACTACACATTCGCGTGGCTGCTCGTCGGCATCGGCGCGTGCAGCGGGCTGACCTACGCACCGTGGATGGCGGGGTACACGGAGACCGTCGAGAAGCACAACCCGGCCGCGACCGCGACCGGCCTGGCGGTGTGGGGCTGGATCATCCGCATCGTGGTGTCGGTGTCGGCGGTGTTCACGCCGCTGATCGTCACGTCGGCGACGCCGCTGGTGAACCACGGCGAAGAGGTGGTCGCCGCGCAGGCGGACGCGGGGCCCGCGCTCGACCTGGTGATGAAGGATCCGGAGCTGTTCGTCCAGCTGTCCAAGTACCCCAACCGCGCGGCGATCCCGATCGAGTTGCAGATCAAGGCGCTGCAACTGGCCGGCGGCGACATGGCGAAGCTCGACCTGGTCGAGAAGAAGCAGGCGTCGCTCGCCGTCCTGATCGACCACGGTGAAGAGGTACAGAAGGCCAAGGACCGCGCGGACGACGAGTGGATGCGGTGGTGGTGGCTGACCCTCGTGTGTCAGGTGCTCTTCATCCCGTGCGTCTTCGTGATGGCCGGCCGCTGGAGCCCGCGCAAGGCGAAGGAGGACGAAGCGGCCCACGCCATCCGGGTCGAGGAGGAACTGGCCGCGATCCGCGCGGCCGAGGAGGCCCCGGAGGCGGGACAACCCGTCTGATCCGCCCGTCTGTTCCCTCCCGAAAAACGCCGAGGGCCGGCGCCGCACACGAAGTGCGGCACCGGCCCTCGGTCGTGCTGATCGGTGAAGATCAGAGGCGGTTGATGTTCTCCGCCTGGAGGCCCTTCTGGCCCTGCACGACGTCGAATTCGACAGCTTCGCCCTCGACGAGCTCACGGTAGCCGTTGCCCTGAATCGCGGAGAAGTGGGCGAAAACGTCGTCGCCGCCACCGTCCTGCGCGATGAAGCCGAAGCCCTTTTCCGAGTTGAACCACTTCACGGTTCCGGTAGCCATATTTTTCTCCCTACATGTGGGCCGATGAACGAATCCACACTTCGTGAATCCGGGCGTCGCCGCGTTTTTCGCCCTCATTTCGGAAGCTACCGAAATGCAAAATGCACCTGTAGTGAACAGCTCTACAGGCGCACTCAGAAGATGATGCGAACCACAACTGCAACAGGCTCAAGACTAACACAGAACGAGAGCAAGATCGAGTCCAGTCGCAAAATGGTGGCCTTCGATCACATCGCGTCGCGATCCGCCCACTTGGCGTCGAGATTTTGATCGATCGTACTTCGAAGCCTCGAACCGATCGCGTCCGCGCGCCTTACCCGGCCGTGACAGATTCCAAACCAACAAACCTGGACATCGTGCCGCACGGGGTGTCACCCTGATCCCGCCGGGCCCACGCGTCACCGCGGACGGACCGTCGCGCCCAGTGCCGTGGCCGGAAAGGTTCGCCGGTTCTCGGCGCCGGCACCAAGGCGTTTGTTCAGATCCCCCGCCCCGCCCCGCCTCTTCGCCAGGACGCCCGTGTAACGCCCCACCCCGCATCCTGCCGCCTTCCGCGGCCTCGCGACCGTGCCTTTCGCCGCCGGTCGCCGCCTCCCGCGCGCATCACACACATAGAGCGTCTCCCCGGCCCGCGACGTACCGCCCTTTCGTCCCCACGACGGGCCTGCGGCCGCCGGCAGCGCTCCCCTGCCCGCTGCCGCGCCGCCCTGCCGGGTCACCATGGCCCGTTCGTGAAAGAGCACCGCCCGTGTCCGTGTTCGTCCCGCCCGCGCGCGCCCGCGCGAGGCGGCCTTCCGCCGCCGTGGCCGCCATCTCCGTGCTGGCCTCGGCCGGATATCTGCTGGCCAACCTGCTTCCCGCCTTCCTGGACGCCGTCCGCACCGGACTGGGCCTGTCCGCGGCCGCCGCCGGCGCGCTCGGCACCGCCGTACTGCTCGGCTCCGCGCTCGCCGGCGCGGTCGTCACCCGCGCTGCCGGGCGATCCGGCCGGGCGCGCCTGGCCCGGATCGGGCTGCTCCTGATGGTCGGCGGCTTCGCGGTCGCGGCGGTCACCGGCGCGACCTGGCTCGCGGTCGCGGGCTCGATCGTCGGCGGCGCGGGCGGCGGGATGGCGCTGACCGTGGCCACGGCCGCGATGGCCGCCACACCCGACCCGGCCCGCACTTCCGGCGTCGCGCTGCTCGCGGTGGCCCTGTCCGGCACGGTCCTGTACGCGCTCGTACCGCTGCTCGGCGGTGGGCGCGGGGCGACCGTGGGCCTGATGGCCGCGGTCGGCCTCGGCGCGCTGCTGATGGTGCGTCACCTGCCCGCGAGCGCGGCCTCGGCGGATCCCGCCGGGAAGGATCCGGATCCGGCCCCGCACCGGACCGCCGGCCTGCTGCTCACGACCGCGGTGGGAGTCCGCTCGGTGGCCATGAACGCGGTGTGGGCCATCGCCGCCGGCGTCGGCACCGATCGGGTGGGCCTGTCCGCCGGAACGGTCCGCGCGCTGTGCGCCGCGTGCCTGCTCGCGGGCGTCGTCGGCGTCGTGGTCGCCGGCTCGGCCGGGCGCGGTCGCGCCCGCACGACCCCGCTCGTGGCGGCGGTGTGCGCGGGCGGCCTGGCCGCGCTGACGATGACCCTCGCGCCGGCCGGCGGCGTCGCGCTGTACGCGGTGGGTCTGCTCGGCTGGAACGCGTCCTGCCAGGCGGTCACCACCTACGTCCTGGGCGTCGCCGCCGTGCTCGACGGGCGCGGCCGGTGGGGTGCCCTGGCGATGGCGGCCAACACCTTCGGCGCGGCCTGCGGCCCGATCGTCGGCCTGTCCGCGCTGGCCGCGTTCGGGGCACCCGCCACCGGGGCGCTGATCGCGCTGACCGCCGTACTGTGCGCGGTCCCGATCGGACGCGCGGCGCACACCGCCGACGCGCTCTCCCGACCCACCCCGCCGATCACCGGCGCCGCCCCGGCCCCGCTTCGGACCCGGCCCACCGGCCGGTTCATCCCCGCGCAACGCACCCCCGGCACGGTCTCCGGCACGCTGCCCGCCGGTGCGCCGCCCCACGCGACTCCCCACGCGCCGCCGCACGCGACGTCCCGTCCGAGCCGTCGGCCGCCGAGGCGGCCGAAGTCCCGCGCGTCCGCCCGCGGTACCGCCGGAGTCGGCCGACCCCCCGGCGCCCCAACGCTCGCCACGCCCGCGCGGCAAGATGGGCGCCATGGCGAAGATAAGCAAAGGTGGTAACACTCCGGTACCGACCGCCGAACTCCGGGCGGTCCTGACCTGGCGCGCGGCGGGAGCCCCCGACGTGGACGCCTCGGCGCTGCTCCTGAACGCCGCCGGCAAGGTGCGCTCGGAGGCGGATTTCGTCTTCTACAACCAGCCCTCCGACGCCGCGGGCGCGGTCCGGCACGAGGGCAAGCAACCCGCCGCCGACGGCACCGTCACCGACACGATCCGGGTCAACCTGGCGGCGCTGCCGCCGGACGTCGAGCGGGTGGTGATCGGCGCCTCCGCCGACGGCGGCGCGTTCGGCCAGGTGCCCGGGCTCGCGCTGCACGTGCTGTCCGCGCAGGGCGGCCCGATCGCCGAGTTCGACATCGACGAGGCGTCCACCGAGACGGCCTTCCTGTTCGGCGAGTTCTACCTGCGCGGTGGGGTCTGGAAGTTCCGCGCGGTCGGCCAGGGGTACGCGTCCGGGCTGACCGGGCTCGCGACCGACTTCGGCATCGAGGTCGCCGCGGAGGACGTCGGGAGCGCGCCGAGCGCGGCGCCCGTTCCCGTTCCCGTTCCGGCTCCGCCGACCGCGCCGCCACCGCCGCCGCCCGCCGCACCGGCGATCAGCCTCAAGAAGCAGCGGCTCGTCGACATGGAGAAGCGGCTCGCCGACGAGGGCCACCCGCAACTGCTCAACCTCACCAAGCAGGCCGCCGTGAGCCTGGAGAAGCGCGGGCTCGGCGAGCACACCGCCCGGGTCGCGCTGTGCCTGGACATCTCGTACTCGATGCAGTCGCTGTTCAAGCGGGGCACGGTGCAGGCGCTCGCGGAGCGGGTGCTCTCGCTCGGCCTGCGCTTCGACGACAACGCGGCCGTGGACGTGTTCCTATTCGGCTCCAAGGGGCACACCGTCGGGCCGCTCGGGCTCGGCCAGTACGCCGGGTGGGCGGACCGGGTCCGGCAGAATCCCGGTCTGGAGGGCTCGACCGACTACGCCGGCGCGATGCGCCTGGTCCGCGAGCACTACTTCGGGTCGAGCGGGCGGCGCCGTCAGCCGCTCGCGAACGACCTCCCGGTGTACGTCATGTTCATCACCGACGGCCAGACCACATCGCGCAAAGAGACGCGCGAGCAGATGATGCACTCCAGCTTCGAGCCGATCTTCTGGCAGTTCATGGGCCTCGGCCGGCCGGGCAGTTTCTCGTTCCTGGAGGAGCTGGACGACCTGACGGGGCGTTACGTCGACAACGCCGACTTCTTCTCGGTCCAGGACCCGACGCGAGTCCCCGACGAGCAGCTCTACGAATTGATGACCAACGAGTATCCGGGCTGGCTCGCCCGCGCCCGGGCCCAGGGGCTGCTGATCTGATCAGCGCGGTCGAGCGGCTCCCCGCACCACCCGTGCGGGGAGCGCGGACAGCAGGTGCAGGCCGGCTTCCATCGGTCCCTTGCGCAGCGTGTGCCGCCAGATCCAGGACAGCAGCAGCGCGCTGACGAAGAAGCCGATCAGCCGGCTCCAGGTATGCGATTGCGGCGTGAGCGGGAACCACTTGTGGATCGCCCACAGGTGGGCCGTGTACACGGTGAGCGCCATCGCGCCGACCGAGATCAGCGGGTCGAGCACGATCCGGCCCAGCCACGGCCGGCACGCGAGCAGCGTCAGGCCCAGGATCGCGAGCGCCACCCCGGTCGCGCCGACGATCTCGAACGGCGTGCCGGTGTGCCCCTCGGCGATCGTGAGCCACGCGGGATCGGACACGGACACCGAACCGATGCGCGAGTGCGCCGCGTCGTGCACGCCTACCGGACCCGCCTCGCGGGCCAGCCGGTCCCCGGTGAACACGTTGACCACCACCCACGATCCGCCGTACCCCAGCACGGCGAGCCCGGTCCCGATCCCGACGAAGGCCCGCTGTACGCGCAAATCCTCCAGCCGCAGTCGGCCGACCGCCATGCCGGCCAGGACGAACGGCAACCAGGTGATCGCGGGGTAGCTGCCGGTCAGGAAGAGCGTCTCGAACAGGTCGCCGGGGCCGTTCCAGTCGCTGAATCCGGGTACGGCGTAGCGGATGTCGCCGGTCCCGCCGCTCTTGCGCAGCATGAACGAGAGCACCGGGCCCACCAGGGCCGAGGCCGCGGCGACGATCGCGAGCGTGCGGGTGCGCAGCCACAGCGCGGGCCACACGAGCAGGAAGTAGAGACCGTAGAACGCGAGGATGACCAGCACGCCGCTCTCCAGGTCGTCGAGCCACAGACCGAGCGGGATCAACAGCGCGCCGCGGATCACGACGCGGGTGACGACGGCGGCGTTGGCCCGGTTCCAGCCGCGCAGGGCCGTGCGGCCGGACATCAGCACGAGCGAGAGGCCCGCGAGGAACGCGAACAGCGCGGACGCGCGGCCCGACACCCCTTGGACGAGCGTGTCGACGCCGCCGCCGTACGGGTTGGGTCCCACGTGCGACGCGAACATCCCCAGGATCGCGAGTGCCCGGGCCACGTCGACGCCGACGATCCGCGCCGGTTTGTCCCCTGCCCCGCGCCTCGCCCTGTCCCCCGCCGGCCACCACATCCGGCCAGCCTAGACATCCCTCGGAAGGCCGGACGCCTTGACATCGGGCCGGCACCGATGGTGACAGTGGCGCCGTACGAGCGATCCGTCCGACGCGAGAGGCACCACACACGTGAGCGACGTTCCCGAAATCATCCTGAACAACGACGTCCGCGTCCCGCAGTTGGGGTTCGGGGTCTGGCAGATCCCGAATGAGGATGTCCGGGTGGTGGTGTCGACGGCGCTCGAAGCCGGCTATCGCAGCATCGATACGGCCGACGGGTACGGGAACGAGGAGGGCGTCGGGGCCGCGATCGCCGCGTCCGGGATCGCGCGGGACGAGATATTCGTGACGACCAAGCTGTGGAATCGCGCGCATGGGCACGATCCGGCGCTGCGCGCGTTCGACGCGAGCCTGGAGCGGCTCGGCCTGGACTACGTCGATCTGTATCTGATCCATTGGCCGGTACCCAGAGCCGACAAGTACGTCGAGACGTGGCGGGCGCTGGAGAAGCTGTACGCCGACGGGCGCGTGCGCGCGATCGGGGTGTCGAACTTCCAGCCGGCGCACCTGACCCGCCTGTTCGAGGAGACCGGCGTGGTGCCCGCGGTGAACCAGATCGAGTTGCACCCGCACCTGCCGCAGCTCGCGATGCGGAACTTCCACGCCGAACACGGCATTGCGACCGAGGCATGGAGCCCGCTCGCCCAGGGCGGCGAACTCCTCCGCGACGCAGCGGTGGTGTCCATCGCCGACCGCTACGTCCGCACCCCCGCACAGGTGCTGCTGCGCTGGCACATCCAACTCGGCAACATCGTGATCCCCAAGTCGGTAACCCCGGCCCGCATCGCCCAGAACCTCGCCGTCTTCGACTTCACCCTCGACGACGAAGACCTCACCACCCTGGCAACCCTGGAAACCGGCGAACGCACCGGCCCAGACCCGGACACCTTCAACCTGGGCCACGACTCCTGACCCACAACAGCCCAGCCGGCGCTTGAGGCCACCTTTCAGCCCGGCCGGCGCTTGAGGCCAACCCAGCCCAACCAACGCCTGAGGCCACCCTCCAGCCCGGCCGGCGCTTGAGGCCAACCAGCCCGGCCGGCGCTTGAGGCCACCCCGACCTACTCCAGCCCGTCCGGCGTTTGAGGACGCCCCGCCGGCGAGGCGTGGTCCACATCCCCACCCCGCCTCCGCACAATCACCGTCCCAAGCGCAAGCAACACACACCCGACGAACACGCTCACCACCACCGGCGTGGACAACCCGTTCCGCACCGAAGCCCCCGCCGCACACTGGACCAGCGTCATCGGCAACATCCCGAGCGCCGTCCCGACAATGAAGTGACTAGTCCGTATCCCGGTCGCCGCCGCGCCATAACTGACCACCGAGGACGGGATCACCGGAATCATCCGCAGGATCGTGATCGGCACCAGCCCATTACGCGACAGCCGCCGATCAAGCACCGCGAGCGCCTCGCGCTTGTGCAGCCACCCGCCGATCCGCTCCCGGCCGAGCCGGCGACCGAGGTACAGGCTGATCGCGGCGCCGAGCGTGGCCCCGACCAGGGTGATCACCGTGCCGCCGAGCGCGCCGAACAGCGCACCGGCGACCGGAGCGAACAGCGACTTGGGCACCAGCGCGGCGACGCCCACCGCGCAGACGAGCGTGAAGATCGCGACGGAGACCGGCAGCGGCCAGTGCGTCCACGCGCCGTGATCGAGGAAATCACGAAGCGCGTCGAGCAAGCCCCGCACGGTGTCCAACCTGCGTCCGCCCCTCGTGCCCATGGTGTGAATGCGCCGGCTGCGCCGGGCGGACCGAGTCCGCACCGCAGGCCACGCGTGATCGCGCCCCCGCGCATTCGCCTCATTGTACGGATGTACCGAGCCCCGCTCGCCCCCCGCGCGCACCGGGGACCCGGCCGAAATGATCATGATCTCGCGGGCGAATCCCGATCCCGGGGCGGATCCGCTGGAGGTGGGGGTCATAACGTGTTAGAAAACCTACTGACCACTAGGTTTTTGACGGAGGATCCATGACCGAGACCACCGCACGCACGCGGTTCCGCACCGCGACCTGTCCCTACGAGGACGCCTCGCTGCCGATCGAGGAGCGGGTGGAGGACCTGCTCGGCCGGATGACGGTCGAGGAGAAGGCCGGTCTGATGTTCCAGACCATCGCGGTCATGGGCCCCGAGGGCGCGCTGCTCGACGACAAGGGCTTCCTGCCGTTCGACTTCACCGTCCGGCAGATGATCTCCGACAAGGGGATGAACCACTTCAACCTGCTCGGCGGCGGCAAGCCCGAGCACATCGCGCAGTGGCACAACCGGATCCAGGAGCTGGCCCTGGAGACCCGCCTGGGCATCCCGGTCACGCTGTCCACCGACCCGCGACACCACTTCACCGACAACCCCGGCACCGCCGCGTACGCGGAGGGCTTCTCGCAGTACCCCGAGACGCTCGGCCTGGCCGCGATCGGCGACGAGGAGCTCGTCCGCGAGTTCGCCGACGTGATGCGCCGCGAATATCTCGCGGTCGGCATCCGGCTCGCGCTGCACCCGCAGATCGACCTGGCCACCGAGCCGCGCTGGTCGCGGATCAACGGCACGTTCGGCGAGGACGCCGAGCTGACCGGCAAGATGGTCGCCGCCTACATCCGCGGCGCGCAGGGCGAGACGCTGAACACCGAGTCCGTCGCGTGTATGACCAAGCACTTCCCCGGCGGCGGCCCGCAGCTCGACGGCGAGGACCCGCACTTCCCCTACGGACGCGAGCAGGTCTACCCGGGCGACAACTTCGACTACCACCTCGAGCCGTTCAAGAAGGCGCTCGCGGCCGGGACGTCGCAGATGATGCCGTACTACGGGATGCCCATCGAGACCGAGCACGAGGCGGTCGCGTTCGGGTTCAACAAGGGCATCATCACCGGCCTGCTGCGCGAACAGCTCGGCTTCGACGGCATCGTGTGCACCGACTGGGGCCTGATCTCCGACGCGAACATCATGGGGCAGACCATGCCCGCGCGGGCCTGGGGCGTCGAGGAGCTGTCGATCCCGGACCGCGTCCTGCGCGTGATCGAGGCGGGCTGCGACCAGTTCGGCGGCGAGGACATCCCCGAGGAGGTCGTCGCGCTGGTTCGGGCCGGTCGGCTCGCCGAGGACCGGCTGAACCTCTCGGTGCGCCGCCTGCTGCGCGAGAAGTTCGTCCTCGGCCTGTTCGACAACCCGTTCGTGGACACGACCGCCACCGCCGCGCTGGTCGGCACCGACGCCGGCATCGCCGCGGGCCGCCTCGCGCAGAGCAAGTCGATCACGCTGTTGAAGAACGAGTCGGTGCTGCCGCTCGCCGAGGGCACGCGCGTGTACGTCCAGGGCGTCGACGCCGGGGTGGCCGCCGCGTACGGCACCGTCGTGGCCACGCCCGAGGAGGCGGATGTCGCGATCCTGCGGATCAAGACGCCGTTCGAGCCGCGCGAGGGGGGCTTCGAGCAGTTCTTCCACGCGGGTTCGCTGGAGTTCGACGAGGCGGAGCTCACCCCGATCCTGGACCTGTGCGCGACGGTGCCCACTGTCGTGGACATCTACCTGGAGCGCCCGGCGGTCGTCCCGGCGATCGCCGAGCGGTCGGCCGCGCTGGTCGCGAACTACGGCTGCGCCGACGGTCCCCTGCTCGACGTGCTGTTCGGTCGCGTACAGCCCGAGGGCAAGCTGCCGTTCCAGCTGCCCCGCTCGATGGACGACGTGCGTGCCCAGCGCTCGGACGTCGCGCAGGACGGCACGGACCCGGTCTTCGGGTTCGGGCACGGCCTGAAGTACTGACTCGAGTACCGACCCGAAGCACCGACCCGAGGCAGCGGCCCCGGCCGCCCCCGACGCACGAGACCCACCCGGCACCGCGCCGGGTGGGTCTCGTGCGTCGGGGGCGGGCAAGCCGTCAGTGCGCGTGCTCCCCGGCCGGCTCCTGCGCCGGCGCGGTCCCCTGCGGCCGCGCGGGCTCGGTCGCCGGCGCGGGCGAGCCGTCCGCCGCGATCCGGAACTGCGCGGTGTGCACGACGCCGTCCCGCTTGAACTCGAAGAACAGCCGGTACCCGCCGCCGCTGGGCGCCTCCGCTCGGAACGCGACCCGGTCGCCCGCGCCGTCCTCGGGATGCACGTGCAGGTACGCGAGGTCGGCCTCACGCAGCGCGACCAGGTGTCCGCGCGCGCCCAGGTAGGGCTCGACGCCGTCGACCGGCACGCCGGCGCGGCTGATCGCGAACGACAGCCGCGCGCTCGCGCCGGCCTTCGGGGCCCCGGTCAGCTCGACCGTGTAGCCGTCCACCTCGACCGTGCGGGCGACGGACACCGGCGGGGCGGGCGCCTGGGTGCCGCTCACGGGCAGGTCGGTGGTCAGCGTGAACCCGGCCGCGGCCCCGGTCGGCTTGAAGTCGGCGAAGACCTTGTAGGACCCGGCCTCGGCGGCGGTGAACGGCGTCGACCAGACCCCCTCGGCGTCCCGGACCGGGTGCAGGTGCTGATAGCCCGTCAGGTCCCGGCGGACCACGATCAGGTGCAGCTCCTTCTCGTGCTGCTCGGCGAACGCGCGCAGCGGCGCGCCGTCCGCGCCGACCACCCGGAAGCGCAGGTCCGTCGGCTGCCCGGCCCGAGCGGCCTCGGTGAGCAGTTGGAGGGTCCAGCCGCCCTGGGTGGCCTGGAGCCCGGGTGGGACCTCGGCGGCGGCCGGTGCCGGCGCGCCGGGCTTGGCGCCCGGCCCGTCCACACCGTGACTCGCGTGGTTGCCGCCGCCGGGCTTGTCGTCGTCGTCGAACGGGCCGACCGCGTATCCGATCCCGGTCGCGGCCCCGAAGGCGACGGCAAGCGATCCGACGTATACGGCGATGCGCGTGGGCGTGTTCATGACCTTGTCCCCTGTGTCAGTCGAGTACCCGAGTCGGTGCGTACGTGGGCGTCGGTTTCCGACGTCACCCAAGTTATACCCTAGGGGGGTATCACGGCAACCGAATGCAGCACTATTCGATTACCCCATGGGGGTAGTGTCGCCCCGATCTCGGGCCGGCCCGGGGCCGCGCGGGCCGGCCGGCCCCGGGGGCGCCGGTTCACCATTGGTGCCCGCACCTGCTTAGGGTGCTGCCATGGGTAGCGAGCGGCGGGAGGGCGTGGCCCTCTCCTTGCGCGCGACGGAGCGGGCACTGCGGGAGTACCGGCTTCGCGCCGCCGCCGTGACGGTCGTCGGTGTGGCGTGCACCGGGGCGTGGTTCGCGATCCTGCAGGCGAGCGGCTACACGAACGACGGCCCGTGGAGCGGCTGGCGGATGCTCCCGCTCGGGCTCGGCGTCGTGGCCCTGATGATCGGGATCGGCGCGCTGGTCCTGGCGCGGCGGATGCGCCGGACGCTGGCCCGCCATCCGTGGGTCCGCTGTAGCTGCCGGTTCCGCGACTCGGCCGACGGCGACGGCGCCTGGGGACCGCCGCTCGTGCTGAGCGAGCGCGGCGGGGACGGGACCCAGTACGCGCTGACCGTCACGTCCATGTCGCATCGCTGGTGGCACCTGAACGCGTGCAACGGCGGCGACGTGTGGTTCGCCGGCGATCCGGCCCGCGGCGGCGTGGTCTCCCCGCCCGGCGGCGAGCTGCTGCTGTGGACCCGGCCGAGCCGGCTCGGCCGCAACCGCCGGGCAACCCGCCGCGCCAATCCCGCCGGGGCCTAGGACGCGACCCGGGTCGCTACTTCACCATCCGCAGACTCACCGGGTAGCGCATCACGTCCCCGCCGATCGCCCGAGCCCCGCCGATCAGCGCGAAGACCGCGATCGTCGCGTACATCGCGCCGATCAGCAGCCCACCGACTTCGTCGCCCATCAGCGCCAGGATCGGTGCGATCACGAACGACAGCACGCACGTCAACTGATAGTTGAGCGCCGCCCGGGCGTTGTCCCGGACGAACTGCGACCGCCGCCCCACCGTCCGGCGGATCACGAACGGGCCGAGCACGGGCGCGCAGAACCCGCTCCAGTGCGCGGCGGCGCTCCATCCACGCTCGTGCGCCGGCGACTCCCCCGGCGAACGCCGTCCCACGACCGGGCGGTTGATCCACCACGGCGGCGGCATCGGCGGCCCGACCATGCCCCGCGGCATGGGCAGCGGCGGCGGACCGGGCATCGGCATCAGCAGGTCGTCGAGCAGCGCCTCCAGATCCGCCCGGGTGCGGCCCTTGAGCGCCGAGGCCACCCGTTCCTCGAACTCGTCGGCGTTCAACCGCCCTTCACCGTAGGCGTACTTCAGATGTTCGATCGTACGTTCGCGGTCCGCGTCACCGACTCGCATGTGCGGGGGCATGCCGTACCAATGGGGGGGATGAGGACCGGAATTCGGGTGCACGCGCGGCTCCTCTCGTTCTGCCACGGCTTCGTACAGCATGCGCCGCGAACGAAGCATGGTCCATCAGGGATAACCCCTGCCCCGACCCTGAGACAACAGCCGCAGGTATGACCCGGATCCGCGCGGCGGACGAGCCCGGGCTCAGAACAGCCGGCGCATCAGACGCAGCGACCGGGCCTCCAGGTGCACCACACCACCGGCCTTGGCCGCCGGGCGGTCGCGGTCCAGGACCACGGTGCTCGCGCTGTCGAGCTCCGTCTCCCACGCCGCGCCGTAGGCGGCGGGCGGCAGGGTGAAGCGCAGGTCGCCCTCGTGCGCGTTGATCAGCAGGAAGAACGAGTCGTCGTCGATGTGTTCGCCGCGCGGACCGGGCTCGGCGATCGCGTCGCCGTTGAGGAACACCGAGACCGCCTTGTTGAAGCCCGCGTGCCAGTCCGCCTCGGTCATCGGCCCGCCGTTGGGGGCGAACCACGCGATATCGGCCAACGGCGTACCGTGCACCGGTACTCCGCGCAGGAACCGGCGCCGCCGGAACACCGGGTGCTCGCGGCGCAGCCGGATCAGCCGCTGTACCCATTCGAGGAACACCCAGTGCTCGCGCCCGCGCTCCCAGTCGACCCAGGAGACCTCGTTGTCCTGGCAGTAGGCGTTGTTGTTGCCGCCCTGCGTGCGGCCGATCTCGTCGCCGTGCAGCAGCATCGGGATGCCCTGCGAGAGCAGCAGCGTCGCGGCCATGTTGCGCTTCGTCTTCTCGCGCAGCGCGAGGATCTCGATGTCGGTGCTCTCGCCCTCGACGCCGCAGTTCCACGACCGGTTGTGCTGCTCGCCGTCCAGGTCGTCCTCGCCGTTGGCGGCGTTGTGCTTGGTGTTGTAGGAGACCAGGTCGTGCAGCGTGAAGCCGTCGTGCGCGGTGACG
The DNA here is from genome assembly GCF_045207785.1 of Embleya sp. NBC_00896. Classification (NCBI taxonomy): domain Bacteria; kingdom Bacillati; phylum Actinomycetota; class Actinomycetes; order Kitasatosporales; family Streptomycetaceae; genus Embleya; species Embleya sp. NBC_00896. The sequence continues at coordinate 1,754,766 of NZ_CP108776.1, forward strand.
AAGTTGACGGACGCGGTCGGCCGTCGGCCGTCGTGCCGGTACATGTCGCTCGACCCGGTCAGCCGGGCGGCGAAGTCCGGGAGCAGGCCCGGCTCGCCGCGCCACAGGTCGCGCACGGTGTCGCGGTACTTCCCGTTCCACTCGGTCCACAGCGGCGGGAAGTTGCCCACGTGGTAGCCCTCCTCGCCGATGTCCCAGGGTTCGGCGATCAGCTTGACCCGGCTGACGATCGGGTCCTGCTGGACCAGGTCGAAGAACGCGGAGAGCTTGTCCACCTCGTGGAACTGTCGGGCGAGCGCCGCCGCGAGGTCGAAGCGGAACCCGTCGACGTGCATGTCGACGACCCAGTAGCGCAGCGAGTCCATGATCATCTGGAGCACGTGCGGGTGCGACATGCTCAGCGAGTTGCCGGTCCCGGTGGTGTCCCGGTAGTAGCGCGGGTCCTCCTCGGACAGCCGGTAGTAGGCACTGTTGTCGATCCCCCGGAAGGACAGCGTGGGTCCGAGGTGGTTGCCCTCCGCGGTGTGGTTGTAGACCACGTCGAGGATGACCTCGATGCCGGCCCGGTGCAGGCACTTCACGAGATAGCGGAACTCCTGGACCTGCTGGCCCAGGGTGCCGGTCGAGGAGTAGGCGGCGTGCGGCGCGAAGAAGCCGATCGTGTTGTAGCCCCAGTGGTTGACCAACCCCCGATCCACCAGGTGCCCGTCGTTGACGAACTGGTGCACCGGCATGAGCTCGATCGCGGTGACCCCGAGCGCGCGGAAGTAGTCGATCATCTTCGGGTGCGCCATGCCCGCGTACGTGCCGCGGATCTCCTCCGGGATGCCGGGGTGACGCATCGTCAGGCCGCGTACGTGCGCCTCGTAGATCACCGTGTCGTGGTACTCGTGCCCGGGCCGGTGGTCGTCGCCCCAGTCGAAGTACGGGTTGACCACGACGGACGTCATCATGTGCGGCGCCGAGTCGGTGTCGTCGATCCGCTCGGGATCGCCGAAGCGATACCCGAACACCGACTGGCCCCAGCGGATGTCGCCGTCGAAGGCCTTGCCGTACGGGTCGAGCAGCAGCTTCGCCGGATTGCACCTGATCCCCCGCCGGGGCTCCCACGGCCCGTGCACGCGGTAGCCGTAGCGCTGTCCGGGCTGGAGGCCGGGGATGTAGCCGTGCCAAATGCCGCCGTCCACCTCGCGCAGCGACACGCGGTCCTCGTGCCCGTCGGCGTCGATCAGGCACAGGTCGACGCCGGTGGCGACGTCGCTGTACAGGGCGAAGTTGACCCCGGTGCCGTCGTACGAGGCACCGAGGGGGAACGGGTGTCCGGGCCACAGCGTCACGGGGCGACTCCCTTCCCGGCCGAGGCCGATCTGTCGGCAACACTGCCCAGGTATCGGCGTGGGAACCGTTCCGGGGCCCGCTCCGTCACAGGACCATGCGAATCCACGACCGTTCGAAGCGCAGGGCCGCGGCCCTGCCGATATTCGTGCTGACGGCGGGACTCGTCGTCACCGGCTGTACATCCTCGTCCGGCTCCAAGCCGGATCCCGATCGCCCGGCCCTGGTCTCCGACGAGATGATGCGACTCGCGGCCTACGACTCGTGCGGCGCCCTGGTCGACGACTTCCGCGCGGCGGCGCTGCGACAGATGAACGATGAGCGCAGGTCCGGCGACTCGAAGTCCAAGAGCATGCCGGACGGGGGTGCGGCGAACGCCGAGGAACAGCCCGCCGCCGCGCCCAGGCAGGACGCGCCCCAGGGGCTGACCGCGGACAAGGCCGCCCCCGGCGCTCCCTCCGCACCGGACCATTCGACGACGAACACCCAGGAGCAGGGCGTCGACGAGCCCGACCTGGTCAAGACCGACGGTCGCCGAGTGCTGACGATCGCGAACGGCCGACTGAACGTGGTCGACGTCGCGACCCACCGCGTCACCGGGACGTTGTCGGTGCCCGGTGCTCGCGCGAACGACCTGCTGCTCTTCGGCGACCGGGCCCTGTTGATCGCCCGCTCCGGCCCGCAGACCAAGGGCGGTTCGGGCAAGATGGCGCCGATCCCGGGCGATCCCGACGGCGGTTCCCCGGTGATGGCGGGGTCGCAGGCCCGCTTCGTGCTCGTCGACCTGACGGCCGCGCCCAAGGTGATCGGCGACCTGTCGGTGGACGGGGCGTACGCCGACGCGCGCCAGATCGGCTCCACCGCGCGGATCGTGGTGCGCTCGCAGCCCCGCCTGAAGAGTTCGGTGAACAAGTCGCCGGGCAAGGCCAAGGATCTGATCGAGCGCTCGACCGCCGCCGACTGGCTGCCCCAGTACACGCTCACCGCGAACGGCCGTACCGACTCCGGCGATCTGGTCGGCTGCGACCGGGTCAGCCGGCCGCAGGTCAAGGCCGGCGAGCCCGGGCACAGCGGCACCGCGACGCTGAGCGTGCTGTCCTTCGACCTGACCGGTGAACTGGGCAAGGGCGATCCGGTGACGGTGGCCGCCGACGTGGACCACGTGTACGCGTCCGACTCGAACCTCTACCTCGCCACCAATTACACCCAGCGGTCGGTGTCGAGCGACGCCAAGATGACGGGTGGCGGGCCGCCGACCACGACCACCGCGATCAACCAGCTCGACATCTCCGGCAAGGGCACCCCCAAGCTGGTCGGCACGGGCGTGGTTCCGGGTGTGATGATCAACGAGTACGCGATGTCGGAGCACGGGGGCAACCTGCGGGTCGCCACCACGCTCTCGCCCGGCGACGCGACCAACCCGACCGCGCTCCCACGCGATTCGGCGGGCGGCGCGACGACGAAGAGCGTCCCGGACGCCTTCCCGGGCAGCGCGCCGCCGATCGCGCCGCGCTCCAGCACCGAGTCGGTGGTCACCGTGCTGGCCCGCAGCGGCAACCGGCTGACCCCGATCGGCCGAGTGGGCGGGCTCGGCCGCACCGAGCGGATCTTCGGGGTGCGCTTCGCGGGTCCGATCGCCTACGTGGTGACGTTCCGGCAGACCGATCCGCTGTACACGATCGACCTGAGCGACCCGCGCAATCCCAAGGCGGTCGGCGAGCTCAAGATCAACGGCTACTCGGCCTACCTGCACCCGATCGCCGACGGTCGGCTGATCGGCGTCGGCCAGGACGCCACCGACGGCGGACAGCGGACCGGCACCCAGGTGTCCCTGTTCGACGTGAGCACGTTGGCGAACCCGACCCGGGTCGCGCAGTACGCGGTGACCGGGGCCAACTCGCAGGCGGAGCAGAACCCGCACGCGTTCCTGTACTGGGCCAAGGACGGCACCGTGGTGCTGCCGGTCCAGGGCGGTGGCCGCCCCCTGCCCTCGCAACCGGAGTTCGCGCCGGGCGAGAAGTCCCCGTACTCCAACTACGGCTACGCACTCGTGTTGCGGATCAACGGCAGCAAGATCGTCGACGTCGGTCGGGTCACCCACCCGGACGCGTCGATCCAGCGCTCGCTGGTGATCGGCTCGGACCTGTGGACGGTCTCGACGGCGGGCATCTCGGTGGACACCCTCGCCGACCTCCGGCAGGTGGCCTGGATCCCGACCGGCTGAACGTCCCGCGCGCGGGCCGACGGGGATGGTCTGTTATACACGGAACAACGATCTGACAGACCATCAGAAACGACTGGGAGAGCACATGGCGGCCACCGTCTTCACCGACCTCCAGCAGATCAAGGACTCGGTGGGCAAGCACCTCGGCCACAGCGAGTGGCTGGAGATCACCCAGGACCGGATCAACCTGTTCGCCGACGCCACCGGCGACCACCAGTGGATCCACGTGGACGCCGAGAAGGCGAAGGAGGGCCCGTTCGGCGCACCGATCGCACACGGCTACCTGACGCTGGCCCTGTCGAACCTGTTCCTGCCGCAGATCGTCGAGGTGCGGAACATCTCGATGGGCGTCAACTACGGCGTGGACAAGGTCCGCTTCCCGTCCCCGGTCACCGTCGGCTCCCGGGTGCGTGGCGGCGCGGAGATCGCGACGGTCGCCGACATCCCCGGCGGCATCCAGGTGACAATCCGCATCACCATCGAAATCGCCGACTCCCCCAAGCCGGCGTGCGTAATCGACTCGATCACCCGCTACCTGTCCTGAACCCCGGACGGCCTTGTCGTCCTCAAACGCCGGACGGGCTGAATCCAGCCCGTCCGGCGCTTGAGGACACCGACCCACACGTCCGCAGCACCCCCACGCGACGCACGCAACCCCAGCCCGTCCGGCGCTTGAGGACAGCGGCCCACACATCCGCAGCGATCCCACGCAACGGAAGCACATCTCAGCCCGGCCGGCGCTTGAGGCCAAAGCCCCCGGCCGCCCGGCTCTATGCGTCCGGCTCAACCACCACGCACCGAGTCCGGCTGTAAATCGTCGGCATGCACTTGTTGCAATGAATGCACAACGACCGCGTCCCCCGCTCGGCCGAGATCCGATTGACCAGGTCCGGCTCGCGCAGCACCGCACGGCCCATCGCCACGAACTCGAACCCCTCGCGCATCGCCAGATCCATGGTGTCGCGGTTGGTGATCCCGCCGAGCAGGATCAGCGGCAGCTTGAGCTCGGCCCGGAACTGCCGGGCCGACGCGAGCAGATAAGCCTCCTCGTACGGGTACGAGCGCAGGATCTGCTTGCCGATCAGCTTGACCCCGAGCCGCTGCGGCTGCGGGAAGGTCGCGGCGAACTCCGGCACCGGGGCGTCGCCCCGAAAGAGGTACATCGGGTTGAGCAGCGAACTGCCGGCGGTCAGCTCCAGCGCGTCGAGCGAACCGTCCTCCTCCAGCCACCGGGCCGTGCGGAGGCTCTCGTCCAGCCGGATCCCGCCCGGGACGCCGTCCTCCATGTTGAGCTTGGCGGTGATCGCGATCCGGTCCCCCACCGCGTCGCGCACCGCCCGGCAGACCTCACGCGCGACCTTGGCTCGGTTGGCGAGCGCACCGCCGTACGCGTCCTTGCGTCGGTTGAGCTTGGGGCTCAGGAACGCGCTCGCGAAGTAGTTGTGGCCGAGGTGGATCTCGACCGCGTCGAAGCCGGACTCGATCGCCAACAACGCGGCCTCGGCGTGCGCACGGGTGACCCGGGCGATGTCGGCCGCGGTCGCGGCACGGGTCACGCGCATGCCGAGCGGGTTGAACATCCGCCCTGCCGACAGCGCGGGCCGACCGTTGGACTTGGCGTTGGCGACCGGGCCCGCGTGCCCGAGCTGGGCCGACACGGCGGCGCCCTCGGCGTGCACCGCGTCGGTGAGCCGGCGCAGCCCCGGCACCGCCTCCGGGCGCATCCAGATCTGGTGCCGGTCGGTGCGGCCCTCCGGCGCCACCGCGCAGTAGGCCACCGTGGTCATCCCGATGCCCCCGGCGGCGGGCCGCCGGTGGTACTCGATCAGGTTGTCGGTGACCAGCGCGTCCGGGGTGGCCCCCTCGAACGTCGCGGCCTTGATGATCCGGTTGCGCAGCGTCAGCGGACCGAGCTTGGCGGGGGCGAAGACGTCGGGTATCACGAGTCACCTCGTTCTGTGCGAAGCGGATCGGCCGGTCGGGACGCGTCGAGGCCCGCGGTGACGAACGCGGCGACGGTCTCGGGGGCGGGCGGCGGAACAAAGGCGTCGGCCACGGGTTGGCCGTACAGCTGGAGCAGCAGGTCGAACGCGAGCCGCCAGCGGTCCGCGATCTCCCGTGGGCTCAGGTCGGGACGCGCCGCGGCCAGCAGGTCGCGCCACGGCTGGTGTCGGAACCACGGGTCGTCCCAGGGCAGTTCCTGCCCGGAAAGCACCGTACGAGCGAGCAATTGGAGCAGCATCGGGCCGTTGGGCTCGCGGGCGAGGCGGTCGAACGGTTCGACGATGATCGTGACGATCTCGCCGACGGCGGGCGGCCGGCCCCGTGCGCGGGCCCGATCGAGGTCCGCGAGCGGCCCGGCCCACAGCGGCCCCAGGCGCTGTTGCAGCAGGGCCACCACAAGGTCCCGCTTGGACCCGAAGTGGTAGTGCACCGCCGCCGGGTTCATCCCGGCGGCGGCGTTGACCGCCCGCACGGAGACCTTGTCGTAGCCCTGGGCGAGGAAGAGCCGTTCGGCCTCGTCGAGCAGCCGAGCTCGCGATTGCGCTGTCACGGCACGCACCAAACCACGAAGCGCCGGCATTTTCAATCACTGATTGAAAATGCCGGCGCCGGCCGCGGACGGGCCCGTGTGCTCAGCTCAGCGGTACGACCAGGACCGGGCAGTGCGCGTGTTCGAGCGCGGTCACCGCGATGTGGCCGACCCAGTGCCGCAGCGGTCCCCGCCGGTGCCGCACCCCGACCACCACGAGCGCGCCGGTCCGGGACGCCTCGATCAGCGTGCCGGCCGCGTCGCCGAGCACCGATTCCGCGTGCACCTCGACCTCGGGGAACACCGCGCGCGCCGGCTCGAGCGCTTCCTCCAGGCTCGCCTCGTGCACCTGGCGCACCGCGCGCATGTCGGCGTCGGTCGGCCCCGCGATACCGGCGTAGCCGGGCCAGCTCCACGCGTGCACCGCGTGCACCGGCAGCCCCCACTGCCGGGCCGCCTCGAACGCGGCCCGCACCGCCGGCCCGTCGTCCTCGCCCTGGATGCCGACCAGCACGTCCGCGCCGCTCACGGCCGGCTCGCCGGCCGCCGAGGGCACGCCCGATCCACCGCGCACCACCAGCAGCGGGCACGGCGTCCGCGCGGTCAGCGAGCGCGACACCGAGCCGAGCAGGAGGTCGGCGAACCCGCCCCCGCCGCGTGATCCCACCACCAGCAGGGTCGCGCCCTCGGCCGCCTCCAGGAGCGCGTCGGCGGGCAGCCCGAACCCGACCCGCCCCTCGACGGTCAGGCCCGGGTGGCGCGCGAGCGCCGCGGCCGAAGCCCGCGCGACCTCCTCCGAGGCCGCCGCCAGGACCTCCTCACCGGGGTCGACCGGTTCGAAGCCGGGCAACGCCATCGGCATCCGGATCGCGTGCACGATCCGCAGCCGCGCGCCGCTGCGGGCGGCCGTCGCGGCGGCCCTGGCCACCGACCGGTCCCCGTGGTCCGACCCGTCCGTGCCCACGACCACCAGGGGTGTGCCGACCGCGCCTGTGTTGTCCATGCCTGCTCTCCACTGCGATCCGCCGAAGTTCCGTTCGAGCCGCGCCGTGACCGGAACATCCACCGGTTCTCGACGCCCGACAGTGGCGATACCCCGTCACGTCCCGCGTGCGCCCGAATCGGGACCAAGTGAGAAGGCTCACCGATATCGAGTCGAGACGTCGACGACCGGCCCGGCGAACCTGCCGCCGGGCCGGTCGGGGTGACCGTCGCGATCAGAAATTCAGATTGCTCAGCAGATTCGCGACGCTCTTGCCGCTGCTGTGGATACTCGGCGCGATCGAGGTACTGGCGAGATAGAACCCGAGTAGCGCGCAGACGATGGCGTGCGGGATTCGCATGCCGCCCTTGCGGATGAAGATGAACACGATGACGCCAAGCAGGACGACGGTGGAGATGGACAGGGCCATGGGGGTGACTCCTCGGGAGGCGCGCTCTGGAGCGCAGGGGACGGAACGGTCGCGCCGGTTTCGGGACAGCGCGAGGACTGCCGGATCGGGGCGACGCGCCGGGGCGAAACGCGCCCCCAGGCCGTGGGATGCGAGCCCGAGGCCCCTGGAGGCCGCGGGTCCGCGCCGCCCCCGTCAGGACGTAACCGGCTGAATCTGGATGATGTGTGTTTTTGTCACCGTCACAGAAACTAACAGAAAGTGTCTATAAAGTAGCAAAACGTCACAGGCTCGCCAGGCGAGTCGTGCCGAGGATCGGCGTGTCACGGCGTGTCACGGCATGTCGCGGGCGTGTCGTGGGCGTATTACGAGCCCGTCACGATGTGTCACGCTCTGTCACACGGCGAGTCCGGGTCCGAATCCGCGCGGCGGACGTCCCGATCGCTCTTCCCGACCCTCGCGAGCCGTGGAAGTCTGGCCGCGCCCGCGCTCCGCCAGCACCACTGCCGGAAGGTTCGCCGTGCCCGACAAGATCGACAGCGCCACGTCCAGTGCCGCGACATTCGACGTGTACAGCCCCGACAGCTACGACGCGGGCATCCCGCACGCGACGTTCGCCGAGATGCGCCGCACCGCCCCCGTGTACCGCCACGCCGACCCCGACCGCCCCGACGGCTTCTGGGCCGTCACCCGGCACGCCGACGTGATCCGGGTGTCCCGGAATCCGGAGATCTTCTCGTCCCGCGAGCGCCTGTCGCTGCTCGTCGAGCCGACCGAGGACATGCTCGACACCCAGCGCCTGATGATGCTCAACATGGACCCGCCCGAGCACTCGCGGCTGCGCAACATCGTCAACAAGGGCTTCACCCCGCGCACGACGCTGACCCTGGAGGACAAGGTCCGCGAGGCGTGCGAGCGCATCGTCTCGGCGGCCGTCGCACAGCGCGAGGGCGACTTCGTCGCGATGTGCGCGGCCGAGTTGCCGCTCGTGGTGATCGCCGACCTGATGGGCGTACCGCAGATCGACCGGCACAAGCTGTTCGAATGGTCGAACAAGCTGGTCGGTGAAGCGGATCCGGACCTGCGCTCGGACGACGACGCCGAGGGTCGACAGGTTCAGATGGAGATGTTCGGATACGCGGACGCGCTCGGCGCGGCCCGGCGGGAATGTCCGGTGGACGACATCGTGTCCAAGCTGGTCTGCCCCGATCGGGACGGCCAGGAGCTGACCGCGATCGAATTCGACCTGTTCTTCATGCTGCTCGCGGTGGCCGGCAACGAGACCACGCGGAACGCGATATCGGGTGGCATGCACGCGCTGATCCAAAACCCCGAGCAGTGGGAACGGCTGCGCGCCGACCCGGCGGGGCTGGCCGGCACCGCCGCGGACGAGATCGTCCGCTGGGTCAGCCCGGTCAACGCCTTCAAGCGCACCGCCGTACAGGACACCGAGCTGAGCGGGCAGCCGATCGCCGCCGGCGACAAGGTGGTGGTCTACTACGCGTCCGCCAACCACGACGAGGACGTGTTCGTCGACCCGCATCGGCTCGACATCGGCCGCGACCCGAACCCCATGCTGGGCTTCGGCGGCGGCGGTCCGCACTTCTGCCTCGGCCGGCATCTGGCCAAGCTCGAACTGGAGATCATGTTCCGCACCCTGGCCGAGCGGGTCGAGCGGGTCGAACTGCTGGGCCCGGCCCGGCGGATGCGCTCCAACTTCCTGAACGGCGTGAAGGACATGCCGGTCCGGATGCACTCGGCGTGAACGGACCGCGGCCGGCCCGACGAAGGGTCGGACCGGCCGCGGCACTCGAGGTGGCGCCGATCAGGTCGGCGGCACCTCGATGTCCGTCTCCAGTCGGCGACGCGCCCGCAGGCCCTGGGTGATCGGGTGTTCGTCGCCGAGCTTGCGTCGACACGCGCGCTCGGTGCGGGTGAACCATTCCCGGGACTCGTCCCGGCGGCCGATCTCGCCCAGGCTCTGCACCCGGTTGCAGGCCGCGACCAGGGTGTGCGGGTGGTCGGCGCCGAGCAGCGCCTCGTACCGGTCGTAGGTCACCCGGTCGAGCTCGGCGCACTCGTTGACCTCACCCGCCCGATACAGGTTGTTCGAGTGGTTGAGCCCGGCCGCCAGCGTGAACGGGTGGTCCTCGCCCAGCAATTCGCGCAGACCGTCCAGACAACGCTGCCCGAGGGTCATCGCCTCCTCGTCCCGGCCGACCGCCCGCAGGTAGGTGGACAGGTTGCTGCCGCACCCGAACGTGAAGGGGTGCTGCGCGCCGAACTGCTCGCGGTAGCCCCGGTACGCCTCCTGAGCGAGTTCGAGCGCCGCCTCGTCGTTGCTCATCGCGTGGTTGTCGGCGGCGAGGTTGACCGTGCACGCGAGCAGCACGGGGTGGGTGGGACCGAGGTAGGCGCGGTACTTCTCCAGGGTGTCGCTGTCCAGCGAGCGGGCGTAGCGGGCGTCCCCCGTCTGCCGGATCGTCACCGCGAGGTTCTTGGAGGTGCGCATCGCGTCCCGGGTGCGACCGATCGCCTCCTCCCGCGCCAACGTCTGCTGGAGCACCGCCCGCGAGCCCGCGTAGTCACCCAGCTCGCGCAGGTCCTGGCCGATCTCGTTGGCCAGGAAGCAGGTCCTCGGGTGGTCGTCGCCCTGGATCCGCCGGCGCCGGTCGTACGCCTCCTGGTGTACCTCGCGCGCCTCCTCCAGCCGGCCCATCAGGCGGAGCGAGACACCGAGGTTATTCGCGGCGAGCAGGGTGTCGTTCGCGTCCTCGCCGAAGACGTCGCTGAAGCGGGCGTAGTTGTCCCGGTCGGATTCGAGCGCGGTGTGGAAGCGGCCGAGCGAGCGCAGGTCGCCGCCGTAGCCCCGGCCGGTGATCAGGGTGTGCGGGTGGTCCGGGCCGAGCGACTCGCGCTGGGCCTCCAACGTGGCCCGGTCCAGGTCGTATGCCTTGCGGTACCTGCCCTGGGAGCGATACACGTTCGCCAACTGGGTGCACATCCGCAGGGTCAGCGCGTCGTGCCGGTTGAACCGCGCGCGCCAGCGGTCGAGCGCGATCTCGGCGATGTACTGGCCGAACTCCCAGTCGTTGAAACGCCAGGCGAAGCGCACCTGTTCCACGATCCAGCGGCGCACGCCCTCCGAGTCGCTCTCCAGCGCGCGCGAGGGCACCAGGTGCTTGTACAGCTCCTCGTACGCCTCCTGGTTGGCCGGGTCGTCCACGTCGCCGGGCGCGTTGGCGGCCAGGATCTCCAGCACCCGGGCACGCCGGGCGGCACTCTCCTCGGCCGGCATCTGGTCGCGCAACACGGCCTGGACCAGGCGGTGCACCTGGATGGTGTCCTCGCCTCGGTCCACCCGCGCCAGCGCGTACCGGCCGAGCTGCTGGAAGATCCGGGACAGCAGCAGGGTGTCGCCGAGCGAGCTGTCCACCCGGACCAGTTCCTGGAGCACCTCGCGCGAGCGCAGCAGCCGCATCGAGATGGAGTCGGGCGACAGGTACGCGCACAGCTCCAGCAGGCGCACCGCCGCCGGCTGCCGCTCCTTGAGCTCGTCGAGCGAGACGGTCCAGGTCGCGGCGGCCGTGGTCGGGTAGTCCGGCGGCTGGCCCTCGTCCAGGATCGCGCTGACCCGGGTGTTGACCCGCTCCAGGTATTCCTCGACCTGCATCGCCGACTCGGCGAGCCACGCGCCGGCCTGCTCGACCGCCAGCGGCAGGTCGCCCAGGGCGGTGGCCACCTTCTGCGCGTCCGCCTCGGTCAGTGCCGGCACCCGGCGCTGGAGCAGCGCGACACTCTCGTCGCGGCGGAACACCGGGACCTCGAGCGGGCGCGCGCTGCGCGCCCAGAGGTCGTTGCGCGAGGTGACCAGGACGTGGCCGTTCACGCTGCCCTGCGGCATCAGGTGGGCCACCGACGCCGGTTCGTCCGCGTTGTCGTAGATCACCAGCCAGCGATCGTACGGCTCGCCCTGTTGCAGGGTCTGCAACACCGTGGCCGCCGCGTCCGTGACGTTCTCCCCGGAGGGCAGGTCGAGCCGCGCGCCGAGCCGGGCGAGCTGGGCGGCGACGCCTTGCGCCTGCTCCGCCGACACCCACCAGATGACGTCGTAGTCGGCGGCGAAGCGGTGTGCGTACTCGAGCGCGACCTGGGTCTTGCCGACGCCGCCGAGGCCGTGCAACGCCTGGGGCAACACGGCGGTCGCACCCTTGGCGAGTTGGTCGCGCAGCCGTTCGAGGATGTCGTCGCGCCCGGTGAACGCCGGGTGGCGGGGCAGCAGTTGGGCGACCCTGGGCTTGGTTCCGGGGAACCTGGGGCCGTCCACCGGGGTCCCGTCCGCAGGCGTGCGACCGAAGGCGGTCAGCAGCGCGGTACGGCAGTTGTCCTCGGACAGCGAGGTCAGCGTGACCGTTTCGCCCACGCCCGGGTCGCTGTCGACCAGGTCGTCCACCCGCAGCGTCACCACGCTCGCCCGGTCGACCGCCGCGAGCCGGCGCAGGGCCGTGCGCATCGCGGTCCAGGATCGACTGGGGAGCGAATGCGAGGACGAGACGATCACGACGCTGTCGACGTTCTGCAAGTCCTCGAGTGGCGTGTCGCTGCCGCCGGTGCCGACCACCTGGGCGCCCGAGGCGGTCAGTTGCGCGCGCACCCAGTCGACCCACATGCGGTCGCGGGCGCTGTAGAGGATCCGCACCGTGACCGGGGCGGTGTACCGGATCCGCTCGAAGCGCCGCAGCTCGCGGCGACGATCCACCTCGTCGATCGGGTTGAGCCGGGTGATCGCGCCGTCGGTGAGCACGCCGGTCAGGCGCTCGTAAGCACTGAGCAGGCTGCCTTCCTGGAGCGGCCGGTCGCCCAGCGTCGCGAGGGTCTCCTCGTAGGCGTAGAACGCCTTGTAGGGGATCTCCACCTCGCCCCAGTACTTGGTCCGCTCGGCCTCGGTCCGGCTCGCGAGGAATTCCGCGAACCGCTCGCGGGCGTGGTCGCGGCCGGCTTCGAGCTTGTCCTTCTCGTCGTCCTCGACACGCATCGGGACGGGCAGGATCCGCAACGGGCGATCGGCCTGCCGGGCGATCGAGCGGGCCACGTTCACGCCGCCGTCGATCGCCTGTTCGTTCAGGGTGAAGCCGTCCACCACGACGTCGGGCAGCAGCGTGGTGCAGATGCCGGCGATGTCGTTGAGCCCGGTCCGGCTGTCGATCAGCGCGTAGTCGTAGGAGGCGCGCATGTCCTCGCGCAGCGCGTCCAGGAAGCCGATGCCGTGCGGGCTCTCGCAGAAGTCGGCCCAGTTGAAGCCCGCGAGCGTGGCCGCGTAGTCGTGGTTCTGCCGGCCGGGGCCGAGGAAGCGGATCAGGCCGCCGTCCGGGAAGTCCCGGTCGACCTTGACCGCGCAGCCGTCCACCCGGCTCTCGTCGATCCGGCTCGCGTCGATCATCGCGTCGGTGCTCGCGTCGGATCCGACCACCTTGGCGAAGGCGCGGATCATGTCGAGCACGCCGCGCGTGTCCTCCAGCCGCTTGTCGATCAGGTAGGGGTGGAAGTAGCGGTGCAGGCCGGGTGATTCGAGGTCCCAGTCCACGACGAGCACGCGCTTGCCTCGGGAGGCCAGGATCCAGGCGACGTTGGCCAGGGCCATCGTGCGGCCGGTGCCGCCCTTGTACGAGTAGAACGTGACGACGGTTCCCGGCGGGTTGTCGCTCATCGTTTCAGTGCTCCTCAACATCGCCACCGGGTCCCCACAGCAACGGGCGGCGGGGATTGTGTCGGGCCGTGATCCAGCGGGGTCGGGTGGGCAGGTCCGGGCCGGTGCGGGAGTGCGTGGGCAGGGCCCGGGCAGCGGTCGCGACCGGCGCGGGGCCGGCGTACGGCATTCGGGCCGGAGCGGGGCTCGGGACGGTGCGCACGGCCGGGACGAGTTCGCGCGCCTCGGCCGGCGGCAACGGGCGCAGCGGAACGCGGTTGACCTCGACCACCACCCGGGCCAACTCGGCGATCAGCCGCCGGTAGTCGGCCGAGTGGCCCTCCAGGCGCATCAGGTCGAACAGGCCCTGGCGGGAGTAGATCGGACCGTAGTCGCCGTCGGCGCCGAGATCCGGGGTCGGCTGCTCGCCGGGGCGCGATTCGGTGGCCCGCCAGCGCACAATGACCATCGCGTCGAGCTGTTCGCCGGTCCGGACCCGGTGGCCGCGCACGCGTTCGGCCATCACCGCCCATTCGCGCATGGCGGCGGGGTCTGCGAGGTAGTCGGGCGACGCCAGCACCACGGCCGCGGGAAACGAGCACGCGGCGAGCGATTCGGGCGGGTCGCCCGGATCGCGGTCCACACACGGCGACAGCAGGCCCCGCGCACCGTCCCGGCCCGCCACTCGGGCGGAGACGGCTTGTTCGAGATCGGAGTGGAAACGCTCGACGTAGGCACGCTCGTCGCCGCACGACCGACTCGTGAAGAAGACTGGTGTCATCTCGACCCCTGCTGTCGGTGCTTCGTTTCGACGCGCGTGGGATTGCCCTCCCCGTCCGTCACTCGTTGTTCCCAGGCTACCCGAGTTCATCACTCGAAGTTACTCCTCGTAACATCAGGTAATCTCATGTTCTCTCTCGTTTCGTGTTGTTTTGCCCACGTCCACGGCCTGCCCACCCGGCTCCGCCGCGCCTGCGGCACCGTTTCGCTCCGCCCACGTCCGCCGGCCCGATCGCACCCGTTCGGCCGCGCGGCGCGCCGCGTCGGCGGGTACGTCCTCGCGCCACCACGGCTCGACGGTGCCCGCCATGGCACCCACGACCCGCTCGCCGTCCGGCGTCAGCTCACCGGACGCGCGCAGCGTGTCGATCGCCTCGGTGACGTGCGCGCGGTGCACGGCGAACTCGGCCTGCGCCCGATCCTGCTCCTCCCCTGCGGCCGTCTGCCGCCGAATCCGCCAGAAGTCCGCGATCCCCAGGTGCGCGTAGGCACCTTGCAGGAGTGCCCCCACCGGTCGGGGGTCCAACCGCCAGGGCGCCCGATACCGGGCCGCCGAGCGCTCCGAGAGCTTCGTGATGTCCTGTACCGCACCGAGCTTGTTGTGCTGGAACTCGTGGATCAGCGTGACGGCCAGCGTGGTCGGCCCCATGGCCGGCGCGAGCGCGATGCCTCCGAACGCGTATCGGGACGACGAACTGAGGCTGACCCCGGGCCCCGCGACCACCGGGACCACCGTGGACAGTGCCTCGCTCAGGCCGGCCGCGTAGGCCCGGTGAGCGGCTGCCAGCCGGCCCCACGCGTTCACGAAATTCCTTTGCAGCAAGGATACTTGGTGAGTGGTCAGGCGGGCCGTCGGCTCCCAGCGGTGTACGTCGCGATAGGGGTCGACGTCCTCGATCGCCAAGGTGGCGGACAGCCCGGCGGCCGTCGCGGAGCAGACCCGGTTGGCCTCGCGCCGCGAGATCGGCCGTCCATCGATCCGCCATTGCCGGCCGGTCGACGCGATCCGACCCGCGTCCCCGGACAGCCGCACCCGGCCCAGCGTGGGCAGGTACACCCACCCGTCGACGGCGCGCACCTCGATCCGGTCCGCCGGGCCGTGCTCGGGATCGGCGCGCAGTGCGGCGGCGGCCGCGATCGAGCCGAGATGGCCGAGCAATCGATCCGCGTCGGGTGCCGTCGAACCCGCTTCGGGTCGGCGCAGCCACAACAGGCAGCGCATCGCCCACGCGCCCGTGTAGGGATGCATCAGCACCGTCCGAGCCGCCTCCGGGGCCGTGCGCTGGATCTGGGCGAGCAGGTCGAGCGCATCGACCAGTCGCGCCGTGCGCGAACTCGGCAGGCGCTCGCGGGCGGCCGCGACCACCGCGTACACCTGGAGCAGCCGGCGGCTCTCCTGGGCCCGGGCGAGCGCGGCAACGGCCTCGGATCCGCCGTAGCCCGACGCGAGTTCGCCGAACATCGCGGCGTCGAGGCGATGCGTCCCGATCATCGCCGCCGCTCCAGACCCGCCAACAGCGCGCGCACGTCACCGCGCACCCGGGCACCCACGTGCTCGATCAGTGCCCGCAGGTCGGCGCAGTACACCGAGGGATTGTCGAACCCGTTGGCCGGGTGATAGCGATGCGCCCGCAGGCCGCCCCCGCAACTGCGCAGCACGGGACAGCGCCGGCAGGTCCGACTCGGCTCGTCGGTCCCGCCGCCGGGGCCGGCGAACGCGGTCGCGGCGAGCACGGTCGCCGGGTCGTGCCGGAAGACGTCGAGCCCGGTGGCCGCGGCGCCGTCGTACGCGGCCTTGAGCGCGTCCTGCCGTTCGAAGGTGCCGTCCGTCTCGACCACCAGCGAGCCCGCCGGGCTCAGACCCAGCGTCTCGCTGCGCACCGCCCGGCCCAGGCTCAGGTCGACGAGGTCTTCCAGGATCCGCACGCGCGTCTCCCGAACCGGCGCGCCGTACCAGCGGTCGAAGATCGCGATCAACCAGTCGGCGTAGAGGGTTTCGCCGTCGCGCGCGCCGGGCGGCGGGTACTCCCAGGTGGCGTGCGGCAGCAGCAGATCGATCATCGGCGGCGCGTGCGCGAGCAATGCCTCGTAGGTGCCGACCGGGTCGTTCGCCAGGTCGATCGTGCACAACAGCCCGCCGTACAGCGGCCGGTAGCGTTCCCGGCGCAGCAGCGCGATGCCGCGCACCGTCTCGGCGTGGCTGCCGCGCCCGTCGGCCCCGCGCCGGTGCCGGTCGTGGGCGAGTTCGTCGCCGTCGAGCGATACGCCGACCCGGATCCGGTGCGCCAGCAGCACCTCGGCGCAGCGCTCGTCGAGGAGCACCGCGTTGGTCTGCAGGGTGAAGCGCGGCTCGGCCACGCCGGCCAGCGCGGCACGCAGGCCGGTCGCGATGGCGTCGAGGCGATCGGGTCCCGCGAGCAGCGGCTCACCGCCGTGCAGCACGATGTCCACGGTCCGCAGGCCGGCTCGCTCGGCATGCGCGCGCAGCCACCGACCCAGCGCGACCACCGTCTCTTCGGCGATCAGGCGAGGCCGGTTCCGCCAACCCTGGTCCCGGAGTTCGTACACGTAGCAGTAATCGCACGCGAGGTTGCAGCGCGCGGCGATCTTGACCACGAATTGCCGAAACGGTATCGCTTCGTTCATCGGCCCTCCCACGGTCAGCTCCGGACGCCGGCACTCCCGTCCGACCGGGGTTCGTCGTCACCGTCGTCGGCATCGGCCTGCACCCAGATCTCGGCGAAGGCGGGCTCGACGGCGCTGTCGAAGCTGGCGACCACCGCCTCCGAGGGCTCCTCGGACTCGTGCATCAGCCGCCGCAGCGCGGACGCGAGCACGGAGGCCGGCAGATCGTCCAGATCGTCGAGACAGAGCCCGTCGAGGTCGGGCAGAGCCGACTCCACTTCACCGCGCTCTCCTTGCATCCGCAGGTCCCCCGTTCTCCCGCGCCGCCCGGACGTTCGAGATCACGTCGCAAGGCCACCGTGTGCCGTTCGAGTGTGCCGTCCGAGTGAAACCCGTACATTCGAGTGCGGAACGTATCGCCACGATTACACAAGCCTTCCTATACTAGCCGGGCCGGGCCGGCCTGCGCGATGCTCTGGTGTGGCAGAGTCGTACACACGAACGGTCGGCTTGGAGGCGGCACTTGCCTGGCCCGCCGCCGCCTCGGCGTGGTGGCATCGCTCGGCCGTCCTTGAACGGTGCTCGATCCCGGGGGTCGCTTGGTGGACTACGACTTCTTCACGAGTCACGTCGCCGACCGCGATCCCAAGTGGGCGGCCCGCTTCCACGACGACGTCGAGGCCGAACTCCGGCGCGCCATGGAACGGGTGCGCGGAGCCATCCGCTTGCAGCCGAGCATCGGCCCGGCGCAGATCCCGACCGGCGATCCGCCCGCGCAGGCGCGCGCGATGGTCGCGTTGTGCTCCGACGACTACTTCGAGGACTTGGACTGCGGCCGCGACTGGGCGGTGTTCACCGACCGGGTGCGACGGCACGAATCGCTGTTCGGTACCGCCCCGCCGGTGCTGATTCCGGTGCACTGGAAGGCGATCGAGGAGCCCATCCCGCACGCGGTGGGGGCGATCGAGTGGCCTGCGGGGATCGCGCCGCCCGGGGAGGGCGCGAGCGTGTTCGACATGCTGCGGCTGGGCGGCATCCGGGACATCGGCTACATCCGCGCGGTGCGCGTGGTGGCGGACCGGATCCGCGTCGCGCTCGACCACCACCTGGCGCCGTCGAGTGCCGCCGAGGCGGCCGAGGTCGAGCCGATGTTCGGGAGCGAGCACGGCGGTTCGCGCACGCTGCCGGAACTGCCCGTGCGCCGCGGGCCGATCCTGGAGTCGATCCCCCCGGCCCGCACCGACCTGGTGATCAGCTACGTCGGCAACGATCTCGCGTGGGCCGACTGGGTCTCGGAGGTGCTCACGTTCGAGGACTACCGGGTGTCGCTGAGCCGGTGGGACTGGAGCGCGGGCGAGAGCTTCGGCAAGGCGATGGCGCGGGCGCGCGGGCTCGGCGAGCACGTCCTCGCGCTGTTCTCCGAGCACTACTTCGAGACCAGGCGGCTGGCGATGGACGAGTGGGAGGAGGCGCTCGGCGACCCGGACACCGGCGGACGGCTGCTGCCGATCGTGGTGGGGCGTACCCAGGTGCCGTCGATGTTCCGCGGCGTCGAACCGGTCGACCTGACCGAGGCGGACGCGGTCGGCCAGCGCGACCTGCTCGTCGAGGCCGTGCACCGGTTCGCGCCGCTGCCCGCCCGGAATCCGGGGTTCTTCTGACCGCGTCCGACCCGATATCCCCGGCGCCGCGTCCGCCGCGCCCGGCGGGACCACCCAGGATTCCCCCGCCGCCCCCGCCGCGCTCGCCGACCGACAACCCGCCGGTGTGGAACGTCCCGGGCACCCGGGGCCGGTTCTACGGGCGCGACGGCACGCTCGCCGATCTGCGCACGCTCATGCAGGCCGAGCACCGCGTCGTGCTGCGTCCGCAGGACGACCTGCCCGGCCTGGGCACCACCCACCTCGCCCGCGAATACGCCTACCGGCACCGGCACTTGTACGACGTGGTGTGGTGGTTCGACTGCGCCGGCCGGCCCACCGAGAGCGGTGTCGCGTTCGTGCACCGGCTGCTCGGGCAGCTCGCCGATCTCGGGCACCGGGTCGACCAGCGGGTCGGCCCGGGGCACGAACTGCGCTCGCGCGAGGGATGGTTGCTCGTCTTCGACGAGGTCGACCGACCGGGCCTGGTCGGCGAGATGATCCCGATGGGCCCCGGCCACGTGCTGATCACCAGCACCGACCCGCAGGCCCGCCGGCTGGGCACCACGGTCGACCTGACCCCGCTCGATCGCGGCTCATCGGTGCTGATGCTGTTCGACGCCCAACGCGGGTTCGAGCTGGAGATGGTCACGGCCGAGGCGATCGCGGCGTACGTGGGCGACCGGCCCGCCGCGATCGCCCGGATCGCCGACCTGTTCGCGTCCGGCCTGGTGTCCCCGGAGGTGACCCTGGAACTGCTGCGCTTCGGGAACATGGCGAAGCTGCCGCGGACCATTCCGCAGAGCCAGGTCGTCTACCTCGCCGATCTGTTCCTGGCCGTGCGCGGGCTGCGGGCACCGGAGAAGTGGTCGATCTGGCTGGACCTGGCCGAGGACTACCTCGAACACCAGTTGCTGCACCGGCACATGACCGACGCGCGCTCGATGCTGTTGCACATGATCCGCGCGCTGGTCAACGGGCCGGAACCGATCCACTCGCTGAAGTGCCTGTGCCGGGCGCTGCTCGACGTGCTGCCCAACACGCAGGGCGTGGACGAGGTGTGCCGGGCGATCGAGAGCCTGCCGAGTTGACCGCGCCGCGGCCGACACGCCGATCCGCCGAAGGGCACCGGACCGGCGGTTGCGCGATGCTGGTCGGCATGGGGAAGGACGGGGACGACAAGGTGCGTTACTTCATCAGCCACGCCGGTTCGGACACGGAGTGGGCCGAGTGGGTCGCGGGACAACTCGTCCGGGACGGCCTGGAGGTCGAACTCGACGCGTGGGACTGGGCGACCGGGCAGAACCTCACGACGCTCGTGAGCCGCGCGCTGGACAACGCGGGGCACATGATCGCGCTGTTCTCGCCCGCCTACTTCACCCCGGAGCGCTGGACCACGGTGGAGTGGACCGCGATGTCGGACGCGCTGCGCGGCAGCGGGCGCCGGCTGATCCCGCTCGTGGTCCGGGAGTTGGTGCGCGAGGAGATCCCGTCCGTGCTGCGGCCGTTGTTGCGCAAGACGCTGTACGGCAAGACCGAGCAGGAGGCCCGCGTCGAGTTGCTCGCGGCGATCCACGGGCCGACCAGGCCGACCGATCCACCAGTGTTCCCCGCCCCGCGGGCGGCCGATCCCGCGCCGCCGGCCACGAGCACGCCGGCCACGACCGCGTCCGCCACGCCGGTCGCGTCCGCGCCCTCGGCGGACGAGGAACCCGCGCCGGGCCTGCCGGTCGCGCCCGTACTGCGCCGCACCATCGGCCCGGACCACACCCGCGCGCTGACCGACGCGATCATGGCCGTGCCGCGGATCGCGCGGACCGACCTGTGGAACCTGTGGCTCGATCTGGCCGAGGGCTACTACGAACAACCCTTGCCCCGCGAGCAGATCGCCGCGCCGCGGATCATGCTGCTGCGGCTGATCCACGATCTCTCCACGCTCGCGGAGCCGGAACCTGCGCGAGCGTTGGACGCGCTGGTCCGCGCGCTGGGCGACGTACAACCGACCGGCCCGGAGATCGAGCACGTGCGGGCGCTGCTGGCCGAGCTGACCCGTCCGACCGATCCGGCCGACCGGGCGTCCTCCTGATCGGTCGTCAACCGCCGTACGCGGCCCGCCGGCGCCGCTCGTAGGCGCGCCGCCACCCGGCCCGCCACAGCAGTGCCGTACCCGGCGGGATCCAGCGCAGCACCCGCTGCCGCTCGGCGTTCGTCGCGTGGTGCAGGTGGAACGCGACGAACGCGGGCAGGTCGCGGCCCCAGACCCGAACCGTTCGGGTCGGCATCCGCCCGTCGGGCGTACCGCGCACGTGCCGGCGCATCAACGGGAAGAGCTGGTGCTCCTCGGCCAGGCTGTGCCGGGCCACGAGTTCATACAGCCGCCCGATCGCGGGCGAGCGGTCGCGCAACGGCACGCTCACGTCGGCCGCGCGGCGCATCGCCTCCTCCAGGACCGAGTGGTCGACCTGGAACGCGGTCACCGTGCGCGCGGCGTGGGGGGAACCGGCGCGCACCCAGGGGTACAGGATCGTGTGCTCCTCGCGGTGATGCGCCGCGAGGAAGCGCAGCACGAGCGCAAGGTGTTCCTCGACCGCCCGCACCCGCAGGATGTCGACCGGATCGAGGTGTCGAGTCGCCTCGGTCAGGCGGGCCAGCTCCTCCCGCAGACCGCGGTGCGCGACGTATCCGGGGGTGAGGTCGAGGGTGGGAGTGGGGGCGAGGGGTCGGGCGATGCTCGTCGACACGGTGGGCCGCCTCGGGAGGCATGGAAAGGGCGAGCCTCACACCGTAAGGGCACTCGGTGGGTGTCGAACCCGAATGCAAGGAGATTTCCGGCCATTCCCGAAGGCCGCCCGTTTCCGGTCCGATACCGGCCGAGCCGATACCGAACCGGAACGTCGGTTGTCGCTTTTCTTGCCTGTCCCGTTCCGGTCGCCGAACCGCCCGGCGGCGCGCTACTTGAGGTTGGGGATCGTCCAGTCGATCGGCTTGTGCCCCATGGCCTCGAGCGCGGCGTCGATCTGCGAGAACGGCTTGCTGCCGTGGAAGAGCTTCGCGGACAGCGGCGACGGGTGCGCGCCCTGCACGATGGTGTGCTTCGAGGTGTCGATGAGCGACGCCTTCTTCTTCGCGTGCCCACCCCACAGCAGGAACACGACCGGCTCGTCCCGGTCGTTCACGGCCTTGATCACCGCGTCGGTGAACTTCTCCCAGCCGCGGCCCTTGTGCGACGCGGCCTCGTGCGCGCGCACCGTGAGCACCGTGTTGAGCAGGAGCACGCCCTGTCGGGCCCACGGCATCAGGTAGCCGTTGTCGGGGATGGGCAGACCGATGTCCGCGTTCATCTCCTTGTAGATGTTGCGCAGCGACGGCGGGATCTTGACCTCGGGACGCACCGAGAAGCACATGCCGTGCGCCTGGTTGTCGTCGTGGTACGGGTCCTGCCCGACCACGAACACGCGCACGTCCTGATAGGGCGTCGCCTCCAGGGCCGCGAAGACCTCTTCGTCCGGCGGGAAGACCTGGTGTTCCTTGCGTTCCGCGTCCACGTACGCGGTCAGCTCGGCGTAGTAGGGCTTCGCCAACTCCTCCGCGAGCACGGGCTGCCAGGACTCGGGCAACGTCTGCACAGCAAGAACCTCCACACGAGGGTGTGGGAACACCCATGGATCAACGTGGGTTCCAACGTAGCCGCTCGCGCGGACACCGCGGCCCGCGCCGATGGATCGGCGCGGGCCGGCGGCACCCGAAGTGTCCGCAGTCTCCGGGTCTGTACTTTCCGGGTCCGTACTCTCCGGGTCAGGCCTCGACCGTCTCGTCCGGCTTGGGCTCCGGCTTGTAGCAGAGCTTCATCAGCAGCGCGGCGTTCGCGACGCCGACACCGGCCGCGAACAGCGCCGGGCGCAGACCCGACTTCTTGCGTCCGATCAAGCCGTCGACCGAGTACTTGCCGTTGCCGAGCGCGGCCAGCGCGACCGCGGCGCCGCCGACGATCGCGGTGTACTCCCAGCCGCCCTTGAAGACGAAGAAGCCCTTGCCCTTGTGGTCGGTCTGCGCCGCGACGCTCATCAGACCGACCGTCGCCGCCGCCGGCAGCGGGTTGGCGAGGCCGAGCGCTATGCCGACGCCGGCCGCCATCTCGGTACCGGCCGCGAGGCGCGCGTGCACCTCGGCCGGCTTGAGGCCGAGCGACTCGAACCAACCGGTCGTACCGGCGAGGCCGCCGGGGCCGGCGACCTTGTTGTAGCCGTGCGCGAAGAGCATCGGGCCGAGCGTCGCGCGGAGCACGAGTGCCGCCACGTCGCGGCCTTCGATCGCAGCCTCGACCGCCACCGCGGCATTCTTCTTCTTGCCGAACATCGCCCACCTCATCAGCTGACACACCGTCACATTGCTGTGGGCAACCTACCCGAGCCACACCGAAAGCACCGTGTCCCACGTCATCCCGACCACGGAACACCCAACCTCCCAGGCCAACCAATCCAGCCCGTCCGGCGCTTGAGGACAGGCTTTTCAGCCCAGCCGACATCCCAAGCCCAGCCAACCCAGCCCGTCCGGCGCTTGAGGACAAGGCGTTCGAGGCCACACCTTCCGACCCGGCCGACCCACCTCAAGCCCGGCCGGCGCTTGAGGCCGACACCGCCGCCTCCGGCATACGAGGCACCACGACAGGCATGTCGTCACCCGGCGCCCGCAGGATGTCCGCGTCCACGTCGTACAACGCCCGCACCAGATCCGCGTCCACGACCTCCCGAGGCGCCCCGGACGCGACCACCTCGCCACCCCGCATCGCGACCAGCACATCCGCGTACCGAGCCGCCGACGCCAGGTCGTGCAGGACCATCACCACCGTGCGCCCACCCGCCGCCACCTGCCGAACCAGACCCAGCACCTCGACCGCGTGCCCGAGGTCGAGCGCCGAGGTCGGCTCGTCGAGCAGCATCACCGGCGCCTCCTGGGCGATCACCATCGCGACCCAGCACCGCTGCCGCTGCCCGCCGGAGAGCCGGTCGAGCCGCCGATCGGCCAGGTCGAGCACGCCGGTCGCGGCCAGCGCGTCCCGGCAGATCCGCTCGTCCTCGCGCGACCACTGCCGGAACAGGCCCTGGTGCGGATGCCGTCCATAACGCACCAGCCCGGCCACGGTGACCGCCTCCGGCGCCTGCGGGTTCTGCGGCAACAGCCCCACCCGGTGCGCGGCCTGACGCGGCTTCAGCCGCCAGATGTCGTCGCCGCCGATGGTGACCCGACCCCGGTCCGGCTTGTGCAGGCGCGCGATCGAGCGAAGCAGCGTGGACTTGCCACAACCGTTCGGTCCGACGATCGCGACCACGGTGCCGCCCACCACGGACAGGTCGATGCCCGCCACGGCGCGGTGACCCGGGTAGCCGGCGTGCAGATCTTCCACGAGCAGTTCCATGGGCGGACCCTCCCGGCCGAACACAGCAATCGTAAGGTGAGGCTAACCTAACCTCGATCGCGGGCGTCGGGCGCCCACCGGCCGTCCCCCGTCAACGCGATCCGACCTCCGGGAACCACTGCGCGGCGACCCGCCCGGTCCGGTCCGCGAACAACAGCGCGTCCGGGCCGTGCCACGCGAGCGCGGTCACCGGCGCCGAGACGTGCCGGCGCGCGAGCGGGGTCGGGGCCCGGCGGGCCGACCCGGCCCGCACGTCCCACACCACGAGCATGCCGTCGCCGCCTGCGGTGGCCATCAGACCGGTGCCCACGGGCCGCCACCGCGGCGGGCACGCGTAGGGCTGGGCCGGCAGCCGGCGCGGTCGCGGGCGGACCCGGCCGCCGCGGGCCGCGAGGTCCCACACGGTGAGTCCGGCCCGGTCCTCGGCGGCCAGCCACCGCCCGGCGGCGTCCAGCGCGAGCCCCGCCACCGGTGCGCTGCCGGCCGCGCCGAGGTCCTCGTGTGTACCGCCGGCCCCGCGCACGTGCACGCCCGGCGCGTCGCCGGCCGCGCACAGCCACGCGCCGTCGGGCGCACCCGCGAGCACGCGCACGGGGATCGGATAGGTCCACACGTTCGTCCGCCCTCGCGGCCCGTACATGTACACCTCGCCGCCTAGCGCGACCGCGAGCCCGCCGACCGAGTCGACCCACACCACGTCGTCCACCTGCACGGGCCCGTCGACCGCGCGCCACAACTCGGTTCCGGAGTCGCCCGCGTAGACCCGGACGGTCCCGCCGAAGGAGATCGCACAGGCACTGCCCGCGGACCACGCGAAGCGCGCGGGCAGGCCGGTCGTCCGCATCAGCACGGCGCCGTCGGTGACCCGCCACAGCGCGTATCCGGTGGGCCCGGCGAGCGCGACGACCGTACCGTCGGGCGAGAATCCGGCGCGGTCCACCCCGCCGGGCAGCACGATCCGAGCCTGGAACTGCCCGGTCGCCGCGTCGAGCAGCCGAACCCCGCCGGCCGCTCCCGCGACTACACACAATCCACCCGATACCGCGACGGCGGACGGTACATCGTCGATCCCGTGCTCCCAGCCCAGCCCCGTACGTGTCGCCATGACAGTCATCGCGGCTCCCTTGTTCGCGGGGCGATCCTTGCGCGTTCGTGTTTCGGCCAGGAAAACTCTCAGGTCCGGGCCGGTTTCCCTGGGCTCGTCGAGTCTGCTAATAAGTCGAGTCTGCTGGGAAGACGACCGCAACCGTTCGCCAATGGATCGGACTTAACCGTTGAGGACCTTCGAAGGTACGACCATGGCCGCGGCGAACCTCGCGGGCGCCAGCGGCAACGAACCGAAGATCTTCATGGCGGGCCTGGTTCTGGTCGCGGCCGGCGCACTGCTCGCCGTCGCGGGACGACGCCGGTTCGCGGACGCGGGGGACGACGAGTACGACGAGGTCGCCGAACCCGGCTCGGCGCCGACGGCGGAACCCGCCCCGGGCACCGCGGCGTTGCCCGAGCCACGCACCGAAGCGACCGCGGCGGCCGCGCCGAAGGCGGAGCCCGAGCCGGCGGCCGATCCCGCGCCGAGGCCGGACACCGGCGCCGAGGCCGACACCGAGACCGAACCCGCCCCCGCTCGAACTCCCGAGAGCGCAGCCGCACCGACCCCCGCTCCTGCTCCGGCCCCGGCTCCTGCCCCGGCCCCGCAGGCCGCGACGGATCCCGCCCCGGCGGAAACCGCGGCCGACCCGGCCGAAGCCCCTCCGGAGGCAGCCCCGGAACCGGCCGACGCAGCCGACGCGGAGCCCGACCCGGACACCGAACCCGAACCCGGCCCCGAGGCGCGGTCCGGCCCCGATGCGGAGACCACTCCCGGCCCGGAACCCACTTCCGCCCCGGAGCCCGCTCCCGAAGCCGACCCCGAGACCGGCCCCGGCCCCGGCAAGGCCCCCTGACCCCGCGTCAGCCCCGCGCGGCGCCCCCGCCTCGCTCCGCCGTCAAGTCATGCCGCGGCCACTCGCGCCCCTCGACGCCCTCGACGGAGCGGTTGAAGCGCGTCAACACGTCGAACAGCTCGCGCCGTTCGCTCTCGTCCCAGGACGCGAGCACGCGTTCCAGCCCCTCGCAGTGCATCTCGCGCTCGCTCGCGAGCCGGCCCACGCCGTCCTCGGTGATCCGCAACTTGCGCGCCAGGCCGCCTTCCGGGTCCGCGATCCGCTCCGCGTCACCGGCCCGAAGCAGGGCCGCGACCTGCCGATTCACCGTCGAGGTATCCAGCCGAAACGCTTCTGCGAGCTGTCCGATCGACATCGGCCCCTCGACCTCCAGCCGGGTCAGCAACAGGTAGGCCGACCGCTCCATGCCGTCGCCGCGCCGCTTGCCCATGACGTGGTGCCGAGCGATCAGCATCAGCTCCCGCTCGATGCCTTCCAACACGTCCACTCCCGCCCTCACACCAGTGCGCCGTCCCCACGACCCTAATGCCGTGATCGAAGCCACCCCAGGCAATGTGCACGATACACATCATGTGTATCGTGCACATTCATCGACCATGACAACGGCCTGGGAGGCAGTCAGTGACCGGTCCGAGCGGCACACCCGAACCAAGCCCGGCGGCGGACCCCGCCCACGCGCCCGGAGCGGTCGACCGCTCGGGCGTCGTGGTGGCGGTGCTCGCCTTCTGCGGTGTGGTCGTGGCGCTCATGCAGACCCTGGTCGTACCGCTGCTGCCCAGCCTGCCGCACCTGCTCGACACGTCCCCCGCCAACGCGTCCTGGGTGGTGACCGCGACGCTGCTGTCGGGAGCCGTGTGCACGCCGGTGATGGGCCGCCTGGGCGACATGTTCGGCAAGCGGCGGATCCTGGTGGTCAGCCTCGGCCTGATGGTCGCGGGGTCGGTGCTGTGCGCGCTGTCCGACGCACTGCTCCCGATGGTGCTCGGCCGCTTCCTCCAGGGCGCCTCGTTCGGCGTGATCCCGCTCGGCATCAGCATCATGCGCGACGAACTCCCGCCCGCGAAGCTGGGTTCCTCGATCGCGCTGATGAGCGCGACGCTCGGGATCGGCGGCGCGATCGGCCTGCCGGTGGCCGCGCTGATCGCGCAGAACGCCGACTGGCACATGATGTTCTGGGCCGCCGGGGCGATCGGCGCGCTCGACATCGCCCTCGTCCTGCTCCTGGTCCCCGAGTCGTCGGTCCGGCTGCCCGGCCGGTTCGACTTCGCCGGCGCCGCCGGACTGTCCGTCGGCCTGGTCGCGCTGCTCTTGGCGATCACCAAGGGCGCCGACTGGGGCTGGAGCGGACCGATCACCCTCGGCCTGTTCGGCCTCGCGGTCGTGGTGCTGCTCGTGTGGGGCCGCCTCGAACTGCGCACCGCCCAGCCGCTCGTCGACCTGCGCATCTCGGCCAAGCCGCAGGTGTTGTTCACCAACCTCGCGTCGATCGTGGTCGGCTTCGCGATGTTCGCCCAGTCGCTGGTGTTCCCGCAGGTGCTGATGAACCCCGAGTCGACCGGCTACGGGCTGGGCAAGAGCATGGTGGTCGCCGGTCTGTGCATGGCGCCGTCCGGGATCGTGATGATGCTGATCTCGCCGCTGTCCGCGCGACTCTCGGCCGCGCGTGGGCCCAAGGTGTCGCTCATGGTCGGCACCGTGGTGATCGCGATCGGATACGCGCTCTCGGTGTTCATGCTCGACGCGCTCTGGAAGATCGTCGCGATGGCCGTGCTCTCCGCCGTCGGGGTCGCGCTCGCGTACGCGGCGATGCCGTCGCTGATCATGCAGGCCGTGCCGATCGGCGAGACCGGGTCGGCGACCGGCCTGAACACGCTCATGCGCTCGATCGGCACCTCGACCTCCAGCGCCGTGATCGGCGTCGTGCTCGCCGACATGACGATGCGCGCCGATGGGCGCGAGTTCCCCTCGCACGACGCCTTCGTCACGGCCCTGTGGCTCGGCTGCGGAGCGGCCGTCATCGGCCTGCTCGTGGCGGTTTTCATCCCCGGTCGCAAACCGGTCGAAGCGGCCCACATTCCGGCACACAACCGGAACGACGACGGCGCGATTGTCAAGACCTCCCCCTGACCGGACATCAATTCCGCCATCGCACATGGCAAACCCCGCCCGGGTAGCCGATGCTCGTAAGTCTTACCCCCGGCGCCGACCACACCCTTGGGAGACCGCCACCTTCACTCCGCCCCCTCGACAGGGAGACACCATGAGCCTTCCCACCTTCCGCGGATCGCGTTCACCGGGACCCGATCCGGCCGGCGAGACACCGTGGACCTCCGAATCGGACTGGCAGCGCCAGGCCCTGCCGGACGAACTCCCGGACGACTGGCCGGTGTTGGCCGGTGGGCTCGTGGTAGTGGCAGCCCACCCCGAGGACGCCGTCCTCGGCGTGGGCGGACTCATCTCCCGTGCGGTGTCGGTCGGTTCGCGGGTGCGCGTGGTCACCGTGACCGATGGCGACGCCTCGCACCCGGGCAGCCGACTACCCGGCTCCGTGCTCGCCGCGCGGCGCGTGCGCGAGTCCGATCGGGCCTTCGCGACCATCGTCGGCAATCCCGGTGGAGTGGCTCCCCTCGAGGTGATCCGGCTGCGGATCCCGGACCGCACGGTCGCCGACCACGAACGCGATCTCGTCGATCGACTGCTCCCGCTCGTCACCGATTTCGCGCTGTGCGCGGCGAATTGGCGTTCCGACGGCTTCGCCGATCACGACAGCACCGGTCGCGCGGCGAGCACCGCGTGCGTCGAGGCCGGCGTCGGCCTACTGGAGTTCCCGTTGCGGATGTGGCAGTGGGCGCGCCCCGACGACCCCCGAGTGCCGTGGAGTCGGGCCATCCGGGTCGATCTGACCGAGGTGCAGCGGGCACGCAAGGAACGGGCCCTGTCCTGCCTCGCGTCACAGATCGCGCCCCTGGTCCCGGGGCGGGACGACCGAGTGCCACTGCCGCCGGAGAAGCTCGTGTACTTCCGGCGACCGTACGAGGTCCTGTTCCGCTGAATCGGCCTCGAACGCCCGCCGGGCCCCGCCGAGGGCGTGTCGCGGCCGTCCGGCGTTCGAGGGCGGCACGGCCGCCCCGGCGGGTCAGGTCGCGAAGCTCTCGCGTGCCGTCAGGCCGTCACGCAGGATCTCCAGGGTGTGGCTGAGCAGCCGGGACACGTGCATCTGGGAGATGCCGAGCCGTTCGCCGATCTGCGCCTGCGTCATGTCGCCGGTGAAGCGCAGTGCCAGGATGGTCCGTTCGCGCTGCGGCAGACCGGCGATCAGCGGCTTGAGGGACTCGCGATACTCGACCAGGTCGAGCTCGTGGTCCTCGCGGCCCATCCGGTCGCCGACCGTGCCGCCGTCGCCGAAGGCCGATTCGTCGAGCGAGGAGGCGCTGTACGCGGAGCACGCGGTGAGCCCCTCGCTGACCTGGTCCTCGGTCAGGTGCAGGACCTCCGCGAGTTCGGCGGGCGCCGGCGCGTGGCCGAGGTCGGCGGTGAGGGTGTCGTTGGCCCGCAGCAGCTCGGCGCGCAGTTCGCGCAACCGGCGGGGCACCCGTACCGCCCACGAGGTGTCCCGGAAGAAGCGCTTGATCTCGCCCGCGATCGTGGGCATCGCGTAGGCCAGGAACCCGGTCTCGCGGGCGCCGTCGTAGCGGTCGATCGCCTTGATCAGGCCGATCGTGCCGACCTGGACGATGTCCTCCATCGGCTCCACCCGCCGCCGGTAGCGCCCGGCGGCGTGCCGGACGAGCGGCATGTTCAGGGTGACCAGGCATCCGCGCAGTTCGCTGTGCAGACGCGTGCCGGGTTCGGTGCGGGCCAGGACGCGGAGCATGCGCTCGCCGAGGTCGCGGGCTTCCAGCGGGGCCAGGTCCTCGATCCGGCGGGGGTCCGTCAGGACCTCGTCGACGGTCGGGACACCACCCTCGGGGTCGACGGGGTGGTGCGGGTGCTTGCGGTCGAGCCGAACGCTCATGCGCGTTCCCCTTCCCGAGTCGAGCGTACGCCTTGCGGCTTCTCAGCCGTTTCGGAGGCAAACCTCGGGCGACCATCGGGAAAGGGAACGCGTGCCGGCGTTTCGACACCGCGCGGGGCGATCAGCCCGGGATCATGAGCCGTTCGCGGAGCGAGGCCAGTGTGCGGGCGAGAAGGCGGGACACATGCATCTGCGAGATGCCGATCCGCTCACCGATCTGCGCCTGCGTAAGGTTTCCGTAGAACCGCATCACCAGAATGGCGCGCTCGCGTTGCGGCAGTTCGGCGAGCAGCGGGCGCAGCGCCTCGCGGTACTCGACCAGGTCGAGCGCGTGGTCCTCGGAGCCGAGTCGGTCACCGACCGTCTCCTGGCCGTCGGCGTCGCCGTAGGCGGTCTCGTCGAGCGAGGTCGCGGTGTACACCGTGCACGCGTCGAGACCTTCGAGCACCTCCTCCTCGGTGATGCACAGCCGTTCCGACAGCTCGCGCGGCGTCGGCGTGCGGCCGTGCAGCGCGGTCAGTTCGTCGGTGGCGCGCAGCAGCTCGGTACGCAGTTCGCGCAGTCGGCGCGGGACCCGGACCGACCACGACGTGTCGCGGAAGAAGCGCTTGATCTCGCCGATGATGGTCGGCATCGCGTAGGCCATGAAGCTGCTGCCGCGGTCCGCCTCGTAGCGGTCGATCGCCTTGATCAGGCCGATCGTGCCGACCTGCACGATGTCCTCGACGGGCTCGCCGCGCCGGCGGTAGCGCCCGGCGGCGTGCCGGACCATCGGCAGGTTGAGCTCGACGAGCAGTCCGCGCAGGTACGAGTGGTCGACGGTGCCCGGTTCCAGGGTGGCCAGCCGGGCGAGCATCAGGTCGCCCGCGGCGCGGGCCATCGGGGTGGGCAACCGCGTGACGAGGTGCGGATGGGCCAGCAGATCGTCCAGGTCGACGGTCGGGGGTGGAGGGGGTGCGGCAGCGCGGGGTTCCGCGGTCGTGTCGAGGGTGCTCAGGCGCACGGCCATGCAGGGTCTCCCAATCCGGATGGATGGACACCGATAACCCCGAGCGACATCGAGTCTGTGACCTGGAGCACAGGAAGATCAAGAGCCCTCTGGGGGTACGTCCTGACGCCAGGATCGCGACACACGTGCCCACCTCGGCAAACGACCGACCGGCGAAACGGAAAAAACGAACGAAAGCAGCCCATACGGCGCAGTCAAAGCAGACATCACGCAATCAAACGTCTGCCAAACGTGTCCGGAAAACGCCACGAACCACCACCCGAGTGCTCGGGTGGTGGTTCGTTGTGGTCGGTCCGACCGGGAAACCGATCGGGTTGGATCAGGCCGCGGCCCGCTCGACCCCGATCGGCGCGCTCGGTGCCGCCGGATCGACGGGTCGGCCGGTCCGCCGGCCGGTCGGAATCAGCTCAGTTCGAGCAGCAGGTCCCCGGCCTCGACCGACGACACCGCGCCGATCGCGAGCCGGCCGACGGTGCCCGCGGCCTGCGCGGTGATCGATGCCTCCATCTTCATCGCCTCGATCGTGGCCACCGTGGCGCCGGCCTCGATCTCGTCGCCCACCGCCACCTGGAGCGTGACCACGCCGCTGAACGGCGCGGCGACGTGCTTCGGGTTGTCCGCGTTGGCGCGCTCGCTCTCCGGGCGGGCCGGCTTGACCGAGCGGTCGCGCACCGAGAGCACGCGCGGCTGGCCGTTCATCCGGCAGTACACGGTGCGGAAGCCGCGCTCGTCGGCGTCGCCGACCGCCTCGACCGCGAGGTAGAGCGCGACGCCGGTGGACAGCTCGATCGCCAGTTCCTCGCCCTGGACCAGGCCGTACAGGAACGGCACGGTCGGGACCGCGGAGACGTCGCCGTACAGCCGCTCGGCCTCGTCGTAGTCCTTGGCCGGGCCGGGGAACAGCAGCCGGTTGAGCGTGTCGCGCAGCTCGTCGCCGTCCAGGGCGGCGTCCTGCGCCGCGGTCAGCTCGACCGTGCGGGCCGAGCTCGCGGTCCGGCCCGCGAGGGCCCGGGTGCGGAACGGCTCGGGCCAGCCGCCGGGCGGCGTGCCCAGCTCGCCCTGGAGGAAGCCGATCACCGAGTCGGGCACGTCGAACGCGCCCGGGTCGGCCTCGAACTTGGCCGGGTCGGCGCCGACCGCGCTCAGGTGCAGCGCGAGGTCGCCGACGACCTTGCTGGAGGGGGTGACCTTGACGATGTTGCCGAGAATCCGGTTCGAGGCCGCGTAGGCGTTCTCGATGTCCTCGAACTTGTGCCCCAGGCCCAGCGCGATCGCCTGCTGGCGCAGGTTGGAGAGCTGGCCGCCCGGGATCTCGTGGCGGTACACCCGGCCGGTCGGCGCGGGCAGGCCCGACTCGAACGGCGCGTACGCCTCGCGCACCGCGGCCCAGTAGGGCTCCAGCTCGCACAGCGCGTCCAGGGACAGGCCGGTGGCGCGCTCGGTGTAGTCGGTCGCGGCCACGATCGCCGACAGCGGCGGCTGGCTCGTGGTGCCCGCGAGCGCGGCCGAGGCGCCGTCGATCGCGTCCACGCCCGCCTCGATGGCGGCGATGTAGGTCGCGAGCTGGCCGCCGGCGGTGTCGTGCGTGTGCAGGTGCACCGGGAGGTCGAAACGCTCGCGCAGCGCGCCGATCAGCGTGCGCGCGGCCGGCGCCCGGAGCAGGCCCGCCATGTCCTTGACGCACAGCACGTGCACACCGGCCTCGACCAGCTGCTCGGCGAGCCGCAGGTAGTAGTCCAGGGTGTACAGCCGCTCGGCCGGGTTGGACAGGTCGCCGGTGTAGCACAGCGTGCCCTCGGCGATCGCGTGCGTGCCGAGGGTGGCCTCGATGGCCGGGCGCATCGCCTCGACGTCGTTGAGCGCGTCGAAGATCCGGAACACGTCGATGCCGGTGCGGGCGGCCTCCTCGACGAACTTCACGCACACCTTGTCGGGGTAGGGCGTGTACCCGACGGTGTTCCGGCCGCGGAGCAGCATCTGGAGGTTGAGGTTGGGCATGCCCTCGCGCAGCGCCGCGAGGCGGTGCCACGGGTCCTCCTTGAGGAAGCGCAGTGCGACGTCGTAGGTCGCGCCGCCCCACGCCTCGACGCTGAGCAGTTCGGGCGTCATCCGCGCGACGTAGGGGGCCACCGCCGCGAGGTCGTACGTGCGCACGCGGGTCGCGAGCAGCGACTGGTGCGCGTCGCGGAAGGTGGTGTCGGTGATCGCGAGCGCGGTCTGCTCGCGCAGCGCGCGGGCGAAGCCGGCCGCGCCCAGTTCCCGGAGCCGGTCCCGGCCGCCGGCGGGCAGGTCGCCGGTGGGCAGCTCGGGCAGCTTGGTGCGCGGGACCGCGATCGCCGGCGTCGGGCCGTACGGGCGGTTGACCGTGACGTCGGCCAGGTACGCGAGCAGTCGCGTGCCGCGGTCGGCGCCGGGGCGGGTGCGGACCAGCTCGGGGTGCTCGTCGATGAACGACGTGGTGATCCGACCCTCGCGGAAGGTCGGGTCGTCGAGCACGGCCTGCAGGAACGGGATGTTGGTCGCGACGCCGCGGATCCGGAACTCGGCGACCGCGCGCCGGGCCCGGCTGACCGCGTCGGCGAAGGTGCGGCCCCGGCAGGTCAGCTTGACCAGCATCGAGTCGAAGTACGGCAGCACCTCGGCACCGGTGTAGGTGCCGCCGTCCAGGCGCACGCCCGCGCCGCCGGGCGAACGGTACGCGGAGACCGTGCCGGTGTCGGGGCGGAAGTCGGCCGAGGGGTCCTCGGTGGTGATCCGGCACTGCAGGGCCGCACCCTGGATCCGGATCTCGCTCTGCACCAGGCCGAGGTCGGTCAGGCTCGCGCCCGCGGCGACCCGCAGCTGGGCCTGCACGAGGTCGACACCGGTGACCTCCTCGGTCACGGTGTGCTCGACCTGGATGCGCGGGTTCATCTCGATGAACACGTACCGGCCGCGCTCGTCGAGCAGGAACTCGACGGTGCCGGCGTTGCGGTAGCCGATGGCCTCGGCGAAGCGCACGGCGTCGGCGCAGATCCGGTCGCGCAGCTCGGGGTCGAGGTTGGGCGCGGGGGCGATCTCGATGACCTTCTGGTGCCGCCGCTGCATCGAGCAGTCGCGCTCGTACAGGTGCACGACGCCGCCGTCGGCCCCCGCGAGGATCTGCACCTCGATGTGGCGCGGGCGGATCACGGCCTCTTCGAGGAAGACCGTCGGGTCGCCGAACGCGGTCTGCGCCTCGCGCATCGCGGTCTCGATCGACGAGCGCAGCTCCTCGCGGCGCTCCACCTTGCGCAGCCCGCGGCCGCCACCGCCGGCGGCGGCCTTGACGAAGATCGGGAAGCCGATCGCGTCCGCGGCGGCGACGAGGGCGTCCACGTCGTCCTGCGGAGGGGCGGTCTGCAGGGTCGGCAGCCCGGCGCTCTTCGCGGCCTCGAGGGCGCGCACCTTGTTGCCCGCGAGCGAGAGCACGTCGGACGAGGGGCCGACGAAGGTGATGCCGTTGGCCTCGCACGCCTCGGCGAGCAGCGGGTTCTCGGACAGGAAGCCGTAGCCGGGGTAGATGGCGTCGGCGCCGCACGCGATCGCCGCGCCGACGATCGTGTCGACGTCGAGGTAGGCGCGCAGCGGGTGGCCCCGCTCGCCGATCTCGTAGCTCTCGTCCGCCTTCTGACGATGCAGGGAGTGACGGTCCTCGTACGCGTAGACGGCGACCGTGGTGATGTCGAGCTCGGTGGCGGCGCGCAGGGCGCGCACGGCGATTTCGCCGCGGTTGGCCACCAACAGCTTGCGGATCACGAGCTACGTACCTCCTTGCCCGGGGTGTCCGGGTGCGGGGGAAATCGGGACGGGTGCCTCGGAACGACAGGGTGCCGTGCCCCGGTTCGGGCCGTGGCATCGGGGTCGAACCTGCGTGACTTTAGGACACGTGTGCAGGTGCCCCGCAGGGCCGGTCCACATGCCGGGCATACCGCAGAAGACCGATTCGAGCCTCCCACCTGGGATTTTCGGGTTCATCGGAGTCGGTGTGACCTTGATCGCAGCCCGAATCGCGAGACGCGGCGGCATTGTCGCGCCGGTCGGAAGCCGCGACGATCTGCGCAGGGGCCGCGTGGTCGGCCGCGTGTGCCGGGAAGTCGGGCCCGGGAAGTCGCCGGCAGGCGGAACCGGGAAACGACCGGGAAATGAGGAGCACCGTGAGGGTTCGGATCGGCGTGGTGGTCGCGGCTCTGGCCGTCGTGCTGCAGTTGGCCGCGTGCAGCGACGGCGATACGAAGGCGGACGGCGACAAGGGCCCGAGTCCGGGAGCGACCGGTGCCGGCGACACCGGCGTGGGCAGCGACCTGCGGGCGGTCGACGCGTGCGCGGTGCTGACCGCCGACCAGGTCGCGCAAGTGCTGGCGCTGCCCGGTCTCAAGGCCGCGCAGAACCCGCTGGGCTGCGATTACGCGGCCGCCGACGGCGTCCCGGTGATCAGCACGATCGCGACCCGGTCGAAGGCGTCGGGCGGCGTGGACAAGGCGCTGGAGGCCTATCTCGGCACGCTCGGGGACACTCGGACCGAAAAGGTCACCGGTGTCGGCGACGCGGCGGTGTACGTCCAGCCCGACACGATCGGCGGCGTCCTGGTGGTGGCCGCCCGCAAGGGCGACGAGACGGCGGTGTTCTCGCTCAACGCCGGTGGGGGCGAGCCACCGCCGACCAAGGACCAGCTGATCGCGCTCGCGAAGCAGGCGGTCGGGAAGCTGTAGCGGGGGGTCCGGGGGTCGGGGCGGGCCCGGGCGGGGGGTGTGGGCGCGGCCCGGTGGCGGGTGCGGCTTTCGGGCTTCTTTCGGCGTCCCCACGTCCGCTCTCCGGGCGCGGGGCGTCTCGACCGTCGCCACCTCAGCTCCGGGTTCGTGGGTCGCCGCGCGTCTCGGTGAGCACCATGTCCACCACGTCCGCGAGCGAAGCGCCGCGGCGGACGGCCGCGCGCTGCCGGCCGGCCCAGCTGCCGCGGGCCAGCGCGGTGACCGCGGCGTCGCGGACCATCAGCCAGTCGCCCATCTCCTCCAGGATCGGCCGCAGCCGCTCCAGGAGCCGGCTCACCACCCGCGCGGCCGGCGACGCGCGCAGCTCGATCGGGTCCACCAGCACGCCCTCCAGGCCGGACCGCGCGGCCCGCCAGGTGGCCGCGCGCAGCAGTTCGGGCCGCGTCGCCGGAGCCCCGGCCCCGCCCAGCACCATGCCGCACGAGTGCACCACCAGCGCCCGGAACAGTCCCGCGATCAACAGCACGTCGTCCACGGCGGGGCACGCGTCGCATACCCGCAGTTCCAGGGTCGGCAGGTGCCGGGACGGCCGGACGTCGTAATAGATCATCCCGGCGTCGCCGATCACCCCGGAGCGCACCAGCGCGGCCACCGTCGCGTCGTACTCGGCGGCCGACGCGTACGTGCCCGGCGGCCCGGTGGTGGGCCACCGCTGCCACACCAGGGTGCGCCAGCTCGCGTAGCCGGTGTCCCGGCCGAGCCAGTAGGGCGAGCTCGCGGACAGCGCGAGCAGGACCGGCAGCCACGGCGCGAGGTAGGGCAGGATCGCGACCGCCAGCTCGCGGTCGGCGACGTCGACGTGCACCTGGGCGCCGCAGATCAGCTGCTCCTCGGCGAGCTCGCGGTATTGGCGGGCCATCGCGAGGTAGCGCGGGTCGGGGGTGGTGGTGATCTCGTCCACGCACCCGATCGGCACGGTTCCGGCGGCGGCGATGCCCAGTCCCAGGCGGCCGGCGGTCTGCACGAGCGAGCGGCGGGTGCCGAGCAGGTCCTCGCGGAGTTCGGCCAGCTCGGCGTGCGGTTCGCTGTTCGTCTCGACGATCGATGCGCGGAACTCGGTGGTGAATCCCTTCTCGGACAGCCCGCCCAGCACGTCCGCGACTCGCGGGACCAGCCGTCGGGTGTGCAGATCGACGATGTGGAACTCTTCTTCCACTCCGATCATGACCGTGCGCGCAGAGTCACCCATTGCCCGAGGATAGGGCTCTCCGCCGGCTCGGGGAACGCCGGCGATAGGCGGACAGCCATGACTTTTTGACGCTCCGTCATCGATCACCGCCGAGACCGGTGGGCAATCCGCCCAAGGGCGCATACTGTCTGTCATACCCTGCGAAGAAGGACCAATGACCCGGGATATCCAGGCATCGGCGGGCACATGGTGGGCAGGGGAGATACATACCCGGGCGCAACCTAGACCGTGTGGGCGCCGACGGGTTCGTACATTTCGGACCGGGAGCGACGAGTTGAGCGATGTCATGACCACGCCCGGAGTCCGGCGCGACCGCTTCGAACGGGACGCCGTGCCGTACCTGGCTCCGCTGTACCCGGCCGCCCTGCGAATGACCCGCAACGCCTCGGACGCCGAGGATCTCGTCCAGGAGACCTTCACGAAGGCCTACGCGTCGTTCCATCAGTATCGGGACGGCACGAACCTCAAGGCCTGGCTGTATCGGATCCTCTCCAACACCTTCATCACCTCGTATCGCAAGAAGCAGCGGCAGCCGGTGGTGACGGGCGTGCAGGAGATCGAGGACTGGCAGCTGTACCGCGCGGGATCGCACGAGTCGACGGGCCTGCGCTCGGCCGAGACCGAGGCGCTCGACCACCTGCCGGACACGGCCGTGATCGGCGCGCTGCGGGAGCTGCCCGAGGAGTTCCGCGTCGCGGTGTACCTCGCCGACGTCGAGGGCTACGCGTACAAGGAGATCGCCGCGTTCATGGGCGTCCCGCTCGGCACGGTGATGTCGCGTCTGCACCGCGGCCGGCGCCGACTGCGCGAGGCGCTGGCGGACTACGCGCACGAGCGTTGGCCCGTCGCGGCGTAGTCCGCCCGGTGACTGTGTGTCGGGATTCGCCTACAGGTACTTCTGGACCGCGGGCAGCAGGTCGTTGAACGTGTTGCCGTCGGCCGGCTGACCGACCGCGGTCAGCACCCAGCCGTCGCCGCCGCGCGCGAGCTTGACCATGATCTGCGCGTTGTGCGCGCCGGTGGCGGACAGCTCGTAGCGCACGAGTTCGCTCTCGTCGCGCTCGTCCACGAGCCGGCAGAACGCGTTCGACACCCGCGAGAAGTCGTCGCTGGAGAACGCGCTGACCGTGAACACCAGGGCCGTCACGCGCAGCGGCAGCGCGGCGAGGTCCACGATGATCGACTCGTCGTCGCCCTCACCGGCGCCGGTGGTGTTGTCGCCGGTGTGCGTGACCGCACCGTCCTTGGAGACCAACTGTCGCGGCCACACGGTGTCCACGAGTCGATCGTCGGCGTCGAACAGCAGGCACGACGCGTCCAGGTCGACGCCGGTGAGCGCCTGTAGTCCCGGTCGAAGGCCCTCGTGCTTGATCGGGTCCCAGCCCAATCCCATCCGGACCCGACCGATCGAGCCGGCCCCGTCCTTGCCGATGGTGACGCGATCCCCCTGTGCGAGAACGACCGTCATCGCAACTCCCCTCCGCGGTGGTTCCCCGATGTTGCGACCCGTCACATGGAACGACGGGCGCATGGACGGACAGCATCCTAGGGCGAGTGGGTCAGCGCGGTAGCTCGACCACGTCGTTCGGCGGCGGCGGGGGCAGGTCGAGGGGTTCGTCGAAGCGGTCGTAGCTGATCGTCGCGCCGTCGTTCACGTCGTCGTTGACGATCCGCGCGACGCGCGGGGCGCCGTGTTCGGCGATGTACATGGTCGACGTGGACACCTGGTCCTCGCTCGGGCCGCTGAGCGGCACCAGGGCGACGCCGTCGCGGAGTTCGACCGGCCGCTTGCTGACCCTGCCCTTGGCGTCCAGGAGCGCGGGGCCGGGGTCGGCGAGCCGCAGGAAGCCCTCGATCCCGGCGAAGCGCGGATCGCCGGCGGGCGCCTTGAGGTACTTGCCGGCGAGCGCGCGGGTCAGCCGCTGATCGGTGATGCCGGTGCTCTTGGCCAGGTACGCGGGATCGGCCTTGACGTACAGGTCCTTGCCGACCCGGGTGAGCGTGAGCACGTTGCCGCGATAGTCGAGCCGGCCGGCGAAGTCGCGGCTGTCCAACCGGACTCGGACGTCGACGGTCACGGGCGTGCCGTTGTCCTTGAGCGCCGCGACCATGTGCACGGTGCGCAGGTCGGCGGTGGCCCGGCCCGCGCGCTCCAGGAGTTGTTCGGTGTCCAGCCCCGAGTTCGCCGCGCCGGCCGACTGTACGTCGGAGTGGGATTCGGCGGCGGCGCAACCCGCGAGCAGCAGCGTGGCGGCGACCAGAAGGGGTGGACCAGGGCGCACGACACACCTTTGTTCGCTGTTCGCTGTCCGCTGTTCGTTGTCCGCCATGGCACGGTTCTTGCCGTGGCACGGTTCCCGCCGTGGCGCACGGTGCCGCGCACTCCGCGGGATCGGCGGCGCCAGGCTAGCGCAGTTCGATCACGTGGCGTGCGCGACTCACTCCTTGGAGTGACAACACGTCAGGCGGTGCTGCCCGGCCGGGGTGTGCCGGTGGCGCTGTTGCGCTGGGGGATTTCGATCACGTCGGCGGCCGGCGGCTTGTCCACCTTCACCGGCGCGTCGAAGTCGCCGTAGCTGATGGTGCCGCTGTTGTCGGCGTCCTCGGACACGACCATGACCGGGTAGGGCTTGCCGCCCTGGGCCTCGATGTAGACCTTGCCGTCGTCGTC
This sequence comes from Embleya sp. NBC_00896, assembly GCF_045207785.1. NCBI lineage: Bacteria > Bacillati > Actinomycetota > Actinomycetes > Kitasatosporales > Streptomycetaceae > Embleya > Embleya sp. NBC_00896. The sequence continues at coordinate 1,794,013 of NZ_CP108776.1, forward strand.
TCCGGGCGGGCCGGTCAGCGGGATCATCTCGCGGCCGTTGATGGTCTCCTTGGGCAGCTTGACGCCGTCCTCGGGGAAGTTCTTGAGCACCGCGCCCGGGTCGGCGACGGTCGTGACGTTGCGCAGGCCGCGCAGCTGGTCGCTGCCGGCGTCGCCCTTGAGCCACTTCCCGGCGAGCAGCTTGGCGGCGAGCTCGCCGTCCACCGCGCCGACCAGCTTGCGGTAGGCGCTCTCGTTGCCGCGGACGTACATGTCGGCGTCGATCCGGCGCACCTCCAGGCGCACGCCGTCCTGCTCGATGCTGCCCTGGAAGTCCTCACTGTCGCGGTCCACCCGCAGGTCGAGCTTGATCGCCTTGCCCTTGGAGACGATGTCCGCGATCACGTGCACGGTCTTGACCTTGGTGGCGGACTGCTTTGCCCGGCGCACGAGTTCGCCGACCTCCAGGTCGGCGTTGGCGACGGTCTCGTCCAACCCCGACGATGTCGTGTTCGACTTCTGCGACACGGTCGGCGACACCTGCTCGATCGTCGACAGAGGGCTCTCGTCGGATCCGCACGCGGTCAACGTGCCGAGCGATATGCACGCCGCCGCGACGGCTGCGATCCTCAGGCTCTTCGCGGTATTTCGACGCACTGCCACTCCTAGGTCCACCCGATGTCGTGCCCTTGGGACGCGGTCTCCGCCCGAAGGGTTCCCACGCCCCCACCCACGTTATGGTCCCATCGCCCACCCGTCCTGGGGGAAACCCTTGACCTCGGGCGGCGAGAGCGGCCCGTTCGGGCTTCGTCGGCGCCCCCGGCCGGGTTTCCTCGGCCCCGTCCCGCCCGAATACCATCGCCGCACTGGCCCGCCGTACTCGGAGGTTGTGTCGTGACCGCTCTCGTCTCGCTCGACGGTCCCGTCCCGGATCGACCCGACGCGGTGACCGTCGCCGGCGAGGCGATGTCGCGGGAGGCGTTGTTCGGGGCCGCCGGGGCGCTCGCGGATCGGATCGCGGGGGCGCCCGCGGTCGCGGTCCGCGCGGGGGCGGAGCAGGGCACGGTGGTCGCGGTGCTGGCCGGGCTGCTCGCGGGGGTGCCGGTGGTGCCGGTGCCGCCGGATTCGGGTCCGCTGGAGCGCGCGCACATCCTGTCCGACTCCGGGGCCGCGCTGCTGCTTTCGCCCGGCCCGTGGACGGACTCCGGACTGCCCACGATGCCGATCGACCTCACGGCGCGCTCGGCGGGCACGCACACGCAGCCGGCGCCGGACGCGATCGGGCTGATCCTGTACACCAGCGGCACGACGGGGGCGCCCAAGGGCGTGCTGATCCCGCACTCGGCGATCGCGGCGGGCCTGGACGGGATCGCCGACGCGTGGGCGTGGACGTCGGACGACGTACTGGTGCACGGCCTCCCGCTGTTCCACGTGCACGGCCTGATCCTGGGCGTGCTCGGCGCGCTGCGCACCGGTTCGCGGCTGGTACACACCGGGCGGCCGACCCCCGAGGCGTACGCGCGGGCGGGCGGCAGCCTGTACTTCGGGGTGCCGACGGTGTGGTCGCGGATCGCGCAGGACCCGGACGCGGCCAAGGCGTTGGCCGGCGCGCGGCTGCTGGTGTCCGGGAGCGCGCCGCTGCCGATCCCGGTGTTCGAGCGGGTCGCGGAGCTCACCGGGCACCGGCCGATCGAGCGGTACGGGATGACCGAGACGTTGATCACGCTCAGCACCCGGGCCGACGGCGAGCGCAGGCCCGGGTTCGTCGGGCTGCCGATCACCGGCGTGGAGACCCGCCTGGTCGGCGAGGACGGCGCGCGCTGTCCGCACGACGGCGAGACCGTGGGCGAGTTGCAGGTCCGGTCGGCGACGGTGTTCCAGGGCTACCTCAATCTCCCCGAGGCGACCGCCGAGACGATGACCGCCGACGGCTGGTTCCGCACCGGCGACGTCGCGGCGATCGGCGCCGACGGCTGGCACCGGATCGTCGGCCGGGCCTCCACCGACCTGATCAAGACCGGCGGCTACCGGGTCGGCGCGGGTGAGGTCGAGGGCGCGCTGCTCACCCACCCGGCGGTCCGCGAGGCGGCCGTGGTCGGCGCCCCGCACGCCGACCTGGGCCAGGAGATCGTCGCCTACGTGGTGTGCGACGGCGAGGTGAGCGAGCGTCAGCTGATCGACCACGTCGCCCGCGGGCTGTCCGCGCACAAGCGCCCGCGACGCGTGGTGTTCGTCGCCGAACTGCCCCGTAACGCGATGGGCAAGGTACAGAAGAAGCTGCTGGTCAATTGAGCAGCGGCGCCAATCCGGCCGGGGACAGCGCGTGTTCGAGCGCGAGCGCGGTCGCGCCGACGATCGCGGCCTGATCGCCGAGCGCGCCCGCCTCGATCCGCAGCGAACGGGTCGCCAGCGGCAGCACGCCGCGGTAGACGACCGCCTTGATCTCGGCGAGCAGGTCCTCGGCGAGGGCGTCGAACGCGCCGCCGATCACGATCCGGCCCGGGTTGTGGAAGCTCACCACCGCCGCGAGCACCTCGCCGAGCCGGCGCCCGGCGATCCGGACCGCGCGGCGCGCGGTGGCGTTGCCCTCCAGGGCCAGTCGGGCGATGTCCCGACTGTTGGTCACATCCAGTCCCTGCGCCCGTAGTTCGCGCACGAGCGCGGCCCCCGAGGCGACCGCCTCGACACAGCCGGTCTTGCCGCAATGGCACACGGTGTTCTCGTGGCCGGGCAGCCGGATGTGCCCGATGTCGCCGGCCGCGCCGTCGGTACCGCGGTAGAGACGGCCGGCGGTGACGATCCCGCAGCCGATCCCGGTGCCGATCTTGATGTAGAGCAGGTTGGCCACGTCGCGGTGGTGCCGGTGCTCGCCCAGCGCCATCACGTTGACGTCGTTGTCGACCAGGATCGGCACGCCCGGGAAGCCGCCGAGCAGTTCGGGCACACACGCGCCGTCCCAGCCGGACATGATCGGCGGACGCACCACCGTCCCGGTGGAGAACTCGACCGGACCCGGCACCCCGATCCCGATCCCGCGCACGTCCGCGGCGGGCCGGCGGACCCCGGCGAGGAGTTGGTCGAAGCCCTCGCGGACGTGCCGCAGGACGGCGGTGGGGCCCGCGTCGATGTCGATGTCGGACCCCGCCCGCAGCAGCGTGTTGCCGCCGAGGTCGGAGACCGCCAGCAGGCAGTGCGTGGCGCCGAGGTCGGCGGCGAGCAGCACGCCGGCCGCCGGGTCCACCGACAGCATCGTCGGCGGCCGACCGCCGTCCGAGCGGCCGTTGCCGTGCTCGATCAACAGGCCCAGGTCGATCAGTCGGCCGATCCGCTGCGTGACGGTGGTCCGGGAGACCCCGGTGGCCGCCGCCAACTCGGTTCGGGTCGTCGCCCGCCCGCTTCCGACGAGTGTCACCAGCGTGCTCATGCCCTCGAGCTCTCGGCGTCCCTGCACTACCCCTCCGAGCGTCCTATCTGACGATCCGTCATCATCCGTCACACTACGAGGCGTTCAGACTTATGTCCAGATCGGAAATAAGTTCCAACCGTATTGCGCACAACTGACGGGTGCTCGAAGCTTCCTTGAACGCGAGGCCGGCACGGACCGAACGCAGGATCGGTCCGGTGATGGGCGAGCCCTGGAGGAAGTCGTGGCGGGACAACGGCGGATCGGCGTCGGGATGGTCGGCCACGGCTTCATGGGCAGAGCGCACACCCACGCCTGGCACACCGTCGCCCGGCACTTCGGGGTGCCGCTCCTGCCCGACTTCACCGCCGGTCTCCAGGGCCGGCTCGCGCTCGACGCGGCGCTGCCCAGCACCGGTCACGGCACCCGGCAGGACGTCCCGGAGGCCGGCGAATCGACGCGTACCTTCGAGAGGAGCACCATATGAGTCGCCCGTTCACCCTGTTCACCGGCCAGTGGGCCGATCTTCCGCTCGAGGAGGTGGCCCGGCTCGCCGCCGAGTGGGGCTACGACGGCCTGGAGATCGCCTGCTCCGGCGACCACTTCGAGGTCCGGCGCGCCCTCGCCGAGCCCGACTACGTGGCCGGCCGGCACGCGCTGCTCAAGCGATACGGCCTCTCCTGCTGGGCGATCTCGAACCACCTGGTCGGGCAGGCGGTCTGCGACCACGTGATCGACGAGCGGCACGAGGCGATCCTGCCCGCGCACGTGTGGGGCGACGGCGACCCCGAGGGCGTGCGGGGCCGCGCCGCCGAGGAGATGATCGCGACCGCGCGGGCGGCCCGCGCCTTCGGCGTGGACACCGTGATCGGCTTCACCGGCTCGCCGATCTGGCACACCGTGGCCATGTTCCCGCCGGTGCCGGCCGCCCGGATCGCCGCCGGCTACGCGGAGTTCGCGGCTCGGTGGACGCCGATCCTGGACGTGTTCGCGGAGTGCGGCGTGCGGTTCGCCCTCGAAGTGCACCCGAGCGAGATCGCGTACGACCACTACACGACGGCCGCGACGCTCGACGCGATCGATGGGCATCCCGCGTTCGGGCTCAACTTCGACCCGAGCCACATGATCTGGCAACAGATCGACCCCGTGCAGTTCCTGCTCGACTTCAAGGACCACATCCTGCATGTGGACTGCAAGGACACCAAGACCCGGTTCGACGGCCGCACCGGCCGGCTCGGCTCGCACCTGCCGTGGGGCGACCCGCGCCGCGGCTGGGACTTCGTGTCGGCGGGCCGCGGCGACGCCCCGTGGGAGGCGATCTTCCGCACGCTCACCGCGATCGGCTACACCGGGCCGATCTCGATCGAGTGGGAGGACGCCGGGATGGACCGGCTGCGCGGCGCCCCGGAGGCGCTCGCCCGACTGCGCGACTTCGACTTCGACCCGCCGAGCGTGTCCTTCGACGCGGCCTTCTCGCGGCGGCGCGACGCCGATTCGACTCGGGACCAGGGGTGATCGGCGTGACCGGAGGCGACGCGACCGGATTGGGCGTCGTCGACTGCGGCAAGGATGCGCGCCGCCAGGGCGTTCGTCGCGACGTCGGTCGCTCCGCTGTACCGCTGACAGCGCCACATCCGGGACGTGCTCACGCTCGACGGAGTCGTCTCGTGTGACGAAGGTCCCTCGCGTCGATGGGTTCTGATGCCTCGTCAGCCCCGGCGGGCGATCAGGGTCGTCTCCGGGAGGCGAATCAGGGGGATGCGGCGGGTGGTGCGGGTTTGGTAGTTGTTGTAGTAGTCGCGGTCGGCGGTGAGGCCGGCCCACGTCTTGGTGTACTCGTCGCCGTCGAGGATCTCGGCGGTGCTCCAGAACGTGGCGCCCTGGACGCGCACGAGCAACTGCGGGTTGGCCGTGCGGTCGGTCAGGTTCACGTACCACGACGGGTGCTTTGCCGCGCCCGCGAACGACCCGACCACGATGCGGTGGCCGTCCTCGTCCGCCCAGAACGGCAGCGCGACCTTGTGCAGCCTGCCGCTCTTGCGGCCGACGGTGTGCAGCAGGACGTGGTTCATCCCCGCCAGGTGCCAGACGTCGTCACCGTCCGACTGCTCCATCTGTGAGACGTGCTCCTTGGTGAAGAGGACGATCTCCTCGGGCGAGGGCTCGATGAACTCGTCGTTCTTCTGTTCCACCATGATCGTTCTCCAGGGAGCGCACGTGCGGCAATTCGGTTGCGCGACTCTAGCCGCGACCTCGCCAACCATCAATGCTCACGTGGTCGGCATTCCGACCGCCGGGGCGCACACGTGCCCGTCATCACATCGTTACGGCCCGATCGCAGTGCGTCCGCGCTCGTAGGATCGCCGACACGTCGAAGGAGGCAACGAACCATGGGCACAAGGCGTTTCGTGGTGGTCAGCGGGGGCGGCAGCGGGATCGGACGGGCCATCGCGCGCGCGTTCGCCGACCGCGGGGACCACGTGACCGTGCTCGGCCGCCGACCCGAACCGATCGCGGCGGTGGCGAAGGAGATCGGCGGCGCCGCGCTGGCCCTGGACCTGACCGACCCGCACGCGGTCGAGCGCGCCCGCGCGGAGCTGCCCGAACACGTGGACGTCCTGGTCAACAACGCCGGTCAGCGCATGCCGCTGCCGACCGAGCCGGGCCTGGCCGCGATCGCCGACCACTGGCGCCGGATGTACGACCACATCGTGCTGCCCGCCGTGCTGCTGACCGAGGCGCCGCTTCCCCGGCTGGCCCGCCCGGGCGGACGGATCGTGTCGATCGGCTCGACCGCGGGCCTGCGCGGCAACAACGCGTACGGCGCCGCGAAGGCCGCGATCCACACCTGGAACCACACCCTCGCCACCCGGGTCGGCCCCGACGGCATCACCGCCAACGTGGTGATCCCGGGCTACATCGCCGACACCGAGTTCGCCTTCGACATGGTCCAGGACGCCGCCGAGCACGCCCGCCGGGCCGAGACCACCCTGGTCAAGCGCGTGGGCCGGCCCGAGGACGTCGCCGCGGCGGTCGTGTTCGTCGCCTCCCCCGAAGCCGGCTACATCTGCGGCGAGTTCGTCAACGTCAGCGGCGGCCACGTCCTGGGTCGCTGAAGGGGTCGCTGGACGGGGTCGCCGAGGGAAGTCGCCGAGGTGTCGCCGAGGTGTCGCCGACCCGGCGTCAGGGCCGGGTGAACGCCGGGCTGTTGCTGTCCGCCGGCAGCGCCTCCAGCGGCTCGGCGATCTCCGCGTGGGTCGGCCCGACCCGCGCCGCGAGCGCGTCCAGCGCCGCCAGGTCGAACCCGTACAGGTCGGCCGCGTTGCCGGCCAGGATCGCGCGCAGTTCGGCGGGCGAGGCGTCGTGGAACGAACGGCGCAGAGCCTCCCGCGTGTACGGGTAGGTGCCCTCGTCGTGCGGGTAGTCCGCGCCCCACATGTACCGGTCCACGCCCAGTTCGTGCCGGGCCGCCGCCTCGGTCGGCGACGGGAAGCTCGCGCCGACCCGACAGTTGCGGGCGAAGTAGGCGCTCGGCGGCTCGGGCAGCCGGTCGGCCTCGGTGTACTTGAGCTCACCGATCCGACCGGACGCCATCTGCGCGTGGTAGCCGTCCAACTGCCGCAGCACCGGCGGGATCCAGGCCGCGCCCTGCTCGGTGATCGCGAACTTCAGCCGGGGAAAGCGCGCGAACGCCCCCGACAGCAGCATGTGGGTCAGCGGCCGGCGGGAGAACAGCGTGGCCTCGGCGATCCACAGGAACGTCGAGGCGGGGTAGGGCCCGTAGTCCGGGCTGCCCGATCCCCCGTGGTTGACCACCGCCAACTCCAGGTCCTGGCAGACCTCCCACAACCGGTCCCACTCCGGCGCGTACAGCGGCAGGATGCCGGCCACGTCCGGCGGCGTGGTCGGGATCAGGATGCCCGCGAGCCCGTTCTCCCGGGCCCACACCGCTTCCGCGATCGCGTCGTCGATGTTGTTCAGGAACACCTGGGCAAGTCCCGCCCGACGAACGGAGTTCGCGCCGCCGCACCACTGGGCCAGCCACCGGTTGTGCGCCCGGATCCCGGCGAGGCGCCGGGCGTACGAGCGTTCCGACGGCGGCCGCGCGAGCAGTTGCCCGGTGGGGAAGAACGGCGGGACGGTGTTGGGGAACACCACCTCGGCGACGATCCCGTCCGCCTCCAGCTCGGCGATCCGCCGGTCGTCGTCCCAGTTGCGGGTCCGCCGATCCCCCTGGAGGTCACGGAACGGATTCCGGTACCTGTCCCGCCACGCGTCGAACTCGTCGCGCCACGCCGGGTCCAGGAACTCGCGGTAGGTGTCCATCCCGGCACCGGCGTGCCCGTCCGCCGAGATGATCGTGTAACGGCGGTCCGTCGCGGAAGTCGCGGAGGTCACCGGGGCCACGGCAGCCACCGCCCTCACTCCCCGCCCAGCTTGAAGACCCGCATGGCGTTCTCCCGCAGGAACTTCGCCCGCACCTCGGGCTTGAACGGCACGTTCGGCAGCTCGCGGAAGATCCGCTCCAGGGACAGGCCCATCGGGTAGTAGCCCGCGTACATCACCTTGTCGGCGCCGCGCGTGTTCGCGTAGTCGACGATCGCCTTCGGGTAGTACTTCGGCGCGAACGCCGAGGTCATGTAGTACAGCCCCGGCCACTTGAGCATGAGCTTGACCGCGAGGTCCTCCCACGGCTCGGCGCCGTGCCGCATCACGATCCGCAGCTCCGGGAAGTCGTAACAGACCTGATCGAAGTGCATGACGTCCTGGCACGCGGAGGGCACGCGTGGGCCGGCGATACCCGCGTTGGACACGATCGGGATGTCGAGGTCGATGCACGTCTGGTAGATCGGGTAGTAGCGCCGATCGCTCACCGGCACCTGCGGATTGCAGCCCGCCGGGAAAGTGGTCACCGCGACGATGCCGTGCTCGTCGTGCGCCTGCCGGATCCGCCGGACCCCGGCGGTGATCTCGTTGGGGTCCACCTCCAGAGTGGGCCGGAACCGGGTCGGGTGCTCGGCGATCGCGCGCAGGGCGGTCTCGCCCAGGCCCACGAGCCCGATCTCGACGCCGCACGCGTCCATTTGACCGAGCGTCACCGCGACCGGGTCGACGCCCTCGTCGAGGTGGTTCGGCACGCCCTTGAACATGTACTCGGCGGGGAACTCCATCGTGCCGCTCTCCGCGTCGCGAAGCTGCGGCTTGAGGAAGTCGTAGTGGCTCTTGGCCTGTGCACTTGGGAAGCCGATCATCAGATCGACCGCCCCCGGCTCGACCGGCCCGACATCGGACATGGCAAACCCCCTGCGCCATTAAGTTGATTGACTCCAGCAACTTAACAGCAGCAGGGGGAAGGGGCCATAGCGACAGGGGCTCTCAGCGGTTGGTCATCGCCTGCTTGATCAGCGTCCGGCCGAAGTCCCACATCAGCCCGGTGCCCTTGTGCGCGTCGTCCATCACGTCCACGAAGCCCGCGACGAAGTGGTCCACGTCGTCTTGGCCGATCACATACGGCGGCAGCAGCTTGATCACGTCCATGTGATCGCCCGCGACCTGGGTCAGCACCCGGTGCCGCTGGAACATCGGCACCACCACCATCTGCGCGAACAGCCCGTGCCGGGCCGCCTGCAGCGCCGTCCAGCCCGCGCGCAGCTTGAGCGAGCGCGGCTTGCCGAACTCCAGGCCGATCATCAGGCCGCGCCCGCGCACCTGCGCGAACAGCTCGTACTTGTCGATCAGCGGGGTCAGCCCGGCGACGAACGCGTCGCCCATCCGCGCGCAGTTGCCGATCAGGTCCTCGTCGTCCAGGACCGCCAGGGTGGCCAGACCCGCCGCCATCGCCTGGTTGTTGCCGCCGAAGGTGCAGTCGTGCACCAGCACGCGGTCCATCGTCGAGTAGACCTTCTTGAACACCCAGTCGCGGGCCAGCGTCGCGCCGATCGGCACGTAACCGCCGGACAGCGCCTTCGCGACCGTGACGATGTCCGGCTCGACGCCGTCCTCCCACTGGTACGCGAAGAACTTCCCGGTGCGACCCATCCCGGTCTGCACCTCGTCCGCGATCAGCAGCGCGCCGTGCTCGCGCAGCAGCTTCTGCGCGGCGGCCAACCAGCCGGGCGGTGGCACGTGCACGCCCTTGCCCAGGATCGGCTCGATGATCAGCGCCGCGACGTCGCCGCGCTTCAACTCCCGGGCCAGCGCGTCCAGATCGCCCAGCTTGATGCCCACGTCGGGCAGCAGCGGCTCGAACCCCTTGCGGAACTCGGCCGCGCCGTTGACCGACAGCGCGCCGGTGGTCAGCCCGTGGAAGGCGTGGTCGATGTAGACGATCCGGCGCCGCCCGGTGGCGAAGCGGGCGAACTTGAGCGCGGCCTCGACCGCCTCGGTGCCGCTGTTGCAGAAGTACACCCGGTCCAGGCCCGGCGCCCGCGCGAGCAGCCGGTCGGCCAGCGCGGCGGCCAGCGGCGGGGTGTGGAAGTGCACGATGTCGGGCAGGTCGAGGGCGATCACGTCCTGCATCGCCTTGCGCACCACGGGATGGTGCCGGCCCACGCCGTAGGTGCCGAACCCGGACAGGAAATCCAGGTACCGATCGCCCTTGTCGTCGTACAGGTACGGGCCCGCGGCGCGGACGTAGTCGCGGTCCATGCCGATTGTCCGCAGCACGCGCGGGAGTTGCGGGTTGAGGTGCTTCGCGTGCAGCTCGAAGCTGCGGTCCGCGTACTCCTCGTACGTCTCACCCAGGTCGAACGTCATGGCCCGCCGTACCTCCTGACTTGGTTCGCTCGTCGTTGGCCCAGTCAAGCAGGGCCGGGGTCGCGTGGCGCAGCGTCCTGAACGCCCGGAAACCGTCCACCAGCAGCCGGGGCCGCAGGAGTTCGCGCTCCGGGGTGTCGGTGATCACCCGCACGACCCCGGCCGGCCGAGCGCCGACCGCCGCGAGCAGGTGCACGGACTCCATGTCCGCCGCCAGCACGCCGCGCTCGCGCAGCGCCTGCCGGGCCCGACCCTTGACCAGTTTGTCCACGGTCTCGATCGGACCGTGATGCAGCCTCAGCTTCGGCGAGACCCGACGCATCCACTCCAACAGGATGGGCGAGGTCGGCAGTTCGACCACGGTCCCGTCGGGACCGCGCACCTCGGAGGCCACCACCACGTCGCCGACGTCCACGCCCTCGCCCACGCCCGCGCCGAAGCCGGCGACCGCCAGCGAGCCGTACGCCTCGGCCGGGAGCGCGGACAAGGCCCGCGCACGAGCGCGAGCCTTGTCCGGTCCCATCCCCGAGCGCACCACGCGCACGTTGAACGCGCCCATCAGCCCCGCTTCGGCCGCGCGCATCTCGAGCCGCAGCGGGGTGACCACCATCAGGGGCATGGATCAGCCTGTCGTCTTGGCGTACCGGCCGAGCGCCATCACGGGGAAGACGAGCCGGTACATGTGGTACTTGATGTAGAAGTCGCCGGGGAAGCCGGTGCCGGTGAACTGCGGCTCGTCCCAACCGCCGAGCGCGTTCTGATGGTCGGTCAGCCACGTGATGCCACGCTGCGCGACCTCCCCGAACTCGCCCGCCGCGTGCAGCGCGAGCAGCGCCCACGCGGTCTGCGACGCGGTCGAATCGCCGCGCCCCGACCACGCCTGGGCCTGATCGTAGCTGCGCAGGTCCTCGCCCCAGCCGCCGTCCGGGTTCTGCCGGGCCGCCAGCCAGCGCACCGCGCGCCGGATCGCCGCGTGCCGCGGGTCCACGCCGGCCGTCACCAGGGCCGGCACCACAGCGCCGGTGCCGTAGATGTAGTTCGCGCCCCAGCGGCCGAACCACGAACCGTCGGCCTCCTGATGGTCCATCAGCCACTTGACGCCGTCCACGACGTACGAGCTGTAGCGCGCGCCGCCGTCCGCGAGCATCTCCACGATGTGCGCGGTCACGTCGGCCGACGGCGGGTCGGTGACCGCGCCGAAATCACAGAACGGCAGCTTGAGCGGGAGCGTGCTGACGTTGTCGGCGTCGAACGCGCCCCAGCCGCCGTCCTTGCTGCGCATCCCGGCGGTCCACCGCTCGGCCCGGTCCAGGACCGCGTCCTTGCGCGCGCCGTCCGGGTGGTCGGCGTACCGCAGGGCCATCACGATCTCGGCGGTGTCGTCGGTGTCCGGGTAGTAGTCGTTGGCGAACTCGAAGGCCCAGCCGCCGGGTTCCAGGTCGGGCCGACGCACGGCCCAGTCGCCGACCTCGCGGACCTCCTCGTCCATCAGCCACTCGGCGGCCTTGACCACCCTCGGGTCCGCGGCCGGAACGCCCGCGTCGCGCAACGCGACCAGGGTCAGTCCGGTGTCCCACACCGGCGACTGGCACGCCTCGAACCGGCGCCGCAGCTCGCCGTCCTCGTCGGTGTCCACGATCGTGAACCCGTCCAGGCCCTTGATGCCCTGCGCCATCACGGGGTGGTTGAGCGGATAGCCCATCAGGCGCAGCGCGATCAGCGAGTAGACCCACGGCGGCTGGATGCCGCCCCAGCCGCCGTCGGCCTCCTGGCGCTCGATGATCCACTGCACGGCCTTGCGGCGCGCGGCCTGCCGGATCGGCTTGATCGGGTGCTTCTGGTATTGGTGCAGCCCGGCGTCGAGCGCGCGAAACGCCTTCGACCACGGGTCGTCGGCCTCGACTCGGGCGCGCACCGCGCCGGTGGGGCGCAGTTCGGCGAGCCCGAACGGCGCGGGCCGCACCGGGCGCAGCGAGCTGACGATGGTCAGCGGCACGATGGTCTGCCGGGCCCAGCACGCGAAGTCGTAGACGTTGAGCGGGAACCACTTGGGCAGGAAGATGATCTCCGGCGGCAGCACCGGCAGGTCGTCCCACGACCACCAGCCGAAGAACGCGAGCCAGAACCGGGTGAACACGCGGGTGTTCGCGATCCCGCCGCCGCTGCGGATGAATTCCGCCGCGGCGGCCATGTGTTTGGCGTTCGGGTCGTCGCCGGCGAGCTTGAGCGCGACGTACGCCTCGACCGTGACGGACAGGTTGCCGGGACCGCCGTGGAACGTCGCCCAGGTGCCGTCCTCGCGCTGGTTGGCGCGGATCCAGCGGGCGCCGGCCTCGGTCTGTTCGGCGGTGCGGATGCCGAGGAACTCCCGGAAGAGCATGTCCTCGGCGTCCATCGTCACATTGGTCTCGAGCTCGCCTTTCCACCAGCCCGCATCGTCCTGAAGCTCCATCAGATGTGCGACGGCCTTGTCGAGCGCGTCCCTGACCCTGTCGTCGTCGACGTCGTCGATTCCCGCTGGGACGGTCACTGTCATCTGTTCACAACTCCCGAGTGGTGGTGAAGGCCGCGAGAGAGGTCAGGTCCGTATAGGTACCTTGCGGGACGTCCAGGGAATCCAGGCGGGCCATGGCCTGCTCCAGGTGCCGTGACGCCTCGGCCTCGGTGCGGGCCCGGCCGCCCGCTTCCTCGACGAGGCGTGCGGCCAGCGCGAGTCCCTCCTCGTTGCGCGGTCCTTCGTCGGTGTAGATGCGCGCCAGCTCGCGTCCTGCCGCCGTGTCGCTCGAGAGGGCGGCGACGACGGGCACGGACTTCTTGCGCCGGCGCAGGTCGTTCCAGGCCGGTTTGCCGGTGATCTCGGGGCGTCCCCAGATTCCGAGCAGGTCGTCGACGGCCTGGAAGGCGACGCCGAGGTGGTGCCCGAAGCCGTACAGCGCCTGCACGGTGCGCTCGTCGGCGCCCGCGAGGGCCGCCCCGATCGCGGACGAGCAGGCGAGCAGGGCCCCGGTCTTGTTGCCCGCCATCGTCAGGCACTCGTCGACGGTGACGTCGAGTCGGGCCTCGAAGGACAGATCCTGGGACTGGCCGTCGATGAGCCGTGCGGTGGCCTCGGTGAGCAGGCGGGCGGCCCGGTCGCCGTCGGCGTCGTCGGCGTCCATCAGGACCTGTTCGGCGAGCACGAGCAGGCCGTCGCCGGCGAGCACGGCGAGGCCGGGGCCGAAGACCTTCCACGCGGTGGGCCGGTGTCGCCGCTCCTCGTCGCCGTCCATGAGGTCGTCGTGGATCAGCGAGAAGTTGTGCACGAGCTCGACCGCGACGGCGCCGGGAACGCCGATCCCGGTCGGCGCGCCGACCGCCTCCGCCGAGAGCAGCGCGAGGGCGGGGCGCAGCGCCTTGCCTCCGTTGCCGGGCAGTTCGCGACCCGCCTCGTCGGCCCACCCCATGTGGTACGCGGCCACGCGGGCCAGGGGCGGCTCGAGTCGGGCGGTCGCGACGCGCAGCGCGGGGCGGCTCGCCTCGCGCGCGCGATCGAGCACGGCGGGGGCGATCGATGCGTCGGCGAGCGTCATAGCGGCGTCGTCCTCTCCGGGATGGCACGGGTGCGGCCGAGATGCGGGAGGGCCTCGTGAGCGGCGGAGCGGCCGCTGCGAACGGCGCCCTCCATCGTCGCGGGCCATCCGGTGGCGGTCCACGCTCCGGCCAGGGCGAGGCCGGGAATCGCGGTACGGGGGCCGGGGCGGAGCCGTCCCGAACCGGGGGCGGGGCGGAAGGTCGCCGCCCGCTCCTTGGTGACGACGAACCGTTCGATCCGCGCGTCCCCGGCCGCGGGCAGCACCCGGGCCAGCTCCGGGACGAACCTATCCCGCAGTTGCGCGCTCGTCAGGTCGATTTCGTGACCCGCCGCGGACAGCGAGACGGCGACGTAGCGGCCCGCTTCGAGTCCGTGTCCGGCGCTGCGGTCGAACATCCATTGGACCGGGCCGCCGATGCCGGCGGCGAGCGGCACGTCCAGCACGGGGCGATCGTAGACGACGTGCAGGTTCACGATCGGCGACGTGCCCAGTCCGGCGAGCAGGGTCGGGTCGGCGCGGACGCCCTCCAGGAGCAGCGCGCCCGCGGGCAGCAGCCGCGCCGCGTCGTAGTGCGGTACCGCGAGTACGACCGCGTCGGCCTCGATGCGTTCGCCGTCCGCGGCGATCGTGAAGCCGTCCGCGCACGTGTCGAGCGCGTCCACGCGGGCCCGCAGGCGCACCCGTACACCCGCGCGCGCCAGGGCGCGGGTCGCGGCGTCGCCGTGCAGCTCCTGGAGCGGGACCAGGCTCCACCCGATGTCGGCGCCGTCGTTGCGGTCGAGCACGCCGGTGCGGAAGACCTTGACGGCCATCCCGAGCGAGGCCTCGGTCGCGGGCAGGTTGAGCGTCGCGATCCCGATCAGGTCCCACATCGCCTCGTGCTCGCGGGCGGTGACCCCGAACCGGTCGAGCCACGCGGCGAAGGTGAGTTCGTCCAGGGCCGGGTCGGTGGGGTCCAGGCGACGCAGCGCGAGGGCCGCGAGGCCGACCCTGGCCCGGCCGGCCATGGTCAGCAGCGGGTAGCGGGCGAGTGCCGAGGACAGGTGGAACGGCGCCGGCAGCGCGGACCGGGTCAGCCGGGTCCGGGTCCCCCACGTGGTCCGCACGGGCACGTCCAGGCGGGGCTGGAGGTAGACCTTGTCGGCGCTGCCGATCCGCTCCAGGAAGGAGATGTATTCCGTGCAGCAGCGCAGGAAGACGTGCTGCCCGTTGTCCAGCCACATGTCGTCGCGGCGCAGCGAGAACGTCGCGCCCCCGAGCCTGGGCCGGCCCTCGAGGAGCGTGACCTCGACGCCGGCGTCGGCGGCGGTCAGCGCGGCGGTGATGCCCGCCAGGCCGCCCCCGATCACCACCATGCGTGCGCTCATGCCTTGCTCCGTACCCACTGATCAATCCCTGTACCGGCCCCTGCGACCGGCGTGTCGCTCCGGCCGTCGGCCGGTCATCGTCGTGCGCTCACCGCCTGCGCGCGAGCGGCGAGTGCGCGCCGACCGGGAGGCCGGCCAGTGCGCGCGCGGCGATCTCGGCCTTCTCCCAGTTCGGCAGCGACAGCCGCCCCATGAGCACCTGGCCGGGCTCCTCCAGGATCCTGGTCAGCAGCCGCCGGTAGATGCCGGCCATCGCTCCGGTGCTGGCGGCGCTGCGCCGGTCCAGCAGCGGGAGCAGGGTCAGCCCCCGCTCGAAGAGCTGCTCGGCGCGTTCGCCCTCGAACCGGACGAGGTCGTCGAAGGCCGCGCTCTGGGTGAACCGGCCGTCCTTGTGCCAGGCGTCCTCGAGGCCGAACTTGGCCAGGTCCTCGCGGGGCAGGTAGACGCGACCGTTGTCCTTGTCCTCCTTGATGTCGCGGAGGATGTTGGTGATCTGGAGCGCGATGCCGAGCGTGTCGGCGAGGTCGGGCGCGCGCAGCGAGTCGCGCGAGCCGAAGATGCCCAGCGAGAGCCGACCCACGGTGCCCGCGACGCAGCGGCAGTAGACCCGCAACTCGTCGAAGGTCTCGTACGCGGTCTCGCGCACGTCCATCTCGACGCCGTCGATCAGCTCGTCGAGCGCCGCCAGCGGGATCGGGAACCGGGTCGCGGCATCGGCGAGCGCCGCGGCGACCGGATCCCGATCCGCCGTCAGATCCTTGAGCTGCTTGCGCATCCGGGCCAGTTCCGCGACCTTGCGATCCGCCGGCAGGTCGCCGTCGCCGATGTCGTCGATCTCTCGTGCGAAGGCGTACACGGCGCTCAGCGCGAGGCGCTTGGGTTCGGGCAGCAACCGGATGCCGTAGTAGAAGTTGCGCGCCTGATTACGGGTCAGGCGCTCGCAATACGCATACGAAGCGTCGACGTCCATGGTTCCCCTTTTACCTCTTTCGTACCAGTACGCCGGACAGCTCGCGCAGCAGGGCGGCCTTGCCGGGCTTCGCCCGATGGGCCAGGACGTCGAAGCCGACGTCCTTGATCGCGGCGACGGCCGCTCTTCCACCGGCCACGAATCCGGCGATCGCAAGGCGTTCGCGCCCTCGCAGTGTCCCCGCGAGCGGTGCGCCCGAGCGCAGCAGCAGCGTCGCGCGATGTGCCTCGTAGGCGACCAGGCGCCGGACCGCGGGCGCGGCGCGGCTCGCGGCGAGGTCGGCCTCACCGACGCCGAACCGGTCCATGTCCTCCTTGGGGAGGTAGATCCGGTCTTCCCCGAGGTCCTCGACGACGTCCTGGAGGTGCTCGACGATCTGCAGCGCGGTGCAGATCTCGTCGGAGCGCGCGATCCGCTCGTCGGTGGCCCGGCCGAAGACGTGCAGCACGATCCGGCCGACGGGGTTGGCCGACAGCGCACAGTAGTCGGCCAGGTCGGCGTAAGTCGCGTATCGGCGCACCACCTGGTCCTGCCGGTTCGCCTCGATCAGGTCCAGGAAGGGTTCGATCGGCAGATCGAGCTCGCGCACGCTCGGTTGCAGCCGGCGCAGCACCTCCAGCTTCGGGGTGCCGTCGTACACCCGACGCAGGTCCCGCTCGAAGGCGTCGAGCTGCGCGACCCGGTCCCCCTCGGCCTCGTCGCCGATGTCGTCCACGAGCCGCGCGAAGCCGTAGACGGCCAGCAGGTGCCGTCGGCGGCCGGGGCCGAGGATTCCCATCGCGACGGGAAAGTTCTCGTGGCTCGCCTGGCCCATGACCACGCCCGGGTCGATGACCGCGGCGTCGATGCCCGGCGAGTCGTCGTCGCGCGCGTCGCCGGGCGCGCGCTCAAGACCGCGGGAATCACTCCCCATATCTCTCCCTGGGCCCCCGAAAACATCCCCAACATTACAGTTGGCCAGGAATTTGTGCCGTCCCGGTCGGTCTGACGGTTCAGCTTGCCCGATCGAAGTCGGATCGATCAAGCACCGAGAACACGCGTGTCATAGCTCACCCGGACTTTTCCTTCGCGAAACACTTTTGTTATCACCGCGAACCTCTCGCGCGCCCCCGACGATCCCCGTACCACTCAGGACGTCCGGCGTGCCCCGGCGGTTTCCGGGCACCTTGGGAGGTTTCGCGACCCGCGTCCCCTCCTTGCGGAGTAGTGCGGAGTTCCGCCTTCCGCATGAGGAGTCGGGCGATTATCCGTGCGCAATGGACCAAGTGAGGTCGATAAAGCGAGTGGCCGGCGAAATGTTGATCAACTTTCCGGATTTGCGGAATACCCGGGAGGATAGCGGGTGCGCGCCGACACGCCGCCGTACACCGAATCGATACCCGAATGCGCGGACCTTCGACACGGCACCGACCCGGCGGCGACCCGACAGCGCCGCGGCGCCGACACCGCCGGTCCGACGATCCGGGACTTTGGCCCCTGCTCAGGTCGGTCGGAGCACGGCACGCTGGTGGCATGCAGGACGACACGAATCGATACCCCCGGGTGCTGGAGGACCTCACCTCCGAGGCGGCGCTCGCCCTGATGGCCTCGGTGCCGATCGGCCGGGTCGTCTTCTCGCTCGACGCGCTGCCGGCGATCCTCCCCGTGCACTTCCGCTTCGACAACGGCACGCTCGCCTTCCGGCTGGTCTCCGACCAGCGGGTGCACGCCGCGCTGCACGACTGCGTGTGCGCGTTCGAGGCCGACGACTACGACACGCGCGAGTACACCGGCTGGACCGTCACGGTCACCGGCCGGGTCATGCGCGTCGACCGCCCGGACGACGCCGGGCACCTGGCCGAGCTGCTGCCCAGGTCCTGGGACTCCGGCCACCCGCACCGGTTCTTCCGGATCACCCCGGAAATCGTCAGCGGCCGCCTGCTGCGCCCGACGGCGGCACCGATACCGGCCTAGACCGGACCGGGCCGGACCTGTCCGTCACCGCGGATGATGACACGCGACCGACCCGTCGCCCGTCGGTTCGGCGAGCGGGCGCTCGGTTCGGCACACGTCGGTCGTGAACGGGCAGCGCGGGTGGTAGGCGCAGCCCGGCGGCGGCGCGAGCGCCGACGGCACCTCGCCGACGATGCCCTCTCCCAGCGACTCCGCGCTCGCCGGTCCGACCCGCTTCGGATCCGGCACCGGCACACTCGCCAGCAGCATCCGCGGATACGGGTGCCGGGGGCCGGACAGCACCCGGTCCGCCGGGCCGATCTCGACGATCCGGCCCAGATACATCACCGCCGCGCGGTCGGCGAGCCGGCGCGCGATGTCGATCTCGTGCGTGATCAGCACGATGCCGAGGTCGAGCTCGGTGCGCAGCCGCAGCAGCAGCTCGACCACCGTCGCCTTGACACTCGCGTCCAGACTCGCGGTGGGCTCGTCCAGGACCAGCACCCGCGGGCGCACCAGCAACGCGCGGGCCAGCACCAGGCGCGCGAGTTCGCCGCCGCTGACGTCGCTGGGCAGTCGGTCCAGGTGATCCGCCGTCAGGCCGACCCGCTCGACCATGTCGAGCACGAGCGCGTCCCGCTCGGCCCGGTCCGCGCCCAGGCCGTGCACCCGCAGCGGCTGGTACAGCGCGTGCCGCAGCGAGCGGCGGCGGTTGAACGCGGCGCGCGGATTCTGCGTGACGAGTTGGACCAGGCGCTGGTCGGCGGGGGTGCGGACGGCGGCCAGTTCCCGGCCCGCCAGGGCCACGGTGCCTGCGGTCGCGGCGTCCAGGCCGGCGAGCACACGCGCGACGGTGGTCTTGCCCGAGCCGGACTCGCCGACGATCGCGAGCACTTCGCCGGGCGCCACCTCGAACGAGACATCCTCCACCGCGTGCACCACGCGCGGCTCGGTCCGCCGGCCGAACGGCCGGGGCAGGGTGAACCGGCGGGTCAGTTCGCGCACGCTCAGCAGGGCGGTCACGGCGCGTCCTCCCGGTCGACCGCGTGGCACCGCACGTCGCTCGCCCCGTGCCGGGACGACTCGGGCATCCGCTCGCGGCACACCTGCGACACGAGGGGGCAGCGCGGCGCGAACGGGCAGCCGGGCAGCAGGTTCGCGCCGTCCGCGGTGCCCGCCACCGCGCGCAGCGGCCGATCCGCGGGCGTCGTGGCCGGCATCGCGGCGATCAGCGCCCGCGTGTACGGGTGCCGGGGCGCGGCGAAGATCTCCCGTACCGGCGCGGTCTCCACCAGCCGCCCGCCGTACATCACGCCGACCCGGTCGCAGATGGTCGACACCACGGCGAGGTCGTGCGAGACGTACAGCAGCGCGAGCCCGAGCTTGTCCCGCAGGGTGAGCAGCAGCCGCAGCACCTGCGCCTGCACGGTGGCGTCCAGGGTCGTGGTGGGCTCGTCGGCGAGCAGCAGCGCGGGCTCGTGCGCGAGTGCGGCGATCGCGATCACCACGCGCTGGAGCTGGCCGCCGGAGAAGCCGCCGGGCAGGTCGCGCGGGCGGTCCAGGACCGGGCCCAGGCCGATCCCGGCGAGCGTCTCGCGGACCTCGACGTCGTCGAGTCGATCGCCCAGGTACCAGCGCAGTTGGCGGACCACCGGAGTGGTCGGGGACAGCGAGGTCATCGGCTGCTGCGGCACGAACGCGAGTCGGCGCCCGCGCACCCCGCGCAGGGCGCGCTCGCGCATCGCGGCGAGGTCCTCGCCCTGGAACTCGATGCCGGCGGCGCGCCGCCGCGCGCCGTCCGGGAGCAGGCCCATCAGCGCGGTGCACACGCTGCTCTTGCCGCTGCCGGACTCGCCGACCAAGCCGAGGATCTCGCCGGGCGCGACGTCGAACGACACCCCGCGCACGGCGGGCACCGGGCCGTCCGTACCGCGATAGGTGACGTCGAGGTCGCGCACCCGCAGCAGCGGTGCCGCGGGGGCGGCGCCGGCCATCACAGGAACCGCAGGTGCTGCGGGTCGAGCCGGCTGATCCGCAGCATCTCCGGGACCGGCGGCGACAGTTCGGCGCGGTGGGCGAGCGCGAGCTTGGGGTACACGGGCGGCGTGATCACCGCGTCCTCGGCGAGCAGCCGGTCCACCCGGCCGAGCGCGGCGACCCGCTCGGCCTGGTCCGAGGTCTGCCAGATCGTGTCGATCAGCCGATCCACCTCGGGGTTGACGTAGCCGCAGGAGAGCACGTTGGTGGAGCCCGCGGGCGCGAGGGTGAGGTAGTTCGCGGGGCCCGAGGTGAACCCGGACGAGAACGTGTTCATCAGCATGTCGTAGTCGCGCGACAGCCACTTGTTGGACCACGGGCCGCCGGCGAGCTGCTCGATGGTGACGTCGAGGCCGACCTGCTTCCAGCCCGCGACCAGCACCTGCGCGATGTCGCGGATCCCCTGGTTGGTGCCGATGGTCACGGTGAACGAGCGCTTGGCCGTCTTCGCCCGGGCGAGCAGCGCGCGGGCCTGCGCCAGGTCGGGCGCGGGCGGGAAGGGCTTGAGCGCGGCGTCGTAGCCGAGTTCGGCGGGTCCGATCGGGCCCTGGCCGATCGTGCCCTCGCCGCCGTACACCCGCTGGAGCACGCCCTGCCGGTCCATCGACAGCGCGACCGCCTTGCGAAAGTCCGGGTCGTTGAACGGCTCCTTGCGCATCATCACGTAGCTGAGCACGTCCAGCGGCGCCTCGGTGAGCACGAGCGCGAGCGACTTGTCCTTGCGGATCGTGTCGAACGTCGCGAACGAGGGCGTCGTGATCAGGTCGACCTTGCCCTGCCGCAGGCTCGACACGCGCGTGTTGGCGTCGGTGAAGACCGTGTACTCGATACCGGAGAACGCGGGCGCGGCGCCGCCGGTGTACTGGCCGCCGTGGTAGCGGTCGAAGCGCGAGAGGGTGAAGCTCTGGCCGGCCACGAACTTGTCGAGCCGGTACGGACCCGTGCCCATCATCGTGTCCTTGCGGGTCACGAAGTCCTTGTGCGTGATGGGCAGGTTGGTCAGATGCGAACGGAGCAGGCCGTACGGCTTGTTCAGCACGATGCGCACGGTGTGCTCGTCGACCGCCTCGAACCGCGAGAGGTAGCCGAGCATGTAGGTGATCCACTCGCTGCCGGCCGCGAGGTCGAGCATGTGCCCGAGCGTGGCCACGACGTCGGCGGCGGTGAACGGGGCGCCGTTGTGCCAGACGACGCCCTGGCGCAGCTTGATCGTCCAGGCCAGCTTGTCGTCGCTGATCCGCGGCTCGCCGTCGGCGAGCAGCGGCACCGACGCGAGCTTCGCGTCGTACCCGTACAGGCTCTCCATGATCGGCTCGGCGATCCAGCGGGTGATCTCGGAGCCGGAGTCGAGCGGGTTCAGGCTGCTGGGCGCGGACGCCACGCCGATCCGCAGGATCCCGTCCTTGTGCCGGTCGGCGACCCGGTCCTTGCTGGAGGAACTCGAACACGCGGTGAGCACGCCCGTACCGCCGGCCGCCGCGAGGGCCGCGAGGCCCAGGAAGCCTCGCCGGTTCAGGCCGACCGTACGCACCGTCACTGTGACTCCTTCGGGTTCGAGCTGTGGTTCGGAACGAGGGTGCCGGCGTCTCGGCGGGTCGAGGCGGGCGGCGCGGGCGGGGTGCTGCGCGGCCGGCCGCCGCCGACCGTGTCGCCGAGCAGGTTGAAGCCCAGGATGCCGAGCACCAGGACCGTGCCGGGCATCGTCGCGTACCACCAGTCGCCGCCGATGATCTGGCCGCCGGCGTCGGCGATCAGGTTGCCCAGGGTGGCCTGCGGCGGGGCCACCCCGAGGCCGAGGAAGCTCAGGCCGCCCTCGGCGAAGACCGCGATGGCCATCGCCAGGCATGCCTGGCCGAGCACGGGCGGCCACACGTTGACCATGACCTCGCGGAACAGGATCTCGCGGGCGGGCACGCCCAGGCCGCGCAGGTTGGTGACGTAGTCCTCCTGCATCTCGACCACCGTCGCGGCGCGGGCGACCCGCGCGAAGTACGGCACGAAGCCGAGCCCGATCGCGAGCGCGACGCGCAGCCCGTTGCCGATCGTGATCGGCCCGAAGTGCATGTCCGCCGTGCCCATCAGGCCGATCAGGAACATCACGAACACGAACTGCGGGAGCGCCTGGAGGATTTCCACCGAGCGCATCAGCAGCCCGTCGAGCCGGCCGCCGTGCCGGTAGCCGGCGAGTACGCCCAGCGGCACGCCGACGGCGACGGCGAAGCCGATCGAGGTGACACACACGAGCAGCGAGGTCCACGCGCCCTCGGCGGTGCGCGCGAGCAGGTCGCGGCCGAGGTGGTCGGTGCCGAAGGGGTGCGCGAGCGAGGGTGCCTCGGGCCCCGGGGCGACCAGCGCGGTCGGATCGCCGTGCAACCGGCCGACGGTGGCGATCAGCAGGTACACCAGGACGCACGCGACGCCGATCCAGCCGGCGACGCCCCAGCGCGGCATGCGGAGGCGGGCCCTCACGCGGCGCGTCCGAGCCTGCCGCGGGTGACGCCGCCCCGGGTGCGCGGATCCACCAGCGGGTAGAGCAGGTCGACCACGAGATTGAGCACGAGGAAGATCGCCGACGTCGCGACGCACGCGCCGAGCGCCAGCGGGTAGTCCTGCCGCTGGAACGCGGTGACCATGAGTTGCCCGATCCCGGGTATCTGGAACACGTTCTCAATCAGCACGGTGCCCGAGAGCAGCCCGCCGATGAGCACACCGGCCACCGTCAGCGTCGGCACGAGCGCGCCGCGCAGCGCCACCCGACGCAGCGTCAGCAACCGCGAGCCGCCCATCGCGCGGGCGAACAGCGCGTGGTCGGAGGCCATCGCGTCGGCGAGCCCGCCGCGCAACGACCGGGTGAGCATCGCGAAGGTCGCCAGACCGAGCACGATCGAGGGCAGCACGAGCACCTTCAGGTTGGTCGCCGGGTCCTCGGAGAAGGTCACGAAGCCGCCCGCGCCGGGCAGCAGGTCCGGATGGCTGTCGCCGACCACCACGATCGCGATCACGGCGAGCCAGTAGCCCGGCAGCGACATCGCGACCGCGGTCAGTACCCGCGTGCCGTGATCGACCACGCCGCCGCGGCGCAACACCGACCACGCGCCGAGCAACGTGGCGGGGATCACCGCGAAGAGCGCGGCGAGCAGCCCGAGTTCGAGCGAGATCGGGAGCGCGCGGCCGATCTGGTCGGCGACCGAGGAGCCGTCGTACAGCGAGGTGCCGAAGTCCCCGCGCAGCGCGTTGCCGACGTAGTCGAGGTATTGCGTCACCAGCGGCCGGTCCAGGCCCATCCGGTGCTCGACCGCCGCCCGGGCCGCCGGATCGGCCGCGACCTGCGGCGCGAGCTGGTTGACCGGGCTCACCGGGGACGCGTGCAGGAGCAGGAACAGACCGGTCACGACGGCGAACATCACCACGACGACACCCAGGACACGTCGCGCTAGGTAGTTCGTCATCTCTCTCCCTGCCGATCCGATGCGCCATCCATTGTCGGACGGCGCATCGGACGGTGGGCCCCCGGGGCATGCGGATGTGACCGAGGTCCGTCGTCGGGTGGATTCGCGACCGGGTTTTCGGGCCCGTCCGTAGCCGGGTCGACGGACCTCGGGCGGTTGTCGAAGTGCTTCCTCAGGCGGTCTTGCGGAACCGCTCGATGTCCTGGCCGAGCTCGCGCAGGACGGCGCTGTTGATGTCGTAGGCGAACAGCACCTCCGCGATCACCAGTTCCTGCTCCTCGGCGTCCCACGGCGCGTCGTTCATGGCGGCGCGGTACGCGTCCTTCCACTCGGTCAGGTCGCCGAGGTTGTCGAACACGTAGAAGTCGCTGCCCTGGGTGCCCGGCAGGTCGTAGTGCTTGCGCATCTGCTTGGCGATGAACTGGCCGCCCGACATGTCGCCGAGGTAGCGCGTGTAGTGGTGCGCGACGAAGCCGCCGGCCCAGTCGTAGCACTTCTCCCGCATCCGGTCGGCGTAGCGCTTGGTGGCCTCGTTGGCGGGCCACTCCTGCTTCCAGTCCTCCCCGGCGAGGAAGCGCATGTCGGCCTCCAGGATCGCGCGGCGGTCCAGCCGCGCGTCGGCGAACGGCGCGCCGATCGGGTCCTGGCGCATCGTGTCGGCCGCGTCGTCGAGCACCACGTAGGCCCAGTAGTGCTGGGCCACCATCGCGGTGTACGCGTCGCGGTTCAGTTCGCCCTTCATCAGCGCTTCCAGGAAGCCCGAGCCCTCGGCCTCCTGGTGGAAGGCCCACGAGCGCTTGCGCAGCGTCTCGGCGAAGGTCGGGGTGGCACCGGCGGTTTCGGCGGTCTCGGTCGTGGTCATGAGGTTTCCCCTAGGTGCGACAAGATCTACCGGACACGCACAAATGGTGCGCACGGTGCGAACTGTGAGTGATCGGACGGCTCGGCCCGCGTGGAATCGGCACTGTGCGCATGGCGCAGCGCTCGCAGGGATCCGGACGCCATCCGTTTCGCCGGCCCCAGCAGTCGCTGGTGTTCGCAGTCTGTGGGGCGCCATACGCTGCCGTCAAGAAGTTACCGACAACTTGTCGGCACGTTGTCGGCGGGGTCACATTCGACCTGCTCGGGGCCCGGACGGCCCGGTCGAGCGCACGATCGCGGCGCCTTCGGACCCACCCCCGCGGACCCTGTCGCCGCGACTCGGTCTTAGGATAGCCTCACCTCCAATCATTCCGTACGCGGTCGTACGGTCAGCCCAGGGGACGCCACGTGAGCTCAGCCCGCAACCGACGCCTCGGCGGCGGTACCGCCGCCGTCGCGACACTCCTCATCGCCTGGCTGGTCCTGGGCCTCGCCGGCCCCGCGCACGCGACCGGCGCCCCGGCGGCCGGCACGGCGAAGCTGTCGGCGGAGAAGACGACCGGGCTGAACCCGGCCGCCGACGTGGTCAAGCTCGTGGGCAAGGGCTTCCAATCCAATATCCAGCTCTACGTGCTCCTGTGCGACCCGGCCAAGGGCGCGGGCCGCGCCTGCGACATGGGTTCGTTCGGCGCGCCGGTCCAGGTGGGCGCCGACGGCGCGTTCACCCAGGACGTCAAGGTGCAGCCGAAGTTCGGCACGACCGACTGCCTCAAGACCCGCTGCGCGATCTCGACCTCGAAGGTCGGCGACGGCAAGGACCGCACGCAGGAGGCCTACCTGCCGATCGGCTTCCAGGGCGAGGACGCGGGCCTGCCCGCGAGCCCCGCCCCGGCCACCGCCGCCCCGCAGGCCGGCGCCCCCGGTGGCGCGCCGCAGACCTCGGCCGCCGCGCCGAGCGCGTCGCCCACGACCACCTCCATCCAGTCCACGGGGCAGGACAAGGACGAGGACGAGGACGACGGCAACACGGGTCTGATCATCGGTCTGATCGCCGCCGCCGCGGTGGTCCTGGTCGGCGTCGGCGTCGTGGTCAAGCGCCGCCGTGCCGGCGCCTGATCCCCCCACACCTTCCTCACCCTCCAAACCGCGGAGTCTGCATATGCGCAAGTCCCGTACCGCCTCGGCGGTCGCCGCCGGTGCGATCGCCGGCCTCGGCCTCACCGTGTTCGCCGCCGGCCCCGCGTCGGCCGACCACCCGGCCGCCCCGACGATCACGCTCTCCAAGGCGAGCGGCCTCGCCGCCGCCGGCGAGGAGATCACCGTCACCGGCAAGGGCTTCAAGCCGGGCAAGGGCGTCTACGTCGCACAGACCGTCGCCAAGCCCGCGGGTGGCGTGCCGACCCAGTACGGCAACGCGGGCTACGTCCCGAAGGTCGGCCCCGACGGCACGTTCACGGTCAAGATCAAGCCCGCGCAGAGCTTCGAGAGCAAGGACAAGGCGAAGGTCGACTGCGCCGCCACCCCCTGCTTCGTGGCGACCTTCAACGACCACACCGACCTCGCGAACCGCGACCAGGACGTCTGGGTCCCGGTGGCCTTCGGCAACGCGGCCCCGGCCGCCGCGCCGACCGCCAAGACGCCGGACACCGGCGCCACCACCGAGGCGGGCGACCCGAAGCTGCCGAAGACGGGCTCGTCCACCACGCAGCTCACCGTCGTCGGCGCGGGCATGCTCGCGGTCGGCGTGGGCGCGGTCGCCGCGTCGCGCCGCCGGCGGGACACCGCGCGCGCCTGACCGCGCGTCACCCCTCTTCCACCCCACAGCCGGAGGCGAATCGCATGAGCGAGGCGAGCGTCAACCCGTTCGGAGCGGACGCGATCACCGCCGTCTGCAAGCACATGAACGACGACCACCCCGACGACTGCCTGCTGATCGCGCGCGGTCTCGGCGGGCAGCCGGCGGCCGACTCGGCGACGATGACCGGCCTGGACGGCGACGCGGCGTACTACGCGGCGATCGTGGCCGGCGAGACGGTCGAGGTTCGGGTGCCGTGGAGCCGTTCGATCACCGAGCGCCGTGACGTCCGGATCGAGGTCGTGGTCCAGTACAACGAGGCGTGCAAGGCCCTCGGCCTGACACCGCGCGGCGAGGGCGAGCACTGACCGCGCGCGTCGCGTCGAACGCCGCACGAGAGGTGTAAGAACCGTCACGCCGACGGCCCGGGAGGAAGCTCTCCCGGGCCGTCGGCGTTGTCGTGCTCGGCACGCCGAGCAGGGTTGCGCGTGTTGGCGCGGGTGGAAAACCGCTCGGTCACTCTTGTATAGAACGATATAGTGAGCTTCGCTCACTAATACGCGAGGCAGCACAGCCGCGCCGTGGCCCCCCGCACCAAGGTCCTCCCCGGCATCGACACGCACCGCACCGCACACCGCACCCCAGCACCGCCCGAACCGCCGCTCCCCCCGAACGAAGGCCCCCTGCCGCATGCCGCCCATATCCCTGTCACGTCTCAGCCAGAAGGTCGTGGTCGGCGCCGTCTTCGTCGCCGCGATGTTCGTCAACATCCTCGACATCACCATCATCAACGTCGCCCTGCCGGCGATCGGCAAGGACCTCGGCGCCTCGCAGGCGAGCCTGGCCACGGTGGCGGTCGGCTACCTCGTCAGCCTCGCGGTGTTCATCCCCGCGTCCGGCTGGCTCGGCGACCGTTTCGGCACCAAGCGGATCTTCCTGATCGCGCTCGGGCTCTTCACCGGCGCGTCGGCGCTGTGCGGCTTGGCGCAGAACATCGACCAACTCGTCATGTTCCGCATCCTCCAGGGCGCGGGCGGCGGCATGCTCACCCCGGTCGGCATGGCGATGATGTTCCGGGTCTTCCCGCCCGAGGAGCGCGTCCGCGCGTCGCGGATCCTGATGGTGCCCACCGCCCTCGCGCCGGCCCTGGGCCCGGTGCTCGGCGGCCTGCTCGTCGACAAGGCGTCGTGGCACTGGGTCTTCTACATCAACCTGCCGGTGGGCATCGCGGCGTTCGTATTCGGCCTGATGTTCCTGGACGAGTACAAGAACCCGAACGCCGGCCGCTTCGACGTGCCCGGCTTCATCCTCTCCGGCGCCGGCTTCGCGCTGCTGATGTACGCGCTGAGCGAGGGCGCCACCAAGGGCTGGGGCTCGCCGGTCATCCTGTCCACCGGGATCGCGGGCCTGATCCTGTGCGTCGCGATGGTGTTCGTCGAACTGCGGGTCAAGGAGCCGATGCTGCAACTGCGGCTGCTGCGTGACCGGCTGTTCATCAGCACCAACATCGTGTCGATGATCAACTCGGCGGCGTTCCTGGGCGTGCTGTACGTCTTCCCGCTGATGCAGCAGCAGGCGTTCGGCAAGTCGGCCCTGGAGACCGGTCTGCTCACCTTCCCCGAGGCGTTCGGCGTCGTGATCGCGACGCAATGGGTCTCGCGCCTGTACCCGGTGGTCGGCCCGCGCCGGCTGATGGCGGGCGGCCTGCTGGGCATCGCCGGGTGCGCGGCACTGCTCAGCCTGGTCGACGGGGACACCCCGGCGGCGCTGATCGTCGGGCTGATGTTCCTCACCGGCGCGTCGATGGCACACGTGATGATCCCGATGCAGGCGGCCGCGTTCGCGCGCACCGCGCCGGCCGACAACGGCCGCGCGTCCACCCTCTTCAACGTGCAGCGCCAACTCGGCTCCGCCCTCGGCGTGGCCCTGCTCGCGAGCATCCTGGCCGGCATCGGCACGGTCACCCTCAAGTCCGGCAACGCCCCGACCCCGAACCTGGACGCCTACCACGTAGCCTTCCTGGTCGCAGCCGGCCTCGCCGTCCTGGGCGCGATCGCCGCCTTGACCATCAAGGACGCGGACGCAGCCTCCACCCTCCGCAAAAAACCCGACCCCACCCCCACCGCAACCCCGGCCACAGAAGGCGCACCGGTCTGACCACCCCTCAACCGCCGGCCGGGCCTGAAAAGCCCGGCCGACGCTTGAAGCCAACCCTTGAAGCCGGTCCGGCGCTTGAAGCCAACCCTTCAAGCCCGTCCGGCGTTTGAGGACACCGGCCAAAGGCCGGACCTGAATAGCCTGGCCGGCGCTTGAGGCCAAGCCCTCCAAGCTCGGCCGGCTCTTGAGGCCAGCCCCCTCAAGCCCGTCCGGCGTTTGAGGACACCGGCCGAAGGCCGACCCAGAACAGCCCGTCCGGCGTTTGAGGACATCCGGCCGAAGGCCGACCAGAACAGCCCGGCTGGCGCTTGAGGCCACCCCCTCCAAGCCCGTCCGGCGTTTGAGGACACCGGCCAAAGGCCGACCCAGAACAGCCCGGCCGGCGCTTGAGGCCAAAAGCCACGACTAGGCCCGGAAGCGCCACGAGACATGCGCAGAGCGCTTCCGCATCGCCTCCCGCCGCTCCACTCCCGCGACCACAGGCGTACTGGGCACCAAGTACTCGCGAAGCGAGGACCGCGCGACCACAAACGCCCGCACGACGGGCTGTTCGCGCGCATCCAACCACCGATGCGTCGCAAAGACCTCCGAACGCCCTTCCGTGTCCAGCCAGTTCGGCACACCGGGGTCCACCGCGCCGATCACCACCCGGATCAGACCGTCCGGATCGTGCTCGGCCTGCACGTGGTTGAGCGAGGTCTGCCGGTTGGCGAAGTCGAGCGACTCGAACCAGCCCGGACTGTACAGCTGAAGGTCCCATTGCGCGGACACCCGCGGATCGGTCTCCACGACCAGGACCTGATCATCCGTCAGCCGCACCCGCGCGAACCCGTACACGACCTCCTTGACCCCGCCGGCGACCGGGGCCGGCGTGCTGAACGTGTTGACCGGCTGTCGATCGCCGGTCGTGCGCACCCAGTCGTTCCAGACCTCGATCGAGTTCTCCACCGAGGTCGCGGCGCCCTCCAGCATCCCCGCGACCCGCTCCGGGGTGACCCGCGCGGCCGGCCGCCCCTGGGTGTCCAACCGTTCCAGCGCGAGCATCGCGGGCTGTTCGGGCTTCCAGTCGAAGTAGTAGTCGCGCACGTGCAACACCCGTGCGTCGGGCGTGATCCGCACCCAGTTCCCGGGCTGCTCGGTCGCGCTCAGGATGATCTCGACCGTGTCCCCCGGCCCGACCCCGAGCGCGGCCGAGGACGTCTCCGCGACGATGTCGGTCCGCCCCGCGTGCATGTCCCCCGGCTTGACCTGGAGGACGAACTTCTCGCACGCGTTCATCGTCACGGTGAGCCGGTACACGCCGTCCCCGGCGATCGGCGCGCGGCGCGCGTTCTGGTCCACGTTGGGGCCGCCCCAGCGGTACGCGAGGTCGTTGTGCGTGAAGAACGCGGGGTTCTGCGGGTCGGTCGCGGCGAGTTGGTACGTCAACCAGCACGCGACCTGGTTCGCCAGGTGCCGGATGCCCTCGGCCCGGTCGGCGTCGGTCGCGCCGGGGAAGTCCGCCTCCAGGATGCGGTCGCCGAGTGCGGCCATCCGTTCGCAATAGGCTCGCCACGCGGTGCCGCCGACCACGTCGTGCGCGCGAAGTTCGTTGGACTGCACGTCAGGTGACTGCACGTCAGATCTCTTCCGTAGGTACCCGGAAACGCTTCTGATAGTCGGTCAGACGCGATCGTATGCCGGCACGGTCCAAACCGAGGTCGTCGAACGAGTAGGTGTGCCTCCCGTGCCTGCCCTGCGGGCGGGCCGCGAGGTGGTCGCGCATCCGCCGCTCGGCCTCGCCGTCCAGGTCGAGACCGAACGTCGCGTACAGCTCGCGCACGACCGCGATCGGGTCGCGCATGAAATCGGCGTAGGCCGAGTCGTGCCAGTCGGATTCGGCGATCCGGCCGGCGTCGCGGAACGCGGTGAGCCGGTCGTAGGCGGTGCACCACAGGTCGGTCTGGGTCCGCGCGACGTCGCGGATGTCGGACGGATTGCCGTACGCGTGGTGGATCGTGGCGATCAGGCTGCTCAGCGACGCGAGCACGGTGAGCGGGTCGCGATGGGTGACCGCCAACCTTGCGTCTGGGTACACGTCGACGAGCGCGTCCAGGGTGAGCAGGTGCGCGGGCGACTTGAGCACCCAGCGGGTGTCCCCCGGCGTCCGCCGCTGGAGGATCTGCAACACGAGCCGGTGGTAGGTGTACGCGGGCCGCATGTCGCACTCGGCCAGCCACGCGGCATAGCCCGGGATCGCGAACTGGCCGGTGAAGTCCTCCGAGCGGAACGCGAGCGCGTGCGCGCTGATGCACTCCTTGGGCAGCGTTCCGCTCTTGTCGTGGATCGCGTCCATCACCGGCACCGCGGCCGTGATGAAGCGGATCTCGCGCTCGGCGAGCGCGATCCGCGGGTCGACGGCGCGCGTCCTCGGCTCCGGCGGCGGAACGGGCCGCAGGAACTCCCAGGTGGTCGGCACCCGATTGGCGGGATCCTGCGCGAGCAGCGCGTGCAGGATCGAGGTGCCGGTGCGGGGGCCACCGGTGACGAAGATCGGCCGCTCGATCGCCTCGTCGAGCACGCCGGGGTCGTCCTGCACGTAGCGGGCGATCTGCAGGCGCACGTCGAGCAGCCTGGCCACCC
Organism: Embleya sp. NBC_00896; assembly: GCF_045207785.1. Taxonomy (NCBI): domain Bacteria; kingdom Bacillati; phylum Actinomycetota; class Actinomycetes; order Kitasatosporales; family Streptomycetaceae; genus Embleya; species Embleya sp. NBC_00896. The sequence goes on from NZ_CP108776.1 coordinate 1,824,913, forward strand.
ACGTGTGCGCCCACCACCGGCCGACCCGGTCGAGGTTCGCCTCGTGCTCCAGCGAGTACAGCAGCCGGTCCAGGCCCTCGCGGAAGTCCGGGTCGCCTTCGCCCAAGTCGGTCAGGCCGGTCCTGCCCCGGGCCTCGCCGATCAGCACCTCGGCGACGAAGGGTCGGTCGAGGTCGTCGGTCAGCGGCGGGATGTCGCCGGCCACGAGCGTTTCGGTCCAGGCGGCGCGTTGCGGTGGTGTCCAGCCCATGAAGATGCGGCCTCCTTCGCGGGCGAGCACCGGTGTTGGCGCGCCCGGCCGCAGATTAGCTCTTTGTGAAGGTAAATCTGAAGAGGCGTCAGATTCCGCGGAGGCGCCGGATCCGGGTGGCGCCGGTCCGGGTGGCACCGGTCCGGGTGGCGGACCGCGTCCCGGCCGAGCCGGCCGGACCCGTACCGTACGAACCCTCGGAACCAACGCGGATGGAGAGTCGTGAGCGAGCGCAACGTGGTCTGGCACGAGGGCGGAGTGGCGCGCGAGCAGCGCCCGGCGCTCGGGGCGACGGTCTGGTTCACCGGCCTTTCGGGCTCGGGCAAGTCGACGGTCGCGGTGATCGCCGAACGGCTCCTGGTCGAGCGCGGCGTCACGGCGTACCGCCTGGACGGCGACAACGTCCGGCTCGGCCTGAACGGCGACCTGGGCTTCGGTGCCGAGGACCGCACCGAGAACATCCGCCGCGTGGGCGAGGTGGCCCGCCTGTTCGCCGACGCGGGCGTGATCGCGATAGTCCCGGTGATCAGCCCCTACCGCGCCGACCGCGACCGGGTCCGGGCCCTGCACGCGCGCGACGGCCTGCCGTTCCTGGAGGTGTTCGTGGACACCCCGATCGAGGAGTGCGAACGCCGCGACCCGAAGGGCCTGTACGCGAAGGCCCGCCGCGGCGAGATCGGCGACTTCACCGGCATCTCCGCCCCGTACGAGGCCCCGGAAGCCCCGGAACTGCGGCTCACCCCAGCCGACGGCGCCCCGGAGGCGCAGGCGGCCAAGCTGGTCGCCGTACTGGACGAGCTGCTGGCGAAGTAGGAGCGGCCGGGCCGTCCCGTGGGCCCTCGGTCGAGAATTCGGTCGGCCCTCGGTCGAGCATTCCGTGACACGACGTCAGGGCCCGTGCATCCCCATCGGATACACGGGCCCTGACGTTGTGTCACCTACCGAGTCGAGTCACTTCGTGACGCGGCCTCAGTGCAGCAGGCCGCCGGTGGCGGGCTTGCGGCCGTGCTTCATGACCAGCGCGATCACGAGCGCCAGCACACCGCACGCGATCAGGATCCAGAAGCCGGTCGTGAACGCGTCCGTCGTGTAGGTGCAGCCACGCTCGTTGCACGCGTCGTTGGTCGCCATGCCCTGACCGGTCGGCGACGGCCCGGTGATCTGCAGGCGGTTGTTGGTGAAGATCGGCGACAGCAGCGCCACGCCGACCGAGGCGCCGAACGACTGGGCGACGACCAGCATGCTGGACGAGATGCCCTGCTGCTCCTGCGGAACGGCCTCGATGATCAGGTTCGGCGCCGCCGCGTAGTACATCCCGAAGCCGATGCCGTAGACCACGCCACAGAGCAGCATCAGCTGCCACGAGTCGTGCAGGAACAGGTACATGAAGCCGGCGACGGTCAGCGTCCCGACGCCGACGATCATCGGCATCCGCAGCCCCCTGCGCTGCCCCCACAGACCGGCGAGCGGGCCGGCGATCATGCTGGACAGCGACTGCCAGATCAGCACGTGCAGGGCGAGTCCGAGCAGGGTGAAGCCGAGGGCGTAGTCGAGCGAGTCGTTGAACGACACGGCCGACTTCACCTGATCGGCGATCCCGGCCCACATGGCCTCGGGCGCGCCCATCGCCTTGGCGCCCTGGACGGCGCCGTCGCCGTACTGGTCGAGCGTGTTCCGCTTGATGTCGTCCGGCGTGAGCCCCATGTAGCTGGTGAGGTAGTTCTGGATGCCGATGATCATGTTCGCCAGGAACGCGATCCCGAGCACGAGCGCCACTCGGGGGGCGGTGAGCAGCTTGAGGTCGATGATCGGGTTCTCGACCCGCTTCTCCCACTGCACCCACAGCGCGACCACGAGCACACCGGCGACCGCGTAGCCGAACGCGGACGGCTTGCCCCAGCCCCACGCCTGGCCCTGGCTGATGTACAGCAGGATCAGCGCGAGCCCGACGCCGAGGATGACGCCGCCGACGTAGTCCACCTTCTGCGGAACGCGGAGCTTGGACTCGGGCACGACCACGAGCAGCAGCGGGATCAGCACGAGCATGTAGACCACGAGGAACCAGAACAGCGAGCGCCAGCTGTAGTGCTCGGTGAGCAGGCCGCCGATGACCGGCGCGAGTGCGGCCGAGAGGCCCAGGCCGGTGGCCGAGATCCCGATCGCAACCGGGATGAACTTGCGCGGCATCAGGTCACGGATGAGCCCGTACACGACCGCCGTCATGCCGAACGCGACCGCCTGGAGCGCGCGGCCGACCAGGAACAGCGCCCACGAGCTGGTCAGGGCACAGATCAGCGAGCCGAGCAGGAAGGACACGCTCGTGGCGAGCAGCAGCCGCTTCTTGCCGTAGACATCGGAAAGCTTGCCGATCAGCGGGCTGACCGCACCGCCGACCAGGCCCAGGATCACCACCATCCACGAGATGCTCTCGCCGACGGACCGGAACGACGGGGCGATCTCCGGCACGGCAGAGGAGATCATCGCGTACTGGAGCGGCACGACCTCGGAGAACATGACCACGACGGCCAGGACTGCGAACACTCGGCCCTTGGAAACGCCCTCAAGTCGGCCGGTGTCGACCGAGGACGGGTCCGACTCGGGCTCCGGCGGCTTCGCGGATACTTCAACGGTCGCAGACATACCGGTACTTTCCGTTCTGTGCAGAGGCGCGCACCGGACACGTGTCACCCAGAGGGCACGTCCGGTTTTGTACGGAATCTTTTGGGGCAAAAAGCCGCTCGGCCTCGACGGGATCGGCGCGTCTCGTGGACTTTGCCAACCGGATCGGTGTTCACCAGCCGAACTGATTGACAGTGTTTAGCACGCCACACGGACGCACGGAAGAGTAATCACCAAGTCGACATCGCTTTGGTCCCGATTTACCCCGAAAATTCCCTGACTACCCGTCAGCTAACTGTCGGAGTCGGGGACTTGGAGTCGTGGGTTGCGGAGGCACGGATGGGAGGCCAAGCGGCTGGCAACGGCAGGCGGGGTGGGCGGTGCGGTCAGGTCCGCCGGGGAGCCATTGTGAGTGGGCCGGGCGTTCTCGGCGAGAGTCGCGTCTTGGCCTGGTTGGGCAGCGGGTGGCTTTGTGATCGAGGGCTGGTCACAGCACGCGGAGATGGGCCCGGTGACGGCGACGCCGGCGGTCAGGAGCCCTGGGACCTCCGGCGAGACGCGGGCGTTGCTCGCCGAAAAGCAGCTGGCAACGGCAGGCGGGGTGGGCGGTGCGGTCAGGTCCGCCGGGGAGCCTTCCCGAGTGGGTCGGGGCGTTTCGGCTTGCGGGGGACGGCTGGTGACGACGCGTCACGGATCGGGATCGGGTCGAGCGGTGCGGCTGGGCGCCGAAGGAAGACCGCAGGTCGGGTGGGGACGCGGGGCAGCGAGTCCGCGTCGGGATCCGGATCCGAGACCGACGCGGCGACGGCACCCATCCGGAGCCGGGAAGTCGGGTCCGAAGCACGAAACCGGCCCCCGACACCCACCCCAACCGGCCCGCCACACAAAAGCGCAGGTCACACCCGCCCTCAACCCCCGCAGCCCTGCCGCGATCCCGATCCAGAACCCATACCGACCCACCCGCACCAACCCACGGCCCCAAAAGGCCCCCGCACCGACCGAGACGCCCCAACCCACCCGAAGACATGAGCCGAGACCACCCAACCCACTCGGGAAGCCTCCCCGGCGAACCCAACCCGAGCCCCCACCCCTGCCTGCCGTTGCCAGCCGCTTTCTAGGAAGCAACGCCCGCGTCTCGCCGGGAGACCCAAGGCTCCTGACCGCCGGCGTCGCCGTGCCGGGCCCATCTCCGCATCCTTGGCAAGGCCTCGATCGCAAAGCCACCCGCGCACGACCCGACCAAGACGCGACGCCAGGCGCAAGCACCCGACCCACCCGGGAAGGCCCGCCCCGGCGGGCCGAACCCCCGTCCCGCTCAGCCCAACGCGTGGAAGTCCTCCGCCACCTCGGTCCAGCGTTCCACCGCGTTCGTGTCCTCGCGCCAGGTGCTGACGGCCGAGTACGCCACCACTCGGGTGGCCACGTGTCGGTAGCGGGTCATCAGGGCCTGGGCCAGGCTGTCCCATGGGGCGCTGACCGTCAGGGTGTCCAGGATCTCGTCGGTGATGAGGGCGGCCATTCCCGCGCGGTCCTTGGCCGCGAAGAGGCGGTGCAGGCGGGGCTGGAGGTCGTCCCAACCATGGGTCTCGAAGACCTTCGCGTAGCCGGGCGTGGAGCCGTAGAAGGCCAACCGCAGGCGCAGCTTGTCGCGTTCGGCCTCGATCTCCTCCTCGGTGTCGCCCGTCGCGGTCATCACGGGGCAGACCAGTGCGAAGTCCGCGGCCGCGCCGCCGGCGGCGAGTTGGGGGCGGACCACTTCCTCCAGGTAGCGGACGCTGTGCAGGGGGTGGACGTGCAGGCCGTCGGCCACCTCGCCGATCATCCGCAGCATCCACGGGTTGACCCCGGCCAGATAGATCGGCGGGTCGGCGATCGAGCCGCCCGGTGTCCACTCCGGCGTCATCAGCGTGAACTGGTAGAAGTCGCCCTTGAATCGCAGCCGTTCCTCACCCCGGAACGCCGTCCAGATCGCTCGCAACGCACCTACGTACTCGCGCAGTCGCGGCCCCGGCTGGTCGAACTCGGCGGAGTAGCGCCGCTCGATGTGCGGCCGCACCTGCGTGCCCAGGCCGAGCACGAACCGGCCGCCGGTGGCCTCCGAGAGCTCCCACGCCGCCGAGGCGGTGACCATCGGGCTGCGGGCGAACGCGACGGCGATGCCGGTACCGACGGTCAGGCTCTCGGTGGCGAGCGCCGCGGCTGTCGCGGCGGTGTACGCGGTGCGGCCGCCTTCGGTGAGCCAGAGCCCATCGAAACCGGCCCGCTCGGTCGCGGCTGCGGCGCGTTGCATGCCGCGCAGGGTGAGGCCGGCCGCCATGACATCGAGCTGAGGGGGTGTCACTTGTTCTCCTGTACAGAGGATTCCGCTTCGAGTACACGGTCCCACGCGCCGGAGACCGTGCCGGTCCAGCGCGGCGCGCGCCGTTCCATCCACGCGCGCGGGCCCTCCTTCGCGTCGTCGGTGCCCATCAACACCCGGTGGTACGCGGTCTCCAGGCGCTCGACCTCGTCGGGCCCGGCGTCCGCCCACAGCAGGCGTTTGGTCAGCGCGGCCGAGACCGGATGCACGTTGGTCGCGATGTCGTGCGCGATCTCCAGCGCCGCCGGCAGCACCTCCGCGGCCGGCAACGCACGCGACGCGAGGCCGAGCGCGAGCGCCTCGCTCCCCCGAAAGGTACGCCCCGTCAGCAGGATGTCCGCGGCCACCGCCCGCGACGTCGCGGCCGGCACGGTCCAGTGTGACTGGGCGTCAGGAACCATGCCCCGCCTGGTCTGTGGGATCGCGAGCTTGGCGTCCTCGGCCACGATCCGGATGTCGCACTGCATCGCGAGGGTGAAGCCGATTCCGATCGCGTGGCCGTTGATCGCCGCGATCACCGGTTTGCGCACCTCCCACGCGGGCGGCCGTACGGGCGACGCGCTGAACGTCCGCGCGCTCGGCCCCGCGAAGCTGTCCGCGGACGGCGTCATGTCGGCGCCGGCGCAGAACGCGGTGCCCGCGCCGGTGAGTACGACCGCGCGCACCGCGTCGTCCGCGTCACAGCGCACGTACGCGTCGCCGAGGGCCGCGCCCATGCCGCCGGAGAAGACGTTGAGCCGGTCGGGTCGGTCGAGGGTGACGACGGCAACGCCGTCGTGGATGACGAGCTGGATCACCTTCGGACCGTAGGCCGAATCCTTGACCAGATCAAGTGACGATTCTAGGGTCGGTGCATTCACTGCCAGGAGGGGACTTCACCATGACCAACCCGTTCGGTTACGAGGGCAAGCGCGTCGTCGTCACGGGCGGCTTCTCCGGCGTGGGCGCGGCCCTCGTCGAGTTGCTGACCGAGCAGGGCGCCGAGCACATCACCGTGCTCGACCTCAAGGAGCCGACCGGCTCGGCGCAGAAGTTCATCCGTACCGACCTGTCGGACCCCGCGTCGGTGGACGCCGCGATCGAGGCGATCGAGGGTCCGGTGCACGCGCTCTTCAACAACGCGGGCGTGGCCGGCACGCTGCCGGGCCCGACGGTGTTCGCGGTCAACTACCTTTCCCTGCGCCGGTTGACCGAGGAACTGGTGGCCAGGGACGCGCTGCCCGAGGGTGCCGCGATCGTCAACACCGCGTCGATCGCGGGCGTCTCGTGGCCGGCCCACCTGGAGGCGCTCAAGCAGGTCATCGCGGTCAAGGGCTGGGACGCCGCGCAGGAGTGGCTCGCGAGCAACGACCTCGGCAGCGACCCGTACAGCTACAGCAAGGAACTGGTTCAGGTCTATACGATGCATTACGCCCGTACGGCCGCCGCAAAGGGCCTGCGGATCAACAGCGTGTGCCCGTCGCCGATCGACACCCCGCTACTGCCGGACTTCCGGAAGACGATTTCCGACAAGATCATCGACTGGAACATCTCGCAGGGCAACGGCCGACTGGCCACCGGTCGGGATGTGGCCCTGGCGCTCGCGTTCCTGGGGTCGGACGCGTCCGGCTTCGTCAACGGCGTGAATGTGAACCTGGACGGCGGATTCAACGCGGGCCTGACGGTCGGAAACCTCGACTTCTCCGGTCTCGCCTGAAGACCTTCCCGACGTGAAGACCTTCCCGAAGCACCGCGGCCGATAAAGCGCCGAACGCCGGAAGGCCGGAACACCGGAACGTCCGTACATCGGAACACCGGAACACCCGAACGCGCAATTGCCAGGGCCCCTTGTCATCGGCTGCCGTCGACAAGGGGCCCTGGCAATTTGGAATATGACGAATCGTCAGACAGTTCGCGCGATCGGTTCACAGACCGGCTCGAACGACACCACTCACACAGCCGAGTCCTCGACGGCGGAGGGAATCTCACCCTGCGCCATCTCCTCGACGAACCGCTGCAGCAGCGTGGCGAACGTCTCGCGATCCGTGTCGCTCCAGCGGTCGAGCATCTCGCTCATCCGCCGATCCATGACGTCGTTGAGCCGACGCCGAACGGAGTCACCGCGCGGAGTGAGCGACACGAGGCTGACCCGGCCGTCGTCGGGGCTGGGCGAGCGACGCACGTAGCCGTCGCGCTCCAACTGGCCCACCTGGCGCGCGGTGGCACCCGGGTCCATGTTGGTCATCCGCGCCAACTCCCCCATGGGGAGCGGGCCTTGCTTCTCGATGCGGCGCAGCAGCACATAGGCGGGCTGCGAGATGGTCGCGCCTGCCGCGGCGGCCTGGCCCGCGTACACTCGGCGGCTGGCGTGGCGCCGAAGCAGGGCCTCCAGCGCCCGCTGGATCGCTTCGACGTTTTCGGTGGAGTTCACCCGGCCATGATAGCAGTCCTTGACTGCGTCAATTTAATACTGTGCGATAACGCGCATAACTCGGGCCCGTATCGCTCACCGTATACACACGTGTTTGTTATCCATAGCCAAGCGGTCGCCTCGGTCCCGACGGAGGAAACGAGACCGAGACGACCTGCCCATGGACTATGTCAGTCGTCAGACGATCAGACAATGGCAACCGGATTGATGGGGCTTCCTGTTGCGCCGGTGACCGGAAGCGGCGAGACGCACAGCAGGCACGAATACGTCTCCGCCTCGGCCATGGCGGCGGCGAGGTCGGTCAACCACAGGTGTTCGAGCAGTGGTACGCCCGATTCGACGAGCAACGCGATGTGTACCGAGAGAAACCGATCGTCGAACGGAATGCACTCGATCGCGCTGTTGTCCGCGCCCACCGCGCAGATGTCGTGCGCGCGGACGTACTCGACCGCGTCGAGCGACAGCCCCGGTTGCGCGAACGAGGGCTCGCGGCCGGCCGCCTCGGTCGCCTTGTACTCGTCGAGGTAGCCGGTGCGGACCAGGAGCGCGTCACCGGAGCGGACCTCGACGCCCTGCCGCTCGGCGCAGGCGGTGAGGTCGGCGGCGGTGATCTTGTACCCGGCCTCCAGGTGGGGCGTGTCGAAGTGCCGGGGCAGGTCGAGCAGGACGGCCCGGGTCGCGAACGCGCCGAGCTTGTCGATCCCGCAGCGGCCGGCGCCGGTGTGCGAGCGGAACGTGTCGGCCGGGAAGCCGTTGTAGAACCGCCCCTTCGCCTGCACGTGGCACAGCGCGTCCATGTGCGTGAGGTTGTGCGACGGGATGATCAGCACGTCCTCGTTGGAGCCGACGTCCTCCCCGCCCTCGTAGCCGTCGTACATCGCGTCGGTCTGACTCACCAGCGTGAGCCGCTGCGGCGAGCCGCGGAAGTCGAAGGCCGGCTGGTTGCCGCGCGCGATGGGCAGCGCGAGCGAGTAGGACCGCCCGGTCGTGATCTCGTGCGCGGCGGCCCTGACCCCCGCGGGCTCGATCAGGTTGAGCGCGCCGCGCTCGTCCTCGGGGCCCCAGCGGCCCCAGTTTCCCTTGCTTTCCGCGGGTGTTCCGGTGCCGGGTCGGGTGTCCGTCATGGGTCGGGCGGTCCTCTCGATGGTGGGCGCGTCCGCACGATCAGAAGGCGATGACCCCCCGCGCGATCCGGCCGTTGTGCATGTCGTCCAGGACGTCGTGGAAGCCGTCGGACGGGTAGACCTTGGATACGAGCGCGTCGAGGTCGAACTTGCCCTGGCGGTACAGCTCGACGATCGCGCGGATGTCCTCGTGCGGGCGGACGCCGCCGGCCCGGGTGCCGAGGATGCCCCGGTCGCACTGGAGCAGGTTGGCGATCCGGATGGTCGCGGTCGCGGTCTGCGAGGGCTGGCCGACGGCGATCAGCGTGCCACCCCAGTCGAGGGCCTCCAGGGCGTTCTCCAGGACGGCCGGGATGCCGGTGCACTCGAAGATCCAGTCGACGCCGCCCGCGCCGAACACGCCGACCTTGACGTCGTCGCTGTACGGGAAGAGCGTGCGGATCTCGTCGGCGACGTCGACGCCCTTGCCCGACTTGACGAAGTCGGTCGCGCCGAACTTGCCGGCCAACTCGAACTTGCCGGGCACGGTGTCGATGCCGACCACGCGGCCCGCGCCCTTGAGGCGCAGCGCCTGGACGGCGGACAGGCCGACCCCGCCGAGGCCGATCACCGCGGCGGTCTGGCCGGGCAGGACATTGGCCCGGTTGAGCACCGCGCCCGCGCCGGTCACCACGCCGCACGGGACCAGGCACGCGGAGGTCAGCGGCACGTCCTTGGGGATGCTCACGCACTGGATCTCCTTCACGAGCGTGAGCTCGGCGAAGGTGGACGCGCCGGCGAAGTTCCATACCGGCTCGTCGCCGATCGCGAACGGCGTGCCGCGGTTGCCCAGGGTCTGCCGACAGCGGTTGGGGTGCCCGGTCTGGCAGTAGCGACACATCCCGCACGCGGCGATCGTGGTGATCACGACATGGTCGCCGGGCGAGACGGCGCTCACCCCCGCGCCGACCTTCTCGACGATGCCGGCGCCCTCGTGTCCCAGGACGGCCGGGGCGGGCCACTCGATGACCCCTTCGAGCACGCTCACGTCGCTGTGGCAGACCCCGGTCGCGACGATCCGTACCAGGACCTCACCGGCCTCGGGGTCACGTACGGTGACGTCGTCCCGGATCTCGGCGCCCGTGGCGGTGTGCAGGATCGCGCGCATGTACGTCTCCTCGTTCCGGGCGGACGACCCGGCCGCGAGGTGTGTTCGCCGCGCACCGGACCGGCCCACCCCAAGCCGAACTTCGACATCCTTGGTCTCTACAACCGATGTCGATTATTCACCGCCCGCCGAAGAGGTCAAGGCATCCGGGAAGGTGATCTGACGGACCGTCGGCGAATTCGAACCGGGCACGGAGAGTGATCGAATCGAGTACAGAGGGTGCCGCCACGGCCATTTCCGAGCACCGATGCCGAATCGAAACGCGACCCGGCGAGCGCCCCTGACAGACTCCCCGGACGCATAGCCCGCGGCGCACCCCTCGCCGACGCCCAGGCGTAGCGTCGGGGCGAGGACCGTCCGCGTCGACGCGAGGAGTGGTACGCATGGCCGTTCGGAACGACCTGACCGCCGAGGACCTCGTGGCGCACTTTCGAACCGCCTGGGCCCTGCCCAAACCCGAGCCGTTCATCGCGTACTTCGAACCGCTCCTGCATCCCAACGTCGTGATGCTCCAGCCGACGCTGCCGCCGGCGCACGGGCCGGCGGGGTTCGCCGCGTCGTTTCGGGGCCTGTTCGGGTTGATCCCGGACCTGACGGCGACCGTGGACACCTGGGCGGACAAAGGGAGTTCCGTGTTCATCGCGTCGACCGCGCGGGGCACGCTCGGAGGCCGGCCGATCGGGTTCGAGGTGTGCGACCGGTTCGAGTTGGCCGACGGCCTGATCCTGCGGCGGCAGGCGTTCTTCGATCCGGCGCCGTTGCTGCGCGCGGCGGCCGTGCGGCCCAGGGCGTGGCGATCGGCGGTTGCCCTGCTGACGACCAGGCACTGACCCGTCCTCCCTCGGACCTGGCCTACACTGCCGCCGGCCGAGCACGCCCGCACCCGACCCACCGGAGGAAGTTCCCATGCCCGCACAGTCCCTCGACGGTCTGGTCTTCGCCCCGCTCGATCGCCCCGAGCACGGCGAGGTCGACGCGGCGACGCGGTTCGCTTATCACGAGGCCGACGGCGTGGTCTGGGCCGAGTACCGCGGCGGCGACATCGTGCGCGGGCACCTGGTGGGTACGCGTGACGGCGACCGGTTGGACTTCCGCTACGTACAGCTCAACCGCGCCGGCGGCACCGCCTCGGGGCATTGCGTGAGCGTCGTCGTCGTACTGGCCGACGGCCGGCTGCGGCTCGACGAGACGTGGGAGTGGGAGTCGCGCGACGGCAAGGGCACGAGCGCGGTGGAGCAGATCGCCACCTCCGCCTGACGTCCCGTCCGGTCGGTTGTCGGACGCGGTATCTACGTTGAGCCCCACAGCACAGCGGACATCGCGACCGAAGGGGTGGGCCATGGGGTTCAACGGGGACATCGTCGTATTACGCGCGGAGGCGCCGTTGGCCGACCTTGCGCCCTTCGTCGGCGGAAACGGGCACCCGGTCTACGGGGAGTGGTCGTACGCCGGCAACTGGCGGGCGGTGCACGTCCGGCACTTCGAGGACCCGTACGCCTTCCAGGGGCCGTGGATGACCGACCTCGCCGCGCGGACCGGGTCCCCCGTCCTGGTCTGCGGGGTGTTCGAGAGCGATGTCGCGCATGTCCAGGGGCTCAGCGGGACGGACTTCTGGGAGGGGTGGCTCGACCCCGGCACGGCCGCGTCGCGGCTGGCCCAGGATCGATGGAACAAGGCGCGGCAGCGCGGCGACTTCGCCCGCTACCGGGACGAGGCGGCCGCGTGGCTGGAGCAGGACCGGCCGCGCGTGGCCGCGGCGGCGGTCCGGTGGGCGGCGGCAGCCGGGTGCGAGGCGACCCCCGAGCCGATCCTCGACCTGCTGAGCCGCAAGCGGGACCCGTTCGTCGAGGACCTGTTCTTCGATCTGCTGGACCACCTCGGCCTCGTCCCGACGCCGGGGGGCTAGGGCGTTCCACGACGGCCTATTCGATCTTCTCCGCCTCGGTGTACTCGGCCGTGCCGGCGGCGCCATCGCCTCGATCACGCTGTACGCGGCGGCCGGTTGGCTCGCCGTATGCCTGCTCGGCGCGGCCTTCGGCGCCGTCGCGCTGCTCGTGTGGGCGCTCACCTCGGTCCGCAGGCCCGGAAGCGTCGGCTCCTGAGCCCGCGTGCTCCCTGGTTCCGGTCACGACACCGTCCACACCCGCCGGTCGTCGACGCAGCAACCACAGGCGTGCGGCCACGGCCAGGGTCGCCGCTCCGGACAGGGCGATGGCGGGGCCGATGTCGGCCAGTTCGGCAACTGCGCCGAAGGCGGTCGGGCCGACGCCCTGGAACGTGAAGTTTCCCGCGGACAGGAGTCCGAAGGCCTGTCCCCGGCTCGTCTCCGGCACCGCGTCGAGGAATTCGCGCTGGAGGCCGAGGCCGTACGCGAAGCCCATGCCGGTCACGAGCAGCAGCCCCGCGCACGCCGCCCACGGCGGATCGATCGCGAAGCCGAGCAGCGGGAGGCCCAGCACGGCCACGAGCGCGGCCACGAGCCGTTCCCGGCGCGCTGGTTCGAGGAAGCGGCCGACGACCAGGTTGCCGATGAGCATCCCGACCGGCACGCAGGCCATCAGCGCCCCCGCGGTGCCGAGCGGGAAGCCGCGGCTGCCGGTGTACGGCACGATCAGGCTCTCGCCCCCGACGGCGCACCCCACCGGCAGCCACTGGGCGAGCAGGAGCGCGCGGATCCGCCGGTCGGCGAACAGCGCCTTGTTGCCGGCCACGCTGTCCCGCAGCAGTGCGCGCGGCACCGCGGCCGCCGGCGCGACGGCGGCGGACGTCGGTGGATCCAGGTCCGGCAGCCGCAGCCGGACGATGGCGGCGGCGATGAAGTACGCGGCCGCGGTCGGCAGGAGCGCGTGCCGGGCGCCCAGGAAGCCGACGGCGACGCCGCCGCAGGCCAGGCCGAGGAGTTGGGCCCCCGAGCCGGACATGCTCGACAGCGAACGGCCCAGCACGTACGCGTCACCGCTCAGCGTCTCGGCCACGAGCCGGGTCGAGGCGCCCTGGAAGATCGGGGTCGCGCAGGCCACGAGCGCGACGATGCCCAGGATCACGGCCACCGGCAGGTCGACGAAGGCCACGACCGCGGTCGAACCGCATTCGAGCGCGTAGCCGACCACGATCAGCCGACGCGGTCGCAGCCGGTCGGACAAGGAGCCGAGCAACAGCGAGCCGACGAGCTGCGGCAGGAAGCCGATCCCGAACGTGATCGCGCCCAGGAGCGGCGACCCGGTCGTCGCGTAGATGAGCGTCGACAGGGTCAGGATGCGCAGCGAGTCGGCGGTGACGGTGAGCACCCGGGTGCCGAACAGCAGCCGAAATCGCGGGTTCGCGAGCACGTCCCGATAGGTGGCCCGGTCCGACGGGACGGGGGCGGAAGCGGAGGCGGAGGCGGGGGTCGACGTCATGCCGGAGAGCGTGTGCGTGGTCGCCTCGCGCCGTCCATCTTTACGTCCACGGACGTAAGGTCGGCTGGGAGCGTAGGGTCGCGATGTGATCCGCTTCGAGGTCGGCACCGACGATCTGCTGCACAGTCGCTTCGGGATCTCCCCCGCCTTCGAATTGGGCAGCCTGCTCCGGGTATTGGACGGCCACACGCACCACCGCCTGCCGCGCGCGTGGGCGGCGCGCCTGGCGCCGGTGTTCCGGCAGTTGCGGCGCGACACGGATCTGGGCGCGGTGCTCGCGCTGCAGACCGCTTACTTCGGGGCCGACTTCCCGGTGCAGCCGCCACAGGGCCTGGCCCAGACCTGGGCGGACGACCTCGCGGCCGTGCGCGCCACGCCTCGGGAGGCGGCCCGGGCGGAGGTCGAGCGGTGTCTCGCCGCGCGGCCGACGAGCGATCCACATGTGCTCGCGGTGCTGCGCGGGGACGATGTCGTGGACCGGGTCGCCGAGGCGCTGGACCGGGCGTGGCACGGCCTGATGGCCCGGGATTGGCCACGACTGCGCGCGATATGCGAGCGGGACGTCGTCCATCGCGCGGGGCGGCTCGGCGGCGCGGGGTGGGCGGCGGCGCTGGACGGCCTGCATCCCAGGGTCCGATGGCGCGACGGCGGGATCGAGATCCTGCGCTCGCGCACGCACGGCACCGTGACGTTGGCCGGCGAGGGGATGCTCCTGGTCCCCTCGGTGTTCGTCTGGCCCACCGTCGCGACGCACCGGGACGATCCGTGGCCGAAGACCATCGTCTATCCGGCGCGGGGCATCGCGGCCCTGTGGGAGCGGTCCGACCCGACCGGCCCCGACGCGCTGGCCGACCTGATCGGCCGTTCCCGGGCGCGCCTCCTGGTCGCGCTCGACGCGCCGGCGAGCACCACCCAACTGGCCCGCGGCCTGGGCCTCGCGCCGGGGGCGGTCGGCGACCATCTGACCGTGCTGCGGAAGGCGTCCCTGGTCGAGGGCGCACGCTCGGGCCGCTCGGTCCTGTACCGCCGCACCCCGCTCGGCGACGCCCTGGCCGCGGAGGCGACCGACCCGCAGGCGTGAGCGCGCGGCCGTCGACAACGGCCCGGACTCGCCGGCCGCCGTCGAGACCCATCGGCCGGACGTCACGGTCGTCGACGTACGCCTGCCGCCCGATTTCCGCGACGAGGGCCTCCGGGCCGCGATCGCGGCCCGGTCGGCTCGCCGCGACACTCACCCGACGAATGTGTCCTTGCGGGTGCGCGGGCGGGTGCGGGCGGGCGGGATCGGTCGGGGTGTGGCGCCCTCGACGACGGTGTTGGTCAGCGTGCCGATGCCCTCGACCGTCAGGGCGACCGTGTCCCCCGGCTTCAGCGGTGGCAGCTCCCGGCCCAGGCCCCACAGTTCGCCCAGGCAGCCGCCGTTGCCGCAGGTTCCGGTGCCGAGCACGTCGCCGGGACGGACCCAGGTGCCGCGCGACGCGTACGCGACCAGTTCGGCGGGCGGCCAGCCCATGTTGACCAGCGAGTCCCGGCCCACCTCGATGCCGTTGATCGAGGCGCGCATGGCGATGTCCAGGAAGCCGTCCGAGTCGCGGTACCGCTCGAACTCGTCGGCCGTCACCAGCCACGGGCCGAGCGTGGTCGCGGTGTCCTTGCCCTTGCACGGGCCCAGGCCGACCTTCATCTCGCGGGATTGGAGGTCGCGCGCCGACCAGTCGTTGAAGATCGTGTAGCCGACGATGTGCTCCGCCGCCTGCTCGACCGTCAGGTCCCGACCCGGCTTGCCGATCACGATTCCGACCTCCAACTCGAAGTCGAGCACGGTCGACCCCGGCGGCACCGGCACGTCGTCGTTCGGGCCGATGATCGCGTACGGGTTGGTGAAGTAGAACGTCGGCAGCTCGTACCACTCCGGCACCACGCCCGCCCCCGGCCCCTGCACGGTGACCGCGACACCCTCGACGTGCTCCTCGAAGGCCACGAAGTCGCGGACCGTGGGCGGCCGCAGCGGCGCGAGCAGCCGTACGTCGGCCAGCGCGACCGCGGGACCGGCGAGCGCCGCCTCGCCCGCCGAACGCAGCGCCGCGTCGCCGCGCTCGATCAGATCGAGCAGCGTGCCGCCCTCGGGCAGCGGATGTACGACGTCGCCCGACACCACGCCGCTGCGCGTCGAGCCATGCAGGTCGAAGGTCGCGAACTTCACTGTGCCTACTCCTCGTTCCGGTCCAAACAATCCCACCGCGCCGCCAGTATGGCGGCAAGATCAAATCTGTCGAACGACAGGTGGTGCAGCGACGTGTGCGGGGCGCGGGCGATCGCGAGCGGGTCCCCGGCGCCGAAGGACGGCAGGTCCACCCGCTTCGGCGGCCCGCCGCAGCCGCGTCGGAGAAGCGCGCTTCGACGCCGTCGCCGAGGTCCGTCGGCGCGTCGACGGTGACCCCGAGCCTGCCGCGCGCCGGCGGGAGCACCGCCCGGGTGAGGATCCGGGCCAGGTCCGGCCGGTTCAGGCCGACGGTCGCGGGCAGATCGTCGCCGCCCGTGCGGGGCGCCGGGAACCGCGCGAGCACCGTGCCGTCGGGAGCGCGCATGCCGAGCAGGTCGAACGCGTACCCGTTCGCCGGCACCTCGTCGTACACACCCGCGTCGCGCAACACGCGAAGTGCCGCTCCCTGCACGGTTATGCCGGAACCGAGCACATTCCGGTCCGACTTTATCCCGACGATGTCCACGTCGATTCCGGCCCGCCGCAAAAGGATCGCGAGACGACGACGAGAACCTTACGCACCTTGCCCACAAAGGCTCCTGATGGAATGTCAGATAAGAAGGAATGACTCTGCGGGACGGGAAAGCCGGGAAACCGAGAAGCCACGAAGCCGGGAAGCCCGGAAGCCAAGGGAGCCCACTCGCTACTTGAGCGCGATCGGGTCCAGCGGCACGCACCTGGACTGCCCGTTCGACGTCGTCCCGCTGGTCGAGGCGCTGTGGTGGCACCCGGTCCACGCCCGCGACGCGGGCCACGCGTGGCTGCGCGAGCTGTTCGCCCGCGTCGGGGCGGCGGTGCAGCGGGGCGCGCGGAATTGAGGGGTTGTCCGATCAGACCCGGAGCTTCGGGCCGGTCTTCGCGCGGACCTCGGCCTCGGTCACGCCCGGGGCCGTCTCGACCAGGAGCAGGCCCTCCGGGGTCACGTCGATCACGGCCAGGTCGGTGATGACGCGCTGGACGCAGCGCTTGCCGGTGAGCGGCAGGGAGCACTCGTCGACGATCTTGTGCTCGCCCCGCTTGGAGACGTGCTCCATCAGGACGATCACCTTGCGGGCGCCGTGCACGAGGTCCATCGCGCCCCCCATGCCCTTGATCATCTTGCCGGGGATGGTCCAGTTCGCGAGGTCACCGGCCGCGCTGACCTGCATCGCGCCCAGGATCGCGGCGTCGATGTGGCCGCCGCGGATCATCCCGAAGGACAGCGACGAGTCGAAGAAGGAGGCGCCCGGCAGGACGGTCACGGTCTCCTTGCCGGCGTTGATCAGGTCCGCGTCGACCTCCGCCTCGGTCGGGTACGGGCCGACCCCGAGCAGGCCGTTCTCGGACTGGAGCACCACGTGCACGCCGGCCGGGATGTGGTTGGGCACCAGGGTGGGCAGGCCGATGCCGAGGTTGACGTACGAGCCGTCGGTCAGCTCGGTCGCGGCCCGGGCCGCCATCTCGTCACGATTCCACGCCATCAGGAACGCACCGCCCCACGTGTCGAAGCGGCGGTGGTCGTCCGCTTCTCGATCTGCTTCTCGGCCACCTGAGCCGCCGTCAGGACCAGCACCCGCTGCACGAACACGCCCGGCAGGTGCACCGCGTCCGGGTCGAGCTCGCCCGGCTCGACCAGCTCCTCGACCTCGGCGATCGTGATCCGCCCGGCCATCGCCGCGAGCGGGTTGAAGTTGCGCGCCGACTTGTCGAACACGAGGTTGCCGTGCCGGTCGCCCTTGGCCGCCCGGACGACGGCGTAGTCGGTGGTGATCGACTCCTCCAGCACGTACTCGACGCCGTCGAACGTGCGGACCTCCTTCCTCGGGGAGGCCACGACCACGTTGCCCGCGGCGTCGTAGCGCCACGGCAGGCCGCCCTCGGCGACCTGCGTACCGACGCCGGCCGGCGTGAAGAACGCGGGAATGCCGCAACCACCGGCCCGCAGCCGCTCGGCGAGCGTGCCCTGCGGGGTGAGTTCGAGTTCGAGCTCGCCGGACAGGTACTGCCGGGCGAACTCCTTGTTCTCGCCGACGTAGCTGCCGGTCGCGCGCGAGATGCGGCCGGCGTGCAGCAGGATGCCCAGGCCCCACCGGTCGACGCCGCAGTTGTTGGAGACCACCTTGAGGTCGGTCGCGCCCTGCGCGTACAGGGCGCCGATCAGCACCGAGGGTATGCCGCACAAACCGAACCCGCCGACGGCCAGCGACGCGCCGTCGCCGATGTCGGCCACCGCCGCCGCGGCCGTGCTGACCACCTTGTCCATGCCATCTCCGATCGCGTCCGCCCCGACCCCACCGACGCTATGCGGCCGACCCCCCGAAGCCGGGCGCCCCCTTCCGCTGAACGGAAGTCCCCAAGCCCATCAAGGCCCAACCGCGACCGACCCCGATCACGACCGAAGCCCGATCACACCCGGCCCCGATCACGACCCAAACCCAATCGCCGGACGGACTCGATGGAGCCCGTCCGGCGATTGAGGACAAGCCGGGCCGCAGGCCGGCAATCAGCCCGCGACCCCGTCACGCATGGCAACTCAGCGGCTTGCCGCCGTTGAACGTCACCATGTCGCCGAGCGCGGCATATATGTCGATCTGTCCCGCGCGCTCCCCGCCGTCGAGTTCGGCGTACGCGCGGTGCAGGTTGCCGACGATCCGCTCGGGGTCGGACAACGCCGCGTACTCGCCGAGGTCGGTTTCCCGCGCCACGGTCAGCGGGTCCAGGCCCGCCTCGTGCCCCTTGCGCGCGGTGTCCAGCAGGAAGTTCGTGTACCCGATCGCGAAGTCGATCTGCTCCGGGCCGCACACCTCGCCGTGTCCGGGGACGAGCGTGGTCGCGCCCAACTCCTTGATCCGTCCGAGCACTTCGAGGTAGCCCTCGGGCGAACCCATGAGCAGGAACGGGGTGCCGCCGTTGAAGATCAGGTCGCCCGTGTACAGGACGCTCTGCTCCTCCAGCCACACCACCGAGTCGTTCGAGGTGTGCGCGGGGCCGAAGTGCCGGACCTGTGCGCGCAGATCGCCCGCGTACACGGTGATGCCCTCGGTGTAGGTCAGGAACGGCGCGCTGGCGCGCAGGTCGCCCCAGCCGACGCCGGGCCAGATCGCCTCGACCTCCATGATCCCGGAGGCCAGGATCTCCTCGCGGGTCTTCTCGTGGGCGACGATCGTGGCCCTGTCGAACAGGTAGTTCCCGTTCGTGTGGTCACCGTGGTGGTGCGTGTTGATCAGCGTGCGCACCGGAGCGTCGGTGTGCGCCGAGATCGTCTCCAGGAACGCGCGCGTACGCGCCTCGGTGGAGCAGCCGTCGATCGCGACGACGCCCTCCGGGCCGACGAGGAAGCCGGTGTTGTTGATCCACCAGGTGCCGTCGGGCTGGATGTACGCGTACGCCCCGTCGGCCACCTCCTGTACCCGCGGCGGGTCCATCCGGTCGTGATCGTGCTGCGACGTGCTCATCCGTAAAACTCCCGATCGGCTGGGTGACTGCATTCACGTGCATACACCGCCGGACACCCTCGGCGCAGCCTGACGTACCGTCAGTTGCCGCGTCCGATACTGCTTGTCCGCGATGTCCGGATGCCCATGGCGTCGGCGGACCGGAAGGCTCGCCGACCGACGCTCACTTGACGGCGCGACCGGTGAACGCGGCGAGCTTGTCCGCGACCGACGCGTCGTCGGCGACCGGCTGCTCGTGGCCGAACGCGCGGCCCTCCCCGCGCGCGGCGTCCGGAAGGGTCTTGCGCATGCCGTCCAGGATGGTCTGCGCGAGCTCGGGGTCCAGGTCGGTCGGCTCGCCGAGCGCGCGGGCCAGGTCCCACGCGTGCACGAAGATGTCGCCGGTCGCGAGCGCGAGCAGGAAGCCGCCGGTCCGCTCGCCGAACGGGGTCTTGATCGTCGCGGCGATCCGCTCCGGCGTGAACGTCGCGAGCATCGTGTCGACGACCGCCTCGAAGTCCTCGCGGGGGTCCTCGGAGACCGGCTCGGTCGGTCCGGCCAGCGCCATGGCGAGGCCGCGCTGCGCGCCCGTCGCGTGCGCGAGGAGTCCCCGTACGTCCCATTCCTCGCACGGACAGTCGAGCGTGAGCTGTTCGTCCCCGACCCGCGCGAGCAGCGGGCGGAAGACGTCGACGGCGCGCTTGTACTGGGTGAGCTGGTCCACGAGGGCTCCTCATCACGGTGACGCCGGAGTGACACGGCGAGGCTTTCGACGGTGGGCAGCGGTCAGGCTACGCCCGCCGACCGGCTCGCGCGCCGTGCGGTTGGGGAATGTTGTCGGCCGCACGTATGTTTCGCGTTCGGTACGTCCGGCGCCGTGACCGTCGGTACGTCCGTCCTGTGCGTCGCCCGAAGTCCCCCCGAGTCCGGGGCCTCCCCGACTCGCCGAGCAGGAAGCCGAAGCAAGTGAAGGTAGAGATCTACAGCGACATCGCGTGCCCGTGGTGCTACGTCGGGAAGCGGCGCTTCGAGCGCGCGCTCGCGGCGTTCCCGGGCAGTGCGGACATCGAGGTCACGTACCGTCCGTACCAGCTGGACCCGACCACGCCGGACGAGCCGTCGCCGCTGCGCGAACGGCTCGCCGAGAAGTTCGGCGCGGCCAACCTCGACGGCATGAACGCGCGGCTCGCCGACGTGGGCGCCGCCGAGAACATCACCTTCGACTTCACCCGGGCCCTGTCCGTCAACACGCTGACCGCGCACCGCGTGTTGTGGCTCGCGCTGACCGAGTACGGCCCGGCCACGCAGGCCGCGCTCAAGGACCGGCTCCTCGAGGCGTACTTCGCCGAGGGCGAGAACGTCGCGGACCACGCGCGACTGACCGGGTTCGCGGTCGAGGCCGGCCTCGACCGGGACCGGGTCGCCGCGTTCCTGGCGTCAGACGAGGGCACCGAAGCGGTGCGGCGCGAGATCGCCGAGGCGCGGGAGATGGGGGTCAGCGCCGTCCCCACGTTCGTGTTCGAGGGCAAGTGGGCCGTGCAGGGCGCCCAGGAGGCGTCCACCTTCCTCCAGGTGCTCGAGCAGGTGCGCGAGCAGACCGCCGAGCAGTCGGCGCCCGCCGACGCGTCGGCCGACGGCGCCGCGTGCGCCGACGGCTCCTGCGCGGTGTGAGCGCCCTCGGGGAAACGACCGGACGCCTGTCCCGGGAACGGTTGAGGAGCGCGCGGCTGTCCGCGCTGTTCGTGTTCTTCGCGTTCAGCGCGGCCGTCGCGGACTTTCTCGCGCGGATCCCGCAGTTCAAGGAGGACCTGGGCCTCGACGACGCGCAACTGGGCCTGGCCCTGCTGGGCTCGCCGGTGGGCGCGCTGGTCGCCGTCCAGCTGGCGGGTACGGCGGCGGGCCGTTGGGGCAGCAAGCGGGTCGCGCGCGTCTCGGTGATCACGGGCTGTCTGGCGCTGCTGTTGCCGGCGTTCGCGTGGAACCTGGCCTCGCTCGCGGTCGGCCTGTTGTTCCTGGGCCTGTTGATGGGGTTCACCGATGTCGCGGTGAACGCGCAGGGCGTGGCGATCGAGCAGGAGCTCCGCCGGCCGATCATGAACAGCCTGCACGGCGGGTACAGCCTCGGCGGCCTGTTCGGCGCGCTGGTCGGTTCCGGCGCGGCGGCGCTCGACATCACTCCCAAGGTGCACCTCTCGGTGATCGCGGTCGTGCTCGCGATCGCGGTCTGGGCGGGTTCGCGCGCGCTCCTCGGCGTCGCGGACGATCCGCACGTGGTCGCGCCGGTCGAGCCGACCGACACGGAGCCGACACCCTCCGGGGGCGGCTTCGTCCGGCTGCTGTCGGGCTACCGCGCGGTGGTCCTGCTCGCGCTGATCGGGCTGTGCTCCTTCGTCGGTGAGGGCGCCGTCGCCGACTGGAGCGGCGTGCACCTGCGCGAGACGCTGGACAGTTCGCCGGGGGTCGTCGGCCTCGGCTTCGCGGGCATGTCGGTCGCGATGGCGGCCGGTCGGTTCGCGGGCGACCGGGTCGTGCAGCGCTTCGGCCCGGTGACCGTGCTGCGGGTGGGCGCGCTGATCGCCGCGACGGGGATGACGCTCGCGCTGGCGACGCCGTGGCCGGTGGTGTCCGTGCTCGGCTTCACGCTGTTCGGCATCGGGGTGGCCCCGGTCGCGCCGGTGACGTTCAGCGCGGCGGGCAACACCCCCGGGGTACCAGCGGCCTGGGCGATCTCGCGGGTGACGGGGATCGCCTACATCGGACTGCTGGCGGGGCCGCCGGTGATCGGCTTCATCGCGCACCGCACGAGCCTGACCACGGCTCTGGCGATCCCGGCGGTCCTGGTCGCGATCATCGCGCTGACGGCGGGAGCCGTCCGCCGCGAGACCTCGCGGTCGGACTGAGGGAGCACCGGGCCGGCCGATCGCCGGAGGGGTCCGAGCGGCCCGTCCGGCGATCGAGGACGCGCCGGCGCGGGTCGGCGCGCCTTCCCGGTCGCCCGCGCCTCCCCGTCACAGCCTGGACGCGTAGTTGATCCCGGCCGCGGCCCATCGGGCCTCATGGGTGCCCACCCGGGTCCGGAAATCGGTCCAGCCGCGCCGCTCCGGGCGCGACCACGCGGCCTCGGCGACCGCCGCGATACGCGGGAACATCAGGTATTCGGCGTCCGCGACGCTGCGCACGGTGTCGCCCCACAGCGCGCCCTCGACGCCGATCACCGCGTCGGCCGGCACGCCGGGCAGGTGCGTCGAGGGCTCCCACTCGTACGACTTGCGCACGTCGACGGTGCCGGCCCAGTTCACCCCGAGCTTCTCGCCCTTGGCGTACTTCATGTCCAGATAGACGTGGTCGGCCGGCGCCATCACGATCCGGGCCCCCTTCCGGGCCGCCGCCGCGACCACGGCCGCGTCCCGTTTGCCGGACTGCCAGTACTCGAGGATCGCACCGGGGGCCGGTTCGGCGTCCGCGAGTTGGTACCAGGCGACCAGTCGCTTGCCGTGCTTGGCCACCAGCGGCTGCGCGCGCGCCATGAACGCCTTGTACTGCGCGGGCTTGAGGGTGAGCGCCTCGTCGCCGCCGATGTGCAGGTAGGGCCCGGGGGTGAGCGCCGCGACCCGGCCGAGCACGTCGTCCAGGAACGCGTAGGTGGGCTCGCCGTCGACACACAGCGACGAGAACCCGACCTGGGTGCCGAAGTACGGGGTGTGCGGCTTGCCGTCGCACGCGAGTTCCGGGTAGGCCACGATCGCGGCGTTCGTGTGGCCGGGCATGTCGATCTCCGGCACCACCGTGATGAAGCGTTCGGCCGCGTAGGCGATCACGCCGCGGTAGTCGTCCGCGCTCCAGAATCCGCCCGGAGTGCCGCCGACCTGCGTGGCGGCACCGATCCCGGTGAGCCTCGGCCACCCCTCGATCGCGAGCCGCCAGCCCTGGTCGTCGGTCAGGTGCAGGTGCAGGTGGTTGAACTTGTACGCGGCGATGTGATCGATCATCCGGCGCATCTCGGCGGGCCGATAGAAGTGCCGCGCCAGGTCGATCATGATGCCCCGGTACGGGTAGCGCGGCGCGTCTCGCACCGACCCGCCGCGCAGCACGAAGGGGGCCTTCACCGGCACGAGTTGACGCAGCGTCTGGGCGCCCCGGTACAGCCCGACGGGCGCGCCGGCGCGGATCGTGGCGCCGCGTTCGGTGACGGTGACCTCGTACGCCTCGTCGCCGTCGAGGCCGCCGGCGCGGTCGAGTCCGGTCGGGTCCAGGATCAGGCGGATTTCGGTACCCTCGCCGGCCGCGCCGACGACCACCGGGACGGGGCGGCCGGTGGCGGTCCGCAGGTCGGCGGCGAGCAGTTCGGCGACCGCGCGGCCGGCCTCGGCCGTGGCCCGGACCCGGACGTCCGGGGGCAGTGTCCACGCGTGGTCCCGGGCGCCGAACGCCTCGACCGGCACGGGCACCAGTCCGCGCGCGTCGGGTTCGAGCGGGCCGGGCACGACGTCCGGGGCGTCGTGGGCGGCATCGGCGGCGGCGTCGGCGTCGACCGCGGGCGGGTCCGAACCGGCCGGGTCGCGAGGCCGCGGCCTCGCGGGCCCGTCCGAGGAGTCCGCGAGCCACACGCCCGCCCCCGCCGCGGCCGGCACCACGACGAAAAGGGCCAGTGCGCGTCGGCGCATCATGCGACTCTCCCACTCGTTTCGCGGATTCGACCTCGGCCAGTCTAGGCATGCACAAACGAGTAACCGGTTGGTCGACACTCCATAGGCGGAGGGCAACCTTCCGGTAATAAACAGTGAACAATCGGAGAAAATGTCCGCCGATCGGAGCGGTAATAGGGATAAAAACGGTCGACAGCCGACGTGCGGGGCAAATGCCGTGATGTACGGACCCGTCCGTGCACGGATCCCACCCTGTGCATTTCCGCACCGTGAACTTACAAGTGTCAACATTCGCGGGCGTATGCAGAGTGTTCCGCCCATTACCCAGCGGCCGCGCCGAGCACACGTGCGAATACCGCTAGGCTCTGCGCGTTGTGCACGGAATAGGACGCGATCCGCGTCACCGAAAGCGCAAGACCGGAAAGTGCGAATCATCGGGAAAATGACGTACTTGACAAGCGGAATACTCGACTCCGTATCCAGGGCCCCCGCCGGCCCGACACCGATCGGGCGGTGGACGACCTGAACATCACTCGCAAACTCGTCCTGCTCGTGGCCGTGCCGCTCACCGTGATGGTGGGGTCCGCGGGTCTCGCCGTGTCCACCACGGCCGGCGAGGCACTCGACGCCGACCGCCTGCAGTCGCTGGCCCGGGTCTCCGCCGAGGCGGGCGAACTCGCCCACCGGCTGCAGACCGAACGTGCTGCGGCCGCAGCCGTGTTGCGGGCCGACGCCGGCCCCGATTCCCTGGTGGTCTACCACCAGCGCACCGCTTCGACGGACGAGAGCGCCGCGC
Organism: Embleya sp. NBC_00896; assembly: GCF_045207785.1. Taxonomy (NCBI): domain Bacteria; kingdom Bacillati; phylum Actinomycetota; class Actinomycetes; order Kitasatosporales; family Streptomycetaceae; genus Embleya; species Embleya sp. NBC_00896. The sequence continues at coordinate 1,849,338 of NZ_CP108776.1, forward strand.
GCTACCGCAAGTTGCGCAAGGACCTGAGCTCGACCCCCGGCAACACCAAGGAAAGACTGCGCAGGCTGGACACGGGCCTGGTGGAGCTCACCGCGCTGCGCGAGCAGGTCCAGGCACCCTCGGGCACCGCGCTGACCGCCGTCGTCTTCCGCTACCGCATCCTGATCGCGGACGCGCTCGACTACCGCGACAGCGTCGCCCAGGCCGGCGGCGCGGGCGCGGACAACTCCGACCGCCTGCGCTCGGCCGCCGCGCTGTCGCACGCCACGGAGTGGCTGGGCCAGCAACAGATGGCGGTCCTGCGCGCGCTGGCCTCCGAGCGTCTGTCGCCGGCCCAGCAGCAGGACATCCTGACCACCCGCAGCGGCTACGACGAGAGCGAGACCTCGTTCGAGTCGCTCGCCGACGACCAGTGGCGCGAGTGGCTGGAACAGGCCCAGACCGGCCCGGAGATCCTCGCCGTCCACCAACTGGAGGACGCGGTCAATCGGGCCAGGGTGGACAATTCCATCCTGATCAGCGAGGACGTCTGGACCAAGGCCACCGCCGACCGCATCGCGCGGATGGGCGAGGTCGAACGACGGGTCGACGCCTCGGTGCTGTCCTCCGTCGACGACGAGCGCGACTCGCGCATGTGGTGGGCGATCGGCCAGGCCGGCGCGGTGCTGTTCGCGCTCGCGGCCGCGGTGCTCCTGGTGCTGCGGCTCGGCCGGCCGATGAGTCGCGAACTGCTGCGCCTGCGCGACACCGCGCACGAGGTCGCGTACTCCGGCCTGCCGGACGCGGTCGCCAAGCTCCAGCAGGGACGTTCCCTCGACGGGGCCACCGCCGAGGAGATCGCCGAACGCGCCGGCACACCCATCGAGGTGCGCGGCAAGGACGAGATCGCCGAGGTGGGCTCGGCGTTCAACGTCGTGTTCACCTCCGCGGTACGCATCGCCGCCGAACAGGCGGTACTTCGAGCCGGTGTCGCGACCGTGCTGGTCGCGCTCGCGCGGCGCAACCAGCGCCTCACCGACGGTCTGGTCAAGGTCCTCGACGAGGCCGAGGCGCACGAGCACGACCCGGACCGGCTCAAGCGGCTGTACGCGCTCGACCACCTGGTCCAGCGAATGGGCCGCAACAACACGAGCCTGCTCGTGCTCGGCGGCGAGGGCACCGCGCGCGTTCGCGAGGACGCGCTGCTGCTCGACGTCGCACGCGCGGCGATCGGCCGGATCGAGCGGTTCACCCGGGTGGACCCCGGGGCCGTGGATCCGCGCATCCTGATCGCGGGACGGGCCCGCGACGACGTCGCGCACCTGCTCGCCGAACTCCTGGACAACGCGACCAAGTTCAGCCGACCCGAGACCTGGGTCGTGCTGCAGGCCAACCGGCGCGGCGACGGCGCGGTGCTGACCGTCACCGACGGTGGCGTGGGCATCACCGCCGAGCGACTGGCCGCGTTCAACGAACGCCTGGCCGCTCCCGCACAGTTGGACGTGCACGCGGTGCGCGCGATGGGTCTGACCGTGGCCGGTCACCTCTCCGCGCGGTACGGCATCAGGATCTCGCTCACGCCGGGCCCGCAGGGCGGCACGGTCGCCGAGGTGGATCTGCCCGAGGAGATCGTGGTCTTCCGCGACCGTCCCGGCCGACACCGAGGCCTGCCCAAGCCCGAGGCCACCCCGACGCTGGCGTCGGGCCGGACCCAGGACGTCGGCGTGCGCGCCGGCGGCCATCCGGACCCGGGCCCGTTCGAGCCGGTCACCAACGTGTTCACGCCGCCGACCCGGACCCAGCAGCCGGTCAGCGACGCGAGCGCGCCCGGCCCGCGCGAGCCCGCGCCCTCGGGGCTGCGCTTCACCGGCGACCGGCGCGAACCATCCGCGCCGCTCGCCCCGGCCGCCCCGCCTGCCCCGCATGCGCCGCACGCGCCGCCTGTTCCGCACGCGCCGGCCGCCCCGCACGCGCCGCTCGGTTCGCCCGAACACGCGCAGCGCCTGGATCGGCCGCTGCCGTCGCCCGGGTCGGGTCCGAGGCGCTGCCGCCCGGCCGCACCACGAACACGGGTCTCCCGCTTCGTGTGCGCCGGGACACCCCCACCGCCGCCCCCGCCGGTGCCGCACCCGCCGCGCCGCTCATCGGCTCGGCCGGTTCGCCCACCCGGGCAGCGGCCACGTCGGACCGCCGGGACGCCCGCCAGGTGTCCGCGGCCATGTCCGCCTTCGCACAGGGCATCGGGCACAGCCGGGCCCGCCGCGCCCCCACGCCCCGCCCCGGCGGCGACGGCGAAACGGATCACAAGGAGCGACCGTGACCCACCCCACCGCAGCCGATCTGAGCTGGCTGCTGAACGATTTCGCGACTCGGGTACCCGAGGTCCTGCACGCGGTCGCGGTCTCCGCCGACGGCCTCGTGGTGGCCTCGACGAGCTCGCTGCCACAGGACCGCGCCGACCAGCTGGGCGCGGTCGCGTCCGGCCTGGTCAGCCTGCTCGCGGGCGCCGCCCGCCTGTTCGGCACCGACCCGGTCGCGAGCAACCTGACCGAGATGAACGGCGCGTTCATGTTCTCGATGCAGGTCAGTGACGGTGCGTCACTGCTGGTACTGGCCTCGCGCGAGTGCGACATCGGCCAGGTCTCGTTCGAAATGGCCGAGCTGATCAACCAGGTCGGCCCGGCCCTGACCCCCGCCGCGCGTGAACGCTTCCTTCACGTACAGCGCGGCGCGGCGATGGACTGACGCACCCTCACGTCCGCCCCGACGCAGCAAGACCGTCCGTCAGTCCGTTCGATCGTTGTCCCCGTACAGTTTTGGAGCACGTCATGACCCCGGCAAAACACCTCATACGACGCCCGATCCGCGTCACCGCCGCCGCCCTCGTCGCCGGCGCCCTCACGTTCACCGCCGCGTGCAGCGGCAGCGCGGCAAGCGACAAGGGCGGTTCGTCCTCGAACGGCCCGATCAAGATCGGCCTGACGGTCCCGCTGACCGGTGTCTACGCGTCGATCGGTCCGGACCTGCAGAACGGCTTCCAGACCTACCTGGACATGCACGGCGGCAAGCTGGGCGGGCGCAAGGTCGAGACCGTGGTCGCCGACGAGGGCGACGGCCCGGCGACCTCGGTGCCGTCGGTCACCCGGCTGATCAAGCAGGAGAAGGTCATGGCCGTGGTCGGCCTGACCAACGCCGCCACCGTGGCCGCCAACGTACAGCTGGTGTCCGACAACAAGGTCCCGATGATCGGCGCCGTCGGCCGTCCCGGCGAGATCAAGGACCCGCGCTACGTCTGGCACACCAGCTACCTCTCCGAGGAGCCGGGCGTCGCGGCGGCGCCGTACATCAAGGAGACCGTCCCGGGCCCGGTCTACGCGATCGGCCCGGACTACCAGGGTGGTTGGGACCAGCTGCGCGGCTTCACCGAGACCTTCGCCAAGGCCGGCGGCAAGCTCGCGAACCCGGACGGCAAGACCAAGTTCACGCCGTTCCCGGCCACCACGAACTTCCAGCCGTACTTCAACGAGATCAAGAACTCGGGCGCCAAGGCGGTCTACACGTTCTACGCGGGCACCGCCGCGGTGAACTTCGTGAAGCAGTACAAGCAGTCGGACGTCAAGGACATCCCGCTGTACGCGGCGGGCTTCCTGACCGAGGGCGCGGTGCTCGCGCCCGAGGGTGAGGCGGCCAAGGGTGTGCTCACCTCGCTCAACTACACGCCGGACCTGGACATCCCCGCGAACCGCGCGTTCGTCGCGGCGTACCAGGCGAAGTTCAACGCGCTGCCGACGATGATGTCGATGACCGCCTTCGACGCGGCCGCCGTGCTCGACAAGGCCATCGCCGCCGCCGGCGACAAGGTCACCCCCGAGACGATCAACGCCGCGATTTCCAAGGTCGGCAAGATCGACAGCCCGCGCGGCGCCTGGGAGTTCAACCCGGCCACGCACGCGCCGGTGCAGAAGTGGTACCTGCGCGAGGTCAAGCAGGACGGCAGCACGCTGAGCAACGTCATGGTCCGCGAACTCGGCACGCTCGGCTAGCGGCAGCGGACGGACAGGAAAGGAAGGGAGCGTGCCGTGGGTTGGTTCGACGACAACCTCATCCCGGCCGTGGACGGCGTCGCCTACGGGTTGTTGCTGTTCGTGGTGGCCGCGGGCCTGACCCTCGCCTTCGGCTCGGGTGGTGTCCTCAACCTCGCCCACGGCACGCTCTACGCGTTCGCGGCGTACACCGCGACCGCGGTCGCCGACGGCTCGTGGCTCGGCCTGATGCTCGCGGTACTCGCGGGCATCGCGGCGGGCGCGGCCGGCGGTGGTGTACTGGCCGTGTTGACCGCGCCGATCGCCCGACGCGGGCACATGGCGCAGGCGATGCTGACCTTCGGGGTCGCACTGGTCGGCGGCGATCTGCTGACGACCGCGTTCGGCAAGGACGACCCGCAGGTCTCGGTGCCGTCGGCACTGGAGGAGCCGGTGTCGATCGCCGGCCACAACTACCCGGGCTACCGACTCGCGTTCATCGTGGTCGCGGTGGTGCTCGGGCTCGCGGGCTGGTACGTCCTGGCCCGGACCCGGATCGGCGCCGCGGTGCGCGCGTCGGTGGACGATCCCGAGATGCTCGCCGCGGGCGGCATCTCGCCGGGCATGGTGCGCAGCGGCGTGCTGATCGCCGCGGGCACCCTGGCCGGTCTCGCGGGCGGCCTGGGCGCGCCGATCATCGGCCCCTCCACGTCGGTCGCCAACACCGTGCTGTTGCAGTCGCTGCTCGTCGTGGTGATCGGCGGACTCGGCTCGGTCGGCGGCGCGCTGCTGGCCGCGATCCTGGTCGGCGAGGTGCAGACGCTGGGCGTCACGCTGATGCCCGACTTCGCGCCCTACCTGCTGTTCGCCACGATGGCCGCGATGCTCATCGCGCGTACCGCGCGCTTCGGTCCGACGGGGAGCCGAGTATGACGACCCTGCCCATGCGCCTGCAGACCGCGCTGCGTTCGCCGCGCGCGGTCCTCGCGGGTCGGATCCTGGCCGTCGCCGCGATCGTGTGGCTGGTCGCGGCGCCGTACCTGGTGGGCGTGTTCACGATCATCCTGCTGTCCCAGGCACTGTCCCTGGGTCTGCTCGCGGCGAGTGTCGCGGTGCTCGGCGGCGGCGCCGGGCTGCCCTCGCTCGGACAGGTCGCGCCGTACGCGGTCGGCGGGTACACCGCCGCGATCCTGGCCGAGCACGGCATGACGATCGGCATCGTGCACACGCTGGTCGCGGCGGCCGCGGGCGCCCTGTTCAACGCGCTCACCGCACCGATCGTGGTCCGCACGCGCGGCGTCACGGTGCTGATGATCACGCTGGCCGTCGGCGAACTCGTGCGCACCGCGGCCGAGAAGTGGAAGTCGGTCACCGGTGGCACCGACGGCAAGTCGGGCGTGCCGCCGATCCAGCCGTTCTGGGGCACGGGCGACCTCGTCGAGGACGTCGACACCTACTGGTACGTGCTGGCCACCACGCTCGTGGTGATCGCGCTGACCGCGCTGATCCTGCGCTCCCCGGCCGGCCTGCTGCTGGACGGCACCCGCGAGAACGAGACCCGCATGCGCGCGGCCGGTCACCCGGTGACCCGCTACCTGTCGATCACCTACATCGGGGTGGGCGCGCTCGCGGGCGTCGCGGGCGCGTTGCTGATCGCGATCCAGCGTTACATCTCGCCCGCCCACATCGGCTTCGACACCTCCTCGCTCGTGCTGCTCGCGGTCGTGATCGGCGGCGGCGCGTCGCTGGTGGGCGCGCTGCTGGGCGCGGGCCTGATCGTGTTCACCCGCGACTGGCTCTCGGGGCCGTGGCCCGGGCACGGGCCGCTGCTGCTCGGCGCGCTGTTCCTGGTCGCGGTGTACACGCTGCCCAACGGGCTCGCGGGCCTGGCCGCCGGCGGCCCACGGGCCGCGTGGCGGGCTCTGGGCAAGACCCCCGAACCGGCTCCGGAGGCGAAGGAGTCCGCGGCCGGCCGGGCCGATCCGGGCGATCTCCTCACGATCACCGGCCTGACCCGTCGCTACGGCGCCCTGGCGGCGGTGGACGGCGTCGACCTGACGGTGCGTCACGGCGCCCGGCACGCGCTGCTCGGACCCAACGGCGCGGGCAAGTCGACCGTGCTCGGGATGGTCGCGGGCGCGATCCCGGTGACGTCGGGCAACATCGTGTTCGCCGGCCGCGACATCACCGGGCTGGCCCCCGCCCGCCGGTCGCGGCTCGGCATCGCGCGCGCCTTCCAGCAGCCGGCGGTGGTGCCCTCGCTCACCGTCCTGGACAACGTGACGCTCGCGGCGTGGCGACACGCGGGCATCTCGGGCGTGTGGCGCTCGGCCCGGTACCGCACGCTCGCCGCCGAGGCCGCGACCCACTTGGAGACCGTCGGGCTGACCGATCGGGCCGACGAGATCGCGGGCGAACTGTCGCACGGGTCACGGCGGTTGCTCGACATCGCGATGGCCCTGGCGGGGCACCCCAAACTGCTGCTGCTCGACGAGCCGGCGGCGGGCCTGACCGACACCGACATCGACCGCCTCAGCGCGGTCCTGAAGGCGCTGCCGGCCGATGTGACGATGGTCCTGGTCGAGCACAACTTCGCGCTCGTGCGCGAAGTGACCGACACCGTCACGGTGTTGGCGTCCGGTCAGCTGCTGGCGACCGGCACGCCGGACGAGATCGCGGCGAACCCGGCGGTGCGCGACACATACCTGGGCGCGGCCGAGCCCGAGCACCAGGAGGTGGGCTGAATCGTGCTGGAGATCGGCGAACTGACGGCGGGTTACCAGGGCGGCTCGGTGCTGCACGGCGTCGACCTGAGCGTCCCCGAGGGGAGCGTGCACGCGCTCCTGGGCGCCAACGGGGCGGGCAAGTCCACCCTCATCCACACCGTGGCGGGTCTGCTCAAGCCCGCCGGCGGACGGGTCACCCTGGCCGGCGCCGAGCTCGCGGGCCGGCCGGCGCACGTCGTCTCCCGCGCGGGCATCGGTCTGGTGCCGCAGGGCCGCCGGGTGTTCGCGAGCCTGACCGTGGCCGAGCACTTCAAGCTGGCGCACCGCCGCGAGGCCGCGTGGACACCGGCCCGGGTGCTCGAACTGCTGCCCCGGCTGGGCGAGCGGCTGACCAACCGCGGCTCGCAACTGTCGGGCGGCGAACAGCAGATGCTCGCGATCGCGCGCGCCCTGCTCGCCGGGCCGCGACTGATCCTGCTCGACGAGCCGACGGAGGGCCTGGCCCCCGCCGTCGCCGAGCAGATCCGCGGCCTGATCGGCACGCTGGCCGACGAGGGTCTGACGATCCTGATCGCCGCGCCGCAACTGGGTTTCGTACAGGGCATCGCGAATGACCTGACGGTGCTGTCCACCGGCCGGGTCACCGCCCGCCTGACCGCCGCCGAGGCCGCCGAGGACCCGACCCCGATCCTCGAGGCACTGGCTCCGGGAGTGGCCACCTCACAGCCGTGATCCCGGATTCGGGGCCCCTGGGTGTATTGCCCCCGAATCCGGGATCACGCGCCGTCGATCACAGGTGCACGCAGCGGATCTCCAGCGTGGTCCACGCGCCGACGTGCACCCGGTCGCCGTCCCGCAGGTGCACCGGGTCGCGGCGGACCCGGTCGTAGCCGGCGTTGATCGTGGTGCCGTTGGCCGAACCGAGGTCCATCACCTCCCAGGTGCCGTCCCCGCAGCGCAGCAGCATCGCGTGCCGGCGCGAGACGCCCGGGTCGCCGAGCGCGATCTCCGGCGGGGCGGAGGTGACACTGGAGTTGCGCCGGCCGATCCGCATCGATTCGCCGGTCAGCTCCAGAGTCCACGGCTCCTCCTCGTGCGGGAAGTGCATGCTGTGCGCGTCCGGGCCGTCCCATTCCAGGACCCGCAGGAAGTAGTCGTGGTCGGGCATCACGCGTACCGTCCACAACGTGCGGGTCTCGACCTCCACCTTGGTGGCCGGTGGCTGCTCGATCGTTTTCGTGGGGTCGCCCGGCGGGGGCGGCGGCGGCGGTGGCGGTGGCGGCGGCGGCTGGTCCTGCGGGTTCTCGTGTCCGCAGCCCTCGCAGAACGCGTCGTCCGGCGTGTACGGAGTCGCGCAGAACCGACAGATCAGGTCGCCGGAGCCTCCGTTCGGCGGCCACACCGCCTCCTCCAGGACGGGACAGGGCGGCGGGATCGGGTCTTCCGCCGCATTGGGCATCGTGCGCCCACACTCGTCGCAGTAGTCCGCGGCGGTGGACTGATGGCCGACCGGACAGATGTGCATCAGCGGACCTCCTTCCTTTCCCCTACCCAACCCGACGCGTGAATCGAACGAGTACCCGGTGCGGTTCTCGGCACCTTCGCGCTCAGGCTCCGGGCGGTCCCACCCGCGCCGTCTTGTGCGACTCCACGTCGAGTTCCATCTCGGCCTCGTCGTTGTTGCGCAGCCTGCTGGTGCCGTCCGCCTCGACCTCGACGACCCGGCCGATCAGCCGCGCGGTGTGCTCGTCGCCCGCCTCGTTGGCCAGTTCCAGCGCCTGGACGAGTCGCGCGGTCGCGGTGTCCTCGTCCCCGTCCTTGCGGGCCTGCAAGCCCTCCTTGACGGCGTTGGCGAGCTTCTCGCGGCCGGTGACCTTGGCGACTTCCTGGTTGATCCGGGTGGACAGTTCCTCGTCGTCGGTCCACTCGGCGAACACCCCGGCCTTGGCCAGTTCGATGCCGCCGGCGCCGTCCGGCAGGACCACCGAGATCTGACACGGTCGGCGCCGGCCGTGCGGGTTGACCTCGTCCGGCTCGACCTCCAGGCACACGTGGTAGTGCTTGCTCTCGCCGCCCCACGAACCGGTCGGATAGTCCCCCGCGTTCGGGCCCGTCTCGCTACGCCGGGCCGTCAGGTCGTCGATCACCGGGTAGGTCTGCTTGATGTACTTCACCCGCGCGTTGCTGATCGTGCGCACCCGCAGGGCCACGTCGGCCACCGACTTGCCCATCGCGTTCTCCATCATCCTGGTGAAGTCGGCGGCCAGGTCCGCCGGTTCCTTCACGAGGCCGATGTCGCCCAGCAGCGCGGTGGAGATCTTGCGGACCTCGTCGACGCGCCAGTCGAGGCCGATGCCCCGGCAGTCGCAGACGAAGACGCCCTCGCAGTAGTCCAGCGCCTCCTGCAGGTCCTGCTCGCGCTCGCTCTCGTTCTTCCCGTCGGTGAGCAGGATCGCGTGCCGAATCGCGTCGGTGTGCGGTTCGAGCAGTCGGCGGGCCATCAGCAGCCACTGCCCCATGGCGGTTCCGCCGCGCGCGCGGAGCTTGTCCACCTCGCGCTTGGCCTCCTTGCGGGTGCGGTCGTCGGCGGGGACCAGCCGCTCGTCGAACGGGTACACCATCGACGCCATGCCGGTGCCGGCGACCACCGCGAACAGTGTGCCGTCGCGCAGCGTGTCGATCGCGGCCTTGGTGGCCTGCTTCGCGGCCTTGAGCTTGGTGGACGGGAAATCCATCGACCCCGAGCTGTCGACCATGATCACCTCGGCGCCGCGCGCGCCGCCGGAAACGCCCACGGGCTGCCCGGAGGCCCGGATGTGCGCGACCGCGTGAACCTCGTGGCCCCCCATCGGGATGTAGGCGTTCTGGTTGATCTCGATCGTGAATTCGGGTGCGCCTGACATGAATCCGACTCCTTCGGGTCTCGGTCAGTCGTGGTCGGGTCCGCGCACCGGATCCCCGGGCGGGCTGAACGGGATCAGGGCGACGGTGATGTTGTCGGCGCCACCGCGGTCGAGTGCGAAGCCGGTGAGCAGCCGCGCGGCGTCCAGCGGACGGTCGTACCCGCCCGGGAACACCATCGCGGCGAGCGTGGACGCGACCGACAGGTAGTTCCACAGGCCGTCGCTGCACAGCAGCAGTACGCCGGGGCCGGTCGGTCGCACGCTGGTCACCCGCGGACGCACCTCGCCCGCGTCGGCGCCCAGCCAGGACACGATCGCGTGCGCGCGCCGGTCGGCGTACGCCTCCGCCTCGGTCATCGCGCCCAGCGCGATCATCCGGGTCGCCCACGAGTCGTCCTCGGTCAGCAGCGCGGAGGGAGTGCGCCGGATCTCGGTCTGCTCGGGGTCCTGCGGGTCGATCGGCGCCGGCGGCAGCGTGCTCGCGCCGGGCAGCGTGTCGTCGCCGTCGGCGGGGTCGTCGGCGCCGCTGTCGGGATCGGCCAGCCAGTAGGCCCGGCTGTCGCCGACCCAGCCCACGGTGATCTCGCCCGGCGTCATGATGGCCGAGACCAGCGTGCACGCGGGCGCGTTGCCCGCGTCCTCGGCGCCCGGCATCCGGGCCACCGCGCTGGCCGCGGCCGCCACCCCGGCGCTGGTCGCCTTGGCCGGGCCGCAGCCCTCGACGAGCGTGGCCGCCATCGTCGCGCACGCGGTCTCGGCGGCGGTCGCCGACGCCTCGTCGGGCCGCGGCGAGGACGAGACCCCGTCGCACACCACCGCCACGACGTTGTCGCTGCCGTCCGGCATCCGCAACACGCGCAGCGCGGCGGAGTCCTCGTTGCGCCGGTGCCGCAGGCCGCGGTTGCTGACCATCGCGACCAGGCCGAGATCGCTCTCGACGTGGTCGCGCGGGTTGAACGGCCGGCCGCACGCGTCGCACCACCCGTCGGAGCCGATCGTGGCGGTGCCGCACGCGGAGCACACCGGGCCGTGCCCGCTGGGGGTCACCACGCGCCGCGGCGGCGGGCGTTCGGCGACGGGCGGTACGGGGATGTCGAGGTCGTATCCACAGGACTCGCAATAACGATCGTCGGCGTCGGCGGCGAGCCCGCACGACGGGCATGCCGCCGGGCCCGCGGTGGGATCCCGCTCGGGCGGGGCGACCTCGCCCCCGTCCGGGGCGCCCCCGGGCCCGGTCGCGTCCAGTCGTCCATATCCAGCCACTCTGATCACACCCACGTCCACGGTCGTACCTCGTTCGCCCGATCGACGAGCGCGATGCGCTCCGCATGCGTCGTCACATGCCGGGCCAGATCGCGGTAACACTTTTCCAAGGCGAACCGCAGAGGCTTTTCCTTCAACTCGCTTCCGAGCACCTTCGCGGTTCCACCCGCGTCGCCGGTGCCGGAATTCCCACCCTTCGCTCCCGCCTTCACCCAGCCCAACGCCGTCTCCAGGAGCTCGACGGCGAGCCGATCGTGTGCCTCCCCCTCCAGCCGCAGCGCACCGAGCCGGTCGGACGCGGCGGTCAGGTCGGGGCCCAGCGCCTCGTCGACGCCGCGCCCGCTTATCCGGGTGCGCAACGCGGCGGTCTGCGCCGCCACGTGGTTGGCCGAGGTGTCCGGCACGCTCTCGAGCGTGCGGACCGCGCCGGCCCGGTCGCCGGTCGCGAGCAGGCAGCGGGCCAGCCCGAACGCCGCGCTCACGTAGGCCCGGTCGGTCGCCCAGACGCCGCGATACTCGGCCGCCGCCTCCTCGTACCGGCCCATCAGCTCGGCGCACGCGCCGAGCGCGATCCGCGGCGCGGGCTCGCCCGGCAGCGCGCCGCGCACACCGTCGAAGTACTCGTGGGCGCGCTGCGGTTCGCCGTCCGAGAGAGCGGCCAGCCCCTCGAACCAGGGCAGTCGCCAGTCGTCGGGCTCGATGTCCGCGAGGAACGCCCGGGCCCGCACCACGTCGCCCTGTTCGATGCACATCCGGGCCAGCCGCAGCGTCCCCTCGGGCGAGGAGATGCCGGCCGCGGTCAGCGCGGCGAGCAGTTCGTCGGGGTCGGTCGTGGCGACCGTGGCGAGCAGGTTCGCGGCCGGGTCGGTCGCGTCCACGCGCGGTACGGGCAGCGCGCCGGCGATCACGCCGGGATCGGGCGCGGGCGCGAGCAGGCCGGGCTCGGTCGTGCGCGCGGCCACCTCCGCGTGGACCACCCGGGTCTCCGGGCCGAACAGCGCCGAGACGCCCGGCCGCGGCTCGCCGGTCCGGATCGCGACCACCTCGCGCAGCACGGCGACGCACTGCTCGGCCATGTCCGTCGCCGACGCGAAGCGCTGCTCCGGGTCGGGGTGGGTGGCCCGCAGCAACAGGCGGTGGTAGGACTCGAATTCGGCGAACAGCGGGACATCGGCCGCGGACGGCAGCGCGGCCTTCCACTTGCGCGTGTAGCCGGCGAAGTAGAAGCTCAGCACCGCCATCGTGCGGCCGACCGTGAACAGGTCCGATTCCACCGAGGGTTGGGCCCTGGTGGTCTCGATCTCGGGGGCCTGGTAGCCGACCGTGCCGTAGGTGAACTTGCCCGGCCGGGCCAGGTCGGCCACCGCGCCGAGGTCGATCAGCTTGAGCTGGTCCTCGGTCTGGATCACGTTGTCGGGCTTGAAGTCGCAGTAGACCAGGTTCTGTTGGTGCAGGTAGCCGAACGCGGGCAGGATGTCGATCGCGTACGCGAGCACCTGCTCGACCGGCAGCACGGCCTTGGGGTCGCTCTCGCGCATCGACTTGAGCCGATCCATCAGCGACAGGCCGCCGACGTACTCCATGACGAGGTAGGTCTCGTCCTGGCCGGTGAGCGGGTCCGGGTGCTGCACGACGGTCTGGATGTGCACGATGTTGGCGTGCTGGATCTGGGTCAGGATGCGCTGTTCGGCCGACGCCGCGGCACGCGAGTCGGCGTCGTCGCTGCCGAGCAGGCCCTTGAGCACGACCCACATGTTGTGCGCGGCGGTGTCCTGCGCGAGGTAGACCCAACCGAAGCCGCCGCGCGCGAGGCATCCGATGATCCGGTATTGGCCGACCATGTCGTCGCGCTGGAGCTTGGGCGCGAACGAGAACGGCGTGCGGTCGCGCGGGCAGAACCCGTTCGCGACCCCGGGGCGGCCGCCGCGGCCGCGCCCGACGGGCTGGTCGCACTTGCGGCAGAACCGCTTCTCCTCCGGGATCACCGGATTGCGCGCGAGCGCGGTCTCGGGATTGACCTTCGGCACGGTCGGCATCTCGACGAGCCCGCCGCCGAGCCGCCGGTTCGTGCCGGTGCTGCGCCGGGAACTGCGCCCCGACGTGGTGCGCGCGGTCGAGGAGCCCGCGCTGCCGGCCGTGCCCGAGGTGCCGGACGAACCCGCCGTCCCCGAGCGCCCGGAACCCCCGGGGTCGACCACGGCCGCCTGTGCGGCGCCCAGCGGTTCGCGCCCACACTCGGTGCAGAAACCTTCGTCGATCTCGCCGGCGCAAGGCGGGCGATTGCACTTCGTCATCTCGGTTCCCCCTTGTCGTCCGGACGATCCTCGCGTTGCGCGGCGATCACCGCCTCCTGATAGCGGGTCACCACCCGTACCGCCACTTCGAGTTCACACGGTGCTCGCCACAGCAACTCCTTGGCGTGGTTGAACAGCGATTCCAGGACGGGCTCCTCGCCGAGTCCGGCGCGTGCGGCCATCGCGCGATACGACAGCAGCAGGCCGCGGAGTTCGTCGCGGCGGGCGAGCGGCCCGTCGATGTGTCCGCGCGTCGCCGCGAGCCGATCGCGAGCGCCTCGCACGTCGTTCTCCAGGGCGCTCAGCTCGCGCGAGACGCGGGTCCAGTCGCCCTCGCCGCCGAGCGCGACGACCGCGCTCAGGCGATCCTCCAGGGTGGCCGCGCGCAACGGCACCTCGGGGACCCGCTTGTCGCTGATCCGGGTGAGGACATGAGCTCGGCGCCGGATCGTGTCGCCCTCCTGGTATTCGAGTTCCTCAAGTGCGGCCCGCAGTCGACCGATCCGCTCGTCGAAGCGCTGCCGCACGATCGTGAGCTGCCGCACCGCGTCGGTCACCCGGCGCAGTTCGTCTTCGAGGTCGGTGAGATCCACCGAACCCACGCGCCGATCGTCGCCGGTGGTCAGCGCCAACGGGTCGCTCGCCACGAGGGTACGTGCCGATTCGAGGAGCCGGCGGATCCGGTCCAGGGCGGCGGTCTGCTCGGGCGTCGCGTCCGGGCCGCCGAGTTCGCCGATCCGGGCCTCGACGGTGCCGATCCCGGCGTCGATCCGGTCCAGCGCGGGGACCAGACGGGTCCAGACCGCGTCGGCGGCCTCGACCACGGCGGTCACCTCGGTCCACGCGGGCGCCATGTCCTCGACCAGCTCGCGCAAGGTCATCCTGCGCACGTGCATCGCCGGATCGGTCAGTGCGCGCTGCCCGATCGGCACGTCCCGCGCGGCCAGCTCCGCGGACGGCCCGAGCAGCAGGAAGGAGAGCTCCTCCAGCTCGTTTCGCAACGGTTTGGCCCGCCGGCCGCGCAGCCCGCGCACCCGATCCAGGACCGCGCCGTACGCCTCGCGGTGCCCCCACAGCAGCGCGATCGCGCGCTGTCCTGCCGCCCAGCGCTCGGCGGTGCGGCCGCTGAGCGCGCCGCCTTCCAGGAGTTGCCGCCCCGGGTGGTTCTCCAGTTCCATCAGGCCGGCCGTGACGCCGTCGTACTCTGCCTCGTGACGAGCCGTCAGTTCGTCGATCTCGTCGCGTCCGAGCACGCGCGGCGCGGGGTTCACGGATTGTCCCGGTACACGGCCGCGGGCGGCTCGGGGACGGTGTCCGCCAGCGACGTGCCGAGGTGGTCCGCGTACATCGCCTTCCAGCGGCCGTTCGTGCGCAGCCTCTCCAGCACCGCGTTGACGAACCGGACGAAGTCGACCCGGTCCTTGGCGATCGCCATGCCGTACGGCTCCAACGTGATCGAGGGCCCGACCACGCGGGTGAAGATCGGGTCCTGCGACTGCAGGCCGGCGAGGATGGTGTCGTCGGTGGTGACCGTGTCCACCTCGCCCTGCTGGAGCTTGACCAGGCAGTCCGCCCAGGTGTCGCCCTCGACCGGCCGCACCTGCGGCGCGTCGCGCCGCAGCAGGGCCAGTGAGGTCGAGCCGGGCACCGAGCACACCCGCATGCCGCGCGGCAGCGCGGGCAGGCCGCCCTGGTAGTCGGCGTTCTCCGCCTTGCCGTCCTTTTGCACGAGCATGCGTTGGCCCGCGTTGAAGTACACCGACGAGAACTCGACGCTCTGCTTGCGCTCGCAGTTGATCGTCATCGTCTCGGCGACGATGTCGACGTCGCCGCGCGCGACCGCGATCGCGCGGTCCTCGTTGCGCAGTACCCGGAACTGGATGCGGCCGGGCCGGTCGTCGCCGAAGATCGCCTTGGCCACCTCGCGCAGCAGGTCGATGTCGAAGCCGTCCAACTCGTTGTCGCTCGGGTCCACGTAGCCGAAGGGGTAGCTGCTCTGGTCGATGCCGGCCTTGATGTAGCCGCGTTGGCGGAACATCGCCATCGTGCTGCCGGAGGGCAGCGCGGTGGGCGCGGGCAGGCCGCCGGTCGGGCGCAGGCTCGCGGTGACGTCGGGGCACGCGGAGTCGGGCCCGGGGGCCTTGGCCGGCGCGCGCGGGGCCTGTGGTGCGCCGACGGGCGGTTCGGCCGGTCGCCGCGCGGTCCGCTCGGCCGCCCCGGCGCCGCACCCGGCGACGGTCAGCGCGAGGGCACAGACGAGCGTGGGGAGCGCGATGCGGGTGGTCATGGGCGGTTGTACCTCCCGACCTCGCGGCGGACGCCGTCCACGGTCGCGGCGGCGGCGATCAGTGCGAGCACCCCTACTCCGACGTCCAGGCCCGCGAGCGAGTCGCGGCCCGCGGCCACCGAGTGGACGAAGTCGCGCTGGTCCTCGGCGACCGCGGCGTTCAGGGCCTCGTCGATCCGGTTGAAGGCGACCCGCGACGCGCCCTCCGCCTTGGTCACCCGGTCCACGGCGCCCTTGAAGTCGCCATTGCCGTACAGGTTCATGACGTCGCTGTGGGCCGTCTTCCATTCACCGGCGGCGACCTGTGCGGCCTTGATCTTCGCCAACGTCGCCCGGTCCGAGCCGGACACCCGTTCGGCCTGGGTGAGCATGCCGACGGTCGCGGGCTTGCCGTTCTCGGCCGGAACGCCCACGAGCTTGCCGTACGCGTCCCAGAAGTCCTGTTCGTACTGGCCGTTGTCGCTGCCGCGCATCACCAGGGTCAGGCTCTCGTCGCCGTGCGCCTGCAGGGTCAGGAAGCGGGCCTGGGCGAGCGTCTCGACCGGGCCCCAGCCGTCGCTACGGCTGCGGTCCAGGTCGTCGCGCGAGGAGGCGGTCCCGGTCCACAACCACACCACGGAGACCACGGTGGCGACGACGGCGACGACCAGACCGATGTTGAGCCGGCGATGGGTGCGGGCCGCGAAGAACCACAGCGCGGCGCCGAAGGCCGCCAGGCTCACCAGGAGCAGCGTGAGCGGTGCCCACGGGGTCGAGGTCGCGTCGCGGTGGTCGGCCGCCAGGCGCTTCTCCGCCATCGTGTGCAGGGCCTCGGCGGCCGGCAGGATCTTGCTGCGCATCACGTTCTTGGAGGCGGATCGCAGGTAGGCCGCGCCGACCGTGTTGCCCTGCCGGGTCTCGGCGCGGGCGCGCTCGACCAGCCGGGCGTACTCCGGCAATTGCACACCGATGACCGCGAGTTGCTCGGCGACCGTCCCGGTCGCGCCGGCGGCGGTGGCCTGGACCAGCGTGCGTGACGCGGTCTCGATCGCCTGCTGGTAGCGGTTGCGCACGTCCGCCGACTCGACGCCGCCCTCGAGCAGGCCGGCGGCCGCGGTGGCGTCCGCATCGGCGAGCGCCCGGTAGATCTCCTGGGTCTTGACGCCGAGTGGTTCGCTGCCGGTCGCGACGGACTTGGCGGCGTCCGAGCGGTCGTCGACCGCGAGCACCGCGAACAGACCGGCCAGGAGGCTGACCAGGACCAGCGCCACGCCCGTGACGAGCATCAGGCCCGGCGTCGTCCCGCCGGCCCGAACCAGTCGGCGCACGGATATGCCACTCGGGCGGAACACCTTGGCCGAACGACCCGTACGCCGCGCGGGCGCACCTGGGCCCGTTGATCCCGGAATCGAAACGGCTGTCGCCAACGCCTTGCCTCCCCCACTGTCGTGTGCGCCCCGCGTCCGGACGACCCGTCGCCACGTCCCCGCGCCGACCGCCCCCGCCGGTCCCGGGGGGAACGGTGTCACCTCGAAGTTATCGCGCGCGTGTGATGGCTCCCGATGGTCTTCCCTCGTTCTGTGTGCGGGACGCCTCAGGGCCAGGACATTACCGCTGCTCGGGGGCCGTTCGCCGGGCATCCCAGCACTCGGTGTCAGCGACGTGCCGGCGGTGCCGGCGGGATGTGCGCGGGGTATCAGCGGACCGGGTGAGGGTTGGTCACGACGAACAGCGGACGAGGACGACGAACACCGAACGGGAAGCGACCCCATGACATACGCGATCGAAACCGAGGGTCTGGTCAAGCGGTACGGCTCAACCACCGCGTTGGACGGAGTCGACCTGTGTGCCGAGGCCGGCACGGTGCTCGGCCTGCTCGGCCCCAACGGCGCGGGCAAGACCACGATGGTCCGCGCCCTGGCGACCCTGATCACACCGGACTCGGGCGTCGCCCGCGTCGGCGGGTTCGACACCGTCCGGCAGGCGAACGACGTGCGTGGCCTGATCGGGCTCACCGGGCAGTACGCGTCGGTGGACGAGGAGATGACGGGCTACGAGAACCTGCTCCTGCTCGGCCGTCTGCTCGACCTGCCCCGCCGGGAGGCGCGGGCCCGCGCGCGCGAGTTGCTCGCCCGCTTCGACCTGTCCGACGCGGGCGGCCGGGCCCCGGACACGTATTCGGGCGGCATGCGGCGCCGACTCGACCTCGCGGCCTCCCTCGTGGGCCGGCCCGCGTTCCTGTACCTGGACGAGCCGACCACCGGACTCGACCCGCGCAGTCGCGGCGACGTGTGGCAGATGCTCCGCGAGCTGGTCCGCGACGACGGCGTGACGGTGTTGCTGACCACCCAGTACCTGGACGAGGCCGATCAGCTCGCCAACGACATCGTGGTGATCGACCACGGCCGGGTGATCGCGAACGGCTCGTCCGACCAGCTCAAGTCGCAGGTCGGCGGCCAGAGCCTGGAGATCCGGCCGGCCGACCCGGGCCGACTGCCCGACGTGGTCGGGATCCTGCGCGAGCTCACCGGCCGAGAGCCCGTGCCGGAGAGCGAGCGCGGTCTGGTCACCGTCGCGGTGACCGACGAGGACCTGCTGCCGGTGGTGGTCCGCAGACTCGACGAGGCGGGCATCCGCGCGACCGAGTTCGCCCTGCGACTGCCCAGCCTGGACGAGGTGTTCATGACCTTGACCGGGCACCGCAGCCAGGACTCGGACGAGCGCGACGACGGGCCGGGCGAGCCGAAGGAGAAGGCCGCGTGAACCGCCGCCACGACCTGTACGGAACCCGCGTCCTGCCGCTGCTCGCCCTCGTCCTGTTCACGATCGCCCACCTGGGCCCCGCCCTTGGAGCCACCCGATGACCACGACCACCGTCCGCCCCGCAGGCGGTACATCCGACCACGCGCCCGACCGGGGCGCGCCCGTCCGACGCGCCAACGACCCGACCGCGTTCGTCCGGCACACCCTGACGCTGACCTGGCGCAGCCTGGTGAAGCTGCGGAAACAGAGCGAACAGCTGATCGATCTGACCCTGCAACCGATCCTGTTCACCGTGATGTTCGTGTACCTCTTCGGCGGCGCGATCGAGGGCAGCACGCACGACTATCTGCAGTTCATCCTGCCCGGCATCCTGGTCCAAACCGTCGTGTTCGCCTCGGTGGGCACCGGTGTCGGGTTGTGCACCGACATGTCCACGGGCGTGTTCGACCGCTTCCGGAGTCTGCCGATCTCGCGGATCGCGCCACTGGCGGGGACCGTGCTCGGCGACGTGCTGCGCTTTCTGGTCGCGATCACGTCGGTGTTCGTGTTCGGCACGATCATCGGTTTCCGGTTTGGGACCAACGTGTTCGCGGTGGCCGCCGCGGTGGGCTTGGTCCTGGTGTTCGCGTTCGCCTTCTGCTGGGTCGCGGCGCTGCTCGGGGTGACCATAAAGCAGCCCCGCACCGTGCAGGGCGTGTCGTTCCTGATGATGTTTCCGCTGACCTTCGGTTCGAACCTGTTCGCCAAGACCTCGACGATGCCGGGCTGGCTGCAGGCGTGGGTCAAGGTCAACCCGGTCACCGAGGTCACCACCGCCTCGCGCGGTCTGCTCACCGGCGGCCCGGTCGCCCACCACGCGGTGATGTCGCTGGTGTGGGCGGCCGGCCTGATGCTGGTGTTCATCCCGCTGACGCTGCGCGCCTACAACCGCCGGGTCTGAACCGGCCGACACACAAGCCCGCGTGCCCCGTCACCCCTGCGGTGTCGGGGCATGCGGGTGCTCCGGCGCGATCAGCGCGATCGCCTGGTCGGGGGTCATCGCGCTGCCCAGGGCCTTGGCCCGGGCGAACTCCTCGGCACCCATCTCCGCTTCGAGCAGGCCGGCGACCCGGTCGGCGTCGGTGTCGCCGAGGTCGGGGTGGCCGCGGACCACGTGCGCGGCGCCGAGCAGCGTCGCACCGCGTTCGAAGTCGCCCTCCAGCAGGGCGAGCCCCGCGAATCCCTCGACACAGGCGCCGATGATCGGCATGTCCTGGCTGCCCAGCGCGGGCGGGATCGCGGCCGTCAGGTCGGCCCTCATGCCGACCACGTCCCCACGGCCGCCCGAGACGTGCGCCCGACCGATGTGCAGGCTGGAGAGCAGTTGCGGCGGTATCAGCCGGGCCTGCGTCAGTTGCGCGAAGGCGCGGTCGTACCGGCGCATGGCCTCGTCGAAATCGCCGACGAAGCGCGCGAGTTCGGCCGTGCCGAGTTCGGCGAACAGGGTGGCGATCGGAGTTGACCTGGTGTTCGCGTACTCGGCGACGCTTGCCATCGCCTCGCGGGCGAGGTCCATGTTGCCCGCGCGCGCGTGGATCATCCCGCGGCGCACGAGCAATTGCGGGAGGTCCTCCTCGGCTTGGAGCTCGCGCAACAGGACGATTGCCTCGTCCACTGCGGCGAGCGCCTTGTCGAACTCGGCGGTGTACATGTACAACTCGGCGAGCCCGGCGATCGCGGACGACCGGCCCCATCGGTCGCCCATGCCCGCGAACCGGTCGCGCGCGTCGCTCAGATGGTGCACCGCGTCGGCGGGGTGCCCGAGGTTGACCGCGTAGTGGCCGCGCATGAGCCGCACCATGGCCTGGGTCCACGGGTCGCCGATGGCGTCGGCGGCGACCAGCGCACGGCCCAGGGCCGGGTGGTCGCCGCGCACCACCGCGGCCAACATGTCGCTGATGACCGACAGTTCCAAGGCGGCCGCGGGTTCGAGCCGGCGGGTGACGATGCGGGCCCGGGCGTAGGCGCGGAGCGCGTCCCACCGTTCCCCGGCCGAGAACGCGTGCAAGGCGTGGAACGCGAGCGCGGTGGCGAGGGTCTCCTCGGGGGCGGGTCCGCGCACCGCGAGCCCCTCCTTGCCCCACGTGTGTGCCTCGCCGTGGTGGCCGCGCATCGACCAGTACCAGGACAGGGCCGCGACCAGGCGGACCGCCGTGCTCGCGTCCCCATGGTCGACGGCGTAACGCAGGACGACCGCGAGGTTGTCGTGTTCGACGCCCACGAGCCTGATCGCCTCGATCTGCCCGGGTCCACGCAAGCGCTTGTCGGCGGCCTCGGTGTAGCCGGTGAACCACGCGGCGTGCCGCGCGGCGGTCGCGTCGGTCTCCCCCGCGTCGGCGAGCTTCTCGCCGGCGTACGCCTGGATGGTCTCCAGGAGTCGGTAGCGGGTCTCGGTCGTGCCGACCACGTCCACGAGGGACTTGTCCACCAGCCCGGCGAGCAGGTCGAGTACGTCGGCGGCGTCGAAGTCGTCGCCCGGGAGCACCGCCTCGGCGGCTTCCAGCGTGGTGCCGCCGGCGAACACCGAGAGCCGGCGCAGTGCGGCCCGTTCGCGGTCCTCCAGCAGATCCCAGCTCCACTCGACGACGGCGCGCAGCGTCTGGTGCCGGGGCAGCGCGGTCCGACTACCGCCGGTGAGCAGCCGGAAGCGGTCGTCGAGTCGGTCCGCGATCTGCGCGGGCGTGAGCGATCGGGTGCGGGCGGCGGCGAGTTCGATCGCGAGCGGCTGGCCGTCCAGGCGGCGGCAGATCTCGCCGACCGCCCCGATCGTGTCGGCGTCGATCACCAGGCCGGGCCGGACGGCGCGGGCCCGGTCGGCGAACAGTCGGACGGACGCGTAGGTCATGCCGTCGTCGGAACCGGCCCCCACCGGCGGCAGCGCGAGCGGGCCCAGCGGGCACAGCATCTCGCCGTCGATTCCCAGCGGTTCGCGGCTGGTGGTCAGGATGCGCAGGGCCGGCGTCTCGGCGAGCAGTCGGGCGGCCAGGGCCGCCGCGGACGCGACCAGGTGTTCGCAGTTGTCCAGGATCAGCACACCGGGTCGGCCGGCGAGCGCTTCGGCGATCCGGTCGACGATGTCGCGTCCGGTGCCGGGAACGTACGTGTCGAGCAGCCCCACCTCGCGTCGTCCGAGTGCCCCGAGCACGGCCCGCGGCACATCCAACGGGTCGAGTACGGGTGCGAGCTCGACGAACCAGATGCCGCCGTCGACGCCGGTGCCGCGGGCCGCCATGCGGGCGCCCGCCTCGGTGCTGAGCCGGGTCTTGCCGGCGCCGCCGGGGCCCACGACGGTGACCAGGCGGGACTCGTCCAGGAGCCGGCCGATCCGGGCCACCTCGTGCTCGCGCCCGACGAACGTGGTGAGTCGGGCGGGCAGGTTGCCGGGGGTCGGCCGGTCCGGCGCGGACGGCGGATCGGCGGGGGGCGCGACCGGCGCCGCTCGGTTCGGTTCACCGCCGCGCAGTACCGCCAGGTAGGCGGCCTCCAGGTCGGGCGAGGGGTCGATGCCCAACTCGTCCGCGAGCCGCTCGCGCAGCTCCTGATAGAGCGTCAGCGCGTCCGCCCGGCGACCTTCCTCGTGCAGCGCGCGGATCAGCAGGCCGTACAGCCGCTCGCGCAGCGGGTGTTCGCGGGTGAGCTGTTCCAACTCGGCTGCCAGACCCTGGCTTCGACCGAGCGTGAGCTGGGCCTGGACCCGGTCCTCGGTCGCGCCGAGCCGCTGCTCGGCGAGCCGCGCGGCGGGGCCGGCGGCGAACGGCGCGTCGGCCGCGTCGGCGAGCGCCGGACCGCGCCACAGCGCGAGCGCGCGGCCGAGCGTCTCGGCGGCGCCGGCCGCGTCCCGCTCGCCCAGGAGCCGTCGGCCGCGGACGGCGAGCGTGCCGAACTCGTGCGCGTCCACGTCGTCGGGCCGGATTCGGAGCACGTAGCCGGCCGGACCCGAGTCGAGTTCGGCGGGCAGTTGCCGGCGTAGCCGGGAGATCAGGGATTGCAGCGCGTTGGCCGCCCCCGAGGGTGGCTCCTCCCCCCACACGGCCGCGATCAGGCGGTCGGCGGAGACGGGCTTGCCCGGATCCAGGGCAAGGCGGATCAGCAGCGCGCGCAGTCGCGCGCCGCCGATCGTCACGGATCGTCCATCGTCGTCCCGCACGTCGAGCGGGCCCAGCACCGAGATGTGCACGCCACCACTCTTCCACCCCGTTGCGCCGCCGGAGCAGGCCGGAGGGCAGCGCACGGAGTGGGGTGGCGGATCGACAGCGGAGAGTTGCGGACTGGGAGCGTCCCGGGGCACGGGAACCCGGGACGATCATCACGAGAATTCACTCTTTCGTGGGATTAATTCCCACCCCTGAGAGTGAGGAGCGCGAACTATCAAACCGTTCGGTATCGGATTCGACGCGGCTTAGGCGCCGACACCACCGATAAAGGTCTGCCAGGAGGCGGCTTCCAGTTCGAGCACGGGGCCGGCGGCAACTTTCGAGTCGCGGACCAGGATCGTGCTCGCGGCGGGGGCGGTCTCAACGCAATTGTTGGTGGCGCCGCTGTAACTGCTGCGTCGCCACGCGTGACGGATATCGGTCCTGTGACCTGCGGTTTCCACATCGCCGTAGGAAATCGCAGCGATACTCGGGGAATCGAACCGGATATGCGAACCCGGGCTGGTGTTGCTCAAGACAATTCCTTTGCAGCGTGCTCGATCATGGACAGGGATTCACCGTACGACAGCGCCGAAGCGCGGATGTCCTCGAACATACGCTGATAGACGCTGACGTGTTCGGGTTCCTCCAGATAGAGGCTACTCGTATGCGTGTCGAGCACGACCACATCCAGATCGGAAAGCGCCGGGAATCCGATGATCGAGAAAGCACCCTCGATGGCGGGGTGTGCGCCGGCCCGGAACGGGAGGATCTGCATGCGCACGTGCGGTCGCAGAGCGGCGGCCATCAGGTGCTCCAACTGGGCCCGCATCGTCTCCCGGCCGCCCACCACGGTGCGCAGTACGGACTCGGAGATCACCACGGTCAGCCGGAACGACGCCTCGCCGGCCGGCCCGACCCGGTCGAGCACGGTCTGCCGCTCCTGGCGCACCCGGACCAGCATGTCCACCTGCTCGGGCGCCATGTCCTCCCGGACCGCGGCGATCACCGCCCGCGCGTAGTCGGGCGTCTGCAACAGGCCGGGGATGAGCGAGAGTTCGAATCCGCGCATGCCACAGGCCTCGGCCTCGAGGCTGAGCAGTTCGGCGTACGAACTGGGCAGGATCGACGAGTAGCTGTGCCACCAGCCGCGCTTCTTGGCCTCGCGCGCCAACGTCAGCAACGAGTCGCGCTCCTGTTCGTCCGCGACCCGGTACAGGTCGAGGAGAATGCGCAGGTCGACCGGCCGTACCCCGCTGCGCCCCAATTCGATGCGACTCACCTTGGAATCCGAGCACTCCAGGCGCACGGCGACGTCTTCGAGACTCAGGCCGCGCGCTTCGCGCAGCCGTCGCAACTCCGTACCGAGCCTGCGCTGCCGGACGGTCGGGTTGGGCGCCATGGCCACGCCGTACCTCCACTACACGCTGTTCCCGCGCCGAACCGGAGCGTCGGCGCGTCCGATCGGGGGACAGTGTGCCCTACTGCGCGGGAAAGTGTGGCTACTACCGGAATCTTCCCGTCAATCCAAGATTGGGAGTTGCACACTCATTGTTTGCCGGGCACGCTCCATCTCGGTCATGACTTAATGTTGTCCACGGGTCGCTCTGGGTGCACCATCCGGATCGTGCGACCCCCTGCCGCACGTCCGGAGGTCGACATGCCGGTGATGGCGGATGACGTCCGTCACTTCTGCGTTCAACTCGCCGCGTCAGCCCTGGGAGTTGGACGTGCCCGCCGGACCACGGGCAAGGTCCTGCACGACTGGGGCCTGGCCGACATGGTCGATGTCGCGGAAGTACTGCTGACCGAACTGTTGACGAACGTCCTCGTCCACGTCGGGCCGGGAGCCTGGCACGCACTGACCCTGCTGCACGACGGCGCCCTACTACGCGTGGAGGTCCGCGATTCGTCCCCCCGCATGCCGATCGCCCGGGTAGGCGACTGGGACGAGGAATCCGGCCGCGGCCTCCGCATGATCGACTGCATGTCCCACGCCTGGGGCGCCGACCGCCTCCCCCCAGGCAAGGTCGTCTGGTTCACCCTCCCCCACACCCCACCCCACCCCACACCCAGCCCGACCGGCGCATGAGGCAAGCAACCCGACCGACACACCCAGCCCGGCCGGCGCTTGAGGCCACCCAACCCGACCGACACACCCAGCCCGGCCGGCGCTTGAGGCCACCCAACCCGACCGACACACCCAGCCCGGCCGGCGCTTGAGGCCACCCAACCCGACCGACACACCCAGCCCGGCCGGCGTTTGAGGCCAAGTAGCCCGGCCGGCGCTTGAGGCCACCCAGCCCGGCCGGCACTTGAGGCCAAAGCCCCGCCCCTCAACCCCGTCCGGCAAAGGACAAAAGGCACTGCTCGGCAAACGCCAAAACCCGCAAATGATACGCCCGCGCAGCGTGATGCAGGCTGATGTTGTGCCCCACCCCAAGCTGCATGTACGTCTCGACCCACCCAGACCGCACCAACAACCCCCGCACCTCAGCCAACACTTCCGGCCCGGCCAGATTGGACCGCTCGAACTCGGCGACAGCCCAATGCACCGGCGGCCGAACCCGAGACAGCACGCCCGGAAGCGTCTCCGGACTCCGCCGCACATCGAGGAACTCGGCCATCGGCACCGGCGCCACCACCCGCCCCGCACGCGTGAGCAACGCGGGATCGTACGAGCCGGGCGGCCCGAAGAAGGTGTCCGGCGTGCTGCCCCCGGTGGACGGCACGAAGTCACCACCGGTGGGGACCGCGGCGAACTCGGCGAGCCGAGCCGGGGTGTACCGAAGCGGCACCCCGCCGACCGCGAGCCCGAGCAGATCCCGGCCGCGCTTGTCGGCACCCATCCGAAGGCTCAGGATCGCGCCCATCGAGTGCGCCGCGACGAACACCGGCACCTCGGCCGGCCCGCCGGCCCACTCGTCGATCAGCTCGAACAGCGCGTCGGCCTGCGCGTCGAGCCCCTGCCGCTCGCGGTCCAGGCCCGCGGACGCGCCGTAGCCGGGCCGGTCGATCGCCAGCACCGTCCAACCGAGCGCCGCGCCGAGCAGCAGCAGTGAGCCCTCGGGGGCGTTGTCGCGATGCCAGTAGGCCGCGCGCGAACCGCCGCCGTGCACGGCGAGCAGAAGCCCGCGAGAGGGGACCTCGGGCGCGGGTCGGGCGAGCAGACCCGACAGCGTCGTACCCGCGATGTCATAGGCAACGTTCTCGACCCGGCCGGGCATGGTGCTGACCTCCACGTGCGGATTGCCCTGCGATCACACCACATCGCCCGCGCGAGTCATTGACGGGGTATCGGGCGCGTCCAACAATGTAACGGTGTAACAGAGACGTCGTCGGAGCGCAGACCCCCGCCATGCACCCCACCACAGACAACGGAGTCACACCGTGAAGCACCAGGACGTCGTCGCCACCGGGCGGCGCATCATCGAGCACATCACCCATCGCACGCTCGACCTGGGCGAAGCCCCCGCCGTGCTGGACGGCTCGTGCTTCACCGACCCGGTCCGGCACGCCCGCGAACGCGAGGTGCTGTTCCGCCGCACCCCGCAGGTGATCGGGTGGGCCGGCGAGGTGGCCGAACCCGGCGACTTCATCGCGCGCGACGTGGACGGCATACCGGTGCTGGTGACCCGGGACCAGGACGGCGAGCTGCACGCGTTCATCGACGCGTGCACCCACCGGGGCATGCAGGTCAGCCGCGACACCCCGGAGACCGAGGGCCTGTCGGGCACCGGATGCGGCAGCGCCCAGCGCTTCCGCTGCGGCTACCACGGCTGGACGTTCAACAACGGCGGTGAACTCACCGGGCTGCCGAGCCGGCCGCAGTTTCCCGGGATCGACCCGGAGAGGTTCGGCCTGCGCCCGCTCCCGGTCGCGCTGTCCGCCGGCCTGGTCGTGGTCGGCCTCCGGCCCGACGTCGAAGTCGTGGGCGCGCTGGACGAGTTGGAGGAGGCCTACGCGGGCTTCCCGTACGACCGCACCCGCGCGGTGATCAGCGAGCGGTTCGAGTTGGCGTGCAACTGGAAGCTCACGGTCGACGTCAACGTCGAGGCCTACCACGTGCCGTTCCTGCACACGGCCACGATCAATGGCATCGTGCTCAACAACGGCATCGTCGACACGTGGGGACCGCACACCCGCTTCGCGGTGCCGATCGTGGGCTTCGAGAAGCTCGCCGAGCTGCCCGAGGAGGCGTGGCCCGCGCGCCTTCCGATGGTCAACGTGCAGACGGTACTGCCGTCCACGGTGCTGATCGAGAGCCCGCTGAGCACCACGATGCTGCGGATCTACCCGGGCGACCGGCCCAACCGCTCGATCATCCACATGACCGAGGGCACCTGGGAGCCGCTGAGCGAGACGAGCATCGCGACCGCGCGGTCCAACCACGAGACCAACAAGCGCGTGCTGGTCACCGAGGACTTCCCCGGCGCCGAGTCGTGTCAGCGCGGCTTCGACGCGGGCCTGCCGACGATGGTCGCCGGGATGGGCGAGTCGGCGGTGACGCACTGGCACAAGGTGTGGGGCGACGCGCTCGCGAACGCGCGGGACTGAACACGCGAGAGGGACGGACGTCGACGGGCCGAGGACGGAGGTCGGCCCGTGCGGTCGTCGGCGACGAGGCCACCGCCACGGCCGTGGTCGCGGCCGGCGAAACCCGGGGATCGGCGCCCTGGTAGGGGGGCGGTCGATGGCGGGTTATGATCGTTGTGCTCGCGAAACGCTGTGCGGTTCGCGAAGGAGGCGCCTTTGGCCGGGCGCCTCCTTTTTTCTTTGTCCGGATCGTTTTTCCCGGATCTATCCGTGCCGGTCCGCAGGTCCTACTCTGCTCTCCAGCAAGCACGTCGACAGGTCCCCGGAGGGCGTGGGCGATGCCCGGTGTTCGGACGCTCGGTGAAGTGCTCGATCACGACGGGCCGCTGTCGGAGGGGCCCCTGCGCGAGGTCGCGGCGGGGATCGCCGACGCACTGGCCCGCGTGCACGCGATCGGACTCGTCCACGGCCGGCTCGGTCCGGACCAGGTCCTGATCACCCCGTACGGCCCGCGCGTGACCGGCTTCGCCGGTCGCACCGACGACGAGGGCGGCGACCCCTCGGAGGACGTGTACGCGTTCGCGACCCTGATCACGCTCGCGGGCGGCGGGACCTCGTCCGCCGAGTTGCGACCGCTGCTCCGGCGGTGTCTGGACCCCGATCCCCGACAGCGCCCGACGGCCGTCGACGTCGATCGGGTGCTGAGCCCTCGACCGTACGTGCTCGTGTTGCCGCGCTCGACCGAGCCCGTCGCCGACGTCCCGCAGGAGGCGAAGGCGCAGGATCCGCCCACCGGTCGTGGGCTGACCAGGCGGCGGCTGCTCGTGGCCGGCGGGGTCGCGCTGACCGCGGCGACCGTGACATCGGCCGGCATCGCGTTCGCGCGGCGCTCGGACGACGGGTACGGACAACCGGACATCCGGTGGCGCCGCGCGGTCGAGGGCCGGGTGACCACGCTCCAGGTCTTCGACAACGTCGGCTACCTCTCGGGTACCGAGAACGTGATCAAGGCGGTCGGCACGGACACCGGGGTCGCCCTGTGGACCTCGCGTACGGACTCGATGGTGTGGTCCGAGCCGGTCGTCTCGGGCGCCGCGGTGTTCGTGACGTGCGTCGCGGGTCAGGTCTACGCGCTCGACCCGCGGACCGGCGAGCAGACCTGGCAGTACACCGCCGACAACCAGATCATCGGATCGCCGCTGCTGTCGGGTACGTCCCTCGTGTTCGGCACCATCGACAACCGGATCATCGCGCTCGACATGACCCAGGGCGGGCAGCGCTGGATGTGGAGCGACGGCGCTCAGCGCGGCGGTGTGATGCCGGCCTCGACGGGGGTCGGCGCCGACTTCCTCTACCTGGTCTACGCCGACGGCACGGTGAGCGCGTTCCACCCGGCGAGTCGGACCGTGCCGTGGACGATCCGCCTCGCCGCGCCGATCGCCCGCGCGGCGCGCGCGGTCGGCGATCTGGTCTACGTCGTGACCGGGTTGACGCTGGTCGCGTTGGACGCGCGGACCGGCGACATCCTGTGGCGCTTCCGGGGCACCCCCGATCTGAGCGTGCCGGTGGTGGGGAAGGAACTCGTGTACACCACGGACATCGGCACGCTGTACGCGCTGGACCCCCGGACCGGGGTCGAGCGATGGCGGCAGACCACCGGCGCGACGGTGCCGAGCCCGGTGGCGGTCGTGGACGGGGTGGCCTACGCGGGCGGGGAGGACGAGTTGCACGCGTTCGACCGGCTGACCGGCAAGCGGCGCTGGAGCTACCCGGTGTCGACCTACCTGACCGCCGCCCCGGCCGGCGCCAAGGGTGTGCTGCTGCTCGGGACGGCCGGCTCGGAGCTGGTCGCGCTCGAGGTCTGACCCGTCGTCATCGCCCGTTCCGGCGGTGGGGGTTCGGTGGACGGGGGCGGGGCGGGCAGCGGTTCGGTCCGCGAGGGGGCGGGCGGCGAAGGGGCGGGCGGCGAGGGAGCGGTGGGTCCGGGTTCGGCGGGCGAGGGTCCCGCGGGCGAGATCCCGTCCATCGCCCGGCTCGCGGTGAGCGCGTCCCGCGCGGTCACCGTGGTGAGCGTGCCGCCCGCGGCCAACGCGCACACCGACCGGCCCGGCACACTCGGCGGCCGCGTCGGCGGGCTCGGGAACGCCAGCCCGGTCGCGACGACCGTGCCGCCCGCCGTACCGGCCGGGCCGCGCCAGCCGGGGTGCGCGCCGGGGCCGTACGCGGTCTGTTGGCGCAGCACCGGGCGGCCGGCCGCGACCACGTCCCAGCGCGAAACGGCGTCGCCGCACGGCTCGTTGCTGCGGCCGAGCACCAGCGTCTCCCGGATCAGGAGCCGGGCGTCGGTGCCGAGCACGGCCCGCACGACCGTGTGGAACCTCGCCCGGGCGGCCACCACCACCGGTTCCGGGAGCCATTCGAGCGCGCCGCCGTCGGCGACCTCGAGCTCCACCGTTTGCCGGGCCGGGGTGCCGTCGCCGAGCAGGATCACCGCGGCGGCGGCGGTGCGCACCCGGAGCCGGGCGCCGGCTCCGACGTGGACGCGCACCATGAGTTCGTCGCCGCCGATCGGGCCCGCCGCGCCGCCGACGAACACGACCTCGGGAGTGTCCCCGGGCACCGACACCGAACGCGGCACCAGCGGTACCCGGCCGCGCAGTTCGCTCACGACCGTGCGGCCGTGTCGCAGGTCCGCCCGGACGACGGCGAGTGCCTTCACCCGGCCACCACGACCGGTGCGACGGGAACGGCGGTACCGGCCTGCCAGGCGGCGATCTGGTCGAGCACCCACGCGGTGATCGGGTCGGCCCCGGGGGTCTCGCGCAACGACAGGAACGCGACCGGTGTGCCCGGTCGCATCCGCGCGGCGTCGCGGTCCATCACCCCGAGGTCGGCCCCGATCTGCGGGGCGATGTCGGTCTTGTTGATCACCAGCAGGTCGGATCGGGTCACCCCGGGGCCGCCCTTGCGCGGGACCTTGTCGCCGCCGGACACGTCGATGACGAACATCTGGACATCGGCGAGACCGCGGCTGAACGTCATGGTCAGGTTGTCGCCGCCGGACTCGATGATCACCAGTTCCAGGTCCGGGTGCGCCGCCTCCAGGTCCTCGACCGCGTCGAGGTTGCCGCTGATGTCGTCGCGCACGGCGGTGTGCGGGCAGCAGCCGGTCCGCACGGCGGCGATCCGGTCCGCGGCCAACACCCCCGCCGCGCGCAGGAAGTCGGCGTCCTCGGTCGTGTAGATGTCGTTGGTGACGACCGCGAGCGAGTACCGGTCCGCGAGGACCCGGCACAGCGCGGCGACGAGCGCCGTCTTGCCGGATCCCACCGGACCGCCGATGCCGATCCGCAGCGCCCGCGAGCCGGGGACGACGGGTGGGCGCGCGGCGGGGCCGTGGGTGCCGCCGTTGCCGGGGGCGTGGTCAAGATGCAAAGTGGACGACCTCCTCGTGGACGTGCAGTTCGGCGCAGACGTCGAGCCCGGCCGCGGACCAGCACGGCAGCCGGTCCCAGTCGCCGTCGGCGAAGACGGTGCGGGCCGCGTCGGCGGCCTCCTCGGCCACCTGATCGCAGTGGCCGGCCATCTCGGCCAGCACGACGGTGACCGAGATCGGGTCGAGCGAGAGCAGTTTCACGGCGGCCGAGGCGGGTCCGTTGACCACGTTGGTGGCGGCCAGGACGGCCGCCTCGCGCTCGTCGAGCCGGGCCCGGGTGGCCGCGGCGCCGAGCACGATCGCGTGGTGGGGGGATACGCCGAGCGCGGTCCACGGCTCGGTGGGCCAGGCCGCCTTGACCACGCGGCGCAGCGACCTGCCCTGCGCGCGGGACGCGGCCCGGGCGGGCGCGGACGGGGTCCGGGCGTCGAGTTCGGCGTCGAGTTCGGCCCAGGGCGCGACCTCGGGCAGCGTGTACGGGCCCGCGGTCAGCGCCGCGACGGCGGCGAAGGCGCCCTGTACCGCGCCGGTGCTGTAGAGCTTGCCGAGCAGGAACTCGGTGAGCGTGTCGAGGTCGTGCACCTCGCCGCGCACGACGGCGTTCTCCAAGCCGCCCGAGTGCGCGTAGCCGCCCGCCGGAAGGCGTGAATCCCCGAGGAGGAGAAGTCCAGCACCCATGAGTACCACCTCTAACTGGTCGTAACGTGTCGATGTCGGTCCTGGCCGGTCACCGCAAGTCACAGTTCTACCTCCTGACGGTGAGTCAGCTTTCACTGACCCTCCGTCAAGAAGCGATCGTGCGCAATCAGAACAGGAAATAACGTTGCGCCATCGGCAAAGTTCCGGCCGGCGCGGCGACCACTTTCTCGCCGTCGATCCGCACGGTGAACGTCTCCGGATCGACCTCGATGTGCGGCATCGCGTCGTTGAGGGGCATGGCCGACTTGCCCCGCCGGCGCACGTCCCCGGTCGGGACGAGCCGGCGGTGGATGTTCAACCGGCCCGCGAGTCCGTCGTCCAACGCGGCCGGGGCCACGAAGTGCACCGACGTCGCGGCCGCGGTACGCGCCGCCGCGCCGAACATCGGCCGCGGCAACACCGGTTGGGGCGTGGGGATCGACGCGTTCGCGTCGCCCATCGCGGCCCACGCGATGGCGCCGCCCTTGACCACCAGGTGCGGTCGGACGCCGAAGAACTTGGGGTCCCAGAGCACCAGGTCGGCGAGCTTGCCGACCGCGACCGAACCGACCTCGTCGTCGAGTCCGTGCGCGACGGCGGGGCAGATCGTGTACTTGGCGACGTAGCGGCGCGCGCGCAGGTTGTCGGCGGCCCCGTCACCGGGGAGCGAACCACGGCGGACCTTGTTCACGTGCGCGGTCTGCCAGGTGCGCATGACCGTCTCGCCGACCCGGCCCATCGCCTGGCTGTCGGAGCCGATCATCGAGATCGCGCCGAGGTCGTGCAGGACGTCCTCGGCGGCGATGGTCGAGGGCCGGATCCGCGACTCCGCGAACGCGAGGTCCTCGGGAACGGCCGGATTCAGGTGATGGCAGACCATCAGCATGTCGAGGTGTTCCTCGACCGTGTTGACGGTGTGCGGCCGGGTCGGATTGGTGGACGAGGGAAGGATGTTGGGCAGTCCGGCGACGGTGATGATGTCCGGCGCGTGCCCGCCGCCGGCACCCTCGGTGTGGTAGGCGTGGATGCTCCGGCCGTCGATCGCCGCGAGCGTGCCCTCGACGAAGCCGGTCTCGTTGAGCGTGTCGCTGTGCAGCGCGACCTGGATGCCGGCCGCGTCCGCCACCCGCAGCGCGGCGTCGATCACGGCGGGGGTCGAACCCCAGTCCTCGTGCAATTTGAGACCGCCGGCGCCGGCCCGGATCTGCTCCCACATGGACTCCTCGGACATCGTGTTGCCCTTGCCCAGGAGGACGAAGTTGATCGGCACCTCGTCCAGCGACTCCAGCATCCGCGCGAGGTGCCACGCGCCGGGCGTGACGGTGGTCGCCTTGCTGCCCTCCGCGGGGCCGGTGCCGCCGGCGACCATCGTGGTCACGCCGGCCGACAGCGCCTCGGGAAACTGGGTGGGCGAGATCAGGTGCACATGGCAATCCACCGCACCCGCCGTCAGGATCCGGCCGTTGCCCGAGATGATCTCCGTGGACGGGCCGATCACCAGATCCGGATGCACCCCGTCCATCGTGTCCGGGTTGCCGGCCTTGCCGATCCCGCAGATCCGTCCGTCCCGGATCCCGACGTCGGCCTTGACGATCCCCCAGTGGTCGAGGATCACCGCCCCCGTGATCACGGTGTCGGGTGCCCCGTCGGCGCGGGTGGCCATCGACTGGCCCATGGACTCGCGGATCACCTTGCCGCCGCCGAAGATCGCCTCGTCGCCGGCCGCGCCGTGCGGGCGGGTCAGGTCCTCGGTGACCTCGACGAGCAACTCCGTGTCGGCCAACCGGATCCGATCCCCGGTGGTGGGCCCGTAGAGCAGCGCGTACCGATGCCGATCGATCGAGGTCATCGCGCGTCCTCCCGGTCCAACACACCACCGCGCCCGGCCCGCAGCCCGGGAACCACCCGGGCCCCGGCGAGTGGCACCAACTCCACCTCGCGGGCCACCCCGGGCTCGAACCGCACCGCGGTCCCGGCCGGCACGTGCAGCCGATGCCCCCAGGCCGCTGCGCGATCGAACTCCAACGCGTCGTTCGCGGCCACGAAGTGCAGATGCGATCCGACCTGCACCGGCCGATCCCCGGCGTTGACCACGGTCAACGTCAGCACGACCCGCCCCGGATTGAGCGGAATCGGCTCCTCGCCCAACAGGACCTCGCCGGGCACCACCGCAGCCAACGACCGCCGCGGCTTCACGGGATCGGCCGATGCACGGTCACCAGCTTGGTCCCGTCCGGGAAGGTGGCCTCCACCTGCACCTCGCCCAGCATCTCGGGCACGCCCTCCATCACGTCGTCCCGCGCGAGCACATGTCGCCCGGCCTCCTGCAGGTCCGCCACCGACCGCCCGTCCCGCGCTCCCTCGAGCAGGAACGACGACAACACCGCGACCGACTCCGGGTAGTTGAGCCGCAGTCCTCTGGCTCTCCTGCGCTGCGCCAGATCGGCGGCGTAGGAGACCATCAGCCGCTCCTGCTCGTGCGGGGTCAGCAACACGTGTGCCCCTCCTCGGAAGTCGTACCGGCTCGTTGCCTTCGAAGAATCGCCGGTACGTGTTTCCCGTCGAAACGGGGCATGTTAACGGGAGGTATCCAAACCCTCACTCTCCCGAATCATCGCCACTCACCGGTAACATGACTGTGCGTCAGCCACCGGGGAACACAGCGTCCCGCCCCGCCGTCCGAGGACGGCGAAGCGGGACGCGAAGCGGGACGACGAAACGCGGTGTCGACCTACGGTCGGAAGCCGCCGCCCGGCGGGGCCTCGATCTCGTCGGCCGGGGTGAAATCGAACACCTTTCCGTAGAACCACAGTTCCGCCTCGAGCGAGCGGATGATGTTCTCCGCCTTGCGGAAGCCGTGCTGTTCGCCCTCGAACGCGAGGTAGACGTACGGCAGTTGCTTCTCCTTCAGGGCCGCCACGAGCATCTCGGCCTGGGCCGGCGGGACCACCTCGTCCTCCAGGCCCTGGAAGACCGCGAGCGGCTTCGACAGGTCGGCCGTGTGGTGGATCGGGGACCGCGCCCGGTACACCGCCTCGGCCTCCGGGTACGGGCCGACCAGCCGGTCCATGTACCGGGATTCGAACTTGTGGGTGTCCCGGGCGAGCGCCGCGATGTCGGCGACCCCGAAGTGGCTCGCGCCGGCCGTGAAGACGTCCTTGAACACCAGCGCGGCCAGCGTCGTGTAGCCGCCCGCCGAACCGCCGCGGATGGCGAGCTTGGTGCCGTCCACGATGCCCGCGTCGGCCAGGTGCCGGGCGACCGCCGTGCAGTCCTCGACGTCGACGATGCCCCACGAGTCGTACAGCAGGTTGCGGTACTCGCGTCCGTAGCCGGTGCTGCCGCCGTAGTTCACGTCCGCCACCGCGAAACCGCGGCTGGTCCAATACTGGGTCCGCAGGCCGAGCACCGCCCGCGCCTGCGCGGTGGGACCGCCGTGGATAGACACGATCAGCGGCGGCAGGCTGCCCGCGGGCGCGCCCGCGCGCGGGTTCTTGGGCAGGTACAGCAGCGCGTGCGCGGTTCGGCCGGCCGCCGAGGCGAACTCGATCGCCTCCGGCGGGCTGAACCACTCCGCGCCGAACCCGAAGTCGCGGGCCGGGCGCAGCCGTTCGATCTGCAGCACGGAGGCGCCGGTCGGCGCGATCCGGACCCGCCGCGGCGCGTCCTCGTCGTCCGGACCGCCGCCGATCAGGAGCACCCCGCCGGGCACCGCCGCGAGCTCGGAGAGCCAGGTCAGACCGGTCTCCACCCGGGTGGGCGGCTCCTCCGGCCGGGTCGGGTCGACGATGCCCAGGTGCATGAAGCCGCCGGAGTTGACCGAGCACGCGATCCGGCCGTCCGCCAGGAACGTGTAGAACCGCTCGCCGAACACCCACTGCGGGCCGCCGATCTCGGCCTCGATCGGCGCCACCGCCTCGACCTGCCCGCCGGCCCCGACCCGGTACAGGTTCCACCACCCGGTGCGGTCGGAGCCGAACCACAGCGCGCCGTCCGGACCCCACTCGGGCTGGATCACCGATTCGCGCCCACCGCCCGCGACCGCCTGCGCGCCGGTCAGCCGCGGCCCCGGCTCGACCGCCGCGACCATCAGCTCGGCGGCATCCCACGGCATGTCCGGGTGCGACCACTGCGTCCACGCAAGCGCGGAGCCGTCGACCGCGGGCCGCGGCGAGGAGACGAAGTCGGGCCCGGTGACCAGGACCCGCTCGCCGCCGGAGCCGTCCAGCGGCAACGCGACGATCTCGTTGACCGCCTCGCCGTGATCCTTGACCGCGCCCGGCTCGTGGCTCTCGCGCACCGCGACGACCCACTCCCCCGGCCCCCACTGCCCCGCCGGCACGATGCCGAAGTCGGCGTAGCGCAGGCCGGCCTCGACCTCGGGCTCGGCGGTGATCGGGACCGGCGCGGCGTCGCCGGGCGCGAACCGATACAGCCGCTGATCGGCCCAGTTCGCGAAGACCACGACGCCGTCGCGCACCGTCCAGTCGGCGCCGCCGTACTCGTGCACGCGCGTCCGCGACGAGAAGCCGTCGGGCAGCACGTCCTCCGGCCGGCCGCCCGGCCGCAGCCGCACCAACTGGATCCGGCCGCCCTCGGTCGGCCGCGCCTCCGACCACCACACGTCGTCGCCGTCGGCCCGGATCTCGCCGGGGCTCGCGGCCCCTTCCACCAGCCGCTCGGCCGTGATCGGCGAGGGCCAGGACCCGTATGCCTTCGTCTCTTCCACGTTCATGTCGCCACTCATCCCCCGATCCTCTCGGTCCGGCGCCGCGCCCGGCAACGTTCGCCCAAGCGCACACGAAAACCGAGTCGACCTAATCCGGTCGGACACGGGATCATGTCCGTATGACGACAGATCTCGACATTCGCGGCGTGGTGATACCCGCCGCCGAGCTGTCGTGGCGGTTCTCGCGCTCCTCCGGACCCGGCGGGCAGTCGGTGAACACCACGGACAGCCGGGCGGAGGTGTCCTTCGACCTCGGCGGCAGCACCGTCCTGCCCGACGTGCTCAAGCAGCGCGCCCTGCGCAACCTCGACGGGCGCCTCGTCGACGGCGTGCTGACCGTGGCCTCGTCCGAGCAGCGCTCCCAGCTGATGAACCGGCAGACGGCGGCCCGCCGACTCGCCGACATCCTGGTCGAGGCGACCGCACCGCCCCCACCGCCCCGGCGGCCGACCAAACCCACCCGCGGCATGCGCGAGCGGCGACTGCGGAACAAGCACCACCGCGGTGAGATCAAACGACTGCGGCGTTCGACCGGCGACTGAACCGGGTCCGAACCGAACCCAAAGTCGAGATGAAGTGCCGCCTACCGAAGCAATACGGATCACACCCGGAAAAGCGCGCCCCGAGCGCGACGCGCCATCGCACACTGCCAACTCGGCAAGACGATCCGCGAACGACGCGGACGAAGCGAAGGACACCGGGATGCCCTCCCCCGCACCTGCTCCACATCCCCCACCACCAGCCATGATCGTCGTGCTCGTGCACAGCCCGTCGAGCCTTCGGTGAGTGCCCCGGGGCGTTCCCGCGCCCGCGCTCGACACGAGCAACGCGCCGCGCCCGAAGCGCGCCGCGACCCGGACCCCGAGCCCGGGCACCGCCCCGGGCCGGTGTTCGTGCGCTGGACCATCCCCCCGACGATCGCGGGCGTGCCCGAGGTCCGACACCGCCTGCGCGACCTGTTGCGCGGCTGGGGGGTGACCGAGGAGATCGAGGACACGCTGCTCCTGGTCGCGACCGAACTGACCTCCAACGCGGTCCGCCACGCGGCGATCCGCACCGAGAACATCCGGATCACCGTCGCGCACAGCGGCGCGGAGATCCGCCTGGAGGTGGCCGACGACCACCCGTTCCGCCCGCACGCCCTTCTGGAGACCGGCCCCGATTCCGAGGACGGCCGGGGCCTGATGATCGTGAAGCTGATGGTGGCCGAACTCGGCGGCCGAATCGACGTCCTGACCACCGGCACCGGCAAGACGATCCGCATCACCCTGAGCGAGGCCGCCCGGGCGTAGCCGCCGCAGGACCCGCGCCCCCGGGCCTCCTGCCGCCGAGCCCCCGGCTACCGCACCTTGCGCCACCGCGCCTCGCAGAAGGAATACCCGCCGAACACCACCAGCCCCAGCGCGATCACCACGAGCAGGGCGGGCCCCACCGGGGTGCCCGCGAACGACCGCAGCGTCTCGTCGACCCCCTTGGCCTCGTCCGGGTCGAACCGCACGGCCGCGACGACGACGAACACGCCGGCGACGGCGAACACCACACCGCGGCTGATCCCGCCGATCACCCCGAGCAGTTCGACCAGCCTGCGCAGGCCCGGGCTCATCTCGCCGGTCATCAGCTTCTCCCGGAACTTGCGCATCGCGTACCGCACGGCCATGCCGACACCGATGCCGAGCAGCACCAGTCCGGCGATGCCGACGAGGTAGCGGCCGCCGGTCCGGTCCAGTGCCTTCGCGGTCCAGTCCTTCGATTCCTGGTTGCCGCTGCCGCTCTGTCCCTGCCCCTTCTCGCCGCCGCTCGACGTGAGCGTGCGGATCAGCGAGAAGACGACGATGCCGTAGAAGAACGCCCGGCCGAGCGACGCGAGCCGCTTGGTCGCCTTCCGCCCGTCCGGCGTGGCCTGGCCGAACACCGCCTCGACCAGGCGCCACAGGCACATCCCGATCAGGGCGACGACGAGCACCCACAACATGGCCTCACCGAACGGCTTCTCGCCGATCTCCTCGACGGCGCCGCCGCGGTCGGCCTCCTGGTTCCGGTCACCGAACGCGATCCGGACGGCGATCACGCCGACGATGACGTACAGCAACCCACGCGCGGCGAGACCGGCCTTGGCAAGGCCCACCAGCACCTTGCTGTCGGCCGCCTGCCGCCCCGCGGCCGCGGCTTCCCGACCCGATTCGGCCATGGCGGCTGACGGTGACATGTCGCATCCCCAATGCTCCCCGAGAGGCTTCGCCGCCCGTGTCGAGCGGCGTCCGGCCGGGTGGACGTCTGCCCTGCCGGACGCGCGGCAAACGGAGCCCGAAGCCGACGGCGCGCCGGGGGCCGGGAGGCTTCGGGGACACGGCGATCCCGTCAGTGGAACGCGTCGAGCCCGGTGAGCGCCTTTCCGATCACGAGCGTGTGCATCTCCGAGGTGCCCTCGTAGGTCAGTACCGATTCCAGGTTGTTCATGTGCCGGATCACCGGGTACTCCAGCGAGATCCCGTTCGCGCCCAGGATCGTCCGCGCGCTGCGCGCGATCTCGATCGCCTCGCGCACGTTGTTGAGCTTGCCGAAGCTGATCTGCTCGGGGCGCACGGTGCCGGCGTCCTTGCGCCGGCCCAGGTGCAGCGCGAGCAGGTGCGCCTTGCCGATCTCGACCGCCATGTCCGCCAACTTGGCCTGGGTCAGCTGGAATCCGCCGATCGGCCGGCCGAACTGCTCGCGCGTCCTCGCGTAGTCGAGCGCGGTCTCGAAGCAGGCCCGGGCCGCCCCGACCGCGCCCCAGACGATGCCGTAGCGGGCCTCGCCCAGGCAGGTCAGCGGCCCGCGCATGCCGACCACGTCGGGCAGTACCGCGTCGGCCGGCAGCCGTACGTCGTCCAGGATCAGCTCGCTCGTGATCGACGCGCGCAGCGACATCTTGTGCTTGATGTCGACGGCCGTGAACCCGGCGGTGTCGGTGGGTACGACGAAGCCGCGCACGCCCTCCTCGGTCTGCGCCCAGATCACCGCGACGTCGGCCACCGAGCCGTTGGTGATCCACATCTTGCGACCGTTCAGCACCCAGTCGTCGCCGTCGCGCTTGGCGTGCGTGCGCATCGACGCCGGGTCCGAGCCGTGGTCGGGCTCGGTCAACCCGTAGCAGCCAAGCGCCTCGCCGGCCGCCATCCTCGGCAGCCAGGTCCGCTTGTGCTCCTCGGTGCCGAAGCGGTGGATCGCGAACATCGCGAGCGAGCCCTGTACCGACACCAGCGAGCGCAGCCCGGAGTCGCACGCCTCCAGTTCCAGACAGGCCAGCCCGTACTGCACGGCGCCGGCCCCCGCGCAGCCGTAGCCCTCCAGGGTCATCCCGAGCACCCCGATCCCGCCGAGGCCGCGCGCGAGTTCGCGCACGTCCGGCAGTTCGCCGCGCTCGAACCACTCGGCGACGTTCGGCGTGACGCGGTCGGCGCAGAACCGGCGCACGGTGTCCCGGATCGCCTTGTCCTCGGGATCGAGCAGATCATCGATTCCGAGCGGGTCGGACGGGTCGAACACGGGCCGCTTGGCCATGGGTGCGTACTCCTTCGATCGCGGATGGACGGTACTCGGATGCCATCGATACGGCCCCGATAGATTGCCCCGCACACGGATTCGGGACACGAGGGACACCACCATGACTCAACCACCGCCGGAACCGCACCCCATCTTCGGGGGGAACGGGGCGCCGAACGCGGAGACTCCCGAGCAGCGCCGACTGCGGCTGGAGGAGGAAGAGCGCCGACGTCGCCGGCAGGATCGGCGCGAGGACATCGCCGAGGCAGCGATGGAGATACCCGCCGGCGGCGGCGGCGGTGGCGGCGGTGGCGGCGGCTGTTTCGGTGGGAACAGCGGCGGAAGCGGAAGCGGGGGCAGTGGTGGTGGCGGGGGCCGCGGCGGAAGCGGTGGGAACGGCGGCTGTTGCGGCGGCGGGAGTGGCGGAGGCGGCGGTGGAGGCGGGGGCGGCGGCGGTGGCTGCGACCCCTGCCTGATCAGCCTGTTCTCGATCCGCCTGATGTGGATCGCGCTGATCAGCCTGACCCGCCCGCACGGCGGCCCGCCCGCGCGCCGGCTCGGCACCGCGGTCGATCGCTACCGCACCGAGATCAGCGCGAAGCGCCCGCCGTGCTGCAACTTCACGCCGAGCTGCTCGACGTACGGCAAGAAGGCGCTGCACCGGCACGGCGCGCTCAAGGGCACCTACCTGACGGCCCGTCGACTGATCCGCTGCCGCCCGGGCAACGGCGGTTTCGACCCGGTGCCGGACGCCGGGAAGCGGCCCTGACCGACGGTCGGGGGGCGTAGGCGTCACGCCCCCCGACCCGGTGTCACTTCTTGGGCGACGGCGAGCGGCGCATCTCCTTGTGGATCAGCTTCCACTCCCTGGCCCGCTCGGCGCGGATCCGGTGATCCTCGCGCGAGGCGATCCAGCGGGCCTCCTTGAGCAGCTTGCGATAGCTGTCGAGGCGGCGCTGCGGGAGGTCGCCCGACTCGATCGCGGCGAGCACCGCGCAACCGGGTTCGGACGTGTGCGTGCAGTCCACGAACCGGCAGTCCCCGGTCAGCGCGTCGATGTCCGCGAACGTGCGGTCGAGCCCCTCGCCGACGTCGTACATGCCGACGCCCCGCATGCCCGGGGTATCGACCAGCACGCCGCCGTTGGGGAGCGGGACCAGCTCGCGCCAGGTGGTGGTGTGCCGGCCCTTGCCGTCGCCGCGCACCTCCTGGACGGAGGTCACCTCGGCGCCCGCGAGCGCGTTGGTGAGGGTGGACTTGCCCGCGCCGGAGGTGCCGATCAGGGCGACCGTCTGCCCGGCGGTGTACGCGTCGAGGACGTCCAGGCCCTCGCCCGTGTGCGCGCTGACGAGGACGACGTCCACGCCCATGGCGACCGCCTCGACGTCGCGCCGCAACTCGTCGGCGTCGGCGGCGAGGTCGGCCTTGGTCAGGACCACGAGCGGCCGGGCGCCGCTCTCCCACGCGAGCGTGAGCAGCCGCTCCAGGCGGCCGAGGTCGGGAACGACGTCGAGCGGGACGACGGCGCCGACGAGGTCGACGTTGACCGCGAGCACCTGCCCCTCCGAACGTCCGGAGGAGGCCGAGCGAATCAGCGTGGTGCGGCGTTCCAGGAGCGCCGCGACGAACGGCTCGCGGCCGTCGTCGGGAATCTCCAGGACGGCCCAGTCGCCGGTGCACGGCAGTTCGCCGCCGCCGTGTCCGGCGCGCACGATGCCGTCGGCGGTGACCACTTCGCACAGCGAGCGGTCGACGCGGGCGATCCGGCCGGGAATCAGGCCGTGCCCGCTGTAGGGGGTGAATTCGGTGGAGCGGTCGGCGTCCCAGCCGTAGGCGGTGAGGACGTCGGAGGTGTGCTGCTGCTGGTGCTGCTGGGAAGACAAGCCGGTGGCCCTTCGAGGGGCGGGTCCGTCCACCTGCGCGCCGCCACGTCGAACGAGGTGGAACGGCTACGCGGTGCGAACCCGGGAGGTGTGGATGCGGAATGAGGTCCAGCCCATCCGGGCGACCGTCATCAAGGTCGTGGTCACGACATCCACCTCCCACCTGTTCCGTGCGGCCGTGCCGCTCATCGGGTCACCACGTCACGCGGTCGCGAAGACCGACCATCAAACCCTAGGCCATCACGGTCGGTCGCGTCGAGCGTGTTCCTGCTCGCCGCCCGGCGGCCGGGTCGGCTGCGGCGGCCGAGTCGGCGGCGGCGGCCACGCGGTGTCGTCGAGCGGCAGGCCCGGCAGCGCCTGGCCGGCGGGCATCTGCAGGCTCGGCGGCTGGCCGTTGGTGGGCGGCGCGCCGAGGGGGCGCGGCGGACGCGGCGGGCCGTCGGCGGGCCGGCGTGCGCCGTTGTTGCGACCGTTGACCGTGCCGGGGTCGTTGCGCTTGGCGTCGCGCGCGTGGATCGCCCAGCGCTCGGGGAACTCCGAGGGCGGCTGGGCGATGTCGGGGAGCTCGCCGTGGATGACGGTGTCCTCGGTGTCGTCGCGGTCGTCGAACGGCGTCGGCGTCCAGTCGCCGGGGGTGCCGCGGTGTCGGCCCGAGCGCAGGTGCTCCATGGCCGCGGCGATCTCCTCGGCGGCCTTCTCCTTGTCCCGCTCGGCGCGCGCCTGCGCGGTCTCCTGGCTCGGCCAGACCTGGTCGATCGCGGCGTTGACGGCCGCGCCTATCAACACGGCCATGGCCGCGAAGTACATCCACACCATGACCGCGACCGGGGCCGCGAGCGAGCCGTAGACGGTGGGGCCGTCGATGGTCGTGGCGAGGTAGACGCGCAGCAGGAAGCTGCCGACGATGCACAGGAGCAGGGCGACCAGGGCGCCGGGTATGTCCTCGCGCCAGGGCGTTCGCACCGGCACCGACACGTGGTAGAGCGAGGTCAGGAAGCACACCGACAGCACGACCAGGACCGGCCAGTAGAGGATGTGCACGGTCCCGGCGAAGTGCGGGAACGCCTTGACCACCAGCTCGGGTCCGGCCACCAGGAGCGGGATCAGGAACATCCCGAGCAGCAGTCCGACGACGTACAGGGTGAAGGACAGCAGCCGGGTGCGCACGATGCCGCGCTTGCCGGACAGGCCGTACATGATCGTGATGGTGTCGACGTACACGTTGAGCGCGCGCGAACCGGACCACAACGCGATCAGGAAGCCGGCCGAGATGATGTCGGCGCGGCCGGAGTCGAAGACGTCGTTGACGAGCGGGACGACCACCTGTTCGGTGCTCTTGTCCGAGAGCACCGAGGCCGCGGCCGAGACGATGTCGGCCTTGAGGTCGTTGACCGTGCTGCCGCCGATCATGCCGTGCAGGTAGCCGACGGTGCCGGCGAGGCCGAGCAGCAGCGGGGGCAGCGACAACAGCATGAAGAACCCGGCCTCGGCCGCCAGCCCGGTGACCCGGTGGTTGAAGCAGGAGATCACCGTCTCGCGGAGTATCCGCCACAGTGCGCTCCGCAACCGGATGCGACCGGCCCCTCGCAGACGAGGTCGTTGTTGGTTGTCCGCTGCCACCCCTTTAAGGTATCCGGCCGAGGGCCTGCCATTCGCCAAGTCGCCGTCCGGGCGGAACGGGCACCCGTCCGGGTGCACGTTCGTCCCCTTTCGAGCGATGATTCGCGCTGGTCAGCGGGTCGGGACGAGGACCCCCGAGAGCCTGCTGATCACCCGGGCGGCGGTGCGCAGTTCCTCGGCCGGCAGGTCGGCGAACGCCCCCTCCCAGTGCTCGCGGAAAAGCGTGTCCAACCGGTACAGCTCGCGCCGCCCGGCAGGCGTCAACCGGGCCACCGAACCGCCCCGCCCGCGCCCCGCGCGAGCCGCCTCGACCAGACCCTCACGCCCGTGCACGTCGAGCAGGTCGCGCACGGCGGGCACGGACAGACCGATCACCCGCGCGAGCCGGTCGTTGTCCAGGTCGAGTTCGTCGGCGAGCGCCGCGAGCAGCCGATAGCGGATGTCGTCGGCGCCGGCGTCGACCGGACCCCCCTGCCCCGCGCGGTCGGCCCGGATCGCGGAGAGGAAGCCGTTGAGCGCGTACCGCAGCGTCTCGACCGCCTCCTCGCGCCGCGGCTCGGGTCGCTCGGAGGTCGGCCCGGTACATACGGAACGCATCCTGCGCCTGGGCGCGCCCAGAACCTCGCCTGGCATACCCATCAGCTCCTCGTCCACTGTGGTGCGTGGGCCGCGTACCGTTCGGGAAACGGAACCGACCACCCGTACCGTAACCAACCGCGGCGACGATCCATGCCCACCGTCGACTCGGAAGATCATCTTATCTCACATCGTGGGCAGTCGTGTTCAATATGTGAGATGAGCGTTCGTATCCCGGACACCGATGGACGGCTTTCTGGCTCCATGTCAATCTTTGCGACATGTCACGCGCCGGAATTGCTCTCGTAGGTCGACTCCACGTCGACCTCGGACGCATGTCCAGCGCCGTCTGTTCGCCGGTCTGACGACCCGCCCGTTGCACCTGTCTGCCGGGCGCGCGGTCGCACCGGCACCACGACTCTCCCGGCTCCGCCGGCGGGGGTGCGGCCGGATGCTCCCCGTGCGTCCCCCACCGATCCGCCCGGAGGACGCTCCCCATGGCCGCCACTACCGACACCGCCGGCAGCGGTCCCCGCGCCCGCAAGACCGCTCGCCATCGCGGCGAGGGTCAGTGGGCCCTCGGCCATCGTGAGCCGCTCAACGGAAACGAGCAGTTCAAGAAGGACGACGACGGTCTCAATGTGCGCGCGCGCATCGAGAATGTCTACTCCGTACGCGGATTCGACTCCATCGACCCCAACGACCTGCGCGGCCGGATGCGCTGGTGGGGGCTGTACACCCAGCGCAAGCCCGGGATCGACGGCGGCAAGACCGGTGTGCTGGAGCCGCACGAGCTCGACGACGAATACTTCATGCTGCGCGTGCGCGTCGACGGCGGGCGGCTCGACCTCGCGCAACTGCGGGCGATCGCCGAGGTCTCCGAGCGGTTCGCGCGCGGCACCGCGGATGTGACGGACCGGCAGAACGTGCAGTTCCACTGGATCCGGATCGAGGACGTCCCGGAAATCTGGCGGATCCTGGAGGGCGTGGGCCTGTCCACGACCGAGGCGTGCGGCGACACCCCGCGCGTCGTGCTCGGCTCGCCGGTCGCCGGCGTCGCCGAGGAAGAGATCATCGACGGCACCTGGGCGATCGACGAGATCAACCGCCTCTACATCGGCAAGCCCGAGTACTCCAACCTGCCGCGCAAGTTCAAGACGGCGATCTCCGGTTCGCCGCTCCTGGACGTCGCGCACGAGATCAACGACATCTCCTTCGTCGGTGTCGTGCACCCCGAGTTCGGCCCCGG
Source organism: Embleya sp. NBC_00896 (assembly GCF_045207785.1). NCBI lineage: Bacteria > Bacillati > Actinomycetota > Actinomycetes > Kitasatosporales > Streptomycetaceae > Embleya > Embleya sp. NBC_00896. The sequence goes on from NZ_CP108776.1 coordinate 1,893,955, forward strand.
CTTCGACGTGTGGGTCGGCGGCGGCCTGTCGACCAACCCCAAGCTCGCGGTCCGGCTGGGCACCTGGGTGCCGCTCGAAGAGGTGCCGCAGGTCTGGGAAGGCGTCATCTCGATCTTCCGCGACTACGGCTACCGCCGGCTGCGCAACCGCGCGCGCTTGAAGTTCCTGGTCGCCGACTGGGGGCCGGAGCGCTTCCGCGAGGTGCTGGAGACCGAGTACCTCCAGCGCAAGCTCCTCGACGGCCCCGCGCCCGAGGCGCCCGCGCAGGTGTGGCGCGACCATGTCGGCGTGCGCCCGCAGAAGGGCGGCGGCTTCTATGTCGGCTTCGCCCCGCGCGTGGGCCGGGTCGACGGCGCGACGCTCGGCAAGATCGCCGACCTCGCCGAGCGGCACGGCTCCAACCGGGTGCGCACCACGGTCGAGCAGAAGATGCTCATCCTCGACGTCGCCGAGGACCAGGTCGCGTCGCTGAAGGAGGGCCTGGAGGCCCTCGAACTGCGTGTGGACCCCAGCCCGTTCCGGCGCGGCACGATGGCCTGCACCGGCATCGAGTTCTGCAAGCTCGCGATCGTGGAGACCAAGGGCCGCGGCATCCGCCTGATCGACGAACTCGAACAGCGCCTGCCGGAGTTCGACCAGCCGATCACGATCAACATCAACGGCTGCCCGAACGCGTGCGCGCGAATCCAGGTCGCCGACATCGGCCTCAAGGGCCAGCTCGTCCTGGACGACGACGGCGAGCAGGTCGAGGGCTACCAGGTGCACCTCGGCGGCGGGCTCGGCCTCGACCCCGGCTTCGGGCGCAAGATCCGCGGCCTCAAGGTGACCTCGGCCGGCCTGGCCGACTACATCGAGCGCGTGCTGCGCCGCTTCGAGGAGCAGCGCACCGACGGCGAGCGCTTCGCGCAATGGGCCGTGCGCGCGGCCGACGCGGACCTGTCGTGAGCGCCGCCGGCGGCGCCGAGCCGGGCCAACGGGCCGTCCCGTTCTACTGCCCCTTCTGTGGCGACGAGGACCTTCGTCCCCACGAGGAGGGACACGGCACCTGGCTGTGCTCGGCCTGCCGGCGGGCGTTCTCGCTCAAGTTCCTCGGACTCGTGTTCCCGCAGAAGCAGCAGCCGATCAACCAGGAGGAGGCCCGATGACCGACACCGAGACCACCGATCTCGAAGCCCTCGCGAGCCGGGCCGGCGTCGAGTTGGAGGACGCGACCGCGCTCGAGATCCTGGCCTGGACGCACGAGCACTTCGGGCCCGCGTGGTGTGTGACGTCCTCGATGGAGGACGCCGTCGTGGCGCACCTGGCGTCGACCGTCGCACCCGGCGTGGACGTGGTCTTCCTCGACACCGGCTACCACTTCCCGGAGACGATCGGCACGCGCGACGCGGTGGCCGCGGTCTACGACGTCAACGTGATCACCGTGCACCCGGAGCTGACGGTCCTTCAGCAGGACGCGAAGTACGGCGCGAAGCTGCACGACCGGGACCCCGACGCGTGCTGCGCGATGCGCAAGGTCGAGCCGCTGGAGCGGTCGCTGACCAAGTACCGCGCGTGGGCCACCGGGCTGCGCCGGGACGACTCGCCGAGCCGGGCGAACACCCCGGTGGTCTCGTGGGACGCGCGGCGGCGCAAGGTCAAGGTCGCCCCGATCGCCCGCTGGACGCAGGCCGACGTGGACGCCTACGTCGCCGAACACGGCGTTCTGACCAATCCGTTGCTGATGGACGGCTACGCGTCGATCGGCTGCGCACCCTGCACCCGCCGGGTCGCCCCCGGCGAGGACGCGCGCGCCGGCCGCTGGGCCGGCAACGGCAAGACCGAGTGCGGGATCCACCAGTGACGCCCGCGATACGCATCCGCACCACCGCACCGTGCTCGATCAAGACGAAGGAGGGGTTGGCGTGACCACGACGATCGACAAGGGCACCGCACCCGGGGCCCTGACCCACCTGGACGCCCTCGAGGCCGAGTCGGTGCACATCTTCCGCGAGGTCGCGGGCGAGTTCGAGAAGCCGGTGATCCTGTTCTCCGGCGGCAAGGACTCGATCGTGATGCTGCACCTGGCGCGCAAGGCGTTCTGGCCGGCGCAGATCCCGTTCGCGCTGCTCCATGTCGACACCGGGCACAACTTCCCGGAGGTCATCGAGTACCGCGACAAGGTCGTGGCCGAGCACAATCTGCGGCTGCACGTCGCCAGCGTGCAGGAGTTCATCGACAACGGCCGGCTGCGCGAGCGCCCGGACGGCACCCGCAACCCGTTGCAGACCGTCCCGCTGCTCGACGCGATCGAGTCGAACCGCTTCGACGCGGTGTTCGGCGGCGGCCGGCGCGACGAGGAGAAGGCCCGGGCCAAGGAGCGGGTGTTCTCGCTGCGCGACGAGTTCGGCGCGTGGGACCCGCGCCGGCAGCGACCCGAGCTGTGGCAGCTGTACAACGGCCGGCACCGGGTAGGGGAGCACGTGAGGGTGTTCCCGATCTCGAACTGGACCGAGCTGGACGTGTGGCAGTACATCGAGCGCGAGGGGATCGAGCTCCCGAAGATCTACTTCTCGCACGAGCGGGAGGTCTTCGCGCGCAGCGGCATGTGGCTCGCACCGGGCGCGTGGGGCGGCGCGAAGGGCGACGAGGAGGTCGTGCGGCGCGTCGTGCGCTACCGCACGGTCGGCGACATGAGCTGTACCGGCGCCGTCGACTCGCCCGCCGGCACGGTGGCGGACGTGATCGCCGAGATCGCAGTGAGCAGGCTGACCGAACGGGGGGCCACGCGCGCGGACGACAAGATGTCCGAGGCCGCGATGGAAGACCGCAAGCGCGAGGGGTACTTCTAGCCATGAGTGGGACTTCCGAGATTTCCGCGGGCGACCTGTCGTCCGTCGACGACAGCGTGGGCCTGCTCCGACTGGCCACCGCCGGTTCGGTCGACGACGGCAAGTCCACCCTGGTGGGCCGGCTCCTGCACGACTCGAAGTCGGTGCTGACCGACCAGCTCGAGGCCGTCACCCGGGTCAGCAACGAGCGCGGCCAGGAGGAAGCCGACCTCGCGCTGCTGACCGACGGGCTGCGGGCCGAGCGCGAGCAGGGCATCACGATCGACGTCGCCTACCGCTACTTCGCGACCGCCAAGCGCCGGTTCATCCTCGCGGACACGCCGGGACACGTGCAGTACACCCGCAACATGGTCACCGGCGCCTCCACCGCGGAGCTGGCCGTGGTGCTCGTGGACGCGCGCAACGGCGTGGTCGAGCAGACCCGCCGGCACGCGGCCGTCGCGGCGCTGCTCCGGGTGCCGCACGTGGTGCTGGCGGTCAACAAGATGGACCTGGTCGACTACGACGAGGAGCGGTTCGCCGAGGTCGCGAACACGTTCACCGAGTACGCGAAGGCGCTCGGGGTGCCGGACGTGCGCTCGATCCCGGTCTCCGCGCTGCGCGGCGACAACGTGGTGGACCCGAGCGCGCACATGGACTGGTTCTCCGGGCCGACCCTCCTCGAATACCTGGAGACGGTCCCGGTCGAGACCGACCCGACGCTGGAACCCGCGCGTTTTCCGGTGCAGTTCGTGCTGCGTCCGCAGTCCGACGACGAGTACCGCGACTACCGGGGCTACGCGGGCCAGATCGCGTCCGGCGTCTTCCGCGAGGGCGACGAGGTCGTGGTGCTGCCGTCGGGGCAGCGCAGCACGGTCGCGGGCATCGACCGGCTCGGCGTCTCGGTGCGCCAGGCCCGCCAGGGCGAGTCGGTCACGCTGCGCCTGGCCGACGAGGTCGACGTGTCGCGCGGCGACCTGATCGCGCCGATCGACTCGGCGCCGATCGCCACGCAGGACGTCGAGGCGACCGTGTGCCACGTCGCCGACCGGCCGCTGCGGACCGGCGACCGCGTCCTGCTCAAGCACACCACCCGCACGGTCAAGGCGATCGTCAAGGACATCGCCTACCGGCTCGACCTGGCCGCGCCGATCGACGGCGTCCTCAACCACGAGGAACACCTCACCGAGCTGCGGGCCAACGACATCGCCCGGGTCGTGCTCCGCACCGCCCAGCCGCTGGCCCTGGACGACTACGCCACCGGTCGCCGTACCGGGTCCTTCCTCCTGATCGACGAGGCCGACGGGTCGACGCTCACCGCCGGCATGGCCGGCGCCGCGTTCGCCGCGCCGGGTCGATGTCACAGCTGATTCGAACGCGGGTCTGACCACCCGCTTTTGACGCTCCATCAGCCCACCCTTGTGACATCACCCGCCGTCGACCCCATACGTCATCCCGGCCCGCGCCGTCGCGCGCGGGCCCGAGGGAAGGTCCCCGCGTGTCCATTCTCGGGACAAATCGCCGCAGATCGCTCCGTACCGGTTTCACCGCCGCGCTCCTGCTGCCGCTGCTCGCGCTCTCCGCGTGCGGCTACGGCTCGGACAAGAAGGACGACAACAAGAACGCACCGGCCGCGAACGCGGGCCCGTCGGGCGCCGGTTCCAAGGCCGGCACCTCGGCCTCGCAGATCCGGCTCGGCTTCTTCGCCAACGTCACGCACGCGACGCCGCTGGTCGGTCTCCAGGAGGGCTTCTTCGCGAAGGAGCTCGGCTCCACCGAGATCAAGCCGACCGTGTTCAACGCCGGTCCGGCCGCGATCGAGGCGCTCAAGGGCGGTTCGATCGACGCGACCTACATCGGTCCGAACCCGTCGATCTCCGGTTTCACCAGTACCAACGGCGAACTGCTGCGGATCGTCGCCGGCGCCACCTCCGGCGGCGCGTCCCTCGTGGTGAAGCCGGGGATCAACTCCGCGGCCGACCTCAAGGGCAAGAAGATCGCGTCGCCGCAGCTCGGCGGCACCCAGGACGTGGCCCTGCGGGCCTGGCTGGGCACCAACGGCTACAAGGTCGAGACGACCGGCAAGGGTGACGTCAACGTCGTCCCGACCGAGAACGCGCAGACCCTCGCGGCGTTCCAGAAGGGCGACCTCGACGGCGCGTGGCTGCCCGAGCCGTGGGCGACCCGCCTGGTCCAGGAAGCCGGCGCCAAGGTGCTCGTCGACGAGCGCACGCTCTGGCCGCAGGGCAAGTTCGTCACCACCAACCTGATCGTGTCGACCAAGTTCCTCAAGGACCACCCGGACACCGTCGAGGCGCTGATCAAGGGTCAGGTCACCGCGAACGACTGGGCCGTCGCGAACCCGGACAAGGCCAAGGCCGCGGTCAACGCCAAGATCACCGAGTACGCGGGCAAGCCGCTCGCGCAGAACGTGCTCGACGCGTCGTGGCCGAACATCGAGATCGCCAACGACCCGCTCGCCTCCTCGCTGCGGAAGCTGTCCGAGGACGGCGTCAAGGTCGGCGTCACCAAGCCGGCCGACATCCACGGCATCTACGACCTCTCGCTCCTGAACAAGGTCCTCGCGGCGGCGGGTAAGCCTGCCGTGAGCGACGGCGGGTTCGGTCCGAAGAAGTAGCCACGTACTCCCCTGCCCGACGCGCCCACCGAGAGAGGTGATCCGGACATGACCCAGACCATCAGCGAGGCCACGAGCAGGGCCACGACGCCTGCCGAGCCCGGTTTCGCGGTCCGCCTGAACCAGGTCACCAAGGTCTTCGGCCGCGGTGGCGGCGCGCCCGTCCTGGACGGCATCGACCTGACCGTCGCCCCGGGCGAGTTCGTCTGCCTCCTGGGCGCGTCGGGCTGCGGGAAGTCCACCCTGCTCAACCTGATCGCCGCGCTCGACAAGCCCACGTCCGGCTCGATCGAGGTCGGCGGCGGCCGCCCCGCGCTGATGTTCCAGGACCACGCGCTGTTCCCGTGGCTGACCGCGGGCAAGAACATCGAGCTGGCCCTGAAGCTGCGCGGCGTGCCGCGCGAGAAGCGCCGCGCCGAGGCGGACTCGCTGCTCGAGCTGGTCCGGCTCGGCGGCGCGCACGGCAAGCGCGTGCACGAGCTCTCCGGCGGCATGCGCCAGCGGGTGGCACTGGCCCGCGCGCTCGCGCAGGCCGGCGATCTGCTGCTGATGGACGAGCCGTTCGCCGCGCTCGACGCGATCACGCGCGACGTCCTGCACGACGAACTGACCCGGATCTGGGCGGAGACCGGCCGCTCGGTCGTGTTCGTGACGCACAACGTCCGCGAGGCGGTCCGGCTGGCCCAGCGGGTCGTGCTGATGTCCTCCCGGCCGGGGCGGATCGCCCGCGAGTGGACGATCGACATCCCGCAGCCGCGCCGGATCGAGTCCGCCGGCGTCTCCAAGCTCTCCGTCGAGATCACCGACCAACTCCGAGGGGAGATCCGCCGCCATGGCCGCACCTGACCTGACCAAGCCCGACGCCGAGCCCGGCGCGGCCGAGCGCGCGGACGCCGACCTCGCCGGGCTCGAAGCCGGCCTGGACGCGCTGGAGACCTACGAGAAGGAGCGCAAGCCCTTCTCCCGCGTCCTGGTCGAGAAGACCCTGCCGCCGATCGTCGCGCTGCTCCTGGTGCTGCTGATCTGGCAGATCGCGTACGTCATGGAGGTCAAGCCGCGCTACGCGCTGCCGAGCCCGAGCGACGTGTGGGACGCCTTCATGGTGCAGTGGAAGAAGGGCACCGTCTTCGACATCCTGTGGACCAGCCTGTCCCGCGGCATCCTGGGCTTCCTGATCGCGGTCGCGGTCGGCACCCCGCTGGGCCTGATCGTCGCCCGCGTGCAGTGGGTGCGCACCGCGATCGGCCCGATCCTGTCCGGCCTGCAGTCGCTGCCCTCGGTCGCGTGGGTGCCGCCGGCCGTGATCTGGTTCGGTCTCAACAACACCGCGATCTACGCGGTGGTGCTGCTCGGCGCGGTCCCCTCGATCGCGAACGGCCTGGTGTCCGGCGTGGATCAGATCCCGCCGCTGTATCTGCGCGCGGGCCGGGTGCTCGGTGCCACCGGGTTCAACGGGATCCGGCACGTGGTGCTGCCCGCCGCGTTGCCGGGCTACATCGCGGGTCTCAAGCAGGGCTGGGCGTTCTCCTGGCGCTCGCTGATGGCCGCCGAGCTGATCGCGGCGTCGCCGGAACTGGGCTTCGGCCTGGGCCAGTTGATGGACCAGGGTCGTAATCTCGGCGACATGCCGATGATGTTGACCGCGGTGTTCATGATCCTGATCGTCGGCATCGGCATCGAACTGCTCGTGTTCGCACCGGTGGAACGCCGCGTGCTGCGCCGGCGCGGCCTGGCCGGAAGCAAGTAGCCATGACTCCCGCTCCCCCGCTCCTGGCCGTCGCGCACGGCAGCCGCGACCCGCGGCACGCCGAGGCGATGGCCGCGCTGGCCGCCCGCGTGCGCGTGCTCCGGCCGGGACTGCGGGTGGAGATCGGCTACCTCGACCACTGCGGCCCGCGCGTCCCCGAGCGGTTGGACGCGCTGGCCGGGTCCGGGGCGAGCGCCGTCGTCGCGGTGCCGCTGTTGTTCACGCCGGCGTTCCACGCCAAGCAGGACGTCCCCAGCGTCCTGCGCCATCGCCGCCTGACCGTGCGTCAGACGGCCACGCTGGCCCCTTCCCCGCTCCTGCTCGACGCGCTGGACCTGCGGATGCGCGAAGCGGGGGTACGGCCGGGAGACGACCGCTACGGCGTCGTCCTGGCCACTGCGGGTTCCACCGACCCGGAGGCGAACGCGGTGACCACCATCGTCGCGCGGGAGTGGCGGCGCACCGGTTGGTGCGCCGTGGTCACCGCGTTCGCCTCCGTCCACCAGGGCTCCACCGTCGCCGCCGCGATCACCGAGCTGCGTGCGCGCGGGATCGAGCGGATCGCCGTCGCGTCGTGCATGCTCGCCCCGGGGATCCTCCCGGACCGGATCACCGAGCAGGCCCTGGCGGCCGGCGCGGAGCTGGTCACCGAGCCGGTCGCGGACACCCCCGAAATCGCCCGGTTGGTCCTGGACCGCTACGACGCGGCACTACCCTTCCGATCCTCGCTCTCCGCCTGACCCCGGGCCGGTACCATCACCGGCGTGATCGACTCAGTGGCCGGCGAACGTTCGGTGCTCGTACGCGCGTGCGCGAAGGTCGGTGTGCCGTCCACCGGCGCGACGTTGCTTTCCTTCGGCGAGAACGCGGTGTTCGCCCTCCCCGGCCCCGGGCTGGTGGTGCGGGTGGCCCGCGGCGCGCACATGGCGGACCGCGCGCGACGCGAACTCGCGGTCGCGTGCTGGCTCGCCGAACAGGACTTCCCGAGCGTGCGCCCGGCGGACCGGGTCGACCCGCAACCGGTGCTGATCGACGGCCGGCCGGTCACGTTCTGGCAGTTGCTGCCGCCGGCCGAGCGGGCGCCCGACATCGTCGACCTGGCCCGGCTGCTCAAGAAGCTGCACGCGCTGCCGGCCCCGCCGTTCGCGCTGCCCGCGCGCGAGCCGCTCGCGCTGGTGGCGACCTGGCTGGATTCGGCCGACGCCGCGGTCGGCCTGGAGGACCGCCGCTACCTGCTCGCCCGCCGCGACGCGTTGGAGGCGGCGTACCGGGAGCTGACGCCGGTGCTGCCCAAGGGCCTGATCCACGGCGACGCGCTGCTGCGCAACGTCGGCGTGCACGGCGGCCGGGCCCTGCTGCTGGACTGGGAGACGGTCGCGCACGACCTGCGCGAGATCGACCTGGTGCTGACCCCGATGGCCGCCGCGCGCTACGGGCTGCCGTCGGGCGCGGAGAAGCGCTTCACGAAGAAGTACGGCTTCGACGTCACCGAGTGGTCCGGCTACGAGGTCCTGCGCGACACCCGCGAACTCGCCGCGACGGCCTGGGTCGCCCAACACGTCCCCGGCAACCCGGCGGCGGAGGAGGAGTTCCACCACCGAGTCCAAACCCTCCGCACCAACGACCGCACAGCCCCCTGGCACGCCTTCTGAGTCGCCGTCACGACGTGCGCTTGCTGTCCGCCCACTGTTGTTCGAACTCTTCCTGGAAGAGCGGGTACAGGCCGCGGGCCCGGGTGCCGGTGGCGTCGGCGCGCAGGACGAAGGCCGGGGACTCGACGCCGCGGGCGTGCCGCAAGTAGGGCTGGACCAGGCCGACATCACCGTCGACCAGGTAGGCGGCGAAGCGTGGGGCCTCGTCGTACAGCCGGATCTCGATCCGCCGGGGCTCGCGCAGCTTCGCCCGGATCCGGCGCATGTGCAGGATGTTGAGCGTGGTCATCCGGGACAACAGGCCCTTCTTGACCCCCTCGTCGCGTTCGCGCTGCTTCATCGCGTCGCCGGCCGGGTTCAGGAAGAGCAGGCGCAGCTCGCAGCCGCTCGCCCCGAGCCTGGTCAGGTCCCGGCCCGAGTAGTTCTGGCACAGCAGGTTGAGCGACACCCCCATCGCGTCGATCCCGCGCGCGCCCTCCACCAAGTCGGCGAACGGCAGTCGCCGTTGCAGCGCCGAGCGGTCCGGGAAGACGCCGACGACATCGGCGTACCGGCCGGCGAACAGCTCCTCGACCGCGTCCAGGGCCAGCCGCCGGTCGCCCTGGTCGGCGAGCGGTCCGTCCAGCATCGCGAGCACGCGCAGGCAGGCCCGTTCGACCTGGGCGAGCACGTCCGGCGACAGGACCCGGTTGCGGGCCACGATGTGCCGGCCGATCTCGACCTCCTCGAGCGCGCGTTCCAGGGTGCGCCGGTCCGGCAGGAACGGCTCGAAGCACCACCAGTTGCGGACCATCAGCTCGCGCAGCTGCGGGAGGGTCAGGAACGCGATCAGGTCGTCGTCGACGGGGTCCACGATGTACCCGCGCCGGCGGCTCATCTCGCGTACCGCCTCGGCCCGCTCCACCCACTCGTTCTGCGCGCTGCCGGCCGCGGCGAGCACCCACGCGCCGTCGTCGTGCGGATGTTCGCCGGGCCCGTACACGGGGATCAGGACCGCGCCGATGACCGCGCGCAGGCGCTGCTCGATCAGGTTCAGGTAGACGTACGCCCGACCCGCCCGGCGGGCGCGCAGCAGCGCGTTCGCCCAGTCGTCCTCGGCCCAGGCGAGCGTCCCGGGGTCCATCCCCGGCATCGGGTCGGGCGGGCCCGTGCCGTCCAGGACCGCCGGCCCGCCGGCGGCGTGCCGCGGGCCGGGCAGCCCGCCCGGGTCGAACCCGAACGAACCGGTGTCGGCGGGACCGGCCGTGGCGCTCGGGGGTTCGATCGGGTCACGGTAGACGGCGTAGGGATCCTGGTACGCGTCGATGCCCTCGACACCCGGCGCGAGACCGTTGCCGCCCGCGAGGCCGGCCGTACTCGTCCCCTCCACAGGATCCTCGGCTGTCGAGGGTGGCGAGCTGGACTCCCGATCGGCCATCGCGTCCCATCCGTTCGTCGTCGAGCCGGAACCGAACGAGCGTATAGCGAAACCGCGCGGCCTCGGAGGGCCCGCGCGGGCCGCGGTGGATACCCCGTTCGGGTGACTGACACGCCTTCATGACCCGTATGGCGTAAGGCGATTGGGGGGACTCGACGGTCTCTGGCAACTTCTGCCGAGCGGCACCGTGCCGCCGAGGAACAATTGCCGGGCGGGAGAGGGTCTTCCCTCCACCTGTCCGGGGGCGCAACCGGGATGGATCCACGGTCCGTCTCATGCGGCAGGAACCGTGGCACCCAGGAGGTCGTCATGTTGGCCACGAACAGCAGGATCCCGGCGGGCCGAAACGGCGCCGAGGACGATTTCGCCAGGTACCGCGACGTGGTCGCGGACATCTTCGCGCACCACCACCGCATCACCTCCCCGGACGACGACGCGGCCGCGTGCTCGTGCGGCGGCGCGTGGCCGTGCCGCGAGGAGATGCTCGCCGCAGAACTGCTCGACTGGATCTGATCGTTCCGATCGAAACCGATCGGGCCGGCAGCCGCCGGAATCGCCCTTCCCGACTCGAAATCCACCCGACCGGGGGACGCCGGAGCGGATCTCGCACACGGATCCGGTTCGGTAGGCGAGACTGCAAGCTGCCGAAGCACGATCCGCGACAAAGCAGGTTGCTCATGCAGGTCTGGCCCGGTCATCCGTATCCGCTCGGCGCCGCGTACGACGGCGCCGGCACCAACTTCACGGTCTTCTCGGAGGCCGCCGAACGCATCTGGTTGTGCCTTCTGGACGAGGGAGGCAACGAGCGCCGGGTCGAACTGCGCGAGACCGACGCGTTCGTCCGGCACGCCTACCTGCCCGGGATCCAGCCCGGGCAGCGGTACGGCTACCGCGTCCAGGGCCCGTTCGACCCGGCCTCGGGCGCCCGGTGCAACCCGAACAAGCTGCTGCTCGACCCGTACGCGAAGGCGATGTGCGGGGAGGTGCACTGGCACGAGTCGATGTACGGCTACTCGTTCGAGCACCCGGACAAGATGAGCACGACCGACTCGGGACCGCACACGATGGCCTCGGTCGTGATCAACCCGTACTTCGACTGGGGCGACGACCGGCCGCCACGGACCGAGTACCACGACACGGTGATCTACGAGGCGCACGTGCGCGGCCTGACCCGCACGCACCCGGGGCTGCCCGAGGAGATCCGCGGCACGTACGCGGGCATGGCGCACCCGGCCGTGATCGACCACCTGGTGAACCTGGGGGTGACCGCGATCGAGCTGATGCCGGTGCACCAGTTCATCCAGGACCACCGGCTCTCCGACCTGGGCATGCGCAACTACTGGGGCTACAACACGATCGGCTTCTTCGCGCCGCACGCCGCCTACTCGTCCACGGGCGAACGCGGTCAACAGGTGCAGGAGTTCCGGTCGATGGTCAAGGCCCTGCACGCGGCGGGCATCGAGGTCATCCTCGACGTGGTCTACAACCACACCGCCGAGGGCAACCACCTCGGGCCCACGCTGTCCTTCCGCGGCCTGGACAACGCGTCCTACTACCGGCTCGCCGACGACAAGCGCTACTACCTCGACACCACGGGCACCGGCAACAGCCTGCTGATGCGCAGCCCGCACGTGCTCCAGCTGATCATGGACTCGCTCCGCTACTGGGTCACCGACATGCACGTGGACGGCTTCCGCTTCGACCTCGCGGCGACGCTGGCCCGGCAGTTCCACGAGGTGGACCGGCTCTCGTCCTTCTTCGACCTCGTACAGCAGGACCCGATCGTGTCGCAGGTCAAGCTGATCGCCGAGCCGTGGGACGTCGGCGAGGGCGGCTACCAGGTGGGCAACTTCCCGCCACTGTGGACCGAGTGGAACGGCAAGTACCGCGACACCGTCCGCGACTTCTGGCGGGGCGAGGAGCGCACGCTCGCCGAGTTCGGCTCCCGGCTGACCGGCTCGTCCGACCTGTATCAGGACGACGGCCGCCGGCCGATCGCCTCGATCAACTTCGTCACCTGCCACGACGGCTTCACGCTGCACGACCTGGTGTCGTACAACGACAAGCACAACGCGGCGAACCGCGAGGACAACCGGGACGGCGAGAGCCACAACCGCTCGTGGAACCACGGCGTCGAGGGCGCGACCGACGACCCGGACGTGCTCGCGCTGCGCGCGCGCCAGCAGCGCAACTTCATCGCGACGGTGCTGCTGTCGCAGGGCGTGCCGATGATCGCGCACGGCGACGAGTTCGGCCGCACCCAGCAGGGCAACAACAACGTCTACTGCCAGGACAACGAACTCTCGTGGGTGAAGTGGCCCGAGGGCGAGGACCCCGACCAGCTCGAGTTCATGCGGATGATGACCCGGCTGCGGGCCGAGCACCCGGTGTTCCGGCGTCGGCGCTTCTTCCACGGCCGGTCGGTACAGGGCACCCACGACGAACTCACCGACATCGCGTGGTTCACCCCGACGGGCGAGGAGATGTCGGACGGCGACTGGTGGGCGGCGGCGGCCAAGTCGGTCGCGGTCTTCCTCAACGGCGACGCCATCTCGGAACCCGACACGCGCGGCCAGCGGATCACCGACGACTCGTTCCTGCTGCTGTTCAACGCGTCCCACGAGGCCGAGGAGTTCACCATCCCGAACGACCTGGGCAAGACCTGGACCGTCGTGGTCGACACCGCCGACGACAAGACCGCGATGCGCGAACCGAAGACCCGACCGACGGTGAACGGCGGCGCGTCGCAGGCGGTGGAGGCCCGGTCCCTGGTGGTATTGCAGCGGCCCTCACCACGCTGATCGGACCGGCTCTCGGGACAACCCCGCGGGTCCCTCCCTCGAACGCCGAAGGAGGGACCCGCTTTCGCCGTGTGCCCCACCGCGGCGGCCGACGGCGGGGAGACCGGGCAACGTGCGCCGGATCGGGCGCGGATCGCCGGATCGGGGGAATGCGCCGATCGCGTCGATCCGCGTCCGAACAGGTTTCACCACCCCGGCGGGTGGTAGCTCGGGGTCGTCCGGGGAAGCTTGTCCGCATGACCTCGTCGCCTTCTCGCGTCCCCACCGGGACCTATCGGCTTCAGTTGCAGCCCGCCTTCGGGTTCGCGGCCGCTGCCGCCGCCGTGCCGTACATCGCCTCGCTCGGGGTGAGCCACCTGCACCTGTCGCCCATCCTGCAGGCGGTGCCCGGGTCCACCCACGGCTACGACGTCGTCGACCACACGCGCGTGTCCGCCGACCTCGGCGGCGAGGACGGCCTCCGCGAGCTGGCGGCGGACGCCGGCGCGCACGGGCTCGGCATCGTCGTGGACATCGTGCCGAACCACATGGCCGTGCCCGCGCCCGAGTCGCTGAACGCGCCGCTGTGGGAGACGCTGCGGGACGGGCCGGACGCGCCGCGGGCGCGCTGGTTCGACATCGACTGGGAGCGGCACGACGGGCGCGTGCTGCTGCCCGTGCTCGGCGGACCGGTCGAGGAGGTCGCCGAGGAACTGGTCGTGGACGGCGACGTGCTGCGCTACCACGAACACGCGTTCCCGCTCCGGCCCGGCACCGAGAAGCTCCCGCTCGACGAGCTCCTGGCCGCCCAGCACTACGAACTCGCGCACTGGCGGCGCGCGGACGCCGAGCTCAACTACCGCCGGTTCTTCACGATCTCGACGCTGATCGGACTCCGCCAGGAGGACGCCGAGGTCTTCGCGGCCACCCACGAGACGATCCTGCGGCTGCTGAACGAGGGCCTGGTCCAGGGTCTGCGGATCGACCACCCGGACGGCCTCGCCGACCCGCGCGACTACCTGCGCCGGCTGCGCGCCGCCGCGCCCCAGGCGTGGATCGTGGTCGAGAAGATCCTGTCCGACGACGAGGTCCTGCCCGCCGACTGGGCCTGTGACGGCACCACCGGCTACGACACGCTGCGCCGGGTGGACGGACTGTTCACCGACCCCGAGGGCGCGGAGCCGCTGCGCGCGCTGCACCGCGAGCAGACCGGCGTCCGGGAGGGCTTCGACTACCTCGCGCAGGAGGCCAAGGCGGAGGTGCTCGCGGGCGGCCTCGCGACCGAGTTCGCCCGGCTGCGGCGGACCCTGGACCGCCTCGAACCGGTCGCCGGCGCCGGCGACGTCGGGCGCGCGCTGCCGCCGCTGCTGACCGCGTTCCCCGCGTATCGCCCCTACCCCGGCGCCGGCTCCGGCTCGATCGCGACCATGGCGCAGGCGCTCACCGGCGTTCCGGGCCAGGTCTCCGAGGCGGCCCGCGAGATCGCCGAACTGGCTTTGGCGGATGGTGAGTTCGGCACCCGTTTCGGCCAGGTGGCGGCCGCGCTCGCGGCCAAGGGGGTCGAGGACCGGGCGTTCTACCGCTGGTACGTGCTCTCCTCGCTCAACGAGGTCGGCGGCACACCGGACCGGATCGGGCTGAGCATCGCCGGCTTCCACGCCGCGTGCGCGCGGATGTCACCGACCACGATGACCACGCTCAGTACGCACGACACCAAGCGCAGCGAGGACGTGCGGGCCCGGCTCGCCGTGCTCGCCGAGGTGCCCGAGGACTGGGCCGAGCGGGTGCACACGTGGAACGACTGGGCCCGGCCGCACCGTTCCGAGTTCCGGTTCGGGCCGGACGGCTACGACACGTACCTGTTGTGGCAGACCCTGGTCGGCGCCTGGCCGATCACCCCCGACCGGGCGGTCGCGTACCTGCGCAAGGCGATGCGCGAGGCCGCGCGGGCCACCGGCTGGATCGACCCGAACCCCGACTACGAGGCGGCGAGCGAGGCGTTCGTGCGCGCGGTTCTGGCCGACGGGGAACTCACCGCCGACATCGCCGAATTCGTGGCCGACCTGGACCGGCCCGCGCGCGCCGTCTCGCTCGGCGCCAAGCTCGTCCAGCTCACCATGCCGGGCGTGCCCGACGTGTACCAGGGCGGCGAGCTCGCGCTGTACACGCTGGTCGACCCGGACAACCGGGCCCCCGTCGACTTCGGCCGCGAGCACGGTTCGCTCGACGCGCTCAAGTTCAAGGTGACCACCGCGGCGCTGCGGTTGCGACGCGAGCGTCCCGAGTGGTTCGCCGGCGCGTACGAGGCGCTGCCGGCGCGTGGCAAGGAGGCCGACTACGCGATCGCGTTCGTGCGCGGCGGCGAGGCGATCACGGTCGCGACCCGGCTGCCGGCCGGCCTCGCGGCCAAGGGCGGGTGGGGTGGCGCGCTGCTCCCGCTGCCCGCCGGCCGCTGGGTCGACGCGCTGACCGGCTGCACGTACACCGGTCAGGCCCGGTTGCGGCACATCCTGGAGGACCTGCCCGTCGCACTGCTCACCCGCGGCTGAGGCAGCCGAGCCGTTCCCGCACGTTCCCGGAGAGGACACAACCATCGTGGTCAGGTTCGAGGTCTGGGCTCCGAACGCGTCGTCACTGGACGTCATCGTCGACGGCCGGCGCAGGCCGATGCGCGACGCGAACCGGCCGGGGTGGTGGCAGGCGGAGGTGCCGACCGCGGTACACGGAAGCGACTACGCGTTCGTGATCGACGGCAGCCGCCCGCTGCCCGACCCGCGCTCGCCCTGGCAGCCCACGGGCCCGGACGGGCCGAGCCGGGTCGTGGACCACGCCGCGTACGCGTGGGCCGACCAGGGTTGGACGGGCAGGCCGCTGCCGGGCTCGGTCGTGTACGAGTTGCACATCGGCACGTTCACCGTCGAGGGCACGTTCGCGGCGGCCGTGGAGCGGCTCGACCACCTCGTCGACCTCGGTGTCACCCACGTCGAGGTGATGCCGGTGTCGGCCTTCCCGGGCAAGCACGGGTGGGGCTACGACGGCGTGTGCCCGTGGGCGGTGCACGATCCGTACGGCGGACCGGAGGGCCTCAAGCGCTTCGTGGACGCCTGCCACGGGCACGGCCTGGGCGTGATCCTGGACGTGGTGCACAACCACCTGGGGCCGTCCGGGAACCATCTGCCGCAGTTCGGCCCCTACTTCACCGACCGCTACCGCACGCCGTGGGGCTCGGCGGTCAACCTCGACGGTCCGCACTCCGACGAGGTGCGCGCCTACCTCGTCGGCAGCGCGCTGATGTGGCTGCGCGACTACCACGTCGACGGGCTGCGCCTGGACGCCGTGCACGCGCTCGCGGACAACCGCGCCGTACCATTCCTCGAAGAGCTGTCCGAGGCGGTCGACAAGCTCGCCGCGTCGACCGGCCGCCCGCTGTTCCTGATCGCCGAGTCGGACCTCAACGACCCGCGCGTGGTCACCCCGCGCGAGAGCGGCGGGATGGGCGTCCAAGCGCAGTGGAGCGACGACTTCCACCACGCGCTGCACTCGCTGCTCACCGGCGAGCGGCAGGGCTACTACGGCGACTTCGGCTCGATGGGCACGCTGGCCAAGACGCTCACCAAGGTGTGGCTGCACGACGGCACGTGGTCCTCGTTCCGCGAACGCACGCACGGCCGCCCGGTGCCGACGTCGCGGATGCCCGCGCACCGCTTCCTCGGCTACCTGCAGACCCACGACCAGGTCGGCAACCGGGCGACCGGGGACCGGATCTCGGCGACCCTGTCGCCGGCCCTGCTCGCGGCGGGGGCGGCACTGGTGCTGACGTCGCCGTTCACACCGATGCTGTTCATGGGCGAGGAGTGGGGCGCGTCCACGCCGTGGCAATACTTCACCGATCACACCGACGCGGCGCTGGCGCAGGCGGTGCGCAACGGGCGCCGCGCGGAGTTCGCGTCGCACGGGTGGGACGCCGCGCAGATCCCGGACCCGCAGTCGCCGCAGACCGTCCGCGACTCGTGCCTGGACTGGGACGAAGTCAAGGCGGCCCCGCACGCGGCGCTGTTGGCCTGGTACAAGCGGCTGATCGCGCTGCGCCGGCAGTGGGAGAACCTGACCGACCCGGATCTGACCCGCGTTCAGGTCACCTTCGAGGAGACCGCCGGCTGGCTGATGGTGCACCGCGGCGCGTTCCGAACCGCGGTAAACCTCGCGGACCAGCCCGCAACACTCCCGATGGGCACCGGCGCCGCCGAAATCGTCGCCACCTGGGACAACCGCGCCGAAATCCGCCGCGGCCTGGTAGGCACAACCCTCCGCCTCCCGGCAACCTCGGTAGCAGTAGTCAAAATCGGCCCCCGCTAACCCCACCCCCCACCTTCCCCAGCCCGGCCGGCGCTCGAGACCAAGCCTTCCCAACCCGGCCGGCGCTTGAGACCACCCAACCCAGCCGACACTCAAGACCAAGCCGTCCCAACCCAGCCGGCGCTTGAGACCAAGCCTTCCCAGCCCGGCCGGCGCTTGAGGCCACCCAGCCCGGCCGGCGCTTGAGGCCAACCCAGCCCGGCCGGCGCTTGAGGCCACCCACTCAGCTGTCCAGCAGCCGCTTACGCTCGGACTCGACGTCGAACGCCCCCGGCGGATACCGCAGATCAAGCTCGACGAGATGCTCCAACAACAACCGACTGATCGCCCAGTTCCGATACCACTTGCGGTCCGAAGGCACCACATACCAAGGCGCCGCCAAGCCATCACACTTCTCCAACGCGACCTGATAGGCCCCCTGATACTCCGGCCACACCGCGCGCTCGTCGATGTCCTGCGGATTGAACTTCCAGTGCTTCTCGGGATTGTCCAGCCGCGCGAGCAAGCGCTCCTTCTGCTCCTCGGCCGAGATGTGCAGGAAGACCTTGACGATGGTGACCTCGTCCTCGGCCAGTCCCCGCTCGAAGCGGTTGATGGTGGCGTAGCGGCGGGACCACACCTGGCGCGGCACGAGGTTGCGTACGCGCGCGATCAGGACGTCCTCGTAGTGCGAGCGGTCGAATACGCCGATCAGGCCGGGGCCGGGGACCTGCTCGCGGACGCGCCACAGGAACGGGTGCGCGAGTTCGTCCTCGGTGGGCGCCTTGAACGCGTGGATGTGGCAGCCCGACGGGTTGAACTGGCCGATCACGTGCTTGACCGTGCCGCCCTTGCCCGAGGTGTCCATGCCCTGGATCACCAGGAGCACCCGACGCCGCGCACCCCCGGCAACCGCCTGCGCGTACAACTTCTCCTGCAACTCGGCCAGGCGCGGGGCCATCGCGGCGATGTCGGCGAGCGCGGCGGCCTTGTCGCCGGTGAAGGCCGGGGTCGCGCGCGGGTCGATCGCGGTGAGGTCGACCGGGCCGCCGGGCAGGCGCAGCGCCGCCCGTACGGAGGGCACGTCGGCAGGCGGTCGCGTGGGCGCCCCCGCGCCGTCCGCGCCGTCCTCGGCGACAACCCGCAGCCGGGGACGCTCCTGGGCCTCGATCGCGGACTCGGCCGCGGACTCGGCTGCGGCCTCGGCCGCAACCGCGGCACCGACCTCCACGGCAGCCGCAGCCTCGCGGTCGGCGTCGGCACTCTCGTCGGCCCGTCGTTCGAGCGCCTTCGCCGCCTTCACGGCCCTGGCCGCCTTGTCGGCTTCCTTCGCGGCTTCCTTGGCGGCCTTCTTGTCGGCCTTCCTCGCGGCCTTCCGGGCCTCCTCGGCCCACTCGGCCTTCAGCGCTTTGGCGGCCTTCTCGGCGGCCTTGCCGGCCTTGGCGGCCTTGCCGGCTTTCGCGTCCTTGGCGTCCTCGGCCGCCGACCCCCGGCCGGCCCTACCGTCGCTCTTGCGTTCGGCCTTCTTCGCCATGCCGCTGCCTCCGCATCGTCGGGACTGGGTCCGATGATGCCCCAGCCGACGCCTGCCCGCCCGAGGCGACGCCCGGTCGACACAGCCCTCGCCCCGCCCCGGACTCACACGGAGGGGATGCGCTCCGCGCCCTCGCGGGCCATCGCGACCAGGCGCGAGATCGCGCGCAGGTACTTCTTGCGGTAGCCGCCGGACAACATCTCGTCGGTGAACAGCGCGTCGAACGGCACGCCCGAGGCCACGATCGGCAGCTCGCGGTCGTACATCCGGTCCGCGAGGACCACCAGGCGCAGCGCGGTCGCCTGGTCGCCGACCGGGCACACGTCGCGCCAGAAGACGCCGGTGACGCCGTCGAGCATGGCTCCGTAGCGGCTCGGGTGCACGGTCGCGAGGTGCCCGAGCAGGGTCGGGAAGTCGTCGAGCGCGGCGCCCTCAGGAACGGCCTCGGCCGCCTCGGCGACCACGTCGTCGGCGACCGGCGCGGGCGCGGCCGGCAGCCCGCGGTGCCGGTAGTCCTCGCCGTCGATCCGCAGCGCCTCGAAGCGCGCGGAGAGCCCCTGTATCTCGCGCATGAAGTCCTGGGCCGCGAAGCGGCCCTCGCCGAGCTTGTCGGGCAGCGTGTTCGAGGTCGCGGCGAGCTTGACCCCGGCGTCGGCGAGCTTGCCGAGCAGCGTCGACACCAGGACGGTGTCGCCCGGGTCGTCGAGCTCGAATTCGTCGATGCACAGCAGCCGGTGCCCGGACAGCGCCTCGACGGTGTGCCGGAACCCGAGAGCGCCGACCAGGTTGGTCAGCTCGACGAACGTGCACAGCGACTTCGGCCCGGGGGCGGCGTGCCACAGCGACGCGAGCAGATGGGTCTTGCCGACGCCGTATCCGCCGTCGAGGTAGATCCCGCTCGGCCCGGGCGCCGGCTCGCGGCGGAACCAGCGCTTCCTGCCCCCGTCGGCGTTCAGGTCGGCGGCGAACCGCTCGAGCCGCCGCACGGCGGCGGCCTGCCCCGGTTGGTTGGGGTCGGGGATGTACGTGTCGAAGCGCACGTCACCGAAGCGTGGCGGCGGGACCATCTCGGCGACGAGGCGGTCTGCGGGGACACTGGGCTGACGCCGGGTCAACGACACGACAGAGGCTACGGGCACGGTCATCAAGCGTACGGTGCGTGCAAAACTCGGTCGCATGCGCCGTCTCCTTCCCGCCCCCCATGCCCCCGCCGACCAGGACGTCGACCTCGTCGAGGCGTACGCCTACCCCCCGGGCCGGACCTGGCTGCGGGCGAACATGGTCGGCAGCCTGGACGGCGCCGCGCAGGCGCCCGACGGCCTGTCCGCGGGGCTGTCCTCGCCCGGCGACAAGAAGATCTTCGGCGTGCTTCGCGGGCTCGCCGACGTGATCGTGGTGGGCGCGTCCACCGTCCGCAACGAGGGCTACCGGCCGACCCGGCCGAAGGCGGCGTACGCCGCCGCGCGCGAGGTCGCGGGGCAGCTCCCGGCGCCGGTGATCGCGATCGTGTCGCGCAGCCTGGCGATCGACTTCACCACGCCGCTGTTCACCGAGGCGATCACCCCGACGATCGTGATCACCTGCGAGCTCGCCCGGCCCGAGGGGATCGAGGCGGCCGGCAGGTACGGCGACGTGATCCTGGCCGGGCGCGATCGGGTCGACTTCGCGCTCGCCCTGGACGCGCTGGCCGCGCGAGGCCTGACCCGCCAACTCACCGAGGGCGGCCCGCACGTGCTGGCCCAGATCGCCGCGTCGGGCCGGCTCGACGAACTGTGCCTGACCGTGGCCCCCCTGCTGACCGCCGGGCCCGCCGACCGGATCCTGGCGGGTCCCGCCCTCACCGGGGCGCTGCCGATGCGGCCGATGTCGATCCTGGAGGAGGACGGCTCGCTGTTCACCCGCTACGTCCGCGCCTGAGGGCCCGGCGAAAAGGAGCGTGGGAGGGTGGTCTCCCGGGCAGACGGGGCACAGGACAGGCACCCGGCTCGGCCGGCACCGGTGGATGAGGGAGAGTTGCGTGTACACGATCGTGCTGCTCATCGAAAAGGTCCTGAACGCGACCGACGTCAAGTTCGTGACCAGCCTGCACGAAGGCGTCGAGACGTCCTTCGCGGTGGTCCTGCCCGGCAAGGCCAACCATCGCAAGCTGCTCCAGGCCCTGGACGACGTGGCCCTGGTCCGGCTCGACGAGGCGGCCGAGGACATCGAGGAGAAGCCCGGCCCCGACGACGGCGCGGACGCGGCCCGCCGCACCCTCGACGCGAGCGTCGCCGCCCTGCGCGCGGGCGGCGCCCAAGCGGTGGGCGAGACCACACCGGGCCGCGACCCGCTGGACACGTTGAAGCAGATCGTCGAGGCGCACGGCGCCGACGAGGTGATCGTCCTGACCGACCCACACTTCATCGAAGAGTTCTTCCACCGGGACTGGGCCTCCCGAGCCCGCCAGAAGGTGGGCGTCCCGGTCCTGAAACTCTTCGCCCACGACGTGACGGAGTAAGCGCCCAAGGGGCCCGACAACGCCACCCGGTCGCCTGTAAAACCGCAGCCGGCCGGCCCCATCGCAACGGGCGGGCGGGTGGGCACCCAATCCCAAAGCCACCCAAGACGCGTCCGCAGCGCCCCGCCCGACCCACCTCCCATCAGGGCCACACGGCCACGAGTAAGGCAGAATCGCGGTGCCCGAGCGCATCCGCCCGGTCAGCCCGATCCGAAGGAGCCCGCTTTCATGGCATCGCCCGCCGAGCCCGTCGACCTTGGCAGCCCGTTCTTCGTCGGCATCGGTGGCGCCGGCATGTCCGGACTCGCCAAGATCCTCGCGATTCGCGGGGCCAAGGTCTCCGGCAGCGATGCCAAGGACTCCACGCTCCTGCTCGCACTGCGCCAGCTCGGCTGCACCGTGCACGTGGGCCACGACCGGGCCAACGTCGGCGACGCGTCCTGCGTGGTCGTGTCGTCCGCGATTCGGCAGGACAATCCCGAGCTGGTGGTGGCGCGTGAGCGCGGCATCCCGATCGTGCACCGCGCCGACGCGCTCGCGCGGCTGATGGACGGACGCCGCTCGGTGGCCATCGCCGGCACCCACGGCAAGACCACGACCACGAGCATGCTCGCGGTCGGCCTCACCTCGCTGGGTCTGGACCCGTCGTTCGCGATCGGCGCCGACCTCAACGAGGCCGGCAGCAACGCGCACCACGGCTCCGGCGACATCTTCGTGGCCGAGGCGGACGAGAGCGACCGCAGCTTCCACAAGTACGCGCCCGAGGTCGCCGTCGTCCTCAACGTCGAACTCGACCACCACGCCAACTACGGCTCGCTCGAGGACGTCCTGGAGGCGTTCGAGATCTTCGCGCACCGGATCGCCCCGGGCGGCACCCTGGTGCTGTCCGCCGACGACTCGGGCGCCCTGACCCTGCGCGATCGACTCGCGGCGAGCGCACCCGAGCTGACCGTCGTCACCGTCGGCGAGAGCGCGGACGCCGACCTGCGCCTGGTCGCCATCGAGTCGCTCGGCCTCGCCAGTCGGGTCACGGTGCGGTCCCGGGCCGACGGCGAGGAGCTGCTCTTCACCGTCGCGGTACCCGGCCGGCACAACGCGTCCAACGCCGTGATGGCGCTCGCCGTGGGCCGCGCGCTGGGCATCGAGCCGGCGCGGATGGCCGAGGGGCTGGGCAACTACCAGGGAGTCCGCCGGCGCTTCCAGCTCAAGGGCGAGGAGAGCGGCATCCGCGTCGTCGACTCGTACGCGCACCACCCCACCGAGATCGCCGCCGACCTGGCGACCGCGCGCGGCGCGGTGGGCGCGGGCCGGGTGATCGCGGTGTACCAGCCGCACCTGTTCAGCCGCACCCAGCAGCTCGGCGTCGAGATGGGCCGCGCACTCGCCGCCGCCGACATCGCCGTCGTGATGGACATCTATGCCGCCCGCGAGGACCCGCAGCCCGGCATCACCAGCAACATCGTCGCGCACGCCGCCCTCGACAACGGCGGCCTCGTCCGCACCGAGCACAGCTGGTCCGACGTCGCCGGCTCGGTCGCGTCCCTGGCCCGCCCGGGCGACCTGATCCTGACCATGGGCGCCGGCGACGTCACCCTCCTGGGCCCCGAGATCCTCGACGCGATCCGCGCCGACGCCAACCGCTGACCCCGTCCCCGTGCCCGTCCCCGTCCCCGTCCGGGGGAACGACCCGGCCCCGTTGCGTGTTGGATGTGTTCATGGCCTACGAAATCGAGAAGACCGACGACCAGTGGCGGGCCGAGCTGTCCCCCGACGAGTTTCGGGTGCTGCGTCAGGCCGGCACGGAACGTGCCTGGACGGGTGAGTACACCGAGACCAAGACGACCGGCGTGTACCGCTGTCGGGCGTGCAAGGCGGAGCTGTTCCGCTCCGACACCAAGTTCGACAGCCACTGCGGCTGGCCGTCCTTCTACGCGCCGCTCGCCGAGGACCGGGTCGAGTACATCGAGGACGACACGATGGGCATGACCCGCGTCGAGGTGCGCTGCGGGACGTGCGGTTCGCACCTCGGTCACGTCTTCGAGGGCGAGGGCTACGGCACGCCCACCGACCAGCGTTATTGCATCAATTCCATCTCCCTGACCCTGGAACCCGACCCGGAGTCCTGACCGAAGTCCCGACCGAAGTCGTGACCGAAGCCCTGACCGGAGTCCCGCGGAGTCCCGACCCGGATTCCCGGCCCCGCGCCCGCCCCGAAATCCCGGCCCGGAACCCGCCGGCGCCGGGCGATCGGCGGTGCCGATCGATGCGTCGTAGGTCACATCCCCCCATGGCCGGGCCATTCGTCCGCTATGCCTGATGACCATGAATCCGTGGCTGCCACCCCTCGCGTACTCGGTATGGACGGCGCTCGTGCTCGGCGTCGCCATCGGGTCCGCCCGGCGCGGCGGCAAACGCCCGCAGAGACAGCGCCTCGCCGAGTTGGGGCTGCGTGAGTACGCGTTCCTGTCCGGCGGCGCCGCGCGGGCCGCGGATGTGTCGATCCTGCAACTGCTCGCCGCCGACGCGCTGCACCTGAATCGCAACGGTCAGGTCCTCGCGGTCGGATCGCCCGCGCCGGGCACCCCGGGGAACGCGCCGCTGCGGGTGCTCGACGAGGAGTACGGCGGCCTGCCGCTGCGCGAACTGCGCGCGCGGGTCGCCGCGTCGGCGGAGATACAGGACGTCGGCGCCACCCTGTTCGGGTACGGGCTCGTCGCCCGCCCGGACGCGGGGCCGCGCCGGCTCCCCCGCTGGGCCCTGTTCGCGACGATCCCGCTCGGCATCGCGACCGCGATCGCGGGCTTCGTGGTCGCCGACGGCGGCACGGCGAGCGCGCTGCCGTGGGTCGGCCTGCTGCTCGCGGTGGTCGGTATCCAGGCGTGCGTCGCGGGTCTGTTGCTGGTCGGGATGTTCGGCGAACGCGTGGTTCCCGCGGCGCCGACGATGCGGCACCTGATGCGCGTACGGCGCGACGACGCGGCGGTGGCGGCGCTGGGCGCGGACGGCCTCGGCGCGGTCGCGCTGTGGGGCCTGGACCGGTTCCCGGACCCCGTGGTCAAGGAGATCTTCCGCCGCAACGCGCCCGCGCCCGACGGCCGGGACGCGGGCTCGCACTGGTGCGGCGGCACCTCGTGCGCGTCCCCGCAGGGCGCCCGGGCCGGCTCCTGCGGCGGCACCGCGGACGGCTGCGGGACGTAGCGCCGCACCGGCGGGACGGCCGGCCGGCCGGAATCCGGACGTGGCGTCCGGACCCGGCGCCGCACCGGCCGATTCGAGGGAACTCCGCCTGTTTCGGTCGGCTTCGCGCCCGTCATGCTTGCCCCATGCGTACAGCGGTGGGAATCGGATGGCGGGAAGAGATCGACCTGACCGTCGAGCGCCTGACGGGCGTCGACTTCGTCGAGGTCGTCGCCGAGAACGTGTGCGTGGACCACCTGCCGGAGTCGCTGCGCGTGCTGCGCGGCCGCGGCGTCGAGGTCATCCCGCACGGCGTCGGTCTCGGGCTCGCCGGCGCCGACCGGCCCGATCCCGCGCGCCTGGCCCGGCTCGCCGGGGTGGCCGTCGCGCTGGACTCGCCACTGGTCAGCGAGCACCTCGCGTTCGTCCGCGCGGGCGGCATGGAGGCCGGTCACCTGCTGCCGGCGCCGCGCACGTGGGACGCCCTGGAGGTGGTCGTGGAGAACGTGCGGATCGCGCAGGACTCGCTGCCGGTCCCGCTCGCGCTGGAGAACCCGGCGACGCTGCTGTCCTGGCCCGACAACGAGCTGACCGAGGCCCGGTTCCTGTCCGAACTGGTCGAACGCACCGGCGTGCGGCTGCTGATCGACGTCGCCAACCTGCACACCGAGCGGGTCAACCACGGCCTGGACCCGGCCGCCGCGCTCGCCGCGCTGCCCCTGGAGGCCGTCGAGTACGTGCACGTGGCCGGCGGCGTCGAACGCGACGGACTGTGGCACGACACGCACGCGCACCCGGTGACCGCGCCGATCCTGGAGGTCCTGGACCTGCTGTGCGCGCTCCGGCGCCCGCCCCGGGTGCTCCTCGAACGCGACGCCGACTTCCCGTCCGCGCCCGAACTGGCCGCCGAACTTGCCGAGATCCGCGCCGTGGTCACCCGGCAGGCGGTGCGGTCGTGACGGCGCGCGAGCGGTTGATGGAGCAGCAGACCGCGCTGCTCGCCGCGCTCGTCGCGGGCGGGCCGACGCCGCCCGGCTTCGATCCGGAACGCGTGCGGGTCCAGGCCCGGGCCCTCGCCGGCAAGCGCCGCGACTCCGCGCTGCGCGCCGTACCCGAGCTCGCCACGTCGCTGGGCGAGCGCTGGCCGCGCGAGTTCTTCGAGTGGGCCCTGGTCCACCCGAAACCGGCCGAGGGCGGCACACGCGCGGACGTACACGCGTTCGCGACCCACCTGCGGCAGCAGAACCGGTTGCCGTCCGCGCTGGCGAAGGTGTTCATCACGCGCAAGCCGTCCCGGTGGAGCCGGCTGCGCACGTCGATCACGCGTCGAACGGCGACGCGCAACCTGTGATCACGCGCACGTGTGGTCACTCGGCAACCCGTGATCACGCACAGGTGTGATCACTCGATGGGGGATGTGAGCACCATGGCATGGCTCTTCCTGATTCCGGTGGTCCTGGTGATCGCGTTGATGGTGTTGATCCCGTGGGCGATCCGCAAGCGCGTTCGACGCGCCTTCGACCGGTCGGGCGGCGGCTTCGACCCGTTCCTGTACGGGCAGGGCTCGCACTGGAACCACTCGTCGAGCTCGGGTGGCTCGTCCTGCGGCGGCGGCTCGTCGTGTGCGAGCAGCGGCTCGTCCTGTAGCAGCTCGTCCTGTGGAAGCTCGTCCTCGTGCGGTGGCGGGGGCGGCTCCTCCTGCGGCTCCTCCTGCGGGTCGTCCTCGTGAGCCGCGGCCGGCCGTGACCGCCGGTCGGACCGTTTCGGCCCGACCGGCAGCTCGCTCACGGCGCCGGCCGGGGCGGGTCAGGCCAGACCGGCGAGCAGCTCGCCGAGCGGGTGCCGGCGACCGGTGTAGAACGGGACCTCCTCGCGCACGTGGCGCCGGGTCTCCGAGCCGCGCAGGTGCCGCATGAGGTCGACGATCCGGTACAGCTCGTCGGCCTCGAAGGCCAGGATCCACTCGTAGTCGCCGAGCGCGAACGACGGCACCGTGTTGGCCCGCACGTCCGGGAAGCCGCGCGCCATCTTGCCGTGCTCGGCCAGCAGCGCCCGCCGCTCGGCGTCCTCCAGCAGGTACCACTCGTACGAGCGCACGAACGGGTACACCGCGACGTAGTCGCGCGGGGTCTCGTCGGCCAGGAACGCCGGGATGTGGCTCTTGTTGAACTCGGCCGGACGGTGCAGCGCCATGTTCGACCACACCGGTTCCAGCAGCCGCCCGAGGCCGGTGCGACGGAAGCGGTTGTACGCCTCCTGAAGCGCGTCCGAGTCCTCGGCGTGCCACCAGATCATGATGTCCGCGTCGGCGCGCAGGCCCGAGACGTCGTACGTACCGCGCACCACGACGTCCTTGTCGAGCAGTTGCTCGAAGAGCTGCTCGACCTCGCCCGCCAGGCTCGCCCGGCTGCCGGGCAACGGCTCGCGGAGTCGGAAGACCGACCACATCGTGTACCTGATGACCTGGTTGAGGTCGCGCGCCTTCTTGCGCGCCGGGGCGGGGCCGCCCTCGGGTGCCGGGACGTCGTCGTCGATCGCGGCGTCGGGCAGGGCGCCGTCGACCGGTTCCGGGAGATTCTGCGCGGTGCTTTGCGTCATGGGTAGATTCTCCCTCGCTCGCGCGCGCGGTCAGCGCACGGGGCGGGTGACCTGCGTCGCGAATCGCGCCAGGACCGCGCCCGCGGCCCTGGTCGCGCTCGCGACGCAGGCCGGGATCCCGACGCCCTCGTACACCGCGCCGCACACCGCGAGGCCCGGTAGCCGGTCGACCGCGTCGCGCACGCACGCGATCCGGCCGAGGTGGCCGACCGCGTACTGCGGCAGCCCGCCGCCCCACCGGGAGACCAGGGCGTCGATCGGCTCGGCGGCCAGCCCGATCGCGTCGCGCAGATCGGCGAGCGAATCGGCGACGAGGTCGGCGTCCGCGCGCTGGAGCACGGCCTCCTCGCCCACCCGGCCGAGCGAGGTGCGCAGCACGAACGTGTCCGGATCCGCGTCGGCGATCCAGCCCCACTTGTTCGACGCGAACGTGCTCGCCTTGATCCGCCGACCGTCGATCGGCGGGACCAGGAACCCGCTCCCGCTCGGCGCCGCGTCGAGGTCGGACCGCCGGAACGCGAGCGTGACCAGGGCCATCCCCGCGTACTCGATCGAGGACAGCTCCACCGCCGCGACCGTCGAGTGCGGGCGCAGCAGCCTGGCCGCGGGCGCGGCCGGCACCGCGAGCACCACGGCGTCGGCCTCGATCGCGGCGGGCGCGCTCGTGGGCCCGGTCACCACGCGCCATCCGGTGGGCGTACGGTCCAGCTCGCGCACCGTCGTGCGGGTCCTGATCTCGCCGCGTCCGGTGGCCACCACCGCCCCCGCGACCGCGACCGGCAGCCGGCCGATGCCGCCGCGGATGCCCATGAACACCGGGCCCTGCGGCTTGTCGGCGGCGGCATCGAGCAGCCCGCGCACCCCGGCGACGAGCGAGCCGCCCTCGCGCGCGATCGGCAGCAGCTGCGGGACGGCGGCGGCGAGCGAGATGTCGTACGCGTTGCCCGCGTACACGCCGCCGAGCAGCGGCTCGACCAGCCGGTCCACCACCTCGTGGCCGAGCCGCTCGGCCACGTAGCGGCCCACCGCGACATCGTCCTCGTAGCGGTGGGTGGCGAGCGCGTGGTCCAGCGGGATCCGGGCCAGGCCCGCGGCGGAGAGCACGCCGCTCGCCGCCAACGGCTCCAGGTCGCCGGGCACACCCATGACGTGTCCGCGCGGCATCGGCCGCAACGCACCGCGCGTCCACAGCGAGGCGCTCGCGGTGGTCGGCGGCTGGAGATCGTCGGCGAGGCCGACCTCGCGAGCGAGGTCGATCGACTCGGTGCGCCGCGCGAGCATCGATTCCGCGCCCTCGTCCACCGCTACGCCCGCGATCGTGGTGGCATGCAGCTTGCCACCGACCCGGGCCGACCCCTCGAGCACCGTGACGGTAAGCGCGGGATCGCCATCCCTGAGCAGGATCCAAGCAGCCGTCAGACCGGCAATACCGCCACCCACGACAACAACATGACGACCGTGTCCCACCGGCGAACTGTCCACACCGCACCTTCTCACGACGCCACCCCAGAGCACGGAACACGCCCCATCGACGCAACAAAACCCGAACCCCACCCCGCCCGACGCATGAAGCCACCTCAACCAAAGACCAGCCAAATCAAGCCCGTCCGATTCCTAATCTTGTTGTCAAGCGGCGAGTGTGACGGGTGGTGTGGGCTCGTAGCACCGTCCGTCACGCAGCAGGGCCCACAGGACGTTGACGCGACGGCGGGCCAGAGCAAGGACTGCCTGGGTGTGCCGCTTGCCCTCGGCCCGCTTGCGGTCGTAGAAGCGGCGGGACTCGTCGCAGTACCGGATGCTGATCAGCGCGGAGGTGTAGAACACGCGTTGGAGGCGCCGGTTGTAGCGCTGGGGGCGGTGGAGGTTGCCGCTGACCTTGCCCGAGTCGCGCGGGGCCGGGGCGACGCCGGCGAACGCGGCGAGGCGGTCGGGGGTGGCGAACGCGCTCATGTCGCCGCCGGTCGCGGCGAGGAACTCGGCGCCGAGCAACGGCCCGATGCCGGGCATGCTCGTGATCACGGCGGCGTGTTCGTGCTCGCGAAACCGGCCCTCGACGAGCTTGTCCGTCTCGGCGATCCGCTCGTTGAGGGCCATCACCTCCCTGGCCAACGTGTGGACCAGCCGTGCTGTGATCTTCTCGCCCGGCACCGCGGTGTGTTGGCGCTCGGCCGCTGCGACGGCGCCGGCGGCGAGCTGCGCGGCATTGCGAACCTTGCGGTTGTGCAGCCAGGTCTCCAGTCGCCGGGCGCCCGCGCGGCGGATCGCCGCCGGGGTCTGATAACCCGTCAGGAGAACCAACGGTCCGACATTGGTGAGGTCCAACTCCCTTTCCAAGGCCGGGAATATTCCGGTCAGCAGGGCTCGGAGGCGGTTGATCGAGCGGGTGCGGTCGGCGGCGAGGTCCATACGGTGGGCGGTGAGGAGCCCCAGCTCGACGGTGAGCTCGTCGCCGGGCCGCAGCGGGTGCAGGTCGCGGCGGACGCGGGCCTGGTCGGCGATGATCGCCGCGTCCTTCGCGTCGGTCTTGCCCTCGCCCCGGTAGCCGTCGGCCGCACGGTTGACGACCCGGCCGGGAATGTAGAGGAGGTGCTGGTCGTGGTTGACGAGCAGCGCGATGAGCAGGCCCGCGGCGCCGTCCGTGAGGTCGACGGCCCACACCACGTCCGTGTCCAGGGCCAGGACGTCCGCCACCAGGTCGAGCAAAACCGGCTCGTCGTTGGCCACCCGGCGCGAGAGCAGCCGCTTCCCGTTCTCGTCGATCGCCACGCAGTGGTGGTGGGTCTTCCCCGCGTCCACCCCGGCCCAGATCCTCGCCACAAGCGCCTCCGCAAGTCTGTCGGTTCGTGTTGTCCCGCAGACGACCTCGCCGTCGAGTCCCTACACAGCGACCGAATCGCAGTTCCTAATCAGCGGCCGAGTCGTCGCGGGGTGCCGGGCGGCAAATCGAACAAAGCCACGATCGGCAGACGCCTGAAAGCCACACCCGGCACCCCTGGGTGGGAGAACCCTACGAATGGCTCGC
This sequence comes from Embleya sp. NBC_00896, assembly GCF_045207785.1. NCBI lineage: Bacteria > Bacillati > Actinomycetota > Actinomycetes > Kitasatosporales > Streptomycetaceae > Embleya > Embleya sp. NBC_00896. The sequence continues at coordinate 1,924,160 of NZ_CP108776.1, forward strand.
CCTGCCCATCAACAAGGTAGGGACGCCTGAGGCCACCTCGACCGAAAGCCGCCCAAATCAAGCCCGTCCGGCGCTTGAGGCCACCTCGACCGAAAGCCAGCCAAATCAAGCCCGTCCGGCGCTTGAGGACAAGCCGGCCACAGGCCGCCCCACCCAGCCCGGCCGGCCGGCGCTTGAGGCCACCTCGACCGAAAGCCAGCCAAATCAAGCCCGTCCGGCGCTTGAGGACAAGCCGGCCACAGGCCGCCCCACCCAGCCCGGCCGGCGCTTGAGGCCACCTCAACCGAAGACCGGCCAAATCAAGCCCGTCCGGCGCTTGAGGACAAGCCAGCCACAGGCCGCCCCACCCAGCCCGGCCGGCGCTTGAGGCCACCTCGACCGAAGACCGGCCAAATCAAGCCCGTCCGGCGCTTGAGGACAAGCCGGCCACAGGCCGCCCCACCCAGCCCGGCCGGCGCTTGAGGCCACCCAGCCCGGCCGGCACATGAGGCCAACCCCCCAGCACCACCTCACCGCACGCTGACCTCATGCACATGCTCCACGATCCGCGTCAACACCTCGGGATCCGTGTTCGGCAACACCCCATGCCCAAGGTTGAAGATGTGCCCCTCGGCCAAGCGCCCAGCGGCCAACACCTCGTCCGTCTTCACCCGCACCGCGTCCCAAGGCGCGAACACCACGGCCGAGTCCAGGTTGCCCTGCAACGCCTTCCCCGGCCCGACCCGCTCCGCGGCCACGTCCAGCGGAATCCGCCAGTCGACGCCGACCACATCGGCCCCCGCCTCGCCGAACATCTTGAGCAGCTCACCCGTGCCCACCCCGAAGTGGATCCGCGGCACGCCGTAGTGCTCCACCGACGACAGCACCTTCGTGCTCGCCGGCATCACCGCCGCCCGATAGTCCGCCGCGGAGAGCGCGCCGGCCCACGAGTCGAACAGCTGGATCGCCGAGGCGCCCGCCTCGATCTGTACCTTCAGGAACGCCGACGTGATGTCCGCGAGCCGGTCCACGAGGTCGGCCCACAGCTGCGGGTCCCCGTACATCAGGGCCTTGGTCTGCTCGTGGTTCTTCGACGGGCCGCCCTCGACGAGGTAGCTCGCGAGCGTGAACGGCGCGCCCGCGAACCCGATCAGCGGGGTCGCGCCGAGTTCGCCGACCAGCTGACCGACCGCCTCGGTGATGTAGGGGACGTCGTCCGGCGTGAGGTCGCGCAACTGCGCGAGGTCGGCGCGCGAGCGGATCGGGTTCGCCACGACCGGCCCGACCCCGGGCTTGATGTCGAGGTCCACGCCGATCGCCTTGAGCGGGACGACGATGTCGCTGAAGAAGATCGCCGCGTCCACCCCGTGCCGGCGCACCGGCTGCAACGTGATCTCGGTGACGAGATCCGGCCGCATGCACGATTCCAGCATCGCGGTGCCCTCGCGGAGCTTGCGGTACTCGGGCAGCGAACGGCCGGCCTGGCGCATGAACCACACCGGTGTGTGCGGAACGGGTTCGCGGCGGCAGGCCCGCAGGAAGGCCGAGTCTCGGACGGTGGCGTGCGGAAGGCTGGTTTCGGTCACGTCCGCCATGGTCCCAGACGGCCGCAGCCGGTCCGACCCGCCCGGCGCGTCGCCCGGGCGTGGCGACCCCGGCGCCGCCTAGGCTGCGGGGCATGGCAGCAGTCGGCGAGACCGAGGAGCCCGAGGAGTTCCGGCAGGCGCTGGCGGGATGGCGTGACGCGATCCTGCGCCCCGAGATCGTCCTCGAGGAGATGTCCCGGCCACGCGGCCTGGCCCCCTACTCGGCGGCGTTCGCGGCCGAGGTGGCCCTGGGCGACGACGAGGACGAACTGGCCGGCGGCCGCATCGTGCTGTTGCACGACCCGGCCGGCCACGAGGCGTGGGAGGGCACGTTCCGCGTCGTCACCATGACGCGCGCCGAGCTCGAACCCGAGCTGGCCATGGACCCGCTGCTGCCCGAGGTCGGGTGGACCTGGCTCACCGAGTCGTTGCACGCGGTCGACGCGGCGTACCGGGCCCCCAGCGGCACGGTCAGCCGCAGCACGTCCCAGGGCTTCGGCGGCCTCTCGGGGCAGATCGCCCGGACCGAGATCGAGGTCAGGGCGTCGTGGACGCCGGTCGGCGACGACCTGCTCCCGCACCTGTTGGCCTGGACCGAACTCATGTGCACCTGCGCCGGTCTGCCGCCCGTCGTGGCCGGTGAGGGCGTTGTCGCCATGCCGCGACGGCCCTCGCGACCCGGTTCCTGACCCGCCGACCGACCGCTCCGAGACCCCTCGGTCACACACCCGGGTCAACGTCGCATAACGGATTTGGATCTTCCTCTAAAGCCGAGCGCCATATGTGCCGAAGGACAGGGTGACCACCCCGAAGGAGTAGCTGGTCGGGCCGCTTCTTCGGGAATCGCGATCACTGCGCAGGAGGCCCGGTGTCGGTACTTCTCGATCACCCTGCAAACCTGCTTGCCTACCGTCCTTCCAAGCCCACGGCAATGGTTGTCGTCGCTGACCCTCGGGTTCGCGACGCGGTCATCCGCCACCTGTGGGCCCTCGGTGTACGCGACGTCGTCGGGGCGTCGACCATCGCCGAGGCTCGATCCCGTGCCGGCACGCCGCGCGACCTCTGTGTCGCCGACGTGCACCTGCCGGACGGCTCCGGACTCACGCTTCTCACCGAGATGCGCGCGTCCGGTTGGCCGAACGGCTTGGCACTCTCCGCAGCCGACGACATCGGTGCCGTTCGTTCCGCGCTTGCCGCGGGCGTTCGGGGCTATGTCGTGACCGGTGCGCGAGCGGGACTGAACCCAGGACACGCACGGCAAGCCGGAATGCACCACGGGATGCCCCAGGCAAACCGCATGCGTCCGTCGGAACAGCGCGGGACGGAGCCCGGCTCCGGAGTTCGGGAGCTTTCTGCGCGCGAGATCGAGGTCCTGCGCCTCGTCGCGGAGGGCCGGTCCAACAAGGCGATCGGTCAGGCGATGGGCCTGTCGGCGCTGACGGTCAAGAGCCATCTCGCACGCATCGCCCGGAAGATGGGCACGGGCGACCGTGCCGGCATGGTGGCCCTCGCGTTGCGGGCGGGCATCATCAGCTGAGGAAAGCTCGAAGTCGGTTCCTCCGACATGGCATCAGGCACGTCATCAGGTACAGCCGAATCCCGGCGGGTGAAGTTCACCCGCCGGGTTTCGGCTTTTCCGGCGTCCCGTCGTCGGGGTGCGCGGCCGATCGAGGTTCCTTGGCCTCGCCGACCTCGCTTGCTCCTCGGGCCCTCGGCTCTCCCCGGCTCCCCGGCTCCCCGGCTCCCCGAGTCTTCGGGCCCTCGGCTCCCCGAGCCCCCGAGTCGAGGCGAACGGGCGATTCCGGTTTTCGCGTGCTTCGGGTGGGGGTACATGGGCGATTCCGGCCCCCGACCCCGCCCGCGGTCCCTCGACCTGGTGGTTTTTGTGCTGTTTCCGACCGCCGTACACCGTGCGGGGCGCGCCCACCTTGGCGGGGACCTGCCCGATCGGGTGGACGGGCGGGTTATTTTGGTGGGGTGACCGACGCCTCCTTCGAAACCTCATCCGAACTTCCGGCGCCGGTCCCCCCGGCGCCGGTCCCTTTGCTGGCTCCTCGTGAGGGCGTACCGCCGGTCGTGGCGGATCCACAGGCGCTCGCCGAGACCGTCGCCGCCTTCGCCGCCGGAGCGGGACCGGTCGCCGTCGACGCCGAACGGGCGTCGGGCTATCGCTACGGACAACGCGCCTATCTGATCCAACTGCGCCGGGCCGGCGCGGGCAGCGCCCTGGTCGACCCCGCCGCGTGCCCGGACCTGTCCGAGCTCGGCGCGGCGATCGTCGACGCCGAGTGGGTCCTGCACGCCGCGTCGCAGGACCTGCCCTGCCTGGCCGAGGTCGGCATGATCCCGCGGCGGATCTTCGACACCGAGCTGGCCGGGCGGCTCGCCGCCTTCCCGCGGGTGGGACTCGGCGCGATGGTCGAGGCCGTGCTCGGTTTCTCCCTGGAGAAGGGGCACTCGGCCGTGGACTGGTCCACGCGCCCGCTGCCCGAGCCGTGGCTGCGCTACGCGGCGCTCGACGTCGAAGTGCTGATCGAGCTGCGCAACGAGCTCGAGGGCATCCTGACCGAGCAGGGCAAGCTCGACTGGGCCCTGCAGGAGTTCGCCGCGATCGCCGCCGCGCCGCCCCCGCCGCCGCGCGTGGACCCCTGGCGGCGCACGTCCGGCCTGCACCGCGTGCGGCGCCGCCGCCAGCTGGCGATCGTGCGCTCGTTGTGGCTGGCCAGGGACGCGATCGCCCGGCAGAAGGACGTCTCGCCGGGCCGGGTCATCCCGGACACCGCGATCGTCGAGGCCGCGCTCGCGGGCCCCGCGTCGGTGGCGACGCTGCTCGCGCTGCCCGGCTTCACCGGTCGGGACAGCCGGCGCCAGGCCGGTGTGTGGCTGGCCTCGATCGAGCAGGCCCGGGCGCTGCCCGAGGTCGAACTGCCGATGTCCACGCTGCCCCACGAGGGCCCGCCGCCGGCGCGCGCGTGGACGGACAAGGACCCGGCCGCCGCGGAGCGCCTGACCGCCGCCAAGACCGCTGTGGCCGCCATCGCGGACGAGCACACGCTGCCCACCGAGAACCTGCTCGCCCCGGACTATGTGCGCCGCCTCGCGTGGCCCCGGCCGGCGGCCCACCGCCGACGCGGTCGGCGACGTGCTGCGCGCGTTCGGCGCGCGGCCGTGGCAGATCTCGCTGACCGCGCCCGCGTTGTCCGGCGCGTTCCTGCGCCTGGCCGCGCACGCCGCCAACGGCACGAGCGCCTGAGCACGCACCGGGCCGGGACTTCCGACCGGCCCGGTGTACGGCGCAATACCCCAGCTTTGCTTTGTCTGCATTGACGCCGACTCGGGTCGGATGGTTTGGTTAGCCTCGCCTAATTTTTCTATATTTGTTCGAGCAAGCGGGGTAACCAGTGTTCGCCAACTATCTGATTGGCCTGCGCGAGGGCCTCGAGGCCGCCCTCGTGGTCAGCATCCTCATCGCCTACCTGGTCAAGAGCAACCGCCGCGACGCACTGCCCGCGGTGTGGTTCGGCGTCGGCGCGGCGGTCGCGCTGAGCGTGGCCCTGGAGGCGACGCTGGAGCTGACCTCGGCCGAGATGACGTTCGAGCAACAGGAACTGTTCGGCGGCTCGCTCTCGATCGTCGCGGTGCTGCTCGTCACCTGGATGATCTTCTGGATGCGCCGCACCTCGCACGCGCTCAAGGCGGAACTTCAGGGCAAGCTCGACCACGCGTTGGCGATGGGCACCGGCGCCCTCGTCCTGACCGCGTTCCTGTCGGTCGGCCGCGAGGGCCTGGAGACCGCGGTCATCGTATGGGGCACGGCCCGCTCGACCGGCGAGAACACCCAGCCGATGATCGGCGTCGGCCTCGGCCTGATCACCGCGGTCGTGCTCGGCTACCTCTTCTACGCGGGCGCGATCCGGATCAACCTCGCCAAGTTCTTCCTGTGGACCGGCGCGGGCCTGGTGGTCGTCGCCGCCGGCGTGCTCGCGTACGGCGTGCACGACCTGCAGGAGGCCGACTTCATCCCCGGCCTGACGAACCGGGCGTTCGACATCACCGACACGATCCCGCCGGACAGCTGGTACGGCACGCTGCTCAAGGGCATCCTCAACTTCCAGCCCGACCCCACGGTTCTCCAGGTCGTCGTCTGGCTCGCCTACGTGGTCCCGGTCATGGCGCTGTTCTTCCTGCTCCCCAAGGGCACGAACAAGGCCGCGAAGCCGGCCACGCGCGAGGCCGCGACCACGACCGCCTGATCCCCCGCTCGCGGGCAGCACAAAGAGCCCGATCCGCGAAGAGCCCGATCCGATGGTCTTCGGATCGGGCTCTTCGCGGATAGGGCTCATCGAGTCGTGCTCATCGGTCGGGCTCTTCGTACCGCCGGCCGGGCGGGGTTGCGCACCCGCGCGGCCCCGGTGGCCGCGCGGACGCGACCGCGGTCAGCCGAACAGCGCCTTGCCCCAGTAGTCGTCCGCCCCGCGCACGCCGCCGGGGCACGCGAACAGGGCCGAACCCACGTGCTGGATGTACTCGTTCAACCCGTCGTTGCTCGCCAGGTTCTGCTGGATCGGGACGAAGCCCTTGCGCGGGTCGCGCTGGTAGGCCAGGAAGAACAGGCCCGCCTCCAGCCGGCCGAGCCCGTCCGAACCGTCCACGAACGAGTAGCCGCGGCGCAGGATGGTCGCGCCGCCGTTGCTGTCCGGGTGCGAGAGCCGCACGTGCGCGTCCGGGGCCAGCGCCTTCAGCGGCACCGGGTCGTGCTCGCCGATCGCGCCGTGCGGGGCGCCGACTCCCTTGGTCCGGCCGATCAGGTCCTGCTGCTCCTGCAGCGAGGTGCGGTCCCAGGGCTCGATGTGCATGCGGATCCGGCGCGCGACCAGGTAGGAGCCGTCGGCCATCCACTGCGGTCCCTCGCCCGCCGGCACCCACACGTGCTCGCGCAGGCGGTCGGTCTCGGTGCCGGCGATGTTGCGGGTGCCGTCCTTGAACCCGAACAGGTTGCGCGGCGTCATCGCCTCGGGCGTGGTCGAGGACGTCTTGCCGAAGCCGAGCTGCGACCAGCGCACCGACACCACGCCGAAGCCGATCCTGGCCAGGTTGCGGATCGCGTGCACGGCGACCTGGGGGTCGTCGGCGCAGGCCTGGACGGCGATGTCGCCGCCCGACCGCTGCGGGTCGAGGTTGTCGCCGGGGAACGTGGGCAGGTCGGCGAGCGCCTCGGGCCGCTTGGCGGCGATCCCGAAGCGGTCCTTGCCGTCCTTGGTGAACAGCGTGGGGCCGAACCCGACGGTGAGCGTGAGGTTGTTCGGCGGCAGGCCGACCGCCTCGCCGGTGTCGTCGGGCGGGGACTCCACGACCCCGCTGTCCGCGCCGGTCCCGATCGCCTTGCCGGCGGTCATCGCGGCGGCGGCCGCGCTCCACTGCTGGAGCATCCGGACCAGCTTGGCGCGGTCGTCGGTGATCACGTCGAACACGCAGAAGTGCAACCGGTCCTGGACCGGCGTGGCGATCCCGGCCTGGTGGGCGCCGTGGAAGTCCACCTGGCCCACCTTGGGGCCGGCGGCCTTGCCGTCGTCGGTCGTGGTGACCGCGGCGGCGACGCCGCCGGCCGCCGCGGCGCCGACCACGAGTGCGCCACCGGTCCAACCGAGGAGGGCTCGACGGCTGAAACCGTCGTCCGCCGACTCGACGGCCTTGTCGACGTGTTCGGTCTCGGTCATGGGACCCTCCCTATGGATGTTCGGTTGGCTGGACGTGCGGTGGGCGGGGTATCGCCCGGCGGCGCATCGGCGCCGCGGCCGTGACCGTTTCCGGCCCCGGCTTCGACTCCGGCGCTAGGCGACGACGCCGGCCAGCTTCGACAGCGGTTCGCCGAGCGCGTTGACCGCGTCCGACAGTTCCTTGCGCTTGGCCTCGTCCACGGTGTTGTAGGAGACGTAGCCCTCGCCCTGCTTGTACTTGGCCAGCAGACCCTGGATCTTGGTGAACTCGGCGTCGAGGGTGGTGGCCAGCGCCGCGTCCTTCTCCGCCACGAACGGCTTGAGCAGGTCGAACGCCTTCTTGGCACCGTCCACGTTGCCCGCGAAGTCCCACAGGTCGGTGTGGCTGAACGCCTCTTCCTCGCCGGTGACCTTGCCGACCGCGACCTCGTCGAGCAGGCCCTTGGCGCCGTTGGCGATCGAGGTCGGGGTGATCTCGGCGGTGCCGATCTGCATCTGGAGCGACTTGAGGTCGGCCAGCAGTCGGTCCGCGTACTTCCGGTCCTCGTCGGTGATCTGCCCCGTCGTCCACAGGGTCTTCTCCAGCCGGTGCCAGCCGGACCACTCCTGCCCCGGCTCCAGGTCGGCCTCGCGGAGGTCCACCTTCGGGTCGAGCTCGCCGAAGCTCTCGGCCACGGTCTCGATGGTCTCCCAGCCGAGGCGCGACTTCGGGTACAGGTCCTTCGCCTTGGCCACGTCGCCGGCCTTGACCGCGTTCACGAACTCGGTGGCGATCGGCATCATCTGGTCGACCGTCTCGGTCGTGAACGTCCGGTAGTGCGCGACGGCGGTCGCCAGGCGCGGGTCGATCGGCTTCTCGACGGGGGTGCCCGCGACGGTGATCGCCTGGCGGATGCCGTCACCCTTCATACCGGGCTTGCAGGCGATCTCGTACTTGCCGGCCTTGATCTCGAAGGTCAGCGTCGCGGAGGTGCCGGGGCCGATGTTCTCCCGCTCGGTGACTATGCGGTCGCCTTGGGCGTAGACGTACAGCTCGGTCACCTGGCTGCCCTTGTTGGTGACCTTGATGCTGTTCTTGCCGGCGGGCCAGTCCTTCTTGGCGACGTCGCAGGACTTGTCCTTGGCGGTGACCTTGACGGCGTCGCCGGACGAGTCGTCGCTGCCGCACGCGGTGAGCGCGAGAGGCAGGGCGAGCAGCAGGCCGGCGCCCACCACTCGGGCGGTGGGGCGGCGACGAACGGCAGACATTGACTCTCCCGGGGACGAGACAGGCGGAGACGGGTCGAGGCCCGGCAGGCGTGGTGCGTGGGACGAACGAAAGTGATGCGTGGTGCGGGAAAACAGGTGGTGCGAGAAAACAGCAGATATTAGGCAAGGCTAACCAAGCCTAGGCTTGGCTTATTTTGTCAGCCGAATGCGCCCACATCGTCAAGAGCGGGTAAAGGCCCGGCTCGTCGAACGTGGATCACGTCACGTCGCCGCTCGGATCGTCAGGCGCGGCATACCGGTGCAGGACCGATATATCCGTAGGGTCGGGCCAAGTCCGTTCAATCCGGAGCGTCCGCGATCACCTCGCCGGTCGGCGCACTCCGCCCGCGCCGATGTTCGCGCGGCTCGGCTCCCACGCGTCCGGGATCGGAGTGGGACCGAGGGCTAGGACCTTTGGTTACTCATGAGTAGCATGGGGTCCGTACCCATCGCAGGAGGAGTGTGCGCTCGTGCCTCGTAACGTCCGGGACGTTGTCTTCGTAGACGGCGTCCGTACCCCTTTCGGCAAGGCCGGCCCCAAGGGCATCTACCACGAGACGCGAGCCGACGACCTCGTCATCGCGTGTATCCGTGAACTGATGCGCCGCAACCCGTCGCTGCCGCCGGCCCGCGTGGACGAGGTCGCGATCGCGGCCACCACGCAGATCGGCGACCAGGGCCTGACCATCGGCCGCACCGCGGCACTGCTCGCGGGTCTGCCGCGTGAGGTGCCCGGCTACTCGATCGACCGCATGTGCGCGGGCGCCATGACCGCGGTCACCACGGCCGCCGGCGGCATCGCGTTCGGCGCGTACGACGTCGTGGTCGCCGGTGGCGTCGAGCACATGGGACGCCACCCCATGGGCGAGGGCGCCGACCCGAACCCGCGGATCATCTCCGAGCAGCTCGTGGACCCGTCGGCGCTCGTCATGGGCAACACCGCGGAGAACATCCACGACCGCTTCCCGCAGCTGACCAAGGAGCGTTCCGACCGGTACGCCCTGGGCAGCCAGGAGAAGGCGGCCAAGGCGTACGCCGACAACAAGATCCAGCCCGACCTGGTGCCGGTCGCGGCCCGCTCGGTCGAGCAGGGCTGGGGTCTGGCCACCGCCGACGAGCCGATGCGCCCGGGCACCACGCTCGAGGGCCTCGGCACGCTCAAGACCCCGTTCCGTCCGCACGGCCGGGTCACCGCGGGCAACGCGGCCGGTCTCAACGACGGCGCGACCGCGTGTCTGCTCGCCTCCGAGGACACCGCGCGCGAGCTGGGCCTGCCGGTCAAGATGCGGCTCGTGCAGTTCGCGTTCGCCGGCGTCGAGCCCGAGGTCATGGGCATCGGCCCGGTCCCGGCCACCGAGAAGGCCCTGGAGCGCGCCGGTCTCACGATCGACGACATCGGCCTCTTCGAGCTGAACGAGGCGTTCGCCGTCCAGGTGCTGTCCTTCCTGGACCACTACGGCATCGCCGACGACGACGCGCGTGTGAACAAGTACGGCGGCGCGATCGCGTACGGCCACCCGCTGGCCTCGTCGGGTGTGCGCCTGATGACGCAGCTCGCGCGGCAGTTCGAGGAGCACCCCGAGGTCCGCTACGGCCTGACCTCGATGTGCATCGGGCTCGGCATGGGCGGGACCGTCATCTGGGAGAACCCGAACTGGGAAGGGAACGACAAGTGAGCGACCTCTCGCAGCTGGCCGCCGAGGTGTTCCCGGACGAGCTGGTGTCGCACTTCCCCGTGCGCGTGCTCGATCTGCCGGGCGGCGCGGGCAAGTTCGCGCTGATCACGATCGACAACGGTTTCGACCACACGAAGCCGAACACGTTCGGCCCGGCGGGCCTGAACGAGCTGAACGGCGCGATCGACAAGGTCCAGGCGCTCGCCGCCGCGGGCGAGGTCGTCGCGGCCGGCATCACCGGCAAGCCGTTCATCTTCGCGGTCGGCGCCGACCTCAAGGGCGTCGAGAAGGTCGGCAAGCGCGAGCACGCGCACGCCATCGGCAAGGCCGGCCACGACACGTTCAAGCGGCTCTCCGCGCTGCCCGTGCCGACGTTCGCGTTCTACAACGGCGCGGCGATGGGCGGCGGCGTCGAGATCGGCCTGGCCTGCACCTACCGCACGATCTCCACCGCGGTACCGGCGTTCTCGCTGCCGGAGTGCTTCCTGGGTCTGGTCCCGGGTTGGGGCGGCTGCGTACTGCTGCCGAACCTGATCGGCCCGGACAACGCGGTCACGGTGATCATCGAGAACGCGCTGAACCAGAACCGCCAGCTCAACGGTCCCAAGGCGTTCAAGCTCGGGATCGCGGACGCCCTGGTCGACTCGGCCGACTTCCTCGCCCAGTCGCTGGCGTGGGCGGGCAAGGTGCTCACCGGCGAGGTCGTCGTCGAGCGCCCGCAGCTGGACCGCGGCGCGGGCTGGGACGCGGCGATCGCGCGCGGCAAGGCGATCGCGGACTCGAAGGTGCACGGGGCCTCCCCCGCGCCCTACCGCGCGCTGGAGATCATCGACGCGGCTCGCTCCGGCGACTTCCAGGCCGGCTTCGACGCCGAGGACGACGCGCTCGCCGACCTGATCATGGGCGACGAACTGCGCGCGGGCCTGTACTCGTTCAACCTGATCCAAAAGCGCGCCAAGCGCCCGGCCGGTGCCCCCGACCGCAAGCTGGCCCGCCCGGTCACCAAGGTCGGCGTCGTGGGCGCCGGTCTGATGGCCTCCCAGCTCGCGCTGCTGTTCGCGCGTCGCCTGCGGGTGCCGGTCGTGCTGACCGACATCGACCAGGAGCGGGTGGACAAGGGCGTCGGCTACGTGCACGACGAGGTCGACAAGCTGCTGCTCAAGAAGCGGATCTCGGCCGACGCCGCGAACCGCCTCAAGGCGCTGGTGACCGGCTCGCTGACCAAGGACGCGTTCGCGGACGCCGACTTCGTGATCGAGGCCGTGTTCGAGGAGATGTCGGTCAAGCAGCAGGTGTTCGCCGAGGTCGAGGCCGTGGTCTCGCCGACGTGCATCCTGGCGACCAACACCTCGTCGCTGTCGATCACCGAGATGGCCTCGAAGCTGGAGCACCCCGAGCGCGTCGTGGGCTTCCACTTCTTCAACCCGGTCGCGGTGCTCCCGCTGCTCGAGATCGTCCGCGCGGAGCAGACCGACGACGGGGCCCTGGCCACCGCGTTCGCCGTGTCCAAGCAGCTCAAGAAGACCTCGGTCCTGGTCAAGGACGCCCCGGCGTTCGTGGTCAACCGGATCCTCACCCGCTTCCTGGGCGAGGTGCTGACCGCGGTCGACGAGGGCACCCCGATCGAGGTCGCCGACAGCGCGCTGGCGCCGCTGGGGCTGCCGATGTCCCCGATGGTCCTGCTGGAACTCGTCGGCCCGGCGATCGCCGCCCACGTGGCGGGCACGCTGCACACCGCGTTCCCGGACCGCTTCGCCGTCTCGCCCAACCTGGAGCGGGTCGTCAAGGCCGGCAAGCGGTCGTTCCTCACCTGGGCGTCCGGCGCCCCCGAGGTCGACCCGGAGGTGGCCGCCCTCCTGGAGGTGGGCGACAACCCCTCCACCGAGGAGCAGGTCCGCGACCGCGCGTTGGCCGCCCTGGCCGACGAGATCAACCGCATGCTCGAAGAGGGCGTCGTGGCCGCCCCGCAGGACATCGACCTGTGCATGATCACCGGCGCCGGCTGGCCGTTCCACCTCGGCGGCATCACGCCGTACCTGGACCGGGCGGCCGTCAGCGAGAAGACCGCGGGCAAGCGCTTCCTCCCGGCGGGGGTCGCGTCGGTACCGCAGTAGTCGCGGCAGTCGACAACATCCGAAGGGCGGCCCTGATCCACAGGGCCGCCCTTCGGCTTTCCGGTCACCGGTGGATCAGAAGGCGGATTCCGAGTCGGCCTTCTGGAAATACCACAGATTCTGAATACGTCGGAACATGTAGATATAGCGAACGTGCGCCTGCCCACCGGCGGCCCGATCCACGGACTCCGCCAGAGGCCGACCGTTCACCGTGACGTGGTCCGAATCGAACCGGGCCCTGCCATCGTCGAGTTCGAGCCTGGTGATGTCGACCGAGACCAGCGCCTCGGCATCCGGATTCATCGATTTCCACAGGTTGGTCGCCGCCATGCCACACCCACCGAAAGGCGGCGTGGCAGCGCTCTGAGCCTTGATATTGGGACACGCGGCCTCGAAATCGTTCCGCCACGTCGCGCTGAACCAGATGAGCGCGGCACTTCTCGCCTCCGCAACCATCACCGGATCGGAATCCGGCTCGTGCGACCCCCCACATCCGGCAACCAGCAGGCCCACCACCAAGCCCCGCAGAACACCGCCCCTCACGCGTCCACCGTCTGCCCGCACTAAACCCATCCGTCGGATTTGAAGGTCGCGAAGTACCAGAGGTTCGACACCCGCGTGAAGCGCAGCACATAGCGCGTATGCCCGTCCCCCGCCGCGCGATCGACCGACTCGGACAACGGGCGACCATTGACCGTGACGTGATCGGTATCGAATTCGGCGCGGTCACCGTCGACGGAGATCTTGTCGATCACAACCGAAGTCAACGGTTCCGCCTGTGGGTTGAACGCCTTGGACAGGCTGCTTCCACCTTGACCACATCCGCCGAAGGGCGGCGTGGAGCGAGGCTGGATCCCGACGTTCGGACACGCCCCCGCGTCGTCGTGACGCCAGGTCGCACTCAACCAGATCGTCGCCGCCTGTCGCGCCTCCGCGACCCGCTCCGGGTCGGGCGGGGCATCGTCTGCGCCACCGCACCCGGCAACCAGGACAACCGCCACGACCGCGACGCTTCGCAGCACGATGCCGGCGCGGCCGGTGTTTCTCACCACGCGTCGGCCGGTTGCGGCGGAGGCGCAGGCGGGGACCAATCCGGAGGCTTCACGTACGGCAAAGGGACGGGAACAATCATGGGAACAATCGGCGCAATGGGCTTCACTTCGCGGGCGGGAGCGACGGATTTCCCGTCCTCCCAGGCGAGGTCCCGATCCTTCCCCATGAACGGAGCCGCCGCGAGTCCTCCGTCGAGACCCGGCAGCTCGGGGTTGTACATCTTGTCGGTCCCCAGCACGACGGCATCGCGATTCGGTACGTACTGGATCGCCTCGAAATCGGGATAGTCGTCGCCCTTGAGTGTGACGCGTGGCGAACTTCCGGGTGGCCCCTCGAACTCGATTCCCACGCGCTCATCGGCCGCGAAATACGGCAGCAAGGCGTTGAGTCCGGTGATTTTCGCGGTGAACCCCGTCTCTGCCTCGTTCTTCTCGATGACGAGTTTGTTCTTGCCGTCCGGACCGATGGCGTGTGCGTCGAGTTCACCTTCGTCGAAGAGGAATCCGGTGGTCGACGAACCAGTGACGTCGAATACGACGCGCCCCGTGTCGGTATCCCATGCCAGGGTCATTCTCGACGACGCGCCCGGGGTCGCGGTGAAGTCTCGGCCATCGCCGTTCAGCGTCTTGAAGGCGGCTTCCTCGTCGGAGATGAAGAAACGGAAGACGACGATCCCGTTACCGGGGACGATCGGACCCACCCGTTCGACCCGCGAATGGCCGGGCCGGGGCGGGCCGTCCGCGAAGTAGACGTCGCCCGCCATCTTGTAGTCCCAGTTGGGGTCGTCCATGAACGCGGGCGCTCCAGGTATCGCGCCGGGATAGAACGCCGTTGGGCCGGGGTACTGGTGGGACCCACGCCACTGCTCTCCCGTGAGGGCCTTGATCGCGCTCTTGATCTCGCCCGCGGATGATTTCGCGGACTCGTCGTGCATCCGCTTCACGTTCCGGCCGGCGCGGATGATGCCGTCGAGGTCGTTCTCGGCGCTTTCCACCTCGGCCTTGGCGGCGAGGTTCCGCTGCACCTTGTCCGGGTGCCCGGTCGCGTCGCCGCCCGACATGGCGACGGAGAACGGATCGAGGTGCAGATCCGGAGCGCTCTTCGCCCGGTGGAGTCGCTCACGTGCCTGGCGGGCCTGCTGCTCCAGCGACTGGCCGCTTCGCTGATAGTCGGCGAGCAGCGCGGACCATCCGCTCAGGGCGAGTTGCACGCCGAACAAACACCCCTTGGTCACACCGGCGTTGGCGGCCATGCGGCGGACGACCGTGTAGAACTCCGTTCCGCTGCGTCCGCTCCACTTGGCGGGGTCCCGCAGGACCGAATCCATCTCTTGCTCGACCTGCCCCAGGCGGTTGACAGCGTCGCGTACCTGACCGAGCAGCCCCTCCACCGCCGGCACGATGCCCGGCGCGGGGTCGAAGCCGAGCCCCGGGAAGTCCTTGGCGTCCGACATCAGCCCATCACTTGCTCGATGCGGCTCTTGGCCGGAGCAGGCGCAGCCGGGGCGTTCGCGGCCGGCGGCGCGGCCGGGGCGCCGGTCTGCCCGGGCGCGGTGGCGGCCGGCGGCGCGGCCGATGTAGCCGGTGCACCGGGCGGCGCGGGGAAGGACGCGGCAACGGCGGCCTCGGTGGCTCCATAGCTCGCCTTCGCCGCGGCGACGCCCTGACGCATCTGCTCCACTCCTTGTGTGAAGCCGCGGATGCGCTCGTCCCACTTCTCGTGGAACGCCGAGCACGCCTTGTCGAGATCCTTGTGGCCGGTGCGCTGGGGACCGATCTCCTCCAGCGCGTCCAACGTGGTCTTGGATACGGACGCGGCCTCGGCCAAGCGCCCGGATACGCCGTCGAGCCATGCCAGGTCGATGACAAAATCGGTCATGACGCCCACCCCCGTGAGTCGACCCGGCGACCGGCCTACGCCTTGGCAGCGGGCCGTGTCGCCGATTGGGTCACGGTAGGCGAGCCCTCGGTGACCGTCAAGCAGTCGGTTGGCGTCGGTCTACGGGGCCACGGTCGGCTGTGCAGCGGTCACGTGTGGATCGGCCATGGCAGCGAGACGCGGATGGTCTTGCCGTCGGGATGCGGCTCGACGTCGGTGTATCCCCTTGCCTCAGCGGCGAGTTCGCGAACGATGAGCAGGCCGCGTCCGGATACCTCGTCGAGCGTTCCGTTCAGAGCGCGCGGCCGGAACGGGTGCGCGTCGCGTACGCCGAAGTGCAGCCAACCGTCGCCCAGGGACAGCGACACCGTGAGGTCGGACGCGATCTCACCGGCGTGCTCCACGGCGTTCGCGATCAGCTCGGTAGCGATCAGGCGGACGTCGTACGCGAGTTCGTGGTCGGCGGACAAACCCCACGCGAGCAGGAGGTCACCGAGGACGCGGCGCATCTGCGGAACGACGACGGGATTGCAGGGCAGGGTCAGTTCCAGACCTCGGATGGTCTCGGCAGCAGGCATTGCAGGTCTCCTTCGCAGACGAGCGATGCGAGGCAGCCCACGACCGAGCCCACCCCTGATCGACTGTCACGATCGATGTACTGAGCGTGATTTCGCTTGCTACGATCGTGGGCGCCCGATCCGGTTTTCGCAAGCTTCTAAAAAAGATCGGCGCAAGATAACTCGATGGAGTGAACATGCCCGCACAACCAGGTCCGTCAGTGCGACGACGTCAACTCGGCGCCACGTTGAGGAGCCTTCGCGAAACGGCAGGGATTACCGCCGAAGAAGCGGCCGTAGTCCTGGACTGCCACGCCTCCAAGCTCAGCCGCCTTGAGAACGGTCGCTCCGGCGTGCGCCCCCGGGATGTCAGAGACCTACTCAGCCGATACGGGGTCGACGACGAAGGGCTCCGGACCGCCCTCGAAGCGTTGGCCCGCACCAGCTATCAACGCGGTTGGTGGCATCAGTACAGCGGCACGCTGGACCAGGAACACACGGACTTCATCGGCTTGGAGGCAACCGCGTCCAGCGTCCGCAACTTCCAGCCGCTGCTGATTCCCGGTCTCCTTCAAACGGAGGATTACCTGACCGCCATCATCGAGTCCCACCACATCCAGGACACCCCTGAGCAGGTCGCGGCCCGTGTCGCCGTCCGGACGGCCCGACAAGAAGTGCTGACGCGGGCTCAGAATCCCTTGTCCCTCTGGGTCGTAGTCCACGAGGCGGCGGTCCGCCACGTAGTCGGCGGACGCGAAGTGATGCGGGCTCAGATCCAGCACATCCGCGAGTGGGCAGCGGTTCCCAACGTCACGGTGCAGGTACTGCCGTTCGCGGCCGGAGCACACGCGGGCATGCACGGTCCCTTCGCCATCGTGTCGTTTCCGGCTCTGGCCGCGCTCGACGTCGTCTACATCGAAAATCTGACGAGCAGTCTCTACGTCGAAGAGCCCGAACAAGTCCAGACCTACACAGGAGGCTTCGACCACCTGCGCGCTGCCGCTCTCGCACCCAAGGAGTCGCTGGCCTTCCTGGCCCATTTGGGCAAGGATCTGTGACACACACAAGAACTCATCGGGCGGGCGGGACATGCACAAGCACGGTCACTCGTCGGCGAGTTGGCGCAGAAGCACATACAGCGGCGTCAACGGTGAATGCGTCGAGGCTCACTCCTGCGCGGCGTGCAACGTGGCCGTCCGCGACTCCAAGCGCCCGGCCGCACCCGTCCTGACCTTCCGCCGGGGCCCATGGCACGCCCTTACCTCCGTCCTCGGCGCACGCTCGCGCTGAGGGCGTCGTCAGGACAGGTCCGCGAGCAAGAGATCGAGGACCGTTTCCTCTTCGAGTTTGACGCCCAACGCGAGCATGGTCGGGGTGAGTTCGGGGTCCCATGTGGCGTCGTGCGGGTTGCCGGTGAGGGGTTCGAGGGGGGTGGCGTGGGTCCGTGCCAGGCTGACGCCCGCTTCGTAGTCCAGGGCAGTCATCCGCCACGGGGAGGCGCCGAAGCGGCGTAGGACGCGATCCGCCATCGCCAGACCCGGCCAGTCGAAGTCGCCGTGATAGCGCAGGTCGGCACCCGCTTCGGCGAGGGCTCCGAGGAGGGTCGTCACGACCGTCGCCGGGTTGCCGGCGGTACACACGAGCGGGGTCGACGCACCCCGGTCGGCGGCGAGTTCGACCACGCGTGGGTTCTCGCAGATGTACACCGTTGTGCCGGCGGCCACGGGCGGACCCGACAGGCGGCGGATCTCGCGCACCGTCAGATGGGTCTCGAAGCCCGCGTCGGCACGCTCGCGCAGCAACCGGCCGGCCGCACTGTGGCCCGGCGGGCGCAGGCCCAGGGTCAGCACGGTGGCCGAGACCTCGTCGGTGGCCGCGCCCGCCAGCCGCCACAGGTCGCGGCGCTCGGACGCGCCCGAGGGCATCACCCCGTCCACGTGGCGCAGCGCCAACCCGCGCAGCACGATGCGCGCGAGCAGCGTCCCGTCGTCGAGGCCGTGGGCGGTGCCGGTGATGCGGGCGGCCAGGTCGCCGCGGCCGACGGGGTGGTCCGGGTCGAGTGCGGCCAGGACGCGGGCGCCCTGTTCGATCAGCCGCAACGCCTCCGCCGCCGGCAACCGCGCGAGGCTGCCGGAGCGGCGGACGGCGTCGACCCAGTCCCGGTCCGCGACCCGGGCCGCCTCGTCCCACAGGCGCACCGCGGTGTCCCGGCGGGCCCGGCGCTCCCCCGCCCGGTCGCGCAGCGGGCCGCCGAGTGCTTCGAGCACGGCGAGCAGGCCGTCGGTCGTGGCGCGCAGGCGCTCGTCCACCTCGGTCAGGGTGATCGTGACGGTGCCGGTGGGCGGCACGGATCGCCCCAGGAGCATGGACAGTCGGCGCCGCTCGTCGGGCGACCAGTGCGCGCTGCGGATGTGGCCCCGGACGACGACGCCGTTGCCTTCCACCCGGGCCCGCAGCCGGTCCCACAGATCGGCCAACTCGGGTCCGCCGAGCCAGTCGAGGGTGGCCCGCGAGGTCACGTACCCACCAGCCGCTTGCGCGAGCCGTCCCAGGTGAAGTGCAGCGTGGCCACGCCGCGGTGGTGGGGGTCGCGCAGGCATTCGTAGATGTGCAGGGACGGCACCTCGCGAAAGGTGCCCCACAGGCGCTCGCTGGTCAGCACGAAGTCGAGGTCGAGGCGCACCAGCAGGCCCAGCAGGCGCCCGTGCGTGGGTTCGTCGACCTTCGCGAACGCGTCGTCGAGCAGGATCATCCGCGGCGCCTGCACGGCCCCGGCGGCGACCGACTCGAAGTGCGCGGCGGCGGTGGCGAACAGGACCAGGTAGGAGATCACCCGCTGCTCGCCCTGGCTGAGACCGATCCGGGCGTTGAGCGTGCGCCGGCCGCCGGGGCGCGCGTCGTCGAGCACCTGCACCTCGAAGGTGTGCCAGTCCCGGTAGTCGAGTGCCCTGCGCAGGTGCAGGGCGTAGCCGGCGGTCGGATCCTTCTGCCGCTCGGCCTCGATCAGCCGCTGGAGGACGACGCGCAGGTTCTCCGCGTCCGCGCGCGAGCGCAGCGCGGCGGGACCGTCGAGCAGGTCGACGGCGGCGCGGGTGTCGGCGTCGGCGTCCTCGCGGATCTTCCAGACCAGCCGCGCACCGAGCCCGTGCGAGGTACGGACGCCGTCGAGGGTGTCGTTCATCAGCGTGATCAGTGCCTTCGCCGCGAACACCTGACCGGTCAGGTTGTCACCCAACTCACCGAGCAGGTATCGCTCGAAGACCTCACGCTCTCGCTCCGAGAGGCGGGTGCGGGCGTCCTGGGCCTGGTCGGCGAGCCGGCGGGCGATCAGCGCCACGTCGTGCCGTCCGTGGTCGTCGGTGATGTGGCACAGCTTGACGCCGTCGGTCTCGGTCAGCACCGCGTCGTAGCCGCCGCGCAGGCCGGCCTGGAGTTCGGTGTACCGGTTGAGCAAGGTCGTGTCGGAGGCGTCCTTGCCCGGTGGGCCGAGCCGCTCGCGGATCTCACGCAGGAGGCTGTCGAGGGCGCGGATCCGGGACCGGACATCGGTGCCGGGCGCCTCGGGTGCGATCAAGGTCTCCGCCCCGTCGAGACCGGCACCGCGCTGAACCTCGGGCAGCGCGAGCGCGCGGCGCAGTTCCGCGCCGGTGGCGACCACCGCCTCCTCCAGCGCGGTGAGATCCGTCTTGCGGGCGTCGCGTTCGGCTTCCGCCCTGATCGCGCGGTCGTGGGTCTCCTGCACGGCGAGCTCGGCGGGCCGAATCTGCCTGCGGGCCTCCTCCAGGCGCTGCGACACCTCCCGCTCCCGGGCCAGGATGGCCTGTGGATCCTCGCCGAGGGCCGCCTCCAGTACGGCGAGCCCGGCCTGCTCCTCGGCGAGGCGCAGGAGGCTCTCCTCATGCGCGGACACCTGGCGGGCGTGCCCTCGACGGGCCGTGCGCCAGGCGTCCCGCGCGTCCAGGTGCGTGCCGAGGCCGTCGCGCGTCGCGAGCGCCCGCCGGCGCAGCCCCTCGACGTCGTGCCGCACCCGGTCCACGAGCCCGCGGAGCTTGGCCAGTTCGGCTCGCTCGACGGGCAGCGCGTGCGCGGTCGCGTGTGCGTGGGCGCGCTCGCGGCGAGTGACCTCGACGACGCGCTTCGCGTCCGCGTCCCGGCGCGCGTGAGTCAACCGCCCGGCCAGGTCGCGCGCCTGTTCACGGGCCTCGCCGAGCCTGATCCAGGCCGCGTGCAGATCCCGTCCGGGTGGCAACGCCCGTAGCAGTGCCCGCAGTTCGTCGCGCCGACGATCGAGGTCGGCGAGTACGTCCTGCCTGCTCTCGTGTTCGGCATCGGCGTCGGCGATGCGGGCGCCGAGTTCGACGAGCTTGCGGCGACGGGTGGCGGCACGGACCTCGGCGCCGACGTATTCGGCCCGTTCCTTCGTGTGCGCGCCGAAGGCCACGCCGAGCCGCCAGGTGCCGTCGACGGCGATCCGACTGGTGCCCTCGTCCGCGGCGACCGAACGCAGCAGGGCGGCGACCTGATGGACCGTCACACCACTGTCGGGCACGGATACGGGGTCGAGCAGATCGGCCAGGGTGCGGCCGGTGACCGTCGCGGTCGGCGCGAGGAGCACGTCACGGGTGTCCGCGTCAAGCACCAGCCCCTCGGCAGCGACCCAGCCGTCGAGCAGCCCCGATGCCTCCAACGCTGCTTCCAGGCCGGCCTGTTCGGACTCGGTCAGATGGGCGGCGAAATCGACCAGGCGGTACAGCGGCGCACCGGTGCCCGGCGCCCGGACCGCCGCCCGGTAGCGTCCGGCATCGGGCGCCGAGTCGGGCCGCCGGGTCCAAGCGTCGTGCTCGGCGCGAAGTGCGGCGAGTTCGCCGGCCGCGGCCCGGACGGCCTCGCGGGCCCGGTCCCGGTGGGTATCGAGGTCGGCGGCCAGCGGGTCCACGATCGTCCGCGCGGCGCGCTCGACCTCGTCGTGCGCCTCGGCCGGCAGCGTCCGGTCCTCCAGGGGGAGCGAGTCGTCCTGTGCCGCGGTCACCAACGCCAGGATCGGCGCGGCGGCCTCGCCCAGCGGGTGGGCCCAGGCGCGCACCCGCTCGGCGAACGCGGTTCCGGCGTGCTCGACCTCGGCCGCGTGCCGGTCGATCCGTTGCCGCGCGGTCTCCGCGAGTGCGTCCAGGCGTTCGACGTCCGCCGCCGCCGAGCGGGCGGCTTGGCCGGCGTCGATCGCGGCCTTGAGAAGTCGGTCGAGTTCGTCGACGGCGCGCAGCCGGGCCTTGACCACGGGGCCGGCCGCGTCGAGTCGCGCGGCCCACTCCTCGATGGCGGCACGCAGTGGCGTGACGTCCACGGCGGCGACCTCGGGCGCGAAGGTTTCGACGGGGGTGGTGGGCGCGACGCCGGTCGCGGTGGCGTCGAGTCCGGCCTGTACGACCGCTCGCACCAGGGTGCGATGTTCGGCCGCGAGTTCCTTGACCGTGCCGGCGATCCGTTCGAGGTCGGCCGCGAGGCGGGCGGAAGCGGCCTCTTCCGCTCGGCGGGCGGTATCGGCGGCGTCACCGGCGGACCGGGCGGCGTCCTCGATGGCCGCCACTCGTGACTTGCGGTCCTGGATCTCGGTCAGGCTTCGGTAGGCGGCGCTCTCCTGCAGGGCCCGCAGCTCCGCTGTGGCCGCGCGGGACAGGTCCCGCCAGTGGGTGAGCTTGCCGTTGCGGTGGTCCTCTTCCGCGCGCAGGTCGGCGGCCTTGCGTTCGCTGTCCCCCGCGGCCCGGCGACCGGCGGTCAGGCCGGTCAGGCGGTCGGCCACCGCTTCGGTCCGGATCCGCAGCACGCCGTGCAGATATCCCTGATAGCCCGTCAGGAAACGGGCCAGGGCGCGGTCCAGCTCTTCGAGGTCGTGCAGGTCGCGCCGGATCGCGACCAGATCGTCGAGGTGTTTGGCGACCGTGGTGAGGATGTCCTCGTCGAGCGGCGGCAGCGCCTCGGTGAGCACCGCGGTCAGGCCGCCGGCCTCGATCCTGTCGCCCACGGTGGGTCGGCGCAGGCGGTGCAGAAGGTGGGTGAGGCTGCGGTAGCGCGCGGTGTCGGTGAGGCCGAACAGGTCGCGGGCGACCCGGGTGCGGTGCTCGGCGGCGCGGTCGGTGACGTTGCTCGCGCCGACCTGCCCCTTGAGCCGGTCGATCGCGAGCGGTTGGCCGTTCTCGACGAGGGTCAGGTCGTGGTCCACGCGCCGATCGGTGACGAAGAAGAACGGCTTGGCTTCCTTGGTCGAGTTCGACGCACGCACCGCCGCGCCGAGCGTGAGGTGTCGCGCTTCGCCGTCTTCGTCGACCCGCTCGAACTCGACCCACAGATAGCCGAGCCGGTTGGTCGCGGTGTAGCCGTCGAGCATCAGCCACTTGAGCGTGGTACGCCCGGTGCCCATCGCGTCGATCGAACGCTGCTCGCCGTCGAGGAGGTAGGGCAGCAGCATTTCGAGCGCCTTGGACTTGCCCGCGCCGTTCTTGCCGCGCAACAACATCCGGCCGGTGGCGAAGTCGAACCGGGCGTCGTCGTACTGCCACACGTTGCGAATGCCGGCCCGGGACAGCCGAAAACGGTGTGGGTGCTGCGGCAACGCGAGCGGGATCGGGGTCGGAACCGTCACAGGGGCAGGCCTTCCTGGATCGCGCGGGGTCGTTGCTCGCGGAGTCGGGACGCGTATCGAGCGGCGATGGCGGGGACTTCCCATGCGCTGCCGCTTCGGCTGCGCCGGGCGCCGCTCCCCCCTTCGCCTTCGTCGCGTTCGCTGCCACCGGCGCTTTCACCGATCGTCGACCGACGCAACAGGCGCATATGCGCGAGAAGTTCGGTGACCTCGTCGCGGAGTCGAAGCGGGTTCTCGACGAGATCGCGCTGCCAGCCGGCCTTGCGCCCGTACTCGGTCACAAGCACGGCGAGCGTCTCGTCGATCAGCGCGTCGGCCACCGGGACCGAGGCGGCCGGCTGGTCGGGGCGCACCTGGGCGACCAGGCGTTCGATCAGCAGGAGCGCTGCCTGCGCCACCGTTCCCCGGCCGGGGAACGCGACGTCGGACACCTCGTCGGCGGGATCGAGCAGGGCGATGCCCTCGGCCCGGATCTCCGCGTGCAGGCCCACGAATTCCTCGAACGTACGGGCTTCGCGCCGTTGATTCTTGCGCAGCCAGTCGTCCTCGTCCGGTACGAGTTCGTCCCGGAAGACGACCGGCGTCTCCGCCAGGCGTCGGCGGACGGCCACCCGCACACCGTGATGACCCGGATCGTGGGCGAGTGCGATCAGGTGCGCGGCGTCGGTCGCCTGCGCGAGCGGTCCGGCGATCAACGCGCGGGCGAGGTCGCGGTCGACGCTCAGCAGCGCCTCGGCGTCCTCCCTCTCGACGTAGTTGCCGAGGCTGCCGTCGACCTCGACCAGCACGCCCCACAGCACGAGTTGGCGCAGCGCGGCGGCCAGGGTGCGCCGTTCGACCTGCCGTCCCGCGTCGTCGAGTTCGATCCGGGCATCGGCGGCCGCACCCCGGATGTCGCTCACGAGCTGGGACAGCAGGACCTGTTCGGGCGCGGTGACCAGGGCGGCGAGGCCCAGGGTGAGGTAGGCGTAGGTGCGTGGGTTGAAGGGAGTCCCGGTGGACCGGAAGAGCGCACGGCCCGCGCCGGGTCCGGGACCGGCTTTCAGCAGCCGGGCGAAGCGCGCCTCGACGACGACCTCGTACCCGAGCAGTTGCCGGAACGCGGTCGTCAGCCAGTCCGCGTGCCGACGGATCGCGGCGAACTCGTCGCGGTGGGGCCCGTCCGCGAGGACGAGCGGGTCGGCGAGCAGTCGCCGGGCCGCGGCCCGGCGTTCGTCGGCGATGGCGGCGTCGTGGTCGCTCATCGGCTCTCCCGAACGGCGTCGAGGTCCCATTCGGACCCCGCGCGGCCCAGCAGCACGCGCAGCCCGTCGATCTCGAAGTCGCCCTCGGCGCTGCGCACCAGCGTGCGGGCGGCCGGATCCACGCGCAGGCCGAGCGCGATGTCGAGTTCGTCGAGGTCGCGGCGGGCACCGTCCAAGGCCGCCAGGTCACCGCTGACGCTGTTGAGCGCGCCGGTGAACAGCTCCTCGAACAGGGCCTTGGCCGCCGTCGACAGCCGGGCTCGATCGAGCTGCGCGGCCACCGCCCGCAACTCGGCGGCGGCGTCGGCCCGAGCGGTGGCCTCGGCCTCGGCCCGCGCCATCAGCTGCGCCTTCTGCGCGGAGTGGTCCTCCACCGACGCCGCCCGCCCGCGCTGCGACCGTTCGCCGCGCTCGCGCAGCGCGACCGGTACCTCGGCCACGGGTCCCTCCCACCAACTCGTGCCGGCGGGTATCGCGACGTCGAGGTCGCCGACCACGCCCAGGTGGCGGGCCCCGTACAGGCCGAACGCCGCCGCGTACAGGTCGTGCGCGGTGGTGTCGTCGCACCCGTCGAACCACGCGGCGAGCCGGATCAGGTCGCCGCGCCGGGACTGCCCGGAGGTGGTCGAGCGGATCATCCGCTTGGCGTTGGCGAGCAGCGAACCGAGGGCGCGCATCGTCGCCGCCCGAAGTTGGTCGACCTGACTGCCCTGCCCGTCCACGTCGACGAACCACGCCCGGAGCGCCGCCCAGTCGGCGAGCTCACGGCCGCGGCTGCGCTGCACTCGCGATCCGGTGACCTCCTCGAGGCCGGCCAGGCCGCCGCCGAGGTCGTCGATGCGACCGAGGAGATCGGTCAGGTACGGCGCGAGGGTGTCGAGGGAGTCCCGGATCCGTGGTGTGTGGAAGGCGACGTCCTCACGGATGGCCTCGACGTAGTCGAGCAGTAGCTCCTTGAACCCCCGGTACTCGTCACCGTCGAGGTCGTAGCGTGCCAGCACCTGGCCGAGGTAGGCGTAGAAGTCCCGTACCGAATCGGCGAACTCGCCGAACTGCACGAACAGCGTGGCCACGGCGTCCCGCGCCTGCTCGGGGTCGACCCCGCCGGGCGCGGCCACCCCGCGTGTCAACCCGGCGAGTTCGCGATCCACGAGGGCGAGCAACTCGGCGGCAACCTCGCGCGCGGCGTCGGCCCACGTGAGCACGTCGTCCACGTCCCGCTGGATCCGCTCACCGAGGTTGGAGATCTGGTAGCGCGACCGCGCCCGCTGAAACTCCGCGATGCTCGCGGCCCGCACGCGGTGCGTGCTCCGGATCAGATTGCCCCACCCGACGAGCGCGTCGAGCCGCGCGGTGACGGTCTCCACATCCGTCCGCCCGAGCCGCTCGGCGACCTCGTGCGCGGAGAGGTCCGCCATGAGCGACGAACCGAACAACCGCACGATCGCCAGATAGTCGTCCCGCTCCGGCGCACTCAGATAGCTGTACGCGACGAGCCGATCGCGAGCCTCCCGACCATCCCCCTGGTTGCCCCGAGCCATGCGACCAGACTAGACGAACCGCGCGGGCGCCCTCGGGCGAATCCCCCAACCGTCACGCTCTCCATCCGCGCAAGCGGCCCGGCCGAAACCTCCCGTGTCCAGCGCGCAATGCCAAAGGGGGCGGGCAGCCTCCGGGCGCCCCCGAACGGGACGCGCGTACAGGCCCGGAACGTGCCGATCGGTTTCTTGACGCCATGAGACGGCGGCCTCGGGACGGGGTTCAGCGGCCGGGCAGGCGGCCGAGCAGGGCGTTGATCGCCTCCACGTCAAACGCGGCAGGATCGAACCTGTCCCCCGATTCGAGGCCGAGCCATTCCAACCGCTCGGCGTGTTCCTCGTGACTCGGGTCGGCCAGGATCTCGAGGAGGTATTCATAGCCCCAGATACCGCCACTGTCCTCGGGCGGCCCGGCCCGCCGACCCGTCAGGCAGCGGGGGTAGACGGTCCCGGATTCGGCGCGAGCGACCGCCTCCACCAGGACGTCGTGCACCCAGTCGTCCCCGAAGTCGTAGGTGTACTGGAGTCGATCACCGACACGCGGAGCCACCTGGTCGAGCTTCTTGGACGCCGCGCTCCGGATGCCCAATTCACGATCGGCCACGCCATACCGCTCCTGCTCGGTCTCGAAGGCCCACATGTGGTAGTCCTCCCAACCGAAGGCCACCTGAACGACCGCGTGCAACCGCTTCAGCGTGCACTCCGACGACACCTCCAGCCGCCGCCAGATCGGCGGCTTGGAACCCGCCAGCGTGACCTTGATCCGGTGGACACTCCCCCACGCCCCGGATCCGGCACTCACGGTCGACTTCACTCCTCGCGCATTCACCATGCCCAACACTGTGCCGGCCACCGCAGGACCGGCCACCCACCAACGGATCACCGACCACAACAGATCGAGAATGACCGGACATGTTTGACCACGAGGCAAATCGGGTGCTCCGGGCTGCCGTGGGCGGCAGGATGCCGGGTGTGACTGATCCGATTCGGGTGCCAAGCGTGGATGAACTGGAGCGACTGCGGGAGGTCGAGGTCTCGGCCGGGCGGTGCTTCGGGGATGTCGGAATGCCGGAGATCGCCGCGGACGAGCCGCCGGAGATCGCGGTTTTGGAGCGGTACCTGGTGGGTGGCCGACTGCTCGTGGTGGGGAATCCGGTGCTCGCCTATGCGACCTGGGACCGCGTGGACGGGGCCGCGCACATCGAGCAGGTTTCGGTGCATGGCGATGGGGCGCGGCGGGGGCTCGGGCGGTCGTTGATCGATCGGGTTCAGGTGGAGAGTGGGCTCGCGTTGACGCTCACCACCTTTCGGGATGTCGCGTGGAACGCGCCGTACTACGAGCGGATCGGGTTTCGGCTGCTCGGCGCGGACGAGGTGACGCCCGGGCTGGCGGCGATTCGGGCGGCCGAGGCGGCGGCCGGGCTCGATCGGTGGGCTCGGGTGTGTATGCGGCGAGAGGTCTCGCGTTCGCACTGACTTCCGAATCCGCGCCCGGTGCTGACGGTTGGTCAGCTAACTTCTGCGCATGACGGATGCGCTGGGTGCGACGGACGAGTCGGCCGGGACCGGCGAACCGGACGGGGCGGCGAAGTCGCATGGGGCGGTGGAGTCGGACGGGACGACTGATCCGGATGGGTCGGCCGATCCGGGACAGGCGACCGAGTCGGACGAGACGACCGAGGCGCCGCCCGCCCCCAAGCGCAAGCCGTGGTCGCGACGGCGCAAGGCGGTCGTGGGACTCGTCGGGCTGGTGACCCTGTCGCTGTTCGCGCTGGGCGGGTGCGCGGCGTGGGTGCTGTACTCGCTGAACTCCAACATCAAGCGGATCGACGGTGTCTTCGACCGGTCGAGCATCCCCGCGGCCGGACCCCGCCCGCCGGCCGATCCCGTCGCCGGCCGCGCGCTGAACATCCTGCTGGTCGGGATGGACGCGGCAGCCGCCGGCGCCGACCCCGAGGCGCTGGAGGGGCGGCGCAGCGACACGATGATGATCCTGCACCTGCCGTCCGACCGGGGTTCGATCTCGGCGATCTCGCTGCCGCGCGACTCGTGGGTGGCGATCCCGGGGCACGGCGAGGCCAAGCTCAACGCGGCGTTCTCATGGGGCGGGCCGGCCCTGCTCGTGGCCACGATCGAGAATCTGACCGGCGTCCGGATCGACCACTACGCGGCGGTGGACTTCGGCGGCTTCAAGGGCATGGTCGACGCGCTCGGCGGGGTGACCGTGGACGCCGACAGGGGCGAGGCGAAGCTCGACGGCAACGAGGCGCTGAAGTTCGTGCGGCAGCGGTACGGGCTGGAACGGGGCGACCTGGATCGGGTCGCGCACCAGCAGCAACTGCTCGGCGCGATCGCCGAGAAGGTCGCCGCCGAGGGCGTACTCGGCAGCCCGTTGCGGACCGAGAACCTCCTCCAGGCGCTCACGAAGTCGTTGACGGTGGACGACGACATGAACTTCCGGTTCATGCTCGATCTCGCGACCGACCTCAAGGGCATCAACGAGGCGGACCTGGCCTTCCGCACCGCCCCCGTCGCCGGTTTCGGCGAGCGCGGCGGCGGTCAGAGCGTGGTGCTGCTCGACGACAAACGCTGCAAGGAACTGTTCGCGGCGGTCAGGGCCGACATCCCGTGGCCCGAACCGGCCGAGGGCGAACTCTGGCGCCCGTGACCGCGCGCCCTCACCGCAACCGGTGCAGGGCCCGGCGTGCCGCCATGGCGACCTCCGGGTCCGGGTGGGTGGCCTCGGCGAAGCGCAGGACGTCCTCGGCGCAGGGGTGACCCATCGCCGCCAGCTCGCCGAACACCACGTCGGCGCCCGGGCCCTGGCTGCCCGTGACCTCGGTGAGCAGGCCCAGTACGGCGGCCTCGTGCCGGCCGAGCAGCGCCGCCGCGGCGTTGTCCGCGGTGAGCCAGGCCAGCGTGCGCAGCGTCGCGGGCGGGACGTCGCGGTCGTGGGTGAGCCGCCAGTTCCACACGTGCGGGGCCAGCGTGGGGTCGGCGCCGGCCTCGGCGAGGGCGTGGTCGACGGCGGCCTCGGGGAGGTCCGCGTCACCCACGTGGGCGAAGAGCATCAGCCGCTCGGTGGGTCCGGCCGCCCCCGCCGCCGCGCACAGCTCGGACAGCGCGACGTCGACCGGTCGGCACCCGACCCAGCTCGCGAACGCACGGGTGGCGATCGGTCGCGGCCACGCGCCCATCGCGCACAGCAGCCGGGCGCCCGACGCCGCGGTGTAGTCGTCGACGGTGGCGACCGGCAGGCCCTGCTCGCGGAACATCCGGTGCACGAGCGCGCCGCCGAGGCCGGTGAGCGTGATGCCCTCGGCGGTGCGCCGGACCACGCCGAGTGCGGCGAGCCGGTCGGCCAGCAGGACCATCCCCGCGCGGACCCGGACCAGCACGTCGGCCGGGTCCCGGTCCGCCGGCACGGTCGCGTCGGTCGCGCTGATCGCGCTGGTCCCGTCGGTCCCGTCGGTCCCGTCGGTCGCGTCGCACAGCAGACCCATCTCGCGGTTCAGGTCGGGGGCGTCCAGGATCCGCCCGAGGGCGAACGCCTCGTCCTCGGCCGGTGGTTCGACGGGCAGCGTGCGGACCACGTGGTCGAGGTCGCGGCGGACCGCGAGGCCGACGAACAGCGACACCGGGAGCGGGCCGCCGAGTTGGACCAGGCCGGTGAACAGCGACGCGGCGAGGCCCTCGGGCAGGTCCCATCGGCCGTCGTGGATCTCGCCGAACGTCGCGTTGTCCTCGGCCACCACGACCATCGCACGCGCGGCGAGCGCGACCAGTTCGGCGTCGCCGCCCTCGTGCCACACCCGCAGGCCGTCCGCGACGTGCGCGAACCCGTCGGCGAGGTACAGGAAACCGGTGCCGAGCGCGAGCGTCCAGCGCCGGTGCAGGGCGTGCACGTCGCGGGCCGTGCGGGCGCCGCGGGGCGCGGGGGCAGGCGGGTCGGGCCGGTCGGGCGCGTCGGGCTGCTCCGGGATGCCGAGGGCGGCGACCACCCGACGCGCGACGTCCCACACGAGCACGTCGTCGAGGGTGATCGGCAGCGGCCCGTACTCCTCGACGTACTCGGCGAGCGCCGCCGCCTGCGCGAGCAGCGGCGACATCCGCGCGGCGAGCGCGCACTCGTCCCGGGGCGGGACGTACAGCGGGGGCAGCGACGGTTCGGCCGGGCCGCCCGCGCCGGCGCCGGCGAGCGGTGCGGGTACGCCGAGTTCGAGAAAGCGCGACCGCAGCCCGTACAGCCCCAGCGGAGTCAGTCGCACGGCCATGAACGGCTCCCCGCCGCCCACGAGTTCGCGGATCTCCAGGACGCCGAACGCGCGCAGGTCGTCCATCTGGTGCGCGAGCGTCATACCGGTGAACAGCGCCGGGTCGGCGACCGACGTCGAGCGCAGCCGCCCGTCGGGCGTGTACGAGAGCAGTTCGAACAGGCTGCCCATCGGCACCCATCGGCCCGCGTGGTCGTACAGCTCGCGCAGCAGCTCGCGGATCACGTCGCCACCGCGCAGCACATGCCCGGCCCGGAGCCTCGCCGGCCGCCCGGTGACCTCACCGACCGCGACGCCCTCCCACAGGCTCGACCACACGCGCAGTACGTCGGCCGGCCGACCCGCCGCCAGCGCACGCGCGACCGCGCCGGCGGTCGCGACCGTACGACGCACCTCGATCAGCCCGGCCGCGCACGCGATCGACCAGACGTGGTGCAGCGGTTCCACGTCGCGCGCGCTCCGGGTGCCCGCGACCGCCTCGCCGATGCCCAGGAGCAGCGCGGCCTCGGCGGCGGGGCCAGCCGCAGCACGCCGGTGGCGGTGACCGGTCGCCCGCGGCCCACCCAGCGCGCCAGCGCGAGCGCGGCGGCGAACGAGGGCGCCACCGACGCGGCCCGAGCCAGCTCGCGCTCGTCGGGCAGCCGGATCGCGGGCAGCGCCCGCCCCCGCCCGGGACCGGTCGCGTAGCCCGCCACGAACAGCTTCTTCGCCGACCCCCAACGCGCGGGATCCGCCATCCTGGCCGGAAGTTCGCCCTCGTGCCGAGCCAGCACCCCGCACAGCTCCGCGTGCCCGTCGCTGTCGGGGTGAACGCGGCCGCGGTCGCCGAGGAACTCCAGGAACAACCGCAGCGCGGGCACCACGAGCTTCACGGTGTCGTCGCGGGGCAGCGCCACGTGCGCGGGCACCAGGGTTTCGAGCAGCGCGTCCAGGTCGCCGGCGCGCCAGCGGGTGGGGTCGTCGAGCTGCAGGCACGCGACCCGCAGGTCGAGCAGGGTGCCGAGGACGTCGATCATCCGCTCGGTGTCCTGGGCGGGCCGGCCCGGCTGCGCGAGCCACATTCCGAAGTCGGCCACGATGCCGCAGGAATCGGGAGATAGCGCCACGTCGCAGAGCGTAGTGAGCGCCGTCGCCGCTTCGCATGGATTTCGGACAATCCATGCGAAGCGGCAATGGGGGCTCGGGCACCGCCCCGTGCGGTACCCGAGCCCGGGGGCTCAGGCCCAGTTCGGACCGGCCATCATCCCGCCGTCGACGAGGAACTCGGAGCCGGTCGAGTAGGACGAGTCGTCCGAGGTCAGGAACAGCGCGAGCTTGGCGACCTCGTCGGCGCGGCCGATCCGCCCGAGGGCGAGGTTGGCGTAGATGTCGGCGGCGGACGCGGTCTCGTCGCTGACGAGGCCCTCGATGTTGTCGGGACGCACCATCGGGGTGTCGATCCCGCCGGGGTGGATCGAGTTGACCCGGATGCCCACCCGGCCCAGTTCGAGCGCGGCGGCCTTGGTCATGCCGCGGACGGCGAATTTGGTCGCGGTGTACCCGATCATCCCCGCGACGCCCTGGAGACCGTTGGTGGAGGACGTGTTGACGATCGTGCCGCCGCCGGCGGCCGCCAGCGAGGGGATGACCGCCTTCATCCCGAGGAACACGCCGACCTGGTTGATTCCGACTATCTCCATGTAGTCGTCGAGCGACGTGTCGGTGATCGCCCCGAACCGCAGCACGCCGGCGTTGTTGACGAGGCCGTTCAGCGCGCCGAATGCCTCGTTCGCCACCGCGACGGCCTCGGCCCACTGGGCCTCCTCGCGCACGTCCAGGTGCACGTAGCGGGCCGCGTCCCCGAGCTCCTTCACGACCGCCGCGCCCGCGTCGTCGAGGACGTCGCCGATCACGACCTTCGCACCCTCCGCCACGAACAGGCGCGCCTCCGCCTCGCCCTGCCCACGCGCGGCACCGGAAATAATGATGACCCTGCCGTCGAGCTTGCCCACTGCGTCCACTCCTCCGTGACGTATGAGGCGACACCCCCGGCGACCACGACCGCCACCGCGACGACGCCCACGAGCGAAGCCGCGTCGCGAGCGCGACCCGATCCGACCACCGGCAGCGCCGACGCGCGCGACCGCGACCGCGACCGCGACCGCGAGCACCAACGACCGCGACCGACTGCGCTCACGACCACGACCGCCGGCAACCAAGTGCCGATCGCGCCGAGGCCCGCGACCGCTACCGCCTGCGCCTGCGCCTGCGCCTGCGCCTGCGATCATGCTGCGCTCGCGACCGCCACCGCCGGCGCCTGCAACCTCCGGCAACCGCCTGCGACCGCGACCGACTGCGCTCGCAACCACGAGCGCTTGCGCCCACGACGACCTGCGCCCGACCGCACCCGCACCCGCAACCAGAACCACCTGCGACGGCCCAAGCCTGCGACCGCAGCCGCAGCCGCAGCCGCAGCCACAATCGCCCGCGCCGGCGCCCAGCCGTGACCGCAACCACTCACGCCTACGCCTACACCTGTGCCTGTGCCTGCGACCACGCCCGCAACCACCCGCGACCGCGCCCGCCGGCACCCCGGCCACGTGCGACTACACACGTGTCGTCCGCCGGTGATGTGCGCCACTTTTGCTGACAGGGCGTCAGATTACGTGCGGACCTGCGTGGACGCCAGGCCGTCCGGCCGGAAAAAGACAGCTGTCTCCCTTCAGGTGACGGGTCGTCAGGTGGCATGGTGACCCCAGCGCAGAGCTCGCCGGCGACGGCGGCCCCGCGCCGAGGCGACAACGTACGCGATCCACAGTGAGGTGCCCCCGTGCTGCTCGACCCTTCCGCCGCCCTGCTCACCGATCGCGTCGCCCTGGTCACCGGCGCCGCCCGGGGAATCGGCGCGGCGACGGCACTCGCGCTGGCGCGGTTCGGCGCGGACGTCGCCATCTGCGACCGCGAGACCACCGGCCTCCAGGAGACCGCGAAGGCGATCGAGGCCACCGGGCGCCGTGTGCTCGCGGTCGAGCTCGACGTCCGCGACGGCGAGGGCGTCGAACGCTTCGTCCAGGAGGCGCACGGCGCGCTCGGCCCGCTCGACATCCTCGTCAACAACGCCGGCGGCGGCTTCTGGTCGCCGTTCATGGAGGTCCGCGCCAAGGGCCAGGCCGCACTCGTCGACGAGAACTTCACCTCCGTCACGCACGTGATCCGACACGGCGTCCCGCTCATGCGCGAGGGCGGCTCGATCGTCAACGTCACGAGCATCGAGGCGTTCCGCGCCGCACCCGGCTTCGCGGTCTACGCCGCGATGAAGGCCGCGGTCGAACAGCTCACCAAGTCGCTCGCCCTCGAACTCTCCCACCGCCGCATCCGGGTCAACTGCGTCGCGCCCGACGCCATCCCCACCCCCGGCGACGCCGGCCTCGCGGAGACCTTCGAGACCGACGAGGGCGCGTACGACTACGCCGCCAAGGTCCCGCTCGGCCTCGGCGAGCCCGACGACTGCGCCGCGCCGATCGTCTTCCTCGCGAGCGACCTCGCTCGCTTCGTCACGGGCACCACCCTGCACGTCGACGGCGGCACCATGGCCGCCTCCGGCTGGGTCCGCCGCCCGGACGGCACCTTCGCCCCCTGACCCGACGGCCGCGCCCCCGACCGCCCGCCGCCCGCCACGCCACCCACCCCGGAGCACCTGAACGTCCCGACCCGCCCGACCCGATCTCGGAACTGGGAGCGCTATGGAATTCGGCATCTTTCTCCAGGGATACAACCCGTCGTTCCGGCGCGAGGGAAACCCGAACGCCGAGCACGAGGCCCTGATGAACGACATGGACTTCGCGATCGCGGCCGACCGGGCCGGCTTCAAGTACGCGTGGCTGAGCGAACACCACTTCCTGGACGAGTACTCGCACCTGTCCGCCAACGACGTGATGTGCGGCTACCTCGCGCACGCCACCGAGCGGATCCACATCGGCTCCGGCATCTTCAACCCGCTCCCCCAGGTCAACCACCCGGCCAAGGTCGCCGAGCGGGTCGCGATGCTCGACCACCTCACCAAGGGCCGCTTCGAGTTCGGCACCGGGCGCGGCGCCGGCAGCCACGAGATCCTCGGCTTCCTGCCCGGCATCGAGGACATGTCCGAGACGAAGGCGATCTGGGAGGACGTGATCCGGGAGTTCCCGAAGATGTTCCTCCAGGACACCTACGAGGGCTACGACGGCACCTACTGGCAGCTCCCACCCCGCAAGATCCTGCCCAAGCCGTACGGCAAGTCGCACCCCGCCATGTGGTACGCCGCAGGCAGCCCGCCCTCCTACGCGATGGCCGCCCGAATGGGCCTGGGCGTACTCGGCTTCTCGATCGGCGACCCGGCGAGCGCCGAGAAGCTGGTGGCCGGCTACAAGCGCGAGATCGGCAACGCCGAGCCGATCGCCGACTTCGTCAACGACAACGTGCTGTGCGTGTCCACCGGCTTCGTCGCCGACACCAAGGAGCGGGCGATCGCCAACGCGGTCGCGGCCCGCCCGATGTACCTGACCAGCAACGTGTTCCGCTACCACGACACGTTCCCGCACCCCGAGGGCATCCCCTACTGGCCCGAGTTGATGGCCGACCTGACGCCCGAGCTGGTCGAGTTCGCCGCCGACGCGGGCGCGCTGATCTGCGGCGACCCGGACGGTGTGCTGGACGCCGTCAAGGCCTACGAGGCGGTCGGCGTCGACCAGCTCGTCCTCGGCCTGGGTTGCGACGACCGCGAGAACACACTCAAGACCATCGAACTGTTCGGGAAGTACATCATCCCCAAGCTCGACACCGACCCGGAGCACCGCACGACACGGTTCCGCCGGCAAGCCTGACCCGCGCCGCCACCCCGCCCGGCCGGGTACGCCCGCCGGGCCCGTCCCGCACGACACGTGTCACCGCACGACCGATCACCACACGGACCGATCACCGCACCAGTGATCACCACACCGGTGATCCCCCCGATCACGGCACGACCCGATCACCGCACCACCCGAAAGGCAGTCATGAGCTTCAAGGAGTACCCGATCAAGGTGAGCAGCATGCTGTTCACCGCCGTGGACCCCGAGCGCGGCCACGAGGTCAGCTACAACCGCTGGTACGAGCGCGACCACTTCTACGCCGGCTGCATGATCGGCCCCGGCATGCTCGCGGGCAGCCGCTGGGTGGCCACCGCCGACCTCAAGGCGCTGCGCTTCCCGGCCGAGACCGACGTCGTACCGGCCATCGACGCCGGCTCCTACGTCGCGATCTACTGGATCAACGACGGCCAGTTCGACGAGTGGAACGCGTGGGCCGTCGACCAGGTCAACTGGCTCTACGGCAACGACCGCGGCTTCCAGCACCGGATCCACGCGCACACCGGCATGTACATCCACGACAGCCGCTGGTACCGCGACGAGGACCCGGTCCCACTGGAGCTCGCGCTCGATCGCAACTACCAGGGCCTGGTCTCGCTGACCGTGCAGCGCGACGAGGGCGTCACGCAGGAGGACCTGGAGGCCTGGTTCACCGGGCACCTGCCGGACTTCCTCGCCGGCTCGCCGATCGCCTCGGTCGCCGCATGGACCGCCGTCCCGCTCAAGGACGACGCCCCCGCGTTCGTCCCGCGCGACCCGAACGCCGCGACCCGCAGCATGCAGCTGTACTTCCTCGAGGGCGACCCGCGCGAGAGCTGGGACGCGTTCAAGGCATGGGCCGGGCAGATCGACGCTTCGGGCATCGGCAAGGTCTCGTTCTGCGCGCCGTGGATCCCGACCGTGGTCGGCACCGACAAGTACACGGACGAACTCTGGGGCTGACCGACCCGCGACCGGCCCGCGACCGGCCGCTCACCGGACCCGCCGGCAGTTCACCACCCGCGTCGCGAGGAAACCCTCGTCGGGGTTCCACAACTGCCGCGTGAACGACGGCAGTCGGATCGGCGCCACGCACGGCCGACCAGCGCGATCGGGGCCCGGGTCGACACGACCCGGGCCCCGATACGCGGCCGGGGAAGCCGCTTCACCGCAGTCGGCTGTGCCGCTGCCCGTAGAAGAAGTAGACGCCGAAGCCGGCCACCATCCACACCGCGAACCGGATCCAGGTCTCGCTGCTGAGGTTGATCATCAGCCACAGCGTGGCGAACATCGACAGGATCGGCAGCCACGGCACGAACGGCACCCGGAACGCGCGCGGCAGGTCCGGCCGGGTCCGCCGCAGGATCAACACGCTCGCCGCGACCACCAGGAACGCGAACAACGTGCCGATGTTGACCATCACGTCGATCTCGTGGATCGGGGTGAAGCCGGCGATCGTGGCCACCACCACGGCGATCAGCAGCGTGCTGACGTGCGGCGTGCCGTACTTGGGGTGCACCTTCGCGAACAGCGGCGGCAGCAGCCCGTCGCGGCTCATCGCGAAGAACACCCGGCTCTGGCCCATCATCAGGATCATGCACACGGTGGTCAGTCCGGCGACCGCGCCGATGCTGATGATCGTCGCGATCCAGCCCTTGCCGACCGATCGGAACGCCTCCGCCAATGGCGCGGACGACGACAGTATGTCGTAGCGCTGCATGCCGACGACGACGAGCGCTACCGCGACGTAGAGGATCGTGCAGATCAGGAGCGAGCCGAGGATCCCGATCGGCATGTCGCGCTGCGGCTTCCTGGTCTCCTCGGCGGCGGTGGCGACCACGTCGAACCCGATGTACGCGAAGAACACCAGCGCGGCACCGGAGAAGATCCCCATCACGCCGTAGATCTGCGGTTCGAACCCGAACAGGGTCTGCACCAGCGGCGCCTTCAGGTCGCCGCCGCCGGAGGCCGGCGGCTGCGAGTCGGGCACGAACGGCGTGTAGTTGCCGGTATTGATGAAGAACAGGCCCGCGAAGATCACCAGGAGCACGATCGCGAGCTTGATCGTGACCATCACCATGTTGAACCGCGCCGAGAGCTTGATCCCGAACACCAGGACCGCCGCGACCCCGAGCACGAGCAGCAGGGCGGGCAGGTTGACCACCCCTCCGTCGCCCGGCGCGGCGGTGATCGACTCGGGCAGTTCGATGTCGGCCTGCGAAAGCAGCGAGGTCAGATAGCCCGACCAGCCGATCGAGACCACCCCGACGCCGAGGGCGAGTTCCAGGATCAGGTCCCACCCGATGATCCAGGCGGGCAGCTCGCCGAGGGTCGTGTAGGAGAACGTGTACGCCGAACCCGCCACCGGGACCGTGGACGCGAACTCCGCGTAGCACAGCGCGGCGAGCCCGCAGACGATCCCGGCCAGCACGAACGACAGCGCGACGGCGGGTCCCGCGTAGTCCTTCGCGGCGGTGCCGGTGAGGACGAAGATGCCGGTTCCGACGACGACGCCGACCCCGAAGACCATCAGGTCGAGCGCGGTCAACTCGCGGCGGAGACCGTGTCCTTCGGAAACATCGGTGTCCTGGATGGACTGCTCGATGTTCTTGGTACGAAACAACGCGTTGGCCATGGCAGCACCTCCTGGTGGCGGAGACCCTTGCCATGATCGGGGCTTTCAGTCCTGTTTGTGGGGGACCCGCCCCCGGCGCGTCAGGGTGATCTTCGAACTCGTCGGCGACGCGAGTCGACGGGGAGAGTCGGCGGGGAGGGCCGGGCCCGGCGAGGGGCCGGCACAAATCCCGGTCCGCACACGGAAACGGTCCCGGGTTCGTGGGGCGGGAACCGCGAGGTTCCTCCGCCGCACGAACCCGAGACCGTCCCGGCAAACGCCCCGGTCAGGCGGGCGTCTGGTGCTGCTCGGTGTCGCTGTCGGCCGTCTTGGACGCGATCTCCTCGACCACCTGGCGCGAGATGTCCTGCGCGTTCAGCCCGATCCGGGCGAGGATGTCGGCGCGCTCCGCGTGGTCCAGGAACTCCTGCGGAATGCCGAAGTCGCGCAGCGGTACGTCCACCCGCGCGTCCCGCAACGACTGCGCGATCGCCGAACCGACACCGCCGGCGCGGCCGTTGTCCTCGATCGTCACGACCAGCTTGTGCCGGGCGGCGAGCGGCGCGAGCGCGGTCGGGACCGGCTTGACCCAACGCGGGTCGACCACGGTCGCGACGATGCCCTGGTCGGCGAGCCGGTCGGCGACCTCGATGCCGACCTCGGCCATCTGCCCCACCGTCACGATCAGCACGTCGCCGTGCTCACCGCCGCCGTTGCGCTCGGGGCCGGTACGGCGCAGCACGTCCATCCCGTCGATCTTGCCGATCGCCTCGATCTCGGGACCCACCGCGCCCTTGCCGAACCGCACCACGGTCGGCGCGTCGTCGACGTCCATCGCCTCGCGCACCTGCGCGCGCACCTGCGCCGCGTCGCGCGGCGCGGCGAGCCGCAGGCCCGGAACGACCTGGAGGATCGACATGTCCCACATGCCGTTGTGGCTCGCAC
The DNA here is from genome assembly GCF_045207785.1 of Embleya sp. NBC_00896. NCBI lineage: Bacteria > Bacillati > Actinomycetota > Actinomycetes > Kitasatosporales > Streptomycetaceae > Embleya > Embleya sp. NBC_00896. The sequence goes on from NZ_CP108776.1 coordinate 1,962,064, forward strand.
CGTCGGGACCGGTCACGCCGGACCGGTCGAGCACGAACGTGACCCCGCACTTGTGCAGCGCGACGTCCATCAGGACCTGGTCGAACGCGCGGTTGAGGAACGTGGCGTAGACCGCGACCACCGGGTGCAGACCGCCGGTGGCGAGCCCCGCCGCCGAGGTCACCGCGTGCTGCTCGGCGATCCCGACGTCGAACACCCGGTCGGGGTGCTTCGCGGCGAACTTGTGCAGCCCGACCGGGATCAGCATCGCGGCGGTGATGCCCACGACGTCCTCGCGCTCGTCGGCGATCGCGACCATCTCGTCGGCGAACACCGACGTCCACGACGCGCCGGACTTCTTCACCGGCAGGCCGGTCTCGGAGTTGATCACCCCGACCGAATGGAACTGGTCGGCCGCGTCGTTGACCGCGTGCGCGTAGCCCTTGCCCTTCTGGGTGATGCAGTGCACGATCACCGGCCCGCCGAAGCCGCGGGCCCGGCGCAGCGCCGTCTCCACCGCCTCGACGTCGTGGCCGTCGATCGGGCCGACGTACTTCAGGCCGAGGTCCTCGAACAAGCCCTGCGGCGCGACCGCGTCCTTGAGGCCCTTCTTGGCGCCGTGCAGCATGTCGTAGACCGGGCCGCCGACGACCGGCGTGCGGCCGAGGACGCCCTTGCCCCACTCCAGGAACCGCTCGTAGCCGCGGGTGGTGCGCAGCGTCGCGAGGTGGTCGGCGAGGCCGCCCTGGGTGGGACCGTAGGAGCGCTCGTTGTCGTTGACGACGATGATCACCGGGCGGTCCTTGGCGGCCGCGATGTTGTTGAGCGCCTCCCAGGCCATGCCACCGGTCAGCGCGCCGTCGCCGATCACCGCGACCACGTGCCGGTCGGTCTGCCCGCGCACCTGGTACGCCTTGGCGAGACCGTCGGCCCACGACAGCACCGTCGAGGCGTGCGAGTTCTCGATCACGTCGTGCTCGGACTCGGCCCGGCTCGGGTAGCCGGACAGGCCGCCGGCCTGGCGCAGCCGCGCGAACTCGTCCTTGCGGCCGGTCAGGATCTTGTGGACGTAGCTCTGGTGTCCGGTGTCGAAGAGGATCTTGTCGCGCGGGGACTCGAACACCCGGTGCATGGCGACCGTCAGTTCGACCACACCGAGATTGGGGCCCAGGTGCCCACCGGTCTTGGAGACGGACTCCACCAGGAAGGTGCGGATCTCGTCCGAGAGCTGCGCGAGCTGCTCCGGCGAGAGGGCCTTGAGATCACGGGGTCCTCGAACGCTGTCCAGCAGGGCCACCCGTTCCTCCTTCGTCGGATCCGTCACCGCCCCGCGGACCTGCGTGCGGGAGAGGCGTTCATCGAGTCTAGACGTGGTCGTGCCGCCGGATGGTTCGCATCGCGGCACCCGAGCCCGTCATCCGTGACGATCCGGTCACGAAGAGGCGCCGGCGACCTGCGTCTCGGGGGTGCGTTCGACCGCGAAGGGCGTCATCTCGCTCATCACCATCGCCATCGCGCCGAGCACCTCGGCGCGCTCGCCGAGCGACCCGGTCACCACCGACAACCGGCGCGACGCGCTGGGGATGGCGTAGCGGCCGACCGACTCGACGATCGGCGCGATCAGCAGGTCGCCGGCGCCCGCGAGGTCTCCGCCGAGGATGATCCGCTGCGGATTGAGCAGGTTCGTCAGGCTCGCCACGCCGACCCCGACGTGCCGTCCGGCGTCCGCGACCACGCGCCGGCAGCCGGCGTCGCCGGCCTTGGCGAGTTCGATCATCCGCTGGATGGTCAGGTCGGTGCCGTGGCTGCCGCGCAGCAGGTCCAGGAGGTAGGAGGCGTTGGTGAAGGTCTCCAGGCAGCCGCGGTTGCCGCAGCGGCAGACCGGTCCGGACTCGTCCAGCGTGATGTGACCTATCTCGCCCGCCGTGCCGCCGGGGCCGCGGTAGAGCCGGCCGCCGATCACCAGGCCCGCGCCGACGCCGCCGGAGACCTTGAGGTAGGCCATCTCGGTACAACCCAGGCCCGCGCCCCAGACGAGTTCGCCGAGCGCGCCGAGGTTGGCGTCGTTGTCGACCAGGACCGGCAGGCCCAGTCGGTCCTGCATCTCCTGTTGCGGGTGGCAGCCCACCCAGCCCGGCAGGATCGTGGTCGAGCCGAGCGCGCCGGTGTCGATGTCGATCGGGCCGGGCACGCCGAGGCCGACGCCGGTGACCTCGCCGCGGACCGCGTCGGCGCGCTCCAGGAGGACGCCGAGCAGGCGGTCGGCGAGCGCGAAGCCCTCGTCCGCGGAGGCGTCGACGTCGATCGGGACGTGTTCCTCGGCCAGCACGCGGTGCGCGAAGTCGCCGATCGCGACGCGCAGGTGTCGATGACCGAAGTCGATGCCGACGACGACGCCGGAGGCCCGGCTGAGCGAGACGTTGCGGGCCCGCCTGCCGCCGGAGGACGTGGGGGTCACCTCGACCATGTCGAGGGCCTTCAACTCCCGTACGATGTTCGACACCGTGGCGGCGGAGAGCCCCGTGCTCCTGGCGATCTCGGCCTGGGTGAGCGCTCCGGCCATGCGGACCGCGTGCAGCACTCGATCGAGGTTGGCCCGATGCAGCGAGGACTGGGACCCGGACGAGTGCGGTCCCGGCGACTGGGCCTCCCGGAAGTGGGCCCCCGTCGTGCCGTCGGACATCTGCGATCCCCTCGCCCCGGTGTATCTGGCGCACTTCTTGTGTGCAAGTCCTGAACTCTATTGCGCCGTTCGCTCACGCAGAAGAGTCAAACCTGAACGCAAGCGTCACGATCGGGCCTCTATTCGCCCTTCCGTACGCACGGGATGCATGGAACGTTACAAACACCCCTTTCGCCCCCACCCCGAGCGGCTTGCGCGCCTCGGAGCGACACCCTCGCCGCCGCCGAAGTCGCGCGCGTCACACCGGCGGTCGTCCGCGTCGCGCCGGTGGTCGTCCACGTCGCACCGAGGTCGCGCATGTCACAGGCGGGGCTCCCAGCGCTCGCCCCCCAGCGCCTCCTCGACGAGTCGAACGGCGCGCTCGGTGGCCGCCGCGCGCGAGCCCTCGTACTCGTACATCCGCAGCGCCGCCTCCAACGCGTGCACCGGCACCGCCTCCTTGAGATCCACCCGCGCCGTGCCGTAGCCGTGGCGGGCGGCGGCGAGCGCGGCCTCGACGTGCTGGCGCGCCATCCGGGCCAGCAGGAGGGGGTACCTGCGCAGCACCTCGTGGCTTCGATAGCCGGGCGGGCACAGGTCGTACAGCCAGGCGACGGCCGTGGGCTCCCAGCCCGGTGCACCGGGTGGCCGAACGCCCCGCGGCCAGCCCGGCGGCGCGATCCCGTCCTTCCCGCGCGGCCCGGGTTCGGCCGTCTTCCCCGGCCTCCCACGCGTGAAGCGGCCCGGCTGCTCCCATGCCGGGGTGTCTCGCTCGCCATTGCCGTACATATGTTCGATTATGCGCGGTGGTTGGCTTGAAATGCACTATGGATCATGGAGGGGGGCGCCCCGCTCCTTCGTTCGAGTCCTGCTCGGGCGCCGCCCGACCCCGCTCGACCCTTGCCCGGCCCCGCCCGGCGCCGTGTTCGATCCCGTTCGACCCCTGTTCGATTTTTTCTGGAGGATCCGTGAATCAGGCTGCCCACCCCGGCGACGAGGCCGCGTTCGCCCACATACCGGTGGTCGGTGTGTGGCGGAACGGCTTCCTCGAGTCGGTGCACCACGGCACGGCCGTGCTGACGGGCGCCGACGGCTCGGTGGTCGAGGGGCACGGCGCGGTGGACGCGGCGATGTTCCCGCGTTCGGCCAACAAGCCGTTCCAGGGCCTCGCCATGCTGCGCAACGGGCTCGATCTGGACGGTGAACTGCTCGCCCTCGCGTGCGCGAGCCACTCGGGCGAGGCATTCCACCTCGACGGGACCCGGCGGATCCTGGCGCGGGCGGGCCTGTCCGAGAGCGCGCTGCGCTGCGTACCGGACCTGCCGCTCGGCGCGGCGCAGCGAGACGCGTGGCTGGCGGCGGGCAACGGGCCCGAGCGGATCGCGATGAACTGCTCGGGCAAGCACGCCGCGATGCTGCTCACGTGCGTGCACAACGGCTGGTCGATTGAGGACTACCTCGCCCCGGACCACCCGCTGCAGAAGGCCGTCCGCCGGGCGGTCGAGGACGTCGCCGGCGAACCGGTCGCGGCCGCCGGCGTCGACGGGTGCGGCGCGCCGCTGTTCGCGATCTCGCTCGCGGGCCTGGCGCGGTCGTACGGCCGCTTCGCGGGCGCGGCCGCGGGGACCCCCGAACGGCGGATCGCGGACGCGATGCGCGCGCACCCGGAATGGGTCGCAGGCACCGGTCGCGACGTGACGAACCTGATGCGGGCGGTACCGGGCCTGCTCGCGAAGGACGGCGCGGAGGCGGTGTTCGCGGTGGGCCTGGCGGACGGACGGGGCGCCGCGATCAAGATCGCGGACGGCGGCGTGCGGGCCGGGGTGGTCGCGATGGCGGCACTGCTGTGGCGCATGGGCGCGGACGAGCAGGCGCTGGCCCCGTTCGCGCAGGCGCCGGTGTACGGCGCCGGCGAGGTCGTCGGCGCGATCCGCGCGTTCCCTCTTTTGGGTGAACCGGCGGTCTAGCCCTGTCGCCCGCATGGGGCGGGCGCAAAACTGACGCTGCGGCCGGTTGGGAAACCAACCGGCCGCGCCAACGCCCGACAGCGGGGCGATCGGGCTCGGCCCCGGACCGGACGAACACCGGGCCGGGCCCCCGAAGGGACCCGACCCGGTGCCGTGGTGCGGTTGTGCCGTGCGGCTGCCCGGTGCGGCGGTCAGCCCTTGTTCACGAGCGAACGCAGCACGTACTGCATGATGCCGCCGTTGCGGTAGTAGTCCGCCTCGCCGGGGGTGTCGATGCGCACGACTGCGTCGAACTCGACGCCGGTGTCCGTGGTGACCTTGACGGTCTTGGGGGTGCGGCCCTCGTTCAGCGCGGTGATGCCCTCGAACGCGAAGGTCTCCTCGCCGGTGAGGCCCAGCGTCGCAGCCGTGTGGCCGGCCGGGAACTGCAGCGGGATGACGCCCATGCCGATCAGGTTCGAGCGGTGGATGCGCTCGTACGACTCGGCGATCACGGCCCGCACGCCCAGCAACGACGTGCCCTTGGCCGCCCAGTCGCGGGACGAGCCCGAGCCGTACTCCTTGCCCGCCAGGACGACCAGCGGGATGCCGGCGGCCTGGTAGTTCACCGACGCGTCGTAGATCGTCGCGACCGGGGCGTCGGCCCGCGTGAAGTCACGCGTGAAGCCGCCCTCGGTGCCCGGCGCGATCTGGTTGCGCAGGCGGATGTTCGCGAACGTGCCGCGGATCATCACCTCGTGGTTGCCGCGGCGCGAGCCGTACGAGTTGAAGTCCTTGCGCTCGACGCCGTTCTCGGCGAGGTACTTGCCCGCCGGGCTGTCGCCCTTGATCGAACCGGCCGGCGAGATGTGGTCCGTGGTGACCGAGTCGCCGAGCTTGGCGAGCACCCGCGCGCCGGCGATGTCCACGACCGGGGTCGGCTCCATCTTCATGCCGTCGAAGTACGGGGGCTTGCGCACGTAGGTCGACTGCGGGTCCCACTCGAACGTGGCGCCGGTGGGGATCTCGAGCGACTGCCAGCGCGAGTCGCCCGCGAAGACGTCCGCGTAGCGGTCGATGAACATGTCCTGGTCGATCGCGGAGGCCACCACGTCGGCGATCTCCTCGTCGGTCGGCCAGATGTCCGCGAGGTAGACCGGCTTGCCCTCGGGGTCCAGGCCCAGCGGCTCGGTGGTGATGTCGATGTCCATCGAACCCGCGAGCGCGTACGCGATGACCAGCGGCGGCGAGGCCAGGTAGTTCATCTTGACGTCGGGGTTGATCCGACCCTCGAAGTTGCGGTTGCCCGAGAGCACCGACACGACCGCGAGGTCGGCGTCGTTGACCGCCTTGGAGACCTCCTCCGGCAGCGGGCCGGAGTTGCCGATGCAGGTCACGCACCCGTAGCCGACGAGCGCGAAGCCGACCTTGTCCAGGTACGGGGTCAGGCCGGCCTTCTCGTAGTAGTCGCTGACGACCTTGGACCCGGGGGCCAGCGTCGTCTTGACCCACGGCTTGCGGGTGAGGCCCTTCTCGACGGCCTTCTTCGCGAGCAGCGCGGCGCCGATCATGACCGACGGGTTCGAGGTGTTCGTGCACGAGGTGATCGAGGCGATCACGACCGCGCCGTGGTCGATCTCGTACTCGACGCCGTCGTCGCCGACGACCTTGGTCGGCTTGTGCGCGCGACCGTTGGACGGGGTGGGCGCGTCCGAGGCCGGGAAGGACTCGATGCCGCTCTCGTCGCCGTTGTTCTCGGTGACGTAGTCCGAGAGCACGTCCCGGAAGCGGTTCTTGGCCTCGGCCAGCACGACGCGGTCCTGCGGGCGCTTGGGACCGGAGATGGAGGGGACGACGGTGGAGACGTCGAGCTCGATGTACTCCGAGTACTCCGGCTCGTGGCTCGGGTCGTGCCACAGGCCCTGGGCCTTGGCGTAGGCCTCGACCAGCGCGAGCTGCTGCTCGTCGCGGCCGGTCAGCCGCAGGTAGGTGATCGTCTCGGCGTCGATCGGGAAGATCGCGCAGGTCGAGCCGAACTCGGGCGACATGTTGCCGATGGTGGCGCGGTTGGCGAGCGGCACGGAGCCGACGCCGTCGCCGTAGAACTCGACGAACTTGCCGACCACACCGTGCTTGCGCAGCATGTCGGTGATCGTCAGCACGACGTCCGTGGCGGTGACGCCCGGCTGCGCCTTGCCGGAGAGCTTGAAGCCGACCACGCGCGGGATCAGCATGCTGACCGGCTGGCCGAGCATCGCGGCCTCGGCCTCGATGCCGCCGACGCCCCAGCCGAGCACGCCCAAGCCGTTGACCATCGTGGTGTGCGAGTCGGTGCCGACGCAGGTGTCGGGGTACGCCTGGCCGTTGCGGACCATGATCGTGCGGGCCAGGTGCTCGATGTTGACCTGGTGCACGATGCCGGTGCCCGGCGGTACGACCTTGAACTCGTCGAACGCGGTCTGGCCCCAGCGCAGGAACTGGTAGCGCTCCTTGTTGCGGCCGTACTCGATGTCCGTGTTGATCTCGAACGCGTCGGGACGGTTGAACACGTCGGCGATGACCGAGTGGTCGATGACCATCTCGGCGGGCGCGAGCGGGTTGATCCGGGAGGCGTCGCCGCCGAGGGCCTTGACGGCCTCGCGCATCGTGGCGAGGTCCACGACACACGGCACGCCGGTGAAGTCCTGCATGATCACGCGCGCCGGCGTGAACTGGATCTCTTCGCTCGGCTCGGCCTTCGCGTCCCAGCCGCCCAGGGCACGGATGTGGTCGGCGGTGATGTTCGCACCGTCCTCCGTGCGGAGCAGGTTCTCCAGCAGGACCTTCAGGCTGTAGGGGAGGCGCTTGCTGCCCTCCACCTTGTCCAGCCGGAAGATTTCGTACGACTCGTCACCCACGTTCAGGGTGGAGCGAGCGTCGAAGCTGTTCGCGGACACGACGGTCTCCCTTGATCTTGTGCGTTTCTCCCGCATCCTGCCGACACCCACTCGACGTACGCCAAGCAAGGTGACCCTAAGCAGGGGATGCCGGGGTCTGCGCCCCGCAGGTATCTTGATGTCAAGACAAGTCTAGTCTAGGCCCCGACTCATCCGTGCGGGTACCCGCCACACGCACACCAACCCTTCCGCGGCGGATTCCTGCGCGCGATCTTCCCCACGCGCGTGCGCACGCCCCTAACATGCGGGACAGCGAGTCCTGTACGGCACACGACGCGGGCACATCGGGTGGGTGCGACGAGGGGGATGACGCCATGAAGCGGATCCGGATCGGCGTTCTGGGCGCGGCTCGCATCGCGCCCGCCGCACTGGTCAAGCCGGCGCGGCTGCTCCCGGAGGTACAGGTCGCCGCCGCCGCCGCGCGCGACCCCGCCCGCGCCGACACGTTCGCGCGCCGCCAGGGCATCCCACGCGTGCACGCGTCCTACGACGCGCTGATCGCGGACCCGGAACTGGACGCGGTGTACATCCCGCTGCCCAACGGGCTGCACGCGCACTGGACGATCCGGGCCCTGGAGGCCGGCAAGCACGTGCTGTGCGAGAAGCCGATGGCCGCCAACGAGGCCGAGGCGCAGGAGATCGCGGACGCCGCCAAGCGCACCGGCCTGGTCGCGATGGAGGCGTTCCACTACCGCTATCACCCACTCGCCAAGCGGATGCGCGAGATCCTGGACGACGGCGAGCTCGGCGAGATCCGGCGGATCACGACGGCGATGTGCTTCCCGCTGCCGCTCCTGGGCGACATCCGCTACCGGTACGACCTCGCGGGCGGCGCGCTGATGGACGGCGGGTGCTACGCCGTGCACGTGATGCGGCTGCTCGCGGGCGACGACGGGGCGGACCCGATCGAGGTGCTCGACGCCAAGGCGCTGACCGTGCCCGCGGACCGGCGGATCGACCGCGCGATCTCGGCGCGGCTGCGGCTGCCGGGCGGCGCGACGGGCGTCGTGCACGCGTCGATGCTGTCGCGGCGCGTGCTCGACATCGGCGCGCACGTGGTGGGCACGCGGGGCGAGATGCGGGTGCGGAACTACGTGATGCCGCACCTGCCGCACCGGTTCACGGTCGACGTCGGCGGGCGCAAGCGGCGCGAGCACCTGGGCCAGGCCGCGCGGACGCCGACGTACCGCTTGCAGTTGCAGGCGTTCGCGGACGCTATCCGGTCGGGCGAGCCGCCGCTGACGCCGGCGTCGGACGCGGTGCCGACGCTGCGCGTCATGGACTCCATCTACCGGGCGGCCGGGCTGCCGCTGCGCGGCGGGACCCCGGCCGCGCGGTGAACGCGCGGCTCGGGGCCGCCCCGGGCCCGGGCCGGGTCCGCCACCGGATCACCGCATGATGTAGTGGAGGATCACGTCATGGACGTGCCGACCCTTGTCGTCGCTGCGGAACTCGACGCTGTAGGTGTGCGTGCCGACGTGGATCGCTATTTCACTCGAACTCAGGTACGAGCCGGTGAACGACTTGTTCGAGACCATGCTGACGCTGCTGATCTTCGAGTACGGCACGCTGGTGATCGCGATCTTCTTGCCGACGAAGGAGTTGTCCTGCAGGATCGCGCGGCGATCCGTCAGGCCGATGAAGCCCGTGCCGACACCCTTGGCGTCGTAGACCGCGATGATCGTTTCGCCCGGCAGCAGACCGCTCTGGATCTTGTCCAACTGCTCGCGCTTGTCGAAGACGACGTTCCCCGCCCCGCTCATCCTGTACTCCTCCTCGGTTGACCTGCGACCGCCAGCCTACGGCCGCTCGCTCAGCACCATCGGCTCGTCGCGTGGAAGTCGCTCAGGGTTTGCTCGTACGGCGTAAGGTCCAGGCCCTGTCCCGCCAACCACTCGTCCGAGTAGTAGGAGTGCGCGTAGCGCTCGCCGCCGTCGCACAACAGGGTCACCACCGAGCCGGTGCGACCCGCGGCGCGCATCTCGGCGACCAGGCGCAGGGCGCCCCACAGGTTGGTGCCGGTCGAGCCGCCGGCCTTGTGGCCGGTGCGGCGGTGCAGCTCGCGCATGGCCGCGACCGACGCGGCGTCGGGCACCTTGATCATCCGGTCGACGATGTTCGGGATGAAGCTGGCCTCGACGCGCGGGCGGCCGATGCCCTCGATCCGCGACGAGCACGCCTCGGTGTGGGACGGGTCGTGCGTGCGCCATCCGTCGAAGAACGCCGAGTTCTCCGGGTCGACGACGCAGATCTTGGAGTGGTGGCGGCGGTAGCGGACGTAGCGGCCCATGGTCGCGCTGGTGCCGCCGGTGCCGGCGCCGACCACGATCCACTCGGGGATGGGGTGCCGCTCCTCGGACATCTGCTCGAACACCGACTCGGCGATGTTGTTGTTGCCCCGCCAGTCGGTCGCGCGCTCGGCGTACGTGAACTGGTCCATGAAGTGGCCGCCGGACTCGGCCGCGAGCGCGCGCGAGACGTCGTACACCGTGGAGGCGTCGTCGACGAGGTGACATCGGCCGCCGTGGAACTCGATCAGCTCGATCTTCTCGGGGCTGGTCGTGCGGGGCATGACCGCGACGAAGGGCAGGCCGATCTGGTTGGCGAAGTACGCCTCGGAGACCGCCGTGGAGCCCGAGGACGCCTCGATCACGGTGGTGCCCTCCTCGATCCACCCGTTGCACAGGGCGTACAGGAAGAGCGAGCGGGCGAGGCGGTGCTTGAGCGAGCCGGTGGGGTGGGTCGACTCGTCCTTGAGGTAGAGGTCGATGCCCCAATCCGCGGGCAGCGGGTAGACGAGCAGGTGGGTGTCGGCGGAGCGGTTCGCGTCGGCGCTCACCTTGCGGATGGCCTCGTCCACCCACGACCGGGTCTTCGTGCTGAAGCGGTCCACATCGTTGACATCCGGCGTCACGTCGACTCCCCTGGCTCGTTCGGCCCCCCGCGTTCCGGGTTCCGGTCCGCAGGGGCTGCGGGATCGATGGTGTTCGATCGCGGCCCAGGCTACGGGCCGACTCGCGGCCCTCCCGGACAACCCCTCCAATGGCCCATGAGCTGCGGTTTCGTATTGTCTGCGAGTTGTTCGCGAGAACGTGTGACGTGCCGGGGGGTCCGTCGCGTCAATGGGGTGGGTACGCGCGAGGGCGCGTAGGGACGAGGAGGGCCTATGGCGGGCTTCGACGCTGAGCCGGCCGATTTCCTGGAGTTCGCCAACGCGTGCAGCGGTCGGCTGTTCCGGACGGCCTGGCTGCTGTGTGGCGATTGGCATCTCGCCGAGGACCTCGTGCAGACGACGCTGGGCAAGTTGTACCGGGCCTGGAAGCGGGTGAGTCGGGCGGACAGCCCGGAGGCGTACGCGCGCACCGTGTTGACGCGTACCTACCTGTCCCACCGGCGCCGGCTGAGCAGCACCGAGCAGCCCTATGCCGACCTGCCCGAGGGCTCGGGCCCCGAGGACGACCAGGCCTTGCGGCTGACGCTCCTCAAGAGCCTGGCCGAACTGCCGGCGAAGGACCGCGCGGTGTTGGTGCTCCGGTATTGGGAGGACCTCAGCGTGGAACAGACGGCGCGGCAGATGGGTGTGTCCGAAGGGGCCGTGCGCAGCAGGTCCATGCGGGCCCTGGAGAAGTTGCGGAGCGTGCTCGGGAGCGAGACGGGATGGCTCTCCGCCGCATGAGGCGTCACTGAGTACACCGCCGGCACGGCCGTACGGCTGGTGAGCAGTACGACCTGTGGTCACACGGATGTCGAGGAGACAGTAGGTCTATGGGGTCTGACGAGAATGAGCTGGCGGCCGCGCTGCGGGCGTCGGCGTCGGGGTTGGTCCCCCCGGCGGGGTTGGTGACGGGCGGTATCGCTCGGGGCCGACGAATGAAACTGGTACGCCGAGTCCAGGTGGGCGTCTCGGCCGCGGCTGTGGTCGCCGTGGCGAGCACGGCCCTGTTCACGATCGCGAGCGGGCAGGAGAACGGCGGGAAGGTGGCGGGCCCGGCAAGCACGTCGGCCGAGGTCTCCCCGCTTCCGCCCACCGCGACGCCCAAGGCACGGCCGACGCTCCCCGTGCCGCCCGGGCTGGAGCCCGCGAAGCCGCCGCTGCTGTTGAAGACGCTCCTGCAGCGGATGCCCCAGGGTCCGATGCGGTACTCGTACACCGGCGCGGACCACACCAACAGGTACGACGGTCAGCTGTACAGCGTGGGCTCGTCGGTCTCGATGATCCTCGAGGACTCGCAGGGGCCCACGTTGATCTCGGTGTCGGTGGAACAAACCGCCGAGGGTCCGGGCAACTTCGTGTGCCCGTCGACCGAAGGCACCCTCGCCGAGTGCTGGGACGACAAGTTGCCCGACGGAACGCGAGTGCTGCTGAACAAGAACTGGGTGTACCCCGCCGCGCCGGACACCGAGGCGAACCGCGCCGACGACAAGCCCGGCCCCTCGGGTCGAGGACCCAAGCAGTGGTCCGCGCGAGCGCTGCGCCCCGACGGCACCGTGGTCTTCATCGACGAGATCGCCTCGCGCGAGGAGAAGGGGCAACCCGGCCGGGACACGCCGATACTGGAGATCGCGTGGCTGCGCGAGCTCGCGCTCGACCCCGCCTGGCGAGTGTGGGTGAACACCGAGGACAACATGAAGGCCCAGCAGGAGGCACCCGGGTTCAGCTACCAGGCCGCCGCGCCCGACAAGGCCGCCGACCCCGACAAGCACGGCTCGGCCTCGCCCAGCACGAGCACGAGCACGAGCCCGTGGCCGCGGGTTCCGACGACGAGGACGCCGGTCGAGATCCCGCCGGGGCCGGGCGACGTGCCATCGTCCCGGGGCAGCGGCTCGGGATCGTAGCGACGGCGACAATCCCCGGCGCCTGTTCGGGCATGACTCACCGTCGGCCGGGCAGGCGCCTGATGTCGAGCCCCCGGGCGCCTCTGACTCCCCCCTCACGCTCCGGGGGCTCGATGTCGTCCGCGTCCGCCCGTCTGGAATCCTGGCACGGGGTCCTGCCGGCCCCCGGATCTTGAGGGAGGCGGTCGCGATGGCCGAGGGCATAGGGATCGGTCTGGGCGGCGTGGGCTTCGAGGGCGGCTACGCGGCCTACGGTCCGGCGGATCCGGAAGAGCGCGCGCAGCACATCCTGAAGGTCTTCGAGCGGGCCTTCGGCGCGCTGATCGACGGCGACCCGGCGGCCTTCCGGGTGAAGTTCCGCAAGATGGCTGCCTCGGCGTTCGCGTTCTACCGGGGCACGGCGTGCCTGTTCTACGCCGACCTGGACGAGCACGAGGACCCCTTCCTGGACGAACGCACATCGCGTGTGTGGATCCACGGCGACCTGCACGCGGAGAACTTCGGCACGTACATGAACGCGGACGGCAAGCTCGTGTTCAACGTCAACGACTTCGACGAGGCCTATGTCGGGCCGTGGACCTGGGACGTCAAGCGGTTCGCGGCCAGCCTCGCGCTGATCGGGCATGGCAAGGCGCTCAGCGACGACGCGATCGCGGCGCTGGTGACGCGCTACGGCGCGGCCTACCTGGACCAGTTGCGGCTGCTCACCGACAAGACCACGCCGCAGGAGGCCGCGCTGACGCTGACGACCACCGACGGCCCGTTGCTCGACGTGCTCCAGCGGGCGCGCCTGCAGACCCGGATCGGGCTCCTGGAGACGCAGACCGCGGTGGTCGACCACGAGCGCCGGTTCGCGATGTCGGGCGGCGCGTTCGAGCTGCCGGACGACGTCAAGGCGACGGTCCTGGAGGCGTTCGGGCGCTACCTGGAGACGCTTCCCCCCGCGACCCGGCAGCGCCCGGACACCTACGAAGTCAAGGACGTTGTGGGGCGGCGCGGAGTGGGCATCGGCAGCGCCGGCCTGCCGTCGTACAACCTGCTCATCGAGGGGAACACGGAGGCGCTGGAGAACGACGTGATCCTGTACATGAAGCAGGGCCAGACGCCGTCGGTGAGCCACCACGTCACCGACCCCGAGGTGCGGTCGTACTTCGAGCACGAGGGCCACCGCACGGTCATCTCGCAGCGCGCCCTGCAGGCGCACGCGGACCCGTGGCTGGGCTACACCGACATCCAGGGGGTCGGGCAGCTCGTGGCCGAGGTCTCCCCGTACGCGAACGACCTGGACTGGTCGGACCTGAACGAGGAGGACACGATCGCCGAGGTCGTGGACTACCTCGGCCGGGCCACCGCGACGATGCACGCGGTCGCGGACGAGGAGAGCGGCCACACGCTCGTGCCGTTCTCGACCGAGGACGCGATCCGCGAGGCGATCGAGCGCGACGAGGCGGGCTTCACGGCCTCGCTCGTCGACTTCGCGCACGCCTACGGCGCGCGGGCCCGTGCCGACCACGCGATCTTCGTGGACCTCTTCCGCAACGGGCTGATCCGGGGGCTGTAGGGCCGCCCCGCGGCGCCGGCGGGCGTTCGACCCTGATGTCGGATTCCCGCCGGCCCCGGCCGTGCGATCGAGTGACACTGGTCGATGTGATGGACGACGAGCAGTGCTACCGAGCGTGCAGCAGCAGGGACAGTCGATTCGACGGCTGGTTCTACATGGGTGTCACGAGCACCGACATCTACTGCCGGCCGAGTTGCCCCGCGGTCAAGCCGAAGCGCGAGAACGCCCGGTTCTACCCGTCGGCGGCAGCCGCGCAGGCGGCCGGGTTCCGGGCTTGCAAGCGCTGCCGTCCGGACACCTCGCCGGGCTCGCCGGAGTGGGACGTCCGCGCCGACGTGGTCGGTCGGGCGATGCGCCTGATCGCGGACGGCGTCGTGGACCGTGAGGGCGTCGGCGGCCTGGCGGGCCGGCTCGGCTACAGCGACCGGCAGTTGAACCGGCTGCTGATGGCCGAGGTCGGCGCGGGGCCGCTCGCACTCGCCCGGGCCCGCCGGGCGCAGACGGCCAGGGTGCTCCTCGAGACGTCGGACCTGCAGATCGCGCAGGTCGCGTTCGCGGCCGGGTTCGCCAGCGTGCGACAGTTCAACGACACCGTGCGCGAGGTGTTCGGCCGCACGCCGTCGGAGGTGCGCGGACGGTCCGGCGCGCGCGGCGTCGAACCGGGCGAGATCCGGTTGCGCCTGCCCTACCGCGAGCCGATCGCGCTTCGGCACGCGCTGGACTTTCTGGGCCTGCGCGCGGTGCCGGGCGTCGAGGAGTACGTGGACGGCGTGTATCGCAGGGTGTTGTCGCTGCCGCACGGCTCCGGCGTGGTCGAGCTCTCGCCCGGCCCGTCGTGGGTGTGGTGCAGGCTCGTCCTCGCCGACCTGCGCGACCTGGGCGCCGCGGTGCAGCGCTGCCGTCGACTGCTGGACCTGGACGCGGATCCGCTCGCGGTCGACGAGGCCCTGGGCCGCGGCGGGCATGGCAACGGCGGACTCGGCGCGCTGGTGCGGGCCCTGCCCGGACTGCGCTCGCCGGGTCACGTGGACCCCGACGAACTCGCCGTGCGGGCCGTGCTCGGCCAGCAGGTCTCGGTCGCCGGCGCGCGCACCGTCGCGGGCCGACTGACCGCGCTGTACGGCAAACCGCTGGCCGCCCCGCAAGGCACCCTCACTCACGCCTTCCCGACTGCGGCCGCGCTGGCGGGCGCGGATCCGGCCGATCTGCCGATGCCGATGGCGCGCAAGAAGGCGCTGTTCGGGCTCACCGGAGCGCTCGCGTCGGGGGCGGTCCGGCTCGACCCGGGCGTGGACCGCCCGGCCGCGGAGGCCGCGCTGTTGGCCCTTCCGGGCATCGGTCCCTGGACGGCGTCGTACATTCGGTTGCGGGCACTCGGCGATCCGGACGTGTTCCTGCCGACCGATCTGGGTGTCAAGCACGCGCTCGCGCGACTGGACGTGCCCGTCTCGGACGCGCAGTCGTGGTCCCCGTGGCGCTCGTACGCGTTGCACCACCTGTGGGCGAGCCTGTCCGCAGCACCCACCGTCTCGGCGAAGGAAGTCGCATGAACCAGGACGCCCTGTTCGAGGCCGTCGAGGCGCCCGAACCGAACGTGCCGCCGATGGCCTTCAATGCTCCCCTCGCGGGTCCGCCCCGGTACACGGTCGCCGATTCCCCGGTCGGCGAGCTGCTGTTCATCGGCGACGGCGAGTCGCTCACCGCGCTCTACATGGCCGCGACCCCGGGCGCCGACTGGGTACCCGACCCCGGCGCGTTCACCGAGGCGCAGGCGCAGCTGCGCGCTTACTTCGCCGGCGAACTGCGCGAGTTCGACCTGCCGTTGGCGCCGACGGGCACGGCCTTCCAGCTCAAGGTCTGGTCGGCTCTGACCACGATCCCGTACGGGCGCACCATGTCCTACGGCGCGCTTGCCACGAAGTTCCTCGGCCAACCCACGGCGTCGCGTGCGGTCGGGCTCGCCAACGGCCGCAACCCGATCAGCATCGTGATCCCCTGCCACCGGGTGATCGGCGCGGACGGCACGCTGACCGGCTACGCGGGCGGGCTGCCGCGCAAGCAGCGCCTGCTGGCGCTGGAGAAGGTCCGCGTCACCGGATAGTCCCGCGGCGGCCGTGCGCCTCACGCCTGGAACGCGCGCCGTACGAGCGCCGCCACCCGCCCGCGCCGCAACGTGTCGTGCCAGGTGAAGCGCAGCACGAGCGCGCCCTCCAAAGCGAGTTCGTTGGCCCGCGCCCGATCCCGGAACAGCGCGTCGGGCCGCGAGTGCGCATCCGCACCGTCCGCCTCGGCGAACACCGGCCGCAATCCGGTCAGCCAGGCGAGATCCACGCGCGCCCGCCCGCCGCCGGGCAACGCGACCTCGTGCTGCAGCGCGTCCGGCGCGACCCCGCCTCGGACGCAGTCGAGCCGCACCCGCGACTCCAGCGGGCTCTCGGACCGCGCGTCCGCGATCGCGAGCAGCGGCCGCACCCGCCCGGCCCCGGGTCGACCCGCCACCGCCCGCTCCACCGCCACGAGTTCCTCGGCCCCGACCAATCCCAGGTGCAATGCCGAGTCGAGCACCGCGAGCCCCTCCTCGGCCGGCAGCCGCGGCACGAGGTCGGCGAGCGTACGCACGGGCGTCGTCACGGGGAAGCCGTCCACCGTCACGATCTCGTCGCTCCGCAACCGCTGCCGATGCGCGACGATCCCCGGTCCACCACGACGCGAGGCGGTGTCGGGCGTCGCGACGTGCACACACTCCACGCGCGGCACGCCACGCATCCCGTGCACGTGCGCCGCACTGTGCAGCACAGCCACGGCCCGCTCCCCATAGGCCGCGAGCCCGGCGCGCAACAGCCCGCGCGGCGAGAGCGCACATCGATCGGCATCGACGAGCCCCACTCCCCGCGCGAGTTCGCGCACCCGCCCATCGCGCACGAGCGTGCGCCACACCCGCCCGGAGACCCCGGCCGCCGCCGCCCGCTCCCGCGTCACCACTCCGTCGTTCTGCCATGCCAACCCCCGCAAGACTCGTACCGCCTGATCCATTCCCGGATCCTGCTCCGCCCTCGGGAGACGTGGTGCGGACGCATCGGCCCTGTGGACAACTCGGCGTCTGTGGACAACCCGGGGCGCTTTGCCCGCCTCTCGGATGCTCTTCAGCCGTCGATCACGTTCGCGATCGGCGCGAGCCGCCGGTCGACCGACCCCACGGGGACCGAGTCGATGACCCACACCAAGGGCGACACGGTCCCGCGGAACAACCGCACGGGGCAAGCCGAATGGTGGACGCGCGGCGAGACGCCGGGCACGACCGGGCAGTGGGGCAGCGTATGGGAGGACCAGGGCGCCCGCCGGCTCGATCGCCCTCGCGGGCGCACGACGGGCCGGGACCGCGCGCACGCGGTCCCGGCCCACCGCCGCCCGTCGCGTTGGCGTGGCGGCTCCGGCAGGTGCGGGCGAGCGCGGCCGGTCGGCCGCGTGCTCACCGCCGTCGGGCGCTGCCGGAAAGGGGCCGGGCCTACTCGAAGTCGCTCGCGGGGGCGTTCGGAACGTCGCGCGCCGCGTTCCGGTCCGCCGGCGGCCGGGCCGGGTCGATCCTCGGGTCGATCCGCACGATGGTCACGTCCCCGTCCTCGAGCACGCCCGCCCGGCGCCGTGCGGCGACCCAACGGGCCAGCTCCGGTGGGCTGCCCGCGGCCGGCTCGCGCAATTCGTCCCATGGGCGGCCGCCGACGAGCGCGGTACGCAGGAACCACGCGCCCGCGGTGTCGTTGGCGAGGTAGAGCAGATCGCGGTCGGTCCACGTACCCCGCGCGCAGCGCACCCGGCGGGCGACGGCGGTCGGGTCCGCGCCGTTGCTGGTCGCGATGTCGGTCCGCCGGGACGTGGGGAACACCCGCCACAACCGGTCCCCGCGGACCTGGAAGAGGTAGGCGTCGCCGAGCACAGCCGCCGCCCACTGGCCCCGCCCGGACAGCCACGGGTGCGGCGCCAGGTGCGCGGCGAGGACCGCGGACGCGTGCGCGCCCCGCTCCAACTTGCGCAACTCGTACGGCTGTACCGGCATCCCGCGCCGGTCCCGCTCGACCAGGTAGCGCTTCGTCAGGTCCGGCCACCGGTCCGCCGCGCGGGCGAGGACCTCGGCGAATCCCGCGCCGCCGCACAGGAGCGGCGTGGGCGCCCCGCCGCACGCGCGGACCAGGAGCTCGGCCCAGCGGCGCGCGAGCAGGCTCTCCGCGGCGCCGTCCGCGAGCGCGACCCGCAACGCGCCCGGCCGATCCACCCGGGCCCGCCGGCACGCGGGCCCGGCCGGGGGCAGGAAACCGCGCCCCGCCCCGTCGCCGACCCACACCGCGTCCTCGTACTCGAGGGGTTCGCCTTCGTGCCGGTGCAGCGCCAGGACCGTGACGTTCGCGCGCACCGTGCCGTCTCCTCTGTGGTGGTACGAGAACCGCTCAGCCGCGTACGTCCGCGATCGGGTTGGGGATGTCGACGTAGACGGACTGGGTCTCCAACGGGACTTCGAGCTCGTCGAGACCCGCGACGCGAGTGAGCAGGTTGGCCTTGCACCGCAGTGTGGCACCGTCGAGGAGGCGGTCCACGAACGGGCGACCGGCGGGGTGATCGGCGCGGGTGCGCACGAGCCGGTCGCGGAATATCGCGATCAACGCCCGTTCGTCGGCGAGGCATTGCGCTCCCATCGCGCCGACCAGGCCAAGCACGTTGTTGATCGCGAGGTAGTAGCCGAGCCGTTCGTCGATGACGCGGTCGGGACACCACGTGCCGAGGTCGCGGCCCGCGCCCGGAAGCCAGCGCGCGAGCCGCGCACCGCGTTCGGCCGAGAAGTAGTAGCCCTGGTTGCCCCGATAGCGGCCGCCGATCGGGCGGCCGTCGGTGTCGAGCACGACCATCGTGTTCTGCTGATGCGCCTCCAGGCCCAGGCCGTATTCGCCGTGCAGCCACAGGATCGGGGCCACCAGCACGTCGAGGTAGCGGCGGAACCACGACTCGGCGGTCTCGCGCAGCGGCGTCGCGGTGCGTGCGGCGAGCGTGTACAGCACGTCGGCCAGCATCGACCGCCCACGCGGCAGGTCAGGGCGCGGCGCGGCGAGCCCCGCGATGCAGTGCACGCGGTCGCGTGGCCCGAACGGGTTGTCCCGCACCACGAGTTCGAGCCCGGACTCGCCGCGCCCGCCCGGGACGTCGACGGCGATCCAACCGAGGTCGCGGAGCACGTCGAAGCCGGGGTGCGCGGAGTGCATGACGCGTTTGAGTCCGGCGTCGAGCATGCGGTGCACGGCGAGGCCGCGGCGCAGTTCGCCGCGGTGGTTCTCCCGGCGGGAGTTGGTGATCTCCACGCCGAGCGAGGTCTTGAGCATCACGGACGCACCGGAGCGGTACACGGTGCGCAGTGACGAGGTCGCGGACCACGCGGGGCCGCCCGGGCCCAGGTCGCGCAGCAGGCCGCGGTCCAGGAGGGTGGCGACCCCGGGGCGGTTGAGCACGTCGCGGGCCTGCCACGGGTGGGCCGGCAGCGCCACCATGCCGGGTGGGAAGTCCACGTCGCCCTCGGCGAGTGCGGCGAGTACGACCGGCACGGGCCGGCCGAGGTCGCCGTCGTGGACCGCGACCGAGGGGTCGACGGCGAACCAGTGCAACGGGAACGCGCCCCGTAACTCCGGTGAATAGCGCGGCGACGAGGGACCGTACATGCCCTGTCGGGACGCCGGCGAGGGGTGCATCGGGTGGCCGAGGACGATCGACTGCTCGGTGTTCAGGAACGGTGTCGTTCCGGGAACGTCCTCGGGCACCTTGCGGCGTTCGGCGAGGTGGTGCGCGATCCGCCGGGTCGAGTCGATCACCCGGTCGGTCATGTCGGCGATCGCGGTGATCGAGCCGACGCGTCCGTGTGCGGCCTCTATCGCGAGCAGTACCGCCAGTGTGGTCGCGTCGAGCGCGACGCCGCTGCTCAACCGGATCGGGCCGAAGCGATGCATGCCGGTCTCGGAGCGGTACAGGATCGGGGCGACGACGGTGCTGGCGGTCGCGGGCAGCGGGAGTCGTAACGGCCCGTCCGCCGGCACCGCGGTACCGCTCTCGCGGATGCGACAGCGCAACAGGTTCTCGATGGCCGCGTGATCGGCGGCGCGCGCGGGCGCCGGGTCGAGCAGCGGGTCGTGCGTGGCGCGGTCGCCGGGTCCGACGTGCCGCGCGGCGCCGAGAACCGCGCCGTGGTGCGGGTGTTCGGGTTCGAGGTGCGCGGGGTGGGCGCGCGCCGGCGAGGGTTCGTCGCCGCCCGGGCCCGGGACGGGCTTTCGTGGGCTGCCCGGTCGCGCCGGCTCCGGAAGCGCCTCCGCGGATGTCGACATGTGCGGTATGTACCTCCCCTGGTCTGCACGGCCGTGGGTCGGGTTCCGGTTCGAATCGTGGACGCGGTCCATTCATCACCGCTCCGAGGGACGTTCACCGTACGGCAATCCGCCGGTTATCAGAATCATGTCCCGCGACGGGCTCTCGTGCGCGGGCTTTCCGTGATGGCAACCCCTCGTCGTGATCCGCGACGTCGGCGAACGGCGGGCCGGTCGCGGCCGCGATCCACCCCCGAGGCGTCGATGCCGAATGGTTCCGGAATCCCTTCGTCACGATACGAACGGCCCGGTAAGAGCGACATCAGGAACCCGGAGCGGGGTGGTTCACGCAGTCGTACCGCCGATGGTGTCCTCCGCCGCCGCAAGCGCAATCGTTGCGCCGGCGACGCGATGACGACGATCACGATGGCGACGCCGGGAAAATCATCCCGGCCCTCGCGCACCCTCGTGAGGACGCCGGCGGCCGTGTGCGGCGGGAGGTCGAACAGATGTGGGACGACGTACAAGTCTCTTACCCATGGGGGGCGATTCAGCCCCCGACCGACCCCTCGGATGTCTCGGGTCTTCGGGGACGACACGAAGCGGGTGGGAACGTCAGGCCACCGGCCACGGCAGGATCACCCACAGGGTCTTGCCGTCCGGGTGCGCCTCGATGTGGATCTGGCCACCCAGTTCGGTGACGATGTTGCGCACGATCAGCAGGCCGCGGCCGGATGTGTCGTCGACCGTCTCCAGCAGCGCGACCGGACGGTAGGGGTGACGGTCGCGCACCCCCAACCACAGCCAGCCGTCGTGCACGGTGCACGTGACCGATACCTCCGGCGACAACACGGCGGCGTGTTCGACCGAGTTGGTGATCAGTTCGGAGGCGACCAGCTTGAGGGCGTAGCCCAAGTCGTGCCCGTAGGGCAGACCCCAGTAGGTCAGATGGTCCGCGAGGGCCCGTCGCGCCTGGGAGACGGAGGCCGGTTGGGCGGGCAGGGTGAACCAGCAGGATCGCTCGTATCCCGTTCCCATGTCACCCCTTTCGGCGCCGCGCCTCAGCGTACTGACCGGCGCGCTTGCGGGCGCACGGTTGACCATTCGTCATATCGCTACGATTCGATGATCGGTCGCGTGTGTGAGCGAAGGTCGACATGGGCAAGACCATCGCAGTCCACGTCCCTCCCGGCGTGTGATCGCGAGCGCCGAACAACGGCATTCCTGAGCGAATGACCGGATTGTGCACGGTGCGGATTCCAGAAGGGTGACTACCTGTGGTGGAAGATCTCGATGCCGTCGAACAGGCCATGCTGGCCAACCTTCTCGACGGCCGACGGCCTCGTCGGCGCAGCTCGGAGACGCCGGCTCGGTCCAATCGACAACACCAACCGCCGCAGCAGCGCCGCCAGGCGCAGTCGGTGCCGCGCGCGGTGATTCCTGCCCCGGCGCCTGCCGTGGCTCCCAATCGGGACGCCACGCGGGTGCTCGACATCGGTCGCGTGATCAAGCAGATCGACCCGCGGACGACGCCCGAACAGCGGCACGCGATGGCGACGAGTTGGACGCAACTGGATCTGACGGCGGCCCAGGTGTTGGCCTGGCTGACCGCAGGCATCCTGCCGACGGAGTACAAGCTCGCGGCCACGTGCCTGGAACGGGGACTGACCCCGCAGGACATGAAGACCCGCCTGGACGGCGTGCGCGTGGTCGAGCGCCTGCGCAGCGAGGGTGTGGACGGCGTGCTGGCGCAACTGCGCAGCGGCGCCGCGTAGGAGTGTCGGGGAAGGACATCGTGGCGAGGCCGGCGACACGTCGGCGGCACCGATGATCATTGACATGGTTCATTACCAAGCCTAGCTTTTAGCGATGTGAAGGATTCGGGGGCGGGTTCCGCCGCCCCACCCACTCTGACGCACCGCCAGATCATGTTGGTCTTCTGCGGGTTGATGCTCGGCGTCATGCTGGCCTCGCTCGACCAGACCATCGTCTCGACGGCGATGCCGACGATCGTTGCCGACCTCGGCGGGCTCGAACACCTGGCCTGGGTGACCACGGCGTACACCCTCGCCACGGCCGTCTCGATCCCGCTGTACGGAAAGCTCGGCGACGTCCACGGCCGCAAGCGGCTCTTCCAATTCGCGATCGTGCTGTTCCTCGCGGGCTCCATGCTGTGCGGAACCGCGCAGTCGATGGGGACCCTGATCGCCTTCCGGGCGATCCAGGGGCTCGGCGCCGGCGGGCTGATGAGCAACGCGCAGGCCATCATCGGCGATCTCGTACCGCCCGCCGACCGCGGTCGCTACCAGGGATTCATCGCGTCCACGGTCGCGTTCTCGACCGTGTGCGGGCCGCTGATCGGCGGCTTCTTCACCGAGGCGCTGTCGTGGCGATGGGTGTTCTACGTGAACATCCCGCTCGGCGCGGTGGCGCTGATGGTCACGTCCGTCGTCCTCAAGTTGCCACGCAAGACCAACCCCAAGCACCCGTTCGACGGATCCGGACTCGCCCTGCTCACCTGCGGGACCAGTGCGCTGATCCTGTTCACGAGTTGGGGCGGGACGCAGTACGCGTGGGTCTCCGGGCCGAGCCTGGGTCTGGCCGCGACCGCGTTCGTCGCGCTCGTGGGGTTCGTGCTGGTGGAGCGGCGTGCGGCCGACCCGTTGATCCCGCTGCGGCTGCTCTCGCGCAACACGATCGTGCGGGTCGCGTGTCCGCTGACCATGGTCACCGGGTGTCTGACTGTGGGGATGAGCACGTTCCTGCCGCTCTATCAGCAGATCGTGCGCGGTCACGGGCCCACCGAGTCGGGCCTGTTGCTGGCGCCGATGATGCTCTCGATGATGGTGTGCTCGACCCTGTCGGGCCGGCTGATCTCGCGGATCGGCAGGTACAAGCGCTTCCCCCTGATCGGCACGCTGCTCGCGGCGGCGGGGCTCGTGGTGCTGTCGCTGCTGGGGACCGACAGCCCGTACTGGCATCTGCTGATCGGGCTCATGGTGCTGGGCTTCGGGCTCGGCACGATCGGGCCGGTCACCACGCTCGCGGTCCAGAACTCGGTCGAGCAGACGGACATCGGCGTGGCCACCGGCCTGAACTCGTTCGCGCGCTCGATCGGGTCGGCGCTGGGTGCCGCCGTGCTCGGCGCGGTGTTCGCGCACGGACTGTCCGGCGGGGCGGGATCGGGCACAGGGGGCGAGGCGGGCATGGGGGTGACCCGGGAGGCGATAGACGCGTTGCCGACGGCGCAGCGCGACGCGGTGCTGACCGGATTCGCGGACTCGCTCGACGCGGTGTTCCTCGCCGCCGTCCCGATCGCGGTGATCGGCTTCGTGCTGGCCCTGATGCTGCGTGAGATCCCGTTGCGGCGCGGGCCGGAGCAGGTCACGGCGGGATCAGCCGGCACCGAGCACAAGCTGTCCGGAGCGAACTGACAGGTCTCGCAGGTCTTCTGCGGCGTCCCAGGCCCAGTGGTTCGGGTTGGTCGCGAGCCCCTCGTCGGTCTCCAGACGGCGCAGTGCGAGCGCCGCGAGGTCGGTGACCAGGTCGTGCTCGCCCTGCCCGCTCAGTCGGTGCAGGACGCCCACGACGTCGCAGACGCGGCGGGTGAGGCTGCGCTCGGGAACGCCCTGGATGAGTCGGGCGAGGCCGTAGCCGGCCATCAGGCCGAGGATCATCCCGCGTATCGCGGGGAGGTCACGCCGTTCCCGCGCCGGTTCGAAGCGCCGCCACCAGTGCACCCACGCCTCCGTCTCGGTGGCCGCGCGCGCCTCGATCGCGGTGCGGCGCGGCGCGACGGACGTCGCTCGCGCGGACCCGGCGAGCATCAGGCGCTCCAGGGCCGCGTCGACCGCGGCCTCCAGTTCCGGTCGCGGGTCGACCTCTCGCGCAGGGGTCCGGATCTGTTCGGCGGCGGTCAACGTCATCGTCGTCATGCGATGTATGGAAGCGGAGTGTGCTGTCGTCGCGCCCTGCGATCACTCGAACGAGGGACACCGTGTCGCATGAACGAGTGGGAACCGCGGCGCCGGGGCGACAATGGCGCGCATTCTCGGGTCCGGGGCCGCCACAACCGCCTTCGCGCTGCCGCCGGGCGCCCGGACGCGGCGATCGATCGGATCGCCGCGTCCCTCGACTTCTTCGGCTATGCGGCCGCCCGGCGGTGGCCGTCGGCCGTCAGGGCTTCTCCCAGATCTGGAAGGCCCGTACCGCATAGGGCACCACCGGCACGTAGACGCCGTCGCCCGGATACGTGCTGAAGTCGCCCACGGTGGCGCATTCCCGGCTCTGATACATGGTCACGTAGCGATCCATGCGGTTCGCGAACGACAGCGCGTCGACGCCTTCGGGCAGCGACACACACTGCTCGACGTCGGCGTTCGCCAACTCGAAGGTGGCGACCGGCGGGCCCTCGAACCCCGGCGCGCCCCAGAAGCACACCTGCCCCGGCGCGCACGAGGCCGCGGCTGCCGGGCCGGCGAACGCGCTCGGCGCCGCCGCGGTGGTGAGCAGACTCGTGGCCACGGCCAGCGCGCAGACAAAACGACGTCGCATGTGACTCATCGGACATTCCCCGTTCGTCGAATCCACGCCCCGGTTCCGACGTGAGTCAACGATTGCGCGCAATGCGTCGAAGCGCACTCGAACAGGACCGGATTAGCTCCAAAGAGTGCACTACGCGCAAATCCCGCATATTTCGGAACCGGACTACGAAACGTCTCGTCACAGTAGGTATCGGCTCACCCGGAGGCTGTCATGGCTGTTGTTTCCACCCCTCGTCGCCGTCTCGTCCGCTCCGCACTCGGCATCGCCGCCGTCGCCGGCATCGCCGCGACCACCGTGTTGTCCGGGACCGCCCAGGCCGCGGGCACCACCTACCTCACCAACATCCGCACCGGACAGCACGCGACCTACGACCGCGTGGTCCTCGACTTCTCCGGCGGCGTCCCCGGGTACGGGGTCACCGGCACGAGCGAACTCACGCAGTGCGCGAGCGGGAAGCCGATCACCTTCCCCAAGAGCGCCGAGTACGTCGAGCTGGACATCGCGAGCGCCGCCCACGACGAAAACGGCAACCCGACCTACACCGGTCCGCGCTACGTCAGGACCAACATGCCCTCGCTCACCGGGTACGCCGTCACGTGCGACTTCGAGGGCAAGCTCAAGGTCGGCGTCGGCTACAAGAGCAACGTGACCGAGGTCGTCACGTCGGTCCTGACCAATCCGAGCCGCATCGTGATCGACGTCAAGCGCTGACCCGAGGCACGCGCACCGCTTCGCCCGCGAGGCGGGGCGGCGCGTGACTCAGTAGGCCATCCGCCGTTCGACCGCCGCCAGTTCGGCGGCGGTCAGAACGTTCGGCGTCCCCACTCCCAGCGCGCGCACGTACACCTCGCACAGCCACTCCAGGATCCGCGTGCGGTCGTACGCCTCGGTCAGGTCGCGGCCCAGCGTCACCCCGCCGTGGTTGGCCAGCAGCGCCCCGCTGCGGCCGCCCGCGAGCGCGGCCCGCACCGAGGCCGCCAACTCCGGCGTCCCATAGGTCGCGTACGGCGCGACGCGCACGTCGTGGCCGCCGAGCAGCAGCACGTTGTAGTGGATCGCCGGCAGCACCGGCAGCGTCGTCGCCACGACCGCGCCGAAGACCGCGTGCGTGTGCACGACGGCCCCCGCGGCCGGGTCGCTCTCGTACAGCGCGAGGTGCATCGGCGTCTCGGAGGACGGCTTGCGCGCACCCTCCACGACCGCGCCGGCGAGGTCCACGACCACGCAGTCGTCGGGTGTGATCCGTTCCAGCGGAGCGCCCGAGGGGGTGACCGCGACGAGCGACCCGCTGCGCGCGCTCAGATTGCCCGACGCCCCGACGACGAGCCCGCCCTCGACGATCCGCCGCCCGAACGCGCACAGTTCCCGACGCTCGTCCTCCAACAACACCGCGGCCTCCCGGCGGGATCCGACCATGAGCGGCCGACGAACGAGTGCGACCGAAGGGTTCGAGGGACCGACTCGACATGCGGCCCCACGGGGCGCACTCGGTCAGCGGATTCAATCAGACGTCGAGCATCGTCACCGCGCCGGGCTCAGATCCCACCGTGGTGGCGGTGGAACGTCTTCGCGTCGACGCTGTCGTCCTCGTCGCCCACGGTCGCGCGGACCGCGTCCGACAGCCCGCGCGGCCGCATTCGCCGCGGGCTCGCCGCCACCATCGGATCGCTGTTCAGGTCCTTCAGCGTCGATCGCCTGTCCCGCGGCGCCGTCCGCGTGCCGGCCCAGAAGCGGTACGAACGCGGCACTGACCCGGTTGCCGCGACCGCGTCGAAAGGTCGCGTACGCGAGCGCGAGGCCTGCGATCGCGTAGATCGCCCACGGGTGCAGCGTCCAGTGGAACAGCGTGCATTCGAGCGCCGCGCCGGCCGCCGGGGTCGGGCGGCCACGCCCGAGGTCGGCGGCGGCTCCGCGTAGTGCTGGATGGGTTCGGCCACGGCGTAGAACATCAACCCGATGCCCATACCCGCGCTGAACATCATCGCGACCCACGCAACCGTGCCGAACTCCGGTTCGTCGTCGTCCTCACCGAGCCGGATCCGCCCGTACTTGGACACCGCGATGAACACCGCGAGCACGAGGAAGATGTCCGCGGCGATGACGAACAGCCAACCGAAGTTGCGGATCGTCCAGTCGAGGCCGGTCGACGCCGCGGTGTCGAGCGAACCCTTGGCGAACACGCCCCAGAGCACGACCGCGAGCACGGCCGCGAAGCCGATCCCGGCGACGGTCGGGTCCACACGGGGCGCGGCGGCGGCGTCTCGGCTCGATCCGTTCACTGAATCGTCCTTTTCGTCCGCTCGGATGCCACACGCCATCGTGCGGTCTCACGAATCGGCAGGGACGGGCGCGCCGGATCGCGCCCGGGCGTCACTCCTTTGTCGCAGCCCCGCGCCCCGTCGGGCCCGCCGGCGGAAGCGCCGTGGCCGGCCCCTCCCCCGGCGCACCCCGGGCGGATCCGCCTCTCACCCCCGATACAGCCGCGCCACCACCTCCTCGATGGTCGGCTCGCGCACCGACACGTCCCGCAAGCCGCCGTCGCGCGCGATCTCGGCGATCAACTCGCCTGCGGGCACCCCGTCGAGGGTGAACGTCACCCGTCTGCCGTCGGCCTCGACCCGCTCGACCTCGACCCCCGGCGTACGCACCTCGATGGGGCGCGGCTCGTCCAGGTCGACCACCACCCGCCGGCGCGATCCGTAGCGCGCGTGCAGTTCCTCCAGCGTCCCGTCGTGCACGACGTGACCGTGGTCGATCACGATCAGCCGCCGGCACAGGTGCTCGATGTCGGCGAGGTCGTGCGTGGTGAGCACGGTCGTCACGTCGCCGCGGGCGCCGATCTCGGCCAGGAACGCGCGCAGCGACTGCTTGCTGACCACGTCCAGGCCGATCGTCGGCTCGTCCAGGAACAGCACGTCGGGCCCGTGCAGGAGGGCCGCGGTGATCTCGCCGCGCATCCGCTGTCCGAGCGAGAGTTGGCGCACCGGCGTGTCCATGAACTCGTCGAGTTCCAGCAGTGCCCGGCACTGCTTGAGGCGCGCCTCGTGCTCGTCGCGCGGCACCGAGTACACGAAGGCGAGCAGGCGGAACGACTCGCGCAGCGGCAGGTCCCACCACAGTTGCGAGCGCTGCCCGAAGACCACGCCGATCCGGCGCGCGAGCCGGCGCCGCCGGGGCACCGGCTCCAGGCCGCAGACACGCACGTGCCCCGAGGTCGGGGTCAGGATGCCCGTCATCATCTTGAGCGTCGTCGACTTTCCCGCGCCGTTGGGCCCGATGTAGCCGACCGTCTCGCCGCGCGCGACGCTCAGGTCGACGCCGTCCACCGCGGCCACGGTCCGGGACTCCCGGCGGATCCGGCCGACCTTGCGCTTGACGGTGAACTCCTTGCGCAGGTCCCGGACCTCGATCATCGGTTCGGTCATGATCCGGTACTCCTGTAATGCCGGATCCCCGTCCGCCACACGAGCAGCGCGATCATCCACGCGAACGCGGCGACGAGCGGGGACAGCCATGCGAGCCAACCGGGCCCGCCGAGCGGATCCGCGTGTCCGGTCAGGAACAGCGCGGGTTGGTAGGCGACCAGGGCGAGCCCGAAGCCGTAGCCGAACACCCGGCGCAGCAACCCCGGGTAGATCGTCGCCGGATAGCGCGCGAACTCCTTGCCGCCGTAGGTGAACGCGTTCGCGATCTCGCCGGACTCGACGAACCAGAACGCGACGCACGCGCCGAGGACGAACACCGCCATGAACAGCGCGCAGCCGGCGATCGGCGTGAGCACGAGCATGAGGGCGCGGGCGGGCGTCCAGTCGAGGTCCGCGTACACGAGCACGGCCACCAGCAGCACCCCCGACTGCGCGACCCGCCCGATCCGGCGCAACGCGAAGTCGGTGACGAGCAGTTGCGGCAGCGCCCCGAGCGGGCGGACCAGGACCGTGTCGAGCAGGCCCTTGCGGACGTAGAACGAGAGCCGTTCGACGTTGCCGACGAGCAGGTCCGCGAGGTCGAACGCGAACATCGCGAGGGCGGACATCAGCAGCACCTCGCGCAGTCCGAACCCGCCGACCGTCGGCGTGACCCGGAACAGCACGAACACCACCACCGCCTCCACCAGCGTGCTCAGCGCGGCGGTCGCGACGTCCACGCCGAACGACAACCGGTACTGGGTCTGGCTGTGGATCTGGGCCCGCAGCAGGCGGGCGTACGCCTCAACCACCCTGGATCACCAGCTTGTCGGTCGCCGCCCGCTGCACCCGCAGCACCACGGGGACCAGCACCGCAACCCAGGCCAGCTGGAGCACGACGCTGCCGATCTGCTGGGCGGGGCCCGGGCGTTCGACCAGGACGTCGAGCGGGATCTGGTACAGGCCCGGGAACGGCGTGCCGAACCACAACAGCGCCTGGGCCCAGTCGGGCAGGAAGCGCAGCGGGAAGAAGGTGCCGGCGAAGATGCCGGACGCGAGCATCCACAGCGCGCCCAGGCCGCGCGCGTCGAGCAGCCAGAAGGCGCCGAGGTTGACGAGGTAGCGCAGCGCGAAGCTGAGCACCGTGCCGAGCAGCAGCGAGAGCGCGAACAGCGGGAGGGTGTACGGGCGTTGCGGGACGTACATGGTGAAGAACAGGGCGCCGGTGAGGACCGGTACGAGCATCCGGGCGAGCACCGCGTACGCGGCCCGGCCGAGGTCGGCGGCCAGGAACGCCTCGAAGGGGTCGATGGGACGCAACAGGTCGGAGGTCACCTCGCCGCTGCGGACGCGGTCGGCGAGTTCGTTCCACGACCACACGTGAACGACGCTGAGGATGCCCTGCCCGACCCAGACATAGGTCGCCAGCTGTGCGGCGTCGTAGCCGCCGGGGCGCCGGCCGTCGGCGGCCAGCGCGACCATGAGCGAGTAGATCATCACACCGAAGACGGTGTTGGTGAACAGTCCGGCGATGGCGGCCTGCCGGTAGGTGGCCCAGCGCCGGAAGCCGGCACCGAACAGCGCGCCGAAGCGGCGCAGCCGGGCGGCCGGGTCCGGCGGCCGGTCGGCCGGTATCGGACGTGCGGAAGCGGACGACATGGTGAAATCCCTTTCCCCGGGGGCGCACGGGGGCCGAATGGGACCGGCCGGGGCACGCCGTTCCGGGCATACCGAAGTGACCTCGCGAGGAGGTGTGGGGGATGCTCACTCTTGGTTTCGTTGCGCCGGGCCTGATGCGTGTCGAACGCCGGCCCTGGCCCGCAACACCCCGGGCAAGGCGAGCAAGAGTAGCGGACCTACGGGTTGCTTTCATCCCGTTTTGCTGACCCGTACGAGTGGGCACCCGATTTTTTCGCCGCAAAGGATGAATCGATCGGCCCACTCGTGTGACGATCGTGCGCATGGTGCAGCAGTTGGGCAAGGGACAGAACACGCCGGTTACCGCAACGAAGGTGCGTGCGGTCTTCGTCTGGCGCCCGGGGCCGGGTACGCCCGGCCTGGACGCGTCGGCACTGTTGTTGGGCACGTCGGGTCGGGTCTCGGGCGACGCCGACTTCGTGTTCTACAACCAGCCGACCCATCCCTCCGGCGCGGTCGGGCACGTCGGCAAGGAGGAGGGGGCGTGGTCGCGGGACGCGCTGGCGATCGATCTGGGCGCGATCCCGGCGAGCGTGGACCGCGTGGTGCTGGCGGCGTCGGCGCACAGCGGCACCTTCGCGGGCATTCGTGACCTGCACCTGTTGGTGAGCGATCCGGCGGCCGAGGTGGACCTGGTCCGGTTCGACATCGCGGACGCGACCGTGGAGACCGCGATGCTGGCGGGCGAGTTGTACCGCCGGGGCGGGGCCTGGAAGTTCCGCGCGATCGGGCAGGGCTACTCGACGGGGCTCGAGGGCCTCGCGACCGACTTCGGCATCTCGGTGTCGGCCCCGCCACCGCCCACCCCGCAGGCTCCTCCCGCGCGCGTGCAGGCGCCCGCTCCGCCGGCCCCGACGCAGCAGCAGGCCCCGCCGCCGCGGCTGAACGTCCGCAAGCCCGAACCGGTGAGCCGCCCCGCGGCCCCGCAACCGTCCGCAACCGCGCAGCAACCCGCCGCGAACCGCCCGCCCGTGCGGTTGGGCAAGGTCACGTTGACCAAGTCGGCGCCGAAGGTCTCCCTCGGCAAGGAGGGCATCACCGGCAGTCGCATGCGGGTCAACCTCAACTGGGTCCAGGCCGCTCCGGGGCGCGGCATGCTCAAGCGGCTGATGGGTCCGACCGACCTGGACCTGTGCTGTCTGTGGGAGCTGAACGACGGCAGCAAGGGCATCGTGCAGGCGCTCGGCAACATGTTCGGTTCGGCGGACTCGCCGCCGTACGTGTTCCTGGACGGCGACGACCGCACGGGCGCGAACACCGCCGGCGAGAACCTGTACATCAACCTCGACCACAAGAGCAGCTTCAAGCGCCTGCTGATCTTCGCGTTCATCTACAAGGGCGTGACGTTCGACGACGCGCAGGCGGTCGTGACGCTGACCCCGGCGACCGGGCCCGAGCTGGAGATCCGGCTCGACGAGACCGGCGGCGCGGCGCGTTCGTGCGCGGTCGCGCTCGTGCAGAACCAGGGCGGCGACCTGACCATCCAGCGCGAGGTGCGCTACATCAAGGGCAACCAGGAGAAGGTCGACCAGGCGTACTCGTGGGGTCTGCGGTGGCGGGCGGGCACGAAGGACTGAACCGCGGGGACCGGTGGGCGCACGGGGTCGGTGCCCGATTCGCTCGACCCACCGGGGCCGCCCGCCGCACGTCACAGGTCGTCGGGGTGGGTCCCCTCGGGCCGCACCCCGATGCCGGGCAGGTCGACGTAGCCGCCCGAGGTCCACGCGCGCGTCCGCAGCCGGCGGGCGGTGTCGATGCCCCAGAACGCGAACGCCTCCAGGATCGACTCGGCCGCCGCCGCGGCGTGCTCGGCGCCGGGGCGCAGCCACACCTGGCGCCCGTTGCCCGGCACGTTGCCCAGTTCGAGGCGGTCCTGTCCGACCCGGATCTCGGCGGTGTGCGCGGGCTCGGCGACGTCGCCCAGGACGAGCAGGACCGGTTCGACCCAGCCGACCAGCGGCATGTCCACGACCAGCGAGGACAGGACGCGCGGCAGCGCGGTGCGGAAGTCGGCCCAGTCGCGCGGGTCGGGGCCGAACGGCAGGAACAGCTCGGCCAGGCTCATGTCGGGGCGGCTGACGCACCAGATGTAGGGCAGCTCGGCGAGCGAGCCCGCGCTCTCGAAGCCGCGCCGCTCGAACGCCTCGCCCGCGCGGGTGGGGAACAGCTCCATGACGAGCGCCTCGTTCGCGTCGTCACGGGACAGTCGCAGGGTGATCCGCCGCGATCGCCAGCGCAGCCACGCGGCGGGACCACCACGCCACGGCGCGGGCCCGAGCGTCGCGGTCAGCGCGGCGCCGAGCCGGGTGTGCGCGGCGTCCAACTCGCGGCCGCGGT
Source organism: Embleya sp. NBC_00896 (assembly GCF_045207785.1). Lineage (NCBI taxonomy): Bacteria > Bacillati > Actinomycetota > Actinomycetes > Kitasatosporales > Streptomycetaceae > Embleya > Embleya sp. NBC_00896. Next base: position 1,994,303 of record NZ_CP108776.1, read on the forward strand.
CGCGCACGTAGGGCACCGTGCCCCAGGCGCCGCCGCCGTAGGTGTACTGGCCGGGCGCGGGCGGGTTGTGCAGGCCGGGCGGCGGTGGTGGCGGCGGATCGACGCGCACCGGCAGCGACGCGGTGAAGCGCACGCACGGTGCGCCCTCGGCGCGTTCGGCGGGATCCCCTCGGCACAGCAGACCGGGTATGCCGGTCTCGATCGCCAGGCGCCCGCCCTCGACGACTCGGACCTCCCAGCCGAGCCGTCCGGCGGTCTCCTCCAGGGCTTCGACGGACCAGTCCCCCCACTCGGCCCCCCGGGCGGCGAGCAGCGTTCGGGCGAGTGTGTCGGCGGCAGGCATCACGGAGACGGCCATGCTCGCCATGGTCACAGGATTCGGGCCGATCGGGCCAGACCCTTTGCCGATCCGCGCCCGAAAAGATCGTCGGCGGACCCGCGTTCGGGGCGGATCCGCCGAGGAGGCAGGTCTTTTGACGCCGGATCAGAGCCCGGCCGGAGCCGGCACGGAACCCGCTCGCGGCCCCGCCGCGGCCCGGCCGTGCAGGGTCGGCGCGAGGCCGGCGCCGGGCCGGGCCAGGCGGGGCCGAAGCGGGCTCGGGCCGAGCCGAGCCCCCGAAACGCGATCAGAGCAGGCTGGTCTCCGGGTACTTGCCGCTGGGCGTGACGATCGTGCCCGCGTTGCCCCTGAGGATCTCGCCGGCCTGGTCGAGCGCGCCGATCGCCGCCATGTCGCCGGTCATCTCCACGAAGCGGCAGATCGCGTCGACCTTGGGGCCCATCGAGCCGGCCGGGAAGTCCTCGGTACGCAGCTGCATCGGGGTCGCGTTGGTGATCTCCTGCGCGTCGGGCCGGCCGAATCCGCGCATCACCCGCGGCACGTCCGTGAGCAGCAACAACACGTCGGCGTCCAGGGCTTCGGCCAGCAGCGCGGCGGTCAGGTCCTTGTCGACGACCGCCTCGACGCCGGTCAACTGGCCGAGTTCGTTGCGCACGACCGGAACGCCGCCCCCGCCGGCGCACACCGCGACCGCGCCGGCGCCGAGCAGTTGCCGGATCAGCCGGGTCTCCACCACGCGCGCGGGCTTGGGCGAGGGGACCACCCGGCGCCACCACTTGCCGTCCGGCTTGACGATCCAGCCGCGCTCCTCGGCGAGCCGCTTGGCCTCGGCCTCCTCGTAGACCGGGCCGACGAACTTGGTCGGGTTCCGGAACGCGGGGTCCGCGGTGGACACGAGGGTCTGGTTGATCAGCGAGCACACCTGTCGGCCCGGCAGCGCGTTCTGCAGCGACTGGAGCAGCCAGTAGCCGATCATGCCCTGCGTCATCGCGCCCAGGACGTCGAAGGGGTACGGCTGGGTGAGCGACTGGTCGGCCGCGGACTGCAACGCCAGCACACCGACCTGCGGACCGTTCCCGTGGGTCACCACGAGTTCGTGCTCCCGCGCCAGCGGGGCCAGCGACTTGACGGCCTTGCGGATGTTGCGGAGCTGGATGTCGGCGTCGGGCTTGTCCCCGCGCTGAAGCATTGCGTTCCCGCCGAGGGCGACGACGACGCGCATGGTGGGTCCCCTTTCAAGTCGAGATCGAGAACGAGATCGAAAACGAGAGCCAGAGCGAGAGCGAGTTCGCATCGAGAACAAGGGCGACCCATCGGGATCGCGGCGATCCGGACCATGACAAGCATGCGCAAGACGCATAAACAGGGCGGCACCCCAACCACGCGCGGCCCGGGTACCGCTGCGGTACCCGGGCCTCGCGGCGCTCCCCGGGCCGTCAGTCGCCGAGCGTGGCGACCATGACCGCCTTGATGGTGTGCAGCCGGTTCTCCGCCTCGTCGAAGACGATCGAGAAGTCCGACTCGAAGACCTCGTCGGTGACCTCGAGGGCCTCCATGCCGGTCTTCTCGTAGATGTCCTGCCCGACCTTGGTGCCCCGGTCGTGGAACGCCGGGAGGCAATGCATGAACTTGACCTTGGGGTTGCCGGTCGCCTTCACCACGTCCATGTTCACCTGGTACGCCTTGAGTTGGGCGATCCGGGTGTCCCAGACCTCCTTGGGCTCGCCCATGGAGACCCACACGTCGGTGTAGAGGAAGTCCACGCCCTTGACGCCCTCGGCGACGTCCGCGGTGTGGGTGATCCGGGCGCCGGTCTTGACCGCGATCTCCTTGGCCTTGTCGACGATCTCCGGGTCGTTCCACAGCTCCTTGGGCGCGACCATGCGCACGTCCATGCCCAGCATCGCGGCGGTGATCATCAGCGAGTTGCCCATGTTGTTGCGGGCGTCGCCGAGGTAGGCGAACGACACCTGGTGCAGCGGCTTGTCGGAGTGCTCACGCATGGTGAGCATGTCCGCGAGCATCTGGGTGGGGTGCCACTCGTCGGTCAGGCCGTTCCACACCGGCACGCCCGCGTACTTGCCGAGTTCCTCGACGTACTCCTGCTTGCTGCCCCGATACTCGATGCCGTCGTACATCCGGCCGAGGACGCGCGCGGTGTCCTTCATCGACTCCTTGTGGCCGATCTGCGAGCCACCCGGGTCAAGGTAGGTGACGCCCGCGCCCTGGTCGTACGCGGCGACCTCGAACGCGCAGCGGGTGCGCGTGGAGGTCTTCTCGAAGATCAGCGCGATGTTCTTGCCGACGAGGCGCTTCTGCTCGATGCCCGCGTACTTCGCGGCCTTCAGATCCGCGGCGAGGTCGAGCAGGTGGTTGAACTCCTTGGGAGTGAAGTCCAGTTCCTTGAGGAAGTTTCGGTGACGCAGGTTGAAGGCCATGGCTCCAGGCTTCTCTTCGAGCGGGTCGAGGGGATCGGGCGGGTCGACGGGTCGACCGGTCGCGGCGGGGTCGAGCGGGCCGAGCCGGGCGGGACCGGATCGAGCGCCCGAATGGACGTACGGAAACCACAAACCGCCAGGTTAGACGGCCTCGCGCTCCACAGGGCAGCTCATGCAGCGCGGTCCGCCGCGACCGCGGCCGAGCTCGCTGCCGCGGATGGTGACGACCTCGATGCCGTTCTTGCGCAGGTGCGTGTTCGTCGTGACGTTGCGCTCGTAGGCGAAGACCACGCCGGGCTCGACCGCGAGCACGTTGCAGCCGTCGTCCCACTGCTCGCGCTCGGCCGAGCGGACGTCCTGGGTCGCGGTGAGCACCCGGATGTCGGAGAGCCCGAGCGAGCGCGCGATCGCCCTGTGCATGTCCTCGGCGGGGTGGTCGCTGACCTTCAGGTCGTTCTCGTGCTCGCCGGGCTCGATCGTGTACGACGGGAGCATGCCCATGCCCGCGTACTTGGTGAAGGTCTCGCCGTCGAGCATGGTCATGACCGTGTCCAGGTGCATGAACGCGCGCTTCTTCGGCAGGTTCAGCGCGACCACCTTCGTCGCCGAGCCCTGCTTGAACAGCGCCCGGGCGAGCGCCTCGACGCCCTGCGGGGTGGTCCGCTCGCTCATCCCGACCAGCACCGCGCCCCGTCCGATGACCAGGACGTCGCCGCCCTCCGTCGTCGCGGGGAAGCTGCTCTGGCCCGGGTTCCACACCTTGAAGTCGCCCTTGGCGAAATTGGGGTGGTAGTTGTAGATCGCCTCGAAATGCACCGTCTCGCGGCGCCGCGCGGGCATCATCATCGCGTTGATCGAGACCCCGTCGTACACCCAGCAGGAGGTGTCCCGGGTGAAGATGTGGTTCGGCAGCGGCTTGAGCACGAAGTCGTCGACGTCCATCGTGTGGAACGCGACGCTGTGCGGCTCCCGCATGTACTCCATGACCTCGCGCTTGGTGATCCCGCCGACCAGGTAGCGGGTCAGCTCGTTGGCGTCGAACCCCTCGAACAGGCCACGCAACTCGTCGACGGCGAGCAGGCCGAACTCGCGCTCGTCGAAGACCCTGTCCAGGACCAGCTTCTTGGCGGCCGGCTCGCCGGAGAGCGTCTCGCGCAGCAGGTCGGTGAACAGGTGCACACGGATACCCCGGTCGCGCAGCGCGTCCGCGAAGCCGTCGTGCTCCTCGCGGGCCCGCTTGACCCACAGCACGTCGTCGAACAGGAGATCGTCCTTGTTCGTCGGAGTCAGGCGTTTCATCTCCAGATCCGGGCGGTGCAGGATCACCTGCTTGAGCCGACCGGTCTCCGAATCGACGTGGAACCCCATGGAATGGTCCTCCTGACCGTTGCGAACTGCGGTGTGCCTCCCGGTCGTCGGGACCGGGCCGCGGTGGTGTTGCCGGATCTCGGGGGCGGCGCGCTAGTGACGCATGTCGATCCTGACGTCCTCGACCTCGACGTGGCCGGCCTCCTTCCCGCCGGCCTCCTTCCCGCCGGGGCCGAACTCGCCCCGCACGGCCTTGAGCCGGATGTAGACCGGGATGCCGAGCAGCAGCATGATCAGGCTCTCGAGCACGGCGCCCGCGCCCGCGCCGTAGACCATCCAGAGCGCGAACACGACGCCGACGACGGCGATGGTCAGGTCCTTCGCGAGCGCGCCGCGGCTGACCGGGCGCTCGCGGGTGACCAGCCGGGACAGCTGGGCCGACGCGGAGAACAGATACGGGATGACGGTGGTGACCGTCGCGAGGAGCAGGATCGTCTCGAAGGCGTCCTCCGACCAGAGGTGGTTCACCGCGACCACGACCGAGGTCAGGATCGTGGCGACCAGGATGCCGAACGCGGGCACGCCCGACCTGCTGGTCGCGGCGAACCGGCTCGGGAACATGCCGTCCCCGGCCGCCGCGTACGGCATCTCCGCGCACAGCATGATCCAGCCGTTGAGCGCGCCGATGCCCGAGACGATCGCCATCGCCGCCATGATGCCGCCCCAGACGCCGCCGAACATGTTGTTCAGTGCGTCGGAGAACGGTGCGGAGGAGTCCACGAGTTCCCCGTGCGGCACGTTGCCCATCACGGCGATCGTGCTCAGCATGTACAGGGCGGCACACGCGAGCGTGCCGTAGAGGGAGGCCCTGCCGATGTTGCGCTCGGGATCCTCGACCTTCTCGGCGGCCACCGACGCCGCCTCGATGCCCGAGTAGGCGAACACCACCAGCGCCGCGGACACCTGCAGCGCGCCGAGGAAGCTCTTGCCGCTCGGGTTGAACTCGCCGAAGTTGCCGCCCTCGACGAAGAACAGCCCGACGACGGCCACGAACATCAGCGGCACGAACTTGAGCACCGTCGTCACGACCTGGAATCGGCCCATGTTCCCGACGCCGGACAGGTTGATCGCGGCCGGGATCCACAGGCCGACGAGCGCGATCGCGATCTTGCCGACCTCGGAGTCCCAGTGCAGGAAGTAGTTCACGTAACCGACCCAGGCCACCGCGATCCCGGCGTTGCCCACCCACGCGGTGATCCAGAACGACCACGCGCTCAGGAAGCCGGGGAACTCGCCGAACGTGTCGCGGGCATGGGCGTAGGGTCCACCGGCCGCCGGCACGCGCGCGCCCAGCCTGCCGAAGATCGCCGCGATCGCGAGCGCGCCGATCGTCACGAGCCCGAGGGCCAAGACGCTGATCGTGCCGTACTTGGCGAGGGTGGCCGGCAGCACGAAGATCCCCGTACCGACCACACCGCCGGCCACGAGCGCGGTCGCCTGCGGGAGGCCGAGCCTGCCTGCCGGTTCGTCGCCCGCGGCGGGGGCGGACACGGGCGGTGCCGCGGGGGCCCGAGGGCCCGCCGGGGCGCTCATCGGTCCCTCTCCGTGCGTCGGGGTGGCATGGTCCCGAGACCTCGGGACCATGCCACCCGGATCCTGCTCCGCAAGAGACCTTCGACCCCCCACCGACGAGCGCTCGGCCGATCGGCGAACGGCACTGGAGCGACATACCCGGAAAGTTTCGCGCAATCACGTGGAAAAGGCGGTACCCGGGCTCCCCCGGATACCGCCTTTGCTGCGAACAGGTGATGCCGATTCAGAGCCGCGGGTCCACCGGCTCCGATTCCAGCGCCAGGACCGCGAAGACCGCCTCGTGCACGCGCCACAGCGCCTCGCCGGCCCCGAGCCTCGCCAGCGCCTCGGCGCCGAGCGCGTGCTCGCGCAGCGCCATCGACCGCTTGTGGCCCAGGCCGCGATCGCGCAGGCGGTCCAGGTTCACCGGTTCGGTGTAGTCGGCGCCGTAGATGATCCGCAGGTACTCCGGGCCGCGGCACTTGACGCCCGGCTGCACGCGCCGGTTGGCGACCCGGTCGGCCTCGCCCGCGAGCGGTTTGACCACCATGCCCTCGCCGCCGGCCGAGGTCAGCCCCTCCCACCACGCGACGCCGGCCGCGACCTGCTCCTCGTCGGTGACGTCGACGATCAGCCGGCCGGTCGGCGCGAGCAAGCCCGAGGGGTCGGCCGCGACGAGGCGGTCGGCCAGCGCGAGGTGCCACTCGTGGTCCTTGCCCAGGTAGGACCCGCGCTTGCCGGCGAGCACCTGGAACGGCGCGAAGCGCAGCCCCTCCAGGCCCTCGGTGTCCCAGCAGTAGCGGCCGTAGGCGTCCACGAACGCACGCGCGTTGGCCTCGCGCCCGGCCATCCGGTCGGACAGCTCGCCCAGGTCGACCCCGCGCGCCACCGCACGGGCGAGCGCGTCGCGGGCGACCGGGAGCACGGTGGTCGCGGCCGCGCCCACCGAGGCGTACTGCTGCCGCAGCAGCTCCTGCGCCTTGGCCGACCACGGCATCAGCTCGGCGTCGAACAGCAGCCAGTCGGTGTCCAGCTCCGCCCACAGGCCCGCCGCGTCGATCGCGCCGCGCACCCGGTCGAGGAAGCCGTCGGTGGTCGCGCGGTTGGGGAAGAACCCCCGCCCCGTGCGGGTCCAGACCGCGCCCGCGCCCATGCCCTCGTCCACACCGAACGCGGCCCGCGCCACCGCCTCGTCCCGGCACACGAGCGCGACCGCCCGCGAGCCCATGTGCTTCTCCTCGCAGATCACCCGCGTGACGCCGTCCGCACGAAACTGCGCGAACGCCTCGGCCGGGTGCTCCAGCAGCCCGGGCAGCGCGCTGGTCGCGCACGGCGCCATCGTCGGCGGCAGGTACACCAGCCAGCGCGGGTCGATCGCGAACCGGCTCATGATCTCCAGCGCCGCCGCGGCGTTCTCCTGGCGCACCGTCACCATGCCCGCGCCGGACGTCTCGACGTGTCGCCGGCCGACCCCGCCCGGGGACAGGTCGAGCACGTCGCCGAGGTCGAGCGTGCGGCCGTCGCGACCGCCGGGGGCCTCCGTCGCGAGCGGGCGGACCGGCTCGTACCAGACCTGCTCGGCCGGCACCGCGACCAGTTCGCGCTCGGGCCAGCGCAGCGCGGTCAGGTCGCCGCCGAACACCGCGCCGGTGTCCAGGCAGATCGTGTTGTTCACCCACACCGCGCGCGGCGTCGGCGTGTGGCCGTACACCACGGTCGCCTTGCCGCGGTACTCGTCGGCCCACGGGTAGCGCACCGGCAGACCGTACTCGTCGGTCTCGCCGGTGGTGTCGCCGTACAGCGCGAAGCTGCGCACCCGGCCGGACATCCGCCCGTGGTACTTCTCCGGCAGGCCCGCGTGGCACACCACGAGCCGGCCCTCGTCGAGCAGGTAGTGGCTGACCAGGGACTCGCAGAAGTCGACCACCTCCTTGCGGAACTCCTCGCTCTCCGCCGCCAGTTGCTCCAGCGATTCGGCCAGGCCGTGGGTGGTCTTGACCTGGCGGCCGTTGAGCGCGCGCACCAGCTTGTTCTCGTGGTTGCCCGGCACGCACAGCGCGTGCCCGGCGCCGACCATGCCCATCACCAGGCGCAGCACGCCCGGCGTGTCCGGGCCGCGGTCGACGAGGTCGCCGACGAACACGGCGGTACGGCCGTCGGGGTGGACCGCGTCCACCGGCCGGCCCGCGTCGTCGCGGACGAACGCGTAGCCCAGTTCGACGAGCAGCGACTCCAACTCGGCGCGGCAGCCGTGGATGTCGCCGAACAGGTCGAACGGCCCGGTCAGGTGTCGCAGGTCGTTGTAGCGGCGCTCGTAGGTGATCTCGGCGCGGGCTATTTCCTCGGTGCCGGTCAGCACGTGCACCTTGCGGAAGCCCTCGCGCTGGAGACCGCGCAGCGAGCGGCGCAGGTCCCGGTGCTGGCGCTGGATCACCTGCGGGGGCAGGTGCATCCGGTCGGGGCGCTCGGCGTTGCGGGCCTGGCTCTCCTCGGGCGGGGTGTCCAGCACGATCGCGACCGGGAACACGTCGTGGTCGCGGGCGACCTGGACCAGCTGCGCGCGGGCCTCGCGCTGCACGTTGGTCGCGTCCACCACGGTCAGCCGGCCGGACGCGAGCCGCATCCGGGCGACGTGGTGCAGCAGCTCGAACGCGTCGCCCGACGCCGACTGATCGTTCTCGTCGTCGGCGACCAGGCCGCGGAAGTAGTCCGAGGAGAGCACCTGGGTGCGCTGGAAGTGGGTGCGCGCGAAGGTCGACTTGCCCGCGCCGGTGGTACCGATCAGCACCACCAGGCACAGGTCGGGCATGGTCAGTGCGCGGCGGGCGCTCGCGTCGTGGGTCATGCCGTTGCTCCGGTGCCTTCGTCGTTCGGGGTGGGGGTCGGGGTGGAGGTGGGATCGGGCACGGGGGCGTCGCCGGTGGCGGGGACGTCGCCGGTCTCGGTGCGGGTGAGGACGACCATCTGGGTCGAGGGGCCGACCTCGGGATCGACCTCGCCGACCGACTCGAACCGGGTGGCGTAGCCGTACTTGGCCGCCGCCCTCTCGGCCCACGCGCGAAACGTCGCGCGGTCCCATTCGAAGCGGTGGTCGCCGTGCCGCATCGCGCCGGCCGCGAGGCCCTCGCCGCCGGGCTCCTCGGGCGCGTAGCGCACGTTGTACTCGACGTTGGGCGTGGTGACCACGACGGTGGCCGGTCGGGCCGCGCCGAGGACGGCGTATTCGAGTGCGGGCAGCCGCGGTTCGTCCAGGTGCTCGATGACCTCGCACAGCACGGCCGCGTCGTAGCCGGCGAGCCGTTTGTCGGTGTAGGTCAGCGCGCCCTGGATCAGCCGGACGCGGTCGCGCTGCCGCTCCGACATTCGGGCCAGTTTCAGTTTGCGTTCGGCGATCGTGAGCGCGCGTGTGGACGCGTCGACGCCGACGATCTCGCGGAAGCGGGGCTCCTTGAGCAGGGCACCGATCAGCTTGCCGTCGCCGCAGCCGAGGTCGAGCACGCGCTCGGCGCCGGCCGCGCGCAGGGCCGCCAGGATCGCGTCCCGGCGGTGCGCGGCCAGCGACACCGGTCGCGGGTCATCGGCGGCCGGCCCGGGTTCGACCGGCGTCTCCGACCCGGACTCGGCCTGCTCCGGCGCGGCGTCCGCCGGGGTCTGCGGGGCGGCGTCCGCGTCCGTGTCGGCCTCCGGCTCGTCCGGCACCGCGTTGTCGAGGTTCTCCGGCGCGGTCTCGTCGATCTCGGCGAGCCGCTCGATCGCGCTGCGGGTGAGCGTGTGCCGCCTCGACAGGTAGCGGCTCGCGATCAGTTCGCGGTCCGGGTGCGCGGCCAGCCAGCCCTCGCCCGCCCGGAGCAGCTTGTCCACCTCGTCGGGTGCGACCCAGTAGTGCTTGGCGTTGTCGAGCACCGGGAGCAGCACGTACAGGTGCCGCAGCGCGTCCGCGAGCGGCATGGTGCCCGCGAGCGAGAGCCGCACGTATCGCGACTCGCCCCAGCCGGGGAAGCGCGGATCCAGCGAGACCTGGTCGACGCCCACCTGCCACCCCAACGGCTCGAACAGCCGCCGGACCATCTCCTCGCCACCGCGCGCGGGCAGCGCGGGCACCTCGATCTCCAGCGGCAGCGGCGTACCCGGCAGTTCGGGACGCGCGTCGCAACGCCCCTGCATCGCGGTGCGAAAGACCGTGCCGAGCGCGACCGCGAGCAGTGAGGACGCGGCGTAGGGCCGGTCGTTGACGTACTGCGCGAGCGCGAGATCGGGTGAACCCTTGGCGCCCTTGCCCCGCTTGACGCCGCGCGTGAGCGCGATCGGGTCGACGTCGAGCAGCAGCGCCGCGGTGCAGCGCGCGTCGTCGGCGTCGGGGTAGAAGACGTGCGCCTCGCCGTAGGTGGTGGAGAAGCGCTGCGCCTTCCCGGGGTGCTTGTGCAGCAGGAAGCCGAGGTCGGTCGCGGGCTGATGAGTGGTTGCGATGGTCAGGAACACTCGACCGATTATGTGCCCGCGGGCGGTTCACCGACGATCGCTTTTACCGACCATCGCCTCGCCGGCGTCTGCGATCACCCCTCGACGTCGACGGACAGTTCGACCGCCGTCACGGTCGCGCCCTCCGGGCCCCGCGCGACCTCGCGCGGGCAGTGCTGGCGCAAAGTGGTCAGGTCGATGGACAGGTCCTGTTCGGCGGCCGCCCGCACGAGCGCGGCGAAGGCCGGGTGCACGGAGGCGCCGTGGTCCGGGTCGTCGTCGCCGGCCACGTGGTCGGTGGTCAGTTCGCGTCCGGCCGGGCGCACGCCGGCGACGGTGCGCCGGCCCGGGACGGCCCAGCCCTCGGGCACCGGCGCGGCCAGCGGCAGGCACAGCGCGACCTCGGCGCCGGTGTCGCTCGCGGGCCGGCCCAGGTCCAGCCAGAACGGGCCGGTCGGGCCGATGCCGGCGTCGGTCAGGCTCGCGTACAGGTCGAGCAGCGCGCGCTCGATCGCGGTGTCGGCGTCGATGGCCGCCCCGTCGGGCCCCACGACCGTGGGCTCGCCGTCCTCGGGCGTCGAGACGTACTCGACGACGCCGACCCACGCCTGCGGGGCGGTCGGGCGCAGCCGGACGTCGTAGTGCAGGTCCGCACCGGCCAGGACTCCCTGCGCCGCCTCGATCGCCCGGTCCTCGCGGGCGCGTTCGCGCAGCACCGCCTCCCGGCGCTCGCGCAATGCCTCGTGCGGGGAGCCGCCCTCGCGCAGCGCGGCCCCCACCGCCGCGACCGGGACGCCGGCCGCGCGGAGCGCCCTGATCAGGCCGGCCTGTTCGAGTTGGTCGATCGTGTACCGGCGGTACCGCGTGTTCGGGTCCACGTCCGCGGGCACCAGCACGCCCTGTTCGTCGTACCAGCGCAGTGCCTTGACGGTCAGGCCCGTGGCGCGTGCGAAGTCTCCGATTCCGAGGAACATCCTCATCACCTCCGAGTGACCACAGTGCCGTCTCCCGTGACGGGAGAGTCCACCGCGAGGGCGCGCCGCCGCGATCACCTCGATCGCGGCGGGGCGCGCGCCGGTCACCAGCCGTCGGGCTCGGTGACGGTCAGCAGGCGGACGAATCGCTCGTAGGACACCTGGCAGCTCTCCAGGCGCTCGTAGGTGCGGGCCGACAACGCGACCGGGGCGCTGGGTTCGAGAGCGACGCTCCAGAACCAGCCGGGCGCTCCGGTGGCCCGTCCGATCACGGGCACCAGGTCGACCACCCGGCGGCGCAGCCGGTCCAGCTCGATACGGCAGGCCCCCGCCGTGACATGGCCCCGAGCGGACCGCGCGAGCACGCGGCCGTTGGGGGCGATGAGCCGCCACCGCACGTGCTGTTCGGCGTCCAGGTGGACGTCGTAGCGCGCGTGCCGTTCCGGCGTTCCGTCCGGGGCCCGCGACTCATCCGAAGCGACCGGCGACATAGTCGGCCGTCCGGGGGTCGCGGGGGGCGCCGAAGATCGCGGTGGTGGGTCCGGCCTCGACGATGTGGCCGGGGGTGTTCTCCGCCGCGAGGAAGAACGCGCAGTGGTCGGAGACGCGCTGGGCCTGCTGCATGTTGTGCGTGACGATCACGATGGTGATGTCGTCGCGGAGTTCGCCGATGGTGTCCTCGATCCGCCGGGTGGAGGTCGGGTCGAGCGCGGAGCAGGGCTCGTCCATGAGCAACACGTCCGGGTCGACCGCGAGCGAGCGGGCGATGCACAGGCGTTGCTGCTGACCGCCGGACAGCGCGCCGCCGGGCCGGCGCAGTCGGTTGCGCACCTCCGTCCACAATCCGGCCCGGGTCAACGAGGACTCCACGACGGCGTCCTTGTCCGCGGTGCGCACGCCGGTGAGCTTGAGGCCGGCGACGACGTTGTCGTAGATGGACATCGCCGGGAAGGGGTTGGGCTTTTGGAAGACCATCCCGACCCGGCGTCGGGTCTCGATCGGGCGGCGCGTCGCGTCGTAGATGTCCTCGCCGTCGAGCAGGACGCGGCCGGCGAGTTGGGCGCTGGGGACGAGTTCGTGCATCCGGTTGAGGATGCGCAGGAACGTGGATTTGCCGCAACCGGACGGCCCGATCAGGGCCGTGACGGAGTTGGCCGTCATCACGAGGTCGACGCGTTCGAGCACCTTGTGGGTGCCGAACCAGGCGCTGACGGCCTCGGCGGTGAGCGTCGAGCCGCGCCCGCCGGCGGTTTGGGCCGGTAAGGGCTGGGTGTCGGCGGCGGGAGCGAGAGTCGTCGCACCGCTGTCCGGGCTGGTCACGTGCGGAGCCTCCGGGGTGTGGAGTGGGACGGGGTGGAGAACCGGCGTCAGAGCGTTGCCGGGAGTACGCGGGCGGCGGATTCGTACAGCGCCCATACGACGGCGAGCACGACGGGGGTGCCGAGCAGGAGCGTGACCCGGCGGTCGGGGTGCCGGCGCAGTGCCCACGCCAGGACGCCGACGACGAGGGCGAACGCCTGTGCCCACAGCAGCAGGCGCACGCCGGCGTCGGCGTAGCCGCCGGTGCCCTTCTCGTCCGCGCGTAGACCTTGCGGACGGCGGCCCTCCTGCGGGCGCGGGGGGCCCTGGAGCTCGGCGATCACGACGGTGCGGCCGCCGGGTCGGATCCAGGAGTCGGCGGTGATCAGCACGAGCCGGTTCTCCGGGCCGGGCGCGAGCACGTCGTCCCTGCCGTTGGCGACGTGCCGGCGCTCGACCACCTTGTAGGTGAACTCGCCCTGTTGGGTGGTGGCTTCGATGCGCTGGCCGACGCGCAGCCGGTCGATGTCGTGAAAGGGTCCGCCGAACGTGTGCGAGCGGCCCATGATCACGCTGTGCCCGCCCTGGCCGGGCAGGCCGCTGGTGCGCAGGTGACCGGGGCCCTTGGCGAGCGAGTCGGCGGTGGTGCCCTCGACCACGACCTGTTCGAGGTCGAGGGCGGGGATCCGCAGCATCGCCACCGGCCTGCCCTTGGCGATCGAGCCGCCGAGCGGGCCGACGTCGCGGTAGAGCTCGTCGGAGAGCCGGTCGGCCAGGATGCTCTGGTCGCGGGCCTGTTGGATGTCGGAGACGACGTAGAGGTAGCCGACGAAGCCCGCGATGAGCAGCGCGAGCAGGGCGAGCGCGGCGCCGGCGATCGTGTACGGGTCCGCGCCGGGTCGGGGTGTGGTCGCGGGCGCCGGCGGCTGCGCCTGCGGGTGCGAGCCGGCGCCTGCGGGTGCGGTCGCCGGCGCGGTCGCGACCGCCTTCGCGACGGTGTCGGCGGTCATGCGGCGGCCCCTCTGCGACCGATCAGGCGCAGGGCGGCGGCGACCGGTGACGGCCAGCCGCCGGTGCGGCGCTTGTGCCCGAGTGCGAGCAGGACCGGGCTCGCGAACAGCCCGCCGCCGCTCACGCAGATCAGCACGAGCAGCACGATCGCGGACGGGTCGCCGTCGAGCGCGTCCTTGATCACGTTGGCGACGGACGGGAACGCGTCCTTGTCGGTGGGCGGGGTCGCCGCGCCGACGGGGGCGGTGGTGGGGGCGGGCGAGTCGGTCGGGGGCGCGGTGGTGGGCGGGTCGGTCGCGGGCGGGTTCACGCCGCCGCTGTCGCCGCCGGTGGAACCCCCCGAGGATCCACCGGTGTTGCCGCCCTGGTCGGTCGGCGACTGCGTGGGCGGCGGCGTCTCGCCAGTCCACTTTGGCGCGTCGGCGATCTTCTTGCGGGCGGCGGCGACCTGCTGTTTCTGGGCGTCGCTCAGCGGTACGTAGCCGGGCGGCAGCGACCCGGGCAGGAACTGCCCCGGCTGCACCTGGCCGGGGCCCGCCGCGTAGGCCAGGAAGGTGTCGATCTTGGCCGCCTTGGCGGCGGTGAGCTTGTCGGTCGAGACCATCGCGACGTCGGTGACGGTGAGCGGGTAGGCGTTCGCGGCCGTGCTCCTGTAGTCGTTGGTCAGCGTCACCCCGTCCGGTCCGGGCTTCGCGACGGCGAGGCCGGCGCGGATGGTCGCGGGGTCGGTGGGGTCGACGAAGGTGCCGGCGGCGTTGCGGATCCTGGCGACGGGAACGCCCATGCGGGTGGCGGCCTCGACCGTGGTGAGCGCCATCACGTTGTGGTAGCCGTACTTGTCCTGGCCGTCGTCCTTGGGACCGGTCTCGGTGACGGTGCGGTTGGTCGGCACCGAGTTGCCCAGCCGGTTGGCGATGTCCTCGTACACCGACTGCGGCACGTTCGTGTCGGTGAGCATCTGCAGCCGGTTGGTGTACACCGCGAGCGGATAGGAGACCTTGCCGATCCGCCACTCGGCGGGGCACACGACGCCGTTCTGGTCCGGCGTGCCGGAGAGCCAGGCGACGGTCTCGGGATCGGAGGCCAGCCAGGCGGTCAGCGCCCAGATGGTGTCGTCCTGGACGCCCCGCAGGATCGGGGTTCGGATGGCGTTGGGCCACGCGTGCTCGTCGTTGATGGCCTTGAACTCCGGGTCGGTCCACAGTTCCATGACCGACCCCGGGCTGTGCGGCGCGGCGGGGTAGGCCCCGGTGATCAGCTTCGCGATCAGCCTGGGTGTCAGTTTCATCGCCGGGACGGGAAGGTGCGTCTGTACGTCGTCGATGTTGAACGCGAAGGCCAGGGCGCCGTTGGTCAGCGGCGCGTACACCGTCTTGGCCTTGTCCCGGACGGCCGGGAGCGGCACCGGCCGGGCACTGTCGAGGGCCCCGCCGATCGGCTGCTGGGTGACCCCGACATCGACGCCGTCACCGAGGAAGACCTCGCGACCGCTGGGTCCCGAGCCCGCGCTCACCGTCATGTTGACGGCGTTGGTCTTCGCCGAGCACAGCCCGAACACCCACGAGGAACCCGCCTGGGTGAACTCGCCGGTGCCGTTGACGGACAGGTCGGGGTGCACCATGCCGGGGCACGCGTCGGGCGCGGGCACGAACGACAGCGGCGCGAACGCGGCCTGCCCGGCGGCGAAGGCCATCTCGATCTCGGTGTCCTTGGGTCCGTACGACAGGCCCAGTTCGATGTTCTGCTTCGGCCGGAACACGGCGGCCGTGCTCGTCTCGTCGGGCATCACGAACACCGCGATCGAGCACGCCTGCTTGTCGGAGCAGCCGAGTTCGGGCAGCCGCAGTGCCGGTCGCACCTGGATCCACGCCTGCCCGGATCCGTCGGCGGCGGTGGGGAGTCCGGTCTGCTTGGTGGAGGCTCCCGGCGGCATCCCGTCGGGCTGGCTGGTCTCCTGGCCGTTCTCGGTCCAGCGCGGCGCCCAGCAGTCGCGGGGTTTGGGCGCGGTGCCCTTGCACTGCATCACCACGACGCTGTGCGTGCCGGCGGCGATCGTGAAGCCCGTCCACTTGACCAGGATCCGCTGGTTGACCAGGTTCGCCTGCTGCGACACGGTCACCGCCGGCCGGCTCGGCTCGGCTGCGGACGTCGATCCGGCGACCACGCTCGACCAGCCCGCGAGCAGCGCGACGCACAGCGCGATGACGCCGGCGACCGACAGTGCTCTTCCGTTCGAAGCGGTGGATGGTTCTGCGCCCGTCACGGCAACTCCACTTCCTTCGCCCGTACTCGGGGTCGACTCCCGGCGAGGACGACCCGCGCCGATCCTCGCGCGGCGCGGCGGCGCGCCGGGAGCCGAAACCGACACGGTGGTCGAAAGTTCGTCTGCGGCGTACGGACCGGACACCTCCCGGTCACCCGACTCGATCAACTCGATCAACTCCACCGACGCGACCGGCCCACCCGACGCGATCGACTCCACCGACGCGACCGACCCACCCGACTCGACCGATCCACCCGACTCGACCGATCCACCCGACTCAACCGACATCGGGCCCACGTCCTCGACCGAGGCGGCTGTACAGGAACGGCGCGCCGAACACGGCCGCCGCGAGGCAGACCAGGGTCAACGCGTAGAACCACACCGGTGGCAGCGCCGGCGACGCGCCCGCCTCCACGGAGCCGGCGCTGATCGGTCCGCCGGCGTTGTCGCCGCCACCGGCCACGAGTTCGCCGGTGCCCTGGTCGGGCGTGCCGCCGGGACCGCCCTCGCCCTGGGCCCCGGGGGCCGTCGCGGTGGGCGAGTCACCGGGCTTGGGGGTGTTCGTGGCCCCGCCGGGATTGTTCCGGTTGTTGTTCTGGTTGTTGGTCTGGCTGCCGGGGACGTTCTGTTGGGTCTGCTGTTGCGACTTCTGCTCCGGCGGCACCCACGCGGGGTCGAAGGTGGGGTTCGGGCAGGCGTCGAAGTCCGCCTTCGTCGGCTTGCTCAGGTTCGCCGGCATCGTGCCCGGGTCCGGCGCGCCCGGAATCGACTTGATCGCCTCGTAGCCGAAGCTCACCAGCTTGGGCGGCAGCGGCGAGTATCCCAACCGCGGGGCCTGGGCCTGGCCGGCGCACAGGAAGTACTTGATGAACTTGCCGAGCGTGTCGCCCTTGGCCTCGGTGAAGGAGAACTGCTTCGCGGCGGGCACGATCATGTAGCTGTAGCTGGAGATCGGGTAGGCGCGCCGGTCGGAGTTGGTGTAGACGTCGTCGAGGATCTGCGTGCTGTCCGGGTTCAGCCGGGCCTTGGTGAGCGCCACCGCCACGGCGTCGGACGTGGGCTGCGTGTACACCCCGGCGGTGTTGCGGACCGAGGCCACCGGGAACTGGCGCTGGAGGGCGTACGCGGTCTCGACGTAGGTGATCGCGCCCTCGCCGTAGGGTGCCGCGACGTAGTTGGCGACACCCTCGGAGCCGGCCTGCGCCTTGGCCGCGCCCTTGACCGGGAACTCGGAGGTCATCCCGCCCGGGAAGAACGGTCGCCAGACGTCGCCCACCTGATTGGTCAGGAAGGCGGAGAACTGCGCGCTGGTGCCGGAGCCGTCCGAGCGCACGACGGGTGTGATCGGGGTCGCCGGCAGGGCCAGTGCCGGGTTGTCGTCCTTGATCGCCTTGTCGTTCCACATCTTGATCTGGTTGGTGAAGATCAGGGCGATCGTGCGCGGCGACAGTTGGAGGTTGCGCACGCGCTGGCCGCGGATGTTGAGGTTGTACATGAACGACGTGCCGCCGGCGACGATCGGCAGGTACTTGAACTTGGTGTTCGTCCGCTCCAGGGCGGCGAGTTCGTTGGTGGCGGTACCGGTGCGGTCGACGTAGTTGCCCTGGAAGGGGATCTCGGACACCGCGAAGTCGACGAGGTGGTTCGCGAAGTCGGTGCGGCCCGCGGTGGATCCGTTGGAGTTGTAGTCGACCGCGAGGCCGCGTGCGGCGACGTCGACGGCCCACTGCTTGGTCGCGGGCGCGCTCCACGTGGACCCGCTGCCGTTGATTCCGGCGGCGGCCGACGCGGTGCCGGCGGGAAGGGTGAGCAAGGGGACGGTGAGCGCGGCCGCCGTCGCCAGTCGTAGCAAGAGCGCTGGGACGCGCTTGGTCCTGGTCATGAAGTGGGCTCCGGGGTGAGGGACTTGACGGCCGCGGCCCGCCGCCGCTTGCGGCGACCGGACTCGCCGGGGGCGCGTCCGCCGATCAGGCGCGCGATGGTGAACAGCACGAGGACGATCAGGAGCAGGGCCACACCGGCGCCCCACGCGAGGGAGTTGAGCTCGTCGCTGGGCGACTTGTAGTTCTCCCAGATGAAGTACGGCAGCGAGGTCTGTACGCCGCTGAACGGGTTCCAGTTCATCCCCGCGCTGCCGCCCGCGACCAGCAGTACGGGTGCGGTCTCGCCGACCACGCGGGCGCAGCCGAGGATGACCGCGGTCACCAGGCCGCTGCGGGCGGTGGGCAGCACGACGTTCCACAGCGTGCGGAACTCGCCCGCGCCCAGCGCCAGGGACGCCTCGCGCAGGCCGCCCGGCACCAGACGCAGCACGACCTCGGTCGCGCGGGTGACCACGGGCATCATCTCGACCGACAGCGCGAGCCCGGCGGCCAGGCCGCAGAAGCCCTGGCCGAGCGAGATGACGAAGAACGCGTACACGAACAGGCCCGCGACCACCGAGGGGATCGCGGTCATCGCCTCGACCACCACGCGCACCACGGCGGCGAACCGGCCGCCGACCTCGTTCATGTAGATCGCGGCGGTGACCCCCAGCGGCACGCTCAGGACGATCGCGATGCCCATCTGTTCGAAGGTGCCCACGACGGCGTGCGCGGCGCCGACCGCGACCCCGTCGGCGCTGAGCGCGCTGAAGTGCCGCTGGGTCGCGGTGAAGAAGTCCGGGTCGAGGATCTGCGTGAAGCCCTTGACGAACACGTAGCCGATGACGGTCACGACCGTGCCGACCATCAGGGCCGCGCCGGTGGAGATCACCGCGCCGGCCACCCGGTCGCGCGCGGAGACCCGGTCCAGGCGCATGCGGGTGGCGACCGCGTACAGCAGCAGGAAGCTCGCGTAGGCGGTGATCAGGTAGCCCTGCCAACCGGAGACCGGCAGGATCCGCCCATAGAGCACCCACGCCAGGCTCGCGCCCGCGACCGCCGCGCCGAGCGCGACGCCGATGTCGTCGGGGGCCACGCGACGCAGGGCCACGCGCCGTTCCTCCGGTGGTCGCGGCGCGGACGCGGTCGGCGGCGCGTCGGGCCCGGGCCGAACGATCGGCTCGGTGACGGTCATCGTCGTGGGGTCCCCTCGGTGGTGGGTCTGGTGGAGCCGCTGTTCAGATCTCGGTGGACCGGCCGCTGCGCGAGCGCGCGACAAGGACGCCGGCGACGGTGTTGACGGCGAGAGTGAGGATGAACAGCGCGAGGCCGGCGGCCATCAGCGCGGAGATCGACTCGGTGTCGGCCTCGCCGTACTTCAGGACGATGAGCGACGAGATCGTCGAGCCCTGGCCGTCGAGGATGCGGAAGGAGAAGTTGGTGTTGAACGAGATGATCATGGCGACCGCGATGGTCTCGCCGAGTGCCCGGCCGAGGCCGAGCATGACGCCGCCGATCACGCCGCCGCGCCCGAACGGCAGCACCACCGCGCGGATCACGCCCCAGCGGGTGGCGCCGAGCGCGAGCGCGCCCTCCTTCTCGCCGATCGGCGCCTGGCCGAACACCTCGCGGCTGACCGAGCAGCAGATCGGGATGACCATCGTGGACACCACCACGCCCGAGATGAACAGCGACGAGCTGAACTGGCTGTCCACGAAGCGGGCGTTCACGTCGATCGTGCGGATCTCGAAGATCGGCAGGAAGTCGAGGTTCGTCGCGAGCCATCGGCTGACCGGGATCAGCTGGGGTTGCAGCACGAAGAAGCCGAAGACGCCGTAGATGATGCTCGGCACCGCCGCCATCAGGTCGACGATCGTGGTGAGCAGGCCGCGCAGCCGGCGGGGCGCGAACTCGGTGATGTACAGCGCCGCGGTGAGTGCGATCGGCACCGCGACCACCAGCGCGACCAGGGCGACCAGCACGGTCCCGGTGAGCAGGCCGCGCACGCCGAACGTGCCGCTCTTGGGCTCCCACACGTCCTCGGTCAGGAATCCCCAGCCGGCCCGGTCGAGCGCGTTGCTCCCCTGGTACAGCAGGTAGCCGCCGATCGCGGCGAGCAGGACCAGGACCAGGATCGCGGTGCCGCGCGTGGTCCAGCGGAACGCGTGGTCGGCCGTGGTCCGTCGCACCACGATCCGCTGGGGTCGATCGACGAACTCCGGTGGCTTCGGCGCGTGCACGGTCGGGTGTGCCATGTCAGTCGGCTCCTGGAAGCGGGTGGCGAGCTGACCTGACCGTTCGTCATGTCGCCCGGCGATCGAGCCGGGATGCCCCTCGCCTGGAGACAACCAGAGCGCAGCCCCTCGGCGACTGTCCGCTACGGAAACAACCGGTGCCGAGGGTGTACGGCGGGGGTCGTGTCCGTTACGCGAGAGCGCCCGAAGGTCCGGTTTCCGTTACAGGCGCGGCCCGTTCGCGTCGATGCCTCGGGCGGCCCGGTGCCGTTTCCCTGCCGGACATCCCACGACGATCACGCCGCTGCCAGCGTTGTCGGCGTCGGCCTCAGCGGTCGACGGCCCGCAAATGCCAAGAGAGAGTTGAGACTTCGAATGTCCAGCGTCTTCAGCATGCGCAAGACCGCCACCGTACTGGGCACCGCCGGTGCCGCCATGGCCCTCGTCGTCGGTGCGAACGCCTCGGCGAACGCCGCCACCTACGTCAACGCCGGTTCCGACACCCTCCAGAACGTCACCGCGGCGCTCGGGTCGGACTACGAGGCGAACGTCGATCCCGGCGGCAACAGCTGGATCACCGTGAACGCGGGCGTCCCCGCCGGTGGCCAGGTCACCGGCAAGACCGCGTGCAACACCCAGTACGGTCCCGGCACCAACGCGTGGCCGAACGGCTCCAGCGCCGGCATCAACGCGCTGCTCGCCGAGCGGGCCGGCACCAGCGCCAACTGCCTCAACTTCGCCCGCTCCTCGCGCGGCCCAAAGGCCGGCACCCCCGAGACCACGCTGACCTTCGTCCGGGTCGCCGGCGACGCCGTCACCTGGGCCACCAAGAAGGCCGGCGCGCCGTCGAGCCTGACCTCGGCCCAGCTCAAGGGCATCTACAACTGCTCCATCACCAACTGGAACCAGATCAACTCGGGCCTGTCGGGCCAGATCCAGAAGCACATCCCGCAGCTCGGCTCGGGCACCCGCCAGGAGTTCATCGACAAGGTCCTGGGCTTCGACCCGACGGCGGCCTCCAACGGCGCCTGCGCCGCGACCGTCATCCAGACCGCGCAGGAGAACCGCGGCGACGCGCCGCAGATCACCTCGCTCGACGCGATCATCCCGTACTCGCAGGCCGCGTACGGCGAGCAGACCACCCCCGCGTCCGGCGTGACCAACCACACCAACGGCTTCACCCCGCGCGGCATCGACGGCAAGGCGCCGAACGCGGCCGGCTTCGTCGGCAACCGCTCGGTCTACTACGTCTACGACCCGGCCGACACCGAGAACGACGCGGACACGATCGCGTTCATCAACTGGGCCAAGGCCCCCGCGCAGCTCCCGATCTGGACCACGTTCGGCTTCGTCGCCTGACCGGTCCCCCGCGCGCATCGCAGCACGTGATCAGCGGCGGGCCGTCCCGGGTCGGGGGACTCGGGGCGGCCCGCCCCGCTGCACGGCCGACATACACCGGGCGCGCCACGTACACCGGGCGCGCCGACGGCTTCGGTCGCCGCGGCCGACGCGTCCGAGGGTCGACGCTCCGTCCGACCCGCCGTTCACCCTCCCGTGGCGGATCGCTCACCCATCCACCACCACGGGCCCCTGACGTTTCCCTCGCGGTCGCCCCACGGGTCGCCGCGGGCTGTTTGGCTCGATCCCACTGACCCCGGAAGGGCATTTCATGAAGCTCCGTCGTCTGCTCGCGCTCACGGTCGCGGTTCCGGCCGCGCTCGCGATCGCCGCCGTCCCGGCCATCGCCACGGATTCCGGCGCCACCTCGTCCGCGACGACTGCCACCGGCACCATCGAGGTCGGCCCGCTGTACGGCCCGGCCGACAACACCGGCAAGGCGACCGTGCGCGCGAGTGTGCCGTGTGGTCCGGACGCGACCGCGTTCCGGTTCGTCGTGCGCTCGCCGGGCGCCAACGAGCGGGTGTTCGGCGGTTCGTTCCTGGGTACCCCGCTGCCCGCCGACCACGTCGCGGACAGCTCGGTCGTCGGCCCGCGGGCGCTGTTCCCGCTCGGCGCGGCGGCGCAGGAGGGTGTCGCGCACAAGCTCGTCGCCCAGTGCTACACGACGGTCGACGGTGTACTGACCATCACCGAGCCCGCGTCGGTCGACCTGCGCGTCAACGGCGGCGTGTGGTCCGCGCTCTCGCCCGAGGCCCGGGTGCTGCCGACCAAGATCGGCGCGCTGCGCTTCGGCCTGGTCCTGTTCCGTGGTTTCGCGCCCGCCGAGCACGTGGACGGCGCCGTGCGCGCCGCCGACGGCACGCTCACGCCGGTCTCGCTCCAGCCGCAGATCGCTCCCGACGGCACGTGGGGCGGCGCGCTCCTGACGCTCCCGTCGACGCTCGCCGACGGCTCCTACTCGCTCGTGCTCTCCGGCACGAACTCGCACGCGGCCTCCTCGGTCGCGATCACCCTCGACTCGTCCCGCCTGTGGTGGTGACGAAGCGTCGGTGACACGCCACGGGCCGCCGGGATTCGTCCCGCCGGCCCGCAAGGCGTGTCCTCGAACCTCCGCCGGGTCCGACGGGTGTTCGCAGCCACGCCCTGGCGATCCGTCCCCGTTTTCCTTACTTCCCAACGGAGTTGACCAGATGAGCCTAAGACTCGCGCGCGTGCTGGCATCGTGCGGAGCCGGGCTGCTCGTACTGTCGGCGCTGCCGACGCTCTCGGCGGCGGCCGACACCCCTCCGGCGCCGACGATCGTCGTCGCTCCGGGCACCGGCAAGATCGACACGAAGGTGACGATGAAGGCCACGGTGCCCTGCGCCGAACCGGCCGTCAGCTTCCGCTGGTCCGTCTCCGGGGGCACATTGACCGAACCGCGACTGATCGGCGGCACCGTCGGCGACCCGCTTCCCGCGGACCGGATCCCCGACCGGGTGACGCCGGTCCGGCTGTTCCTGGCGGCGAACGTGCTGGAAGGCACGTTCAAGATGACCGCGCAGTGTGTGGACGCCCTGGGCGAACTGCTGAGCGAGCCCGCGTCGGTCGACATCACCACGGCCGACGGGCCGGACGGCAGGACGTGGAGTGTGGCTGCTCCGCCGACCACCCCGCCGACCACGCCGCCGACCACCGCTCCGCCGACCACCCCGCCGACGACGAATCCGCCCACCGAACCGCCCGGCGGGTCGGACGAGGCGCTGGTGGTCGACCCCACCACCGGCCCGATGGATCAAAAGGCCACCCTGACCTCGCGGAAGGCGTGCCCCGCGGCGGCCACCAAGGCCGTATTCTGGGTGCGGGTACCCGGCTCGGAGAGCGAGTCGCGGATCGGCGGATTCACCCCCGTCGCACTGCCGGCGGATCACAAGCCCGCGCTTGCGAGCAAGCAAATCCTGCCCAGCGGCGGCCCCGTCGACGGCAATTACCACATCCGGGTCCAGTGCCTGGACGACGCCTCGGCCGTGGTCGTGGAAGACCTCGCCCGGGTGGACCTGTTGGCCGCGGCGGGCGTGTGGAAGGTGGTCGAGAAGGCCGTGCCGGCCGCCTTGTTCAGCCCGAGCATCGTGTCGATCCCCGACGCGGCCGTTCAGGTGACGGCGACCCTGGGCCTGTCGGGCTTCCCGGCGAACGAGGACTTCACCACCGTCATCACCAAGAAGAACGACACCGCGTTCCCCTCCGTGGACCTGCTCAAGGACACCAAGACGAACGCCACGGGCACCTTCGTCAACAACCAGATCGTGTTTCCGCGGGCCGCCGCCACCTGGGTCGACGCGGACTACCTGCTGACCGTCACGTCCACACCGTCGGGGACGAAGGTCGAGGTGCCCTTCGCCGTGAAGCTGGTGCACGCGGGCGCCACCAACGGCTCGACGGCCGGCACCACCGCGGGCGACACCGCGGGCACGACGGCCGGCGACACCGCCGGGACCACCGCCGGTGACACGGCGGGCAGCACCGCCGGCGACACCGCCGGCACCACCACCGGTACGACGACCGGCACCACCACGGGCACCACCACGGGCACCACCACGGGCACCACCACCGGCACCACCTCCGGCAGTGGCGGCGGCAGCGGAGGCGGTGGGGGCGGCTCGCTCGCGCGCACCGGGACCCTGCTCGACCCGCGCCTGCTCGGCACCGCGGGCGGCCTGCTCCTGCTGGCCGGCGGCGTGCTGTGGCAGCGCTCACGCGGTACCCGCAGCGCGCTCCTGGCCGGCAGCGGCAGCTACGGCGACGGCGACGAGGACACGCCCGCCGCCGCCTGATCGGGACCCGCCTCGAAACGGGGCGGTGCGGGGCCCTGTCGCAGCGCACGGGCTGCGACAGGGCCCCTTCCCTTTTTGCGGCGCCGGCTCAGCCGAGCTGTGACATCACCTCCGAGGCGATCAGCTCCAGGTGGTCGAGGTCGTGCAGGTCGAGGATCTGGAAGTAGACCCGGGTCGCGCCGACCTCGGCGTAGCGGCCGATCCTGTCGACCACCTCGGCGGGCGAACCGGCGAGACCGTTCTCCTTGAGCTCGGCGGGCTCGCGGCCGATCGCGGCGGCGCGGCTGGCCACTTCGGCGTCGTCCTTGCCCACGCACGCCACGAGCACGTTCGAGAAGACGATGTCGTCCGCCTTGCGGCCGTGCCGCACCAGCGCGTCGCGCACCCGGCCGAACTGCCGCTCGCTGCTCTCGACCGACCCGAACGGGATGTTGAACTCGTCCGCGAACCGGGCGGCGAGGGCCGGCGTGCGCTCGGCGCCGAAGCCGCCGATCAGGATCGGCGGGTGCGGGCGCTGCGCGGGCTTGGGCAGCGCGGGCGAGTCGGCCAACGAGTAGTGCCGCCCGTCGTAGCGGAAGGTCGCGCCCACGGGCGTGCCCCAGAGGCCGGTCAGGATCTCCAGTTGCTCTTCGAGCCGGCCGAACCTCTCGCGTGGGAAGGGAATTCCGTAGGCGGCGTGCTCCTGCCCGAACCAGCCCGCGCCCAGGCCGAGTTCGACCCGGCCGCCGGACATCGCGTCGACCTGCGCGACCTGGATCGCGAGCACCCCGGGCAGCCGGAAGGTGGCCGCCGTCATCAGGGTGCCGAGTCGGATCCGCTTGGTCTCCCGGGCCAGTCCGGCCAGCGTGATCCACGCGTCGGTGGGACCGGGCAGGCCGTCCCCACTCATGTGCAGATAGTGATCCGAGCGGAAGAAGGCCCCGAAGCCAAGGTCTTCGGTGGCCCTGGCCACGGTCAGGAGGGTGTCGTAGGTCGCGCCCTGCTGGGGTTCGGTGAAGATACGAAGATCCATTCGGCCATCCTCCCCCGATCATGCGAGCCGCGCGGGGAAGGGCACCACGTGTGCCGAATCGCGCCGGCGACGCGGCGGGATCGCCGGTGCGTGCCGGTGCGGTCCTCCCGACCAGGTCGCGGTCTCCTCGGCCGCGCGCAGTCGGACCAGGTTGCGGAAGACGATCGCCCACGCCGCGGCACACGCCCGGCGCGCGGCCGGGTCCAGTCGCTCCCAGTCCACACACGGGTTGTCGGCGACGCCCTGGCGGGCCAGCAGGGTGAGCACCCTGGCCACCCGCCCGAGCACGCGGGCCGCACCGGAGATCGGCACGGCGCCCGGGTCGCCGAGCGGCAGCGGCACGACCGTGTCGGTCTCGGGGCCGACGATCCGGGCCATGATCTCCCGCGCGTCGCCGAGTTCGTCAGCGACGCGGCACAGGCAACCACCCCGATCCGGCTTGCCGCTCCACGCCTGCACCACCTCTTGGACGGTGTGCAGCGCGAGTGTGAGCGCGGCCAGCGCGCGGGGGGTGGAGTCGACGGTCGCCAACTCGTCGTCCAACTCGGCGAAGGTCTTGACGGCGTGCATGATCGCTCCCTCGTGCGGTATTCGTCCGGCGCTCGGCCGGTGTGTTCGCGGCGCCTCAAGACTGCGCCCGAGGGTGGGACGAATCGCTCGGCACAGAACAATCTGTGGACAACCAAGCGGATTTCGGCCCGGAATCACCCTCCGGGGTGACGTGCTCCCCGGGTTTGTCCACAGGGCACCCGCACGCACGGTGACCCCCGTGCCAACCTCATCGTTTCCCGAGGGAGCGCTTCATCCGAGCCGGACGCGGCACCCGAAAGCGACCGGCGACCGAGCACACATCAGGGGGTGGTGGCATGTCCCGCACCGACGGCGATCCCACGACCGGCTACGCGGTCGATACCGGCGAGCTGCACGGTCTCGTGCGCCGCCTGCACAACATCCGGGCCGACTACCTGGCGCGCGGCTGCTTCGCCGAGCCGGCCCGAGTCGCGGCGGACACCGCGCTGGGCCCCGACGCGCTGGGCGCGCTGCCCGGCGCCGCCGAGCTGACGGATCGTCACCGACGGGCCGCGGCACGGATGGTGGACCTGTTGACCGAGATCCGCGCCGAGTTGGAGGCGACCCGGTCCGAACTGGGCCGCGCCGCCGACCGGTTCACCGACACCGAGACCGACGTCGGCACGGTGCTGCGCGCGGCGGCCCCACGATGAGCACCACCGACTGCGCCGGCGCACCCGGCGCGAACACGTCCGGCGCGCCCCCTTCCGGAGCAAGCGCGTCGGGCGCGAGCGCGTACGGCGCGATCCACGCGGCCGACCCCGGCCGGGTCGCGTCGGCGGCCGACGGTTGGCGGCTCGCCGCGTCACGCCTCACCGAACTGCGGGACGAGCTCGCGGAGACCGCCCGGCGCGGCGCCGACGCGTGGACGTCCGGCGCCGGCGCCGACCGGTTCATCGCCCGCTGCCGCGCGCTGGCCGACCGCGCCGATCGACTCGCGGCGCACGGCACCGCCCTGTACGAGCGGCTGTCCGACGCGGCGCGGGCACTGACCGAGGCCCAGGACAGCGCCACCGACCCGACCACGGCCCAGGCCGCCGCCACCCTTCTGGAGGGCGTGTACCGCGACCTCGGCGAGCGCCTGCCCACGCTCCCCGCGACCGCGTGCGACACCACCGACCCGACGACACCGCAGCCGCCCGCCACACCGCCCGCCACGGCCGTCCCGCCACCCGGCTCCGCCCCGCTGCCGACCGAGCCGTGCGCGACCGGCACCGGCGCCGGCACCGCCACGACACCCGGGACCACCGACCCCGACCCGACAGCGCCCGCGCCCCCGGACCGCACCCCACCCGCACCCACCACCCCGACGATCGGGTGCGGCGTCCCCACACCACCGCCCGCACCACCGCCCACACCACCGGTACCGCCGCCCACCCCGCCACCGGTCACCACGCCGGTGGCGACGTGCCCGGCGGCGACCACACCATCCGCACCGCCCGCACCACCACCACCGAGCCCGCCACCGGTCGGATCGACCACGATCGGCGGATCCACCCCGATCGCCCGTGCGCACCCGCCCACCCCGCCGGTTCCCGCGATCGCGGCAGTCCCGCTGTCCCGCGAGCCCCGTCCCGTGCGGGCCGCGGGGATCGGCCCGCAACCACGCCGCGCCCCACTCCCCGACCGGGCGCCCGTCCCGCCGGTGACCGGCATCCGGGTCGCCCCGGGCCTGCGCGCAAGCACCGACGAAGGCCCCGCGACCGCCCGCGACGCCGCGCTCGCGTCCGAGCCGCCACCCGGAGTGGTCGGCGGAACCGCCCGGGACGGCGTCGCACCGTTCCACGGAGCGCCCAGGGTGTCCTCGCCCACCCTGGGCGGCACCCCCGTCCCCCCGTCCACCCGCCCCCGCTCGGGCACCCGCTATGCGACCCGCCGCGCCGAGGAGTGGTGGGAACACCCGACCTGACCCCGATCCGAGCCCACCCAAGCCCCCCGCAACCCAAACCCGCCCTGCCCCGCCCTATCCCGCCGCGCCCCGCCCCGCCACGCCCCAAAAAACGCGACAGGCCCGCCCCACCAAGCCGGGGCGGCCCTGTAGCCGAACATCTGCGAGCGAAGCGCAGTCGATCAAAGCAAAGCGATCACGGCGACGCGCTCGAAGCGACGCGCTCAAGCGAGGCACTCAAGCGAAACGATCAAAGCGAAACGATCAACGCCGACCGCGACCGCTGTCCCGCTTCGCCGGCCGCGGGCCGGGCTCCAGGATCGCGACCGACTCGATGTGATGCGTGTTCGGGAAGAGGTCGAACGACCGCACCGACCGCAGCTTGAAGCCGAAGCTCGCGAAGTACGCCACGTCCCGCGCCAGCGCCGCCGGGTCGCATGCCACGTACGCGACCCGACGCGGGGTCAGCCGCGCGATCCGCTCCACGACCGCCTTGCCCGCACCCGCGCGCGGCGGGTCCAGGACCACGAGGTCGGCGCGGCGCAGGAAACCGGGCCGGCTCAGTACCTTCTCCACCGTGCCGGTCTCGAAGCGCGCGCCCGGCACGTCCCGCAGGTTGTGGATCGCGTCCTCCACGGCCTGCTTCGAACTCTCGATCCCGATGATCGTGTCACTGTCCGCGAGCCGCTCGGAGATCGCGCCCGCGAACAGGCCGACGCCGCAGTACAGGTCGAGCGCGAGATCGCCCGGCCGCGGCTCGAGGCCCTCGATCACGGCCGACACGAGCACGTCCGCCGCGGCCGGGTGAACCTGCCAGAAGCCGCCCGCCGAGACCTTCCAGGTCCGCCCCGCGGCCACCTCGCGCACGGCGGGACGACCGTGCACCTTGCGCACCCGGCCCTTGTCGTCGGCGCGGAACACCGACACCGCGCGGTTCAGCTCGACGATCGGCATCCGACCGTCCGCGCCCTCGGCCGGCACGACCGTGACCGCACGGTCGAGCGAACCGGTCGCCGAGACCGCCTCGACCGACGCCACGCCGGGCCACTCGTGGGCCTCGATGCCGAGCTCCTCGACACCGGGCGCCGCGATCGGGCACGCGTCGATCGGCTGGACGTCGTGCGAGCGGTGCTTGCGCAGCCCCGCGCGGCCGGTCTTGGGGTCGACGGTGAACTGCACGCGGGTGCGCCAGCCGAGGCCCTCGGGCTGCCCGGGCGGGCTGTCCACGGCCTCGACCTCGACCTGCACGTCGACCTTGCCCAGGCGCAGCAGCTGCTCGGCCACCACGTCGCCCTTGAGCCGACGCTGCGCGGCGGGCGTGGCGTGCTGCCAGTCGCAGCCACCGCACATGCCGGGCCCGGCGACGGGACACGCGGGCGTGATCCGGTCGGGCGACGCGTTGAGCACCTCGACCACGTCGCCGCGCAGGAAGCGCGACGTGGGCCCGCCGTCGGTGATCTCCACGACGGCCCGCTCGCCCGGAAGGCCGTGCCGGACGAAGATGACACGGCCCTCGTAGCGGGCCACGCAGTGCCCGCCGTGGGCGACCGGGCCGATCTCGACCTCGTATCGCTCACCCCGCAGGGACTGGTCCGATTCGGGGGTGGTCGATCCGACAGGCACGGCACTCCTCGTACAGCTCGTACAACGGGGGTTTCGGGGGTGTCCCGCGGCCGGCGGCGCCTGACGGCGACGCCCGGGGACGACACAAAGAACGCCCGGGGACGACACAAAGAAAGCGCCTCACGGCAGTGGGCGCGGTTCCAGGGTAGTCCCTACCCGAAGAAGCCGCGCCCACCGTCACGAAGACCCCGCCGTCGCGAAGAGCCCGCCGTCGCGAAGACCTCACCGTCGCGAAGAGCCCACCGTCACGAAGACCTCACCGCCACGAAGACCTCACCGCCACGAAGACCCCACCACCGTGACCCACCGTGGTGCCCCGCATGACCCACCGCCCGCACACCGCGTCGATCAGCCCTCCGGGCGCTCCCCCGTGCCGCGCTTGGCGTCGTTGTTACGCGGCGTGCGCGCGGGACCGCGCCGGACCGACCCGGGGGCGACCCACGCCTTGGGCTCCTTGAGCCGCTCGGACGACTCCAACTGCCACGGCACCGACGTGACCATCACGCCCGGTGTGAACAGCAGCCGGCCCTTGAGCCGCAGCGCGCTCTGGTTGTGCAGGAGCTGCTCGTACCAGCGCCCGACCACGTATTCGGGGATGTACACCATCACCACGTCGCGCGGGCTGGACCGGCGCACCGACTTCACGTACTCGATGACCGGGCGGGTGACCTCGCGATACGGCGAGTCGAGGACCTTGAGCGGGACCTCGATCCCGCGCTCCTCCCAGTCGCGCCGCAGTGCCTCGGTCTCGCTCGGGTCCACGCTGACGGTGACCGCTTCGAGCACGTTCGGCCGACCGGCCCGGGCGTAGGCGAGGGCGCGCAGCGACGGCTTGTGCAGCTTGGACACGAGCACGATCGTGTGCACGCGCGACGGCAGCTTGGTGTCGTCCTGCTCGACCGCCGCCAACTCGGTGGCGACCCGGTCGTAGTGCCGCCGGATCTGCTTCATCAGCAGGAACAGCACGCCCATCGCGGCGATCGCGATCCACGCGCCCTGCAGGAACTTGGTCACCAGCACGATCACGAGCACCGTGCCGGTCATGAACAGGCCGAACGCGTTGATCACCCGGCTGCGCTTCATCCGCCCGCGGGTGGCCGGGTCCTGCTCCGTCTTCAGGTGCCGGGTCCAGTGCCGGATCATGCCGGCCTGGCTCATCGTGAACGACACGAAGACGCCGACGACGTAGAGCTGGATCAGCTTGGTCGACTCGGCCTCGAAGGCGACGATCAGCACGATCGCGAACGCGGCCAGCATGATGATGCCGTTGCTGAACGCGAGCCGGTCGCCGCGCGTATGCAGCTGGCGCGGCAGGTAGCGGTCCTGGGCCAGGATCGAGCCGAGCACGGGGAAGCCGTTGAACGCGGTGTTCGCGGCCAGGATCAGGATCAGCCCGGTGACCGCGAGCACGAGGTAGAACAGCGGCGCCAGCCACGTCCCGCCGAAGACCGCGTCGGCGACCTGCGCCACCACCGTCTTCTGCTCGTAGTCCGCGGGTGCCCCGATGATCTGGGTCGCCGGGTCCTCCGCGAAGCGCACCTTGGTCATGTTGGCGAGCGCGAGCATGCCCATCAGCATGGTGACCGAGATGGTGCCCATGAGCAGCAGCGTGGAGGCCGCGTTCTTGCTCTTGGGCTTGCGAAAGGCCGGTACGCCGTTGCTGATCGCCTCGACGCCGGTCAGGGCCGCACAGCCGGACGAGAACGTCCGCAGGAGCAGGAACACGAGTGCGAAGCCGCTGAAGGTGTCCTCGGCCTCGATATGGAAGCCGGCGCTCTCCGCCTCCATGTTCGCCCCGGCGGCGCCGCGGATCAGACCGAACACGGTCATCCCCAGGATCGCGACCATGAAGGCGTAGGTGGGAACGGCGAAGAGCTTGCCCGACTCGCGCACGCCGCGCAGGTTCATCGCCATCAGCAG
This sequence comes from Embleya sp. NBC_00896, assembly GCF_045207785.1. Classification (NCBI taxonomy): domain Bacteria; kingdom Bacillati; phylum Actinomycetota; class Actinomycetes; order Kitasatosporales; family Streptomycetaceae; genus Embleya; species Embleya sp. NBC_00896. The sequence goes on from NZ_CP108776.1 coordinate 2,025,289, forward strand.
CAGCACGAGGCCGACTGCTATCAGCACCTTGTGCGATTCGAGCGCGGGCACGGCCGAGGCCATGTTGGCCACGCCGGAGGAGACGGACACCGCCACGGTCAGCACGTAGTCGACGAGCAGCGCGCTGCCCACCGTCAGGCCGGCGTTGGGTCCGAGGTTGACGTTCGCGACCTCGTAGTCACCGCCGCCGCTGGGATAGGCGTGCACGTTCTGGCGGTAGGAGGCGACAACGGTCAGCATGACCACGACGACGGCCAACCCGACCTGCCACGAGAAGTGGTACGCCGCCATCCCCGCCAGGGACAGGGTGAGCAGGATTTCGTCCGGCGCGTAGGCGACGGAGGAGAGCGCGTCGGAGGCGAAGATGGGTAGCGCGATGCGCTTCGGCAGGAGCGTCTCGTGCAGCTTGTCGCTGCGCAGGGCTCGGCCGACAAGGATGCGTTTGGACAGATCGGTCAGTCTTGACACGCAGGTGATCGTAGGCCAATGAACTTTCGCCGGGCCGGGGGCATGCCGCAAGGCGCCCACGTGTAACGTCTCGCGGAGGTCTGCCACCCTGGTAACACCACAAATGAGCATCAGACCGGGCACAACGGACCAAATCCGGAAGGACGGCCGTGCACATCGTCATCATGGGCTGCGGGCGCGTGGGATCCACGCTGGCCCAGACGCTCGAGGAACTGGGGCACTCGGTGGCGGTCATCGACCGTGACCCCTCCTCGTTCCGCCGGCTGGGGTCGCACTTCTCCGGCCGCCGGATCAAGGGCATCGGCTTCGACCAGGACACCCTGCGCGAGGCCGGTATAGAAGAGGCCGGCGCGTTCGCGGCGGTCAGCAGCGGCGACAACTCGAACATCATCGCGGCGCGCGTCGCGCGCGAGACGTTCGGCGTGGAGAACGTGGCGGCGCGGATCTACGACCCGCGCCGGGCCGAGGTGTACGAACGCCTGGGCATCCCGACCGTGGCCACGGTCCGCTGGACCGCCGACCAGATGCTGCGCCGACTGCTGCCCAGCGGGGCCGAGCCGCTGTGGCGCGACCCCTCCGGGAGCGTGCAGCTCGCCGAGGTGCACGTCAGCTCGACGTGGGTCGGCCACCGGATCAGCCGCCTCGAACAGGCGTCGGGTGCCCGGGTGGCGTTCCTCACCCGTTTGGGCGAAGGCGTGCTGCCGACCTCCGAGACCGTGATCCAGGAGGGCGACCTCGTGCACGTGGTCATGCACCAGGCGGATGTGGCCGCCGTCGAGGCGGCCTTCGAGAAGGCACCGGAGGAGGGCTGATGCGGGTCGCAATCGCGGGCGCGGGCGCGGTGGGTCGCTCCATCGCCGCCGAGCTGTTGGAGAACGGCCACGAGGTCCTGCTCGTCGACAAGGCACCGGACGCCATCAAGGTGGACAGCGTGCCGCAGGCGGAGTGGCTGCTCGCCGACGCGTGCGAGATCTCCTCGCTCGACGAGGCCGCGCTGCAGCGCTGCAACGTGGTGATCGCCGCGACCGGCGACGACAAGGTCAACCTGGTCGTCTCGCTCCTGGCCAAGACCGAGTACGGCGTGCCACGCGTGGTCGCCCGGGTGAACAACCCGAAGAACGAGTGGCTGTTCAACGAGGCGTGGGGCGTGGACGTCGCCGTCTCGACGCCACGCCTGATGTCGGCCCTGGTCGAAGAGGCCGTGAGCGTCGGCGACCTGGTCCGCCTGATGCGCTTCAGCCAGGGCGACGCCAACCTCGTCGAGCTGACCCTTCCGGGCGACGCCGCCCTCGTGGGCACGCGCGTCGGCGACGTCGCGTGGCCCGAGGACACGGCGCTCGTGACGATCATCCGGGACGGCCGGGTGCTGGTACCCGGCAAGGACGACTCGCTCGAAGCCGGCGACGAACTGCTGTTCGTCGCGGCGCCGCACCGCGAAGAGGAACTGGAGGAGCTGCTGTCGGCATGAGGTGCGGGTGCGGACTCATGGCCACACCCCGACCGACGGCGCCTTCCGATCGACGGCTCAGGCGGCGGCCAGGTCACCCATGACCTGGTCCGCCTCCTCGCTGAACGCGCGCGCGATCGGCTCCTTGCCGTACGGGCGCAGCTGCCTGCGGAAGTCCGCGAGGAAGTCGTTGCACTGTGTCGACGACAGGTTGCCGGCGATCCGCAACGCCTCGGTCGCCTTGAGGCACGCGGCGTCCAGATCACCCTGTGCCAGGTGGGCCGCGGCAATGAACGTGGTGTCCTGCGCGCAGCGGCGGGAGGCACCGGCCCGGCGCAGCTTCATCGACTCGCTCGCGAAGCCGTGGATCTTCTCCGGCAGGCCGAGGTCGCGATGGCTGTGCGCGAACTCGTGCCGGAGCTCCGACTCGTCGAAGTAGTTGCACCACGACGGGTCGTCCTGGGCCGGACCGGCCGCGTCCAGCTGCCGCTCGGCGGCGCCCATCGCCTTCTCGCACCCGCGCCGGTCGCCCATGGCCGCGTAGCCGCGCGCCTCCATCGACGACACGATCGCCCGCGCGCGCGGGCCCAGTCTGCTCCCGGCCCCCTGTTCGGCGGCCCGGGCGAGCTGGACCGCCTCCCACCCGTGTCCCAGGTAGACCGCCTGACACGCCATGTTGGCCAGGACGTACGCGCCGTACGCCGGGTCGTCGGCCGCCTGCGCGAGGCGCAGCGCCTGGATGTGGTAACGCTGCGCGAGCGCGTGCCGACCGGAATCGAACGACAGCCACCCGGCGAGCTCGGTCAGTTCGGCGACCGCACGAAACAGCCGGCGGCCCACCTCGTCGCCGTACGAGCCGGCCAGTTTGGTGCGCGCGACGCCGTTGAGATGGTTGACGACGGTGTCCCGCAGGTCCCCGCCGCCCTGGGCTCGGTCCAGTCGGCGAAACGCGAGGACGGTCTGATGGATGCGTAGTACGTCGGCGTCGCGCACCGTGGTGGGTCCGTGGGAGGCGAGCTTCTCGGGCTCGCCCTCGGCCCTGGATGCGGTCGACCAGAACAGCGCGGGGGCGGCGAACGCCCCGACGCCGAAGGCCGTGTTGGCCAGGAAGGTACGGCGGTTCATGTCTCTCTCCGACAATTCGGCCACGGCCCGTCTGACATCGGCCGCGGTCCGGGCGACGATCAGCCCGTCGAAGGGGTCGGGGTTCGGTGGACGTCTGTCGCGCAACCCGAGGTCCATGACCGTCAGTTCGCATCCCAAGCGGCGGCCGAGCGCCTCGGCCAACAACTCGGGAATCGGCCAGCGCGGCTGGGCGCCTTCGAGCCAACGCGCCACCGAGGTGTGGCTGCACCCGAGGTGCAGCCCGCGTCGCTCGGCGACGATGTTGACCCAGCGGGCCAGTTCGCGCCGGGAGAGACCGGCTTCCGCTACCAATGCGATGAGGCCACCGTTTCCGGCCACCGTCCCCGCCTCCTTCGTCCACTGGAGGTCTAACTGGGACGCTAATCGCACGGTTACGGGATCATGCGGGAATGGCTGATTGGACCGCTCATGGCCCAAATTCTCCGCAATCGACCGGATCACGCCATCGGAATGATCACTCCGTTGATCACTTCGTTGATCGATCCGGGATCACTCCGTTGATCACTCCGCGATCGATCCGCGGATCAGTCCGCGACGCGTTCTTCCCGGGATCTCCGGACGCCCGCGTCGGATCCGTAGGAGTCATCGGAGCCGTAGGAGTCATCGGAGCCGTCCGAGTCGTCCGAGTCGTCGTCGGCCTCGTCCTCCGCGTCCGCGACCTTCACCGGCGGCGGCGCCTTGGACATGATCAGCCACGTGATGTAGCAGACGACCAGGAACGGCGGCACGCCCAGCGCCACCTTGGCGATGCCCAGCGCGGTGACGTTGCCGGTCCAGTAGATCGGGATCTGGATCACGATGCGCAGGATGAACATGACGAACCAGACCCAGGTGGCCTTGCGGTACGCCGCGTATCGCCCGGGGTTCTGTCGCCACGTGAAGTTCTCGCCCAGCGCCGGGCCGAGCACGACGCCGATGAACGGCCACCGCACCAGGATCGAGGTCAGGTACACGGTCGCGTAGCCGGCCGAGAGGAACATCCCGAACGCGTAGAAGTTCTCGGCCTTGCCGGACTTGACCGCGATCCACCCGGCCAACGCCACCCCGAGGAAGCCGCCGAGCGCGTGCTGCAGGCTCTCGCGGCGCACGATCCGCACGACGGCGAACGCGAGCGCCACCCCGCCGGCGGTCATCGCCGACGTCCACGTCGAGCGGCTGATCGTGTACGCGATCACGAAGACGAGCCCCGGGACGGTCATGTCGATCATGCCGCGGACACCACCGAAGGCGGCGATCATCGTGGCCGCGCTGTCGGTGGGGGCAGGCTTCGCGCCGGCCACGTCCGAGGCGGGCTGTTCCATATGGGCGGTCACTCGATCACTCCCGGCCGACGGGGCGCAGTTCGTACCTGGGGTTGAACAGGACGGGCCGCCCCTGAGCGGTACTGACCCGACCGTAGGCGACCAGCTGCCGCCCGGGCTCGATCCCGGCTATCCGCCGCCGACCGAGCCAGACCACCGACAACGCGCCCGAACCGTCGTAGAGCTCCGCCTCGAGGGCGGGCACCCCCGCGCGCGGCCGGAACGTCACCGTGCGCAACGTCCCGCCGACCGTGATCAGGTCACGCTCGACCACGTCCACGATCTTGGTGCAGCCCAGTCGCTGGGAGTCGTGCAGCAACTCCTCGGCGTGCAATTCCTCATGGGTCGACGTCAAACGATCCAGCATCCGCCGCAATCGCCCGGGCCGACGCTCCACCCCGGCTGCGCTACCACTCATGTCGGGAAGGGTACCGCCTAACGCCGCACGGCCCGAAGCTCGAAACGCCCGCCGGCGAGGCGCCGGGGGGCACATCGCGCTCACCCGCCTACACCTCGAACCGGTAGCCCATCCCCGGCTCCGTCAACAGGTGGCGCGGGTGCGACGGGTCGCGCTCCAGCTTGCGCCGCAGCTGCGCCATGTACACGCGCAGGTAGTTGGTCTCCGTCCCGTACTGCGGCCCCCACACCTCCTGCAACAGCGCCCGCTGGCTGACCAGCCGTCCCGCGGCCCGGACCAGGACCTCCAGCAGATGCCACTCGGTCGGCGTAAGCCGCACGTCTGCCCCGTCCCGCGAGACCCGCTTGGCCGCGAGGTCCACCGTGAACGACTCGGTGACCACGACCGGCGCCTCCTCCTCCGGCACCGCCCGGCGCACGGCCGCCCGCAGCCGCGCGAGCAGCTCGTCCATCCCGAACGGCTTCGTCACGTAGTCGTCCGCGCCCGCGTCCAGCGCCGCGACCTTCTCGGCCGAGGCGTGTCGCGCGGACAGCACGATGATCGGGATCTTCGTCCAGCCGCGGAGGCCCTTGATCACCTCGACCCCGTCGATGTCCGGCAGGCCGAGGTCGAGCAGGACCACGTCCGGGTGCCGGTCCGCGGCGGCGGTGAGCGCGGCCGTGCCGTCGCCCGCCGTGTCGACGTCGTAGCCGCGGGCCTTGAGGTTGATGGCCAGGGCCCGCACGATCTGTGGCTCGTCGTCGACGACCAGGACCCGTGTCATCGCTGTTCCTCCGAAGTGGTTCGCGCGTCTGTGGTTCGCGCGTCGGTAGTCGGCACGTCTGTGGTTCGCGCGTCGGTGGTCGGCGCGTCAGTGGTTCGCGCATCGGCCGCCGAGAGGCCGGCGGTCCGCAGTTCCAGCACCATCGTCAGTCCCCCACCCGGGGTGTCCTCGGCCGTCAGCGTCCCGTTCATCGCCTCCGCGAAGCCGCGCGCCACCGCCAACCCGAGTCCCACCCCGCTGCCCTGCGGCACGTCGCCCAAGCGCTGGAACGGCTCGAAGATCCGATCCTTGGACTCGTCCGGCACACCGGGCCCCCGGTCCGCCACCCGCAGCTCGACACGATCACGCAGCGTCCCCGCCGACACGTGTACGCGACGGCCCGTCGGGCTGTGCTTGACCGCGTTCTCTATGACGTTGGCCAGGACCCGCTCCAGCAGCCCCGCGTCGGCGCACACCGCGGGCAGCGTCTCGGGGATGTCCAGGGCGACCCGGTCCTCGGCCACGCCCGCGAGCGCGCCCGGCACCACCTCGTCGAGACCGACGTCGCCCATCAGGGGGGTGACCGTGCCGGTCTGCAACCGGCTCATGTCGAGCAGGTTCCCGATCAGCGAGTCGAGCCGGTCCGCGCCGAACTCGATCGCCGCCAACAGCTCGGCCTCGTCCTCGGCCGACCAGCTCACGTCCTCGGCCCGCAGGCTGGACACGCTCGCCTTGATCGTGGCCAGCGGCGTGCGCAGGTCGTGCGAGACCGCCGCGAGCAGCGCGGTCCTGATCCGGTTGCCCTCCTTGAGCTGCCGGGCCTGGGCCGCCTCCGCGACCAGCTGCCGACGCTCCAGGACCACCGCGGCCTGCGCCGCGAACGCCCCGAGCACCCGCCGGTCCTCGGCCGGCAGCACCCGCCCCGACAGCGCGAGCGCGAGCGTGTCGGACACCGGCACGTCCACGTCCGCGGCCTCGGGCCTGACCACCGGATGCGGCCCCACGCTGCCCACACACAGCCACGGGCCGCGGTGCTCCGCGCGCTGGAGCAGCGCCACCGACTCCATCCCGAACGTCTCACGCACCCGGTCCAGGAGCGCCGGCAACGCCTGCTCGCCGCGCAGCACGCTGCCCGCGAGGAAGCTCAGCGTCTGCGCCTCGGCCTGACTTCGCGCGGCCTGATGGGTGCGTCTGGCCGCGAGGTCCACCACCGAGGCCACGGACAGCGCGACCAGCACGAAGATGCCCAACGCGAGCATGTTCTCCGGGTCGTCGATCGTCAGGTTGTGCAGCGGCGGCGTGAAGTAGTAGTTCAGCAGCACCGAGGACACCACGGCCGTCAGGACCGACGCCCACAGGCCGCCGATCAGCGCGACCGCGACGGTGACCGTCAGGAACAGCAGCATCTCGGTGGACATGCCGTGGCTGCCACGCGTCGCGTCCAGCGTGTACGTGAGCGCGACCGGACCGATCACGGCCACCGCCCACGACGCGATCCGGCGCCCGCGTCCCAGCGGGGAGCGCATCGGGCGCAGCACACGCCCCACGCCCGCGTGCTCGTGCGTGACGATGTGCGTGTCGATGTCCCCGGACTGCGCGGCGACGGTCGCGCCGACGCCGGGCCCGAACAGGTACTGCCACGGCTTGCGTCGGCTGCTGCCGAGCACTATCTGCGTCGCGTTGACCCCGCGCGCGAAGGACAGCAGCGCGGTCGGCACGTTCTCGCCGACCACGGAGTGGAACGTGCCGCCGAGCGACTCGACCAGCGCGCGCTGCTTGGCCAGCGTCTCCGGGGATGCGCCGGTGAGCCCGTCGCTGCGCGAGACGTACACCGCGAGCAGCTCGCCGCCGGAGCCGCGGGTGGCGATCCGCGCGGCCCGACGCAGCAGCGTGTCGCCCTCGGGGCCGCCGGTCAGGCCGACCACGATCCGCTCGCGCGCGGGCCAGGTCGCGTCGATCTCGTGCTCGCTGCGGTACTCCTGGAGGTATTCGTCCACCCGGTCGGCGGTCCACAGCAGCGCCAATTCGCGCAGCGCGGTCAGGTTGCCGACCCGGAAGTAGTTGGACAGCGCCGCGTCGACCTTCTCCGGCGCGTACACGTTCCCGTGTGCCATCCGCCGGCGCAGGGCCTGCGGCGACATGTCCACGAGCTCGATCTGCCCGGCCCGGCGGACCACCTCGTCGGGCACGGTCTCGCGCTGCGGGACGCCGGTGATCGATTCGACCACGTCGTTGAGCGATTCGAGGTGCTGCACGTTGACCGTCGAGATCACGTCGATCCCGGCGTCGAGGATCTCCTCGATGTCCTGCCAACGCTTCTCGTGGCGCGAGCCGGGCACGTTGGTGTGCGCCAATTCGTCCACGAGGGCGACCTTGGGACGCCGCGCGATGACGGCGTCCACGTCCATCTCGGTGAAGGAGCCACCTCGGTGGTCCAGGATCACGCGGGGCACGACCTCCAGGCCCTCGAGGATGTCCTCGGTGTTGGGCCGGCCGTGGCATTCCACGAAACCGACGACGACATCGGCGCCGCGCCTGAGCCGGCGCTGCCCTTCGCCCAACATCGCGTAGGTCTTGCCGACGCCGGGCGCCGCACCGAGATAGATCCGGAGCTTGCCGCGTGCCATGTCACCCATTCTCTGTCCAGGGGCGGGATGTACCGACACCGGCACACCCCGCCCTCCGGAACGCTCCGCTCCCGGCGAATCAGCCCGCGAGCTTCTTCAGCGCGATATTGAGCTCCAGGACGTTGACCCGCGGCTCGCCGAGGATGCCGATGACTCGGCCGTCGACGTGGTCGCGTACGAGCGCGCGCACCCTGACCGGGTCGAGCTTTCGCTCCTTGGCGACCCGGTCGACCTGGATCAATGCGTACGCCTGGGAGATCGCCGGGTCCAGGCCCGAACCACTCGCGGTGACCGCGTCGACCGGGACCCGGTCCTCGGGCACCCCGTTGAACTGCGCCACCTGGGCCTTGCGGTCCTTGACGAGCTGGACGAAGTCGGGGTTCTCCGGACCGTAGTTGGACGCCCCGGAGGCGAGCGCGTCGTAGTTGGACGCGGACGGGCGCGGCTGGAACCACTTGGGGTCCGGCAGCGGCCCGACGCCCTTCGCCTGCTCCTCGGTGAGCGGCGCGCCGCCCTGGAGGTAGGTGTAGCTCTCGCCGTCGGCCGTCGCGAGGACCTCGCGGCCCTCCGCGTCGAACGTGCGCGGGTTGCCCTCGGTGTCGACGAGGTCGAACGACTGACCGATCAGGCTCGACCCGACCTCCTTGCCGTCGACCTCGACCATCGACCCGTCGGCCCTGTCCGGGAACACCGCCTGCGCGATACCCGTCATGGACAGCGGGTAGAGCACGCCCAGCAGCACGGTGAGGACGAGGAACGCCCGCAGGGACGCGCCGAGGACTCGAATGCGGGTACTGAGATTCGTGACCATGGGGATCAACCGATTCCGGGGATGAGCGAGACGAGCAGGTCGATGAGCTTGATCCCGACGAACGGGGCGATCAGACCGCCGAGGCCGTAGATCCGCAGGTTGCGGGCGAGCAGCTTGTCGGCCGACATCGGCTTGTAGCGCACGCCGCGCAGGGCCAGCGGGATCAACGCGACGATGATCAGGGCGTTGAAGATGACCGCCGAGATGATCGCCGACTCGGGGGTGGCCAGCTGCATGATGTTGAGCTTGTCCAACGGGCCGAGTGCCTCGGCGCCCTTGATGCTCGCGAACATGGCCGGAATGATCGCGAAGTACTTCGCGACATCGTTGGCGATGGAGAACGTGGTGAGCGCGCCGCGGGTGATCAGCAACTGCTTGCCGATCTCCACGATCTCGATCAACTTGGTCGGGTTCGAGTCCAGGTCGACCATGTTCCCGGCCTCCTTGGCGGCGGAGGTGCCGGTGTTCATCGCCACGCCCACGTCGGCCTGAGCCAGCGCCGGCGCGTCGTTGGTGCCGTCGCCCGTCATCGCGACGAGCTTGCCGCCGGCCTGCTCGCGCTTGATCAGCGCGAGCTTGTCCTCCGGGGTGGCCTCGGCGAGGAAGTCGTCCACGCCGGCCTCGTCCGCGATCGCCTTGGCGGTCAGCGGGTTGTCGCCGGTGATCATGACGGTCTTGATGCCCATCCGGCGCAGCTCGTCGAACCGCTCCCGCATGCCCTCCTTGACCACGTCCTTGAGGTGGATCACCCCCAAGACCCGCGCGCCGGCACCGTCATGCACCGCGACCAGGAGCGGCGTGCCGCCCTGACCCGAGATCCTGTCGACGAGTTCGCCGGACTGGGCCGGAACGGACCCGCCGCGGTCGGCCACCCACGCGTTGATCGCCGAGGCCGCGCCCTTGCGGACCAGCCTGGTGCCCTTCTCCTCGGCCAGGTCCACCCCGGACATCCGGGTCTGGGCCGTGAAGGCGACCCATTCGGCGTGCGTCAGCTCGCCCTGGCCGCGCTCGCGCAGTCCGTAGCGCTCCTTGGCGAGCACCACGATCGAGCGCCCCTCCGGAGTCTCGTCCGCGAGCGAGGACAGCTGTGCGGCGTCGGCCAGCTCGGCCTCGGTCACACCGTCCACCGGGACGAACTCGGATGCCTGCCGGTTGCCGAGCGTGATCGTCCCGGTCTTGTCCAACAGCAGCGTGGACACGTCCCCCGCCGCCTCCACCGCACGCCCCGACATGGCCAGCACGTTGCGCTGCACCAGTCGGTCCATGCCCGCGATGCCGATCGCGGACAGCAGCGCCCCGATCGTCGTCGGGATCAGGCACACCAGCAGCGCGACCAGGATGATCATCGACTGCTCGGCGTGCGCGTACATCGCGATCGGCTGCAGCGTGACGACCGCGAACAGGAAGATGATCGTCAACGACGACAGCAGGATGTTGAGCGCGACCTCGTTCGGCGTCTTCTGCCGAGCGGCGCCCTCGACGAGGGCGATCATCCGGTCGATGAAGGTCTTGCCGGGCTCGGTGGTGATCTTGACGACGATCCGGTCCGACAGCACCTTGGTGCCGCCGGTGACCGCGGAGCGGTCGCCACCGGACTCGCGGATGACGGGCGCCGACTCGCCGGTGATGGCCGACTCGTCCACGCTCGCGACGCCCTCGACGACGTCGCCGTCACCGGGGATGATGTCGCCGGCCTCGCATACCACGAGGTCGCCGACGGTCAGTTCGGTGGCCGCGACCCGTTCCTCGCTCCCGCCGGCCAGGCGCCGCGCGACGGTGTCCGTCTTGGCCTTGCGCAACGTGTCCGCCTGCGCCTTGCCGCGCCCTTCGGCGACGGCCTCGGCCAGGTTGGCGAACACCACGGTCAGCCACAGCCAGACGGTCACCAGCCAGGCGAAGACGCTCGGGTCCTTGATCGCCATGACGGTCGTGATGACCGAGCCGATCTCGACCACGAACATGACCGGCGTGCGGACCATGACGCGCGGGTCGAGCTTGCGGAGCGCGCCGGGCATCGCCTTGAGCAGTTGCCGGGGTTCGAACAGACCGGCGGATACCCGCCCCGCGCCGGCCGGCGCGGTCGCCTGTTCTTCTTCTACGGGACGTACAGCGGTGTCGGTCATGCCAATCCCTCGGCAAGCGGGCCCAGCGCGAGCGCCGGGAAGAAGGTGAGGCCCGTGATGATCAGGATCACGCCGACGAGCTGGCCCACGAACAGGGGCCGGTGCGTCTTGAGCGTGCCCGCGGTGTCCGGAACACTCTTTTGCTCTGCGAGTCGGCCGGCCAGGGCCAGCACGAGGCAGATGGGGACGAAGCGGCCGATCAGCATCGCGAGGCCGATCATCGTGTTGTAGAACTCGGTGTTCGCGCCGAGGCCGGCGAACGCGCTGCCGTTGTTGTTGGCGCCCGAGGTGAAGGCGTACAGCACCTCGGAGATGCCGTGTGGCGAATCGGAGTTCATGATCGCCGCCTGTTCACCGGGTAGCGCGAGTGCGATGCCGGTGAAGGTCAGGATCGTGGCGGGCACGACGAGGATGTACATCGCGACCAGCTTCATCTCGCCGGCGCCGATCTTCTTGCCCAGGTATTCGGGCGTCCGACCGACCATCAGGCCGGCCACGAACACGGCCAGGATCGCCATGATCAACATGCCGTACAGGCCGGAGCCGACACCGCCGGGCGTGATCTCGCCGAGCATCATCCCGAGCATGGTGAGCCCGCCGCCCAGTCCGGTGTAGGACGAGTGGAACGAGTTGACCGCGCCGGTGGAGGTCATCGTGGTGGAGACCGCGAACTGCGAGGACCCGGGGATCCCGAAGCGTTGCTCCTTGCCCTCCATCGAACCGCCGGCGATCTCCAGGGCCGCACCGTTGCCGTGCGCCTCGGTCCACCACATGAGCAGGACCGCGGCGAACCAGATCACGAACATCGCGGCGAGGATCGCGTAGCCCTGCTTGGCGCTGCCGACGAGCTTGCCGAACGTACGCGGCATCGAGAACGGGATCACCAGGATCAGGAAGATCTCGAACAGGTTGGTGAACGCGTTCGGGTTCTCGAAGGGGTGCGCCGAATTCGCGTTGAAGAAGCCGCCGCCGTTGGTGCCGAGCTCCTTGATCACCTCCTGCGAGGCCACCGGCCCGCCCGGGATGCTCTGCGAACCACCCGAGAGCGTCTGCACCGTCTGCGGATCGGCCAGGTTCTGGATCGTGCCCGACGCGACCAGCACGATCGTGCCGATGATCGCGATCGGCAACAGGATGCGGATCGAACCGCGCACGAGGTCGACCCAGAAGTTGCCGATCTCACCGGAGCGGACCCGGACGAACCCGCGGACGAGGGCGATGGCCACGGCCATGCCCACCGCGGAGGAGACGAAGTTCTGCACGGTGAGGCCGACCATCTGGACCGTGTGGCCCATGGCGGCTTCACCGGAGTACGACTGCCAGTTGGTGTTCGCCGTGAACGACGCGGCGGTGTTGAACGCCTGATCCGGCTTGATCGGCTCGAACCCGAGGTCGAACGGCAGCTTGTCCTGGAACCGCTGGAGCGTGTACAGGCCGAGCACCGAGAACAGCGAGAAACCGAGGACGCTGCGCAGGTAGACCGTCCAGCGCTGCTCGGTGTCCGGGTTGGCGCCGATCAGCTTGTACAGGACGCGCTCGCCGCGCAGGTGCTTGTCACTGGAATACACGTGGGCCATGTAGTCGCCGAACGGGCGATGGACCGCGGCCAGGATCGCTATCAGCAGGGACAGCTGGAGGGCCCCCGCGAGCGTGGTGCTCACCTAGAACCTCTCGGGGAAGATCAGGGCCAGGATCAGGTAGCCGAGCAGGGCGATGGCGACGCTCAGGCCGACGATGCTTTCGGCGTTCACAGCTTCGCCACCCCCTTTGCGATCACGACGACCAGCGCGAAGAACGCGATCGTCAGGATTACGAAGGCCAGATCAGCCATCGCGTTTGCTCCTTGGGACGGACAGGCGCTTGATCGCCCGTAAGGAGGACATTGATAGCAGTTCCAACACGGCACAAATGCCCATGAAAGGGTCATTACCGAAAGCGTTGGCGTCGCCCTGACGCGGCCCCGCGTCTTCTTGACGGGCCCTTGACGCGCGGTCCCGAGCGGCCGCGCCGACCCCTCCCGAAAAGCGCGTTCCGGACATGCCGAAAGCCCGGCCCCGCCTTTCGGCGGAACCGGGCTTCGGGTGCCCTTCGGGATGTCTCCCGGATCGACGGGCCTCGCTAAAAGGAGACCTGGGTACTGGCGGCGGACCTCGGTACTAGCGGACCTCGGTACTAGCGGACCTCGGTGATCTCCGGGCCGCGCTGGAACGGGTCGAGGTCGCCCGCGAAGCGGTCCTCCTCGGCGCCCTGCGGCGGCACGAGCCCGCTGTTCGGGTCGACCTGCGCGTTCTCCGGGAGCCGCAGCAGGATCGGGTCGCGCGGCGCCATCGGTTCGATGCCGCGGACCACGACGGTGTCGCGGAACATGGCCTCCAGGTCGGCACCCACCGCGGGGTCGACCGCGGCCCGACCGGAGATCACGCCGCGCAGGAACCAGCGCGGCCCGTCGCACCCGACGAAGCGGACCAGCTGGTGGCCCTGCGTCCCGTCCGGGAGCTGTACCGGCACCTGGGCCCGCAGCTCCCAGCCGAGGCCGGCGTCCTGCTCGTCCACGACACCACCCTGCTGGGTGATCCCGGAGGCGATCTCGGCGCGCACCTCGTGCCAGATGCCCTCGTTACGGGGGGCGGCGAATGCCTGCAGCTGGAGACCGCTGTCCTCGAGGACCACCGTCGCGGCGATGATGAGGTCGTTGGAGACCTCGACCCGCAGCTCCATGCGCGGGTCGCTCGGAATGAGCATCCCGCCCAAGTCGATGCGCTCCTCGTTGGGATCCTCGAGTTCGTCGAAGTCCCACGGGCCGTCCGGCCGCGGAGCGGGAGGGATCGGTCGGCTCAGCTCCTCGAGGTCCGTGTCGTCGGAGGCTGCCACGTCTCCGCCGTTCCGGGCCTCGTCGGCACCGTTCTCGTCCTCGTCTTCGATGGTCTCGTCGAGGTCTTCGCGCTCCTCGACGGGCAGATCATCCTTTTCGCTGCGTCGGCGACGACCGAACACGTCACAGTCCTTCCCTGTCGGAGGCCGAGTCTTGCACGATGCCCGCGCTGCCTGCGGCAACGGACGTCGAAACGCCGATGGCCGCGTGCCCGCCGGTGGACCCGAAGCCGCCTTCGCCCCGCCCGGAACCGGGCAGCTCGGCGACCTCGTGGAACCCCGCTCGCTCGACCCGTTGGATCACGAGTTGGGCGATTCGGTCGCCGCGTCGAAAAACGACCGGCGTACGCAGGTCGTGGTTGACCACGACAACCTTGATTTCGCCACGGTATCCCGCATCGACTGTGCCCGGGGCGTTCACCAGCGATACTCCGCACCGCGCGGCGAGCCCGGAGCGCGGATGGACGAACGCGGCGTAGCCGTCGGGCAGCGCGATCGCGATGCCGGTGGGCAGGACCATCCGCTCCCCCGGGGCGATCTCGGCGTCCTGGGCGGTCACCAGGTCCGCCCCGGCGTCGCCGGGATGCTCGTAGGCGGGCAGGGGCAGCTCGGGGTCGAGCCGACGCACCAGGATGTCCACACTCGTGCTCACGGGTTCACCTCGAACGCTCGGGCCGCCTTCATCAGGTCGGGGTTGTCCATGACGCGCTGCACGTCTTCCGCACGTCCATTGTCGACGAAGTGCTCGAGACCGACGCTGATGAACAGCGCCGCCGCCTCGACGGCGATCGGCCCCTCCGGGGAATCGAGCCGGCCCACCGCGCGCGAGTAGATCTTGCGGCCGGCCACCGCCTCGCACCACGCGTGGATGTACAGCGTGGACCCCACGGGCACCGGGCGGCGGAAGTCCGTCTCCAGGTGCCCGGTCACCGCCGTGGTGTGCAGCATGTAGCCGATCGCCCCGAGGGCCTCGTCGAACGCGCAGGTCAGCAGCCCGCCGTGGGCCAGGCCCGGGGCTCCTTGGTGCAGCGTGGTGACGGTGAACTCGGCGTCCACGGATACGCCCTCGCCGGCGCGTGCGCGAATGCGCAGCCCGCCGGGGGCGGCCTCGCCGCAGCCGAAGCAGTCGCTGTAGTGCTCGCCCAGCTCGGTGCCGGGAGGAGGGGCGTCCGGGTGGGGCTGGGGCACCACCGCTTCCGGAGGCGGGGTCAGGGATGTTGGTCGACTCACGCCGAAGGACACTACCGTCGTTCCGACCGACACCCGCGCAGAGGCTCGGGGGCCTCCAGCGCCGCCGCCCGAAAGGGCCGCGGGACGGAAGGAAGCGCATGACCAAGAGCGTGGTCGTCACCGGGGCGACCGGTGGGATCGGCCTTGCCATCGCCCTGGAGCTGGCGGGATCCGGCTTCGACGTGATCGGCACGGCCCGGACCGAGGAGAAGGCCGAGCGCTTGCGCGAGGCCGCGGAGCGCGCCGAGGTGGGCGTGCGCACGGTCCTGCTCGACGTCGCCGACGCCACGTCGACGGTGAAGGCCTTCACCGAGATCGCCGGGATGACCGGCGGCGGCCCGTGGGCCGTGGTCAACAACGCCGGGATCGCGCAGCCCGGCGCGATCGAGGACGTGGACGACGAGCAGATCCGGGCCCAGCTGGAGACCAACCTGATCGCCCCCGCCCGGATCGCGCGCCTGGTCCTGCCCCAGATGCGCCAGCGCCGGGACGGTCGGATCGTCAACATCTCGTCCGTCTCCGGCCGGGTCTCGTCCCCGTTCGTGGGCTGGTACTGCGCGAGCAAGCAGGCCCTCGCGGCGGTCACCGACGCGCTGCGGATCGAGACCGCCGGGTTCGGCGTCAAGGTGGTCCTGATCGAGCCGGGCAGCTTCGGCACCGACATCTGGGAGCGCAGCATGTCCCGGTTGCCGCCGCGCAAGACGTCGGCCTACAACGACTCGTACGACCTCGCGGACGACGTCGTACGGCGCGCCAAGACGCTCCCGGACCCGGCCCCGGTCGCGCACGCCGTACGGACCGCCCTGAGCGTGCCGCGGCCGCGGCCGCGCTATCTCGTGGGCAACGACGCGAAGGCCGGCGCGATCCTGGACCTGCTCGCTCCGACGGCTCTTTCGGATTACGCCAAAGGGGTGGCAACGGGTCTGCGTACACCCCCGGAGGGCGTCACGCGCGCGCTCGCGCGCCTGACCCGACGACACGGCCCGCGCTGAACCGTGTCGGGCGGACATGACAGGCTGGTGCCATGCAGGCGTACAGCGAACGACTCGGCGTACCGGCCTCGTGGTGGGCCCTGACCCTTCTGATGGGCGTCTCGGGCGCCCTGGTGGGGTTGGCGTTCGGGGTGGTGCCGACGATCGCCCTGACGCTGGCGTGCGCGGGCGCGGCGGCGTGGGCCACGAGCGCCTACGGCTCGGTCCGGATCACCGTCACCGACACGGAGCTGCTCGCGGGCAAGGCCCGCGTCCCGCTCACGGCGCTCGGCGAGGGCGTCGCCCTCGAGCCCGAGCAGGCCCGCTCGATGCGGATGGAGAACGCCAACCCGCGCGCCTTCATGCTGCTGCGCTCGTACATCCCGACGGCCGCGCGGATCGAGGTCACCGACCCGGCCGATCCCACGCCCTATCTCTACCTGTCGTCGCGCAACCCGCAACGCCTGGTCGACGTCGTGGCGGCGGTGCGCGCCCGCGCCTGATCGGCCGCGGGCGGGACCGTCCGGGCGGACCCGCCCGGCTCCGGACAGTCAAGAACGCCCGCCGGTGGTGCGGCGGACGTTCGACTTCGTACGTCGTGCGTGCCTCGGGTCATGCGTGCTGCTTCATCACCCGCTGCGTCCTGCCTCGTGGATGCGCGTTCAAGGACGCTCGGCGAACGTCGACGGTCCAACTCCTGCCGGTACCCGTATGGCGTGTGCAGGGTTGCCGTTCATCGCCGGCCGTCCTCGACCGAACACGATCAGGCGCAGTCGCTGCAGATCGCCTGGCCGTCCTTCTCCTTGGCCAGCTGGCTGCGGTGGTGCACCAGGAAGCAGCTGGAGCACGTGAATTCGTCGGCCTGCTTCGGGACGACCCGGACGGACAGCTCCTCATTGGAGAGGTCCGCACCGGGAAGCTCGAGAGACTCGGCCTGCTCGAACTCGTCGACGTCGACCGAACCGGCCGACTTGTCCACGCGCCGAGCCTTCAGCTCCTCGATGCTGTCTTCGTTGATGTCGTCGTCGGTCTTACGCGGGGTGTCGTAGTCGGTTGCCATGTACCTCTCCCCCTCCGGGTGGATCTGCGGTGCTCAGTCGTGCAGACATCACCCGTGAACCTTCCTGGATGATGCCTTCAGCGCACGTAACGCTTGAGGGGCCGGAGTTGTGCCCGACCCGAAGCGCAGATTTTGCCTTACATCAAGGCTCGTTACGCAATCGACACCCAACCGAACCCCCAAAGAGGTGACTTGGTTGGATGGGGGGCCACTGTAACCCCGTACCGCCCTGCACAACCAGGAGGAATCGTGACGGTCTACGCGCTGGGTGATCAAATACCCAAGGTGCACCCCGATGCGTATGTGCACCCGGATGCGGTCGTGATCGGCAGCGTGGAGATCGGCGCGGATTCTACGGTGTGGCCGGGTGCCGTACTGCGCGGGGATCACGGCCGGATCGTGATCGGCGAGCGCACGTCGGTGCAGGACGGGTGCGTCCTGCACACCACGGCGCCGTGGCCGACCGTAGTGGGCGACGAGTGCGTGATCGGTCACATTGTGCATCTGGAGGGCTGCGTGATCGAGGATCGCTGCCTGGTCGGGAACGGCGCCGTCGTCATGCATCAGGCCGTCGTGCGGACAGGTGCCCTGGTGGGAGCGGGTGCGGTGGTCGGAAACCGGATCGAGGTGCCGTCGTTCGCGATGGCACTCGGGGTGCCGGCGAAGATTCGGGAGAACGCCGTTCCGGCCGGCGCGTTCGACGAGGCGGTGCGCAGTTACGTCGCCAACGGTCGACGCTTCCGCAAGGAGTTGCGCCGGATCGACTGATCGACGCGCCGCGGAGCGGATGGTCCGGGTGTGTCGGATCGCACACGTCGGGGTTCGTTTGAACCGACGGGTTGCCCCGTATATAAGTGCGAACACGGGGGCGACATTCGGGGAGATTCGTGCTTGAGCTAGCCGGCCTGGACAAGCGGTTCGGGGAGAAGGTCGTACTGCGCGACCTCTCCCTGACCGTTCCTCCGGGCCAAATGTTCGGTTTTGTCGGCACCAACGGCGCCGGCAAGACCACCACCATGCGGATAGCCCTCGGCGTCCTGGCGACCGACGCGGGCGAGGTCCGCTGGCAGGGCCGCCCGGTCGACCGGGCGATCCGCCGGCGGTGGGGATACATGCCGGAGGAGCGCGGCCTGTATCCGAAGATGCGGATCCAGGACCAGCTCGTGTACCTCGCCGAGCTGCACGGGATGAGCCGTTCGGACGCGCGGACGTCGGCCACGCGCTGGCTGGAGCGGCTCCAGGTCGCGGGTGGGCCCGCGGATCGTCTGGAGACGCTGTCCCTGGGCAACCAGCAGCGCGTCCAGCTGGCCGCCGCGCTCGTCCACGAGCCCGAGCTGCTCGTCCTGGACGAGCCGTTCTCCGGGCTCGACCCGGTGGGGGTCGACGTGATGGCCGGGGTCCTGCGCGAGCGGGTCGAGGCGGGGGCCTCGGTGGTGTTCTCCAGCCATCAGCTCGAACTGGTCGAGTCGCTGTGCGACGCGGTCGGGATCATCAAGGACGGGCGTATGCACGCCGCCGGCACGGTGGCCGAGTTGCGCGGCGACAGCCGCGCGGTGCGCTACCGCGTGGTCGTCGACGGTGCCCGCGCGCACTGGGCCGACGAGCTGCCCGGCCTGAAGGTGCTGTCCGAGGACGAGAACGCGGTCCTGGTCGAACTGCTCGCCGGGACGAACGAGCAGGGGCTGCTCGACGCGGCCCGCGCGGCGGGCCGGGTGCGCGCGTTCGCGCCCGCCACCCCCTCGCTCGCCGAGCTTTTCCGCGAGGTCGTCAACGGGACGGAGGTCGGCGCGTGAGCACCGGCGGCAGCACATATCGGTCCGCCGTTCGACTCGTCGCGCGGCGCGAGTTCACCGAGCGCATCCGCGACCGGGGCTTTCAGATCTCCGTGGTCGTCATGCTCGCGATCCTGCTCGCGGCGGTCGCGATCCCGGCCGCGATCGGCAACGACTCGGACAAGTACGACGTGGC
The DNA here is from genome assembly GCF_045207785.1 of Embleya sp. NBC_00896. Classification (NCBI taxonomy): domain Bacteria; kingdom Bacillati; phylum Actinomycetota; class Actinomycetes; order Kitasatosporales; family Streptomycetaceae; genus Embleya; species Embleya sp. NBC_00896. The sequence goes on from NZ_CP108776.1 coordinate 2,044,472, forward strand.
CTTCCTGGGCCCCCAGCAGGCGCAGCTCGCGCAGACCGCACAGCGCCAGGCGACGCTGCTCGACGTGGACGTGCGGGTCAAGCCGATCGCCGACCGCGCGGCGGCCGACGAGGCGCTCGAGGACGGCAAGCTGGACGCCGTCGTGGACGACGGCCGGATCGTGGTCGACAGCGAGCTGAGCGACCCGCTGGCGGCCGTCCTGCAGAGCTCGTGGGCCACCGTGGAGCGGGACACCCGGCTGAGCGCGCAGGGCATCGACCCGGGCGCGGTGAACCAGGCCTCGGCGATCCAACCGATGCCCAAGACGACCCTGGACCCGGACGCCGACCAGCGCGACGCCCGCAAGGGCATCGCGTTCGTGGGCATCCTCGTGCTCTACGGCATGCTCATGCTGTTCTGCATGTGGGTCGCCAGCGGCGTGGTCGAGGAGAAGTCGAGCCGGATCGTGGAGATCCTGCTCGCGACGGTTCCCGCCCGCGCGCTGTTGACCGGCAAGATCCTCGGGATCGGCCTGCTCGGCCTGCTCCAGATGCTGGTCACGGCGGTGGTGGGACTGGCCGCGGCGACCGCGATGGGCACGATCGAGCTGACCGGCGAGATGGTCTATCCGGTGGCCCTGGTGCTGGTGTGGTTCGTGGTCGGGTACGCGATCTACGCGTGCATGTTCGCCGCCGCGGCGGCCCGGGTGTCCCGCCAGGAGGACCTGCAGAACGTCATCACGCCGATGACGTCGCTGCTGATCGCGTCCTTCCTGGTCGCGCTCTTCCTCGGGCAGAGCGGCGGCACGCTCGCCCAGGTCCTGGCCTATGTACCGCCGTTCTCGGCGATGCTCCAGCCGACGCTGACCGCGGCCGACGAGGCGTCGGTGCCGCAGAACCTCGCGGCGTTCGCGATCTCCCTGGTCGTGCTGGTGCTGCTGGTGCGGCTCGCGGCCCGGACGTACGAGAACGCCGTGCTGCGGATGGGCGGCACGGTCGGCTTCATGGAGTCGTTGCGCTCGACCGCCCGCAAGGGCTGAGCCATCGCACGACGAGGCCCGCCGTCCCTCTCCGGGGCGGCGGGCCTCGTCGCGTGTGTGCGGGGCGGGTCAGCGCTTGTTGGCGGCCTTGCGGGCCTCCAGGGCCAGCCGGCGCTCCTCGAAGCGGTTCGCCTGGGTGTCCAGGCCGCCCAGGAACAGCGCGAGCTCCTCACGGGCCTGCTCGCCGTCCGGGCCGAGGTCGGTGCGCTCCATGATCTTGAGGTGGCGCAGCACCGGCAGGATCACGTCGTTCTGGTGGATCGGCAGGTTGTACACGCCGCCCACCGCGAGCTTGGCCGCCGCGCGCTCGAAGCCGCTGATCCCGTGGCCGGGCATCCGGAAGTCGGTGACCATCTCGGTCACCGCGCGCATCGCCTGGTCCGGGGCGATCTCGAACGCGGCCTTGAGCAGGTTGCGGTAGAAGACCATGTGCAGGTTCTCGTCCGTGGCGACCTTCACGAGCAGTTGCTCGGCGATCGGGTCGCCGCAGGTGCGGCCCGAGTTGCGGTGCGAGACCCGGGTGGCCAGCTCCTGGAACGTCACGTAGGCGATGACGTGGAGCGGGTTGTCCATGTGGTCGCCCTGGTAGCCCGCCTCCATGTGCTCCATGCGCGAGCGCTCCAGCGCGACGGGGTCCACGGCCCGGGCGGCCATCAGGTAGTCGCGGATCGCGATGCCGTGCCGGCCCTCCTCGGCCGTCCAGCGGTGCACCCACGTGCCCCACGCGCCGTCGCGGCCGAACATCGCCGCGATCTCGTAGTGGTAGCTGGGCAGGTTGTCCTCGGTCAGCAGGTTCAGCGTAAGAGCTATCCGGCCGACGTCCGTGAGACCGGACTCCTCCGGCTTCCACGCCTCGCCGCCGAGCACGCCGTCGAAGTCGCGACCGGCACCCCACGGCACGTACTCGTGGGGGAACCACTCCTTCGCCACGGCGAGGTGGCGATCCAGTTCGACGGCGACGACCTGCTCCAGCTCGCGGAGCAGGTGCTCACCGGTGAGGGCGGGGGCGAGAAGATTCATGGGCACTCCAGGGCGTAGGCAGACAACGTCGAACAGCGGCAGACACGGAGGACGACGCTGTGCATCGCCCGCACGACGCGTCCCTACGATTCCGTAACCTACGACAGCGTAAGTTGGTTCCGCCCCCAGACGGAAATGTGATCCACGACTCTCGCACACACGTACGAGTGACTCGACCGGATCCGGCCGGCCGAACCGGGGCCGCTCCCGTGGACGTCGGCAGACCCTAGGGCCACGGGAGCGGCCCCGGCCGGGTCAGCCCGTCGCGAAGCCGATCCGCATCATCAGTCCGCCCTCTTCGAGCGGCTCGACCTCGATCCAGCCCCGGTGGGCGCGCACGATCGAGCGCACGATGGACAACCCGAGTCCGACGCCCTTGTCGCTGGCGACGCGCTCGGTCCGCAGCCGCCGGAAGGGCTCGAACATGTTGTCCACCTCGTAGGCGGGCACGACGGGACCGGTGTTGATCACGGTGAGCACCGCGACCCCGGTGCTCGTCGCGGTCGAGACGTCGACCGTGCCCCCGGCCCGGTTGTAGCGCACCGCGTTCTGGATCAGGTTCATCGCGACCCGCTCCAGGAGCACACCGTTGCCCTGGAGCACGGCCGGGCCGAGGTCGTCGCGCAGCGTCACACCGCGCTCGGCGGCCTCCGCGCCGGTCTGGTCCACCGCGCGGCGGGCCACCTCGGCGAGGTCGACCGGCTTGCGCTCGGTCAGCTCGTTGTCGCTGCGGGCCAGCAGCAGCAGGCCCTCGATCAGGCCCTCGCTGCGCTCGTTGGTGGCCAGGAGGGTCTTGCCGAGCTGTTTGAGCTCCACGGACGCCTCCGGGTCGCCCAACGCGACCTCGAGCAGCGTGCGGTTGATCGCGAGCGGCGTGCGCAGCTCGTGCGACGCGTTCGCGACGAATTTTCGTTGCGACTCCAGCGACCGGTCCAGCCGGTCGAGCATGTCGTCGAAGGTGTCCGCGAGCTCCTTGAACTCGTCGTCCGGCCCGTCCAGGTCGATCCGCCGGTGCAGGTTGGACCCGGCCACCTCACGCGCTATCGAGGTGATCCGCTCCAACGGCCGCAGCACCCGACCCGCCATCACGTAGCCGAACCCGAACGCGACCACCGACAGCAGCAGCAGCGCGAGCAGCGACTGCTGCAACAGCGAGTTGAGCGCGGCGTCGCGCTGGTGGATCTGCTGGACGGTCTGCCAGTCCTCGAACTGCTTGGGCGTCATCGGCTGCCCGTTGATGGTCAGAAAGGTGTTCTGCTGGAGGGTCAGCTGGAGCCGGCCCTCCATCAGGCTCTGCCGCACCAGCAGATAGACCGTGCCGAGCAGCAGCACGCCGGCGATCAGGAACATCCCGCCGTACAGCGCGGTCAGCCGCATCTTGATGGTGGACCGCAGCAGCGCCGGGATCTGCGACGGGGCCATCCGCGACAGGCGCGACATCTCCGCCGCGTCGTCGGCGTCGCGGCCCAGGATCAGCCGCCGGCCGCTGCCGGGCGGGCGCTGCGGCTCGCGGCCGGGCTCGCGGTCGGGTTCGCGACCCGGCTCCCGACCCGGCTCGCGACCGGGTTCGCGGTCGGGCTCCCGCCCGGGTTCGCGATTGGGCCTGGGCGGCGCGGTGGGGCGGGGCGGCGAGTGCGGCGGCCGGCCCGGCCGCGGTGGCGAGGAGGGGGTCGAGGGGCTCGGCTCGGCCGCGGCAGGGGCCGTCCGCGCGTCCTTCGACGCCTCCTGGGCAATGGGGGGTGTGCTGCCGGCTTCCGCCGGGACTGCCCGAGAGCGGTCGTTCATGGCGGTCCTCAAATGCGATAACCGGCGCCGGGCACCGTCAGGATGACGGGCGGCTCGCCGAGCTTGCGGCGCAGTGTCATGACGGTGACGCGCACGACGTTGGTGAAGGGGTCGGTGTTCTCGTCCCATGCCTTCTCGAGCAATTGCTCGGCCGAGACCACGGCGCCGTCCGCGCGCATGAGCACGTCGAGCACCGCGAACTCCTTGGGCGACAGGTGCACCGGCACGCCCTCGCGCAACACCTCGCGCCGGTTCGGGTCGAGCCGGATGCCGGCCCGCTCCAGGACCGGCGGCAGCGGCGCCACCGCGCGCCGGCCGAGCGCGCGCACCCGGGCGATCAGCTCGCTGAACGCGAAGGGCTTGGGCAGGTAGTCGTCGGCCCCCAGTTCGAGGCCCTCGACCCGGTCGCTGACGTCGCCCGCGGCGGTCAGCATCAACACCCGCATGGGGATGCCCGTCTCCACGACCGCGCGGCACACGTCGTCACCGTGCACGATCGGCAGGTCGCGGTCCAGGACCACCACGTCGTAGTCGTTGACGGCGATCCTCTCCAGCGCCGCCTCACCGTCGTACACGACGTCGACGGCCATGGCTTCCCGGCGCAACCCGGTCGCGACCGCGTCCGCCAGGAGTTGCTCGTCCTCGACTACGAGAACCCGCACCGGCTGTGCCTCCTGCTCGAAGAATGGGAAGGATCCGCTGTCCATCTTCCCTCGGACCCCGGTAAAGCCTCGGTAAGCCGGGCGGCTCGACGCGTCCCGACGGGGCCGGCCGCGACCGTCGGCCGACTCCGCAGCGTCGCGGACGTTACGACACCCCGGTAAGGAGGGAAGGATTCCGGTACGCCCGGGAAAGTCCGACACCACCCCGTTTCTCCGACGAAGGTCCTGGTAAGCCGCTATCGGGACAGCCGCCAAAGGGCAGCGGATCGGTGGTTTCCCCGGCGCCGCACGGGGGGAGGACAACCCAAACCGGCGACGACGAGTGACATTGGGGCGGCCTTATGGACGAATTCACGGCCGGCGTACTGCGACGCATACGTGAGACCGAACAGGCCCTGAAGCAGGCATGTGACACCGGCGACGATTTCCTCGTCGAGGTCGAGCAGTCCGAGCTGGACGACCTCCTGCGGATGGCGTCCGAGCACGGCGTTCGGGTACTGCCCGAGAGCGCCTGAGACACACGAGTTCCTCACTTCCCCCGGCGAGGTCCCCAGTGGACGCCGGGGGTTCGGCTGTCAGGCCACCGTGCGTGGGGCCCGGATCCATCGGATCCGGGCCCCACGCACGCTCCGTTCCACGCGGGCGGAGCGCTGCTACGCGCCCAGGGCGCCGAGGGCACCCGCGAGTTCGGCGTGCAGCCCGGCGGGCGCGGCCAGGCACACGGTCGAGCCGTCCGCCTCGGGCCACAGGTCCTCGACGACCTCGGCGCCCGCCTCACGGGCGATCAGCGCGCCGGCGGCCACGTCCCACGGGTTCAGGCCGCGTTCGTAGTACGCGTCGACGCGGCCCGCGGCCACCGAGCACAGGTCGATCGCGGCCGAGCCGGCCCGGCGCAGGTCGCGCACGCGCGGCAGCAGCTCGGCGATCACCGCGGCCTGCCGGGTGCGCCGCTCGACCGTGTACGCGAAGCCGGTCGCGATCAGCGCCCGCGCCGGCTCGACCGCGGCGCGGCAGCGGATCGGCTTGCCGTCGCGGTACGCGCCGCCGCCGCGCACGGCGTGGAAGGTCTCGCCGACCACGGGCACCTCGACCACGCCGATCAGCGTGCCCTCGGCCGTCTCGGCGGCGATCGACACGCACCAACCGGGCAGGTCGTACAGGTAGTTCACGGTGCCGTCGATCGGGTCGATCACCCACCGCACGCCGCTGGTGCCCTCGCTCGCCTCGCCCTCCTCGCCGAGGAAGCCGTCGTTCGGACGGTGCGTGCGGATCCGCTCGATGATCAGCTTCTCGGCGGCGGTGTCCATCTCGGTGACCACGTCGGTGGGGCTGCTCTTGGTCGCCGCGACGCCGAGGTCGGCGGGGCGCTCGTGCAACAGGAAGCCCCCGGTGTGCCGGGCCGCGTCGCGGGCGATGGCCAGGAGTTCCGCGGTGTCGATCGTCATGGCGCCATCCTGCCGGCGGCGTGGCCCAGCAGCGCCGCCCCGCGCGGCGCCCGCGCCGCCGCGTCCGGGTCGCCGCGCAGCGCGCGCGGGTCGGGGCAGCAGCCGATCGGGCACACGTCGTGCGCGGCGCCCAGCCCGCCCAGCGCGCACCGTGTCACGGCCGCTCCGCGCGCGGTCGCGGCCCGCTCCAGGACCAGCTCGCGCACGGCCGCGGCGAACCGCGGATCGGCCCCGGTGGTCGCGGCCCGGGCGATCGGCAACCCGATCCGCGCGGCCGTCGCGGCGGCCTCGACGTCGAGGTCGTAGACCACCTCCATGTGGTCGGACAGGAACCCGATCGGCACCAGCACCACCGCCGGCACCTCGTCCTCGCGCAGCCGCACGAGGTGGTCGTTCACGTCCGGTTCCAGCCACGGGACCTGCGGCGGCCCGCTGCGGCTGGAGTACACCAGGTCCCAGTCGTGCTCGCGCCCGAGCGCGCGCGCGACGCCCTCGGCGACCAGGCGCGCGGTCTCGCGGTGCTGCGCGACGTAGGCGCCGCCGGCCGGACCCGCCGTGCGGGCGGTCACCGTCGGGATCGAGTGGGTGACCATCACGAGCCGGGCGGTCGCCCGGACCCGCTCGGGCAGCTCGCCGAGGGCGGTCACGACGTGGTCCACGAGCGGTTCGACGAAGCCAGGGTGGTTGAAGAAGTGCCGCAGCTTGTCGAACACCGGCGCCCGCTCGCCGACCTCGGCCCGGGCCGCGAGCAGGTTCTCGTGGTACTGCGCACAGCCCGAGTAGGACGCGTAGGCGCTGGTCACCAGGACCGCCGCGTGCCGGATCCCGTCGTCGGCCATCCGCCGCACGGTGTCCGCCAGGTAGGGGCGCCAGTTGCGGTTGCCCCAGTAGACCGGCAACCGCACGCCGCGCTCGGCGAAGTCGGCCTCGACCGCCGCGATCAGGGCGCGGTTCTGCGCGTTGATCGGGCTGGCGCCGCCGAAGTGTCGGTAGTGGCCGGCCGCCTCTTCGAGACGTTCGCGGGGCACCCCGCGTCCCGTGGTCACGTTCTCCAGGAACGGGAGCACCTCGTCGGGGGCGTCCGGGCCGCCGAAGGAGAGCACCAGGAGCGCGTCGAACGGTCGGGGGTCGGGGGCCTGTGTCGCGTGCATGCCTGTGATCCTCGCATCGCGGCGCGCGCTCCCTCACATCCGGACGGGCCGCAGCACGAGTGAGTTGCGGCCCATCCACACGCGACCCCTTCCGGGTCCCGTGACCGGCGAGTAATGTCCGCCAGATCCCACGGCGACCCAGGAGGAACCCGTTGACCAGCGCCACCCCCGCCGTCTCCAAGACGCCTCCCACCTGGCGGAACTGGACCGGCAACCAGTCCTCGCGTCCGCACTCCGTGCTCACGCCGCGATCGGCCGAGGAGGTCTCCGCCGCGGTCCGCCGGGCCGCCGCGCAGGGTCTCGCGGTCAAGGCCGTGGGCGCGGGTCACTCGTTCACGTCGGTCGCGGTGACCGACGGCGTGCAGATCCGCCCGGAGGGGCTGACCGCGGTGCACGCGCTCGACCGCAGCGCGGGGACCATCACGGTGGGATCGGGGATGCGACTCAGCGAGTTCAACGCGCTGCTCGCCGGGTACGGTCTCGCGCTCACCAACATGGGCGACATCCAGGTGCAGAGCCTGGCGGGCGCGACCTCCACCGGCACGCACGGGACCGGCCGGGTCTCCGGCTCGCTCGCCCAGCAGATCCGGGGCATGGAGATCGTGCTCGCGGACGGCGAGATCACCACCTGCTCGGCGACCGAGAACGCCGAGTTGTTCGCGGGCGCCCGGGTCGGCCTGGGCGCGCTGGGCGTCGTGACGGCACTGACGTTCGCGGTGGAGCCGAGCTTCCTGCTCGAGGCGCGCGAGGAACCGATGAAGCTCGACGCGGTACTCGCGGACTTCGACAGGTTGTGCGCCGACAACGAGCATTTCGAGTTCTATTGGTTCCCGCACACCGACAACTGCAACGTGAAGCGGAACAACCGTGTCGACGGTCCCGCGAAACCGCTTTCCAAGGCGCGTTTCCTGCTGGACGACGAATTGTTGTCCAACGGTGTTTTCGCGCTCGCGTGTCGGGTAGGCAAGGCCGCTCCCAAGACGGTTCCCGCGATCGCCCGACTCTCCAGTCGCGCGTTGTCCGCGCGCACCTACTCCGACACCTCGCACAAGGTGTTCACGTCTCCGCGCCGAGTGCGTTTCATCGAGATGGAGTACGCGCTGCCGCGCGAGGCCGCGACCACCGCCCTCGCCGAGGTGCGCGCCTTCGTCGAGGCCGCGGATCTGCCGATCAGCTTCCCCGTCGAGGTACGCGTGGCGCCCGCGGACGACCTGTGGATGTCCACGGCCCACGGACGCGACACCGCCTACATCGCGGTGCACATGTACAAGGGAACGCCGCACGAGCGGTACTTCACCGAGGTGGAGAAGATCATGGTCGCGCACGGCGGACGCCCGCACTGGGGCAAGATGCACACGCGCGACGCGGACTACTTCGCGAAGCTCTACCCGCGGTTCGCCGACTTCACGGCGCTCCGGAACCGGGTGGACCCGGAGCGCCGCTTCGGCAACGACTACCTGCGTCGCGTCCTGGGCGACTGAGTGCCCTGACTCACGGCGCCGGCACGCGCGCGGCGCCGGCGCCGGAGCCCTGCGCCGAGCCCGCGCCGCCCGCCCCGGCCCCGCCGCCCGGGTTCGCGCCGCCGGCGTTCTCGCCGCTCGAACCGCCGGCGGGCGGCGAGGGGGGCGTCGTCGAGGGCGGCGTCGAGCCGGTCGGATCCGGGGACGGGGTGCCGCTCGGGCGGGTGGACGGCGTGGTCGAGGGGGTCGGAGTCGAGCCCTCGCCCCCGGTGTTCCCGCCGGATGTGCCCTGGTCCCCCGTGCCGGGGCTCTCCCGGTGTCCCGGCTCGGCGGAGCCGCTCGGGCTCGGCGTCGAACCGGTCGGCGGCTTCGGGGTGTCGTGCCGGGCGGGCTTGTCGTCGACGATGTGCGAGATCGTCGAGCCGCCCTTGTCGCCGTGCCCGAACAGGCTCGCGAACGAACGGCCGAGCGCGGTCTCGGTGAGCGTCACCACACCCATGGCGACGACGAACACCAGCACGGCCCCCACGAGCGAGCGCCCGAGCCGGACCCGGCGCCCGCCGGATTGTGCCGAGGACCCGGTGTCGCCCACGCGCGTGGCGCCGGTCCCGACGACGCCGGCGACGTCGAACCGCTCGTATTCGCCGACCGGCAGCAGGACCGTCTCGTCGGTCGCCGGCCGCCGGTCGGCCGGCCCCGTCGGCCTGCCGGGCACCTCGGTGGGGTCGGGGCTCGGCCCGCCCTCCTGTGCCGGGATCAGCGTCGCCCGCACGTCGCGCAGTTGCTCGCCGGTGCGCTTGACCAGGTGTACGTACACCGCGCTGCCGACGGTGGCGACCACGCTCGCGAGCGCGGCGCCGATCACCGTCCCGGCCACTCCCAGTGTGGAAAGCAGGAAAGCCGACGAGATGGCCGCCAGGGCACTGCCCACGACTTGTACCGCGTTGACATCGATCCGGCGACGTTCACTCTCGAGCCTTTCCGGCATCACTTTCCCTGGGCGTCTATCCACGGACGGTTGTTAATCATGAAAAACAGGACTTCACCCTGGTTACGACTGAATGGCCCATCGAGATCGTTCCAATCGGCCCAATCTTGTGATCGACATCACCCCGGACGGCCGAAAACGACTCGTCCGAACGGGACGCGCCGATGCGGCGCGGTGTGTCCCGGTAGAGCCCCCGAATGGAGTACTGTTCACGCCAGGTTCCGGAAAGACCTGTGCGAGAAGGGGGAGGCGACCGACCGCAGAGGTCGAGGTGGGGCACCGCCCCGGTATCTACCCGAAATGGTGTAACCAAGGCAATTCGGCCAGTCAGGTAATAAATCCGACACGCCGGACAACTCGGTCAGGTTGTGGCCATGCCGAGGCTGGGCAGGTCACACTCGTAGCGGGAGCAACGACGCAGGTGACGTCGGCAGGCACCACCCGGGAGGTCCCCATGCCCGAACTGCGTGTCGTGGCCGTCAGCAACGACGGCACACGGTTGGTGCTGAAGGCTGCCGACGGCACTGAGTACATGTTGCCCATCGACGAACGGCTCCGTGCCGCCGTCAGGGGCGACCGCGCGAGGCTCGGCCAGATCGAGATCGAAGTCGAGAGCCAGCTGCGTCCGCGGGACATCCAGGCCCGGATAAGGGCCGGTGCCACCGCGGAAGAGGTCGCACAGCTCGCCGGGATTCCGGTGGACCGCGTGCGGCGTTTCGAGGGCCCCGTGCTCGCCGAGCGTGCCTTCATGGCCGAGCGGGCGCGCAAGACCCCGATCCGCCGGCAGGGCGAGACCACCGGACCGCTGCTGGGCGAGATCGTCACCGAGCGACTGCATCTGCGCGGCGCGGACTCCGAGTCCGTGCAGTGGGACTCGTGGCGGCGCGACGACGGCAGCTGGGAGATCCTGCTGCTCTACCGCGCCGACGGCGAGATGCGCTCCGCGAGCTGGAGCTTCGACCCGCCCCGCCGCCTGGTCACCACGAACGACGACGAGGCCCGTTCGCTGATCGGCGAGCACCCGGCCGCGTCCGAGACCCCGTTCCCGTTCCGCCCGCGACTGGCGACGATCCCGCGCGAGAGCGACGACGACGCGATCACGAGCCTGCTCGACGCGGTGCCCGGACTGCGCGGCGAGGACCGGCAGCAGCCGCAGCAGGCCGCGCCCGGGCCGATGCGGATCGACGTGACCGCGCTCGCCGAACGCCCGCGCGTGGGCAGCATCGAGCGCCCCGAACGGATCGAACGCGCGGAACGCGTCGAGCGGATCGAACGACCCGAGCGGGTGGAACGGGTCGAGCGAGTGGAGCGCCCCGAGCGTCCCGAACCGCTCGAGGAGGAGGAGTCCCAGGCTCCCGCGGCCGCCGCGGCGGGCGCCGGCAGCGCGTACGAGAACGTGCTGGTGCCGCGCGGCGTGGTCGGTCCGCACCGCGAACGGCTGGTCGGCAGCACCGACCGGCAGGCCGAGGCCGACGGCGTGCGACCGGGTCGCCGGGCGACCGTACCGAGCTGGGACGAGATCGTGTTCGGCAGCAGGCGCAAGCGTCGGGACTGACGAACCGGCGGGGATACGGATGTGCGTACGGGAGCCGAGGGCCCGCTCCGGGCCCTCGGCTCCCGCGTGTGCTCAGGCGCCGATGGCCACCGGACGCGTCGGGTCGGAGATCCAGTCGCTCCACGAACCGGCGTACAGCGCGGCCGGCACACCCGCGACGGACAGCGCGAGCACCTCGTGCGCGGCGGTGGTGCCGGAGCCGCAGTACGCCCCCACCCGCACCCCGTGCACGGCGCCGAGCGCCGCGAAGTGCTCCTTGAGTTCGGCGGGTTCGCGGAAGCGCCCGTCGGCCCGCAGGTAGTCGGTCGCGGGCGCGCTGACCGCGCCGGGGATGTGGCCGGCCTTCGCGTCGATCGGCTCGGTCTCGCCGCGGAAGCGCTCGGCGGCGCGCGCGTCGAGCAGCACCCCGCCGCTCTCGACGAGCGCCACCGCCTCGTCCGCGTCCAGCTTCGGCAGCATCCCCGGACACGGCATGAACGTGCCCGGCTCGGCGGGCGGGGGCTCGACGTCGGTGACCGGCAGGCCCGCCGCGGCCCAGGCCGCGAGGCCGCCGTCGAGCACCCGCACGCGGTCGTGGCCGTGGTGGCGCAGCAGCCACCACGCGCGGGCCGCGGCGATGCTGTTGCGCGAGTCGTAGACGACGACCTCGGTGCCCGGGCCGACCCCCAGGCGCCGCATGGCCGCACCGAACGCGGCGGGCTCGGGCAGCGGATGCCGGCCCTCGGCCCCGCTCGGGGTGCGCGGCCCCGCCAGGTCCTTGGCGAGGTCGACGAAGCGCGCGCCGGGGATGTGGCCGGCGCGGTAGGTCTCGATTCCGGGCGGGCCCCCGAGCAGCCACGAAACGTCCAGGAGGAGCGGCGGCGACGAGCGGTCGAGGGCGGCGGCCAGGTCGGCCGCGGAGATCAGGGAACTCATGCCTGCATCCTGCCTCGTGCGGCGGCGACCGACGAGCACATGTCGGACCCCGATGGCAGCATCGATGGCGTATCGTCCCGAATTGTCGCCGTCTGCCGAGGAGGCAGTGATGAGCGAGTGGACCTCGCGGTATCCCACCGGTGTGCCGTGCTGGGTGGACCTGGGTGTACCCGATGTCGAGGCCGGACTGGCCTTCTACCGCGCGCTGTTCGGCTGGGAAGGGGAGATCGGCCCGGCCGAGTTGGGCCACTACACGACGTGCACGCTCCGCGGCCTCCCGGTCGCCGGGATGATGGGGCGAATGCCCGGCCAGGAGGGCCCGCCGGCGTGGACCACCTACCTCGCGGCGGACGACGCCGACGCGATCGTGCGCAAGGTCACCGAGGCGGGCGGCACGGTGGTCTCGCCGGCGATGGACGTCATGACGTTCGGTCGGATGGCCGTCGCCGCCGACCCCACGGGCGGCGTCTTCGGCGTGTGGCAGGCCGGCGACCACAACGGCGCGGGCGTGGTCGACGAACCCGGCGCGGTGGTGTGGAACGAGCTGTACACGCCCGACAGCGCGCGGGCCAAGCGGTTCTACGCGGCGGTGTTCGGGTTCGGCTACGAGGACATGTCCGACGCCGACTTCGACTACGCGACCTTCCACGTCGAGGGCACCCTGCGCGGCGGCGTCGCGGGCGTCGCCGACGGCCCGCCCCCGCACTGGGCCACCTACTTCGCGGTGGGCGACGCGGACGAGACGGTCGACCGGGTGGACAGTCTCGGCGGCGAGGTCCTGCGCGGCCCGGAGGAGTCCCCGTACGGCCGAGTGGCCGCCGTACAGGACCCGCAGGGCGCGCTGTTCAACGTGATCGCGGTCGCGTCGGATCCCGACGGCTCGCAATAGCCGGTGCGGAGCGGCTCGCCACGCCGACCGAAACCGGCGCACCCCTCAGGCAAACGGGTGACGTAGAGTCGGGCGTGACGGGCTCCCGTCCGGAAACGGGGTCCGGGATCGGCGGGATCCGTGCGCCTACGTACACACGGGATCACGTCGCCCGCGGCCACCATCCCCGGTCGGGAGACGCATCTTCGTCCCGACCATCGAGGGGGTCCATTCCATGGGCAAGCTGTTCAAGATCGTTCTGTCGCTCGCCGCCATCGCCGGCGTCGCCACGCTCGTCGTGTCGAAGAAGCGCAACCAGGCCTGAGACGGGCCGCGGCACGGCGGAGGGGCGGTCTCCCGATCGGGAGACCGCCCCTCCGCCGTTTTCGCTGTTTCCGTTTTCCGTTCCCGCGCCGATCAGGCGCGGACCTCGAGCAGCGGTACGAGTTGCTCGGCCGCGGTCAACGAGCCGTGTACGCCGGTGAGACGGGACTCCCCGGGCTCGCGTCGGGAGGCCACGACCGCGACGTCGCCGAAGGCCGCCGCGACGATGTCGCCGATCCGCTCGCGGACCCGGTCCTCGACGACCGGCCCGAACCAGCCGGCCTCGATCGCCTCGTCGCGGGTGAGCACCCACATCTGGTCGCCGAGCATGTCGTCCCAGATCGCGTACACGTCCTTGGTCGCGCCCGGGCGCGTGTAGACGTGCCGGGCACGGGCCTCGCCGCCGAGCAGCGCGACGCCGGCGGACAGGCCGGGATCGGCGTCCACGTCGATCCGGTGTTCGGGGGCGACGTCCACCATGCCGTGGTCGGCGGTCACGTACAGGACCGAGTCGGCGGGCAGTCCTTCGGCCAGCGCGCGCACGACGCCGTCGATCCGGCGCAACTCGGCGCGCCACTCGGGCGAGTCGACGCCCATGCCGTGGCCGCACCGGTCGAGTTCGCTGGCGTACGTGTACACGAGGACGGGTCCGGGCCGCGCGAGTTGCTTGAGCACACCCTTGACGCGCGGCTCGCCGAACTCGGCGCCGACGTAGCGCCCGCCGGCGAGCACGGCCTTGGTGAGCGGGGTGTGTTCGAAGATCCGGTCGTTGACCTGCGCGACGGTGATGCCGGCCGCGGCGGCGCGTTCGAGGACGCTCGGGTACGGCTGCCAGGCGCGCGGAGGGACGTCGGCGACCCAACGGAGCTGGTTCATCAGGCGGTTCTCGCCGGGAACGGCGACCGAGTAGCCGACCAGGCCGTGTACGCCGGGGGTGAGCCCGGTGCCGAAGGAGGCGAGGCTGGTCGCCGTGGTCGCCGGGAAGCCGGCGGTGAGCGGCAGGCCGCTGCCGGCGAAGGACGTCCCCAGCAGCGAGTGCAGGTAGGGCGCCTCGGTCGGGTGGGCCCGGAGCAGCTCCCACCCCAGGCCGTCGATCAGGAACACGCACGCGGCGCGCGCGGGCGCGAGGCCGAGCGGGTTCTGCTCCCCCGGCATGCCGAGGGAGGCGGCTATGGAGGGCATGAGGTCGGACAGCGCCCCGGTCCCGTAGCGAGGCAACGGGACCGGGGGTTGTTCGTCGAGCCAGACGGAAGCGCTCACTGGTTGATGCCGGCCACGGCCTCGGACAGCGCACGGGCGAACGTGAGGGTGCGCTCCACGGCTTCGGGGCCGTCGGCCGCCTCGCTGACGCGCAGCGAGAGGTCGTCGGCGGTCAGCGAACCGGTGTAGCCGTGGTCGACCTCACAGTTGGGGTCGGCACAGCCGGCCGGCTCCAGGTCGATCCGGCCGACCGCGCCCCACCCGATGGTGAGCACGGCCTCGCGCGGCGGGGCACCCGGAACGTATTCGGCGGGGTTGCCCACGACGCGGCTGACCACGACCGACTCGAGGCGGTCGATGCGCACGGTCTCGGTGGACGTGGTCGCGTAGGGAGTCGGCGACGTGTCGTCCGGTGCGTGTTCATCCGTGTGGCTGACCAGAAAGCGGCCTGGCGTGAGCACCAGAACGGTGATGTGGCGGCGGACCTCGTTGGAATCGAACGTGGTCTCCTGGTGTACCAGGAATGCGTCGACCGGCTCGGTGCCGATCGTGGACTCGACCGCGTCGGCAACGAGGCTCGGGTAGTAACCGCTGCGCTCGATGGCCGTGCGCAGCCCCTGGGTCGAGGTGGTGGTCTTAGCCATACCCCCCATCCTGGCACCTCCGGGGGCACACGTGCGCCATCCGCCCCGTCCGAAGACCGGGTTGCGCACATGCCGTTGTAAAAAGGTGACGGTTTGTCGATGTAATGACAGACCCGAACGGGTGAGCTGGATGCGCACTGTGGATGCGTCGACTACGGATCGCCACCGTGCGCCTTCCGTGCGCCCTCCCCCGCGTGCCGTCGACCGGGTTGACTGGTCTCTCGAGGGACCCGGCCGGCGCAACAGGGACGCGCCGTGAAGACGGTGGCACCGGCGGATCTCTCACGACACTCGGGCCCTCGTGCGGGGGAACGGGTGACGCGGCCTCGCCGCCGGGGACACTCGGGGAAACGACCGGCGCGAGGCGGCTTGGTCCGGACGCGTCGAGCGGTATGAATGCGCAGCCATGTGGAGGGTCGGCGCGGAGGGGCGTGCCGCGCGGGTTCGGACCGGAGCCGCCGTCGTACTTGCGTGCCACAGCTCGGGGTGGCATGGGGGTGCGGCGGCGGTTTTTTTGGGCGGCTTCGCCGCCGGCTCGCGAGGCGCCGCTTTTTCTCTCCTCCGCTGCGCTCCTCCGAGAAAAAACGGCGCCTCGCTCGTGACGTCGGTGCCCCTCCACTTCGTTCCGGGTCACCGACGTCTTGCCTTGCGGCTCCGCCGCTTTCCTCGCTGCGCTCGTCGATCACGAGCGTGGGGTCGTCGGTGGGCGCTGACGCGCCTGGGTGGGGCTTCGGGGCGGGCGCGGGCGGGTCGGGTTATGCGCGGGGAAGGGACCTGGGGCCCATGTCCGTTCGGGCGGGGGGTTTCGACAGGCGGACCTGGGCGCCCAGGACGTAGGCGCCTTCCGTGGCGGTGATGACCGGGTTGAGTTCTATCGAGGTGACCTGGGGGAGGTCGTCGGCCAGGCGGGAGAGGCGCAGGAGGAGGTCCTCCAGGGCCGGCACGTCCACCGGGCGGGCGCCTCGGTGGCCGAACAGCATGGGGGAGGCTCGGACCTCCCGGACCAGGTCGGCGACGTCCTGGTCGGTGGCGGGGACCAGGCGGTGGGCCACGTCGCCCAGGAGTTCGGTGGCGGGGCCGGCCAGGCCGAAGGACAGGACGGCGCCGAAGGACTCGTCGTAGGTCAGGCCCAGGACGGTCGCGATGCCGTGCGGTGCCATCCGCTGGACCACCAGGCGGGCCTGGTCCGGGCCGCCCAGGCGGGTGGTCAGTTCGCGGAAGACCCGGCGCAGGCCCGCCTCGGCGCCGATGTCCAGGCGGACGCCGTCGATGTCCACGCGGTGCCGCAGGTGTTCGGCGATGGTCTTGAGCGCGACCGGGTAGCCCAGGTCCGCCGCGGCGCGCACCGCCGCGTCCTCGCTGTCCACCCGCACGGCCGGCAGCAGCCGGATGCCGTAGCAGTCCAGCAGGTCGGCCGCGTCCGCCGGGGAGAGCCCGGCCGCGTCGGCGGCGCCGAGTCGGGCCCGGACCAGGGCGCGGGCCTGTTCGGTGCGTACCCCCGGGTGCTCGGGCACCCGTCCGGTCGGCCGCCGCCGCCACGCGGCGTACCGCACCACCTCGGCGAGCGCGCGGACCGCGTTCTCGGGGGCGGGGTAGGAGGGCACCGAGCCGAACGCGGGGACGCCGTCGGCGTCGAGCCGGCGCAGCTGGGTGGGCAGACCCTCGTGCGCGAGGTAGGTGGTCAGCAGCGGCTTGCCGATCTCGGCCGCGTGCCCGGCCATCTCCGCGATCGCGCTCGCGACCTCGTCGCCGGAGGTGGTCAGCGGCGGGATGAACACGGTGATCACCGCGTCCGTCTCGGCCGAGGCGAGCGCGTCGGCGAGTGCCTCGCGGAAGTCGTCGGGGGTCGCGGACGTGGTCAGGTCGACCGGGCGCAGCGGGTTCAGGCCCGCGCTGGCGCACGCGTCCTGGGTGAGCAGGCCGAGCGAGTCGGAGTTGCCGATGATCGCGATCCGGTCGCCGGCGGGCAGCGGTTGGTAGGCGAGCAGTTGGCCGACGTCGAAGAGCTCGGCGACCGTGGGGACGCGGATCACGCCGGCTTGCCGAAACAGCGCGTCGACGGCCGAGTCGGGCAGGGTCAGGGCGCGCGTGACGTGGCCGAGCGGTACGCCCTGGCTGTGTCGGCCCGACTTGACCGCGACGACCGGCTTGGCGCGGGAGACCCGGCGGGCGAGGCGGGTGAACTTGCGCGGGTTGCCGATCGACTCGAGGTGGAGCAGGACGACGTCGGTGGCGGGGTCGTCCTCCCAGTATTGGAGGAGGTCGTTGCCGGAGACGTCGGCGCGGTTGCCGGCGGAGACGAACGTGGAGAGCCCGATGCCGCGACCGACCGTGGATTCCAGGATCGCGATGCCGAGGGCGCCGGACTGCGCGAACATCCCGACCCGGCCGCGGCGCGGCATCCTCGGGGACAGGCTCGCGTTCACCAGCAGGGCCGGGTCGGTGTTGAGGATGCCCAGGCAGTTGGGCCCGATCACGCGCATCCCGCGCCGGCGCGCGGCGCGGACCAGGCGGCGTTGCCGTTCGCGGCCCTCGGGTCCCGTCTCGGCGAAGCCGGAGGAGACCACGACCAGGCCGCGCACGCCCTTGCGGCCGCACTGTTCGACCACGTCCTGGACGGCGTCGGCGGGGACCGCGACGAGCGCGAGGTCCACTCCCCCGGGGACGTCGAGCACCGACGCGTAGGTGGGCACACCGTCGATCGGTTCGTTGCCGGCCTTGGGGTTGACCGCGTACACCTCGCCGGTGAAGCCGGCTTCGAGCAGGTTCGCCAGGAGCGTGTTGCCGACCGTGGACGGGTGTCGGCTCGCGCCGATCACGGCGACCGAGCGCGGGGTCAGCAGGCGTTGGATCGAGCGGGACTCGGCGCGGTGCTCGCGCGCGAGCATCACCCCGAGCGAGGTCTCCGTGGGCGCGAGTTCGAGCGTGAGCCGGACCACGCCGTCCTCGAACGCGGACTGCTGGGTGTACCCGGCCTCGGTGAACACGGTGACCATGCGCCGGTTCGAGGGCAGCACGTCGGCCACGAAGCGGCGGATGCCGCGTTCGCGCGCGACGGCGGCGATGTGTTCGAGCAGGACCGACGCGACACCGCGCCCCTGCTGGTCGTCCTGCACCAGGAAGGCGACCTCGGCGGTCGAGGAGCGGCCCTGCGGGCCGGTGCGGACCGCGCGCCCGTCCGGGCCGATCCGGTCGTAGCGCACGATGGCGACCATCCCGTCGCCGACGAACAGGCCGAGGCCGACCCGGTCCACCCAGTCGTGCGTGGTGAAGTGCCGGACGTCGCGCTCGGACAGGCGGGGGTAGGGCGTGAAGAAGCGCAGGTACTTCGATTCGGCCGAGACCCGCGCGTAGAAGTCGACGAGCCGACCTGCGTCGTCGGGGCCGACGGGGCGCACATGGGCGGTCGCTCCGTCGCGCAACACGACATCGGCCTCCCAGTGCTCGGGGGGCTTCGGCGGCGGACCTGCGCTCTGGGTGGGCTCCACGTTTGCGAGGCTAGTCGGTGCGACCGGCCGCCGGCGCGTTCGAGGCGACCCGACTCGGTTGGTGTCCGGTCGACCTGATAGACCATCAGATACCGTGACCGGTCTCGCCGCAGGAGGTATCCCATGTCCGCTCAGGGCCTGTCCGCCGCTTTCCCCGTCGCCGACATGGCCGCGGCGGTGCGGTTCATGACCGCGGTGCTCGGTGCGGAGCCGACCTTCGTCGACGGCGAGCGGTGGGCCCAGTTCGACGTCAACGGCGGGCGGCTCGCGCTGGCGGGCACCGACCGCGAGGGCGAGTCGGCTTCGGTCATGGTCAAGGTCGCCGACCTGGAGGCGGCGCTGGTGCCGCTGCGCGAGGGCGGCTTCACCGTGGGCGAGTCGGTCGAGGGGCCGCACGAGGTACGGGCGCAGGTGACCGGCCCGGACGGCTGGACCGCCGTGCTGTACCAGCCCCGGCGCTGACCGCGGGTCGCGGCGTTACGGCGGTTTCCATGATCATCGGAGTGTCCGAACGGCGGGGCGAGGCCGAACCGGCACGCCCCGGCGCGTATGTCGCACCCCTGCCGCTCGCGCCCGGTAGCGTCCTTCCCGTGAACGGCTTGCGAATCCTGCCGGAGGTCGCGGACGCGCTCGCCGCGGGCCGCCCGGTGGTCGCGCTGGAGAGCACGATCATCGCGCACGGTCTTCCGCGCCCGGACAATCTGCGGGTCGCGCGCGAGATCGAGGGGCGCGTGCGCGCGGCGGGCGCGGTCCCGGCGACGATCGCGGTGGTCCACGGGCGTCCGTCGATCGGGCTCGATCCCGAGACGCTCGAGTTCGTGGCCACGTCCGAGGACGTGATCAAGGCGGGGATGCGCGATCTCGCGCTGGTCACCGCCCGCGGCGGGCACGCCGCGACGACCGTGGGCGCGACCGCGCACCTCGCGTACCAGGCCGGCATCCGGGTGTTCGCGACCGGCGGCCTCGGCGGCGTGCACCGCGAGGCCAGGGAGAGCTGGGACGAGTCGGCCGACCTGGTCGCGCTGACCCGCTGCGGGCTGACCGTGGTGTGTTCGGGGGTCAAGTCGATCCTGGACGTGGGCGCGACGCTGGAGCGGCTGGAGTCGCTCAACGTCGCCGTGATGGGCTTCGGGACGAACGCGTTTCCGGGCTTCTACCTCGCCGATTCGGGCCATCGGCTGGAGTGGCGGGTCGATACCGCCGACGAGGTGGCCGACGTGGTGCGCGCGCACGAGACCCTCGGACTGGGCAGGCACGCGCTGGTGGTCGCCAATCCGGTACCGGCCGCCGACCAGCTGGATCCGGTACTGCACGATCGCGTGCTGGGCCAGGCACTCAAGGCCCTGGAGACGAGCGGAGTGCGAGGCAAGGCGGTGACCCCGTTCCTCCTGGACTTCTTCCACCGAGAAACCGCCGGCGCCAGCCTCACCGCGAACATCGCCCTGATCCTCACCAACGCAGACCTGGCAGCCCGAATCGCCCGATCCCTGACCACCACCTGACCCCCTCCCCCAACATCCCAACCCACCAAGCCCTTCCAGCCCGTCCGGCGCTTGAGGACAACGGCACGGGGCCAACCCCAACCCACCAAGCCCGTCCGGCGTTTGAGGACAACGGCACCAGGCCAACCTCTGCCCGCCAAGCCCCTTCCAGCCCGTCCGGCGTTTGAGGACAACGGCACCAGGCCAACCCCAGCCCGTCCGGCGCTTGAGGACACCCCAACCCAACCCGCCGCCCGGCCTACCGCACCGCCCAACAATCCCGCGCCTTCGGCAAATACCGCACGAGCCGCGCAGCCCCCCGCACCGCCTCCCGCATGGACGCGTACTCGGCCACCCCCATCCCCGCGATGTCGAACGCCGTGCCGTGGTCCACCGACGTCCGCAGGATCGGCAGCCCGACGGTGACCGAGATCGTGCCGTCGAAGTCGAACGTCTTCGCGGCGATGTGCCCTTGATCGTGAAAGTGCGACAGCACCCCCGCGTACCGCCCCCGCAGCCCCTGATGGAACACCGCGTCGGCGGGGATCGGCCCGACCACGTCGAGCCCTCGCGCCCGCGCCCGCTCGACCGCCGGGGCCAGGATCTCGATCTCCTCGTCCCCGAACGCGCCGCCCTCACCACCGTGCGGGTTGACCGCCGCGACCGCGAGCATCGGGGCGTCGTCGTCGCCGAACACGCGCAGCGCGTCGTAGGCGGCCAGGATCGCCGCGTCCACCCGCTCCGGCGTGATCAGGTCCAACGCCTTGCGCAGCGACGCGTGCCGCGTGGTGAAGAAGATCTTCAGGCCGCCGACCACGAACATCGTGTCGGGGTGCGCGGCGCCGGTGAGTTCGCCGAGCAGTTCGGTGTGGCCGAGCTGCTCGGTACCGGCCGCCCAGATCGACTCCTTGTTGATCGGGGCGGTCGCGATCGCGTCGACCATGCCGGTCTCGGCGGCGCGCACCGCGAGCCGGATCGCGGCGAGCGCGGCGGCGCCGGCGGGCGCACCGACCCGCCCCCACGGCATCGCGTCGGCGATGTCCTCGTCGGTGACGGTCGCGGTGTCCAGGATGTCGACGACCGCGGGGTCCGGGTCCGGAGGTGTCTCGCGCGAGTCGATCGCACGCACCGTCAGGTCGAACCCGCAGGCCCGGGCACCCCGCCGCAGGGCCGCCGCGTCGCCGACCGCGACGCACCGGACGATCCCGGGCAGGCCCGGGTCCACCAGCGTGCGCGCGACGATCTCAGGGCCGATCCCGGCCGGGTCCCCCAGGGTGAGGGCCACCACGGGCAGCGGATTCGTAGCGTCGTCCATCGTCATTCTCCCTAGGGCTTGTCTTCGATCCCGCGTCGGGCTCCGCGGCGTCCGGTGCCGCGCATCGGCGCGCCGGGGAAGCAGTGGTTCTATTCGGGCGGTTCACCGGGGCGGCGAGGTGAGCGCAGCGAGGAGCCCGAAGGGCGGATGCCGGGCGTCGCGGTGCTCGGCGTGGGATTGAAGACAGGCCCTGGTGCCGTCGGCAAGCCGCCTGGACGGGTCGAGCTCATCCGCAGGTGCAGCGCGCACGCGACGGCCGCGTCGGCGTCCCCGACCAGGCCGCCCTTCGCGGCGAACGGCAGCCCGTCGTGCGGTCCGCCGACGAGTCGACCGGCCACCACGAGCGGCTGCACCTCGGTCTCCACCGCGAGCCCGTCCGCACCGAGCGCGGTGCACACCGCCCCCGCGATGTCCCCGCCCGTCGCGTACACGCCCGCGAACGGGCGGGCGGTCAGCGCGCGTTTGACCGCTTCGCCGAGCAGCACCGGCAGGCGTGCGGCGATCAGCGGATCGATCCGGTCGGGAGGGCGGGTGCGGATCCCGGCCAGCGGCGGGCCGGTGCGGGCGAGCGCGACCAGGTCGGCCGCGACCCGGACCGGATCGGGCTCGTCGCCGACGTCGAGCCAGCGCGCGCCGAGTCGCCGTTCGGTCTCGGCGAGCTGCTCACGGGTGAGCCGGCTCAGGCTGCCGGCGACGCCGAGCACGGGGCAGCCGGTGGGGACCGTGCCGAGCGCGGTGGCCAGGGCCGCGCCGAACGGCCCGGGGTCCACCGGCAGCCAGCGCGGTTCGCCCCCGAGCGCACAGGACGCGGCGGCCACCGCGAGCGCCTCGACGTCGGCGTCGGTGACCGCGTCGCACACCAGCACGTGCGCGGCGGGGTCGCTCAGCGCGCGGGCGAGCCCCGCGGCACCGCCGCGCACCACGTCGAGGGGAATGTGCGCGATGGTCCGGTCGATCGCGTCGAACGCCGCGATCACGCACGAGGACTTCACCGGGCTGAACGGGTCGCGCGCGACCTCGCTGTCCGCGATCGGGACGCCGTGCACGTGGTGGATGCCGCCCTCGGTGGTCCGGCCGGCCTCGGGGTGCGCCGGGACGACCAACGCCCGTACGGGCGGCCCCGGTCGGGCGTCGAGCACGTGCAGCAGCGCGGCGGTCTCGGCGCCCGGGTTGCCGCGCAGCGTGCTGTCCACCCGCTTGGCCACCAACGGCGCGTCCGGGAAGACCGACGCGCCCGCGACCACGCGGCGCGCGGCCTGTACTCCGGGCAGGTGACGGGTCGCCAGATCCAGCACGAGGACGTCCGGGGCGCTGGGGCACGGCCTGGGCGGCCCGCCCGTGACGAGGGTGCGCATCCCGCGCCGGGCGAAGCGCACCGCGGTGGCGTTGGCGCCCGTGAGGTCGTCCGCGAGGACCAGCACACGGGGGCCCGATCGCCCCGGACTGTCTGTCAATTACCGCCCCGAATGTCAGATCAAGATCATCTTTGTGCGCTTCTTTCCATGTCCCGGGGAGTCTTGCGGGCGGGCGCCGCGACGGTCAACGTGCACGGGCCGGTGCCGGTCGTTGACCGCTCGATCGGGTGATGCGAGGGTGCGTTCCTGCCCCAACGGCGCGGTGCTGCGCTACGGCGGGCACCGAACGACAGACGGAGGATTCGGCGATGACGACGGGTGCGACCGAGGCTTTCCGCGCTGCGCGCGACTTCCTGCTCGAACATCGCGAGGACCAATCCACCGCGTGCCGGGACTTCCCGCGTCCCGATCCGACCGAATTCAACTGGGCGCTCGACTGGTTCGACGTGATCGCGCGCGGCAACGACGCCACCGCGCTGTGGATCGTGGCCGAGGACGGCACCGACACCGAGGTCTCCTTCGACGAGATGGCGAAGCGATCGGATCGGGTCGCGGGCTGGCTGCGCGCCCGAGGCGTGCGGCGCGGCGAGCGGGTCCTGTTGGTGCTCGGCAACCGGGTCGAACTGTGGGAGGCGATGCTCGCCGCGATGAAGCTCGGCGCGGTGATCATCCCGGCCACCACGATGCTCGCGCCCGCCGATCTGACCGACCGCGTCACGCGCGGCGACGTCGCGCACGTGATCGCCGAGTCGGAGGTGACGGCGGGCTTCGCCGACGTCCCGGGGGCGTGGACGCGGATCGCGGTGGGCGAACCGGTCGAGGGGTGGCTGCGGTTCGCCGACGCGCACGACTCGACGGATCCGTTCACCCCCGACGGGCCCACCGCCGCGACCGACCCGCTGCTGCTCTACTTCACCTCCGGGACCACCGCGCAGCCCAAGCTCGTGGGACACACCCAGGTGAGTTACCCGATCGGGCACCTGTCGACGATGTACTGGCTGGGCCTGCGCCCCGGCGACGTACACCTGAACATCTCGTCGCCCGGGTGGGCCAAGCACGCGTGGAGCAACTTCTTCGCGCCCTGGAACGCCGGGGCCACGATCCTGATCGTGCGTCAGGACCGGTTCGCGGCCCGGCCGTTGCTGGACACGATGGTGCGCTGCGGCGCGACCTCGTTCTGCGCGCCGCCGACCGTGTGGCGGATGCTCGTCCAGGAGGACCTGGCGTCCTGGCGGACCGCGCTGCGCGAGGTGATCGGCGCGGGCGAACCGCTCAACCCGGAGGTCATCGAGCGGGTCCGGGCCGCGTGGGGGCTCACCATCCGGGACGGCTTCGGGCAGACCGAGACCACCGCGCAGATCGGCAACGCGCCGGGCCAGGAGGTCCGTCCGGGTTCGATGGGCCGCCCGCTGCCGGGCTACACGGTGGCCCTGGTCGACCCGACCTCCGGCGAGGTGGTCACCGGCGCGGGCGCCGAGGGCGAGATCTGCCTCGAACTCGCCGCGCGGCCGCTGGGTCTGATGACGGGTTACCTCGACGACGCGGAGCGCACGGCCGAGGCGATGCGTGACGGTTTCTACCACACGGGGGATGTCGGGACCCGGGACGCGGACGGCTACATCACCTACGTGGGCCGGTCCGACGACGTGTTCAAGGCGTCCGACTACCGGATCTCGCCGTTCGAGTTGGAGAGCGTGCTGATCGAGCACGACGCGGTCGCGGAGGCCGCCGTGGTGCCGTCGCCGGATCCCGTGCGGCTCGCGGTGCCGAAGGCGTACGTCGTGCTCGCGCCCGGCCACGAACCCACCCGCGAGACGGCGCTCGCGATCCTGCGACACGCGCGCACGGTGCTCTCGCCCTACAAGCGGGTCCGCCGGATCGAGTTCGCGGAGCTGCCGAAGACCATCTCCGGCAAGATCCGCCGGGTCGAACTGCGCGGTCGCGAACGCGCGGCGCACGACGGCGACCTCGCCGCGCGGGGCGCGCTGGAGTGGTTCGAGGAGGACTTCCCCGAGCTCAAGGGGAACTGACCCGGGGACCGGGTCCGGTCCGGGGGCCGGTGCGTACCGGCCCCCGGAGTCGGGTCAGAGCTTGCCGGCGACGGCCTTGGCGACCGCGATGTGCGTCGCGCGCGACAGGTCCTTCTGCGCGGGCGACAGCGACACGTGCACCTCGACGATCAGTTCCTTGCTCGTGTGCGGCTTGGCGAAGTAGACGTCCGGCGTGCCGGGCGCCGGGTACGTGCCGGCGGGGATGTACACCGTCGGGAAGGCGCCGAGATCGGTGATCTTCTGGCCGAACTTCGCGTCCTTGTTCCTGGCCACGATGGTGTCGGGGGTGTCCTGGAGCTTGCTGCTGTGCGTGAAGTACTGCACGGTCAGCAGCGAGGCGTCACCCGGCCCGTAGTAGCGGCAGGTGTGCAGTGCGCCGTCGTTCTTGGTGCGCTCGACCTCGGCCCCGAGCGCGACCTTGAGCTCGGCGGGCGTGAGCAGGGAGCAGAAGTCCTTGCCGCTCACGTCCGCGCCGCCGGGTTGGGCCGAGCCCGGCGCCCCCGTGGGCCGGCTGTCCTTGCCCCCGCCGGTGGGCTGCGCGCCCCCGGACGCGCCCGGCACCTGGGAGGCGGTGGCCGCCGGGTCGTTCTTCTTCTTGTCGTCGCCGTCGGCCTTGTCCTTGGCCTTGTCGACCAGGCCGCATCCGGTCGACAGCGCGATGACGGAGGCGGCGATCAGTAGACCCGGAACGGCGGGCTTGCGCAGATACAACGTGGTTCTCCATCCCCGTGGTGCGACCGGGCGCCTCCACCCCCGTGGATGCGTGACGGATCGTCACGATGGCGCCCGTCGCTCGATGTTGCCGGTGCGTGTCGGTCGGCAGAGCGAGGCTAATGCACGGAATCGATCACCGCTGAGGTGTGGCGGGGGCGGTACGGTGGCGACCGTGACGATTACGTCGAGTGACCACGACAGGCTCATCCGCAGGGCCACTCTCGCCTGGGCCGGAGCGCGCGCCGTGCTGGGTGTGGTGGCGCTGACCGACCCGCCGAGGGTGTCCCGGCCGTGGATCGGCGACGACGCGGACGGCACGGGCGGGCGCGTGTTCGCCCGGGCGCTCGGCGGGCGCGACCTCGCGCTCGGGGTCGGCGCCCTGTACGCGGCGGCGCGCGGCGAGGGGATCCGCGCCTGGGCCCTCGCGTCGGCCGGGGCCGATGTCGGCGACGCGGTGATCACGTGCGCGCACTGGGATGAACTCCCGCGTGGGCGACGCGCCTTCATCGCCGCCCTGGCCGGCGCCTCGGCCGTCGCCGGCGCGACGTTGGCGATCGCCGCACCGTCCTCAAGCGCCGGACGGGCTCGACCACCAAGCCCGGCCTCCGGCCGAGTCGGCCTCAAACGCCGGCCGGGCTGATCCCACCAACGCCGGCCCACTCAAAGCACAAGCCAACCTCAACCCACCCGGCGCAACCCCATCCCGACCGGCGCAACTCCAGCCCGGCCGGCGTTTGAGGCCACCCCAACCCGACCGACGCACAACCCCAGCCCAGCCGGCGCAACCCCCAGCCCGGCCGGCGTTTGAGGCCAACTCAGCCCGGCCGGCGTTTGAGGCCGACCGGGCGTAGCCCGGCTAGGCCGCGATCTCGCTCGCCAAGCGTCGCTTGTGCCACAGCGCGATGGCTTCCAGGAACACCCCGGAGACCACCGCGATGCCGACCGCGGTCCACGGCATCCGTACACCGACCAGCTTGAGTTCGAAGAAGTCCTGCAACCACGGCACGGCCAACACCGTCGCGAACCCGGCGCCCATGACCAGCACCAGCCCGATCCGCCACCACGTGTACGGCCGCGCGATGATCGCCAGCACCCACAACCCGACCAGGAACAGCGTCAGCGTCGCGATCGAGGTCTCCGCCGTGCGGGTCGCGTCGGTCGCGCCGTAGTGCGAGCGGGCCAACAGGTACGCGGTGAAGGTCGCGATCCCGGCGACGAAACCGGACGGGCCCGAGTACCGGACCACGCGCTTGACGAAGCCCGGCCGGGCCCGCTCCTTGTTCGGCGCGAGCGCGAGGAAGAACGCCGGCGTGCCGATGGTGAACCACGCCAGCAGCGTCAGGTGCCGCGGCAGGAACGGGTACGGCACGTTCGCGAACACGACCAGGATCGCCAGCAGCACGGAGTAGGCGGTCTTGGTCAGGAACAGGTTCGAGACCCGCTCGATGTTGCCGATCACCCGGCGGCCCTCGCCGACCACCGACGGCAGCGTCGCGAAGCTGTTGTCGAGCAGCACGATCTGCGCGACGCCCTTGGTCGCCTCGCTGCCCGAACCCATCGACACACCGATGTCGGCGTCCTTGAGCGCGAGCACGTCGTTGACGCCGTCGCCGGTCATCGCGACGTTGTGTCCGCGCGACTGGAGGGCGGCCACCATGTCCCGCTTCTGCTGCGGGGTGACCCGGCCGAAGACCGTGTTGGCCTCCAGGACGTCCGCGAGCGCGTCCTGATCGGTCGGCAGCGTACGGGCGTCCACCGGGTGGTCGGCGCCCTTGATGCCGAGCTTGGCGGCCACCGCGCCCACCGAGACCGCGTTGTCGCCGGAGATCACCTTGGCCGCGACGCCCTGATCGGCGAAGTAGTCCAGGGTCGCCCCCGCGTCGTGCCGCAGCCGCTGTTCGAGCACCACCAGCGCGGCCGGGGTCACCTCGGCTCCCTCGGGCCCGCCGACCAGCGAGTCGACCGTCTCCGGCAGCGCCTTGTCGGTGCGCACCAGCAGGAGCACGCGCAGGCCCTGCGCGCCGAGCCGCTCGGCGTCGGCGAGCAGGTCGGCGTGTTCGGCGGGCGCCACCAGCACCTCGGGCGCGCCGATCAGCCACGTGGCGCGTGCGCCCGACTCCTCGAAGGTCGCGCCGCTGTACTTGCGCGCCGACGAGAACGGCACGCTCTCGACGGTGGTCCAGCCGTCCGTCGCCGGGCACTCGTCGATG
The DNA here is from genome assembly GCF_045207785.1 of Embleya sp. NBC_00896. Taxonomy (NCBI): domain Bacteria; kingdom Bacillati; phylum Actinomycetota; class Actinomycetes; order Kitasatosporales; family Streptomycetaceae; genus Embleya; species Embleya sp. NBC_00896. The sequence continues at coordinate 2,072,121 of NZ_CP108776.1, forward strand.
ATCGCGGCCAGGCTCGCGTTCGGCCGGGGCTCGGTGGTGCCCAGCGCGCCGAGCGCGTGCCGGACCGGCAGGTCGGCGGCCAGCTCGCGGACCTCGGCGACGTTCATGCCGCCCTCGGTGAGGGTGCCGGTCTTGTCCAGGCAGACCACGTTCACCCGGGCCAGGCCCTCGATCGCCGGCAACTCCTGGACCAGGCACTGCTTGCGGCCGAGCCGGACCACGCCGACCGCGAACGCGAGCGAGGTCAGCAGCACCAGGCCCTCGGGGACCATCGGCACGATGCCCGCGATCATCCGCGTGACGGCCTCGCGCCAGGTGGTGTCCTCCAGTTGGTACTGGCTGATGATCAGCGCGATCGACGCGGGGAACAGGACCCACGTGACGTACTTGAGGATCGTGCTGATGCCGTTGCGCAGCTCGGACGCCACCAGCGTGAACTTGCTGGCCTCCTCGATCAGCTGCGCGGCGTACGCCTCGCGGCCCACCCGGGTCGCGGTGAACGCGCCGTTGCCGGCGACCACGAAGCTGCCGGACATCACCGGGTCGCCGGGGCGCTTGATGACGGGATCGGCCTCGCCGGTGAGCAGCGACTCGTCGATCTCCAGGTTGTCGGCCTCGACCACGACGCCGTCGACCGACGCCTTGTCGCCGGCGCCCAGTTCGATCACGTCGTCGAGCACGATCTCCGACGGGGACAGCGCCACGGCCCGCCCGTCGCGCCGCACCACCGGCTTGGACTCGCCGATCACCGCGAGGCGGTCCAGGGTGCGCTTGGCGCGCATCTCCTGAATGATGCCGATGCCGGTGTTGGCGATGATCACGAAGCCGAACAGGCCGTCCTTGACCGACCCGACGGACAGGATGATCAGCCACAGCACGCCGATCACGGCGTTGAACCGGGTGAAGACGTTCGCCTTGACGATCTCGGCCGTCGAGCGACTCGACCGCACGGGGACGTCGTTGACCGCCCCTCGAGCGACCCGTTCCGCGACATCCGCGGCGGTCAGTCCGGTGCCGAGGGGCACGGTGGTGTCGCGCTCCTTCCCATCGGGTCGATCGACCGACGGGATGGCTGTCGTCTCTCCGGGCCCGGCGCCCGGCAACGGCTGAGTCATGGGTCTACCGTAAGTGGCCGGGGGAACCGGGGTTGGCGGCGGGCCGACCGTTCGGGTCCGCCCGCCGCCGGGTTCGGCTATTCGACGACCGTGACGGGTCCCAATTCGAGTGCTTCCAGGGGCTCACGGATCTTGTCCGCGTCCCCCACCAGGACCACCACGAGGCGCTCGGGGTCGAACGCGGCGACCGCCGCCTCGGACGCGTCCTTGGTCGCGACGGCCGCGAGCCGCAGGTAGAGCTCCGGCAGGTAGCCGTCCGGGAGCCGCTCGGCGGCCATGTCCGCGAGCGAGTCGCACACCGCGCGCGGCGTCACGTACTTGAGCGGCGCGACCCCCACAATGCTCTGCACCGCCGCGTCCCGCTCGGTGTCGGCGAGGCCCTCCGCGGCCAGCGTGCGCAGCACCGTGACCATGTCCTCGACGGCCGGGCCGGTGACGTCGGTCTCGACCGAGCCGTGGATGGCCAGCAGCGAACCCTCGGGCAGCGACTGGTTCACCGCCCGCACGCCGTACGTGTAGCCCTTCTCCTCGCGCAACACGCGGTCCAGGCGCGAGGTGAGCGTGCCGCCCAGGCAGTACGTGCCGATCGTGAGCGCGGGCCACGAGGCGTCCTCGCGGCCCGGGCCGACCCGGCCCACGAGCAGCTGCGACTGCACGCTGCCCGCCCGGTGCACGATCACCACGCGCGCGTGGTCGTCGGCGACCACGGGGCCCGGCCGCGAGGGCTCGGCGGTGGTCGCGCTCCACGCCCCGATCGTGCGCTCCAGCACGTCGCCGACGTCGATGCCGGCGAAGTCGCCGACCACGACCAGGGTCGCGGTCTGCGGGCGCACATGCGCGGTGAAGAACTCCCACACGGCGGCGCGGTCGATCCGCGCGACGCTCTCGGCGGTGCCGGCGCGCGGCCGCGACAACCGGACCGCGGCGTCGAACAGGGTCGCGTTCAGCGCGAACGCCGCCCGCCGCGGCGGGCTCGCCATCTCGTGCACGATCTCGTCGAGCCGCTGCCGCACGAGCCGGTCCACCTCGTCCGCCGGGAAGGCGGGCGCCCGCACCGCGTCCGCGAGCAGCCCCAGGGCCCGCTCCAGGCGCGAAACCGGCACGTCGAGCGCGACCCGCACACCCGGGTGGTCGGCGTCGGTGTCGATCGTCGCGCCGCACCGCTCCAGCTCGGCCGCGAACTCCTCGGCGCCCATCTTGTCGGTGCCCTCGGTGAGCGAGCGCGCCATGATCGTCGCGACGCCCTCGGACTCCGTCGGCTCGGCGGCCAGCGGCGAGTCGAGGACGAGTTCGACGGCCACGACCTTCTGCCCGGGCCGGTCCACGCGCAGCACCGACAGGCCGTTGCCGAGCACGCTGCGCTCGGGGCTCGGGAAGGTCCACTCGCGGGCCGGTCCCGCACCGGGGCGGGGGTGGAACACCATCTCGCTGGTCTGGGTCACGCGACCTGCTCCTCGTTCTCGTCCGCGTCGTCGTCGGTCGGTTCGTACACGAGCACCGCGCGGTTCTCGGGCACCAGGCGCTCGGCGGCGACCGCCCGCACCTCCTCCGCCGTGATCTCCAGGAGCCGGTCGAGCGCGGTGAACGCGAGGTTCGGGTCACCGAACAGCGTTGCGTAGCGGCACAGTTCGTCGGCCCGACCGCCGACCGTGGCCATCGTGTCGAGATAGGCGCGCTCCAACTGGGCCTGCGCGCGTTCGAGTTCGGCCGCGGTGGGACCCTCCTGCGCGAACCGCGCGAACTCCTCCGCCAGCGCCGCGTCGATCGCCTCGACCGCGCCCGAGCCGGACGCCTTGACGTCGAGCATCGCCACCGAGGCGGTGCCCGCGAGGCGCATCAGGCCGACCCCGGCGTAGATGGCCACCTCGTCGTGCCGCACGAGCCGGGTGTTCAGCCGCGAGCTCTCGCCCTCGCCGAGCACGGTCAACGCGATGTCGGCGGCCTCCGCCTCGCGCGTGCCGTCGGCCGGCATCCGGTAGGCGGCCATCAGCGCGGCGGACGGGACGTCCTCGCGGACGAGGTCGCGCACTTCGGTGCCGATCACGGGCGGCAGCGCGCCGTCCGCGGGCGCGGGCTTGCCGTCGTGCGCGGGGATCGTGCCGAAGTACTTCTCGACCCACGCGAGCGTCTGCTCGGGGTCGATGTCGCCGACGACCGAGAGCACCGCGTTGTTCGGCGCGTAGTAGGTCCGGAAGAACGCCCGGCAGTCCTCGAGGGAGGTCGCGTCCAGGTCGGCCATCGAGCCGATCGGCATGTGGTGGTACGGGTGGCCCTCGGGGAAGGCCATCGCGACCAGCCGCTCCCACGCGGTGCCGTAGGGCACGTTGTCGTAGCGCTGGCGGCGCTCGTTCTTGACCACGTCGCGCTGGTTGTCCAGGCTCTCCTCGGTCAGCGCCGCGAGCAGCCCGCCCATCCGGTCCGCTTCCAGCCACAGGGCCAGTTCGACCTGGTGCGCGGGCATCGTCTCGAAGTAGTTCGTGCGCTCGAAACTCGTGGTGCCGTTGAGCGAACCGCCCGCGGACTGCACGAACTCGAAGTGCTCGTTGCCGTGCACGTTCGCCGAGCCCTGGAACATCAGGTGTTCGAAGAGATGCGCGAGCCCGGTGCGCCCGGGTCGTTCGTGCCGCGAGCCCACGTCGTACCAGAGGCAGACGGCGGCCACGGGGTCGACGTGGTCCTCCGAGAGCACCACGCGGAGCCCGTTGCCGAGGGTGTGCGTGGTCGCGGTGAACGCCAACGATGCAGTCGCCGGTCCTGCCATATGCCCAACCGTCCTCTCCTGGAGGGTGACCGCCGCGACGGCGGCCACCCTCACCCTAACGACGGGACGGGTCCGATCGACTCCCCGTCGCCGGGCTGTTCGCGGTGGGCGAAGCGCGGCCGGACCGCTACTGCTCGTAGCCCTCGACCTCGCCCACCGGACGCGTCGCGGCCTTCGCCGGATCCCCGCCGGCGTCGCGCAGCGCCTGACGCTGCCTCAGCAGGTCCCAGCACTGGTCGAGTTCGGCCTCGACCTCGGCGAGCCGGCCGTGTTCCTCCGCGTCGGAGATCACGCCTTGCGCAAGTTGGTCGCGCAAGGCACGCTCCTGCTCGACCATGTCGGTGATGCGTTCGCGGATCTGCTTGTCGTCCATCGCCGGGACCTCTTCTCGTTCCTGTTCGGATGGCGGCCGCAGCCGCGTCACAACCGTGGGCCAAAGGGCTGTCCTTCCCTCCTCGCACAGCCCTCAAGCACGGTGTCACCCGGGTCGATGCACTCACTTGTCGCACCGGCGCGCCACAATGGGCACGCCGTGCGGGCCGTCCCCGGCCGCGCCGCCCTCGGGCGGACACGGGAGACACGGCCCGGCGCCGGCCCGAAGAAGCAAAGGAGCAACGCCGCGCATGGCCCGCCGTAGTACGAAAACTTCCGGTCCGCAGCCACCGGACGACTTCGAGGAACGCATCCTCGACATCGATGTCGTCGACGAGATGCAGGGCTCCTTCCTGGAGTACGCCTACTCGGTCATCTACTCGCGGGCACTGCCGGACGCCCGCGACGGGCTCAAGCCCGTGCACCGCCGCATCCTCTACCAAGCCGCCGAGATGGGCCTGCGCCCCGACCGCGGCTACGTCAAGTGCGCCCGCGTCGTGGGCGAGGTGATGGGCAAGCTGCACCCGCACGGTGACGGCCCCATCTACGACACCCTCGTGCGCATGGCGCAGCCGTTCTCGATGCGCCTGCCGTTGATCGACGGCCACGGGAACTTCGGCTCGCTCGGCGGCGACGACCCGCCCGCCGCGATGCGGTACACCGAGTCCCGGCTGTCCTCGGCCGCGATGCTCATGGTCGACTCGATCGACGAGGACGTCGTCGACTTCGGCCCCAACTACGACGGCCAGGAACAGGAACCGGGCGTCCTGCCCGCCGCGTTCCCGAACCTGCTCGTCAACGGCGCGTCCGGGATCGCGGTCGGCATGGCCACCAACATGCCGCCGCACAACCTGGTCGAGGTCGTCGCCGCCGCACGCCACCTGATCCGGCACCCGTCGGCGACCCTCGAAGACCTGATGCGCCACATCCCCGGCCCCGACCTGCCCACCGGCGGTCGGGTCGTGGGGCTGGGCGGCGTGCGCGACGCGTACGAGAAGGGGCGCGGGACGTTCAAGATCCGCGCGACCGCGTCGATCGAGTCGGTCACCCCGCGCCGCAAGGGCATCGTCGTCACCGAGCTGCCCTACAACGTGGGCCCGGAGCGGGTGATCGCCAAGATCAAGGAGCTCGTGCAGTCCAAGAAGGTCCAGGGCATCGCGGACCTCAAGGACCTCACCGACCGCTCGCACGGTCTGCGCCTGGTCATCGAGATCAAGAACGGCTTCAACCCCGAGGCGATCCTCCAGCAGCTCTACAAGCTGACGCCGATGGAGGAGACCTTCGGCATCAACAACGTCGCGCTGGTCGACGGCCAGCCGCTCACGCTGGGCCTGAAGGAACTGCTCCAGGTCTACGTCGACCACCGCTTCGAGGTCGTCCGCCGGCGCAGCGAGTACCGCCGCCGCAAGCGCCAGGAGCGCCTGCACCTGGTCGACGGCCTGCTCGTCGCGCTGATCGACATCGACCGCGTGATCGAGCTGATCCGCTCCAGCGACAACTCGGCGCAGGCCAAGGAACGTCTCATGGAGACGTTCTCGCTGTCCGACATCCAGGCGTCGTACATCCTGGACACCCCGCTGCGCCGGCTCACCCGGTTCGACCGGATCGAGCTGGAGGCCGAGCAGGAGCGGCTGCGCGCCGAGATCGCCGAGCTGACCCTGATCCTGGAGGACGACAAGCTCCTGCGGAAGGTCGTCTCGGACGAGATGGCCGCGGTGTCGAAGAAGTACGGCACCCCGCGCCGCACGGTGCTCCTGGAATCCGCGGACGTGCCGGCCGCGGCGGTTCCGCTGCAGGTCACCGACGCGCCGTGCACCGTGCTGCTGTCCTCGACGGGTCTGATCGCGCGCACCTCCACCGGTGGCCCGGTACCGCCCGAGGGGGCCAGATCCAAGCACGACCTGGTGGTGTCCTCGGTCGCGGCGACCGTGCGCGGCGAGATCGGCGCGGTCACCAGCACCGGACGGCTGTTGCGGATAAACGTCGTCGACCTGCCGTCGTTGCCGGAGACCGCGACCGCGCCCAACCTCGCGGGCGGCGCGCCGCTGTCGGAGTTCGTCTCGTTGGCGGCGGACGAGCGGCTGCTGTGCCTGACCACGCTGTCCGCCGACTCCCCCGGGCTCGCGCTCGGCACCGCGCAGGGGGTGGTCAAGCGGGTCGTGCCGGACTATCCGGCGAACAAGGACGACCTGGAGGTGATCGCGCTGCGCGACGGCGACTCCATCGTGGGCGCCGTCGAGTTGCGCACCGGCGAGGAGGACCTCGTCTTCGTCACCGACGACGCGCAGCTGCTGCGCTTCCAGGCCTCGATGGTCCGGCCGCAGGGCCGCCCGGCCGGCGGCATGGCCGGCATCAAGCTCGGCACGAACCAGTCCGTCCTGTCGTTCACCGCGGTGGACCCGGGCGCGGAGGCGGTCGTGGTCACGGTCGCGGCCTACAGCGGCGACGCGCTGTTCGGCGCGGAGCACGGCACCTGCAAGGTCACCCCGTTCGCCGAGTACCCGCGCAAGGGGCGCGCCACCGGCGGCGTGCGCTGCCAGCGCTTCCTCAAGGGTGAGACCACGCTGCGCCTGGCCTGGGCGGGCGTCGCGCCAGCCCGCGCCTCGAACGCCAAGGGGCAGCCGGTCGAGTTGCCCGAGCTCGACCCGCGCCGGGACGGCTCCGGCGCGCCGCTGACGAAGCAGGTCGACGTGATCGGCGGCCCGCCGGGCACCGTCTGAGCCGATCGGTCGTGCCGAGGTCCCCGCGGCGTCCCTCGCCGCGGGGACCTCGGCCCTTTTCGGGGATCTCGGTACGACCGCTCGGGCGCTCAGCGCGCCGCGAACTCCTCCAGGAGCTCGATCGAGCGCGTGTACTTGCGCCGCAACCGCACCTGCGTCCTGGCGTCGAGCTGGCCGAGTCGGGCCTCGGACCGGTTGTCCGCTATGTCGGCCCGCTTGACCACGAGCGCGATCGAGTCCGCCGCCGCTCGGGCCATGCTCGCCTCCAGCGGTTCACCGGGCAGTTTCGAGAGCGCGATCACCGCGTCCACGACCCGCTCCGGCACACCCGCGGCGCGCAGGTCGTCCGCGCCCACCGATGTGTCCTCGATCACGTCGTGCAGCACCGCCGCCATCTGCGCGTAGGTCCCGTCGACGTTCTGCATCACCCGCAGCGGGTGCGTGATGTACGGATGCCCACCCTTGTCCAATTGACCGTCGTGTGCGGCCCTGGCGAGCGCCACCGCGTCGTCCAACGTGAAGCCGGCTATCGCCGCACTCCCGTCGGGCCGTCCCTGGGGCATGGTCGCCTCCCATCGTTACCGTGTGCAACAACCGTACCGGGATCATGCCTACCGGGCGCCCGGACGGGGCCTGGCCGGTCGAACGCCAGGTGAAAGCTATACGGTGCACAGTCGTGGAAACCTGCGTCTTTCTCTCGCACGAACTGGCCGAGCCGTTGGCCGGCACCGCACCGACCACACGCGGCTGGCTGCTCGTCGAGCACCCCGGCCCGTGGGCCGCGAAGGCCGTCGCGGACAGTCGCGGGCTGGACGAGGGAGTCGGCCGGGAGCTGGACCGGCGGGCCGCCAAGGCGGGTTTCCGGACCGCCCTGATCCGCCGCCCCGACGACTCGGCGACCACCCCCGGCGGCGCCCGCGCGGTCTACCTGGCCTGGACCGAACCCGGTGCGACCTGGCTGCGCCGGCTCGACGTGCGGGCCGCCGACGACCTCCTGGAGCTGGACCTCGCCGCGCTCGCGGGTCCGACCGAGCCCGCGTTCGGCGATCCGGCCGCCGGCCCGCTCGTCCTGGTCTGCACGAACGGCAAGCGCGACCGCTGCTGCGCGATCGAGGGCCGCCCGCTGGCCGGCGCGCTCGCCGCGACCTTCCCGGGGGTCACCTGGGAGGCCACGCACCTGGGCGGGCACCGTTTCGCCCCGACCGCCGTCGTGCTCCCCCAGGGGTACCTGTACGGCCGCCTCGACCCCTCTGCGGCGCACGCCGTGGTCGCCGCCGCGCGAGTCGGCGAGATGGTCCCGCAATGGTGTCGCGGTCGGGCCACCTACTCGCGCGCCGGGCAGGCCGCCGAGCTCGCGGTCCGCGCGGAGTGCGGCGACCGCCGCGCCGACGCGCTGTCGGTGTACGACGAGCGCGCCGAGGACGACGGCGGCTGGACCGTCCGGGTCGACCACATCGACGGCCGCACCTGGATGGTCGCGGTGGACGCGCACCAGGAGGCCCCCGCCCGGCCGGAGAGCTGCGGCAAGGACGAGGGCCTCCCGACGAGCATGCGCGCCCGCCTGCTGTCGCACCGTCAGTAGGCGCCGGCTCCGGTCAGCGACCGGACCTCCATCTCCGCGTACTTCTCGGCGTCGGCCTGCTCGTTCGAGCGCACCGTGCCGATCCACCCGCACAGGAAACCGATCGGGATCGACACGATCCCGGGGTTCTCCAACGGGAACCAGTGGAAGTCGACCCCGGGCACCAGCGGGGTCGGGCCGCCGGAGACGACCGGCGAGAACAGCACCAGCACGAGCGCGGACCCGAGCCCGCCATAGATCGCCCACACCGTGCCGTTGGTGTTGAAGCGCCGCCAGAACAGCGTGTATAGCAGCGTCGGCAGGTTCGCCGACGCGGCCACCGCGAACGCGAGCGCGACCAGGAAGGCGACGTTGAGCTTCTGTGCGGACAGGCTGAGCCCGATCGCGATCCCGCCGATCACGATCGCCGAGAGCCGGGCCGCGCGGATCTCGCTCTTCTCGTCGGTGGCCTCCTTGCGGATCACGTTCGTGTACAGGTCGTGCGCGAACGACGCCGAGGACGCCAGGGTGAGCCCGGCGACCACCGCGAGGATGGTCGCGAACGCGACCGCCGCGATCACCGCGAGCAGCACGACACCACCGAGCGTGTTCGGACCACCGCCGAGCTCCTCCGCGAGCAGCGGCAGCGCGGTGTTCCCGGCCGCGTTGGACTTGCGGATGCGATCCGAACCCAGCACCGCCGCGGCCCCGAACCCGAGCACGATCGTGAGCAGGTAGAACGTGCCGATCAGCCCGATGGCCCACATCACCGAGTGCCGCGCGGCCCGCGCGGTCGGCACGGTGTAGAAGCGCACCAGGATGTGCGGCAGCCCCGCGGTGCCCAGCACGAGCGCGATCGCGAGGGAGATGAAGTCGAGCCGGCTGGTCAGGTTCTTGCCGTACTTCAGCCCCGGTTCGAGGAACTTCTGTCCGTGCCCGCTGGTGTTGGCGGCGGTGTCGAGCAGCTCGTTGAGGTTGAAGTGGAAGCGCACCAGGACGAGCACGGCCATCAGGATCGCGCCGCCGAGCAGCAGTACGGCCTTGACGATCTGGATCCAGGTGGTGCCCTTCATCCCGCCGAACGTCACGTAGACCACCATGAGCGCGCCCACGCCGACGATCGTCCACGTCTGCGCCGAGCCGCCGCTGTCCCCGAGCAACAGCGCGACCAGCGTGCCCGCGCCGACCATCTGCGCGATCAGGTAGAAGATCGAGACGACGATCGTCGCGCTGCCCGCCGCGGTCCGCACCGGCTTGCGGCTCATCCGGAACGCGACCACGTCGGCCATCGTGAACCGCCCGCAGTTGCGCACGAGTTCGGCCACGAGCATGAGCACGACCAACCACGCGACCAGGAAGCCGATCGAGTACAGGAAGCCGTCGTAGCCGACCAGCGAGATCAACCCGGCGATGCCGAGGAAGGACGCCGCCGACATGTAGTCGCCGGCGATCGCGAGGCCGTTCTGCGCGGCCGAGAACTCGCGCCCGCCGGCGTAGAAGTCGTTCGTCGTACGGTTGTTCCGGCTCGCCCAGACCGTGATCCCGAGGGTGATCACCACGAAGCCCACGAACAGCAGCCCGGTCAGGCCGCGGTGACCGCCGGTCGCCGCGAGGTACGCGCCGTTCACCGGAACATCTCCTGGGTTTCCCAACGCAGGTTGAGCGCGGCCCGGTCGCGCTTGCTCCGGGCGTTGCGCGCGTACAGCCACGTGATCAGGAACGTGCTCACGAACTGGAGCAGCCCGAACGCGAGCGCGACGTTGAACACGCCGAGGAGCTGCCGCGCCATGAACGCGCGCGCGAACGTCGAGGCGAACACGTAGAGCAGGTACCACGCGAGGAACGTGAGCGACATCGGGAAGACGAAGTCGCGGTAGCGGCGCCGAATCTCCTGGAACTCGGGGCTCTCCTGCACCCGGAGATAGATCGCCGCGCGCGAATCCGGCTCCGGGTCGCCGAACGGCACACCCTGGGTGAGTGTGGGTCGGTACGAACTGGTCGTCACCGTAGGTCTCCTAGTAGATCGCCGAACCTCGCGGTTCCGCCCCACCCCGAACGTCGGATACAGACGTTCGACGGGACCGGTGTTCAGGATGGTCAGCGGGTGCGGTCCGCACGGCCGGGTTCTGCGCGATTCACCAATTCGGATGAATCGCCGCCAAAGCCGCGCGCCTGGCTCCGCTATGCATCATGGGAACGCCCGGCCCAACGAGGGGCCGAGCGCCGGCGATACGGGACGCGCGCGGGTCACACGCGGATGAGTGACATTCGTCCGTCTATCGCAGATATACCGACTGTTTGGCAGAGATGTCCGAATGGTCAAAAACCATCGGGCCCGAAAGGACGAATCCCTTCGGGCCCGATGTGGGTGCGGGTGCCGCGGACGCCGCTCGGCGCGCCGCTTCGCGGATCAGGCGTCGATGCGCGACCGGTCGAGCAGCGACGCCGAGTTGGTGATGAACTCCTTGCGCGGCGCGACCTCGTTGCCCATCAACAGGTCGAACACACGCTCGGCCGCCTCCAGGTCGCCGAGGTTGATCCGGCGCAGCGTGCGGTGTCGCGGGTCGACCGTGGTCTCCGCGAGCTGGTCCGCGTCCATCTCGCCCAGGCCCTTGTACCGCTGGACCGGGTCCTTCCAGAGGATGCCCTTGCGCTGGTACTCGAGCAGCGTGCGCTTCAGCTCGGCGTCCGAGTACGTGTAGACGTACTTGTCCTGGCCCTTCTTGGGCCGGGACAGCTCGATCCGGTGCAGCGGCGGCACCGCCGCGAACACCCGACCCTCCTGGACCATCGGGCGCATGTAGCGCTGGAAGAGGGTCAGCAGCAGGCATCGGATGTGCGAGCCGTCGACGTCGGCGTCCGCCATGAAGATGATCTTGCCGTAGCGGGCCTGGTCGATGTCGAACGTACGCCCCGAGCCCGCGCCTATCACCTGGATGATGGCGGCGCACTCGGCGTTCTTGAGCATGTCCGAGACGGACGCCTTCTGGACGTTCAGGATCTTGCCGCGGATCGGCAGCAGGGCCTGGAACTCCGAGTTGCGCGCGAGCTTGGCCGTACCCAGGGCCGAGTCGCCCTCGACGATGAACAGCTCGCTGCGCTCGACGTCGTCGCTGCGGCAGTCGGCCAGCTTGGCCGGCAGCGCCGAGGTCTCCAGCGCCGTCTTTCGTCGCTGGGCCTCCTTGTGCTGCCGCGCGGCGATCCGGGTGCGGGCCGCCGAGACGACCTTCTCCAGGACGGCGCGCGACTGCGCCTTGTGGTCGCGCGCGGTCGAGGTCAGGAACGCCTTGAGCTCCTTGGCCACCACGTTCTGCACGATCCGCGCGGCGGCCGAGGTGCCCAGGACCTCCTTGGTCTGGCCCTCGAACTGCGGCTCGGCCAGACGCACGGTCACGACGGCGGTCAGGCCCTCGGTCGCGTCGTCCTTGGTGATGTCGTCCTCGGCGACGCGCAGCAGCTTGCTCGAACGCAGCACGTCGTTGACCGTGCGCCGGAGCGCCTGGTCGAACCCGGCGACGTGGGTGCCGCCCTTGGGCGTGGCGATGATGTTGACGAAGGAACGCAGGGTCGAGTCGTAACCGGTACCCCAACGCAGCGCGACGTCGACGCCCAGCTCGCGCTGGACCTCGGTCGGCACCATGTGCCCCTGCTCGTCGAGCACGGGCACGGTCTCCTTGAACAGGCCCGACCCGGTGAAGCGCAGAACGTCGCAGAGCGCGCGGTCCGGAGCGAGGTATTCACAGAACTCGCTGATGCCGCCGGAGTAGTGAAAGACCTGTTCGTCGACTTCGCCCGGATTCGCACCATTGCGCTCATCGCGAACAACAATCGTGAGCCCGGGCACCAGGAAGGCGGTCTGGCGGGCCCTGGAGTGCAGCGACTCGAGGTCGAGCGCGGCGTCCTTGAGGAAGATCTGCCGGTCCGCCCAGTAGCGGACCCGGGTGCCGGCCTTGGCCTTGGAGATCTTCTTGATCCTGCGGAGGCCGTTGCCGGCGCTGAAGGGCGCGTCGGCACCGAGCGCGGCGAACTCGCCGGGCACCCCGCGGCGGAACGAGATGGCGTGGGTGTGGCCACTGCGGTCCACCTCGACGTCGAGTCGGGCGGACAGCGCGTTGACCACGGAGGCGCCGACGCCGTGCAGGCCGCCGGACGCGGCGTACGAACCGCCGCCGAACTTGCCGCCGGCGTGCAGTTTGGTCATGACGACTTCGACACCGGACAAGCCGGTCTTGGGCTCCACGTCGACGGGAATGCCACGACCGTTGTCCCGAACCTCAACCGAGCCGTCGGCGTGCAGGATCACCACGATCCGGTCGCCGAAGCCCCCGAGGGCCTCGTCCACCGAGTTGTCGATGATCTCCCACAGACAGTGCATCAGGCCCCGACTGTCGGTGGAGCCGATGTACATGCCGGGCCGCTTGCGGACCGCGTCAAGACCCTCGAGGACGAGGAGATGCCGCGCGGTGTAGTTCGAGTGGTCGGGCTCGCCCGCCAGGAGCGCGGTGGACTGCGCAGTCGTCTGGGCGGTCACGCGGTGCAACTCCTCGCATGTAGTCGAGTAGTCGGATCGCCGCGTACGCGTCGATCCGTACGGCGCGTCCACGGTGGTTCGGACCCGAAAAAATGGGTCCGGTGATCACCCGCGTCGCGCCGGAGAGCAAGGCTACCGGGGCCGGAAGACACCCCGGCGACGGCTCGCCGCCGCATACTAGCCGGCATCCGAACAAGTCTTCGACCACCCGATCGGGTGGCCGGCATGAACCGTACGCTCACAGGGCACGTCCTATGCACAAGGAACGACTTGCAAAAGGGGTGTGCCGAGAAGCTGTTGAACATGACACGATCACCCCGGGAACGTTCGAGGCTGATTTGATGTTGGACATCGATGAAAGCTTCGTCGAGTAGAGAAGAGGCGACGTGAATTCGGTTCTGACACCCGCCAGTCCGTTGACGGCCGCCGACCGTTGTGATCGGTGCGGCGCCCAGGCATACCTTCGGGTTGTCCTTTCCAGCGGCGGCGAACTGCTGTTCTGTGCGCACCACGCCCGCAAGTTCGAACCTGAGCTGCGGAAGGTGGCCGTGGAGATACAGGACGAGACCGACCGCCTCACGGCGGTCCCCGTTACCGCACCGGACGACGACAACTGACCAGACAGCCGACCCTCTGAGATCCCGACGAGCAGTCATCGCGCCGATGGCGGCCACCGCGAGGTGGCCGCCATCGGCGTCTCGCGGCGTCACTCGCGAGGTCTGCCCGACCCGCACGGGAGCGTGATATCCCTCACAACCCGGCGGCTTCCCGGATGTCTCGGGCGAACGTGGCGACTCGGGTGTACACCCCCGGCTTGCGGGCCAGGGCACACCCGTCGCCCCACGAGACGATCCCGGCGACCCGGCCGCCGACGAGCAGCGGCCCACCGCTGTCCGCGCTGCACGCGTCCTTGCCGCCCAGCCGTTCGCCCGCGCACACCATCGACGCGGCGTCGTAGGTGCCCTGCAGCCCCCCGGGGTAGGCCGTCCGGCAGGTCGCGTCGGTCACCAGCGGGACGATGACCTGCCGCAACGTCGACGAGTAGTCGCCGTTCCCGGTGGTGTCGCCCCACCCGACCACGGTCGAGGGGGTACCCGCCGCGTACACGTCCGCACCCTGCGCCACCACCGGCGCGGTACCGGTGCCCAGCGGCTCGGCCAGCGTGAGCACGGCCCAGTCGCCCTCGATCACACCCGGATCGAAGCCCGGATTGACGTGCGTGGCGCTCACCGCGACCTCACGGCCCTGGGTGGTCCGCAGATCGGTGCGCCCCTGGATCACCGTCAGGTCCGGACGGTCGTCGCGCCTGCCGTTCGCGTCGAACATGCAGTGCGCGGCGGTCAGCACCTTGGTGGGCGCGATCAGCGTGCCGCCGCAGAACTGCCCCGACCGCGCGGAGCCGTACTCCGCACGGCTGGACAGGGCCACGGCCCACGGATACGTCGCCGTGTCCGCGGGCGACCCGCCGACGATCACCCGCGGCGGCCCGGAGGGGGTGGCCCCCGTCAGGACGCCGGCGAGCACCGCCGCGGCGACCGCGACCACCCAACCTCGTGTGTACCGCCGGGTACTGCTGCGTGTGTGCCGCTCGGGCGCTCGCACCATCATGGGGAACCTCTCGCCGGCTACCGTCAGGTACGTGCCGGTGCCCGGGCGTGGCCCGGCGGAATCATCCAGCCGAGCAAACGGGTGATTTCACTCCGGAAGTGCCACACGAAAGCCCCGGATGGTGTATCCGGGGCTCTGGTGTTGTGCGGTGTCGTCTCGGCGCGGTCGGGCGATCCCGGCCACGGCCCTAGTCCAGGTAGTCGCGCAGGACCTGGGAGCGGGACGGGTGGCGCAGCTTCGACATGGTCTTCGACTCGATCTGGCGGATGCGCTCACGGGTGACCCCGTACACCTTGCCGATCTCGTCGAGGGTCTTGGGCTGGCCGTCGGTGAGGCCGAAGCGCATCGACACGACGCCCGCCTCGCGCTCGGAGAGCGTGTCGAGCACCGAGTGCAGCTGCTCCTGGAGCAGCGTGAAGCTGACCGCGTCGGCGGGCACGACGGCCTCGGAGTCCTCGATCAGGTCGCCGAACTCGCTGTCGCCGTCCTCGCCGAGGGGGGTGTGCAGGGAGATCGGCTCGCGGCCGTACTTCTGCACCTCGACGACCTTCTCGGGGGTCATGTCGAGTTCCTTGGCCAGCTCCTCCGGGGTGGGCTCGCGGCCCAGGTCCTGGAGCATCTGGCGCTGGACGCGGGCGAGCTTGTTGATCACCTCGACCATGTGGACCGGGATGCGGATGGTCCGCGCCTGGTCGGCCATGGCCCGGGTGATCGCCTGCCGGATCCACCACGTCGCGTACGTGGAGAACTTGTAGCCCTTGGTGTAGTCGAACTTCTCGACCGCGCGGATCAGGCCGAGGTTGCCCTCCTGGATCAGGTCCAGGAAGAGCATGCCGCGACCGGTGTAGCGCTTGGCGAGCGAGACCACGAGGCGGAGGTTGGCCTCCAGCAGGTGGTTCTTCGCGCGCCGGCCGTCCTCGGCGATGATCTCCAGCTCCATCCGGAGCTTGGGCTGGACCTTCTCGCCGGAGCCCAGCTTGTCCTCGGCGAACAGGCCGGCCTCGATCCGCTTGGCGAGGTTGACCTCCTGCTCGGCGTTGAGGAGCGGGACCTTGCCGATCTGCTTGAGGTAGTCCTTGACCGGGTCGGCGGTGGCGCCGGCGGCGGCGACCTGCTGCGCGGGGGCGTCGTCCTCGTCGTCGGACAGGACGAAGCCCTTGCTCTCCGGCTCGTCGGGCACCGCGTCCTCGACGACGGCCTCGTCCGGGAGTTCCTCGGCGTCCGGCTCGCCGTCGCCGGCCTTGCCGGCGGTCTTCTTGGCCGTCGTCTTCTTCACGGCGGTCTTCTTCGCGGTGCCGGTGCCGGCCTTCTTCGCCGCCGCCTTGCGCGGCGCGGCCGCGGCCGCGGCTGTGGTCGCGGCCGGCCCGGCGACCGGCTCGGCGACAACGGCGGTGCTCTCGTCGGGCGTTGGCGCGGCCGCCTCGGCCGTCATGGTTCCCGTGGTGGAGGCACGGTTGGAGACGACGGTCTTGGTCGCGGTCCGCTTGGCGGCACTCTTCGCCGCCACGCTCTTCCGGGTGCGCTTGGGCGCCGCCGAGTCCGCGGCACTGACCATGATGGTCACACCCTCCTGGTCGAGGACCTGGTTGAGGCTGCGCAGGACGTTCTTCCACTGGGTGGCCGGAATCTGGTCGGCCTCGAACGCCTGGCGCACCTCGTCGCTGGCGATGTACCCCTGGGCCTCACCCCGCTCGATCAACGACTTCACGTTGACGAATTCGGCGATCTCGGGCGGGAGCGAACGGGATGTGCTGGCCGACACAAACAACCTCTCGACGATCTGGACGCCGTCGTGGCCTGCCGTCAGGCAGGCAGCGGCGCCAAATGAACGACACTCGGGCAGACAGCGTGGTTCCGGCAACCGGTTGCACTCGACACAGCGCACCGGCTTTTTTTGCTATTCCCGAACGGCTGCCACCTTCGTACTCATCGGGCCAGGCGAAGAAGTGTTACGCACCCGTTCAGTGGCGCAGCTCACACGATTCCCTCTTGCGGGGCGCGCCACACCCTGTGTGAGGGATCCGACTCACGCGTCGCCGGTGATGCGCACTCCGAGGATGGTCACGTCGTCGTCGCGATCGCGGCCACCGAGGAGCCCGTCGAGGATGCTGGTCAGGAGTGGTTCGAGCCCGCCGGCACCGCCGCGGGCGATGTCCACGAGGTGGTCCAGGCCCTCGTCGATGCCGCGTCCCCGGGTCTCCACGAGGCCGTCGGAGAAGCCGATCAGGATGTCACCCGGATCGAGGCGAATCGTGTGCTGCGTCCGGTGTTCCGCTACTCCCAGGGGCGTCGATTCCTCGCCGATCTCGACCAGCCTGGCCTTGCCGTCGGCCGAGACGATCACCACCGGCAGGTGGCCCGCGTCGGCGAGGTCGAGCAGTCCGGTCGCGGGGTCGACGACGGCGTACACCAGCGTCGTGAGCGACTCGTCGTCCTCGGTCGCGGTGAACAGCCGATCCAGTCCGGTCAGTACGGCCGAGGGCTCGGGGTCGGTGAACGCGAGGGCGCGCAGGGCCGAGCGGACCCGACCCATGCCCGCCGCCGCGGTCAGGCCCTTGCCGATCACGTCGCCGACCACGATCGCCACGCGTCCGTCGGGCAGTTGGAACACGTCGTACCAGTCGCCGCCGACCTCGAAGTCGGGCGCGCCCGGCAGGTAGCGGAAGCCGAACTCGACGCCGCGCACGGCGGGCAACCGCTCGGGCAGCAGGCTGCGTTGGAGCGCGACGGCGGTGCGGTGCTCGCGCTCGTACAGCCGGGAGCGCTCGACCGCGAGCGCGCACTGCCCCGCGAACGACTCCAGGAACACCCGGTCGTCGGACTCGAAGGCGCGGCCGTCGTCGAAGGTGTAGCGCAGCACGCCCAGCGGTGCGCCCGAACCCACCAGCGGCAGGATCACCCGGGACGCGCCGGGGCCGTCCTCGGAGGTGTACTGGGCGATGCCGTCGGTGACCGCGGCCACGAGGTCGTCCGACCAGTGCGCGGGCAGTCCGCGCCGGCGGCCGATCGTGCGCTGCGCGGGGACGTTCGGCCACGGGTACACGGGCGCGGTCTCGTCGAGCAGGTAGGTCTCCGAGCGGACGGCCGCGATGCCGTGGCCCAGTTCGGTGACCGCCTCCTCGACCTCGGGCACGCTGAGCGTCCCGGCGATCCGCGCGGTCATCGCCTGGAGCCTGGCGGTGCGCCACTGGCTCGTCCGCAGCAGTTCCTCGCGGTGCCGTTGCTCGGTGATGTCGCGGACCAGGAGCAGGACGCCGATCGTGGGGCCGGTCCGGTCCGAGGGATCACGGACGGGCAACCACTGTGACTCGTACGCGCGTTCGTGGCCGTCGACGCGCCCGTCGCCGGCCCGCTCACTCGGGTCCTTGGTGCCGTCGGGGCCGGTCGCGTGCGACTCGACGTGCGGTTCGCCGGCCGCGAGGACGCGGGCCAGGACGGCTTCGATCCGGCGGGCCCGGGCGGCCGGGAAGACCTCGTCGGGCCGTCTGCCGAGCAGGTCGTCGGCCGAGCGCCGGTTGAGCCGCGCGAGCGCTCCGCTGACCCGCCGCAGGCGCATTCGGCTGTCGTAGACCGCGAAGGCCGTGGGGCCCTGGTTGGTCAACGTGTCGAGCAGGGCCGCGTCCAGGCCGTCGAGTCGCTCGCTTCCGACCTTGTCGTCGTTCATTGCCTCACAACCCCACCTGTTGGCAATTCCGAGCCGGCGAGTCAGATATCGAGAGTACGCACGCGAACCTTCACACCGGGAGTGATTGGCTTGAACTCTCCGTACCCGCGTGTCACGGGCGTTCGGCGGTCGCGTACACGCGCGCGCCCCTTCGCCGACCCCGGTCGGGGGCGGTGAAGGGGCGAGTGGAGGACGGTGCCCGACGGGCGGGTCAGCCCTCGCGGGGCGCGGGGAACTGGCGATCCACCTCGGGGTGTACCGCGAGCAGCGAGCGCATGGCGGTCTCGGCGCTCTCCCCGTCACCGGCGGCGACCGCGTCGACCAGGCGCGCGTGCAGCGCGACGGATGCCTCGGAGAGGTGTTCGCATCCGGCCACGTGGCCGCCGGACACCTGGAGCGCCGCGGCGAGGATGCTCGCGAGGTGGTCGAGCATGCGGTTGCCCGCGACCTGGAGCAGCAGGCCGTGGAACTCCGCGTCGGCGCGGCTGAAGGTCAGCGGGTCGGGCTGGGCGACGGCCCGCTGCATGATCTCGACGACGTCGGCCAGTCGGCGGACGATCTCGGGGTGGTTGCGGCACGCGGCCATGTGCGCGGCCAAGGGCTCGATGCCCCAGCGCAGTTCGAAGAGCTCGCGGCGCTGGGAGTCGCGCTGCGGGCCGCACGCGCGCCACTCGATGACGTCGGGGTCGAGCAGGTTCCAGTCGCTCACCGGGCGGACCCGGGTGCCGACGTTGGGGCGAGCGCTGACCAGGCCCTTGGCCTCCAGGACGCGGAGCGATTCGCGCACCACCGTCCGGGAGACCTCGAAGCGCTGGCCGATCTCCTCGGGAACGAGCGGGCGCTCGGTGCCCACCTCGCCCGCGACGATCATCTGGCCGAGTTGCTGGACGAGTTGGCCGTGCAGTCCGCGGCCGCGGCCGACGCCGGGCTTGCGGACCGCGCGGGCCGGTTCGAGGTCGGGTCCGTCCCACACGTACGGCCGGCGGGACATCGGGTCGGTGCCGGCGGCGCCCGGCTCGCCGGCGCGGAACGCGTCGGCCGAGCCGCTCGCCGGGGCATGGGTCATTGTCTGATGGGCAGCGATACTCACGCTCTCCATCTCGGCCGCGAACGGGTCGGGCTTGAGCATCAAACCCTCTCTCGGCTGAAAAACACACGAAAGGGTGATCTACCTTGCGGGTCGATCGTCCGAAAGTGTGACGTCGCATGTTCGACCAACTTCGGACGGCTTCGAACGCGTCTCGGACTTCCCGGGCACTCCCTCGGACGCCTGTCCGAGGGAGTGCGAATGTCGTTCGAGGAGCGTTCGAGGACCGTCCGAATGTCGTCCCAGGACTGTCCGGGCTGGTTCGAGGACCGTTCGAGCGGCGTCTCGGGCCCGGGCGCGGCTCAGGCCCGGCGGCGCGCGAAGGTGATCATCGCGAGCACCGTGACGACGAGTGTGAACCCCGCGAAGACCGCGGCGCCCATGATCGGAGCCAGGCCGTCGCCGGAGACCGCGAGCATGCGGTCGGCGGCGCGGAACGGAAGGTAACGCACGAGGTCCTGGTTCGCCTGCGGGACGCCGGCCCGAATGGCCGCCGCGATCAGCCGTTCGCCCCCCACCGGCAGCATCGCCGCGGCGAACGCGACGAGCGGGGCGCCGCGCGAGAGGGTGCCGATCGCCAGGCCGAGCACGGCGGCGAGCAGCACGTAGGCGACGAACCCGGCCAGGATCCGCGGCGCCGGAACCTCGATCGCCGCGGTGTCGGGGAACGTCGAGCCGAATACCGCGCGGGCCACGCCGGCGTTGGCGAGCACCGCGAGCACGGCGACGAGCGTGGCGAACAGCGCGGTGCCGACGATCTTGGCGAAAAAGACCCCGTTGCGGCGCGGCAGGGCGAGCAGCAGCGTCGGCATCGCCTCCCGGCGCTGCTCGCGCGCGCAGGCGAGGGCGGCCGCGACCATGACCGCCGGGATCAGCACGGGCGTGCGGCCGGGACCCGCGGTCAGGAGGTGGGCCACCTCGCCGGAGCCGATCGGGATGCTCCCGGCCTGGCGGGCCGCCACCCAGGTCGCGCCCGCGGTGAGCGCCAACAGGGCGAGGGC
Source organism: Embleya sp. NBC_00896 (assembly GCF_045207785.1). Classification (NCBI taxonomy): domain Bacteria; kingdom Bacillati; phylum Actinomycetota; class Actinomycetes; order Kitasatosporales; family Streptomycetaceae; genus Embleya; species Embleya sp. NBC_00896. Next base: position 2,092,541 of record NZ_CP108776.1, read on the forward strand.
GCCCCACCACGTCGCGCGCAGGCTGCGCACCCTCGCGAGTTCGTATCCGATCGCGCTCATGCGCTTCTCACCTCGTCGGTCTGCTCGGAGCGCCCGGCGGAGCGCCAGGTGCGGGCGAAGCGGCGCCGGGGCGGGTGCGCCGCGGAGCCGTCGTGCGAGTCGGCCCCGGGGCGGGCGGCGCGCGGTGGGGGTCGGGTTCGCTCGCCTCCACGGCGGCTCGCGCCGCAGCAGCTCGCGCCCCTGCCGCAGCGGCTCGCGCCGCGAGTTCCGCCGCACGGTGGGGGTCGGCCGCGCGATGGGGTTCGGCCGCCTCCACGGCGGCTCGCGCCGCAGCAGCTCGCGCCCCTGCCGCAGCGGCTCGCGCCGCGAGTTCGGCCGCGCGGTGCGGCTCGGCCGCGCGGTGCGGCTCGGCCGCGCGGTGCGGCTCGGCCGCGCGGTGCGGCTCGGCCGCGCGGTGCGGCTCGGCCGCGCGGTGCGGCTCGGCCGCGCGGTGCGGCTCGGCCGCGCGGTGCGGCTCGGCCGCGCGGTGCGGCTCGGCCGCGCGGTGCGGCTCGGCCGCGCGGTGCGGCTCGGCCGCGCGGTGCGGCTCGGCCGCGCGGTGCGGCTCGGCCGCGCGGTGCGGCTCGGCCGCGCGGTGGGGGTCGCCCTCGCGGTGCGGGTCCGCCTCACGGTGGGGGTCGGCCTCACGGTGGGGTTCGCGGGCGACGGCGGATCGGGCGGCGGGGTCGGCGGCCGGTGCCGGTGCGCGGTCGGTGATCGGTTCGCGCTCGCGGTCCGGGATCGGTTCGAGCTTGTGATCGGCGCCGGGCGGGGGCGGCATGGCGGTACGGGCGAGCTCGGTCGTCGCCTTGGCGTCCGGATCGGCGGCGAGGCCGGCGGCGAAGTCGAAGTCGGCGTCGAAGTCGGCGTCGAAGTCCGCGAGTGTGTTCCCGAGGGTGGTCTCGGCGCGCTGCTGCTCGGGGAGGTCGTCCTCGGTCAGGGTCTGCGCGAGCTCGCGCCGCCGGGCGATCGCGTCGATGAACGCGTCGCCCAGGCCCGGCTCGCGATCGGCGAGTTCGTGCAGCAGGATGCCGCCGCGGAAGGCGATCTCGCCGATCCGGGCGCGGTCCGCGCCGGTCACGGTGACCGCGGCGCCGCCGGGCCGGCCCGCCCGGATGCCCTCGGCGCGGAGCAGTTCGGTCAACCGGGCGACCTGCGGGGTGCGTACGCAGACGCCCTCGCGGCCGCCGCGGCGCAGGAAGTCGGCCGCCGACTCGTCCACGACCAGTCGACCCCGGCTCATCACCAGGACGCGATCGGCGCACTGCGCGGTCTCGGCGAGGATGTGGCCCGCCACCAGGACGGTGCGGCCCTGGGCCGCGTAGGCGCGCAGGAAGTCGCGCAGCCAGCGCACCCCCTGCGGGTCCAGGCCGATCGCGGGCTCGTCCAGGACCAGCGTGTCGGGGTCGCCGAGCAGCGCGGAGGCCAACCCGAGCCGGCCGAGGGCGCCCGCGGAGAGCACCCGCGCCCGCGCGTCGGCCACGGGGGTGAGCCCGACGAGGTCGAGCACCTCGTCCACGCGACGCGGGGGGATCCGACCGGCCGCGGCGAGCATCGTGAGGTGGGCGCGCACCCGGCGGCCCGGGTGTGCGGCGGGCGGACCGACGCACGCCCCGACGGCGGTCGCGGGACGCGGCAGTCGGCGGTACCGCCGGCCGTCGTACAGGGTCTCGCCGCCGCCGCGCTCGAGGCCGAGCATGAGCCGCAGGGTCGTCGACTTGCCCGCGCCGTTGGGCCCGAGCAGTGCGGTCACCTGCCCGGGACGTACATCGAAGGAAAGGTTGTCGACGGCCACGATGCCGCCGTATCTCTTGGTCAGCGCACGTGTCTGAATCATCGCCATCGCCATCGCTCCTCGGCATCCCGGATACGGGAGATCTTTGGATCTTTGGCAACATACCGGCGAAATTGTAATTTTCCCGGCATTTGCGTCGTAACGGCGAGCTGCGGAAAAGTCTGTCGAACCTGGACAGGCCGCCCTCTGCTGGAGGACCATCGAAGTACCGCCGAGTACCCCCCTGGAGGTCGGCATGTCTCTTCCGGATCCGGGTGTCCTGGACGCCGTCCGCCGCAGGCGGGGCGACCTCGACGACGCGTTGTTGATCGTGCGTGACGGTCTGGTCGCGGACGTGCCCGGCCCGCGCCGGGTGGCCGCGCTGCGGGCGGGGTTGCGACAGTTGCGGGCCGATCTCTACGAACATGTCGCGGCCACCGAGGGGCCCGACGGGCTGTACGACGAGGTGCGCCGCGCGGATCCGCGGTTCGGGCGCGCGGTGCGGCGGCTGCGGAGTGAGCACGCCCGCCTGGGCCTGCTGCTCGACGAGCTGCTGGCGGGCCTCTCGCGCGGGTCGGACGAATCGGCGGGGTGGTCGACGCTGCGGCCCAAGGTCGTGGACCTGATCGCGCTGATGGGCCGACATCGCAGTCGGGACGCGCAGCTGGCGTACGACTCGGTGAGCCTGGACCTGGGCGGGCAGGGCTGAGCGGGCGCGACGCGGCGGGCGGGCCGTCGAGCCCGGAGCCGTCAGGCCTCGGGGCGCAACATCGGCGGGTTCAGCTTCTCCGCGGAGCCCCGGCGGAACAGCTGCGCGGGTCGGCCGCCCTGGCGCGTCGTGGTGCCGCCGGTGGGGACCAGGAAGTCGGGGGTGCCGGTGACCTTGCGGTGGAAGTTGCGCGGGTCCAGGGCGACGCCCCACACCGCCTCGTAGACCCGGCGCAACTCGCCGACGGTGAACTCCTCCGGGCAGAACGCGGCGGCGAGCGACGAGTATTCGATCTTGGAGCGGGCGCGTTCGACGCCGTCCTCCAGGATCCGGCCGTGGTCGAACGCGAGCCGGCTGCCGTCGCCGAGCAGTTCGCCGACCGAGGACCAGCGCGCGCCGGCCGCGTCGCCGCCGGGGCGCGGGGCGGGCAGGTCCGGGGCCAGGACCAGGTAGGCGACGCTGACCACGCGCATCCTGGGGTCGCGGCCGGGATCGCCGAACGTGGCGAGTTGTTCGAGGTGCACGGGCAGCCGGTCGAGGCCGGTCTCCTCGGCGAGTTCGCGCGCCGCGGCGGCCTCCAGGCCCTCCCCCTCGCGCACGAAGCCGCCGGGCAGGGCCCACGCGCCCTGGAACGGCGGCTCGCCGCGCCGGATGGTAAGCGCGCTGAGAGCGTGCTCGCGCACCGTGAGGACGACGAGATCCACGGTGACTCCGAAGGGCGGAAAGGTCGTGGTCTCGGAGCGCGGCATGGGGCGATCCTAGTGCCCGGGGCCCACTAGTTGTCTGGCTGACGATAAAACGAATTCGGAGACCGTTTCCCGGTCCGTCGGATCGCCGGCGCCTGCGGGGAGCGCCGTCGCGGTACCGGCCGGCGGCGTGTCCGGCGGGGGTTCGAAGACCCTGTCGCCCACTCAGATCGCCAGTTGGAGTTCCGCCGCCGCCTCCTCGACGATCGCCTGACCGGCCCGGTTGACCCGGACCGTGAACGGCTCGCCGCCGATCCGCAGGTCGCGCAGCTCCAGTTCGCCGACGTCGAGGGGTCCGGTGGGGCGCACCGTGACGCGCCCGTCGGGAACGTCCGGCCGGATCCCGGCGAAGGCCACCAGCACGGGCAGGATCGCCCCGGCCGCGCGCGCGAGCGGGCGACACGCCAGCGGGTGCGCGACGGGGGCGTGGCCCTCGGCGCGCTGTTCGCCCGCGTGCATCTCCGGCATCCGGTACTGGAACCACGGCGCGGCGTTCAGCAGGCCGGCGAACAGCCGTTGTGCGGCGTCGAGATGGCCCGTGCCGGCCAGGCCGGCCGCCGCGACGCAGGTGTCGTGGGTGCGCACGACGCCGCCACGCGCGGCCAGCGGGTGGTAGCCGGGTGTGCGGGCGGACGTACCGCGCAGGCCCCACCCGCAGTCCAGGTCGGGCGCGGTCAGCCGGCGGGCCACGGCGCGACTGCCGGTGTCGTCCAGGATGCCGCTGCCGGGCAGGTGCGCCATCGCGGAGGAGGCCACGGTGATCGGCCGGCCGGTGGGGTCCAGGGCCGCCGCGTAGTACTCCCCCGCCGCGTCCTCGGCGCGGAACGCCTTGCGGAAGTCCACGCCGAGCCGCTCGGCCCGCTCGCGCAGCGCCCCGCCGCCGGGGAGATCGTGCGCGTCCAGCAGGGCGGCCCCGTGCAGCGCCGCCTCGTACGTCTGCGCCTGCAACTCGCACGGCGCGGGTCCCTCGGGGCCGAGTCGGACGAAGTCGCCCGGACGATCGCCCAGGGTGCGGGACAGGTGCCCGAGCGCGCGGCCGAGCGCGGGCAGCAGTGCGGTGGTCTCGGCGGCCGGCAGCCCCCAGCGCCACGCCTCGCCGAGCAGCGTGACGAACAGCGCGGTCGAGCCCGCGCAGTCGTAGCGCACGCGGTCGCCGACCCGGCCCAGGGTGTGCGGGATCCGCCCCTCCTCCTCGCCGCCGCGCGGATCCGAGCGGGTGCCCTGCCGCGCGGCGAGCAGCCGCAGCACGCCACCGGCGAAGCGGGTACCGAGCGGCAGCAGCATGCGCGCGGTCCACAGCGCGTCGCGGCCGGTCGGGACGAGCTGCCAGGGGGCGCCGACCACCGGCAACGGCGCGGTCGGCAGGTCGGGATCGGGCACCACGAGCAGCGCCCGCAGATCACGCAGGCCCTGTGCGACCCACGCCGCGACCCGCACGTCGTCGCAGCGCACCCGCGGCTCGGCCCACGGCGGCTGCCCCGAGACCGCGCGCGGGCCGGGCCGGCCGGGCCCGGGCTCCGCGACGACGCGCAGTTCGACGGCCCACGATCGGGCCGGATCCAGGCCGATGTCCCAGCGCAGCGTCGCGGTGGCGGCGAGCGCGGTGTCCGGTGCGGGCTCGGCGGTCGCGCGCACGGACATGCCGTCCGGCGCGCTCCACCCCAGTCCCGCCGCGGCGACCCGGGCGGGCAGTTCGGTCGGACGGTGCCCGGCGCGGAGCGCGTCGAGCGGGATCAGGTCGGCGCCGAGCGCCAGTTCGACCGGGAAGCGAAGCGGCCGGCGCCCGGTGTTGCGCACCACGATGCGCTCGCGGCCGTCGGCGTGGCGGGTCCGCTCCACCACGAGCGCCGGGTCGGGCGTACTGTCCGCGGCGAAGCGGCGCATCGCCAGGTAGCGCACCGACCCGGCCGCGACCACGTGTCCGGACAGCGGTTCGGGCTCCATGCCGCCGATCGTGAGCACGTTGCGCGAGAGCGTGCGGCGCCCGTCGTGGTAGAGGCCCTGCACGCCGTGTCCCCGCAGTTGCGCGTCCCGGCCACTGATCGCCATGCCCGGCGCGTCCACGCAGACGAGCGCGTCGTGCGCCACGGGATGTGGAGTCGTGCTCACGATCACTGTTCTCGTCTCCCGCTTCTCGTGAGTCCCCCGGGGCCGGGATCGCCCGTGCCTCGCGGGCGTCGGCGGCGCGTAGCGGCCGGAATCCGACGCGATCCCGGACGGGCCGGTCGATTTGTGGTCCACGCCCCCCAACGGTCACGGTGCCCGGTTGGTCACGGCATCGCGGAAGATCCGACGCCGCACCTCGGCGGCGCTCAGCGGGCTGTTGATCGCCGAGTGCAGCAGTCGCGCCATCGTGTACTCGGGGTCGGCCCGCAGCGCGCGGGTGATCGCGACCCGGGCCAGCACCCCGTCACCGACCGTCCACGCCGCCCACGCCGCGAGGGTGAGCGGGGGCGCCGACGCGGGCGCGAAGGCCCGGCGGGCGAGCGCGGTCCACAGCGCGAGAGAGGCGAGGTCGTCGGCGTCCCCCGGGCCCTCGCCGTGTCGGCCCATCACCTCGTCGCGCACGCGCGCGTCCGCCAGGCCGAGCACGAGCCGCGCGGCCTCCTCGGGCTCGATCGTGGTGTCGCCGGCCCGGAACCGCGCCCGGTGCCCGGCCAGCGCGGCGAGCGTGCGCTCGGCGCCGAGCCCCGCGGCGTCGGCGCGCACGCTCGTGTACGCCCGGAGCATCCGCTCGCGCAGCGCGTACTCCGGTGGCCGGAAGCGGCGCACGAGGTCGGCCAGTGACGCCGGCTCGGGCAGCCCCGCCCAGACGGCCGTCGCGGCGACGGCCGAGCTGCGATCGGTACGCAGCGGCGTGCCCTCCGGCGGGCAGCAGCGCGGGTCCGCGCAGCCGTAGGACCACCAGCGCTCGGCGGTCACGCACACCGCCTCCCGCACCTCGATCGACCGCTCGGCGCACGCGCGCGCGATCGCCGCGTGCAACGGCCGCAATCGCTCGACGGCCGCCTCCGCCGCGTCCGCGTACATCGCGACGGCCACCCCGCGGGCGCCGGTGCGGGCGAGCAGCCGGGCGAAGTGCCCGGCCGCGAGCTCGAAGTCGGCCGGCGCGGGCAGGTCGTGCCGCAACACCGGACCGACCCGACTGCGCTCGCCCGGCAGGATGCCGAGCAACACCACACTGTCCGTGGGCCGCACCCCGATCAGGTAGGGCACCGCCTCCACGAGATCCGCAGGCGACCGCACTCGCAGGACGGACTGCGGAGACATCGCCACAAAGGGCGTCCGATCAAAACCACCGATGCCATTCATGCCCCGAGCCTGCGACCCCACCCGGCCCCCCACCGAACCTCAACCCGACCGGTGGACAACCACCCCCCTGTGCACCCCCCACTTGACACCACCCCCCCACCCGCCCGGCACTCCTCCCAGCCCGTCCGGCGCTTGAGGACAAAGCAACCCAAGCCCATCCGACGCCCCGGGAACAAAGCCACCCACTCCAGCCCGTCCGGCGTTTGAGGACAAAGGCGGGCCGCAGGCCGGCCGGCCCCGCAGGGGCTACCGCGACCCGGCAACGTCCGCGTCAGCCTTCGAATCCCGGTCCCCGGGCAAAGCCCGATTCCGCACGCGAGCCCGAACCGCGTCCACCCCCCGCAACGGCTCGAACACCTCGGCCTGCGCCGTCAACGCCCGATACTCGTCCGCGCCCAGCGCAATCTCCGCGGCGGCCACGTTGTGTTCGAGCTGCTCGATCGTCGACGCCCCCGGAATGGCCACCACCGGCCCCTGGTGCAGCGTCCACGCGAGCGCGATCTGCGCCGGCGTCGCATCATGCGCGACCGCGATCTCGCGCAACAGCTCGAGCAGCGGTCCGGCCCGCCGCAGGTTCTCGCGCAGGAACAGGGTCTTGTGCGCCCGGAACCCCTGCGGCGGGTTGTACTCGTCGTAGCGCGACCCGAGCAGCCCCTGCGCGAGCGGGCTGTACGCGATCACGATCCGCCGGTTGCGCTCGGCCCACGGCACCAGGTCGCACAGCGGGCCGGGCGCCGCGAGGCTGAACTCGACCTGGTTCGACAGCACCCGCCGGCCCAGCGCGTGCTCGGCCCGGCGCCAGCGCGCGAGGTCGTAGTTGCTGACCCCGATCTCGCCCACGACCTTCTCGTCCTGCAGTTCGCCCAACGCCCGCATCGTGACGTCCATCGGGAACAGCGGATTGGCGAAATGGGCCTGGTACAGCGGGATCCGGTCGAGTCCGAGGCGGGCCATGCTGCGATACGCGCGACTGCGCACCACCGGGGTCAACGGCAGCACCGGCAGGAACTTGGTGGCCACCACGACCCCGGCCGCGTCCGCCCCCAGCGCCTCGCCCAGGATCCGCTCGCTGCGTCCGCGTCCGTAGATCTCGGCCGTGTCGAACAGGGTCACGCCCAGTTCCAGGGCCCGGCCGACCAGCGCGTGCGCCGTCACCGACGCGTACGCGTCGCCGTACCCCCATTCCCGTGAGCCGAATTGCCAGGTGCCCAGTCCGATCCGGCCAACCCGGGGAAATCCTTCCACCTCGAGGTACCGCACGTCGCACCTCCGTCACCGTAGGGGTTTCGGTCCCTTCCACCATCGCGCGATCGGCCCGCCCGGCCAAGGCTCCCGGCCGGTGCGGCACGACGGGGCCGAGCGTGGGAAGCCGGGACGGATCGCCGGCTCGCCAAGGGCGGGCAGAAGGGCCGGAACCGCGCAAGGACAGCGGACCAAGGGCGACTGCCGTCTGCGGAGTCTCGGGCGGCGGATCGGCAACAGCCAAGCCCGCGCTCCATCCGGAGCGCGGGCTCAGGTGGTGGCCACGCGGTCGGAAGCCGCAGGTGGGACAACGGCCGGGTGCGAACGTAAATGGACCGTTCGCGGGGGTCCACCCACCTTGAGAAAAGTCGCGAGCCGGGCGTGCAGCGTAATGAGCGAGCGGCCGTGAAGGCCGGATACCTCGGACGCTCAGGCTGTCACACTCACCCGCATCTCCACCTCTTCCAGGACTCGCTCGGCCGCGTTGTCGAGCGTCGCCAGCACCCACTGCTCCAAATCGATGCCCGACTGCACCGCGGCCTTGTGCCACCACGGGATGCGGTCGCAGGGGACCGCGAGTCGCTGCGTAGCCTCGATCTGCTTGTCGCGTCCTGCTTCATCTTCGCGCGTAGCACGCAGGGCACTACGGAGTTGCTTGGTGGACCACTCGATCTCCTCGGCGCGATTGAGCCACAGTTCCTGCTCGTCGACCGGGAGTGAAGCCAATTCGGCGTGATGCTGAAAGCTCAGCGCCGCTCGCCGCCGATTGAACGCGAACCGCCGTGAGACCCAGGCGTAGTTCCGGAGCGTCTGATATCGCAAGCCCGCGGCCCGAATTCCTCGTTGGTACCGGTCCGTGTAATGATCTTTTCCGTACACCAGCCAGTCGCCGAGCCACCATGAGGATGAATCCAGGATTCCGGATAACTGGCGACCGGCTCGCTCCCAGTCTTCGAAGATCATCCCGGCCGGTATTTGCAGGCCCACCTTTGTGGTAAGTATCTGGCCTCGGTGGGGCCCATCGCCCATGGCTCGTCGCTGTCGCGGCATCGTCTCCGGGTTCATGTGGAGCGTTGCCGTTTTTGTGTTCTTGAGGTGGATTGTCCGATCCGTTACCATGCGAATACGTCCATTACCACTCGCCCCGTTCACCTCTGTCGAAGATCCTTACGGCGTTCGGCTGTCGGTGCATCCCTCTCGGTGCTGTAGGTCCACATCCCGAACCGTCCCTTCGGGAGGGTGATCCGAGTAGACCCCAGCGGCAAGTGGAAATCAAGGAATCGCTCGGGACTTAACGGAGATCCAACGGCAAGTGCCCGATACCACGATTCTTGCCCTCGCCGCGACGCCATGGCGTATCCCTCCGTTTCCCTCGCGGTCGGCAGGAATCCCAACGGCCGCACGAGAGCAATCCGGCAATCCGTTACATCGAACCCGGCCCGCGTGTTTCACTTACCGGTTGTCCGGGTCCCGAGCGGGAAAGCGAAAGCGCCTTCTGGCCTGGGACGATGAGGGTTGCCCAGGGCTTCGAAGCCGCGTCGCCGGCAGCCGCCCACAACCCGCCTGCCCGAGGGCAAACGGCCGACAACCGGCCGACAGCCACCGTGACACATCCGGTACGCACAGTTGCCATGGCGTCACACGGATGCAAGCGTGGCGCCATGGAACTCGCGCGGCACGTCGAAGCCCCGCGGCCATCCGGTCCGCGAAGTGCGGGGTGACAACGAAGCTCGGGTGGAGCCCATGAGCCGGACCACCAGGCGGCCGCGCCGGGCCGTCCGGATCCCGGTCACGGCAACTGGCTCATGAGCTTGGCCGTGTCCCGGTGGAGGCTGCACGCTCGCCGGCTGAACGACTGCTGCACCCGCTCACGGACCTCGGCCGGCTGCTCCTGGCTGAGTTTGAACATGCCCTCGGCCCCCGTGACGATGAGCCGGAAGGCGCCCACGCCGGGGACGATCTTCCGAAAGTAGTCGACCGACTCGGTCTGGTCCCAGCCGGCGCCGAACTCCGACTCGAAGGCCAGCGCGGTGGCCCGCACCACGCCCAGCGTCTCCTCCAGCGAGTCGATCTTCTCCACGACGCCGCGTACGTGCACCGAGGTGAAGTTCCACGTCGGAGCGGCCGGCGTCACCTCGTAGACGGTGGGCGACACATAGCCGTGCGGACCGGCGAAGGTCAGCAGCAGGACGGTTCCCGTCTCCAGCGCCTTCCAGTGCGGATTCGCCCGGTTCATGTGCCCGAGCAGGGTGGCCCCCGACAGGTCGTCGGACCACGAACCCGTCATCTGCGGATCGGGGATGACGGGCAGATGGGTCGCGAACGGGCCCGCGGTGACGTCGCCGTTCATGACCGCGAGGGCCAGCGGATTGGCGCGGATCAGGTCCACCATCCACGAACTGTCCGGTTCACGATAGTGGCGGGGAACGAACATCCGGAATTCACACCCTTCGGTAATCTGGCTCACGGTATGGCTCCGACCGGCCGACGCTACCAATGCATTGAGCACCTGCGGCAATTCGAAGAACGGACGCAATGCTGTCCTGTCGACAGGACACGGCCATGGGTACGCGGTGCATCGGGACCCCTTGAAAGGTGGCTCCCGGTCCCTCTAGGTTGGCATTACCGCATTCTTGAGCGTAATACTCAGTACGCCTCTCCCGGGTGACCGGTCGAGATGTTCGAGACCACCAGCCGCAGCCCTGAAGTGAGTCAACCGTGTTCCCGACCAGGGCCTCCGGGTTGCCGCAACCGACCCATTGAAGATGCGGAAGTCCCTGTCGCAGCGACGCTAGCGGGAGAATTTTCTATGGGTACGTTTGGACACGAGATCTACGACGTGGTCGGCATCGGATTCGGTCCGTCGAATCTGTCTCTCGCCATTGCCCTGGAAGAGCACCAGGCCAACGAGCGGACCCGACCTGTGACCGCCGCGTTCTTCGAGCGGCAGCCCGCGTTCGGCTGGCACCGGAACATGCTGCTCCCGTCGACCACCATGCAGATCTCGTTCCTCAAGGATCTGGCCACGTTCCGCAACCCGGTGTCGCGGTTCAGCTTCATCTCGTATCTGCACACATCGGGGCGACTGCCGCAGTTCGTGAACACCCAGGACTTCTTCCCCACCCGGCAGGAGTTCCACCAGTACCTCGAGTGGGCCGAGTCGAGCGTCACCGACCGAGTCTCCTACGGCTCGGAGGTCACCTCGATCCGGCCACCGCGGGGCATCGGGGCCGGGGACGCCGAGCACCTGGAGATCGAGGTCAGGGACGTGCACTCGGGCGCGACCCGGCTCGTCAGGGCGCGCAACGTGACCGTCTCGACCGGCCTCGTACCGCGCATGCCCAAGGGCGTCGAGCGCGACGAACGGGTCTGGCACAGCTCGGAGTTCCTGGCGAAGTTCCGCCGGATGGATCCCGCGGGGCTCAACAGCGTGGCGGTCGTCGGCGCCGGCCAGAGCGCGGCCGAGATCGCCCGGTTCCTGTACGACAGCCTCCCGCACGCCCGGGTCTCGGCGATCCTGCCGGCCTACGGGTACTCCGTCGCCGACGACACGCCCTTCGCCAACCAGGTGTTCGATCCCGGAGCGGTCGACGAGTACTACTTCGGGTCCGACCAGACCCGGGAGGCGTTCTGGCGCTACCACAAGAACACCAACTACTCGGTGGTCGACGACGAGGTGATCAGGGACCTGTACCGGCGCTCGTACGAGGAGGAGGTGCGCAGCAGTCGGAGGCTGTTCTTCCTCAACCTCACCCGGGTCAACGAGGTCAAGCGCTCCGGGGACGAGACTCGGGTGTCCCTGCACTCGCTGCTCGACGACGGCGCCCGGGAGCTCGACGTCGACGCCCTCGTCTTCGCCACCGGCTACGACTCCATGGAGCCCTCCGGCCTGCTCGGCGACCTCGACCGGCACTGCCTGCGGGACGAGGCCGGGCGGCACCGGGTGGGGCGCGACTACCGCCTGGTCACCAACCCCGAACTGCCTTGCGGCATCTACCTCCAGGGCGGCACCGAACACTCCCACGGACTGACGTCCTCGCTGCTGTCCAACATCGCCGTCCGCAGCGGCGAGATCGCCGACTCCATCGTCCAGCGGCGCACCGAGCACGAGTTCGGCCGGGACGTCGCCCTGGAGATCGAGCGGGAGACCCTCTGAGCGCGGCCCGCACCCGACGGCCCGCCGGCGGGCCGTCGGCCCGTCCGCGCTGAAAGCGGCCCGACCGCGGCCGAAGGGCGCACGGTGAGTGCCGTTCCTCCTCGTTCACCAGGACGTGGAACCGGCCGTCCGCGTCATCGAACGGGTTATTGCTCATGGACCCCTCCGATTCGGTTCGCTCACAACACGAGGCATTTCTTCGGGAATCGAATCGCCATTCACCGGCCGGCGAGGAGCAGTGGACCACCGAACGGAAGGTCCGAGGAGTTCCCGCATTACGCTTTCCGCGCCGTGCCGTCGAAAATGGCCGCTTCCGTGGAAGCGGCCACTCGCGCGGGTGCGATCATTCCCGGATGTCCTGGAGACAGGACGATTCCGTCCCCCTGGCCTTTGAATCGTCCGTTGGAGGAGTTGTGGCATGAGCGTCACGGCAGCACGGGGTTTCTCGGCCGCGGGCATATGGGCAGGAATCAAAACCGACGACGCGGCCCGGGTCGGCCGCTCCATCGCGCGGAACAACCTGCTCAAATACGCGATCCACGGCGAGGACCCCAACCGGGGCCGGGGTCTCGCCGCGATCGGCACCACCTCGGCCGTCTTCGAGCCGGGCCGGCTGAACGTCGCCATGAACGGCGTGTGGATCTGCAAGGACGGAGCGATCGGCATGGACAGGAACGCGGTCGACTTGACGGGACGCGAGGTGGTCATCAGGGCCGACCTCGCGGCGGGCGGCAAGTCCGCGACGGTCTGGACCAACGACCTCACCGGCGCGTACGTCCACGAGAACAGCGCGTACTCGTCATGAGAACGAGCACGCGCGAGCATCCCGCGCTGACTCACGCCCAGTCCGTCATCGAGGCCCTGCCGTGGCTGACCCGCCATCAGGGGGTGATCTGCGTGATCAAGTTCGGCGGGCACGCCATGATCGACGACGAGCTGAAGGCCGCCTTCGCCCAGGACGTCGTCTTCCTCCGGCACGCCGGACTGCGTCCGGTGGTCGTGCACGGCGGCGGACCCCAGATCAGCGCCGAGCTCAAACGGCACGGGCTGGCCACCGAGTTCAAGGCCGGCCTCCGGGTCACTCCGCCGGAGTCGATGGAAGTGGTCCGAATGGTGCTCGCCGGCCGGGTCCAGCGCGAATTGGTGGGGCTCATCAACCAGTTCGCCCCGCTCGCGGTCGGTATGACCGGCGAGGACTCCGACACCATCATCGCGGCCAAGCACCGGCCGCTGGTCGACGGCGTGCCCGTGGACATCGGCCGGGTCGGCGAGATCACCCGGGTGAACCCCGTCGCCATCGAAGCGCTCCTGGCCGGCGGCCGGATCCCGGTGATCACCTCCATCGCCCGCAGCGCCGAGGACGACTACGTCTACAACATCAACGCCGACACCGCCGCCGCGGCCATCGCCGCCGCCCTCGACGCGCACGCGCTGGTCGTACTCACGGACGTCGAGGGCCTGTACGCCGACTGGCCGCACAGCAGCGAGGTGATCAGCCGGCTCGCCGCGAGCGAACTGGAGAAGCTGCTGCCCGAGTTGGCCGACGGCATGCTCCCCAAGATGGCCGGCTGCCTGCACGCGGTGCGCAACGGCGTCGGCAGCGCGCGGGTGATCGACGGCCGGGTCAAGCACTCCGTCCTGCTGGAGATGTTCACCCGCGAGGAGATCGGCACGCTGGTCATGCCGGACATCATCGAGGAGGGCGTGTGATGGGCGGGACCGGGAACAGCGGGCTCACCGGGCGCTGGCAGGCCTCGCTCATGGACAACTACGGCACCCCGCGCGTGCCGTTGGTACGCGGCGAGGGTGCCGTTCTCTGGGACGCCGACGGACGGCGCTACCTGGACTTCCTCGGCGGCATCGCCGTCAACGCGCTCGGCACGGCGCACCCGGCCGTGGTCGAGGCCGTCACCGGGCAGATCGGCCGGCTCGGCCACGTGTCGAACCTGTTCGTCACCGAGCCGCCCGTGCTGCTGGCCGAGCGGCTCCTGCAGTTGGCCGGCCGCGCGGGCCGGGTCTTCTTCGCCAACTCCGGTGCCGAGGCCAACGAGGCCGCGTTCAAGATCGGAAGGCTGACCGGGCGCGGTCGCATGGTCGCCGCCCAGGGCGCCTTCCACGGCCGGACCATGGGCTCCCTCGCGCTCACCGGCCAGTCCGCCAAGCGGGCCCCGTTCCTGCCGCTGCCGGGCGAGGTCACCCATGTGCCGTTCGGCGACACCGCGGCGCTGGCCGCCGCCGTCGACCGGGACACCGCGCTGGTGGTCCTGGAACCGATCCAGGGCGAGAACGGCGTCGTCGTACCGCCCGCCGGCTATCTGGCCGCGGCCCGGGAGATCACCCGCGCCGCCGGGGCGCTGCTCGTGCTGGACGAGGTGCAGACCGGTATCGGCAGGACCGGCCACTGGTTCGAGTACCAGGCGCACGGCGTGGAGCCGGACGTCGTCACCCTGGCCAAGGGCCTCGGCGGCGGACTGCCGATCGGCGCGACGCTCGCGTTCGGCCCGGCCGCCGAACTGTTCACCCCCGGCGCCCACGGCACGACGTTCGGCGGCAACCCGGTGTGCTGTGCCGCGGCCCTCGCCGTACTCGACACCATCGCCGCGGACGGGCTGCTCGACCACGTCAAGCGACAGGGCGAGCGACTGCGGCGGGGCATCGAGGCGCTGGACCACCCGCTGGTCGGCGGGGTCCGCGGGGTGGGGCTGCTCCTGGGCGTCGTCCTCACCGCGCCGCTCGCCCCGCAGGTCCAGCAGGCGGCGGAGGACGCGGGCCTCCTGGTGAACGCGACCGGTCCCGAGGTGGTCCGGCTCGCGCCGCCGCTGATCGTCGGGGAGCCCGAGGTGTCGGCGCTCCTGGCCGCGCTGCCCGGGGTGCTGGACCGGGTGTGTGCCGCCGCCGGATCCGGGGGCTGATCGTCCGTACGCCGCGTGTCCGTCCCTGTCCGTCCCCTTCATCGCCCCTGAACTCCTCGACCCCATGGACGAGATGAGCGATGGCCGAGTAGGCGGGAGCCCGGCGCCGTGACCCGGCGAACGGCGGGGCTCCGTCGAGGCAGGCTCAGCCCGCCGCGGCGAGGGTCAAGGGGAGGACTTGTGCGCTGCCCGCCCGGCGGAGCAGGCGGGCGGCGACCGCGAGGGTCCAGCCGGAGTCCGTGTAGTCGTCCACGAGCAGGACGGTGCCCGGAGAGTGTGCCAGGGAACCGGCCAGCTCCTCGGAGACGGTGAAGGCACCGGACAGCGCCCTGAGGCGTTGGGCGGAGTTGCTGCGGCGCACCGCGTGCACGCCGCTCGGCCCGGTGTACGTCAGGGTGCCCAGGAAGGGAAGGCGACCGACGGTCGCGATTCTCTGGGCGAGAG
Organism: Embleya sp. NBC_00896; assembly: GCF_045207785.1. Taxonomy (NCBI): domain Bacteria; kingdom Bacillati; phylum Actinomycetota; class Actinomycetes; order Kitasatosporales; family Streptomycetaceae; genus Embleya; species Embleya sp. NBC_00896. The sequence goes on from NZ_CP108776.1 coordinate 2,107,875, forward strand.
AACCCACCAGTTGCGGGCGGGCCAGGGACGGCACGGCGACGACTCCCACCGGCCGGGCAGCCGCGTCCGGGACATTCGAGGCCCAGCCGCCCGGAGAGCGCGCCCAATCGGCGAGGACCGCCACCGCCGCCCGCAGGACGTCATCGGGCACCGGCCCGTCGGGCGCGTTCTCGGCCAGCAGCGGGCGCAGCCGGTTGCCCCAGCCGATGTCCGAGAGCCGCCCCAGGGCACGCCCGGTGGAACACTGCTCCTTGGCCGGGATACGCCCCTTGAGGTCGATTCCCAGTGCGGGCATCCCCGTCGGCCACATCCGGCGCGGCTCGACCTCCACCCCCGGGCGATCCAGTTCCTTCGCCGCCCCCGTCAACGTCTCCGCGGAAACGGAGGAATCGGCCCAAGCCCCGGCGCAGTTGTCGCAACGGCCGCACGGGATCGCCCCCTCGTCGTCCAGCTGCTCGCGCAGGAACTCCATCCGACACCGGGACGTGCTCACGTAATCGCGCATGGCCTGCTGCTCCGCCGCCCGCTGCCGCGCCACCCACGCGTAGCGCTCGGCGTCGTACACCCACTCGGCCCCCGTGGCCGTCCAGCCGCCCTTCACCCGCTTGACCGCGCCGTCGACGTCCAGCACCTTCAGCATCGTCTCCAGCCGGCTGCGCCGAAGATCCACCGCCGCCTCCAGGGCCGGCACGGACAGCGGCCGTCCCGCGCCGGCGAGCGCCGCGAGGGTCTGTCGCACCTGCACCTCGGGCGGGAAGGCGGTATCGGCGAAGTAGCGCCAGATGGCCTCGTCCTCCTTGCCCGGCAGCAGCAGCACATCGGCGTGAGCCACCCCGCGCCCCGCACGCCCCACCTGCTGGTAGTAGGCGATCGGCGAGGACGGCGAGCCGAGGTGGACCACGAAGCCCAGGTCCGGCTTGTCGTAGCCCATGCCCAGCGCCGAGGTCGCGACCAGCGCCTTGACCCGGTTCTCCTGTAGGTCGACCTCGGCCTGCAGCCGGTCGGCGTTCTCCGTGCGCCCCGTGTAGGAGGCCACCCGGAAGCCGCGCTGCCGCAGGAAGGCGGTGGCCTCCTCGGCCGCGGCCACTGTCAGCGTGTAGACGATCCCGGAGCCCGGCAGTTCGTCCAGATGTTCGGCGAGCCAGGCCAGGCGGTGCGCGGCGTCCGGCAGTCGGACCACACCCAGCCGCAGGCTTTCCCGCTCGAGCGGGCCCCGCAGCACCAGGGCCTCACCGGCACCGGTGCCCAATTGCTCGGCCACATCCGCGGTGACCCGCGCGTTGGCCGTCGCGGTGGTGGCCAGCACCGGCACCCCGGGGGAGAGCTCGGCGAGCATCGCCCGCAACCGGCGGTAGTCCGGCCGGAAGTCATGCCCCCAGTCGGAAATACAGTGCGCCTCGTCGACCACCAGCAGACCGGTGGTGGCGGCCAGCTTGGGCAGCACCTGATCGCGAAAGTCCACGGAATTGAGACGTTCCGGACTGACCAGGAGAACGTCGGTCTCGCCGCGTTCGACCTCCTCGTGGATGGTGTCCCACTCCTCCGGGTTGGCCGAGTTGATGGTGCGCGCCCGGATACCGGCCCGGGCCGCCGACTCGACCTGGTTGCGCATCAGCGCCAGCAGCGGCGACACGATCACCGTCGGGCCGGAACCACGCCGGCGCAGCAGAACGGTGGCGACGAAGTACACCGCCGACTTGCCCCAGCCGGTGCGCTGCACCACCAGTGCACGCCGGCGCTCCTCCACCAGAGCCGCCACCGCCTGCCACTGATCCTCCCGCAGCCGCGCCGAACCCCCCGGGGCACCGACGAGCTCGGCGAGGATGGCGTCGGCTTCGGTGCGCAGTTCCAGATCGTCCATGCCCCCATGCAACCCGATGACAAGGACAATCGGCCAATCACTCGAAGGGACACCCGCGACCGCACGGACACGGGATGGACGTTCACGGTCGCGGCCCGCCTGCCGCGCCGGGCCGGCGCCCGCGCGTGGTGCCCCCGGTGCTCGCGATGGAGGGGTGACGCGGCGCGCCCACCCCCGTTTCGTCACGCGAACGTACCGGACGATTACTCGTACGTGTTGCCGACTTCCCCGGCGTCACGCGAGAATCGACACGGCGCTCACTTCACTTTGCTGTACGGGCCTCGTCGGCGCCCATCCGCCGCGAGCCGCCCGTCGTCGGAGCGTGCGCCGCCGTCCGTCTCGGACAAAGGAGGACCGTGCACTTCGCCGCAACCGCCTCCCTGGCCCCGGCTCGCCCGGGGGAGCCCACCGGCATGCCGTCCCGATGGTTCGACCCGGAGACGTGGCGAGCCCGCGGGATCCCGCTGCTGCGCGACCCGCGCGCGCTGCTCAAACGGCTGCACGCGCTGCACGAACCGATCGCGCGCACGGCGGTGGTCACGGTCCTGGACGGGTCCGAACGCCCGGTGGCGAGCGCGTCCTTCGGGTTCGGGGCGAGCCGCACGGACGGCTGGCGGTGTCGCAACCTGATCCTGGCGAACCTGCGCCTGATCGTCCCGGACGACCTGCGGCGGAGCACCCCCACGCACACCACGGTGCTCGCGCTGTACCGCGACGGCAGGCGCGACTGGGAGGCGGACGACGGCCGCTGGATGTGGGGGCTGCACGACGCCTGCGTGCTGCACGGTCTGCGGTGTGGCGCGTTCGCCATCGTGGCGAACGACGGCTGGCGGGTGGTCGCCGACGGCCGTTCCGGGCGGACGCCGGCGCTGCGCGCGGGCAGCCGGGTCGGGCCCGGCGGCAGCACGCCGATCAGGGCAGCGGGCATCGTCCCGACCCGCGCCGCGACGGAACTGCCGCAGGTGCGGTACCTGCCGGAGACGGGGCCCACTCCCCTGATCCGACCCTCCGCGTCCTGAGGACGCGTGGGATCAGGCGGTGAGACCGCGCGCCGCGAGCCAGTCGACCAGATCGGTCGTGACCGTCAACGCGTGGTCCTGCACGAGTTCCGGGCTCTGCAGCCGAGTGCGCAGGTGCTGCGCGTGGAACGGTTTGATCCCGGAGATCAACTTGCGCACCCCGAACACGTTGCAGAACGCCCGGTCGTCACCGGCCGAGAAGGCCCGGTCCCATTCCTGGCGTTCGGCTCCGATCAGGGTGATGTAGGCGTACCGATTCAGATAGCCCGACAACATGTCGATGACGGTGCTACAGGCCCGGTACTGCTGTATTTTCAGCCGGTCCTCCTGGTCGCTGAGGAACCGGTCAAGGAGCTGCGCGATCGACGGCGATTCCGACATGGCAACGAACCGTAGCCGACCTTGGGGATTCGCGGGGCAGGGGGCCCGAGTTCGGTCGGACCGGATGCGAGCGGGCCCCCTACGTGCTACTACACGTGCGACCGCGTGCTACGCGACACCGGTGAGCGCGCGCACGCGCTCGATGTCGCCGCACACGGTGACCGACGCCCCGGCCGTGAGCGCCGCCGTCAGCACCTGGCCGGCGTTGCCCTCGTCGGCGAATCCGTTCACCACCACGACCACCGCGGCCCGCCGCAGCGGACGCGAGGCCGGCAGCGACGCGTAGAACACGTCCTTGCCCTCGTCGTACTGGCGCCAGTACTGCGTGGCGCCGAAGGTCTCCTCGTGCTGCTGCCACGGGTGGGCCCCACCCGTGGTCAGGACGAGGATCGAGCCGGGCTCGGCGCCGGACTCCAGGAGCGCGTCGACCGCGTCGTCGGCGACGTCGAAGACGTTCTCGGCGGTCGCGGGCAGCAGCGTGACGCGCGGTGCGACGGCGGGAGCCGGCTTCGCGGACTTGGCCGGCTTGGCCGGGGCGGGCTTGCCGGCGGGCGGGGTCGCCTGCCGCGGCACGGCGGGCTTGGGCGGGCCCGGCTTGGGACCGGGGCGCGGCCCGGGCTTGGGCGCCGCGCCGGCGGACGGGCGGGGTACGGACGGGGCATCGGGTGCGGACGTCGCGTCCGCGGTGTTTTCGGCAGTCACCGGATTCACAGTCATGTCTGGGGAAGGCTCGGTTCGTTCGTGGCGGTACCGGGATGCCCGGCGGTGAGGAGACGCGGGGAGGGATCGGTGGAGTCCCGTTCCCCGGAGAACACACGCGGCATGGTGGCAGTCCTATCAAAGCCGCGCGGGGCGTGCCCACCCAGGGTGGTCCTGGGGTGTGGCCCGGGCATACGACGGCGCATCCTACGATGCCCCGTCAGCTCGGCCGGATCAATCGTCCACCACCACCCCGTGCTCGGTCACCAAAGCTGCCAGGCCCTCCGCATAGCCCTGTCCGACCGCCCGCAGGCGCCAGGAGTCGCCGCGCCGATAGACCTCGGCCAGGATCATGACGGTCTCGTCGCCTCCGCTCAACCGGAATTCGGCGAGTCGACGGCAGGTCACAGGGTCGACGATACCGACGGTCACGGGTACCTGGGCGAAGGTGGTGCCACTCGTGGCGTCCAGCGCGAGTGCGACGAGGACCCGACTGCGGCCCTCGGGCAGCGTCGTCACGTCGATCTCGACCGAGTCCGAGCCCGGTTCCACGTCGTCGGTGGTGCCGGTCTGCAGCTTGCCGGCCAGCCGAACCGCGCCGCTCGCGTGCACCGGTTGGTTGAAGAACACCAGGTCGCCGTCGTCACCCACGCGGCGCTCGTCGTCCAGGACCAGGGCCACCGTGTCGCCGTCCGCCTGACCGGGCGCCCACCACGCGGCCTCGATCCGCACGGTGCCGGCGAACGGCCCGAGGTCCTGGATCGTGACCGCCTGACCCCGCGTCAGTTCCCGTGGGGGCGCATCGGCGGGACGCGGTGCGGGCTTCGGCGGCGCGGTCGGCGCGGGGGCGGGCGGCGGCGGGTGGTCCGGGGGCGGCGGTGCCACCGCGGAAACCGGCTGTGGCGGCGTCTCCGGGCCCGGCACGGGCGGCGGGGTGGTCGGCATGGTGACCTGGGTCGCCGGCACCTCGGGCGGCGGCGGGAGCAGGTCGGGGACGGTGGCCTCGAGCACCTCGGCGGCCGACGAACCGGACGCGACCGGCAGGTCGGCCGCGGTCGGCGGCGGCGGGATGCTCGGCAGCGTCGCCCCGGTGCCCGGCACCGGCGCGGGCGTGGTGGCGGACGCGGAACCGGACACCGGCGTCGCCGCGGCCGCGGTCTGCGCCTCGGTCGCCTCGAACGCCTGGGTCGGCATGACGTCCGGGACGCCGTCCACGGGGGTGTCGTAGGGCCGGTAGGGGCCCGGCGTGAAGGCACCGCCCGCCGCGGCCGCCGGGGCGCTCGGCCGGGGCAGCATGAAGCCGCTCGTGGTGCGCGGCATCCCGGGCAGGGCGTGCGCGAGCGACGCGGCGGCCACCTGGGAGGCCGCGTCGGCGGCGCTGCTGCGGCCCCGTTCGAGGTCGGCGAGCAGCGCGAGGAACACCGGCTCGATCAGCACCCGGATGCCGCGCTGGCGGGCCCAGTAGGTCCGGTCCGCGGACTCGTCCGGGTCGGCTACCACGAGCACGTCCACGCGGTCGTGGATCCCGGACGCCACGGACAGGTCGGCGCGCGCCATCCGACGCTCCAACTCGCCCCGGGTGACCGCGAGATAGCCGTGGAAGAGCACGTGCAGGCCCGACTCGAGCGGCCGGCCGCGGGCCAGGATGCGCGGCCCGCCGTGGCCCTGTTCGACGGTCGAGCGGGCCATCTGGACGATCTCGTCGAGCGCGGTGCGCGGGATGCCCAACTGCGCGGCGACCCGGGTGAGGTCGGCGCGCTCCTCGCGGTCGATCGGCCCGGCCGCGACCATCGACGCGGCGAGCGCGGTCACGTACAGCCGGTCCAGGTCCTTGCGCTGCTCCTCGGAGATGCCCAGGGACACCGCGAGTTCGGCCAGGTCGATCGCCTCCTGCGGGGTGATCACCCGGTCCTCCAGGGCCGCGTCGAGCACCGCGAGGTAGCTGTCCGGGCCCTCGCCCACGCCGGTGGGCGGCCCGTACGCGCGGGCCTTCTCCAGGTAGGACACCGCGTCCCGGCGCCGCACCTGCTCGGCCTCCTCGCGCGCGCGACGCGCGACGTGCGCGTCGTCGCGGGTGAACACCCGCGGCGGATCGGCGCTGCGGCGCGGCCAGTTGAGCGAGGCCGCGACGGTCCGCGCCTGCTGCCAGTGCCGGGCCTCGCCCGCGCCCCGGGCCAGGTAGTGCTCCAGGAGCCGCGCGGTGCCCATCGCCTTGGCCGCCGCGCCGTGCCCGCTGTCCACCGGCACGTCGGCCGCCTCGCAGCACGCGAGCAGCGTGAAGCGCGGCGCCTCGGGCAGGTGGTGCGGCGCCTCGCGCATCGTGCACACGGTCGTCAGCGGCGGCACGGTCGGCCGGCCCCGGCGCTGGAACTCGCGCTCGACGAAGCCGACGTCGAAGCGCGCGTTGTGCGCGACCACGACGCGCTGGCGCAGCAGCTGCGCCAGCCACGGCGCGACCTCCGCGAACGTCGGGGCGTTCACGACGTCGTCGTCGAACAGCCCATGGGCCTGGAAGTCCCCGGCCGGACCCTGCGGATCGAGCAGGGTCGTGAAGAACTCGGTCACGCGGCCGTCGAGATCGCATTGAGCGACCGCGATCTCGATGATGCGATGTCGATGCGGAGACAATCCCGTCGTCTCCACGGCCACCACCGAGTAGCCGGGGCATTCGAGGCGATCACCGATGCGCACAGTCACCCCCCAATGATGATGTGCCCGGTGCGGCCTCCTTCAGTCGCATCCCGGCAAGCCCGACCTGCGGCGCGCGTCCACGGTACGCGCTCGCGACCGGTGCGGGGTACGGCGCGACCGATCGGGCGTACCGTACCGCTGGTGACGTCTCGTCAGATATGACGCTGGGTCAGGACGTGCTCTCCGAGGGCTTCGGAGTACCGACCTTGATTCCCTTGAGGACCGTGTCGAGTACGGCCTTGTCGGGAGCCTCGGCTGAATTCTCCAGCCTGATCACCACGCACGGGTACTCGCCGTCCGCGTTCTTCGCGTCGATCGCCACGACCTGCGCCCACGCGGTGTCCGAGTTCATGCGCAGGGCCTCCGGAGTGCCCCGGACCTTGATCCGCACGACGTGCGCCGGGTGGCCGTCGACCTGAACCGCCTTGTCCAGCTCGGTGTCGGTGACCTTCACCTTGCCCTTGGAGTCGCCGACGTCGTTCTTGAGCTCCGCGATCAGCTCGTCGAACGAGTCGGCCTTCTGCGTCATGATCGACAAGTCGGCGCGGTAGCACTTGTCGTCCGAGGACTCCTCGTCGGAATCCGAGGAGCTCGTGGATTTCGTGGAGCCGGAGTCCGAGGTCCCACGCGACGAGGACTTGGTCGCGCACGGCCCCTCGAAGCCCTGCTCTGCGGGCGAATCGGACTTCGGGACGACCCAACCCTCGAGCCTGGGCACGGTGATTCCGGTCTCGGGGTCGCTCACGCTGCCGGTCACCGCGACGTTCTTGTCGCCGTCGTCCCCGCCGAGCACCACGAGGAGCGCGGCGACGATGCCGCCGACCACGACCAGGGCCAGCACGCCCAGGCCGATCGCCTTCCCGCGTCCCGGTCGGACGCCGAGTTGCTGCGGCCCGGGCTGGTATCCGCCCGGGTAGCCGCCCTGCGGGTAGCCGCCCACGGGCGGCCCGCCCGGCGGCGTACCGACCGGCGGCGGCGGGATCTCGCCCTGCCCGCGCGCCCGGGTCGAGGCGGTCCACTGCGCCCCGTCCCACCAGCGCTCGGAACCGGGCGAGGACGGGTCTTCGTACCAACCGGGAGGGATCGAGGCAGTCACCCGCGTGACGCTACAACCGGGCGCGGGCGGCGCACGACACCGCCCGCCAAACGTGACCGATCGGAAACCGTCGCCGGTCACCCCAGGTCGAAGCCGAGTTGCCCGTCATCGATCGGCGGCAGCGGGCGGGGGCGCTTGAGGTGCCGCCACTCGGGCAGGTCGTCCCAGTAGGCCCAGGACATCCGGTGCAGCGGCGTGGGGCCGTGCTCGACGAGCGCCGCGCGATGCACCGGGGCGGGGTAGCCGGCGTTGCTGTCGAAGGCGTACGCGGGGTAGTCCTCGCCGAGCCGCGCCATCATGCCGTCGCGGCGCACCTTCGCGAGCACCGAGGCGGCCGCGACGCTGATGCACGACTGGTCGCCCTTGATCACGCAGCGCACCTCCCACGGCGTGCCCAGGAAGTCGTGCTTGCCGTCCAGCACGATCGCGTCGGGGCGGATCGGCAGCGCCTCCAGGGCCCGGACCGCGGCCAGCCGCAGCGCGGCCGTCATGCCGAGTTCGTCGATCTCGCCGGGGTCGGCCGTGCCGAACGCGTACGCGGTCACCCACGGGTCGACCGCCGCGGCCACCTCCTCGCGGCGGCGCGCGGTGAGCAGCTTGGAGTCGGTGAGGCCGGCGGGCGGCACGGACAGGTCCGTGACGGCCGCCGCGACCAGCACGGGGCCGGCCCACGCGCCGCGGCCGACCTCGTCGACCCCGGCGACGGTGAGCGCGCCGCGGGCGATCAGCTCGCGTTCGACGGTGTAGGTCGGGGGCGCGGGTTTGCCGGACGGCTTCGACCGCGGCGCGACGACCTTCTTCGCGACGACCTTCTTCGCCTTCGTGACGACCCGCTTCGCGCCGACACCGCGCCCGGCGGCGGCCTGCCCCGTGGTGGACTGCTTCACGCCATCCACCGTAGATCACCCGTCAGCGGTGTCCGACCACCGTCTCGCGCTCGCCGTCGGCGAGCGACATCGGCGGCCGCGGCTCGAAGTGCAAGGACACCCCGCCGGCGCGCAGCCGTTCGCGCAGGGCCTTGGCGCCGGCCGGCCCGGAGAGCGCGGACTCGGCCTCGGCGGTCGGGTCGAGTTCGTTGCCGAGGCGGTCGGTGAGGGTGCTCGCGCCGGCCCAGTTCGGGCGCAGCCTGCCGTGCCCGGAGTCGGTCCACGCGCGGCCCAGCAGGGCCGCGAGCGCGCCCGCGGTGTCGTCGCCGTGGCAGCCGACCAGTTCCGCGCCGCGGCCCTCCACGAGGAGCCCGAGCACGCCGCCCAGGCTCACGGGGTACTCGACGCCGGCTCGGCGCGCGGACATCCCCAGCGCGGCCGCCCGGCGGGCCTCGACGAAGCCGACCACGTGCTCGAGGTACACCTCGTCCGGCAGCTTCGCGAGGCCGTCCAACGGCGCGAACCCGCGCGGCCCGAGATGCCCGTCGTCGTCGGTGACCAGCAGGTACGGGTGCACGTGGGCGAGCAGGCGGGCCGGTTCGGACAGCAGCGAGCCGCCGTCCAGGTCGCTCCCGCCGGGCACGCCGCGCCCGTCCAGGGGGCGGGCCCGCAGCCGCTCGATCCGGCCGGACACGGCGCCGGTGGGGGCCGCGGCGGCCTCGGCGGTGTGGAAGACGCGGAATCCGCCGATCGGGTCGCGCGGTACGCAGCCGGCCTCGATCCCCCGGTCCAGGAACTCGATCCGGAAGCGGGCCCAGTTCTCGCGCACGGCCGCGAGTTCGGTCAGCGCGTCGATCACCGCTTCGGTGCCGTACGCGCGCGCCGCGGCCCGGTCGGCCGCACGCTCCTCGAAGCGCACGACGGGGGCGCACACCCGCTGGTAGAGCCGGGCGAAGCGGCCCGCCGCGACGCCCGGCGCCCCGTGCCCCGCGAGCGCGTCGGCTATCCCGACCACGGCGTCCACGCCGTGACAGGCGATCCGATCCGCGAGCGGCGGCCGACGGCGCCGGCTGTGCCCGAGCGCGTGCGCGATCGCGACCCGAAGGCGGCGCCCGCTGAGCGTGTGCGGCAGGACGGCCCCGAGCACCAGGTGCCGGCGCAGCCACGTCCCGGGCCGGCGCACCACGCGCAGCTCGCACGCGGTGCCGCCGGTGAGCACGATCCCGTCCGGCGCGGGCACCCGCAGGTCCTCGGCCACGTCCCGGACCAGTTCCCACAGGACCGGCTGCTCGTCGTGGTCGACGGCGAGGCCGGCCGGCAGCCGGCGCGGGCCGGTCAGTTCGACCAGCAGCGCGGTCAGCGCCACCATGCCCAGCCCCCACAACACGGCACCGCCGGAAGTGAAGAAGTGCCCGCCGTCCACGATCGTGCCGACCACGCACGCCACCAGGACGAGCGGCAGCGCGAGCACGGCGTAGAGCACGCCGAGGAGCGTCACTCCGGCGAGTGCGCGTAGGCCCGTCCCTGCGCCCATGGGTCCCCCTCGAAGGAAATTCACTCGTTCGGGGACGACCCTAGTCCTGAGGCGGGGAGGGTTTCGCTGTTCTCGGATTCGGCGCCGGTGGTCGGCCGCGATCGGTGCCGGCCGACTACGGCAGCAGCGGCTCCAGCAGGCGGTGCGGCGTACGCATCGCCCGGGTGACCGGGTCGTCGCGGTGCAGGGTGTTGGCGCCGGGACCCGGGGCCACCTCGGTCTCGCCCGGGGCCGCCGGCGCGCCGCAGGTCGCGCAGACGCCGTTCGGGTCGACCGCGCCGCCGCACCCCAGGTGCCGGAAGAGTCGGCACGCGACGCCGTTCTGCACGTGCTTCTCGCCCCACCGGGCCATGGTGCGGATGATCGGCCACAGGTCGACGCCGCGCTCGGTGAGCACGTACTCCTCGCGGGGCGGGGAGAGTTGGTAGCGGTGCTTGTCGAACACGCCCGCCTCGACCAGCGCCTGCAGGCGCGCGGAAAGCACCGCGCGTGGGATGTCGAGGTGCGCGAGGAAGTCGCTGTAGCGCCGGACGCCGTAGAAGGCGTCCCGCACGATCAGCAGCGTCCAGCGCTCGCCGACGAGTTCGAGCGTGCGGGCGAGCGCACAGTCCTGTTGCCCGTAGTCCTTGCCCAGAGCCATACGAGCACTTTAACCCCGCCTCGGTTCATTCACCGAACCTTTGCTGCTACGTTTCTCCGAGCAAGCCTCGGTTCGTTCATCGAACCGACTCGGCAGGACTCGACCGCCTCGAGTCGACCGTCTTGGGGAGCACAGCCATGTCCACCGCCACGCCCACCGCCCTGCGCGCCGCGCCGAGGGCACCCGATCCCGACGCCGCCGGTCCCACGGTCGCGGTCGTCGCGCTGGGAACCCTGCTGCTGCTGACCGCCTACACGATGCCGATCGCGATCGTCCCGGACACCGTGCACACGCTGCACGCCGGCCTCGGCGGCCCGGCCTGGATCCTCAGCGCCATCGGGCTCGGCCTGTCCGCCGCCCTGCTGATCACCGGCAGCCTCGCCGACGACCTCGGCCGCCGCCGGGTCTTCACCGCCGGCGCGCTCGGCCTCGCGCTGTCGTCGGCGCTGACCGCGCTCGCCCCCTCGCTCCCCTGGTACGTCGCGGGGCGCGCGCTCCAGGGCGTCGCCGGGGCCGCGATCATGTCGGCCGGACTCGGCCTGCTGGCGCACAACCACCGGGGCGCCGCCCGCGGCCGGGCGATGGCCGCCTACGGCGCGTCGATCGGCGGCGGCATGGTCCTGGGACCGCTGGCCGGCGCCGGACTCTCCCTCGTGCACCATTCCGCGCCCTACTGGGCCACCGGCGTCGCCGCCCTCGGCGTGGCCGCGGTGGCGCGCCGGATGCCCGAATCGCGCGCCGAGCACCCCCGCCGCCCCGACGTCTGGGGCACCCTGACCCTGGGACCGGGGCTCATCGCGCTCACCGCGGCCCTCATCGAGGGCCGCCAGGGGTGGCAGCGCCCCGTGGTGGACGGGCTCATGGTCGTCGCCGTGCTCCTGCTCGCCGCCTACGTCGCGATCGCCCTGCGCTCGCGGGCGCCGATGCTCGACCTGCGGATGTTCGCGCGCCCCGCGTTCTTCGTCGCCACCTTCGGCGCACTGGTCACCGGGGTCGCGGTGATCGGCGTCGCCGCCTACCTCGGCACCGCGTTCCAGAACACGCTCGGCCTGAGCGCGCTGCAGTCCGCCCTCCTGATCGGCCTGTGGTCGGCCGTCGCCGCGATCACCTCGTTCGTGTTCGGCCGCGTGCACGTGCTCCCCGAGGCCCGACACCGCTTCGCCGCCGGGCTGCTGCTCGCCGGCGTCGGCTTCGTCGGCCTGTACGGGCTCGACGCCGGCGACACGTGGCCGCGCACCCTCCCCGGCCTGCTGGTCGGCGGCTTCGGGGTGGGCATCCTCAACACCGCGCTCGCCCGGCTCGCGGTCGAGAGCGTGGCCGCCGACCGCGCGAGCATGGGTTCCGGCGCCAACAGCACCGCGCGCTACATGGGCGCCTCGATCGGCGCCGCGCTCGTGATCACCCTGGTCGACGCGGGCGGCATGGACCTCGCACTCCTGGTCGCGGCCGGCCTGACCGTCCTCGGCGCGGCCGTCACCCTCGGCCTTCACCAAAGCGAATAAACCTACAAAACCATCCAACCCGGACACTCGACCGCGACGCCGGGCGCCGCGTCTGGAAAACTCGGGTCATGTGACGAGCGACGTGCAATCCCCAGCGACGGATCGACCCGCAGCGCCGGCGGGTCGCCGTCGTTTTCGGGCACTCGCGAACGCGATAGTCGAGCGCCCCTACCTGATCACCGCCGGCCTGATCGGCCTGATCATCGTCACGGGCGTGAACGGCCCCGACTGGCCGGCGCAATACTTCCGGACCTGGCTGATCCGCGACCACGGCACCTACCTGTGGAACAACCAGTGGTACGGCGGGCATCTGCTCCCGGGCTACAGCATCCTCGCGCCGGTGATCGCGTCCAAGATCGGCACCGCCACCCTCACCGCGCTGTCCTGCGTGACCTCCGCGTGGGCCTGGGACAAGCTCCGGGTCGGCGCCACCGACCTCGCCCGCCGGGTCGGCAGCTGCTGGTTCGCGGTGATGTGCAGCGTCGATTACCTGATCGGCCGCACCCCGTTCGCGCTCGGCGTCGCCGCGGGCATGCTCGCCATACTGGCCGCGCGCCGCCGACACCCGATCTGGGCGGGCGTGGCCGCCTTCCTGTGCGGCCTCTCCAGCCCGCTGTCCGGGGCGTTCCTGATGCTGGTCGCGCTCGCCTGGGTGCCCAGGGAGCGGGTCTGGCCGACCCGGCTGTGCTTCGCCCCCGCGGCGATCGGCCTGGTCGCGGCGCTCGCGTTCCCGAACGAGGGGATGTTCCCGTTCCCGTGGTGGCGGTTCCTGCCGATCCTCGCGTTCGCCGCGGTCGGCCTGGTGATACTGCCCAAGGAACAGCAGAGCGCCCGCCGCTTCCTGTGGCTGTACGCCGCGACCGCGGTCCTGTTCTTCTTCGTGCCGACCTCGCTCGGCGGCAACCTGGCCCGGCTCGGCGAGCTCACCTCCGGACCGCTGATGGCGGTCGTGCTGCTCTCGGTGGGCCGGCGCCGGCTGGTGGCGCTGCTGGCCCTACCGCTCCTGGTGTGGCAGTTCCAGTCCGCCGCCCTGGCCATCACGCACGACATCAAGGACTCGCCGGGCGAGAAGCCGCAGTACTACGCGGGGATGGTCGACTTCCTGAAGAAGAACAACACCCACCCGCTGGGCCGGGTGGAGATCCCCTTCACCCGCGGCCACTGGGAGTCGGTGTTCGTCGCCGAGCACATGCCGCTCGCCCGCGGCTGGGAGCGCCAGCTGGACCGCAACTACAACGCGGTGCTCTACCAGAAGGACCTGACCGAGGCCGAGTACCGCGCCTGGATCGACGAGACCGGCGTGCGCTTCGTCGCGCTGCCCGACATCCCGATCGACCCGTCCGCGATCCCCGAGGCCGAGCTGATCCGCAAGGGCGTCCCCTGGCTCAAGCCGGTCTACGCGGACAAGGACGGGCACTGGCAGATCTGGGAGGTCGAGAAGCCGACCCCGATCCTGGAGGGGCCGGGCGAGTTGACCGAGCTCACACCCAGCCGGTTCTCCTTCGAGGCGCACTCCGCGGGCACGTTCATCGTCAAGATCCACCCGACCTTCTGGGTGACCGCCGACCGGCCCGAGATCGAGATCAAGGCCACCGTCGACGAGTGGAGCCAGATCACCGTCGACCGGCCCGGACCCGTGACGGTCTCGGCCCGCGACTCGAAGCTGTTCAAGGGCAAGGGCGGCTAGCCGACCCCAGGGCCCGGCGCGCTCACGGGTCCCGTCCCCGTCCCCGAGGGGATCGGGGACGGGACCCGTGAGCGGTCCGGCGGCGCGAGAGCGGTCACGGCAGCGGCGGTACGGCCGGGTCCAGGCCGCCCTCCCACTTGGGGGCCGGGGGGCGCCACGCCTTCGTCTCGGCCAGCAGGCTCGCGCTGTCGTGCGCGAGCAGCAGGGTCGCGCGCAGCGCCGGCTTGAGGAAGCCGTTCGCGGTCATCGTGTCGAGCGCGTCCAGGAGCGGGCGCCAGAAGCCGTCCACGTCCAGGACCGCGACCGGCTTGGCGTGGATCGCCAGGTGCTGCCAGGTCCAGACCTCGAACAGCTCCTCCAGCGTGCCCGCGCCGCCCGGCAGCGCGACGAACGCGTCCGCCTGGGCCGCCATCGCCGCCTTGCGCTCGTGCATGGTCTCGGTGACCTGGAGGTCGGTCAGGCCGCGGTGCGCGATCTCGCGCTCCACCAGCGAGCGCGGCATCACCCCGATCACCTCGCCGCCCTCCGCCAGGCACCCGTCGGCGACCGCGCCCATCAGCCCCACGTGCCCGCCGCCGTACACGATCCCGACGCCGGCCCGGGCCAGGCCGCGCCCCAGCTCCGTCGCGGCCTCCCGGAATCGGGGCGACACGCCCGACGCCGACCCCGCGAACACCGCTACCCGCATGACAGCCTCCGTGCTTGTTGGTATGTACGGGATTCTGCCAACCGGGGCCGGACCTTCGGGCGGCGGTCCGGCCGGGCGCGGCGCCGCGTACGCCACGCGCGGCCGGCGAGAGCGGGTCGGGCCGTTCGACACCGCGAGGCCGTGCCGCGAGGCCGATCCCGTGCCGATGCCGCGCGCGACGGGTCGCCGCCGAGTCGGGGCCGAATCGTTGGCGGGTCGAGTCGATGAATCGCCTCCTGCGCGATATGGCAACGGAACAGTCGCGACATTGAGGGGCAAATTCGGCCACCTTCCCTCGTCGTCACGCAACCCGACGTTGACGGGAAGACCCCTCGCCACGGCAGAATGCCCGCGTGCCCGCCACCGAGCGCCCTGCCTCGGACATCCCGTTCGAGCGGCTGTTTCCCGATCTGGACGACCATGGCCGCGAACGCCTGGTCGCCGCTGCTCAAGCGCTCGATCTGCGCCGCTCCCTCGACGATCCCGCGCGCTGGTTCTGGAACGAACCGGACCCGCTGAGTCCCGAGCCCGAGCCCGAGCCGTCCCCGCACATCCTGGGCACCGCCCTGCTGCTGTACGAGGCCGACGGCGACTGGCTGGAACTGGGCCTGGACGTATGGCAGCTCGACGGCCCGTTCGTCAGCGTCACCGCGACCGTCGAGGTCGCGTGCTGGTGCGACACCGACCACAACATGCACGCGGTCCAGCGCGCCGAATGGCCCGCCTCGACCGCACAGGCGTTCCTGGAGGCGTTCCACACCGCCGCGCTCTCGGTGATCCGCCGGATCGAGGGCCCGCGCGACCCGCGCGACCTGCGGGCCCGCGCCGGCCTGCCCAATCCGCCGGAGCCACCCCCCGAGGACGACCCGCCGGACCCCCCGACCGGTCCCGTGGTCTGAACCTCGATTTCATCCGAACGAAGGATATTTTCGCGTGCGGTGATGATTCGGCCGTGGACATTGCGCCATGCCGCACCACACATCGGACAATCCGGCGCCCGACCCCAGTGCCCACCTGCACCTCATCGGCCTCGATCTGAAAAACTAGGCCGTCATGACTCATGCTCTGGACGGACGTATACCCCTCGGGGAGCCCGCGTCGGGTGCCGGTGGTTCCCTCCGGCAGGCCTGGCGTCGGCACCTGCGTCGGGTTCTCGTCGCGGTCGCGGAGCATCCCTACGTGATCACGCTGATCCTGGTCGGCCTGCTGACCGTGATGGGGATCAACGGCGCCGACTGGCCCGCGCAGATCTTCCGCGCGTGGCTGGTTCGCGATCACGGCGCGGTGTTGTGGAACAACCAGTGGTACGGCGGGCACCTGCTGCCGGGCTACAGCGTGATCACCCCGGTCCTGGCCGGCGGGATCGGCACCCGGCTGCTCACCGCGATCTCGTGCGTGGCCGCCGCGTGGGCGTTCTCGCGGCTGCGCCTGGGCCGCGGCAACCTGGCCCGGCGGGTCGGCAGCTGTTGGTTCGCGGTGATCGTCAGCATCGAATACCTGATCGGCCGCACACCGTTCGTCCTGGGCGTCGCCGCGGGGCTGATGGCGATCCTCGGGGCCCGGACCGGGCATCGCGCGTGGGCGGCGGTCGCGGCCGGCTTCTGCGGTCTCGCCAGCCCGCTCGCCGCCGCGTTCCTGCTGATGATCGCGCTCGCGTGGGTGCCCGCCGAGCGGGTGTGGGCGACCCGGTTCAGCCTCGCCCCGGCCGTGATCGGCCTGGTGATGTCGCTGATCTTCCCCGGCGGCGGCGACTTCTCGTTCCCGTTCTGGCGGCTCGCCGCGATCCTGCTGTTCGCGGGGGTGGGCCTGGCCCTGGTGCCGCGCACCGAGGTCAGCGCGCGCCGCTTCCTGTGGCTGTACGCGCTCTCCTCGACCGTGCTGTTCCTGATCCCCAGCGCGGTCGGCGGCAATGTCGCGCGGCTCGGCGAGCTGTCCGCCGGACCGTTGATGGCCGTGGTCCTGCTCTCGCTCGGCCGTCGGCGCCTGGTGATCCTGCTCGCGATCCCGCTGCTCGCGTGGCAGTTCTCCTCGGCCGGCAAGGCGGTCGCCTTCAACAACCAGGACAGCAACGGCAAGAAGGCCGAGTACTACACGGGCATGCTCGACTATCTGGAGCGCGCCAACCTGCCGGTCGGCCGGATCGAGATCCCGTTCACCCGCGGGCACTGGGAGACCGTCTACGTCGCCGAGCACATGCCGCTCGCGCGCGGCTGGGAGCGCCAGCTCGACCGCGCGCACAACGCGGTGCTCTACGGTCCCGCCCTGGGCGAGCCCGAATACCACGCGTGGGTGCGCGAGACGGGCGTGCGCTTCATCGCGCTGCCGGACGTGCCACTGGACCCCTCGGCCAAGCGCGAGGCGGAGATCCTGCGCGCCGGCACCGACTGGCTGGTGCCGGTGTGGTCGGACCCGCACTGGGTGATCTGGGAGGTCGCCGACCCCGTTCCGCTCCTGGACGGCCCCGGCCAGCTCGTGGACATCACCCCGAGCGGCTTCACCCTGCTCGCGGAGCAGGCGGGCACGTTCACCGTGCGGATCCACCGCACCAGCTGGTTCGTCGCGGACAAGCCCAACATCGGCATCGGCGAGACCGAGGACGGCTGGACCGAGGTGACCGTCACCGAACCCGGCGAGGTCACCATCACGGCCAAGGCGTCGGCCGTACTGCCGTGACGGGTGCCGGTAGGCTGATTCGGGTTCATGCCCTGGTGGAAAGGTAAAGCAAACCGATGGCCGAGCAGCACGACCACTCCAGCCACGATCACCACGATCACGAAGAAGGCCGGATCTACGTGATGGGCCGGCCGGTCGAGTCGTACCCCGCCATGGCGCCCGAGGCCGCGCGCGGCAAGGTCCTGCGCGTGACCGTGGTCGGTGAGGACGTCCTGCACCGGCCGTGTGCCGAGATCACCGAGTTCGGCACCGACGCGTTGAACACGCTGATCGACGACATGTTCCTGACGATGTACGTCGCGGACGGCGTCGGTCTGGCCGCGAACCAGGTCGACGTCGGCATCCGGCTGTTCGTGTACGACTGCGTGGACGAGGACGGCCACCGCCACGTCGGCCACCTGATCAACCCGGTCCTGGACGAACTGCCCGCCGCCGAGCGGCACCTGGAGGAGGCGGGCGAGGGCTGCCTGTCCGTCCCGGGCCCGCACGAGGACCTGGCCCGTCCCGACCGCGCGATCGCGCGCGGCGTCGACAAGGACGGCAACCCGGTCGTGGTCGAGGGCGAGGGCTACTTCGCCCGCTGCCTCCAGCACGAGACCGACCACCTCAACGGCTACCTGTACATCGACCGCCTCTCCAAGCGCGAGCGCAAGAACGTGCTCAAGGAGATGGAGGCGATGCGCGACGAGGTGTTCGCCAAGCGCGACGCGAAGGCCAAGCAGCTCGCCGGCTGACGGCGCCGAACGATGGCGCGGGAGGGGGAGCCGGCCGGCTCCCCCTCCCGCGTCGTCACGGGCGCGCCGGTGTCGGGATCACCGCTTCCCCGCGAAGCGCTCGTCGAGGTACTGCGCGAACGTGATCCGCCCGCTTGCCCCGTCGGGCGCGAGATGCAGGCCGGCGCGGTAGCCGGCGAACGTCTTCCCGGGCAGCCGCACCGGCAGCACCGGCCGTCGCCGGCCGGCCGCGCGCAGGACCGCCCTGGTGAGCTCCACCGACGTGTGCGTCTCGGGCCCGCCGAGGTCGGGTACCCGCCCGACCGGTCCGGCGGCCACGAGCCGGGTCAGCTCGGTCGCGACGTCGTGGGTGTCGACCGGCCGGAACGAGACCCCCGCGAGCGCCAACACGACCGGCGACAGTCGCTGCGCGGCGGTGATCCCGGCGACCAGGTCGTGGAACTGGGTCGCCCGCAGGATCGTCCACGGCAACCCCGAGTCCTCGACCAGTCGTTCGACCTCGAGCTTGGCGCGGTAGTACGGGAGCGGCACCCGGTCCACGCCCGCGATCGACACGTAGAGCAGGTGCCCCACGCCCGCGCGCCGCGCGGCCTCGATCAGCGTGCGGGACGTCTCGATGTCGCCGCGGCCGTTGGCGGTCGCGGCGTGCACGACGGTGTCCACGCCGGTCAGCGCCGCGTCCAGGCCGGCGCCCGTGCGCAGGTCGCCCGTCGCCCACTCGGACACCTCGGTGTCGTCGGGGCGGGGCCGGCGGCTGAGCGCGCGCACCGCGTACCCCTGCGCTTCGAGGGCGCGCACGAGCGCGCGGCCGAGTGTGCCGGTGGCACCGGTGACCAGGATGGGCGGCATGAGGGATTCCTTCGTCCGGCGGCCGGGACGGTGCGTCGCCCCGGGCTCTGGTGCCGTGACCGGTAACGGCCGCGGCACCAGCTACGAACCGGCGGGACCCTCGGAATGTGACAACGCGGCGAACTGGGCGGCTGCGAAGACCAGTTTGTCGGGGTTGGACATGATCCGCAGGGCGGTGATCCGTCCGTCGAGGACGTCGATCGCGAAGACCCCGATCAGCGCGTCGCCGACCAGCCCGAGCACCGCCGGCGCCCCGTTGACCGACGCGAACCGGATGTCCACGCCGACGCCGAACCTGCCCAGCAGCCCGGCCACGTAGCGCGCCACGTTGCTCGCCCCGAACACCGGCCGCCGCGCCGCGCCGACCCGGCCGCCGCCGTCCGCCCACGAGACCACGTCGTCCGCGAGCATCCGTTCGAGCCCGCCCAGATCCCCCTCGCGCGCGGCCGCCAGGAAGCGCTCGACGAAGGCGCGCCACCGCGCGTCGTCGTACTCGGCCCGGTCCGCGCCCGCGCCCTCCGCGTCGAGCCGGCTGCGGGCACGGCGATACAGCTGCCGGCAGTTCGCGTCGGTCAGCTCGACGATGGCGGCGATCTCGCGGTAGCCGTACCCGAACGCCTCGCGCAGCACGAACACCGCGCGCTCGGTCGGGCTGAGCCGCTCCAGCAGGACCAGCAGCGCGAACGAGACCGAGTCGCGCTGCTCGGCGCTCTCCAGCGGGCCGAGCACGCCGTGGTCGGCGGTCAGCACCGGCTCGGGCAGCCACGGCCCGATGTACTCCTCGCGTGTGGCCCGCGCCGAGGTGAGCCGGTTCAGGCACAGGTTGGTGACCACCTTCGCCAGCCACGCCGGGGGATGCGCGATCGCCCCGGGCTCGGCCCCGTCCCAACGCACGTAGGCGTCCTGGACGACGTCCTCGGCCTCCGTGGCCGACCCCAGCATGCGGTACGCGATGCCGAACATCCGCGATCGCTGCGCCTCGAACTCCTCAACCACCCCACCGGCCACCCGGCGATTGTGCCGGCCGGCCCCCTGGCACCCGAAAGGGCGGGGCCCGGCAACCCGCACCGGCACCCCGCCCGTCAGTCGTTCAGGTCGACCCGACCGTGTTCGATCAGCTGCAACCGCTCGTCGAGCCGCAGCCCTCGCACACGTAGCAGCTGCCCGCCGGGCGCATCTTGATTCCGCACGAGAAGCACAGCGGGGCGTCCGCGCTGCGGCCCTGGCGGGCCTCGAGCAGCTCGGTCGAGGAGTGCACCGCGACCGGGACCGGCTTGAGTTCGGCGGCCCTGGGCTTGGCGTCGGCCGGCGCGGACTGCGCGAGCGTGCGCATGTCCTCCTCGGCGTCGGCCTCGTCCGACTCGTAGGAACCGGTCTCGAGGTGGCGCGTGCGCTCCGCCGCCGAGTGGATGCCCAGCGCCGAACGGGTCTCGAAGGGCAGGTGGTCCAGCGCCAGGCGGCGGAAGATGTAGTCGACGATCGACTGCGCCATCCGCACGTCCGGGTCGTCGGTGAGACCGGCCGGCTCGAAGCGCATGTTGGTGAACTTCGAGACGTAGGTCTCCAGCGGCACGCCGTACTGCAGGCCGACCGAGACCGCGATCGAGAAGGCGTCCATCATGCCCGCGAGGGTCGAGCCCTGCTTGGACATCTTCAGGAAGACCTCGCCGAGGCCGTCGTCGGGGTAGGAGTTGGCCGTCATGTAGCCCTCGGCGCCACCCACCGAGAAGGACGTCGTGATGCCGGGGCGGCCCTTGGGGAGGCGCTTGCGCACCGGGCGGTACTCGACGACCTTCTCGACCACGGGGGCCGCGGCGGCGGTCTTGCCGTCGTCGGCCTTGCCCTTGTTCTCGCCCTTGCCGGCCGAGAGGGGCTGGCCGACCTTGCAGTTGTCGCGGTAGATCGCGAGCGCCTTGATGCCGAGCTTCCAACCCTGGAAGTAGATCTCCTCGATCTCTTCGACGGTGGCGTCCTCGGACATGTTGACGGTCTTGGAGATCGCGCCGGAGATCCACGGCTGGATCGCGGCCATCATCCGCACGTGGCCCATCGGGGAGATGGTCCGCTCGCCCATCGCGCAGTCGAACACCTCGTAGTGCTCGGTCTTCAGGCCGGGGGCGTCCACGACGTGACCGTGCTCGGCGATGTGCTCGACGATCGCCTCGACCTGCTCCGCCTGGTAGCCGAGCCGGGTCAGCGCGCGGGCCACGGTGCCGTTGACGATCTGCATCGAGCCGCCGCCGACGAGCTTCTTGAACTTCACCAGCGCCAGGTCGGGTTCGACACCGGTGGTGTCGCAGTCCATCATCAGGCCGATCGTGCCGGTCGGGGCCAGCACCGAGGCCTGCGCGTTGCGGAAGCCGTGCTTGTCGCCGAGCTTGGCGACGTCCTTCCACGCCTTGGTCGCCAGGTCCCACACGGGGGCGTCCAGGTCGTCCATCCGCTTGCCGAGGTCGTTCGCTTCGGCGTGCTGCCGCATGACCCGCTTGTGCGGCTCGGCGTTGCGGGCGTAGCCGTCGTACGGGCCGACGATCGCAGCCAGTTCCGCCGAGCGCTTGTAGGCGGTGCCGGTCATCAGCGACGAGATCGCGCCGGCGAGCGCGCGGCCGCCGTCGCTGTCGTACGCGTGGCCGGTCGCCATCAGGAGCGCGCCGAGGTTGGCGTAGCCGATGCCCAACTGGCGGAACGCCCGGGTGGTCTCGCCGATCTTCTCGGTCGGGAAGTCGGCAAAGCAGATCGAGATGTCCATCGCGGTGATGACCAGCTCGACGACCTTGGCGAAGCGCTCCGCGTCGAACGTATCGTCGTCGCGCAGGAACTTCATCAGGTTCAACGACGCGAGGTTGCACGACGAGTTGTCGAGGTGCATGTACTCCGAGCACGGGTTGGACGCGGTGATCCGGCCCGACTCCGGGCACGTGTGCCACTTGTTGATCTCGTCGTCGTACTGGATGCCGGGGTCGGCGCAGGCCCACGCGGCCTCGGCCATCTTGCGGAACAGCTTCTTCGCGTCGACCGTCTCCAGGACGTCGCCGGTGAGCCGTGCACGCAGGCCGAACTCCTCGCCCTTCTCGACCGCGTTCATGAACTCGTCCGAGACGCGGACCGAGTTGTTCGCGTTCTGGTACTGCACCGACGCGATGTCGGAGCCACCGAGGTCCATGTCGAAGCCCGCGTCGCGGAGCGCGCGGATCTTCTCCTCTTCCTTGACCTTGGTGTCGATGAAGTCCTCGATGTCGGGGTGGTCGACGTCGAGCACGACCATCTTGGCCGCGCGGCGGGTGGCGCCGCCCGACTTGATGGTGCCGGCGGACGCGTCGGCGCCGCGCATGAAGGACACCGGGCCCGAGGCGTTGCCGCCCGAGTGGAGCAGTTCCTTGCTGGAGCGGATCCGGGACAGGTTCAGGCCGGCGCCGGAGCCGCCCTTGAAGATCATCCCCTCTTCCTTGTACCAGTCGAGGATCGACTCCATCGAGTCGTCGACCGCCAGGATGAAGCAGGCGCTGACCTGCTGCTTCTGTGCGGTACCGACGTTGAACCAGACCGGCGAGTTGAAGCTGAAGATCTGGTGCAGGAGGGCGTAGGCCAGCTCGTGCTCGAAGATCTCCGCGTCGGCGGGGCCGGCGAAGTAGCCGTTCTCCTCACCGGACTTGCGGTAGGTCTTGACGACCCGGTCGATCAGCTGCTTCAGGCTCCACTCGCGCTGCGGCGTGCCCACCGCACCGCGGAAGTACTTGCTCGTGACGATGTTGACCGCGTTCACCGACCAGGAGTCGGGGAACTCGACGCCGCGCTGCTCGAAGTTGATCGAGCCGTCGCGCCAATTGGTCATGACGACGTCACGACGCTCCCAGACCACCTCGTCGTAAGGGTGGGTTCCGGGGGTCGTGTGCACGCGCTCGATCCGCAGGCCCTTGCCGGGTCGTGACCGGCCGGAACCACCTCGTGCTGAGCCGCTCGTCGTCTCTGTCATGCCGTCTCCCTCTTGTGAACAACGCCGTGGGCGCGCGGGAACGTCCCGAATCGCCCTGTCGGGTGGTCCGTCGTTCGTTTGCTGCCGAATTGATATGTCTTGTGATCCGCGGTCAGCCCGCGGCGGGGCCGTCCGTCGCGTCCACGGGATCCGCGGGCCCGGCCGACTCCGCACGACCGGCGCGCAACAGCGCGACCTCGGCCTCGAAGTCCTCCAGGGACTCGAAGGCCC
The DNA here is from genome assembly GCF_045207785.1 of Embleya sp. NBC_00896. Taxonomy (NCBI): domain Bacteria; kingdom Bacillati; phylum Actinomycetota; class Actinomycetes; order Kitasatosporales; family Streptomycetaceae; genus Embleya; species Embleya sp. NBC_00896. The sequence continues at coordinate 2,130,999 of NZ_CP108776.1, forward strand.
GGTACACGGACGCGAATCGCAGGTAGGCGACCTCGTCGAGCTCCCGAAGCGGGCCCAATATCGTCAGGCCCACGTCGTGGGTGGTCAACTCGGCGCACCCGGTGGCGCGCACGGCCTCCTCGACCCGCTGGCCGAGCAGGGCCAGCGCGTCGCCGGTGACCGGGCGGCCCTGGCATGCCTTGCGGACGCCGGCGATGACCTTGTCCCGACTGAAGGGCTCGGTGACGCCACTGCGCTTGATCACCGTCAGCGACGCGGTCTCGATCGTGGTGAAACGTCGTCCACAGTCGGGACACGAGCGGCGACGCCTGATGGCGGCGCCGTCATCGGTGGTCCGGCTGTCCACGACGCGGCTGTCCGCCCGCCGACAGAAGGGGCAGTGCATATGGTTCCCTCTCCCCTTCCCCTGGATGCGACGCACCATGGCGATGCGCGGCGAAGCGTGCCCACGGGTTGCCGCGCCCTCGCCCCGAGGCCCGCCACGAAGGGGGCCGTCCGGTGCGCTCCGGGAATATGGTATATACGGCAACCACAACTTGTGGGTTACTTCTGCGCTCTCGACCACAAGATGTAGTGGCTACGGTAGACCGCGACCCTGAGCGCTGCAAGCCGACTCGCAGACACTCGGAGAGCCCGCAGTGACCTCTTGTCATCCCCGCAGGTCACCGGGCGAAGGCTCGGAAAAATTAGCCCGCTCGGCCGCGTGTCGCGACGCCCATCCGGCGAATACGACATATCAGACACGTGAAGCGATCGTTTTCCCCGTGCTGAATTCGAATGTATGTACGATTACTACAGCGGGAACCGAATGATCGCCACCGGATTGGCCTAAATTCACTCGAACGTGTGTTTGGCGCAACCTTTCGAACCCGACTACCGTTCTTCACGTGCGAGCAATCCGTCGAAAGGGCCAGCCGTGACCGGAGAAGCCACCGGGGCCATCCACCCCGGAATCCGCACCGAAACACTGCCTTCGAAACACCCACACAACACCACCGTGCCACCACCGGCGCCCGCACCGGGCACCGAGAACGGGCAGGTCCAGGGCGGTCCGACGCGGCGTCCGGCGGGGGGGCTGACGCCGCGCCAGACGCGAGTCCTCGAAGTGATCCGCGGCTCCGTGGAGACCCGCGGATATCCGCCGAGCATGCGGGAGATCGGCGAAGCCGTCGGTCTCTCCAGCACTTCCTCCGTCGCGCATCAGCTGATGGCCCTGGAACGCAAGGGCTATTTGCGTCGCGATCCGCATCGACCCCGCGCCTATGAGGTGCGCTCCCCCGACGGCGGCCGGCCGTTGGCCCCCGCCGGACCGCACGCCGAACGCGGCTCGCAGGCCGCTTCCTACGTGCCGGTCGTCGGTCGGATCGCGGCCGGCGGTCCGATCCTGGCCGAACAGTCCATCGAGGACGTGTTCCCGCTGCCCCGTCAGCTCGTGGGCGACGGCGACGTGTTCCTGCTCAAGGTGAGCGGCGACTCGATGATCGAGGCCGCGATCATGGACGGCGACTACGTCGCGGTCCGTCGCCAGCCGGTCGCCGAGAACGGCGACATCGTCGCGGCGATGATCGACGGCGAGGCCACCGTCAAGCGGCTGCGGCACCGTGACGGGCACCGCTGGCTGATGCCGCACAACCCCGCCTACGAGCCCATCCCGGGCGACGAGGCAACCATCCTGGGCCGGGTCGTGGCCGTCATGCGACGGGTCTGAGATGGACGGAGACACGGTCATACCGTTCACGGGCGGTCGTACGGCGAGCCATCGCCGAGCGGCCGCCCGTGGTTCGTCCCCGGCCGTCGGCTCCGTCGTGGTGGTGCTCAGGCCGTGTCGTCCTTGTCGATCGCGGCCAGCGAGCGGCGGACCTGGTTGCGGTCCTCGGTGTACCAGAGCGCGGGCATCGAGGCCTTGAAGAAGCCGCCGTAGCGGGCGGTCGCCAGCCGCGGGTCGAGCACCGCGACCACACCGCGGTCGTCCATCGCCCGGATCAGCCGCCCGGCGCCCTGCGCCATCAGCAGCGCCGCGTGCGTGGCCGCGACGGCCATGAACCCGTTGCCGCCGTTCTCCGCCACCGACTGCGAGCGCGCGCTCATCAGCGGATCGTCGGGCCGCGGGAACGGGATGCGATCCATGACCACCAACTGGCAGGACGGCCCCGGCACGTCGACGCCCTGCCACAGCGACAGCGTGCCGAACAGGCACGTGCGCGGATCGGCCGCGAACCGCCCGAGCAGTTCGCCGAGCGAGTCGTCGCCCTGACACAGGATCGGGAAGTCGAGTCGTTCGCGCAGCGCCTCGGTGGCCGCCTCGGCGCCGCGACGGGACGAGAACAGGCCCAGCGTCCGGCCGCCCGCCGCCTCGATCAGTTCGGCGAGCTCGTCCAGGGTGTCCGCGCTCATCCCCTCGCGCCCCGGCGGCGGCAGGTGCCGCGCGACGTAGAGGATGCCCTGCTTGGGGTAGTCGAAGGGCGAGCCGACATCCAGGCCGCGCCACACCGCGAGGTCGGCGTCGGCGTCCGGGTCGGCCTCCTCGGCCGCCTCCTCCTCGTCGCCCGGGTGCACCGCCACCGCGGTCGGCACCGGCGCCGGGTCGTCGGTCAGCAGCCCCTCGTGGGTCAGCCCGAGGCTGCTCGCGACGCCGCGGAAGTCGCCGCCGAGTTTGAGCGTGGCCGAGGTGAGCACGACCGTGCGATCCCCGAACAGCGCCTCGCGCAGCAGGCCGGCCACCGCGAGCGGGGCGACCCGGAGCGAGGCCCCGATCCGGTCGTTGCGCTCGATCCAGACCACGTCGTGCGGCGAGCCCTTGAGGATCCGCTCGCAGGTGTCGTGGATGTGCTCGACGCCCGCCAACGCCTGTCGGCGGGCCGCGTCCTCGTTGGTGAGCGACTTGTCACGGACCTCGCCGAGCGAGGTGATCACGCCGCGGCAGGCGTCGCGCAGCGCGGCCACCGACCAGCCCAGGTCGGCGTCCACCTCGCGCAGCCGACCGGACTCGCGGCTCTCCATGGTCTTCCTGAACGCCTCCGACGCGGCGTCCAGATTGTCCACCGCGCCCTCGTTGGCGAGCCGGCCCGCCCGGCGCGAGGCCCGGTCGACCGCGCCCAGGGTCAGCTCGTCGGTGGCCACGCCGGTGGCCCGGCTCGCGAACTCGTGTGCCTCGTCCACGATCAGCAGTTCGTGCTCGGGCAGCACCGGCGCGTCCTCCAACGCGTCGATCGCGAGCAACGCGTGGTTGGTGATCACGACGTCGGCCTGCTTGGCCTGCTCGCGCGCGGCCTCGGCGAAGCATTCGTCGCCGTAGGCGCAGCGGGACGCGCCCAGGCACTCGCGCGAGGACACCGACACCTGCGCCCACGCCTTGTCGTTGACGCCCGGGCTCAGGTCGTCGCGATCGCCGGTCTCGGTCTCGTCGGCCCAGTCGCGCAGCCGGACCACGTCCTTGCCGAGCTTGCTCGTCGGGGCCGGATCGAACAGCACGTCGCCCTCGTCGGGCGGCCCGTCGTGCAACCGGTGCAGGCACAGGTAGTTGCTGCGGCCCTTGAGCGTGGCGAACGTGGGCGTGCGACGCAGCAGCGGGCGCAGCGCCTCGACCGTGCGCGGCAGGTCGCGGTCGACCAGCTGGCGCTGCAACGCCAGCGTCGCGGTCGCGACCACGACGTGCCTGCGGGCGGCGAGGGCGGGCACGAGGTAGGCCAGGGACTTGCCCGTGCCGGTGCCCGCCTGGACCAGGAGGTGCTCCGCGCGGGCGACCGCACCGGTGACGGCCTCGGCCATCAGGACTTGTCCGGGTCGCTCCGCGCCGCCGACGGCGGTCACGGCGGCGTGCAGGAGCTCGGTCAGCGCGGGTCGATCGGAGTCGCTCATCGGGCGACAAGCCTAGATGGTCGCACCGACATCACCGACCGCGCGGCCCGATCCGGCACCGCCCCCGCGGCCGGCCCGACGCGGGGCAGGGCAGGGCAGGGCAGGGCCTAGCCCAGCTTGGCGAGCACCGCCTTGGACATGGCCTCCTGGCCGAGCGCGTTCGGGTGGACCTGGGCGCCGGGCGATTCGGGCTTGATCCCCTCGACCCACTTGGTGCCCACCGGCTTGCACACGTCGTGACCGGCCGAGCCGGTGTAGGTGTCCACGTACTCCGCGCCCTGCTTGGCCGCCTCCTTGGCGATCATGTCGTTGAGCGCGGGCACCACCTTGCGCAGATACGGCAGGTCACCCTCGGCGACCGGCACCTGCGCGGGGCAGGACGGGCCGCTCTCGGGCAGGATCGTGGGGTAGCCGACGACCAGGATGCGGGCCTTGGGCGAGCGCTGTTTGATCCCCGCGATCGTCGCGGCGATCTTGGGCGCGGTGTCGGCGATCCGCTTGGCCAGCTCGTCGTTGCCGCCGCCGGCGTACTTGTCGGTGCACGGCTGGGTGGAGGTCGTGCTGCGGCCCTGGATCACGCACATCGTGACGATCTCGGAGAAGCCGATGTCGTTGCCGCCGATCCCGAGGGTGACCAGCGCGGTGTCCGGGCGCAGCGCGTCGAACTGCGGCGGGGGCGAGCCCTTGCTCTGCTGGCCGACGGTCATGTCCGGGGTCCTGGCGCCGCCGCAGGTGGCGTCGACGAGGCCGGCGATGTTCTTCTGCCGGGCCACCAGGTGCGCGTAGTTGCTCTGCGAGCGGCTGCACCCGGGCGGGGCGTCGGGGACGATCGTGGGAATCTGCACGCCCGCCGCGTACGAGTCGCCGAGCGCCACGTACGTCGCGCCGCTTGCCGCGACGGGGAGCACGGACGGGTTCGACCCGGCCTTGTCGTTCCCGCCGACGGCGCCCGCCCTCTTGTCGGCGGCGTTGGCGGAGCCCCCGGAGCCGCCCGAGTCGTCCGAACACGCGGACAGCGCGACGAGCGCCGTCAGCGCGGCAAGTCCCGCGATCGCCCTGCGAGTTGTGCGCACGAGCGCTCCCCTCTCGTCGTTGCGGCCGGCCCGTTACCCATCGGTAGGTCACGGTGGTCTGGCGAGACTAGGGCGTCGCGCACGCGGTTTCCAGCATCGGCCGGTCGCCGGATCAATCGAGTTTGATGGTCTCGCGGCGCTCGCCGGCCGCCCTGCGGCGCGCCCTGGGCAGGTCCTCGAGCATCGTCAGGCACTCCCGCGCGGCGTCGATCTCGATGTCCTGGAACGTCGCGACGACCACGTCCACGCGCTCGTCGTCGGCCTCGATCACCACGCGCCCGTCCGGCCCGTACACGCCGCTGCGCCCGCACGCGGGGCCGAGCGCGGTGTCGCCGATGTGGTTCGCGACCACCGTGTAGCAGGTGTTCTCCAGTGCGCGGGCGGCGAAGTAGAGGTCGCGCCGGTGCTCGCTGTCGCCGCGCGTATACACGCCGGGGCACAGGTACGCGTCGCAACCGTCGTACACCGCGGCGCGCACGTGCTCGGGGAAGCTCACGTCGTACGCGCTGCCCAGGCCCAACCGCCAGCCGGCGATCTCGATCGTGCAGCCGTGGTCGCCCGGGCGGAAGAGTTCGCGTTCGTCGCGCCACAGGTGTTGTCGGTCGTACGCGACGTGCGCGTCGCCGTCCCGGCCGATCACCACGAGCGAGATGGTCCGCCCGGCCGGGCGGCGCACCGCCGCGCCGACGACCGCCACCGTGCGGGTCGCGTAGCACGCGGCCTGGAGCTCGCCCAGGCGCGTGTCGCCGGGCACGATGTCGCACGTCTTCACGTCGGGTCGGAACAGGTCGAGGTCATACCCCGAAAGGAACAGCTCGGGCAACACCACGACATCGGCGCCCGCCGAGGAGCCGAAGCGCACGAGCTGCGCGGCCGTGGCGACATTCGCGGGGATGTCGCCCGGCCGCGCCTGGGCCTGAGCGGCGGCAACCCTGAGCGGTTGCCTCGCGTTTTCGGCGGCGTCGGTCACCCGCCGCATTCTGGCACCGTGACGGGTATCACACCATCGGCAAACCGGACAGGTTGTCCCCGACCCCGGCACAGCGTGCCGTATACCTCACATGCACAGCGCGTTCGGAACCGTGCCGTGCGCGCTCACGTGCGGGCGGGTGGGGCGGTCCCGATAGCCGTCGAGGAGCAGTCGGTTGCGGTTCAGGCACAGCCGGTCGATCCGGGGGGTGAGCAGGTCGAACAGCTCGTACCGGTCCTTGAGTTCGGGGAAGGCCCGCTGGTGGTCGAGGATCTCCTCGCGCACCAGCGCCCAGAACCCCTCCTGCGGGACGCCCAGGTGGGTGGCGGCGAGATCGGCCAGGTAGCGGTGGTGGCCCACCAGCAGCGCGGCGTGGATGAACTGGCACAGGTAGTCGGGCCGTTCGCGCAGCAGGACGGCCGCGACGTCGGCCGGCAGGTCGTCGAGTTCGGGCAGCGGCCGGTCGGTGATGTTGACGTCGTCGACGAAGTCCTTGATCGCCAGCCGGACCGGGACGTCGTGTTCGTCGAAGACCACGATCGCGTTCTCGCCGTGCGGGGAGAACACCAGCCCGTACTTGTACAGGCAGTGCAGCAGTGGCGGGAGCATCGCGTGGAACAACCGGCGCAGCCACACCCGCGGCGCGAGCCCCGAGCGCTCGATCAGCTCGGCGACGAACGGCCGTCCCGCCGGATCCACGTGCAGCAGCGACGCGAGCGTGCGGGCCCGCTCGCCCGGGTCCAGGCGCGGCGCGAGCGGCTCGCGCCAGATCGTGCCGAGCAGTTCGCGGTATTGGTAGGGGACGCCGGGCAGTTCCTCCAGGACCGGATGGCGCACGGTGACGGAGGCGGTCTCGCCGAGCATGATCACCCGGCACTCGTCGCGCAGGAACGGGTCCGAATCGCGCAGGCGCAGCACCCATCGGGTGACCGCCGGCGCGGCGAGCGTGCGTTCGCTGGGCAGGCCGCGCCAGACCAGCGTGTTGAGCACGGACAGCGGGAGCTTGACGGTGCGTCGGTCCGGGTGGTCGATGTTGAGGAAGGTCCGCACCGACTGCTGCGCGAGGTGCCGATCATCGGCCTCGCCGAGCGGGACGATCCGCCCGGCGGCCAGGTCGGGTGCGAACAGTGTCGCGATCGTCTCGTCCCACTGCCACGGGTGCACGGGCAGCCACAGGTAGTCGTCCGGCGCCAGGCCCCGACCGGCCAGGACCCGGCGGAAGCGATCGCTGGTCGGCGAGTCCAACTCCTCGTCGTACAAGCGGTGTTCGGTCAGGTCCGGGACGGCGCGGTAGGCCGCGAGATCACGATGCACCGCGATCCACGGCAGGCGCAGCGGGCGCCTGGCCTCCGGGGCGTACGCGCGCGCGTCGCTCGCCGAGAAGCCGACCCGGCCCTTGTTGGGCACGATCCACGGGTGGCCGGTCTGGTGCCCCTCCAGCTCGGCGTAGCCCAGGTCGGCCAGCGTCGCGGCGTCCACCGCGCTCGCGGTCGTCGCGGCGTCCGCGGACAGCGTCGCGGTCAGCTCGCGCACCAGGTGGCCGGCGGTGTCCCCGGACAGCCCGATCACGGTGTGCGCGTCGAGCAGGAACTGCAGCATGTCCTCGGCCGGGTCGGTGCCGCCCTCCCACACCCGCTCCACCGACGCCGCGTCCACGTGCCACGCGTCGTACGCGCCGCGGCGGGCCCGGAAGCGGTAGTGCACGTCGCCGGACACGTCGACGCTGTACCGGTCGCCGTCGGCCACGGGCGTGAGCAGTTCCTCGTACGCGAACTCGGCGAGCGCCTTGGCGATCATGTCCCGGTTGACCTGCCGCCACACGCTCGGGTCGGTGGAGGGGACGCCGTGCCGCGCGCCGGGGACGCGGGACTCGGGCTCAGGCGCGGCGTGTCGAGCGTCCTGGTGCGGCAGTTCGGCCTCGATGGGCTCCGCTGCCGGGTTCGACTGCGACATGGGGTACCTCTGCTGGGTCGGTTGTGGTCCGCCGGGGGCTCCGGCGCGGGGGTTCGGTGTCGCCCGCGGCCAGGCCGAACGTGGTGAACGCGGTGCGGATCGGCAGTCGGTAGACGGCGCTGCCGCACACGGAATTGAGGATGGTCGCGGCCCGGTGCGCGCCCAGGCCCAGGTCGGGCGTGCCCACGCCGTGCGTGTGCAGCTCCGCGTTCTGCGTGTACAGCCCGCCGGTGACGTGTTCGGCCAGGGCGACGCGGTGGTCGAGGTCGATCAGCCAGCGCCCGGACTCGTCGCACGCGACGAGTTCCTCCAGCGGGTCGAGCATCGCCGGGTGCCGCGGCGCGTACCCGGTCGCGAGCACGACGCGATCGGTGAGCACGGTGAACGCACGGTCCTGTTCGCCGTGCCGGCAGCCCAGTTCGACGCCGTCGCGGGTGCCGCGCGCGGCGGTCACGGTGACGTCGGGCATCAGCGTCGCGCGCACCCGCCCGCCGGCGATCCCGCGCTCGTACAGCTCGTCGTGGATCGCGGCGATCGTGTCGGTGCTGATCGCCTTGTACAGCTGCCACTGCGCGGGCACGAGTCGGTCCCGGACCGGCTCGGCGAGCCCGTGGAAGTAGCGCGTGTAGTCGGGCGTGAAGTGTTCCAGACCGAGCTTGGAGTATTCCATCGGCGCGAACGCCGGCGAGCGGGTCAGCCAGGTGAGCCGCCGGCTCGGGCCGGTGCGCCGACGCAGCAGGTCGAGGAAGACCTCGGCGCCGGACTGCCCCGAGCCCAGGACGGTGACGTCGTCGGCCGCCGCGAGGTCGTCGCGGTGGTCGAGGTAGTCGGCCGCGTGCAGCACGTGCTCGCCGAGCAGGCGCGCGAACGGGGCGGGCACCACCGGCTCGGTGCCGATGCCGAGCACCACGTGCCGCGCGTGCACGTGGTGCCGCTCGCCGGTGCCGGTGTCGCGGAACTCGACCCGGTACAGGGCGCCGTCCCAGGCGACGGACTCCACGTCGCTGCCGAAGCGGCAGGCCGGCAGCGCCTGGGCGACCCAGCGGCAGTAGTGGTCGTACTCGCGCCGCGGCACGTGCAGGCGCTCGGCGAAGTAGAACGGGAACAGCCGGTCGTGCGCGCGCAGATAGGCCAGGAACGACCACGGGCTGGTCGGGTCGACGAGGGTGACCAGGTCGGCCAGGAACGGCACCTGGAGCGTGGTGCCGTCCAGCAGCAACCCCGGGTGCCAGCTGAACTCGGGGGCCCGGTCCAGGAAGAGCGTGCGCAGCGGCTCGACCCGGTCGGCCAGCGCGGCGAGCGCGAGGTTGAACGGGCCGATGCCGATGCCCACGAGGTCGTACACGACCGCGCCGGGATCCGCGGCCCGGCGCGGCGCGGGAAGGCGGTCGGTCACGGTCGGGCACCCGTTCCCCGCGCGGGTCGGTGCCGCATCATCAGCGCGGCGGTCTTGTCCGGGAGTTCGACGTCGGCGGCGCGGCGGAAGCCGGCCCGCTCGAAGGCCGCCACCGACGCGGTGTTGCGCACGTCGGGCTCGGCGACCACGCGCGCGGTGTCGGGCGCCGCGCGCAGCACGAGTTCGGTGACCGCGCGCAGCAGCAGCGAGCCGATGCCGCGCCCGCGCCACGCGGCGGGGCCGAGCAGGAGGTGGATCCCGACGTCGTGCGGGTGCGCGGGGTAGTGCCGGGCGAGCTCGTCGAGGTCGGCACGGTAGAGCTCCCAGTAGCTGACCGGCTCGTCGTCGACGCAGCCCAGGTAGCAGTTGCTGTGCGTGCGCACGGCCTGGGTCGCCAGGTGTCGCCGCACGACCTCCTCGTCTCCGTCGAGTTCCCACCAGCGGGCGACGGCGGGGTCGTTCATCCACGTGTGCAGGAGCGGGATGTCGCGCTTGGTGTGGATCTCGTGCAGGGAGAACCGGCCGATCGGGAGCGGGACGGCTCCCCAGCGGGCGGCCTCGGTCAACGGGCCGGTCAGCCCGGCGCGCAGGTGTCGGGACGTGAGTCGGACGGTCTCGGCCTCGGCGAGCGGGGTCGCGCGGGACGAGAGGAATGACGGGCTCAACGGGCGCATACGGGGACGAAACCTCCAGGGACCTGGCTCACGCGGGGGCGTCGGCGAGCGGATTGCGGATGTGCACGTAGATCGACTGGGTCGCCACGGGGCCGACGAGTTCGTCGAGTCCGTGCAGCCGGGTCATCAGGTTGGCCTTGCAGCGCGGTTGCGGATCGGTCAGCAGCGAGCGCGCGGCGCCGGAGGTCTCCGCGTGCGGGGCCAGCAGCGCGCGCAGGCGCGCGAGCAGCACGTGCTCGTCGACCAGACCCTGCGCGCCGAACGCGCCCACCAGGCCCAGCAGGTTGTTCACGCCCAGGTAGTAGGCGAGCCGCTCGTCGGCGATCTCGTCGGCCACGATCGTGTCGCTGGCGACGCCCGCGGCGGGCAGCCTGCGGGCCAGGTCCGCGGTGCGCGAGGCGCGGAAGTAGTAGCCCTGGTTGTCGCGGTAGCGCCCGCCCACCGGCAGGCCGTCCGCGTCGAGCAGGACGAGGGTGTTCTGCTGGTGCGCCTCCAGGGCGATGCCGGCGTGCCGATCCAGCCACAGGACCGGTTCGGCGACCGTCGCGAGGTAGCGCTCGAACCACTCCTCGGCCACGGCGGCGACGGTGCGCCCGGTCCGGCCGGCGAGCGCGTGCACGGACTCGGCCAGCCGGGACGGGCCGATCCCGGGTCGTTCGGCGACCAGCGCGGCCACACACGAGACCCGCTCGCCGGGGCCGAACGGGTTGGCGCGCAGCACGAGTTCGAGGCCGGCCGCGGGCCGGTCCCGGCTCGGGAACGACTCGGGCGGTGCGACCGAGACCCAGGCCGGGTCGCGCACGATGTCGAACGTGGGATGTACCGCCCGCAGTTCGTTCTCCAGGCCGGAGCGGAGCAGGCGGTGCACCTCGATGCCGCGGAGCAGTTCCTTGGGCAGGTTCTCCCGGCGCGAGTTGGTGATCCGCAGGCCGAGCGACAGCTTGAGCATGACCTCGGCGTCCGGCCGGTACACGGTGCGCACCGACGACGTGGGGTGCCACGGGGCGCCGGCCGGACCGAGCGCGCGCAGCCGGCCCGCGTCCAGCAGCGCGCGCAGGTGCGGGCGGCTCGGCAGGTCGCGGGCCTGCCACGGGTGGACGGGCACCAGGACGGTGCCCTCGGGCGCGCGCAGGTCGCCCGCGAACTCGGCCAGCACGTCGGCGGCCTCGCGCTCCAGCGCGCTGTCCTGCGCGACCAGGTCGGCGTCTGCGGCGAACCAGTGCAGCGCGAAGGATCCGCGCAGCTCGGGCGACCACGCGGCGTCCTCGTCGGGGTCGAGCCGGTCCCGGCTCTTGGGGGTGGGGTGCATCGGGTGGCCGAGCACGAGCGACTGCTCGGCGGCCAGGAAGGGCGTGGTCCCGGGCGGATCCTGGGGGTGCTCGCGGCGGTGCGCGATGTAGCGCTCGGCGTGCGTGACCGAGTCGGCGACCCGGATCGCGGTGTCGCCGCACGCGTCGCCCGCCGCGCCGGGCGCGCTCGCGCTCGCCTCGTCGCCGAGCATGAGCGCGAGCGTGACCGCGTTCAGCGCGCCCTCGCCCGCCAGGTGCGGGGTGCCGAAGCGGTGCCACCCGGCGGCCGACCAGTAGCGCACGGGCACCGTCACGGTCTGCCCGACGGCGGGCAGCGCGATCGTCAGGACGGCCGTCTCCGGCCGCGGGAGCGCGCGTTCGCGGACCCAGCAGCGAAGCAGGCATTCGATGGTCGCCCCGTCGGCGGCGTGCCGGGGGTTCGGCGCGTCGAGGTGGTCCGCTTGGGGGTCCGTACGCACGGCGGACGGGTCGGGACCCGCGATGGTCATCGCTGCTCCGTGTGGTGTCGGTCGACCCTACGGTCGATGCCCATTGATGGCGTGCGGTGGTGATGTGGAGATTCGGCCCATGTCGATTGTTTGGCGAGCTTGGTCCCGAATGTGCGAGGCGCGCGGGAACGGCACTTCTTGACGGAGCGTCAGCCCGGCTGTGTGCTTTCCGCGCGCCCCGCGTCGAGCACGGCCGCCAGGAGCGCGTCGAGGTCCGCGGCACCCGCGTGCGGGTTGAGCAGGGTGAGCTTGAGCCGGACGGCGCCCGGCCCGGAGCCGATCTCGGTCCGGCCGACGACCGCGCGCCCCTCGTGCAGCAGGCGGCGGCGCAGCGCGGCGTTGATCCGGTCGGTGTCCCGCTCGTCCACCGGACGCTCGGGGACGTAGCGGAAGACGACCGAGGTGAGCACGGGGTCGGCGACCAGTTCCAGGCGCGGATGCGCGCGGATCAGGTCGGCCGCGTACCGGGCCAGGTCGTGGCAGCGGTCCACCAGCGCGCCCAGGCCGGTCCGGCCGAGGGCGCGCAGGGTGACCGCGATCTTGAACACGTCGGCGCGCCGTGTCGTGCGCGGCGAGTTCCCCAGCAGGCTGAAGTAGCCGGCCTGCTCGTCGTCGTCCGGGTTGAGGTAGGCGGCGCGCTGCGCGAGCGGCTCCAGCAGGGCCGCGTCGCGCACCAGGAAGACGCCGGCGGCGATCGGCTGCCAGCCGAGCTTGTGCAGGTCCAGGCCCACCGAATGGGCCTCGTCGAGGCCGGTCAGCAGCGGGGCCAGCCGGTCCGAGAACAACGCGCCGCCCCCGTAGGCCGCGTCCACGTGCAACCACGTGTCGAACTCGCGCGCGACCGAGGCGATCGCGGGCAGCGGCTCGACCGCGCCGAGATCGGTGGTGCCCGCGGTGGCCACGATCGCGGCGATCCGGTCGTTGCCCGCCAGCACCCGCCGGCACGCGTCGGCCAGCGCCACGGGGTCCATCCGGTGGTCCGCGCCCGCGGGCACCGTCACCACCGCGTCCTCGCCGAGCCCGAGCAGCCCCGCGCAGCGGCGGACGGAGAAGTGCGCGGCCTGCGAACACAGGATCCGCCGCCGGCCGACACCCGGCCCCAGGCCGTCCCGCGCCAGCAGCAGCCCCATCAGGTTGGACTCGGTGCCGCCGCTGGTGACCACGCCGCCGGCCGCGCCGGGCGCGAAGCCGACCAGCCCCGCGAGCGCCGCGACCACCTCGACCTCAAGCGCGCCGGCCACCGGCGCCTGGTCCCACGAGTCGAGCGAGGGGTTGAGCGCCGAGGCCACCAGGTCGGCGGCCACCGCGACGGCCAGCGGCGGGCAGTGCAGGTGCCCCGCGCAGCGCGGGTCGGCGGGATCGGCGGCCCCCCACGCGAACAGCGTCGACAACTCGCGCAGCGCGACCGACTCGCCCACGCCCAGCGCGGGCAGCGGATCCGGACCCGGGTTCGGACTCGGGCCGGGGCTCGGACTCGGACCGGCCGCCGCCGAGCCCCGCGCGGCCGGCAGCGCCGCGCCGGCGGTCGTCCCCAACACCCGGGCGACCTCGGCCGCGACGCCCTCGGGGCCGCCCGCGGGCAGCGGGCCGCCGCGCGCGCGAGCCCCGCTCTCCACCGCGGCAAGCGCCACCCGCACCAACTCGCGCAGCGCGTCGGCGCCCGCGACCCCGCCCGCGAGCGCGGCAGCCGGCGGGTGCACGGCCGGCGGCGCGGTGTTCACGCCGACTCCGATCCGGCGGACCCGGTCGCGTACGTGGCCCGGGCGGCCTCGATCGCGTCGGCCAACCGCTCCAGGACCGCGTCGGCCTGCACCTCGGTCATCGTCAGCGGCGGCAGCAACCGCACCACGCTGCCGTGCCGCCCGCCGAGTTCGACGATCAGACCGCGCCCCAGCGCCTCGCGCCGCACCGCGACCGCGAGCCGCGGTGCCGCGGGCCGGGCGCCCAGCGCGTCGGGCGCCGCGTCCGGCTCGACGATCTCGACGCCGATCATCAGACCGCGCCCGCGCACCTCGCCGATCGCGGGCTGCCCCGCCATCACCTCGCGCAGCGCATCCGCGAGCCGGGCCCCGATCCGGGCCGCGTGCTCGTCGAGCCGGTGCTCGCGCACGTACGCGATCGTCGCCTGGCCGGCGGCCATCGCCAGCTGATTGCCGCGGAAGGTCCCCGCGTGCGCGCCGGGCCACCAGCGGTCGAGCTCGGCGCGGTAGACCACCACCGCGAGCGGCAGACTGCCGCCGATCGCCTTGGAGATGACCATGACGTCGGGCACCACGCCGGCGTGGTCCACGCCCCACATCGCGCCGGTGCGCCCCAGGCCGGTCTGCACCTCGTCCACGACCAGCGGGATGCCGCGCTCGGCGGTGATCCGGCGCATCTCGCGCAGCCAGCCGTCCGGCGCGGGCAGCACCCCGCCCTCGCCCTGCACCGGTTCGACGATCATCCCGGCGGGCGTGGGCACCCCGCCGCTCGGATCCGCCAGCAGCGAGCGCGCGTAGTGCGCGGCGACCCGCTCGCCCTCGGCGCCACCGGCCCCGAACGGACAGCGGTACGTCTGCGGAAAGGGCAGCCGGATCGTGTCTCCGGTGCCCGCGCCGGTCGCGTCCCGGATCGCGGTGTCGCCGCTGACCGCGAGCGCCCCCTCGGTCATGCCGTGGTAGGCGCCGGTGAACGCGACCACACCGCGCCGCCCGGTGGCGGTCCGCACCAGCTTGAGCGCGGCCTCGACCGCGTCGGTGCCGGCCGGCCCGCAGAACTGGATCCGCCCGTCCCGAGCCAGCTCCGGGGGCAGCGTCGCGAACAGCTCCTCGACGAAGCGGTCCTTGACCGGCGTCGCGAGGTCGAGCACGTGCAGCGGCGCGCCGGCGTCGAGCACGGCCCGGATCGCCGCCAGCACCACGGGGTGGTTGTGGCCGAGGGCGAGCGTGCCGGCGCCGGAGAGGCAGTCGAGATAGCGCCGGCCGTCGGCCCCCTCGACGGTCATCCCGCGGGCGCGGACCGGCACGATCGGCAGCGACCGCGCGTAGGTCCGCGCCGAGGACTCGCGGGCGGCCTGCCTGCGCAGGATGCCCGGCGCGTCGAAGTCGCCGGCCCGCTGCCGGCCGATCGCCCCGACGTCCCGGGGCGAGCTGTCGAACGCCGGCGCGTCGGGCGCCGGATCGTCGGTACCGGAGCGGTCGTCCGGCCTGGTCAGGGCGGCGGTCATGACTGCGGCACCTCCACAGGGCGATCGTGATTTAGGTAAGGCTTACTTTGGAACGATGACGTAAGGCAAAACTGTCACCACAATGAGTGACAATCGGCCGGATCGACAGCCCCGCGTGAACAACGACCGAACCGCCGCCCGATCACGGCCGTACGCCCCTCCGATACTGTCGAGCCGTCATATACGGGGGGCGCACGGGGAGGTAGGCGCTTGACGCGCGGCGTTCGCACACTGTTCGTCGCGCTGACGGTGGCGGTGTCGTTGCTGGTGACGGGCACCGTCATGGCGCTGACACTGGGCGGCGTCGGCAACGCCGACGGCAACGGGACCGGGCCGCAGGCCCTCGCGGATCCGGGCGATCCCGCGCACTGGACCCCTCAGCGAATGAGCCGCGCCAAGCCCCGGGACCCCAGGGCCGACGAGGGCCCGCCCGCGCCCATCGCACCGCCGAGCCCATCCGGCGCACCCACCGGCCGGGGCCCGCTGCCCGACATCGTGGCCGAGGCCAAACCACCGCCCGTGCGCGCCGACGAGGTGCCCCGCCCCTACTCGGGCAACACCGGCACCATCGCGGTCGGCAAGCTGTTCTTCGAGGCCCCCGACGGCCCCTCCGCCTGCTCGGGCACGGTCGTCGCCGACCCCAAGTACCCCGGCCGCAGCAACCTGGTCTGGACCGCGGGCCACTGCGTGCACGCCGGCCGCGGCGGCACGTGGTTCACCAGCATGCAGTTCGTGCCCGCGTTCAACAGCAGCGGCCAGGCGACCCTGGACAACCTCGGCAACCCCGGCCCGGTCGCCCCGTTCGGCCAGTGGTGGGCGACCTCGATGGCCACGTCCGACCAGTGGCGCGCCGGCGGTACGAACACCTCGTCACCGGCCACCGCCTACGACTACGCCGTCGTCGAGGTCCGCAACCCCGACCGCAGCGCGCGCAGCCTGGAGGAGGTCGTCGGCCACGCCGTGCCGGTGTGGTTCGACGCGCCCCGCGACCTGGCCCGCGCGAGCGCGTACGGCTATCCGCAGGACCCGCCGTACGACGGCCTCAGGATGTACGGCTGCACCCAGGACCCGCGCCGGATGACGGTGGACCCCGGCGTCCCGCCGCTGCTGCGGATCGGTTGCTCGATGACCGCCGGCGCGAGCGGCGGCGGCTGGTACGCGAACGGCCCCGACGGCCCGCTGCGGCTGATCGGCAACAGCGCGCTGAGCGGCGCGGGGCACACCTGGATCGCCGGGCCGTATCTGGGCCAGGACGCCCGCCGGATGCTGGAGAACCTCAAGCGCAAACGCTGAGCACCGCCCGCCACGCGCCGCCGGCCGTCGGCGCCGGGGAAACGACGAAGGCCCGGGCCGCACACGATCCTCCGTGTGCGACCCGGGCCTTCACCCGTGTCTCCCGATCGGCTGTCTCCCGGTCAGCGCTTGGCGACCACGAACCGCTCCAGCTCGGCGGCGAGTTGCCGGCCGACCCGGGCGTGCAGCCACGTGCCCACCTCGCGGTGCTCGGTCGCCAGCAGTTCGCCGCTCGCGTGCACCTTGGCGACCAGGTCGCCGCGCTCGTAGGGCACCACGACCTCGACCTCGACGTCCGGACGCGGCAGTTCCTCGTCGATCAGCTCGAGCAGCTCGTCCATGCCCTGGCCCGTGCGGGCGGACACCACGATCGCGTGCTTCTCCCGGCGCAGGATTCGCGCGAGCACCTCCGGGTCGGCCGCGTCGGCCTTGTTGATCACCACGATCTCGCGCACCTTGTGCGCCTCGACCTCGGCGAACACCTCGCGCACGGCGGCCAGTTGGGCCTCCGGCGTGGGGTCGGAGCCGTCCACCACGTGCAGGATCAGGTCGGCGTCGGAGACCTCTTCCAGCGTGGACCGGAACGCCTCGACGAGCTGGTGCGGCAGGTGCCGCACGAACCCGACCGTGTCGGCCAGCGTGTACCCGCGACCGCTCGGCGTCTCGGCCCGACGAACCGTCGGGTCCAGGGTCGCGAACAGCGCGTTCTCCACCAGCACGCCCGCACCGGTCAACCGGTTCAGGATCGAGGACTTGCCGGCGTTCGTGTAACCCGCGATGGCCACCGACGGGATGGCGTTGCGCCGCCGCTCCTGCCGCTTGGTGTCGCGGGCCTTCTTCATGTCCGCGATCTCGCGGCGCATCTTGGCCATCTTCTCCCGGATCCGCCGACGATCGGTCTCGATCTTCGTCTCACCGGGACCACGCGTGGCCATCCCGCCACCGCCGCCGCCACCCATCTGGCGGGACAGCGACGCACCCCAGCCACGCAGGCGCGGCAGCATGTACTGCATCTGCGCCAGCGAGACCTGGGCCTTGCCCTCTCGGGACTTGGCGTGCTGGGCGAAGATGTCCAGGATCAGCGCCGTGCGGTCCACGACCTTGACCTTGACCACGTCTTCGAGCTGGATCAGCTGACCCGGGGTCAGTTCACCGTCGCAGACCACGGTGTCGGCGCCGGTGGCGATGACCACGTCGCGCAGTTCCTTGGCCTTTCCGGACCCGATGTAGGTCGCCGGGTCGGGCTTGTCGCGGCGCTGGATCAGCCCGTCCAGCACCTCCGAGCCCGCGGTCTCCGCGAGCGCGGCCAGTTCCTTGAGTGAGTATTCGGCGTCCGCGGCGGTGCCGTCGGTCCAGACGCCGACGAGCACGACGCGTTCGAGGCGAAGCTGTCGGTATTCGACCTCGGTGACGTCGGTCAGCTCCGTGGAGAGACCGGCGATCCGGCGGAGCGCGGTGCGCTCCTCGCGGTCGAACTGGTCGCCGTCGTAGTCGACAGGACCCGTCCCGACGTCATCGCCCGCGCCGAATTCGTCGAAGGCCGACCCGTCGTCGAGGGCCTGGGCCCCGTCGAGGATCGGGTCCGTGTCGTCGTTTCCGGTGCGGTGAGAGCGAGAAGTCATATCGTCCTGTTCAACGTAGTCGGCGGGCCGCTCCATTCCCTGTGTGCGGCCGTCACGATGGTCCCACGACGGTCGGCGAAGAGGCATCCGGGTTTTCGGTCGATTCCGCCCCGGACCGGGAGATCGGGCCACCCGCCGACCCTCACGAGGTCAGCAGTCGCGCCTGGCCGGCCCCCGTGTGCACCTTGATCTTGTGCGGCGACTGGTCGTTGCGCGAGACCTTGACCTCGCTGTCGCCCACCGTGGTGGACACGTCCGTCGCGTACTGCTGCCCGCCCGGCACCCGCACGGTCGCGCGCCCCGCGTTGGTCCTCGCGTCCACGTCGGTGGGCGCCTTGGTGAAGGTCATGTCGATCGATCCGGCGCTGGTCTGCGCGATCACCTTGGCCGAGGTCAGACCCTCGGCGTCGATCTTGCCGGCGCTGGTGTGCAGGTTCAGGGTCCCGGTCAGGTCGCGCAGGGTCACGTTGCCGGCGTCGGTGCGGACGTCGAGTTCGGTGCCGCGCGGGACGGTCACCTCGTACGCCACGAAGCACGCCTTCTTGCTCGCGCAGTCGTAGTCCAGGTTGAGCACGCCGTTGGCGTCCACGTTGTGCGTGGTCGTCGGCGCGGTCGAGTCGTAGTGCTGCTTCTCGGTCACCTTGACGTCCTTGACGTCGGCCCCGATCACCTTCACGTTGCCCGCGGCGCTGTCGACCTTGAGCATGCGCACGCTCTGGGTGACGTCGTACGAGGCGGTCTTCTCCTCGGCGTCGGCACCGTCGACGTCCACGTCGAGGTCGCACGCGGTCAGCACGAGCGGAAGGGCGACGAGCGGGGCCAACAAGGCCAATCGACGATTGCGGGCAGACATGCGGTCTCCTTGGGTCGGGGCGGGGTTGCGCGGCCCGAACGCACGACCACTCCCCCGCTCCCTTCCAGGCTAGGAAGCAGCCCGCCACCCCGCGTCGGTCCGGCGTCTGGTCCCGGGGGTCCTTCCCTGGCAGGAGGGACCCCCCGGATCATCCACCTCGGGTCAGGGCCGACCTAGGGGTTCTCCCGGACCCGGGTACCGGGACCGACCCGGATCCTCAGTGCGCCAACCGGGCGCCCAGGGCCTCGGCGTGCGCCGCGAAGGCGGTCGACTCGGCCTCGTCCAGGACCGCGTAGGCGGCGGCCACCAGCTCGTCGGTGAGCTCCTCGGCGGCCTCGCGCCGGGCCGTCAGCGCGTCCGTGACCTCGGGATAGGGCTTCGGGTGCCCGTAGAACCCCATGAACCGGCCGGACTCGGCGACCTGGGCCTCCACCGACGTCAGCC
The DNA here is from genome assembly GCF_045207785.1 of Embleya sp. NBC_00896. Classification (NCBI taxonomy): domain Bacteria; kingdom Bacillati; phylum Actinomycetota; class Actinomycetes; order Kitasatosporales; family Streptomycetaceae; genus Embleya; species Embleya sp. NBC_00896. Next base: position 2,150,138 of record NZ_CP108776.1, read on the forward strand.
GGTGCGCGGCGAGCGCGAGGATGTGCAGCCCGCCGCGGTGTTCGCGCAGCGTCTGCAGGTTCTGCGCGAGCCGCGCGGGGGCGTCATCCGGAAGAGGTACGGCCCGCCAGGCGGAGTACAGCGGCGCGAGCGCGCCGAGGTCGTTCGCCCGGACGATCCGGGTCGTCACGTCCGCGAGCCGGTCGACGTCCGGCAGGTCCGCGAGGTGCTCGCGGCCCCACGCGCGCGCGCACTCGGCGTACAGCTCGCCGGTCCGCGCGGGCGGCGAGAGTTTCCTGCCCGCCTCCCACCGCGGGATCAGCGCCTCGGCGGTGAAGTGGTGGAAGGCCGTGACCACCGCGTCGTCGTCGACGTCCCCCAGCACTCCGCCGCGACCGGCGATGTACAGCGTCACGCCGTCGAAACCCAGCTCCGCGCCGCGGGCGACGGTGTCCGGCGCGAAGAAGAACGCCCCGGCCGCCTCGACCGTCTTCTTGACCGCGCGCGTCGTGACCCTCGCCGTGTCCATGCTGCTCATGCTCGTGCTCCCGATGCCGGCACTGCTTGCTTGACCATGTCATGCAAGACCTATCACGGCGCACCGGGCGTGCACAGAGGTCGGCCGATCGACCGGTTGGGCGATCGGCCGGGTGGCTGCTCGGCCGGGCCGTCGCTCGGCGCCGACCGTCGGCCGGCCGCGGGTCACAGCAGTGCGAGATCGACCCGTCCCTCGGCGACGATCACGGCCGGGCCGGCCATCTCGATGTGGCCGTCCACCCGTTCGGTGATCACCAGTCGCCCGCCCGGCACGTCCACGGTGTACGTGACCGGCTCGCCGGTGACGGCCGGCTCGGCGCCGTCGGCCCGCGCCGCGGCGACCATCACCGCGCACGCGCCGGTGCCGCACGACCGGGTCTCGCCGGAGCCGCGCTCGTGCACGCGCATCGCGACGTGCCGCGGCGCGCGCCGCACGACGAACTCGACGTTGACGCCGTCGGGATAGGCGTCGGCCGGGGACACGGCGGGCGCGGTGTACAGGTGCCCCGCGTCCGCGAGATCCGCCACGAACACGACCGCGTGCGGGTTGCCCATGTCGACGTTGGTCGCGGACCGCTTCCGCCCCTGGACCTCCACGCCGATGCCGGCCGAGTCGGGGAGCCGCGCCACGCCCATGTCCACGGTGATCGGGCCCTCGGCCGGCACCGTGACGACCTTGACCCCGCCGCGCGTGGCGACCCGCAGCACGCCCGGCTCGGCCAGGCCGCGCTCGACCAGGTGGCGCGCGAACACCCGCACGCCGTTGCCGCACATCTCGGCGATCGACCCGTCGCCGTTGCGATAGTCCATGAACCACTCGGCCTCGCCGGCCATCGCCTCGGCGGCCGGATCCTTCGCCGAGCGCACGACCCGGAGCAGGCCGTCGCCGCCGATGCCCGCCCGGCGATCGCACAGGGCGGCGACCTGGGCGGCCGTCAACTCCAGCTCGCCGTCGGCGTCCGGGACGATCACGAAGTCGTTCTCGGTGCCGTGACCCTTGAAGAAGTGCAGAGTGCTCACCCGGCAAGTCTAGGGCGTGTGTTCACACCCTCCGGGCCCCGCGCGATCGGCCCCGGTGGGATCGTCCGCCGGGGCCGAGGGCGCGTCGCGGGTGGACGCGACGATCGCAAGGGGCCTGTTATTAATCGTACTAATTCTCGGGTCGGACCACGCCGGCCGCGCCACCGCCCCTGCGGGCAGGCTCCGCCACCGCCTGGATCCGGCCGCCCGGGAGGAATTCGAGGGCGGCGACGGCGCCGATCTCCGGGTTGGCCTTGAGCACGTGCCCACGTTGTTCGAGGGCCGTCCGCAACGACGCGGGCACCCCGGGCTCGACCTCGGTCGCGGCTCCGTTGCGCTGCGACAGGCGCGGCGCGGCGACCGCCTGGGGCAGCGTCAGCCCGCGATCCACCCGCCCGTTCAGCACCTGGAGCACGGTCGTGATGATCGTCGCGCCACCGGGCGAACCGACCGCGACGAACGGCCGGCCGTCCTTGAGCACGATGGTCGGCGACATGCTGCTGCGCGGCCGCTTGCCCGGCGCGGGCAGGTTCGGGTCGGGGACGCCCGGGGTCAGCGGCGCGAAGTTGAAGTCGGTGAGCTCGTTGTTGAGCAGGAAGCCGCGGCCCGGCACGGTGATCGCGCTGCCGCCGGTCTGCTCGATCGTGAGCGTGTACGACACCACGTTGCCCCAGCGGTCGGCGGTGACCAGGTGGGTCGTGGACAGCCCCTCGATCGGCTCGGTCGCCTCCGGCGTGCCGCTCGGGGCGCATCGCCGCTGATAAGGAGCCGTGGGGTCGCCCGGCGGGACCGGGCTCACCGCCGCGTGGTCGGGGTCGATCAGGCAGCCGCGTTCCTTGGCGAAGCCGTCCGCGAGCAGGCCCCTGAGCGGGACGTCGACGAAGGCGGGGTCGCCGACGTAGCGGTTGCGGTCGGCGAACGCCAGGCGCGACGCCTCCAGGTAGTAGTGCGTCGCGCCGACCTCGTCCATCCGGGGCGGAGCGGTGGTCTCCAGGATGTTCAGCGCCTCGCCCACGGTGGACCCGCCGGACGAGGAGGGCGCCATGCCGTAGATGTCGAGCCCGCGGTAGTCGATCCTGGTCGGCCGCTGGTCGAGCACCCGATAGCGGGCGAGGTCGTCGGTCTCGATCAGGCCCGGCCGGAAGACCCGGTCGGCGCCCGGGGCCACCGGCGGTCGCTGCGCGGTCCGCACCACCTCGCGGCCGAGTCCGCCGCGGTAGAACCAGTCGACGCCCTTGCGGCCCAGTTCGTCGTAGGTCCGGGCCAGGTCGGGGTTGCGGAACACGCTGCCCACGACCGGCGGTTGCCCGTTCGGCAGGAACAGCTTCGCGGTCGGGGTGATGTCGTCGAACCGGGTCGCGTTCGCCGCGGTCTGGTCGCGGAAGGTCGCGTCCACCACGAAGCCGCGCTCGGCCAGCTGTTGTGCGGGCCGCAGCGCGGCGCGCAGGTCGGTGGTGCCCCACTTGCGCAACGCGGTGTTCCACGTCTGCGGCGTCCCGGGGACGCCCACCGAAAGGCCCGAGTTGACCCCCTGGTCGAACGGGATCGGCAGCCCGGTGGCCGGGTCGAGGAAGGCGCCCTCGCGCATTGCGGCCGGCGCCGTCTCGCGCCCGTCCAGCGTGCGGACCGTGCGGCTGCGCGCGTCGTAGTAGACGAAGTAGCCACCGCCGCCGATGCCCGACGAGTAGGGCTCGGTGACCCCCAGGGCCGCCGCGGTGGCCACCGCGGCGTCCACGGCGTTGCCACCGCGCCGCAGCACGTCCAGGCCGATCCGGGTGGCGTCGGGGTCGACGCTGGAGACCGCGCCGCCCCACCCGGTGGCGACGGGTTGCTTGGCCGGCGGTGGCGGGGTTTCGCCGGGATGCGCGGACGCGACCCCCGGAACGGTCAGGGCCAGCCCCAGCGCTGCGCCCAGCGCCATGGCGCGACGAACGGTACGGATCACGACGGCCTCCCCCGAGCGGGTCTCACGGACCCCCCACCGTGCCACGTGCGCCCCACCCGCAACACCCCTAGTCGGGGCGGATCACCCGTCCGAGCGCGGCTTCCAGGAGATCGGGGCGCGAATGGTCCAGCCACTGGATCCGCGGGTCCCGCCGGAACCAGGTGTCCTGCCTGCGGGCGAACCGGCGGGTGGTCCGCACGGTGTCCTCGCGGGCCTCGTCCTCGGTGCACTCGCCCGCGAGCAGCCGCAGCACCTGCGCGTAGCCCAGCGCGCGCGACGCGGTGCGGCCCTCGCGCAGCCCGACCTTCTCCAGCTCGCGCACCTCCTCGACCAGGCCCGCGTCCCACATCCGGTCCACCCGCGCGGTGATCCGCTCGTCCAGGACCGGTCGGGGCACGTCCACGCCGATCTGGACGCTGTCGTACAGCGACGTGTGGGTGGGCAGGGTCGCGGTGAACGGGCGCCCGGTCAGCTCGATGACCTCCAGGGCGCGGACGATCCGGCGGGTGTTGCCCGGCAGGATCGCGGCGGCGGCGGGCGGGTCGAATCCGGCCAGCCGCGCGTGCAGCGGACCCGGCCCGATCCGCTCCGCCTCGGCCTCCAGGCGGGCCCGGATGTCGGGGTCGGTCCCGGGGAAGTCGAGGTCGTCGAGGACCGCGCGGACGTACAGCCCCGATCCGCCGACCAGGATCGGCGTCCGGCCCCGGGCCAGCAGGTCGTCGACCAGGGCGCGCGCGTCGCGTTGGTACTCGGCCACGCTCGCGGAGCTCGTCACCTCCCAGACGTCGAGCAGATGGTGCGGGACGCCGGCGCGCTCGGCGACGGTCAGCTTGGCGGTGCCGATGTCCATGCCCCGGTAGAGCTGCATGGAATCGGCGTTGATCACCTCGCCGTCCAGCGCATGGGCCAAGGCCACACCCAGATCGGACTTTCCGGCCGCAGTGGGACCGACGACGGCTATGACACGGGGACTCACCCCCCAAGTCTGCCGGATCGCCGTCCCTCGTTGGCGTACGGCCACCCGCGAGGTCGTGACCGGCACCGTTCGCCCTCGTTGATCTTCGGCGACCCATGTACTCCAGGCGGCTCGCCGGAGTCCCCTGTGTGCCGCTCCCAAAATGCACGACAACGACCACAGACATACGGTCTAGGAGAAATTGTGAGTGTTTTCGACTGGTTCAAGCGGCGTCCGAGCACGTCGGAGGAGAGCGGCTCGTGCTGCTCGCACAACGCGGCGGACACGGACACCGCCACGCTGGTCGAGGACCGGCCCGAGACGCCGGCCGACGCCGTCACCGAAGCCGAGCCGGCCGCGGCGGAGGCGGCGGTCACGACGCCCGCCCCCCGGGCCCCCGGGGACGCGGCCGCCGAGCCGGTCGCCGAGGGCGAATCCGAGGAGAAGGAGCAGGACATGGGTGTCTTCGAAAACCTCAAGACCAAGGCCGGGGACCTGCTGGGTCAGCACGGCGACAAGGCCGACAAGGGCGTCGACAAGGCCGCCGAGGTGGCCGATCGAAAGACCGGCGGCAAGCACACCGACAAGATCCGGGACGCCTCGGACAAGACCAAGGAGGCCCTGGGCAAGGCCGGCGAGCCGTCCGACGCGCCCGCCGAGACCCCTCCCCCGGCAGCGCAGCCCCCGGCGGAACCCACCGTGTGACGGGGTGAGGGCGGCGGCCACCGGATTCCGGTGGCCGCCGCCCTCTGTCGTGTGTGCTCCGTCGTGGGCGCGCGCTCAGGACCAGAGCGCCACGAAGTACCCCACGCCATAGGGCGCCTCGGCGTACAGCAGCCGCCCGCTCCGGCCGGGACCGGCCGCCCCCGCCAGAACCTGCCACCCGGGCCGCCCGGCCACCCACAGCTCGTCCGCGAGCGCCGGGTCCAGCGCCGCGAGCACGGCCGTGTCGGCGTCGGCCAGGGCCGCGGCCACGGCGATGTCGTACGGCTCGGCGCGCGGGTCGAGGTAGCCGGGGGCCTTCTCGGTCCGGCACGCGGACCCGTCGCCCACGACGAGCAGCGCGACCCGCTCGGGGCCCGCCACGAGGTCGCGGCCGCGCGCCGCGCAGTGCGCGGGATCGGCGTCGGCGGCCACCACGGCCCCCGACACGGGGCCGGGCGCGGTGCCGCGGCGATCCGGTCGGCGGCCCAGGGCGAACGGCCGAGCAGCCACGCGCCGACGGTCAGCGCGGGCGACAGGTCCGCGGCGGCGCCGGCGCCGAGGGTCACCTCGAGGTCGATCCCGTACGGCGCGAAGGAGCCGGTCCCGCCGTCGTCGAGCGTCGCGTCGGCGGCCCCGGACCCGACCACCACGAGGCGGTCGGGCGCGGTCGCGGCGAGCGCGGCGATCGCCTGGTCGCACGCGGCGCGCAAGGCGTCCAATTCCGCTACGGCCCCGCGGGCCAGCTCGGGCACGATCATCGGGGGGCACGGGACTACCGCGGCGGCTACGAGCATTCAGGGAGAGTACTAAGCGGCCGCCGAGACGCCTCCCGACGCACATGATGGGATGGATCACATGGGTGAACTGATGCTGGTGAGACATGGCGAGACCGAATGGAGCAGGTCCGGAAGGCACACCGGGCTGACCGACATCCCGCTGACCCCCGAGGGCGAGGCGCAGGCCAAGGCCGCCGGAGCGCTGCTCGCGGGGCGCGGGTTCGGGCTCGCGCTGGTGAGCCCGCTGACGCGGGCCCGGCACACCGCCGAACTGGCCGGCATCACCGGCACTCGGATCGATCCGGACCTGGTCGAGTGGGACTACGGCGGCTACGAGGGCATCACCACGGACGAGATCCGCGAGACGGTGCCGGGCTGGTACCTGTGGCGCGACGGGGTGATCCCCGGCAACGCCGAGCACCCGGGCGAGTCGATCGCCGACGTGGGCCGCCGGGTGGACCGGGTGCTCGACCGCGTGCGTCCGGTCCTGGCCTCGGGGCAGGACGCGGTGCTGGTCGCGCACGGGCACCTGCTGCGGGTGCTGACCGCGCGCTGGCTCGGGCTGCCGCCCGAGGACGGCCGCCTGTTCCGCCTGGAGACGGCCCGGCTCTCCACGCTCGGCTACGAGCGCGAAGAGCCGGTCATGCTGGGGTGGAACCTCTCCTGATCGCGACTCAGTCGCAACAGGCCGCGGCGGCGGGGACCGCCGGCGCCGCAGGGGCGCCGATCTGCGGCATGCCGAGCAGGACGCCGGGCCCGGCCGCCGGTGCCGCGTTCCGCCGCTCCCACGCGTCACCCGCGGGCGTGCGGCGGATCGCCAGGGTCGGCTTCTCCGCGAGCAGGTGGTGCGGCGCGGCGTAGGTGATCTCGACCGAGACCATGTCGCCGGGTCGCACGCCGCCCTCGGGGCGCTCGAAGTGCACGAGGCGGTTGTCGGGGGCCCGCCCCGACAGCCGCGCGGTGTCGTGGTCCTTGCGGCCCTCGCCCTCGGCGACCAGGACCTCCAGGGTGCGACCGACCTGGGTGCGGTTCTCCGCCCAGGAGATCTCCTCCTGGAGCGCGAGCAGCCGCTGGTAGCGCTCGGTCACGACCTCCTTGGGCACCTGGCCGTCCATCGTGGCGGCCGGGGTGCCGGGGCGCTTGGAGTACTGGAACGTGAAGGCCGCCGCGAACCGCGCCTCGCGCACGGTGTGCAGGGTCTGCTCGAAGTCCTCGTCGGTCTCGCCGGGGAAGCCCACGATGATGTCGGTGGAGATCGCCGCGTCGGGCATCGCGGCGCGCACCCGCTCGATGATCCCGAGGTACTTGTCCTGCCGGTAGGAGCGGCGCATCGCGCGCAGCATCGCGTCCGAGCCGGACTGGAGCGGCATGTGCAGCTGGTGCATCACGTTCGGCGTCTCGGCCATCGCCGCGATCACGTCGTCGGTGAAGTCGCGCGGGTGCGGCGACGTGAAGCGCACGCGCTCCAGGCCCTCGATCCGCCCGCACGAGCGCAGCAGCTTCGAGAACGCCTCGCGGTCGCCCATGTCCGAGCCGTACGCGTTGACGTTCTGACCGAGCAGGGTGACCTCGATCACACCCTCGCCGACCAGCGTCTCGATCTCGGCGAGCACGTCGCCGGGCCGGCGGTCCTTCTCCTTGCCGCGCAGCGCGGGCACGATGCAGAACGTGCAGGTGTTGTTGCAGCCGACGGAGATCGCGACCCACGCGGCGTAGGCCGACTCGCGGCGGGTGGGCAGCGTGGAGGGGAAGACGTCGAGCGACTCCAGGATCTCGACCTGGGCCTCCTGCTCGATCCGGGCCCGCTCCAGCAGCACCGGCAGCGCGCCGACGTTGTGCGTACCGAAGACCACGTCGACCCACGGCGCCTTGCGCACGATGGTGTCGCGGTCCTTCTGCGCGAGGCACCCGCCGACCGCGATCTGCATCCCGGGCCGCTCGGCCTTCGCGGGCGCGAGATGGCCGAGGTTCCCGTACAGCTTGTTGTCCGCGTTCTCGCGGACGGCGCACGTGTTGAAGACGACGACGTCGGCCGGCTCCCCCTTGGGTGCGCGGACATAACCCGCGTCCTCCAGCAGGCCGGACAGCCGCTCGGAGTCGTGGACGTTCATCTGGCACCCGTAGGTGCGGACCTCATAGCTTCGCGCAGTCATAACACCCGACAGGGTACGGGGTTTGCGCACCGACGCGCGTGGCCCGCCTCCATGGCAATATCGCCGCCGTGCCCTCCTTGTCGTTCGTCCCCCTTTCCATCCGCGACGCGTGCGCGCGCCGGCCCCGCCTGGTGCGTGCCGTCGTCGCGACGCTCGTGCTGATGTGCCTGGTCGGGACGTACGCGGTGCTCTCGAGCGACGACGAGGCGCCGCACGGTGGGCCGGTCTCGCTGGCCACCGGCGTGCCCACGGGGGTCTACCACCGCTACGGCGAGTTGTTGCGACCGCGGCTGTCGGCGGACCTCAAGGTCAAGGTCACGGTGAACGAGACCGGGGGCTCGGTGCAGAACCTGCGCCGGGTCATCGCGGGCTCCGACACCTTCGGGATCGCCACGTCGGACGCGGTCGCCGACCTCGGGCCGGGCGATCGCGACCAACTGCGCGCGGTCGCGCGGCTGTACGACGACTACGTCCAACTCGTGGTGCCGGCCGGGTCGCCGGTGCAGAACATCGGCGACCTGCGCGGGCGCAGGGTGGTCGTGGGCCTGCCCGGGTCCGGCGTGGAGTTGATCACGCGCCGGCTGCTGAGCGAGGTCGGCATGGCCGACATGGAGCACGCCATCGAGCCGGTCCGGATCGGGATCGCGGAGGCCACCCAGCGGTTGCGGGACGGCTCCGTCGACGCCTTCTTCTGGTCCGGCGGGCTGCCCACGGGGGCGGTGGCCGACCTGGCCGCGAAGTGGTCGGTGCGGCTGGTCAAGCTCGGCGATCTGGCGAACCGGCTGCGTGAGCGGTACGGGCCGGTGTACCGCGAGGCCGTGGTGCCGGCGGACGCCTATCCCGGTGGGGCCGAGACCGCCACCATCGCGGTGCCGAACCTGTTGGTGACGACGGCCGCGCAGGACCCCGCGCTGATCAGGCGGGTGACCGAGACGGTGATGGAGAACCGCGAGGCGATCGGACGCGAGGTGCACGCCGCCCAGTTGGTCGATCCCAGGACGGCGATCTTCACCGACCCGCTGCCCCTTCACGAGGGTGCCGAGCGATGGTACAAATCGGTGAAACCGTGATGGGACAGATCGTGATGCCGATGGCGTCGCGCGAAACGGTCCCGATGGCACATGCTGGGTTCGTGTCAACGTGTTCGGGACCGACATCTACGCTCTGAGCCTCGAGGCCAGACCGTGACACGGTCACCGGGCCGACGCTGTGAGCCGACCGGGGGGAAGGCCGCACACTTGGTCAGGCAGGCCCGCTTGCTCGGGAGGAGGGTGCGACCGCGGTGTCCGAGGGGGAGATCGGCCGAATACTGAACAACCGTTACCGCCTGAGCCGCAGTCTCGGCCGAGGCGGTATGGGCGAGGTCTGGCTGGCCGTCGACACCGCCCTGGGTCGCGAGGTCGCCGTCAAGGAACTGCTGCTGCCCAAGTCCCTGGACTCGGGATCGCAGCGTTCGTGGCTGGAGCGCAGCAAGCGCGAGGCGATCGCGGCCGCACGGATCCGCCACGAGAACGTGGTGACGGTCCACGACGTCTTCGAAGAGGACGGTTTGCCGTGGATCGTCATGGAATTGGTCATTTCGCGCTCGCTGGCCGACGTGATCCGCGCGGAGGGGCGACTCGACCACGCCGAGGCGGCGCGGATCGGCCTGGACGTGCTGCGCGCGCTGCGCGCCGCGCACGCCAAGGGAGTCCTGCACCGCGACGTGAAGCCCGCCAACGTGCTGCTGGGCATGGACGGCCGGGTGGTGCTCACCGACTTCGGGATCGCCACCTTCGCCGACGCGCCCCAGGTGACCCAGTTCGGTGAACTGCTCGGCACCCCGGGCTATCTCGCGCCCGAGCGCGCGGAACAGTTCTCCAGGGCCCGGCCGAGCGTGCTGACCGACGCGGCGGACGAACACACCCTGGCCGAGCGGCCGGACGCGCTCGATCCGGCGTCCGACCTGTGGTCGCTGGGCGCGACGCTGTACGAGATGGTCGAGGGGCTCGCGCCGTTCCGGCGGGCCTCTCCCGTGGAGGTCGTGAACGCGGTCGTGAACGCGCCGCCGGCGCCGCCGCGGCACGCTGGTCCGCTGGAGCCGGTGATCATGGGCCTGCTCCGCAAGGACCCGGCCCGGCGCCTGGACGCCAAGGAGACCGACGCGCTGTTGACGCGCGTCGTCCAGGACTCGGTGCCGGTCACGTGGGGCGGCGATCCGCTGCCGCCGCGCGGGCGCGAGGACGACGTCGAGGCGACCTTCGCCGGCGAACCGCCGCCCGAGGAACCGCCGTCCGGCCCGACCGGGCGCGGTCGCCGGTGGCGGCGCACCCGAATAGCGCTGCCGGCCGCGCTGGCCTTCCTGCTGGTCGCGGTGGGCGCGTCGTGGCTGGCGGTCGAGAACAACCGGGCCGAGGGCGGGACGCACGCCCCGGACCCGTTCGCGAACCTGCGCAAGCAGTCGCCGACCTACCGGGCGATGGAGGCCCGCGGCCAGGTGATCATCGGGGTCAAGCCGGACCAGCCGGGCTGGAGCGTGCGCACCGGCGACCAGGCGTACCAGGGCTTCGACGACGACGTCGCGCGGATGATCGCCGGCGACCTCGGCTTCAAGGACCGGATCACGTTCATGGACGTGGAGACCCAGAACCGCGAGTACCGGATCACCAGCGGTCAGGTCGACCTGGTCGTCGCGAGCTACACGATCAACGAGGCGCGCGCGCAGAAGGTCTCGTTCGCGGGGCCCTACTTCATCGCCGGGCAGGACTTCCTGGTCCGCGACGACGAGGCGAACGTGGACGGCCCGGAAGACCTCGCGAACAGCGCGGTGTGCGTGGTGCGCGAGTCGACGTCGGCGCTGCGGATCCGCGCCGAGTTCCCGACCATGAAGGTCGAGGAGCGCGGCAAGTACTCGGAGTGCGTGGACGAGCTGTTGGCCGGCGGCGTGCGCGGGGTCAGCACCGACGACGCGATCCTGTCCGGCTTCGTCGCGCAGCACCCGGGGAAGCTGCGGATCCTGGGCCGGCCGTTCTCGGACGAGCCGTACGGAGTGGGCCTGAGCAAGGGCGACATGGCGCTCGCGGAGGCGGTGTGCGGAGCGCTGAACCGGCACATCGCCAACGGCGACTGGCAGCGCGCCTACGACTCGCGCCTGCGCCCGCTGGGACTGCCTCAGCCGCGGGCACCGCAGTGTCGGGTGAACGAGTGACGCCGGCGGTCGGTCGGGTCCGGTCCGTCCGGTCCGTCCCCGAGCGGGAGGCCGCCGACCTCAGTCGGCCCGCGGCACCGTCAGCGTGACCGTGAGGCCACCGCCCTCGCGGGCGGTGAAGTCGATGGTCCCGCCACTTGCGCCCAGCAGAGTGCGCGCGATCGACAGGCCGAGCCCGGAGCCGTCCACGTTCTGGTGCCGCGGGCTGCGCCAGAACCGGTCCCCCACCCGCCGCATCTCCTCGAAGGTCAGGCCCGGACCGCGGTCGCTGACCCGGATCTCGACCTCGCTGCCGACGGCCGAGCAGGCGACGGTGACCGTGCTGTCGTCGGGGGCGAACTTGAGCGCGTTGTCGAAGATCGCGTCCAGCGCGCTGCCCAGCGTGACCGGGTCCACGTTGCCGGTCAGCGCGAGCGGTCCCTCCTGCTCGAAGCGCTGACCGCGCGTACGCGCGAGCGGCTGCCACGCGTCCACCCGTTCGTGGACCAGCGCCGCGACGTCGACCGCCCGCGCGGACGGACGGGCGTTCTCGGCGAGCGCCAACTCCAGGAGTTCGTCCAGGACGTGGGTGAGCCGACGGCCCTCGTCACGCACCCCGTCGAGGGTCTCGCCGTGGCCCGGCGGCAGCGACAGGCCCAGCTCCTCGATCCGCAGCAGCAGCGCCGACAGCGGATTGCGCAGCTGGTGCGACGCGTCGGCGGCGAACGCCCGCTGCTGGTCGACGACGGTCTCCACGTGATCGGCCATCTCGTTGAACGAGCGTGCCAGGCGCCGCAGTTCGGGCGGGCCCTGGGCCCCGGCGACGCGCGCGCCGAGTCGGCCGGTGGAGATCTCGTGGGTCACCGAGTCGAGCACCCGGACCGGCCGCAGGACCCACCCCGTGAGCCGGTTCGCGAGCAGCAGCGCGGCGAGCACCGCGACCACCTCGCCGACGAAGAGGATCAGCCACGCCCGCTGGATGCCCGAGCGCATCCGCCCGGTCGGCGAGTCGGTGAGCACCACCGCGACCACGTCGCCGCGGTGGATCACCGGGACCGCGACCACGATCCGGTCGCGCTGCCAGGGCCACACCTGCCCGGGGTCGTCGCTGCGCCGCCCGGCGAGCGCGTCGGTGAACGCGGGCGAGTGCGGGTCGACCCGAAATCCGTGATGCGAGACGGCGATCGGCTGGCCGCGCCGATCGAACGCGCCGACCCGGATGCCGTAGACGTCCTCGTAGCGCTCCAGCTCCGAGCGGAGCATGTCGAGATCGGTGGCGTCCGGCCCGGGCGGCTCGCCGGTGTCGGACTGCGCGCGCACGGTGTCGGAGACCACGGTCAGCTGGGTGTCGGACACGAAGCGGGTCAGGTCGTCCACCCGGTCCCGGATGAGCTCCTGCTGGTGGGCCGACGCGCGCGAGATCGCCAACGGGATGCCGAGCGCGATCAGCACCGCGGTCATCAGGGTCAGGAGCAACGCGAGCAGGCGGGTACGCACAGAGCTGGTGACGATCCGTCAGGAGGCCGGGGGGTCAGGCTTCGGGAACGACACGGTAGCCCACACCGCGCACCGTCTCGACGATCGCGGGGTTCCCGAGCTTGGACCGCAGCGACGCGACGTGCACTTCGAGCGTGCGGTTGTTGCCGGCCCAGCTGGTGTGCCAGACCTCGCTGATGATCTGCTCGCGCCGGAACACCACCCCCGGGCGCTGGGCGAGCAGCGCGAGCAGGTCGAACTCCTTGCGGGTCAGCACCACGACGGTGCCGCCGACGGTGACCCTGCGGGTGGCCGGGTCCAGCTCGATACAGCCGGGGCCCTTCGGCGCCGGCGGCCCCTCCGGGGCGGGGGCGTCGGTGCGTGTACGTCTGCTCACCGCGTGTATTCGGGCCAGGAGTTCGCCGATGTCGTACGGCTTGGTGACGTAGTCGTCGGCACCCAGGTTGAGGCCGTGTATGCGCGATCGGATGTCCGCGCGCGCGGTCACCATGATCACCGGAACGTCGCACAGCCGCCGGATCCGGCTGCACACCTCGAAGCCGTCGTGGTCCGGCAGCGACAGGTCGAGCAGCACGACGTCGGGCACGTCGTCGATCGCCGCGAGGGCCTCCTCGCCGGTCGTGGCGTGCCGCACGGTGAAGCCGTGTCGGCCCAACACCGCGCGCAACGGTGCGGCGACTCGTAGATCATCCTCGACGAGCAGGAGGCGCACGTGGTTCCTCACATCCGACGGTTCGTTACCGACTCTTGACCTCAAGTCAAGCTCAAGTGCACTGACTGGGGGGGTGCCGCCTGCCCTAGTGTCACGCACCACCCGGCGTCGCCGGGAGACCCTCGAACCCACCTGCCACCCGGTCGCGCAAAAAGATACGGGACGACTCTGGACGGAGCCCGCCATCGTGACGACGGATGCCTCTGACACCGCACCGAAGCCGCCGGTGTTCACGAAGAGCGACACCACCAAGGACGCGCACTCCGGCGAGCCCCTCGTCGTGCTCACGGGCGTCAACAAGCACTTCGGCAACCTGCACGTGTTGCAGGACATCGACCTGACGATCCACAAGGGCGAGGTCGTCGTCGTCATCGGTCCGTCCGGATCGGGCAAGTCGACGCTGTGCCGCACGATCAACCGCCTGGAGGCGATCGACGCGGGCAGCATCACCATCGACGGCAACCTGCTTCCGCAGGAGGGCCGCGAGCTCGCCCGGCTGCGCTCGGACGTCGGCATGGTCTTCCAGTCGTTCAACCTCTTCGCGCACAAGACCGTGCTGCAGAACGTGACGCTCGGCCCGCTCAAGGTCCGGCGCGAGAAGCCCGAGGTCGTCAACCGGCGCGCGCACGAGCTGCTCGACCGGGTCGGCGTGGGCAGCCAGGCGAACAAGTACCCCGCCCAGCTCTCCGGTGGCCAGCAGCAGCGCGTGGCGATCGCCCGCGCCCTGGCGATGGAGCCGAAGGTGATGCTCTTCGACGAGCCCACCTCGGCGCTCGACCCGGAGATGATCAACGAGGTCCTCGAGGTCATGCGCGACCTGGCCCGCGAGGGCATGACGATGGTCGTGGTGACCCACGAGATGGGCTTCGCGCGCTCCGCCGCGAACCGGGTGATCTTCATGGCCGACGGCCGCATCGTCGAGGAGAACACGCCCGACGAATTCTTCAGCAACCCGCGCAGCGACCGTGCTCGGGACTTCCTCTCCAAGATCCTGCACCACTGAGCGAGCCCGGGCGCTCCCCAGCGCGCCCGACCTCGCAACGCCCGCTACGCGGAACGCAGTTCAGCTGTCGTCAGTCACGCACACCTTTCACCCAAGGACGTTGATCATGAAGATGCGCTCATCCGTCGCCATCGCCGGCATCGCCGTGCTCGCCCTGTTCGGCACCGCGTGTGGCAAGGACGGCTCGCCGGAGGCCAAGACCCCGGGCGGCACCGGCGGCGGCACCGCGGGTGCCCCGGGCGCCACCAAGCCCGAGCTGCCGTCCTACACCGCGAAGGAGGGCGTCGCGCTGACCGGCTCCAAGACCTTCGACAACGCCAAGAAGCGCGGCAAGCTGATCGTCGGCGTCAAGGCGGACCAGCCCTTCCTCGGCTCGAAGGACCCGGCCACCGGCAAGTACTCGGGCTTCGACATCGAGATCACCAAGATGATCGCGGCCGACCTCGGCTTCGCGCCGGACAAGATCGAGTACAAGGAGATCGCCTCGACGAACCGTGAGAACGAGCTCGTCAACGGCACCGTCGACTACTACGTCGGCACCTACAGCATCACCGACAAGCGCAAGCAGCAGGTGTCGTTCGCGGGTCCGTACTACATCGCCGGCCAGTCGCTCCTGGTCCGCAAGAACGAGAACGCGATCACCGGCAAGGACACCATCAAGGGCAAGACGGTCTGCTCGGCGAAGGGCTCGACCCCGCTGCAGAACCTGCAGAACAACTTCCCCGACACCACCACCCGGGTCTTCGACACCTACTCGCTGTGCGTCGAGAGCCTGCTGTCCAACCAGGTCGACGCGGTCTCCACGGACGACGCGATCCTCAAGGGCTACGCGGCCAAGGACCCGGGCGCGCTCAAGGTCGTCGGCGAGCCGTTCACGACCGAGAACTACGGCGTGGGTCTGAACAAGGACGACGCGGTCTTCCGCAACGCGGTGACCGACGCGCTGGAGAACCACGAGAAGAACGGCGACTGGCTGAAGGCGTACAACGCGACGCTCGGCCTCTCCGGCTCGGCCGCCCCGGCCATCCCGGCGCTGGTCCGCTCCTGATCGTTCGCCACCGGCGAATCCGACCGGCCGGTCCGGGCTCCCCCCGGACCGGCCGGCGCGCGGCCTCCCCTCTTTCGCCGATCGGCGCGTCCAGGGGCACGGGCCGGCCCCATCACCCCTGAACCCACGATCACGGAGAGGAGGGCTCGATCACGATGCTCGAAGTTGTCCAGGACAACTGGGACCTCTTGCAAGACGGCTTCGTCGGAACGCTCAAGCTGACCGTCGTCTGTGGGATCGTGTCGCTTCTGCTCGGCACGCTGATAGCCGCGTGCCGGGTCTCGCCGGTGCCGCCTCTGCGCTGGTTCGGCACCGCCTATGTCACGCTCTTTCGCAACACCCCGCTGACGCTGATCTTCTTCTTCGTCGCTCTCGGCTTCCCCAAGCTGCGTTTCAACTTGTCGTTCTTCCAGTTCGCGGTGATCGCGCTGAGCGCGTACACGGCCGCGTTCATCTGTGAGGCGATCCGGTCGGGCATCAACACCGTCCCGATCGGCCAGGCCGAGGCCGCCCGCAGCCTGGGCATGTCCTTCACCCAGACGCTGAGCCAGATCGTCCTGCCGCAGGCCGGGCGGGCGGCGATCCCGCCGATCGGCAGCCTGCTGATCGCGATGGTCCGCAACTCGGCCATCGCGAGCGCGTTCAACGTCACCGAACTCATGGGCACCCAGGCCACGATGGTGGAGAACGGCTACAAGTCGCTGTGGGTCATGACCTGGATCGCCGTCGGCTATCTCGTCATCACCCTGACCATGAGCGCGCTGCTCGCCGCGCTGGAGAAGAAGCTGGCGGTGGTCCGATGAGCCGCGAAGCGAGCGTCCTGTTCGACGTTCCCGGCCCCAAGGCGCGCCGGCGCAACCTGATCGTGGGCGTGCTCGGCAGCCTCGCGCTCGCCGCCTTCCTGGTCTTCGTGGTCGTCCGGTTCGAGGACACCGGCCAGTTCGAGGCCGCCAAGTGGGACCCGTTCCAGTACAGCGGTGTCCAGGAGTTCATCTTCGACGGGCTCAAGTCCACGTTGAAGGCGTTCGCGCTGGCCGCGGTCTTCTCGATCGTTCTCGGCGCCTTCCTGGCCGCCGGCCGGCTGTCCGATCACAAGGTGGTGCGCTGGGTCGCGACCACGATCGTGACGTTCTTCCGCGCGATGCCGCTGCTGGTCCTGATCTTCATGCTCTACCTCATCCCGGGCAGCCAGGGCTGGTGGACCTGGGATCCGCTGTGGCCGCTGGTCGTGGGTCTGACCCTCTACAACGGGACCGTGCAGGCGGAGAACATCCGCGCGGGCATCCTCGCCGTGCCGAAGGGGCAGAGCGAGGCCGCGTACGCGATCGGGATGCGCAAGACCCAGGTGATGACCATGATCCTGGTCCCGCAGGGCATCCGGACGATGCTGCCGACGATCATCAGCCAGATCGTGGTGACCCTCAAGGACACCTCGCTCGGCTTCCTGATCACCTACCCGGAACTGCTCGCGGCGGCCAAGCTGATCGGCGGCTACCAGGACTACAACATGCCGTTCATCCCGGTCACGATCATCGTCGGCACCATCTACATCGCGATGTGCATGATCCTGTCGGCGTTCGCGACCTGGCTGGAGCGCCGGCTGCGCACGTCCCGCAAGGGCAAGCCGCCGGCCGTCGTGCCGCCGGACGCGGGCGCCCTGTCGCGCGACGCGATCACCGTCTGACCGACCGCCCCACGCGCCGTCCCACCGGCACACCCAACGACCGACGCCCCGCGGTGCACGCCACCCGCGGGGCGTCGCTTCGTCGTCCGAGGGCCCCCGTGCCGGATGATGGGCATCGAGTACGAACGTCTTGCAACGCTTGGGGGGCCACGATGGCGGGGAACACTCCGCGCGCGGACTCGGTGATCATCGCGGGCGCCGGGCCCGCCGGCCTGGCCGCCGCATTGGCCCTGGCCGGGCGCGGGGTGCGCTCGGTGGTGGTGGACTCGGGCAACGGGACCCCGCGCGCGGGCTCGCGCGCCTGCGGCCTGGACGGCGCGATGCTGGCCTTCGTCTACGACCTCACCGGTACCCGGCTCGACGGCGCCGCCGAACCGTGGGGTGTGCAGCGCATACGCCGACGCGGCCGGGACGTGCCGCAGGCGATCACCGAGCCCGAGGCGCCGGTGCGCTACGGGCTCTCCCAACAGCGCCTGGAGCGTGCCCTGCTGGACGCGGTGCACGCGAGCCCGCTGGTGACCACCGCGTGGCGGCACCGGATCGAGGGCGTCGACCAGGACGAGACCTCGGTCACGTTGCGCGCGCGCGGCCCGGGCGGCCCGGTCAAGTGGCGCGCGCAGTGGCTGGTCGCGTGCGACGGGGCCCGCTCCGCCGTTCGGCGCTCGGTCGACGTGCGCTTTCCCGGCCGGCCGCGGGTGGACCGGCTGTTGTGCGCGGACGTGAAGGTGCACCTGCCGCGCCGGATCACCGCGACGTCGCTGGTGCCGCCGGACCCCTCGCTCGCCGACGAACCCGCGAGCCCGGATCCGAACGGGCCGGCCACGCCGTGGTTGTTCGTGGATCCGCCGTTCCACAAGGGCGGTACGGTCCTCGCCCAGCCGCTGCCCGACGACGTGTGGCGCCTGACCTGGCAGCTCCCGATGGCGCACGGCGTCGCCAAGGCCGCCGAGGAGACCCGGGTGATCCAGGTGACCGGCGACCTGGCCGACCCCAAGCGGGTCGCCGCGCGGGTCCGGTCCGTGCTGCGCACCCTCCACGCGCTGGCGCCCGACGCGGACTCGGCCGAGGATCCCGCGCACGATCTGCTGTGGAGCGGCGAGTACGAGGTGCACCAGCGGCTCGCGCGCCGGTTCCGGGTCGGCCGCGTACTGCTCGCCGGGGACGCCGCGCACCTGGTCCACCCGTCCGCCGCGGACGCGGTCGAACTCGGCCTCCAGGACGTCCGCAACCTGGCCTGGAAGCTGGCCTTCACACTGCGCGGATACGCCCCGATACGGCTCTTGGAGACGTATCACGGCGAGCGCCGCGGCGCCGCCCGCCGCCGGCTCGCGCTCGGCGAGGACGCGCTGCACTTCCTCGCGCCGACCACCCCCACCCAGAAGGTCGGCCGCCGGCTGACCCTGATGGGCGCGCGCGGGAAGGGCACCACACTGCGCCGGCTCGACCCGCGCGGTCCGGCCGCGAACACGTCGGGCCCCGACTACTCGGGCTCACCGCTGCTGACCCCGGGCCCGGGCGTCGGCGAGTGGATCAAGGACGTCCCGGTGGTCCGCGCGGACGGCGCCGACGGCTGGCTGACGGAGTGCCTGGACCGCGGCCTGGTCGTGCTACTGATCGCCCCGGGCATAGAGGTATGGCACGGCGACCGCTGGCGCGAAGCGGGCCTGATGCCGAGACTCCGCGCCCGCCTGGACAAACTCACCGCCCCGGCCGAACTCGTGGTCACCCCGGAATACCCGGGCGCAACCGCCCACACAATCCTGCTCGTCCGCCCGGACGGCTACCTGGCGGCCCACCTCCCCCCGGAACACCTCGACATCCTGGAAGAAACCATCAACCGCGCCAGAGGCGCCCACTAACCAAACCAATCCCAGCCCGGCCGGCGCTTGAGGCCACCTCGGCCGAAGGCCGGGTCCATCCCAGCCCGGCCAACATTCGAGACCACCTCAACCCAACCAAATCCAGCCCGGCCGGCGTTTGAGGCCACCTCGGCCGAAGGCCGGGTCCATCCCAGCCCGGCCGGCGTTTGAGGCCAAACAGCCCGGCCGGCGCTTGAGGCCGCTCAGATGCCGTAGTGCCAGGTCGTCAGCATGTACGCCCCGTACCACATACCAAACGCACACATCCCGCCCAACACAAGCACCGCCGTCCGCGTCCGCACCCGAGAAAGCACCAAAGCCAACGGAACAAAGAACAGCAGCGTCGGGATCATCAGCCGCAGCTTGGAGTGGTAGTAGTTGCTCTGGCACAGCGTCATCACCAGGATCGACAGTCCGTACACCGCGAGCGGCGGCCAGATCCGCCGATTGAGCGCGACGAGCGAGCCGACCACGGCGGCGATGATCAACACCGCCGTACTCACCGCGATCCACTGGTCCCCATTGCGCAGCGTGTCGGTGAGGAAGTGCCAAACGGCCTCGCCGTTGTCCCACTTGGTGCCCCAACCGGCGTCCTGGATGGTGAACCACGCGTCGATCTCGCCGACCCTGGTGCCCACCCACAGGAGGTACAGCGGCATGCCCAGGCACGCGACCACGCACGCGACGACCGGCTCCAGCAGCACCCGCCGATGCCGCCACATCTCCAGCAGCGCGGCCACCCCGAGCGCGGCGATCACCGCGATGCCGGCCGGCCGGGTCAGACTGGTCAGACACGCGAGCACGCCCGCGCAGAGCCACGCCTTGCGGTGCGCGGCCAGCAGCGTGCCCACCGCGAGCCCGAGGAACAGCGTCTCGCTGTAGGCCATCGAGAAGACGACGCCCATCGGCTGCGCGCCGCCGACGAGCACGGTCATCGCGAGCGCCGCACGCCGGTCGTACAGCCGCTTCATGAACACGTACAGCACGCAGAGCGCGGCGGCCGTGGCGAGGTGTCCCGCGATCAGGCCGGCCGTCTCGTATCCGGTGCCGGTCAGGTAGTGCACGATCCGGACCAGGCCCGGATACAGCGGGAAGAACGCCAGCGTGTTCCCGGTGAGGTCGCCCTCGGGGGTGTACGTGAAGCCGTCCGGATAGCCGTGCGCGGCCACGTCGACGTACCAGTGCGCGTCCCACTGGAGCAGCCGGTCGCGCACACTCGGGCCGCCGGGCGGGATCATCCACGACAGGATGATCAACTGCGCGAGGGCCGTGACGGCGTAGACCGCGAGCGGCGGCCACAGCAGCCGGACGCCCCGTTCCACGAACGACCGCGCCGACGACGAGTGCTCGTCGGGGGCCCCCTTGCCCGTGGAGGACGGCGCCGCACCCGGTATCCGGGGCTCGTCGATGACGGTCAACACGCACTCCTCGTTCGATTCCGTTTATTCGACGCGGTGGACAACTGAGACGGTTGACGCACTTCGCGCGGTTTCTCTGTGGGTTATGTCACCCGTTCCGCGTCTGACGCTCTGTCAACTCCAGGCGCGAAGTTCTACTGTGCTGCTTCGTAATCCGTTCGGAGGAGTCGCATGCCCGTCGCACCGCAGATCCAGCCGATTCTCGACGCTGTCGCCGCCGCGCCGCCCCTTCCGGCCGACCTGCCCCTGGCGGAGCGTCGTGCCGCGTCGAACAAAGGCCTCGAGACGTCCATCCTCGCGTTCGCGGAGCCCGCGCCGGAAGATGTGACGACGCGGGACGTGAGCATCACGGTGAAGGAGCCCGAACCGGGCAAGATCACCGCCCGCGTGTACACCCCGGCCGGCCCCGCTCCGAAGGGTGGTCGTCCAGGCTACGTGTACCTCCACGGCGGCGCCTGGTGGCTCGGCTCGGTGGCCCAGTTCGACAGCCACTGCGCGCACATCGCCGCCGAGAGCGGCGCGGTCGTCGTCTCGGTCGAGTACCGCCTGGCGCCCGAGTTCAAGTTCCCGTGGCCGCTGGAGGACGCCTACGCGGCGTGGCTGTGGGTCCAGGAGCGCTCGTTCCAGCTCGGGATCAACGCCGACAAGGTCGCCATCGGCGGATCCAGTGCGGGCGGCAATCTCGCCGCGGCGTGCTCGATCATGCTGCGTGACCGCCGGCAGCCGACTCCGGTCGCCCAGGTGCTCGACGGCCCGGCGCTCGACCTGACCCTCTCGCAGCCCTCGGTGGAGGAGAACGGCGCGGGCTACCTGCTCACGCGCGAGGCGCTGGAGAACGCCGTACAGCTGTACCTGACCAGCCCGCGCAGCGAGCGGACCGACCCGCTGGCGTCGCCGCTGTTCACCGAGGACCTCGCGGGCCTGCCCGCGGCGCTCGTGCTGACCGGCGAGTTCGACCCGCTGCGCGACGAGGGCGAGGCGTACGCGAAGAAGCTGGAGGCCGCGGGCGTCCCGGTCGAGGCCAAGCGCTGGGACGGTTTCATCCACGGCGCGGGCGAGTTCACGGCGCTGCTGCCGCAGGCGCGTGAGTACCGTTCGACGATGGCGCAGTTCCTCAAGCGCACTCTCGCCTGACCCGGGCGCGGGGCGGCCTCACTCTGCCCCGCGACGCATAAAAACGAACGGTGGCCGTCCCGTCGGGCTTGCGCTCGACGGGACGGCCACAGGTTCGCGGCCTTCGGGCGACAGCAGAAACATCCGGCACGCGAACACTCCAAGTGTGGCGTGCATGATCGAATTCGGCCACCGATCGTCCAGATTCCGAACAGGTTCGTCCCGATTGCGATCAGGACGGCCGAAGCTATTCGCGCGCGGCCGGACTGTCCTCGGCGTCGAGGGCCTCCTGCACGGTGTCGTGCACGGCCACCATCAACGTGAAGCCGGTGAGCCGCAGCACGCGCGCGACCGCCCGGGTGGGCGCGATCAGCCGCAGCGAACCGCCGGCCTCGCGGGCCCGCCGCTCCGCGCGGACCAGGATGCGCAGTCCGAAGGAGTCGACGAAGGCGACCGACGAGAGGTCGAGCAGCAGGCGCGACAGCCCGGCGGACACCTGTCGACTCAACGCGTCGTCCAGGATCGGACCGCTGTCCATGTCGATCTCGCCGTGGACGGTCACCAACGTGTGACCGGCTCCGACCGCCGACACCTGGACCAGGAGGGGACCGCTCTCATCGTTCACGGGCGCATGCCTACCCTTCGGTTCCGGGGGCACACCTCACGCGTCCCCCCGGGATCATCAACGCGAAGTGACCTCGTACGTCACCCTCGTGCATCGCGGTGGGCCCGGCCGCCGTGGGTCGGTCCGGTCCCGGTGCGGGAGAGGCGGCGGATGAGTCGGCCTCTACGCCGGGTTCTGTCTCCCGGGAGCCTTGCGGCGCCCGGGGAGGCGGCCATCCATCTACGACTGCCGTTGCCGACAGCCTCCAGCGGTCTACCCGCGAACTCGGGCGGGCCGCCCTCGAACGTTCGCGCAGAGCACGGTCTCCCGCGCTCCTTTTGACCTTGCTCCGGGTGGGGTTTACCTAGCCGCCCGAGTCACCTCGGGCGCTGGTGGTCTCTTACACCACCGTTTCACCCTTACCGGTCGTCCGAGGACGCCGGCGGTCTGTTTTCTGTGGCACTGTCCCGCGGGTCGCCCCGGGTCGGTGTTACCGACCACCCTGCCCTGTGGAGCCCGGACGTTCCTCGGCGGAACCCTCCGAGGAGGAATCCCGACGCGGCCGCCCGGCCGACTCATCCGCCGTGTCCGCCATCCTAGCCGGGGCGAACCGCACCCTCCGCCGCGTGTCGTCCGCCTCGGTGAGCCGGACCCGCACGCGCGCGCCCAGAGCCAGGCCGGGCCCGTCGAAGCGGGCCCGCACGGCCGGCTCGGCGAGCTGTACCGTCCCGCCGTCGCCACGCTCGTTGAGGTCCACGACCACCGCGTCGAACTCGTCGCCCACGTGGTCGGCGAGCACGACCGCCTCGACCAGGGACACCGCCTCGCGCTCGACCTCGTGCGCGCGTCGATCACCGGTCTCCATCGCCTTGGGCAGCTCGTGCAGCCGGGCGGTGACCCACTCGGGGACCTCGGTGCCCGCGACCAGCGACACGCAGATCTCGCCCGCGTAGCGATCGACCAGGCGCCGCAGCGGCGCGGTCACGTGCGCGTACTCGTCGGCGACCGCCGCGTGCCCGGCCTGTTCCGGCACACCCGCGTCGAACGCCGTGTAGCCCGCGCCGCGCAGCAGGCCCGTGGCCTCCTGGAGGAAGGCCGCGTGCTGCGGGTTCTCCGGGTCGAGCGAGCGGATCACCTCGCCGTACGTGGTGCCCTCGAGCCACTCGACGTCGAGCGCGCGGCCGACCCGACGGACCTGGGCCAGCGCGTCGGGCGGGGGCTCCGGGAGCGTGCGCAGGACGCCGATACCCGCGTAGGTCATCAGGTCGGCGGCGGCGATGCCGGTGAGCAGCGAGATCTGCGCGTTCCAGCCCTCGGCGGGGATCGGCGCGCGGTACTCCAACCGCCAGGTGTCGCCGTGCTCGACGATCTCCTGCTCGGGGATCGGCAGGCTCACCCCACCCCGCTCGCGCTCCAGCGCCTCGCGCAGCCGGCCCATCTCGGCGAGCAGCGCCAACGGGTCGTCGGCGGAACCGGCCTCGATCGCGCGCTGGACGTCGGGGTAGTCGAACCGTTGCCGACTGCGCACCATCGCGCGGAAGACGTCGGTGCCGATCAGGTCGCCGAACTCGTCCAGGTCGAGCACCCACACCAGGGCCGCCCGATCCCGGCCCGGCAGCAGGCTCGCCGCCGCCTCGGAGAGCGACGGCGGGTGCAGCGGGATCCGTTCGTCCGGCAGGTAGAGGGTCTCCACCCGGCGCATCGTCTCCGCGTCGAGCGCGCCGCCCGGCGTGACCCACGCCGCGACGTCGGCGATCGCGTAGTGCACGCGGTAGCCCGAGTCCCGGCGCACCAGGTGCATGGCCTGGTCGAGGTCCATCGAGTCGGCCGGATCGATGGTCAGGAACGGCAGATCGGTCAGATCCCGGCGCGTCAGCGTCGGCCCGCGCCGCGCCGCGGCGTCCGCCTCCGCCAGGACCTCGGCCGAGAACGGCCCCGGCAGCGAGAGGTCGGTGCGCAGGCGCGCGAATCCGGCGCGAAGGCGATCACCGTCGGCGGACTTGATGTGGAGATGGCGACGAGGCACGGGTCGAGCTTAGGAAAGATCGGCCGAGGTGCGAAGAACTTTCACGGCTTTTCGCCCGCGTGCCCGGTGTCGCTCCGACATGATCGGTCCGGGTCGTCCCCATAAGCTTGATCGGCCCCCGTTTTGCCGACGCCGCTTGGAGTCCCGCCCGTGCTCGTGTTGTTGCCGCCCTCCGAGGGCAAGGCCGCTGCGGGGACGGGCCCCGCGCTCGATCTCGCGGGCCTTTCGATGCCGGAACTCAACTCCGTGCGGCGGCAGGTGCTGGACTCGCTGATCACGCTGTGCGAGGGCGACGAGCGCAAGGCCCTCGAGGTGCTGGGGCTCGGTCCGAAGCTGCACGGCGAGGTGCTGCGCAACCTCGATCTGCGCGAGGCGCCCGCGCTGACGGTGTCTCGGTTGTATACGGGTGTGCTCTACGACGCGTTGGACCTGCCGTCGTTGGAGGGGGCCGCCGCCGCTCGCGCGGCCGGCGGAATCCTGATCTTCTCCGGCCTGTGGGGCGCGCTGCGGCCGACCGACCGGGTGCCGCCGTACCGCTGCTCGATGGGCGTACGGCTGCCCGGCATCGGCGCGCTGGCGGGGCAGTGGCGCACGGTCATGGCGCCGGTGCTGCCGCGGCTCGGCGGCGAGCGGCTCGTGCTCGACCTGCGCTCGGCGGCCTACGGCGCGGCCTGGAAGCCGACCGGCGCGGTCGCCGAGCGGACCGCCACCGTGCGGGTGCTGCACGAGAAGATCGTGGACGGGGTCGCCAAGCGTTCGGTGGTCAGCCACTTCAACAAGGCGACCAAGGGCCGGGTGACGCGCGACCTGCTGATCTCGGGAGCCGAACCGCGCAACCCGGTCGAGCTCGCCGACGCGCTGCGCGACCTGGGCTGGACCGTCGAGACGGCCGAACCCAAGATGCCCGGCACCCCGTGGGCGCTCGACATCGTGGTCGCCGCGGTCTGACCCGCTCCGGAACGGGCCTCAGCTGCTCCGGCGGAAGACCTCGCGACCCGCCGCCTGTCCGACGAACTCGCCGCCGAAGCCCGCGCCTCCGGTGCCGCCGACGAGGGTCGACGAGAGGGCGATGGTGACCGCGACGAGGCTCGCCTTGACAATAGTGGGGAGCTTCATGATCCTTACGCTTCCTCCGCAGACAGAAAGCAAAGCATTTCGTCCTACTTTTGGACGATCCGGAGCCCAGAGTCCGGCGGAGTCGACGATCCGACATCCATGGGGGATGAGTTGAGTTACCCGCCGCCGCCCGGCCAGGACCCGAACCAGCCGTACGGCCAGCCCCAGTACGGGCAACAGCAGTACCCCGGGCAGCACCAGCAGCCGCAGTACCCGCAGGGGCAGCCCGGTCCGTACGGACAGCCGCAGTACCCCGGGGGCTACCAGCAGGACGGCTATCCGCCGCCGCCGAACCGCAGCCGCAAGGGCCTGTGGATCGGCGTCTCGGTGGTCGTGGTCCTCGCGATCGTCGGCGTGATCGCCGCCGTGGGCCTTTCCGGCGACGACGACGACAAGAAGTCCGAGGCGTCGTCATCGGTCAGTGCGACCCCGAGCGCGAAGACCTCGTCGGGCTCGTCGGGCGCGCCCAAGACCGACAGGACCCCGCAGCCGGCCAAGAGCACCGCCAAGCCGGACAACGACTCGGCCCCCAGCAGCACCCAGCAGAAGCTCTACCTCGAGATGGCCCGCAGCATCGCGCCCGACCTCAAGTCGAAGTCGGACGCCGAGCTGGTCGCCCAGGGGCAGAAGATCTGCTCGGACCTCAAGGGCGGCAAGTCCTTCCGGGACATGGTCATGCAGCAGTCCGACGTGCAGTCCTGGTCGGTCATCGCCGGCCTCGCGGTCGGCAGCTTCTGCCCCGACCAGCAGAGCAAGGTGAAGTGACCCGCTTCCCCGCGTGAGCATCGCGACCGCCCCGTTCCCGGATTTTTCGGGAACGGGGCGGTCGTCGTTGGTGGCGGCGTACCGATCGGAAGCGATCCGCGATGTACATTTCTCGCGGGTCCACGGTGCCGGGCAGGTGTCATTCCGATCACCTCCGAACCCGGTCGGCACATCGACTTGGGCGACCCGCGAAGATGGGGATTGCCCGAACCGGTTTTCCGCGTTGTATACGCAGAGGCGCCGTGTGGGGCGCGCACGAAACGCACGCGGAAGAAGGGGTTCCATGGAGCGAATGGGCAGAATGGCCGGATGGCTGCGCCGTCGACCGCGTGAGGACCCGGACGCCCTGCGCGACCGGCGGGCCGGACTGCTCATGGACCTGGTCGAGCGCGGCTGGCCCGTCTGTCCGGCCGCCCATCCGGTCGGATTCGGTTGTTCGTGCGACCGCGTGGGCTGTCCGTCGCCGGGCATGCATCCGGTCTCGTTCGCGTGGCAGACCCAGGCGTCCACCGATCCGGTACAGGTGGCGCGCTGGCTGGAGCTGTTCCCCGAGGCCAACTTCGTCACCGCCACCGGCACCGGGCACGACGTGCTGGACGTGCCGGCGCGGGCCGGCGAGATCGCGCTCGCGGCGTTCGCCGAGCAGGGCATCGAGATCGGCCCGGTCGCGTCCTGTGGCCCGGAGCGCACGCTGTTCTTCACCGCGACCCGCGGCACCCCCGCCGACGAGGACGAGTGGTGGCCGTGCGAACTCGACTGCCACCCCGAGACGCTCGACGCGCACCCGGGGCTGCGCTGGCACTGCCGCGGCAGCTACGTGCTCGTCCCGTCCTCACAACATCCGTCGGGGCAGCCCGTGCGCTGGATCCGCGGCCCCGAACTGCCGCTGCCCGACCCGCTGCGCGTGCTCGACGCGCTCACCGACGCGTGCGACACCGTGGGGGCGACGGCCGGCGACGGGCACTGGATGTAGCCGCCGCCCGCGGGCTCGTCCGCCTCGTCCGGCCTCATTCGCCGTCGGCGCCCACCAGGCCGTACATCCAGCCGACCAGCTGCACCTGGGCGCCCGCCTTCGGCACGATCGCGACGTACTCCGACAGCCGGTGCTCGGTGAGCGCCGTGCTCGGCTTGCCCGGCAGGAACGACAGCGTCGAGGGGTCGACGTCGCCGAGCCGACGCGGCGGTTGCACGGTGAGCTTGACGCTGTGCTGGAGCGCGAACAGGACGATGGCGCCGCCGTCCTTGGCGCGCAGCGCCAGTGGCGGGAACTGGCCGGCCACCGAGTCCACACTCTGCTTGACGAAGCCCTCGCCGATCGGGTCCTCGCGCTGCTTGCGCAGCTGCGCGGTATAGGAGTTGGGGGCGAACAGCTCGGCTCGGGTCTTGCCGTCCTTGAGGTAATCGGCCAGCGCGGGCGCCAGTTCGCCGGGCGCGGCGGCGAGCCCGGCCTCGGTCAAGGAGACCTGCTCGACGTAGCCGTCCGCGTCGCGCGCCACGTCGGGCAGCGGGCTCTGCAGGGTCGGCCCCCACGCGGCCTGCCACGGGGCGTCCGGGTTCGCCTTGACGAACACGAGCAACTGCGGCTTGGCGTTGGTGTAGTTCGGCGTGGTCTGCACGGCGAACCACTTGGGCCACCCCACGACCTTGGGGATCAGGAAGTCGGGACGCTCGTGCAGCACCGGGGTCTTGCCCCGGGTGCCGTGCGGGTCGGTGGCGGTCAGGATCTTCAGCGCGGCCTGGTCGAGCACGCCGAGCGAGCCGCTCTCGGCCCGGGCGTTCAGGGCGAGGTCGCGGTTCGCGTAGGCCTGGCCGTTCTGCACGTCGTAGTCGCGCAGCACCGCCTGGGCCTCGCGCTTGTCCAGGCCCTCGACGGGCGTGGTGGAACCGTTGACGGTGACACAACCGGTCGCGACGAGCGCCGTCACGAGCAGGGCGGCGGCCGTGGCCACCGCGCGGGATATGCGCATCGGTACTCGGCAACTCTTCCAGGGGAGCGGGCAGGAGGAGATCTCGCGAAACCATACTGCCCGCGCCCCGGGCGGCGGCTACGCGACCGTCAGTACCTCGGCGCCGGAGTCGGTGACCACGAGGGTGTGCTCGAACTGCGCGGTGCGCTTGCGGTCCTGGGTGACCACGGTCCAGCCGTCGTCCCACATGTCGTAGTCGTAGGTGCCCAGGGTCAGCATCGGCTCGATCGTGAACGTCATCCCCGGCTCCATCACCGTGGTCGCCCGCGGGTCGTCGTAGTGCGGGATGATCAGGCCGGAGTGGAACGAGCTGTTGATGCCGTGCCCGGTGAAGTCGCGGACCACGCCGTAGCCGAAGCGCTTCGCGTAGGACTCGATGACCCGGCCGATCACGTTGATCTGGCGACCCGGCCGGACCGCCTTGATGCCGCGGTTCAGCGCCTCGCGGGTGCGCTCGACGAGCAGCTTCGACTCCTCGTCCACGTCGCCCACGAGGTAGGTCGCGTCGGTGTCGCCGTGCACGCCGCCGATGAACACGGTGACGTCGATGTTGACGATGTCGCCGTCGCTCAGCCGGGTGCTGTCCGGGATCCCGTGGCAGATCACCTCGTTGATCGAGGTGCAGATGGTCTTCGGGAAGCCCCGGTAGCCCAGGCAGGAGGGGTAGGCGTTGTGGTCCAGGACGTACTCGTGCGCGACCTTGTCCAACTCGTCGGTGGTCACCCCGGGGGCGATGTGCGCGGCGGCGGCCTCCATGGCGCCCGCGGCGATCCGGCCGGCGACGCGCATCCGCTCGATCGTCTCGGCGTCCTGCACCTCGGGCCCGGTGTACGGGGTCGGTGCCGGCTTCCCGACATACTCCGGCCGCGGGATGTCGGCGGGAACGGAGCGGATGGGGGTCGCCTTACCGGGTACGAGAATCGCCATAACCAGCGAGTGTAGCCGGCGCCGTGACCGGGGCACCGATCGATACGACTCGATACGACTCGATACGACTCGACACGACAGCAGCACATCGAGTGGGCGGAGGATGGGCCGTGAAGTTCAGACTGTGGCGCAAGCCCGAGGGCCGGGCCGGCGAGTGGTACTACTGCCTCAAGCACGGGACGGTCGAAGAGGGGCCGGAGTGCGCGGCGCGTGACCGGCTCGGACCGTACGCCACCCGCCAGGAGGCGGCGAACGCGTTGGAGATCGCCAAGACCCGCAATCAGGTCTGGGAGAACGACCCCCACTGGAACGACCCCGGACGCCGCTGAGCCGTCCGCGCGGCGGGCGGGTCACTCCACCGGCTCGGCGACCCGACCGCCGCCCACAGTGAGCACACCGGGCAGCTCGGACAGGCCGGACACCAGCTCCGTGGGCTCCGCGGCCCCCTCCACGAGCAGCACCACCGCCGCGGCCCGGGGATCGATGCTCTCGGGCTCCCCGGGGTCCTTGGTGACGTCCTGGTCGCGGTTGTGCACCGACACGTCCACCACGGTGAAGCCGGCCCTCGTACAGGCGACCAGGACCGCGGACAGCACGCCGTGCCCCGGCAGATAGGTGATCCTGATCTCGGCCGCGCGGTCCCGCGGTCCGCCGATCCTGCGGATGATCGGCGGATAGCCGTACACGACCACGAAGTGCAGCGCGGTGACGCCGATCGCGAGGTAGGGCAGGCCCGCACCGCACGCCATCCCGATCGCGCAGGTCAACCACACGACGGCGGCGGTGGTCAGGCCGCGCACCGTGTCGCGGCGGACGAAGATCAGCCCGCCGCCGATGAAGCCGATCCCGGACACGACCTGCGCGGCGATCCGGGACGGGTCCCAGCCGACGTGGCCCGCGGGCAGTACGTCGGTGAAGCCGTACTTGGAGATCTCCATGAACAGCGTGGTCCCGACGCCGACCAGGGCGTGGGTGCGCAGACCCGCGCTCTTCTGCCGCACCTCGCGCTCGACGCCGATGACGCTCGACAGCACGAACGACAACATCAGTTCGGAGAACTGGGTCCACCCCTGACTCTGGGACATCCCCGTGGTCCAAGCCGCCAGAGTCGTTCCGGAACCCACGCACCCACCTCCTCCGCCCGGGACCGAAGTCCCGGGACTTCTTGATCGCATTCCCGTCCTTGCACGCTACGACCCCATACGGAGTAGTGGGTTACGGGCGTGGGTCCGGAAACCGGCGATCAAGGGAGGGGTGGGCGGGCGTCAGGCGCGGGATCTCGCCGGGGTTCGCTTAACCGAGCGGCCCGTCCTGGATACACCCTTTCGAGTTACCGCGGGTTTGGCCGCGGATTTCCGCGTTCCCGCCTTTCGGGGCGGCGCCTTGGCGGTCGCGGCTTTCGCCGACGCGGTCTTGCGTACCGCCGTCCGCCGGGTCGGGCGCTTCTTCGCGACGGTCCGGGCGACCGGGGTCTTCCGGGCCGGGGCCTTGGCCCTCGACGGCATCGGGGCGTCGACGGTGCGGTCGTCGACCGCCTCGGTGTCGCCATTGCGCTGGACGTAGCGAAGGGCGGTCAAGGCCGCGCGCCTGGTTTCGTAGGACGGCGACTTGAAGACGGTCGAACCGTTCCCGGCTTCCAGAGTGAAGCCGAACATCCCGGTGCGTCCCTTGGTGATGATGAATTTGGCCGGCACTGCGTCTCCCTTGGAGAGAAGAAAAGTTTTCTCTTCCAAAGAAACACGGTTCCTCCCATTTGTCACATATAAGTGCTATTTCAGGGTGAATCGGCCTCCGCAGCCGAAAACCACTGTGACCTCGACTG
Organism: Embleya sp. NBC_00896; assembly: GCF_045207785.1. Lineage (NCBI taxonomy): Bacteria > Bacillati > Actinomycetota > Actinomycetes > Kitasatosporales > Streptomycetaceae > Embleya > Embleya sp. NBC_00896. The sequence goes on from NZ_CP108776.1 coordinate 2,180,935, forward strand.
CATCCGGGTGCAGACCCCGTGTCCTCTGCGGTTTCGGCCGGCAGGATCGCGGCCATGACAACCCCCTCGTCCCCCAAGCGCGACCCGCATGACCTGCCGAACATCGACAATCTGGTCGTCGGTGTGCTCGGTGGCACCGGCGAGCAGGGCCGCGGCCTCGCGTACCGCCTGGCCGTCGCCGGCCAGAAAGTGATCATCGGCTCGCGCAGCGCCGACCGTGCCGCGTCCGCCGCGGCGGAGCTCGGCGCCGGTGTCCGCGGCACCGACAACGCCACGTGTGCGAGCGAGAGCGACATCGTGATCGTCGCCGTTCCGTGGGAAGGCCACCGCGATCTGCTCGTCGCCCTCAAGGCCGAACTCGCGGGCAAGATCGTCGTCGACTGCGTGAACCCGATGGGCTTCGACAAGCAGGGTGCGTTCGTGCTCGACGTCGAGGAGGGCAGCGCCGCCCAGCAGGCCGCCGCCGTGCTCACCGACTCGTTCGTGGTGGGCGCGTTCCACCACGTCTCCGCCGTGCTGCTGCTCGACCCGAACGTCGAGTCGCTCGACACCGACATCATGGTGCTCGGCGACAAGCGGGACGCCACCGACACGGTGCAGGCGCTCGCGTCGCGGATCCCCGGCATGCGCGGGGTGTACGCCGGCCGACTGCGCAACGCGCGTCAGGTCGAGGGACTCACCGCCAACCTCATCTCGACCAACCGCCGGTACAAGGCGCACGCCGGACTGCGCGTCACCGACGTGTGAGTCGCGCACGCCCGACGGCGCACGCGAAGCACCGACCGCACCCGACCGAAACGGGCGGCGACGGCCGGAATCGGCCGGAACGGCGTGAGGCCCCGCACATCGGATGATGTGCGGGGCCTCACGCCGTTTCGCCGTGCCTCGGTATTGCCGGGGTCACCCCGCGAGCGACGCCGCCCAGTTGTTCAGCGGGCGCGAGACCAGCCCGCCGGCGTTGTTGTCGATCGCGTCCCGCAGACCGGCCAGCACGTGCTGGACCATGCCGGCGGTCGCCGGGTCGGTGAGGACGTGCTGCACGTCGGCCTCGACGCCGAGCCGGGTGTGCACCTCGGGGACCGAGATCTCCGGGCCGGAGACGACGAAGTTGTTCAGGTCGCGCAGCAGGGTCTTGAGCTGGATCAGCGCGCGGATGCCGCCCTGGACGCCCGGGGAGGCCGAGATCGCGACGATCGACTTGCCGGCCAGCACGCCCTGGGCGTACGGACGCGAGGCCCAGTCGAGGGCGTTCTTCAGCACGCCCGGCAGGCTGCGGTTGTACTCCGGGGTGGCGATGATCAGGCCGTCCGCCTCGGCGATCGCCTCGCGGAAGCGCACCACCGAGGCCGGCGGATTGGCCTCGAGGTCCTGGTTGAAGTGCGGCAGGTCGTCCAGGCCCTTGTACACCTCGATCTGCATGCCTTCGGGCGCGAACGGCTGGAACGCGTTCAGCAGCGCGGTGTTGAACGACGCGGCGCGCAGCGAACCGGAGATGGCGAGGACGCGGGTCATGGAGGGCCTCCGTGGCAGACGGGCGATACGGTTTTGTTGAATGTTGAACAACATAGCGCGAGCTTGTTGCATGTTCAACTTCCCGTCCCGCCTCGGCATTCCCGTCGACCCCGGGCCGGGCGGGAGTCGCGGTCGGCGGGGCGACAATGGTCACGTCGTCGCCCTGCCTCGTCTCGCGTCTGGAGCCCCTCGCCATGCCCCGCATTGCCGTCCTCGCCGTGATCGTGTGCGTTCTGGCGCTCGCCGCCGCCGTGGTGGCCTTCGTGGGCGGGAGCTGGCTCGGCGTCCCGTTCGTGCTGCTCGCGGCCCTGGACGGGAACTTCGCGCTCTACTACATGCGCCGGCATCGGACGCGCCGCGCGCGCGAGCTCGCCACGCAGGCCTGACCCCAGCCGATCACCCGGGTTTTTCCGTCCGCAGGGCATCCCCCGTCGGGGTGGATCCCGGTGTTCGATGGCGTGTCGGCATCGCGTTCGAACAAAGGTTCGGGTTAGGCTTTGAGCCGCAGTTGTCCACAGATGTGCGCCGGTCGCCTCTCGGTGTCGGTGCGACGGGTTAGCGTTCCAGGTGTGAAGCGAACACCACAGACCGGCAAGGCGGCGGCAGGCATGGCAGGACAGGACCGCGAGAAGGCGTTGGAGAACGCCCTCGCCCAAATTGAACGGCAGTTCGGGAAGGGTTCGGTGATGCGTCTCGGCGACGAGGCGCGCGCACCGATCGAGATCATTCCCACCGGCTCGATCGCGCTCGACGTGGCACTGGGCATCGGCGGCCTCCCCCGGGGTCGCGTCGTCGAGGTCTACGGCCCGGAAGGCTCCGGTAAGACGAGCCTCGCGCTGCACGCCATCGCGAGCGTGCAGCGGGCCGGCGGCATCGCGGCGATCGTCGACGCCGAGCACGCGCTCGACCCCGAGTACGCGAAGAAGCTGGGCGTCGACACCGACGCCCTCCTGGTCTCGCAGCCGGACACCGGCGAGCAGGCCCTGGAGATCGTCGACATGCTGACGCGCTCCGGCGCGGTCGACATCATCGTGATCGACTCGGTGGCGGCGCTCGTGCCGCGCGCCGAGATCGAGGGCGAGATGGGCGACTCGCACGTCGGCCTCCAGGCCCGACTGATGAGCCAGGCGCTCCGGAAGATCACCGGTGCGCTGAGCCAGACGAACACCACCGCGCTGTTCATCAACCAGCTGCGCGAGAAGATCGGCGTGATGTTCGGCTCGCCCGAGACCACCACCGGTGGTCGCGCGCTGAAGTTCTACGCGTCGGTGCGACTGGACATCCGGCGGATCGAGACGCTCAAGGACGGCACCGAGGCGGTCGGCAACCGCACCCGCGTCAAGGTCGTCAAGAACAAGCTCGCGTCGCCGTTCAAGCAGGCCGAGTTCGACATCCTCTACGGCATCGGCATCAGCCGTGAGGGCGGCCTGATCGACATGGGCGTGGAGCACGGCTTCGTGCGCAAGTCGGGCGCCTGGTACACGTACGAGGGCGACCAGCTCGGTCAGGGCAAGGAGAACGCCCGGAAGTTCCTCAAGGACAACCCCGACCTCTCCGACGAGATCGAGAAGAAGATCAAGGAGAAGCTGGGTGTGGGCCCGCGGGTCGACGTCCCGGCGGAAGCGGAACCCGAGGAAGGCTGAGTTCGTGGGTCGTCGCCCTGCCGGTGGGTGGTCGAACACGTGGGGAGACGGGGCCGAAGCCGGACCCGTCTCCCCTCCCGTCGACGCCGCCGAACTGCGCGCCGCGCTCGACGCCGCGATGGCCCGCGGCTCGACCGGCGGTAGTCGGATCGGTGCCGGTCGGACCAGGCGTGGCTCGGGGGAGCGCGGCTCGGGAGTGCGCGAGCCGGGTGCCGGTCACCCGGTGGACGACGACGTGACGGACGACGACCCGGGGGACGGTGCCCCGGGAGACACCGACTCGGGGGAGTACGAACGGGCCGCCGGTCGGCGGTCCGAGGGCGGCAGGGGAAGACGGGACAAGCGGGATCGGGCCGGGACTCGGGGCCGGGCCCGCCGCGGGGCGGACGACGCCGACGCGGGTCCCGAAGCGCCCGCCGACCCGGAGGCCACCGCGCGGGCCATCTGCCTGCGGCTGCTCACGGGGCGCGCACGCACCCGGTCGCAGCTGGCCGACGCGTTGCGCCGCCGAGAGGTGCCCGACGACGTCGCGGAGCACGTCCTCGGCCGATTCACCGACGTGGGACTCATCGACGACACGGCCTTCGCCGACGCGTGGGTCAACACTCGGCACACGGGCAAGGGGCTGGCCGGGCGTGCGCTCGCGCGCGAGTTGCGACAGCGCGGGGTCGACGCCGTCGTGGTGGACGAGGCGGTCGCCCGACTCGACCCCGAACAGGAACTGGAGACGGCCAGGGCACTGGTGGCCCGACGGCTGCCGGGCACGCGCGGCCTGGACCGGGACAAGCGCATTCGCCGACTGGCGGGCATGCTCGCGCGCAAGGGATACGGCGAGGGCCTGGCCGTCCGGGTCGTCCGCGACGCCCTGGCCCAGGAGGCCGAGTCCGACACCGAGGGCGACGAGGACGCGACGCCGTGGGGGGCCTGGGACGGGCCGGCCTGAACCCGGCCTCCGTCGCGCCGGCCGGTGACCTAGCCTGGGACCGTTGTACGAGTCGCCGGACGGCCATAAGCAGGTCCGCCGGCGCGTATGCGTCCCAGCCGTCCGCTTGAAGGGCCATCCGCCTTGGCGATCAGTGTGTTCGACATGTTCTCGATCGGGATCGGCCCGTCGAGCTCCCACACGGTGGGCCCCATGCGCGCCGCGCGCATGTTCGCACAACGACTCAAGACCGAGGGCGTCCTCGATCGGGTCGCCTCCGTCCGGGTCGAGTTGTACGGCTCCCTGGGTGCCACGGGCCACGGGCACGGCACGCCGCGCGCGGTCCTGCTCGGCCTGGAGGGCTACTCGCCGCGCACCGTGGACCCCGACGAGGTCGACCCGGAACTCGCCCGGATCCGCGAGTCGGGGATGCTGCGTTTGCTCGGCGTGCACGACATCGCCTTCGACGGCGATCGTGACTTGGTGCTGCACCGGCGGAAGTCGCTGCCCTACCACGCGAACGGGATGACGGCGTGGGCGCGGGACGCCGACGGGGTGGAGTTGTTGTCGAAGACCTACTACTCGGTCGGCGGCGGCTTCGTCGTGGACGAGGACGCGGTGGGCGCGGATCGGGTCAAGCCCGACGACACCGTCCTGCGCTACCCCTTCCGGACCGGTGACGAGCTGTTGCGGTTGACCCGCGAGACCGGGTTGTCGGTGTCCGGATTGATGCTGGCGAACGAGACCGCGTGGCGCACCGAGGCCGAGGTCCGCGCGGAGTTGCTGGAGATCTGGAACGTCATGCGCGAGTGCGTCGCCAACGGCCTGGCGAACGAGGGCATCCTCCCCGGCGGATTGAAGGTGCGCCGCCGAGCCTGCCGGACGGCCCGCACGCTTCGGGCGGAGGGTGAGCGGTCCACGCACGCCATGGAGTGGGTGACCGTGTGGGCGATGGCGGTGAACGAGGAGAACGCCGCCGGCGGCCGGGTCGTCACCGCGCCGACCAATGGCGCGGCGGGGATCATCCCGGCGGTGCTGCACCACTACATGGCCACCGTGCCGGGCGCGGACGACGACGGCGTGGTCCGCTTCCTGCTCGCGGCGGGGGCGATCGGGATGCTGTTCAAGGAGAACGCGTCGATCTCGGGTGCGGAGGTCGGCTGTCAGGGCGAGGTCGGCTCGGCGTGCGCGATGGCCGCCGGCGGCCTGGCGGAGGTGCTCGGCGCGACGCCGGAGCAGGTGGAGAACGCGGCGGAGATCGGCATGGAGCACAACCTGGGTCTGACCTGCGACCCGGTGGGCGGCCTCGTGCAGATCCCGTGCATCGAGCGCAACGGCATGGCCGGCGTCAAGGCGGTGACCGCCACCCACCTGGCACTGCGCGGGGACGGCCGGCACCACGTGTCCCTCGACAAGGTCATCAAGACCATGAAGGAGACCGGCGCCGACATGAAGACGAAGTACAAGGAGACCGCCCGCGGCGGCCTCGCCGTCAACATCATCGAGTGCTGACCCGGCTGCCGACCCGGCACCTTCGCACCGCGGCCGGGAACCGGCCCGGATAAGTCGAAGGCCGCACAAGTCGAAGGCCCCGAGTCCGGAATCGGACTCGGGGCCTTCGGAAGTTTGGTCCTCCGCGTGGTCCGCCCGGATTCCTACTGGCGGGCACGCTGAAGGCACTTCCGACTATAGCCACACCACGAGGGCGCCGTCAAACTATTGTTCGATCGACACCTTCGGGTCAGGCCCCGCGCAGGTGCGCGGTCTCGTTGAAGACCCGCAGCGACGAGTTGCCGTCGGACCACCACTGGACCGCGCTGATCGCCGCCGCCGACAGTTCCATCCTGAACATCGACTCGGCCGGCGCGCCCAGCGCGATCCGGACCAGGGTCTTGATCGGGGTCACGTGCGTGACCACCAGGACGGTCTTGCCCGGGTAGCGCGCGATCGTCTTGTCCCGGGCGACCTCGACCCGGCGGGCCACCTCGGTGAAGCTCTCGCCGCCGGGCGGGGCCGCGTCGGGAGAGGTCAGCCACGCGTCGAGGGCGTCGGGGGTCTGCTCGCGGGCCTCGGCGAAGGTCAGGCCCTCCCACACGCCGAAGTCGGTCTCGCGAAAGCCGGGCTCCTCGCGCACCGGGATGCCGAGCCGCTGCGCGACCGCCTCGGCGGTCTGTCGGCAGCGGCCGAGCGGCGACGACACGATCGCGTCGATCGTGCCGCGCTCGGCGAGCGCCTCGGCCGCGCGCGCGGCCTGCCATCGACCGCGCTCGGACAGGTCCGGGTCGGCGCCGGTGCCGGAGAAGCGCTTCTGCGGCGTGAGCAGGGTCTCGCCGTGCCGCAGCAGCACGAGCGTGGTCGGGCTGCCCAGGTCCGGGCCCCAGCCGGGGGCGGTCGGGCGCGGCTTGGTCGGGGCCGGCTCGGCGGCGACCGGCGCCGCGGCCCTGGGGGTCGCGAACGCGGTCGACTCCTGCGGGGTCCACGGCCGGCCCTTGGCCGCCGCGTCCATCGCCTCGTTGGCGAGCCGGTCGGCGTACTTGTTCTGCTCGCGCGGGATCCACGTGTACGTGACCTGCCCGGGCGGGTAGACGCCGCGGGCCTTGCTCGCGAGGTCGCGCATGTCGGCGTGCTTGATCTTCCAGCGGCCGGACATCTGCTCGACCACGAGCTTGGAGTCGGCCCGCACCTCGACGCTCGCCGTCGGGTCGATCGCGTACGCCGCGGTCAGACCGGCGATCAGACCGCGGTACTCGGCCACGTTGTTGGTGGCCACGCCGATCGCCTCGGCGACCTCGTGCAGCACCTCACCGGTGTCGGCGTCGCGCACGAGCGCACCGTAGGCCGCCGGGCCCGGGTTGCCCCGGGAACCACCGTCGGCCTCGACGACGAACCTCACAGGCCCGACTCGGCCGTGCGGACGAGGATGCGCCGGCAGTTCTCGCAACGCACGATCGCGTCCGGCTTGGCGGCGCGGATCGCACCGAGGTCGGTGATGCCCAGTTCGAGCCGGCAGCCCTCGCAGCGGCGCTGGAACAGCGGCGCCACCGCCACACCGTGCGACTGCTCGCGGATCTTCTCGTACATCTTCATCAGGTCGGCCGGGATCGCGGTCGCGATGACCCCGCGCTGCTTGGTGATCGCGACGACCTCGGCGTCGATCTCGGCCTCGGCGGCGACCCGCCGGACCTCGGCGGCGTCCCGGGCGGCCTGGGCCTCGTCGCGCTCGGCGACCAGCTTCGCGAGCCGGCCCTGGATGTCCTCGCGGTGCTCCATGACTTCCAGGACGACCTCTTCGAGGTCACCCTGGCGCTTGGCGAGCGAGGCCACCTCGCGCTGGAGGTTCTCCAGGTCCTTGGGCGAGGTGACGTGGCCCGAGTCGAGCCGCTGCTGGTCGCGTTCGGCGCGCGTGCGGACCTGGTCGACGTCGTGCTCGGCCTTGGTCTGGTCGCGGGCCGCGTCGCTCTCCTCGGTCTCGCCGGCGACGACCAGGTCGCGCAACCGGGCGAGCCGGGAGCCGAGGCGGTCGATCTCCTCGTTCTCGGGCAACGTGCGCTTCTTGTGGGCGAGCAGATCGATTCGCGAGTCGAGGGCCTGGAGGTCGAGCAGGCGGAGCTGGTCGGCGGGCGCGGCGTTCAGCGGGGGCTCCTTGGGTGCTTCTTGCTTCGTCGATGCTTCGGGCTTGCGGTGTTGCCATGCGGGTGGATCGCCGCGGGGCCGGGTGTCCCCGGGCGCTCCGGATCGGGCTATCGGTGCTGTGGTGTGTGGAACGTCCACGGATCCGTGACGAGTTCCGACACGTAGGTCTCCACCGTAGCCCCGGACGCGGCGAGCGCACGGGTCAGTTCGTCGGCCGCGTACGCCAGCCACGGCCACTCGGTGGCCCAGTGTGGGGCATCGAGCAGCGCGGGGCCGCCGTGTTCGAGCGCCTCGGAGGCCGGGTGGTGCCGCAGATCGGCGGTGACGTACAGGTCGACGCCGCTGCGGCGGACCGCGTCGAAGAGGCTGTCGCCCGCGCCGCCGCACACCGCGACGGTGCGCACGAGGCGGTTCGGGTCGCCGGCCACGCGCAGGCCGGTCGCGGTGCCGGGCAGGGCACGGGCGGCTCGGGCGGCGAACGCGGCGAGCGGTTCCGGCACGGCCAATTCGCCGATCCGGCCGATGCCCCGGCACTCGCTCGGGTCGGCCGGGGCCGGGTCCAGCGGTCCGGTGACGGTGAGCCCGAGGGCCGCGGCCAGCGCGTCGGAGACGCCCGGCGCCGCCGAGTCGGCGTTGGTGTGCGCCACGTGCAGGGCGCAGCCGCCGGTGATCAGCCTGTGCACGACGCGGCCCTTGAAGCCGGTCGCGGCGACCGAGTGCACCCCGCGCAGGAACAGCGGGTGGTGCGTGATCAAGAGGTCGGCGCCGCGGGCCAGGGCCTCGTCCGCGACCGCCTGTGTAGGGTCGACGGCGAACATCACCGAGCGCACGTCGGCGTCCGGGTCACCACAGACGAGCCCGACCGCGTCCCAGGATTCGGCCCAATCGGGGTGGTAGATCCGTTCGAGGGCGGTGACGACGTCGGAGAGCTTGGGCACGAGGGCGAGATTACCTCTCCGCGGTCGCCGGTCCGGATTCGGGCATCCCGGGCGACCGGTGACGCACCGCACGTGGATGCCCACCGATTCTGCGAACTGCCCCCCGCCGGAAGGGTTTGTGCGGTAGGCAGGCTCGCGTCGTACGACGACGAGGGGGACGACGACGATGGTGCACTGTCTGCTGTGCGGCACGCCCTACCTGGAGACCGACGCCTACTGTCCGGGCGAGCAGTGCGGCACCGATCTGCACGGGCAGCGCATGGGCGACCCGGCCTGCGCGGTGCAGGCGTGGTGCGAGCCCCGGCGGATCACCGCGGCGCCCGGCGAGACGGTCGTGGTGACGCTGACGCTGCGCAACGCGGGCAGCGCCCCGGATCGCTACGACCCCGAGGTGCCCAGGGACGCCGGCCGCCGGATCGGCCTGGACACCGCCGGACCGCCCGATGTGTACCCGGGCGAGGAGCGGGTCTGGACGATCATCTACACGGTGCCCCACGACATCGCGGAATCGCTCGCGCCGAGCAGCCTCTTCGGGCTCGGCGACGTGGGCACCGACAGCGGCGGCAGCGCGTTCGAGGAGGCGTCCCGGGTCGTCGAGGAGAGCGACATCCCGATCCGGGTGGTCTCGACGCGGGACATGCGGGTGGCGGCGTGCGCGCCGTTCTCGGTCCGGGTCGTGTCGACCGACCGGGACCGCGACCCCACCGGCGGGCGGCCGCGGCCCGCGGGCGCACCGGTCGATCCGTACGACGACGACCGGTCGGGCGGCCGGCGCAAGGGCCGAATAGCCGGGGCGGCCGCCGCGACGGTGGCCGCGATCGTGGTGGCCCTGCTCGTCGGCATGGCGATGGCGGGCTCGGGCGGCGACAAGAAGCCGGCCGCGAAGACGAGTGTGGGCCCTTCCGCACAGTCCTCGGGCAGCACGCGGCCGACCGGCGACCCGACCAACGAGGCGCCGGTGACCAGCACCCCGGACGCCTCCGACTCGGCTTCGCCGAGCACGAGCGCACCCGGGAAGCTGACCGTGCCGAACGTGGTCGGGATGACCGAGGCGCAGGGCGTGGCACTGCTGCGGGAGAAGGGCTTCCGGGGGACGGTCCGGGGCACGGGCGGGACGATCGCCTCGACCGATCCGGCGGCGGGTCGGAAGGTGGACCGGGACAAGGCGGAGATCCTCGTGGTGATGTCCGGCGCGGCGGCCTCGACGTCGGCCGCGCCGCAGCAGACGGCGGTCCCCGTGGTCGTCGGCCGCTCGACCTCCGAGGCGACGGCGCGACTGCGCGCGGTCGGCCTGCGGGCGGCGGTCGAGGAGGTCGTCTCGTCCGCGGCGCCCGACACGGTGATCGGCAGCGACCCGGCCGCCGGGAAGCTCGTGCCGAACGGCTCGACGGTGACCCTGACGGTGGCGAAGCCGGCGCCCACGAGCGCGCCCCCGACCACCGAGGTCCCGGCGGTCACCCGACTGACCGTGGACGGCGCCCGGGCCCGGTTGCGGGAATCGGGTCTGTCCCTGGTCGCCGACCACGAGCAGTCCACCTGCCTGATCACGAGCCAGCAGCCGCGGCAGGGCGTCGAGGTGTCGGTGGGCAGCTCCGTCTCGGTCACGGTGCCGCTCGAATGCGGGTGAGCCTCCGCCTGGCACCGCCGAGTCACTGGCCCCGCGTGCCCCTCATGGCATAACTTGCCTCAGTCAAGAAAGTGCGAGGGGAGAACGCTCATGCTGGACCTCACAGGTGCTTCCGCGATCGTCACCGGCGGGGCCTCCGGGCTCGGCGAGGCCACCGCGCGCCGGCTCGCGGCCGGCGGCACCGCGGTCGTGATCGCGGACAAGAACGAGGCACGCGGCAAGGCGGTCGCCGCCGAGATCGGCGGGGTCTTCGTCGCGACCGACGTCACGGACGAGGAGCAGGTACAGGCGGCCGTGGACGCGGCCGTCGGCGTCGCCCCGCTGCGCGCGCTCGTGTCGTGCGCGGGCACCGGGATGGCGACCCGCACCGTCGCGCGCGACGGCGAGCCGCACCCGCTGGCCTCGTTCGAGTTCATCGTCCGGCTGAACCTGATCGGCACCTTCAACGCGGTGCGCCTGGCCGCCGCCGCGATGGCCCGGGTCGACCCCCAGGCCGACGGCGAGCGCGGCGCGATCGTGTGCACCGCGTCGGTCGCGGCCTTCGACGGCCAGATCGGCCAGGCCGCGTACGGCGCGTCCAAGGCCGGCGTCGCCGGGATGACGCTGCCGGTCGCGCGCGACCTGTCCGCGATCGGCGTCCGCGTCAACACCATCGCGCCCGGCACGATGGACACCGCGCTGTTCGCGGCGGCCCCGCAGGCGGTCAAGGACACCCTCGGGCAGCAGGTGCTGTTCCCCAAGCGGATGGGCGTCCCGGACGAGTTCGCGTCGCTCGCCCTCGAACTGCTGACCAACAGCTACCTCAACGCCGAGGTGATCCGACTCGACGGCGGAATTCGCTTCCAGCCGAAGTAGTCGTATCCAGGCCGAATCGGGACGACTCGATCGGCCGATACCGCCCGCAGTCGTCACCCCCGCCCCAATGATGTTGGGATGGGGCCGTGAGCGATCCGACCGCTGTCTGGCGCCGACCCGTGCCGTTCCATCTCCCCGGCCTCGCGCCGCCGATCCGCCGCGACTGCGCGATCGGCGGCGTCGTGTTCCTGGCGGCCCTCTTCGTGCTCGCGAGTCACGCCTACGTGAACTGGGGAGCCTGGCAGCCCTCCCCCTGGCTGCGTCTGCTCCCGCTCGTCCTGCTCGGCGTCGCGGAGTGCCATCGCAGCACGTCACCGCGCTTCACGCTGTTCTTCGGCGCGATCGCGGTGATCGTGGACATCGCGTTCGGGCCGTCCGTCGGCGCGCTGGTCATGTGGTCGGACGTGCTCTACGCCGCCTCGGTGTACGGCAGTTCCCAACTCGCCCTGCGCCTGCTCTACGGCAACGGCGCGATCATGCTGCTCGGCGCGGGCGCGATCTGGGCGATCACCCAGAGTTTCCGGACGTTCGTGCTGGCCATCCTGTACATCGGCCTGGTCGGCCTCTCCCCCGTGCTCACCGGCTTCTCGGTGCGCGAGCACCGCGAGAAGGCCGAGGTGGAACGGCTGCGCGCGGCCCAGACCGCGCGGCTCGCGGAACTCGACCACCAGGCCGCGGTGGCCGCCGAACGGGCCCGGATGGCACGCGAGTTGCACGACGTGATCGCCAACCACCTGAGCGCGGTGGCCGTCCAGTCCACCGCGGCGCTCTCGGTCAAGAGCCTCGACGAGGCGCGGCTGCGCGAGACGTTGGAGGTGATCCGCGAGAGCAGCGTGCAGGGCCTGACCGAGATGCGCCGGATGATCGGTCTGCTGCGCTCGGACAATTCGCCCGAGGAGCCGGTGTCGGTGCCTCGCCTGGCCGAGACCGACCGACTCGTCGAACACGTGCGCCGCGCGGGCCTGATCGTGGACATCGAGGTCACCGGAGTGGTGCGCGAGTTGCCCACGCCGGTGGACCTCGCGGCGTACCGGGTGGTCCAGGAGACGCTCACGAACGCGCTCAAGCACGCCACGCCGCAGGAGTTGCGCCTGGTCTTCGCGTACCGGGCGGATGATGTGGTGATCACCAGCGACAACGGGATCGACCCCGATCACGTGACCCGGCTGCCCGGCGCCCGCGCCGGACTGGTCGGCATGTCCGAACGCGTCTCGCTGCTCGGCGGCGTGTTCGAGGCGGGCCCGCGCGCGGGCCGGTGGCACGTGCGCGCCGAACTCCCGTGCGGTGCCGACGTGGTGCTCGGCGCGCCGGACCCGGGAGTCGCCGCCTCGACGAGACCGAAGGATGGGGCCGCGTGAGCGACACCGGGACATTGCGGGTGCTGGTCGCCGAGGACCAGGGGGCGGTCCGGGCCGGTCTGGTGCTGATCCTGGACGCGGCACCGGGCATCGAGGTGGTCGGTCAGGCGGCCGACGGCGAGGACGCGGTCGCGCTGGCCCGCGCGCTGCGGCCGGACGTCGTGCTGATGGACGTGCGGATGCCGCGCCTGGACGGGATCAGCGCGACCCGTGAGCTGACCGCCGAGGGTCTGGACGTGCTGGTCCTGACCACCTTCGACCTCGACGAGTACGTGTTCGGCGCGCTGCGCGCGGGCGCGGCGGGCTTCCTGCTCAAGACCGTCGACGCCGATCGACTGGTCGAGGCGGTCCGGCTGGTCGCCCGCGGGGACGGCTTCGTCGCGCCCGAGGTCACCCGCCGACTGATCTCCGCGTTCGCGAGCCCCGCGCCCGCCCGTGCGGGCGACGTGCCCGACGTGTCGTCCGAGGCGCTCGCGTCGCTCACCCCGCGCGAGCGCGACGTACTGGCGTGTCTGGGACGGGGTCTGTCGAACCAGCAGATCGCCGAACAGCTCGACATGGCGGAGGCCACCGCGAAGACGCACGTGAGTCGGATCCTGACCAAACTGGGCCTGCGGAGCCGGGTCCAGGCCGCGATCCTGGCTCGGCAACCGGGAACCGACCGGTAACCCGATCAGCCCATCCCCAGCCGCATGGTTGTCGCCATGGCGGCGCTCTGACCTGCCGTTATCCGCGAGATCGGGAAATATGCAGATCAACCGACCAACCAACCCTGAACACAGGTCACTTCACTCAAAGGGGTGAAGGGGGCCGCAACTCGTTGAGCCGGCCCGAACGCGCTGCGTACGGTCATGCCGTCCCGCCGGGGGGAGCGATCCGGGGCGGGACGACCAAGCCGACGACCGAGTCACAACGGTCGGCCGGCAACCGTTTCCGGGCACCGGTCGACGAGCGCGAGGCGCGTCGTCGAGCGGGGCGCCAGGGCGCAGTCGAGGGGGAAGTCCAGGGATGGCTACGACGACTCGTGGGCACCGTGCGGAGCGCATCGGCAGCCACGGCGCGCCGGGTACGAACCTGGTCGACCGCGTCCGTGCGGCGCTCGATCGCCATGCGGTCGGTGCCCGGGAACAGGATCACGACCGGCCCGCAGCCGAACCCGGCGCCGACTGGGACGTGCGCTCCGACGACTTCTGGTGCACCGTGCGCCCGCCCGGCCACACGGTCCGGGCCCAGGGATGGAAGATCCACGTCAGCGCGCGGACCGGGGACGCCCCGCACGTGCTCGGTCGGGTCTGCGACGTGGTGCTGCCGCGCCGGGTCGCGTTCAAGTTCGCCGGTGACGTCGAGCGGCTGCGGCTGCTCAACTCCCGGGAGGCGGACCGGGCTTCGGCCGGCAAGTTCATCACGGTCTACCCCGACGACGACGAGCAGTTCATGGAGCTGGTGGACGCGCTCGACGAGGTGACGCGCGAGCTGACCGGCCCGGGCATCCTGTCCGACCGGCCGTGTCGACCCGGCAGCGTCGTGCACTACCGCTACGGCGGATTCGGGCAACGCGCCGTGCTCGGCAACGACGGGGGCTACCGCGCGGTGCTCACCGACCCCGACGGGGTCGCCGTCGACGACACCCGCGAGGCGTGGTTCACGCCGCCGCCGTGGGCACCCGATCCGCTGCTGAAGCGGGCTCGTTCGGCCCCGGCCGCGCCCGCCGCGGCCCGGCCCTCCGGTGTGCTGATCGCCGGCCGGTTCGCGGTCACCGCGGCCCTGCGGCACTCGGCCAAGGGCGGCGTCTTCCTCGGCAAGGACACCACCGACGACACCGACGTCGTGGTCAAGCAGGCCCGCGCGCACATCGAGGTGGACCGCTCGGGCCGCGACGCGTGCGCCGCGCTGCGGCACGAGGCGGTGGTGATGCGCCGGCTCGCGCACACCGGTGTCACGCCCCGGCACGTGGCGCTGGTGGAGGAGGCCGAGACGGTCTTCCTGGCCCAGGAACGGGTGGTGGGCGTGCCGTTGCGCGCCTGGGTCACGCAACACGCGCAGGACCCCGACGTGCCGTGGCAGCGGGCCCGGACGATCGTCGAGGGGCTGGTCCGGCTGGTCGCGATCGTGCACGGCGAGGGTCTGGTCGTGCGTGACCTGTCGCCGACGAACGTGCTGGTCGGGCCGGACGACACACTGCGGCTCGTGGACCTGGAGCTGGCCGCCGAGATCGGCTCGCGGGCCGGCGCGGCGGGCACCCCCGGCTATCGGGCGCCCGAACAGCGCGCGACGGTGGACGGCGGGCACACGGTGACGCCCGCGGCCGACCTGTACAGCCTGGGCGGCCTGTTCTTCCTGCTGGCGACCGGCGCCGACCCCGCGCTGCCCGAGGACGTCGGATCGAGCCGCGGCACGTCGGAACGCCTGGGCGCGTGGCTGGACTTGGCGGTGCGGCACGGCGGGACGGCGGCCGAACTCGCGCCCGCGATCCGCGGCCTGTGGCACGAGGATCCCGCGCTGCGGTGGTCGCCGGAGCGGTTGCGCGACTTCGTCGCGGGCCTGCCCGCCGAACTCGACGACGACGCCGGAGCGAGTCGCCAGGACGAACCGGACGGGCCGCGCCCGCATCCGGACACCGAGGGCGACAAGGTCCCGCCGCACCCGCAGCCGCCCGAGGACGACGGGCTGCTCCTGGACGGGCTCGCGCACCTGGTCGCGACGATGACGCCGGGGCGGGTCGATCGGCTGTGGCCGATGACGGCGGGGGCCGCCACGATGGACCCGTGCAGCGTGCAGTACGGCGCGGCCGGGGTGCTGGGTGTGCTGGCCCGGGCCGCGCACACGACGACGCTGGAGCCGCGGCTGCGGTACACGCTGCACCGCGCGGTCGAGGACGGCGCGAAGTGGCTGCGCGATCGCGCGGCGGCCGAGCCGGTGGTGCTGCCGGGCCTGCACTTCGGCCGGTCGGGGACCGCGTGGGCGCTGTCCGCCGCCGCGGCCCTGCTCGGCGACGACGAACTCGCCGCCGACGCGGCCGACCTGGCGTTACGGGTACCGATCACGTGGCCCAATCCGGACGTCTGCCACGGCGCCGCCGGGGCCGGTCTGCTCCAGGCCCGGATGTGGCGGGCGACCGGCGACGAGCGGTTCCGGCAGCGCACGGTCGCGTGTGCCGACGCGCTGCTCGGCGCGGCTCGGCAGGCCGGCGACCTGACCCTGTGGCCGGTGCCGCGGGACTTCGACTCGCGGCTCGCGGGGGTGGCGCACCTGGGCTTCGCGCACGGCGTCGCCGGCGTGGGCACGTTCCTGCTCGACGCCGCGCTCGCCACCGGGCGCGAGGGCTACCTCGACGGCGCGCGGGCCGCGGCGCGCACGCTCACCCGGACGGTGCGGGGTCGGGGCGACGAGGCGTGGTGGCCGCAGGGCCCCGGCGATCCGGCCGACGTGCGGCTGGCCTACTGGTGCAGCGGTTCGGCCGGCGTGGGCACGTTCCTGGTCCGGTTGTGGCGGGCCGACGGCGATCCGCAGCACCGCGACCTCGCCGAGCGGGCCGGCGCGGCGGTCCGGCGGGCCCGGTGGCATTCGGGTACGACGGCCTGCCACGGCCTCGCGGGCAACGGCGAGTTCCTGCTCGACCTCGCCGAGCTGCTCGGCGACGCCACCTATCGCGCCCACGCCGGCGAGCTCGCGGACCAGCTCCGAGCCCGTACCGCGCTGATCGACGGGCTGCGGGTGCCGGCCGACGAGACCGCGATCGGCACGTCGGCCTCGTACGGGACCGGCACCGCAGGTGTGATCGGCTTCCTGCTGCGGCTCGGCCACGGCGGCACTCGGCTGTGGTTGGACGGTGAGGACGCGTGAGCACGATGGTGTCGACTCGGCCGCTGCGGCGGATCAGCTGGTCGTTCTCGGCCGACGGCGGGCACGCGGCGTGCCTGGCCACGCCGGGCGACGGCACCTGGCGGGTCGAGTCCTGGTCGCTGCGGCCGGGCCGGGCGAGCGGCGCGCTGCCGGTCGGCACGGGCGCGCCCGAGCGGCTGCACACGCAGTTGCTCGCGCTGCCCGACGGGCGGGTGCTGGTGTGTCGGCACGAGCCGGGTCGGCACGACCTGGCCCTCTTGGAGGCCGACGCGGCGGGCACCGAACGGCATCTGACCACGATTCGGCTGCCGGGTCTGCGGCTGCTGCCCTATCCCGGTCCGGACGCGATCGCGATCGCGCTCGGCGCGGACACCACCCCCTCGACCACGATCTGGCTGGTCCGCGAGGACGGCCGGCTCGATCCCGCGGCCGAGCTGTCCGGCCTGTACAGCGGTGGGGTCTGGCTCGATCCCGGCGGTCGTCGGCTCGCCCTGGACGAGGTGCGGGAGGGGCGGATCAAGACCGTCGCACTCGACTTCGAGACCGCCACGGTGCGGCCCTTCCTGGAGCTGACCGACGACAGCAACGATCGACTCCTGCTCTGCGATCCGGTGAGCGGCCTGCTCGTGATCGCCAGCGACGCGCCCGGTTCGGACCGGCTCGGCTGGATCCGGCTGCCCGCCGACCGGTCGCAACCGCCGGGACAGGTGCGCTTCCCCGAGGTCGTCCACGTCCCCGACGCGCAGCTGCGGCCGATCGCCATCGCGCCGGACGGTCGGCGGGTCGCGCTCCAGCTGGATCGGGGCGCGACGTCGCGGCTCGCGATGTGGACGCCCGAGGACGGCAGGCTGACCGAGGTCGCGACGCCGGAGGGTTGTCTGGGCGCGGTCGGCCGATGGACCGAGCAGGGGCTGCGGATCCCGTTCTCGGCGCCGAATCGGCCGAGTTGCCTGGCCCGGCTGGACCCGGATCAACCGGGATCGTGGCGGCAGGACGGCGAGCCGGGCCCGTTCATCGGGTTCGACGACGCGGACCGGCCGACCTGGCGACCGGCACATCTGGAGCTGCTGGTCGGCGGTACCGGACCGGTCGAGTCGATCGTGTACGGCGGCCCGGACTGGCGCAGCGCCCGGCACGTGCTGTTGGCGCTGCACGGCGGTCCGGCCGCGGCCTGGCGGTTCGAGTTCGACCCGCTCCTGCAACAGCTCGCGGCGGCGGGCATCGCGGTGGTGGCGCCGAACCAGCGCGGCAGCACCGGCTACGGCGCCCGGTTCGCGCGCGAGCTGTACGGCGCGTGGGGCGGCCCGGACCTCGCCGACATCACCGCGATCGGGCGCACGCTGGGCGCCGAGCGGGCCGCGTTCGGGCTCGCGCCGCCGGCCCTGTTCGGGGTCAGCTACGGCGCCTACCTGGCGCTGCTGGCCGCCTCGTTCGCGCCGGCCGTGTGGTCGCGCTGTCTCGCGGTCGCGCCGTTCCTGTCCGGGCCGCGGTTGATCGCCGAGGCGTCGTTGCCGATCCGCGCGCTGATGACGCGGCTCGGGGGCGACACCGAATACATCGACGAGCAGGGGCCGCGCGACGTGGTCGCGGTGTGCGACCGCATCGCGGTGCCGCTGCTGTTCGTGCACGGCGACCGGGACGACACGATCCCGGTCGGCCAGTCCCGGGCCCTGCGGCACACGCTGCTGCGGCACGGTCGCGGCGAGGGCGTCGACTTTCGCTACCTGGAGCTTCCCGGTCTGGGCCACGAGGTCCTGGCCGGGGATGGGGCACCCGAACTCCACGCGCGCCTGACCGGTTTCCTGCAAACCGGCCGGGTGTGACGACAGGGGGGAATCGCCCCGCACCACCCGTCGCGGGAATTCGCCCGCGCCGGCGGCACCGTCCCGAAGGAGAATCACCATGGAGCACATCGAGACCGACCTCGCGGCCCTGCAGCAGCTCCCCGAGACCGAGTCGGTCGAGCTGGGCGGTCACGGCGGCAACGGGTGTCAGTTCACCTGCCTGCTGATCACCTGCCTGATCTTCACGATCAGCTAGTTCCGGCACGCACGAACCCGGGACCGGGAGTTCCTGCCGGAATCAGGAGCTCCCGGTCGCCGGGCCGGTCCTCAGCATCGCAATCGAACACGGTCGCGGCCAAGGGTCGCGGTGCGCGTGTCGCGGACCGCGCACATGTCGCGGGCGGTGCCCGCGCCGTCGCCGGCGACGCCGTGCCATCGCCGGCGTGCCTGGGACCCCGTTCACCGATCCGTTCAACGGTCCGCGCATCCGAGGAGTCACGCTGTGGCCGATGTACCGATAGCCACGCCGACCGCCCGAGAGCGCGGGGACCGTACCGGGACCGGCTTCCGCGCCGCGTCGCGCGCCGCGCCCGGACCCACCCTCGCCCTCGCCCTGGCCGTCCCGACCGGCTCGATCGCCGCGCTGCTGTTGCCCGCGGCCGTCGCCGGTTCGGTGGACGCGATCGTGCGCGGCGACTCCGCCGCGGGGCCGACCGTACGGCTCGTGGCCGTACTCGCGCTCGGGCTGCTCGCGGGGGTGGTCGTGGAGATCGCGGGGCCCGGGCTCGCCGCGGAGCTGACCGCGCGGCTGCGGCGGGGGCTCGCGGCGCACGTCGTCGACCTCGGCACGGGGGCACGGAATCCTTTTCCCACCGGCGATGTGACGTCGCGCCTGGTGGGTTCGGCGCCCGACGCGGCGGGTCTGGTGCCCGCTCTGCTCGGCACGCTCGGCGCGCTGGTGACATCGATCGGCGGGATCGTCGCACTGGCGTTGATCGATCCGTGGCTCGCGGTCGCGTTCCTGGGCGGACTGCTGCCGGGCCTGCTCGTGGTGCGGCTGTTCATGACCCGCGCGACCGATCTGTTCACCCGCTATCAGGTGGTGCAGGGCGGGATCGCCGCCCGGTTGACCGATGCGCTCGCGGGCGCCCGGACGATTCGGGCCTGCGGCACCCGTGATCGCGAAATCGCCCGGGTGCTCGCCCCGTTGCCCGAGTTGTCGGCGGCGGGACACGGCCTGTGGCGGGCCCAGCGCACCGCGGTCGCGCAGGTGCTGTTGCTCGCGCCGCTGGTCGAGTTGGCCGTGCTCGCGGTCGCGGGCCGGTTGCTCGCGGAGGGGCGGATCCCACCGGGGCAGTTGGTCGCGGCGGCGGGGTACGCGGCGCTCGGGCTCGGATTCCTGGAGCAGGTGGAGGCGTTGGTCGGGGTCGCGCACGCCCGGGCCGGGCGCGCGCGGGCGGCGGAGCTGCTCGCGGTGGCGCCCGCCGCGTACGGCACGGCCCGCACCCTGCCGCCGGGACGGGGCGAGTTGGTCTTTCGCGGGGTGCGCGTACAGGGCCGGGACGGGGGCCGGGTGGTGCTCGACGGGATCGACCTGACCGTGCCCGCGGGCGCGTGTGTGGCCCTGGTGGGCGCGTCGGGGTCGGGCAAGTCGACGCTGGCCGCACTCGCCGGGCGGCTGCGCGAACCGGACGAGGGCGAGGTGTTGCTCGACGGGCTCGCGGTGACCCGGCTCGCGCGCGGCGAGTTGCGACGGGGCGTGGCGTACGCGTTCCCGCGCCCGGTGCTGGTCGGCGCCGACATCGAGGGCGCGCTCGCGTACGGGCGGCCCGGGGTGGCCTCGGAGACGGTGACCCGGGCGGCACGGATGGCGTTCGCGGACGATTTCGTCCGCAGGTTGCCGGCCGGCTACGCGACCCGCGCCGCGGGGCTCGCACTGTCCGGCGGCGAGGTGCAACGCCTGGGCCTGGCCCGGGCGTTGGTCCAGGACGCACGCGTACTGGTGCTCGACGACGCGACCAGCGGCCTGGACACCGTCACCGAGCACCGCATTCACGAGGCGTTCCGCGCCAACCTCGCGGGCCGCACGCGTGTGGTCGTGGCGCACCGCGCGACGGCGGCGGCCGACGCGGACCTCGTGGCCTGGCTGGACGCCGGCCGGATCCGAGCCCTGGGCACGCACGCGGAGCTGTGGAGTGACCCGGCGTATCGCGCGGTGTTCGCCGCCGCCGAATCGGCAACGGGAACGGCACAGGCGAAGGGTGCCGGCCGATGAGCGGACGGTCCGGGGACGACGGACCGGCCGACGCGCCCGGGGACGCTTCGGGGGCATCCGCCTCGGGAGCGCTCTACGGCGAATCGCGGGTGTGGCATTCGACGGTGTCGGTGCACGCGACCGCGCTGCCCCGTCCGCTGCCCCGTCCGCTGCCCCGTCCGCCGGCGCGGCGGGCGAGCGCGGAGCGGGTCGGCGTCGATGGGGGCGATCCGGTCACCGCCGGCGGGGGCGGGGAGGCCGACGGGTCGGCCGGGGGCGAGGGGGGATGGCACGTGAGGGACGAGACGCGCGCAGGTGACGGTGACGGTGTCGGTGTCGGTGATGGTGCGGATCCGGGCAGGGGCCGTGGGGGGCGGCGTCGGCGGGTGATCCCGGTTTGGGAGCTCGGCGACGGGGCTTTCGAGGCCGTGGCGGGCGCGGGGGCGGGTGCCCAGGGCGGTACGGGCGGGGCCGGAGCGGGTGGTGGGTCGGACTCGGTGGTGGACGTGGACGTGGATGCGGCGGGCGCGGGAGCGGCGGCCGGACCAGTGGGCGAGATCGATGACGTGCCCGTCGGCTCGGGCTCGGGCTCCGGCTCGGGCTCGGGCTCGGGCTCGGGCCACGATCCCGTCCCCGCACGCCCGCGCCGCCGGGTGCCGCGCAGGCGGCACCGGGCCGGGCCCTACGGCGGTGGATTACGGGCCGGACAAGGGTTGCTGGTCGGGCTGTTGCGCGAGCGGCGGGGGCCGTTGCTGCGCGTGGTGGGCTGGTCGGTCGCGGAGGGCGTGCCCGCGCTGCTGTCGGGGGCGCTGCTCGCGGCGGCGCTCGATCACGGGTTCCTGGCGGGCCGGGTCGGGGTCGGCTTCGCGCTGCTCGGCGTGCTCGCGCTGGCGATGCTGATCCGCGCGGCGGCCACGTACGCGATGTTCCCGTACCTCGCGGCCGTCGTGGAGCCGCTCCGCGACACCCTCGTGCGCCGCGTCGTGTCCGCGGCGGTCCTCGACGCCACGTCCGGCCGGCCGGGCGCGGGGCACGACGCGGACGCGGTCGTGGCCCGGCTGACCGAGCAGGTCGAGAGCTGTCGCAACTTGACCGCGTCACTGCTGCGCACGCTGCGCCAGCTCGGCGTGACCATCCTGGCCGCGCTGCTCGGCCTCGCCGTGCTCGCGCCGGCGCTGCTCCCGCTCGTGGTGGTCCCGCTCGGGCTCGCGGCGTGGTTGTTCGTCCGGCTGCTGCCGCCGCTGGCCCGGCGGCGCCGCGCGCTCGTGCTCGCCGACGAGCAGATCGCGCTGCGTACGGGGCGGACCATGGCCGGCCTGGACGACGTCGTGGCGTGCGGCGCGCAGGATCGGGTGGTGGCCGAGATCGGCCGCGCCGTGGATGCCCAGGCGCGCGCGGCCAAGCTGCTCGCCCGCGCCTCGTCGGTGCGCCTGCTCGTGGTCGCGCTCGGCGGCCAACTCCCCCTGGTCGCCGTGCTGATCGCGGCGCCGTGGCTGGTGCGAGGCGGCCACTTGAGCGCCGGTGAGGTCGCGGGCGCGGCGCTCTACCTGGCCCAGCACCTGGAGCCGGCGGTGCGCGCGGCGACCGCGACCGTGGGCGGCTGGTTCCTGGAGTTGCTCGTGGTCGCCGGTCGGCTCGCCCAGGCCGGCGCGGCGACGCCCGAGAGCGTCCCGGCCGCGCGTACCGAGTCCGCCCCGTTCGACGCCGGCCCGCTCGTCGTGGACCGGGTCACGTTCGCGTACGGCCCGTACGCCGAGCCCGTCGTGCGGGACCTCTCGATGACCGTCGCGGCGGGTTCGCACCTCGCGGTGGTGGGCCCGAGCGGGATCGGCAAATCCACCCTCGCGGCCCTGCTGGCCGGGCTGCTGGCGCCGGATCAGGGCGTCGTGTCGCTCGCGGGCACCCCGCTCGCCGCGTGGCCGCCGGCGCGGCTGCGCGATGCGATCGCGGTGGTCCCGCAGGAGGCGTACGTCTTCGCCGGTTCCGTGCACGAGAACCTGAGCTATCTCGACCCGAACGTCTCGCGGGCCGACCTGGACCGCGCGGTCCGCCTGGTCGGCGCGGCCGAACTGGTCGCCCGGCTCGGCGGTCCACAGGGGCGGATCGACGACCCGGGCGCGCTGTCGGCCGGCGAGCGCCAGTTGATCGCGCTGGCCCGCACGTACCTCTCCCCCGCCCGGTTCGTGATCCTGGACGAGGCGACGTGCCACCTGGACCCGCCGACCGAGGCTCTCGCGGAGGCCGCGTTCGCGACCCGCGCGGGCGCGTTGGTGGTGATCGCGCACCGGATCGACTCGGCCCGCCGCGCGGACCTGATCCTGCTCATGGACGGCAACCGGCCCGAGCTGGGCACCCATCACGAACTGCTGGCGCGCTCACCGCTGTACCGCGATCTGGTCGGCGCGTGGGAGCACCGGCCGGCGGACGTGGCCGGCTGGTTCGAGCGCAAACCGGTCCGGATCGAGGAGGGCGCGCAGGACCGGGTGTGACCGGTTTTCCCGCGCGCCCGCGCGGCGTTCGGACCCGAACGCTCGAACGCTCGAACGCCCGAGTCCCGAACACCCGAATCCCGAAGGCCCAAGTCCGAACGCCCGCGTCCGAAGGCCCGATTCGGGCGTCGGCCCGCGTGGCCCGTCGCCGCACGTCGCCCGGTGCCGGCTCACGCGCCGTCGAGGATCTCCTTGAAGCCGTACGGCGCGTGCGGCCCGAAGAACAGCTGCTCGACCACGCCGACGCCGACCCGCCCCTCGCCGGTCAGTTCGGTCACCCGAATCACCTGCTGCTGGTGCTGGCGGTCGAACGCGAGCGGGTCGACCTTGTCGAGTTCCCAGCTCTCGTAGCCGACCTTCAGCTCGCCCTGCCACACCGCGTGGCCCCACTCGGAGTGCAGGTAGCCGAGCCCGGCCAGCAGGCCGCGCTCGCCGATCGGCTCGATCCGGTACGCGAACGGGTCGCCCGCGCCGTCGGTCATGTGGAACTCGCCGCCCTGCACGCGGCGGGTGCCGGGGACGAAGGTGAGCGCGTGGTGATGCGGCGTCAGCTTCTCGAAGGCGGGCTCGTCCTCGGGCACCGGGACCGCGGCCGGGTCGGGCAGCGTGCCCAGCGGCGTCGCGGCGACCCGCTTGCCGTCCACGTGGTACATGTGCCCGTCGGCGCGCTCGAACGAGGCCCAGAGGCTGACCTCGTCCGCCCAGTGGATCGGCGTCCACAGCCACAGCAGCGGGTTGAACGGCTTGGGGGCGCCGGCCTCGCGCTCGCCGACCGGCCGCACCCCCCACGAGCGGTCGCGGGTGCCGAGTGTGGTCGCGGGGTCGATCGCCAGCACCCGGCCGCCGGGCAGCGTCACGGTGCCGGACCACACGCCGAGCTGGGTCAGCCGGGTCGAGTCCATGATCACGTGGTGGCCGTTGCGGGTGGTGGTGCGCTCCTCCTCGATCGCGGCGGCGCGCGCGGTGAAGGTGAGGTCGCAGCCGAGGCCGTGCTCGTTCGGCTCGACGTACACCCGCAGCACCTTGAGCGGCGTGACCACCTCGATGCCGACCGGCCCCACGGTGAGGTCGAACCGGTCCAGGGCGGCGCGGCGGGACGCGTGCAGGCTGTGCTGGACGCCGTCGACGCTGATCGTGAAGTGCGCGTCGGCGACGAACCGGTTCGGGTACAGGCCGTGCGAGAACGCGAAGTAGAACGCGCCGTCGCGGTCGTAGCCGTTGAACCAATAGCGGTCGTACGCGTTGCGGTCCGAGGTGGCGGGGGTGGCCACCGGCTCGGGCGTCTGGTGGATCGGGAAGTCGTCGGCGGAGGTCAGCACGGGGAGCCCCTTCTTGGTGCTGCACGAAGGGAAGACCTTCGTGGCTGCTTCACGACACGTGTCAACGGTGCGGTCGAAAGCGGGGCCAGGGTGATTCCGCCACCCCGGCCCCGCGGCTCGTGTGTCAGCGCGGGTCGCGCTTGAGGAAGAGCAGGTCGTCGGCGGTGTAGCCGGCGCCGAGCTTCTTGTCCGCGTAGTGCGCGGAGAGCACCTGGTCCAGCTCCTCCGGCGTGAACGTGGCCTGCTTCGAGTCGAACTTGGCCTGGAGCGTCGGTCGTTCGATGACCGCGACGAAGCCGCCGTGCACGACGAACGCCTGACCGGTGACCTGCTCGGCGGCCGGGCTCGCGAGGTAGGCGACCAGCGGCGCGACGTGCTCGGGGGCCAGCGGGTCCAGCTCGCCCTCGGCGACGTTGTTCGCGGTCTCGCCGAACACGTGGGTGGTCATGCTCGTGCGCGCCCGCGGGCAGATCACGTTGGCCCGGACGCCGTACTTGACCAGGGCGTTCGCGGTCGACATGGTCAGCCCGACGATCGCCGACTTGGCCGCGGCGTAGTTCGGCTGCCCGGCGGAGCCGGCCAGCCACGCCTCGGACGCGGTGTTGATCACGCGTGCGTACACGGCGCCGCCGGTCGCCTTGGACTTCTCGCGCCAGTACTTCGAGGCGTGGTGGGTGGTGTTGAAGTGGCCCTTGGCGTGCACCGCCAGGACCGAGTCCCACTCCTGCTCCGTCATCGAGAAGATCATCCGGTCGCGCAGGATGCCCGCGTTGTTGACCACGATGTCGATCGAGCCGAACGTGTCGATCGCGAGCTGGACCAGCTTGCCGGCCGCGTCGAAGTCGGAGACGTCACCGCGGTGCGCGGCGGCCTTGCCACCGGCCGCGACGATCTCGGCGACGACGTCGTCGGCGGGGTTGGGGCTGCCTTCGGGGGCGAAGTCGTTGATCACGACCGCGGCACCCTGCTTCGCGAGTTCGAGGGCTTCGGCGCGGCCCAGGCCGCGGCCGGCACCGGTGACTACAGCGACCTTGCCATCCAGCGACGTGGTCATGCGGATACTCCCGTGGGGTCGAGGTTGGTGCTGCGGTCGCGTCTTGGCCGGCTGGGATTGTCGGTTCCCACCCGCCCACCCGTTTGCGTCGGGTGGGCGGGCCGCGGAATCACTGCGCCGCTTGCGTGAGGTGTCGAAGTGCCGTGGTGCCGTGCTGCTTCGTCAGAGCGTGACGATGGTGCGGATCGACTCGCCGCTCTTCATCAGGTCGAAGGCGTCGTTGATGTTCGCGAGGGTGAGGCGGTGGGTGATCATCGCCTCGAGGTCGAGCCGGCCCGCGCGCCACAGCTTGGTGATCCGCTCGTACTCGGTGACGATGTCGCCGCCGCCGTAGATGCTGCCGATGATCCGCTTCTGGTCGAAGAACAGCTCGAACATGTTGAACGAGACGTTGTCGTCCATCGCGCCCGCGCCGACGATGATCACGTCGCCGCCGCGGCGGGTGAGGTCGTACGCGCTGCGGGCGGTGAACGACTTGCCGACCACCTCGAAGACGTAGTCGAAGCCCTGGTTGGCCGTCAGGTCACGCTTGGCGTCCGCGGCCTGGTCCGGCGTGATCGCGTGCGTGGCGCCGAACTGCTTGGCCCACACGTGCTTGGACTCGGCCGGGTCGATCGCCACGATCTCGGCGGCTCCGGCCGCGCGCAGACCCTGGATGACCGCGATGCCGACGCCGCCGGCACCGATCACCGCGCATGAGGCGCCGGGCTCGATCCGCGCGCTGTTGAACACCGCGCCGACGCCGGTGGTGACGCCGCAGCCGATCAGGGCCGCGATCTCGTAGGGCACGTCGTCGGCGACCTTGACGGCGCACGGCGCGGCGACGACGACCTCCTCGGCGAAGGTGCCGGTGCCGGTGAAGCCGTACGACGGCGTGCCGCCGAAGGTGAAGTTCTGGGTGCCGGCGTTCATGAACCCGGCGAGGCACAGGTTGGACTGGCCGCCGCGGCAGTAGTTGCAGACGCCACAGGGCGGCGCCCAGCAGATGATGACCCGGTCGCCGACCGCGACGGTGGTGACGCCGTCGCCGACCTCGACGATCTCGCCGGCGCCCTCGTGGCCGGGTACGAATGGCGCGGGCTGGGGCAGGACGCCGGTCATCGCCGACAGGTCCGAGTGGCAGACGCCGGTGGCGTGCAGCTTGACCCGCACGCGTCCCGGGCCCATGCCCACGGCCTCGACGTCATCGCGAACGTCGAGCTTGTCCTGACCGGTCTCGTGCAGAACCGCTGCGCGCATGGAGGCTCCCTCGTCTTTCCTCGAACCAATACTTGGCCCGGTCAAGAACTATAACTTGTTCTCGTTTTGACTCAAGACCAATGACACGGTCAAGGTATCCGGCCCCAAGGGAAGGCGAAAGACGCGGGGGTCGCGAAACTCGCGCGCCAGCCCGGCGCCCGCGGACCATCGGCCCGGGCCGGGGCCATCGCCTGCCCCGGCCCGATGCGCGCCCCGATCGAACGTCAGGCGCTGTACTCCACCACGGTGTCCGAGAGGACGATCGCGTCGTCGCGCTCGACGGCGGAGGTGTTGATCAGCAGCTTGCCGTCCTCTTCCCACACGCGCACGCGCATGGTCTCGCCCGGGAAGAAGATGCCCGCGAACTTGGTCCGGTAGCGCTTGACCCGCGAGACGTCGCCGCCCAGGACGTTGTCCACGACGGCCTTCAGGGTCAGGCCGTACGAGCACAGGCCGTGCAGGATCGGAGTGTCGAAGCCGGCCGCCTTGGCGAAGTCCGGGTCGGCGTGCAGCGGGTTCCAGTCGCCGGACAGGCGGTACAGCAGCGCCTGGTCCGCACTGGTGGGCACGTCGATCGTGTGGTCGGCCGCCCGCTCGGGCACGTCGATCTTGGTGACCGGGCCGCGCTCGCCGCCGAAGCCGCCCTCGCCGCGGACGAAGATCTCGGCGCGCGAGTCGAACAGCTTGGTGCCGTCCTCCAGCTCGGCCGACGACTCCAGGACGATCACGGCGGCCTTGCCCTTGTCGTACACGTCGGCGACCCGGCTCGTGGCCCGGACGCCCTTGGCCTTGGCCGGGAGCGGGTTGTGGACGACGATCTCCTGGCCGCCGTGCAGGACCGCGCGCAGGTTGATGTCGATACCGGGCAGCGCGGCGAGGCTGCCGCCGACCTTGGTGCCGGCCACGGTCGCGAACGTGGGCAGCACGTGCAGGTTCTTCTCGTACGTGTAGCGCAGCTCGTCCGCGCCGGTGGCGGGCGTGCCCGCACCCAGGCCCAGGTGATAGAGGATCACGTCCTTGTTCGACCAGGCGATCTCACCCGTGCGGGGCTCGGCTCCGGTGGCCTTCGCGGCATCGATCGGCATGACGTCTCCTCTGCTGTGAACGCAACCTGTGACTGCGACTTGGAACCAACGTGGTGCCGCCTGCCTCGGCGGCCCCTCGAAACTAGAACTCGTTCTTTTTACATGCAATGATCGGCCATTCGCCCGGGCGAAGCCAGGGCTACGTCACCACGGGAGCCGTCATGACCGCCGCCGCCCCCGAACCTGCGGAGGCCGTCGAGCCGCCGCTCGTATCGGACGACGTATTGCGCGAGTTGCGCCTGACCTGGACGCCGCGACCGGAGCCCGACAGCGCCGGGCGCGCGGCGCGCCATCGGCTCGCCGAGGCGACCCGCCGCCTGATCGAGGCGGTGAAGTCGGTCGACCCGGACGGCGACGCGAGCTCGCTCGAAAGCGTAGCTGACGATGTATCAGATTTGGCCGCGCGGATCGCCTCGCTGCCACGTGTGGGCGACCGCACACCGACGTCGCGCGACCTCGCGCTGCACGAGCGCAGCCCCTTGGCCGGCGCCGCGAACCCGCTCGCACCGCCCCTGCACATCACCGGCGACGGCCCGCTGGTGCGCGCTCACGCAACGTTCGGGGACGCGTACGAGGGCCCTTTCGGGCGGGTGCACGGCGGCTACGTCGCGGCGGCGTTCGACGAGGTCATGGGCTGTGCGCAGTCCGGCTCGGGCTGGCTGGGGATGACCGGGTGGCTGACCGTGCGGCTGAAGCGCGCGACGCCGCTGCACACCCGCATCGACTACGAGGCCGGCGTCACCCGGGTGGACGGACGCAAGGCGTGGGTGACGGCCCGGTCGTACGCGGACGGCGTCCTGGTCGCCGACGCCGAGGCGCTGTTCATCCGGGCCCGCCGGGCCTGAGCACGGCCACGAGGCCGGGCCGTTCGGGCGGGTGCCGCCGGCCCGGCACGCGGTCAGGGGCGTACGCGATGTACGCCCCTGACGTGGTGTGTGCTGTCCCGCGCTCGGCCGAGTGGTCGTCCGGCCGAGCGCGGGCGCTGCTACGCGACTACTTGAGTGCGATCCGGTCGAAGAGGATCAGGCCGTCCTCGAACAGGGACAGGCCCTCGATCTTGGTGTTCTTGCCCTGGACCGCGGCCGCGAACGACTTCTCGTACGCGAAGAACGGGACCTCCTTGACGATCTCGGCCTGCACGGTCGAGTACGCCGCCTTGCGAACCGCGGCGTCCTCGGAGTTGCGGGCGTCGTCGAGCGCCTTGTCCACGACGGGGTTGGACCACTTGGTCCGGTTCTCCGAGCCCTTGGTGTGCGTGAAGTTGTAGAGCAGGGGCTCCGGCTCGTCGAAGGTGATCACGAACTCCGACGCCTGGAAGTCGTTGTTGATCAGCACCTTCTGGATGTAGGCCGCGCCCTCCAGGAACTCGGTCTTCATCGAGATGTTCTTCATCCCGTTGAGCTGACCCAGCCAGTACTCGGCCGTCAGTCGCGCGCTCGCGCTGCTGTTGGTCGTGTAGGTGAAGTTGAGCGGCTTGCCCTCGGCGGCCAGCTCGTCGAGCAGCTTCTGCGCCTCGACCCGGTTGTTCGTCGCGTAGACGGCCTCGGGGTTCGCGAACGGCGACGCGGGCTGGAACAGCCCCTTCAGCGTCTGCGCCGGGGAGCCCTGGATCGTCTGGTTGCGGTCGTCCGGGTTCATCGTCAGCGCGAACGCGCGGCGGGCGCGCGGGTCGTTGAACGGCGGCTTGGACGTGTCGAACATGGTCATGAACCCGCCGCTCTTGGCGTCGAGCGTGACCGTCATGCCGTCCTTCTTGGCCTGCTCGGTCGACGGGAAGTGCGCCGTCGTCATCAGCTGGGCCTGGCCGGAGGCCAGCGAGGCGAGGCGCTGCTTCTGGTCCATGACCGGCTTGAAGATCAGTTCCTTGAGGGCGGGCTTGCCCGTACCCCAGTAGGAACTGTTGCTTTCGAGCGTGAGCTGCGAGTCGCGCATCCAAGACTTGAGCTTGAACGGGCCCGCGCCGACCGGCTTCTGCGAGAACAGCTTGGGGTCGGACCGGATCGCCGCCGGCGAGCCGATGAAGGCGAGGTTGTGCGCGACGACGAGGTCGAAGTGGGCGTTCGGCGCCGGCAGCGTGACCTTGATGTTCTGCGCGTCGACGACGTCGAACTTCATCCCCTTGACGGCGTTGAACTGCACCGACCTGTTCACCGGGTCGGCGTGCCGCTCCCAGTTGAACTTCACGGCCTCGGCGTCGAGGGCGGTGCCGTCGGAGAACTTCACGTTCGGCTTGAGCTTGATCGTCCACACCGAGTTGCCCTCGGCTGCGGTCGCGCTCTCGGCGATCTGCGGCTCGGTCTTGCCGGTCTTCGGGTTGATCCAGAAGAGCATGTCGAACACGGCCGCGGCCTGGTTGCCGCCGGTGAGGGAGGACACCGTGGTCATGATCGGGTCGATGCCCTTGGCCTCCTGCGTGATGAGCACCGTCATCGAGCCGGAGGCTCCGCTGCCGGTGTCGTCGTCGCCGCCGCACGCGGTGGCGCCGAGGGTCAGGCCGACGAGCCCCGCGACTACGCCGGAGCGGCGCAGCAGGCGGGATTTGAAGGGTGTGGAGTTCACGGTTCGCACGGGACGCTCCTGCGTTCGGGAAGCACAAGGCACGCCGTCCCGGGAGCGGGGTGGCGTCGTTTCCTTGATCCTGACGTGGATGTACGGCCACGGTAAGGAAGAATCTGACGGTCCGTCAAATAACAATTCCGCACCGTCCGTGACCGTACGGCGGCCCCAACCCCCAAAATCAACCACCAGAGGTGACGCTCCGTCAGAAACCTTGACCGGCCGGCTCACCTCACGACGCCCACACTGCATCACCGGAAGCCCGAGCCCCAAATGCGGGGGGCCTCTACGTCTTTCGCCAAGGCGCCCAAGTTGGATTTGGGGCGGTCTGGGGGTGTGCCGCGCTCGGCGGTGAAGTGTTCAGTGGCGGGGCAGCGCCTCGGCCACGGCGGTCCGGGAGGGATCGATGGTGGTCCGCCCGTCCTCGATGTCCCACAGCGTGTTCTGCAACAGCCGGGCCAGGGTCCGGCCGGCCGCGCGCCGGCGGTCCGGCCCGAGCGCCTCGGTCAGCAGGTCGAAGCGGCGCCGCACCACCCCCCGTGGGGCATGTTCGCCGTGGATCGAGGTGCCCGGCGACTTGGTGGTGGGGGCCAGGCCGGCATAGGAGGCGAGCTGGGCGGCGGTGGGGAAGCCGGTGCCGTCGCCGACGGTGGGACACGGTCATGCCGGTCCCGGAGGCAGGCGGCCCTCTTGCAGGACTGCGAAAAACATAACGGGGGCGGATCGGGCGGAGATGCGGACGAGGGGAAATCGGGACGGGATCCCACGCGCGCCGCAGCGATTCGCGTGAAGCCACTCGAACACGGCGAACGACCTCTCACCGACAGGCGGCCCACGCGGGCGTTCGACGCGCGGCCGAGGGCCGGTCGGACGTCCTGGCGGTCGATCGACGGAGGCCCGCTCGGATACCGCCGGTCAGTGCCCGACGCCCGCCCTCAGGCGAGCCCACGCGGCCGGGTCGACGGTGATCACCGGAGAGTCGGCAACCTTGCTGTCCCTCACCCCGACGGCGGTTCCCAGGGCTGCGACCTCGACACAGTTTTCTCCTCCGCTGTGGCTGCTGGTCGTCCATCGCGCGTGAGCATCCATACCGTCTCCAATCGCGGCGTCCGCTCGGATACTGCCGGTCAGCGGCCGGCGCGCGCAATGAGGCAAGCCCATGAGGCCGGGTTGATGGTGATCACCGCGGAGTCGGCAACCTTGCTGTCCCTCACCCCGACGGCGGTTCCCAGGGCTGCGACCTCGACGCAGTTGTCATTGTCCGTGTAGGAGGAAGTGCGCCAACACGGTGCTACCTCGACCGCCATACGTGGTTCTCGTTTCCGCTCGTCGCTTCACCATGCTTGGCACAGAGCGTGCGTGTTCTCACGCACTCTCTGGACGCACCGAGCGGACCACCGCCGACAGTTGGACCACGCGGGCATCCGAGCTGCGCCCGAGGGTCGGTCGGATGCCCTGGGCGGTCGATCGACGGCGGCCCGCCCGGATGCTGCCGATCAGTGGCCGACACCCGCTATCAGGCGAGCCCACGCGGCCGGGTCGACCGTGATCACCGGGGAGCCGGCGACCTTGCTGTCCCTCACCCCGACGGCGGTTCCCAGGGCTGCGACCTCGACGCAGTCTTCTCCCCCGCTGTGGCTGCTGGTCGTCCATCGCGCGTGAGCATCCATGCCGTCTCCAGTTCCGCGAGCCTCTGCGCCACGAGTTGCATCGAGTCGTCCGCAGTAAGCGCTGCTGCCTGAAGTCGATCGTAAGCGAACGAGTACGCCGCGAGACATGCCGGCCGCGAAGTCCACGAAGCCCCGGTCAGGGCCTCGGTGTACACAACTCGCCTGTCCCCGAGGTCGAACAGCGTGAACGGACCGGCCATGCCGGGATGAGCACCGGCAGAGAGCGGCACCACCTGAAGTTGCACGTGGGGCAGCGCGGACACCGTGATGAGCAGGTGAGCGAGTTGGTCACGCAGGATCGCTGCGTCACCAACAGGGCGATGCAAGACGGGCTCGTCGATTATGTACAACAGCGCACGTGACCCGTCGGGGCGCGCCTTCAGGTGGGCGAGTCGCTCGGTGCGCCTACTTGCTCGCCGAATGACCTCGTCCTCGGGCAGCGCGGGCAAATACGCCCGGATCGCCGCGACCGCGTACTCGTACACCTGAAGAGGCCCAGGAATCAGACTGGATGCGTATGTGCGTGTGACCGCCGCCCGTTGTTCCACTTGGACGAGGCGGTCGACACGGGCGCTGGATCCTTCGTTCGGGTCGGTGCGCCACCACCCGGACTGCTCGCCCTCGTGCAGACCTTCGACGATGTCGACGACCTGGGCACTCGCGATCTCGTCCTCGAAACGACGTGAGCCAATCGGCGGCGTGAAGCCGAGCATGGTCAGCGGCAACCCGAACAGCGCCTCAAGCACCGTTTGGTAGTCGCTCGACGGCCACGGCGGCTCGGCACTCTCCCAGCGCCGGACCTGGCGAACACTGACGCCGATGCGGTACCCGCATTCGGCCGCCTTCGTCTCGAACGCGTCGGCCAGTCGCTGTTGGGAGTGCCACCCTCGCTGATGCCGGGCGGACACGAACGTCGGGTTGCCCGGCTCGATCGAGCGCTTCACGACGCCCCCAAGGTGGTCACCGACCACACGGTAACGACCCAAGTCGCCTCATATGGCCGGTTCATGACTCTTGGCCCGTGGCGAATGGTGGCGACTGCGGAGGTCGGCCGGACCGTTCGGCCTCCGCCGGTGGCGACTCAGGGGCGTAGGGCCTTGAGGGTGAGGGCGACCAGGCTGTCTGCGTATTCCTCGGTGAGTGGGCCGGAGCGGAGTAGCCAGCGCTGGTAGAGGGGGGCGTAGAGGAGTTCGAGGGCCAGGTCGAGGTCGACGTCGGGGGCGATCTGGCCCGCTCGCTGGGCGCTGCGCAGGCGTTCCTTCTTGGCCTCGTCTACGGGCGCGGCCATCTTCTCCCGGTAGAGCGCGGCGAGCTTGGGGTCGTTGATGATCTCGGAGTTGAGCGCGCGGATCGGACCCTCGAAGGCGGGGTCGGCGAACTCCGCGACGGTCTCGCGCATGAGGAACTTGAGGTCGGTCTCCACGTCGCCCGTATCGGGCAGCACAATGCCCTCCCCCGGATCGCTCAGCGCGAGGAACGCCTCGAAGACGACCTCGCCCTTCGAACCCCACCAGCGGTAGATGGTCTGCTTCCCGACGCCCGCGCGGGCCGCGATCGCCTCGATCGTGAGCTTCGCGAAGCCGAGTTCGGACACCAGCTCGCGGGCGGCGGTGAGGATCGCACGACGGGACTGCTCGCTGCGGCGGGACGGGTTCGGCTTCGCGCCCGCGCCCGCGCCCGCGCCCGCGCCCGCGCCCGCGCCGCTCGATCGGCCGGCGGCTTCGGTGCGGTCGGTGCCGGAGTTTTCGGTACCGGAGTGGTCGGTGGTCATGGCGGCATTCTACTCGATCAACGAGACGGCACGTCTCGTCTTGACAGCGGGATTTCGAGAGTGCAAGCTACGTCGAACGAGACGAACCGTCTCGTCTCGATGAATTGGATCGGCGAGCCCCGGAGGCGACCACATGTTCCGCACCGCGACCACCACCCCGAACACCGCTGCGTCCACCACCGCGAGCTCTGCCGTGGTCCACCCGGAGGCCGACGTCTTCTCCGTCGTCGATGTCCGCACCGCGAGCGAGCCGGGCCTGCGCCTCACCGCCGCGGCCGCCGGCGCGACTCGGGGCGCCTCGATATCGGTCGCCCCGGCGAGGACGCCCGTCGAGCGGCGCCGCGTTCACCGCCGGCGCGACCTGCCGGCCTCCACTCCGCACCCCCGGGACGTCGGCCGTCGAACGGCGACCTCGTCCGGCTACCGACCGAGGTGAGCACGACCTTGACCACCCCAGGCACCACCCCGAACACCCCGACCGACACTCACCGATCCGAGGAGCCGACGACCATGACCACCGCCACCCCCACCACCTCCACCCCTGCGACCGAGACCGCGACCGCGACCGGCATCGACCCGGCCGTCACCGACCGCACGTCGCGCGTCTGGTTCATCACCGGCGCGTCCCGCGGCCTGGGGCGCGCCTTCACCGAGGCCGCACTCGCGGCGGGCGATCGGGTCGTCGGCGCCTCCCGCGATGTCGCACCACTCGCCGACCTGGTGGCCGCGCACGACGGCCGTCTGGTGGCCCTGCCGCTCGACGTGACCGACCGCGAGGCGGTGTTCCGGGGCGTGGAGCGCGCGGTCGCGGCGTTCGGCCGACTCGACATCGTCGTCAACAACGCCGGCGTCAGCCTGATCGGCATGGTCGAAGAGGTGACCGAGGCCCAGGCGCGAGCACACTTCGACGTCAACTTCTTCGGTGCCGTGTGGGTGAACCAGGCAGTGCTCCCACACCTTCGCGAGCAGGGCTCCGGGCACATCCTCCAGGTGAGTTCGATGGGCTCCGGCGCCGGCTTCGCCTCCACCGGTTTCTACAGCGCGGGCAAGGCCGCACTCGACGCGGTGACGGGCGCGCTCGCGATGGAGGTCGCGAGGTTCGGGGTGAAGGTGACCCTGGTCCAGCCCGGCGGCTACGAGACGACGCTGTTCTCCCAGGGCCTGACGATGACCGACGAGCGGGAGGACTACGCACCGCTGCGTGCCGAACTGGCCGCGCTGTGGGCCGAGTCGAAGGACGCCGATCCCGCCAGGGCGGCCGAGGTGCTCATGGAGATCGTCGACCTGCCGAATCCGCCGCGGCGAATCATCCTGGGCGGCCTGGCCTACGACATGGTCGCGCAGCTCGAAGCGGACCGACGGGAGGAGTACGCCGCGTGGGAATCGCTCAGCCGCAAGGGCGACTGACGGCCCGGTCCACACCGCGACACCAACGCGGATCCACTTGTTCCGAATTGGCTCGTGACGACATGCCACCTCGCCAGTACCGTCGGCGGTATGGGTTCAGAACGGCGTGGTTTGTTGCTGGGCATGACGGCCTACGTCATATGGGGTCTTTTCCCGCTTTATTGGCCACACGTCAAGCCGGCCGGCGCCGTCGAGATCCTCGCGCATCGGATGACGTGGTCCCTGCTGTGCATGGTGGTGCTGCTCGCGGCGCTCAAGCAGTGGGCGTGGATCCGGGAGATCCTGCGCACACCGGCCAAGATCGCCACCATCACGCTCGCCGCCGTGATGATCTCGATCAACTGGGGCACCTACATCTACGGCGTCAACCACGACCAGGTCGTGGAGACCTCGTTGGGCTACTTCATCACGCCGTTGGTGCTGATCGGCATAGGTGTCGTGGTCCTCGGCGAGCGGCTGCGGCCGGTCCAGTGGGCGGCCGTGGCGCTGGGTGTCGCGGCGGTGGTGGTGTTGATCGTCGCGTACGGCCGGGTCCCGTGGATCGCACTGACCCTGGCCGCGTCGTTCGCGACGTACGGCTACATCAAGAAGCGGATGAACCTCCCGGCGACGCACTCGATGGCGGTCGAGACGGCCGTGATGTTCCTGCCCGCGCTCGGCTACCTGACCTGGTTGGCGTGGGCCGGCGAGGCCACGTTCGGACACGAGGGGGCTCCGCAGGCGCTGTTGCTGATGACGGCGGGTCTGATCACCGTGATCCCCATGCTGTGCTTCGCGGTGGCCGCCAACACCGTGCCGCTGAGCCGGATCGGGATGCTGCAATACCTGGCCCCCATCATCCAGTTCGGGATCGGCGTCGCGGTCTACCACGAGCCGATGCCGGCCTCGCGCTGGGCGGGCTTCGGCCTGGTGTGGGCGGCGCTGGCGGTGCTCACCTACGACGCGATCCGCCAGTCGCGGCGCGACCGCACCGTCGCTCCGGTGCCGGCCGCCCGGGTGTCCGCCGACACCGGGGCGGCCACGACCGCACCGTCCCGCGAGGTGCCGGTCGTCGCGGTGGCGCCCGAGAAGGAGACGACCGCGTGAGCGTCGAACAGTTGCGGCTGGCGGTCTACCGGGGCTTCGCCGAGACCGGGCGGGCCCCGTCCGATCCGGAACTGGCGGCCACCCTCGGGGTCTCGGAGGAAACGGTGCGCGCGGGGCTGTGGGCCCTGCACGAGCAGCGG
Source organism: Embleya sp. NBC_00896 (assembly GCF_045207785.1). Classification (NCBI taxonomy): domain Bacteria; kingdom Bacillati; phylum Actinomycetota; class Actinomycetes; order Kitasatosporales; family Streptomycetaceae; genus Embleya; species Embleya sp. NBC_00896. The sequence continues at coordinate 2,217,120 of NZ_CP108776.1, forward strand.
CACATCGTGCTGCGCGACGACGCGATCGTGATGGCGCATCCGTTCAGCGCGGTACCGCTGGGGTTCTCGGTGATGGGCCGGAGCGCGCTGTGGTGGGGCGGCTGCGCGTGGGACTCCTTCGCGGTGCCGCACCTGGTGGGCGAGGAGGTCCTCGTGGCCACCCGCTGCCAGGGCTGCGACCGGGCGCTCGCGTGGAACGTGGGAACCGAAGTGCCGCCGAAGGGCGACGAGGTGGCGCACTTCCTGGTGCCGATCACGATGTTGTGGGACGACGTGGTGCACGCGTGCGGCAACCAGCGCCTGTTCTGCGACGAGGGCTGCGTCGACGGATGGCTGGCCCGCACGGGCCATGAGCGCGGATACGTGATGGATCTCGACATGCTGTGGCGGCTGGCCGAGCGCTGGTACGAGGGCCGCCTGCACCGGGGTTACGAACGCCGAGACCCCACCTCGGCCGCGGCGTACTTCGCCTCGGTGGGACTGCGGGGCCCGTTCTGGGGTTTCTAGGGCGTACGCCCTGAATGCGGCTGGTGCCGCGCCCGGCAACGTTTGCCCCGTCGTGGTGTTCGGTGCGATCGGCGTGCCGCCGGAACGTTCTCGTACTGTCTACGCGGACGGCGAGCCGGTGCGCGCCGAGGACGTCGACGACCCGTTCCGCCGCGGCCTGCTCACCCTCGCCCGCGCGACCAGCCGCGCCGACCGGGCCTGGCTGGAGGAGATCATCCCCGCCCTTGAGGCCAAGGCCGAGGCCGAGGCCGAGGCCGAGGCCGAGGCCGAGGCCGAGGACACCGCCGACACCATCCGCCGCTGAGACGCGTTCACTCGGTGGCGGCGAGCAGGTCGGCGGTGCGGACGACCTTCGCGAAACCGCCCCCGTGCAGGCTGGTCGCGGTGGCCCTCGACAGTTCGTCGGCGGTCATCGTGTCGCCGTCGGGACCGGTCAGACCGAACGTGTGCATGGCGTCGATCGGGAACAGCACGTCGTAGCCGAGGTTGCCGGCCATCCGTGCGGTGGTCTCGTTGCACATGTTGGTCTGGATGCCCGCGATCACGATCTGGTTCGCGCCCCGCGCGGTGAGCCAGGCGTGCAGGTCGGGGGTGCCGTAGAAGGCCGAGTTGACCTGCTTGGTGACCAGCAGTTCCGCCTTGACCGCAGCGACCACGTCCTTGAAGGCGTTGCCCGGGTCGTCCGGGTGCAGCGGGGACGACTCGACCGAGTCGTGCCGCACCAGGACGATCGGGCGTCCGGTGCGCTCCCATGCGGCGACCAGCGCGGCGATGTTGGCCTCGGCGTCGGGGTTGTTCCGCTCACCCCAGACGTCGGCCCGGTCGAAGCCCTTCTGGACGTCGACGAGGATCAGGACCGCGTCGTCGGCAACGGTCGGGACGGGGGCTTCGGCGGTGGCGTTCGCGTTCTTCGTCATGCCCACGATCCTGACCGCTCGACAAACGATCCGGGAGTGGCGGAAGTGCCGATGACCGATGGGATCCCGCCATCGAGGACGCCGTAGGCTCGGTGGCATGGAGAAGGTTGCGATCGTCGTGTTCGACGGGGCCAGGATGTTCGACCTCGCGGTGGCGACGGAGGTCTGGGCTCCGCATCAGAGCGCCTACGGGGTTCCGGAGTTCGAGGTGCGGCGCTGCGCGGTGACGCGGGAGCCGGTCGGGCTCACCGGAGGCGCGGTCGCGATGCCGGATCGTACGCTCGCGTGGCTGCGCAAGGCCGACCTCGTGGTGGTGCCGGGCATGGCCGATCCCGCCGCACCACAGGCCGAGCCGTTGCTTGCGGCGCTGCGGGCCGCGCATCGGGCCGGCGTGACCGTGGCCTCGCTGTGCGCCGGGGCGTTCGTGCTCGGGGCCGCCGGGCTGCTGGACGGGCGGCCCGCGGTGACGCACTGGTCCCTGGCCGACGACCTGGCCCGCCGGTTCCCGGCCGCCGAGGTGGATCCGGGCGCGCTGTTCGTGGGCGCCGACCGGGTCTGGTCCTCCGCGGGCGTGGCGGCCGGCATCGACCTGTGCCTGCACCTGATCCGGCTCGCGCACGGCGCCGACATCGCGGCCTCGGTGGCCCGCTCGATGGTCACCGCGCCGTTTCGCACCGGCGGCCAGGCCCAGTTCATCACCGGCCCGACCCGGCCGCTGGACCGCGACGGCGACGCGCTCGCCGCGGTGCGCGAGCGCGCGCTGCGGGAGCTCGACCGGCCGCACACGGTCGCCGACATGGCGGCGTGGGCGGGCATGTCCGAGCGCACGTTCGCCCGCCGGTTCGCCGCCGAGTCCGGCGCGCCCCCGCAGCGCTGGCTGCTCGACCAGCGGGTCGCGGCGGCCCAACGGCTCCTGGAGCGCACCGACCTGGGCATGGACGCGATCGCCCGACGCTGCGGCTTCGGCTCGGCCGTGACGATGCGTCAGCACTTCACCCGCCACATCGGCGTCCCCCCGAACGGCTACCGCCGGGCCTTCCATCCGCGGCCGGCACGATGACCGCATGGACGTTCTCTCGCACCTCGCGTCGTTCGCACTCGTCGCCGGGCTGCTGACGATCATCCCCGGCCCGGACACCGCGATCGTGCTGCGCGCCGCGCTCACCCGCGGTACCCGCCACGGCTTCGCGACCGCGCTCGGCATAGGGTCCGGGACGCTGCTCTGGGGCGCCGCCGCCGCGGCCGGCGTGTCCGCGGTGCTGACGACCTCTCACATCGCCTACACGACGCTGCGGATCGTCGGCGCCTGCTACCTGCTGTGGCTGGCGTACGGGCTGCTGCGCGCCGCGTGGGTCGGCCGGTACACCGACGTCGACGGGCCCGCGGACCCCGCCGCGAAACCCGTGCGGGGGCTGTGGTCGGCCTGGGGGCGCGGTGCGCTCACGTCCCTGACGAACCCCAAGGTGGGCGTGTTCTACATGGCGATGATCCCGCAGTTCATCCCCGACGGCGCGCCCCATCTCGCCTTCGGGATACTCCTCGCGCTCGTCCACGACGTCGAGGGCATGCTGTGGTTCACGCTGATCATCCTGGGCGCGAACGGCCTGCGCGCGAAGCTCCGCGCCCGCCGGGTCCGCCGTTCCCTGGACGCCGGAACCGGCCTGGTCATCGGCGCCTTCGGCGTGGGCCTCGCAACGGCCGACAACTGACCCTTCCGGCCGCCGGGCGGGCGAAGCTCGGCCCAACCGGCTCGAGACTCCACCACCGCCGTCTTCGTCCCGCACGACGGTGACCAACAGAGCGCCTGAGGCGTCTCGGGTCAACGCTCCATCAGGGCCAGGATGTGTCCCCGGCCCCGGTCCGCGAAGGCCGATTCCAGGGTCTTTCGGTCGGCCTCGGTGAAGGGGCGGTACGGGCCGTCCTTGGTGTCGCGCCACCACAGGGCGTCGGGGTCGGTGTACCAGGCCTGGCGGATCAGCACGCGGGTCAGGATCTTGTTGGTGCTGGTCTGCGGGAGCGCGCCGGCGATCCGGACGTACCGCGGGTGCCACGACCGCGACAGGTCCGGCTGGGTCTCCAGCCACGCGGCGAACCCCGCCGGGTCGAAGGCCGCGCCCTCGCGCAGTACGAAGGCCGCCATCGCCTGGTCGCCCGCCGCCTCGTCGGCGACGCCGTACACGGTCGCGACCGCGATGTCCGGGTGCCGGGACAGGATGCGCGCGACCGGGGTGGAGCCGAAGTTCTCGCCGCCGACCCGGATCCACTCCCCGCTGCGCCCGGCGAAGAAGACCAGATCGTCCGCGGTCCGGAAGGCGAGGTCGCCGCTCCAGTACCAGCCCTCGCGCATCCGCTGCGCGGTCGCCGTCGGGTTGTTGTAGTAGCCCTCGAAGGCGCCCGCGCCGCCGACGTTGACGAGCTCGCCTACCGCCTCCTCGGCGTTGGTCAGCCGGCCCTCCGCGTCGAAGGCCGCCGGCGGGCACTCCTCGCGGGTGTCCGGGTTCAGGATCCGGATGTCCCCGTTGGGCTTGCCCAACGCGCCCGGCGGCATGTCCGGGACCGGCACGAAGGACAGGCCGCCCTCGGTCGAGCCGAACCCGTCCCGCACGGTGCAGCCGAACCGGCGGGCGAAGCGCTCGACGTCCTGCGGGCCGCCCTCGTTGCCGAACACGCGCGTGAGCGGGTTGTCCGCGTCGTCCGGGAGTTCCGGCGTGGCCAGGATGTACGACAGCGGCTTGCCGACGTAGTTGGCGTAGGTGACGCCGAACCGGCGGACGTCGGGCAGGAAGCCCGACGCCGAGAACCGCCGCCGCACCACCAGCTCGGCCCCGGACGCCAGCACCGGCGCCCAGCACGTGATGACCGCGTTGGAGTGGAACAGCGGCATCGCGCAGTAGGCCACGTCCACGCCGGTCAGCCGTTCCATCGCGACCACGCTCGCCCCCTGCGAGGCGACCTTGCCCTGCGAGCAGATCACCGCCTTGGGGTGACCGGTCGTCCCGGAGGTGAGGATCAGCATGAACGTGTCCTCGGCGCCCGGCCGCTCCGCCGGCGGCGCGGCGCCCTCGAACGGCGCGAGCGACTCGGCCCACGACGCGTCGTCCACGCACAGCAGCCGGTCCGCCGGGAAGTCCGGCGCGGCGGTGCGCAGCTGCGCCAGGTGCGCCGCGTCGGTGATCACGATCGCGCAGTCGGTGTGGTCGATGTCGCGCGCGAGCTCGGCGCCGACCCGGGTCGGGTTGAGCCCGACGATCACCGCGCCGGACAGCGCCGCGGCACCGAGCAGCAGCGGAAACTCGGGGACGTTCTCCAGCATCACGCCGATGTGCCACGGCTTGCCCTCGACCCGCAGCGAACGCAGGAACGCGGCCCGCCGGGCGGACTCGGCGACCACCTCCGCCCACGACCACGCGCGGTCCTCGTGGCGCAGTCCCACCGAGGTGTCCTCGGCCCGCCGCCGCAGCAGTTCGTCGAGGGTCATGCTCCAACGTCCGGACACGGGACGGCTCCTGACGGACAGACACACGTACATGGCACGATCAAGCTTCTGTTCCGCAACCTAACCCGCGTGCGCGAAGATCGGAAGACGGCCAAGATCGGAACCGGATCGAAAGTTGGCCTCGCTTGCCCGCACGTGACGCGTCGGACAGATTGAAGCCGTACGCACTGGGGGAGGCAGGCATGGACATGAGTATGGATTCGGGCATACCAGGCAGAATTCGCAGCGCGCTGTTCCTTGATTTCGACAACATCTACAGCGGGCTGCGCGAGACGGACCGAGCCTCGGCCGAGATTTTCGCCCGAAAGCCGTCCCAGTGGTTGGAGTGGTTGGAGAACGAGGCGACCGAGCGCGGCCTGCGCCGCTCGCTGCTCGTGCGCAACTGCTACCTCAACCCGGTCATGCACGACCGTTACCGGGCCTTCTTCACGCGGTCGGCCTTTCGCGTGATCGACTGCCCGCCGCTGACGGGCCGGGGCAAGAACAGCGCGGACATCCACATGGTGATGGATGTCCTCGACACGCTCCAGCACTCGACCCGGTTCGACGAGGTCATCATCATGAGCGCGGACGCGGATTTCACGCCCGTGCTGCTTCGGCTGCGCAGCCACGACCGGCGCACGATGGTGATCGCGAGCGGGCCGGCCGCACAGGCGTACGTCGCGGCCGGGGACGTGGTGATCAGCGACCAGGAGTTCATCGAGCGGGCCCTGCGCGACGAGATCGACGTCGCGCCGGCCGACGAGGGCGTGCGCGAGCAGGTCATGGCACACGTGCGGGAACAGGTCGCGGGCGCCGAGGAGCCGATCGTGCTGGCCACCCTGGCCCACTCGGTGCTCCAGCAGGTCGGCCGCGAGCAGGTCACCCGTACCCGCTGGGGTGGCGCGGCCACGTTCTCGTCGCTGCTCGAACTGATGCTGGAGCAGGGCGTCGACGAGAAGCTGCTGATCAGCCGGGTGCCACCGGGGTACATCTTCGACCGCACCCGACATCAGCCGCCGTCCGCGCGCCCCAACGGCCAGGGCCGGATGGACCACGTGCGCGAACCGGTCCGCGACCTGATCGACCGGGTGGCCACGGTCACCGGCGCGCCCCGGCTGTCGCCGGAGGAGTACCACGTGCTGTTCGCGGAACTGCACGCCGAGGTCAGCGAGAACGGCTTCCAGGGCAACCAGACCTCCGGCGCGGTCCGCGACCGGTGTGCCGAACGCATGCAGACCATCGCCCGCAAGGCGATCGCGTTCGTCACCACCGGCCTGGTCTACTCCGGCTACTGGTCCTCCACCGCGCACCCGGTCGCCTCCGCCGACGACCTCGCGGCGGCCTTCATGCGCAACGTCGAAACCCTGTGCGCCAACGCCCGCCTGTACCTGTCCGACGACGAACGAGCCCTCCTGGAGGAGTGGCTGCACGGCGTCGGCAGCGCGGCCGCGAACGGGGTCGCACCCTCCCCCGTCACCACCGTGGAGGAGCCCGCCGGATAGCGGCGTCGGACGCGGGTCGAGTCCCCCGAGGGAACCCGACCCGCGTCCGCACACGAACGATCCGGAACCGGACGGCCCGGACCCGAACCGCCTAGAACTGAGCGCGGCGGTACAGGCCCACCACGGCCGCGCCGCCCAGACCGATGTTGTGGGTCAGGCCGACCTTGGCGTCGGCGACCTGGCGGGCGTCCGCCTGGCCCCGCAGCTGCCAGCTGATCTCGGCGGCCTGGGCCAGGCCCGTGGCGCCCAGCGGGTGGCCCTTGGAGATCAGGCCGCCCGAGGGGTTGACGACCCAGCGGCCGCCGTAGGTGGTGGCGCCCTCGGCGACCAGCTTGCCGCCCTCGCCCTCGCCGCACATCCCGAGCGCCTCGTAGGTGAGGATCTCGTTGATCGAGAAGCAGTCGTGCAGCTCGATCACGTCGACGTCCTCGATGCCCAGCCCGGACTGCTCGAAGACCTGCCGACCGGCCGCCGCCGACATCGGCTTGCCGACCGCGTCGATGCAGGTGTTGGAGGCGAAGCTCTCGGCGGTGTCGGTGGTCATCGACTGGGCCAGGATCTCGACCGCCTGGTTCTCCAGGCCGTGCTCGCGCACGAAGCGCTCGCTGACCACCAGCGCGGCGGCGGCGCCGTCCGAGGTCGGCGAGCACTGCAGCCGGGTGAGCGGCGCGTGGATCTCCTTGGCGCCGAGCACCTCTTCGAGCGAGTACTCGACCTGGAACTGCGCGTACGGGTTGTTCACCGAGTGCCGGTGGTTCTTGACGCCCACGTGCGCGATCTGCTCGGCGGTGGTGCCGTAGCGCTCCATGTGCTCGCACGCGGCGTTGCCGAAGATCTGCGCGGTCGGCGGCGCGGTCATCGAGAAGCCGTGCACGTCGCCCATGATCTTGTAGTGCTGGGCGACCGGCGAGGTCGAGAAGTCGCCGTCGCCGCCCCCGCCGAGCGAACCGCGCTTCATCTTCTCGAAGCCGATCGCCAGCACGCAGTCGTTGAGCCCGCCCGCGACGAACTGACGGGCCATCATCAGCGCGGTCGAACCGGTCGCGCAGTTGTTGTTGACGTTGTAGACCGGCACCCCGCTCAGGCCCAGCTCGTACGCCGCGCGCTGGCCCGCGGTGGACGCCTGGAAGCAGTAGCCGACCGGGACCTGCTCGACCTTGTCGTAGCCGACGCCCGCGTCCGCCAGGGCCTTGGTGCCGGCCTCCTTGACCATGTCCCAGTACTGCCAGTCGCGACTCTCGGGCTTCTCGAACTTGGTCATCCCGACGCCGACGATGAAGACCTTCTGTGCCATGAGTGAACTCCCGTGCAGATGAGGCAAATAAGGCAGATGACGCAAATAAGACGAATACGAGGGATGTGAGGGATACGAGGAAACAACTACTTTTCGGCAGGCTGGGGATCGCGCGGCAGGCCGAGGATGCGCTCGCCGACGACATTGAGCTGGACCTGCGTGGTGCCACCCGCGATGGTCAGGCAGCGGCTCATCAGAAAGCCGAACGCGGCCTTTTGGCCGTCGCCCTCGTCCACCGCGCCCAGCGGGCCCAGGAGTTCGAGCGACAGCTCCGACTCGCGCTGCTGGTGCGGGGTGCCCACCAGCTTGCGCACCGACGCGCCGGCGCCCGGTTCGAGACCGGAGAGCCGGGCCAGCGTGGTGCGCAGTTCGATCAGCGCGAGCGAGGACGCCTCGGCCACCAACGCGCCCAGCCGCTCCCGGAAGCCGCCGTCCACGAACTCGCCGGCCGGCCCGTTCACCGACGCGACCAGGTTGGCGATGCCCGCGCCGAACGAGCTGCCCGCGCCCATGTGCACGCGCTCGTTGCCGAGCGTGTTGCGAGCCACCTGCCAGCCCTCGTCGACCTGGCCGACGACCATCTCGTCCGGCACGAAGAGGTCTTCGAGGAAGATCTCGTTGAACATCGCCAGCCCGCTGATCTCCTTGAGCGGACGGATGTCCAGACCGGGCGCGGTCATGTCCACGACGAAGTAGGTCAGGCCCTCGTGCTTGGGCTTGTCCGGCGAGGTGCGCGCGAGCAGGATGCCCCACTGCGACTCGCGGGCGCGCGAGGTCCACACCTTCTGGCCGTTGATCAGCCAGCCGCCCTCGGTCCTGGTGGCGCGCGTGCTGATCGCCGCGAGGTCGGAGCCCGCGCCGGGCTCGGAGAACAGCTGGCACCACTGGATCTCGCCGCGCAGCGTCGGCGGCGCGAACCGCTCCTGCTGGGCCTCGGTGCCGTACGCGATCAGCGACGGGATGACCCAGTTGCCCATCGTGATGTCCGGGAGCCGGACCCCGAGCGCCTTCATCTCCTGCTGGATCACCAGCTGCTCGACCGGGCCCGCGCCGATGCCGTACGGCTTGGGCAGGTACGGCGCCGCGTAGCCGAGCGGGGCGAGCCGGGCGCGCTGCTCGGCGCCGGACTCGCCGGCCACCTCGCTCAGGATCGCGCGCGCGGTGTCGCGCAGGTTCTCCGCCTCCGCGGGCAGGTCCAGGACCAGTTCGCGGCGGGCGCCCGCGCTCGCGAGCTCGATCACCCGGAGCTTCCAGAACGCGGCGGGCCCGGCGTACTGACGCAGCGTCAGGCCGCGGCGCAGGTAGATGTGCGCGTCGTGCTCCCAGGTGAAGCCGATCCCGCCGAGGATCTGCACGCAGTCCTTGGTGGTGGTGAACGCGGCCTCGATCGCGTACGTCGCCGCGATCGCCGCGGTCAGCGACCGGGTCGGCGCGTCGCCGCCCGCGTCGATCGCGCGCGCCGCGTCCCACGTGACCGCGCGCGACTGCTCGACCCGCACCAGCATGTCGGCGCACAGGTGCTTGATCGCCTGGAACTGGCCGATCGGCCGCCCGAACTGCTCGCGCACCTTGGCGTACTCGGTCGCCGTGGTCAGCGCCCACGCCGCGACCCCGCACGCCTCGGCGGACAGCAGCACGGCCGCGTAGTCGCGGGCCAGCTCCTCGTCCACACCGGCGAGCACGCGCGCGCTCGGGACCAGGGTGTCCACCGTGACCTCGGCGCTGCGCCGGGTCGGGTCGACGCTCTTGAGCGCCCGTACCTCGGCGTCCGCCGCATCCACGACCAGCCGCGTGAGCGTGCCGTCCTCCCGACGGGCCGCCAGGACCAGCACGTCGGCGAGCGCGCCGCCCAGGATCGGCGTGGCCGTGCCGACGACCCGCAGGCCGCCCGCCTCCGGACGCGCCGTCAGCGTGCCCACCGTCGGCGCCACCGCCCCGATCAGGGTGCCATCGACCAGGCCCGGCAGCAGTTCCTTCGCCGCGTCGCCGCCGTCGGCCTGGATCAGCGCGGAGGCGAGCACCGTGGGCAGGAAGGGACCCGGCAGCATGCCCTGACCGGCCTGCTCCAGGGCCACCGCGGTCTCGACCAGGCCGTAGCCGGCGCCGCCGAACTCCTCCGCGACGTGCATGCCGAGCAGACCTTGTTCGGCCAGGCCCGCCCAGTGCGCGGGGCGCTCCTCGGTGTCCGCCTCGAGCACCCGACGCACCTCACCGATCGGTGCAACACGTTGCACCCATCCCCGTACCGATTCCTCCAGGGAGCGGTGCTCCTCCGTGATGCCGATGGCCATTTCGCGCCTTCCCGTGAACCCGGTCCGATAGGCGCGATACTAGAACCCGTTTCATTTAATAGGGAGAGCGAAAACCGTCTCGGGGCCCGGATGTGGCCCCCGACACGGTGCGCCGAGTGCGGCTGCGGCAGCATGGCGGCCCGGCACCGACGTGCGGGCGCACTCTCTCGGGTGCGGCGCGCGGCCTTGATCGAGGAGAACCCAGGATGAGCACCATCGACCCCGCCGTGCGGGCCGCGTTCGAGGCCGCCACCGGTTTCATGCCCGCGAACGAGGGCGACGCGCTGTACGCCGCCGCGGCCGAGGCCGCGAAGGTCGGCCCGCTGGTCGAGCTCGGCACCTACTGCGGCCGCTCGACGATCCTGCTCGCCGCCGTGGCCCGCGACGCCGGCACCGTGGTGGTCACGCTCGACCACCACCGCGGCTCCGAGGAGCAGCAGCCGGGCTGGGAGTACCACGACCCGACGCTCGTCGACCCGGAGGTCGGCGTGATGGACACGCTCCCGCGCTTTCGCCGCACGCTGTACAAGAGCGGCCTGGAGGCGTACGTCGTTGCCCTGGTCGGGCACAGCCGGGTGATCGCGCCGCTGTGGAACACCCCGGTGGGGATGGTCTTCATCGACGGCGGGCACACCGACGAGCACGCGCAGGGCGACTACGAGGGCTGGGCCCCGCACGTCGCGGTCGGCGGCCTGCTGTTGATCCACGACGTGTTCCCCGACCCGGCCGACGGCGGCCAGGCCCCGTACCGCGTGTACCTGCGCGCACTGGAGTCGGGCGCGTTCGAGGAATTGCCCGGGGACGGGTCGCTGCGCGTGCTGCGCCGGGTCGCGCCGGGCATCTGACGGCCGGGCCTGTCCGGGTCCGGCGGGACGGGGCGGACGGATTCGAGCCTGATTTCGATTCCCGAAAGCAATCGGATCCGGGTCCGCCCGGGTCTCGTTTGCTGGGACAATGCCGATCCGGGGAAGTCGCGGGGGGATCTTCATGTCCGATCAAGACCACCAGAACGACCGACCGGGCCGGCGCCCGGAGACCACCGAACAGTTCGAGACCGTGTGGGACCACACCGCCAACGGCGGCGTGGGCGGCTGGGTGCGCCGGCCCATCCCGGCGGCGCCGAGCCCGGGGGCCCCGAGCGCGGGAGCCCCGAGCGCGGCGGCCCCGACCGAGGTCAACCCGGCCGCACCGCCGCGCCCGCACCACCAGCCGACCGCGCATCTGCCGGCCGTGCCGGCACCGCCGACACCGGCCCGGCCGGACCAGCCCACCGTGGACAACCCCGCGGCGTGGGGACCTCCGCCGGGCCCACCGCCGGGCCCGCCACCCGGGTCGCCGACCCCGGTGCCGCGCGCACCCCGGCCGGCGGCCGATCCGCCGCCCACGGCCGACTGGTTCGAACACGAGCGCGGGCCGTCGCCGATGCCCGCCGGCGGCACCTTCGCGGACGCGGCGAACACACCCGTGCACGGCGCCCCGGGCCCCGGGGTCTACGGCGTGCACGGTGTCCCGCCGGGCCGCGACGTGCCGCCGGCGCCCGACTGGTATCGCGGGGCGACTCCGCCACCGCCCGGCCCGCTGTCCCCGACGCCGCCGGGCAACGGCTTCGAGCGCACCCTGCTGTTCGTGGTGGTCGCGGTGGTGTTCGTCGCCGCGCTCGGCGCCCTGTTCGCGCTGCGCCCGTGGGACGACGACAAGAAGACGCCCGCCGCGCAGGGGTCCACCAACACGGGCACGCCCTCCGGCGGCGGGTCGCCGACCGGATCGACCACACCCTCCGGCGGCAACCGCGGCACCCAGCCCGGCGTGCCCGCGGCGCAGAGCCCGGTCGCCACGTCCCAGGCGCCGACCACCACGCCGCCCGACGCCCGGACGCAGGCCGCCGCGCTCGACACCCTGCTCTCGCGCAGCGGCTCGTCCCGGCAGTCGGTGATCGACGCGGTCAACAACGTGGGCTCGTGCTCGGCACTGTCCGCCTCGCGCACAGCGCTGTACGACGCCGCGACCCAGCGCGACCAGCTGGTCGCCCAGCTCGACACCATGCGGTTCGACGCCGTCCCCGAACTCCAGTCCGCGGCACCCACGTTGCGCACCGCGTGGAGCGCCTCGGCGCGCGCCGACCGGGCGTTCGCCGCGTGGGCGCAATCGGCCCTGGACTCGGGCTGCCCGGGGGCGAAGTCCCTGTACGACCAAGGCGAGTCGATCAGTGGGGAAGCGTCCACCGCGAAGAAGTCCTTCATCACCACCTGGAACGGCGTCGCGGCGCAGTACGGCCTCCCGTCGAGGAGCGAAATTGACCTCTGACCCCGACCACGAGTCCGGCCGCCCCGACTGGTTCGACGCGCCCCGGTCCGCCCCCGAGCACTTCGGCCATCCGGCCTCGCGCGAGGCCCGGATCGCGGCCGCGCACACCCAAGCCCGCCGTCGCCGCCGGATCACCATGACGGTGGTCGCGGCGGCCCTGGCGGCCGCCGGCATCACCACCCTCGCGGTGGCGTGGCCCGACGGGCACGATTCCGACGCGACCGGCGCCGCGCACGGCCTCCCCACGAACGCCGCGAGCGACCCGCCGAGCCCGACCCGCGACCCGGCCGCGGACGGCGCGCCGGCTCCGATCGTGTCGAACTCGTCGGACGGCGCGCGGCAGCCCACTCCGCCGCCGGCCGGCACCCCGACCACCGCACCCGTCCCGCCGCCCCCCGCGGGGACCGTCGGGCTCCCCCTCTCCGGCCGCGTCGTGATGATCGACCCGGGCCACAACCCCGGCAACGGGGACCACACCCGCGAGATCAACAAGCAGGTGTACGCGGGCGGCCTGACCAAGGAGTGCGACACCACCGGCACCGAGACCAACAAGGGCTACACCGAGGCCGCGTTCACCCTGGACGTGGCCCAGCGGGTCCGCCGACTCCTGGAGGCACAGGGCGCGACTGTGCTCTACACGTGGGAGACCGAGGCGTGGGGCCCGTGTGTGGACCAGCGGGCGGCGCGCGGCAACGCGGCCGAGGCCGACGCGATCGTGTCGATCCACGCCGACGGCGGCCCGTCGGGCGGGCGCGGCTTCCACGTCATCCTGCCCGGGTCGGTCAAGGCCAAGGACGCCGACACGACGCCGATCCTGGCGCCCTCGCGCGAGCTGGGCACCTCGCTCGCGGCGGCCTTCCGCGCCGCGACCGGCACCGGCCCCGCGACCTACCTCGGCACCTCCGACGGCCTGGTGACCCGGACCGATCTGGGCGGGTTGAACCTGTCCACCCGCCCCAAGGTCTTCATCGAATGCGGCAACATGCGCAACGCCGCGGACGCCGCCCAGTTCACCGATCCGAACTGGCGCGAGCGCGCCGCTTCGGGGATCGCGACCGGGATCACGGCCTATCTGCTGAAGGTGACGTGAGCCACGAGTCCCCCGTCCCCTAGGGTCTTTCCGATCGTCGTCGGCGAGAACCCGCGCCGACGCGCGCACCACGCCCGGCGCCCTGTGCGTCGCGGGCGTCCGTCCCCCTCCGCACCTCATAGGAGAAACGTTGAACCGGAAAGGGATCACGAGGGGCGACGCGATCGTCATTCTCGCGGTCGTCCTGATCTTCATCTTCTCGTTCTTCAAATACTACGAAGTCAGCGCGACCATCTCCGGCGGCAGCGACGACGGGGACTTCCTCGGCGGCGGGCGCAGTGAGACCCAGGGTTGGAACGCCTGGACGGTCAACTTCTACCCGCTGATGCCCGCCGTGGTGCTCGTGCCGATCCTCGGCGTGCTGTTCCTGATCATCGGCCGCTTCGTCGCGCAGCCCGACAAGCCCGTCATGGGTCTGGCCCCGCGCCAGTGGGCGATCGCGTTCGGCGTGACCGGCGCGATCAGCGGCTTCTTCGCTCCGTTCGGCGCCGGCGGCATGATCGGCGACATGGTCGAGGACCTGGCCTCCTCGCGGTACGGACTCGACTCGGGCCCCACCGTCTTCGCCTGGCTGATGATGGTGGCCGGACTCGTCGCAGCGCTGTTCCTGATCATCGGGGATCGCATCCCGAGCCTGGCGGCACCGCTGTTCAGCCCGGTCCCGCAGCAGCCCTGGGGCTACCCGCCGCAGCCCAACGCGAGCGGTGGCTACCCGCCGCCGAACGCCACCGGCGGCTACCCCCCGCCCGCGTACCCGGTGCCGAACCAGTCGACGGGCGTCGCCACCGCGGCGCCGATGGCCGGCGTCCCGGCTCACATGCCGGCGCCGGACGGCGCCGTCGTACCGGCCGGCGGCACCGTCGCCTCGCCGCAACCGGCTCCGGCCGCGATCGGCACGGACGCGCCGGAGTTCGCACAGTTCTGGTTCGCCGTCCCCGAGGCCCGGCCGCTGGCCCCCACCGAGGGTCTGAGCAAGGAGCCCGTCGCCACCCTCGAGACGGGGCAGTGGTACCTCGCGGTCGCACCGCACCAGGACGGTGTCCTGGTCGAGGTGGACGGCGTTCGAGGGGTCCTGAGCAACCTCTCCGGGATCCAACGCGGAGAATGACGATACGTCAGACCATGGCGCCGGTGCGGGCAACCGTGCCGGCGCCGGGTCCGGCGATGCACACGCACGGCAATTCCGAGCAGCCCGAAAGCCCCGTCAGGGAGGAGCACGATGCCACGCAAAGGCGTCACCCGAGGTGATCTGATCGTCGCGGTGGCGGCCATCGGAGTTCTGGTCTTCTCGTTTCTCCCCTGGTACTCGGTGACCGTCAAGGGCAAACCACCGCTCAAGGCCGGGACCACCGACTACTCGGCGTGGGTCGGCGACTTCTGGCCGCTGGCGCCCGCGGTCGTGCTGCTGTCCTCGATCTCGCTGGTGCTGCTGCTGATCGGCCGGTACACGTTTCGCGCCGGGGCCGCGCAGCCGACCGAGATCCAGTTCGGCGGGCTCTCCTTCCGACAGTGGGGAATCGCACTCGGCGTCGCCTCCGCGTGGAGCGCGGTCTGGGCCGTGTTCGGCGCCGACGGCGGCTACGAGAAGCTGGCCGAGGCCGCCGAGCGGATCGCCCGGGCCGGCGACTCCCAGGCGAGCATCGAGGGGACCCACGGGTGGGGTTCCTGGGGACTCGCCGGATTCGCCGTGCTCCAAGGGCTGCTGCTGCTCGTGGCGGACCGGATCGGCGGCCTGAACGCGCCGCTGGTACGCGCGCGCGAGAACAACGCGTGGCAGGGCTACCCCGGTGGGGGCTTCCCCGGGGCTCCCGGCGGTTATCCGCCCGGTCCGCCCGGGACCGGCGGCTTCGCGGTTCCGCCGCCCGTCGCGCCCCCGGTCTACGGGCCGTCGGGCAACACGCCCCCGCCGCAGACCCCGCCGATGGCGCAGCCGCCGGCGGTCCAACCGCCCGTGCTGTACAAGTCGGACACCCCGGTTCAGGGGCAACCGGCCGTACACACGCCCGAACCGACACCCGAGCCCGAGCGGCTCTCCACCGACCCGGGCACGTTCGAGCAGTACTGGCTCGCCGTACCCGAGCAGCGGGCGCTCCAGCCGAGCGACCACATCGGCGACGCGGTCGCGACGCTGCACCCCGGCGTCTGGTATCTCGCGGTGGGCGTGGCGGACGACGGAATAGTGATCGACATCGACGGCCTACAAGGTGTTTTGCGTGATCTGACGGGTATTCAGCGAGGCGAATAGGTACCAACCGGGAAGGTCCGCACGCGGCCTGTCGCATGGGGCCGGACCACAGAGGGTTCCCCCGTCTGGCACAGTGTCCCGGACCAATGGTCCGACTGACGCGCGGGGGCGACGTCGGTGGCACGACATGGGTTGCCCCCGTACGCTGTCGGCGCCCATCCCCTCGGGAGGAGTATTAGTGGACGTCAAAAAGCTTTCGCGCGGCGACCTGGTGATCGCAGTCGCCGCGCTCTTCATCTTCATCTTCTCGTTCTTCGACTACGCCGGTGCGGAGATCGGCGGCTACGCCGTCAACGCGTGGTCCGGCATGCTCGCGCCGACCATCTTCGCGGTGGTGCTCGTCCCGATCATCGGTGGCGTGCTCTTCATCCTCAGCGACTTGTTCAAGCCGCTTCAGGACAAGGCGATCCTCGGCCTGACCATCCGTCAGTGGGCGGTCGGCATCGTGATCCCCGCGCCGATCAGCGCCCTGTGGTCGACCGCGGCCCTCGGTGAGGGCGGCGAGATGAAGGTCGGCGGGATCTTCATCATCCTGTTCGTCTTCGTCCTCGTCGGCGGAATCGTCGCCACCCAGCTGGTGCCCGCCCTTCAGGCACCGCTGCTCGGTGCGGGCGGTGCGGGTCCGCAGGCCTACGGCGGCCCGCAGGGTCCGCAGCAGTACGGCGGCGCGCCCTACGGCGGCCCTCAGGGCGGCCCCCAGGGTCCGCAGTCGTACGGCGGCGCCCCGCAGCAGGCCGGCTTCGGCGGCCCGGCCCCGCAGGGCCCCCAGGGCGGCTTCGGCGGCCCCGGTCCGCAGGGCCCCCAGGGCGGTCCGCAGGGTCCCGGCGGCATGCAGCAGCCGGGCCAGGGCACCCCGCCCGGTGGTGCGCAGGCACCGTTCCAGCCCTTCTGGTTCTCGGTGCCGGACTCGCGCCCGATGCTGGACGAGCACACCAACCAGGAGAAGGGCGTCCTGAACACGGGCGTCTGGTACCTGGCGGTGGCCGAGCACCCGAACGGCCTGCTGGTCGAGGTCGACAACGTGCGCGGCGTGCTGCAGAACACGATCGGCATCCAGCGCTCGTGACACCGGTGCTCCCGAGGAACCGGTAGTACCGAGACACCGCGACTCGGCAACAACGGAAGGGCGTCGTCCACATCGGACGGCGCCCTTTCGCGTGCCCGGATGCGGCCGGTCGGGAAGCCGGCCCGAACCCGGCCCCGAACCGGCCCGGGAGCCGGTCCCGAAGCCGGTCCGGGAGCCGGCCTCCCGGCGAACTAAAACGTGTTCTACTCTGCGACGGCGATGTCCTGTGCAATCTGCGAGCGCGTGGAGGTATGGCCATGAGACTGGGTCTGACGTTCGGGTACTGGGGCCGAGGCCCGTCCGCCGGCTTCGTCGAACTGGCGCAGGAGGCCGAGCGACTGGGCTTCGACGCGGTCTGGACCGCCGAGTCCTGGGGTTCCGACGCGTTCACGCCGCTGACCTGGATCGCGGCCCACACGTCGCGGATCAGGCTCGGCACCGCGGTCACCCAGATGACCGCGCGCACGCCCACCGCGACCGCGATGCACGCGCTGACGCTGGACCACCTCTCGGGCGGGCGGATGATCCTGGGCCTGGGGCTCTCCGGTCCGCAGGTGGTCGAGGGGTGGTACGGCCGCCCGTTCCCGAAGAGCCCGCTGACCTTCACCCGCGAGTACGTCGACGTGATCCGCCAGGTGCTGCGCCGCGAGGGCCCGGTCGTGGCCGAGGGCCGGTACGCGCGGCACCCCTACACCGGCGAGGACGGCAGCGGACTCGGCAAGCCGCTCAAGTCGATCACCCACCCGCTGCGCGCGGACCTGCCGATCTTCCTGGGCGCCGAGGGTCCCAAGAACGTGCACCTGACCACGCAGATCGCGGACGGGTGGCTGCCGTTGCACTGGGCGCCGACCCGGCCCGAGGTGTACGCGGACTCGCTGCGCGACAAGCCCGAGGGCTTCCGGATCGCGCCGATGGTGCAGGTGGCTCTCGGCGACGACGTCGAGCAGGCGATGTATCCGATCAAGGCCGCGATGGGCTTCTACGTCGGCGGCATGGGCGCGAAGAACAAGAACTTCCACGCCGACCTGATGCGCCGGTTCGGATACGCGGAGGAGGCCGACCGGATCCAGGAGCTGTTCATGGCGGGTCGGCGCGACGAGGCGATCGCCGCCGTTCCCAGCGCCTTCGTCGACGAGATCGCCCTCGTCGGCCCGGCCGACCGGATCCGCGAACGCTTCGCCGCGTGGCGGGCCGACCCGCACGTCACCGACATGATCGTGACCACCCGCAACCTCGACGCGCTCAAGCTCCTGGCCGAACTCGCGGGCTGAGACCCGATTCCACCGAAACGGTCCCGGCGTCGAGGGACTGGACGGACGTCCGTCCCCCTCGACGCCGGGACCGTTTCAGCGGGGTGCCGGTTCCGAGACCACTGCCATGCACAGTTCCAGGCCGCGCGAGGGCAGCGGGTAGTAGACCGGGGAACGGCCCGGACAACTCGTCGCGTTCGTGGTCGTGACCGGGTGCATCTCGTCGATCCGCAACCGGGCCGCGCGGCCCTGGGGCAGCGGACCCTGGCAGGCCACCAGGTAGGCTAGGAAAGCCCATTGCCGACCGTCGCGGACGTCCGCCGGCACGCACTCGCCCAGGTGGAAGACCCGCTCCAGGCACAGCCCGGGGGCACCGGCGCCGGGCTGCCAGCGGCTGCGCCCGTCGGTGTTCATGCAGTCGTCCGGGCCGCCGCCCGCCGCGGTCCTGGCCAGCACCCGCTGCCGGGCCGCCGGGGCCTCGCACGGCACGGTGCTCGGCGTCGTCGGTTGCCATCCGGGCGTCCCGTCGGTGGCGAAGTCCACACAGCCGCCGATCGGTACCGACGCCGCGAACGCCCCGACCGGATCGCCGGGCACCGAGCCCGACGGGCCCGGCGTGGCCGAGCGCGCGCGGTCGGCGCCGTCGTCGTCGCGCCCCCGCTGGTAGGTGACGCCCGCGAGCAGACCGCCCACGAGCGCGATCGCCACCAGGACGGCCACCAGCAGCCACCCGGCGCCGCCGGCACGCGGAGCCGGCGGGCCCGGCAGGTCGTAGCCGTCGTGCCGGTCGTCGCTGTCGTCGATCCGCGGCACCAGCGCCTCGGCGATCCCGGCCAGCTGCATCGTCTCGGCGGCGGCGGCCGGTTCGGCCGCCGCGGGCTTCTTCTCCTCCTCGACGGCCGCGACCACGGGCGCGGCCACGGGCGCGACCTTCGGCGCATCGGCGTCCCGGTCGGCGAGCGGCACGGTCGGCGGATCACCCACCAGGCGACCCCGCCGGTGGTACGCGTCGATCAGTTCGAGCGCGGATCCCGGGAGCCACGAGGCGGCCCCGTAGGCCCCCTGACGCTCGGCGAACCCCGCGGCCAACTCGTCCAGCAACGCGCGCGGGGTCGGCCGCCCGTCGGGATCACGCGCGAGGCAGGACCGGATCAGCTCGGCGATCTCGGCCGGTACGTCGGCCAGTTCGCAGTCGCCGCTCGCGACACTGCGCCGGATCGCCGCCTCGTCGTCGCCCGTGTGCGGCGGCCGACCGGTCGCCGCGAAGCACAGCAGCCCGCCGAGCGCGTACACGTCGGACGCCGGCACCGGGTCCTCACCGCGCGCCTGTTCGGGCGCGAGATAGCCCGGCGCCGCGAGCGAACCGCCCGCGTTCTCGATCCCGAATCCGGTCACCCGCGGCCCGTCCGAGGCCATCACGATCTGCGCGGGCCGCAGATCGCCGTGCGTCAACGCCGCCTGATGGATCGTCACGAGCCCTTCGGCGATCCCCGCCGCGAGCCACCGCACCGCGTCCGGCGGCAGCGGGCCGCACGAGATCACCAGGTCGGCGAGCGACGGCGCCGGCACGTACACCGAGGCCACCCACGGGCTCCGGGTCGCGCCGCCGACGCCGACCACCTCGATCACACCCGGACCGCGGACCTTCTGCGCGCGCTTGACGCCGCGCTGCTCGCCGTACAACATCCGCACGGCCATCGGCCGCCCGGCGCCGGTCCGCGCCAGGTATACCCAGCCGGGGCTGCCGGCGCCCAACAATCCCACCACCGTGTAGGGACCTATTCGGTCCCCCGGCTCCAAACCAGCCGCCATGCCCACCCTCGTCACGCGAGTCGCTTTGCCCCCACGCGAACCCTATTGCCGCCGCGGCGATCGCCCGGCGGGTCCCGCTCCCCCGCAGCCGACCTCGAACGCCGGACGAGGGATCGACCGGACCGGCGCCCGAATGGGCCCGCGGGTCAGACCCCGTCCACGCACAGCTCGGAACCGCATCGGACCTCGGCCGGATCGAGCCCGACCGGCAGTCCGTCGCCCTCGTACGCGGAGGGCGCACCGCCGAAGACCGCCGTCGTGGCCGGCTCGCC
Organism: Embleya sp. NBC_00896; assembly: GCF_045207785.1. Lineage (NCBI taxonomy): Bacteria > Bacillati > Actinomycetota > Actinomycetes > Kitasatosporales > Streptomycetaceae > Embleya > Embleya sp. NBC_00896. Next base: position 2,237,148 of record NZ_CP108776.1, read on the forward strand.
ACCGAGTGCGGCGGTGGCCAGGATCATCGCGCCCGCGGTCCACGCGGTGCGCTCCACCGGCCAGATGGCGTCGTCCTCGAAGACGTACCCGGTCCAGTAGAGGCCGTCCTCGTGTCGCAGCCGCTGGATCCACGAGACGATCTCGACCGCCCGGTCGCTCTCGCCCAACGCCCAAAGGGCGATCGCCAGTTCGCAGCTCTCCGCACCGGTGACCCACGGCCGGTCGGACACGCAGCGCACGCCCAGGTCCGGCACCACGAACGTGTCCCAGCCGTCCTTGATCCGCTCGTTCGCGGCCGGTCCGCGCAACGCGGTGCCGAGGATCGGGTAGTACCAGTCCATCGAATAGCGGTTCTTGTCCAGGAACCGCTCCGGGTGCGAGAGCACCGCGTGACCGAGCCGACCCGCGGCCAACTCCCAGTCGGGCTGCGGTTCGCCGAGGTGTTCGGCGATCGCGAGCGCGCAGCGCAGCGCCTGGTACATGCTCGCCGAGCCGGTCAGCAGCGCGTCCGGCACGGCGACCCCGTGCTCGTCGCGCTTCCAGCGGATCTCGCCGCCCGGGGCCTGGAGGCCGAGGATGAAGCCCATCGCGGCACGCAGGCCCGGCCACATCCGAACGAGGAACTCCTCGTCGCCGGTGAGCAGATGGTGGTGCCACAGGCCGACCGCGAGGTAGGCCGTGAAGTTGGCCTCCTTGTTCCGGTCGGTCACCACGCCGTCCACGTAGGCGGCGTACCACGAGCCGTCCGCCTCCTGCCGACTCGCGAGCCAGCGGTAGGCCCGCTCGGCCTCGTCGTGCCGTCCGGCCACATCCAGCGCCATCGCGGCCTCGGTGTGGTCCCACGGGTCGAGGTGACCGCCGACGAACCACGGGATCGACCCGTCGGAGCGCTGCACGGCGGCGATGCCGTCGATCGTCTCGGCGACCTGTTCGACCGTCAGAACGCCTTCGAGGGCCAGGAGTTCGAGCGCCGGCTCGGGACCGCGACGACGGCCCGTGATGCTCATGCGGTCGCCCCGGCGAGGGTGTCGCTGCGGCTGCCGTCGACCTCGGCGTCGATCCGCGGCTTGGTCGCGTAGACCACCAGGCTCTTGCCGATCAGCGGATCCAGCGCCTTCTCCGCCAGCCGGGTGGCCAACGGGCGCTTCATGATGTCCCACACCAGCAGCTTGTGCCACGCGCGCACCGGCAGCGCCTTGTCGTTGTCCACGCCGACGGCGCACTTGATCCACCAGTACGGCGAGTGCAGCGCGTGCGTGTGGTGGGTGCCGTACGGCTGAAGCCCGGACTCGCGGATCCGGGCCTCGAACTCGTCGCCCTTGTAGATCCGGATGTGCCCGCCCTCGACCTCGTGGTACGCGTCGGAGAGCGCCCAGCAGATCTTCTCCGGCCCGTAGCGCGGCACGGTCATCGCGGCGAGGCCGCCGGGCTTGAGCACCCGGAACAGCTCGCCGAGCACGCCCTTGTCGTCCGGGATGTGCTCCAGGACCTCGGAGATGATCACCCGGTCGAAGCTGTCGTCGGGGAACGGCAGCGCGAGCGCGTCACCGACGAGCGCCTCGGCGCGCGCCCCTTCCGGGACCTCGCCGGCGGCCTTCATCGAGGCGAACATCGCGTCGACCTCGGCGATGTCCTTCTCGCTCTGGTCGAGGGCGACCACGTCGGCGCCGCGCCGGTATGCCTCGAAGGCGTGTCGGCCGCCGCCACATCCCATGTCCAGGACCCGGTCCCCCGGGGCGAGGGGGAAGCGGGAGAAATCCACGGTGAGCAAGTCGGCGACTCCGTCTCGTATTGCGCGAACCGGGCGCGGCGGCAGGGCCGCCCCGCGGGGGTGGGCTGATCAGCGGTTTCTGGATCCGGCGCCGTGCGAGGCGGGCGGCGGGAGCCGGCGACCGAAGGGCGAGCGCCCGAGCAGGAAGTCACTCGCGCGCTCGGTCATCCCGCGCCGGCCGGCGCCGGCCGTGGTCGGCCCCGTGGGGCCGGCCGCGAGCGCCGCGCGGTAGCGCTCGACCGTACGCACCGCGGTGTTGCGCCACGTGAAGCGTTCGAGCACCCGCTCGCGGCCCGCGACGGCCAGCCGGGCCCGCAGGGCGGGATCATCCAGAAGGCGGGTGAGCGCGGCGCGCAGCGCCTCGGGATCGCCCGGCGGGACGGCCAGGCAGCTGACCCCGTCGGGGCCCGCGACCTCGGGTATCGCACCGCCCGTGGTCGCCACGAGCGCGGTCCCGCAGGCCATCGCCTCGGCGGCGGGCAGCGAGAAGCCCTCGTAGAGCGAGGGTACGCAGGCGATCTCGGCGCTGCGGATCAGGTCCACGAGTTCGTCGTCGGTGAGGCCGGACACGAAGCGGATCGAGCCGGCGAGGCCGAGCCGGTCGATCGCGCGCAGCACGGGACCGTCGCCCTTGGGCCGGCCGACCACGACGAGTTCGACGTGGTCGTGGTCGGTGCGCAGCTTGGCGAGCGCCTCGACGAGGTGGATCAGGCCCTTGAGCGGCACGTCGGCGCTCGCGGTGGTGACGATCCGCCCCGGCACCTTGGCCACGCTCGGGTCCGGCGCGAAGCGGTCGGTGTCGGCGCCCACGGGCACCACGGTGACCCTGGTCGGCGAGACGCCGAGGTGGTCGATGATCTGGGCCTTGGAGGAGCCGGAGACGGTGAGCACCTCGGGCAGCCGCGCGGAGACCCGCTTCTGCATCGTGGTGAAGCCGTACCAGCGGTGCAGCGTGGCCTTGCGGCGCAGCGTGCTCGCCGCGCCGATCTCCAGGGCGCGGTCCACCGTGATCGGGTGGTGGATCGTGGTCACCAGCGGGAAGCCGAGCCGGGGCAGCGCGAGTTGGCCGTAGCCCAGGGTCTGGTTGTCGTGCACGATGTCGAACTCGCCGCGCCGGTTCGCGAGGTGGCGCCACGCGCGCAGCGAGAAGGTCAGCGGTTCGGGGAAGCCCGCGCTGAGCATGCCGCCGACCTCGAGGACGTCGATCCAGTCGCGATACTCGCGCAGGTGCGGCATCCGGAACGGGTCCGGCTCGCGGTACAGGTCCAGGCTGGGCAGCGTGGTGAGCTTCACGCCCTCGTCCACGACCGCGTACGGCGGACCCGAGATCACCTCGACGTCGTGCCCGAGCCGGGTCAGCTCGCGGGAGAGGTGGCGGATGTACACTCCCTGCCCGCCACAAAACGGGTCGCCTCGATAGGCCAGCAGGGCGATGCGCAGAGGCCGATCCGGGAAGGTCCGCGCTGGGTCCACCTGGGCATCCACAGCTTTTGCGGTCTCCCGTATCACGAATGGCCCCCTATCGCTGCCCTCGTCGGAGCATAGTAGTCGCGTAATCTAGAACAAGTTTCAGTAACTGCTCGTCGGAGACCAGCCAAGATACCGCCGGGTACCCGCTGCGACGGGCACTGCGTGACCCGTAACACACCGGCCGGCAAAGCGCCGCGCATCGAGAGGCTGAGCATGACGACGTATACGAAGGCCGACCGGGCGCCGTTGACCGAGCGGCAGGAGGCGCGGCGCAGGCGAATCCTGCGCGCGACCACCCAGCTCGCCGCTCGCGGCGGCTACGAGTCGGTGCAGATGCGCGAGGTGGCCGAGGTGTCCGAGGTCGCGCTCGGCACCCTGTATCGATACTTCCCGTCCAAGGTGCACCTGCTCGTGGCCACCATGTACGACCAGCTGGATCAGCTGCACGCGCAGCTGCGGCGTCGTCCGCCCAAGAGTGCCGGCTCCCGCGAGCGAGTGGTGGACACCCTGTTGCGTGCGTTCAAGGGCATGCAGCGCGAGCCGCACCTGACCGAGGCCATGATGCGCGCGCTGCAGTTCGCGGACCGCTCGGTGGGCGCGGAGGTCGACACGGTCAGCCGGGAGACGACGTCGATGATCCTGGAGGCCATCCACGGCGACGAGCCGGCGACCGACCCGACCGCGGAGGACCTCGCGATCATCCGGGTGATCACGCACACCTGGCACTCGTCGCTGATCGCCTGGCTGAACGGCCGGGCGTCCATCGCACAGGTGCGGACGGACATCGAGACGGTGTGCCGGCTGATCCCCGAGGGCTGATCGCGGGGTTGCCCGCCCCAGGCGCCGACCGGGCCGCGGAGGGCCCGGCCGGCAGCCGGGACGGCCGCGGCGCCGGCTAGTCGGGCGGGAAGACCGTCGCCCCGTCGGAGAGGCGGAGGATCGAGATGGCCTCCACGGGGCAGCTCTCGGCGGCTTCCATGATCGCGTCGGAGGCGTCCGTCTCCTCCGTGCGGGGGTGCGCCTGCCGGCCCGCGTCCAGCTTGAAGTCGGCCGGGGCGCTGCCGATGCACATGCCCGAACCGATACAGACGCTTCTGTCGACCTCGACGCGCCAGCGATCACCCATCAGAACACCTTTCTCGCGATGCTACGTGCGGAGCCGGGATCAGGCCTCGTAGCCCGCGGGCAGCGCGATCGTCTTGGCCTCGGTGTACGCGCCGAGCCCCTCGATGCCGAACTCGCGGCCGATGCCGGAGTTCTTGAAGCCACCGAACGGGCCGAAGAAGTCCAGGCCGAAGGTGTTCACGGAGTAGGTGCCGGTGCGGATCTTGCGAGCCACCCCGATGCCCCGCTCGATGTCGGTCGTCCACACGCTGCCGGACAGGCCGAACTCCGAGTCGTTGGCGAGCCGGATCGCCTGGTCCTCGTCGTCGTAGGGGATCAGCGCGACGACCGGGCCGAAGATCTCCTCCTGCGCGATGCGCATCGAGTTCTCCACGTCACCGAACAGCGTGGGCTCGACGTACCAGCCCTTCTCCTGCGACTCGGGGCGACCGCCGCCGGCGAGCAGCTTGGCGCCCTCCTCCTGGCCGATCTTGATGTAGTCGAACGAGCGCTGCTGCTGCCGCTTGGCCACCAGCGGGCCGACCTGGGTCTCGGCCGCCATCGGGTCGCCGACCACGAGGTTCTCGACCCACGCGGTGAAGCGCTCGGCGATCTCGTCGTAGCGGCTGCGCGGGGCCAGGATCCGGGTCTGCGCGACGCACGCCTGGCCGTTGTTCATGTACGAGTTGGGCAGCAGCGTGTTGGCGGTGTGCTCCAGGTCGGCGTCGGGCAGGATGATCGCCGCCGACTTGCCGCCCAGCTCCAGCGTGACGCGGGTGAGGTTGCGCGCGGCGACCTCCATGATCCGCTTGCCGGCGCCGACCGAACCGGTGAACGCGATCTTGTCGATGCCCGGGTGCGCGACCAGGTACTCGCTGACCTCGCGGTCGGCGGCGACGATGCTCAGCACGCCGTCGGGCAGGCCGGCCTCGCGGCAGATCTCGGCGAGGATGTACGCGTCGAGCGGGGTCTCCGGGGACGGCTTGAGCACGATCGTGCAGCCGGCCGCGATCGCCGGGGCGAGCTTGGCCGCGGCCACGAACTGCGGGACGTTCCACGGCACGACGGCGGCGACGACGCCGACCGGCTCGCGGCGCACGAGCAGCGGGTTCAGCAGGCCGGCGCGCTTTTCCTCCCACTGGTAGTCGCGGGCGATCTTGGCGACCGTGTCGTAGATCATCCCCGCGCCGATGGCCTGCGCGAACAGGCCCCAGGTGACCGGGGATCCGTTCTGCTTCGCGACGACCTCGGCGATCTCCTGCGACCGGGTCATGAACCCGTCGCGGATCTTCTCCAGGATCACGATCCGCTCGTCGAGCGACATCCGCGGCCACGGACCCTCTTCGAACGCCTTGCGCGCGGCGGCCACGGCCGCGTCCACGTCCGCCGTCGAGGCGTGCGGAACCCGCGCGATGACCTCTTCGGTGTGGGGCGAGACGACCTCGATCGTGTCCTTGCCAATCGGGTCCACCAGCTGTCCGCCGATGACCAGTTGGCTGTGCTCCACGATATCCGTCATCACGGTCCTCCTCGGTGCGGGCGTGCACGCACGCTGCGCGGTACAGGGGCTTCAGGGGCTATGAGCAGAACTCTGACTAGAACAGATATCAGTTTGCCGATGAGGGAACAACGCTTTCCCCGCTCCAATGAGACTGGAGTCTCATCGACTGACAGGTAAGGATCGTACGTGTCGGATCTCGATCTGACGACCCCTCAAGTCAGCGACGCGGTGGTGTATGAGAGAACGTGTTCTATGGTGATCATCGAAGCCGTGCCGGCACACGGCGTTCGGATGGCGCCACTTCGAGAAGCTTCGAGAAGGAGGCCGCCCATGAGCACCGCACCCGCACGACCCACCCCGCCCGCGCCCCGCGTCGCGGATCTCGGCAACGGCGTGTGGACCGTCCCCGTGCCGATCCCGAACAATCCGCTCGGCTGCACGCTGGTCTACGTGCTGGCCACCGACGCCGGTCCGGTCCTGGTCGACACGGGCTGGGACGACCCGGTCTCCTACCGGGCCCTGGTCGAGGGACTGATCGAGGTCGGCACCTCGATCGAGGACGTACACGGGGTCCTGGTCACCCACGCGCACCCGGACCACCACGGACTGTCCGAGAAGGTGCGCGAGGCCTCCGGCGCGTGGATCGCGCTGCACGCGGCGGACGCCCAGCAGGTCGAGCTGATCAACAACGCGCCCCGCGCGGCCTGGCTGCGGCACCACCTGGAGGTGCTCACCCTCGCGGGCGCGCCGCAGGACGCGCTGGACGCGCTCACCAAGCACCGGGACGTGAACGCGGGCAGCCGCCCGCGCCTGCACTACGCGGTCCCCGACCGCGAACTGGTGCACGGCGAGCTCGCGCCGGCCCCCGGCCGCGCGGTACGCACCGTGTGGACGCCCGGGCACACGCCGGGCCACGTCTGCCTGCACCTGGAGGACGGCGACGGCCGGCTGCTCTCCGGCGACCACCTGCTGCCGTCGATCACACCGCACATCGGGCTGTACGACGAGGCCGAGGAGGCCGACCCGCTCGGCGACTTCCTGGCCTCGCTGACACGTGTCGCCCGGATGCCGATCACCGGCGTACTGCCCGCCCACGAGCACGTCTTCGACGACGCGGCGGGGCGTGCGGCCGAGGTCGCCCGTTTGCACGAGGACCGACTGACCGCGCTGCACGCCCGGCTGTGCGAGCGTTCGCTGACGCTGTGGCAGATCGCCGAGGGGATGGACTGGAACCGGCCGTGGGCGCGGCTGGGCGCGCAGAACCGGCAGTTGGCCCTCAGCGAGGCCGCCGCGCACCTGCGACACCTGGTCAAGCGCGGGCGCGCGGGCGCCGAGTCGAACGGGGAGCCGACGCGCTATACGGCCCTGTGACCCCGGGGGCGGAGGGGGCGCACGGGTAGGGTGGCCGGGACTCTCGACGGGTCTGTTCCGCGGTCCGATCCGCTCAGCGTTCAGCGAAAGGCAATGCATGCCCTCCCCCCGACGCCGCGGGCGCGCCGCGGCGGCCTCCGTGCTCACCACGGCGCTGTTGTGCTCGGTCTGGACGGGGGGCGCGGCCGGGGCCGCGACGCCGCCTCCGGGCGGTGCGCTCGGGACGGCCGCGGACGGTCCGGCTCCGCGCGCGGCGAAGATCTCGCTGGTCCCCGGCGCGAAGGCCGCGCCGAACGCGGTGCCGCCGACGCTGTACGGGAGGACCGATCCCACCTCGGACGGCGTCTACCGGCAGTCGCTCGCGCTCCTGGCGCTGGCCTCGGGCGACGTCAAGCCCGCGCCGACGGCGATCGAGTGGCTGCTCGGGCAGCAGTGCGCGGACGGCGGCTTCACCGCGTACCGGGCCGACCCGGGCGTGCCGTGCGACCCCGCGCGGGAGGACACCGTCGCGACCGCGACGGCGGTCGAGGCCCTGCACGCGCTGCGGACGTACGACACACGGGTCGCGCGCGGCGTCGACTGGCTCAAGACCAAGCAACTCGCGGACGGATCGTACGCGGCCGTGCCGGGCCCGAACGCGACCGGCGACCCGACCGCGACCGCGGCCGCGATCAGCGCGCTCGTCACGGCCGGCACGTCGCCCGAGTTGCTCAAGTCGCCGCAGGGGCCCACCCCGGCGGACGCGCTCAAGGCGACCCAGCTCGGCTGCGCGGCGCTCGCGCCCGATCGCGGCGCGTTCGCCGCCGGGCCCGGCGGGCCCGCCGATCCGCTGCTGACCGGGCGCGCGGTGCTCGCACTGGCATACGGCACCCGGCCGGCCGGGCCGGCGCCGTCGATCGCCCTGACGCCGCTCATGTGCCCGGCGCCGACGCCGAACCGGCAGACGGCCGCGCAGGGCGGCGCGTCGTGGCTGGTGGCCAAGCTCAAGGCGGGCGGCAACCACATCGGCGGGCCGACCGACTTCGACGCGACGGTGGCCGCCGTCGAGGCGCTGTCCGCGACCGGCCATCCGGCCGAGGCGGGCGCGGCGGCCGACTGGCTCGCGGCCGGCGCCAAGACCATGGCCGGCAACGACCCGATCCGACTCGCGTCCCTGATCCTCGCGGCCGAGGCAACCAACCGCACCCTCACCACCTTCGGCGGCCTCGACCTCCTGAACCTCCTCCAGTCCACCGGCCCGCCCGCCACACCAACCCCCGACATGGCCAACCAGAGCAACACGACGAACGGCCCGGAGGACCACACCCTCCGCGACACCCTCTCCGCGGTAATCGCCGTCCTACTGGCCGCAACCCTGATCCTGGGCATGCGCCACAGCCGCCGCGAGGACTGACCTCCCGAACCGGCCTGCGGCCCACTGTCCTCAAACGCCGGACGGGCTGTGAATAGGCTTGAGGCCATTCAGCCCGGCCGGCGCTTGAGGCCGATTCAGCCCGGCCGGCGCTTGAGGCCGATTCAGCCCGGCCGGCGCTTGAGGCCGATTCAGCCCGGCCGGCGCTTGAGGCCATTCAGCCCGGCCGGCGCTTGAGGCCGATTCAGCCCGGCCGGCGCTTGAGGCCGATTCAGCCCGGCCGGCGCTTGAGGCCGATTCAGCCCGGCCGGCGCTTGAGGCCGATTCAGCCCGGCCGGCGCTTGAGGCCGATTCAGCCCGGCCGGCGCTTGAGGCCGATTCAGCCCGGCCGGCGCTTGAGGCCGATTCAGCCCGGCCGGCGCTTGAGGCCGATTCAGCCCGGCCGGCGCTTGAGGCCGATTCAGCCCGGCCGGCGCTTGAGGCCGATTCAGCCCGGCCGGCGCTTGAGGCCGATTCAGCCCGGCCGGCGCTTGAGGCCACGTTCGCAAAGCCCGCCAACGGCCGGCGTCAGAGCCGCTGCACGATCGTCCCCGTCGCCATCCCACCATCCGCACACATCACGATCAGCGCGAACTCACCACCACCACGCTCCAGTTCATGCACCGCCGAAGCAATCAACCGCCCCCCAGCCGCCCCGCCCGCGTGCCCAAGCGCGATCGCCCCGCCATTCACATTGACCTTCGTCATATCCGCGTCGAAGGTCCTGGCCCACGCCAGCACGACCGACGCGAACGCCTCGTTGACCTCGATCACGTCGATGTCGTCGAGCGACAACCCGGCGCGCCCAAGCACGGCCCGCGTCGCGGCGATCGGGCCGTCCAGGTGCAGCACCGGGTCGGAGCCGACCACGGCCTGGGCGACCATCCGAGCCCGCGGCGTCAGGCCGAGCGCGAGCGCGACGTCCTTCGCCGCCCACATGATCGCGGCGGCGCCGTCGGAGACCTGCGACGCGTTGCCCGCGGTGTGGATCCCGGCCGGCTGAACCGGTCGCAGCGCGGCGAGCGCCTCCATGGTGGTGTCCCGAACGCCCTCGTCGTGCTCGACCAGTCCCCAGTCGCCGTCCGTGCCGATGGGCACCTTGACGCCGAACGTCTCGCGCTTGAAGCGGTGGTTGCCCCACGCCTGCCGGGCCCGCTCCTGCGACAGCAGCCCCAGGCCGTCGGCGGCCTCGCGGGAGATCCCGTACCTGCGGGCGATCCGCTCGGCGGCCTCCCACGGGGTGGGCACGTCGATGTCCCACGACGGCGGGTACGGCGAGCCCGCGCCCGCGGTCGCGGAGCCCGGTGGGACCCGGCTCGTCGACTCGACGCCGCAGGCGATCCCGACGTCGATCACACCGCCCGCGATCAGGCCCGCGACCAGGTGGTTCGCCTGCTGCGAGGATCCGCACGCAGAGTCGACGGTGGTGGCCGCGACGTCGTAGGGCAGGCCGGCCGCGAGCCACGCGGTCCGGGTGATGTTCGCGCTCTGTTCGCCGCGCTGGGTGACGCAGCCGCCGATCACCTGCTCGACGATGTCCGGCTTGACCCCGGCACGTTCGATCAGCTCGCGGTAGGTCAGGCCGAGGAGGTCGGCCGGGTGCAGCGTGGACAGCCCGCCCCCGCGCTTGCCGACCGGTGTCCGCACGGCTTCGACGATCACTGGTTCCGCCATGGCGACGTTCCTTTCCTCGTGGACGGATCCCATCGACGCTGGTGGGGTTCCGGCCCGTTGGAAGGGTTTCTAGTTCGCCTCGCTCGGCTGGACAAGAGATCAAGGTCTCAGCGACAACCCGTCCGCCCGGAGGGATAATCCGGGCGTCTCGGACACTTCACGCCCGCCGATTACTCATATGACGATTAGTCATAAACCTTTCGAACAACGGGATCCCGCCCCCGGATCGACGACCCGGGACGAAGGCGTCGCAAGCCGCGACCGAGGCCGGGCGCGCGGGCCGCTGTGACGGTCCTCACAGCGACCCGCGCACCACCGACGCACGCGAAGTCGGAATCGGCGCGTGGGTCGGCGTCCGGATCGGCGTCCGGCCCGGCGTCCGGATCGAGGTCCGGTCGACACGCCCGCTCAGTGCCGCCGGCCCGTGGGCACGACCTCCTCCGCGAGCGAGTCCGCCTCCAGGTCGGTGAACACCCGGGACCGGATCAGGAACCGCTTGCCGGTCGGCGCCTCGACCGAGAAACCCCCGCCGCGACCGGGCACCACGTCCACGGTCAGGTGCGTGTGCCGCCAGTACTCGTACTGCGCCGCCGACATGTAGAACGGCTGGCCCGCCACCCACCCGAGCAGCACGTCGGCGTCGCCGACCAGGAACTCCGCTCTCGGGTAACACATCGGTGACGATCCGTCACAACACCCGCCCGACTGGTGGAACAACAGCGGGCCGTGCGCGGCCGCGAGTTCGGCCACCAGCGCCGCGGCGGCGTCCGTGATCGCGACCTTCTCGATCGGCGCGCTCGGCATCAGAAGAACCCGAGCTTCTTGGCCGAGTAGCTGACCAGCATGTTCTTCGTGTTCTGGTAGTGGCCGAGCATCATCCTGTGGTTCTCCCGACCCATGCCGGACGCCTTGTACCCGCCGAAGGCCGCGTGCGCGGGATAGGCGTGGTAGCAGTTCGTCCAGACCCGGCCGGCCTTGATCTCGCGCCCGAACCGGTACGCCCGCGTCGCGTCCCGCGTCCACACACCCGCGCCCAGCCCGTACAGCGTGTCGTTGGCGATCCGCAGCGCCTCCGCGTCGTCGCGGAAGGTGGTGACCGACACGACCGGACCGAAGATCTCCTCCTGGAAGATCCGCATGTCGTTGGTGCCCTTGAAGATCGTCGGCTCGACGTAGTAGCCGTCCTCGAAGCCCTCGACGATCTTGCGCGCGCCGCCCATCAGGACCTCGGCGCCCTCCTGCCGACCGATGTCGAGGTAGGAGAGAATCTTCTCCAACTGGTCGTTGGAGGCCTGCGCGCCGACCATCGTCGCGGGATCGAGCGGGTTGCCCTGCACGATCGCGCGAGTGCGCGCCAACGCGCGCTCCATGAAGCGGTCGTAGATCGACTCGTGGATCAGCGCCCGGGACGGACACGTACAGACCTCGCCCTGGTTGAGCGCGAACATCACGAACCCCTCGACGGCCTTGTCGAAGAAGTCGTCGTCCTCGTCGGCCACGTCGGCGAAGAAGATGTTCGGGCTCTTGCCACCGAGTTCGACCGTCACCGGGATGATGTTCTGCGAGGCGTACTGCAGGATCAGCCGACCCGTGGTGGTCTCCCCCGTGAACGCGACCTTGGCGACCCGGCTGCTGCTCGCGAGCGGCTTGCCGGCCTCGAAGCCGAAGCCGTTCACGACGTTGACCACGCCGGGCGGGAGCAGGTCGGCGATCAGCTCGATCAGCACCAGGATGCTCACCGGCGTCTGCTCGGCGGGCTTGAGCACGACGCAGTTGCCGGCCGCGAGCGCGGGCGCGAGCTTCCAAGTCGCCATCAGGAGCGGGAAGTTCCAGGGGATGATCTGCGCGACCACGCCGAGCGGCTCGTGGAAGTGGTACGCGACGGTGTCCTCGTCGAGCTGCGAGATCGACCCTTCCTGAGCCCGGATCACGCCCGCGAAATAGCGGAAGTGGTCGACCGCGAGCGGCAGGTCGGCGGCCAGGGACTCGCGGACCGGCTTGCCGTTCTCCCAGGTCTCGATGACCGCGAGGCGTTCGAGGTTCTGCTCGATCCGGTCGGCGATCCTCAACAGGATCAGCGACCGCTCGGTGACACTGGTGCGCCCCCACCCGTCGGCCGCGGCGTGCGCGGCGTCGAGCGCGAGTTCGACGTCCTCGGCGGTGGAGCGGGCCACCTCACAGAACGGCTGACCGGTCACGGGGGTGATGTCGTCGAAGTACCGGCCCTGCACCGGCGGTACCCACTTGCCCCCGATGTAGTTGTCGTACCGAGGTTCGAAATTGACGATGCTGTCCGGTTGGCCGGGCTGACTGTAGACCACGCGAGCCTCCGCTTCCCTTGCCGTGCAATGGGCATGACGGACCATCGGCGGCGCACGCCCGACAGGGGTCGGGGCGCCTGCGGCCGACGCTAGTCCCTCGCGCCCCGACGGTCACGGCTTCGCCGCCACAAAAGGCGGTTCGCGGCCCCGGGCAGGGCCTGGGGGCCCGTCGCACGCATCGGTCCGCGCCTCCCGTCGGGCCGGCGGCGCCAACCACCCTCCCCAGACCGGAAGTTGGGCTTCAATCCTTTTGAATTTCATCTGGATGTCACGTGTGACATGTGCAATTGTACTCGGCGTCGTGTTCTCGACGTGGGCTGCCGACCGTGGCCCACCCGTGCCCGAAGGGCCGTACATGAGTAGTCACGCGCGCCGTAAGAAGTGGTTTGCCACAAGCGTTCCCCTCTTGGCACTGGCCGTCGGTGTACTGCCGATCGCAACCACATCGGCGGCCTCGGCCGTGCCCCACCCGTCCTCGAACTCCCGGGTCGTGGAAGCGAACGCGCAGGCGGCGTCCGCTCCGGGCGACGAGGTCGAGCGGATCGGCGCGCCGGTCGCGCTCGGGCCCGACCGGGGTCCGGGCGCGGTCGACGGAGGCAACACGATCGTCGTCGGCCGGGGTCCGTCCCCGGCCGACCTCCCCTCGGAAACGCCCACGCGGGCCCGGACGGCCGCCGCGGTGCCCGGCTGCACCCTGGCCGAGTTCTCCGCGCTGTCCCCGCAGGCGCTGGCCGACTTCCTCACCCGCGCCGACATCGGCCCCGATTGCCTGCGCGGCTTCCTCTGGACCTACACCCCGGACCTGGGCCGGGTATTGACGCCGGCGCACGTGCAGGCGGTGCTCGACCGGATCACCGCGCTTGCCCCCGCCTACGACGGCACGAACGCGTCCCACCTGTACGAGCTCTGGTACTTCGCGCACGCCGCGATGTACCTCGACTGGGACAACGCCGCGATCAACCTGCGCATACCCTCCGTCGTCGCCGCGATCAACCGCGCCGCCGACGCCTTCCGCGCCGGTCCGCACGCGTTCGACATCACTCCCACCTCGGGCGCGCTGCTGCGCGAAGTGCTGATCACCGCCGACGTGGACGGTGTCCGCGAGCGGCAACTACCGTTGTTGACCCGGGTGTTCCGCGACATGGACGGCACCACCAACGCCTGGCAGAGCCCCAACCGGGCGAAGGCCGCGATCGACGCCCAAGTCATCGCCTATCACGGCATCTCCAACGGCGACGCCGGCTTCATCGCCGCGGTCCAGGCCGACCCGGCCTACCGCGCGGGCCTGAAGGCCTTCGTCGGCTACCGCCACCTGAACACGCCGACCACGTCCGGGCTGCTGCGCAACGCCGTGTACGAGTACGGCCGGCTCGGCCGGATACCGGCCCTGACCACCGAGACCGTGGCCGGGCTTGGCACCCTGCTCACCGACACCGAGGGCTGGTACGGCCGATTCTCCGTGCCGTGGAGCGAGGTCGCGCACTGGCTGGAGACGTACGGCCGCTGTCACGAGGTGGGGGTGTGTCGGGCCGACGTCGAGGCGACGGTGTTCCCGCAGACGTACAGCTTCGACCAGGGCGCCATCGAGGTCCACACCTCCCTCGACCGCGCCACCGTCGAGCAGCTCTACTACGCGTCCAAGCAGGTCAAGGAGCAGTTCTTCCGCACCCTCGGCACCGATCAGCCGCTCCCGGGCGACCCGAACGACAAGCTGACGATCCGGCTGTACGCGAGCATGGCCGACTACCACAAGTACCAGACCTTCCTGTACGGCTACGCGACCAACAACGGCGGCCTGTACATCGAGGAGGGCGCGACGTTCTACACCTACCAGCGCGTCGTGCCGCGCGACTCCCTGCTCCAGCTGGAGGAGCTGTTCCGGCACGAGTACACGCATTACCTCAACGGCCGCTACGCCGTGCCCGGTTCGTTCGGCCAGGGCCCCTGGTACGCGGAGAACCGGACCACCGCCTTCGACGAGGGCATGGCCGAGTACATGGCGGGGGCGACCCGCGATCAGGGCGTGAAGCTGCGCAAGTCGCTGGTGACCAAGGTGATCTCGGACGTGCAGAAGTACGGCAGCCGGCCCTCGGTCCGCGAGACCCTGCACTTCCGCTACGACGACGACGGCTACTTCTTCCGCTACTACGCGTACGCCGGCTCGTTCTTCTCGATGCTCGGCCGTGACCACCCGGACCTGCTCGCCGAGATGTACGACCACCTGCGGACCAACGACGTGGCGGGCTACGACGCGTTCCTCGACCGGGTGAGCGGTCCCACCTACCAGGCCGAGTTCGACACCTACCTCGACCGACAGATCGCCGACGTGAACAACCTGATCGTGCCGGTGGCGACGTACACGCCCACCGCGCAACTCTCGGCGACCGGAGCGGCCTACGTCCGCCAGGTCTTCACCCAGGCCACCGGAATCACCCCGACCTCCTGCACCGCGGCCTACGACGCGCACCCGCGCTTCACCTGCACGGGCCAAATCACCGCCAATATCGGCTCGACCGACCCGGGCCGCATGCACAAGGACATGGCGGCCACGGTCGACTACTTCATCCTCACCCGCGCCGGCGCGGCCATGAACAACCTCGCCGACATGAACTGCCACTTCGGCCGGCCGCAGCCGTGGAACACCGGGCTCGCCGCGACCTCGTCCTACTCCTGTGAGGGACCGCTGCGCCCGTAGCCGCCCCGAACACCCGAACGACGGCCCCCGCGCGCTGCCACGACGCCCGCGGGGGCCGTTTCGGTCGTGGCCCCGGGACGGGGCAGACTGGGCCCATGTCTGTTGTGAAGATCAACGCGCTGACCGTGCCCGCCGAGATGCGGGAGACCCTGGAGCAGCGGTTCGCCGCGCGGGCCGGGATGGTGGACTCGCAGGACGGCTTCGAGTGGTTCGAACTGCTCCGACCGGTCGAGGGGACCGACCAGTACCTGGTCTACACGCGCTGGCGCAGCGAGGAAGACTTCCAGGCGTGGATGGCCGGGAACATGAAGGCCGCGCACGCGCAGGGCGACGGCAAGGGCGGCGAGCGCCCGAAGCCGGCCGCGAGCGACTCGGCCCTGTGGTCCTTCGAGGTCGTACAGAGCAACGGGCCGAGGACCTGACCTCTCGCCCGCTAACCTGACCCGCATGCCGCGCTATGACTACCGCTGCCGCGCCTGCGGAATCACGTTCGAACTCAACCGCCCGATGTCCGCCGCCAACGACCCCGCCACCTGCCCCGCGGGCCACACCGACACCACAAAACTCCTGTCCACCATCGCAGTAACAGGCACAGCCACCGCCACCCCACCCGCCGGCACCAGCGGCGGAGGCAGCTGCTGCGGAGGCGGCTGCTGCAGCTGACGCCCCCGAGCCCGGCCGGCACTCGAGCCCACCTCTCCCAAAACCCGAGCCACTCCAGCCCGGCCGGCGCTTGAGCCAATCAGCCCGGCCGGCGTTTGAGGCCACCTCGGCCGAAGGCCGGGTCACTCCCAGCCCGGCCGGCATTTGAGGCATCCCAACCGAAGACCGAGCCACTCCAGCCCGGCCGGCATTTGAGGCCAACCGCTAAGCCGCCAAACTCGCCGGTGTCTCCTTGTCGCACTCCCAATGCGCAAGCGCTCCACGATCAAGCAAAACCACCCCGGCCGAAGCCGCAATCGCCGCCGCCTTAGCCGAAAAGCACCCCGCCGTGGTGGCCAAGAGCACCGGCCCCGCCCGATCCAGATCCGCGTCGAGCGCCGTCACGAAGTCCTCCACGACGCCGCCGGCCACCGGCCCCGGCCCCTCCGTGCTGCGACACCGCACGACCGCGAGGCTGCCGTCCCCGCGCTTGGCGTGGATGTCGACCGCGTAGGCGTCCTCGACCACGCGCACGGTCTCGACATCGGCCAAGCCGTCCCGCTCGCACAGGTCCGCGACGTGTTCGGCGAGCCGGGCCGGGTCCATCCGGTCCAGGCGGGCCTTCGCCTCGCGCAGCGCGGTGTCGTCGGCGGGCTCGACGAACTCGTCGTGCCGGGGCCGATATCCGCCGAGCCAGATGGCCGAGGCCAGCAAGGCCGCACCGGTGATGTACCCGACCATCATGGTGTCGCTCTGGTCGATTCGAGCACCTTCGAGGACGAACCAGACGCCGATGGCGAGGAGTTCGAGCCCGGCGACCAGGATGGCCAGATTGAAGTAGGCCCTCATCGTCGTACGTGCCATGTCCGTCGTCCCCCCGGTGACGCTTTGGCCTGTCGTACTCGTGTCGTTCACGCTGTCCCGATCCGATCGGCGCGACCGGTGTACCGGCTGCGCCATCGTTCCCCTATTGCTGTCCCGACGTACGGGGACACCTGCCCGGTTCCCGACCCGAACAACAACCGGAGAGCCTACGAAATGCCGGTCACGCGCCGTCCGGCAGGTTGGTCCACCCCCGCCCGTCGGCCTTGCCGTACCACCCGCTCGCGGCCGTCGTACCGCCGTCCACCGGGATCAAGTGGCCCGTCACATAAGACGATGCGGCACTCGCCAGGAAGAGCACAACCTTCGCGTAGTCATCGGGTTCGCCGAATCGCGCCAGCGGAACCCACGAGCCGATCAGGGCGGGGTCGCGATCGCGCAGTTTCGCCTCGTATGTCGTCTGCGGCGTGTTCGCCATGTCCGGCGCGATCGCGTTGACCCGGACGCCCTTTCGGGCAACGTCGACCGCGAGGCTCTTGGTGAACGCGATGATCGCGGCGTTGTAGGCCGAGTAGACCGGGCAGCCCGGGATGCCGCGCAGGGCCTCCACCGTGGAGACGTTGACGATGCTGCCGGAGCCGCGCTCGATCATCGACGGCAGCAACGCGTGCGTAACGCGCAACACATGCTCGAAGTTGATCGCGTGCAGCGCCTGCCACTCCTCCTCCGTACTGCGCAGGAAGGTCGTCGAGGGCCGGTAGTCGCCGACGTTGTTCACCAACACGTCGACCCCACCCGCCGCGAGCGCGGCCGCGCGCAGTCGGGTCACGGTCTCGACCTCGCGGATGTCGCCGAGCACGACGGTCGCCCGGCCGCCGGCCGCCTCGATGTCCTTGCGGGCCTGCTCGGCGTGGTCCGCGTCGATGTCGTTCAGCACGACCAGCGCACCCGCGCGGGCGAGCAGGCGGGACACCCCGCCGCCGATGCCGGCGCCCCCTCCGGTGACGACCGCGACCTGACCGGCGAGGGGTTCGGGATCGAGCATGGGTGGTGCCTCCTCGGCGAATGTGACGATGCGTCAGATCTGCGCATGCTCTCCCAGGTCGCCCGCGAGGTCAACGGCGGCGCGGCCCCCCGGCGGCGGCGGGCCGGATCGGCTGGGTAGCGACCGGCTCGGGTATGAGTTCGAATGGAATGGATTCGAGAGTTCGAGAATTCGAAAGAGTGTCGTCGTCCGCATCGGGTCGACACACCGTTACGAGGGGATCACGTGAACATCGTCGTCGAGGACGTTCCCGAGCAGAACCGCTTCGAGGCCCGGATCGAGGGTGACCTCGCGGGCTTCGCCGACTACATGACCACCGACACCCTCATCGTGTTCACCCACACCGAGGTGGAACCGAAGTACGAGGGCAAGGGGGTCGGCGGCGTGCTCGTCCGGGCGGCGCTCGATCGGGTCCGCGCCGGCGATCGCAAGGTTCTGCCGCTGTGCCCGTTCGTGAAGGCGTGGATCGGCAAGCACCCCGACTACTTCGATCTCGTATACGACGCCCCGCCGAGCACCGTCAGGGACTGACCGGCGGCGGCGCGCCCGCCCCGACCCGATCCGAGTTGATTCCCATGAGCACCGCACCAGGCCCCGACCGAGGCAAGGCGTATCCGGCCGAGGACATCGTCGTCACCTTCGACCGCGGGCGCTGTCTGCACTCCCAGGAGTGCGCACGCGGGCTGCCCGAGGTCTTCGACACCGCGAAGGACCCATGGATCGACCCGACCCGGGCGCCGGCCGAGCGGATCGCGGAGGCGATCAGCCGCTGCCCGAGCGGCGCGCTGCGCTACACCCTCACGGGTGGGGCTCCGGAGGAGCCGATCCACCCCACCCGGGTCACCGTCGTGGCGGACGGCCCGCTCGTGCTGCACGGGCACATGGTCGTCGCCATGCCGGACGGCACACACCGGCACGAGACCCGGGCCGCCCTGTGTCGGTGCGGCTCGACCGGCAACGCGCCGTTCTGTGACGGCAGCGCCGGGTGCGGCCTGACCGGCAAGGACTGGGGTGCGTCGGACTGATTCCGCCCGGGCGGCATGATGGCCGGATGACCTCGCTGTTGTTCGTCTGCACCGGCAACGCCACCCGCTCGGTGATCGCGGGCGCGCTCGCCCGGGCCGCCCGTCCCGACTGGGACGTAGTCACCGCCGGGACCTTCGTGGTCGAGGGCATGCCGATCGGTTGGCGCACGCGCGGCGCCCTGACCGAGCTGGGGATCGAGGCGCCGGGGCACCGCAGCACACAGCTGACCCGGGCCCATCTGGACGCGGCGGACGTGGTGATCGTGCAGGAGTACCAGCACGTCGGGTACGTCCGCCGCAACCACCCCGAGGCCGCCCCGCGGACCGCGACGCTCAAGCGGCTCGTGCGCGACCTGGCCGACGACGGGGAGCCCCTGGCGACCCGGCTCGCGGCGCTCGGGCTCGCGTCGGTCGAGCTCGAACCGGACTGGGAGGACGTGGTCGATCCCGGCGGCGGCGAGGTCGAGGACTACGTGGCGTGCGCCCGGGAATTGACCGCGCTGATGCGGGATGTGATCCCTCGGTTGGGTGCACGCGTACCGTCGCCGTAGGCTCGACTCCCGTGGATAGTCTGCGCATGATCGACACCTGGCCCGTCGGCAGGGCCGCTGTGGCCGTCGTCACCCGGGACGGGGTGGTCCGCGGCGAGCACGGCCCGGTCGACGAGCCGTTCCGCCTCGCCTCGGTGACCAAACTGCTCACCGCCTACGCGGTGCTCGCCGCGATCGAGGAGGGCGCGATCGAGCCCGACGACGCGGTGGGGCCGCCCGGATCGACGGTCCGGCACCTCCAGGCACACACGTCGGGCCTCGCGTTCGACGAGGACCGCGTGCTGGCGGGGCCGGGACGGAAGCGGATCTACTCGAACACCGGCTTCAACCTGCTCGGGGACACCGTCGAGAAGGCGTGCGACATCCCCTTCGGGGAGTACGTGCGCCAGGCGGTCTTCGAGCCGCTGGGCATGGACGCGACCACGATCGGCGACTCGCCCGCGGCCGGCGGCACCTCCACCGTGCGCGACCTGGTCCGGTTCGCGGCCGAGCTGCTGGCACCGCGTCTGCTGGCGCCGGAGACGGTGCGCGAGGCCACGAGCGTGGTCTTCCCCGGCCTGGACGGCGTGTTGCCGGGCTATGGCACCAGGCGGCCGAACGACTGGGGGCTCGGCTTCGAAATCCGGGGCACGAAGTCGCCGCATTGGACGGGCACCACCAACTCCCCCGCGACGTATGGCCACTTCGGCGCGTGCGGAACGTTCCTGTGGGTGGACCCGGCCTTGGGCGCGGCGTGCGTGTGCCTGACCGACCGGGGCTTCGGGCCCTGGGCGGCGGAGGTGTGGCCGGTGCTCAACGACGCGGTGGTGGCGGAGTTGAAGTAGGCACGGCAAGGCATCTTCGCCGTCGAGGCCGCGCAGTCGGCCAATCTCGCGGTCACCGCGGTCCTGGCGGTCCCCGTCCTGGGCGACCACAGCCGCCCGGGCGGCTACGTCCCACTCGCGCCGATCGGCTTCGTGCTCGCCGTCGCGGGCGCGATCGCGCCGGCCCGTTTCGCCGAGGGCGCCCCCGATCAGGCGCCGGCCGCCGCCCACTGACGCTACGTCAGGTCGTAGTCCCCATCCCGGCCCGGGAGTTCGCCGTCCCGGCCGCCGCGTTCCGCGGGCCCGACGTCGACGCGGGACGGAAAGCCGACAGCTCCCGCCGGGACCGCGGGCGGGAGCTGTCGGTGCGGCGTTCCGCGCTCGATCACGGCCCGGTCACTCCTCGGGTTCGATGATCTGGTAGTCCAGCTCGCCGATGGAGTGCGCCAGCTCGGCCGGGGTGAACACGGCACCGTCGTAGATGAACGCGGGCTCGATCGCGGTCTCGGTGATCTGCTCGGCGCTGATGTCGAGAACGACGACGGCCCAGCCGATGACGGGGCACAGGACGGCCTCTTCACCGGCCTTGGTCACCTCGACGTCCCACCCGGGTTCGGCCGGGGCGAGACTGACGACGCTGCGGCGGGTGTAGCGCATGGCGGGACTCCTCGGCTGCACGGTAACCGGCGGTCGGCGCCGGTCCGATCAAGCCTATGGTGCCGGTGTGACTGTTGGGGTCACGGGGCGAGTGCAGCCGAGGGGCCGGCGGGGTAGGTGCCCGCGGAACGCATCCTGGAGTCGCCCAGGAATGCCCGCGCCCCCCTGCCTGTTGACAGGCTGTAGAGAAACTCGGGGCAAAGACGTTTGGGAGGACGCATGGCCACGGTCGCACTGACCAAGGAAAACTTCGAAGAGGTCGTATCCGGCGACGGACTGACCGTGCTCGACTTCTGGGCCTCGTGGTGTGGGCCCTGCCGGTCCTTCGCGCCGACCTTCGAGAAGGTTTCGGAGGCGACCCCGGACGTGGTGTTCGCGAAGGTCGACACCGAGGCGGAGACCGACCTCGCGCAGGCCTTCTCGATCCAGTCGATTCCGACCGTCATGCTGGTGCGCGACGGTGTGGTCGTGTTCTCGCAGCCGGGCGCCCTGCCGGAGGCCGCGCTCGTCGACCTGATCAAGCAGGCGCAGGGGCTGGACATGGACGAGGTCAAGCGCAAGATCGCCAAGGCCGAGGCCTGATCCCGCACTCTTCGTGGTCACCCGATCCGCGACCGTGATCGTTTGCGTCTGCGCGGCGATGGGCGTCTACTGGGGATAGCGAGGGGGGTCCGACATAGATAGACGCGGAGAAGCGGTCGAGTCAAGGCCGCGCACCACGCAATCAGGATCCACGAGAAGTGGATGGGCCCCTCTCGACAGCACTATCGCGGTACCGCAGTACGGCTACATGGAGCAGGCGACGGAGAAGCCCGCCGGACCGAGTCCGGCGGGCTTTTCCGCGTCGGGCTTCCCGTCTGCGTCGGGCTTCCCGCCGGACCGGGCCCGGGCTCACCGGATCGGCTGTCGGGCCTGCATGGGCCATCCCGGCGGCGTCGAGCGCAGATGCGGGCGCAGCGCGGCGATCTCCGCGCGCAGCCGCTCGGAGCGGGCGGGCTCCTCGGGATCGGCGCGCGGGATCCGCCCGGCCACGAGCGCGAGTTGGGCCTCCTCGATCTCGCCGATCAGCACCCGCACGGCGCGCTGCGGCGGACCGTTCCGGGCCCGCCTGCGACTGTGCCGGCGCGGCAGCAGCTCGGCCTCGTCCGGCCGGATCGCGCCCGTCGCGGCCTCCTCGGCGGCCACCTCGCGGAACCGGGTGAGGTAGCTCCGGCGCGCGTACCGGTACACGAACAGCGCGACGACCAGGTTGACCCCGATCTTCGCGAACGTGCCCCGCCAACCGGGCCCCAGGGGCGAGTTGAAGAACCAGTGCATCGCCATCGCGAGCGCCCACAGGCCGACCGCGACCGCCACCCGTCGGGCCGGCGAACGGCCGTCGCGCGCCACGACGTAGCCGACGCCGGTGCCCGCGACCGCGCTCATCGCCCAGTGCGACCCCCACGCGGTGATCCCCACCCGCACGGCGAACGACGAGTCGACCGAGGCGCCGGGGTCGGTGGCCCCGTCGAGCACGATCGCGTCGAGCGCGTACAGGAAGTTCTCCACGACCTGAAAGCCCAGGCCGACCAGCGCGCCGTACACCCAGCCGTCGATCGGGGCCCGGATCGCCCGGCTCGCGACCAGCGCGAGCAGTATGACGCCGCACAGCTTGAGGGTCTCCTCGTCGAAGGGCGCGGTCGCCGAGGCGCCCCACGCGTCGGCGACGTCGACGCCCCGGGCCTTGGCCCAGATCTCGCCGAGGCCGGTGTTGGCCAGGATCGCGCAGCCCGTCGCGGCGGTCATCCCCCACACCACGCACGCGATCGACACCGAGTGCGGCGGCGCGACGACCGGCCGGAGCCGGCGGGGCAGCAGGTAGCCGACGCCGAGGGTGAGCAGCAGCAGGAACCCCGCCAGGGCCGCGGCGGCGGAGAACACCCAAACCAGGTCGTGATATTCGAGGACGACCACCCCGAGTCCGAACAGGCACGCCACCAGCGCGATCACCGAGGCGACCGGCTCGGGCCGCCCGCTCGGCGACCGGACCACGGCAGGGTTCATGCGGCCCCCTCGGTGAAGGTCAGCGAACGCATCGCGGTACGGATGGGCAGCCACTCCGGATCGGGCGTGTCCGGCGGGGCCAGCGCGATCAGCCGGATCGCGAACGCGTCCTCGGGCCCGCGGTAGATCACGGCCCGCCCGGATCGGCCGCTCCGGGTGAGTGTGCCGACCATGCCGGCGGCGCCGTCGTCGGCGATCAGCGGGCCCGGCGGCCCCAGCCGGGCGTCGCGGTCGGCCACCCGCACCGTGTCGCGCAGGCCGCTCCACAGGTGGTCCGCGTCCTCGGCGGAGGGCAGCGAGATGTACACGACCGACAGGTCCACGTCGCCGTGCCGCAGGACGAACCGTCGGGACGGCTTGGTCGCGGCCCGATCCAGCGTCCAACCGGCCCCGACCCGGAACCACGCGCGGTGGTCGGCCGGCCCGACCCGGAACACCGTGCCCTCCTCGACCCGCTCGTCGCCGGAGATCCACGCGTTGATCAACGGCCAGCCGCCGGCCAACAGTGCCAGGACGGCGACGACCGCGATCGGCCCCCACCAACGAGCCCGCCGCGGCCCGGCGATGGTGCGGGCGTCGGTCATGCCTCCAACGTCCGCCGAGCACCGGGATTCCGCCCGACGAGGATCCGCCGTCGGGCGGAATCGGTCCCCCGAAAGGGTTGGCCCCGCGGCCCGGGTGGTTAGGTCCTGTCCGGCGGATCTTGGTGGATCAGCGGACCCGCCAAGATCCGCCGGACAGGGCCTAGAGTCCGAACTCGGCCGGAGTCAGGCCCACGGCGAAGCAGGCGTCGCGCACGACGGCCTGCTCGCTCTTGTCGAAGTTGCCGTCCGCGCCGCCGATGACGATGCCGATCTGGATCACCGCGCGCGCCTCGGTCGGCTTCTTCTTGACCTTGCCGATGTCCTGGAGCAGGGACACCTTGCCGAGCTCGAAGTCGGCGGCGAGCTTGGCCAGGTAGGCGTTGAAACGCTGTTCGAGGTCGTTCGCCTCGAAGTTGCGCAGCACGTCGTTGCTGGTGATCAGCGCGGTGACGCGCTGCCGCTCGGACGGGTCGACCGAGCCGTCGGCCGCCGCGACCAGGGCGCAGATCGCCATGCTCGCGTCCCGGAAGCCACCGCTCTTGAGCTCGTTCTTCTTGGCCTCCAGCTGCCCCTGCATCGTCTGGGCCGACTGCTTGAACTTGTCCCACAGAGCCATCGGGATCCCCTGGTTCCTCGCACACACGCGTACGAATCGAGCCTTCGATCTACAGACCGGTAGAAGATACATCGCGCCGGCACGGTCCGAAGAATCCATTCGCCACCGCTCGCCCTCGAAGGGCCGTTCGGCGGAGACACGGGGCACGGGGCGCGGCATCCCCGGAGGCCGCGCGCCCACCGCGCTCGGATCCCGCGCGGCGTCGCCACGTGGGTCCGGTCGAGCGTGTCCGTCGAGGCGAATTCGAGGGCTCCCACCGAGGTGGCCCCGGCGGAGGTCGAACCGGCGGTGGCTCAGCCCGCCAGCGCGCTCTTGGCCTTCCACCGGTCCCAGGTCAGCTGCCAGTTGCCGAAGCCGTTGCCGGGCTCGGTGGCCTCGGTGTTGTTCGAGCCCTTGACCACGACCGGGTCGCCGACCTGCACCCGGTTGAAGAACCACTCGGCGTCCGGGACGGTCATCCCGACGCAGCCGTGGCTGGTGTTGGCGACGCCGATGTTGGCGGTGTTCCACGCGGCCGAGTGGAAGAACGTACCCGAGGACGTGAAGTGCACGACCCACGGGACGTCCGGAAGGTTGTAGCTGTCGCCGAGCCCGACCGTGGTCGAGTCGAGCGTCTCCTTGGCGTTCTTGCTCAGGATGACGTGCGTGCCGCCGCGGGTCGGGAACTGATCCGAACCGGCCGACATCTTGATCGTCTTGACCGGGACGCCGTCCTCGATCACGGTCAGTTTGTGCTTGGGGACGTCGACCTCGACGGTCCGGCTGGTCCCGACCGTGAACGACGTCTCGTAGTCCCGGGTGAAGTAGGCGCCCGGGGCGCTCGCGACGCCCCCGAGATTCGCGTCGAGGGTGATCCGGGTGCCGGTCGGCCAGAACTCGCGCGGTCGCCAGTCGACCCGGTCCTTGCCGGACTGGTCCTTGGTCCAGCCCCACGAGCCCTCGACGTTCGGCGTGGTGGTGACCTTGAGGTTGCGCTCGACCTCTGCCTTGTCCTGGACCGGTATGTCGAACATGATCGATACCGGTTGCCCGACACCGAACGTGCCGCCGTTGGCCGGGCGCAGCGTGACCTTGTTGACCTTGTCGGCCTTGAGCGTGCCGAAGGTGCCGGTCGTGGTCGCCTCGGCGCCCTTCTTGCCGCGCGTGGTCGTGGTCACGGTGTACGTGGCGTTCGGCACGGTCCGCGTCGTGGACGTCCAGGTGCGGCCGTCCGGCGACGTCGTGCCCTCGATCGCGCGGCCCTGGCCGTCGGCTATTCGCACCGCCGCCAGCGTCCCGGAGCCGGCGGTCACCGTGATCGGCCTGCCCGGCGCGACCCCCTGCGTGCCGTCGGCGGGATCCACCGTCACGCGCGGTGTGTCCTTCGACTCATTCCCGCCGCCACCCGGTTTCGCCTGCGCCGCATCGGACTTGGCCGCCCCGTCGGACCCTCCCGAGCCGCAGCCCGTGAGCAGCGCCGCGGCTGCCACGAGCGGAAGCACGACAACGCAAATTCCCTTACGAGAGCCGGATATCAGGGACTTGAGCACGTGCTGACCTCACGAACTGGACGATCGGGAATGCCTCAACAGTAACAATGCGGATCAATGTCCCGGGTACACCGCATTGCGTGACGGCGTCGATACCGCGACGCCGGCGGGAGTGCGGAATGCGCGAAGCCGCGCCCGGGAGGAATTCCCGGACGCGGCTTCGGAGTTCGCGATTGCTCGCGTTCGACGGGCCGACTACGCGGCGGCGGTGCGCCGACGCGGCGCGGCGGTGCCGGCGGTCGAACCGGCGGAGCGGGTCCCCGCGGCCGACGACGCACCGGACGACGGGCGACGCCCGGTGCCGCTGCCGCCGCCCTGCCCGGGACGACGGCCGCGACCGCGACCGCCCGCGGAGCCGCCGCGACGCGGGGCCTCCGAGACCGGCGAGGAGATCGTGACCGGCACGCCGGACGGGACCTGGGCACCGGTGACGCGCGTGAGCTCCTCGTCGCCCGAGCGGACCTGGATGGTCTCGGCGGTGATGCCGGCGATCATCATCAGGCGGGCCATCTCGCGACGCTGGTTCGGCGTGACGAGCGTCACGACGCTGCCCGACTCGCCGGCGCGCGCGGTACGGCCGCCGCGGTGCAGGTAGTCCTTGTGGTCGGTCGGCGGGTCGATGTTGACGACCAGGTCGAGACCGTCCACGTGGATGCCGCGCGCCGCGACGTTGGTCGCGATCAGGGCGGTGACGTGCCCGCTCTTGAACTGCTCCAGGGTGCGGGTGCGCTGCGGCTGCGACTTGCCGCCGTGCAGCGCCGCGGCGCGGACGCCGCTCGCGAGCATCTGGCGGGTCAGTCGGTCCACCGCGTGCTTGGTGTCCATGAACATGATCACGCGACCCTCACGCGCCGCGATGTGCGTCGCGGCGGTGTGCTTGTCGGCCTCGGTCACGTGCAGCACGTGGTGCTCCATCGTGGTGACCGCGCCCTGCGACGGGTCGACCGAGTGCACGACCGGGTCGGTCAGGAAGCGCTTGACCAGGCGGTCGACGTTGCGGTCGAGCGTGGCCGAGAACAGCATCCGCTGGCCGTCCGCCTGCACCTGGTCGAGCAGCGCGGTGACCTGCGGCATGAAGCCCATGTCGGCCATCTGGTCGGCCTCGTCCAGCACCGTGATGCCCACGGCGTCCAGGCGGGCGTCGCCGCGGTCGATCAGGTCCTTGAGCCGGCCCGGGGTGGCCACGACGACCTCGGCACCGTTGCGCAGCGAGCTGGCCTGGCGGCCGATCGACATGCCGCCGACGACCGTGGTCATCCGCAGCTGCACGGAGTTGGCGTACGGCATGAGCGCGTCGGTGACCTGCTGCGCGAGTTCACGCGTGGGCACCAGGACGAGCGCGAGCGGGCGCTTGGACTCGGCGCGCTGCCCGGCGATCCGGGCCAGCAGCGCGAGACCGAACGCGAGCGTCTTGCCCGAGCCGGTCCGGCCGCGGCCGAGCACGTCCCGGCCGACCAGCGCGTTCGGCAGCGTGGCCGACTGGATCGGGAACGGCTCGGTGACGCCCTGGCGGGTGAGCGCCGAGAGCAGCGGCTTGGGCATGTCCAGCTCGGCGAAGCTCGCGACGGCGGGCAGCGACGGGGTCGTGCTGACCGGCAGCGCGAACTCGGCGACGGGGCCGGCGGTCATCGGCTTGCGACGGTTGCCCGACGGGGCGCCACCGCGACCGCGGCTGCCGCCGCCGCCGTAGCCGCCGCCACTGCGGCCGGCCGAGCCGGCGCCGCCGCTGCGGGCGTAACGGTCGTTCGAACGGGGGGTGCGATTCATGGAGAACCTTCCTCGATGCGGCGCGTATCGAGGACGTCTCCGCGGCATGACGCCGCACAAGGAGTCGCAAGAACGAGCCGGACTAGCTGAAAAGGCGAAGCGGTGAGCGGGTCACTCGCGTCGTGTACTGCGCAACGGTCGGGCGCCTGCCGAAGAGCGGCGGCCGATGTGCCGGACCGTGCGGGGCCGAGGCGACGAGGTCGCGTCGGGCAGGGTCCTGATCGGCGGATGTCGGGCATCCGCCTGGGGTGGTGCACCGTGGCCCTGTCTGGCCACGGGAAGGGCCCGCACCTTGCGGCGCGGGCCCTCGCTGCGCGGCCGGAGCCACGCCCACAAGCAAGTCAGACGATGTTGATGTTCTCCGCCTGCGGGCCCTTCTGGCCCTGCGTGACGTCGAAGGAGACCTTCTGGCCCTCCTGCAGCTCACGGAAGCCCTGAGCGTTGATGTTCGAGTAGTGGGCGAAGACGTCGGGGCCGCCACCGTCCTGCTCGATGAAGCCGAAGCCCTTTTCGCCGTTGAACCACTTCACGGTGCCAGTAGCCACGTATCTTCCCCTTCGGGGCAGTAACCGGGATCCCGCACCTTGCGAGACCCGAATCGTCGCGATGATTACCCCGCCCGGAGTTGGACACCGGAAAAACAAAAGTGCACCTGTTGGCTACAACCAGCAGGCGCACAGAAAATTCCATGGGAACCACAGCAGCAATTAACGTTAGCACGCCCGGCCCGCGAGCCGGCGGGAAGTTCCGGATCACGAGACGGTGAGCACGAGACGGGTGAGCACGAGACGGATGAGACGATGGGCGCTCCTCCCGGTTCCCCGAAAGGTTCGCGTGTCCTCCTCCGACTTCCCCGCGTCCGACGGATCGGCCCAGCCGATCTCCATCTCCCCCACCGGTACCCCCCTCAGCCTCGAGGACGTCAGCGCGGCCGGCGGATGCGGCGACGGCTGCGGGTGCGCGGGCGGCGGCATCGACATCGACGCCGACCTGCTCGACGCGTACGTCACCGAGCAGGTGCTCGTCCGCCTCGAATCCGAGCCGGCCTTCCTCGCCCGCTCGATCGCGGCGCTCGCCGCGGCCGACGACATCGACGCCGAACTGGCCGAGGAGATCGAGGAGTTGGAGTCCGACCCGGTCCTGCTCCTGGACGTGCTCGGCGCGACCCGCGAATCCCTGCCGGACATGGAGTCCGACGCCGTCGTGCTGCTCTTCCGCTACGTGATCGACCACGTCGCGCTCGGCCCGGACGAGTTGCCCCTCGAGGACCGCGTGATGATCGAGTGGCGCGTGGAGCCGGTTCAGGTCTGACCCGCGCGAACCCCGCCCGGAGGCTCCGCCGTGCCGTCACCGGCGGCCTCCGGGAGCGGGTGTCGAGGCCCCGGCCGCAGTCGCCCCGCGAACAGGAATCCGGACCCGAGCCCGATCAGCGCGGACGAGAAGTGCCCGATCGTGGTGAAGTCCGGCAGCGCGCCGAACCACTGCGCGGAGATGAACGGGTACACCACGCACGCGAGCGCCCACCACGGCCACAGCGCCCTGGGCAGCAACGGCGTGATCGCCGCTATGGCGGCCATCGAGGCGTAGCTCACGCCGTAGTCGAGCGCGTACCGGGTGTCCTGCGGATACGTGCCGGCGTCGATCGCCGCGATCAGCACCACCGCTGTGACGAGCGTCGCACCCACGTGTCCCAGGAGCGTGACCCCGACCGCACGCAGCGTGCCGATCCGGCGCTCCAGGAACGCCATGCAGATCCCGAGCCCGAAGCCGATCGTGAGCAGGTGGCCGAACAGCGTCCCGTGCGTATCCGCCACGAGCAGGCTGCCCGCCATCGCCCGGACCGGGTGGTGGTCGAGGTTGTCGAGGTTGGTGCTGATCGCCTCGACCAGGCGATCGGCCCGCGCGTCGGACATGAGCCGGCCGACCACGATCCCGTTCACCACGAGCAGGACCAGGATCGCGAACGTCGCGGGGCTGCGGCGCGGGTAGTCCACGACGCCGCGCAGGTACCGCGCGGGGCTCCGACTCACGGTGGGGCAACTCTCCTTGGGCCGACGCGGGGACGCGGCACGAAGGGTCCATGCTGCAACACCGCGGGGCCGCGCGCCGGCCCGGCCCCCGATTCGACGCCGCGGGGACAATTCGGTGGGCGCCGAAGTGTCCCGCCCCTACCTTCGTGTTCGAGCAGGGCGCTCCGCCGCCGGCGGACGCGGAACACGCACAGGTGAGGGGTCCTCGATGTCGGATTCACGTGCCGTACCACCGACCGCGGTCGACCGGAAGGCCGTCGCGGCGGCCGGCGTCACGGTCGTGCTGTGGGCCTCCGCGTTCGTGTCGATCCGCAGCGCGGGCGAGCACTTCGCCCCCGGCGCGCTGGCGCTCGGCCGGATGTTCGCCGGTTCGGTCGTGCTCGCGGTGCTGCTGGTGATCCGCCGCGAGGGCCTGCCGCCGCGCGCCGCGTGGCGCGGGATCCTGGTCTCCGGCGTGCTGTGGTTCGGCCTCTACATGGCCGTCCTGAACTGGGGCGAGCGCAAGGTGGACGCCGGCACCGCCGCGATGGTCGTCAACGTCGGTCCGATCGCGGTCGCGCTGCTCGCCGGTTGGCTGCTGAAGGAGGGCTTCGCGCCGCGCCTGCTCGCGGGCATCGCGGTGTCCTTCGCGGGCGCGCTCGTGGTGGGCGTCTCGATGTCCGACGGCGGCGGCGCGCCGCTGCTGGGCGTCGGTCTGTGCGTGCTGGCCGCGCTGTCGTACGCGGCCGGCGTGGTCGGCCAAAAGCCCGCGCTGCGGCACGCCTCGGCGCTTCAGGTCACCGCGTACGGGTGCTTCATCGGCACGCTGTGCTGCCTCCCGTTCGCCGGGCAGCTGATCGAGCAGGCCGCCGACGCGCCGCTGTCCTCGACCCTGAACGTCGTCTACCTCGGGGTGTTCCCCACCGCGTTGGGCTTCACCACCTGGGCGTACGCGCTCGCCCGCACGACCGCGGGAAGGATGGGCAGCACGACGTACGCGGTCCCCGCCGTCGTGGTGCTGCTCGCCTGGCTCTTCCTGCGCGAGGTGCCGGGCCCGCTGACCTTCGTCGGCGGCGCGCTGTGCCTGGCCGGCGTCGCGGTGTCCCGGGGCGGCGCCCGGCGGTCGATCGTGCGGGCACAGCCGATCACCGCCCCGGAGCCACGGAGTACGGTCTGATCCCACGACGGTCGGCGAGGGGGATGTTGTGGCAGCGGTGGGTCGGGTTCTGGTGGACCGGTACGAACTCGTGGAACCACTGGGCCGCGGCGGCCTGGGGCAGGTGTGGGCCGCGCACGACCGGACCGAGTCGCGCGAGGTCGCGGTGAAGCTCCTGTACGGCCCCGCCGACGACGAGGCCGCGGCGCTGTTCCTGCGCGAGGCGCGCACCGCCGCCGGGCCCACCCACCCCGGCGTGGTCGCCGTCCTGGACGTCGGGCAGGACGCCGACGGCACGCCGTTCCTGGTCACCGACCGGCTCACCGGTCGCGACCTGCGCACGATCATGCGCGCCGGGCTGCCGGAGATCGCGGACGTGCTCGCCTGGGCGGCCGGGATCTGCGCCGCGCTCGGCGCCGCGCACCGGGCCGACCTGGTGCACGGCGACCTCAAGCCCGCCGACCTGTTCGTGGATGCCGAGGGCCGGGTCGAGATCGTCGACTTCGGCCTCGCGGGCCGGCTCGCCGCCGTCGCCTCGACCACGACGCACCTGATCGGCACGCTCGCGTACACCGCGCCGGAACGGCTGCACGGCCGGCCCGCCGATCCGCGCACCGACCTCTACGCGCTGGGTTGCGTGCTGTACGAACTGCTCATCGGCGCACCGCCGTTCGGCACCGGCGAGCCGGCCGCCGTCATGTATGCCCAGCTGGACCGGGCGCCGGAACCGCCCGAGCTGCGGCGCCCCGACGTCCCGCCGCACGTGAGCCGGCTGGTCCTGGAGCTGCTGGCGAAGGACCCCGCCCACCGCCCCGCCGACGCGGCGACCGTCGCGAGCCGGCTGACCGCCCCGCCCGTAGCGCTCGCGAAGGGCCGCGGCCGCCGGCCGCGCCCCCGTCGACGCCGCCCCCGGGGCCGCGCCGGTAACCCAGCCGCCCGCGCCCCGTCCCGTCCCCGGCCCGCCGGCCTTCGCGCCCGTCGGTTTCACGGCCCCCGAGCCGGACGAGGAACCGGCGCTGCGCCAAGCGATGGCCGCCGGCGATCCGGAGGCGGCCGTGCAGTTGGCGTACCACCTCGCGGACACCGGCCGCGACGCCGAGGCGGAGGAGTTGTACCGCGAGGCGCTCGCCCGCAACCACCCGGAGGCCGCGCACGACCTCGCCGACCTGCTCGCGGCGCGCGGTCGCGCCGGGGAGGTCGAGGAAGCCGAGGAGCTGTACCGCCGGGCCCTGGCCCAGGGCCACCCGGACGCGGCGAACAGCCTCGGGATGCTGCTCGGCCGCATCGGCCGGGCGTCGGAGGCGGAAATGCTGTTCCGGCTCGCCGCCGGCCACGGGCACGACGACGCGGCGAACAACCTCGGGCTGCTGCTGGAGGCGTTCGGCCGGATCGACGAGGCCGAGCAGCTGTTCCGGCACACCTACGCCCAGGGGCACCCCGACGCGACGATCAACCTCGCGGGGCTGCTGAGCACGCGCGGCCGGGTGAAGGAGGCGGAGAAGCTGCACCGCCGGGCGTTCACCGAGGGGCACGCGGACGCCGCGATCTGCTTCGCCGGCTTCCTGGAGCGGCGCGGGCGCCTGCGCGAGGCCGAGGACATGTACCGCAGGGCGCTGGCGGAGGGCCATCCGGCGGCGGCCGAGCAACTCGTGCGCTTCCTCCGGGAACTCGGCCGCGGCCACGAGGCGATGTGGGTCGTCGGCGCGTCGGGGTGAGCCGTCGGTCGAGCCGTCGGTCCGCGAAGACCTCGCGGAGCCCGGCCTCCTGAGCGCCGGCCGGATTGCCGCGCACGAGTTCGGCCCGTCGCCCTCGAACGCCCCCGCACGCGGGCGGACGGCGTCCGCCACGCACGCGGCCCCGGAGGGGTCCGTGCGCGGCGGAAGGTGTTGCGGTTACATCATGGGTTCGTCGCGGCTTTCGTCGCGACGGTGCGCGCCGGTCCCGGTCCGGGTGCCCTCGTCTCGGGCCTGCCACTCGGCGGTGCGCTCGCTCGGGTAGCCCTGGGCGACGCTCCACTTGGCGGTCAGCGCGTACAGGACCACGAGATCCAGCCCGATCACGATGCTGGACCAGGCCGGGTGCGCGGCCAGGAAACCGATCTGCCCGATCATGTTGAGCATCACCAGGATCGCGCCCACCACGCGCGCCCAGGTGGCACCGGCCAGCAGGCCGCCGCCGACGAGCAGTTGCAGTCCGCCGAAGATCAGCAGGATGACGCCCCAGGTGGTGAAGTCCCACACCAAGAGATTGCCGGCACTGGTGACGAAGTAGCCGTCCTCGAACAATGCCGCGAACCCCTGGAAGAGGTTGAGGACGCCCAGGACGAGCATCGTGCAGGCGGCGAACGCCACCCACCCCGTCCAGGCACTCATCCTGTCGGTTGTGCTTTTCATGACCCACTCCCAACCCCGGCCGGACGGCCCGGAGGAATTTCCGCTTACCGATCGCCTGCCGTCGCGGGGGCCCCGCGATCTTGCGAGTCGGCCTTCTCGCACTTTGGCATGGTCTACATCCTTTTGCACCTTTTGCCGGGAAGCGTGGGGGGAATCCGAGTAGATCCGCGGATTTCATGGAACTGGCACCGGACACCGACCCCGAGCGAAAGGACACCGGCGATGTCCCAGGCCGACGAGCGGGTCCGGCCACGGCACCGGTTGCGGCTCGCCCTGGCGTGCCTGCTGATCGTCCTCGGGTGCGTGCTCGCGCCGGTGGCCGTCGCGGCGGCGTGGGCCGACGACGAGGTGGTCGATGCCGACCGGTTCGTCGCGACGCTCGCCCCGCTGTCCTCGAACGCGGCCGTCCAGGACGCGGTCGCCGACCGGGTGGCCCAAGCCACCGTGGCGGCCGTGGACACGCCGGGTCTGCTGGACGCGCTGCGTCAGGCGCTGGGGGGCGGCCTCGGCGACGGGTCGGACCCGATCGGGGACCTGGTGGCGGGCGCGGCGGACGCGGCCGCGCACGCGGTCGTCGCCAGTGACATCTTCCCCCCCATCTGGACCGACGCGGTGCGGATCGCGCACGCCTCCGCGCTGGACGCGCTCCGGGGCGAGGAGGGCGGCGCGCTGACCGACGAGAACGGCGAGGTGGTCCTCGACCTGGGCCCGGTGGTCGACCGGGTCCGGCAGAGCCTGGTCGACGAGGGCCTCCCGGTCGCCGCGGCGATCCCGGACACCGACCGAAGGTTCGTGCTGCTGCACGGCGCCGGGTTGCGCGAGAGTCGGGACGTGTTCCGGTTCGTGGACGCCGCCGGCACGTGGTTGCCGATCGTCGTGGTGGCACTGCTGGTGGCCGGCGTGTGCGTCGCGCCCCGGCGCCGTCCGGCGCTCATGTGGACCGGCGTGGGCATCGTGGTCGGGATGCTGGCGCTCGGGGTCGCGCAGCACCTGGCGCGGCGCGCGTACCTGGACGACCTGCCGGCGGACGTGCCGCGCGACGCGGCGGCGGCGATCTACGACGCGCTCGTGCGCTTCCTGCGGCACACCACGCGCACGGTCGGCGTCGCGGCGCTCGCGCTCGCGGTCGCGGCCTTCCTGGCCGGGCCGGCGCGGTCGGCCGGCACGGTCCGGCACGGGCTCGCGGCCGGGCCCGACGCGGCGGGGCGCTCGATCGCGCGGGCGGGCCTGGGCACCGGCTCGGTCGGGCGCTTCGTGGCCGCCCACCGGGGCCCGGTGTACGGCGCGGTGGGCGTGCTCGGCGGCGTCTGGCTCGTGTGGTGGAACCACCCGACCGTGTCGTCGGTGCTGCTGATCCTGCTCGTGCTGCTCGGGGTACTCGCCGTCCTGGAGACGATCGCGGCCGCCGGCGCGGCGGTCCCGGCCGACGCGGCGCGGTGAGCGTGGCGGCTCCCGCGCGCGGCTTCGTCGATCGGCTCCGGCACCGGATCGCGGACCTGCCGTTGACGCCGTTCCTGGGGCGGCTGACCAAGCGGTTCCTGGCGGTCAACAGCTTCGAGGCGGCCACGACGCTGGCCGCGAAGGCGTTCCTGACCGGGGTGCCGGCGCTGTTCGTGTTCGCGGCGTTCGCGCCCGACCCGATGCGCGAGCAACTCATCGACTCGCTGCGCGCGGTGCTGGGGCTGCGCGAGGGCACGTTGAGCGAGGTCACGCAGGTGTACGGCGCGGGCGAGCACCTGCGCCAACAGACCGGCGTGTTCAGCGCCGTGTTCACCCTCCTGATGGCGGCCCAGGTCGCGCGCACCCTGCAACGGCTGTGCCGGCGCGCGTGGTTGGTGACCGCCCGCGCGCCCGTGCCCCGGCAGATCTGGCGCTGGCTGTTGTGGCTGCCGGCGTGGCTCACGGTCCTGTTGCTCCAGGCCTATTTTCACGACGGTTTCGGATTCGGTCCGTGGCTGGGCCTCGTCGTGTCGCTCGTGGTGTCGATGCTGGTGTGGTGGTGGACCCAACACCTCCTCCTGGAGGGCCTGATCGGCTGGTTGCCGCTGCTGCCCGGTGCCGTCCTGGCCGGTGCCGGCATGGTCGCGGTGCAGTACGCCTCGCATCTGGTGATGCCGCGGACCGTGGCGCGCAGCGTCGCCGAGTTCGGCCCGTTCGGGCTGGTGCTCACGCTCATGTCGTGGCTGATCGCGGGCTGTGCGGTGGTGGTCTTCGCGATCACGATCGGCGCGTTCCTGGCCGAGGAGGAGCCGTTCCGGCGGTGGCTGGGGTCGCCCTCGGCCCCGACGCCGATCGAACTGCCTCAGGACTGACCGGAGCTCTGTCCCGTCCGCCGGAACTCCGACGGGGACTGCTCCACCCGTCGGGAGAACAGCCGGGCGAAGTACGCCGGGTCGTCGTACCCGACGTTGCGGGCCACCTCGTGGATGGACTGATCGGTGGCCAGCAGCAGCCGCTTGGCCCGGGAGAGCCGGGTGCGCACGATGTACTCCTTGGGCGTGGTGCCGGTGGCGCGCTGCATCTCGCTGCGCAGTCCGGCCTCGTCCAGCCCCAGGCGCCGCGCGTGCTCGCCGACGGTGAGCGGCTCGGTGGCGTGCTCGTCGAAGTAGCGGACCACGCGCGAGCCGTCCTCGTCGACCCGGATGGTCTTGAGGTCGATGATCAGCTGGTGCACGATCGCCGACGTGACCACCTCGCGGTTCGGCGCGCCCGGCTCGACCGCGGTCAGCAGCCGGTCGAAGCCCGCGCGCAGCGGCCGGACCCCGCCGAGCGACATCACCGGTTCGGCCCGGTCCAGGAAGCCCAGGTCCTCGTACGCCGCGGCGGTCGGCCCCTCGAACAGCACCCAGTGCTCGCGCCAGCCCGTGGGGTCGGGGGTGTACGCGTGGTACTCGCCGGGGAAGAGCAGGAACGCGGCGGGCGCCTGCACGGGGATCCGCGGCGCGTGCCGGTTGCCGGACCGGAACCAGCCCGATCCGCCGGTGATCAGGGTGAGTTGGTAGCACCCGAGCACCCGGCCCTCGAACTGCATCGCGGTGACCTGCTGCCACCCGACGCCCAGGCACACCAGGCCGAGCCGCTGGTGCTCCTTGGCGGGCGTGAGGTAGCGCGCGAAGATCATGGTGCGCCGATCGTACGGCGAACGCCGCCGGCCGAGAAGGCGGCGCTCACGCCTTCACCCCGCCCGCGACCAGGTCGGTGCGCCAGAACCGCTGGAGCGACCAGAACGCGGCGACCAGCGGGATCACCGAGACCAGCGCGCCCACCACCACGAGGTTGGCGTGCGGCTGGTTGAGGTCGCCGTTCCACGCGTTCAGGCCGAGCGTGACCGGCCACAGGTGCTGGTTGTTGAGCGTGATCAGCGGCAGGAAGAAGTTGTTCCAGACCGCGACGAGCTGGAACAGGAAGATCGTCACGAGCGCGGGCGACATGATCCGCAGCCCGATCGTGTAGAAGATCCGGAACTCGCTCGCGCCGTCCAGCCGGGCCGCCTCGATCAGTTCGTCCGGCACGGACGCCTCGGCGTAGGTCTTGGCGAGGAAGACCCCGAACGGGCTCACCGCGGCGGGCAGCAGCACCGCCCACACCGTGTCGACCAGGTGCACCTTGGACAGCATCAGGTAGATCGGCAGTGCCAGCATCGGGGTGGGGATCAGCACCGCGCCCAGGATCACCGAGAAGATCGCGCCGCGGCCGCGGAAGTTGTACTTGGCCAGCCCGTACCCGGCCATCGCGGCCAGGAAGGTCGCGAACACGCCGCCGCCGACCGCGTACAGCACGGAGTTGAACACCCAGCGCAGGAAGATGCCGTCGTCCTCGGTGAAGAGTTGGCGCAGGTTGGCGCCCAGGTTCCAGTCCGCGAACCAGAAGCCGTTGCTGCCGAACAGATCGCTGGAGGACTTCGTGGCCGAGACGAGCAGCCACCACACGGGCATCAGGAAGTAGGTCGCCACCAGGAACAGGAAGGCGGTGGTGAGCACCTGCGAACGGACCGGCCGGGTCCGGCCCTTGGGCTCGCGCTGCGGCTGCTCCGGCGCCGGCTCGCGCGTGGGGCCCGCGGTCGGGGTCGTCAGCGTCGTCACAGCGAGGACCTGCCGTTCGTGAGCCGGGTGGAGAGCTTGAGGACGGCGAAGGAGAGCACGCACGTGCCGAGCGCGAGCAACACCGAGACCGCGGCACCCTGCCCGTAGTCGTTGTTCTCCACGGCCTTGTGGTACGCCGTCATGATCGGGGTGTAGTCGGCGTCCACCGAGGAGGTCAGCGGTCGCAATACGCGCGGCTCGGTGAACAGCTGGAGCGTGCCGATCACCGAGAACACCGTGGTGAGCGCGATCGCCGGCGCCACCAGCGGCACCTTGATCCGCCAGGCGATCCGCCACGGGCCGCACCCGTCCAACTCGGCGGCCTCGTACAGCTCCTGCGGGATGGCCTGCAGCGCGGAGTAGATGACCAGCATGTTGTAGCCGGTCCAGGTCCAGGTGACGACGTTGGCGATCGACCACAGGACCGCGTCCTCGCCGAGGAAGTCGGACGGCAGCCCGACCGCGTCCAGCATGCTCACCAGCGGGCTGGAGCGCGGCATGTACAGGAAGGCCCACAGGATCGTCGCGACGACGCCGGGGATCGCGTAGGGCAGGAAGTAGGCGGTGCGGAAGAAGCCCTTCAGGCGGGCCGACTTCGCGTCCAGGAGCAGCGCGAGCAGGAGGGCGAGGCCGAGCATGACCGGCACCTGGACGACGCCGAACAGCAGCACCCGGCCCACGCCGTGCCACAGCGCGTCGTCCTGGAGCGCCTTGGTGTAGTTCTCGACACCCGCGTACACCCGCTTGGGCGGGGTCAGGCCGAGGCCGGAGCGCTGCATCTTGTGCAGGCTCTCGACGATCGCGTAGCCGACGGGGACGGCATACATCGCGACGAACAGCACGCCGAACGGCGCGAGGAACATCAGGGGCGCGGACCGCCGGCGCTTGCGCCGCGGGATCGGTGCGCTCAAGGGCGGGCTCCCGGTGGATGTGTGGTGGGCCGGCGGCGGAGTGCCCGCCGTCCGCGCGAGGTGTGACGCGACGGACGGCGGGGCACGGTGCGAACTGCCTTCGGTATCGCGGTGGGTGCCGGAGGTCAGCCCGCGGCGGCCTTCAGGCCCTTGTCCTGGATGGCCTTGATCGTGGTGCCCTGGACGCCGGTCAGCGCGTCGGCGAGCTTGCCGTTCCCGGCGCCGGCCTTGCCGACCCGGTCGGTGAGGTCGGCCGAGACCTGGGTCATCGTGGGACCCCACTGCCAGCCGGTCGCGGCCTGCGTCGCGGAGTCCTTGAAGATGTCGTAGATCTTCGCGTTGCCGAAGTACGCGGACGGCTGTTGCATCGCCTCCAGGCTCGCGCCGGACGTGGCCGCCGGGTAGATGCCGGCGTCCTTGACCAGCGTGGTCAGGCTCGCGGTGTCGCTGCTCATCCAGTCCGCGAAGGTCACCGCGGCCTTGGTGTTCTTGCAGCCCTTGAGCACGGCCGTGCCGGAGCCGCCGATGTTGCCGGTGGCCTTGGCGTTCGCGTCCCACTGCGGCATCGGCGCGACCGCCCACTTGCCGGCCGCGTCCTTGGCGTTCTCCTCCAGGAGCGCGGTGAACCAGACCGGTCCGACGTAACTGGCGACGCTGCCGTCGGCGAAGCCCTTGAACCAGTCGGGGGTGAACGTCGGGTCGGACGAGACGACCTTCCGGTCCAGCAGCTGCTGCCAGTACTGGTTGACCTTCTGCGTGCCCGGCTCGGTCATCGACACCTTCCAGGTGTCGCCGTCGGGCTTGAACCAGGTGCCGCCGTTCTGCCACGCCATGCCCGCGTACCACCACGGGTCGTTGCCGCCGAACGCCGAGTAGGCCACCGCGGGGTCGGCCGCGTGCACCTTGTCGGCCTGTTGGGCGAACTCGTCCCAGGTCTTGGGCGGGGTGATGCCGTTCTTCGCGAACACGTCGGTGCGGTAGAACATCGCGACCGGTCCGGTGTCCACGGGGATGCCGTAGGTCTTGCCCGCGACGCTCATCTGCGACCACGCGCCGGGCGAGTACTTCGACTTCACCGCCGCGGCGTCCTTGTCCACGTCCTGGAGCGCGCCCTCGACGAGGAAGCTGGGCAGCGTCTCGTAGCCCATCTGCGCCAGGCACGGCGCGTTGTTCGCCTTCACCGCGGCGAGCATCTTGGCGTAGCCGCCCTTGGAGCCCGGCTCGACCTTGTTGTAGTTGACGTGGATCGCGGTCTGCGATGAGTTGAACGCGGTCACGGCCTTCTCGTAGGCCGGGTTCCAGCCCCAGAAGTCGAGCTGCGCGGTACCGCCGCCCTGCGACCCGGGCGCCTTGTCGCCCTGGCTCGCCTTGTCGGTCTTGTCGCCGGAGTCCGAGTCGGAGCCGCAGGCGGTGAGCGCGGTCAGGGCCGCGATCGTCGCCGCGACGGCTGCGCGGCGGGCCGTGTGTCCGGCGCGGCGCGGGCGGGTTCTACCCCACATGAGGTTGGCCGTCCCTTCGGTGAAGTGGGCAGGGCTCGACGGAGCCCGGCGAGTGTCGGAGGCAGTGGAGGCTGTCTTGGCCGCTGATCATGTGCCCTGCCCGACAACGCGTCAACGGGTTCCCGCGCGGATCATGGTTTTGTCGAGGTGATCCGCAAGAAAAGTCCAAGTGTGGGGACACCGATTGGCAATGCGCGTGAACCAGAGGCTATCGGCCCAGGTCGAGGGGTCGTGATGACGGGTCGGTGGGTGCAGAAAAGTCCACGACCTCGTCCACAAGAGTGCATACGCACGCTCCGCGCCTCGTGCACGATGAACCGGTCCCACCGCACCGGATCTGCCCGAGGAGTGTCTTGACCACCCCCAGCCTCGTCCCGAGTCGAGACGGTTTCACGCTCGACGGCAGGCCGTTTCGGATGCTCTCCGGTGCCCTGCACTACTTCCGCGTCCACCCCGCGCAATGGGACGACCGGCTGGCCCGGCTGCGCGCCATGGGTCTGAACACGGTCGAGACGTACGTCGCCTGGAACGTGCACGAACCCGTCCCCGGGCGCTTCGACTTCACCGGCGCGAACGACCTGGTCGCGTTCCTGCGCGCGGCCGAGCGGCACGGACTCAAGGCGGTCGTGCGGCCCGGCCCCTACATCTGCGCCGAGTGGGAGTTCGGCGGCCTGCCGGCATGGCTGCTCAAGGACCCGGGGATGCGCCTGCGCTGCGCGTACCCGCCCTACCTCGCGGCCGTCGACCGCTACCTCGACGCGGTGATGCCGCTGCTGGAGCCGCTGCTCGCCGAGCACGGCGGCCCGGTGATCGCCCTCCAGGTGGAGAACGAGTACGGCAGCTACGGCAACGATGTGGCCTACCTGCGGCATCTGGTCGACGGGATGCGCAAACGCGGCGCGACCGGGCTGCTGTTCACCTCCGACGGACCCACCGAGCCGATGCTCCAGGGCGGCACGGTGGCCGGCGTGCTGCCCACGGTCAATTTCGGCTCGCGCGCGGGCGAGGCGTTCGAGGCGCTGCGCCGCTGGTCGCCGGACGGGCCGCCGGTGTGCATGGAGTTCTGGAACGGGTGGTTCGACCACTGGCGCGACCCGCACCACGTGCGGGACGCGGCGGACGCGGCCGGCGTGCTCGACGACATGCTCGCGGCCGGCGCGTCGGTGAACCTGTACATGGCGCACGGGGGCACCAACTTCGGCCTGATGAACGGCGCGAACGAGGTGGACGGCGTCTACCAACCGACCGTGACCAGCTACGACTACGACGCGGCGATCGGCGAGGCGGGTGAACTCACCGAGAAGTATTGGGCGTTCCGCGAGGTGATCGGCCGCCACGCGGAGCTGCCGGACGAGCCGCCGCCGGCCGCGGCGCCCCGGCTGAAGCTCGGCGACATCGCGCTGCCCTCGGCGGCGCCGCTGCTCGCGCACGTCGAGGACCTGTCCGCGCCGGTGTACTCGCCGAGCACGCTGACGATGGAGGAGCTCGACCAGGCGTACGGCTTCGTCCTGTACCGCACGTGGGTGAGCGGCCCGCGCGAGGCGGCGCCGCTGCACGTGGACGGCCTGGCCGACCGGGCGCAGGTCTTCCTCGACGGGGTGCCGGTGGCGGTGCTGGACCGGAGCGAGAGCGGCTCGGCCACGTGCGAGCTGGCCATCCCCGCGGGCGGCGCACGGTTGGACCTGCTGGTGGAGAACTGCGGGCGGATCAACTACGGGCCCGAACTGCACGACCGCAAGGGCATCACCCGCGGCGTCCGGCTGGAGCGGCAGAACCTGTTCGGCTGGCAGATGTACCCGCTGCCGCTGGACGAGCCGCGCGGGCCGGTGCTGCCGGACGCGTCCGGGCCGATCCCCGCGGGTGTCCCGGTCGTGCGGGCCGGCTCCTTCGAGGTCGAGCGGGTCGGCGACACGTTCGTCCGCCTGGACGGCTGGACCAAGGGGCTGATCTGGATCAACGGCTTCCTGCTCGGCCGCTACTGGTCCGCGGGCCCGCAACGCACCCTGTACGTACCGGCACCCGTGCTGCGGGTGGGCACGAACGAGGTGACCGTGCTGGAGCTGCACGGCCCCGGCGGGGCGAACATCACGCTGACCGACACCCCGGACCTCGGCGATCCGATGGCGGCTCCGATCGCGTAGGGCGTGCGCTCGGTCGCCGGGCGGGCTCGCCCGACCCTCCGGCGACCGAGGCCCCCTTCGCTGTCGGGGGGCGCCGGCCCGGCG
The DNA here is from genome assembly GCF_045207785.1 of Embleya sp. NBC_00896. Classification (NCBI taxonomy): domain Bacteria; kingdom Bacillati; phylum Actinomycetota; class Actinomycetes; order Kitasatosporales; family Streptomycetaceae; genus Embleya; species Embleya sp. NBC_00896. Next base: position 2,278,805 of record NZ_CP108776.1, read on the forward strand.
TCAGTCCGAGTCGGGTTCGCCGTAGCCCTCGCGGCGGGCGAGGTCGATGAACAGCCGGGACGACCGGTCCCGCGGGCCCGCCTTGGACACCAGCGTGATCGCGCGGCGCAGCGGCGGATCCAGCGAGCGCACCACGGCCGAGTCGCCGAACACGTCCTCGGCCACGTCGCGGTACCAGATCAGCGAGCCCTCGCCGTTGAGCACGCCGGCCACCCAGTTGACCCGGTCGTCGTGCTCCAGCGCGGTGATCGGCCGCACCCCCATCTCCGCGAACAGCGCCTCGAACTGCGAGCGCCGCTCGCTGCCACGCGCCGGCAGCACCATGCGCAGGCCGTCCAGCGCGGCCCACGGGACGGGGTCGGGCAGCCGGACGTCCGGCGGTGAGATCAGCACCGCCTCGACCTCGGCCAGGCGGTAGGTGCGCAGGTCACCGGGCCCCGGGGCGTCGGCCACCCCGATCGCGGCGGTGTCGGCGCGCACCGCCGCGAACACCGCCTCGCGCCCGCCGTGCCGGATCACCTCGATCGGCGCCTCGGGGTGCTCGCCGGCGAAGGCCGCGACGAGTCGGGCGACCCGCCCGATCGCGAGCGAGGACGTGGTGGCGACGGTGAGGGTGCGCTCCGAGACCGGGGTGGCCACCCGGCCGATGTCCTCGATCGCGGTGACGGTGTCGAGCACGTTGCGCGCGAGTCGAACCACGCGCCCGCCCTCGGCGGTCAGGCCCACGGAGCGCCCCTCGCGCACGAACAGCTCGGCGCCCAACTCGTGTTCGAGTGCCTTGAGCGCGCGGGACAACGCGGACTGGGCGACGTACAGCGCTTCGGCGGCCGCGGTCATGGTGCCGAAGTTCGCGACGGCGACGAGGTAGCGCAGCTGCTGGAGGGTCACGGGCCGCACGATAACGGTGCCGGCGGCCGGACCGGCAGGGTATGAAAACGGGCCATACCCTACAACCGGATGGTCACGGTGGGCACATGCCTGATCACCCGGGCATCGGTGTATGCCGTACGGGCAAGGTTCACCGGCCCGCGAGACCTCGACGAGGGGCCGTCCGAGAGGACCGTCGACCCGTGCCACACCTGGCGGAACGGGCGGCTTCGGGCGGCGCGGCCGGGGCTTTCGCCGACCCTCGCCGGCAACCGGCGCGTCGTTGACACCTCGATGCCCGAAACCGACGATACGTCGAGGCGGCTCGCCTGTGGTCGATATTTCGACTTCGTACGGTTTTGGCCTTCTTTTATCGTACGTCCCGACATTCGCACCGATGCGGCATATCGCCGTGCCCGGAAACGAGTTCGCCCCCTCCCCTTTTCCGCTTCACCGTTCCCCGAACGGAGGCACTCCCCCATGACGCAGTCCCCGCGTCGCGATCCGGTCCTCGCAGTGAGCCCCTTTGGTCGTCCCAACGCCCGACTCGTGATCGCCGCGCATCGGGCCGGCGCGCTCGGGGTGCTGGACCTCGGACGTGATCGGGAGCTCGCGCTCGCCGAGACGGCCGCGCTGGCCGGCTCGGTCGCCACGTCCTTCGGGGTGCGGGTGCCGGCCGGCTGTCCCGTCGGCCCCGAGGAGCTGCCGGATCACGTGGATGTGGTGATCCTGGCCCATGGCGCGCCGTGGACGCCCGCCGAGCCCGGCCCCGGGCGGCGCGTCCTGGTCGAGGTGACGTCGGCCGAGGAGGCCCGCGTCGCGGCCGCCGCGGGCGCCGCCGGGGTCATCGCACGCGGTGCCGAGAGCGGTGGCCGCTGCGGCGAGTTGACCACGTTCGTGCTGCTCCAACGGCTGCTCGCGGACGTGCGCGTGGACGTGCCGGTGTGGGCGGCCGGCGGGATCGGCCCGCACACCGCCGCCGCGGCGGTCGCGGGCGGTGCGGCCGGGGTGCTGTTGGACACCCAGTTGGCGCTCGTGGCCGAGAGCGTGCTGCCCGCCGACGTCGCGGCGGCGGTCCGCGCGATGGACGGCAGCGAGACCGTCGTGGTCCGCGGCCATCGGGTGTACCAGCGGCCCGACGTGCCGGTCGCGCGGCTGGTCGAGGAGGCCGAGGACATCGCCACCGCGCTCGGCCCGGGCGGTCTGCACCGGGAGTTGCTGCCGATCGGCCAGGACGGCGCGTCGGCGAGCCGGCTCGCGGACCGGTACGCGACGGCCGGGCGGGTGGTGCGCGCGGTGCGCGAGGCGATCGTGGGTCACCTGGCCGCCGCGGCCCGGCACGGCGTGGGCCCGCGGCCCGTGCAGGGGCCGATGACCCGGGTGAGCGACCGGGCCGCGTTCGCCCGCTCGGTCGCCGTCGCGGACGGCTTGCCGTTCCTGGCGCTGTCCCTGATGCGCGGCCCGGAGGTCGGCGCGCTGCTCGCGGAGACCGCCGAGCTGTTGGGCGACCTCCCGTGGGGCGCGGGCCTGCTCGGCTTCGCGCCGGCCGAACTGCGCGAGGAGCAGTTGGCCGCGGTGCTCGCCGCGCGCCCGCCGTACGCGCTGATCGCGGGCGGACGCCCGGGCCAGGCCGCGCCGTTGGAGGCCGCCGGCATCCGCACCTACCTGCACGTGCCCTCCCCCGGCCTGCTGGCGCAGTTCCTGCGCGAGGGCGCCCGGCGGTTCGTGTTCGAGGGCATGGAGTGCGGTGGGCACGTCGGTCCGCGCGCGAGCTTCCCGCTGTGGGAGGCGCAGATCGACGAGCTGCTCGCGTTCGCCGAACGCTCCGGCGGTGCGGCCGAGTTCGACCTGCTGTTCGCGGGCGGGATCCACGACGCGCGCTCGGCCGCGATGGTCTCGGCGGCGACGGCCCCGCTGGTCGAGCGCGGCGCGTCGGTCGGCGTGCTGATGGGCACGGCGTACCTGTTCACCCACGAGGCCGTGGACGGCGGCGCGATCCTGCCCGGCTTCCAGCGCGCGGCGCTCGAGTGCGAGTCGACCACGCTGCTCCAGACCGCTCCCGGGCACGCGACCCGCTGCGCCGGCACGCCGTTCGTGGCCGCCTTCGAGGACAGCCGCCGGGAGTTGGAGTCCCGCGGCGTGCCGTCCCGACTGATGTGGGCCGAGCTGGAGCAGCTCAACCTGGGCCGGCTGCGGATCGCGAGCAAGGGGCTGCGCCGCGAGGCGACGACGCTGGTCGCGGTCGACGAGGCCGCGCAGCGCCGGGACGGGATGTACATGCTGGGCCAGGCCGCGGTCATGCGTTCCGCGCCGACCACGGTCGCCGCGCTGCACCGGGAGATCACCACCGGCTCGACCGCGTGGCTGGCCCGGCGCGCGGACGAGGTCGGCGCCGCCCGCGTCCCGTCCGCACCGCGCCCGCAGGACGTGGCGATCGTCGGGATGGCGTGTGTGCTCCCCGGGGCCCCCGATCTGCCGACGTACTGGCGCAACATCCTGGCCGGCACCGACGCGGTGACCGAGGTACCGCGTGAACGGTGGGACGTGGAGCGCTACTTCGCGCCCGGTACGGAGCCGGGCGCAAGCGCGCGAGGCTCGATCAAGGGCGCCGGCCCGGGCGCCGTGCCGGCCGGGCGGACGCCGTCCAAATGGGGCGGCTTCGTGCCGGCGATCCCCTTCGACGCGACCGCGTACGGGATCCCGCCCGCGTCGCTCGCCTCGATCGAACCGGCCCAACTGCTGGCACTGCACGTCGCGTCGGGTGCGCTGGCGGACGCCGGGTACGGGCCGGGCCGGACCTTCGGGCGCGAGCGGACCTCGGTGATCTTCGGCGCGGAGGCCGGTACCGACCTGGCCGGGGCGTACGGGTTCCGGGCCCTGTTCCCGGGCTATTTCGGCGAGTTGCCGGCCGATCTGGAGGAGCAGCTCCCGGCTCCGACCGAGGATTCCTTCCCCGGCGTGCTGGCGAACGTGATCGCCGGGCGGATCGCGAACCGGCTCGATCTGGGCGGGGTGAACTACACCGTGGACGCCGCGTGCGCGGCCTCGCTCGCCGCGCTCGACCTCGCGTGCAAGGAACTGAACACGGGGTCGAGCGACATGGTCCTGTGCGGCGGGGTGGACACCCACAACGGGATCAACGACTTCCTGATGTTCTCCTCGGTGCGCGCGCTCTCGCCGTCGGGCCGCTGCGCGACGTTCGACGCGGACGCGGACGGGATCGCGCTCGGCGAGGGCGCGGTGTGCGTGGTGCTCAAGCGGCTCGCGGACGCCGAGCGCGACGGCGACCGGGTGTACGCGGTGGTCAAGGGCGTCGGCGGATCCAGTGACGGCCGTTCGCTGGGCCTGACCGCGCCGCGCCCCGAGGGGCAGCGGCGAGCCCTGGAGCGGGCGTACCACGCGGCCGGCGTCTCGCCCGCCGACGTGGGTCTGGTCGAGGCGCACGGCACCGGCACCGTGGTCGGCGACCGGGCCGAACTCGACACCCTCACCGACGTGTTCACCGCGCACGGCGCCGTGCCCGGTTCGTGTGCGGTGGGCTCGGTGAAGTCCCAGATCGGGCACACCAAGTGCGCCGCGGGACTCGCGGGCCTGGCCAAGGCCGCGCTCGCGGTGCACTTCGGGGTGCGCCCGCCGACCCTGCACCTGCGTCGGCCCAATCCCGGCTGGGCGCCGGACGCGAGCCCGTTCGTGTTCGACGACCGGGCCCGCCCGTGGCCGGTGCCGGCCGGTCGCCGGGTGGCGGGGGTGAGCGCGTTCGGCTTCGGCGGGACGAACTTCCACGCCGTGCTGACCGGTTCGGACCCGGCCACCGATCCCGAGCCCGGTGGTGCGGACGCCGCGTGGCCGGTCGAGCTGTTCTGCTTCCGCGGCGCGGACCGCGCGGCGACCGACGCGGCGATCGACCGGGTCGCGGCCCGCCTGGACGCGGACGCCCACCTGCCCCTGCGCGACCTGTCCGCCCTCGCCGACGACCGGAGCGCGGATCCCGTGCGGGTCGCCTTCGTGGCGACCGACCCGGCCGATCTGCGGGTCAAGCTCACGTTGGCGCGAGCGGGCGCGGTCGATCCGCGGGGTGAGGTCTTCCACCGCGCGGCGGACGGGCCGGACCCGTCGGGGCGGGTGGCGTTCCTGTATCCCGGGCAGGGCAGTCAGCGGCCCGGGATGCTGGCCGACCTGTTCGCACGCTTCCCCGAACTGTCCGACACGCTGCGGGACGCGTCGCCCGAGTGCGTGCGGGACATGTTCCCGCCCGCCGCGTTCACCGCGCGGGACCGGGCCGAGCAGCTGGACCGGATCACCGACACCCGCCGCGCGCAGCCCGCGCTCGGCATCGCCGCGGTCGCGATGACCCGGCTGCTGGACCGGTTCGGGGTGTGGCCGGACCACGTCGCGGGGCACAGCTACGGCGAGTTGGCCGCGCTGTGGGCGGCCGGCGTGCTGTCCACCCGGGACCTGGGCGGGCTGAGCGGGATCCGGGCGGCGGCCGTGCTGGCCGCGGCCGGCGCCGATCCGGGGGCGATGGCGGCGGTCTCGGCGGGGGCGGATCGAGTGGCCTCGATCGTGGCGGAGATCGACGGCGTCGTGCTCGCCAATCTCAACACGCCGCGGCAGACGGTGGTGTCCGGCCCGGTGCCGGCCGTGACGGCGGCGATCGCCGCGTTGCAGGCGGCCGGGTTGTCGGCGCGTCGGCTGCCGGTGGCGTGCGCGTTCCACAGCCCCGTGGTCGCGGCGGCGGCCGACACCCTCGCGGCCGCCGTCGCGGACGTGGACGTGCGGCCGCCGCGGATCCCGATGTGGTCCAACGGCACGGCCGCGCGGTATCCCGTCGCGCCGGCCGGCGTCCGCGCGCTGATCGCGCGTCAGGTCGCCGAGCCGGTGCGCTTCGCGGAGCAGATCGAGGCGATGTACGCGGCCGGCGTCCGGGTCTTCGTCGAGGCCGGACCGGGACGCGCGCTGACCGCGATGGTGCGCACGATCCTCGGGGACCGGCCGTACACCGCCGTGGCCTGCGACGCGCCCGGCGAGGACGGACTGCGCCGGCTGCTGACCGCGCTCGCCGAACTCGCGGTCGCCGGCGTCCCGGTGGACGTCGCGGGCGGGCTCGCGGGCCGGGTCGGCCCCGACGAGGCGGCCGGCCGCGCGGCCGGCGTGGGTCGTGGACGGGCACCTGGTGCGGACCGCCGACGGCAGGCCGGTGCCGGGCGGGCTCCGCCCGGCGACGCGGGTCGCGCCCTTGGCGGGTGCTCCCGCGGAGGTCGCCGCGGCCGGCTCCGCGCGCGACGCGGTGCTGCTCGAATACCTCGCGGGCGCCCGGGCGGCGGTCGCGGCGCAGCGCGAGGTGCTGCTCGGGTATCTGGGCGTCCCGGACGGGATCCCGGCGGCGCCGGTGTCGCCCGTCGCGGTCGCCGCGCCGGTTCCGCCGCCCGCCGCGGCGGTGGTCCCGGCGGTGGTCGCGGCCGAGGGCGGAGCCGAGGCCCACGCCCACGCCGACCCCGACGCGCCGACCGGCCCGATCACCCGTGAGCAGGTCCTGGCCGTGGTGCTCGACATCGTCGGCACCAGGACCGGCTACCCCCGGGACATGCTCGATCCGACCCTGGACCTGGAGGCGGATCTGTCCATCGACTCGATCAAGCGCACCGAGATCATCGGCGAACTGGCGCTGCGGCTGCGGCTGCCGGGCACGGCCGGCGCGGTCGACGAGGCGGTGGTCGAGCGGCTCGCCAAGGTGAAGACGCTCGACGGGATCGTGGCCGACGTGCTGGCGTTCACGACCGACGCGGTACGGCCGCCCGAGCCGGTCGGAACCGCCGCACCTGGCACGTCTCCCTCGTCTCCCGCGCCGCCCACGGCGCCTCCGCCGCCTCCGCCGGTGAGCGGACCCGTCGAGCCCGCGGCGCCGATCGCCGAGCGTCCCACCCGGCACGTCGTCGAGTGCGCGCCGCTGGACGATCAGCCGGCGGGCGACGTCGCGGACCCACCGACCGGTGCGGCGCTGCGTGGTCGCCGGGTCCTGGTGGTCGAGGACGGCGGCGGCGGGGTCGCCTGGGCGCTGACCGAGCTGCTCGAAGCGCACGGCGCCACGGTCGAGTCGCGCACCCGGGATCGGGCCGCGTCGGCGGACGACACCGCCGGCGTGTTGGCGGGCACCGACACGCTCGTCCACCTCGCGGCGCTCGGCGACGGCCAGGACCCGGTCCTGCCGGCCGCGTTCCCGCTGTTGCGGGCCGCGCTCGTGGACGGCGTCCGGCAGGTGTTCCTCGGTACCGCCGGGGGCGGCCACTTCGGCCGGGCGGCGGCCCCCGCGGGCCCCGATCCGGTGCCCGGCGCCGGACTCGCCGGGTTCGCCCGCGCCGCCGCGCTCGAATACCCCGACCGCGTCGTGCGCGTGGTCGACGTGGATCCCAAGGAGGAACCCGACCTGATCGCGCGCCGCCTCCTGGCCGAGCTGTGTCGCTCCCGAGGCGGCTCGGAGCCGGACGCGCCGGTCGTGGTGGGCGTGCCCGCCGGGCAGCGGCTGACCCTGCGGGCCTACCCGGAACCCCTGCCCGAACTCACGCCCGCCGACCGCGACACCATCCTGCGCGGCCGGCTCGGTCCGGACGCGGTGGTCCTACTGACCGGCGGCGCGCGCGGGATCACCGCGCTGGCCGCGCTCGGCCTGGCCCGGGCCACCGGCTGCCACATCGCACTGCTCGGCCGCACCGGCGACGACGGCGAGCCGGAGCCCGCCGCGACCGCGCACGCCCCCGACGCCCCCGCGCTGCGGGCCGCCCTGGTGGCGACCGGGCTGCGCGAGCCGGCCCGGATCGAGGCCGAGGTGACCAGGCTGCTCGGCCGCCGTCAGGTCCGCGCGACGCTGGCCGCCGTGGCCGAACACGCGGCCTCCGTACGGCTGCACGCGGCGGATGTCGCGGACGCCGACGCGGTCCGCCGGGTGCTCGCGGACATCGCGGATCGGCACGGTCGGCTGGACGGGATCGTGCACGGCGCGGGCGTCCTGGAGGACCGGCTCCTGGTGGACAAGTCGCCGGAGTCCTTCCGGCGCGTGTTCGTCACCAAGGTGGACGGCGCCCGGGCCTTGGTGGCGGGCCTGCGGGCGCTGCGCCCCACCCTGGCGCCGCCGGCCTTCCTGGCCATGTTCGGCAGCGTCGCGGGCGTCTACGGCAACCGGGGGCAGACCGACTACGCCGCCGCGAACGACGCCCTCGCGACGCTCGCACGGCACTGGTCGGACGAGTCGGGCGCCGCGCCGGCGCCGGTCGCGGAGCGGGTCGTGACGATCGACTGGGGCCCGTGGGCGGCGACCGGCGGCGGGATGGTGACACCGGAGTTGGAACGCGAGTACGCGCGGCGCGGCGTCGCGCTGATCGATCCCGGACACGGGGTGGACGCGTTGCTCGCCGAACTCGCGTCCGGCCGGGCCCGACAGGCCGTGTACGCGTGTGTGCCCACGACCGGGTCGGTGCCCGCGTGACCGGCCCGGCGGGCGGCGGGCGCGATTTCGGCCCGCGCCCCGACGACGCCGCGATCGTCGGGATCGGCGCGGTCTTTCCCGGCGCGGTCGACACGGCGGCCTTCTGGCGGCTGATCGAGTCCGGCACCGACGCGATCACGGACGTGCCGCCGAACCGGTGGGATCCGGCGCTCTACTACGCGCCCGGCACGGCCGGCGAACCGGCCCGCAGCGACCGGTTCTACTGCCGGCGGGGCGGGTTCGTGGACGAGCTCGCCACGTTCGACCCGGTGCGGTTCGGCATCATGCCCGCGGTGGTCGCGGGCGCCGAACCCGATCAGCTGCTGGCGCTGCGCACCAGCGCCGAGGCGATCGCCGACGCGGGCGGCGAGGCACGGCTGCCGGACCGCTCGCGGATCGGCGTCGTGTTCGGGCGCGGCGGGTACATGGGCGTGGCCACCGCGCGGCTCGACCAGCGGGTGCGCACCGCGCATCAACTCGTGCACATCCTCGGCGAGTTGGCCCCGGACCTGGACCGCGCCCGGCTGACCGCGATCCGCGAGGCGTTCCAGGCCTCGCTCGGCCCCGAGCGACCCGAGGCGTCGATCGGCCTGGTGCCCAGCTTCACCGCGTCCCGGATCGCCAACCGGCTGGACCTGGGCGGGCCCTCGTACACCGTCGACGCGGCGTGCGCGACCTCCCTGCTCGCGCTCGACCAGGCCGCCGCCGAGCTGCGCTCCGGGCGCTGCGACGCGGTGATCGCGGGCTCCGTGCATCACTGCCACATCGCGACGCTGTGGAGCGTGTTCACCCAGCTGCGCGCGCTCAGCCCGAGCGAGCGGATCCGCCCGTTCGACCGCGGCGCGGACGGCACGCTGATCTCCGAGGGCACCGGCGCGGTGCTGCTCAAGCGGTTCGCCGACGCCGAGCGGGACGGCGACCGGATCTACGCCGTCGTGCGCGCCGTGGGCGTCTCCAGCGACGGCCGGGCGGCGAGCCTGATGAGTCCGCTGGTCGACGGCCAGGTCCGCGCGCTGGAACAGGCGTGGCGCGCGGCGGGCCTGGATCCCACCACGCCCGGTCTGCTCGGCCTGCTGGAGGCGCACGGCACCGGCACACCGGTCGGCGACGAGGCCGAACTGACCACGCTGGGCAAGGTGTTCGGGCCCCGCCAGGGCGACCGCCCGGCCGATGTCGCGCTGGGCACGGTCAAGTCCAACATCGGGCACGCGATGCAGGCGTCCGGGATGGCCGGCCTGATCAAGGCCGCACTCGCGCTGCACCACCGCACGCTGCCGCCGACGCTGCACGTGGCCGACCCGCACCCGGCGTTCGCGGGCACCCGGATGCGCCCGCAGGATCGGGCCGAGGACTGGCCGGTCAACCCCGCGGGCAGTCGGCTCGCGGCGGTGGACGCGTTCGGCTTCGGCGGCGTCAACGCGCACGCCGTGCTCGAACAGCCGCCCGCGGGCCGGGCGGTGGCGCTGCCGGTCGGCCGCCGACGGCCCTCGGCGAGCGACGTGCTGACGCTGGCCGCCGACACCCCGGACGAACTCGCCCGGGCGCTCGCGGCGGTCGCGGCCGGGCACGGCGCCCCGGGCGGCTCGGCCGGACCGTGCCGGCTCGCGGTCGCCGATCCGACCCCGAAGCGGCTCGCGCTGGCCGCGCGCGCGGTCGAGCGCGGCGTGCCGTGGCGCGGCCGGGCGGAGATCTGGTTCACGCCGCGACCGCTGCTCGGCCCGCACGCGCCGGCGCCGGGCCGGGTCGCGTTCCTGTTCCCCGGCCTGGAGCCGGATCCGCAGCCGCGCGCGGACGACCTGGCCGACCTGTTCGGCCACGCCCGGCCGGACATCACCGGCGCCGAGGACCTGGTCGGCCGAGCCGTGGACGCGCTGACGGCGGGCCGCTACCTGGCGTCCGCGCTGGAGCGGGTCGGCGTGGTGCCGGATCTGCTCGCCGGACACAGCATGGGCGAGTGGACCGCGATGGTCGCGTCGGGGATGTACCCGCGCGAAGCGATCGACGTGTTCCTGGGCTCGCTGCGCCCGGACTCGCTCAAGGTCCCCGACCTGGTGTACGCGGCGGTCGGCTGCGGGGTCGAGGTCGCCGAGCGGCACGTGGGCGCCGGTCCGGTCGTGGTCTCGCACGACAACTGCCCGAACCAGAGCGTGCTGTGCGGGCCGCGCGACGCGGTCGCCGCGGTGCTGGACGAGCTGCGGCGCGACTGTGTCGTCGGCGGCGAGCTGCCGTTCCGGTCCGGGTTCCACACCCCGATGTGGGAGCCCTATCTCGGCCAGGTCCGGGCCGCGTTCGAGCGGCTCCCGCTCGGCGCTCCCCGGCTGCCGGTGTGGTCGGCGACCAGCGTCGCGCCGTATCCCGACGACGCGGGCGCGGTACGGGCCCTGACCATCCGTCATCTCCTGGAGCCGGTTCGCTTCCGGGAGCTGGTGGAGGAGCTGTACGCGAGCGGCGTGCGGGTCTTCGTCCAGCCGGGGGCGGGCAGCCTGGTGGGCTTCGTGCACGACACGCTGCGCGGGTGCGACGCGTTGGCGGTGGCCGCGCACTCGACGCTGCGCCCGGGGCTGGCCGGGTTCCGGCGGGCCGCGGCGGCGCTGTGGGTCGAGGGCGCGCCGATCGACCCGGGCGCCCTGGACGCGCCCGCGCCGACACCCTCGGTCGGGCGCGGACCGGCCGTGCGGCTGGATCTGGGGTCGCCGGTGGTCGGCCTCGCCGCGGCCGCCGGGCCGTTGCGGCTCGCGGCCCCGCCGCGCCCGCCGGTCGCCGCCGGCGAGGACCCGGTGCTCGCCGCCTTCCGGGCGTCGCTCGCCGAGGCCGAGGTGTCGGCGACCGCGGTCGCCGGCCTCCGGCGCGCCCCCCGACAGGCGGCCGGGCCGGCCCCGTCCACCGCCGAGGAGCGTCGGCCGTACGAGTTCTCCGCGGCCGAGCACCCCTATGTCCGCGACCACTGCGTCTACGAGCAACCCGATTGGTGGCCGGACGACGCGGATCGTTTCCCCGTGCTGCCGATGACCACGCTGGTCGCGCTCGCGGGCGACGAGGCGCTCGCGGCGGCCGGACCGGGGCGCGTGGTGGCCGGCTACACGGACGTGCGGTCGCTGCGCTGGCTGCCGGCCGCGCCGGCCACGAGCACCGAACTGGTCCGCACGCCGCTGGATCCGGATCGGATCCGGATCGAGTTCGGCGCGTACATGTCGGCCGTGGTGCGGCTCGCGGACGAGCACGCGCCGGGCCCGGCCCCGGCGCCCGACCGCACGCCGCTCACCGCGGAGGGGCCGGCGCCGGTGCCGGCGCAGGCGCTGTACCGGGACCGGTGGATGTTCCACGGCCCCGGCTTCGCGGGGGTCGATCAGGTGCTCACGGTCGCCGACGACGGCATCCGCGGCATCCTGCGCGCGCTGCCCGCGCCGGGGGCGCTGCTGGACGCGGCCGGTCAACTGCTCGGCCACTGGATGCAGCTGCGGCTGACCACGGACCGGCTGGTGTTCCCGATGTCGGTGGACGCGATCCACGTGTACGGGTCGCACCCCGAGCCGGGGTCGCGGCTGCTGACCACCGCGCGGATCCGCGACGTGGGCCCGACCGCCGTCCGCGGCGACGTCGAGTTGGTGGACCTGGACACCGGCGCGGTGCGGATCCGGGTCGAGGGCTGGGTGTACCGCAGGTTCGCGGCCGACGAGCGGGTGTGGCCGATGAAGTTCACCCCGCACACGACCGGGATCGGCGAACCGCAGCCCGAGGGCTGGTGCCTGCTGCGCACCCGCTGGCCCGACCCCGCGTCGCAGGACCTGGTGATGCGCCGCTACCTCGACGCCGCCGAGCGCGCCGACTTCGCCGGCAAGGCCCCGCGTGCCCGCCGGAGTTGGCTGCTGGGGCGGGTCGTGGTCAAGGACGCGGTCCGAGAACACCTGTGGGCGCGCGGGCACGGCCCGCTGTATCCGGCGCAGGTGCGGATCACCCACGACCGCGCGGGCCGCCCGCTCGCGCACGTGATCGCCGAACCCGACGCGCGCGCGCCGGTGCCTCCACACGTGTCGGTCGCGCACAGCCACCGGCTCGGGGTGGCCTCGGCGAGCGATCGGCCGACGGGCATCGACATCGAGTTCGTGGATCCGGCGACGGACACGTCCGCGCTGGAGCGCACCTCGCTGACCGGCGACGAACGCCGGCTCCTGGACACGCTCGCGGGCCCGGACACCGAACCGCGCCATCTGTGGGTGCTGCGCTTCTGGTGCGCGAAGGAGGCGGTCGGCAAGGCGGACGGCACGGGGCTCGCGGGCCGACCGCTGGATCGGGTCGTGGTCTTCGTCGCCGCCGAGGGGCCGGACGAGGCCGAGCTGCACGTCGCGTCGCGCGCGCCGGGCGGATCGGCGTACGTGGTCCGCACCCGCGTCGTGGCGGACCCGGCACCGGACGGCACGCGAATCGACCGCTACGTCGTCGCCTGGACGAGCGACGGCACAGACCCGCACGGGAGCACCACCGCCGGTTCCGACACCACCTCACATGGGAGCACTCGATGAGCGCGGACCCACACGCCGACCGGATCCTGGCCGAGGTCGCCGACATGCTCGCGGAGATCGTCGGCGACGAGATCCTGATCGCCGCCGAAATCACCCCGGACAGCGGCTTCGACGACGATCTGGCGCTGGAGAGCATCGAGTTCGTCGCGCTCGCCGGCCGACTGCAGGAGCGCTACGGGGATCGGGTCGACTTCATCGGGTTCCTCGCGGGCCTGGAGATCGAGGAGATCATGGCGATGACCGTGGGCCGGCTCGTCGACCACATCGCGACGTGCACGCGCGCCGAGGCCGTCGGGGGTGCGCTGTGAGCGACATCCTCGCGAACGGGCTGCGCTTTCACGTACAGCGGCTGCGCCCGCCCGCGGGGCGGCCGATGCTCGGCACCCCGGTGGTGTTCCTGCACGGGCTCGTGCTCGACAACCTCTCCAGCTTCTACTACACGCTCGCGGCGCCGATCGCGCGGGCCGGTTCGGACGTCGTGCTCTACGACCAGCGCGGGCACGGCCGCACCGAGCGCCCGCAGACCGGGTACGACCCGGACACCGCGGTCGCCGACCTGGCCGCGCTGCTCAAGGCGGGCGAGGTGGCGACGCCGGTGCACCTGGTCGGCAACAGCTTCGGCGGCCTGGTCGCCCTGCACGCCGCCCGGACCCGGCCCGACCTGGTCGCGAGCCTGGTGCTGATCGAGGGCCAGTGCCTGGACACCCCGCCCGTCGACGGCCCCTACGCCGGCGGCTGGGTCGAGGAGATGGCCAACACGCTCAATCTCGCGGCCCTGGGCCTGGAGTCGCATCGCGGGTCCGGCCGGATCCCCACCGGTCCCGCGCGCAAGACCGCGCGCCTGCGGGCCCGCGCCGACGCGCTCCTGAACGGCACCACGCTGATCGAGGACGTCACCCTGGTCCACGCGCCGGAGCCGGAAGAGTTGGCCGACATCGCGTGCCCGGTCCTCGCGCTCTACGGCGAGCTCTCCGAACTCGCGGAACCCGCACGGCGGTTGGCGAACCTCCTGCCCGACTGCACGCTCACCGTCCTGCCCGGCGTCGCGCACACCGTGCTGCGCGAGGCCACCGACAGCGTGCTGACCGCGCTGCTGGAGTGGCTGCCCCGACACGATCGGGCGTTCCCCGGGCCCTACCGACGCGAGGCCGGCGCATGAGGTTCATGTTCGTCGTCCCGCCGTTCACCGGCCACGTGAACCCCACGATCGCGGTCGCCGCCGCGCTCACCGAGCGCGGCCACGAGGCGGTGTGGTGCGGGCCGCCCGAGATCCTGGACCTGCTGCCGCTCGGGGCCCGGCTGTTCGCCACCGGGGACGCGCCGGAAGCGAACGGCGGCTACGCCGAGCTGCACGCGAGCTGGCAGCGACTGCGCGGGGTGGCCGCGCTGCGCTTCCTGGTCGAGGAGACCCTGGTGCCGCTCGCGCACGCGATGCTTCCGGGCGTGAACGCGGCCGTCGCGGCCTACCGACCGGACGTGATCGTGGTCGACCAGCAGACGTTCGCGGGCGCGTTCGCCGCGGTGCGGGCGGGGGTGCCGTGGGCGACCTCGGCGACCACGTCGGCCGAGTTCACCCGGCCGCTGGTGGGCTTCCCCAAGGTCGAGACGTGGGTGCGGGACCGGATCGCCGCCGCCGCGGTCGCGGCCGGGGTGCCGGCCGACTGCGATCCGCGCTTCTCCGCGCGGCTCGTGCTGGTCTTCTCGACCCCCGAACTGGTCGGGCTGGTCGACGCCGCGCCCGCACACCACTGCTACGTGGGACCGGCGTTCGGGCCGCGTCCGGCCCCGGTGGACTTCCCGTGGGGACGGCTCGACGCGGGCCGGCGACGGGTCCTGGTCTCGCTCGGCACCCTCAACCGGGACGCGGGCACCCGGTTCTACCCGGCCGTCGTCGAGGCCACCCGCCCGCTCGCCGACCGGGTCCAGGTCATCCTCGCGGCTCCGGAGCGGCTCGCCGGCGAAGCCGCCGAGCACGTCCTGGTCCGCGAGTTCGTGCCCCAGCTCGCGCTGCTCCCGCACCTGGACGCGGTGGTCACGCACGGCGGGCACAACACGGTGTGCGAGGCGCTCGCGTTCGGCCTCCCGCTGGTGCTCGCGCCGATCCGCGACGACCAACCGATCGTGGCCCGGCAGGTGGTGTCCGCCGGGGCGGGGGTGCGGGTGCGCTTCGGCCGCGCGCACGTACCCGAGATCCGCGCCGCCGTCACCGACGCGCTGTACCGCCCGGAGCTGCGCGAGGGCGCGCACCGGGTGCGCGAATCCTTCGCCGCCGCCGGTGGTGCCGCGGCCGCCGCAGATCGTCTGGAGAAGCTGTGCTGAATCCCGCCGACGGCCCGTTCCCCTGGCTCGCCCTGCTGATCGGCCTCGGCCTCGCGGGCGGCACCCGGACCCTGCGCCGCCGTCTGCGCGCGCTCCCGCCGCTGAGCGCGGCGCCGGCGACCGACCACACGATCGCCGGGTGGACGTGCGTGACCGCGACGGGCGTACGGCCGGACGCCTCGACCGTGCGCGCCGCCGTCGCGCACGCCGAGCGCGAGCGGCTGGTCGTCCTGGACCTCGTCCCCGGCGACCTGCCCACCGACGAACTGCTCACCCTGCTCGGCCGGCTGGACCCGGACCGGGTCCGCCGGGACCCGCTCGCGCGCGGTCGCGGCGCGGGCCACGCGCTGCTGGTGCACGACGACGTGCTGCGCCGGGCCGGCGTGCACGCGGCCGACCTGGCCGGGCTCGATCCGCCCGCGCTGATCGAGCTGACCGCCCGGCTCAAGCCGTTCGCCGCCGACGGCACCGGGCACGCGGTGGCGCCCGACCTGGTCGCGCCGCCCCCGGATCCGGCCCGACGCAAGCGCTGGTTGAAGGCCACCGGCGTGCCGGTGTGGCCGAACCTGGTCGGCGGGCTCGGCGAGGCCGCCGCGTACACGGGCGCGTGCGTCACCAGCCCCTTCTGGGGCGCGCTGGCGTTCCTGGCGATGTGGTTCCAGCCGTACGCGGTGGTCGCCGGCCGGCGGCCCGTCCGCCCCCGCGATCTGCACCGGGCCACCGTGCTGCGGCCCGTCCTGGCGGTGCGGCGCTGGGTCCTCGCGGTCACCGGACCCCGGCCGGCCCGGGCCCCGGCCGCCATCGATCCGGCCGCCCTGCGCCCGGAGTACGCCCGCGACGTCGCCGAGGGCCTGGCCGCGTTCTTCGAGGACCGCCGGACGACCTGTCCGTGGTGCGGCTCGGACCGGCTCGCCGTCCGGGCCCGGATCGGCGACCATCTCCAGGGCAAACCCGGCCGGTTCACGCTCGAACGCTGCCGGGACTGCGCGCACGTGTTCCAGAACCCCCGGTTGTCCCTCGCCGGCCTGGACTACTACTACCGCGACTTCTACGACGGCCTCGGCGGCGCGGGCGCCGAGGCGCTGTTCGGCACCATGTCGCGGACCTACCGGGGCCGCGCCGAACTGCTGCGCAGGAACCTGCCGCCGGGCACCGCGCCACGCGCCTGGCTCGACGTGGGGACCGGACACGCGCACATGTGCGTGGTCGCCCGGACCCTGCTCCCGGACACCGTCTTCGACGGGCTCGACCTCGGCGACGGAGTCGAGGGCGCCCGGCGGCGCGGCTGGATCCGCACCGCCCACCGCGGCCAGTTCCCCGAGCTGGCCGACCGCCTGGCCGGCGACTACGACGTGGTCAGCATGCACCACTACCTCGAACACACCCGCGATCCGTTCGCCGAGCTGGACGCCGCCGCGAAGGTCCTGGTGCCGGGCGGCCGGCTGCTGATCGAGCTGCCCGACCCGCAGTGCTGGTACGGCCGCGTCCTGCGCGGCCTGTGGCTGCCGCTGTTCCAACCCCAGCACCAGCACCTGATGCCCTGGCGCAACCTGGAAGCGGCCCTGAACGCACGGGGGTTCACGGTGCTCGCGCGCGAACACGGTCGGGCCCACCAGGGCAACGACTTCACCGGCGCGGTGTCGCAGGCGCTGACCGCGCTCGCCCCCGATCCCGCGATGCCGTGGGTCCCCGGCGGCCCGACCCCGCTGCGGCGGGCCCGGCGGATCGCGCTCGTGAGTGTCGCCGTGCCGGCCTTCGTCGTGGCGGTCCTGCTGGACGCCGCGGTGTCGCTGCTCGCGCTCGCGGCCGGCGCCCGCGGCGGCAGCAACGCCTATCGCCTCCTCGCCCGAAAGGACCCGGGATGAGCCCGCCGCGCGACCCGTCGCGCCCCGCACCGGCCACGCAGAGCACCTCGCCGAGCGCCGCGCCGCCCGCCGCGCCGCCCGCTTTGCCGTCCGCTTCGCCGTCCGCCGCGACGCTGCCCGCCGTGCGCGGCGCCGCACCGGTGTTGCGCCTGGTTCCGTACGCGTTCGCCGAGTCGTTCGGCCGGCCGGCGGCGGGCGTGTGGTCGGCGCCGTACGTGCTGCGTCTGTCCGGCCCGGCCGGTGGGCCCGGCACGGCCGTCCCGTTGTCGTGGCAGGTGGTGGTGGCCGCCGCGCCGCGCGCCGACGGCGTGCTGCGGGTGGGCTCGATCAACCGGCCGGACGAGGTCGCCGAGATCGACCTCGCGACCGGCCACGGCACGCTCCCGGCCTGGGCCCGCCCGGTGCTCGCGGGCACCACCGGTGCGGTCGGCCTGGACCTGCTCGTGCACACCGACCTGCCGGACGCGACCGGGCTGTCCGCCGCGGTCCCGCTGTCCTGCGCGGCCGCGCTCGCCGAGGCGGCGTTCCACGACCCGGCCGCCGGCGGGCGCCGAGCCCGGCTCCGGCTCGCGGATCCGGCGCTCGGCGCGGTCGCGCTGTTCTGTCGGACTGGACACCTCACGCTGATCGAGGACGACGCGGGCGCGCTGGAGCACGTCCCGTTCGACCCCGACCGACGCGGCCTGCGCTTCGTCCTCGCGGTCCCGCGTTGGGCCGACATGGCACCCGAACGCGGGGAGCCGGTCGGGCTCCTGACGGGGGATCAGGCCGGCGGGCCGACCCCCGTGTGCCGGAACGCGCTGGCGGCGGGCGCGATCGAGGCCCGGCCGCTGGGTGCGGGCGGCACGACGATCGCGCTCGCCCCGGGCCGGGCGCTCGCGGCCGTTCGGCGGGCGATGGTGGGCACGTACACCCGCGCGGGCGAGCCCGCCCCGCGCGTGCTCAGCGCGGCGATCGGATCCCCCTGCGTCCGCGTGGCGTAGGGCTTGTCCTCACCCCCCGGGACCGTGAGCGGAGCTAGGGCGCGCGGACCTCATACGTACTCGCACTCCTGGACGCCGTGCCGACGGGTGTAGTCGAGCAGCGCGCGCACTTCGCGGGTGATCGGCACGCGGCCGCGGACGAGGCCGACGCTCCGGATCAGGCGCGGGCTCATCGACCGTACGGACACGCTCTCCGCGAACGGTTGGGCCAGGTCGGCGTACCACAGCAACGAGCCGTGCCCGGCCACGACGCACGAGATCCACGCGCCGCGCTCGTCGGTCTCCATCGCGACGATCGGCCGCACGCCCGCGGTCGCGAACAGCATCTCGATGTCGGCCCGCCGGCCGCTGCCGCGGGTGGGCAGGATCATCGGCAGTCCGTCCAGCTCGGTCCACGAGACCGGGTCGGGGATCCGGACCCCCTTCGGCGAGACCAGGACCACCTCGTAGGTCCGCAGCGGCAGCACCTCGAAGCCACCGGGCGCGGGCAGGTCGACGAGCGCGATGTCGGCGCGGCCGGCGCGCAGCGACGCGAACAGGGCCTCCCTGCTGTCGTGTCGGTCGATCACGATCGCCAGTTCCGGGTGCAGTTTGGCCAGGCCGGGCAGCAGGCCGCTGGTGAACTCGATCGCCAGCGTGGCGGTCGTGGCCAGCCGCACGGTCCCGGTGTGGGCGGAGTCGTCGACGCGCACGATGTCCCGGATCCCCTGCACCCCGCGGATCACCTTGCGGGCCAGGTTGACCACCTGGATCCCGGCCGCCGTGAGCACGAGGCCGCGGCCGACCCGGGTGAACAGCGTGACGTTCAACTCGCGTTCCAGGCTCTGGAGGGATCGGGACAGGGCCGGCTGGACGACGAAGAGTTCCTGGGCGGCACCGGTCATGCTGCCGTGTTCGGCGACGGCGATGAGGTAGCGCAGCTGTTGGAGAGTCACGGGGTATCCATGCCCCCGCCCGGGTCGGCGACTCGATCGGGGGACGGCCTTCGCGGTGGGGTGCTGGGACGGTTGCTGACCATGGTGTTCCTCCGGGTGACGCTTGGGGGCGATGGAGTTCCGGTATGGACAGGTATGCCGACGCGGTGCCGCGGCGACGTACACCGCGCACACCGCGCCGACACGTGGTCGGTCGTTCGTTCGGCTCTGTTCGTCAGATCCAGGCGACGGTCCAGCGGAACCCGACGGTCGCCTTCCTACCGGCGCCGTCGGTGGCGGTGACCTCGGCGTCGGTGCTGCCGACGCCCCAGGCCCGGCCGCCGATCACGCAGGTGAACGGGTTCACCCACAAGCCGGCGGGCAGGTTCCTGCCGCCGCACGTGTACGGCGCGGCGCCGCCGGAGACCCGCAGGACCAGATTGACCTCCTGGTTGAACCTGGACGACTGCGCACCGGGATTGATGATCGTGACGCCGCCGGAGGGCGGCGCCGTCACGGTCCAGCCGAACGACGCGTTCGCGCTGCCCGAGGCGTTGGTCGCGGTGACCGTGACCTGGGCGGTCCCGGCCGTGGTCGGCGTACCGGTGATCCGGCAGGTCGAGGCGATCGACAGGCCGGCCGGCAGACCCGACGCGGTACACGTCGGCGTGGGCGAACCCGACGTTGCCACGCTCAGGTCGACGGCGGAACCGGCAACGGTGGATTGATTGCCCGGCGACGTCACGGTCGGCGGGGTTCCGGTCCCGGCGGGCGAGATCGTCCAGGTGAAGCCGGCCGGGGCGGAGGCGGCGCCCAGGCTGTCCGACGCGGTGACCGTGACCTGCGCGGATCCCGCCGCGGTGGGCGTGCCCGAAACGGCGCACTCGCCGCCCGGATTGGCCAATCCGGCCGGCAGACCCTGGAACACGCACGTGTACGGACTCGTCCCGCCCGACACCCGCACCTGCAACGAGGTCGGCTCCCCCACGGTCCCCGCACGCGGACCGGGGTCGACCACCGACACCGGGGTGGGGCCGCCGGGAATCGCCTCGGGTGGCAACGGGACCACCCACAGCGGGCTGTTCGACCCCTCGGAGCCGACGAGTACGGACCTGCCGTCGGCCGAGTACATCAGCGACTCGCCCTGCGTCGTGCTCGGCGAGGCGAACTTGGCCAACTGCTGTCCGGGCGCCGAGTAGACGGTGATGTCGCCGTAGTTGCGGATCGCGAACGAGCGCCCGTCCGGCGCGAAGGCGCCATCGGTCGCGGTGTCGGGGGCGGGACCGACCCTGGTCAGGGAGTTGACCTGGTCGGTGCGCAGTTGCAGCGGCGCGGAGTAGAGCGAGCCGGGTGATCCGAAGAGCTTGCTCGCCACGTAGAGCCGGTTGTCGCGGGGATCGATCATCGCGGTCTCGGCGTCGTGCTGACCGTCCGCGAACTGGAGGCTGTAGCCGGTCGCCGCCACCGTGGCGTCGGCGAGCGTCGCGGGCTCGGCGACGCGGTAGAGCGTGACCTGGGGCCGACTGCCGAAGTTGTTGCCGATGTCGGCCACGAAGATCGCCGGATTGCCGGCGTCGTCCCTGCCGACCGCGATCGCCTCCCAGTCGGTGTTGGTCGCGCCCGAGACCCGCAGGGTCGCGACGGTGCGGCAGGTGGCGGTGTCGATCGCGAACACGTCGGCCGTGTTCCCGCTGTCGTTCATCGTGTAGGTGATGCCGGGGTGGCGAAGGCTGGGCGCGAGGCCGCTGGATTCACCGATCCGCGCGTCCGAGAGGTTGCACTGCACGCGGGGCGGGTCGACGGCGTGCGCGGGGGTGATCCCGGTGACCGTCGCGAGTCCCGTGACGAGGGCGGCGACGGCGGTGGTGCGTACGGCGAGCCCGGTCCCGGTGCGACCGAACCGGCCGTGTCTGCTCACCGGCCGCCGGCTTGTGGGGTCGGGGGTGGGGTGCGGTCTGTTCATGTTTCCAGGAGATGAGGCCGCTCTCACTCACGTCCAATGCCGGTCCGGCATGCATTGATGACCGACCGACATGGATGACCGAACGGGTCACCGCTTGGGCATCGGTACATGACCGCTGGGTCGGAGTGCGGTCGAATCGCCGCGGTTGTCCGCGCGAACGCCGCTTCCGTATGGCCAGTTCAGGCCCCCGACGCCGGTCGCACCCGGCGGGCGCGGCGGTCGGCGGGGCCGCGGTCGGCGGGTTCGGCGGCCGTTGATTCGGCGGGCCGGAGAATCCACGCTTCGGTTTCGTTTCGTCCACGCCCAAGGAGGCGCCAGGTCATGCCCGACTCCGGATCCAGGTCCCGGTCGAGAGACCGGGGCAAACCCCGATCGGCCAAACTCGTCGCGTTGTCGATCGGCGTGGCGCTCGGCGCCATCGCCGGCGTCACCGCGCCCGCCTCGGCCGGCGCGCCCGGTGGTCCGCCGGCTCGATCGGCAGCGGTCGCCGCCGCGATCCCGCGTTTCGACCACGTGGTCGTGGTCGTCCACGAGAACTCGAACTACGAGGAGATCATCGGTAGTTCGCAGGCCCCGTACATCAACCAGCTCGCGTCGGGGGGCGCGTCGTTCACCGACTTCCACGGCGAGACGCACCCCAGCCAGCCGAACTACATGGCGATGTTCTCCGGCAGCACGCAGGGCGTCACCGGCGACGAGTGCCCGCCGCCCGGCTCGCCGTACAGCGCGGACAACCTCGGCAGGCAGCTGATCGACGTCGGCGCCACCTGGGGCAGCTACAACGAGGACTGGCAGGCCGGGAACCCCGGTGCGTGCACGAGCGGTTCGTACGCCCGCAAGCACAACCCGTGGCTCTCCTTCTCGAACGTGCCAGCCAACACCACCTATACGGCCGCGCAGTTCCCGACCGACTACGCCCAACTCCCCACGATCTCCTACGTGATCCCGAACCAGTGCAACGACATGCACGACCGTCTGTTCAACCCGAACTGCGGGATCTCGACCGGCGACACGTGGACCCGGAACAAGCTGAGCGGCTACGCCGAGTGGGCCAAGACGCACAACAGCCTGCTCGTGGTCACCTGGGACGAGGACAACTTCCGCAGCGAGAACCGGATCGCGACCGTGCTGTACGGCGCGAACGTCAAGCCCGGGCAGTACGCGGGCCGCAAGGACCACTACAGCCTGCTGCGCACGTTCGAGGACATGTACGGCACCCGGCGCTCCGGGCAGGCCGCAAACGCGACGCCGATCACCGAGGTCTGGCAGGACACGGGTCCGACCCCGGTGTCGGTGGTGAATCCGGGGTCTCGTGCGGGGACCGTGGGCCAGGCGACGTCGTTGCAGGTGCAGGTGTCGGGCGGGACGAGTCCCTATACCTGCGTGTTCCAGGGCCTGCCGGCCGGACTGGCCAACCCCGGCGGCGGATGCGCGGTCTCGGGCACGCCCACCACCGCGGGGGCGTCGCAGGTGACCGTCACCGCCTCGGACAGCCTGGGCGCCGCCTCGGCCCCGGCGACGTTCACCTGGACCGTCTCGCCGCCGGGCACGGGGACACCGCCCACGGTGACCTCCCCCGGCAATCAGACCGGCGTCGCCGGGACGGCGGTCGATCTGACCGTGACCACGTCCGGTTCGCCCGCGCCGACGTGTACCGCGACCGGTCTTCCCGCCGGCCTGTCGATCACCTCGGCCTGCCGGATCACGGGCACGCCGACCACGGCCGGCGTCGCCCAGGTCACGGTCACCGCGACCAACGCTTCCGGGAGTGCGAACGCGACCTTCACCTGGACGGTGACGGCGCCGCCGTCCGGCGGTGTGACGATCGCGAATCCCGGTGCCCAGTCGTCCAAATTCAACCAGGAGGTCAATCTGGCCCTGCGGGTCTCCGGCGGCACCGCGCCGTACACGTGCGGCGGCAAGAACATCCCGGGCGGGCTGTGGCTGAACCCGTTCACGTGCTCGATCGGCGGCCGGGCCTGGGGCGTGGGGAACGTGACCACCGAGATCACCGCGACCGACGGGGCCGGCAAGAAGGCGACGGTCTCCTTCCCGTGGTCGGTGACCTGGTTCTGATCGCCTGACACCCCGTCACCACCGGGGCCGACCGGTGTGCCGAGGGCCCGGCCCCTCGGGTGCCCTCGGCACACCCTCCCGTGCCCGTACCGTCCTCGTTCTCGCTGCCGGAGGTCTCGGTTGTATCTCTCGTCCAGCCGTTCCGCCGACCTCGCGTCGGGCAGACCGGACACGCGCTCGAAGACACCGCCCGAACCGCTACCGACCCCCGGGTCGGACGCGACGACCGACACCGCGTCGGGCACCGCGCCCGACACCGGGTCCGGCACCAAGTCCGGCGCCGCGTCCGCCCGTCGGTCGCGGCGCGTGGCGCCGGTGGTGGTCACCCTCGGGGTGGTCTCGCTCGTGACCGACGTGTCGGCCGAGATGGTGACCGCCGTCCTCCCCGTCTACCTCGTCCTGGGACTCGGGCTCTCGCCGCTCGCGTTCGGCATGCTGGACGGCCTGTACAACGGCGCGACCGCCGCGTCCCGACTGCTCGGCGGGCACGTCGCGGACCGGTTCCGCCGGCACAAGACCGTGGCCGCGGTCGGCTACGGGATCTCGGCCGGGTGCAAGCTGCTGCTGCCCGCTGCGGGCGGCGTGTCGGCGATCGGCGGCGTGCTGGCGGCCGATCGCGCGGGCAAGGGGCTGCGGACCGCGCCGCGCGACGCGCTGATCTCGATGGCCGCGACGCCCGAGGGGCAGGGCCGGGCGTTCGGCGTGCACCGCGCGATGGACACGGCGGGCGCGCTGTTCGGGCCGCCGGTGGCGCTCGCGGTGCTGTGGGTGACGGCCGACGCGTACGACGCGGTGTTCGTGGTGAGCTTCTGCCTCGCGGCGTTCGGGGTCCTGGTGTTGCTGCTGTTCGTCCGCGACCCGGCACGCGAGGGCACGCGGGGCGGGACGGGCCCGGTCGTCCCGCGCGAACCGGTGCGGCTGCGGGACGCGGCGGCCGTGCTTCGGGTACCGGGCTTCACCCGCGTGTGTGTCGCCGCGCTCGTGCTCGGCGCGGCCACGGTGGGCGACGCGATGCTGTACCTCCTGCTGCAACGGCACACCGACCTGTCGCCGCACCTGTTCCCGCTGTTGCCGCTCGGCACCGCCCTGGTCTTCCTGCTGCTCGCCGTGACCGCCGGGACGACCGGCGACAGGTACGGACGGGGCCGGGTCTTCCTGGTGGGCCACGTCGCGCTGCTCGGCGGCTACCTGGTGCTGCTCACGCCGCTGTCGAACGCCGCCCTGATCATCGCGATCCCGGCCCTGCTCGGGGTGTTCTACGCGTGCACCGACGGCGTCCTGATGGCGCTCGCGGCACCGGCGGCGCCGGCCCGGCTGCGCGGCGGGGCACTCGCGCTCGTCCAGACCGGCCAGGCGGGCGGGCGGGCCGTGGGCGCCGCCGGATTCGGCGCGGCCTGGACGCTGTACGGCCCGTACGCCGCGACCGTCGTGGCGGCGATCGGCCTCGTGGTCGCGCTCGTCGTCGCCGCCGCCCTGCTCGCCGGCGGCAGGCTCGCGCCGGGCGCGCCGCGCGGCGGCACACCGGAGAGGGGAACACCATGACCCGCACCGCGCGCGTGACGATCCTGGCCGTGGTCACCGCCCTGCTCGTCGGCCTCGCGGTGGTGTACACGCTGCGTGCCGCGGGCGACGCGAAGGGCGAACACGACGGCGCCTACGCCGCGTTGCGGCTCGACCACGCCGGCCGGATCCTGTTCCGCAGCACCGCCGCGGACGGCGGCCGGGACCACCTCGCGGCGGTCGACGCCGCCCGCCCCGGCGATCGCGCGGTGGCCTCGCGCAGCTGCCTGGTCTTCCACGCCGCGCGCGGCACCGGCGTATGCCTGCAACCGGCCAAGGTCGCGTTGGGCACCTACGACGCGGTGATCCTGGACGCCGACCTGCGCGAGAAGAGCCGGCACGCGCTCGCCGGCACCCCCTCCCGGACCCGGGTCTCACCGAGCGGGCGGCTGGCCGCGTGGACCTCGTTCGTGAACGGCGAGTCGTACGCGGGCCTGAACTTCTCGACCCGCACCGCGATCCTGGACACCCGGACCGGCCGACTCGACGACAACCTGGAGAAGTACACCCTGCACCGCGGCGACGAGGTGGTCCGCGCACCGGACGTCAACATCTGGGGCGTGACGTTCGCGGCCGACGACAACACGTTCTACGCGACCGTGGCAACCGGCGGCCACACCTATCTGGCCCGCGGCGACGTCGCCACGCGCACGCTGCGCACGATCCGGGAGAACGCCGAGTGCCCGTCGCTGTCCCCCGATGGGACGCGCGTCGTGTACAAGAAACGCGTCCCCGGCCTGGACGCGGACCGCCCGTGGCACCTGTACGTATTGAACCTGACCACCCTCGCAGAGACCCCCCTGGCCGAGACCCGCACACTGGACGACCAGGCGGAATGGCTGGACGACGGCCACGTCGCATACAGCCTCCCGGGCGACCTGCGCGGCGACATCTGGACCACCCCGGCCGACGGCACCGGCCACCCAACCCTCCTGATCCCACACGCACTGTCACCGGCGGTCCTACGCAACTGACCGCCAGCCCCAGCCCGGCCGGCGCTTGAGGCCACCTTTCAGCCCGGCCGGCGTTTGAGGCCAAGCCTGCAATGCCGAGCCTGAAGCCTCAGCCACCTCCCACTCCAGCCCGGCCGGCGCTTGAGGCCACCCTTCAGCCCGGCCGGCGCTTGAGGCCACCTTTCAGCCCGGCCGGCGCTTGAGGCCATCCTTCCAGCCCGGCCGGCGCTTGAGGCCACCCTTCAGCCCGGCCGGCGCTTGAGGCCACCATCGCGCTCGAGGCCACCCACCTACCGGCGAACCCCCGTCCCGCTCAACACACCGCTCCGCTTCAACGAGTGGATCACCAACGACGTCTCAACCGACTCCACGTGCGCAACCCAAGGCGCCCGAGTCACAAACTCATACAACGCGAAGCGATCCGGCACCGTCACATCAGCCACGATCTGGTGCTCCCCCATGACAGCCGCCGCATACCGCACCCACGGCGACCCCAACAACGCCTCCCCCACCTCGTCCACCCGAACCGGCGGCACCCGAATCCACAGGATCGCCTCCACCGGCAACCCCAACACCTCCGGCGCGACGACCGCCCGGATATGCACCACGCCGTTGCGCCGCAGCCAGTCCACCCGACGCCGCGCGGTCGGCTCGGACACCCCCACCAGCCGCGCGATCGCGTCGTGCGAGAGCCGGCCGTCCTCCGCGAGCGCGCGCAGGATCTCCTTCTCCTCGCGCCCGAGTTCGCTCGCCCGATGGTCCGTGGAGGACGGCGTCATCGACGGGTACTCGCGCACCGCCTCCACCTCGGCGGCGGTCAGCAGCCCCGGCTGCCATTCGTGCACGGTACGGAAATAGCGCAGCACCGGGAGCGTCGTGCACTGCACCAGGCCCGGGGTGCCCGGCAGTTCGTCCAGCGCGATGCTCGCGAGCCGGTCGTCGGGGCTCAGCACCTCGGCGAGGCAGTCGGCGGTGCCGGTCAGCACATACGTGAACGTGGTGTCGCGCCGATGCGCGAGCGCGCCGGCCGCGACCCGCGTGGCGGCCTGGACGCAGCGCGCCCGGATCAGCGCGGCGCTGCCGTGCGCGACCGCTCCGGTGACCACGACGGTGCGCTCCTCCAGCATCCGGGTGCCGTGCCGGGCGACCGTGCGCTCGGGTTCGCCCAGCGCGGCGGCGATCCGGCGCCACGACGCGCGGCCGTCCACCTGGAGGGCTCCGATGATGCGGCGGTCGAGTGCACCGACTGGAATGGCAGACATGCGTCAAGCATGCGGCTGTTTTCGTCAATCCGGAAGATGTTCTTGTCGATTGTCGAAAATCGACGCCAGGCTGACCGCACGCGGCCCGGTCCGGGCTCGTCCATCCTCCCCACCCCGCTGCCGCGCCCCCACTCCCACTCCATTGCCGCACTCCCGTCCCATGGAGGAGTCCCATGCGTCGAGGTCCTCTCGTGCTGCTCCCGGCGATCCCGATCCTGGCCCTGTTGTCGGCCGTCTGGCTGCCGTTCGTGAACACCCGCTCGTTGTGGCTGGGCATGCCGCGCCTCTTCGTGTGGTGCTCGGTGTGGGTCATGCTGATCACCCCGACGCTCTTCGTGGTCGATCGGGACCGCAGACGCCGTCTGTCCCTCGCCACGACCGACATCGGGACCGGCGCCGCGTCCACCGGCACCGCGTCCACCGAGACCCGCTCCGCGGCGGAGCCGCGCCGATGACCGTGACCTTCGCCGTCGCACTCGTCGGCATGCTGCTGATCGCCGCCCTCGGCTTCCTGGGCCGCCGCGGCAAGAGCAACGACCTCACCGAATGGACCGTCGGCGAACGCAACTTCGGCGCGCTGACCACCTGGTTCCTGCAGGCCGGCGAGGCGTTCACGACCTTCACGTTCCTGGGCGTGGCCGGCATCGCCTTCGGTGGCGGCGTCGCCGCGACCTACGCGATCCCGTACATCCCGCTGTCCTACATCGGCACCTTCTTCATCGCGCCGATCCTGTGGCGGCTGGCCCGCGACCGCGACTACATCACCCAGGCCGACTACTTCGAGGACCGCTACAAGTCGAAGACGATGGGCTTCGTGGTCGCCGTGATGGGCGTGGTCTTCCTCCTGCCCTACCTACAGCTCCAGATCACCGGGCTCGGCGCGATCGTCTCGCTGGTGACCGGCAAGGAGAACGCGGGCGACACGAGCATGATCGTCGCGACCGTGCTGACCGTCGCGTTCGTGTTGTGGTCGGGCATCCGAGGGGTCGCGAAGACCGCGTACCTCAAGGACT
Organism: Embleya sp. NBC_00896; assembly: GCF_045207785.1. Classification (NCBI taxonomy): domain Bacteria; kingdom Bacillati; phylum Actinomycetota; class Actinomycetes; order Kitasatosporales; family Streptomycetaceae; genus Embleya; species Embleya sp. NBC_00896. Next base: position 2,306,580 of record NZ_CP108776.1, read on the forward strand.
TCCTGATGATCCTCGCGATGATCGTGCTGATCGTCGCGATCCCCGCGCACTACGCGGGCGGCGTCGGCGATGTGTTCGACAAGATCGGCGCGGCCCGGCCGGAACTGCTCACCGTCCACTCGGACGGCCCCAACGACAAGATCTGGTGGGTCACCAGCATCGTGGTCTCGGCGCTCGGCAGCGCGTTCATGACACTGCCGCACCTGTGGCCGGCGACGCTGTCCGCGCGCAACGAGGACGTGCTCCGCAAGAACGCGATCTGGCTGCCGCTCTACCAGATCGTGATCATCCTGCCGATCGTGATCGGCTTCACCGGTGCGCTCGCGCTGGACAAGAAGACGCCGGGCAGACGCGCTCGCCGACCTGCTGCTGCTGACCTTCAGCGGTCTGATCCAACTCGCGCCGGGCTTCCTGGCGGTGCTCACCGCGCGCAAGCTGCTCGGCACCTGGCCGGCCCTGCTCGGGATGATCTCGGGCGTGTTCGTGGTCTGGTACGTGACCTTCGAAAAGCCGGACGTACACAACGTCAACGCCGGGATTTGCGGCCTCGCGGTGAACCTGGCCGTCGCCGCGATCGCGCAGGCGGTGTACCTGATGGCCCGACGCGGGACCGCCGAGCCGCCCGTCGGCGCCGACCCCGTGCCGGTCCCGGCCCCGGTCGGGGAGCGGGCGGGGTGACCGACGCCCCGGCGGCCGCCGCGCCCACGCCGGCCGCCGGGGCCTCCGCTACGGGGCGGGGGTGCGGTGTACGACGCGGGCGGAGGTCTGGTCACGGGCGAACACGAGCATCGAATCGATGTTGACGTGCGCGGGCCGGGTGGCCACCCAGCCGACGCATTCGGCGATGTCGCGTCCGGTCAGCGGGGTCATCCCGGCGTACACGGCGGCGGCGCCCTCGGCGTCGCCGCCGAGCCGGTTGAGGGTGAACTCGGTCTCGACCATCCCCGGGTCGATCTGGCACACCCGCACGGGCTGCCCGCGCAGCTCCAGCCGCAGTACGCGCGTCATCGCCGTCACCGCGTGCTTGGCCGCGTTGTACCCGGCACCACCCTCGTACGGCTCGCGCCCGGCGACCGAGCCGATCGTGATCACCTGGCCGTCCCCGGAGGCGATCAGTAGCGGCAGGAACGCCTTGGTCACCCGCAGCGTGCCCAGCACGTTGGTCTCGTACATCGACGTCCACGCGGCCTCGTCCGCCTCGGCGACGGATTCGGTGCCCACGGCGATGCCCGCGTTGTTCACGAGCACGTCGCAGCGGTCCACGGCGCCGGCGAACGCGGTGATCGAGGCCGGATCGGCGACGTCCAGCGGCAGCGCGCGGGCCCGGCCGCCGCAGCGGGCGACCACTTCCGCCAGGCGGTCCCGGCGCCGGGCGCCGAGCACGACGTCGTAACCGAGGCTCGCCAGGTGCTCGGCGGTCGCGGCGCCGATCCCGCTGCTGGCTCCGGTCACCACGGCACAGCCACGCGAGGGGGTCGGAGTGTTCGCGGTCTCGCCCTGGGTCATGACGGGGTTCCTCTCGTGCGCGGCGGCTTCCGGCGGGCCGCCCGTGCGTGTGTCGGTGACCACGTTGCCGGTGTTCGGGCACCGTACGCCGGACCGGCGCGGCGCCGGACCCGGGTGCGGATCTCCGCGCCGCGCGGGCCGGTCGCAGGGCGCCGAAACCGGGGCGTCCGGATCCGAAAGGGCACCGCGACGCGCCGACCCACCTGCGCGGATCCGAGATCGTGGTGATTCCCGTGCTACCTTCTGGTCAGTTGCAGTTGTGGTACCCATGAACTTTGTGTGCACCTGACGGGCCAGCCCGTCGGGTGCATTTTTGTTTTGGCCGGTCATCTCCGGATGGGCTCCTGGCGGCGACGCGGATCCGCGCAGTGCGGTTTCGGTACTGCTCCCCAAACGAAGGAGAACGACATGGCCACCACTGGCACCGTGAAGTGGTTCAACGCCGAAAAGGGCTTCGGCTTCATCGAGCAGGACGGCGGCGGCCCCGACGTCTTCGCCCACTACTCGAACATCGCCGCGCAGGGCTTCCGTGAGCTGCAGGAGGGCCAGAAGGTCTCCTTCGACGTCACGCAGGGCCAGAAGGGCCCGCAGGCCGAGAACATCGTTCCCGCCTGACGCTTCCTCGGCAGCACCGTGCGGGGTCGGATCCGCGTCGCAAGACCGCGGGTCCGACCCCGCACGGTGTCCGTTGGTCCGTCGCAACGCGCTCTCCGGCGTCCCCTGGATCCGGCGACCGTGCGCGACGCGGCATTCCCCACCCGGTAGGCGGGACCAGGCTCAAGCCGTCCCCGCTCGCCGCTCACGGATCTCGCATCCGTTCACGCCGGCCGCCGTCCGCGACAGCGCCGTGCCCTTCGAAGTGCGTTCGCGCGGGGTTCCCCCGCCCCACTTCGGCTCTGATTTTCACTTCGGCTCGTTCTTGTGATGTCCTGCGCGGCTCCCGGCTGCCGGAACTCCCCGATACGCGCCGTATCGAGGAAGGTTCCCCCGTGAACCCCACAGCCCGCCCCAGCAGTTCCACCTCCCGCGGCCGGAGCGGCGGCTACGCCCGCTCGACCGGCGCCGGTCGTTCCGGCGCGCCGGGCCGCTCCGGCGGTTACGGACGGCCCGGCGGCTACGGGCGTCGGCCCGCCGCCGTCCAGGGGGAGTTCGCGCTGCCGAAGACCATCACGCCGGCGCTGCCCGCGGTCACCTCCTTCGCGGAGCTGGACATGCCCGCGGCGCTGCTGAACACGCTGACCGGCCTGGGCATGACCGAGCCGTTCCCGATCCAGGGCGCGACCCTGCCGAACTCGCTGGTCGGCCGGAACGTCCTGGGCCGCGGCCGCACCGGTTCGGGCAAGACGCTGGCCTTCGGCCTGGCGATGCTCGCCCGCACCGCCGGACAGCGCGCCGAATCGCGTCAGCCGCTCGCCCTCGTCCTGGTCCCCACCCGGGAACTGGCCCAGCAGGTCACCGACGCGCTGACCCCCTACGCCCGCTCCCTTCGGCTGCGGATGGCGACCGTGACCGGCGGCATGTCGATCGGCCGGCAGATCAGCGCGCTGCGCTCCGGCGCCGAGATCGTCGTGGCCACCCCCGGTCGCCTCAAGGACCTGATCGACCGGGGCGCCTGCTTCCTGGACCGGGTCGGCGTCACGGTCCTGGACGAGGCCGACCAGATGGCGGACATGGGCTTCATGCCGCAGGTCACCGCGCTGCTGGACCAGGTGCGCCCGGACGGGCAGCGGATGCTGTTCTCCGCCACCTTGGACCGCAACGTCGACCTGCTGGTGCGGCACTACCTGCCCGACCCGGTCGTGCACTCGGTGGACCCCTCGGCAGGCGCGGTCACCACGATGGAACACCACGTGCTGCACGTGCACAGCGCGGACAAGAACGCCGCCACCACGCAGATCGCCGCCCGCGACGGGCGGGTGCTGATGTTCCTGGACACCAAGCACGCCGTCGACCGGCTCACCGAGCACCTGCTCAACAGCGGTGTACGGGCCGCGGCCCTGCACGGCGGCAAGTCCCAGCCCGAGCGCACGCGCACGCTGAACCAGTTCAAGAGCGGCCACGTCACGGTGCTGGTGGCCACCAACGTCGCCGCCCGCGGCATCCACGTGGACAACCTCGACCTGGTCGTCAACGTCGACCCGCCGAGCGACCACAAGGACTACCTGCACCGAGGCGGCCGGACCGCGCGCGCCGGCGAGTCCGGCAGTGTGGTCACCCTCGTCATGCCCAGCCAGCGTCGCGGCATGACCCGGCTGATGACCGACGCCGGGATCACCCCGCAGACCACCCAGGTCCAGCCCGGCGACGCCGACCTGGCCCGGATCACCGGCGCCCAGACTCCGTCCGGCATCCCCGTGGTCATCACCGCCCCGACGGTGGACCGCGCCCGGCGCAACAGCAGCTCCTCGCGCGGTCGACGCAGCGGCTCGGCCCAGGCCCGCCGCTCCGGCCCGGCGGCCCGCCCGGCCACCGCCGGCTGACCGAACCGCCCGGCGCACGAGCCCCGAACGCATGACGAAGCCCGGGTCGGCTTGCCGACCCGGGCTTCGTCGTGCGCTGCGCCCCGCCGTGCTCGGATGCGGGATTCTCGCCGTGGACGCGTCCCGGCCTCGTCTTCCGCGGCCGGGACGCTGTAACACACGGTACATGATCGATGACAGAAATTGATCATTCATAGCCGCAGACAGACCAGCTGAATCAAGCGCCCGGCTGGTGCTGTGGCCGGGAAGGTGATGGGGCGGCCGAGTCGCGATAGGCGTACGGGTGTTCGGAGCGCGAAGTCGGGTGCGGGGACATGGGTCTGCCCCCGTCCGCGGCCGTGTCGGGCCTCGGACGGGGGCAGAGCGTGGCGATCGAGGGGTGGTTGTTATCGGCCGGGCCTCGGACCCGGCGGCCTACGCGTGATCGTGGCTGCCTCCGGTTTCGAGTTCGAGGGTGCGGGTCTTGCGGAGGTAGATGATGACGAGGGCGCCCAGGGCGAGCAGCACTGCGCCACCGCCGGCCAGCCAACCGATGAGTTCACCGGTGCCTGTGGCCGCCAACTCGTGCGATCCGCCGTGCGGAGCGTTCGCACCCTTGTTCACGGCCTGATGGGGCGCGCCGCCACCGGCACCGCCACCGCCACCGGGCTGGTGGGCCATGCCGCCACCGGCACCGCCGCCGGGCTGTGCGCTGTGACTGGGGCTCTGCGACGCGCTGGGACGACCGGACTCGTGCACCCCACCGGGCCGTGCGCTGTGGCTGGGGCTCTGCGACGCGCTGGGACGACCGGACTCGTGCATCCCGCCGTGTCCACCGGGCTTGCCGGGCTTCCCGGGCTTGGCCGTTGCGGTACCGGACGCCGAGGGGGAGCCAGGTCCTGCGGGGCCCGAAGGTCCTGCAGGTCCCGCGGGGCCCGAAGGCCCTGCAGGTCCCGCGGGTCCCGCCGGACCGGAAGGTCCTGCGGGGCCACTGGGCCCGGGGGATCCCGGTGCACCGGGCGACCCGGGAGCGCCGGGCGACCCGGGGGCGCCGGGCGATCCCGGTGCCCCAGGTGATCCCGGTGCTCCGGGCGATCCGGGAGCGCCGGGCGACCCGGGGGCACCGGGCGACCCGGGGGCACCGGGCGACCCCGGTGCCCCAGGCGATCCCGGTGCTCCGGGCGATCCGGGAGCACCGGGCGACCCGGGAGCACCGGGCGATCCGGGAGCACCGGGCGATCCCGGTGCCCCAGGCGACCCAGAGGGCCCGGCCGGCCCGCTCGGTCCCGGGGGGCCACTCGGTCCGGGAGGACCGCTCGGGCCGATGAAGCAGAACGGCCGGGTGATGACGTTGTGGTCCAGGGTGACCGCGCCGTTGCGGGCCAGGGCTCGGCCTTCGATGGTCGCGTTGGTCAGAACCGAGATCGATTGCAGCGCCATGATCGTGCCCTTGAAGGACGTGTTCGTGTCCAGCGTGGCCGAACTGCCGACCTGCCAGAAGACGTTGCACGCCTGGGCGCCGTTGATGAGGGCGACGGTGGCGGAGGGCCCGGTGATCAGGGTGTCCGCGATCTGGAAGATGAAGACCGCGTTGGGGTCCCCTTGTGCGTCAAGGGTGAGGGTGCCGGTGATGCCGATCGGCCCGGAAGCGAAGTACACGCCGGAGTTCAGGGTCTGGCCGACGAGGTCTCCCGCGATGCTGGCATCCGGGGCCCGGCTTGTGGCATCGAGGTAGGCCGTGCCCAGATCCGCCTGTCCCGGCGCGGCCGCGGGGCCCGTGTTGATGGTGCCGCCGACGACGACCCCGGGCGGAAAGCCGGTGACCGCACTGCCCGGACTGACACCGACATCCCCGTGGATGATGGTGCCCAACGCAGGAACGTTGGTAACGGTCCTCCCGGCCAGCACGGCGTAGCTCTCGGCGTTGCCCAGGAGGATCGTGGAAGTGGCCGCGCGGGCGTTGGCGGCCAACGACACCAGGCCGGCGGTACCCAGGAGGACCATCCCGAGCAGGATCGCGAGTACCGCGGCGGATCTTTGGAATCGAGGTTCTCGGAAGCCTGTGGAACAGGCGCCGTCGAATGACATGGATGGGCCCTTCACATGCTCGTTGCCGTCACGAGTCGGCCGCGGACCGGCATCTCTGGAGAGGCCGGATCCGTCGAACGATTCGAGGACGACAAGTCGTCGAGCGGGCGCACCACCGGCAGGCATGCGGAGGTGATGCGCCCACTCAAGGGGACGATGAGGACGAATCGACAGAATCCGTCACTCACTACCAGTAATGACACCATCGCCTTGTCGTATTTACCGGGAGTCAAACGGGTGATTTCGCGAGACTCCCGAAGGCAGGCCCTGGAGCCCCCGACGACGACCTCCTCGATGTCCGGGAAACGACGACCCGCGACAGGAAATGTCAACCGCTATTACCAACATGAGGCATGCCTGTGATCATTCGTCAGCCATGACGCACGCTCTCGCGGGCACCAGAGAGCCATGACACACAGCCGCGCACCCCGGAGCAGGGGCACCGACGATCTGGCAGCTCTGGTGAGCCAGGCACAACGGTGGAGCGACCCCGAACCGACCCCAGCCCCGGATCCCGGGTGGTCGTTCCTCGACTCGACGGCCGCCTTCCTCCGAGCCAACCTGCGGCACCTCTCGGCGCGCACCCGATCCGTCCGACGCGCGGCGAATCCAAGGCGCGACCGAGCCCCGGAACGCGCGTAACCGCCGCAGCCGCCACATGGCATCACCGGCTCCGGATCAGCCGGACGTCACCCGCCGCCACCCCGTGTCGCGGCGGCGAGCCGGGTCGATCGCGTCGTACCGTCGATCACGCCGCAAAATCGCCCCAATGCATCCAAATCCCTTATTCGGGGAAACCGGGCAGAGCCGGTGTCCGTAATTTCGTACAGATGTTCGTTGCAGCCGTGCTCACCGGTCGGTGTGGGCGTCGGCCGGGTGCGTCCCCGGCAGATGGGATCACGATGCTTTCCGCGCGCAGCCTGTTCCGGCAGATTCACGCCGACGACGACGCCTTCGCCCTGTTCGCCGCCGTCGCGGCCAAGGGCGAGAGCCAGGGAGGATGGGAGAACGCCCGGATCGCCGCTCTCGTCCGAGACCCGGAACTGGCTCCCAAGATCGCCCGGCACGGCGCCGACGAGGACAAGCACGGGCGGATCTTCCGGGCGATGCTGCACCGACGCGGTCTGGCTTCCCCGGACGTGCCCCCCGGCACGGACTATTGCATGCTCCTGGAGCAGCAGGGCGTCGGCCTTTCGCACGCCCGGCTCCGCCGCGATGAACCCCTCACCGAGGACGACGTGATCGTCTACCTCGCGCACAGCCGGGTCACCGAGCAACGCGCGGCCGAGGACATGCGACTCCTGCGCCGCGTGCTCGGCGACGACCCGGACGTCGGCCCGGGCCTGCGGATGATCTGCGAGGACGAGGAGAACCATCTCGCCTACTGCCACGAGGAGTTGCTGCGGTTGGTCGCGAACGGGCACGGACCCCGCATTCGCGCCGTCCTGCACGAGAGCGCCCGAGCCGAGATCCGGGTCAACCGAGACGTCAGCCTCGCGGTGACCCGGCGCATGGGCGAGATCCTGCGTTGGCCACGCGCCCAACGCACACTGCTCGCGCTCGGCATCCACGCGGTCTACGGCTACGACCGCCTCATCGGCCGACACCGCATGGTCCGCCTACGCCCACCCACCCGCAAAAACGCCATGGGCCCCCGCCGCCACGAACCCACCATCACCCACCCCTGACCCACCGACCCGCGACACACCATGAATGCAGAAAGCCCCCAACCACAATCGATCGGAGGCTCTTCCACCCACGGTGGGCTTGAGGAACGGGTCAACGACAAGACGCCCGCCTTGGCCGAGGCCAAGCACGAGCGTCGATCGGGGATCGCCGTTTGCGCAGATAAAAACCTACGAGGTGGGCTCCCTGCGCCGGCATTGTCCGGATCAGGTGCTAGGGGTCGCCTTCCAGTCCATTCGACTTTCCGGCCTCTCAGCCTGGCCTTCCGACCTTGGCCCGAGCAAAGCTCCCTGCTCCAAAGCCGCTGTTCGGTCAAGCTCCCTCGCTCGCCCCGTAGGCTGATTTCAGGATACTCCCACCCAAAACGGATGCCAAGGGGTTCGCCTCATGCATCTCGGATGACCCCAGAGGCGGCCTGCCGGCTCCGGCAGCGCCGGCACGCCGTGGCCAATACAGGCAACGACCACTTCGTATCAGCCGCCGCCACGCAGGCCCGGCCGCCCAGCGTCGCCGTGCCCATCGAGTAGCCGGCGCGAAGGGGGCAGAGGCTTGGGGCAGTTGCTCACCCCCTTGCAGAATCTCCACGCGTCCCCGACACCCGGGGTGGATTCGACAGCCCGAGCTGTTCCCCTCGGAGCGGACCCCTCCGGTCCTTGCGCAGCGCCTGCAGCAGCCAGGTGAAGTCCGGGAGCAGGCCGGGCAGCACCTGCCAGCCGTTGATGGCCCACACCAGTCGCCAGTACCGCTCCACGCGCGGATCGTCGATCTGTTCAAGGTGCCGGGTCGTCCAGGTTGGCAGTTCCGCGTCGGGGACGTGCGGGTACGCCCGTGCGAGCAGACGGAGGATGTCCTGGACGACGGGTTCGGCCTCCACGCCGAGCGGGTCGATGCCCGCTTCCTTCGCTGCGGTGATCCGCTCGCGCATGGCCCCCAGTACTTCGTCGGGGATACCGGTTTCGGCCCGGTCACCCTCGTGCTCGGCCGACTTGCGCATGCGGTCGCGGAAGTCCTCGTCGCCGATGAGTTCATTGAGCTCCACCCACGCGCGGACCTGTTCGGGAGAGGGGTCGTCGGGGAGGTTGGGGGCGGCGGCGCGCACCATGGTCGCCAGATCGAGGTAGGCGGGTTCGGTACCGAAGGTGGCGCCGATGAAGTCGTCGATCAGGCGCCGGCGTTCGGCTGCGGTCAGTCGGGTGAGCTTGTGCATGAGGTTGGTCTCCTCTGGACTGGAACCGTGGGTGGCCACGACCCGCAGGACACTGCGACGCAGTCGCAACGTCCGGATCTGCACGTCCACGGCCTCGGCGTGGACCGCCGCGACTTCCGCCACGGACACCTTGTGGTCCAGCACGCGCCGGATCGTGGCGAGGTCCAGGCCCAGCTCCCGCAGAGTGCGTACCAGGTCCAGGCGAAGCAGTGCGTCGAGGTCGTAGAGCCGGTAGCCGGCGGGGCTACGACCGGAGAACGGCACCACCCCCGAGTCGGAGTAGAAGCGGATCGTCTTCACCGACAATCCGGTGCGCCGGGCAACTTCCCCGATCGGATGGAGGGCCGCGTCGTTCATGCCCCTCATCCTGACGTCTCCCGCCGCTGGAGACTCAAGGCCCTTTTCCCCACAACGCCCACGGCCTTCGCCCCAGGGAACCGCCCCCGAAACCGCGAATTCGGCCCGGTGGCCGTTCGCGAGGACGAGTCAGGCACCCTCCCCCGGGTCGGGGTCGAGGGTTCCGGTTTCGTCGAGCGGCTGGGGTACGGGTACCCACTTGGCGCATGTCGGCAAGGGTTCGAGGTCCGGTGCCCTCAGTACGTAACTGGTGGTCCCCTGCTGCTTGGCGGGGTCCTTCGAGTACCCGCCCGTCAGGTAGGTGACCAGGAGGGAGTCGCCGTTGGAGGCGACGCTTCCGTACTGGGGCGTGAGAGTGGTGCGGGAATGGCTCCTGATGTCCGCGGCCCAGACCGCCTCCCCGCCGACCCACGTGACGAGGTCGCCGGCCAACTGCATCTGGTCGATGTGCTCGCCCTCCTTGGCCCTGGCAATGGTCGCGGAATCCTCCCAACCGGGCTGCCAGGCATAGAGGGTGGTGTAGTCGGGCGATACCCAAGTCCAGATCCTGCCGTCGCCGGCGACGTGCGCGGTCCCTCGGATCTTGGCGATGACGGGCGGCAGCGCGACGGGCTGTCCCGTTCGCAACGACACGGCCTTGACAAGTACGGGCTCCCGGGGGCCGGGGGCCTCCCGCCAGCCCAGCAGGTCGCCCGCGACGAAGACCGGGCTGGTGTGGCCGGTGCGCACGACGGAGTCCGCGCGGCCGGCGAGGTCGTAGAGGTGGACGGCTTTCCTTCCGTCCGGAATCCCCTCCGCCCATGCCGCCTTGCCGTCCCGGAGGTGAGTGAACAGAAATGGGCCGGGAACACTCTTGTCGTGCCGTGTCACCAGGAAAGGTGCGGCGGCGGCGGTCGAGTCCCAGGCGTAAAGGGCCCAGTCGTTCCAGTTCTCCGCGTCGAATGCGACGTCGAACAGCAACCAACGACCATCGAATTGGCTGCTCCCGTACTGGACCTTTCTTCCGGCGTCTGCGGTGTCCAGGGCATGGATGACGTGCTTCTCCTGTCCCTTTCCTTTCAGATATACCAGCTCGCTTCTTCCGTTCTCGGTGTCGATGGCGAAAAGCGTGTCCCCGTCCGCGCTCACCATGGTGCCGCGGCGATCGAGACCAGGGCGTGACGGGTATTGACGGCTTTTCTCCGCGGTTACCCACGTATCCGGACGCGCGACCTCGCAGAAGTCGCCGGCGCGACCGTCGGCAGGGGCGGAGGTGGTGGTCGTCCGGGCTGTCTTCGACGGCGCCGCCTCGCTGCCGCCCGGCGCCGGCGAGCACCCGAAGGTGCCCGCCAGCGCCAGGCAGATCAGAGCGAGGGTGTGCCGCCTACCACTGGTAGCCACGACCGCCCATCATGGTGACCAACGAGTCCGAACTCACGGGAGACTGCGCCGGCACTCCCGACCACACGCTCGTCGCAGGGTCCTGGACCTGGCTGTAGGCGCCGCTGTTCTTGTAGCCGCGAATGTTGACCCAGTGGAAGATCTCCCGGTTCGGATGCCCCGGAAGATGCGGCCCACCGGCAACTTCCCATACATTTCCGGCAATACTGTCCTTGTTCGTGGCGATGTCGACCTTGAGGCGCGCCTTGTACGAGGCCTTGTCGGCCGCGCTGGGGCTGTACGCCAGGAACGTCCCGGCGTATTGCCCGCCGGTGTAGGCGTTGAGGGTGCTGAGCATCGCGCCCCAGCTCGTACCGCCGTTACCCGGGGTGATGCCCACCCGCGCGGCCACCGTCGCCTGACTCACGTTGACACCTTGGTGCAGCAGGGTCATCCGCGCCGTGGCCGGACCGCAGTAGTTGCTGTACGCCTGGGCCTGGTGATTGGCCGCGAGGTACGAGGACGCGGGGAGCGCGACCGAGATGACCCGGGCCGCGGAGCCCCCGAGGCCGACCCGCACGTCCTTTGCCTGGGTTTCCTTCCTGGCCGCCTCGATCTGCTCGGGTTTCAACGGATCGGGGTCGGACAACTCCTTGACCGAACCAATTTCATCCGCGGTGAGGACGGACGATTCATCCGCCACAGCCGGGCTGGAAAGCAGAGACAATGCCACAAACGTCCCGCTCGCCACGACTGCGACGGCTCGAGGTGCAATACCCATAATCCCACTCCTGCGCTTCCGGCCACGTTGTTCGCGGCTTGGTAGACGAAGAAGGTACAGATCGCGATCGGCGCAACAACGAAGCCGGGATATGTAATCCTTAAATCAATCTTAATCAAAGTCACTCACCGCTATCTCATCGGCGAGGTCATCACGATGAGCACGTTTTGTCGTCGCGCTCCGCGAACACGGCGACTCGCCAAACCATGATCTATGTCACATCGGAGTGGGTATTCGAGTCCACATCCAAAGAGTTAGTGGATTGCGGCCGACTCGGCTTCCCGTTTCGGGTACGGACACGCGAGGCCGTCCGAGCCCGTCACCGACGCGGTATCGGTGGCACAGCCAGGGAGCCGGCCGAACCCGAGGACCACACAAGCGCACCGGTGACCGCAAAGGCGCCACGAGGGCTTGGACGCCGCCCGTGCCCATGTCGAACACCACACCGAACAAGGGCCGTTCGCAGAGAAACGTCATGCGCTGCCCCTACCGGGTGTCCGGCCGCAGGACGGCGGGGCCGGCCAGGCCGACGGTCAAGGGAGACATGTGCGACGGGTGCTGTGTAACACCGCGCCGACAGTGGGAACGGCGGCTGCACCGCAGGACGGCGAGGCTCCTGTAACACTGTCCACCGAGCCGGACCGCGATGGCTGTGACCAGGGCGGACGTGGTGTCGCCGGGGCGACGAACGGGGCGTACCGGGCCGCCCCTTGTTCCTTTGCGTGACCATGTCACCGGTCTGCGACAGCGGTGTCGTGGAACGACGACTCCCGTATCCCCTCGGCTCACAGCCCCTCCATAGTGATCAAGCAAGCACCGCGGAGCCGAAACCGCTTCGGCCCCAACCACGGGACACCAAGGGGACTTTCATGTTCATGTCCGGCAACCGTCGCAAGGCATTCCTCGTGTCCGCAGCCATCGTCGGCGGCGCCATGCTGACGACGGCCTGCCAGGACACGGACTCGAACTCGGGCGCCGCGCAAGGCCCTTCGTCCGCCACCACACCCGCCACCGCGCCCGCCGCCCCGCCCGGGTCCTCGACCACGGGCGGCAACCAGAGCGGCGGGAAGGACTCCGGCGGAAAGACCTCCGGCGGCCAGGGCACGACCACCGGGACCGGCTCCGGCGACAACGGCTCGATCGGCAAGTGCCGCACCGACGACCTGAGGATCACCGCGATGGACAGCACCATAGGCGGCGACCTCGACGCCACCGTCGCGGTAACGCTCAAGAACATCGGCCACAACTGTTCGATGTCCGGATTCGCGGGCGTCGACCTGGAAACCAGCCAGGGACCGCTGTCCGCCAAGCGCACCGGCCAACCGGCGGAGTCGTTCATCCTCAAGAGCGACACATCGGTGTCCTTCGGCATCACCTACCCCACCAACGACACCGGCGGCTCCGGCGTCCGCATCACCGGCCTGAAGGTGACCCCGCCGGGAGAAACGAAGACGGTCACCCTGCGCTGGCCCGGCGCCGCCACACTGCCCATCACGGACGGCGCCGGCTCCCCGGTCAAGGTCGGCCCGATCGGCAGCGCCGGCCAAGGCGGCTGACCCACACCACGCGGGAAAACCAATCAAGACCTCGGACCCCGACCCCACCGCCCAAGCGGTGACACCGGGGCCCGCAAGCCGGCCCACACAACCACCCACACACCGTCACACTGCCGGCACCGGAAGCACCCCGCCTCGACGGGAGCGGCTCTATACGGAGAGGTGTTCTTCTGTCCCCGGAGCGTCCCCGGCGGAGCCCGTCCCGATCTGCCCGATCGAGCGGGAAGGCGGTTCGGCGAGGTCGCGTCCCCGGCGCAACCACGGGGCACCGCATTCGCCTCGACACGCAAGCGGCCCTCGATCCTGGGCACTTCGCCGGAGAGGGCCACTTTCACTCGTCTGATTGCGATCCTACGGGCGCGGCGCGGGTCCCGACGAGCAGTTCTTCGGCTGGTGGACCCGCCGGGACCGTGCCGCGAGCACCTCGCATGGCCGCAGATGGTGGACCGCGTGACCGGCTTCCTGCGTCATTTAAGGGTCCAGAGTTTGACGGCATCACCGCCCGCGCTGGCAAGTGTCCTGCCGTCGGGGCTGAAGGCGACGGCGTACACGGGGCCGGTGTGGCCGGTGAGGACCGCGTTGGCCGTGGTTCGTTCGCTGTCGGCGCGGCCGTCCCACAAGCGGACGGTGCCGTCGTTGCTCGCGCTGGCGATGGTCCTGCCGTCGAGGCTGTAGGCCACCGAGTGGACCTTGCCGGTGTGCCCGGTGAGAGTGGCCAGGGGCGCGTCGGGGCTCCCGAGGACCCACCGCTTGATCGTGTGGTCGCTGCTGCCGGTAACCAGATAGACGGGAACGTCGGGCATGAAGGCGAGGCAGGTGACCTCATCGGTGTGGCCTGTATAGGTCTGCGGGGGCCGGCCGAGGTCGCTCAGGACCCACACACGCAGGTTGCGGTCCGCGCAGGCGGCAGCCGCGACCCCACCGGCGGAGCTGAACGACAGCGCGTTCACCACGATCGGCCCCCGGCCGGGGGTGGTACCCATGCTGGACAGGGTCTTGCCGGGGCGGGGCGGGGTAGCGCCCCACACGGTGACGACACCGTCATCGCTACCGCAGATCAGCACTGAGCTGTCGGGAGCGAACGCCGCCGCGTTCACGTGCTTGGTGTCGGGCAGGGTGCCGATATGGGTGTGGGCGACGGGGTCCCACAGCACGACGCCCTCGTCGGCGACACAGAGCAGGATTTTGCCGTCCGGGCTGAACCGGACGGGACCTGCGCCGGTCACGCCGGTGAAGGGGAAGAGCACTCGGCGTGCGGCGAAATCCCACAACGTAACGGTGTTACCGCCGGCGACGGCCAGCGTCGAGCCGTCCGGGCTGAACGCCACGCCCCGCACGGTGTCGTTGTCGACGACGAGGTCCACCGGCGGGGCGATCCCACCGGCGGCGTTCCTGGGGGAGGTCGTGGCGGATGGGGTGCCACCCTTGTTGCCGCCCTTGTTGCCGCGGGGCGAGTCCGCCGATGACGAGGTCGCCAGTTCGATCGCCGTCGGGACGGCCGCGGCGGCCAAGGCACCGATGCCGGCGGTCAGGAGGGCACGGCGACTCGGACGCCACCCTCGGTCGCGCCCGGAGCCCGCCGGCGGCGTGGAACTCTGCCCGCCGGACCGGTCGTCCGGGTCGAACGGCGAGCCGGGGTACCTCGCGGTGGCGGCCGTGGTCGGCGCACCGCCCCCGGTGATCACGGTCGATTCCTGTGCCGCCTCGCGGAGGTGGGTGCGGAGTTCGCGGAGCCGGTGGTGGACCTCGGCCGCGGACGCGGGACGGTTCCCGGGGTCCTTGGCGAGCAGGGCCAGGACGAGGTCGTCCAGAGCGGCGGGAACGCCAGGGCGGGTGTCGCCCGGTGGCGCCGGGGTCGCGTGCAGGTGGGCGGCCATCGTCGCGAACAGGTCGCCGGCCTGGAAGGGGGTTCGTCCGGTGAGGAGTTCGTGGAGCACGCAGCCCAGGGAGTACAGGTCGGAGCGGGCGTCACCGGGGAGATCGCGGAACCGCTCGGGGGGCATATAGGCCAGGGTGCCGACCACATTGCTCGACGTGTGCGTGGAGGCCATGCACCGGGCTATCCCGAAGTCGAGGATCTTCACCCGACCATCCGGGCCGAGCATGAGGTTCGCCGGTTTCAGGTCCCGATGCACAACCCCGGCCGTGTGGGCGGCGTGCAGCGCCGCGGCGGTCTGCGCCGCCCAGTCCACTGCCGTCGGCACCTCGGGCGGGCCGTCCTTGCGGAGCACGGTGTCCAGATCCCGCCCGGCGAGGAACTCCATCACCAGATAGAGAGTGCCGTCGTCGGGGTCCTGGCCCAGGTCGAACACCGTCACCACGCCCGGGTCGTTGAGGCCACCGGCGGTCTTGGCCTCGCGGAGGAACAGCTGCGCGCCCGAGGTGTCCCGCCGATCGTGCGGCAGCAGCTTGACCGCCACCCGGCGCTCGATCACCCGGTCGCGCCCCTCCCAGACGGTCCCCATACCGCCCCGGCCGATAAACGCGACGAGCTCGTAACGACCACCCACAACCCGTACAGCCACAAACAACTCCCCCGATGGCCCATCATGCTGCACTCATCGACCCGGACCCGCTCTCGCGGGACCACATCGAAGATCCCACACCCGCCGCCGGCCCATCCACCCACCGGAAACGGGACCGAATCGACGGTGGTTTCAGGAGAGTTCGTGCCGTGGGCGGGCGCGCGGCCCGAGAAGCCGGACGGCATCGCGGTCGACGAGACGATCACCCGCGTGAAGGGTGAAGGTCTCGCGCCCCGCGTCGGCCGGGAGATCACCGGCCCCGACACGCCACGGTGTGGTCGGCCCGGAGCGGCCAAGCGTCCGCGTACGGGATGGGGTGCTCGGCCGGGTGCTCCGATCCGGCCGCAGCGTCGGGGGCGGTCTCACCGCGGCATGAGGCAGATCGGTCCGCGTCCCGCGTACGTGGTGTCCTCTACAAACCTGCCGCCCGCGTCGGCGGCCCAGCCGGGAACGTCCGCGCACTTCTCGCCCGGGCCGGACCGGATGATCCGGACGACCTTGTATTGGGCTCCGTAGGCGCAGGGCGAGCCCATCGCGCTTTTGCTGAAGTCGAATTGGCTGGAGTCGCCCCCGAGTAGGTAGATGCAGTCGCCGGGCTGGGTCGCCCAAGGGTCGCGGATCGTCGTGGCCCAGGGATCCGGCGTCCCCGACGGGGACGATTCCGGCGTCGAGGACGCATCCGGTGCCGGGGACGATCCGAATGTCGGGGACGATCCGGAACGCGAGGAGGCGCCCGACGACTCCGAGGAGAACCATTGATCCTTGATCACGAACGCGGCGGCGGCGACGAGTACCGCCACTACCGCGGCGGCGACCGGTACCCGGGCGGACAGGGGCAACCGCCACGGTCGCCGGGACCGCGGCGGTAGCGGCGGGGGACCGTCTCGCGCCGGCGTCGGAGGCGTCGGCACGGGTTCCGGTGGTGGCGTCGCCGCAATCGGCGTGGGGCGCACGGCGGTTGGTTCCTGTCCCCGCCGCTGGGAGGTCCGGAGCAGGGAGCGCGCCTGAGGGATCGTGAGGCGCTCGGCCGGATCCTTCGCCATGAGTCCGGCCAGGAGTGGCGCAAGGGGGCCGGCGTGCCGGGGCGGCGGTGCCTCTTCCAGCAGGACCGCCGCGAGGGTCCCGGCCGGGGTGGATCGGCGGAACGGCGAGCTGCCCTCGACGGCCTGATACAGCGTCACCCCCAGCGAGAACAGGTCACCGGCCGCCCGCCCCTCCACACCACGGGCGCGCTCGGGCGCAACGTACTCCACCGAGCCGACGAACGCGCCCGGCGCCGTCAGAGCGCCGTCCGCCTGATGCACCGCGATCCCGAAATCCGTCAACAGCACCGTGCCGTCCACGGCGAGCATGACGTTCGCGGGTTTCACGTCCCGGTGCACCACCTCCGCGTCGTGCGCCGCACCCAACGCCCCCAGCAGGTCGGATGCCACGGCCGCCGTCTCTGCCATCGACAACGGCCCGTGCTCGCGCACGCGCTCCTCCAGGGACAGTCCGTCCACCAACCGCATCACGATCCACGGGGCATCGTCGTCCATGACCACGTCGTGCACGGCGACGATGTTCGGATGGTCCGGCAGTCGCGCGGCGTTACGGGCCTCACGCTCGGCCCGAAGCAACCGCTGCGCCTGCTCCTGCGGGGACATCGCCTGGGGCAACCACACCTCCTTGACCGCCACATCGACGTCCAACGCCTCGTCGCGCGCCCGCCACACCCGCCCGAAACTCCCACCGCCCAGCAGCTCGAGCAGCCGGTAGCGCCCATGGACCAGTCGGCCGGATTGCGTCTCGTGCGGCACGTTTCCCCCGTTCCGTCGCCTCGCGGCACCGGTCATCGTAGGTTGCACGCGCTCGTCGACACGACCGAGCTTCGCCACGAATTTCACACAGCCGCGTCCAGGTCACCGTGGCCGCGGGTGCTGCGGTACAACTCCTCCGCCTCCTCGACATGACCCGGCTTCGCTACCTCAGTAGGTACTGAGGCCGGGAGCAATGTGTGGACAGTCAGCGACTCCCATCGCTTCCCGCCTGCCAATGCCTCGGTTGGCTCGGCCCACTGGTTCTCCGTAGTCGGCCCCCAACGCACACGGGGAACCAGCCGTCCTCCCGGACCGCCCTGGGCATGGCACGCCGCGCCGCCACACACCTTCATCTCAGCCATTGAGACGATTCGCTGCCGCCGGAGACAGGAAGTGCTCGGATCCCAGTATTCGCAAGGATTTTCTCTTGTCTCCGGCGCGTCCCCGGCGGGACGAAACCGGTGATTCGTACGCCTCGTTTGCCCGGTTATACCGGGAAATACGAGGTCAAAGGGTGGGCACAGACAGACTCGAACTGTCGACCCCTGCTTTGTAAGAGGAAAGCCCACTTTCCGTATCCGCCCCGATGTTGCCTGGTCCTACAGGATCTTCCCTGGTCAGCGCAGCATCGGGGCGGCCATCTTTCCCGATCTTGCCTCGTCTTGCCGGATGTTGCCGGTGTCTTCCGGCCCCAATACGGCCCCAGCTGGATCCGCACTGGGGCCGCACGATGCCTGCGCGCCCGGATGTCCGCAAGATCGGAGGGGGCACACGAACGCACGGGCACCGCATTTCTCACGGCATGCAAACGGCCCTCGATCCCCGGTGGGTTTGCGCACGCACTTGGTTCACCAGGGCGGGACTTGGAGGCCTGGTCAGCGGCCGTAGGGGTCGCTGTAGGCGGGCATGGTCTTGGTGACGTTCTCGAGGATCGGTGCCATGCGACGTGCGGTCGTGTAGTGCCTCGCTCGGGCCTTGCCGTGTGGTTCCAGCCAGCCCTGGGCCACCAGTTCTCGCAGGTCTCGCACGGCGGATTGCTCGCTGATGTCGGCGTCGTGTTGGTATACAGGCCGGCGGACCTTCGTCCCGAACGCGGCGGGCATCAGGGCGAACGCAACGCGTTCGTCGAGACCCGCCTGCTCGGCGAGTTCGGTGAGTTCACGCCAGATCCGGGCGTACAGGTCCACACGTCTGCCGGCCATCTGGGCTTGGCGATGGTGGGCTCCCAGACAGAACCGGATCCAGGCGTGGGCGTCACGGGAGGGGTCCCAGGACGGGCCGCCGACCTGTTGGAGAACTCCGTAATAGGCGTAGGTGTTCTGTCCGTATCCCAACCATTCCTCGATGGAGGAGAACTCGGCGGGCATGAGCGCCTCCCGGGAGAACACCAGGGTGGACAGAGCGCGTGACATGCGGCCGTTGCCGTCGGGCCAGGGGTGGATGCTCACGAGGTTCAGGTGTGCCATGGAGGCCCGGACGTGCACGGGGGTATCGAGATCGCCCTCGTTGAGCCACGTCACCAGTTCCCCCATCAGGGCGGGGACCCGGGCAGGTTCGGGCGCGGTGTAGGCGGCGACGGCGGGGTCTTCCGGGGAGGTCACGTAGACGGGGCCCTTTCGCCATCGCCCCGGACGTTTGTTCACGTGATGGCCCTGCATCATGAAGTGCAAGCCGTTCAAGAGCCCGGTGTCGTAGCGAAAGTCCTCGCCCGCGTCGGAGAGTCCCTGGATGTACGTCATGGCGCGCTGGTATCCCTCGACCTCCGCGCGCGTTTCTTCCGTGGCGTCGAGGGGTTCCTCGCCCGACAACAGGGCCTCGACGTCGTCGACGGACGCGGCGTAGCCCTCGATGGTGTTCGAGCCGGCGATCGCCCGAGCGGTGAGGTTACGGCGCAATTGCCCCGACCAGCGCAGTTCCGGGCGCAACATGTGACGTAGTCGGGTACGCATCTCCTCGATCTCCTGAAGAGCGCGCGCGTCACGGTCGTCCAGGCGGGGCACACGAAACAACATGACTCTATGACACCATCATCTAGACATTCTCGCAAGTGGTCGCCACCAACGGCGCGGCGACCGCGCGCACGGCCGACGGAATCCCTCGATCGTTCGCTGTCGGCACCTGCCACATCGCACAGGCCCGCCGTCGGGTCCTGACAGGGGGAGCACTTAGAGAAGTCACGCTGGCGCGAAGAAGGCGCCAAGCGTGAGAGGCACTACAGGTCGGCACCATACGTCGAGCCTCAGCGGCTTCACTCCGGCGCGGACAATTGATCTCACCCGCCGCTGTTGATGTCATTCGTAGATGTCAGAAGGCCCCCACCCTGATTGGGTGGGGGCCTTCCAACGGGTGGGCACAGACAGACTCGAACTGTCGACCCCTGCTTTGTAAGAGGAAAGCCCACTTCACGTATCCGCCCCGATGTTGCCTTGTCTTACGGAATCTTCCCTGGTCAGCGCGGCATCGGGGCGGCTTCGTTTCCCGATCTTGCCTTGTCTTACCCGATGTTGCCGATGTCTTCCGGCCCCAATACGGCCCCAGTTGAAGCCGCTGTGGTTCGCGACCCGCAGGCCTGCGGTGCCTGCGTCCAGGTGGGGCGACCGGCGAGAAGCCACGGGCACCGCATTTCCCACGGCATGCAAACGGCCCTCGATCCCCGGTACTTCACCGGAGAGAGGGCCGCGGTCACTCGTCTGAATGCGATCCTACGGCTGCGGCTCACTGGGGGGTAGTGCCTCGGATTCGTTCCTGAGGTTCTTGAGGTGGTAGGCGCCGTCCTTGTGTCCGCCGGCGAAGGCACGCCGGAACACCTCGGCCTCCCCGACACGACCCGACTTCTCCAAGAGGATCGCGAGGCTGTTGGACGCGTCCTTGTACCCATCGGCGAGAAGACTGCGATACAACTTCTCCGCCTCCCCGACACGACCCAATTCCACGAAAAGGTCCGCGAGGCAATTACCTGCCTCGAGGTATCCGTTGGCGAGAGCACTCCGATAGAGCTCCTCGGCCTCCTCGACACGACCCAAATCCACCAGAAGCTTCGTGAGATCTCTGCCCACGTACGGCTGGTCTTTCGCGAGAGCACGGCGATACACGTTCTCCGCTTCCTCGACACGACCCAACTCCACCAGAAGTCCTCCGAGGTAGGCGCTCGCGCGTTCATCCCCGTCGGCAAGACCACGCCGAAACAGTTCCTCTGCCTCCTCGATGCGACCTCCCTCTTTTAGAAGATGCGCGAGCTCGCAGGCCACCCCTGGTGACCCTTCGTCAAGGGCGCGCCGATACAGCTCCTCTGCCTCCTCGACACGACCCCGCTTTGACAAGAAGTACGCGAGGTTGTCAGCTGCGTGCTGGCGCCCTTCGGCGAGGGCACGGCGGTACAGCTCCTCCGCCTCCTCGACACGACCCAAATCCGCCAGAAGTTTCGCGAGGTTGTAGGTCACCCCTATGGACCCTTTGGTGAGGGCGCGCCGATACAGCTCCTCCGCCTCCTCGACACGACCCAACTTCACCAGGACGCGCGCGAGGGACATGGCCGCGAACGGATGCTCTTCAGCGAGAGCACGCCGATACAACTCTTCCGCCTCCTCGACACGGTCCAGCCTCTCCAGGAGTAATGGGAGGCTGTGGACCGCGTCCGGGTGCCCGTCGGCGAGAGCACGCCGAAGTGCCTCCTCCGCCTCGTTGACACGACCCCGCCTTTCCAAGAGAGCCGCAAGGCCGATGGCTGCGGACGGATCCCCATCGGCGAGAGCATGCCGATACAGTTCCTCCGCTTCCCCGCCACGATCCAAGTCAGCCAAATGGGCGGCCAGGCGGAAGGCCGCAGCTGGGGCGTGGACGGCGAGAGCGCGGCGGTATGCCCGCTCTGCTTGATCAGCGTGGCCGGCTACCTTTAGACGTTGGGCTGCTTCCATGTGTTGTTCGCCGAGGCGGGTTTCGGCTGTCGTGGGTGGGAGCCGGGTTCGTGTCGTTGTGGCGTTGTCGGGGCGCTCGTCGGGGCTCTTGGCCAGGAGGTCGAGGACGAGTCGGTTCAAGTCCGGGGGGATGTCCGGGCATGACACGACGGGTGGCCGGGGTTGTTCGTGGAGGTGGGCATACATCTGTCCGGATGCGTCGCGATTCCCGAAGGGGCGTTCGCCGGTGAGAAGTTCGTGGAGTATGCAGCCGAGGGAGTAGAGGTCGCCGCGGTGGTCTCCAACGCGGCCGAGCCAGCGTTCGGGAGCCATGTAGGGGGCGGTGCCGATGGTGGCGCTGGCGGTGGCGGTGAAGGCGGCGTACGTGCGGGCGAGGCCGAAGTCGAGGACTTTGATACGGCCTTCGCGGGTGAGGAAGAGATTTGCGGGTTTGAGGTCGCGGTGGACGAGGTTCACGGCCTGGGCGGCTTCGAGGGCGGCGCAGATCTGACGGGTCCAGTCGATGATCCGATCGATGGTGGGCAGTCCCTGCCGAAGACTGTGCGCAAGGTCTTGGCCGTGGAGACGTTCCATGACTAGGTACATGGGTTCGCCTTCGGCGCCGCCGCCGGCGTCGTAGATGGTGACGACGTTGGGGTGGTTGAACGTGGAGGCGGCTTTGGCTTCGCGGACGAACATAATCTCGGCTGCGGGATCGTCGGCCTTCGCCAGGAGTTTGATGGCGACGGTGCGGTTCAGGCGCGGGTCGTGGGCCGTCCAGACTTCGCCCATGCCGCCGCGGCCGAGACGTTCGAGGAGTTCATAGCGTCCGTCAATGATGCGGCGTGTGTCTGGCACGGCCGTCCCCCAGTCAGTCCGTGTGCCGGCTTTGAATCGATGGTCTACCAGCACGCGGCTGAGCACATCGGGGGTTTCCCCGCATTGGCCGGGGCTCAGGGCACCGATCCGGTGTCAACAATCGGTGGGACCACCGCTCGTCGCTGAAGTGGCATCACAGAGTGGCGCCGGTCGGCCGAGGGCGAAACATCTCGCGGGCTGCGTGCCAGGTGGCTTCCGGTCGCATCTTCGGTTGGGACACCCTCGCAACAAGAAATCGCGGGCACTGCATTGTTTCGGCCCCAATACGGCCCCAGTTGGAAACAAAACGGACGCCCACCTGGTTGGATGGACGCCCGAATAGGGTAAATATGCAGGTCAGACAGGGTGGGCACAGACAGACTCGAACTGTCGACCCCTGCTTTGTAAGAGCAGTGCTCTAACCAACTGAGCTATGCGCCCGGACGTGAGAGGACAGCTTACCCAACTTGCGGAGTCGATCCGTCCTCTTCGGGCGTGGAGCCGGTCACGTCACGCTTTGGTGGTCGGACCGGCTCCCCCGGGGGGCTCAAGTGGTGCGGCGGAACCATGGGAGTCGGGACAGTGGTGCGTCGACCACGATCTCGGTCGGGCCCGTGTGTGTCGAGCCGTCGTCGGCGCGCCATGTGCCCGGGGGGATCGCCACCTTGCGGGACGTGGCCCCCTTAGTGACCACCGGGGCAACCAGGATCGCGTCGCCGAGCAGGAACTGGTCGGTGATCCCGGCGTAGCCGTGGCCGGGGTACGCGTACTCGAGCGGGCGCTGGATCGGCTCGCCGGTGTCCGCCGATTCCCGGGCCAGGGCCAGGATTTCGGCGCCCAGTTCGGTGTGCAGCCGGGCCGCGGCGCGGCAGTGCTCCAGGTGTTCTCCGGCCAGCACCCGCCACGGCGCCGCCGAGAACTGCATCATCGGGAACAGCGCGGCCGTCTGCGCGTACCGCACGAACAGCTCGGCGTCGAAGCCCTCGCCGTTCGGGCCCGGTACGAAGCGGAACTCGCCGCCGCCGATCATGTCCGGGCAGGTGAACGCGTGGCCCGTGATCGACTGGGCGAGCGCGTTCGGCACCAGGCTGTCCAGGCCGAACCGGCCCTCCCACAAGTGGTACTTGTCCTGCTGGCGCTGCGCGAGCGGCAGCCCCGCCGCCCGCCACGAGTCGCGGAACTCGTTGAGCGGCCACTCGACACCGAACCGGTTCCACGCGTGCGTGTACGCCTCCGGGTCGGCCGCGCCGAGGGCACGCCAGAACGGCGCGTCGCCGCCGTCGAACTTGAACCCGTCGATGCCGATGCTCTGCTGAAGGTCCGTCAACTGCGCCCGCAGCCACGCCGTGGCGTTCGGGTTGAGCAGGTCCAGGCCGGCGCTGTAGCCGTTCCACCACGCGTGCACGCCGAAGTAGCCGTCCGGGCGCTTGAGCAGCAGGCCCTGATCGTTGAGCAGCCGGCACGTCGGCGAGTCCGGCGTGATGTACGGGACCAGCCACAACATCACCCGGAAGCCGAGCTCGTGCAGCCGCGCCACCATCGCGGCCGGGTCGGGGAAGCGCCCGGGGTGGAAGGTCCAGGTGCCGTAGTCGTCGCTCCAACGGTCGTCGATCATCAGCACGCCGGGCGGAAATCCGTTCCGCAGCAGGTCCTCCGCGTAGGCCAGGACCTTGTCCTGGGTGGGCTCGAAGACCGTCTCGATCCACAGGTTGTACTGCGGCGCGGTGAACAGCAGCGCATCGGGCAGTCCACCCGTGGGCGGGTAGTGACGGCCCATCACCTCGCGGTAGGCGTCGGCCAGGGTGCCCCCTGCCGCCGTGCCCGTCTCGATCACCGCGCCGTCCCGATCCGCCTGAGCCGTCACCCGGCCGGCCTCGATCCGGAACGCGAACGGGTCCGCGCAGTGCACCCAGCGCCCGCGGTCGGAAAGCAGAACGGGCATGCCCTGGTTGGCCTTGACGTCCCGCAGGTCGATCTCGTAGCCGTCCGCGAACGGCATCAGCCGACCGTCCGCGACCGCGCCGCCCCACCAGTGTTCGCCCGCGTGCCGCTCCAACACGAGCGTCCCGCCGTCCGCGGACAGACCGTTCGTCATCGCTGTACTGCTCCTCGTCGTCACGATGGTCATGAGACCTCGGTCATGAAACCTCGGTCACGAGACCTCGGATATGGCACCTCGGCCATGGGACCTCGGTCATGGCACCTCGGTCATGGGTCTCGAAACCCGTAGAGCCGGGGCGGCGTTCGCGATCGCCCGCGTGCCTCCCCGGCTCTCCCGGTCATCGACAGCTCTGACGAGCCGTCACTTCATGGTGAAGCCCTGCTCCTTGCCGAACGACGTGATCCGCTCCTGCCACTTCGACAGCGCGCCCGGCAGGTCGCCGCCCGGCGTGAGCGCCTGGCCGATGGTGTCCTTGAAGATGCTGTTCGCGTACACCTGGAACGGCAGGTACTGCCAGTTCGGACGCACCGCGGCGGACATCTGCGCGAAGACCTCGTTCGGCTTCGTGCCCGGGAAGTACGGCAGTTCGGTGCTGCGGAAGGCCGGGTCGTCCAGGAGCATCTTGGTCGCCGGGAACAGACTGACGTCCGTGTTCAGCGACTTGACCGCCTCGGGGTCCGAGTTCAGCCACTGCGCGAAGGCGACGGACGCCTCCTTGTTCTTGGCCTGCTTCGTCACGGCGACCGACGAGCCGCCGTTCTCGGCGCTGGCCGGCGCACCGTCACCGGACGGCATCGGGGCGACGCCCCACAGGCCCTTGGCCTGCGGGATGTTCTTCTGCAGCACGGCCGGAGCCCACGCACCGGCCATCCACAGCGCGTACTTGCCGGCCCCCATCGACTGCCACCACTCCTCGTTCCAGCTCGGAGTGGCGTCCACCGTCTTGTCCGCCAGCATCGACCCCCACGTGGCCGCGTACTTCGCGGTTCCCGCGTCGTCCTTGAGCTTGACCGCGGCCGACGACTCGCCGGAGACCTGGTACGGTTTGCCGTCCTGCTGCCAGATCATGCTGTTGGCCGTGCCGGCGTCACCCTGGTCCACGTAGGTGACGAAGTTGCCCGGGTTCGCGGACTTGATCTTCTTGCCCAGTTCGGCGACCTCGGCCCAGGTCTTGGGCGGCGTGGCACCGAGCTTGTCGAGGATGTCCTTGCGGTAGAACATCGCCATCGGTCCGGTGTCCTGCGGGATTCCGTAGATGCCGCCGGCCACGTTCACCTGCGACCACGCCGACGGGGTGAACTTGTCCTGCAGCGAGGCCGAGCCGTAGTCGGCGAGGTTGACGAGCTCCTTGGTGATCGCGAACTGCGGCAGCGCGAAGTACTCGATCTGCGCGACGTCCGGGGCGCCGTTGCCGGCCTTGAGCGCGGCCTGCAACTTCGTGTACTGGTCCTTGGATTGGCCCACGTTGACGAGCTTGACCTTGACCTTGGGGTACTTCTTCTCGAACAGGGCCACGGTCTTCTCGATGTTCGGGACCCAGGTCCAGAACGTGATCTCGGCGGGCTGGTCCAGCGCGTTCGCGACCGCGGCGGGGTCGGCCTTCTTGCCGCCCTTGTCGTCCGACTTGTCGTCCGAGGAGCCGCACGCGGCGAGCGACAGGGCGAGGGTCGCGGCGGTGACGGCGGTCAGTCCGCGGGAGATGCGGCGACCGACGGTCGACGGTGTTGCGTTCATGTGTGCCACTCCAAAAGAGGATTCGCGTACTCGGGGACGCGCGACAAACCGGTGGGTGGTGCTTCGTACGAGGAGGGGGCGGGCGGCTACTGCTTGACGCCGCCTGCGGAGAGCCCGGACTGCCAGAACCGTTGCAGGAAGAGGAAGGCCACGATCAGCGGCACGATCGCGAGCAGGCTGCCGGTGAGCAGGATCGGGTAGATCGCTGTACTGCCCGCGACACTGCCGCCGTTGGCCAGGCCGTTCCACCGGTTCAGGCCGACGGTCAGGGGGAACCAGTTCGGGTCGTTGAGCACGATCAGCGGCAGGAAGTAGTTGTTCCAGGTCGCCACGAGCGCGAACAGCAGAACCGTCACGAAGCCGGGCGCGAGCAGCCGCAGCGAGATCGTGAAGAAGATCCGCAACTCGCCCGCGCCGTCCATCCGGGCCGCTTCGAGCATCGCGTCGGGCACCGCGTCGGCGGCGTACACCCGCATCAGGTACAGCCCGAACGGGCTGGCCAGGGACGGCAGGATGACCGCCCACGGGGTGTTCACGATGCCGATGTCACTGAACAGCAGGTAGGTCGGCACCGCGAGCGCGGTGCCCGGAATCGAGATCGCGCCGAGCACGAGCGCGAACATCAGCCGGCGTCCGGCGAACTCGAACTTGGCGAGCGCGTACCCGCCGAGCGTCGCGATCAGCGCGGCGCCGCCCGCGCCGACCACCGAGTACAGCAGGTTGTTCGCGAACCAGCGCAGATAGATGCCGTCGTCGTAGGTGAAGACGTCGTGGATGTTGTCGAACAGGTGGAAGCCGTCGCTGAACCACAACCCGCGCGAGGAGAGCAGGCCCTCGTTGTCCTTGGTCACGCCGAACATCAGCCACACCAGCGGCAGCAGTGTGTACCCGAGCATCAGCGCCATCGCGACGGTCAGCGCGGTGCTCTTGCGGCCCCGACGCCCCTTGCGCGGCGGACGGCTGCGCGGACGGAAGAACTTGGCCGGCGCCTCGGGTGTCGCGGGCGTCGCGGGCGGGACTTCCCGCGCGGTGGAGGTGCTCACTGCATGCGCTCCCGTCGGGCGGTGGCCAGTTGGACGAGGTACGCGACGAACACGGTCACCACGCCGAGGACCACGGCGATGGCGGCCGAGTAGTTGAACTGGCGCCCGCTGAAGGCGAGGTCGTAGGCGTACAGGTTCGGCGTGTAGTTGGTCGGCACCGACGCCGGCGCCATCGCGGACAGGATGCTCGGCTCGTTGAACAGCTGGAAGCTGCCGATCACCGAGAACGTCGTCGCGAGCAGCAACGCCGGTTTGAGCGCCGGGAGTTTGATGCTCCACGCGATACGGAACAGGCCCGCGCCGTCCATCTCGGCGGCCTCGTACAGCTCTTCGGGAATCGCCCGCAGTGCCGCGTACAGGATCATCATGTTGTAGCCGACGTACGACCAGGTCACCACGTTGCCGATGGACGCGAGCATCCAGTCCGGACTCAGCAGGTCCGGCAGCTCGGTGCCGAGCAGGTCGCTCACCTCGGCGGCCAGACCGAACCGGTCGCCGTACATGTAGCCCCACATCAGCGCCGCGACCACGCCGGGCACCGCGTACGGGACGAAGATGCCGACCCGGAACAGACTCGCGCCGCGCAGCCGCCCACTGTCGATGGCGAGCGCCGCGAGCAGGGACAGCGTCAACATCAGCGGGACCTGGATGGCGAAGAACAGCGCGACCCGGCCGAGTCCGGCCGCGAACAGGTGGTCGCTCAGCGCCTTCGAGTAGTTGTCGAAGCCGACGAAGACCGTGCCGCCGATCATCCGGTCCTCGTACAGGCTCAGCCGGAAGGCATAGGCGAGCGGGGCGGCGACCCCGATGACGAAGACGACCAGGAACGGGAAGAAGAAGGCGTGGCCGGTGAGGTTGCGCCGCAGGGCGCCGCGCTTCACCGCGGGCCCCGGCGGCTGCGGTGGGCCGGGTCGACTCTCACGGAAGGTCCTCCGGGACGCTGCGCACCGCCGGAGGCGACGCCGAGGACGGGCGTCGCGCCCGGGATGGGCCGCAGGCGGTTCGGGTGGGGGATGGGACGGCGGACGCACGAATGGCCACCGCATGTTTGCGCCAACATTTCGGCGCGTTTCGAGAGTGTTCCGTTCGCCTGACGCGCTGTCAATAGCCACTCCTGCGGGAACTTTCCCGCATAAATGTCTGTTTTGACCGTTCAGTGAAACCAACCACGACGGCCTGTTGACCAGTAATCATGTTTGCGCGAACATGGCGACATCCGACGCCCCGTCAGGGCGGCGTGAATGAAAGGATCGGGGCATGGCGAAGGACGGCGGGGTGGCGAAGCCCGAATCGGGCGGCCCTTCCGCGACGCGTACCCGGCCTCCGTCCATGGCCGACGTCGCCGAGATGGCGGGGGTCTCCAGCCAGACCGTGTCGCGCGTCGCGAACAACCGCAGCAACGTCGACGAGGCCACCCGCGACCGCGTGCTGTCCGCGATGCGGATGCTCGGCTACCGGCCCAACACGGCCGCCCGGGCGCTCGCGACCGGCAAGTTCCGGATGCTCGGCGTGATCAGCTTCGGCTTGAACGCGTACGGCAACGCGCGCACCCTCGAAGCGATCGTGGCGGCCGCGCAGGACGCGGACTACTCGGTGAACGTGGTGAGCGTGCGCGCGCAGACCGAGAGCGCCGTGCGCGACGCCTTCGACCGGCTGACCATGCAGGCGGTCGACGGCATCATCCTGATCGAGGCGCAGATCCTGGACACGCCCGCGCTGCGGCTGCCCTCGGGCCTGCCGGTGGTCGTGGTCGACGGCGAGGAGACCCGCCGGCACCCCGGCGTGGACACCAATCAGGCCGAGGGCGCCCGCCTGGCCACCACGCACCTGCTCGACCTGGGCCACCGCACGGTATGGCACGTGTCCGGCCCGCAGGACTCGTACGCGGCCCGGCGCCGCGCCGAGTCCTGGCACCGCACGCTCAAGGCGGCCGGCGCACCGGTTCCGCCGCTGCTGTACGGCGATTGGACCGCGGCCAGCGGCTACACGGCGGGCCGGGCACTGGCCGCGGACCCCGAGGTGACCGCCGTGTTCGCGGGCAACGACCAGATGGCGCTCGGTCTCGTGCGCGCGCTGCACGAGGCGGGGCGCGACGTGCCCGGCGACGTCAGCGTCGTGGGCTTCGACGACCTCGCCGAGTCGGCCTGGTTCCTGCCCTCGCTCACCACGATCCACCAGGACTTCGAAGAGGTCGGCCGGCAGTGCGTGGCGCTGCTGTTCGACCAGTTCCGGACCGGGCACGCGGGCATCCTCGGCGCCACCACGATCGAACCGACGCTGATCCTCCGGGACAGCACCGCGGTGCCTCCCGGCGCCTGACGGGCTCCTCGCAACGACGTTCCTCGCAACGACGACACCTCATCCCCGGCACGGCCGGTGTACCCGGTGCGGGCCGGTGCCACCGTCTTCCCCCGGTCCGTGGCCCTCGGGCCCGCCGGCCTGCCCGCCGACGCCGGTTCACCCGTACTTCCCGTCCTCCGTGACCCCGAAGGAGAAGTGGCGCACGACCGAAGGGCCTTCGGCTCCGGCGCGCCACAACGCACCGATGAACGACACCGCACACACCCCCGCCGGCCGAATGGCCGCCCTGCGCGCCCGCCTCGGCGGCATCGGATTCGGCGCCGACTACAACCCGGAGCAGTGGCCCGAGGCCACCCGCGCCGAGGACCTCGCGCTGATGGCCGAGGCCGGGGTCACCGTGGTCAACCTCGCGATCTTCGCCTGGGCCCGGGTCGAACCGGCGCGCGACGCCTACGACTTCGGCTACTTCGACCGGGTCATGGACGACCTGGCCGCGCACGGCATCACCGCCGACCTCGCGACGATGACCGCGGCCCCGCCGCCGTGGCTGGTCACCGAGCACCCCGAGGTGCTCCCGGTGACCGCCGCGGGCACGGTGCTGTCCCCCGGCGGCCGTCAACACTTCTGCCCGTCCTCGCCGGTCTTTCGTGACCGGGCCGCCCGCTTGGTCGAGGCGGTCGCCACGCACTACCGCGGGCATCCCGCGCTGGGCCTGTGGCACGTGGGCAACGAGTACGGCTGCCATGTGTCCGAGTGCTTCTGCGCGGCCTCCGCCGCCGACTTCCGGCGCTGGCTCACCGACCGCTACAAGGACGTCGACGCGCTCAACGACGCCTGGTCCACCGATTTCTGGTCGCAGCGCTACGCGTCCTTCGACCAGGTCCTGCCGCCCCGCGAGGCCCCGACCTACCCCAACCCCTCGCAGCAGCTCGACTTCAAGCGCTTCAGCAACGACGCGCTGCGCGCGTGCTTCGAGTTGGAGACCGACATCCTGCGCCGGGTCACCCCGGAGATCCCGGTGACCACGAACTTCCTGGCCGGGCTCAAGAGCGTGGACATGTACGACTGGGCGCCGGCGATGGACGCCCTGTCGCTCGACAGCTACCCGGACCCGAACTGGGAGCACGCGCACATCGGCGCGGCGATGAGCTACGACGGCATCCGCTGTGCGGGCGGCGGCGAACCGTGGCTGCTCACCGAACAGGCGCCGTCGGCCGTCAACTGGCGCGCGCGCAACGCCGGCAAGGAGCCGGGGAACATGCGCCTGTGGAGCTGGCAGGCGGTCGCCCAGGGCGCGGACGCGATCATGTACTTCCAGTGGCGGCAATCCCGAGGCGGCGCCGAGAAGTTCCACTCCGGCATGGTGCCGCACGCCGGTCCCGACACCCGCGTCTTCCAGGAAGTCGCCGCGCTGGGACGTGAGTTGGCGATGGTCCCGGAGCTGGTCGGCACGCGCGTGCGCAATCGGGTCGCGCTGCTGAGCGACTGGAACAGCTGGTGGGCGCTCGAACTCGACTCGCATCCGTCGGACGGCGTCCGCCACCTGGACCGGGCCTTCGACCACTACGCGCCGCTGTTCGACCTCGGGATCGGGGTCGACGTCGTACACCCGGACGCGGACCTGTCCGACTACCGCCTGGTCGTGGTGCCGAGCCTGTACCTCCTCTCCGCCGAACACGGCGACAAGCTGTCCCGGTACGTCGCCGACGGCGGATCGCTGGTCGTTTCCTTCTTCAGCGGCATCGTCGACGAGCACGATCGCGTGCATCTGGGCGGATATCCGGGGCCGCTGCGCGAGGCGCTCGGCATCTCGGTCCAGGAGTTCTGGCCGGCCGACACCGGAGCGGTGTTCCCCGTACAGGGGGCGGGCGACTCCGGCACCGCCGACCTGTGGCGCGAGGACGTCACACTCAAGGGCGCCCGCGCCGAACTGGAGTTCGTCGGCCCGGAATGGGACGGCCGACCGGCCGCGACGGTACACAGCCACGGCACCGGCACCGCGCGCTACATCGCGACCCGCCCGGACCCCGCCACCATGCGCGACCTGATGGCCCGCGCCTGCACGGAAGCGGGCGTGGAGCCGGTCCTACCGGCACTCCCACAGGGCGTCCAAGCCGTCGTCCGCGCCAACGCCGAACACGACGTACTCCTCCTCCTGAACCACACGAACACCACCCACACCATCGAACTCCCCACCCCCCGCCACAACCTCCTCTCCCCCACCCGCCCACTCACCACCCACATAACCCTCCCCCCACGCGACATCGCAGCCCTCGGCACCCCACCCACCCCGACCCACCCAACGCCAATCAGCCCGTCCGGCGTTTGAGCCCAACCAGCCCACCCAACGCCACCCAGCCCGGCCGGCGCTTGAGGCCAACCAGCCCGGCCAACGCCAACCAGCCCGGCCGGCGCTTGAGGCCACCCCAGCCCACCCAACGCCCAAGCCCAACAGCCCGCCCAACGCCAATCAGCCCGGCCGGCGCTTGAGGCCAAAAGCGGGCCGCAGGCCGGCCCACCCCCACAAGGCCCACCGCACACACCGCCCTCACCCTCACCCGAGGCAGGTAACGATGCACCGCACCAGACGCCGCCGACTGCCGACCCGCTCGGCCCTCGCCCTGGCCTTGACCACCGTCACCGGCATCCTCGCCGCCCCCCAGGCCACCGCCGCGACCGCACCACCCCCGGCCACCCCCACCGCCGCATCCGCGCTCGCCGCGTCGTGGACAGCCCCCCTGTCCACGCGCGGCCGCTGGATCGTCGACGCCAACGGCGACCGCTTCAAGCTGAAATCCGCCAACTGGGCCGGGGCCCAAGGCACATGGAACGGCTCCGGCGACATCAACGACCCCGCCAACCACCACAGCGGCGAGAACGCCAACGGCATGCCGCTGGGCCTGGACCGGGCGACCCTGCCCGCGATCCTGGCCGGCTTCCACGCGGTCGGGGTCAACAGCATCCGGCTGCCGTTCTCGAACGAGATGGTGCACGCGACGGCGACCGTCCCCGACGCCGCCGTCGCCGCCAACCCGCAGCTGCGCGGCAAGACCCCGCTCCAGGTGTTCGACGCCGTGGTCGCGGCGCTGACCGCCGACGGCTTCGCGGTCGTGCTGAACAACCACACCGGCACCACCCGTTGGTGCTGCGGCGTGGACGGCAACGAGCGCTGGAACACCTCGCGCAGCACCGCCGACTGGGTGGCCGACTGGGTCACGATGGCGAACCGCTACAAGACCAACAAGCGGGTCGTGGGCGCCGATCTGTACAACGAGGTGCGCCGCAACATCCTCGACGACCCGAACTGGGGCTGGGGCAACGACAAGGACTGGCAGGCCGCCTCCCTGGAGGCCGGCAACCGGATCCTGACCGAGGCCAACCCCGACCTCCTCATCATCGTCGAGGGCATCAACTGGACCGGGGTCCCGCTCGACAACCTGCCCCACGGCCGCCCGACGCTGACCCCGGTCCGCACGCTGTCGCACACCCTGGTGAATCCGAACAAGCTGGTCTACTCGGCGCACTTCTACGCGTACACCGGGCCCAACCACAGCGGCGCCTACGGCCTGGGCGAGACGCACGATCCGCGCTATCAGGACCTGACGCGCGATCAACTGTTCGCGGAGATAGACCGATCGGCGCAGTTCACGACCGCCGACGGGCAGCACTACACCGCCCCGGTCTGGATCAGCGAGTTCGGCACCGGCGCCGAGGAGACCAACCCCGTCGCCCGCTCGTGGTTCACCAACTTCACCGACTACCTCGTCTCCCGTGACCTCGACTTCGCCTACTGGCCGCTGGTCGGCTGGAAGGGCAACGGCCAGGGCGACTCGTGGGCGCTGCTGCGCTTCGACCCGACCGGCGCCCGCAGCGGCATCGCGGACGACCCGGCCGACTGGCGGGCCACCGGCTGGAACAAGCTGATCAACGCCCCCGCCCGCACCGGCGCCGTCGCCGCCTCCGCCCGCTGGAACATGCTCAGCCTCGACCACAGCGACGCCCAGGCGTCCCTGCGCATGCGCGGCCTGCCCGACTGGGACTCCGGCGCCCGCAAGGGCACATGCCCCGACGGCCAACGCGTCATCGGCCTGTCCCACACCGGCAACCGCGGCCTGTGCACGGACACCGGGACGCCGGGCCCGACCGCACCGACCGCCGCCTACACGGTCGTTCGTGACCAGTCGTACGTGCAGAACGACTGGGCCACGGGCTACACGAAGCTCGAATGCCCCACCGGCCGCCTGATGACCGGCTACAGCGTCCGCGGCGCGGCGGTCTCCGCCATCCTGTGCACGCAGCCCGCCGGCACCCTCGGCACCCAGGCCCGCACCCTGTGGTTCGACCGCGCCGACAACCGCCCGGCGGGTCTGCCCGGCGGCGAGTTCGCCGACGGCAACCTCAAGGGCCAGTGCAACGCCGACGAGTACGCGGCGGGAGTCGCGTACACCGGCCGAGTCGGCTCGGCCAAGACCCCGGACGCCCTGCTCTGCAAGCGCCTGAGTTGAGCCACCCCGGGTGCGCCGACCTCGTCGAGGCCGGCGCACCCGGTTCAGCGCGGGTCCAGGGCGCGCCGAAGTTCGTCGAGCAGCCCGGGCGACGCGGCCTCGATCAACTCCCGCACCTCCTCGAAGCCGTCGATCTGCCCGTAGTAGGGATCGGGCACATCGAGATCCCCGGCCGCGTCCGGGTCGAACTCCCGCAACAACCGCACCTTGTCCCGCGCGGCCTCGTCCGGCGCCAACCGCCGCAGGGCCCGCGCGTGCCCCGCGTCGAGCGCGACGACCAGGTCGTAGGTCGCGAACCACCGCGCCTCGAACCGCCGGGCCGCGTGTCCCACGTCGTACCCGTGCCGCCGCAGGATCGCGTCCGTACGCTCGTCGGCGGCCTTTCCCCGATGCCACCCCTCGGTTCCGGAGCTGTCCACCTCCACCGACCCGGTGAGCCCCGCGTCCTCCACATACCGCCGGAAGATCGCCTCGGCCATCGGCGAACGACAGATGTTCCCCGTACACACGAACGTGACCCGATACGGCTCGCCCATGACGCCTCCGCTGACGATCTTCCCGACCCACCATGCCTACCACGTACCGCCGGGAGCTCGCCCCGGCGGGCAACCGGGCCGCGGCTCGTCGCGCTTTCGGGTCGGGACTCGGCGCTGTTGACGGGCGGGAGAGGATCTCGGGTATGCGGGTATCGGTGGGGAGCCGTCGCGGGGCCGGGGCCTGGGCCGGCCTGCTCGCGCTGGTGTTGCTCGCCGGCTGCGGCGGGTCGGGGAACGACAGCGGGGGCTTGGTGGCCCATCCGAGCGGTTCCGCCGACCGGCCGGGCTTCGTGACCCGGTACGAGGAGCCGGCCGCCGTCGATCGCGACAACGCCGCCTTCCTGCGCGTCCGGCGCCCGATGGAGACGGTGACCGAGGCCCTGAACGGGTTCATCGCCCTGGAGCGGCCGATGTCCGTCGTCGGCCGGTCGTGTGGTGGGGAGGGCTCCGGCTACGATCCGCGGGCCCGCCGGATCGAGATCTGCTACGACGAGATCACCGAGGAGCGGGTGCTCTTCGAGCGGGGCGGTCATCGCCCGGACGACAACGAGGTCGTCGCGGTGCTGGTGGAGACCGTCTACCACGAGGCCGGCCACGCCCTCGTGGACCTGCTCGGCCTGGCGTTCACAGACCGGGACGAAGAGGATGCCGCCGATCGGTTCGCCGCCCTGATGCTGCTGCGCCAAGGCGCGGACGGCGAGCGGCAGTTGCGGGTGGCCATCGAGGAGTACCGGCTCTCCGCGGCCGAGACGGCAGCCGAAGCGGCGGCCGGCGGCCAGGGCCGTCCCGACGAGCACGCCCCGGATCTGGTTCGGGCCGCCAATCACCTGTGCCACCTCTACGGCTCCGCCCCCGACCGGAACCCCGATCTGGCGAAGTCCCAGCTCCTCGCCCCGGGACGCGCCGCGGGCTGCGGGACCGAGTGGGCGCGGGCACGCGACGCCTGGATGCGGGACCTCGGCCCGGTGCTCCGCCGGCGCTGACCACGACTTCGCCCGCGGGCGGGGGACCGCGAACCGGTGTCCACAGGCCGTGCCCACAAGCCGTGGCCACAGGCCGGTGTCCACGGGGGTGTCCGCGACTCTCCCCGGACGCGCGGGGCGGGAATCGATCGGCCATGGCCAAGCGTTGGCCTGCGGTATGACGACGATCGACGCCGGCAAGGCGCTCCGCTACGCGGCCTTCTCCTCCGACCCGACCGGTGGCAACCCCGCCGGGCTGGTGCTGGATGCCACCGGGATGAGCGATGCGGCGATGTTGGCGGTGGCGGCCGAGCTGGGCTACTCCGAGACCGCGTTCCTGACCCCGGGCGATGACCCCGCCGGCTCTCGGCGAGCCTTCGCCGTGCGCTACTTCAGTCCCCAGGCCGAGGTCCCTTTCTGCGGCCACGCCACCATCGCCGCCGCCGTCGCGCTCGGAGAACGCACCGGACCCGGCGAGCTGATCTTCGCCACCCGGGCCGGGATCGTGCCCGTGGACGTGGTCGCCACTCCCGACGGAAGCCTGCGCGCCACCCTCACCAGCGTCGAACCGAACCTCACCGAAGTCCCGCCCGCCGACGTGGCCGAGGCGCTGGCCCTGCTCCGCTGGAACGCCGCCGACCTCGACCCGACCCTGCCCCCGCGCTACGCCTACGCCGGCGCCCACCACCTGGTCCTCGCCGCCGCCACCCGGGCCCGGCTGGCCGATCTGGACTACGACTTCGACGGTCTGGCCGACTTCATGCGGACCCGCGACCTGACCACCGTGCAACTGGTCTGGCGCGAGTCCCCCGACACCTTCCACGTCCGCGACCCGTTCCCGGTCGGCGGCGTGGTGGAGGACCCGGCGACCGGCGCCGCCGCGGCCGCCTTCGGCCACTACCTGCGCACCCTGGGACAGGTCCCGCCGCGGGCCACGCTCACCCTGCGGCAGGGCGACGACCTCGGCCGCCCGGGCACCCTGACCGTCGAACTCCGCGACGGCGACCCGCGCGTACGGGTTTCCGGCGTGGCGGTCGCGATCCCCGAGCCGGACCCCGCCGCAGGCCCGGGCTCCGCCCGGTGAAGCGCCCGGTCGGGCCGGCGTGAGAAGCCTCGGCGCGCCGAGCCCGCACCGCCGTCGATGGCCGCCGGCCCGGCGTACCTAGCCCCGGAACGCATCCTCGGCCGGCCGAGCGACATTCGCTCGGACATCTTCTCGTGCGGCGTCACGCTCTACGAACTCCTGGCCGGCGCCAAGGCGTTCGACGCCCCCGACGCGATGGAGACCATAGTCTCCGTGGTCGATGACGACTACACGCCACTCGCGGACGCCAACCCGGCGCCGGCCCCCCATACCCTCGTCCTGGTCGGCAAGGCGATGGCCAAGGACCCGGACGACCGCTTCCAAACCACCGGGGAGATGCGGTCCGTCGTCGAACGGATCCTTCGCTCGACCCCCGGGCCGACCGCGACCCCACCGGTGCGGCCCACACTGCCGGAACCGGAATCGCCACCCGCATCGCAACCCGCGCAAGAGGCCGAGGCAGTGCCGACTCCGGGCCGCACACACGGCCTGTCGTCGGCCGAGATCACCCAGTCGTCGGCGGAGACCATTCCGCCGAACCGGCACGGTGATCCCCACGACCCCGTCGAGAACTGATCAATCGCGCGACCTCTCGTCATTGCAAGCAAGATTGCATCGAGGAGATCCGGCGCGGCCCATCCCGACGGTCGGACACGCCCTTGGGCACACTTGGTGGACCTCCATCGGACTCCGCCTGGGAGGATGGGCAGGATGGGGAACGCACGTTTCACACGGTGACGGGAGCAGGCGTGGTGGTCGGAACCGCACGACGGTCCCTCGGGGTCGGTGTCCCGCTGTCGCTCACCCTCGCCCCGCTGGTCCTGGCCCTGCTCCCGGCCGCGTTCGCGGGCGGCGAGACACGTCCGTGGCGCCGCCGCAAGGACGCCGCGCGTTCGGCGGCGCTGGCCGCGCGCGAAGCGGCCGGCGAGGCGTTCCTCCAGCTCGACACCGCGCAGCGGGACATGATGCTGTCGCTGGAGACGGTACGCGCGGTCCGCGGTGCGCAGGGCACCGAGGACGCGCTGCGCAGCTTCGCCGCGGTGAGCCTACGGATCGACGAGGCGAGCGCCGCCTACATCGGCCTGATGGACCGTCACCCGCTGGACGTCGAGCTGGAGACCGACGAATACGAGGCCGCACGCCGGGAGTTGGAGGACACCGCACGCAGGCTCGACGCCGTCCGCCAGGACCTCGACCGCTTCGGCGCCTCGCTCGGCCCGCTGCTCGCGCACGCCGAACAGGCGCTCGCCCAGCTGCCGCCGGCCGTGGACCGGGCCCGCCGGGCCGCCGCCGAGGCCGCGCGGGCGGTCGCCGACACCGAGCGGGCCGGCCTCGGCACCGCCACGCTCACCACCCGCCTGGCCGCGATCCGTACCGACCTCGCCGAACTGGACCGCGGCCCGGCCGCGCTCGGCATCCCCGGCACGCTCGAAGTCGCCGAACGGATCGAGACCACCGCCGGCGAACTGCGCGCCGAGGCCGAACGGCTGCCGAGGCAGCGCGAGGAGGTCACCAACCGGCTCTCCTCGCTGCGCACCCGCACCCAGGCCCTCGAATCCCGGCTCGCCACGGTCGACCCGGCGCTGAGCCGGCTGCGCCGCGACTACGCACAGTCGTGCTGGACCGACCTGGAACACGTGCCCGCCAAGGTCCGCCAGTCGCTGGGCATCGCGCATGCCCGCCTGGAGGAGGCCGGTGCGGCCGCCGGTCGCGGGGAGTACACCGACGCGGCCAGCCGGCTGGCGACCGCGCGGGCCACGCTCAAGAACGCCGACGAGGCGATGGCCTCCGTGCACGATCGACTGCACGCGCTCGAAGACGTCGCGCACGACCCCGAGGCCGAACTCGAGCGCACCCGCTTCGCTCTGCGCGACGCCCAACGGCTCGCGCTCGGCGGCCGGGCCAACGCCGAGGAGCGCTACGCCCGACGGCTCGACGCGCTGGTGTTCCGCCTGGAGGCGATCACCGCGGAGATCGGGCAGCCGCGGCCCGACTGGTGGCGCTTCCTGAGCGAGACGCGCGCGATCCGGGCGGAGGTCGCGGACACCGTGCACGTCATCCGCGAGGATCGGGCCGGACCGGGGACACACTGACGCTACGCAAGGTCATCGATGGCGACGTAAGGTCATCGATTGGGTGGGATGGATCCGACATCCTCTGCATCCAACCCATTTTCGGCCACCCAAAGTAGTCGATTCGTCGTCATGTTCGACCAGTCGGGTAAAGAATCGGCACCATCGGCCGCCTTCTGGATTTTTAAGGTTTAAAGTCGACGGAATGGCCGACTTCGGGACCTTGGTCTCGATGCACGGGACCCACCATCCGTGTGTCGCGCCGTCGACCACGATGCTGACAACCGGGAAGTCGCACATGCCCGTGCTCTTGATGCTCCTGTTCGCTTTCCTACTCGTGCTCGCCCTGCCGGGCCTGCGCGCCCTGCGCCGGGCCCCGAAGGCGGCTCCCGCGATGCCGCTGCACACGAGCGACGTGAGCGACATGCACCTCATGATGGTCGCCGCGTACGAGGAGGAGCGGGCGGATCTGCACCGCCAGGCGGTGACGTGGCTGCACTCGCTCGGGCGCGGTCCGCTGCGGGTGACCGACGCGCAGGCGGCGACCGGCAACCGAGGCTGCGACATTG
The DNA here is from genome assembly GCF_045207785.1 of Embleya sp. NBC_00896. Classification (NCBI taxonomy): domain Bacteria; kingdom Bacillati; phylum Actinomycetota; class Actinomycetes; order Kitasatosporales; family Streptomycetaceae; genus Embleya; species Embleya sp. NBC_00896. Next base: position 2,345,402 of record NZ_CP108776.1, read on the forward strand.
TGACCCTCGGTGACGGCACGGTGCTCGGCCTGTCCTCGACCGGCCTGGTCATGCACGAACTCCGCGGGGCCCTCGACCGGTTCACCGAGGTCGCGCTGACCCGGGTGCGCGCGGCACGCGACGGGTTCGAGCTGACCTTCGACATGGAGTGCGGCCGGCAGCTCCACGCCCGCGCCGAACTACTGACCGTCCGCGGCGCCTGGGTCTGAGCCCCACCATCGTTCCACCACGTCGTACGACCCCGGCGCGAGCAGCGCCACGGTCGCGGCGTAGCCGGCCCCCGGCACCAGGTCGTACATCCGTACCGCATCCTGCTCGCGGTGCGGATGTTCGCCGTCCGGGGCCGCCGACCACGCGACCAGGCCCGGCGGCTCGCCCGCGCCGGTCACCGTGAGCCGGCGCGGATCGACCGTCAGGCCCAGGCCGTACGCCTTCAGCAGCGCCTCCTTGCGGGTCCACCGGGTGATCGCGTCCACCGCGCGCTCCGCCGCCGAGAGCCGAGCCTGCGCGGCGAGCTCGGCCGCCGACATGGTGCCCTCGACCGCGACGATCCGCTCGACGTCCACGCCGACCTCGGCGCCCTCGACCACCGCGAGCACGACCCGCTCGCCCGCGTGCGAGATCGAGAAGTCGAGGCCCGCCGGCCCGGCCGCGAGCCGCGGCTTGCCCTGCGAACATCCGCACAACCGGCAGGTGGTGTCGAAGGTCACGTCGGCCGGCCGCACTCCGAGCCGATCCGCGAGCACCCGCCGCGCGAGCGCGCGAGCGGTGCCGAACCTGGCCTGATCGGCCGGACGCCGGTACCGGTCGTACCGCGCCCGCTCGGCGGCGTCCAACCACGCGCGCGCCGGCGCGTCCGGTTCCGGCCGCGCCCACCACACCGCACACTCGGCAAGTCCCACGACGCTTCCTCTCCCTCGTCGCAGGCAATTCAACCGTGTGGGCGGCCTCGTCACACGACCGACGGCCGACTCCGTTCCACCAGCCAGGCCGCGATCTCCTCGCCCGCGTCCACACCCTGCGTCGCGATCGCCTCGACGTGCGGTGCGGACCAGCCGGACTCGGCCAGTTCGCCGTGCCCGGGGCGGATCCCCGCGTCCGCGGCCAACAGCAGCTCGATGTCCAGGAGCGAGTCGCCGGCCGCGAACACGGCGTCGGCATCGGCCCGCCGAGCGACCTCACGCACCGCCTCGCCCTTGGTCAGCGCCTCCGGGACGAAGTAGAGCTTGCGGCCCTGGAGCGACGCGCCGTAGCCGCGCTCGGCGGCCCAGGCGGTCAGCTCGGGCACGAACTCCGCTGGCAGCGCCGCGCGTTCGACCACGAGATAGGCGAACAGGTCCTCGGCGACCCGGAGTTTGTGGGTCCACTCGGGCCGGGCGACCACCTCCAGGTGGGCCACCACCTCGGGCAGCGGCGCGGCGTGCGCCGCGAGCACCTTGAGCACACGCGCGTGCCAGTCCAGGTCGCTCTCACCGTGCACGAGCAGGTGCCCGCCGTTCGCACAGATCGCGAACTCCGGGGGCGGACCCGGCAGTTCGATCCGACCGTACTGCTCGCGCGTACGCGTGGTGGTCGGCACGAACGTGGTGTGCGCGGCCAGCTCGGCCAACAGCGCGGCGGCGCGCGGCGTGACGAACGAGAGCGGCGCACCCTCGTACTGCTCCACGCACACCAGGTCGGGGGTGGGGTCCTGGGCCGCGAGCCCGAGCCGGGCGGCGGCCTTCGAGTAGACGAGGGTTCGGTCGAGGTCGCTCGCCACCACGATCGTCACGCGTCGCTCCCCTCGCGGCGGAAGCCGGGTTTGACCAGGCCCACGCAGGAGTACGGGAGACCGTCCACCTCGTGCACCGGGACTCCGCGCTGTTCGGCGAGCATGCGCACGTGGTCCAGCTCGGCGCCGACTCCCTTGCGCGCGAGGATCTGCCACGGCACCCGGCGCAGCAGCACGCGCGTGGTCTCGCCGACCCCCGGCTTGATCAGGTTGATGTTCTCGATCTCGTACTCGACGCCGATCCGCTCGACCGCGCGCCACCCCTCCCAGGTCGGGGAGCGGTCGCTCGCGGCGAGCACCGGCTGATCGCGCGCGACGTCCTCGGCCACCGCGTCGAACCGCGCGGCGACGGCGTCCAGGAACGCGCCCGAGACGTCCGCGCCGGCCAACTCGGCGTAGAACTTCGCGCCGTGGAACTCGTCGGGACCGATCAGGTCGTCCCGCAGGACCGTGCGCGAGACCAGGCCCGACACGGTCGAGTTCAGGCACGCGGACGGCACCAGGAAGTCGTCCCGGGTGCCGAACGTCCGGACACACGAACCCGGGTCGGCCAGCACGGCCAGTTCGGGGTCGAAGCGCATGCCCGTGGTCTCGGCGGTCAGGTCCAGCGCCTCGCTCAGCTCGCGGGTGATCGCGCCCTTGCCGGTCCAGCCGTCCACGAAGACGATCCGCGAAGGGTCGTACTCGCGGCCCAGCCAGCGCAGCGCGGTCGTGTCGATCCCGCGACCGCGCACGATCGACACCGCGAAGTGCGGCAGGGTCAGTCCGTGCGCGCGGCGCGCCCAGCGGCGCATCAGCACCCCGACGGGCGTGCCGGCACGGGCGAGCGAGACGAGCACGACGTCGTGGCCGCGCTCGGCCAGGACGGTCTCGGTGACCACGCCGACCGCGTGCGCGATCCGATCCGCCGAAGCCTCCAGCGCGGCGTGGTACAGCGCCTGGTACTCCGGCGAGGGCTGGTACTCGATCGGCAGCGACTCGGCGTAGTGCGCGCCGGCGTGCTGGATCGCCTCCTCGCGCTCCTCCAGGGGCGCTTCCAGCTCCACGGCGGACAGGTCCTTGAGCAACCACGCGACCTCGTCGGCCGCATAGGACGAGAACGCGGGTCCGTACAGCGGGTCCGGCAGCTTGCCGGTGTCGTGCCCGGCGGGGATCGGCTGGTGGTTCATGGCCTGCTTACCTCGGGGGTGAAGGAGGGGACAACGATCAGACCGACGTGGTCGGTGACCCGGGACAACGCGTCGAGCAGCCCACCGGGGGCGCGCAGTTCGGGGGTGTCGGCGACCGAGTCGACGACCAGGAGCACCTCGTCGAACCGCCGATCGGGATCCAGCCCCGCCGCGACGTTGTACGCGAAGCGGGCGCCGGGACCGTCCGACGGACCGTCATGCGCCGGGAACTCCAACCGCGTTCGGATCGCGTAGCCGGGCTCGTCGACCGCGAGCACGGGCGAGCGGGTCGTGGTCGAGTAGCGCACCTCGACGCCCTCCGCGGCGTGCTCGGCGAGCGCGCGGGCCAACCGCAGTGGCGTGTACATGAGTTCCTCGAAGCCGAGGACCAGGATCCGTCGCCCGATCAGCCGGTCCGCGAGCGCCGCCCCCAGCGCGGGCAGCGCCCGCTCCAGGGCGTCCTGATCGGCCTGGGTGAAGCCGTGCCGCCCACCGTCGGGCAGCCCCGCGGGCCACGCGACCGTGAGCCTGCGTACATCGCCGGGCACACCGGCCGCCACGACGGCCGCGTCGTGCTCCGCGACCAGCTCCACGCCGCGCGCGAGCACGTCCGCCGGCAACCCGACCGTCCCGGCCGCGAGCGCGACCACGTCCACGCGAGCGCCCAGCTCGGCCGCGAACACCTCGAGCTCGGCCCGGTCGGCGGGGCCGCGCACGTCGATCAGCGCCGCGATCACGTAGTGCGCCCGCGGCGCGACCGCGTGCAGTGCCCTGATCGTGTTCGAGACGGTGCGCCCGGTGGACAGCTCGTCGTCCACGAGCACGAGCGGCCCGTCCCCGGCGAGCAGCTCCGGGTCGCTCGGCAGGATCAGGTGCGACGTGGCGTGCGAGTGCTCCTCCTCGAACGCGCCGAACCGCGCGACCCCGACCACCGACCTGCGGGTCGAGTGCAGGTACGCCGCGCCCGGCAGCGCCTCGGCCACGCAGTGCCCCAGGCCCGTGGCGGTCTCCGCGTACCCGAACACGACCGGCGTCGACTGGCCGGCGAGCACGCTCGCCACGCGCGCGCCGAGTTCGCGGCCCGCGTCGTGCACCACGTGCGGCCGCTGGGGTACGTGCTTGCCGAGCACGGTGGACACCAACAGGTGGGCCCGGCGCGGGTTCCGGCGCAGCGCGAGCCCGACCAGTTCGTCGAGCCCGTCCCCCGCGAGCGCCACGTCGAGTCGCTCGGCGACCCAACTCCCCGACCAGGTTTCCGTCTGATGTTCCGTCACGCACGAACTCGCTTTCCTGGAAACTTCCTTGAACCCCGCCGGACTCCGCCGGACCTCGCCGAGCCCGCCGCGCCCCGATCGGCGACTCACTCCATGACACTCGCGGCGAGCAGGTCCACGAACGTGACCTCCTCGCGCGCGACGCCGAACGCCTGCGCCCGGCGCAGCACCGCCTGGGCCCACGCCCGGTGCGGCTTCACCTCGTTCATCTTGTTCGTGTACGCCGAGCGCAGCACGCCGCCGCCGGCCGCGCTCTCGGCGAGGATGTCGGTGGCGTCGCAGTACTCCTCGTGCGTGACCACCGACATCGCGTGGATCACCGCGACGTGGCTCGGGTGGATCGCGGTCTTGCCGAGCAGGCCGTTGGCCTTGTCGAGTTCGAGTTCGCGGATCAGCCCGTCCAGGTCGGCCGAGATCAGCCGGGTGCGCAGCTCGACCGCCTCGTCGGGGTCCTCGGCCTCGGCGAACGGCGTGCGTCGCAGCTGCGGCTTGAACAGTCGCTCGCCCTGTGGGAAGTACTCCCACACGGGGCCACTGATCACGTGTCCGGTGCCGTCCGCGCGGCCGAAGACGTTGACGATGTCGCCGATCAGACCGGCCACGAGATGCACGTCGTACGCGGTCAGGTCGCGCGAGCGGCGCAGCGCGTACGCGGACTGGAAGTCGGTGGCGCCGATGCGCACCGCGAGGATCCGGTCACGGTGCGCGGCGACCAGGTCGGAGAGTTCGGCGAGCACCGCGCGCCGGTGTTCGATGTAGGCGATCGAGGGTGATTCGAGCACCGGCATCGCGTACAGCCGGCGCCCGCTCATCGCTATCGCCTCGTCGAGGGCCTTGAGGTAGCGCGCGCCGCTGTCGGGTTCGAACTTGGGCAGCACGAACCCGGACAGCACGCCGATCGTGTCGCCGAGCCGCTCGGTGAGGTCCGTGATCTGCTCGGGATGCCGCACCCGGATGAACAGCAGCGGTCCGTCCGCACCGGAACGCGCGTAACTCGAAAGTTGTTCGACCAGGTTCTGTTCGGCGCCGACCACGTCGCGGTCGTCGATCGCGTCCTCCAGGCACAGCACCATCGACGTCACGCCGCGCGCACCCTGTTTGACGATGTCCGCCGCGAGCGTGCCACGCGTCGCGGGGCAGTACAGGGTGGCGCCGAGCGCGGCGGCGAGCACCGAGGGCTCGCTGTCGCGATCGAAGGTCTCCGGCGGGCGATGGAAGAGATGATCGCGAACCGCGTCCTCCAGGTAGCCGAAATGCCGCATCGTGACCTGTTCCCCCTCGACCGTCGGTGGTGGCACCACGGGCACGTCGGGGTGGGTCCCGTACGCGCCGATGATGTTGCTAAAGGCGCATTCGCGCCGCGCCGGTCAATCGCCGGCAGGCGCTGACAACGGTAACCGAAAAGCAAAATGGAAGACGTACGATCCGGTTATACGACCATGTGTTCACACAATCGTCACGAGGGCGCCCCACGTTGAGCCCGACTCCGTCGGGACGGCAGGATGGGGCCATGACCCAGGTGATGTCCAAGGGAGCGAATACGGCCCTCCCCGCCCGGTCCGTGCGCGTGGTCCTGGAATGGCGGCCCGGAGCCGGCGTTCCGGACATGGACGCCTCGGCTCTGCTGCTCGGCGGCGACAACAAGGTGCGCAACGACGACGACTTCGTGTTCTACAACCAGCCCCGGCACCCGTCCGGGACGGTCGTGCACGAGGGCAAGAACACGGCGCCGGACCGCTGCACCGACGGCGTCCGGGTGGACGTCGGCGCGCTCGGCCCGGACGTGCAGCACGTGATCGTGGCGGCGTCCGCGGACGGCGGCACGATCGGCGCGGTACCGGGCCTCGTGCTCCGGCTCTACGACGCGGACGGCGGCGCGGAGGTACTGAACTTCCCGATCGCCGGCGCGACCACCGAGACCGCGTTCGTGTTCGGTGAGATCTACCGCCGTGCCGATCAGTGGAAGTTCCGCGCCGTCGGGCAGGGCTACGCGAGCGGTCTCGCGGGCCTGGCGACCGACTACGGCATCAGCGTCGACGACGAACCGAGCGGCCCGAGCCAGGCCCAGCCGCCGACTCCCGCCCCGGCGCCGCTTCCGCTGCCGCCCGTCCACCAGTCGCCGCCTCACGCGCAGGCCCCGCCGCCGGCGCCGGTGAGGTACGACAGCCCGCCCCCGCCGCCGGCCCCCACACACAACGAACCGGCGCCCACCGCGGTCTTGCCGCAGTACGGCCAGGGCACGCTGCCGGCCCCGCCCCCGCGGCAGCAGCCCCAGCAGCCCCAGGGCGTCCTGCCGGTCTCCGGCACCCCATACGGCGGCGCTCCGATGCCGCCGCCGGCCCCGCAGCACCAGGGCGGCCCGGCCATCCCGCCCCCGCCGTCGATGGGCGGCACGCCCCCACAGGGCTTCCCGCCCCCCGCCTCACCCTTCCAAACCCCACCGGGCGTCATGCACATGCCGCCGGGCGGCCCCCAGCTCCCGCCCCCCGGCCAGTACACGCCCTCCCACGGCATGACCCCACCCCAGGGCATGGGCACCCCACCCCCACCCCAATTCCAGGGCACCCCACCCCAAGGCCAAGGCGGCCCCCCACAACTCCACCGCCTGACCACCCCACCCCAGGGCCCCCAATTCCAATCCTGACCCTCACCCCAACCAGCATTCGAGCCCCCCAAGCCCGGCCGACACTCGAAACCAAGCCTTTCCAGCCCGACCGACGCTTGAGACCAAGCCCTTCAAGCCCGGCCGGCGTTTGAGGCCAAGCCTTTCCAGCCCGGCCGGCGTTTGAGGCCAAGCTTTTCAAGCCCACCCAACGCTCAACGTCACATCAAGCCCGGCCGGCGTTTGAGGCCAAGCCTTCCAAGCCCGGCCGGCGCTTGAGGCCAAGCTTTTCCAGCCCGGCCGGCGCTTGAGGCCAAGCTTTTCAAGCCCACCCAACGCTCAACGCCACATCAAGCCCGGCCGGCGTTTGAGGCCAAGCCCTTCAAGCCCGGCCGGCGCTTGAGGCCAACCAGCCCGTCCGGCGATTGAGGACCCCCAGCCCCCAGCCGGCTCCGCGTCACTTGTACCCGCGGGCCCAAAGCAGCCCCCACCCATACTCCCGATCCAACTCGGCCTGATAGCCATGCACGTACCGCACCTCACGCCGCACCACGATCTCGTCCCCATGGTTCTCCACCACGGCCACCGCACACGTATGTGCCTCACGCGCGTGCTCGTCCAACCGCACCTCGATCGGCAACCCCGAGTTCGGGAACAGCGTGACCACCCCGTTGACCTGGTCGAACGCCGGAATCCCCTCGTAGATGTAGACGAAGATCAACAGCCGCCGCACATTCCGCGCCTGGTCGATGTTGATGAACAACGTCTCCCCGGACGCCGACCCCGACCGGTCGTCGGTGTCCAGCCGCACATACGGCGGCTGACTGAACGCCCCATACAGGTTGCCCAGCGCCTGCACCGCGCCCTTGGACCCGTCCGACATCTCCCACAGGCAGCCCAGGTCGAGGTCGATCTTCTGCGGCAGCGGCGGCGACTGCACCGCGAGCGGCCGGAACAGCCCCCCGCTGCGCTGCCGCGGCGGCGCCTCCTCGACCTGTGGGTTCCAGTGCAGGTTGACCCGCAGCGTCCCGGTCGCGGACCCCGCCTCGGTGAGCGACACCTCGGGCGTCGAGCGGGTCAACGCGACCTTGTGCCCGCCGTGTTCGGGCGCGCGCTCCATCAACCCACGACGCCAGTCGAAAAGCGGCATCAAGCCCTCCCTGGTCCCCCGGTCGGCCGGCACGCGTAGTGGCGGCTCCAGTACACAACATAACCGGGCACGAAAAAACCGGTACCGTGCCTGACTGATCGTCAGGCACGGTACCGGTCGGCAGCTGTGCACGAGCCGGAAACACCGGCGACGGGTGTGACGCCGGAGCGTCAGACCTTCGCCTCGGCTCGCGACTCGTTGTTGTTCTGCCCCGGCGTGTGGCCCACCCGCCGGTTGCGCATGATCGACGAGACCAGCGCGAGGCCGATGAAGCCGACACCGACGACGCCGGTGATGACCTCGTGGATCTCCCACTTGATCGACAGCAGCAGGATGCCCGCCAGCGCGCCGATCGCGTAGTGCGCGCCGTGCTCCAGGTAGACGTAGTCGTCCAGGGTGCCCTGGCGGACCAGGTAGACCGTGAGCGACCGGATGTACATCGCGCCGATGCCCAGGCCGAGCGTGATCATCAGCAGGTCCTGGGTGATCGCGAACGCGCCGACCACGCCGTCGAAGGAGAACGACGCGTCGAGGACCTCGAGGTAGAGGAACATGAAGAACGCGGCCTTGCCGGCGGCGAGCTGCACGGGCTTCGGGCCGCTGCGCCCCTCGGCCTTCTCGGTCGCGGCGCCTTCCTCGGCCTCGCCCTCCTCGTCCTCGAGATGCGCGAGTGTGCCGTGTGTCTCGAAGTAGTCCGAGAGCCCGCCGACACCCAGGTACGCGATCAGGCCGAGCACGCCGGCCACCATGACCGTGCCCTCCTTGTGCGCGGGCGCGAGGGTCTGCGCGGAGACCACGAGCACGATCAGCCCGATCAGCGTGGACAGCACGTCGAAGCTGCCGAGCTTCGCGGTGAACCGCTCCAGCGGCCCGACCCACTTGTGCTCACGATCGTCGAACATGAAGTCCAGGAAGATCATCAGCAGGAACAGGCCACCGAAGGCGGCGATCGCGGGGTGCGCCTCGTGCAGGTGATCCGCGTAGGTCATCCCGTCGATCATCTTGTCGTCGTGGAACGCGAGGTCCACGACGTCCGTCGGCGACATGCCGGCGGTGAGACTGACGATCAACAGCGGGAACACGAGCCGCATGCCGAAGACGGCGATCAAAATACCGATCGTCAAGAACATCTTCTGCCAGAAGGCATTCATCTTCTTGAGGATCGTGGCGTTTACTACAGCGTTGTCGAACGACAACGAGATTTCGAGGATCGACAGGATCAGCACGATGCTGAATCCGGTCCACCCCCAGAAATAGGCGGCGACGGCGAGACCCGCCGCCGTCACGCCGAACGACCAGCCGAACGTACGCATTACCACGGATGAGGTCCTTATCTACCTGGGATTTGCAACTCTGGGTGGGTCATCAGGAAGACCGGTCCTCGTCCGCCCGCTCGAAAAGCCTCGGGATGGACGTCAGGGCCGGCCCCACCGGGTGACCGACCCTGACATGCCGTCAGCGAACCTCACTGCACGCTGACGCCGAAGTCGAGAGCGATCCCCCGCAGGCCCGAAGCGTACCCCTGCCCTACTGCGCGGAACTTCCACTCCCCCTGGTATCGGTAAAGTTCTCCAAAGATCATGGCTGTCTCGCTTGACGCATCCTCGGTGAGGTCATAACGCGCGAGCTCGTTGTTGTCGGCCTGGTTCACGATCCGGATGTACGCGTTGCGAACCTGACCGAAGGTCTGCCCGCGCATCTCGGCGTCGTAGATCGAGACCGGGAACACCACCTTCTCGACCTGCTCGGGAACGGCCATCAAGTCGACGAGGATGACCTCGTCGTCCCCGTCGCCGTCGCCCGTGAGGTTGTCGCCGGTGTGCTCGACCGAGTTGTCGGGGCTCTTGAGGTTGTTGTAGAAGACGAAGTAATCGTCGCCCAGCACCTTGCCCGCACCGCCGCACAGCAGCGCACTCGCGTCCAGGTCGAACGAGGCGCCCGTCGTGGCACGCGCGTCCCACCCCAGGCCCACCAGGACATTGGTGAGGTTGGGTGCGGCCTTGCTCAGCGAGACGTTTCCGCCCTTTGCGAGGGTGACCCCCATCGAATCCTCCTGATCGTCGTACATTCGGTTCAACCTTGCCACGCCCTCGACTCGGCCGGACCCCCTTTTTGCACAGCTCAAGGCGTGTACAGGAGCACATTTGACGGCCGTACGAGGGCGCCCACCCGGGCTCGGGACGACGAACGCCCGCCGACCGCGTGAGCGGTCGGCGGGCGTTCGTGTCATCCGGCTATCAGACGTTGACCCCGAAGTCCTTGGCAATGCCCCGCAGGCCGGAGGCGTAGCCCTGGCCCACCGCGCGGAACTTCCACTCCGCGCCGTTGCGGTACAGCTCGCCGAAGACCATCGCGGTCTCGGTCGACGCGTCCTCGGTGAGGTCGTAACGAGCGAGCTCGTTGTTGTCGGCCTGGTTCACGATGCGAATGAACGCGTTGCGAACCTGGCCGAAGCTCTGCTGGCGCGTCTCCGCGTCGTAGATCGAGACCGGGAACACGATCCGCTCGATGTCCGTCGGGACGCCCGCCAGGTTGACCTTGAGTGCCTCGTCGTCGCCCTCGCCCTCACCGGTGGTGTTGTCACCGGTGTGCTCGACCGACTGGTCGGGGCTCTTGAGGTTGTTGAAGAAGACGAAGTGCCCATCCGACGGGGCCTGACCACTCGCGTTGAGCATGATCGCGCTCGCGTCGAGGTCGAAGTCCGTGCCGGTGGTCGTCCGCACATCCCAGCCCAGGCCGACGAGAACAGCGGTCAGGCCCGGAGCCTCCTTCGAGAGCGAGACGTTTCCGCCCTTGCTCAGGCTGACTCCCACGAGTCCTCCAAAAGATCGTGGAGCACGAGGTGCCCCGGAATTTTCGCGTACTGACGTGACAACGCGCCGATCCTAGTCAGGAGTTCCTGGCCGGCGGGAGGTCTCGCCGCGGCAGGGGTACCCCGACCCGGCCCGGCCTACGCCCGAACCGGCCGGAGAACCCCCGCACGCGCGTCGAATCAGACCGCGGCCAGGGCCTTGAGGTACTCCGCCTGGTCGCGCGCGTCGGGTATCGCGTTGACGACGCTCCACTTCACGACGCCCTCCTTGTCGATGACGAAGGTCGCGCGCACGGCGCAGCCCTTGTCCTCGGCGAAGACGCCGTACGCCTGCGCGGTCCCGCCGTGCGGCCAGAAGTCCGACAGGAGCGGGTACTCGTAGCCCTCCTGCTCGGCGAACACGCGCAGCGAGAACGGCGCGTCGCAGGACACGGCCAGAACCTGCACGTCGTCGTTCTGGAAGTTGGGCAGGTCGTCGCGCAGCGCGCACAGCTCGCCGGTGCACACGCCGGTGAACGCGAACGGGTAGAAGACGAGGACGACGTTCTTCTGCCCGCGGAAGTCCGCGAGCCGAACGATCTCGCCGTGCTGGTTCTTGAGCTCGAACTCGGGGGCCTTGCTGCCGATCTCGACGGCCATGGTGCGGTTCTCCTTGGTTCTGGGCGCTGGGCTCAGCGAGCCTAGCCCGGGGGCGCGGGAGGGTTCTGGGCGGCCGTGCTCGTGGGCCTTCGGCGCGGTGGGTGGGCGGGTGTCCTCAAGCGCCGGACGGGCTGGGTCGGGCCGGCCTGCGGCCGATGCGTCCTCAAACGCCGGACGGGCTGGATTGGCCGGACCGCGCCGGATGCGTCCTCAAGCGCCGGACCGGCTGGATCGGGCCGGCCTGCGGCCGATATGTCCTCAAACGCCGGACGGGCTGATTTGGCCGGACCGCGCCGGATGCGTCCTCAAGCGCCGGACCGGCTGGATCGGGCCGGCCTGCGGCCGATATGTCCTCAAACGCCGGACGGGCCGATTTGGCCGGACCGCGCCGGATGCGTCCGCAAGCGCCGGACCGGCTGGATCGGGCGGGACGGCTGCGGGTGTGGGTGGGGTCCGGCTTTCGGGTTCGGGGGGAGCGGGCAGGATGCGGGCATGTCCTCGATCGAGATCGTGAGCGGCCCTTGGGGCACAGCTTCGATGCCCCCGGCGGAGCAACGCGCGCGAGCCCTCGTCGCGTGGGACGCCTTCCGTGACCTGGCCGCCCGGACCGACCTCGACGCGCCGTCGCGGCTGCCGGGCTGGGACGGTCGCGCGGTGCTCACCCACCTCGCGTCCTGGCCCGAGGCTCCGCTGCTGGTGCGCCTGCTCGCCGAGGCCCGCGGCGAACGCGCCCCCGACGCGGCCCCGATGGATCAGGACGACGTCAACGCGCGCCTGGTCGACAACCACCGCGACGCGACCCGCGAGGAGCTGCTCGCCGCGCTCGACGACGGCCGCGCCCGACTCGCCGCGGCCTTCGACGCCACCACGCACGAACCGGCCCTGGCCCTGGCCCGCACCGGTTCGCAGGTCGGCCCGGTACCGCTGCTCACCCAGCTCGGCGCGATCGCCTACGAACTCGCCGTACACGCGCTCGACCTGGACCCGGCCGCACCCGCCGAGCCCGCCCCCGAGCTGCTCGACGCGGGCCTGCTCGCCCTCGCCGACATCACCGGCGCGCTCGCGGCCCGACACGGCGTCCGCGCCCGCACCGGACTCGCGGTGCCCGGCGGCGGCTGGGGCTTCGCCGCGCCCGGCACCGCCGCGACCGGCTGGGAGGTCTTCCGCCTGCCCCCGGGTCGGCCGAACCTGCCCGCCGTCGAGGCGCGCAGCGCCGCCCTGCTCCTGGACGCGTCCGCGGGCCGACGTGCCGTACCCGCCCTGCTCGCCCGGCGCGACCTCAAGCCGTACCGCCTCCCGGGCCTGCTCGCGCTCGCCCCGCTGCTCGACCACGTCCCGGGCCTGCCCGGCGGCCCGGCGCTGCGGCTGACCGCGAGCGCGCTCGGCGGCGTCGGCCGGGTCGCCGCGCTGCTGCCGGCCCTGGGCCGGGCCAAGAGCTGACCGCGCCGCCCCGAACACACGCACGCGGCACGCACGCAGCGAGGCCCCACCCGGTGATGATTCTCACCGGGCGGGGCCTCGCACTCGTCTGCTTCGACCGCAGTGGCGTGGGTTACTTCTTGCCGCTGCGCACCGCCTTCGGCGACACCAGACGGGTCGCCGACCAGTCCTTTACAGCGGCGAAACTCGTCGTACGGGCCAAGCCCGCCGTCGGCGCGGCCTCACCGATATCAGCGGGTTCTACATATCCGTCCCGGCCGGTCTTCGGGGTCAGCAGCCAGATATGGCCGCCATCCGTGAGCGTGGCGAGGGCATCCACGAGGGTGTCGACAAGATCGCCGTCGTCCTCCCGGAACCACAACAGAACGACGTCGGCAACGTCTTCCTCGTAGTCCTCATCAACGAGTTCGGTTCCGGTGAGCTCCGCGATCTCCTCGCGCAGCTCCTCGTCCACGTCGTCGTCGTAACCGAGCTCCTGGACCACCTGTCCGGGCTGGAACCCAAGTCGAACGGCCGAGTTGGCCCGTTCTTCCGCGTGGTCCGCGGTCGCGCTCACGAATTAACCTCCCTTGTCCGGCCCCACAACGCTTCGGGGCTCACGCGCGTAAGTCCACACGCGCCAGGCTGTTCGCGCAAGTACCCAGGTCACGTACTCGCGCAAACGCCACACGGCGTGCTGTGCGGAAGCTACCCCCAGCAGGCATGGATCACGCAACGTATTCGAGGGTCCAGCCTGACAGACGAAAACTCACCAGGTCCGCCGGGGCCGCCCCGCGGCCGGGTCGGCACCTCCGAACCGCTCGATCACCGCGTCCGCGCCGGGGATCACCAGCCCGGTGTGCCCGTCCTCGAACCGGACCACGTACGGCGGTGCCCCGTCCGGGCCCCTGACCTCGACGATCTCCCCGAATCGATCCGCGCGGCCGACCGTGTTCCCGTGCACGTGGAGCCGGTCGCCGATCTGTGCCCGCATGGCTCTGACCTCCTGGTCGAAGGGGTGCGAAAGCACCCACACCCCCCAGGGAACTACGCCAGTGCGCTGTGCGTAAGAGAGTCGGCGTAAGGTCTTGGAGGTTCACGATTGCATCACCCCGCAATCGAGAACCGCCGCGTGGAGCGTCCGGCGACAGTCGGACGATCAGGGCAGCTCCGCTCCTTTCGCGGTAACCGAACACGGATCGGGCTCGGTACATGTGGCGCAGGCGGGCACCCCGCCGGTCCATTACCGGTCGGTAGAGATGACGGATCCACGTCCGGGTACCACGATGGGGACGGCGCGACACCGCTCAGGGTGGTCGACCCCGCTCTCGCGGGGAGGGTCCCCATCTACCGATAAGGCGAAGGAACAGCGTGGCTTCCGGACGAGAGCGCTTCTCGATCATCAGCGACGGCCTCCCGAGCCAGCTCCCCGACATCGATCCGAACGAGACCGGGGAATGGCTGGAGTCGCTGGACGCAGTCATCAACGAGCAGGGCCGCCAGCGAGCCCGCTACATCATGCTCAAGCTGCTCGAACGGGCCCGTGAACGACAGGTCGGCGTGCCGGCCCTGCGCAGCACGGACTACATCAACACGATTGCCCCGGAGAGCGAGCCCTGGTTCCCCGGCGATGAGAACATCGAACGGCGCATCCGTGCGTTCGTCCGATGGAACGCCGCGATCATGGTGTCGCGGGCGAACCGCCCCGGACTCGGGGTCGGCGGTCACATCGCCACCTACGCGTCCTCGGCGAGCCTGTACGAGGTCGGCTTCAACCACTTCTTCCGCGGCAAGGACCACGGGGAGTCGGGCGACCAGATCTACTTCCAGGGACACGCGTCTCCCGGCATCTACGCACGTGCCTTCCTGGAAGGACGCCTCAGCGAAGCTCAGCTGGACGGCTTCCGCCAGGAGAAGTCGGCCGCCCCCAACGGGCTGCCGAGCTACCCGCACCCGCGGATGATGCCCGAGTTCTGGGAGTTCCCGACCGTCTCGATGGGCCTCGGCCCGCTCGGGGCGATCTACCAGGCCCGGTTCAACCGGTACCTGCACAACCGGAACATCAAGGACACCTCGCGCAGCCACGTCTGGGCCTTCCTCGGCGACGGCGAGATGGACGAGCCGGAGTCGTTGGGCAACATCGGGCTGGCGGCGCGTGAGGAACTCGACAACCTCACGTTCGTCATCAACTGCAACCTGCAGCGGCTCGACGGCCCGGTGCGCGGCAACGGCAAGATCATGCAGGAGCTGGAGTCGTACTTCCGCGGCGCCGGCTGGAACGTGATCAAGGTCGTCTGGGGTCGCGACTGGGACCCGCTGCTCGCGCAGGACACCGACGGCGCGCTCGTGAACAAGATGAACACGACGCCCGACGGCCAGTTCCAGACGTACGCGGTGGAGTCCGGTTCGTACGTGCGCGAGCACTTCTTCGGCGACGACGCGCGCCTGCGCCGCATGGTGCAGGACCTGTCCGACGAGGACATCCAGAAGCTGGGCCGCGGCGGGCACGACTACCGCAAGGTCTACGCGGCCTTCAAGTCGGCTCGCGAGCACGTCGGCCAGCCGACGGTGATCCTGGCGCAGACGGTGAAGGGGTGGACGCTCGGCCCGAACTTCGAGTCGCGCAACGCCACGCACCAGATGAAGAAGCTCACCAAGTCGGACCTGAAGGCGTTCCGCGACCGGCTCTACCTGCCGATCACGGACGAGCAGCTCGAAGGCGACGTCCCCCCGTACTTCCACCCCGGTGAGAAGTCCGAGGAGATGGAGTACATGCGCGAGCGGCGCGCCGCGCTCGGTGGTTCGCTGCCGCAGCGGCTCGACCGGTCCAAGCCGCTCAAGCTCCCCGGCGACCCGGTCTACAAGGTGCTGAAGAAGGGCTCGAAGCAGCCGGTCGCCACGACGCAGGCGTTCGTTCGGCTGCTCAAGGACCTGATGCGCGACCCCGAGATCGGCAAGCGTTTCGTGCCGATCGCGCCGGACGAGTACCGCACCTTCGGCATGGACGCCATGTTCCCGACGGCCAAGGTCTACAACCCGCACGGGCAGACCTACGACTCGGTGGACCGTGAGCTGCTCCTGTCGTACAAGGAGTCGGCGCAGGGTCAGATGCTGCACGACGGCATCTCCGAGGCCGGTTGTGTGGCCTCGCTGATCGCCGCGGGATCGACGTACTCGACGCACGGCGAGCAGATGATCCCCGTGTACGTCTTCTACTCGATGTTCGGGTTCCAGCGCACGGGCGACCAGTTCTGGCAGATGGCCGACCAGCTCAGCCGCGGCTTCGTGCTCGGCGCCACGGCGGGTCGCACCACGCTGACCGGTGAGGGTACGCAGCACGCGGACGGCCACTCGCAGCTGCTGGCCTCCACGAACCCGGCCTGTGTGGCCTACGACCCGGCGTTCTCGTACGAGGTCGCGCACATCGTCCAGGACGGTCTGCGCCGGATGTACGGCCCGGACGCCGAGGACGTCTTCTACTACATGACGGTCTACAACGAGCCCATCGCGCAGCCGGCGGAGCCCGAGAACGTCGACGTGGACGGCATCCTCAAGGGTCTGTACCTGTACCAGGAAGGTCCCGCCAAGCAGGGCGCGCTGCGCGCCCAGATCCTCGCCTCCGGTGTCGGTATGCCGTGGGCGCTGGAAGCGCAGAAGCTGCTCGCCGAGGACTGGAACGTGGTCGCCGACGTCTGGTCGGCCACGTCCTGGAACGAGCTGCGGCGCGACGCGGTCGCGGCGGAGGAGCACAACCTGCTCCACCCCGAGGCCGAGCCGCACATCCCGTACGTGACCCGAGTACTCGACGGCCGTCCCGGCCCGGTGGTGGCGGTCAGCGACTGGATGCGGGCCGTGCCGGACCAGATCTCGCGGTGGGTCCCGGCCGACTTCGCGTCGCTGGGCACCGACGGCTTCGGCTTCGCGGACACGCGCGGCGCGGCCCGGCGCTTCTTCCACGTGGACACCGAGTCCGTCGTGGTGGGCGTGCTGTCCGAGCTGGCCCGACGCGGCGAGATCGAGCCCGGAATCGTGTCGAAGGCGATCCAGCAGTACGAACTCCTGGACGTCAAGGCGGCCGGCGTGGGAACGGTCGGCGGCGACGCCTGATCCGAAGCGGTAGTTGCGGCCCCGGTCCGAAGACGGACCGGGGCCGCAGTCGATATTCCCGAGCCTTCGCGGTCGGGTGTGCCTAGACTCGGGATCGCCGGCCGCGGGACTTCGGCTGCGACTTTCGGAATCGCCTCTTAAGCGCCCCTTCGCTGTTCGCGCCTCCATTCCCCGGCCGGCTTTTGCCTGTTCGGCCGAGAGGACACGTCGTGGATCGCCGGGAGCTGGCCGCGTGCGAGGACGTGGTGATGTTCGTCAACGCGGCCGTGACGTCCACCGGACAGCGCGAGTTCCGCGACGACGCCGACGCGCAGCGGCTGTCGGTCGGCTTCCTGCACGAGTACGTGCTCGGCAACTACCGCGAGCTGTACGCGGCGACCCTCGCGCTGGACGTCAACGACTTCAACGCGGCGCTGATCGTGCGACACCTGCTGGAGTCCAGCCGTGACCTGACCCCCCGGGTGCGTCGCCGCGAAGGCGAACTGATCGCCCGCCGGCTCGAACTGATGGCCCCTCAGCGGGTCTACAAGCTCTTTCGCGAACTGGCTCGGCGCGGCGTCAACAACCGCCGCACGCGCGCGATCATGCGGGACTGGACGGCGCAGCGCCGCGACCCGGTCTTCGACGCGGTGAAGTATCGGACCGGGGTCAAGGCGACCGTGCGGCACGCGCACCTGGACGTGCCCGACGAGACCGGGGCGTTCCTGTTCACGGCCACCCGCAAGGTCCCGGTGTTCACGACGGGGCTGTTCGAGACCTGGCGTCAGGCGCACTATTCGGCGACCGCGCTGTACGACCTGCCGTACACGGTCGCCGAGGGGCTCGCCTCCAAGCACGGGATCAAGCGCGCGCAGTTCCTGGAGAAGATCGCGCCGCGGTTGACCCGCCTGGAGCGGTTGCGCCTGCAGGGAGCCGGCGAGCGGGCCGGGGCCGGGGCGGTCAAGGCGGAGCCGGCCGTGATGCCGCTGACCCGGCTCGCGTCGTACGTCCTGTCGCTGCCGCACGCGACGCGCGTGGCCCGGCACGACGAGCTGCATGGGGCGTTGAGCACCGCCGCGCACCGGGTGGCCGGTGAATCGGCCGGTTCGTGGGGGCGGGTGGTCGCGGTGCTCGACGACAGCTTCTCGTCGTTCGGGTCGACGGCGAAGCGGCAGCGGCCGCTGGCCGTCGCGCTCGCGTGCCACTACCTGTTGCGGGCGCTCGCCGCGGACTTCACGGGGCTGTGGACCTCGGGTGCGCACGATCCCCTGTTCGTGCGGCCGAGCGGGCCCACGCCGCTCGGCGAGCGGCTCCTGGACGCGCTCGAGCTCGCGCCCGAGCGCCTGGTCGTGGTCTCGGACGGGTGGGACAACAGCCCGCCGGGGCTGGCCGCCGAGGTGCTGCGGGTGTGGCGCGAGCGGTTGGATCCCGAGGCGGCGACCACGGTGGTGCACCTGAACCCGGTGTACGACGCGGAGGGGTTCGACGTGAAGCGGCTGTCGGCGAGCGTGCCGACGGTGGGCGTTCGCGACGCCGAGGACGTCCCGGCGCTGGTCGAGCTGGCGCGCTTCGCCGAGGGGCGGGCCGGGTTCGACGAGCTGCACCGCTATCTGGCGGACCGTCAGGACCGTTTTCGGAGCCGAAAGGAGGCGGTGTGATGAGCGAATTCGCGTTGACTGGGCTGACCGCGCGTCCCGCTCAGGTGTGGGGCGCGGTCCGGCTCGTGCCGCTGGTCCGGGACGAGCCGATCACCGACCTGCGCCTGGACCAACGCGTGTACGGGGCCGGGGACCCCTCGATCGTCGACGTCGGCGACGGCACGTTCTACCGCTCCTTCGTCCCGCACGCGTTCGTGGCGTCGTGGGACTCGGGCGAGGCCCCCTCGGCGGCCTTCGGGACGCAGCTCCAGGAGCGGCCGGCGACGCCGCGCCGGGCGAAGGTGCGGGCGCCCAAGCGCGTGTTGCGGCGGATGGCCCGCGGGGTGGACGGCAACCGGCTGCGCTTCCTGCCGATGCATCTCGCGATGGAGGGCTATCTCGCGCTGCACTTCGGCGGCCCCGCGATGGTGTGGGAGGAGTGGACCGACCGGGCCGTGCGCCAGGGCCTGTCGCCGCGGATGGAGGAGGCGTTCTGCGGGGCCTGGGTGCGCGGATTGGCGGACGCGCTCAGGGTGTTCGAGATCCATCCGGGCCAGTGCGGCGTCGCGCTGTTCGTGGCGGACGCGCCGGCGAGCGTATTCGTGGTGCCGAACCCGATGGACTATCGGGCGCTGCACGCGACCGTGCTGGAGGACATGTTCGGGGAGGCGTTGTTCCACTACGCGAACTACGTCGACGCGGTACCGGACTTCGTCGCGGCGATCGATGCCGATCGGGTGTCCTCGCTCGCGGACCTGCGCCGCGAGGCGGCCGCCCAGCACGAGGGGTGGGGGCGGTTCCACGACCTGATGGTTTCGGGGCTGACCGGCGAGGACGCCTACACCCACCGATTCGTGTACCGGCTGGGACCGTACGAACTCTCGCGCTTTCTCCCGTCGTTCCGCCTGGACGCGGAGAACCACATCGGTGAGCGGATCGTCCACGAGGACGGCCGGCTCGCCTACTGCAAGACGTTCCTGTTGTCCGCGGCCCAGGTCCGCCGGGGGCACCTGCTGTCGGTGCTGCACGCGAGCGGCTGGGACCTGATCGCGGCGGCGACGGCCTTGAACACGACGCCTTCGGCGCTGGCCCGCCGGATCACGGACTCGGGCTTCGAGAACATGCTGCGCCCGGAAGTGGTCGCCCGCCTGGAGCGCGAGGGTCGCCACCCCGCCTGAGACCGCCCCGCCTGAGACCACCCGCCCGCGGCCGCCCCGGGTGGGGCGGCCTCGGGGCCGGCGAATCAGTCGCGGTCGTTGAACGTCGCCGCCATGTTCGGGTAGCGGTCGCCGGAGACCTGTGCGGCGATCGGCTCCAGTGCGGCGAGTTCGGCCTCGGTCAGGACCAGGTCGACGGCCGCCACGTTCTCTTCGAGGCGGTGCCGCTTGGTCGTCCCCGGGATCGGCACGACCGACAGGCCCCACGCCCGGGTGCGCGACTGCACCCAGGCGAGCGCGACCTGCGCCGGCGTCGCGCCGTGCGCGGCGGCGATCACCCGGACCGGCTCCAGTATCGCGGCGTTCGCGGCGGCGTTGGCGCCGGTGAAGCGCGGCTGGAAGCGGCGGAAGTCGCCCTCGGGCAGCGTCTCGGCGGCGGCCCAGGCGCCGGTCAGGAAGCCCCGGCCGAGCGGCGAGTAGGCCACCAGCGCGGCGCCGACCTCGCGCACGGCGGGCACCACGCTCGCCTCGATGTCGCGGGTGAACAGGCTCCATTCCGACTGCACCGCGGCGATCGGGTGCACCGCGGCGGCGGCGTGCAGTTCCTTGGCGGTGACCTCGGACAGGCCCAGGTGTCGCACCTTGCCCGCTTGGACCAACTCCGCCATCGCGCCGACGGTCTCCTCGATCGGGACCCGGACGTCGCGGCGGTGCATGTAGTAGAGGTCGATCACGTCGGTGCGCAGCCGGCGCAGGCTCGCCTCTGCGGCCTGCCTGACGTAGGCCGCGTCGCCGCGGATCTCGCGCTCGCCCTCGGGCGAGACGGTGATCGCGAACTTGCTCGCGAGCGTGATCCGTTCGCGCCGGCCGCCCTCGGCGAGGAAGCCGCCGAGCAGTTCCTCGTTGGTGTGCGGGCCGTAGACGTCCGACGTGTCGAACAGGGTCACGCCCAGGTCGAGCGCGCGCTCCAGGGTGGCCACCGACTCGTTGTGCTCGGCGCCGGTGTAGAAAGCGCTCATGCCCATGCAGCCCAGCCCCTGGGCGAAGACCTCGGGGCCGTCGTTACCCAGCTTCAGAGTGTTCATCGTCATCGCTCTCCGCGTACGTCTCGATCTTGTAGTCGATGACGAGCAGGCAGCTCTGGAGATCGCTGATCCGATTGCGGACCTCCTCGCGGTGGTCCACCAGCAGCTGTCGGCGCGCGGCCCGGGTGTGATCGCCCGCGCGGACCAGCTCCGCGTAGCGGATCATGTCCGCGACCGGCATCCCGGTCAGCCGCATCTTGCCGACGAACTCCAGCCAGGTGAGGTCGTGATCGCTGTAGCGCCGCCGACTTCCCCGCCCGTTCCCGTCTCGTCCCGTCCGGGGGCCTTCGCGGCTCACGTGCTGCATCAGGCCGATCCGCTCGTACCAGCGCAGCGTGTGTGCCGTCAGGCCGGTGCGCTCGACCACCTCGCCGATCGAGTACTTCCCGACCTCGTAGTCGTCGGGGGTGCTCAGCCGCACGGCCGTCATGATGATGCCTCCGGTGGGAAGCCCGCCCCGGTGGGGCGGGCGTGTCGGGAACGCTACGGAGTTGGAGCGCACTCCAAGCAAGCACGAATGCTCACGCGTCGACCAGCTCCGCGTGCATCTCCCACACCAGGACCTCGGCGGGGGTGTCCGGCAGCGCCGTGATCCGCTGCCCCTGGGCGTCCGTGATCCGGACCGCGTCGCCCGCGGCCAGCGGTCCCGCGCCTTCGAGGTCGACGATCCCACGCGCGACGAACACGTGCGCGAACGGGGCGTACGGGAGAGTGGCGGTGCCGCCCGCGGGAAGCCGTGCGACGTGCAGCGCGGCGTCCTTCTGGTGGATCCGGATCGCCGCGTCGTGGCCCGGGCGCCCGGAGGCGATCGGGACCAGGCCACCGCGGTCGAGCTCCGCCCGGACGTCGAGCTGCTCGTAGCCGGGGGTGATCCCACCCTCGTCCGGAACCACCCACATCTGAACGAAGTGCACCGGCTCGGGCGCGCCGACGGCGTCGTTCCGCTCCGAGTGCAGGATGCCCCTGCCCGCGCTCATCCGTTGGGCGAGGCCGGGGTGGATGATCCCGCTGTGCCCCTCGGAGTCCTGGTGCACGAGGGCGCCCGACAGGACCCACGTGACGATCTCCATGTCCCGGTGCGGGTGGGTGTCGAAGCCGGTGCCCGGGGCCACGACGTCGTCGTTGCTGACCAGGAGCAGTCCGAAGTGGGTGTTGTCCGGCGCGTAGTGCCGGCTGAAGGAGAAACTGTGGTGTGAGTCGAGCCACCCGGCACGCGTGTGGAAGCGGTCGCCGGCCCTGCGCACGTCGAAGCGGGTCATGGCCCCTTCAACCACGGACCCGGCGTCGCCTGTTCCCCACCGGTTGGGGAGGGATCGACCCGAAACCGGCCCCCGTCACCGAGGGTGAACAGCCCCGTTGATATCGTTCGCCCGTCGGCGGCCGGTTGTCGCCGACGGTGTCGAACGCAGCGAAGTCCGGTGTGATCCCGGTGCTGTCCCGCAACTGTGATGCCCCGCCCGGCCCAGGGCCGCGGGGACGAGCCAGGTCGCCTCGTCCGCACACCGACGACATCGGCCTCGCAGGAGGGGCGATCCGTCTCCACGGGTCCCGAAGCCTGTCGCGCCCGAGGACCTGGAGACTTCGTTGAGATCCGTTCCCCTGCTTCGTTCCGCCGCCGTGCTGCTGCTCGGCGCGCTCGTCCTCACCGGTTGCGGTGACTCGGACGACTCGAAGGACAAGAAGGACGTGGGCACGCCGTCGACGCCGGGTGCCGCCGCGGACGCCAAGGCGTTCCCCGCGACCGTCGACTCGAACGGCGCGAAGGTCACCATCCCGGCCGCGCCGAAGAAGATCGTCTCGCTGGCGCCGAGCGCGACCGAGATGCTGTTCGCGATCGGTGCCGGCGGCCAGGTCACCGCCGTCGACGACCAGTCGAACTTCCCGGCGACCGCGCCCAAGACCAAGCTGTCGGGCTTCAAGCCCAACATCGAGGCGATCACGAACTACACGCCCGACCTGGTGGTGGCCTCCGACGACACCGACGGCCTGGTCTCGGCGCTGAACAAGCTGAAGATCCCGGTCGTGCTGACGCCGGCCGCGAAGTCGTTCGACGACACGTACACGCAGCTGAACACCCTGGGTACGGCCACCGGCCACACCAAGGAGGCCGGCGAGGTCGCGGCGCGGATGAAGACCGACATCGCGGCCGTTGTCGCCAAGACCCCCAAGCCCGCGAAGCAGCTCACCTACTTCCACGAGCTGGACAACACCCTGTACACCTCGACGTCCAAGACCTTCATCGGGCAGGTGTACGCGCAGTTCGGCCTGAAGAACATCGCGGACGAGGCGGACAAGGCAGGCACCGGCTATCCGCAGCTGTCCGCCGAATACCTCGTGCAGGCCAACCCCGACCTGGTCTTCCTCGCCGACACCAAGTGCTGCGGCCAGAACGCCGAGGTCGTGGGCAAGCGACCCGGCTGGGACAAGGTGACCGCAGTGCAGAAGGGCGGCGTGGTCGCGCTCGACGACGACATCGCCTCCCGGTGGGGCCCGCGCGTGGTGGAGCTGGTCCGGGCCGTGGGGGACGCGGTCACCAAGGCCGGTGCGACGCAGGGCTGACGTCCACTTCGTGAAGGATCCCGTTCGCACCCGGCACCGGCCGGCGGTGCTGCCCCTGGTGTTCACGGGCGTGCTGCTGGTCGGTGTCGTCGTGCTCGGATTGACCGTGGGCGCGGCCGACCTGCCCGCGAGGGGCGTCGTCCTGGCCCTGCTCGACCGGTTGCCCTTCGTCGACCTGGACGACGGCCTGTCGCCCGTGCAGTACTCGGTCCTGATGGATCTGCGGCTGCCCCGCGTGTTGGCCGCGGTGACCGTCGGCGGCCTGCTCGCCATGGCCGGCGCCGGCTACCAGGGCGTCTTCCGCAATCCGCTCGCCGACCCGTACCTGCTCGGCGCCGCGTCCGGCGCCGGCCTGGGCGCGACGCTGGTGATCGTGTACGCGGACGGCGAGAGCGCGGCCGGCGTCCCGGTCGTGCCGCTCGCGGCGTTCGTGGGCGCGATGGGCGGGGTGCTGCTCGCCTATGTGCTCGGCGCGACCGCGAGCCGGTCCTCGGGCACCGCCAACCTCGTGCTCGCGGGCGTCGCGGTGGCCCAGTTCCTGTCCGCCGCGCAGACCTATGTGCAGTCCGCCAACACCGACGAGCTGCGCCGGATCTACTCGTGGATCTTCGGCCGACTCTCCGGCATCGGCTGGAGCGAACTGCGGATGATCCTGCCGTACGCGCTGGTCAGCGTCTTCGTGATGCTGGCGCACGGGCGGCTGCTCGACGTCATGTCGGTGGGCGACGAGGAGGCCGCCGGGCTCGGCGTGCGTGCCGGGCGGGTGCGTCTGGTGGTGCTGATCGCGGCGTCCCTCGCGACCGCGTCGGCGGTCGCGATCAGCGGCCTGATCGGCTTCGTCGGGATCGTCGTGCCGCACATCGTCCGGCGCTTCGTGGGCGGCAGCTATCGGCGCGTGCTGCCGATGTCGCTGCTGTGCGGCGCGGCGTTCCTGGTGCTCACCGACATCGTCGCGCGCACGCTCACCGCCCCCGGCGAGCTGCCGATCGGCGTGGTGACCGCGTTCGTGGGCGCGCCGTTCTTCGTGTTCGTGTTGCGCGGCACGCGGGGGGTGGACGTGTGAGCGCGCGGTTGACGCTGCGGGGCACCGGCGTGGACCGCGACCGGGTCCCGGTCCTGCGCGGGGTGGACGCCGACATCGCGCCCGGCGAGTGGCTCGCGGTGATCGGCCCCAACGGCGCGGGCAAGTCGACGCTGCTCAAGGCGATCGCGGGCCTGCTGCCCTACCTGGGCGAGATCGGCGTGGACGGCCGGGCGGTGCGCGGGCTGTCGCAGCGCGAGCTGGGGCGCGGGATCGCGTACACCGCGCAGAGCCCGGTGGTGCCGCCGCAGATGCCGGTGCACGAGTACATCCTCCTGGGCCGTACCCCGCACCTGGGCTACCTGGCCCGGCCCGGACGACGCGACCGGGCGATCACCGACGAGGTGATCGAGCGCCTGGACCTGGGCCCGTTCGCCGACCGCGAGGTGGGCCGGCTGTCCGGCGGCGAGCGGCAGCGGGTGGTGCTCGCGCGGGCCCTGGCCCAGCAGGCGCCGGTGCTGCTGCTGGACGAGCCGACGACCGCGCTCGACCTGGGCCATCAGCAGCAGGTGCTGGAGATCGTGGACGGGTTGCGCCGCGACGACGGGCTCACGGTGGTCACCACGCTGCACGACCTCGGGGTCGCCGCGCAGTACGCGGACCGGCTGCTGATGCTGGTCGACGGGCGCGCGGTGGCGTCGGGTTCGGCCGCCGAGGTGCTCACCCCGGAGTCGATCGCCGAGCACTACCAGGCACACGTGTCGGTCGAGCCGGGCCCGGACGGGCGCCCCCAGGTGCACCTGATCCGGCCGCCAAGGATCGGTCGGGACGTCGACGTCGAGGACGTCGAGGAGGGGCCCGCGTGAGCACGATCCCCCAGCCGCGCGAGGGCGCGGCCCTGCTCCGTCCCGAGCTGGTCTACCGGGACGAGGACGGCACACGCCGGCCGGCGTTGGTGTGGCGGGCCGGTCCCGGCCGGCGGATGGCGTCCTCGGCGCTGCTCGGCGGCGGCATCGGCGAGCGGGCGTGGGTGCTGAACATGCAGGTGCGGCCCGGCTACGACCGGATGGATCCGGTGACCCATCTGGGTGAGGTCGCCGCGCCGCTCGGTCTGACCGGCACCGGGGTGGGTCTGCTGACCGCCGCCGAGGTCGCGGCCTGGACGTACGGCGCGGACGAGGGCGCCGAGGCGGCCGTCACGACCGGCGTCGGCCTCCCGACCTGGGCCGCCTCCCCGGCCGAGGGCGCCGCCGGTTCCCCGCCGCCCGGCACGATCAACATCGTGGCCGCCGTCCCGGTCGCGTTGTCCGACGCGGCCCTGGTCAACGCGGTGGCCACGGTCACCGAGGCGAAGGTGCAGGCCCTGCTCGACGCGGGCTACGCGTGCACCGGAACGCCCTCTGACGCGGTGTGCGTCGCAGCCCACACCCCGGCTCCCGGCATCCCGCCGGAACCCTTCGGCGGCCCCCGCTCGCCATGGGGCGCCCGCCTGGCCCGAGCGGTGTACGCGGCAGTCCTACACGGCGCCCTGGCCGACCGCGAACGCAGACGCGTCGCCGCCCACGACACGACCAGGACCTCGTGATCGACCTTGCGGGGAAAGAAAAAGCGGTGCCTCGCGTGCCGGCGACGAAGTCGCCCAATAGGCAGAGGATGATGGCCCGGTGAGTTCCAAGCCCGATTTGCGCGCCGCGACCGTCCGCAGGCTCGAGAAATCCGCCGGCGCACTGGCCGGGGCGGCACTGGCCAAGATGGACGAGGCGCTCCCCTGGTACCGGAACATGCCCGCCGACAACCGGTCGTGGATCGGCCTGGTGGCGCAGGCCGGCATCTCCGCGTTCACCGAGTGGTTCCGGCATCCGGAGACCCCGCAGAAGGTCAGCGCCGACGTGTTCGGCACCGCCCCACGCGAGTTGACCCGCACGATCACCCTGCCGCACACGGTCGAGCTGATCCGGACCACGATCGAGGTGGTCGAGGCCGAGATCGCGACGCTGGCCGCGCCGGGCTACGAGCAGGTGCTGCGCGAGGCGCTGCTGCTGTACTCCCGCGAGATCGCGTTCGCGACCGCCCAGGTCTACGCGCACGCCGCCGAGACGCGCGGCGCGTGGGACGCCCGCCTGGAGGCCCTGGTCGTGCACTCGCTGCTGCGCGGCGAGGCCGACGAGGGGATCCTGTCCCGGGCCTCGGCCCTGGGCTGGGGCTCGCCCGACTCGGTCATGGTGGTGGTGGGCAACGCCCCGGACGCGGACGCCCAGGCGGTCGTCGACGGGATCCACCGCGCGGGCCGACACGCCCGCCTGAACGTGCTCACCGGTGTACAGGGCGAGCGGCTCGTGGTGATCCTGGGCGGCACCGACGACCCGATCCGCGCGACCCGCTCGCTGATCGGCCAGTTCGGCCCCGGCCCGGTCGTGGTCGGCCCCGAGGTGCCGGATCTGCTGGCCGCCGTCCGCTCCGCGCAGGCGGCGATGTCGGGCCATCGCGCGTGCGTCGCGTGGCCGGACGCGCCGCGCCCGGTCTCGGCCGACGATCTCCTGCCCGAACGCGCGCTCGCGGGCGACGAGGGGGCCCGCGAGCAGTTGGTGGAGGAGATCTACATACCACTGCACGCGGCCGGCTCCGCGCTCCTGGAGACACTCTCCGTTTACCTGGAGCAGGCCGCGAGTTTGGAAGGGGCCGCGCGGATGCTGTTCGTGCACCCCAATACCGTGCGCTACCGGCTCCGACGTGTCGTGGACGTTACCGGACTCGTACCGACGGAGACTCGTTCCGCGTTCACGCTCCAGGTCTCGCTGATCCTGGGTCGATTGGCCGCAATAGAAACCTAGCCGAGACTCTTTTGTAGGAAACTGACAAAAGCGCCATCGGATCTTCGTCCCTGCCGATAAGGGGCTCACACCCCCGGCAGGAGAGAGGGTTGACCTCGTGCTCGTACTCGTCGCTCCCGGACAGGGTGCCCAGACACCCGGATTCCTCGCCCCCTGGCTCGACCTCGACGGCGTGGCCGAACGGCTGCGCTGGTGGTCCGCCGTAACGGGCCTCGACCTGATCCACTACGGCACCAAAGCCGACGCGGACGAGATCCGCGACACGGCGGTGGCCCAGCCGCTGCTCGTCGCCTCGGGTCTGGTCGCCGCGCTCGCGCTGTTCCCGCACCCCTCCGACGCCTACCGCGTGGTCGGCGCCGCCGCCGGTCACAGCGTCGGCGAGCTGACCGCCGCGGCCGGTACCGGCGTGGTCACCGCCGAGGCGGCGATGACCATCGTGCGCGAGCGCGGCAAGGCCATGGCCGCCGCGGCCGCCGTCACGCAGACGGGCATGAGCGCGGTCCTGGGGGGCGACCCCGAGACGGTGCTCGCCAAGATCGCCGAGCACGGCCTGACCCCGGCGAACATGAACGGCGCCGGTCAGATCGTCGCCGCCGGCACCCTCGAGCAGCTCGCCGCGTTCGCCGCGGACCCGCCCGAGAAGGCCCGCGTACGCCCGTTGTCGGTCGCGGGCGCCTTCCACACCGAGCACATGGCCCCGGCCGTGAACCGGTTGGCGGAGCTCGTCCCGGGGGTCACCGTGCGCGACCCGCGCACGCCGTTCATCTCCAACGCCGACGGCGCCGTGCTGCACGACGGCCGCGACATCGTGAAGCGACTGGTCACCCAGGTCTCCAACCCCGTGCGCTGGGACCTGTGCATGGAGACCATGAAGGACCTCGGCGTCACCGGACTCATCGAGGTGGCCCCGGCCGGCACCCTGACCGGTCTCGCCAAGCGCGCCCTGCCCGGCGTGGAGACCGTCGCGCTCAAGACCCCGGACGACCTCGAGGCCGCCCGCGCGCTGGTCGAGAAGCACGGCAGCCCGAGCACCATCGACGCCTCGCCCACGTGGCGCCTGGTCGTCGCCCCGTTCAAGGGCATCATCGAACTCACCGACATCCGGTCCGGCGACGCGCTGCTCCCCGGTTCCCGGGTCGCGACCGTGCGCTCGCACCGCGACGAGCAGACGATCACGGTCCCGCACGGCGGCACCGTGGTCGAGTGGCTCGTCGAGGACGGCGACCCGGTCGCCCCCGGCATGCCGCTGCTGCGCATCCACCCGCAGAGCTCGCTGTGATACTCGCTCTGCCCCCGGCGGCAAACCTGCCCGGGCTGCAACCCGTACGGGAGGACCACGCGTGACCGCTACCATCACCCCCCGCGCCGGAGCCGCGCACGCGCGCATCCTCGGCGTCGGTGGTTACCGTCCGGCTCGGATCGTGCCGAACTCCGAGCTGGTGGATCGGATCGACTCGTCCGACGAGTGGATCCAGTCGCGTTCCGGCATCAAGACCAGGCGCTGGGCCTCCCCCGAGGAGACCGTCGCCGAGATGTCGATCGCGGCGGCCGGCAAGGCCCTCGCGCACGCGGGTCTGGACGCCGAACAGATCGGCTGTGTGATCGTCTCGACGGTCACTCACCTCAAGCAGACGCCGGCCATCGCGACCGAGATCGCCCACCGCCTCGGGGCGGGTGGCGGCCGGGCCGCGGCGTTCGACGTCTCCGCGGCCTGCGCGGGCTTCTGCTACGGCGTGTCGCTCGCGAGCGACATGGTCCGCGGCGGCAGCGCGCAGTACGTTCTGGTGATCGGGGTCGAGCGCCTGAGCGACCTGACCAACCTGGAGGACCGCGGCACCGCGTTCATCTTCGGCGACGGCGCGGGCGCCGTCGTGGTCGGCCCGTCCGACACCCCGGGCATCGGCCCGGTCGTGTGGGGCTCCGACGGCGCGCAGTCCGAGGCGATCACCCAGACCATCGACTGGGACGTTCTGCGCGACGCGCCCGGCAGCGACTTCCCGACGCTCAAGATGGAGGGCCAGAAGGTCTTCCGGTGGGCGGTCTGGGAGATGGCCAAGGTCTGCGAACAGGCCCTGGACGCCGCCGGCGTCAAGGCCGAGGAACTGGACGCGTTCATCCCGCACCAGGCCAACATGCGGATCACCGACGCGATGATCAAGGCGCTCAAGCTGCCGGCCGAGGTTCCGGTCGCACGCGACATCGCCGAGAACGGCAACACGTCGGCGGCGTCGATCCCGCTCGCGATGGAGCGCATGCTCGAAAGCGGCGAAGCGGTCAGCGGCGGTACCGCGCTGATCATGGGATTCGGGGCCGGCCTCGTGTACGCCGGGCAGGTCATTACGCTTCCGTAGTCCCCCGTCGATCGCCGAGAGGCGTCGATCGGACGAGCGGTACAGCAGTACGGCACCACAGCAACACCCGTCACCAAACCAGATTCGAATCAAGGAGCAACATGGCTGCCAGCCAGGAGGAGATTCTCGCCGGTCTCGCGGAGATCGTGAACGAGATCGCCGGCGTCCCCGAGGATGAGGTCGAGCTGGACAAGTCCTTCATCGACGACCTGGACGTGGACTCGCTGTCGATGGTCGAGGTCGTCGTGGCGGCCGAGGAGAAGTTCGAGGTCAAGATCCCGGACGACGACGTCAAGGGTCTCAAGACCGTCCGCGACGCGGTGGACTACATCGCGAAGGCCGCGAAGGCGGCCTGACGCAGCGACACCCGTTTCCGGGCCGGACCCGCACCCGCGCGTCCGGCCCGGTACGTCGGAGCCACACCGGGCCGAGTACCCGCCGGATCGTCGGATCGGCCCGAAACAACAGCGTGGGAGTGAGAAGACAGTGAAGTCGACCGAGCGCAACGACGCCGCGCGAACCGTGGTCGTCACCGGTCTGGGAGCGACCACGCCGGTCGGCGGCGATGTCGCGACGACCTGGTCCGCGCTGCTCGCGGGCAAGTCCGGCGCACGGGCGCTGACCGAGGAATGGGCCGCGGAGCTCTCGGTCACCTTCGCCGCGCGGATCGCGGTCGAGCCGCTGGAGGTCATGCCGAAGGTCGAGGCGCGTCGCCTGGACCGCTCCGGCCAGTTCGCCATGATCGCCGCGCGCGAGGCCTGGCTGGACGCCGGCTACGTCGCGAAGAACATCGCGACCGAGGACGCCCCCGACGCCCCCATCGTGGACTCCACCCGCCTCGGCGTGGTCATCGCCTCCGGCATCGGCGGCGTCACCACCCTGCTCGACGCGTGGGACATCTTCAGGGAGAAGGGCCCGCGCCGCGTCGGCCCGCTCACCGTCCCGATGCTCATGCCCAACAGCCCCGCCGCGAACGTCGGCATCGAGCTCGGCGCGCGGGCCGGTGTCCACACCCCGGTCAGCGCGTGCGCGTCCGGCGCCGAAGCCGTCGCCTACGGCCTGGAGATGATCCGCGCCGGCCGCGCCGACGTCGTGGTCTGCGGCGGCACCGAGGCCGCGATCCACCCCCTGCCGATGGCCGCCTTCGCGAACATGATGGCGATGTCCAAGCGCAACGACGAGCCGGAGCGCGCGTCTCGCCCGTACGACAAGGGCCGCGACGGCTTCGTGATGGGCGAGGGCGCGGGCGTCCTGGTCCTGGAGAGCGCCGAGCACGCGGCGGCCCGCGGGGCCCGCGTGTACGCCGTGGTCGCGGGCGCCGGACTCACCTCCGACGGCCACCACATCGCCCAGCCCGAGCCGACCGGCCGCGACATCGCCCGTGCGATGGCGCTGGCCCTGGAGGACGGCGGGATCGAGCCGCACGAGGTCGTCCACGTCAACGCGCACGGCACCTCGACCCCCGCGGGCGACGTCACCGAGCTCAAGGCGATCCGCGCGACCCTCGGCGACGCGGCGGCCGACAAGGTCACCGTGACCAGCACCAAGTCGATGACCGGGCACCTGCTCGGCGGCACCGGCGCCGTCGAGTCGGTCGCCACCGTGCTCGCCCTCTACCACCGCACCGCGCCCCCCACGATCAACGTGGACGACCTCGACGACGAGGTCGACCTGGACATCATCCGCGGCGAACCCCGCACGCTCCCCGACGGCGACATCGTCGCCCTCAACGACTCGTTCGGCTTCGGCGGGCACAACGTCGTCGTCGCCTTCCGCCGGTTCGGGTGACCCCCGAACTCCTCGCGCTCGGTTTCGTCGCGAGCCGCCGGGCGACATCCGCCGCGGCTCGCCCGTGACGACATCGGCAGGACGGACCAGATAGACGTGACAGTGATGGACAACCGACCCGGTACCGAGACCGCGCCCGCGCGGCCGACGCGTCCGCACCGCGACGACGACCCGCGCAACCCGCGCCTGCGGTTGCAAAAGCTCGTGGACCCGGGCTCGTACGAGGAGATCTCCCCGTACGAGACCAAGTCCGGCACGCTCGCGTGCGTCGGTACGGTCAACGGCGCTCGCGTCGTCGCCTACGCCTCCGACCCCACGGTCCAGGGCGGCGCGATGGGCGAGGAGGGTTGCGCGATCGTCGTCGAGGCGTACGAGCGCGCGATGGCCGAGCGGGCGCCGATCATCGCGCTGTTCCACTCGGGCGGCGCGCGCCTGCAGGAAGGCGTCGCCAGCCTGCACGCGGTCGGTCGGATCTTCCACGCGATGACCATGGCCTCGGGAAAGATCCCGCAGATCTCCGTCGTGCTCGGCGCGGCCGCCGGCGGCGCGGCCTACGGGCCGGCGCTGACCGACATCGTGATCCTCGCGCCCGAGGGCCGGATCTTCGTGACCGGTCCGGACGTGGTCCGCTCGGTCACCGGCGAGGACGTCGACGCGCTGCGCCTGGGCGGCCCCGAGCCGCACGGCCGGCGCAGCGGTGTCGTGCACGTGGTCGCCGATTCCGAGCAGGACGCGATCGACCGCGCCCGCGGCCTCGCCGACCTGCTCGCCAACCAGGGCGAGATCGACCCGGCCAAGCTGGACCGTCGCGAACTGGGCGCGCTGCTGCCCGAGTCGGCCAAGCGCGCGTACGACGTGCATCCGGTCGTCGACGGCGTGCTCGACGAGCCCGGCCAGGAACTGCACCCCAAGTGGGCGCCGAACATCGTCACCACGCTCGGCCGGCTCGGCGGTCGCACCGTCGGCCTGGTCGCGAACAACCCGCTGCGCCTGGGTGGTTGCCTCGACTCGGCGTCGGCCGAGAAGGCGTCCCGCTTCGTGCGCATGTGCGACGCGTTCGGCGTGCCGCTCGTGGTCGTCGTGGACGTCCCCGGCTACCTGCCCGGCGTGGGCCAGGAATGGGACGGCGTCGTGCGCCGCGGCGCGAAGCTGCTGCACGCGTTCGGCGAGTGCGTCGTGCCGCGCGTGACGATGGTCACCCGCAAGGCGTACGGCGGCGCGTACATCGCGATGAACTCGCGGTCCCTGGGCGCGACTCGGGTGCTCGCGTGGCCGACCGCCGAGGTCGCGGTGATGGGCGCGGTCGCGGCCGTGCGCATCCTGCACCGCCGCCGGCTCGCCGAGGTTCCGGACGAGCTGAAGCCGCAGGTCGAGCTGGAGCTCGCGGCCGAGCACGAGAAGGTCGCGGGCGGTCTCGATCGCGCGATCGAGATCGGCGTCGTGGACGAGGTCATCGACCCGGCCGAGAGCCGCATCGCCATCGCGAAGGCGATCGCCGCGGCCCCGCAGACGCGCGGCGCACACGGCAACATCCCGCTGTAGGTCCGTCTCGGGCGGCTGTGGGTCCCGGCCGGCTGTCCGGCCGGCCGTAAGTCTTCAGGCGGATGCGTGAGGGGCCCCTCCGGATGATCCGGAGGGGCCCCTCACGTCGGTATGTCTATACGCATGCCTTGCCGCCGGCGGCCCCGCCCGCCCTCACACCACCTGGTGCAGCCACCGCACCGGCGTGCCCTCGCCCGCGTAGCGGAAGGGCTCCAACTCGTCGTCCCACGGCTTGCCGAGCAGCTTCTCGACCTCGGAGCGCAGGTCGACCTCGCCCCGCGCCGCGCGCCCCAGGACCGCGCGCAGCCGGTCCTCGGGGATCAGGATGTCGCCGTGCGCCCCCGTGACGGCGTGGAAGATGCCGAGCTCGGGGGTATTGCTGTAGCGCTCGCCCTCGGCGTTCGCCGACGGCTCCTCCGTGGCCTCGAATCGCAAGAGGTGCCAGCCGCGCAGCGCCGAAGCCAGGCGCGACGCAGTGCCGGGCGCGCCCTGCCAGGACAGCTCCGCCCGCAACATGCCGGGCGCCACCGGCTGGCGGACCCAGTCCAGACTCACGCGCACGCCGAGAACGCCCGCTGCGGCCCACTCGACGTGCGGGCACAGCGCACGCGGCGCGGAGTGCACGTACAGAACTCCACGTGTCGTCACCGGGACCTCCAGGCTTCAAGGACGAGGTTCGCCTTCCCCAGCGGCCTCAACCCTTGTCTCGGACTGCCTGTTCGAATCCCGGTCTTCCATTGTGCCCCACGGACCACGGATGTACCACAAGCACCAGTTGCTGTCCGTAATCACATGTGGGCAATTGTCCGATGTGAAGGAACAATTCGTGACTCACCGTCTCGGAATGGTGAGCCACTGCACTCAACGTGCCCGGACGTCGCCGACGCCACTCCCGGCAATCCCAGCCTTCACACGAAGGAGTGACGTACCGTCGATGGACATCGTCGTGTCGATGCTAGGGGGCGGAGGGGGCGGCGTGGGCGGGAAACGACGAGTAGGGGCGGCAACCGCGACGATGGTCGCCGCGGTCCTGGCCCTGGCCTCCTGTACGGGCTCCGGTGAGGACGGGGACGCGGTCCCGGCCGCGGCCGGCGCGAAGCCGGCGGCCGAATCGAGCCGTGGGCAAACCACGAAACCCGGCAACCCGACCACGGCCGAACGGCCCAGCGAGAAGGCGCCCGTCCCGCCGGCGGACGTCCCCGTGACCCCGACCACACCCCCGCGACCGCGCTCGATGGCGGCCCTGGGCGACTCGATCACGCGCGGCTTCGACGCGTGCTCCCCACTCCAGGACTGCCCGGACAAGTCCTGGGCCACCGGCACCTCCGCCGACGTGAACAGCCACGCCAAGCGCCTGGGCCTGCCCGCGGGCGCGGCGTTCAACAACGCGAAGACCGGCGCCCGGATGGTCGACCTCGCCGGCCAGGCCCGCACCGCGGTCGGGCAGCGGGTGGACTACGTCACGATCCTGATCGGCGCGAACGACGCGTGCCGGCGCTCCGAGGCCGAGATGACCTCGCCCGCGACCTTCGAGAGCCAGTTCCGCGAGGCGCTGGGCATCCTGCGCACCGGCCTGCCGAGCGCGCGCGTGCTGGTGGTCAGCGTCCCGGACCTGGGCCGGATGTGGGAGACCGGGCACGACGAGATGGTGGCCCGCGCGGTGTGGTCGATGGCGGACGTGTGCCAGTCGATGCTGGCCTCCCCGCAGTCGCTCAAGCCCGCCGACCTCGACCGCAGGCAGCGCGTCCGCGACCGGGTGACCACCTACAACGCGAAGCTGCGCGAGGTGTGCGCGACGTGGACGCACTGCCGCTACGACGGCGGCGTGGTCAACATCCAGCGCTTCGGGAAGAACGACGTGAGCCACTGGGACTGGTTCCACCCCAGCGCGTCCGGCCAACGCACCCTCGCCGAGGTCACGTCGCGCCAGGGATACACCTGGGGATAGCCCGAAGGAGTGATTTCGCTCCCGGAATCCCCGAGCGGCCCGCTAAGCTCTCACTCGACTACGGAAAAGAGTCGCCTGACAACACACAGCGACGACATACAGCGACCACAGTGCGAATCCGAACCGTGCCGACCTCGATGGGTGGGGCGGGTGGGACTCGAACCCACGGCCAAGGGATTATGAGTCCCCTGCTCTAACCAGCTGAGCTACCGCCCCGTGCCGCCCTCTGCCGAACGGCCTGACGCAGCATAACCGGTCGGGCGCGACCAGCGCCCGGGGGGATCCCTGCCGGGGCTGACTACTCATGCCCGAAACCTGCTCGAAAGTGTCGCTTTCCCCCGCCTGATCGAGTGAAGGCCGGCCCGCGCCACACAGTCGGGCGGGCAGCGTGCCGATGGCGTCCCTGTGAAAACCGAATCTCTGCGCCGCGCCACAACCGTCGCGGCCTGCTTCGCATTGACCTGCGCGCTGACCGCGCCGCCCGCCTCCTCCGGCCCGGGCCCCGGTGGGCTCGGCGACCCGGTGTTCCCGACGCTCGGCAACACCGGGTACGACGTGCGCCGCTACGACCTGGAGTTCGCCTATCGGCCCGACACCCGCCTGGTCGACGGGGTCACCACGATCGAGGCGACGGCCGACCGGCGGCTCGACG
Organism: Embleya sp. NBC_00896; assembly: GCF_045207785.1. Lineage (NCBI taxonomy): Bacteria > Bacillati > Actinomycetota > Actinomycetes > Kitasatosporales > Streptomycetaceae > Embleya > Embleya sp. NBC_00896. Next base: position 2,380,895 of record NZ_CP108776.1, read on the forward strand.
CGATCTCCCTGGACGCCCTCGGCCCGGACGTGCGCGGCGTGACCGTGGACGGGCGTCCCGCCACGTTCGAGCAGGCGGGCGAGAAGCTCGTGATCACGCCCGCGCGGAGGATCCCGGCGCGGGCCCGGATCCGCATGCGGATCGAGTACACGGTCGACCCGCGCGCGCGGATCGCGCACACGGGATGGGTGCCGACACCGGACGGCTTCGCGGTGGCCGGGCAACCCGACGGCGCGCACACCGTCTTCCCGTGCAACGACCATCCCGGCGACAAGGCCGACTTCGGCTTCCGGGTCACCGTTCCGGACGGCTCGCTCGGTGTCGCGAGCGGCACCCGTACCGGCGTCGAATCCGCGGCGGGGACGACGACGTACAGCTACCACTCGCGCGATCCGATCGCGACCGAGCTCGTGCAGATCGCGGTCGGCGACTACCGGGTGCTGAGCCGGTCCGGCCCGCACGACCTGCCGCTGCGCGACGTGGTCCCGAGCGCGCGGGCGGAGGGGCTCGCCCCCGCGCTCGCGCTGACGCCCGGTCAGCTGAGCTGGGCCGAAGCACGGCTGGGCCGCTTCCCGTTCGAGACCTACGGATTGCTGCCGGCGAACACCGACGATCCGAACGCGTTCGGGTTCACCGGTCTGGAGACCCAGACGCTGACCCTGTACAAGCCGGGCTTCCTGCTCCAGCCCGAGGACCGGATCGGGTCGCACATGATGCACGAGCTGGTGCACTCGTGGTTCGGCAACAGCGTGAGTCCGCGCGTGTGGTCCGACCTGTGGCTGAACGAGGGCCACGCGGACCTCTACGCGCTGCTGTACCGCTACGAGCGCGGCTGGCCGGACTCGCTCGGCCTGACCACGCTCGAGGCCCGCATGCGCGCCACCTACGCGCTCGGCGACCTGTGGCGGCGCACGTCCGGCCCGGTGGCCGCGCCGAACGCGGCGAACCTGTTCGACTCCCAGCGCTACACCGGCGCCGCGCTGGTGCTGTACGCGCTGCGCCAGGAGGTCGGCGAGGCCGCGTTCGCCCGGATCGAGCGGGACTTCCTGGCCCGACACCGCCATGGCGCGGCGACCACCCGGGACTACGTCGACACCGCGTCACGGGTTGCCGGGCGCGACCTGTCCGGCTTCCTCGGCGCGTGGTTGTACGACACCCGCACGCCGCCGATGCCGGGGCATCCGGACTGGGTCGTGGATCCGCTGCCGGCCGAGGCGGCGGAGGCGACGACGCGCCACCGCGGCGCCGAACGGGCCGAACACGAGGCGGGCTCGTAGCCGCCGACCGATCCGGCCGCCGATCGTTTAACGCGCCCCGAGGGAGGTCATTTGTGTGACTTGACACCATCTGTTGCTTTTGCAAGGAGACAATCATGCGCGCTGTGGCCGTGAACGAGTTCGGCGGCGACCCCAAGATCGTCGACGTGGCGAAGCCGACGCCCGGCAAGGGCGAGCTGCTGGTCGAGGTCGCGGCGGCCGCGGTCAATCCGTCCGACTGGAAGATCGCGGACGGCATGCTCGCCACGTCGATGGAGCACACGTTCCCGCTCGTGCTCGGCACGGACTTCGCCGGGACCGTCATCGACGGCGACGACGACGCCCGCTTCTCGATCGGCGACAAGGTGTTCGGCTCGGTACTGCGCGCGCCCGTCGGCGCGGTCGGCTCGTACGCGGAGTTCCTGACCGTGCCCGCGAACGGCCCGCTGGCCTCGGCCGCCGACCTCGACCCGGCCCAGGCCGCGTCGCTGCCGACCGCCGCCGGGACCGCCCTCGGGCTGCTGGAGGCGGGCGGGATCCGGGCCGGTCAGACCATCCTCGTGGTCGGCGCGGCGGGCGGCGTCGGCTCCTTCCTGACCCAGCTCGCGGCGGCACGCGACGTCCGGGTACTGGTGGTCACCCGCGGCGTCGGCGAGTCCAGGATGGGCACCCTGGGCGCGGCCGAGACCTACGACGCGACCAGCGGGATCGTCGTGGACAAGGTGCGGGCGGACTATCCCGACGGTGTGGACGCGCTGGTCGACCTCGTCTCCGACGCGAGCGACTTCGCGGCCTACGCGCGGCTGATCCGCGACGGCGGCATCGCGCTCTCGACCCAGTTCGTGGCCGACCCACAGGAGTTGTCCCATCGCGGCATCGAGGCGATCAACCACAAGCAGAACCCCACCCCGACCCTGTTCGAGCGCCTGGGCGACGACCTGCGCGCACGCCGAATCACCGTCCCGATCGAGGCCCGCCTCCCCCTGAACGACGCCCCAAGCGCCATCGCCCGCAACCGCCTGGGCGGCGCCCGCGGCAAAACGGTAATCCTCCCGTAATCCCTGAACCGCCGGACGGGCCCACCGCCCGATCAGCCCGTCCGGCGCTCGAGGACACCGGCCACGGGCCGCCCACCCAGCCCGCCCGACGCTTGAGGACACCAGCCGCAGGCCGCAAATCAGCCCGTCCAGCGCTTGAGGACACCTGCCACAGGCCGCAAATCAGCCCGTCCGGCGCTTGAGGACACCGGCCGCAGGCCGCAAATCAGCCCGTCCGGCGTTTGAGGACACCGGCCACGGGCCGCCCCGACCAGCCCGGCCGGCGTTTGAGGCCAAACAAGCCCGGCCGGCGTTTGAGGCCACCCCGGCCACGTCCTACGCCACCAACCGCGCCAACCTCATCAGCGTCGTGACGTGTTCGCGCACCGCCCGCTCCGACATCCCGCTCAACGACGCGAAGAACCACACCGTCTCGATCGGCGTCCCGGCCACATACGCCGAGATGTCCCGCGCAGCCTCCTCCGGCGTCGCAAGCAAAAAGTGCCCGGGCGCCGCCGACAGCCCCCGCGCCCGCCAGCGCTCCGGATCGATCGGCCGCGCCGATGCCGCCCCCGTGCCCTCGACCGCGTAGCGGTGATAGCTGTCCCACTGGTGCGCGAGATGCCGCGACACGACCGGCCAATCCCGCTCCGGGTCCTCGGTGATCCACCCGTTGACCAGTCCGGCCATCCGCGCGCTCGCCGGATCGTGGCCCGCCTCGCGCAACGCGTCCACGTACGGCGCGGCCATCGCCGGATTCGCGGTCAGCAGCGACTCGCCCAGCAGCCCGGCCCGCCGCGCGCCCTGCGGGCCCTGGTAGCCGAGCCAGATCCGCGGCCGCTCCTGGACCGGCGGCGGCGTGATCGTCCCGGTGTCCCACAGTCGGCGGATCTCGCGCGCACTCGCGTCGGTCGCCGAGAACCGGGTCCGGAGCGCGTCCGCGCGATCGAACAACTCGTACTCGGGCAGCCGGTAGCCCGTGCCGATCCCGAGTTCGAGCCGGCCGCCACTCACCAGGTCCACGATCGCGGCCTCCTCGGCGAGGTGCGCGGGGTGCCGCAGCGGCGCGATCGTGACCCCGGTACCGATCCGGGCCCGCTTGGTGCGCGCGGCGATCGCGGCGGCCATCGTGAGCGGCTGGCTCAGGTAGCCGTCGTCGAACCCGTGATGCTCGGTGGTCCAGATCGAGTGCACGCCGAGCCGGTCCGCCTCCTCGCACAGTTCGAGCGTGAAGCCGTACAGCCGGGCCCAGTCCTGCCGCCACTCGGCCGGGTTGCGCAGGTCCAGGTAGATGCCGACGTTGACCATGCGGCCGCTCCCAACGGGTTCGTGTCCGCCGGCCCGCCCCGGCGACCTCTCCCGGCGGACCATCTGACACGGTGATATCTGACTGACCGTCAGCTTAGGGAGGCCCCATGTCGGACCCGATCACCGCCCGCCTCGATCGACTGGAGGCGCACGAGCAGATCCGACAGTTGGCGGCGCGATACGCGCTCGCGCTGGACAGTCGGGACGTCCCGGCGCTGGCCTCGTTGTTCGTGGACGACGTCCGAACAGGTGACGGTGGGGTCGGTCGGGCCGCGCTGGCCGAGTGGTTCGACCCGGTCCTTCGACCGTACGGAATCACATTTCACCTGATCGGGAACCACGTGATCGACCTCGTGGACGAGGATCACGCGACCGGTGTCGTGTACTGCCGCCCCGAGCACGAGGTCGGCGATCTGTGGGTGGTCATGCCGATGCAGTATTGGGACCGCTACGAACGCCGGGAAGGGCGCTGGTACTTCCGCAGCCGCAAGCCCAAGGCGTTCTACGCGGCCGATGTCCTGGAGCACCCGCTGGCGGTGCGCGATCGCTTCCATTTCCCGGACAACCCGATGATCACGGACGCCCAGCTGCCCGAGAAGTGGGCGTCGTGGCAGGAGTTCTGGGCCCGCACCGGGAGCGAGTGAACGGCCCCGGTCCGGCGACTCGCTCCGGCACGCGAAAGCGCCCTCCAGATCGACCTGGAGGGCGCTTTCGATGGCTCCCGCAATTGGACTCGAACCAATAACCTGCCGGTTAACAGCCGGCTGCTCTGCCAATTGAGCTATGCGGGATTGCGATGGACCGCCTGGCGGTCGCTGCGTGGAATACATTAGCGCATCGCGAGGGGTGGCCCGCACCAGGGTTTTTCCGGTAGTACCTCGCAGGTTGCCCACGCACTGCGCCCGGGTAGGCGCTGACGTGCACGGGCGGGACACACGACTGCGGAGGACACCATGATCAACAAGCTCACCTTCGTCACCGGCCTCGCCGTCGGCTACGTCCTGGGGGCGAAGGCCGGGCGCGAGCGGTACGAGCAGATTCGCAAGCTGGCGGGCAGCCCGCCCGCCCAGAAGGCCGGGCACGCGGCGGCGGAGCTCGGCCGCGGGGCCGGCGCCAAGGCCGGCCGCGCGATCGGCGACCACCTGCCGGAGCGGGTGGGCCGGCACCTGCCGGACCGTTTCGGCGGCCGACCCGCCACCAACGGCACCTCGGTGACCGCCCCGCGATACGGCCAGGGCCTGTAGCACCGAAAGCACCGCCGGACGGGCTGAAACCAGCCCGCCCGGCGCTTGCGGACAAGCAGGCCCCAGGCCGGCCCACCGGGCCGGGCCCCGAAAAAGGCGAAACACGGCCCCCAAAGCCGGCCCAAATGCAGCCCGTCCGGCGCTTGAGGACAAGCGGGCCGCAGGCCGGCCAACCGACCCGGGCCCCGAGCCCGGCCCCACGGGTTCACCCCCGACGGTGCCGCCCACCCGCTTCCACCCCTTCGCGCGGAGGCGCCACCGCACCCGGGTGCAACCGATCGCGCACCTCGCGGTACTGCGCCCGAACCGCGTCGCCGAGCGCGAGCGCGTCCTCGTCGGGTTCGATGAACTCGCCGACCCCCGAGGGCCACGCCGGCAGCACCCCGAACAGCGCCCACGCCGCCTGCCGGGCCGCGCCCTGCGCCACGTGGCGCCCGGCGAGCGCCGCCGAGGGCACCGCGGTCGGCAGACCGAGCAGCGCCGGCGCGATCGCCTCCACCGCGGCGGAGCGCGCGCCCGGGCCGACCAGGATCAGCCGCTCCACCGCGATGTCCCGGTCGCGCAGCACGTCGAGCGCGTCCGAGAGCCCGCACAGCGTGCCCTCCACCGTCGCGCGCGCGAGCGCCGAGGGGGTCATGCTCTCCTGGCGCAGGCCGGTGAGCGTGCCCGCGGCGTGCGGCAGGTCGGGGATGTGCTCGCCGTCGAGATAGGGCAGCAGGACCAGCCCGGACGCGCCCGGCGTGGACTCCAGCGCGGCCCGGTCGAACTCGTCGGCGTCCAGCCCCAGCATCGCGGCGGTGCCGCGCAGCACCCGCGCCGCGTTCAGGGTGCGCACAAGCGGCAGGTACCGACCCGTGGCGTCCGCGTACGAGCCCACCACGCCGGTCGGGTCGACCACCGACACCGGGTGCGGCGTGAAGGCCGTGGCGGTCGTCCCCAGGGCCACCACCACGTCGCCGTCGGCCAGACCCGCGCCCAGCGCGAGGGCGGCCTCGGAACCGGTGCCCGCCGAGACGAGCACGCCCTCGGGGGTCCGCCCGGCGGCGCTGCCCGGCGGCAGCACGATCGGCGTGCGCGGCACCCGGCCGATCGCGAGGTGCAGGAGGTCCTCGCGCCACTCCCCCGTGGTCGCGTAGTAACCCGTGGTGGACGCGTCCGCGCGGTCGGTGACCGCGTCCGGCGGGCAGCCGAGCAGCTGCCACGTCACCCAGTCGTGCGGCAGCAGCACCGACGCGATCCGGGCCACCGCGTCCGGTTCGAAGCGCGCGAACCGGCGCAGCTGCGCGATCGCCGACGACGATCCCGGCACCGAGCCGGTCGCGGCCGTCCAGGCGGCGGGGCCGCCGAGCGAGTCCACGAGGTCCGCGGCGGCGCCGGAGGCCCCGTGGTCGTCGTCGGGCAGCGGATGCGTGAGCACCACCCCCTGCCCGTCCAGGGGCACCGCGCCGTGGTTCTGCGCGGCCACCCCGATCGCGGCCACGCCGTCGAGGAGTCCGCCGGCCGCGGCCTCGCCGAAGGCTCGCAGCCACGCGCCGGGCGTGGTCGCGGCGCCCTCGGCGTACGCGGCGCGCCCCTGGCGCAGGGGCGTACCGGTCGCGGCGTCGCAAACGAGGATGCGCAACTGGCGCGCTGAGCAATGCACCCCGGCGACGAGGGTGGGAGTCGAGCTTGTCGGCATGGGCGAATTCTGACAGCAGACGGGCGCTCGGACTGTCGGGATCAGATGCTTGGTCTGTCGGGATCAGTCGAGATAGCCCCGGAGTTGCTCGGAGTAGGAGCGTTCACGGAGGCGGGACAGCGTGCGTGACTCGATCTGACGTATTCGTTCACGCGTCACCCCGAAGACCCGGCCGATCTCCTCCAGGGTGTGCGGTTCGCCGTCGGCGAGCCCGTATCGGAGCTGGACGACCTGGCGTTCGCGGTCGCCGAGCGTGGACAGCAGGGCCGCCAAATGCTCGCGCAGCATGAGCGAGGCGGCGGCCTCGGCCGGGGACGTCGCGTCGGTGTCCTCGACGATGTCGCCGAGCAGGACCTCGTCCTCGCCCACCGGGGTGTGCAGGGACACCGGCTCCTGGGCGAGCCGCAGAATCTCGGTGACCCGTGCGGCGGTGAGGTCGAGCACCGCGCCGACGTCCTCGGCGGTGGGCTCCTCGCCGCGCTCCTGGAGCAGTCGGCGCTGGACCCGGATGACCCGGTTGATCAACTCGACCACGTGCACCGGGACCCGGATCGTGCGGGCCTGGTCGGCCAGCGCCCGGCTCATCGCCTGGCGGATCCACCACGTGGCGTAGGTGGAGAACTTGTAGCCACGTGTGTAGTCGAACTTCTCGACCGCCCGGATCAGCCCGAGGTTGCCCTCCTGGACCAGGTCGAGCAGGCCCAGACCACGCCCGACGTAGCGCTTGGCGATGGACACGACCAGGCGCAGGTTGGCCTCGATCAGTCGGCGCTTGGCGACCGCGCCGTCCCCGACGAGCGTGGCCAGCGCGTCGCGGACCACGGGGTCGGCGGGCGGGCTGTCGAGCAGGCGTTCCTCGGCGAACAGCCCCGCCTCGACGCGGCGGGCCAGATCCACCTCGTCCGCGGCGCTGAGCAGCGGCACCCGGCCGATCTCGCGCAGGTATTGGCGCAGCAGGTCGGCGGACGAGCCGCCGGGTTCGTCCAGTCGCGGGGCGTCGTCCGGTTCGCCGTCGGCCGGCTCGGGGGTGTCCCGGCCGGATGTCGCGGGTGGCGCGGTTCCTGGGGTGGCGTTCTCGGTGGGGACGGTGGCCGCGCCCGGTACAGGCTCATCCGTCCGATCCGTATGGGCGGGGTGGCCGCCGGGCGTTTTCCCCCCTCTGGTGTGCCGATGCACCTTCCCCAGTCTGCTCTACGAGGGGGTCCGTAGCCGAGAGTCCGGAGCGGAAAAGTCGCGGGGGTACGGGCGGGTGCGGCGTCCGGGTCAGGTGCCGGGGGCGTACAGCGCTTCCGCGCCTCGGTCGACGAGGGCGCGCTTGTACGTCTCCAGGGTGTTCAGTTCCTGCCAGACCTGCGCGTACTGCTCCGCCTCGCGGACCGGGTCGATGCGCAGCAGGCGCGACTTGGCGTCGGCGATCCGGCGCTCGGCGGAGAACACCCGAAGCCGGACCAGGTTGCCGTCGGCGTAGGCCCGGTCGGCGTCGGCGGTGCGGTGCATGCTCTCCACGGCCAGTTCGGTGACCATGTGCCGGACGATGTCGTCGGGGGCCGCGGCACGGACCTCGCCGACCCAGTTCGAGGTCTGCGCCGCCTCGCACGAGACGCCGCCGGCGACCGCGATCGCGGCGCGCACGGCCGCGTACGGCGGGGCGGTGAACTCGTCGGCCTCGTAGTGGTCGAACGCGGGCGCGACCAGCGCGGGGGCCTGGAGCGCGAGCTTGAGCACCTCGCGCTGGACGGCCTGGCGCGAGTCGCGCGGGTCGGGCCGGAAGCCGGCCGGGCGCTGCGCCGGCGGTGCCTGCTGCCCGTGCTGCGGGGCGCCCTGGCTCTGGTGCGGAACCTGGCCCGGGCCGCCGCGCGCGGCGCGCTCGCGCTGCCACCGGTTGACCTGGGCGACCCGGCCGACCACGAACTTCTCGTCCAGGAAACCGAGCATCGAGTCGAGTCGGACCGCGTACGTGTGCCGCAGCGCCTGGTCCTTGATGCCGGCGATGACCGGCGCGGCCGCGTCGAGGGCGGCCACGCGGCCCTCGACGGTGGACAGGTCGTGGCCCTCGATGCGGCTCTTGATCGCGAACTCGAAGAGCGGCACGCGGGCGTCGATCAGCCCGAGCACGGCCTCGTCGCCGTGCTCCAGGCGCAGGTCGCACGGGTCCAGGCCACGCGGCTCGACCGCGACGAACGTGCGGGTGACGAACTTCTGGTCCTCCTCGAACGCGCGCAGCGCGGCCTTCTGGCCGGCCGCGTCGCCGTCGAAGGTGAAGATCACCTCGCCGCGGAACTCGCCGGAGTCCATCAGCAGGCGCCGCAGCACCTTGATGTGCTCGTCGCCGAAGGACGTCCCGCAGGTGGCGATCGCGGTGCCGGCACCGGCGAGGTGGCAGGCCATCACGTCGGTGTAGCCCTCGACGATGACGGCGCGGCCGGACTTGGCGATCTCCTTCTTGGCGAGGTCGAGGCCGTACAGGACCTGCGACTTCTTGTAGATCGGCGTCTCGGGGGTGTTGAGGTACTTGGGGCCGTTGTCGTCGTCGTAGAGCTTGCGCGCGCCGAAGCCGATGACGTCGCCGGTGATGTCGCGGATCGGCCAGATCAGCCGGCCGCGGAAGCGGTCCATCGGGCCGTTGCGGCCCTCGCTGGCGAGGCCGCCTTCGAGCATCTCCTGCGGGGTGAAGCCCTTGCCGCGCAGGAATCGGACCAGGTTCTCCCAGCCTTTGGGCGCGTAGCCGAGCGAGAACCGCTCGGCTGCCTCCTGTTCGAAGCCGCGGTCGGCGAGGAAGCGCCGCGCGGTCTCGGCCTCGGGGGTGCCGAGCTGGTCGGTGAACCACTGTGCGGCGATCTTGTGCGCCTCGACGAGCCGGGTCCGCCGGCCCTGCTGGCGGCCCGGGGTGTAGCCGCCCTCCTCGTAGCGCAGCTCGATGCCGTACTGCTGCGCGAGCCGCTCGACGGTCTCCGAGAAGGTCGTGTGGTCCAGGCGCATGACGAAGTCGAGAACGTCGCCGCCTTCGCCGCAGCCGAAGCAGTACCAGAGGTTCTTGGCCGGGCTGACCTGGAAAGACGGGGACTTCTCGTCGTGGAAGGGGCACAGCCCCTTGAAGTTTCCTCCGCCCGCGTTGCGGAGTTGCAGGTGTTGTTCGGCGATTTCCGCGATGCGTGCCGTCTCGCGGACCCGCCTGACGTCTTCTTCACGGATACGGCCGGCCACGATCGTCGAGTCTACGGGTGCGGTCGACGCGATGTGGCGGCGACCGGCGGGTCGTCGCCCCGGTCGTCGCCCCGGTCGTCGGGGCGGGTCATCGGGCGCTCAGCGCGGCGTGCAGGGTGAGCGCGGCGCGGTCGGTCAGCGAGGCGACCTGGTCGACGACCACGCGCAGCCGGGCGGCGTCGTCGGCGGCGTCGGTCCAGTCGGCGCGCAGGGAGGCGTCGAGGCAGTCGGGGGCGCCGGTCGCGAGCAGGTCGACCAGCTCGGTGATCACCATGCGCTGGCGCTCGCGCAGCCGTTCGGCGCCCTCGCGGGCCATCACGTAGCGCGCGGTGACGGCCTTGAGGACGGCGCATTCGAGTCGGATGTCGCGCGGGACGATCAGGTCGGCGGCGTAGCGGGTCGCCGGTTCGGCGCCGTGCACCTCGCGGGTGGCGTGTTCGGCGGCCATGCAGAAGCGGCCGATCAGCCCGCTCGTGGCGTTCTTGAGCCGGGCCTGGGCGTGTCGCGAGCCGTCGTAGCCGACCGGCCAGAAGTCGAGCGCGAGCAGGCGGTCCAGGGCCTCGCCGAGCTCGTCGGCCTCGCAGTCGGGGCGGTAGCGGAGCACGGTGAGGTCGAGCAGTTCGCGCCGCTCGCCCGGGTCGCGCAGGCGGACCAGGTCGAGGCGGTGCGACTGGACCGCGTCCTCCAGGTCGTGCACCGAGTAGGCCACGTCGTCGGACCAGTCCATGACCTGGGCCTCCAGGCAGCGGCGCTGCGGGTCGGCGCCCTCGCGGACCCAGTCGAACACCGCGCGGTCGTCGTCGTAGGCCCCGTAGGAGTGGGTGTCCGCGCGGCGCGGCCACGGGTATTTGAGCACCGCGTCCAGGCCGGCGCGGGTCAGGTTGAGGCCGACGCTGCCGCCGTCGGGGCCGAACGTCTTGGGTTCGAGCCGGGTGAGCAGGCGCAGGCTCTGCGCGTTGCCCTCGAAGCCGCCGCAGGGCTTGGCCGCCTCGTCGAGCGCGCGTTCGCCGTTGTGGCCGAAGGGCGGGTGGCCGAGGTCGTGGGCCAGGCACGCGGTCTCGACGAGGTCGGGGTCGCAGCCCAGGGCCTGGCCGAGCTCACGGCCGATCTGGGCGCATTCGAGCGAGTGGGTGAGTCGCGTGCGCGGGCTGTCCTGGCCCGCGGCGACGGTCTCGCCGGGCACCACGACCTGGGTCTTGCCGGCGAGCCGGCGCAGCGCGGCGGAGTGCAGCACGCGGGCCCGGTCGCGTTCGAAGGCGGTGCGCCCGGGCCGCTTGTTGGGCTCCGGGACCCATCGGGCGAGGTCCTCGGATCCGTATCGTCCGTGCCCCGACCGCTGCTCTGCCGAACCTGCCGATGTGCTGTCCACTTGTCCACATTAAGGAATCGCGCCGACATTCGACGACGACGGGACGGGAACGGCGGAGGGACGGGGTTCACCGGGCATCGGAAAGCTTGCCGCGCAGTTGCAGCACGGCCTTGGTGTGGATCTGGCAGGTGCGGCTCTCGGTGACCCCGAGCACCTGGCCGATCTGGGACAGCGTGAGGCCCTCGAAGTAGTAGAGCGTGACGACGGTCTTCTCGCGTTCGGGCAGCGCGTTGACGGCCCGGGCGAGCAGGTGCCGCATCTCGCGGCTCTCGGCCACCTCGACCGGGTCGTCGGCGGTGGTGTCCTCCAGGGTGTCCACGAGGCTGAGCCGGTCGCCGCCGTCCTGCCCGGTGTGCAGGAGTTCGTCGAGCGCCATCACGTTGATCAGCGAGAGCTGGCTGAAGATCGCGTGCAGGTCCTCCAGGGCGATGCCCATCTCGTGGGCGACCTCGACCTCCGAGGGCGTGCGATTGAGCTTGGCCTCCAGGCCCGCGTACGCCAGTTCGACCGCGCGGGCCTTCTGTCGGACCGATCGGGGGATCCAGTCGAGCGCGCGCAACTCGTCGATGATCGCGCCGCGGATGCGGCTGATCGCGTACGTCTCGAACTTGATCGCGCGGTCGAGGTCGAACTTCTCGATCGCGTCGATCAGGCCGAACATTCCGTACGAGACGAAGTCGGCCTGGTCCACGTTGGCCGGAAGACCGACGCCGACGCGCCCGGCGACGTACTTCACGAGCGGCGAGTAATTCAGGATGAGGCGTTCCCGCAGGGTGGGATCCCCCGAGCGCTTGAAATCGCTCCAGAGGTTCTCCAGCGCGCGGTTGGAAGCGCCACCGTCCTCGACGGTGACGGCCGGTCCGTTCTCGGACGCGGCCGCTGTGGCGCTCTTACGCCCTGGGGTGTGCTTGGGCATACGTGGCCTTGAGTCGTTCCACGGAGACGTTCGGGTGAATCTGGGTCTTCGCGAGCGTAGCGTGACCGGACGACTCCTGAACGCTACGAAGATCCGCGTCACCCTCGATCGGATGGGTCGCGTCGTCGCGTCGCGGTCCGCGCGGGCCGGGATCGGGCGCTTCGGGCGCGCCGGCGCGCTCACACCGGGCGAGTGCGCCCACCGCGCGCCGGCCGAGCCGGGGGCGTGCGGGGCCGACCGCGGCGGATCGGCCGCGGTCGGGGCCGTCGGGCGCGGCCGATCGGCGGTGATCCACCGATGGCGGGCGCGCGGGGCGAGCGAGGCGATCGTCGCCGTGCGCGCCCTCGCGCCCCGACCGAGCATCCGCACCACGGCGCGCGCCCGGTCGCCGTCGGCTCGATCCGGCCCGACAAGTTCACCCGCCCGGGCGTCCGTCGCGCACGGCGCCGCCGAAAGCACGAGGTCGCGGAGCCGTACGGGCGTGTCGGCGGGGGCCGGGAGGGCTCCGGCGGCCGGATCGGGGGCCTCGGGGCGGTCCGGGCGGGCCAGGCCCGGTCCGGGGCATCCGGGTGGATCGGGCCACGCCGTCTGGTGCCGGGCTTCCTGGGACGCGCTCTCGTCGGTCACGGGGTACCGCACCTCCTCGAATGGGCCTCCTCTCACGGTGATGATCATTGCCGCCCCAGGTCAAGCACCGCCACGGCGACGCCACCCCTTCGTGGTGCGATCGAGGAGCCCGCGGCCCGCCAGGACCGCGAGGTGCCGCCGGGTCGCGGTGGGCGCCACGCCCGCCTCGCGGGCGATCACGGCCGCCGGCAGCCCGCCCCGGAACGGCACCGCGTCCAGGACCCGCCGGGTCTCGAGGGCGAGGTCGTCCCCGGGCCGCACCGGGCCCAGCAGCGGCGGCGCCAGGTCGTCCCCGATCGCTCCCACCTGCTCGATCACCTCGGCCGCCCGGGTGACCAGCACCGATCCCGGCTCGCGCAGCAGCGCGTGCACGCCGGCCGACTGCGGCGAGCCGATCGGCCCCGGCACCCCCATCACGTGCCGCCCGAGCAGCGCGGCCCGCCGGGCGCTGATCAGCGCACCGCTGCGCACCGCCGCCTCGACCACGACGGTGCCCCGGGTCAGTGCGGCGATGACGCGGTTGCGCTCGATGAACCGGTATCGGGTGGGGTGGCTGCCCGGTGGCAGCTCGGTGACCAGCACGCCCTCGTCGGCGATCCGGGCGAGCAGCCGCTCGTGCCCGCGCGGGTAGTTCACGTCGATCCCGCACGCGAGCACCCCGACCGTGGCGCCGGCCGCCACCAGCGCGCCCCGGTGCGCGGCGCCGTCGACCCCGTAGGCGCCCCCGGAGACGACCGTCCAGCCCGCCTCGGCCAGGTCGGCGGCCAGCGTCGCCGCGACGTGCGCGCCGTAGTCGCTGCAGGCCCGCGCGCCCACGATTGCCACCGAGCGCACGGCCGCGAGCCGCAGCGGCACCGCGCCGCGGACCCACAGCCCCAGTGGCCGCGCGTCCCCGAGGTCGTCGAGCTGGGTGGGCCACCCCGGGTCGCCGGGAACCACGAAGGCGCCGCCGAGCGCGGCGATCCGCGCCAGGTCCTCCTGCGGGTCGCGCGCATCGAGCCGGACCCGGTAGCCCGGCGGGTCCCGGCGGGCCAGCTCGACCGGCAGCGCGCCCTGCCCGCGCAGGTCGCGCAGCAGCCGACCGGCGCCGTGCAGGCGCACCGCGAGCCCGAACACCGCGTCCCCCGGCTCCACCAGCCGAGTCAGCGCCGCGCGGGCCACCCGCTCCTCGGCGGCGTCCCGCTCCGCCGGGTCCGGAGCGGGCCACGGCAGCACGTCGGGCCCGGTCACGGCCCACCCTCCCCGCTGCCGGCGTCGGCCGGCGGGTCGCCCCGCACGATCCCGGTCCGCAGTTCCAGGGCGGCGTCCACGTCGGCCCGGCTCGGCCGATCGTGGCCACGCAGATCCGCGATCGTCCAGGCGACCCGCAGCACCCGGTCCAGGCCGCGCGCGGTCAGCAGGCCGCGCTCCATGTCCCGCGCGGCCCGGTCGAGCGCGTCCGGCGCGACCGCCCAGCGCGTGCGCAGCTCGCGCCCGGGCACCTCGGCGTTGACCGACCACCCCGTCTCCGCCAGCCGCCGCCCGGCCCGCTCCCGGGCCGCGCGCACCCGCCCGGCCACCACCGCCGACCGCTCCCCGGCACCCTCCGGCGCGAGCAGCTCGGCGCGCGAGACCGCGTCCACGGTGACCCGGACGTCGATCCGGTCCATCAGCGGCCCGGACAGCCGGGACAGGTACTTGTGCCGCATCAGCGACGAACACGTGCAGTCGAGCCCACGCCCCGAGAACCGCCCGCACGGGCACGGATTGGCGGCCATCACCAGCAGGAACCGGGCCGGGAAGCACACCATCCCGCCGCTGCGCGCCACCGTGACCGTGCCGGACTCCAACGGCTGCCGCAGCGCGTCCAGCACCCGCCCGCTGAACTCCGGGCTCTCGTCCATGAACAACACGCCCCGATGCGCGAGCGAGACCGCGCCGGGGCGGGGCATGCCGTTCCCGCCGCCCACGATCGCGGGCATCGTCGCGCTGTGGTGCGGCGCGCAGAACGGCGGCGTCGTCACCAGCGGCAGGTCGGGGCGCAGCGTCCCGGCGATCGAGTGCACCGCACTCACCTCCAGGGAGGCCGGGCCGTCCAGCGGCGGCAGGATGCCGGGCAGCCGCTCCGCCAGCATCGTCTTCCCCGCGCCGGGACTGCCCAGGAGGAACAAATGGTGCCCACCGGCCGCGCACACCTCAAGGGCCCGGCGGGCCCGATCCTGGCCCGCGACGTCGGCCAGATCGGCCGGCTCCGCCCCGGCCGGCGCGGGCCCCGCGAACAGCGCGCCGGCCACCGCCAACGGATCGGGGCCGAGGCCGATGTCGGCCACCGCCCGCTCCTCGGCCGGCACCGGCTCGCCCCGCAGCAGCGCCAGCAGGTGCCGCAGCGACAGCACGCCGTGCACCGTGACCCCGGGCACCAATTCGGCCTCGCAGGCCGCGACCGCCGGCACCACGACCCGCGTGCACCCCGCCGCCGCGGCCGCCATCACCGCCGGCAGCACGCCGCGCACCGGCCGCAGCCGGCCGTCCAGACCCAGCTCGCCGACCATGACCAGGTCCTCGATCGCGCGCGGGTCGAGCACCCCCGCCGCGGCGAGCACGGCGGCCGCGATCGGCAGGTCGAAGCCCGAGCCGGTCTTGGGCACGGTCGCGGGCGACAGGCCCACCGTGAGCCGCCGCTGCGGCCACTCCTCGCCGCTGTTGACCACCGCCGCGCGGACCCGCTCGCGCGACTCCACGAGCGTCTTGTCGGGCAGTCCCACCAGCGTGAACGTGGTGACGCCCGGTTCCAGATCGGCCTGTACCTCCACGACCACACCGTCCACCCCGACCAGGGTGACCGAGCGCGTGCGCGCGAAGCCCATGGTCAACACACCCCTCGGACGTGTTCGACGTGCGCGGCCCCGCTCGCCGCGGGCACCACCGCGACCAGGTCGATCCGCACCTCGCGCCCCGGCGGCCCGCCGAGCGGGTGCGCGAGCAGCCAGCGCTCGGCGAGCACCCGGAGCCGCTCGGTCTTGACCGCCCCGATCGCCTCCAGCGGATGCTCGAACCCGCCCGCCCGCCGGGTCTTGACCTCGCACACCACGAGCGTGGGCCCGTCCCGCGCGACGATGTCGATCTCGCCGTCCCGGCAACGCCAATTGCGGTCGAGCACGGCCATGCCCTGCTCGACCAGGTACCGCGCGGCGACCCGCTCTCCGTACCGCCCGACCGCCCCGTTCCGCGACCGCCCCGGACGCCCGCCCGCACCACCCGTACCGATCCCCACAACGACCACCTCCGGCTCCGACGATGTCGGAGCCGGAGGTGTCGAGCGCGAATCCTAGGCAGTCTGTGGACAACCCGGCGGTTGTGGAAAAGCGGGATCGCTCAGCTGCCGAACCCTTCGTTCCCGGCGGGCATCTCGAACTCGCTCTTGGTCAGTTCCTCGACGTTGACGTCCTTGAAGGTGAGAACCCGGACATTCTTCACGAAACGTGCGGGTCGATACATGTCCCACACCCACGCGTCCGCCATGGACAACTCGAAGAAGACCTCCCCGTCGGCCGACCTCACGTGCAGCTCGTACTGGTTGGTGAGGTAGAAGCGCCTTTCCGTCTCGATGACGTACTTGAAGAGACCCACGACGTCGCGGTACTCGCGGTAGAGCTGCAGCTCCATCTCGGTCTCGTACTTTTCGAGATCTTCCGCACTCATGCGCGCCCCTCGCTCCTGCGCTTCGCTGTCGTCTCCCATTGTGTACCGGCGGCCCGCAGGACCACCGGCGCACCATGGCACAACCGTCCCGACCACTCCGGCGCCACGCCGAACTCAGTCGTTCCACCACTCGAACGGCTCGTCGATCAGCTCGCCGGCCAGGAAGGCCGGAAGCAGTTCGGGCAGCCGCCCGGGGTAGAAGCGCACCGGCGCGGCGGCGATATCCGCCACCGGCCACCAGAGCGCCTCCTGGTATTCCGCGAGCTCGTCGGCCGTCCACTGCGACCGGTCCTCGCAGACCGCGGGGGCCGACTCGGCGACCCGAACCAGGACCACGAACTCGTGCTGTACCCGCCTGTGCCCCGGTCGTACCCACGTCACGCTGCGTCGCCAGGTCGGCGGTCCCACGTCGCCGGGCGCGATCCGCAGCCCGGTCTCCTCCAGGATCTCGCGCACCGCCGCCTCGACGTAGGTCTCGCCGGGGTCGAGCCCACCGCCCGGCAGGTCCCACCAGTCCGACGGATCGGATTCCGGCACCCGGGTGCGAAACAGCAGCACGCGGTCGTCGGGGTCCAGCAGCACGACGCGCACGGCGCGCCGTTCGAGGTCGGGGGCCAGGTCGGCGGGATAGTCCGGAACCGGCTCCGGCACGTCCCCGGGCCATGACACGGATTGAGTCGTCATCCACGGATTGTGCCCCGAACCGCGAACGGCCGGATCGCCCGGGATCGGGATCCCGGGCGATCCGGCCGTTCGCCGGGGCCGATCCTCAGGCCGGCGGCGCGCCCGAGGCGTCGCGCGTGGACACCCGCGCCGCCGGTGCGCCGGCGCGTCGACGGCGCCACAGCACGAGCGGTACCGCCCCGACGAGCCCGGCCGCAAGCGGCGTGTTGCCGATCACGTCGAGCCCGAGCCCGGGCTGGTCGAACGTGCCCGGCACGCCGAGCCCGTGGATCCGGTTGAGCGGCCACACCACCGTGAACGCGCGCCCGATCACCTGGTCCTTGTCGACGGTCCCGCCGCCGTCCTGGTCCATGTGGTAGCGCGAGTCGGAGGAGTTGTCGCGGTTGTCGCCCATCAGCCAGATCCGGCCCTTGGGAACGGTCACGTCGAACGTCTTCGTCGACGGGGCCACCCCCTTCTTGAGGTACGAACTCTCGTCCAGGGGCTTGCCGTTGACCATCAACCGGCCCTGCGCGTCACAGCACTGGACCCGGTCGCCGCCGACCCCGATGACCCGCTTGATCAGGTCCTTCTCGTCCGCGGACGGCATCAGGCCGACCCACGACATGCCCTTCTGCAGCCCGCGCACGAGGGCGTTGTCCGACTGCTTCGGGGCCTCCTGGAGCCAGTTACCCGGGTCGTGGAAGACCACGACCTGACCGCGCTCGGGCTCGGCGCCGAACCACGGCGAGAACTTGTTCACCAGAACCCGGTCGCCGACCTTGATCGTGTTCTCCATCGACTCCGACGGAATCGAGAACGCCTGGACCAGGAAGGTCTTGATCAGCAGCGCCAGGACGATCGCGATCACCAGGAGCAGTGGCAGTTCCTTCCAGAACGACCCCTTCTTCTTGGGGCGTTCGCCCGACGCCGAGGCGCCCTCGTCGTCGCCGGAGTCCTCGGGTTCGCCCGAGCCGCCGGCTCCGCCGGGGCCGCCGGGCCCGTCCGCGCCGGGGGGTGCGCCGTCGCCGGGACCGCCCGGTACGGGGGTCGGGCCCGCCGGCGGGAAGATCGGCGCGCTCTCGGGCGCGGCGCTGCTCCCTGGTCGTTTCACCAGATCGGGCGACTGCGAAGGGCCGCCCCCGCTCGTTGGTTCCGTCGGTGGCGCTCCGGGATCATGCGGCGCGTCGGTGGGATGCCGCTCGTGCGGCTCCCGCCCACGATCGTCGTCTCCACCAGCGGATCGCGCTCCGATCACGACTTCCCCCACGGCGCCTCCTCGTACCCGTGCAGGCCACACGGCAACCGGTCAGGGCTGTCCACCGGCCGCCCACAGCTCTGTCTTGATGATTTCCGACCCGTGCCGCGCACGTCGCCGGGTCGATGTCGACCACAAGGGTCCGGCATGCGCCGGCGCGAGCGTACACGTCGGCGTAGCAGGACCATCGGAACCGCACCCACCATCCCCATAACGACCGGGGTGGACGGGAGAATCGCAACCGACAGAGCTTTGTTCTCGAACGTATCGGGAACGGGCAGGCGATGCGCCCGCCCGAACGGCCAGGCCACCATGAACGCCCGACCGACGACGTCGTCCTGGGAGATCGTGCCCCCGAAGGGCCGATCCATATGTGCCCGCGAGTCGGCCGAGTCACCGCGGTGGTCGCCCATGACCCACAGCCGCCCCTTGGGCACGGTCACGCTGAACCGCCGCTCGGACGGCGCGTTGCCCTTGTACAGGTACGGCTCGTCGAGCGGGACACCGTTGACGGTGACCCGTCCGGACGGGTCGCAGCACGCCACGGTGTCGCCGCCGACCCCGATGACGCGCTTGATCAGGTCCTGTTCGTCGTCGGAGGGAAGCATTCCGACGAACACCAGGCCCTGCTTGAACTGCTTGAGCACCGGCGGCGGGTCGTCCGCCGGCTTCTTGTCGAGCCAGCCGCCCGGGTCCTTGAAGACCACGACCTCGCCGCGCTCCGGGGTCCACCCGAACCACGGCGAGAACTTGTCGACCAGCACCCGGTCGCCCACATCGATGGTGTGCTCCATCGAGCCCGACGGGATGAAGAACGCCTGCACGAGGAAGGTCTTGATCAGCAGCGCCAGCGCCAGCGCGATCACCGCGAGCATCGGCAACTCGCGCCACAGCGGCACCGGCTTCTTGTCCTTGCGCCGCGAGCGCCGTCCGCGCCGACGCCGCGCGTGGGTGCCGACCTCGACGGAGGGCGCCGCGATCGGCGGCTCGACCTCGCCGACCGCCACCGCGCCCAGAGGCGCCGGGGACGCGGCCGGGACGCTCGTCCCCGCGGGGTTCGCGGCCGCGCGCGCCGCACGGGGCGACCCCTTGGGCTTGCCGCGTTTACCCACGGCGGTCGAAGTCCGACCGCTCGAAGGTCTTCGGTCGATCCGTGCCCTGGATCCGGCCGAACGGCCAGATGATCCACTCCGCGCGCCCGATCACCCGGTCCTCGGGCACCATCCCGCCGCCCGGGTCGCCGAGATGGTCGCGCGAGTCGGCAGAGTTGCTGCGGTGGTCGCCCATGACCCACAACTTGCCCTTGGGCACCTCGGCCTCGAACGGGAACTTCGAGGGTTGGTCGCCCGGATACAGGTAATCGCCCTCGTCGAGCGGGACGCCGTTGACGGTGACCCGCCCCTGCGCGTCACAACACTTGACGACGTCACCGCCGACCCCGATCACGCGCTTGACGAAGTCGCTGTCGTCGGGGTTCGTGAAGCCGAAGATCCCGCCCAGCTTGCGGAAGGCGCTCGACACCGGATTCGGTTTGTCGGCGTCGTCGGGGGTGAACGAGCCCCGCCCGTCGAACACGATCATGTCGCCGCGCCGGATGTCCCCGAAGCGATAGGCGAGCTTGTTGACCAGCACCCGGTCGCCGACCTGGAGCGTGTTCTCCATCGATCCGCTCGGGATCACGAACGGCTGGGCCACCCACGAGTTGACCGAGAGCACGATGACCATCGCGACCGCGACCAGCAGCGGCAGTTCGACCCAAGCGGGCATCCGCCGGCGCCGCCGCGGCACGGCCGCCGGCTCGTCGGTGTCCTCGGCGTCATCCGAGCTCTCGGCGTCCTCGGAGCTCTCGGCGTCGTCCGCGACGAGCACGTCGTCCGCGTTCGCCGCCGCGGATTCGGCCGCGCCCGCCGACTCCTTCGCCGACCCCTTCACCGGGTCGAAGGTGGCCACCCCGACCGGAGTGTCGGATCTCCCGGGCTCGTCGTCGCCGCCGGCTTCGTCCGAAACATCCGAAGCGCCCGACCCGTGCGCCTGCCCCGAAACACGCGAAGGCCGTGCCTCCACGACCTCGGTGGACGAGGTACCGGCGGATTCCTCCGCCGTGGAGGCACGGCCTTTGCTCTGCTCTGCGTCGTCCATCACGAACGAGCCTAGCGTCCGGGCCGCCTCGACATGGCCGAGGCACCCCGGGTGGAACGTCCGGGTCAGCGGCTCGGACGGTCCGTGCGCTTCTCCTTGATCTTCGCGGCCTTGCCGCGCAGGTCACGCATGTAGTAGAGCTTCGCGCGACGGACGGCGCCGCGGCTGACGAGCTCGATCCGCTCGATCACCGGGGTGTGCACCGGGAACGTACGCTCCACGCCGACGCCGTAGCTGACCTTGCGGACGGTGAAGGTCTCGCGGACGCCGTCACCCTGGCGACGCAGGACGAAGCCCTGGAAGACCTGGACACGGGACTTGTTGCCTTCGATGACTCGCACGTGCACCTTGAGGGTGTCACCGGGGCGGAAGTCCGGGACGTCGTCCCGCAGGGATGCGGCATCGATGGAATCGAGCTTGTTCATCTCGCGTCGCTTTCTCGCGGGTGCCACAGGTCACCCACGGGATTCGTGGTTACAAGTAGGGGGCTGCCGTCCCGTGTGGCGCTCCCCCTGTGGCAGGGGTGCCGTCCGGCTCCCGGGGAACCCGGTCCGGAACAGGACATGGCAACAGCGTCTCAGTCTGCCACAGGTGCGGTGACCTGATGAAACCGGCCGTCCCGCTCCGCCCAGCCGAGCTCGGCGAGGGTGGCCCGGTCCTTCTTGTCCACGGCCGCCGGGTCGATCCGCGCGATCAAATCGGGCCGGTGCGCGGCCGTCCGCCGCAGCGCCTCGTCGCGCCGCCATCGGGCGATCGCGCCGTGATTGCCGGACACCGTGATCGGCGGCACCGCGCGCCCGCGCCACTCGGCGGGCTTGGTGTACACCGGCCCTTCGAGCAGGTTGGCCATCGCGCCGGGGGCGAACGAGTCGTCGCGGTGCGATTCGGCGTTGCCCAGCACGCCGGGCAGCAGTCGCGCGACGGCCTCGACCATCACCAGGACCGCCACCTCGCCGCCCGCGAGCACGTAGTCGCCGATGGAGACCTCGTCCACGCGCATCCGGGTCGCGGCCTCGTCGAGCACCCGCCGGTCGATGCCCTCGTACCGGGCCGGCGCGAACAGCAGCCAGGGCTCGTCCGCGAGTTCGACCGCGAGGTCCTGGGTGAACGGCCGCCCGGACGGGGTGGGCACGATCATCCGCGGCACCGACGCGGCCGGGCTCTCGCCCTGCGCGAGCACGGCGTCGAGCGCCAGGCCCCACGGCTCGGGCTTCATGACCATGCCGGGGCCGCCGCCGTACGGGGTGTCGTCGACGGTCTTGTGCACGTCGTACGTCCAGTCCCGCAACTGATGCAGGTGCACGTCGAGCAGGCCCTTGGCGCACGCCTTGCCGACCAGCGAGACGTCGAGCGGCGCGAGGTATTCGGGGAAGATCGTGACGACGTCGATCCTCACGAGGGGTCCTTCTCCGGCTCCGACTTCGGCTCGGACTCGGACGCGGACTTCGCCTCGGACTTCGACGCGGGCGCGGATCCGGTCTTCGCCCCGGCGGCCCGCGCCGCGGCCTTCGCCTCGGCCCGCTCCGCGGCCGTCAGCTTCTTGGGCTTCGTCTTCTTCGGCTTCCGCGGCTCGGCCGCCGCCTCCCCCGGCTCGGGATCGGGTACCGCGAGCACCGCGTTCTCGGCGTCGAGCAGGCCGGGCGGCGGAGTGATCACCGCGCGCTGGTTCTCCAGGTCGATCTCCGGAACGATCTGGTGCACGAAGGGGATCATCACCTCGCGCCCGTCCGGCCGGCGGACCAGGAGCAGGTCCTGGGACGGCAGGTGGACGACCTCGGCGAGTTCGCCGACCGCCTCGCCGTCGGCGGTGACCACGTCGAGGCCGACCAGCTGGTGGTCGTAGTACTCCTCGGGGTCCTCGGGGAGTTCCGTGGGGTCGATCTCGGCGATCAGGAGCGTGTTGCGCAGCGCCTCGGCGCCGGTGCGGGTGGTCACGCCCTCGATCGTGAGCAGCAGACGCCCGCTGTGCACGCGGCCGTCGGCGATGGTCAGCGGACCGACCGACGGCGGGTCCGTCATCAGCACCGCGCCAGGCGCGAGCCGCAGCTCGGGCTCGTCGGTACGGACCTCGACGGTCACCTGGCCCTTGATGCCGTGTGCCCGGCCGATACGGCCGACGACAAGCTGCACCTACGACTCCTCAATCTCTGACGGGAAAACCGCGGGAAGAAAACCACCGGGTACCGGTGGGGCGAACCGGTCCCGGAAATGCCAAGAAGCTGCCCGGCGGATGACTCCGCCGGGCAGCTCCCGGTTGGACGTGATGTCCGGGTACGTCGTCAGCGAACCTGGTCGACGTCGACCAGGTCGACGCGGACTCCCCGGCCGCCGAGCGCGGTCACGACGGTGCGCAGCGCACGCGCGGTGCGACCACCGCGGCCGATGACCTTCCCGAGGTCTTCGGGGTGTACCCGAACCTCGAGAATGCGGCCGCGACGCAGATTGCGCGCCCGTACCTTGACCTCGTCCGGATGCTCGACGATGCCCTTGACCAAGTGTTCGAGGGCTTCCTCGAGCACCGGTCAGCCCTCGTCAGCTGCGGTCTCGGCGGCGGCTTCGCCCTCGACGGCCGGAGTCTCGGTCTCGGCGGCGGCCTCGACCTTCTTCTCCTTCTTGGCCTTCGGCGTGGTGGCGCCGTCCTTGGGCTCGTCCATCGCCTCACGGGCGGCGGCCTCGAAGAGCGACTTCTTGTCGGCCTTCTCGGCGGCGACCAGCAGCGGCGCCGGGGCCGGCAGACCCTTGTGCTTCTGCCAGTCACCGGTGAGCTTGAGGATGTGCGCGACCGGCTCGGTCGGCTGCGCGCCGACACCCAGCCAGTAGAGCGCGCGCTCGGAGTCGACCTCGATGCGCGAGGGGTTCTCCATCGGGTGGTAGATACCGATCTCCTCGATCGCCCGACCGTCACGCTTGGTGCGGGCGTCGGCGATGATGATGCGGTAGTGGGGCGCGCGGATCTTGCCCAGGCGCTTCAGCTTGATCTTGACTGCCACGAGAGTGGTGTCTCCTGCATCTTGACGTGGGTGAACAGCCGACATTCACGTGGGGACATGAGGCTCGGCTGATCGTGGACACGGTAAGCATGCGGAGAGAGGGTCCGGCAATGCCCCGGGTACTCAGCTGGCCATTCTGCCAGACTTTCCGGCCGGGTCAAAAGTCGGGCGGTCGAACGTCCCGCGGCTTTTAGAATGCAGGTCGCCCCGCCCATCACCTCTAGTCGTTAGGTCGCCACGGTCTCATGCGTTGGTCCGAGCTGTACGTACCCACCCTCCGTCAGGACCCCGCCGACGCCGACGCGGTCAGTCACCGGCTGCTCGTGCGCGCGGGATTCATCCGGCAGCTCATGGCCGGCCACTACTCGCTGCTGCCGCTCGCCGTGCGGGTGCGCGCGAAGGTCGTGGCGATCATCCGCGAGGAGATGAACCGGATCGGCTCGCAGGAGATGATCCTGCCGACGATGCACCCGGCCGAGATCTGGCAGAAGAGCGGCCGCTGGGAGGTCATGGGCGACGAGATGTTCCGGCTCAAGGACCGCAAGGGTTCGGATCTCGCGCTGGGCATGACGCACGAGGAGATCTTCACGACCCTCGCCCAGGAGCTCAGCTCCTACCGCGACCTGCCGCAGACCTGGTACCAGTTCCAGACCAAGTTCCGGGACGAGCCGCGGCCCAAGAGCGGGCTGATCCGGGTGCGCGAGTTCACCATGAAGGACTCGTACAGTTTCGACCTGGACGCCGAGGGCCTGGACCGGTCGTTCGAGGCGCACCGCCAGGCGTACGTGCGGATCTTCCAGCGGCTGGGCATCCCGGCGATCGCCGTGCAGGCGTCCAGCGGCACGATGGGCGGCAGCGGCTCGACCGAGTTCATGTGTCCCTCGGCGGCCGGCGAGGACCTCGTCGTGCACTGCCCGAACTGCGACTACGCGGCGAACGTGGAGAAGGCCACGTCCACCCTCGCGGCGATCGAGGACGGCGCCGGTCTCGATGCCCCCGAGCGGTTCGACACCCCCGGCATCAAGACCATCGAGAACCTGACCAAGGCGCACGGCGTCGCCGCCGACCGGCAGATCAAGACCCTGGTCTACGTCGTCGGCGGGCAGCTCACGCTGGTCCTGATGCGCGGCGACCACGCGCTCGTCGAGCAGAAGCTGATCGACACGACCGGCTCGACCGATGTCCGTCCGGCCACGCCGGACGAGATCAAGGCCGCGCTCGGCGCCTATCCGGGCAGCCTCGGCGGCGTCGGCGTGCAGGACCTGCCGATCCTGGCCGACGAGGCGCTGCGCGGCCGGCGCGACATGACGACCGGCGCCAACATCGACAAGGTGCACGTGCGCGGCGTCGACATCGCGCGCGACATCGCCGTCGGCACCTGGGCCGACCTGCGCGAGGTCGTGGCGGGCGAGCCGTGCCCCAAGTGCGGCACCGGTCTGGAGGTCGAGCAGACCATCGAGATCGGGCACATCTTCAAGCTGGGCTACAAGTACACCGAGGCGCTCGGCGTCAACGTGCTCGGCGCGGACGGCGAGCGGGTCACGCCGATCATGGGCAGCTACGGCATCGGCGTCGAGCGCGCGATGGCCGCCGTGGTCGAGACCCACAACGACAAGAACGGGATCGTCTGGCCGGTGGCCGTGGCGCCGTTCGAGGTCGCGGTCGCGCTCCTGGACGTCGACGACGAGAAGTCGCGCACGACGGCCGAGGAGATCTACGCCGACCTGCGCCGGCAGCGCGTGGACACGATCCTGGACGACCGCGCCGAGCGCCCCGGCGTGAAGTTCAAGGACATCGAGCTCGTCGGCATCCCGTTCCGGATCACCGTCGGCTCCCGCGGCCTGGCCGAGGGCAACGTCGAGGTCGTCTCGCGCGCCACCGGCGACAAGGCCCTGGTCCCGGTCGCCGAGGCGGTCGAGTACGTGCGCAAGCTGGTCCTCGACGCGAGCTGACCGCACACCGCCACCGACATACGCGTGCGCCCCCGCCGATTCGTCGGCGGGGGCGCACGCGTATGTCGGTTGAGCGAATCGGCCGCGGCGGGTGGAATGAGGGCATGGACAGACTCGAGGGTGCCCGGGTGGTGTTGCGGCCGGCCGTCGTGGCGGACGCCGGGGTCTTCGCGAAGATCCTCGCGACGGACGCGGTCGCGCGGTGGTGGACGTGGGACGACATCGAGGGCGACCTCACGAACGACGAGGAGTTCCACTTCGCGATCGTGCTGGGTGATCGGGTGGTCGGGATGATCCAGGCCACCGAGGAAAACGAGCCGGACTACCGGCACGCGGGCATCGACGTCTTCCTGGCACCGGACGTGCACGGCCACGGCCACGGCACGGACGCGGTGCGGACGCTCGCGCGGTGGCTGATCGCGGAGCGCGGCCACCACCGGCTGACCATCGACCCGGACGCGCGCAACGCGCCGGCGATCGCGGCCTACGCGAAGGTCGGGTTCAAGCCGGTCGGTCTGCTGCGGCGGTACTGGCACGACCGCCACGACGGCATCTGGTCGGACGCG
Organism: Embleya sp. NBC_00896; assembly: GCF_045207785.1. NCBI lineage: Bacteria > Bacillati > Actinomycetota > Actinomycetes > Kitasatosporales > Streptomycetaceae > Embleya > Embleya sp. NBC_00896. The sequence continues at coordinate 2,406,783 of NZ_CP108776.1, forward strand.
CTGCTGATGGACCTGCTCGCGGACGAGCTGACCCGGGACTGAGACGGGCCGAGACAGTCGTTCGCAAAAGGTTATGGGCCGCGGCAAAACGGCCATTGGCGACCCATGACTTCTCTCCCCTTCGAGAACACCACGGACTTCGCGGACGCGGACCGGGGTTTCGTCGCCGGACACGTCCGACCCCGACTTCGCGATCGTCACCCCCTGACCTCCGCCCCTCGCACGGCCGCCCCGCCACGGGGGTCGGGCCGTCCGTGTTCCCGGTCGAAGATCGAGCCTTGACCTCAAGTCGACTTTAACTTCTAGGGTTTTCCCATCAGCCGATCCACTTCCCGGGAGAGCCGCCGTGACCATCCGCGAACACACTGTCGAAGAACTCGCCGCCCAGCCCGTCGGCTACTGGAGCACCGCCGCGAGCCGCGCCGTGCTGGGACGCATCCGCGCCGATCTGGGTGTCGAGCGGCTCGGGCAGCCGCACTGGTGGACGCTCAATCACGTCGCGGGCGCCCCGGGCACGTGGACCCGGACCACCCTGGCCGCGCGGCTCGACCGATTCGCCGACCCCGGCGTGGAGTTCGACGCCGTCTTCGCCGACCTGATCGAGCGCGGTTGGCTCGTCGAGCACGCCGACACCCTGACCCTGACCGACGCCGGCGAGGCCGGCCGACAACGCGCCCGCGCCCGGATGGCGGCCGGCCACGAGCAGATGCACGTCGGCGTCAGCCCCGCCGAGTACGCGGCCGCCCTGAACGTCCTGCGCCGGATCATCGACAACCTCGGCGCCGACAGCGACCTGCCGTGACCCCCGACGGGCTCGCCGACGCGCCGGCCGGCGAGGTCATCGCGAGAAACTCGTCACCAAGGCGCGAGGAAACGTCGAGAAGTAGTCATGCCTGATCAACGATCGACCACCGCGCCCGTTATCGGCTCCCGCTCACCGCAGCGTCAGTTCCGTCGGCTTCTTCGGCTGCAGCGGCTCGAACAGGTCGAGCAGGCGCGCCGCCTCCTCCGCCGTGCCGCGGACCGCCTTGGCGTCCTCGCCCGCGAACGCCCCGCGCAGGTCGGTGCGGCCCAGGTGCAACGATTCGACCGTCTCGCGCGGGAGTTCGACGACCACCGTCGCGTCCGACGGGATCTCGCGCAGGAAGCGCGCGACCCCCCGGTGGATGTGCAGCGCGATCTCCTCCTCGCCGTGCACGCCGCCGAGCACCCGCCAACCGAGCACGGCGTCGACCTCCAGCGCCTCCTCCGCGCGCAGCCGCGTCGTGTACAACTCGATCAGCCAGGCCGCCGGGATCCGGGCGACCAGGCCCCTGGGCGCGAAGACCGCCGCGAAGTTGATCAGCGGCAGGATCCGCTGGATCCGGTCCTCCAACTCGTCCGCGCTGGTCAGGTACCAGTTGCGCCAGTTGATGTTGAGCTGCGCGTAACCGAGTTGCCGAAACGACGCGGCCTTGACGGACCGCGCGTCCACGTCGTCACGGTCGATCCGGGTGAGGTGCGTGGCCAACTCCGCGGCCCACTGGTACTCGCCGGCCGCGTACGCCTCCGTCGCGGCGCCGAGCACCCGCTCGCGGCCGCCCATCAAAGCGACCGTCCGGCGCGCGTATTCGGGCCGCGGCAGCGGGTCCAGGTCGACCGGGTCGCCGCCGAACCAGCCCAGGTAGCCGAAGAAGATCTGCCGCACGGTGTGCTTGACCGTGCCGTAGTACTCCCGCGCGTAGGGCGCGTACGAGGCCAAGTGCTCGGGCAGTTCGATCGACTCGGCCAACTCGTCCGGCGTCTGGCCCTCGTTCATCCGGCGCACGGTCTGGTCGTGGATGTACTGGATGCAGTCCCGCTCGACCTCCAGCACCTCGGCGACCTTCGCCGCCCCCGACACCGGCTGACCGTGACTGGGGATCAGATGCCCGGCCCGATGCGCCCGCAGCGCGTCGATGCTGCGCACCCACTGCATCGGGTCACGGTAGCGACAGCCGCGCAGGGTATGGATGTTCGGCAGCGTCGGGCCCTGGATCGTGTCCCCGCACAGCAGTACGTCACTGTCCGGGAGGTACACGCTGATCGCGTCGTCGGTCTCGCCCGGGTTGTGGAACAGCCGCAACCGGACGCCCGCGACCTCGGTCTCCAGGGACTCCCCCACCAGCACGGTCGGCATCACGAACGAGGGCGTTCCGACCCCCGCGTGCGGACCGACCGCGTCGTTGACGCCCTCGGTGTCGGACGGCCCGAGCAGGTTGCCCAGCGAGTACACCGAGCGCAGGCCCATGATGTGCAGCGCGGGCCCGGACTGGTCGGTCAGACTGGCCAGGAAGGTTTGGTGCGCGTACACGTCCACGTCCGGGGTCGCGACCCAGTGGCTCAGCCCGTTCACGTGGTCGGGGTGATGGTGCGTCACCACCACGGCCCGGACCGGGGCTTCGGGATTGCTCAGGTGCGGGCGCAGTTCCGCCTCGATCACCGCGGCCAGGTCGGCGCCGCTGCCGGTGTCGACCACCACCAGGCCGCCGGGTCCCTCGATCACCGTCGCGTTGGCCGAGGACCAGCCCACGGCCACATGGACATGATCGGCCACCGTGTACACGCGCTTGTCGAAGTGCGCTGTGTGGGCGGCGAGTTCGGGGTGAACGGCAGGCACGACCTCGTACGTCATGGCCGGGCAGCCTGCCACGTCCGGGGCTACGAGGGAAGAATCCTCCCAGCTCCCGGCCACTCCTCGGCGGTGAGCGCGAAGCGCTCGTGGTCGCGCCAGGCACCGTTGATGAACAACATCCGCGGCGTGAACCCCTCGTGCCGGAAGCCCATCCGCCGCGCGAGCGCGATCGACGCGACATTGGCGGGCTGGACGTTGATCTCCAGGCGGTGCAGCCCGAGGCCGTCGGCCGCGAACACCCGGTCGATCACGAGGGCGAGCCCCTCGGTCGTCCGGCCGGTGCCCGCGTACGGCGTGTAGGCGTCGTAGCCCAGCGTCGCGTTGCAGAACCGGGCGCGGGTGATGTTGGCGACGTTGATCCGGCCGGCGAGCGCGTCGTCGGCCGAGTCGACCACCAGGAACGTGCGGAACACGTCGCTCTGCAACCGGATCAGGTTCGGCAGGTCGTCCGGGTCGGACGGGTTCCACGCCGCGATGTGCTCGGAGCGGCGGATCGCCGCGGCGGACGCCGGGGCGTCCGCCGCGATCGGCGGGCGGATGCCCACCCGGAATCCGGGCAACGTGTAGCGGTCCACTACGCCCGTCATCCCCGATTCCCCACGGTCACTTCTGGCCCGGAGGCAGGAAGTTCTTGAACTCGTCCGGCAGTTCGAAGTCGGCCGCGCCGCCCGCGCCGCCGCCGGCCGGCAGACCGAACGGGTTCGCGGCGCGCTCCTCGCGCCTGGCCGCCTCCGCCGCCGCCTCCTGCTTGCGCTTCATCGGGTTGCCCGACTGACGCTTGCCCTTGGCCTGCTTGGGGGCCTTGCCCTTCTTCTTGCCGGCGCCGCCCATGCCCGGCATCCCGGGCATCCCCGGCATGCCGCCGCCCTTGGCCATCTGGCCCATCATCTTGCGGGCCTCGACGAACCGCTCGATCAGGTTGTTGACCGCGTTGACCTCGGTGCCGGCGCCCTTGGCGATCCGCGCCCGGCGCGAGCCGTTGAGGATCTTGACGTCGGCCCGCTCGGCGGGCGTCATCGACTTGATGATCGCCGCGACCCGGTCGAGGTCGCGGTCGTCGATGTTGTCGATCTGCTCCTTCATGGCGCCCATGCCGGGCAGCATGCCGAGCAGCTTCGAGATCGAGCCGAGCTTCTTGACCTGCTCCATCTGCTGGAGGAAGTCCTCCAGCGTGAAGTTGTTGCCGCCGCCGTGCAGCTTCTCGGCGGCCTTGAGCGCGAGGTCCTGGTCGTACTTGGACTCGGCCATCTCGATCAGGCTGAGCATGTCGCCCATGCCCAGGATCCGCGAGGCCATCCGGTCCGGGTGGAACGCGTCGAACTCGTCGAGCTTCTCGCCGCTGGAGGCGAACATGATCTGCTTGCCGGTCACCGAGGCGACCGACAGGGCCGCGCCACCACGCGCGTCGCCGTCGAGCTTGGAGAGCACCACGCCGTCGAAGCCGACGCCGTCGAGGAAGGCCTGCGCGGTGACGACCGCGTCCTGGCCGATCATCGCGTCGACGACGAACAGGATCTCGTCCGGTCGCACCGCGTCCCGGATGTCCGCGGCCTGCTGCATCATCTCGGCGTCGATACCGAGTCGACCGGCGGTGTCGACGACGACCACGTCGTACTGCTTGGTCTTGGCGTACGCGATCGAGTCGCGCGCGACCGCGACGGGGTCCCCGACGCCGTTGCCGGGCTCCGGCGCGAACACCGCGACGCCGGCGCGCTCACCGACCACGGAGAGCTGGTTGACCGCGTTCGGGCGCTGGAGGTCGCACGCGACCAGGAGCGGCGAGTGCTTCTGCTCCTTGAGCCACTTGCCGAGCTTGCCCGCGAGGGTGGTCTTGCCCGCGCCCTGGAGGCCGGCGAGCATGATCACGGTGGGGCCGGTCTTGGCGAAGCGCAGTCGACGGGTCTCGCCGCCGAGGATCCCGACGAGCTCCTCGTTGACGATCTTGACGATCTGCTGGGCCGGGTTGAGCGCACCCGACACCTCGGAGCCGCGGGCGCGCTCCTTGACGCGTCCGATGAACTCGCGGACCACCGGCAACGCCACGTCGGCCTCGAGGAGGGCGACGCGAATCTCGCGCGCGGTGGCGTCGATGTCGGCTTCGGAGAGCCGCCCCTTGCCGCGAAGGTTCTTGAAGGTCGCTGCGAGGCGGTCGGAGAGAGTGTCGAACACGTCGGCAGAGGTCCTTCGTCAGATACGAGTGGTGTCGGGCCCAGCCTAACCGCCCGTCGAGGGGACGTGGCGGGGGCACGCGTCCGGAGATCTCACGCGAGCGCCTTCTCCAGCGTCCTGGCCAGGCTCCGGGCCTCGGCCGGGGCCAGCGGTTTCCCGTTCGGGGCGACCACGTAGAACGCGTCCACGGCGTCGGCGCCGTGCGTGCTGACCCGGGCCTGGCGGACACTCACCCGGGCGTCGGCCAGTGCCTTTCCGATCCGGTGCAGCAGGCCGGGGCTGTCGTGCGCGCGCACTTCCAGGACGGTCGCGGTCTCGGACGCGTCCGGGACCACGTCCACCCGTGCGGGGGCCCTGGGCGTGCCCCGCCGCGGCGTGTACGCGGCCTCGCGCCGGGCCAGCCGGGCGGCGACGTCCAGGCCGCCGGCCAGCGCCTTGCGCACGTCCTCGCGCAGCGCGGCGGGGTCGGGGAGCCGGCCGAACTCGGTCTCGACCGTCCACACCGTGACGCCGAGGTCGTCCACGACGTCGATCGCGGCCGAGCGCACGGTGAGCCGGTGCAGCGCCAGGACGCCCGCGGACAGGGCCATCAGGCCCACCCGGTCGGGGGCCGCGATGGTCACCTCGGCGCCGAAGGGCAGCGGTTCCAGGCGGACCACCGGGAGGTCGCCGGTGACGTCGGCGGTGACGATCCGCTCCGCCTGCGCCGGTGCCGGCCGGCCCGCGAACACCGCCCTGGTCCGGGCGACGAGGTCCCGGACCAGGGCGTCCCGCCAGTCGCTCCACGCGGCGGGTCCGGTCGCGGCGGCGTCGGCCTCGGTGAGCGCGTGGAGGAGTTCGAGGGTTTCCACGCTGCCCACCGCCTCGGCGAACGCCGCCACGGTGGTCGGGTCGTCCAGGTCGCGCCGGGTCGCGGTGTCCACCAGGAGCAGGTGATGGCGCACGAGCGTGCCGAGCACGTCCACGTCGTCCTTGGCGAAGCCCATCCGCAGGGCCGCCTCGCGCGCGATCACCTCACCGCTCACGCTGTGGTCGCCCGGCCAGCCCTTGCCGATGTCGTGCAGCAGGGCCGCGACCAGGAGCAGGTCGGGGCGGGCGACCCGGCGGGTGTGCGCGGCGGCCTCCACCGCCGCCTCGATCAGGTGCCGGTCGACCGTGAAGCGGTGCACGGCGTTGCGCTGCGGACGACAGCGCACCCGCTCCCAGTCCGGCAGCAGCCGGGTGATCAGCCGCTTGGACTCCAGCGCCTCCCACACCGGCAGCACGTCGCGGCCCGCGCCGATCAGCGATACGAACGCCTCGCGCGCGGCCGCCGGCCAGGGGTCGGCCAGCGGCGGGCACTCGATCGCGAGCCGGTCCACGGTGTGTCGGGACAGCGGCAGCCCGGCCTGCGCGGCGGCAGCGGCGGCGCGCAGCAGCAGGACGGGGTCCCGGGCCGGCTGCGCGACCTGGGCGAGCACCGCCTCGCCGGCGTACTCGACCACACCCTCGGCGAGCGGCGTGCGCTGGGACACCCCGGCCCGGACCCGGCGCAGCCGGCGTACCCCGACCCCGCCTCGCGGGCCGCGAGCACGCGCGAGACCTCGCGCCAGGTCACGTCCGACGCGTAGGCCAGCGCCCGCGCGGCCTCCGAGACCCGGCGCAGCAGCGTGTCCGCGTCCAGCAGCCCGAGCCGCTGCGCGACCGCGTCCTGCTCCTGGAGCAGCAGCCGGTCGGCGCCGCGCCCGGTCACCAGGTGCAGCGCGTCGCGGACGTCGAGCAGCGCGGCGCGCGCGGTGTCGACCTCCTCGTGCGGCGCGTCGGCGATCCAGGACGCCGAGACGGCGCGCAGCGCGGTGGCGTCGCGCAGGCCGCCGCGGGCCTCCTTGAGGTCGGGTTCGAGCAGGAAGGCGACCTCGCCGTGCCGCTCGGCGCGCTCGTGGCAGGCCGCGAGCAGCTCGGGCAGCCGCTTGACGGCCGAGGCGCGCCACGCGGTGAACATCGACGTACGCAGCGCGGCGGTCAGGTCGGCGTCGCCCGCGACGTGTCGGATGTCGAGCAGCCCGGTCTGCACCCGCAGGTCGTCGGCGGCGGCCCGGCGGGCCTCGTCGGGGGTGCGCACGGAGTGGTCGAGCGCCACGCCCGCGTCCCACACGGGGTACCAGATCGCGTCGGCGAGTTCGGCGACGCCGCCGTGGTTCTCGTGCAGCAGGACCACGTCCAGGTCGCTGCCGGGGGACAGCTCGCGGCGGCCGTACCCACCGACGGCGACGAGCGAGACCCCCTCCGGGGGCGCGCCCGCGTCGGTGAACAGCTCGGTGAGCCAGCGGTCCGACAGCGCGCCCAGCGCCTGCCGGCGGGCCACGCCGGTGGGTCCGGCGGGATCGGCCAGGAGATCGTCCCTGGCTCGGGTGTACCGCGAGGTGGCGGTCGGTTCCATGATGGGGCTGCTCCCTCGTTCACACGCGCGGGACGAGCTGTCGAATCGAATGCGGACCGACCCCGAACCGGCCGGCGGGGCGCCGGGGCCGCGGACCCCGGGTCTGCGGGCCTCGGCTCCGCGGGTCGCAAAGCCACAGGCCGCAAAGCCGCGGGAAAAGGCCGATGGCCGGACCCGTCCCCGAAGACTCGCTTCGGGGCGGGACCGGCCATCGGGGGTCCTACAGGGCTTCCGGGCCGCGCTCGCCCGTGCGCACCCTGACCACGCTGTCCACCGGGACGATCCAGGCCTTGCCGTCCCCGATCTTGCCGGTGCGGGCGGCCTTGACCAGGACGTCGAGCAGTTCCTCCGCGTCCTCGTCCTCGGCCACGACCTCGATGCGGACCTTCGGCACGAGGTCGACCTGGTATTCGGCGCCCCGGTAGACCTCGGTGTGGCCGCGCTGCCGGCCGTAGCCGCTCGCCTCGGTCACGGTGAGGCCGTGGACACCGAACGCCTGGAGGGCGTTCTTGACGTCGTCGAGCCGGTGCGGCTTGATCACCGCCGTGATGAGCTTCACGCATCCACCTTCGTGTCGGCGGGTGCCGTGGCACCCGCGCCCGTAGAGGTGCCGATGCCCGCCGACGCTCGGGTGGAACCGCCGAGTGTGGCGAAGTCGTACCCGGTCTCGGCGTGCTCGACCTGGTCGATGCCGGCCACCTCGTCGTCCTCGGAGACCCGGAAGCCGATGGTCTTGTGAATGACCGTGCCCAGGATGAACGTGACGACGAAGGAGTACGCGAGGACGGCACCGACGCCGATCAGCTGCTTGCCCAGCTGGTCGAAGCCCCCACCGTAGAACAAGCCCTCGGCGTCGCTCTGGATGTGCCCGGTGGCCAGGAGGCCCGGGGCGAGCGAACCGATGATGCCGCCGACCAGGTGGACGCCGACGACGTCGAGCGAGTCGTCGTAGCCGAACTTGTACTTCAGGCCGACCGCCCAGGCGCAGACCACACCGGCGACCAGACCCAGCGCGATCGAACCGAGCGGGCTGAGCGCGCCGCACGCCGGGGTGATCGCGACCAGACCGGCGACCGCGCCGGAGGCCGCGCCGAGCGTGGTCAGGTGCCCGTCGCGGATCTTCTCCAGGATCAGCCAGCCGAGCATGGCCGCGGCGGTGGCGATCTGCGTGTTGATCAGCGCGCGACCGGTGACACCGTCCGCGGCGAGCCAGGAGCCGGCGTTGAAGCCGAACCAGCCGAACCACAGGAGACCGGCGCCGATCATCACGAGCGGCAGGTTGTGCGGGCGCATCGGGTCACGCTTGAAGCCGACCCGCTTGCCGATCACCAGGACCAGGGCCAGCGCCGCGATACCGGCGTTGATGTGCACCGCCGTGCCGCCGGCGAAGTCGATCACGCCCTTCTTGAACAGCCAGCCGTCCGCAGCCCACACCCAGTGCGCGATGGGGAAGTAGACGAGGGTGACCCAGAAGGCGACGAACACGGCCCACGCGGTGAACTTGGTGCGGTCCGCGACGGCACCGCTGATCAGCGCCGGGGTGATGATCGCGAACATCAGCTGGAAGGCCGCGAACACCGTCACCGGGATCGTGTAGCCGTCCCACAACTCCGCGACCCCGATGTCGCGCATGCCGTACCAATCGAAGTTCCCCACCAGACCGCCGAAGGCGTCGGTGCTGAACGCCATCGAAAACCCGTAGAGCACCCACAGCACCGTCACGACAGCCAGGCAGATGAAGCTCATCATCAGCATGTTGAGGACGCTCTTCACGCGGACCATGCCGCCGTAGAAGAACGCCAGCCCGGGCGTCATGAGCATGACCAGTGCGGCGCTCAGGAGTACGAATGCGGTATTACCCGTGTCCATACTCTGCCTCTCTTCTCCGTGGCCCCGGCCGACCTCCGGGAGCTCATGGAAAGGAGCTTCGAGCCGTGAGGTTTCACGCCGTGGCGCAGCGTGTTTCGCCGACGTGACGCTTGCCGCACATGTGTTTCCGCCACGTGAACGTCCGCTCACGCCCGAAGCCGGCTTGATCCCGTCGCCGGCCGCCCGTCACCGAACCGTCACGGACCGCCGCCGCCTCGCCCGGCCTCCCTCCGCCCCGCCTCCGACACCCTCACGCACGCCCCGTCCCCGACATCTGACGCACCGTCAGTTAGTTGGCCTCCGCACCTTATTCACGCAGGTCGGCACGTGCCGCCGGAGCACAACGTTCCGGTTGATCCGGAAGGTTTCGCGGCCCGCTAACGGTTGAGGTCTATCCATTGACATTGATCGCCCCCACTGCCGTAATTAATCACCGCGCTTAACTGACGACCCGTCAAGGCACGTGTCACCACAGGTGATCCGGCCTCCGCACGGCGTCCGAAGCCCAAGCACGCACACCACGTCAACCGACCAGACCAGCGAGAGGGGGTGACACCGTCGTGTTGCGCCTGCTCGGTCGCAAGTTGCTGGCCCTGATCCCGGTGCTGTTCCTGGTCACGTTCGCGACCACGGCCCTGCCCGACATGGTGGACGGCTCACCGGTCGCGCAGATGCTCGGCCCCGGTTCCACGCCGCAGGACCTCAAGGACCTGGAGCACGAGTTCGGGTACGACAAGTCGCTGCCCGTCCGATACGTGACATGGGTGGGCGACGCGCTCACCGGCGACCTCGGGGAATCCCTGAAGACCCGGACACCCGTCATGGACGGCATCACCGAGCGCTTCCCGGTGACTCTGGAGCTCGCCGTCTTCGCCCTGCTCATGGCCCTGATCGTGGCCGTGCCGCTGGGTGTGTGGACGGCCGCCAAGGCGGGAAGCCGCGTCGACCGGGCGGTGGGAGGCGTGTCGTCGGCCCTGCTGTCGATCCCCACCTTCGTGAGCGTGTTCCTCCTCGTGTACTTCTTCGCGAACCGGGAGATGATCGCCGCGTTCAAGCCGACGGGGTGGGAGTACATCTCCGTCGACTTCGCCAAGAACATCGAGTTCGCGTTCCTGCCCGCGCTCGCGTTGGCGCTCGCGGAGATACCCCAGTTCCAACGCCTCCTACGCAGCGACATGCTCGCCACGCTGCAGGAGGACTTCATCCTGACCGCCCGGTCCAAGGGCCTGTCGACACAGTACGTACTGTTCCGACACGCGCTCAGACCGTCGTCGTTCTCGCTGCTGACCGTCTCCGGCCTGACCCTCGGCCGGTTGATCGGAGGCACGGTCATCGTCGAGTCCTACTTCTCCATCCCGGGGCTGGGACAGGGCATGTACCAGGCGATCAACGGCAAGGACATCCCCGTCGTACAGGGCACGGTCGTGGTGATCGCGATCATCTACGTGCTGCTCAACACGCTCGTGGACATCGGCTACTCACTCATCGACCCGAGAGTGAGGGCCCGATGAGCACACTCGAATCCGCGGCGGAGCCGGCGCTCGGCGCCGCCGAACCGACCGGCCTGCGGCCCTCCGAGGCCAAGCGGGTCAAGAGCGGCAAGGCCCGCAAGCGGCCGAGCATCCTGCTGTGGTTCGCGATCGGGTGGATGGGCATCGTGCTGCTCGGCGCGCTGCTGAGCCTGATCGCACCGGGCGTCTTCCCGCACGAGTACGGGCAGGCGTTCGGCGAGGCCAAGCAGAAGCCGTTCGCCGCCTGGCCCGAGTTCCTGGGCACCGACGGCCTCGGCCGCAGCCACCTGACCCGACTCGCCTTCGGCGCGCGCGTGTCGATGATCGTCGCGCTGGTGTCGGTCGTGGTCGGCGTGGTGATCGGCGGCCTGCTCGGGCTCGTCGCGGCGTACTTCCGCGGCGCGGTCGAGATGGTCATCGACCTGTTCTCCGACGCGCTGCTCGCGTTCCCGCCGCTGATCCTGCTGCTCGCGCTGTCCTCGGTGTACGAGCCGTCGCAGACGAGCATCACCGCCGGCCTCGCCGTGCTGACCATCCCCGGCTTCACCCGGCTGACCAAGGCGAGCGCGATCGCGCAGTCCAACCGGGAGTACGTCACGGTGGCCAAGGCGATGGGTGCCGGACCGGGCCGGATCATCTTCAAGGAACTGCTGCCCAACACGTTCCCCGCGGTGATGTCGTACTCGGTGATCGTAATGGCCGTGCTGATCGTGGCGGAGGGCTCGCTGTCCTTCCTCGGCCTGAGCATTCCGCCGCCGATGCCGAGCTGGGGCGGCATGATCAACGCCGCCCGGGACGACCTCGCGCTGTATCCGGCACAGGTGTTCGTGCCATGTGGCGTGCTGTTCCTGACGGTCTTCTCGCTCAACGTCATCGGCGACCGGCTGCGGGCCAAGTTCGACGTCCGCGACACCAAGCTGTAGCGCCGGGTCCGGCGACGGCTCTCCACCCCGGAAGCCGCCGCCGGACCCGTTCTCGACCCCCTCACACAGACGGGACCCTCATGGACGGGATCCAACAGCCGCGCGGCGCAAAGGTGGCGTGGTGACCATGGCGGAGCCGAAGACGACCGGCTCGCCCACGCCGGAGGAACCGCTGCTGCGGGCCACCGACTTGCGGGTCCACCTCGACACCCCGCGCGGCCTGCTCAAAGCGGTGGACGGGGTGTCCTTCAGCATCGAACGCGGCGAAACGCTCGGCCTGGTCGGCGAGTCCGGCTCGGGCAAGTCGATGCTGGTGCGCTCGCTCATGGGCATCTGCCCCTCGATCGCGAACATCCACGGCAGCGTGCGGCTCGACGGAGTCGAACTGGTCGGCGTACCGCGCAAGGAGGCCCGCAAGATCTGGGGCAACCGGATCGCGATGGTCTTCCAGGACCCGATGACCTCGCTCAACCCGGTGCTGCGGATCGACCGCCAGCTCACCGAGTCGATGAAGCTGCACCTGGGCCTGGGCAAGAAGGAGGCCGGCGAGCGCGCGATCGAACTGCTCAAGCTGGTCGGCATCCCCGAACCGGTCAAGCGCGCCCGGCAGTACCCGCACCAGCTCTCCGGCGGCATGCGCCAGCGCGTGACGATCGCGATGGCGCTCGCGTGCGACCCCGACGTACTGATCGCGGACGAGGCGACCACCGCCCTGGACGTGACCGTGCAGCGGCAGATCCTCGACCTGCTCCAGGAGATCCAGGCCGAGCGCGGCATGGGCATGATCCTGGTCAGCCACGACCTCGGCGTGGTCGCCGGTCGGACCGACCAGATCGCCGTCATGTACGCCGGCCGGATGGTCGAACACTCGCCCACCGCCGACCTGTTCGCGCAGCGCAAGCACCGCTACACCGAGGCCCTGCTCGGCGCCGTGCCGCGCCTGGACGTGCCGCGCGACCAGCGCCCGCGGGCGATCCCGGGCGTGCCGCCCGACCTGGTCACGCTCAAGTCCGGCTGCGCGTTCGCCGCCCGCTGCACCGCGGCGGACGACCTGTGCCGCGAGGAACGGCCGGAACTGGGCGACGAACTCGGCACGCACCGGTTCGCGTGCCACCACCCGGTGGGCCGGGATCGACCGGTCGGCGAGGACCCCGTCGTCGCCGACGAGGACGCGCCCGAGAAGCCGTCCTTGATGAAGGAGACCTCCGCATGACGGCCGACGGCACCACGCCGGGCGCGCTCGCCCTCGACAAGAAGCCGGTCCCCGAGGCCGAGACCACCGCGGAACCGCTGCTGACGGTCACCGACCTGGTCCAGCGGTTCCGGGTGCCCGGCGGCATGATGAACGCCGTCGCGGGCGTGAGTTTCGAGCTCGGCCGCGGCCGCACGCTCGGTCTGGTCGGCGAGTCCGGGTGCGGCAAGTCCACGCTGGCGCGGGCGATCCTGCAGCTGACCAAGCCGTCCGAGGGCTCGGTCCGGTTCGACGGGCAGGAGCTGACCAGTCTGCCCAAGTCCGGTCTGCGCACGATGCGTCGACGGATCCAGATGGTGTTCCAGGACCCCATCTCGGCGCTCAACCCGCGCCGGAAGATCTTCGACATCGTCGCCGAGGGTCTCGTGATCGCGGGAGTGTCGGCCGAGGAGATCCGCCCGCGCGTCGAGGCGGTGCTGCGCCAGGTGGGCCTGGATCCGGAGTTGGTCTCCGACCGACGGCCGCACCAGTTCTCCGGCGGACAGTGCCAGCGGATCGCGATCGCCCGCGCGATGGTGGTCGACCCCGACCTGCTGATCTGTGACGAGCCGGTCGCGTCACTGGACGTGTCGGTGCAGGCGCAGGTGCTCGACCTGCTCGACGAGATGAAGACCCGTACCGGCGTCTCGATGATCTTCGTCGCGCACGACCTCGCGGTGGTGCGCAACATCAGCGACGACGTCGCGGTGATGTACCTGGGCACGATCGCCGAGACCGGTGACGTCGCGGCGATCTACGACTCGCCCGCGCACCCGTACACGCGAGCCCTGCTCGACGCGGTACCGGCACCCGACCCGACCGCGGCGCCGGCCGGTCCCTCGCTCAAGGGCGAGATCCCCTCGCCGATGAACCCGCCGAGCGGCTGTCGGTTCCGGACCCGCTGCCCGATCGCGCGGGACGAGTGCGCGCGGCACGTACCGCAACTGCGCGAGGTGCAGCCGGGCCACCGTGTCGCGTGCCACTTCCCCTTGGTGGGCGAAGCGGCCGTATTCGAACAAATCACCCTCGCGGTCGAGGCGACCCCCGAACCCGACGCCGAACCCGCCACGGAACCCGCCATCGAGCCGGACGGCGAGTCGAACACCAAGCCCGGCCCCGAGTCCGACACCGACTCCGACACCGAACCGGCCGCCTCGCAGGCGGACTGACCGGGCCTCGGTGGACGCGGTACCGCCGGTGGCACGTGCCACCGGCGGTACCGCGTCGCTGTGTGTACACGAGCGTGTCCGACTTGCCGGGCAGGGGCACGTTTCGGGCATCCCGTCGAGGATGCGACACGTGTCGCCATATAGCCTCACCGCGCTGACGCGCTTACCGCGCGGCATCCGGCTACGGCCGGCCTGCTCCATGCTTGAGGACGTTTCCTGTGGCACACGCACGACCTTTCGCCCTTCGGGCTCGCCGCCGCACCGCCGCCGTCGTCGCGACGCTCGGTCTGCTGGCCGCGGCCGGCTGTGGCTCCGAGTCCAGTGAGACCCCCAGCGCGGCGGGAACCCCGATCGCCGGCGGCTCCCTGGAGATCCTGACCACCGCCGACGCCCGCAGCCTCGACCCCTTCCTGCCCGCGTACGCCGCGCAGGCGGACGGAAACCGGATGTCGGCGCTGTACGACAGCCTGGTGTGGACGAACCCCACCACGGGCTCCGTACAGCCGCAGCTGGCCGAGAGCCTGGCCCCCGTGGAGGGCAGCAACAACAGGGTCTGGGTCCTGCGGGTGCGCCCCGGCGTGCGGTTCACCGACGGCACGGTCATGGACGCCGCGGCGGTCAAGATCAACTGGGACACGCACGCGGTCCCCACGACCAAGTCCCGCCAGCGCGACGCGACCGTGGGCATCAGGACCCAGATCGGCGCCGACGCGCTGGAGCTGCGGATCACCCTCGACAAGCCGAACGGCAACTTCGACCGCCTGGTCGCGCGCAGCCTGTCCTTCATCGCGTCGCCCACGGCGATCGCGAAGGGCATCGACCAGCTGGCCGACCACCCGGTCGGCGCGGGACCGTTCATGCTGCCCGAGGGCGGGTGGGTCAAGGGCGACCACATGACCCTCGTGAAGAACCCGAACTACTGGCAGGGCCGGGACAAGCCGTTCCTGAACAGCCTCACGTTCCGCTTCGAGACCAGCGGCAGCGCGGCGGTCAAGAAGGTCGAGAAGGGCAAGGTCGACCTCGCCAACGTGAGCGACGCGTTCACCCTCAAGGCCGCGCGCGCGGCGGGCATCGGCATCGAGGCGCTCTCGCTGTCGGGCGGTCAGCTGCTGAGCTTCGACACCTCCGCCGGTCCCACGGCCAACCCGGACGTGCGCCGCGCGATCGTGTACGCGCTCAGTGGCGAGGAGATCAACAAGCGCGTGTTCGGCGGCGCGGGCACGCCCGCCCGCGGCCTGTTCAACCAGAACAACGCGCTGGCCAACCCGCAGCTCTCGGCCCCCGAGAACAAGCCGCAGCAGGCGGCGGAGCTGTTCGACAAGGTGACCGCGAGCGGCTCGAAGCCGATGCGGATCAAGTTCATCGCGCCCAAGAGCGGCGCGATCGACGAACTCGGCCGCTACATGAAGGAAACGCTGGAGAAGTACCCCGGAATCGGGGTCGACGTCGAGACGGCCGACCTGGCCGAATTCGTCAAGCGCTCCAACCTCGCCGAGGCGTTCGACGTCAAGGTCAGCCAGCTGCTCGCGGACGACCCCGAGCCGGCGGTCTACCAGTACCTGCACAAGGGCAGCCCGAGCAACTGCTGCTTCTACAGCGACGACGACGTGGACAAGGCGCTCGACGACGGCCGCAACACCACCGACCCGTCCAAGCGCCGCGCGGCCTACACCCAGCTCCAGCTCCAGCTGAACCGGGACATGCCGCTGTGGGTCTACCAGGAGGCCGTGGTCGCGGGCGTGTTCGCGTCCGGTGTGACCGGAGTGCAGCTGTCCAACGACGGAATCTTCCTGTTCGACCGGATCGGCAAGAAGGGCTGACAAGTCATCAGAAGCACAACGGTGACCCGATCTTGATGGACCAGATCGCCGGAAGGCAGTAGAAAGGGACGGCACCCTTACCAGTCGGTTCGTGGAGGCCGGGAGTCACATTCGTGATTCCCGGCCTTCACGTGTCTCGTCTCCCGGGTCGCAGACAGTCGAGTACCACGCACCACCGCACGACAGCACAGCCCGTACGGACGCACCACCATGCTCCACCCGGGGCGCCGTCGCCCTCTCCCCCCGAGTCGGCCGACGCACCCGGCACCAAGCACGTCCGCCGCCCGGCCACAGACGCCGGGCGGTCCGTCAGGTGAAGGTTGGCCCTGCAGTGACTCGTACCTCCCTGTTGTCCCTTCGAACCGCGCACCACCGCCGATCCCGGCGCCGAATAGCCGTGCTGGTCGCGACGACCGCGCTGGCCTCCGTCCTCGCCGGCTGCGGGGACGACGACGAGAGCAAACCCTCGGCCCAGGGCACGCCCAAGCAGGGCGGCTCGCTCACGATGAGCCTCCCGGGCGACTCCACCAGCCTGGACCCCTTCTCCACGTCGTATGTGAACGTCGCCGACGGCAGTCGGATGTCGGCGCTCTACGACTCGCTGGTGTGGTCCGACCCCACGACCGGCAGCGTGCGCCCCCAGATCGCCGAATCGCTGGCCATCAACGGCACCAAAGCCGACACGTGGCAACTCAAGGTCCGGCCCAACGTCAAGTTCAGCGACGGCACCCCGTTCGACGCCGAGGCGGTCAAGTTCAACTGGGACCGCCACAAGAACCCGGAGGTCCGCTCGTTCCAGATGGGCGCGGCGAGCAAGATCGCCTCGGTCACCGTCACCGACCCGCTCACCCTCGACATCAAACTGTTCAGCGAGAACGCGAACTTCGACCACTTGGTGGCCCGCACGCTGACCTTCATCGCGTCGCCCAGCGCGCTCAAGGCGAACCCGGGCGGGATCGCCGACAAGCCGGTCGGCGCGGGCCCGTACAAGCTGGTCCGGTGGGAGCGCGGGGTCAAGCAGACCTTCGCCCGCAACCCCGACTACTGGCAGGCGAGCAAGAACCTGCCGCACCTGGACAACCTGACCATCACGGTCGACACCGACGTCAACCACTCGGTCGCCGCGGTCGACGAGGGCAAGAGCGACCTCACCGTCGCGGTGGACCCGCTCGCCGTCTCCCGTGCCGAGGACGACAAGCTGGGCGTGCAACGGCTCAGCCTGAACGGCGGCCAGATGGTCGTGTTCAACACGGCCGCCGCCCCGTTCAAGGACATTCGGGCCCGCCGGGCCTTCGTGTTCGCGTTCAGCGGCGCGGAGATCAACCAGAAGTTCTTCGAGGGCAAGGGCACCCCCGCGAAGGGCATCTTCGCGGCCTCCTCCCCCATCGCGAACATCCAGCTCGCGGCCTCGGAGAACGACAAGGCCCGCGCCAAGCAGCTGTTCGACGACGTCACCGCGAACGGCACCAAGCCGATCAAGTTCAACTACTACGTCCCGCAGGCCCCGGCCTCGATCCGGGTCGTGCAGTACATGAAGCAGGTCCTCTCGGAGTATCCCGGCGTCGAGATGGAGGTCAAGGTCGTCGACATCGCGACCTACGTCAAGACCGTCCGCGGCGGCGGCGGCACCGAGTGGTCGGCGGCACTGGGCCAGCAGTGGATCGACGACCCGGAGCCCGGTATCTACGATCTGCTCTACAGCAAGAGCCCGTCGAACAACAGCAACTACAAGAACCCCGACGTGGACGAGGCGCTGGACGAGGCGCGGCGCACCACCGACCCCGCCAAGCGACGTGACGCGTACACACGTGTCCAGCTCCAGGTGAACCGGGACATGCCCTACTGGGTCTACCAGGAGGCGGTCACCGCCGCGGTCTACAGCCCGCGGATCACCGGAATCCAGCTCATCAACGACGGCATCGTCCTGTGGGACCGGATCGGCACCACCTGACAGCGGATCCACCGCCCCGCCCGGGATCCCCCGACCCCGGGCGGGGTTCCACCCCGACGTACCCGATCCGCGCCGAACGCGCGGTCGCTTCCCGTACCCGCGCGTGAACTCCGCGCACCACCGCACCAAAGCGCTACCGCACTTCCCGGAACGACTGCACGACTGCACCGACGCACGACGCACGTTCGAACCTCAAGTGATAGGTAGGTAAGCCGGCAGTGGTACCCCACACGAAGACACGTTTACGACCACGATCACGCCTGCGTCGACGCCTCTCCGTCGCCCTGGCCCTCGCGGCGTCCACGGTTTTGGCGACGGCCGGCTGTGGCCTGGGCTCGTCCGACTCGGAGGGTTCCTCGACCGAGCCCTCGCACGGCGGCTCGGTGACCGTCCTGATGCCCGGCGAGGAACGCGGGCTCGACCCGTTCACGGCGTCCTACTCCAGCGTCGCCGACTCGAACCGGTTGTCCGCCCTGTACGACGTCCTCGTGTGGACCGACCCGACCACGGGCGGGGTCCGCCCGAAACTGGCCGAGTCGCTCGTGTCCGATCAGAGCGCCCGGGTCTGGACCCTGACCCTGCGCCCCGACCTGCGCTTCACGGACGACAGTCCGCTCGACGCCGCGACCGTCAAGGCGAACTGGGAGGCGCATCGCAACCCCGAGGTGCGCTCGCTCGTCGGCGGCCCGCTGCGCGGCGTCGTCCTGACCGAGATCGCCCCGCTCAAGCTGCGGATCGAACTCGCCTCCTCCAACGCCAACTTCGACCACACCGTGGCCCGCAACCTGTCGTTCATCGCGCCCAAGCGGCTGGTCTCGACCGCCGAGGGCCGCTTCGAGCTCAAGCACGCGCCGGTCGGCGCGGGGCCGTTCAAGCTCAAGAGCTGGGAGCCGGGCAAGGAGATCCGCCTGGAGCGCAACCCCCGGTACTGGCAGCCGAAACGGCCCTACCTCGACGAGGTGGTCTTCCGGGTGAACAAGGAGGTCCGGGACGCCAACAAGTCGATCTCGGCCAAGCGGGCCGACCTGACGCTGACCACCGATCCGCAGAACCTGGCGCAGGCCCGCGCGGACGGCCTGGTCGCCGAGGACAGCCGGCTCAACGGCGGTCTGATGGTCGCCTTCAATCTGCGCAAGCCGCCGTTCCAGGACCCGTCGGCGCGCCGCGCGGTCGTGCTCGCGCTCAGCAGCACGGAGATCAACAACCGCTTCTACGGCGGCCGCGGCAACCCGGCCCGCGGCATCTTCGAACCCACCTCACCCCTGGCGAACGTCAACCTCTCGGCGCCCGAGAACCGTCCCGAGGAAGCGAGGCAGTTGTTCGCGAAGCTGACGAACAACGGGAAGAAGACGTTCGTCTTCCGCTATCTGGTGCCGGACAACGCGAAGATGCGGGACACCGCCGAATACATCCGGCAGACGCTCGAAACCTACCCCGCGGTGTCCGTGATCATCGAGGTCACCGACATGGCCTCGCTCGTGACCCGGCTCGCGGGCAGCGACTTCGACGCGACCGTGTGCCAACTGTGGGCCGACGACGTGGAACCGACGATCTATCAGTTCCTGAACGGCAAGGCCGGCCTGAGCAACATCACCGGCTACGCGAACGACGTGGTGGACGCCGCGCTCGAGGACGGGCGCCGGTTCACCGACGCCAACCAGCGGCGCGACGCGTACACCCGGCTGCAGAACCAGGTCAATCGCGATCTGCCGTACTGGGTCTACGCGGAGGCGATCATCGCCGCCGTCCACGGCCCCGACCTGATCGGGATCCAGTTGTTCAACGACGGGCTCATCCACTTCGACGCGATCGGGCGGCGCTGATGAGCGGCTGATCCCCCACAGACCCGGCCGGGTGGCCGCGGCGCGTCGCCGTACGGGCGCGCGGAACGCCACTCGGCCGTGCACCACCGCACCACCACACCTGGTCCGAACGGGGACCGGTGTGCCTTGTGACAACGGAGGAGTCACATGAGCAAGCACCACGGCAACAACGCACGGAAGCGGACGGCCGCGATCGCCGCCGCCGCCGCCGCGCTGGCCCTGACCCTCGCCGCGTGTGGCGGCGGGGACGACGACGCCGGCGGCAAGGCCGACCCGAACGCGACCGCGGGCGCCAAGAAGGGCGGCAACCTGACGCTCCTGACGGTGTCCGACGCCCGCAGCATGACGCCGTTCAACGCCTCGTACGCGGCGGTCACCGACCTCAACCGCATGCTCGCGGTCTACGACGCGCTGTTCTACGTGGACAACACGCAGAACAAGGTCGTTCCGCAGATAGGCGAGAGCCTCAAGAGCGACGACGGCGGCAAGGTCTGGACGCTCAAGGTCAAGCCGAACGTCAAGTTCAGCGACGGCACTCCACTGGACGCCGCCGCGATCAAGTTCAACTGGGAGATGCACGCCAAGCCGGAGGTGCTCAGCCAGCACCGACCGGCCGCGACCGGCCTGGGCCTGGAGGTCGTCGACCCGACCACGCTCAAGGTCACCCTGCCGATGCAGAACGCGAACTTCGACCGTACGGTGGCCTCCGAGCTGTCGTACATCGAGTCGCCCAAGCAGTACGGGATCGACCCGAAGGGCCAGAACCCGGTCGGCGCGGGCCCGTTCGTCCTGAAGAACTGGACCCGCGACAGCCAGATGGTGTTCGAGAAGAACCCGAACTACTGGCAGGGCCCGGACAAGCCGTTCCTGGACACGCTCACGATCAAGGTCGTGAACGACGTCAAGCAGCAGGTCGACACGATCAAGGCCGGCGGCGCCGACATCACCTTCACGATCGACGCGCAGAAGACCAAGGCCGCGCAGGACGCGGGCCTGGGTGTCACGCCGTTCACCCTCGACGGCGGCCAGATGATCGTGTTCAACACGGCCGTCGCGCCGTTCGACGACCCGCGCGCGCGGCGCGCGGTCGCGCTCGCGCTGGACCCGGCCGACCTGAACCAGAAGATGTTCGCGGGCACGGCGATCCCGGCCAAGAGCATCTTCCACGGCGGCAAGAACTTCACCGACCCGTCCGCCGTGCAGCCGAGCCCGAACAAGGCCGAGGCGCAGAAGCTCTTCGACGAACTCGCGGCCGAGGGCAAGCCGGTCAAGTTCAGCTACCTGGTTCCGGAGAACCCGACCTCGAACCAGACGTCCGAATACACCATGACCGCGCTCAACGCGTTCAAGAACGTCGAGGTCAAGCTCGACAAGGCCGAGGTCGCGAGCTACTACCTGCGGCTGACCGTGCAGAAGAACTTCACCGCGGCGCTGTACCAGATCTGGTCCAGCGACCCGGAACCGATCCTGTTCAACAGCCTGTTCTCCAAGACCCCGCTGAACTTCACCGGGTACAAGAGCGAGGCGGCCGACGCGGCGCTGATCAAGGGCCGCTCGACCACCGACGAGGCCGCGCGCAAGGCCGCCTACGGCGACCTGCAGAAGGAACTCGTCAAGGACCTGCCGATGCTCGCCTACCAGGAGGCGGTCACCAACATCATCTCCGGCCCGCGGGCCGTCGGTGTCGTGGGTGTCCAGGACGGCGGCATGCTGATGGACCGGGTCGGCCTGAAGTAGCGCGAGTGTCGGGGCGGGTCATCCCCGGCTGATCCGACACTCCGTCACATTCGGTGCCGGGAGGGCCCGTTCGCGATCCGCGAACGGACCTTCCCGGCCCGATCCGCGGCCCCGGGATACGCGGGCCTCCGGACACGATTCAACGACTGTCTGTAACGATGTAACAGATCGGCTTCCAGGTCGTGCAAGTTGCGGCGACCGGCCTTACGGTGTGCCGCACGCAGTACCCCCGCAGTACCGATTCAGCGCTTTCCCGCTCCACTGCTCGAAGCTCCCGGCACCCCTTGTGTTGTTCCCGGCGGAGGTGGCAAGAACGTTGTCTGCACGACTCACGACCGCACGTCGCACGGCTCTCGTCTCGATGATGGTGGTACTCGGCATCACGGCCACCGCGTGCGGCGGCTCGGATGATGACGACTCCGGATCCTCCGGAGGCAATCAGTCCACCGTCCAGGGCGAGGCCAAGGCCGGCGGCAGCATGACCATGCTGGCCGTCCAGGACTCGGCCGCACTCGACCCGTTCAAGGCCGCGTCCGTCGCGGTCGCGGACGAGCCGCGCCTGGCGGCGCTGTACGACCCGCTGTTCTACATCGACGCGGCCGACAACTCGGTCAAGCCGCACATGGGCGAGAGCCTCAAGACCGCGGACAACGGCAAGACCTGGCAGCTCAAGCTCCGCCCCGGGGTGAAGTTCTCCGACGGCACGCCGCTGAACGCCGAGGCCGTCAAGGTCAACTGGGACATGCACGCCAAGGCGGAGACCCAGTCCCAGCACCGCGCGATCGCGGCCGGACTGACCTCCAAGGTCGTGGACGAGACGACGCTCGACATCACCCCGCTGGGCATGCCGAACGCCAACCTGGACCGTGCGGTCGCGATCGACCTCACCTACATCGCCTCACCCGCCACGCTGGCCAAGGGTCCGGACGAGTACCGCAACAAGCCGGTCGGCGCCGGTCCGTTCAAGCTGGAGAGCTGGACGCGCGGCAGCCAGCAGGTCTACGTCAAGAACGAGAACTACTGGCAGAAGGACAAGGGCCTGCCCAAGCTGGACAAGCTGACCATCAAGAACGTGCCGGACGTCAAGCAGCAGTACAACACCGTCAACAGCGGTGGCGCCGACGTGTTCCTGAGCTCCGACAACGCCACCATCGCCCAGGCGCAGAAGGAGATCGGCGTCGTCCAGCGCTCGGTCGAGGGCGGCCAGATGATCCAGTTCAACATGACCCGGCCGCCGTTCAACGACCCGCGCGCCCGGCAGGCGATCACCCTCGCCCTCGACCCGGCCGGCATCCCCGCGACGCTGTCCAACGGCTACGTGCCCGCGAAGAACTTCTTCTCCCAGAAGTCGCCGTTCTTCGACCCGGCGAACGTGCAGGCCGCGCCGGACAAGGCCAAGGCCAAGCAGCTCTTCGACGACCTGGAGCGCGAGGGCAAGAAGGTCGAGTTCACCTACCTGCTCCCGCAGAACCCGTCCTCGGTCAAGGTCGCGGAGTACATGCAGAGCCGGCTGGCCGAGTACAAGAACGTCTCGATGAAGCTCGAACCGCTGGAGATCGGCGCATACATCGAGAAGTACGCGATCCGCAAGGACTTCCAGGCGATGCTGTTCCAGCAGTGGCTGGCCGACCCCGAGCCGCTGATGTTCAACAACTGGTTCTCCAAGAGCCCGCTGAACTTCATCGGCTGGAACAACCCCGAGGCGGACGCCGCCCTCCTGGCCGGCCGCAACTCCACCGACCCCACGGCCCGCAAGGCGGCCTACTCCCAACTCCAGAAGGCCCTGGTCGCGGACCTGCCGGTGTGGACGTACGCGGAGTCCTCGATCGGCGTCCTGTTCAACAAGAAGATCACCGGCGTCGTGCAATACAACACCGGCGTCTTCTTCATGGACCGCATAGGCCTGAAGTAGCCCACCCTCAAACGCCGGCCGGGCCCCCAGCCCGGCCGGCGCTTGAGGCCACCTTTCAGCCCGGCCGGCGCTTGAGGCCAAATAGCCCGGCCGGCGCTTGAGGCCACCCGTCACGCCGTCGGAAACGGCGCCTCCGGAAGCTCAAGAGCAACCCTCGCCGCCAGCGCCCGCACCGCCGAATCCGCCGGAAACCCGGCAGACAGCGCCGCGACCGTACGGCGCAACCGCACGATCAACCGCTCCGACCGAACCCGAGACGCGATGTCGAGCGCCGCACCCGCCTGCACGACCGCCCCCACCGCGTCCCGCTCGATCAGATGCACGGTGGCCAACCCCACCCGAGCCAGCGCCAGGCTCCGCACGAACTCCCCGGTCCCGCACAGCAACCGCACCGCCTCGCCCAACCGCTCCTTGGCCGGCCCCACGAACGCCGCGCCGGTATAGGCGAGGTCGCGATACGCGTGCCCGCTCTCGCAGAGCAGCTCGGCTCGGGTGAAGTAGCGGATCCAGTCCGGCTCGAACTCCGGCCGCGAGTCGGCCAGCGCCTGTTCGGCCAGCCCGAGCGCACGCCGACATCGATCCGGATTGCCCAGCGCGGCGTACGCGCGCCCCTCCAGCGTGTACAGCATCGCCTGGAGCGCGGCGCCCCCCGCGTCCCGGCTGCCGTACTGGGCGAGATGGATCAGCTCCAGAGCGTCCTCGGGCAGCTCGTAGTGGATCATCTGACGAGCCATCACGCCGAGCACATTGGCTCCGAACGGCGCGTCGTCGCACTCCTTCGCCGCGTGCAGCGCGAGCACCATGTACTTCTGCGCCCCCGGTTGCAGCCCCGTGTCGTAGGACATCCACCCGGCGAGCAGCGCGAGCTCGGCGGTCAGCCCGAGCAGCCGAACCCGCACGCCGGCGGGGTGCTCGTCGCGCAACAGGTCGGTGAGGCCGTTGAG
The DNA here is from genome assembly GCF_045207785.1 of Embleya sp. NBC_00896. Taxonomy (NCBI): domain Bacteria; kingdom Bacillati; phylum Actinomycetota; class Actinomycetes; order Kitasatosporales; family Streptomycetaceae; genus Embleya; species Embleya sp. NBC_00896. The sequence continues at coordinate 2,430,914 of NZ_CP108776.1, forward strand.
TTGTCCGATCACCGCCTTGCGCCGCAGCCCTCCGCCGCCCTGCATGTCCCAGCGCCGGAACAGCCGTACGGAGTCCCGCAGCCGCTCCGGCGCGGAGGCCGGCAGCCGGGCCGCCCGCACGGCCCGCACGGCCGCCCGCGGCGCGATCGGCGGCGGCGCGGGCGACGCGGGCAGCGGCGCGGACCAGCGCTGGAGCGGCTGGACCAGGTCGCGCCCGGCGGCCAGCCGCAGCGCGGGGCCGACGAACTGCTGACAGCCGAGCAGCAGATCGCCCCGCGTGTACTCGCCGAGGATCTCGACCACCGTCTCGAACGTCCACGGCAGGTCCACGCCGAAGTCGCCGTGCGGCTCGTCCGGCTCGCGCAGGCCCAGTTCGTCGATGCTGACGACGCGGCCGAAGCGCCGGGTGAACAGCTCGGCCAGGATCTGCGGTATCGGCTCGCGCGGCTGCTCGCCGTCGAGCCAGCGGCGCACCCGGGAGGTATCGGTGCTGACGTGCGGGGCCGACATCGCCCGCGCGTGGTGGTTCACCTGCCGGGCCAGCTCGCCCTTCGACCAACCGCTGCGGGCGAACCACACGGCGAGCCGGTCGTTGGCCTGCCTGCCACCGTCCGGCTCCTGCCCGTCCGCGGAATCGCCGTCCCGCGCTCGCGTCGTCGCCACCGCATCGCCCCCATGCCCTCAGCGGTCCGGCCGGTCAGGCGTCGGGCCCCGATGGGAACCGTACGCGCAGGCCCGTTCGCCGAACGTATTCCGACTCGCGCGCAGGCGTCGGTCGATGCAGAAAACGCCAGGCTTCGCCACCCCACGCGCCCGGGACGCGCTACGGGGGAGTCCGCGTTTGACTGATGGTCGAACAACGCCGCAGGCAGGCGTCCGTGCCGCTCGACAGTACGGAGGCGAAGCCGACCTGCCGCGGTCGCGGAAATGACCTGCTGCGGTTACAGCGTAACCAAAAGTAATGAGTGCCGTTGGGGAGGACATGGACATCATGCTCGGATCGCGCCGCCGCACTCGGGCCGCATTGTGGCTGGCGGTGGCCGAGTTCGCGGAGGAGCGCGGCTGGCCGGTGGCCCAGGGCGCGCACCTGGTGCGCGACGGCCGCGGCACCCACTGTTCATGCGGACGGACGACCTGTGCCGCGCCGGGCATGCACCCGGCCGACCCGCGCTGGTCGGAGCGGGCCACCGCCTCGCCGGCCGCCGTGCGCTACCTGTGGTCGCAGTGGCCGGACAGCACCGTCGTGGTCCCCACCGGCCGGGTCTTCGACGCGATCAGCGTGCCCCGCCACGCCGGCACCCGGGCACTGGTGCGACTGGAGCGGATGGGCACCCCGCTGGGTCCCGTACTCGCCACTCCGACCGGGCGTGTCGCGTTCCTGGTGGCCCCCGGTGCCGCCGCCGAGTTGCCGCACCTGCTCTACCAGATGGGTTGGGACGACGCCGAGCTGGACCTGCGCTGCCACGGCGAGGGCGACTACGTGTTCGCGCCGCCGTCGCCGATGGGCATGCTCGGCCCGGTCGAGTGGATCCGCCCGCCCGAGGAGGGCGCGACCACGCTGCCCGAGGCCCGGCTGCTGCTCGGCACGCTCGCGTACGCGTGCCACCGCAAGGACGCGTCGTCGACCGGCCGGGGGCTGTGGCTGGCCTCCTGAGCGTCGGCTCGGGGCGGCCTCGGGGATTCGACCGGGACGCCGATCGCCGACACGGACGAGCCGTGCCGGCGATCGAGGGCGTGTCTTCAATCCCCCGTCGGGCTCCGCGGCGTCCGGTGCCGTGCATCGGCGCGCCGGGGAAACACTCGCATAGTGGTTCTATTCGGGTGTTTCGCCGGTGCGGCGAGGCGAGCGCAGCGAGGAGCCCGAAGGGCGGATGCCGGGCGTCGTGGTGCTCGGCGGGGGATTGAAGACACACCCTGGGGGTACCGCGGGTATCGAGTTGCCGTTGCTAATCGCCGATCAGCGCGTCCACGAACGCGGACGGCTCGAACGGCGCGAGGTCGTCGGGACCCTCGCCGAGCCCGATCAGCTTGACCGGAACCCCGAGTTCGCGCTGCACGGAGACGACGATGCCGCCCTTGGCGGTGCCGTCGAGCTTGGTGAGCACGATGCCGGTGATGTCCACGACCTCGGCGAACACCCGGGCCTGGACCAGGCCGTTCTGGCCGGTGGTGGCGTCGAGCACGAGCAGCACCTCGTCCACCGGGCCGTGCTTCTCGACCACGCGCTTGACCTTGCCCAGCTCGTCCATCAGGCCGGTCTTGGTGTGCAGTCGACCGGCGGTGTCCACGAGCACCGTGTCCACGCCTTCGGCGATGCCCTGCTTGACCGCCTCGAACGCGACGCTGGCCGGGTCGCCGGCCTCGGGGCCACGCACGGTGTGCGCGCCGACCCGCTCGCCCCACGTCTGCAACTGATCCGCGGCGGCGGCCCGGAAGGTGTCCGCGGCGCCGAGCACGACGCTGCGGCCGTCGGCGACCAGCACACGCGCGAGCTTGCCGGTCGTGGTGGTCTTGCCGGTGCCGTTGACGCCGACCACGAGCACGACGGCCGGGCGGTCGCCGCCCTCGCCGGTGTGCTTGGCGGTCTTGAGCGTGCGGTCGAGGTCGGGGCCGATCAGCGTGAGCAGTTCCTCGTGCAGCAGGGCGCGCAGGTCGGCGGGGGTACGGGTGCCGAGCACCTTGACGCGGGTACGGAGGCGGTCGACGAGCTCCTGCGTGGACGCGACGCCGACGTCGGCGGTCAGCAGGGTGTCCTCGATCTCCTCCCACGTGTCCTCGTCGAGGTGCTCACGGGCGAGCAGGGCCAGCAGGCCCTTGCCGAAGGTCGTCTGCGACCGGGCCAGCCGGGCCCGGAGCCGAATCAGGCGACCCGCGGTCGGTTCGGGCGTCTCGAGGACGAGGACTTCCGGCTCGTCCGGTACGACAACCGACGTTTCCGGCAGATCGACCGTGTCGATGGTGCGCCGGGGCGCTTCGACGGTCGGGGCGGCCTCGTCGCCGACCCCCGGCTCGACCGGGGTGCGCGGCGGCGCCGGCGGCGCGGCCTTGCGGCGCGAGCCCACCACGAAGTAGCCGGCGGCGCCGAGGGCGACGAGGGCGATGACGACGATCAGGATCACAGTCTCCATAGGACCCCCAGTCTCCCAGACGACGCCGCGACGAGCCGCGACCGGCCGGGCTCGGCGGGTCCGCGCGGCGTGACGGGCCCGCTCACGCAGACCGTTGAATCCTGACACGGCGTCAGATAGCTTGCCTTTGCCAAGCTCCGTCCGGCAGATGACACGTGTCCGAGACGGCTTCGGCTCGACCCGGAAGGTGTTCACGCTCCATGGCTGTCACGAATCTGCGGTTCAACCAGGTCCTCCCCGGTCTCGACCGGCAGGAGATGTCCGCCCGCTACAAGGCCACCGTCGAGATGGCGGCCTTCGCGGACAAGAACGGGTTCGACATGATCAGCCTGGAGGAGCACCACGGCGCGGACAACGCGTGGAGCCCCTCGCCGCTGAGCACCGCAGGCGCGATATTCGGCGCCACGGAGCGGATCGGCGTGATCGTCTGCGCGCTGCTCGCACCGCTGTACGACCCGATCCGGCTCGCCGAGGACATCGCGGTGCTGGACAACATCAGCGGCGGCCGGCTCTCCATCGTCGCGGGTCTGGGCTACCGCCCGGAGGAGTACGCGGCCCTCGGCAAGGAGTGGAAGCGGCGCGGCAAGATCCAGGACGAGGTGCTGGAGACGCTGCTCAAGGCGTGGACCGGCGAGCCGTTCGAGTACCGCGGCACGACCGTCCGGGTCACCCCGAAGCCGTTCACCGACCCGCACCCGACGATCATGGTCGGCGGCACCGCCAAGGCGTCGGTCCGGCGCGCGGTGCGCCTGCGCCTGCCGTTCTACGCCGCGGCGCCGATCCCGGAGCTCGAGCAGTACTACTACGAGCTCGCGGCCGAGGAGGGTTTCGAGGGCGGCTTCGCGCTGCTGCCCCCGGTCAAGACCCGGATGATCTTCTGCACCGAGGACCCGGACAAGGCGTGGGCCGAGTACGGCGACTACTTCCTGCACGAGGCCACCACGTACGCCGGCTGGCAGACCCCGGACATCGCGTCCGTCGTCGAGTCCTCGGCCACGACGACCGCGGCGCTCCGCGAGGAGGGCATCTACTGCTGCCTCACCCCGGACGAGTGCGTCGAGATCGGCCAGTCCGGTGGTCTCACCGACGCCCTGATCCTGCACCCGCTGGTGGGCGGCCTGCCGATCGACGCGGGCTGGGCGAGTCTGCAGCTGTTCAACGACAAGGTGATGCCGCGAAACGTGCCGGCCTGAGGCCCGGGTCAGGCCCCCGGCTCGATCCGGGGGCGTGACCGAGCCGGCGGCGTCAGGAGTGGGTCGCCCGGTGTCTCGGTGGGACGCCGGGTTGTCGGCCGGGGTCCAGGGCCACGAACGTGTCGGCGGCTCGTAGTCACGATCGTTCGGTCCGTGCGGGGATGGGCGGCAGGGGTTCCGCGTGGGCGCATCCGGTCAGTTCCGGACCGCGGGCTTGGCGGCGGGGGCGAACCTGAAGGTGAGGGCCTCCAAGAGGGTCTTGCGCGCGGTGTTCTGGAAGGCCGCGACGCGCCGGCGGCCGTCCCGGTCGCGGACCACCGTGTACGTCTGGACCTTGCCCGGCCGGCCGGGCTCGCGCTTGTACGTGTCCCCGCGGGTGACGACGACGGCGACGTCGGCGTTCGGGCCGTGGAAGCGGATGTCGACGATTTCGTAGCCGAGCCGCGTGCCCTTGAGGAAGTTGGCGAACAGCTCCTGGTGCGCGGCGCCGATCTCCTCGGCGCCGCGGTAGAGCGTGCCGAAGTAGGCGACGTAACTGGCGTCCGGGGTGAAGCCGGCGCCGTATGCCGCGCCGTCGCCGCGCGCCCACGCGTCGGCGAGGGAGTCCAGGAGCGCGGTGATCTCGGCGGTGGCGGTGTCGATCGCGCCGTCGACGGTGGTGGTGGCGAAGGTGGTCATGGCTCTCTCCCCGCGTGGTAACTTCCCGAATGAAGCTACTTCTCTTGAGATTTCTCTTCTCTGAAGAAGTCTCTTCGTTGAGGAAGAGACTAGGAAAGAGGTCGGCCGATGTCAACGCCCTCGATGCCCTCCGACGCCGGTGCCGTGTACCGGCACTACCTGAGCGCGGTCATGCTGCACGGGCACGCGAGTGCCAAGGCGTGCGGACTGGGCGCCACCGATCTGTACGCGCTCAACACGTTGGACCTGGTGGGCGCGATGACCCCCGGCGAGTTGGGCGCGCGGACGGGGCTGACCACCGGGCCCACGACCCGGCTGATCGACCGGCTGGAGGAGGCCGGTTATGTACGCCGGACCCCGGCCCCCGACGACCGGCGCAAGGTGATCGTCGAGCCGATCGCCAAACCCTCGGAGCTCGACGCGATCATGACACCGGCCCGGACCCGGATCGGCGAGATCCTGCGTGGCTACTCACCCGAGCAACTGGCCACGCTCTTCGACTACTTCACTCGCGCGAGCGCCGCGTACCAGGAGACGACGGACGAGATCCGCACGAAGGGCTGACGCGGCCCCGGCCCGGGCCGTCACGACTCGACGGTGATCCCGCTCATCGGCTCCGCGTGCTCGGACGCGCTGCGCCGGTCCTCCTGGCGCAGCCGCTGACTGATCACCGTCGTGACGCCGTCACCGCGCATGGACACGCCGTACAGCGCGTCGGCGACCTCCATGGTGCGCTTCTGGTGGGTGATGACGATCAGCTGCGAGCTCTCCCGCAGTTCGGAGAACAGCCCGATCAGGCGTTGCAGGTTCATGTCGTCCAGCGCGGCCTCGACCTCGTCCATGACATAGAACGGGCTGGGGCGTGCCTTGAAGATCGCGACCAGGAGCGCCACGGCGGTGAGCGAGCGCTCGCCGCCGGAGAGCAGCGACAGCCGCTTCACCTTCTTGCCGGGCGGGCGCGCCTCGACCTCGACGCCGGTGGTGAGCATGTCGTCGGGGTCGGTCAGGATCAGCCGGCCCTCGCCACCGGGAAACAGCCGGGAGAACACGCCCACGAACTCACGCGCGGTGTCGTGAAAAGCGGCCGTGAAGACCTGCTCGACGCGTTCGTCGACCTCCTTGACCACGGTCATCAGGTCACGACGGGTGTTCTTGAGGTCTTCCAGTTGTTCGGTGAGGAAGTTGTGGCGCTCCTCGAGGGCCGCGAACTCCTCCAGCGCGAGCGGGTTCACCTTGCCCAGCTGTACGTGCGCCTTCTCGGCCGCGCGCAGCCGCTTCTCCTGTTCGGCGCGGACGAAGGGCCTGGGCCGCGCCTCGGGCGAGTCCGGGGCGCGTTCCTCCCCCTCGGCCGGCGGCGACGGCGGCACAAGCTGGTCGGGGCCGTATTCGGCGAGCAATCCGGCGGCCTCGATCCCGTGCTCCTCCAGGGACTTGGCCTCCAACTGCTCGACCCGCAGCCGCTTCTCCGCGCGCACCATCTCGTCCCGGTGCACCGAGTCGGTCAACTTTTCGAGTTCGGCCGCGAGTTCGCGGGACCGGCCGCGTTCCCGGGCGAGGTCGGCCTCCCGGGCGGCTCGGGCCAGCTCCGCCGCCTCGCGCTCGGTGCCGGCGCGGGCCAGGGACGCCTCGATGTAGCGCAGCAGCACCTCGGTGCCGGCCAGGATCGCGCCCGCGACCCGGGCCTCGACGGCCATCCGCTCGCGCCGAGCCGCCGCCTTGGCACGCGCGTCGCGCTCGGCCGCGGCGCCGCGATCGAGCGCGTCCGCACGGCCGGCGAGCGACCTGACCCGCTCCTCGTGCGTACGGACCGCGAGCCGGGCCTCCATCTCGGCCTGCCGGGCCGCGCTCGCGTCGCCCGCGAGCCGGTCCCGCCCGGTGGCGTCCGGCTCCTCGTCGCCCTCGGCCGCGTTGTGCTCCTCGGCGGCCTCCAGCCGGGCCGAGAGCTCCTCGACCTTGAGCTCCTCCTGCTCGCGCGCCGCCTCGGCCCCGGCCACGGCGGACGCGAGCCGCTCGGCCTCGCCGACCGTCGCCCGCGCCTGCCCGCCGAGCCGGCCGAGCTGTTGGGCCGCCGCCGCGCCCTTGTGCTCCGCCTCGCGCCGCTGCGCCACGGCCCGCTCGACCGCGCTCGCGGCCTCCCGACGCGCGGCCACCGCGGCGGCCAGCGCGTCCTTCAGCTCCGCGCACCGCCCGGTCAACCCGGCCAGTCGCCCGGCCGCCTCGTCGACCGCCGCCTGCACCTCCAGCAGACTGGGCGCGCTCGCCGAACCGCCATGCGCGAACCCCTCGCCCACCAGGTCGCCCGCCCGCGTGACCGCCCGCACCCCGGGCAGCTCCCGGACCACGTCGGCGGCGGCCGCGAGGTCGTCCACGACCGCGATCCGATCGAGCAACCCGTACAGCGCGCCGCGCAACTCCTCCGGCGCGGAGACCAGGCGAGCCGCGTACACCACGCCCGCCGGCAACTCGGGCCACGCCTCGAACCCGCCCGCCGCGGCACCGCCGAGCAGCAACCCGGCCCGCCCCGCGTCGTCCTTGCGCAGCAGCCGCAACGCGTCCACGGCGGGCCGCAGACCCGTCACCGCGACCGCGTCCGAGCCCGCCCCCAGCGCCGCCGCGACCGCCTGCTCGGCGCCCTGCTCGACGGTGATCAGCGCGGCCACCGTGCCCAGCACCCCGGACAGCCGATCGCCGGCCGCGAGCAACGCCCCGGTGCCGTCCTTGCGCATCAGGCCCAGCTCCAGGGCCTCCTTGCGCGCGGTGACCGCGGCCCGCTCGCGCTCGGCCTCCTTCTCCGCGTCGCGCGTCGCGACCAACGCGTCCTCGGCCGCGGCCAATACCTCCCGGGCCGCGTCCAACCGCGCCTCGATCGCGGCGAGTCCGCCCCCGCCGTCGTCCTCGGGCGAGCCCTCCACCGTCAGCCTGAGCCGTTCGTACTCCTCCCGCGCCGCGACCGCGCGCTCGTGCGCCTCGTCCCGCGACGCCACGAGCCGGCCGATCTCGGCCTCCGCGGCGGCCACCCGGCTGCGCGCGGCGCCGACCTGGCCGACCAGCCGCGCCAACCCCTCGCGCCGGTCCGCGATCGCGCGCGCGACGGCCTTGAGCCGGCGCTCCTCGTCGACCAGCGCGCGTTCGAGGTCGGCCCGCTTCTCGACCGTCTCGGCCAGCTCGACCTGTGCGTACTCGAGCACCGCCGCGAGCTCCGCCTCCTGTTCGCGGATCCGCTCGGCCTCGCGCTCCATGTCCTCGGGGTCGCGCCCGCGCCGCTCCTGGTCCGGCTCCGCGGTCGCGTGCCGAACCCGCTGCCGCGCGAGCCCCGCCGTCCCGCGCACACGTTCGGCCAGCGCGGACAGCGCGTACCAGGTCTCCTGCGCCCGGGCCAGGCGCGGCGCCATCGCCCGCACCTCGGCTTCGAGCTCCGCCTCGCGCGCCTGCACGAGCCCGACCTCGCGCTCCACGATCGTGCGCCGCTCGCGCAGCGCGGCCTCGTCCGCGACCTCCTCGTCCAGCGCGCGCCGCAGCGTGACGAGGTCGTCGGCGAGCAGCCGCAGCCGCGCGTCCCGCAGGTCGGCCTGGATCGCCGCGGCGCGCCGGGCGACCTGCGCCTGCCGCCCGAGCGGCTTGAGCTGCCTGCGCAGTTCGTTGGTGAGGTCCTGGACGCGGGTCAGGTTCGCCTGCATCGCGTCGAGCTTGCGCAGCGCCTTCTCTTTGCGCTTGCGGTGCTTGAGGACGCCCGCGGCCTCCTCGATGAACGCGCGCCGCCCGGTGGGGTCGGCCTGAAGCACCGAGTCGAGCCGGCCCTGCCCGACGATCACGTGCATCTCGCGACCGATGCCGGAGTCGGACAGCAGCTCCTGGATGTCGAGCAGCCGACACGTGTTGCCGTTGATCTCGTACTCGGAGCCGCCGTTGCGGAACATCCGCCGGGTGATCGTGACTTCGGAGTAGTCGATCGGCAGCGCGCCGTCGGTGTTGTCGATGGTCAGGCTCACCTCGGCCCGCCCCAGCGGCGGTCGGCCGGAGGTGCCGGCGAAGATGACGTCCTCCATCTTGCCGCCGCGCAGCGTCTTGGCACCCTGCTCGCCCATGACCCACGACAGCGCGTCGACCACGTTGGACTTGCCGGAGCCGTTGGGCCCGACCACGCAGGTGATCCCGGGCTCGAAGCGCAGCGTCGTCGCGGACGCGAAGGACTTGAAGCCGCGCAGGGTCAGACTCTTGAGGTGCACGCGACGAAAGGGTAGTCGGCGCGGCGCGGCGAATTCGCCCGCTCGCCCCATTTGAGGGCGTGTCGAGCGTAGTAAATGCGGGTATCACCGGCGTGAGACGAACGAGCCGGCGGGGGCGTTGGGGAGAGGCGGGCGCAGCGGGCGCGCGAGGCACGGGGTACAGCGGGGAAAACGAGGAGCTGGGAGCGGGCCGGCGCGGGGCCCGAGACGACGACACCAAGAGCCAGACACCAAGAGCCACGAGACACGAAGAGCCACAAGAGCCACACGCAGGGTCGGAAACAAGAGCCACACGCAGGGTCGGAAACGACCCGGCGAGCGGCGACGCAACCGGGGACCGCAAACGACGACCGGGTGACGGCCCGGTAACGAGAAGTCCCGGGAACGACAAAGGGACGCCTAGAGGGCGTCCCTGGTTATCGTTCGCGGACCTACGCTCGCGAAAGCGCGGGTTCCGCCGCGGAAACGTCGAAGCCGGCAAGCAGCTCGTCCGAAGCGGCGGCGTTGAGCGCGTCGTTACGCTCCTGGGCACGGACCAGTTCCGTTTCCAGGTCACGAACACGCTGCTGGAGCCGTCGATTCTCGGCGAGCAGTCGGGGATCGGGGCCACCGACGTAACCGAGAAGCGCCTTCGCCATGAGAGGGTCCTCCACGCTGAAAATGAATGACCACGCAGATTCGCGGGTCTAAATGTGGCACCCGGCCGCAAGGCTCCTGATAGGGTGCGCGGGCTTCCAGCGTTGCATCAAAAACGCGTGAGGTCAATGTCATAACGGCGCGATAACGAGACCTTCACCCGATCAAACGCGGTTTCGACCGCGGACTGGGGTGTTGGCTGTCGTGCTGGGTGTACGAGATCATCTTTCGACCTCCGGCGTCAAGAACATTCCTGTTGTCTGCCAACTCCGCACAGCCGTGCTCTAGAGTCGCTCCGGCAACACACCCGTTCGGGTGAACGTCTTTCCCCTGCCGGAAGGTGACTCGACCCTCCATGGCCCGGCACAGTCGTACCTCGACGTCGGCAGCACATCCGCATCGACGCCGCGCGAAGCCCAGACGCAGGCTTCCCCTGCTCGTGTTGCTCGCGGTCCTCGCGGGCGGCGGCACCGTGGCCGGCCTGGTCGTCTCCGACCGCGCCGGCGAATCCGGGAGTCGGAGCGCGAGCGCGGACGGCCCGCTCACGGGCGGCGCCTCCGACGCGACCGGCGCGCAGGGCGACCCCACCGTCAAGCGCGGCGGCGGCGACGAGGCCTCCCGCAGCGTCCTGCCGGGCGCGTCGACGACCGGCCGCGACGCGCTGCCCACGCCGAGCGCGACCGCGCCGACGACGGCGAGCGCGTCCCCGAGCGCGTCGGCCACGAGCGCCTCGGCCATCCCGAGCCCGACGCGTCCCCCGACCACCAAGCCCGCCACGACCCCCTCGGCGACCGCGTCGAGCACGTCGAGCGACCCCGAGGACAGGGTCCTCGCCGCGGTCAACGCGGAGCGCACGACCGCCGGTTGCGGCCCGGTCAAGGCGGACGCGAAGCTGCGCGACCTGGCCCGTGCGCACAGCGCGGACATGGCCGCCCGCGACTACTTCGACCACAACACCCCCGAGGGCCTGACCCCGTGGGACCGCGCCGACAAGGCCGGCGTGACCAACCTGGGCGCGGAGAACATAGCGCGCGGCCAGAAGACCCCGGACGCCGTGATGCGCGCGTGGATGAACAGCCCCGGCCACCGCCGCAACATCCTCGACTGCGGCCTGAAGACGCTCGGCGTGGGCGTCAAGGAGGGCGCGAACGGGCCCTGGTGGACCCAGGACTTCGGTCGCTGAGCCGGCCCGGCGGCGGTCCCCGGGCCTACTCCGGGCCCACCCCGAGCCGGTCCGCGAGCAGGCCGAACACACGCAGCGCGGACTCTCCTTGATTGCGCGCGAGCACCCGTTCGACCGCGTCCGCGCGCACGATCCGGCCGGCCGCCTCGGCCCACCGCACGGCCGCCGCGGCGACCCGCGGCCGGGCCCGGTCCAGGACCCCGACGACCTCGTCGCGCAATTCGGCGTACCGGCCGGGGTCCAGGAAGTCGCCGTCCGGGCCGAACACGTCCGTGCCGGTCCGGGCCGCCTCCAGTTCGAGCCGGCTCACCGCCAGGTGCGCGGCCGCGTCGCCCGGGTTGAGCCACCCCTCCCACGCGCCGGCCGCGCTCACGCCCTGGACGTGCGCCACGTGGGCCTCGAAGACCCAGCACATCAGGACCGGCGAGTCGGCCTTCGCCGCCAGCGCCTCCATCCACGAGCGCTCGAACGCGTACGGGTCGTCGTCATGGCGCACGTGCGTCGCGCGCCAGCCGCCGGACGACTCCCACAACACCCGGGCCGGGTGTCGCTCGGTGTCCACGTGCGGCGCGAGGTCGGCCAGCGGCCGCGTGGCGCGCACGAGCACGATGTCCCCGTTGAATCCCATGACGGGCTCCCTGCGCCGGTCGCCTAGACGCCGGCCGTCGACGTGCGCGGGACGCGCGGACCGCGCGGGGCGCGTTGACAGACGGGGCAGAAGTAACTGCTGCGGTTCATGAACGAGATCCGGCGGATCGGGCTCGCGCAGCGGTTGCACGGTTCGCCCTCGCGGCCGTAGGCGTCCAGCGTGCGGGAGAAGTAGCCGCTCTCGCCGTTCACGTTGACGTACAGGCTGTCGAACGAGGTCCCGCCCGCCGCGAGCGCGTCGGTCATCACGTCCCGTGCCGACGCGAGCAGCAGCGTGGTCTGCGCGAGTGTGAGCTTCCCGGTCGGCCGCGCGCCGTGCAGCCGGGCCCGCCACAGCGCCTCGTCGGCGTAGATGTTGCCGATGCCGCTGACCAGGCTCTGGTCGAGCAGGGCCCGCTTGACCTCGGTGTTGCGCCGACGCAGCGCCGCGTGGAAGAGCACGTCGTCGAACAACGGGTCGAGCGGATCGCGCGCGATGTGCGCCATCGAGGGCGGCAGTTCGGCGGCGCCGTGCTCGACCGCGAGGCCGCCGAACGTGCGCTGGTCGACGAAGCGCAGCTCGCGCCCGCCGTCGGTGAAGGTGAAGCGCACGTGCAGGTGCTTCTCGCGGGGAGCCTCGGGTGGCTGGACGAGGAGTTGACCGCTCATCCCCAGGTGCGCGAGCAGCGCGTCGTCGGGAGCGTCCGCGCCGGGTGCCACCAGCGGCAGCCACAGGTACTTCCCGCGCCGCCGGGCGGCGTGGACGCGGGTTCCCGCGAGCGAGTCGGCGAAGTCCACCGGGCCGGCGACGTGCCGCCGGACGGCGCGCTCATGGGTGACCTCGACGTGCGCGATGGTGCGGCCCACCACCCACTTCTCCAGTCCGCGGCGGACCACCTCGACCTCGGGCAGCTCGGGCACGTTGGCACTCCCCCTGAAGACGGCACGAATACGGGAGACACGAAAATGCCTGCCGGTAGGTGAGGTCGTGCCGGGCGACCGCGAGGTCGGGGACCGGTTCGAACTTACCTATCGGCAGGCATTGGCTCGGAGACTACGCGGTTGCCGGCGGTGTGCCGGACCCGTCTCCGTACTTGGCGCGGATCGAGTGCCAAGCGCTTTCGGCGGCTTGCTGCTCCGCCTCCTTCTTGCTCCGCCCGACGCCGGTGCCGTAGTCGACACCCGCGACGCGAGCGAGCGCGGTGAAGGTCTTCTCGTGGTCGGGACCGGTCTCGGAGACCACGTATTCGGGGACTCCGATACCCGCCGCGGCGGTCTGCTCCTGGAGGCTGGTCTTCCAGTCCAGGCCCGCGCCGAGATTCGCCGACTGCTCGATCAGTGGATCGAACAACCGGTGGATCAGCTCGGTCGCCGCGTCGAGGCCCTGGTCCAAATACACCGCACCGAGGATGGCTTCGAGCGTGTCCGCGAGAATCGAGGACTTGTCTCGCCCACCCGTGCCCACCTCACCGCGGCCGAGCCGGATGAAGGCGCCCAGGTCCAGCCGTCGACTGACGCCCGCGAGGGCGCGCGAGTTGACGACGGCGGCTCGCAGTTTCGCGAGCTGACCTTCGGGCAGGTCGGGGTGCCTGCGGTACAGCGTGTCGGTGACGACGAGTCCCAGCACCGAGTCGCCCAGGAATTCCAGGCGCTCATTCGTCGGGAGCCCGCCGTGCTCGTACGCGTACGAGCGATGGGTGAGGGCGCGCTCCAGAAGGGCGGCGTCGACCGACCAGCCGAGCCGCCCTTCGAGATCCGCGTACTGCGCGAGTGATTCCGTCACCGGAACGACCACCGGCCGGATCAGACGTCGAGAACCTGGCGGCGGTTGTAGGTACCGCAGCTCGGGCACGCGATGTGGGAAAGCTTCGGCTCACGGCAGCGGTCGCAGGTCACCAGGTTGGGGGCAGTGGCCTTCCACTGGCTCCGGCGGTGCCGGGTGTTGCTGCGCGACATCTTCCGCTTCGGAACAGCCACGGCTACTTCTCCTGGTTCTCGTCGGCGCTGGAGGCGCCGTCAACGTCGGCTTCGGCGGATGGTCCGTCGAAGATGCTGGTCAGCTTCGCCCACCGGGGATCGGCGAGCTCATGGCTGTGGTCGGGGTCCTCCGCGAGCAGTGCTCCACATTCGGAGCACAGACCCGGGCAGTCCTCCCGGCACAGCGGCGAAAGCGGCAGTGCGAGCACCGTCGCGTCCCGCAGTACCGGCTCCAGGTCGAACAGGTCGTCCTTGAGCCGGTAGGCGTCCTCTTCGGCGTCGGCGTCCGGGTAGACGTACAGCTCCTGGAAGCGCACCGTGAGCTCACGCTCGAGCGGTTCCAGGCACCGGACGCACTCACCGGCCAGCGACATCTGTGCGACGCCGGTGACCAGCACACCCTCCATGACCGCTTCCAGCCGGACTCCCAGCTGGATGGGGGCACCTTCGGGAGCACCGATCACATCCGCCACGCCCATGTCCGCCGGGGCCGGCACGGAGCGGGACACCTTCAGCATGGATCCAGGCCGACGCCCCAGCTCGCGTGTATCGATGACGAGCGGTTTGCGGTAATCCAAGCGGTCCAGGATGTCCTACCTCATGCAGTGCCACCCCCCGTGCTTCCGGGGGGCTTGGGCGGTCAGGGCTCCAACCCTCGGGGCACGCGAAAAACACGCCTCGGGCAGGGTCGGTCCGTAAGAGTATCGCAGCCCGCGCGCCAGGCCCCAAACGGGGCCATTCGAGCGGGTGGTTCCGGTGGCGGCCGGGCCGCCACCGGTCACGGCGCCGGTGTCAGCGACCGCCGTCCTGCTGGAACTGGCGGACGTCGATCAGGCTCGTGTCGAAGAAGCTGGTCTCGTCGAGGGACTGCGCGTACTGCGCCTGCGGGTCGTAGGCGGGCTGCTGTCCCGTGCCGGCCGGGTCGTGCTGCGCCGGGACGTGCCGCGCGGGGTCGTACGCCTGCTGCCCCTGCTGACCGTAGCCGGGCATGTCGTACTGCGCCTCGTAGCCGCCGCCGTAGCCGTTGTCCGCGCCGTTGCCCTGCTGCGCGTACGCCGGCTGCCCGTAGGGATCCTGGGCGTAGCCCTGGTCGTACGGGCCTGCCTGGGCGGGCACGATCGGCGGGGCGGCAGGGGCGGGCGGGTACTCGGGCTGTGGGGCCGCGAAGTCGTCCTCGTGGCCGTCCAGCTGGGCCTGGAGGCTGCCGGGGCGGCCCTTGGCCTGCGCGTCGGCCAGCTCCTGCGCCTGCATGTACTCGCCGAGTTCGTCGGACGGTCGGCGGCCGCGCATCTTGTCGCGGCCGCGGCCGATCGCGCCGAGCGTCTTGGTGAGCACGACCTCGAAGTTGGCGAGCTTCTGGTCGACGTAGTCGTCGGCCTCCTCGCGGATGCGCTGGGCCTCGCGACGGGCCTCGTTCAGGATCCGGTCGGCCTCGCCGTACGCCTCGCGGGCGACCTCGGTGTCGGCGATCAGCGAGCCGCGCTCCTCGCGGGCATTGGCCAGCACGCGCTCGGCCTCGCGGCGCCCCTCCTCGATGACCGACTCCCGGTCGCCGAGCACGCGGCGCGCGTGGTTGAACTCCTCGGGCAGGAGGTTCTTGAGTTCCTCGAGCCGGGCCACCACGTCGGCACGGTTGACCACGCACGATGCGGACATCGGCATCGACCGGGCGTTCTCGACCAGTGCGATCAGTTCATCGAGCTTGGGCTGCACGTCCACGGGCTTGCTCTCTCTCCTCAAACCGACGTTCGCCGTCCTGTTCGACAGCGTCGCGCGACGGACCGACTCGCCGAGGGCGGTCGGCCCGGCGACGAGGCGTTTGCCGCGTCAACCCTGCGCGAGCCGCTCGGTGAGCCGACGAAGCACCGTCTCCGGCACCAGGCCGGAAACGTCACCCCCGTACGTCGCGACCTCCTTGATGAGGCTCGACGACAGAAAGCTGTAGAGGGGGTTCGTCGCGACGAACAAGGTCTCCACTTCGGTAAGACCGTAGTTCATCTGCGCCATCTGCAACTCGTAGTCGAAGTCGGTGACCGCGCGAAGGCCCTTGATGATGGCCGGAATCCCGCGCTCCTTGCAGAAGTTGACGAGCAACCCCTCGAACGCCTCGACCTTGACGTTCTTGTACTGGTCGACCACCTCGTGGAGCATCTCGATGCGCTCCTCGATGGTGAACAGACCGGAGCGCTTGGCGCGATTGAAGCCGATCGCCACGTAGACCTCGTCGTAGAGGCTCGCAGCCCGTCCGATGATGTCCAGATGACCGTTGGTGACCGGGTCGAACGAACCGGGGCAGACGACTCGACGCAACGGAGGTTCCCCTCGAAATCGGGTGCCGACGGGTCCGGACCCGATGGCCCGCCCGCCTGATCAGGCTTGCGCGGCGCGACCGTACCAGAGCGTTCCCTCGCCGTAGCGACGGGATCTGATCTCGTCGAATTCCGCGGGCCACCCGAACGGCCCGCCCCGAGTCCCCCGTTCGACCGCGATCAGCGCCTCGGCCGCCAGCCAGCCGTTCTCGGCCAATGCGCCGAGCAGGTCGCCGACGTCACCGTCGGTGACCGCGTAGGGAGGATCGAGGAAGACCACGTCGTACGGCTCGTCCGGGCACGGCTCGGCGGCGGTCTTCTCCGCGCGGGCGACGCGCAGGTTCGCGCCCGGCAGCCCGACGATCTCGATGTTCTCCCGGATGGCACGCGCGGCACGCGCGTCGGACTCCACCAGCAGGACGTGCGTGGCGCCGCGGGACAGGGCCTCCAGGCCGACCGCGCCCGAACCGCCGAACAGGTCGAGCACGCGGGCGCCGTCCAGCGTGCCGCGCAGCGATCGAAGGGTCGAGAACAGCCCCTCGCGGGCCCGATCCGAGGTCGGCCGGGTGCTTTCACCCGGCGGCGTGGTCAGGCGGCGACCACCCGCGACTCCGCCGATCACGCGCGTCATGCGCGCGCTCGCGGGCGGTGGGCGGTCGGGTGCCGGTCGGTGCCGGTGGGCGCGGCGTGCGTGTCCTGCATGGCGCCAACGCTATCGACTGGTCGGGATCGGTGACATTCGGGCCGAAATACTTTTCGCGACGTGTCATACACACGGGGCGACCGCATCGTATGGAGGGTGTGCACGGCAGGGGCGCCACCGCCGTGCGGCAGGGCCGCGAGACCCGCGGTCCCAGAGCACACCCACGGTAATTCCACAGCATCTCGAGACCGGGAGATCCCGATGAAGCTCCGCACCCTGATCGCCACCGCGGTCGCCGGCGCCGCGCTGGCCGCGACCGGCATGGCCCCGGCGGTCGCCGGCACCGCCACGCCGCGGACCCCCGAGGCGAACTGCTACGTCGACAGCAACGGCACGCTGCACTGCGCCAACGGCACGAGCGACCTGCGCTCCGGGCCCTACTTCTCGTCCCCGGTGGTCAGCCGGTTGACCAGCACGTACAGCTACTTCAGCTGCTGGACGGCGGGCGACCCGCACTCCGGCGGCAACGACATCTGGTACTACACGGACGGCGACGACGGCGGGCACGGCTTCCTGCCCGCGCAGCGTGTGCACACCCCGCAGGACCCCATGCCGGGAATGTGGCACTGCTGATCGACCGGCCTCGCTGATCGACCAAATCCTGCCGATCGACCGCTCCCGTCGATCGGCGGCTCGGGGGAGCCGCGCGGCCGGGGGACGGTGCTCCGTCCTCCGGCCGCGTCCTCGGTCTCGGTGGGCGCGCGGTCTCGGTGGGCGCGCGGTCCCGGTGGCACGCGGTCCCAGTAGGCGCGGTCTCAGTAGGCGCAGTCCGGGACCTCGGCCTCGTTGCGGGTGCGGACGGCCGGCAGCCAGCCCTCGGCGCCGGTGCCGCGCACCACGACGTGGTACCAGTGCTTGGAGGCGATGCCGGTCTCGTCGGTGACGAGCGGGCCGTTCGCGAGCATGCACACCAGGAGCACGCGGTCGCCGTGCCAGACCCGGGTGACCAGGTCGGCCATCCGCGACGACAGTCTCGGCTCGGCGAACACCCCGAGCGAGCACACGATCGTGCGCAGCCCCCGGCACGGGACCTCGGAGTTGTAGACGTCGGTGTCCACGGTCGCGGCCCGGGCGGCGGGCGGTTCCGGGGCCACGGGGGTGTCCCGGGTCGCCTCGCCCGCCAGGAACGTGCCCAGGCCGACCACGGCCACCACCAGGACCGCGGCGAGTGCCATCGCGAACCCGCCGCGCCACCGCGGGCGGGGCGCGGGGCGGCGCAGTACGCGCAGCGCGAGCCCCGGTGGCTCGTCGAAGGCGGCGTCCGCGTCGCGCAGGCGGGTGCGCAGCTCGTTGACCGCGTCGTCCGGGTCGTCGACGTCGGGGGGCGGCGGGTTCACCGGGTGGCTCCTTCGTGTCGGCCCCGGCGACGGAACCGGCCGGTGGGGCCGCCCATGCCCGTGCGCAGCCGGGCCAGGGCGCGCTCGCGCGAGCGGGACACCGTGCCCCGGTGCACGCCGAGGATCTCGGCGGCCTGATCGATCGTGTAGCCGTCCAGGTCGACGAGGAGCACCGCGGCGGCCTGCTTGGCGGGCAGCGAACCGAGCATGCGGACGGCCTCCCACTCGGCCTCGCGGCGCGCGATCGGATCGTCGGCGGAGGACGCGGCCCGTGCGCCCGGCTCGGGCGGCTCGGGCAGCAGCACCTGTCGGCTGCGGGCCCGCCACATGTCGCGGGTGACGCTCACCAGGGCCCGGAACGCGTACGCGTAGGGCTCGGGGTGGCCGAGCAGCCGGTCGGGTCTTCGGGCCAGCTTGAGGTATGCCTCGTGCACCGCGTCCTCGGCGCAGCCCTCGCCGGCGAGCAGCACCGCCCGCCGGTACAACCGAGGGAGCAACCCGCAGAAGAGCGCGTCGAACCCCTCGTCCCCCGCCCGTGCGTCCATGGCCCCAATTCGTAGCCAACCGACGGGCTGCTCCGCGTGCTCCGAACGGGTGGCGGCGGGGGGCGCGTGGCAGCACCGCGGGGGCGTTCAGCCCTTGTCGAGGTACTCCGCGCGCTCTGCGTCCAGGATGCTGGCGAGCGCGCTGCGCAGGTCGGGGTGTTCGGTCAGTTCCGGGTCGGTGGCCACGATCGCGCTCGCCTCCTCGCGGGCGGCGACGATCAGGTCCTCGTCGCGGACCACCTCCAGCATCCGCAGCGACGAGCGGGAGCCGGACTGCGCGTCGCCCAGGACGTCGCCCTCGCGGCGTTGTTCGAGGTCGATCCGGGAGAGTTCGAAGCCGTCCAGGGTCGCGGCCACCGCGTCCAGGCGTTCGCGCGCCGAGGTGCCCCCGGGCATCTCGCTGACCAGCAGGGTCAGGCCCGGCGCGGTGCCGCGACCGACCCGGCCGCGCAGCTGGTGCAGCTGCGAGACCCCGAACCGGTCGGCGTCCATGATCACCATCGCGGTCGCGTTGGGGACGTTGACGCCGACCTCGATCACGGTGGTCGCGACGAGCACGTCGAGCTCGCCGGCGGTGAACCGGCGCATCACGTCGTCCTTGTCGTCGGGCGCCATCCGTCCGTGCAGGACGGCGATCCGCAGCCCGGCGAGCGGGCCGGCCGCCAGCGACGCGGCGATGTCGAGCACGGCGAGCGGTGGGCGGCGCTCCTCGGCCCCGCCGGCGGCGTCCGCGCCGATGTCGTCGGGGTCGTCCAGGTACGCCTCGGCCGGGAGGTCCTCGTCCGTGCCGGCCCGCGCCTTCGACTTGGCCTTGGTCTTCTTCTTGGCCTTGGGGTCGTCCTCCTCGTCGCCGATCCGCGGACAGACCACGTACGCCTGGTGGCCGTTCTCGACCTCCTCGCGCACCCGCTGCCACGCGCGGTCGAGGAAGTGCGGCTTCTCCTTGGCGGGGACGACATGCGTCGCGATCGGCGATCGGCCGGACGGGAGCTGGGCCAGGATCGAGGTCTCCAGGTCGCCGAACACGGTCATCGCGACCGTGCGCGGGATCGGTGTCGCGGTCATCACCAGCAGGTGCGGCGGTCGCTTGCCCTTGCCGCGCAGCGCGTCGCGCTGTTCGACGCCGAAGCGGTGCTGCTCGTCGACCACGACCAGGCCCAGGTCGTGGAACTCGACCTTGTCCTCGATCAGCGCGTGCGTACCGATCGCGATGCCGGCCTCCCCGGTGACCAGGTCGAGCAGCGCGGCGCGGCGCGCGGGCACCCCCATCGAGCCGGTGAGCAGGGTGACCTTGGTGCCCAGTTCCGAGCCGCCGAGCATGCCGGCACCCTCGGCGAGCGGGCCGAGCATCTCCACGATCGACCGATAGTGCTGCTGCGCGAGCACCTCGGTCGGCGCAAGCAACGCGGTCTGCCCCCCGGCGTCGACCACGGCCAGCATGCCGCGCAGCGCAACCAGAGTGTTGTGGGTGGGTGTGAAGTGATCTGTGACATACAGGTGGTCGGCATGGCGAACGCGGATGCACTGGACCGGCTTGCGCCCGACGTATTCGACGGCTCGGATGCCGCGCCGGAAGGTCGTGTACTTCGTCCGGGTGCGCAGCAACGCAGCTTTGCGTCGAAGGCGGAACGGCGGGAATTGTTCCGGCAGCGCGACGCTCACGTTCCAGGCGTCGTGCGGTGGCTTGGCACGCACGCGCGCGACGCCGCCCAGAGAGCGAACGAGCCAAGCCACATCGTCCGCGAGACGCCGCGAGGTCGAACAGAACGAGACGTCACGGCCCTCTGCCCGTAGCGTCCCATCCGTGTCGAGCAGCCCTTGAAGCATCGCGTGTCGAGACTTCACATCGGCATTGCGGAACACCTCGGGGACGAATTTGTCCCGCGACTTGAGTCCCCACAGACCCAAGGCCCGCAGCGTGACCAGGACCGGATGAGGCCGATATTGATTCGGTCGCGGAAAACACCGGAGCATGTGGTCGTAGCGGGAACCGGTCCTGAGTACCGGGCGACATCCCTCCGGCAGCAACCGCTCCACGGACTCGACCAGTTCGGGATCGGCGGTGGTGAACATCAGTTGATGGCGAAACGAGCCGTCCCCCAGCAACAGCCCGAGCAGATAGGGATCCAAGGGCAAGGATTCGTCGGTACCCAGATCAACCGGTACCGCGGTCGGCAAGTACCATTTCGAACCGCCGTTCGCCTTGAATAGATCTTCCCGGATCTGCCGCGTGGAGAGCACCTTGGGCGCTTCCCCACGATGCCAGGCACAGCTGGTGGCGACCGCCCACAAGTGCTCGTCGTCGCCCTCGACGCGCGAACCGTCCGACAGGACGAGAGACCAGACGTCCCGTTCCCCCTGCGGAAAGACACCGTCCACGAGGGTGAGCTCACCGCCGGGTGTGACAACCGTGTCGCCGATCCGGATGTCACCCATGCGGCGGAATCCGCCCGGCGTCAGCACCAGCGCGTCCAGTGGTTGGGCCTTGCCGGCCCCGACTTCGCCCTGGAGGAGGCGGTGCATCGGGTGTTCGGTGGCGAGGTCGGACTCGATTTCGGCGCAGACCTCCTTCTGGCCGTCGGTGAGTTCGAACGGCAGGCTCGCGTCGAACGCGTCGAGGATGCCGTCCGGGCGGCGCGGGCGGGCCACCGCCGACTGGGCCCGGGCGTCCCGCCGGCGCCGTGCGAGGGCGATCTGGAGGACGAACGCCTCGTCCCACTTGAGCCGGTCCCTGGCCGCGGTGACATCGCCCCAACCGGTCGGGCGGTGCACCTTGACCAGGGCCTGTGCCAGGCCCGGCATGCCGCGGCGCTCGCGCAGTTCGGCGGGCAGCGGGTCGCCGATCTCGCCGAGCGTGTCGAGCGCCATGCCCACGCACTGGGCGATCTTCCAGGACGGCATGTTGGCCGCGGCCGGGTAGACCGGCAGCAGCGCGCCCGCGAACAGGTCCGCGACGCCGTCCTCGGCGTCCTCGCCGACGAGCTGGTAGTCCGGCTGGCTGAGCTGGATCACGTTGTTGAACCGGCCGACCTTGCCCGCGAACAGGCCGCGCCGGCCGGGCCGCAGCTCCTCTTCGCGCCACGCCTGGTTGAAGAAGATCAGGGTGAGCTTGCCGCGCCCGTCGGTGACCTCCACCTCCAGGAGGTTGCCGCGCCGGTTGCGGAACTGACGCTTGGTCACCTTGGCGATCTCGGCCATCACGGTGACGTGTTCCTCGGGCTCCAGGCCGGTGAGGTCGGTCAGGCGTCCGCGCTCCGCGTAGCGCCGGGGATAGTGGCGCAGCAGATCACCGACGGTGTCCAGCTTGAGGGATTTGGCCAGCACCGTCGCCGTACGGTCGCCGACGAGTTTCTTGAGCGGTTCGTCAAGGCGCGACATGCCGCCCAACGGTACTGGGCGGCGGTGTCATCGCGTCCGATCCGACGCGGCCCGCCCCGCCTACTCGACGCCGATCAGCAGCGGGTACACCTCCTGGCCGCCCTCGAAGATCATCACGTCGACCCCGAGCCGGGTGGCCCGCAGGTGTCGCTCGATCGAGGCGGCGAGGCCCACCGGGCACGCGCTGCCGGTGACGAGGGTGACCAGCTCGCCGCCGCCGGCGAGCATCCGGTCGACCACCACGGTCCCGGTCTCGCGCTGGTCGTGGCCGATCACCGCGATGTCGCCCTCGATCACGCCGAGGACGTCGCCCGCCTGGCAGACGCCGGCCATCGTCCACGCCTCGCGCACGGCGATCGTGAGCGCGCCGTAGCGGGTCGCGCCGGCGGCCGAGGTCATCCCGACCACGTCCTGGTCGAAGCGCCGGCCCGGTTCGTGCACGGCGAGCGCCGCGAGGCCCTGTACGGCGGCCTTGGTCGGGATCACCTGGACCCGGATGCCCTCGGCCTGGGCCTGCTGGGCCGCGACGCCGGCGACCGCGTGGCAGTCGGCGTCGTTGGGCAGCAGCACGACCTCGCGGGCGTCGGTGTGCCGGATCGCGTCGACGAGCACGCTCGTGGACGGCCGCCGGCCCGGCCCGGCCTGCACGATGTGCGCGCCGTTCTCGGCGAACAGCGTGGCGAGCCCGTCCCCGTGCGCGACCGCGACGATGCCGCGCGTGGGGGCGGGCTCGGGGGCGGCGGTGCCCGCGAGCACGCGCTCCAGGTGGGTGATCCGGATCCGATGCGGGCGGCCCGCCGCGATGCCGGCCTCGACGGCCGCACCCGCGTCGTCCACGTGCACGTGGACGTTCCACAGCCCCTCGCCGCCCACCACCACGAGCGAGTCGCCGAGCCCGCCGAGCCGCTCGCGCAGCGCGGGCAGCGCGTCGTCGGGCGCGTCGAGCAGGTAGATCACCTCGAACCCGGGCCCGGCGGACACCTCCTCGTGCCCGGCCCCGACCGGCCCGGCGAACGGGACGGGCACCGGCATCGGCGCCTGGTGCGGGTGGATCCGATACGCCGAGCGCTCGCCGGTGACCACCGCGAGCAGCGCGTCGAGCAGCACGGTCAGGCCGCGCCCGCCCGCGTCCACGACACCCGCCCGGCGCAGCACGTCCAGTTGTTCGGGGGTACGGGCGAGGGCGACCCGCGCGGCCATCGCGGCGGCGCGGACGACCGGCCGGATCTCCTCGCCGGCTCCGGCCGCGGCCTCGGCGGCGGCGCGGGCCACGGTGAGCATGGTCCCCTCGACCGGCCGCGCGACGGCGGCGTACGCGGCGTCGGACGCGGTCCGCAGCGCGTGCGCGAGGGCGAGCCCGGCCGGGACCGGCCGCCCTGCCTCGCTCGCGGCGGCCTCCTCGGCCGCCAACCGCTCGGCCATGCCACGCAGCAATTGGCTCAGAATGACCCCTGAATTACCCCGCGCGCCCATCAGCGCGCCGTGCGCGAGGGCTCGGAAGGCGGTCGACAGATCGGGCTCCGGCAGGTCGCGGCCGAACAGCGCGTCGACCGCGTCGGTACCCGATTCCAGGGTCAGGAACAGGTTCGTGCCGGTGTCGCCATCAGGCACGGGATACACATTGAGGGCGTCGATTTCCTCGCGCGCCCGCCCCATCTGGTCCAGGGCGACGCGAGCCCAGCGGCGTACCGCCGAACCGTCCAGCTCTCCCAGCAGGCCCTGCACGCCCACCTCCTGTACGAATCCGTTGTGCGCGTCCCGTCCGCCGGCAGGTTATCGAGACGGGGACCGGTAAAGCGGCCCACCCGGATGGGTTAGGCTTGGCGGGAAGCATGACGAGATCAGCTGATTGCGTATGCCCGGATCATCCCGGGTTCGCGCATCGCCCGGTTCGTCGGTTACTCTTCTGCGGTTGTCGGCATTCGCCGACACGCGTTCGTACGCAATTCCCATTCGTCTTTGGAGTGTTCCCGTGGCTGCCAACTGCGACGTCTGCGGCAAGGGGCCGGGCTTCGGCAACAGCATTTCGCACTCTCACCGCCGGACGCCCCGTCGCTGGAACCCCAACATCCAGACGGTGCGCGCGATGGTTGGTGCCACGCCGAAGCGCCTCAATGTCTGCACCTCTTGCATCAAGGCGGGCAAGGTTTCCCGCTAGTTGCTCGAAAGCTGTTCGCCCGAAGGGCCGGTCCACCTCACGGTGGGTCGGCCCTTCGGCATTTCCGAGCCGGCGTTTCCGGGCCGGGACTTGCAGGCCCCGAGCCCACCGGTCCCGAACCGCCCGACCCCCGTGGGCCGGCCTGCCCTCCGCGGACCGGCCCGGGACCGCGATCGGCTCCCGGGCCGCCGGGGTCAGAACGTGTCCCGCCACCGCCACGCGTGGTCGACCGGCCCGATGCCCTCGCCGAGCGCGAAGCCGGCCTTGATCGCTCCGGTCACGTACTCCTTGGCGGCGGCGACCGCCGTCGGCACGTCCTCGCCGGTCGCCAGGACCGAGGCGATCGCGCTCGCGAGCGTGCAACCCGTGCCGTGGGTGTGCCGGTTGTCGTAGCGCGGGCTGGTGAACCAGTACTCGTCGGTGCCGTCGTACAGCAGGTCGGCGGCCTCGCCCTCCAGGTGACCGCCCTTGACCAGGGCCCAACGCGGGCCGAACGCCAGCACCGCCTCGGCCGCGCCGCGCATGTCGGCCCGCTCGCGCACCTTGTGGCCGGTCAGCAGCTCGACCTCGTGCAGGTTGGGCGTGACGATCGTGGACACCGGCAGCAGCCGCCCGCGCAGGGTATCCAGGGCCTCGCCGGCGAGCAGCGTGTCGCCGTGCTTGGAGGCCGCCACCGGGTCGACCACGACCGGCACGGACACCTCGGACAGCAGGTCGGCGACGGTCTCGACGAGGGCAGGGGAGGCCAGCATGCCGGTCTTGATCGCCTGGACGCCGATGTCGTCCACGACGCTGCGGAACTGCGCGCGCACGGCTTCCGCCGGCAGCTCCCAATAGCCCTGGACGCCCAGCGAGTTCTGCGCGGTCACCGCGGCGATCACGCTCATGCCGTGTACGCCGAGGGCGAGCATGGTCTTGAGGTCGGCCTGGATCCCGGCCCCGCCACCGGAGTCGGACCCGGCGACGGTCAGCACGCGCGGAGGAGTCTGCACCATGGCGCGCAGCCTATCTTTCGAGGTGGTCCGGGTCCGGGGTCGGGCGCTCAGGCCCGCCCGAAGTGGTCCCAGCCGCCTTGCAGGCCGGGGTCGCGGCCGTCGACCGTGACGCCCTTGCCCGCGTGGACGCGGCCGATCACCCGCCAGCGCGCGGGCAGCGCGGTGCCCGCGGGGAAGGTCGCGACCAAGGCGTGGTCCTCGCCGCCGGTCAGCACCCAGTTGAGCGGGTCGGCGCCGAGCGCGCGGGCCACGTCGCGCATCTGGGCCGGGACGTCGAGGCGGCCGGACAGGATGTCGATCCGGACGCCGGAGGCCCGGGAGACGTGGCCCATGTCGGCGAGCAGGCCGTCGCTGATGTCGATCATCGAGGTCGCGCCGAGCACCGCCGCGGCCGGACCGGCGTCGTAGGGCGGCTCGGGTCGGCGGTGCGCCTCGACGAACGCGCGCGGCGCGCGGTGCCCGCGGCCCAGGATCGCGAGCCCGGCGGCCGACCAGCCGAGCCAGCCGGCGACCGCGAGCAGATCGCCGGGCCGCGCGCCCGAGCGGACCACCGGGGAGCGTCCCTGGAGGTCGCCGAGCGCGGTCACCGCAACGCTGACGGTGTCGCTGCCGACCACGTCGCCGCCCGCGACGCCGGCGCCGACCACCGCGCACTCGTCACGCAGGCCGTCGTACAGCTCCAGCGCCCATCCCGTGGGCAGGTCCTGCGGGCCCGCGAGGCCGATCAGCAGCGCGGTCGGCGCGGCGCCCATCGCGGCGACGTCAGCGAGATTCTGCGCGGCGGCCTTGCGGCCCACGTCGTACGCGGTGGACCAGTCCCGCCGAAAGTGCCGACCCTCCACGAGCACGTCCATGGTGGCCACCACGCGTCCGTCGGGGGCGGCGACCACCGCGGCGTCGTCGCCGGGCCCCAGGAACACGTGCGGTCCCGTCGGCACGCGCGCGACCAGCGCCCCGATCAGGCCGAACTCGCCGAGATCGCCCAGCGTCCCGCTCATCGCCGCTCTCCTGCCATGCCCATCAGCCTTGATCCGCCTCGTTCACCGTGGTCGCCTGTGATCCGTCGGCTTCCGATGTGGTCGCCGAGCCCCGCCGGGCCGACAATGGTCGCAGCAGCGGGGATCACGTCAAGATCCCATCATCCTGCGCGCCGGGAGGCCGTGGTGGTACAGGCATACATCCTGATCCAGACCGAGGTCGGCCGTTCGGCCTCGGTGGCCCGACGCATCGCCGAGCTGCCGGGGGTGACCCGAGCCGACGACGTCACGGGCCCCTACGACGTGATCGTGCGGGCCGAGGCCGTCGATGTCGATCAGCTGGGCCGCATGGTCGTCGCCGAGGTGCAGCGCATCGACGGCATCACGCGCACGCTGACGTGTCCGGTCGTCAACCTGGGCTGAACCCGCGCCAGGTCCTCGCCGCCCGGATCGCTCCGACCGGCGGGGATCGCTCGCGTCCGAGCGGTCGGCGGGAATGTCGGGGCCGCGTTTCGACTCGTCCGGGCTGCGCCTAGGATCGGGCCGTGCCTCTGACTCGACTTCTCGCCCTCGGACTCCCGGTGGCCGTCCTGCTGGCCGCGGGGTGCTCCGGCGACTCCGGCGAGCTGAACGTCGCGATGCCCACGCCTCCGCCCGGGGCGGCCGGCGAGGCGTGCCGGGCGCTGCACGACGCGCTGCCCGCGAAGGTGATGGACGGCGGGCGTCGCGAGCTGACGCACGACTCGGTGCTGGCCGCCGCGTGGGGGGATCCGGCGATCGTGCTGCGCTGCGGCGTGGAGCTGCCGGCGTCGATGCGGGTCACCGACCCGAGCAAGGTGGGTTCCGAGCCCAACGACTCGGTCGTGGTCAACGGCGTGCTGTGGGCGTTCTCGAAGTTCGACGGCGGAGTGCGCTTCACCACGGTCTACCGCGAGGCCAACGTCGAGCTGACGGTGCCGAAGAAGTTCGCAGAGCCCGCCGCGCCGCTCGTCGACGTCGCCGACGCGGTCACCCGTACCGTGCCGGTCACCCTGGACGTGTCGAACGCGTGAGGGGCGGCCGACGCGTCGGCCGCCCCTCACGAACGCGACAGTGCCGCTGCCGGTGCCGGTGCTAGCGAAGCAGCGTGTTGGGCCGGCGCAGCGCCGCCTGGATCAGCCGGTCGATCAGCTCCGCGTACTCGACGCCCGTCGCCTGCCACATGGTCGGGTACATCGACACCGGTGTGAACCCGGGCATCGTGTTGACCTCGTTGATCACGAAGGTCCCGTTGTCCAGCAGGAAGAAGTCCACCCGGGCCAGGCCCTCGCAGGACAGCGCCTCGAAGGCGGCGACCGCCAGGCGCCGGACCTCGGCGGTCTGTTCCTTCGTCAGGTTCGCGGGCACGTCCAGCTCGGTGCCGTTGTCCGGAAGGTACTTGGCGGCGAAGTCGTAGAACTCGTGCTCGCCGCCGACGCGGATCTCGGCGGGCACGCTCGCGCGCGGGCCGTCCTCGAACTCCAGTACGCCGCACTCGATCTCACGGCCCGTCAGCATCGCCTCGACGATCACCTTGGGGTCGTGCCGGCGGGCTTCCTCGATCGCCGCGTCGAGGTCCTCGACGCGGTGCACCTTGGTGATGCCCATGCTGGATCCGGCCCGGGCCGGCTTGACGAACACCGGGAAGCCGAGCGAGGAGACCGCCTCGCGCACGGCGGCCGGGTCGCGCTCCCACTCGCGGGGGCGGACCGTGGCGTACGGGCCGGACGGCAGGCCGAAGCCGGTGAACAGCGCCTTCATGTACTCCTTGTCCATGCTCGCCGCGCTGGCGAGCACACCCGACCCGACGTAGGGGACCTGGGCCATTTCCAGGAAGCCCTGGAACGTGCCGTCCTCGCCGTAGGGGCCGTGCAGGAGCGGGAAGACCACGTCGACCTCGCCGAGCAGCTTGGGCAGCGCGCCGGGTTCGAGGACGGTGATCTCGCGGGAGGTGGGATCGGCCGCGAGCACGACGGGCGCGGACGATTCCGCGACGTCGGCCACCGCGGGCAGCTTGTCGCCCTGGATCGCGAGCCGCTCCGGGTCGTCACCGACGAGCAACCATCGGCCGTCGGTGCCGATGCCGATCGGCAGTACGTCGTACTTGGAGCGGTCGATCGCGGCCAGCACGCTGCCCGCGGTGACGCAGGAGATCGCGTGCTCGGAGCTGCGGCCGCCGAAGACGACCGCGACCCGGGGGCGCGAGGTGGCGTGGCCGCTCGAGGCGGAGTGGGGGGTGCCGAAAACGTCGTTCATGGTCGGACGACCATATCCCCCTTGCCCTTCGAACGCTCGGACCCGGGCCGCCGGTTCGTCCGCAGGCCGGACGGGCTGTTCATGGCCCGTGCGGCGGCTGCGGACGAGCGGGCCGCAGGCCGGCCGACATCGGCCCGGCCGGCGCCCCGGGCCACCGCACCGAGCTACGCCTCGTAGCGCTCCGGCTTCGCGGAGCGGGACAGCAGGGCCATCCCCACCGACGGCGGCTTGCCGTCGTGCACGATCGACACGACCACGTCGGTGATCGGCATCTCGACGCCGTAGCGCCGCGCGAGCGTCTGGACGGACCGGCAGGACTTGACGCCCTCGGCGACCTGTCGGCTGTCGCGGACGGCCTCCTCGACGGTCATGCCGCGGCCGAGCTTCTCGCCGAACGTACGGTTGCGCGACAGCGGCGAACTGCACGTGGCCACCAGGTCGCCGAGCCCGGCCAACCCCGCGAACGTGTGCGCGTCGGCGCCCATCACCGCGCCCAGGCGGGCCGTCTCGGCGAGGCCGCGGGTGATCAGCGTCGCCTTCGTGTTGTCGCCCATGCCCATGCCGTCGGCCATTCCGACGGCGAGTCCGATCACGTTCTTGACCGCGCCGCCGAGTTCGCAGCCGACCACGTCGGTGTTCGTGTACGGGCGGAAGTACGAGGTGTGGCACGCGGCCTGGAGCCGGCTCGCGACCTCCTCGTCCGTGCAGGCCACGACGCTCGCGGCGGGCTGGCGGCGGGCGATCTCGAGCGCCAGGTTCGGGCCGCTGACCACCGCGATCCGGCCGTCGGGCACCCCCGCCGCCTCACGGATGACCTCGCTCATCCGGCTCGCGGTGCCCAGTTCGACGCCCTTCATCAGGCTGACCAGGATGGCGTCGTCGGACAGCAGCGGAGCCCACTCGGCGAGATTGCCGCGAAGTGTCTGCGAAGGCACCGCGAGCACCACGAACTCCGCGCCCTCCAGCGCCTTCGCGGGATCGGTGGTGGCCTCGATGCCGGGTGGCAGCGCGATGCCCGGCAGGTACTCGTCGTTCTCGTGCCGGGTGTTGATCGCGTCGGCCCGCTCGGGTCGGCGGCCCCACATCACCACGTCGCAGCCCGCGTCGGCGAGCACGATCGAGAACGCGGTCCCCCAGGAACCCATGCCGAATACCGCGCAGCGCGTCATGCGCGACCGTCCTTGGTGTGCTCTGTCCCGGTGCGGTCGGTGCGGTCGGCGTCGTCGGTCGCGGGGCGCACCGGCTCGGGCTGCTCCGACGCCGTCGGGTCGAGGGCGTCGAACTCCGAGGTCGCGGCCTCGATCCCGCCCTTGCGGCCCGGCGGGCGGCGCACCCCGGCGCTCGGCGGGGCGGGCTCGTCGCGCAGCTTGGAGAGGAGTTCGGTCACCGACTCCATGATCCGGTCGGTCGCGCCGCGCAGGACGTCGGCGGTAAGTTCGCGACCGCGGAACTCGTCGAGGTCGACCGGCGGGCCGGCCAGCACGCGCATCGTCTTGCGCGGGAACAGCCGCGGACGCTTGGTGTACGGCGGCAGTATCTCGTGCGCGCCCCACTGCGCGACCGGGATCACCGGAGCACCGGTGCTGAGCGCGATCCGGGCCGCGCCGGTCTTGCCGAGCATCGGCCACAGCGCCTTGTCGCGGGTGATCGTGCCCTCGGGATAGACCGCGACGCACTCGCCCTTCTCGATCGCCTCGACGGCCGCGCGGAACGCGAGCGCGGCGTCGGCGGAGTCCCGGTAGACCGGGATCTGCCCCGCGCCGGCGAGCACGCGTCCGACGACCGGGATCTTGAACAGCCCGGACTTGGCCAGGAAGCGCGGTACCCGGCCGGTGTCGTATTGGAAGTGCGCGTAGGTCAGCGGGTCGACGTAGGAGATGTGGTTCACCGCCGTGACGAACCCGCCCGACGTCGGGATGTTCTCAGTGCCCCGCCAGTCGCGTTTCGTGAACAGCAACAGCAGGGGCTTGATCACCACGACCGCCAGGCGGTACCAGAAACCGATCCTTCGGCGGGCCACCGGCGTTCCTCCCGTTCTCATGTGCATGGGGTGTGTTGCGTGTTCGGGCACGGCTCGGCCGCCGTGTTGCTCCTCACACAATCGACGTTCCCCGCGGGAAGCGCGCAACATCGATTCTGTACAGGCGGACCCCACAGTTTCCCTTGGGCCTTCCGCATTGTCGAGAAACGTCCTCGTCGACCGATGAGGATATGGGCTCACGGTACGGATGCGAGGATCTTGCCGATGTCCCCCGCCACGGATTCCCCGACCCCGCGCCGGGCCGCGCGCGAGCGCCGATCGAACGCGTCCGGCTCGTTCGCGTGGCGGCTCGTGGTGCCGGTGAAGCGGTTGTCGATCGCCAAGAGCCGCCTCGCGGGTGCCATCGGCCCGGGCCATCGTCCGGACCTCGCCCTCGCGTTCGCGATCGACACCGTCCGGGCGGCGCTGGCGTGCGATCGCGTGCGCGGGGTGCTCGTGGTCACCGACGACGCCCGGGTCGCGACGGCGGTGCGCGCGGCCGGCGCGGAGGTGCTGGCCGACGTCGGCGGCGGCCTGAACGCCGCGCTCGCGCATGGCGCCGAGGTTGCCGGCGCGCGCCGGCCGCGGACCGGGGTGGCCGCGTTGTCGGCCGACCTGCCGGCGCTGCGTCCCGCCGAGTTGGACCGCGTGCTGGCCGCGGCCTCCCACGCGCGACGGGCATTCCTGGCGGACGCGGCGGGGGTGGGCACGACGTTGCTCGCGGCCGCGCCGGGAGTGCCGTTGGCGCCCGGGTTCGGTGGTCCCTCGCGGGCTCGGCACCTGGCCTCGGGGGCGGTCGAACTCGCGCCCTACGACGTGGATTCGGTCCGCCGGGACGTGGACACCGGCGAGGACCTGCGCGCCGCGATCGCACTGGGTGTGGGCACGTGCACGGCGGCGGTGCTCCCGTTGGTGCCGTTTCTACCGCGCGCGGCGGCCTCCTGACGCCTCGTCGGACGCGGGCCGGTCACAATGGGCACATGCAGGGCACCGTGTACAGCTTCGAGACCGAATCGCGGGAGGGCGTCGTGCTGCTCGACGACGGCTCCCCCGTGTCCTTCGACGCCGCGGCGTTCGACGCCGGCGGGATGAGATTTCTGCGTCCCGGTCAGCGGGTTCGGATGAATGTGGAGGGCGATCGGGTAACCCTGGTGACGCTGTACACGCTGGCCGATCCGATGCGCTGACACACGGCGACGGGCCGGGTCTCCCGACTGGGGAGTCCCGGCCCGTCGCCGTCGGCGCACACCGCGTGAGCGGAGACCGCCGCGTCAGGCCTTCTTGGCCGCACGCTTTCCGGCGGCCTTCTTGGCCGCCGGCGCCTTGGCGGCAGGAGCCTTGGCGGCGGCGGGCTTGGCCGCGGCCGGCTTGGCGGTGGTGGCCTTGACGGTCGCCTTGGCGGCCTTGGTCGCGGGCGCCTTCGCCGCGGCCGTGGTCTTGACGGCCTTGGTGGTGGTCGTCTTGGTCGCCGAGGTCGCGGCCTTCGCCGTGACCTTCTTCGCCGTCACGGGCTTGGCGGCCGCCTTGCCGGCGGGGGCCTTGGTCGCCTTCTTGGCGGCCGGCTTGCTCGTGGCGGTCGACTTGGCAGCCGTCGGCTTGGCGGCCGCCGCGGTCTTGCGGGTGGTCGCAGCCGGGGTCTTGGTCGCGGCGGCGCGAGTGGTCGCCGGCTTCGCCGTCGCCTTCTTCGCCGTCGTGGCCTTGCGGGTGGTCGCCTTCGCGGCGGGCGCCGTGGCGTCCGTCGCGATCACGCGCGGAGTGGGGCTGCTCTTGGCGGCCGCGCTCTTCACGTTGGGCTTCGGGAGCTTCTTCGTCCCGCTCGTGTAGTCCTTGAAGCCCTGGCCCGCGCGGAAGCGCGGCACCGAGGTCTTCTTCACGCGCACCCGCTCACCGGTCTGCGGGTTACGAGCGTATCGAGCCGGACGGTCCACCTTCTCGAACGAGCCGAAGCCCGTGATGGACACCCGGTCTCCTCCCGTGACCGCACGAACGATGGTGTCGAGGACGGCATCGACTGCCTCTGCGGCGGCCTTGCGGCCACCCAGTCGGTCAGCGACCGCCTCGACGAGCTGCGCCTTGTTCACGTCTTCCCCTTCGGAAACCGATGCCGGGACAGTTCAGCCGGCATTGGGCACGCTAAGCATCCAAAAGTACCGAAGCAATTACCGAACGGGCGAATCACCCTTGTGTCGCAACGGATTCAGGCTTCGGCAGCTTCCCGCGAACTCGCGGGCTCCGCGTCCAACTCGTTCATGAGCTTGGTCAGACGCCGGGAGGCGTCCGCCAAATCATGCTTTGCCGCGTCGGTGATGACCAACAAGCGGCGGATTAGCGCCACTTTAGCCTCGTTCGGTAGTTGGAGCCTACGCACCCGGGCGTGGGCAACCTTCAACCGGGTGGCCAGTTCGGCGAAGAGTTCTACTTCTTCGAACTCGTTCACGTGTCGGCCTTGGTGCTCCACACCGCAATTGTGACAGCTCATCCGCCTATGGGCACAACGGGGCGGCCATTGGAGCGAACAACGAACACGAAAACGGCGGGACGCTGACGCGTCCCGCCGTTCGATCCTCGCGAATTTGCCTACTCCGCAAGGGAGTTCGTGATCAGCCCACCGGCTGGGTGCGCGGCAGCCAACTCGGCCGCCCCGCCTCGAACGTGGTGATGTCCTCCTCGTGACGCAAGGTCAGACCGATGTCGTCCAGCCCTTCGAGCAGCCGCCACCGCGTGTAGTCGTCGATCTCGAAGTCGGCGACGAGGTCGCCCGCGCGGACCTGACGATCCACCAGATCCACGGTGATCGCGGCCTTCGGGTCGGCTTCGGTCAGCGCCCACAGGTGTTCGACCTGTTCCTGCGGCAGCACGACGGTCAACAGACCGCCCTTTTGCGAGTTGCCGCGGAAGATGTCCGCGAAGCGCGCGGAAATGACGGCCTTGAACCCGTAGTTCTGCAGGGCCCACACCGCGTGCTCACGCGAGGACCCGGTGCCGAAGTCGGGGCCGGCCACCAGGACCGTGGCGCCGGCCCGCTCGGGCCGGTTCAGCACGAACTCCGGGTTCTTGCGCCAGGCTTCGAACAGCCCGTCCTCGAAACCGTCGCGCGTGACCTTCTTGAGCCAGTGCGCGGGGATGATCTGGTCGGTGTCCACGTTGCTCTCGCGCAGCGGGACGGCCGTTCCGGTGTGGGTGGTGAAGGCTTCCATCGCTCAGACTCCTGCGGTGCTCAGGTCGGCGGGTGCGGCCAGGTGGCCAAGCACGGCGGTCGCGGCCGCGACCTGCGGCGAGACCAGGTGGGTACGGCCGCCCTTGCCCTGCCGTCCCTCGAAGTTGCGGTTGGACGTCGACGCGCTGCGCTCGCCGGGCGCGAGCTGGTCGGGGTTCATGCCCAGACACATCGAGCAACCCGCGTAGCGCCATTCGGCACCGAACTCGGTGAACACCTTGTCCAGGCCCTCGGAAACGGCCTGCAGCGAGACCCGCACGGAGCCCGGCACGACGAGCATCCGCACGCCGTCGGCGACCTTGCGGCCCTTGATGATCCCGGCGACCTCGCGCAGGTCCTCGATCCGGCCGTTGGTGCACGAACCGACGAAGACCGTGTCCACCGCGATGTCGCGCAGCTTCTGGCCGGCCGTCAGCCCCATGTACTTGATGGCCTTCTCGGCCGCCGCGCGCTCGACCGGGTCCGCGATCGCGACCGGGTCCGGCACGGAGTCGCCCAGCGGCGCGCCCTGACCGGGGTTGGTGCCCCAGGTCACGAACGGCGAGAGTTCGGAGGCGTCGATGACGACCTCCTTGTCGAACACCGCGTCCGCCTCGGTCGCCAGGCTCTTCCAGTAGGCGACGGCCGTGTCCCAGTCCTCGCCCTGCGGCGCGTGCGGACGGCCGTGGAGGTACTCGAACGTGGTCTCGTCGGGCGCGATCATGCCCGCGCGGGCGCCGGCCTCGATCGACATGTTACAGACCGTCATCCGGCCCTCCATCGAGAGGGTCCGGATCGCCTGTCCGCGATACTCGATGACGTAGCCCTGGCCACCGCCGGTGCCGATCCGCGCGATCACGGCGAGGATCAGGTCCTTGGCGCCGACGCCCTCGGGCAGTTCGCCCTCGACGGTCACGGCCATCGTCTTGAACGGCGCCATCGGCAGGGTCTGGGTCGCCAGCACGTGCTCGACCTGGCTCGTGCCGATACCGAACGCCAGCGCGCCGAAGGCGCCGTGGGTGGCGGTGTGGCTGTCGCCGCACACCACGGTCATGCCCGGCTGGGTCAGACCCAGCTGCGGGCCGACCACGTGCACGATGCCCTGCTCGACGTCACCCAGCGAGTGGATGCGGACACCGAACTCGGCGGCGTTCTTGCGGAGCGTCTCGATCTGGGCGCGCGAGACCGGGTCCGCGATGGGCTTGTCGACGTCGAGCGTCGGCGTGTTGTGGTCCTCCGTCGCGATCGTCAGATCCGTACGACGGACGGGACGACCGGCCTGGCGCAGACCGTCGAACGCCTGCGGACTGGTCACCTCGTGCAGCAGGTGCAGGTCGATGTAGAGCAGGTCCGGCTCGCCCTCCGCGCGACGCACCACATGTGCGTCCCAGACCTTCTCCGCGAGTGTCCGTCCCATCGCTGTCCCTCCGGCCGGCGTCATTGCCGGCTATGTGTCCTCGGTCGCGGTCGGATGCGGCTGATTCCGCATCCGCAGTCGACGCCCTGACGCGTTCTCCCTGCATCCCGACGGGTAGCGGCTGTTCTCCGGTCATCGGGTTCGGCGCGTTGCGCCACTGTGCCGGCACCAGCCTCGGCCGCGGACTTGCGTCTCGTAATCCGAGACGGCAATATCAAGGCATGGACAACTCTAGCGGAGTCGGCGTACTCGACAAGGCCGCTGTCGTGCTGGCCGCGCTCGAAGCCGGTCCCGCCACGCTCGCGGGACTCGTCGCCATAACCGGTCTTGCCCGGCCCACGGCGCATCGACTCGCGGTCGCCTTGGAACACCACCGCCTCGTCGCGCGCGACATGCAGGGCCGCTTCGTGCTCGGCCCGCGCCTGGCCGAGCTGGCCGCGGCCGCGGGCGAGGACCGCCTGCTCGCCGCCGCCCATCCCGTGCTCGCGCTCATGCGCGACATCACGGGCGAGAGCGCGCAGCTGTATCGGCGCCAGGGCGACATGCGCGTATGCGTGGCGGCGGCCGAGCGGCTCTCCGGGCTGCGCGACACCGTCCCCGTGGGCAGCACGCTGCCGATGAAGGCCGGCTCGGCCGCACAGTGCCTGCTCGCGTGGGAGGAGCCCGAGCGCCTGCACCGCGGCCTCCAGGGCGCGCGGTTCACCGCGACCACCCTGTCCGGCGTGCGGCGCCGCGGCTGGGCGCAGAGCATCGGCGAGCGCGAGCCGGGCGTCGCGTCCGTCTCCGCGGCCGTCCGCGGCCCCAGCAACCGCGTGGTGGCCGCCGTGTCCGTCTCCGGCCCGATCGAGCGGCTGACCCGGCATCCCGGCCGACTGCACGCGCAGGCCGTCATGGAGGCCGCCGCCAAGCTGTCCGACGCGCTGCGCCGGGCGCAGGTGGAGGTCTGAAACGCGAACTCCCCGGGCGCCGACCGGCGTCCGGGGAACGGCACACCCCCGGTGCCACGCCCGGCGCCGCCGAGGCGCCGCGACAAAAACAAGAAGACCCCTCGCTGTTGCGAGAGGTCTTCTTCGAGGTAGCCCCGACGGGATTCGAACCCGCGCTACCGCCTTGAGAGGGCGGCGTGCTAGGCCACTACACAACGGGGCCTCGTACTGCTTGGTGCTGCACTCTGCTGTGAGAGGACGATCTGGTAGCCCCGACGGGATTCGAACCCGCGCTACCGCCTTGAGAGGGCGACGTGCTAGGCCACTACACAACGGGGCCAGATCTTCCATCATCATCTTCTTCCAGCGGCATCGTCCGAAAACGATGCAGCTGGGGTACCAGGACTCGAACCTAGACTAACGGAACCAGAAACCGTCGGGCTGCCAATTACCCCATACCCCAATGCTCGGTCCTTCGCCGTCACCCGGGGGCTTTTGCGAGGACTTCGCTCCGCGCTGCTCCCTTGCGGGGCGGCACGAGAAGAACTTTACCCGATGAGGCGCGCGTGACCAAAACGGGTTACCGGACCCCCGTTCGAACCACCACAAGTCCGGGTGACCCGCCCGTCATCGGCGAACCGGCGCGGCCTCCACGGCAGTCGCGCGGCGCGGCCGCGGCACGTCACCCGCGCTTGACCACCGTGTTGGAGAGGGTGCCGATGCCACCCACCGTGACCGAGACCCGGTCGCCCACGTGGATCGGGCCGACGCCCGCCGGCGTCCCGGTCAGGATCACGTCGCCGGGCAGCAGCGTCATCGCCTGCGTGACGTGCACGACCAGCTCGGCGACGGTGCGGATCATCTGTCCGGTGCTGCCGGCCTGGCGCACCTCGCCGTTGACGGTGCACGCGACGGTGAGGCCCTCCCCGTCGGACACCTGGGACAGCGAGATGTCGGTCTCGACCCAGGGGCCGAGCGGACAGAAGGTGTCCATGCCCTTGGCCCGGCCCCACTGGCCCTCGGCGCGCTGCAGGTCGCGCGCGGTCACGTCGTTGGCGCAGGTGAAGCCGAAGACCACCTCGGCGACCCGCTCGGCCGGCACGTCACGGCACATCCGACCGATCACCACGGCGAGTTCCGCCTCGTGGTGCACGTCGTCGGAGATCTGCGGATAGGCGATCTTGTCTCCGTGGCCGATCACGGACGTGGACGGCTTGAGGAACGTGATCGGCACGTCGGGCACGCCGGAGCCCATCTCGGCGGCGTGCGCGGCGTAGTTCTTGCCGATCGCGACGATCTTGCTCGGCAGCACCGGTGCCAGCAGCCGGACCGCGGACAGCGGGTACTGCTCGCCGGTGGGACGCAACTCGCCGAAGGGATGCCCCGCGATGGCGTGCA
Organism: Embleya sp. NBC_00896; assembly: GCF_045207785.1. Lineage (NCBI taxonomy): Bacteria > Bacillati > Actinomycetota > Actinomycetes > Kitasatosporales > Streptomycetaceae > Embleya > Embleya sp. NBC_00896. Next base: position 2,468,195 of record NZ_CP108776.1, read on the forward strand.
CCACGAGCGACTCGGGTTGGTCGGCGTCGCCGGTCACCACCCCGAAGGACACGGAGTCGTCAGTGGAAAACCTGGCGATGCGCAAGATGGGTCACCCTTGCCGGAGAGTCGCGAACGAGACGTCCCCAGGCTACGCGGGCGACCCACGCCTCGGCGTGCGGTCACGTGCGATGCGGTGGGTTCAGGAGGGGACGTCCATCAGGTTCGTGCGCCGCGGGTTCGCGGTCCGGACCTCCGCGATCGGCTGTTCGCCGTCGGCCTCCGCGCCGCGCTGACGGGGCAGGACCACGTCGACCTGCGTGCGCCTGGGGTTGGCCGTGCTCGGGCGGTGCGTGCTGATGTTGTCCACTGTTCTCGGTTCTCGCTCGTCTCGTATGCCAACTGCGTGCAGGGTGCAGGCTTGTACAGCAAGGTTACCCGTGGTTACGTCGGGGGTGGTCACGGGTCACATCGCCGTCACGTCACGGACTGCACATCACGGTTTACACCAGGTGTTCGAACCGGGATGCCAATATGTGATTTTCACCTCCCCGGAACCTCGACAAACGTGTGGCATTTTGCCCATGATCGCCCGTTTATACCGGGTCCTTCCCCTGCAAAACGCCTTATCGGCCAAGACTTGGGCGTATCGCTATTTGTCCGGACCCCGCTATCTTGTTGCGGCCCCGTGGCTGTGCTGAAATGCCTGCGACCACGGGGGTGGTTCCCAACAAGCGGAGTTCCTTCGCCTCGCCGCCCGAACGCGGCCGAGGCGCCCTGGGAAGAACGCGAATCCAGGGATTTACGCACACGAGCCTCGCCTTACCGGCGGGTCTAACGACTGGTCACAAGAGGTTGCGACGCTAGTGCAGGGACGTCGGAAGAAGCAGCACGACTCCGCGGGGGCCCCGGCCACGGCCGGCCCCTCCTCGCCGGAGGTGCGAACCCCGCAGCAAGCCAGTGGACCCCAGGACGCCAACGGGGCTCCCGACTCCGTCGGGGACCCCATACCCAGCGCCGGGACCGCCCGGCCCACCGGGGCGGCACCGTCCCGGCTCAAGCTGCTGTTCTCGATCAGGAACTGGCGCATCCGTACCCGGATCACCGCGCTGCTCCTGCTCCCCGTCGTGGTCGCCGCGTTGCTCGGCGGCCTGCGAATCCAGTCGTCGATCGACAAGACGCGCGAGATGGACACGGTGCAGAAGGCCGCCGCCATCATCGACCAGGCGTCGACGCTGGCCACGTGGCTGGAGCAGGAACGTGACTTGCTCGCCCAGGCGAGTGTCGGTCCTTCGCCCGAGCTGACCGCCGAGGTCGCCAAGGCCAAGAAGCAGACCGACGATCAGGTAGCCACGTACAACGCGTCCGTCGCGAAGCTGAACACCGACTCGATGCCGGTGCTCGGTGCCACGCTCGTGGAGGTCGGCCACTCGCTGACGAGCCTCAACCAGGCCCGCCAGGACGCCTTCAAGACCAGCGCGCGCAGCACGGTCGACGCGTACAACAAGATGATCCTGCAGCTCCTGCAGATCAACCAGGAGGCACCCGAGGTCACCCGGGACGCCGAACTGATCCAGGGCGCCCGCGCACTCGGTACGTTCGGCGAGGCGAAGGCGTACGCGTCCGCGCAGCGAGCCGTGGTCATGGCGTACGGCCTCAAGCCGAACGACATCCCGGCCGAGGCGGCCGAGACGCTGAGCCGACTCAACGAGGCCGAGCAGAACGCCACCGTCGAGTTCGTCAACGTCGCGCCCGCCGAGTGGAACAGCCTGTACAAGACGAACGTCAGCCGCGACAAGATCACCGCGGTCGAGGAGCGCTTCCAGCTCTTCAAGCGCCTGGTCAACGACGCGGTCGACCCCGCCGCGAGCAGGACCGGCACCTTCGGCAAGCTCCCCGTCTCCAACGAGTTCACCACTCAGGAGTGGTGGACGCTCTCCACCGACAAGATCGGCGCGCTCGGCCAGGTCGAGGCCCAACTCGGTCTCAAGCTGTCGGCCACCGCCGACGAGCTGCGCGACGAGGCCCGCACCGCCGCGTTGGTCAACACGATCCTCGTCGTCGGCGCGCTGTTGATCACGATCCTGCTCGGTGTGATCGTGGCGCGGTCGCTGGTGCGCTCGCTGAACACGCTGCGTCGTTCCGCGCTCGAGGTCGCCGAGGAGCGACTGCCCGAGACGGTGCGCCGACTCTCCGAGTCGGATCCCGGCGACGTGGACCTGACGATCGAGCCGATCGGTGTGCTCTCCCGGGACGAGATCGGCCAGGTGGCCCGCGCGTTCGACGCGGTGCACGCCGAGGCCGTGCGACTCGCCGCCGAGCAGGCACTGCTGCGAGGCAACGTCAACGCGATGTTCGTCAACCTCTCGCGCCGCAGCCAGAGCCTGATCCAGCGTCAGCTCGCGCTCATCTCCGACCTGGAGAACCGCGAGGCCGACCCGGACCAGCTCGCCAACCTGTTCAAGCTCGACCACCTCGCGACCCGTATGCGTCGCAACGGTGAGAACCTTCTGGTGCTCGCCGGTGAAGAGCCCGGCCGCCGCTGGACCCGACCGGTTCCGCTGGTCGACGTCCTTCGCGCCGCCGCCTCCGAGGTGGAGCAGTACGAGCGGGTCGAGCTGGGCGCGCTGCCCACCACGGACATCGCGGGTCGCGCGGTCAACGACCTCGTGCACCTGCTCGCCGAGCTCCTCGAGAACTCGACGACGTTCTCCAGCCCGCACACCAAGGTGCGCGTCACCGGCCACATCCTCCCGGACGGCCGCGCGCTCATCGAGATCCACGACAACGGCATCGGCCTCACCGGCGACGACCTCGCCGACGCCAACCAGCGGCTGGCTCGCCCGCCGGTGGTGGACGTCTCCATCTCGCGTCGCATGGGTCTGTTCGTGGTCGGCCGCCTGGCCACCAGGCACGGCATCCGCGTCCAGCTCCGGCCGGGCGAGGGTGGCGGTACGACCGCGCTGGTCATGCTCCCGATCGAGCTCATCCAGGGCGACCGCCCCGGTGGCGGCGACGGTTGGAGCAAGGGCGGCGACAAGACCGCGGCCGCCGTTTCCGGCTGGACCGAGGAAGTGCCCGCGGCCACCGCCGCGCCCGCCGCTCCGGCTCTGCCGGGGCCCCGAGTGGGCGGCCGGGCCGAGGAGCGCAACCGGCGGCGCGAGCTGCCGCAGCGCGGTGTCGACGCGCCGGCGCAGCCGGTCAACCGGCCGCCGCAGATCGCACAGCCGCAGCCGCCCCAGCAGGCTCCGGTCCAGCAGGAGCCGTCGTACGGCAGCACGCAGTCGTGCGCGGCCCCGTCCTTCCAGGACGGATCGGCCGCGCAGGACACGCCGTACCCCGGCACGGTGAACCCGTTCGCGAGCGAGCCCGGGGTCACCAGCACCGGGTCGCACCGCGCGCCGAGTTCGCCGCCGCCGGCCACGCCCGGTCGCGACAACCCGTTCGCTCCGGTCGCGCCGCAGGAGCAACCGCGTCAGGACGACCCGCGCACCGGGTCCTTCCCGGCCGCGCCGGCCGCACCCGTGTTCGGCGACAGTCGTCGGGCCGAGCCGCAGCGGCGGGAGTCGCAGCAGCCGCAGTACGGGCACGACACGGGGTCCTTCCCGGCCCCGCCGCAGATCGGCAACGGCTCCGGCCCGGTGGGCGACACGGCGCAGTTCGCGTCCCCGTTCGGTTCGCCGTTCGCGGACGAGCCGCGGCCCGGGGCCGACCGGGGCGGATACGAGCGGCCCGCGCAGGGGTTCGACCGCCCGGGCACGGAACTCGCGCCCCGGCGCGACGACCAGCAGTGGGGCACGGAGTACGACGGGCTCACCCCGGTGGCACCCGTGCCGCCGATCGAGCCGGTCGCACCGCCCGCGAACGTCCCGTCCGCGTACGACACACCGCGTCGCGAGGACCTGACGCGTCGTGAGGAACTGCCGCAGCGCGAGCAGTTGCCTCGGTACGACCAGCCGTCCCCGACCGGGGACTCGCTGCCCGTACTGCGCGGCCCGCAGACCCGTCCGGTGCCCGCCCCGCAGCAGCAGGACGAGCACACCCGGGCGGAGCAGGCCCGCGGCCCGCAGGGCGACGTCCGGCCGGCGGCCTCGCCGTTCGCGCCGGCCGATCCCTTCCAGCAGGGGAACAGCCCGTTCGCGCCCGCCGGTTCGCCGGAGATCGCCGCTCAGGGGGGCGCTCCGTCCGAACTGGACATGAGCGCGCCGCCGAGCACCGGCGACGACGGCAGGCTGCCGATCTTCGACACGCTCGAGTCGGACTGGTTCCACCGCCAGGGCAACCGGGGCGGCCGCATGCGCGCCGCGCAGGTCCGTTCCACGCCTCGTGGCGGGGAGACGGACACGCCGGAGCGCGAGCAGCCGCCCGCGCCCGACGCGGATCCGCTGGGCAACCTCGACCGCCGGGTGCCGATGGCGACGAACCCGCCGCAGGTCCCTTCGGTCGAGACACCGAGTCGGCCGATCGAGCAGTCCCCCGCGTTCGGCGGTGGGCGTCAGCAGCCCGTCACCGACATGTTCGGCACTCCCACGGAGCCGGACGAGATCCCCGAGCAGTCCACCTCGGTCGCACCCGCCGCCGGCCCCCAGGGTCAGCAGTCCGGCTGGTACTCCGCTGGTGACGACGGCTGGCGTGCGGCCGAGGCCGCCCGTGAGCCTTCCTCGGGTGGCACCACCGGAGCGGGCCTGCCCCGTCGTGTGCCCCGTGCCAACCTGGTGCCGGGCGGCGTCGAGCAGCAGGCCGGCGGGGCCCAGGCCCCGAGTGGTCCGGGTACGGCGCCCATGGCCGGCGGCTCCCGCCAGGAGCCGATTCGGCCGACCGCGCCTGGCGCTCCGGGTCTGTCCCGGTCGCCCGACGAGGTTCGCGGGCGTCTGACCAACTTCCGCCGGGGCATCCAGCAGGGTCGCACCGCCGGGTCCGGGGGATCCGCCCCTCGGCCTCGTGACGAGAACAACCAGGAGCAGGCATGACTGAGAAGTCGTTGAGCCAGGCCGCGCAGAACCTGAACTGGCTGATCACGAACTTCGTGGACAACACCCCTGGGGTGTCGCACACGGTCGTGGTCTCCGCGGACGGCCTGCTGCTCGCCCTGTCCGAGGGCTTCCCTCGCGACCGGGCCGACCAGCTCGCCGCCGTCGCATCGGGTTTGACCAGCCTGACCCAGGGTGCGTCCCGTATCTTCGAGGGCGGGCACGTGACCCAGACGGTCGTGGAAATGGAACGGGGTTTCCTCTTTATCATGTCGATTTCGGACGGCTCGTCGCTGGCCGTGCTGGCTTCGCCCGAGTGCGACATCGGCCTGATCGGCTACGAGATGGCCCTGCTCGTCGACCGCGCGGGCGCCGTGCTCACGCCGGCCCTGCGGGCCGAACTCCAAGGTGCACTGCCGCGATGACGCCTCCGGATATGTCCGATCACGGGGACCAGGAGTTTCACGAGACCCTGGTCCGCCCGTACGCCATGACCGGTGGTCGCACCCGGCCTCGTTATCAGCTCGCGCTGGAGGCCCTGGTCACCACCACACCTCAGGTGGCCAACCCACCCGGCCTGTTGCCCGAGCACCAGCGCATCTGCGCGCTGTGTCGGGAGGTCAAGTCGGTAGCCGAGATCTCGGCTCTGCTCACCATCCCGCTCGGCGTGGCCCGCGTACTGGTCGCGGACCTCGCCGAAGCCGGGCTGGTGGTCATCCACCAGCCCGGGAACGACCAGGGGCAGCCGGACGTCACGCTGCTCGAAAGGGTGCTCAGTGGACTTCGCAAGCTCTAGCCCGGGCCCGGTCCCCGCCAGGTCCTCCACCACGTCGGCGAAGATCGTCGTCGCCGGCGGATTCGGGGTCGGCAAGACCACGCTCGTCGGCGCGGTCTCGGAGATCGCGCCGCTGCGGACCGAAGCGGTCATGACGTCCGCCAGCGCCGGTGTCGACGACCTGTCGGCGACACCGGACAAGCAGACGACGACCGTCGCGATGGACTTCGGTCGCATCACGCTGGACGAGGATCTGATCCTGTACCTCTTCGGTACGCCGGGTCAGCACCGCTTCTGGTTCATGTGGGACGACCTGGTCCGCGGTGCGATCGGCGCCGTGGTTCTCGTCGACACGCGTCGCCTCGCCGATTGTTTCCCCGCGATCGACTACTTCGAGAACAGTGGCCTGCCGTTCATCGTCGCGCTCAACTGCTTCGACGGATTGCAGACCCACCACGCGGAGGATGTCCGCGAGGCTTTGCAAATAGGGCCGGACACACCGATCGTGAGCTGTGACGCACGGCGTCGCGAATCGGCGAAGTCGACCCTGATCACGCTGGTGGAGCACGCGCTGATGGCGCGGCTTCGCTGACCTTCGGTACCTGTCTGCACCTGTTTTTTCGTACTGCGTACCACCTGCTTTTGGGCGGGCCCCGAATCGGGGCCCGCCCAAAGTCTTGTGCGGCCGGTGAACTCCGTGCGCCGTGATTACCAAGGGTGTTCGCGGAATTCGACAAATGTGTGACAGGCGCCGCGACATGCCCGGGCGGGTGCCCGCCTCGTGCCGCGCATTGCTAAGGTCCTCCCATAGTCATCTGTTGCCCAATTGATATCAGAGCGTTTTGAGGCGCAGGCCCAACAACGAACCGAGGTGGGTTCGGTGGACGACAACAGCAGGCGCGCGGCGCAAGCGGCCCGCCTTCCGATGGTGGACGGAACGACCGAATCGGGGCTGCCGAGAAGGCCCCCGCAGGCCAATCTGCTGCCCGGTGCGGCGGCCGAGGGATTCGACCCCGAGCGGGACCTCCCCGTCTCGCGGGAACCGGAAGAGGTCCGAGGGCGACTGGAACGCTTCGCCGTCGGGCGCGAGTTGGCACGTCTCGAAGAGAGCGAACCGCTGCTGCCGCCCAACCCGATGACCGCGGCGAGTCCGCTGGCGTCGTCGCCCGTCCGTCCGCCCGCCCCGGCGCCCGCCCCCGTCCAACCGCGGGCCGCCAAGCCCCCGCTCCCGACGCCGCCTCCCGGGTCCCTGTCGCCGCTGCCGGCGGGCTGGGACGAACCGTGGGGCGACGGGTGGCGATCGTTCCGCCCCGGCCGCCCCTGACGGTTCGTCAGGCGCCGTTCCACAGACCGTCACAGGTCCGGTCCGGGGGATGTCGGTGGGTCGCACCCGCCGAGATCCCCCGGGCCGGGGCCTATGCCTCCGTGTCCGGTCCACCGGGGGTGAGCCCGGCCTTGAGCAGGCCGTAGGTGTAGGCGTCCTCCAGGGCCTGCCACGAGGCCGCGATCACGTTCTCCGCGACGCCGACGGTGCTCCACTCCTTCTTGCCGTCGGTGGTTTCCACCAGCACCCGCGTGATCGCGTCGGTGCCGTGCCTGCCCTCCAGCAGCCGCACCTTGTAGTCGACCAGTTCGAACGTCGCGAGCTGCGGGTAGATCCGCTCCAGGGCCAGCCGCAGCGCGCGGTCGAGCGCGTTGACGGGGCCGTTGCCCTCGCCGGTGGCGACGATCCGCTCGCCCTTGGCGTGCAGCTTGACGGTGGCCTCGTTGACCGGGACGCCGTCGCCGCGCTGCTCGCTGATGGCACGCCACGACTCCAACGCGAAGAACCGGGCGCGGCCCAGGCTCTCGTCGCGAAGCAGCAGTTCGAAGGACGCGTCCGCGGCCTCGTACGTGTACCCGGCGGCCTCGCGCTCCTTGACCTGGTTCACCACCCGGCCGACCAGTTCCTTGTCGTCGGAGAGGTCGTAGCCGAGCTCCTTGCCCTTGAGCTCGATCGAGGCGCGCCCGGCCATGTCCGAGATCAGCATCCGCATGTCGTTGCCGACGAGCGCGGGGTCGATGTGCTGGTACAGGTCGGGGTCGACCTTGATCGCGGACGCGTGCAGCCCGGCCTTGTGCGCGAACGCGGACACGCCCACGTAGGGCAGGTGGGTGGACGGCGCGAGGTTGACCACCTCGGCGATCGCGTGCGAGATCCGGGTCATCTCGCGCAGCCGGCCCGCGGGCAGGACGCGCATGTCCTTCTTGAGTTCGAGGTTGCCGACCACCTGGAACAGGTTGGCGTTGCCGACCCGCTCGCCGTAGCCGTTGGCGGTGCACTGGACGTGCGTGGCGCCGCCCTCGACGGCCGCGATCGTGTTGGCGACCGCGCAGCCGGTGTCGTCCTGGGCGTGGATGCCCAGGCGCGCGCCGGTGCGGGTGTGTACCTCGGTGACGATCTCGCGGACCCCGCTGGGCAGCATCCCGCCGTTGGTGTCGCACAGGACCACGACCTCGGCGCCCGCGTCGTGCGCGGCGGCGACGACGCTCAGCGCGTACTCGGGGTTGGCGCGGTAGCCGTCGAAGAAGTGCTCGCAGTCGACGAACACCCGGCGGCCCTGCGCGCACAGGTGCGCGACGGTGTCGCGGACCATCTCCAGGTTCTCTTCGAGCGTGGTGCGCAGGGCCAGCGAGACGTGCTTGTCGTGCGACTTGGCCACCAGGCACACCACCGGCGCCTCGGCGTCGAGCAGGGCCTGGACCTGGGGGTCGGCCGCGGCCGAGGTGCCGGCCTTGCGGGTCGAGCCGAAGGCCACGAGGACCGCGTTGACGAGCCGGAGCTCCTCCTTCGCGCGGCGGAAGAACTCGGTGTCCCGCGGTACCGCGCCGGGCCAGCCGCCCTCGATGAAGCCGACGCCGAACTCGTCCAGGTGACGGGCCACGGTGAGCTTGTCGGACACCGTCAGGTTGATGCCCTCGCGCTGCGAACCGTCCCGGAGGGTGGTGTCGAAGACGTGGAAGGTGCTCGGGTCGGTCGGGTTCGTCGGGTGCATTGGCCTCGGTTCTCCCATCGATCAAATAATGGCGGGCCCGCGCGCTGATCGCCGCCGGGGGTGGGGCGGCCAAACAAAAAGACCCCTCGCGGTCGCGAGAGGTCTGCGTGCGGGCGGTGGGCGATGCGAAGGACACTGTCGTGTCGTCGCGCGTACCCCTTGTGGGGGGATCAGCCCGTTGCCGGCACGCTGCGGCTAATAATGAGCCACTGCTGCATGGTGCGGAGTCTTGCACATTCGGTTGCGTGTGGTCTCGCGGTCTCACTATGTGGGCCGGCGTGTCTGCGTAGCGGCCGTGCGGCGCGGGTGTGCCCTGGAGCGTGGTGCGCGCTCCCGGGTGTCCACCCGCGCCGCCCGTTGCGTCCGGGGGGTGACTTGCGGTCACAGGCATCGGGGCCGGCGTTCGCCGGTGGTCAGACCTGGTGGGTCCAGCCGTGGACGTCCTCCGCCTTGCCGGTCTGGATGTCGACCAGCGCCTTGCGGAGCTCCATCGTGATGGGGCCCGCCTCGCCGGTGCCGACGGTCCAGCTCGCGGTGCTGGACTTGACCGAGCCCACCGGGGTGATGACCGCCGCGGTGCCGCAGGCGAAGACCTCGGTCAGGGCGCCGTTCTCGTTGCCCTGGCGCCAGTCGTCGACCGAGATCAGGGCCTCCTCGGTGGCGTAGCCGCGGTCGGCGGCGAGCTGCAGCAGCGAGTCGCGGGTGATGCCGGGCAGCAGCGAGCCGGTCAGGCGCGGCGTGACGATCCGCGCGTCCTTGCCCTCCCCGTACACGAAGTACAGGTTCATGCCGCCCATCTCCTCGATCCAGCGGCGCTCCACCGCGTCGAGCCAGACGACCTGGTCGCAGCCCTGCTCGATGGCCTGGGCCTGGGCGACCAGCGACGCGGCGTAGTTGCCCGCGCACTTGGCCTCGCCGGTGCCGCCGGGCACGGCCCGCACGTACTCCTGCGACAGCCACACCGAGACCGGCCTGACGCCGCCCGCGAAGTAGGGGCCGGCGGGCGAGGCGATGACCAGGAACAGGAACTCGTTGGCCGGGCGCACGCCGAGGCCGACCTCGGTCGCGAACATGAAGGGCCGCAGGTACAGGCTCTCCTCGGGCGCGCTCGGCACCCACGCCGCGTCCTGCCGGATCAGCGCGTCGACGGCGGCCACGAACAGGTCCTGCGGCAGCTCCGGCATCGCCAGCCGGCGGGCGGACGCCTGGAAGCGCGCGGCGTTCGCGTACGGCCGGAACGTGGCCACGCTGCCGTCGGGGCGGCGGTACGCCTTGAGACCCTCGAAGATCGACTGCGCGTAGTGCAGCGTCATGTTCGCCGGGTCGATGTCGAGCGACGCGTAGGGCGTGAGCTGCGCGTCGTACCAGCCACGACCCGCGCTCCACTTGATGCCGACCATGTGCTCGGTGAACACGCGGCCGAAGCCGGGGTTCTCCAGGCGCTTGGCACGCTCGGCGTCGCTCAGCGGGTGCGCGGTGGGCTTGAGGTCGATCGGCAGGGAGGCCTGGAGGGCGGGCTCCTGCGGGGCGGCGGTCGTCATGGCTGGTCTTCGTCCTTCACCGTGGAGTATGGCGGGGCTGGGTGCTTGTGGGACCCGGCTTCCGTCGAAGTGTTCTCGATGGAAGTGTTCCCGGATACCGCACCGGCGTTCCACCCGGTGAGACGTTAACGCAGTCGACCGGGATCCCGACAGGCGCGGCCCCCGACCCGCCGGATGGTCGATTCGCCGATCCGGCAGGGGGTACGCGTCGACGGTCCCGGTCGACGGACGTGGTGGATGCCGGCGAAATCAGCCGGCTACTCGGGCCGCGAGCGCGTCGCCGATCTGCGACGTGCCGCGAGTGCCGAGGGTGCCGCGCTCGGCGAGGTCCGCGTACACCGCGGCCTCGACCTTGCGGGCCTCGGCGGTCAGGCCGAGGTGCTCCAGGAGCATCGCCACCGACAGCACGGTGGCGGTCGGGTCGGCCTTGCCCTGACCTGCGATGTCCGGCGCCGAGCCGTGCACGGGCTCGAACATCGACGGGAACTCGCGGGACGGGTTGATGTTGCCGCTCGCCGCGAGGCCGATGCCGCCGGCGATGGCCGCGGCGAGGTCGGTGATGATGTCGCCGAAGAGGTTGTCGGTGACGATCACGTCGAACCGCTCGGGCTGGGTGACCATGAAGATGGTCGCCGCGTCCACGTGCAGGTAGTCGGTGGTGACGTCGGGGAACTCGGCCGCGACCGCGTTGAAGATCCGCGTCCACAGCCGGCCCGCGAACACGAGCACGTTGTTCTTGTGCACGAGGGTCAGCTTCTTGCGCGGACGGGCCTGGGCCCGCGCGAACGCGTCGCGCACGACCCGCTCGATGCCGAACGCGGTGTTGACGCTGACCTCGGTGGCGACCTCGTGCTCGGTGCCGGTGCGGAGCGTGCCGCCGTTGCCGGTGTACGGGCCCTCGGTGCCCTCGCGGACCACGACGAAGTCGATCTTCGCGTCGGCGCCCAGCGGCGAGACGACACCGGGCGCGAGCCTGGCCGGGCGCAGGTTCACGTGGTGGTCGAACGCGAAGCGGAGCTTGAGCAGCAGCCCGCGCTCCAGCACCCCCGAGGGGACGCTCGGGTCGCCGATGGCGCCGAGCAGGATCGCGTCCTGGCCGCGCAGCTCGGCGAGCACGCTGTCGGGCAGCGTCTCCCCGGTGCGGTGGTACAGGCGGGCACCGAGGTCGTACTCGGTGGTCTCGACCTTGATCTCGGCCGGGAGCACCGCGCCGAGGACCTTGAGGCCCTCCGCGACCACTTCCTGGCCGATACCGTCACCGGGAACCACTGCGAGACGAATGCTGCGAGACATGCGGTGGACCTTACCTTCCGTCCCATGGGCTGACATGTGCAGTCCGAATGTTGGGACGCATCGGTGCGAATCGTGAGCTGTCAGCGGTCCTCGTCGGCGGGGCTGCCGCCGTTGTCACGACGGTCGAGGGCGCGCTGGAGGGCGCGGGCGGCGTTGCGGCGCGTGGTCTCGTCCATGGGTGCACTTCCTTCACAAGGCTCGGGTGTCTACACGGTGTGTGACGGACACGTGCAGTGGCCTTGTGGGCGTGCTGAAATGTCCTGCCGTACAGGGATTTCCGGGTACGGAAGGGCCGTCTTCTTTCACGGTAGGCGACGGTTCACGTCGTGTCTGCAATTTACTCGGAGTTCCTACTATCTGAGACCGCACGCCCATCGCCGGGCGTGGCGAACCGGTCGGAGCGGCGGCTCCGGACATGCCGAAGGCCCGGGAACCTCGCGGTTCCCGGGCCTTGCGAGCGGGTGCTGCGGCCGTCAGTCCTCCATGTTGACCGAGCGGACGAACGCGGCGCCGATCTCGTCGGCGATCTCGCTCAGGTTCTGCGGGGCCACCGTGGTGTCGACGGTCAGCGCGACCAGCGCCTCGCCGCCCTTGGCCGCCCGCGCGACCTGCATGCCGGCGATGTTGACGCCCGCCTCGCCGAGGTGGCGGCCGATCACGCCGACCACGCCCGGCTTGTCCGCGTAGCGCAGGAAGACCATGTGCGAGGTGAGCACCAGGTCCACGTCGAAGCCGTCGACCTCGACGACCTTCTCGATGTGCTTGGGGCCCGCGAGCGTGCCGGAGACCGAGACCTCGCCGCCGTCGGCGAGGGTGCCGCGGACGGTCACCAGGTTGCGGTGGTCCGGGCTCTCCGAGCTGGTGGTCAGCCGGATCTCCACGCCGCGCTCCTGGGCGAGCAGCGGGGCGTTGACGTAGGAGACCGACTCCTCGACGACGTCCGCGAAGACACCCTTGAGGGCCGCGAGCTCGAGCACCTTGACGTCGTGCTGGGTGATCTCGCCGCGCACCTCGACGTCGATCCGGACCGCGACGCCGCCCGCGAGGGCGGTGAAGATCCGGCCGAGCTTCTCGGCCAGCGGCAGGCCCGGGCGCACGTCCTCGGCGATCACGCCGCCCTGCACGTTGACCGCGTCCGGCACGAGTTCGCCCGCGAGCGCGAGCCGCACCGACTTGGCCACCGCGACGCCGGCCTTCTCCTGCGCCTCGTCGGTGCTGGCGCCCAGGTGCGGCGTGGCCACGACGTTGTCGAACTCGAACAGCGGGCTGTCCGTGCACGGCTCCTTCGAGAACACGTCGAGACCGGCGGCGGCGACCCGACCCTCCTTGAGCGCGGACGCGAGCGCGACCTCGTCGACGATCCCGCCGCGGGCGGCGTTGACGATCCGCACGGTCGGCTTGACCTTGCGCAGCGCCTCGTCGCCGATCAGGCCGAGCGTCTCCGGGGTCTTGGGCAGGTGCACGGTGATGAAGTCGGACTGCTCCAGGACCTCGTCCAGGGTGAGCAGGCGGACACCCATCTGGGCGGCGCGGGCCGGCTGCACGTAGGGGTCGTAGGCCACGATGTTCATCCCGAACGCGGACATGCGCTGCGCGACCAGGACGCCGATCCGGCCGAGGCCGACCACGCCGAGGGTCTTCTCGGAGAGCTCGACGCCGGTGTACTTGCTGCGCTTCCACTCGCCGTTCTTGAGCGCGGAGCTGCCCTGCGGGATGTTGCGCGCGACCGAGATGATCAGGCCGCAGGCCAGTTCGGCGGCGGTGACGATGTTCGAGGTCGGCGCGTTGACGACCATGACGCCGGCCTTGGTGGCGGCCGGGACGTCGACGTTGTCGAGTCCCACGCCGGCGCGGGCGACGACCTTGAGCCGACCGGCGGCGGCGATCGCCTCGGCGTCGACCCTGGTGGCGCTGCGGATCAGGATGGCGTCGACGTCGGCGATCGCGGACAGCAGCTCACCGCGGTTCGCACCATCGCAGTGGCGGATCTCGAAATCGGGTCCGAGGGCATCGACGGTGGCCGGGGACAGCTCTTCGGCGATGAGAACGACGGGCTTGCTCACGGTTTTCCTTCGCGTGCTGCGATGACGGGTGGCCGCGTGGAAGACGCACGACGGGGTGGCCTGACGCGTGGCCGATCCTACCGCCGCCCTTGTGAATGACTTCACAGATGTCCGATGTGTGGACTCCGGGCGTGTGGGGCAACGTCTCCGACTTCGCGTCGGATCAGCGTGCGGATCGGTCGTGATTGCGATGCGGCCAGTGCCGCGGACGAGGGTCGCGGACCGCTCAGTCGGCCGCGAGGAACCAGCCGATGGTGACCCTGCGCTGGCCGTTCAGGTCCAGGATGACCACCTCGCCCGAACCCGGCCTCGGCAGCGGCGTGGTGCCGCCGTAGGGCAGGGTGCGCGCTTGACCGTCGTCGACCTGCACCTCGGCGACCGGCGCGTCCTGGGAGCCGCGCCGCCACGTGACCCACCACGTCATGTCGTCGCCGTACTGGAATTCGAGGTGGACGCGGGACACGAACAGCCAGTCGGCCGGCGTCACCAGGTGACAGCGGGTCGCGTCGCGACCGACCGCCAATGTCGCTCCGGGCCGGCTCGGCGCGCTTGCCATCAGCATGGCAACCGTCGCCGCGTCGTCCGCCCCCGAAGTCGACGCCATGTTGAGATCGAGCACCGATTCCTCCCCCACGCTCCTGGTCGACAGTCAATCCCGCGTCCCGATCCCGCCGCTCGGTTCGACGCCACCTTCGGTCGACTCCACCCCGGCGGCTCCGCCCTTCAGTCGACCGAGCCACCGCGACGGGCACACGGACACGGTTCGCGCCCCACAATGCCGCAGGTGACCGCCGTCTGCGCGATCAGGTCCCACCCTCCGTGCACATGCGGGGTCGTGTCCAGGTAGTCCGGCCCCAAGAGATCGTTCAATTCCGGGCAGAGCTCGGAACTGTAGAAGTCGCGCCGCAGCTCGGTCTTGCACCGCTCGACCGTGGCCTTGGCCATGTAGAGCATCTCGCACAACTCGTCGGTGGTCCGGGGACGCTTGGTGGGGCGGCCGTGGATCCAGTCGCAGGACATCCCCGCGAGCACCTCCAGGCGGACACCGCTCAGCTTGCGGCGCAGTTCCCCGGGTCCCTCGTCCATGGTCTGCGCGGTCGTCATCACCTCTTGCACACCGCGTCCGCCGAGCGGATGCACCGCGCGCCAGGTGAGCACGATGCTGCGCCGGCGGGCGAGGTCGCTGACGGTGATGGTCCCCGCCGTCCGCGCGGACAGCGGCAGGATCGCGCCGTACGGCACGTCCTGCGAGGTCTCCCCCTGCTTGATCCGCACGATGGCGACCGGGGTGTCCCGCTGACCACGCGGCCACTCCACCGTCCAGCCGCGATCCTCGCTGTACTCGAAGACCAGGTGCCGACGCGAGACGAACAGCCAGTCGTGCGGCGTCAGCAACGGGCGGCACGCGGTGGGGTCGCGGCCCACGACCAGGCGGGCGCCCACCTCGCTGCGGGTGCGCGCGCTCTTGGGGCCCGGCAGCGGATCGCGTTCCGCCTCGCGGCCGTCCGCGAGCGCGGCGAACGACATGTTCAACTCCAGCATCGTCCCCCCTCCTCTCCCATCGGCCGGCTCTCCCTCGTCGTCGGGGTCACCGGGAGCCGGCGTGTGGCGCGTCGGCACCGCAGGGGCAGGGACCGCGCCCCGTTATCCCGTGCGTGACCGCCGTCTGCGCTATCAGGTCCCAGCCTCCGTGCACATGACGCACGGTGTCCAGATAGTTCGGGCCGAGCAGGGAGTTCAGCTCCGGGCACAGGCCCGAGCTGTAGAATTCGCGGCGCAGTTTGGTCTTGTAGCGCTCGACCGTGGCCGCCGACAGGTGCAGCAGGTCGCAGAGTTCCTTCGTGGACTTCGCGCGCTTGACCGGACGCCCGTGCACCCAGTCGCAGGACAGCGCGGCCAGCACCTCCATCTCCGTCTCGGAGAGTCGGTTCTGCAACACGAACGGCGCGACGTCCTGGGTCTCGGGGACGCCGACGTCGGGCTCGGTGGGCTCGTCGCCGGGCCGTTGCGGCAGGGACACCCGCCACTCGACCAACACCCGCCGGCGGCGGGCGAGGTCGGTGACCACGACCCGGCCCGGGCGCAGCGAACCCAGCGGCAGCGTC
This sequence comes from Embleya sp. NBC_00896, assembly GCF_045207785.1. Classification (NCBI taxonomy): domain Bacteria; kingdom Bacillati; phylum Actinomycetota; class Actinomycetes; order Kitasatosporales; family Streptomycetaceae; genus Embleya; species Embleya sp. NBC_00896. Next base: position 2,483,956 of record NZ_CP108776.1, read on the forward strand.
GCGCCGTACGGCACCGGTTCGGACACACCCTCGCGGTCGATCTGCACGAGCGCGACCGGGCGCGGGTGCGAACCCTGGAGCCATTCCACGCTCCAGCCCCGCTCCAGCGAGTACACGAACTCCAGGTGCACGCGCGATACGAAGCGCCAGTCCTTCGGTGTGACCAGCCCACAGCGCGACGGGTCCCGGCCGATCGCGATCTTCTTGCCCGGCTCGCTTTGCACCTTCACCGTGCGCGGCCGGGCCAGGTCCGACTCCTGCTGGTCGGCGTCGTCCGACGTCGCCACGGTGAGGATCAGTTCGAGCATCGCCATCCGTCCGGTCTCGTGCCCCGCGCTGGGGCATCGCCCATCTTCGCCCGGTGATCCGTCACCAGGCCGTTCCGCCGTCCGACCGTAGAGCCCCGGGGCCGGTCGACGCATCACCGGGTTGCTCGCGGGGGTCCGCGCCGGAGCGATGACCCTCGGGTACGGGCAGTGCGTCGCATTCGACCACGACTGCCGTGGCGTCGTCGTCACCGCTCTCGACCGCGGTTCTGGTCAAGGTCGTTGCCGCGTGGAAGGGGTCGCCGTGCACGAGGTCGGCCACGGTCTCGTCGGGCAGGTGGCCGACGCCGTCCGTGGCGAGGACCACACGGTCGCCGGGGTGCAGTTCGATCCGCTGGAGCTCGGGGTCCGGCGCCTGCGAGCCGCCGAGGGGCGTCGAGGTGAGCAGCCAGGGACGGCCGAACTCCGCGGCGTTGCCCTGCTCGGTGAGCCGGAACGCCCGCCCGCCGCGCACCAGCCAGCACACGCTGTCGCCGCAGCCGGCCAGGTGCAGTCGGCCGTGTTGCAGGACGGCGGCCACCACGGTGGTGCGCATGCCCTCGTACTGCGCGACGCCGTGTCGGCGCACGGCCAGGTCGGCGACCGCTATGGCGGCGCTGAGCCGGTCGCTCCAGCCCGCGGACAGGTCGGCGGCGGCCAGTTCGGACACCAGCGTGCGCACGGCGACGTCGGCCGCGTACCAACCGGCCGGGTGTCCGCCGAGGCCGTCGGCGACGATGAACACCTCGCCCGTCGCGGCGTACCGGTCGTCGTTGTCACGGGCCGTCAGCTCCGGTCCCAGGCCCCGCCGTTCGCGTCGGGCGGCGCGCCTGCGGCCGGGGTGGGAGGAGGTCGACCACGCGGACGCCTGCACGCCGAGCGGTGGGCCGGCGAGCTCCTCGACGTCGTCGTCGGCCGCCTCCGCGCGGCGCAGGCTGTCGCTGCGCGACGTGGTCGGGACCTCGAGGTCGTCCGCGTCGTCGGCCGGTTCGGCCACCGGGATGGTGCCCGCGGGGGCAGCAGGGGCGGGGGCGGCGGACGGGGGCGCTGCGGGCGGCGCGGGAGGCGCCGGCGGCGTCCTGGGCATCGGCGGCACGGTGGGCGGCGGGGGCGGCACGGCGTGCCCCACGGCCATCGTGGTGTCGGCGGAGCCGGGGACGATCGTGGGCGGCGCGGGCACCGACGGCGGCGGCGTGGGGGTCGCCCTGTCCGGGCGGACCGCGCGCGGGGTCACCGTGTGCGGGGTCGGATCGGGCGTGCGTTCGGTGGGTTCCGGCGCGGTCGCGAAGGTCTCGGCGGGCCGGGGAGCCTGGTCCCACAGGGATCGCGGCGCGGCCTCGGCGACGGGTTCCACCACCTCGGGCGCCGGGTCGGGCTCGGGGTCGGCGGGTTCGTACGAGTCGGCCGGCTCGGTCGCGCGGTCCGACGCGGGCTCGGGCTCGGGTTCGGGCTCGGGTCCGGGTGCCGGCTCGGTCGCCGTCGCCGGGTCGTGGCTCGGTCGCCGGCCGGCCCGCGGGTGCGGCGGCTCGGTCCGGCCGGCCGGCTCCCGGGTCGGCGCGTCCTCGAAGTCGAGGTAGAGGTCGCCGAAGATGTCGTCGTCCGCCGCCGGTGGTCGCTCGGCGCGCAATTCGTCCTGCCGCAGCGTCCGTTCCGGGAAGCCACCGCGAGCCGGCACGATCGTCTCCCGACCCGAGTCCCCTCTGCCCCTCATGTGTCTCACGCTCCACGATGTCGGACCGGAACGGCAAGTCCGGTGCGGCGATAGCACTGCCTCGTTACTGCCTCGTTCAAGCATGCTGCCTCGGATGCGGCCATGGCATGTGAACAGGACCGGCAATTCCTTCGGGTTTACCGAATCATCGGGCCCCGGGGGCTACCGCTGTCCGGTACGCACCGCTTCGGAGCCGTCCGCGAGCAGCCCGGCGAGCGCGTGCCGACCGCGGGCCAGGCGGGCCTTGATGGTGCCCTCGGGCGCGCCCTCGTGCGCGGCGATCTCGGCGACCGACAGGCCGCCCATGTGGTGCATCACGATGGCGCGGCGCTGGGCCTCGGGGATCTTGCGCAACGCGGTGACGAGCGCGACCGATTCGGGCCCGGGCGCGGGCAGGTCGCCGTCCGGGCCGTGCCGGATCCAGCTCTTGAGCGCGGTTCGGGTGCGGCGCCAGCGACTGACCGCGATCCGCTGGCCGACGAGTCGGATCCACGCGACGGGGTTCTCGTAGCCGCTGATCCGGTCCCAGTCCTTCCAGGCCCGGATGTAGGCCTCCTGCGCGGCCTCCTGGGCCTCGCCGAAATCGCCGGTGAGCGCGTACAGGTGTGCGACGAGGGCGCCGTGGCTCTCCGCGTAGAACACGTCGAAGTCGGCGCGACCGCCCGTGTCCCGTCCCATCGCTCCCCCGCGTCCCGTCGCGGCGTGCGTCCTGCCGTGACCCGGTACTTTATCCGGCCCGGGGCACGCACCTGATGTCGGTTCAGGTCGCGGAATGCCCGCCGCGGACGTCTCTCCCCCACCCACGCGAACGAGCGGGTGATCGGTTCCGCGTCGCGGTGACCCGAATGACCGCGGCGAGTGCGAGGACCCCCGCGAGGCCGAGGCCGACGACGAAGTGATGTCGTCGCCGGCGCCGCGCGGCGAGAGCCGCGATCGCGGCCGGGCCGCCGCTCGCCCGCGCGCCGAGGAGGCGGGTCACATCGCGTTCGAGTGTGTCGAACGCGACGTCGAGCGCCCCCTCGTCCGTCATGCTGCTGTCTCCCCCGTCACCGTCGCTCACATCGCGCGACACGTCTTGTACGGTGCACACGCGCGCCGGGCGGTCGAGGTTGCGCGCGATCGAGGACGCGGCGGGCAGCCGTCACGCGTGGCCCAGCGTCTCCTGGGCCTTGCGCTGTATGGCGTCCGACACCACCGTGCGATGAATGCCGCGTGAACTGCGGCCCACCCACACGCGAAGGTGCCCCGGACCATCGGCCCGGGGCACCTCGAACGCGACCGGCGAGGATCAGGCCTCGTTGGTCACCCAGCTCATCATCTTGCGGAGCTCCTTGCCGGTGGTCTCCAGCTTGTGCTCGGAGTCCGCCTTGACGTACGCCTTGTACTTCGGCAGACCGGCCTCGTACTCGGCCATCCACGCGGTCGCGAACGAACCGTCCTGGATCTCGGCGAGGACCTTCTTCATCTCGGCCTTGGTGTCGGCGGTGATGATCCGCGGGCCGGTGATGTAGTCGCCCCACTCGGCGGTCTCCGAGATGGACCAGCGCATCTTCTCCAGGCCGCCCTCGTACATGAGGTCGACGATGAGCTTCAGCTCGTGCATGCACTCGAAGTAGGCGATCTCCGGCTGGTAGCCGGCCTCGACCAGGGTCTCGAAGCCCGCCTTGACCAGCGCCGAGGCGCCGCCGCAGAGCACGGCCTGCTCACCGAACAGGTCGGTCTCGGTCTCCTCGGTGAAGGTGGTCTTGATGACGCCGGCGCGGGTGCCGCCGATGCCCTTCGCGTAGGAGAGGGCGAGCGCGAGGCCGTTGCCCGACGCGTCCTGCTCGACCGCGACGATGCACGGCACGCCGCGACCCTCTTCGTACTGCCGGCGCACGAGGTGGCCCGGGCCCTTCGGGGCGACCATGCACACGTCGACGTTGGCCGGCGGCTTGATGAAACCGAACCGGATGTTGAAGCCGTGCCCGAAGAACAGCGCGTCGCCCTCCTGCAGGTTGGGCTCCACGGCCTCGGCGTACACCTTCGCCTGGACCGGGTCCGGGGTCAGGATCATGATGACGCTGGCCTCGGCGGCGGCCTCGGCGGGAGTGACGACGCGAAGGCCGGCCTCCTCGGCCTTGGCGCGGCTCTTCGAGCCCTCCAGCAGACCGACCCGCACGTCGACGCCGGAGTCCCGCAGCGACAGCGCGTGGGCGTGGCCCTGGCTGCCGTAGCCGAGCACCGCGACCTTGCGGTTCTGGATGATGGAAAGGTCGGCGTCGTCGTCGTAGAACAGCTCGGCCACTTCGGGGTTCTCCTTCAAGACGGGTGTTTCAGGGGCCACGCCCCGCTCGTCATCTTCGCAAATCACGAGCGGGCCGCGTTCCGCTGGTTTGAAATGTGGACCGTGACGGTCCGTCAGAACCGAGGTCCGGACATGTCCGTCAGGCCGAGCGCTCCACCGACCGCAGCGAACGGTCGGTGATCGAGCGGCCGCCGCGGCCGATGGCCACGACGCCGGACTGGACGAGTTCCTTGATGCCGAACGGCTCCAGCATGCGCAGCATCGCGGCCAGCTTGTCCGGCCCGCCGGTGGCCTCGATCGTGACCGCGTCCGGCGAGACGTCGACCGTCTTCGCGCGAAAGAGCTGGACGATCTCGACGACCTGCGACCGGGACTCGTGGTCGGCGCGCACCTTGACCAGCAGGAGTTGGCGCTGCACGGACGCGGGGGGATCGAGCTCGACGATCTTGAGCACGTTGACGAGCTTGTTCAGCTGCTTGGTGACCTGCTCCAGCGGCAGCTCCTCGACCACGGTCACCACGATGGTGATCCGCGAGATGTCGGGGTGCTCGGTGGTGCCCACCGCGAGCGAGTCGATGTTGAAGCCCCGACGCGAGAACAGCGCGGTGATCCGGGCCAGGACGCCGGGCTTGTTCTCGACGAGGACCGAGAGGGTGTGCTTGGACATGATCGCTGGACTCCTATGCCTTCCTGATGCCCTGTCGGCCTGTCAGTCGTCCGAGTCGCCGAAGTCGGGGCGGACGTCGCGCGCCGCCATGACCTCGTCGTTGGAGGAACCGGCCGCGACCATCGGCCACACCATCGCGTCCTGGTGGACGACGAAGTCGATGACCACGGGCGCGTCGTTGATCGACATCGCCTTGTGGATGATCTCGTCGAGCTGGTCCGGGCTCTCACAGCGCAGCCCGACACAGCCCATGGCCTCGGCGAGCTTGACGAAGTCCGGCAGCCGGCGGCTCTGCAGGTCGGTGTTGGAGTAGCGCTGGTTGTAGAAGAGCGTCTGCCACTGGCGGACCATGCCCAGGGTGCCGTTGTTGATGATGGCGACCTTGATCGGGATGTCGTTGACCGCGCAGGTGACCAGTTCCTGATTGGTCATCTGGAAGCAGCCGTCGCCGTCGATCGCCCACACGGTGGTGTCCGGCATGCCGGCCTTGGCGCCCATCGCGGCGGGGACCGAGTAGCCCATGGTCCCGGCGCCGCCGGAGTTGAGCCAGGTGTAGGGCTTCTCGTAGTGGATGAACTGCGAGGCCCACATCTGGTGCTGGCCGACGCCCGAGGCGAAGATCGTGTCCGGGCCGGAGATCGCGCCGAGCCGCTCGATGACCAGCTGCGGGGACAGCGAGCCGTCCTCCGGCAGGTCGTAGCCCAGCGGGTAGGTGTCGCGCCAGCGGTTGAGCGAGGTCCACCAGTCCTGGTAGTCGCCGAACCGGCCGGCCTCGTGCTCGGCCTGGACCGCGACGACCAGGTCGGCGATGACCTCGCGGGCGTCGCCGACGATCGGCACGTCGGCGGTGCGGTTCTTGGAGATCTCGGCGGGGTCGATGTCCGCGTGCACGATCTTGGCGAACGGCGCGAAGGTGTCGAGCTTGCCGGTGACCCGGTCGTCGAAGCGCGCGCCGAGCGCGAAGATCAGGTCCGACTTCTGCAGCGCGGTGACCGCGGCGACCGTGCCGTGCATGCCGGGCATGCCCAGGTGCTGCGGGTGGCTGTCCGGGAACGCGCCGAGCGCCATCAGCGTGGTGACCACGGGCGCGCCGGTCAGCTCGGCGAGGATCTTCAGCTCGGCCGAGGCGTGCGCCTTGAGGACGCCGCCGCCGACGTACAGGACGGGGCGCTTGGCCTCGCTGAGCAGCCGGGCGGCCTCGCGGATCTGCTTCGCGTGCGGCCGGGTGACCGGGCGGTAGCCGGGCAGCTCGGGAGTGCCGTTCCAGACGAACTCGGTGGTCGCCTGGAGCGCGTCCTTCGAGATGTCGACCAGGACCGGGCCGGGCCGGCCGGTGGAGGCGATGTGGAACGCCGCGGCGATCGTGGGCGCGATCTCCGCCGGGTCGGTGACCAGGAAGTTGTGCTTGGTGATCGGCATCGTGATGCCGCAGATGTCCGCCTCCTGGAAGGCGTCCGTCCCGATCGCGGCACTGGCGACCTGACCGGTGATCGCGACGATCGGCACCGAGTCCATGTGCGCGTCGGCGATCGGCGTCACCAGGTTGGTCGCGCCGGGGCCGGAAGTGGCCATGCACACCCCGACCTTGCCGGTGGCCTGCGCGTATCCCTCCGCGGCGTGGCCGGCGCCCTGCTCGTGCCGAACGAGGATGTGGCGCACCTTCGTCGAGTCCATCATCGGATCGTAGGCGGGAAGAATCGCGCCCCCGGGGATGCCGAAGACCGTGTCCACCCCTGCGGCTTCCAGGGAGCGGATCAGCGCTTGGGCTCCTGTCACCTGATCGGTCATGCTTTCGTCTCTTCTCGATCTGAAGTCGGCATGTCGAGTGGGGCGCGAGGCCCGGACCCGTCGGACTGCAACAAAAAACCCCCCGTGCCGTTAGGCAAGCGAGGGGGGCGCGCGAACCGACTCGGTGGTCAGTTCACGCGCTTCTCAAGTACGAGGATGCGGGTCTGCATGCCCGCGACTCTCCCTCCGAGCCCGCGTACGTGTCAAGCCGAGCCATCGCGTGTCTCAATATTCGGGACATGTTGTCCAGGACTGACGGGGCGTCATGGTTGCGGCGATCGGGCGACGGGTCACAGATGCGGCCTGGGGACCTGGACGGGGAGCGCCGCGCGCGTCTCCGGGATCGGTTCGGGACGGGGACCGCGGACCGCGCTGTTGCCGGGCGAGGTCTGGCCGAGCACGTCGAAGATCGCGTCGCCGGACACCGCCGGGTGGAACCACGTGCCCTGGCCCTGCTGGCAGCCCATTTCGCGGAGTATGTCCACCTGCGCGTGGTTGTCGATCCCGGCCGCCACCAGGGTCAACCCGGAGTCCAGGCCGAGTCGGACGATCGTCGAGGTGAGCACGGTCAGGTGCGGGCAGGTGCCGACCTCGGCGACGAACGAGCGGTCGATCTTGAGCGCGTCCACCGGCAGCCGGCGCAGATACGTGAGCGAGGAGTGCCCGGTGCCGAAGTCGTCGAGCGAGAGCCGCACGCCGAGCCGGCGCAGCACCGCGATCCGGCCGAGCAGCAGTTCGTCGCCGTCGGGCAGGACGTTGTCGGTGATCTCCAGGGTGAGCGCGGCGGGCGACAGGTCGGCGCCGCGCAGGGTCTCCTCCAGGACGTCGAGGAAGCCGGACCCGGTGAGTTGGCGGGCGGCCAGGCCGACGGTGACGCCGATGTCGTGGCCGGCCGCGCGCCAGGTCGCGGCGGCGAGCGTGCTCTCCTCCAGCAGCCTGCGGCCCACCGGCGAGAGCCGGCCGTCCACCCCGGCGGTCAGCCGGACGTGGTCGGCGCGGCCGGGCACCGTGCCGTCCTCGATGGTGCACAGGGTCGCCTCGACGTGGCGCACGCGACCGGTGTCGAGGTCGACGACGGGCTGGTAGGCGATGCCGAGTCGGCCGTCGCGGTCCACCCGGCGGCGGCCCGCGGCCCGGGCCGCGCGGCGCTCGACGTCGGCGTCCATGTCCGGCGTGTAGACCTCGACCCGGCCCTTGCCGCCGTCCTTGGCGCGGTACATCGCGGCGTCCGCGTGCCGCATCAGGTCGGCGGGGGCGATGCCGGGGGCGGAGAAGGCGATGCCGATGCTGGCCGCGACCCGGACCTCGCCGTCGGCGATCCGGTACGGCGAGGACAGCGTGGCCAGCAGGCGCTCGGCGATCTCGCGGATCGCGCGCGGGCTGGGGTCGCCCACGAGCAGGGCCGCGAACTCGTCGCCGCCGAAGCGCGCGACGGTGTCGCCGATCCGGACCGCGTGTTCGAGCCGCCGCGCGGCCTGGACGAGAAGTTCGTCACCCGCGGTGTGGCCGTAGTTGTCGTTGACCGCCTTGAACCCGTCGAGGTCGAGGAAGAGCACCGCGATCGTGGGGGTGACCCCGCGCCGCTGGGCGAGCGCGTGCTGGATCCGGTCCTCGAACAGGGCCCGGTTGGGCAGGTCGGTGAGCCGGTCGTGGAACGCGTCGTGTTCGAGCTGGGTCTGCAGCTTGATCCGGTCGGTGACGTCGCGGCTGTTGAAGATCAGCCCGTCGCCGTAGCGGTTGACCGCCGACTCGGTGTGCAACCAGGTGCCGCCGGCGGAGCGGATCCGACACTCGACCCGGACCATTCCGGCGTGCGCCTCGCCGGGCCCCGCGCCGTCGAGAAAGGCGCGTAGTTCGCGCTGGACCCGCGCGCTCTCCTCGGGATGGATGAGCAGTTCGAGCCGGGTGCCGACGAGCTCCTCCGGCTCGAACCCGTACACCGGGCGGACCGCGTGGCTGACGTACTGGAGCACGCCGTCGCCGGCCGCGATCATGATCACGTCGCTGGAACCCTGGACCAGGGACCGGAAGTGGCTCTCCTTGGCCGACAGTTCCTGGGCCATGAAGACGTTGTCGACGAGCGTGATGCCCTGCCGCAGCACCAGCGCGACCAGGACGGTCGCACCGACCGCGAGCACGACCCGGTCGGGCGCGTGTCCGGCGACCGCGCCCCCGAGCACGCCCGCGGTGCACACCGCGGCGGCGATGTACGGCGTGAGCGCCGACAGCATCGAAATAGTCCGATGTCGGGGCCGATCGTGTTCCGTGACACCCTCCCCCATCCAGGGCGCGATCGCGAGCAGCAGGCTGCCCGCGAACCAGCCGGCGTCGAGCAGGCCGCCCGAACGGTAACCGCTGTTCAGGCCCGGCGTGGTCCACAGCGCGTCGCTCATGACGGTGACCGCGAGCCCGATCAGGGTGAGGTTGAGTGCGGCGCGATCCCCCGTTTCGGCTCGAAATCGCAATCCGAGGACCATGCTGATCATCAGGATGTCGAGCACCGGATAGGCCAGTGTGAGCACGATCTTGAGGACGTCGGAGCGGTCGCCGCTGGTATTGCGGGCGAGCGCCAGGCTCCAGCCGAGCGTGAACAGCGAGCCCGCGATCAGCCAGCCGTCGAGGGCCATGCACGTCCACGCAGCGATGCCGCGCGGGCGTTGGGCCACCAGCAGCAGGCCGACGATCGTGGGCGGCGCGAAGAGCAGGAAGATCACGTCGGTGGGGCCCGGCGTGGGCACGGGGACGCCGAGGAACACCTCGTACCAGCCCCAGATCCCGTTGCCGAACGACACCATCGTCGCCGAGAAGGCGAACAGCGCCCACGACAACCGGGCCCGGCCGCGCTCGTGGATGGACTTGAACAGGCAGGAGATCGCCGCCACGGCCGCCGCGGCCGCCAGGCCGAAGTCGCCCATGGCAAGCGACAGCGTCGGATTGCCCCAGCCTAGGAGCGCGCCGATCGCGTACATGAGGCACAGCGGCACGATCAGGTACTTGAGCTGCCGCTGTGCAGGGGTGTCGGCCAAGGTCAGCAGCCGCACCGGGTCGTCATGGCTCGGCCACCGCAGCAGTGGTCCCCCGGCATTCCGCACTCCCCTCTGCCCGAAGTCGCCACCACGGCGCTCCATGGCACTGCACCGGCTCCTCATGCCCAGCCGTCAGGCGGGGCGGTCGGCTCCGGCGCGACGGCGGTGCCGACACCCGACCGTGCGCGTCCCACAACGCCCCACGACTCGGACGATACACCAACCCGTCACTGTGAGCTTGCCTTACTCAACACAGAGTAACTAATGATGCCCAGCATGGGAGTCCCTTCCCGTGCATTTGTGACAAAGTCCCGACACTTGCCGGAAAAAGAGGCCCTGATCAGGGCAAACCTGGGAGTTTCAGCGCTCCGACGAGCACTCGCGGGGGCACTCCGGACCCCGTTCGGACCGGGTCGAGGGTCGGCTTCGGGGTCGGGGAGGCGGGTGGACGCGAAGAACTCGGACGGCCGAAGCGCGGGCCGGCGCGCGGGGTCGCGGGGTGCTCGGAGCGGGGTGTCGGGACATCGCGTGGGTGGACGGGCCGGTCACGCAAAACGCCGGCGATCGCGCGTGATCGCGCGATCGCCGGCGTCCGGCAGGGCCTTGGTCGTCGAGTCTCACTCGCGCCGGAGCAGGACCGCGCCGGGTTCGCGCGCGACCTCCACGAAGCCCTGCGTGAGCAGGTATCTGATCCAGTAGCGCGCCCAGTCCTTGTTGTCGCCCCACACCTCGATCGCCGCGTAGCCGGGACCGGGCAGGAGCGTCGGGAAGTCGGTGACACGCGCGCGCGACGTCAGCTGCGGCGCGAAGCTCTGGGTCGCCGCCACCACGGCGTCGTCGGGCACCTTGTCGAGCACCCTGTGCGCCGCGTGCACGCGGTCCTGGACCGCCCACGCGCGCCCGTGCAGCAGCTCCATCAGCGGGTAGTCGCGGGCCAGGGCCATCGACACGGCGAGCGGCACGATCGCGGCCTTGGCCGCGTACCGGCGCAGCCAGTCGACGTGCGTCGCCCGCAACCTGACCACGCCGTCCACGAACGCCGCGAACACGATGGGCATCAGCACCGCGCTGTAGTGGAAGTACGTGCCCCAGTAGAACTCGTTGCCGGAGCTCAACCGCCACAGCAGCGTCGGCACGACCAGCGCGATCAGCGGCGAGTGCAGCGCGATGAACCCGGTCGGCAGGAGCAGCGTGAACAGCGTCATCCACTTCTGGCTCGGGAACACCATCGACTTGGGCAGTTCGATGATCAGCTCGGTGATCGGTACTTCCCCCAGGCCCGTGCGCGGGTCCGCCTTGCCGGAGGGCTGCGACGTGTCGAGGTTGCCCCAGAACGCGTACGTGTCGTTGGGGTTCACCGCCGGCAGCAGGACGAAGACCGCCAGCGCGAACGCGGCCACCCCGATCACCACGTGCGCGACGGCGAGCTTCCAGCGCTTGAGCAGCAGCAGCGGCACGGCCGCCGCGGCGAAGGTGAGCCCGAGGTCCTCCTTGACCAGCAGCAGCGGCAGCCACCAGGCGAACGTCTGCCCGTACCGGCCGAGCATGAAGCGTTCGAGGCCGAAGGCCATCAGCGGTACCGCGAACACGATCTCGTGGAAGTCGAACGCGATCGCGGACTGGAGGCCCCAGGACAGCCCGTACGCGACGCCGACGCTCGCGCCGCCGAGCGGACCGAACGCGCGTGAGCCGATCCGGGTGATCGGCACGATCGAGAGCGCGACCACGAACGCCTGGGCGACGAGCAGGGTCCCCGCGGACGGGAAGATCCGGTAGATCGGGCCGAGCAGCGCCAGGATCGGGTGGAAGTGCTCGCCGAGCACGTTGAACCCGGGCCCACGGATGTCCGACACCGGGGCCTCGAAGTTCGAGTACGCCCGGATCACCTGTTCGAACAGGCCGAGGTCGTAGGAGTGCGTCTCCATCCGACGGTGCCGCAGCAGCGAGTACGTCGAGTAGATCGCGAAGAACAGCGCGGCGAGCGCGTACGGGACCGCGCGGGGGCCGATCCACCGCCTGGCCTCCTCGACCACCGTGCGCAATCGGCGGTCGTGTTCACTCGAACGAGGGGCGATGAGGGCCGTCTCACCGGTCCTCGGCGAGGTCGCTCGCGGGATCGGTTCGGCGGCGTTCGGTGGGGCGGACCGCTCGTGAACAGCGCGGTGCACCGTCCCCCTGTCGTCCATGTCTCTCCGTCCGGGTCGGCGTGCGCGGGGCACACCGTAGTGGTGCCGGCCCCTGTATCCATCCAGCGCCCGACCCGGCGGTTTTGGTTGTCAATCCCGGACGATGTTGGCCAGTTTCACCCCTTCGGACCAGCGTTCGAGCTGCTCGCGGATCAGTCGAAGCGCGCGCGGCAGGAAGGCGGACGAGCTGCCGCCGACGTGCGGACTGATCAATACACCGGGGGCGAAGCGCAGCGGGTGGTCGGCGGGCAGCGGTTCCGGGTCGGTGACGTCGAGCGCGGCGCGGATCCGGCCGGCGGTGACCTCGACGAGCAGGGCCTTGGTGTCCACGACGGGGCCGCGCGCGACGTTGACCACCAGCGCGCCGTCGGGGAGGCGGGCGAGGAAGTCGGCGTCGACGAGGCCGCGGGTGTCCTCGGTGAGCGGGACGGTGAGGATCACCACGTCGGCGCGCGGAAGCAGTTCGGGCAGTTCGGCCATCGCGTGCACCGGCCCGCGGTCGCCGGCGCGCGCGGTACGGGCGACGCGTACGACATCCACCTCGAAGCCCTGGAGGCGGCGGTCCACCGCCTCGCCGATCGCGCCGTACCCGATGATCAGCACGGTCTTGTCGGCCAGCGCGGGGTAGAACCCGCCGAGCCACTCCCCCGTGTCCTGGCCGCGGACGAACCCCGGGATGTCGCGCAGCGCGGCGAGCGTGAGCGCGAGGGCCAGTTCGGCGGTGCTCGCCTCGTGGATGCCGCGGCCGTTGCACAGCACGACGCCGGGCGGCAGGTACGGCAGCGCGTGCTCGTAGCCGGCGGTCAGCGTCTGGATCGCCTTGAGCCGCGGCATGTGCGCGATCTGCTTGAGCGGCTCGCGGTCGAAGGTGTAGGGCAGGACGTAGAACTCGACGTCGGCGGCGCTCTCGGGGACGGGCCCGCCGAGGCCGTCGTAGACGTCGATACCGCCGCCGGTGCCGCCCCCGTCGGCGCCGCCGAGCCCGGTGGGAATCGGGGCGAGCTGTTCGAGGGTGTACGGGACCCAGATCCTGCCGTCGCTGACCATGACGAGCACTCTAAATGTCGTGTCGGGGTCCTCCCCCGCAAGCCCGCTCCGCTTAGGGTCGAGGGATCCCGAGAAGGTGGTGTTCGAAGGTGGTGTTCCCGTTGCGCACACGGCATCCGAAGGCTCGCTGGACCTCCCTCGTGCTCGCCGTCGCGGTGACGGCCGGCCTCACCGCGTGCGGGGGTGACGGGTCGTCGGACAAGAAGACGACGGCCACCCACTCGGCCGCCCCCGCCCCGGACGCCCCGGCGCCGAACGTACCGGCCGGACCGACCGCGACCAGGATCGCCGAGCCGGTCGTCGCCGGCGAACTCGCGCGGGACCTGAACACGCCGTGGGGCGTCGCGTTGCTGCCGGACAAGGACGCGCTGGTGTCCTCGCGCGACACCGGCACGATCACCCGGCTCGGCCCCGGCACGCCGATACCGGTGGTGGTCGGGACGGTGCCCGGTTCGGTCCACCGCGGTGAGGGCGGTCTGCTCGGCATCGCGGTTTCCCCGACCTACGCGAGCGACCACTACCTGTACGCCTACTTCACCACGGCACAGGACAACCGGATCGTCCGGATGACGTACGTGCCGGGGCAACCGCTCGGGCCACCCGAGGTGTTGCTGGCCGGGATTCCGGCGGGCTCGAACCACAACGGCGGCCGGATCGCCTTCGGTCCGGACGGCATGTTGTACGCGGGCACCGGCGAGGCCGGTCGCAAGGACCTCGCGCAGGACCGGGCCTCGCTCGGCGGCAAGATCCTGCGGCTCACCCCCGAGGGCAAGCCCGCGCCGGGCAACCCGTTCCCCGGTTCACCGGTGTGGAGCCTGGGCCACCGCAACGTGCAGGGCCTCGCGTGGGACTCGACCGGGCGGCTGTGGGCGGGCGAGTTCGGCCAGGACACCTGGGACGAGTTGAACCTGATCCGCTCCGGCGCGAACTACGGCTGGCCGGCGGTCGAGGGCACCGGCGACGACCCTCGGTACATGAACCCCGTGGCCCAGTGGGCCACCGACGACGCGTCGCCGAGCGGGATCGCGATCCAGGGCGACGTCGTCTACCTCGCGGGCCTCAAGGGTCAGCGGCTGTGGCAGGCCCCGATCGAGGGGTCGACGGTGGGCGAACCGAAGGCGTACTTCCAGGGCAAGTACGGCCGGCTGCGGGCGGTGGTGTCGGTGGGCCCGGACGAGCTGTGGCTGGTCACGAACATGACGGACGGGCGGGGAACGCCGCGCAAGGGGGACGACCGGATCCTGCGTCTGGTCCTGAACTGACGGACGTGGCGGGCTGGTTCATCCGGCGGCGGCCGCGGCCAGGTCGGCGAGTTCGACCAGCGTGCCCTCGAAGTCGGCGGTCAGGTTGGCGAGGATCACCCACGCCTCGGGGTTGGGGCCGATCCGCTTGGCGAGGTCGGCGAACGCGGGACGAGCCGTGCTCGGCGCCCAGTGGTAGGCCTCGACGGCCACCGACGCCGCGAACGCGTGTCGGGCCGGGCGCGCGTGCAACACGATCTCGGACGCGTCGAGTTCGCCCGAGGTGACCGCGCCGACGAGCCAGGAGTACCACCCCTCCAGCGGGGTCTCGCGCACGCGTTCGGCGGCGGGTCGACGGTGCTCGGGGACGGGCGGTACGGCTCGCGGGCCGCGATCCCAGCGGGCCCGCAACTCGCGCAGCGGGGTGGGGTCGTCGGCGGCGAGCGCGGCCTCGGCGGTGGTCGCGATCCGCTCCGGGAACAGGTCGCGGTGGTTGGCCAGGATGTCGCCGGTCACCAGCGGGTCGGCACGCTCCCACAGGCTCAGGACGATGTCGATCCAGTCGATCCGCCGCAGCCGCTTGGGGTCGCAGCGCGGCAGCGCGTAGTGCACCAGGGCCGGATCGCCGGACAGCGTGAAGGCGGTGTGCTCACCCCCGTACGGGGGTTCGTTGAGGAGTTGGATGCGCAGGTCCGGATCCATCGGGCTCCGAGGGCGACCCGCGCGGCGCCCGGCGTAGATCTCGCGCCGCAGTTCGGCGGTGACGCCGGACCGGTTGGCCACGAGCGCGCGGTCGATCCGGTCGTCGCCGAGGTCCTTCAGGCGAGCGGCGTAGTCCCGCCCCAGTTGCTGGTGCTCGGCCAACGCTTCGAGCAGCGTGGCGTGGCCACTGCGGAAAGCGGCCTCGGCGACGTTCGCGAGCGGGGGCACGCCCCCGGGCAACAGCGCGACGACGGCGCCGGCGTCGAGGTGCGGGAGGAGCACGATCAGTTCCTCGGCATCGAGCCGGCGCAGCAGGAACACCACGCTCGGCCGCACGGCGGAGGGAACCCGGATCAGTGGCTTGCGGGTGGCCCCGCGCCCACGCCCGCCCTCATCCGCGCCGTGTGCGACGGCATCCGCGAGCAACTCGGGCAGACTCCCGGCGAAGCGCGGCAGTTCGCGCGCGAAATACGCCCACGCGGCCGGGTCCACCCCGACGGTCGCAACGATCGCGGGCCGCAGCAGCTCGTGGATCGCGGTCGTACCGGTGACGTAGGCATGCTCGCGCGCCGCGACGGCCAACACCTGCAGGGCTACCCGGGCCGGCCGCATCCGCGCCAGGATCTCCGCCGGTGTCAACACCCCGGCCCGCAACGCCGGTCCGACCTGGTCGAGCGCCTCGACCCGGGTGACCGGCAGTTCGGGCGCGTGCAACACACCGGTGCCGCCCGCCCACCGCGCGGTGTGCGCAAGCACGGGATGCGCCCGGATCAGCCTGATCGCCTCGTCGGCCCCGACCCCGGGACTCCGGAGCACCGCCCGCCCCCGATCGAGCGCGTCGGCCTCCCCACCGCCTTCCGCACCCACCTCGACCGCGTCGGCAGCCTCGGCCGCGTCGACCGCCGGTGCGGCCTGCTCCTTCGGCGCGAAGGCCGCCGCCACGACGGGATCCCCACCGGCCTCGATCAACCGACACAACTGACCGGCCGTCAACCGCGGATTGGCCGCGGCCAGGGCGATCTCCGCACTCGTCCCCCGCGTGGCGACCGCCTCGACAAGCTCATCCGAGAGCCCCATCGAATGCCCGACGATCGCGCCGACCCCGTACACGCCCGCCAACCGTGCGAAGACATCCCCGACGTCCGCCCCGCAAACCTCACGCAACGCCAACACCAAGCCCCGCTCCATGGGCCCCCTTCCACCGGCCCACACGCTAGTGCCCGCCTCGGACGCCCCCGGGCGGGTGCCCCGCGGCCCCGCCGGCCCTCGTCCCTCCCTACCCGTCCACCAAGTGCAGCCGGTGGGCCACCGCCGCCGCTTCGCCTCGGCCCGCCACCTCGAGTTTGGCGAGGATGTTGGAGACGTGGACGCTGGCCGTCTTGACGCTGATGTACAGCTCCTCGGCGATCTGGCGGTTGCTGCGGCCGTCGGCGACCAGCCTCAGGACGTCGATCTCGCGTGGGGTCAACGTCGGCAGCGGTGTGCCGGCCTCGCCCTGGGTGGTCGGGGCCAGCCGGGCTCGTCGGGTGAGCAGGTCGATCAGTTCGCGCAGTGTCTTGGCCTCCAGGCGGCCCGCGACCGACGCGGCCGCGGCCAGGGGCGACGCCGCGGCCTCGCGGTCGCCCTGGGCGAGCAGCGTCTCGGCGTGGCGGAACCTGGCCCACGCCGTGCGGTAGGGCTGCTCGGTCAGTTCCCACGCGGAGACCACGCCGCCCCAGCGTTCGGCGTCGTCGCTGCCCGCCGCGCGCGCCAGTTCGGCCTTGACGAGGCACTCGTACGCGGCGTCGAGCGGGGAGTCGACGGCCAGCGACCGGGCCATCGCCGCGATCCGCTCGGCGATGTCGTGCCGGACCTTGAGCTCGGACTCGCGCGGCCGCACCGCCGACGCCCGCGTGTCCGCCTCGATCGCCGCCGCGTCCGCGAGCAGCGCCCACATGTAGCGCTGGTGGCCGGGCGGGCACCCGATCACGTCCAGCGCCGCGATCAACGCCTCCCGTGACTCGTCGAGCCGCCCCTGGGCCTCGGCCACTCGGAGTTCCGCTCGCGCCAACGGTATTCCGTACTGCGCCTCGACATAGCGTGACCCGGCGATCAGACGCGACCGGCGCAGGTGCTGCGCCGCGGCCCGCACGTCGCCGCGGGCCAGGCACAGGTCGACGAGCTGTAGTTCGAGGTGTCGGGTCGTCTGTGGTCCCGGGTCCAGGTCCAGGGTCTTCTCGACCAGCGTCTCCAGGCCGGCCCAGTCCCCGGCCGACAACAGCGACTCGGCGAGGTTGCCCAGTGCGAACGACCCCGACGTACGGGTCAGTCCGCGCACCGCGGCGAGGTTCATCGCCCGCCGTGCGGCCTCGGCCGCTTCCCGGTGCCGCCCCAGCCCTTCCAGCAGCGAGGACCGGTTGCTGAGGATGTGCACGAGGCTGTCGGGCTCGCCGCTCCCCTCGGCCCCCTCCTCGGCGAGGCCGATCTGTTCCATTCCCTCGTCGATCCGGCCCATGTGCACCAGGGCGCACGCGAGCGTCTTGCGGACCTCGGCCTCGATGCCGGCGGAGTCGACCGTGCGGGCGCGTTCGAGCGCGATCATCGCCTCTTCGATCGCCTTCTCGCCGCCCCCGTCGAGCATCCGGTCGCGGGCGATCTGGGCGAGCACGCGGGCCTGTTCCATCGACGGCGGCAGGCCCTCCAGGATCGCCTTGGCCCGCTGGAGTTCCGGCACCCCCGACGAGCGGCACAGGTTGCGTAGTCCGCTCGCCTTCTCGCGCCACAGGAACGCGGCCAACTGGGGTTCGGCGACCGAGTCCACGAGCGCGAGCGCGCGCTTGCAGAAGTGGATCGCCAACTCGCGTTCGCTGCCGAGCCGGGCCGCGGTGACGGCCTCGATATAGATGTCCAGGAGCCGCCGCCCGGTCAGCTGCTCGGGCTCGGGCACCTGCTCCCACAGCAGCAACGCCCGCTCGAGCAGGCGGGTGCGCTCGTCGAACGCGTAGCGCTCGCGCGCCGCCTCGGCCGCGGCGAGCACCGCCGGCAGCGCCTTGACGGGCATGCCGGCGTGGAACCAGTACGTGGCCACCCGGCCGCGCCGCTCGTCGCAGGAGACCAGATCGGGACAGCGCTCCAGCGCCTCGGCGAACGTCGCGTAGAGCCGGACTCGTTCGCCCGGCATCAGGTCGTCGCGGATTGCCGTACGCACGAGCGCGTGCCGGAACTGGAACTCGTCCCCGATCGGCACCAGCACGTGCGCGGACACCGCCGCGCGCAGCGCCTCCTCCAGCCGGTCCGGGTCGAGCCACGAGACCTCGGTCAGCAGCCGATGGCCGACCGTCGCCCCGCCGATCGCGGCGAGCCGGATGACCTTCTGGGTGTCCTCGGACAGCTCCTCGATCCGGATCAGCAGCAGATCGCGCAACGTGTCGGAGATGCCGGTGAGTTGGCCGTCCCGGATGCTGCACGCGAGTTCTTCGACGAAGAACGCGTTGCCCTCGGACTTCTGGAAGATCTGCCGGACCAGCCGACGCGGCGGATCCTCGTTCAGGATGCCGCGCACCTGCTCGCCGACCTGGGCCCGGGTGAGCCGGCCGAGGTCGATCCGGGCGACGTTGTGCACGCGGTCCAGCTCGGCCAGGAACGACCGCAGCGGGTGCCGCCGGCCGACGGCGTCGGCCCGGTAGGTGCCGACGATCAGGATGCGGCCGGTGCGCAGCAGCCGGAACAGGAAACCGAGCAGCTCGCGCGTGGAGGAGTCGGCCCAGTGCAGATCCTCGATCGCGATCACGAGCGTGCGGTCGGTGCCGAGCCGCTCCAGCAGCCCGAGCATCAGTTCGAACAGTCGGACCCGGTCGAACTCGCCGTCGCGCGCGATCGTCCCCGGCGCGAGGTCGGGCAGCAGCCACGCGAGGTCGCGCTCGCGACCGGCCACCGCCTCGGCCAGGTCCGGGCCGATCCGACGCGAGAGCGTGCGGAGCGCGGCCGAGATCGGCGCGAACGGCAGACTCTCCGCGCCCAACTCCAGGCAGCCGCCCACGGTGGTCACCGCGTCCTGCTGCTCCGCGCGCTCCAGGAACTCCTGGAGCAGGCGCGTCTTGCCGACACCCGCCTCGCCTCCGACGAGCACCACACCCGGCGTTCCCTCGTCGGCTTCGCGCAGCGCCGTGAGGAACCGCGCCATTTCCAATGACCGGCCTACGAACACGGGAGAAACAGAAGTACTCGCCACAGTGCCGAGCATGTCACGTTCCCCCCGTTCGCAGCCCGGGATTTCACGCCCGGCGAAACCCGTTTGCGCAGGTCAACCAAGGGGTTTCGCCGGGCGTGGCATGCGTCACGTCGTCACCGCGTGTGCAGGTGCAGGTTCCAAATGCCCCACCCGGATACGCCGCGATCGGAACTGAGCCCCCCGGCGCCTCGGCCGCTTCGCCGGGCCTCGCGGCGCGCCATCCGCGCCGCCTTGGCCTCGCCCCGCCGCGTCCGCAGCGCCGCGCGGACCATGCGGTCCTGGTCGGCGGTCGCCTGCAGCTCGCGCTCACGGGCCCGGAAGAGTTCGTACTCCATCATGATGTTCGGCCTCCTGATCACCGAGCCGGTCTGTCCGGCTCGTGGTACGAGCCTCGCGTCCCAGTGGGGCCGCTGACATCGGTCGGATGCCGCATCCCCGGTCGCTCGGCTCGCCCTGAGGCGATCTAAGACACCTCAGACGAACCGCGTACCGGGCTCGAACAGATGTAGGACGAATCCCGGTCGAACATCAGAGAGCGCACAGCAAAGAGAGAGCACGGCAAAAGAGCGGGCCACCGCCACGGAGGGCCACAGCCACAAGAAGGCCACGCAAAGAGAGGGCCTCCGATCGCAACGCGACCGAAGACCCTCTCCACGTGCGACCGTCAGGCCGCGCCCAACCGCTCCAGGATCAGTTCCCGCACGCGCGCCGCGTCGGCCTGCCCGCGCGTGGTCTTCATGACCGCGCCGACCAGAGCCCCCACGGCCTGCACCTTGCCGCCGCGGATCTTCTCGGCGATGCCCGGGTTGCCCGCGATCGCCTCGTCCACGGCCGCGCCGAGCGCCGAGTCGTCCGAGACGACCTTGAGCCCGCGCGCCTCGACCACCACGTCCGGGTCGCCCTCGCCGGCGAGTACGCCGTCGATGACCTGCCGGGCCAGCTTGTCGTTCAGCTCGCCGCTCTTGACCAGCGCCGACACCCGCGCGACCTGGGCCGGCGTGATCGGCAGCGTCGCGACCTCCACGCCGCGCTCGTTGGCCCGGCGCGACAACTCGCCGAGCCACCACTTGCGCGCCGCGTCCGAGTCGGCCCCGGCGTCGATCGTCGCCAGGATCACGTCGAGCACGCCCGCGTTGACCATCGACTGCATCTCGAAGTCGTTGACGCCCCACTCGCTCTGCAGCCGCGCGCGCCGCAGCGACGGCAGCTCGGGCAGCGTGGCGCGCAGTTCCTCGACCCACTCGCGCGACGGCGCGACGGGCACGAGGTCGGGCTCCGGGAAGTAGCGGTAGTCCTCGGCCTCTTCCTTGATCCGGCCGGCGGTGGTGCTGCCGTCCTCCTCGTGGAAGTGCCGGGTCTCCTGCACGATCGTGCCGCCGTCCGACAGGACGGTGGCGTGCCGCTGGATCTCGAAGCGGATGGCCCGCTCTACCGAACGCAGCGAGTTGACGTTCTTGGTCTCGCTGCGGGTGCCGAACTTCTCCCGGCCCTTGGGCCGGAGCGACAGGTTCGCGTCGCAGCGCATCTGCCCGAGCTCCATCCGGGCCTCGGACACCCCGAGCGCGCGGATCAGTTCACGCAGCTCGGCCACGTACGCCTTCGCGATCAGCGGGGCGAGCTCGCCCGCGCCCTCGATCGGCTTGGTGACGATCTCGATCAGCGGGATGCCGCAGCGGTTGTAGTCGAGCAGCGAGTAGTCCGCGCCGTGGATGCGACCCGTCGCGCCGCCCATGTGCAGCGACTTGCCGGTGTCCTCCTCCATGTGCGCGCGCTCGATCTCGACCCGCCACGTCTTGCCCTCGACCTCGACCTCGAGGTACCCGTCGAAGGCGATCGGCTCGTCGTACTGCGACGTCTGGAAGTTCTTCGGCATGTCCGGATAGAAGTAGTTCTTCCGGGCGAACCGACACCACTCGGCGATCGAGCAGTTCAGCGCGAGACCGATCCGGATCGCCGACTCGACCGCGACCGCGTTGACCACGGGCAGCGCGCCGGGCATGCCCAGACACGTCGGACACACCTGGCTGTTCGGCTCGGCGCCGAACTCGGTCGAGCAACCGCAGAACATCTTCGTCGCGGTGCCCAGCTCGACGTGGACCTCCAGGCCCATCACCGGGTCGTAGGTCTCCAGCGCGTCCTCGTAGGACATCAGGCTGGTGGTACTCACAGGGCGTCGGCCTCCGTCAGCTCTTCCTCGACCTCACGCATCGCGCGGATCAGCAGCGCGAAGCCGGTGACGACGGCGGCGGCGCTGATGACCGCGTCGACGATCTCCAGCTTGTCGCCCTTGCCGCGGGCTTCCTTGATCTGCTTGATCACACCGATCGCACCGACGACCTGCATGCCGACGCTGATGATCTTTCCGGCCTTGCTCTTGGGAAGCTTCTTCTTGTTCTTGGCCATCGTGAATCGACTCCTCGAAAAGTCAGAGCGCGGGTGCGCGGTCGAGCAGCGGAGCGCCCCAGCGGGACAGGTAGCCCGCCTCGACGGCGGCGCCCACCTTGTACAGCCGGTCGTCGGCCATCGCCGGGGCGATGATCTGCAGGCCGACCGGCAGGCCGTCCTCGTCCGCGAGGCCGCACGGCAGCGACATCGCGGCGTTGCCCGCGAGGTTGGACGGGATCGTGCACAGGTCCGCGAGATACATCGCCATCGGGTCGTCCGCACGCTCGCCGATCGGGAACGCCGTGGTCGGCGTCGTCGGCGAGATCAGCACGTCGACCTGGCCGAACGCGGTCGCGAAGTCGCGCGTGATGAGCGTGCGGACCTTCTGCGCCTGGCCGTAGTAGGCGTCGTAGTAGCCGGACGAGAGCGCGTACGTACCGAGCATGATCCGGCGCTTGACCTCGGCGCCGAAGCCGGCCTCGCGGGTCAGCGACATGACCTCGTCGGCCGAGCGGTTGCCGTCGTCGCCGACCCGCAGGCCGTAGCGCATCGCGTCGAAGCGCGCGAGGTTGGACGAGGCCTCCGAGGGCGCGATCAGGTAGTAGGCCGGCATCGCGTACAGGAAGCTCGGGCAGGAGATCTCGACGATCTCGGCGCCGAGTTCGCGCAGCAGCTCGACCGCGTCGGCGAAGCGCGCGAGCACGCCCGCCTGGTAGCCCTCGCCGCCGAACTCCTTGACCACGCCGATCCGCAGGCCGCGGACGCTGCCGCTGCGCGCGGCCTCGACCACGTTCGGGACGGGGGCGTCGATCGAGGTCGAGTCGAGCGGGTCGTGCCCGGCGATCGCCTCGTGCAGCAGCGCCGCGTCGAGCACCGTACGCGCGCAGGGACCGCCCTGGTCGAGCGAGGACGAGAAGGCCACGAGCCCGTAGCGGGACACGCCGCCGTAGGTCGGTTTGACGCCGACGGTGCCGGTGAGGGCGGCGGGCTGACGGATCGAGCCACCGGTGTCGGTACCGATCGCCAACGGCGCCTGGAACGACGCGATCGCGGCGGCCGAACCACCGCCCGAGCCGCCCGGGACGCGGCTCGTGTCCCACGGGTTGCCGGTCGGGCCGTACGCGGAGTTCTCGGTGGAGGACCCCATGGCGAACTCGTCCATGTTGGTCTTGCCGAGGATGACCACGCCGGCGTCCTTGAGCCGGCGGGTCACGGTCGCGTCGTACGGCGGCTTCCAGCCCTCGAGCATCTTCGACCCGCAGGTCGTCGGGATGCCCTTGGTGGTGAACACGTCCTTGAGCGCGAGCGGGACGCCGGCCAGCGGGCCGAGCCGGTCGCCGCGCGTGCGGGCCTCGTCGACGGCCTTCGCGGCGGCGAGCGCGCCCTCGGCGTCCACGTGCAGGAACGCGTGGACCTTGGTGTCCACGGCCTCGATCCGGTCGAGGTGGGCCTGGGTGACCTCGACGGCGGTGACCTTGCCGTCGGCGATGGCGGAGGCGGTCTCGGCCGCGGTCCAGCGGATGGTCTCGGTCATGGCCGTCACTCCTCTCCCAGGATGCGGGGCACCCGGAAACGCTGCTCTTCCGCGGCCGGCGCACCGGACAGCGCCTCCTCGGGGGTGAGCCCGGGGCGGATGACGTCCGGCCGCATGACGTTGGTCAGCGGCAGCGGGTGCGAGGTCGGCGGGATGTCGTCGGCTGCGACCTCGGCGACGCGGGCGACCGCGCCGATGATGTCGTCGAGCTGCGCGGCGAGGTGATCAAGCTCCTCGGCCCCGAGCTCCAGCCGCGACAGCCGGGCGAGGTGGGCGACCTCCTCGCGCGTGATGCCAGGCATGCAGCGGGTTCCTTCGGTTTGACGGGTGTGATGGGGCAAGTCTATTGGCCGGGGACACGTGTTTTTCTGCTCCCACCCGTCCGCCCGCGCCGCCTCGCGTCCGGGTCGCGGTTTTCCCGTGCCGCGCCGGCCGCCCGGACCGAGCGGTGCCCGCGAGGTGGTCGCGACGGCTTCCGGACCGGTTCACAGGTGCGAATAAATCCGGCCGGACGGCGCATCTCGCCGAACGACTCGGAAGTAACTTCACTCAAATGCCAACTTCCGTTACCGACTGGGTAAGAGAACCTTGCGAAGCCACTCTCCGGTCTGCGTCCCCCCGCGTCGATCGGCCCTTCGCACAACTCTTGGGCCCGGCGTCCGAGAGCGCGCTCGTCAAGGACTCGGGGCTTGGGAGGGGACACGATGGCCGCCATCGTGCTGGTACACGGGATCGCGCAGGAATATCGGTCGGCCCACACGCTCGAGGAGGAGTGGGTCCCACGACTGGCCCGGGGCGTCAAGGCCGCAGGTTTCCCCGAGGTCGCGGATCGGCTGTGGAAGTACCGCCACACGCGTCGCGGGATCGACGCACGGATGGCGTTCTATGGGGACCTGCTTCGCCGGCACCCGTCGCAGGGTGAGGAGATCGACGAGGACATCCAGCACGAGGTGACCGCGCGCATAGGTCGCGAATGGCTCGATCGCGCCGCGGTCCGCGGTTCGGTTCCGCCGGAACGGCAGCGTGCGGCACGTGAGATCGCCCGCCTCGAGGGCGGGCCGGGGGAGACGGGTCGCACCGTCGTGCTCTCCCCCACGTGCGGCCTCGCCGGCCTTCGGTGGTTCGCCGCCGACGGGCCCGGCTCGGCGGGCGGTTTCGTGAACAAGGCGTTGACCCAGCTGACCCGTTACCTGACGGACGATCAGACCCGTTCCAGGGTGCTCGATCGGGTCGGCACCGAGATCGGGTTCGACACGAAGGTCGTGATCGGTCACTCGCTCGGCGCGGTGGTCGCGTACGAGCTCGCGCATCGGCTGCGCAGGCCGCTGCCGTTGCTGATCACCCTCGGTTCGCCGCTGGGTCCCGACACCGTCGTCGACTCGTGGGTGCGACCACAGCCCGCGCAGCCGCCGGCGTTCGTCGAGAACTGGGTGAACCTGGCCGACCGCGACGACCTCGTGGCGGCCGACCCCACCCTCTCGCGGATGTTCCCCGTCCCCGCGGAGGGCGGGCCGGTGTTGCGAGGTGGGTATACGGGGGAGCACGGTGCCGAGCCGCATACGGCGGGCTTCTACCTCCAGCGGCGCGAGATAGGCCGGAGCGTGGGGTTGGCCTTCGGCACATAGAGCCGGGCGGCGTGGGATGGGTCGGCCCATGCTGTTGTGGGCGGTGACTGTGACGGGTGGGGCGGCCTGCGGCCCGCTTGTCCTCAAACGCCGGACGGGCTGTTTGGCCTCAAACGCCGGCCGGGCTGTCGATGGCTCGGCCGGCGTTCGGTTGTTCGGCCGGCGTTCGGTTGTTCGGCCGGCGGTTGGTTGTTCGGGTGGCGGTTGGGTTATTGCTCGGGGGGTGATATCCAAACGGCTATCATTGCTGCTTGTGGACCTTATTCGGCATCTCCGGTATTTCCGGGCCGTTGCGGAAGAGGGACACTTCGGGCATGCGGCCGAGCGGTTGCGGGTGGCCCAACCGTCGCTGTCGCAGCGGATCCAGCGGTTGGAGCGCGAGCTCGGCGTGCGTCTGTTCGATCGGAACAGTCGGGGGGTCGCGCTGACGCCCGCCGGCCGGGTCGTCCTCGCCGAGTCCGCCGAACTGCTCGCCGCCGCCGACCGGCTGACCGGCGCGGTCGCGGGGCTGCGCGGCGGTACGGCCGGCGCGATCCGGGCCGCGGTCCCGCCCGATCTCGGCGGCGCGGCCGTCGCGGCGATCCTGACCGGCTTCCGCGACCACTCACCCGGCGGCGCGCTCGAACTGCGCGAGCTGACCACCGCGCGGCAACTGCGCGAGTTGGCGGCCGGCACCCTGGACGTGGGGGTCCTGCGCCACCCGTGCGCGGTGGTCGGCCTGGATCTGGGCCCGATCCTGCACCAGCCGCTGGGCGTCCTGGTGGCGAGCGACGACCCGCTCGCGGACCCGGCCGAAATCGCGCTCGCCGATCTGACGGGGTGTGAACTCGTGCTGTTCCCCAGAGAGTCCGCGCCGGCGCTCTACGACGAGACGCTCACCGCGTGCGCGCGGCACGGCTGTACGCCGGCGGCGGTACACGAGGTACGGGGCGGCGACTTCGCGCGGGCGCTGGTCCTGTCCGGCGCGGCGGTCGCGCTGGCCCCGGAGACCACCCCCGAACCCGGCACCGTGTGGCGACCCCTGGTCGGTACGCCGCTCGCGTGGCGCACGTCCACGGCCTGGCCGCAGGGCACCGGCGGGCCGGCGGTGCGGGCCTTCACCGAGACCGCGCACGCGGCCCTGCGTCGCCATGCCGGGGTCCTCTCGGAGCGCCCCGGCCGTCCGCTGTTCCCGCGCCCCGCCTCGGAGTTCCCGCTGTGACCGTTCCCCGCCCCGGCACCCCGCGCACCCCGCGCGGCACTGTTCGCGCCGTGCGCGGCCGGATCGCCGACGCGTTCGCGAACGCGGGCGTCACCGGCTCGCTGCACGCGGTCGACATCGACTCGGGCGCCGAACTCGACCTGGGCGCCGACACCCTGGTCAGCACCGCGAGCCTGCACAAGCTGTGCCTGGTGACCACGCTGTTCCGGGAGGCGGAGGTGGGCCGGATCGAGCTGTCCCGGCGGGTCGAGTTGCCCGCGGGAGCCGCGCGCAGCCCCGGCGGCACCGGCGTCGCGGCCATGCTCGACCCGGTCGCGATGTCCCTGCGCGACCTCGCGTCGCTGGCGATCGCGGTGAGCGACAACGCGGCGGCCGACGCACTGTGGGACGAACTGGGCCTGGCCACCGTCAACGCGACGATGGCCGAGCTGGGTCTGACCCGCACCGTCGCGGTCGAGCCGCTGCGCGAGTTGTACGCGGGTCTGCGGCAGGACGCGGGCCCGGACGGACCGGCGGCCCTGGTCGACCCGGCCGTGGTGGCGCGACTGCGCGCGCTCGACCCGAACCGCTCCAACCGCGGCACGCCGCGCGACCTGACCAGGCTGCTGACCGCGGTCTGGCGGGACGAGGCGTGCGGCGGCGAGTACGGCACGGGGCTGCGCCGGGTGCTCGGCCTCCAGGCGTGGTCGCACCGGATGGCCTCCGGCTTCCCGTTCGACGACGTGCGGGTGTCCGGCAAGACCGGGACGCTGCCGACCATGCGGCACGAGGCGGGCGTAGTCGAGTACCCGGACGGCGGCCGCTACGCCCTCGCGATCTGTACCCGCTCCGCGAGCACCGAGGCGGCCCTCCCGGCGGCGGACGCGGTGATCGGCACGGCCGCCCGGATGGCGGTGGACGCGCTGCGAGCGGGCTGACGGGGTCGGCGGCGGACGCCCTGGGGCCTGTCTTCAATCCCGCGTCGGGCTCCGCGGCGTCCGGTGCCGTGCATCGGCGTGCCGGGGAAGCGCTCGCATAGTGGTTCTATTCGGGCGGTTCACCGGGGCGGCGAGGTGCGGCGCCGGGCGTCGCGGTGCTCGGCGTGGGATTGAAGACAGGCCCTAGATGCCCATTCGTACCGCGATCCCGTCGAGCAGGCAGTCGAGGCCGGTCTCGAACTGCCACTGTGGATCGTCCTTGCGTGTCGCCTCACGGGTGTAGCGGTGGAACGTCGGGTAGCGTCCGGTCCCCAGCAGCCAGGTCATCTCGGGGGCCAGTGAGGTGCGCAACTCGCCTCCGTCGGCCGCCCCCTGACCCACCATCAGCTGTTCCCTGGCGACCTCCGCGGCGGTCCGGCCCTGGACGTAGACACCCAGCGAGTCGACCGCGGCCATCATCGCGTCGACGTCCAGGCCCAGGCCGTCGAGGGCGAGCATCCCCCACTCCGCGACGGCCATCCGGTGCGGCGTCAGCGCGAGCGTCGCCCGCGACGACGGCAGTCGGGTCAGCCAGGGATGGCGCAGCATGAGCGCGCGCATCCGCACGGCGATGGTGCGCAGCGCCGTCCGCCAGTCCGCGTCGGGCTCGGGCGCGACCAGCTCGCTGTAGACCTGATCGACCATCAGCTCCAGCAGGTCGTCCTTGCCGGACACGTAGCGATAGGCCGCCATCGGCGCGACGCCGAGCGCGCCGGCCAGCCGGCGCATCGTCACCGCGTCGATGCCCTCGGCGTCGGCGATCCCCACCGCGACCTCGGCGATCCGCCCGGGGGTCAGCACCGTGCGCGGCGCGGCGGCGGAGGTGCCCGCCAGCTTCTCCCAGAGCGAGATCCGGGACGCGCCCTCGTCGTCGACCTCCGGCCGTCCGACCGAGGGCTGTTCGCGACCGGCCATGAAGGTGGCTCCTCTTCCGCTCGCCCTGCTTCTCGTCCCGCTTCGCCGTATTGCGCTGTGTACAACGTATCAAGAATAGACGCCGTACACATCGATGTGTACGATGTTCGCCTTGTCCTGGTTCGTCCGCGAGATCCCGCTGCGCGCCGCACCGGCGGAGCCGGCCGAACCGACCGGTGGCGACACCGCCCCGGTGCCCGCCGGCGGGCGCGCGTCCGCGAACTAAGCTTCCGGGCGTGGACACCCCAGAACGTACTTCTCCCTGGTCACCCGGCAGCGCCACCGGGGTCGGTTCCATGCCCGGTGAGAACATCCGCGAGACCGTCAAGATGG
Source organism: Embleya sp. NBC_00896 (assembly GCF_045207785.1). NCBI lineage: Bacteria > Bacillati > Actinomycetota > Actinomycetes > Kitasatosporales > Streptomycetaceae > Embleya > Embleya sp. NBC_00896. Next base: position 2,512,075 of record NZ_CP108776.1, read on the forward strand.
TGCTCGGCCTGCTGCCGGACCTGCCGCACCTGCCCGAGCTGCCCGCCCGCGGGCCGGGCGCCGACCTGACCGGCCGCTCGGCCGGCGTGCTGGTCGACCTCTACACCGACGTACAGCCCTCCGGCTGGCGCTTCGTGGGCCGGCCGGGGCGCGACCACCGGCGGGCCGGGTCGTACCTGAGCGAGGACCTGGACGCCCTGGAGGAGTTCACCCAGGGCTACACCGGCCCGCTCAAGATCCAGGTCGCCGGGCCGTGGACGCTCGCGGCCACGATCGAACTGACCTATGGCGACAAGGCGTTGGCCGACCCGGGCGCGGTCCGTGATCTGGCCACATCGCTCGCCGAGGGCATCCGGCTGCACGTCGCCGACGTGGCGCGGCGAATCCCCGGCGCCACCCTCCTGCTCCAGCTCGACGAGCCCGCGCTGCCCGGCGTGATCGCCGGCGACGTGCCCACCGCGAGCGGCTTCGGCCGGCTACGGGCCGTCGACAAGGCGGTCGTGCGGGACACGCTGCGGGATGTGATCGCGGACGCGGGCGTCCCGACGATCGTGCACTGCTGCGCGCCGGGCACGCCGATCACGCTGCTGCGCCAGACCGGCGCGGCGGGCGTGTCGCTCGACTTCGCGCTGTTGCGGCAGAGCCAGGACGAGTCGATCGGCGAGGCGGTCGAGGCCGGCTTCGGATTCTTCGCCGGCGTGGTCCCCAGCGTCGAGGCGAAACCCGACCCCGCCGAGGTCAAGCCCGGTGTGGGAGCGCGTCCACTGTCCGACCCGCCCGGTACCGTCAGGTCGGTCGGAACGTTGTGGAACAGGCTGGGTTTCCCGCCCGAGTCCCTGGGCGAGGCCGTCGTGGTGACCCCCACGTGTGGTCTCGCCGGTGCCTCGCCGGCGCATGCCCGAGCGGCCCTGGCCCACAGCGTGGTGGCCGGCCGGGTGCTTCGGGACGACCCCGAAGGCGCCATGCAGCGGCCGTAGACCGCCGTATCCAACCGTGTGCGGCGGCGTGCGGCCGCACCTGGATGTGCGCGGATGCACGTACGTGGATCCGCGAGGCGACGTGTAACGAACCTCATTCGAGCTGGTGGCGCTGGAGGGCGACGACGTGACTGGTGCGACGACCGGAGTGGACGAGATCCCGGCCGAGGTGCGCGAACGCGCCGCGACCCTCGCCCGTGAGCTGGAGGAGCACCGCTTCCGCTACTACGTGAACGACGCGCCGGTGGTCAGCGACGGCGAGTTCGACGCGCTGATGCGCGAGCTGGAGGCGATCGAGGCGGAATACCCGGCGCTGCGCACGCCGGATTCGCCGACCCAGAAGGTCGGCGGTACGTACTCGACCGACTTCACCTCGGTCGACCACCTGGAGCGCCTGCTCAGCCTCGACAACGCGATGAACGAGGACGAGCTCGACGAGTGGGACGACCGGCTCACGCGCGAGCTCGGCACGGGGTCCTTCCACTACCTGTGCGAACTCAAGATCGACGGCCTGGCGATCAACCTGCTGTACGAGAACGGGCATCTGGTCCGCGCGTTGACGCGCGGGGACGGCCGCACCGGCGAGGACGTCACGCCGAACATCCGCACGATCGCCGAGATCCCGACGAAGCTGCGCGACGACGGCGGGCACGACGTGCCGGAGCTGGTCGAGATCCGCGGCGAGGTGTTCTTCCCGATCGAGAAGTTCGACGAGTTGAACGCGCGCCTGGTCGAAGCCGGCGAGAAGCCGTTCGCGAACCCCCGCAACGCCGCTGCCGGATCGTTGCGGCAAAAGGACCCCCGGGTCACCGCGAACCGACCGCTGCACATGATCGTGCACGGCATCGGGGCCCGGCGCGGGTTCGAGATCGACTGCCAGTCGCACGCCTACGAGCGCCTGCACGCGTGGGGTCTGCCGACCGCGCGGCACAACAAGGTCGTCGAGACGATCGACGAGGTGAAGGAGTTCGTCCGGTACTTCGGCGAACACCGCAACTCGGTCGAGCACGAGATCGACGGCATCGTGATCAAGGTCGACGAGATCCCGATCCAGGGCCGGCTGGGCGCGACCTCGAAGGCGCCGCGGTGGGCGATCGCGTTCAAGTACCCGCCGCAGGAGGTGAACACCAGGCTGCTCGACATCGAGGTGGGCGTGGGCCGCACCGGTCGCGTGACGCCGTACGCGGTGATGGAGCCGGTCTCGGTGGCGGGTTCGGTCGTCGCCAGGGCGACCCTGCACAACCAGCAGGTGGTCAAGGCCAAGGGCGTGCTGATCGGCGACATGATCGTGCTGCGCAAGGCCGGTGACGTGATCCCGGAGATCCTCGGCCCGGTCGTCGACCTGCGGGACGGCAGCGAGCGCGAGTTCGAGATGCCCGCGACATGCCCCGAGTGCGGGGCGGCGCTGCGCGCGATGAAGGAGGGCGACATCGACCTGCGTTGCCCCAACACGCGGTCGTGCCCGGCGCAGTTGCGCGAGCGGATCTTCTACCTTGCCGGCCGCAAGGCGTTCGACATCGAGGCACTCGGCTACGAGACCGCCGTCGCGCTCACCCACCCCCACGCGGGGCCGTCGGTGCTGGACACCGAGGCCGACCTGTTCGCGGTGACGGTCGATCAGCTGCGCGATGTGCAGATGCTGCGCAAGGTCAACCGCAAGGGCGCGGGCGAGGACGAGAAGGAACTCGTCCCGTACTTCTGGTCGAAGGCCACCTACGACAAGGAGGGCAACGTCAAGAAGCCCTCCGAGCCCAAGGCCAACACGCTCAAGCTGATCGAGCAGTTGGAGAAGGCCAAGACCCAACCCCTGTGGCGGGTGCTCACCGCGTTGTCGATCCGGCACGTCAGCGACACCACCGCGCGCGCGATCACCAAGGGCTTCCACGACCTCGACCGACTCGCCACCGCCTCCGAGGAGGAGATCGCGTCCGTCGACGGCGTCGGTCCGATCATCGCCAAGTCCATCGTCGAGTGGTTCGCCGAGGATTGGCACCGCGAGATCATCGAGAAGTGGCGTGCCGCGGGCGTCCGGCTCGCCGAGGAGGGTGCCGGCGAGGAGAAGGCTCCCGGCCCGCTCGACCAAATCGTCGCGGTGGTCACCGGAACCCTCACCGGGTATACCCGGGACAGCTCCAAAGAAGCCCTGGAACAGCGCGGCGCCAAGGTGACCGGCTCGGTCTCGAAGAAGACCGACTTCGTCGTGGTCGGCGACAATCCCGGCTCCAAATACGACAAGGCCGTGCAACTGGGCCTGCCGATCCTCGACGACGAGGGCTTCGCCGTGCTGTTGGATCAGGGGGCGGATGCCGCCCGTGCGTGGGCGGCCGAGCGTGCCGACCGATAACCCTCCCTAGTGGTGCCGGAACGACCTACCCTGGGCGGGAGCTTGCCCTTCTCGGCAGGCTTGGTGCCCCATAGGCGTATCCGTCCCGCCGCTCGGGATGCCGCCCTACGAGGCCGCAGGGAGCAGGCGCATGGGTCGGATCGGCAGGACAGACCTGTCGCGACTGGCACGGCCGCGCGCGTTCTTCGTACACACCGGGATCGTCGCGGTGCTCGGCGTGCTCGCCCTCGTCGTGCCGTTCTCGGTGGACCTCTCCGAGGATCGCAGCCCGGTTCCGCTGACACCCGGCGTGTGGATCATGCTCGCGCTGGTGTCGCTCGACGGCGTGTACACGGCGCTGACGCGCCGGGGGTTGTACATCCCCGGCGCGATGCCGTCGATCGCGATCACGTTCGGCCTGCTGCTGGTGCACGGGTGGCAGGTCGCCGCGTTGTGGCAGGCCGTTCCGGTGCTGATCTCCGGTCTGATCAGACACGATTCCTGGTGGCGGGTCGGGTACACGATGGGCCACTACGTGATCGCGTTCGTGGCCGCCGACCTGGTGCTCGGCCTGTTCCGGATCGAACCGGGACCCGAGACGCCGCGCGCGCTCCAGGTCGCCGACTTCCCCGCGGTGGCGCTGGCCGGGATCGCCCTCGCGGGCGTCTCGCAGAGCTCGGGATGGCTGGTCCGGGCGTGTTGGCGCGGCACGAGCGCGTTCGCGCTGGTGCGCAAGGAGTTGCGGGCCCGGACGGTCTCGCACGGCGCGCTGATCGGGTTGTCCCCGCTGATCGCGGTCGTGTGCGCGGAACAGCCGTGGCTGCTGCCGCTGTTCGTGGTGCCGCTGCACACGCTGTACCGCAGCACGATGGTGCGCTTCGACCGCGAACAGGAGTCCCGCCACGACGCGCTCACGGGCCTGCCGAACCGGCGGCTGCTCCTGGAGCGCGGAGAGGAGGCCCTGGGCCGGGCCGGCGGACGCGGCGGGCGGGCCGCGCTGCTGCTGCTCGATCTGCATCGCTTCCACGAGGTCAACGACACGCTGGGGCACGTGGCCGGCGACCGGCTGTTACAGCAGGTGGGCGCCCGCCTGGAGACACTGGTCCGGCCCGGCGACACGGTGGCACGGTTGGGCGGGGACGAATTCGCGCTGCTGTTACCGGGGTTGGACCTGGACACCGATCGGCAGGCGGCCCACGAGGTCGTGCTGGGTCTCGCGCAGCGGATCGTGGATCGGCTGGGCGAGCCGTTCGATCTGGACGAGTTGACCCTGGACGTGGAGGCGAGCGTCGGGGTCGCGATCTTCCCGGAGCACGCGGCGGACGTGCTCGGTCTGCTGCAGTTCGCCGATGTCGCGATGTACCTGGCCAAGCGCTCGCGCAGCGGCGTGGAGTTGTACGACGACTCGCGCGACGTCAACACGCGCGACAAGCTGCTGCTGCTCGGCGATCTGCGGCGGGCCCTGGACAACCACGAGGTCGAGCTGCACTACCAGCCGAAGATCCGGCTCGCGGACGGCCGGGTGGACGGCTGCGAGGCGCTGGTGCGGTGGCGGCATCCGACCAGGGGGCAGGTCTCGCCCGAGGAGTTCGTGCTGCTCGCGGAACAGACCGGGCTGATGCCGCGGCTGACGCGGTATGTGGTGGACGTCGCGCTCGACCAGGTCGCGCGCTGGCACGCGGAGGGGATCGACGTCCCGGTCGCGGTGAACATCTCCGCGCGGGACATCCATGTCCCGTCGTTCGCGGACTCGGTGGCGGCCGGGCTGCGCGAACACGACGTGTCGGCCGAGGCGTTGCAGTTGGAGATCACCGAGCGGGTACTGCTGGAGGAGCCGCAACGGGCCGCCGAATCCCTGGACGCGCTGCGGCGGTTGGGGGTGCGGTTGTCCCTGGACGACTTCGGGACGGGGTACTCCTCGCTCGTGCATCTGCGACACATTCCGGTGAGCGAGATCAAGATCGACCGGTCGTTCGTGGCCCGGTTGACGATGAACGAGGAGGACGCGGCGATCGTCTGCTCGATCGTGCAGCTGGCCCACTCGCTGGGGTTGCGGGTGGTCGCGGAGGGCGTCGAGGACGAGGCGACGTACCAGCGGCTGCGCGAGCTGGGTTGCGATTCGGCGCAGGGCTGGCTGATGTCGAAGGCGCTGCCGAGCGACGAGGCGACGGCCTGGCTGCTGCGGCACGGGGTGGGCGGGCACGCGACGCCGGTGGGGCCGGTGGAGGCGCATCGTCATCGGCGGGCGGATGTGCGGTGACGCCTTCGGCTTCGGGGTCGGCCGCCCGGGCCGCGCCCGCTACTCGCGCCTCGCTGGCCGAGGTCCTGTCACGCCCGCCCGCCCACCCGGGCGGGGCCTCACTGCGCCTCGGCCGCCGCCTTGTCGCGCTGCTCGGCCGCGGCGCGCTCGGCCGCGCTGCCCTCGATGCAGAACTCGTTGCCTGCCGGGTCCTCGAAGACCACCCAGCCGCGGCCGTTCGGCTTGCGCATGTCGGAGACGATGACCCCGCCGATCGCGGCCACCCGCTCCACTTCCCGGTCGCGCGGGCGGTCCGGCTCCAGGTCGAGGTGCACCCGGTTCTTCAGCGTCTTGTTCTCCGGTACGCGCACGAACAACAGCGTCGGCTGCCCGGCGGGCACCTCCAGGGCCACCTCGTCGTCGCCCGGCGCGTCCCCGGGATCGACCGGATGCCCGAGCACCTGGCTCCAGAACCGCGCGAGCTCGTACGGCTCGTGCGGCGCGGCACAGTCGAATGTGATGTGTTTGACGATGGAGGGCATGGGCGCTGGTACTCCTCGGCCTTCGGGAAGATCGGAACGGCCAAGGGTAGGACCGAAGCGAGCCGGCCGGCCGGCCATTATCGGCGGGACAGCGGGACAGCGGGTCACCCCACTATTTGCCCCGCCCCGACACCCGTCGTTCCGGCGCGCCGGCCGTCGCCGCAGCAGCAGTTCCGACCACAGGGCCCTGGAGGGCCACACTCGGCCACCCTCCACGAGATCACCGAATCCGCGCGCTCCGCCGCGAGGAGCACCCGCTCGGACGACTGAGCCGCGGCTCCCGCTTCGCCCGCCCTACGCCGTCCCGTCGATCGTCGCCGACCCGATGACGCGTGTCCCGTCGTACAGGACCACCGCCTGGCCCCGGGCGATGCCCCTGATCGGCTCGGCCAGGCGCACTCGGACCTCGTCGCCCACGACCTCCGCGGTCGCCGACGTCTCCTCGCCGTGTGCGCGCACCTGCGCCGTGCACGCGATGGACCCCGTCGGTGCCGGACCGCACCACCGCGGCCGGATGCCGACGAGCCGGTCGACGTCCAGGGCCTCCACCGGTCCCACCGTCACCGTGTTGTTCACCGGCGAGATGTCCAGCACGTACCTCGGCTTGCCATCCGCCGCCGGCCGGCCGATCCGCAAGCCCTTGCGCTGGCCGATCGTGTAGCCGTAGGCCCCGTCGTGCTCGCCGAGCTTGACGCCGCCGGCGTCGACGATGTCGCCGCGCTCGGTGCCCAGGTGCTTGGCCAGGAAGCCCTGGGTGTCGCCGTCGGCGATGAAGCAGATGTCGTGGCTGTCCGGCTTCTGCGCGACCGCGAGGTCACGCCGCTCGGCCTCGGCCCGCACGTCGCCCTTGTTGTCGCCGCCGAGCGGGAACATCGCGTGTGCGAGCTGGTCGGTGTCGAGCACGCCCAGCACGTACGACTGGTCCTTGCCCATGTCGACCGAGCGGTGCAGCTCGCGCGAGCCGTCGTCGTGCTCGACGATCTGCGCGTAGTGGCCCGTGCACACCGCGTCGAAGCCCAGCCCCAGCGCCTTGTCGAGCAGCGCCGCGAACTTGATCTTCTCGTTGCAGCGCAGGCACGGGTTGGGCGTACGCCCCGCCTTGTACTCGGCCACGAAGTCGTCCATGACGTCCTCGCGGAAGCGCTCGGCCATGTCCCACACATAGAAGGGGATGCCGATCACGTCCGCGGCCCGCCGCGCGTCCCGCGAGTCCTCGATCGTGCAGCAGCCGCGGGCACCCTCGCGCAGCGTCGCGGGTTTGGCCGAGAGCGCGAGGTGGACACCGACCACGTCGTGTCCGGCCTCGACCGCTCGCGCGGCGGCAACGGCGGAGTCGACCCCGCCGGACATGGCGGCGAGCACCCGGAGGCGGCGGCCGTTGGCGGGGAAAAGCGTGTGATCAGACATGGCGACTCAAGAGTACGTGGTCCCGGGCCCGACCCCCGAGGGGATTACCCGAGCCGGGAGGCTCCACCCACCGATCCATCGCCCCACCTATCGCCGCGGCGACACCGAGCCCGCCGACCGCGCCCGCGTCACCACCGGCAAAATCGCCTCGGCCAGCTCCGCCACCTCGGCGTCCGTGGTCGTGTGCCCCAGGCTGAACCGCAGCGACCCGCGTGCCCGCGCACTGTCCGCGCCCATCGCCAACAGCACATGGCTGGGCTGCGCGACCCCGGCCGAGCAGGCCGACCCGGTCGAGCACTCGATCCCGCGCGCGTCCAGCAGCAGCAGCAGCGAGTCGCCCTCACACCCCGGGAACGAGAAGTGCGCGTTGCCGGGCAGCCGGTGGGCCGGGTCGAGCCGCCGGTCGCCGTTGAGCTGCGCGTCCGGCACTGCCTCGATGATCCGCCGGACCAGTTCGTCCCGCAGCGCGCCCACCCGCCGCGCGTACCGCGGCTGTTCGCGTACCGACTCCTCGGCCGCCGTCGCCAACGCCGCGATCGACGCGGTGTCCAGCGTGCCGGAGCGCACGTCGCGCTCCTGGCCGCCGCCGTGCAGCACCGGCACCGGCGAGATGCCGCGACCGAGCACGAGCGCGCCCGCGTTGCCGGGGCCGCCGAACTTGTGCCCGGTGACGGTCATCGCGTCGAGGCCGGTCGCCGCGAAGTCCACCGGGATCTGGCCGACCGCCTGGACCGCGTCCGAGTGGAACGGGATGCCGTACTCGTGGGCGATCTCGACCAGCTCGGCGATCGGCTCGACCGTGCCGACCTCGTTGTTGGCCCACATCACCGACACCAGTGCCACCGACGCCGGATCACGCTCGATCGCCGCCCGCAGGGTGTCGGGCTGTACCCGCCCCTCCGCGTCGACGTCGAGCCACTCGACGACGGCGCCCTCGGCCGACTCCAGCCACAACACCGGGTCGAGCACCGCGTGGTGCTCGACGGGACTGACCAGCACGCGTCGCCGGGCCGGGTCCGCCGCGATCCGGGACCAGTAGATCCCCTTGACGGCGAGGTTGTCGGCCTCGGTCCCCCCGGCGGTGAAGACGATCTCGCTCGGTCGCGCACCCAACGCATGGGCCAGCGCCTCGCGGGACTCCTCCACCACTCGGCGCGCGCGTCGCCCGGACGCGTGCAACGAGGAAGGGTTGCCAAGCTGGGCAAGCTGTACGGTCATGGCCCGGATTGCCGAAGGGCGCATCGGGGTGGTCGCCGCGTGATCGAAGTAGGCCATCGCACTGCGCAGCTTAGTCGGGTGCGCGCGGGCGCCGACGCGGGCGGCCGTACACCCGTCCGTAGCGCGGCCCACCGGGCAGGAGACGGTCGAGCCACAATCGCCAGGACAGCAGCACTGCGGTCGGGTACGCGACGAGTCGCCGAAGCCGGCGCACGTCCTCTGGTTCGGTCGGCCGGTGGTCGTAGGTCAACGGCTGCTGGATCTCCCACACATCCTGTTGCAACGCGTTCCGGGGTGTGTTGGGCACGGTCCACTCTTATGAGTGGCGGCGCTGAGCCTGCCGGCTCAGCTCTCGTCGGCGCTGGTCCCGGAGTTGCGGCGCCAGGCCCGCGGCGCCCGCCACCCCCGCCGCAGGGCCAGTACACGCAGCAGGAACGCGAACATCACGGCCGCCAGGGCGGTCGCCGGGCCGAACAGGTCGAACTCGAGGAGCGCGGCCGTGATGCCCGCCCCGAGCAGCGCCGGAACGGTGTAGATCTCCCGGTCCCAGCGCAGCAACGTGGGCACTTCGCGGGCGAGCACGTCCCGCAACGCGCCGCCGCCGACGGCGGTGGTGACCCCCAGCGCCGCGGCCGGGATCGGGTTCAGCCCGTACGAATACGCCTTCGCGGTGCCGGTCACACAGAACAGCCCTAGCCCGGCCGCGTCCAGCACGTCGATCGCCGACATGATCCGCTCGACCTGGGGATGCAGGAAGAACACCAGCCCGGCCGCGATCAGCGGAGCGCTGAAGTAGCCGAGATCGGTGAAGGCCGCGGGCGGCACCGCGCCGATGATGAGGTCGCGGATCACCCCGCCGCCGAGTGCGGTGACCTCGGCGAGCAGGGTGATCCCGATGACATCGAAGTTCTTCCGGACGGCCATCAGCGCGCCCGCCGCCGCGAACACGAAGATCCCGATCAGGTCGAGGACCTGCTGGAGCGTGTGATGGAAGACCTCGGGCGGCACCTCGGGTGACATAACGGATGTTCTACACCGCCGGGTATCGACCGATGCTCATGGGGCCGGTGATGCCGGTGTGTCCGCGTTGCCGGCTTCCCCGGCTTCCGCGGTCTCCGCAGCTTCTGCGGCTTCCCCGGCTTCCCCGGCCGCTTCGGGCTTCTCCCTCTGCTTCACCAACGCGATCACCTCGCCGGCGCCCGCGCCGTCCCCGTCCGGCATGTTCTCCGGGAAGTGGCAGGCCACCTGATGCCGGGGCTTGATCTCCGCGAGCGGCGGTTCCACCGTCGAGCAGATCTCCTGTGCCTTCCAGCACCGCGTGTGGAACCGGCATGCCGGCGGCGGATCCATCGGGCTCGGCACGTCGCCCTTGAGCAGGATCCGCTCGCGGGTCTCGCGCCGCGCGGGGTCCGGCACCGGGACCGCCGACATCAGCGCGACCGTGTACGGGTGCTTGGGCGAGTCGTACAGGTCCTCGCGGTCCGCGATCTCGACGATCTTCCCGAGGTACATCACCGCGACCCGGTCGCTGGTGTGCCGGACCACCGACAGGTCGTGCGCGATGATCAGGTACGTCAGCCCGAACTCGCTCTGCAGGTCGTCGAGCAGGTTGACCACCTGCGCCTGGATCGACACGTCGAGCGCGGAGACCGGCTCGTCGGCGACCACGAGCTTGGGCCGCAGCGCGAGCGCCCGGGCGATCCCGATCCGCTGCCGCTGACCGCCGGAGAACTCGTGCGGATACCGGTTGTAGTGCTCGGGGCTGAGCCCGACCAGTTCCAACAACTCCTGGACGGCCTTCTTGACCCCGCCCTCCGGAGTGACCTTCTGCAACCGAAACGGCAGGCCGACGATCGTGCCGACGGTGTGCCGCGGGTTCAAGGAGGACTGCGGGTCCTGGAAGATCATCTGGAAGTCGCGGCGCAGCGGCCGCAGCTTCGCGCGCGAGAGCTTGGTGAGGTCGCGCCCGCCGAACTCGATCGTGCCCTCGGTCGGATCGAGCAGTCGCATCACCATCCGCCCGGTCGTCGACTTGCCGCAGCCCGACTCGCCCACCAGGCCGAGCGTCTCGCCCTCGCGGATGTCGAAGTCCAGCCCGTCCACGGCCTTGACCGTGCCGGCCCGGCGCCGCGTCATCCCGCTCCGGATCGGGAAGTGCTTGCGCAGTCCCCGAACCCGGACGAGCACCTCGCCCTGCTTCGCCCGAGCCCCGGCCTCGGCGGCCTCCGCAGCTTTCACGTCGTCTCCCGCTCGGCCACCCTCGGTCACTTCCGCGTTCCTGTTCGCCTGGCCATCCGCGTTGCCGCCCGTGCTCGCGTCCACGTTCACCGTCTCGCTCACAGCCGCGGCCTGACGTCCTCGGTCCAGATCCGCTCGCGCTCCCCCGGATCGAGGTGACACGCGGTGCGGTGGCCCGGTCCGATCTCCAGCAGTTCCGGGACCTCGGTCTTCTCCCGGCCGTCGTTGCTGTCCGCGTAGGGGCAACGGGTGCGGAACGCGCAGCCGGACGGCAGCGAGATCAGGCTCGGCGGGCTGCCCTTGATCGGCATCAGCCGCTCCTGGCGCGCGCGGTCGAGCCGGGTCAGCGAGCTCAACAGGCCCCAGGTATAGGGGTGTCGGGGCTGCTCGAACAGGGTGCGCGAGGCGCCGTGCTCGACCGCCCGCCCGCCGTACATCACGAGTACGTCGTCGGCGAGTTCGGCGACCACGCCCAGGTCGTGCGTGATCATCACGACCGCGGAGTTGAACTCCCTTTGCAGTTCCCGGATCAGGTCCAGGATCTGGGCCTGCACGGTGACGTCGAGCGCGGTGGTCGGCTCGTCCGCGATCAGCAGTTCCGGGTCGCAGCTGAGCGCCATCGCGATCATCGCCCGCTGGCGCATGCCGCCGGAGAACTGGTGCGGGTAGTCGTCCACGCGGCGGTCGGGCCGCGGGATGCCGACCCGGCCGAGCAGGTCGATCGCGTGCGTGCGGGCCTGCTTGCCGGTGACCTCGTTGTGCACCTGGTATGCCTCGATGATCTGATGCCCGACCGTGTAGTACGGGTGCATCGAGGACATCGGGTCCTGGAAGATCATCGCCATCCGCCGGCCGCGCATCAGTCGGACCTGCTCGCGCGTGGAGCGCACCAGTTCCTGACCGTCGAGCCAGATCTCGCCGCCGATCCGGGCACTGGTGTTGCCGTGCAGGCCCATGATCGCGAGCGAGGTCACGCTCTTGCCCGAGCCGGACTCGCCGACGATGCCGAGCGTACGGCCGCGCTGTAGCGCGAAGTTCACCCCGTCGACGCTGCGCACCAGGCCGTCGTCGGTGGGGAAGTGCACGGTGAGGTCCCGCACTTCGAGGAAGTTCTCCGGATCCGGCGGCGGGCCGGCCGGGGCGAGCTGGGGCAGTTCGGCCGCGGAGTCCCGCTTGCGGCGCGGCAACAGACGGGGCATCAGTTCCTCACCCGGGGATCGACGACCGCGTAGAGCAGGTCCACGACGAGGTTGGCCAGGATCACGAAGACGGCGGCGACCATGGTCACGCCGAGCACTTCGGGCAGATCCTGCTGCGTGATCGCCTCGACGGCGAACTTGCCGATGCCGTCGAGTGAATAGACCTGTTCGGTCAGGATCGCGCCGCCGAGCAACAGTCCGACGTCCATGCCGAAGATAGTCAGGATCGGCGTGAGCGCCGCACGCAGGCCGTGTTTGACGATCACGTCCCGCTCGCGCAGGCCCTTGGCCCGGGCGGTGCGGATGTAGTCCTCGCTCATCGTCTCCAACATGCCGGCGCGCGTGAGTCTCGCGTACAACGCGGCGTACAGGAAGGCGAGCGTCAACCACGGCAGGATCAGGTTCCAGGCCCAACTGCCCGGATTATCCAGTAGTGGCACGTAATGGACGCCCTTGAAGATGGGCCATTGATAGCTGAACAGGGCCAGCGCCACCAGGCCCGTGAAGAAGGGTGGCAGCGACACACCCGCCAACGCGAAGCCCATCGACAGCCGGTCCCAGATGCTGCCGCGTTTGAGTGCCGAGATCACGCCGATCGACACACCCGCGGCCAGCCAGATCACCGCGGCGCCGGCGGCGAGGGAGAGCGTGACCGGGATCCGGTCGAGCAGCCGCGGCCACACTTCCAGGTTGTTGCGGAACGAGAAGCCCAGGCACGGCGGCGCACAGTGCACCTTGCGCACACCGGTGTCGTAGTCCTTGCCGCCGACCAGGCCCTTGACGAACTTTCCGTACTGTTCGGGCACCGACTTGTCGAGCCCGAGGCTGTGCTTGACCTGCGAAATGGCCGCGGGAGTAGGCGACTTGCCGACGTATCGCGCGGCGAGTTGGTCGCTTGTGGCGCCTCCCAGACGCGGGATCAGGAAGAAGATGGCGAAGACCGCCATGGTGACGATCAACAGGAGCACCACCGCTCCCGCCAGCCGCCTGAGCAGATAGAAAATCATGAGCCGGCGACCCGGTCCGGCACGGGGAGCGGGATCACCGCTCCCCGTGCCGGAACTGACGGGCCTTCACCTCTCCTTCGGGCTACTGACCTCGTCGCAGGCTTACTGGATACCGATGTTGAGGTAGTCGTACATACCCGAGTACGCGGGCGTGACGACCAGGTTGGTCACGTTCGGCGGACGGTAGAGCAGCGACTTGGTCCAGCCGAACGGCACGATCACCGCCGAGTCCATGACCTTCTGGTCCAGCTCCTGCCAGATGGCCGCGCTCTGGGCCGGGTCGATGGTGGTGGTGGCCTTGTCGATCAGACCGTTGACCACCGGGTCGTTCAGCTCCGACAGGTTCGTGCCGCCGGCCGGCTTGATCGCGCGACCGTCGACTATCTGCTGGAAGAAGCCGAACTGGGTCGGGAAGTCCGGACCCCACTGCATGAACATGATGCCGACCTTGTTGTCCGCCACCCACTTCGGGACACCGGCGAACTGGGTGAAGTAGTCACCCGAGGGGTACTGGCGGATCTCGATCTTGATGCCGACCTTGGCCAGTGCGTTCTGCACCGACGTCGCGCCCGCGACCTCCTTGGGGCGGTTGCTGCGGGCGGTCAGGACCGTGCTGAAGCCGTCCGCCTTCCCGCACTGCTTGAGCTCGTCCTTGGCCTTGGCGACGTCACCGGTCTGGTCCGAGCCGTTCGGGTACATGTCCGAGACCTTGGACCCGGCCAGCGTCGGCGGCATCAGGTTCGTGGCGATGTCGGAACCGACCTCACCACCGACCGCGCGCTGCATCTGCTTCTTGTTGACCGCGTACTGCACCGCGCGCCGGCAGTGCACGTTGTCGAACGGCGGCGTCTTGGAGCTGACCGCCAGGTATGCCAGCGCACCGGAGACCGCGTCGTCCGAGTTCGAGGCGAGCTTCTGGTCGGTCAGGATCTTGTTCTGGGCCGCGGCCTGAACACCCGTACCGACGACGTCGAGCTGCGCCGTGCCGGCGAAGAGCCGGTTGTCGACGTCGTTCGCGTCCTGCTTCTCGAGCAGCTCGATCCGGTCCGGCAGCGCCTTGCGCAGCGGGTCCGTCGCCGGGTCCCAGTGCGGGTTGCGGACCAGGTTGACCGCCTTGCCGGGCTCGTACTGGCCGTCGACCATGTACGCGCCGGAGGCGAGGGGGTGCTTGACGTATTCCTTGCCGGTGTCCTTGGCGGGCGGGACCGGCGCGGTCTGCGGCAGCGCGGCGAGGTAGTTGAAGTCCGCGAACGGCTGCTTCATCTTGAAGACGATGGTGTAGTCGTCCGGCGTCTCGATCGCCTTGAGGCCGAGCTTGTCGGGCGCGGAGTCCTTGTACGGGCCCTTGTACGTGCCGTCCGGGTCGAGGTACTGCGAGAAGTACGCCGGCCCGTTCGGCAGGATCTCCTTGTCGAAGGACCGCTCGACCGCGTACTTGACGTCCGAGGCCTTGACCTCGGTGCCGTCCTCGTACTTGACGCCCTTGCGCAGGTGGTACGTCCAGGTCTTGCCGCCGTCGTCGGTCTTGCCGACATCGGTGGCCAGGTCCGGCGCGAACTCGTAGCTCGCGTTGCCCGGGGCGGGCTTGAAGGTCAGCAGCGGGCGGGCCATCAGGCGGGAGAAGTTCCACGCCGAGGCGTAGTACATGTCGCCCGGGTCGAGCGAGTCGAACTTGTCCGCGCTGACGAGCTTGAGCGTGCCGCCCTTCTTGTCGGACTTGTTGACGACCTCGGTGATGGCCTTGTTGCTCGGCTGGTACTTCTTCGTGCCGCCGCCTCCGCCACCGCACGCGGTGGCGGCCAGCGCGGTCACGGCCACCATGCCGATCAGCGCTTGGGCCCTGCGCCTGCGAGTTACCGGGTGTTTCATCGCTGGTCGTGCCTCCTCGTGGGGACCTACGGAATATTCAGCGGCTGCGCGGATCGAGGGCGTCTCGAAGCCCGTCGCCGAGCAGGTTGAACGCGAGCACGGTGATGAAGATCGTGACTCCGGGGACGACCATGAACATCGGGGCGTCCTCATACCGCGGGACGGCACGCGCGAGCATGCCGCCCCACGAGGCGGTGGGTTCCTGGACGCCGACCCCGAGGAAGGACAGGGCGGCCTCGAACAGGATGTTCGTCGGGATGAGCAGCGTGGAGTACACGAGGATCGGACCGACCAGGTTCGGCATCAGCTCGCGGAAGATGATGTGCCGGTCGGTGGCACCGAGGCTGCGGGCCGCCTCGACGAACTCGCGTTCGCGCAGGGACAACGTCTGGCCGCGCACGATGCGGGCGATGTAGGGCCAGCTGAAGAAGCCGATCACGAAGATCAGGACGGTGACACGCAGCGTGTCGCCCTTGAGGCCGAAGGCCTCGCCCTGGAGGCTGCTGCCGATCGCGATCGCGAACAGGAGCAGCGGGAACGCGAGGAAGACGTCCATCGCGCGGCTGATCACGGCGTCGATCCAACCGCCGAAGTAGCCCGCCGCGGTGCCGAGGACGACACCGATCACCACGGACAGGAGCGTGGCCAGGAAGGCCACGAGCATCGATATCCGGGCGCCGTAGACGATGCGCGAGAAGATGTCGCGGCCGTTGACCGGTTCCAGCCCGAGCGGATGATCCAGGCTCGCGCCGCCGAAGCTGCCGGTGGGGATGTTCAACACCGGGTCGAGCAGATCGTCGTGGTACTCGGTGGGCCCGCCACCGACGACCGAGGTGATCAGCGGCGCGAAGAGCGCGACCAGCACCATGAAGACGATCACGACACCACCGGCCATCGCGACCTTGTCGCGGCGGAATCGGGCCCACGCGATCTGGCCGAGCGAGCGTCCCTCGATGCGTACGCCGGCGGATTCGGCGATCGCCTCGGGATGCGCCTCTCGGGCCACACCGGTGGTCTCGATCGGTGCCGTCATGGATCGACCCTCCCCGCTCACGGATGCGACGGCGGCTCGGGATCGCCGATCCTCGTCGCCGTACCCGGCCTTGAGATCCCGATGATCTTCGGGATCTGTCGTCCGGGTGAGACTCCTCCGTGACGCGGGTCACGAACAGGGGTGGAGGAATACCTTTACTGAACCGTGATTACGGCGACACGATTCACCTGTTGATCCGCGTAGATCGGTCACGAAATCACAACAAGGCAGCGGTTGATGACGTAACGTCAGTTTTTCGGGGGCATCAGTGCCTGTTGCCCCCGGACAGTCACGTCCGATTGCGCGCGGCCTCGTCGAGCATGTCGATCCCGATGAACGGCCGGGTGTTGTCCCGCATCCATGCCGCGACCGGGTCGAAGGGGTCGTCGAGCGCGACCGACGACAGCGTCAGGCCGGCGGGCGCGCCCTCCGAGGCGCGGGCCATCGCATCGCGCATCCTCTGCATCGTGGCGGGCTGATTGTCCGTCAGGCGCAAGCCGATCACGAGTCGTTCCGGTCCGATCGTGGGCCGCACCCAGGCCCGGTGCGCGGCTCGCACCACCTGGGTCTGGAACAGCAGGCCGCCGAGCACCGCGTAGAACGCCGGGTCCCACAGGGTCGGTTCGCCGACCTCCAGGGGGCCGGCCATCAGCCGGTCCAGGCCGCCGACGATCCGCCGCAGGTCGAGGTAGGGGACCCCGACGCCGCCGCCCTGAGCGTGCGGATTCAGCCACAGGCCCCAGTGGTCGGTGTACAGCGACGAGGCGATCTCGGTGACCGGGCAGACCTCGAACGAGCGGTCCCAACCACTCGCCCGCATCTGCTCCTCGGACGTGAACGCCGGGGCGTAGCGCCAGCCGGCCACGTCCATGTTCCCGTACTGCGCGTCCGGGCTGCCCGGCTGCCCCTGCCACAGCAGCATCCACACGTGGGCGCCGGTGAGCGCCTCCAGGAGCTGCTCGTACGTGTCGTAACGCCCGGGCGCCATCTGGCTCAATGCCTGCTCGACCTGGTTCACGACGTCCTCCCCGAACGGATGTACCGATGTTCCGATGCCGACGATTTGTCGGCGATCGTTCTCCCGACGCCGCGTGCCGCGCGAGCGCCGTGCCCCGCCGTGCGGCCCGCGGGCTAGCGCTGGTCGGCCCGCAGGTAGAACGGCTGGGTCTGCTCCAGCATCCAGTCCCCCACAGGATCCTGGGCCACGTCCAGCAGCACCACGTTGACCGGCCACGGGCACGCGGCGCGGCCGAGCGCGCGCTCCAGGGCGCCGACCGCGGCGAGCCGGTCCTCCTCCTGCCAGCGGTCCAGTTCGACGCCGACGAACAGGCACGGCGGCTCCGACTCGACGACCCCGAGGCCGCGGCGCGCGCTCAGCACGACCGGCACGTGGGTGAACTCGTCGGCGGCCGCGATCAGGAAGTCCATCGGCTCCTCGTCCGGCTCGTACAGCCGCACCCGAGCGCCGCGCCGGCCCGCGCCGGGCAGCCGGGCCAACTCCAGGACGCCCGGCGGCGGGATCGGGATGCCCACCTCGCCACCGGGGTTGACCGCGATGCCGACGTGCGGCGGCAGCCCGCGCGCGAACTCGCGCATCGGCGCGACGGTGAACGCCATCGGCCCGGCGACCCGGCGGAACTCCTCCTCCGACGAGAACACCGGCACATAGGGTCGGCCGTCGATCTCGGTGGTCGGCAGGGTCAGTTCGGTGTCCGCCCGCGAGCCGCCCTCGGGCAGCGGCACCCACACGTCCGCCTCGGCGAGGGCCTCGAACAGGGCCTCGGCCCGGGACGAGTCCCCCATCGCCGCGACGAGCGCGCTCTCCACGGGATTGGCCGGGAACGGCATGGTGGTGCTCCTCTGTGTCCGCCGCAGTTTACGACTCGACCGGCGGCTGCCGTCGGGCCTGTCGGAGGACCGGGTCGGTGAAGACGATCCGGTTGAGCCGGCGGGCGGCCGGTCGGTCGAGCAGTACACAGGACGCGAACCCGCCGGGTGCCGCCCCGAGCGTGGGGCCGGCCTCCAGCCACGGCGAGAGCCGCGCGAGCAGGTCGCGCCACTGGCGATGGTGCCGGGCGAACACCGACGTGGACACCCCGCGCCCGCGTTCGCGTTGGCCGGAAAGCGCCTGATGGGCCGTCACGTCCAGGAGCAGCGCGTGCGCCGGGATCCCGCGTCGGCGGGCGGCGAGCACCAGGATGCGGCGCAGGATCGGATTGCGCCCGCTGTCGTGCACGACGACCACGCCCGCCGCGCGCAGCGCCCTGGCCACCTCGCCGTAGTGGGACAGCCGCACCAGCGGCCGATAGGCCCGGTAGGGGATCCGGCCCGCCCGGACCGCCCAGCGCGCCCGGACCCGGTCCGCGTCGAGCACCGCGACCTCGCGGCCCGGGGCCACCACGCGGGTGAGCAGCGTGCTCTTGCCCGCGCCGGGCAGTCCGGTCACCAGGAGCACGCAGGACGAGGGGTAGGCGAGCACGTCGACCACGTGCTCTCCTCGATGGTCCGCCGATCGGTGGTCCGCGGATCGGTGGTCCGCCGACCGGCTCCCGACCCGGTTCCGCTCGTCCCGGAGGTCGTGCACGGACCGGGGCACCAGCACGCCGCCCGTCGCGGCGCCGGTATGCGCCCCCGCCGAGTCCGTCTCCACGAGCCCTCCCCTTTTGTGTCACAAACCGTCGTGCCCCCGCGCATGCTGCCGTAAAGGACCGCTAGCATGCCCGGCACAACCGAATACCGGCCGTCGACCCCACGCGGAAGAGTCCTCGCCATCGAGCGGGGCGCCGAAGGAGCAACTCCTCCCCGGAATCTCTCAGGCACAGATACCGCATGGGTCAGGCACTTCTGGAAAGCAGTCGCTCCCTCGGTGCGACTCACCCACGGTGCAAATCGCCGGGCGCGCGTCGTTCGCGCGTCCGCGGTGAAGCTCTCAGGTTCCGATGACAGAAGGGGAGGGCACCCCACTTTTCGACCGATTCCGGTCGAAAAGGGCTGAAAGCCATGGCAGGGAGCCCCCTTTTGTCCTCGTACTCGCCGCAGTATTCGTCGCAGGATCCATCCCCACCCCTCGCACACCGCGCCGCGCACGCGTCCGCACACGCGCGCGCCACGACCGCGCCCGTGAACCGCGCGGCGGCTGGGCCCGCACCGGGCCGGTGTCGCCCCCGGTGTCCCTCCGAAGGAGTCTTCGCATGACCACCGACCGCCGGACCCCGCTCGACGCCGTGCACGACGCGCTCGGGGCCACGATGACCGACTTCGCCGGCTGGCGGATGCCGCTCCGGTACAAGAGCGAGCGCGACGAGCACACCGCGGTGCGGACCACCGCCGGCCTGTTCGACCTCACCCACATGGGCGAGATCGAGGTCACCGGCCCCGACGCGGCCCGTGCGCTCGACCACGCCCTGGTCGGATTCGTCTCGAAGATCGGGATCGACCGCGCCCGGTACACGATGATCTGCACCGAAGAGGGCGGCATCGTCGACGACCTGATCGTCTACCGCCTGGGCGAAGAGCACTTCGTGGTGGTGGCCAACGCCTCCAACGCCGACGTCGTCGCCGGCAGCCTGAAGCACCGCTCGGCGGGCTTCGACGCGAACGTGCGCGACGCCTCCGAGGAGTACACGCTGCTCGCGGTACAGGGGCCCGCGTCGACCGCGATCGTGGGCTCGCTCACCGACGCGGACCTGCCCGCGCTCAAGTACTACGCGATCCTGCACGCCGAGGTGGCGGGCATTCCCGTACTGCTCGCGCGCACCGGCTACACCGGCGAGGACGGCTTCGAGCTGTTCGCCGCGCCCGGCGACTCGGTCGCGCTGTGGGACGCGCTGACGGCGGCCGGCGAGCCGCACGGGCTGGTGCCGGCCGGGCTGTCCTGCCGGGACACGCTGCGCCTGGAGGCGGGCATGCCGCTGTACGGACACGAGCTGACCCGCGACACCACCCCGTACGAGGCGAACCTGGGCCGGGTCGTGCGCCTGGACAAGCCGGAGGACTTCGTCGGGCGCGAGGCGCTGGCCGCCGCGCAGAACGACGTGCGTCGCACGCTGGTCGGCCTGACCTCGCCCGGCAAGCGGGTCCCGCGCGCGGGCTACCCGGTCGTGGACGCCGAGACCGGCGAGCGGGTCGGCGAGGTCACCTCCGGCGCGCCGTCGCCCACGCTCGGGGTCCCGATCGCGATGGCCTACGTGGCGTCGGATCGGGCCGAACCGGGCACTCGCCTGGCCGTGGACATTCGGGGCAAGGCCGAGCCGGTCGACGTGGTCGCACTGCCGTTCTACAAGCGCGGCTGACCCGATACTTCCGCAAACAGCCACAAACCCACCTGCGGAACAGACACACCTCATTCGAATGGAGAATGGACCCGTGCACGCACCCCAGCACCTGCGCTACAGCAAGGAACACGAGTGGATCGACGAGGCGGCCTCCCCCGCCCCCGTCGGCATCACGCAGCACGCGGCCGACGCGCTCGGCGACGTGGTGTTCGTCCAGCTCCCCGAGGTCGGCCAAGCGGTCGTCGCCGGCGAGCCGTGCGGCGAATTGGAGTCCACGAAGTCGGTCAGCGACATGTACGCGCCGGTTTCCGGCGAGGTGGTCGAGATCAACGACGCCGTCGCCGAGGACCCCTCGCTCGTGAACTCCGACCCCTTCGGTACGGGCTGGCTGTTCAAGGTGCGCATCGACGGCAAGGCCGAGGGCCTGCTGTCCGCCGACGAATACGCCGCGTTCTGCGGCGAATGATCGAGATCGACCCGATCGAGGAGCTGACAACCGTGACGATCCTGGACCGTCCGCTGGGCGAGGTGGACCCGCAGGTCGCCGCCGCCGTCACCGACGAGCTGCACCGCCAGCAGAACACCCTGGAGATGATCGCCTCCGAGAACTTCGCCCCCGTGGCGGTGTTGGAGGCGCAGGGTTCCGTCCTGACCAACAAGTACGCCGAGGGCTACCCCGGCCGGCGCTACTACGGCGGCTGCGAGCACGTCGACGTCGTCGAGCAGCTCGCGATCGACCGGGTCAAGGCGCTCTTCGGCGCCGAGGCGGCCAACGTGCAGCCGCACTCGGGCGCCTCGGCGAACGCGGCCGCGATGTTCGCGCTGCTCACGCCCGGCGACACGATCCTCGGCCTGGACCTGGCCCATGGTGGCCACCTCACCCACGGCATGCGGATCAACTTCTCCGGCAAGCTCTACAACGTGGTCGCCTACCACGTCGACGAGAAGACCCACCGGGTCGACATGGAGGAGGTCGAGCGCCTCGCCAAGGAGCACCGGCCGAAGATGATCATCGCGGGCTGGTCGGCCTACCCGCGGCAGCTCGACTTCGCCGAGTTCCGCCGGATCGCCGACGAGGTCGGTGCCTACCTCATGGTGGACATGGCGCACTTCGCGGGCCTGGTGGCCGCGGGCCTGCACCCGAGCCCGGTGCCGTACGCGGACGTGGTCACCACCACGACGCACAAGACCCTGGGCGGCCCGCGCGGCGGCGTCATCCTGTCGAAGGCGGAGTACGCCAAGAAGATCAACTCGGCGGTCTTCCCGGGCCAGCAGGGTGGTCCCCTGGAGCACGTCATCGCGGGCAAGGCGGTGGCCTTCAAGATCGCCGCGTCCGACGACTTCAAGGACCGCCAGCAGCGGACCCTGGAGGGCTCGGCCATCCTCGCCGAGCGGCTCACCCGCAAGGACGTCACCGACGCGGGCATCACCGTGCTCACCGGCGGCACCGACGTGCACCTGGTCCTGGTGGACATGCGCGACTCGGAGCTCAACGGCCAGCAGGGCGAGGACCGCCTGCACGAGATCGGCATCACGGTCAACCGCAACGCGGTCCCGTTCGACCCGCGTCCGGCGATGGTCACGTCGGGCCTGCGGATCGGCACCCCGGCGCTGGCCACCCGCGGCTTCGACAAGGCCGACTTCGAGGAGGTCGCGGACATCATCGCCGAGGCCCTCCTCCCCGGCTACGACGACACCCGCAAGGCCGCCCTCACCACCCGCGTGTCCGCCCTGGCGGCCAAGCACCCGCTGTACCCGAACCTCTGATCCACCCGATCGGGTTCACCACGACGACCGCGAAGCCGGTGGGGCAATCCCCCACCGGCTCCGCGGTCGTTTTTGCGTCCGACGCGGCTCACCCCTCCGGGTCGAACTCCCCACCGCGGACGCCGGACATGAAGGCTCGCCACTCGCGTTTGTCGTACCGCTGGATCGCCCCGGCCGGATCCGCAGGATTGCGAAGCGCCATGCCCCCGCCCGGAATCTCGGCGACCTCGATCCGATCGCCCGGATCGGAGCCGGGGGCACATCGCCACACCACGCCGGAGAGATCGCGCGCATAGAGGTCGGCTTTACGTTCCCGGGTCATGCCTCAGTAAGCGTTCCGGCCTTGGCCGCCGTCACGAACGCGGCCCACGCGGCTCGGGAGACCCGGGTGGCGGGCAGTTGCGTGTTCTTGCTGTCTCGGACGGCCGTGGCCGCGATACCGGGAACGGGCGCGGTCTCCACGCAGTCGTTGTTGTTCGCCGTGTAACTGCTCTTGGTCCAGGCGACACCGGCCAGTTCGACCGCATACATCTCACGCAGATCCATGTCAGGGTCCGATTTCTTCTCGATGGCCGCGTTGATCAGATCGCGGATGTCGCCGAGACTCCGAACCGCGTTGGGAGAGTCCCCAAACAGGGGTCAGATGTCTATCGCACCAAGAAGGGCAACCCAGGCTCTCGGCGCGACCTCCAAGTGCCCTCGACTGCGATCCTTACTGTCGCGTACACCCACGGCTACAGGAAGGGGGGCGACCTCAACACAGGAACCCTGTTGGCCGGAGTGCGTAGCGGTCCGCCAGGGGCCGGTCGGCGTGGCGGTCCGTGCCTCGTGGTCCCGAGTCATGCCATCTCCTTCATTGCTCGTTCAATCAGGGCGATCGAGTCCGCCGGTGAAGCCGCCTCGGTCTCCAGATGCCGGAACAGCCTGGTGAATTGGGAAATCTCCAGCTGCGCCTCCTCGACCACGGTGTTGCCGATGACTTCGAGGAACGCGATCTCAGGTTCATCCTTGTCAGGGAACCGAAACATCGTCACGCCGGAGTTCTGCGCGACGGCCGCCCCGGCGGTGAAGGGGATCACAAGGATCCTGACGTTGTCCTTGCCGGCAAGTGCCAAGAGGTGCGCCAGCTGACGACGCATCACATCCGTTCCGCCGACCTGGGCGCGGAGCGCGCCTTCGGTGACGATGCCAGTGAAGACAAGCGGGTCGCTCTTCAGACTCAGAAGCTTCTGCCGAGTGGTTCGGACGGTGGCGAGAGTGGCGATCTGGTCCGGGCCGTAGGCATTGAGCCCGACGGAGATGATGGCTCGCGCGTACTCGTCGGTCTGGCATAGCCCCGGAATGGTGTTGAGCTGGAACTCCCAAGCGTGACTTGCATCGTGCTCGTTGAGGATCAGCTCCAGATACGCCGCCGACAGCACCTTGGTGTAGGGCTTCCACCAGGGCGCCTTGCGTCCGATCAGGCGATCTTCCTCGCGCCAGGCGTTGAGTTGTTTCTGCATCGCCTCGGGCTGGCCGTAGAACTCGACCAGTTGTCGGATGTCCGTCTCGGACGGCGCTCGTCGACCGAGGCTGATGCGATTGACCTTGGAGATGTGCCAACCGAGTTCGGCGGCAGCCTCCTCCAGAGTGAGCCCGGATTGCTCACGCAGGTCCGTGAGCAGGGCCGCGATCCTGCGGCGCGGGCGTGACACGGGCGACTTGTTGGGCATCGAGCCTCCTTCGGAGCCAGTCTCCACTGCGCGTTGCGCGTCGGGCCACCACATCGAGGATCGGCAAAAAATCTGGCTATTTGCCAGATTTCTTGCCGCCTGATTGCTTGACTGTGCAGAACCCGAAGCTCCCCGGAATACGGCGGACGCGTCCGGGTGACCTGCATATACGCTTTTCCGCCAAGGGAGAGGGCGGGGGCCACAGTGACGCCGGAAGAGTTGGATCGCACCATAAACCCGTGGTTATACACGGGGAAGACCGACTCACCGATCGCACCACAGCCCCGTGTCGTGGACGCTCGACCGGGCCTGATTCCGCGGCAGACCAGCGGTCCCCTCGACAAGGTCGAGGTCAAGACCGCGGACCTGCACTCGATGGCCGCGTCCGCCGCCGGCATCCCACGTTTCGAAGGCTGCGCGACGCCAACTTCACCACTCTCGGCCCGGCCGCCGACGCCTGGCACAAACTCGCCTCACAGGTCGACCCGTTGGGCGAGAAGGCCCGTGACCAGATCATCAATCCCATCCGTGACGGCGCGTGGACGGTGCCTTCGACGTGGCTTTGAATGAACTCGAACGGTTCATGGACGAATTCGAAGCGGGCGCGATCGAGGCGATCGCGATCGCGTCGGCGATCCGCCGTGCCGCCGCGGAACTCACCGCGGCCCAGAACAAGGCGCGCGACGCCCATCAGCGGGCCCAGCGTCGATTCCTCGTCTCGCCGGCAATCGAAAGGCCCCGCGACACGTCGTGTCGCGGGGCCCATCTGGTGCCCCTGAGCCGCCCGATATCGGGCGACTCAGGCCCGGCTATCCGGAACCGGCCAGGTTCGACCGGTGGCGGCGATCAGGTAATGAGCGGGCTTCCGTAGAGATCCCACTTCTTCCCGCCGCGCCCGTCGTTGTTGATGTCGTAGTCGACGACGCCGTCGGCGCTCCAGCCCCCTCGCGCGCTGCTCGTGACCCAGGCCGTCGGCCATGAGACGTTGTGGTTGTAGTCACTCGGGTGGTTGATCATGGAGGTAAGGTTCACGCCTTGGCTCTTCTGGGTGGCGTCATTGCGTTCGAGGCGCAGCGTGACGTTGAAGTTGTCGAACGCGTTGCTGGGCATGCCCGCCCAGGATCCCCAGCTCACGTATGCCTTGGCACGGTACCGGCTGCCGTCCCTTTGGACGCACAGGTCCACCGTGACGCTGACATCCCGGCTGCCGGGGATCGAGAAGCTCTTTTCGTTGGAACGGCAATTCTGGGTGATCGCAGCCTGCGCGGGCGTACCGAGCCCCACGACCAACGCGGCCGTGCTGAGCACCAAGGCGCCCAGTGCCGTTTTCGTCCTAATCAATTTGCACTCCTGGAGCGTCGACCAATTTCAGTCGCATCCGCCGGGAAATGCGGATGCTCGACGAGCTTCGCACTCATTTTCGAGGTTTCGCAAGAGGCATGAGAGAGTGAATTCGGCGCTGCTTGTGAGGCAGATTTGGAATCGGTGTACTCCGAATTTCCCGTACTGTGCCACCGGACTTTGATCGCGAAATGCACGGCCGAACTGCGCCGCTAATATCCGCATCGCGAATTGCCGCAGCTCGTTTTTCGTACAGCCTATATCCCTTTTGTCCACCGGGCCGCCCTCGCGTCGCACGGCAGCACCAGGGGGCGGACCCCAGCCGCGATCCGAGGACGCGGCGCAGCCCGGCGACTGTTAACACAACGGCGTGCATTGCAATGATTTGACGGTGAATGCATATCGGCTCCCGTTCGATCCACCTCGCCATTCGGGGTGACAGCACAGGAAGCGAGCATTGATGCTGGGAGCCAGGCTGACGGGCGAGGAACGCGCATCGCCGACGGATTGGCCAGAGGACTCAGCTACGGCCGCATCGCGGCGGAACTGGGTCGCCTGGCCTCCAAGATCACCCGCGAGGTCGCCCGCAACGGCGGGCCCAACAGGTACGCGGCCGACGGTGGTCACGGGGACTCCTTCACTGGGGGCCGGGTCTCGGTGTCCGCTCCTCGTCGATCCTCCGCTGTGACAGGGAACGCTCGTCACATGACCCGGGACGACACGTAAGTGCACCCCTGGTGGCAGACCGGGCGGACGAGTACGGGTGATCCGCATGCGCTACCCGAAGATGTTCAAGGCCTCCGCCACCGCCATTGGCGGCCACAGGCGCGGAGCGGCCGCTGTGTCCGTGACGGACGTCCACCGCGCGGTCGACGCGAGATTCGGCCGGGGCTGACTGAACGCGTGCCGCCCGCCCGCCCGGCCGCTCGTGGCGGGGGCTCCGCCCATCCGGGGCTCTGTCCGGGCGCGGAGTGGTCAAAAGGCCTCGTCAGGTCGTCGGGTGGGCCCATACGATGCGGGCTCCGGCATGGAGAGGAGGGTGGCGGATGGTTCCGGCGGGCAGGAGGATCGAGGAGTTACGGGCCGAGGTGGTCGAAGTCCTCTGGATGCGGCGACGGATTCGGCAGTGGATCGCGATCGGGTTCGTGCTCGGGCTGGCCATCGGTGCGGCGACGGCCGCGGGCGCGGCGGCGTTGTACTGGCCGGAGAAGGACAAGCCGCTCAGGATGACCATGCGCGAATGGGAGATACCGATCAAGGCCCCGCCCGTGCTCAGTGACCGGACCACGTTCACCGCGCAGGGCCTCACCTGCGGCCTCGAGTGGATCACCGGTACGCACGCCGAGCACTTCGCCAAGGGGCGGCTGTGTCGGGTCAAGGTGTCGATCGCCAACAACGCGCTGACCACCGTGCAGATCGCCAACCTGGAACAGCGCATCGTGCTGCCGGACGGCACGCAACTCGGGATGGACCTCGAATCGATGGAGATCAAGCGCCAGTTGCGCGACTTCACCCTGGGCGCCTCCGACACCCTCGTCGAGGACCTGTGGTTCGACCTCCCGACCGGCGTCTCGCCCACCGCGATCCTCTTCCGCGCCAACGCCGAAGCCCCCCAGGGCCGCGCCGAGCTCCCGCAGAAGGACTGGTCGAACAGGTAGGCCCGAAGGGACGACCGGAAGCCCACGCGGCCCACAAAGCACTGGGCGCAGCGACCGCACGGATCGTAGGGTGCGCCCATGTCCGATGAGCCCCGCCAAGACGCCGACGCCCGGATCCGCGAACTCGCCCGCCGGTTCGCCGAGCGGCACCCCGACCTGCTCCGCCGGCTCAAGGAGGCATGAGGTGTACCTGCTCACCACCGCCGACGCGATCGCCGTCGCCGAGGAGACCACGGGCAACCCGGGGATCCGCGACATCGCCCTGATCGAATCCGGCGTGGCCCGCCCCGGCACGTCCGTCTTCGGCGCGGACGCCTACCCGGATCAGTGGACCAAGGCCGCCGCGCTGTTGCACTCGATCGTGGCCAACCACCCGTTCCTGGACGGCAACAAGCGCACCGGTCTGGTCGCGGCGGTGGTCTTCCTCGAGTACAACGGCGTCGACGTCGAACTCCTCGACGAGGACGCGGCGTTCGACCTGATCATGGCGGTGGCCGACGGCACCCTGTCCGACGTCGCGGCGATCGCCGACGCGTTGCGTGCCGCGCTGAGGGTCTGACTTCGCACCGACAACCCCTACCATCGGGGCAAGTCGGCGCCTGTACGGGGGCGCGTCGTCTCGGAAAGGCGTAGTTGTGACGCAATCGCCCTACCCGCCCGGATCGCTCGCGGAAGAGCGCAAGCCCATGTTCGCGTTCGGGTGGATCCCGCTGCCCAAGCGCGTCGCCGAGCGGTACTTCGTGCCGGACTATCGACTCATCGGGCGGGACGTGCCGCTGGAGCGTGTGCGCGCGATCCGGTCCTGGCTCGGGCTCGCGGTGCTCGTGTGGATCGCCGTCACCTACGGCCGCACCGACGACGCGGCCGAGGGCTGGATGGTGAGCTTCACCGTGTCGGTCTTCGTCGCGATCATCGCGGTGCCGATCGCGGTCGGCATCATGATCGCGCTGACCCGGGACGATCTGCGCGCCGAGACGCGACGCAGCCTGATGGTGCCACTGCGCTCGCTCGGGCTCTTCGTGCTCGTCTCGACCGCCACGCTCGGCGGCCTGAGCGCGATGGCCTACGGCTCCAAGGGCATGGGCGACACGATGACTCCGGTCTCGTTCATCGTCACGCTCCTGGGCGTGGTCGTCTCGCTTTGGGTGCTGCGGTTCTGGTTCCTCGCGGTCCGCGCCATCCCACAGCACCTGTTCCGCGCGGTGGACGGGCACCCGCTGCTGCCGGCGGTGATCGCGCCGTGGCTGTCGTGGTGTGGCGCGCTGATCGACCTCGGCGACGACGGGAAGGCCGCGCTGCCGACGAGCGTGCGGCTGATCGGGACGCTGGGCGGGCCGATCACGATCACCGTGATGTCGCTGTGGGAGATCCGCCGGGTCCGCAGCCGCCACGGCGTGACGTTCCGCGGCGGGCCGCACCCGACCCGCACGCCCGACCCGGTACCGGCGCCGACGCCGACGCCGTTCCCGAACCAGGCCCCCAACCCCTGGCAGCAGGCCCCCTACCAGCCGGGCCCGTACCAGCAGGGTCCCTACCAACAGGGCCCCTACCCGCCCAACCCCCAGGCCCCGCCCAACCAGCACCCCGCCTGGCAGAACCAGCCCCCGCCCCCGCCGTGGGGGCCGCCGCGCCGCTGAGTCAGGCCGTCAGCAGCCGCGACCGCAGCCGCTCGACCTCGGCGTCCGTCAGCCCGAGGCCCTCCCGGACGTAGCCCTCGACCGAGCCGTACATCTCCTCGGCCGTCGAGAACGCCGTGTTCAGGTAGTCCTCGTGCACGTCGAACACCGGCTTGAGGTGCGCCGGGTCGAAGCCGCGCTCGGCGATGTGCCGCAGGATCTCGGCGTTCTTGTCCGCCAGGTGCACGGTGCTCGCGAGGTAGTCCTCGAGGATCGCCGTGCGCGGCACGCCGAGCAGCGTCAGCAGCACGGCCGAGGTCCAGCCCGTGCGGTCCTTGCCCTGCGAGCAGTGGAACACCGCCGGCGCGTCGACGGCGGCCAACCGCGCGAACACGTCGCGGTACGCCGTCCGCGCGCCCTCGGTGGCCACGAAGCGCCGGTACACCTCGCACATCAGGTCGCGCCCGGCGGTGCCGCCGAGCAGCTCGCCGGCACGGTCGGGGTCGGCGAACACCTCGCCGAACAGCTCGTCGTTCTGTCGCCCCATGACGTCCGCGATCAACAGCTCGGCGCCGACCGGCACCCGGTCCGGCTCGCGGTCGCGCTCGGTGTCCGAGCGCAGGTCGATCACCAGGCCGATACCGAGGCGGACCAGCGTCTCGGCGTCCGCGGCGTCCACCTCGCCGAGGCCGTCGGAGCGGAACACGAGGCCCGTGCGTACCTTGCGACCGGCCGCGGTGGCGTGCCCGCCCGCGTCACGGAAATTCGGGGCGGTGACCAGGATCGGCGTCGGGGACGTCATGGTGCGCGGTCCTTCGCTACGAGGTGACGGCGGGCGAGTACAACCACCCTACGTGAGCGTACGGCGGGTCATGTGGGGGCCCACACCGCGTGCTCGACCCGCAGCAGCATGGCCGATCGCCCCGCGAGCCGCAGCCCGCTCCCGCCCGCGACCGGCTCGCTGTAGCGCGCCATCGGATCACCCTCCAGGGCGGTGTCGAGCACGACCTCGTACGAGTGTGCCCACGGCTCGTCCGGCAGCGTGAACCGCATCGGCTGCGAGGACGCGTGCAGGATGAACAGGAAGCTGTCGTCCACGATCCGCTCGCCGCGCGGGCCGCGGCGGTCGATGTCCAGGCCGGACAGGTACATCCCCAGCGTCGCGGTCGGCGCGAACCAGTCCTTGCGGGTCATCTCGCGCCCGGCGGGGGTGAACCACGCGAGATCGCGCACCCCGTCCGGCCCGACCGGCCGGCCCGAGTAGAACGCTCGTCGGCACAGCACCGGATGCGCTCGGCGCAGCCGGATCAGCCGCGCGGTCAGATCCAGCAGCGGACGCCACTCGGGCGACTCCAGCGCCGACCAGTCCACCCACGACAGCTCGTTGTCCTGACAGTAGGCGTTGTTGTTGCCGAGCTGGGTGCGGCCCATCTCGTCGCCGGAGGTGATCATCGGGACGCCGGTCGACAGCAGCAGCGTGGTGATCAGGTTGCGGATCTGCCGCTTGCGCAGCGACACCACGTTCACATCCGCCGTCTCGCCCTCGTAGCCGTGGTTCCACGAGCGGTTGTTGTCGGTCCCGTCCCGGTTGTCCTCGCCGTTGGCCTCGTTGCGCTTGCGTTCGTAGGTGACCAGGTCGCGCATCGTGAAGCCGTCGTGCGCGGTGACGAAGTTGATCGAGGCGTACGGGTTGCGGCCGTCGCGCTGGTACAGGTCCGACGAGCCGGAGAGCCGGTACGCGAGATCGCGCACGTCCGGCCGGGCCCCGCGCCAGAAGTCCCGGACCGCGTCCCGGTACTGGTCGTTCCACTCGGTCCACAGCGGCGGGAACGCGCCGACCTGATAGCCGCCGGCGCCCAGGTCCCACGGCTCGGCGATCAGCTTGACCCGGGAGAGCACGGGGTCCTGGGCGATGACGGTCAGGAACGAGGACAGCCGGTCCACGTCGTGCCGCGACCGCGCGAGGGCCGCGGCCAGGTCGAACCGGAACCCGTCCACGCCCATCTCGGTCACCCAGTAGCGCAGCGAGTCGGTGATCAGCTGGAGCACGTGCGGCTGGACCACGTTGAGCGTGTTCCCGCAGCCGGTGAAGTCGGTGTAGTGCCGGCCGCCGCCGGCCAGGCGGTAGTAGCCCCCGTTGTCGATGCCCCGGAAACACAGCGTCGGGCCGCCCGGGCCGCCCTCGCCGGTGTGGTTGTAGACGACGTCCAGGATCACCTCGACGCCGGCCTCGTGCAGCGCGTGCACCATGTTCCGGAACTCGTACACCTGGCCGCCGCGCCCGCCCGCCGAGCTGTACCCCGCGTGCGGCGCGAAGAAGCCGACCGTGTTGTAGCCCCAGTGGTTGGTCCGCCGGCCGCGCAACAGGTGCTCCTCGGACACGAACTGATGCACCGGCAGCAGTTCGACCGCGGTCACTCCGAGCCGGACCAGGTGGTCGATCGCCGCCGGGTGCGCCAGGCCGGCGTAGGTGCCGCGAAGCTGCTCGGGCACCCGCGGGTGGCGCGCGGTGAAACCCTTGACGTGCAGCTCGTAGATGACGCTCTCGGCCCACGGGATCTTCGGCCGCCGGTCGTGCGACCAGTCGGCGTCGTCGGCCACCACGACCGACTTGGGGACGAACGCGGCCGAGTCGCGGTCGTCCCGGACGGTGTCCTCGCGCCCGCGCTCGTGTCCGAAGACCGCGTCGTCCAGGACGAACCCGCCGTCCACGGCCCGCGCGTACGGGTCGAGCAGCAGCTTGGCCGGATTCCATCGGGCGCCGCGCGCGGGCTCCCAGCGCCCGTGCACGCGGTAGCCGTACCGCTGTCCCGGGCCCACGCCCGGCACGTAGCCGTGCCACACCCGGAAGGTCTGCTCGCGCAGCGGCAGCCGGGTCTCGCGCAGCGTGCCGTCGGGCGCCTCCTCGAACAGGCACAGGTCCACCGACTCCGCCTCGCCCGCCCACAGCGCGAAGTTGGTGCCCGTGCCGTCGAAGCGCGCGCCGAGCGGCAGTCTGCGGCCGGGCCACGGCGGCGCCACGTGACCGTTGCCGGTGCCGTACGCGCCGAGCGCGCCACGCGCGTCGACCGCGGTGTTCGTCGGTTCCCACTCGAGCTGCACGGCCCGCCTCCCCGTCCCGGTCCCCAGGATGTTCCCGCCCGGGGCCCGCGCCTACACGTGAACGCCGCTGCGGCGGCATCCCCCGAGGGATGCCGCCGCAGCGGAAGGGCGATCGGCCGGGTCGGTGCGGCCGATCGCGTCAGCTCAGAACCAGGGGTGCCACCCGTGCAGCGCGGTGTTGCCGTTGCCCTGGTCGACCACGACAACGCCCGAGTTGCCGTTGACGCCCGCGGTGTTGTTCTGGTTCGAGGCACCCGAGCCCGTCGCGCTCTGCTGCGTGGCGTTGTAGTTGCCGTCCACGCCACCGAGCACGTTGCCACTGCCACTGTTGGTGGTGGAGGAGGTCGTGGTGGACGCGGTCGAGCCGTTGTCGCCGACAGTGCCGTTGCCGCCGTCGGCGAACGCTGCGCCCGCGCCGAGGAAGAGCAGACCGGCGGCGATGGGGGCCACGGCGAGGGTGCCGAGCTTGCGCTTCATGTGGATCCTCCGTGTGTGTCGCGAATCCCGGGCAGGCCCGGGGCGTCATCAGGTACGGCGCGTCATCAGGTACGCCACTGCCGCTGCGCGGGCCGAACGATCCGGCCTGGTCGGCGACTTCGTGTGACCAAGTTGTCGCAAATGGTGACCACAATCCAGCCGATCGGCCCGGCTTCGCTCGGGAGAGTGACATGGAAGCCCCCGCTCTCAACGAGTGTCGCCACACACGGTTGCGGCCGAGGCGAACATTCCGCCGATTCGGCCTATGATTTAACCCGTTCTGCCGGGTTTCGTGACTTTGTCGACTAACCGAGAGTTACTTCCCTACTGGCCGAGCGCGGAACGGCGCCTCAAGTCGTTCCGCGGGCCCCGTGCGGGGGCGCGTGCTTCCGTCTTCACCCGAGCTTCACCAAAGCCGGGTTTAAGTTAGGTTGCCGGCATGCCCGTTGTCGTCACGGGGGCCGATCAGCCCCTCGGTCGTGCCGTCGCGCTCGAACTCGCCGCCATGGGCGGGGAGGTACGGGCCACCGTCCGCACCCGCGCCGCCGTCGGGGCGTTGCGCGCCGCCGGCATCCGGGTCGCGGTGAGCGACCTGTCCGATCCGCAGCGCCTGGGCGCCGTCCTCGAAGGCGCGCACACGGTGCTCCATCTCGACCGGGGCCCCGAGGGACTCGATTCGCCCGGTGATACCTGGGAGTGGTTGCTGGAGGCCGCGGAGGGTACGGATGTGCACCGGATCGTCACGGTCTTGCCACAGGCTCCGAGTCGCATACTCGTACAGGGGTACGAATTGATCGTCCGTCAGCTCCCGGTGGAGGCCGCGGATCAGCCCGGATACCCGGATCGGGCCCTGGTTCGCGAACTCGTCGAGGCCGATCGTCGGGCCGAATGAGCGCCTTCGGGTCGGCGCCGGCGATTCGAGGTCGCCGCCGGTTGTCCGGAAAGATGGTCCTCATCACCGCATTTGCCCATGCGTGACCCGCCGAGCGGAACCGCGGCGCATGGTCGGCTCGTCGAATGGGATGTGGCCCGTGGCCTTCGCTCGGCCATGGTTCGGCTCTGCATGAAGGGACTGCCTGAACATGTCAGGAGGATCGAAGCCGCTCTCGGGGCGGTCACGGGCACGGTGGCGCGTCGTGCCCGCACTGATGCTCGGCGCCCTCCTGCTCGTGTCGGGCTGTAGCTCGGACGACGGCGGCGACAAGAAGCCGAAGGACGGCACCACCTCGACCGCCAAGGGCGGTCAGAAGAAGGGCGCCGACCCGGCCGCCATCACGCTGACCCCCGCCGACGGCGCGAACGCGATCGACCCGCAGGCCCCCGTCACGGTCGCGGTGGTCGGCGGCAAGCTCGGCGAGGTCAAGGTCGTCAACGCGCAGAACGAGCCGGTCGACGGCGCGCTCGACGCGGACGGCAAGACCTGGAAGCCCAAGGTCGCGTTCACCCTCGGCGGCAAGTACACGATCACCGCGACCGCGACGAACGCCGACAACGCGCCGACCACCGCGCGTGCGACGTTCAGCACGCTGTCCGCCGACAAGAAGGTCACCGCGCGGTTCAGCCCCGAGGACGGCTCGACCGTCGGCGTGGGCTTCCCGGTGTCGCTGACCTTCGATTACCCCGTCACGAACAAGGCCGCCGTCGAGAAGGCCCTCTCGGTCGACGTCGAGCCCAAGGTCGAGGGCGCGTGGCACTGGTTCGACAACACACGGGTGGACTTCCGGCCCAAGGACTACTGGGCGCCGGGCACGAACGTGAAGGTCAACCTGAACCTGCGCGGCGTCGACGTCGGCAACGGCGCGATCGCCAACCAGTTCAAGAGCTACAGCTTCAAGATCGCGCCCACCAAGCGGATCGCCGTGGTGGACGCCAAGGCGCACACGATGAAGGTCTACGAGAACGACCAGTTGGTGAAGACCATCCCGATCACGGCCGGCGAATCGCCGAAGTACAGCACGTGGAACGGCAAGATGGTGGTCACCGAGAAGTTCGAGAAGACCCGGATGAACTCGCAGACGGTCGGCCTCGGCAGCGAGTACGACATCGACGACGTGCCGTTCGCGATCCGGATCACCACGTCGGGCACGTTCGTGCACGGCAACTACTGGGCCGACCCGAGCGTGTTCGGCTCCCGCAACACCAGCCACGGCTGCGTCTCGATGACCCGGGAGAACGCCAAGTGGTTCTACGACCGGGTGATCGCGGGTGACGTCGTCGAGGTGACCGGTTCGGACGAGGACGTGGTGGCCGCCGACAACGGCTTCGGCGACTGGAACCTGGCCTGGGACAAGTGGACCGCGGGCAGCGCCTCGGCGGGCGGCACGCCCACGCGGTAGCGGCGCCGGGGGTTGGAGCGGGGCCGCGACCGATCCGGTCGCGGCCCCGCTCGCATGGTGACACGGTGCGGGCGCCTAGGGTCTGCTGAAGGACCATCAGGGCAGACCAGAGGAGACCGTCATGGGCGAATTCGTGAACCTGGAAGTGGCCGACGGCATCGGCACCATCCGACTGAACCGGCCGCCGATGAACGCGCTGAACCTGCAACTCCAGGAGGAGCTGCGCGCGGCCGCGCACGAGGCGGGCGAGCGCGCCGACGTGCGCGCGGTCGTGCTGTACGGCGGCGAGAAGGTGTTCGCGGCCGGCGCGGACATCAAGGAGATGGCGAACATGTCGTACACCGACATGGTCGACCGCGGCGCCGCGCTCCAGTCCGCGTTCACCGCCGTCGCCGAGATCCCCAAGCCGGTCGTCGCGGCGGTCACCGGCTTCGCGCTCGGCGGCGGCTGCGAGCTCGCGCTGTGCGCGGACGTCCGGGTGTGCGCCGACAACGCCAGGCTCGGCCAGCCGGAGATCACCCTGGGCGTCATCCCCGGCGCGGGCGGCACCCAGCGGCTCCCGCGGCTGATCGGCCCCGCCAAGGCCAAGGACCTGATCTTCACGGGCCGCTTCGTGGCCGCCGACGAGGCACTCGCGATCGGCCTGGTGGACCGCGTGGTCCCGGCCGCGGACGTGTACACCGAGGCGGTGAAGTGGGCCGCGCAGTTCGCGAACGGCCCGGCGTACGCGCTGCGCGCCGCGAAGGAGGCGATCGACCGCGGTCTGGAGGTCGACCTCGCCACCGGCCTGGAGCTGGAACGCCTCCAGTTCACCGGCCTGTTCGCCACCGAGGACCGGGACACCGGTATGACGGCCTTCGTCGCCAAGGAGAAGCCCAAGTTCTCCGGACGCTGACCGAACGCGGCCGCCCCTCGGGAATCGACACCGTCCCGGGGGCCGGCCGGCTTCGCCGTCGTGCCGGGTGCTGCCGCCCCCCGCTCAGCCCCCCTGGGTGGAGCGGCCCGCCTGGATCAGGCCCGACTCGTACGCGAAGACCACCGCCTGGGCGCGGTCGCGGACCCCGAGTTTGGCGAAAAGGCCGGTCGCGTGGTTCTTCACCGTTTGGACGCCGATGCCCATCCCCTGGGCGATCTCCGCGTTGTCGAGGCCGGCGGCGATCATGCGAAGCACCTCCACCTCGCGCGGGGTGAGTTCGCGCAGGCCGGACGCCGAGGGCTGGGGGGCCGAGGGGCCCTTGACGAAGGACTCGATCAGCCTGGTCAGCAGCCGCGGCGCGACCGCGGCCTCGCCGAGGTGGACGGTGTGGACCGCCGCGATCAGGTCCTCGGGCAGCACGTCCTTGGGCAGGAAGCCGATCGCCCCGGCGCGCAGCGCACCGACCACGTACTCGTCCATGTCGAACGTGCTCAGCGCGAGGACCCGGCACTCGGGCAGTTCCTCGGTCAGCCGCGCGGTGGCCTTGACGCCGTCGAGCACGGGCATCCGGATGTCCATCAGGATCACGTTCGGGCGCAGCCGATGCGCGGCCTCGATCGCCTGCGCGCCGTCGCCCACCTCGCCGATCACCTCGATGCCCGGGTCGGAGCGCAGGATCATCGCCAGGCCCCGACGCACGAGCGGCTGATCATCCGCGAGCAGCACGGTGACCGCGGGTGCCGCGTCCACGCTCATCAATTCCATTCCTCTCCTGGCTCCTGCGGCGGCAGTGGCACGATCGCGGCCACCCGGTATCCGCCTTCGGGCTGTCTGCCCACCTCCAGCGTCCCGCCGTGCACGGCGACGCGTTCGCGCATGCCCAGCAGACCGTACCCGCCGCCCTCGATCGCGGCCGCCCCGCCGCCGCCGTCGCCGTCGTCGCGGATCTCCACCGCGACCCGGTCCGGCCGATACTCGAGCCGGACGAAGGCTCGCGCGTGTCCCGCGTGCTTGCGCGCGTTCGTAAGTGCCTCCTGCACGATCCGGTACAGGGTCAGCTCGATCGTCAGCGGCACCGGGCGCGGCGTTCCGAACTCCTCGTACTCGGTCGGCAGCCCGGCCGCGCGCGACTCGGTGATCAATCGGTCGATCTCGTGGATCCCCGGCTGCGGCTCCGAGGGCGCCTCCTCGGCGACGTCGGTGCTGCGCAGTACGCCGAGGAGTTGGCGCATCTCGCGCAGCGCCGTGCGGCCGGACGACTCCAGCGTGAACAGCGCGGCCCGCGCGGTCTCCGGTTCACGGTCGAGGGTGGCCCGCGCTCCCCCGGACATCAGGTACATCGTGGTGATGTGGTGCGCCACGATGTCGTGCAGCTCGCGCGCGATCCGCCGCCGCTCCTCGGTCACCGCCCGGTCGGCCAGCAGCCTCCGGTTGAGCGCCACCTGGTCCTGCCACCGGCGCACCCAGATCGCGATGGCGATCACCATCACGATCAGCATCGCGTCGACGGATACCCCCACCGGGATCGATTCGCCGCTCCGGAAGGTGCGCACCGCTTGGCCGACCAACACCCCGGCGGCGGCGATGCCGATGGTGCGGTGGTCTCGGGTTCGAGCCACCGTGTACAACGCGACGCAGAACGTCAGACCGGAGTTGTGCGTGGTCACCGTGACGGTCAGGCTCAGCGCCAGATGCAGGGCCACCACCCCGGCGAGTACATACAGCGGATACCGGCGCCGCACGATCAGCAGCGCGCCGCCGACGACCGGCAGGAGCACGCTGAGCACGATCGTGTACGGGCCGTCGATCCGGCCGGCCGCGGTGTAGGAGGCGGCGTCGGCCGCGGCACACGCGAGCGCGATCAGCAGGTCGTTGCGGTTGTACGGGAAGGCCGTGACCCGTCGTCGGGCCAACCCGAACAGCCCCGGAGGCGGCCCCGGGTCGGCCTGCTCGACGGCGGACCCGGTCGGGGGCGTCGACGCGCCCGGCCTGGTCACGGCCATCGTGCCCGGGCCGGCCGCTGAGCGGTGGTCGGCGCCCATCCATGGGCCTCCTTCGGGTTCGGTGCTGTTCGACGGTTGGGCCGCCGCCGGGTCGGCATCACCGCCCGGCCGGGGTCACCTCCGTCGGGACCGCTCGCACGGACGCGGTCGATTGATCCATTCCATCGTCTCCGCCGCC
This sequence comes from Embleya sp. NBC_00896, assembly GCF_045207785.1. Taxonomy (NCBI): domain Bacteria; kingdom Bacillati; phylum Actinomycetota; class Actinomycetes; order Kitasatosporales; family Streptomycetaceae; genus Embleya; species Embleya sp. NBC_00896. Next base: position 2,549,507 of record NZ_CP108776.1, read on the forward strand.
CTTCCTGAACCCCGCCACGGACGATCCCCGCCCCCGTACCGGAGTCCTGGTTGCGCGGTGCTCCCGGACCGAGGTCCCGGTCCGCTCCCCTTCCCCCGGTCGATGTCCCGAGGGGGGCGCGCGTGATGACCTTGTGTCAATCCGGAGTTCTCGCATCGAGCTCCCGCGTTTCGATCCGACGGCGGAGAAGGAAAATGATTCAAAGAACAACCGCGTTCGCCACTCGTCATCGATGGCTGACCATCATCGTCTGGGCAATTTTCGGCCTGGGCCTGACCGCCGTCGGACAACCGTTGATGAACAGCGTCACCGATTCCCAGACCGGTGACTTCCTGCCGAAGGAATACGACTCGGCGGCGGCTCTTCAGATCGCCGAGAAGAAATTCGACGAGAAGCCCGATCCCAACGCGGTGACCGTTCTCGTCGCCCGTGCGGACGGCGCCAAGCTCGGTCCGCAGGACCGGAAGAAGATCGCCGACACCACCGCCGAACTGGCGAAGAAGCCGATCGAGGCGGAGCCGGAGCAGTTCGCCGAGGACTTCTCGCAGACCCCGCGCCTCGCGGTCGGGATGGTCGCCCCGAACGGGACGTTCCAACTGGTCTCGCTCTCGCTGGCCGGCAATATGAACGACACGGGTCTGCAGGACGTCTACCGAGACGCCCGGGCCCTCGCCAAGGCCGATTTCGAGGCCGCCGGATTCCGGGTCGGTTTCACCGGCGGTCTCGCGAACACGGTCGACGCGGCGGAGGAGGCAAAGGAAACCGAGGCAATCGTCGGCGCGTTGACGATGGGCCTTATCGTCCTGCTGAACGTATTGGTCTTCCGCAGCATCCTGGCCGCGTTGTTGCCGCTGCTCGCGGTGGCGTTGATCGGCGGCGTCGCGACCGGCGCGGTGGCCGGCTCGGCGAAGCTCCTCGACATCAAGCTCGACCCGTCCGTCCCGTCCCTGATCACCGTCGTGCTCCTGGGCATCGGCATCGACTACTTCCTGTTCCTGCTGTTCCGCTTCCGCGAACAACTGCGGGCCAACCCGGATCAGGACGCCCGCACCGCCGCCGCGGCCACCGCGAGTCGGGTGGGCAACGCGATCACGTGCGCGGCCCTGACCATCGTGGCGGCGTTCGCCACCCTGGGCATCGCCACCTTCGGCCAGTTCCGGGTGCTCGGCCCGGCGATCGCGGTCGCGGTGCTCGTGGCCCTGCTCGGCAGCCTGACCCTGATGCCCGCGATGCTCGCGGTGTGCGGTCGCGGGATGTTCTGGCCCGCTCGGGCGTGGAAGAAGGAGCGTCCGGAGGGCTTCGCCGCCCGCCTGGGTGTGAAGGTGAGCACGCGGCCGGTGCGCTACCTGGTCGGCAGCCTGGCCCTGCTCGGCGCGCTCGGGGCCGGTGCGATCGGCGTCGCGATGAGCTACGACCAGCAGGGTCAGCCCAGGACGAACGCGATCAAGGTCGCCGAGGAGATCTCCCGCTCGCTCCCGGCGGGCGTGTCCGACCCGCACACCGTGTACGTGCAGTCCAAGGGCGGCGGCAAGCTCGACGAACGCTCGCTCACCGGCCTGACCGGCGCCCTGGGCAAGGTCGAGGGCGTCGGCCAGGTCGCCGCGCCGGCCCTGAACGCGGACGGCTCGGCCGCCCGCATCGACGTGTTCCTGGCCGCGAAGGCCGATACCCAGAAGGCGCGCGACCTGATCTCCGGCCCGGTCCGGGGCACGATCGCCGAGAACACCCCGGAGGGCACCGAGGCGCACATCACCGGCACGGCGGCGATCTTCGCGGACGTGGCGGAGTCGGTGGACAAGGACCTCAAGCTGGTCTTCCCGGTCGCCGCGATCCTGATCGCCCTGATCCTGTTCCTGCTCCTGCGCTCGCTGCTCGCGCCGATCGTGTTGATGATCGCGGTCGGCCTGGGCTTCGTGGCCACGCTCGGTGCGGCGACGCTGGTCTTCCAGCACGGGCTGGACCGGCCGGGCGTCTCGTTCACGCTGCCGCTCGTGCTGTTCCTGTTCGTGGTCGCGCTGGGCACCGACTACAACATCCTGATGAGCGACCGGCTCCGCGAGGAGATGGACAAGCCGGTCCCGGCCCGGAAGGCGGTGGCCGAGGCGGTCAAGCACACCGCGCCCGCGATCGCCACGGCCGGTCTCGTCCTGGCCGGCTCCTTCGCGAGCCTGGCGGCCAGCCCCTCGACCGCGGAGATCGGCTTCGCGACCGCGCTCGGCATCCTGCTGTCGTCGATGGTGCTGTCGATCGTGCTGGTGCCCGCCATCGCCGCGATCCTGGGCCGCGGGCTGTGGTGGCCGCGACGGCCCAAGGCCGGGCGGCACGGCGACCCGAAAGGCTCGTACGAGTCGGGCGAGTCGGGCGAGTCGGGCGGGTCGGACGGTTCGTACGGGTCCTACGGCGCGGCGGACTCGGACCGGACGCTCGTGACGCACCCGGCCGGGGCGTACGGGACCGCACCGTACGCCGAACAGGGCTACCAAAACGCCCCGTACCACCCGTTGCAGCAGCCGCCGCATCAGCAGCAGCCCTATCCGCCCCACCGGCAGGACCATCCGCGCGGATGACCGAGCGGACGACCGAAGGGGCGGTGCCGGTGATCCGGCACCGCCCCTTCGGGCATGGGCAGCGAGACTCAGCGGCGGCGGGCGGTCAGCTCGTCGCCGTCCACTTGTCCCACGCCATCGTCCAGCCGCTCCAGCCGTTGTCCGCGGCGATCACCTTGTCGGGCGAGTTGATCACCTCGACGACGTCGCCGATCAGCGATTCCTTGTAGAACCACGCGGCGGCCATGTTCGGGTCGCCGCCGCCCTTGACGTCCTGCAGGCTGACACAGCCGTGGCTGGTGTTCTCCTTGCCGAACGGCGGGGGCTTGCGCCAGTAGTTGCCGTGTACGTACGTCCCCGTGACGCTCAGCCGCATGCCGTGCGGGACGTCCGGGATGTCGAACTCGCCCTTGTCGAGACCGATCGACTGGGACTGCATGTGCACGGTGGGCTCTTTGGACATGATCGTCATCTTGCCGTTGTACGTCGTGAACTGCGCGTCGCCCAGGCTGGCCGGCAGCTTCTTGAGCACCGCGCCGTCGCGGGTGACGGTCAGCGTGTGCGCGGTGTTGTCGGCGACGCTGGTCTGCGCGCGGCCGACCGTGAAGGTGACGTCCTTCTTCTGCTTGCCGTAGACCCCCGGCGAGGTCTGCTTCCCGTCCAGGTTCAGGTGCAGGGTCACCTTCGTACCGGGCGCCCAGTACTTCTCCGGCCGGAAGTCCAACCGCTTGTCGCCGAACCAGTGGCCCTTGACGTCGACCGCGGGCTCCGAGGTGACGGTGACCGCCTGGTTCACCACCGCCTTGTCCGTGACCGCCTTGGTGAACTCCAGCGAGACGATCATGCCGACGCCGTAGGTCGCGTTCGCGTCGATGTTGAAGACGCCGTAGTTGGTGTTCGCCGGCGTGAGCGTGGTGAACGAGGACTGCATCGCCGACAGCAGCCCGGCGGCGTCGGTCGCGGTCGCGGACACCGCGTACTTGGTGCCGGTCTGCAGCGCCGCGCCGGGCGTCCACGTGGCCCCGTCCGGGCTCAGCGTGCCCTCGACGGCCTTGCCCTCCGAGGTGGTCACGGTGACCTGGGTCAGCTTCCCGGCCACCGCGCTCACCTTCAGCGCGCCGTCGGTGGCGACGTCGGTGGCGCCGTCCTTCGGCACGATCGTGACCACGGCCTTGGACGTCTGCGGCGCGTCGCCGCCACCGCCGGTGCCCTTGGTCGCGGCGACGCCGGGATCCTTGGTCTTCTTCTCGTCGTCCCCGCCCCCGCCTCCGCACGCACCCACGCCCAGCAGCGCTACGCACACCGCGAGCGTGGGCAGCACCGCGCGCACCCGTCGCGAGCGGCGCCTCCCGTCGCCGGGTCCGGATATCGCCTCTGTTGCCGTGCTCGGCATGGATCTCCCTAAGTCGCCGCGGTACCAGAGGAGATGACGACATATCGCACCCCCATCGTTACGGCGCGGGGGTATGAGGTGGATCACCCGGCACGGGGCGAACCGGGGGCGCGGATCAAGCGTCCCGACGGCAGATCACGAAGTCGGGAAAGACGTGCCGGCCGGGCCGATCGCCGACCTCGTCGACGGCATGTCGCAGGTCCCGCAACTGCCGCACGGTCATCTGCAGCGCCGGCTCGTTCGGCTGATACGTGGTCAGGATCGGGTAGTCCACGCCCGGTTCGCCGCTCATCTCGATGTGGCAGCCGATGACGTACGTGACCGACCGGCTCGCGGCGAACGCGATCAGCCGGTCGACGGTGGCGCCGAACGCGGCCCAGTCCTCGATGTACAGCCGACCGGGGTAGACGGTGTCACCGGTGAGCAGGAACCCGGTATGCGCGTCGTGGAACACCACGGCCAGCCGGTGGTGCCCGGGCCCGGCGAAGCACTCCAGCACCCGCCCGCCCAGATCCACCCGGGACACCCGGGCCGGCTCCGCGTCGAACCCGAAGTACGCCCACGCGTCGTTCGCGTCGACCAGCTCGGTACCGGGACGCCCGACGAACTGGGGGTCGCCCGCGACGTGATCGCCGTGCGGGTGGGTGTGCAGTACGAGCAGTCGGTAGTCCTCGCGCGGGTGCGCGCGCAGCCAGTCGGCGACCAGCCCGTCCACGACCCGCCGCAGCGGGAAGAAGTCGGCGGACGCCGTGGCGCCGGTGTCGATCAGCACCGCCCGCTCGTTCCCGAACAGCAGGAACATGAACGGCGCCTCGTAGTTGATCGCCATGTTCTGCCGCAGGATCAGCGTGTGTTCGTCGTAGGCGTGCACCTGGATGTCCACGTCGGTGTTGTGCTTCGCCGACTCGGATCCGTGGATCCAGGCGACATCGAGCCCGCGCGGCACCGCCGCGGTCGTCCCGAAGTCGATCCACCGCACGTCAGAGTCCGTCATCGCGTCTCCTCCGTGCGTCGTCTTTGCGGACCGGGTACGGCGCACATCTCGTCCGGGGCAGACCCTCGGGAGCCTCCGCGCCGGAAGCTACCAGAGCGATCGCGTGCCGAAACCGGTTCGGCCCCGCCATCGTCGCGATGGCGGGGCCGAACCGGACGTGGCCGTCACGGCACTAGCGGAGCGGCACGCCCTCCGCGATGCCCTCGCTTTCCGGCGGGCTCGCGATCAGGCCCAGTTCGGCCGGGCCCGCCTGGAGCGGGTGGGTCGGCATGACCCGGACCGTGTAGCCGAACGGGCCGGTGCGGTCCAGCGCCAGCGAGCCCTCGTAGAACCAGCGGCCGTGCTCGTCGCGGCGGCCCGCCTTGAGCGGGGCCACCGTGCCGTCGACGATCCGGTCCGCGCCGTCGACCCGCCCGTGCACGACCTGGACCTCGACGTCGGAGGGCGCCAGTTCGCCCAGGGAGACGAACACCCGCAGGTTCAGCGTGTTGCCGACCTCGGGGGCGTCCCCTATCCCGTTCGACTCGACATGGTCGACCCGAACGCCCGACCACGAACGCCGCACGTGTGCCTTCCAGTCGGCCAGCTCACGCGCCGCCGTGCCGGTGATCGCCCGGCCCGCGAGCGCCGCCGGCGCGTACAGCACGTCGACGTAGTCCTTGACCATCCGGTCCGCGAGGACCTTCGGGCCGAGGGTGGCCAGCGTGTGCCGGACCATTTCCAGCCACCGGGTCGGCAGCCCCTCCGGGCCCCGGTCGTAGAACCTGGCCGCGACCGAGTTCTCGATCAGGTCGTACAGCGCCGCGGCTTCGAGGTCGTCGCGGCGGTCCACGTCGACGATGCCGTCGGCGGTCGGGATCGCCCAACCGTTCGAGCCGTCGTACCACTCGTCCCACCACCCGTCGAGGATCGACAGGTTCAGGCAGCCGTTCAGCGCGGCCTTCATACCCGAGGTCCCGCACGCCTCCAAGGGGCGCAACGGGTTGTTCAGCCAGACGTCGCAACCCGGGTACAGGTGCTGGGCCATCGCGATGTCGTAGTCCGGCAGGAAGACGATCCGGTGCCGCACGTCCTCGTGGTCGGCGAACCGCACCAGCTCCTGGATCAGCCGCTTGCCGCCCTCGTCGGCCGGGTGCGCCTTGCCCGCGATCACGATCTGGATCGGCCGCTCGGGATGCAGCAACATCCCGCGCAGCCGGGCCGGGTCGCGCAGCATCAGGGTCAGCCGCTTGTACGACGGGACCCGGCGGGCGAACCCGATGGTCAGCACGTCCGGATCCAGGACGTCCTCGATCCAGCCCAACTCCGCCTCGCCGGCGCCGCGTTGTTTCCAGGACGCGCGCAGGCGGGTACGCGCCTCGGTGACCAGCTTCGCGCGCAGCGCGCGGCGCAGCTCCCATACCGAGCCGGCCGAGAGCCGGTCGATCGCCGCCCATGCGGCGGGATCCTCCGCGAGTTCGACGCCGGCTTCGCGCGAGGCCAGGTCGAGCACGTCGCCGTCCACCCACGTGGGCGCGTGTACGCCGTTCGTGATCGAGGTGATCGGCACCTCCGTGGTGTCGAAGCCCGGCCACAGGCCGTCGAACATCCCCCGGCTGACCCGGCCGTGCAACTTGCTCACGCCGTTGGCGCGTTGCGCGAGGCGCAGACCCATCACGGCCATGTTGAACACGCCCGGGTCGCCGCCCGGATAGGTCTCCGCGCCGAGCGCCAGGACCCGATCCGCCGGAACTCCCGGACATGCGAGGCCGCCGCCGAAGTGCCGTTGGATCTGGTCGCGCCCGAACCGGTCGATACCGGCCGGCACCGGTGTGTGGGTGGTGAAGACCGTGCCCGCCCGGGTGGCCTCCAGGGCGGCGTCGAAGTCGAGCCCGTCGGCCGAGGTGAACTCGCGGATCCGCTCGACGCCCAGGAAGCCGGCGTGGCCCTCGTTGGTGTGGAAGACCTCGGGCGCCGGATGACCGGTGATCTCGCAAAATGCCCGCAAAGCCCGCACGCCGCCGATGCCGAGCAGCATCTCCTGATGCAGGCGATGCTCACTCGTCCCGCCGTACAGACGATCGGTCACCTCGCGCTCGGCCGAGTCGTTCTCCTCGATGTCCGAGTCGAGCAACAGCAGTGGCACCCGGCCGACCTGGGCCTTCCAGATCCGCGCGTGCAACTCACCCGTCGGGAGTCCGATGACCACCCGTGCGGGTGCACCGTCGGCACCCCGAAGGAGGGTCAGTGGCAACTCGTTGGGGTCGAGCAGCGGGTAGCGCTCCTGCTGCCAGCCGTCCCGGGACAGCGACTGCCGGAAGTACCCGTGGCGGTACATCAGGCCGACTCCGACGATCGGTACGCCGAGGTCGCTCGCGGCCTTCAGGTGGTCGCCCGCGAGGATCCCCAATCCCCCGCTGTACTGCGGAAGTGCCGCGGTGATGCCGTACTCCGGCGAGAAGTACGCGATCGCGGCCGGCGGCGAATCGGGGCTTGTGCCCACCGCCGACAGGGTTTGGTACCAACGAGGTCCGGTCAGGTATTCGTGCAGGTCTTCGGCTGCGACCCGCAGTCGGTCAAGGAAGCGGCGGTCCTCGGCGAGGACGCCGAGCTTGTCGTTCGGGACGGTGCCCAGCAGACGGACGGGATCCTGGCCCACCGCGGCCCAGGTATCCGGATCGATCGACTCGAACAGGTCGCGGGTCTCCGCGTGCCAGGACCAGCGGAGGTTCATCGCCAGTTCACCCAGTGGCTCCAGCGGAGCGGGCAGAACCGTACGCACGGTGAATCTGCGGATTGCTCTCACGCTGCGACCCTAGCCGGAAGGCGGCAGGACTTGCGACAGTGGATGCAGTGCGCTTGCAAAGCCGGCAAGATCTTGCGGATGTCTATGGGGGTGTTTTTACACCATATGGACCGTGCCCCGATCGGCTCGATGATCGTTGAACAGCCGGGCCCTCATCCCCCGCCGTACTGCGGACACACCAGACATCCGTCGTCCACGGTCGCGGGTCGGGCCCCACCCGGTCCCCGCTTGGTGGTCGCGTCACGAGCAATGGCCGCCGCGCAGCGGTGAGAGGCGGACCCGAGCGATCCCATCGGTCGCCTCCGGGTCGGTTTCGCACCGCTCGTCGGGTCCGGCAACCGGGATTCGAGTGGGTTTCCGTTCGAGTGTTTCGCGCGCGACGCGCACGGGATGCTCGTCCGCGGGTACAGGAGTTCGGCATGACCAGTTCGGCTGAGAAGGAACCCGGGGGCGTCCGCGCACCCCGGGCGGGGCAGGCCGCGGCCGGCAAGGCCGCGGCACGGAAGACCACTTCCGCGAGGTCGAGGGCCGCCACGCCCGAGATCGGGTCGGTCGCGTCCGCCGGCGGCGGCCCGAGCGCCGCGGCGGCCGGGGCCGAAGTCGCGAAATCCACCGCCGGCAAGTCGCCGGTACGGGCCGGGAGATCGGCCAAACCGGCGGCGCCGCGGATCGGGCGCTTCCCGATCCTGGACGTCGAACCCGTCGTGGACGGCGGTGCCCGGGCCGTGCGCGCGGTCCCGGGCGAGACGTTCCACGTCGGCGCCACGGTCTTCCGCGAGGGCCACGACGCGGTCGGTGCCAACATCGTGCTGCGCGATCCGCGTGGCCGGGCCGGCGCGTTGACGCCGATGGTGCCGGGCGCCCCCGGCACCGACCGGGTGCACGCCGCGATCACGCCGACCTCCGAGGGCATGTGGTCGTACGCGGTGGAAGCGTGGGGCGACCCGATCGCGACCTGGCGGCACGCGGCCGGGATCAAGATCCCGGCCGAGCTGGAGGTCGGCCTCGTGCTCGAGGAGGGCGCGCAGTTGCTGGAGCGGGCCGCCGCCGGCGTGCCGAAGAAGGAGGGGCAGCGCGCGATCGTGCTGGCCGCGGCGGACGCGGTCCGGGACGAGCGGATCAGCCCCGCGCTCCGGTTCGCCGCGGCGCTGACCCCGGAGCTGGACGCGGTGCTGGCCAGGTACCCGTTGCGCGAGCTGGTGACCACGTCGGCCCGCTATCCGCTGCGGGTCGAGCGCGAACGCGCGCTGTGCGGCGCCTGGTACGAGTTCTTCCCGCGGTCCGAGGGCGCGGTCGTGGACCCGACCGGCAAGCGGCCGCCGCGCAGCGGCACGTTCCGCACCGCGATGAAGCGGCTGCCGCGCATCGCGGCCATGGGCTTCGACGTGGTGTACCTGCCGCCGATCCACCCGATCGGCCACGCGTTCCGCAAGGGGCCGAACAACACGTTGCGGGCCGGCAAGCACGATCCCGGCTCGCCGTGGGCGATCGGCTCGCCCGAGGGCGGGCACGACGCGATCCATCCCGACCTGGGCACGATCGAGGACTTCGACGCGTTCGTGGCCCGGGCCCGCGAGCTGCGGATGGAGGTCGCGCTCGACTTCGCGCTCCAGGTCTCCCCGGAGCATCCGTGGGTGGAGAAGCATCCGGAGTGGTTCCGGCACCGCGCCGACGGCACCATCGCCTACGCGGAGAACCCGCCGAAGAAGTACCAGGACATCTACCCGATCGACTTCGACACCGACTTCGACGGCCTGGTCGCCGAGACGCTGCGCGTGCTGCGGCACTGGATGGCGCACGGCGTACGGATCTTCCGGGTGGACAACCCGCACACCAAGCCGGTGATGTTCTGGGAGCGGGTGCTCGCGGAGATCAACACGAGCGACCCGGACGTGATCTTCCTGGCCGAGGCGTTCACCCGCCCGGCGATGATGCGCACCCTCGCCAAGGTCGGCTTCCAGCAGTCGTACACGTACTTCACGTGGCGCAACGGCAAGCACGAACTACAGGAGTACCTCACCGAGTTGACCACCGGCGAGGCGTCGTCGTACATGCGACCGAATTTCTTCGTGAACACGCCGGACATCCTGCACGCCTACCTCCAGTACGGCGGGCCCGCGGCGTTCAAGATCCGGGCCGTGCTCGCGGCCGCGCTGTCCCCGTCATGGGGCGTCTACTCGGGCTTCGAGCTGTACGAACACCTGGCGGTCAAGGCCGGCAGCGAGGAGTACCTCGACTCGGAGAAGTTCCAGTTCCGCCCGCGCGACTGGGCCGGGGCCGAGCGCAAGGGGCGTTCCCTCGCGCCGTACATCACCACGCTGAATCGGCTGCGCCGACGCCACCCGAGCCTGCAACGTCTGCGAAACCTCACCTTCCATCACGTGGACGACGATGCCGTCATGGCCTTCTCCAAGCGCACTCGCGTAGGGGACACCGACGACCTGGTTCTGGTGGTCGTGAACCTGGACCCGCACAACACGCGCGAGGCGACCGTCGCCCTGGACCTGCCCGCCCTCGGCCTGGACTGGCAGGACACGTTCCCGGTGCTCGACGAGTTCACCGGCGCCGGTTACCGCTGGGGTCGGCACAACTACGTGCGTCTGGATCCCGCGCACGAGCCCGCGCATTTCTTCTCGGTCCGGAGGAACAGCCCGTGATCGTCAACGAACCCGTCCGCGACACCTTCGACGACACCCCGTCGCGGGATCGCGATCCCCTGTGGTTCAAGCGAGCCGTCTTCTACGAAGTCCTCGTGCGGTCCTTCCAGGACAGCAACGGGGACGGGGTGGGCGACCTGAAGGGCCTGACCCAGAAGCTGGACTACCTCCAGTGGCTGGGCGTCGACTGCCTCTGGCTGCCGCCCTTCTTCGCGTCGCCGCTGCGCGACGGCGGCTACGACGTGGCCGACTACACGGCCGTGCTCCCGGAGTTCGGCGATCTCGCCGACTTCGTGGAGTTCGTCGACTCGGCGCACAAGCGCGGCATGCGGGTGGTGATCGACTTCGTGATGAACCACACGAGCGATCAGCACATGTGGTTCCAGGAGTCGCGCAACAACCCGGACGGCCCGTACGGCGACTACTACATGTGGGCCGACGACGACAAGGCCTACGACGGCGCGCGGATCATCTTCGTCGACACCGAGACGTCCAACTGGACCTACGACCCGGTGCGCAAGCAGTACTTCTTCCACCGCTTCTTCGGCCACCAGCCCGATCTCAACTACGAGAACCCGCGCGTGCAGGAGGAGATGCTGGCCGGCCTGCGGTTCTGGCTCGACCTGGGGATCGACGGGTTCCGGCTCGACGCGGTGCCGTACCTGTTCGCGCAGGAGGGCACCAACTGCGAGAACCTGCCCGCGACCCACGAGTTCCTCAAGCGGGTCCGCAAGGAGATCGACGACAAATACCCGGACACCGTGCTGCTCGCAGAGGCGAACCAGTGGCCCGAGGACGTCGTGGACTACTTCGGCGACGGCGACGAGTGCCACATGGCGTTCCACTTCCCGGTGATGCCGCGGATCTTCATGGCGGTCCGCCGCGAATCGCGCTACCCGGTCTCGGAGATCCTGGCCGGCACGCCGTCCATCCCGGACAACTGCCAGTGGGGCATCTTCCTCCGCAACCACGACGAGCTGACCCTCGAGATGGTGACGGACGAGGAACGCGACTACATGTACAAGGAGTACGCGAAGGACCCGCGAATGCGGGCCAACGTGGGCATCCGCCGCCGGCTCGCGCCGTTGCTGGACAACGACCGCAACCAGATCGAGCTGTTCACGGCGCTGCTGCTTTCGCTGCCGGGCTCGCCGGTCCTGTACTACGGCGACGAGATCGGCATGGGGGACAACATCTGGCTCGGCGACCGCGACGGTGTACGCACACCGATGCAGTGGACGCCGGACCGCAACGCGGGGTTTTCCACCTGCGATCCGGGCAGGCTCTTCCTGCCCAACATCATGGACCCGGTCTACGGCTACCAGGTCACCAACGTCGAGGCGCAGATGTCCAACGCCTCGTCCCTGGTGCACTGGACCCGCCGGATGATCGAGGTCCGCAAGCAGAACCCGGCCTTCGGGCTCGGTGTGTACAACGAGCTGACCTCGTCCAATCCCAGCGTGTTGGCGTTCCTTCGGGAATACGAGGACGACATCGTGCTGTGTGTTCACAACTTCTCGCGCTTCGCCCAGCCGACCGAGCTGGACCTGCGGCAGTTCGAGACGTACGAACCGGTCGAGCTGCTCGGGGGGGTGACGTTCCCCGCGATCGGTGAGCTGCCGTATCTCCTCACCCTCGCGGGGCATGGCTTCTACTGGTTCCGCCTCACCCGGGGAGAAATGACGCTGTGACGGATTCCACCCGACCCCACGATCCGACTGCGACCGCCGTGATCGCCCTGCTGCGCGACTGGCTGCCACAGCAGAGATGGTTCGCCGGCAAGGGCCGGCCTCTTCGTGGGGTCGGCGTGGTCCACAGTCTCGAAGTCGTCTCCGGCGACCCGGCCCTGCACCACATACTGCTGCGGATCGAGCACGGATCCGCGCCGGAGCACTACCAACTCCTGCTCGGGGTACGCCAGGCGCTGCCCGATCGGCTCGCGCACGCGAGCATCGGGCGAATGCCCAACGGCAACTGCCTCTACGACGCGGTACACGACGCGGAATTGACCCGGTGGCTGCCGGAGCGGTTCGTCGCGGCGGACGTCGTCGGCTCGTTGGCCTTCCACCGCTGTGGGGCCCAGTGCCCCGACCCCGACCACGTCGGGCTGGTGATCGGCGCCGAGCAGTCCAACACGTCGATCGTGTTCGGCGACGACGTGATCCTCAAGCTGTTCCGCCGGGTGGTCCCCGGCGTCAATCCCGACCTGGAGGTGTCGCTGGCGCTGGCCGGCGCCGGCTCGCGGCGGATCCCGGCCCCGGTCGCGTGGTTCGACATGCCGTTCCCGGACGAGGACGCGGAACCCACGACGCTGGGCATGCTGCAGGAATACCTGCGCACCGGCACCGACGGCTGGGAACTGGCCAAGACCTCGGTGCGCGACCTGTACGCGGGCCAGGAGGTCCGGGGCGTGGGGCCGCGCGCGCACGAGACCGGCGGCGACTTCGCCGGCGAGTCGTTCCGGCTCGGCGCCGCGACCGCCGAGGTACACGCCGACCTGGCCCGCTCGCTGCCCACGGCGGTCGCCGGTCAGGTGGAACTGTCCGCGATCGCCCGGGACATGGAGCGCAGGTTGGGCGCGGCCGCGGAGGCCGTGCCGGAGCTCGCGCCGTTCACCGATCGACTGCGCGAGGCATACGTCGACCTGGAGGACCTGGGCCGGGACGGCCATCCGGTCCCGCTCCAACGCATCCACGGCGACTTCCATCTCGGCCAGGTCATGCGCACCGCGACCCGCTGGGTGCTGATCGACTTCGAGGGCGAGCCGGCCCGGCCGCTGAGCGAACGCAGATCGCTGCACTCGCCGTTGCGCGACATCGCCGCGATGCTGCGCTCGTTCGACTACGCCGCGCGGCATCTGCTCGCGGGCGGCGGCGGGTTCTGGGGTCGCGGGGCGCCCGCGCCGCACCTGGTCCGGCGCGCCGAGGAGTGGGCCACCCGCAACCGGGACGCGTTCTGCGCGGGCTACGCCGAGGCGGGCCCGTTCGATCCGCGCACCGAGCCCGTGTTGTTGCGGGCCTTCGAGACCGACAAGGCCGTCTACGAGGTCATGTACGAGTCGGGCAACCGGCCGACCTGGCTGCCCGTGCCCATGTCGGCGATCCGCCGGCTCGCCGAACACGCGCCACTGCCGCACTGACGCCCCGTCGATGCCGGCCACACCCAACACGTCCCAGGAGGTCCCACCCGTGACGGCCCGTCAGGACAGCAGCGCGTCAACCCAGGACGGCGGGGTCGCCGGCCGTCCCAATCAACGGCGGGGCAAGCGCTCCCGCACGCGTCCGATCGCGACTTCCGGCCTTGTGCCGGTGGCCGCCGACGAGTTGCGCCGCCTCGTGGACGGCGGCCACCACGATCCGCACGGGCTGCTCGGCCCGCACCCGGACGTGCCCGGAGTGGACGGCGTGGTCGTGCGCGTGCTCCGGCCGTGGGCACGCGAGGTGATCGTGGTCACCGGCGAGCGTCGGGTGACGCTGACGCACGAGGCCGAGGGCCTGTTCACCGGCGTGCTGCCGGGCGCCGAGGTCCCCGACTACCGGCTCGAGGTCCGGTACGAGGACACCGAGCTGCACACCGACGACCCGTACCGGTTCCTGCCCACGCTCGGCGAGGTCGACCTGCACCTGATCGCCGAGGGCCGGCACGAACGGCTGTGGGAGGTGCTGGGTTCGCACGTGCGCACGTACGAGACCCCGAACGGCCCGGTCGCGGGCACCTCGTTCGCGGTCTGGGCGCCCAACGCGCGCGGGGTGCGCGTGGTGGGCGACTTCAACTACTGGGACGGCATCGGGCATCCCATGCGGTCGCTCGGCTCGACCGGCGTGTGGGAGCTGTTCATTCCCGACGTCGGCGACGGCACGAAGTACAAGTACGAGATCCTCGGCCGGGACGGGGTGTCCCGGCAGAAGGCCGACCCGATGGCCTTCGCGACCGAACTCCCGCCCTCCACCGCGTCGGTCGTGCACACGACGACCTTCACGTGGGGGGACAAGGAATGGCTGGAAAAGCGCGCCGAGGTGGTCCACCACACGTCGCCGATGAGCGTGTACGAGGTCCATCTCGGGTCGTGGCGACCGGGGTTGACCTACCTTGAGCTCGCCGAGCAGTTGCCGGCGTACGTGAGCGATCTGGGCTTCACGCACATCGAGCTGCTGCCGGTGGCGGAGCACCCGTACGGCCCGTCGTGGGGCTACCAGGTGTCCTCGTACTACGCGCCGACCTCACGGTTCGGCAGCCCCGACGAGTTCCGGCACCTGGTGAACGCGCTGCACCGCGCGGGGATCGGGGTCATCGTCGACTGGGTTCCCGCGCACTTCCCCAAGGACGGGTGGGCGCTCGCCCGGTTCGACGGGACGCCGCTGTACGAGCACCCGGATCCGCGCCGCGGTGAGCACCCGGACTGGGGCACGCTCGTGTTCGACTACGGCCGGCACGAGGTGCGCAACTTCCTGGTGGCGAACGCGGTGTACTGGTGCGAGGAGTTCCACATCGACGGGCTGCGGGTCGACGCGGTCGCGTCGATGCTGTACCTGGACTACTCGCGCGAGGACGGCCAGTGGGCGCCGAATCGGCACGGCGGCCGGGAGAACCTGGACGCGATGGCGTTCCTCCAGGAGATGAACGCGACGCTGTACCGGCGGGTGCCCGGGGTGATGACGATCGCCGAGGAGTCCACCGCGTGGGACGGGGTGACCCGCTCCACCGACAGCGGCGGCCTGGGCTTCGGGTTCAAGTGGAACATGGGCTGGATGCACGACTCGTTGGAGTACATCCAGCACGAGCCGATCCACCGGAAGTACCACCACAACGACATCACCTTCTCGCTGATGTACGCGTGGAGCGAGAACTACATCCTGCCGATCAGCCACGACGAGGTCGTGCACGGCAAGCGCTCGCTCGTGGACAAGATGCCGGGCGACCGCTGGCAACAGATGGCCAACGTGCGGGCCTACCTCGGGTTCATGTGGGCCCATCCGGGCAAGCAACTGCTGTTCATGGGCTCGGAATTCGGCCACGGCGCGGAGTGGTCCGAGGCCCGCGGCCTGGACTGGTGGCTGCTGGAACACGGCGAGCACCAGGGCGTGCAGCGGCTGGTGCGCGACCTGAACGCGATGTACACGAGCAAGCCCGCGATGTGGACGCAGGACACCCGGCCGGAGGGCTTCTCCTGGATCGACGGCGGGGACGCGGCGTCCAACGTGCTGTCGTTCATTCGCATCGGGGCGGCCGGCGAGCAGCTCGTGTGCGTGTGCAACTTCGCGCCGGTGGTCCGCGATGGCTTCCGGTTGGGCCTGCCGCACGCGGGCCCGTGGCGCGAGGTGTTGAACACGGACGCGGAGTCCTACGGTGGCTCGAACCAGGGCAACCAAGGTGTCGCGCGCGCGGAGGAGGTCGAGTGGCACGGTCGGCCGGCTTCCGCGCTGGTGACGCTGCCACCCCTTGGCACCGTCTGGTTTGTGCCTGAATAACCGTCAACGGTCGCCCCGGGAACCGGCGTTCGCTCCCGAACGTCGGTTCCTAGGGAAGGTGGCGCTCCGAATGAGCGTGAATTAGTGTCTTTCCTTCATGCCCACGGGAAGCACATGTTGCGCAAAACGGCCCCCGTGGACGTGAGCGACAGCCACTGAGGGACACGGAACACGGGGGTGTTCTCGCATGACGGCGGACGCGGGTACGGGGTATAAAGCCCTTCCATCCGACTTCAAGACGGCAGGCAAGGCCTTCACGGACGCGGGCAGGCGGGTCGCGGCGATCCGAACGGCGCTCAAGGGATCGATCGAAGGACTGGGTGAATGCTGGGGCGACGACGACCTCGGCAACGGGTTCGCCAAGGAGTACAAGCCAAACCGGGACAAGGTGCTCGAAGCGCTGGAGGCGCTCGCAAAGGGTCTCGGTGAGATCGGCAAGGGCCTCGACACCGCGGCCACGAACTACCAGAAGGCCGACGACCACGCCCGCGAGACGTTCGGCGGCAAGGCCTGATGGCGGTCGAGGCGGGGGAGATAGTCGAGAAGGTCCTCGAACTCCTGGTCGGTGTCGACTGGCCGGAGGGCGACGAGGACAAGTGTGAGTCGCTGGGCAACGCGTGGGAGCTCGCGTCGACCGATCTGGCCAAGGTCGCGGGCGACCTCCAGGCCGCGGTCGGCAAGCTCAACGCGGCCAACGAAGGCAAGGGCATGGAAGCCTTCCTTCGGATGTGGGACAAGCTGAGCAAGGGCGAGAAGGCCGCATTACCGGCACTCGAAGCGGCCTGCAAGGCTCTGGGGGGTGCCGCGGACGACACCAGCGACACGATCTACGCGACCAAGATCGAGTTCGTCACGATGGCGACGATCCAGGGCGCGGCCATCCTGGCCCAGATCGCGGCGGCGCCGATCACACTGGGCATCTCAGCCGGTACCGCCGCGGCCTCGACCGCCGCGCTGCGGTTCAGCTTCATGCAGGTCCTGCGCCGGATGCTGGCGCGGATCGAGGCGTCGATGGTGCGCCGGCTGCTCAAGAACGTCGCCCTCGAAGCACTTTCCGAGGTGCGCGACGACATCATCTCGCAGTTCATCCACATGACGTGGGGCTCGCAGGACGGCTTCTCGATCAAGCAGACCGCGCTCGCCGCGGGTGGCGGCGCGGCCGGCGGTCTCGCCGCGATAGGCACCAACGGGCTGGGCAAGAAGGTTTTCGGCGAGGGCGCCGAGGGCGGCATCAAGGGCTTCACCACGTCCCTCGCCTCCAACGTGAGCGCCGAGGTCGCGGGCACCGTGGCGACCGGCGGACCGGTCAACTGGGAGACGTTCGCGAGCGGCGGCCTCGGCGGTGCGACCGACCACGGCGCCTCGAAGCTCGGCGATCGCCTCAACGGCGGAGTCGACACCGGCAACCTGGGTGGCGGACCGAACCTCGGCGGCGGCGGTCCCAACCTCGGTGGCGGCGGCACGAACCTCGGCGGTGGCGGCGGCGGGTCCAACACCGGCTCCGGCGGCAACGGCGGGTCGGGCAACACCGGGGGCCCGGGGAACAACGGCGGGTCCGGCGGCAACAGCGGCTCCGGGAACAACGGCGGCTCGGGCGACGGCGGTGGATCCGGGAACAACGGCGGCTCGGGCAACACCGGCGGGTCCGGGAACACCTCGGGTGGCAACAACTCGGGTGGCAGCCGGATCGACGCGACGCTCAACCCGAACGGCGGCGGCTCCGGCAACAACGGGGGCGACGGCGGCGGTTCGGGCGGCAACCACGGGGGCAACTCCGGCGGCAACCAGAACACCGGCTCGTCCGGTGGCAACGGCAACTCGTCGGGCAACTCGGGCGGTTCGGGCAGCTCCGGCGGCAACGGTCCCACGCACACTCCGGTCACGACCCAGAACCAGAGCGTCGCCGCGCCGCCCGAGGCCAACGCCCCGGCGGCCGCGTCCGGCCCGGGCGACGCACCGCGCGGCGGCCACACCGGCGACGGCGGCTCGCAGCAGCAGAACAACACGGTCGTCCAGGCCCCGCCGGCCGGCCAGCAGCAGCACGGCGGCGCCCCGACGGGCGGCACCCCGGCCGGCGGTGGCGCGCCCACCGGCAGCAGCGCGGCCCCGGGAGGCGGCTCGCCCACGGGAGGCGGCTCGGCCGGCGGCGGCGGCCACACCGGCGGCGCCTCGCCCTCGGGCAGCAGTCACTCCGGCGGCGGCGTGCAGACCGCGAGCGCTTCCACCGGCTCCGCGCCCACCTCGACCGTCGGCTCGTCCCCGGCCGGCTCGGCGCCCTCCGCGGCGCACGCGCCGTCCGGTTCGAGCACGACCAACACCATGACGACCACGAGCACCCCGGCGGCCACGAACCAGGCGGCGACCGGCACGACCGGCACGGGCACGACCGGTGCCGGCGGCAACACCGGCAGCGGATCGACGAACGGCACGAACTCGGCGGCCTCGCCCACGGCGACCCGCCCGACGACGGGTGGCACGACGCCCGCGGGCTCGATGCCGACGACCGGGTCCGGCACGCCGAGCCCGGCCACGCCGAGCACCGGCGGCCCGAATCCGAGCACGACCAACCCCGGCACGCCGAGCATCGGCACGCCCAACGCGGGCAACCCGACCACGGCCACACCCGGTTCGGGCACCCCGAACACCGGGACGCCCAACGGCAGCACGTCGAACTCCGGTACGCCCACCACGAATACGCAGACCAACGGCACGCCGAACGCCACGTCGCCGGATTCGAGCGGCATCCCGGGCCAACGGCAGGACTCGGCCGGCAACACCCCGAACCACACGGCGGATCCGACCGGCACCCAGGACCCGAACGTCCGCCCGGACTCGACGCCGGACTCGGCGGTCGACTCCACTCCGGACCCGACCACGAACCCGAACCCCGACTCCACGCCGGACACCGACACCCGGCCGGATTCGACCACCGACGCGAACCCGGATACCAACCCGGACGCGAACCCCGACACCACACCGGACCCCACGTCCGACCCGACGACGGACCCGCGGCAGGACTCGACCACCGATTCCACGCCCGACGCGACGACCGACCCGAACACCGACACCCGGCCGGACGCGACCCCGGACACCACGCCCGACGCGACGACCGACCCGACCCCGGACACCACGCCGGACACCCGGCAGGACGCCACGCCCGACACGGCGCGGGACACCACGCCCGGCGTCACCCCGGACACCGACACCACGCCGGACCGGACCGGGAACACGGACCCGAACGTCGATCCCGACACGGACCCGAACACCCAGCCGATCGACACCCAGGATGCCTCGGCCCGGCCCGACCCGACCGCGACACCCACCCGGGACGGCGACACGACCACCGTGCTCGGCCTGGTCCCGGGCGGACCGGCCCTGGCCCCGCAGCACGGCACCCCCACCCGCCCGGATCCGGCCGGTCCGTTCGGCAACGCGATGCAGCGGTTCGGAGACCGGGTACGCAGCCTCTTCGGCCGCGGCCCGAACGTCTCGCCGCCCCCGCAGCACCAGAACCCGGTGTACAACGGAACGCCGTACGGGAACATCCCCGTCCAGAACACCCCATACGTCCAGCCGGGCCCACAGCACGGACCGCCGCAGAACCCGGTCAGCCCGATCGCGAACCGGCCCACGCTGGCGGCAACGCGTCCGCTGAACCAGACCGGCGGCGTGACCCCGCCGAACTGGAGCGACCAGGCCGCGTTGAACAACGCGGTCCTGCGCGACGGCAACGGCAACCCCGCCGTCCACCCGGACCCGCGCGTCGGAAACTGGCTCCGGCTCCAGAACGACGGTGGCATCCAGGTACCCGGCCGCGGCATCAACTGCCTGGACGGCGTACTGGCGTTCGGCCGCACGTGGTTCGGCCGCCCGGAGGTGTCCGCGGCCCGCATGCCGGGCGAGACCGGCGGCGAGACCGGCGGCATGTCGCGCGCCGGGCAGGAGGCGGGCGCACCCTGGACGCCGATGCGTCGGAACCCGGACGGCACGACCGACACCGCCGCCGCGTTCGGCGACCTGGAAGCGACGCTGCGCGCCTCGGGTCCGGGCTCGATCTCGTACATCGTCACGACCTGGCCGCCGCAGACCGTGCAGAACCCCGACGGCACGACCACGACCACGCAGAACTCGCACGCGTGGGCCGCGGTCAACGTGAACGGCGACATCCTGTGGGTCGACCCGCAGTCGGGCCAGGTCATGCCCAAGCCGCACGCGGCCTCGGTCGACGTGTGGGCGATCACGCTGGACGCCAACGCCAACCCGGTGAACATGGCGGCCCCGCCGACCACCCAGCCGGCCGCGACGAACCAGCAGCAACAGCAGCCGGCTCCGTACCAGCAGCAGCAACCGCCCACCCCGCACAACCAGCAGCAGCCCAACCCGTACCAACAGCAGCAGCCCGCCCCGAACCCGTACCAGCAGCAACAACAACCGGGGCCGTACAACCAACAGCCCAACCCGTACCAACAGCAACAACAGCCCGGCCCGTACAACCAACAGCCGAGCCCGTATCAGCAGCAGCAGCAGCAGCAGCAGCAGCAGCCCAACCCGTACCAGCAACAACAGCCCGCCCCGAACCCGTACCAGCAGCAACAACAACCGGGGCCGTACAACCAACAACCGAACCCCTACCAGCAGCAGCCGTACAACCAGCAGCCCAACCCGTACCAACAGCAACAGCCTCCGCACGCGTCGCCCTCCGGCGACCCGTCGCTGCCCACGCCCGGCAGCCAACTGCCCACGCCCGGCGGCCCGTCCCCCGACTCGACGCCCGACCACAACGCGAGTCCGACGACCGCGGCCCCGGACGCGAACCCGAACGCCGGCCCCGACCCGAACGCGCAGCCGCGGCACGTCTCGGCCAACGGTCTTCCGGTGATCGACGGCCGTCCGCCGCTCACGCCGCCGCTGCGCCCGTCGACGGTGCCCGTCGGCGATCCGGCGTCCACGCACAGTCCGACCGGCCACGACCCGGCGGGAACCGGCCGCACGGATCACGAGCAGCGGCGCGACGACGTCGAGGCGGCCGTCGCCGACTTCCTGAGCACCCGACCGGCCGCCCTCACGGCCGAACTGGACCGTCTGCGCGCGGAGCACGAGGCCGCCATGGCGGACCCAGCCTCGGACGTCCAGCCGGGGACGCCATTCACGCCCCCGCGCGGCCTGCAGGACATCGTCAACGGCGGCCAGACCGACGGCGACCTGCTCCAGCCGCCCAGCACGCCGCCGATCTCGCAGGAAGGCACCTGGGACACCCGTCGGGACGACCGCAACTGGCGGATGCCGGAAACGGCACGCACGTTCATCACCGAACAGGCCGGCGAAACGCCCCAGCAGTTCGAGCGCGACCAGATCCGCGCCGGGTTCGACAACGACCTGGTCGCGGCCCTGGTGAACCACCCGAACCCGGAACGACTCACCAGCGCCGAGCGCCAGGCGCGCGACGAGTTCGACCGGCTGCTGCGTGGCGACGACGGCGAGCTGCTCACGGGCGACGCCCTGACGGCCCGACGGGACGAACTGGACCAAATGGGCCAGCAAATGACCCGCCCGGGCGAGGTGCCGATCAACTCGGGCTATGCCGGGCAGATCGTCCACTTCGCCAGTCCGGCCATCCGGGCGCGTTTCCCGGAGGGCGTCTACATCAACCTCCAGGGATACCCGGACTTCACTCCCTACGCGGTCCGCACCATCAATCTTCCGGATATCCAGTTCACCCCGCCGGCACCGCCGGTCAACCCGACTCCGGAAGAGGCGGCGGCGTACGCCAAGGCTCGGAAGCGGGCGGCAAACCGCCAGCGCAATGCCGATATGCAAAACGGGCGACGGGAATTCCTCAACGACCCGCTGTGGCACGACGCCGGTCGCCGGCACGCGGCCGTCGGATATGTGTGGCACCACGTCGAGGGAACACGGACGATGATCCTCATTCCGAACGCGGTACACTACGCGGTGAAACACACCGGTGGTATTGCGACCCTCATGACGAACACCCCGGGTCAGCCATGACGAAAACCCCGGATCAGCCGGATCGGAACAACACGCCGGGAGCCTCGTAGTGTCCGTCGACCTGATCCCACGAGGAGTTCTCGCCGAGGAAGCGCTGCGCGAGCTGGAAGCGCAGCTCGGATTCCCGCTGCCCGTCGAATACCGGTCGTGGTTGTCGCGTACCAATGGCGCGGAACTCCCGCCCGGAGCCGTCCTGTCGAACTTCGAATACGCCATCGAGGACGACCTCTACGGCTACGAGACCGGCGGGAACGTGCATTCGGAACTGCTCTACGCGCACTCCTTCGGCCGGGGTGGCCTGGCCCCGGACTACCTGCCGATCATGCGCCTGACGACCGGCGCGATCGTCATCAAGGTGACCGAGCCGCACATCGGATCGATCTGGCACCAGGGCGAAGCCGATTTCACCGAGGACGGCCGCTACATTCCCGATTCCATTTCGGCCGACGACGAACCCGAAGAGGTGGCCGACACCTTCACCGACTTTCTCGACATGTGGGAGATCGACGAGAATTCACCGGACCTGGACCCGGACTTCTGAGGTGCGGTGAACACATGCGCGAATATCCCATCCCCGAGACGGAGTCGATCCTGCGATGACCGAATCACACAGCGCGGCCGACCGCTCTCCGTCGGCTGAATACGCCGGTCAGGTCCGGCAGTTCCCGAGCACCCCTCGGGGCCGGACCTATCCGGACGGTCTCTACGTGGACCTGTACGGCTTCCCGGACTTCCTGCCCTACGCCCGGTCGGTGATCGAGAGCGGTCCCGTCCCACCGGGTCTGGGCATCGACGAGGCCCGGGTCACCGACGTGCTCGCCGCGAACCTGGCGACGGCCGCCTCCGGCGACCCGCTCTACACGGACGCCGACGCGACCGCCACACCCCGGGGCTGGACCTGGCACCACGCGCCCCACGAGCGTCGGTTCATGCTGGTGCCGGTGGAGGTCAAGAACGCCGTCCGACACCACGGCGGCGTCGCCACCATGCGGGTGAACCGGGACAAGACCGGGCTCTGGAGTCCGGTCGAGCAGCCGCTCGTCCCCGCCACTCTGGAACCCGGGCGGCCGCTGACCGATGCCGATCTGACCCACCTGGAGAACAAGTACCTGGGCTTCCGACTCCCCGAGGGCTACCGGGAGTTCATGATCCGCAACGGCGGCGGCCGGCCGCCCCGGCCGGCCGTGAACATGGAGCACGGTTTCGTTCTCGACCAGCAGTTCCTCAACCTCTACGTCGAGGACGACCCCTACGACCTGCTCGACGTCGCGATGCGCTTCGTGGACCGCTTCACCGGCGATCTGCTGACCATCGCGTGGGTGCAGGGCGGCGCGCTGGTGATGGCGACCAAGGGGCCGGACGCCGGGTCGATCTGGTACTGGGACAACGACGACCGTCGCGCCACTCAGCGCCACGATCCGCCCGAGCGGACCGTCGAACTGCTGTCGCCGATCGCGGACAGCATGGCCGACCTGTTCGCCGAGGAGCTGGTCGAAGTCCCCGCCGAACTCGACGAGATCGCCCGCAGTGCCGTCCGGGACGGCCAATTCCGGGCGATCGATCCCGACCACGCGGGCAAGGGCCTGCCCGCCGAACTGCGCCGCTAGTGCCGTGGCCGGAAAGGTTTGCCGGTTCTCGGTGTTCGGTGCGGTTCCTCGGCGTACCGCTGGAACGTTCTCGTACTGGAGTACTTGGACGTTTCGGCGGTGCGGCGAGGGGCCGTGCCGGGCGCCGAGAACCGGTGAACCTTTCCGGCCACGGCACTAGCGCCACGCCACGAAAGGAGTCGGCGAATGCCCGTCTTCGACAACCAGATGCCGCCCGGTATCGGCGCGGCCCTGCAACGCGTCGGCACCGAGACCATGACCGCCGTCAGCGCGCACACCACCACGGTGAACCTGCACCCCGCCGTCGCGGCCCTGCTCGACCGCACCGAGCCGGCCATGCGCTCGATGTTCCACGGGCGGTGCCCCGAGGCCCTGTTGCTGTCCCGGGTCGCCGTCGAGGCGGAGGCATCACTGGCCGCCGAGGGCACCCACGCGCCCGACCACGAGCTCGTCCTGGCCCGGATGCGTCAACTGCTGCGCGGGGCGGTCGTCGCGGCGATGCTGCTGCGCGAGCCGAACGATCCCCATCACGAACGGCCGATCCCACCGTGCTCGTCCTGCGCGCCCGCGCTGGCCGCGCTCGGGGTCGGGATCCTGGAGGTGCCCGCGTCATGACCGAAACGCGCTTCCCCGAGGCCGTCGCCGAGGCCCTGGCGGCCACCGGCTGGCACGAGGGCATCCGGATCCCGGAGGACGAACTGCTGCGCTGGTACCGGGCGCTCGGCACGGCGGGGATCGACATCCCGCCCGGCGCGATCATGGCGCTCTGGGAGTTCGGCGGCATGACGGTGCATCAGTACGGGCCCGGCGTGGACATGTCGCGAATGCCGTTCCGGATCGACCCGCTGGTGGGCCTGTACGCGGGCGACGTGCTCGCGGCGTACGGCGCGGCGCTCGGCCGGCCGCTCACCCCGATCGGCGAGTACGACCTGGGCCGCGGCCGGTTGGCGATGGATCCGCAGGGCGCGGTCTACGTGTGGTGGGGCGACCTGTGGAAGGTGGCCGACACCTTCGACGGCGCGCTGATCGCGCTGATCGAGGGCCGGCGGCCGACCCGGATCGACCTGACGCCGGCCCCGGCGCCGTTGCCGCCGCGGCCGATCGACGAGCGCGAGGCCCGGGACAAGGCCCGGCGACACGTGGTCGGCGGCGGCCCGAACGCGCCGGTCGACTTCGTGATGACCGAGTTCGAGTCCGGCTGGCTCGTCCAGGCGATCCACGCGAACCCGGACCCCCTGGCCAACCTCGGCTCCGGCCAGTGGATCGTGGACCGCCGCAACGGCCGCGTGACGATCTGGCCGAGCCTGCCGGAGGAGATGGTCCTGGACCTCTTCCGCGAGCGCTACGCGGACGCGTAGGGCCCTCGAAACACACGATGCGCCCCGGAACCGTGTGGGTTCCGGGGCGCATCCGGGTCCGACCGTCCGGCCGACCGCCGAGCTCACTGCGGCGGCTTGTGGTCCTTGTTGAACCCGTATCCGGGAATGTGCATCCTGCCGCCCAATTGCGCGTACAGCGCGGACTCCACGTTCGTGAAGAACACGATCGGCACATTGATCGGCGGCGGGCTCTCCGGAGTGAACGTGATCGGGATGATCCCGAAGATGTTGCCCTTGAGGTACTTGACGTACATGGTCGTCGGTACGTCGGCCTCCATCCAGGACTTGCTGCCCGCACGAGCCGTGATCTCGACGTCCTTGCCGCTCTCCTCCCTCACGGTCATCGAGAGGTTCCAGATGTCGATCCCCTTCGAGACCGTGAACTTGAGCGCGTTCTCCTCCACGCCGGCGCGGGTCTTGACCTTCACGACGCCCTCGTAGTTCAGGCCGGCCATCGCCAACAGGTTGGACCTGAGCACCCACGGGTCCACCGCGACGGACGGAAGGCCGGATCCGTCCTTCGCGTTCACCGGCCCCTTGATCGGACACGGGAACGGCGACTTGCCGTCCTTCGGAGCGGCCGACGACGACGTGGCCGACGGCTTGGCCGACGTCGTGGTGGGCTTGGCCGAAGGCTTGCCTGACGCCGTCGTGGGAGGCGCCGACGTGGGCACCGACGGCGTACCCGCGGCGGATCCGGTCGGCGCGACCTGCGTCGCGGGTGCGGACGCGACCGCGGGCGCGGAGGACGCCGCGGACGGCAGCTTGATCCCGGGCAGTTCGAGCCCCGGGATCTTGATCTCGGGCAGCTTCAACTCGGGGAGCTTCAGCTCCGGCAGCTTCGGCTCCGACGTCTTGCTCACCGGGGCCGTCGATGTCGTCGCCTTGTCCTCGATCGCCGGGGCCCGCTGGGTCGTGGGTTCCGGCGCCTTCGCGGCGGGCTTCGAGGCCGACGGCTTGCCGGACGCGGTGCTCGGCTTCGCCGACGCCGAACCCGACGCGCTCGGCGAAGCCGTGGGGCTCGCCGAAACACACGGTCCGTCCGCATACGGGATGTCCGGCAGTGGATCGCTCGGCGAGGCATGGGCGATGCCCACGACACCGACGACGCCCACCATGGCCGTCACGATCGCCGTGAGCGCCATGCGGGGCGAAGCCGCCGTCCTGGTCGTGTCACCGGGCCGGGCGGTCTCCGGCCCGGCGGGTGCTTCCCCCGAGGCATCGGGGTCCTTCCGGTCCAACGCCTGCGCGAGGAAGCCTTCCTCGACGAGGGTGTCCGCCGGCTTCGCCTCGCCTCCGGTGTCCCCTTCGTCGTCATCGTCCGAGCGTTCCTCGGTGTCCTCGTCCGTCGCCGGCGTGAATACCCACGAGATCGCGAGCGTTCCGCCGATCAGGCCGAGGAGCATGCCGATGAAGAATCCACCGAAGGTAGCGACCACGAACGACACCAGCGACACCAGGATCACGAAGATCCCGATGTAGACCCGGGCATTCGGATTGAGCCAGATCCCGATGCCGGACATGATCAGGATCGCGCCGATGAACAGCGCCGAGACGCCGCCCATCTGGGTGATCTTGAAGGTGATGTCACCACTGCTGAGCGTGGCGTACGGGGCGTAGAGGATCGGAACCGCGCCCAGCATGCTGAGCAATCCGCCCCAGAAGGGTCGGGTCTTCCGCCACGCCCGGAACCTCTGGCGCGCACGTCCCGGCGCGCCGGGTTGCCGCTGTTCTGCGGTCACTCATTGCTCCCTGGAGTGTTGCCGCGGTATCGCGGACCAGCTGCGGACGGACGAGCCGCCCGCAGCCGACGGTGCGTCAGAAGCACTCGAGGCTCGGGCCGCCGACCCGCAGGTGCAGGTCGTTGAGCCAGAACTTGCCTGCCTGGACCATCCACGCGGACTGGTTCACGTTGGTGAACGTGGCCTTGTCGGACTGCTGACCGAACATGGTCGGCTTGCCGTTGCCGATGTCCTTCGGGCCCTTGGCCCAGTCGGACGAGCCCTTGGCCATGGTCGACGCGTCCACGCCGATGTCGATGTTCTCGAAGTAGGCGTCGCCGTCCATCGAGTCCATCGACAGGGTCATGCCCTCGGCCTTGGCCGGACGCCCGTCACCGCCCGCCTTGATCTGCAGGACCAGAGGCGTGCCGGGCACGCGCACGGACTGACACATGCCGGAGATCTGCGCCGAGCCGAGAGCGGCCGTGGCGACCGGGATGACCTTGCCGTCCTTGGTCTTGAGCGTCTCGCCGTACTGCGAGAACTGAGACGCTTCCATCCTGTCGGCGTGCACCTTGAAGTTGCCGCCGGACACCGTGATATCGACCGGCACCACACCGTTGGCGACACCCGCGAACACGCCCACGGTCGCCGCGGCGACCGGAATGAGCACGATTCCGAAACGCTTCCAGCGAGTCTTGCCGCTACCCGCCTGAACCTTCTTGTCCATGGTCCTCCTCGGGACAGAGTCCCCACTTCATGCGGACCAGGGCCGCACGTGGCGGGGCATGGAGGGAGGGCCTGCCTGTCCTGGGACGGACCGGCGCGGCCTGGATGGGGAGGTCCGTGTCCGAGCCGCCGACTGGCTGTCGGGGCGAAAGGGACACGGATCGAGCGGCCCGATCATCTTTCACGACCGGGTCGGCACACAAGAGGTTCGTTACCGGCCAGTAACGCCGGCTGTCCAATGTTTCCCGCACCGGCATCACAGCGCGGTATCGACACCCATGCACGCCACCCCCATTTGGCCGGATAAGTCCGATAATCCATCACTCGGAGATCGCCAAATGCCACGCAGGGCAAGGGAAATGACGCTTAGTCAAAGATAGGCAAAGACAAAGCCCCCACCACTCTCGATCACGAGAACGGCAGGGGCTTCATCGACAAAGTCAAAATCTGACACTAGGTCAGAACAGCACGCCCGCAAGGGCCATCCGCGCCTTCGGCACCCGCGGGTCGTCCGCGCCGACGATCTCGAACAGGTCGAGCAGGTGCAGTCGCGCCTTGTTCCGGTCGTCGCCCGCGGTCCGTCGCACGGTCTCCACGAGCCGTGCGAACGCCTCGTCGGCCCGGCCGTCGAGGATGTCCAGGTCGGCGGCGAGCGTCTGCGACGCGACGTCCTCGGGGCGTTCGGCGGCGTCCGCCCGAGCCTTGTCCGCGTCCACACCCTGCGTGCGCAGCAGCAGTTCGGTGTTGATCAGGCCGAGCTTGGCCTCGGCGTGCGCGGGGTGATCGGACAGCACGTTGCGGAACGCCTGTGCCGCACCGTCCAGATCGCCCACCTCGAGGGCCTCGTCGGCCGCCGCGAGCAGCGGGTCTCCGGCCGGTTCCTCGTCCTCGGCCTCGGCCGGGGGCTCGTCGGCCGCGCCGTCGACCACGATGCCGGTCAGGCCGAAGCGCTCCTCACCGAGCTGGACGAGCTGATCGAGGACCTGGCGCGCCTGCTGCTCGGGCACCACGCCCTGGAACAGCGGCGCGAGCTGGCCGCCGAGCACCGCCATCACGGCGGGGATGCCCTGGATGCCGAACTCCTGGGCGAGGCGCGGGTTGGCCTCGACGTCGACCTTGGCGAGCACGAACCGGCCGGCGTACTCCTCGGCGAGGCGCTCCAGGAGCGGGCTCAACTGCTTGCACGGCTCGCACCACTCGGCCCAGAAGTCGATGACGACTGGTGCCTGCTGCGACAGCGCGAGCACATCGGTCTCGAAGGAGGCCTCGGTGACGTCGATGACGACGCCCCTGGCACCGGCGGCGGGCTTCCCGGCCGGCGCGGCCGCACGCTTGGCGGCATTGTCGGCGGCGGCCTTGACCGCGCCCAGGTCGACTACTCCGCGCATGGACATGTTCCGTGGCTGCATGTAGACATCTTCCCCCGAGAGCACGCCGGGTGATGCACTGGGCGACCACCGGCACGCGCCGAAGTCCCGTCGCGTCCCGGTCCCCGCAGGATTGCGGGCCCCGGGACGGACGACGACCCTTGACGGGCCGTCAGTCGCGATCGTGTGCTCGAATCCCCATCCAGGCATCGCGATTCGCTACGGCTCGTAGCGTAAGGGGATCATCGGGTGGAACGCGACCGTAGGATCCGGAATCACGGATGTGACTTGCGCCACCGCCGCGCACCGTACCAGCCGGTAACCTGACCGACCGTGCACGACGAACCGGCGAGAGACCAGCCCGAAGACCCGCCCCTCCAGCGCAGCAAGGGACGCCCGCGCAGCACCACCGCGGACGACGCCATCCTGGCGGCGGCGCGCTCGCTGCTGGCCGACGGCGGGTGGGCGGGACTGACGATGGGCGACGTCGCGACGCGGGCCGGGGTGGCCAAGACGACGCTGTACCGCCGCTGGAACTCCAAGCACGAGCTCGCGATCGCGGCCGTCGCGGAGATGCTGGGCACGCTGCACCTGCCGGATCGGGGCACCGATCTGCGCGCGGACATCGAGGACGTGGTCCGGCGGTTCGCCGCGCTGCTGGGTCGGCCGGAGATGCGGACCGCGCTGATGGGCCTGGTCGCGGACTCGACCAGCGACCCGGCCCTGCGGCAACGCATCCGCGAGGAGGTCGTCGACCCGCAGAAGCGCCTCGTCGTGGAGGGCCGCGCCCGCGCCAAGTCCCGCGGCGAGATCTCCGCCCCCGGCGACATCGACGTCGACCTGGTCTTCGACGTCATATCGGGCACGGTCGTCCAACACATCCTCGTCAGCGCCGAACCCGCAACCGACGCCTGGGTCCAACGCTTCACAACCTTCGTAGTAGCCGGCCTACTGGCCTGACCCACCAAACCGACCCATCCCACCCCAACCCATCCCGCCCGAGCCAATCCAGCCCGTCCGGCGTTTGAGGACCCCCTGACCAGGCCAACCCCAGCCCGTCCGGCGCTTGAGGACACCCCTCGCCCCACCCAAGCCAATCCAGCCCGTCCGGCGCTTGAGGACACCCTGATCAGGCCGACCTCAGCCTCGCCGAGCCAACCCCAGCCCGTCCGGCGCTTGAGGACACCCCTCAGAACCGAGCCGGCTCGGTATACGTCCCCCACTCCTCCCGGAGGACATCGCAAATCTCACCCAACGTCGCCTCGGCCCGCGCAGCCACAAGCATCGGCGGCACCAAATTCACCGCCCCCCGCGCAGCAACCCGCATCGCCGAAAGCGCCGCGTCCACCGCCGCCTGATCCCGCGCCCCGCGCCGCGCCCCGAGCGCCCTCACCTGGTCGCGCTCGACCTCGTGGCTGACCCGCATGATCTCCAAGTCGCCGGTGACCGAGCCCTCGTGGCAGTTCACCCCGACCACGCGCTTGTCGCCCTTCTCGACGGACCGCTGGTACCGGAACGCCGACTCGGCGATCTCCCCGGTGAACCACCCGTCCTCGATGCCGCGCAGGATGCCCGCCGTCATCGGCCCGATCGGGTGCGGGGAGGTCTCGCCCAGCTCCCGGATCCGCGCGAACGTCGCCTCCGCCTCGGCCTCCAGCCGGTCCGTCAGCGCCTCGACGTACCACGACCCGCCCAGCGGGTCCGCGACCGCCGCGACGCCGGTCTCCTCCATCAGCACCTGCTGGGTCCGCAGCGCGATCTCCGCGGCCTGCTCGCTCGGCAGCGCGAGCGTCTCGTCCAGCGCGTTGGTGTGCAGCGAGTTGGTGCCGCCGAGCACCGCCGCGAGCGCCTCGACCGCGGTGCGCACGACGTTGTTGTACGGCTGCTGCGCGGTCAGCGAGACGCCGGCCGTCTGGGTGTGGAAGCGCAGCCACTGCGCCTTCGCGGTCTTGGCGCCGTACACGTCGCGCATCCACCGGGCCCAGATCCGGCGCGCCGCGCGGAACTTCGCGATCTCCTCGAAGAAGTCCACGTGCGCGTCGAAGAAGAACGACAGGCCCGGGCCGAACACGTCCACGTCCATCCCGCGCGACAGCCCGAGTTCGACGTAGCCGAACCCGTTGGCCAGCGTGTACGCGAGCTCCTGCGCGGCCGTGGCTCCGGCCTCGCGGATGTGGTAGCCGGAGACCGAGAGCGGCTTGTACGCGGGGATCTCGGCCGCGCAGTATTCCATCAGGTCGCCGATCAGGCGCAGGTGCGGCTCGGGCGCGAAGAGCCACTCCTTCTGCGCGATGTACTCCTTGTAGATGTCGGTCTGCAGGGTGCCGTTGAGCTTGCCGATGTCCACGCCCTGGCGCTCGGCCGCGACCAGGTACATGCAGAACGCCGGCACCGCCGGGCCGGAGATCGTCATCGACGTGGTGACGTCGCCCAGCGGGATGTCGCGGAACAGCACGTCCATGTCCGCCGCCGAGTCCACCGCGACGCCGCAGTGCCCGACCTCGCCGAGCGCGCGCTCGTCGTCGCTGTCGCGACCCATCAGGGTCGGCATGTCGAACGCGACGGAGAGCCCGCCGCCGCCCGCGGCCAGGATCATCCGATAGCGCTCGTTGGTCTGTTCGGCGTTGCCGAAGCCCGCGAACTGCCGGATGGTCCACGCCCGGCCGCGATAGCCGGTCGCGTACAGCCCGCGCGTGTACGGGAACTCACCCGGCCAGCCGATCCGCTCGAAGCCCTCGTAGGGCTGTCCGGCGGGCGGGCCGTAGACGGGCTCGACCTCCAGCTCGGAGAGCGTGGTGCGACGCATGCCGTCGTTGCGTGCCTTGTCGTAACGCTCCTGCCAGCGCCGGCGACCCTGCTCGATGTCCTCGGTGTTCACGTGGCTCCTGTCCGATGCCGTCGTCGTAGGACCCATTCCCGCGCGGCACCAGAAAATTACTAGGACGTCCTAGTAAATGTCCACGACCCCGAAAACGCCGAAGCCCCCGACGGGTCGTCGGGGGCTCGAAAAGCGGGGGAAGCGGGGGAAGCGGATCAGGCGGTGGCCGGCGCCGCGGTCGGCTCGACCAGCTTGTGCTTCATCTTGTAGTCGAAGACGAAGGGGCCGAACGGCGGGATGGCGGCGATGAACGCGAGCAGCGTGGTCTTGTTGTCCCACGACAGCTTGGTGCGCACGTCCATCATGGCCAGCAGGTACAGGATGAACATGGCCGCGTGCAGCAGACCGAGCGGCATCACCAGGTTGATGTCCGAGATCCGGCTCAGCAGCGAGCCGAAGACGAGCAGGAGCAGGAACGAACAGGCCTCGGCGATCGAGATCACCTTGAAGCGGCCGACAGCGGTGGAAAGCATGGGGATCCTCAGGGGGAAGCGGGTTCGAACGGGCTGACTGCACCACGGGGCCGGCGAGCGCCGGACTCGGGCCGGGAACGGTCGGGGTCAGGCTGCGGCTTCGACGAGCGCGCGCTCCTGGACCGCCTCGACCGCCTTGCGCTCGGCGTAGAACGACGCGAGCGGGATCGTGCCGGCGAGCATCATCAGCAGCATGCGCTCGAACTTCCACTTCATCTTGCTGCTGAGGTCGAACGTGACGACGAGGTAGATCATGTAGAGCAGGCCGTGCGCCTGGCTGACGTAGAGCGTCGCCTTCTCGCCCGTGTCGAACCCGTACTTGAGGACCATGCACAGGCACAGGACCAGGAGCATGAACCCGGTGATCCAGGCCATCACTCGGTATCGGGTCAATACGACGGGCTTCACGGCGGCAGGCTTCACGGCGGCACCTTCGGTAACTGCGGGTCCGACACCCTCGTCGTCCGCTTTTCACAATGGCGCATGCAGCTTACGTCGCGACCATCGGGGTTCCCGAATCCGCCCCCCTCACCCGTTTTACGCGGCCCCGTCGCGCACGGCCTCGGCCGGCCTGCCCACCGGCTCGTCCTCGGCCCGGAAGTCGCCCGCGTCCACCCGCAGTACGCGCAGCAGGTCGAAGATCTGGGCGCACTGCTCGGGGGTGTACGCGCCGAGCCCGAACTCGCGCGCCGTCAGCTCCCGGGTGGCCCGCTCGGTGACGTCGCGGCCCTTGTCCGTGATGACCGCGAGCACGCCGCGGCCGTCGCGCGGGTTGGGCCGGCGGGTGACCAGCTCGGCCTGTTCCAGGCGGTCGATCGTGTTGGTCACACTCGTCGGGTGCACCATCAGGCGTTCGCCGATCCTGGACAGCGGCAGCGCCCCGGTCCGGCTGAACGTGAGCAGCACCAGGGCCTCGTAGCGGGCGAAGGTCAGCCCGTACGGCTTGAGCACCGCGTCGGCATCCGCGAGCAGGATCTGTTGCGCGCGCATGATCGATGTGATCGCGACCATGGGCGGGCACTCCCCCCAGCGCTCGCGCCAGTGCTCGTCGGCACGCGTGATCGGATCGAAGGGCAGGTTCAGTGGCTTCGGCACGGGGCGAGCGTAGTCGAGGTTACCCATCGGTCACGTGGCCGTCTCACCCCTCGCACATACCCCCGGGCGTATGCTCGCGGCCACCCGAACAACCCGCCGAGTGCGCTTTCGGACAAGCAGTTATTCAACATTCAACTAACTTCGGTATTCTTTGAACATGACCGGTGCCGAGCCCAGGTGGCTGAGCGATGAAGACCAGTGTGTGTGGCGCAAGATCATCGCCGTGATCAACATGCTGCCCCCCGAGCTGGAGCGCGAGCTCCAGCGGGAGCACGGGTTGTCCCTGCACGACTACCAGATCCTGGTCCACCTCTCGGAGCACCCGGATCGAGAGGCCCGCCTCAGCGACCTCGCCGAGGCGACCCAGCAGTCCAAGAGCCGGCTCTCGCACCAGATGACCCGGATGGAGAACGCCGGTCTGGTCACCCGCCGCAACTGCCCCACGGACCGCCGCGGCGCCTTCGCGGTCCTCACCGAGGAAGGCTGGCGCGTCCTCAAAGCCGCCGCCCCCACCCACGTAGAGGGCGTCCGCCGCAACCTGATGGACCTGATGACCCCGGAGCAAAAAAAGGTCGTCGGCGAAGCCTTCACCGCAGTAGCCGAAAACCTCCGCCCCACAGCCCGCTGCCCCTCCCAGAAGCAGCCCTGACCAAGCCAAATCAGCCCGACCGCCGCTTGAGGCCACCTCCCCCGAAACCGAGCCACTCCAGCCCGGCCGGCGCTTGAGGCCACCTCTCCCGAAACCCGAGCCACTCCAGCCCGGCCGGCGCTTGAGGCCAAATAGCCCGGCCGGCGCTTGAGGCCACCTCGGCCGAAGGCCGGGTCAATCCAGCCCGGCCGGCGCTTGAGGCCACCCAGCCCGGCCGGCGCTTGAGGCCACCCCCGCAACCAACTCGTCCGCCGCCGCATACGGATCCAAATCCCCCGCAAGCACGCGCAAAGCAAGCGCATCGAGGCGCCGCCCCCCACGCAAATCCCCGATCCGCGCCCGCAACGCCGTGACCGCGATGGCCTCGACCTCGTCCGCGACCCGCCGCTGCCGCCGCCGAGTCAGCTCACCGCTGCCCTCCATCCACGCGCGGTGCTTCTCCAGCGCCTCGACCACGTCGTCCACACCCTCGCCACGCGAGGCCACCGTCTTGACGATCGGCGGGCGCCAGTCCCCCGGCCCACGCGCCTCGCCGAGCGAGAGCATGTGGCCCAGTTCGCGCGCCGTGGTGGCCGCACCGTCGCGGTCGGCCTTGTTGACCACGTACAGGTCGCCGATCTCCAGGATCCCGGCCTTGGCCGCCTGGATCCCGTCCCCCATCCCGGGCGCGAGCAGGACGACCGTGCTGTCCGCCATCGACGCGATCTCGACCTCCGACTGCCCGACGCCGACCGTCTCCACGATCACCACGTCGCACCCCGCCGCGTCCAGCACCCGCAGCGCCTGCGGGGTGGACCAGGCCAACCCGCCGAGATGCCCGCGCGAGGCCATCGACCGGATGTACACGCCGGGGTCGGTCGCGTGGTCCTGCATCCGCACCCGGTCACCGAGCAGCGCACCGCCGGAGAACGGCGACGAGGGGTCCACCGCGAGCACGCCGACCCGCCGGCCCAGCGCCCGAAACGCACCGACCAGCGCGGTGGTGGACGTCGACTTGCCCACCCCGGGCGATCCGGTCAGCCCGATCACGTACGCGTTCCCGGCCAGCGGCGCGAGCGCGGCCATCACCTCGCGCAGCTTCGGCGACGCGTCCTCGACCAGCGAGATCAGCCGTGCGACCGCCCGCGGCTTGCCCTCCCGGGCCTGGGCCACCAACGTCGCGACATCCATCCCCGACCTCATGCGCCACCGCTTCCCTGCTCGGATATGCCGAAACGACCCCGGATTCGACGGGACGCCGCCCGAGGGCGCGCGTCCCGTGACTCCGAGATCGTTTCAGGTGGGTGAGTCACCCGGAACCGCCCGGCGGTCACTCGCGCCGGTCGGAGGTGCCGGGACCGATCAGTTGCCCGGCACCGTGATGATCAGGGCGTCGCCCTGGCCACCGCCGCCGCACAGGGCCGCCGCGCCCGTACCGCCGCCACGACGCTTGAGCTCGAGCGCGAGGTGCAGCACGACGCGGGCGCCGGACATGCCGATCGGGTGGCCGAGCGCGATCGCGCCGCCGTTGACATTGACGGTGTCGGTGTCGACGCCGAGGTCGCGCATCGACTGCACGGCCACCGCCGCGAACGCCTCGTTGATCTCGATCAGGTCGAGGTCCGCGACGTCGAGGCCCTGCTTGCCGAGCGCGTGCTTGATCGCGTTCGAGGGCTGCGACTGGAGCGAGTTGTCGGGGCCGGCCACGTTGCCGTGCGCGCCGATCTCGGCGAGCCACTCCAGGCCCAGCTCCTGGGCCTTGGCCTTGCTCATCACCACGACGGCGGCGGCGCCGTCGGAGATCTGCGAGGCCGAGCCCGCGGTGATCGTGCCGTCCTTGGTGAAGGCCGGCCGCAGCTTGGCGAGCGATTCGCTGGTGGTGTCCGCGCGCACGCCCTCGTCGGTGGCGAAGACGACCGGCTCGCCGCGCCGCTGCGGGATCTGCACCGGCACGATCTCGGCGTCGAAGACGCCGTTCTTCGCGGCGGCCGCGGCCCGCTGGTGGGAGAGCGCCGCGACGGCGTCCTGCTCCTCGCGCGAGATGTTCAGCTTGGTGTTGTGGTGCTCGGTCGACTCGCCCATCGGGATGTTCTCGAAGGCGTCGGTGAGGCCGTCGTAGGCCATCGCGTCGAGCATCTCGATCGCGCCGTATTTGAAGCCCTCACGCGACTTCGGCAGCAGGTGCGGGGCGTTGGTCATGGACTCCATGCCACCCGCGACCACGATGTCGAACTCGCCGGCGCGGATCAGCTGGTCGGCCAGCGCGATCGCGTCGAGGCCGGAGAGGCAGACCTTGTTGATCGTGAGCGAGGGCACGTTCATCGGGATGCCGGCCTTGACCGACGCCTGGCGGGCGGGCATCTGCCCGGCGCCCGCCTGGAGCACCTGGCCCATGATCACGTACTGGACCTGGTCACCGGTGATCCCCGCGCGCTCGAGCGCGGACTTGATCGCGATACCGCCGAGGTCGGTGCCGGAGAACCCCTTGAGGGACCCGAGCAGACGGCCCATGGGCGTACGGGCCCCGGCGACGATGACAGAACCGGCCATGAGGGTGGCCTCCACAACTTGAGGGTCGGGGTGCCATCGCCAGGCGGTCCGGACGACGTGCGGCATCCCCGCGACGGACGTGAAGTTGTTCCGGAACCTACCCGGAAGCGCCCGGACGGTGGCAGGGGGCTCCGATGTGACGGAACCCACCATCCCCCATGGGGCATACCGGATGTGCTCTCACCCATAGTCTCGTGACGATGGGCCGGGTATCTACTCGCAGGTAACCCGGGTTTTCCGAGAGGCCCTTGGAGGCCATGATGCTGACGCGCATCGACCACATCGGCATTGCCTGCCACAACCTCGACGAGACGGTCGCGTTCTACACAACGACCTACGGTTTCGAGGTGTTCCACACCGAGGTCAACGAGGAGCAGGGCGTCCGCGAGGCGATGCTCAAGATCAACGAGACCTCCGACGGCGGCGCCTCGTACCTCCAGCTCCTGGAGCCGATTCGCGAGGACTCCACCGTCGCGAAGTGGCTGGCCAAGAACGGCGAGGGCGTGCACCACATCGCCTTCGGCACCGCCGACGTGGACGCGGACGCGGCCGCGATCGCCGGCAAGGGCGTCCGAGTGCTGTACGACGAGCCCCGACGTGGTTCCATGGGCTCGCGCATCACTTTCCTGCACCCCAAGGACTGTCACGGTGTGCTCACCGAGCTCGTGACCGCGGCCGACCCCGGCGCGGAGCACTGAACCGAACGCTCGGCCCGCGACATCTCGCGGGAGTCCGTTCCACCTCGCGACACCCAGCGACGCCTCGCGAATCTGACAAACCGTCAAACAAGAGGCGGAGTTCCTGCGACTTCGCCCCTTGTCGGGTTTGTGCCGACCGCCTAACGTTACCGGCGGGTAGATTCAGTGCAGTTCAGATTCGCCAACCCTCATGTTGTCTCATGCTTCAACCGCCGACCCATGGAGGCCGACGATGAAGGAGATCCTCGACGCCATCCTCGCGGGGGACACCCCCAAGGAGGCGTACGCAGCGCTCCCGCTTCCCGACTCGTACCGCGCCGTCACCGTCCACAAGGACGAGGAGACGATGTTCGAGGGCATGGAATCGCGGGACAAGGATCCGCGTCAGTCGCTGCACATCGAAGATGTGCCGCTCCCCGAACTCGGCCCCGGCGAAGCCCTCGTCGCCGTGATGGCCAGTGCGATCAACTACAACACCGTCTGGACCTCGATCTTCGAGCCGGTCTCCACGTTCCGCTTCCTCGAGCGGTACGGCCGGAACTCCGACCTGACCAAGCGTCACGACCTGCCCTACCACGTGGTCGGCTCCGACCTCGCGGGCGTCGTCCTGCGCACCGGCGCCGGCGTGAACGCGTGGAAGCCCGGTGACGAGGTGGTCGCGCACTGCCTGTCCGTCGAGCTGGAGAGCGCGGACGGTCACGCGGACACGATGCTCGACCCCGAGCAGCGGATCTGGGGCTTCGAGACCAACTTCGGTGGCCTCGCGCACATCGCGCTGGTCAAGAGCAACCAGCTGATGCCGAAGGCCGCGCACCTGTCGTGGGAAGAGGCCGCCTCGCCGGGCCTCGTGAACTCGACCGCGTACCGCCAGCTCGTCTCGCGCAACGGCGCCGGCATGAAGCAGGGCGACAACGTCCTGATCTGGGGCGCCTCCGGCGGCCTGGGCTCGTACGCGACGCAGTTCGCCCTCGCGGGCGGCGCGACGCCGATCTGCGTGGTGTCCTCGGAGGACAAGGCGCAGCTGTGCCGCGACATGGGCGCCGAGCTCGTGATCGACCGCAGGGCCGAGGGCTTCAAGTTTTGGAAGGACGAGCAGACCCAGGACCCGCGCGAGTGGAACCGGCTGGGCAAGCGGATCCGCGAACTCACCGGCGGCGAGGACGTGGACATCGTCTTCGAGCACCCGGGCCGCGAGACGTTCGGCGCGTCCGTGTACGTCACCCGCAAGGGCGGCACGATCGTGACCTGCGCGTCGACGTCGGGCTACATGCACGAGTACGACAACCGCTACCTGTGGATGAGCCTCAAGCGGATCGTGGGCTCGCACTTCGCCAACTACCGGGAAGCCTGGGAGGCGAACCGGCTGGTGGCCAAGGGTAAGATTCACCCGACGCTGTCGCGCACCTACTCGATGGAAGAGACCGGGCAAGCGGCCCGTGACGTCCACCGAAACCTGCACCAGGGGAAGGTGGGCGTACTGTGTCTCGCACCGGAGGAGGGCCTGGGGGTTCGGGACGTCGAGATGCGCGCGCGGCACATCGACGCCATCAACCGCTTTCGTAACGTCTGACGGCGGTCCCTGGATCTGAGACCATTCTCCCTGGTAGTCAATGCGGTACGGGCGGTTCCGGGTGCACACGCGGGGTTGCTTCGTCACCAACCGGTCGAAAACGGCCGATTTGCAGTACTGAAACGTACGCGGCCAGGGGATGGAGTGGGACCCCACAGTGCGGGGCTACGACCGCTACCAAGTTGACGAGCACCTCGAACTGCTCGACGACGAGATCAAGCGGCTGAAGACGGAGCGCGACGACAACGTCGCACACGCGGAGGACCTCGGCTATCAGGTCGAGGTTCTCCGCGCGAAGCTGCACGATCTTCGCCGCCAGCTCGCCACACCCCGATTCGACAGCATCGGCGGCCAGGCCGAGCAGATGCTGCGCAACGCCCAGTTGCAGGCCGATCAGGTCCGGGCGGACGCGGAACGCGAGTTGCAGGAGTCGCGCGCGACCACGCAGCGTCTGCTGCAGGAGGCCGCCGCCCGCTCCGCACGGCTGGAAGCCGAGTGGCAGGCCGAGGTCATGGAGCGCCGCCGCCGGCTCGACGAGGAACTGGCGCAGGCCCGGCAGGCCACCGAGGTCAGGGTCAACGAGAACGTCGCGTGGGCCGAGCAGTTGCGCGCGCAGGCCGAGGAGCGCTCGCGCCAACTCCTGGACAACGCCCGCGCCGAGGCCGAGCGGGTCGCCACCGCCGCCCGCGAGCAGGCGACCGGCACGAGCGAGAGCACCCGGGCCGAGGTCGAGTCCCTGCTCTCGCGTGCACAGAGCGACGCCGACCGGGTGATCGCGGAGGCCAAGGCCCGCGCGAGCGCGGCCGTGGACCAGTCCGAACAGCTGCGCACCGAGACCCGTACCCGCGCCGAGAGCCTGGTGGGCGATGCCCGCGTCGAGGCCGCCCGGATCATCGGCGAGGCGCGTTCCGAGGCCGAGCGGGTCACCGGCGAGGCCGGCGCCCGCGCGCAGGGCGCGTCCGAGAACACCGCGAAGCTGCTCGAATCCGCCCAGTTCGAGATCGAGCGGCTGCGCGCCGAGGCCGCCGGCGAGGCGGATCGGCGTCAGGCCGAGGCCCAGCGCCTGCTGCAGGCGGCCGAGGCCGAGGCCGGCGAGAAGCTCGGCAAGGCCGCCGGCGAGGCCGAGGCGTTCATCGGCAAGGCCCGCGCGGAGGCGGACAAGCTCGCCGCCGAGGCCCGCGCCGCGGCCGAGCGACTGCGCACCGAGGCGATCGCCGAGGCGGACCGGCTGCGCGACGAGGCCCGCACCGAGGCCGAGGCGCTGCGCGCGGACACCCGTGCCGAGTTGGACACCGCCCGCGAGGAGACCCTCGCCCGGGTCGACGAGTTGGAGGCCGGGGCGCGTGCGGAGATCGAGCGCCGCCGCCAGGAAGTGGACCGACTGCGGGCCGAGGCCCAGCAGTTGCTCACGAACGCCGAGGCCGGCGCCGCCGACCGCCTGGAGACCGCCGCCCGCGCCGCCGACGACCTGATGGCCAAGTCGCGCTCCGAGGCGGACCGCGTGCAAAGCGAGGCCCGGACCGAGGCGGACGAACTGCGCGCCCGCGCACAGGCCGACGCCGAGACCGTCGAGGTCCGTACCCGCGAGTCGAGCGATCGGCTCGCGAACGAGGCCCGCGAGTACGCGGACCAATTGCGCGCGAAGGCCGGCGAGAGCGCCGAGGAGCTGCTGGAGACGGCCCGCGCCGAGTCCGGCAAGCTGCGCGAGAAGGCGGTCGCGGACACCCACCGTCTGCGCGAGATGACGCACCGTCAACAGGCCGAGGCCGGCGAGGAGTTGCAGCGCGCCCGGGACGAGGCCGAGAGCCTGCGCACCGAGGCCGCGGCGGCTGCCGAACGGCTGCGCGAGGAGTCGAGCGCCGAGGCCGCGGAGCGGGTGGAAGCGGCCCGCGCGGAGGCCGAACGGGTGCGGACCGAGGCCGCCGAGAGCGCGGGCCGGTCGCACGCCGAGGCCGAGGAACTGGTGGCCAAGGCCCGGGCACAGGCGCAGAAGGCCGGCGCCGACGCGTCCCGCTCGGCCGAGGAACTGATGCGCGCGGCCGAGCAGGCCGCGAACGAACTGCGCGAGCAGGCCCGGGCGCAGGCCGAGGCCGTGCGCGCCGAGGCCGACCGGAACGCGGGCGAACTGCGGACCCGCGCCGAGGAGTTGCGCGCCAAGGCCGAGCTGTCCGTCGACGCGGCGGAGACCGCGCTCGATCGGGCCAGGGCGAACGCCGAGGCGACGATGGAGCAGGCCCGCGCCGAGGCGGGGGCCCGCACCCAGTCGGCCGCGGTCAAGGCCGACGAGTTGATCGGCAAGGCCCGCGAGGAGGCCGAGAAGGTCCTGGTGGACTCGCGCGAGGAGGCCGACGGCATGCGCTCGGCCGCCCGCCGCGACGCGTCGTCGATGCGCGAGGAGGCGGAGACCGCGGCGCGCGAACTGCGCGAGGAGACCGAGAGCACCGCGCGTTCGGTCCGCGAGGCGGCCGAGACCTTCGCCAAGACCCTGCGCGAGGACAGCACGGCGCAGGCCCGGACCCGCCTGGAGCAGGCCGACGCCGACGCGACGCGGATGCGGACCGAGGCCGAGGCCGCCGCGCTGGCGCTGCGCACCAAGACCACCGATACCGCCCGTTCGGTCCTGGAGCAGGCCGACGCGGAAGCCGAGCGGATGCGTACGGAGGCCGAGACGGCCGCCCACACGCTGCGCGAGGAGACGGCCGTCGCGGTGCGGACCGCACTGGGCAAGGCCGAGACGGACGCCGCACGGCTGCGCGCCGAGGCCGAGGAGACCGCGCTCGGGATCCTCGAACAGGCCGACGGCGAGGCGCGGACGCTGCGGCAGGAGGCCGCCGCCGCGCTGGAGGCGGCGAAGGCGGACGCCGACGCGATGCGCGCGCAGGGCGAGACCGACGCGGACCGGTCCCGCTCCGAGGCGCAGTCCGCCGCCCGCGCGCTCTTGGAACGCGCCGAACGCGACACCGAGCAACTGCGCACCGAGGCCGAGGCCGCGGCCCGGACGCTCCGTCAGGACGCCGCCGCCGCACTGGAGTCCGCGCAGGCGGAGGCCGACCGGCTGCGGACCGAGGCGGCCGCGATGCTGGCCTCGGCACACACCGACTCGGGCACGCTGCGCGACGAGGCCACCACCGCCCTCGAAACGGCGCGGGCGGAGGCCGAGCGGATGCGCGGCGAGGCCGAGACGGCCGCGCTCACCCAGCTCGAACAGGCCGACACGGACACCGCCCGGATGCGCGAGGAGGCCGAGGCCGAGGCGAACCGGCTGCGCACGCAGGGCGCCCAGGCGCTCGAAGAGGCCCGCGACGAGGCGGCCGAGTTGCGCGATCGCACCAAGGCCCGGGCACGCGAACTCCTGGAGAAGGCCGAGACGCGCGGCACCGACCTGTTGGAGAACGCGACCACCCAGGCCCGACTCGCGAAGGAGGACGCGGCCCGTGCGGTCGCCGAGGCCGAGGCCGAGGCGGAGGCCGTGCGCGCCGCGGTGGTAGGGATCGAGGACGCCGCCCGCGAGGAGTCCGACCGGCTCACCGCGCTCGCGGAGCGCGACCTGGTCAAGGCGCGCGACGAGTCCGAGACCATGCTGGTCCGGGCCCGCGCGGAGGCCGACGCGACGGTCACGGCCGCGCGCAAGCACGCCGAACGCATGAAGTCCGACTCCGACCGCGAGGCCGAGAAGACGCGAACCGCGGGACGGGAAGCGGCGAACAAGGAACTGCGCGAGGCCGAGGAAGCCGCGACGAACCTGCGCGACACGGCCCGGGCCGAGCTCGACCAGGCCACCAACGACGCGGAGGCGCTGCTGATCCGCGCGAAGGGCCGGGCCACCGAGATCGTCGGTGCCGCCGAGCGCAAGGCCGAGCAGCGCGTGGCCGAGGCCGAAGACGCGGCGAACCGGCTGGTCGCCGAGGCCGAGGCGGAGGACGAACGCCTGCGCGCCGAGGCAACGGCGGTAATAGAGAAGGCGCGCAAGGACTCGGACGCGATGATCAGCGAGACCCGCCGCGACACCACCGCGACCCGCGAGCGTTCCGACAAGGAAGCCGAACAGGCCGTGGAACGCGCGCGCAGGCAGGCGGCGGAGGGCCTGAAGCAGGCCGGCAAGCGCGTCGACGACCTCGTCGCGGCCGCCGAGGAACAGGTGAGCGAAGCCCGCGTGGACGCCGAGAAGATGAAGGTCGTCGCGGCGGAGGAAGCCGAGCGGATTCGCGACAAGGCCGGTTCCGAGGCGGATAGGGTACGGATTGCCGCGGTGAAGAAGGCCGAAGCGTTGCTCTCGGAAGCGGAACAGCGTCTGGCCGACGCCCAGAAGGGCGCGGACGACCTGCGGGCGAAGGTGGCCGAACAGGTGGCCGCGGCCCAGCGGGAGGCGCAGGCGGTCCGTCGCAAGACCGCCGCGGACGCCGAGAAGGTTCTCGACGAAGCGCGGAAGGAGGCGGAGCGACTGCGCACCGAGGCGCGCAAGGACGCGGACCGTCATCGTGCCGACGGCCAGCGCAAACTCGACGAGTTGAACCGCAGACGCAAGGACATCACCGCCGAGATGTCGCGCGTGCAGGGCGTGTTGGACGCGCTGGCCGCGCCCGCGGGCCTCTCCTCCGGCAAGGGCAACACCTCGTCGGGCAAGGGTTCCGCCACGAAGGGCACGGGTTCGTCGTCATCCGATTGAGCGATGCCGGCCGGATCTTATCTCCCGGTCAGGTCGATGCCCCGCCCGATTCGTGCCAGGATTCCACCCGTCACCTCATTCACCGCACCGGTCATACGACAGGAACCCCATGAGCGACACTAACTCTCCGCACGGCTTCGACATCGTCCGCCGAGGGTACGAGCGTTCGCAGGTTGACGACCGCATCACGAAGCTCGTCTCGGACCGTGACAGCGCGCTCGCGAGGATCTCGGCGCTGGAGAAGCGGATCGAGGAACTGCACCTCGAGAGCCAGAACGCACAGGCCCAACTCGCGGACGCCGAACCGTCCTACGCGGGACTGGGTGCCCGCGTCGAGAAGATCCTCCGCCTCGCCGAGGAAGAGGCGAAGGACCTGCGCGAGGAAGCCCGCCGCGCCGCCGATCAGCACCGCGAGCTGGCCGAGGCCGCCGCGCAGCAGGTCCGTTCCGACGCCGAGCAGTACGGCAAGGAGCGCAAGGCCAAGGCCGAGGACGAGGGTTCGCGCATCCTCGACAAGGCCAAGAGCGACGCCGCGCAGCTGCGCGGCGAGGCGGCCAAGGACGCGTCGGCCAAGCGTGAGGAGGCCGAGGCCCTCTTCGAGGAGACCCGTGCCAAGGCCGCCCAGGCCGCCGCCGACTTCGAGACCAACCTGGCCAAGCGCCGCGAGCAGTCCGAGCGTGACCTGGCGGCCCGTCAGGCCAAGGCCGAAAAGCGCCTCTCCGAGGTCGAGCACCGGGCGGAACAGCTGCGCCTGGAGGCCGAAAAGCTGCGCACCGACGCCGAGCGTCGTTCACGCCAGACGATCGAGACCGCTCAGCGCCAGGCCGACGACATCGTCGCGGACGCGCGGGCCAAGGCCGACCGGATCCGCTCCGAGTCCGAGCGCGAGCTGGCCGCACTGACCCACCGCCGCGACAGCATCAACGCGCAGCTGACCAACGTGCGCGAGATGCTGGCGACCCTCACCGGTGCGGCC
This sequence comes from Embleya sp. NBC_00896, assembly GCF_045207785.1. Taxonomy (NCBI): domain Bacteria; kingdom Bacillati; phylum Actinomycetota; class Actinomycetes; order Kitasatosporales; family Streptomycetaceae; genus Embleya; species Embleya sp. NBC_00896. The sequence continues at coordinate 2,593,696 of NZ_CP108776.1, forward strand.
GTCGCCGCCGCGGGTGTGAGCATCGATGACGACGACGACAAGATGCCGGGCGTGCCGGCGCAGCAGAGCCGCTGACGTTCTGCCGCGCAGGAGCGGACAAACCGCCCAGGCTGGTATTCGCGGCCGGGCGGCGGACGGGTTCCACGAGGACCCGTCCCCCCCCCGGCCGCGTTTTCGTGACGGATCCACGAATTGTCGGACCCGAACAGGGTGAACGAGGAGTACGGGGCATGGGTCGGCTGAGCAACATATGGTCGCGCGCCAGATCGGGGGCGCCCGACGCGGGTGCCGCCGACGGCGGCAAGGGCACGGATGGCGACCCGGTCGCCCCCGCGCCGGACGATGCCCCCACGCCGGACGACGCCGGCGCGGCGGACGACGCCGCGGCGTCCCGGGTCGCAGGGCCCGCGGCCGGGGACACGACCGTCGACGGGTCGCCCGCGCCCGTGCCGGCCCAGGCCGGCGACCCCGACGCCGCCGCGGCTTCGACCCCGGCCCCCGCCGGCGGTGTCCCGCGGCCCGCGGTGGACGCCCCCGCGCCGGACGGCCCCGCCCCGGCGCTGATCGCGGCGAAGACGGAGGTCAAGCCGTGGACCGGGGTGGGCTCGCGGTTCGGCGATCCGGGTCAGCCGCTGCGCCGTTCCTCGCCGTTCTACATCGGGTTCATCGGCGGCCTCGGCCTGATCACGGCGTGGTTCCTCGCCCAGGCGGTGCTGGGCATCCAGCACGTACTGATCGTCATCCTGATCTCGTTCTTCCTCGCCGCCGGCCTGAACCCGTTCGTCGAACGGCTCGAACGCCGGGGCATGGCGCGGCGCTGGGCGGTGAGCGCGGTCGCGTTCGGCTTCGTGATCGTGGTCGCGGGCTTCGTGACCGCGATCGCGCAGCCGCTGGTCGAGCAGACGTCCAGCCTGATCAACTCGATTCCCGAGAGCCTCACCGAGCTGCTGCGCAACGAGCAGTTCAAGCGCCTCGACGAGAAGTACGACATCGTCGACCGCGCGAAGGAGTGGGCCGCGAACGCCAATACCGCGCAGAACGTCGCGGGCGGCCTGTGGGGCTTCGGCAAGATGGTGCTGACGTCGGTGTTCGACACGCTCACCGTGATCGTGCTGACCCTGTACTTCCTGGGCGCGCTGCCCAGCATCAAGAACCACCTGTACAACCTGTTCCCGAAGTCGCGTCGGGCCCGGGTGCGGCTGCTCGGCGACGAGATCCTGTCCGGGATCGGTGGCTACGTGAACGGCGCGCTGATCGTCGCGACCTGCGCGGGCCTGTCCTCGTTCATCTTCCTGACCGTCCTGGGCAACGACTACGCGCTGCCGCTCGCGCTGGTCATCGCGTTCACCGACCTGATCCCGATGATCGGCGCCACGATCGGCGCGGCCGTGGTGTCGGTGGTGGTCTTCTTCGACTCCCCCGGCAAGGCGCTGACCTGCGTCATCTTCTTCCTGGCCTATCAGCAGTTCGAGAACTACCTGATCTATCCGCGGGTGATGAAGCGCGCGGTCAACGTGCCGCCGGCGATCACGGTGATCGCGGCTCTGGTGGGCGGCGCGCTGCTCGGGGTGACCGGGGCATTGCTCGCGATTCCGATCGCGGCGGCGGTCCTGCTCATCCTGCGTGAAGTGGTGACTCCTCGTCAGGATCAAGCCTGAGTCTGTCAATCGTCCGCAAGGATGATCCCGGGGACTTCCCTCGAACTCGTGACCCAGCCCGGGCCCGCCGCACGGCTGCCGGCCGCAGCGGCCCACTGGCCCTAAGCTCGAAACTTCAATCGGCTCATGTACGGAAACCACCCGGGAGTGCGGCAACAGATGATCGAAGCGAGAGGGCTCACCAAACGCTACGGGAACAAGCTGGCGGTGGATCAGCTGTCCTTCCAGGTGCGGCCGGGCTCGGTGACCGGTTTCCTCGGCCCCAACGGCGCCGGTAAATCGACCACCATGCGCATGATCCTCGGACTGGACGCGCCGACGGGCGGCAACGTCACCGTCAACGGCCGCCCGTACGACCACGTCCAGGCCCCGTTGCGGGAGATGGGCGCGCTGCTCGACGCCAAGGCGATGCACGGTGGGCGTACCGCCTACAACCACCTGCTGTGCCTGGCGCAGAGCAATGGCATCCCCAACCGCCGGGTGGACGAGGTCCTCGGCATGGTCGGCCTGACCCAGGTGGCGAAGAAGCGCGCGAAGGGCTTCTCGCTCGGCATGGGCCAGCGGCTCGGGATCGCCTCGGCGCTGCTGGGCGACCCCGGGATCCTGATGTTCGACGAGCCGGTCAACGGGCTCGACCCCGAGGGCATCCTGTGGATCCGAAACCTGATGAAGCAGCTCGCTTCCGAGGGCCGCACGGTGTTCGTCTCCAGCCACCTGATGAGCGAGATGGAGGTGACCGCCGACCACCTGATCGTGATCGGTCAGGGGCGGATGATCGCCGACACCTCGATGCGCGACTTCATCGAGACGAACTCGCAGGCGTTCACGGTCGTGCGCTCGCCGCAGGCCGACCGGCTCAAAACCCTGGTCGAGGGCAAGGGCGCGACGATGAACCCCGAGCAGGGCGTGCCGGGCGCGTTCCGCGTGCACGAGCTCGCCCCCGCGGTGATCGGTGACCTGGCCGCCGAGCACGGCATCGCACTGCACGAGCTGTCGCCGCGCTTCGACTCGCTCGAAGAGGTCTACATGCGGATGACGCAGCACAGCGTGGAGTACCGCGCGGGCCTGCCGGGCGGTCCGCCGCCGGGATGGGGTCCGCCCGGGATGGTGCCGGGGCAGATGCCGGGCTACCCGCAGCCGGGCGGCCCGCAGTTCGGCGGCCCGCCGCCCGGATATCCCCAGCAGGGCGCGCCCGGCGCGCCGTGGGGGGCTCCCGTCCAGGCGCCGCCCGCCGGCGCCCCGTCCCTGTCCAAGCCCCAGTCCAACGGAAGCGAGGGCTGAGCGATGGCACAGAACACTCCGCCCCCGATGCCCCAGAACCTGCCGAACATGACCCAGCCGAACATGACCCAGCCGCAGATGGCACAGCAGCAGCAACAGCACTTCCCGCCGCCCGGGCAGCAGGCTCCTTACCCGCCGGTGCAGCAGGTGCAGCTCGGCGGTCAGGTGGGCGGCACCAACGCGGGCTTCGGGCGCGTGCTGCTGTCCGAGTGGACCAAGATCCGCACGGTCCGCTCGACCATGTGGACGCTGATCGTGATGATCGCGTTCATCCTCGGTCTGGGCCTGCTGCTCGCGAGCACGGTCTCTCCCGCCGTCGAAGACGACTACGTGAGCATCTCGCTGATCGGCGTGATCATCGCGCAGCTCGCCGCCGCGACGCTGGGCGTGCTGACCATCTCGGCCGAGTACACGACGGGCATGATCCGCACCACGCTGACCGCGTACCCGCGCCGGCTCCAGGTGCTGGCCGCCAAGGGCCTCGTGTTCGCCGGGCTGATGTTCGTGGTCGGGCTCGTCACGATGGCCGTGACCGCCCTGCTCGGCAAGGCGATGCTCACGTCCCGGATCGGCGAATCCACCGCCGAGTTCGACCTGTTCCGCAGTCTCGTCGGCGGTTCGCTCTACCTCGCGGTGATCGGCCTGTTCGGACTCGGCCTGGGCGTGCTGCTTCGGCACTCGGCCGGCGCGATCACCGCGCTGCTCGGCGTGATCCTGCTGCCGATGATCATCGGCCCGTTCCTGCCCGCGTCGGTCGGCGAGAAGGTGATGGAGTACTCGCCGATGTTCGCGCTGGGCAAGCTGATCGGAGGGGGCGGCGACGACGGCGGTCCGGGCCCGTGGCCCTCGCTGCTGTTGATCGCGGCGTACGCGGCGGTGGCGCTGATCGCGGGCGGCATCCGGCTGCGCTCGCGCGACGTCTGACCCGCGGCTCGGGCCGTTCGCCTGACCAATCGTCAAAAATGTTGGTCCGCATAGCGAAAAGGTCTCGCTCGACGTAAGTCGGGCGGGGCCTTTCGGCCGTTTTCGGGGCGACTCGCACAGCCCATGCGATCACATCGAAAGAACGTCCGACGATATGCTCACGTCTCATGTATGGGCAGGGGGATCCAGGAACACCCATCGCAGCGGACGCGGCAGTCGAGCGCGTTCCCGCTCCCGTTCACCAGAGCCGGCGCTCGGGGGGCGGAGTGGCTGCGGGGATCGGTTCCGCGGCGGCCGTCTTCGCGTTGGCGGGGATCGCGACCGCCGTCGTCCTGCTGGGCGATTCCGAGACGGTGTGGCAGTCGGCCCTCGCGGGCATCCTGCTCACCACCGCCGTGGCGCTGTCCGCGATCGCCGCGTGGCTGCGACACCGGGTCTCCGAGCGGAGGATCGCCCGGTTGCGCGAGCTGACCGTGCGTCAGGCCGCGGAGAGCGCCCGGCTCGAGGCCGAGCGGGCCCGCCTGGCGGCCGAGCACGCCGAGCTGTTGCTCGGACGCAAAACGCTCGCCGACGAGGAAACCCTGATGCGCGGCCGGGTGCACGACGTGTTCGTGAACCTGTCGATGCGCACGCTGACCCTCGTGGAGCGCCAGCTCGACCTGATCGAGAAGCTCGAACACGGCGAGGACGAACCACAGCGGTTGCAGGACCTGTTCCGACTGGACCACCTGGCCACCCGGATGCGCCGCAACAGCGAGAACCTGCTCGTGCTCGCGGACGCCGACGAGCGCCGCGGCCGGCGCCCGCCGATCCCGCTGCTCGACGTGGTCCGCGCGGGCGTCTCCGAGATCGAGCGCTACGAGCGGATCGACGTCGGGCACGTACCGCGCACCGAGGTGCTCGGCCGGACCGCCGACGACGTCGGCCACCTGCTGGCCGAACTGCTCGAGAACGCCGCCGCCTACTCGGCGCCGGAGTCCCGGGTGGAGATCGGCGGCTGGACGCTGGAGAACGGCGAGGTCGTGTTGTCGGTGGACGACAACGGCATCGGCGTACCGGCGGACCGGCTCACCGAGTTGAACGGTCAGATCGAGCGGGACAGCGCCGAGGAGGAGGCCGCCAGCGGCGGCGGCCTGGGCGTGTTCGTGGTCGGCCGGCTCGCCCGCCGGCACGGCATCCGGGTCCAGCTGCGTCCGCGCCCGCAGGGCGGCCTGAGCGCGGTCGTGGTGATCCCGGCGTCGGCCTTCAACGGTCTGGGCCCCTCGCCCGCCGAGTTCTCCGCCGAGCGCGACCGCGAACAGGAGCGCGAGCGCGACCGGATGGCCATCCCGGGCGTCGCGCCCGGCGCCCGGGCCATCCCGCCCGGCGCGGCCCGCCTGTCGCTGCCGCCGGCGCGTCCGGCCACGGCCCTGCCCGCCGCCGGCGCGGCACCCGCGACCGCGGCACCCGGGATCGAGAAGCCCGGAACGGAGAAGCCCGGGACCGAGGCAGCCGAGCCCGCGACCGCTCCCCCGCCCGCCCGACGCCCGCCGCCCCGCGCGGCCCGGTGGTGCCGCGCGAGGGCGCCGCGCCGCCCGCCAGGACGCCCAAGGGCCTGCCCAAGCGCACACCGGCCGCCAACCCCGATCCGGGCGCCGACGCCGCGGCGCCCAGACTGGCGGCCCCGGACGAGCTGTTCGAGCCCGCCCGGACGGAGCCCCCGGTCCCGCCGCGAACCGCGTCCACGGCCGCTCCGGTCCCGCCGCAGGCCCGGCGCACCCCGACACCGCCGCCCGCCACGCCCCCGAAGCCGCCGCTGCCCCGTACGGACGACGGCGCGGGGCCCGCGGTCTCCTCGATCGGCCGGACCCAACGCGGCCTGCCCAAGCGCCTCGTGGCGGGCGACAACACCGGATCGATGCGGGTCCTGCCCCCGGCGGAACCGTCCCGCGACACGGGGTCGCTCTCGGCGGACGAACTGCGCAAGCGCCTGACGGGCTTTCAGGAAGGTCTCCAGGCGGCCCGCCGGGAGGGCGACCCGACCGACGTGGTCGAGTCGTCCGAGGATGAACCCACCTTCCCGCCGCCCGCGCGGGAGGAGACAGGAGGTGGAGACCGGTGACCGGGTCGAATGGCACCACGGCACGCGATGTGGACTGGCTGGTGGAGGGCCTGGCCGGTGACGTCCCGGGCGTCCGGGAGGTCGTCCTGGTCTCCTCCGACGGCCTGATGCTCGCGAGCGCGCGCGGCCCCGGGGCGGCCTCCGCCGCGCCGGACGCGGAGGAACAGCTGGGCGCGATCGTCAGCGGCCTCGTGGCCCTGGCCGAGGGCACGTCCCGGGTCCTGGACCTGGGCGCGGTCCGCCAGGAGATCGTCACGATGGCCGAGGGCTACGTCGTGGCGATGTCCATCAGCGACGGTTCCTGCCTGGGCGTACACGCGACGGGATCGGCCGATCTCGGCGTGATCGCCTACCAGATGACCTCGTTCGTTCGGCGCGCCGGCCACGTCCTGACGCCGGCCCTGCGCGCACAGATGCACCAGGACCGTGGAGGTGGTCGCGTTGGCTCCTGACGGCGGTTTTTCCGACTACGACGACACGCGGGGATATCCGGCCAGGCCCGACACGGGCGGCCGGACCTCGCGCGTGCGTCCCTACACGCTCACCCGGGGCCGAACCCGGTACGGCCACGTCCTGCTCGTGGAGACGCTGGTCACGACCCTGGACTGCCCGCAGGACGCGGTCGGCGACATGCCCGAGGTCGGCGCGATCGTGCAGCTGTGCCGAGGCGTGCGCTCGGTCGCCGAGGTGGCCGCGATCCTGCACATGCCGCTCGGCGTGGTCCGGGTACTGATCAGCGATCTGGCCTCGCAGGGCCGGATCAGTGTGTACCAGGCGGAGCACGAGGCCGGGCGGCCCGATCGCGCGTTGCTGGAAAGGGTGCTCGGTGGACTACGCAAGATTTGATCTCGGCGACGAGGTCCCGGCCATCCCGCTGCCCGCCGCGGGCGCGGGAGGCCGCAGGATCGGCGAGGGGCCGCCGATCACGTCGACGAAGATCGTCGTCGCGGGCGGCTTCGGCGTCGGCAAGACCACGCTGGTCGCGGCCGTCTCGGAGATCCCGCCGCTGACCACCGAGTCGGTCATGACGGTGATGAGCGAGGACCTCGACGATCTGTCGGGCCTGCCGGAGAAGCGCACCACGACGGTCGCGATGGACTTCGGCCGGATCACCCTCGAAGCCGACCTGGTCCTGTACCTGTTCGGCACCCCGGGGCAGAACCGCTTCTGGTTCATGTGGGACGACCTGGTGCGCGGGGCGGTCGGCGCGATCGTGCTCGTGGACACCCGGCGGCTGGAGGACAGCTTCCCGGCGGTGGACTACTTCGAGCGCTCGGGCATCCCGTTCGTGGTCGCGGTCAACCTGTTCGACGATGCTCCGCGCTACCCCGAGGAGGATCTGCGCGACGCGCTGTCGATCAGCCCGAGCACCCCGATGACCGAGTGCGACGCGCGGATCCGCGAGAGCGCGGCGAACGCGCTGGCCGAGCTGGTCGTACACGCGATGCACCTGACTCCGTAGGACGCGACGCCCCGCACCGACCCGGCCGGGCCCCGCCGGCCGATTCCCGCACGGATCCCCTGAGGCACAGTGTCCCCATGGACCACACCGACATCACCCTGCGCCCGATCGGCCATGTGCACAGCCCGCGCGTCGAACCCCTGGACGACCACTGGGGGAACGTCCCCGCGGTGATCCGGCTGGACCCGGATCGGTTCGGCCCGGAGGCGCTCTTCGGCCTCGCCGAGTTCTCGCACCTGGAGGTCGTGTTCCACTTCCACCTGGTCGCCGACGAGCGGATCGAGTCGGGCGCGCGCAGGCCGCGCGGCAATCCCGACTGGCCCCTCGTGGGGATCTTCGCGCAGCGCGGGAAGAACCGACCCAATCGGCTCGCGGTGTCCCGGTGTTCGCTCGTGCGGGTGGACGGTCCGGAGGTGCACGTGCGCGGCCTGGACGCGATCGAGGGCACGCCGGTGCTCGACCTCAAGCCGTACCTGGCCGAGTTCGGCCCGCGCGGCCCGGTCGCCCAGCCCGCGTGGTCGACGGAGCTGATGACCGACTACTACGCCGACTGACCCGGACCCGGGCAGGGACGTGCGCCGGCTTCCCGGCCGGCTCATGCCCGCCAGGTCGCCGGCCGGTACTGGTAGGTGTGCAGGGGCCAGTTCGTGGTCACCTTGCCGTCGGCGTCCTTGTACCAACTCGTGCAGTTCGCCTCGAGCGCGGTGCCGGCCCTGCTGACCAAAACCCTCCTCCACCGCGGCGTCGACCGAGGAGCAGTCCTACGCACGGCCCTGGCGGAAGGCCGAAGCCAACTCACGATCCGCAGGGACCTGCGGCGTAGGGAGGACGTCACACACAACGCCCGAACCTCTGCACCGTGGCGGCGAAAAGCGTCTTGGCGAGTCCGGTCGACGACGGCCTGCGCGAGCCGAGCCTGCGGGTGCGGGTAAGCGCTCACTCGCCCGAACGCCGTCGGGTCCACGCCCGGGACCCGACGGCGGGCCGGTCAGAACAGCTTGAGCTTGTCGTCCTCGGTGCCGCGCAGGGCGTTGTAGTCGAGCGTGACGCAGGTGATGCCTCGGTCCGCCGCGAGCACTCGGGCCTGCGGCTTGATCTCCTGCGCGGCGAACACGCCCTTGACCGGGGCGATCAGGGTGTCGCGGTTGAGCAGCTCCAGGTAGCGGGTGAGCTGCTCGACGCCGTCGATCTCGCCGCGCCGCTTGATCTCGACCGCCACGGTGGTCCCGTCGGCGTCCCGGCACAGGATGTCCACCGGCCCGATCGGCGTGGGGTATTCGCGGCGGATCAGCGTCCAGCCGGCGCCGAGCGCGTCGAGCCGGTCGGCCAGCAACTCCTGCAGGTGTGCCTCGACGCCGTCCTTGACCAGGCCCGGGTCGACCCCGAGCTCGTGCGACGAGTCGTGCAGTATGTCGTCGATCGTGATGATCAGCTTCTCGCCGGCCTTGTTGATCACCGTCCACACCCCCTCGCCCTCCTTGAGCGAGCACGGCGGACTCATCCAGTTGAGCGGCTTGTACGCGCGGTCGTCGGCGTGGATGGACACGCTCCCGTCCCGCTTGACGAGGATGAGCCTGGGGGCGGACGGCAGGTGGGCGGTGAGTCGCCCGACGTAGTCCACGGAGCAATGGGCGATGACGAGACGCATACCCCGACGCTACCGTCTCCGGAGCACCCCTCCGGGCCATCACCACCTCCCGGGCCCGGTACGTGTGATCCACGCGACACGCGGCGGCCGGCGCACGGGCCGGGGTGCGGGGCCTGGGTGCGGGCCGGCCCGTGGATCACGGCGGTCCCGGTCGGTCCGAGGCGGTTCCCGCCGGTTCGCTATGGAGCATCGTGTGGTCGATGTCCTACGGTGAGTCAGGAGACGGCGCGGGTCGGGCGGATGGGCGTTCGGGGCGGGTCGTGGTCGACGCGTTGGTGCCACCCGCACGTACGAGATACGACCCGAACCGCCGGGCGGCCTTGTGTACGTCCCGGCCGGAAGGAGCACCGATGTCGCTCGATGTGCCTCCGAAGCTGTTGGAACAGGCCGAACGCGGAGACGTGGACGAGGCCGAGTTCGTCGACTGTGTGCGCACCTCGCTGCCCTACGCCTGGAATCTCGTCGCCTCGTTGGCGACGCAGCTCCGGGTCGATGGCGGCCCGTTCGCGGACAACCAGGTGCCGCCCGCCACCGAGACCGAGCGGGGACAGCTTCTGCGCGCGCTGGCCTCCGACGCGATCCGCGGCTCGATGGAACGGCATTTCGGGGTCAAGCTCGCGTTCCAGAACTGCCACCGGGTCGCGGTGTTCCCGGTCGAGGGCCTGGACACGGACCGGTACGCCAAGTTCACCTCGATCCGCGGTCAACTGCTCAACCAGTCGCCGACCCTGCGCGACTGCTGACACCACGTCAGGACCCTTCGGCGGCGCGGGCGGGCCTCACGGCGCGCCCGCGCCTCGGCGTCCCCGCGCCCTTCATGCGCCCGTCCCGTACCCGTCCCGCACCCCTCCCTCCACACGCGAGGAGCAGCTTCATGGGCATCACCCAGCCGTTGCACCGATGGGCCCAACAGACACCGGATCGGGAGGCCGTACTCGACGGCCCCGCGCGAACCACGTTTCGTGAACTGCGCGAGCGGGTCGCGAGACTCGGCGGCGCGCTGCGCGGGCTCGGCGTCGAACCCGGCGACCGGGTCGCGATCCTGGCCCTGAACTCGACCCGCTACCTGGAGTGTCTGAGCGGGATCCCGTGGGCCGGCGGTGTCCTCAATCCGGTGAACATCCGCTGGAGCCCGGCCGAGATCGCCTACTCGCTCGACGACTCGCAGACCTCCGTCCTCATCGTCGACGACGCGTTCGCGGGCCTGATCCCCGCGCTGCGCGAGGCGTCGTCGAGCCTGCGCGAGATCGTGCACATGGGCGCCGCGCCGACCCCGACCGGGACGCGGTCGTACGAGGCCCTGCTCGCCGCTGCCGAGCCGATCCCGGACGCGGACCGCGGCGGCGACGACCTCGCGGGGATCTTCTACACCGGCGGAACGACCGGATTCCCCAAGGGCGTCATGCTCTCGCACGACAACCTGCTCGCGTCCGCGATGGGCGGCCTCGTCGCCACCGCGTCGTTCCGGATCGCGCCGAACGCGCGCGTGCTGCACGCCGCCCCGCTGTTCCACATCGCCGGCTTCGGGGTGGCCCTGATGACGTCGATCGTCGGCGTCCCGCAGGTGGTCATGCCGTTCTTCGACCCCGAGCAAGTGGCGGCGCTGATCCAGCGGGAGCGGGTCACCGAGATCTTCCTGGCCCCGACGATGCTGCAGATGGTGCTCGACCACCCGGAGTTCGCGAGCCACGACCTGTCCTCGCTGCGACTGCTGACCTACGGCGCCTCGCCGATCACCGCCGCACTGCTCGACCGGGTGCTCAAGGCACTGCCCGGCACCTCCCTCGTACAGGCCTACGGCCAGACCGAACTCTCGCCACTGGCGACGCTGTTGATGCCGCAGGACCACCTCGACGCGGATCCCGTCAAGCTGCGTTCGGCGGGCCGGCCCTGCTACCACGCGGACGTTCGGATCGTCGGGCCCGACGAGCACGAACTGGCCCGCGGCGAGATCGGCGAGATCGTCTCGCGCGGAGACCACGTGATGGTGGGCTACTGGAACCGGCCCGAGGAGACGGGGCAGGCCCTGCGCGGTGGCTGGATGCACACCGGCGACCTGGGGTTCATGGACGCCGAGGGCTACGTCACGGTGGTCGACCGGCTCAAGGACATGATCGTCACCGGCGCGGAGAACGTGTACAGCGCCGAGGTGGAGAACGCGGTCAACGCCCACCCGGATGTCGCCGGCTGCGCCGTGATCGGCCTGCCCGACCCGACCTGGGGCGAGCGCGTGCACGCCGTCGTGGTCCTGCACCCGGACCGCGAGCTGACGGCGGAGCAGATCCGGGCACACGCCAAGACGTTGATCGCCGGCTACAAGGCCCCCAGGAGCGTCTCGTTCGTCGACGCGCTGCCGCTCACGGTGGCCGGCAAGGTCAAGAAGTCCGTCCTGCGCGAGAGGGAGAGCGAGCGGTGACCGTGATCAAGGAGACCTTCGCGTCGCTGGATCCGGCCACGGGCAAGGAGTTGGCCCGCTACGCCCGTACGCAGGGCACGATGAAGATGCTGGACCGGTATGTGTCGCTGCGGTTCGGGCGGCGGGGGTGAGCCCTTCGCGGGCGCGGTGAAGGCGTCCGGCGTCGGATGGCGCCCGCCACCCGACGCCGGACCCGGCCGGCACATCCCGCTTTTCGAACGTACTCTCGACAACCCGTCGGTTCACGGGCACGATCGCGCCCTATGACGACGACCCGCAGGACCGTGACGTAGCTGGCCATCGCCATCCTGGCCGTCGAGGCGATCGCCGCGGTCGTCGTCGGCTGCGTCGTCGCGCCGATCCGCGTGCTCGACCTCGGCGACGACCGGCTCTCGGGGCCGAAGGCGCACTGGGCGAGCGGAGTCGGCATCGCGTTCTTCGTCCTGGTCGGCGTGGTGATCGCGATCTGGTCGGTGTGGGCGTCGAGCGACCTGCTGGCCCGGTTGCGCTCCGGCGTACCGACCCGGACCGGCCTGATCGGCGCGGCGGGCCTGCACGTGGCGGCCTCGGCCGCCGCGCTCCTTGCCCCGCTCGTGCTCACGGTGACGCTGCCGGTTCTCGCGCTCGTGGCCGCGGCTTACCTGCTGACCCGGCCGACCCCGGGGACCGGTGCTATCGCCGCCGGGTGATCCGGCGTTGGCCGCGGCTGTTCCAGCAGGGGCGGTGCCAGTGGCGGCGTTCCTCGACGCGGCCGTCCGCGGACCACGCGACCACGTGCGGTACGCCGGGCGGGATCTCGTGGTCGCATCCGGGGCAGCGATAGGTCTTGGTCGCGGCCTGGCCGCTGATCGGCCGTACCAGCCACTCCCCGTCGGCCCCCGTCTCACGCTCCTCGAAACCGAGGCTGGGGTCGCGGGGTTCGTCCCGGTCGAAGGACCGGGATCGGCTGGTGGGCTTGTTACGACGCGGCACACAAAAAGGGTACGGGTGCGTGAGCTCGCCCGACGCACCCCCGGCGTTGTGCGCGCACGCGTCGCGATCGCAGACCCCTGCCGGGCGCACGAGTGGGCCACGGGCGCGCGCCCGTGGCCCACTCGCGGTTGGACCCCCGCGACTACCGCTTCGCGTAGTCCCGGAAGCCGCGGCCCGTCTTGCGACCGAGGTAGCCCGCGGTGACCAGGTGCTCCAGGAGCGGCACCGGCGACCAGCCCGGCTCGCGGAACTCGGCGAACAGCACCTTCTGGATCGCGAGCGAGACGTCCAGACCGACCACGTCCAGAAGTTCGAACGGCCCCATCGGGTAGCCCGCGCCCAGCTTGATCGCGGTGTCGATGTCCTCGGTCGTCGCGTAGTTGGCCTGGAGCATCCGCACCGCGTCGTTGAGGTACGGGAACAGCAGCGCGTTGACGATGAATCCGGCCCGGTCGCCGCAGTCCACCGCGTGCTTGCGCGTCCTGCGACACACCTCGTGGATGGTCGCCACGACGTCGTCCGACGTCGCGACCGTCCGCACCACCTCGACCAGCTTCATCACCGGCGCGGGGTTGAAGAAGTGCATGCCGACCACGTCGCCGGGGCGCGAGGTGGCCACCGCGCAGTCGATCACCGGCAGCGAGGACGTCGTCGTCGCCAGCACCGCGCCGGGCTTGCAGATCTCGTCGAAGTTCTCGAACAGGGCCTGCTTGACCGAGAGTTCCTCGACCACGGCCTCCACGACCAGGTCGGCGAACGCGAGGTCGTCGAGCCGGGTCGTGCCGGTGACGCGGGCGAGCGCCGCGTCCTTGGCCTCCTCGGTCAGCCGGCCGCGCTGGATCTGCTTGTCGAGCGAGCGGATCAGGGCCGCGCGCACGCGCTCGACCTTCTCCTCGCTGCGCGCGACGTACACGACGTCGTAGCCCGCCTTGGCGAACACCTCGACGATGCCCGTGGCCATCGTCCCGGTGCCGACCACGCCCACCGCGCGCACCTCGCGCGGGGTGCCGGCGACGGTGCCGGACTCGCCGGCCTCGGTGACCACGACCGGCGAGCCGGCCTGCTCGTACCGGTAGAAGCCCTGGCCGCTCTTGCGCCCGAGCAGACCCGCGGTACGCATCTGCTTGAGGATCGGCGCCGGCGCGTGCAGGCGGTCGCGCGACTGCCGGTACATCTGGTCGAGGATCTCGTACGCCGTGTCGATCCCGACCAGGTCGAGCACCGCGAGCGGACCCATCGGCAGGCCGCAGCCGAAACGCATGGCCGCGTCGATGTCCTCGCGCGTCGCGTACTTCTGCTCGTACATCGACGCCGCGTGGTTCAGGTACGCGAACAGCAGCCCGTTGGCGATGAACCCGGCCCGGTCGCCGGCGACCACGGGCGACTTGCCGAGCCGCTCGGCGAGCGCGACCACGTCGGCCAGCACCTCGGGCTCGGTGACGACCGTGCGGACGACCTCGACCAGCTTCATCACCGGCGCGGGGTTGAAGAAGTGCAGCCCCACGACGCGCGAGGAGCGCGAGGTGGACACCGAGAGCTCGGTGACCGACAGCGAGGAGGTGTTCGTGGCCAGGATCGTCTCCGGGCCGCAGATCTTGTCGAGTTGGGCGAAGAGCTCCTGCTTCTGCGCCAACTGTTCCGGTATCGCCTCCAGGACGAGGTCGGCGTCGGCGACCGAGGTCAGGTCGGTGCCGAGGGTGATCCGATCGAAGATGTCTCGCTGCTGATCTTCCGTCAGCTTCCCGCGCGCGGCGGCGCGGGCGGTCGACTCGGCGATCCGGGCGCGTCCGCGCGCGACGGCCTCGTCCGAGACGTCCACGGCCACGACGGTGATTCCCGCCCGGGCCAGGACCTCGACGATGCCGGCACCCATGGTGCCGAGTCCGATCACACCGACCGTGCTGATGTCACGGGTCATCTGCTGCGCTCCTCGCTGCTGAAATGGCGTCTCCCTGGGGAGTACGCCTTGGTTACTGCGAAGTAGTACCGCCGGTTTTCAGGAGTATTGCAGCCCTTGTCGAACAGGCACAGACCGGTGGGATGTGCCATTCGCCGCGATCCGACCCGAACGCCCGTTCGGACGGTCGTCCGGATACGCGTACGGCGGGGTGAAAAACCGTCAGGCGTGAAGGATTACCTACGAAGTGGTTCGAGCGTTGTGTTGTCTGTGGGCGAACCTGCCCTGCCGCGCCCCGTCCGCTCCGTCGGGCCCGGAAGGAACACGACGAGGAGGACGCGATGAAGTTGGGCATCTTCCTGCTGGCGGCACAGTTCGACGCGGGCGATCACGGTGAGGTGCTCACCGCTGCCATGGACGCGGGAATCGCCGCGGAGGAGGCCGGGTTCGACGAGGCTTGGATCGCCGAACACCATTTCGTGCCGTACGGGTTGTGCCCGTCGGCGGTGACGTTCGCTTCCATGCTACTGGGGCGTACGCATCGGATCGGGGTGGGTACGGCCATCAGTGTAGTTTCCAACCAACATCCGGTCACCCTCGGTGAGCAGACGGCTCTGCTGGATCAACTTTCCGGGGGCCGATTCACCCTCGGGGTCGGACGCGGCGGGCCCTGGGTGGACCTGGAGGTCTTCGGTACGGGCCTGCGCCGGCACGACGAGGCCTTCCCGGAGTCGCTCGACCTGCTGCTGCGCTGGCTGACCCACCAGCGGGTGGGCGCGGAGGGCGAGTACTTCGCGTTCCGCAAGGTCCCCGTCGTACCGCGGCCGCGGACCTATCCGCACCCGCCGGTGATCGTCGCCTGCACGTCCCGTGAGAGCGCCTCGCTCGCGGCCCGGCACGGCCTGCCGATGCTGCTCGGGATGCACGCCGACGACGCGGAGAAGGCCGCGATGGTCCGCACGTACGAGTGCGCCGCGTCCGCGTGCGGCCGCGACCCCAAGGCGGTCGAGCACGCGGCGGCGACGGTCGCCTACGTCGCGGACAGTCGCCGCGAGGCGACCGAGACGCTGCGCCGGGCGATGCCGAAGTGGCTGCGCAGGGGCCTGTCCGCGCACGTGACCGTCGACGACCGCCAGCGCCACATGCGCGACCCGGCCGAGTACACCGACTTCCTGTGCCGTATCCACGCGGTCGGCACGCCGGTGGACTGCGTACGGGCCCTGGAGCGCACCGCAGAACGCACCGGGATCAACCGCTTCCTGCTCTTCGTCGAGGGCACCGGCGTCCCGCCCCTGACCTTGGCGAACGTGACACGGCTGGGCAAGGAGGTGCTGCCGGCCCTGCGCTGACCACCACGCGCCGCGTGGCACCGCCCGCCGTCGGGAAGTGTGGACCCGACGGCGTTCGGGCGTGGCGGTGCCTCAATTCGACGGAAGGCCGCCCGCCGGGGGCAGCGGCGGGTCGACGGGGGCCGACGTGGTCGGGCTCGCCGAGGTGGGCGGCGCGCTCGTCGACGGCTTCGTCGGGGGCGGCGAGCTGCCGGCCGGCTGGGACGACGAGTTCCCCGGGCTCACCGGGTGGCTGCTCGTGGAGGAGGTCGCGGTGGCCGAGGCGGTGGTCGTCTCGCGGGACGTCGTGGTGATCGTGGTCGTCGCGACGCCGGTGGCCGGTTTGCGGCTTCCGGTCGGCGGCGGGAGCTGGTCCCGGGCGGTGTTCGGGTCCGCGACCGGTCCCCGGCCCGGAGTGTTCGGGTCGATGCTCGCCGATCCGGTCGAGCCCACGGGGTTGCGGTTGTCGACGTCGTCGGAGGAGTCCGAGCCCATGCCGACCACCGCCGCCAGGGTGACCACCAGGACCGCCGCCGCGCCCGCCGTCATCAACACGCCGCGGCGGCCGATCCCGCCGCGCCCCGCGCCGCCCTCGCCGGTCGCCCCCGCCGCCGCGGCCGCCGCGCGATCGCCGCCCGCGAGGGCCAACACCCGCCGGTCGGCCGCGAGTCCGCGCTTGTCCGAGCCGACGTCGCGCATCCGCGTGGCCGCGACCGCCTCTTCGCGGGCGGCCCGGGGGTCACCGGTGCACAGCGCCAGGACCGCCAACTCGTGCCGGAACCACGCGTGGTCCGCCGCCGCCGAGGCCCCCGCGTCGCGCGCGGACGCCAGGCCCAGGTCGAGCACCTCGCCCCACGCGTCCCACCGCGCCGACGCGCCGAACGCGGGCGCCGCCGAACGCGCCAGCGCACGGGCCGAACCGGCCTTGCCCAGCCGCTCGGACTCGCGCAGGCAAGCCAGGATGGTGTCCGCCTCGCGCGCGACCTCGACCGGCGTGACCGACGGGTGCGAGACCCACCACGTGAAGTGCTGTATGGCCGCGACCGCCCACGACGACGGCCCGCGCACGATGGACGCGACCGCCTCCGTGGCCCCGCCCGCGAGCCGGTACCGGCCGTACTCGTGGACCGCGAGCCCCGCCTCGACCAGCTCGTCGGCGGCGCCCACCGCGTCCACCGCGCCGGTCAGGGCCGGCAGGTGTACGGGGTCCGGCAGTTCGCCGTCCAGCGCCGACGCGAGGCGCAGCACCTGCTGCGCGGACGAGGACACCAGCGGCACCAAGCGCGGCACGAACTGCCGTGGGTCGCCGGGCGAGGGCAGCTCACCGGAGGTGTCCGCCGCGCCGTCGTCCAGCAGCCCGTAGCTCGACCGGCCGCGGTCGCGCCGCGCGAGCAGCGCGCCGGCCTGGACGAACCGGCCCGGGTGACCGCCGACCTGGAACCACAGCGCGGACGCCCACGCCAGTTCCTCGTCGTCCAACTCCCGCCCGGCCATGCGCCGGAGCAGGTCGAACGACGCCTCCTGCGGCAGCCCGCCCAGGGTGATCTCGTGCAGCGGCGAGTCCCGGCGCACGATCGGGTCGACCACCTCGGGGCCGGCCACCAGGAACGCGCATTCCGGTGCGATCCGCAGGAGTTCGAGCACGTCCTCCTGGGGCAGCTCCAGGTCGTCGACGACCACCAGCGCGGCCACGTCGGCGAGTATCGCGCCCAACTGCGCCCGGGTGGGCCGGTACGCCGGCCCACCGAAGCACGCGTCGTGGAACTGCTGCAACAGGTCGTCGAGGCCGCGGCGGCGGCCGTTGAGCATGATCACCCCGCCGGGCGCCCCGGCGGGGTCGAGCGCGGCGATGTAGCGCAGCAGCGTCGTCCGGCCGATCGAGATCGGCCCGCCGATCCGGACCGAAGTCCCGCGTTGCAAAAGGCCGGTGAGCTCGGCGATCTCGACCCCGCGGCCCAGCGGCGGCAGCCCGTCCGCGGGGACCGCGCCGGGCAGCTTGGACGGACGCGTCGGCCGGGCACCCGGGGGCAACGGCCCGGCTTCGGTGCCGTCGACGCCGCCGAACGTCAGGAGAAGATCCCCCGCGACGAGCTGGAGCACGCCCGCCGGCAGGTCCTTGGTCGCATCCGGCGCGGAGAGATCGGAGAAGTCCGAGAAGTCCGAGGACCTTGCGGAGCCTGCGAACCCTGAGGACCCTGCGGATCCGGAGGAACCCGGGGCGCCCGAGGAACCGAGAGAACCCAAGGAACCGAGAGAGCCCGAGGAACCGAGATAACCGGAGGAACCGGAGGAACCGGAGGAACCGGAGGAACCGGCCGACGCCGACCCCGCCCAGTCGTCGTCGAGTCGGATCGGTTCGCCGCCCCCGATCCGCGGCGCGGCGGCGGGCGGCGGCGCGGCCGCAGGCGGCTCAGCGGGCGGCGGCGGTGCGGCGGGCCGCTCGGCAGGCGCCTCGACCCGCGGCGCCTCCTCGGCCGCACCGGGGCGGGGACCGAACAACTCGTCGAGATAGGCGTCGTCGCCCCACGAACCGCTGCCGGAACCACTCCCGGAACCGCCTCCGAAGCGGCTCTCGGAACCGCCTCCGAAGCCACTCTCGGAACCGTCCGAGTCGTCACCACCGTCCGAGTCGTCGCCACCGGCCGAGGGTTCGAGCGGATCGTCCTCGAAGCGCATCGCCCCGTCGTCCTCCGGTCGTTCCCTGCCGCCGTTCATGCCACTCCCTGTGCTCCCCGTGGTGGTCCCTCGACACACCGGTGCGGCCGGGGAACAAGTCCGATGCACCTGGGAGAGGGAAGCCGGTGATCAGTGTGCCGGGCGCTGCCGACGAGCGGATACCCGACGCCGAGTTCGTAACAAGATCGTTGAGCACCGACTCGACGAGCACCGAGACGGCGGCGAACGGGCTTTGCGTGTCCTCGAAATACGCTTCCCACCCTGCCACCTCCCGCTGTCGCGTGGACCGACCCCGGACCGACCTTCGCTCCCTCTTCACAACAACGCGCACGCCCGCGAGTGGTCACGGGGGCGAACGTACGGACGTGTCCGGGCCCGCGTCGGGCTTGCCGAAAAGTCGGTGGATGCCGGTCGAGCCGCCATATGGTGCACAAGTGGCGCCACATCGGTCAGGCGCACAGGGGGAACAGGGGGACTTCCATGTCCGATTCCATACGCATGCGACGGACGAGGCGACGGTCGGGGCGGGGGCGGGGCCGGCTCGCGTGCGCGGCCGCGTTACTCGCCTCGTTATCGCTCTCGATACCCTCGGCCGTCGCGCAGACCTCATCGCGAGCCGACGGCCCGGAGCTCTTCGGGGCGGCGCCCGCCGCCCGCGACGCTCGACCACAGCAGCAGGCGGCCGCGGTGCCGCCGAAGTTCTCGGACGATTCGGTCCTGACCGGCCTGACCCAGCCCGTCGACGTGGCCTTCGCCGCAGACGGTCGGGTCTTCGTCGCCGAGAAGACCGGCGTCGTCAAGGTGTTCGACTCGATCACGGACCCCACGCCCACGGTGTTCACCGACCTGCGGGCGCAGGTGCACAACTTCTGGGACCGCGGGCTGCTCGGCCTGGCGCTGCACCCGGACTTCCCGACGAATCCGTCGGTGTACGTGATGTACACACGCGACGCGCGTCCCGGCGGAAGCGCCCCCTACTGGGGCACCGCGACCGGTCTCGACGACGGATGTTCCGATCCGCCCGGCGCGCAGGCCGAGGGTTGCCTGGCCACCGGCCGGATCTCCAAACTGACCGCCACCGGCAACACCGCCGGTCCCGAGCAGGTGCTCGTCGAGGGCTGGTGCCAGCAGTTCCCGTCACACGCCACCGGCAGCATCGCGTTCGGCCAGGACGGCTACCTGTACGCGTCCGCCGGTGACGGCGCGAGCTTCGACTGGGCCGACTACGGCCAGACCGGGGCCAGTGGTCCGATACCCGGCAAGGACCCGATACCGGCGAACCCGTGCGGTGACGGGCCGAGCCCGGTGGGCACGGCGTTGACCGCGCCGACCGCCGAGGGCGGCGCGCTGCGCGCGCAGGACTTCCGCACCGCGGGCGACCCGTTCGCCCTCAACGGCAGCATCATCCGGATCGACGCGAACACCGGCGCGGGCGCGCCCGGCAACCCACTCGCATCCAGTCCCGATGCCAACGCGCGCCGCCTCGTCGCGGCCGGGCTGCGCAACCCGTTCCGAATCGGCTTCCGCCCCGGCACCAACGAGCTGTGGGCCGGCGACGTCGGCTGGGGCACCTGGGAGGAGATCGACCGCTTCACCCCGTCGAGTACGGCCGTGGCCAACTTCGGCTGGCCCTGTTACGAGGGCTCGGCCCGTCAGGGCGGCTACGAGTCGATCGGCCTCGACCTGTGCGCCAACCTGTACGGGGCCGGCCCGGGGGCGGTACAGACGCCCTACTACGCGTACAACCACAACTCCGCCGTGACCCCGAACGACGGCTGCCCGACCGGCAACGGCTCGGCGATCTCGGGCGTGTCCTTCTACACCGGGGAGCGCTACCCCGCGGCCTACCGCAACGCGATGTTCTTCGCCGACCACAGCCGCCGGTGCATCTGGAGCATGACCGCCGGCGCCGACGGCCTGCCCGACCCCGCGACGCGCAAGGCGTTCGTCACCAACGCGAACGTCGTCCAGGTCACCACCGGGCCCGAGGGCGACCTGTACTACGTCGGCTTCGAGGACGGCGCGATCCACCGGATCCGCTACACCGGCAGCGCCCCGACGGCGGTGGCGACCGCGACCCCGCGGACCGGCCCGACCCCGCTGACCGTCGCGTTCACCGGCTCGGCGTCCACCGACCCCGACCCGGGCGAGACCCTCACCTACGCCTGGGACCTGGACGGCGACGGCGCGTTCGACGACTCGACCGCCGCGAACCCGTCGTACACCTACACGACGCCCGGTTCGTACCCGGCCAAGCTCCGGGTGACCGACCCGGTCGGACTCACCGACGACTCCGACCCGATCACCGTCTCGGCGGGCAACGCGCCACCGGTACCGGTGATCGACACGCCGGCCGCGACGCTCACCTGGAAGGTCGGCGACCCGATCGCCTTCAGCGGACACGCGAATGACCCGCAGGACGGCACGATTCCCGGGGCCGGCCTGAACTGGCAGATCCTCATGCACCACTGCACGACCCCGACCTCGTGCCACGAGCACCAGATCACCGGCCAGGGCGGCACCTCGGGCAGCTTCACCGCGGTCGACCACGAATATCCCTCGTGGCTCGAACTCCGCCTGACCGCCACCGATTCCGGCGGCCTGACCGGCACCACGAGCGTGCGGCTCGACCCGCGGACGGTGGATGTCACCCTCGCCTCGAACCCGCCGGGCCTGACCCTGGGCCTGTTCTCCGCGCAGCGGCCGGCACCGTTCACGAACACCGTGATCGTGGGCGGGACCTCGTCGATCGCGGCGCCGTCGCCACAGACCCTGAACGGCAAGAACTACGAGTTCGTCTCGTGGTCGGACGGCGGTTCGGCCGCACACAACGTCACCGCGCCCGAGACGCCGCTCACCCTGACCGCGACCTATCGCGAGATCACCGGCGGCCCGCCGCGCGGCCTGGTCGCCGAGTACGGCTTCAACGCGTCGAGCGGGACGACCGTCGCGGACAGCTCGGGCAAGGCGAACACCGGAACCGCCGCGGCCGGCACCTGGGTCGCCGGGCACTCGGGCAACGCGCTGTCCTTCAACGGCACCTCGTCGATGGTGACCGTGCCGCACAGCTCGACGCTCACACTCACCACGGGGATGACCCTGGAGGCGTGGGTCAAGCCCACCACGGTCTCCGGCTGGCGCACGATCCTGCTCAAGGAGCGCGGCGGCGGGCTGTCGTACGCGCTGTACGCCAACGGCACGAGCGCGCCCAACACATCCATCAACACCACCGGCACCAACAACGACACCTACGCCGACGGCACGAGCCCACTCGCGACCGGCGCGTGGTCACACGTCGCGGCCACCTACGACGGCACCACGCTGCGCCTGTACGTCAACGGCGTCCAGGTACACGCCACCGCCCACACCGGCCCCATCGTGGACACCACAGGCACCCTACGCATCGGCGGCAACACGGTCTGGGGCGAATACTTCACCGGCCTGATCGACGACGTCCGCATCTACAACCGCCCCCTCACCCCAACCGAACTCACCACCGACATGACCCGCCCGGCCCCATAACCCCAAACGCCGGACGGGCTGATACCCAGCCCGTCCGGCGCCCGACGCCACCCACAAACCCGCCCCGATCGCTCAGGCCAACCCACACTTTCAGCCCGTCCGGCGCTTGAGGACACCCGCAAAGCCACGCCAATCCCCCAAGCCCACCCGACACCCCCAGCCCGTCCGGCGCTTGAGGACACCCACAAAGCCGGCCCGACCCCCCAAGCCAACCCCACACCCCCAGCCCGTCCGGCGCTTGAGGACGACTCGGCCGCAGGCCGCCAGAACAGCCCGTCCGGCGCTTGAGGACAAACCCAGCCCGCCCGGCGATCGAGGGCCAACCACCCCTCACCCCACGGGCAACCGCTCCTCCGCCGAAAGCCCATTCGCCTCACGAATGACCTCGACGATCCGCCCCATGATGTCCGTGATCCCGAAGTCCTTCGGCGTGAACACCGCCGCGACCCCCTGCTCCCGCAACGTGACCGCGTCCGCGGACGGAATGATCCCGCCGACAATCACCGGCACGTCCCCGATCCCCGCCTCCCGCATCCGCGCCAGGACGTCCGGGATCAACTCCAGATGCGAGCCCGACAGGATGGACAGCCCCACACAGTGCACGTCCTCCTCGACCGCCGCCGCCACGATCTGCGCCGGCGTCAGCCGAATGCCCTGGTACACGACCTCGAAGCCCACGTCGCGCGCCCGAACCGCGATCTGCTCGGCCCCGTTGGAGTGCCCGTCGAGCCCCGGCTTGCCGACCAGCAGCCGCAACCGGCCGCCCAGTTCCTCCCCGGCCCGCCGCACGGCGCCCCGCACCTCGGTCAGCCCCGCACCGTCCTGCACACCCACGACGCCGGACACACCGGTCGGCGCCCGATACTCGCCGAACTCCTCACGCAGCGCCTGCGCCCACTCCCCCGTGGTCACCCCGGCCCGCACGCACGCGAGGGTGGCAGGCATCAGGTTGACCGCGGCCGCGGCCTTCCACGACCGGGCGTCCTCGCGCAGCCGAGCCATCGCCGCGTCCACCGCGTCCGCGTCCCGGTCCACGCGCCACGCCTTGACCTTCTCGATCGCCGAGCGCTCCGCGTCCGGGTCGGCGCTCATGATCGCCGCGTCCAGGTCGGCGGTGAGCGGGTTCACCTCGGTGGTCTCGAACTTGTTGACCCCGACGACCACCTCGTCGCCCGCCTCGATCCGCGCCCGGCGGGCCGCGTGCGAACCGACCAGCTGCGACTTCATGTAGCCCGACTCGATCGCCGCGACCGCGCCGCCCATCGCCTGCACGCGGTCGATCTCCTCGCGCGCACCGGCCACCAGGTCGGCGACCTTGGCCTCGATCACGTGCGAGCCGTTGAAGATGTCGCCGTATTCGAGCAGGTCCGACTCGAAGGCCAGCACCTGCTGGATCCGCAGCGACCACTGCTGGTCCCACGGCCGCGGCAGGCCGAGCGCCTCGTTCCAGGCCGGCAGCTGTACGGCGCGCGCCCGCGCGTCCTTGGACAGCGTCACGGCCAGCATCTCGAGCACGATCCGCTGGACGTTGTTCTCCGGCTGCGCCTCGGTCAGGCCGAGCGAGTTGACCTGCACGCCGTAGCGGAACCGGCGCTGCTTGGCGTCCTGTACGCCGTAGCGCTCCAGCGTGAGTTCGTCCCAAAGCTGCACGAACGCCCGCATCTTGCACATCTCTTCGACGAACCGCACACCGGCGTTGACGAAGAACGAGATCCGCTGGACCACCTCGCCCATCCGGTCCTGCGGCACCTGCCCCGAGTCGCGGACCGCGTCGAGCACGGCGATCGCGGTGCACATCGCGTACGCGATCTCCTGAACCGGCGTCGCGCCGGCCTCCTGGAGGTGGTAGCTGCAGATGTTGGTCGGGTTCCACTTGGGGATGTTCGAGACCGTGTACGCGACGGTGTCGGTGATCAGCTTCAGCGACGGCCCGGGCGGGAAGACGTAGGTCCCGCGGGACAGGTATTCCTTGATGATGTCGTTCTGCGTCGTGCCGGTGAGCTTGGCGATGTCGGCGCCCTGCTCCTCCGCGACGACCTGGTACAGCGCGAGCATCCACAGCGCCGTGGCGTTGATCGTCATCGAGGTGTTCATCTCCTCGACGGGGATCCCGTCGAGAAGTTGCCGCATGTCGCCGATGTGCGAGATCGGCACGCCGACCTTGCCCACCTCGCCGCGCGCGAGTTCGTGATCGGGGTCGTAGCCGGTCTGGGTCGGCAGGTCGAACGCCACCGACAGGCCCGTCTGGCCCTTGGCGAGGTTGCGGCGGTACAGCGCGTTGGACGCCGTCGCCGAGGAGTGACCGGCGTAGGTCCGCATGACCCAGGGACGGTCACGCTTGGTCGCCCGGGAAGGCGAGGCCGGCTGCGAGGGCTGAGCTGAGGGCGTCTGGCTCGCCACGGAATACCTCCGGAGGTTCCGGACCGCCCGGAACTCGGAGACTGGCGGCCTGGGCTACCCCGCTGGTCCGCCGTCACCGCGCATGGTGCGGCCCTACTTACCACGGAGTGTACTGACGGGTAACCGCTCCGGACAGGGTGTGCTCGACCACAGCACGCCACAAGATCCGGATCCGGCCTGACACTGTGTCGGAGCGAACCTCGGACGGCGGGCGTCAGACGGCCGCGAGCTGTCGGAGCGTGAGGATGCGGTGCAGTCGGGTGAGCACCAGCACGCGGTAGACCTCGGGATTGACCCCGGTCAGCACCAGCCGGCGCTCGCGACGACCGGCGCGACGGTGCGCGCCGACGATCAGGCCCAGGCCGGTGGTGTCCAGGGACGGGACCCGGCTGAGGTTGAGGATCAGGTCGCCGTCCCCGCTGTCCAACGCGTCGTGCAGCGCCAATCGGACATCGGCGGTGGCCCGCACGTCGAGCGCGCCTTCCAGGTGCAGCTCCCGCGGGTCGCCCCAAACGCGCATCGTCTCCTCCAGGAGGTTCGTCCGTTCGATGACGGTTCGACTTCCCAGAAGAACACCCAAAACCCGATAATCCTCACTCATCACAGCAGGCTTCACTCGTACAGGTGACGAATCATCAGATGGTGCGCCGACTGCGCGCTGCCCATCGGGCCGATGGCCGCCCCGGAGTTCCGGAGCGGCCATCGAGAACCCGGCGGCGCGCGCGAGGCGCCGGGTGGATCGAGTACGAGTGGAGCGGGTGGAACGGGTGGATCAGTAGTCGTAGAAGCCCTTGCCGCTCTTGCGGCCCAGGTCGCCGGCCGTGACCATCCGGTTCAGCAGCTCCGGCGGCGCGAACTTCTCGTCCTTGCTCTCCTCGTAGATGTTGCTCGTCGCGTTGCGCATGATGTCGACGCCGGTCAGGTCGGCGGTGGCCAGCGGGCCCATCGCGTGGCCGAAGCCGAGCCGGCAGGCGATGTCGATGTCCTCGGCGGTGGCCACGCCCGCCTCGTACAGCTTCACCGCCTCGACGGTGAGCGCGGTGATCAGCCGGGTGGTCACGAAGCCGGCCACGTCGCGGTTGACCACGATGCAGGTCTTGCCCATCGCCTCGGCCAGCTCGCGCGCGGCGGCCAGGGTCTCGTCCGAGGTCTTGTAGCCGCGCACCAGCTCGCACAGCGACATCAGCGGCACGGGCGAGAAGAAGTGCATGCCCACGACCGACTCGGGCCGCTCGGTGACGGCCGCGATCGCGGTGATCGGGATCGCGGAGGTGTTGCTCGCGAGCACCGCGCCGGGCTTGCAGATCCGGTCCAGCTCGCGGAAGACCTCCTGCTTGATCTCGACCTTCTCGAACACGGCCTCGACCACGATGTCCGCGTCGGCGACCGCTTCGAGGTCGGTGGTCGTGGTGATCCGGGCGAGCGCCGCCGCGGCGGCCTCGGCGGTCAGCTTGCCCTTGGACGCGAACTTGTCGTACGAGCCCTTGATCCCGGCGAGGCCGCGCTCCAGGGCGGCGTCGGTGACGTCGCGCAGGATGACGTCGTAGCCGGCCTGGGCGGCGACCTGGGCGATGCCCGACCCCATGAGCCCGGCCCCGATGACGGCGATCTTCTTGGTCACTGCGCTACCTCTCCAGTACACGTTCCCGAGCGAACCACGTTGCCCGGGAGCGTAGCCGTACCGGTCGGTAGCCTCGACACACACCCACCTGACGGTCCGTCAGAAACGCGAGGTACTCTCCGGCTCCGGCTCCCGCACGATCTTCGCGCCGAGTGACTGGAGCTGTACCTCCAGGCCGGTGTAACCCCGGTCGATGTGGTGCACCCCGCTCACCGTGGTGTCGCCGTCGGCCACCAGACCCGCGAGCACGAGCCCGGCCCCGGCCCGGATGTCCGCGGTCAGCACCGGCGCGCCGGAGAGCTGCTCCACGCCGCGCACGATCGCGTGGTGCCCGTCGGTACGAATCGACGCGCCGAGCCGCAACAGCTCCTGGAGGAACACGAATCGCGCCTCGAAGAGGTTCTCGGTGATCATCGCCGAGCCCTCGGCAATGGAGTTCATCGCGGCGAAGAACGGCTGCATGTCGGTCGCGAAACCGGGATAGGGCAGCGTCACCACGTCCACCGCCTTGGGCCGCCGGTCCATCACCACCCGGAAGCCGTCCCGCACGGTCGACACCTGCGCACCGGCGAGGGTCAGCTTGTCGAGCGCGATCTCCAGGTGCTCGGGGTGCGCGTTGCGCACGGTCACGTCGCCGAGCGTCATCGCGGCCGCGACGGCGAACGTGCACGCCACGATCCGGTCCGGAACGGTGCGGTGCCGTACGGGCTTGAGCCCCTCGACGCCCTCGATCTCGATCGTCGACGAGCCCGCGCCCTCTATCCGCGCGCCCATCTCGGTGAGCATCGAGCAGATGTCGACGATCTCCGGCTCGCGCGCGGCGTTGTCGATCACCGTGCGACCCTCGGCGAGCACCGCGGCCATCAGGATGTTCTCGGTGGCCCCCACGCTCGGGAAGTCGAGCCAGACGGTGGTCCCCCGCAGACCGTTCGGGGCCTTCGCGATCAGCACGCCGTGCGAGTTCTCCACGGTCGCGCCGAGCTTGACCAGCCCCTCGATGTGCATGTCGAGCCCGCGCGACCCGATCGCGTCCCCACCGGGGTACGCGACATGCACCTCGCCGCAGCGCGCGAGCAACGGCCCCAACACGCAGATCGACGCCCGCATGCTGCGCACCAGGTCGTAGTCCGCCTCGAACCGCGGCGACGCCGGCACGTCGATCCGGACCGTCCCGGTGGTCTCCCCCTCGACCTCGCACCCGAGCCGCCGCAGCAACTCGCTCATGATCTCCACGTCGAGGATCCGGGGCGCCTCCTCGAGCACCGTGGTGCCCTCCGCGAGAAGCGCAGCGGCCATCAATTTGAGTGCACTGTTCTTCGCACCCGTGATCCGCACCTCGCCGACGAGCCGCTGACCACCTGTCACCCGGAACCTGTCCATCGGAGAATCCTATAGATTCTCGAACACCCCGACGGACGTGACCAAGCGGGAACAAAGGGCAACGCTAGGGTTCGGGGCATGGTCAACCTCACCCGTATTTACACCCGTACCGGCGACGACGGCACGACCGCCCTCGGCGACATGTCGCGTACTCCCAAGACCGACCCGCGGCTCGCCGCGTACGCGGACGTGGACGAGACAAACGCGGTCATCGGGGTCGCGCTGTCGCTCGGCAAGCTGGACGACGATGTCGTCAAGCTGCTGACGCGCATTCAGAACGACCTGTTCGACCTGGGTGCCGACCTGTCGACGCCGGTCGTCGAGAGCCCCGAGTACCCGCCGCTGCGCGTCGAGCAGAGCTACATCGACGCGCTCGAAGCGGCCTGCGACGAGTACAACGAGAACCTGGAGAAGCTCCGCAGCTTCATCCTCAACGGCGGCACCCCCGGCGCGGCCCTCCTGCACCAGGCCCGCACGGTCGCCCGCCGCGCCGAGCGCACCACGTGGGGCGCCCTGGAGGTACACGGCGACTCGATGAACCCGCTGACGGTGAAGTACCTGAACCGACTGTCAGACCTGCTGTTCATTCTTGCTCGGCACGCGAATCGCGAGGTCGGCGACGTGCTGTGGGTGCCGGGCGCCAACCGTTAGGCCCCGCGCGAGAGGAAAGGACCTACGCGACGTTGACGCGTTGGCCCGGGGGGGCCGCTTCCAGCCAGGCCAGGAAACCGGTCAACGCGTCGTCGCTCAAAGCGAGCTCGATCCGCGCGCCGTCGTGTTCGCAGACCAGGATCACCGCGCCGGCGAGGAGCGCGAGTTCCTCCTGCCCGGCCGGCTCCCGGCGGCCGATCACATGGATCCCGCCGCGCTGCAACACCCGGCGCGGGCGCGGCGCGTAGCTGAAGACCCGGAACCACTCGATCCGGTCGCCGCTGTAACGCGCGATCCCGAAGACCCAGCCCTTGCCGTGGTCGGGATCGGCCGACGGCGCCGCCGGATCCCCCTCCGCCGAGTGGGACGGGGACGACGACGCGGCGCCGCCCGAGGCATCCTGCCCGGGTGACGCCGCGGAGGTCTCACCGGCTTCGCCGGCCACCGTCACCGGTGGCCGCATCCGAAGCGAACAATCGAAGGTGCCGCCCGGTCGCTGGATCAGCCGCCGTCGCAGCGCGAACGCCGCCACACCGACCACCAATACGACGACAACGGCCAGAACCACGCTCAGCACAACGAGGACCATCCGGATCGACCTCCTCGTTCGCGCTTTGAGCAGTGGTCCCGGCCGTGAATCGGTCCGGGCTCTGGTGCGACTGTTGCCCGCTGGGCTCGCTGGGGCCCGCTAGGCGCGCTGGGCGGCGAGCAGACGGGTCTGCGCGCGTCGCTCCGCGCTGGAGTCCTGCGCCGACCCGGCGCGCTCGAGTGCCCGCTCCGCGCGGGCGACATCGATCTCGTCGGCCAGCTCGGTGATCTCCGCGAGCAGCGAGAGGTTGTTGTCCGCGAACGAGATGAACCCGCCGTGGACCGCCGCGATGACGACCGAACCGTCGGCCTGACGGATCGTCACCGGACCTGATTCGAGAACACCGAGCACCGGCTGGTGCCCGGCCTGGATGCCGATGTCGCCGTCCGCGGTACGTGCGATGACGATGGTGGCCTCGCCGGACCACACCTTGCGGTCGGCCGCGACCAGCTCGACGTGCAGCTCAGCCAACGTGGCTCCTCATGTCGGGTCGAAGACGCGCGGGTCTTCGCCTCCGCCCTCACGGGACGGGTGGTGTTCAAGGATAGTGGCCCCGAAGGGCCTGGCTCCAACCGGCTCCGGGAGCCGGCGGGGTTTCGGCCCGGACCGGATGGTCCGTGCCGGAACCGACACGAGGGGCGGACCCGTTCGGGACCGCCCCTCGTCGATCAGGCGATCGTCAGCCCTTGTTGAGCTCGGCGATCTTCTTCTCGAGGTCGTCCAGGCCACCGAGCATGAAGAACGCCTGCTCGGGAGCGTGGTCGTACTTGCCGTCGGCGATCGCGTTGAACGCCTCGATGGTCTCGGACAGCGGAACGTCCGAGCCGTCGAGCCCCGTGAACTGCTTCGCCACGTGGGTGTTCTGCGACAGGAACCGCTGGATACGCCGCGCGCGGTGCACGGTGAGCTTGTCCTCTTCGGACAGCTCGTCCATGCCCAGAATCGCGATGATGTCCTGGAGGTCCTTGTACTTCTGCAGGATGTTCTTGACCCGCATCGCGCAGTCGTAGTGGTCCTGCGCGATGTAGCGCGGGTCCAGGATGCGCGACGTGGAGTCGAGCGGGTCCACGGCCGGGTAGATGCCGAGCTCCGAGATCGGACGCGAGAGCACCGTCAGTGCGTCGAGGTGCGCGAACGTCGTCGCCGGGGCCGGGTCGGTCAGGTCGTCCGCGGGGACGTAGATCGCCTGCATCGAGGTGATCGAGTGACCACGCGTCGAGGTGATGCGCTCCTGGAGGGTGCCCATCTCGTCGGCGAGCGTCGGCTGGTAACCCACCGCGGAGGGCATCCGGCCGAGCAGCGTCGACACCTCGGAACCGGCCTGCGTGAACCGGAAGATGTTGTCGATGAAGAGCAGCACGTCCTGCTCCTGCACATCGCGGAAGTACTCCGCCATGGTCAGGGCCGAAAGCGCCACGCGCAGACGCGTGCCCGGGGGCTCGTCCATCTGGCCGAAGACGAGGGCGGTCTGGTCGTAGACACCCGCGTCCTTCATCTCCTCGATGAGGTCGTTGCCCTCACGAGTACGCTCGCCGACGCCGGCGAACACCGACACACCCTCGTGCAGCTTGGCGACACGGACGATCATCTCCTGGATGAGGACCGTCTTGCCGACGCCCGCACCACCGAAGAGGCCGATCTTGCCACCCTTGACGTACGGGGTGAGCAGGTCGATGACCTTGATGCCGGTCTCGAACATCTCGGTCTTCGAGTCGAGCTGGTCGAAGGCCGGAGCCTTGCGGTGGATCGGCCAGCGCTCGGTGACCTCGAAGGTCGCCCGGTCCACGTCGAGGACCTCACCGAGGGCGTTGAACACGTGGCCCTTGGTGACGTCGCCCACGGGGACGGAGATCTGCGAACCGGTGTCGGTGACGATGGCGCCGCGAACGAGGCCGTCGGTCGGCTGCATCGAGATCGCGCGCACGATGCCGTCGGCAAGGTGCTGCTCGACCTCGAGGGTCAGCGTGGTCTTGCCGGCGCCCTCGCCCTCGCCCTGACCCGAGAGGTCCAGGTCGACGTGCAGCGCGTTGTACATCTCCGGCATCGCGTCGACGGGGAACTCCACGTCGACGACCGGGCCGATGACGCGGGCGACGCGGCCCGTGGCAGCGGCCGTCTCAACAGTGGCAGTCATGATGTCTAATCACTCCCCGCGGTCGCGTCGGCCAAGGCGTTGGCGCCACCGACGATCTCGCTGATTTCCTGGGTGATCTCGGACTGGCGAGCATTGTTCGCCAGGCGAGAGAGGGTCCGGATGAGGTCTTCGGCGTTCTCGGTCGCCGACTTCATCGCCCGCCGGCGGGCCGCGTGCTCGGAGGCAGCGGACTGCAGAAGCGCGTTGAAGATTCGGCTTTCGACGTACCGCGGAAGCAGTGCGTCGAGAACGCCCTCGGCCGAGGGCTCGAAGTCGTAGAGCGGGAAGGGGCCGCCGGCCGGCGGCTCGTCCGTCTCCTCGACCGCCAACGGGAGTACCCGTACCGCGACCGGGCTCTGCGTGAGCATGGAGACGAACTCGGTGCTGACGAGGTGAATCTCGTCGACACCGCCTTCGTCGGTGGGCGTCACGAACGCGTCGATCAGCTCACCTGCCACCTTCTTGGCGTCGGAGTACTCGGGGCGGTCGGAGAAACCCTTCCACTGCCCGGCCAGGTCCACTTCGCGGAACTGGAAAAACCCGATGCCCTTCGACCCGATCACGTAGCGGCTGACCGTCTTGCCCTCGTCCTCGAGCAGCTGGGTGAGCTGCTCGGCGGCCTTGATGGCATTCGAGTTGTAGCCGCCCGCGAAACCGCGGTCGCTTGTTACCAGCAGCACCGCGGCCCGGGTGGGCCGCTCCACCGAAGTGGTCAGCGGGTGCTGCGTGCTGGAGAAGGTGGCGACCGCGGAAACGGCGCGCGTCAGCTCGTCCGCGTACGGCTTGGAGGCCGCGACGCGCTGCTGCGCCTTCACGATCCGCGACGCCGCGATGAGCTCCTGGGCGCGCGTGATCTTCTTGGTCGCCGACACGGAACGGATCCGACGCCGGTAGACCCGAAGTTGGGCTCCCATTGGTCAGGGTTCTCCGTTCTTTACTCGGACTTGGCCACGTGGCGGGTGATCTTCTCCTGGCCGACGTCTTCCTTCGTCAGCCCGGCAGGCGCCACGTCCTGGATCAACGGCTCGCCGTCGAACTTGGTGAACGTCTGCTTGAAGGAGGTCACCGCGTCGGTGAGCGCCATCACGGTGTCGTCCCCGAGCTTGCCGGTCTCGACGATCCCGGTCAGCAGGGCCGCGTGCTTGTGCTGCACGTACTCGTGCAGCTCCTTCTCGAAGCGGCGGATGTCCTGCACCGGAACGTCGTCGAGCTGACCGGTGGTGCCGGCCCAGATCGAGACGACCTGGAGCTCGATCGCGAACGGCTCGAACTGACCCTGCTTGAGCAGCTCGACCATCCGCGCACCGCGCTGGAGCGAGGCCTTCGAGGTCGCGTCCAGGTCGGAACCGAAGGACGCGAACGCCTCCAGCTCGCGGTACTGGGCGAGGTCGACGCGGAGTCGACCGGCGACGCCCTTCATGGCCTTGATCTGCGCGGAGCCACCGACTCGCGAGACCGAGATACCGACGTTGACCGCGGGGCGAACGCCCTGCAGGAACAGGTCGGACTCCAGGAAGCACTGGCCGTCGGTGATCGAGATGACGTTGGTCGGAATGTACGCCGACACGTCGTTGGCCTTGGTCTCGATGATCGGGAGACCCGTCATCGAACCGCCGCCGAGCTCGTCCGAGAGCTTCGCGCAACGCTCGAGAAGACGCGAGTGCAAGTAGAAGACGTCACCCGGGTACGCCTCGCGCCCCGGCGGGCGACGAAGCAGCAGGGACACGGCGCGGTACGCCTCGGCCTGCTTCGACAGGTCGTCGAACACGATGAGAACGTGCTTGCCCTGGTACATCCAGTGCTGGCCGATGGCCGAACCGGTGTACGGGGCGAGGTACTTGAAGCCGGCCGGGTCGGAAGCCGGGGCGGCGACGATGGTCGTGTACTCGAGCGCGCCGGCCTCTTCGAGCGAGCGGCGCACGGACGCGATCGTCGTGCCCTTCTGGCCGATCGCCACGTAGATGCAGCGGACCTGCTTCTTCGGGTCGCCCGAGCGCCAGTTGTCGCGCTGGTTGATGATCGTGTCCAGGCACACCGCGGTCTTGCCGGTCTGCCGGTCGCCGATGATCAGCTGTCGCTGGCCGCGGCCGATCGGGGTCATCGCGTCGATCGCCTTGATGCCGGTCTGCATCGGCTCGTGGACCGACTTGCGCATCATGACGCCGGGCGCCTGCAGTTCGAGGGCACGACGGCCCTCGGACTCGATCTCGCCCTGGCCGTCGATCGGCTGGCCCAGCGGGTCGACGACGCGACCCAGGTAGGCGTCGCCGATCGGAACCGACAGAACCTCGCCCGTACGACGGACCTTCTGGCCCTCTTCGATGCCGCTGAAGTCACCGAGGATGACGACACCGATCTCGCGGACGTCGAGGTTCTGCGCCAGACCGAGGGTGCCGTCCTCGAACTTGAGCAGCTCGTTCGTCATGACCGAGGGCAGGCCCTCGACCTTGGCGATACCGTCGTACGCCTCGGTGACGGTACCGACCTCTTCGCGCGCGGCCGTCTCCGGCTCGTACGAGGCGACGAAGCGCTCCAGCGCGTCCCGGATCTCCTCCGGCCGGATCGTGAGCTCCGCCATCTGGTGTCCCTGCTCTCCTAGGTGGTGGGGTTAACGGTCCGCTGTCCGTCGCTTGTCGTACGGAACCGCGGTGCTGCTGTGGGGGCCGCTGTGCCGGTCCGGGGGATTCTCCCCGGGCGGACGGCGACGTCCCTGTCGTCCGGTGTCTCAGCCGGCGAGCCGTCGGCCCGCTTCTTCGAGACGTGTGGTCACGGTGCCGTCGATGACGTCGTCACCGATCTCCACGCGGACCCCGCCGATGACGTCGGCTTCGATTTCCACGTTCAGGTGGACCTCGCGGCCGTACATCCGGCCCAGCGCCGCGGCCAAGCGGGTGCGCTGCTCCTCGGTGAGGGGCAGGGCGACCGTGACCAACGCGACCATGCGACGCCGGCGATCGGCGGCGAGGCGCGCGTACGACTCGAGCCCGTGTTCAAGGTTACGGCTGCGCGGGTGCGCGACGAGCCTGGTGATCAGCCGCCGGGTGACGGGCTGGGCCCGACCATCCAGCAAACCGGAAACCAGTTCCGCCTTGCGCGCGTTCGCGACACCCGGGTCGGTCAGGGCGGAGCGCAGTTCGCGCTCGCCGATGACGATCCGGCCGAAGCGGAACAGCTCGTCTTCCAGCTCGTCCAGTTTGCCGTCGCGCTCGGCGGCGATCAGCTCGGCCGAAACCGAAAGCTCCGCGACCGCGTCGACCAGGTCGCGCGGACGCGACCAACGCGTGCGGACGAGTCCGCCGAGCAGGTCCGCCGTGGTACCGGAGATCTGACCGGAGAGGAGCTGCGCCAGGAAGGCCGCGCGGGCCTCCCCGGAGCGCGTCGAGTCGGTGAGGACCCGGCGCAGCGACACCGTCTGGTCGAGCAGGATGACCACGGAGTCGAGCTCCTGGGCCAACTGGACCATGTCGGTACCGGTCGCGGTCGCGAGCGCGTCGAGGCGCTCGCGAGCCGCGGCGAGGGATTCCCTGCTGGCGCCCTGCATCAGCGCACCTTCTCCGAGGTCGCTCCCGCGGAAGCCTTGGCCTCCAGCTCCTCGAGGAAGCGGTCGACGACCCGACGCTGACGCGCCTCGTCCTCGAGCGACTCCCCGACGATGCGCGACGCGAGGTCGACGGCCAGCCGGCCGACGTCCTGACGAAGCGCGTTCTGGGCCTGGTTGCGGTCGGCCTCGATCTGGGTGTGGCCGGCGGTGACGATCTCGTCCTTGATCCGCTGACCTTCGGCGCGCATCTCGGCGATGGCGACGGCACCCTGCTCGCGGGCGTCCTCGGTGAGGCGACCGGCCTCGCGACGGGCTTCGGTGAGCTGGGCGCGGTAACGCTCCAGCTCGGCCTGTGCCTCGGCCTGCGCCTCTTCGGCGCGCTTGAGACCGCCCTCGATGGCGTCCGTACGGTCCGCCAGCGTCTTCGCGATCTTGGGAAGGAGCATCTTCCACAGGAAACCGAAGACGATGAGGAACGCCACGCCACCGATGATGATCTCGTCGAGCGGCGGGAGAAGAGGGTTCATCTTCTCCTCGCTGTTGGCGAAGAAAATCACGGTGTGAGGACCTTCCGTCCGTAGCGGATTGATCAGGTGCCGTAGACGAACGGCATGACGACGCCGATGAGGGCGAGCGCCTCGGCGAGGGCGAAGCCCAGCAGCATGTTCTGGCGGACCAGGCCGGCAGCCTCGGGCTGACGGGCCATGGCCTGCACACCGTTACCGAAGATGATGCCGATACCGATGCCGGGGCCGATCGCGGCGAGGCCGTAACCGATGGAACCGAGGCTGCCGGAAACTTCAGCGGCGAGGTTCATGAGAACTGATCCTTTTTTCGAGGCCGATGGACGATCCACCGGACGACGGTCGAGGAGAGAAGGGGTCTGCGGGTCTCTCAGTGCTCGGCTTCGAGCGAGCTGGAGATGTAGGAGGCCGCGAGCAGCGTGATGATGTACGCCTGCAGCGCCTGGATCATCAGCTCGAAAGCGGTCAGGACGACGACCACGAGGAACGAGGTCGCCGAGAAGAGCGCCCCGACGTGGAAGCCGAGCAGGTACCAGGCGCCGACGCTGAACGTGACGATCAGCATGTGTCCGGCGAACATGTTCGCGAACAGTCGGACCGCCATCGTGAACGGCCGGGTGATCAGACCCTGGAGCAGTTCGATCGGCGCGAGGAGGAAGTAGATCGCCTTCGGCAGACCGGGCGGGAACATCATGTTCTTGAAGTAACCGACGAAGCCCTGGTTCTTGATACCGATGGCCAGGTAGGTCACATACACGACGCCGACGATCGATGCCGGGAAGGCGATCCGCGAGGTCGCGGGGAACTGGGCGAACGGGATGATCGCCATCACGTTCATGACCCAGACGAAGAAGAAGATCGAGAACAGGAAGGGGACGTAGGGGTCGCCCTTCATGCCGATCGATTCCCGCGAGATGTTGTCGCGAACGAACAGGTAGCCCAACTCGCCGACGTTCTGCGCGCCGCGCGGCACCATCTTCGGCTTGGCGAAGGCGCTCCAGAAGAAGCCGATCACCAGGAGCATCGAGATGAGCGCGAGCAACATCGGCTTCGTGAAGTCGAAGGCCCCGATGGAGAAAATCGGCTTGAACTCGAAGACGTTCAGCCCGGGCGAGGGGAAGCCGCACCCGGAGAACAGGTGACATCCGCTCTCGCTGGCGAGCGTCTGGACGTCAGCAGTCACCACCGACTCCTTCGTCGTGAAGCATGTTTTCGGCTACCTCGATGTGTCGGCGTGGCGAGGGGCCACGGAGCGGCACGCAACAGGGCCCGGTCAGGAGGACCTGCCGTGGCGGACAAAGACAAGAACAAGGGCCAGAGCGATTCCGACGATCAGTCCGATCGGCAGGAACAGTGCGGAGTGGCCCGTCCATCGGTCGATCAGCCAGCCGATGCCGCCATACACCAGCATCCCGCTCAGCAGATAACCGACACTCGACCACGCGGCACCGTCCATCGCCCGATTCTCTCGGTCCGGCGGACGGCGTCCACTCTCGCTCATGACGCCCCGGACCTTAGCAGTACCGGCGTCGCGTCTACATACCCGGCCCGTGAACCCCGTGCCGCCCGGGCAGGGCGGTGTACGTGTGTCATCGCTCTCCGTCCGGTTCGACATAGGCGATCTTCAGCTTGGTGAAGACCCAGACCTGGGAGGCGACCCACACGAGGGTGGCTCCGAGAATCGTGAGTCCGAACACCTTCGTGTCGAACGCCTCGGTGTCCTTGAACAGGAACAAAACCAA
Organism: Embleya sp. NBC_00896; assembly: GCF_045207785.1. Lineage (NCBI taxonomy): Bacteria > Bacillati > Actinomycetota > Actinomycetes > Kitasatosporales > Streptomycetaceae > Embleya > Embleya sp. NBC_00896. The sequence goes on from NZ_CP108776.1 coordinate 2,630,163, forward strand.
CCCCAGGAGCAGGATCTGCACGATGTACGTGAAGAGCGCCATATTCATCATCATCATGGGGTTGTCGCGCGAGATACGTCCGATCGCGACCTGGCCGATCGCAAAGAAGACCAGGACGACCACGGTGGCGAACACCGCGCCGATCAGTCCTTCGGTACCGGCCGCGAACAGAGCCGCAATCGCCGCGATCACTCCGGCGACGGCCGTGAACACGGCCGATACACGGAGAAGGCGGACGTCATTGGCCTGCATGTCGGTGACTCCGGCATCAGTGGGGAACAAAGGCGGGGTGGTGCTGTCGTCAGGAGAACGACCTCGAGACGATGCAACGCTCGGGGATTGGCCGTGGGGGATCAGAACCCTCGTTGCTGGGGGTTCATCGGCCGGTGATCCTGGTTCGTGAACGGTATCACAAACTATTTGAGCAGAGCTTTACCCGTTCGTGTGTACAAGCTCACAGCCTTCCATCACCCTTTCGGCCCCCTCTCCCCGCAGGCAAATGCGCAGGTCGGGGCGGGTCTTCGGGATTTCGGGCCGGGGCCGACGCGGACGCTCCGCTTGCACCGTTCAGCCGTACGCCGTTCATGTCACCGGGAACCATCTCGTCCGCCGGAACGTTCGCGCCGCGCTTGCGGCGACGGAGGCGGCGATAGCGCGGCGGGACCACGCCGTACAGCTCCGTGGGCACGTGCGGTTTGAAGCGCGGCAGCATCAGGATCACCAGCCCGAAGGCGATCAGGCCCAGGCCCGCGTAGACGATCGGACGTCGTTCGGGACGGACCGAGATCAGCACGGTGAAGGACGCGATCAGGCCGGACCAGAAGTACATGATCAGCACCGCGCGGCTGTGCGAGTGGCCGATCTCCAGGAGCCGGTGGTGCAGGTGCCCCTTGTCGGCGGCGAACGGCGAGCGGCCCGCCCAGCCGCGCCGGCCGACCGCCATCAGCAGGTCCATCAGTGGCACCACGAGCACCGCGAACGGCAGCACGAGCGGAATGTAGACCGGCACGAGCTTGTGCGTGGTGAACGACATCGAGCCGTCGTTCTGCGCGGCGATGGCGTCGGGGTCGATCCGGCCGGTGACGGTGACCGCGGCGGCCGCGAGCATGAGGCCGATCAGCATCGAGCCGGAGTCGCCCATGAAGATCCGCGCGGGGTGCAGGTTGTGCGGCAGGAAGCCGACGCACATCCCGATCAACAGGGCGGTGAACAGCGTCGGCGCCGCGGCACCGGAGACCCCGTAGCCGAACCAGAGCCGGTACGAGTAGCCGAAGAAGGCGAGCGCGGCGATGCACACCATGCCGGCGGCGAGCCCGTCGAGGCCGTCGACGAAGTTCACCGCGTTGATCGTGATGACCACTATCCCGATCGTCAGCAGGCTGCCCTGGGTCGGCGTCAGGCCGACCGTGCCGTAACCCGGGAGGGGCAGCCACAGGATGACGATGCCCTGCCAGACCATGACGCCGGCGGCGAGCGCCTGGCCGAGCAGCTTGATGATGGCGTCGACGCCCCACTTGTCGTCGATCACCCCGAGTACAGAGATCAGCGCGCACCCGGACAGCAAAGCCTGCACGTCGGTCGACGCGGTGAACACGTCCTGAAGCACCGGCAAATGTCGGGCGACCAGTAGTCCGCCGCACAGGCCGCCGAACATCGCGAGCCCGCCCAGTCGCGGGGTCGGTTCCTTGTGCACGTCGCGGGCGCGGATCTCGGGCATCGCGCCGGCGGCGATCGCGAATCGGCGGACCGCGCCCGTCAGCAGGTAGGTCACCGCTGCGGCGACGAACAGCGTGAGCAGGTATTCGCGCAAGACTCAACCGTCCCCGGCTTCGGAACTTTCCAGCGGCAGCACGGGCATCAGACTAGAGGTGCCGCCGCTCCGGGAGGGAACCGTCGAACCTGCCCCGGCGAATGACGATCGCACACTGTTCGGTGGCATGGCCACCGACCCGTCGACCCACACGTAACCACAGTCTCCTGTGCCCCATCCACCCCGGGGCGGAATTGTCTTCCGCGGGGATCACCGGCGCGGGTAGGCCGGATGGGTGGAGACGAGTTCGGCGACCGCCGCGCGCACGTCGCGCAGGCTCGCGTCGTCGTCCGCGCGCGCCGCGCGACCGAGCAGCAGGGCGACCTCCTTCATGTCCGTCTCGGTCATCCCCTGCGTGGTCACCGCGGCCGTGCCGACCCGGATCCCGGACGCGATCATCGGCTTCACCGGGTCGAAGGGGATCGCGTTCTTGTTGAGCGTGATCCCGGCCCGTTCGCAGCGGCTCTCCGCGTCGCCGCCGCTGACCCCGATCGCCCGCAGGTCGAGCAGCGCGAGGTGGGTGTCGGTGCCGCCGGAGACCGCGCGCATGCCCTCGGCCTGCAGTCCCTGGGTGAGCGCCTGCGCGTTGGCGACGACCCGGCGGGCGTAGGCGCGGTACGTGGGCGTCGCGGCCTCGCGCAGCGCGACCGCCTTCGCGGCGATCGTGTGCATGTGCGGGCCGCCCTGGCTGAACGGGAACACCGCGCGGTCGATCCGCCCGGCGAGTTCCTCGCGGCACAGGATCATCCCGCCGCGCGGACCGCGCAGGACCTTGTGCGTGGTGCAGGTGACCAGATCGGCGTACGGCACCGGCGAGGGCACCGCGTCCCCGGCGACGAGTCCGATGAAGTGGGCCGCGTCCACCATCAGATACGCGCCCACCTCGTCGGCGATCTGTCGAAATGCGGCGAAATCTACAAGTCGTGAATATGCGGTCGCCCCGCACACGATCACCTTGGGCCGATGGGCCCGGGCCAGGTCCCCGACCTGGTCGTAGTCGATCCGCTCGTCGCTCTCGCGGACCCCGTACGCGACGGCGTGGAACCAGCGACCGGAGAAGTTCACCCGTGACCCGTGGGTGAGGTGCCCGCCGTGCGGGAGCGACATCGCCAGGATCGTGTCGCCCGGGACGAGCAGCGCCGCGTAGGCCGCGAGGTTCGCCGCGGCGCCCGAGTGCGGTTGCACGTTGGCGTGTTCGGCGCCGAACAGCTCGCACGCCCGGCGCACCGCGAGCTCCTCGGCCCGGTCCACCTCGGCGCAGCCGCCGTAGTAGCGCCGCCCCGGGTAGCCCTCGGCGTACTTGTTGGTGAGCGTGCTGCCGAGGGCGGCGAGCACCGCCGGCGACGTGAAGTTCTCGCCGGCGATCAACTGGAGGCCGCCGCGCTGCCGGGCCAACTCGCCCAGGACCACCTCGGCGATGTCCGGATCACTCTGCTGCAGGGCCGCGAAGTCCGGTCCCCAGAAGGGAGTTGACGTGGAGTCGGGAGTGCCCATGGCACTGCTCCTCAAGGCCGCAGGGACCTCTCCACCATATGCCCGACCCCGGGGCGCGGACAGGCTCTTCCCGAGCCGATTCGGCGGTGTTCCGGGCCGATGTCCGCGGCCGCTCGCGGCCCGCGCGGGGACCCCGCCCGGGAGCCGCCCTTCAAGGCGTGTGCGCGGGGTGTCCCGTGAGCGCGGTGAGCACCGGGTCGAGCGCCGAACCGATGTCGGACGCGGTGGCCCGGAAGACGCTCAGCGGCGCCCCGTACGGGTCGGCCACCTCGTCCCACTCGGGATCGGGCGCGGCGAGCCGACCGCGCAGCGCGGCGGCGGCCCGCACCAGCGAGCGGCCGCGCTGGACCAGGTCGCGCTCGGGGTAGGGGGCCCGCTCCAGGACCGCGACCAGGCGGGTGAACTCCTTGAGCGTGAACGTGCGCAGGCCCGAGGCGTGCCCCATCGACACCACGTGCGCGCGGTGGTCGAGCGTCGCGGTCAGCACCAGGTCGGCCTCGGCGACGTGCTCGTCGAGCAGTTCGCGGCCGTGGAAGTCCCCCGGATCGGCGCCGTACTCGAGCAGCACCTCGGCCGCGTGCGGCTCCATCGGCGCGCCCTCGTGCCCCCAGGTGCCGGCGCTCTCGACGCTGAGCCGCACGGCGTCGTCGGCCGCCAGTCGGCGCTCCAGGCCGAGCCGGGCGAGCCGTTCGGCGATGGGTGAGCGACAGATGCTGCCCGTGCACACGAACAGGATTCGAAACGAGTCGGGCGCGGACCCGTACGGCCCGTAGGAGTGTCCTACGGGAGCCGGCGCGGTCAATTCACGCCCTCCAGGTCGGGTACGACCTCGCGCAACGTGTCCAGGGACAGGGCACCTTCGCGCAGCAGCCGCGGCCGGCCGGCCGTCAGGTCGATGATCGAGGACGGCGCGGTCGAGGGGCACGTGCCGCCGTCCAGGTACACCGACACCGAGTCGCCCAGCTGGGCCTCCGCCTCGTCGACCGTGGTCGCGGCCGGGTTCCCGGACCGGTTCGCGCTGCTGACCGCCATCGGCCCGGTCTCGGTGAGCAGCTCGATCGCGACGGGGTGCAGCGGCATCCGTACCGCGACCGTGCCGCGCGTGTCGCCCAGGTCCCACATCAGCGACGGCTGGTGGAACGCGACGATGGTCAGCGCGCCCGGCCAGAACGCGTCGACCAGTTCCCAGCCGACCTCGGGAAAGCCCGTGACGAGCCCGTGCAGGGTGTTCGGCGAGCCGACCAGGACGGGCGAGGGCATGTTGCGGCCCCGACCCTTGGCGTCGAGCAACGCGTGCACGGCGTGCGGGGTGAACGCGTCCGCGCCGATCCCGTACAGCGTGTCCGTCGGCAGCACGACCAGGTCGCCGCGCTTGATCGACCCTGTCGCCTCGCGCAGTCCGAGCCCGCGGTCCATCGCGTCGGAGCAGTCGTAGCGTCGGCTCATCGGGCACTTACCTCCTGAAGCGGTACGGGCGATGCGGGCGGTGCGATCGGCACGGGTGCCGACGGTACGAACGAGCGGGGCGCGCGGCTCACGCGCCTTCCTTGCGAGCGGTGGTGAAGCGGGGGCGGTTGGTCAGGTCGCGGTGATCGGCCGCGTCCACCCAACCGGCTTCCTCGTTGAAGATCCACGGCACGGCGCCACCCTGGGTGTCGGCGTGCTCGACCACGACGAGCCCGCCGGGTCGCAGCAGCCGGTAGGCGGTCTTGGACAGCACCCGGATGAAGTCGAGCCCGTCCGGCCCGGAGAACAGCGCCAGCTCGGGGTCGTGGTCGCGGGCCTCGGGGGCCATCTCGTCGCGCTCGTCGAGCGGGACGTACGGCGGGTTGCTGATCACCAGATCGACCGTGCCGTCGAGCTCGGGCAGCGCGGTGAGCGCGTCGCCGGCGTGCAGGACGACGCGCGAGGCGCTCGCGTTGCGCTCGGCGAAGCGGTGCGCGCCCGGGTCGAGCTCGACCGCGTGTACGACCGAGCGCGGCACCTCCTGCGCGACGGCGAGCGCGATCGCGCCCGAGCCGGTGCACAGGTCGACCACGAGCGGCTCGGCGACGTCCATCGCGCGCAGCGCGTCTATCGCCCAGCCCACGACCACCTCGGTCTCCGGGCGGGGCACGAATACGCCGGGGCCCACCTGGAGTTCGAGGTACCGGAAGAACGCGCGCCCGGTGATGTGCTGCAACGGCTCGCGGGCCTCGCGGCGCGCGATGGCCTCCCAGAACCGCGCGTCGAAGTCGCCGTCGGCGACGGTGTGCAGGGCGCCCCGCTTGACGCCGTGCACGAACGCCGCGAGTTCCTCGGCATCGAAGCGCGGAGAGGGAACGCCCGCGTCGGCCAGTCGCAGGGTGGCCTGGGCCACCTCGGCGAGCAGCAGGTTCATCTGGTCTCCGTTATTGGTGGGCGAGCCGGGCGGCCATGTCGGCGTCCACACACGCCTGGATGACCGGGTCGAGGTCGCCGTCGAGCACCTGGTCCAGGTTGTACGCCTTGTAGCCCACGCGGTGGTCGGAAATCCGGTTTTCCGCGAAGTTGTACGTCCGGATGCGCTCGGAGCGGTCCACCGTGCGGACCTGGCTGCGGCGCACGTCGGAGGCTTCCTTGTCGGCTTCCTCCTGTGCGGCCGCGAGCATCCGGGCCCGCAGGATGCGCATGGCCGACTCCTTGTTCTGGAGCTGGCTCTTCTCGTTCTGGCAGGAGACCACGATGCCGGTCGGCAGGTGCGTGATGCGCACCGCGGAGTCGGTCGTGTTGACCGACTGGCCGCCGGGGCCGGACGAGCGGTACACGTCGATCCGCAGGTCGTTCGCGTTGATCTCGACCTCGACCTCCTCGGCCTCGGGGTACACGAGCACGCCCGCGGCGGAGGTGTGGATGCGGCCCTGCGACTCGGTGGCGGGCACCCGCTGGACGCGGTGCACACCGCCCTCGAACTTCAGCCGGGCGAAGACGCCCTCGCCGGGCGCCGGGTTGCCCTTGGTCTTCACCGCGACCTGGACGTCCTTGTAGCCGCCGAGGTCGGACTCGTTGGACTCGAGGATCTCGGTCTTCCAGCCGGCCCGCTCGGCGTAGCGCAGGTACATCCGCAGCAGGTCGCCCGCGAACAGGGCCGACTCCTCGCCGCCCTCGCCCGCCTTGACCTCCAGGATCACGTCCTTGTCGTCGGCCGGGTCGCGCGGCACCAGCAGCCGGCGCAGCTTCTCCGCGTACTCCTCGCGGCGCTGTTCGGCCTCCTCCGCCTCGGCGGCGAAGTCCGGGTCCTCGGCGACCAGTTCGCGCGCGGCCTCGACGTCGTCGCGCGCGCTCGCCCACTGCCGGTAGGTGTCCACGATCGGCCCGAGTTCGGCGTAGCGCCGGCCGAGGTTGCGCGCCCGCGTCTGGTCCGTGTGCACGGCCGGATCGGCGAGCTGCTTCTCGAGGTCGGCGTGCTCGGCGAGCAGGTCGTCCATCGCCTCGAACACTGTGGGCTCCTATGTCTATGGCCGCGAACTCGGCGGGATCGGTGACGCAGCGGGTGGGGTCGGCGGTACGGCGGGTTCCGAAGCCGGATCCCGGGATGTTCGGGCCGGTTCCCGGCACGGTTCCCGCGCGGCCCGGCGCGGATCTCGGCCGGGTTGCGAAAGCAACGGTTCCGGAGACAAACGAACGGCGCCGGAGGGGCGGTACGGACCTTGGAACAAGGCCCACCGCACCTCCGGCGCCGCGGGGTCGCTAGTTGCTGCCGGCCACCGGCTGCTTGCCGAAGCGCTTCTCGAAGCGCGCGACGCGGCCACCCGTGTCGAGGATCTTCTGCTTGCCCGTGTAGAACGGGTGACACTGCGAACAGACCTCGACGCGGATCTGGCCGCTCGTCGCGGTGCTGTGCGTGGTGAACGTCGAACCACAGCCACAGGTGACGGTGGTCTCCACGTACTCGGGGTGGATGTCGGGCTTCACAGGAGTCTCCTTGGGTTCGGGAGGGCGCCGGGTCGTACGCCCGAGTGGGCGTCACGTGAACCGGGGCCGACAGAGCAGTCTGCCAGGAGGGGGCGACCGGACCCAAATCAGGGTCTGTACCGCCCAACCACGACCGGGGTCGAGGCATTCCCTCCTGGCCACCGCTGTGTCTTCGTCGTTCGTCTTGCCTGGTGGTGCTTGTGTTGCTCCGTACGAGGGGCCGCGGGGCCTCAGTCGTTCGGCATCGGCGTGGTCTTCTGAATTTGCATCAGGAACTCGCCGTTGCTCTTGGTCTTCTTCATCTTGTCCAGCAGCAGCTCGATGGCCTGCTGCTGGTCGAGGGCGTGCAGCACCCGGCGCAGCTTCCAGACCACCGCGAGCTCGTCCGGGGCCATCAGGATCTCTTCCTTGCGGGTGCTGGACGCGTCCACGTCCACCGCCGGGAAGATCCGCTTGTCGGCGAGCTTGCGGTCGAGCTTGAGCTCCATGTTGCCGGTGCCCTTGAACTCCTCGAAGATCACCTCGTCCATGCGCGAGCCGGTCTCGACGAGCGCGGTGGCGAGGATGGTCAGCGAGCCGCCGTTCTCGATGTTGCGCGCCGCGCCGAAGAACTTCTTCGGCGGGTAGAGCGCGGTCGAGTCGACACCACCGGACAGGATGCGGCCGGAGGCGGGCGCCGCGAGGTTGTACGCGCGGCCCAGACGGGTGATCGAGTCGAGCAGCACGACGACGTCGTGGCCCAGCTCGACGAGGCGCTTGGCCCGCTCGATCGCCAGCTCGGCGACGATCGTGTGGTCCTCGGCCGGACGGTCGAAGGTCGAGGAGATGACCTCGCCCTTGACCGACCGCTGCATGTCGGTGACCTCTTCGGGGCGCTCGTCCACGAGCACGACCATGAGGTGGCACTCGGGGTTGTTCACGGTGATCGCGTTGGCGATCGCCTGGAGCACCATCGTCTTGCCGGCCTTGGGGGGCGCGACGATCAGGCCGCGCTGGCCCTTGCCGATCGGCGACACGAGGTCGATGATCCGCGTGGTGAGGGCGCCGGACTCGGTCTCCAGACGGAGCCGGTCCTGCGGGTAGAGCGGGGTCAGCTTGTTGAAGTCGGAGCGCTGACGCGCCTGTTCCGGCTCCATGCCGTTGACCGTGTCGAGGCGGACGAGCGCGTTGAACTTCTCGCGGCGCTCGCCGTCGCGCGGCTGGCGCACGGCACCGACGATCGCGTCGCCCTTGCGCAGGCCGTTCTTGCGGACCTGGGCGAGCGAGACGTACACGTCGTTGGAGCCGGGCAGGTAGCCCGAGGTCCGCACGAACGCGTAGTTGTCGAGGATGTCCAGGATGCCCGCGACGGGCACCAGGACGTCGTCGTCGGCCAGCACGGGCTCGTTCGTCTCGAAGCCCTCGCGGCCGCCGCGGCGACGGTTGCGGTCGCGGTAACGACCACGACGCCGACGGCCGCCGCCCTCGAAGTCGTCGTCCGGACCCATGGGGTCGTTGTCCTGCTGCTGCTGGGGCTGCTGCTTGCCGCGCTCGCCACGCTCGCCGCGGTCGGCCCGCTCGGCGCGGTCGTTGCCGCGGTCGCCACGCTCGCCACGCTCGGGGCGGTCGGCGTTGGCGCGGTCGCCGCGCTCGGCACGCTCGCCGCGCTCCGGGCGCTCGGCGCGCTCGGTCCGCTCGCCGCCGCGCTCGTTGTTGCCGCGGTCGCCGCGGTCGCGACGGTTCTGGCCGCGCTCGCGACGCTCGCGGCGGCCTTCACGCTCGCCGCCCTCGCGCTGCTCGCCCTGGTCGTCGCCGGTGCGCTCGGTGCGCTCGGGCGCTCGCCACGACGGCGCGTCGTGGTCTCGGTGGCCTCGGCCGACGCCTCGCCCTGGTCGCGCCGGGCGCGGCCGTTGGCGGGGGCCTCTGCGGCGGCCTGCTCCGGGATCTCGATCGCCGGCGCGGCCTCGACCGCGACGCGCGTCCGGGCGGCGCGGCGGGCCCGGTGGGCGCCTCCGCCGCGGGGCCTCGGCTGCGGGGGCCTCGGCGGGCGCCGGGGCGCTGTCCGCCGCGGCGGCGGCCTTGGCCTTGGTCGCGCGGGCCGGCTTCGTGGCGGCAGCGGCGGCGGGAGCGGCGTCCGAACCACCCTGCTTCGCCTGAATGGCCTCGATCAGCTGGCTCTTGCGCATACGGCCGGTGCCGCTGATGCCGAGACCGGTGGCGACCTGCTGCAGCTCCGCCAGCACCATGCCGCTGAGGCCGGTGCCCGTCGAGCGGCGTCGCCGCGTGGCGGGAGCGGGGGCGTCCGCGGTGGCAGCCGCGTCACCCGAGGCGGACGCGGCCTGCGGCGTTGCGTCCATGAGTTCGGTGGTGTCGCTCACGAAGGGTCCTTCCCTGGAGCGGGCGTCGGCCTTGAGGGGGCTCGGCGACCGGTTGTGCTGTCCGTCCCGCTTCCAGTGCGGTCCGGTGCGGTGGTCCGCCGGATGGCGGGAATCGTCGAAAATGTGCCCAGTACTGCGGGGATCGGGCTCATGTATGCCTGTGGGGGCTCGTATTCCTGTAGGGGAAGTGCCCTCGGGTCCCCGGGATGTTCTCGACGCGGCGCGGTGGTTCCGCCGGTCTGTATCGGGGAGCCACGTTCGTCACGAAGGACAGGCAGGAGGGGAGACTCCCAAGGGATCGTGGCCACAGAGCACCGAACGCGCCCAACCCTATGCGGGCGGGGGATCTGGTGCGGTGATGACGCTAACACTACCGGACCCAAGAGACATTCCCCCACCCCATCGCTCCCCCGGAGCCGCCCATTTTCCTGCGGTAGTGCAGTGGAGTGAACGAACGCACGACCGTCCACGACCGGCGACCCGGGCGTGCCGGGTCGCGCTCGCGCACTGTCCTCGTCTACCGGGCGTACTGCCAACGAACGGCGAGTACGCAGGTCACGCCAGTGGCATGACGCTTGCTCCGGCTCCGTCCACTTCCAGTTGCCGGACCACCCAATCGGGCCCGGCGGTACCGATCGCCTCGTCCACTCGGTCGGGTGTGACCAGGGCGAGCACGGTCGGCCCCGCGCCGGAGACGACCGCGGCCATCCCCTGTGCGCGCAGCTTGTCGATCAGTTCCGCGCTCGCGGGCATCGCGGGCGCTCGGTAGGTCTGGTGCAGCCGGTCCTCGGTCGCGGCGAACAACAGGTCCGGGCGGGACGTGAGCGCCGTGACCAGCAGCCCGGCGCGGCCCGCGTTGGCCGCCGCGTCGCGATGCGTCACCTTGGCCGGCAGCAGACCGCGCGCGACCTCGGTGGACAGCGGCGTGGCGGGTACGAACACCACAGGAGATATACCCCGGTCGGGCGCCGATCGCACCGCGTGCGGGCCGTCTTCGTCGGTCCACGCGATGGTGAAGCCGCCGAGCAGACAGGCCGCGACGTTGTCCGGGTGGCCTTCGAGTTCGGTGGCCAGGGCGAGCGTGGCGTCGTCGTCGAGCCGCTCGGCGCCGCCTATCGTCAGCGCCCGGGCGGCGATCACACCGGCGCAGATCGCCGCGGCGGACGAGCCCAGACCGCGGCCGTGCGGGATCCGATTGGCACAGACCACGTCCAGCCCCGGCGGGCGCCCGCCCATCGCCTCGAAGGCGGCGTACGCGGCGCGAACGACGAGGTGGTTCTCGTCACGGGACAGGTTGTCGGCGCCCTCACCTGCGATGTCGATCGACAAGCCCGCGTCCGCGACCCGGACCGCGACGTCGTCGTACAGTCCGAGCGCGAGTCCGAACGCGTCGAACCCGGGACCCAGGTTGGCGCTCGTGGCCGGGATGCGAACCCGGACGGGGGCGGCACGGAATGCGGGGCCGGCCATACGCGTGGACACTCCTCCTCGTGGAGTTCCGGGCACCTTCGCGGGACGGTCCGAACCGGTGGCGCATTCGGGAAATCGCGGGTGCTGCGGAACGGCAGGAACAGACGCGAGACTCGGGCGGCATTCGCCGCGGAACGAGTGGAAGGCCGCGTCCGGTGATCAGCCTACCGAAGGTGCGTTCCCTCGCGGGACACCGTAGCCACCGCGTCGTGGGTTTGGTACCGGAAATGCGATCGAAATGGATCGAGGGCGGTCGACGAGTGAACGTCGACCGCCCTGATTCGATCTTGTCGGTATGTGTGATCACGCGTGATCTCATGCGCGCGGTTGGTGATGCGCGGATGGCTCATTCACGCGCGTCGGGGTCGGTCGAGCGCTTGTTTCCCGCTTGGCCGAGCATTTGTTTCCTGCTCGGCCGAGCGCTTGATTCCTGCTCGGCCGAGCGTCTGTTTCGGGCTTGGTCAAGCGTCTGTTCCTGCTTGCTCAAGCGTCTGTTTCTTGCGCAGTCGAGCGCTTGTCTGACGTCCGGCCGAGCGCTTGTCTCGGGTCAGCCGTCCAGGTCGAGGAGCGCGGCGGCGGCCGAGGCGTCGACCGGGACGACGACCGGCTTGGGTGCGCCGGCGACCGCCCAATCGGGGTCCTTGAGGCCGTTGCCGGTGACCGTGCAGACGATCCGCTGGCCCGGGTCGACCCGGCCCTGTTCGGCCGCTTGGAGCAGTCCGGCCACACTCGCGGCCGACGCGGGTTCGACGAAGACGCCCTCCCGCGCGGCCAGCAGGCGGTAGGCCGAAAGGATCTGACGGTCGGTCACGGACTCGATGTGGCCGCCCGACTCGTCGCGCGCGGCGATCGCGTAGTCCCACGATGCGGGATTGCCGATCCGGATCGCGGTCGCGATCGTCTGCGGCGACAACACCGGCGCGCCGTTGACGAGCGGTGCCGAACCGGCCGCCTGGTAGCCCCACATTCGCGGCCGGCGCTGCGACAGGCCGTCGGCGGCGTATTCGGTGTAGCCCCTCCAGTACGCGGTGATGTTGCCCGCGTTGCCGACCGGCAGGACGTGGATGTCGGGCGCGTCGCCGAGCATGTCCACGATCTCGAAGGCGGCGGTCTTCTGGCCCTCGATGCGGGCCGGGTTGACCGAGTTGACCAGCGCGACGGGGTACTTTTCGGCCAGGTCGCGGGCGAGCGTCAGGCAGTCGTCGAAGTTGCCGTCCACCTGCAGGATGCGCGCGCCGTGCACGAGGGCCTGGCCCATCTTGCCGAGCGCGATCTTGCCCTGCGGCACCAGGACGGCGCAGACCATCCCGGCGCGTACCGCGTACGCGGCGGCGGAGGCCGAGGTGTTGCCGGTCGACGCGCAGATGACCGCCTTGGCGCCTTCCTCCTTGGCCTTGGAGATCGCCATCGTCATGCCGCGGTCCTTGAAGGACCCGGTCGGGTTGGCGCCCTCGACCTTGAGGTGAACCTCACATCCCGTGCGCTCGGAGAGCACCTGGGCCGGGACCAACGGCGTGCCACCCTCACGCAGAGTGACCACGGGAGTGTTCGCCGAAACCGGCAGACGGTCGCGGTATTCCTCGATGACCCCGCGCCACTGAGTGGTGCGGACGCCTTCCTTGAGCGCGCTCACGGTCCCTACTCTCCTTCGACCCGCATGATGCCGGCGATGTCACGAACGATGTCCATACCGCGCAGATCGGCGACGGTCGCCGCGAGTGCGGCGTCGGCGGCGGTATGGGTGACGATCACGAGTGTGGCATCCCCGTCCCGGCCCTGCTGACGGACCGTGTCGATGGACACGTCGTGCTGCGCGAACACGGCGGCGACCTGAGAGAGCACACCGGCGCGGTCGGCGACGTCCAGACTGAGGTGGTAGCGGGTCCGGGCGATGCCCACCGGCTGCGGGACCAACTGGGCGTAGGCCGACTCGCCCGGGCCGGTGGCGCCGGAGAGCTTGTTGCGGCACACCGCGACGAGGTCGCCCAGGACCGCGCTGGCGGTCGGCGCGCCACCGGCGCCGGGGCCGTAGAACATCAGCTGCCCGGCGGCCTCGGACTCGACGAAGACCGCGTTGTACGCCTCGCGCACCGACGCGAGCGGGTGCGAGCGCGGGATCATCGCGGGGTGCACGCGGGCGCTGACGCTCTGCCCGTCGGCGCCGCGCTCGCAGATCGCGAGCAGCTTGACCACGCAGTCCATCGCCTTGGCGCTGGCCACGTCCGCGGCGCTGACCTCGGTGATGCCCTCGCGGTACACGTCGGCGGCGGTCACCCGGGTGTGGAAGGCGAGGCCGGCCAGGATCGCGGCCTTGGCGGCGGCGTCGAAGCCCTCGATGTCGGCGGTGGGGTCGGCCTCGGCGTACCCGAGCGCGGTGGCCTCGTCGAGCGCCTCCGCGAAGCCGGCGCCGGTCGTGTCCATCCGGTCGAGGATGAAGTTGGTGGTGCCGTTGACGATGCCCAGGACCCGCTCGACCTTGTCCCCCGCGAGCGACTCGCGCAGCGGGCGCAGGAGCGGGATCGCGCCGGCAACGGCGGCCTCGTAGTAGAGGTCCACGCCGTGTTTCGCGGCGGCGGCGTGCAGCGTCGAGCCGTCCTCGGCGAGCAGGGCCTTGTTGGCGGAGACCACGGACGCGCCGTGCTCCATCGCGGACAGGATCAGTCCGCGGGCCGGCTCGATACCGCCGATGACCTCGATCACCACGTCGATGTCGTCGCGTTTGACCAGTTCGATCGCGTCGGTGGTGACCAGCGCGGGATCGATGCCCGCGCGCTCGCGCCCGGCGCGGCGCACGGCCACTCCGGCGAGCTCGACGGGCGCCCCGATTCGGGCGGCGAGGTCGGTCGCGTGCGTCGTCATGATGCGGGCCACTTCGGAGCCGACCACACCACAACCGAGCAGCGCCACCTTCAGCGGCTGCGTACGCATCATCCGACCTCACTTCTCGAAGACAAAGGTTGTCCGAGTCTGCCGTCCGGGGGATCTCCGGAGACCGGCAGTGCCGACAAGTGTCGCTCGGATCATCGTTCGGACCAGGGCTGGTCCAGGATCCGAGACGGGAATTCTTGCGGCCCGGAACGGTGACAACGGGATTTTCTCCCGGATTCGGGGGCCGCCACACGGCGACCCCCGATGGTTCTGTTGTTCTTTTCCTGGTCTTTCGTCATATGTCTTGCGGGGGTGGCTTTCGGGTCGCCTCGGGGGGCTGGGGCTGTCCCGAGGCCGTCCGGGGCTGGTCTTTGGGGTGGGTCGGGCTCGGTCCGGGCTCGGGTCGGCCCGGGCCGCCGGTGCCGGGTCAGCCGACGTCGAGGCGCAGCAGGTCCTCTTCGGTTTCGCGCCGGACGATCGTGCGCGCGGTGCCTTGTCGTACCGCGATCACCGGCGGGCGGGTGACGTGGTTGTAGTTGCTGGCCATCGAGCGGCAGTAGGCGCCGGTCGCGGGCACCGCGACCAGGTCGCCGGGCGCGAGGTCGGCCGGCAGGTACGCGTCGCGCACGATGATGTCGCCGGACTCGCAGTGCCGGCCCACGACGCGCGAGAGCATCGGCGCCGCGTCGCTGGCGCGCGAGACGAGCGTGACGGTGTACTCGGCGTCGTACAGCGCGGTGCGGATGTTGTCGGACATCCCGCCGTCGACGCTGACGTAGGTACGCAGGCCCTCGAGCGGCTTGATCGTGCCCACCTCGTACAGCGTGAACGTGCCGGGTCCGGCGATCGCCCGGCCGGGTTCGACCGACAGGCGGGGCGCGGCGAGCCCGGCGGCGGCACACTCGCGGCGCACGATGTCGAACAGCGCGGCGGCGATGACCGCGGGCGCCTGCGGGTCATCAGCGGCGGTGTACGCGATGCCGAGGCCGCCGCCGAGGTCGATCTCGGGCAGCTCGACGCCGTGCTCGTCGCGGACGGCGACCAGGAGGCCCACGACGCGGTGCGCGGCCACCTCGAAACCGGCGGTGTCGAAGATCTGCGAGCCGATGTGCGAGTGCAGGCCGATGAGTTCGAGCGAGTCGAGCTTGCGGATCCGGCGGACCGCCTCGGCGGCCTGGCCGTCGGCGAGCGAGAAGCCGAACTTCTGGTCCTCGTGCGCGGTCGCGATGAACTCGTGGGTGTGCGCCTCGACCCCGACGGTGATCCGGACCAGCACCTTCTGCGTGACGCCGCGGCGGTCGGCGAGGAAGGCGAGCCGGCTGATCTCCTCGAACGAGTCGACGATGATGCGGCCGACGCCGACCTCCAGGGCGCGGTCGAGCTCGGCGTTGGACTTGTTGTTGCCGTGGAAGGCGATCCGGGCCGGGTCCATGCCCGCGGACAGCGCGACGGCGAGTTCGCCGGCCGTACAGACGTCGAGGTTCAGGCCCTCCTCGGCGATCCAGCGCACGAGGGCGCGGGACAGGAATGCCTTGCCGGCGTAGAACACGTCGGCGCCCTCGAACGCCTCGCGCCAGGCGCGGCAGCGGGCCCGGAAGTCGTCTTCGTCGAGGATGTACGCCGGGGTGCCGAACTCGCGGGCGAGCTCGCGCACGTCCAGGCCGGCGATGGTGACCACGCCGTCGGCGCCGCGCTCGGCGTTGGCGGGCCAGATCTTCGGGTCGAGCAGGGTCAGGTCCTCGGGCGCCATGGGCGGCGCGCCGTCGGGCAGCACGTCCGCGTGGCGGGGACCGGCGGGGTGGGCGGAGCGGCTCATGTCGTGGTGCTCCCCGGGGGGTTGAGGTGATCTGGGCGATCGGGTGCGGGCGGCGGGGTCGTGCGGGGTTCGCGGGGTCTTGCGGGTCGTGCGGGTCGTGCGGGGTTCGCGGGTCGTGCGGGTCGTGCGCGTCTTACAGGTCCTACGGGTCCTACGGGTCCTACGGGTCCTGCCGGTCGTGCCGGGTCTTGCGCGGTCGCGTGGGGTCGGCCCGGGGTCGGGGCCGGGAACGGCCGAAGGCCGGGCGGATGCCCGGCCCTCGGCCTGTGTCGCCTGCGTTGTGACGATCCGTCACATGCGCTCGGGGGCGGACACCCCGAGGAGACCGAGGCCGTTGGCCACGACGGTTTTCGTCGCGTCGGCAAGCCACATTCGGGCGTGCGTCAGGTCGGTGACCTCGGCGTCGCCCTTGGGCAGGATCTGACAGTGGTCGTAGAAGCGGTGGTAGCGGCCGGCCACCTGTTCCAGGTAGCGCGCGATGTGGTGCGGCTCGCGCAGCTCGGCGGCCTTGGCGACCACGCGCGGGAACTCGCCGAGCGCGCCGAGCAGGTCGGACTCCCACTCGGTCGACAGCAGCTCGGGCTTGAGTTCGCCCTTGACGATGCCCCGGGCGGCGGCCTTGACGTCGACCGAGGACGCCCGTGCGTGCACGTACTGCACGTAGTAGACCGGGTTCTCGTTCTTGTGCGACGTGAGAATGTCGATGTCGAGCGTGATCGTGGAGTCGGTGGACGAGCGCGCGAGCGAGTAGCGCGCGGCGTCGACGCCGATCCACTCGACGACGTCGTCGATCGTGATGATGTTGCCCGCGCGCTTGGACATCCGGACCTCTTCGCCGGCGCGCATCATCTTCACGAACTGGCCGACGATGACCTCGATGTTGTGCTCGGGGTCGTCGCCCGCGCACGCCACGATCGCCTTGAGCCGGCCCACGTAGCCGTGGTGGTCGGCGCCGAGCATGTAGACGCAGACCTCGTTGCCGCGGTCGCGCTTGTTCAGGTAGTAGGCGGCGTCGGAGGCGAAGTAGGTCTTCTCGCCGTCGGACTTGATCAGGACGCGGTCCTTGTCGTCCCCGTAGTCCGTCGTGCGCAGCCAGATCGCGCCGCCGTCGTCGTAGACGTGGCCCTGCTCGCGCAGCCGCTCGATCGCCTTCTCCACCGCGCCGGACGCGTGCAGCGTCGTCTCGGAGAACCACACGTCGAAGTGCGCGCCGAAGTTCTCCATCGAGCGCTGGATCTCGGCGACCATCAGCTTGAGGCCGGTCGCGCGGAAGACCTTCTCCTGCTCGGCCTCGTCGAGCGAGAGCACGTCCGGCCGCTCGGCCAGGATGTCGGCGGCGATGTCGTTGATGTACGCGCCGACGTAGCCGTCCTCGGGGACGGGCCGCTCGTTGGCCGCCGCCATCAGCGACTTGCCGAACTTGTCGATCTGCACGCCGGCGTCGTTGATGTAGTACTCGGTGGTCACGTCGGCACCGGAGGCGCGCAGGATCCGGCCGAGCGAGTCGCCGACGGCCGCCCAGCGAACGCCGCCGATGTGGATCGGCCCGGTCGGGTTCGCGGACACGAACTCCAGGTTGATCTTCAGGCCGTCGAACGCGTTGTTGGTCCCGTAGGCGGCACCGGCCTCGACGATCGTGCGGGCCAGCTCGCCCTGGGTCGCGGTGTCGAACGTGATGTTCAGGAAGCCCGGGCCCGCGACGTCGACCTTGGCGATGCCCGGCGTCTTCGCGATCCGCACGGCCAGCAGTTCGGCGATCTCCCGCGGCGGCCGCTTGGCCGGCTTCGCGAGCTGAAGCGCGATGTTCGTCGCATAATCCCCGTGGTCGCGATTCTTGGGTCGCTCCACCGTCGTGCTCTCGGGCACGGCAACGGCGAGCTCGCCCGCCTCGACGGCGGCACGAACCGCGGACAACACTGACTGCGAAAGCTCTGCGGGGGTCACGACGACAAGCGTAGGCGACCGGATCACCAACCTGCCCGGCGGGCGGGGTAGGTCATTCGGGTGACAGTTCCGGCGACAGCGCGCGCACCAGCCGAATGAGCTGTTCGGGATGAAACGGCTTGGTCAGATACCCGTCCACGCCGACCGCACGAGCCCGCGAGAAGTCCTCGTCCTGCGCACAGGCACTGATCATCAGAATCTTCAGCCCACTGGTCCGCGGATCCGCCCGCAACCGAGCGGCCGTCCCGATCCCGTCCAGATGCGGCATCACGACATCGAGCGTGACCAGGTCGGGCCGCACCTCGTGCACGAGGCGCAGACACTCCTCCCCATCACAAGCCGTACTCACCACGAACCCCTCGAGCCGCAGATTCACCGCGATCAGCTGCCGAATCACCTCGTCGTCATCCACGACAAGCACCCGCGCCGCCTCACCCGCAATCCCGCCCACGCCAGTGAGGTTAGGCCCCCCACACCAACCCCGTGGCCCGATCCACACATCTCATCCCCACCCCACGACCAACCCCTTCGCAACCCACTCCCAGGAACTGGTAATGTTCACACCACCCGAGCCCCTGTAGCTCAGGGGATAGAGCAACGGCCTCCGGAGCCGTGTGCGCAGGTTCGAATCCTGCCAGGGGCACGCAGCGTGAACAGTCTCAGCAGCCACGATCACTCGTGAGCTGCTGTTTTTGTTTTGGGGCCTCTTTTCGCTCGTGACTCCGTGTGTCAGCCCGCGCAGGTGCGTGCAGGCGTAGGACGGCCCGCGCGTAATGGGCGCGTAATGATCTTGGAGCCGTTTCCGCAGGTCACAGTGCGTATTTGGCGTATGTGCGGCGTGGCCCGGACACGACGAAAGCCCCGGAGTGATCCGGGGCTTCCTGCCGTCTGACGGTTGCTCAGCTCTCGTCACCGAGACCATCCGAGATGCGTTGGTTGATCAGGTCGCGCTGTCCGTCGATGCACTTGGCGTAGATCTTGAGCAGCACATCCACCGAGTGCCCGAGCCGTTCGGCGACCTCCGTGGCCGGCACTCCGGAGTTGAGCCAGAGCGACGCGCAGGCGTGCCGCAGGTCGTACGGCCGAGCTGCCAGAGGTGAGGTCACTTGTTCCTCGGTCAGCGCGAGCTTGCGTGCTTCCTTCCACACTCGGGAGTAGGTGGAGGAGGCAAGGACGCCACGGCGTTCGCTCGGGAAGAGTCGACCGTCCTTCGCCGTGCCGAACTCTTCGATGTGCGCGAGGAGGATCGCGACGAGCTGCGGAGGGATGGGCACGTGGCGCGTGTCCTTCTCGGCCCGCTGCTTCAGGCCCCGCTCGTCGTGCGCCTGGCCGTTGTCCGTCCAGGTCTTGCCCGCCGCCGGCCGAGTGGTGTGCAGAGTCAGCGAGCCCCATCCCGAGGTGGGCAGGACACAGTCGGCGCGCCGCAGGTTCACCGCTTCGGCCGGGCGCGTACCCGCGTAGTAGAGGACCGCGAAGAACGCGCGGAGACGTCGGCCGCCGGCCCGCTTGTGTCCGCCGACGTAGGTCACCGCGGCCAACAGTTCGCGAGCCTGGACCGGGTTGGCAACCGAGCGGCGGTCCACCGAGGACGCCACCAGGACGCGCTTGCGCTTGAGCTTGTCGATGGGGTTCACCGGAAGGTGTTCCAGCTCCACGGCGTAGTCGAGGAGGTTGTAGACGACCGAGCGCTTACGGCGAAGCGTCTCGGCGCTTGCCGCGGATCCGTCGAGCTTGAGACCGAGCGCGTCCAAGACACCGTGAACAGTCTTGGCGTCCGCGAGCCCCGTGATGGGCAGCGACCTCTTTTCGAGCCAGGCAACCGCTTTGGCGACGTCGGCGGGCCGAGGGAGCTTCCGGCGAGTCGGCGGTAGAACGAACAGCCGGAGGGCGCGGCGCAGGGTCACCAGGTCGGGCCGACCATCGCTGTCCTTCACGAGCGCGGGCAGAGCCGTGGCCAGCGCATCCGTCATGCTGTCCCGCGACTTCGCAGCCGCACCCGGCCACTTCATGTCCATGTAGGCGAGCGCGAAGGTGAGGGCCGACGTCGCCTGTTTGGCCTTCTGCATGGACTCAGGGAGACCGCTCTCAAGATCAAACGCTTCGCCGTCCTCGGTGGCACGGATCAGGCGTCCACGGAACCGGTCGGCCAACCCTTTCGTACCAAACGTCGCTGATTGCGGCTCGCCCGCCACAGTCCAACGCACCACGAAAGAGGGCTTCTTCTTACTGCTCTGGTTCCGGACCACGGCCCAGACCCGGACCTTGTACGTCTTGTCCGTCACGCCGCTTCCTCCGCCCGAGTGTCGAGCCACTCCGCGAACGCCTCACGAGTGACGCGCAGTTCGCCGTTCGGGAGCTTGTGGCAGGCCGGCGCCAAGCCGAGTTCACGCCAGCGGTAGAAAGTCCGGCGAGAGAGGCCGCCCAGCGCTTCGAGGACTTCCGGGACGGTCATGAGTTCGACGTCCGAAGTCTTGGCTCTTCTGGTCATGCCGCCCTCCCCCGGGCAGTTGCCGAATTGTCGAGCGTCCCTTCTGCGCGTGCTTTCGCGTCGTCCATCGCCTTGCGCCACCGCACCCGTTCGGCGACCGCACGAAGGAGGCGATGGGACAGCGGTGCGACGTCAGGGTCGTCACGGCCGACCGGAGCCCAGATGAACCGATTCGGATCCGGAATGTCGCCGGCACCGCCGACCAGGTCCAGCACCCATGCCCGGCGCTCCGCCTTGTGGTCGGCCATGGTCTTGCCGGACCACTTGCGCGAGACCAGGACGCGCCGCCCGCCGTAGCCGAGGTGGGTCCGCCGATGAGCTTTGGCCTTGCAGCAGCCAGGCCGCAGGCCCGCGCGGGCGTTCTTCGGCTGGACTCCGTAGAGGAGCCAGTTGGCGCAGGTGGGCGAGCAGGGCTCGTAACGGAGGGCTTCCACGAGTCGGTCCACGTGCGCGTTCTGGGCCCCGCTCTGGGCCTCGTGGGACTCGTGGGCGGACTTGTTGAGGTACTTGGTCAGGTAGCCGATGCAGCGGCGTGCGTCCGGCGAGCCGACCAGGACGCCCTTCGCGTCGACCTGCGTCCCGAACCGGGCGACGTGAATCGGCTCCGCATCGTCGCCCAAGTCGTCCAACGCCGTATCCCAGGTGGGGAGTTCGACGCCACTCGTCGGGTCGAGGTACGCGCCGGCCTCCGTGTCCCAGACCGGCGGAAGGTCGGTCGAGTAGACCGGCTCGTCACACGCCGGCCACCACACCTGGTGATAGGTGGCCGCCGCCACCTGGCGCAGTTCGGCCCGCGAGACCGTGCCCCTGATCGCAAGGTGGATGTGCGGAGCCAGCCGCCGCTGGTACTCCACCGCGGCGAAGTACTGCACGTCGAAGCCGACCAGGCGCCGCAGGTTCTGCACGAACCGATCGACCAGCTTCGAGAAGTGCAACGCATCCCGGGCAGCCGCCCGGTAGTCGTACGCCGAGGCATCCACCGGAGTCCCATCGCGCCGCACACGCCCGTACGAGGGCAGCGTGAGCGTGACGAAGAGCGAAGGCCGGAAGACCTTCCCATCCGGCGCCGTGTACGCCTTGCCGACCGTGCGCGCGTCCACCTCCCGCCGAGGCAGATCGGGCGCATCCTGACGCCGCCGCGTGGACCGCACCCGCCGCGTGACCGGATCCGGGTCGATGTTGCCGCGCACGCCCGAGTCAGCCAACTCCGCATCCACCGCGGCCAGGTCTTCGGCGAGTTCGTCCCGCTCGTCGCCGCGCGCCAGGTCGTGCTTCTTGGTCCAGTCCGCCCGCAACTCCCCGAGTACGCGCTGTTCACCGGTCGGCTCGTCGGCCTCCTGAATCGGCTCCTCGGTCAGGTGCCACCCCTCCCGACACTGCGCCATCCGCAGCCGCCGCTTACGTTCAGCGCAGGTGGGGCACACACTCGCCAAGGTCGCCCCACACGGCACATCCACCACTGTCGTCTCACCAGTGAGAATGTCCGTGCGTCGCAACGCGATCGGCCGAACGCAGACGCCGTGCTCCTGAGCCACCGCCCGCACGACCTCACGCGCCAACGGCATCCGCGCACGTTCCACCCGGGTGCTCATCGGGTGCTTCCGTCGAGCGTGGTCCACACGGTCACCGAGTGGCCGTGAATGGTGCCGGCGACCTCGATCCGGGTGTGCTCACCGATGTACTCGCTCGTGGCTTCCACACGTGTGGTCACCACGTCGTCCATCGCGAGCGCCCAGCGCTCCATGTCCTGCGACGTCCCGGCGTACATGTGGATCTTGACCGACCACACCAGATCCACCTGCGACCACCCGACATCCACCGACGTGACCGGGGGAAGGGCCGGCCGGCAGCCGATGAAATCGGCGACGCACCGCAGCACGGTCGCGCCACGCGTCATGTCCGCGTCGTACTCGGTTCGCGTCATGCCGCACTCCCGAACCCACCGGAGGACCGGCCGTAGTCCCGCACCATCGCGTCGATCGCGTCGTCGGACACGAACGCCGCCCGCACGCGTACCGGTTCGGGTTGCGTCTCCCGCTTGACGTAACCCACCCCCGCACCGACCTCCGGGTCGGGAGAGATCAGATCGGCCGCCGCACCACGCTCCCGTGCACCGTTGCCCAAGACCATGTCCACTTGGTTCGGCTCGTCCAACCGCAACGCGATCCGATCCGGGAACAGGTTCCGGATGTTCATCACTTCCTTGCGCGGATCCTGCAACGCACCGATCACGCAGAACCCGACCGAACGCCCTTGACTGGTCAGGGTCGCGATAGCCGCATCCGCCCGCTTCCGAAGGTCCCGATCGGGCTGATACGCCGTCAGGAACGCCAACTCGTCCACGATCACCACGACGAACGGACACGAGGCCGAGGGTTCGTGCTTGCGGACCTTGCCCGCGAAGGTCTGCGCCCGCGTGTTCATCTCGGCCGCCGCGGCTTCGAGCAACTCGACCATCGCCGCCGGCTCACAGGCGTACCGCTGGAACAGCGACCGCCCGTAGGACAACTCCATGCGCTTGGGATCGCACGCCCACAACTGCACGATCCCCACCCGAGCCGCTGGCAGCAGCGCACGCACGACGCCCCACAGCACCGAGCCCTTCCCGGCGCCGGTAACACCCGCGACCAGGACGTGCGTCCCATGCAGCCGCAACCGCCAAGGCCGCCCGTCGTCACACCGCCCGATCTCCGCAGACGCGAATTCCGGCCGCCACGGGTCCTCGCGTTCGGCCGCGACCTTCCCGTATCGGATCGAGGCCAGCCCCGCGGCGCGCTTGACGACATCGCCCAACCCGGGCATCGGGGGTGCCTCGAACGATTCGGCCAGCGGATCCGCGAACCAGGCTCGCAGGACGACCACCCCGCGCCCGGGGGACGACGCCTCGACCCGGAAGACACCCCATGTGTGGGCGATGCCTTCCACGTGATCGCCGAGGTTCTTCGGGGTCTGCCCCGGCAACAACGACACCGTCACGTCGAAGCCGAGTTCATGCCGCCGGATACGCAGAATGCGCGGATACCGGTACTCGAACGTCTCATCGATCCGCGACACCGGTTCCTGCTGCCACACCCCGATCGCCTTCGACAGCGCTGGCCAACCACGCCGCACCCGAGCCGCGAACGAGAACAGCCACCACCAGACGGACGCGACCCCGACCGTCAGGTAGACGAAGAGGAGCAGGGACGAGGCAACGACGCCGCCCCGGGCCCGCACCACTTCGAACACGACATACAACACCGCGAGCAGTAAGGCCCCGATCCGCACCACGGGCCTTTGGAAGACATGCATGATGGACGTACCCCTTCGAAGATCACTTGTGTCGTTCGGATGGGGAGCGGCCCCGGTGCGATCGACCCGCCAAGATCTGCTCGCACCAGGGCCGCGCCTGTCTCACACGACGAGCCGTCAGGCCGCCGTCGTCTTGATCGCGCTCTTCAGCGGCCCACCGGGAGCCCGCAGGCCCGACGCGCGGTAGGAGAACGCCACGCGGTTGGTGGACTGGTTGAGGTAGGCCGTCACCGTCAGGCCCTCGAACTCCACCGGCCGGAACGGCAGCCCCGGCAACGTGTCCGGCAACACCGGCTCCGCGTCCGCCGCGACCTTCACCTTCACCGTGGACTCGTTCGCGTCCGGGTCACCGTCGACCACCGACACCGCCCACACCGGAAGCCCCGTCGTCTTGTCCCGCGCCTGAACCTTCACTCCGCCCTTCGACGCCTCGAAGTCCGCCACCGCAGCCACCGACTTCGCGAACGCCCCGAACGGGAACACCGCCGCGAACGTCACCGGGATTGCACCCTTGATCGCCATTTCGGATCGCCCTTCACAAGCTCAGAGGCACCGCTTCGATCGAAGAGGTTGCCAACCCGTATTACGGGCTGACTTCAGGATGGAGACCCGTACTACGTCTTGTCAAGAGGCAAGTCCTGCGGGATGCTGCCGAAAGGAAGCGCGGGATCCAGCCCGCTCGGAGGACGCCGGAGGAATCCCATGGAGCCAGCACGCAAGAAGGCCCGGTATCACGAGATCGCCGACTACTTGCGCGACCGGATCATGGACGGCACGTTCCCCGCGGGGCAGCCGCTTCCGAGCGAGGAGCAGTTGGCGAAGGAGTTCGGCGTCTCCCGCCCGACGGTCCGCCAGGGCATCACCGAGCTGCGCGCCGTCGGCCTGGTCGAGGTCCTCATGGGTCGCGGGATGTTCGTGCGCTCACCACACGCCAGGCCGAACATCACCCGTCCGCGTGGGGTACGCCGAGACCGCGACGGCCGCTACGTCGAGGCCGACGCCATCCGTTGGACCACACAGGACGAGCCCGTAGCGACCCGCACGGACGCGCCCCTCGTGTTGGCCGACATGCTGCGCGTACCACCGGGCGAGCCGATGTTCACGTACGACGAGTTGCAGACCGCCGACCACGGCCGCCTACGCCAGGCACACCGCACCTACGTACCGTTCTCCGTCCTGGAGAACACGCCGTACGCCGACACCGCACCCCCGCCGGCACCCGCGCTCTACGCCGCCCTGGAGAAGGCCGGCCACGAACTGCACTGGACCGAGAACGTGCGCAGCCGGATGCCGCTCCCGGACGAGGCCACCACTCTTCGATTGGCCGATGGGGTACCGCTGTTCCACGTCCTGCGTCTGACCCTCAATCAGCACGACCGGCCCTTGGCCCTCGAAGAGTTCAAGATCTCCAGTGACGACCTGGAGATCTCGTACGGATTCGGCCCTTCGTCGTGAGTGATCCCCGTCCCCTGTCGGAGGCTCTGCCCGAGCTCTACATCGAGTTGGTCAGGCTCCTGCACACCGAGGGCGAGCATTCGTTGGCCGGCGACCTGCACATGGCGCGCTTCCACGGTTGGTGTGACTGTGGGGACGATTTCTGCCAAAGCTTCAGGACAGCGCCTGCCCCGGAGGGCTCCTTCGGCCCGGGCCATCGCACGGTCTGCCTTCTGGGCGAAGAAGACAGAGCCATGATCAACCTCGATGTGGTCCACAAGTCCGTCGCCTACGTCGAGGTCATCGGCCGCCCGAGCCTGCCCACGCAATTCCGCACACTCTGAGCCGGCACCGAGCACGCGAGAACTCCCCGCCCGAGGTCCAGGGACGGGGAGTTCTCTATTTCGGCCGGAGGGTGGTGGGTGGGCTCCGGCCGAGCTTCGGTCAGGCCGCAGCCGGCTTGTCGTCGTGTGCGGGTTCCTGCGCGCACGGCAGCCTGTCGATTTGGACGCACATCCCGAGCGTCAGGGCTTCCGCGAGCCGGGTGGCCGCGTCACTGGTCACGCGGCCGAGCCGGACGTGTCCCTTGCCGACCACGTTCACGTCACCCTGCAAGTAGGCGAAGTCGTTCGCCAGGCCCAGCAACCTCAGCTCTTCGGCCAACTCACGGGCGGCATCCCGCGCATCGGACCAGCCCCGGACGTACGGAACGCCGGGCCGGAGGAAGTCCGCGCGAGCGTCGTTCTTGTCATCCATGGTCGTTCTCCCCTTCGCTGCCCTCCGTCGCGAAAGCCTCGTCGCCCAGCGCCTCACGAGCCGCCCGCAGCAGCGCCGTCAGTCGGCGCGTCGTGGCCGGAGTGACCCGCCCGAGATTCACGATCCCGCGCCCGAAGGCGTTCACGTCGGCAGTCAGAAACGTGAAGTCCGCTTCCATACCGGCCGCGACCAGCACGTCGCGTAACCCCATCACCGCGGAACGAGCCACGTACCAGGCGTCGCCGTCGTCGTCCATGCCAAGTGCCTCATCCGAATCGCGCACCGTTCCGCTCCTTCGGTAGTTACTGGTACGAAGGCGCCGGCGGCGGCACATCGTCTACGGGGAAGGCCACGCCTTCACTGGCCACTTCGGCGAGCTTCGCCGTCAAGGTGGGCAGCTCGAAGGTGTGGGTGCCGGGAGGGCCCGGCAACCGGAGCCACCGCACCCGCGATCGTGCCAAGCTGTCCTCGTCCATGACCGGTACGGGTGCCAGGAGGTACCCCTTCAGGCCGAGGCACCGGGTGCGATAGCGCGCGTCACATGCCAAGGCAACGGTCAGTGGCTGCGACTTGGGATCGCGGTGGACGAGGAATCCGACCTTGGCCACGCCGCAGTCCAGAAGCGCCCCACCAGCCGGGATCGCGTCGCGGTCGTAGAAGGCCAACACCCTTTCGCCGACCCGGCGGTGCGTCGTCACCAGGTCGAATGTCTTTCCGATGATCAGCGGGTACGGAATACCCGGCGCCTGATCCCAGGACTGAAGGCAGTCCCGAGGATCGTCCGCCGCTTCGGCCAGCCATTCCAGCGTGTGCAGGATCGTGTTTTGCACAGTGTCGCCCCCTTCAGGGCATCTGTGTTTGGTTACTGTGCGTTCAGAGTTGACCGCGCGGCGCGGTGCGCGGAAGATGACACGGACTCGACCAGGGGGACATGTCCCCCTGTCCCCTTGGGGGCGACGATGGAGAACGAGGCCCTTCCGCGCTACGCACAGCGCCTGCGACGACTCCGCAACGAGCGGGCTTGGACGCAGCGCGAACTCATGCGCTCCATGCGGCAGACCGCAGCCCGACACGGCACCAGGCTCGTCCAGGACGACAGCCTCAAGCGCCGCATCTCCGACTGGGAGAACGGCCGCAAGCCGCCCGACGAGCGCTACCAGGCGATCTTGTGCTCGGTGTACGAAGTCGAGCCGGAAGACCTGGCGTTCGACGAACCGAGCCCGCACGCGTGGGGCAAGCCGGATCCGGGAGTCATCGAACTGATGACTCGCCTGGAGAGCGCCCGCGCCGTCGATGACGAACTACTGGCGCTGTTCCGCTTCCAGACCAACGCCATCCGACTCAAGGACCGCCGCTTGGGCGCCGCGGTCGTGGCCGACGAAATGAGTGCCCACATAGGCCAGGTCGACCAGCTGCTCAAGCACGCGATGCTCCCGAAGCAGCGGGCCGGCTTGGCGCACGTGCTGGCCGACGCGTCCGCGCTCGCGGGATGGCAGGGGGTCGACACCGAGTCGCTTCATGAGTCCTGGGAGCACTTCGAGCGCGCGAAGGCCGCGGCGAGCATCGCTGAGGATCCGAGCATCCTGGCCTTCGCGACAGCCGAACAAGCTTACGTATTGCTGGAGTTGGGCCAGGCCGAGTCCGCCCTGCAACTCATCCGATACGCCCATGGTGAGAACCGGACGCGGCTGCCTTCACTGACCCGGAGTTGGCTGTACGGCGCCGAAGCAGAGGCTCACGCGGCCTTGGGCGACGGAGCCGCGTCGATGAACTCCATGGACATGGCCGCAGCAGCCCTGCCCCCGGACCCGAACGACCCGGACCTTCCCTTCCTGGCCCTCAACCTCGTCCACTTGGCCAGGTGGCGCGGATCCTGCCTCGTCCGTCTCGGCGACACCGAGGTCATCGACAGCCTGACGAACGCACTTGCCGGGATGAGCGGCTTCACCAGGGCGGAGGCCGGTCTCCGGTGCGACCTGACCGAAGCGCTGATCGCCCACGGCCGCACCGAAGAAGCCCGCATCCACTGGAACGAGGCCAAGAAGCTGAGCACCGTAGCCGCATCGGCCCGGTCCCGCCGCCGCCTCGTCCGCCTGTCAGAACGACTCTGACGACTCATCAAGCTTGGCGCCCCCGCGGGAAGCCAGGACGTGCAGCAACCCGATAAGCACGCCGGAGTTCCAGATCCGCCCCTTGGCGATCAGCCCAGGGATATCCGCGAGCGGAACCCACTCCATGCGCGCCATCTCGGTCGTCTCCGTGGGCTGGGCAACCTGAGTTGCCCCCTCCCCCACGAACACGTCATGCCACGAGTCGACCATCCCAACCATGGGCTGGAACCGCGCCACATGCCGGAAGGTCGCCGGCCGGTAGCCGGTCTCCTCAAGCAGTTCGCGGAGCGCCGTCTCCTCCGGATCCTCCCCGGGATCAACCAGCCCACCGGGGATCTCCCACCCCCACCGGTCCGACACGAACCGATGCCGCCACATCATCAGCACTCGATCCTGATCATCGATCAGCACCGTCATCGCCGCAGCATGCAGCTTGATCACGTGATGCTCGAACCGCTCCCCATCAGGCAGTTCAACGTCAGTCAGGAAGACGCGCATCCACTCGTTGTCATAGATGATCCGTTCGCCATGAACGACCCAGGCCGAGGAAGTGTCATCGTCAGTAGCCACACAGCGACGCTACCGGCCAAGCCGCCCTCAGGCCGGCCCCGGCGAAGATCGTCCGAACTTCGATCCTGAGCCCAGAGCAACGCTTGAGGACACCAAGTCCATCAAGATCCCCGGATGAGTTGCGTCTGCATGAGCCCGACGAGCGTGCCCGAACTCCAGATCTCCCCACGCTGGATCAGCCGGGAGATCTCGCTCAACGGCACCCACTCGTTCCGCTGAGATTCGGTCACCTCGGTCGGACTCCCGGCCCTCTCCGCACCTTCACACAGGTACACGTCGTGCCAAGAGTCAACGACGCCGACGATCGGTTGAAACCGAGCAATATGCCGCATCGACCGACACCGGTAGCCGGTCTCCTCGATCAACTCCCGAAGTGCGGTGTCCTCCGGGTCCTCCCCAACGTCGACCAGGCCGCCAGGCAACTCCCAGCCCCACGAGTCCGCCACGAAGCGATGCCGCCACATCAGGAACACGCGGTCCTCGTCATCCAGCAGAACCATCACGGCCGCCGGCTTGAGCTTGACCATGTGGTGCACGGCCCGATCTCCACCCGACAGCTCAACGTCCGCCCGGAAGGCCCGCACCCACTCGTTGTCATAGACAACCCGCTCACCCAGAACACGCGGAGACATCGGAGCGTCATCGTCGGTAGCCACAGAGCGACGGTATCGGCCCAGCCACGCCCAGCCAGGTCTCGGCACGGATCGAGCCGAAGCAAGTACCGTCACCCGTTGCCGAATTGAGCTCTATTGGATCAAGGTCGCCGCGCTCCGCGCGCCGCGGGGGGCTACGCCGCGCGTGCGGCGTAGCCGCCGTTCCCGGCGTAGCCCCCCGCCCAGTGCGGGCCAGCACGAGAAAGCTGGCAACCCAACCGCCATGCTCCACGACGGCGGGGCAAAGCGTTTCCGCCCTGGATCCACCTTCGCTTCGTTGTACTTGGAGGCGATTTCACAAACGAGCGCGGCTGCTCTTTGCTATGCCTGGAATCGCTTGGCGAGAGCAATGATGCCTTGGCCAATCACGGCATTTGTTTGAGGGCCTACCCTCTCGAAAAATTCATTCTTGTACGTTACAGGACTGCCCATCGATGTCGGCTCTATCCGCCAAATCAAGAATCCATTGTAGCGAAATGGGACCAGACTACGCGCTAGATGACTGGCGAATGTCGCATCCAAATCGGAACTCTTGATACGTTGCGCCAAATCTCTCCACATTTCATCTACTGATTTCTTCATTGCCGACAGCTCATGTTGCGTCCCAGTGACGAAGAAGCCGTCACGCTCATGAGCCTTAATTCCAGCGAATCTCTCTAGCGCCAGAGCGTCAGCCTCGTCATCAGCCACACCAACAAAGATCACGCCACGAGCCGCAGGGCCATGGTTGGCCATGGCACTCGCAGTTCTCATGATCTTTGCAAAGCTCTGGTCATCAAAGCTCGCGCTGTCATTTACTCGACAAAACCCCTGCTTGAGCTCAAATAGCGAATCCTCGGTCAGAGCCATCGCCAAGGCGGCCTCGAAGCGCACCGAATGTTCCCTGACCTGCGAACCGCCTTCAACACTGGGCTTGAACTCTTTCTGCAAGCGAGTCTTCGCCATCTGAATCAGCTCGCTTTTCCTCTCAGCTCCCCAGTCACCACCCCCTGACGGAACTCTCAGATCGGTATCCCAGAATCCATCAATCGCTTTCAGGAAACTTTCTTCGCTTTTCAGTTCCATTCCATCATCGTGAAGCAATTGGGCCACTGCAACGAATAGGGCCTGAAAGTGTCGCGGGATACCCCGATAGTTCTGTTGCGTCACCGTCAAAGCAGAGAATGGTTTATTTGACTTCGCGAGCACATTTCGGAACAGTTCCAAAGTCTCAATAAATCGATTCTCCAATTCTTCCTCACCGATGGTAGCGATCCGTCGATGGACCAGGTCAGCGGCCGTAGCGGCGCGATCGTTCTCAATTCCATATGCGGAATCTCGATAGCGCGACCCGGTGGAAGCAGGACGCTCTAGGATCAAGTCCAGTAAGATATCTAGAATCAATTCTTCATCGCGTGATTCGCGCACGGATTCACGCGTAAGGATCCCCTGCTTGACCCAAAAGATATCGTCTACAAAGATGCCATACGGTAGCTCATTGTTGGTGATGCTAATTTTCGGCATTTCAGAAAGCGGTACAAAATCAGTCAGGGACGCGTCTCCGCGCACCGTCGCGCTGATTCGTCGAACAACCCCAGCAATTACCTGAAGCGCTCCGGCTTGTCTAATCTCCTGGAGACTCAAGTGCCTACCGCTGGAGTTGATCCTCCGGAAAACCTCATCAACGGATTCATCGCTCGCAGATCGATAAACGGAGACCGGGAGTTGATAGTTGGCAATCTGACGACATTTCTCGCGGTCAAGCATAGGCTGTTTCTGCTCAAGCCCTCCTTCATCCAATCGAATCTTAGTGTCGGCCAGCGTCGCCAAGTCGAAATATTTCCCATCGAGAGGAAATTCATTTTCGATAAACGCAAATGCAGAATTGAGACGCTGGAGCCCGTCGATGACTTCCAATTTTCCGGCAAACGTGCCTGCTGACTCTGCGAGCAAAATCAGAGGGATCGGAAGTTTGCGAGCAATGGAATCGATCAACCTTTCTTTTTCTTCAACACCCCAAACCAGTTTTCGCTGGTAACGGCGGTTGACCAAAAACTTGGCGTTCACATAGTCGTTGTAGAGCTGTTGAATACTCTCGCCCTGTACGGAGAGTTCCGTGGAGACGCCTGTAGACACGCTGGCTCCCTGCTGTCCATCTGTCTAACGAGATCCACGTCTACGGCCAGACATGGTGGACGACCAGGGTATCGCTTA
Source organism: Embleya sp. NBC_00896 (assembly GCF_045207785.1). Lineage (NCBI taxonomy): Bacteria > Bacillati > Actinomycetota > Actinomycetes > Kitasatosporales > Streptomycetaceae > Embleya > Embleya sp. NBC_00896. Next base: position 2,661,351 of record NZ_CP108776.1, read on the forward strand.
TTCCTTCTAAATTCAGGGGATCTACTCAGGCGCGCCGAAGACCCCATCGCGGTGAACTGGTCCATTTTCCCCCCGACGTCCTCCGACCTGAACTGATTGATCACAGCTTGTCCTGCCATGATGGAAACGGCGTGCCGCTCCGGCTAGCCATCTGGGAGGGAATCGCAGCTGCGCTGCGAGCCGGCTGGGGGCCGGCGACGCGACCTTTGGCCGCGACCGGGGCGCGCTCGTTGCGCAGGACACCCGTTGGTGCTGGGCTTTGGGAGTCGGGCCGCGGTTGCCGAGCACCTGGGTTGTTGGTCGGGTTGCGTGACCCGCGCGCATAAACCACGGCATGCCACCCGGTCCCCGGCATGCCGTGGACCGGGTGCGTGGGTTGGGTTTTGGGGGCAGCTGACTGGTTGTGCAGCATGCGTGTAATGATCTTGGAATTGGGTGGGTCGCCAACGCGTTCCTGTGCAGGTCAGGGGCCGGTTTGGGAATTGCGCTCACACCCGCTCCGGAGCCGTGTGCGCAGGTTCGAATCCTGCCAGGGGCACACAGCGTCACCAGGATCAGCAGCCACGGAGCCACGTGAGCTGCTGTTTTTGTTTTCGGCCTCTTTTTCGCCGTCACGATGTGTGTCACGCGGCGCAGGCGACAGCAGGCATAGGACGGCTGCTGTGCAATATACGTGCAATGATCTTGAGGACGTTTCCGCAGGTCACAGAGCGTTTTCGGGGTATTCGCGGGACAGCCGTGACATGACGAAAGCCCCAGAGTGATCCGGGGCTCCCTGTCACCTGACGGCTGATCAGTCCTCGTCACCGAGGCCATCCGAGATGCGCTTGTTGATCAGGTCGCGCTGTCCGTCGATGCACTTGGCGTAGATCTTCAGGAGCACGTCCACCGAGTGCCCAAGCCGTTCCGCGACTTCGGTGGCCGGCACTCCCGCGTTCAGCCAGAGCGACGCGCAGGCGTGCCGAAAGTCGTACGGCCGGGCCGCCAACGGTGACGTGACCTGCTCCTCGGTCAGCGCGATCCGGCGTGCTTCCTTCCACACCCGGGAGTACGAGGACGAGGCCAGTACGCCGCCCCGCTCACTCGGGAAGAGTCGGCCATCGGGTGCCGTCACGAACTCTTCGATGTGCGCGCGGAGCATCGCAACGAGTTGCGGAGGGATCGGCACCGGACGCGTGTCCTTGTCCGCCCGCTGCTTCAGGCCCCGCTCGTCATGCGCGTCACCGTTGTCGGTCCAGATCTTGCCGGCCGCGGGGCGGGTCGTGTGCAGGGTCAGCGAGCCCCAGCCCGATTCCGGTAGAACGCAGTCGGCCCGCCGGAGGTTGACCGCTTCGGCCGGGCGCGTCCCGGCGTAGTAGAGGACCGCGAAGAACGCTCGCAGTCGACGCCCGCCGGCCCGCTTGTGGCCACCCACGTAGGCGACTGCGGTCAACAGCTCACGAGCCTGCGTCGGGTTGGCGACCGCCCGCCGGTCCACCGAGGCAGCAACCTTGACCCGCTTGCGCTTGATCTTGTCGATCGGATTCACGGCGAGGTGTTCGAGCTCCACGGCGTAGTCCAGGACGTTGTAGAGGACCGAGCGCTTCCGCCGCAGCGTCTCGGCGCCGGCCGCGGTGCCGTCGAGCTTGAGCCCGAGAGCATCCAGCACCCCATGCACACGCTTGGCGTCTTCGAGTGCGGTGATGAGCAGCGACGCCTTCTCGATCCACGCGACCGCCTTGGCGATCTCACCGGGCCGATCGATCTCACGTCGCGTCGGAGGCAGGAGGAAAAGCCGGAGCGCGCGGCGGAGTGTCTTGACGTCGGGTCGCCCCTTGGCGTCGGCCACGAGCGCCGGGAGAGCGGTAGCGAGGGCACCGTCATGCTGTCGCGCGACTTGGCAGCCGCATTGGGCCACTTCATGTCCATGTACGTGAGAGCGAACGACAGGAGCGAGGTGGCTTCCTTGGCCTTGACCATCGACTCGGGAAGACCGCTCACCAGGTCGAACGCTTCCCCGTCCTCCGCCGCGCGGATCAGGCGTGAGCGGAATCGGTCGGCCGGCCCTTTCGTCCCGAACGTCGCCGACTGCCGCTCGGTCCCCACGAGCCACCGCAGCACATAGGAGGGCTTCTTGCTGCTCTGGTTGCGGGCGACGGCCCAGATGCGGACCTTGTACGTCTTGTCCGTCACGCCACTTCCTCCGCCCGCGTGTCGAGCCATTCCACGAACGCCTCACGCGTGATGCGGAGTTCGCCGTTGGGGAGCTTGTGGCAGGCCGGAGCGAGACCGAGTTCACGCCGGCGGTAGAAGGTCCGGCGAGACAGGCCGCCGAGCGCTTCGAGGACTTCCGGAACGGTCAGGAGTTCGACATCGGGAATCTTGGTCTTCCTGCTCATGCCGCCCTCCCCTGGGCAGTTGCCGAATTGTCGAGCGGTCCGTCTGCGCGGGCTTTCGCGTCGTCCATCGCCTTGCGCCACCGGACACGTTCAGCGACCGCCCGAAGGAGCCGATGAGAAAGCGGGGCGACGTCCGGGTCGTCGCGGCCGACGGGTTGCCAGATGAAACAGTTGGGGTCGGGGACGTCGGCGGGTTGGCCGATGAGGTCGAGGACCCAGGCGCGACGCTCGGTCTTGTGGTCGGCCATGGTCTTGCCAGACCATTTGCGGGAGACCAGGACGCGCCGGCCGCCGTAGCCGAGGTGGGTCCGGCGGTGGGCCTTCGACTTGCAGCAGCCCGGACGCAGACCCGCACGCGCGTTCTTGAGCTGGACTCCGTACAGGAGCCAGTTCGCACAAGTCGCCGAGCACGGCTCGTACCGCAGCGCTTCCGTCAATCGGTCCACGTGTGCGTTCTGGGCCCCACTGTGGGCCTCGTGGGACTCGTGCGCGGACTTGTTCAGGTACTTCGTCAGGTAGCCGATACAGCGCCGCGCATCCGGCGAGCCGACCAGGACACCCTTCGCATCCACCTGAGTCCCGAAACGCGCGACGTGAATCGGCTCCGCGTGGTTACCGAGGTCGTCCAACGTCGCCTGCCGTCCCCGGCCTGGCCGGGGGTGATGACGAACGCGAGTGGTCGGCAGTTGCCGTCGGTCGCAAGGTGGACTTTCGTGGTCAGTCCGCCGCGGGACCGGCCGAGGGCGTGGTCGGCGGGCTCGCCTGCGGGCACCCCCTTTTGCGGGCGCCTGCGGCGTGCTGGTGGGCGCGGACGATCGTGGAGTCGACCGCGACGACCCAGTCCGGGTCCTCGTCCGCGTCGGCCTGCGCGAGCAGCGCCGTGAACACCCGGCCCCACGTGCCATCCGCCGCCCACATCCGCAACCGGTCGTGCACACCCTTCCACGACCCGAACCGCTCGGGCAGGTCCGGCCACGGCGTCCCGGTGCGGTGCTTGAACGCGATCGCGTCGATCACCTCTCGGTGGTCACGCCATCGACCACCCCGCTGCGGCACACGATCCGGCAACAACGGCTCGATCCGCGCCCACTGCACATCACTCAATCCCACACGTCACCCAACGATCAGATGATCCGAAGGATCGGCCTAGGTGGCAGGCAGCGTGGCTGCTTCGGCGCGTGCCGCGTCGGCTTCACCGGTGCGGCGGAGCTGCCGGAGGCAATCGCTCAGTGCGAGCAGGCCGTCGCTCAGGTTCTGTTCCGCGCGGCGGACCTCTCTCAGCGAGGACGAGAGCTCCTTGTGCCGCCGCTCGCGGAGGTATGCCTCGGAGTAGCGGTGGTCCCAGTCCCAGTCGTCCTCCGCCTCCAGTTCCCGATGGCGTCCCCGATGGGCGTCCGCGCTATCGCGATAGAGCCGCACCGCCTGCTCGGCGGCGGCCAACGCGGGCTCCGGCGCGCCCAGTTCGAGCAGGCGGACCCCGAAGTTGTACCAGGTGTTCTCCTGGTACATCGTGCACCGCCGATTCCGCATCCTGCGCATGGCCTCGATGATGCACACACGCGCCGCCTCGCCCTGCCCGCTCCGGGCAAGCCGTTCGCTGTGCAGGTCGACGGCGTCAAGGAAGTGGACCGTCGCGTCGCCGCGCCGCCACCAGACCTCCACGACCTCGGCGCTCACCTCGGCGGCTTCGGCGACGCGGCCGGCCTTCTCCAGGAGGTCGGCATGGGTCGCCAACGCGTGGGCGAGCGCGATTTCGTCCTCGTCGCGCACCGCAGCGCGCGACCGCCCGCGGATTCCGGTCAGCTCGTCGACGACCGACTCCAGGGCCTGCTGATGGCGGCCGAGCTTGGTGAGGAACCACGTCCTCCAATAGCGCGCCTCCCGCGCCTGGGCCCCGGCATGCCTGCCGGCCGGCGCCATCCGAAGGAGCTCTTCGACGGCTTCCAGGGCTTCCTCGTACTGTCGGCAGTCGTAGAGGTTCTCGCGCAGTGCCACCAGCGCATCGACGATCCGCTTGTCGCCGGACGAGGACGTCGACGCTTTCGCGGACTTCGCCGACTTCGAGGACTTGGTGGCGGAACGCTTTGGCCTGCGGTACGTCAGTTCCTCCCGGCGGGCCAGGCCGGCGAGGTCGTCCCAAGCCAGTGTGGCCAGCAGTTCGGCGAGCCGGCCGAGTGCATCGGGCAGGGCGGTCGGCGTGGGCCACTCCGTGGAGGGCCGACCGCGCATCTGGACGACCTTGTCGAGTTCCTCCCGTGCCCACCGCACGGGTTTGTCCTCCCGGACCAGCCCTCGGTAGCGGGCCGGATCCACCTGCCGTTGGAGCATTGCGGGCTGGAGCAGCTTGGCCCCTTTCGCGTCCATCCCCTGTGTCTACCACCTGAGTTCGCGTGTCGAGTGGTCAAGGCCAGACGGACGAACCAGGCCGGGCGGCGATCTGCGCTCAGCGGATGCAGACAGACAGGTTCCCTGTACTGCGGCTGCTCACCGGGCGCGCGCCTCCACCCGCCGCACGGGAAAGCTGCCCGGACGCAGACGCAGAGGCGACCGGCGCAAGCTCAGCTGTCAGCAGCACGCGGCTGGTGCTGTTCGGGAAGCCGGCTGTCCGGGTGCGCCCACAGCACGACATTGTCCGGGATCGGAGTCCGGTCCACGGATCCGTGCCCCGCTGTGAAGAACTCCAGTACCTCGCGGTCGGAGTGCCGCAGGCTGAAGTGGATCAGCACGAACAGTGTGTCCGGGTGCGCTTCGACGACCGGCCGCAATCGACTCCAGACCGTGTGGCCGTCCCGGTCCGCGCGCCCGAGCTCCGCGTCGTGGAGGAACGTGCACTCGGTGATGATCACCGGGTACGCGAACAGCCAGGGATTGCGTTCGAAGACGTCCGTGTGCGTGTCGCCCAGGTAGGCGAACAGCGGCCGGTGGACCTCCTCGTCCACCTCCACCCCTTGCCTTCGGCGTTCGGCCATCTCCCGGCCGAACGCCGCGCCCCGGCCCTGCGCGACCAACGTCCGCCGCAGTTCCTCGAATTCGGGACGCAGCGCCTTGCGCCTTTCGGAGAAGGCATATCCGACGCACGGCACCTTGTGCACGCACTCCACCACCCGCACCTGATGCCCGGCGCGCCCGAATGCGAACACGTCGCCACCGCGCACCCCGTGCAGCCGGTGGCCCATGAGATCGGGGTCGAACGCCGTCCCGTGATTCAGCTCGGCGCACGAGCGGATGTACGACTCCACGTATGGCACGGCGTCGGCGGGCAGGTAGATGTCCGTCCCGTCCGGCCTCGTGGCCAGGAAGTCGAGGTCCTTGGCGTGGTCGTGGTGCGTGTGTGTCAGGAAGACCGTGGCCGGCTGCCGTCCTTCGCACAGCCCCGCGTCCAAGGCACAGCGCAGTTCGGGGACATGGAAGAACGTCTTGTCGCCGGCGCGCGAGTAGCCGGTGAGCGTCAGCTCTGTCCCGGGGATGCGCCACGTCTTCCACTGCCGAAACGGATGTCCCTGCTGGAGGAGTTCGGGATGAACGGGGGCATTCGCGGGAAGCGGCGCAGCCGCAGTCGACATGGGGCCCTCCAAGGTGGCGCGTTGCCATTCTGCGATGAGCTGCGTATCTTCGCACGCCCCGCGACCGATCGGTGATCACGAAGTGGCGTCGCTCGTCCGTTCCGATCGCGCCCATCTCCTTCAGGCGGCGCACCGCTTTCACCACCGACTCGCGGGAGGCGGCGACGGCCGCCGCCAAGTCGGTCCCGGTCAACCGAATCCCGAGACGAGTCCCGCCGCGCGTGGGCTCGCCACACTGAACGACCGGATAGAGCAACCGTTCCGCGACGCGCTCGGTACCGCAACCGCTGGACGTCGGCCTCCCGCAACCGCCGAACCATCACCAACAAACACGTGATGGACACCCTGGGATGCCTTTCGAGATACGTCACGAAACGCGCCGGGGACATCGACCACACCTCGACCGGACCAAGCGCCCGGACGGTAGCCGAATGCACGCTCCCGTCCAGCATCGACATCTCCCCGAAGACCTCGCCCGCCTCCCGGTACGCGAGACCCACCTCCGGCCCGGCCTCGGCCGCCGTAACCACCGTGACGCGACCGCTGGTAGCAGCAACGCGTGTGCCGCGTGGTCCCCTTCGCACATGAGCGCGTCACCGTCCGCGTACTGCCGCAACCGCCCCAGCGCCTGCTCTGTACGGCGTTGCCGCAACGGCCGGCGGAGGCGACGCTCGCGGCTCGGCCGGCCGACCTCGATGGCGCGGCGGCGGCTCTGCGGGAATCGGTCGGGTTCTTGTCCCTGTAGGGCCGCCGCCGTGCCTTGGGGTCAGCGGGCGGTGGAGGCGAGGAAGCCGGTCCAGGCGTTGGGGGCGAAGGTGAGTCGGGGGCCCTGGTCGACCTTCGAATCACGGACGTGGGCGGCTTCGGGGGCAGCGGCGAACTCGACGCATTCGCCGCCCTCGCCGCTGCTGTAGCTGCTCTTGAACCAGGTCAACGGGCTTGAGTGACGGGCGTGGTCCTCGATATTCATAGTGCTCCCAGCATTTTCTCGATCAGGGTCTGAGACTCCTGCGGGGTGAGCGCCTGCCCTCGGATGGTTCCATATTTCGCTCCCAGCACGCGCACCTCCTCGGGGTCCGAGATCAGCCGGCTGATGTGCTGGACCTCGACGTAGGCCACCTGCGGTTTGCCTCTGGGCGTAAGAAGCGTGAACGGACCGGCGAGCCCGGGGTGTTCGCCACGGTCGGTGGGCATCACCTGAAGCTCCGAGTTGCGCAACTGCCCAAGGCACAGGAGGTTCTCCAGCGTTCCTCTGTATACGGCAGCATCCCCGATTCGCCGCTGGAGCACGGATTCCTCGATGACGTAGCTCACGGTCGGAGGCGGCCATCGAGTCAGGATCTCCTGCCGTGCCAACCGTGCCGTTACGCGCTGTTCAATGGTCTCTTCGTCGAGTAGCGGCCTTTGTGAAGCGAAGACTTGCCTCGCGTAGGCCTCGGTTTGAAGGATGCCGGGGATGGCCATCGTGCTGTAGTAGTTGAGCTCGACGGCCATGTCTTCCTGCCGCGCATAGTCCCTGAACCAAGCCGGGTGGCGTACCCGGGCCTTCGCCTTGGCCTTGGCCACGTCGTCTTTCGTGGCCTTCAACAACCCACCCGCGCCCAACAGGTCGTCCGCCGCATCCAGGAACTCCGGCTGGGGCGTGCGCCGTCCTCGCTCCACCGAGGAGATCTGCTCCTCGCCGTAGCCGAGCCGATCCCCCAACTCTTTCTGCGTCAGTGCCGCCCGCTCGCGCAGCAGCTTCACCTGCTTGCCGATAGCCCGGAAGAAGTCCGCGGCACCATCCGTCTCCTCCGGCGGCTCCGGCCTTCGCTCCCCGCCCGCCACGTCCTCGCCATTCGCACTGGCACCCGTCACAGCGTCCACCGCCTCACCTGCGCGCGCGTGCGTCATCGGTCACGGCCCGCAGCCCGGACAACCAACCGCAACCGCCCGTACGCATACGCCTCGTACCGACTTCGCCCCTGGTCACGGTACGTCCGCAGAGCAACGCTCTGTGTCATGAAGTCTGAAATCTCCCCCATCCGGTTCGCGCTCTCCACTGCGCATTTCGTTCGCCGGTTCGCCTCGACCACCTTCGGTGCCCGCGCCGCCCGTCTCGTCGCGGTGGAACAACTCGCCGCGTGGGGCCGGCCGCAGGAGTCGGATGCGTCCCGAACGGTTGCCCTGCTCGTGGCCGAACTCGCCGCGAACGCCGTGACCCACGGAAGGGGATCCGACCACGGCTTCGAACTTCGCCTGGCGATCGAGTCGGCTCGGCCGGGGCCGGCTACTTTGCGGGTCGAGGTCTCGGACCGGCATGACGGGATGCCGACCATCCACTCGACCCTTCCCGCCGACACCGCCGAATCGGGTCGAGGTCTGCTCCTCGTCGACGCTCTTGCGACCAGTCGAGGCGTCGAACGCAGGCACCCCGCTGGCAAGATCATCTGGGCGAAGCTCGAACTGCCTGCACTGGCGAACCCCACCGCGCACACTGATCCGCTCGGCGGCGGTGAGAGCACGGTCGGGCGGTCAGCCGATCGGGCCGAATGGTGCCGGTTCCCCAGTTGCGTCCGGCTCCAGACGAGCTTGGGGAGGTTCGCTCAGACGTTCCAGAGCCTCAAATGAGGCCGCGGCGGGCGAGTTCGGTGGTCAGGTTGCGTTTGCGGTGGTGGGTGGTGCGTAGCGTGGTGAATTCGGCTTGCCATATGGGGTCGCGGTTGGTGGCTTGGGCGGTGTTGCGGGCGCGGGACAGGAGGTCTGCGGCTTGGGCGTAGGCGTGTTTGGTTGTGGTTTTGATGAGGGCGGTGGCTTCTCGTAGGTAGATCTTGAGGGCGTCATCCGGGCGGGTGGTTTGGTTGGCGTCGGCGAGGTGGAGCCATTGGGTGCGGGTGGCGCCGAGGGTTTCGGCCGCGTGCCAGGCTTCGGTGAAGCGGTCTTCGGTGAGGAGGATGTCGATCAGGGCTTGGGCCGCTCGGGCGCGGGTTTGTGGTTGTTCGGCAGCGTCTCGTAGTGCTTGTAGGGCCTGGGCGCGGTAGTGGTCGGCTTCTCCGGCCGCCGCTGCGGCTTCGAGGAGTTGGTGGTGTGCCGGGACGCTGAGTCGGTGTCGGAACTGGTCCCAGCGGACTTTCAGGGCGTCGGCGTAGCGGCCGGCGGTGGTGTAGCGGTGGGTCAGGTAGTCGGCGAGCCTGGGTTCTTCCGGGTGTTCGGCGGCGCCGCGTTCGGCCCAGGTGAGGGCCTCGTCTTCGCGGCCGGCTTCGGTGAGTGCGTCGGCGATGCGGAGGTAGGCGTAGCCGTGGGTGAGGTCGGTGGCGAGTGCTTCGACGAGGGCGTCGGTGTCTTCCTGGGCCTCGGCCAGGTCTTCCCGTAGGTGCTGGATCAACCATCCGTCTCGGTTCCCAGCGGACCCGGCTTCGCGCAGGCGCGCGGCATAGTGCGCGATGCCGGCGTCCCCCAGCGGCTGCGTGTAGTCCTGGATCGCCAGTTCCGGCCAATTGTGGTTCGCGAGTTGGAAAGCGAGGAGCCAGTCGGCCAGTTCGACGGGGTCGGGCGAGGCCGTCGCGCACGCTTCGGCGTGCAGTTCGACCAGTGCCTCGCCCTCCTCGGTGATGCCGCCGTCGGAGTCGTCGATCGCCTCGATGGCGGCGCCGATCAGGGCCAGGGCTCGGCCGGCGAGGTCCATGACGGCGACATGGTGGCCGGCGGCGGACAACTCCCCCAGCGTCTCGGCGATGTCGGCGACCGCCCCGGCGTAGGTGTGGGCGCCGTGCCGGTCCAGGTAGCCGTAGGTACGCAGCGAGCGGCCCAGGTGCTCGCGAATCGCCGCGATGTCCGGGCCGGCACCGGCGTCGGTACGGGCCGCGCGCAGGTGGAGGCGGCGGCGCAGGTCGGGATCGCTGCCGGCCGCCTCGTCGAGGAGGTCGACGAGTTCGCCGTGGTCGAGCGAGGCGAGGTAGGCGCGCAGATCGATCGCGGCGCCCTGGGGTTCCCCGACCGGACCGGCCTCGGCCGTACGCAGGAAGACCAGGCCGACCGCGACGCAGTGCTTGCAGAAGTAGCCCTGGTCGCCGTACGGGCAATCGCACTCACCGGTGAGATCGTCCGGCCCGTATTCGAGGACGACGTCGTAGGTGTCGTTTCCGTACACCACGGCGGTGATGACGCCGGGGCCGTCCTCGGTCAGATTCGCGACCGCGTCGAGGTAGCCCTCGCCGCGCTCGAACGACTTCGATCCGGCGGCGTCGAGGAGGTCTTGCTCGGTGAATATCGACACGGCCTACATCAAACCGCATTCGGCCCGACCCGCCACCTCGCTTCTACTCGCCGAGTGTGCCGGACAGCCGGCGCAGCGCCTTGAGCAGGTTCGCCCGGTCGGGAACATCCGCGAAGAAGGTCGCGTCCGCCGCCTCCACCGCGCGCATGGCCTTGGCGGCCAGGTCGGCGCCGGGGGTGGTGATGTGGAGGAGCTTCGCCCTGGTATCGGTCGGGTCGGTGGCTCGGGTCAAGTAGCCCTTGGATTCCAGGCGGCGCAGGACTGGGGAGACGGTCTTGACGTCCATGCCGGCGTGGGTGGCCAGGGTGAGTTGGTTGGGCTTGGCGCCCTGGGTGTCGAGCCAGTACAGGCTGGCCAGCAGCACGAATTGAGGGTGGGTCAGGTCGAGCGGGCCGAGGGTGGCCGCCATCGTGCGCTGCCATCGCAGCGTCGTGTGCCACAGGAGGAAGCCGGGACTGTCTTCGGGGGTCAGCGGCATGTCGGACCTTTCGACGTCGGCCTCGGGATCGGGATCGACCTCGGGTCGATTATCTGTGCGTCGACTATCTCTGTCATGGTTATCTTGACATGACTGAGGGGTGGACATCGCCTCCTCCGCAGACGACGCCCACCCCAGTCGGATGCCCGCTACGCGAGCAGGTCGCGCACTGCCTCCGCGGCGTCGTGGCCCGAGAGAACCGCGCCGTCCATGTAGCCCTGGGACGTGCGTGCGATGTCGCCGCCCGCCAGGACCACCCGCCCATGTGGCTCCCGCGCCGCCGCGAAGAGGGGCCATTGGCCCGGGCGGGGGGCTACCCACGTGCCCCGCGCCAGTGGGTCGGCGGACCAGTCGTGGGTGAGCACCTCCAGGATGCGGGCGTCCGGGTACAGCTGCCGCACCGCCGTCTCGATCGAGGCCCGGTCGGTCGGGTCGAAGCTCTCGGCGAGGCCGAAGACGACGGAGACGTCCTCCCCGGCGTTGTACGCGGCGAGGATGCCGGGCGGCCAACAGGCCGCCTTGGCGTCGACGGGCATCCCGGTCGTCCGGGCCGCCACCTTCACCGAGCGGCCGGCGTGGCCCTGCTCGGCCAGTGCCGCCACCGCCGGCGGCAGCGCGGGCTCGAAGGCGATCGCCGACCACGTGTTGAGCGGCGCCGCGACCACCGCCGCCGCGGCCGTCACGGCGGTGCCGTCGGCCAGCCCGAGCGCCACGCCCGGCCCCTCCTGACGCACCGCCACCACCCGGGCCCCGAACCGCAGTTCGGCGCCGAGCGAGGCCGCCATCGCCAACGCCAACGCGTCCGCGCCGCCCACCGCCCGCTGGTCCTCCCCGCCGAACGCGGCCGTCGGGTCGCCGCCCAGCGCGACGATGTCCTCGATCACGCCCACCGCCGAATACTCCTCGGGGCGCGCGCCCATCAACGCGGCGCCGAGCACCGACAGGTACGCCGCCGCCCGCGCCGGCAGGCCCTCAAGCAGCTCGCCGTATGCCACATCCAACCCCGCCGGCGCCTGCGACGGTGTCAACTCGGCGGCCAGCGAGGTGAGTTCCTCGACCAACCCCTCACACGCGGCCAGGTCGGCCCCGACCAGAGGCATCGCGCCCTCGGACACCTCACCGTCCAGCGACCACACCTGACGTGTCGCGCTCTCCCCCGCCGGCACCAGCTCCACGCCGTAGCGTTCGTACTCGGCCATCAGCGCCCGGTGGTACTCCGCCGAGATCCACTCCGCACCGAGATCGACCCGAACTCCCGTACCGGGGAAGACCTTCGACCACGTCCGGCCGCCGACCCGATCGCCCGCTTCCAGGACCACCACACGCAGCCCGGACGACGCGAGCTCCCGCGCCGCCACCAGACCGGCCAGGCCCGCGCCCACCACCGCCACGTCGTAGGCCGCGGTCATCGCCCCTCCCCCGCGGTCACAGCCCTTCCCCCGTGTACACGGCCGCGCCCTCGACATACGTCCCCAGCACGCGCGTGTCGCCGATCTCCGCCGGCGCCCCCGCGTACGGGTCGCGGTCCAGGACGACCAGGTCGGCGAGCTTGCCGACCTCGATCGTGCCGGTGTCGTGGTCGCGGTGGTTCACGTACGCCGTGCCCACCGTGTACGCCGCGAGCGCCGCCGTGAGGTCGATCCGCTGCTCGGGCAGGAAGACCGTGTCCGACGGCTCGGCAAAGGACGGCAGGACCCGGTTGACCGCGGTGTGGATGCCCCACATCGGGTCCGGCGCGCTGACCGGCCAGTCGCTGCCTGCCGCCAGCGTCGCGCCGGAGCGCAGCAGGTCGCCGAACGGGTATTGCCACGCGGCCCGTTCGTCACCCAGGAACGGGATGGTCAGCTCGTCCATCTGGGCCTCGTGCGCGGCCCACAGCGGCTGCATGTTGGCCGTCACGCCCAGCTGCGCGAAGCGCGGCACGTCGTCGGGGTGGACCACCTGGAGATGCGCGATGTGATGCCGGTGATCCGCCCGCCCATTCGCCGCGAGCGCCTGCGCGAAGCCGTCCAGCGCCTCGCGCGCGGCCCGGTCGCCGACCGCGTGTACGTGCACCTGGAACCCGTGCGCGTCGAGCAGCGTGACGTGCTCGCGCAGCGCCGCCGGGTCCACGAAGCTCAGTCCGCTGTTGCCGGTGTGGCAGCCGCAGCCGTCGAAGTACGGGTCGTTCATCGCGGCCGTGAAGTTCTCCGCGACCCCGTCCTGCATGATCTTCACGCTGGTGGCCACGAACCGCCCGACCGACGAGGAGGCGCGGAGTTCGAGCAGCCGCTCCAACTGCTCGGCGCCCTGGTCCCGTTCCCACCACAGCGCGCCCACGACGCGCGCGGTCAGCTGCCCCGAACGGGCCGCCGTCAGATAGGACTCCAGCGGGTCCAGGCCCGGATGTGCCGAACCGACCATCGCGTCCTGCCAAGCCGTCACGCCGACCGAGTGCATCCGCGCCTGGCCCGCGAGCAGCGCGCGCAGGCCGTCGGCCGCGTCCAGGCCCGGCACGAGGTCGCCGACCAGCGCGGTCGCGCCCTCGTGCAGGGTGCCCTGCGGGGTGCCGTCCGGCTCGCGCTCGATCCGCCCGTCGGCCGGATCCGGGGTGTCCCGCCCGACGCCCGCGAGTTCGAGCGCGCGGGTGTTGACCCACGCGCCGTGGCCGTCGGCGTTGATCAGGAACGCCGGGCGGTCGGGCACGATCGCGTCCAACTGCTGCCGGCTGGGTGTACCGCCCGCGAACGCCTCCATGTTCCAACCGCCGCCGCTGATCCACTCCTCGTCGGGCCGGGCGGCCGCGTACGCGCGGATCAGGGCGAACGTCGAGTCCGCGTCCCGCGCGTCCGAGAGGTCGCAGCGGATCAGCGTCATGCCCGCGAGGGCGGGGTGTACGTGCGAATCCTGGAAGCCGGGCACGAGCGCGCGGCCGGTCAGGTCGATCACGTCGGTGCGCGAACCGATCAGCTCGCGCACATCCGCGTCGTGCCCGACGGCCACGATCCGCCCGTCGCGCACGGCCACCGCCGTGGCCCGGCGGCGCGCGGCGTCGATCGTATGGACCGAACCACCGCGGAAGACGACATCGGCAGGGGTGGACATGGAACTCCTTGTACCTAATTGCATTGATTTACACCGAAAGATCGAGAACCCGAAGCCGAGAGCCCAAGACGAGACCCGCGAACAGAGCCCAAGCACGGAGCCCGAGAACAAACCGAGCTCAGCCCGAGAACAGAGCGCGAGCTCAGACCGAGCCCAACCCGAGAACAGCCCAGGACAGCCCGAGCCCAGCGCCCAAGAACAGCCGAGAACAGCCGAGAACAGCCCGATCCCAGCCCAACCTGCTCAGAGCGCCGGAATACCCGCGCCCACGTAGTCCCACGGCCGCACCCGCTCCAGCGCCGCCGCCACCCGGAACACCATCTCGTCGTCGTAGAACCGCCCGACGATCTGCACCCCGGTCGGCACTCCGCTCGACGCGCGGCCCGACGGCACGCTCAGCACCGGACAGCGGCTGGCGATGTTGAACACCGTCGTGAGCGACGCCTCCAGGTAGTGCTCCAGCTCGACGCCGTTGATGGTGACCTTGGTCGAGGTGTAGTCGTCGTCCGCCAGAAACGCGGGGATCCCGGCAGTCGGGCACAGCAACACGTCGTACCGGTCGAGCAGTTGCCCCAACTCGGCCTGGATCGCGGCCTCGCGCTCCAGGCCCGCGAGCAGCCCGCCCCGCTCGGCGGCGGCGACCGTGTCCTCGGCGAACTGGAGTGTGTACGCGTTCAGTTGGTCGCCATACTCCTCGGCCACCCCGCGCACCCATGACCCGAAGATCGCGCCGAAGTGGATCATCGCGGTGTCCATCACGTCCCGCCGGGTGATGGCCACCGGGACCTCCTCGACGATCGCGCCCGCCGCGCGCAACGCGTCCGCCACGGCACGCGTGTTCGCCTCGACCTCGGGGTCGATCAGCCAGTCCCCCAGCGTGATCGAGAGCGCCACGCGCAGCCCCTCGATGCCCTCCGGCGCGGTGGGCAGGACCAACTTGGGGCTGAGCGCCACGCCGTCGAGCGGGTGCGGGCCGGCCAGCACGTTCTGCAGCAGCGCGCAGTCGGCGACCGTGCGCGCCATCGGACCGTCATGGCAGTACGTGTCCAGGTTGAACGGCGGCATCGCCGGAACCCGGCCGTACGGCGGCTTGAACCCGACCGTGCCGGTGAACGAGGCGGGGATGCGGATCGAGCCGCCGATGTCCGAACCCGTCGCGAGCGTGGTACTGCCGGCCGCGAGCGCCGCACCGGCGCCGCCGGACGAACCACCCGGGGAGAAAGCCAGGTTCCACGGGTTGCGGGTGATGCCCCACAGCTCCGAGCGGGTGAACGCCGCGCAGCTGAACTCGGGGGTCGTGGTGCGCGCGTGCACGATGCCGCCGGCCGCGAGCACCCGCTCGACCACCGGGTGCGTGACCTCGGCGATCTCGGCCGCGAACGCCACCGAGCCCTCGGAGCTGATCCGGCCCGCGATGGGCTGCTCCTCTTTGGTCGCGACCGCGAGCCCTTCGAGCGGTCGTGGCGCGTCGCCCTTGCCGGCGTAGCGGGCCTCCGCCGCCCGCGCGCCGGCCATGGCTTCGTCGTAGATCCGCTCGGCGAGGCAGTTCACGCTCGGCTCGACGGCCTCGGCCCGCTCGATCACGGCGGTCATCAACTCGACCGGTGAGAGCGTGCGATCCCGGAAGCGCCGCAGCGCCTCGGTCGCGGGCAGGTAGGCCAGTTCGTCGACCACGGCCGAGGTTCGCTCGGTACCCGCCGCGAAATCGGTCTCGTTGCTCATGACTGGGTCACGTCCTTCCGATCACAAAAATCACTACACAAAGTCACTGCGCGCGATCACCCCGTGAGACCCCTGCACGAGATCACCGCGCAAGCCCATCGCCCGAACCCACCGCGCGAGGCCCCCGAGCCCTCACCGCCCGAACTCACCGCCCGAACTCACCGCGCGAGTCCACCGAACTCATCGCACGAGCCCCCCGAGCCGAGCCCACCGAGCCCCCGAGCCCACCGAGCCCCGAGCCCACCGCCCCAACTCACCCCACGGCGTCGGCCGCCAACGCCCGCCGGTCGGCTGCAATCCTGGCCGGGTCCCACCCGACCCGCGGCACGGAGTCGAGCAGCAGCCGGGTATAGGGGTGCTGAGGATTCGTCAGCACCTCCTTCGTGCGGCCGGCCTCGACGATCCGGCCGGCCCGCAGGACCACCACGTCGTCGGTGATGTGCCGGACGACCGCGAGGTCGTGGCTGACGAACAGGAAGCCCACCCCCGCGTCCCGCCTGATCCCGGCGAGGAGTTCGAGGATCTGCGCCTGGATCGACACGTCGAGCGCGGCGACCGCCTCGTCGAGGATGAGCACCGTCGGCTCGGCCGCGAGCGCGCGGGCGATCGCGACCCGCTGACGCTGACCGCCGGACAACGCCTTCGGCAGCGCGGTGGCCTCGCGCGCGCCCAGGCCGACCTGGTCCAGCAACTCCGCCACCCGCGTCGCCCGCTGATCCTTCGTCAGCGTGCCGAAATGCAGGCGCAGCACCTCGTCGACGCACTCGCCGACCGCGATCCGCGGGTCCAGGGACAGGTACGGGTCCTGGAAGACCATCTGGATCTCTCGCGCGCGGGCCAGCCGTTCGGTGCGGTTGCCGGTCCGCGTGGCGCGCTCGTGGCCGCCCACCCGGATGCTGCCCGAGTCCGGCGTGGCCAGACCGACCAGCATGCGCGCGGTCGTGGTCTTGCCGCAGCCGGATTCGCCGACGATGCCGAGCGAGCCGCCCGGCGCGAGCGTGAACGAGACCCCGTCCACGGCGGCGTGGTCGCCGAACGTCTTGCGCAGGTCGGTGACTTCGAGCGTGGTGTCGGCCGCGCCCGCGGAGCGGTTCGTCACGTCAGGATCCCCTCGTCGGCGCGGAAACAGGCCGCGTAGGCGTCGTCGTGCCGGGTCAGCGCGGGTGCCTCGTCCGTGCACCGCGGCTGTACATGCGCGCAGCGCGCGGCGAACGCGCAGCCGGTGGGGGCCTCGGCGAGCGAGACCGGGCGGCCCGGGATGGCCCTGGGCGGTCCCGCGTCCGGATCGAGCCGCGGCGTCGAGGCGAGCAGGCCGGCGGTGTACGGGTGTCGCGGCTTCGCGAACAGGCCCTCGGCGGTCTGCGTCTCGACGATCCGGCCCGCGTACATGACGTAGACCCGATCGCAGACCGCGGCGGCCAGTTCGAGGTCGTGGGTCACGAACAGCATGCCCGTGCCGCGCTCGGCCTGGAGTCGGGTCAGGATCCCGATCACCTCGGCCTGGGTGGTCACGTCGAGCGCGGTGGTCGGCTCGTCGGCGAGCAGCAGTGACGGCTCACCGGCGAGGGCCGCGGCGATCACGACCCGCTGAAGCATGCCGCCCGAGAAGTGGTGCGGGTGGCGTCGCATCGCGCCCTCGGGGTCGCGGATGCCGACCGCCTCCAGGAGTTCGAGCGCGCGCGCCGCGGCAACCGCGGGCGCGATGCCGGCGGCGCGCATGCCCTCGGTGAGGAAGTCACCGACCCGGCGCATCGGGTTGACCGACGCGCGCGGGTCCTGGAAGACCATCGCCACTTCGCGCGAGCGCAACGAGCGCAGGCTCGCCTTGTTCAGGCCGAGCACGTCCCGCCCGTCCACCCGGACCTCGCCGCTCACCTGTGCCTTCGCCGGCAGCAGCCCGAGTACGGATCGGCACGCGACCGACTTGCCCGAGCCGGACTCGCCGACGAGGCCCACGCTTTCGCCCTTTTCGACCCGCAGCGACACGCCGTCGAGGATCGGGCGCGCGGCCCGCCCCTCGGGCAGACGCACCGTCAGGTCGTCGATTTCCAGAAATGCCATGGGATCACCGCTCCCGCTTCGCGACTCGGTCGGCGATGCCCTCGCCGACGATGCCGAACGCGACGACCGCGACGACGATGCACACGCCCGGGGCGAACGACGGCAGCAGCACGTTCTGGAGCAGCGCCGACTGGCCCTCGTTGATCATCGATCCCCAGTCGGAGTCCGGGGGTTGGACGCCGAAACCGAGGTAGGACAGCGCGGCGAGGTCCATCAGCGCGTAGCCGAAGTTGATCGCCGACTGGGCCAGCACGGTGGGCGCGATGTTGGGGATCAGGTGCTTGACGCAGATGGTCCAGCCGGACCAACCCTGGACGCGATAGGACTCGATGTACGGTCGGGCCTTCTCCTGCGCGGCGACCGAGCGGACCAGGCGACCGACGTACGGCGTGTACGCCACGCTCATCGCGATCACCGGCGCGGTCAGCCCGCCGCCGAAGACCGCCACGAACAGGATCGCGATCAGCAGGCCGGGGAACGCGAACATCATGTCCATCGAGCGGGACAGGACCGCGTCGATCCAGCCGCCGCGCCACGCGGCGGCGACGCCGAACACGATGCCAAGGGCGGTGGACAGCACCACCACGAGCAGCGGACCGAGCAGGCCGGTGCGCGCGCCGTGGATGAGCCGGGACAGGATGTCGCGGCCGGACTGGTCGGCGCCGAGCAGGTGGTCGGACGTCGAGCCGGCCAGCGTCGCGGACAGGTCCACGGCGTTGGGGTCGTACGGCGCGATCAGCGGCGCGAACACCGCGATCAGGACGAGCAGCGCGAGCACGACCACGGCGCCGACGAACAGCGGGCCCTGGCGCAGCGCGCGCAACGCGCCGAAGCCGGGCCGGCGAACGACCCCGCCGGCCTTGCCGGTCCGACCGAGGTTGTCGGCCTTGCCGCTCTCGCCCCCGCCACTCATCCCGCCCGCGCCGCTCCCGCCGGGCGTCTCGCCGGGCATCCCGGCGGGCGTCTCGCCCCCGCCGGTCTTGTCGATCGAAATCTTGGTCACGAGGCACCTCGCCCGGTCAGGGAGACCCGGGGGTCGACGAGCGGTTGCAACAGGTCCACCAGCAGGTTGACCAGGACGAACGCGGCCACCGTGAGCAGCGTGATGGCCTGCACGACGGGGAAGTCCTTGACGTTCACGGAGGTCACCAGGAGCGAGCCGACCCCGGGAACCGAGAACGCCGTCTCCACGATCGACGTGGTCACCAGCAGGCCGGCGAGCATCGTGCCGCCGACCGTGACGATCGGGCCGAGCGCGTTGCGAAGCACGTGTCGCCGGACCACCTTCGACTCGGCGACGCCGCGCGCGCGGGCCACCTCGACGTGCTCGCGCGAGAGTTCGTCGAGCATCGAGGAGCGGGTCACCCGGGCGAGCAGCCCGGAGAGCGTGAACGCGAGCGCCACGGCCGGCAGCGTGAGGTGTTCGACACGCCCGCCGAAGCCCGAGCCGCCGCCGAAGGTCGGGAACCAGCCGAGCTTGACCGAGAAGAACGACACGAGGCCGATCGCGGCGACGAACGAGGGGGTCGCGGTCGCGACGCCGGTGGCGATCAGCACGAACTTGTCCACGAAGCCGGGGCGCAGCGCGGCGATGATGCCCAGCACGACGCCCGAGACGATCACCAGCACCGCCGCGTAGGCGATCAGGAACGCCGTCGTGGGCAGGCGCGAGGAGATCAGGTCGGCGACGTCCTGGCGGAACTGCACCGAGCGGCCGAAGTCGCCGGTGCACACGTCGCCGAGCCACTGCGCGTACTGCGACAGGAACGGGTCGTCCAGGTGGTACTGGAGACGTATGGCTTCCTTGGCCTCCGGCGTCGCCGGGTGCCCTTTGAGCAGGAAGGTCACCGGATCCCCGGGGGCGAGGTGGATCGCGCTGAAGACCAGGAACGAGGTCACCAGCAACACCATCGCCAACCCGAGGAAACGGCCCAGGAGGTGACGCGCCATCAGCCTGCGGCTCCGACGGTCGCGGCCCACGGCCAGTACAGCTGCGCGATGCCGGGCGCGGCGCCCGTGATGCGCTTGTTCATGAACACGTTGTGCGGCGGCTCGAAGAGCGGGATCGCGGTGAGGTCGCGCAGCGCGATGTCCTGCAGCTTGGACGTCAGGTCCGAGCGCGCGGCGGGATCGGCGGTGCCGGCCGCCTGCTCGTAGAGCTTGTCGTACTCGGGGTTGGAGTAGTTGCCGTAGTTGGCGAACGCCCCGGTGACCATCGACTCGTAGAACTCCAGCGGATCCGGCGTGTTCGTGTAGCCGCTGGTGACGACCAGGTCGATGCCCTTGCGCGCCTCGGGGTCGGTGAACAGCGCCGTGTAGGCGTCCGGGGTGACGGTCTTGAGCTCGATGTCGAGCCCGATCGACTTGCCGGCAGCCTGGATGGCGTTGGCCGAGACGGTGATCTCCGGTGCGAGCGGGCTGGTCGCGAGCACGATCTTCTTACCCGAGCCGCCCCCGGCCTCCGCGACGAGCTTCTTGGCCGCGGCGAGGTCCTGCTTCACCGGCGGGAGGGTCGCGAAGTAGTTCGGCGCCTTCTCCGGGGCCAGGCCCCACGCGCTGATCGGGTTGAGTCCCTTGGCCTCGGTGGCGACCCCGCCGGCCGCGGCCTTGATCAGGCCGGTGCGGTCGATCGCCATGGACAGCGCCTGACGCAGCTTCAGGTCGCCCATGGTGCCCTGCATGTTGGTCACGGCAAGCAGGTAACTGCCGGTGCTGGGACCGAAGTAGAGCTTGCCGTTGGGGGTGTTCCGCAGCCGCGCGAACGCGCTGGACGGCGCCATGTATCCGCCGTCGACCGAACCCGAGATCAGCGCGTTCACGCGCGCGGACGGGTCCTGGATGAAGACGAACTTGAACGCGTCGGCCTTCGCGACCAGCTTCGCGTCCCAGTACTTCGGGTTCTTCTTGAGCGTGATCGAGTCGCCCGGGGTCCACTTGTCCAGCGCGAACGGCCCGGTGCAGTTCACCCCGCCCTGCGGGTTGCCGTAGTCCTTGCCGGCCTTCTCGATCGAGGCGGCGCTCTCGACCGTGCCGGGCGAGGCCGCGAGCAGCGAGTTGAGCAGCGCGTCCGGCTTGGTCAGCTTGATCGTGACCTGGAGTGGCCCGGTGGCGTCGATCGAGGCGACGTTGCGGAAGGCGGTGCCCCAGGCGGACGCGAGTTCGGGGTCCAGGTGCCGCTTGAGGCTGGCCACCGCGTCGGCGGAGGTCATCGGCGTGCCGTCGTGGAAGGTGACGCCCTCGCGCAGGTTGTACACCCACGTGAGCGGGTCCGGGTTGGTGTACGAGGCGGCCAGGCCGGGCTCGATCTTCATGTCCGGGGTGGTCCGCAGGAACTGCTCGCAAACGTTCGCGAGCACGGTGTTGATCGGGTAGTCCCAGGCGTACAGGTAGTCGAGCGTCTGCGGCTCGGCGTACAGCGACCAGGACACCGAGGGGATGTTGCCCTTGGCCGCGGGGGTGTCCGGACTCACCTGGAAGCCGCCACCGGGATTCGCGTTGTCGGACTTGCCGCCGGAACAACCGGCCACGGCCGCGGCCGCGACGGCGACCGCTGCGACGGATCGGAGCATACGCAAGAGAACCCACCTCTTCCAGGGGGTAGCGGGGCGCTGAAGTTCTGTGGAGTATTTATGCGGGACCGTTCCCGCACAAGGGTTTGCGGGAACGGTTTTCTAAAGGTCATGGCGCTGTAACAGGTGCGTGACTCAGGGATCGCGGGCCGGCAGCATGTGGGCTATGACCACTTCATCGCGAGGCGGCGGCAAGCGGCCCGCGCCCGTGCCCCGGGTCCGACTCGTCGACGTGGCCCGGGAGGCGGGGTTGTCCAAGACCACCGTCTCGGCCGCGCTGAACGGCACCGGCCGGCTGTCCGACGCGGTGCGCCTGCACGCGCAGGAGACCGCGCGCAGACTCGGCTATCGGCCGAACGCGACCGCTCGGCTGCTGCGCGCGGGGCACGCGCGACTGATCGGCTACGCGGTGCGCGAGTACATCGACTCGCCGTGGTCGTACATGGAGTCGCCCTACTTCGCCCAGCTCACCAACGCCACCGCGAAGGCCGCGTTGAGCCATGGCTACGCGTTGGTGCTGCTGCCGACGCACTCGGAACGGGACGAATGGGCGGACCTGCCGCTCGACGCCGCCGTGGTGGCCGACCCGGTGGCCGGCGACCCGCTCGTGGAGGACTTCCTCGCGGCCCGGATCCCGGTCATCTCGGACCGCCGCGTGGAGGGCATGCCCGGCGCGCACTGGGTGGACATCGACCACGACGCCGCGGTGCGCGGCGTGCTCGACCACCTGGAGGCGGGCGGCGCGCGGCGGATCGGCGTGGTGGGCGCGCACTCGACGGCGCTGTTCTACGAGCAGGCGCTGACGGTGTATCACCAGTGGTGCCGGGAACGGGGACTCACCCCCGTGGTGGACCTGACCCCGCGCCCCGGCAACCAGGCGACGCGCGCGGCGATCGACCGCATGCTGGACATGGCCGACCGGCCCGACGCGCTCTTCGTGCTCACCGAGGCCAGCCCGCCACTGATCCTGGAGACCATCCGGGCCCACGGCTTGAGCATCCCGGACGACCTGCTGATCGTGTGTGTCAGCGACGACCCCACTGCCGCCGAGACCGACCCGCCGATCACCACCCTCAGCCTGCGCCCGGTCGAAATAGCGTCCGCGGGCATCGAGTTGCTGATCAAGGCGCTGGAGACGGGCGATCCGGCACCGACGGGACTGCTGGTCCCAACCCGCCTGGAAGTCCGGGGGACTTCGCGACGGAGCCGATCCGGGCCGGGCCCCTCACCTACCCTGGACCCGCCGCCGGACAACCCCGACGGCGCACCGGAGACACCGCGCAACACCCATGCCGAGAAGCCGCTTGACGCCCCATCAGGCAGTCGGGCCGGCGCTACCCCGGAGGGCACCACGTGACCGAGTCGACTCCGACTCCCGCCATGGCCGACGTCGTACAGGGCCGCAGCCCGCGCACCGGCGACCCCGTCGGCGACCCACTGCCCGCGAGCACCCCGGCCGACCTCGACCGAGCCGTCGCCGCGGCCCGCGCCGCCGCACCCGCGTGGGGCGCGCTGACCGGGCCCGAACGGGCCGACGTGCTCGACGCGATCGCGGACGCGCTCGACGCCGCGCGCGCCGAGCTGGTCGCGGTCGCGGACGCCGAGACCGCGCTCGGGGAGGCCAGGCTCACCGGCGAGGTGGGCCGCACCTCCGGGCAACTGCGGATGTTCGCCGGCCTGCTCCGCGACGGCGCGCACGTCGACGCGGTGCTCAGCCCGGCCGACCCCGCCATCGGCCGCCCCGACGTGCGCCGCATGCTGCATCCGATCGGCGTGGTCGCGGTGTTCTCGGCGAGCAACTTCCCCTTCGCGTTCTCGGTCGCGGGCGGCGACACCGCGTCCGCGTGGGCGGCCGGCTGCCCGGTCGTGGTCAAGGCCCACGAGGCACACCCCGCGACCTCGGCCGCGGTCGCGCGCGTCGTGCGTACCGCGCTCCTTGGGGCGGGCGTGTCCGAGGACGTCCTCGGCCTGGTCGCGGGCCGCGCCGCCGGCGGCCCGCTCGTCGCCCACCCGGGCATCGCCGCCGTCGGCTTCACCGGCTCGCTCGCGGGCGGCCGGGCCCTGTACGACCTGGCCACGCGGCGCCCCGACCCGATCCCGTTCTTCGGCGAACTCGGCAGCGTCAACCCGGTCGTCGTGCTGCCGGGCGCGGCCGACGAACGCGCCGACGAGATCGCCCGGGGCTACGTCGGCTCACTCACGCTCGGCACCGGCCAGTTCTGCACCAACCCCGGCCTGCTGTTCGTCCCCGAACACGCCAAGCTGCTCGACGGCATCACCGAGCACGCCCGCGCGGCGACCGGCGGCGCCATGCTCTCCGAGCGCATCCGTGACACGTACGCCCACGAAACGGCGGGCCGCGCCGACCGCGAGATCGCCCGCGGCACCGCCGCGGACGACGCCTGGGCCGTGGCCCCCGTCGTGTGGCACGCCACCCTCGCCGAGTTCACCGCGAACGCCGCCGAACTGACCGGGGAGACCTTCGGCCCCGCCGGCCTCGTCGTCACCTACACCGACGAAGACGCCCTGGTCGACGCCCTCGCCGCGGTCCCCGGCAGCCTCACCGGCTCGGTCCACGCCACCGAGGCCGACCACCCCCTCGCCGCCCGCGTCGCCGCGACCCTGCGCCCGCGCGTCGGCCGCCTCGTCCACAACGGCTGGCCCACCGGCGTCGCGGTCTGCTGGGCGATGCACCACGGCGGCCCCTGGCCCGCCACCACCGCCCCCGCCCACACCTCCGTCGGCGGCACGGCGCTGCGCCGCTGGCTCGTCCCGACCGCCTACCAGGACTGGCCCGACGCGCTCTTGCCCGCCGAACTCCGCGACGCCAACCCACTCGGTGTACCCCGCGTCGTACAGCCCTGACCGGGTGCCGGTGCCGTGGCCGAACGGTCACGGCACCGGCACCCACCCGGCACGACGCGGCGGCCCCCCGCACGATCGCGAAGGTCCGCGTCCTTCGCTCAGGAAATGGCCGGGTCCTTCGCTCGGGAATGGCCCGGTCCTTCGCTCGAAAATGGCCCGGTCCTCGGCGAACGCGCCCGCGAGCGCCTCCGGGAACCCGAGCCGCGCGACGATCCCCTCTGTGGGCGAAACCCGACCCTCGGCCGTCTCGATCGGCCCGTGTTCCCGGCCCGATCCGCACGCCGGCCGCCGATGTCCACAGGTCGGCCCCGCGTGTCGTGGCGACCTCTTAGACTGCTCCGATGACAGCGCTCGACGACGGTCCTCAGATCAGCGAAGCGCTGCAGGTTCTGCATCGCGTCTTCGGTTACGACTCCTTCCGCGGGAATCAGCAGGAGATCATCGACCACGTGATCGAGGGCGGCGACGCCCTCGTGCTCATGCCCACCGGTGGTGGGAAGTCGCTCTGCTACCAGATTCCCGCGCTGGTCCGAAAAGGCGTCGGGGTGGTCGTCTCGCCGCTGATCGCGCTGATGCAGGACCAGGTCGACGCGCTCACCGCGCTCGGCGTGCGGGCCGGGTTCCTCAACTCGACGCAGAACCCCGACGAGCGGCGGATGGTCGAGTCGGAGTTCCTCGCGGGCGAACTCGACCTGCTCTACCTCGCGCCGGAGCGGCTGAAGGTCGACGCCACCCTGCGGCTCCTGGACCGGGGCACCGTCTCACTGTTCGCGATCGACGAGGCACACTGTGTCGCGCAGTGGGGTCACGACTTCAGGCCCGACTACCTGACCCTCTCCCAGCTGCACGAGCGCTGGCCGGACGTCCCGCGCGTCGCGCTCACCGCCACCGCGACCGAGGCCACCCACGCCGAGATCGCCTCGCGGTTGAACCTGCAGCAGGCCCGGCACTTCGTGGCCAGCTTCGACCGGCCCAACATCCAGTACCGGATCGTGCACAAGGACAAGCCGCAGAAGCAGCTGCTCGACCTGCTCCGCGCCGAGCACCCCGGCGACGCGGGCATCGTCTACTGCCTATCCCGGGCCTCGGTGGAGAAGACCGCCGCGTTCCTGGTCGACAACGGCATCGACGCCCTGCCCTACCACGCCGGGCTCGACTCGCGCGTGCGCGCCGCCAACCAGTCGCGGTTCCTGCGCGAGGACGGCATGGTGATGGTCGCGACCATCGCGTTCGGGATGGGCATCGACAAGCCCGACGTGCGCTTCGTCGCGCACCTGGACCTGCCCAAATCGGTCGAGGGCTACTACCAGGAGACCGGCCGCGCCGGGCGCGACGGGCTGCCGTCCACCGCGTGGCTGGCGTACGGCCTCCAAGACGTGGTGCAGCAGCGCAAGATGATCGACGGCTCGGAGGGCGACCTGGCCCACCGCCGCCGGCTCGGCGCGCACCTCGACGCGATGTTGGCGCTGTGCGAGACGGTCGAGTGCCGGCGCGTCCGGCTGCTCGCGTACTTCGGCCAGGAGAGCACCGCCTGCGGCAACTGCGACACGTGCCTGTCGCCGCCGGCGTCCTGGGACGGCACCATCGCGGCGCAGAAGGTGTTGTCGACCGTGTGGCGGCTCAAGCACGAACGGCGCGGACAGAAGTTCGGCGCGGGCCAGATCGTCGACATCCTGCTCGGCGCGAAGACGGCCAAGGTCATCCAGTTCGACCATGACACGCTCCGCGTCTTCGGCATCGGCACCGAGCTCGGCCGGACCGAATGGATGAGCGTGGTAAGGCAGTTGCTCGCGATGAAGCTGCTCGCCGTCGAGCCCGCGTTCAACGCTCTCGTGCTCACCGAGGAGAGCGACGAGGTGCTCGGCCGCCGACGCGAGGTGTTGCTGCGCCGCGAGCCCGAGCGGCCCGCCCGGGCCGCGAAGGCCGCCAAGGCGGCCAAGTCCGGCAAGGGCAAGGCGGCCCCGATCGAGATGCCGGCGGAGGCCGTCCCGGTCTTCGAGGAGCTGCGCACGTGGCGCGGGGCGACCGCGAAGGAACAGGGCGTACCGGCCTACGTGATCTTCCACGACGCGACGCTGCGCGAGATCGCCACGACCAGGCCGACCACACTCGCCGAGCTCGGCACGATCAGCGGCATCGGCGAGAACAAGCTCGCGAAGTACGGGCAGCCGATCCTGGACACCCTGGCCGGCAGCACCCCGGCAGCGCCCGCGGCCAAGGCCGCACCGGCGTCCGGGACCACCCGGGCCCCCGCGGCCGAACTGATCCGCGAACCCGTGGCCGAACTCATCCGCGAGCCGCTGCCCGACTACCAACCCGACTACGAGCCGGACTTCGAACCCGACTTCGAGCCGGAGCCCGAGTACTACCCGGAGTTCGAGCCGGACCCCGACCACCGGGGCTGACCGACGCGCAGGCGTGGCCGGGACGCGAAGTCCCCGCCACGCCGATCGGTCGTCAGCCCTTGTCCGCCCCGGGGGCCGCACCCGGGCCCGCGTCCGGCTCCGCCGCCGTGTCCAGCTCGGCCAGTTCCGCCATGAACCGCTCGATCACGTCGCTGTCGGCCACCACCGAGCCGACCGGCTCGCCCAGCACCCGGCCCGCGAGGTCGGTCGCGATCAGGCCCAGCTCCGCGTGCAACGACGCGGCGGCGAGGGAGACGTCCGCGTCCAGCCGCTCGTGCCCCGAGGTGACGAGTTCATCGCGGATCCGCTGACCCTCGGCGCGCGCCTCGGCCATCAGCCGGGCACCCTCCTCGGCGGCCTGCTGCCGAATCAGCGCGGCTTCCTTGCGGGTTTCGACCATCTGCGCCCGCAGTTCGCGCAGCGCCTCCTCGCTCTCCTCCTGAATGGCGGTGGCCCGATCGAAGCCGCCTTGGAGCGCGTCGTGCCGCTTGGCGATCGTGAGGGCGATCCGCGGCAGCAGCACCTTCGCGAAAACCGTGAACAGCAACACGAAGAGGATGAATCCGACGATCAGTTCGGCCAAGTCCGGCTTCAGAGGTCCCATAACCCCAAATCTTCGAACTCCGCCGAACACAAAGCAAGCCGCCGCCACCCGATCGAGCCGGATCCCGCCCACGACCGGCGCCGGCGCCCGGATCACGCAGGCGTCACCGACCGACGAACGGCCGTGCCCCCACACGGCCGTCCCCCGGCATGCCGATCACCGCCGGGCCTCTCCCTCCAAGGCCCGCCGGTGTCGGCAGTCCTTCAGGCCTCGTCGCGCGAGCGCCCGAGAGTGTCCCCACCCACCACGTCACCGCGGTCGACGAACCCGCCGTTGAAGCTGAGGCTTCTGTCCGGCCCCCCGCGCCGGACAGCCGCCCCGCGCCTCTTCGGCGGTGTCGCCACGTGATCGGTGTCCGTGGCGGGTGGACGCTGATAACCGGGTACGTAGACCCACGCGCTCTCGTCGACCTCCTTGGCCAACACGTGGACCTCCCCGTATGTACTGCGCTCGAGCCCGCCGCGCTCGGGCACCACGACCGCCTCGTGCCATGGGTCCGAGACGATCAGCGCGAGACAGGCCCGATCGGCCGCGGCCAGCACGTCGCGCAACGGGTCGGCGTTGACCAGTCGGCACGCGGTGTTGATCGCGCTGCCCGACCAGCCGCGGGTGTCCTGCACGACGTCGCCCGCGTGCAGCGACACCCGCAGCCGGATCCGCGCCTCGTCGCTCGCGTGCCGGTCGTGGTTGCGCAGTCCGGCGTGCAGGCGATCGATGAACAGGTCGGTCAGATCCTCCTTGGGCACGTTCGGCGGGATCAGCAGGATCGCCCCGTCGCCGCGATCCTCGACCACACACGCGTCCCAGGCGATCCCGGCCGATTCGAGTGCGGAGTGCAGCAGTTCGTACAGCCGCCCTCGCACCCACTCCTGTGTCACGTCCGAACGCCTGCCGAACCGCTCGACATCGAGCACCAGAATCGACATGTATCGCGACTTGGCTCCCACGGATTCCCCCTCGCCGCGCCGTGCGCTTTCCGATGCCCGCGCTTTCCCTGCCCCGCGCTTCCGCCCTCTAGAAGTACCCTCGCGACGGCCCGCCTGTACGCGTCAGATGACACACAACGCGTTATCCGTCGGCCCATTCGCGCAGCGCGGGCGGATCGGGGATCCGGATGCTGCCCCGGCGGGTCTCGACCAGGCCGGACTCGTGCAGCACGCGCAGTGCCCGCACCACGGATTCGCGCGAGACGCCGATCGCGTCGGCCAGTTCCTGCTGCGTGGTACGGATCACGCACGAACCGTCGGCGCCGCCCACCGTCCGGTCGGCCAGCGCGCGGGCCACCCGACGGCCGGTCCCCAGCGCGCCGTACTCGACCCGCCAGCGGTCGGACTCGCGAATCCGCTGCACGGTGCGGACCAAAACGGCGTACACGAGCGGGGCGTTCGTGTTGAGCAGGTCGCGAAAGCGGCTCAACGGTACGAGTACGGCCATGACGGGCCCCAGTGCGACAACGGTCGCGGACCGTCCGCGCCCGTCGATGCACGCGAGTTCGCCGACGAGTTCGCCCGGGCCGCGCACCGCGATGGTGACCGCGGAACCGTCCGCGGTCGCGCGCTCGATCTTGACCTGGCCGTGCTCGATCAGCACGACGTGGCGCGGGTGGTCGCCCTCCATGAACAGCGCGTCACCGCGGTCGTAGCGCAGCCGCCGCCCCGCTTCGCGCAGCACGTCGCGAAGTTCCTTGGGCAACTCCCTGCCGTCTTCGACCACGTCCGCTCCCTCTGTCGGCCCGTGCCGCCAGAGCCTAATGACGCGGTGTGGCATTGGGCAGTCGTTCGGTTGCCTCGCGGTTACGATCGGGCCGACGATCGCGCCCGAGCCGGAGGCGGGATCACGACGAGTCGGACGGTGGCGCGATGGACGCACGGATGCTCTACACACAGGTGGTGCAAAACCTGACCGCGGATTCGACGAACCGGTTCGTGGAGCACGCCGAGGCCGGACCGGTCCCGGCCGACGCGCTGCGGCGGATCGCGGGCGAGGAGTACCGGATCATCTCCAGCGACCGCCGCTCGTTCGCCCTGCTCGCGGCCCGATTCCCGGAGGCCGCCCCGCTGTTCCTGACCCTCGCGGGCGGCGAGGGCCAGGCGTTGCAGCTGCTGATGCCGTACGCGGACGCGGTCGGGATGACCGCGGCCGACCTGGTGGCATACGAGCCGCAGGCCGACGCCCAGGGCTACCCGCACCACCTGGCCTGGCTCGCCCAGTTCGGCTCGCGCGCCGACGTCTCCCTCGCCCTGCTCGCCAACTTCGGCTTCTGGGGCGGTTATTGCGGCCGCTTCGGCCGGGCGCTGCGCACCCACCACGAGCTGACCGAGGATCAGGTCGCCTTCTTCACCTTCTTCTCGTCGTTGCCGCCGGGCTTCGAGGACGCGGCCCTGACGCTGCTGCAGACCGGCCTCGACGCCGGCGACGACCAGGAGGGCGCCAAGATCGCCGCCCGCATGATGCAGAGCTACGAACTGGCTTTCTGGAACGCCCTCCCCCTCGACTGAAGGAGCGACCGCCCGAGCCCGCAAGCACCCGAACCCTCAAGCACTCGGGTACCCGGGCAAGCGGGCAAGCGGGCAAGCGGGCAAGCGGGCAAGCGGGCAACGCTAAGGCTTCGCCTCCGCCAAACCCGCCCCCGCCGCGCCCTCCGACAGGACCGCGTCGCTCACCGTCGTGCGCACGGTCTCCAACTGCGCCCGCGTGCCCTCACCGGTCTGCGGATCGGCGAGCGCCTTGTTCACGTCGACGATCCGGAACGGCGGCCCGGGGTTCGAGAACAGCGGCCGGAACCGCGCTTCGGTCACGCTCCACCCGCCCGCCGCGTCGCGCGAGAACGTGAACTGCCCGGCCGAGCTGTAGTTGCCGCGCGGCTTGTCCGGGAAGTTCGCGAGTTCGTCACCCATGCCGTAGATCACCCACGTGCCGTTGACCTTCTCGTACGCCTGCGGCACATGGTTGTGCGTGCCGATGATGAGGTCGACGTCCTTGACCCCGTCGTGCGTCGACGCGGTCAACTCCCTCGCCAGCGTGCGCTGTTGCTCGTCCGGCTCGCGTTGCCACTCGGTGCCCCAGTGCACGCTGAGCAGGACCACTTCGGCACCGGCGGCGCGGGCGGCCCGGGCCTGGTCGATCATCCGCTGCCGGTCGATCACGTTCACCACCCAGGGCTTGTCGGCGGGCAGCGGGATCCCGTTCGTGGAGTACGTCCAGGACAGGTGCGCGACCTTGACGCCCTTGACGTCCAGGATGGTCGGCGCGGCCTCCTGCTCGTCGCGCGCGCTGCCGGCGTGCCGCACGCCCGCCGCGTCGAGGGCCTCCAGGGTGCGCTGGACCCCCTTGAAACCGCCGTCGAGGGTGTGGTTGGACCCGGTCGAGCAGCTGTCGTACCCGGTGTCCGCGAGCGTCTGCGCGATCTGCGGCGGCGCGGCGAAGATCGGGTAGCCCGTGAACGGGCCCTCGGGCGGGCCGTACGGGGTCTCCATGTGACAGATCGCCAGGTCGGACCGCTGCACCAGCGGTACGACGTCCGCGAAGATCTCATGGAAGTCCTGCCCGGAACCGCCCGCGTCGCGCTGCGACTGGGTGATGATCGTGGGGTAGGCGAGTACGTCCCCCGTGGTCGTCAGGGTAAAGCTCATCGGTTGCTTCGCGGCCGATCCCGACGACCCCGGTGGCGACGTCGCGGGCGGCGCCGGGACCCGCCCCGGTTGCTTGCGCACCGCGTTCCCGGTGCTGTCCGAATCCCAGACGAGGGTGATCAGAGCGGCCAGCATGCCGACCATCACCAGCGCGATCGCGACGCGATGTCCCTTGTATGACATGTGCATGGCCCCGTGTTCCCCCTCCACGTGGTGAACAGCCCGATCACGGCCGTTCGGGGGAACCCTCTCGCACGCGGGTCACAGTCTCCATACCTGTGGGGCCCGCCGCCGCGCCCTGCGCCCTCGGCCGGCACGTCGCGACGAGCCTGCTCGTACTCGCTCTCGCGGCCCGCCTCGCGCCGGGTGTGCCGTGCCACGCGCATGCGGAACTCCTCGCCACGGATCGGCGCCGCCAAGCGCCTGCACTACCGAGACATTGATCCGAACGCCAATCGATCGGCCAGGCGTGACCCCGCGCGCCGACGTCGGCCGCTCGCGGCCCTGACGACGGCGGGCCTGCGCTACGACCCGCTCGTGCGGCCGCCACACCCACCCGCGGCGGTACGCATCGCGCGGCGGATCCACGGCATCCGACAAAGCGGCGCATGGGACGGGGGGAACCATGCGCCGCCTGGCGCGCCGACGCGACGCCGCACGGCATCGGCCGCACGACATCACCCGCCGGGCGTCGGCCGCCCGGATCTATCCGCACGCCTCCAGATACTTCTGCAGGACCAGCTTCGCGATCGACGTGTGCGCCCCGATCGGCTCCGCGGCCGTACAGCCGGCCTGTTCGGCGACCGCCGCGATCCGCCCGGACTCGATGTCCGGCCCGAGCACGTGCGGCGCGAGCGCTATCGACGCCGCGCCCATCGACCGCAGTCGATCGGCGGCGGCCAGGACCGTCTTCGGATCGCCGAGGTCGGCGGTCATCACCGGCAGCGCGAGCCGGGCCGCGAGCAGCACGCCGGTCACCTCGGCGGCCGCGACCGCCTCGGAGCCGCCGTCGGTGACGAGCACGATGCCCTCCGCGGCGGTGGCGACGCTGAACAGGCGGGCCCGGTCGGCCCGCGCGAGGCCGGCCTCGGAGAGTCGCTCGTGCAGCACCTCGGCGAGCAGCGGGTGCGGGCCGAGCACGCCGCAGCGGATGAACTCGCCGGCGTTCGCCACGAGCACCGCCTCGATGCGCGCGGACACCTGGGCGTTCGGTCCGAGCAGCAGCGGGACGACGACAGCCGACGGCTCGCCCTTCAGTACCGCCGCCAGATCGGTGTCGTCGGCTTCTATCACCACCGGGCGGATGTCGAGGCCGGGCAGGTCCGCGCCCGCCAACAGCGCGACCTCGGCGACGAGCGCCGCGAGGGCCTCGTTCGCGGGGCCGGGCACGGCGAGGATCAGTGGTTTCGCGGCCTCCGGCAGTTCGTGTGAGTCGGGACGACGGTGCCGACCGCCCTGACGGGGTTGCGGCACCCGGGTGGGCAGACCTGGAGTGCGTGCGGGCAGCGGGGACGCTGCGTCCGAGGAGGAGCTCATGGGACCGAATTTTATGGAACCCGACCAAAGCCTTCACAGCCGGACGACAAGAGCAACAGGACTGTTACGGCCAAGATCGCCTCCGGCGACCGCGCGGACCGCCCGAAACCGCGTCGCCGGCGCGCTCAGATCCGGGTCGCCAACTGCGGATAGTCGACGACCAACCCCTCGTGATCCACGAGCAGATCGCTGCTGAAATCGCCGGACTCGTACCGCACGCGCGCGCCTTCGGGCTCGACTCCCAAATGCGTGTACGTCTGCCAGGACGGCTTCACCACCAACTCCGGTACGGCCACGAAGGCCATCAGGAACCGGTGCCGGCCGGCCTCCTCGTGCAGCCCGTGCCGCAGGATCGGCATCGTGTTGGTGAGCGGACACAGGCCCAGGTCGCAGTCGAGGGCGTCGGCCAGGTCCGGGCGCGCCACGCCGTCCGCCGTCCACCCGTCGGGGGTGCGCCGCAGGTCGAGTCGCCGGGTCTCACCCGCACCCTGCGCGACCACCCGGAGCCGAGTCGTGACGTAGTCCTCCGCCGTCTCCAGCTGGTAGGTGAGCCGATACGAGCTCGGCGTCGTGCCCAGGGCCTCGCCCCGGGCGGTGAGCCGCGACTCCCCCAACTCGACCCACGAGGTCTCCTGTCCGCCGCTCTCGGTCACCTGCCACGTCAGTACGCGCTCATCCGTCACGTGTGCATCGGTACCCCGAATCCGGCGCGCGCACCAACGGTTTTCCGGGACCCGCCACAGCGTGCCCCCGCGGTGCCCGCCGCCCCTCAGCCGGCCGCCGCGGCGGCCGTCGCGAACAGTTCGGGCAGCGTCCCGCCGAACGACGGGGCCATCTGCGCGGCGATCACCCGGGCCTCGACGGCGTCGCCCAGTCGTTCACGGATGTACGCGGACATCCGCGCGCCGTGCGCCGCCCGCAGCGCGGGGTCGGGCGCGTACCGCTGGATCCGTTCGTACAGCTCCAACGCGCTGCCCGCCGACAGCCCGCCGGTGAACACCCGCTCGGCCAGGCCCGGGATCCGCTCCAGCTCGGTCCGCAGCCGCCGCGTCTCGTATCCGTCGACGATCGGGAGTCGGGTCCGCCACCCGGTCGCGGCGGGCCATTGCGCGCGCAACACGTCCCCGCCCCCGGCCGCTTCGACGAACACCTCGGGGCAGCCCGGGAACCCGGTCAGAAAGCGCGCCGTCGGCCCGTCGAGGGGTTCCCGGTCGTGCGCCGCCCCCATCGCCTCCCAGGCCGCCTCCGGATACGTGGGCGCCCCGATCCGAAAGCCCTGCGGAACGCGCGGCAGGTCCGACTTGGGCCACGGCTTGGCGAGGGTCCGGTCGCAGTCGGCGCGCATCCGCGCGCGTCCCGCCTCCCCCAGCGCGAGCGTCGCGCGCAGCTTCGCGGCCACCGTCGGCCGCAGCGGCAGATCGTCGACCAGGCTCTCCGCCGCGGCCGGCCCGTGCCGGTCCCACAGGCCGAGCAACGCGCCGAGCAGGATGCCGCGGTGCAGCGGCACCACGAACGGCTCGTACCGCGTGTGCCGGTACGCGTCGCGAAAGTGCGGGCGCAGCGCCTCGACGCCGCCCCGCTCCCACAGTTCGACGCACTTGGCCACGTCCAGGTTCGTCCGCTGCACCCGCAGCAGCGCGGCGCGCACAAGGGTGGGGTCGCCGGACCACAAGCCGGGGCGCCGGTAGCGCGCGTTGTTCGACAGAGTCGCCCGCTCGACCAGGGCCGGGGCGAGCGGGACCGCGCCGGCGGCGGCCATGATCCGGTTCCGTTCGAGGTCGCCGACCTTGGGATTGGCGTACACGACGGCGTTGACCTCGGAGTCGGCCAGTGCGATCAGCGCGGCGAAGGCGTCCGGGCCCGCGTGCTCGGCGGCGGCCAGCGCGAGCCGCTGCCTGGGAGTCGCCCGGCGCACGACCTCGGTGACGACCGGGCCCGGGAGCCGGGCACCGAAGTGCAGGAGGTCGAGCACGACGCGCGGGCGCAGGTGCGGCACGAGCGCGGCGAGGTGCGCGGGTGAGGCGAACAGCAGCAGTTGCCGCCACTCGGCCGCGACCGTGCGCGGCGGCGCCGGAATCGCCGCGGTGCCGCCCTCCCCGGCGGCGGCCGCCGCGACCAGGTCGGCGACCGTGCCCTGGCAGTCGGGCAGCAGGGCGAGCAACCGCGACCAGGCGCGCGGGTCGGCCCCCAGGTGCCGGTCCAGGAGCGCGGTCAGCTCGGCCATCGACCGCAGGTAGGCCATGTTGCCGTCGCCGCCGGTGTGCCGCAGGAATCGTAGGACCGCGACGGCGGGGCTCGCGTCGGCGAACACCTCCGCGGTCACCCGCTCGTCCGAGGTCCCCGCGCCCACCCGGCTCAGGTCCTTGCCGGTGCCGAACCGGATCACCGCCTTGGTCAGGGACACCGGAAGCCCGCGCGTGGCGGTGAGATGCGGGCTGTAGGCGCCCCGCACGCGGGCGAACACCTCGCCCTCCGCGGTGTCGAGTTCGGCGAGCAGCGTGAACGCGGCGGAGTAGTGCATGTCCGGCGGCCCTCTCGGAGGTCGAAGTGGTGACCCGTTCCGGGGCGAACGGGCTGGGTGCGAGGTGCGAGGGGATGCGAGGCGAGGTGATCGAGGCGCGAGGTGAACGGCCCGGAATGCGGGGCGCGTTCAGGAGTGGACGGCGCCGGCGGCGGTGTCGACCAGCTCGGCCAGGCTGCCCTCGAAGTTCGGCAACAGCCGCAGCGCGACGACGGCGAACGCGTCGTGGTCGGCCGCGCCCACCCGCGCGCCGAGCAGTTCGGCGAAGCCGTCCCGCAGCTCGCGGGCGGCCCGGGCGTCGGGCGCGATCGTGTCGCGCAGGCCGAGCAGTTCGGCGCCCAGGTTCGCGCGCGGGCCGGTCAGCAGGTCGGCGACGGGCGTCCGCCCGGCGGCGATGTTCGACGCGACCAGCTCCTCGGCGGTCGTGCGCCACCGGCTCGGGCGCGGGTCCGCCCAGGCGACCGGCGTCGGCCAGCGGCCCGGGCGGGTCAGGCCGCCCGCCGACAGGGTCGCCTCGGCCTCTCGGCGCAACTCGGGCGGGCAGCCGTCCTGCTCGGCCAACAGCGCGAACGAGCGGTCGGTGAACGGCCTGCGTCGGTGCGCCTTGCGGATCTCGTCCCAGTCGATCGCGGTGGTCTCCAGGAACGGCCAGTCGAAGCTCGGCAGGTAGTCGGCGTGCAGCCGCCGAACGAGCTGCCGGGTGCAGCTCCGCCCGGCGATCTCGGTGCGCAGGCGATCCATTCCGTCGGGGGCGCCGAGCAGTTCGCGATGGCGCGTGGCGGTCTGCTCCGCCATCCCCAGGTCGTCCACCAGGTCGAGCGCCGCCTGCGCCCCGGCGCGCTCCCACAGCCGCAGCAGGGTGATCAGGAACAGCGAGCGGTAGCGCGGGATCCGGAAGGGTTGCGGTTCGAGCCCGGTGGACATCGTCGCGATGCTGCGGGTGTGCGGACGCAGCCCCTCGACACCCTTGTCCTGCCAGATCGCCAGGCATTCGGGCAGGGTGATCGTCATCGCGTCACGCTTGAGCAACGCGGCGCGCACCAGCAGCGGATCGCCCGACCACAGCGCCGGCAGCCGGATCGAAGCCGCCCAGTCGTTGCACACGCGGGCGACGAGGGTCGGGTGCAGCGGCGTCGTCGAGGTCATGATCCGCGCCCGGATCGCCGCCCCCGTGCGGGGATTGAGGTACACCGCCGTGTTCAACGCGGGGTCGCCGAGCGCGATCAGCGCGCCGGCCACCTCGGGCCGGGCCCGGCGCGCCTTCGCGAACGAGCGGCGCTGCACGGGCGTCGCGCGTTCGATCACGTCGGCGAGCGCGGTCGGGGGCAGCCGGGCGCCGAAGCGCACCAGGTCGCGCACCGTGTGCGGGGGCAGCGCGGGCAGCAGTTCGGCCAACCGTTCCGGCGGAGCGAGCAGCAGCAACTGGCGCAAATCCACCCGCAGATCCGCCGGGATCGGGCCCAGCGGGCCCGGCCCGCCCTCGCCCGCCGCCTCGATGGCCGCGCACAGCGAACCCTCGAAGGTGGGCAGCGACGCGAGCAGCCGCCCCCAGGCCGCGGCCGAGCCGCCGAGGTGACGCTCCATCAACTCGCCGAGCCCGCGCGTGGCTTCGGTGTACGCGCGGGGATTTCGGGGGGCCAGCGCGCGCAGCTTACGCAACGCGGGCAGGGCCGGTCCGGTGTAGAGCGCGGCGAGCAGACCGCGCGGCAGCCCGAGGTTCCCGGCGATCGCGAACAGCGCTTCGTCGTCCCCGCGCCGGAGCGCGTCGCGCACGACCGATCGCGGTACCGCCTCGGTGTCCCGGAGCGCCGCCGGCATGTCGTCCCGCATTCGTGCGAAGATCGACCCGTCGACGTCGTTCATTTCGGCCAGCAGCGCGATGATGGCGGTCTTCGACACTCGTGCACCCTCCGTGGCGTCCTCACCAGGACGCTACGGGGTCAGGCCGACAACCACTCGGCCTAGGTGCACATTGGCAGGCAGCCCGTCCGGGAGCCCGGTATCCGACCTCGCGAGCGGATCGGCCCGCCCCGCGGCCCGCAGCCCGAACCCCGCAGTCCGAACCCACGGCCCGCAGCCCGCAGCCTCGAACCATGCGTGACGACCGGGCGGGCGGGACCGGACCCGCTCGGCCTCCGACGACCCGACCGGCAAATCTGACGCATGGTCAATTCTCGCTCTCCGTGGTTGCATCGAGGTGTCGATCACCAGCTTCGGAGGTCTCGTGGCAGAGCGTTTGGCCATCGTCGTCGGCGCGGCCGCAATGGGCGAGGCGGTCGCGGAGCGGCTCGCCCGGGACGGCTACGACCTGATCCTGTGCGATCCACGCGACCCCCGCGAGGCCGCCGGGCGAATCGCCAAGGCGGGCGGCACCGTACTGCCCGTGTCCGGCCCGCTCGAGGATCCCGAGGAGCTGTGCCGCACGCTCGCCCCCGTGCTGCGCGAGGCGGGGCACGACGCGGTGGACGCGATCGTGTACACGCTGCTGCCCGACGACGCGTTCACCCCGCGCGCGCTGGCCGGGTTGTCCCCGGCGCAGTGGCAACGGCTCGCGGAGGACCCGGTCCGGCACGGCCTGACGGTGCTTCAGCCGGCCCGCGAGCTGCTGCTCCCGCGCACGGGTCGGTTCGTCCTGGTGCTGCCCTCGGTCGCCCTGGAGGGCGCCGCCGACCTGGTCCCACTGGCCACCGCCGCCGAGACGCTCCGCGCGCTCGCGAAGTCGGCCGCGCGGCGCTGGGCGGCCGACGGGATCACCGTCAACTTCGTCACCCCCGACGTGTTCGCCTACGGCGCGGAGCACTTGCGCGGCACCGACGTCGACCGCGGCGAGGCCGTCTTCCGCGAACCGAGCACGCCGCGCGACGTCGCGGACGCGGTGTCCCTGCTGCTCGACCCGGCGGCGGCACGGCTCACCGGGACCACCCTGATCGTCGATGGAGGAGCGCTGATGACGCCGTGAGCGAGCACGTGGTGCTGGTGACGGGTGCGGCGGCCGGCCTCGGGCGCGGCATCGCGCTGGCCCTGGCCGCGGCCGGTTCGACGGTCGTGGTGACCGCGCGGCGGCTCGCCGCCGGCACGGAGGTGGTCGAGGAGATCACCGCCCGCGGCGGCGCGGCGTGGGCGACCGAGTGCGACGTCACCTCGGCGGCGTCGGTGCATGCCGCGATCGAGGCGACCGCGGACCGCTTCGGCCGGCTCGACGCGGTCGTGCACAACGCGACCTCGCGGCAGTCCAGCCGGCCCGTCGACTTCGAGCACGCGCGCCCCGACCTGTGGCGCGAGCACGCGGACGTCTCGCTCACCGGCTCGTTCACGGTGGCCCGGGCAGCCCACCCGCACCTGCGTGCGACGGGGGGCGCGCTGCTGCTGTTGACGTCGCCGGCCGGCATGCGCGGCAGCGCGAACCTGTCCTTCTACGCGGGCGTCAAGGGCGCGCAACGCGGCTTCGTCAAGGCGCTCGCGCGCGAGTGGGGACCGGAGGGCATCCGGGTGAACGGCCTCGCCCCGCTGGCCGTCACGCCCGCGCTGGCCGCCGCGTTCGAGGCGGATCCGACGATGGAGTCGCGGATCGCGGACCGGGTTCCGCTGCGCCGGGTCGGCGATCCGGAGACCGACATCGGCCTGCCCGCGGTGTTCCTGTGCGGCCCGGGCTCCCGCTACGTCACCGGCCAGACCCTGATCGTGAACGGGGGCCGCGACACGTTCCTGTGAGCCGGCCGGGCGTCCCGCCCCCGGCCCTGTCCGGGGGATCCGGGCGGTCCGCGTTAGCACGCGCGAGACCTGCCGGCAAGGGCGAACTCCGTGTAGTAACGGGACGATCACGCGTCTAATCTGACCGAGTTGCCGATGGGAACGAGGGGGCGCCCGTTCCATGACCAGCACCACCGCACCGTTGGTCGCACGTCGTCCGTCGCGCGTTCGACCGCGCATCCCACCCTCGACGCCGGGCCGGCTCGTCGCGCTCGCGCTGCTGGTCGTGCTCGCGCTGATCCCGGTGTTCACCCTGTCGATCCTGATCGCGGACCGCTCCCGGGAGACCACCGCGGACCTGAAGGACCGGCGGATCCCGGGGCTGCTCGCCCTCGACCAGGCCGCCGCGGCGCTCACCGAGGCCGATCGGGCCACCGCCACGAGCCTGGTGTCCGGCGCGTTCTCGCTGACCGGCCCCGGGCAGGAATACCAGGACGCGGTCAAGCGGGCGAACCAGTTCCTCACCCTGGCCACCGACCTGCACCAGCACGATCCGCTCGCCCGCGCACGGCTCACGAACGTCAACGCGCTCATGGTCGAGTACACGATCATGGTCGGCCTCGCGCAGACCGGCGGCGACGGGCCGCTGTCGCTGGCGAACGTGTTCTACGCGTCGGACCTGCGCCGCACGATCGTGACCAACCTGTACGCCCAGCGCCAGGCGGATCTGAAGGACATTCGCGCGGCCCGCTCGACGTGGTGGGTCGGCGCGTACGTCGCGGTCCCGTTCGGCGCGACGGCGTTCGTCGCGCTGCTGCTCGTGCTGTTCGCGCACTCCTACGTGCGCAGGCGCTTTCGGCGCCGGACCAACCCGCTCCTGCTGTTCGCCGCCCTCGCGTTGGCCGGCCTGATCGCGTGGACGGTCCTGCACGCGCAGACCACGAACGACCGACTCGCCCAGGCGGCCGGCCGCGGGGTCGGCGAGCAGTCCGCGCTGTGGCAGGCGCGGACCGCCGTACACGAGGTGGTCGGCACCACCGCGCTCGATGTCGCCTCCGGCAACGTCCCGCGCGACACCGACGTCAAGGCCGGCCTGACGCTGCGCGACCTGGCCGAACCGCTGCCCTCGCCCGCCGACATCGAGGGCGTGCGCACCGGCGCGGATCCGACCTTCGGCGGGCTGGTCGCCACCGCGCTCGCCGACAACCGCTCGTCCGCGCTGCGGGAGCCGGGAGCCAGGGCGCTCACCGCACTGGCCGTCCTGCGGGACGCGGCCGAGCGGGCCCGCACGCAGGCGCCCCGCGGCGGCACCCTCGACGGCGGCGCCGGCGTCGTGACCCTCACCGGCAGGGCTCCGGACCAGATGTCCGGCGCGGCCGACGGCGCGGAGTCGGCTCTCACCGACGCGCTGATCGCGAGCCGCAAGGCCACCGACGCGGGCCTGGCCGAGGCGGCGGACGACGGTGGACTCACCGTCGGCGGCCCGGTCCTGTGCACCGCGGTGCTCGCCCTCGCGCTCGCGGGACTGCTGATCCGCCGCTTCGAATACGGGAGGCTCCGGTGACCCGAATCGGCAGGCTGAGGTCGGCCTTCGGCGCCCTGCTGCTGGTCGGCGCGGTGCTCGCCCCCGCCGCGTGCTCGCCCGACGACGATCCCGAGGTGGTCCGGGTGGTGGGCACCTGGGAGAAGCGGGAGCAGGACGCGTTCGAGGACGTGGTGGCCCCGTTCGAGAAGGAGACGGGCATCGACGTGCGCTTCGAGGGCACGCGTGACGTCGCGGCGGTGGTGGCCGGTCGGGTGGAGCAGGGCGATCCGCCGGAAATCGCGATCCTGAGTTCGCCGGGCGACCTCCGGACCTACGTCACCACGAACAAGCTCGCGGCGCTGGACGACATCCGCCCGGGCTACGCGCCCGAGTGGTTGGCACCGGGGCGGGTCAACGGCGTCCAGGTGGCGGTGGTCCTGAAGGCGGCGCTGAAGAGCACGATCTGGTTCAACAGGGAGAAACTCGCGCGCGTGGGCGAGCCCCCGCCGACCACGTGGACCCAACTGCTGTCCACCACCGCGAAGTTGCGGGCCGCCGGGACGACGCCGTGGTGCATCGGCCTGGCGTCCAGCACGACGTCCGGATGGGGCGGGACGGATTGGATCGAGGACCTCGTGCTGGCCCGCTCCGGGCCCGACGTGTACGACGCGTGGGCGGACGGGAAACTCTCCTGGCAGGCACCGGAGATCCGCGCGGCCTGGCAGGGCTGGGGCGAACTGCTGAACACCCGGGACACCGTCCTGGGCGGGCCGATCAGCGCGCTGCTGACCGGCTACGACAAGTCCGCCGCCGTGCTCGACGCGCGCGGCGGCTGTGCGTTCGACCACCAGGGCTCGTTCATGTCCGGCAGCTACGCCGCGGGCGTGCCGGCGGGCGGCGGGCAACGCCCGTACGACGCGATGGCTTTCCCCGGTTTCGGTACACCGAGCCCGCGCGAGGTCGCGGGCGACCTGGCCGCGATGTTCCACGCGACCCCGGCCGCCCGGAAGTTGCTCGGCTACCTCACCGGCACTCGGGCGCAGGAGATCTGGGTCGAGTCGGGTACGGCGCTGTCCCCGGACCGCAACGTGTCGCCGAACGCCTACCGCGACGAAGTGACCAAGCGGCTGGGGACGGATCTGGCCGGAGCGCAGGCGATTCGCTTCGACGCGTCGGATCTGATGCCGACGGCGATGCGCAACGCGTTCCAGCGGGCGGTCCTGTCGTTCGTCGCGAACCCGGGAGATCTCGAACGCATCCTCGGCGACCTCGATCGGGTGCGGGTGACCGCGTACTGACGGTCCGGCCCCGAGGGCCGACAGGAGGAGAAGGTTGTGCAGCGGCCGAGGCGGCGAGAGAAGGCCGCCGGCGAGGAGAACGACGCGGGCCCGCCCCGGCCGGGCCCGCCTCGTCTCAAGGTGTTCGCCACGCTCCCTGGCGAACACAAGCAATCTTGGCCCCTCGACGGGCTGCTCATGCGTATCCGCGGTGAAGTTCTTGATAATTTTACTATTCACAGCACAACCGTCGAGGTATTTGCCCCGATTTTCGGGGTTCGTTCCTGGTCGAACTTCACTCCTTCAGCGTGTCCCGGGCAATATCTGCCAAACCGACCACGAGGGATTCGATCCGAGCCCGATGGGCCGGCGACGGATCGGCGACTCGGCGCAGCGCGCCCGCGCAGACGATCGCGAGCTTGATCACCGCGAAGGCTTCCCAGAATGGGACATGACGGACTTTCAGCTCACTTGCGGCGTGGTACTCGGCCACCAGATCGGCCGCCGCCGGCAACCCCGGGTTGGCGTCGGGCAGATGTCCGCCGCGGGCCGCGAACAGCAGTCGGCCGGCCGGCCCCCAGTAGGCGAGCAGTTGCCCCACGTCCGCCTCGGGCGGGCCGAGGGCGGCCATCTCCCAGTCCAGCACCGCCAGTACCCGGTCCGGGCGGGCCCGTTCGTACATCACGTTCGCGAGGTTGTAGTCGCCGTGCACGATCCGGTCCGGGCCCGCCTCGGGCATCCGGGCCGCCAGCGCGGCGAGCACGTCGACGACCGCCGGCACCCGATCCACCGGGCCCGACGCCGCCCACTGCCGCCGCCAGCGGCGCAACTGGCGTACCGCGTAGGGCTCAGGACGTGCGTAGTCGGCCAGGCCCACCGCGTCCGGACGCACCGCGTGCACGGCGGCCAGCGTCCGCGCCAGCGCGAGCCCGGCCGCCGACGCGACGGCCGCGGGGAGTTCGCGGACCGCGTCGGCGCGCGCGTGCACGACGCCGTCGAGCCGACGCATCAGGTAGAACGGCACGCCGAGCACCGCCTCGTCCCGGCACAGCGCCACCATTGGCGCGACCGGCACGGCGGAGTCCGCCAGCGCCGCCTGGAACCGGTACTCGCGGTCCATGTCGTGCGCGGTCGGCAGGCCGCCGCGCACGGGCGGGGTGCGCAGCACCAGGTCGACGCCGCCGCCGCGGATGCGATAGGTGGGATTGGACGAGCCGCCCGCCAGCGGTTCGACCACCGGCTCGACGCCGCGCGCGAGCACTCCCTCGGCCACGAGCCAGGCGGTGAGCGCCCGCTGATCCACCGTCACGAACCCTCCAGCCAGGCCGCGTACCGCTCCTCGGCCGCCGCGCGCCGGGTGGGGATGTGCTCGCTGGGCCAGCCCTCGACCGGTGCGTAGCCGCGCAGGGCGAACTTCGCGACCTGCCCGATGTGCACCTCGTCGGCACCGTCGGAGAGTCGGAAGTTGCGCGCGAGGCGGTACATCTCCTCCAGCGGCAGGTCGGTGGAGTAGCCCAGCGCCCCGTGCACCTGGATCGCCCGGTCGACCACGTCGTGCAGGATCTGCGCGCCCCAGTACTTGACCTCGGAGACCGCCTGCCGGGCCGCCTTCGGGCCCTGGTGATCCCACGTCCACGCGGCCTTGAGGGTCATCAGCCGCAGCGCCTCGATCTCGATCGTGGACTTGGCGACCATCTGCTGGACGAGTTGGTGGTCGGCGAGTGGTCTGCCGTGCGAGCGGCGCGAGACCGCGCGCTCGCAGAGCATGTCGAACGCCCGCCGGCACTGGCCGATCCAGCGCATGGTGTGGTGGATCCGACCGCCGTTGAGCCGCTTCTGGGCCAGCACGAACGCGTCGCCCGGCTCGCCGATCAGGTGCGTGTCCGGCACCCGGCAGCCCTCGAAGCGGATCTCCGCGTGGCCGCCGAGGTTGCGGGTGGCGTCGCCGTCGTAGGGGTGGTGCATCGTGTGCACGTCCCGCACGATCCGCATCCCCGGGGTGTCCCGCTCGACCACGAACATCGAGGCCCGGCGGTGCCGTTCGGCCTCGGGGTCGGTCACCGCAAAGACCAGGACGAAGTCCGCGCGGCTCGCGTTGGAGGCGAACCACTTGTGCCCGTCGATGACCCAGTCGGCGCCGTCGCGCACCGCGCGGGTGCGGATCCCGGTCGGATCGGAGCCGGCCGTGTGCGGCTCGGTCAGCGAGAACGAACTGGTCAGCCGGCCCGCGAGCAGCGGCCACAGCCAGCGCTCCTTCTGCGCGTCGGAGGCGCCCACCGCGAGCAGTTCGCTGTTGCCCGAATCCGGCGCCTGGTTCCCGAAGATCGCGGGCGCCGACGGGGTGCGGCCCAGGATCTCGTGCATCAGGGCCA
Source organism: Embleya sp. NBC_00896 (assembly GCF_045207785.1). Taxonomy (NCBI): domain Bacteria; kingdom Bacillati; phylum Actinomycetota; class Actinomycetes; order Kitasatosporales; family Streptomycetaceae; genus Embleya; species Embleya sp. NBC_00896. Next base: position 2,704,888 of record NZ_CP108776.1, read on the forward strand.
GCCGAACCTGGCCGAACCCGCCGCCGCCGAGGGCGGGATCCAGGTGCGCGGCCCACAGCCCGCGGTCCTTGACCGCCTGCTTGAGCGGTTCGGTGACGGCCCGCCAGTTGTCCCGGCTCATCCGGGTGCGGATCAGATCGAGGGGTTCGATCTCCTCGACCACCAGCCGCCGGATCCAGTCGAGATCGGCCGCGACATCCGGATCGGTGCTGAAGTCCCATGCCATGGCCGGACGTTAACGCGGTTACTTAACAAGGTCAATCATCTTCGAGCGGGCCGCGCAGGTCCGCCACCAGGCGCTGCATCCGGTCCGCGAGATCGTTCAGGTCGTCCGCCGTCCAGCCCGCGAGCTGACGGGCCAGCATCTCGTCGTTGGCGGCCACGAACAGCCGGTACGCCTCGCGCCCCCGCTCGGCGGCCTCCAGGAGCGCGACCCGGCCGTCGTCGGGATCCGCGACCCGGATCGTGTACCCGCCCTCCTCCAGGATCCGGATCTGCCGGCTCAGCGCGGCCGGCTGGATGTCGGCCCGCTCGGCCAGTTCGGTCGGCCGGATCGGGCCGTAGTCGATGATCCGGTGCAGGACGCCGATCGCGACCAGGCTCATCGGCACACCGGAGCGCTCCATGTGCAGCGCGTCCAGCCGCCGACTGCTCATCAGCCTGCGGATCGAGGTGATCGCCTCGTTGATCCTGCGCCGGCTCTCCACGTCGGTCATGGCCGTCAGCGTACGGCCGCGACACGTGCCGCGAACACGTGACCGAGATACGACGTCGGGCCCCTTCGCGCGGTACACGTTCGAGCCAATCGGCCCCGCGCCCCTGTCCCGACGGGCCTTCGTCCCCAAGACTGATCTTGTGCATGCCGAGGTGGTCGTCGAAGACCCGCGAAACGATTCCGCAGCGCGCGCCTTCGCGCTCGCCACGCCCGAGGCCGCCGTCGTGGTGGCCGCCGCCCTGAGCGGGCCGGTGGGAGGGTGTGGGCACGGCGTCGACTGGTTCCTGCGCCGGCTCGGCGTGCACCTGCTCGCACGGCTGACCGACCGCCCGGACCGCGGCATCGCCGAGTGCCTGGCCGACACCATCGCCGAGACCGCCGCGCTGCACGGCGCCCGCTGCGACCTCGCGCACGACGCGACCCCGGCCGCCTCGGTGGTCGCGTGCCGCGTCCTGGAGCGGGACGTGCAATACCTGGTCCTGGGCCCCGGCGTGGTCCTGCTGCACCACGACCGGGGCCCGACGAGCCGGATGACCGGCCCCGACGGCCCCCTGGCCGCAGCCCGGGCCCGCCCGAGCGTCGCGGCCCACGCCTCGACCGGCGCGAGCCGCGTACGCGCCCTGACCGGGGCGAGCCTGACCACGGACGCGACCCGCAACCCGGGGGCCAGGATCACCCTGACCTTCTGACGTCCGCACCCCGCCGACCCGCCCTGCCGACCCGCGCCGCGTGCCGCGGGCCACGGCCACGCGGGCCTACTCCGCCGGCGGCAGCTTGTACTCCCGCGCCGCGGGCACCTCGAACGCGTCCTTGGCCATCACCAGGTTCCCCGGGGCCGTCTTGCTCGGCTTGAGGATGTACGACTTGTACGTCGCCGGCTTGGCCGGATCCGAGAAGTCCAGCGGCGTGCCCAACCCGGTGTCCAACTGCTTCTGCTGCCGGTGGGCTGCGATGATCCCCGCGTGCGACAGGTCCTTCGCGGCGCAGGCCGCCTTGAGGTCCTCGCCGAAGATCTTCATCGCGTTGTATCCCGAGATCACGCCCTGATCGAGCGTCCCGGTCGGGTACTTCGCCTTGTAGTCGGTCGCGAGCTTCTTGACCGCCGGTGTGTCGGCCCCGATCGCCGGCGCCGAGCTGACCACGTACAGCAGTTGCTCGAGCGCGCCCGCCGCGGCACTGGCCATCACCTGGGGGTGGAATCCGGGCGCGCTGGTGAGCACCGGCACCCGCATACCGGCCGCCGCGCCGAACCCGACCAGGGTCGCGGTCTGCGTGGGTCCGGCGCTGATCAGGATCGCCTTGACGCCCGCGCCGCGCATCGCGGCGATCTGCGCGGTGAGGTCGGTGTCGGTCGCCTTGATCTTCTGCTCGACGACCTGCACGCCGATCTTCCCGGCCGCGAACTTCGCGCCCGCCAGCGCGTTCTCGCCGTACTCGCCCTCGAAGAAGACGTGTCCGATCTTGTCGCCCGACTTCAGCTGGGCCGTCTGGGCCAGGAAGTCCATCGCGTTGATCATGTCGATGTCGTAGGTCGTCCCGACGATCTGGATCTCGCGCTTGTTCAGCAGCGTCGCGGCCCACGCCTGCGGGAAGGTCAGGATCTGATCCTGCTTCAGGCTGTCCTGCAGCGCGGTGACCACGGCCGAGCCGATCACCTGCGGGAAGCCGGCGACCCCGCCCTTGATCTCGGTGTAGGCGGCGACGGCCTTCTGCACGTCGTAGCTGTGGTCCTTCACCGTGATCGCGAGCTTGCGGTTGCAGATGCCGCCCTGCGCGTTGATCTCGTCCACGTACAGCTGTTGCGCGTTGACGATGCTCTTGCCCAGCGGCGCGTACGGACCGGACAGGTCGGTCAGCGCGCCGAGGGTGATGGTGGTGTCGGTGATCCCGGGCCCGGTCTTGATCCCGCCGGACTCCTTGCCCTTCTTGTCGTCGTCACCCTTGGTGCTGCATGCCGTCGCGGCCAATACGAGCGCCGCGAGGACCGCCCCCGCGCGCACACCTTTGCGGTTCCTCACTGTGATTGCCCCTTCGAGCCGGTACGGATGGAGCCCTTGATACGTCCGAGGCGTGCGGCGCGGCCGCTCGGCCCGCCCCCGGGTCGACCGCGCAGCAGGCCGACCAGACCCCCGGGCGCGAACAGCAGGACGAGCACGATCGCGGCGCCGTACAGATAGCGCGCGGCCTCGCCGGGACCCACTCCCGAGTCGGGGCTGCCCGGTGCCACCACGAGCGGCAGCGAATCGGCGTACTTGCTCAGGATCTGCGGGAGCATCGTCACGAACACCGCGCCGATCACGGCACCGGTGACCGATCCGAGCCCGCCGATCACGATCATCGCGAGGTAGTCGATCGACAGCGCGAGACCGAAGTAGTCGGGGACGACCCGGTTGAAGATCATCGCGATCAACGCGCCCGCCAGCCCCGCGTACATCGACGACACGATGAACGCCGCCGAGCGGTACCGGGCCACCGGAACCCCCATGACGGCGGCGGCGATCTCGCTGTCACGCACCGCGCCCAGGGCCCGACCGGGGCGCCCGCGCAGCAGGTTGCGGGCGGTCACGCAGGCGACCAGGACCAGGACGAGCGCGAAGTACCAGAGCCGCTCCAGCTGTCCGAACGGGACGCCGAGCACTTCGAGGCCGTCCGGATCGCCGTCGGTGAAGGTGAATCCGGCGAACTCCATCGGGGTGACCGACCGTCCGTTGAAGCCCCCGGTGACCGACTTCGCGTTGAGCATCACGTGGTGCCCGATGAAGACCAGCGCCAGCGTCGCGACACCGAGGTACATCCCGCGCAGCCGGCCGGAGATGGGGCTGAACAGGCCGCCGACGATGCCCGTCAGGAGCACCGCGCACACCATCGCCAACAGCGGCGGCATGCCGATCCCGCTCAGCTGCTGCACGCCGACCTTGCCGGAGTCGCCCGCGAACCACACGTACCCGTAGGCCCCGCACGCGAGGAAGAACGCGTGTCCCAGGGAGAGTTGGCCCGTGGTGCCGGAGAGCACGTTGAGCCCGATCGCGCCGATCGCGGCGGCCATCGCGAACAGGCCGGTCTGCAACCAGAACGCGGTCACGTAGAGCGGCAGCACCAGCAGCACCGCCACCACCGCGACCAGCGCACCGAGCCGGACGAAGCGCCCGAGTCCGGGCGCGGCGGCCGGCGCGTGGTGGTTCGGAATCGATTCTGCGGGCCTGGGCACGGTCGATGACGCCTGGTCAGACACGCGTACGCTCCTTCGAGCCGAGCAGGCCGGTGGGCCGCCAGATCAACACGAGCAACATCACGACGTAGGGCGCGACGTCCCCGAGGTTGGCCCCGAGCCAGGTCATGTCGCTCTGGTAGCCGGCCATCAGCGCGGCGGTGAGCCCGACCACGAGGCTGCCGACCAGGGCACCGGCGGCCGAGTCCATCCCGCCGAGGATCGCGGCCGGGAACGCCGCGAGCGCGATCTGACCCGTCGTCCGATCCAGGCCCGCGGACGGGAAGGCGGCCAGGAACACGGCCGCGACCGCCGCGAGCGCACCCGCGACGCACCACGCGATGAGCTGAACGCGGCTCAGCCGCACGCCCATCAGCGCCGCCGCCTCGCGATCCTCGGACGCCGCGCGCATCGACAGACCCCACGCGGTGAACCGGAACGCCGCGAAGAACGCGCCGATCAACACGACCGCCACGACGATGCTCGCGACCCGCGCGTCGGCGATGTGCACGCCGCCCCAGTCCCGGACGCCGGCCTTCCACGGGTCGCCCAGGCTCAGCACGTCGGAGCCGATCCGGCGGGTGAGTTCGGTGGTGAGCAGGATGTCCACACCGATCGTGAGGATCGTCAGGGTATGCACCTCGGTCCGGCCCAGGCCGCGGATGAACAGCAGCTCGACCAGCCCCGCGACGGCCGCCGTCACCAGCACGGCGGCCGACAGCGCGAGCACGAAACCGAGGTCCTCGTGCAGCTTCGCGACGGTGAACCCGCCGACGAGCAGCAGCGACGCGTGCGCGAAGTTGATCACGCCGGACGCCTTGAAGATGACCACGAAGCCGAGCGCGATGAGGGCGTACACGGACCCCAGGGCGAGCCCGTTGAGGATGATCTCGGCGAGCTTGGTCATGTCGGATCCTCCCGGTCCGCGGCGGCCGGATCGCGGTGCGCGGTACGGCTGTTCGGGCTGCTCGGGTCGGCGGGTTCGGGCGCGTCGTCCTCGTCCCCGGTGCCGAGGTAGGCGCGGATCACCGCGGGATCGCGCTGGATGTCGGCCGGTCCGCCGCTCGCGATCCGGCGCCCGAAGTCGAGCACGGTCACCTCGTCGGCGATCCGCATCACCAGGCCCATGTCGTGCTCGACCAGCACGATCGAGATGCCCAACGACTCGCGGATCGAGGCGATCGCGTCCGCGGTCTCCGCGCGTTCGTCGGCGTTCATCCCCGCGACCGGCTCGTCGAGCAGCAGCACCTTGGGTTCCATGCACAGCGCGCGGGCCATCTCGACGCGCTTGCGCATGCCGTACGGCAGCAGTTGGACCGGTGTCTCGAAGACCGGACCCAGGTGCATGAACTCGGCGATCTCCCGGGCCCGTTCGCGATGTCGGCGCTGCTCCCGGACGACCCTGGGCAGGTGCAGCGCGGTGGCCGTGAAACCGGAGGTGGTCAGCACGTGCCGCCCGAGCAGGAGGTTGTCCGCGACCGTGCCCTGGGTCAGCACGATGTTCTGGAAGGTCCGGGCCAGGCCCAGCGCGGCGATCCGATGCGGGGCGAGCCGGGTGAGTTCGTGCTCGCCCAGGTGGACCGTGCCGCGATCCGCGCGGTAGACGCCGGAGAGCACGTTGAAGCACGTGGACTTACCCGCACCGTTGGGGCCGATCACCGCGTGGATCGTGCCGGGCGCGACGGTGAAGCCGACCGCGTCGAGCGCGACCAGCCCCGCGAAGCGCACGGTGACCGCGCGTACGGTCAGTTCCGGGACCACTGTGGTGACGGTGGTCATCCCTCCCACCTCCGCAGCGGCTTGCGCGGCGCGGGCCGCGGGTCCCGGCCCGGTGGCGCGCCGGCCGCCGCGTCCGGCCGTGCGGCCTCCGCCTCGCCGAGGTAGAGCCGGCGCACCTCGTCGGTGCGCGCGAGGTCGGCCGACGAGCCCGCGAGCCGGACCTCGCCGACGTCGAGCACGTACGCCTTGTCGGCGAGGTCGAGCGCGACCGTCGCGTTCTGTTCGACCAGCAGAACGGCCACGCCCTGCGCGGCGATCTCGCGAACGACCCCCGCGATCCGGCCGACCATCCGCGGCGCCAGACCGAGCGAGGGCTCGTCGAGCAGCAGCAGTCGGGGACTCGCCATCAGGGCACGACCGATCGCGAGCATCTGCTGCTCGCCGCCGGACAACAGTCCGGCGCGTTGCTCGCGGCGCTCGGCCAGCACCGGAAACAGGTCGAAGACCCGGTCGCGACTGGTCCGGGTCGCCGTGCTCACGCGCTTGCCGCGCCGCAGGCCGCGCATGCTCAGCGCGCCGGCCTGGAGGTTCTCGTCGACCGAGAGATTCGCGAACACCCGCCGCCCTTCCGGGACCTGGACCACCCCGGCGCGCACGATGACGGCCGGGTCGCGGCCGCCGAGCCGCTCGCCGCCGTACTCGATCGACCCGGCGGTGATCGCGCCGCGGTGCAGGGACAACGTCCCCGACACGGCCCGCAGAAGCGTGCTCTTGCCCGCGCCGTTGGCGCCGAGCACGGCCACCACGCCGTTCGCCGGCACGTCGAGCGAAATGCCGCGCAAGGCCCGAACGGATCGGCCGTAGACGACCTCGAGCCCCTGGACGAAGAGCGCTCCCGGTTCCATCGCACCCCTCCCCCGCCGCTGGTGCCGTGACCGGAACCGTTGGTCGGCTTCCGATACCGGTACTGGAGTGACCGCGATCACAGCACGGGGTCGGGGTGGAGTCCAGATCAGCGTGACAGGTCGGGGCAGCCGACCAACGCCGCGCCGGACGTCTTGTGCAGCGGCACAGACCCGGCCGGGGAGCGGCCTCAGTACTGGAGTCGATGCGCGTCCAGCGCGAGCGAGAGCTCCACGAGGTCGCGGGGCAGCCCGAGTTCACGCCCCGTCAGCTGCTCCAGCCGGCGCAGCCGATTCAGCACGGTGTTGCGGTGGCAGAACAGCCGGCGCCCCGCGCGCACCGCCGAACCGCCCGAGTCGAGCCACGCGCCGAGCGTGCCGAGCAGCAAATCACGGTCCACGGCGTCGAGCGCGAGGATCGGCCCGAGCACGCGGGCCGCGAGATCGCGCGCGAGATCGGGCTGGGACGCCACCAGCGCGGCGGGCAACCGCTCGTCGAGCCGGGCGCATTCGCCGTCTGCGGTACAGGTGCGCAGCGCGATCTCGGCCAGTCGGCGAGCCCGGCCCAGCCCGGCGAGCCCGTCCACGATCGGGCTGATCCCGGCCCTCGACCCGACCCCGGGGTCGAACGTTTCGGCAATGTCGTCCAGACCCGCGACACCGAGCAGCACCACCGCGAACTCCCCTTCCGCGCGCGCCCGCCAGACCACCCTGATCCCGGCGGGCGCGGGACGACGCGGGGTGTCGTGCACCCCCGTCCCGGGCAGCGGATGGCGCAACGCGACGACGGCGTACCGCCCGCGCTCGGGCAGATCGAGCACGGCCGCGGCGGCGGCGAGATCGGCCTCCGGCGCGCGGCCGTCCAAAAGCGTGTCCAGGAGGGCGTGTACGCGCTCGTCGTGACGATCCGTCAGCTCGGCCTCGACCCGCCGGTAGGCGTCGGCGATCGCGCTCGCGTGCCGATCGACGAAGTTCCAGACGTCGGTGGCCACATGCACGAGCAGCCGCACCTCGTCCGGCTCCCGCTCCGCGGCCACCTCGACGAGGGTCTGCCACAGCAGCACCCCGCCGAGCCGATAGGCGTGCAGCAGCGCGTCGAGCGGCACCCCCTGCTCGGCCCGCCGGCGCGCGAGCCGCCCCGACGCCCATCGGCTGCCTTCGAGCTCGCGAGGCCACACCGCGAGCGCGCACACCCCGACCCGAAGCGCCTCGTGCGCACTCTGCCAGAGCTCGTCCGCGGGCACCCCGCCGTCCAGATACGCCGGCTCCTGCACTTGGAGCTCCGCGACCAGACGATCCGTCAACTCCGGCAGCCGCGCGGGCAGTACCCGAGCCGCCCGCCGCAACAGCGCGGTGTGCGCGGCCCGCCCACCGGACAACTCCGCTTCGAGCATCGAACCCCCACCACGAGGCGGCCAAGGACGGCGCAGGGAGCAAGAGTGACAGACGGGCGGCGCTTGTAGGACCCGCGGACGAGAGCCGCGACCCAGCTGTGACTTACGGGTGGGAGTGCCCGCCGACCCACCGCCGGCGCGACTCGGCCGGTCCAGTGGCTCAGCCGGTCCAAAGGAAGTGCGGGGGCCGACGCTCGGTGAACGCGGTGAGACCCTCCCGGACATCGGCCGAGCCGCGCGACTCCCGCTCCCATGTGGTGCGCCACGCGGCGACCCGATCGGGATCCTCGGCGTCCATGCCCAGCAGGTCCTTGGCGGCCCGTACCGTCAGCCGGGAACGGGAGGCGATCGTGCGGGCGAAGCCGTACACCTTCTCGTCGGCCTCCTCCGGCGCGAAGACGTCATCGACGAGACCGACCCGCAGCGCGTGCGCCGCGTCGATCAACTCGGCCGAGAAGAGCAGATACTTGGCCGTCGACACACCCACCAGCCGAGCCAGCCGCGCCGTGGAACCCGCGTCGTACACGATGCCGAGCTTCGCCGGGGTCACCCCGAACCGCGCCGTCGTATCCGCGAAGCGCAGGTCACACGCCGTCGCGAGCTGACACCCACCGCCCACACACGGTCCCTGGACGTAGGCGATCGTCGGCTTCACGAACCCGGCCAACGCCTGCTCCGCCGCCGCGTTGAGCGCGTGGTAGGCATCGGCCGCCTCGGCCGTCGCGTAGTGCCCGTGCAACTCGCGGATGTCGGCACCCGCCGAGAACACCCCGGCACTGCCGGTCAACACCAGCACGGCGACGTCGGGATCCTTCTCCAGCCCCGCCAACAAGCGCGGCAACGCCTCCCACATCGCGGCGGTCAACGCCCCGCGAGCATGCGCCCGATCGATCCGCAGGGTCGCGATCCCGTCCTCGACCGCGACCACGAGCCCGTCGACTCCGCCGTCCATGGAGCACCTTCCGTCACCGAATCCGTCCGGGCCACGGTAGAACCCCTGGTCTCCCGAGCGGCCCCCGGGCGCACTCGCGTCATCGGCCTCCCGATCCCTTCGACCCCGTGTCCCCCACCCCGACGCCCCGTCCGGGATCCAACGGCGGCCCCGACATGTCACACCCCATCCGCGCACACGGCGTCGCCCGCTCCTCGACCCCCGGCTCCTCGGTCAGCGCGGTCGAGGAGATCGTGAACCACGCCACCGCACTGCCCATCACCAGCAACCCCGCACAGATCCACAACGCCCGATCGAAGCCCGTGTCCACCACACTCGGATCCCGGTACCCCTCCCCGGACAGGCCGACCAGCGCCGGCAGCCCCGCCACCGTGAGCAGCCCCGCCGCGCGCGCCGCCGCGTTGTTGACCCCGCTCGCGATGCCCGCCCGAGCCACGTCCACCGACGCGAGCACCGTCGCCGTCAGCGGCGCGACCAGCACCGCGAGGCCGAGGCCGAAGATCACCACGCCCGGAAGCACGTCCGCCGGGTACGACGAGTCCGGGCCGACGCGCAGCAGCATCAGCAGCCCGCCGGCGCAGACCAGGGGGCCGATCGACAACTGCCAGCGCGGCCCGATCCGCCGGGCGAGGTCCCCCGACCGGGCCGAGAGCAGCAGCATCACGACCGTGACCGGCAGCAACGCCAGCCCGGCCTGCTGCGCCGAGTAGCCCACGACCGTCTGCAGTTCGAGCACCAGCAGCAGCATGAACGCGGCCAGCGCACCGTACACGAACAGCGTCACGATGTTCACCGACGTGAACAGCCGCACCCGGAAGATGTCCAACGGCAGCATCGGCTCGCGCGAACGCTTCTCGGCGAACACGAACACGACACCCGCCGCGACCCCGGCCACGCCCGCGAGGGCGGCAAGCACGGGGTTGGTCTCCGCCTCCACCAGCGCCCACGTGACACCGGCCAGCGCCAGCGCGGCGAGCGCGGCGCCGGACACGTCGAACCGGCCGCGCGGCTGTGGGTCGAAGGTCTCCGGAACGGTCCGCAGCGCGACCACGATGGTCACGGCGGCGAGCGGCAGGTTGATCAGGAAGACCCAGCGCCAACTCACCGCGTCCACGAGCCAGCCGCCCAGGAACGGCCCGATCGCACTCGCCACCCCACCCAGTCCGGACCACGCCCCCACCGCGCGGGCCCGGTCGTCGGGATGGAACGTGGCCTGGATGATCGCGAGCGAACCGGGGGTGAGCAACGCCCCGCCGATCCCCTGGAGCGCGCGGGCCGCGATCAGCGTCTCGACGTCGGGGGCGATGCCGCACAGCAGCGACGCCACCGCGAACCAGGCCACGCCGATCACGAACACCCGCCGACGGCCGTACCGGTCGCCGAGCGCGCCGCCGAGCAGGATCAACCCGGCGAGCGTGAGCGTGTACGCGTTGACGGTCCACTGCAGCGCCGCGAGGGACGTGTCGAAGCTCTGTCCGATGCTCGGCAGCGCCACGTTGACCACGGTCGAGTCGAGCATGGCCATGCCGGAACCGAGCACGGTGGCGAGGAGCACCCAGCGCCCCGGGGCCGACTTGGCGCGAATGCCCCCTGGGGGGAAGGTGACGGGCATCTGTGCATCATGCCCCGACGGGGCCGCGATCCATCCGACCCGAAAAGCCGCGCCGTCGCGCCGGTCGGTCGCCCTGTCGGCGCCGGCCGTGTCACAACGCCGGAGACCCGGTCGCCGGTCGCCCTATCGCGCAATCCGCGGCGCCGGAATCCGCCGGGCCACTCGCGCCCGCGGATCCTGCTCCGGGGCCGGCAACACCGCCAGCGCGAAGATCATCAACAGCACCGCGACCACCGCGTCCAGCCAATAGTGGTTCGCCGTCACCACGACCACCAGCAGCGTGATCGCCGGGTGCAGCCACACCACCCAGCCCGCCACCCGCCGACCGGTGCCGGCCGTGCGCCACACCGCCGCGACGCCCAGGGCCACCACCACCGCCCAGCCCACGTGCAGGGACGGCATCGCCGCGAACTGGTTCGCGATCTTCTCACCCGCGCCCGCGTACGGGGAGTCGCCCGAAACCATGCCCGTGTCGATGAAGCCCGGCATCTTCCGCGGCGGCGCCAGCGGGACCAGGATGTGGATGATCAGCGCGGCGCCCGTCATCAGCGCGAGGATGTTGCGGACCCACTTGTAGTGCTCGCGGTGGCGTATCCACAGCCAGAGCAGGAAGCCGACGGTCGCCGGGAAGTGCACGTACGCGTAGTACTTGTTGCAGAACGTGATGGCCGCGTGCGACTGCATGAACCAGTGCTGGATCGCGCCCTCGTCCGGCAGCCGCAGGTCCTTCTGCATGGTCAGCAGCTGCTTGGCGTTCGACAACGCGTCGGACTCCGCGCCCGAGGCCAGTCCGCGGCCGAGCTTGTACACCCCGAACAGCAGCGCGACCAGGATCAGCTCGCGGACCGCCTCCCGGAAGAGCCGCTTGCGGCGGGCCTTGACCGCCTCGGCGTCCGGCTCCGCCACCCGGTCGGCCGCCGTGTCGGCACCCGTCACCGAAGCCGCCTGCGCGGTCGGCGGCGACTGCCGGCGCGCACCGACCTCGTGGGAGGAATCCTCCGTGACGTTGCCCTTCACCACGTCCCCCAAAGCTGTCGGTTGTGCCGGCTGTACAGGCTGTTCACGCTGTTCACGCGGTCGCCGCCCCGGTCGTGAACCGCTCCGGATCACGGGCGGTCGGCGGCCCGGCTGCAACGCTCCAGCCAGGGTAGACGGACCAGGTTAGACCGATCCTCCCTCTGAAGTACCAATCGGGGCCGCCCCGCGTGGGGGACTCGCGACCACACTCTCCTCATGACGTCGTAAGGGCCTCCCCGGTTCGAGGGAGCCTCGCCAACTCGCACACGTCGCCGGCCGGCGGTACGTAGGCTGCCCGTATGACCGACCCGACGGGGGAGAAGCGGCTCGTACTCGTGGTCGAGGACGAGCCCATGATCGCCGACGCGGTGGCCGCGCGGCTGCGCGCCGAGGGCTTCGGCGCGATCACCGCGCCCGACGGCCCCTCCGCGCTGGAGCGGGCCGCGGCGACCCGGCCGGATCTCGTCGTGCTCGACGTGATGCTGCCGGGTCTCGACGGCCTGGAGGTGTGCCGCCGGCTCCAGGCGCTGCACCCGGGCCTGCCGGTGCTCATGCTGACCGCGCGCGACGACGAGACCGACCTCCTGGTCGGCCTCGCGGTGGGCGCCGACGACTACATGACCAAGCCGTTCTCGATGCGCGAGCTGGTCGCGCGCGTGCACGTGCTGCTGCGCCGGATGGAGCGCGCCGAGACGGCCGCCCGGGCCGCGTCCCCCGAAGCGGCGCTGCATTTGGGCGCGCTGCGGATCGACCGCTCCCAGCGGCGCGTGCAGCTCGACGCCGACGAGGTACACCTGACCCCGACCGAGTTCGACCTGCTGGTGTGCCTCGCGTCGCGCCCGCGCACCGTGCTCTCGCGCGAGCAGTTGCTCGCCGAGGTGTGGGACTGGGTCGACGCGTCCGGGACCCGCACCGTGGACAGCCACGTCAAGGCCCTGCGCCGCAAGCTCGGCGCCGAGTGGATCCGCACCGTGCACGGCGTGGGCTACGCGTTGGAGGCACCGTCCTGAACCTCGCCGGCCCCCGCACCACCAGGCCGCTGCGCGCCCGTCTGCGACGCGGCAACCTGCGGCCGCTCGATCGGCTGCGCTCGATCAAGGCCAAGCTCGGCGTGCTCGTGATCGCGTCGGTCTTCGTCTCGACGCTGCTGATCATCCTGGGGCTGCGGGCCGAGGTCCGCTTCCGGTACATGCTGGTGTCCACCTCGCTCGCCTGCCTGGCGGTGACCCTCGTGCTCGCGCACGGGATGACGTCGCCGCTGCGCGAGATGACCGCGGCCGCGCAGGCGATGGCCCGCGGCGACTACTCGCGCCGGGTGCGCGCCACCTCGCGCGACGAGGTGGGCCAACTCGCGACCGCGTTCAACCGGATGGCCGCCGACCTGGAGGCGGTCGACCGACATCGCCGCGAACTGGTCGCCAACGTCTCGCACGAGCTGCGCACCCCGATCTCCGCACTGCACGCCGTCCTGGAGAACATGGTCGACGGCGTCCAGAAGCCCGACCCCGACACGCTGGGTCTCGCGCTCACCCAGACCGCGCGTCTGGGTCGACTCGTGTCACAACTTCTCGACCTTTCCCGGCTCGACTCGGGGGCCGTGCCGCTGCACGCGCGCGAGTTCGCCGTGCGGCCGTTCCTGGCCGCGCTCACCGACGAGACAGGGGCCCTGGGCAGCGACGTTCACTTCGTCGTCGACGTCGTCCCGGCCGATCTCACCGCGGTGGCCGATCCCGAACGGCTGCATCAGGTTGTGACAAATCTGGTGGCCAACGCGTGCCGGCACAGCCCCTTCGGTGGCACGGTGAGTCTGCACGCGCGGCGCGACGAGGGCCCCGGAAGTCTTCGCCTCGAAGTCCAGGACGAGGGTCCCGGCATTCCGCACGGCGAACGCGGTCGGGTCTTCGAACGGTTCACCCGCGGCGGCGAGAGTTCGTCCACCGATGGGGGGACCGGTCTCGGGCTCGCGATCGCACGGTGGGCCGTGGATCTTCATGGGGGTGATATTTCCGTAGCCGAATCGAGCCATGGGTGCCGTATCCGAGTGCTTCTGCCCGGTGACCCGGTGTAATCAGGTCATCGTGCCACTACTGCACGGGACGATCCCGACATGACGTTCCGTGACCACCAATACGGCGGGAAGCAACAAACGCGACTAAACAGTCAACCGTTTGTGATCTACGCGACGCGAAGGCCGAGGGGCCTGCGCGACACAGGTCAAAGGGCGTAGCCTTGTTTCCCGCTGTCCACCACCCCAGGAAGCGGAAGAGGGCGGTTGCCGCCGTGTCGTCACAGTCCCCTAGCAACCCGATGGCCAGCTTCGGCCCCAACGAGTGGCTCGTCGACGAGATTTACCAGCAATATTTGCAAGATCCCAACTCGGTGGATCGTGCTTGGTGGGACTTCTTCGCCGATTACAAGCCCAGCGAACCGTCGACTCCGTCGACGACCGCCGGTCAAGCCACCGTGGCAAGCCCTAGCGGCCCCACACCAGCAACGAGCAACGCGAACAACTCCGGAAGCATTCCCGCGCCGACCCCGGCGCAACCCCCGACAAGTGTGACGACGGCCGCAGTGTCGTCCACCGCTGCGGCGGCGACGACTCCGGCCCCCGCGCCGAGCCATCCGATGGTGACGGCAGGTGTACAGGATTCGGCGCCGTCGTCGACGCCGACCCCGGCCGACACTCCGGCTCCCGCTCCGGCCCCCGCCGCCAAGGTCGCCACACCCGCGACGCCCGCGAAGGCACCCGCCGCCAAGGCACCCGCCGCGCCCGCGAAGCAACCCGCCGCGTCCCCCGAGGCCGTCCAGCTCAAGGGCCCGTCGGCACGTGTCGCGATCAACATGGAATCGTCGCTCACGATCCCCACCGCGACCAGCGTGCGGGCCGTTCCGGCCAAGCTGCTGATCGACAACCGGATCGTGATCAACAACCACCTCAAGCGTGCTCGCGGTGGCAAGGTCTCCTTCACGCACCTCATCGGCTACGCGCTCGTCCAGGCGGCCAAGTCGATGCCCTCGATGAACCACGCGTTCGAGGAGCGGGACGGCAAGCCCTTCCTGGTCAAGCCGGCGAACGTCAACCTCGGTCTGGCGATCGACCTGACGAAGGCCAACGGTGACCGCCAGCTCGTGGTGGCGGCCATCAAGAAGGCCGACGAGATGGACTTCTTCGCCTTCTGGCAGGCATACGAGGACATCGTCCGGCGGGCCCGCTCGAACAAGCTCACGGTGGACGACTTCGCCGGAGTGACGATCTCGCTGACCAACCCGGGCGGCATCGGCACCGTGCACTCGGTGCCGCGCCTGATGCCCGGTCAGGGCACGATCGTCGGCGTGGGTGCGATGGACTACCCGGCGGAGTTCGCGGGGGCGTCCGCGGACACCCTGTCCCGCCTCGCGGTCAGCAAGACACTCACGCTGACCAGCACGTATGACCACCGCATCATCCAGGGCGCCCAGTCGGGCGAGTTCCTGCGCCGGATGAACCAGCTCCTGCTCGGCGAAGACAGCTTCTTCGAGGAGATCTTCCGTTCGCTGCGCATCCCGTACGAGCCCGTGCGCTGGGTGCAGGACATCTCCGCGACACACGAGGACGACGTCAACAAGACGGCGCGCGTCCAGGAGCTCATCCACTCGTACCGGGTCCGCGGTCACCTGATGGCCGACACGGACCCGCTCGAGTACAAGCAGCGCCGGCACCCGGACCTCGACGTGGTCGAGCACGGGCTGACGCTGTGGGACCTGGAGCGCGAGTTCGCGGTCGGCGGCTTCGCCGGCCAGTCGCTGATGTCGCTGCGCGACGTGCTCGGTGTCCTGCGGGACACCTACTGCCGCACCGTCGGCATCGAGTACATGCACATCCAGGACCCGGACCAGCGCCGCTGGATCCAACAGCGGGTCGAGGTCGCGCACGCCAAGCCGGACCGCGAGGACCAGCTGCGGATCCTGCGCCGGCTGAACGCGGCCGAGGCCTTCGAGACGTTCCTGGCCACCAAGTACGTCGGCCAGAAGCGCTTCTCCCTCGAAGGCGGCGAGACCACCATCCCGCTGCTCGACGCGATCATCTCGGCCGCGGCCGAGGACGGTCTCGACGAGGTCGCGATCGGCATGGCGCACCGCGGCCGGCTGAACGTGCTGACCAACATCGTCGGCAAGTCCTACGCCCAGGTCTTCCGCGAGTTCGAGGGCAACATCGACCCCAAGTCGATGCACGGCTCGGGCGACGTGAAGTACCACCTCGGCGCCGAGGGCACGTTCTCCTCCGAGGACGGCGCGCAGGTCAAGGTGTCGCTGGTGGCGAACCCGTCGCACCTGGAGGCCGTCGACCCGGTCCTCGAGGGCGTCGTGCGCGCCAAGCAGGACATCATCGACATGGAGGGCGCCGACTTCCCGGTCCTGCCGCTCCTGCTGCACGGCGACGCCGCGTTCGCGGGCCAGGGTGTGGTCGCCGAGACGCTCAACATGTCGCAGCTGCGCGGATACCGCACCGGCGGCACGATCCACGTGGTGATCAACAACCAGGTGGGCTTCACCGCCTCCCCGGCCTCGTCCCGCTCGTCGATCTACGCGACCGACGTCGCGCGGATGATCGAGGCGCCGATCTTCCACGTGAACGGCGACGACCCCGAGCAGTGCGTGCGGATCGCGCAGCTCGCGTTCGAGTACCGGCAGACGTTCCACAAGGACGTCGTGATCGACCTCATCTGCTACCGGCGCCGGGGCCACAACGAGGCCGACAACCCGTCGTTCACGCAGCCGCTGATGTACGACCTGATCGACAAGAAGCGCTCGGTGCGCAAGCTCTACACCGAGGCCCTCATCGGTCGTGGCGACATCACCGTCGAAGAGGCCGAGCAGGCGCTGAAGGACTACCAGGACCAGCTGGAGAAGGTCTTCTCCGAGGTCCGGCAGGCCACCGCGCCGCAGGCGCCGCAGGTCGCTCCGGCGGCCCCGGCGGCCGACATCGCGTTCCCGCGGATCGACCCGACCGGCATCCCGCACGAGACGGTCAAGCGGATCGTCGAGTCGCAGGTCTCGCTGCCCGAAACCTTCGCCGTGCACCCGCGCCTGCAGCCGCAGTTGCAGCGCCGTGCGGCGATGGTCGAGGACGGCACGATCGACTGGGCGATGGGCGAGACGCTCGCGTTCGGTTCGCTCCTGATGGAGGGTCGCCCGGTGCGGCTCGCCGGTCAGGACAGCCGGCGCGGCACCTTCGGCCAGCGGCACTCGGTCCTGGTGGACCGCACGTCCGGCGCCGAGTACACGCCGCTCGCGAACCTGTCCGACGACCAGGCCAAGTTCACCGTGTACGACTCGCTGCTCAGCGAGTTCGCCGCGATGGGCTTCGAGTACGGCTACTCGCTGGCCCGGCCGCAGTCGCTGGTGCTGTGGGAGGCGCAGTTCGGCGACTTCGCCAACGGCGCGCAGTCGATCATGGACGAGTTCATCTCGTCGGCCGAGCAGAAGTGGCACCAGCACTCCGGTGTGGTCCTGCTGCTTCCGCACGGCTACGAGGGCCAGGGCCCGGACCACTCGTCCGCTCGCATCGAGCGCTACCTGCAGATGTGCGCGCAGAACAACATGACGGTGGCCGCGCCGACCCTGCCGAGCAACTACTTCCACCTGTTGCGCTGGCAGGCGCTCAACCCGCACCACAAGCCGCTCGTGGTGTTCACCCCGAAGTCGATGCTGCGCCTGAAGGCCGCCGCGTCGAAGATCGAGGAGTTCACCACCGGGCAGTTCCAGCCGGTCATCGGGGACACCACGGTGGACCCGAGCAAGGTCAAGCGCGTGGTCATGTCCTCCGGCAAGTTCCACTACGACCTGGCCGCCGGACGGGCCAAGTCGGGCCGTGACGACGTCGCCCTCGTGCGCGTGGAGCGGCTCTACCCGCTGCCCGTGGCCGAGCTCAAGACCGAGCTGGAGCGGTACGGTCTGGACCGCTACGGCAAGGACCTGGAGCTCGTCTGGGCCCAGGAGGAGCCGACCAACCAGGGTGCGTGGCCGTTCATCGCGCTCAACCTGGTCGAGTACGGCCTCCCGGCGCCGCGTCGGATCGCGCGTCCGTCGTCCTCGTCGCCCGCGGTCGGTTCGGCCAAGCGGCACGAGGCCGAACAGCAGGGCCTGGTCGAGGAAGCGATGAGCTGATCGTCGCCCTCGGCTGATGCAACGGCTCCGCCCCGGCGCGCGTACGATGCGCGCCGGGGCGGAGCCGTTTGCTCGCCCGGGCCGCCGCCCGCCCCCGCGTCCCACCACACCCACAACATCCACAACACCGGAGTCGGAGAGCATGTACTTCACGGACCGCGGCATCGAGGAGCTGGAGAAGCGGCGCGGCGAGGAGGAGGTGTCCCTCGCGTGGCTGGCCGAACAGCTGCGCACGTTCGTGGACCTCAACCCCGAGTTCGAGACCCCCGTCGAGCGACTGGCGACCTGGCTGGCCCGCCTGGACGACGACGAGGACGACGAGTAGACGACCCGGCGGGTGGTCTCAGGCGTCGGTGGTCCGGCGGACCGTGGCGTTGCGCCACAGGGGCCACAGGAGCCCGTACAGGACCAACCCCACCGCGAGGCCGCGGCCGAATCCGGTCGCGGCGTTGAAACCGAGCACCTCGAAGGCGGGCACGCGGCCGTCGGGGAACGGCAGCAGGGTCCTGGCGGCGCCGAGCACGCCGAGCAGCACCAGCGCGCCGAACACGGCCAGGCGCCCCCCGACCGGCATCCGCGGACCCGCGACCGGTCGCTCGGGCAGCCGACCGATCCAGCGCCACGTCCACACCGCGGACACGATCAGCCCGACCGCCGTGCTGACGTGCTGCAGCAGCACGTAGCCCGGCCGCAGGCCGAAGAACTCCCGGCGCAACTCGGGCAGCACGTGCGCGACCCCGGGATCGTCGTGGTGCGTCCACGCGTCCCACCCGAGGTGGGTGAGCCCGCCGAGGATCGCCGAGACCACGAACCACACGCACACCGCGAGGGTCTCCCGGACGAACGGTTTGCGGGCGCGCGCGGCGGCGTACAGCCGGCCCGGCAGGCGCGGCCGGAGCGGCTCCTCCAGGCGCCCCCGGATCCCGTCCGGGAGCAGCACGAGCAGCGGTCTCGCGAGCAGGTGGAAGCCGGTCACCAGTAACACGGTGAGCACCACGTCGAGGGCGAGCACCCCGGGCCACAGCTGGTGCGTGGCCGAGCGGTCGGCGGCGACCGGCAGGAAGTCCAGGTTCACGAACAGGATCACGTCCGGGGCCATCGCGCCGAAGGCGAGCGCCGACGCGACCAGCGGGCCGTGTCGGCCGCCGCCGCTCCCGGCGGTGGTGCCGGTGCGGGTCGCCCCCTGGAGCGGCAGCACCGCGGCGATATGGCTGAGCGTGAATGGCATGCGAACTGCCCCCGTGGTGCCGTCTGGCTGATGTCCGTGCGCGCAGGTGCGGGCGCGAAGTGTTTCGGTGCGCGGAAGTTCCCTCGGCATCGAGAAACGTCGAAACCAGACCCGATGGTTCCCTTGACGTTCGACGGACGCGATATATCGTGAATGACAGACCTCGCGATATATCGCGTTCGGCACCGACCCGAAGGGGAGGGTCCATGTCCCGATGGATGATCGAGGGACCGCAAGACCTCACGCTCGACCCCGTACGCGTCCTGCGCGTGCGCACGATCGGCGGCCTCGTGGACGTCGTGGGCACCGACGGGCCGCCGCGCCTGGAGGTGCACGCCGTCGAGGGTCCGCCGCTCCTGGTGACCCACGACGAGGTGAGCGGCGAACTGGTCGTCTCGTACGAGGACCTGACCAAGAAGTCGCTCATGGCCTGGTTCCAGAACGCGCGGCACCGGCACACCGACCTCAAGGCGTTCATGACGGAAGGGCGCGCGCTCACCAAGCGGCACGCGGAGGTCTCGCTGGCCGTGCCGTGGGACTGCACCGTCGAGATCGGCGTGGTCTCCGCACACGCGACCGTCTCGGGCATTCACGGCACGACGACGGCGCGCAGCATCGGCGGCGACCTGACTCTGGTCGGCCTGACCGGCACCGTCGACGCCAACACGATCTCCGGCTCGGTGGACGCCGAGTCGATGGCCGGCGATCTCGAAGTGGTGACCGTGGCGGGTTCGCTCACGGTGATCGAGGGCACGGGCGGTAGGGTCCGGGCCAACTCGGTCTCCGGGCCGATGATCCTCGACCTGGACGCGGTCGGCCGCAGCAACGTGCAGCTGAGCACGGTCTCCGGCGAACTCACGGTACGGCTGCCGCACCACGGCGACATGCGCGTGGACGTGCGCAGCGCCGGCGGTTCGGTCGACTCGGCGTTCGACGAGCTGACCGCGACCGGCAGGTTCGGCGCCCGTCACGTCAGCGGCACGCTCGGCGAGGGCTCGGGGCGGCTCCAGATCAACTCGGTATCGGGCGACGTGACGCTGCTGCGCCGCGCCCCGGAGGGAAAGGTGATCGCATGACCCCGGTCTTCGGTCACGGCCGCCTGCGGCTGTACCTGCTCAAGCTGCTCGACGAGAGCCCCCGACACGGCTACGAGGTCATCCGGCTGCTGCACGACCGCTTCATGGGCCTCTACGCCCCCTCGGCGGGGACGGTCTACCCGCGGCTCGCCAAGCTCGAGCAGGAGGGCCTGGTCGAGCACACGGTCGAGGGCGGCCGGAAGGTCTACAGCATCACCGACGCCGGTCGGGCCGAGCTGGCCGAGCGGAGCGCGGAGCTGGAGCAACTGGAGGCGCAGATCCACGAGTCGGTCTACGAGCGGGCCCGGGAGATCCGGGACGAGGTGCGCACGTCGGCGCAGAGCCTGCGCGAGGAACTGGGCAAGGCGGCCCGCGAGGTGCGGGGCGCCGCTCGCGGCACGGCCGCGGACCCGAAGCCGAGCCGTCCGGCGCCGGATTCGCCGTGGGAGCCGATCTTCTCGCAGAAGATGGCCGACCTCGCCGAGGGCCTCGCGCACAACCTGGTCGACCTGGCCGGCAAGCCGAGCCTGAACAACCTGGAACGCGAACTGCGACGCCGCTTCGGCCCCACCCCGGAACCGCCCGCCCGCGAACGCGCGAACGACGCCTGGTCGAAGGAAACCGACCACCCACCCCGCCCGGAACCCTTCGACATCGAACGCGTGGTGGACCGCCTCCGCCAGGAAATCACCCCCCTGGCCCACCAGGCAGGCGTCACCACCACCCAGATCGACCAGGCCCGCAACATCCTCGTCAAGGCCCTCCACGACCTACGACAGGTCTTCGACCCCCCGGACAAGACCACCTGACCCAACCAACCCCCAACGCCGGCCGAGCCCCCACAGCCCAACCAAACCACCCCAGCCCGGCTGGCACTTGAGGCCACCCGAAACCCCACCCAGCACACCCAAGCCAACCAAACCACCCCAGCCCGGCCGGCGCTTGAGGCCACCCGAAGAGCCACCCGGCACACCCAAGCCGACCAAACCATTCCAGCCCGGCCGGCGTTTGAGGCCACCCCAGCCCGGCCGGCGCTTGAGGCCAAACCCAGCCCGGCCGGCGCTTGAGGCCACCCGCGTCACTCACGCAAGTGCAGCGTCGCCAACTCCACCCGCCCCACAGCGAGCTGATCCGCATCGACCGCCTCGACCCGCCCCGTCCGCCCCACCGCGACCTTCGGATACACCGGCGGAATCACCACCGCATCCCGAGCCACAATCTCGCCGGCAAGGCGACAAAGCATGGCCCGACGCGCGTTGTCCGCCGTCCCCCACGCCTCCTCGACCAACCGATCGACCTCGGCGTTCACATACCCGGTGCTGTCCCCGCTCGTGGACACCGCAGGTGAAAGCACCGCGAACGCGCTCCGCCCCACCGCGTACGACGCCCGGTTGTCCACCAGCGCCACGTCGAAGTCCCCCGCCCGCCGCCGCCCGGCCCACGCCGCGGCGTCCACGTTCTCGACCGTGACGGCGAACCCGATCCGGTTCCACCCCTCGGCCAACACCCGAGCCACATCCGGCAGTTCCGACGCCTCCCCGACCACCGCGAGCAGCGTGAAGCGCACCCCGGGCGGCACCCCGCCCTCGCCGAGCATCGCCCGCACCCGCTCCGGCGCGACCGTCGGCCCCGCCGTCGCACTAGCGCTCGGCTTGGGAGTCGCGGTCGGGCTGACACCGCGGCCGTACGGCGTGAACTCGGCGTCCCAGCCCTCGTTGCCGGGCCCGAGCGGTCCCTGCCCGATCACGGCCGCGCCCTTGTACACCTCCTGCGACACCCGCGTGCGGTCCATCCCGAACGCGAGCGCGCGGCGGACCCCGACGTTGTCGAAGGGCGCCCGGCGCAGGTTCGGCAGCAGGACGAGGTCGGCCGGCCCGCTCGCCTCCTGGACACGGGTGTCGTCGGCCTTGCGCAGCCGCCGGACCTGGTCGGGCGCCGGTCGCGGGTACACGCCGAGCCGACCCGCCTTCAGATCGGCGACGCCGTCGGCGGACGCGCGGAACTCGATGCCGTCCAGCGGCGCGGCCTTGCCCCGGTACTCGGGATCGCGCCGCAGCGCGACCATGCCCTCGGTCGCGCTCGCCAACCGGAACGGCCCGGTGCCCACCAGCGCCCGCGGGTCGCCCAAGGTCGCCTGGTGCGGGATCGGCAGGCAGGCGAGGAAGACCCGGAGCGCGCCGAAGGGCCGCGGCAGCTCGATCCGCACGGTCTGCGGATCCGGCGCGGAGACGACTCCGAACCGGCCCGCGAGGTAGGGCGCCCAGTCCCCCGCGGTGGCCGCGTCGTTCACCCGGCGCAGGCACGCCACGACGTGCTCGGCGGTGAACGGGTCGCCGCCGTGGAAGCGCACGCCCGCCCGCAGCCGGATCGTCCAGCTCAGCCCGTCCGGCGCGATCACCGGGTCGGCCCCGGCCAGCACCGGGCCGATCGTGGTGTCGTCGCGGTAGGTGTACAGCGCCTCGACGACGGGGTCCGCGATCCACCGCGTGGCCTCCGCCGTGGCGTACACGGGGTTGAGCACGGCCGGCAGCCGCGGCAGGCCGACGGCCAGTGTGCCGCCCTCGCGCAGCGCGTGGCCGCCACACGCGGCGAGCACGCCGGTGGACACCGCGACGGCCCCCGTACCGGCCCCGAGGGCGAGCACGCGGCGGCGGGACAACGGCATCCGGCGGTCCTTCCGAGACGACCCGGGCATCCGCCGGGCCGGCGACACTAGTTGGTGCCGGGCTGGTTGGTGAGCACGATCTTGCCGAACAGGTCGCCCTCGGCCAGCCGGCGGAACCCTTCGGTCGCCTCGGTGAGCGGCAGCACGGTGTCGATCACCGGCCGCACACCGCTTTGCGCGCACAGCCGGATCAGGCCCGCGAGCTCGTCCTTGTCGCCCATCGTCGAGCCGACCACGCGCAGTTCCTGGAAGAAGATCCGGGTCAGCTCGGCGGCCTGCGGCCGGTCGCCGGACGTCGCGCCGGAGATCACGATCGTGCCGCCGGGCTTGAGGCTCTTGACCGAGTGCGACCACGTGGCGGCGCCGACGGTCTCCATCACCGCGTCGACCCGCTCGGGCAGCCGGGCCCCCGACGCGAACGCCGCGTCGGCGCCGAGCTCGACCGCGCGAGCGCCCTTGGCCTCGTCCCGGCTGGTCACCCACATGCGGTAGCCGGCCGCCTTGCCGAGCACCACGAGCGCGGTGGCCACGCCGCCGCCGGCGCCCTGGACGAGCACCGTGCCGCCGGGGCGCACGCCCGAGTTGGTGAACAGCATCCGGTACGCGGTCAGCCAGGCCGTGGGCAGGCAGCAGGCCTGCTCGAAGGACAGCTCGGGGGGCTTGGGCAGCAGGTTCCAGCGCGGTACGGCGACCTTCTCGGCGAATGTGCCGTCGTAGCGCTCGGTCAGGATCGACCGGGGCTCGTCCGTGCCGAGGCCGCCGATGACCGAGTGCACGACGACCTCGTTGCCGTCCTCGTCGATCCCGGCGGCGTCACAGCCGAGGATCATCGGCAGCTGCTTCTCGGTGATGCCCACGCCCTTGAGCGTCCACAGGTCGTGGTGGTTGAGCGACGCGGCCCTGACGGTCACGGTCGTCCACCCGGGCGGCAGGGCCCCGTCGTGACCCGGCTCGGGTCGTTCCCCGAGCCGGAGACCGGACAGCGGATCCTGGGCATCGATGCTCACGGCACTCACGGCAAACATGGGGAAACCCTACTGACGCGAGGGGCCCACCCGACCGGGCAGGCCCCTCGCGGCGGCGGATCGCCACGGATCCCGATCGATCGTCGGACGGTCGGCGAGGAGCCGTCGGGCGATCGTCGATCCGCGGGCCGCGGCTCAGATGCGCGCGACGCCGTCCCTGCGGGCGGCCTCGGCCACGGCCTTGGTGACCGCCGGGGCGACCCGCTCGTCGAAGGGCGACGGGATCACGCAGTCCGGCGCGAGCTCGTCGGCGACGACCGCGGCCAGCGCCTCGGCGGCGGCGACCTTCATGCCCTCGGTGATCCGCTTCGCGCGCACCGACAGGGCGCCCGCGAAGACGCCCGGGAAGGCGAGCACGTTGTTGATCTGGTTCGGGTAGTCGCTGCGCCCGGTCGCGACCACGGCCGCGTACTTGTGCGCGAGGTCCGGGTCGATCTCCGGGTCCGGGTTGGCCATCGCGAAGATGATCGCCTGGGGCGCCATCGTCGCCACGACCTCCTCGGACACCTTGCCCGCGGACACCCCGAGGAAGACGTCGGCACCGTCCATCGCGACCTCGATGCCGCCCTTGAGCTTGGCCTTGTTGGTCAGCTCGGCGATCATCCGCTTGATCGTCGTGAGGTCGTCGCGGCCCTCGTGCACGATGCCGCGGCTGTCCACGACGCACAGGTCGCCGATGCCGGCCTCGATCAGGATCTTGGCGATCGCGATGCCGGCCGCACCCGCGCCGGAGATGACCGCGCGCAGGTCGGACAGCTGCCGCCCGGTGACGGTCGCCGCGTTGCGCAGCGCGGCGAGCGCGACGATCGCGGTGCCGTGCTGGTCGTCGTGGAAGACCGGGATGTTCAGTCGCTCCTGGAGCCGGCGCTCCACCTCGAAGCAGCGCGGGGCGCTGATGTCCTCGAGGTTGATGCCGCCGAACGACGGCGCGAGCCGGGCGATCGTGTCGACCAGCTCGTCGACGTCGGTGCAGGAGAGGGCGAGCGGCACGGCGTCGATGCCGGCGAACTCCTTGAACAGGATCGCCTTGCCCTCCATGACCGGAAGCGAGGCGGCCGGCCCGATGTCGCCCAGGCCGAGCACCGCGGTGCCGTCGGTGATGACGGCGACCGTGTTGGACACCCAGGTGTACTCGTGGACGAGTTCCGGGTTCTCGGCGATGGCCGTGCAGACACGTGCCACGCCGGGCGTGTAGGCGAGGGACAGGTCGTCCCGGTTGCGCACCGGAACCGTCGAACGGACTTCCATCTTGCCGCCGCGGTGCAGGGCGAAGACCGGATCGAGTTCGTCCGTCGCCGTGCTGTCCGTGGGGATGATCTCCGCTGCCACAGTGACCCCTTAGTCAACATCGTCAGTAGAAGGTGCAGCTCTCAGAGCGCGATCGCAGGCTGCGGGCCTCAGCGACATCGGCGCTTCGTGCAGCGCACATGATCCGGCTGAGGTTACGGGGGTCACCCGTGACGCCGATTTTGGCACACCCCCCACATGGGGGTACGACGGGGCGATGAACCGATTGCCACCTTTTTGTGATGGTGCGCCAGACCCCTTGTTGCAACTGGACGAGACGCTAGTGCCACCCGCAGTAGGGTGACAGTAACCGCCGCCACATCCGACCCCGATGAATCGCGCGTAACGCGCGTGAAATCGAACCGGCGGGTTCGTTGGTCGCGGCCCCGGCCCGCGACCGCGACCGAAGGGCAGCCGTTGGATCTCTCCGCCTACGCCGAGCACGCGGTCCGCCTGGTCAACACCGAGCAGCCCGCGCGCGGTGTTGACCTGCTGCGCTCCGCCGAGGACGTGCTGGAGCTGATCGCACCCGTTCGGCGGATCCCGCCCCGAGTGACGGACGGCGACGTGACCCGCCTGCGCTCGGTCCGCACCCGGCTGCGGGCGGTCTTCACCGACGCCGCAGCCGGCCGCGAGGCCGACGCGGTCGCGACGCTCAACGGCGTGCTCGCCGAGTTCCCCGTGCATCCGCGCCTGACCGGCCACGACGCGAGCCCGTGGCACCTGCACCTGGCGGGCGACGCGGTCGGCGCGGCGGAGGGCTTCGCCGCGATAGCCGGCATGGGACTCGCGGTCCAGTTGTCCGCGCACGGCATCGAACGCCTGGGCGTGTGCCACGCCCAACCGTGCCGCAACGTGTTCCTCGACCTGTCCGCGAATCGGTCCCGCCGGCACTGCTCGGATCGGTGTGCGACCCGCGCGAATGTCGCGCTGTATCGGGCCAGGCGCAAGGCTCGTGATCCACAGCCGGACAGACATGCCTGACATTTGCGGGTTGATCGGCGGCGGACTGTGGCACATGTACATGGACGGCATGATCTCGCCATGCGAAATTACCAAAGTCCGGTACACTACGTACTCGTCAAATCACATATCGTGACGTACCGTCGGGTAGACAGTCGCTTCGGCCATTCCCGCATCGGTGACGACAGTTGCCGGCCGGCGCGGTAGCGTCGCTGGGGTTCCCCCCGACATCGGTGGTGACCGCCCTGGCGGCCACCCACAGCAGCACCTTGGAGGTGAGGGTGTCCCAGCGATCCGCACACACGGCGGACGAAGCCGGCACCGGACAGCGTGACTTCGTCGAGGTCCGACTGCCTGCCGAAGGTGCCTATCTCTCCGTCCTGCGCACTGCCACGGCGGGCCTCGCGGCTCGGCTCGATTTCACCCTCGACGAGATCGAGGATCTGCGCATCGCGGTCGACGAGGCCTGCGCGATGCTGCTCGACCAGGCCGTACCCAACGGAATCCTCTCCTGCGTGTTCAACCTCGTGGGCGACGCGCTGCACGTCACCGTGTCGGCGCCGACCACCGACGGCCGAACACCCGCGCGCGACACGTTCGCCTGGACCGTCCTGTCGGCTCTCGCCGGTGAGGTGGACGCGACGGTGAACGAGGACAAGGTGGTCAGCATCAGCCTGCACAAGAAGCGCGGTGGCGGGCCGGAGCAGACGTGAGCAGTGGTGTCGAAGGCGCGGCCAACGAACCGCAGCCGAGCGCGGCCTCACCCGACGAGGCCGCCGGGCGCGGCCGAGGGGAGGGTGAGGGCATGGTGAGCGACGCGAGCATGACGATGGACGGTGGCGTTCAGGCCGCCGGAGCCGCGGAACCGACCGGTCCCGCGGGGCCCACGGGTCCCGCGGTGCCGAGTCGGCGACGGGCCGGATCCGAACGCCACGCCCACGACCGTGAGATCGCCCGCGGCTTGTTCGCCAAGCTCGCGGAACTCGAATCGGACCCGCCCGCGCGGGCGGCGGTGCGCGACCGGCTGGTGGAGATGCACCTGCCGCTCGTCGAGCATCTCGCCCGCCGGTTCCGCAATCGCGGCGAGCCGCTGGACGACCTGATCCAGGTGGCCACGATCGGCCTGATCAAGTCGGTCGACCGGTTCGACTCGGATCGCGGGGTCGAGTTCTCGACCTACGCGACCCCGACGATCGTCGGCGAGATCAAGCGGCACTTCCGGGACAAGGGTTGGGCGGTGCGGGTTCCGCGCCGGCTCCAGGAGCTGCGGCTCGCGTTGACCTCGGCCACCGCCGAGCTCTCGCAGCGCAACGGCCGCTCCCCCACCGTCGCCGAGCTCGCGGTCCAACTCGGGATCTCCGAAGAGGAAGTGCTCGAGGGCCTCGAATCGGCCAACGCCTACAGCACGCTGTCCCTGGACGTACCGGACACCGACGACGACTCCCCCGCCGTCGCCGACACCCTGGGCGCCGAGGACGACGCACTGGAAGGCGTCGAGTACCGCGAGTCGCTCAAGCCGCTCCTGGAGCAGCTTCCGCCGCGCGAGAAGAAGATCCTGCTGCTGCGCTTCTTCGGGAACATGACGCAGTCCCAGATCGCGCAGGAGGTCGGCATCTCGCAGATGCACGTCTCGCGGCTGCTCGCGCGCACCCTCGCGCAGCTGCGCGAGCGCCTGCTCGTCGAGGAGTAGCACCGGGCGGCGGAACGGCACCCGACACGTGCGTGACGGCGGCCCCGGACCGATCGCTCGGTCCGGGGCCGCGGTCGTGCGTGCTCGGCACTCAGCCCTGTGGGGCCTGGCGCGCCTGGTGGTGTGCTTCCAGCGCGTTGTACATGGTGGGAGTCGCGAGGACCACGATCGTCGCGGCGCCCACGATCATCGTGGCGATCCCGATCGCCATCTGATCGGCCTTGATCAGATACCAGCCCATGCCGACCACGATCAGGTTGGCGGTGATCGCCGGCGAGCGGCTCCAGCGCCGGCCGCGCAGCATGCCCACGAACGCGGCGACTATCCCGGCGGCCAGGATCAGCAGGTAGATGCCGATCGCGACGCCCTCGGAGGCGTTGGACGGGTGGCCGAACTCGCTCCGGAAGGTCAGATAGAGGGAGTAGCCGAGCAGCGCGAGCGCCTCGATGCCGACCACGGCGGTGCAGACGCGCCAGGTGAGGGGGAGGGCCCCGACGGGGTCCGACTGTTCCTGGGAGGAAGGGCTCTCGGTCACCCGACGACTGTAACCGGGGCCCGCGCGCGTCCGGGCCACGGGAGTCCTACCAGCCGGTAGATACGCTGTCGTCATGCGCGCCCTTCTCGTCGTGAACCCCAAGGCCACGACCACCAGTGAGCGGACCCGGGACGTCCTGGCGCACGCGCTCGCCGGCGACCTCAAGCTCGACGTGGTGAGCACCGAGCACCGCGGGCACGCCGCGGAACTGGCCCGGCAGGCGACGGAGGACGGGCTCGACCTCGTGATCGCCCTGGGCGGCGACGGCACGATCAACGAGGTCGTCAACGGCCTGCTCGTGGACGGCCCGGCACCGTCGCTGCCGGCGGTGGCCGTGATCCCGGGCGGCAACACCAACGTCTTCGCCCGCTCCCTGGGCATGCCGAACGAGCCCGTGGCGGCGACCGGCTTCGTACTCGACGCACTGCGGGCGGGGCGCAGCCGGGAGATCGGGCTCGGCATGGCCGACGAGCGCTGGTTCCTGTTCTGCGGCGGCCTGGGTTTCGACGCGGACGTGGTCGGCCGGGTCGAGGACCGCCGGGCGCGGGGCCGGCGATCGACCCACGGGTTGTACGTGCGTTCGGCGATGCGCCGTTTCTACGGCGGGCGGGACACCCGCAAGCACGGACCGCTGACCCTCGAGGTCCCGGGCCTGGATCCGGTCGAGGGAATCTGCCTCGGCATAGTGCAGAACGCGGTGCCGTGGACGTTCTTGGGCAATCGGCCGCTGAATCCCTGTCCGGAAGCGTCATATGACACCGGGTTGGACCTCTTCGCGCTCACTCGGATGTCAACACTGCCCACATTGCGCCATCTGGCCCAGATGCTGGGCTCCACGGGTAATGCTCCACATGGGCGTCACGTCGTGTCCCTGCACGACTGCGATGCGTTCACTCTTCGGGCTGAAGAACCCGTTTCTCTTCAGGTCGATGGGGACCATCTGGGAGAACATCGGAGTGTGACCTTCCGGGGGGTTCCCCGTGCACTGCGTGTGATTGTGTGAGTGGAAGGGCCTTTCGGCCTTTCACTCGAACGCAATAACCGCTTCACCCCTTCGATGTAGTGGTGTGACCTAGTCGACACCGATGATTTAAAAAATCCTGGCCCAAGGGGGTTGTATCGGCGGCCGAGGTTTGTAAGGCTCTACGAGGCGGCAGGGACGTGGCCGAAAGGTCATCTTCACCGCCCGAATCCACTGCCAAACCTGGGGACCGACTTTGTCGGCCCCTTGCTTGTCGGGGGGTTCGTGAAAGCGTTCACATTCACAAGCCACAGCGCGGGGCCGGAAGCCCCCGCTGACCCACGAGGAGTTGGACCGCATGGACTGGCGCCACGTTGCTGCCTGCCGTGACGAAGACCCGGAGCTGTTCTTCCCGATCGGCAACACCGGTCCCGCTCTGCTTCAGATCGAGGAGGCGAAGGCGGTCTGCCGCCGTTGCCCCGTGATGGAGCAGTGCCTGGGCTGGGCTCTCGAGTCCGGTCAGGACGCGGGTGTGTGGGGCGGTCTCAGCGAGGACGAGCGTCGCGCTCTCAAGCGCCGCGCCGCCCGCAACCGCGCACGCGCCTCCGCCTGATCACACGGCAGATCGACTGATCACACCGGGATATCCGGGCTTTACCTCGCAGTTGCCCCGTCAGGGTCCATTCGGACCAAGGCGGGGCAACTGCTTTTTGCCCTCCCGATGTTCGGACCCGCCCGAATGGATGGGACCGGGCCCGACCGCGTGCGGTCGGGCCCGCCGCTCAGCGGCGCTGGCGGATCTGCAGATCGAGCGTGACGATCGTGCCGCCGGCCGGGTTGGGCACCATGTCGAAGCGACCGGCCAATTCGCTGCCGACCAGCGTGCGGACGATCTGCAGGCCGAGGTTGCCCGAGACCTGCGGGTCGAAGTCCGACGGCAGGCCGATCCCGTCGTCGGTGACGGTGATCAGCAGGCGCTCCGCGCGCCGCTCGGCGTGTACCTCCAACGTGCCGACGCGGTCCACGAACGACGGGTCGTCGAAGGCGTGTTCCAGCGCGTTCTGGAGCAGCTCGGTCAGCACCATGGCCAGCGGCGTCGCGGTCTCCGCGATCAGTTCGCCGAAGTTCCCGTGCCGGGCCGTGCGCACCCGCACCGACGACGCGGCCACCTCGGTGACCATCGACAGCACGCGATCGGCGATCTCGTCGAAGTCCACCCGCTCGTCGAGCGTCTGGGACAGCGTCTCGTGCACGATCGCGATCGAGCCGACCCGGCGGACCGCCTCCTCGAGCGCGGCCCGGGCCTGCGGCGCGTCCATCCGGCGGGCCTGCAGGCGCAGCAGCGCGGCCACGGTCTGCAGGTTGTTCTTCACCCGGTGGTGGATCTCCCGGATGGTCGCGTCCTTGGTGATCAACTCGCGCTCGCGCCGGCGCAGTTCGGTGACGTCCCGAAGCAGCATGATCGCGCCGATCCGCTCCCCGCGCGGCTTGAGCGGGATCGCGCGCAGCTGGACCACCGCGGCCGGGGTCTCGACCTCGGTCTCGCGCGGCGCCCAGCCGCTGGCCACCGCCGAGATCGCCTCGTCGACCGGCCCCTCGTGCGGGGCGAGTTCGGCGGTGATCCGGCCGAGGTGGCAGCCGACGAGGTCGCTGGTGAGGCCGAGCCGGTGGTAGGCGGAGAGCGCGTTCGGGCTCGCGTACTGCACGATGCCGTCGACGTCGAGCCGGATCAGCCCGTCGCCGACGCGCGGTGAGGCGTCCATGTCGAGCAGTTCGCCCCCGTGCGGAAACGTCCCTGCGGCGATCATCTGCGCGAGGTCGGCGGCGCTCTGCAGGTAGGTCAGTTCCAGCCGGCTGGGCGTACGCGCGGTCAGCAGGTTGGTGTTGCGCGCGATCACGCCGATCACCCGGCCGGCCCGCGAGACCGGGATCGCCTCGACCCGCACCGGCACGTCGTCGCGCCACTCCGGGTCGCCCTCGCGGACGATCCGGCCCTCGTCCAGGGCCGCGTCCAGCATCGGCCGCCGGCCGCGCGGGACGAAGTCGCCGACCAGGTCGTCCTGGTGCGAGGTGGCGCCGGTGTTCGGGCGCATCTGGGCGACCGCGACGTACTGCCCGTCGCGGGTGGGGATCCACAGCACCAGGTCGGCGAACGACAGGTCCGCGAGCAGTTGCCACTCGGACACGAGCAGATGCAGCCACTCGAGATCGGCGGGGGGCAGCGCGCCGTAGCGGCGGACGAGATCGTTCATCGAGGGCACACACGCAGCGTACTTTCCATCCGGCCTGCGATCCTGGCCACCCCACTCCGCAGCACCTGCGAGGTCTCGATGCCCACCGAATCGCCCACGCCCCGGCAGCCGCTCGGCGGCGGCGGCCATCCACTCGACTGGCTGGACGTCCAGGAGAAACGCCGTGTCGAGGCCGGTCTGCGGCGCCGGCTCCGGCCGCGCGAAGCGGAGGCCGGCGGCCTCGATCTGGCCGGAAACGACTACCTGGGCCTGTCCCGGCACGAGCGGGTCGTGGAGGCCACGGTGCACGCCGTGCGCACCTGGGGCGGGGGCTCGACGGGGTCCCGACTGGTGACCGGGTCCACGACGCTGCACGCGGAGCTGGAGGACGAGCTGGCGGCGCACATGGGTGCCGAGGCGGCGCTGGTGTTCTCCTCCGGCTACCTCGCCAATCTCGGGGTGATCACCGGCCTCGTCGGCAAGGGCGATCTCGTCGTGTCGGACGCGATCAACCACGCGTCGATCGTGGACGCGTGCCGACTCTCCCGGT
The DNA here is from genome assembly GCF_045207785.1 of Embleya sp. NBC_00896. Classification (NCBI taxonomy): domain Bacteria; kingdom Bacillati; phylum Actinomycetota; class Actinomycetes; order Kitasatosporales; family Streptomycetaceae; genus Embleya; species Embleya sp. NBC_00896. The sequence continues at coordinate 2,736,765 of NZ_CP108776.1, forward strand.
CCCGGGTGGCGATCACACCGCACCGCGACGTCGCCGCGGTGGCTCGGGTGCTCGCGGAACGGGCCGAGGAACGGGCCCTGGTGGTCGTGGACGCGGTTTTCTCGGTGGACGGGGATATTGCCCCACTCGCGGAGCTTGCGGCCGTCACACGGCGATATGGGGCCACGCTGCTCGTGGACGAGGCACACGGGCTCGGGGTGGTCGGCGCCGGCGGTCGGGGCGCGGTGCACGCGGCCGGGCTCGCGGGGGCCGACGACGTGGTGCTGACCGCGACGCTGTCGAAGGCGCTGGGCTCGCAGGGCGGCGCGGTGCTCGGGCCGCGGCGCGTGGTCGAGCACCTGGTCGACGCGGCGCGGCCGTTCATCTTCGACACCGGGCTCGCCCCGGCGTGCGCCGCGGCGGCGTTGGCGGCGCTGCGGATCCTGGCGGCGGAGCCGTACCTCGCCGAGGCGGTGCGCGCGAACGCCCGCGCGCTGGCGACCGGCGCCCGCGAGTCGGGCCTGCGGGTGACCGAGCCCGAGGGCGCGGTCGTGTCGGTGCTGATCGGCGAGCCGCAGGTGGCGTTCGACACCGCGGCGCGCTGCGCGGAGGCCGGCGTCCGGGTCGGCTGCTTCCGGCCGCCGTCGGTGCCGGACGGGATCTCGCGGCTGCGGCTCGCGGCGCGCGCGGACCTGACCCCGGCCGATCTGACGCGGGCCCTGTCGGTGCTGCGATTCGCCACATCCTGACACCCAATCGGCCGTTTGCGCCGCATGTCCCCCCGGATTGGTCTAGACAACCAGGATTGGTCTGAACCAAAATGGTCGGCGGCCTCCCGGCCCGCACCGGGAGGCCGCCGAACGCTCAGCCGCGCAGCACTGGCGGTCCCGCAGGGAAGGAAGGGCACGCGTGGCCGGCATTGGGGCACCTCGCGTGCTTGTCGACGGGGCATTCACCGGACCGACCTCGGTGAACGTGGAACAGGGCCGGATCACCGGCGTGACCGAGGGGCTCGCCGACTCCGACGGCGTACGACTGCCGCACGGCGTGCTGACCCCCGGCCTGATCGACCTCCAGCTCAACGGCGCGTTCGGACACGACTTCGTGGCCGCGGACGCGACCGGATGGCGCGAGGTCGCCGCGCGGCTGCCCTCGACCGGCGTCACCGCGTTCTGCCCGACCTTCATCACCGGCGACCTGGACACGCTCACGACGGCCCTCGTGCGGGCCGCCGAACTGCGCGCCAAGTTCGCCCCGGAGCCGATCGCGCGCGACCTGGGCGTACACCTCGAAGGGCCGTTCCTGTCCCCTGCCAGGGTCGGGACGCACCCGCCGAAGTACCTGCGCGAGCCCACTCCCGAACTCGTCGACCGGCTGCTCGTCGACGACACGGTGCGCGAAGCCCTGACGCTGATCACCCTCGCCCCCGAACTTCCCGGTGCGCTCGAGGCCATTCGACGCATCGTCGCCACGGGGATCCGAGTCTCGGCCGGACACACGGACGCGACCGCCTCCGAGATGTCCGCCGCCGCGGACGCGGGCGCGACCATGGTCACCCACCTGTTCAACGCGCAGCGGGGCCTGGGCCACCGCGAACCGGGCGTGGTCGGCGCGGCCCTGAGCGACCCCCGCCTGACCCCGGGCCTGATCGCCGACCTGCACCACGTCGTGGGCCCGGTCTGCTCCCTGGTCCTGCGCGTGGCCGGCGAGCGCACCGCGCTGGTCACCGACGCGATGGCGGCCGCCGGGATGCCACCGGGTCGATACCGGTTGGGCGACGTGGACGTCACCCTGGCGGCGGGCGACGTGCCCCGAAACCCGGACGGAACCATCGCAGGCTCGGCCCTGACCCTGGACCTGGCCGTCCGCAACCTGGTGGCCCTGGGCAACCCCCCCGCCAAAGTCCTGACCTCCGCCACCCGCGTCCCCGCCGACGCCCTCGGCCGCACCGACCTGGGCCGCATCGAACCGGGCGCCCAGGCCGATTTGGTCTGGTGGAGCGACGACTGGATGGTGCTGAAGACTTGGGTGGGCGGGGTTGTGGCTTATGAGGTGGGGGCTGAGGGGCTGGGGGGGTGAGGGGGGCGGGGGCGGCGGAGGCGGGAGGCCGGGAAGCCGAAGGCGCGGGTGCGGCGAAGCCGGGGAAGCCGAAGGCGCGGGCACGGCGAAGCCGGGGAAGCCGAAGGCGCGGGTGCGGTGCGGGAGTGGGAGGCCCGTGTCGCGGGTGCGGCGGGACGGCGAAGCCGGGACCGCGGGCACGGCGGACCTTCTTTTTGGGCGGCGGGGCCGCCGGCTCCCGAAGCACCACTTTTGTTCCGCTGGCGCTCCACAAAAGCGGCACTCCGCTCGCACGTCGCTGTCCCTCCGCAAGCTCCGGGCCATCGACGTCGTGAAAAGCACAAGCAGCGGCCTCCGGCCGCTCTCCTCGCTGCGCTCGTCGATCACGACCCCGACCCGACCGGTGGGCGCTGACGCGCCAAGACCGCAGCCAAACCCGGCGACCCAGGGTCCGCCCACACGGTAGAACCGCAGCCAACCCACCCGATCCCACCCAGCCACGCCGGTGGCCGCCAGGCCCGACCGGGCCCACCGGTCGCCTCTAAAACCGCAGCCTGGGACGCATGACGCAACGGGCGGAGCGGGTGGGTGCAACATCCCAACCCGACCAAGACGCAACCCCAGCGACCCGCGCACCGCACCCCACGCACCAGGCAGCCAGGCCCGACCGGGCCCACCGGTCGCCTGAAGAACCGCAGCCCGAGACGCATACGCAACGGGCGGAGCGGGTGGGTGCAACCATCCCGAGCCGGCCAAGACGCGACCGCGGCCGCATCCGCCGGCCCAGGTCGTGATTCGTGGCCGGTGGATGCGCACCGAGCATGTCAGTGGGTCTTCGTGACCTTTGCCAATGCCCGGGGGGCGTCCGGGTCCAGGCCGCGGGCCATCGTCACGTCGTATGCCAGCAGTTGCAGCGGGATGATCTCCAGGATCGGCTGGACCTCCTCGGCCACGCCTTCGGGGAGGACGAAACCGGCCGAGGCCTGGCCGACCTGTTCCGCGTTGCCGACCACCATCAGGTCCGCGCCGCGACCACGCAGGCGTTCCAGTACCGGCTGCAGGGCGTCGCCGCCCTTGCCGTCGGGGACCACGGCGATCACCGGGCTGACGTTGTCGACCATGGCCAACGGGCCGTGCAGCAGGTCCGCGCCGGAGAACGGCTGGGCCGGGATGTAGCTGGTCTCCATGATCTTGAGCGCGGCCTCGCGCGCCGTCGGGTAGCCGTAGCCACGCGACGTGATCACCAGGCGCTGCGCGAAGCGGTACCGCTGCGCGAGCTCGGCGACCTCGTCCCGGCGGTCCAGGATGTCCTGGGCCAGGGTGGGCAGCAGGTCGGCGGGCGAGGTGTCGCCGCCGCGCAGGCCCTCGACGAACAGGTACAGCGCGAGCAGCTCGGCGGTGTACGTCTTCGTCGCGGGCAGCGCCTTCTCCGGGCCGGCCAGCACGTCGATGTGGAACTCGGACACCGCGGCGAGCGCCGAGGCCGGGTTGTTGGTGACGGCGAGCGTGATCGCACCGGCCGCGCGGGCCGCCTCGGTCGAGGCGACCAGGTCGGGCGAGCCGCCCGACTGGGACACCGTGATCACCAGGCAGTCGGTCAGATCCGGCTTCGCGCCGTACGCCGTCGTGGTCGACATCGACGTCAGGCCGGCGGGCTTCCCGAGCAGTACCTCGATCAGGTACTTCGCGTACAGCGCGGCGTTGTCGCTGGTCCCGCGCGCGGTCAGCAGCACGAAGCGCGGCTTGCGCGCGGCGATCTCGGCCGCGATCGCCCGGATGCCCGGCGCGCCCTGCTCCAGGATCCGGCGCAGAACGGCCGGCTGCTCCGCCATCTCGGCGGACATGATCGTGCCCCGGTCGGGTGTCAGGACGTCACGGTCGTCGGTGGCGGACATGGTGCGACCTTCCGTTGGTTTCGCTTGCTGGTTCGAACCGGTCACGCGGGTCAGGCGAGCCGACGGCCGGTCAGGATCTCCGCGGCGGCGATCCCGCAGACGGTGGCGGCGCCGTGCGTGGCGAGGTGGGCGGCGCCCGGGGTGGCAGCTCCGGGCAGGCCCATCTCGACCACGACGGCGTCCGGCCGCGCGGCGAGCAGGCTCGCCACGATCTCGGTCGCCCATACGTGATGGTCCAGATTGCGGACCACCACCACAAGCGGGCGATCGGCCGCCGCGCGCAGCTGATCGTCGACCAGCCCCGGCTCGGTGGTGCGCGAGCGGGCCACGGTCGTCCCGGGCAGCGTGTCGCCCAACAGAGCCCCGAGACCCCACGGGGTCTGCTCGCCCACCGCGATGTTGGCGATCGGCGACAGCTCCACGACGTGCGCGGGGGTCGTGATCGGGACGACCGTGCCGGTCACCCTCAGGGCGCGGCGCGCGGCGTCGAGGCCGAGCCCGTAGTCGACCGGCTCGGCCGCGCCGACCTTGGCCCAGGCCGCGAGCGCGTGCACGCGGCCGGCGGCCTCGGCCAACCGCTCCTCCGGCAGCCGGCCCTCGCGGACCGCGGACACCAGCGCGTCGCGCAGGTGCAGGACGGTCTCCTCGTCGCACAGTCCGCCGCCCACGCACAGCGCGTCGACGCCGGCGGCGATCGCGCGGACCGTGCCCTCGGCGATGCCGTAGGTGTCGGCTATCGCGCCCATCTCGATGGCGTCGGTGACGATCAGGCCGTCGTACCCGAGTTCCTCGCGCAGCAGCCCGGTCATGATCGCGCGGGACAGCGTCGCGGGCTGCTCGGTGTCGTAGGCCGGCAGCACGATGTGCGCGGTCATGATCGCCTTGCTGCCCGCCGCGACGGCCGCGTGGAACGGGACCAGCTCGCGCGCGGCGAGCACCTCGCGGGAGGCGTTCACGCGCGGCAGCCCCAGGTGCGAGTCCACCGCGGTGTCGCCGTGGCCGGGGAAGTGCTTGACGCACGTGGCCACGCCGGCGGCCTGCATGCCGGTCACATACGCGGCGGTGTGCCGCGCGACCAGCTCCGGCCCGGCCCCGAAGGACCGCACGCCGATCACCGGGTTGTCCGGGTTGGAGTTCACGTCGGCCGACGGCGCCCAGTTGAGGTTGACCCCGCACGCGGCCAACTCGCGCCCGAGCCCGCGCGCGACCGACTCGGTCAGCGCGGGATCGTCGACGACGCCCAGCGCCAGGTTGCCCGGCCAGCGGCTGCCCGTGTTCACGTGCAGGCGGGTGACGTCGCCGCCCTCCTCGTCGATCGCGACGAGGAGGTCGGGGTTCTCCCGGCGCAGTTCCTCGGTCAGCGCGGCCACCTGCTCGGGGGTGGCGATGTTGCGGCCGAACAGGCCCACCGCGCCCAGCCCGCCGGCGATGTGATGCCGCAGCCACCCGGGCGCGGTCATGCCCTCGAATCCGGGCTGGAGCAAGGCGAGCGCGAGGCGCTCGAGACGTTCGGACATTGTCGATCAGCCCTTTACCGCACCGGACGTCAGGCCGCCGGTGACCTTGCCCTGCAACACCAGGAAGATCGCCAGGACCGGAAGCATGAACAGGGTGGAGGCGGCCATGATGGCGCCCCAGTCGATGGTGAGCCCGTTGCTGAACGAGTTCAGCCAGGTCGGCAGGGTCTTCTGGTCCGGCTTGTTCAACAGCAGCGCGTTGGCGAACGCGAACTCGTTCCACGCGGTGATGAAGCCGAACAGCGACGTGGACAGCAGCCCCGGGGCGAGCAGCGGGAAGACGACCTTGCGGAACGCGGTGAACCGCGAACAGCCGTCGACCCGGGCGGCCTCCTCGAGCTCGACCGGGATCCCGCCGAGGAAGCCGCGCAGGGTCACGATCGAGAACGGCAGCGTCATCACGAAGTAGATCGCGGTGAGCATCGGCAGCGAGTCGAGCAGGTCGTTGTCGCGCGCGATCAGGTACATCGGGATCATCAGCGCTTCCCAGGGCGCCATCTGCGCGATGAACACCATGAGGATGAAGGGCGCGCGGCCCTTCCACTGCATCCGGGCCACCGCGAACGCGGCGAAGCACGCCACCACGAGGGCGAGCAGCACACCGACGCCGGCGACGAGCAGGCTGTTGCGCCAGTAGTCCCAGAAGTACGGCTGGTCCGTGGCGGTGCGGAAGTTGTCGAACGAGATCGAGCTCGGCCAGAACTTGGGGGTCGCCGACTGGACGTCCTTCGCGGGCTTGAAGGCCGTGAGGACCATCCAGTAGACGGGAAAGATCGAGACGGCGAAGACCAACAGCGCCGCGATGTTGAGCGGAATCCGCTTCAGGGTGCGCGCCTTCACTTGTCGGCCTCCCGCTCCTGCTTGAACATCTGACGGAAGTAGAAGACGAGCATCACGACCAGGATCAGCACGGTGATCGTCGAGATCGCCCCCGACATGTCGAACAGCTTGAGCACCATGCCCTTCTGGTACGCGTACACCGGGAGCGTGCGGACCTCGTTGATCGGCCCGTTCTCACCGGCGATCGCCCAGATCTGGGCGAACGACTTGAAGATCCAGATCACTTCGAGCGAGGTCACCAGCGCGAAGATCGGCCGCAGGATCGGGAACGTGATCGACCGGAAGATCCGGACCGGACCCGCGCCGTCCAGACGCGCCGACTCGTACACGTCGGTCGACATGGTGGTCAGACCGGCGTAGATGGTCAGCGTCGCGAAGGGGATCGACTGCCACACGATGAGCAGGGTCACGACCGTCAGGGTCGAGGTGCCGTGCGCGAACCACGTGTAGTTCTCGTACGAGTCGAAGCCCAGCTCCACCAGCGCCCAGTTGACGACGCCGTTGTCCGAGCGGAAGAGCCACTTGAAGATCGTGGTGGCCGCGATGACCGGGGTCGCCCACGCGGCGACCAGGCCGATCAGGACCACGATGCGCATGCTCTTGCCGAGCTTCATCAGCATCAGCGCGCACAGCGTGGAGATCACCATGATCGCCACGACGTTGACCGCGGTGAAGTAGAAGGTGCGCCTGGTGACTTCCCAGAACTCGGGGTCCTTGAGCACCTCTTGGTAGTTGCCCCAGCCGATGTACTCCGCCGAGCGCGAGATCAGCTGCTTGAAGCGGTAATGCTGGAACGACAGCATGACGTTCCGGACCACCGGATAGAACAGCAGGAAGGCGATCCCGAGGATCGCGGGCGCGACAAGCAGGTATGGGGTGACCAGCTTGACGATCCCCGACGGCTTGCGTGGGGGCTTCGGTGCGCGTCTGGCACTCGTCGGTACCTCTTTGCGCGGGGGCTGCGTAGGTGTCGCGACCACCGCATCTGCCTTGGAGGCTGACACAGCTGCCTTCCCGTTGTTCGGTGTCGGGGGTCTGCGGCCCGTCCGGCCGGTGGCGGGACGTGGCGAGAGCGCGGAGCCGGCGACGGACGCACCGCCGGCGGGCCGCGCCCGGGGGCCGGGCCGCTCCCGTCGCGAGGGGATGCCTCACGACGGGAGCCGACCGTTCGGCCCGACCGCGCCGCACCCGATCCGCTCGGCGGTTCGGGTGGGGACGCCGGGTCAGTTCTTGGTGTTCAGCGTCTTCTCGATCGACGCGTTGGCTTCCTTGCCGGCCGCGGCCGCGTCGCCACCGGTCATCACCTTGGTGAGGTAGGCCTTGATCGGGTTGTTCTCCTCGACGGAGGCCCAGTTCGGCGAGTTCGGGGTCGCGAAGCCGTTCTTGGCACCCTCACCCATCGCCATGCCGCCCGGGTCGGACGCGAGCGCCGACGACAGGGTGGTCTTGTTCGGCAGGAACTTGATCGCCTGCGCGAGCTTGGTCTGCCACTCGTCGCTGTTGAACTGCTTGATGACGTCGTAGGCCAGGTCCTGGTTCTTCGCCGCCTCGGGGATCATCAGGTCCGAGCCACCGGTCAGGACCGCGCCGGGCTTGCTCGCGTCCTTGCCCGGGATCGGGAAGAAGCCGAACTTGTCCTTCAGGGCCGGGTTGGCCTTGATGACCGTCTCGGCCTCGCCCGGCACGGCTATGAACTGGGCGATCTTGCCGCCGTCGGCCGCGACGACCTCGGGCTGGGTCTTCTCGTCGCTGTCCTTGGGGCCCTTGCCGAGCGCCTGGAGCTCCTTGTAGAAGGCCGAGGCGGCGACCGCGGGGGCGCCGTCCAGGTTGGCCTTCCAGCTGCTGCCCGCCTTGGTCGCCAGGTCGGCGCCCTCGTCCTTGAGCAGGCCGGAGTAGAAGTACCAGTTCTGACCCGGCAGGTAGATGCCCTGCTGGTCGCCACTGTTCAGCTTCTTCGTGGTCTCGAGCCACTCGGCGCGGGTCTTCGGCGGGGTGACGCCGGCCTTCGCGAAGAGTTCCTTGTTGTAGACCACCACGCGGTTGGCGGCGTAGAAGGGGATGCCGTACGTCTTGCCGTCGACCTTGCCGGGCTCGGACAGGCCGGTCAGCCAGTCCTTACCGCCGAGCTCGGTGACCTTCGAGCTGAGGTCCTTGAGACCGCCCGAGGCGCCGTACTGCGCGATCTGGGTGTTGCCGGCCTCGATCACGTCGGGCGCGTCGTTGCTCGCGAGCGCGCCGGTGACCTTCTGGCCGATGCCGTTCCACTGCTGGATCTGCACGTCGAGCTTGGCGCCCGGGTGGTCCGCCTCGAACTTCGCCTTGAACGCGGCGATGTAGTCGTCGGGCGCGGTGCCCTTCATCAGCCAGACGCGAACGGTCTTGCCGTTGCCGGCGGCCGGCGCGGTGTTCCCGGGCTTGGTTTCCGACTTGTTGTCATCGCTGCTGTCGGATCCACAGGCGGCAACACCGGTCAGCGCCGCCGCGACACCGGCCGCGACGAGAAGACGACGCTTCACTACATCCTCCTCAGGATGTCGGGCACCGCACTTCGGTGTGGAGTACCGATGTCCCCGACGAATCCGTGAGGCGCGCGGACCGCCCGAGTCCCCCACTGGGGAGGGGACTCGAAAGGGAAAACATCGACGCACCAGGGACGAGGGTTGCGCGGTGACCATCAATGGTTTAGACCATTTCGGAGGTTGGCATAGACCAATTGGGGTGTCAAGGTTCCGTAGACGGCGAACCCCTCGCCGTTATCGGACCGACATCCGCACTCCTGGTCCTGCACGGATCGGTGGTCGTGCCACGATGGGGACCGAACGTGTCAGGAGGGCACCGGTGACGGCGGAACACGTGATCACGACCGCGGCGGACAGTGCGACGGCAGGGAGCCCCACGGGCACCGAGCCGGGCGCACGCGTGCCGAAGTACTACCGCCTCAAGCGCCATCTTCAGGAGCTGACCAACACCCAGCCACCGGGCACACCAGTGCCACCGGAACGCACCCTCGCGGCGCAATTCGACATCTCCCGCACCACGGTGCGCCAAGCCCTCCAGGAACTGGTCATCGAGGGCCGGCTCGAGCGGGCCCAGGGGCGCGGCACCTTCGTCGCGAAACCCAAGGTCGCGCAGAGTCTCCAGCTGACCTCCTACACCGAGGACATGCAGGCCCAGGGCCTGGAGCCGACCTCTCGACTGATCGAGATCGGGTACATCACCTGCGACGATCACCTCGCCGAGCGGCTCGCGATCCGGCCCGGGAACCGTGTGCTGCGGATCGAACGACTGAGGCTGGCCAACTCGGAGCCCATGGCGATCGAGACCACGCACCTGTCCACCAAGCGCTTCCCGGGCCTGCGCAAGCACCTCGCGAAGCACAACTCGCTGTATCGGGCCCTGTCGGCCGGCTTCGACGTGCATTTGGCCGAGGCCGAGGAGACGATCGAGACCGCGATGGCCACGCCCCGTGAGGCGGGGCTGCTGGGCACCGACGTGGGCCTGCCACTGCTCCTGCTGTCCCGGCACAGCTTCGACACGAACGGCGAACCGGTCGAATGGGTCCGGTCCGTGTACCGGGGGGACCGGTACAAGTTCGTCGCCCGCCTGCGTCGGCCACAGGAGTGATCCGGCCGCCCCGTGCGATCGGCCGACCGCCCCGGGTCTCCCGGGCCGGCCGGCCGATCGCCGGAGGATGTGCCGCTCACTCCCGCGGCCCGGTGCAGCGGGCCGCCTGCGGTGAGTCCCGCTGCCCGACCGGGCTGCACGCTCACCGTTTCGATGATGACTCCCGCGCCCGCCGGGGCGCCAAGGTCACAGGTCCGGATTCGACGGGGCGTAGGTCCTGTCCGGCGGATCTCGGTGGATCAGGCCGCGTCGTCTGGTGCCGTGCCTCGGCGTGCCGGAGAAGCAGCCGCATAGTGGTGCTATTCGGCTGTTTCTCCGGTGCGGCGAGGTGCGGCACCAGGCGGCGCGGACCCGCCGAGATCCGCCGGACAGGGCCTGGGTCCTGTCCGGGCAGGCCGTAGGCTCGGCGTCCATGAGCGTTCTCGTGGTGACCGGCACCGACACCGGGGTGGGCAAGACGATCGTCACGGCGGCCGTGGCCGCGATCGCGGCGGTGCGCGGCGGATCGGTCGCGGTGGTCAAGGCCGCGCAGACCGGCGTCGGGCCGGACGAGCCGGGCGACCTCGCCGACGTGCGGCGCCTGGCCGGGGTGACCGACCTGTACGAGTACTCGCGCTACCCCGACCCGCTCTCCCCCGCCGCCGCGTCCCGCGTCTCCGGTCTGCCGCAGGTCGACCTGTACGGCGTCGCCGACCGGGTGCGCACTCTCGCCAAGGAGACCGACCTGGTCATCGTCGAGGGCGCCGGCGGCCTGCTCGTGCGCTTCGACGACGACGGCACCACCATCGCCGACCTGGCCCGCGAGCTCCGGGCGGGCGCGCTCGTGGTGGCCCGCCCCGACCTGGGCACGCTCAACCACACCGCGCTCACCCTGGAGTCGATGGCGCACCGCGGCGTCGACCTGGTGGGCGTCGTGATCGGCGCCTGGCCGGCCGAGCCCGACCTGGCGATGCGGTGCAACATACGCGACCTGGAGACGATTTCGGCGCGTCCACTCGCCGGTGTCCTGCCCGCCGGCGCGGGTTCGCTGCACCCCGCCGACTTCCTCCTCGCGGCCCGCGCGAGTCTGGCCCCCGCCCTGGGGGGTACCTTCGACGCGGCCGCGTTCCGCGCCATACAGGATCCGACCGCAAGGTGAGCGACATGACGGAAACCCTCGACAGTGACCGTACGCAGACCGTGAACGACGACGTCCTGGCCGTGGCCCGGCAACAGGTTCTCGAAGAGGGCCGCGGGCTGACCGCCGATCAGGTCCTCGCCGTGCTCACCCTTCCGGACGAGCGCCTGGAGGAATTGCTCCAGCTCGCGCACGAGGTCCGGGTCCGGCACTGCGGGCCCGAGGTCGAGGTCGAGGGCATCGTGTCGGTCAAGACCGGCGGCTGCCCCGAGGACTGCCACTTCTGCTCGCAGTCGGGCCTGTTCCCGTCGCCGGTGCGGGCCGCGTGGCTGGACATCCCCTCGCTGGTCGAGGCCGCCAAGGAGACCGCCGCCACCGGCGCGACCGAGTTCTGCATCGTGGCCGCCGTGCGCGGCCCGGACGCGCGCCTGATGAAGCAGATGCGCGAGGGCGTCAAGGCGATCCGCGAGGTCGTGGACATCAACATCGCCGCGTCGCTCGGCATGCTCACCCAGGAGCAGGTCGACGACCTCGCCGACATGGGCATCCACCGCTACAACCACAATCTGGAGACGGCGAGGTCGTACTTCACGAACGTGGTCACCACCCACACGTGGGAGGAGCGCTGGGACACCCTGCGGATGGTGCGCGAGGCGGGCATGGAGGTCTGCTGCGGCGGCATCGTCGGGATGGGCGAGACCGCCGAGCAGCGCGCCGAGTTCGCCGGCCAGCTGGCCGAGCTCGAACCCGACGAGGTGCCGCTCAACTTCCTCAACCCGCGCCCGGGCACGCCGTTCGCCGACCAGGAGGTCATCGAGCCGCGCGAGGCGCTCAAGATCATCGGCGCGTTCCGGCTCGCCCTGCCGCGCACGATCCTGCGCTACGCCGGCGGCCGCGAGATCGCGCTCGGCGACCTGGGCACCCGCGAGGGCCTGCTCGGCGGCATCAACGCCGTGATCGTCGGCAACTACCTCACCACCCTGGGCCGCAAGGCCGACGCCGACTTGGACCTGCTCAAGGAACTGAGCATGCCGGTGAAGGCCCTCAACCAGACCTTGTGACCGGGCTCTGTGATCGGGCTCTGTGACCGGGCCCTGGTACGGGGCTCTGTAAGCGGGTCCGGTATCCGAACCCCGTAACCGGACCCGTAGCCGGACCCTCCAGGCCCCGGCAGGGGTTCGAGGAAACGCCCCGGCGCCCCGATCACCCGAACGGCCCCCGCACCCCGCGGGGGCCGTTCGGCGTTGGGCCTACTTCCGGGTAGCCGGCGCGGATAGGTTGCCCCCGTTACGTGGGTGGGGGCGTCTACGGCGACGGGGGACGAGCATGCGCGCACGACGAGGGGTCCAGGGGCGACGACGCGGCGAAGAGAGCGTCCGGGGACACGGCGGCACGCTCGCGGTCGCGGCCGCCGCGGCGCACGGGATCGACACGATGTTCACGCTGTCGGGAGGCCACGTCTTCCCGCTCTACGACGGCGCGGTCGGCGCCGCGTCGCCGCTGCGGGTGGTGGACGTGCGACACGAGCAGACCGCCGTGTTCGCGGCCGAGGCGACCGCGAAGCTCACCCGTCGCCCCGGGCTCGCGGTGCTGACCGCGGGGCCCGGCGTCACCAACGGGATCAGCGCGGTAGCCACGGCCCGGTTCAACGGCACGCCGATGCTGGTCCTCGGCGGGCGGGCGCCCGCGTTCCGCTGGGGCTCGGGGGCGCTGCAGGAGCTCGACCACCCGCCGCTGCTCGCGCCGATCACCAAGCACGCCGCGACCGTGCACGACACCGACCTGATCGCGGCCGAGGTGGACGCCGCGCTGACCCTCGCGACCAGTCCGCACCGCGGCCCGGTCTTCCTCGACGTGCCGATGGACGTGCTCTACGACCGGGCCGAGGTGGCCCTGCCCAACCCCGTGCCCCCCGTGCCCGAGCCGCCCGACCCCGACGTGGTCGCCGAGATCGCGGCCCTGCTCGCGCGCGCGGCGCGGCCGGTCCTGGTGCTCGGCCAGGACGTGTGGATCGGTGGCGCGGAGGACGCCGCGCGCCGGGCCGCCGAGACGATCGGCCTCCCGGTGGTGGCCAACGGCATGGGCGGCGGCGTGCTCCCCGGCGGCCACCCGCTGCTCGCCGGCCGGGCCCGGGTCACCGCGCTCGGCGGCGCCGACCTCGTCGTGGTCGTGGGCGCGCCGCTCGACTTCCGGCTCGCCTACGGCAGCTTCGGCGACCAGGGCGGCGGGCACCCGGCCCGCGTGGTGCACCTCGCCGACTCCGCCGCCGGGCTCGCCACCCACGCGCACTGCGCGGTGGGCGCGTCCGGCGACCTGGCCGCCCTGCTCGACGCCCTCACCGCGGCGTGGGAACTCCGGGCCCGGGCCGGGATGTACCGGGAGTGGTGCGAGCACGTGCGCCGCGCCGCGCACACCGCCGCGCAGTCGGACGCGCCGCTGCTCGGCAGCGCCGGACGCCCGATCCACCCAGCGCGCGTGCACGCCGAGCTGCTCAGGCTGCTCGACGACGACGCCGTCGTGATCGGCGACGGCGGCGACTTCGTGTCCTTCGCGGGCCGGTACATCGAGCCCGCGCGTCCGGGCGGCTGGCTCGACGCGGGCCCGTTCGGCTGCCTGGGCACGGGCCTGGGCTACGCGATCGGCGCCCGGCTCGCCCGACCGTCGGCGCAGGTCGTGCTGTTGCTCGGGGACGGCGCGGCGGGGTTCTCGCTGATGGACGTGGACACGCTGGTCCGCCATCGCCTGCCGGTCGTGATGATCGTCGGCAACAACGGCGTCTGGGCGCTGGAGAAGCACCCGATGCGGATGCTGTACGGCCACGACGTGGCCGCCGATCTGGCCCAGGGCACCCGCTACGACGAGGTGGTCCGGGCCCTGGGCGGCGCGGGCGAGACCGTCGCGCGGCCGGAGCAGATCGCCCCCGCGCTGCGGCGCGCGTTCGCGTCCGGCGTCCCGTATCTGGTCAACGTGCTCACCGACCCGGAGGCCGTGTACCCGCGCACGACCATGGGGGTGTGAGCGGGCTGCGGAAGCGATCCACTCGCGTAAACTGGACGGCTATGACTCCTCCTGCCTCCGCCGCGGCTCGACCGCACGACCAGCTCCCCGCACCCGCCGGCGTCCGCATCCGCCAGGCTCGTCCGGCCGAGTACGAGGCGGTGGGGGAAGTGACGATCGCGGGCTACGCGGGTCTCGTCGCCGCCGACCGGGAGTACGTCAACGATCTGCGCCGGGCCGCCCACCGCGCGGAGAACTCCGAGCTGCTGGTGGCCGTCGACGAGAAGACCGGGGTCATCCTGGGCACCGTCGCGTTCGCGGTGCCGGGCAGTGCGTACGCCGAGGTGTCCCAGGAGGGCGAGGGCGAGTTCCGGATGCTCGCGGTGCGCCCGGACGCGCGCGGGCGCGGGATCGGCGAGGCGCTCGTGGAAGCGTGCCTGGATCGCGCGCGCCGGCACGGCTTCACGGCCGTCGCGATCTCCACGGTGTGGGACATGCGCGCCGCGCACCGCCTCTACGCGCGGATGGGCTTCCACCGCGCGCCCGAGCGCGACTGGTGGCCGGTGCCCGAGGTCGAGCTGATCTGCTATCTCAAGGACCTGCGAGAGGTCCCGCCGGCCTGAGGCCGGGGCCCGGTCCGGGGGATCCTGGCGGGAGGTCGGCACCGAGGCCGTAATCTACGGCCGTGACCACCATTGCAGCCTTCTGCGACCACTGCGGCGAGCAGCTTGCCGGCGCCGCGCACGACGACTGTGTGCGGCGCCGCGAACTCGAACCGCCGCGCTACTGCGGGCAGTGCCGGCGGCGGATGACCGTGCAGGTCACCCCGCGCGGCTGGACCGCCAAGTGCGTCGAGCACGGCGTGCTCGGCGCGGCCTGACCGCTCGGGCCGGCGGGCCCCCGCGGCCCGCCTCGATCGGCGCTCTCGCTCACCGGCGCTACTCGATCACCGCGATCGGGTCGCCCTCCTGGATCACGTCGCCCTCGGCGACGGCGATCCGCGAGACGACGCCCGCGAACTCGTTGAGCACGGGGATCTCCATCTTCATGGACTCCAGGATGACCAGGGTGCTGCCCGCCGCGACCGCGTCCCCCTCGTGGGCGACAACCTTGGCCACGTTGGCCACCATCTCCGCCAGGACCTGCTCGGCCATCGTCGTTCCTCCTCCGGGCCCGGGTCGGGCCGTTGCGAAGCGCGTGTCGGGGGCGCGATGGCGCCCCGCCCGAAATCCAATCACGGCGAGCGCCCCCAGGCGGGTGTCACACACGACAAGGCCGCCCCACGATCTTTGTCGGCGCCGCCCCCGGCGCGCCGGGGCCCGACGCTCAGCCCGTCCGTTCGACGACCTGGGCGAGCGCCTCGACCACGCGCGGATCGTACGCGCCCGCCGCGTCCGCCCGAAGCCGCCCGAAGACCTCGTGCCGCGCCCGCGGGTCCTCGGCCGGCGCGACCAGGTCGTCGTAGGCGTTGACCACCTTGATGATCCGACTCGCCAACGGCGGCGGCGGACCGGCCGGATCGTCGCGATAGGGATCGGCCTGGGCGGCCACGATCGTCGCCACCCGGTCCAGCAGGCCGCTCTCGCGGATCACGTCCGCGCCGAGTCGGGCGATTCGGCGCTGTTCGGCCGCCGGCAGGTCCAGGGTGGTGCCGCCCGGCACCGGTTCCACCAGCGCGAGTTGTCCGATGTCGTGCATCTTCGCCGCGTACTCCAACTCGCGCAGCTCCACCCCGCCGAGCCCGAGGTCCACCCCGACGGCGTGCGCCAGTTCGCCCACCCGCGCCGCGTGCCCCGGCGACCCGCACCCGGCCGCCTCCGGCAGCCGCGACAGCGCGTCGACGGTCTGCAGGTGCACGAGCCGGATCGCGGCATAGCGCCGGAAGGACAGCATCACCAGCAGCGACGGGAGACAGAACACCGGCACCGCCCACAGCCCGAGCGCACTCGTGGACAACGCGATCAGCATTCCGGTCGCCCCCACGGCCGTGCCCACACCGGTCAGCCCGCCACCGGCCCGGCCGGTCGCCGAACCCTCCGGGCCGATCCGCTCGGTGGGGCTCAACCCCGCGCACAGGTCCCGCAGTTCGCCGAGCAGCGCCGAACAGAACGGCCGGCCCACCCGCGCCATGGCGGCCACCACGGCGTCGCACAGCGACGTCAGCAGCACCACCAGGACCAGGAACGTGCCGTAGGCCCACCCGCGTTCCATCACCGGGTCGAGCACCCCGGTGACGTACAACGGCCGGAACAGGGTGGCCGCGAAGCCCGCCGCGAGCAGTCGCCGCGCGACGTACGCGGGAGCCGGTGCCCGCCCGCGCGCGACGTGCGGCAGCGTGCCCGCGAGCAGCGCGACCCCGACCACCGCCACCACCTGGAGCACGCCGTGCCGCGACACCGTGCCGTGCACGTCGGGCAGCAGCGCGTAGGCGAGCGCGCCGGCCGCGCCCAGCGGCGCGGTCTCGCGGTTGCCTGGCAACGTCACCCGCGCCATCTCGCCGACCGCGATCACGCCGGCGAACACGAGCGCGTACTGCGGCTGGACCACCCCGCGCGCGAGCGTCGACACGACCGCCGCGACCGCCGCGATCGCGCCGAGCACGAACACGACCGTGCCGGTGTGCGCGCGCAGCCGCGCCCCGATCCCGCCGGGTTCGAGCCGGCCCCCCGTGGCCGCCGTCACAACCCGCCACCGACCCGATCACGCGCGACCGAGTGCGCGTCGAACCGCATCTCCTGACGCGGCGCGGGGACCTTGTCGGACACCTCGCCCTCGGGCCAGCCGTGCCGCGCGAGCGCCTGGGCGAGCGCCTCGACCATCCGCGGGTCGAACTGGCTGCCGCTGCACCGCCGCAGCTCGGCCATCGCCGCGTCGGTGCCGCGCGCGGGCCGGTACGACCGGGTGGAGGTCATCGAGTCGAACGCGTCGGCGACCGCGATCACCCGGGCGAACTCGGGGATCTCCTCGGCGACCAGGCCCGCCGGGTAGCCCCGCCCGTCCATCCGCTCGTGGTGGTGCAGGATGCCGGCGTGTGCCTCGCCGAGGAACGCCAGGTCCCGCACCATCGCGGCACCGCTGACCGGGTGCCGCTGCATCTCGCGCAGTTCCTCGGCGTCGAGCCGCCCCGGCTTGGTGAGCACCCGGGTGGGCACGCACAGCTTCCCGACGTCGTGCAGGATCCCCGCGTAGCGCAGGCACACCACGCGGTCCTCCCGCATGCCCAGTTGGCGGGCGATCAACACCGAGGCGCGGGCCACCCGTTCGCTGTGCCCGCGGGTGTAGCCGTCCTTGATCTCGACCGCCCGCACCAGCGTGCGCACGGTCGCCTCGTGCGCCGCGTTCTCCTGCGCCTGCTGCGCGTACGCCCAGAAGGCGACGTAGAGCGGCAGCAGCACGAGCACGGCCGCGAAGGCGCCGAGCCGCTGCTGCCACAGCACGGCCATCATCAGCGCGATCGGCACCGACCCCAGCCGCCACCCGGCCGTCCGCACGAACACCTCGCGCAGCACCGGCAGCGGCGCGGCCGCCTCGGTCGCGGTCACGTACGCGGCGTCGAGCAGCCCGCTCACGACGTAGAGCGCGACCCCCGCGACACCCACCGGCAACAGCCCGGCCGGCAGCTCCGAAGCGGTCAAGTCCCGAGAACCGCCCAGGAGTTCGTATACCCCGGAGCCGGCCGCGATGGCGAACACGAGGTGCGCGGCGTTGACCACGCGCGGGCACACGTCGGCGGTGCGCGCCCGCGCGATCAGCACGCCCGGAACGGCGATCGTCGCGGCCGCGCCCGCCGGCAGCAGCAGCACGCCCGCGCACACCAACGGAAAAAGCGCCCCGTCGGGGGCGCCGCACAAGCCGGTGAGTCGGGCTCGGGCCACCGCCCCGAAGGCAACGAACAACACCGCGAGCGCGACCAATCGATCGATGTCCACCCCGGACCACGGCAGCAGGACCATCGCGGGCACGGACGCGCCCACCATGATCGAGAGGTGGATCCGTGCGATCGGCGGCAGCGTACGCATGCGACTCCTCGGCTGGTCGCTCGGAGACCACCGAGAATAGGCCGCCCCGCGAACGACCGAGGGGCGCATGCCCGGTTTATCCCGGCCATGCGCCCCTGATTAGCTCGATCGGGTCAGTGCCCGTCGCCGCGTCGTGCCCTCGCCTACCGCGTCAGGCTCGGCCGGGTCGTTCTATCTCGATCGAGGTCTCCTCGACCGACACCCGCTGCGCGTCCACCTCGACGCGGACCAGCTTGATACGCTCCAGCACCTTGTTGCGCAGCTCCGAGGGAACCTCGTCGCGGCCGCAGCAGCGGTGCACCAGCTCCTTCACCTGCTGCTCGAGGCCGTACTTGTCCAGACACGGCGAGCACTCGTCGAGGTGCGTGCGGATGCTCGTGCAGTCCGCGTCCGCCAACTCGTTGTCGATGTACTCGTACAGGTGCCCGAGGATCTCGGAGCAGTCCACCTCGTGGTGGTCACCGCAGCTCATGAGTCCGAGCCTTTCCGGTCGGTGCCTGCGGGGACGAGGCCGCGCTCGCGTGCGTAGTCGGCCAGCAGATCGCGGAGCTGGCGCCGCCCGCGGTGCAGGCGCGACATCACGGTCCCGATGGGAGTACCCATGATGTCCGCGATCTCCTTGTACGCGAAGCCCTCGACATCGGCGAGATAGACCGCGATCCGGAACTCCTCCGGGATGGCCTGGAGAGCCGTCTTCACGTCGGAGTCCGGCAGGTGATCGAGCGCCTGCGCCTCGGCCGAGCGCAGTCCGGTGGACATGTGCGACTCGGCCCGGTGCAGCTGCCAGTCCTCGATCTCCTCCGCATGCGATTCCAGCGGTTGACGCTGCTTCTTGCGATAGGAGTTGATGAAGGTGTTGGTCAGGATGCGATACAGCCAGGCCTTGAGGTTGGTGCCCTCTTTGAACTGGTGGAACGACGCGTACGCCTTGGCGAACGTCTCCTGGACCAGGTCCTCGGCATCCGAGGGGTTGCGGGTCATCCGCAGCGCCGCCGAATACAACTGATCGAGGAACGGCAGGGCGTCCCGCTCGAACCGCGCGTCTTGCTGCTCCAAGGTCTCCGGTACGAGACCCACCTCCTTCAAGCCAGGAGTCGACGATATCGCCCGCGGCTGATCCGTGCCCGCACCCCACTCGGGCCAGGCGAGAAACGGTGCCTCGTTTCGGACAACCGAACCGGCGGCCTTCAGCATGGGAGCGACCTCCACTCGTCGACGCTTGACAGTGGTGGGAACACGTTCCCCGCGCGGATCATTCCCGCCCGGTCGCGGCCTCCAGCCAATCGCCGACACCCGCCGTGATCAGCGCCAATGCCTCTTCCTGGGTGGTCTGCGCCTTCTTCGCGACGGCAAATCCGTGGTCCGCCGACGGCACTTCGAGCACGGTCGGCCCCGCTGCCGGAAACTCGCTCGGCCCCCCGAACGGGTCGCGCTCGCCCTGCACCACGAGGGTCGGCACACCCGCGCCGAGCAGTTCAGCCACGCGCGAACGCTCGGGCCGACCTGGCGGGTGCAGCGGAAACGCGAGCGCGACGACGCCCGCGACTCCGGCCTCGATCGCGGTCCGGCACGCCACCCGCGCGCCCGCGCTGCGGCCGGATCCGAAGACCGGCAGGGCCTCACGCTTGTTGCGGGCCGCGATTTCGGCCAGGACGGGGAGCCAGCCGGCGTCCAGGGTCTTGGGCGCGGGGGCGATCCGACGCCCGGCGACCCGCCACGGCTGCTCCACCAGGGCCACATGGAAGCCCCGTGCGGGCAGCTCGGCGGCGAGCGCCACGAGGTCGCGCGCCTCGATCCCGCCGCCCGCGCCGTGACTCGCGACGTACCAGGCCCGGGCCGCCCCCCGCGCCCGATGCACCGTCACCCGCGCGGCGCCGGCCGGCGTGTCGACGTCGAACACCACGGGACGAGCCGGCCGATCAGGGCGACCAGGGCGATCAGGGCGATCAGGGCGATCAGGGCGATCAGGGCGATCAGAAGAGCGTGGCGTCAACGGTGACCTCGCCCTCGGGAATCGCGTCGAGCAGGTGGGGAGCGTTGTTGCGGACGTTGTTGACGTCGGTCGAGACCGGGTGCGCCGTCATGAACCCCGGCTGCGGCGGAAGCAGCAGGCCGCGCACCTCCTCGGCCTCGGTCCAGGCCGGGTCCAGCCACGCGTCCCACTTGTCGCGGGTCAGCACGAGCGGCATCCGGGGGTGGATCCGGGCCAGCTCGGGGTCGGCGTCCAGGGTGAGGATCGTGCACGTCCACAGCCACGCGAGCGGATCGTCGTCCGCCCGGCCCTTGTCCCGCCACCATTCGTACAGTCCCGCGAAGGCCACGCCGGCGCCGTCCGCCGCGTGGATCCAGTAGGGCTGCTTGCGGGACGCGCCCTTGGGCCCGTCCGGCGCGGTCTCCGGGGTGTGCCATTCGAAGTAGCCGTCGGCCGGGAGCAGGCACCGCCGCGCGGTGAACGCCTTCCGGTAGGAGGGCTTCTCGTGCACGGTCTCCGACCGCGCGTTGATCATCTTCGCGCCCATGCCGGGGTCCTTCGCCCAGGACGGGACCAGGCCCCACTTGATCGTGCGGAGCTGCCGAGTTGGCGCGCCGCCCGACTCGACCGGGCGTTCCAGGACCGCGTAGACCTGCTTGGTCGGCGCGATGTTCCAGTCGGGTTCGAGTTCGTCCGCGGCGTCGAACCGATCGACCTCGAACAACTCGACGAGGTCCTGGGGACTCTTGCTGGACGCGTACCGGCCACACATGGCGTCCAGGGTGCCACGTGATCCGGGAAAATCGGGGGCCGGGCCGGCAAACGACTACGCTTGGTCCTCGTGATGTCTGCGTTGTGGTCTGCTCCCGTTGCCTCCGCCCCCGTGACCGCCACCGTCGAGGTGCCCGGCTCCAAGTCGGTGACCAACCGCGCCCTCGTGCTGGCCGCGCTCGCCGACGGCCCCGGCTATGTACGGCGGCCGCTGCGCAGCCGCGACTCGCTGCTGATGGCGGCCGGTCTGCGCGCGATGGGCGTGGTGATCGAGGATCGCGGCGACGACTGGTACGTACTGCCCGGCAGACTGGCCGGACCCGCCACCGTGGACTGCGGCAACGCGGGCACCGTGATGCGCTTCCTGCCGCCGGTCGCGGCCCTCGCCGACGGGCCTGTGCGCTTCGACGGCGACCCCCGCTCGTACGAGCGGCCGCTCGACGGCGTGATCGGCGCGCTGCGCGACCTGGGCACCCGGATCGACGACGAGGGCGAGGCCCGGCTGCCGATGACCGTGCTCGGCGGCGGCGGGGTCGAGGGCGGGGTGGTGCGGATCGACGCGTCCTCCTCGTCCCAGTTCGTCAGCGCGCTGCTGCTGTCCGGGCCGCGCTTCAATCTCGGCGTCGAGGTCCGGCACACCGGCACGTCGGTGCCGTCGATGACGCACATCGCGATGACCGTGGACATGCTGCGCGCGGCCGGCGCGCAGGTCGACGACAGCGAGCCGAACGTGTGGCGGGTCGCGCCGGGCGCGCTGCTCGGGCGCGACATGGTGGTCGAGCCCGACCTGTCCAACGCGGGCCCGTTCCTGGCCGCGGCGCTGGTCACCGGCGGATCGGTGACGGTGCGGGACTGGCCCGAACACACCACGCAGCCCGGCGACCGGCTGCGCTCGATCTTCACCGCGATGGGCGGGTCGTGCACGCTCACCGCGGCGGGCCTGACTCTGAGTGGCGGCACCGCGGTGCACGGCATCGAGGCCGACCTGCACGACGTCGGCGAGCTGACCCCGGTGATCGCGGCGGTCGCGGCGCTGGCCGACGGCCCGAGCCGGCTGACCGGCGTCGCCCATCTGCGCCTGCACGAGACCGACCGACTCGCCGCCCTGGTCAAGGAGATCAACGGTCTCGGCGGCGACGTCAACGAGATCGAGGACGGCCTGGAGATCCGGCCGCGCCCGCTGCACTCCGGCGTGTTCCACACCTACGACGATCACCGCCTGGCGACGGCGGGTGCCGTCCTGGGCCTGGTCGTCCCGGGCGTGGACGTGGAGAACGTGGAGACCACCGCGAAGACCCTGCCCGACTTCACCGGCCTGTGGACGCGCATGCTGACCGCGCGGCGCGGCTGAGAGGCTCGGGAACATGGCGGGTCTGGGTTCGAACCGACGCAGGGACCTCGACGAGGACGACATCCGGATCCGGCCGGGCAAGCGCGGCTCGCGCCCGCGCACCCGGACCCGGCCCAAGCACGAGGACGCCCGCGAGGGCCGCGTGCTGACCGTGGACCGGGGCCGCTACACCTGCCTCCTGGCGGACGAGGACGCGCCGGACCGCTCGATCACCGCGATGAAGGCCCGCGAGCTGGGTCGCAAGGGCGTCGTGGTCGGCGACCGGGTCGGCATCGTCGGCGACCTGAGCGGTGGGGAGGGCTCGCTGGCCCGGATCGTCCGGGTCGAGGAGCGGCGCAGCACGCTGCGGCGGACCGCGGACGACGACGACCCGTACGAGCGGATCATCGTCGCCAACGCCGACCAGCTCGCGATCGTGACCGCGCTGGCCGACCCCGAGCCGCGCCCGCGCCTGATCGACCGCTGTCTGGTCGCGGCCTACGACGCGGGCCTGGAACCGCTGCTCGTGCTGACCAAGGCCGACCTCGCCTCCCCCGACACCCTGTTGGAGATGTACGGCGCGCTCGGCGTCGAGTACGTGGTCACCAAGAGCGAGTCCGACTGGGACCTGAACCCGATCCGGGCCCGCCTGGCCGGCAAGACCACGGTCTTCGTCGGACACAGCGGCGTCGGCAAGACCACGCTGGTCAACGAGCTGGTGCCGGACCACCAGCGCGCGGTCGGCCACGTCAACGAGGTGACCGGGCGCGGTCGGCACACGACCACGTCCGCGCTGACCCTGCGGCTTCCGCTCTTCGAGGCGGGCGAGCGTCAGGGATGGGTCGTCGACACTCCCGGCGTGCGCTCGTTCGGCCTCAACCACGTCGACCTCAGCCGGGTGATCAACGCCTTCCCCGACCTCGCGGCGGGCACCGAGGACTGCCCGCGGGCCTGCTCGCACGACGAGCCCGACTGCGCGCTCGACGCGTGGGTCGCGGCCGGGCACGCCGACCCGGCCCGGCTGTACTCGCTGCGCCGACTGCTGAGCACGCGCGAGCGTGACGAGGGCGACTGATCCCTCGTCGGACGGGCCGCCCCGCCCGCTCCATCGGCTCCGTCGGCTTCGTCAGCGCAGCTGCCCCAGGCTGTTCTTCACCGTGTCCCGCCACACCGCGCTCGATCCGGACTCGCCCACCCGCACGACCTGGATCACCGCGAGCACCGCGGCCACCACGGTCAACACGGCGACGATCGGGACCACGATCGGCGGTATCGTCCGCGGCCGGAAGGTGGCGGCGGCCCGGTGCCGCGTGACCAGCAGCAGCACGAGCGTGACGCCGAACAGGCCGAGCGTGTACCAGAGCATGTCCGCGCCCCGGTCCACGTGCGTCTGGACGGCGGCGGTGCGCTGTCCGTCGCTCAGCCGGTCCAGCCGGTCGAGCAGTTTCGTGCCACTCTCCTTGGCCACGAACGTGGTGAGCGCGGCGACCGCGTCGAGCCCGACCACCCACCACCCCGCGCGCAGCAACCACGGCCGGCGGATCGCCACGAGCACGCTGGCGACCGCCGCCACGGGCACGACGACCACCGCCAGATGCACGACCAGGACGTGGAGGGGCAAGCCGGAGACGGTGTCGAACATGAATGGGCTCTCCTTGCAGTCGGGGGCCTAGGGAGAGGACGACCCTTGCACAGACCAACGGCTCCGAGAGTGCCCGGGTTCAGCCGATGTCGAACGCACATGTCGTCGGGCGGTCACCGTCCGCGCAGGGGGGACAGCCCTACCCCGGGTTCGGGTGACCGCCGGATGCCGGCACCACCGCGCGCGCTCATACAGTTTGGGCAGCTTCGGATCACCTGTCGGGGAGAGTGCCATGAAAAGGCCGCTACGCACGTCATTGATCTTCTTCGGTGGGCTGTTCGCCATCGGAGGGATTCTCATGGCTGCCTGGACCGGCATCGTCCTGCTCTCCAGCCACGACATCCGTGATCACCAGGTGTTCGAGCTGGCCGCGACGGACAAGCTGATCATCGACACGGACGAGGGCGGTGTCACGCTCGAACCGGGCGAGCCCGGGAAGGTCACGGTCGATCGCAAGATCACCGACAGCATCAACGGCCCCGACCCGACCTGGAGCCTCGAGGGCAACCGACTCAAACTCCGGGTGAACTGCCCGGCCGCGTTCGGCATCGGATGTGACGGGTCGTACCGGATCAAGGTCCCGCTCGACGTCCCGCTCGAGGTCTTCACGGACAACGGCGGGATCGATGCGTCCGGGCTGCGGCAGGACATGAAGTTCAGCACCGACAACGGCCACATCGCGATCAGCGACAGCGTCGCCGCGAACCTGGTCCTCAACACGGACAACGGCGGGATCAACCTCGCCCGGGTGTCCACCGACCGGGTCCGCGCCACCACCGACAACGGCGGGGTTCGAATCCGCCTCGACAAGGCGCCGACGGAGGTGACGGTCCGTACCGACAACGGCGGGGTCCACGTCACCGTCCCCGAGGACGACAACACCTATCGGGTCGACGTCGACATCGACAACGGCGCACCGCACCTGATCGACAGCGACTCCCGCTCCAACCGCTCGATCACCGTGCGCACCGACAACGGCGGGGTCGACGTCGACCGGGCCGTGATCCGTTAGGACCCGCCCCAGGGCCGTACGGGCGGGCCGTTCACACCGTGAACGACCCGCCCGTACGCCAGTACACCCCGCCCTCGCGGCCGAGGAAGCCCTCGTCCACCAGATGCCTGCGCAGCGCCGCGTGGTCGTCCGTGAAACGGCGCAGCGTCTCGACGATCTCGGCCTCGTCGTAGCGCACACCCGGCTCGAAGCTGCCGGCGACGTGATCGAGCACTATCAGCCGCTTCGCGCGCTGCACGGGCAGTTGCCTGACCCGGCCGTGGGCGAGATAGGTCCGCAGTACGGCCGCCTCGACGGGGCCGCGGTCGGCGAACGAGTCGTCGGGCTCCGCCCCGATCCCGGCCGCCGCCTGGGCAAGCGCCTCCGGACACGCGTGCCACCCGTCCCCGGCCCGCGCGGCGAGGCCGACGGCCTCGAGCCGCGCCAACACCTTGATCGCGTCCCGCAACGGCAGCCCGGCCCGGTCGGCGATCTCGGAACTGAGATGGGCCTCCAGAACGAGCGCCGCGAACACCTTCAACCGGGCATCGTCAGCCAGCACACGAAGCAACTCCGCTGGTTCCTCGGCCGAACCCATGCCCCGATGGTAGAACCTCCACCCCCACCAAGGACCGCCCACCAAGGAGGATCACCCGGATGCCCCCACGTCTTCACCAGCCCGGCCGGCGCTTGAGGCCAAGCCTGTCCAGCCCGGCCGGCGCTTGAGGCCAAGCCTCTCCAGCCCGGCCGGCGTTTGAGGCCAAGCCTGTCCAGCCCGGCCGGCGCTTGAGGCCACCCGGCCGGAGGCCGCCCCACCCAGCCCGTCCGGCGCTTGAGGCCACCCGGCCGGAGGCCGCCCCACCCAGCCCGTCCGGCGCTTGAGGACAAACCAGCCCGGCCGGCGCTTGAGGCCACCCACCCCGCTCACCCCCCACGCACGCCCAACTCGTCGATATGCGCCAGCAGATCCGCAGGCTCGTCGTACACGCGAAACGCATGCGCCCGCTCCAACTCATCCGCACCATAGCCGCCGGAAAGCAACCCCACCCCGAGCGATCCGGCCCGCCGCGCCGCCAGCAGATCCCAAATACTGTCCCCGACCACCACGCACTGCCCCGGGTCCATCCCGAGCTTGGCCGCCCCCGCCAGGAACAGGTCGGGGTCCGGCTTGGCCCGCGCGACCTCGTCACGCGTGACCATCGGCAGGTCCAGGGACACGCCGAGCTTGGCCAGCATCGGTTCGGCGCCCGCCCGCCGCCCACTGGTGGCGATGGTCCACGGGATGCCCACCTCGGTGAGGTGCCGCAGCAACTCCGGCGCACCGGGCAGCGGCTGCACGAACGGCACCCGGGCGGCGTAGTTGCGCCCGTGCGCGTCCGTCAGCGCCTCGACCTGCTCGGGGTCGAGGTCGATGCCCGTCTCGCGCTGGATGCCCTTGACGAACAGCCCGCCGCTCATCCCGATCTTCCGGTGGATCCGCCACATGGCCAGGTCGATCCCGGCCTCGCTGAGCGCCTCCTGCCAGGACATGACGTGGTGGTAGACGCTGTCGACGAGGGTCCCGTCGAGGTCGAAGACGAAGGCGGGCGGTCGCGAACGCACAAGATCGGTCATACCGAAAATCTAGCCGGTGCCCGCGCCTTCAGCCCTCCGCGCCCAGTTCGACCATGTCGGTGACCTCGGCCGCGCGAGCGACCTCCTCGGCCCGGATCCGCCGGTCCCGGTCCAGCGCCTCGGCCTGGTCCTCGTCGTCGCGCATCATCCGCTCGACGTTGGAGTCGCCCATGTCGAGCACGCCCATCTCGGCGAACGTGGTGCGCACCTTCGGCCCCCACAGACCGATGTCCTTGATACACGGCACGATCCGGCTGAACAGCAACCGGCGGAATTCGCGCAGGTATTCGGAGTTCTCGGTGGCCTCGCGCGCCTCGGCCTTGTCGATCTGGAAGTTCTCCCACACCTCCTCGTCGCGCAGGCGGTCCCGCATCAGGTAGCAGCCCTCGACGACGAACTCCTCGCGCTCGCCGCGCTCGGCGTCGGTAAGTTCGCGGTAGTAGTCGCGCAGCGCCATCCGCCCGAACGCGACGTGCCGGGCCTCGTCCTGCATGACGTAGGCGAGGATCTGCTTGGGCAGCGCGACCGTGGTGATGTCGCGCAGCATCCCGAAGGCGGCCAGTGCCAGGCCCTCGATGAGCACCTGCATCCCCAGGTAGGGCATGTCCCAGCGGGCGTCCGAGAGCGTGTCGTCGAGCAGCGACTTCAGGCTCGGGTTGATCGGGTAGTACAGCCCGACCTTCTCCTTCAGGAAGCGCGCGTACACCTCGGCGTGCCGGGCCTCGTCCATGACCTGCGTCGCCGCGTAGAACTTCGCGTCCAGGTCGGGCACCGACTCGGCGATCCGCGCGCTGCAGATCAGCGCGCCCTGCTCGCCGTGCAGGAACTGGCTGAACTGCCAGGCGATACCGTGCCGGCCGAGTTCGTCGCGCTCCGCTTGCGACATCATGTTCCAGCTGCGCGTGCCGTGGAGCGTGTGCAGCTCCTCCGGGAGGCCCAGCGGGTCCATCGGGTCCACCGGCAGATCCCACTCGATCCGCCGGGCGGCGTCCCACTGCTTGTCCTTGCCTTTGGCATACAGGGCGAGGAGCCGGTCGCGCCCCTCGTCGTACTCCCAGTTGAACCGGGCGGCCCCCGACGCGGGGACCTCCCAGACGGTCATGTCGGCGGGCAGCGCGTAAAGGTCGTGCGTCGACACGGGCGTTCTCCTCGCGAGAGACGTGTGACGTGCGGTCGGCGGATGCCGTATCCGATGTCCTACGCCCTCATCGCGTCGACCGGAAGCCCTCGACGGCCACCGATTACTACCGAGTAGCCTTCCCGCTCGTCGACTCGCTCGGCGTCGGCGGCGGAGTGCCCGGCTTGGCCGGCATCTGTACGGCGGGCCGGCTCTGCGTCGGGATCGGCGCACCCGGCGCGGCGGGAACGGCGGGAGCGGCGGCGGGAACGACCGGCGTGCCGAGCCTGCTGCGCAGCCGCTGTCGGCGCCGGCCGAGCGATCGGGTCGCGGCGGGATTGGTCCGGCGCACATCCTCGGGCAACGCGAACCACATCTCCACGACGGCCAGCGCCTGTGGTCGCTCACCCGCGCGCTCCAACAGGTCCGCCGCGCGTTCGTACGTCCACGCCGTGCGCATCTCCGCGCCGACGCCGTGCAACAGCGTGCCCAGTTCGCGCAGTTCCTCGCGTTCGAAGCGGTCCGCGAGCGGTGTGCCCTCCAACGTCCAACCGTCCAGACTTCGACGTGGTTGGACGAGACCGGGTCCCGGAACGGCCTCTTTGCCGTGTGTTGCCCTGCGCCCGACCCCGAACAGTGCCATCGCGGTCCCGCACCCCCTCCGACACCCACTCGCCGCTGCGGGCGATCGGTGAACGGTTGTCGATTGTCGCTGCTCGCGCTTCCTTGTATGCGTAACGAGCGTACGAGGCCACGGCGACGGCGCGTAAGTGTGTCCATGCGCGCGGGGCGCGCAGACATGCCGGCGAGCCGCCAGTACTGTTCGTGTCATGCCCGGCTATGACGACGATCTGCGCTTCGCCCACGTTCTCGCGGACGCCGCCGACGCGACCACCATGGACCGCTTCAAGGCGCTCGACCTGCGGGTCGAGACGAAGCCGGACATGACCCCGGTCAGCGACGCGGACAAGGCCGCCGAGGAGATCATCCGGCACCAGCTCGGGCGCGGCCGCCCGCGCGACGCCGTGCTCGGCGAGGAGTTCGGCTCGACCGGCCACGGTCCGCGCCGCTGGGTGGTCGACCCGATCGACGGCACCAAGAACTTCGTCCGCGGCGTCCCGGTGTGGGCGACGCTGATCGCGCTGATGGACGGCGACGAGTCGGTCGTGGGCCTGGTCTCCGCACCGGCCCTGGGTCGGCGCTGGTGGGCCGCCAAGGGTGCGGGCGCGTGGACCGGCCGCAGCCTGTCCCAGGCGTCCCGCTGCCGGGTGTCCGAGGTGGCCGCGGTCGAGGACGCGTCCTTCGCCTACTCCAGCCTGGGCGGCTGGGAGGAGCGCGGCCGGCTCGACGACTTCATGGACCTGACCCGGACCTGCTGGCGCACCCGCGCGTACGGCGACTTCTGGTCGTACATGCTCGTGGCCGAGGGCGCGGTGGACATCTGCGCCGAGCCCGAGGTCAACCTGTGGGACCTCGCCGCGCTCTCGGTGATCGTCGAGGAGGCGGGCGGGCGGTTCAGCTCGCTCGACGGTACGCCCGGCCCGGCCGGCGGCAACGCCGCCGCGTCCAACGGTCTGCTGCACGGGGAGCTGCTCGACCGGCTCGGCGACACGCACCCGCACGGCTGAGGCACCGTCAGGACACGGTGCGGTCCCACCTTCGGGTGACTTGCCCGCTATACCTTCCCTTGACCTTCCAGGGCATGTGACTATGTGAAAACAGGGCTTGTGAACTTGTGAATTAATTCTCGAGCGCACGGCCCCGTCGTCCCACACGCCCCGACGGAGGTGGTGTCACATGTTCGTCCGCGACGGCATGAGCACGA
The DNA here is from genome assembly GCF_045207785.1 of Embleya sp. NBC_00896. Taxonomy (NCBI): domain Bacteria; kingdom Bacillati; phylum Actinomycetota; class Actinomycetes; order Kitasatosporales; family Streptomycetaceae; genus Embleya; species Embleya sp. NBC_00896. The sequence goes on from NZ_CP108776.1 coordinate 2,766,073, forward strand.
TCGTTCTGACCATCGGCCCGGCCCACACCCTGCGCGCGGCAGCGCGCCTGATGTCCGCCCGCCAGATCGGCGCGGCGGTCGTGATCGACCCCGAAACGTCCGGTCTGGGAATCCTGACCGAACGCGACATTCTCATGTCGATCGGCGCCGGTCAGAATCCCGACACCGAATACGCCGGCGATCACCTGACCTCGAACGTGGTCTTCGCGACCCCGGCCTGGACCCTGGCGGACGCGGCGGCCGCCATGACGCGCGGCGGCTTCCGCCACCTGATCGTGCTCGAGGGCGACGACGTGCTCGGGATCATCTCGGTCCGCGACATCGTCCGCTGCCAGATCCACGAGGCGCAGCGGGCCGAGGAGTTGGTGGGTTGACCCCGGCGGGCGACGGTCCCCGGCCGTCGCCCGCGAAGGGTCGCCCGCCGACGGGTCGGATCCCGCGCGACGGTCCGGGCATGGGGAACGCCGCCCGGTACCGATTCGCGGCTCAGGTACCGGGCGGCGCGCTTGTGGGGTGGACCGTCAGGCGCGAAGGTCCTTCACGGCCGCCGCGATGCGGTCGCCGTAGTCCTGGTCGGCGGCCCGGAAGTGGCCGACGACGCGGTCGATGATGTCGTCCCGGGAGACCTGCGCGAGGAAGCCGGAGATGTTGGCGACCAGACGGCCCTGCTCGTCGGCCGACATCAGTCGGTACAGGTCGCCCGCCTGCACGTAGTCGGTGTCCTGGGCGTGCTCGGGGGCCGCGTGCGTACCGGTGAAGCCGGTCACCTCGGTCGGCGCCCACAGCGGCGCGGCGCTCTCGTACGGACCGCCGAAGCTGTTCGGTTCGTAGTTCTTGGCCCGCCCGCCCGGGTTCGTGGCCATCGCACCGTCCCGCCCGTGGTTGCGGGCGACCGTGGCGTGCGGCGCGTTGACCGCGAGCTGGGTGTGGTTGATCCCGACCCGGTAGCGGTGCGCGTCGGCGTAGGCGAACAACCGGCCCTGGAGCATCTTGTCCGGGCTGGGACCGATGCCCGGCACGAAGTTGGCCGGATTGAACGCGGCCTGCTCGACCTCGGCGAAGACGTTCTCGGGGTTGCGGTCGAGCACGAGCCGGCCGACCTCGATCAGCGGGTAGTCGGCGTGCGGCCACACCTTGGTCAGGTCGAACGGGTTGAACCGGTAGGTCGCGGCGTCGGCGACCGGCATCAGCTGCACCTTGAGCGTCCACGACGGGTGCGCCCCGGCGTCGATCGCGTTGAGCAGGTCGCGCTGGTGCGAGTCGGCGTCGCTGCCCGCGAGTGCGGCGGCGTCCGCGGCGGTCAGGTTCCTGATCCCCTGATCGGTCTTGAAGTGGTACTTGACCCAGAACGCCTCCCCCTCGGCGTTGACCCACTGGTAGGTGTGCGAGCCGAAGCCGTCCATGTGCCGGTACGACGCCGGGATGCCGCGGTCGCCGAACAGCCACGTCACCTGGTGGATGGCCTCCGGCGAGTGCGACCAGAAGTCCCAGACGTTGTCGGCCTCCTGGCTGCCCGTGTAGGGGTCGCGCTTCTGGGTGTGGATGAAGTCCGGGAACTTCAGCGGGTCCTTGATGAAGAACACCGGGGTGTTGTTGCCGACGAGGTCGTAGTTGCCCTCCTCGGTGTAGAACTTCAACGCGAAGCCGCGCGGGTCGCGCACCGCGTCGGCCGAGCCGAGGTTGCCCGCGACGGTCGAGAAACGGGCGAACAACTCGGTGCGCCGGCCCGGCTCGGCGAGGAAGTGCGCCCTGGTGAAGCGCGACACGTCCGCGGTGACCTCGAAGTGGCCGAAGGCACCCGAGCCGCGGGCGTGCACCACGCGCTCCGGGACACGCTCCCGGTTGAACCGGGCGAGCTTCTCGATCAGGTACTGGTCCTGAAGCAGCAGCGGCCCACCCGGCCCCGCGGTCTGGCTGTTCTGGTTGTCGGCAACCGGTGCGCCGGATTCGGTGGTCAACGTGTGCGTCTGCTGCGACATGGTGTGCGTCTCCCCTGGCGTTGCTCGTTGCTGTGGTCCGGTGATCAACCTACGACCAAGTTTGGACTTTGTCCAGAACCAGATTTGGACCAAGTCCAGGATGAAGCCATGTATCGTTTGTGTACATGAGCGACCTTCTGGAACGACTCCGTGAGCGGGGATGGCGCCTGACCGCGCAGCGTCGCGTCGTGGCCGAGGTCCTGAACGGCGACCACGTCCACCTGACCGCCGACGAAGTGCACGCACGCTCGGGGAAGCGACTCCCGGAGATCAGCCGGGCGACCGTCTACAACACACTCAACGAACTCGTGTCGCTCGGCGAGGTGTTGGAGGTCGGCACCGACGGGCGCGCGAAGCGCTACGACCCCAACGCCCGCAACGCGCACCAGCACCTGGTGTGCAGCGTCTGCGGCACGATCCGCGACGTACATCCGCAGTGCGACCCGATCGCGGGGCTGTCCGAGGCCGAGCATTTCGGCTTCGACATCTCCGGCGCCGAGGTCACGTTCCGGGGCGTCTGCCCGGACTGCAAAAAGAGCTAGGGACCTGGCCGGGGCGCCTTCATTCGGCGGTCCGCCGGACCAGGTGGACCGCGCCCGCGCGGGCCGCCCGACGCAGGGCGGAGCGCTCCGCGTCGAGGTGCGCGTGCAGTATGTGCAAATCCTCGTCCGCACCGCACTCGGCGAGCCCGAGCAGCAGCCCCGGCGAGGGGTAGGTACGCAGGAACTCCCGGTACGCCGCGGCCGGATCGGTACCGCCGGCCAGCAGTCTGCGGCGCGCGGCGTCGCGCACCCGCGGCGAGCGATCCGCCAGCGCGCCCACGAGCACGTCGGCCTCGGTCCCGGCCGGCAACAGCTCGATGGCGCGTTCGCGCACGCGCGGATCCGGCACCCGCATCAGCCGCAGCGCGACGTGGTGTCGGTCCCGCCCGCGCAGCCGCCCCAGCAGCGCGTGTCCCGCGGCGATCCGGCAGGCGTGATCCGGATCCCGCGCCGCGATCACCAACAGCGCGGCGTCGTCCAGGAGTTCGATCCCCAGGCGGCGCACGGCCGGTTCGCGGTCGCGCCCGAGGTCGGGCCCCGCGGTGGGCCGCCGGCGACCGCCGAGCAGCGCCTCCCGATACGCGTCGAGCACCCCCTTGGACCGGACCCGCCCGCGCAGCGCGTGCAGCACGGGTACGGCCGCGCGCACCTCGTCCGGTTCGACGTGCCACAGCAAGGCGGCCAGCGCCCGCTCACGCACGGAGTCCACCCAGTCGTCGGTCCGCAACGCGAGGAAGACCGCGGCCAACGGCCCCGGCTCGGCGGCCAGACGGACCACCGCCTCCTCGCGCAGCCCGCCGTTCTCGTCCAGGCTCGCCACCGCGGCGACCAGCGGATGACGGCGCGTGCGCAGCAGCCGCCTGGACGGCTCCAGCCCGGCGAGCACGCCCACGGCCGCACGCGGCCGAGCGGCCCGGTCCAGGCGCACGATCAAGGACGTGGGCAGCGCGGCGACCCGATCCGCGACCGGGCCCGGGTCGGTCCCACCCGCGGCCACGACGGCCCGCAGGTGCGCCAACAGGCCCGCGGCGTGGTCGGCCCCGCCGTCGCCGGCCGGCCACTCCCCCACCACGACCGCTTCGTCACGCGCGGGGCGCTTCCTGCGCAACCGATCGATGCGCGCCATATGTCGCCTCCCGTCCCCACCGGAGCTCGACCTTAGCGCGGTCCCGAACCCCACCCGCGGGGCCGTGCCGCCACCGGGTCAACTGGCCAGGGACTCCGCCCGCAGCGCGTCCAGGAGCCGCTGGGCCTTCGCCGCGACCTCCGCCGGACCGTGCTCGACGGCCGGCCCGCACCAGTGCTCGGCGTCGGCCAGATCGCCGCGATGCAACGCCAGCACGACCAGTCGCAGCGCCGCCCGACCGTGGCCGCCCCGCGCGGCGACGGTCAGCCACGGCTCCGCGCCGTCCGGATCACCGTGCCGCAGGTGCAACAGGGCCAGGTTCCAGGCCCCCGAGACGCTGCCCGCCTCCGCCGCGACCCGGAACCGCCGCGCCGCCGGCTTGTCCTCGCCCCGCCGCGCGCACAGCACGCCGCAGCGCAGCGCCGCCGTCACGTGCCCGGCCTCCGCGGCCACGCCGTACCACCGCTCCGCCTGCTCGACCTCGCCCGCCTCCGCGAGCATCGCCCCGAGCCGGAAGGCCGCCGTCGGCCGATCCGCGCGCGCGGCCGTCTCGTACGCGCGCGCCGCCCCTCGGCGTCCCCGCGCCGCTCCAGCAACAGCCCCATCTGCAGCGCCGCGTCCGCGTGCCCGGCCTCGGCGGCCCGGCCCCAGCACGCCTCGGCGGCGTCGTCGTGGCCGCCGCGCGCGTGCAGGATGCCCAGGTTGTACGAGCCGTCCACGCTGCCCGCCTCGGCCGCGCGCGCGAACCAGATCCGCGCCTCCTCCTCGTCCCCGCGCTCGAGCAGCAGCCCGGCCAGCGCGTTGGCCGCGTCGCCGTGACCCGCGTAGGCGGCCATCCGGAACCAGCGCTCGGCGCCCGGCCCGTCCTCGTGCTCGGCGTGCAGCAGGCCGAGGTTGAACGCGCCGTTGCACTCGCCCGCCGCCGCGGCCCGCTCGTACCACTGCGCGGCCTCGTTCGAGCGCCCCTTGGCCGCGAACCACGCGCCGAGCGCGTTGGCCGCCGTACCGTCGCCCGCCTCGGCGCTCAGCTGCCACCACCGCGCGGCGCCCTCGATGTCGCCCGCGTCCTGGAGCAGGAAGCCGAGCGCCCGCGCGCCCTCGGCGTCGCCCTCCTCGGCGGCGAGCCGGTACCAGCCGATCGCCTCGGCGGTGTCGCCCGCGCGCTCCAGGGACATCGCCAGCCGCACCGCGGCCCGGACGTGCCCGCACGAGGCGGCGCGCAGGAACCACGTCGACGCCGCCCGCTCGTCGTCGCGCTCCTGACCCATGCGCCCGAGCCGGTAGGCGGCCTCGGGGTGCCCCGCCTCGGCCGCGCGGCGATACCAGCGCTCGGCCCCGGGTCGCCCGGTCAGCTCGAAGAACTCGCCCAGCGTGAGCGCCGCCCGCACATGCCCCGACTCGGCCGCGTTGCGCAGCCAGTAGACGCCCTGCCCGGACAGGTCGTTGTACGCGCCGACGCCCGCGCCTGCGCCGGCCCGTGCCGCGTCGGCTCGATCCAGCAGCAGCGCGCCGAGCGAGAAGGCCGCGATCCGGCTGCCCGCCTCGGCCGCGCGATGCCACCAGAGCGAGGCCTCCTCGTCCCGGCCCTGACGGTGCATCAGCACGCCCAGGTTGGTGGCCGCCCCGCGATGCCCGGCCTCGGCCGCACGGCGCAACAGCTCGGCGGCCTCGTCCTGTTCGTCGCGTTCGAGCAGCATGAGCGCGAGACTGTTGGCGGCGGAGGGACTGCGGCCGGCCCGCTCGCGGTACCGTCGCTCCAGTTCGGCCGCCTCGTGCCGATCGAGCGCCTCGTGCCCCTCGACGCTGCCGCCGGGACCGCGCCGGCGCGGCCGGAACGGGACCAGCACCGCGTAGTCGTCGGGATGCGTGGGCGGAGCCGCCGCGGCGGCCCGACCGCGGTCCAGGACCACGGTGTCGGGGCCCTCGGGCACGGCCTCGAAGACGTCGGGCTCCGGCGGTGGGTCGTCCCCCCGCCGTCCGCGATGTCCCTTCCACGCCCCCATGAGTCCATCGTGGCATCTCGGGCCACATCCATGCAGTCGCGATTCGGCAACGACCCGCACGGCTCCCGGCCGAAATGCCGGAGAACGCACGAAAGGCCCGGTCCTGAGACCGGGCCCTTCGTCGTGGTAGCGGGGACAGGATTTGAACCTGCGACCTCTGGGTTATGAGCCCAGCGAGCTACCGAGCTGCTCCACCCCGCGTCGGTAGACACAACTGTACGGCAGCGCCCCTGGGGCAGGCAAATCGCCCGACGGCCACGCGCGGGCCCTCGCGACGCGTGAACGAGCGCGCGGGGGCGGCCGAATTCAGACCTTGGAGTGAACATCCCACCCCCGCCGGGTGCATCGAATCGATCACCCTTTGACCCCAATTACCCCTGGATGCACGGCAGTTCGTTTGCGCCACAACCGTATTGCCGGCCAATCGGGGACACGATCCGGTCTCGACATGGGTCCGTAAGCCGTCACACCGTGCCCCCAATGGGGTACGGTCTGCGTCGTGGTCATATCAGGAATGGACCATCCGAGCATGCCGCGCCGAGTCCCGGTTCCGCCGATGGACGTAGGCCGAAGCGGCGTGGGCGAGCGCCTCGACCGGCACCTCGCCCTCATCGGCCGCGCCTCCACTCAGGAGACGGCCGACAGCCTCGAATCGGCCGCCATCATGCAGAGCCTGGTCGCGCGCACCGAGCACGGCACGCACCGCCTGTCGCGCGTCACGCTGATGGCTCCGCTGCGCGCCAAGCGCCGCCGCCAGATCGCGCTCTAGCCCGCCGCACCCTCCGCTCGTGCGCCACCCGGGTCGATCCGACACGCCTCGACCCGACGCCCGTCGGCAGCCCGCGTACGGGGACCCGGATCACCCACGGCCGGTCCCGTACCCACGAACGCACAGCGCGCACGAACACGGCGAACGCACACAACGCGAGAGGCCCGGTTCTTTCGAACCGGGCCTCTCGCGTTGTGCGTGTTTCCCAAGTAGCGGGGACAGGATTTGAACCTGCGACCTCTGGGTTATGAGCCCAGCGAGCTACCGAACTGCTCCACCCCGCGATGCGTTGTGTCTTGAGCTTACGGGACCCGGGGCCGCACACCAAATCGTTTTGCGGGACGGGCCCGCCCCCCGAAGGGAGCGGGCCCGTCCCGTGCCTCACGCGCCGGGCGTCACGGCTTCGGCGTCCCCGACGCCGGCGGAGCGCCGGACGCGGGCGGGGTGCCCGTCGCCGGTGGCGTTCCACCCGCCGGCGGCGTCGTCGCGGGCGGCGTCTTCGCCGCCTGCTCGGCCGCGATGGCCCGGTCCACGGCCGCCTGAAGGCGCTTCTGGGCCTCGCCGTACTTGGCGAAGTCACCCGCCTTCAGCGCCGCGTCGGCGTCCTTGAGGGCCTGGTTGGCCTCGTCGAGCGCCTGCTTGACCGTCTGATTCTGGGCCGGCGGCGTGGTGGGTGTGCCCGTCCCCGGCGGCGTGCCGGTATCGGTCGGCGGCACCGTCGTGGTCGGCGCGCCGCTGAACACCTTGGTGAGCGCCGCGTCCAGGGTGTTCTCGAAGGCGATGCTGCCGCCGTACGAGACCAGCACCTTCTGCAGGACCGGATACGACCCGGGCGCGTTGGCCTGGACGTACACCGGCTCCACGTACAACATGCCGCCACCCACGGGCAGGCTCAGCAGGTTGCCGTAGACGACCACCGAGTCACCGCGCTGCAGGATGTTGATGACACCCGCGACCTCGGCGTTCGACTTGAACTGGTTCTGCATCTGATCCGGGCCCAGGATCGCCGTGTTCGGTGGCAGGGCCAGGAGTCTGATCCGCCCGTACCCGGGTGATCCGGGTTCGGAGTTCACCGCCATGAACGCCGCGAGGTTCTGCCGTTCCTTCGGGACGAAGGTGCTCGTCAGCTGGAACGACTGCTGCGCGTCGGGCGCTCCGCCCGGCGTCGCGGACGGCATCTTCATCGACAGGTAGTACGGCGGCTGGTCGCCCGAGCCCGGTGTCCGACCCGTCGGGTCCTTGGGGACCTTCCAGAAGTCGGAGCCGTTGAAGAACGTCCGCGGGTCGGTCACGTGGTACCGGGTCAGCAGATCGCGCTGCACCTTGAACAGGTCCTGCGGGTAGCGCAGGTGCTCCATCAGGGTCGGCGGGATCGTGTTCTTCTTCTTGACCGTGTTCGGGAACGCCTTCATCCAGGTCTTGAGGACCGGGTCCTGCTCGTCCCACTGGTAGAGCCTGACCGAACCGTCGTACGAGTCGACGGTCGCCTTCACCGAGTTGCGGATGTAGTTGACGTTGCCCGTGTTGCCGACCGCGCCGCGGGCGCGGTCGTCGGCGTTGAGCGAGTCGGCGGTGGCGTCGCCCAGCGTGGTGCGCGTCGCGTACGGATAGCCGTTGCTGGTCGTGTACGCGTCGACGATCCACTGGACCTTGCCGTCTATCACGGCCGGATACGGGTCACCGTCGATCGTCAGCCACGGCGCGACGGCCTCGACGCGCTCCTTGGGCGTGCGGTTGTACAGGATCCGCGAGTCGGCGTTGATCGTGTCGGAGAGCAGGATGTTGCCCTCCTGGAACTTCGTCGCGTACAGCAGCTTGTTGAACGTGCCGCCGATCGGGACGCCGCCCTTGCCGTTGTACGTATAGGTGGCCTGGCCCGACGCGGTGTCGGTCGGGTAGTCCACCTCCGTCGGCGTGGTGTTCTTCGGCGCTCCCACGATCGAGTACTCGGTCGTCGACTCGCCGAAGTAGATCCGCGGCTGGTACGGGCCGAGCGGACTCGGTGTCTCCGCCTCCTGCGCGTCCGTGCGGATGTTGCCCTCGATGTAGACGGGCTTGCCCTCGCGGTCGACCCGGGTGCCCTCGGCGGCGACGACGCCGTAGCCGTGGGTGTACTTGGTGTGGTCGTTGACCCAGTTGTGGGTCTGACCACCCTTCGGGTTCAGCTCGCGCAGCGCGATCACGGTGTCCTGCATCTTGCCGTCGATCATGTAGCGGTCGACGTCGAGCGTGGTCTGGAAACCGTAGTACTGCCGCAGCTGCTGCATCTGATTGAACGTCGGCGAGACGATGTTCGGGTCGAGCAGGCGGATGCTGGCCGTGTTCGCGGCCTGGTCCTTGAGCTCTGGCTTGGCCTCGACGTTGCCGTCGTACTTCTCCGACTCCACCTTGTCGATGCCGTACGCGTCGCGCGTCGCCTGGATGTTGCGCTCGATGTACTTGGCTTCCTTGGCCTGCTGGTTCGGCTTGACCTGGAAGCGCTCGACGATCGCCGGGTACAGCCCGCCGATGAGCACGGCCGACAGGACCATCAGGCCGAAGCCGATGATCGGCAGCGCCCAGGTCCGGCGGAAGACGTTGACGAAGAACAGCACCGCGCAGATCAGCGCGACGATGAACAGGATCGTCTTGGCGGGCAATACGGCGTGCGCGTCGGTGTATCGCAGGCCGGTGAATTGCGAGGCCTGCTTGAAATCACCGGACGAGACCGCGAGCGAATAGCGATCGAGCCAGTACGCGACGGCCTTGAACAACACGAAAAGCCCGAGCAACAGCGAAAGATGCGCCTGCGCGGCCGGCGTGGCCCGCGATCCCGGGCTCTGCACCCGGAGTCCGCCGTAGAGGTAGTGCGTGATCACCGCGAGGACGAGGCCGACGACGACCGCGACAAACGCGAAGTTGATCAGGAATCGGTAGAACGGCAGGTCGAAGGCGTAGAACGACACGTCCTTGTGGAACTGCTCGTCCTTGACACCGAACGAGACGCCGTTGACGAACTGCAGCCACGTCTTCCACTGCCCCGACGCCGAGGTGCCGGCGATGATGCCGATGATCACCGACAGGCCGATCAGCAGCCAGGTGCGGAACGGCGTGATGGCCGACCGGTAGCGGTCGAGGCTTTGCTGCTCGAGCGACATGCCGCGGAAGGCCGGTCGCAGCCGGTAGGCGACATAGACGTTCGCGCCGACGGCAACGGCCATGAGCAGACCGAACACCAGGAACAACCCGATGCGCGTCCACAGCTTGGTCGTGAAAACGTTTCCGTAGCCGACGGACTTGTACCAGAGCCAATCCGTCCAGAAATTCGCGAACAGCACCCACGCGACAACGATCACCACGAGGATGGCCAGCGTCAGGAGCAGGGTTCTGGACCTGCGGGACGGAGCTCCCATTCTGATCCGGCGACCACCTGGGTCACCTCGTTCGGGCATCTGAAAAACCAAGGGTGCGCACCTCGATCATTACCTGGACGCGCCCGGTCGGCGCTCGATGGGTCAACTTACCGAGACAAGAGGTGGTTCCCGACCGACACGGCCGATACAGGCTCGTGATCCGGCGTGGGGCGGAGACGGGAAGATGGAGACGGGAAGATGGGGTCATGACCGTTGCACTCACCCAGGCCGTCCTCGAGATCGAACGCCACGTCGCGGGATACGGCTGGGACCAGCAGGCCCGCCTCTACGCGCTCGTGGACACCGCGGAACTGGCCCGTACCGAACCCGACCTCGCGGCCCAGCTCGGCCTGTCCGCCGACCGTGACGCGCCCATCGACACCCTTACTCCGATCGAGCAGGAGGAAGTCCCCGAGAACGTCGCGATCGACGAGTTCCTCGCGAGCATCGCATGGCCGGAGGCCGTGCTGGGCTGCGCCCTCGTGGTCGAACGGCTGATGCTCCCGCCGGCCGCCGAGGCGAGCATGCCCGCCGTCGGCAGCGACCGGGAGATCCACGACTGGGTGGCGTCGCACCCGCAGCGACAGGAGGTCCGGCTCGCCGTCGGCGTGCTGCGCGACGGTTCGCGCGAGTCGGCCGTGCGGCTGCGCGACAAAGACGACGACACCGAGGTGCTCTCGGGTGCCGATCTCGTGCCGGGGCTCGCCGAGGCGCTGCTGAACACCTTCGGCGACGCCGACAGCGAGGACTAGCCGGGCAGGGCCCAGGCGCCTTTCGGGCGGTCCGCACCGGTCACGCATGACACTCCGTCAGCGTGCCCTGGCCGGTGCGGATCGTCTCCAATGCCTTGAGCGCGTCGTCGAGGGTCTCGACCTGGACGAGGGTCAGCCCGCCCGGCTTGGTCTGCGCGGCGGCGGCACAGTTGGCCTTGGGCGTGAGGAAGTACTTGGCGCCCTGCCTGCGGGCACCGATCGTCTTCATCTGGATGCCGCCGATCGCGCCGACCTTGCCCGCGTCGTCGATCGTGCCGGTGCCGGCCACGAACTTGCCGCCGGTGAGGTCGCCGGGGCTGAGCTTGTCGACGATGCCGAGCGCGAACATCAGCCCGGCGCTCGGGCCGCCGACGTCCTCGAGGTGGATCTCCACCTTGAACGGGAACTTGGGCAGGATGCCCGGCGTGATGCCGACCAGGGCCCGGCCGTCGTCCTCCGCCTTGCCGGTGACCACCTGCACGTCACGCCGGGTGCCGCGGGCGTCGGCGGGGTCGACGGTGAGCGTGACCGTGTCGCCGGCCTTGTGCTTGGTGATCCCCGCGGCGACGTCCTCGGGCTTGGTGACCGGCGTGCCGTCCACCGCCAGGATCACGTCGCCGGCGTGCAGCTTGCCCAGCGCGGGCGCGTCCTTGGCCACGGTCGACACGACCACGCGCTTCTCGACCGGGATCCCCAGCGCGGCGAACGCCGCGACCTTGGCGTGCTCCTGCGACGAGCTGAACTCCTCGGCGTTCTCCCGCTCGACCTCGGCCGCGGACTTGTCGTCCGGGTACAGCGACTTCTTGAGCACGACGTCGGCGTCGCCCTTGACCCAGCCGGCGAGCGCGTCGAGCAGCGGCATGTCGTACGACTTGTTGGTCACCGACACGGTGGTCATGTTCAGGTGACCGCTCGTGGGATAGGTCTCGTGACCCTCGACCTCGATGACCGGCTTGCCGCCTTCGTCCCCGAGCGTGTTGTAGGTGGGGCCGGGGCTGAGCTCGGCGTAGGGCACCGGCGCGAACAGGACGGCGCAGGCCAGGGCCAGCAGCAACAGCCCCGAGACGACCAGTGTGGCGGTGCGGCGCGACATGCGCCCGACCCTACGGCACCCGGAATCCTGCGGTGCGGGCCGCCCCGTCACGGGTTTTCGGCACTCGGTTCCCGGACCGCGGGGCGGGGGGCGTCCGCGGCCGGGTCGTGCCGCAGCGGCTCCGCCGTACGTACCCGGTCGAGCGCCGCGCTGCGCTCCTCGAAGCTCGTCATCGAGTCGCGCATCGTCGGCGTTCGGAAGGCGCGGCAGCTCCACGCGGCCCAGCTCACTGCGATCACGAGTGCGATCCCGGGAATGGCCCACCACCATGCGACAGACGTCATGACGTTTCCCATCCATACGAAGGGGAGGCTGACGTCATAAATCATATGTATGTGGTGGAGATGGTGCATTTCATGCGTTCCGAGGCGAGCGGGACGCGAGGGGCGGCCGGGCCGGGAGCGGCACTCAGCAGGCGCCGACCCAGTCCGAGTCGCCGTCCACGAAGTGCTGGAGCTTCCAGATCGGGACCTCGTGCTTGAGGTCGTCGATCAGTCGCCGGCAGGCCGTGAACGCCTCCGCGCGGTGCGGGCACGACACCGCGACCACGACCGCGAGGTCGCCGATCTCCAGCCGGCCGACCCGGTGCACGGCCGCCATCGCGCGCACGGGCAGATCGGCCGCGATCTTCTCCATCACTCGGCGCAGCTCGGCCCCCGCCGACGGGTGCGCGGAGTATTCGAGCGCGGTGACCGAGCGTCCGCTGTCGGCGTTACGGACCGTACCGACGAACAGGTTCGTGCCTCCGGCCGAGGGATCGCCCACGGCGGCGAAAACCTCGTCGACGGACAACGGCGTGTCGCGGATATCGGCGATGCGGATGACGTCCATACCGGGCAGTATCGCGCGCTCGCCCCGCCCGTGGATGTGGCGGTCGTCGCATCGCGCCCGGCGGGCTCAGAAACCGCGGCGCCGCCGACGGACCTTGCGCACGATCGCGGCCGTGCCCACCAGGGCCACCGTCGCACCGGCCGCGCCCAGCGTGGTCGCGTCCTTGCGGCCCAGCCGGCGGGCGACCAGGGTGTGCCGGCCCTCGACGTCCTCGAGGAGCACGGCGAACGCGAGCTCATTGGTCCACACCGGGCGCCACCCGGCCGCCCGCAGCCGCTCGGAGGACACCACCCACCCGTGCATCGTGTACGCGAGGTCGCCCGCGGGGGCGGGCGTGATGCCCAGGCGATGCAGCCGCTCGGCGGTGCCCAGCGCCAGCGACGCGGGCAGCTCCATCCGGCGCATGCCGGACAGCTCCTCGATCTCCTCCTGCTCCAGCCAGCCCTCGGAACCGACCGTGACCACGCCCTCGACCCTGCCGAGCGCCGCGAATTCCAGCGCGGAGGCGAGGTCGTCGAGGTGGCAGAACTGCCAGCGGGGCTGTCCGCCGGAGACCACGAGCAGGCGCGGCGCCTCGAAGTGCCTGGTCATCACGCTGTCCGCCTCGGGACCGCCGACCAGGGTGGCGGGGCGGACGACGGTCACCTTGACGTGCGGATGCGCGCGCGGGGTGCGCTCCGCGAGCTCCTCGATCTCCAGGAGATCGCCCACGAGGGAGGCGTCGGCGGTCGCCCGCAGCGGGGCGTCCTCCGCGAGCGGTACGTCGTTGTCCGGTAGCGCTCCGTAGACCATGGCTGACGTGCACAGCACCACGCGGGGCACCCGGGCCGCCGCGGCGGCGGTCAGCACGGTCTGCGTACCGCGGACATTGCGCGCGCCGCGGGCGCGCGGTTCGGAGTCGAGCGACATGTCGAGCGCGAGGTGGACGACGACGTCCACGCCCTCCAGGCGGCCCGCGAGCGCCGGATCGCGGACGTCCATGATCCGCCACTGCGCGCCCGGGATCTCGCCGCGCCGCTCGTCGATCGCGATCAGGCGTTTGACCTCGTCGTTCGCGGCGAGAAGGGAAGCGACGCGATGACCGAGGCCCGAGGCGGCGCCGGTGACCGCGACCACGGGGCGAACCCGGGCCACGCTCTTGTCCGCGGCCTTCGGAATCTCCTGCGGGGCGGTCTCCGAGGCAGCGGTCCCGGTGCCTTCGCTCGTGCTCTCCCGCCCGCTCCGCCCAGAGCGAACGCGTGGGGGCTGGGAACTCACTGGCGGTCTCCCGTGGTTAGTTTGGTACGAGCGGTTCGTCAAGAAAGGTACGCGCGACTGCTTGCCTTTCCTGTCAGTGTCCGTGATCCATCCTGCCGGAGGTGCTGTTGTGATCTTCACGCCAGGCGCCGATCGACGTCGCGGCGGTGTCGCCTCCGGCCGGGGCGGCGGGCAGGCCCAGCGAGACGAGGTAACCGTGAGTCAGCATCCAGTGGTCGGGCCCGAGGGCACCGCGCACGTGAACAACGTAGAGGGGCCCAACCATGGCTGACTTCCCCTTCGGCTTCGGCAAGCCTTCGGGCGACGACGATCCGGATCGCCCCGGCGGCGGCTCCGGGAACCCGAACGACCCGTTCGGGTTCGGCGCGGCCGGCGGTGACCCGAACAATCCGTTCGGCGCGCTCTTCGGGCAGATGAACCAGGCCGACCTCGGCGCCGCCTTCCAACAGCTCGGCAAGCTGCTGTCCTACGAGGGCGGCCCGGTCAACTGGGACCTCGCGCGCGACATCGCGCGGCAGACGGTCTCCCAGCACGGCGACGCGTCGATCGGCGCGGTCGAGCGCGCGGGCGTCGAGGAGTCCGTGCGGCTCGCGGAGCTGTGGCTGGACGAGGCCACGTCGCTGCCCTCGGGTGTGACCACGACGGCGGCCTGGAGCCGGTCCGAGTGGATCGAGGCGACCCTGCCGCAGTGGCGCGCGCTGGTCGAGCCGCTGGCGACCCGGGTGGTCGCGGCGATGGGCGAGATGATGCCCGACGAGATGCAGAGCATGGCCGGGCCGCTGCTGGGCATGATGCGCGGCATGGGCGGCGCGATGTTCGGTGCCCAGGTCGGGCAGGCGCTCGGCGCGCTGGCCGGCGAGGTGGTCGGCTCGACCGACATCGGGTTGCCGATCGGCCCCGCGGGCAAGGCCGCGCTGCTGCCGGCCAACCTGAGCGCGTTCGGCGAGGGGCTCTCGCTGCCGCAGGACGAGGTGCGGTTGTACCTGGCCCTGCGCGAGGCCGCGCACCAGCGCCTGTTCGCGCACGTGCCGTGGCTGCACCGGCACCTCTTCGGCGCCGTCGAGGCGTACGCACGGGGCATCAAGGTCGACATGAGCCGCTTGGAGGAGGCCGCGGGGCGGATCGACCCGAGCAACCCCGAGGCGCTCCAGGAGGCGTTCTCGCAGGGTCTGTTCGAGCCCGAGGAGACGCCGGAGCAAAAGACCGCCCTGTCCCGCCTGGAGACGGCGCTCGCGCTCGTGGAGGGCTGGGTCGACGCGGTCGTGCACAGCGCCGCGGCACCGCGGCTGCCCTCGGCGGGCGCGCTGCGCGAGACGCTGCGCCGGCGGCGCGCGAGCGGTGGCCCGGCCGAGCAGACCTTCGCCACGCTCGTCGGCCTGGAGCTGCGGCCCCGGCGCCTGCGCGACGCCTCGCGGCTGTGGGCCTCGCTGGCGGACGCGCGCGGGATCGACGGCCGCGACGCGGTGTGGCAGCACCCCGACCTGCTGCCGACCGCCGACGACCTGGACGACCCGGACGGCTTCGTGCACCACGCTGAGCTCGACCTCTCGGGGCTCGACGCCGAGCTGGACGCCGACCTGAACACGCTGGAGTCGTCGGGCGGCCGAGCCGCGGACGACCACCCCACCGACGCCGAGGGCAAGGGCGAGGCGCCCACCGACGGCAAGCGCGAGGGCAAGGACGACAAGGACGACGAGAAGGGCCCCGACGCGTGAGTCTGCGGCTCGACGCGATCGACGTGCTGTCCAAGTGGGACGCGCCCGACGACCGCCAGGACCGGCTCCGCCGGGGCTACCTGGAGCACCTGGCGGCACACGAGGACGGCATGCTCAAGGCGTGTCCCGACGCGCACGTGACGGCGAGCGCGATCATCGTGGACGCGACCGGCGGGCGCGTGCTGCTGACCCTGCACGCCAAGCTCCGGATGTGGCTGCAGACCGGTGGGCACTGCGAGCCCGGTGACCGCACACTCGCCGACGCGGCGCTGCGCGAGGCGACGGAGGAGTCCGGCGTCCCGGGCCTGACGCTGCTCGCCGCGGGCGCGCCGGTGCACCTGGATCGGCACTCGACCCCCTGTGCGACCCACCTGGACGTGCAGTACGTCGCGCTGGCCCCGGACGACGCGACCGAGCTGATCAGCGAGGAGTCGCTCGATCTGCAGTGGTTCGCGTTCGACGCGCTGCCGACCGGGACGGACGATTCGGTCCGGGCCCTGGTGGCCCGGGCCCGCGCGCTGGTCTGAGGCCCGCGCACGAACGAGAACCACGAGAAGCACGAAAGGGACGCCCGGTTCGAGCGTCCCTTTCGTGCTTCTCGTGCTTTCGACCCGGGGCCCTCACTGCCCCCAGGTGTTGCCCTGCATGCCGCCCTGCTGCCCGAGGCCGCGGTTGGCCATCCAGCCGCCCGAGGTGATGAAGTCGGCTGGCGGCAGCATCTCGCTCGGCTGGACCACGACGTAGCCCTCGCCGCGGAAGCTCATGTTCCAGCCCTCGCCGGTCCCCCGGCGGCGGCTGTACACCCGCTGCGACGTGGCCTGGGCCTCCAGGCCGATGGACAGGCCGGTGCTCCACGCGACGACGGCGTCGGCGTCGGCGAACGCCTCGTTGCCGCCGGTGACGCGCATGACGAGCGGCTTGCCCGACGTCATGATCGCGATCTTGCCGTTGCCGCGGATGTCGAGCTGGTACGAACCCGCGCCCGCGATCGACTGCGAACTCTCCAGCGCGACGACGTTCCAGGTCAGCGAGCTGTCCAGGGCCAGGACGTACTGGCCGTCGATGGTCAGCCCGTCGAAGTCGAGGCTGAGCACGTGGATCGACTGGGCCATGTTGGCGAGCCACATGGTCCCGGTGCCGACCGCGCGCATCAGGTTGAGCTGTTCGCCGGTGGCCGCGGCCGCGGCCTGCTCGGCGCCGGACCGCATGTTGCCGTCGAAGTCGACCGCGCCCTGGAACGCGACCATCGAGCCGACCCGGGCCAGACAGTCCTGCGGGTGTCCGTTGCCCAACTGGACCTTGAGCATGTGCGCGTTCTGGAGACTGAACCGCTCGGCCGTCTGCGCCGGGGCGTTTGCGAATAGCGAGCTCTGCATGGTGATCCTTCCTGGCTCGCGGTCAGCCGCGGACGTGGAAACGGTCGGTGGCGTCCTCTGCGGGCTGTACGACGACGAAGCCGGTGCCCTTGAACGAGACCTGCATGGCCTCGCCGCTGCCGCGACCGACGATGCCGCCCATCCGCATGGAGCGCTTGGTCCCGACCTTGAGGCTGGTGCTCCACGCGACCAGGGCGTCCGGGTCCACGTAGGTCTCGCGCTCGCCGGGGTTGAGCACGACCGGCGTGCCCCGGGTGGTGATCGCGACCCAGCCCTCGCCCTGGATCTCCATGTTGTAGAGGCCGTTGCCGCTGAACTTCGCGCTGACCCCGCTGACCATCTTGATCGAGTGGGTCAGGTTCGCGTCGAACGCGAGGATGTTGGCCGCGTTGACCGACAGCGCCTCGCCGTTCAGCTGCATGATCGCGATGTCGGCGCCGTAGTCGGCGAGGTAGACGTCGCCCTGGCCCTCGACGAGCATCAGCTGCATCCGCTCGCCGGTCATCGCGCCGGTCATCCGGCGGGTCCGTCCCTGGCCGTAGCCCTGGAAGGTGACCCACCCCTCGTAGGCGATCATCGAGCCCTGCTTGGCGAGCACGCTGGGGCTGCCCTGCTGGATGTTCACCCGGCAGATCTTGTTGCCGTGCGCGCTCATCCGGGCCTGCGGGGCGGTCTGCCCATACGACTGGATCAGTTGCTGGTCCATGATCCCCTCACACCTCGTAGGGCTGGACGACGATGAAGTGGTTGCCGGGCGGGCACCGGAACTGGAGGTTCACGGTCTCGCCGCTGTGGCCGGGGAACGCCGTGCGGCGCAGCCGCATCTGGGTGGTCGTGGAGACCTGCATGCCGTTGCCGTCGGTCCAGGCCACGATCGCGTTGCTGTCCGCGAAGGTGGGGCCCTGTACCGGCAGCACGAGCGGGATGCCCTGGGTCTTGACGATCACCGTGCCCTGGCCGGAGAAGGTCTGCACGAACAGGCCGCCGCCGGGGATGCCGTGTCCCTCGATCCGCTTGGGCTCGATGGCCAGGCCCTCGTCGTAGGCGAGCACGTTGGCCGAGTTCACGCAGAGCTGGTTGCCCTGGAGCTCGACGATGTGCAGGTTCGCGGCCTCCTCGGCGAGGAAGACCTCGCCGTTGCCCTCGCAGCGCATCAGCTCGATCGACTGGCCGGTCATCCGGTTGCTGATCCGCCGGGACGCGCCCTGGCCCTGGAACTTGAACTTCACATCGCCCTGGTAGGCCACCATGACGCCCTGGCGGGCGATGACCTTGCCGCCGGAGACGTCGACGCGGACCATCTTGGGGTTCTGCTGGGTCCAGCGACTGCCGGCGGGGACCTCGCGGTACTGCTCGATGCCGTACTGGAAGGCCGGGTCGGCCGACGCGACGCCGACGCCCTGCATGCCCGGGCCCTGCATGCCGGGTCCCTGCATGCCGGGGTGCGGCGGGCCGGGCGGGCCGCCGGGCGCGGGCATCTGCAGCGTGGGCTGCATCTGGCCGGGGTGTCCCTGGCCGGGGTAGCCGCCGGGGCCGGGCGGACCGGGCGGCGGCGGGTAGCCGCCGGGGCCGGGGCCGCCCTGCTGCGGATAGCCGGGCGGCGGACCCTGCTGCTGGTTCGGGAAGCCGCCGGGACCGGGCGGCGGCGGGTAGCCACCCGGCGCGCCGTGCGGCGGAGTGCCCTGCGGCTGGTTGTACTGCGGCGGTCCGGGCGGCGGCGGGTATCCGCCGGGTGCGCCGTGCGGCGGAGTGCCGGGCTGCGGGCCGCCGTGCATGGGCGCGCCGACGGCGGGGGTGCCCCGGGCGGCGGGCCGAAGTTGGGCGCGGGCTGCTGCTGGTACTGCGGCGGCGGCGGTCCGCCGCCGGGCGGGCCGAACGACGGCGCGGGCTGCTGGTGCTGCGGCGGCATCGCGCCACCGGGCGGCGGGCCGAAGCCGGGGGCGCCGCCGGGCGGCACGGGGGCCGGCTGCGAGGCCTCTTCCGGCTCGTCCTCGGCGACCTCGCCGCCGAAGTTCTCCAGGAGCGCGCGCAGGCCGCCGTCGAAGCCCTGGCCGACGGCCGAGAACCGCCAGACGTCCTTCTTGTAGACATCCGCGATCATCACGGCGCGCTCGGTGCTGAACTCGCGCCCGGTGAACGCGTACCGCGCGACCTCCTGGCCGCCGGCCACGATCCGCAGGTAGCCGGATCCGACCTGCGACATCACGCCGTCGCCGTCGATCGTCGCGGTGAACGCGAGCTTGTTGACGTTCGGCGGAACCCGGTCCAGCGTCACCCGGAACGACTCGGTGTCACCGGCCTGCGCGCCAAGGAGCTGGATCGACTCCTCGGGCGACTTGGGCTGGTTGAAGAAGATGAAGTACCGATCGTCGGACAGTCGCTCGCCCGCGTCCAACCCGAAGCAGGCGATATCGAACGTCAGCCCGGGGGCGTCGAGATGCACCCCGACATACAGATCGGTCCCCGCGGTCAGGTCGGACAGCTTCGACTTCTGTCCCTTCCTGAACTCGACCACTGTGTGGCTCCCTTCCCCGCTTCTCCGCCGCCGGCGGTGCGGGCGCCCACCACCTGGGTCCCCGCCGCGCACGGCACGCTACAACATCGGATCCCGCCCCGGTCCGGGTACGACCGAACGCTCGACCACCCGTCCTGTGCTTCCCGACGAGCGATCCCCCGCGACCGGTTCCCGGACGCGTACGCGCCTCACGCTATACGCCCGAATCCGGCGCCGCGACGAACCGTCGCGGCCGGTCGCGGATCAGGCGCGAGGCTTGCGGCCCGCGCGATCGCGCGTTGTCCCGGAACGGGCACCGTCCGCTGCGGCGGTGCCCTTGCGGGCCCCGCGCGCACCGGCCGCGGCGCGCCCGCGGGTCGGCGCGGCCGGCTCCGGCTCGTCCGACGCCGCGTCCGGTCCGGTGTCCCCGGGGTCGTCGTCACTCATCGTCAGGCCGCTCGCCGCCGCGACGCCCTCCAGATATCCCCGCGCGCGTTCGGTGCGCGGATATGCGGCGAGCAATGTCCAAAAGCGCGGGCCGTGGCCGGGGACGAGCAAATGCGCCAACTCGTGCAGCAATACATAGTCGACGACATAGGTCGGCATGCCGCGCAGCCGGGTGGACAACCTGATCGTGGCGTCGACCGGTGTGCACGACCCCCAGCGGGTGTTCTGATTCCCCACCCAGCGCACGCTCGCGGGCTCGGCCCGGCCGTCCAGGTAGCGCGTCGAGAGCTCCCGGGCCCGGGCCACGAGGTCGTCGTCGCTGGGCCGGCGCCGGCGCTCCTGGGCGGCGAGCCGCTCCAGCATCACGCCGATCCAGCGTTTCTCCTCGGCCTGCGTCATCCGGGCCGGGAGCAGGACCACGGTGCGATCCCCGTCCCGGTACGCCGACACCGTTCGTCGCCGCCGGGCGCTGCGACGCACCTCGACGGCATCCTGAGAGGGGGCTCCGGACGGCACGTCGCGTCCGGCCCCGGGATCCGCGACCACAACCAGGACGTTAACCGACGGCACCGACAGGGCGCCGCCGCTTCGGGCCGGCGCGGGGTTTTCTCCACCGCTTTTCGCGGGCATAAGCACTATTCGTTCGATAATTCTCATTCCCCGCTTCTCTGCCTAATATTTCCAAATAGCATATTCATACGGAGCCTGTGGACAACGAAATGCGCGCGAGCTCGGCGCAGCCCACAGTGGGCCGATCGAAATGCCTTTCGCGTTTCGTCCCGTCGTCGCCCGCCCGCGCGTATCGCCCTCCGGAGGCCGCCCCATGCGCCCGCTCCTCAAGCCCGCCCTGCGCCGGTTGTGGCGCGACCGGCAGACCCTGCAACTGGGCCTGGACCCGCGGCGGGCGGTGCTGCTGGTCGGCCTCGACCCCACGACCACCCGCTTCGTGGAACACCTGGACGGCACTCGCGACCTCGACCGGACCTACGCGCTCGCCGAACAGCTGGGCCTGGATCGCGCCCGGGCCGCGTCGGTGCTCGAACTGCTGGCCCGCGAGGGCGTCCTGGAGGACGCGTCCGGGCGGCCCACACCGGTGCCGACGCTGCCGCGCGAGCGGGCCAGGCTCGGGCCCGACCTGACCTCGCTCGCGCTCGTGCACGGCAGCGGCGAAGCGGGGCTGACCGCGCTGGAGCGCCGCGCCCGGGCCGTCGTGGCGGTACACGGGGCCGGGCGCGTCGGCGCGGCGGTGGCCGCGCTGCTGGCCGCCGCGGGGTGGGTCACGTGGTGCCGGCCGACCGCCGACCGGTGCGGGCGGGCGACGCGGGACCGGTGGGGCCGGCGTGGGACGGCGAGCGCGCCCGCCGCGAGACCACCGTGCGGGCGGCCCTGCGCCGGCTGGCCCCGGGCGTGCGGTGCGCGCTGCCCGCGGGGCGCGGGGCGCCCGACGTGGCGGTGATCGTCCCCGAGGGCCGCCCCGATCCGGCTCCCGGGGCCCGGTTGGCGCGGCAGGGCGTGCCGCACCTGTACGCCGACATCCGCGAGACCACCGGCGTGATCGGGCCGTTCGTGCTGGTCGGCCGGTCGGCGTGCGGGCGCTGCCTGGATCTGGCCCGCAGCGACCGCGATCCCGGCTGGCCCCGGCTGCTCGCCCAGCTCGCGGCGGCGCCCGGGCCCGGCGATGCCCCGTGTGACGTCGTGCTCGCGACCGAGGTCGCCGCGCGCGCGAGCATGCAGGTGCTGACCTTCCTCGACGGCGCGCTCCCCACGACCGTCGACGGCACCGTCGAGATCGAGCTGCCGGACGGCCTGACCCGGCGAAGGAGCTGGTCACCGCATGTGCGGTGCGACTGTGGTGCCACCCGCCCAGAGCAAGAGGTGGGCTCCATCACACATGCCACGTCGTCGAGTCGGACACAATGGGTCGCGTGAGCGATCTTCCGCGCAGGGCCGTGACCCGCACCGCCAAGCTCGCGTCCCTCCCGCTGGGGGTGGCCGGGCGAGCGACACTGGGCCTTGGCAGACGCATCGGGGGCAGACCGGCGGAAATCGTCGCCGCGGAACTGCAACAGCGCACCGCACAGCAGCTCTTCAAGGTGCTCGGAGAGCTGAAGGGCGGCGCGATGAAACTCGGGCAGGCCCTGTCGGTGTTCGAGGCCGCGCTGCCCGAGGAGGTGGCCGGGCCCTACCGCTCGGCCCTGACCAAGCTGCAGGACGCCGCGCCGCCGATGCCCGCCCGTACCGTGCACAAGGCGCTCGCCGAGAACCTGGGCGGTGACTGGCGCTCGCTGTTCGACGAGTTCACCGAGACGCCCGCAGCGGCGGCCTCGATCGGACAGGTGCACAAGGCGGTCTGGCACGACGGCCGCACGGTCGCGGTCAAGATCCAATACCCCGGTGCCGGCGACGCGCTGATCTCCGACCTCAACCAGCTCGGTCACGTCGCGCGGTTCGCCGGCGCGCTGATCCCGGGCATCGACGTCAAACCGCTGATCGCCGAGCTCAAGGCCAGGGTGGCCGAGGAGCTCGACTACCAGTTGGAGGCGGAGGCGCAGACCGCGCACGCCATGGAGTTCGACGGCGACCCGGACATCTTCGTACCGCACGTCGTGCACCAGACCGAGCGGGTCCTGGTCACCGAGTGGATGGACGGCACGCCGCTGTCCAAGGTGATCGACAAGGGCACCCAGGACGAGCGCGACCGCGCGGGGCACATGCTGTGCCGCTTCCTGTTCTCCGGCCCGGCCCGCACGAGCATGCTGCACGCCGACTCGCACCCGGGAAACTTCCGGCTGCTCGCCGACGGGCGCCTGGGCGTACTGGACTTCGGCACGGTCAACCGGCTGCCCGACGGGCTGCCCGAGCCGATCGGCCGGGCGTTCCGGCTCGCGCTCGAAGCCGACGCCGACGGCGTGATGCAGGTGCTGCGCTCGGAGGGCTTCGTCAAGCCGTCGATCAAGCTCGACGCCGCCGAAGTGCTCGACTACCTGCTGCCGTTCCTGGAACCGGCCGAGGCCGAGGAGTTCACCTTCACCCGGGCGTGGATGCGCGAGCAGGGCGCGCGGATCGGCGACCCGCGCAATCCAGCGTCCGCGCTGGCCCGCCAGCTCAACCTGCCGCCGAGCTATCTGCTGATCCACCGCGTGACGCTGAGCACGATCGGCGTGCTGTGCCAGCTCGGCGCGACGGCCCCGTTCCGTGAGGAACTGGAGACCTGGCTCCCGGGGTTCGCCGAGGAGCCCGAAGAGGAGTACGAGGACGAGGAGTTCGACTTCTCGGTGGAAGCCGACGACCCGGACGCCGCCGAGGCGGAGTAGGCCGAACACCCCGAAGGGCGGGCCACCCCACAGGGGTTGCCCGCCCTTCGGCGTGCTGCGAGTCGGTTCGGCTACATCACCGCGATGGCGAGGGCCCGACGAGCACGCATGGAGGCGACCTCCGCCCGACGACGCATCTTGCGCGCCATCCGGACGTGGTACGCCCTTCGTTGGAGCTCCGCTTCACGGAGCTGTTGATCCATCTGAGCCCTCGCGAGGGCTTCGTTGATGAGATGCAACTCCCTGCTCCTGTCATTGGGCAAAACGGCGTTGGTGGTGTGGATCTGCTTCATGGGTTCCTGCATGTACGTGCTGCGGTGGCTATTCGTGCGACGGGGTCCTGCCGGGGGGGTCACGCGGCGACCTCCGTCTTGCGCGGACGGCCACGGGGACGCTTGCGGGCGACGACGACACCCTGGACGAAGAGCTCGCCACCCCAGACACCCCAGGGCTCGCGGCGCTCGAGCGCGCCCTGCAGGCACATCTCGCGCACGGGGCACTCGCGGCAGAGGGCCTTCGCGTACTCGACGTCCTCGGGGGACTCGGCGAAGAAGACCTCGGGGTCGTACGAACGGCAGGGGATCGTGGACTCGAGCTGCTCGACGTCCTCGAAAGCGGTAAGGGTCATCAGGTCTACCTCCGATGTTGCTGCGGCTGTGCCGGGTGCGGGGGGTTTGACGTGGGGCACGTGGTGCTCCTGTGATTCGTGGGACTCGTGTCCCCGGTGGTCGCTACTCGGTTCTTGCTGACAGCCGACAAAACACAAGGGCCGCGGATCCCGGTGTTCGGGATTCCGCGGCCCTGGAGGTGCCGACCTGACTTCTCGTCAGGTCCTCGTCCTCCAGGACGGATACCCGTTACCGGCAAAACCGGCCATGGTCATGCCATTGGCCTGCCGCGTCTCCTGCGCCTGCTCACAAGCCGCCTGGGTCGACGGTCGCTCGTTGCGACGCGTCGCTGCTGCCTGCTCGCCTTGCCACGGACCCTCGGCGCCGACCGCCAGACCGAGACCTGAGGTGCCCGCCGCTGCGGACACGCCACTGCCGTTGCCACGCAGTCGCGCGGCGGCGGTGATCAGGGCATCGGTCCTGGCATAGGACAGATCCACGGGGAGTCCGGCGAGACCGGACTTGGACAGGGACGGAGCGGCATGCGACAGCTTGGCGGAGCCCACCGACACCACGACCGGAGTGGCGGCGAACGCCTGACGCTGGGTTTTCAAGATGCTGATCACGACGGTCACCTCCTTCCGAGAGGGCTTCGGGGGAACACCGCAGGGGTGTTTCCAGGTTTCATGGACGAGCACGGTCGAACGTTCCGACCGTGCTCGTGAGCGTAGATGCGGTTTGGAGCGGGACGCAAACGATTTATTGCATGGTCCTCGTCACGTGAGGGAAACCCCTCGAATCTCACGCCCCGTCCGGAACGATTTCCGGCTCCGGGACGCCCTCGAACTCGTCGGGATCCGACTCGATGGCGAGCTCGTGACCGGCACACAACGCGAGCACGTCGTCACCGAAGCGCTCCAGTTTGGTCCGGCTCACTCCCGGAATCGCCGCGAGCTGGCGCTCGTTGAGCGGCCGGACCTCCGCGATCGCGGTCAGCGTCGCGTCGGTGAAGATGACGAACGCGGGCTGGCTGTGCTCCGTCGCGCGCTCGAGCCGCCACTGGTGCAGTTGCTCGAACAGGTACGCGTCGACATCCGACGGGCAGTCCAGACACCGGCCGATCTTGCGCTCCGCGGCGTCCTGGAGCGCCTTGGCGCAAACCCGGCACCGCACGGGGCCGACCTTGCGTCGTGGCCGGACCGTTCCGTCCGGACCGCGGCCGGCACCCGGCGAACGGAACGCGTCGGGGCGCGCAGAGCCGGTGCCGCGCAGGCCGTCGAGAAAGCGGGAGGGGTTGCGCCCGCGCCCGCCCGGCGTGCGCGAGAGCGCCCACGACAGGGTGAGGTGCTCGCGGGCCCGGGTCACCCCGACGTAGAGCAGCCTGCGCTCCTCCTCGATCTTGGCCGCGGTGTCCGCGTAGGCGATCGGCATCATGCCCTCGTTGAGCCCGACCAGGAACACCGCGTCCCACTCGAGCCCCTTGGCCGCGTGCAGCGACGCGAGCGTGACGCCCTCGACCGTCGGCGCGTGCTGCGCGTTGGCCCGCTCGGCCAGCTCGACGGTGAAGTCGCGCAGCGTCGCGTCGGGCCACTTCACCGCGAACTCCTCGGCGAGCCGAAGCAGCGCGGCCACCGATTCCCACTTCTCCCGCGCCTGGCCGGATCCGGCGGGCGGCTCGGCGCTCCACCCGGTGTTGCCCAGCACCGCGCGCACCTCGGCCGGCAGGTGTGCCGGCTCCGGATCGGATCCGGACGAGATCGCGTGCGCGCGCAGGAACCCCATCGCCTGCCGGACCTCCGGCCGCTCGAAGAACCGCTCGGCGCCCTTGAGCAGATAGGCCACGGACTGGTCCGCGAGCGCCTGTTCGTACGACTCGGACTGCGAGTTGGTCCGAAACAGCACGGCGATCTCGGCCGGCCGCACACCGTCGTCGATCAGCTTGCGGATCTGCTTCGCGGTGCTCTCCGCCTCGGCCTGTTCGTCGGAATGCTCGACGAAGCGCGGGTCCGGGCCCTCGCCGCGCTGCGAGATCAGTTCGAGGCGGTGCTTGGCGGCCTCGCCGGTGGCGTGCGCGAGCAGCCGGTTGGCCAGGCCCACGACCTGCGGGGTCGAGCGGTAGTCCCGGACCAGCTCGACCAGCCGCGCGCCCGGGTGCCGGCGGCGGAAGCCGAGCAGGTAGGCGGGCGTCGCGCCGGTGAACGAGTAGATCGTCTGGCTCGCGTCGCCGACCACGCACAGACTGCGGGCCCGGTCCGCCCACAGGTCGAGCAGCCGCTGCTGGAGCGGGTTGACGTCCTGGTACTCGTCGACGGTGAAGTGCCGGTATTGCGCCTGGACCGCCTCGCGGACCTCGGGCCGGTCGTCGAGCAGCCCGATCGTCAGCAGCAGCACGTCCTCGAAGTCCATCCGGCCCTGGCCGGACTTGATCTTCTCGTAGGCGGCGTACACGTGCGCGATCTCGGCGGCCTCGCGCGGCGGCTTGCGGCCGGCCTCGAGCAGCGCGCGCGGGTAGTCGTCGGGCGCGGTCTGGGTGGCCTTGGACCACTCGATCTCGCTCGTGATGTCGCGCAGCTCGGTCCGGTCCGCGCGCAGCCGGCAGTGCTGCACGGCGTCCCGGACCAGGGCGATCTTGGTCTCGACGAGTTGCGGCGGCGGGCCGGCGAAGACTTTCGGCCAGAAGTAGTGCAGTTGCCGCAGCGCGGCCGCGTGGAACGTCCGCGCCTGGACGCCGGGGACGCCCAGGTCGCGCAGTCGGCCGCGCATCTCCCCCGCGGCGCGAGCCGTGAAGGTGACCGCGAGCGTCTGGGTGGGCTGCATCGCGCCGGTGAGCACGCCGTAGGCGATCCGGTGGGTGATCGCGCGCGTCTTGCCGGTGCCCGCGCCGGCCAGCACGCACACGGCGCCGTCGACGGCCTCGGCCACCTGCCGCTGCTCGGGATCGAGCGCGTCGAGGACGTCGTCGGGGGAAGCGATCATCGGCCCATCCTCTCAGGCATCCCGGACGGCCGAGGTCGGTTGTCCACAGGCGCCCGGGATGTGCACAGGTGTGGAATCAAACGCGCGGTCCGCACGTTTGGGCCTTCGACAGCCGTTCCCGGTCCGGGCGAACACAAAGGAGTGCATGACGATGTCGGCCCCCGTGACGATGTACAGCACGACGTGGTGCGGCTACTGCCGCAGGCTCAAGAGCCAGATGGAGCGCGAAGGCATCGCCTACACCGAGGTGAACATCGAGCAGGACCCCGAGTCGGCCGACTTCGTGATGAGCGTCAACGGTGGCAACCAGACCGTTCCGACCCTGCTCTTCGCCGACGGGACCGCGCTGACCAACCCGAGCCTGGCCCAGGTCAAGGAGAAGGTCGCGGCCGCGGCGGCCTGACCCGGCCCCTCGCACGCACCCGGCCCGCGACGGACGTCCGTCGCGGGCCGTGCCGTGTCCGCAGTGAGCGCCGCTACCAGTGGTTGCCCTCGTCCAGCGGCTCGCCGTACCACTTCTCGATCAGGTGCCGGGCGATCGAGAGCGTGCCCGGCAGCAACACCTCGCCCGCGTCGATCGCCTCCTTCAACTGGGTGCGACCGAACCACCGGGCCTCGGCGATCTCCTCGCCGTCCACCCGCACCCGGTCGTCGACCGCGTACGCGATGAAGCCCAGCATCAGGCTGGAGGGGAACGGCCACGGCTGGCTCGCGACGTACTCGGTGGACGCCGTGACGACGCCGACCTCCTCGTGCAGCTCGCGCGCGACGGCCTGTTCGAGCGACTCGCCGGGCTCGACGAAGCCGGCGAAGGTCGAGAACCGCTTCTCCGGCCAGCTCGGCTGGCGGCCGAGCAGGCATCGGTCGTCGCGATCCAGGACGAGCATGATCACGGCCGGATCGGTCCGCGGGTAGTGCTCGGCGCCGCACGCCGGGCAGCGCCGCACGTGCCCCGCCGCGGCCGACTCGGTCGGCTGCCCGCAGCGCGCGCAGAAGGTGTGCGTGCGGTGCCAGTTCTGCAGCCCGGTCGCGTGCACGAGCAGTCCGGCGTCCCGGTCGTCCAGGAGTGTGCCGAGCGTGTAGAGGTTGCCCTCGCGGACCCCCTCCGCGGGCTCGGGCAGGTCCTCCGCGGCGATCGCGAAGTAGGCCACGCCGGCCGGGTCGACGCCGAGCAGGTAGCGCTCGCCGTCCGGGGCGTCCGCCGAGCCGACCAGGACCAGGTGTGGTGCGCCCTCCTCGCCGAACCAGTGCGCCCGGCCCGGCGCCAGCACCAGGACGCGGGTCTCGGGCCTGTGCCACGCCCGGTCCAACCACGCCTCGTCCAGGCGGTGCTCGGCCGCGCGGTCGAGTTCGGATCGGGCCAGGGCCTGCCCCGCGGCAGGCTTGGGGTGGATCAACTGACGTCCCTCCCGGATCGTTCGCCGTTCCGTCGCCGCGAGGCCCTCCCCAAGTGGGCGGCCCCGGGTGGGTGGCGGCCTCCGCGCCCTCGGGCGGCAGCGGCTTCCCCACCTTCTCATCGACCCGACGGCGGCCGTCGCCGGGTGGTGGGGACCCGCCCCGGGACCGGGCCGGCGGTCGGACGCGCGGCGATGAATCCGCGTTCGCCGGCCGTGCGGGGTTACCGTCGGCCGATGACCACGTTGCGCGTCGCGACCTTCAATCTTCTCCACGGCATGGACCTCGCCGACGGCGAGTCCCGTCCCGACCGGCTGCGGACCGCGCTCGCCGATCTGGACGCCGACATCGTGGCGCTCCAGGAGGTCGACCGACATCAGGGGCGCTCGGGCGGCGCCGACCAGGCCGCGCTCGCGGCCGAGGCGCTGGGGATGTCGCAGTGGCGGTTCCTGGCCTCCGTACACGGGGTCCCGGCGCCCGTGGCGGGATGGACCGAGGACGAGCCGGATCCGGCCGAGCGCCGGGTGTACACGGCCGGCGAGCGTGGCGAGGGTGGTCCCGCGTACGGCATCGCGCTGCTGTCCCGGCTGCCCGTCTCGCGCTGGCGGGTCCGGCGCTTCCCGGCCGCGCCGCTGAGCCTGCCGCTGCGGGTGCAGGGGCGCCCGGGGCTCACCCGGGTGCCGGACGAGCCGCGCGGCGTGCTCGCGGCGGTCGTCGAGGGGCCGCGCGGCCCGTTCACCGTGCTCGCGGCGCATCTGTCGTTCGTGCCCGGCTGGAACATCTCGCAGCTCGCCCGGATCCGCCGCTCCACCGCCGACCTGCCCGGCCCGCAACTCCTGCTCGGCGACTTCAACCTGCCCGGGCGGATCCCGCAGGCGGTCGTGGGGCGACGCGGCCGCGGCGCGGGGGCCGGCGCGGTGCGATGGCGCTCGCTGGCGCGCGTGCCCACCTATCCCTCGTATCACCCGCGCGTGCAATTCGACCATGTGCTCGGGCACGGCATCGGGCCGGACGCGGTCCGCCGCACCGAAGCCGTCCGCCTGGGCGTCTCGGACCACTGCGCGCTCGTGGTCGAACTGGAGGTGGGCTGAGCTCGGCCGGAAAAGCGCTCAGGCGCTCAGCTGCGCCCCGCGCAGCCCGTCCTGGCGAACGACCACGGGCGCGTACTGCAACAGCACCATCGCCGCGTCGTCCTGAAGCGGGTGGCCCACGTGCCGCCGCACGTCCGCCTCCAGGCGGTCGAGGGTGTCCTCGACACCGGGCAGGCTGTCGGGCGCGCGGTCCGGCAGCGGATAGAACTCGCCGGCGGCATTGCGCGCCTCGATGATCCCGTCCGTGTAGAGCAACAGGCGGTCCTCGGGCAGCAACGGCACCCGCAGCACCGGCAGCTCCAGCTTGCGCAGGTCCAGGATGCCCAGCGGCGGGGTCGGCGTCGGCGGGTCGAGCGCCTCGGCGTGCGCCGAGCGCAGCAGCAGCGGCGACGGGTGACCGCAGTTGAGGATGTCCACGCACGCCTGGTCGTTCGGGAAGCCGAGCAGGATCAGCGTGACGAACTCCTCGTCGTCCTCGCCGAGCCGACGCTCCAGGCTCGCCGAGAGTCGGCGGGCGACGCCCTGCAACTCCTCCTCCTCGTACGCGGCCTCGCGGAAGGCGCTGAGCACCGCGGCGGCGGTCCGGACCGCGCCGAGCCCCTTCCCCCGCACGTCGCCGATCGCAACCCGGATGCCGAACGGTGTCGGCACGACCTCGTACAGGTCCCCGCCGATCCGCGCCTCGGCCGCCGCCGCGCGGTAGCGCACCCCGACCGTGAGCGAGCCCATGTGCTGCGGCACCTGGGGCAGCAGCACCTCCTGGGCGGCCTCCGCGACGCTGCGCACCTCCTTGATGGTGCGTTCCTGGCGCATGCGCACGTGCACGCCCGCCCACGCGGTCGTGGTCACGAGCCCGATCGACACGAGTGTCACGTACGGTTCGCCGCCGCCGCGGCCCTGACCGAGCGCGGCGAGCCCCAACGCCACCACGGCCGCGACGACCCCGGTGACGAGCGGCCCGCGCGGGGCCGTCTGGGTGAGGCCGGACAGCGCGGGCGCGACCGCGAGCAGCGGACCCACGTGCACGTTCTCGGGCGTCCCGGCGGCCAGCACGACCACCGCGAGGATCAGCAGGAAGGGCAGCAGGCGCAGGATCAGGCCGATCACGGGCAGCAGCGGGCGGTCTCCCTCGACGCCGACGCGGCGCAACGCCCGTCTCGTTCGTGCTGGTCCGCGCACCGGTGTTGGTCCCGTCCCGTTCGAAGTCCGCCGTACTCCCGATTCTCATAAACCATACGAGTGTCGGAATCCGGCCGCATCGGACCCGTCCTCACCGGACCCGGGTTTCCCCGATGTCACACACCTCCGCCCTCGGCCGGATCATCACCGTCCGTGAACAACTGTTCCAATTCGATGCGACCCGGAAGGCCCTTGGGCCGGACGAGTTCACCGGTGCGCACATACAGGAACGCCGCCGAGACCTGTTCGAGCGGCACCTGCGCGTATTCGGCCCACGCGAGCCGGTACACCGCGAGTTGGAGCGGGTCCGCGTTCTGGACCCGGTTGGTCTTCCAGTCCACGACCTCGAAGCCGTCGCCCTCGCGATAGACCGCGTCGATCCGGCCGCGTACGATCCGACCGCCGAGGAAGAGCTGGAACGGCGCCTCGACGCGGTGCGGGGCGCGCTGCGCGTACGGCGTGCGCAGGAACGCGTCCTGGAGCGCGAGCAGGTCGGCCTCGTCGGTGATCTCCTCGTCGGCCGCGCCCGGCAGGTCGTCGGGTTCCAGCAGCGGGCGTTCGCCGAAGAGCGACTCGACCCACGCGTGGAAGCGTGTGCCGCGCCGGGCCGCGGGGGCCGGCGGGCGCGGCATCGGCCGGGCCAGCTCGCGCGCGAGGCCGTCGGGGTCGGCCGACAGCCGCAGCATCTGGGACGCGGACAGCGTCGCGGGCAGCGGTACCTCGCGCACCCCGGACCGGCCGCGGCGCAGTTCCTCGGCCAACCGGATCAGGTCGCGGTCCCACGACTCGATCAACGCCACCTCCTCCGGGCCGGGCTCGAACCGGGCGGGGCCGTCGACGACCGGGTGCTCGGCGCGTACCCGGTCGGAGTGCTCGCGGGCGCCCTCGTTGCCGCGCGAGGGCTCGTCGTGCGGCGGCGGTTCGGGGGCCTCGTCGCGGATGTCCTCCGGCGGCTCGTCCCATTCCGGGTCCTCGGGCACGTAGGCGTCGTACACCTCGACCGGCACCTGCTCCCCCTGCGGCCCGACCGCCTCCCCTTCCGCCTCCTCCACCGAGGGGTGCTCCACGGCGTGGTCGACCCGCCGGGCGGCGTCGCGCCGCGCCAGCTCGGCGAGCACCGCGTCGGCCGCGCGCCGGCGCTCGATCAGCGCGGTCGCGTCCAGCGGGAGCGGCCACGCGTGTTCGGCGGCGGCGTCCAGGTGCGGGTTGACCGGTTCGTCGGGTTCGGGCGTCCAGACCTCGACGCTGCCGTTGCCGGCCGCGCAGTGCTCGTGCAGGCGGGTGAGGAACTCCGACGGGCCGCGCGGCTTCTTCTGGGTGGGGCCCCACCAGTGGCCGGACGCGATCAGCAGCTGCTTGGGCCGGGTGAAGGTCACGTAGCCCAGCCGCAGCTCCTCGGTCACCTGGTGTTCGCGCATCGCGGCGTCGAACGCCTTGAAACCCTTGGGGGTCGGGTCCGGCAGCACCGCGAGGGCCTCGGCGTCGCCGCGCAGCGGGTGCGGCAGCGCCTTGCCGTTGGTGATCCATTTGGTCTGCGTGCGCACGCTCGGGAAGACGCCCTCGACCAGGCCCGGCACGACGACGACCTCCCATTCCAGGCCCTTGGACTTGTGCGCGGTGAGCACCTTCACCGAGTCGCCGGCGTTGGGCAGGCTGCCGTCCAGGCCCTTGTCGTGCTCGGCGGCGGTGCGCAGGAAGGCCAGGAAAGCGGTGACCGAGGGGTCGCCGTCCAGATCCGCGAAGCCCGCCGCGATGTCCAGGAAGGCGTGCAGCGTCTCGCGGCGGCGGGCGGCGAGCGCGCCGGGCGACGCGGACAACTCGACCTCCAGGCCGGTGGTGCCGAGCACCCGGTGCAGCAGGTCCATCAGCGGTTCGCCCAGGTGTCGGCGCAGCTCGCGGATCTCCGTGGCCATCCGCGCGAACCGGCGGCGGGCCTCGGCCGAGAACGGCAGGTGCTCACCGGGGTCGGCCAGCGCGTCGGACAGCGAGACCACCTCGGTGGGGTCGATCCCGGCGACCGCCTCCTCCAGGCGCGCGTCGGCGTCGTCGTCGCCGGCCCGCTCGACCCGGACCAGTTCGGCCGCCCGGCGACCCAGCAGGGCCAGGTCGCGCGCGCCGATCCGCCAGCGCGGCCCGGCCAGCAGCCGCACCAGGGCGGAGTTGGCGGTGGGGTCGTCGAGCACCTCGCAGATCGCGACCAGGTCGGCCACCTCGGGCAGGTGCAGCAGCCCGGACAGGCCGACCACCTCGACGGGGATGTCGCGCAGCACGAGGGCCGCGTGGATGTCGGCGAAGTCCGCCGCGGTGCGCGCGAGCACGGCGACGCCGCCGGGGGTGATCGGGTCGCCGTTCTTGTCCGGGACGGTGTCGATCGCGACCTTGATCCGGTCGGCGAGCCAGTCGATCTCGTCGCGGTGGGTGGGCAGCAGCGCGGCGACGGCCCAGCCCTCGCCCTCGGCTCCGGGCCCGGCCCGCAGCGCCTCGACGCCGCTCTCCGGGGTGCGCAGCGGCGCGGAGAGGTCGTTGGCGAAGGCCAGGATCCGCCCGCCGCTGCGCCGGTTCTCGGACAGCGAGTAGCGGTCGGCGGGGGTGCCGTCGCGGTGCGGGAAGTGCACGGGGAAGTCGTGGATGTTGGCCACGGACGCGCCGCGCCAGCCGTAGATGGCCTGGCACGGGTCGCCGACCGCGGTGACCGGGTGGCCGAGCCCGAACAGGCCCTGGAGCAGCACGCGCTGGGCGACGGAGGTGTCCTGGTACTCGTCCAGGAGCACGACCCGGTAGGTGTCGCGCAGGATCTCGCCGACCTCGGGCCGCTCCCCCGCGATCCGCGCGGCGTAGGCGATCTGGTCGCCGAAGTCGAGCAGGTCGCGGCCGCTCTTGGCCTTGGCGTACGCCTCGACCAGGCGCGCGAGGTCGAGCCGGTGCCGGGCCGCGTCGGCGGCCTTGCGCGCGCCGGCGGAGGGCTTCGGGGCGGCCTCGACGTCGGCGACGAACGCCTCGTCCCAGGCCCGCAGGCGTTCGATCGGCACGAGGTGCTCGGCCAGCTCGCCGCCCAGGTGCAGCACCTCGGCGACCACGTCGGGCAGTCGACCGGTCAGTGTGCGGAACGGGCCGCGGGCGGTGCGGGCGGCCCGCGCGGCGAGCTGGTAGCGGGTGGCGTCGGCGAGCAGGCGCGCCGACGGTTCCAGGCCGATCCGCAGGCCGTGCTCCTGGAGCAGCCGGCCGGCGAACGCGTGGTAGGTCGACACCGTGGGCTCGCCGGCGTCCTCGTCGGCCGGGATCTCGCCGCCGCGCAGCTGCCCGATCGCCTTGCGCACGCGCTGCGCCAGCTCGCCGGCGGCCTTGTTCGTGAAGGTGAGACCGAGCACCTGGTCGGGGCGTACCTGTCCGGTCCCCACGAGCCACACCACGCGCGCGGTCATCACGGTGGTCTTTCCGGATCCGGCGCCGGCAACGATGACGCCCGGTGCCAGGGGCGCGAGCACGGCGTCGAGCTGCTCCGGTGTGAAGGGGATCCCCAGCAGACGACACAGGTCGTCCGGGTCGGTCAGTACGGCGTGCACCGGAGGAAGACTAGCCCCGCCCGGCGACAGGACAGGTCGCCGAGCGGGGCCGAGGGTTTCCCGGTGCGGTGGGACCGCCGGTCAGCCGTCCAACTTCTCGAGCGCGCCCTGGTCGACCACCTGGTCGGCGGGCGGCGCGGTCGGCGCGCACTTGGTCTTGCCCTTGGTGATCTTCAGGTTCAGCGTGGTGCCGCCCTCGACCTTGACCAGGATCGGGTAGGGCTTGCCCTTCTCCGCGACGTAGAGGGTCGTGGTGTCCTCTTCGTCCTTCTGCTTCTTGCTGAGCGGGATCAGCTTCATGCCGTCGATCGTGACGACCTCGCCCTTGACGACCCCGTCGGTCGACCCGTCGAAGAAGTCGGTCGGGTCGCCGAAGCCGTCGTCCGCGGGGGTCTTGACGTACTTGCCGTCCATCAGCTTCAGGGCCGCGTCCTTCGTGGACGCCTCCTCGACCTCGCCACCCATGGTCTTGGCCCAGAAGGCGGCGTCGGCCTTCATGAAGAGGTCCTTGCCGATCTTGATCATCTCGACCGGCGAACCGTCCATCTTCATGCTGCCGGTGAGGTCCGAGCCCTTGATGCAGATGTCCCAATCCATGGTCATCTCTTCGCTCTTGCCGCCGCCGACCATCTTGTAGGCGTCGACGCCCTTGAGCAGCGCGAGCGCCTCGTCGGCCAGGACCTTGGCGTCGGTGCCCGCGTTGGACTTCTCCTCGGAGTCGCCTCCGCACGCGGTCAGGCCGGCCACGGCGAGCGCGGCGGTGGAAACGGCGATGGCCATGCGTGTGACGCGCATGTGGCTCCTTGCACAAGGGGACTGAAAAGCTGTGGCCCTTGAGTATGGCTATGGCAAAAACCGCGCCGAGGCCGCCCCTTTTTGGTCGCTTTTCAACCGATCATCATCAACCACCCGCGCTCGGTCGGTCGCGTTCGGCCACCGGAGAGACTCGGCCCCGGGTGCCCGGGTCGACCGTCAGTCGACCTGCCCGGGTCGACCGTCAGTCGACGGTCATCCGCCCCTCCGGGCGGGCGCTGCAGCACCTGCGGAAGTCGCACCGGTCGCAGTGCGACCCCGTGGAGGGGGTGAACCGCTCGCCGAGGATCCGGCCGGCCACGTCGGCGAGCAGTCCGCCCACCCACGTCCCGCCGTCGGGGCCCGGCAGCGGCGGGTCCTGGGCCAGCACCAGGGGCTGCTCGACGTCGCCCTTGTCCGCCGACCGCAACTGGATCAGCTCGGCGCCGCCGGAGTCCGGCCGGCCGCCCTCGAACCCGGGCAACGCGTCGAGCGCCCCGTTGGCGACCGCGACCTGGTACACCGCGAGTTGCGGGTGCTCCTCGATCTCGGTCCTGGTCGGCGGCTTCCGCCCGGTCTTGAAGTCCACGACGTAGGCGAGGCCGTCGTCGCCGCGCTCGACCCGGTCCATCGAGCCGCGGATCACCACCTTGTACTCGCCCGCGGTGAGTTCGACCTCGAAGGCGTGCTCGGTGGCCGCGACCACCCGGTGCCGCTCGTGGGTGTGCCAGGACAGGAACCGCTCCAGGGCGGTGCGCGCCTCGTCCTTCTGCTGCTCGGACTGCCACGGCGCGTCGAACGCCAGCGCGTCCCACACCCGGTCGAGCCGGTCCATCAGCACCGGCAGCTCGGCGGCGGTCGCACCGGTGCCGACCTCGTCGGCCAGCGCGTGCACGACGTTGCCGAAGCCCAGCGCCGCCGAACGCGGCGAGTCCGCGTGCACCTCGCTGCCCAGGAACCAGTTGAGCGCGCAGTCGCGCACCTTGGACACCGAACTGCCGGACAGCCTGACCGCGGCATCCGGATCCCGGATCGGCACGCCGGGGTCGGTCGTCTCGACCAATCCCCACCACCGGTCGGGGTGCGCGGCGGGCACGAGCATGTACCCCTCGTCGTCGCGCAGGTCCGCGAGCGCCGCAAGCCGGCGCGCGGCGGCCCGGCGCAACACGGCGGGCGCGAGCGGGTCCACCGCCGCCGAACGCAACTCGGCCACCAGGGCCGACGTCGACAGCGGCCGCCGCGGCCGCTCCTTGATCTCCACGGCCGGCACGCCCAGTTCCTCCAGGAACCGGGACGGCTGATCGCCGTCGTCGTAGCTGGAGTCGACCGCGGTCACCACGAGCCGCTCCTTCGCGCGGGTGACCGCGACGTAGAACAGCCGGCGTTCCTCCGCGAGCAGCGCGCCCGGCGACAACGGCTCGGCCAGGCCGTCCGAGCCGATCCGGTCCGCCTCCAGGAGCGAGCCGCGCCGACGCAGGTCCGGCCACAGCCCCTCCTGTACGCCGGTGACCACGACCAGGCGCCATTGCAGACCCTTGGCCCGGTGCGCGGTCAGCAGCCGCACCGACTCGCCGCGCAGCGCGCTGTCGTCGAGCCGGTCGCCGGGGATCTGCTGGGCCTTCAGCTCGGCCAGGAAGTTGAGCGCGCCCCGGTGGCCGGCCCGCTCCTCGGCCCGCGCGGCGACCTCGAACAGGGCCACCACCGCGTCCAGATCGCGGTCCGCGTTGCGCCCGGCCGTACCGCCGCGCAGCACCGAGCGCTCCAACCGGCCCGGCCACGGCGTCCCCTGCCACAGCTCCCACAGCGCGTCCTCGATGCTCCCGCCGCCGTCGAGCACCTCGCGCGCCTTGCCGATCAGCAGCCCGAGCCGCAACGCCCCGCCACCGACCCGCTGTTCTATCGCGACCAGTTGCCCGGGCTCGGCGAGCGCATCCCGAATCAGCTCGGCCGACGGACGCGTGCTGGTCACCGAGGCGCCCGACGCGGCCCGCTCCTCGGCCCGCAACGCCCGCCCCAGCAACCGCAGATCGCCCGCGTCGAGCCCGCCCAGCGGGGACTGCAGCAGCGTGCGCGCGGTCTCCGCGTCGAGCACGCCCGGGTCCGCCGCCACGTGCAGCGCGGTCAGCAGCGGCGACACCGCCTGCTCGGCCGCGATCGGCAGTTCGTCGCCCGCGATCTCCAGCGGCACGCCGGCCGCCGACAGGGCCCGCCGGATGCCGGGGATCGAGCGCGCCCCGGACCGGACGAGCACCGCCATCTGCCCCCACGGCACCCCGTCCTCCAGGTGGGCGCGGCGCAGGATGTCGGCGACGTTGTCGAGTTCGGCACCGGGCGTGGGGTACGTGTACACCTCGACCCGGCTCGGGTCCTCGGCGCCGGACACCGACGGGATCAGCTCGCGGTGCGCGCGCACCCGGTCGCCGGGCAGCCGGCTCAGCGGCATCCGCTGGGTCACCACGCGCGACGCGGCGAGCAGCCCGGCCGGGGCCCGGCGCGACGTGCGCAGCACCACGATGTCGGCGGGCTCGCCGTCGGCGCGCGGGAAGCGGTGCGGGAAGTCGAGGATGCCGTTCACGTCGGCGCCGCGGAACGCGTAGATCGACTGGTCCGGGTCGCCCACCGCGATCAGGTCCCGGCCGTCCCCGGCCAGCGCCGCGAGCAGCCGCACCTGCGCGGGGTCGGTGTCCTGGTACTCGTCGACGAACACGGCCTTGTACCGCCCGCGCAGGATCTCCGCGGTCTCCGGCCGCTCGGCCAACAGCACCGCGCGGTGCACGAGTTCGGCGTAGTCCACGACGCCCTGCGCGTCGATCACGTCGAGGTACTCGGCGAGGAAGTCGGCCGCCGCCCCCCAGTCGCGCCGCCCGGTGTCCTCGGCGAACCGCGCGAGCGCGTCCGGGTCGAGGCCGAGTTCGCGGCTGCGCGCGATCACCGCGCGCACCTCGTCGGCGAACCCCCGGGTGCCGACCGCCGCGCGCAGCTCGGCGGGCCACACCAGGCTGCCCTCCTCGACCCCGCCCGCGAGCAGCTCGCGCACGAACACGTCCTGCTCGGGACCGGTCAACAGGCGCAACGGGTAGCTGAACAGCTCGGCCGGCTGATGCTCGCGCACCAGGCCGTAGCAGAACGAGTGGAACGTGGTCGCGGTCGGCAGCGCCCCCGTCCGGGACCCGCCGGCCCGAAGCCGCGCGGTCAACCGGTCGCGCAGTTCGCCCGCGGCCTTGCGGCCGAAGGTCAGCACGAGGATCTCCTCGGGCCGCGTCCCGCGCGCGACCCGGTCGGCGACCGCCTCGACGAGCACGGTGGTCTTGCCGGTGCCGGGACCGGCCAGGACCAGCAGCGGCCCGCCCCGATGCTCGACGACGGCGCGCTGGTAGTCGTCCGGGATCACGGGCGGGGGCGGCACCACGGGGGTGCGTCGCAGGCGGTACGCCGGGGTCGGGGTGGTCATCGTGGCCGGGGGTGCCTTCGGGTCGCCGTCAAAGCCTTGAATCCAAACCTGCCGAGCCACGCGCGAGCCCGGCTCGCGGCGACCTGGGTGAGGTGGCCGCGCCCCGGTCGGCAGGGCGCGGCCGATGCCCATCAGATCACACCCGGCTCACCCGCCCCGCCCACGATCCCCACTGCGGCAACCGGCATCGCGCGCGCTCCAGGCCCCACCCGGGGGTCAGTCGGACCGGGCCGATCCGCCCCGAGCCGCCCCCGCCCGTCCCGGGGACGATGGAAGTGCCTGGTCGGGGGGCACGTCTTCGGCCTCCGGCACCCATCGCGCGCGGCCCATGTCCACCCGCTCGCCGCCCGATCGCAACGGCGTCCCCTCGGCCCGATAATGCGCGGGCGCCCGCACGGCGTGGCTCGACGGCAACGACCCGTCCGCCCGCACCACGCGCCACCACGGCACCCCGCCGCCGTACAGCGCCATGACCCGCCCCACCTGCCGCGGACCGCCTTCCTGGAGGCTCTCGGCGACGTCTCCGTAGGCCATCACGCGGCCGGGCGGAATGCGCTCGACCAGGTCGAGCACCCGCTCGGCGAAGGGGTTGGGGTCACTCATCCGCACATGGTGACAGAGTCGTCGGACAGCGGGGCGGACAACGGGTCCAAGCACGCGTCGGACGCCGCCGAACCCCTTTCGGCGGCACTTCGGCGCGGCCGGGCGCAAACGCGGGCGCGGCTCGTGGCACCATCGACGCGGTGGTGACGGGTGATACGAGAGCATGACGAGGCGACCGCGACGGGTGCCCCCGGGATCGGGCGCGCCCTCGTAGTCGAGCCCTCACAGCCGCTTCGCGTGCACCGATCGTCCGACTTGATCCGGGTTCTGGTCGGCGTGATCGCGCTCGGCGTGGTCTTCTTCCTCGCCAGTATCGCCCGCCAGACCACGTCCGGCCTGGAGTCGGACATCGTCCGCGGCGCCCAGAACAGCACGCCGCACCTGCTGCTCAACCTCTCCGGCGGCGTGTTCGCCGTCGCGGTGCTCGTGGTGCCGGTGGCCTACGGCATCGAACGCCTGATCAGCCGCGACGGCTTGCGGGTCGCCGACGGCGTGATCGCCGCGGCCGTGACCTACCTGGCCTCGCTCGGCCTCGACTGGTGGGTCACCGGGCCCGGCCCCGAGGCGCTGCGGGACGCGCTGACCCGACCGCTGCCGCTGCCGCAGACCGGCTGGACCGACCCCGTACACGGCTATCTCGCGCCGATCGTGGCCTATGTGACGGCGGTCGGCCTGGTCCGCAGGCCGCGCTGGCAGCTCGTGGTGTGGACGCTGCTCCTGCTGAACGCGGCGACCGTGCTCGTGGGCGGCTACACCACCCCCGTGGCGCTGCTGACCAGCGTGCTGTTCGGCCGGACCATCGCCTACGCGACGCTGTACGCGGTCGGCCTGCCCAACACCCGGCCGCCGGCCGAGTCGGTGGTCGCCGCGCTGCGTCGCTTCGGCCTGGTCGCGCTGTCGTGCGTGCGCACCGACGACGGCCCGGAGGAGACCCGCCGCTACGCGGTCCGGCTCGCCGACGAGCGCCTGCTCGACGTGACCGTGCTCGACCGCGACCAGCAGACGTCCGGCGCGATCTACCGCTTCTACCGACGGATGGTGCTGCGCGGGGTCACCCAGCGCCGCACCGTGCTGTCCACCCGCCGGGCGCTCGAACAGGAATCGCTGATGGCGTACGCGTGCGCCGACGCGGGCGTCCGCGCGCCCCGCCTGGTCGCCACCACCGAGGTCGGCCCCGACGCCGCGCTGCTCGCCTACGCGCACGTGCCCGGGCGCACCATGGAGGCGCTCGACGACGAGGAGCTCACCGACGAACTGCTGGCCCGGGTGTGGGAGCTCCTGGGCCTGCTCCAGGCGCACCGGCTCACGCACCGCAGGCTGGTCGCGGAGAGCATCCTGGTGGACGGCACCGGCGAGCCGTGGCTGGTCGACCTGCGGGCCGGCGAGATCGCGTCCGGCGACCTGTCGCTGCGGATCGACACCGCGCAACTGCTGACCTCGATCGCGCTGCGGGTCGGCGAGGAGCGCGCGGTGCACACCGCCGCCGAGGTGCTCGGCGCGGACACCGTCGCCGCGTGCCTGCCGCTGTTGCAGAAGGTCGCGCTGAGCCGCAGCACGCGAGCGGCGCTGCGCAAGGACAAGAACCTGCTCTCCCGGATCCGCGAGCAGATCCTGGAGCTGCGCCCGCAGGCCGAGATCGAACCGGTCCGCCTGGAGCGGGTCCGGGCCCGCACCCTGGTCACCGTGGTGGCCAGCGCGTTCGCGGGCTACTTCCTGCTCTCCCAGCTCAGCCACGTGGACCTGGGCAAGATCTTCGAGAGCGCGAACTGGGGCTGGGCGGCGCTGGGCCTGCTCGCCTCCTCGCTCAGCTACGTGTGCGCCGCGCTGATGCTGCTCGGCTTCGTCCCGGAGCGGCTGTCGCTGTTCCGCACCACGATGGTCCAGGTGGCCGGCTCGTTCGTGAAGCTGGTCGCGCCGCCGGCGGTCAGCGGCGTCGCGCTGAACACCCGCTACCTGCAGAAGGCCGGCATCCCGCCGACGCTGGCGGCCGCGAGCGTCGGCGTCTCGCAACTGGGCGGCCTGGTCTTCCACGTCGGCCTGCTCGCGTTCTTCGGGTACATCGCCGGCACCGCCGAGACGCCGTCCTTCGCGCCGTCCGGCGCGGTGATCGCGGGCCTGCTCGTCCTCGCCCTGGTGAGCCTGCTGGTGATGGCCGTACCGCCACTGCGGCGCTGGATCGTCAAGCAGTTGCGCACGCTGTTCTCGGGCATCGTGCCGCGCCTGCTCGACGTGCTCCAGACGCCCACCAAGCTCGCGGCGGGACTGGGCGGCACCGTACTGCTGACGCTG
Organism: Embleya sp. NBC_00896; assembly: GCF_045207785.1. Taxonomy (NCBI): domain Bacteria; kingdom Bacillati; phylum Actinomycetota; class Actinomycetes; order Kitasatosporales; family Streptomycetaceae; genus Embleya; species Embleya sp. NBC_00896. The sequence continues at coordinate 2,807,110 of NZ_CP108776.1, forward strand.
TCCTTCATCCTGTGCCTGGACGCGAGCGTGCGGGCCTTCGGCGGCTCGGCCAACTTCGCCGCGATCGCGGTGGTCTTCCTCGCGGGCAACGCGATCGGTTCGGCGGCGCCGACCCCGGGCGGCATCGGCGCGGTCGAGGCGGCCCTGATCGCGGGCCTGACCAGCACCGCCCGCCTCCCCTTCGAGACGGCGACCGCCGCGGTGCTCCTCTACCGCTTCCTCACCTTCTGGCTCCCGGTCCTGCCGGGCTGGCTCGCGTTCACGCACCTCCAGCGCAAACAGGCGATCTGACCCCGCGCACGCGAACGCCGGAGGGGCTGAATCCAGCCCCTCCGGCGTTCGAACACACATCGGTCACCGATCCGGCGACCCGTCCGGTGGATCTAGTAGACGGGCTTCTCCGGCTCGATCTGGTTGACCCAACCGATCACGCCGCCGCCCAGGTGGACCGCGTCGGCGAAGCCCGCGGACTTGAGCACGGCCAGCACCTCGGCGGAGCGGACGCCGCTCTTGCAGTTGAGCACGATCCGCTTGTCCTGCGGGAGCTCCTCCAGGGCGCGGCCCATCAGGAACTCGTTCTTGGGGATCAGCCGCGAGCCCGGGATCTTGACGATCTCGTACTCGCCCGGCTCGCGAACGTCGATCAGGTCGATGTTCTCGCCGGCGTCGAGCCATTCCTTGAGCTGACGGGGCGTGATGGTCGATCCGAGCGCGGCCTCCTGGGCCTCCTCGGACACGACGCCGCAGAACGCCTCGTAGTCGATCAGCTCGGTGACGGTCGGGTTCTTGCCGCAGACCGCGCACTCGGGGTCCTTGCGGACCTTGACCGTGCGGTAGGTCATCTCGAGCGCGTCGTAGATCATCAGCCGGCCGACCAGCGGCTCGCCGATGCCCATGAGCAGCTTGATCGCCTCGTTGACCTGGATCGACCCGATCGACGCGCACAGCACGCCGAGCACGCCGCCCTCGGCACACGAGGGGACCATCCCGGGGGGCGGGGGCTCCGGGTAGAGGCAGCGGTAGCACGGCCCGTGCTCGGACCAGAACACGCTCGCCTGGCCGTCGAAGCGGTAGATCGAGCCCCACACGTACGGCTTGTTCAGCAGCACGCAGGCGTCGTTCACCAGGTAGCGGGTCGCGAAGTTGTCCGTGCCGTCGACGATCAGGTCGTACTGCGCGAAGATCTCCATCACGTTGTCGGCTTCGAGCCGCTCTTCGTGCAGGACGACCTCGGTGTACGGGTTGATCTCCTTGACCGAGTCCCGGGCCGACTCCGCCTTGGAGCGCCCGATGTCGCTCTGGCCGTGGATGATCTGGCGCTGCAGGTTGGACTCGTCGACGGTGTCGAACTCGACGATGCCGAGCGTGCCCACGCCCGCCGCGGCGAGGTACATCAACGCCGGCGAGCCGAGGCCACCGGCGCCCACACAGAGCACCTTGGCGTTCTTCAGGCGCTTCTGCCCGTCCATCCCGACGTCGGGGATGATCAGGTGGCGCGAGTAACGACGGACCTCGTCGACGGTCAGCTCGGCGGCCGGCTCGACCAGAGGTGGTAGCTGCGACACGGAAACTCCGATGGTCGGACTGTCTAATCTCGGCTGTTTTCCTATGGCAACAGTGCCACGCCCGTCCCGATTCCCGGACATGGGGTCCGGTGCGTGAGACGTGCCGGCGCCCCGCCGCGCCCGAGCGCGGGGGCGGGCCCTACAGGAGTGTGCGGGACGCGCCCCGGACGGGATCCGGGGCGGGTCTCAGCTCGCCTTGTTCCGGGGGTGGGGCCAGGGGTTGGCCACGCACTCCTCGCCCTTCATCGCGCCCGTGCTCGCCACACGCGTCTTGGTCTGCTGCATCATCACGGGCGCGAGATCGGAGCCGATGCTCCCCGCGCCGCACGCGGTCTCGTGCCGGTGCCCGATCCGGTGTCCGACCTCGTGGTTGATCAGCATCTGCCGGTAGCCGACGATGTCGTCGCCGTAGGCGGTCGAGCCCTGGGCCCAGCGCCAGGCGTTGATCATCACCCACTTCTGGCCGTACGCGTCGCACGAGACGTTGTCGGCGCTCGTGTCGCCCACGATCGGGCTGCAGATCTTGTGCACCGTTCCGGGGCTGGCCAGCCGCACCACGAAGTCGGCCTTGGTGGTGTCGGTCCGCTCGAAGGTCAGGCCGTCGCTCGCCCAGCTGCGCGGGTCGTTCAGCGTCTTCTGGACCGTGGTGGCGAACAGCTCGCCGTCGAGCTGGAGCCCGTTCTCGATCTCGACCGCGTAGGTGTACTTCTTGCCGGCGCCGGCCGCGGCCTGCTTGCCGGGCACGGTGGTGAAGTCGCCGCTGAGCCCCAGCTTCGGGTCGAGCGGGAAACGCAGCGTCAGCTGGTCGGTGGTGGTCGGCGAGTTCGGCGTCGGCATCGGGACCGAGGAGGCCCCGCCGGGCTGCTGGACCGCCTCGCGCTCGTGGTCGCGCGACGCGGAGGGCTGGTCGGTGCGCTGCACGCGGTCGCCGGCCGCGGCCTGGTCGTCGCCGGCCGCCTGGCTCGACGAGTTGTCCTCGGGCATCTGCAACACGACCGCGCCCGCGAGCACCGCGCCGGTCACCACGACCCCGCCCGCGGCGACGAGCGTGCGTCGCCCCTTGCGCGGCGGGGGCCGGTTCGCCCGGCGCGTGTTCGCCCGGCCCTGCGGCGGGCCGAGGCGGTCCGCGTCGGGTTCGAACCCGAACGCCTGCTCCGGCTCCGGAACCGCCGCGCTCTCGAACTCCTCGTAGTCGTCCGTCGGTTCGCCCGCGAAGGAGAGCTGCTCCAGTTCCACGTCGGAGACCGGTACGACCCACGGCTCGGGTTCCATCGCGTACTGCCCGATGCCCGGCCCGTCGTCCGGCACGTGCTCGGTGGGCGGGTCGTACAACGCGTCGACCAGCGGGTCCTCGGCCGGCGCCACGATCGGGTAGGCGCCCGAGGTGTCGTAGCCGTAGCCGACGAAGCTCTGCGGTTCGAACGTGGTGGTGTCGTACATCGGCGCGGCGGGCGCCTCGACGATCGCGTGCACGCCGCTCGCGTAGGCGTCCGCGGCGTAGGGGTCGTACGAATCGCTCGGGTAGCCCACGGCGGCGTGGCCGGCGGTGCCGTAGGCGTCCGGGACGTAGCTGTCCGGCGCGTAGGTGTCCGGGACGAACGTGTCCGGCACGCGGGTGTCCGTGGAGTAGCCGTCCGCGGCGTAGCCGGCGAAGCCGTTCTGCGCGCCGTAGGGCTCCAGCGGGTCGTCCCAGTGCGCGGGCTCGCCGGGCATCGTCCCGGGCACCACCCACATCCCGGACGACGCCTCCGGCGCGGGGTGCTCCCAGCCCTGCTGCGGGTCCACGTACGTCTGGGTGCCGGTGTGCTGCTGCGTCGCGTACCCGCCGTAGCCGGCGTCCACGTAGCCGGTGTCCGTGGGATAGGCGTGATGGCCGGTGTCCTGCTCCGGATACCCGGTGAGGCCGTACGACGTGTCGGCGCCGGTCCACTCCCCGCCGTATCCGCCGCCGTACCCGCCGTCCTGGGCCTGGCCGTAGGCGACCTGCTGCGGCACCGACGCGTAGGCGCCGGACGGGCCCTCCTCCGGCAGCCCGTCCGTGCCGTACTGCACGCCGGTATGCGATCCCGAGTGACGTCCCATGAGTTCTGTCTTCACCCCACCACGTTCGACGGCGATAGGGCCCCGTCGAGAAGTTCGCGGAATCCCCGGGCCACCACGCGGGGGTGTTCGAGCATGGCCACGTGTCCGGAATCGGGCACGACCAACAGTCGCGCGTCCGGGAAGGTCTCGGTCGCCCGCTTGGCCATCCGCGGATCGACGAGCTTGTCGCGACGCCCGTACACGAGCAGCGTGGGTGCCCGCACGTCGGCGGCCTGCCGCCACAACGCGTGCTCGCCGCGCTCGACGTAGGAGCCGATGACCGCGCGGGTCGAGTGCGCGAACGCGTCCATCATGTACGGCAGTTGGAGCCTGCGACGGTATTCGTTCGCGGCGTCGGTGAAGGCCTTCTCACCGATCGAGTCCGGGTCGCCGTACATCACCGCGATCGACATCCGGGTGCGCTGCTCGGGCGTCATGTTGCGACTCAGCCGCAGCAGCGCGCGCCCCACTCCGGGCACCCCGAGCAACGCGGTCGGCAGCACCGACGGGCGCGGCCTCAGGTCGGGCAGCGCGGGCGAGACCAGGGTCAGCGACCGGACCAGGTCCGGCCGCCGGGCCGCGAGCCGGGTGGCGATACCGCCGCCCATCGAATTGCCGAACAGGTGCACCGGACCGCGACGCATCGACAGGATCACGCCCTCGACCACGCGGCAGTGCGCCGAGATCGAGTAGTCGCCGTTGCGCGGTGGCGGCGAGTAGCCGAATCCGGGCAGGTCGACCATCTCCACGGAGAGATCCGGTCGCAGTTCCGCGGCCAGTTCCGTCCAGTTCGAAGAGGAGCCACCGAGGCCGTGGATCATCATCGCGGGCGGCAGATCGGGGTCGCCTTCGGCGTCCCTGCGCACCACGATGTGGGTGTCGGTGGCGACTTCGACCGTACGCGCAGGCCAAGGCGTAGCGTCGGCGTCGCTTGCGGGGCTGATGGTCGTCACGGTCGGCAATATTACGAGCTGATCACTGAGACGGAAGGGCGGATGCCTCGACCGGCTTCGTCGAGCCGGGTGGTCTCGACTCTTATGCCCTGGTTCATGACGTCACTCTAAACGCTCCGCACATCACGTTTCGACATCGATACCGAATGTTCGGCAACGCGATCGAGGCGGATCATGGACTTGGCGGGATCGCCGCATGGCGGCGGGCCACGCGGGCAGGGAGGCCCCATGAAGCGGATCGACGACACCCCCGAGTTCGACGACGTCACGGTCGGTGACGCCGAAGTGAGCGACGACACGATCGAGGACCCCGAGATCCCTGTCACCGACGCGGTCGAGCAGCACACGCCCGTGGTCGACGACGACCCCGACGGGGACGCCATGTGGGAATCCGTGCCCGACGGCGTGGATCCCGCGGACGCCACCGAGCAGCGCCGCGTGGTGGCTCGCCCAGGGGAGGAGGATTACCGCTGAGAGGCTCACAGGACCGCCCCGGCGCGCCTCACGCGCCCCCTTGCGGAGGCTCCGGAACAGGCGGGATCCTGTTTCGTTGCGCCACGAAACTTACGCACTGGGTTACCCGAAAGTAGGATGACGTGGTGGAGAGACCCGCCGGACCACCGAACCTTCCGGTGCCCGCGACACGTTGAGCGACACCTTGAGGAGCCCCGTGACAGCCATCCAGGATGCGGATCCCCGTCCTCGCGGTACCCGGCTGCCCCGGCTCGCGCGCAGGACGCAACTCCTCGGCGCCGCCCAGGAAGTCTTCGTCAAGCAGGGCTACCACGCGGCCGCGATGGACGACATCGCCGAATGCGCCGGCGTCAGCAAGCCCGTGCTGTACCAACACTTCCCCGGGAAGTTGGAGCTCTATCTCGCCTTGCTCGACCAGCACTGCGAGTCGCTGTTCGCGGCCGTGCAGCGCGCGCTGGAGTCGACGCACGACAACAAGTTCCGCGTGGCCGCGACGGTCGACGCCTACTTCGCGTTCGTGGACGACGACGGCGGCGCGTTCCGCCTCGTCTTCGAGTCCGACCTCACCAACGAGGCGGCCGTGCGCGAGCGCGTGGAGCGGGTGAGCGAGATGTGCGCCGAGGCGGTCAGCAAGATCATCGCCGAGGACACCGGCCTCGGCCAGGAGGAGTCGATGCTCCTCGCGATCGGCCTCACCGGCATGGCGCAGGTCACCGCGCGCTATTGGATCGCCCGCGGCGCGACCATTCCGCGCGACACCGCGTCGCTCCTGGTCTCGTCGCTGTCGTGGCGGGGCATCTCGCGCTTCCCGCGCAAGGACGATCCGCAGCACTAGGTTCTTGTTCCCGCCGGACGTTCGCGTTCGGCGTACCTGTCATGGCGTTCGGTGACCCCGGCTCTCGACTAGCCTGCTGGGGTAGGTACGGCCCGCGGTTGTCGCGGCGCCGATCTCCAGAATTTCAAGGCCGGAGGGACAGCCGTGGAGATCAAGATCGGCGTACAGCACGCCGGGCGGGAACTGGTGCTGGAGAGCACGGAGAACCCGGAGGACGTCGAGCGGGCCATCGCCGACGCACTGTCGGGCGCTACTCCGCTGCTGTCCCTGACGGACGAGAAGGGCCGCCGGGTGATCGTGCCCGCCGACCGTCTCGCCTACGTCGAGATCGGCGAGCCCTCGGCCCGCAAGGTCGGCTTCGGCGCCAACACCAACTGACCCGAGCCAACCGAAGGCGGGTGGGCCCCAACCGGGACCCACCCGCCTTCGGCATTCCCAACCGAACCCCAAACCAGGACCCCACCCACCAAGCCCACCCAACACTCGCCTTCAAACCCGCCCAACGCACACTCTCAAGCCCGTCCGGCGTTTGAGGACAAGCTTTTCAGCCCCGACGGCGGCTCCCATCCAGCCCGTCCGGCGCTTGAGGACAAACCAGCCCGTCCGGGGCCTGAGGACACCCCACCCGGCTCAGGACGCGAGTCCAAGCGCAGCCATCCGCGACTGATGCGCCTCGGTGATCCGGTTGAACATCCGCCCGATCTCGGCCAGATCAAACCCCGGCCCGGCGCCCCCGCCGATAAGCATCGTGGACAACACATCACGCTCCGCCGCAACCCGCTGCGCCTGACTGAGCGCCTCGCCCATCAGCCGCCGCCCCCACAACGCGAGCCGCCCCGCCACCTTGGGATCCCGCTCGATCGCGGAGCGAACCGCGTCGACCACGAAGGCCGAGTGCCCGGTGTCGCGCTGGACCTCCACGATCAGGTCCCGGCTGACCTCGTCCAGGTGCGCGGCGACCTCACGGTAGAAGTCGGCCGCGATGCCGTCCCCGACGTACGCCTTGACCAGGCCCTCCAGCCAGTCGGCGGGCGCGGTGTGCACATGGAACTCGTCCAGCGGCGCGATGAAGGGGTCCATCGCCGCGGCCGGATCCGCACCGAGCGCCGTGATGCGGTCCCGCAGCAGCGTGTAATGCTGGAACTCGGCCACGGCCATCGCCGCGAGCGCGGCCTTGTCGTCCACGGTCGGGGCCATCTTCGCGTCCTCGGCGAGTCGCTCGAAGGCGGTGATCTCGCCGTACGCGAGCACCCCGAGCAGTTCGATGACGGCGGCCCGCATCTCCCCCGTCGGCTGCGTACCTTCGCTCATGCCCACCCCTTCGCTCGTTCCGCCGGCACCGCGTTCACAAGTACGCAGCGTAGTGAGCGCTCCGTGCTCACGGGGGCTCCAGGTCCGGGCGGAGTCGCCCATCTCCGGACAAGCAGTAATGAGCATCACCCCACCGGCCGCACGCCGGCGGGTACAGTGGTAGTGAACGCGGATGCCCGGTCGGAGGACGACTGGCTCCGACCGACCCGCTCGGGTGGCCGCCCGAAGGCGAGAGGTCCCGTGCAGCGCCCCGCAGTCCCCATGGGCGCCACGGTCTCGACCCGCTTTCGGTACTGAAGGCCCCCAAACACACAGAAGAGGCTGGACCCCTGACAACTTTTCGCGAACTCGGAGTACTTTCGGAGACCGCCGAAGCCCTTGAAGCCCTCGGCATCATCGAGGCCTTCCCCGTCCAGGAGATGACCCTTCCGGTCGCCCTGTCCGGCAATGACGTGATCGGCCAGGCCAAGACCGGTACGGGCAAGACCCTCGGCTTCGGCATCCCCCTCCTGCAGCGCATCACCGTCGCGGCGGACATCGAGGCCGGGCGCGCGCCCGCCGGCACCGTCCCCGGCCGCATGCCGCAGGCGCTCGTCGTGGTTCCCACGCGCGAGCTGTGCGTACAGGTCACCAACGACCTTCAGGCCGCGGGCAAGCTGCGCAACGTGCGTGTGCTCGCGGTGTACGGCGGCCGGGCGTACGAGCCGCAGATCGACACCCTCAAGAAGGGCGTCGACGTCGTCGTCGGCACCCCCGGGCGACTGCTCGACCTGGTCGGACAGGGTCACGTGAACCTGTCCGAGGTCAAGATGCTGGTCCTGGACGAGGCCGACGAGATGCTCGACCTGGGCTTCCTGCCCGACGTCGAGAAGATCGTCGAGCGCCTTCCCGCGCGGCGCCAGACGATGCTGTTCTCGGCGACCATGCCGGGCCAGATCATCACCCTCGCGCGCCGCTACATGAGCCGCCCCACGCACATCCGCGCGTCCGAGCCGGACGACCTGGGCGCGACCGTCAAGTCGGTCCAGCAGCGCGTCTACCGCGCGCACGGCCTGGACAAGCCCGAGCTGATGGCCCGCGTGCTCCAGGCCAACGGGCGCGGCCTGGTCATGGTGTTCTGCCGGACCAAGCGCACCGCCGCCGACCTGGCCCAGGGCCTGGCCGAGCGCGGTTTCGCCTCCGCCGCCGTGCACGGCGACCTCGGCCAGGGCGCCCGCGAGCAGGCGCTGCGCGCGTTCCGCAACGGCAAGGTCGACGTGCTCGTGGCGACCGACGTCGCGGCTCGCGGCATCGACGTCGAGGGTGTCACCCACGTGGTGAACTACCAGTGCCCCGACGACGAGAAGACCTACCTGCACCGCATCGGTCGGACCGGCCGCGCGGGTGCCTCCGGCACCGCCGTGACGCTGGTCGACTGGGAGGACATCCCGCGCTGGAGCCTGATCAACAAGGCTCTGGACCTGGGCTTCGCCGACCCGGTCGAGACCTACTCGACGTCGCCGCACCTGTTCACCGACCTCGACATCCCCACGACCGTCGGCAGTGTCCTGCCGCGCGCCGACCGCACCCGTGCGGGCCTGGGCGCGGAGGACGTCGAGGATCTGGGCGAGACCGGCAAGAACAGCCGCGGCAACTCGGGCCGCAAGGGCCCGGGCGGCCGGAGCAGGAGCGGCCCCGCCGCCTCCGGCCCGGCTTCCTCCGGTCCGGCCGCGGCCGACAGCGAGGACGCCGAGCCGAGCCGCCGTCGGGCGCCGGGCTCGCGTCGCCGTCGTCGTGTGAACGGCGAGGGTGACGAGGCCGTGGCGACCGCGACCACGGCCACCACCACGGCCACGGCCGCGACCTTCGTCGAGCCGACCGCCGTCGCGACCGCCGCGGCGCCCACCGACGGCCCCGCGGTCGAGGGCGACGCCGATGGTGAGCGCGCGCCGCGCCGCCGTCGTCGCCGTACCCGTCGCCGTCCCGAGGGTGCCGAGGCTGGCGCCGTCGCGACCGACGAGGGCTGAGACACCGACACACCGTCGAACGCTCCGACCATCCGTCGAGCGTGACACGGTGTCGAGGACGGCCCCCGATGTGGAGTGTGGACGATCACGTCCGCGCTCCGCGTCGGGGGCCCTTCTCGTACCTGCGGATAAGTAGGCTCGAGGGCGTGAGCACGCCACGCTTTCTGACCTTGCCCGGGACCGTCCGCTCCCGTCGCCTGGCGACCGGGCGCGGGCGCTTCGCCGTCCTGCAATCCGCCCCGCCCGTCGGCGGGCCCGCGCTCGGCACGGCCTTGCTCGTCCCGGGCTTCACCGGCAGCAAGGAAGACTTCATCGCGCTCGTCGAACCGCTGGCCCGTCGCGGCTTCCACACCGTGGCCCTGGACCAGCGCGGGCAGTACGAGACTCCGGGCCCCGACGACCCGGCGGCCTACACCCGCGACGCGCTCGTGGACGACCTGCTCGCGGTCGCGGACACGGTGGCCCCGGGCGAGCGGATCCACCTGGTCGGGCATTCCTTCGGCGGCCTGGTCTGCCGGTCGGTGGCGCTGCGCGTGCCGGAGCGGCTCGCGTCGCTGACCCTGATGAGCACCGGCCCGGCGGCGATCTCCCCGGACGAGACCACCCGGCTGCTGCTGCTCGAAGAGGTACTCCCGCTGCTGACCCGCCAGGAGGTGTGGGAGGCCATGCAGGCCGTCGAGATCGAGGCCGGCCTGCTGCCGCCCACCGACCCGGTGATCGCCGAGTTCCTGCACGGCCGCTGGCTGGGCAACACTCCGGCGGGCCTGCTGGGCATGGCCGAACAACTGCGCACCGAACCCGACCGCGTCGCCGAACTGGCCGCCGTCGTGGCCGCGGGCCTGCCCGCCCTGGTGATCTCGGGCGTCGAGGACTACGCCTGGCCGCTCCCCTGGCAGGCCGACATGGCCACCCGCCTGGGCGTCCGCCACCTGGTGATCCCGGACGCGTTCCACTCCCCCAACGTCGAATCCCCGGCCACCACGGCCGCGGCCCTGGCCGAGTTCTGGACGACGACGCCAAAGACGACGACAACGACGGACGCGACGGCGAACGTGTCGGCGGATCGAGTCTGACCTCCCCCACCCCCACACAGCGCCGCACCCCCCCCACGACGCCGCCGACCCCGGGTGCCCCGATCGGGGCACCCGGGGTCGGCGGCGTCGTGGGGGGCCGGTCGACGCTCAGGGAACCAGCAGCACCGGGCAGACCGAGCGGTGCGCCACCGTGTCGCTCACGCTGCCCAGGAACAGGCTCGCCAGGCTGCCGTGCCGGCGGGCGCCCAGGACGAGAAGGTCGGCCTGGAAGGCGCGGGCCTGGTCGAGGACCGCGTTGGGCACGTCGCCGCGCACCGTCTCCTCGGTCCAGCCCTCGACCTTGAGCACGCCGGCGGCCTTGAGCGTGCCGACCGCCTCGGTGACGACCTTGACGGCGGTCTCCGCGGTCTCGTCCTCGATCACGCCGCCGACGCCGCCGCCGTCCACGACGTCGATCGCCTGCACGTGCAGGACGCGGACGGCCGCGCCGGTGCTGTTGGCCAGGAGAGCGGCGTGGGTCAGCACGTCGGCGGCCTCGGGGGTGGAGTCCACTGCGACCAGGATCCGCTCGTACATGTAGTGCACTTCCTTCTTCACGTGTTCGGGTGTGTCGGCGAAATCAGCGCACCGACTTGTACCCCGCGGTCGCCACGGGACACGGCGAATCCGAGACCTGGAGCCCCATCTCGGTAGACACCGTGTCATCGCGTGACTTCGCCAATAAATGTAAACTACACCTATTGAGTGGACGAACACCACGGAGCCCGCGGCGGTGCCGCGAAGGATGGGTGAGGCGGCGGTCAGCCCTCGGAGGACTCCGTGCTCGGCAGCCCGAACTCCTGGTTGAGGCGATCCCAGAAGCCGTTGCGCAGCGCGCGGCGCAGGTCCTCGTGCGGGCGCAGCGAGTACTGCAACACGCTCTCCGCGTCCACGAGCAAGCCGCGATCGATGGCCTGCGGCAGCATCGGGCCCGGCATCAGGTCGGCCAGGTTCTCCCGGCCGCGCACGACCAGCCAGCGCTTGGCGATCTCCTGGCCGATCCGCCACGCCTGGTCGGCGGTCGGCGGGCCGCCGGGCTGTACCGCGAGGGGTCCGCCGCCGTGCGACGGCGGCAGCAGTACGGGGGTCACGCACGTCTCGCAGAACTCGCGGTGCAGCATGCGCGTGACATCGGCCTCCCACACCAGCGGGTCGGCCTGGTTGGTGCCGTACGCGGGCTCGACGCCCCACAGGTGCACGCGCACGCCGTAGGACTGCGCGGCCTCGACGGCCGAGACGAGGTCCTCGTCGCCGCTGATCACCACCGCGTCGTCGATCGCGTGGTTGCGGGCGAGCGATTCGAGGTCGCTGCGGATCAGCGAGTCGACGCCCTTCTGCTGGTTGTGCGCGTTGAGGTTGCCCAGCCGCACCTTGACGTCGGGCAGCTCGGCGATCTGGCGCTGCTCGACGGTGTGCACCCGCTCGCGCGCGCCGTCGTACCAGTACACCCGCAGCAGCCGGCCCTCGGGGAAGACCCGGCGGGCCTCGTCGATCAGGCCGGTGATCAGCTGTTCCGCGTCCACCCGGAACGCGCGGCGCTCGGCCGAGCCGGCCACCAGCAGGCCCATCGCCGCGTACACGTAGCCGACGTCGACGAACAGGGCGTGCGTGCCGAAGTGCAGGGGCGGCGAGACGGATTGGACCAGTACGGCCGGTCGGGTGAACGTCCCGGGCATGTCGGGCATTTCGGGGGTGTCCTCGAAGCCCCTGACCGGGTGGTCCTCGAGGGGGCCGGCGGACTCGGCGCCGAGGTCCTCGCCGGGCTCGTGCACCACGACGCCGAAGGCTGCCGTCGCGCCCATCCGGACGTCGTCCTCTTCCGGATCGTGCAAAGTCTCTCGTCCTCCCTTTCGCGACTGCCCGAAGTCTTCGGATGTCTTCAGACCGGCATTGTCCTATGCCGGTCACCGCCACGTCCTCGCTTGGCCGGCGCGCGATGTCGCGTCGAGTGTCACGTGTAGAAACGCGGAAGTCAGGAAAGGAACATTTCAGTCACGGGAATGCTATCGGCGTGACTGCTGTTGTTCACCACGGTGCCGGTTGTGACCTCTGTCAGGTCTTGCCTGATCCTCACGGATCCCGGCGCCCATCCTTGTAAACGGGGCCGTGGACACCTTGCGGCCTCGTGCGACTTCGGACACGAGGGAAGGGAGACGCGTATGCGTTACCGAATCACCAACCTCAGCCGAGCCCAGGAAGCGGCCGGGCCCAAACCGGTCAACTGCGCCGTCGACATCGACACCGTGCAGGCGGCCCTGAAACGGGCCGAGGCAAACGGCGAGCGCTTGTACATTCGCCCCGTCAAGGTGGCGGAAACCGGCTGATATCGAATGAACCGAGGGCGCTCCCCCAGATGGGGGGAGCGCCCTCGGCATGTCCGGACCCGGTTCGCGCCCCCGGGGGCGGGTCAGTGCCCTCGGGCCACCCAGGCGTCGTAGTCCTTCGCCTCGGCGCCGATCGTCGTCTCGTCGCCGTGCCCGGTGAGCACGCGCGTGCCCTCGGGCAGTGCGAGCAGTCGGCCCTTGATCGAGTCGAGGATCACCGGGAACGACGAGAAGGAGCGCCCGGTGGCCCCGGGGCCGCCCTTGAACAGCGTGTCGCCGGAGAACAGCACGTCGAGGTCGGGCGCGTACAGGCACACCGCGCCCGGCGCGTGCCCGGGCGTGTGCACGACGCGCAGCTCGGTGCCCGCGACCGAAAGGAGCTGACCGTCGGTCAGCTCGGCGTCGGGAGCACGATCCGGGTACACCGCGTCCCACAACATCCGGTCCTGCGGGTGCAGGTGGATGGGCGCGCCGGTGAGCCGGGCCAACTCGGCGGCGGCGTTGATGTGATCGTTGTGGCCGTGCGTCAGCACGATGGCGGTGACCGCGCGGTCGCCGACCCGAGCCGCGATCGCGGCCGCGTCGTGCGCGGCGTCGACGATCACGACCTCGCGGTCGTCGCCGACGATCCACACGTTGTTGTCGACGTCGAAGTCCTGGCCGTCGAGCGAGAAGACGCCCGACGTGACCACGTGGTCGATGCCCATCAGAGGATCACCACCGAGCGCAGCACGTCGCCGTGGTGCATCTTCTCGAACGCCGCCTCGACGTCCTCCAGGGTGATCGTCTCGCTCACGAACGCCTCGAGATCGAACCGGCCCTGGCGGTAGAGGTCGATCAACGTCGGGAAGTCGCGCGAGGGCAGGCAGTCGCCGTACCAGGACGACTTGAGCGCGCCGCCGCGGCCGAACACGTCGAGCAGCGGCAGTTCGATGGTCATCTCCGGGGTGGGCACGCCCACCAGGACCACGGTGCCGGCCAGGTCGCGGGCGTAGAACGCCTGCTTGTACGTCTCCGGCCGGCCCACGGCGTCGATCACGACGTCGGCGCCGAAGCCGCCGGTCAGTGCGCGGATCGCCTCGACCGGGTCGTCGTTCCTGGAGTTGACCGTGTGCGTGGCGCCGGCGTTGCGGGCCCATTCGAGCTTGCGGTCGTCGAGGTCGACGGCGATGATCCTGGCCGCCCCCGCGAGCCGCGCGCCCGCGATCGCCGCGTCGCCGACCCCGCCGCAGCCGATCACCGCGACCGTGTCGCCGCGCCCGACGTTGCCGGTGTTGACCGCCGCGCCGAGGCCGGCCATCACGCCGCACCCGAGCAGACCGGCCGCGGCCGGGTTCGCCTCGGGGTCGACCTTGGTGCACTGGCCGGCGGCGACCAGGGTCAGCTCGGCGAACGCGCCGATGCCGAGCGCGGGGCTCAGTTCGGTCCCGTCCTCCAGGGTCATCTTCTGCTTCGCGTTGTGCGTCGCGAAGCAGTACTGCGGACGGCCGCGTCGACACGCACGGCAATCGCCGCACACCGCACGCCAGTTCAGGATCACGAAGTCGCCGACGGCCACCTCGGTCACGCCCTCGCCGACCGACTCGACGATGCCCGACGCCTCGTGGCCGAGCAGGTACGGGTACTCGTCACCGATACCGCCCTCGCGGTAGTGCAGGTCCGTGTGGCAGACGCCGCACGCCTGGACCCGCACGCGCGCCTCGCCCGGACCCGGGTCCGGCACCACGATGGTCTCGATCGAGACCGGCGCGCCCTTGCTGCGCGCGACGACGCCACGTACCGACTTGCTCATGTCCTCCGCCTCTCCCCAACCACTGGATGCTGCGTTTGGCACCTTAGTGCCGCCGCTTCGGGGACCATGGCTTCGCCTCGATGAAGCCGCACCACGTGGATCGCCACGATCGCGGTCCACACCCCGACCTACCGACCGGCGCCGTCGGCCTCTTGCACGCTGACGATCGCCGGGATCGACACGTGCGGGCAGTCGAGGATCTGCCGGCCGAACAGATGGAAGGTGACGTAAAACCAGTTCATGGGGTGATCGGCTTTGCTCCCCTTGCCAGTTCCGCGATCGCCTCGTACGACTCGGGATCTGTGGTGTTTTCTCCGAGACCGATCGTTTTGCGGGTGCCGTGGTAGTCACTCGAACCGGTCGTGATCAGCCGCAGCTCACCCGCGAGCCCGCGCAGATGTGCCCGCATCGCGTCGTCGTGGTCCATGTGGTCGACCTCGACTCCCGTGAGCCCGGCGTCGGCGAGTTCCGCGATCGTCGCGTCGGAGACGGTACGACCGCGCTTGACCGCGCCCGGGTGCGCGAACACCGCGACGCCGCCCGCGCCGCGGATCAACCGGACCGCCTCGGCGGCGTGGATCTCGTACTTCTCGACAAACGCGCGCCCGCCGTCCTGGAGCCACTCGGGCGTGAACGCCCCGGACACGTCCGCGACCACGCCCGCCTCGACCAGCGCGGTCGCCACGTGCGGCCGGCCCACCGCGCCGCCGGCGGCGATCTCGCGCACCCGGGCCCACGTGATCGGCGCGCCGAGCTCGCGGCAGCGCTCGACCATCGCCTCGGCCCGGCGGACCCGGTCGGTGCGCACCAGTTCGCGGGCGCGCGCGAACTCCGGCTCGGCCGGGTCGAACAGGTAACCCAGCATGTGCAGGCTGATGCCGCCCTCGGCCACACACGAGATCTCGGCGCCGCGAACCAGGGTCAACCCGTCGGGCAACGCCTCGACCGCCGCCGCCCACCCGGCGGTGGAGTCGTGGTCGGTGAGCGCGACCACGTCGAGACCGGCCGCGCGCGCCTTGCGGACCAGCTCCGCGGGCGTGTCGGTGCCGTCCGAAGCGGTGCTGTGGGTGTGCAGGTCGATGCGCACGCTGACCTCGTCTGCCGGGAGGGTCGATGGACGCTCCCGACCCTAACGACCCCGGTCGACGAGGCGGCGGCGCGGCCGAGCGCCGGTCAGTACTCCAGGAGCTGCGGGGACAGCGCGCCACACGGCAGCAGCTGCAACTCGGCCCCGGCGTCGCGCAGATCGGTGAGCACGACGTCGTCGTAGACGAGGTGGCCCGCCTTGCCCGGCCACAGGATCGCCCACAGCCACAGGCCCAACGCCTCGCCCGCGTACACCGCGCGGTCGGACGGCGCGTCGGTGACGCACCACAGCGGGGTCGGCCGCCCCGCGGCCATCAGCTTCGCGGGCGCCGACTTGACGAACTCGCCACCCGGATCGTGCCCGGTCAGGCCCGCGTAGCGGGCGCCGAGCCCGACCCCCACCTCCTCGGCGACCAGGAGCAGCTCGCCCCGACCGCCCAGCGGCGCCGGGCCGGTGCACGCGACGGCCACGGCCCGGGACCCGCCACGATCGTCGCCCGCGTGCGCGACACCGGTGTACAGCCACCCCACCGGAAGCGGCCACGGCAGCCAGACCGGCACACGCGAGCGGCGCACGACCGCGTCAAGAGCTTCCACACTCGGCGGCACGACAGGTTGCAGCGGAGGAACGGCTCCATGGATCTCGCACTCCCAGGTCTCGGAGAACAGACCCGGAGCGCGCACCCGGCCGCCGCAGCGGGGGCAGCTCGGCTCGCCCTTCATAGAACAAGACGGTCCACTGCCCAAGGCTCCGCGTCAAGGACGATCACTCCTTCGATGCGCTCACACCGCCGACCGGCGTACGACCGCCGACGGCGCGCCCTCCGCGCGCGCCGTCGCGCTGCCGGGCGCCGTGTGACCTGTCCGCGATCTCCCGTTGCGGGTCGGCACGTGGGACTACGCTCGGGAGGCATGCGGCTCATTCCCTGTGTCGGCGCGATCGTCCTCGACTCCGAGGGGCGGCTGCTCCTGGTGCAACGCGCGAAAATGCCGGGCGAGGGCCAGTGGTCGTTGCCCGGTGGGCGGGTCGAGGAGGGCGAGACCGACGCGGTCGCCCTCGCGCGCGAGATGGTCGAGGAGACCGGGCTGCTCGTGACCGTGGGGCCGCTGGTCGGATCGGTGCTGCGGCCCGCGCCCGACGGCGGGACGTACGAGATCAGGGACTACGGGTGCACGCCCCACGGCGGTGTGTTGCGCGCGGGCGACGACGCGGACGCGGTGCGGTGGGTGGCGGCCGGCGAGATCGGTCGGCTCGATCTGGTCGACGGGTTGCTCGACACCCTGCGCGACTGGAACGTCCCGGGCGTCACGTGAGCGGGTCGCGGCTGCTCGTGGTCGGCTCGATCAACGCCGACCTCGTCGTGCGGGTCGCACGGCACGCGCGGCCGGGCGAGACGGTCCTCGGCGGCGACCTGGTCGTGCACCCGGGAGGCAAGGGCGCCAATCAGGCGGTCGCGGCGGCCCGACTCGGCGCCGACGTCGCGATCGCCGGCCGGGTGGGCGAGGACGAGCACGGGCGAATGCTCGTCGAGACGCTGCGCCGCGAGGGCGTACGGACCGACGCGGTGCGCCGGCTCGCCGGCGCCTCGGGCGTCGCGCTGATCACGGTGGACGACGCGGGCGAGAACACGATCACGGTGGCCCCGGGGGCGAACGGCCGGTTCGGGCCGCAGGACGTGGCCGCGCTGCGGTCGGCGATCGAGACGGCGGCGGTCGTCTCGCTTCAATTGGAGATCCCGCTCGAGACCGTGTGGGAGGTCGTCCGGCAGTGCCGCGAGGCCGACACCCGGGTGGTCCTGAACCTGTCCCCACCGATCCCGCGGCACGTCCTGATGTCCGCGACCGTGCTGCGCGCGTGCGACCCGCTGGTGCTCAACGAGCACGAGGCGAGTGTGACGGCCGGCGTCGACGACGCGCGCGCCGCGCTGAAGGTGTGGCGCTCGCTCGACCCGCGCCCGCGCTCGATCGTGCTCACCCTGGGCAGTGGTGGCGCGCTCGTCGCCGAGGCGGACACGGAACCGGTGCACCTCGCGTCGCCGACGGTGGCGGCGGTCGACACCACGGGCGCGGGCGACGCGTTCACCGGCGCGCTCGCGTGGCGGTTGGCGACCGGGGACGACCTGGTCGCGGCGACGCGGTACGCCGTGCGGGTGGGCGCGGCGGCGGTGCGCCGCGAGGGCGCGCAGTCGTCCTACCCGACGGCCGACGAACTCCCGTAGCGCGGGCGGGTCGCGCCGTTCCCGGCCGCCCCGCCCGCGCCGGGCGCGAGGTCGGCCTCGATCAGCCCTCGATCAGCTCGGGGCGCCCGGGCTGCTCGCCGCCGCGCTTCTCGCCGTAGCTCTCCTTGGGGACCATGACCTTGCGCTTGAACACGCAGACCAGCGTGCCGTCCTGCTTGTAGCCCTTGGTCTCCACGTAGACGACGCCGCGGTCGTCCTTGGACTTCGACTCCCACTTGTCGAGCACGAGCGTCTGCCCGTAGATCGTGTCCCCGTGGAACGTGGGCGCCACGTGTCGCAGCGACTCGATCTCCAGGTTGGCGATCGCCTTGCCGGAGACGTCCGGCACGGACATGCCGAGCAGGAGCGAGTAGATGTAGTTGCCCACCACGACGTTCTTGCCGAAGTCGGTCGACGTCTCGGCGTAGTTGGCGTCCATGTGCAGCGGGTGGTGGTTCATCGTAAGCAGGCAGAACAGGTGGTCGTCGTACTCGGTCACGGTCTTGCCGGGCCAGTGCTTGTAGATCGCACCGACCTCGAACTCTTCGTAGTAGCGGCCGAACTGCATTTCGGTCCCCTCTCACCTGGTGGAACATCGAACAAGGCGTCCGCGTCCGGCGGCCGTCGAAGCCGTATCGGGTACCTGCCTGGCTCGGTCAGGTGGCGACGGATCGACGAGTTGCGCCGGCGGATGGGTTCGAGGATAGGGAGCCGCCCGGCCGCCACAGTAGGGGGCGCCCGGTGATGTGGGTCATGGACGGATGGGTCCCGATTCCCGTACGGCGTCCCCGCTCAGCCCAGCGGGACCGCGCGGCGGTTGGGGTCGCGGAGGTCGGTTCCGTGTTGGAGCCATTTTTCCTGGAGGGCCTCCGCGCCCTGGGCTCGTTTCCAGGCGGCTTCGGCGGGGGTCATCGGGAGCAGGGGGAGGAAGCGGACCGGGTCGGCCGGGGGCTGGAGCGGGAGGTCGGGGACCAGGCCGCCGGGTTCGGCGACCAGGACCGCGTGGAAGGCGGCGTCCTCCCACAGCGGGCCGCCCAGGTCCAGCCCGGCGCCGGGGGCGATGACCAGGCCCTCCACCTGCGGGGTGGCGGCAAGGACGGCCAGGGGACGCAGGACCGAGTCGTGACCGCCCCGCACGGACAGCACCAGTTCCGCGCGCGGGCCCGCCACCGGGTCGGCCAGCGCCGCCGACGGGTCGGCCATCGGGGCCCGCGACATGCCGAGCGTCGCGTAGCGGACCACGCCCGTGCCGTCCGGGCCGAAGCGCAGCACCTCGATCCGGTCGGCGCCCACGAACGTCACCCCCGCGCGGCCGGTCGGGTCACCGAAGGTCGCGATCAGGTGTGCCTCGACCTGCGGGGTGGGGTCGACGGGCTCGGGTCCCGGCGTGAAGTCGAACATGACCCGCATGCTAATTCGCCGTCAGGAGGCTTTCGTGTACCGGGCGTTCGGGCACACGCTCTGGTGTACGCTGCATAGTCGGCCGCCGGGATGGCGACATCCCCGCGCGCCATCGGATGACGGACTCGCCTTTGCCCCGACCCACGCGGTCGACGAGCGGAGGCTTTCCCCCAGCGGGGACCGGCCGTGGGAGGTGATCGTGGTGCATACCAGCACACCGTGCAGTACCGGCGGCTCACCCGATCTTCCCCGATCCAGTCGCACGCCCCGCCCTTTCTGAGGGTTTCCGAGACTTTCCCCGAACGCCGGCCCGCGATCTCCGGTCCGGTCTTCGTTCTCCGAATTTCCTCCGTGACGGGGCGTCAGGATCTTTTGCCGTTCGTTCGGTGATTCGTTCCGCTTTCACGTGTCGACGCGTCCCCGCGGCCCGCCTGCCGCGGCGCTCTCGCGTTGGCGCGTGCCTGTCAGTGCAGGAGCCCGTCATGTCGATGATCCGCGACCTCCGCGCCGCAGTCCGCCCGCACCGCCGTACCCCGCTGCCGTCGACGGCCACGCCCGTCGTGCCCGGCAATTGCGTCGTGGACTGCGCGGTGTACCAGGACGGCCGGCGCGTGGAGGGCTGCCCGAATCCCGACTCGGCGATCCACCACGTCCGCGAGGGCGGCGGCGGGGGCTTCGTTTGGATCGGCCTGCACGAGCCGAGCGCGCTCGAACTGTCCGGCATCGCCGAGCGGTTCGGCCTGCACCCGCTCGCCGTCGAGGACGCCGTGCACGCGCACCAGCGGCCCAAGCTGGAGCGCTACGACGACACGCTCTTCGCCGTGTTCAAGACGGTCACCTACGTCGAGCACGAGCAGCTCACCGCGACCAGCGAGATCGTCGAGACCGGCGAGATCATGGTCTTCCTCGGCCACGACTTCGTGGTCACCGTGCGACACGGCCGGCACGGCGCGCTGGGCGACCTGCGGCACCGCCTGGAGCTCGGCGGCGAACTACTCGCGGCCGGCCCGTCGTCGGTCCTGCACGCGGTCGCCGACCGGGTCGTGGACACCTATCTCGACGTGGCGCAGCTGATCCAGGACGACATCGACCAGGTCGAGAACGACGTGTTCGGCGGGCGCGGCGCGGGTGACGCGGGCCGGATCTACCAGCTCAAGCGCGAACTGCTCGAACTCAAGCGCGCCGTCGCACCGCTCGCCCGCCCGCTGCACGCGCTCGCCGAACGGCCGATGCGCCAGGTGCACCCGGACATCCGCGAGTACTTCCGCGACGTCGAGGACCACCTGTCGCGGGTGAGCGAGCAGGTGGCCGCGTTCGACGAACTGCTGACCTCGATCCTGCAGGCCAACCTCGCGCAGGTGACGGTCGCCCAGAACGAGGACATGCGCAAGATCTCCGCCTGGGTCGCGATCTTCGCCGTGCCCACGATGCTCGCGGGCGTGTACGGGATGAACTTCGACCACATGCCGGAGCTGCGCTGGAAGTACGGCTATCCGATGACGCTCTCGGTGATCATCGTCGCGTGCTCGCTCATGCATCGAGGCTTCAGGCGCAACGGCTGGCTGTGACCCGAAGCCGCGCCGTGACGCGAAGCCGCCGAGACCCCCGGACCTACAGGTCGAGCCGGCCCACCAGATTGCGGGCCCGCTCGGCCAGGTCCGGGCGCACCACGACGTCGTAGCGCGACGCGACGATCTGGCTGGTCGAGACGAAGTCGCGCCGCCCGCCCAGTGCCTTGTACCCGAGCCACCCGAACAGCGCGCCCGCCGCGATGCCCCACAGCAGACCCCACAGCACCAGCCACAACCAACTGTGCGCGCGGACCGCGAAGATGCCCAGGAACAGCCCGATCATCAAGCCGAACCACGCGCCGCTCGCCGCGCCGGACGCCGCCGCCTTGCCCGCGGTGAGCCGGCCGAGCACGTTCTCGACCAGCCGCAGGTCGGCGCCGACGATCGCGCTGTTCTGCACCGGGAACTCGTGGTCGGAGAGGTAGTCGACAGCGCGCTGGGCACCCGCGTACTCGGTGTACGACGCGATGACCTCGCCGGTGTTCGCGATGTCGGGACCGGGCCCGCCGGCGCCGGGAGGGAGATTCTGCTGACCGAACATGCTGCCGCCTCGCATCGATGCCGTGTGCTTGCGTCTGGTCGTTCGCCCCGATGCGTCTACCCGGCACTTTTCGTGACAACACGTGACTAATCAGACAAGGTCTCGTGTACCGCCTCGACCACGGCGTCCGGCCGGTCCAGCATCACGAAGTGCGCGGAGTCGTCCAGCACGTCGCAGCGGCCCCGCGGGGACAGGTTCGCGAGCGTGCGCAGCGCGCGCACCCAGCGGGCCCGCGCAGCGAGGCTCTCGTAGCCGCCGGCGGCGGCCAGCACCCGCAACGGGACGTCCGGGAGCGGCGCGACCCGGCGCAGGTCGGCGAGTTCGGCGGCGACGTCGAGGTACGTGGTGTTCTCGGTGAGCGCGGTCGCGAAGAACCGGCCGGACCCGTACGCGCCGCGCACCCAACGCGCGTCGGCCACGTCGCGGTGCCGGCGCGACTGGGTGAACAGGATCGACCGTCGCACCCATGGGCCGATCGGACGACCCAGGCCGCTGACCCGCATCGCTCCCCCGACCACCCGGGCCGCCCCCACCCGCGCCGGGCGGGCGGGGCGCGGTCGCGGCTTGTCCTCGTTGCCGGGGTCGACGAGGACGAGGCCGGCGGTCCGTTCGGGGTACATCCGCGCGAAGCCCTCGACGTGGAACGCGCCGAGCGAGTGCGCAAGCAGGACGTACGGCCCGGGCAGCGCGAGCGCGTCGGCGAGCGCCGCGATCCGGTCGGCCTCGCGCGCGAGCGTGGGCGGTCGCGGATCGGGCTCGGAGTAGCCCAGGCCGGGGCGGTCGAAGCGGACCACCGTGCAGTCGGGCGTAAGCAGCGGTACGACCAGGTCCCAGTCGAACCACGCCCCGCCGAGGCCGCTCGTGGCGATCACCACCGGGCCGGCACCCTCACGGACCACGTGCGTCGCGGTCCCGTCGATCCGGACGAACTCTCCGGGCGGTACCGGTGCAGGGCGTGCTGCGGCCATGGTGGGCTCCCCCGTCAAAGGCGGTTGCGCATGCCGCCATCATCGGCCGCGAACCTGGCCCTGACGTGCAACGGCGCGGCCACGCCCGGCAACCGGACGGAGACCGGACCCGGTTGGCCGCACAGGCGTGACACCACGGGAGCGCGGTCGTTGATCTGTTCGAGGCAACGTGTCGGCCCCGCGCTCGCGGGGATACGGCGAGCCCCGCCCGCGAAGAAGATCCGAGAGCGGGGCTCGCCGGGCTCGGGCCTCAGCCCTTGAGCTTGTAGTCCTCGATCAGCCGACGGCCGATGATCATCTTCTGGATCTCGGCCGTGCCCTCACCGATCAGCAGCATCGGAGCCTCACGGTAGAGGCGCTCGATCTCGAATTCCTTCGAGAACCCGTACCCGCCGTGGATCCGGAACGCGTCCTCGACGACCTCCTTGCAGTACTCGGCGGCCAGGTACTTGGCCATCCCCGCTTCGAGGTCGTTGCGCTCGCCCGCGTCCTTCTTGCGGGCGGCGTTGATCATCATCTGGTGCGCGGCCTCGACCTTGGTGGCCATCTCGGCGAGCTTGAACTGGATCGCCTGGTGGCCGGTCAGCGGCTTGCCGAAGGTCTCGCGCTGCTGCGCGTACCGGATGCCCAGCTCGAACGCGCGCTGCGCGACCCCGCACCCGCGCGCGGCCACGTTCACCCGGCCGACCTCGACGCCGTCCATCATCTGGTAGAAGCCCTTGCCGGGCACGCCGCCGAGGATCCGGTCGGCCGGCACCCGGCAGCCGTCGAGCACCATCTCGGTGGTGTCGACGCCCTTGTAGCCCATCTTTTCGATCTTGCCGGGGATGGTCAGGCCCGGCCGGGTCTCGCCGAAGCCGGACTCCTTGTCGACCAGGAACGTGGTCATGTTCCGGTAGACCGAGTCCTCGCCCAGCTCGGTCTTGGTGAGCACCGCGACCAGGTTGGCGCTGCCGCCGTTGGTGAGCCACATCTTCTGGCCGTTGAGGACGTAGAACTCGCCGTCCGGCACGGCCTTGGTGCGGATCGCCGAGACGTCCGACCCACAGTGCGGCTCGGACATCGAGAACGCGCCGCGGATCTCGCCCTCGGCCATCTTCGGCAGGTAGTAGGCCTTCTGCTCGTCCGTGCCGTGCTGCTTGATCATGTACGCGACGATGAAGTGCGTGTTGATGATGCCCGACACGCTCATCCAGCCGCGCGCGATCTCCTCGACCACGAGCGCGTAGGTCAGCAGCGACTCGCCGAGGCCGCCGTACTCCTCCGGGATCATCAGGCCGAACAGGCCCATGGCCTTCATGCCCTCGACGATCTCCGCCGGGTACTCGTCCTTGTGCTCCAGCTCGGTCGCGACCGGAATGATCTCCTTGTCCACGAACGTGCGGACGGTGGCGAGGATCTCCCGCTGGACATCGGTGAGTCCGTCGGTCTGTGCGAGGCGGCCCATCGGCGCCGCTCCTTCCGTCTGCGCATGTCCGGGCCCCGTTCCCGGGGTCCCGGCCACGCTTCTGGCTGAGAGAGTTACCGGCGAGTATCCACGAGCGGGTGCCGCTGCGACAGTGGGGGTCCGTAACGCGATCATGTCGATATCCGACGGTCTGTCAGACGGTGACTCCCGCGCGCCACACCGTGCGCACGAGCGGTACGCCCGGCCGGTAGGCCAGGTGCACGTGCGAGGGAGCGTCCAATTCGACCACGTCGGCCCGCGCGCCGGCGCGCAGCACCCCCACGTCGTCGCGCCGCAGCGCGCGGGCGCCGCCGGCCGTCGCGGCGTGCAGGGCCTGGTCCGGCGTCATGCCCATGTCGCGCACCGCGAGCGCGATGCAGAACGGCATCGACGTCGTGAAGCTCGACCCGGGGTTGCAGTCGGTGGACAGCGCGACCTCGGCACCGGCCTTGAGCAGCAAGCGGGCGTCGGGGTACACGGCGCGCGTGGAGAACTCGGCGCCCGGGAGCAGCGTGGCCACCGTGTCGCCGGAGGCGAGCGCGTCCACGTCGGCGTCGGTGAGGTGTGTGCAGTGGTCGGCCGAGGCCGCGCCGAGCTCCACGGCGAGCTGTACGCCGGGCCCGTGCCCGAGCTGGTTGGCGTGCACGCGCGGGATCAGCCCCTTGGCCATCCCGGCGGTCAGGATCGCGCGGGCCTGGTCGCCGTCGAACGCGCCGCGCTCGCAGAACACGTCGACCCAGCGGGCGTGCGGCGCGCACGCGTCCAGCATCGGCCCGGTGACCAGGTCGACGTAGCCGGCCGGGTCGTCGGCGTACTCCGGGGCGACGATGTGCGCGCCGAGGTAGGTGGTCTCGGTGGTGAACGCCGCCGCGATCCGCAGCGCGCGCTCCTCGTCCGCGACGGTGAGGCCGTAGCCGGACTTGATCTCGATCGTGGTGGTGCCCTGCCGGGCCGCCTCCGCGACGAGCGCCGCGGCGTTCGCGGCGAGCCGCTCGTCGCTCGCGTCGCGCGTCGCGGCGACGGTGGTCCGGATGCCGCCGGCCCGGTACGCCTCGCCGGACATCCGCGCGTCGAACTCGGCGGTGCGGTCGCCCGCGAACACCAGGTGCGAGTGCGAGTCGACGAAGCCCGGGATCACCGCGCGTCCCTCGACGTCGTGCCGCGTGTCGGCGTCCGGCGCCGCCGCGGCGGCCCCCACCCACGCGATCCGGTCGCCGTCGAGCACGAGGGCCGCGTCCCGGAGCAGGCCGAGCGGCCCGCCGCCGAGGTCGGGGTCGTTGGTGACGAGCGAGCCGATGTTGGTGATCAGGGTGGTGGCCACGCGCGGGTGGTCCTTTCCGGTCCGAGTGGGGTGGATCAGCGGAACAGGTCGTGGACGGCCGTGGTCAGGGCCTGCGGTACCGCGTCGACGAGCTGGTGGACGCCGTCGCGGACGATTGTGCGGCCGCCGACCATGACGTGGGTGACGTCGGTGGCGGTCGCGGCGAAGACGGCGGCCTCGGTGGCCAGCCGCGGCACGGTGCCTGCGAGCCGGACCGAGTCGAGCCCGACCGTGGTGAGGTCGGCCAGGCCGCCCGCTTCGATCCGGCCCGCGTCGTGCCAGCCCAGCGCCCGGTGCCCGCCGACCGTCGCGGCGGCCAGCAGCGCGGCGGAGGTGAAGTGGCCGCGCCGGCCGGTGCGCAGGCGCTCGTCGAGTTCGACCGCGCGGGCCTCCTCGAACAGGTCGATCACGGCCTGGCTGTCGCTGCCGAGCGACAACGGGACGCCGGCGCGCGCGAGCTCGCCGGAGGGGCCGATGCCGTCGGCGAGGTCGCGCTCGGTGGTCGGGCACAGGCAGACGCCGGCACCGCTGCGGGCGAGCGCGTCGACGTCGCCGTCGGTGAGGTGGGTCGCGTGTACCGCCGTGGCGTCCGGGCTCCAGAAGCCGTGCGCGTCGAGCAGCCCGGTCGGGGTCGTGCCGTGGTGCGCGAGGCACGCCTCGTTCTCGGCGGGCTGCTCGGACAGGTGCACGTGGACCGGCACGCCCCGGGTCCGGTCGGCCCAGGTCGTGTAGTCGTCCTTGGCGGCGAACGCCCGGACCGAGTGCACGGCCGCGCCGATCCGGGTGGTCTGGTCGCCGCGCAGCGCCGTCCAGCGCTCGTACCAGGCGTCCGAGGTCCCGTCGCCGAACCGGCGCTGAACACCGCTCAGCGGCTGGTAGCCGTCGGCGGTGAGGCCGCCGTGCAGGTAGCAGGTGTCCAGGAGGGTCATCCGGATGCCGGCCTGCCGGGCCGCCTCGATCAGCGCGTGGCCCATCGCGTTGGGGTCGTCGTACGGCGTGCCGTCCGGGCCGTGGTGCAGGTAGTGGAACTCGCCGACCGAGGTGATCCCGGCGAGCGCCATCTCCGCGTACACCGCCCGCGCGAGCGCGAGGTAGGTGTCCGGATCGAGCCCGCCCGCGGCCTTGTACATCTGGTCGCGCCAGGTCCAGAAGGTGCCCGCGCCGGCCTGGGTGCGGCCGCGCAGGGCCCGGTGGAAGGCGTGCGAGTGCGCGTTGGCCAGGCCCGGGACGGTCAGGCCGGGCAGGACCGAGGCACCGGCGGGGACCGGACGGTCGGGGGTGACCGACTCGATCCGGTCGTCCGTGATCACGAGCACGACATCGCGCTCGATGCCGGTGCGCGTCTGCACCAGTTCGCACCAGTACTCGCTCACAGGCGCTCCTCGCTCATCAGATCCGCCACCACGTCGGCGAGCGCCTCGACGCCCGCGAGGCAGTCCACCATCTCGGCGGTCTCGGCCGGCGAGTGCGACACGCCCGTCGGGTTGCGGACGAACAGCATCGCGGTGGGCACGCGCGAGGACAGGATGCCCGCGTCGTGGCCCGCGCCGGTGGGCAGGATCGGGGCACCGCCGAGGTGCTTGGCGATCCGGTCGCGCAGGGTGCCCTCGAACTCGACGACGGGTGTGAACGACTCGCGCGTGATGTCGACCTGGACCCCGTCGCGCTCGCCGCGTTCGGTCGCGGACCGGATGATCTCCGCGACCAGTCCGTCGAGCGTCGCCTCGTCGGCGGCGCGCGAGTCCAGCCAGCCGCGCACCAGGGACGCGATCGCGTTGGCCGCGCCGGGCTGCGCGTCGACCTTGCCGAAGGTGGCCAGCGCGCCCGCGACGTGGGCCTTCTTGCGGGCCGCGAGCACGGTGTTGGCGTAGGTCAGCATCGGGTCGTGCCGGTCTTCGAGGCGGGTGGTGCCGGCGTGGTTGGCCTCGCCGCGGAAGTCGAACCGCCAGCGCCCGTGCGGCCAGATCGCCGAGGCCACGCCGACCGCGCGCTCGCGGTGCACGAGGTCGCGGCCCTGCTCGACGTGCAGTTCGACGAACGCGCCGATCCGGCCCAGCCGCTCGGGGTCGGCCCCGATCCCGGCCGGGTCGAAGCCGGCCCGCTCCATCGCGTCGCCGAGGAAGACGCCGTCGGCGTCCTTGAGCGCCCGGGCCTGGTCCGGCGTCAGCACGCCCGCGGCCAGCCGCGAGCCGACGCACGCCACGTTGAACCGGGCGCCTTCCTCGTCGCCGAAGTTGACGATCGCCAGCGGGCGCGCGAGGTGCGCGCCGCGCTCGCGCAGCAGGTCGAGCGCGGCGAACGAGGAGACCACGCCGAGCGGCCCGTCGAAGGCGCCGCCGTCCGGCACCGAGTCGAGGTGGCTGCCGATCACGATCGCGTCGGCGCCGGGCGCGGTCCACGCCCACTGGTTGCCGTTGCGGTCCTCCTCGTACAGCAGTCCGCGGGATTCCGCCTGCTCGCGAAACCACGCGCGGCACTCGGCGTCGGCCGCGGTCCACGCGTACCGCCGGTAGCCGCCGGTCGTGGCGCGACCCACCGGGAGCAGGTCGCGCCACATCGCCTCGAAGCCGGTGCTCACGCGTCGCCTTCTTGCATCGGCACCCGCACGCCGCGCTCGTCGGCGACGTCGACCGCGCGGTCGTAGCCCGCGTCCACGTGCCGGATCACGCCCATGCCCGGGTCGTTGGTGAGCACGCGACGGATCTTCTCGCCGGCGAGCGGCGTGCCGTCGGCGACGGTGACCTGGCCGGCGTGGATCGAGCGGCCGATGCCGACGCCGCCGCCGTGGTGGATGGACACCCAGGAGGCGCCGGAGGCGACGTTGACCATCGCGTTGAGCAGCGGCCAGTCGGCGATCGCGTCGGAGCCGTCGAGCATGGCCTCGGTCTCGCGGTACGGGCTGGCCACCGAGCCGCAGTCGAGGTGGTCGCGGCCGATCACGATCGGCGCGGCCAGTTCGCCGGAGGCGACCATGTCGTTGAACCGCTCGCCGGCCTTGTCCCGCTCGCCGTAGCCGAGCCAGCAGATCCGCGCGGGCAGGCCCTGGAAGTGCACCTTCTGCTGGGCGAGCTTGATCCAGCGGGCCAGCGACTCGTTCTCCGGGAAGAGTTCGAGGACGGCCTTGTCGGTCTTGGCGATGTCGCTCGCCTCGCCGGAGAGCGCGGCCCAGCGGAACGGGCCCTTGCCCTCGCAGAACAGCGGGCGGATGTACGCCGGGACGAACCCGGGGAAGTCGAACGCGCGCGTGTAGCCCGCGAGTTGCGCCTCGCCGCGGATCGAGTTGCCGTAGTCGAAGACCTCGGCGCCCTTGTCCATGAAGCCGACCATGGCCTCGACGTGCCGGGCCATCGACTCGCGCGCGCGGTCGGTGAACTCGGCGGGCTTGGTGCGCGCGTACTCGGCCATGTCCTCGAACGCGACGCCGACCGGCAGGTAGGCGAGCGGGTCGTGGGCCGAGGTCTGGTCGGTGACGATGTCGATCGGGGCGTCCATCGCGAGCAGCTGCGGGACCAGCTCCGCGGCGTTGCCGAGCAGGCCGATGGACAGCGGGCGGCGGGCGTCGCGCGCCTCGACCGCGAGGTCCAGGGCGGCCTTGAGGCTGTCGACGCGGACGTCGCAGTAGCCGTGCTCGATCCGGCGGTCGATCCGCGAGGGGTCGCAGTCGATACAGATCACC
Organism: Embleya sp. NBC_00896; assembly: GCF_045207785.1. Lineage (NCBI taxonomy): Bacteria > Bacillati > Actinomycetota > Actinomycetes > Kitasatosporales > Streptomycetaceae > Embleya > Embleya sp. NBC_00896. The sequence continues at coordinate 2,835,755 of NZ_CP108776.1, forward strand.
ACGCCGCCGTTCATGGTGACGGCGAGCGGCTGCGCGCCGCCCATGCCGCCGAGCCCGGCGGTGAGCGTGATGGTGCCTTCGAGGGTGCCGTTGAAGCGCTTGGCCGCGACGGCGGCGAAGGTCTCGTAGGTGCCCTGGAGGATGCCCTGGGTGCCGATGTAGATCCACGACCCGGCGGTCATCTGGCCGTACATGGTCAGGCCGGCCGACTCGAGGCGGCGGAACTCCTCCCAGTTGGCCCAGTCGGGCACCAGGTTGGAGTTGGCGATCAGCACGCGCGGCGCCCACTCGTGGGTCTGCATGACGCCGACCGGACGGCCCGACTGGACGAGCAGCGTCTCGTCCTGCTTGAGCGTGGTGAGCGTGCGCGTGATGGCCTCGAAGGAGCGCCAGTCGCGCGCGGCCTTGCCGGTGCCGCCGTAGACGACGAGCTTGTCGGGATGCTCGGCGACCTCGGGGTCGAGGTTGTTCATGAGCATCCGCAGGGCGCCCTCCTGCTGCCAGCCCCGGGTGTTCAGCGTGCTCCCGCGCGCTGCGCGCACCTCGCGCGGTCCTGCGGTGTGGTCCGACATGGCGGCGCCCCTTCTGCCTCTGTGCAACGAATTCTGTATGAAAACATTCAGTCGCTTCGAGAGTGAATCTATCTGTTCGGCAACGCGTCGCCAAGAGAGGGCCGGCACTCCGCGACCGTGAGGGATGCAACACCTGGGAGACTTGGCCCATTCGGTGAGAATTCATGCGATCCGTGGTCAGGCCGATCGGGGCCGGGTAGCCCAACGGAATGGATCTGCAGGCGGTGCTCTGGGCGATCACGGCACTGGGCGCCTTCATGGCGTTCGCGGGCCTGGTGATGCTCATGCGTGGGCGCGGCCGCGAACCGGGCGTGGTGGCCCTGGTCGTCCTGATCGGCGCGCTCCTGTGCAGCGGGGGCTTCCTGCTCAGCATCCCCCGCTACCGCGACACCGCCCTGATCGCGGGCGGCGCCGCGATTGTGGGGGCGCTGGCGATGTATGGCGCTCTCGCGATGACCCCGGCGCGTCGGGGGCCGTCCTCCAAAGCCGGACGGGCTTGATCTCGCCTGGCCTGCGGCCGGCTGTCCGCAAACGCCGGACGGGCTGGTTTGGTTTTGCTCGGCTTCGCGTCGAACCGGACGGGCTGGTTCTGCTCGGCTTCGCGTTGAACCGGAGGGGCTGGTTCTGCTCGGGCCTCGCGTCGAACCAGGCGGTGCGGCTACGCGTCGAACAGGCCGCGTTCGCCGGCTTGGCGTTCGAACTCTTCGAGGCGGGCCTGCGCGTGTGCGGGCTCGATGTCACACATCGCCTGGAGAAGGATCTGGCCCATCAGGATGGGCGCACCGTACGAGTCGAAGACCAGTTGCGAGCCGACTCCGGCGATCAGCACCGCGTCGGACAGCGCCGCCGCCGGCGCGAACGGGCTGTCGACGACGGTCACGATCCGGAAGCCGAAGTCGCGCGCCACCTTGAGCCCCTCCGCCAACTCGCGCGGATACCGCGGCAGCGCGAAGCACAGCAGTCCCGTCGCGCCGGCCGCCCGCGCCTGGTCGAGCCGGTCCACGAGCTGCGAGCCGCCCTCGTCGAGCACCCGGACCTCGGGCAGCACCTTGGCCGCGAAGTAGCCGAAGCCGCGCGCGGGGGCCATCCCGGTCCGCAGCCCGAGCACCACCAGCGGACGCGAGGGCGCCAGCAGCGCGGCGGCGCGCGCGATCGGACCCGGATCTGCGAGCTGGTCGGCGAGCCGGGTCAGGTTGGCGATCTCGGCGTGCACGGCGCCGACGTACTCGTTGCGGTCCACCTCGGCGGACGATTCGGAGGTGGTGGGCAGGCCGAGTTCGCGCAGGTGCCGGCGCAGCGCGGGATACCCGTCGAAGCCCAGCGCCACCGCGAACCGGGTCACCGAGGGCTGGCTGACACCGGCGAGCTGGGCCACCTCGACGCTGGACAGGAACACCGCCTCGCCGGCGTGCCGGACCAGGCAGTGCGCGATCCGGCGCTGGGTGGGGGTCAGGCGGTGGCGCTCGAACAGGGCGAGCAACCGCGCGGAGGGGCTGTCTGCCTGGTCCACCTTCACGGCTCTTTTCTTTGTTGCCGGCACACGGAGGGCGTCCGGGCCTGTCCAGGCCCGGGCCGGACGGTTCCGGTAGGCCGTCCGGCCGTACATCCTGCCTGATCTGACAGCGGGTCAGCTCAGTTCGCCGGCTGCCGAGACGGCGGCCGCGACGACACCGCCGGCGCGGACGAAGGCGTCCGCGGCCTCCAGGTCGGGGGCCAGGAAGCGGTCGGGGCCCACACCCTCGGAGCCGCTCGCGCGCAGGGCCGCGACCACGGCGGCCGTGGCGGGCGCCGGGGCGCCCAGGCCGGCGGCGACGCGCATGTCCAGCGCGCGGGCGGCCGTGGTGAGTTCGATCGCGAGGATGCGGTTGAGGTTGTCGATCGCCCGGCGCAGCTTGCGGGCCGCGCTCCAGCCCATCGAGACGTGGTCCTCCTGCATCGCCGAGCTGGGGATGGAGTCGGCGGAGGCGGGCATCGCGAGCCGCTTGCACTCGGAGACCAGGGCGGCCTGGGTGTACTGCGCGATCATCAGGCCCGAGTCGACGCCCGGGTCGTCCGCGAGGAACGCGGGCAGGCCGTGCGAGCGGGACGGGTCGAGCAGCCGGTCGGTCCGGCGTTCGGCGATCGAGCCGAGGTCGGCCACCGCGACGGCGAGGAAGTCGAGCACGTAGCCGACGGGCGCGCCGTGGAAGTTGCCGTTGGACTCGATCCGGCCGTCCTCCAGGATGACCGGGTTGTCCACGGCGGACGCGAGTTCGCGGTCGGCGACCAGGAGCGCGTGGGCGAGGGTGTCCCGGCCCGCGCCCGCGACCTGCGGGGCGCAGCGGACCGAGTAGGCGTCCTGGACCCGCGGCGCGGCGTCCTGGTGGTGGCCGGTCAGCGCCGAGCCGTCGAGCACGCGCAGCATGTTGGCGGCGCTCGCGGCCTGGCCCGGGTGCGGGCGGATCGCGTGCAGCGCGGGGTCGAGCACGCGGGAGGTGCCCATCAGGGCCTCCATCGTCATCGCGGCGGTGATGTCGGCGGTGGTGAACAGGCGGGCGAGGTCGGCTCCGGCCATCAGCAGCATGCCGAGCATGCCGTCGGTGCCGTTGATGAGGGCCAGGCCCTCCTTCTCCCTGAGCTCGATCGGGGTGATCCCGGCCTCGGCCAGGAGTTCGGCGGCGGGGCGCACGACGCCGTCGGGGCCGGCCGCCTCGCCCTCGCCGGTGAGCACGAGCGCGCAGTGCGCGAGCGGCGCGAGGTCGCCGCTGCAGCCGAGCGAGCCGAACTCGCGGACGATCGGCGTGATGCCGGCGTTGAGCAGGCCCGCCATGGTCTGCGCGACCACGGGCCGCACTCCGGTGCGCCCCGAGCACAGCGTCTTCAGCCGCAGCAGCATGAGCGCGCGGACCACCTCGTCCTCGACCCGCGGGCCCATGCCGGCGGCGTGCGAGCGCACGAGCGAGTGCTGGAGTCGGGTGCGCAGCTCGGGGCTGATGTGCCGGACCGCGAGCGCGCCGAAGCCGGTGGACACCCCGTACACCGGCTCGGTGCGCGCGGCGAGCGCGTCGACGACCGCGCGCGAGGTGGCCATGGCCTTGAGCGCGGTGTCGGACACCTCGACCCGGGCGCCTGCGCGGGCGACCGCGAGGACGTCCTGCGGAGACATCCCGGCCTCGCCGACGAGGACGGTCGCGGGCGCTGCTACGGGGTGGTGCAGATCGATATTCACTCGATCATTATGTGCATGGAATTCGTCAGCGCCAGGGCGGCTACCGTTCGAGGAGGCGTTCGGGCCGTCCGGGGCAGGTTTCGCGGACCGGCCGGCGCCGGTCACGGCACCGGGAACGCGGGCCGAGAACGCATCGAGGAAAGGCAGTGCCGTGGGTCGGGTCACCTCTCGCCACAAGATCCTGCGGTTGGGCGGGGACACGCCCGCCGTATCCCGGGTGGACACCCTCGTCGCCGAGGAGCCGCTGGACATCCGGATCGGCGGGCGCACGATCACCGTCACGATGCGCACGCCGGGCGACGACTTCGACCTGGTGGCCGGGTTCCTGGCCGCCGAGGGCGTGGTCGGCGCGGCCGAGGACCTGAGCGCGATGCGCTATTGCGCGGGCACCGACGACGAGGGCCACAACACGTACAACGTCGTGGACGCGGTGCTCGCGCCGCACGTGCCGGCCCCCGACCCGGGCCTGATGCGCGGTGTGTGGACGTCGAGTTCGTGTGGGATCTGCGGCAGCACCGGCATCGACGGGCTGCGCCGGATGTCGCGCTTCGACGTGCTCGCGGACGACGTGCGGGTGGACGCGGAGGTGCTGTACGCGCTGCCGGATCGGCTGCGGGCGGCCCAGAAGGTGTTCGCGAGCACGGGCGGCCTGCACGCGGCGGGCCTGTTCACCGCGACCGGCGAGATGGTGTGCGTGCGCGAGGACGTGGGCCGGCACAACGCGGTGGACAAGGTCGTGGGCTGGGCGCTGCGCGAGGGGCGGCTGCCGCTGGCCGGGCACGTGCTGATGGTGAGCGGGCGGGCCTCGTTCGAGCTGACCCAGAAGGCCGCGATGGCGGGGGTGCCGATGATGGCGGCGGTGTCCGCGCCCTCGGGCCTGGCGGTGGACCTGGCCGCCGACGCGGGGGTGACCCTCGTGGGGTTCCTGCGGGGGCGCTCGGCGAATGTGTACAGCCACCCGGACCGGATCCTGGCCGACCGGCACGCCGCGCTCGCCTGACCGGCCGCGGCGGGCGCGCTCCGGCTCGCCGCGACCTACTCGGGGAGCGAGGCTCCCCCGGTCAGCGCGACCGCGACCAGCGCACGCAGGACGGGGGCGAGGCCGGTGACGCTCAGGCTCAGGTCGTCCGCGTAGATCTCGACCAGCCAGCCGCCCGCCGCGTTGGAGCCGCCGGCCGCGACCATCGCCTTGTAGCCGCCGACCAGGAGCAGGTCCTCCTCGGCCGGGTCGGTGCCGGGGTCGCCCAGCTCGGCCACGAAACTGCCGCCCTGGACCGCGTCGGCCGTGGCCGGATAGTGCGCGAGGTCGTACTCGGCGGTGACCGCGTTGTAGCGCGAGCCGGACTCGCTCTGGACGCCGGTGAGCCGGTGGATCGAGTAGCGCACGGTGCGCAGCACCCGCCCGCCCGGGGGCAGGTAGGACACCCACCACGCGACCCCGTCGAGCATGCGCGCGAAGGTGTCGGCGACGATCTCCAGCCGGCCGAGCGTGTCCGCGCGGTGCACGCTCTTGGGCTCGCGCTCGTCGAGCACGGCGAGCACCGCGGCCAGCAGCCGGCCGGGTTCCGCGTTGTGCAGCGCGCCGCGGAAGCGGCGGCGGTCGCGGTGCGGCCCCGGGGTCTCGGTCTCCGCGTCGTCCTGCGCCTCGCGTGCCAGGCTCAGGGTCAGGTCGGGCTGTTGCCCGCGGCCGGCCACCACGGGCCGGGTCGAGCGGGAGCCCTTGGCCCGGTACTGCGCCGCGTCGGCGAGCCGGAACAGCCGGTCCGCGCTGGTCACCGGCCCCACGGGGTCGCCGGTGGAGGCCACGCCGCACGCGACGCCCTCGCCGTCGTGCATCCGCAGCGCGCGCCGGCACAGCTCCTCGGCGACCGCGACCACGTCGTCCGGCGGGTAGCCCTCGGCCAGCACGCAGAACTCGTCGCCGCCGAGCCGCGCGGCCATCGCCCCGGGCAGCATCGCGCCGCAGGCCGAGAGCTGGTCGGCGAAGCGCTCCAGGAGCCGGTCGCCGACGTCGTGGCCGCGCTCGTCGTTGAGCCGCTTGAGGCCGTTGACGTCGCACACGATCAGGCTGACCACGACGCCCTCGCGGTAGTGCCGGGACATCGCCTCGTCCAGCCGGGCGTCGATCGCGCGCCGGTTGGCCAGGCCCGTGAGCGGGTCGGTGAAGGCGAGCTTCTCGATCCGCTCGAAGTGTTCGGCCTGCGCGAGCCCAGCCGAGATCTGCGCGGCGAGCACACCCGCGAACTCGGCGTCGACCGGCTCGAAGCGCGGCTGATCGGCCCGCCGGGCGAGATACAGCTCGCCCCACACGCGGCCCTCGACCATGATCGGCGCGACCATGCAGTCGTGCCGCCCCCGGCGCCGCATCGCCGCGACCCGCTCGGGGTCCTGCGTCGACGCGGGGTCGTCCACACAGCGCGACCACGTGGTGGGCCACGCGTCGGACTCGATGATGTCGGGGAAGTCGGTGACGGCGTACGTCTCCGCGTCCGGGTGCGGTTCCTCGCCCTCGGCGAGTTCACCGTCGTTGACCAGCACGCGCAGCCGCCCGCTGTCGCGTTCCCATACCGAGATCGACGCGTGCGCGGCACCCATCGCGAGCCGGGCCTGGGTCGCGGACACGCGGACGACCTCGGTGAAGTGGTGGGTGGTGGCGAGCGTCTTGGCCAGGTGGATGATCGCGTGCAGCCGGCGGGCCGCGTCGGGGCCCTCGACGAGGGCGACGGGTTCCGGACACGTGTCGCCGGGCATGCCGGGCAGATCGTCGGGCGGGCCGTTGGGACCCTCGGCGCCGGGAGAGCTCGAATCGGGTCGCGAAGCTACTGTTCTCACCCCCCATCCACCAGAGTCGAGCCCAGATGATATGTCATATAATGCCCGATTAACGGCACCGTGCACCCGCGTCATGCCGCCACCTCGACGGGTCGCTTGTTCGCGTGCGTTCCTGTATGTGGGCCCCAGGCAGCTCCCGAGCATCTGCCGAGCACCCGCACGCGAGCCCGAGGGCCCGCTCTCGTCCGAGCGAAGCGCGTGTATACCCCGTCTTCGCGTCCTGGGCACATTACTCCTGTGCCGCCCCCGCGACGCCTCGTGTCCGCGCCGTAGCGCGGCAGGGCGCGCCGGTGTACGCCGGGCGCATTGTCGTGAAGAGAGCGTGCGAGAGCATGGAGGGGTCCCGGGATCCCGACCGGAAGAGTACGGTCTCGGGCACAGTCCGAAGGAGCGACGCGTGCCCACGCTTTCCGTCATCGCCGCGATCGACGTACCGGCCGCCCGGATCTGGGAGGTCGTGCGGGATTTCGAGGATCCCTCCGCGTGGTACCCGTGGGCGGTCGACGAGCACACCGCGGCCGAACGACGGGTCCGCAAGCCCGACGGCTCGACGGTCCGCGAGCGGCTGGTCGCCCACGACGAGGACCGGCTCACCTATACCTACGAGTCCCTCGACGGCCTGCGGGTGGTCGGCCGGCTCGGTCTCGAGTCGATCGCCGGCGGCACGATGTGCCTGGTCGTGTGGTCGGTGCGGTTCGCGAGCACGCCGGCCGAGCAGCTCGCGGTGCTGCGCGAACTCGAACACGTGGTCATGCGGCCCGCGCTTCGCGCTTTGCGCGCGGCATTTGCTTGACGGCGTCGCGGGTTGCATTCGGTGGCGTTGGTCGGGGTGGGCGGCCTGTTTTGTCCTCAAACGCCGGACGGGCTGATGGTGTTTGGTCGAGCCCGTGGTGTCCGGCCGGCCGACCGTTGGGCGGCCTGCGGCCCGCTTGTCCTCAGACGCCGGACGGGCTGATGGTGTTGGTCGAGCCCGTGGTGCCCAACGGCCCGGCCGGCCTGCGGCCCGCTTGTCCTCAAACGCCGGACGGGCTGATGGTGCCGGCTTGGCTGATCGTGCCGGCGGGCCGATGGTGTCGGTTGGGGAGATGGTGCGGCCGGGCCGATGGTGTTGGTTGGGGGATGGTGCCGGCTCGGCCGGTCGTGTTGGTTGGGCTATTGCGGGACCGGGGCTCCCGGGCGGCAGACGGTCCAGGGTTCGACCAGGCCCAGGCCGCGGACCGGGCGGCGCCACATCGGGTGGAGTTCGTAGCGGTCGTCGCCTTCGAGGGCGGCGGCCAGTTCGCGGTCGACCACGACCGCGTCCTTGGGGCTCAGCGCGGTCAGCCGGCTCGCGAGGTTGACGGTGGTGCCGAACACGTCGCCCATCCGCGAGAGCACGTGCCCGTACGCGATCCCGACCCGGAGCGCGGGCAGGATGTCCTCCTGGGCCATCGCCTCGACCAGGCGCAGCCCCAGCTCGACCGCCGAGTCCGGCGAGAAGGTCACGAACAGCACCTCGTCGCCCAGCGTCTTGACCAGGCGGCCGCCCTGTTCGGCGATCACGTCGACGGCGGTGTCCTCGAAGGTCTGCACGAGGCGGCCGAGCTCGGCCTCCTCCAGATTGCGCGACAGCCGGGTGAAACCGACCAGGTCGGCGAAGCCGACGGCGAGCGACTGGCCCACCGTCTGCGGATCGGTGAGCCCCTGCATCGCCCGCGAGCTGGCCGCGGCGAGGTGCCGGCGCCAGGCGTAGATGACCAGCGGTTCGAGTTCGAGCATGACGTCGCCGGCGGTCGTGACGACCTGCTCGGACCGGCTGCCGGTGAGTTCGTTGCCGATGTACTCGACCCACGCCTCGGTCTGCCATTCGGCGAACCGCGCCATGGTCTGGCCGACCGAGCGCACGAACTGGGCCGCGACGGTCGCCGGCAGCAGTCCGGACTCGGTCAGCTCGCGCAGGTGCCTGAGGGCCGCGACGTCGGCGTCGGTGAACGCGCGGGCCGGGCCGAAGTCGGCGAAGCCGAGGCCGCGCCACAGTTTGCGGGCCTCGTCGAGCGGCACGCCGACCAGGTCGGCCACCTGCCCCGACGTGTAGCGGCGGGGTGCGCCGAGGACGACCTGCTCGACGTCGGCGATCGTGTTGTTTACCGCCTCGATGTCGGCCAGGTCGGGCAGGGCGTGCTGATCGGCCGCGTTGGCCCCGGCGCCCGCGCCGGGCTCCACGCGGGTCCGTTCCTCGGGCATGTGGCTCCACCGTGGTGTTCGAAGGATGGATCTCGTCGGAGCCACACTACGTGTCGGGGGTCACAAAGGTTCGGGGTCGGCCGGCGTCGCGTGCTTCTCGCGCCCGGTCGCGGCCCGCTCCACGAGCACGAGCAGCTCGCTCTGCAGCCGCACCACGTGGGGCAGGCCCGGGAGTTCGAGCCGCTCGCGGTCGCCCGTCGGGACCAGGACGAGGGTCCCGGCACCGAGCAGCCGGTCGATCAGCGAATCCTGCTCGACGACCACGTCGACCACGCGCGCGAACGGGACGACCCGGACCTCGTGGGTCAGCACGCCACCACGCAGGGTCAGCCGGTCCGCCGCGACGGCGTACAGCGTGCCCAGCCAGGTCAGCCACGGCGCGACGCCCCAGCGGACCAGGACGAACAGGCCCGCCAGGAGCATGGCGGGCCGGCTCCAGTCACGTGCCGCGTTCGGCGGGGAGAGGCCGACCAGGAACCCGGTGGCCGCGACGGTGGCGAACAGGACGATCACCGGTCGCACGAGCTGCTTCCAGTGGGGGCGGACGACGAACAGCGCGTCGTCCTCGACCTCGGCACGTGATCCGAACACCGGGCCTCCTCCGCATCACCACAATTGTGCAGCCACACGGGCCCCGCGCGGCGGCGGCACGCGGAGGTCAGTCGGCGGCCGGCCGCACGTGCACAACGTCTCCGGCGCCGACCGCCGTGGGGCCGTTCGAGCCGGTGACCAGCAGCCTGCCGTCGTCGTCGATGCCGGTGGCCAGACCCTCCAGAACCTGGTCGGCGGGGAGTTCGACCCGCACCCGGCGGCCGATCGTCGCGCACAGGTCGGTGTAGACCGCGAGCAGACCGCTCGCCCGCGCGTCACCACCGGTCAGGCGCCAGCGGGTGTACCAGTCCTCCAGCTCGCGCAGCACCGCGCGCAGGATCGGATCCCGGTCGATCGTCTCGGCCTCGGCGAGCGCGAGCGAGGTCGCGGTGGGGACCGGCAGTTCCTCCTGACGCAGTGACACGTTCAGGCCCAGCCCCACGACCACGCCGGCGCCCGCCCGCTCGGCGAGGATCCCGGCCACCTTGCGCTCGCCCACGAGCAGGTCGTTGGGCCATTTGAGGCGCACGTCCACCCCGGAGACCCGCGAGACCGCGGACGCCGCGGCGACCCCGGTCAGCAGCGGCAGCCAGCCCCAGCGGGCGACCGGCACCTCGTCGGGCGCGAGCGTCACCGACACCGCGATGCCCGAGCGTGGCGGCGCGACCCACTCCCGATCCATCCGGCCCTTCCCGGCGACCTGCGACTCGGCGGTCAGCACCAGGCCCTCGGGCTCGTCGGCCCGCGCGGCCAGGTCGGCGTTGGTCGATCCGGTCTCGGGCACCACGTTCACCTCGCGCCACAAGCCGCCCGGCACGAGCAGAGCCTTGCGCAGCGCCGCCTCGCGCAACGGGGGTCGGTCGAGATTCGTGAAGGGAGAGTCCATTCGATCACCCTAGAAGGCGTTCGGGGCCGGGGCGGTGATAGGCGCCGGTGCGGCGCGGCTACGCTACCGATCGCCGCCGTTCGACGTGACAGGAGCCAGCACGATGGACCCAGTACAGGGCGATCCCGACATCCACACCACCGCGGGGAAGCTGGCCGACCTCGAGCGTCGCATCGACGAGGCGGTTCACGCGGGAAGCGCCCGAGCGGTCGAGAAGCAGCACGCCAAGGGCAAGATGACCGCCCGTGAGCGGATCGAATACCTGCTCGACGAGGGCTCGTTCGTCGAACTCGACGAGTTCGCCCGGCACCGCTCCACGAACTTCGGCCTGGAGAGCAACCGCCCCTACGGCGACGGCGTCGTGACCGGCTCCGGCACGGTCGACGGTCGTCAGGTGTGCGTGTTCTCGCAGGACGTCACGGTCTTCGGGGGCAGCCTCGGCGAGGTGTACGGCGAGAAGATCGTCAAGATCCAGGACCTCGCGATCAAGACCGGCGTCCCGCTGGTCGGCATCAACGAGGGCGGCGGCGCGCGCATCCAGGAGGGTGTCGTCTCGCTCGGCCTGTACGGCGAGATCTTCCGGCGCAACGTGATCGCGTCCGGCGTGATCCCGCAGATCTCGCTGATCATGGGGGCGGCCGCGGGCGGCCACGTGTACTCCCCCGCGCTCACCGACTTCATCGTGATGGTCGACCAGACCTCGCAGATGTTCATCACCGGTCCCGACGTCATCAAGACGGTCACCGGCGAGGACGTCTCGATGGAGGACCTCGGCGGCGCGCGCACGCACAACAGCAAGTCGGGCAACGCGCATTACATGGGCGCCGACGAGAAGGACGCCCTGGAGTACGTCAAGGGCCTGCTCTCGTACCTGCCGAGCAACAACCTGGAGGAGGCGCCGGCCTTCGACGAGGCCGCCGACCTGGAGACCACGGACTTCGACCGTGAGCTCGACACCCTGATCCCGGACTCGGCGAACCAGCCCTACGACATCCACCGGGTGATCGAACACGTCGTGGACGAGGCGGACTTCCTGGAGGTCCAGCCGCTGTTCGCGCCGAACATCGTGGTCGGCTTCGGCCGGGTCGAGGGTCGGTCCGTGGGCATCGTGGCGAACCAGCCGATGCAGTTCGCGGGCACGCTGGACATCGACGCGTCCGAGAAGGCCGCGCGGTTCGTGCGCACCTGCGACGCGTTCAACATCCCGGTGCTGACCTTCGTGGACGTCCCGGGCTTCCTGCCGGGCACCGACCAGGAGTGGAACGGCATCATCCGGCGCGGCGCGAAGCTGATCTACGCGTACGCCGAGGCCACCGTGCCGCTCGTCACGATCATCACCCGCAAGGCGTACGGCGGCGCGTACGACGTCATGGGCTCCAAGCACCTGGGCGCGGACGTCAACTTCGCGTGGCCGACCGCGCAGATCGCGGTGATGGGCGCGCAGGGCGCGGCGAACATCCTGCACCGACGCGCGATCGCGGCCGCCGACGATCCCGAGGCGACCCGCGCGCGGCTGATCCAGGAGTACGAGGACACGCTGTGCAACCCGTACGTGGCCGCCGAGCGCGGGTACGTGGACGCGGTCATCCGCCCGTCGGCGACCCGGGCGCAGGTGGTCAAGGCGCTGCGCGCGCTGCGCGGCAAGCGCGAGACGCTGCCGCCGAAGAAGCACGGCAACATCCCGCTGTAGTGGTGGCGGCGTAGTCGCGGTCCCAGTCGGCGCAGGAGTCGGCACAGTAGTCGGCACATCGGGCCGGTCCCGCGGGCGTTCGCCCGCCGGGGCCGGCTCGGCCAGGGCCTGGAGGTCCCCATGATCAAGGTTGTGCGGGGTGAGCCCACCCCGGAGGAGCTCGCCGTGATCGTCACCGTCGTGGCGGCCAAGGCGGCGGCGGGCGGCGGGGCCGCTCCGGCGCCCGCGATCGCGTCGCGGTGGAACGCGCCGGCGCGGTTGGTCCGGCGGCCGCAGCGGCCCGGGCCGGGTGCGTGGCGGGCGAGTGCCTGGCCGGCCTGAAAAACCGATTTCGGTACATCGCATGAGCCGACTTGAGTACCCGTACTCAAGCTCGCGCGGGGGGACGCGCCGCACGATGGGCGCATGCGCAACCGTGACGAATTCTCCGAGGAAACCCGGCGTGCCGTGGCCCAGGTGCGGCGCGCCGTGTGGATCCTGCCGGTGGTGGTGATCCTCGCCCTGCTGCTGCTCGGGCTGTGACCGGGGCCCGGTCGGCGCCGGGTACGTTGGCGGCATGCCTGAGCGTTCCCCCTCCCGTTCCCTCGTCCTCGCCTCCGCCTCCCCCGCGCGCCTGAAGCTGCTGCGCGACGCCGGGCTCGACCCCAAGGTCGTGGTCAGCGGGGTCGACGAGGACGCGCTCACCGCCGCCTCCCCGCGCGAACTCGCGCTGCTCCTGGCCGAGGCCAAGGCCGATGCGGTCGCGGCCGACCTCGACGGCGACGAGCTGGTCGTGGGCTGCGACTCGATCCTGGAGCTGGACGCCCGCGCGCTGGGCAAGCCGGCCGATGCCGCCGAGGCGCTGGAGCGCTGGCGGGCGATGCGTGGACGCACGGGCGTGCTGTTGACCGGCCACTGCGTGGTCGACCGGCGCAGCGGCCTGCGGGTCTCCGACGTCGGCGCGACCACCGTGCGCTTCGGCACGCCGTCCGACGACGAGGTCGCCGCCTACATCGCCACCGGCGAGCCGCTACGCGTCGCGGGCGCGTTCACGCTCGACGGTCACGCGGCGCCGTTCCTGGACGGCATCGACGGCGACCCGGGCAACGTGATCGGCCTCTCCCTGCCGCTGCTGCGCCGACTGCTCGACGGCGTGGGGGTGCGGATCATCGACCTCTGGACGCGCTGAGCAGCGAATCCGCCCACGCGGAAGACGCCCGAGTGCCCGGAAACGCGCCGGGGCCCGGCCGCCGACGAAGTGTCGGTGGCCGGGCCCCTGGTGTTTCGGCGGGGGTACGGGCGGTCAGGAGTTGCCGCCGCCCGGTCCGTCCGGCCGGCCGAGGTCGCGGCGGCTGGGGCCCGGGCCGAGGTTCGGCGGGAGGCCCTGCGCGCTCGGTGGGCTCGGTGGGCTCGGTGGGCTCGGTGGGCTCGGTGGGCTCGGTGGGCCCTGCGGGGCCGCCGACGGAGGGCCGGGCTGCTGCGGCAGGTAGGGCTGCGGGGCGTCCGCGTAGGCGTTCGGGGCCCACGGGCCGGTGCCGGGCACGGGGGCGCCGACCGAGCCGGGCCCGAACCTCGGCGGGGCCGGCGGCGGCCGGCGGTCGCCGCGCAGGCCGGCGAACACGGCCAGCGGCAACGCGACGGCCGCGAGCACCAGGAGTGGCAGCGGCACCCCGCCGGGCTTCTCGGTGAGCACCTCGATCCAGTCGTAGTCGACCGACGCGGCCTGCAGGTCCGGCCACACCGGCCCGCACGCGGCGCCGAGCCCGAACGCCGCGACGGCCGGCTCCGGACGCAGGCCGCCCACCACGACGCCGATCGCCGCCGCGCCCGCGCAGCGCACCGCGAGCTGGTGGCCGGAGCCCGCGGCGGGCCCGATCAGTTCGGCCAGCACCAGGGCCAGGGCCGCGAGGCCGATCGCGTACGCCCCCAGCATCCGCGCCGCGACCGCGCCGACGATGCCGGCGACCGCGAGGCCGAGCAGCCAAGGCACGTACTCCGCGGGCCCGTCCAGGCCGAGCCCCGGGTTGCCCTCGGTGCGGTCCCACGCGAACAGCGCGGCCGGGAAGGCCGCCAGCCCGACCGCCATCGCGAGGAGCGCGCCCGCCACCGAGCGCACACCGTCGACGCGGTAGGTCAGCACCGCCGCGACCAGACAGCCCGCGAGCGCGACCACGGGCCACAGGCCGAGCAGCTTGGGCCGGTCGTCGCCCATCACCAGGGACGCCGCGGACACCCCGATCCCGACCAGGCCGAGCAACGCGACCCCGCCGTAGGCGCCCGCGTCGGTCCCCGCCCAGCCCCGGCCCGGCGGCACCAGCAGCCGACCGGTGGGCAGCAGGATCAGCGCGTAGCCGAGCGCGACGAGCGGCAGCCAGGTCTGCAGACCGGCCCCCGACTCCCACATCGGCTCCAGCACGTCGCGCCCGCCGAGTACGAACAGCAGCGGAACGGCCGCCGCGAGGGTGGCCGCGAACGCCGCGTTCAGCGGCGCCTGATGCCGGGGCACCGCGAGATGGATCCACAACACGACGCCGACGAGCACCTGGACCGCGAACCCGAACCGCAGCAGGTAGACGAACCCGAGCCAGCGCGCGTCCTGCGACCCGTCGTAGTGCGCCGCGACCGGGTCGAGCACGGTCGTGACGGCGGCCCCGACGAGCCCGATCAACAGCACGCCGGCCACACTGCCGCGGCGGTTGGTGAACACGCTGTCGGTGAGCCCGATGCCGCCGATCACCAGCGGCACGGCCCACGGCAACAGCACCGCGACGAGGTCCCACACCGACCACGACCCGCCGGAGGTGTCCGTCGGCGCCGGAGCCGCGCCGTAGTCCGCGGGATCCACCGCGGGCGGGGCCGGCACGGACGGATCGAGCCCCGCGCGCAGCAGCACGAGCGAGGCCGCCGTCGCGAGCACGACCAGCACGATTCCGGGCACCCACTCCAAGGACAACCGGCCGACCGGTTCCGGGCGCCGCGCACGGCCCTCCGCGAATCCGGCGCCGGCCTCGTAGGCCTTGCGTACCACTCCGCCGGCCATGGCCGTCTCCCCCGGGTCGTCTCAATAGGCAGCTTAGGGAAGACGTGAGTCGCCCACCCGGAAAAGCAGGACGCGGTCGGGTCGATTTCGGATCCGGCCCGCGCGGCCTCGACTCGGCGACCTCGCGTACGCCGCTTCGGCGGCGCCGACCATACCGCGAAGCGGGTCCCCGCAGCGCCCGCGACGGGACCCTACTGAGCCACGCGCATTACCTCGCAGGGAATCGACCGCCCGCGCGGCGTCGAGCACAGTCGTGGGTGTCGGCAATCGCCCGAGGAGGAGAACCCCATGAGTTCCCAGTCGTTCCGCGCACCCGCTCCGGCCCGCCGCGCCGGAGTCACCGACACCCCCACCGGCGCCGTCCGCGGCGACACCGGTCTGTTGCGGATGGTCCTGCGCCTGGACGCGATCGCCACCGCCGCGGTCGGCGTCGCGGCGCTCGCGGGCTGCGCGCTGCTGGACTCGGCGCTGGGCCTGCCCACCGCGTTCCTCGCCGGGGTGGGCGCGTTCCTGACCCTGTACGCGCTGGTCGTGTGGCGGATCGGGACCCCCGGGCAGCCGAACCGCAACGCCGTGCGCACCGTGATCGCGCTCAATCTGGTGTGGATGGCGGACAGCGTGGCGATGGCGCTCGCGGGGTGGTTCGACCCCACCGGCCTGGGTACCGCGCTGATCGTGCTCCAGGCGATCGCGGTACTGGGCTTCGCCGACCTCCAGTTGTTCGGCCTGCGCAAGGCGAACCGGTCGGCGCTGTGACCCTTCGAAGGATCCAGGACCCGACCGTGCGCACGCGCCCGCTCCATCCCGCCGGACACCACGTACGGTCGGGTCCCATGAGCCACAGCCTCGACACCGAGCGGCCCGACCGGGGCCGGAGCACGAACCGGCGATCGAGCGGCGAGCTGATCCGCCACTGGCGGCAGCACCGCCGGCTGAGCCAACTCGAACTCTCCGTGGAGGTCGAGGTCTCCACGCGGCACCTCAGCTTCATCGAGACGGGGCGCTCGGTACCCAGCCGCGAGATGGTGCTGCGCCTGGCGGAATACCTGGAGGTCCCGTTGCGCGAGCGCAATCGGCTGCTGCTCGCGGCGGGCCACGCCCCCGCCTACAACGAGAGCGGACTCGACGCGCCGGAGTTGGACTCGGTCAAGACGGCGCTGCGGCAGATCCTGGCCGCGCACGAGCCGTACCCCGCGGTGATCGTGGACCGGGCCTGGAACATCATCGACGCCACGTCGAGCATCGGGCTGTTCGCGAACGACGTCGCTCCCGAGTTGACCACGCCGCCGATGAACGCCTACCGGGTGAGCCTGCATCCCGAGGGCATGGCGCCGCTGATCGTCAACTACCCGCAGTGGCGGGCGCACCTGTTGCACCGGCTGCGCCGACAGGCGGTGATCACCGCGGATCCGGTCGTGCAGGCCCTGTACGACGAGGTCTGCGCCTACCCGGGCGGCGAACCGCCGACCGCCGCCGGCCCCGGCGCGCCGGCCATCCCGCTACAGATCCGGTACGGCACCGAGATCCTGTCGTTCGTGAGCACGCTGGCCACCTTCGGCACGGCGGTGGACATCACCCTGGCGGAGATCTCGATCGAGTCCTTCTACCCCGCCGACAAGCGCACGGGCCAGGTCCTGCGCGAACTCTTCGGCGAGTAGGGCCCCGGGCGAGTCGGCCTCACCGACCCAGTCGTCGGCCCCACACCTCGGCCGGCTCGCGCTGCGGATCCGGCTGCCACTCGCCCAGGCGGGACCAGTCCCAGGCCCGGAAGGTCGCCAGGGCCGGGTGGTTGTCGCGCTGGATCCGGACCGCGGCGAACGGCGCGTCGGTGCCCGCGAGCAACCGCTCGCGCATCCGCGTGGCGATCCCCTCGCGCCGGCGCTGGGGCACCACCATCAGATCGACGATCACGAACACCTTGCCGGCCGTGGCGAGTTCGGCCACGTCCTCGGCCAGTTCGCCGCGGAACCCGGTCCACCAGCCACTGGCCCGACGCGGCGGAAATCCGAACGTGCACCCGGCGGCGGCACCCGCACCGTTCGCAACGACCATCTCGAACCCGGGCTGCTGGATGTGGTCGGCATAGCGCCGCAGGAAATCCGGGCGCCCCGGCGGGTCCTCGCCATAGGTCTTGACGTACGTATCGGCGACGGCTTCCCGCTGTTGGTCGGCCTGCCAACGGGTCAACCGCCGCAAGAACACCTCTGCCACAAGTTCCTCCCGCCCAGGCATGGGATGCCGTAGACGTTTCACATCGTGGCAGTTACATCCGGTCGGGGAAACACCGCAGGGTAAATGCCGCCCGGTCGGGTCTTTGCCGATTCGCGCGTTCGGCCCTCTCCCGTCCCGTCGCGCTCATAACCTGCGCACGGGGGCGCGTGAGGGAAGGGACCGCATGGAAGAGGACCGCCGGGTGCCGGGCAACGCGTGGGACACCTGTGCCGACGGCCACGTGGACCACGAATGGGTGTATCAGTACGGCCCCGACGGGCCGGCCGGGAATCCGTGGGCGAAGGCGTGCAAGCACTGCGGGAAGATGGCGGGGGCGAACGTCCCCGAGAGCGGCCTGCTCGGCCGCTCGGCCGGCGGCGACTGCATGGGCGGCTGACGGGTCGGGGCCATAACTGAAACACGTTCCAGGCGTACCCGTGCGCGAACGCCGACCCCGTTCGGAGTACCTTGACCCCACCGGCAACGTGGCCGGCAGCTCCACCGCAGGCCATGAACATGGCGGGTTGTCGTACCACGACGGGGTGGGGCGGCGAATTGTGCCCGCCCCCGAATCCCTAGACTCTCCGCAGTTGAGGAGGGAGCCAGATCGTGCGCAAGGTACTCATCGCCAACCGTGGGGAAATCGCGGTCCGCGTCGCCAGGGCATGCCGGGATGCCGGTATCGCCAGTGTGGCCGTCTACGCAGAGCCGGACCGGGATGCTCTGCACGTGCGGGTGGCCGACGAGGCCCACGCGCTCGGCGGAAACACTCCGGCCGAGAGCTACCTGGACGTGGCCAAGGTATTGCAGGCCGCCCAGGACTCGGGCGCGGACGCCATTCACCCCGGATACGGATTCCTGTCGGAGAACGCGGAATTCGCCCAAGCCGTACTGGACGCCGGACTCACCTGGATCGGACCGCCTCCGCAGGCGATTCGCGATCTCGGTGACAAGGTGGCCGCCCGGCACATCGCCCAGCGGGCCGGCGCGCCCCTGGTCGCCGGCACGCCGGACCCGGTCTCCGGATCCGCCGAGGTCGTGGAGTTCGCGAAGGCCAACGGCCTTCCGATCGCCATCAAGGCCGCCTTCGGCGGTGGCGGGCGCGGCCTCAAGGTCGCCCGCAACCTCGAAGAGGTCCCCGAGCTGTACGACTCGGCGGTGCGCGAGGCGGTGGCCGCGTTCGGCCGCGGCGAGTGCTTCGTCGAGCGCTACCTCGACAAGCCGCGGCACGTCGAGACGCAGTGCCTGGCGGACAGCCACGGCAACGTGGTCGTCGTGTCCACCCGCGACTGCTCGCTGCAGCGCCGGCACCAGAAGCTCGTCGAGGAGGCGCCCGCGCCGTTCCTGACCGACGAGCAGAACGCCGAGCTGTACCGCGCCTCGAAGGCCATCCTCAAGGAGGCCGGCTACGTCGGCGCCGGGACCTGCGAGTTCCTCGTGGGCCAGGACGGCACGATCTCCTTCCTGGAGGTCAACACCCGCCTGCAGGTCGAGCACCCGGTGACCGAAGAGGTCACCGGCATAGACCTGGTGCGCGAGATGTTCCGGATCGCCGACGGCGAGGAGCTCGGCTACGACGACCCGCCGCTGCGCGGGCACTCGTTCGAGTTCCGGATCAACGGAGAGGATCCGGGTCGCGGCTTCCTGCCCGCCCCCGGCGAGGTCACCAAGTGGCTGCCGCCGTCGGGCCCGGGCGTACGCCTGGACTCGGGTGTCGAGCAGGGCTCGGTCATCGGCCCGGCGTGGGACTCGCTCCTCGCGAAGCTGATCGTCACGGGTCGTGACCGCAAGCAGGCGCTCCAGCGGGCCAAGCGCGCGCTCGACGAGTTCGTCGTCGACGGCATGGCGACCGCGCTCACCTTCCACCGCGCGGTGGTGGTGGACCCGGCGTTCGCACCCGAGCTCGACGGTTCGACCGACGCGTTCACGGTGCACACCCGGTGGATCGAGACCGAGTTCGACAACACGATCGCCCCGTTCGGCGGCGGCGCGGACGCGGCCGACGAGGCCGGCGAGCGCGAGACCGTCGTGGTCGAGGTCAACGGCCGGCGCTTCGAGGTCACCCTCCCGGCGGGCCTCGGCGCGTCCGGTGCGGCGGCGGGCGGCTCGGCGAAGAAGGCCCCCAAGCGCGGCGGCGCCAAGAAGGCCGGCGCCGCGGCGAGCGGCGACTCCCTGGCGAGCCCGATGCAGGGCACGATCGTCAAGGTCGCGGTCGAGGAGGGCCAGGTCGTCGCCGAGGGCGAGCTGATCGTGGTCCTGGAGGCCATGAAGATGGAACAGCCGCTCAACGCCCACCGGGCCGGCACCGTCAAGGGCCTGGTCGCCGAGGTCGGCGCGACGGTCACGTCCGGCGCGGTCCTCTGCGAGATCAAGGACTGACCCCGGCAACACCTCAGTCCCGCCCCCGCCCCGATCCGTCGGCGCGGGGGCGGTCGCATAGGGGGACGGGAGGGGGATCGCGGCCGATCCGCGCGCCGGCCGCTCAGCACCGCGCCGTGGACGCATGCGAGGCCGCTTCGTGGGTGGTGCGGGAGGCGGACGATCTTCCCGATCTCGCGGGAGTCCTGGTCCTGGTGTGGCACGGCGTGCGGGCCCTCGAAGTGGCCGCGGACCGAACCGAGCGCCCCGATCCGGACGACGCCATCGGGTCCGACGACCGGTTCCGCGTCTCGGTATGCCTGTTCAATCCCCTGCACGGGGCCGCCTACCAGCGGCTGACCTGGGCGATGCGCGGCCGGACCTGGCTGTCCGTGCCCGCGTGCATCGCGTGCCTGACCGCCGCGAGCGAGCGCACCATGCCGGACGTGCTCACCCGGCAGGTCGCGGACGGCGCGTATCTGCCCTACTACGAGATCCCGGCCCACGAGAGCGTGTGGTCGGCGACGGGCTACGGGTCCTTCACCGCGGACCTGGTCGAGCGGGTGCAGGAAGCCATGCCCGGGGGGCGCCGGGCAAACGGCACGTGACACCTGATCGGCCGATCGCGATCACTGGTCGGGCATCACCCCCGGGACCCGCATGTCGCGCATGCGCTCCCCGTTGAACTCCGCGCGGGCGCCGGGAACGGCCCGTTGCGGCAGGGGGGCGATGTGGACCTGCGCGCCCAGCTCGGCCAACGCCTCGCTTTCCGGACCCGGGGCGTCCTCGTCGGTGACGAGGTGCGTGATCCGCTCGGGAGCCACCGTCTGGAACATCGTGTCCACACCGATCTTGGTGTGGTCGACCATGACGACGACCTCGTGCGCGGCCTGGATCAGGGCGCGGTCCACACTCGCGGACAGCATGTTGGGGGTGGACAGGCCACGCTCGGCGGTCAGCCCGTTGCCGGACACGAACGCGCGACGCACGCGCAGACCCGCGAGGGCCTGCTCCGCACCGCTGCCGACCAAGGCGTAGGACGAGCCACGCAACGTGCCGCCGGTCATGACGACCTCGACCCGATTGGCGTGCGCGAGTACCTGCGCGACAAGGAGGGAGTTGGTGACCACGGTCAGGCCCGGAATCCGGGCCAGCCTGCGGGCCAGCTCCTGCGTGGTGGTGCCGGCGCCCACGACGATCGCATCCCCCTCGTCGACGAGGGAGACCGCCAGGTCGGCCATGGCCGCCTTCTCCGCCGCCGCGAGATGGGTCTTCTGCGAATAGCTCGGCTCACGGGACAGCCCACCGGGCAGCACCGCTCCACCGTGCCGACGGTCGAGCAGCCCTTCGGCTTCCAGGGCCCGCACGTCCCGCCGAACCGTCACCTCGGACGTCTGGACCACCCGGGCGAGTTCCCGTAGGGACACCGCTCCGTTGGCCCGCACCATTTCAAGAATCAGTTGACGACGCTCTGCTGCGAACACGTGACGAAGGTAACGCGAACGACCGGCTCTTATCAGCCGCTTGCGACTCTTACCCGAACTTGTTCACCAAAGTGATAAGACCTCTTCGGTTTCCGGGCGCAGCGAAGCCACAGCGTTCGAGAGGGCCAACCATAACGCTGCTCACCGGGAGCCGGATACAGCTGTCGACCATGGATTTTGTTTCCGCGCGGGTCGACTCGACCGGCACCGAACACACCGCGAGGTCACGATCACACCCGGTCCGATTCGAGTATGCGCGGCGACCCCGGAACACACGGGCCGTTCGAGAAAAGCCACCCGTAAGTGGAGTACGCGGTAGCGCGGAATCCGAATTCCACGCCCCTCGCGCGCCCGGCGCGCGCCCCCTGCGCTGCGATGATCTTGGAGTCGGTGGGGCACCGGTCGCCCGGCGGGCCGATAACCCCAAGATCATCACGGCGGGAGTTCGACCCGTCAGGAACGCTCGCGGCGGTGCAATTGCCGGGCGGCTTCCGCGATCGAACCGGAAAGGGAGGGGTAGACCGTGAATCCGCTGGCGATCTGATCCACCGTCAAGTGCAGGTCCACCGCGAGCGCCACCGTGTGGATCAACTCGCTCGCGCGCGGGGCGACGATCACGCCGCCGACCACGATCCCCGTGCCCGGGCGGCAGAACAGCTTCACGAATCCGTCGTGAATGCCCTGCATCTTCGCGCGGGGGTTGCGCGACAGCGGGAGCTTGACGCCCCGCGCGTCGATCTCGCCCGCGTCGATCGCGGCCTGGGTATATCCGACCGTGGCGATCTCGGGGTCGGTGAACACGTTCGACGACACGGCCTTGAGGTTCAGCGGGGCCACCGCGTCACCGAGCATGTGGTACATCGCGATCCGGCCCTGCATGGCGGCGACCGACGCGAGCGCGAACACGCCGGTGCAGTCACCCGCCGAGTACACGCCGTTCGCGGTCGTCCGCGAGACCCGGTCCACCCGCACGTGACCGGTGTCCTTGAGGAAGACGCCGGCCTCCTCCAGGCCGATGCCCGCGGTGTTGGGGATCGCGCCGACCGCGACGAGGCAGTGGCTGCCCTCGAGGATCTGGCCGTCGGTCAGCGTGACGATGACACTGTCCCCGTCGCGCTTGACGCTCTCCGCGCGCGAGCGCGACATCACCCGCATCCCGCGCCGGCGGAACACGCCCTCCAGCACCTCGGCCGCGTCCGGGTCCTCGCCCGGGAGCACCCGGTCGCGGCTGGAGACGAGCGTCACCTTCGAGCCGAGCGCCTGGTAGGCACCCGCGAACTCGGCGCCGGTGACGCCCGAGCCGACCACGATCAGCTCGCGCGGCATCTCCGACAGGCCGTACATCTGCTTCCAGTTCAGGATCCGCTCGCCGTCCGGCTCCGCGCCCGGGATCTCGCGCGGGTGGGCGCCGGTCGAGATCAGGATCGCGTCGGCCTCCAGCGTGCGTTCGGTGCCGTCCGCGAGATCCGCCACCACGCGGCGCGGCCCGTCCAGCCGGGCGGTGCCGCGCAGCACCCGCACGCCGGCGCGGGTGACGCTCTGCGCGATGTCGTTCGACTGGGCCTTCGCGAGTTGCAGGACACGTCGGTTGACCACGCCCAGGTCCACGCCCACGATCGGCCGGTCGAGGGTGCCGGGGGTGCCGTCGTCGACATAGATGCCGAGCTCGTGGTGCGAGTCGGCGAAGTTCGTCATGACTTCGGCCGTCGCGATCAGCGTCTTGGACGGGACACAGTCCGTCAGTACCGCCGCTCCGCCCACGCCCTCCCGCTCTACCACCGTCACCTCGGCTCCGAGCTGTGCCGCGACCAGCGCCGCCTCGTACCCGCCGGGTCCTCCGCCTACGATCACAATCCGAGTCACGGGTGTCATTCTCTCCCATGCCCGCCCGTCGCGTAGGCTGCGGCCATGCCCCTCTACGCCGCGTACGCAAGCAACCTCGACGCGCGGCAGATGGCACGGCGTGCCCCACACTCCCCACTGCGCCACACCGGTTGGCTGCCCGGCTGGCGGCTGACCTTCGGCGGCGAACAGTTGGGTTGGGACGGATCGCTGGCCACGGTCGTCGAGGACGAGTTGTCCCAGGTGTTCGTCGCGCTGTACGACCTGGCCGAGATGGACGAGCCCGACCTCGACCGCTGGGAGGGCATGCCGCTGGGCCTGTACC
The DNA here is from genome assembly GCF_045207785.1 of Embleya sp. NBC_00896. Classification (NCBI taxonomy): domain Bacteria; kingdom Bacillati; phylum Actinomycetota; class Actinomycetes; order Kitasatosporales; family Streptomycetaceae; genus Embleya; species Embleya sp. NBC_00896. The sequence continues at coordinate 2,858,996 of NZ_CP108776.1, forward strand.
GCAAGGTCCGGGTCCGGGTGGAGTCCCTGTTCGGCGAGCAGCTCGCATGGCTGTACGTCCTGAACGACTACGAGGGCGGCCTGCCCTCGGCGCGTTACCTGGGCATGGTCGCGGAGTCGGCCGAATCCGCCGGCGCCCCCGACGACTACGTCAAGGAACTGCGCAACCGTCCCTGTTCGTGACCGCTTCGCCCCCACCCGCGCAAGCGCCGGACGATCGGGGCATCCCACTGTCGGAATCGCCGAAGGTGCGGACGCTCCGGTCCGATCGGGACGCCCACCGGGTGAGGTGATCCGCCCGGCCCGGCCGGGCGCGACGCCCCGGCCTCCGCCGTCCGCCTACGCTCTGTCACACTCGCCGCGTCGGAATGGCGCCACGAGGGGGAGCGTGTCATGCACGAGATCCGGTACACCCTGAGCTTCCGGCAGCGTTGGCAGCTGCTCGCGTTGGCCGCCGCGTTCGGCGTGGTGCTCGTGCTCGAGATCACGCTCACCGGGAGCCGGGCCGTGTTCCTCGCGGTGCCGATGGTGGCGATGCTGCTGAACTTCTTCCTGTTCGCGCGCTTCTCCACCACGCTCACCCCGCGGGGCATCGCGTGGCGCCGCTACGGCACCCGGAGCCTGGCCTGGGACGAGATCGTGCACGTCCGGGAGCGGCGCGTCCTGGGCACCCGCCAGGTCCAGCTCCTGCTCGGCGACGGCAAGGTCAAGAACCTGGCCGTGCCGGTGAGCGGGTGGGCGCAGCGCGACCCGGAGTTCGACACGAAGCTCGCCACGATCTGGAACGCGTGGGTCGGCGCGACGGGCAACGGGCCGTTCATGGCGATCCCGCCGGTGGCCGGTCCGTGGCAGGGGCAGGGGCAGGCGCCCGCGCCCGGGCAGCCGCTTCCGCCGTCCGCTCCCCCGGCCCCCTGACCCGGCCCCGCCGCCCACGAGCAAACCCGCGTCGGATGTCCCGGGTCGGCCGCGCGTGTGTCCGGATCGGCGGCGCGTGCGGTTCCGTCCCTTCCGCCCGTCCCGTCACACCGGCCCCATCCGCTGAACGGACGTATCACCGCGTACCGCTACGAGTCGTCCGCCGCTGTCATTGCGGTCGTATTACAGTCTTCTACGCGCATAGACCCCGGCCGCGCTGTTCCCAGGTGCAGCATTTACGCTCATCGATGTGAACGTATTGGATAGCCACGACCCGTACACGGCCGCCGCCGAGGCCGCCGAAAGCCTTCAGCGGCTCACCGGTGCCGCGACGCATGACATCGCGCTCGTCATGGGCTCTGGCTGGGTGCCCGCCGCGGACATGCTGGGCGATCCGGAGCACGAGTTCCCGGTCACCGAGCTGCCCGGCTTCCCGCCGCCCGCCGTCGAGGGCCACGCCGGCACCGTGCGCTCGCTGGTCATCGGCGACCGACGCGCACTGGTGTTCCTCGGCCGCACGCACCTCTACGAGGGCCACGGCGTCGCCGCCGTCGCGCACGGTGTCCGCACCGCCGTCGCGGCCGGCTGCAAGGCCGTCGTGCTGACCAACGGCTGCGGCGGGCTGCGGCCCTCGTTCGTGCCCGGTCAGCCGGTGCTGATCAGCGACCACATCAACCTCACGGCCGCGTCGCCCATCGTCGGGGCGAACTTCGTGGACCTGACCGACCTCTACTCGCCGCGGCTACGCGCGTTGTGCCGCGAGGTCGAGCCCGACCTCGAAGAGGGCGTCTACGTACAGTTCCCCGGCCCGCACTACGAGACCCCGGCCGAGATCGGCATGGTCCGGGCGATCGGGGGGCACCTCGTCGGCATGTCCACGACCATCGAGGCCATCGCCGCGCGCGAGGCCGGCGCCGAGATCCTGGGCATCTCCCTGGTCACCAACCTCGCCGCGGGCATGACGGGCGAGCCGCTCAACCACGAAGAGGTCCTGGCCGCCGGACGCGCGTCCGCCGAACGGATGGGCCGCCTGCTCACCGAGGTCCTGCCGCGCATCTGAGCGCACCCGAGTCCGGCACAGTCATGATCACATCCCCTACCGAGGAGTCCGTGTTGAGCGACGTCATCGAGACCGCGCGCGCCTGGCTGGCCGAGGACCCGGACCCGGACACCCGGGCCGAGCTCGAAGCGCTGCTCGAAGCGGACGACCGGGAGGGCCTCGCGGACCGCTTCGCCGGGCTGCTCCAGTTCGGCACCGCGGGGTTGCGCGGCGAACTGGGCGCCGGACCGAACCGGATGAACCGCGCGGTGGTGATCCGGGCCGCCGCCGGCCTGGCCGCGTACCTCAAGACCGCCTACGTCACCGACACGGTCGCGCCCTCCGCGACCCGTAACTCGGTCGTGATCGGTTTCGACGCGCGGCACAAGTCCGACGTGTTCGCGCGGGACACGGCGGCCGTCATGGAGGCCGCCGGGCTGCACGCGCTGGTGCTGCCCCGGCCGCTGCCGACGCCGGTGCTCGCGTACGCGATCCGGCATCTCGGCTGCGTCGCGGGCGTCATGGTGACCGCGAGCCACAACCCGCCGCGCGACAACGGCTACAAGGTCTACCTCGGCGACGGCTCGCAGATCGTGCCGCCCGCCGACGCCGAGATCGCCGGCCACATCGCGGCCGTGCGCTCGCTCGCCGACGTGCCGATGGCCGAGGACGGCTGGGACACGCTCGGCGAGGCGCTGGTCGACTCCTACCTCGACCGCGCGATGACGGTGGTCGACCCGGCCGGACCGCGCGACGTGCGCATCGTGCACACCGCGATGCACGGCGTGGGCACGACCGTGATGCTGGGCGCGTTCGAGCGCGCGGGCTTCGCCGATGTCCGGCCCGTGCCGGAGCAGGCGGACCCGGACCCGGACTTCCCGACCGTGGCCTTCCCGAACCCGGAGGAGCCCGGCGCGATGGACCTCGCGTTCCGCACCGCGCTCGCCGAGGACGCCGACATCGTGATCGCCAACGACCCGGACGCCGACCGGTGCGCGGTCGCGGTGCCGGACCCGGCCGCGGCGGGCGGGTGGCGGATGCTGCGCGGCGACGAGGTCGGTGCGCTGCTCGGGGCCGAGGTGGCCCGTCGCGGTACGACCGGCGTGCTGGCCACCACGATCGTCTCCTCCTCGCTGCTCGGCGCGATCGCGTACGCGAACGGCGTCCCGTACGCGGAGACGCTGACCGGCTTCAAGTGGCTCGCCCGGGTGCCGCGGCTGGCGTTCGCGTTCGAGGAGGCCCTCGGTTATTGCGTGGACCCCGACGGCGTGTGCGACAAGGACGGCGTCACGGCCGCGCTGATGCTCGCCGAACTCGCGGCGGGCGCCAAGCGCGACGGCAGCACGCTGCCGGACCTGCTCGACGCGATCGCGGCGCGGTACGGCCTGTACGCGACCGACCAGTATTCGGTGCGGGTCGAGCGGCTCGAACTGATCACCCAGGCGATGGAACGGCTGCGCGCGGACGCCCCCAAGTCCCTCGGCGGCCTCGCCGTCGCGACGTCGGAGGACCTACTGCACCCACAGGCCGGCGGCCTGCCGCCGACCGACGGCCTGCGGTACACGCTCGCCGGCGACGGCGCCGACCTGCTCGCAGGCCGCGTCGTGGTCCGCCCGTCCGGGACCGAGCCCAAGCTCAAGGCGTACCTGGAGGTCGTGGTCGACCCGAAGCGAATCACCGAGATCGGCATCGCACCCGCCCGCGCGACAACCCACCAGGCACTGGAACGACTCAAGCAGGACTTGGCCGCAACGCTGGGCATGTAGCGGGCCCGCCCCAAGACGAAACAAAACGAGCGCGGGCCCACCAACCGGCGGCCCCCGCTCGTTCCGTCTTCCCCCAACCCAGCCCAACCCAGCCCGGCCGGCGCTTGAGGCCACCCAGCACAGGCCACCACCAGCCCGGCCGGCGATTGAGGCCACCCCAACGCAAGCCAACCCAGCCCGTCCGGCGTTTGAGGACACCCGACGCAGGCGCCACCATCAGCCCGGCCGGCGTTTGAGGCCTTCTAGACCAGGCCCAGGATCAAGGCGGCGATTCCCGACAGGGCCATGCCGCCGATGATCTCCATCGACCAGGCGACCTCGACCGGCCCGGTGGACTTCTTCCCGAACTGCTCGCTCATCCCACGCAGATCGTCCACGACCTGATCGGCCCGGGACAGCTGCGGAAGATCGTGTTGGCTCTGCCCGTACGGATTCTCCGCCGCCGACCGCCCCTGCTGCCGCAGGGCCCGCTTGCGCTCCCGCAGCGACACCGGAATGGCCCAGATGTGAAACGACTTGTCACCGGCCCGCACCTCGATCGAGTACTCGGCCCGGACGCGCTCCAACGCGCCCCAAGGCACCACGATCGTGCGGAACGGATTCCGGATCACCAGCCGCTCCGGCCCGACCAGCACCGCCGACCGCAACGTGAGCGCGATCACCAGGACGGCGAAGAAGATCACCATCGCGATGGCGAGCCACTTCGTCCGGCCCTCGCCGCGGACCAGGGTGTCGATGATCATCCAGATCCCGACGGCGATCAGAAGCACCCCGACGGCCATCGCCGGCCGGGAGCGATACGTGGTGACGTCCTCGTCGCTGCTCATGACCGGTGATTGTGCCTCACCCCACAAGCCCGCTTTGGCTCGGCCGGACCACTGGGCCGGACGCTACGCGAGTAGATATGCTCGTCTTGTGAGCATGCCGTCTGCATTTCCCGCCGATCCGGCCGAGGTCACCTCGTCCGAAGCGGCCCTTCGACGCTTTCTGCACGGTCTTCCTGGCGTCGACAGGGTCGGGACCGAAGCGCGGGCAGCAATGCTCGCGACCCGCTCGATCAAGAACGATGCGAAGGTCGCCGCGATCGACCTCGCCATCCGGATGATCGACCTGACCACGTTGGAGGGCGCCGATACCCCCGGCAAGGTCCGAGCGCTGTGCGCGAAGGCGCTGCACCCGGACCCGGGCGCACCGGACGCGCCCCGACCGGCCGCGATCTGCGTGTACCCCGACCTCGTCACCGAGGCCAAGCACGCGCTCGGCGACTCCGGCGTACACGTCGCGTCCGTCGCGACCGCGTTCCCGTCCGGGCGCGCCGCGCTCGACGTCAAGCTGGCCGACGTCGCCTACGCGGTGGCCGCCGGGGCCGACGAGATCGACATGGTCATCGACCGCGGCGCGTTCCTGTCCGGCCGCTACCGGCTCGTCTACGACGAGATCGTGGCCGTCAAGGCGGCCTGCGCCCGCAGCGAAGCCGCCGGCGGTGGCAGCGCCCACCTCAAGGTGATCCTGGAGACCGGTGAACTGTCGACGTACGACAACGTTCGCCGCGCGTCGTGGCTCGCGATGCTCGCGGGTGCCGACTTCATCAAGACGTCCACGGGCAAGGTCGCGGTCAACGCGACACTGCCGGTGACGCTGGTGATGCTGCAGGCCGTCCGCGACTTCCGCGAGGCGACCGGGCGGCAGGTCGGCGTCAAGCCGGCCGGCGGGATCCGCACGACCAAGGACGCGATGAAGTACCTCGTCCTGGTCAACGAGACGGCCGGGACCGACTGGCTGGACCCGGACTGGTTCCGACTCGGCGCCTCCAGCCTGCTCAACGATCTCCTGATGCAGCGCCAGAAGCTGGCCACGGGCCGCTACTCCGGCCCCGACTACGTGACGGTGGACTGACACCCATGGGCAACCCCTTCGAGTACGGGCCCGCGCCCGAGTCGCGCGCGGTCGTCGACATCGCCCCGGCGTACGGGCTGTTCATCGACGGAAAGTTCGCCGACGCCGCGGACGGCGGCCGGCTCAAGACCGTGAACCCGGCGACCGAGGAGGTCCTCTCCGAGATCGCCGTCGGCGGCGAGGCGGACGTGGACCGTGCGGTCAAGGCCGCGCGCAAGGCGTTCAAGTCGTGGTCGGCGCTGCCGGGCGCGGAACGGGCCAAGTACCTGTTCCGCATCGCCCGACTGGTCCAGGAGCACGGGCGCGAGCTCGCGGTCCTGGAGTCGATCGACAACGGCAAGCCGATCCGCGAGTCGCGCGACGTGGACATCCCGCTGGTCGCGGCGCACTTCTTCCACTACGCGGGCTGGGCCGACAAGCTCGCGCACGCGGGCTTCGGGCCGGACCCCAGGCCGATCGGCGTGGCCGGTCAGGTCATCCCGTGGAACTTCCCGCTGCTGATGCTGGCGTGGAAGGTCGCGCCGGCCCTCGCGGGCGGCAACACGGTCGTGCTCAAGCCGGCCGAGACCACGCCGCTGACCGCGCTGCGGTTCGCCGAGATCTGCGTCGAGGCCGGGCTGCCGGACGGTGTGCTGAACATCGTCACCGGTGCCGGCGAGACCGGTCGCGCGCTGATCGCGCACCCGGACGTGGACAAGGTCGCGTTCACCGGCTCGACCGCGGTGGGCAAGGAGATCGCCCGCACGATCGCGGGCACCCGCAAGCGGGTCACCCTCGAACTCGGCGGCAAGGCCGCGAACATCGTCTACGACGACGCCGCGATCGACTCGGCCGTGGACGGGATCGTCGAGGGCATCTTCTTCAACGGCGGCCAGGTCTGCTGCGCCGGTTCGCGCCTGCTCGTGCAGGAATCCGTGGCCGACGAGCTGATGGCGAGCCTGACCCGCAGGATCAAGACCCTGCGCGTGGGCGACCCGCTGGACAAGAACACCGACGTCGGCGCGATCAACTCGGCCGCGCAGCTGTCCCGCATCCAGGAGCTGGTCACGGCCGGCGAGACCGAGGGCGCGGAGCGCTGGTCCCTGGCCGGCGAGCTGCCGAGCAAGGGCTTCTGGTTCCCGCCGACCGTGTTCACGGGCGTCACCCAGGCGCACCGGATCGCGCGCGACGAGATCTTCGGCCCGGTGCTGACCGTGCAGACCTTCCGTACCCCGGACGAGGCGGTCGAGAAGGCCAACAACACCGCGTACGGCCTGTCCGCCGGGGTGTGGACGGAAAAGGGCGCCAAGGCCCTGTGGACCGCGCAGCGGCTGCGGGCCGGCGTCGTGTGGACCAACACGTTCAACAAGTTCGACCCCTCCTCGCCGTTCGGCGGGTTCAAGGAGTCGGGCTTCGGCCGCGAGGGTGGCCGCCACGGGCTGGAGGCCTACCTCGATGTCTGAGCGCCTTGAGGTGTTGAAGACCTACAAGCTGTACATCGGGGGCAAGTTCCCCCGGTCCGAGAGCGGGCGGGTGTACGCGGTGACCGACAGCAAGGGCCGGACGCTGGCAAACGCTCCGCGCGGGAGCCGCAAGGACGCCCGCGACGCGGTCGTCGCGGCGCGCAAGGCGTTCCCGGGCTGGTCGGGCGCCACCGCGTTCAACCGCGGCCAGGTCCTGTACCGGATCGCCGAGATGCTGGAGGGCCGCCGCGAGCAGTTCGCGGCCGAGGTCGCCGCGGCCGAGGGGATCAGCCGGCCCAAGGCGCTCGCGTCGGTGGACGCGGCCGTGGACCGCTGGGTCTGGTACGCCGGGTGGACCGACAAGCTCGCGCAGGTCGCGGGCGGGGCCAACCCGGTCGCGGGCCCGTTCGCCAACTGGTCGACGCCCGAGCCGACCGGCGTGGTCGCGGTGATCGCCTCGCAGCGCTCGTCGCTGCTCGGCCTGACCAGCGCGGTCGCGCCGGTGATCGCCACCGGCAACACCGCCGTGGTGCTCGCGGCCGGCGTGTCGGCGCTGCCGGCGCTGTCCTTCGCCGAGGTGCTCGCGGTGTCCGATCTGCCGGGCGGGGTGCTCAACATCCTGACCGGCAACGCGGCCGAGATCGCCCCGACGCTCGCCTCGCACCAGGACGTCAACGCGATCGACCTGACCGGCGTCGCGCCGGACGCGGGCGTCGCGTCGGCGCGCGACCTGGAGATCGCGGCGGCGGACAACCTCAAGCGCGTCCTGCGCCCCGAGGCCAAGGAGCCGGACTGGTCGGCGGACCCGGGGACGGGTCGGATGCTGGCCTTCACCGAGATCCGCACGGTCTGGCACCCGACCGGGTACTGATCGCGCGAAGCGCTCGCTGCGGACCGGCGGCCCGTCACCCCCGTGGGTGATGGGCCGCCGGCCGTTTCCGCGCGGCGGAGCTGATCGACCGGGATATCCCGGCGGACGCCCCGGACGACTCGGCGGCCGTCCCGGGGGGCGTCGCGGCCCCCACTGCGCATGCCGCTCCCGTGCGGTCAGCCCGTACAGGTGGACACCCCAAAGCGGCGGTCGAGGTGGGCGAAGGCGGCGAGGATGACCCCGCCGGTGGTGAACCCGGTGGTGCACGCGCGTGGCATGGCGAACTCTCTGTCCGGACGAAGACCGGGCGAACTACGTCGCGACGGCCTCGAAGCCGCCGGGGTTCGGGGCGGGCGAGGCAACGGCCGCGGTTCGCGGGTACTTCGGGTGGCCGTCGGGTCGGGCCGGTCGGTGACCGGCACTCGTGGAACAACGGCCCGGTCCCACTGTGCCCGCACTCGGCGCCCAAGGGTCCTGTCAATCCCACGAAGGAAGGAACGCCGTTGGGCCGATCGGCCGCAATCGGGCGCGCGCCCGCCCGTCAGTCGAACACGTCCGCGATCCGACTGCGCCGCGCCTCCCTCGGCGCGTCGACCGGCGGCCCGCCGTCGAGCGCGCCTGCGACCCGGCCCGCGACGGCGGGTGGGGCGAACGACACCGACGCGCAGATGGCGGCCATCATCTCGACGTAGTCCGGCCAGGTGTCCAAGTCCTGGGTGGACAGCGTGAAGACGGCCATCCGGGACTGCCCCGGAAACGGGAAGAAGGCTCGGACGTACCGGGTCGTGACACCGAAGTCCTCGTCGGCACCCACGAGTTCACCGGGAACGCGCGGCGTCGAGTCCTCCACCACGACGGGTATGCGACCCAGCGCCGAGGGCGCGACCGCGATGTCGCGGTCGAACGAGGGCGGGCCCAGCTCGCGCACGACGCGGTCGGCGAACGGGACTCCGGGCTTGGGTTCGAAGTACTTCACGGTCACCACCAGCATCGCCGAGGTGAGCGCACCGTCGTCCTTGCGCGCGAGACAGGTGGACAGGTGGACCACGCCTTCGTGGTTGAGCCCGTCCAGGAACGCGTCGTTGGTGAGCGCGCACTGGATCCGCTGCTCGGGCGTCGCCTCGGGCCAGAAATCCTGAAGCATCAGCACCAGTTCGGTCGCACGCTCGATCGGATCGCGATCCATCGGCAGGACCTCGAAGCCGTCCGGCAGCACGAACCACGGTGCGACCTCGTCGGTGTTCACCTTCCGCGCCTCTCGTGTGTCCCGGAGTCCGGCGTCCCGGAGTCCCGTCTCCCGGCCTCCGGTGCCCCGAGCCGAGTCACCTCGGCCTCCGCCATCGCCGCCACCACCTCGCGGTACGCGGCGACCACGCCGCCCACCGCGTCTTCGAAGGCCGTTCGCACGCGCAGTCGGCCCCACGTACACAGGCCCACGACGCAACCGCCGACGGCGATCGCCGCGCCCGTGCCTCGCACGAGGTCGGGGCGTTCGCCGACGATCCCGGCGACCAGTCCCATCAGCCCGATGGCCACCGGGCCGACCGCCGCCAGTGCCAACGGCACGTTCCACCACCGGTATCCGCGCGCGATCCGGTCGGCTTCGCGTCGCGCCCACCCGACGGTCACCGGATCGAGCACGTCGAAGCCGGTCCGGCCCGCGACCTCGGTCGCCTTCGCGATCGCGACCGGATGGGCTCGCAGCACTCCGTACGTCGGCCCCCCGGCGTACCGTCCGAGGCCGTCGGCCCACGCCGGCCCTTCCCGCCGGAACAGCGTCTTCAGGGTTTCGGAGGGCACGAAGCCGTAGCCGAGCGCGACGTCGCGCTGCCACTTGATCGTCACCCCGGGGTGATCGACGTCCCACAGCCGCACGCTGTCACCGGCTCCGGTGAGCAGATTCCGGACGGCGTACGCGCGCTGTCGCGCGTCGGGCCGGCGGCGCCGCGACCACCACAGCAGGCCGTACGGCGTGAGCACGGCCGCGAGCACGAGCAGCCACCAGGGCCCGCTCACGCTCGCGCCTCGATCACAGGAAGGCCGCCCACCCGGACAGCAGGGCTGCCGCGCCGCCGGCCCCGCGCACCCCGCCCGGCGCTCCCTTGGTGCCTGCGAAGCCGACCCCGCCGAGCACGTTGTTGAGGCCGCCCGGAGTGGACGAGGACGTGGTGCCCGGCCAGTCGTTGTTCGGCAGCGACGCGATGGTCGGATAGTTGAACCCGGCGGTGAGCGCGCCCTGGACGCCCTTGCCGATGTTCTGGGCCGCGTTCGCGCCCGCGCCCGCCTTGCCCGCCACCCACGCGGTCGGCTTGATGATCGCCGGGTTGGCCATCAGGCCCGAAATCCGCCCCGCCTGCCCCTGGAAGGTCTTCATCCCCGTACCGACGCCGGACACCACGCCCTTGGCGCCATTGACCGCCCGGCCCGCGCGCACACCCGCCGTGACGCCCTTCGCGAGCGCGCCGACGCCCGGCAACGCGCCGAGCGCGTCCCCGCCGAGGTTGAGCCACGCGCCCGGCTCGTCGAGCTTGCCCTGCATTCCGTAGCTGGTCGCGCGCAGTCCGAGCGCCGCGAGCGACATGACGATCGCGAACGGTGCCAGGACCGGGCAGAACAGCGCCACCACACCCAGCAGGGCACCCGCCACCGACAGGAAGTCGCCGACCCCGCCGAGGAATCCGGCCAGGTCGAACGGCTTGTTCGGAGCCTTGTCCCCGGCCTCCTCGATCCGCCGGGCGTGCTCGGCAGCCTCGGTCGCGTGTTGGCCCAGGAGGTTCTCCGCGTCGATCAGGATCCGCTCCAGATCGGCGTCCGCGACGGTCAATCGCCCGCCGGCGGCGTCGAGTTCGACCTGCGCGGTGCGCATCCGCCGCTCGGCGTCGGCGAGTTCCTTGTCGGTGCCGAACCACCGACCGGCCAGGTCGAACGCGGGGTCGTCCTTCGCCCGGTCCACGTCCCCCTGCGCGGCGTCACGCTTTCGCCTCGCCTCGACCGCGCCGCTTTCGAGCGTTCCCCGCTTGGCCTGATAGCCCGTCAGTTGCCCGCGCCACTGCTCCAGTTGGGTCGCGGCGGTACGCATCGCCTTTTCGGCGTCACGCAACCGGCCCGGCAGCTTCTCCATCACCTCGGAGTCGATGAACTTCTGCGCGGCCTCGCCCTCCCAGGAGGCGCCGCCCAGGGTGATCCCCTTGAGGATCTCCTGCGCCGTGACCATCTCGCTCGCGGCCTTGGTCAGGTTCGCTTCGAGCGGCTCGCAACTCGCCGGTTTCCCCGGGGCCGGGTCGTAGCCGATCCCCGGGAACTCCGCGGACGGCGCGGGCTTGCCACCCCACTTGCCACCGGGCCCGAACGGGTCGCTCATCCGGTCCTCATGGTGATCAGGCCGCCGGCGATCTGCCCCTCGGTGTCGTCGTAGTTGACGACGTTCTGTCGAAGCGCGTCGACGACCTTGCCGATGTCCTCACGGATGATCTTGAGGCCGTACTGCCACTCGTCGTGGAAGTCGTCACAGGCGTCGTCGAGCCCCTTGGTGCCCAGACTCTTGGGTCCCACGTCCTCCAGCGCGTTCAACGCCTTGTCCATCGACTCGGTACAGGAGGTGAGCCGGTCGACCAAGATGTTCAGGGCGACCGTGTCCGCCCGGTATCCATCCATGCGTGGTGCCCCCGTGCAGGTGTGGATCGCTTGTGATCGATGTGACTCAGGCGGCGAGCGCGCTGTCGGCGCGGGTCGCGGCGGGCCCGGCGGACTTCGCGGCACCGGCGGCGCGGCGGGTGGAGAGCTTCCACGTGGCCAGGGCGCGGGCGATCACGGCGGCGGCGAAGACGGCGAGCAGAGCGGACATGCGATCAGATCCTCGAAGTACGTATCCGAAACGGTCTCGGAACCGAAGTGGCCCCGACCGAGAAGCTACGCCCGCGACAACCCCGCCCCGACCCTCTTGACGCGGCATCGACGCAGGTGGGGGCGTTCCTGACGGGATCTTGACGAGCGGTCCTGATGCCCCTGACGAGGGCCGGCTTCCCCGTCGCGGCCGTGGCCCTGGTCGATGGCGAGGGCGACCCACAGGCGCACTACGCCGTCCACGACGTCCTGTTGGTTTTCGCCGACGCACATCGGGCGCAGATCCGTCGTGCGGGATATCCGATCGGGGCGAAACCCGCTGTACGGAAGGCAGTTGCCGTTCGTGGAGGTCGGACCGTGGATGCGGTTTCCCGTTGTGCGGGTGCGGGCGCCTTCTAGGACCCACTAGGCCGGCTGCCCCTGCGGGGCGGCGGCCGGCACTAGGGGGCGAGCGCCACCCGAGTGGGTGATTGACGCGGGACTTGGTCGCACTGTGTGCTGAGTCGTAACCAAAACGTAAGTAGGCCCCCGCCGGTGCCACAAACACCGGTGCGAGGGCCTGACCACTTCACGAGGAGAGACCCTCGCTCATGGCTGTATCCCAGCGTATCGATACCCCCACCGCTGTCGAGAACCCCGAGGCCGCCGTGTCGGCCCGATTCGACGGCCTGAGTGGCTGTGCCTTCGAAGCCGCCGTCCGATATGCGGCCCTGCCGCCGGGCACCCCGCTCACCATCGCCACCATCCGCGAACTCATCCGCGTGGGCGCCCATGTCGCCGCCCGCGTGTTGCGCGAGCTGACCGAGGCCGGCATCGCGGCGGCCAAGCACTTGAGGGACTCGACGACCGGGCGGATGGTCGGTCGTCTCACGGAGTGGTCCGGCCCGAGAGCCGGCGAGGCCGCTCCCGCGCCGCCGGCCGCCGGGCCCGAGCCTGAACCCGAGCCCGCGGATCCCGCCGTCCGTGCCCTCGCGCTGCTTCGCTCCCTGGCCGAGGTCGACGACCGATTGGCCTTCAAGGACCGGGAGTTGCACACGCTCGTGCCGTTCCTGGCGGCCCGGCTCACCGCCGGCGAGAGCGAGGCCGAGGTCTTCCGCCAACTCACCGAGGACCTGCCGCCGGAGGGTCGGGTGATCAGGACCGGACTCCTGCACTACCGCCTGAACAAGGCCCCGAAGAGAGCGCCCGTCATCCCGGCCCAGTCCCGGCGCCCCCGCCTCGTCGAGTGCGCCGACTGTGGTCGGCCGGGCCCCGACCTGGTCCCCGGCGACCTCTGCCGGCGCTGCCGGACCGGCACCGAACCCACGCCCCTGGACGCCCTCGCCCGCTCCCTACGGCTGCGCCAACTCCTCGGCCACGCCACCTGATCGGCCTACTCCGCAGTCGCGTAGGGACTGAGCATCGCGCCCGCATGGCCGTCGATGTCGCGCTCCAGGTAGTCCATCCGGTTCGCGAAGAACGCCGCCGCGAAGGCCTTCATGTGCGGCGTCTCCATGTGCCGGTCGAGGTCTTCCTTCGAGCGCCACACCTCGTACAGGAACAGCGTGCCGTCGGCCTCCTCGTGCAGGTGGTACTGCAACGAGCCCTCCTCCCGTCGGGTGGGCTCGACCAACGCGAGGAGCATGTCCTTGAGTTCGGCGGCGCGGTGCGCCTTGGGGTGGAGGAAGCCGTAGATCGAGTGCGTGTCCCGCTGCGCGTTCGTCATGCCGGCAACGCTAAGATCTCACATCGATGTGAGGTTCAAGGGCTTGTGAGGCGAGTCACGTGAAGATCGGCGAGCTGGCACGCGAGACCGGGGTGAGCGTTCGGCTGCTTCGGTACTACGAGGAGCAGGAACTGCTCACGTCCGAGCGGACCTCCGGCGGCCACCGGACCTACGCGGCCGACGCGCCCGCGATGGTCGGGCGGATCCGGGTGCTGCTCGCGGCCGGGCTGACCAGCCGCGCCATCCGCGATCTGCTGCCGTGCATCGAGGGCCCCGGGGTCGACTTCGATCCGTGCGTGATCGGGCACCTGCGGAACGAGCTCGACGGGATCGACGCGCGGATCACCGGACTTCAGGACGCGCGGTCGTCCCTGGCCGGCATCCTCGCGGCGACCGAGCGCGGCACCTCGGCCGTCGGCTCGGTCGCCGCCCCGGTCGGCGTGGCCGGATAACGTCACGGGCGCGGTACGCCGTACCGGCCGTGGAAGACGTTGCGGTCGGCGGCCCGCCGACCCGGATGCGGGCGTTGTTCGGCGGGCCGACCGACCGAGACGATCAGCGCGATCGCGAGGTCGTCGCGGTCGCCGATGCCGATCGCCTCCTTCACCAGGCCCTCGTCCCAGCCGTTCATCGGCGAGGTGGCCAGGCCCAGTTCGGTCGCGGCGAGCAGCACGTAGGTCGCCGCGATCATCGCGTCCTTGATCGCGTACTCGCGGAGCAGCCCGCGCGCGGCCAGGCCCTCCTGGAACTCCTCGGACGCCGCGGCGAACATCGCCACGAACTCGTCGTTCCACGCGCCGTTGCGGCGGGCCTGCTCGTACACGTCGGCGCGTTCCGCGCGCCACGCCTGCGGTTCGGCGACGAAGACCAGCAGGACCGGCGCCTCCTGCGGCTGCGGCTGGCCGCCGGTGGCCGCGATCAGGCCGGCACGGCCCGCGTCGTCGGTGACCACGACGATCGACCGGTCCTGGAGGTTCCAGCTCGTGGGCGCCTCGACGGCGAGTTCGAGCAGCGTGTCGAGCGCGTCGGCCGGGACCGGATCGGGGAGGTAGTGGCGGATGGTGCGGCGGGTGCGGATGGCCTCTGCGACCGAGGCGGTGCGGTTGTTCATGCTCGAAATTCTGGGAGAGTCACTCTCCAACGGGAAGTAGGCACTAAATGGTGCGCTACTCTCCGGGCATGGTGACCATCGTCGAATCGGTCGGCCTCCCCGCCGACGTCTACAGCGCGAAGTGCGCGACGCGTCAGATCCTCGACCACATCGCCGGCAAGTGGACGGTGCTGATCGTGGACGCGTTGCACGACGGCTCGATGCGGTACACGGACCTGAGTCGGCGGATCGAGGGGGTGTCGCAGAAGATGCTCACGCAGACCCTGCGCAGCCTGGAGACGGACGGATTCGTGCTGCGCACCGTGACACCCACGATCCCGCCCCGGGTGGACTACGAGCTGACCGAGCTCGGTCGCAGCCTCGGCGAGCCGATCCGCGCGCTCCGGGAGTGGACCGAGACGCACATCAACGAGGTCGAACGGGCCCGGGTCGCGGCGACCGAGCGCAAGGCGGCCCAGGGCTACTGACGCCCTCGCGACACCCCATGACACCCCGTGGCACCTCGTGACGCCCTCAGCCCAGGACCCGCAGGATCCCGACGGTGATCGCCACGGCCACCGCCAGGAGCGCGAGCAGGCAGCCGAGCACGCCGCAGCCCGCGCCGATGCCGTGCGAGCGGTACACCCGGCCGAAGTCGTCGACATCGCCCGGCTCGGGGCCGTCCGCAGAGGGGTGCCGCTCGTCCATCGCCCCAGCATGCCAAGTCCGGGCCGGGTCCCGATCGGGGACCCGGCCCGGTAGGCGTGCCGTGTCAGGCCGCCGACCCGACGTGTGCGCGCGTTCGCGCGAGCAGCCGTGTCCTGGTCACGGCCACCCGGCCCCCCAGGCCCGCCGCGATCGCGCCGGCGGCGGCCATCAGCACCAGCACGAACACCACCGCGCCCGCCCAGCCCTCGCCGTGGAAGGCGAACCCGCCGACCGGCCCGCCCAGGCTGCTGCCCAGGTAGTACGCCGCCAGGTACAGCGCGGACGCCTGCGCGCGGCCCGCGGTGACCCGCAGCCCCACCGCCGAACTGGCCGCCGAGTGCCCGGCGAAGAAGCCCGCCGTGAGTACGACCAGGCCCACCACCACCAGCGCCAGGCTGTCCGGCAGCGTCAACAGCGCGCCCACCGCGGTGACCGCCGCGGCCGTCCACAGCGTCGCCCGGTGCCCGAGCCGGCCGACCAGCCGACCCGACGCCGCCGAGCTGAACGTGCCCGCGAGGTAGATCACGAAGATCGCGCCGACCACCGCCTGCGGCAGCCCGAACGGCTCCGCGAGCAGTCGATAGCCGAGGTAGTTGTAGACCGTGCCGAACGCCGCCATGAAGACCATGCCGAGCAGGTACAGCCGGCGCAGCACCGGGTCCGCCAGGTGCGCGCGCAGCACACCGGTGAGCTGCCGGGCGGTCATGGCCGACGGCGTGAAGTTGCGCGACGGCGGCAGCAGCACCCGGAACACGACCGCGCAGCCGAGCGCCAGCAGCCCCACCGCCACCAGCGCGACCCGCCACCCGCCCAGATCCGACGCGAGCCCCGTGACGAGCCGGCCGGCCATCCCGCCGATGCTGTTGCCCGCGACGTACAACCCCATCGCCGTACCGAGCGAGGGGCCGTCGACCTCCTCCGCGAGGTAGGCCATCGCGGTCGCCGGCAGCCCCGCGAGCGCGACGCCCTGGACCGCCCGCAGCACCACCAGGGTGGTGAAGTCCGGTGCGAACGCGGCCAATACCCCCAGCAGCGCCGCCGCGAACACCGAGATCGTCATGACCCGCGAACGACCCCAGCGCTCGGACAGCATGCTGACCGGGATCACCGCGAGCGCGAGCCCGCCCGTGGTCACCGACACCGACACGCTCGCGGCCGCCGGGTCGAGGTGGAAGCCCTCGGACAGCTCCGGCAGCAGGGTCTGGGTCGCGTACAGCATCGCGAAGGTCGAGCAACCCGCGGCGAACAGCGCCAGATTCACCCGGCGGTACCCGCGCGAACCGCGCGTGTAGCGAAGGGGTGTGCCGGCGGTTGTCGCGGGTTCGGCCGAGCCGTTCGATGCGGACATGACATCGAAGTTAGGCCGCGTCCTTTCATGCGTCCAATGTATGTTTCGGCGAGAATCGATGCCGTGTCGTATGAAGCCAGCTCAGCCGACGTTTCCGCGTCCATCGCCCCCCTCCTGGTGCAATTCGCCACGGTCGCCCGCGAGGAGCACATCACCCGGGCCGCCGCCCTGCTGGGCATCGCGCAGCCCACCCTCAGCCGCACCATGGCCCGCCTCGAGGCCGACGTGGGCGTACCGCTGCTCGCGCGCACCGGGCGCGGTGTGGTGCTCACCCGCCAGGGCCACACGCTGCTCGGCTACGTCGAGCAGGCGCTCGGCGTGCTGGAGCGCGGCCTGGACGAGGTGATCGAGGACGCGGGCCCGGTGCGTGGCAAGGTCGCGTTCGGGTTCCTGCACACGATGGGCCCGGAGGCGGTGCCCGGGCTGCTGCGCGCGTTCCGGGTCGATCATCCCGGCATCCGCTTCCAGTTGGTGCAGGCGTCGGCCTCCGCGATGCTGGAGCGGATGCGGGCCGGCGAGCTCGACCTGTGCCTGACCGCGCCGCTGCCGGACGCGCCCGACCTGGCCGTGCGCGCGCTCGACGAACAGCGGATGTACCTCGTGGTGCCCACCGACCACCGACTCGCGACCCGCCGCCGGGTGCGGCTCGCCGAGGCGGCCGACGAGGTCTTCGTCTGCATGGAGCCGGGCTACGGCCTGCGCCGGATCACCGACGCGCTGTTCGCCGAGGCGGGCTTCACACCCAAGGTCGCGTTCGAGGGCGAGGAGGCCGAGACGCTGCGCGGCCTGGTCGCGGCGGGCCTGGGCGTCGCGCTGCTGCCCGCCCCGGACTCGCCGCGCCCGGGCACCGTGGAACTCGCCGTCACGGCCCCGCGGGCCTTCCGCACGATCGGCCTCGCGTGGGTCCCCGGCCGCCCGGAGACCGCGCCCGTACGGCTGTTCCGCGAGTTCGTGCTCGGCCGCCGGGGCAGCCTCCTGCACCCGGAGAAGCCCGCGCGCTGAGCCCGACGCGTGGACATGGCCGAATCTTCACGTCACCGTCACATGATCTACGCGCGTAGGCAGTAAAGTCCTTTCATGTACAGCAGTCACCCGAACACGCCCGCTGCCTCGCCCACGGCCGAGCAGATCCGGCGCACGCCCAAAGTCCTGCTCCACGACCACCTCGACGGTGGCCTCCGCCCCGCCACGATCATCGAGCTCGCCGAGGCGGTCGGCTACGACCGTCTCCCCACGACCGACCCCGAGGCGCTCGGCGTCTGGTTCCGCGAGGCCGCCGACTCCGGTTCGCTCGAGCGCTACCTGGAGACGTTCGACCACACCGTGGCCGTCATGCAGACCCGCGAGGGCCTGTTCCGCGTCGCCGCCGAATGCGCCGAGGACCTGGCCGCCGACGGCGTCGTGTACGCCGAGATCCGCTACGCGCCCGAGCAGCACCTCGAAGCCGGCCTCACCCTCGACCAGGTCGTCGAGGCGGTGACCGAGGGCTTCCGCGAGGGCGAGCGCCGCGCGGCGCAGGCCGGCAAGCGGATCAAGATCGGCGCGCTGCTGACCGCGATGCGGCACGCGGCCCGCTCGCTGGAGATCGCCGAGCTGACCAACCGTCACCGCGACCTGGGCGTCGTCGGATTCGACATCGCCGGGGCCGAGGCGGGCTTCCCGCCCACGCGCCACCTCGACGCGTTCGAATACCTCAAGCGCGAGAACAACCACTTCACGATCCACGCCGGCGAGGCCTTCGGCCTGCCGTCGATCTGGCAGGCGCTCCAGTGGTGCGGCGCGGACCGCCTGGGCCACGGTGTCCGGATCATCGACGACATCACGGTCAAGGACGACGGCAGCGTCGAGCTCGGCCGGCTCGCGGCGTACGTGCGCGACAAGCGCATCCCGCTGGAGATGTGCCCGACCTCCAACCTGCAGACCGGGGCCGCGACCTCGTACGCCGAGCACCCGATCGGCCTACTGCGCCGGCTGTATTTTCGGGTCACCGTCAACACCGACAATCGGCTGATGAGCGGCACGTCCATGACCCGGGAGTTCGAGCACCTGGTGGGGGCGTTCGGCTACGGCCTCGACGACCTCCAGTGGTTCACGGTCAACGCGATGAAGAGCGCGTTCCTGCCCTTCGACGAACGCCTCGCGATGATCAACGAGGTGATCAAGCCGGGGTACGCCGCGCTCCGGTCGGAGTGGCTGTTCGGCCGCAGCTGACGGCCTCGTGGTCGGACCCGCCGCGTCCGCGGCGGGTCCCGGATGGGCGCCCCCGGTGCGCGGGCGCACGCCGGGGTTGACCCGAACGGGGCGTTTTGCGCATTCCATCTCGGGTTCGCTACGTTGCGATCTCACTTCGTAACGGGGTGTGTCTCGCCCCGCCCGAATCGAGAAACCGAGGATGCACATGCGATCGGTAACGCGTAAGGCGGCTATCACGGCCGGGCTCGGTGCGGCACTCGCAGCGGGTGCTGCGGGCACTGCCAGTGCGGCCTCCGTGCCCGACCTGGTCGAGGACCTGACCCCGGTCGCGTCGCAGGCCCAGTCGGCCCTGCCGGAAGCCGCCGCGCCGTTCCCGCTGACCCAGGTCACCGACAAGCTCCCCGTCGGCGAGGCGCTCACCCCGGGCCACTCCCCGCTCGACAACGTGGCCGGGAACATGGCCCGCAACATGGAGGAGAGCATGGGCGGCATGGAGGGTCAGGCCAAGGGCGGCCTGGGCTCCCCGCTCGGCGGCGCCTCCCCGCTCGGTCAGCTGCCGACCGACTCGCTGCCGGTCGCCGGCGACGCGAACCCGCTCCAGGCCCTCCCGCTCCCCGGCGGCCTGCCCCTCTAGCATCGCCCGCGGTTCCGTTCTGCCGCCGGGCCGGGTCGTCGGTGCGGAACCCGTCGGTCCTGCTTGCGTACGAGCCGTGCCTCTCGCGTGTCGTCCTGCGCGGGGGCACGGCTTCGTCGTGGCCGGAAGCCGCGACGGGTCGCCCGCGACCCGCGGCCGTCCCCCCGTCGCCCGGCCGGCTCCGCGTTCGCCTACAGCGACTCGTACATCTCCTTGGCCACGTCCCCCAGGTACGGCCCCGTCATCGTGCGCGCCGTCTGGGTGGTCACGCCGAGCGAGACGTTGCTGACCAGATAACTTCGCCCGTCCACCTCGGCGAACCAGCCCCCGCCGGACGAGCCGCCGGTCATCGTGCAGCCCATCCACAACATGTCCGGTTCCGGCCAGCCGTTCTCGTGGAAGTCCGTGGTCGGCGACGCGCACGTGTACAACGCGGTCCCGTCGTAGGGCTTGTCGCCCGGATAGCCGAACGACTCCACACGAAGATGCCGGGGCGCGTTCCAGTACACGTCCGCGCCCGGACCCACCGCGTCCTCCAGCGTCCGGCCCTCGCGCCGATCGACCACGAAGGCGCCGTAGTCGAACGGCGACGCGCTGGCGTCCCGGCCGCCCGGATCCGCGTCCTGCGCCCACTGGTTGCTCACCGTGGTGCGCCGGGCCGGCCAGCGCCCGTACGGCTCGCGCTCCTGTAGCGTCCGGCCCGCGCCGTTGTACCCCGGGACGAAGGTGACCCGGTCGTAGAAGTCGCCGTTTCGGCCACCGTGCAGGCAATGCGCCGCGGTCCACACCATGTTGCCGGTGGGGTGGTGCACGACGGTGCCGCTGCACTCGGCGGTGCCGTCGGGCATCCGGAAGAAGATCTTGCCGCGGATCGCGAGGCCCGGGTCGGTGTAGGGGGCCTCCACCGCGCGTGCCTGGATCGTCGGCGGTTGCCGGTAGTCGGCCCGCTCGGGCTGCCGCTGGTCCTGATCGGGCAGTTGCGGCGGTTGTTGGTCGGGCGAGATCTCCTCGCCGCGCGGTTTGGCCTCGTCCTGCCGGTCCTGGTCCCAGAACCCGCGGGTGTCCTCGATGTCGCTGTCGCTGTACTGCCTCGAGTTCATCGCCTGGGTGCGCCCGGCCTTCACCGCGAGGGTGCCGCTCAGCAGCAGCCCCACCAGGGTGACCAGTACGCCCGCGAACACCGACATGGTGACGACGAGGTTCTTGTTGTGCGTGCTTCCCGGTTGCATGTCTCCGCCCCCCGACCGAGCGCGCCGCCCGAAGCCCTCCGGCCCCCGAAGCCCGCTCGATCGACCTACCTACCCGTCCGTTGATCGGATGATAGGCGCCGGCGACATGTGGCGTTCAGTCCTGGGGGAGCAGGATCCACAGCGCGATGTACAGCAGGAACTGCGGGCCGGGCAGCAGGCACGACAGGATGAACGCCACACGGACGGTGGTCGGCGACCAGTCGTAGCGGCGGGCGATGGCCGCGCAGACGCCGGCGATCCGGCGGCCGTGACGTGGACGGCTCAGGGTCATCGTGCTCATGGCGGTTCCTCCTCGGTGCGCCGACACGGAAGTCCGCGTCGTCGTACCTCGAAGGTATTCCGGGCCGGACGAGGACACATCCGCCGCAAGGTCCGAGGTGCCGTCCCCCTTGGGGAGTAAGGGTTTTCCCGGAAGGGCGGGGTCGGTCTCGGGGACGGCGGGAGCTCAGTCGCCGTCGAACGCCGACGGCGGGCTCGTGGGCGGCCGGCCCACCTGGGACGGCGCGACGGTGCTCTTGCGGGTGATGGCGAGGTAGTCCTCGCATCGGTAGGTCTCCGGCCCGCTGCGCCGGCCCGAGAGCAGTACCAGGTCGCCGCCCGACGCGCTCTGCAGCGTGCAGACCACCTGCCCCAGGGCGACCGTCGCGAGCGAGCCGAGCGGGGCGTCCAGGCGGAACAGGGTCGGCGCGTCGCCCGCGCGCCGCTCTGCCGCGACCAGGCCGCCGGCGGGCAGCGCGGTCGTGTAGCCGTCCAGCGCCTCGGACTCGTTGGGGCCCAGGTGCAGCTCCTCCAGGAGCTGGTTGACCTGCTCGGTACGGGCCTTGTCGACCACGCCCTCGGCCGGCCGCAGCTGGAGCCGGCCCGGTCGCGGCAGCGCCTGGAGGCGGTTGTCCTTGACCAGGTACACGATGTGTCGCTCCGAACCGGGCGGCTGGGCCTGCGCCGACGGCGCGATCCGGTTGGCCGGCTTCCCGGCCCCCACCGGTCCCTCGGTCGCCCGGATCCCGCACGACGTGAGCGCGGCGAGCACGCCCGTGGCCGCGAGGACCACGATCGGAAGTCGCCGGTGCACTCTCAACGCACGCCCCGCTCGTCGTGGGCCGTGGTCAGGCCGTTCTCGGCGTCGAGGTCGGCGTGCACGCCGTCGTCCTCGACCCCCTCGTCCGGATCGATGTACTCCTCGGCGACCGGCTGCTCCAGCGGCAGGCGCAGGGTGAACTTGGCACCGCCGCCGGGCATGTTGGACGCGTACGCGGTGCCACCGTGGATGCGGGCGTTCTCCATCACGATCGACAGGCCCAGGCCGCTGCCCTCGGAGCGGGCTCGCGAGCTGTCGGCCTTGTAGAAGCGGTCGAACACGTGCGGCAGCACGTCCTCGGGGATGCCGGGTCCGGTGTCGGAGACGCAGATCATCAGGTCTTCGGCGGCCGGGTCGGCGAGCGTCCCGGGGATGAACTCGCGCGGTTCGCGATGGATCTCGACCGTCACCGGCGACCCGCCGTGCCGCAGTGCGTTGCCGACCAGATTGGACACCATGACGTCCAGTCTGCGCGGGTCCACTCGGGCGAGGATGCCCCGGGGGGCCCGCAGGTCCACCGCGTCCATCCACGCGCGGGCGTCCAGGCACGCGGTGACCAGGTCGGTGATGTCCACCTCGTCGGCCACGAGGGCGGCGGTGCCCGCGTCGAACCGGGACACCTCCATCAGATCCTCGACCAGGGTCGCGAGCCGCTCGATCTCGGCAACCACCAGGCGCGCGGCCGGCGCGCCCTGCTCGCCGAGGCTGTCGGCCTCCTCCTCCAGGAGCTCGCTGACCGCGGTCATCGCCGCGAGCGGGGTGCGCAGCTCGTGCGAGACGTCGGCGACGAAGCGGCGCGAGGAGGATTCCAGCACGCGCAACTCGGCGACGCTGCGCTCGAGTTTCTCGGCGGCGTCGTTGAAGGTCCGGGACAGATCCGCGAGCTCGTCCGAGCCGCGCACCTCCAGGCGGGTGTCGAGCCGCCCGGCGCCCAGTTCGCGCGCGGCGTGGCCGAGCTTGCGGACCGGGCGCAGGATGTGCCGCGCGCCCAGCAGCGCGACCACCGCCGCCGCGGCGAGGGCCAGCAGCGTGCCGACGATCAGGTAGCGGGCCAGCGAGTTGAGGTCGGCCTGTTCGTCCTTGAGCGACTTGAACATGTAGCCCGTCGGCCCGTTGGGGACCACCCGGGTGCCGCCGACGAGGTAGGGCTGCCCGTCGATGTCGATCCGCTGGAAGTACATGTGGAAGCCGCCGCTGCTGTCGGCGGTCTGCACCACGCGCTGCAACTTTGCCGGCACCCGCTCCAGCGGGAACCGGGCGTTGTCCGAGGCCACCGGGCGACCGTCCACGCCGACCAGGACCACGGAGTAGCCGAAGCTGCTCTCGCGCATCTGCTCGACGGCGGGTCCCAGATCGGCCTGTTCCGGGTTCTCCGGCAGCCCGCCCGAGACCCGGCCGAGGTTGTCCCGGAACTCGGTGAGCACCGAGTTCTGGGCACGCTCCAGGACGGCGGTCCGGGTCAGCCAGTAGGCCACGCCGGACGCGGAGACCGCCGCGATCAGCGCGACGACCGCGAACGCGACGAGCACCCGAAATCGCAGTGAACGAAGCCTCAAGGCGGGGGCGACCCGTCGGACGAACCGGCGTACGAAGGTCGGTCGGGCCGTCACTGCGGCGGGTCGAGGCGGTAACCGACGCCTCGGACAGTGCGGATGAGCGTGGGAGCGGACGGGGTCTGCTCGACCTTGGCGCGCAGCCGCTGTACGCACGCGTCGACCAGGCGCGAGTCGCCGAGGTAGTCGTGCTCCCACACCAGGCGAAGCAGTTGCTGCCGGGACAGCGCCTGGCCGGGGCGCCGGCTCAGCTCGACCAGGAGCCGCAACTCGGTCGGGGTGAGCTGGAGTTCCTCGCCGGCCTTGGTCACCGTCATCGCGTTGCGGTCGACCACCAGGTCGCCGAACACGGAGGCGTCGGACACCTCGCGCTCGCCGCGGCGCAGCACCGCGCGGATCCGGGCGTCGAGCACGCGCGGCTGGACCGGCTTGACGACGTAGTCGTCGGCGCCGGACTCCAGCCCGACGACGACGTCGATGTCGTCGTTGCGCGCGGTCAACAGGATGATCGGCAGCGAGTCGGTGCGGCGGATGCGCCTGCACACCTCGAAACCGTCGATCCCCGGAAGCATCACGTCGAGCACGATCAGGTCGGGACGCTGCTCGCGCCACCGTTCCAGGCCGGCTTCACCGGTGGCGGCGGTGACCACGCGATGGCCCTGGCGCCCCAGGGCGAGTTCGAGTCCGGTTCGTACGGACTCGTCATCCTCGATAAGCAGCAGGTAGGGCACGCAGGCCATTGTGTCTGACGTCACGGCTGGGAAGAACACGGGGCGGCCCCTTCCGGTTCGCCGACCCGGACCGCTGTTGCATACCTGTGACAGCTCGCCGACGTGACGATGAAGCCCGCACAGGAGGCTTACATCGTGAACGAGCGCCGAACCGGGGGAGAAGTCATGCAATCCCAGATGCAGTCGCAGGCCGTCCGCAAGGACAACCGCCGCACCGTCGTCGCGCTTGCCCCGCTGAACGGCAACGCGCGTAGCGCTCCGTGCACGGACAGTGTCGACGACGAGTTCACCGCGTACGTCCGGGAGCGTCGCTCGGCGTTGTTCGCCACCGCCTACCACCTGACGGGTGACCGCAACGAGGCCGAGGACCTGTTGCAGAGCGCCCTGATGAGCACCTACCAGGCCTGGGGCCGGATCCAGGACAAGGCCGCACTCGGCGGTTACCTGCGCCGGACGATGACCAACCTGCATATATCGGCCTGGCGTCGGCGCCGGATCAACGAGTACCCCTCGGAGGAGCTGCCCGAGCGCCCCGACGGTTCGGACTCGATGGGTGACACCGAGCTGCGCGCCGTGCTGTGGCGCGCGCTGGCGAAGCTGCCCGAGCCGCAGCGGACGATGCTCGTGCTCCGCTACTACGAGGGTCGTACCGACCCCGAGGTCGCCGAGGTGCTGGGATGCAGCGTCGGCACCGTGAAGTCGAGCATCTGGCGCGCGCTGCGCCGGCTGCGCGAGGACGACGCGCTGAGCTTCGGCGCCGACGAGGCGTTCGCCGAGCTGGTCGCGTGACGTCGACCCTCGTGGTCGCCTCGTCGTGGTGAGTCGCTGTTGAGTTGTGCGTGTGTCCCGAGCCGTGTTCGTGTCATCGGCAGGGACGGCGGATGAGGCTGTGACGGTTCCGTCGAATTCGGAGTGGATTCGGGACATCGGCGTGCGGGGCGCCGAATTGCTTTCTCCGTAGTCGAGTGGCTACGTTGCGTGGTCTCCCGTACTCGACAGGGAAGGCCACCTGTTATGTCCTCCGTTCTTCGCACCGTGCTCGCCGCGACGTCGCTCGGCGCCGCCGTCGCGTTCGGAATCGCCGGGAGCGCCACGGCCGCGCCCGTCGCGGCCGACCAGATGTCCCGACCCGACATCGCCGACGACGAGATCTCCGGCACGGCCGCCGCGACCGACGCCGTGCTCGGTGTCGTCGAGCGCGTACAGCTCAACCCGATGAACGGTGGCGGCGTGAACCCGCTGTCCAACAGTGTCGGTACCGAGATGGGTGACATGCCGGTCGGCACCGACCTGGTGACGGGCGACATCGCCGACGGGATGACCGTGCAGGACGTGCTCAAGAGCTTCTGAGTCGTGGTTCGGACGACGCCGGCCCTGCCCCGGGCCCCGCGCCCGTCTACCCTGAGCCGCGAACGTGGCCACGGGGAGGCAGTCGGATGCGGCAGGAAACGGATCGTTTGCGGGAGCCGGCGGCATGGGCGCTGGTCGGCTTCCTGGCACTGCAATTGGTGGTCGACGCGATGCGTGTGCTGCTCGGCGTGGGGTCGGGTGTGGACGGCTTCTCGGCCCGCGCCTACGGCGGCCAGTCCGCGCTGCTCGACGTCCTGACGCCGGCGCTGCTCGCCGTCGCGGTGGTCCTCGTGACGCATGCCGGGCGGCCGACGCCGCGGGCGCGCGTGGTCACGCGCAGCGCGCTCGGGGTGCTCGGGGCGCAGGGGATCGCGGGGCTCACGGTGGCCCTCGGCGCGCTCGCCTACGACGGCGGGGGCTTCGCCGACATACCGGCCGCGGCCCGGGTCGAACAGACCGCCGTCAATGCCGGCGTGCTCGTGCTGTTCGCGCTGTGCGCGTACTTCCTGATCGTCGTACTCGGCGCGCCGAGCCCGCCGACGGTCACCCGTGGCAAGTCGCTGCCGCACCAGGAATGGCCCTCGTACGCGCGTGACGGCGGCAGCGGCGGGACGGGCGGCCATCAGGCCGTGCCCGCCCGGTCGGCGCCGTCCGGGCAGTACCCCGCGACGGGACAACAGCCGGTGGCCGAACACTCGGTGTCGGCCGAGCGGACGAGCGCGGGCATGCCGGCGGGCACCGGATACGTGTCCGCCGAGCAGCCGTATCCGGCGGCCACGGGGCCGCGGCCCTCGGAGACCCCGCCGCGACCCGTCCCGACCGGGCCGAGCCCGGCCGCCGGTGCGCCCGGCACCGCCGCGGACCAGACGGCCGTGCCGCCGCGTCCGGCGACCCCGCCCCCGCCGCAGACCCCCGGCCGGACCCGGCCGTGACCGCCGCGGCCGAGGCGGATCAGGCGGTGGAGCCTTCGTCGCCGCCTCGGCTGTGGCGGCTGCGTCGGCGTGCCCGCACGGTCGGGCGCAGTGTGGTCGGCCTGGTGTTCGCGGGCGCGGTCGTGGTGACCGGGGCCCGGCTGCTCGTCTTCGACGCGATGTGGCCGGTGGCGATCGTGACCGTGTTCGCGCCGTACGCCGCCGCGGCCTCGGTACTCGTGCTGCTGGGGGCGGCGCTGCTACGGATGCGGATCACGCTGCTCGTCGCGCTCGGCCTGGTGGTTGTCCACACCTTGTGGATGCTGCCGCGCCTGACCGCCGACGGCGGCCCCGCGGCCGGCGGCGTCCGGTTGCGCGTGATGACCTCGAACGCCTACTTCGGCACCGCGCCGGCCGAGCGGATCACCGAGCTCGCGCTGGGCGAGCGGGTGGACGTACTGGTCGTGGAGGAACTGACGCCCGAGCTCGCGGCAGACCTCGAACGCACCGGCCTCACCCGTGAACTCCCGTACGTGGCCGGGCACGGCGAACCGGGCGCGGCCGGGCTCGCGATCTACTCGCGGCGCCCGCTCACCGACGACCGGCTGCTGCCCGAGCGGACCACGATGCCGATGCCCGGCGCCACCGTGGAGGTCGAGGGGCGCCGGATCCGGATCCAGGGCGTGCACACGATCCCGCCCACGCGCGGGCAGGCCGGCCGGTGGGCACACGACATGGACGCACTGCGTCGCGAGGCCGAGCGGCGCACGACCCCCGCGATCTTCCTGGGCGACTTCAACGCCACGCTCGACAACGCGTCCTTTCGCAGCCTCACCGGCGTCGGCCTGCGCGACGCCCACGAGGATCGCGGCCGGGGCCTCGCCCGTACCTGGCCGATGGCCTACTTCCACGGCCTGCCACCGCTGTTCGGCATCGACCACGTCCTCGTGACCGACGGGATCGACGTCGTATCGATCTCCGAACACCACCTACCACGCACCGACCACGCCACGGTGATCGCCAACCTCTCGATCCGCTGACCTCGGTCGATGTCCGATCGACCCGGATCGAGATCGACTCCTCAGTACGGGAGATCGCTCGTATTGATTTGATTCAATCCGAAAGGCTCCAGAGCCGGAACCAAACGATGGATATACCATCCAAGGTCACAAAAGCTCGACTCCGCCGAGAGATTCTTTCGATTGATTTCAATCAGGAACGAGATGGTTCGACGCCCCGGCAGAAAGAGAAGATCTCCGCCTCTCGGGAACTCATCCAACAGCGCCGAAATTCCGATCGTCGTCGTACCCGCGTCCGCTTGAGCGAAGCGACGCAGCACCTCGGGCATCCGCTCCTGTTCAACCTTGATCCAGTCGAACAGGCCGTCCTCGTCCACCACATACGAGACCCCTCCGTCCATGGTGAACGAAACTCCGTGCCCCCGCAGACCCGAGAGCACGTCGCCGATGTCGACAGAAGACTCGAACTTGAAGTCGATATCCGCGGTCCTACCCATGCCAACCTCCTCGTGCATACCGCCCCGCTCCCAACGCCTCGGTAATGCGATCCACCGGTTCACCCCGACTTGGGATCTGCGCGGACAGTCGGCCCGCGCCATCCATTTCCGGGCGAGCGCAACGGCGTCACCGAAACGAACGCGAAAGCGGCCCTCGGCTCTCCGAGGGAGAGCCGAAGGCCGCGGGAAATATGGGGATCAGGCCGTCGGGCCGATTCGGTCGATCAGGATCGGGGTCGGTTCGAAGGCCGTTCCCGCCGGGGCGATCGTGACCGCGTCGGGCAGGATCTCGGTGGCGTAGGCGAAGCGCTCCGGGGTGTCGGTGTGCAGGGTCATCAGCGGCTGTCCGGCCGTGACCGTCTCGCCCGGCTTGGCGTGCAGTTCGATGCCCGCGCCTTCCTGGACCCGCTCCTCCTTGCGGGCCCGGCCCGCGCCCAGGCGCCACGCCGAGACGCCCACCGCGTACGCGTCCACGCGGGTCAGCACGCCGGACGAGGCCGCCTGAACCACCTGGGTCTCGCGCGCCACCGGCAGCTTCGCGTCCGGGTCGCCGCCCTGGGCCTGGATCATCCGTCGCCAGACGTCCATGGCCGAGCCGTCCCGCAGCGCGTCCGCGGGGTCGATGTCGTCCTTGCCCGCCGCCGCGAGCATCTCGCGCGCCAGCGCCAGGGTCAGCTCGACGACGTCGGCCGGGCCGCCGCCCGCGAGCACCTCGACCGACTCGCGGACCTCCAGCGCGTTGCCGGCCGTCAGGCCCAGCGGCGTGGACATGTCGGTCAGCAGCGCGACCGTCTTGACCCCGTGGTCCACGCCCAACCGGACCATCGTGCGGGCCAGTTCGCGCGCGTCGGCCAGGTCCTTCATGAACGCGCCGGAGCCGACCTTGACGTCCAGCACCAGCGCGCCGGTGCCCTCGGCGATCTTCTTGCTCATGATCGAGCTGGCGATCAGCGGAATCGCCTCGACCGTGCCGGTCACATCGCGCAGCGCGTACAACTTCTTGTCGGCCGGCGCCAGACCGTCGCCCGCCGCGCAGATGACCGCGCCCACGTCCTCGAGCACGCGCATCATCGCGTCGTTCGACAGCGCCGCCTGCCACCCCGGGATGGCTTCGAGCTTGTCGAGGGTGCCGCCGGTGTGGCCCAGGCCACGGCCCGACAACTGCGGGACCGCGACACCGCACGCGGCCACCAGCGGCGCGAGCGGCAGGGTGATCTTGTCGCCGACGCCGCCCGTCGAGTGCTTGTCGGCGGTCGGCCGGGACAGCGTCGAGAAGTCCATCCGCTCTCCGGACGCTATCATCGCGTCGGTCCAGCGGTTGATCTCGTCCGCGGTCATGCCGTTGAGCAGGATCGCCATCGCGAGGGCGGACATCTGTTCGTCCGCGACATCGCCGCGTGTGTACGCATCGACCACCCAGTCGATCTGAGCCGCCGTCAGTTCACCGCGGTCCCGCTTCGTACGGATGATCGAAATCGCGTCCATGCTGCCCGTTCTCTCTTGGCCGCCGCAGCGGCCGGTTCGACTCGAAACGAATAACGGTAGGGCCCAGACCCAGACCCAGGTCCGGAGCCAGGCCCGGACCGGGGCCTAGCGGAGGTCCTCCGGCCCGAAGGCGTCCGGCAGGACCTCCCGCAACGGCCGTACCCCGCACTTGGTTTCGAGCAACATCTCCGCGCCGCCGTGCTCCCACAGGAGCTGCCTGCAGCGCCCGCACGGCATCAGCACCGTGCCCTCGCGGTCGACGCACACGAACGCCACCAGGCGCCCGCCGCCGCTGGCGTGCAGCGCGGACACCAGGCCGCACTCCGCGCACAGGGTGAGCCCGTACGACGCGTTCTCCACGTTGCACCCGGACACCACCCGGCCGTCCTCCACGAGCGCCGCGGCGCCGACCGGGTACTTCGAGTACGGCGCGTACGCACCCCGCATCGCGACGGTGGCCGCTTCGCGCAACCCCGTCCAGTCGATCTCGGACACGCCGTTCAGCCCTTCGTATAGGGCTTGTTGGCCGCCGCCGGCGGCCGCACCTTGCCGACCAGACCGGCCACCGCGAAGATCGTCACGACGTACGGCATCATCTGCAGGAACTCGCTCGGGATCGACGTGTCCAGCGGCTGCAGCGAGGTGGCGAGCGCGCTCGTGAAGCCGAACAGCAGCGCCGCCGCGACCGCGCCCAGCGGACGCCAGCGCCCGAAGATGACCGCCGCGAGCGCGATGTAGCCCGCGCCCGAGGTCATGTCCTTCGAGAAGGTGCCGACCGTGCCGATGGTCAGGAACGCGCCGCCGATGCCGGCGATCGCACCCGCCATGATCACGTTGCGGTAGCGGGTCGCGTTGACCTTGATGCCGACCGTGTCGGCCGCCGTCGGGTGCTCGCCGACCGAGCGCGCCCGCAGGCCCCAGCGGGTGTGGAACAGGCCGAGGTGGACGACCGCGACCAGCACGTACGTCAGGTACACGATGATGTTGGCGTCGAACAGGATGGTGCCGATCACCGGGATGTCGGCCAGACCCGGGATCCGGATGTTGTCGAACCTGCCCGGGTTGTTGTACCCCTCGGGGTCCTTTTGCAGCAGCTGGGTGTACAGGAAGCCGGTGACACCGGCGACCAGCAGGTTGATCACGACACCGAGGACGACCTGCTCGACCAGGTAGCGCACCGCGAAGACCGCGAGCAGCCCGCCGATCAGCGCACCGGCGACCGCGCCGGCGAACAGGCCCGCCCACAGCGACCCGGTGATCGAGGCGGTCATGGCGGCGCCGAACGCGCCGAACAGGAACTGGCCGTCGATCGCGATGTTGACCACGCCGGAGCGCTCCCCGATGACGCCCGCGAGCGCGCCGAGCACCAGCGGCACGGCCGCGAGCAGGGTGTTCTGCAGGACGCCCGCGAAGGACATCTGCTTGCCCGCGACGGCCCACGTCAGGAAGGCGATCACGAACGCGATCAGGAACAGCGCGACGCTCAGCCGGCGGCCGAGCTTGGACCGGTCGAGCGCGATCCGCAGCCCGCCCGCGACCATGCACAGCACGGACATCGCGATCGCGACCGCGCGCGCGGGCAGCGACAGGTCGTCCACCTGCGTGGTGTCGCGGTTCGGCACGGTCATGCCGAAGACCGCGTCGATGCCGCCCTCGGTGCCGAGGCCGAACGCCCACAGCGCGTACAGGCCGACCACGACGAAGCCGAGGCCGGTGATCAGCGCCTTCTTGCGCGCCGCCATCCGCAGCACGTCGGCGGCCTCGCCGGTGGGGCTCACCGGTGCGGCGACCTCGGGAGCGATCACGGGGTCCGCCACCTGCGTGCCTCCTTCAGGGTTCCGCTCGCTCATGCCTGGACCCCCACGGTCTCCTTGGCGGTCAGGCTGCCTTCGGCACCCTTGCGTGCGCCGCGCAGCCGGAAGATCGACCGCACCAGCGGCGGTGCCGCGACCAACAGCACGATCACGGCCTGGATGACGATGACGATGTCGACGGACACGTTCGCGGACGCCTGCATGACCGAACCGCCCGCGCGCAGCGCGCCGAACAGCAGCGCGGCGAGCACGGTGCCCAGCGGCTTGGTGCGACCGAGCAGGGCCACGGTGATCGCGTCGAAGCCGATCCCGGCGTCGATGCTCGGGGTCAGCGTGTGCGCCGGGTTGGTCGAGCTCATCACCTGGGACACACCGGCGAGGCCGGCCATCGCACCGGCGATGACCATCGCCAGGATCTGCGCGCGGGCCACGCTCATGCCCGCCGTACGGGCCGCTTCCGGGTTGGAGCCCACCGCGCGCAGCTCGAAGCCGAGCGTCGAGCGGTTGAGCAGCCACCAGTAGATACCGGCCGCGATCAGCGCCAGGATTATGCCGAAGTGGATCCGCAGGTCGTCACCGAACAGGTTCGGCAGCACCGCGTTCTCGTTCGCGTCCTTGCCGATCGGCTGCGACTGGCCGCCGCGCCTGAACACGTCGGTGGTCAGCAGCCAACCGAGCATGAGCACGGCGATGTGGTTGAGCATGATCGTGACGATCACCTCGTGCGCGCCGTAGCGGGCCTTGAGGACACCGGCCAGACCCGCGTACAGGGCACCGCCGACGATACCGGCCAGGATCACCAGCACCAGGTGGATCACCGGGGGCAGGTCCATCACGAAGCCGACCCACGAGGCGAATACCGCGCCCACGATGATCTGGCCCTGTGCGCCGATGTTGAACAGGCCGGTCCGGAACGCGATCGAGACCGCGAGTCCGCCGAAGATCAGCGGCGTGGCCTGCGTGATCGTCTCGGAGAGCGGCCGGAAGATGTCCTGGACCGTGCTGTCCGGGTCCGAGAACGTGTCCGGGTTGACGATCGCGCCCTTGAACATCGCCACGTACGCGTCGGAGACCAGGGTCCACGCACTGGAGAGGGCCTCGCCCGGGGCGGCGAAGAAGTACTTGAACTCGTCGAGCACGTCCTGGTCCGCGAGGACCATCAGGACCCCGCCGACGACGAGCGCCAGCAGGATCGCCAGGAAGGTCACCACGGCCGAGTTGCCGGTGATGATCGCGTCCAGCATCGCCCGGCCGAGCGAGCGCTTGTCCGGGGCCGTGGCGGTCGCGCCGCCCCGCTCGGGCTCCGTCGCCTTCGCCTTGGTGGGTTCCGGCTTGGGCTCGGTCGGCTCGCCGGGCGTGTTCTTGTTGTCCTCGGTCACGCTTTGTCCTCCTCCCCCGGGGTTGCGTCGTTCTCCACTGCGTCGTTCTCCACTGCGTCGACCGCTTCCGCGTCGGTCACGTCCGCGCTGCCCGCGCCGTCCGCGGCGGCGGCTTCGGCTGCCGCGGCAGCTTCGGCGGCGTGCTGCGTGCTCGGGAGCACGCCGGCCATCAGCAGACCGAGGTCGCCGCGCGAGGTGGTCGGCGGCACGATGTCGACGATCCGGCCGCGGTACATCACCGCGATCCGGTCGGCCAGCGCGACCACCTCGTCCAGTTCGGTGGACACGATGATCACCGGCGTGCCGCCGTCGCGCTCGGACACGATCCGCTTGTGGATGAACTCCATCGCACCGACGTCGACGCCGCGGGTGGGCTGCGACGCGATGAACAGCCGCAGCGGGCGCGACAGTTCGCGCGCGACCACGACCTTCTGCTGGTTGCCGCCGGACAGCGTGCCGGCCGGCGAGTCGATGGTCTGGGTGCGGATGTCGAACTCCTCGACACGGTGCCGCGCGTTGTCGCGCACCGCGGCCGGGTTGATCGATCCGCGCCTGCCGTACGGCGCCTGCGTCACCAGGTCCAGGACCAGGTTCTCGGCGACGGTGAAGTCGCCCACGATGCCGTCGTGCTGCCGGTCCTCGGGCACGAAGCCGACACCGGCGTTGAGGATCTGCCGCGGGCTGCGGCCGGCGAGGTCGTTCCCGTCCAGGCTGATCGAGCCGGCGGCCGGGGTGCGCAGACCGAGTATGGCCTGGGTCAGCTCGCTCTGGCCGTTGCCGTCGACGCCCGCGATGCCGAGGATCTCGCCCTCGCGCAGGCGCAGGTCGACCCGGTCCACCACGGCCTGACCGTTCTCGTCGAGCACGGTGAGGTCGTTGACCTCGAACCGCACCGCGCCGGGCTCGGCCGCGGCCTTGTCGACGACCAGCTTGACCGGCCGGCCGACCATCAGCGACGCGAGGTCCTTCTCGGACGAGGCCGGGTCGGCGGTCCCGACGACCTTGCCGCGCCGGATGACGGTGATCCGGTCGGCGACCGCCTTGACCTCTTTGAGCTTGTGCGTGATGAACACGATCGAGTGCCCGGACGCGCGCAGCGCGCGCATCACCCGGAACAGCTCCTCGGTCTCCTGCGGCGTCAGCACGGCGGTCGGCTCGTCGAGGATCAGCACCTTGGCGTTCCGCACAAGCGCCTTGAGGATCTCCACGCGCTGCTGGAGACCGACCGGAAGGTCCTCGACCAGCATGTCGGGATCCACCTTGAGGCCGTACTCGTCGACGAGGTCGAGCACCCGCTTGCGGGCCCGGCGGCGGTCGAGCCAGCCGAGCGCCTGGGTCTCCTCGTGGCCGAGCATGACGTTCTCGGCGACGGTGAACACCGGGACCAGCATGAAGTGCTGGTGGACCATGCCGATGCCCGCGTCGATCGCGTCGCCGGCGGTGCGGAAGGTGCGGGGGGTGCCGTCGACGACGATCTCGCCCTCGGTGGGCTCGTAGAGCCCGTAGAGCACGTTCATCAGGGTCGACTTTCCGGCACCGTTCTCACCGAGAAGGCAGTGGATCTCCCCCGGCTCGATGGTCAGGTCGATGTGGTCGTTGGCGACCAGCGACCCGAACCGTTTCGTGATTCCGCGCAGTTCGAGCTTCAACGCGGAGACCTCCTCGGCTACGCCCCCCGGCGAGGGGCCACTACGGGTTCGACCCGGGTCCCCCGTTCGGGGCCCGGGTCAGGGACAGACCTGGGGGCACGGGCGCCGCGGAAGGGTTCTTCCGCGGCGCCCGGTCGCCGACTACTTCGGCTGGTTCTTCGAGGCGATCTTGATCTTGCCGCTGATGATGTCCGCCTTGACCGTGTCCAGCTCGGCCTTCAGGTCCGCGGGGACCTTCGACTCGAAGTCGTGGAACGGCGCCAGGCCCACACCGTTGTTGGCGAGGGTGCCGATGGTCGCCTTGGTGGTGAACTGGTTGCCCGAGGCGGCCTTGACCGCGTTGAACACCTGGCCCTTGATGTCCTTGGTGACCGTCGACAGGAAGACCGACTTGTACTGCGGGGCGCTCTCGTAGCCGTCCGTGTCGACCCAGATGATGCTGGCCTTGCCGTTGCTGTTCTTGGCGACCGAGGCCGCACCGAGACCGGTCTGACCCGCGACCGGCATGATCACGTCGGCGCCCTGGGCGATGAAGTCGTTGGCGGTCCGCTCACCTTCGGCCGGCGAGTCGAACTTGCCCGTGAGCGAACCGTCGCCCTTGGCCTCGTCCCAGCCGATGACCTGGACGTTCTTGCCCTTGGTCTGGTTGTAGTACTTGACGCCCTCGACGTAGCCGTCCATGAAGACGGTGACCGGCGGGATCGCCTTTGCGCCGAAGGTGGCGACCTTGCCGGTCTTCGAGTAGCCCGCGGCGAGGTAGCCGCCGAGGAAGCCGGCCTCGGCCGTGTTGAACTGCAGACCCTGGACGTTCGGCTCGATGCTGGTCGAGTCGACGATCGCGAACTTCTGGTCCTTGTGCGTCGTGGAGGCCGCCTTGGTCGCGTCGGCCATCAGGCCGCCGACCGCGATGATCAGGCCGCACTTGTCGTTGACAAGGCTGTTCAGGTTCGGAACGTAGTCGTTCTCGGTCTTCGAGGTGATGTACTTCACGTCGACGCCGAGCTCCTTCTTGGCCTGCTCGAGGCCCGCCCACGAGGAGGCGTTGAAGGAACGGTCGTCGATGCCGCCGGTGTCCGTCACCATGCAGGCCTTGAAGTCGATCTTGGCGGCGGTGGTGCCGCCCGAGGCGCTCGCGCCCGAATCCGACTTCTTGTCGTCGTCCTTGGGCTTGCTACCGCACGCGGCGGTGGCAGTAAGGGCGAGAGTGACGCCGACCGCAGCTGCGGTCACCTTGGATACCCGGCGCACGGGTGTCTCCTTCCGATGAGCGCCCCTTCGGGCGCTGCTCCCAGATGCAGACTCTGACGCGCTTGGTTCCCTGGTAAACGCGCGTAGACCTGCTAGCCGTCGGAGAGCATACCTAGTAAAAGAATATGAGCGACAAGAACCGTGAATCGCCACCGCAACACGCCCCGTTAGACCGGCCGTGTGGCCGGTGCCGAAAGGGGTCGGCGCGGAACCGGGCAGTCCGCGACGTGAAAAGACCCGGTGCCGAACGACATCGAACGGCACCGGGTCGGAACATTACAGACTCCCGAACGCGGGAGGAACGGGGACGGGATACGCGGTGGTTAACAGTTCCGCATACGTCCGGGTCCGGGCGTCGGCACGGGCGACGCCCACCGAACGGTTGGCCATCAGCGGAACGGCCGCAGCGCGAGCCCCGCGAACAGCCGGACACCGATCCCGATCGCGCGCTCGTCGACGTCGAACTGCCCCTGGTGCAGGTCGTATACGGGCTCGCCGGGGGTGCGCACGCCCAGCCGGGTGAGCTGCCCGGGGACCTGGTCGAGGAACCACGAGAAGTCCTCGCCGCCGAGGCTCTGCTCGGTGCTCTCGACCGCGCTCGCGCCCAGCACACCGGTCGCGATCGTGCGCATCGCGGCGACCGCGTCGGGCTCGTTGACCACCGGCGGGACGCCGCGGTGGTGCTCCAGCTCCCACTTCGCGCCGTAGGTCGAGGCGATCGCGTCGACCAGCTCGTGCATCACGTCGGGGGCCTGCCGCCACGCCGCCAGGTCCAGGCAGCGCAGCGTGCCCTCCAGCTCGCCGTACTGCGGGATCACGTTCGGCGCGGAGCCGGACTGGATCCGGCCCCACACCAGGCTCGCGCCCGAACGCGGGTCGATCCGGCGGGAGAAGGCGGAGGGCAGCTCGGAGGCGATCTTGGCGAGCGCGGTCACCAGGTCGGTGCTGAGGTGTGGGCGGGCGGTGTGGCCGCCGGGGCCCGTGAGGCTGATCACCACCCGGTCGCACGCCGAGGTGATCGCGCCGGCCCGCAGGCCGACCCGGCCGACCTCGACCTTGGGGTCGCAGTGGATCGCGTGGATCTCGGCCACGCCGTCCAGGCCGCCCGCCTTGATCACGTCCAGCGCGCCGCCCGGGAGCTTCTCCTCGGCCGGCTGGAAGATCAGCCGGACCGGACGCCGGAGCAGGCCCTCGCGCGAGAGCTCGGCGAGCACGAGAGCGGTGCCCAGGATGATCGACGTGTGCACGTCGTGACCGCAGGCGTGCGCGCGTCCGGGCACGGTCGAACGGTAGTCCACGTCCTTGACGTCGTCGACCGGCAGCGCGTCGATGTCGCCGCGGAAGGCGATCAGCGCGTCGGTGGTCCGTCCGCCGGGCGAGGCCCGGTCGGGTCTGATGTCGCAGACGAGGCCGGTGCCGGGCAGGAGCCGCGGCTTCAGGCCGGCCCGTACCAGCCGTTCTCGGATGAGCCCGGTCGTACGGAACTCCTCCCGGCCCAGCTCTGGGTGCATGTGCAGGTCGCGCCGAAAAGCGACGAGCTCGTCGGCGAAAGCCGCGGCCTTGGCGGCGGCCTGGGCGGGGAGGGAATCGCTCACCCACGCAAGAGTACGTTGCATCCGACTTCGCGACGTGGTAGAGGGCGAAATACCCCCGTTCGGGTGAGAAATAATGCTCCCGCCAGCGCATGCGCTACGGCCGG
Organism: Embleya sp. NBC_00896; assembly: GCF_045207785.1. Taxonomy (NCBI): domain Bacteria; kingdom Bacillati; phylum Actinomycetota; class Actinomycetes; order Kitasatosporales; family Streptomycetaceae; genus Embleya; species Embleya sp. NBC_00896. The sequence goes on from NZ_CP108776.1 coordinate 2,896,108, forward strand.
TAGGGGTATGCCACTGTGCTCGTTCGGACACTTGCCGACTTCTGCCCCCTGCGGGGCGAATCATTCGAGCGCCCGATTAATCAGGACTCCCCTTGCCGCCCATGGAACGCGTCCAGGATGCGAGACGCGGCGAGCGTCGCGGTGAGATGACCCTCGCGCACGTCGCGCTCGAGGTCGGGCACGATAGCCCGAACCGCCGGGTGCCCGCGCAGCTCCGCGAGCAGCGAGTCGTGCACCGTCGCCCACGTCCAGTCGACCTGCTGACGACGCCGCAGCTCGGCCAACTCGCCGGTGGCCTCCAGCGTCTGTCGGTGCTTGAGGATCGTGCCCCAGACCTCGTCGAGACCGGCCCCGGACAACCCCGAGCAGGTCAGCACGGGCGTGATCCACGACTCGCCGGCCCGCCGCATCAACCGCAGCGCGCCGGCGAGTTCGCGAGCCGCCCGCTTCGCGGCGAGTTCGTAGTCGCCGTCCGCCTTGTTGACCGCGACCACGTCGGCCATCTCCAGGACGCCCTTCTTGATGCCCTGGAGCTGGTCACCGGTGCGCGCGAGGGTCAGGAACAGGAAGCAGTCGACCATGTTCGCCACGGTCGTCTCGGACTGGCCCACGCCGACCGTCTCCACCAGCACCACGTCGTATCCCGCCGCCTCCATCAGCACGATCGACTCGCGCGTGGCCCGCGCGACGCCGCCGAGCGTGCCGGCGGTGGGCGAGGGGCGGACGAACGCGTGGTCGTCCACGGCGAGCCGACCCATCCGGGTCTTGTCGCCGAGGATGCTGCCGCCGTGCCGCGAGGAGGACGGGTCGACCGCGAGCACCGCGACCCTGTGACCCGCGCCCGTCAGGCGGGTGCCGAGGGTCTCGATGAAGGTGGACTTGCCGACGCCGGGCACGCCGGTGATGCCCACGCGGTGGGCACCTCCGGCGTGCGGCAGCAGCTTGACCAACAGCTCCTGCGCCTGGTCCCGATGGTCGGCCCGGGTGGACTCGACCAGGGTGACCGCGCGGGCCAGGATCGTCCGATTGCCCGCGAGCACGCCTTCGGCGTACGCGCCGACGTCGATCACGCGTGCCATCAGTCGACCGGCAGCTCGTGGTCCAGCTGCTTGTACAGGCTCTTGAGCAGGTCCACCGCGGCGTCCGCGATCACCGTGCCGGGCGGGAAGACCGCCCTGGCCCCCATGTCGAGCAGCGGCTGCACGTCGGCGGGCGGGATCACCCCGCCGACCACGACCATGATCTCGCCGGCCTCGAGCGCCGCCAGCTCCTCGCGCAGCGCCGGCACGAGCGTCATGTGCCCGGCCGCGAGCGAGGACACCCCGACCACGTGCACGTCCGCCTCGACGGCCTGCCGGGCCACCTCGCCCGGGGTCTGGAACAGCGCGCCCACGTCCACGTCGAAGCCGAGGTCGGCGAAGGCCGTGGCGATCACCTTCTGGCCGCGGTCGTGGCCGTCCTGGCCCATCTTGGCGACCAGGATGCGCGGGCGACGGCCTTCGAGCTCCTCGAACCGGGCGACCAGCGAGCGGGCCGTCTCGACGTTCGGGGACATCCCCACCTCTTCGCGGTACACGCCGGTCAGCGTACGGATCTGCGCCTGGTGGCGCCCGTAGGCCGACTCCAGGGCGTCCGAGATCTCGCCGACCGTGGCCTTCGCGCGCGCGGCGTCCACCGCGAGCGCGAGCAGGTTGTGTTCGAGGTCACGCGGGCGGGTGCCCTCGACGTCGGCCTGCGCGGCACCGGACAGCGCCGCGAGCGCGCGGCGGACCGCGTCGTCGTCGCGCTCCTCGCGCAGCCGGCGCAGCTTGTCCAGCTGACCCTCGCGGACCGCCTTGTTGTCGATCTTGAGCACGTCGATCGCCTGGTCGCTGGCGACGAGGTACTTGTTGACGCCGATCACCGACTGCCGGCCCGAGTCGATCCGGGCCTGGGTGCGCGCCGCCGCCTCCTCGATCCGCAGCTTCGGCAGGCCCTCCGCGATCGCCGACGCCATGCCGCCGGCCTTCTCCGCCTCGGCGATGTGCTCCCGCGCGCGGATCGCCAGGTCGTGGGTGAGCCGCTCGACGTACGCCGAGCCGCCCCACGGGTCGATCACGTCGCATGTGCCCGACTCCTGCTGGAGCAGCAGCTGGGTGTTGCGCGCGATCCGGGCCGAGAAGTCGGTCGGCAGCGCGAGCGCCTCGTCCAGCGCGTTGGTGTGCAGCGACTGGGTGTGGCCCTGGGTCGAGGCCATCGCCTCCACGCACGTGCGCACGACGTTGTTGAACACGTCCTGCGCGGTCAGCGACCAACCCGAGGTCTGCGAGTGCGTGCGCAGCGAGAACGACTTGGGGTTCTTCGCGCCGAACGACTTCACGATGTCGGCCCACAGCAGGCGCGCCGCCCGCAGCTTGGCGACCTCCATGAAGAAGTTCATCCCGATCGCCCAGAAGAACGACAGGCGCGGCGCGAACGCGTCGATGTCCAGGCCCGCCTCGACCCCGGCGCGCAGATACTCGATGCCGTCCGCGAGCGTGTACGCCAGCTCCAGGTCGGCCGTGGCTCCGGCCTCCTGGATGTGGTAGCCCGAGATGGAGATCGAGTTGAACTTCGGCATCTTCTGCGAGGTGTACGCGAAGATGTCGGAGATGATCGACATCGAGGGCTTCGGCGGATAGATGTAGGTGTTGCGGACCATGAACTCCTTGAGGACGTCGTTCTGGATCGTCCCCGTCAGGTGCTCCGGTGCCACCCCCTGCTCCTCCGCCGCGACGATGTAGAGCGCGAGCACGGGCAGCACCGCGCCGTTCATCGTCATCGAGACCGACATCTTGTCCAGCGGGATGCCGTCGAACAGCTGGCGCATGTCGTAGATCGAGTCGATCGCCACGCCCGCCATGCCCACGTCGCCGGACACGCGCGGGTGGTCCGAGTCGTAGCCGCGGTGCGTGGCCAGGTCGAACGCGATCGACAGGCCCTTCTGCCCGGCCGCCAGGTTGCGGCGGTAGAACGCGTTCGACTCCTCGGCCGTGGAGAAGCCCGCGTACTGGCGGATCGTCCACGGCTGGTTGACGTACATCGTCGGGTACGGACCGCGCAGGAACGGCGTGATGCCCGGGTAGGTGCCCAGGAAGTCGAGCCCTTCGAGGTCCTCTTCGGTGTACAGCGCCTTGAGCGGGATGCCCTCGGGGGTGTCGTGGGTCAGCGCGTCGGCGTCCTTGCCGGTCTCCTCGCGCACGGCGTCGCGCCACGCGTCGAGGTCGCCGGACACCGGCGCGTCGAGCTCGACCTGGGTGAAGTCGGGGATGCTCATGCCGCCCCCTCCGGGGTCGTCGACAACGTCTCGTACGTGGTGTGCAGAACCGCGAGTGCGTCGCACCCGGTGTACACGTACCCGTCCACGTCGGCTCCGTGCGCCTTTTGGCCCGCGAGCAGGACGCGGCGGGCGCCGGCTGCCTTCAGGGCCGCGGCGACGGGCGCGGCGAGGGTCGCGTACAGCTTCTCCGAGGAGGTGAGCACCGCGGTCGCGGGGCTGCCCGCGGCCGTCCAGCGCTCGACGATCTCGCCGATCGCGGCCTCGTCCACCGCGGTGATTCCCGCTTCCACCGCGGCGATGCCACCCGCCGCGAACAGGTTCGTCGCGAAGCCGGCGCGCGCGGTGTACTGCGCGAGCGGGCCGAGCGTGGCGAGGAACACCGCGGGGCGGGCGCCGGAGGCGGCGAGCATCGCGTCCGAGCGGTCGCGCAGCGTCTCGTACGCCTCGGCGTAGCGCACCCGCGGCAGCCCGGCCGCGGAGACCGGGACGTCGGGCGCGGCTTCGCGCACGACGGGCACCTCGGTCAGGTTCGGGAACTCGCTGACCCCGGTGATCGGGTCGGTCCGGTCCGCGATGTCCTTGTCCCGCTTCGCGCGGACCTCGGCCAGTCGCTCGGCGAGCCAGCCCGAGTCGAGCACCGCGACGATCCCGCCGCGCCGCTCGATCTCCTGGAAGAACGCCCAGCCGGTACGGGCGAGGTCGTCGGTGAGCCGCTCGACGAACCACGAGCCGCCGGCCGGGTCGATCACCTGCGCGAGGTGCGACTCCTCCAGCAGCAGCGCCTGCGTGTTGCGGGCTATCCGGCGGGAGAACGGGTCGGGCAGGCCGATCGCCGCGTCGAACGAGCGCACGGTCACCGCGTCGGCACCGCCGACGCCGGCCGCGAAGGCCGCGACCGTGGTGCGCAGCATGTTGACCCACGGGTCGCGCCGCGTGGTCATCGCCCACGAGGTCAGCGCGTGCTGGCGCTGCGCGCCGGCGGGCCCGGAGGCGCCGGACGCCTGTGCGACGCGGGCCCACAGGCGGCGGGCTGCGCGCAGCTTCGCGATGGTGGGGAACTGCTCGGCGGTCGCCGCGAAGCGGAACTCGACGAGCCCGAGGGCGGTGTCGATGTCCAGGCCCGCGGCCGTCAGCGCGCGCAGGTAGGCGACGCCGGCCGCGGTGGCCGCACCGAGTTCCTGGCCCTCCGAGCCGCCCGCCTCGTGGTACGGCTGCCCGTCCACGGCGATCGCCTGGAGCGCGGGGAACTCCGCGCGCGCCCGCACCGCGAGCTCGGCCGCGGCGGCGAGGTCCGCCCCCGCCCCGGTCCGCGCGTGCAGGGAGATCGGGTCGGCGCCGAGGTTGCCGCGCAGCTCCCCCGGGGCGACGTCGCTCGCGCGCAGGACCGCGAGCAGCGCGTCGGCGGCGGGAACGAAGTCGGCCCCGGTGGCCAGCGCCACGGGAGCGAGGTCGAGCAGCACGCCGTCGAGCACGCGGGCGAGGTCGGCCGGTGCGAGCGCGCCGTCACCCACCTGAAGGAAAACGGAGCCGACCCCGTTCTCCAGGTCCGCGAGCACGCTCTCGTTGGCCCGGGCCGGGTCGGGGTCGGCGTGCAACTGGCGCACGTCCCAGCCCTCGGCCGTGCTGCCGGCCGCCCGCGCGCCCCGGACGAACGGGCTCAGCCCGGGTACGCCCGGTCGAGAGGCCGCCTCCGTGTACAGCGGTGACAGCTTGATGCCGTCATAGGTAGTGGTCGCGAGCAGGTCCTCGGGGTGCTCGGGCGCGTCGTTCTCGCCCAGCACCTTCGATTTGCGGAGCACGCCGGCCACGAGGCGCTGCCATTGTTCCCGCGTGGGCTGCGGGAATTGGCTCGCGAAGGTGGACCCGGTAGACGTGCCGCCATCGACAGTAGCCTCCGTCATGGGTCGCATCGTATGGACCGACGGGGCCATTGAATACGCGTACTTGATGTGATGTCAGTCTTACCGCCCCGACACGCCTCTGACCTGGGGTCCAGCGCTTGCCTTGTTCTTTCGTCCGCAAGCGTGGCGCTTTCACCCGTACGAGTGCTGACGGGGTGTCAGCAAATTGTGACCCGGGACGACCCCGTCACTCGGATGGTTCCACTCTGTCGTGCGGAATGGATCACATCGCGCGCCCTGCCACAAGACGGCCCCCGAACGGTGGCTACCATGGCCGGGGCCGGGCGACCGATACCCGGCCGGGCCGACCGACAACCAGAGGGTCCGACACGGAATGCGGACACCCTCCCAGCCGGCCGCGTCCCCCTTGTACCGCACCCGGAGGGTAGTTTCCGTGCCGGCTGGAACGCTCTACCGCGGCCGGGAAGGCATGTGGTCATGGGTGGCTCATCGAGTCACCGGCGTCCTCATCTTCTTCTTCCTGTTCGCGCACGTCCTGGATACCGCACTCGTTCGGGTATCGCCCGAGGCGTACGACCAGACGATCGAGATCTACAAGAACCCGTTCGTCAACCTGATGGAGTACGGGCTGGTCGCGGCCATCCTGTTCCACGCGCTCAATGGTCTGCGGATCATCGCCGTGGACTTCTGGGAGAAGGGCCCGCGCTACCAGAAGCAGATGCTGTGGACGGTCGTCGGCGTTTGGGTCGTGCTCATGGCCGGGAGTGCCTATCCGATCCTCGAGCACTCGATCAAGTCCATCTTCGGGAGCTGACGTGTCTGCAACCATTGAGAACGCCCCGAAGATCAGCGGCGGCGGTCCGTCGATCGAAGCCCCGCGCAGCAAGCGTTCGCCGCGTTCCACGACGACCAACTTCGAGCTGTACGGCTGGCTGTTCATGCGGCTGTCCGGCATCCTCCTGGTCGTTCTGGTCCTGGGCCACCTGCTCATTCAGCTCGTACTCGACGGCGGTGTCAGCCGGATCGGCTTCGCGTTCGTCGCGGGCCGCTGGTCCTCGCCGTTCTGGCAGTCGTGGGACCTGATCATGCTGTGGCTCGCCGAGCTGCACGGTGTCAACGGTCTGCGCACGATCATCAACGACTACGCGGAGCGGGACCAGACCCGGTTCTGGCTCAAGGCGCTGCTCTACACGTCCGCGCTGATCGTGCTTTTCCTGGGGACCTTGGTGATCTTCACCTTCGACCCGAACATCGGCAGCTGACCAGTACCCGAGGACTGAACGAGCATCATGCAGACCCACAAGTACGACACCGTCATCGTCGGCGCGGGCGGCGCCGGCATGCGCGCGGCCCTGGAGTCGAGCAAGCGCAGCCGTACCGCCGTACTGACCAAGCTGTACCCCACGCGCTCCCACACCGGCGCCGCGCAGGGTGGCATGTGCGCCGCCCTCGCGAACGTCGAGGAGGACAACTGGGAGTGGCACACGTTCGACACGGTCAAGGGTGGTGACTACCTCACCGACCAGGACGCCGCGGAGATCATGTGCAAGGAGGCGATCGACGCCGTCCTGGACCTGGAGAAGATGGGTCTCCCCTTCTCCCGGACCCCCGAGGGCCGGATCGACCAGCGCCGCTTCGGCGGCCACACCCGCGACCACGGCAAGGCCGCCGTGCGCCGGTCCTGCTACGCGGCGGACCGCACCGGCCACATGATCCTGCAGACGCTGTTCCAGAACTGCGTCAAGCAGAACGTCGAGTTCTACAACGAGTTCTACGTCCTGGACCTGCTCCTGGCCGAGGACGAGGCGGGCAACAAGACCACGTCGGGCGTCGTCGCGTACGAGCTGGCCACCGGCGAGATCCACGTCTTCCAGGCCAAGTCGGTCATCTTCGCGACCGGCGGCTTCGGCAAGGTCTTCAAGACCACCTCGAACGCGCACACCCTGACCGGCGACGGCATGGGCATCGCGTGGCGCCGGGGACTGCCGCTGGAGGACATGGAGTTCTACCAGTTCCACCCGACCGGCCTCGCGGGCCTGGGCATCCTGCTCACCGAGGGCGCCCGCGGCGAGGGCGGCATCCTGCGCAACGCCGACGGCGAGCGCTTCATGGAGCGCTACGCGCCGACCATCAAGGACCTCGCGCCGCGCGACATCGTCGCCCGCTCGATGGTCCTGGAGGTGCTCGAAGGCCGCGGCGCGGGTCCGAACAAGGACTACGTCTACCTCGACCTGACCCACCTGCCGGCGGAGCAGATCGAGGAGAAGCTCCCCGACATCACCGAGTTCGCGCGCACGTACCTGGGCGTCGAGCCGACCACCGAGCTGGTCCCGGTCTACCCGACCGCGCACTACGCGATGGGCGGCATCCCGACCAACGTGAACGCCGAGGTGCTCTCGGACAACACCACGGTCGTGCCGGGCCTGTACGCGGCCGGCGAGGTCGCCTGTGTATCGGTGCACGGCTCGAACCGGCTGGGCACCAACTCGCTGCTCGACATCAACGTGTTCGGCCGGCGCGCCGGCATCGCCGCCGCCGAATACGCGACGTCGCACGAGTACGTCGAGCTGCCCGAGGCCCCCGAGACCACGGTCGTCGAGCTGATCGAGCGGCTGCGCGACAGCGCGGGCACCGAGCGGGTCGGCGCGATCCGGGCCGAGATGCAGGAGACGATGGACGCCAACGCCGGCGTCTACCGCACCGAGGAGACGCTGAAGCAGGCGCTCGCCGACATCAAGGGCCTGCAGAAGCGCTACCTGGACGTCTCGATCCAGGACAAGGGCAAGCGGTACAACACCGACCTGCTCGAAGCGATCGAGCTGGGCTTCCTGCTCGACCTCGCCGAGGTCCTGGTCGTCGGCGCGCAGAACCGCAAGGAGTCCCGTGGCGGCCACGCCCGCGAGGACTACCAGGCGCGCGACGACGAGAACTTCATGAAACACACGATGGCGTTCCGCGAGGTCGACGCGAAGGGCGAGCACTCGATCCGCCTCGGCTACAAGCCGGTCGTCGTCACCCGCTACCAGCCGATGGAGCGTAAGTACTGATGACTGCCGTAGTGGAAGAGTCCGCGCCCGGCAAGGGGCACGGGGCCACGGCCGCCGAGCGTGACCACACGATGATCACCATCACGCTGCGGATCCGCCGGTTCAACGGGGAGACCGACGCCGAGCCGTACTGGCAGGACTTCAAGGTCGAGGCCGACCCGACCGAGCGCATCCTGACCGCGATGATGAAGATCAAGGCCGAGCAGGACGGGTCGCTGACCTTCCGCCGCTCGTGCGCGCACGGCATCTGCGGCTCGGACGCGATGCGGATCAACGGCCGCAACCGGCTGGCGTGCAAGACCCTGGTCAAGGACTTGGACATGTCCAAGCCGATCACGGTCGAGGCGATCAAGGGCCTCAAGCTGGAGAAGGACCTCGTCGTCGACATGGACCCGTTCATGCAGGCGTACAAGGACGTGATGCCGTTCCTGATCACGTCGGGGAACGAGCCGACGCGCGAGAGACTGCAAAGCCCTGAGGACAGGGAGAGGTTCGACGACACCACCAAGTGCATCCTGTGCGCGGCGTGCACCACGTCGTGCCCGGTGTTCTGGAGCGACGGGCAGTACTTCGGCCCGGCCGCGATCGTCAACGCGCACCGGTTCATCTTCGACTCGCGGGACGAGGGCGCCGAGGAGCGCCTGGAGATCCTCAACGAGAAGGAGGGCGTGTGGCGCTGCCGCACGACCTTCAACTGCACCGAGGCGTGCCCGCGTGGCATCGAGGTGACCAAGGCGATCCAGGAAGTGAAGCGTGCGCTGATCTTCCGCCGGGTGTAACCACCTGGCAACGAGTGGGCCCGGAAGCAAACGATTCCGGGCCCACTCATATCCCCGCGATCGCGGGGCCTACGCCAGGTTCGCCTTCCGCGTCCGGGGCAGGAACGGACCATCCCCGCATGTGCGGGGCCAACGCCTTGAGCTTTGCCGATCAATGCCTCGACCGCAGCGGAAAGTACCTTCGTTCACTCGTTCGGACCTTCGGTGATCCGCACGCGGTCACCCTGACGCAGCGCCGCCGCGCGCAACGCCGTCTCCGCGTCCACGCCCTGACGGCTCGCCAGATCGGTGATCGCCAGCAGAAGGTCGCCGATCGCGTCCGGACCGGTGTAGTCGTCCGGGTCGAGGCTCACAGGCAGCGCGGGTACCGGAACAACCAAGCCCGCGCGGTGCGTGCGCGACAGTGTCTTCGCCGCCAGCGCCAGCGCGGGCTGACTCATCGCGATGCCGTCCAGGGCTGATTCACGGCCGCTCTTCTCCGCCGCCTTCAGCGCGTCCCAGTTGGCCTCGACCGCCTCCGGCGTGTCCGCCTCGACGTCCGCGAACACGTGCGGGTGGCGGCTGATCAGCTTCTCCACGATGCCGCCGGCCACGTCGTCGATCGTGAACGGGTCCGCCTCGTCCTCCTGCGCGACGCGCGCGTGGAAGAACACCTGCATCAGCACGTCGCCGAGTTCCTCGCGCATGTGGTCGCGGTCGCCCGAGTCGATCGCGTCGACCAGCTCGTAGGTCTCCTCGACCAGGTAGCGCGCGAGCGACTCGTGGGTCTGCTTCGCGTCCCACGGGCAGCCGCCCGGCGAGCGCAGCCGGTCCATCACCGCGACCAGGTCGAGCAGTCGTGCGCCCGGCAGGTCCCACGCGCCCGGCAGCAGCTCGATCTCCGGGATCGGCTCGCCGTCCTCGCCGCCGGCCGCGACCTGGGCCAGGGCCGGGCCCAGGCCCGGGTCGTCGTCGGTCGCGGCGAGCCAGACCACCAGCCCGGTCCGGGCCCGGTCCAGGAGCCGGCGGGCGATCACGCGCGGGCCCTCGGCGAGGTCGACGGGCTCCACCTCGACGCCGGCCTCACGCAGGTAGGGCAGCTGCGGGTGGTCGGCGTCCGCCGTCAGGACGCACCCGGTCGGCGTGCCGGCGGCCTCGCGCAGCGTCTGCCACGCGGGCCAGCTCAGCAGACCGGGTGCGACCCGGTGGGTCCCGGCGAGCAGGACGAGTCGGGCAAGCGGCGGCACGGAAGCAGCAGGCGAGTCACTCACGCGATCAGCCTACGGTCCGCTCCGGCGGTCAGGCTCCGCTGTCCGCCGAGCCGCCGGGGATCTCGGTGGTCGAGCCCGCGGGGGCCTTGCCGGCCGGGGTGGTACCGGGAGCGAGCCACGAGTACTCACTCGCCACCGTCGTCAGCTTCGCCGCGTCCCACGTGCCGTAGCGCGGGTTCACCGTGATCTTCATCCAACCCGCGACCTCGCCGAGGTAGCGGTTGAGCTTCTCCCGGGCCCCGGGCGCGGAGATGTCGATCCCGCGTGCCTTCGCGATCTCGGGCTTGAGCGCCTCGGTGCGGACGAAGTCGTCGATCTCGCCGGGCAGCACGCCGGTCTGGAGCAGCCGCGCCTCCAGCTCGGCGGGGTTGTCGAACTGCTGCTCCAGCGTGCGCCGGGCCTGGAGCACCTGGGTCGCGTTGATCGTGATGTTGTTCCGCCGGGCCGCCTCGTCGACCACCCGACGCTGGATCATCTGCACCAACTCGGCCTGGTTCGCCTCCAGTTGGGCGGCCGTACCGGCCAGGGCGAGGTCCCGATCGGTGAACGCCTGCTCCAGCTTGTCGACCTTGGCGTTCAGGGTCGAGATCTCGATGCGGTCCCCGGCGACCATGGCGGCGGCCCCGGCCCTGGACTCCGAGCACCCCGAGAGGGCGAATCCGGCCACCAGGACCAGACCCACCGCGGCCACCCGGGCGCGGGCCGCGGGTCGCCGCCGGCGGAACGCGGAATCGACAGGGACGGAACGCGACGTGCGACTCACACGAACTCCCGGGGCTCGATGGCGCTGTACGGCGGTGCGGGTGCCGGCCACGGCAAGCGTGCCACCCGTGACCAACGATCAAAGATAAGGGCGGGCACGCCCGAAGTCCGCAGATTCGGCGAGAAGATCCGGACCGGCTGCCGCCCATCCTCACCCACACCTCCTCGGAACACCATGGTCGAGCCGGCGGCCGAGGTGCCCGCGCCGCTACTTCTTCGCCGCCGCGATCGGCTCCAGCAGGATCGCGTCCACCAGATCCCGCGCCCAGGCCAGCAGCGCGACGTCGCGCAGCGGCTGCCCGCCGATCCGCGCGGTCATCGGCTTGGGCACCAGGATCTGGTGCGTCGCGGTCTTGACCAGCGTCTTCGGGTACAGCCGCTGGAGCCGCAGCTGCTGCGACTCGCGCAGGTCCACCGGCCCGAAGCGGACGAAGTTGCCCTGGAGCGTGACGTCGGTGACGCCCGCGGTGCGCACGTGCGCGCGGAACCGGGCCACCTCCAGCAGGTTCTCCACCGGTTGCGGCAACGGACCGTAGCGGTCCACGAGTTCGTCCCGCACCGCGGCGATGTCGTCCTCGGAGGTGATCGCGGCGATCCGCTTGTACGCCTCCAGGCGCAGCCGCTCGCCGGGCACGTAGTCGTGCGGGACGTGCGCGTCGATCGGCAGCTCGACCCGGATCTCGGCGACCTCCTCCGCGCCCTCGCCGCCGGCCGCGAGTTCCTTGTACTGGTTGACCGCCTCGCCGACCATCCGCACGTACAGGTCGAACCCGACGCCCGCGATGTGCCCGGACTGCTCGCCGCCGAGCAGGTTGCCCGCGCCGCGGATCTCCAGGTCCTTCATCGCGACGAACATGCCCGCACCCATCTCGGTGTGCTGGGCGATCGTCGCGAGCCGCTCGTGCGCGGTCTCGGTCAGCGGCTTCTCCGGGGGGTACAGGAAGTACGAGTACGCGCGTTCGCGGCCACGCCCGACCCGGCCGCGCAGCTGGTGCAGCTGGGACAGGCCGAAGTTGTCGGCCCGCTCGACGATCAGCGTGTTGGCGTTGGAGATGTCGATGCCCGACTCGACGATCGTCGTGCAGACCAGGACGTCGAACTCCTTCTCCCAGAAGTCCACCACCACCTGCTCCAGCGCGTTCTCGTGCATCTGGCCGTGCGCGATCGCGACCCGGGCCTCGGGCACCAGCTCGCGGATCCTCGCGGCCGCCCGGTCGATCGACTCGACCCGGTTGTGGATGTAGAAGACCTGTCCCTCGCGCAGCAGCTCGCGGCGGATGGCGGCGCCGATCTGCTTCTCCTCGTACGGACCCACGAAGGTCAGCACGGGGTGCCGCTCCTCGGGCGGGGTGGTGATGGTGGACATCTCGCGGATGCCGGTGACCGCCATCTCCAGGGTGCGCGGGATCGGCGTCGCGGACATGGTGAGCACGTCGACGTTGGCGCGCAGCTTCTTCAGCTGCTCCTTGTGCTCGACGCCGAAGCGCTGTTCCTCGTCGACGATGACCAGGCCCAGGTCCTTGAACGTGGTGTCCGCCGAGAACAGCCGGTGGGTGCCGATCACGAGGTCGATCGAGCCCTCGCGCATGCCCTCCAGGACCGCCTTGGCCTCGGTCTCGGTCTGGAAGCGCGACAGCGACTTCACCACGATCGGGAACTGCGCGTAGCGCTCGGAGAAGGTCGAGAAGTGTTGCTGGACGAGCAGCGTGGTGGGCACCAGGACGGCGACCTGCTTGCCGTCCTGGACCGCCTTGAACGCCGCGCGCACGGCGATCTCGGTCTTGCCGTAGCCGACGTCGCCACAGATCAGCCGGTCCATCGGGATCGGCTTCTCCATGTCGCCCTTGACCTCCTCGATCGAGGACAGCTGGTCGGGCGTCTCGATGTACGGGAAGGCGTCCTCCAGCTCGCGCTGCCACGGGGTGTCCGGGCCGAACGCGTGTCCCGGGGCGGCCATCCGCGCGGAGTAGAGCTTGATCAGGTCGCCGGCGATCTCCTTGATCGCCTTCTTCGCCTTGGCCTTGGTCTTGGCCCAGTCGGCGCCGCCGAGGCGGTGCAGCGACGGGCTCTCGCCGCCGACGTACTTGGTGACCTGCTCCAACTGGTCGGTGGGCACGAACAGGCGGTCGCCCGGTTGGCCGCGCTTGGCCGGCGCGTACTCCAGCACGAGGTACTCGCGCTGCGCGCCCTGCACGGTGCGCTGGACCATCTCGACGTAGCGGCCGACGCCGTGCGACTCGTGCACGACGAAGTCACCGGGCTTGAGCTGGAGCGGGTCGACCATGTTGCGCCGCCGGCTGGGCAGCCGGCGCATGTCCTTGGTCGAGGTGCGCTGACCGGAGACGTCCTGTTCGGTGAGCACGAGCGTGCGCAGCGACTCGGAGCTGAAGCCGTGCCCGATGCAGCCGGTGGTCACGTGCACGAGACCGGTCTCGGGTGCGGTGGGCAGGTCGTCGTCCAGGCGCGCGGCCACCCCTTCGCCGGACAGCGTCTCGACGAAGCGGGCCGCCGGGCCGTGCCCCTCGGTGACCAGGACGACGCGCCAGTCGTCGGCGACCCGGCCCTTGATCTCGGCCAGCACCCGCTGGGCGTCGCCGCGGTATGCCTCGACCTCGACCGCGCCGATCTCCGTGCCGTCGTTGTCGGCGTCGGCGCTGAACGGGCTGAGCGACCACCACGGCACGCCGATCTCGCGGGCGTGCTCACGCACGTCGGCCAGGCTGCGCAGCGACGCCGCGCCGAGGTCGATCGGGCTCTCCCCGCCGCCGGCCGCGGCGGCCCACGACGCGTCCAGGAATTCCCGGCTGGTCGCGACCAGATCACCCGATCGGGTGCGTACCCGCTCGGGGTCGCAGACCAGGACGTGGCTGCCTGCCGGCAGCACGTCGAGCAGCAGCTCCATGTCGTCCACCAGCGCGGGCGCGAGCGACTCCATGCCCTCGACCGCGATGCCCTCGGCGATCTTGCCGAGCATCTCGACCAGCCCCGGGTGCTCCACGAGCAGCTCACGGGCCCGCTCGCGGACCTGGTCGGTCAGCAGCAGCTCGCGGCAGGGCGGCGCCCACAGGCCGTGCTCGGCGGTCTCCAGTGAGCGCTGGTCGGCGACCTTGAACCAGCGGATCTCCTCGACCCGGTCGCCCCAGAACTCGACCCGGAGCGGGTGCTCCTCGGTGGGCGGGAAAACGTCGAGGATGCCGCCGCGGACGGCGAACTCGCCGCGCTTCTCGACCAGGTCCACCCGTGAGTAGGCGGCCGCGGCGAGCTGCTCCACGACGGTGTCGAGCTCGATCTCCTGCCCGGCCACCAAGGCGACGGGTTCGAGCTCGCCCAGGCCCTTGACCTGCGGCTGGAGCACGCTGCGGACCGGCGCGACGACGACCTTCAGGCGCCCGGTCCCGGAGTCGGCGAGGCCGCCCGAGGTCGGGTGCGCGAGCCGGCGCAGCACCGCGAGCCGACGCCCGACGGTGTCCGAGCGCGGCGAGAGCCGCTCGTGCGGCAGCGTCTCCCACGAGGGGTACTCCACGACGGAGTCCTCGGGCAGCAGCGAGCCGAGCGCGGCGACGAGGTCCTCGCACTCGCGGGTGGTGGCGGTGACCGCGAGTACGGGCCGATCCGCGCGGGCCGCGATCGCGGCCACCACGAACGGTCGCAGTGCCGGTGGACCGACGAGGTCGAGGGCGGTGCCGCGGCCCTCGGACGCGGCCCGCACCGCCTCGGCGACGGCGGGGTCCTGGACGACGATGTCAAGCAGACCGGTCAGGCTCATGGGCCGGTTGGATCCTCCGCAACGCGAATGGCCCCGACCTTGGAAAAGGACCGGGGTTGCCGTCCAACCCTACGCCTCAACCGGTCGGTGGCGCCCGCCCGGAGAACGTGTGACTGTGACCAGTACCGCCTACCCGTACCTCTTGGCAATGCGCCTTTTAGGGGGTCCAATGGGCCCCGGACAGGAATCTGACGGGTCGTCGGATTTCCGGCGGGCCGTCGGAAGTCCGGGCAGCGGCTGGACCAGGGGAGACGACGGACACGATGAGCAGCGCGCAGCAGAAGCTCTACATCGGCGGCGAGTGGGTCGAGCCGGAGCGCGGTCACTACGAAGTGATCAACCCGGCGACCGAGGAGGTCGTGGGCCTGGCGCCCGAGGCGTCGGTGGAGCAGGCGAACGCGGCGACCGCGGCTGCCGCCGAGGCGTTCGGGACCTGGTCGCGCACCACCCCGCAGGAGCGCGCGGGGATCCTGGACCGCGCCGCGGACCTGTTCCTGAAGATGGGCGGCGAGGTCGTCCCGCTGGCATCCGCGGAGACCGGCGCGACGCTCGCGGTCGCGGGGATGATGCAGCTGGGCACCACGTACTCGCGGTTCAAGCGCTACGCCAAGGGCGCCCTGGAGCCGACCGAGTTCGCGATCAACCCGCAGGCCACCCCGGAGACCGCGCTCAGCAAGGCGGGCATCTTCGGCGCCCTGGAGATCCGGCAGCCGGTCGGCGTGGTCACCTGCATCACGTCGTACAACAACCCGCTCGCGAACACCGCGGGCAAGGTGGCGCCCGCGCTCGCGATGGGCAACACCGTCGTGGTCAAGCCCGCGCCGCAGGACCCGCTGGCCGTGTACAAGATGGCCGAGGCGCTCGAGGAGGCCGGCCTGCCGCGCGGCGTGCTGAACATCATCACCGGTTCGGGTGTGGACGTCTCCGAGGCCACCGTCGACTCGCCGCACGTGGACATGGTCAGCTTCACCGGCTCGACGCTGATCGGTTCGCGGATCGCGCAGGTCGCGGGCAAGACCTTCAAGCGTCAGCTGATGGAGCTCGGTGGCAAGGGCGCGTGCATCGTGCTCGACGACGCCGACCTGGACGCGGCCGTGCACGGGATCGGCACCGTGTGGAGCTTCTACGCGGGCCAGATCTGCACCGCGCCGACCCGGGTGATCGCCCAGCGCGGCATCTACGACCAGCTGGTCGAGCGGCTCGCGGCGTACGCGGGCGGCCTCAAGATCGGCAGCCCGCTCGACCCCGCGACCCAGGTCACGCCGGTCATCTCGGCCGTGCAGCGCGGCCGGGTCGAGGCGCTGATCGCCAAGGGCCGCGAGGAGGGCGCCCGCCTGGTGGTCGGCGGCGAGCGGCCGGACTTCGAGAAGGGCTTCTACGTCGCCCCGACGCTGTTCGCGGACGCGACGAACGAGATGACGATCGCGCGCGAGGAGTTCTTCGGCCCGGTCGTGACGGTCATCCCGTTCGACGGTGACGAGGAGGAGGCGATCCGGATCGCCAACGACTCGGACTACGGCCTGATCTCGTACGTGTTCGCGGGCGACACCACGCGCGCGTACGGCATCGCGCGCCGGCTGCGGTCGGGTGGCGTGAGCGTGAACACGGTGGGCCGCAACATGGAGGCCCCGTTCGGCGGCTTCAAGCAGTCCGGCATCGGCCGCGACTGCGGTTCGCACGCGCTGGCCGCGTACAGCGAGATCCAGAGCATCGTCTGGCCCAGCGCCTGACGCTCCCCCACACGGCGGACGGCCCCGGGATCCTTCCCCGGGGCCGTCCGCATGTCCGCGTCCGGACAACGCCGTTCGCGGGGCCTGTTCGCGGGGCCGGTTCGCGGGGCCTGTTCACAGGTCCCGTGAACGGGCCGTGCTCGCGGTCGTGTTCCGCGGGTCCCGGGCGCTGCGCCTCGGGTTCGCCGGTTTCCCGCGTGTGGGCGAAGTTGTACCCATAGCCTGATGGGCGGTTCGCGGCGTTCGGCCGCGGGCTCGTCAGGGGGGATTACGCGATGCCGCAGCCGCAACATCTCGTCCGGGCCTGGTCGGTGCGTGCGCACGCGGCACGCACGCAGATGGAGGCCGGGGCGCGGGCGCGGCGGTGGTTGTGGTTCCGGGAGGCGTTCCCGGACATCGAGCGGTTGCGGGTCGTGGATCTGGGCGGCTCGACCGAGTTCTGGCTGCACGCGCCGGTTCGACCGGCCCACGTGCGTGTGGTCGCGACGGCGGACGGATCGGCCGAACTCACGGGGTGGTTGGTCCGCGAGGCGGGCGATCCGCTGGCGTGGTCCGGGAGTTGCGACGTCGTGGTGTGCGACGGGCTGCTCGACCGGTTGTCCGCGCCCACCGATCGGGCCCGGCTCGCCGACGTCGTGCACGCCTGTGCCGAGCGCTATTGGGTCCGCGCGTCGGCGCGCGAGCACCCGCTCGATCCGGAGACCTCGCTGCCCGCGGTGCATCTGCTGCCCGGTCACGTCCGGTCCCGGATCGGCGGCTCCGCGCCGGTGTTGTTCCCGGCCCGCCGCGCGGAGCTGCGCTCGCGCTTTCCCGGGGCCGTCGTGCGCGGCGAGCGGGTGGCCGGGTTCGTCGCGTCGTGGGTGGCGGCCAAACCGCGTGCCGACCACCTGCCCAGTCGTACCTGACGTTGCGTCACCAGCCGCTCGGGGGTGGGCGGTTGCGCGAGGAGGGGGATTCTCGGATGCGTGTTGTCATCGCGGGGCAGGGCTATGTGGGGCTGCCGCTGGCGGTTCGGGCCGCACAGGTGGGCCACGACGTGGTCGGCTACGACGTCGACGAGGGGCGGATCAAGCGGCTCGCGGCCGGTGAGTCGTATGTGGAGGACATCCCGGCGGAGCAGGTCCGCGCGATCCTGGACGCCGGGGCGTATCGGGCCACGAGCGAGCCGCGCGATCTGGGCGGCTACGACATCGCGGTGATCACCGTGCCGACGCCGCTGCGCGAGGGCGTTCCGGATCTGAGCTACATCGAGGAGTGCGCGCGCACGCTCGCGCGCTACCTGCGGCCGGGCGCGTGCGTGGTGCTCGAATCGACCACCTACCCGGGGACGACCGAGGAGCTGGTCGGCCCGATCCTGGAGGAGGGCTCGGGTCTGACGGCGGGTCGGGACTTCCACCTGGGCTACAGCCCGGAGCGGATCGACCCGGGCAATCCGACCTGGAACCTGGTCAACACGCCGAAGGTGGTCTCCGGTGTGGACGCGGCGTCGCTGGCCGTGGTGGCGGGCTTCTACGGCTCGCTGGTCGACCGCGTGGTGCCGGTCTCCACGCCCAAGGAGGCCGAGCTGGTCAAGCTGATCGAGAACACCTTCCGGCACGTCAACATCGCGCTCGTGAACGAGGTCGCGATGTTCGCCCACGACCTGGGCATCGACGTGTGGGAGGCGATCGACGCGTGCTCGACCAAGCCGTTCGGGTTCCTGCGCTTCACGCCGGGCCCGGGGGTCGGCGGGCACTGCCTGCCGATCGACCCGTCGTACCTGTCCTGGCGGGTGCAGCGCGCGCTGGGGCAGAGCTTTCGCTTCGTGGAGTTGGCCAACGACGTCAACAACCACATGCCCGACTACGTGATCCGCAGGCTCACCGCCGCGTTCAACACCCGCCGGCGGTCGGTCAACGGCTCACGGGTGCTCCTGGTGGGGCTGGCGTACAAGAAGAACACCGGCGACGCGCGGGAGTCGCCGTCGACGGACGTGGCCCGGCTGCTGCTCGGGCTGGGCGCCGAGGTCACCGCCGCGGATCCGCACGTGGAGACCTCCCAGGTCGTGGACGCGCGGTTGACCCGGGTGGAGTTGACCGCGGAGACGGTCGCGGCGGCCGACGCGGTCGTGCTGCTCGTGGACCACGACGACGTGGATCTGGATCTGCTGCGCGAGGCGGCGTACGTCCTCGACTGCCGGCGGGTGCTCGGCCCCGGGCCCAACATCGAGGTGCTGTAGGCGGCTCGCCGCCCGGCGGTGCGGCCGGCGCGCGGTGGTCGCGGATGTCGCCACCGCGCGCCGTCATGGCGTGCGTCCCGTGGTTACCAGTACTCGACGACCCTGGTCTTGTGTCCGGTGGCCTTGGTGTGCGCCTTCGCCGCCACCTGGGCCGCGTCCTTCGACCGGTACCGCTGGCGGTCCGCGTCGGACTTCGACGGACAACCGTTCTCCTGGCAGACCCATCCCCACGTGCTCATGGACATCCTCCAGTCATCACAGACGCCGCTCACGCCCCAACCGGGTGGGACGCGAATGACTTGCTCGGCCACAGCAGCACTTGTCACGGCCAAGCGGCCGCCACCCGGCGCACCATGACACGCTTGTGACCAAACCCGGACGATCAGGAGAAAATCGTTTCCCTTTTGAAGGCCGAACGCATCGCGATCGACACACAAAGGATGCAATAACGCGATCAATCATCTTTTATGACAATTACGAGAGAAGAGTGACGCACACTCCCTCGCAGGAGTGACGGCCCGCAAGACGACCCTGTCCACTGCCGGTGGGGCGCAGAAGGTCATGTCAACCGGCCGGGACCTCGAATGGACGTCTCGAGCGTTGGCCGGCAAAGGTCACGAACTCGGGACGTCGACCGGCTCCACCCGCAGCGGCACGGTGCCGCCCGAGACGCACTCGCCCGTGTCCAGCCGCCACTTCCAGTGGTGCCGAGGGCATTCGAGCACGCCGGCCTCGACGTCCGCGTGCGCGAGATCCTCGCCGGCGTGCGGACAGAAGCGCTGCATCCGCACGCCGCACCGCTCGATGGACTCGCCGTGCGCGGCCGACTCGCGTTCGCGGACCATCTGCATCGTCTGGACCGGACGCTCGCCGTAGCGCAGCAGGCTCATCAGGGTCAGGTCGAAGACGTCCGGGTCCCGGGCCAGGCCGAGCCGCATCGACAGCAGGGCCTCCTCCCAGCCCACCGCGCCGTCCACGATCGCGCGCAGCACCCGCTGCGGGACCTCGATCGTGTAGGCGGGGTCGACCGGTTCGTCCTCGAGCACGATGTCGCCCGCGATCCGACCGAGCCGCACCGCCCACGAACCACCGCCCGCGCGCAGCCGGATGTCCTTGCGCCAGTCGCCCAGGAAACGCTTGTTCCAGCTCTGCAGGCGGGCGAAGTACGCGTCCAGCTCGGCCGGCGTGACGGGCTCGTAGGGCGGTTCCGCCCAGGCCCGCCACTCCTGCTCGCGCCGGGCCCGGTAGGCGCTCAGATAGGCGTCGGTGCGGCACGCCTCGACCGGCCCGGTCGGCGCCGCGAGGTCGTCGCCCGGCGCGGCCTCGAGCACCGCCACCTCCGGGCACGCCGCCGCGAAGTCGGCCGCGAAGCCGTCCCACAGCGGGAAGATCGTGTCGTCGCGATCGTTGTGGCGGGCCAGGTCCGGGTCCAGGAACACCGGCGGGCCCGCCGAGGGGAGGTACGTACGCGCGCCGGTGAGCCGGACCTTGCGCACGAGCGTGTCGAACAGGTCCGAGCGCACTTCGGCGGTCTTCTTGCGCTGGATCTCCGCCGGGTACGCGTACGCGTTCGGGTACCACATCGCGCCGGAGAACTGCGCGGACAACAGGTCGACGTCGCTGGGGAGTTCGCCCAGTGGGGTGTTGCAGTCGTTGAGGTCCAGGAAGCGGAACCCGTCGAGGTCGACGAGCAGGCCGCTGTCCTCCTTGTGGCTGGTGTCGAGCAGCATGGTCAGGGTCAGGCCGGGCGCGGCGGTGAACGACTCGCGGTGACCGAGCACGACCAGGTCGTCGAAGCCCAGCGCGCGCATCCGCCCGACCATCGACTTGGACCGGTAGCGCGGCAGCACCACCGTGATGTCGCGGTCGAGCCGGGTGAGCACCCGCTCGTCGAAGTGGTCCTCGTGCAGGTGCGAGAGGTACAGGAGGTCGTGCCGCCCGGCCAGCACCTGCGGCAGCAGCTCGCGGTTGTCCGGGAACGGGAACCACGAGCCGAGGAAGGCCGGATGGAACCACGGATCGATCAACAGCGACACGCCCGCGTGCGCGACGACGAAGCCCGCGTGGCCGAGGTAGCGGATGCTGCCGGGCGCGATCGTCACAGCCCGCCCACCGCTCCCGCGAGCACCTCCGCGACCCGCTCCTGCTGCGCGGCGGTGATCTGCGGGAACAGCGGCAGCGTCAGAATCTCGTCGGCCGATCGCTCGGCGACCGGGAAGTCGCCGCGCGCGTAGCCGAGTTCGCGGAAGGCGGGTTGCAGGTGTACGGGCACGGGGTAGTGCACGCCGGCCCCGATCCCGGCCTCGTTCAGCAGCGCGAGCACCTTGTCCCGCTCCGGGACGCGAACCGCGTACAGATGCCACACGTGCTCGTTGCCCGGCGCGGTGCCGGGAGTCCGCACGCCCTCGACGCCGCCGAGCAGCGCGTCGTAGCGGGCCGCCGCCGCGCGCCGCCGGACGTTCCAGTCCGCGAGCCGGCGCAGCTTGGCCCGCAGCACCACGGCCTGGATGGTGTCCAGGCGGGAGTTGAAGCCCAGGCGGGTGTGCACGTACTTCCGCGAGGAGCCGTGCTCGCGCAGTTCGCGCAGGGCCAGGTCGTATCCCTCGTCGCCGGTCAGCACGGCGCCGCCGTCGCCGTAGGCGCCCAGGTTCTTGCCCGGGTAGAAACTGGTCGCGGCGATCCCGCGCGGCCCCCACGCGCCCGGCCCCAGGCCGTCCTGGGTCGCGCCCTGGCACTGCGCGGCGTCCTCGACCAGGAACACCTCGCGCGCCTCGGCCAGCGCCCGCAGGGCGCCCATGGGGGCCAGCTGCCCGTTCAGGTGCACCGGCACCAGCGCGCGCGACTCCACGGGGCCGGCCAGCGCCTCGGCGGCCCGCTGCGGGTCGAGCAGCAGGAACTCCTCGTCCACGTCCGCCAGGACCGGCCGCGCGCCCGCCCGGACGGCCGCCTCGGCGGTCGCCACGAACGTGTTCGCCGGCATCACCACGCCCGCGCCCGCGCCGACCCCCAGGGCCCGCAGCGCGAGCTCGATCGCGTCGGTGCCGTTGGCCACCCCGACGCAGTGCGCAACGCCGGTGAACGCGGCGAACTCCGCCTCGAAGCCCGCGACATCGGGACCGCCCACGAAAGCGCACGTGGCCAGCACCCGAGCGATGCCGGCCTCGACCTCCACCGCCACCTCGGCATGCGCGGCGGCCAGGTCCACCAGCGGAATCCGGGTCTGGTCAGCACTCATCCACATCTCCCCCTCGACGTCGTACGTCCACATCGGCGGGTACCGGAGCCGACCGCAGTCGGCGCGCCGGCACCCCCGCCCACACCTCGGCCGGCGGCACGTCCCGCGTCACGACCGAGCCCATCCCCACCAGCGACCACGCGCCGACGCCGCGGTGCTCGCGCACCATCGCGCCGGCCCCCAGATACGCCCCCCGCCCCACCGTGACCCCACCCGCCAGCCGCACCCCCGCGGCCAGCGTGGCGAACGCGCCCACGTCGTCGTCGTGGGTCAGCACGACGTGCGGCATCGTGTGCGCGTGCGCCCCGACCCGGACCGCCGTGGTCAGCACCGTCTGCGCCATCAGCACCGAGCCGGGCCCGACCTCGCACGTGCGCGGCAGCACCGCGCTCACGTGCACGAGCGTGGCCCAGCGGGTGTCGGGCAGGCCGAGCCGGGTCACGATCCGGGTCCGGCTCCACCGATTCGTCGGGCTGCCCGTACACACGACCACGAGTGCGTCCGGCCACTTGTGCACCGCCTCGGCGTCGCCGAGCACCGGGACCCCGTCCACCTCGGTGCCCTGGCGGGCCGGATCGTCGTCCAGGAACCCGAGCAGGCGCCACCCCGAACTGCCGCGCGGCGCACGGAAGTCGTGGATCGCGGCGGCGGTCTCGCGGGCGAATCCCCCGGCGCCGACGATCAACAGGTCGCGAAAGGCCACTAGACCGCCGCCCGGACGCCGGCCGCCGCGCGCAGTGCCGCGACCACCCGGTCCTGCTGCGCCTCCGTCAGGTCGTGGAACAGCGGCAGGATCAGCGAGTCGCGGGTCAGCCGCTCGGTCGCCGGCAGCGGCACGTGCTCGACGTCGGCGTAGGCCGGCTCCAGGTGCGCCGCCATGATCCCCCGGCGCGCGGAGATCCCGGCCCGGGCCAGCGCGCCCAGCAGTTCGTCGCGCGTCATCGGGAAGTCCGCGGGCAGCAGCACCCAGCACGCCTGATGGTTCGTCAGGCCGTGCGCGGGATCGGCCGCCATCGCAAGGCCCGGAATATCCGCGAGCAACTCCCGGTACCTTGCCGCGAGTTCGCGCCGACGTGCGACCATCGCCGGCAATCTGCCCAGCTGCACGAGGCCGATCGCCGCCTGGATGTCGGTCATCCGGTAGTTGAAGCCCAGTTCGTCGTAGGACTCCACGACCGGCGCGCCGCCCGCCCGGTCCGCCGCGTCCCGATCCGCCGCGCTCACACTCATCCCGTGCTCGCGCAACCGACGCAGCCGGGGCGCCGCATCCGCGCGCCCGAGCGTGACCATGCCGCCCTCGCCGGTGGTCAGCAGCTTGCGCGGGTGGAACGAGAACGTCGCGTACGTCGCGCCGGCTCCCACCGGGCGGCCCTTGTACATCGAGCCCGCCGCGCACGCCGCGTCCTCGATCACCACGATGCCGCGGCCGTCCACGAGCGCCCGCACGCCGTCGAGGTCGGCCGGGATCCCGCCCTGATCGACCAGGACGACCGCGCGCGTCGCCGCCGTCAGGATCGGTTCGATCGTGGCCGGGGCGAGGTTGCCGGTGGCGAGCTCGACGTCGGCGAACACCGGCCGCGCGCCGACGTAGCGCACCGCGTTGGCGGTCGCCACGAACGACAGCGACGGCACCACCACCTCGTCGCCCGGCCCCACTCCCGCGTTGATCAACGCGAGGTGCAGCGCGGTCGTGCAGGACGACACCGCGACCGCCGCCGGCACCTCGACGAACGCGGCGAAGGCCCGCTCGAAGGCCGCGACGCGCGGGCCCTGGGCCACCCACCCCGAGCGCACCGCCTCCGCCGCCGCCGCGGCCTCCTCCTCGCCCATCCAGGGCCGCATCACCGGAATTCTGTCCATGCTCATCGCGCCTTCCCCCTGCCCCCGTATGCCTGGTCCCCTGTGCCCACCGAAGCCGCCGAACCCGCCGAACCCGGATCAGACCGTGTCCCGCCACCACGCCACCAACCGGCGCAGCCCCTCGTCGATCCCCACCTCGGCGGTGAAGCCCAACTCGCGGGCCGCCTTGGACGTGTCGGCCAGGCGCCGGGTCACCCCACCACTGGCGCGAGCCGGGCCGTACTCGATCTCCAGCCCGTCGGCGCCCATCACCACGAGCAGCCGCTCGGCCAGGCCGCGCAGCGAAGTCTCGTACCCGGACGCGATGTTGAACACCTCACCACTCGCATCCCCCTGCGCGGCAAGGAGGTTCGCGCGCGCGATGTCCTCGGTGTAGACGAAGTCCATGGTCTGCAGTCCGTCGCCGAAGATCAGCGGGGGTTCCCCCTTGCCGATCCGCTCCATCCAGCGGATCAACACCTCGGTGTAGAGGCCGTGCACGTCCATCCGCGGGCCGTAGACGTTGAAGTAGCGCAACGCGACGTAGTCCAGGCCGTACATCGCCCGGAAGCTGCGCAACAGGCCCTCGTTGAACAGCTTGGCCGCGCCGTACAACGTGTCGTTGTCGTACGGGTGGTGCTTCTCGGTGGTCGGGAACTCCTCGGCGAGCCCGTACACGGACGCGGAGGAGGAGGTGACGACCTTGCGCACGTCGGCCGCGACCGCCGCCTCCATGACGTCGTAGGTGCCGTCCACGAGCACCTCCAGGGCCAGGCGCGGCTCCTCGACGCACTGGGTGATCCGGATCGCGGCGAGGTGGAACACCACGTCGGTGCCGGGCATGACGCGCGCGAGCAGCGGACGGTCCCGGATGTCGCCGTCGATCAACTCGACCCGGTCGTCGGTCAGGGCCCGGGCCAGGTTGCCGCGGTGACCGCGCGTCAGGTTGTCCAGCACGACGACCCGAGCGGCCCCGGCGTCGAGCAGCCGGTCCACGATCGTGGATCCGATCGTGCCCGCCCCGCCGGTGACCACGCAGCGCGAACCGGCGATCTCGACACCCATCAGTGCTCCCCCAACGCGACGGTGACGCCGCCCAGTTCCAGGCTGCGCGAGGCGGCCTCCAAGACCTCCAGGACCCGAAGGCCGGCGCGGCCGTCGGTGAGCGGGGGCCGCGAGGTCGTGATCGCGTCCGCGAACTCGGCCATCACCGCGCGCAGCGCCTCGCGTTCGGGCAGCGCCGGCGCGACCACGTCGCCGACCCGGTAGGAGATCAGCTTCTCCCGGCGCGCCTCCGGCGAGAGCGCGGCGTCGGCGGCCAGGTCGATCCCCTTGTCGTGCACCTGGAGTCGGGCGGCGGGGTTGGTGTCGTCCCACACGACCGTGCGCCGCGAGCCGCCGATGATCGTGGTGCGGACCTTGGTCGGCGAGAGCCAGTTCACGTGCACGTGCGCGATGGCACCGGTGTTGAGCCGCAGCACGAGATAGGCCAGGCACGCGCGGCCCGTCCCGAGCGGGTCCGCGCCGTGCGCGGACACCGACACCGGGTGCACGCCGGGCGGCAGGATGAAGTCGAGGATCGACAGGTCGTGCGGCGCCAGATCCCACAGCACGTCCACATCGGGCTGGACCAGCCCGAGGTTGATCCGCACCGAGTCGAAGAAGCGGATCTCGCCGAGTCCGCCGCCGTGGATGAGGTCGCGGATGTGCCGGACCACCGGCATGTAGCAGAACGTGTGATCGCACATCAGCGTCAGGCCGCTGCGCTCGGCCAGTTCGACCAGTTTCACCGCGTCCGCGTGATTGGACGTGATCGGCTTCTCGACCAGGACGTGCTTGCCCGCCTCCAACGCGGCCGCGACCAGTTCGAAGTGCGTCGCGGCCGGCGTCGCGATCGCGACGGCGTGCACCGCGGGATCCGCGAGCACGTCCTGATACGACGTGCTCACCCGGACTGTGCTGTACTCCCCCAGGACCGCACGTGCTCGTGCCTCGTCCAGATCGCACAGCCATTCCAGCCGTAAGGCGGGTGTGGCTTGCGCGTTGCGAACCAGATTGGGCCCCCAATAGCCGGCCCCTATGACGGCGAGCCCAATGGCTCGCTCAGACCCGGAATTCGACATGACGGAACGTCAACTCCTCGGCACCCCCCGGCCGCGCGGGCCCAGCCGCCGCACGGCACCCCCACCCGAACGAAGCTAGCGCCCGTTCCCGTTCGCCGCGGGTCAACCGGGAAATCCACTGTCTCGACAGGGCGATGAGGATCTTCCGCGGTGTCCCGGTTGCACGTGCCGCAAAGGGGTTTGGCACGCTGTTACACGCACAGTCACCGATCAGGGCGCCGGCAGTACGGCGCCGGCGCAGAATCGCCGCGTCGAAGCGGCGATGAACGAGAAGGGAACGCCACGTGGCCGCGGGTACTCCGACGACGACACTGGCGAAGGAACGTACGGCGGAATCGGATCCGGAGACCGAGCCGGTCGATCCCGAGGTACCGGAGCCGAGCAGGGCGCGGGCGACCCGCGAGAGCATCCTCCCGGCCGTGGCGGCCGCGCTGTTCGTCGGCAAGCGGGTCCGGACCCGCGCGGGAGCCAAGGGCGACACCGTGCCGACCCCGCACCCGCTCGTGCGGGACTTCCTGGTGGCGCTCCCGGCCGAGGCGCGCGAGCGCTGGCGGGGCCGGTGCCCCGAGGTCGAACTGGTGTCCGAGCACCTCTTCGAGGCCGAGGCGACGCGGAGCAAGCGCGCGGCCAGGCGGCCGTTCACGGTGCAGGAGGCCCGGCGTTCGCTCAAGGGCGCCAAGCTGACGCTGCGTCGGATCCGTGAGGACGGCGACCCGCACCACGACACGTATCAACCGCCGTGTCGTTCCTGCGCGCCGATGCTCGACCACTTCGGCGTGACGCCGACGGAAAGCGGCTGACGTGTCCCGCTTCTCCTCCGACGTGATCCACGAACTCAAGCGGGCCGGCTGGACGGCAGGCCGTCGCCGCCTCACCCAGGCCGAGACGTGGGCACGCCAGATCAGCGACCACGAGTCGCCCGACGGGCATCGGCACAGCGTGTTCCCCGCGGCGCTGGAGGCGTGGGCCGAGTTCGGCACGATGCACTTCGCGATCGACGGCGCCGGCAAGGACGTGATCCGCCGGCCGTTCACGATCGACCCCACGCGGGGTCTGCACCTGCCGCGCACGCTGACCGACCTGGGCCGCGCGCTGGGTACGCCGCTGGCGCCCCTGGGCGACGAGGACGGCGGCAGCGCCTATCTGGCGATCGACCCGGGCGGGCGGGTGTTCGGTCTCGACCACACCGGCGAGTGGTTCATCGGCTCGTCGATGGACGCCGCGATCAGCACGCTGATCCTGGGACACGCACCGGTCCGGATCCGCGACGACGGGCGCTGGTAGCCGGCCAGAACGCGCCGAGGGCGGTATCCCCGTGGGGACACCGCCCTTTCGCGACTGCTGCCGGGACGCTCAGGTGTTGAACGCGTTCTGCGCCCGTTCCAGGCCCTCGCGGACGAGCGCCTCGCACGCGTCGGCCGCACGGTCCACCTCGAACGCCAACTCCTTGCGCTCGGTCGCGGAGAAGTCCTTGAGGACGAACGCCGCGACGTCCATCCGGCCCGGGGGACGCCCGATGCCGAATCGCACGCGCAGGTAGTCGGGTCCGAGCGACTTGGTGATCGACTTCAGGCCGTTGTGCCCGTTGTCGCCGCCACCGCGCTTGAGCCGCAGTACGCCGAAGTCGACGTCCAACTCGTCGTGGACCGCGATGATGTTCGAGATCGGGATCTTGTAGAAGTCGCGCAGCGCGGTCACCGGGCCGCCCGACAGGTTCATGAACGACATCGGCTTGGCCAGCACCACGCGGTGCGGTCCGATCCGGGTCTCCACCACCTGGGCGCGCGACTTGTGCGCCTTGAACTTCGACCGGTCCCGCTCGGCGAGCAGGTCGGCCACCATGAACCCGACGTTGTGGCGATTCCCGGCGTACTCGGGGCCGGGATTGCCGAGGCCCACGACCAACCACGGACTGTTCTCCGTGCCGGCGTGGGCCTGCGACTCACTCATGATGCTGTTGTCCCCGCGTTCGTCCTACGACAACGGACCGAATCAGGCTTCGGCCGCGGCTTCCTCGGCGGTCGGCTCCGGAGCCGACGGCGTGAGGATGTGCAGGATGACCGCGTCGGGGTCGCCCGCGAGGACGGTGCCCTCGGGAAGCGTGATGTCCTTGGCGTGGACCGAGTGACCCGGCTCCAGGCCGGTGACGTCGATCTCGATCTTCTCGGGAAGCGCGGTGGCCTCGGCCTCGACGGGGAGCGCCGTGACGACCGTCTCCAGCAGACCGCCCGGGGCGATCTCGCCGACCGTGGTGACCGGAACCTCGACCGTGACCGTCTCGCCCTTCGTGACGATCAGGAGGTCGATGTGCTCCAGGTGGCGCTTGATCGGGTGACGCTGCACATCCTTGGGCAGGGCGAGCTGCGCCTTGCCGTCGATGTCCAGCGAGAACAGGACGTTGGGGGTCTTGAGCGCGAGCATGAGCTCGTGGCCCGGAAGCGCAAGGTGGAGCGGAGCGGAGCCGTGACCGTAGAGGACGGCCGGCACCTTACCCGCGCGACGGGCGCGACGGGCGGCACCCTTGCCGAACTCGGAACGCGGCTCGGCGACGATACGGACCTCGGACACGACGGGTACTCCTCGAACGACGCGGTGGCGGATGGCGGGGCGGGGTCCCCGTAATGCGAACAGATTCCCGACGATCAACGTCGGAGCCGGTCCGTATGGTGCCCGAGTGGCACCGGGTCCCCTGAATAGCCTTTGAGGAGCACACGACACACAACTACCGCGTCGATCACGGAGCAAGTAGCGCGCATCCCTCGCCGGGCAACCCCGTTAGCCTACCCGCTCTTCTACGTCACCCCGAAATCGGGTCGGACGAAGCACCACTCGAACGAGGGACAGTGCGCCCCCCATTCGACGCAAAACAGTCCGATCCGAGCGTGGACGCACGTACGCCGCCCGGCCGAACGGCGGGGCGGCGTACGTGAGTTGAGACCTGTCAGGCGCAAGCTATCGGGGTCGGCGGGCGCCCCGATCGGTGCGTGATGCTCAGCCGTGGCCGTCGAACAGGCTCGTGACCGAACCGTCCTCGAAGACCTCGCGGATCGCGCGGCCCACCATCGGGGCGATCGACAACACCGTCAGCTTGTCGAACTGACGCGCCTCCTCGATCGGCAGCGAGTTGGTGACGATGACCTCGCTGATGCGCGAGTTCTTCAGCCGGTCCACGGCGGGGCCGGACAGGACCGCGTGGGTCGCGGCCACGATCACGTCGGCGGCGCCGTTGTCGTACAGCGCGTCGGCGGCGGCGCAGATCGTGCCACCGGTGTCGATCATGTCGTCGACCAGCACACACGTGCGGCCGGTGACGTCACCGACGACCTCGTGGACGGTCACCTCGTTCGCGATGTTCGGGTCGCGACGCTTGTGGATGATCGCCAGCGGGGCGCCGAGGCGGTCGGTCCACTGGTCGGCCACCCGCACGCGGCCGGCGTCCGGGGACACCACCGTGAGCCGCTCGCGGTCCACCCGCTTGCCGACGTGGTCGGCCAGCAGCGGCAGCGCGAACAGGTGGTCCACCGGACCGTCGAAGAAGCCCTGGATCTGCGAGGTGTGCAGGTCCACGGCCATCAGCCGGTCGGCGCCGGCGGTCTTGAACAGGTCCGCCATCAGCCGGGCCGAGATCGGCTCGCGACCGCGGTGCTTCTTGTCCTGACGGGCGTAGCCGTAGAACGGAACGATGACCGTGATGCGCTTGGCGGAGGCCCGCTTGAGCGCGTCGATCATGATCAGCTGTTCCATGATCCACGTGTTGATCGGAGCCGTGTGGCTCTGGATCACGAACGCGTCGGCACCTCGTACGGAGTCCTCGAACCGTACGTAGATCTCCCCGTTGGCGAACTCGAAGGCCTTGGTGGGAACGAGATCCGCACCGAGCTCCGAGGCCACCTCCTTCGCAAGTTCGGGGTGGGCCCTGCCCGTGAAGAGCATGAGCTTGCGCTCAGGCGTCACCTTGATCCCGCTCACAGCACCGTCTCCTTGCCATTCGCCTCGGCAGAACCGTCGTTCGGCCCGGCCGTTTCCCGCACGTCCCCCGCGACGCCCTGCGCAGCCGCGAGCGCGCGTTCGGCGGCTTCCGCCGATGCCGTACCCGCGCGTTTGCGTGCAACCCACCCGTCGACGTTGCGCTGGCGCCCCCGCGCCACCGCCATCGCACCGGGCGGGACATCTTCTGTGATCGCCGATCCGGCGGCCGTGTAGGCACCGTCGCCGATCTCGAGCGGGGCGACCAGCATGGTGTCGCTGCCCACCCGCACGTGGTCCCCGACCACCGTGTGGCTCTTGTTCACACCGTCGTAGTTCACGAAGACCGTGGCCGCGCCGATGTTGGTGCCTACTCCGATGGTCGCATCTCCCACGTAGGACAGATGCGGCACCTTGGATCCCTCGCCCACGACGGCGTTCTTCATCTCGACGAAGCCGCCGGCCTTGGCCTTGCGGGCGAGCCGCGTGCCGGGCCGCAGGTAGGTGTACGGACCCACGGTGGCCTCGGGGCCGATCTCGGCGCCCTCGCTCGTGGTGTTGTACACGTGGGCGCGCTCGCCGACGACCGTGTCGCGCAGCGTGCAGTTGGGGCCCACCTCGGCCTCGGCGGCGATGCTGGTCGCGCCGTGCAGCTGGGTGTTGGGGTGGACGATCGCGTCCGGCTCGAAGGTCACGTCCACGTCGATCCACGTCGTCGCGGGGTCGATCACGGTGACGCCGGACCGCATCGCGGCCTCGACCAGGCGGTCGTTGAAGACCCGACATGCCTCGGCCAGCTGGACCCGGTCGTTGACGCCCAGGATCTCGCGGTGGTCGACGGCGGCGGCGGCGCCGACGCGGTGTCCCGCCTCGCGCAGCACGTGCAGCGTGTCGGTGAGGTATTCCTCGCCCTGGCTGTTGTGCGGGGTGATCTGGGTCAGCGCCTCGCGCAGCAGCTTGCCGTCGAAGGCGTACACACCGGAGTTGATCTCGGTGATGGCGCGCTGCGCGGGCGAGGCGTCCTTGTGCTCGACGATCGCGGTGACCGCGCCGCGTCCGTCGGGGGTGTTCTCGCGGACGATCCGGCCGTAGCCGGCGGGGTCGGGGACGACCGCCGACAGGACGGTGACGGCGTTGCCCTCGGTCGCGTGCGTGGCGACCAGGGCGGCGAGGCTGTCCGAGGTCAGCAGCGGGGTGTCCCCGCATGTGACCAGGACCACACCGTCCGGCTCCCGGTTGTCCGCCGCGAGCCCTTCGAGCGCTACGCGGACGGCATGGCCGGTGCCGTTCTGTTGCTCTTGGACGACGACCCGGGCGGCCGGGTCAAGGTCGCCCAGGTAGCCGGCGACCTTGTCGCGGCCGTGGCCGACGACGACGATCAGGTCTTCGGGATCCAGTCGTCGGGCGGCCTCGACCACGTGCCCGACCATGGCCCGACCGGCCAGGGCGTGCAGCACCTTCGGTGTGGTCTTGGAACGCATGCGGGTGCCTTCACCCGCAGCAAGTACGACGACGGCAGCCGGGCGGGTGGGGCTCACAGAGCAAGGCTCCTCGGCTTCGCTGGCGGGGGACGCCCGATGACTCCGAAGGCCGACTCCGGAGAAACGAAATGACGGCACGACGAAGCCGAGCCGAACGAACCGGGCCCTACGAGGATAGCGCCGCCGCGCGGAGGCTCCACGCGCCACTGCGACCATCTCTGCCCAAAGGCTCCGCTACCAGGATTTGAACCTGGACCAAGGGGACCAAAACCCCGCGTGCTGCCGAGTTACACCATAGCGGAATGAATCGGGCATATCGCCTGAGCAGCGGGCTCGACCCGATTTCACGGCACCTACTATGCCGGCCCCTCGGCGTTCCGTGCGCGAATAACCCCCCGCCGAGTCGGCCGGGAATCGCGGTGCGACCCCGCCGTTTCCCGCCGACGGGTCGCCCACGGTCCGACCGGCGGCCGACCGGCGGTCGCCCGCTCGGCTCACGCATGCGTCCGAGCGGGGCGGGAAGTCGTTCGGTACAAGGGATTTGCGCAACCGACAGTGACCTGTGCAGAGACCTCACTTTCCGCTCATGACCTGCCATACTGACGGAACTTACGGCTCCGTAGGTTACGGAGTCGTAGCGTGCCTGCCCCCGACATGCGAGGGAACCCTTATGACCCCTTCTCCCGGCACCGGCGTGCTCGAAGACGAGCGTGCCCAGAGCGACGCCGGCCCCGCCTCGCGCGGGACGCTCGGCGGAGAGCGCAAGCACTTCGCCGAGCAGATCGCGCTCGCGCTCTTCATCGGTGTGCCGTTCGTCGCACTGCTGGCCGCGGTGCCGGTCGCGTGGGGCTGGGGCCTGTCGTGGCACGACGTCGTGCTCGCGGCCGTGATGTACGCCATCACCGGCCACGGCATCACGATCGGGTTCCACCGCTACTTCACGCACGGGTCGTTCAAGGCCAAGCGCCCGGTCCGGATCGCGCTCGCGATCGCGGGCAACATGGCCGTCCAGGGGCCGCTGGTGCGGTGGGTCGCCGACCACCGCAAGCACCACAGGTTCTCCGACAAGGAGGGCGACCCGCACTCGCCGTGGCGCTACGGCACGAGCGTGGGCGCGCTGGTCAAGGGTCTGTGGTGGGCACACATGGGCTGGCTGTTCGACGTCGAGCAGACCTCGCAGGAGAAGTACGCCCCCGACCTGCTCAAGGACCGCGACATGGTGCGCGTGTCCCGCCAGTTCCCGATGTGGGTGGCGATCTCGCTCGGTGCGCCCGCGCTGGTCGGCGGCCTGTGGGCGTGGTCGTGGCAGGGCGCGGTGACCGCGTTCTTCTGGGCCGGGCTGGTCCGGGTCGGGCTGCTGCACCACGTGACGTGGTCGATCAACTCGATCTGCCACGCGGTCGGCGAGCGCCCGTTCAAGTCCCGCGACCGCTCGGGCAACGTGTGGTGGCTCGCGATCCCCTCGATGGGCGAGTCGTGGCACAACCTGCACCACGCCGATCAGACCAGCGCGCGCCACGGCGTTCTGCGCGGTCAGCTCGACAGCAGCGCACGCGCGATTCGCTGGATGGAGAAGCTCGGCTGGGTCTCGGATGTGCGTTGGCCGGACCGGGAACGGGTCGCGGCTCGCCGCGCGGCATGATGGGGCAGTGACCGAGAGCAGCAGGCGGAGTGCACCGCGCGGCGGCGGTCGTGTGCGCATGACCGGAAAAGAGCGCCGGGAGCAGTTGATCGACATCGGTCGAACACTGTTCGCGGAGCGTGGCTACGACGCGACGAGTGTCGAGGAGATCGCCCACAAGGCGGGCGTCTCGAAGCCGGTGGTCTACGAACACTTCGGAGGCAAGGAAGGGCTGTACGCGGTCGTTGTCGACCGTGAGACGAGCGCGCTCCTTGACATGGTGACCAGCGCGCTGACCGGAGGGCATCCGCGGGAACTCCTCGAACAGGCCGCGTTCGCCCTCCTGGATTACATCGACCAGAACACCGACGGCTTCCGCATTCTCGTGCGGGACTCGCCGGTGGCCCAGTCCACGGGCACGTTCGCCTCGTTGATCAGCGACATCGCGTCGCAGGTCGAGGACGTCCTGGGGCTCGAGTTCAAGTCGCGGGGCTACGACCCGAAGCTCGCGCCGATGTACGCGCAGATGCTGGTCGGCATGGTCGCGCTGACCGGGCAGTGGTGGCTGGACGTGCGCCGCCCGAAGAAGGCGGAGGTCGCGGCGCACCTGGTCAACCTGGCCTGGAACGGCCTGTCGGGCATCGAACCCAAGCCCCGGCTGGTGGGCCGCCGGAGCTCGTGACCCGGCGTCGAGCCGATCACACACGCGTCGCACACGAGAGGGGCCGTCCCGCCGGGGCGGCCCCTCGTCGCTCGTGCGGCCGGAGGCGGATCCGGTCGGCCCGCGGGCGACCCGATGGCGAGTCCCGTCGATCCGACGATGGCGGGTCGGCCCACCCGCGGCGTGCCCGTGCCACCGGTGACCTCGATGGTCGTCGTCGTGACGTGCTCCGGGAGTCGTGCGGACCGGGTGGTGGTCTCCCGGTCGCGTCGCCCGGTTTTCCGGGGTCTACGTTTCTTGTGACACCGCGCGAAAGAGGAATGTCATCGATGCACGAGCACGCATGGTCGGCGGAGCGTTTCGAGGAAGACCGGGCTCACCTGCGAGCGGTGGCCTACCGGATGCTCGGCTCGGCGAGTGAGGCCGACGACGCCGTGCAGGAGACCTGGCTGCGCGCCAGTCGGGCCGGCACCGAAGGCGTCGAGAACCTCACCGGGTGGCTGACCACGGTGGTGGCCCGGGTGTGTCTGAACATGCTGCGCTCGCGCGAGACGCGACGCGAGGATCCGCTGGACGCGCACGCGCCCGACCCGACCTTCGGTCAGGAGGAGGGTGCCGACCCCGAGCAGGAAGCGTTGATGGCCGACTCGGTCGGGCTGGCGCTGCTGGTGGTGCTCGACACGCTGGCACCGGCCGAGCGGCTCGCCTTCGTGCTGCACGACATGTTCGCCGTGCCCTTCGACGAGATCGGCCCGATGCTCGAGCGCTCCCCGGCCGCGGCCCGCCAGCTCGCGAGCCGCGCCCGCCGCCGGGTCAAGGGCGGCACCCCGGCGCCCGACACCGACCCGACCCGCAGGCGCGTGGTCGTCGACGCCTTCCTGGCCGCCACCCGCGGCGGGGACTTCGAGGCGCTGGTCGCGCTGCTCCATCCCGACGTGGTGCTCCGAGCCGACCCCGCGGTCGGCCCCACCCTCGAACCCGTCGTGATCCTGGGGGCCCACACCGTCGCCAAGGGCGCGATGGCCGCCATGGGCCGGGCCCGGTTCACCGGACCGGCGCTGATCGACGGCACGGTCGGGCTCGTGATGGCCCCCCGGGGACGGCTGTTCCTGGTGCTCTGCTTCACCGTCACGGACGACGGGATCACCGGGATCGACGTGATCGCGGACCCGGACCGCCTCCGCGAGATCGACCTCGGCGTGCTCGCCGACTGACCCGACCTCGAACTACCGCGTACCGCACGCCGCGGGACCCCGCCGACCTCCGGCGGGGTCCCGCGGCAAGGACGCGACGGTGCTCGCGCCGCCTCGAAGATCAGCCCAGGACCGCGCGCAGCTGGTCCAGCGACCACTCCAGGTCCTCCTTCGAGATCACCAGCGGCGGGGCGATCCGAATCGTCTGGCCGTGGGTGTCCTTGACCAGCACACCGCGGTCCATCAACGCCTGCGACACCGCGCGCGCGGTGCCGTACGCCGGGTCGATGTCGACGCCCGCCCACAGCCCGCGTCCGCGCACGGTGACCACCGAGTGGCCGACCAGCGCGGCGAGTTCGCGGTGCAGGTGGTCGCCCAGCTCGGCCGAGCGCTGCTGGAACTCGCCGGAGCGCAGGATCTCCAGCACCTCCAGACCCACCGCGCACGCGAGCGGGTTCCCACCGAAGGTCGAGCCGTGCTCGCCCGGCGCGAACACGCCGAGCACGTCGCGCGAGGACACCACGGCCGAGATCGGCACGATGCCGCCGCCGAGCGCCTTGCCCAGGATGTACATGTCCGGCACGACGCCCTCGTGCTCGCAGGCGAACGTGCGGCCCGTGCGACCCAGGCCGGACTGGATCTCGTCGGCGATGAACAGAACGTCGCGTTCCTCGGTGATCCGGCGCACCTCGGCGAGGTAGCCGGGCGGCGGGACGAGCACGCCGGCCTCGCCCTGGATGGGTTCGAGCAGCACCGCCACGGTGTCGCCGGTGATCGCCGCGCGCAGCGCCGCCGCGTCGCCGTACGGCACGATGTCGAAGCCCGGCGTGTACGGGCCGAAGTGCCGGCGGGCCTCCTCGTCGGTGGAGAAGCTCACGATCGTGGTCGTGCGGCCGTGGAAGTTGCCCGCCGCGACGACGATCCTGGCCTGTCCGTCCGGAACGCCCTTGACCTCGTAGCCCCACTTGCGGGCGGTCTTGACCGCGGTCTCCACCGCCTCCGCGCCGGTGTTCATGACCAGCACCATCTCCATGCCGGCGAGCTGTGCGAGCTGCTCGCAGAACGGCGCGAAGCGATCGTTGTGGAACGCGCGGCTGGTCAGCGTGACCCGGTCGAGCTGCCGCTTCGCGGCGTCGATCAGGCGCGCGTTGCCGTGCCCGAAGTTGAGCGCGGAGTATCCGGCGAGCATGTCGAGATAGCGCCGACCCTCGGCATCCGTCATCCACGCCCCGTGGGCCTCCGCGACCACGATCGGCAGCGGGTGGTAGTTGTGCGCGCTGTAGTGCTCGGCGAGCTCGATCAGTCGAGTGCTCGCGGCTCCCGGGCCGGTCGTGCGGCCGACACCGGCCTCGTGCTGGGGGGAGGGTACGGGCGCGTGCTGCGTGCTCATGACGTCCTTTCGGGGAAGACCGGGGAACCGAGGAATCGAAGAACCGGGGAAACGTACGAAGGCACGGGAATCGGGTATGGGGGACAAACCGTACCGGGGTGTGCAGTGGAGATACCCGGGCCCGCGTCTCGTCAACGATCGGCGCGAAGTTCCAGCACGCAACTGCGCGCGCCCGCGCCATGGGCCGCGAATGCCGACATGTCCAGCTCGATCGTACGGAAACCGCGACCGGCGAGCCGGGTGGCGAGCGCGGGAGTCGTATCGCCGAGCACGACACTGCGGCCGTCGGACACCGCGTCGAGGCCGAGCGCGAGCGCGTCCGCCTCGTCGACCTCGATCCGCTCGGGGAACACCCGGGTCAGCCGGCGCAACGCGGTCGGCGTGAACGCCCCCGGGTAGTAGGCCGCGGTGTGCTCGGCGAGCACCGTCAGCGCCGACCCGAGGGCGGGGAAACGCGGGTCGGCGAGTTCGAGCGGGACCACCGGCAGGTCGAAGAACGCCGCCGCCTCGGCGTGCGCGGCCGGCTCCGTCAACGGTCCGACGGCGGCGAGCAGTCGGGGGCCGGCCGGGATCAGGTCGATCTCGCCCTCGTGCGCGAACACCGGCTCCAGACGGCTCCGGAAGCCGCGTTCGGCGAACCAGCCCAGATAGGCCGCCGTCTCGGCGTTGCGCCACGCCGAGCGGTGCCGTGCGCCGAGCACCCGATCGCCCACGACGGTCGCGGCCCGCGCGGCGAAGACCATGTCGGGCAGGCCGGGGCGGCCCGCGACCAGGCTGACCCGGTGGCCGAGCGCGATCAGGGTCCGGCGCAGATGCTCCCACTGGCCCATCGGGGTCGCCGATCCGCCCTCGTGCCCGAACGCTCCGTCGGTCGCGGTGGCGGCCGTACGCGGGAACACCGGCGGACACATCACGAAGTGCCGCAGCTCGGCCGCGCGCGGCGCGACGAAACCGCGCCGACGCTGCCGGGGCACCCGTGCGCGCTCGACTCCGGGCGATATGCGCTCCGACCGCCGGTCGGAGCGGCCCGATCGACCGCAGCACGAGGTGAGGCGCACGCGATATCCCCTTCTCGCGGACGGCGGCGGCGGGCGTGCGCTCGGGGTTTCCGGGCCACGCCGACCGTGCCGTGCAGTGAAGACCGAGCCCGATCGTCACCGTGGATGTGCGGTCGGCGACCCTCTGTGTCGGCCTTGCCCAGCCTAGATCGCGGTTCGGGCAGCGTAAAGGCGGCTGCGTTGTCCACCACCGCACGATCGTTGCGTGTCGGCATGGGCGCTCGCGCGCTTTGTTGTGCGCCCGGCGTGGGGGCCGCGCGGCTCCCCTGAGCGAAGCAGCCCCACGCGCCTGAGAGAATGGGGACATGGCATCGACGCGTCCCCGTGTTCTGTCCGGAATCCAGCCCACCGCGGATTCGTTCCACCTGGGCAACTACCTGGGTGCGATCCGTCAGTGGGTCCCGTTCCAGGACAGCCACGATGCCTTCTACTGCGTAGTCGATCTGCACGCCATCACGGTTCCGCAGGATCCGAAGGAATTGCGCGAGCGCACCCGGGTCTCGGCCGCGCAGCTCCTCGCGGTCGGCCTCGACCCCGAGCGGTGCACCCTGTTCGTGCAGAGCCACGTGGCCGAGCACGCGCAGCTCGCCTGGATCATGAACTGCGTGACCGGCTTCGGCGAGGCCGCGCGGATGACCCAGTTCAAGGACAAGTCCGCGAAGCAGGGCTCCGATCGCACCACCGTGGGCCTGTTCACGTACCCGGTCCTCCAGGTCGCCGACATCCTGCTCTACCAGGCCGACGCCGTCCCGGTCGGCGAGGACCAGCGCCAGCACCTGGAGCTGACGCGCGACATCGCGCAGCGCTTCAACACGACGTTCGGGGACACGTTCACGATCCCCAAGCCGTTCATCGTCAAGGAGACGGCCCGGATCGTCGACCTCCAGGACCCGACGATCAAGATGAGCAAGTCGGCCTCGGCGCCCAAGGGCATCGTCAACCTGCTCGACGATCCGAAGGTCAGCGCGAAGAAGATCCGCAGCGCGGTCACCGACACCGGCACCGAGGTGCGCTTCGACGAGACCGGGAAGCCGGGCGTGTCCAACCTGCTCACGATCCACTCGGCGCTCTCCGGCACCGCGATCACCGCGTTGGAGGAGCGATTCGCGGGCAGGGGTTACGGCGACCTGAAGAAGGAGGTGGCGGAGGTGCTCGTCGAGTTCGTGACGCCCTTCCAGGAGCGCGTGAACGCCTACCTGGACGATCCGACCGAGCTGGACAGGGTGCTCGCCCGCGGCGCGGAGAAGGCCCGCGCGGTGGCGTCGGAGACCCTTGCCAGGACGTACGACCGCGTCGGCTTCCTGCCCCCGGTGACCGGCCTGACGGGAGTCTGAGGCGCACCACATGGCGAAGCGCACCATCGGCGTATCGATCGCGATCCCCGAGCCCTACGGCAGCGAGTTGCAGGCCCGCCGCGCCGGGTTCGGGGATCCGCTCGCGGACGCCATCCCGACCCACGTGACGCTCCTGCCGCCGACCGAGGTGGCCGACGAGGCGATGTCCGAGGTCGAGGAGCATTTGCGCGCGGTCGCCGCCGCCGAGCACCCGTTCGACATACACCTGCGCGGCACCGGCACGTTCCGGCCGACCTCGCCGGTCGTGTTCGTCCAGGTCGCGCGCGGCATCCCGGACTGCGAGCGGATCGAGGCCACGGTGCGGTCGGGCCCGCTCGCGCGCGAACTGCACTTCCCCTACCACCCGCACGTCACGATCGCCCACCATCTGCCCGACGACGTGCTCGACCACGCCTTCAGGGAACTCGTGGACTACGACGCGGTCTTCCCGATCTGGGGGTTCAGCCTCTACGAGCACGGCGCCGACGGGGTGTGGCGCCCGCAGCGTGACTTCGCGTTCGGCCAGTCGTTGCCAGGTCCCCTGCCCGTGTGAGGTCCGCTCTCCGTGACGTCCTTTCGGTCGGGCGGACGTCACGGAGCGGAGTCGCGTGTGGGTCGGCCGTCGGTTGGGCAGCAGTCACCCGTGGCGATCAAGGAGCGACTGGCGAGGATCCCGGTCATCGGCCCCACGTGGCGGGCGTATTCGCGCTACGGCGACCGGCAGGGCAATCGGCTCTCGGCGGCGGTGACCTACTACGGCTTCCTGTCGCTGTTCCCGCTGATCACACTCGCCGCGGCCGTGGTGGCCGCCACGCTCGACGCGTCGCAGGTCGAGCGGATGCAGAACAAGATCTCCGAGCAGGTCCCCGGCATCGCCGACAAGCTCGACCTGGACGCGCTCGTGCGCAACGCCGGCGCGGTCGGGTTGATCGGCGGCGTGCTGCTGTTGATCTCCGGCACGGGCTGGGTGGACGCGACCCGCTCCTCCATCCGCACGATCTGGGATCGGGACGAGGACCCCGGCAACGCGATCGTGCGCAAAGTCGCCGACGTGGGCGTGCTGATCGGCCTCGGCTTCGCGCTCGCGCTGTCGGTGGGCGCGTCCGCGTTCGCCACGATCGTGATCCGGCAGATCTCCGACTCGATCGGCCTGGACGATCGGCCGGCGGGGCGGATCCTGTTGCAGATCGTCGCGTTCGCGGTGGCGGTCGGCGCGAGCCTGGTGCTGTTCCTGTACCTGCTCGTCGGCATGCCGCGGCTGACGATGAACCGCGGCGTCGCGGTCAAGGGTGCGCTGATCGGGGCGATCGGCTTCGAACTGCTGAAGCTGCTGGTGTCCGGGTACATCGCGGGCGTCGCGGGCAAGAGCGCGTACGGCGCGTTCGGCGTTCCGGTCGCGCTGTTGCTGTGGATCTACTTCGTGGTCCGACTGCTGCTGTTCTGCGCCGCGTGGACGGCGAACGCACAGGAGGCCGCGGACAGGGAGGCCGCCGCAGCCGAACAGGCACCCACCGAGCCGAACCCCACCCCACCCACAAAACCGACCCACCCCATGCGCACCTACAGCCTCACCATCGCAGGCGCCGCAACCCTGGCCATCCTCCTCGAACGCTTCACCCGCGACCCACCTGACCCACCACTCCGAAAAACCAAGCCAACTCGGCCCGCCCTGCGCTAAAGGCCAACCCCCCAAGACCAAGCCAACTCCAGCCCGGCCGGCGCTTGAGGCCACCTCGGCCGAAGGCCAGGTCAAGCCGGCCCGGCCGGCGCTTGAGGCCAAGCGGCCACAAGCCGACGGCAACTATGCGTCGTCCTCGAACCTGACGCCCGAATTCCCCTCACGTCGCCGCAAGGCAAAGAGCACGCCGCCACCCAACACCAACGCGGCCGGCACCCCGAGCCCCGCCCACAGCCCCCAGTTGAACGCGTCACCGTCCGCGGACGAAGCCGCCTTGGTGGTCGTGCCGTCGCCGGCCCCGCCCGGCTTCGCGCCCTTGTCGTCCTTCTTCGTACTCGGCGCCCCGATCGGGTCGACCAGGTTGCCGATCGGCTTGGCCTGCGAGAGCGCCGCGAAGCCCCAGTCCAGCAGCTTCCGGGTCTCCTCGTACGTCTTGCCCTTGCCCTCGACGTGCATGATGCTCACGAGCAGCGTGTGCCCGTCGCGCTGCGCACCACCGACGAAGGTGTTCCCGGCGTTCGTCGTGTAGCCGTTCTTGACGCCGAGCATCCCCGGGTACTCGCCGAGCATCGCATTGGTGTTCTGGATCTGGAACTTCGCGCCCGCGACGCCGGGGAAGTCGGCGACCTTCGTGGCCGCGTAGGACCTGAAGTCGGCGTTCTTGAGCCCCTCGCGGGCGAACAGCGCGAGGTCGTACGCGCTGGAGACCTGGCCCGGCGCGTCGTACCCGTCCGGCGAGACCACGTTCGTGTCGCCCGCCCGGAGCTGCTTGGCCCGCTCGTTCATCTGCTGCACCGTCGTGGCCACGCCGCCGTTCATCGCGCACAGCACATGCACCGCGTCGTTGCCCGACCGCAGGAAGACGCCGCGCCACAGGTCCTCGACCTTGTAGGTCTCGTTCTCCTTTATCCCGACCAGGCTGCTGCCCTCGCCGACCGTCTTCAACTCGGCCGTGGTCACCAGGTGGGTCGCGTTGCGGTCGACCTTCGGCAGGACGGTGTCCGCGAACAGCATCTTCAGCGTGCTCGCCGGCGGCAGCTTCCAGTGCGGATTCTTGGCCGCCAGGATCTTGCCGGTGTCGGCGTCCGCGACCAGCCACGCGTAGCCCTCGACCGCCGGCAACGGCGGTACGCCCGCGGGCAGATCGCTCTGCACACCCGGCTGGGCCAGGCGCTGCCCGCCCACATCCGACATCGGCGATGGCGGTTGCGGCTCCTCGGTGGCCGGGGCCGCCGAGGCGACCGGAGCGAAAGCCAGCGTGAGGGCGAGCGCGGAGGCGCAAAGCGCGGCCGGCTTCCGAGAAGCCCGAGACCAGTCATACATGTGATGAGCGTATCGGCGGCCCCCGGCTGTGGTCGGGCGGCCGCGCCGCCGCATACTGAACCGGGGCAAATTTACTGAAGCTTTGACCGAGGAACGGGTGCTACGCGTTGAGGATCGGCCGCGGGATCTCCGCCTGTCTGGTGTTGTTCGGTATCTGGAGTTGGATCCTGTGGCCGAACTTCCTCAAGAACATCTGGGCCGACGACCGGTCCTGGAACGACGGCGCGACCGCCTTCTTCCTGATCCACCTCGCGCTCACGATCGTCTCGTTCGCGGCCGGGAACGCGATCGGCTGGCTCGGGATCAAGGGACTGCGCGCGGCGCGGACCGCACAGCGGTGACCGACGACTCGA
This sequence comes from Embleya sp. NBC_00896, assembly GCF_045207785.1. Classification (NCBI taxonomy): domain Bacteria; kingdom Bacillati; phylum Actinomycetota; class Actinomycetes; order Kitasatosporales; family Streptomycetaceae; genus Embleya; species Embleya sp. NBC_00896. The sequence continues at coordinate 2,938,075 of NZ_CP108776.1, forward strand.
CGGGGTGCCCCGCGCACGCCGTACCGGACGGGCCCGCGCTGTTCACCCGGGAGTTCGTCGCCGACCCCTACCCGGCCTACGCGCACCTGCGCGAGCACGCCCCCGTGCACCGGACCACGCTCCCCAGCGGCGTCGAGGCGTGGCTGGTCACGCGGTACGCGGACGCCAAGCAGGCGCTGGCCGACTCGCGGCTGAGCAAGGACCCGCGCCGCTCGGAGCAGGCCTGGAAGCAGGGCAAGGTCGGCGTGCCCGGCGAGCAGCGCTCCGGGGTAGGCGCGCACCTGCTCAACCTCGACCCGCCGGACCACACGCGGCTGCGCCGGCTGGTGTCCAAGGCGTTCACGCCGCGCCGGGCCGAGGAGTTCCGGCCGCGCGTCCAGGCGTTGGCGGACCGGCTGCTCGACGACTTCGCGCGCACGGGCGAGGCCGACCTCATCCACGACTTCGCGTTCCCACTGCCGATCTACGCGATCTGCGACCTGCTCGGTGTGCCCGACGAGGACCAGGAGGACTTCCGGACCTGGGCCGGGATGATGATCCGGCACGGCTCGGGTCCGCGCGGCGGAGTAGCCCGCGCGGTGCGGCACATGCGGACCTACCTCGCCGAGCTGATCCACCGCAAGCGCGCGACCCTCACCGACGCGGACGACGACCTGATCTCGGGCCTGATCCGGGCGAGCGACCACGGCGAGCACCTGACCGAGGACGAGGCCGCCGCGATGGCCTTCATCCTGCTGTTCGCCGGCTTCGAGACGACCGTCAACCTGATCGGCAACGGTCTGCTGACGCTGCTGACGCACGAGCCCGAGCGCGCCGCCCTGCGGACCGACCCCGCGCTGCTCGCGCCCACGGTCGAGGAACTGCTGCGCTACGACGGCCCGGTCGAGGTGGCCACGTGGCGATTCAGCACCACCGAGGTCGAGATCGGCGGCACCCGGATCCCCTCCGGCGAGCCCGTACTCGTCGTGCTCGCGGCGGCCGACCGCGACCCCCGCCGGTTCACCGATCCCGACGTGCTCGATCCCGCCCGGGCGGACAACCAGCACCTCGCGTTCGGGCACGGGATCCACTACTGCATCGGCGCGCCGCTGGCCCGGCTCGAAGGCCAGATCGCGATCGGCACCCTGCTGCGGCGATTGCCGGACGTCCGGCTCGCCCAACCCGCGGCCGAACTGCGTTGGCGGGGCGGCCTGATCATGCGCGGCCTGCAACGGCTGCCGGTGACGTTCACCCCCGAGCCGGCCCCGCCGGTCGGCTGAGGCCGAGCGCGGGCGGGCGGGCGTCCGAGCGCGCACGCGGCGGCGGGCCGGTGGATCGTCATCCACCGGCCCGCCGCCGTTCGTGACCGACTACCTCTCTCCCCGAGTCGCCCCCGACCCCCACCTTTCCCGCCCCGTGCGCGCTGCCCCGCCCTCTCGCCTGCGATCCCCCCAACGCCCCCCGGCGTTCACCCCTCGGACCGCCGTTCCCGAACCACTCCGGCGTTACTTCCCCAAGACGCCTTCGTGAGCCGGGAGCGGAGCCGTTCCCCCCACACCCCGTTCCGACCGATCTAGTCGTGCCCGGTCGGCGCCGCGAGTTCGGCCGGCGTGAGTCGGTCGGCTCGATCGACGGTCGGGGCCCGCGTGCGACGTGTGCCGCGGACCGAATGGTTCATGGACGTCATGCCCTGCTCCTCTTCCCCGAGGGCGAACCCTTGCGGTTCCGCTCCCCACAGGGACTTGTCTACACGGGAGCATTCATGACACACAACGGGTCCTTGACACATTTGATCACTAAGAGTGAATCATGGCCACGAAACGGTCACGGAGGTTTGCTTCACGCGTGGTTGTCGAACGGCGCTACGACCGATCGCAAGAGCCCCGCCAGCACGGCCTGTTGATCGTCCGTCAGACCCGCGAGGATGGCCCGCTCCTGCCCGAGCAGGTCGGCCATCGCCGAGTCGACCCGGTCGCGGCCGTCCTCGGTCAGCCGGACCAGGACGCCGCGTCGGTCGTCGGGGTCGGGCAGCCGCAGCACGAGGCCCTTGGCGGCGAGGCGGTCGATCCGGTTCGTCATCGTCCCGGAGGTCACCAGCGTCTGGGTGAGCAACTGGCCGGGCGAGAGCTGGTACGGCGAACCGTCGCGCCGCAGCGCCGACAGCACGTCGAACTCCCACGGTTCGAGGTCGCGCGCGGAGAACGCGGTACGCCGGGCGCGGTCCAGATGCCTCGCCAGTCGAGTGACCCGGCTCAATACCTCGAGTGGTTCGACATCGAGGTCCGGGCGCTCCCGCTTCCACGCCGCGACAAGCCGGTCGACCTCGTCATTCATGCCATCAGTCTAGCGAGTCCTTCGACGCCAAGCCTCTTGATGTCGAGATAAGACCGGGCAATGTACGACGCCATGTACGAGGCCCGCTCCGGTGCCCGTCCGGGCCCGCCCGCGGGCCCGGAAATCCCTGGTCCGGGAGCCGGCCCGGATGACATCGTGGGCCCATGGACCGTAACCGACGCGTCGCGAACGCGGCTCGTTCCCTGCACGGGCTCGCCCTCGGCGACGCCTTCGGCCAACAGTGGTTCTTCCATCGGGGCGCCGACCGGACCGAGCGCCTGACGCATCGCGTCGCACCGGATGCCAGGCTCTGGTACTGGACCGACGACACCGCCATGGCGCTGTCCCTGCTGCGCATCCTGCACGTGTGCGACGAGGTCGACCAGGACGCGCTCGCCGAGCACTTCGCCGCCGCGTACGAGGCCGACGCGCACCGCGGCTACGGCCCGTCGATGCACGGCGTGCTGCGCGCGATCCGCGAGGGCGAGCACTGGCAGGACGTGACACGGCGTCAGTTCGAGGGCCAGGGCTCGTGGGGCAACGGCGCCGCGATGCGGGTCGCGCCGCTGGGCGCGTGGTACGCGGACCGGGACCTGGCGTACGTCGCCGCCGCGGCCGGCCGCTCGGCCGAGACCACGCACGCGCACGCCGAGGCGACCGCGGGCGCCGTCGCGGTCGCGATCGCCGCGGCGCTGGCCACCCGCGGTCGGGACGAACCCGCCCCGGACCCGGTCGAGTTCCTGACCGAGATCGCCGAGCACACCCCCGAGAGCGACGTCGCGTCCGGCATCCGCAGCGCCGCCCGGCTGTCCGGGTTGTCCTCGATCCGGCACGTCGCGAGCGTGCTCGGGACGGGTGCGCGGATCAGCGCGCCGGACACCGTCCCGTTCGCGCTGTGGACCGCCGCGCACCACGCGGACGCGCTCGACGACGCGCTGTGGGCGACCGCGCGGGGCCTGGGCGACGTGGACACCACGTGCGCGATCACGGCCGGCATCGTGGCCTCCCGCACGGGCGTGGACGGTGTGCACAGCTCGTGGCTCGCGGCCCGCGAGGCGCTGCCGACGTGGGTGGACACCGGCGGCGTCGAGGTCGAGCCGGCCTGACCGTCGCGACGAGCGGGACCGCCCGTCGAGGGCGGTCCCGCTCGCGGCTCGTCAGCGCGCCAGGTCCGGCCGGTAGGTTCCGGCGATCCACGCGCGGGAGGCCACGCCGACCCGGTTGAGGGTGTTGATCGCGGCGATCGACCAGACGATCTGGGCCATCTCGACGTCGTCGAACCAGCGGGCCGCCTCGTCCCAGATCGGCGTCGGGACGTGGGCCTCGGTGACCAGCGTGACGGCCTCGGTCAGGGCGAGGACGGCGCGCTCGCGGGCGGTGAAGAACGGCGTTTCGCGCCACACGGGGATGGCGAGCATGCGCTGGTCGGTCTCGCCGAGTTCGCGGGCGTCTTTGGTGTGCATGTCCACGCAGTACGCGCAGCCGTTGATCTGCGACGCGCGGATCTTGATCAGCTCGACGACGATCGGGTCGAGCCCTTCGGCGGCGGCCTTGCTCATCGCGATGGCGGCCTTGTACGCCGCGCCGTGCAGGGGCTTGAGGGGCAGTCGTGCGGGCTCGCCCGCGACGGGGGTCTCGACGGTCTCTTGCTGAATGCTCATGGCTCGACCCTAGATTCGGGACGGCCCGCCATTAAGGTCCAATTCCATGCGAAGTTCTTGGGCCATCGGTGACGTCGACCTCTACCTCGAACCCGGCCCGGTCCGCGGTCGCCGGGTCGGCCTGGAGCGGGCCCTGCGCGCGGCCGTCGTGGACGGTCGGCTCGCGCCCGGGACCCGGCTGCCGTCCTCGCGCACGCTCGCGGTGGACCTGGCGATGGCCCGGAACACCGTCGCGGAGGCGTACGCCCAACTCGTCGCCGAGGGCTACCTGACCGCCCACCGGGGCGCCGGCACGGTGGTCGCCGAGCGGCCCGCGGATCCGGTCCCGGTCCCGGTGTACGCGCGCGCCTCGACCCCGCGCTTCGACCTGCGCCCGGGCCGCCCCGACCTGTCCGCGTTCCCGCGGGCCCGCTGGGCCGCCGCCCAGCGCCGTGCGCTCGCCGCGGCCGGCTCGGACGCGTTCTGGCCGGCCGCCGACCCGCGCGGGCGGATCGAGCTGCGCGAGCGCCTGGCCGAGTATCTCGGCCGGGCCCGCGGCGTACGGACCCGGGCGGACCGGATCGTGGTGTGCGCGGGCTACACCCAGGCGCTCGCGGTGCTCGGGCACGCGCTCGCGGCCCGCGGCGCGCGGCGGATCGCGCTGGAGGACCCGGGGCTGCCGTTCCTGCGCGAGATCGTGGCCAGGACCGGACTCGGGGTCGACTCGCTGGCGGTGGACGAGCACGGCGCGCGGATCGGCGGGGACGCGGACGCGATCGTGCTCACCCCGGCCAACCAGTCGCCGCTGGGCCTCACGCTGCACCCCGACCGGCGCGCGGCGGCCCTGCGCTGGGCCGCGGAGACCGGCGGGGTGGTGATCGAGGACGACTACGACGGCGAGTTCCGCTACGACCGCCACCCGGTCGGCGCGCTCCAGGGGCTCGGCGCCGACCACGTCGTGTACGCCGGCTCGGCGAGCAAGATGCTCTCGCCGGGGCTGCGGCTGGGGTGGCTGGCGCTGCCGCCGCACCTGCTCGACGACGTGCTCGCGGTGCTGAAGCGGCCCGAGTTGGCCGTCGGCACGCTGGAGCAGCTCACCCTCGCGGAGTTCATGGCGGCCGGCGACCTGGACCGGCACGTGCGGCGGTCCCGCCGCGTCTACCGGGACCGACGCGACCGGCTGGTCGCGGCGCTCGCCCGCGAGGTACCGCGGCTGCGGGTGCGCGGGGTCGCGGCCGGGTTGCAGATCCTGCTCGAACTCCCGCCCGACGGACCGGACGAGGAGGAGGCCGTCGCCTATCTGGCCCGGCGGGGCGTGGCGGTGCATCGGCTCGGCTGGTATCGCCACGACAGGAGCGACGACCGGGCCCCCGGCCTGGTCGTCGGCTACGCCGCACCGTCCGGCCACGCCTTCGCCGGCACCCTCGACGCCCTGGTCACGGGTCTGGCCGAGCTGTACGGCGGCACGAGTCCGTCCGGCGGATGGGGCCGGGCGTACCTGGGCGGGGCGGCACCCGAGGCCGGCCCGCCGGCCGCGCCGACCCGGCAGGGCGATCAAACCCGCCCGTGACCGCGCCTCGCGGGCTCGCGACGGACGGGTGCGATCGGACGGCGCGGGCTCCCGGAACACACCGAGGGCGGGCCGTTCGGCCCGCCCTCGGTCATCACCGGTCAGTGCCGCGACCAAGGATGGTCAGGCGCCGGCTCGGTTCAGATCAGGCCCAGCTCGCGGACCGCGTCGCGCTCCTCGGCCAGCTCGGCCACCGACGCGTCGATCCGGGTGCGGGAGAACTCGTTGACGTCCAGGCCCTGGACGATCTCCCACTCGCCGTCCTTGCAGACGACCGGGAAGGACGAGATGAGGCCCTCCGGGACGCCGTAGGAGCCGTCGGAGACGACACCCATCGAGGTCCAGTCGCCGTCGGCGGTGCCGTTGACCCACGTGTGCACGTGGTCGATCGCCGCGTTGGCCGCGGACGCCGCCGAGGACGCGCCGCGCGCCTCGATGATCGCCGCACCGCGCTTGGCGACGGTCGGGATGAAGGTGTCGGCGAGCCACACCTGGTCGTCGACGACCTCGGCCGCGTTCTTGCCGGCGATCTGCGCGTGGAAGATGTCCGGGTACTGGGTGGCCGAGTGGTTGCCCCAGATGGTCAGCTTCGCGATGTCGGTGACCGAGGTGCCGGTCTTCTTCGCGAGCTGGCTCAGCGCGCGGTTGTGGTCCAGGCGGGTCATCGCGGTGAAGCGCCCGGCCGGGACGTCCGGCGCGTGCTGCTGCGCGATGAGCGCGTTGGTGTTGGCCGGGTTGCCGACCACGAGCACCTTGATGTCGTCGGCCGCACCGGCGTTGATCGCCTCGCCCTGGGGCTTGAAGATGCCGCCGTTGGCGGCGAGCAGGTCGCCGCGCTCCATGCCCTTGGTCCGTGGGCGCGCGCCGACCAGCAGGGCCACGTTGGCGCCCGCGAAGCCGTCGGTCGGGTTGTCGAAGATGTCGATCCCGTCGAGCAGCGGGAACGCGCAGTCGTCGAGCTCCATCGCGGTGCCCTCGGCGGCCTTCACGGCCTGCGGAATCTCCAGGAGGCGCAGGCGGACCGGGGTGTCGGGGCCCAGCAGGTGACCGGAGGCGATGCGGAACAGCAGCGCGTAGCCGATCTGACCGGCCGCGCCCGTGACGGTGACGTTGACGGGGGTACGGGACATTGCGCGGTGGTCTCCTCTGCTGCTGCGGGATCCGACGCCGATGGCAGTCCGCCGCTAGCTCGGCATCGAGATAATTTCGCCGCCACATTACCCCCGCGCCCGGGGCCCCTCGGCCACCGCGGGTGTGAGGTTCGCCCCGAAGCGGTTTCCGCCCCGGTACAACCGACGGGTAGGTTCGTTACCCGGAGCACTTGTACGCACCCGAAGGGTGACCGCATGCACACGTCGCCAGACCTCGCGGAGCCCGCCTCCGCACCCGGCCCCGCGCCCGCCGAGGCGCGCACCGAAGCGATCGACGCGGTCGTCCTCGGCTGGGTCGACAACGCCGGCATCACCCGGGTCAAGGCGGTCCCCTACGCGCGCCTGGACGCGGTCGCCACGCACGGCGTGGGCTTCTCCCCCGTGTTCGACGTGTTCCTCGCCGACGACTCGATCACCGCGGGCCGGCACGTCGGCGGGCCGGCCGGCGACCTGCGGCTCGTCCCGGACCTGACGGCGCTGCGCCCGCTGGCCGCGCAACCGGGCTGGGCCTGGGCCCCCGGCGACCGGTACACCCAGGAGGGCGTGCCATACACCGGCTGCCAGCGCACGTTCGCGCGGCGGATGACCGCACGCGCCGGGCTGCGCGGGCTCACCCTGCGGATGGGCTTCGAGGTCGAGTGGGTCACCGGCATCGAGGACGCGGACGGCCGATTCGTGCCCGCGTTCAGCAAGGCCGCGTACGGGATGACCCGCGTGGTCCGCATGTCCGACCAGCTGCGCGAGCTGATCCGGGCGCTCGCGGCCCAGGACGTGACCGTGCTTCAGGTGCACCCCGAGTACGCGGCGGGCCAGCTGGAGGTGTCCGTCGCGCCCGAGGATCCGGTCGGCGCGGCCGATACGACGGTGCTCGTGCGCGAGACCATCCGCGCGGTCGCGGCCCGGCACGGGCACGCCGTGACGTTCGCGCCGTGCGTGGTCCCCGGCGAGGTCGGCAACGGCGCACACCTGCACTTCTCGCCGTGGCGCGAGGGCGTGAACCTGTGCCACGGCGGCGAGGGGCCGCAGGGCCTGACCCGCGAGGGCGAGGCGTTCCTCGCGGGCGTACTGCGCGAGCTGCCCGCGCTGCTGGCCGTCGGCGCCCCGGGCGCGGCGAGCCACCTGCGGCTCGTGCCGTCCCAGTGGGCGGGCGCCTACCGCTGCTGGGGCCTGGAGAACCGCGAGGCGGCGCTGCGCCTGATCACCGGCATGGCGGGCGAGCGGCAGCACACCGCCAACGCGGAGCTCAAGTGCTTCGACGCGACGGCCAACCCCTACCTGGTCACCGGCTCGGTGATCGCGGCCGGGTTGGCCGGAATCGAGGACGACCTGCGGCTGCCGCCGGAGGTGCCGGGCGATCCGGGGGCGTCCGGCGGCGTACCGCGCCTGCCCGGCTCGCCGGCCGCCGCGCTCGCGGCCCTGGAGGCGAGCGCGGTGCTGCGCGAGGCCCTCGGCGAGACCCTGTTCGACGCGATCACGGCGGTCCGCAGAGCCGAGATCGCCCGCTCGGCGGGGATGACCCCGACCGAGATCGCGGCCGAGGCGCGCCGGCTGTACTGAGACGCCCCGAGACGCCGAAGGGAGCTCGGCGGGTGGCCGGGCTCCCTTCGGGTTCGGACTCGCGGACTGTCGGGCTCGCGGACTGTCGGGCTCTCGGACTGTCGGGCTCCCCGTCCCCCGGGCTCCCGGACTACTGCCCGGTGCGCTTGGGCACCCATGGCAGGTCGACCAGCGGCTCCGGGATGCTCAGGCCCAGGAGCAGCACCCCGAGGCCGAAGAACAACAGCACGGCGACGTCGGTGAAGCGGCTGCGCACCGCCAGGACGCCCACGTCGCGCAGGAAGAGCCGCAGTATGGCGGCGAGCACGAACGTGCCCGCGATCAGCACCGTGGCAAGCCGGTAGCCGACGAGCGCGGCGGTCAGGAGCGCGGCGAACAGGCACCCGAAGACCACCATCGCGGGCCATTCCCGCAGTGGTCCCGGCCCGGTCGGCGACGCGCCGCCCTCGGGCAGGTAGGTCCCCGGCTCCTTCTTCCTGCCGTCCTTGCGCCGCCCCCGAGTGGATGCCACAAGTCTCACCTCTCATCGTCCCTGTTGGCCGGGCGACAGCCGCGACGATCCGGGCGCCGGGGGCGTGGGAATCGGCGATTCCCGACCCCTGGCGCCGGGATCATCGCGGCCCGATCACAGGCTCGTGACCTGACGCTCCGCGGCCTCGATGACGTTGGTGAGCAGCATCGCGCGGGTCATCGGACCGACGCCGCCGGGCATCGGGGCGACCCACGAGGCCTTCTCGTACGCCTCGGGGTGCACGTCGCCGACCAGGCCGTGCTCGGTGCGGGTGATGCCCACGTCGAGCACGACCGCACCCGGCTTGACCATGTCGCCGCTGATCAGCCCGGGGACGCCGGCCGCGGCGATGATGATGTCCGCCTGGAGCGCGTGGAACGGCAGTTCCTTGGTGCCGGTGTGGCACAGGGTGACCGTCGCGTTCTCGGTGCGCCGGGTCAGCAGCAGTCCTATCGGGCGGCCGACCGTGACGCCGCGGCCGATCACGCACACCTCGGCGCCGTTGATCTCGATGTCGTGCCGGCGCAGCAGTTCGACGATGCCGCGCGGCGTGCACGGCAGCGGGGCCTCCTGGCCGAGCACGAGCCGGCCGAGGTTCGTCGGGTGCAGGCCGTCGGCGTCCTTGTCCGGGTCCATCAGCTCCAGGACGCGGTTGGCGTCCAGGTGCCGAGGCAGCGGCAGTTGGACGATGTAGCCGGTACAGGCCGGGTCCGCGTTGAGCTCGCGGACCACGTCCTCGACCTGCTCCTGCGTCGCGTCGGCGGGCAGGTTGCGCTGGATGCTGGCGATGCCCACCTGCGCGCAGTCGCGGTGCTTGCCGCGCACGTAGGAGTGGCTGCCGGGGTCGTCGCCCACGAGCACGGTGCCCAGACCCGGCGTGATGCCGCGGGCCTTCAGGGCCTCGGCCCGTACGGCCAGTTCGGCTTTGATGGCGGCGGCGGTGGCCTTGCCGTCGAGGATCTGCGCCTTCACGTTCTGTCTCCTGGTCCACGGTTCCGGGCCGGTCGCTGCGATTGTCCCGTATCCGGGGCAGCCGTGCGGCGGGCACCATACAGCAGCCGTGCGGGCCGGGCCGGCACGCGCTTGTGGACGAATTTCGGAAGCTGCCACGACGGTACGGGCTCGTTCGCGGCGGCGATCGTCTGGCCGAGCCGCTTGAGGTGCTGACGCAGGACCGGGTGCCCCCACATGTCCGGCTGTTCGGGCAGGGCCGGCGCACGGCGCTCCTCCGCGGCGGCGGCGAGTTCGCCCAGGTAGGCGTCGAGTCGGCCGAGGTCGTCCTCGGGGATCGGCTCGGGCGGCTTGGTGCGGTACGTCTCCGGCGCGGTCATCACCCGGTAGCCGAGCCGCTGCGTGGTCACGATCGCGGGCCACAGCCGCTCGGCGTCCAGGCGGCGGCCGGAGAACTCGCCGAGCGCCGCCTCGTACACGCTCCACAGGTCCAGCATTTCGCGGCGGGCCGCACGACGGGTGCTGCCCCACGCGGGGTCGTCCACGATGTTCCCGGTGACCGTCGCGCGCACCAGCATGGCCTCGGCGCGGATGGCCCGGCCGAGTTGCCTCGGCAGCCGGGTCGAGGACGCGCGTGGCCACAGGATCAGGCTCGCGGTCAGGCCGACCGTCAGGCCCAGGATCGTGTCGATCACCCGGGTGGAGGCGAGGTCGCCCACGTGCGCGCCGTCCCGGCCGGCGGCGGCGAGGAAGAGCCCGACGGGCGTGACGAACGCGGCGCCGACGGCCAGGTTGCGGGTGATCACCGTCTGCGTCGCGCCGAACAGCAGCGCGACGGTGACCACCACGACCCACGGGTCCGGCAGCAGGTCGTGGAAGAACAGCGCGATCACCGCGACGCCCAGGAGGGTGCCGATCGCGCGTTGCAGGACCCGGCCGAAGTCGAGCACGACGTTGCCGCCCTGCAGCGCGGCACCGGCCGCGATCGCGACCCACGCGGGGTGCACGACCGGCAGCACCGCGGCGGCCAGCACCGCGAAGCCGACACCCAGGCCGGTGCGCAGCGCGGTGGGCGGGACCAGCGACGAGCGGTCGAACGCGGCGCGCAGCCGTTCGCGCGCGGTGGGTCGGCGGCCGTGGATGATCTCGCCCTCGGCGACGGCCGGTTGCCCGGCCGCCTGCGCGGCGGCCTTGAGCACGACGCGCAGGTTGCGTTCGGCGGCGGTCTCGGTGTCGGCGAGCACGGCGGGCATCACCGGGACCAGCTTGGGCCGGCCGACCGCGCCGGCGAGGGCGCGCACGGTGTCGGGGATCTCGCTCGGCAGGGGCCGGGTGCGCTCGACGGCGAGCAGTTGCGCGGCCTGGAAGAGGTCGAGGGCGCGCCGGCACAGCACCCGCAGGCGGCGGGCCTCGCCGGTGCGTCGGTTGCGTTTGGTGTCGGCGCGCAGCACGGTCACCCACGCGGTGTGCACGGCCTCGGACGCGCGATGGCGGGCCGCGTCGCTGGGCCCGTTGGCGATCGAGGCGTAGAAGTCGGCGAGCGCCTCGAAGCACGCCGCCAGGGCCAGGTGTTCGGGATGGCGCGGGCGCACGAGCCATCCGGACATCGACACCAGCCACGCGCCCGCGGCCCCCACGAGCACCAGCCCGGCGCGCTGCGGGACCAGGTCGGGTTGGTGCGGCAGGAACGCCCCCATCGCGCAGACCAGGGTGAACATGTACCCGCCGGGGCGGTCGACCTGCAACGCGCCGCACAGGAAGGTCGCCACGGTCGCCACGAGCGTGATCACCGGGACGTACAGGAAGGCCGTGCCGGCGGCGAGCGAGCCCAGCGTCAGCGACAGCGTGAGGCCCAGGCCCACCAGCGCGAGCGTGATGCCGCGGCGCGCGTAGGGCTCCTTGGCCGCGTACAGGACGGCGTAGCCGCCCAGTGCGGCGAACGTGGCGTCGTCGATCCCCAGCGTCGCGGTCACGATCGCGAACGGAATGCCGACGCCGAGCGCGGCGCGTGCGCCGGCGGCCCAGTTGAAGCGCTTGCCGGTCAGCGTGACGAGCGGCTTGATCGCGTTCGGATCCAGCTCGGGCGGATGCACGGCGGGGAACGGCGGCAGCGTCGGCGGACCGGCCGGGTCCGCCGACGGCCCGGGCGGCAACGCGAGTGGTGCGCGTTCCGGGTGTGGCCCCGGGGTCGCGTGCTCCTGCATCCCCCTATGCAACGCACCTTTTGCACGGAATGCCAAATGCCCCGTCGTCCGACGACTACGATGTCGACACCGGGCGGGCCGCGAAACGCGAACGGCGCGCCCCCGGTGTCGGTCGGGGCGCGCCGTTCGGTTGCGGTGGATCAGTGCCGGCTCACCGGCTCACCGGCTCGGTGGCTCGGCTGCGGATCAGTGGAAGAAGTGCCGGGTGCCGGTCAGGTACATCGTGACGCCGGCCGCGCGGGCGGCCTCGATCACGAGTTCGTCGCGGACCGAGCCACCGGGCTGGACGACCGCCTTGACGCCACCGGCGAGCAGGACCTCCAGGCCGTCGGCGAACGGGAAGAACGCGTCCGACGCGGCGACCGAGCCGGTGGCCCGCTCCCCCGCGCGCTGGACCGCGAGCCGCGCCGAGTCGACCCGGTTGACCTGGCCCATGCCGACGCCGACGGTGGCGCCGCCGGACGCGAGCAGGATCGCGTTGGACTTGACCGCGCGCACCGCGCGCCACGCGAACACCAGGTCGCGCAGGGTCTCGGCGTCGGCGGGCTCGCCGGTCGCGAGGGTCCACGCGGCCGGATCGTCGCCGGGCGCCTGGAAGCGGTCGGTGTGCTGGAGCAGCAGGCCGCCGTCGATCTGCCGGGACTCCACCGGCGTGCTCGGCGCCTCGGGGGCGCGCAGCACGCGGATGTTCTTCTTGCGGGCGAGCACCTCGACGGCGCCGTCCTCGTAGTCCGGCGCGACGATGACCTCGGTGAAGATGTCCGCGACCTGCTCGGCCATCGCGACGGTGACCGGCCGGTTGACCGCGATCACGCCGCCGTAGGCGGAGACCGGGTCGCTCGCGTGCGCCTTGCGGTGCGCCTCGGCGACGTCCGCGCCGATCGCGATCCCGCAGGGGTTGGCGTGCTTGATGATCGCGACGCAGGGCTGCTCGTGGTCGTACGCGGCGCGGCGGGCCGCGTCGGTGTCCACGTAGTTGTTGTACGACATCTCCTTGCCGTGCAACTGCTCGGCGCCCGCGAGGCCGCCGGTGCCGTCCACGTACAGGGCCGCGGCCTGGTGCGGGTTCTCGCCGTAGCGCAGCACGTTCTCGCGGCCGCGGACCGCGCCCAGGAAGGCCGGGAAGCCCGCGTCGTCGGCGGGCGCGTAGGTGTTCGAGAACCAGGACGCGACGGCGACGTCGTACGCGGCGGTGTGCCCGAACGCCTCGCCCGCGAGCCGCTTGCGCTGCCCGAGGTCGAAGCCGCCGGCCTCGGTCGCGGCGAGCACGTCGGCGTAGCGCGCGGGGCTGGTGACGACCGCGACCGACGGGTGGTTCTTGGCCGCGGCGCGGACCATCGACGGGCCGCCGATGTCGATCTGCTCGACGCACTCGTCCGGCGTGGCGCCCGACTCGACGGTCGCGGTGAACGGGTACAGGTTGACCACGACCAGGTCGAACGGCTTCACGTCGAGTTCTTCGAGCTGCGCGCGGTGCGATTCCAGGCGCAGGTCGGCGAGGATGCCGGCGTGTACGCGCGGGTGCAGCGTCTTGACCCGGCCGTCGAGGCACTCGGGGAACCCGGTCAGTTCCTCGACCTTGGTGACGGGCACGCCCGCGGCGGCGATCCGCCCGGCGGTGGAGCCCGTGGAGACCAGTTCGACCCCGGCGGCGTGCAGCCCCTGGGCCAACTCCTCCAGGCCGGTCTTGTCGTACACGCTGATCAGCGCGCGACGGATCGGGCGGCGTGCCTCGTCGTCGGGAGTGGTGGGGGTGGGGGCGGCGGAAGTCATGCGGGGATCCGGACCTTTCTTCCTTCGATGCGGTAGCCCTCGCGGGCCAGCCGGCCCACGACCTCGACGAGCAGGGTGCGCTCGACAATCTTGATGCGCTCGTGCAACGCGTCGCCGCCGTCGGCGTGATCGCCGTCCTCGACCGCGACGGTGCCCTGAGCGATGATCGGGCCCGTGTCCACGCCGGCGTCCACGAAGTGGACCGTGCAGCCGGTCACCTTGGCGCCGTACGCGAGCGCGTCCCGCACGCCGTGCGCGCCGGGAAACGCGGGCAACAGGGCGGGATGGGTATTGACGGTGCGCCCCTCGAAGCGGGCCAGAAAGCGCGGGCCCAGGATCTTCATGAAGCCGGCCGAGACCACCAGGTCGGGTTCGTGGCCGGCGACCGCGTCGGCGAGCGCGCCGTCCCACGCGGCCCGGTCGACGTGGTCGGGGATGCGCTCGACGAAGGTCGGCACTCCGGCCCGTTCGGCGCGGGTCAGCCCCGCGATGTCCGCGCGGTCGGCGCCCACGGCCACCACGCTCGCGCCGTACGCGGGATCCGCGCACGCGTCGAGCAGGGCCTGGAGGTTGGTGCCGGAGCCGGAGACGAGGACGACGAGCCGGGCCGGCCCGGGGGTGCGCGGGGCGTGAACGGCCACTGCTTTCAGGCTCTTTCCGGAAGGGAAGGGCGGGAGGAGCACCGGATGTTTCGGGCTCTCGCCGGGGTGTCGCACGGGTTCGGCGTCCGTTCCCCGGCAGGAGGCGGGAACACAGGGCGGCGCCCGTACGTCGGCAACGATAGCGTCAGGGGGTAGGCAGTACCGAACCGGCAGGGGTGGATGGGCGGCAGACGCGCCCTACGGCCACATGGGCGCCGCCGCCCGGCTACGGTGCACCCCGCACACGTACGATCCTGGGAAGGGAATCCCGCGATCCGGCACGACGAGGGCAGGCAGAGGATGAGTACCGGCAACGAGACCGACGAGCGGGATCCCTACGCCCCGCCGCCGGAGGGTACGCCCGACCGGCCGCCGGCAGCCCCCTGGAACGTGCCCGGCAACGGGCGAGGGGACGGCGGCAACGGGGGTCCCCGGCGCGACCGCGAGGACCGGCAGCAGCGGGAGCCGCGCGAACCGCGCGAGCGTCCCGACCCGAAGGACCTCCGGGTCCGCAACGGCCGACTGGCCCTGTGGGCGGGGGTGTGGGCGGTGTTCTTCGCGCTGTTCTTCCCGGCCGACCTGGGCCTGGTGCTGGGTGTGGTCCTGGGCGTGGCGGCCCTGGTCCTCGGCATCCGGACGGTGCGCGGGACGATCCCGGCCTCGGCCGGGCCGCGGATCGAGGAGGGCCCCGGCGGCACCGCTCGGCACCCGGGGCACGCCCCGGGCGGCGCGGGCAACCGACCGCGCGTGCGCAGGCCGGCCGGGTCCCGTTCGGGCACCGCGCTCGCGGGCCTGGTCACGGGCGTGATCGCGGTCGTGTACGTGTTGGGCGTGTGGACCTTCCAGGCCGTCAACAAGGACTACTACGACTGCATGGACGGCGCGCTCACCAAGACCGGCGAGCAGCGCTGCCTGGACAAGCTTCCGGACCGCTACCACTGGGTCGTGGACGGGTCGTTCTAGGGATTGCCGTTCCAGGGTTCGTGGTTCCTGGTTCCTGGTTCCTAGACAGTCGCTCCGAGGGCCGTCTCCGCGTCGGTGGAGGCGGTCCTCGCGGTTTCCGAGCGGTCGCCGTTCCCTCCCCGGTCCGCGCGGCCGCGCCACCATGTGGTGATCCAGGCGGCCGGGGCGGCGATCACGGTGATCTCGATCGCGAGCGCGGCGGCGGTGCGCCACGGGGTCGGGCCCAGGTGCGCGAGGTTGTCCAGGCCCGCCGTGCCCGAGGCCGCGCGGGCGGCGGCGAGGGCCAGGAGGCCGACGCCGACCCCGGCTCCGGCGGCGTACACGCCGACGGCGAGCCAGGAGCGCGGCGGGGCGGCCCGGGCGGCGAAGAAGCCGGCCGCCAGGCCCGCGAGCGCCGGGAGCACGATGGGCGCCCACGCGGTGTACGGCACGGCCGCGGGGCCGGGCAGGGCCTCGAACAGCGGGAGCGTGGGCAGCGCGCCGAGGGTGGTGCCGGTGGGGGCGACGGTGGTGGCCGCGCCGAGCGCGAAGCCGGTGCCCGCCGCGTAGGACACCGCCCAGACGATCGCGTTGGGCACGAGCGCGGCGCAGAGCAGGGCCAGCGCGGCGAAGCCGACCGCGTCGTGCGTGGTCAGCGCGAGCGCGACGCGGACCTGGCTCACGTGGGTGAACAGGCACACGAGCACCACGACCGCCCCGCCCGCCGCGAGCACCGCGGCGGCGGCCAGGCCCGCGCGGACCGCGGGACACCGCACCAGATCCGCCCCGAACGCGCCGAGCCCGCCCGCGATCAGCACGGCCGGTGCCGCGAACGCGATCGTGGCGAGCACCGGCCGGACACTCTCCGTGCCGACGCCGGCGGCGACCGCGTACATCAGGCCCGTGTACACCAGCACCTGCGACCCGAGCACGATCGCGGTCCCGACGAAGCCGTCCGCGAGCCGCCGGCCGATCCGAAACAGCACCCAGATCAGCGGGACGGTCAGCCCGAGCGGCGCGAGGCGCAGCGGTACGACGGTCACGATCGGCTGGACCGAGCCGGTCGCCGTGTGGGTGACCTCGATGACCTCGAACCCGACGTGGTGCGCGGCGAGCCAGATCCCGCCGACCACGCGAAGCAGCGCGTCCGGGTGGTCGAAGCCGCCGGACGTCGCCCCGCAGGTCGCCACGATCAGCACGAGCAGCGCCACCCCGCCGAGCCCGAGCACCGCCGCGAGCAGCCCGGACACGACGCCGCGGGCGAGCGCCTGGGCGATCCGGGCGCGGTCGGGGCGGGCGTGGGCGAGCCGGGTCAGGGCCGCGATGCCGGGGAGCGCGGACAGCGGCGGGAGGGCAGGGAAGGCCGGGAAGGCCGGGAGAGTCGGCAGGGCCGGGATCGCGGGGAGCCACCGGCGGCGAGTGCTCCCGTCCGGGCCGGTCGCGGACTCCACCGGCGCCGAGGAGGGCGGTCCGCCGGGCGGGTGGTCCGGGCGAGGGGGGACGCCGATGGGGGGCGACTCGGGGCGAGGGGGCAGCGCGGGAGCTTCGGTCTCTGTGCCGGCATCCGTCCCGGTCCCGGTCCCGGCTTCGGTCTCGGCCTCGGTCTCGGCTTCCGTCCCGGCCTCGGCTTCGGTCCCGGTCCCGGATTCCGTCGCGGCTTCCGTCTCGGCTTCCGTCCCTGCCTCGGCTTCGGTCTCGGCTTCCGTCTCGGTCCCGGCCTTGGCCTCCGAGTCCGGCGTCGGCGTCTCCGTCGGGTCGGGTGCTTCCTCGGGCGCCGTGAAGGGGGTCATGAAGCCCTCGACGCCGGCCCACGGTACGGAGCGGGCCACCTCCCAGGGCGCCGATGGTCCAGCCGACAATCCGCGTTCGGTTTCCGGCATATCGGTCACAGTGCCCATGCTGCCAACGCGATCCCGATCCACGTCGCATATGCCGGTCGGACTGGGCAAAATGCCCCATTTGATCGATTGGCGTCATTTAATATGCATTATCAATCACCTCGGGGGTACCTCACGCCCCTATGGGCATCAACGACGGCCGGACGGCCTCGCGTGAGCGCGCCCAGGGGTTCGACGCCCTCTACGCGGCCATCGCACCCGACATCGCGCGATACGCCTACCTGTTGACCGCGAGCCCCACCCGGGCCGCGCACGTGACCCATCACGTCTTCGCAATCGCCTGGCGCGACCTCCCGGAGGTCACGGACCCGGCCGAGGACGCCCCGCGCCTGCGCACGCTCGCGGGCGACCTCGCGCTCAACCGGCGCTTCCTGCTCCGCCGCGCCATGTGGCGCCTGGTGCCGCACCCCGACCGCACCGGCCGGGTCGTCCCGCACGCGGACGACGACGCGCACCGCGAGCAGGCCATCGCGCTCCTGCGCGCGCTCCAGCGGGTACGGAGCCACCGCCGCCGGGTGTTCGTCCTGCGCCACCTGTTCGGGCTCACCCCCGAGCAGGTCGCGGCCGAGACCGAGGCGACCACCGAGACCACCCGCCTACGGCTGCTGCACGCGCACGAGGACCTCGCCGAGCGCGTCCCCGCGCTGACCGGCCCGTCGCCGAACTGCCCCGAGGCGCACCGCTTCCTGACCACGATCACGTGCGACCTGGCGGCGCGGTACAAGCCGCGCGGGCGCCGCCCGCAGTTGGTGCGCACGGCCGTCAGGACCCGGACCGCGGTGCTCGTCGTGGTGGTCGCGGCGGCGATCGGCGCGCTCCTCGTGGCGGCGATCCCGCCATTGCTCAAGCCCGGCACGTCGCACAGCTCGCGGGCGGAGTCCCGAATCCAAGCGGTCACCGGCAAGGACGCCGAACGGCCGCTGCCGCCCCTGCCGGACGCGTCGGACGCGTCGGAGGCCCCCGTCGAAGCGGCACCGCCCGAGTCGCCCGCGGCCCCGCCCGAACCCGAGCCGCCGATCGCTCCGTCCCCGGCCGCGCACCTCGCGCCGCCGATGGCCCCCGTACCGCCGGCCGCGCAGCACGCCGGGCACTCCGAGGCGGCGCCGACCGCACCCCTCGCGCCCTCGGCGCCGTGGCTGCCGACCGCGGTGTCCCCCGCCCGCTTCGACTCGTTCCTGGCCCCGGTAACGCGCTTCACGCTCGACACGAGCTGCGTGAACGACGGCGTGCGCCGCACTTCCTAGCCGTAGCCGTACCGAACGACGACGCCCCGCGTCCCGCCGATGTGGCGGGAACGCGGGGCTTCGTCGGATACGGGTGCGACCGGTGGGTCAGCCCGCCATGATCTCGCGCATCAGGCGCGCCGTCTCGGACGGCGTCTTGCCGACCTTGACGCCGACGGCCTCGAGCGCGTCCTGCTTGGCCTGCGCGGTGCCCGAGGAGCCCGAGACGATGGCGCCGGCGTGGCCCATGGTCTTGCCCTCGGGGGCGGTGAAGCCCGCGACGTAGCCGACGACCGGCTTGGTGATGTGCTCGGCGATGTAGGCCGCGGCACGCTCCTCGGCGTCGCCGCCGATCTCGCCGATCATCACGATCGCGTCGGTCTCCGGGTCGTCCTGGAACGCCTGGAGGCAGTCGATGTGCGTGGTCCCGATGATCGGGTCGCCACCGATGCCGACGGCGGTCGAGAAGCCGATGTCGGCCAGCTCGTACATCATCTGGTAGGTCAACGTGCCCGACTTCGACACGAGGCCGATCCGGCCCGGCTTGGTGATGCTGGCCGGGATGATGCCCGCGTTCGACTGACCCGGCGTGATCAGGCCGGGGCAGTTCGGACCGATGATCCGGGTCTTGTTGCCCTTGGCGCCCGCGAGGGCCCAGAACTGCGCGGTGTCGTGCACCGGCACGCCCTCGGTGATGACCACCGCGAGGCCGATCTCGGCCTCGATGGCCTCGACGACGGCGTCCTTGGTGAACTTCGGCGGCACGAAGACGACCGTGACGTCCGCGCCGGTGGCCTTCATGGCCTCGGCTACGGTGCCGAACACCGGTACCTCGGTGCCGTCGACGTCGACCGTGGTGCCGGCCTTGCGCGGGTTCACGCCACCGACGATGTTCGTCCCGGAGGCGAGCATCCGGTGGGTGTGCTTCATCCCCTCGGAGCCGGTCATGCCCTGGACGATGACCTTGCTGTCCTTGGTCAGGAAGATAGCCATGTTGGGTCGGTCTCCCTTACTTCGCGGCAGCGAGCTCGGCGGCCCGCTCGGCCGCGCCATCCATGGTGTCCACCTGCTGGACCAGCGGGTGGTTCGCGTCGGTCAGGATCTGCCGACCCAGCTCCGCGTTGTTGCCGTCCAGGCGCACGACGAGCGGCTTGGTGACCGCCTCGCCCTTCTGCTTCAGCAGCTCCAGCGCCTGCACGATGCCGTTCGCGACCGCGTCACAGGCGGTGATGCCGCCGAAGACGTTGACGAACACCGACTTGACGTCGGGGTCGCCCAGGATGATCTCCAGGCCGTTCGCCATCACCTCGGCGGACGCGCCGCCGCCGATGTCGAGGAAGTTGGCCGGCTTCACGCCGCCGTGGTTCTCACCGGCGTACGCGACGACGTCGAGCGTGGACATGACCAGTCCCGCACCGTTGCCGATGATGCCGACCGAGCCGTCGAGCTTGACGTAGTTGAGGCCCTTGGCCTTGGCCGCCGCCTCCAGCGGGTCGGCCGCGTCCTTGTCCTCGAACTCGGCGTGGTCGGGGTGCCGGAAGTCGGCGTTCTCGTCGAGCGAGACCTTGCCGTCCAGCGCGATGATCTTGCCCTCTTCGGACTTGATCAGCGGGTTCACCTCGACGAGCGTGGCGTCTTCCTCGACGAAGACGGTCCACAGCTTCTGCAGCGCGGCGACGATCTGGTCCGCGACGTCGGCCGGGAACTTCGCGGCCTCGACGATCTCGCGGGCCTTGGCCTCGGTCACACCCTCGTTCGCGTCGACCGGGATCTTCGCGAGCGCGTCGGGGTTCTCCTCGGCGACGACCTCGATCTCGACGCCACCCTCGACCGACGCCATCGCGAGGAAGGTGCGGTTGGTGCGGTCGAGCAGGAACGAGACGTAGTACTCGTCCACGGGCTTGGCCAGGCCGGCCAGCATGACCTTCTTGACGATGTGGCCCTTGATGTCGAGGCCGAGGATCTGCTCGGCCTTCTCGACGACCTCGTCGGTGCTGAAGGCCAGCTTCACGCCGCCGGCCTTGCCGCGGCCACCGACCTTCACCTGAGCCTTGACGACGGCCTTGCCGCCCATACGCTCGGCGGCGGCCCGTGCCTCCTCCGGCGTGAAGACGACTTCACCGGGCAGAACCGGCACACCGTGCTTAGCGAAGAGATCCCTCGCCTGGTACTCGAACAGGTCCACGCGGGTCCGTCCTTGTGATCGCGATCGGATATGCGGAAGATGCGCAGCCGCGTCCGTCGTCGCGCAGGGTCCGGCAGGCTCGCCCCCAGACTCTGGTGGACGGCGTCCGCACGCGTAGCTGATCCGTCTTGCAGGTTATCGGGCACGAGCGCCAGGCCCGAAACGGGGTCTCGATCCCACTCCCCGGGCGACCCTCGAGCCCGGCCTCACCAAGTGTCGAGATCCGCCCGTTTACGCCTGTTCCACCGTGACACAGGGAACACGCCAAAACGGACCGTGACGATGGGGATGTGGCCGATCCCACGCCACGCCTGCGGCAAGCCCGCGCTAAAGGTCCAGGAAATCGCGGAGCCAATCCTGGATGCCGGCCAGCTCGGGCTCGTCGACGAAGCCCATGCGGCGGCCGAAGCGTTCATGTGAGACCGCCCGCACATCCTCTGCACGGGCGAAGCTCACGCTCGTCAGCCCGGAACCGGAACTCGACACGCGCACGTGGTGTGGGAGTCCTCGATCACGGCTCGTCAGAGGGACCACGATGGCCATCCCCCGCATGAAGCGGTTGTACGGGTCTGCCGAAACGACCACGCAGGGCCGCCGCCGACCCTGCTCGTGCCCCGCCACGGGCTCCAGGTCCACCATCCAGACATCGCCTTGTCGGGGGCGAACAGCCGGACTCACCGATTGCCCTCGTCAGCCAGTCCGTCGGCGAGCGTCGCTTCCCATTCGGACTGCTCGCTGCGGTAGGACCGCCACTCGTCCGAATCCGCCTCCAGGCGGGCGTACGCGGCGTCGATGGCCGCGAAGCGCTGAGCCCTCTCCTCGCGTTCTATGGCCGCAGCGATCACCGCGCCCATCGACACGTGTTGCTGCTCGGCCAGGCGCGCAATGCGGTCTCGCAGCTTGGCGTCTATCTTCACCGTGGTCTGCATACCCATGAGGATACCCCCGAGAATACCTTTTGGCATACCTTCAGGGTTTCGGTACCGGAAGTGGCATCCCCTGGATCGCCGCCGCCATCACCTCCGGGAACAGGTCGGGGGTGCACGCGAAGGCCGGGCTGCCGAGGGCGGCCAGTGCTGCCGCGTTGCTGTGGTCGTAGGCCGGGGCGCCCTCGTCGGACAGGGCGAGCAGGGTGACGAAGGAGGTGCCGGCGGCCTGCATCGCCGCCGCGCGGCGGAGCATCTCGTCACGGACGCCGCCCTCGTACAGGTCGCTGATCAGCACCACGACCGTTTCCGCCGGGCGGGTGATCAGGGATTGGCAGTAGGCCAGCGCGCGGTTGATGTCCGTCCCGCCGCCGAGCTGGGTGCCGAACAGGACGTCGACCGGGTCGGCGAGCTGGTCCGTGAGGTCCACGACGTTCGTGTCGAAGGCGACCAGCGAGGTCTTGAGGGACCGCATCGAGCCCAGGACCGCGCCGAAGACCGACGCGTAGACCACCGAGGCCGCCATCGAACCGGACTGGTCGACGCACAGAATGACGTCCTTTTGCACCCCGTGCCGCTGCCGCCCGTAGCCGACCAGGCGCTCGGGCACGATCGTGCGGTGCTCGGCCTGGTAGTGCTTGAGGTTGGCCTTGACCGTGGCGTTCCAGTCGATGTCGTGGTGGCGCGGGCGGTTGATCCGGGTCGAGCGGTCGAGCGCGCCCTGGACCAGGCTCGTGGTGCGTTGGGCGACCCGGCGCTCCAGGTCGTCGACGACCTTGCGGACCACCGCGCGGGCCGCCTCCTTGGTGGCCTCGGGCATCAGCTTGTTGAGCGCCAGGAGGGTGCCGACCAGGTGTACATCCGGTTCGACGGCCGCGAGCATCTCCGGCTCCAGGAGCAGCCGGGTCAGGTCGAGCCGCTCGATCGCGTCCTGCTGGAGGATCTGCACCACGCCGGCCGGGAAGTGCTCGCGGATGTCGCCCAGCCAGCGGGCCACCGAGGGCGCGGACGCGCCGAGCCCGCCGCTGCGCGGGCCGTTGCTGCGTCGGCTGCCGCGGGGGGCCGGGCTTTCCGGGCGGTACAGCGCGGCCAGCGCCTGGTCGATCCGGGTGTCCTCGCCGGTGAGTCCGCAGCCCGTGCCGTCGGCGTCGCCGCCGAGCACGAGTCGCCAGCGGCGCAGGCGTTCGTCGTCCATGGTCCCCCTCATGAGATCGACGCGTTCGAGCGGCCGAGACCGAGGATCTCGGCAAGCAACGGCAGTACGGCGTCGGCGCGTTCGGTGTCGAACAGGTCGGCGGTCGCGGCCGGCGCCGGGATGCGCGACGGGGTGCGGACCCGCTCGCCCAGGGTGCGGCGCTCGGCCGCGGCGAAGGTCGAGAACGTGCGGCGCAGGAGCGGCAGGATCTCCGTGAACAGGTCGGCCGGCGTGGTCGCGATCCACTCGTCGACCAGGGTCGTCAGTCGGTCGTCGTGGATGAGCAGCATGCCGCCGCCCGCGAGGAATCCTTCGATCCAGGCGGCCGATTCGCGGTGCGGAACGCCCCTGGTCAGTGCTCGGGCCAGCCGTGGGGCGGCCGCCTCGGAGTCGAGTCGGCCCAGGTCGAGCAGGATCCGGGTGGCCCGCCCGGTGAGCAGGCCCGGGAGGTTCTCGCGGTCGGCGAGGCGGCCCAGGGTCGCGTACCACTCGTCTTTCTGACCGTCCGTCAAGAGCTGTACGGCGGTGTGCACGTCGTCGAGCCGGCGGCGCATCTCCTTGGCGCCGTCGTCGTCGAGGCCGGCGCACGCGGGGAGCAGGCCGACACAGATCCGGACCACGAGGCCGTCCACGACGGTCGCGAGCGCGGACGTGTCGGTGCCGCGTACGTCGCCGTAGCGCAGCGCGCGCACCAGGCCCGGCAGGGCCTCGGCGAGCCGGCCGACGTCGGTGTCGAGCGCGGCGCGCTGGTCCAGCACCCGCATGATCACCGGCAGCGCGTCGGGCAGGTCGGCGCGCAGGCAGCGCTCGGCGACGTCGGTCACGTCGGCGAGCGAGTCGGCCCGGATCGCGAGGTCGGCCGCGCGGGCTCCGGCAGCGGCGACCACGGTGGTCCCCCACACGCCGGCCTCGGCGACCCGGATCGCGAGTTCGGGCTGCCAGTCCAGGCGCCAGGTCTCGCGGAAGGTGCCCTTGCTCTCGCGCGCGCGTGCGGGCACGCCCCACGGGATGTCGAGCAGGGCGAGCCGGTTGAGCAGGCGGCTGCGGTCGGCGTGCGATTCCTTGCGCAGGTCGAGTTCGAGTTTGCGGGCGAGGGGTTCGGGCTTGATCCGGAGTCGGCGCTGTTCGCGGGACAGGTCGCGCTGGAGCGGTACGGCGGGCACCGTGTCCGGAACCTCGCCGATCACGTCGCCGACCACGAGGGCGTCGTGGACCAGCGTCAGCGGGCCGTCCACGCCGTCGCACATCACCGCGCGGACGGCCTCGATCGTCTCGTCCAGGCCGGCCAGCGGGCGCCCGCGCAGCGCCGCCAGCGCGGCCGCGTGCCGGGTGGCCTCGATGACGTGCGCCGAGGACACGGGATGCCCGGCCTCGCGCAGCAGGGACGCGATCCGGACGAACCAGCGGGGCAGCAGCTCGCTCTCGTCGGCGTTGGCGTACAGGTGCCGGTACCAGCCCGGCGAGGCGACGCCGGCGCCGTAGCCGGAGCTCTGGGCGAGCCGCCGGTGGGTCCACGGCACCCACGTGGTCTCGACCTTGACCTTGGCCTTGTGCGGTGCGAGCAGCGCGCGGTCGGCGGCGGCCGTGGGCATCGTGGCGAGCGCGGGCATGTGCCAGGCACCGCACACCACGGCGATCCGGCCGTGGCCGGCCCGGCGCGCGGAACGGATCGACTGGCGCATGTGCGCTTCGCGCAGCCGCTCGACGTCGGCCTCGTCCGAACTCGCGGACTCGTCCTCGCGCAGCGCGGCCATCGCGTCGCCGAGGGCCCGGAAGGGCGTCAGCGCGTCGGTGCCGGTGGGCAGTCGATGCTCGATGACGTCCTCCCACCAGCGCTCGGGGTCGTCCTGGCCGGCGAGCCGGGCCAGGGCGGCGATGGGATCGACGCGGGCCGGCTCCGGGCCGGCTTCGGGGTCGCCGGCCGCGCCCTGGCTCTCGCCTTCGCCCGACTCCCGGCCCGACTTCTCCTCGTCGGCGGATTGCTCGTCGGCGGATTGTTCGCGGGCGGATTGTTCCTGGGCCTGTTCCTTGCGGGCCCGGTCGAGCGCGAACGTCACGGCGACCGGCAGGTCGATGAACCGCACCGGCACGCCGTGGTCGGTCGCGTATCGGATCGCCACCCACTCGGGACTGAAGTCGGCGTACGGCCAGAAGCCGGCCTGCGCGGGGTCGTCGATCGCGTGCGCGAGCAACGCGACGGGCGGGCGCATGTCGGGGTCGGCCGCGAACGACAGCAGCACGTCGGCCTCGGGCGGGCCCTCGATCAGCACGACGTCCGGCTCGATCTGCGCGAGCGCGGCGGCGACGGCCCGGGCCGAGCCGGGCCCATGGTGTCGGACGCCGAGCAGAAACGGTTGCCCGGAAGGGGAGTTCGGCATCACGCGCGGTCCGCGTCGCGGCAGGCCCGATAGAAGTCCTGCCACTCCGCGCGCGGGCGCACGGCCGTCTCCAGGTATTCGCGCCAGACCAGGGTGTCGGCGGCCGGGTCCTTGACGACCGCGCCCAGGATCCCCGCGGCGACGTCCGCCGAACGCAGCACGCCGTCGCCGAAGTGCGCGGCCAGCGCGAGCCCGCCGGTCACCACGGAGATCGCCTCGGCGGTGGACAGCGTCCCGGACGGCGTCTTGAGCCTGGTCCGGCCGTCCTCGGTCAGGCCGCTCCGCAGTTCGCGGAACACCGTTACCACGCGCCGGAGTTCGGCCTCGGCACTGGCCACCGGCGGCAGGTCGAGCGAGGATCCGAGCTGGGCGACCCGGCGGCTGACGATGTCCACCTCGGCGTCCGCGGTCGCGGGCAGCGGCAGCACGACGGTGTTGAACCGGCGGCGCAGCGCGGAGGACAGGTCGTTGACGCCGCGGTCGCGGTCGTTGGCGGTCGCGATCAGGTTGAAGCCGCGGACGGCCTGCACCTCGTCGTTCAACTCCGGTACGGGCAAGGTCTTTTCGGACAGGATCGTGATCAGCGAATCCTGCACGTCGGCCGGGATGCGGGTCAGTTCCTCGACCCGGGCGACCAGCCCGTGGCTCATCGCGCGCATCACCGGACCGGCCACCATCGCGGCGCGGCTGGGCCCGTGCGCGAGCAGCTGGGCGTAGTTCCAGCCGTAGCGGATGGCCTCCTCCGGCGTCCCGGCGGTGCCTTGGACCAGCAGCGTCGAGTCGCCGCACACGGCGGCGGCGAGATGCTCGGACACCCACGTCTTGGCCGTCCCGGGCACGCCGAGCAGCAGCAGCGCGCGGTCGGTCGCGAGCGTGGTGACGGCGACCTCGATGATCCGGCGCGGCCCGATGTACTTGGGCGAGATCACGGTTCCGTCGGGAAGCGTCCCACCGAGCAGATAGGTCGCGACGGCCCACGGCGACAGCTTCCACCGAGGCGGTCGCGGCCGCTCGTCGGCTGCGGCGAGTGCCGCGAGTTCATCGGCGAACGCGTCCTCGGCATGCGCCCGAAGCACGACCTGCTCAACCGGTTCAGCGGACACAGTCACAGCGGCTCCCCCATGGCTCGAACAAACCCGAACAGAGCCAATCCTGCCGCCCGGGTCTGACACTTCGGGGTGCCGCGGAGGTCACAAGTGATCGAGCATGAAACCGGTATCGACCGTCACTTCGAACGGCGCCGGCAGCCGCACCGGGGTGCCGGCCCTGATCCGTCCGGTGTACGTGTACCGCCCGTCCACGGGCTCGAAGCGGACGACCACCTCGTGCGTTTCGCGGTCGACGACCAACATCACCGGCACTTCGGCCCGGGCGTACTCCGCCGACTTCTCGATCAGGTCCACGCGGCGCGCGCGGCCGGAGGTCACCTCGACGAACATCCATACGCCGGAAGTCGATTCCGCCTCCCCGGCCCGAAGTTCAGCCCTCGCAACGGGGTCCAGGACGGCGAGGTCGGGGATCCGTTCGACGCCGTCCCCCAAGACGAACGCCACACCTTCGCGGAGGACGATTCCGCCCGGAAGCAGCGGTTCGAGCGCGCGCCCGAACTCGGTGAGCACCTTCGCCTCCCACGCGTCGGGCTTCTCGCGCAGAACCAGCCCCTGAGCGGAAGCCTCACAGCGCACACCGTCAGAAAGCCCATCCAAGGCACGCAGCATGCGCAGTGCCTTCAGTCGCGACTCACCCAGCCAATCGGGTTCGGTCATGATTCGGTCCTCTCCGAAAGGGCCCCGGTTACGTCAGCCCATTCGTAGCGGTGCCGCCAATTCTGCGATCCTCCATCCGCCGCAGACCCCTCGTACGAGTGACATCGAGCAGATCTCGGCCATTTCGGGCAATTCTGCCCCCCATTGTCCCGGGGTCCATTTGACGCAGGGAGGCCGCCGGTGATCACGCAGGCGCTGCCGGAATGGTTCTACCCCGGGCCCGAAGGTGGCTGGACAGCCGATGATCTCGATCGGCTTCCACCCGAAGCTCCGCGTCGGATAGAGCTGATCCACGGAGCACTCATCGTGACGTCACCGCAGTCGCTGTTTCACATGAAGGTTGTGAACAGGCTGAACAGCACCCTCGAAGCGCAGGTTCCGGCGACTCTCTTCGTTGCCCGCGAGATGACGTTGCGCCTGGGGCGGCGGTCCCGGCCGGAGCCCGACGTGATGGTTGTGGACGCCGCCTCTGCGCAGAGTTCGGAATTGACCGCGTTCGAGGCTGGCGATGTCAGCCTCGCCGTCGAGGTCGTGTCGCCCGAGTCGGAGGAACGTGACCGCGAGGTAAAGCCGGGGCTCTATGCCAAGGCGGGCATCCCACATTTCTGGCGGATCGAGAAGGACACGGGTCGTTCCGTGCTGTACGTCTACGAACTCGATCCCGCGACCCACGCGTACGTGGCGACCGGAGTGCATCGAGGTGTCATGAAGCTCGATGTGCCCTTCCCCCTCGTGGTGGACGTGCCCGCGCTGTACCCGTGAACCCATTGGCCACTGGGCACCGTGGATATCCAGACCGCAAGCCACTACCAGCCCAGCCGGCGCCTGGGGACGAAGCGCGGCGCTCGGGGGGCGCGCGATCGGGCTACCGGCCCAGGAGTTCTCCCCGCATCGTGGCGCGGTAGCGGAGTGTGTCGGCCAGGGTGCGGAACGCCTTGGGCCATTCGCCGTCGCCCTCGGCCAGTTGTTCCACCCGGTCGACCAGCGTCGGGTCCAGGCCGCGGCCGGCCACGTCGCGGGCGCCGCTGAAGCTCCACGGGTAGCCGCCGCCCTTGGCGGCCGTCGCGAACGCGTCCAGGACCGCGTCGCCGAGCGTCGCGGGCCACGGGGTCGGGCAGTTGGTCAGCAGTTGCAGCGCCTCGGACAGGCCGTGCGCGGCGATGTGCCGGGCCACGTGCTCGGCGCACTCGGCCGCGGGCAGGACCGTCAGCAGGCGGGTCGGCGCGCCGCGACCGGCGAGCGCCCTGGCCCACGCGACGTCGCGCTGCTGTACCGCCGCGCGTGCCCAGCCGTCCCGGACGTCCTCGGCGAACCGCCGCGGCAGCGTACGCGCCACGATCTCCTCCGGGGTCTCCCCGAACACGTCCGCCCACTCCGCGAGCGGGGTCGCCGCGACGATCTCGCCGAGCCACCACGAATGGTCCTCGCGCCCGGTCGGCGAGGTCTCCGCGATCCCGTCCCGCCGCATCGCGTCGTCGCACTCGGTCGGCGGCACCACGAGCACGCGCCCCGCCTCGCCCGGTCGCAGGCAGGCCCGGGCCCGCGCGCGCATCCGGGCCGCGTAGGCCGCCGCCGGCAGCTCGGTCAGCAGCCGCGCCGCCTCGATCCGGACCACCTTGGCCCGATCGTCCAACGCCGCCTCCAGGAAACCCTCGTCGGCCGCCGCGAGGCCGGTGCGCAAGGCCGCCACGAACACCGCGCGGTCCTCCGCCGACTCCGCGCGCCAGGTCTGCTCGAGAAGTCCCCGGGCCGCGTCCGCGTCGTCGCCGCGCAACGCCTTGAACGCGGCGAGCCGCTCGCCGAACTGCCCGTGCCGCCAGAGCGCCACGGGATCGTCGCCGGCCCCCGCCGCGATCCGGGTCAGCCACGCCCAGTCGGGATTGAGCCCCGCGAGCCAGCGCCCGCGCGGTCCCGCGAGGTCGGCCACCGTCTCGCGCAGATCCGTCCGCGACCGGGCGGCCGTCAGCAACGCGGGCAGCTCGGACTCGGGCGCGCGCAGGCCCGCCGTCCGGGCGAGCGCGAGCCACTCCGGCAGGAAGTCCATCCCGTCACCGTCGAGCAGGATCCGCAGCCGCACCCGCGCCGCCTCCGGCACGGTCGGTCGCGGGTCCACCTCGGTACACGGCGCCGGTGGCGCACCCGCGGGGGCACGCCGGCCCGCGCGTCGATGCACCATCACGATCGCGGCCAGGTCGAGCAGCCGAACGGCCTCGTCCGTACGGTCCACACGCGCGGCCAGTGCGCCGAGCGCGCCGTCCGCCGGTAGGTCGGCGGCCTGCCGCCGACCGGTTCCCACCAATGCCGCCGAAACGAGGTCGTCCCACACCGGATCCGCCACCCGCATCCGAACTCCCTTTCAGAACACGCCGATCGGCGGCCCGAAGCGGCCGTCGGGTTCGTTTTCGGTATTGCTCGCGGTGTCGTGTCGCCCCGGCTACAGCTGGATGGCCCGGCCCTCGTGCCACGCCGTCACGGGCACGAAGCCGCGCGCGCCGTACTCGCCGAACACCGTCAGCCCCGTGCCGCCCGACATCGCGGACAGCCGCCACAGCGCCTGCTCTCCGGTCCGCGCGCGATCCACCGGCAGCCAGAAGCCGTCCGCGCCCGCGATCCGCCAGCCCATCGGCTCCGGAACCGCGACCACGTCGGCCAGCACCACCGGCCACGCCTCCAGCCACGGCTCGCTGCGCAGCGCCTCGGCGTAGCCCAGAGTGGCCTGCTCGGGACCGACGCCCTCCGGCTCCGGGGCCTCCATGGGAGCCTCGGTCCGATCGCCGAGCGCGGCCCGCAACGGCACGGCGGCGTCGTGGAACGCGGCGTCGGCCTCGATCGATCGGCCCACGGGCAGGGCGAGTTGCGGCGCCCGCCCCTGCGGCCCGAAGGCGAGGACCAGGGCCGGCCGGCCCGTCTCCGTGCCCCGCAGCCAGATCCGACGCTCCGTCAGACCACCGTCCGTACTGTCCCTGCTGCCGAGCACCAGCCACCGATCCCGTACGACCGTGCCCGCGTCGCGAGCCCGCCGCAGCACGTCCTCCGCGTCCACCGTCCAACCGATCCGGGCCCGCAGGCCGGCCGCCAGGGCCGGATCCAGGTCGTCGGCGTGCTCGTGGGCACGCAGCAACAGCCACAGCTCGGCGTAGTCCTCCAGGAGCCGGCCGGGCCACCCCTCGGCCCCCGACGCCGGTATCGCCCCGGCCGCGCGCAGCCGGGCCGCGAGGCCGGGGGCCTTGGCGTCGACCATCCGCTCGGCGATGCCGTCCCACATCGCGTAGCCCTCGCGCTCGGTGCCCGCCAGGCCCTGATGGACTCGGTCGGCGAGCCAGCGACGCAGTCGCTCGGCCCCCTCGCCGACCTGGGCGGCGCGTTGTTCGGCCCGGCGCCGGGCGGCGGCGGGATCGACGAGCGTGGGACCGGCCGCGGCGGCCTTCTCGGCCCGCTCGCGCCGCGCGGTCAGCCACGTGTCGGCCCAGTCGGGAGCGGACGCGCCGGCGACGACG
The DNA here is from genome assembly GCF_045207785.1 of Embleya sp. NBC_00896. NCBI lineage: Bacteria > Bacillati > Actinomycetota > Actinomycetes > Kitasatosporales > Streptomycetaceae > Embleya > Embleya sp. NBC_00896. The sequence goes on from NZ_CP108776.1 coordinate 2,968,396, forward strand.
GTCGCCGGGTCCGCCGCCCACAGGAGCAGCAGCCCGAGCACGTGTTTGCAGGGGAACTTGCGGCTGGGACACGAGCATTGCGACGCGGGGCCCCCGAGATCGACGACCGTGCGATACGGCGTCGACCCGCTCCCCGCGCAGACGCCCCATACCGCGCCGACGCCGCCTTCCGGCTCCGCGCAGCCCGTGTCCGACCACGGTCGCGGAATCGCGAGTTTGTCCCCGGCCTTGCGTGACGCGGCGTCAGGAGCGAGTGCCAGCACTTGTTCTGCGGTCCACCGTTCCAGCATGACCGTCACGGTACGGGGCCGCACCGACAGCCGCGCGCGGCCAATGCCGCGCCGGCCCCGCGTGGGCGTCGTCGCTTACGCGGGTGTCGTGGCCACGTGCGCGCGCACCCAGTCGACGATGTCCGTCGTGGGCGCGCCCGGCGTGAACACCGCGGCGACGCCGAGCCGTTCGAGCTCGGGCACGTCCTCCGGCGGGATGATTCCGCCGCCGAACACCAGGATGTCCTCGGCCTCGCGCTCCTTGAGCAGCTCGATGACCTTGGCGAAGAGCGTCATGTGCGCGCCGGAGAGCACCGAGAGGCCGATCGCGTCGGCGTCCTCCTGGATCGCGGTCTCCACGATCTGGATCGGGGTCTGGTGCAGTCCGGTGTAGACGACCTCGAAGCCCGCGTCGCGCAGCGCGCGCGCCACCACCTTGACGCCGCGATCGTGTCCGTCCAGGCCGGGCTTGGCCACGACGATCCTGATCGGTCCGGGAACACCCATCACTGCCTCCATGTACTTGGCCGAGCCCTCGCCCGGAGCGTAACCCGCGCCGGGCATCGCCTGCGGTACGTGGTCTTGCGGTTGCCCTTGTGAACCGATTGATCTGATTGGTTCCTTTGGTTCCGTTGGTTGGATTGGTTCCGTCGGTTGGATTGGGTCGAGTCGGGTTGGGTTTGGCTGGGTCGGATTGGGTCGGATTGGGTTCGATTGGCGGCGGATTGTCGTCGGTGCCGTGAAGTCCCTTTCCATGGGCGAGTACTGAATGACCGTCATGTTTGTTAACAGCCCGTTTCGTCCGCGTGTCGTCGGGGATACCGACGAGTAGGTGCTTCGTGTCGTTCACACCGGGGCTCTCCATCGTCTCCGCCCGGGAGGCCCCACGTGGTGCTCGCGTTCTCCTCACCCGATCGTCCACCTCGCGCCGCACCCTCCGCCGCGATCGTGCGCGGCGCGGCCCGCGAGTTCGCGTGCATCGCGGAACACCTCGCGCGCTACCCGTCGGGCCTGCTGCCCATGGGCCTGTCCGCCGTCGGTGCGATCGACCCCACCGACCCGCCGCCGATCGACGCGTGCGAACGGCTGCCGGTCGTACTCGTGCACGGCCTCGCCGACAACCGGTCGATCTTCGGCGCGCTGCGCCGCGGGCTGGCGCGCGCGGGCTGTACCGACGTGCACGCGGTCAACCACAACCCGGTCGGCGGGGACGTCCAGGGGAAGGCGGCCCTGCTCGGCCGTCACATCGAGGACGTATGCGAGCGCACCGGCGCCGACGGCGTACACGTGATCGGGCACAGCCTCGGCGGCCTGATCGCCCGCTACCACGCGCAACGGCTCGGCGGCGACGCGCTGGTGCGCACCGTGGTGACCCTGGGGACGCCGCACCACGGCACCCGGACGGCGCGGCTGCTGAGCGCGCACCCGTTGGTCCGCCAACTGCTCCCGGACAGCCCGGTGATCGCCGAGCTGGCCGAACCGGCACCGGGCTGTGCAACGCGGTTCGTCGCCTTCTGGGGTGATCTCGACCCGTTCGTACTGCCGTTGTGCTCGGGAGCGATCGACCACCCGGACCTCGACGCGACGAACGTCCTGGTTCCCGGCGCGGGACACGTGACACTCGTGGCGCACCGGCCCGTGGTGGACGAGATCACCCGATTGTTGTCGGCCGCCGAATCCGTCCCGGCCGCCGTGAACCTCGTCACCCGCTCGGCCGCCTGACCTGCGGACCTTCCTACGAGGATTGTCCTGCGAACGTCAGGAGCACTACAGTCCGATTCCGACCAGCCCCCGAGACGAAGGCGACGTAGGTGACGGACGTTCGCTATCCGAGCGAGGATCAGCAGGGTCGCTTCGTACCGGAAGTCGAGGGTGCGTACTCCCCTTACGACTCGTCCGGCTCGCCGCAAGGCGGTTACGACCACGGGTACGACCAGGCTCCCGGCTACGCCGCGGACATGTACTCGAGCGGTGGCTACGCCGCGGTCGACGCCTCGGGCACGTGGAGCACCCCGGCCCCTTCGTACGACGCCTACGGCACGCAGTACCAGCAGTACGAGCCCACGCCGGGTTACGACGCGTACGGCCCACCGGCCCAGGAAATGCAGTCGGACGTGTACGGCGGTGGGACCTACGACGGCTACGACGCGTCGGGGTCGTTCCAGGCCTCGGTCCCGTTCCAGGCATCGGGGTCCTTCGACCCGTCGGGTTCGTTCGATCAGTCGGCTTCGTTCCAGGCCTCGGGGTCCTTCGACGTGTCGGGCTCGTACGGCGCGGTCCAGGACGGCGGCGTGTACGGCGCCTACGGCGCGCAGACACAGACGCAGACGTGGGTCGGCGACACGTCGGCGCAGAGTGCGCCGGACGTCCCCTACGTCGACTCGTGGGGCGGCACCTCGAACACCGAGATGTGGTACGCCGCTTCGGACACCGCCGCGTGGGAGTCCGATACCTGGTTGGCCCCCATTCCGGTTCGTGACGACGCCGACATGTGGTCGGGCGGCAACCGTTCGTCGGTCGACCTGTTCGACGACGGCTCGACGCCCGCGCCGGTCGAGCCCGCGTTCGATCTCGGCGAGTACGACATCAGCGTGCCGGCCCGCACCGACATCGCGGACGACGAGGACGACGAGGACGATCGGCCGGACACCGCCGCCGCCGACGCGCAGCCGCTCCCGACGGCCGACAAGGCGCGCGCCAAGCGCAAACCGAAGCCGACCCGGCGCTCGTTCCCGCTCACGGCCGGCGCGCCGCTCGCCGTGATGGGCGCGGCCGCGATGGCCGTCGCCGCGGTCGGTGGGCTGCACACCGCGGGCGCGGAGACGAAGGACGCGGACCCCCTCGCGGGCGCGGGCGGCGAGGACCTGCCGCTGATGTCGCCGATGGACAAGCAGCTCGTGGATCTCCAGGTCGGCGCCGAGGACTTCGCCGAGCGCGCGAGCCGTGCGCAGACCCGGATCTCGCTCCAGGAGCGCCAGGAAGAGGCTCAGCAGGCCCAGGAAGAGGCTCAGCGGGCCCAGGAAGCCGAGCGGAAGCGCAAGGAGGACCTTCGGCCCAAGTACGTGCTGCCGGTGGCGCAGAAGGGCCTCAGCGCGTATTTCGGATCGTCGGGGTCGCGGTGGGCGAACACGCACACCGGCATCGACTTCCCGGTCGACTTGGGAACGCCGGTACTGGCGGTCATGGACGGCGTGGTCCGGACCCAGTCGCACTCGGCCTACGGAAACATGGTGATCCTGACCGCCAAGGACGGCACCGAGACCTGGTACTGCCACCTGACCCGAGCGAAGATCCGGTCGGGCCCGGTCAAGGCGGGCGACGTGATCGGGTACAGCGGGGACACCGGCAATGTCACCGGCCCGCACCTGCACTTCGAGGTCCGCCCGGACGGCGGAGCGCCGATCAACCCACTGTCTTGGCTGAGGGCGAAGGGGTTGGACCCGACCTGAGGGGTGGGTACGGCGAAGCCGGGGAAGCCGAAGGCGCGGGTGCGGTGCGGGAGTGGGAGGCCCGGGTCGCGGGTGCGGCGGGACCTTCTTATTGGGCGGCGGAGCCGCCGGCTCCCGAAGCACCACTTTTGCTCCGCTGGCGCTCCACAAAAGCGGCACTCCGCTCGCACGTCGCTGTCCCTCCGCAAGCTCCGGGCCATCGACGTCATGAAAAGCACAGGCAGCGGCCTCCGGCCGCTCTCCTCGCTGCGCTCGTCGATCACGACCCCGACCCGACCGGTGGGCGCTGACGCGCCAGGACCGCAGCCAAACCCGGCGACCCAGGGCCGGCCCACACGGTAGAACCGCAACCAACCCACCCGATCCCACCCAGCCACACCGGCGGCCACCAGGCCCGACCGGACCCACCGGTCGCCTCTAAAACCGCAGCCTGGGACGCATGACGCAACGGGCGGAGCGGGTGGGTGCAACATCCCAACCCGACCAAGACGCAACCCCAGCGACCCGCACACCGCGCACCAGGCAGCGAGGCCCGACCGGGCCCGCCGGTCGCCTGAAGAACCGCAGCCCGAGACGCATGACGCAACGGGCGGAGCGGGTGGGCGCAACATCCCAACCCGGCCAATGCGCGACCCCAGCGACCGCGCACCACGCGGCAAGAGCGATCCGGTTCGCCCGCGAAGCGGGGACCGCGGTTACGGTGGGTGTATGGCACAGTTCAATGCGGAGACGGGGACGCGCGGGGAGTTCGTGCGGCAGGGCAATCGATTCACCGGGCGGCCCGAGGCCGAGGCCGGGCGGTATCGGTTGGTGGTGTCGCTCGCGTGTCCGTGGGCCCATCGGGCCGTGATCGTGCGGCGGTTGCTCGGGCTGGAGGACGCGCTCGGGATGTCGATCGTGGACCCGATCCGGGACGAGACCGGGTGGCGGTTCACCAACCACCCCGACGGGCGCGATCCGGCGACCGGCCTGGCCTTCCTGGCGGACGCGTACAAGGCCACCGACCCCGACTACTCGGGCCGGGTCACCGTGCCAGCGATCATCGATCTCCACACCGGGCACGTCGTCACCAACGACTACCCGCAGATCACCCTCGACCTGTCCACGCGGTGGACGTCGCTGCATCGCGCGGGCGCGCCCGATCTGTACCCCGAGCACCTGCGCGACGAGATCGACGCGGTGAACGCGGAGGTGTTCCGCGACGTCAACAACGGCGTGTACAAGTGCGGGTTCGCCACCACGCAGGAGTCCTACGAAGAGGCGTTCGAGGCGCTGTTCGCGCGGCTCGACACGCTGGAGAAGCGGTTGGGCGAACAGCGCTACCTGGTGGGCGACTCGATCACCGAGGCGGACATCCGGCTGTTCACCACGCTGGTTCGGTTCGACGCGGTCTATCACGGCCACTTCAAGACCAACCTGCGCAAGCTCACGGAGTATCCGGTCCTGTGGGCCTACGCCCGCGATCTGTTCCAGACGGACGGCTTCGGTGACACGGTCGATTTCGACCACATCAAGCGGCACTACTACGTGACGCACGACGCGATCAATCCGACCGGGATCGTGCCGAAGGGGCCCGACGCCGCGCTGTGGAGCACGCCCCACGGGCGCGATTGAGGTGTTCGGGACGGCTCGGGGGTGCGGGTGGCCCGCTGGCTCGGCTTCGGGACGCGCCGAAGCGCGGGGGAGGCCGGTCGCCTTCCCCCGCACCCGGGTTCGTCACTACTTGGTCAGGTCCACCGTCGGCGGCGTGTACGGCTCGTCCAGGGGCTCCGGCGGCATCGGGGTCCCGATGTGTCGGGTTCCCGGGGCGATCGCCCGGATGACGCCCGCCAGGCCCGCCACGCCCACGCCGATCACGGCGGCGGCCAGGGACCACTCGGCGGATACGGACAGGGCTCCGCCCGCCTGGAGGATGTAGGCGATCGCGATGCCGGTGAAGACCAGGCCGGCGATCAGGGCCATCGGGTCGAAGCGGTACCTGTTCATCGGGGAGTCGCCCTCCATCCGGGTCGCGGGGGTCATCGGGGGTTGCGTCCGTGGTCGCCGTACAGCATCTCGACCTGGCCGACGCCGACCTTCAGGTCGAGGGTGATCGTGCCTCGGGTCGGATCCGCCTGCGGCTTCGTGGTCTCGGTGTGCTCGGGGCGGTAGCCGTGGTTGCCGCCGTCCGGGGTGCGTACGTCGCCGAGGTCCGCGCTGCCCTCGAACACGACCGTGACGTCCTTGGGCACCCACACCTGGATCTGTCCGGCGCCGACCCGGGCCTTGACCGTCGCCCGGCCGCTCGGGCCGAGGTCCAGCTTGCGCAGGTCGATGTCCAGGTCGCCTATGCCCATGCGGTAGGTCTCGGGCACCGACGCGACCGAGGACGGGGTGTACGTGCGCTCCCCCGTCGGGCCGTTCAACGGGACGCTGATCGTGGTGACCGCGGCGAGCAGCGCGGTGAGCACGAGCGCCGGCAGGATCAGCAGCCGGGCCCGGCCCAGGACGGCGCCCGCGAGCAGGCCCAGGCCCACCACACCGAGCAGGATCGAGAGGGCGACCGCGAACGTCACGTCCACCGTGTCGGTGCGGTTGAGCACCCACAGCACGCCGCCGGTGATGGTGGCGACCGACAGGGTGGCCAGGGTGACGTACGAGCGAGGGCGCTTCTGCGGCTCGGGCTTCACGGGCCACGGGACCCCGGGGTCACCGTCGTCGGGGGCCGTGCCCCCGCCGGGCACCTGCCACCACGACGGCGGACCCGCGGTCGCCGCGCCCGGCTCGGCGCCGACCTGGGCCGGCGCGGTCACCATCGCCGCGGCCCCGGCCGCCTGGGCGGCCTCGTTCTTCTTCTTCGTGTCGGACCACACCATGAACAGCACCACGGCGGTGATCATCAGCAGCGGGAAGGACGGGCCGAAGCCCGAGTCCAGGTAGGTGAAGAACAAGGCGACCCCCATGACGGCGACCACCGCGGCGGCCGATGCCCCGTAATCGAACTTCCCGGCGAGGATCCGTCGCAGCACGGGCTGCGCCTCGCCGCGGGCCGGGATCAACAGCCAGCCCAGGCTGTACACCAGCACGCCCACCCCGCCGAACATCGACAGCACCGCGAACACGATGCGGAAGATCACGGGGTCGAGACCGAAATGTTCGCCGAGGCCGCCGCACACGCCCGAGACCATCCGGTCGTCGGTGCTGCGCAGGAGCTGTGGTCGTGTCGTCGTGGGCGCCGCGGACGACCCCGGAGGGCCCGCCGGAGCGTCGCCGGCCCGGCCGCCGGCCGAGTCACCGGGTTTCATGTCGTCGTTCATGGGTCCATCGTGGCGCGTGCCCGGCCGCGTTCCCATCGGGCTCCGCCCTGGTCCACCCCTGGTTCGACCCTGAGAGCGAACCAGGGTCGGGCCCTGATGCGCGGGGGCTTGCCGGCGTGTGACGATCGGTCGTGTGACCGCCGTATACCCGCCGCCCGCCGCGCCAGTTCGGCCCGCGCATCCGATACCCAAGCTGCGGCGCGCCTCCTCCCACCGGCTCGCCGGCGGCGTCGCGCGCGGCCTGTCCGAGCACCTCGGCGTCGAAGTGCTGCTGCTGCGGGTCGCCTTCGTCGCGCTCGCGTTCTTCGCGGGACTGGGCATCGCGCTCTACGCGGCCTTCTGGATCTTCGTACCGCAGGGCAAGGGGTCCGCGTCCCCGCCGATCCGCGAGCGTGGCCGGGAGCGGCACCAGGCGCTCGCGCTGATCATCGTGCTGATCGCGGCGACCATGCTCACCGGGGTGGGCGCGACGACGAGCGGGACCAAGTTCGGGGACTGGATGTGGCCGCTGCTCGTGGCCGGCCCCGGGGTGATCCTGCTGTGGCGGCAGGCCGACGAGTCGCAGCGCAGCCGCTGGTTCTCGCTCGACGGCCGCAGCCGGGTGGCGATCGCGCTGCGCACGTTCATCGGCGCCGCGCTCGTGCTGTCCGGCCTGGTGTTCTTCTCGCTCGGCCGGGGCGGCCTCGGCGACGCGCTCGCGGCGATGCGTGGGGCCGGGCTGCTGCTGGTCGGCCTGCTGGTGATCTTCGGGCCGTACATGCTGCGGCTGACCCGCGACCTCGGCGCCGAGCGCCGGGCCAGGATCCGCGCGCAGGAGCGGGCCGAGGTGGCCGCGCACGTGCACGACTCGGTGCTGCACACGCTCACGCTGATCCAGCGGCAGGTCGAGGACCCGCGCGAGGTGGCCCGGCTCGCCCGCGCCCAGGAGCGCGAGCTGCGGGCGTGGCTGTATCGCCCGGACGGCGAGGAGCCGGACCGCACGTTCGCCGCCTCGCTGCGGCAGACCGCCGCCGAGGTCGAGGACGCGCACGGCGTGTCGATCGAGGTGGTGTGCGTGGGCGACTGCCCCGTGGACGACAAGCTGGCCGCGCTGGTCGCCGCCGCGCGCGAGGCGATGGTCAACGCCGCGAAGTACGCCGGTGGCGCGGCGATCTCGGTGTTCGGCGAGGCCGACGACGACATGGTGACCGTGTTCGTCCGCGACCGCGGGCCCGGTTTCGACCCGGACACCGTGCCCGCCGACCGCCTGGGTGTGCGAGAGTCCGTGATCGGGCGCATGCGCCGCAACGGGGGCGCCGCGAACATCCGCAGCGAACCCGGCGAGGGCACCGAGGTCGAGCTGGAGATGCGCCGGGCCGACGCCGGCCGGGCCGCCGTGGGAAGGACGAACGCGTGAACGCCACCGAGACGAGCACCGAGACCGGCGGGGGGACGCCGCGCGTGCGGGTCGTCCTGGTCGATGACCACCGGATGTTCCGGACCGGCGTGCGCGCCGAGATCGGCGAGGCGGTCGAGGTGGTCGGCGAGGCCGAGGACGTCGCGACCGCGGTGGCCGCCGTCACCGAGACCCGGCCCGACGTAGTGCTGCTCGACGTGCACCTGCCGGGCGGCGGCGGGGTCGAGGTGCTGCGCCAGTGCGCGTCGCTGATCCCCGGCGTGCGCTTCCTCGCGCTGTCGGTGTCCGACGCCGCGGAGGACGTGATCGCGGTGATCCGCGGCGGCGCCCGCGGTTACGTCACGAAGTCGATCACCGGTGAGGAGCTGATCCGGGCGATCGGCCGGGTGGCCGAGGACGACGCGGTGTTCTCGCCGCGGCTCGCGGGCTTCGTGCTGGACGCGTTCGCCGCGACCGACGTACCGCCGATCGACGAGGACCTGGACCGGCTGACCCAGCGCGAGCGCGAGGTGCTGCGGCTGATCGCGCGCGGCTACGCGTACAAGGAGATCGCCCGGCGGTTGGTGATCTCGGTCAAGACGGTGGAGACCCATGTGTCGGCGGTGCTGCGGAAGTTGCAGTTGTCCAACCGGCACGAGCTGACTCGGTGGGCGACCGATCGACGCCTGGTCTGAGGAACCGAAACGACGGCGCCCTCCGCGCGGAACGAGTTCCGTGCGGAGGGCGCCGTCGTGTGTCGTGGTGCCGCGACCGCGGGTCTAGCCGGGGCGGATGGCGTCGAGGAACGGCATCGAGTCCAGCGGCGCCTTGGTCACGGTCTTGCCGGGGCGCGGCGCGTGGACGATCTGGCCGTTGCCGATGTACATGCCCACGTGGCGGTTGTCCGAGTAGAAGAACACCAGGTCGCCCGGCTGGAGGGCGGACTTGGCGACCTTCGGGCCGTCCTTGATCTGGGTCCACGTGGTGCGCGAGAGCGTGACGCCCGCGGCCTTCCACGAGGCCTGGGTCAGACCCGAGCAGTCGTAGGAGCTGGGGCCTTCGGCGCCCGACACGTACGCCTTGCCGATCTGCTTCAGCGCGAACGAGACCGCGGCCGCCGCGCGTCCCGACGCGGGGACGTTGGTGGTGGGGGCGTCGTCTGCGGGCTTGTCGCGGGAGCTGCGGTCGTTGCTCCGCGAGTCGGCCTCATGCTCGTTCGAGTTGAGGACGGCTTCCTGCTGCTTCTTGTCGAGCGTGTTCAGCAGGCGCTGCGCCTCGGCGAGCTTGCCCTGGATGTCGGTCTTGTTCTTGTTCAGCTCCGTGCGGAGCTTCTCCAGCTCCTGCAGCTGCGCGGAGGCCTCGGTGCGGTCCTGCTGGAGAACCCGGGCCTGCGCGGCGATCGCGCGGAGCTTGGCCGCCTGCTGGCCGTCGAGCTGCGAGATCATCTGCGCCTTCTGCAGGTAACCCTCGGGGTCACCGCTGAGCGCGAGCGAGATCTCGGGCGGGAGGCCGCCGGTGCGGTACTGGTTGGCCGCGAGGACACCGATCTGGTCGCGCAGGGCGTTCAGCGCGGTCTGTTCCTCGGTGATCCGGGCCTGCGTCTGGTTCGCGGTGCCCTGCTGCTTCTCGATCTGCTCCTCGACGCCGTTGGCGGCGTCGGTGGCCTTGATCACGTCACTGTGCAGCTGGTTGACGCGTTCCTTGGTCTGCTGGAACGACTGCGCGGGATCCGCGCTCGCGGTGCCGGCGAAGGTCATCACGCCGGTCATCGTCGCGGCGGCCGTGACAACGGTCGCTGCGGTACGGACGGCGGTGCGCGGCTTGGGCTTGCGGTGCTGCCCGGGTCGACGTTGGGACGCCACTGGTGGCGGGTCTCCTTCCTCGGCCGCCTACCGGGTTAGCTGACGGGTTCGGGCGGAAGAAGGCGCCCTACGGTGCCGAAGCACCGATTCACCCCAGGGACTGCGAGGGTCCCCGGTTCCGGCTTCGCGTCCCGACGACACGTGGTTGCCCACTGTCCCGAAATACGTCACCGAATTCGGCGGAGGCGATCGTGTCGACCGGGGTGGTCAACCTCGAGCCGATCGCCTGTCGCAGAACACTAGTCACAGGCGTGTCATGACCATCACCATTGGCCTCGACATTACCAAAACTTTACCAAGGTCGCCGTTTCCTTCTCCGCGTATCACGGGAAAAGCGCGCCAATTCCCTAAAGTCGATCTTGAGACGTTTTAGTGCCGATTAGTCCTTTATGACCACCTATATGTTGTCGGCGCGACGCCGGTTAGGCTGCCGGCGGCATCGCGGCGCCCGAGCGCCGCCGAAACGGTCGACAAGGAGTGTTGCGTCGTGGACGTTCTGCGGCAGATCCTGCTGGTCCTGCACATCGTGGGCATCGCGGCGCTGCTCGGCGGTGTCCTCACCCAGATGTCCGCACTGAAGACCGGCGACGTCCGCATCGTGCCCGCCATGACGCATGGTGCGCTGACCATGCTGGTCACCGGCCTGGCTCTGGTCGGCGTGGTCCAGGCGGGCCTGGACCGCGAGGTCGACAACGCCAAGATCGGCACCAAGCTGGTCGTCCTCCTGGCGATCCTCGTCCTGGTCTGGGGCAACCGCACCGCCGACCGCGTCTCGCCCCGGATCCTCGGCGCCATCGGCCTCCTGACGATCGCGAACATCGCCATCGCCGTCATGTGGACCTGAGCCGGCACCGCCGCCGAGCCCGCCCGCGAGGCCCGGGCAGCCCACCGCGAGCCACGGGAACCGCGCCACCCGGCTACCGCGTGTCGACCACCCGAAAGACCTCGGCCATCCGCCCGGCCGCGAGCCCGAACCGCTCCGCGTTGCCGAACAGCATCCCGCGGACGAGATCCCGCAACCCGTCCAGATGCGACGTCTGGCTGGTGTGCGCCAGCAGGGCCGACATCTTGCGCTCGAACATCCCCGTCACGTCGACCGCGTGGTCCGGCGCCGGAGCCGGCGACAACCACGTCTCCGACACCGTCCACTCCTTCAACCCCTCCTCGTCGAGCAGTTCCGGGTGCGCGAACGGATTCCGCGCGTCGGGGTAGATCGCCCGCATGGCCGCCTCGCCCGCCTCCAGGTGGTCGGGGTGGCTCGGCGCGAGCCGCGACCAGTCCCGGTCCGGGCTCGGGATCACCATCCGCTGCGGACGCACCTTCCGGATCACCCGGGTGATGTCCCGCCGTAGCTCGTGCGTGGCCGCCAGGCGCCCGTCCGGATACCCCAGCCAGTGCACGTCCCGCACCCCCACGTGCGCCGCCGCGGCGGTCTGCTCGGCCCGCCGGATCCCGCCGATCTCGGACCGCGGCACCACCGGGTCGAACCCGCCCGCGTCCCCGTCGGTGACGATGCAATAGCTCACATCGATCCCGGCGTCGGTCCACGTCGCGATCGTCCCCGCCGCCCCGAACTCGATGTCGTCCGGATGCGCGGCCAGCACCAGGACCCGCTCCACGTCGCGATCGTCCAGCACGATGTACTCCCTTGATCCGATGGGACCCCGCTCGACGCGGTGCCGCCGGCGCAATGATCTCTGCCCGTGAACAAGCGCTCGGGCACGACTCGCTTGTTACCCACCTAGACTCGGGGAACGATGAGCAGCCTCTTCGACGACATCCCCCTGCCCGGTTTCGAGACCGCGGCCAAGAAGCCCACCACGACCGCCGCGGACGACATCCCGCTGCCGCCGGAGCCGGACGAGAACCACGTCCACGGCCTGCCGGAGGACTACCCGGACGACCTGTACGAGGGCCAGTACGCGCCCCCGGCCGAGCCCCGCGACGAGTACTACCGCAACGGCGCCCCGCGCCCGGTCGTGGACCCCGCGCACCTGCTCGACGGGATGAACCCGCAGCAGCGCGCCGCGGTCGTCCACGAGGGTTCCCCGCTGCTCATCGTGGCCGGCGCGGGCTCCGGCAAGACGCGGGTGCTGACCCATCGCATCGCGTACCTGCTCGCGAAGCGCGGCGTGCACCCCGGCGAGATCCTCGCGATCACCTTCACCAACAAGGCCGCCGCCGAGATGCGCGAGCGTGTCGAGGCGCTGGTCGGGCCGCGGACCAAGGCCATGTGGGTGTCCACGTTCCACTCGGCGTGTGTACGGATCCTCCGGCAGCAGTACAAGAAGCTCGGCATGAGCTCGTCGTTCTCGATCTACGACTCGGCCGACCAGCAGCGCCTGATGGCGATGGTGTGCCGTGACCTGGACCTGGACCCGAAGAACTTCCCGCCGCGCAAGTTCAACGCGCAGGTGTCGAACCTCAAGAACGAGCTGATCGACCCCGAGGACTTCGCGGCGAAGGCGATCAACGAGAGCGAACGCATACTCGCTCAGGCGTACACGATGTACCAGGAGCGCCTGCGGCAGGCCAACGCGCTCGACTTCGACGACCTGATCATGACCACGGTGCACCTGCTCCAGGCCTTCCCGGACGTGGCCGAGCACTACCGGCGCCGGTTCCGGCACGTGATGGTCGACGAGTACCAGGACACCAACCACGCGCAGTACATGCTGGTGCGCGAGCTGGTCGGCGGCGCCGCCGGGCAGGGCCCCAAGCGCACGGTCGACGGCGACCTGGTGAACCCGGCCGCCGCCGGACTCGCCGAGATCGAGCCGGCCGAGCTGTGCGTCGTGGGTGACGCGGACCAGTCGATCTACGCGTTCCGCGGCGCGACGATCCGCAACATCCTCGACTTCGAGGCCGACTACCCCAACGCGAAGACGATCCTGCTGGAGCAGAACTACCGCTCGACGCAGACGATCCTGACCGCCGCCAACGCGGTCATCGAGCGCAACAGCAACCGCCGCGCGAAGAACCTGTGGACCGACGCCGGCGAGGGCACCGCGATCGTCGGGTACGTCGCGGACGACGAGCACGACGAGGCCCAGTTCGTCGCGGACGAGGTGGACCGGCTCACCGACGCGGGCAAGACCAAGCCCGGCCAGGTCGCGATCTTCTACCGGACCAACGCCCAGTCGCGCGTGTTCGAAGAGGTCTTCATCCGGGTCGGCCTGCCGTACAAGGTCGTCGGCGGCGTGCGCTTCTACGAGCGCCGCGAGGTCCGCGACGTGCTCGCCTACCTGCGGCTGCTGGCCAACCCCGACGACACCGTGTCGCTGCGGCGGATCCTGAACGTGCCCAAGCGCGGCATCGGCGACCGGGCCGAGGCGTGCCTGGAGGTGCTGGCCGCGCGCGACCGGATCCCGTTCGCGCAGGCACTGCGTCGCGCCGACGACGCGCCCGGCCTGGCCAAGCGGTCGTCCAACGCGGTCAAGGGCTTCGTCCAGCTCATCGACGACCTGACCGCGGTCGTGGACGGCGGCGCGGGCCCCGCGACCGTCCTTGAGGCGATCCTGGAACAGACCGGCTACCTGGCCGAGTTGCAGGCCTCCAGCGACCCGCAGGACGAGACCCGGATCGAGAACCTCCAGGAACTCGCGGCGGTCGCACTGGAGTTCGAGCAGGCGCAGGCCCAGGAGGGCGGCAACGGCACGCTCGCCGACTTCCTGGAGCGGGTCTCGCTCGTCGCGGACTCCGACCAGATCCCCACCGACGGCGACGACGGCGGGGTGGTCACGCTGATGACCCTGCACACGGCCAAGGGCCTGGAGTTCCCGACGGTGTTCCTGACCGGCCTGGAGGACGGCGTCTTCCCGCACATGCGCTCGCTCGGCGACGCGAAGGAGCTGGAGGAGGAACGCCGGCTCGCCTACGTCGGGATCACCCGTGCGCGCGAGCGGCTGTACGTCACGCTCGCGAAGATGCGCAGTGCGTGGGGCGCGCCGTCGTACAACCCGCCGTCCCGCTTCCTGGGCGAACTGCCCGAGAAGCTCGTGGACTGGCGCGGCACGTCCCCGTCGGCGGCCAAGGCCCTGTCGGCGACCAAGTCCACCGTCGCCTCACGCGGCGGCTTCGGCAAGGGCGCCCAGATCCAGGCCCGCCCGATCATCGCCCTCTCCCCCGGCGACCGAGTCACCCACGACAAGTTCGGCCTGGGCACCGTGGTCTCCACAGCCGAAACCGGCGACAAGTCAAAGGCCACAATCGACTTCGGCGCAAGCGGCGAAAAAACCCTCCTCCTACGCTACGCCCCAGTCCAAAAGCTCTAACCCCCCAAGCCCGGCCGACACTCACCCAGCCCGGCCGGCGCTTGAGGCCAAGCCTTTCAAGCCCGGCCGGCGTTTGAGGCCAAGCCTTTCAAGCCCGGCCGGCGTTTGAGGCCAAGCCCTTCAAGCCCGGCCGGCGCTTGAGGCCACCTACACCACGATCTGTATCTCGTACGGAGCCGACTCCACCCCGGACGCGGAAACAACGCACAGCTCGACCCGCCCCGGCTCCACCTCGACCGGAACCGGCACAACCACACACCCATCGGACGGATTCGCGAACCCCGTCTCCGCCGGCACCAACGGCACATGCACGTGGACCGCGCCGAACTTGACCACCACCCGAGCCAGCAGGTCCGCCTCGTGCGAGCCACCCGCGGCGAGGTTGATGCCCCGCACCTCGATGTCGTCGCCCTGGCGAACCGCCGAGTCCAGGTCGCCACGCGTGCGCACGCGGACCACGGACAAGATCACCGGCCGGTCGTTCTCGGCGAGCTTGCCCGCGAGGTAGGTGACCACCGAGACCAGCGCGAGCGCCACGAGCGTCGCCGGGATGTCCGGCAGCCGGTCGGGATCGCGGGCGAGGCCGACCACGACGAAGCCCGCCGCGACGAGGTTGACCAGGACGTACTGGGCGTCCACGAACGAGGCCCGGCCCGCGTCGTCGGTGACCAGGTCGCGCAGCGAGGCCTGGTCGGCGCGCAGCTTCTGGAGCACCCGCCGACCGACCTTGTCGCCGACGATCCGACGGACCGCGACCGCCGCGAGCAGCGGTGCGGCCACCAGGGTGATCTGGTCGAGCGCGATGTCGCCGAGTCGGTCCAGCAGCCGGTCGCGCTCGCCGGTCCCGGACGCGGACGCGAGCCGCATGCCGAGGAAGGCGAACACGTACATCAGCGCCACCATCCACAGGGCGGCGATCGCCTTGGAGGTGGACAGACGGCCGTCCAGGCCCCGTACGGGCGCGAACACACCGCCGTTGTCCCTCGCGGCCCACCCCACCACGCTGAGCGCTCCCACGACCACCACGGCCGCCACGATCCCGGCGGTGCGGGCACCGGTCCAGCCCGCGCCGATCGCGGTGAGCGCCTGCACGAGCACGAGCACGGCGACCAGGGCCCACAGCACGATCAGCGCCCGGCCACCGAGCACCCGCAGCCAGGCCCGCCCCTGGGCGCGCCGAACCGACGCCAAGTCCTGGGCCTTGCCACGCAATTCGTCGGAGATCCACTGGCGCGCGCCACCGTCGGAGTGCGCGACGGCCGAGGGGACGCCTTCCTTGCGGGCCAGCGCCCGCCTCAGCGTCTCGAAATCGGCGACGGTCCTGCGGTATTCCTCCCGGACCACGCAATGACAGTCCGGTCCGTGCACACCGACACCGTGCGCCACTTCGCCACGCCCTCCCCACCACCACATACGAACGTGCTCGTTCAGCGGCACATTGTGCCGCATCCGAGGGGGTCCCATGGGGCCGGTCGGGTGACCACGCGGTTTCTCGATCGAACACCTGATGGCGCGTCAATCGCCTTGCCGCGCAAGGAGACCCACAACGCCGACGGCCCCCGCCCGAAAACGGGCGAAGGCCGTCGAAAGAACGCGGGAGACTACTCCCACTCGATGGTGCCCGGGGGCTTGCTCGTCACGTCGAGGGTGACCCGGTTGATCTCGCGGACCTCGTTGGTGATCCGGTTGGAGATCCGGGCCAGCAGGTCGTACGGCAGCCGCGACCAGTCGGCCGTCATGGCGTCCTCGGAGGACACCGGACGCAGCACGATCGGGTGACCGTAGGTGCGGCCGTCACCCTGTACGCCGACCGAGCGAACGTCCGCGAGCAGCACGACGGGGCACTGCCAGATCTCCCGGTCCATCCCCGCCCGGGACAGCTCCTCGCGCGCGATCGCGTCGGCCTCGCGCAGGATCTCCAGGCGGTCGGCGGTGACCTCGCCGATGATCCGGATGCCGAGCCCGGGGCCCGGGAACGGCTGGCGCCAGACGATCTCGGACGGCAGTCCGAGCTGCTCGCCGACCGCGCGGACCTCGTCCTTGAACAGCTTGCGCAGCGGCTCGATCAGCTTGAACTGCAGGTCCTCCGGCAGCCCGCCGACGTTGTGGTGCGACTTGATGTTCGCGGTGCCGGTGCCGCCGCCGGACTCGACCACATCCGGGTACAGGGTGCCCTGGACGAGGAACTCGACTTCCTCGCCGTGCGCGCCGGCCTCGGCGACCACCTCGGCCGCCGCCTGCTCGAACACGCGGATGAACTCGCGCCCGATGATCTTCCGCTTCTCCTCGGGGTCGGTGACCCCGGCGAGCGCGGTCAGGAACCGCTCCTGCGCGTTCACCACCTTGAGCGAGACGCCGGTCGCCGCCACGTAGTCCCGCTCGACCTGCTCGGGCTCACCCTTGCGGAGCAGGCCGTGGTCCACGAACACGCAGGTGAGCTTGTCGCCCACCGCGCGCTGTACGAGCGCCGCGGCGACCGCGGAGTCCACGCCGCCGGACAGGCCGCAGATCACGTGCTTGTCGCCGACCCGCTCGCGGATCAGCTCGACCTGCTCCTCGACGATGTTGACCATCGTCCAGGTCGCCGAGAGCCCCGCGCCCACGTGCAGGAAGCGCTCCAGGATCGCCTGGCCGTGCTCGCTGTGCATGACCTCGGGGTGGTACTGCACGCCGTACAGGCGGGCCTCGTCGTTCTCGATCGCCGCGACCGGCGCGCCGGCGCTGGTCGCGGTGACGGCGAAGCCGGCGGGGGCGCCGGAGACCGAGTCGCCGTGCGACATCCACACCGACAGCTCGGCGGGCACGCCGTCGAACAGGGTGCTCGATGTCCCGGTCACGCTGAGCGGCGTCGCGCCGAACTCGGCGCGACCGGTCTTCTCGACCAGGCCGCCGAGCGTCTGCGCCATCGCCTGGAAGCCGTAGCAGATGCCGAGCACCGGGACACCGGCCGCGAACAGCGCCGGGTCGACGCTGGGCGCCTCGTCGGCGTACACCGAGGACGGGCCGCCGGACAGGATGATCGCGGCGGGCTTCTTCGCGAGCATCTCCTCGACCGACATGCTGTGCGGCACGATCTCGCTGTACACGCGGGCCTCGCGCACCCGTCGAGCGATGAGCTGGGCGTACTGGGCGCCGAAGTCGACGACGAGGACGGTCTCGGTGCCGCCCCCGTCCGGGCTGGCAGAGGTCACGAGGAGCCTTCCGGCGAAGCGAAAAAGGGGTTGCCGTCGATTCTACCGGCGCCGCGTGGGTGCCCCCGGATGGTGCCCGCCTCGACGGCCCCGGCATACTGGCGCACATGTCCTCACTCGGCGTGACGCGCAGCTTTACCTATGGCACCGGGATCCCCGGCGCCGCCGTCACCGCCTGAGCAGAGCACAGACAGGCAGACGAAGACGCCCCGGGTCCGGTACCCGGGGCGTCTTCGCGTTTTCCTGCCGAGGCCACCGGGATCGGGCCCACTCCCGAGAGAAGGCCACCGATGGAAGACACCACCGAGACCTCGCAGTCGCCCGACGCCGTGATCGCCGCCGGCCGCGACCGCATCGACGAGCTCGACCGCCGGATCATCGCGCTCGTCTCCGAGCGGGTGGACGTGTCCGTGAACGTCCAGCGGGCCCGGCTCGCGGCGGGCGGCCCGCGGGTTCAACTGGCTCGCGAGATGGACGTCATCGCGCGCTACCGCGAGGCGCTCGGCAAGCCGGGCACATCCGTGGCGATGACGCTCCTGGAGCTGTGCCGCGGCCGGGTCCGGCCGCATGCGTAACCTCACCGCGCCGGCCGTCGTTGTGACTGATGGCCGGCCCGCTTGATGCGCGGGCCGGGCACGCAGGACCGCCGACGCGATGAGGCGCGCTGACCAGTGCGCCGTGGGACCTCGCGTTGGTGCCGTGACCGGGACGCAGGGGACAGCAACCGGTCACAACCCCGCCGGCGGCCGGTGTCAGGGACGCCCGACACCGGCCGCCGCGCCTTGGGCCGTCCGGCCCGAGCGCGCGGCGGTTGGCGTGCCTCATTCACCGCACCGCGTCACAAGCCTCGCAACACGGATCTTTCACGCCATAGCCGCCGGCAGCGCCAAGAGTAGCGGGGTTTCGCGACCACTCAGGTGGATCCGCGAAACCGCCGAGTCGGACTTTCGGCGCCCGGTTAGCGCAAATGATGATCATTAACCGGTCGTTCCATGTCCCTTTGTCCCACCTTGGGACTGTGCTCATCGACGCCCGCCAAGGGACCGGAATTCACCCTTCCGTACTCGTGCCACCGCGAGCCGCGCCGCCGAGCGCCCTGGCCGCGGCACTAAGTCCGGGCGCTCGGACGGCCGCGGGTCACCGCACCCGCAGCGTCTTCATGATCCGCAGCGACAGGGTCAGCGAACGCGCCCACTGCTCGTCGGTCATCCCGAACGGCGCCGCGATCGGGATCAGCCGCTGGGTGGCCACGGTCTGGCCCTCGGTGAACTTCATGATCCCCTCCGAGCCGTGCCGCCGGCCCAGACCCGAGTCGCCCATGCCGCCCATCGGCGCGCCCGCGCTGCCGTACGCCGCCGCGTAGCCCTCGTTGACGTTCACCGTGCCCGCGCGCAGCCGCCGGCCCAGCGCGCCGCCGTGCCGGGTGTCCCGCGTCCACACGCTCGCGTTGAGCCCGTACGCGGTCTCGTTCGCGCGCGTGACGACCTCTTCCTCCTCGGTGTACGAGTACACCGACACGACCGGGCCGAAGGTCTCCTCCGCGCACACCGCCATCTCCGAGATGACGCCGGTGAGCACCGTCGGCTCGTAGAACAGCGGGCCCAGGTCGGGGCGCGCCTTGCCGCCGACCAGCACCCGCGCGCCGGCCGCGCGGGCCTCGTCGACGTGCCGCGTGACGTTGTCGAGCTGACGGCGGGAGGCGAGCGAGCCCATGTCGGTGTCCCACGCGTAGCCGGCCGCGAGCTTCATCGTCTGGATCCGGGCCAGGAAGCGGTCCACGAACGCGTCGTGGATGTCGGCGTGCACGTACATCCGCTCGATCGAGACGCACAGTTGCCCGGCCGAGGAGAAGCACGCGCGCACGGCACCCTCGGCGGCCCGGTCCAGGTCCGCGTCCGCCAGCACGATCATCGCGTTCTTGCCGCCCAGTTCGAGCGACGCGCCGACCAGGCGTGCGGCGGCCCGCTGGGCCACGTCGCGGCCGGTGCGGGTGGATCCGGTGAAGCCGACGTAGTCCGCGCGCTCGACCACGGCGGTGCCGACCACCGGGCCGTCGCCGATCACGATCTGCCACAGGTCCTCGGGCAGGCCGCAGTCGATCAGCACGTCCTGTGCCCACAGCGCGGTCAGCGCGGTCTGCGTGTCCGGCTTCATGACCACCGCGTTGCCCGCGATGAAGGCCGGGATCGCGTCGCCGATCGACAGCGCCAGCGGGTAGTTCCACGGCGACACCAGGCCGACGACGCCCTTGGGGTGACGGACCTCGATCGCCTTCGTCAGCACCGGCAGCGCGCCGGCCCGGCGACGCTCGCGCAGGTAGCCCGCGGCGCGCCGACCGTAGTGACGCGAGCAGATCGCGACGTCGAGGACCTCCTCGAACGCGTGCTTGCGGGCCTTGCCGGTCTCGGTCTGGACGATGTCCAGGATCTCCGACTGACGCTCCAGGATCCGGTCGTGGAAGCGCAGGAACACCGCGGCCCGTTCACGCACCGAGCGCTTGGCCCACGCGGTCTGCGCGAGCCGCGCGCGGGCGAACGCGGATGCCACGTTCTCCGGGGTGGACTCGGGCAGCTCGGCGATCGGGGACCCGTCGAACGGGCTGCGGGTGGTCACCATCGTGGGCACGCTGCCGGTCACGATCCGCCGGGCCAGGCGTTCGCCGGGCAGGTCGGGCACGACGATGGATGCTGCGGGCGCGGGCGCTGCGGTGTCCGTCATGCGGCCAGCCTAGACAGCGCTACTTCGCGGTAACAAGAATTGCCCGGTACGACGCGGACCACACTTCGGATCGGGGTGTTTCCGGACCCCGACGCGGGCCCGGAAACGACCCGGGACACGCCCTGGTCCGCTCAGTCCACGTCGAGGTCGGCCAGGGCCGACTCGATCGTGCGGTGGTAGGTCGGGTACGCGTACATCATGTCCCGCAGCGTGGCCACGGGCACCGCCGCGCGGACGGCCACCACGAGCGCGCCCAGGATCTCGCCGCCGGCGGGCCCCGCGGCGGTCGCGCCGACCAGGACCCCGCGGTCGGCGTCCTCGATCACCTTCACGAAGCCCCGCGCGTGGGTGATGTGGCCGCGCGAGGAGGTCGCGATCTCGGCGCTGCCGATCCGTACGTTCAGCCCGGCCACCCGGGCCTGATGCTCCGTCAGGCCCACCGCGCCGATCTCCGGATCGATGAACGTCACCCGCGGCAGCGCGCTGTGGTCCGCGTCGGGGCCCGGCGCGCCCCGACCCGCGGCGGCCAGGACCGCCTTGGTCACGATGGCCGACTGGTACATCGCCACGTGGGTGAACGCGCCCCGACCGGCGATGTCGCCGACGGCCCACACCGCCGGCGGCTCGCCGCCCGGGCTGACCCGCATCTGGCCGTCCACCGGGAGCGCGTGCGCGTGCGGGTCGACGCCGATCGCGTCGGCGCCCAGCGCCGCGAGGTCGACCCGGCGGCCGGTGGCCACCAGCAGCTTCTCCGCCTCGATCGAGCGGCCGTCCGACAACGAGACCGTGAAGGACGTGCCGTCGTAGGCGACCTTGTCGGCGCTCGCGCCCAGGTGGATCTCGACGCCGTCGTCGCCGAGCACCTCCGCGGCCAGGTCGGAGGACTCCGGGTCCTCGGCGGCGAGCACCCGCTCGCCGCTCTCGATGATGGTCACCCGGGTGCCGAACCGGGCGAACACCTGGGCGAGTTCCAGCCCGATCGCGCCACCGCCGAGGATCGCGAGCGAACGCGGCGCCTCGGTGGTCTCGATCGCCTCGCGGTTGGTCCACAGCGGGGTGCCCGTGAGGCCCTCGATCGGCGGGACGAAGGGGTTGGTCCCGGCGCCGACGACGATCGCGTATCGGGCCCGGAAGCGCCGCACCCCGTCGGCCGCGATGACCTCGACCGTGTCGACGCCGGTGAGCCGCCCCGCGCCGCGGACGAAGGTCATGCCCTTGTCGACCAGCCGGTCCACCGCCGCCTGATCGTTCCAGTCGGCGGTGAGCTCGCGGACCCGCTCGGCCACCTTCGACCAGTCGGGGCGCTCCGCGTACCGGGCCTTGTCCGCCGCGAAGACCATGGCCTTGGAGGGGATGCAGCCCCAGTAGGGGCATTCGCCGCCGACCAGGCGGTCGTCGATGCCGACCACGTCGAGCCCGGCCGCGGCGAGGTTGCCGGCGACGGCCTCGCCACCGACCCCGAGGCCGAGCACGACCACGTCGACGTCACGGTTTTCGGCGGTTTCCGGTCGCTGCGTGGTCACTTGCTACCTCCGAGGTGACTGGGCTTCCCCGCACCGTACCCCGCGAGGCGGGGACGATTCCCCCGTCACTTGGCCTGGAAGGACGCGGTCATCTGCCGGAAGCGCTCCTCCGAGACGGAGGCCCAGTCCGACTGGTAGGAGGCCACGTACAACGCGTAGTCCTCGTTGCCGTTCGTGACGATGCCCAGGTTCATCGCGTGACTGGCGATCCGCTTGGTCTCGTCCCCACCGATCGGGTCGCCCTCCCACGTGTACTCCCACAACGCCGCCTTGCGCGAACCCGGCGGCACGGGGGTGTAGTCCCGAAGCTGAAGCCGCTCGTACGCGGGCTTCTTCATCGCCGTCGGCTCGATCCTGGCGAAGTTGCCCTTCGGGTCGTTGCCGATCGGCGTCGCGCCGATCAGGTACACCGTCTTCCGGTCCACCGTCGTGTACTGGATCTGGTCCTTCTTGACGCCGACGAGGGTGCGGCTGGCGCTCGTGCCCTTCGGCAGGAACAGCGAGAACCCGAGCGGGTCCTTGACCAGTTCGTAGCCCGGCGGCGGAGTGGGCGCGGACGACGTGGAGGGGCCGCCGGACGACGGCGGGTTCGTGGAGGAGCCCGGCCCCGGGGTGGTCGGGCCCGGCCCGCTCGGTTCCGGCGATTTCGTCGCCGGTCCCGCCGCGGCGCCCTTGTCCTCGTCCTTGGTCACCATGATGCCCACCGCGACGCCGCCCGCGATCAGCGCGACCACGAGCGCCACGACCGCGATCATCCGGCCCGAGCCGCCGCGGCGCGGTTCCGGCTGCGGGGCCGAGGGGTACGGCTCGCGCGGCGTGTGCGGCGGGAGGCCGCCGGCCATCGAGGCGGTGCGAGTCGGCGCGAGCGCGTCGGCGGGCGGGTACTCCGGCTGCGGCCACGCGCGCGGCGGCGTGTTGCCGCCGGGGTGCTGGGCCGCGCCGGTGTCGTGGCCCGGCTGCGCGTGCTCGTGCGGGTCGTACGGCCCCACCGGGGAGGTCGGCGCGTCCGGGACGTTCGGGTTGTACGTAGGCGGCGGAGGTGGGGTCGCCGCGTCGAACTGCCGTGACGGGGTCGAGTTCGCGACCTCGCGCAGGATCCGCTCGCCCTCCTGCGCGCCCATCCGCCGGTCGGAGTCCTTGATCAACCAGCCGGCGATCACCGGTTCGAGCCCACCCGCGTGGCGCGGCGGATCGGCCTCGTCGGTCAGGATCGCGTTGAGCGTGCTGATCATGGTGCCGCGGCGGAACGGGTTGCGACCCTCGACCGCCATGTACAGCACGACGGCGAGCGACCACAGGTCGGCGGCCAGCAGCGGCCGCTTGCCCTCGGCTCGCTCGGGCGCGAGGAAGTCCGGCGAGCCGACCAGCATGCCGGTCGCGGTGAGCGTCGCGGTGCCGGTGGCCGTGGCGATGCCGAAGTCGGTCAGTACCACCCGGCCCTGCGGCGTCACCAGGATGTTCGCGGGCTTCACGTCGCGGTGCAGCACGCCCTTCGCGTCGGCGGCGAGCAGCGCGTCGAGCACCTTGAGTCCGAGTTCGGCCGCGTCCGCGGGCGTCAGCGTGCCCTGCGTCTCCAGGATCTCGGCCAGCGACTGGGCCTCGACCAGTTCCATCACGATCCACGGGATGCCGCCGTCCTCGACGACGTCGTGGATGGTGACCACGTTGGGGTGCCCGATCCGGGCGGCCGTGCGGGCCTCGCGGAGGGTGCGCTCGCGCGCGAGGTCCTTCTCCTCGTCGTCGAGGTGGTCGGGCAGCCGCAGTTCCTTGATCGCGACGTCGCGGTGCAGCATCTCGTCGACGGCACGCCAGACCGTGCCCATGCCGCCTCGGCCGAGCATGGTGCCCAACCGGTAGCGCCCGCCGACGATCCGGCCGCGTGTGCCCCCGGTCTGTGCCACGTACCCTCCCCGCGTTTCACCGGCTGTCGGGCCGGCCCTCGTCGAAACTGCAACACGTCACATTAGATGCGACGGCCACGGGGACTGTCGGGGGATCCGTCGCAGAGATACCCGGGGCACCGCCGAATCATCCCTGCGCGCCCCTGTCGTTCACTGTCTGTGCCCCGCCGTTGTTCTGTGCCCCGCCGTTGTTCGCCGGTGCGCCGCTCTGTCCGCCGTTGCCGTTCTTCGGCGGGTCGGTGACGGGCTTGCGGGTCACCGGTGCGCTGCTGGTGATCGGCGGTCGGGTGGTGGACGCGCTCGTGGTGACCGGCGGGCGGCTGGTCGACGGCCGGGTGGTCGGGGCCGTGTACGTCGGGCGCGTGGTGGGCGTGGAGCCCTGGCCTCCACCGGAGTCGTCGTCGTCCGTGTCGTTCGTCGCGACGGTGGTGTTGCGCGCGACCGGGCTCCGGGACGCGCCGCCCGGTGTGTTCGCGGCGGCCGGGTCGGTCCGCGGGCTCGTGCTCGAACTCTTGGTCGTCTCCGACTTGGGGCTGTCGTCCTGATCGCCCATCGCGGCCGGCACCAGGATGGCGAGCGCGGCCACGGCGGCGGCGACCACCGCGCCGACCGCGATGGTCTTGCGGCGCTTGCGGGCGGCCGCGTCCCGGGGCGCGGGGCCGCCGGGCGCGCCGATCAGCACGGGGTTGATCCGGTCGTCCGCGGTGTCCGAGCCGAGCACGGCGTCGGCGGGCGAGTAGGCGTGCCCGCCGGTCTGCGGATAGCCGCCGGTCGGCCCGCCCGGGTCGGCCTGGCTCGCCGCGCCGAACGGCGGGAGCGGGGCGACCGGCGGGGCCTGCTGCCACGACGAACGGGTGACGCCACGCGGACCGCCGGGGTCCTCGACGGTCGCGGTGCCGTCCGGGATCGGCGGGCCCTCCGCGATCGGGGTGCCCGCCGGGGTCGACGCGCCACCGCTGACCATCGCGGCCATCAGCAGCCGCTCGGTGGCGTCCTCGTCGGCGCGCTCCAGCGGGTCCTTGCGCAGCAGCGCCTCGATCGCCGGCCACAGCGCGCCGGCCTGGCGCGGCGGCGCGGGCTCGTCGGTGAGCACGGCGCTGAGCGTGTCCATCGCGCCGGTGCGGCGGAACGGCGAGAAGCCCTCGACCGCCTGGTACAGCGTCACCCCGAGCGACCACAGGTCGGAGGCCGGCCCGGGCCGACGGCCGAGCACCCGCTCCGGCGCGAGGTATTCGGGCGAGCCGACCAGCATCCCGGTCGCGGTGAGCGTGACCGAGCCGGCCACGGTCGCGATCCCGAAGTCGGTCAGCACGATCCGGCCGCCGGGCGCCATCAGGATGTTGCTCGGCTTCACGTCCCGATGCAGCACGTCCGCCGCGCGCGCGGCGCGCAGTGCGGCGAGCACCGCGAGGCCGACCTCGGCGGCCTCGTGCGGGGCCATCCGCCCCTCGTCGAGCACGTCGGTGAGCGACGGCGCCCGGACCAGCTCCATCACGATCCACGGTCGCCCGTCGTCCTCGGCGACATCGAAGATCGTGACGACGTTGGGGTGCGTGATCCGGGCCGCCGCGCGAGCCTCGCGCAGCGCGCGTTCACACCGCCCCTGGGTCTCCATCTCGTCGAGGTCGTCGGGTATCCGGACCTCCTTGACGGCGACATCGCGGCGCAACAGCTCGTCGAACGCGAGCCACACCGTCCCCATGCCACCGCGACCGAGGGGCTCCCCCAGTCGGTAGCGCCCATCCACAAGGCGGCCGTTCGGGCCGCTGTCGTGTGCCACGTGGTCCTCCCCAAGACCGTGGACACCACCCGATCGCCCGTCGGCGCGTCATTGGCGTCACGTGTAGGACGTCCGGCGTGCGCCGAAGGTTCCGCCCGCGGTCACCCGCTCAGCCGCTCGGCGTGAAACTGTCCCGGGCCGCGTCGAACGCCGAACGCACCAGCGCCGAGCCGGTCTCGGGGCCGGAGACCCAGAAGTCCCAGGTCCGGCCGTGCTCGACGAAGCGCATGTTGATCGATCGGCGGACGGTTCCCTGGTTGTTCCAGGTGAACTCCCACAGACCCGCGGGACGACCGCGGACCGTCGTGCACGTGAGCCACAACTGGTGGTAATCCGTTCCATTACCGATGAAGGTGCCCGGTCCGAGGCCCTTGGACGCCTGCACACCGAGTTCGGCACACGGGTCGCCCGCCGCGTCGGACGCGTCGGGGCGGACGCCGAGCCGGTAGAGGTCGTCCGCGGAGCGGTAGAAGATCCGTTCGCCGTCGGCGTCGCGGGTGGTCCAGTCGGTGGGCACCACGACGGTGAACCCGCCGCGATGGGTGACCCGGCGGAAGCCGGCCGGCACGTCCGGCGCGGCGGGCGTGCCGGCCGGTGCGGCCGAGTTCGGCGGGGTCGCGGGGAACGTGGAGGACGTCGCCGGGGTGTCCGGCTGCGGGACGGTCCGCACGTTCGGCGACGCGGACGCGGACGCGGACACCGGCGCCGTCGACCCGGGCAGCGCCGCGGCCGGCGACGCGGCCGTGTCCCGACCGGCGGGGCCGTCGCGCCCCACGAGCAGCCCCACGGTCACACCGCCGGCCGCCAGGAGCACCGCGACAACCGCGCCGAGCACCACGAGGGCCCGGGTCGACCGCCCACGCGGGGCGGGCCGACCGACCACCGGCGGCACCATGGGCCGGGGCGGCGGCACGTCGGCCCCGACGGCCGGCGCCGGCACCTCGCCCGCGGGCAGCGGTTCGCGCATGTCGGTGCGCTCCACCACGTCCGGACCCGGGATCGGCGCGGCGCCCGCACTCGCGGCGCCCGCACTCGCGGCGCCCGCACTCGCGGCGCCTGCACTCGCGGCGCCCGCACTCGCGGCGGCCAGCAGCGGCGCCGCGTCCGAAACAGTCATCCGCGCGGCCGGATCGAGCCGGAGCAGGCCGACCACGACCTCGGCGAGCGGCCCGGTGTGCAGCGGCGGCGGACACGTCCCCCGGGCCACCGCCTGCAGGGTCGCCAGCGGGTTGTCCCGGCGGAACGGCGACCGCCCCTCGACCATCTCGTACAGCGTCACGCCCAGCGACCACAGGTCGGCGGAGGGGCCGGACGGCTGCCCGACCGCGCGTTCGGGGGCCATGTACTCGGGGGTGCCGGCCGTCGCGCCGGTCTCGGTGACCGAGGGCGAGTCGGGGTGGGTCGCGATGCCGAAGTCGGTCAGGACGACCGTCCCGTCCTCGTCGACCATCACGTTGGCCGGCTTCACGTCGCGGTGCTCGATGCCCACCCGGTGCACGGCCGCGAGTCCGGCGAGCATCTGCGCGCCGATCCGGGCGGTGCGCTCCGGCGCCATCGGCCCCTCGGCGATCAGCGCCGTGAGCGGGCGGCCCGGCAGCAGTTGCATGACGATCCACGGTCGGCCGTCCTCGACCACGACGTCGAACACGGTGACCACGTTGGGGTGGCGGACCCGCCCGGCGGCCCGCACCTCGCGCTGCATCCGCGCCGACCGTCGCTCGACCTCCTCGCGGTCGAGGTAGTCGGGCAGCCGCAGCTCCTTGATCGCCACGTCCCGCCCGATCGTCGGATCGTGCGCGCGCCAGACGACCCCCATGCCGCCCTGCCCGAGAACCTCCACCAGCACATATCGCCCCGCGAGCACGCGCCCGATCATCCCGACCTCGAATCCAAGATCCATGTCCCGCGTCGCGGGTCAGCGCGCGATCGACAGGTGTCCGCGCGCGTGCTCGTAGTACGCGCCGGCGGTGCCCCACAGGTCGTCGCGCCCGCGCACGGTCAGCCAGTAGCGGACGCCGGACGCCGTACGGACCACCAGGTCCTTGCCGTGATAGGTGGTCAGGTCCTGTCCGCGCCAGACATACTCCCACTCCGCGGCCTCGTGGCCGCGATAGTCGATGGCCCGCAGCAACAGGCGTTCGTAGTCCTCGCCGTCCTGCCGGTCCCGGCCGCCGATGCTGCCGTGCTCGCGGTGGGCGACCGACTCCTCGGGGGCCATCACGATGCCGCGGTCGACGGTGACCGTGACCGAGATCAGCCGGTCGGGGTCGGTCACCGTGAGACCGCTCTGGCTGTCCGTGCAGCTCCAGCCCTCCGGCACGGGCAGCGCGAAGCCCAGGTCGGTCCGCCGGCGGCGGCGCAGTCGCGGTATCACCTGGTTGTCCACGAGCGGGCCGACCACCAGGCAGCCGCCGATCAGGGCGAGCACGATGATCGGGTCCGGATCCACCTGCGCGGCCTCCAGGGCGCCGCCCGCGATCACCCCGAGGAGCATCGCGACCGGCACCGACCTCGACACCCTCCGATGCGGCAGCACGAGCCACACGCTCAATGCGAGCGCGAGCAGCACGATCGTGTACATCCCGGTCCAGCTGCCGAACGCGGCCAGCCAGCGCGCGCCGGCGGCGGTGGCGATGCCGACCGAGGTCAGGATGGTCGTCCAGTGCCGGAACCACCAGCGCGGCCAGCGCCGGTAGCGGGCCCGGAAGCCGCCGCCCTCGCGCGGCAGGCGCAGATTGGTGAAGGTCTCGTCGACGCTGCCGGTGGCGGCCCTGTACGCGCCGGAGCCCGACCTGCGGGGGGCCTCGGAGGTGCGCGGGCGCGGCGTGGTGTGGTGGTTGCCGACCCGGACGCCGTGCCTGCGGATCGTGCCGGGCCGGCCCCGCCCCGGCAGGAAGCGCTCGGGGGTCGGCTGCCGGGTCCGTTCCGACGCGCCTTCGGCGACCTCCGCGAGCAGTTCGCGCACCTCCGCGGCCGAGCCGCGCCGCGCCGGATTCTTGACCATCAGCGCCTTGAGCGCCGACGTCAGCGGCCCGGCCAGGAAGATCTCCGGAAAGCGGCCCGCCGCGACCGCGGCGAGCGTCGCCGCGTGCGTGTTGCGCCGGAACGCCGGCCGGCCCTCCACCGCCTCGAACAAAGTCGCGCCGAGCGACCACAGGTCGGACTCGGGCCCGGGCTGTTCGCCGGCGATCTGCTCGGGGGCGAGGTATTCGGGCGAGCCGACCATCGCGCCGGCCTGGGTGAGCGTCGCGCTGTCCTCGACCGAGGCGACGCCGAAATCGGTGAGCACGACCCGGCCGTTGCGGGCGAGCAGCACGTTGGCGGGCTTGACGTCGCGGTGCAGCACACCGGCCTCGTGCGCGGCCTCCAGGGCGGCGAGCAGCCGCAGGCCCATCTCGGCGACCTCCGCCGCCGGCATCGGTCCTTCCTTGTCCAGCTCCTGCGCGAGCGAGAGGCCGCGCACGAGCTCCATGACGATGCACGGCCGCCCCTCCTCCTCGGCCACATCGAAGATCGTCACGACGTTGGGGTGGTCGATCCGCGCCGCCGCCCGCGCCTCGCGCAGCATCCGTTCACTCAGCGTGCCGCGATCGTCGTCGTCCACGTACCGGGGCAGCCGCATCTCCTTGACCGCCACATCGCGGTCGAGCATGGTGTCCACGGCCCGCCACACCGTCCCCATGCCGCCCCGGCCCAACTGGTCGCCCAGCCGGTATCGCCCCGCGACCAAACGCTCGGGTGCTTCCGGGTCGGTCAAAGTTCTCGCTCCCCATTCGGCCGCGACCGCCGCCGCGCGATCGGGTGCTTGCCTTTCCATACTCCAGTCCGGTGGCTTGCGGGGTCCACCGATTCGGCCCCGAACATCGCGCAAAGACACCTGGCCGGGTGTATCGGTGGAACGCGGTGCCGGACGAGAACGTGCCCGAACGGGTCCGGTGTCAACCGCTGGGATGGGCGCTCGGGGCGCACCCGACGTCAGCCGGACACGATGTCCTCGGCGCCAAGGCGCACCGCGTCCGCGGTGTGATCGTCGACCTGCTCCTGCGACTCGCGCTCCGCCTCGATCCGCTTGAGGTAGTAGTCCACCTCGCGCCGGACCTGCTCCTCCCCCCACCCCAGCACCCGGGCCATCAGCGCCGCGCACGCCCGCGAGGCCCGCGCGCCCCGGTCGAAGGTCTCGATCGACACCCGGGTCCGCCGATCCAGCACGTCGCCCAGATGCAGCGCGCCCTCGTGCGTACAGGCGTACACGACCTCGGCCGCGAGGTAGTCGTCCGCGCCGTCCAGCGGATACGCCAGCTCCGGATCGTCCGCGATCAGCGCCAGCACGTCGTCGATCATCGACCCGTACCGGTTCAACAGGTGCTCCACGCGCGCGACATGCAGCCCCGTACGGGCCGCGATCGAGCCCCGACCGTTCCACAGCGCCGCGTACCCCTCCGCGCCCGCGAGCGGAAGCGTTTCGGTGCAGCTCGGCGCGACCTTGCGGTCCAGTCCGTGCACGGCCGCGTCCACCGCGTCCGCGGCCATCACCCGATACGTCGTGTACTTGCCGCCCGCGACCACCACCAGGCCCGGCACCGGGTGCGCGACGGTGTGCTCGCGCGAGAGCTGCGACGTCGCGTCCGACTCGCCGGCGAGCAACGGGCGCAGGCCCGCGTACACGCCCTCGACGTCCTCGCGCGTGAGCGGCACCGCGAGCACGCGGTTGACGTGGTCGAGCAGGTACTCGATGTCGGCCCGGCTGGCCGCGGGGTGCACCTTGTCCAGGTCCCACCGGGTGTCCGTGGTGCCGACGATCCAGTGCCGCCCCCACGGGATCACGAACAGCACGCTCTTCTCGGTTCGCAGGATCAGCCCGGTCGACGAGTGGATCCGGTCCTTGGGCACCACCAGGTGGATGCCCTTGGACGCGCGCACGTGGAACTGCCCGCGCTCGCCGACCAGCGCCTGCGTCTCGTCCGTCCACACCCCGGTCGCGTTGACCACCTGCCCGGCCCGGATGTCGTGGGTCGCGCCGGTCTCCACATCGCGTACATGTACGCCGACCACGCGCTCGCCCTCGCGCAGGAAGCCGGTGACCGCCGCCCGGGACGCGACGTGCGCGCCGTAGCCGGCCGCCGTGCGCACGAGCGTCATCGTGTACCGCGCGTCGTCCATCTGCGCGTCGTAGTACTGCACCGCGCCCACGAGCGAGTCCTTGCGCAACGCGGGTGCCAGGCGCAGCGCCTGACGGCGGCTCAGCTGTCGGTGCCGGGGCAGCCCGCGGGTCCGACCGGCCGACATCGCCATCGCGTCGTACAGCGTCACCCCGGCCGTGACGTAGGGCCGCTCCCATCCCCGGTGCCGCAGCGGGTACAGGAACGGCACCGGCTTCACCAGATGCGGCGCGAGGGTCTGCAGGAGCAGCCCGCGCTCGCGCAGCGCCTCGCGGACCAGCGCGAAGTCGAGCATCTCCAGGTAGCGCAGCCCGCCGTGGATCAGCTTGCTGGATCGGCTGGACGTCCCGGAGGCCCAGTCGCGCACCTCCAACAGCCCCACGGAGAGGCCGCGCGTGACCGCGTCCAGGGCGGTGCCCGCGCCGACCACGCCGCCGCCGATCACGACCACGTCCACCTCGCGCTCCGACATTCGCCGCAGCGCGTCCGTGCGCGCCTGGGGCCCCATCGCCGTGGTCCGCATCCGCCACCTCCGAAATCGATCATCACGCACGGGACCACACCGACCGGGGATGACGCGCCCCACCCACCTCTACCCACCCAATGCCTGCCCCGATGGGCGGTGCGCTCTGTCATTCTTGGTGCGTTCGGCCGGCTCGGGGGGTTTCGTGGACGTGGGACGGGTGGTGGGCGGCCGGTTCGAACTGGTCGAACGGCTCGGCGCGGGCGGCATGGGCACGGTCTGGCGGGCCCGCGACCGCACGCTGGAGCGCGACGTCGCGCTCAAGGAGGTCCGCGCGCCGGACGGGCTGCCCGACGACGAGGTCGACCGGATCCGCGAACGGGCGCTGCGCGAGGCCCGCGCGCTCGCGCGGTTCCAGCACCCCAATGTGGTGACGGTCCATCAGGTGATCGAGGACGAGACCTACCCGTGGATCGTGATGGAGCTGGTCCCGGGCGGCTCGCTCCAGGACGCGCTCGACGAGGGCGGTCTGGCACCGCGGGAGGCGGCCGGGATCGGCGTCGCGGTGCTGGCGGCGCTGCGGGCCGCGCACGAGGCCGGCGTGCTGCACCGCGACGTGAAGCCGGCCAACGTGCTGCTCGGGCCGGGCGGCCGGGTCCTGCTCACCGACTTCGGGATCGCCGCGCTGGAGGGCTCGACCCCGCTCACGGCCACGGGGTCGATCATCGGCTCGCCCGAATACCTGGCCCCGGAGCGGGTGCTCGGGCACACCCCGCGCCCGCCGGCCGACCTGTGGTCGCTCGGGATGCTGCTCTACGTGGCGGTGGAGGGGTACAGCCCGTTCCGCCGGGCGTCGACGATGGCCACGCTGGGCGCGGTGCTGCACGAGCCGTTGCCGGCGCCGCGCCGCGCGGGTGCGTTGGCGCCGATCATCGAAGCGCTGCTGGCCAAGGACCCGGACGCGCGACCGGGCGGCGCGGAGCTGGCGGCGCGGCTCGACGCGGCGTCCCGGGCCGACGCCGCGACCGCGACGCTGCCGGCGACGCCCCCACCGCGCCCCGAACTCCCGCCGACGGGACACGAATCCCCGCACCGTCGGCGGGCCGCCCCGCTGATCGCCGGCGCGGTGGTGGTGGCCCTGATCGCGGCGGGCACGATCACCGCGATCGCGCTGACCGGCGACGACGGCAGGCCGGCGCACGCGGGCCGCTCCCCGTGGCGAACCCGACGGCGACACCGAGCGCCTCGGCCGGCCCGACCGCACCGCCGCTCGATCCCGTCCCGACGCCGCCCGTGACCACCACGCCCGCCACGAACGCGCCGTCGACGGCCGTCACGGTCACCGCGCCGCCCCCGGAACCCCGGCCGACGACGAGCCCCCCGCGCACCGGCGGCGGCATCGGCGGCACCTGGATCGCCCAACTCGCGTCCGTGCCCAAGTCGGACGGCGTCGGCGGGCGCGACGCGAAGCTCGCCGAGGTCCGCCGGCAGGTCGCCGACGCGCAGATCCTGGACAGCGACATGTACGCCTCGCTCAAGCCGAACTACTGGGTCGTCTACGCCGCCGGCCCGTTCGCCGACGGCCACGCGGCGCTGGCCTTCTGCGCCGCCCGCGGCCGAACCGTCGCCGACCTGTGCGTAGGCCGCTACCTCAGCGCCGTGACGACGGACATCAAGTACGTCTGCGCGCCCGCGCCGAACGGCACCACCGGGATCTGCCGGCGCCCCTGATCCTCCTGACGCCCGTGACGCCCCGGAAACGGCGAACGGCCCCGCACACGTCGCCGTGTGCGGGGCCGTCGGACGCCGTGGTCAGTGCGCGGGCGAGACGGTGACCTCGACCTGCTGGAACTTCTTGAGCTC
This sequence comes from Embleya sp. NBC_00896, assembly GCF_045207785.1. Classification (NCBI taxonomy): domain Bacteria; kingdom Bacillati; phylum Actinomycetota; class Actinomycetes; order Kitasatosporales; family Streptomycetaceae; genus Embleya; species Embleya sp. NBC_00896. The sequence goes on from NZ_CP108776.1 coordinate 3,001,519, forward strand.
CGAGTAGCCCGTGGTGGCCATCGCCCGGCGCAGCGCGCCGAACAGGTTCATCGAGCCGTCGGAGATGTGCGAGGGGCCGAGCAGGATCTCCTCCAGGGTGCCGACGGCGCCCAGGTTCATCCGGCGGCCGCGCGGCAGTTCGGGGTGGTGCGCCTCCGAGCCCCAGTGGTGGCCGGCACCCGGGGCGTCGCTCGCCCGGGCCAGTGCCGAGCCGATCATCACCGCGTCGGCGCCGCACGCGACGGCCTTGGCGATGTCGCCGCTGCGACCCACGCTGCCGTCGGCGACGACGTGCACGTAGCGGCCGCCCGACTCGTCGAGGTAGTCGCGCCGCGCCTCGGCCACGTCCGCCACCGCGGTCGCCATCGGCACCGCGACCCCGAGCACGCCGCGCGTGGTGTGCGCCGCGCCGCCGCCGAAGCCGACGAGCACGCCCGCCGCGCCGGCCCGCATCAGGTGCAGGGCGCCCTGGTAGGTCGCGCAGCCGCCGACGATCACCGGCACGTCGAGGTCGTAGATGAACTGCTTGAGGTTCAGCGGCTCGGCGCGCCCGGAGACGTGCTCGGCCGAGACCGTGGTGCCGCGGATCACGAAGACGTCGACGCCCGCGTCGATCACGGCCTTGTGGTACTGCGCGGTGCGCTGCGGCGAGAGCGCGGCGGCGGTGACCACGCCCGAGTCGCGGATCTGCTTGATCCGCGCGCCGATCAGTTCCTCCTTGATCGGCTCGGCGTAGATCTCCTGCATGCGCCGGGTCGCGGCGTCGTCGTCGAGGTCGCCGATCTCCTCGATCAGCGGCGTCGGGTCCTCGTAACGCGTCCACAGGCCTTCGAGGTTGAGCACGCCGAGGCCGCCCATGCGGCCGACCTCGATCGCGGTCTGCGGCGACACGACGCTGTCCATCGGTGCCGTCAGGAACGGCAGCTCGAACCGGTACGCGTCGATCTGCCACGCGATCGAGACCTCTTCGGGGTCCCGGGTCCGCCGGCTGGGGACGATGGCGACGTCGTCGAAGTGATAGGCACGCCGGCCACGCTTGCCCCGGCCGATTTCGACCTCAGTCACGTTGCGCCTCTCCTGCTGGAATCGGTGGATGGGAAAATCCCCGCGTCCCAGGGTACGGGGCGGGTGCGCGCGCGAGGGGCCCCGCCCGCAGTACGGACGAAGCCCCTCGGTGTGTCTCGTTTCTAGCGCGAGTGGTAGTTCGGCGCTTCCTGCGTCATGTGGATGTCGTGCGGGTGCGATTCCTTGAGCCCGGCCGAGGTGATCCGGACGAAGCGGCCCTTGTCCTGGAGTTCGGCGACGGTCGCGGCGCCCGCGTAGCCCATCGACGCGCGCAGGCCGCCGATCAGCTGGTGCGCGACGGCGGAGAGCGGACCCCGGTAGGGGACCTGGCCCTCGATGCCCTCGGGGACGAGCTTGTCCTCGGAGAGCACGTCGTCCTGGAAGTAGCGGTCCTTGGAGAACGACTTCGCCTGCCCGCGCGACTGCATCGCGCCGAGCGAGCCCATGCCCCGGTAGGACTTGAACTGCTTGCCGTTGATGAAGATCAGGTCGCCGGGGCTCTCCTCGCAGCCCGCGAGCAGGCTGCCGAGCATGACCGTGTCGGCACCGGCCGCGATCGCCTTGGCGATGTCGCCCGAGTACTGCAGGCCGCCGTCGCCGATCACCGGGACGCCCGCGGCGCGCGCCGCCTGGGCGGCCTCGTAGATCGCGGTGACCTGCGGCGCGCCGACGCCCGCGATCACGCGGGTGGTGCAGATCGAGCCCGGGCCGACGCCGACCTTGACGCCGTCCACGCCCGCGTCGATCAGCGCCTGGGCGCCGTCGCGGGTGGCGATGTTGCCGCCGATGACCTCGACCTTGGTGTTCGCCTTGACCTTGGCGATCATCTCCAGGACGTTGCGCGAGTGGCCGTGCGCGCTGTCCACCACGATGAAGTCGACGCCGGCCTCGACCAGCGCCTGCACCCGGCGGTAGCTGTCGTCGCCCGTACCGACCGCGGCGCCGACGACCAGGCGGCCGTCCGCGTCCTTGGTGGCGTTCGGGTACTGCTCGCTCTTGACGAAGTCCTTGACCGTGATCAGCCCGCGCAGCTTGCCCGCGTCGTCGATCAGCGGAAGCTTCTCCACCTTGTGCCGGCGCAGCAGCTCCATCGCCTCGTCGCCGGTGGTGCCGACCTTGCCGGTCACCAGCGGCATCGGGGTCATGATGTCGCGCACGCGGCGCGTGTGGTCGACCTCGAAGCGCAGGTCGCGGTTGGTGACGATGCCGAGCAGCCGGCCGCTCTCGTCGGTGACCGGGACGCCGCTGATGCGGAAGCGCGCGCACAGCGCGTCGACCTCCTTCAGCGTGGCGTCGGCGCCGATGGTGATCGGGTCGAGCACCATGCCGGCCTCGGAGCGCTTGACCGTGTCCGCCTGCGCGGCCTGGTCCTCGACCGAGAGGTTGCGGTGCAGCACGCCGACGCCGCCCTGCCGGGCCATGGCGATCGCCATCCGGGCCTCGGTCACGGTGTCCATCGCGGACGAGAGCAGCGGGATCCGGACACGAATGTTGCGGGTGACCCGCGCGGAGGTGTCCACCTCGCTCGGCACGACGTCGGACGCGCCCGGCAGCAGCAGGACATCGTCGTACGTCAGCCCGAGCATCGCGAACTTCTCGGGTACGCCGTCGGCCGTGAGACTCATGACACCTTCCGAAGGTATTCCGATGGACCGCTCCCCCGACCCGCCTCCCGGATCTGGCGGCTCCCCGGGTATGGCGAAGGGGCGCTCTCGGCAAGCGGGTGGGTGGATTGAGGGTTCATGCTACTTGCCTCGCGCGGTGCTTCGAGCCCGCTTCCCGATGGTGGGCACAACGGCCCGACGGGGCTCGGCCATTCCCGAGCGGGTCAGCAACGGTCCGGAACGGCCCGGCGGCGGCTCGCGGCGGTGCCGTCGACCTCGGCGAGCAGCGCGCCGAACAGCCGCGCGACCCGGTCCTGACCGGGGGTGGGGCGCCTGCGCCGCAACTGCTCGACGAGCTCGTCGTCCTGGCGGAGCAGGCCCAGGTCGGCGGTGCCGGACCGGCCGCCGAGCCGCACACCGCCGCCGCTCACGCGGTCTTCTCCTCGCCCGCCAGCGCCCTCAGGCGAGTCAGGGCTCGATGCTGTGCGACCCGCACGGCACCGGGCGACATTCCCATCGCCCGACCGGTCTCCTCGGCGGAGAGCCCGACGGCGACGCGCAGCACGAGCAGTTCCCGCAGGTTGTCGGGCAGCCTGCCGAGCAGGGCCCGGGCGTGTGCGGCGTCACTGCGCCGCACCACCTGGTCCTCGGGGCCCGGGTGGTCGTCCACGGCTTCGGGTAGATCACAGGTGGGCACCGCGCCCCGCATCGCGGCGCGTTGGACGTCGACGACCTTGTGGGCCGCGATGCCGAACACGAACGCCTCGAACGGGCGGCCCTCGTCGCGATAGCGCGGCAGCGCGGACAGGACGGCCAGACACACCTCCTGCGCGGCGTCGTCCGCCGCGTGCTCGGCGCCCGAGACGCGGCCGAGCCGGGCTCGGCAGTAGCGCAGGACCAGCGGTCGGACGTACGCGAGCAGTTCGTCGGTCGCCTGTACGTCCCCCTGGACCGCGCGAACCACGACGGCACGCATGCCGTCGTCGGCGTGCGCTTGTGCTTCGTACGGCGTGTCCGGCATTCGCTCGGGGGTCCCACCCATGCCATTCAGTATGCAGGGATCGGCGACCGAATCGCGGCCATGCCGACCCGGGGGACTCATCCGGCCCCCCGGGCAACGGCAATCACCGCACGGACCCTCGCCCGCCGGACGCCCTCGCGGCACGATCCGCCGCGCGTACGAGGGCGCCTTCGGTCGTACTCGTATGCGTCATCGCACGAGCCCGCACCGACTGTGCTCACCCGGGGGTCGACCCCCCGAACCTCCACGGCCGGAGGAACCTTTGCGCGCATGGGTCATCGCACGAGTCCCCACCGGAATCCGAGCGCCACCGCGTGGGCCCGGTCGGACGCGCCCAGCTTCTTGAACAGGCGTCGCGCGTGGGTCTTGACCGTGTCCTCCGACAGGAACAGCTCACGCCCGATCTCGGCGTTGCTGCGCCCGTGGCTCATGCCTTCGAGCACCTGGATCTCACGTGCCGTCAGGGTCGGCGCCACACCCATGTCGGGCGACCGGAGGCGCCGCGGCGCGAGCCGCCACGTCGGGTCGGCGAGCGCCTGGGAGACGGTCGCGCGCAACTCCGCGCGCGACGCGTCCTTGTGCAGATATCCCCGAGCCCCGGCGGCGACCGCGAGGGCCACACCGTCCAGATCCTCGGCCATCGTCAGCATGATCACCCGTGCGCCGGGGTCGCCGGCCAGGAGGCGGCGCACCGCCTCGACGCCGCCGAGCCCGGGCATCCGCACGTCCATGAGGACGAGGTCGGACCGCTCCGCGCCCCAGCGCCGCAGTACCTCCTCGCCACTCGTGGCCGTCGTCACCCTCTCGACGCCGGGGACCGTGGCCACCGCCCGCCGCAGGGTCTCCCGGACCAGCGGGGAATCGTCGCAGACCAGGACGGTCGTCATCGCCGGCCTCCGCAGTGGATCCGCGTCACGTTGAGCCTCCACGCCTGTACGTACCGTTTCCTTTGCGGCGGTCCCGAAGGTCTGTGCACCGGGGTTCACCCCCGGCCGCCTTCGTCGCCAACCGCTTCACCCACCCCAACGAGCATCACTCGAAAGGGTTACGGGGGGAGTTCCGCTCCGCCGGTACGACAACGAGGCGACCGAGCCGGAGGACACGCGAGGGTGACGCCCCGACTCCGCACCGTCGTCTCCCACCCGAGCTCCGCCCGAATCCCGCCGAGATCCGCCGACCGTGTGGTGGCGTACGCCACCAGAGTGGGTAATTTTTTCTGCTTTCAACGCATAAGAGGGATATATGCATGGAACTGATCAATTCGTGACACAGTCGCACCTACTTCTGATCGCATGATCACGACTGTTCTGCACGGTCCACACCAGAGGTGGCATCCCTGCTCACCGACAACTCGTACGCGATAAGCAAGAGGGACGAGTCATGGCTGATTTCTCGCGACTCCCCGGCCCCAACGCCGATCTGTGGGACTGGCAGCTCTCGGCAGCCTGTCGCGGAGTCGACAGCGCACTGTTCTTCCACCCAGAAGGCGAACGAGGCGCCGCCCGCGTCGCCCGCGAGGCTTCGGCCAAGGAAGTCTGCATGCGGTGCCCGGTCCGTCGCCAGTGCGCCACGCACGCCCTCAAGGTGCGCGAGCCGTATGGCGTATGGGGTGGGCTCACCGAGGACGAACGGGTCGAACTCGACAGCGACCGCAGGCACGGGGTCGCCGCCGACCGGGCGGCGGCCGCGAGTGGCGTGTCCGCGACGCACTGACGCAAACACATACGCATAGGCGCACCGGCGCGAAAACACCGCGGCGGCCCACCCCCGGTCGGGGCGGGCCGCCGCGGTGCGTCACGGCACGTGTCACCCGGTGCCCGCCGCACGTGTCACCCGCGGCCGCACCCGGGTCGGCTACTGGAAGGCCGACATGTCCAGGTCCCACACCCGCGGCCAGTCCTTGCCCCGGAACGCCGCGTCGATGCCGCCGTCGCAGAAGACCACCGAGCCGACGAAGAAGCTCGACTCGCCGCCGAGCAGGAACGCCACGAGGGCCGCGATCTCCTCGGGCCGCCCGCCGCGACCGGCCGGGATCGAGCCGAGGAACATCTCCATGCCCTCGGCGGTCAGCGGGTCCTTGCGGCCCTCGGCCGTCATCGGGGTCTCGATCAGCCCCGGCGCGATCGCGTTGAGCCGAATGCCCTCGGCGATGTACTCCGCCGACTTGGTCCGGGCGTACCACGCGAGCGCGGCCTTGGTGGCCGGGTAGGCCTGGAGCGCCGCGAGGTCGCCGAACGCCTCGGTGGCCTCGGTCGCACCGGCCTCCTCGCCCGCCAGACACAGCTCGGCGACCTCGACCGGCCAGTTCGGCTGGGTCGTCGTGGAGTTCGAGCTGATCAGCACCACGGACGCGTTCGTACCGCGTGCCAGCAGCGGACGCAGGCCCTCCAGCACCGCGATCGCCCCGAAGTAGTTCACCGACACGATCAGCCCGCCCGGCCGCCCGGTGGCCGCCGCCAGGCCCGCGAACGGGACGAAGCCGTCGAGCGTGCCGCCGGACAGCTCGGTGATCCCGGCGATCGCCGCGGCGCGCCCTTCGGGCTTGCTCAGGTCCACGTTGACGTCGCAGTCGTGCAGGTCGACGCCGATGACCCGGTGGCCGTCGGCCTCGAGGCGGACCTTCGTGGCGGCGCCCAGGCCCGAGGCCGCGCCGGTGATCGCGTAGGTACCCATGCTTCTCCTTCGATGGTGCTCGGCAGACGCCCCGCCCGCTGCGCCTGACGGTCCGTCAGCTATACCGCTTCGGGCACTCTCGCAGATCACGCCGGCACCGGAAAGGCCGACGGGCCCGACCTCTTCGCAGAGGTCGGGCCCGTCGGGGTGAAACGGGGTACGGCGGTGTGACTAGTGCGAGTGGCCGTGGCCGCCGTGCGCGGCGGGCTCCTCCTCGGCCGGCTTCTCGACGACCAGGGTCTCGGTCGTGAGCAGCAGCGACGCGATCGACGCGGCGTTCTGCAGCGCGGAGCGGGTCACCTTGACCGGGTCGATGACGCCCGAGTCGACCAGGTTGCCGTACTCGCCGGTCGCGGCGTTGAAGCCGTGACCGATGCCGAGCTCCTGCACCTTGTTGACGATGACGTAGCCCTCGAGGCCCGCGTTCTCGGCGATCCAACGCAGCGGCTCGACCGCGGCACGACGCACGACCGAGACGCCGGTCGCGATGTCGCCGGTCTGGCCGAGGTTGCCGTCGAGCACGGAGACGGCGTGCACCAGGGCAGTGCCGCCGCCGGCGACGATGCCCTCCTCGATGGCCGCACGGGTCGCGGAGACCGCGTCCTCGAGACGGTGCTTCTTCTCCTTGAGCTCGACCTCGGTGGCCGCGCCCACGCGGATCACGCACACGCCGCCGGCCAGCTTCGCGAGGCGCTCCTGGAGCTTCTCGCGGTCCCAGTCGGAGTCCGTGTCCTCGATCTCACGCTTGATCTGCTTCACGCGGTCGGCGATCGCGGCGGCCTCGCCGGCGCCGTCCACGAGCGTGGTCGCGTCCTTGGTGATGGTGATGCGACGGGCGCTGCCGAGCACCTCCAGGCCGACCTGGTCGAGCTTGAGGCCGACCTCGGGGGCGATGACCTGACCGCCGGTCAGGATCGCCATGTCCTCCAGCATCGCCTTGCGGCGGTCGCCGAAGCCCGGGGCCTTGACCGCGACGGCGTTGAACGTGCCGCGGATCTTGTTCACGACCAGGGTCGACAGCGCCTCGCCGTCGACGTCCTCGGCGACGATCAGCAGCGGCTTGGACGCGCCGGCCTGGATGATCTTCTCGAGCAGCGGGAGCAGCTCGGCGATGGCCGAGATCTTGCCCTGGTGGATCAGGATGTACGGGTCGTCGAGGACGGCCTCCATACGCTCCTGGTCGGTGACCATGTACGGCGACAGGTAGCCCTTGTCGAACTGGAGGCCCTCGGCGAACTCCAGCTCCAGACCCATGGTCTGGGACTCCTCGACGGTGATGACACCGTCCTTGCCGACCTTGTCCATGGCCTCGGCGATCAGCTCGCCGATCTGCTGGTCCTGCGCCGAGAGCGCGGCGACGGCGGCGATGTCTTCCTTGCCGTCGATCGCGCGGGCGGTCTTGAGCAGCTGCTCGGATACTGCGGCGACCGCGAGGTCGATGCCCTTCTTCAGGTCCATCGGGGCCGCGCCGGCGGCCACGTTGCGCAGACCCTCGCGGACGAGCGCCTGGGCCAGGACCGTCGCGGTGGTGGTGCCGTCACCCGCGATGTCGTTGGTCTTGGTCGCGACTTCCTTGGCCAGCTGCGCGCCGAGGTTCTCGTACGGGTCCTCGAGCTCCACCTCACGGGCGATCGTCACGCCGTCGTTGGTGATGGTCGGGGCACCGAACTTCTTGTCGATCACGACGTTGCGGCCCTTGGGGCCGAGCGTGACCTTGACGGTGTCGGCCAGCGCGTTGACGCCGCGCTCCAGCGACCGCCGGGCCTTCTCGTCGAACTGGAGGATCTTCGCCATGAGGGTCTTCGTCCTTAAAGGTTGCTAGTCGACGTCGTACAACCGACTCCGCCCCGGGTCCACCGGCCGACAAGGGCAGGGCGATCCGGGGCGGGGTCGTCGAACCGTCACCGGTTCCGGCGCGTCAGCGCGATGTCACTTCTCGATGATCGCGAGCACGTCGCGAGCCGAGAGAACGAGGTATTCCTCGCCGTTGTACTTCACCTCGGTGCCGCCGTACTTGCTGTACAGAACGGTGTCACCGACGCTCACGTCGAGCGGCAGACGCTGACCGTCCTCGAAACGACCCGGGCCCACAGCCAGGACGACGCCCTCCTGGGGCTTCTCCTTGGCGGTGTCCGGGATCACGAGACCCGACGCGGTGGTCTGCTCGGCCTCAAGCGTCTGGACCACGATGCGGTCCTCGAGCGGCTTGATGGCAACCTTGGTGTTGGCGGTCGTCACGATGCGACCTCCCCCTTCGGAGATCTCACGGAAAAATGTCTGTCGGCGATCGCTGCGGATCCGTCGTCGCGGGTGCCGGACCTGCTCGTATCGCACTGGCACACTCATGGGGAGAGTGCCAGCACAGACACTAGGTGGCGGTTAGCACTCCGTCAACCAGAGTGCCAGGTTTCGCGGGTCTGGGCGCGTTCTTCATACCGGTTCGCTCGGCGGGACTCGGCGAGAATGGCCCCGTGCACATGGATGCGTTCACCGCGCTGCTGACCGACGAGGGCCGTTCGCTGCTCGATCTGCTCGCCGACCACGCCGAGGCCGACGAGTTGGCGCTCGCCACGCGGTTGCGCCGCGAGCACCCGCCGGAGCTGGTGGCCGCCGCGCTGACCCAGTCCCGGTTGCGTCAGCGGGGCCGGGCCAAGTTCGGGCCGGACGCGGATCGGATGTACTTCACGCCCAACGGGCTCGAACAGTCGACGCGCGCCTCGGTGGCCGACCACCGCGCCGCGCGCCTGGTCGCGGCGGGCTCCATCGCCCGGGCCGTCGACCTGTGCTGCGGCATCGGCGGCGACGCGCTCGCGCTGGCCCGCGCCGGGATCGCCGTACACGCGGTCGACCTCGACCCGCTGACCTGCGCCGTCGCCCGCGCGAACGCCGCCGCGCTGGGCCTCGCGGAGCTGATCACCGTCGAGTGCGCGGACGTGACCGGGGTGGACCTCCACGGCTACGACGCGGCACTGATCGACCCGGCCCGGCGCACCGCGCGCGGCCGGACCTTCGACCCCGAGTCGTACTCCCCGCCGTTCTCGTTCCTGGGCACGCTCGCCGAGCGGGTCGCGTGCGGCGCCGCCAAGGTCGCGCCCGGCATCCCGCACGAGATCGTGCCGGCGGGGATGGAGGCCGAGTGGGTCTCCGACCGCGGCGACGTCAAGGAGGCCGTGCTGTGGTGGGGGCGCCTCCGCGGCGCCGAACTGCGCGCGACGCTGCTGCCCGGCGGCGCGTGCCTGACCGCGGGCTTCGTCCGGCAGGCACCGGTGGGCCCGGTCCGCCGCTACCTGTACGAGCCGGACGGCGCGGTGATCCGGGCGCACTTGGTCGCCGAGGTCGGCGAGCTCGTCGAGGGCAACCTCGTGGACGAGACGATCGCCTACCTCAGCTCGGACCGGCTGGTGGGCACCGCGTTCGCGAGCGCGTACGAGATCACCGACGTGCTGCCGTTCAACCTGAAGCGGCTCAAGGCGCTGCTGCGCGAGCGCGGGGTCGGCAACCTCACGGTCAAGAAGCGCGGCTCCGCGGTCGAGCCGGAGGAGATCCGCCGGCGGGTCAAGCCGAGCGGCCCGAACGCCGCCACGGTACTGCTGACCCGCGTGGCGGGCGCACCCACGATGCTGATCGCGCAACCGGTCCCGAACCCGGCGTAGGCCGGGTCCGGGAGGTCGAGGACACGGGCCGGCCGAGGGCTAGCCGATGTAGTCCTCCAGGCGCGCGATCGTGTAGCCCTGCGCCTGGATCTTGCGCAGCATGTTGCCGAACATCTGGGTCATCGTGGTGCCCTTGAGGTCGGACGGACCGCGGAAGTGGGCGAGGATGATGTCGCCCGGGTGCAGCTTCTTCTCCGCGACGTACTGCATGTCGTTGATCTGCATCGACTCCTGCCACTTGACGATCGCACCGATCCCGCCGCAGGCCCCGGCGACCGTCTGGGTCGTGGCGTTCCAGTTGCCGTAGGGCGGGCGGAACAGTGTCGGCCGGGTGCCGTACACCTCGGCCAGCCGATCCTGCTGACCGCAGATCTGGTGCTTCTGCGCGTCGGCGCCCAGCGTCTTGAGGTCGGGGTGCGAGAGCGTGTGGTTCTGCACGGTGGCGCCGAGCGCCTGGAGCTTGCGGAAGTATTCGGGGTCCTGTCGGACATAGGTGTCGTTGAGGAACATCGACACCGGGATGCGCAGGTCGCGCATCATCTCGAGGAACTTCGGGTCCTTCTCCGCGCCGTCGTCGATCGTGATGAAGACGATCTTCTGATCGGTGGGGATCCTGTCGACCACGGGCGGCTTGGCGCCGCCGGCCTTGACCGGCTTCACCGCGGGCGGGGCGGGCGGCGGGGCGAACGGCTTGAGATTCCACTTCGCGGCGAGCTCGTCGGCACCCGCGCCCGGAGTGTCCGATTTCGCGGCGGGAGAGGACTTCGGGGAGTCGGTTCGCCGCACCCCGGCGATCGGCTCGCTCGCCTTGTCCTTCTTGTCGTCGGATCCGCCACACCCGGCGAGGACTCCGGCCAATGCGACAAATGCCAATGCGAGGGCCGCGCCGCGCCGCTTTTGTACCGTTCGATGCACCACTGTCGCCGAGCCCTTCGTTCGCCGGTCCCACCCGCGCTCACGCTACGCGGCGCGACGGCCCGTCACGGTCGGGACAAGCCCGGTCCAAGGGACTGTTGAAGGACTGTTGAACGGCCGATGAGCTGGGCACACTCCCGGACAAGGCCAATGGCACGTGCGGCGGCACGCAGCCGGCAGCCAAGGCACTCGACCCGCATCCGGCTTGCGAATGGCCTCCTCGCCGGGTGCGGGTCGTGTGTTGTATCGACCGGAAACCCGTGCCGCGTCAGGGGCCGACGCTCAGGCGTTCGAAGCTCCACGCGTGCGGGGGCCGCGCGACCAGGGCCACCGGAGGGTCGGGGAGGGCCACCGGAGGGCCCGTCCACAGCGCGATCACCACGACCCGGTCACCGTCGTGCTCGTCGGGGGCGGCGAACACCTCGACCCGCTCCAGGCCCGGCGCGCCGACCAGCACCGGCAGTGCCGCGGAGTGCACCCAGTCGGCCAGGGCCGCACCGTGGCCCGATGCGGTCTTGGCCTCCCACATCGCCGCGATCGCCATGGTGATCCTCCTCGGATCGGAAACGGGTGACGGGCAGCCCGAAGCGGCCCAGGGGCGGATGCCAGGCGTCGCGGCCCAGCCGGGGGTCTGAAGACACGCCCTAGGAGGCCGCCTGCGTCACCGTGACCGGCATCGACGAGTCGGCCGGGATGGACAGCGTGGACGGGGCCCGGTCGCGCGCGACCAGCTCCGCGCCGAGCGCCGCGACCATCGCGCCGTTGTCCGTGCACAGGCCCGGCCGCGGCACCCGCAGCACGATCCCGGCGGCGTCGCAGCGCTCCTGCGCGAGCGCGCGAAGGCGCGAGTTGGCGGAGACGCCGCCGCCCATCATCAGGTGCTCGACGCCGTTCTCCTTGCACGCGCGGATCGCCTTGCGGGTCAGCACGTCGACGACGGCCTCCTGGAAGGACGCGGCGACATCGGCGATCGGGACACTCTCACCGGCCCGCTCGCGGGCCTCGACCCAGCGCGCGACCGAGGTCTTGAGGCCGGAGAAGGAGAAGTCGAACGGCGCGTCGCGCGGCCCGGTGAGCCCGCGCGGGAACGCGATCGCCTTCCGATCGCCCGCCTCGGCCCACCGGTCGATCGCCGGTCCGCCCGGGAAGCCCAGCCCGAGCACGCGCGCGACCTTGTCGAAAGCCTCGCCCGCCGCGTCGTCGATGGTCGAGCCGAGCGGGCGCACGTCGGCCGTGATGTCGGGGACGAGCAGCAGCGACGAGTGGCCGCCGGACACGAGCAGCGCCATGCACGGCTCGGGCAGCTTGCCGTGCTCCAGCTGGTCCACACACACGTGCGAGGCCAGGTGGTTGACGCCGTACAGCGGTTTGTCCAGCGCGACCGCGTAGCCCTTGGCCGCCGCGACGCCGACCAGCAGCGCGCCCGCCAGGCCCGGCCCGGAGGTCACCGCGATCGCGTCGATGTCGTTCATCGTGACGCCGGCGTCGGCGAGCGCGCGGCGCACGGTGGGCACCATCGCCTCCAGGTGCGCGCGGCTGGCCACCTCCGGCACGACGCCGCCGAACCGGGCGTGCTCGTCGACGCTGGAGGCGACCGCGTCGGCGAGCAGCGTGGTGCCGCGCACGATGCCGATGCCGGTCTCGTCACACGAGGTCTCGATGCCCAGGACGAGTGGTTCGTCAGCCACCGGTGGCCGTTCCTTCCCGACGTTCCTTCAGATCGCAACGCATCACGAGCGCGTCCACGTTGGCGGGTTGGTAGTAGCCGCGCCGCACGCCGATCCCCTTGAATCCGAAGCGCTCGTACAGCGCCTGCGCGCGGGCGTTGTCCACCCGCACCTCCAGCAGTACATCCCGACAACCCCGCTCGACGGCGCGCTCCAGCAACTCGGCCAGCAGCACGGCCCCCAGGCCGCTGCCCCACCGATCGCGGCGCACCCCGATCGTCTGCACGTCACCCTCGTCACCGATCACCGCGAGCCCGGCATAGCCCGCGAGGCCCCCGGTCCCGTCCTCGGCCACGACGTAGTACCGCATCTCGGGCTCGGACAACTCGGACCAGAACATCCCGGCCGACCACGCGTCCTCGGCGAACAACTCGTGCTCGAGTCGCATGACGGCCTCGATGTCCCACCACCGCATGCGCCGCAGTCGAGGGCCGGATTCCATGCCCGGGAGTCTAGTCCCGCCCCATCCATGCCCCACCCGACCAACCCATCCAGCCCGGCCGACACATCCAGCCCGGCCGGCGTTTGAGGCCAAGCAGCCCGGCCGGCGCTTGAGGCCAAGCGGGCCGCAGGCCGGCCGCATCACCCCCGAGGCGGCGGCCCACCGGGCGTCACAGCCTTGTACCCCACGGGAACCTGCGCATCGGGGCGCCGCAGATACAACGGCTCCGGCGCCAACAACTCCAGCCCCGCCGCCAGGGTTTCGACCGCGAAGGCGGCAAGCGCGGCCGCGTCGGGATGCTCCGGCCCGCGCGGATCGGCGAAGGCCTCCGCGTACAGCGCCGCACCGGCCCCCACCGCCGGCAGCCCCTGCAACGCCTCGGCGATGTCCCCGGGGCGGTCCACGGCCGGACCCTCCACGCGCGTGCGGCCGTCGGCGTACCGCGCCCAGTAGACCTCCTTGCGGCGCGCGTCGGTCGCGGCCACGAACGGGCCGACGACGGTGCCGTCCCGCCCGGCCGCGTACGCGAGCGCGTCGAGGGTGCACACGCCGTGCACGGGGATGCCGAGCGCGTCGCCCATCGCGAGCGCGGTCACGATCCCGACCCGCAGGCCGGTGTAGGGCCCCGGACCGACGCCGACCGCGATGTCGGTGAGCTCGGCGCGGGTCCGCCCCGCCGCGCGCAACACGTCGACGATGCCGGGCGCGAGCAGTTCACCCTGACGGCGCGCGTCGACCCGGGTGGAACCGGCGAGCACGCCGGAATCGTCGTGGAGGGCGACCGTAACGGCCGGGGTGGCGGTGTCGAAGGCGAGCAGCAGCACGGGACCAGGCTACCGACCGCGGACCACACTCCCACCCGCCGGCGCCGGCACCGAAGGAAAAGTCGACCCGGCTCCAACGCGCGGACGGTACCTGCCGGCACCATGGAGGCCTCGACACGGCGGAAGAGGACCCAAGGCAATGGCGAAGCGGCTCAACCCGGGCGTGGCGGTCGCGGGCATCACCATCGCCGCGCTCGTCGGCGTCGGATTCCTCGCGGCCCAGGCCGCGAACTCGGCGCCGGACAATCGAGGGATAGCCCGCACGGGCACGCCCACGCCCACCGGCCCGTCCGGAGTACCCGCACCGCCGCCGGCCGCGCCGCCCGCCGTGCCGGCCGGCTCCGGCACCGGCAAGCGGGTCGTCTACTCGCTCAAGGACAACCGGGTCTGGCTGGTCGACGAGGCCGAGCGCTCGTTGCGCGACTACGTGATCGCACCGGCGCCGGTCAAGCCGCAGCCGGGCACGTTCGCGGTGACCTTGAAGAAGGAGGAGGCGCAGACCGGCAGCGACGGTGTGCGGATCACCTACTCCGTGCGCTTCGGCTTCGTGCAGGGCATCCCGCTCGGCTTCGCGGCCACCGAGACCCCGCTGGACCAGATCAATCCGGTCAAGCCCACGCCCAGCGGCACCGCCCGGCCGCGGACCTCCGCCCCGCCCGCCAAGCAGAGCGCGGGCATCCGCTCGACGCCGGCCGACGGCGCGGCCCTGTGGGCCTTCGCACCGGTCGGCACACCGGTCATCGTGGTGCCCTGAGCGGTCGTCCGAACGATCGTCCAAGAGGCCGTCCGAGGGGTCGTCCGAACGATCGTCCCGAGCGGTCGCACCCGCACCGTCCGCCGCCGATTCGCCACGCCCACCTTCGCCCCATTCGGCAGCAATTCCCCTACTGTGCCCACATATCATCAGGCTGATGATCTCTCCGGTCGCCCCTGTCCCGCGGGACTCACCCGGATGACCGGCAGGGCCCGTCCAAGGGCAATCGCACCGAGGAAATGGTGGCGGCGTGGCGCACGACTCCTCCGGCCCGAGCGGTCCCGGCGATGTCCAGGGGCCGATTCCTCGGCGCAGGCTGTTCGACTACCCCCGGAGCAACCGCACCGGACTGCGCCGCTGGTTGCCCTCGTTCAAGCACCTGCTCACCTTCCTGCTCCTGGTGGTCTCCGGCCTGTTCGCCGCGGTGGGCATCGTGTACGCCGCGACCCCGGTGCCGCACAGCGTCAACGCGCAGGCCCGGCAGCAGAGCAACGTCTGGTACTGGAGCGACGGCACCGAGATCACCCGCACCGGCGCCACCAACCGGCAGAGCGTGCCGCTGGCCGCGATCCCGCTCGACGTGCAGCACGCGGTACTCGCCGCCGAGGACCGCTCGTTCTACTCGAACTCCGGCGTCTCGATCACCGGAACGGTGCGCGCCCTGCTGGCCAACGTCGCGGGCGGCGGCGGCGGGCTCCAGGGCGGCTCGACGATCACCCAGCAGTACGTCAAGAACGTCTACCTGACCCAGGAGCAGACCCTCGGCCGGAAGTTCAAGGAGGCGATCATCTCGGTCAAACTCGACCGCACCGTCGCCAAGGACGACATCCTCGCCGGCTACCTGAACAGCGTGTACTTCGGACGCGGCGCCTACGGGATCGAGGCCGCCGCACAGGCGTACTACGGCGTCGACGTCGGGCAACTCACCCTCGAACAGGGCGCCTATCTCGCGGTGTTGCTGAACGCGCCCAGCGCCAACGACGTCAAGAACACCGGCGAGCCGGGCCGCCGGCGCGTGCTCGCGCGCTGGAACTACGTCCTCGACGGCATGGTCAAGGAGAAGTGGCTCGCCCCCGAGGCACGCGCGAGCATGGTCTTCCCCGAGCCGCTCGACCCGCGCCCCTCGGCCAACCTCGCCGGCGTCAACGGCTATCTGGTCCAGATGGCCAAGCGCTACCTGCTCGACCACAAGGTCGTCGACGAGGACCGGCTCGACGCCGGCGGCTACGCGATCACCACGACGTTCGACAAGGGCAAGACCGAGGCCCTGTACAAGACCGTCCAGGAGCAGCTCGCGCAGTCCCTCGACCCGGCGAGCCGCCCGGCCGACGTCGGGGTCCGGGTCGGGGCCGCGTCCGTGGAACCCGCGACCGGGCGGATCGTGGCGGTCTACGGCGGCCCGAACTACGTCAAGCAGTACGTCAACGACGCCACCCGGCGCGACGTGCAGGTCGGCTCGACGTTCAAGCCGTTCGTGCTCGCGGCGGGCCTGCGCAACGGCGTCCAGGACGAGGACGGCAGGCGCACCCGGATCACGCCGCGCACCGTGTACAACGGCAACGACAACGTGGTGATCCGCTACCCCAACGGCAGGCCGGTCCTGGAGGACGGCGTGCCGTGGCAGCCCGGCAACGAGGACGGGGTCAGCTACGGGGAGATCACGCTCGCCCGGGCGATGGACAGGTCGGTGAACACCGTCTACACCCAGCTCGGCATGGACGCCGGGACCGATCGCGTCGTCCGCGCCGCGGTGGACGTGGGCCTGCCGGCGAGCACACCGGGGCTCGAACCGGTGCCGTCGGTCTCGCTCGGCACCTCCACCCCCAGCGCGCTCGACATGGCCTCGGCGTACGCGACGTTCGCCGCCGAGGGCAAGCACCGGGGAGCGTATCCGGTGGACAAGCTGACCCGCGACGGCGACGCGATCGACCTGCCCGACCACGACGCCCGGGACGCGCTCGACACCCGGCAGGCGGACGCGGTCACCCAGGTCCTGCGCGGTGTCGTGGACAACGGCACGGGCTTTCGCGCGCAGGCGCTGAATCGCCCGGCGGCGGGCAAGACCGGTACCACCGACGACAACCGCTCGGCGTGGTTCGTCGGGTACACGCCGGACCTGTCGACGTCGATGGGGATGTTCCGCGAGGACGCCACAACGCACGCGTTCCTGTCGATGAGCGGGGTCGCCGGGCTGAACCGGGTGGACGGCGGCAACCTGCCCACCCGGATGTGGACGACGTACATGCGCGCCGCGCTCGCGGACGAGATGGTCACCGAGTTCCCGGACGCCACCGACGGCGGCCTCGGCGGCCCGGACACCACCCTGGTGCCGCCGAGCCGCCCCACCTCGGCCCCGAGCGCGCCGGCCACGGCGACCGGCCCGCCGCCGACCGACGGTGCGACTGCCCCGAGCGCACCGACCCCGCCGACCACTCCCCCGGCGACCACGACCCGCGCGCCGACGACCACGCGGCCACCGGCCACGGGCGGCGGCGGCAGCCGCCCGCCGACGGGCAGCCCGAACTCGCCGCCGGTGGACGAGTCCTGAAAGAGCCTCAGCCGGTCAGCGCGTCGAGATCGGCGTCCGCCCAGCGGGCGCCGATCGCACGCACGACGATCGTGCGGACCTCGTCGCCGGCGAAGTCGGTGGGGCTCTCGGCGAGCGCGTCGGCCTCGGCCGGGTCCCGTTCGATCGCGATGTCGAGGCGGTCGTCGGCGAGCTCCTCGACCATCCCCTCGCCCCACTCCACGACGGTCACCGACTCCTCCAGCGACGCGTCCAGGTCGAGGCCGTCGATCTCCGCGGTGACGTCCGGCGAGCCGCCGAGCCGGTAGGCGTCGACGTGCACGAGGGCCGGACCGCCGACCCGGGACGGATGCACGCGGGCGATCACGAACGTCGGCGAGGTCACCGCGCCGCGCACGTCCAGGCCCACCCCGATGCCCTGGGTCAGCGTCGTCTTGCCCGCGCCCAGCCCGCCGGACAGCACGATCAGGTCGCCGGCCCGCAGCAGCTTCGCCAGACGCGCGCCGAGCCCGCGCGTGTCCGCGCCGCCGGCGACCGTCACGGTCACACTTCGCACCACTTCAGTACTCCCACCAAACCGAGCCGGAACCCGAACCGCGTCGGGGCCGGCGGCGATTGCAAGCGTCTCTCAGGATCCCGGCTTCTTCCGACCTATGCGGACGAATCGCCGCGCACGCGCCCGCCGGACCGCCTTGCGCGCCGACCGGGTGCACTCGCGGCGCGCGCGAGAAGCCCGCGCAGCGCCGCGTTCACCACCTCCGGATGCTCCAGCGGTGTCAGATGCCCGGACTGCGGCACGATCACCAGCTCGGCGTTCGGCAGTGCCTCCTTGATCGCCTCGCTGTGCGAGGCCGGCGCCATCAGGTCGCCCTCGCCGCCCACCACGAGCGTCTCGACGCCCGCGAGCGTGGGCAGCGCCGCCATCTTGTCGTGCGCCTCGAAGGTCGGGAAGAACTCGGCGATCACGTCGATCGGGGTGCCCGAGATCATCCGGTCGGTGAACCGGACCAGGGTCGGGTCGACCTCCGAGTCGAACGCGTACCGCTCGGTGAACAGGTACACGAGGTCGCGCGCCGCGCGCCGGCCCGCCTCCACGAGCGAGGCCCGCCGGCCCAGCGTGCGCAGCAGCCCGGGCGCGATCCGGTGCACGAGCCGCGCGCCGGCCGCCGGGATGCCCAGCGTCACGGTCGCCCACCGGCCGGCCGAGGTGTTCATCAGCGCGACGCCGACCACGCGGTCCCCGAACAGCTCGGGGTGCTGATCGGCGAGCGCCATGATCGTCATGCCGCCCATCGAGTGGCCGACCAGGACGAGCGGGCCCTCGGGCGCGAGTTCGGTCAGCACCGTGTGCAGATCCGCGCCGAGGTGGTCGATCGTCGACGTCTCCGGCGCGCCGCGGCCCGACCGGCCGTGGCTGCGCTGGTCGTACAGGACCAGCCGGTGGCCGTCGCGCAGTTCGGCACGCTGGTAGTGCCAGCAGTCCATGTCGAGCGTGTAGCCGTGGCACAGCACGACGGTCAGGTCCGCGTCGAGGTTGCCGTCGAGCTCGGCGTACAGCTCGACGCCGTCGCCCGCGGTGACGATGTGCGGCCTGCCGCGCAGCGTGCCGAACTCGGCGAGCGCGTCCATCTGGGCCTCGGTGCGGCGGCGGAAGGCGCGGCCGACCGTCATCCGCTCGATCGCGACGCCGGCGGCCGCGCCGGCCGCGAGGACGCCGACCGCCGCGCCCACGATCCCGGCCCGCCGGCCGAGCGCGCGGCCGGCGCCGGTGGGCGGCACTACGGGTGTGGTCATGGCGCGGCCGTCCCGCCGTACACCCTGGGCACCCGGACGCCGATCCGGGTGACGATCTCGTACGAGATCGTCCCGGTCGCGACCGCCCAGTCCTCGGCGGTGGGCTCGCCGTGGTCGCCGGGGCCGAACAGGATCGCCTCGTCGCCCGCGGCGGCCTCGTCGTCGCCGAGGTCGACCACGAACTGGTCCATCGCCACCCGGCCCGCGATCGTCCGCCGGTGGCCGGCCACCAGGACCGGACCGGTGTTGCTCGCGTGCCGCGGGATGCCGTCGGCGTAGCCGGTCGGCACCAACGCGAGCGTGGTCTCCTTCGACGCCACCCACGCGTGCCCGTAGGACACGCCGTGGCCCGCGGGCACCCGCTTGACGCCGGCCAGGCTCGCGACGAGCGTCATCGCGGGGCGCAGGCCGAAGTGGGCGGGGTCGCCGACGTCCGGCACGGGCGACAGGCCGTAGGTCGCCAGGCCCACCCGGACCAGGTCGAAGTGCGACTCGGGGAGCAGCAGCGTCGCGGGCGAGTTGGCCAGGTGGCGCACCTCGGGCGTGACCCCGCAGCGCTCGGCGTGCTCCAGCAGTGCGGTGAACTCGGTCAGTTGGGCCGCGACCGAGGGGTGCAGCGGCTCGTCGGCGCAGGCGAAGTGCGACCACAGGCCGACCACCTCGACCATGCCGTCGGCCTGGGCCTTGAGCGCGGCGTCGACCAGGGCCGGCCACTCGGCCGGAGTGCAGCCGTTGCGGCCGAGCCCGGTGTCGGCCTTGAGGTGCACGCGCGCCGGCCGGCCGGCCGCCCGCGTGGCGGCCACCACCTCGCGCATCGCCCACAGGCCGCTGACCGAGATGTCCACGTCGGCCCGTACCGCGTCCTCGAACGCGTCCCCGGGCGCCCACAGCCAGGTGAGCACGCGCCCGGTGTCGCCGGCCGCGCGCAGCGCGAGCGCCTCCTCGACCACGGCGGTGCCCAGCCACGTGGCGCCGGCCTCGCGGGCGGCACGCGCGCAGGGCACCATGCCGTGTCCGTAGGCGTCCGACTTGACCACGGCCATCACCGCCGCCGAGCCCACCCGAGCCCGTACGGCCGCGATGTTGCCCCGAATCGCGTCCAGATCGATCCGCGCCTCGGCACGCATGTGGCTGGTGGTCCTTCCGACGAACGGTCATCGACGAGTGGTCCGGACGGGGTTCCGGGCGGGGCCCGGGTCCCGGGAGTCCCGGAGTTCAAGACCCCCAGTGTGGCAGGCCCGTTCCATCCGGGCGGTCGTGTCACACGCCTGTGACGTCCGCCCACACCCGTGGCAGGGTCCGGATCAGGTCCGGCGCGGTCACCGGTCCGGGCAGCGCGCGGGCCGCCAGGCCGTGCAGGTAGGCCGCCGCGGAGGCCGCGTCCAGGGGGTCCAGGCCCGCCGCGAGCAACGAGCCGGCCAGGCCGGACAGCACGTCGCCGCTGCCCGCGGTGGCCAGCCACGCGGTGCCGGTCGGATTGACCCGGACCCGGCCGTCGGGGGCGGCGATCACGGTCGTGCTCCCCTTGAGCAGGACCACGCAGCCGTACAGCGCCGCGAGCCGGCGCGCGTGGTCCAACCGCTCGGCCTCGATCCGCGCGCGCGGGACGTCGAGGCCCGCGGCGGCGAACAGCCGCACCGCCTCCCCGGCGTGCGGGGTCAGGATCGTGGGGGCCGACCAGGTGCCGGGCCGGGCCCGGGCCAGCAGGGTCAGGCCGTCGGCGTCCACCAGCACGGGCACGTCCGCGGCCAGCACGCTCGCCCACCGCTCCTCGGCATCCGCGTCGGTGTCCAGGCCGGGGCCCACCACCCACGCCTGCACCCGGCCCGCGTCGGCCGGGGCGGCGGTGCTCGCGAGCGTCTCGGGCCACGCGGCCAGCACGGGCGCGACCACGTCGGCCGGGCCCGCGTACCGGACCCCGCCCGCGCCGCCGCGCACGGCCGCGCCGACCACGAGCACCGCGGCGCCCGGATAGCGCGGCGAGCCCGCGACCACGCCGAGCACGCCGCGCGAATACTTGTCGCTCTCGCCGAGCGGGCGCGGCAGGAGCCGGGCCACGTCCGCGTGCTGAAGCACCGTCAGCTCCGGGTCCGGCAGGTGCGGGTCGAGCCCGATGTCCACCAGGTGCCGCGCGCCCGCGTACCCCGCGCCGGGATCGACCAGCAGGCCCGGCTTGTACGTGCCGAAGGTGACCGTGACGTCGGCCCGGACCGCCGCGCCCTCGACCCGGCCGGTGTCCGCGTCCACGCCGCTGGGCACGTCCACCGCGACCACGACCGCATCACCCACGTGGGTGAACAATTCACCGGCGGGGGCGCGCAGCGGGCCGCGTCCGCCGATCCCGACGATCCCGTCGAGCACGAGCCGGGCCCGGCCGATCAGGTCCGCCAGGCCCGGCCGGCCCGGCTCGCTCGCGTCGTGCGCGCGCCCGCCGGCGGTGCGGAGCGCGGCGAGCCCGCCCGGGTGGGCACGCTCCGGCGCGAGCAGCAGCGCGTCCACCCGCGCCCCGCGCCGGGCGAGCGCGGCCCCGGCGTACAGCGCGTCCCCACCGTTGTCCCCGCTGCCCACGAACAGCACGACCCGAGCGCCGTACACCCGGCCGAGCAGCCGTGCGCACGTGGTCGCCAGCCCGGCCGCCGCGCGGCGCATGAGCGTTCCCTCGGGCAGCGTCGCCAGCAGCGCCGCCTCCGCCGCCCGGACCTGCTCGACTCCGTGCGCGCTCCGCATCCGACGCCCCTCAGCCCTCGGCGATCACGACAGCGGAAGCAATGCCCGCGTCGTGGCTGAGCGACACATGCCAGTGCCGGACGCCCAGCTCGGCGGCCCGCGCGGCCACCGTGCCGCACACGGTGAGCACGGGCCGGCCCGAGTCCTCGGTGGTCACCTCGGCGTCCAGCCAGTGCAGCCCCCCGGGCGCGCCCAGGGCCTTGGCCAGCGCCTCCTTGGCCGCGAACCGCGCGGCGAGCGAGGCGATCCCCCGCTCCTGCCCGGGCCGGACGAAGCGCTCCCCGTCGGTGAAGAGCCGATCGGCCAACCCCGGCGTCCGCTCCAACGACTGCCCGAACCGCGCGATATCCGCGACGTCGATACCCACACCGATGATCACCCGGCGAGCCTACAAACTCCGGCCCCGAATCCCCCGGACAGTGCCCTAACAGCCCCCGCCCCGCCACGGCCCGTGAATCGCGAAGGACCGCCCCTGCGCCGACTGGATGTTCACGAACAGCGTGTCTCCGGAGGGCCCGAACGTCGCCCCGGCGAACTCCGCGTCGGGGTCCCCGTCGAGCGGCTCCAGCCGGGCGATGTCGAAGATCCGCCCCGCCGGCGTCAACCCGCGCAGGAAGTTGTCCCCATCCCCGTCCTCGCACAGCACCAGCGACCCACCCGGGCTGCACGTGATGTTGTCCGGCAGGTCCAACACCGACGAGTGCGGCGACTCGCACACCAGCCGCAGCTGTCGACGCCGCACGTCGTACGCCCACACCTGACCGCGCCCCGCACCGAAGAGCGGAACGGGCGAGGGCGGCAGCTCGTCCCCGGGCGCGGTCGCGCCGCCCTGCGTGGAGACGAAGTAGACGACGCCGTCGCAGTGGATCGAGCCCTCCAGCCGGGAGAACTGCGCGGCGCCCTTGGCCCGCCCCTGATTGCCCACCGCGGGGGCCGCCGCCGTCCACGGCGTGTTCGGCGCGAACTGCGGGTCGGGGTCGTCGATGTCGACCCAGGTGACGTCGAAGCACGCGCCCGGGCGCTGGCCCAGGTGCAGCTCGGCGCCCGGCCGGCCTGCGATCGCGAGCATCTGCAGCCGCCCGCCGTCCAGCAGCCGGCCGACCCGCTCCGGGTGTCCGGGCGGGGTGTAGCGGTAGAAGCCACTCGGGAAGAGGAAGTTGTCCTCGGTCAGGTACAGCGCGCCGCCGAGCGGGTCGTAGGCGGCCGACTCGTGCAGGAAGCGCCCCGCGGCGCGAATCGGCGTGCGTCGCGCGCGCCCGTGCAGCGGGACCTCGAACAGGTAGCCGTGCTTTTGCGTCAGCAGGCTGTTGTCCTGGCCCGGGAAGATGCCCTTGACGTCGGGTCCGTCGACGGTCTCCTCGCAGGTCAGCCACGAGCCCCACGGCATCGGCCCGCCGTTGCAGTTCATCTGGGTGCCGTTGATGCTCACCCGGTCGTCCACGAGCCGGCCGCGCCGGTCGATCGTGAGCGTCGTGGTGCCGCCGCCGCATCGCGGGTCGTACGCCAGGGCGGGATCGCCGAACGCGGGTGCGACGCCCGGGACCTCGTGGTTGCGCACCAGCACCGTCGAACCGTTCGGGCCGCGGAACGCGGCCATCCCGTCGTGCCGGCCGGGCGTGGCGTATCCGTCGCTCATCGGGGTGCCGACGGCCCCGAACGAGCGGTAGCCGAAACCTTCCGGCAGATGGAGCCGGACCTTGCCGTCGAGGGCGTCGGGCACGGGCCGCAGCGGTCCGTAGCCGGGGGTGTGCGGCGGCCGTCCGCCGCCGCGCCGGGCGAGCAGTTCGCCGGCGGCGGCCACGCCCTGGAACGGGCCCGCCAACGCGGCGGCACCACCGGCCACGACGGCGGTGCGAGTGAGGAAAGTACGACGTTGCACGTGCGACCTCCGGGAGCCGGGGATGAACACGGATCGGTACCGGTCGAGACGCGCCGAACCCTACATACGCCGGCGTACGTTTCATAGGTGAACACACCGGTTGCCCAAAAAGAGCCGCTCCCCAGGTGGGGAGCGGCTCTGTGTTCACTTCATGAAGCCTTGGCGACCTCTGTCCGATTCTTTTCGTTCATGATCCGTACGGGAGCCTCGACGCTCACTTCCGCCCGACGCTTCGGCGCACGCTGTCCGAGCAGCATGGCGCCGAGCGCGATCACCAGGCCGAGCATCTGGAGCGGGGTCAGCGTCTGGCCGAGCACGACCAGGCCGGCGAGCGTGGCGACCAGCGGGTTGACCAGACCGAGGAAGGAGGCGACACCGGCGCCGAGCCGCTCGATGCCGCGGAACCACAGCACGTAGGCGAGCGCGGTGCCGATCAGCACGAGGTAGGCGAAGCCGAGCAGGTTGCGGCCGGTCGGCACCGGCGGCATGCCCTCGATCGCGAACATCAGCGGCACGATCACCATGCCGCCGACGGTGAGCTGCCAGCCGGTCGTGGCGAGCAGCGAGACACCCTCGGGCCGGCCCCAGCGGGCGGACATCACGACGCCCATGGCCATCAGCGTGGTGGCGAGCAGCATGAGCCCGACGCCGATCGGGTCGATCTCGGCCTTCGAGCTGAGCACCAGCAGACCGACCCCGATCACGCCGCCGACCCCGGCGAGCAGCACCCGCGCCTGCGTCCGCACCTTCAGGATCAGCAGGGACAGGCCCGCGACGATCAGCGGCGACACCGAGCCGATCGTGGCCGCGACCCCGCCGGGCAGCCGGTAGGCGCCGGCGAAGATCAGTGGGAAGAACAGGCCGACGTTGAGCATCCCCAGGACGAACGAGCGCCACCACCACACGCCGCGCGGGAGTCGGCGGGACATGGCGACCAGGAGGAGTCCGGCGGGCAGCGCCCGCACCGCCGCGGCGAGCAGCGGGCGGTCGGCGGGCAGCATCTGCGTGGTCACGAGGTAGGTGGTGCCCCACGTGGCCGGAGCCACGGCCGTGGCCAGAAGCATCCCGACCCGACCGAGCCCCTTGCTACCACCCTGAACCGCCATGACCATTCACCTCAACGTTAGTTTTGCGAGCACTGACTATCTGAACGTTGAGATAAGTAAATACCTTCGATCTGCGAGCGTCAAGTAGATGACCGTTGAGATAAATTGGAGGCGTGACCGAACGCGACGCAATAGACGACGTATGGGACCAATGGCACCTCGAGCGCCCCGACATCGACCCCAAGAGCCTTGACGTGATGGCCGCGGTCGGGCGGATGAACCGGCTGCGCCGGTACGTCGACCAGACACTGCGCAGCTATTTCGCCGAACACGGACTCGACTTCTCCGAGTTCGACGTGCTCGCCACGCTGCGCCGCTCCGGCGGCGTGGAGGGGGTGAGCGCCGGCGCGCTGCTGCGCTCGGCGATGGTGACGTCGGGCGCGATCACCAACCGCGTGGACAAGCTCACCGCGAAGGGCCTCGTCGAGCGCTCCGTCGCCGCCGACGACCGCCGCTCGGTCCTGGTGAAGCTGACCCCCGAGGGTCGTCGGCTCGTCGACGACATCCTGCTCGGCCATCTGGAGAACGAGGAGCGCTTCCTCGCCGTGCTCGACGAGGACGAGCGCGATCAGCTCAACACCCTGCTGCGCAAACTGCTCGTGGCCCAGGGCGACCTACGGCTGGGCTGACTCGCGGCGGACCCGGACCGGAAAAAGGCCGCCCCGCACCCCCGCGACGGGGGATGCGGGGCGGCCTTCGCCCTCGGGTCGACCTACCGACCTACTCGACCGTGACCGACTTCGCCAGGTTGCGCGGCTGGTCCACCTCGTGGCCCTTGGCCGTGGCCAGCTCGCACGCGAAGACCTGCAGGGGCACCGTGGACACCAGCGGCTGCAGCAGCACCGGCGTGACCGGGATCCGCACGAGGTGGTCGGCGTACGGCACGACGGCCTCGTCACCCTCCTCGGCGATCACGATCGTGCGCGCGCCGCGGGCCCGGATCTCCTGGATGTTGGACACGATCTTGTCGTGCAGCACCGAGCGCCCGCGCGGCGAGGGAACGACCACCACGACGGGCAGGCCCTCCTCGATCAGCGCGATCGGCCCGTGCTTGAGCTCGCCCGCGGCGAAGCCCTCGGCGTGCATGTACGCCAGTTCCTTGAGCTTGAGCGCGCCCTCGAGCGCGACCGGGTAGCCCACGTGCCGGCCCAGGAACAGCACCGAACCGGCGTCCTTGAGGGACCGGGCCAACTCGCGCACCGGCTCCATCGTGTCGAGCACCTTCTCGACCATCTCCGGCATCGCCGCGAGCTGCTCGATCACCTCGGTGATCTCGTCGCCCCACTTGGTGCCGCGCACCTGGCCCAGGTACAGCGCGACCAGGTAGCACGCCACCAGCTGGGTCAGGAACGCCTTGGTGGAGGCGACCGCGACCTCGGGGCCCGCGTGCGTGTACAGCACCGCGTCGGCCTCGCGCGGCATCGTCGAGCCGTTGGTGTTGCAGATGACCAGCACCTTGGCGCCCTGCTCGCGCGCGTGCCGCTGGGCCATCAGGGTGTCCATCGTCTCGCCGGACTGCGAGATGGTGACGACCAGCGTCTGCCGGTCCAGGATCGGGTCGCGGTAGCGGAACTCGCTGGCCAGCTCGACCTCGCACGGCACCCGCGTCCAGTGCTCGATCGCGTACTTGGCGATCAGGCCCGCGTGGAAGGACGTCCCGCACGCGATGATGACGACCTTGTCGATCTCGCGCAGCACCTCGTCGGGGATGCGCACCTCGTCGAGCACCAGGCGCCCGTCGGTGCCGATCCGGCCGAGCAGGGTGTCGGCGACCGCCTTGGGCTGCTCGGCGATCTCCTTGAGCATGAAGTAGTCGTAGCCGTCCTTCTCGGCGGCCGACACGTCCCAGTCCACGTGGTACTCGCGGATGGCCGCGGGCGCACCGTCGAAGTCGGTCACCGTGATCGCGTCCCGGCGCAGCTCGACCACCTGGTCCTGGCCCAGCTCGATCGCCTCGCGCGTGTGCTCGATGAACGCGGCCACGTCCGACGCCAGGAAGTTCTCGCCGACACCGCGACCCACCACCAGCGGCGAGTTGCGCCGCGCGCCCACGACCACGTCGGGGGCGTCCGCGTGCACGGCCACCAGCGTGAACGCGCCCTCGAGCCGGCGACAGACCCGGCGCATCGCCTCGGCCAGGTCCTCGCCCGCGCCGGGGAACTCCTCGGCCAGCAGGTGCGCGACGACCTCGGTGTCCGTCTCGGACTCCAGCTTGTGCCCACGCTCGGCCAACTCGGCGCGCAACGCCGCGAAGTTCTCGATGATGCCGTTGTGCACGACGGCGACCCGACCCGCGTTGTCCAGGTGCGGATGCGCGTTCGCATCATTGGGCGCACCGTGCGTGGCCCACCGCGTGTGTCCGATCCCACAGGTCCCGACCGGAAGCGGAGACTCCGCCAACGCGCCCACGAGGTTGGCCAGCTTCCCGGCCCGCTTCTCGCTCACGAGGGCGCCGTCGGACAGCACGGCCACACCGGCCGAGTCGTATCCGCGGTATTCCAGGCGCTTGAGCCCGCCGATGACCACATCCAGCGCTGATTGAGCGCCCACATATCCCACAATCCCGCACATGGGGGCCAGCCTACGGGGTCCCCATCGGGCCGGCGGAAACGCGTTCGACGGCCCGGCGACAGCACATGGGCACGCACTCGGGACAATAAGCGCGTGTACTCCTACGCGGCTCAGGGGCCGACTCGCGACTTGTCCCCCTTCGTCGAACTCGACCGCGCCGCCTGGACCCGGCTTCGGGCCGGCACGCCACTGCCGCTGACCGCCGACGAACTGGAGCGCCTGCGCGGCCTGGGCGACGTCGTCGACCTCGACGAGGTCTCCGACGTCTACCTGCCGCTGTCTCGGCTGCTGAACCTCTACGTGGGCGCGACCCGCGGCCTCGGTCGCGCGCTCACCACGTTCCTCGGCAGCGGCGAGAACCCGGGGATACCGTTCGTGATCGGCGTCGCGGGCAGCGTCGCCGTCGGCAAGAGCACCACCGCGCGCATCCTGCGCGAGCTGCTCGCCCGCTGGCCGGACCACCCGCACGTCGAACTGCTGACCACCGACGGTTTCCTGTACCCCAACGAGGAGCTGGAGCGGCGCGGGATCATGCACCGCAAGGGCTTCCCGGAGTCCTACGACCGTCGCTCGCTCGTGCGCTTCGTCGCGGACGTCAAGGCGGGCAAACCCGAGGTCACCGCGCCGGTGTACTCGCACCTGACCTACGACATCGTCCCCGACGAGCGGCTGACCATCCACCGGCCCGACATCCTGATCGTCGAGGGCCTCAACGTCCTGCAGCCCGCGTCGCCCACCGCCGACGGCCGGCCGCGGCTCGCGCTGTCCGACTTCTTCGACTTCAGCGTGTACGTGGACGCCCGCACCCAGGACATCCGCCGCTGGTATCTCGAACGGTTCGTGAAACTGCGCCAGACCGCGTTCCGCGACCCGGCGTCGTACTTTCGCAAGTACGCCGTGATGACCCCCGAGGACGCGCTGCGCTACGCCGAGAACACCTGGGCGACGATCAACGAGACCAACCTCGTGCAGAACATCCGCCCGACCCGCGCCCGCGCGACCCTGGTCCTGCAGAAGGACGCGGACCACTCGGTCAGCAGATTGCGGCTGCGCAAGCTCTGATCGCGGGTACGTTCACGGGATGTTCCATCTGCGCGTCATCGTCCCCACCGACCGCAGCGCTGCGGTACGCGACCTCCTGTCGACCGAACCGGGAGCCACCCACCTCGTGGTGTGGCCCGGGGTCGCGGTGCAGCCGAGGGGCGACGTCATCGCGTGCGACCTCGCCCGCGAGGCCACCAGCTCGGTGCTGGCCGAGCTGCGCGCACTGGGCGTCCACGAGGACGGCTCGATCGCGCTGGAGGACCTCGACGTGCTGCAGTCCCGCTCCGCCGACCGGGCCGAGCGGGACGCACCGGGCGACGGCGCGGACGCGGTCGTGTGGGAGGAGATCGAGGAGGCCACGTCCGAGGAGTCCACGCTCTCCGTGACGTTCCTGGCCTTCCTGACCCTGGCCACCATGATCGCGGCCTGCGGCGTGCTGCTCGACAACCCGATCCTGATCGTCGGCGCGATGGTCGTCGGCCCGGAGTTCGGGCCGCTCGCGGGCCTGTGCGTGGCCGCCGTACAACGCCGACCCCGACTCGCCGCGCGCTCGTCGCTGGCCCTGGTGATCGGGTTCCCGGTGGCGATGCTCGCGACCATGGCGTTCACCGGATTCCTGGACGCCCTCGACCTGTTCGAACGGGACATGCTCGAACGCCCGCGCCCGCTCACCGAGTTCATCTACCAGCCGGACTGGCTCTCGTTCTGGGTCGCGCTGCTCGCCGGCGTCGCGGGCATGCTCTCGCTCACCAGCGCCAAGTCGGGCGCGCTGATCGGCGTGCTGATCTCGGTCACCACCGTGCCCGCCGCCGCGAACGCGGCCGTGGCGATCGCCTACGCCGACTACCGGCAGGCCGGCGGCTCGCTCGGCCAACTCGGCCTGAACCTGGGCGCGATCGTGCTCGCGGGCACGTGCACGCTGCTGGTCCAGCGCGGCCTGTGGAACCTGCGGGCGTCCCGAACCGGGCAACGGCCCCCGTCCGTCGGGACGGGGGCCGCGAAGTCTTCGTGAGGGGGCGGTGGTTCCTACTGCTCCAGCGCCAGCAGCGTGCGCACGACCTCGGCCAGGCCCGCGGCCTCGTTGTGTGCCTGGTCGTGCGTCTGCGCCTCGACCATCACGCGCACCAGCGGCTCGGTGCCCGACGGACGCAGCAACACCCGGCCGGTGGTGCCCAGTCGCTCCTCGACCAGCGCGACGGCCCGCGCGAGCTCCGGCGTCGAGTGCACGCGGGTGCGGTCCACGCCGCCGACGTTGACGAGCATCTGCGGCAGTCGGGTCATCACCGCGGCCAGTTCGTGCAGCGGCCTGCCGGTCTCGGCCACCCGTGCGAGCAATTGGAGCGCGGTCAGCGTGCCGTCGCCGGTGGTGGCGTGCTCCAGGAGCACGACGTGGCCGGACTGCTCGCCGCCGAGCGAGAGACCCGCGGCCTGCATGGCCTCCAGCACGTAGCGGTCGCCCACCGCGGTCTCGACCATCTTGATGCCCGCGGCCTGCATGGCCAGCCTGAGCCCGAGGTTGGACATCACGGTCGCCACGAGGGTGTCCTCGACGAGCCGGCCGCCGTCGCGCATCGCGAGCGCGAGCACCGCCAGGATCGCGTCGCCGTCGACGGCCTCGCCACGCGCGTCCACCGCGAGGCAGCGGTCGGCGTCGCCGTCGTGTGCGATGCCGGCGTCGGCGCCGTGCTCGACCACGGCGGCGGCGAGCGCCTCCATGTGCGTGGAACCGCACTGCTCGTTGATGTTGAGGCCGTCCGGCTCCGCGTGGATCGCGATCACCTCGGCGCCGGCCCGGCGCAGCGCGTCCGGCGCGACCGCCGAGGACGCGCCGTTCGCGCAGTCGACGACGACCTTGAGCCCGTCCAGGCGGTGCGGCAGCGACGACAGCAGGTGCTCGACGTAGCGCTCGTGCCCCTCGGGGTGGTCCTGTACCCGGCCGACGGCGGACCCGGTCGGCCGCTCCCACGCGGTGCCGAGGAGTGCCTCGATCTCATTCTCGACGTCGTCGGGCAGCTTGTGTCCGCCGCGCGCGAAGAACTTGATCCCGTTGTCCGGCATCGCGTTGTGGCTCGCGGAGAGCATCACACCCATGTCCGCGCCGAGCAGCCCGGTCAGATACGCGATCGCCGGCGTCGGCAGCACGCCGGCGCGGTACACGTCCACGCCCGCGCCCGCGAGGCCCGCGACGACCGCGGCCTCCAGGAACTCTCCGGAAGCCCGCGGGTCACGACCGACCACGGCGAACGGCCTGCGACCGTGCCCTGATTGCCGAATGTCGTCCCGACCCCGCGACCCGAGCACCCGCGCGGCGGCGACCGCGAGATCGAGTGCCAGTTCCGCCGTCAGCCGGCCATTCGCCAGGCCACGCACGCCGTCCGTACCGAAGAGTCGTCCCACAGTTGGATCTCCCGCGTCATTCCGGATGTCTCGGACACTACTCGCGGCGCCACCCCCGCAGGAGTCCCGCCGGCACATACAGGCAAATACAACAGGCCCCGGGGGCACGAACCGTGCCCCCGGGGCCTGATGACGCTGCGAACAGCCGCAGAGGGTGCTGCGGTGCTGTTTAGCGCTTGCTGTACTGAGGCGCCTTGCGCGCCTTCTTCAGACCGTACTTCTTGCGCTCCGTGGCACGCGGGTCACGGGTCAGGAAGCCGGCCTTCTTGAGCGCCGGGCGGTTGGCCTCGACGTCGGCCTCGTTCAGCGAACGCGCGACACCCAGACGCAGCGCGCCGGCCTGGCCGGACACCCCGCCGCCGTGGATGCGGGCGTGCACGTCGTAGCGGTCGTCCAGCTCGAGCACCTTGAAGGGCTCGTTGACCAGCTGCTGGTGCACCTTGTTCGGGAAGTACTCCTCGAGCGTGCGCCCGTTGATCTTCCACTTGCCCGTGCCCGGCACGATGCGCACACGTGCGACGGCTTCCTTGCGGCGACCGGTCGCGGAGCCGGCCTGCGGCTCGCTGAAGCGCGAGGCGAGCGACTCGGAGGTGTAGCTCTCGAGCGGGAGACCCTCGGTCTCCTCGATCGGGGTTTCTGCAATGGTCTCGGCCACTGTTCTCCTCAAACTATTCGTTCGTCAGGCGGTGGCCGTGACTACTGCGCGACCTGGGTGATCTCGAAGGGCACCGGCTGCTGGGCCGAGTGCGGGTGCTCCGCGCCGCGGTACACCTTGAGCTTCGACAGCATCTGCCGGCCCAGGGTGTTCTTGGGGAGCATGCCCTTGATGGCCTTCTCGACGGCCTTCTCGGGGTTCTTGTCCAGCAGCTCGTCATAGCGGACGGCGCGCAGACCACCCGGGTAGCCGGAGTGGCGGTACGCCATCTTCTGCTCGCGCTTGTTACCCGACAGGTGAACCTTGTCGGCATTCACAATGATGACGAAATCGCCGGTGTCGACGTGCGGCGCGTACACCGGCTTGTGCTTACCCCGGAGCAGGGCAGCAGCCTGGGTGGACAGACGGCCGAGCACGACATCGGTCGCGTCGATGACGTGCCACTGACGCTGGACGTCGCCGGGCTTGGGGCTGTACGTGCGCACGGTCGATAGCCTTCGCTTCTTCGTGAGTGTGTGCTTACGGATGCCGACTGGCTGTCCGGGAGATGATTCCGAACCGAATGCGGACTCCGGTGGCCGGCGGCCCGGCGTACCGACTCCACTCAAGCAAGCCAATACGCACAACGAACCGGCACAATACCGGGTCAAGGGGGTGCCGGTCAAAACGAGCAATGGGGCAATGATCTGCTCATGCCCCTCCCCAGCGTAAGCCATTCCCGCCGGTGCTTTTACCGTGCCACGCCGGCGCTCACCACATCGGCTCATAGGTACGATGCGCCGAACGGCTGGAGCGTCGGCGATTGGGGTACCGACGCGGGTCATTCCACGCAGGGGGTTCGGGTATGTCGGGGGTCGGTACACCGGGAAACGACGGGCAGGGGCCGTGGAGCGTGCGCCCGGGCGCACCCGGTACGCCCGGGCAGGCACGGAATCCGTACGACCCGTTTCCCTCGCACGCGCACGACCCGCACCAACAACCCCAACCGCAGCAGCCGTTCGCGCCCAACCCGCAGCCGCAGCAGCCGGCACAGCAGCCGTTCGGCCCCGCCGGCGGGGGGCCCGACTGGTCCGCGCTCGCCGAACAGCGCGACGCGGCGGCGCGCCGGCGCAAGCTGATGTTCACCGCGGGCGGCGCCGCGCTCGCCCTCGCCCTGGTGGGCGGCATCGTCGCCGCGGCGGTGACGATGTCCGGCGGCGACGGCGACACCACCGCGACCCCCGGCGCCTCGGGCAGCGCGTCGACCGCGCCCTTCTCCCCCGGCAAGCCGTCCTTCCGGCCCGCCCCGACGGTCCCGCCGCCGCCCGCGGCCCAGAACGTGCTCGCCGATCCGGCCCTGGACACGGCGCCGTTCTCGGTCGAGTCGCTGTTCCCCAACACGAAGTTCACCGTCGACGGCCGCGCGTACAACGTGGTCGCCGCCAAGCTCGACAACACCTGCTCCGACGGCACCGACCCCAAGCTCGGCCCCGCACTGCGCAATCAGCAGTGCACCCAGCTGATCCGCCTCGCGGTGACCGGGCCCGACGGCGTGGTCTCGACCGCGGCGGTGGCCTCGTTCCCCTCGGCCGACAAGGCCGACGCGATCAAGAACGGCAAGGACGGCGGCGAGCTCCTGGCGCTCGCCGGCCCCGGCGTGAAGGTGCTCGACGCCAAGAAGCAGAAGCACGGCAAGCAGCGCAACTCGATCGGCCGCTACGCCCTGCTCACGATCGACTGGTACGCCGACGGAAAGGACCCCGTCGGGCAGGACCAGGCGATCGGACGGGTCGAGGACGACCTCAACCGGTTCCTGTGGAACGCGATGACCGCGCGCGGCGAGGCGATGTCGAAGCAGATCGACGACGAGAACCGGCGCAAGGCGCTGGAGCAGGTCCAGGGCTGACCCGCGTCCGACGGTCGGGTCAGCCGCCGTCCCGACGTCGCCGGGTCGCCAGCACCCGGGCGGCGAGCAGCCCGTCCGACGGGTACGCGACCTCCTCCAGGGTGAGGCCGTGCGCGGGCGCGACGTGCACACCCGAGTCGCGCACCGCGCGCCCGAGCACCTCCAGCGGCCAGTCGACCGGCTTGCGCCCGGTGCCCACCGCGAGCATCGCGCCCACCAGCGAGCGAACCATGTTGTGGCAGAACGCGTCGGCCCGCACGGTCGCCACGATCACCGGCCGAAACGCGGGACCCACCTCCGCGCCGGTCGGCGTCTCGCGCGCCCACGAGAACTCCTGCAGGCACCGTATGGTCGTCGCGCCCTCACGCTTGCGACAGAACGACGCGAAGTCGTGTTCGCCCACCAGCCGCTCGGCGGCCGCGTTCATCCGCGTCTCGTCCAGCGGCCGGTCGTGCCACACCACGCTGCCGCGCCGCAGCGGGTCCACCCCGCCCGGCGCGTCGCACACGCGGTACGCGTAGCGCCGCCAGATCGCGCCGAACCGGGCGTCGAACCCCTCGGGCGCGACCGTGATGTCGCGCACCCGCACGTCCCGCGGCAGCGCCCCCGCCACCCGCCGCAGGGCGACGTCCCCCACGGCCGCCCAGACCTCCTCGGACACGTCCAGGTGAGCCACCTGGCCGCGCGCGTGCACTCCCGCGTCGGTCCGCCCCGCCACGGTCAGCTGGGCGGGCTCCGGGAGCCGCAGGACGGTCGTCAGGGCACTCTCCAGGGTGCCCTGTACGGTCCGCAGCTCGCGCTGGCGCGCCCAACCCGCGAACTCGGTCCCGTCGTAGGACAGATCGATGCGCAAGCGCACCACGTCAAACACCTCCGGACATGGCACGAGCCCGCCCTCCGTACGGATACGGGGGACGGGCTCGCACGGTGAATCTGAACGCGCGGAGCGTCGAGAAGGCCGTCAGGCCTTGTCGGCGTCCTTGCTCTCCTCGGCGGCGGGCGCCTCGTCGGTCTCGGCGGCCTTCGGCGCCTCGGCCTTCGCGGTGTCCTGCTCCTTGACCGAGCGCTTGGTGGCGGCCTCGGCCTCGCCGACCGCGGTCTGCGCCACGGTGAGGGCCTCGACCAGCTCGATCACGGCCATCGGGGCGTTGTCGCCCTTGCGGTTGCCGATCTTGGTGATGCGCGTGTAGCCGCCCGGGCGGTTCTCGTACCGAGGAGCGATCTCCTCGAAGAGCGAGTGCACGACGCTCTTGTCACGAATGATCGTGAGCACCTGGCGACGGTTGTGCAGGTCGCCCTTCTTCGCCTTGGTGACCAGTCGCTCGGCGACGGGACGCAGCCGGCGCGCCTTGGCCTCGGTCGTGGTGATCCGACCGTGCTCGAACAGGGCGGTCGCGAGACCGGCCAGGATCAGCCGCTCGTGTGCCGGACCGCCGCCGAGGCGCGGACCCTTGGTGGGCCTGGGCATGTTCTCTCCTAGATATTCCTGCGTCGGCCGTATCAGGTACCGACGTCAGTCCACCCGGGCCGGTCGGCCCGGGTGGTGGCGACGCCCGAAGGCGTTGCTCAGTACTGCTCGGTCTCGGCGAAGCCGTGGTCGTCCTCGTCGCCGAAGCTGTCCGCGGCGGCGGTCGGGTCGAACCCGGGCGGGCTGTCCTTGAGGGCCAGGCCCATCCCGTTGAGCTTCGCCTTGACCTCGTCGATCGACTTCGCACCGAAGTTGCGAATGTCGAGCAGGTCGGCCTCGCTGCGCGCGACCAGTTCACCCACGGTGTGGATGCCCTCACGCTTGAGGCAGTTGTACGAGCGGACCGTGAGCTCGAGCTCCTCGATCGGCAGCGCCAGATCGGCCGCGAGCGCGGCGTCGGTCGGCGACGGGCCCATGTCGATGCCCTCGGCGTCGATGTTCAGCTCGCGCGCGAGACCGAACAGCTCGACCAGCGTCTTGCCCGCGGAGGCCATCGCGTCACGCGGACGCATGGACTGCTTGGTCTCGACGTCGACGATCAGCTTGTCGAAGTCCGTGCGCTGCTCGACACGGGTGGCCTCGACCTTGTACGTGACCTTGAGCACCGGCGAGTAGATCGAGTCGACCGGCACGCGGCCGATCTCCTGGCCCGCCTGCTTGTTCTGGACCGCGGAGACGTAGCCGCGACCGCGCTCGACGGTCAGCTCCATCTCCAGCTTGCCCTTGGCGTTCAGCGTCGCCAGGACCAGGTCGGGGTTGTGCACCTCGACACCGGCCGGCGGCGCGATGTCGCCGGCGGTGACCACACCCGGGCCCTGCTTGCGCAGGTACATCACGACCGGCTCGTCGTGCTCCGAGGAGACGACGAGCTGCTTGATGTTGAGGATGAGGTCGGTGACGTCCTCCTTGACACCCGGCACGGTGGTGAACTCGTGCAGGACGCCGTCGATCCGGATGCTGGTGACAGCCGCGCCAGGGATCGAGGAGAGGAGCGTACGACGGAGCGAG
The DNA here is from genome assembly GCF_045207785.1 of Embleya sp. NBC_00896. Lineage (NCBI taxonomy): Bacteria > Bacillati > Actinomycetota > Actinomycetes > Kitasatosporales > Streptomycetaceae > Embleya > Embleya sp. NBC_00896. The sequence goes on from NZ_CP108776.1 coordinate 3,037,258, forward strand.
TTGCCGAGCGTGTAGCCGAAGCCGGGCTCGAGAGGCTCGATGACGAACCGCGAACGGTATTCGTCGACGACGTCCTCGGTGAGGGTCGGCCGCTGGGCAATAAGCATGTGGATGCCTCCATGTCATTGACGTCCGCTATATGACGCCAGTGAGAACAAGGATACGGGCGGACCGGTGCCCGGGGCTTGTTTCCAAACCCTGGGGCGGTCCGCCCGTTCCGAAGAGCCGCTACTTGGAGTAGAGCTCGACGATGAGCTGCTCCTGCACCTGCGTGTCGATGACCTGACGCGCGGGGAGGGAGTGCACGAGGATGCGCATCTTGCCCGGGATGACCTCAAGCCACGCCGGAACGGTGCGCTCGCCGGCCTCGGCACGGGCGACCACGAACGGGGTCAGCTCGACCGAGTCCTTGCGGACCTCGATGATGTCGTTGTCGGAGACCCGGAACGACGGGATGTCGGTCTTGGTGCCGTTGACCACGATGTGGCCGTGGCGAACCAGCTGACGAGCGTGGTCACGCGACTTGGCGAAGCCCGCGCGGTAGACCACGTTGTCCAGACGCGACTCGAGGATGCGAAGCAGGTTCTCGCCGGTCTTGCCCTGGCGACGGTTCGCTTCCTCGTAGTAGCCCTTGAACTGCTTCTCGAGAACGCCGTAGATGCGCGCGCACTTCTGCTTCTCGCGCATCTGCAGCAGGTACTCGCTGTCCTTGGTGCGGCCACGACCGTGCTCACCCGGCGGGTAAGGCCGAATCTCGATCGGGCACTTCGGGCCCTCGCACTTGCTGCCCTTGAGGAACAGCTTCATCTTCTCGCGACGGCAGCGCTTGCAGTCCGCGCCGGTGTAACGCGCCATTGTTCTTTAACTCCTAGTCAGCTGCTGGTCAGACGCGGCGGCGCTTGGGGGGGCGGCAGCCGTTGTGCGGCACGGGGGTGACGTCCTGAATGGAGCCAACCTCCAGGCCGGTGGCCTGCAGCGAACGAATGGCGGTCTCACGACCGGAGCCCGGGCCCTTGACGAAAACGTCAACCTTGCGCATGCCGTGCTCCTGGGCACGACGCGCGGCGGACTCGGCAGCCATCTGCGCGGCGAACGGGGTCGACTTGCGCGAACCCTTGAAGCCGACGTGGCCGGCGGAGGCCCACGAGATCACGTTGCCGCTGGGGTCCGTGATCGAAACGATCGTGTTGTTGAACGTGCTCTTGATGTGGGCGTGCCCGTGAGCGACGTTCTTCTTTTCCTTGCGGCGCACCTTCTTGGCGCCCGCGCGGCTCTTGGGAGGCATCTGCTGGAAACTCCTGAGGTCGTCGGTCCGCTACGAATTGAGGACCGCGTGATCCGTCGTACGCGGACTACTTCTTGCCCGGCTTCTTCTTGCCGGCGATCGCGCGACGCGGGCCCTTGCGGGTACGCGCGTTGGTGTGAGTGCGCTGACCGCGGACGGGAAGACCGCGACGGTGACGCAGACCTTCGTAGCAACCGATCTCGACCTTGCGGCGGATGTCGGCCTGAACTTCGCGGCGGAGGTCACCCTCGACGCGGTAGTTCGACTCGATCCAGTCGCGAAGCTTGATCAGGTCGTCCTCGGCGAGATCGCGGACGCGGGTGTCAGGGTTGACACCGGTGTTCTTCAGCGTGTCCAGCGCACGAGTGCGCCCGACGCCGAAGATGTAGGTCAGAGCGACCTCGACCCGCTTCTCACGGGGGAGGTCGACGCCGACGAGGCGTGCCATATGTGTGGCTCCTGGTTTAGTCGGAGGTCTGGCCCAGCACCGGTCCGGCACACCTTCTGGAGATGTCCTCGGTCCTCGGCCTCCGGCCGAGGGTGGCGTCCCGCACGAGGCGGGGGTCGGGTGCTGTGGCTCTTACGTGGTGCGTCGCGCGTCGATCGCTCGTTGTGCGAAGGGGGTGCTGCTCAGCCCTGGCGCTGCTTGTGGCGCAGGTTCTCGCAGATCACCATGACCCGGCCGTGACGGCGGATCACCTTGCACTTGTCGCAGATCTTCTTGACGCTCGGCTTGACCTTCATGATTTCTCCGGTACGTGTGACAAGGGCATGCGTACACGCCCCCGTCGCCGAGTCGGTTATCGGTTTGCGTCCAAGCCCCGCACACCACGCACGGCGTGGGCAGGGCTGGGGCTCGCCTACTTGTAGCGGTAGACGATCCGGCCGCGGGTCAGGTCGTAAGGGCTCAGCTCCACGACAACCCGGTCGTCCGGAAGAATACGGATGTAGTGCATCCGCATCTTCCCACTGATGTGCGCGAGGACTTTGTGCCCGTTCTGAAGCTCCACGCGAAACATGGCGTTGGGGAGCGACTCGATGACGGTGCCCTCGATTTCGATGGCCCCTTGCTTCTTGGGCATGTCCTCCGCGCTTCGTATCTCGGGATCAGCTACCGTTACCCGGCGCACATGACAACGCCCAAATTTTAGGCGCCCAACGGGCGCGCCAAACCTGGCTACATGTGAGCCGACGAGTCAGTCTAAGGCACTCGGCCAGTTAAAGCGAAACCGGGCCCGGAACCATGGGTTCCGTTCCCCGCCGGGCTCTGCGGGCCTACTTCAGAAAGTAGGCCAGCGCCCCCGCCAGCACGCCGAGTGACATCACGACCAACCAGACCTTGTTCAACGTCGCGTTGGAAACCCGCGGACGCTGCTCCATCGCCGGCCCGTAGGCACCGGCTCGCGGAGGCGTTTCGACATGTCGGTCGTACTCCTGCGGCGTGGTCGACCGCGCCGCGTCGTCTCGATCCTCGCGGCCCGGCAGATTCGCCGATACCGCGTCGAGTTCCCCCACCGTACCCGCTCGGCGAACCCCGTCGAGGCGCGCCCGGTATTCGGACAGCGCCAAGCGGCCCGACGCGAGGTGTTCGCGCAGCACGGCGGTCACGCGTTCGCGGTCCGCGGGAGTCGCGGGAGCGTTCGGATCACGGTCCATACGACGAGCGTATGCCCTGTCACGGCGAGGAGCGCCCGTGGCGCCAGACGAACATCTGGATCGAACCGAGCACCGCGGCGGCCGGGCCGTAGACCCACACCGGCCAGAAGTACACGACACCCGTACCCGCGACCGCGACCAGGAGCCAGATCGCCACGTTGAACGCGGTGACCGCGTTCAACGTCGTCCACGCCGCGCGCAGCGCCCGCTCCCCGCCGGAGCGCCCGCCGGGCGCCCGTGCCGGCGGGACGGCCGTCCACTGCACGTCGCGCGAGCTCGGCGGCGGCGCCGGTCTCGGTACCGGCCAACTCGTCGACGCCGGATACGGCGCCGGCGCGCGCGAGCGCGCGGCCCGCGTGCGCGCCTCCTCGACGGCCATGCGCACCCGGATCTCCTCGACGTCCGCTTCGAGGTGTTCGGGCGGCGGCAGGTCGGCGATCAGCCGGGCCAGCTCCCCCAACGTGACCGCCTCGTAGGCGGCCCCCATGCGCTCGTTGAACTCTGCGAGCGTCAACCGCCCGACCACGTGGTGGTCGCGCAGGAGCGTCACCGCCGCTTCACGGTCCACGTCGGATGCCCGCATGGTCGGATGCCTCACCATGCGTTCGACACTAGGGACGCCGCGCGGCTCCGTACATGGGGCCAGCCCCACCATTGCGGGGCTTCCGGGTCAGGGCAGCGTCAGTACGACGGGGCCGTTCTCGGTGATCGCGATCGAATGCTCCCAGTGCGCCGCGTGGCCGCCGGCCGTGGTCTTGACCGTCCACTCGTCGGGGAGCGTGTACGTGTCCGGCTTGCCGAGCGTGACCATCGGCTCGATCGCCAGACACACCCCCACCTCCAGGCGCGGACCGCGGCCGGCCGGCCCGTAGTTGAGCAGATGCGGGTCCTGGTGCATCTCGGTGCCGATGCCGTGTCCGCCGAAGTCCTCGACGATGCCGTACTTCGCGCCGCCCGGCAGCGGGTTCGCGCGGATCGACGTCTCCACCGCGTTGCTGATGTCGGTCAGCCGACCGCCGGCCACCGCGGCCTCGATGCCGGCCCACATCGACTGCTCGCACACCCGGCTCAGTTCGAGCACCTCGGGCCGGACCGTGCCGATCGGCACCGTGATCGCCGAGTCGCCGTGCCAGCCGTCCAGGATCGCGCCGCAGTCGATCGAGATGATGTCGCCGTCGCGCAGCGGAGTGTCGTCCGGGATCCCGTGCACCACCACGTCGTTGACCGACGCGCAGATCGACGCCGGGAAGCCGTGGTAGCCCTTGAACGAGGGAATCGCCCCGGCCGCACGGATCGCGCGCTCGGCGATCGCGTCCAGGTCGGCGGTGGTCACCCCGGGGGCCGCGGCCTCACGCAGCAGCGCCAGCGTGTTCGCCACCACGGCACCGGCCCGACGCATCCTCTCGATCTGCTCGGGCGTCTTGCGCTCGATCCGCATGTGCCGCTTCTTGAACACCGGCATGGTCGATCCTCACGTGTCGTTCGCTGAAAGCACGATGGGCGATCCGGGGTTTCCCCGGATCGCCCATGTGTGATGTCTGTCGCGGCCGACGCCGATCAGGCGCCGAACTCCGCAAGTGCGGTCATCGCGCGCTCGGTGACCTCCTTGACGGGGCCCGTCGCGGGGATCGCCAGCAGCAGATTGCGATCGGAGTAGTAGCCGACCAAGGGTTCGGTCTGCTCCTTGTAGACCTCCAGGCGGTGCCTGACGGTCTCCTCGCGGTCGTCGTCGCGCTGGTACAGCTCACTGCCACACTCGTCACAGATCCCGGGGACCTTCGGCGGGTCGGTCAGGATGTGGCAGACGTGGCCGTGGGCACGGCACTGCCTGCGGCCGGAGATCCGCTGGATGATCTCCGAGTCGTCGACCTTGAGTTCGAGAACCACGTCGAGCTCGGTGTCGTTCTCGGCGAGGATCTCGTCGAGGACCTTGGCCTGGGCGGTGTTGCGCGGGAACCCGTCGAGGAGGAAGCCATGGGCCACGTCCGGCTGCGCGAGGCGCTCCCGGACCATGCCTATGGTCACCTCGTCGGGTACCAGGTTGCCCGCGTCCATGTAGGTCTTGGCCTCGCGGCCGAGCGGGGTGCCCTGACTCACGTTGGCGCGGAAGATGTCACCCGTCGAGACTGCGGGAATCGACAGGTTGGCGGCGATGTACTGGGCCTGGGTTCCCTTACCCGCGCCGGGAGGCCCCACGAGAACGATACGCATTTAGCGGAGGAAGCCTTCGTAGTTGCGCTGCTGGAGCTGACTCTCGATCTGCTTCACGGTTTCCAGACCCACTCCCACGATGATCAGGATGCTCGTGCCGCCGAACGGGAAGTTCTGGTTGGCGTTGAAGAGCACGAGCGCGATGCTGGGTACCAGCGCGATCATGCCCAGGTACAACGATCCGGGCCACGTGATCCTTGTGAGGATGTAGTTCAGGTATTCCGCAGTCGGTCTGCCGGCGCGGATCCCCGGAATGAAGCCACCATACTTCTTCATGTTGTCGGCTACTTCTTCGGGGTTGAACGTGATGGCCACGTAGAAGAACGCGAAGAAGACGATCAGCAGGAAGTACGTGATCATGTAGTACGGGTGGTCGCCCTTGACGAAGTGGCGTTCGATCCACACCGCCCAGTCCGAGTCACCGCCGCTGAACTGCGCGATGAGGGCCGGGATGTACAGCAGCGACGAGGCGAAGATGACGGGGATGATGCCCGCCTGGTTCACCTTGAGCGGGATGTAGGTCGAGGTCCCGCCGTAGGCGCGACGCCCGATCATGCGCTTGGCGTACTGCACCGGGATCCGGCGCTGCGCCTGTTCCACGAAGACCACCAGGCCGACCATCACGAGGCCGATGGCGATGACGGTGAAGAACGGCACCCAGCCGCCACCGATGGTGCCCTGCTCCTTGATCGTCCACAGCGCGGCCGGGAAGCCGGCGGCGACCGAGACGAACATCAGGATCGACATGCCGTTGCCGATGCCGCGGTCGGTGATCAGCTCACCGAGCCACATGATCGTCGAGGTGCCGGCGGTCATCACGGCGACCATGACGATCACGCGGAAGAGCGAGTCGTCGGGGACGATGCCTTCCGGGTTGCAGGTCTGGCTCCGCGCGCTGGAGAACAGCGCGCCGGAACGGGCGGTGGCGATCAGCGCCGTCGACTGCAGGATCGACAGCGCGATGGTCAGGTACCGCGTGTATTGGGTGATCTTCGCCGTACCGGACTGCCCCTCCTTCTTGAGGGCCTCCAGTCGCGGGATGACGACGGTCAGCAGCTGCAGGATGATGCTCGCCGTGATGTACGGCATGATCCCGAGCGCGAAGATCGTGAGTTGCAGCAGCGCACCGCCACTGAACATGTTCACGAGGCCGAACAGGCTGTTCCGGTTGGAGTCCTCTACGCACGAGCGCACCATCTCGAAGGAGACGCCCGGCACCGGGATGTGCGACCCGATCCGGAAGAGGACGATGATCGCCAACGTGAACAGCAGCTTCTTGCGCAGGTCGGGCGTGCGGAACGCCCTGGCGAACGCGGTGAGCACACTGCCTCCTGCGCCTCGCCCGTCTTAGGGGCGAGTCGATCGAGTCTTCGGTCCTGTAGGACCACTGGCCAGGTCCCTGACAGGAACCTCACGGACAATAACAGCGGCGACGGCCCGGAAGTATCGCGCCGGTCCGACGTTTATGCGACATGACACAACACATGGCAAAAACAGAGCAAGTCATGTGTGGGGATGAGGCGTTGAACTCACCCCCATGACACAGCAAACCACAGGGGCGCCACCACCTTACCGGCGTGGCGCCCCTGAGCTATAGCTCCAGGACGACGTCAAGGCCCGTTCGGTACCGATCCGAACGGGCCATGACGGTCATTCCTTGTCCGCGCGTCGGTCAGACCGACAGTTCGTCGGCCGAGCCACCCGCGGCGGCGATCTTCGTCTTCGCCGAGTCGGAGAAGGCGTGCACCTTCACCTGGACGGCAACCGAGATCTCGCCGGTGCCCAGGATCTTGACGGGGAGGTTCTTGCGAACCGCACCCTTCTCGATCAGACCCTCGACGGTGACTTCGCCGCCTTCGGGGTACAGGGCGTCGAGCTTGTCCAGGTTCACGACCTGGAACTCGACCCGGAACGGGTTCTTGAAGCCCTTGAGCTTGGGCAGCCGCATGTGCAGCGGCATCTGCCCACCCTCGAAGCGGGCCGGCACCTGGTAACGAGCCTTGGTGCCCTTGGTACCACGACCTGCGGTCTTACCCTTGGAGCCCTCGCCACGACCCACGCGGGTCTTGGCGGTCTTGGCGCCCGGGGCGGGCCGCAGGTGGTGCACCTTCAGCGGGTTGTCAGCACCCATGTCAGTCGACCTCCTCGACGGTGACGAGGTGCGACACCGTCGCGATCATGCCGCGGATCTCCGGGCGGTCTTCCTTGACGACCACGTCGTGGACGCGCTTGAGACCGAGCGAACGGAGAGTGTCCCGCTGGTTCTGCCTGCCACCGATCTTCGATCGGGTCTGCGTGACCTTGAGACGTGCCATTACGCACCAACCCCCGCGCGAGCCCGCAGGAGCGCGGCCGGGGCCACGTCCTCCAGAGGCAGGCCACGACGAGCGGCGATCTCCTCGGGGCGAACGAGCCCCTGGAGCGCCGCGACCGTCGCGTGCACGATGTTGATCGGGTTCGACGAACCGAGCGACTTGCTCAGCACGTCGTGGATGCCGGCGCACTCGAGCACGGCGCGCACGGGGCCACCGGCGATAACACCGGTACCCGGCGACGCCGGCTTCAGGAGCACGACGCCGGCAGCCTTCTCACCCTGGATCGGGTGCGGAATGGTGCCCTGGATACGGGGGACCTTGAAGAAGTGCTTCTTGGCCTCTTCAACACCCTTGGCGATCGCGGCCGGCACCTCCTTGGCCTTGCCGTAACCGACACCTACGGTGCCATCGCCATCGCCAACCACGACCAGCGCGGTGAAGCTGAAGCGACGACCACCCTTCACGACCTTGGCGACGCGATTGATCGCGACGACGCGCTCGACGTAAGCGGTCTTCTCGGCGGCTGCGCCACCATCACGTCGATCCCGCCGGTCCCGCCGCTCGCCGCCGCCGGCGCCGCCACCGCGGCGCTGGGGTCCAGCCATCAGAATGTCCTCATCTGTCGTTCGAAGCTTGTCCGGAGCAGCGGGCTCAGAAGGTGAGCCCGTTTCCGCGTGCGGCATCCGCGAGAGCGGCGATGCGACCGTGGTACTTGTTGCCACCGCGGTCGAACACGACGGCCTCGACACCGGCAGCCTTCGCGCGCTCGGCGACCAATTCGCCGACCTTGCGAGCCTGAGCGGTCTTGTCGCCTTCACCACCACGGATGGACGAGTCCATCGTGGAGGCCGAAGCGAGAGTGTGGCCGGCGATGTCGTCGATAACCTGCGCCACCATGTGACGGGTGGAGCGGCTCACGACGAGACGGGGCCGCAGCGGGGTGCCGGAAACCTTCTTCCGCACCCGAATGTGCCGGCGCTTGCGTGCGACAGACTTCTTCGCAACGCCCTTGCCGGTCTTCACGCCGACAGCCATGCCTACTTACCAGCCTTTCCGACCTTGCGGCGGATGACCTCGCCGGCGTACTTGACGCCCTTGGCCTTGTACGGGTCGGGCTTCCGCAGCTTGCGGATGTTCGCGGCGATTTCACCGACCTTCTGCTTGTCGATGCCTTCGACCGAGAAACGGGTCGGGGCTTCGACCACGAAGGTGATGCCCTCCGGGGCCTCGATGACGATGGGGTGGCTGTATCCGAGCGCGAACTCCAGCGAGGAGCCCTTCGCCTGGACACGGTAACCGACACCGCTGATTTCGAGCTTCTTGATGTATCCCTGGGTCACACCAGTGATCATGTTCGCCACCAGCGTCCGGGACAGCCCGTGAAGGGCCTTCGAGCGGCGCTCGTCGTCGGGACGGGACACCGCGAGGGTGCCGTCATCCGACTGTGCGATCTCGATCGGGGCGGCGATGGTGTGCGACAGGGAACCCTTGGGGCCCTTCACGACGACCTCGCGGCCATTGATGGTGACGTCCACACCGGTGGGAACCGGGATGGGGAGACGTCCGATGCGCGACATTGCTCTCCTTCCCTTCCCTTACCAGACGAAGGCGAGGACTTCCCCGCCCACGCCCTTCTTGGCCGCCTGCTTGTCGGTGAGGAGACCGGTCGACGTCGAGATAATCGCGACGCCGAGGCCACCGAGCACCTTCGGCAGGTTCGTGGACTTTGCGTACACCCGCAGACCGGGCTTCGACACGCGGCGGACGCCGGCGATCGAGCGCTCGCGGTTCGGGCCGTACTTGAGGACGACGGTGAGCTTCTTGCCCACCTCCGCGTCCTCGACGCGCCAGCCCTGGATGTAACCCTCCTGCTGGAGGATCTCCGCGATGTGCGACTTGATCTTGCTGAACGGCATCACGACGTCGTCGTGGTATGCCGAGTTGGCGTTCCGCAGACGGGTCAACATGTCTGCGATGGGGTCGGTCATGGTCATGACGGCCTCAAGGCCTTTCTCGCCGTGGTTTCCCTGCGTGCGATCCCTCGTCCGCCGCCCTCCCGGAGGAGGGCGGCGAACGACGACTGCTGTGCGGGACCTACGACGTCGTTACTGTTCTCGACCGTCCCAACGGGACGATCGATTGCTGTGATTCTCAGCCGCCGAAGCGACTGCGAACTACCAGCTGCTCTTGGTCACGCCCGGCAGCTCGCCGGCGTGCGCCATCATGCGCAGGCACACGCGGCACAGACCGAACTTGCGGTACACCGAGTGAGGGCGGCCACAGCGCTGGCAGCGCGTGTAACCACGAACCTCGAACTTCGGCTTGCGAGCAGCCTTCGCGATCAGGGCCTTCTTCGCCACGGCTCAGTTCTCCTTGAACGGGAATCCGAGGTGACGCAGCAGAGCGCGGCCCTCGTCGTCGTTCGTGGCCGTGGTCACCACAGTGATGTCCATGCCGCGAACTCGGTCGATCTTGTCCTGGTCGATCTCGTGGAACATCGACTGCTCCGTGAGACCGAAGGTGTAGTTGCCACGCCCGTCGAACTGCTTCGGCGAGAGGCCGCGGAAGTCGCGGATACGCGGCAGGGCGATCGACAGCAGACGGTCCAGGAACTCCCACATGCGGTCGCCGCGCAGTGTAACGTGCGCGCCGATCGGCTGACCCTCGCGCAGCTTGAACTGCGCGATGGACTTGCGGGCCTTCGTGACCTGGGGCTTCTGGCCGGTGATGGCCATCAGGTCCTTGATCGCGCCGTCGATCAGCTTCGAGTCGCGGGCGGCGTCGCCCACACCCATGTTGACCACGATCTTGGTGACACCCGGAACCTGCATGACGTTCTCGAACGAGAACTCTTCACGCAGCTTGCCGAGGATCTCCTCGCGGTAACGCTGCTTCAGACGCGGCAGTTCGCGCGCCTCAGTGGTGACCGTCATCAGATGTCCTCACCGGTCCGCTTGGCGTACCGGATCTTGTTGCCCTCGTCATCGAACCGGAAGCCGGTCCGCGTCGGGACCTTCTTACCGTCCTTCTCCACGACCAGCATCACGTTGCTGACGTGGATGGAGGCTTCCTGGGTGATGATGCCACCGGTCTTGGCACCCTTGGCGGACTGACCGACCTTGGTGTGCTTCTTGATCCGGTTGACGCCCTCGACCAGGACGCGCTCCTTCGGCGGGTAGGCCGCGATGACCTTGCCCTGCTTGCCCTTGTCCTTGCCGGTGATGACCTGTACCAGGTCACCCTTCTTGATCTTCATCGCCTTCGCCATGGGTTTAGAGCACCTCCGGCGCGAGCGAGATGATCTTCATGAACTTCTTCTCACGAAGCTCACGGCCGACCGGGCCGAAAATACGGGTGCCTCGGGGTTCGCCATCGTTCTTGAGGACAACGGCGGCGTTCTCGTCGAAGCGGATGTAGGAGCCGTCGACACGCCGGCGCTCCTTAACGGTCCGCACGACGACAGCCTTGATGACGTCGCCCTTCTTCACGTTGCCACCGGGGATCGCGTCCTTGACGGTGGCAACGATGACGTCCCCGATGCCCGCGTAGCGCCGGCCGGAGCCACCGAGCACACGGATGCAGAGAATCTCCTTCGCACCCGTGTTGTCGGCGACTCGCAGTCGCGACTCCTGCTGGATCACGTCTAACTCCTGATCGTCACGTCGCGGTCACGACCCACTGATGGTGGGGCGACCGGCGCTCGCTACTTGGCCTTTTCGAGGATCTCGACGATGCGCCAACGCTTGCTGGCGGACAGCGGCCGAGTCTCCATGAGGACGACACGGTCACCGACGCCACAGGCGTTCTGCTCGTCGTGAGCCTTCAGCTTGTTCGTGCGGCGGATGACCTTGCCGTACATCGGGTGCTTCACGCGGTCTTCGACAGCGACGACGACGGTCTTGTCCATCTTGTCGCTGACGACGAGGCCCTCGCGGGTCTTGCGGAAACCCCGGGTTGCTTCAGTCATCTCAGTCTTCTCACTCACGCCGCGCCTCCAGTCTCCTGCACGTCGATGCCGAGCTCGCGCTCACGCATCAGCGTGTAGATCCGGGCGATGTCCTTACGGACAGCCTTGAGCCGCCCGTGATTCTCGAGCTGCCCGGTCGCCGCCTGGAAACGGAGGTTGAACAGCTCCTCCTTGGCTTCGCGGAGCTTGGCGACGATTTCCTCGTCACCGAGTTCGCGGAGCTCGGACGCCTTGGTAACGGCCGCCATCACGCCTCACCAGCCTCGCGCCGGACGATCCGGCACTTCATCGGCAGCTTGTGCACGGCGCGGGTAAGCGCCTCACGAGCCACCTTCTCGTTCGGGTACGACAGTTCGAACATCACCCGACCGGGCTTGACGTTCGCGACCCACCACTCGGGCGAGCCCTTACCGGAACCCATGCGGGTCTCGGCAGGCTTCTTGGTCAGCGGACGGTCGGGGTAGATGTTGATCCACACCTTGCCACCACGGCGAATGTGCCGGGTGATGGCAATACGAGCGGACTCGATCTGACGGTTGGTCACGTACGCCTGGCCCAGGGCCTGGATGCCGTACTCGCCGAACGCCAGTTCCGTACCGCCCTTGGCGCGGCCACCGCGCTTGGGGTGGTGCTGCTTGCGGTGCTTGACCCTGCGGGGGATCAGCATCGGGGTCAGGCCTCCGATCCGGAGTCGGGCGCCGGGTTCACAGCCTCGGCAGCCGGCGCGGAGCCGGAGTCCGAGGAACCGGTGGCCTGCGCGTCGTTCTGCTGCGGGCGACCGCCGCGGCCACCACGGCCACCGCGCTCGCCGCCACGACCGCCGCCGCCACCCTCGCGGCGGGGACGCTCGGGAGCGCCACCACGTGCGGGACGGTTGCTGGCGCGAGCGGCAGCGTTCTCGGCGCGGACCTCGGCGATGTTCTTGACATCACCCTTGTAGATCCACACCTTCACGCCGATGCGACCGAACGTCGTACGGGCCTCGAAGAAGCCGTAGTCGACGTTGGCGCGCAGCGTGTGCAGCGGCACACGACCCTCGCGGTAGAACTCCGAGCGGGACATTTCGGCCCCACCCAGACGACCACCGCACTGGATCTTGATGCCCTTGGCTCCGGCCTTCATGGAGCTCTGCATCGCCTTGCGCATCGCACGGCGGAAGGACACGCGGCTCGAAAGCTGCTCGGCCACACCCTGCGCGACCAGCTGAGCGTCCACCTCGGGGTTCTTGACCTCGAGGATGTTCAGCTGCACCTGCTTGCCGGTGAGCTTCTCCAGCTCACCGCGGATGCGGTCGGCCTCCGCGCCGCGACGGCCGATGACGATGCCCGGCCGGGCGGTGTGGATGTCGACGCGGACGCGCTCACGGGTGCGCTCGATCTCGACCTTCGAGATGCCTGCGCGCTCCATGCCCTTCGTCATCATCTGACGAATCTTGACGTCCTCGCCGACGTAGTCCTTGTACAGCTTGTCGGCGTACCACCGGGACTTGAAGTCCGTGGTGATGCCGAGACGGAACCCGTGCGGGTTAACCTTCTGGCCCACTAGCGGGTCCTCTCCTTCTCGGCGACAACCACAGTGATGTGGCTGGTGCGCTTGCGGATGCGGTACGCCCGGCCCTGTGCCCGCGGACGGAAACGCTTGAGGGTCGGACCCTCGTCCACGTAGGCGGCGGACACGTACAGGATGTTCGTGTCCAAGTTGTGGTTGTGACCGGCGTTGGCAATGGCGCTGTCAAGCACCTTGCCGACCGGCTCACTCGCGGCCTGCGGAGCGAATCGCAGGACCGCCTGGGCCTCCGCGGCGTTCATGCCACGGATGAGGTCCACCACGCGGCGGGCCTTCATGGGCGTGACGCGGATGTACCGCGCCTGAGCCCTGGCTTCCATCGACGTCCCCTTGCTCATCTCGATATCCATGCGATTCGCCGCGTCAGCGACGACGCGACTTCCGGTCGTCCTTCTCGTGACCGCGGAAGGTCCGAGTCGGCGCGAACTCGCCGAGCTTGTGGCCGACCATCGACTCGGTCACGAACACCGGGACGTGCTTACGGCCGTCGTGCACCGCGATCGTGTGACCCAACATCGCCGGGACGATCATGGAGCGGCGGGACCAGGTCTTGATGACGTTCTTGGTTCCCTTGTCGTTCTGTACGTCCACCTTCTTGATGAGGTGGCCGTCGACGAAGGGTCCCTTCTTCAAACTGCGCGGCATCGAGACTGCTCCTAGCGCTTCTTGTTCGTCTTGCGGCGGCGGATGATGAGCTTGTCGCTGGCCTTCTTCGGCCGGCGAGTACGACCCTCGGGCTTACCCCAGGGGCTCACCGGGTGGCGACCACCAGAGGTCTTGCCCTCACCACCACCGTGCGGGTGGTCGATGGGGTTCATCGCCACACCGCGGACGGTCGGGCGCTTGCCCTTCCAGCGCATGCGGCCGGCCTTGCCCCAGTTGATGTTCGACTGCTCGGCATTGCCGATCTCGCCGACCGTGGCACGGCAGCGCACGTCCACCAGGCGAATTTCGCCCGAGGGCATGCGGAGGGTCGCGTGAGCGCCCTCCTTCGCCAGCAGCTGGACGCTCACACCCGCGGAACGGGCGATCTTCGCGCCGCCACCGGGGCGGAGCTCGATGGCGTGGATGACCGTACCGACCGGGATGTTCCGGAGCGGCATGTTGTTGCCCGGCTTGATGTCGGCGCCCGGACCGTTTTCGATCCGGTCGCCCTGCTTCAGCTTGTTCGGGCACAGGATGTAGCGCTTCTCGCCGTCCGCGTAGTGCAGAAGAGCGATGCGCGCGGTGCGGTTCGGGTCGTACTCGATGTGAGCGACCTTCGCCGGAACGCCGTCCTTGTCGTTGCGCCGGAAGTCGATCAGTCGGTACGCGCGCTTGTGTCCGCCACCCTGGTGGCGAGCAGTCACACGGCCGTGGTTGTTACGACCACCCTTGCTGTGCAGAGGGCGGACCAGCGACTTCTCCGGCTCGGACCGCGTGATCTCGACGAAGTCGGCGACGCTGGCGCCACGACGGCCCGGCGTCGTCGGCTTGTACTTGCGGATGCCCATGGCTTCTCTTAGTCCTCGTCCGTATCAGCGGCCGTCAGCCGACGGGTCCACCGAAGATGTCGATCCGCTCGCCCTCTGCAAGGGTGACGATCGCGCGCTTCGTGTCCTTGCGCTTGCCGAAACCGGTCTTGGTCCGCTTGCGCTTACCAACTCGGTTGATCGTGTTGACGCTCTCGACCTTGACCCCGAAGACCGCGATGACGGCCTGCTTGATCTGCGTCTTGTTGGCGTCGGGGTGCACGATGAACGTGTACTTGTTCTCGTCGATGAGCCCGTAGCTCTTCTCCGAGATCACCGGCTTCAGCAGCACATCGCGCGGGTCGGTGTAGGTCTTGCTGGTGACCTTCGTCGTGCTCTCGACGGTGTCGGTGCTCACGCGTGGCTCCCTTCGAGCTCGTCGGAGCTCGCGACCGCCGAGGCGGCCTGCGCCGGTCCGGCGATGAAGCGCTCCAGAGCGGCCTTGGTGAAGACCACGTCGTCGGAGACGAGCACGTCGTAGGTGTTCAGCTGCCCGACCTCAAGCAAGTGCACCTGCGGAAGGTTGCGAGCGCTCAGCCAGGCAGTGGTGTCGGACTTCTCGACGACCAGGAGCACGTGCTTGCGCTCACTGATCTTGCCGAGCAGCGTCTTCGCGGCCTTGACCGAAGGCGTCTCGCCCTCGATCAGCGCCGAGACGCAGTGGATGCGCTCGTGGCGAGCCCGGTCCGAGAGGGCACCGCGCAGGGCGGACGCCTTCATCTTCTTCGGGGTCCGCTGCTCGTAGTCACGCGGCACGGGGCCGTGGACGACGCCGCCGCCGTTGAACTGCGGCGCGCGGGTCGAGCCCTGACGGGCGCGACCGGTGCCCTTCTGGCGGTACGGCTTGCGCCCACCACCGCGGACCTCGCCACGAGTCTTCGTCTTGTGCGTGCCCTGACGAGCCGCGGCGAGCTGGGCCACGACGACCTGGTGGATCGTCGGGATGCTCACCTGGACGTCGAAGAGCTCCGCGGGGAGTTCGATCGTCCCGGACTTCTCGCCGGCGGGCGAAAGAATGTCAATGCTGGTCATGAAATTCACACACCCTTCGCAGCAGTGCGCACCAGAACCAGGCCGCCGTTGGGGCCGGGGACTGCGCCCTTGATCAGGAGCAGACCCTTCTCGGCGTCTACCGCGTGGACGGTCAGGTTCTGGGTGGAGACGCGCTCGTTACCCATGCGGCCTGCCATGCGCACACCCTTGAACACACGACCCGGGGTGGCACAGCCACCGATCGAGCCGGGCGAACGGTGCTTGCGCTGCGTACCGTGCGAGCTGCCCAGGCCCTTGAAGCCGTGACGCTTCATGACGCCTGCGGTGCCCTTGCCCTTCGAGGTGCCCATGACGTCGACCTTCTGGCCGGCCTCGAACACCTCGGCGGTGATCTCCTGCGCCAGCGTGTACTCGCCGGCGTCGGAGGTACGGAGCTCGACCAGGTGGCGACGCGGGGTCACACCGGCCTTGGCGAAGTGGCCGGCGAGCGGCTTGTTCACCTTGCGCGGGTCGATCGCGCCGAACGCGATCTGGACGGCTGCGTAGCCGTCGACCTCGGCGTTGCGGACCTGGGTCACGACGCAGGGCCCGGCTTCGACCACAGTCACTGGAACGACGCGGTTGTTCTCGTCCCAGACCTGGGTCATGCCGAGCTTCTTGCCCAGAATGCCCTTCATCTGCTTCGTCATCGTCGGTGCGTCCTCAGAGCTTGATCTCGATGTCGACGCCGGCCGGCAGGTCGAGACGCATAAGCGAGTCGACCGTCTTCGGCGTGGGGTCGAGGATGTCGATGAGCCGCTTGTGAGTGCGCATCTCGAAGTGCTCGCGCGAGTCCTTGTACTTGTGCGGCGAGCGGATGACGCAGTACACGTTCTTCTCGGTCGGCAGCGGCACCGGCCCCGCAACCTGCGCACCAGTACGCGTCACCGTCTCGACGATCTTCTTCGCCGAACTGTCGATGACCTCGTGGTCGTAGGCCTTGAGCCTGATGCGGATCTTCTGTCCCGCCATGGCTGCTTCGAATTCCTTCTCTCGTACCGCTGCGGATCACCCCCGCTGACACGGGGAGAAGACTTGGGCTGAAAACCCCTTGGGGTTTCCCTTCCCCGCCGACCCCCGCGGTCGGGCGTGTCGCTCTGTTGCTCACAAGCACCCCTTGGAAACCCGCTGACGGGCGGCCTGGGGGCCTGGGCAACGTACTCTCGGCGTCACCTTCGCTGCGGCAAGCGAAAGGACGGCACGAGGTCGCTAAGCGACGACGCCGGCTGCATGGGTGGCAGGACAGAAGTCCACCGATTGCTCGAGCCAACGGACCCAGCGCTGCGGCCTTGTCTGTGCGACAGGCACGGCGCAGCCCGTTGTCTATCCGAGCAACTTGGCTAGTATGCCCCACGAATGGCGGCCTTGGCCAATCGAGTGACTCCCCCAAGGTTTGAGAGAGCCCCCGAGCAATGGATATCCGGTCCCACCTAGGGGGTGGAATCGATCCGGACAAAGCCCCGCCCGCCGACCCAGAGGACCGGCGGGCGGGATTTCATCACTTCTTGATCTTGACGACCTGGCCGGCGCCCACGGTACGACCACCCTCGCGGATGGCGAAACGCAGGCCCTCTTCCATGGCGATCGGCTGGATCAGCGCGACGTCCATGCCGGTGTTGTCACCGGGCATGACCATCTCGGTGCCCTCGGGGAGGGTCACAACGCCGGTCACGTCCGTCGTACGGAAGTAGAACTGCGGCCGGTAGTTGTTGAAGAAGGGGGTGTGACGGCCACCCTCGTCCTTCGACAGGATGTAGACCTGGGCCTCGAAGTCGGTGTGCGGCGTAACCGAACCCGGCTTGATGATGACCTGGCCGCGCTCGACGTCCTCGCGCTTGATGCCGCGGAGGAGCAGACCGACGTTCTCGCCCGCCTGGCCCTCGTCGAGCAGCTTGCGGAACATCTCGATGCCGGTGACCGTGGTGGTGGTCTTGGTCTCCTTGATGCCGACGATGTCGACAGTCTCGTTGACCTTGACGATGCCACGCTCGATGCGGCCGGTGACGACCGTGCCACGACCGGTGATCGTGAAGACGTCCTCGACGGGCATGAGGAACGGCATCTCGGTGTCACGCGGCGGGGTCGGGATCGCCTCGTCGACGGCGGCCATGAGGCCGAGAAGCTTCTCGCCCCACTCCTTGTCGCCCTCGAGCGCCTTGAGCGCCGAGACACGCACGACCGGGAGGTCGTCGCCCGGGAACTCGTACTCGGAGAGGAGCTCGCGCACCTCGAGCTCGACGAGCTCCAGGATCTCCTCGTCGTCCACCATGTCGGCCTTGTTCAGCGCGACGACGATGTACGGAACGCCGACCTGGCGGGCCAGGAGCACGTGCTCCTTGGTCTGCGGCATCGGGCCGTCGGTGGCGGCGACCACGAGGATCGCGCCGTCCATCTGCGCGGCACCGGTGATCATGTTCTTGATGTAGTCGGCGTGCCCGGGGCAGTCGACGTGCGCGTAGTGACGGTTCTCCGTCTGGTACTCGACGTGCGCGATCGAGATCGTGATACCGCGCTGCCGCTCCTCCGGCGCCTTGTCGATCTGGTCGAACGGCGTGAAGGGGTTCAGGTCCGGGTACGCGTCGTGCAGCACCTTGGTAATCGCCGCGGTCAGCGTCGTCTTACCGTGGTCGATGTGACCAATGGTGCCGATGTTGACGTGCGGCTTAGTCCGCTCGAACTTAGCCTTCGCCACTGGGGTCCTCCTGTGGACTGGTTCTTTACGCCGTACGACGTCGGGTATCGGGGGTGAGCCGGGGCGGGGTCACCGGAGCCCGATGACGGACTCCGGGTCCCCCTGGTATCGCTGGTGCCGCTGAGGCGGTGATTACTCGCCGCGCGACTTGGCGATGATCTCCTCGGCGACGTTCCTCGGAACCTCGGCGTAGGAGTCGAACTGCATGGAGTAGCTCGCGCGACCCGAGGTCTTGCTGCGGAGGTCGCCGACATAGCCGAACATCTCCGACAGCGGGACCAAGGCCTTGACGACGCGCGCACCAAAGCGCTCGTCCATGGCCTGGATCTGGCCGCGACGCGAGTTGAGGTCGCCGATCACATCGCCCATGTAGTCCTCGGGCGTGGTGACCTCGACGGCCATCATCGGCTCGAGAAGAGCCGGGCCGGCCTGACGAGCCGCTTCCTTGAACGCCTGCGAACCGGCGATCTTGAACGCGAGCTCGGACGAGTCGACCTCGTGGTAGCCACCGTCGATCAGCGTCAGTCGCACGCCGACCATCGGGTAGCCGGCGAGTACGCCGTACTGCATGGCCTCCTGCGCGCCCGCGTCCACCGAGGGGATGTACTCCCTGGGGATGCGGCCACCGGTGACCTTGTTGACGAACTCGTACGCGTCGCCCTCGAGCGGCTCGAGCGCGATCTGCACCTTGGCGAACTGACCGGTACCACCGGTCTGCTTCTTGTGCGTGTAGTCCACACGCTCGACGACCTTGCGGATCGTCTCGCGGTAGGCCACCTGCGGCTTGCCGACGTTGGCTTCGACGCGGAACTCGCGCCGCATCCGGTCGACCAGCACCTCGAGGTGCAGCTCGCCCATGCCGCCGATGATCGTCTGGCCGGTCTCCTCGTCGGTGTGCACCTGGAACGAGGGGTCCTCGGCGGCGAGGGACTGGATGGCGACACCCAGCTTCTCCTGGTCGCCCTTGGACTTCGGCTCGATCGCGACCTGGATGACCGGGGCCGGGAACGTCATCGACTCCAGGATGACCTGGTTCGCCGGGTCGCAGAGCGTCTCACCGGTGGTGGTGTCCTTGAGACCCATCACGGCGATGATGTCGCCCGCGCCCACCGACGGGATCTCCTCACGCTTGTTCGCGTGCATCCGGTAGATCTTGCCGATGCGCTCCTTCTTGCCCTTGACCGAGTTCAGCACGAAGCTGCCGGCCTCGAGGACACCCGAGTAGACCCGGACGAAGGTGAGCTTGCCGAGGTGCGGGTCGCGCATGATCTTGAACGCGAGACCGGCGAAGGGCTCGTCGTCGCTCGGCTGGCGAACGATGACCTTCTCTTCGTCGTTCACCGCGTGACCCTGGATGCCCGAGATGTCGAGCGGCGACGGCAGGTAACGGACGACCGCGTCGAGCAGGGGCTGAACGCCCTTGTTCTTGAACGCGGTACCGCAGAACACCGGAGTGAACGTCGGCTTGTCCTTGTTGTCACCCTTGGTCGAGGCGATGGTGGCGCGACGGATCGCGGCCATCAGCTGCTCCGTGGTGGGCTCCTTGCCCTCCAGGTACAGCTCCATCATCTCGTCGTCGTACTCGGCGATCGTCTCGAGCAGCTTGCCGCGGTACTCGGCGGCGGCCTCGGTGTGCGTGGCCGGGATGTCGACCACGTCGTACATCTCGCCCTTGGCGGCCTCGGCCGACCAGACCAGCGCCTTCATGGCGACCAGGTCGACAACGCCCTGGAAGTCCATCTCGGTGCCGATGGGGAGCTGCATGACCAGCGGAACCGCGCCCAGCCGCTCGTCGATCATGTCGACACAGCGGTGGAACTCGGCGCCGGTGCGGTCGAGCTTGTTCACGAAGCAGATACGCGGCACGCCGTACCGGTCGGCCTGACGCCAAACGGTCTCGGACTGCGGCTCTACGCCGGCGACACCGTCGAAGACGGTGACGGCGCCGTCGAGCACGCGCAGCGAGCGCTCCACCTCGACGGTGAAGTCGACGTGGCCCGGGGTGTCGATGATGTTGATCGTGTGATCGACGTCTTCGAGCGTCCAGTGACAGGTCGTCGCGGCAGACGTGATGGTGATGCCGCGCTCCTGCTCCTGTTCCATCCAGTCCATGGTGGCAGCGCCCTCATGAACCTCACCGATCTTGTAGTTGACCCCGGTGTAGAACAGGATCCGCTCGGTGGTGGTGGTCTTGCCCGCGTCGATGTGGGCCATGATTCCGATGTTGCGAACCTTGGCCAGATCAAGAGCAGTGGTAGCCATCGTGGCTTGTCTTCTCTCGGCTTCTCGTCGTTGCGGGTGGAACTACCAGCGGTAGTGCGCGAAGGCCTTGTTGGACTCGGCCATCTTGTGGGTGTCCTCGCGGCGCTTGACCGCGGCACCGAGACCGTTGCTCGCGTCCAGGAGCTCGTTCATCAGACGCTCGGTCATCGTCTTCTCGCGACGAGCGCGGGAGTAGCCGACGAGCCAGCGGAGAGCGAGGGTCGTGGAGCGGCCCGGACGGACCTCGACCGGCACCTGGTAGGTCGCGCCACCGACACGGCGGCTGCGGACCTCGAGGGTCGGCTTCACGTTCTCGAGGGCACGCTTGAGCGTGATGACCGGGTCGGTACCGGTCTTCTCGCGGCAGCCTTCGAGTGCGCCGTAGACGATCTTCTCTGCGACGGAGCGCTTGCCGTGCGAAAGGACCTTGTTCACCAGCGAGGTGACCAACGGCGAGTTGTAAACCGGGTCGATGATGACCGGTCGCTTGGGGGCAGGACCCTTACGCGGCATTAGCTCTTCTCCTTCTTCGCGCCGTAGCGGCTGCGCGCCTGCTTGCGGTTCTTGACACCCTGGGTGTCGAGCGAACCACGAATGATCTTGTAGCGGACACCCGGGAGGTCCTTCACACGACCACCACGAACGAGCACAATCGAGTGCTCCTGGAGGTTGTGACCCTCACCGGGGATGTAGGCCGTCACTTCGATGCCACTCGTGAGGCGCACACGCGCGACCTTGCGAAGCGCCGAGTTCGGCTTCTTCGGCGTCGTCGTGTAAACACGGGTGCACACGCCGCGACGCTGCGGGCTCCCCTTGAGCGCCGGAGTCTTGGCCTTGTCGACCTTGTCCTGGCGGCCCTTTCGGACCAGCTGCTGGATCGTGGGCACCGCGTCTCCGTCTTCTTCGTGCCGAGCGGTCTTTTTGAAGCGACTGCAATGTCTGAATCGGCCTGCATCCCGGTCGACGCCGGTGCTTCCGCAAGTCCGACCCCCGCGGTCGGGCGTGTCGCCCGGTCTTGGGGATGTGCTTGCTTTTGGAAGCTGTGGGTCGGTCTCTCGGGCCCTCTCACGCACGCATCCGAGAAGGATTGCGGTGAGCGCAGGCACAAGAGCCCGGGGACACCCCAGGCACAAGGAGAGAGACTACCTACCACAGCAGCAGAGGTCAAAGCGAAAAGAAAGACCCCCGCCACGACATGGAATCCGGCGCTCTCACGCTGGTGGAGCACCGAATCGTTCAGGGCGGTACATCACCCTCCGAGCCCCACCGTACCCGGCATTGGGGCCGGTGGCGAACGAGCGCGCGTCCCGACCCCCGGAGGGGGCCGGGACGCGGCTCAGAGAGCGGCGCGCAGGGCGCCGAACAGGCTCATGTAGTCGTAATAACTGTCGTTGGAGTCGGCGACGAGGACCACGATCAGGATCGCCAGACCGGCCATCCCCACCCAGCCGAGGGTGACGCCCGCGATCGCCATGCCGCGGCCCTGCTGACCGGTCCTGGCGGTCTGGGACAGCGCGATGTGGCCGAAGATCACCGCGAGCAGACTGCCCAGCCAGTAGATCCAGACGATTCCGAGGATCATCGCCGCGATCGCGAGGCCGTTGGTGCCCGGCTGCGGCATGTAGCCGCCGTAACCGGGCTGCTGGTAGTAGCCGTAGCCGTAGGGCGGCTGCTGGGCGTACGGCGCGGGCTGCTCGCCGTATACCGGCTGCCCGCCGTACGGGGCCTGCGCGTCGCCGTAGGGCTGCTCTTGGTAGGGACCGTAGTCGGGCCCGCCAGGGGTGCTCATGGGTTCTCCCGGGGTGGGACTGCGCGATGGGAGCATCGTCGCATCTATTGCGGCGCAGCGGAGCCGTCACCGTACACAGAGGTATGGACATGTGACAGGGCCGCCACCCCCGAGGGGATGGCGGCCCTGTCGCACGCTACGGACGGATCAGCCCTGGTAGCCGCCGAAGTCGTACTCCTCCAGCGGAACGGCCTGGCCGGAGCCGGTGCCGAAGGCGGAGTAGTCGGCCTCGTCGTACCCGGACATCGAGTACATCGCGGCCTTCGCCTCTTCGGTGGGCTCGACCCGGATGTTGCGGTAGCGGGGCATGCCCGTACCGGCCGGGATGAGCTTGCCGAGGATCACGTTCTCCTTCAGGCCGAGCAGCGGGTCCGACTTGGCGTGGATCGCCGCGTCGGTCAGCACTCGGGTGGTCTCCTGGAAGGAGGCCGCCGACAGCCACGACTCGGTGGCCAGCGACGCCTTCGTGATGCCCATGAGCTGCGGACGGCCCGAGGCCGGGTGCCCGCTCTCCGACATCACGCGACGGTTCTCGGTCTCGAAGCGGCCGCGCTCGACGAGCTCGCCCGGAAGCAGCTCGGCGTCGCCCGACTCGATGATCGTCACGCGGCGGAGCATCTGCCGAATGATGATCTCGATGTGCTTGTCGTGGATCGACACACCCTGCGAGCGGTAGACCTGCTGGACCTCCGCCACGAGGTGGATCTGGACCGCGCGCTGGCCGAGGATGCGCAGCACGTCGTGCGGGTTGACCGCACCGACGAGCATCTTCTGGCCGACGTCGACGTGCATGCCCTCTTCGACCAGCAGGCGCGAGCGCTTGCTGACCGCGTACGCCAGTTCCTCGGAACCGTCGTCCGGGATCACGACGAGCTTGCGGGTCTTCTCGGTGTCGTCGATGCGCACCCGACCGGCCGCCTCGCTGATCGGGGCGACACCCTTGGGGGTGCGCGCCTCGAAGAGCTCGACGACACGCGGCAGACCCTGCGTGATGTCGTCACCCGCCACACCACCGGTGTGGAAGGTACGCATCGTCAGCTGGGTGCCGGGCTCACCGATCGACTGGGCGGCGATGATGCCGACCGCCTCGCCGATGTCCACGAGCTTGCCGGTCGCGAGCGAACGGCCGTAGCACATGGCGCAGGTGCCGACCTTGGACTCACAGGTCAGGACCGAGCGGGTCTTCACCGACTCGACGCCTTCGGCGACGAGGTGGTTGATGATCACGTCACCGAGGTCGGCGTTGGCCGGGGCCAGCACCTTGCCGTCGACGACGACGTCCTCGGCCAGGTTGCGTGCGTACACGCTGGTCTCGACGTCGTCGTCCTTGCGGAGCACGCCGTCGGCACCGCGGGTCGCGATCGACAGGACGAGGCCGCGGTCGGTGCCGCAGTCCTCCTCGCGCACGATCACGTCCTGCGAGACGTCCACCAGACGACGGGTCAGGTAACCCGAGTCGGCGGTGCGCAGCGCGGTGTCGGCCAGACCCTTACGGGCACCGTGCGTCGAGATGAAGTACTCGAGGACGGACAGACCCTCACGGAAGGACGCCTTGATGGGACGGGGAATCGTCTCGTTCTTGGCGTTCGACACCAGACCACGCATACCCGCGATCTGACGCATCTGCATCATGTTTCCGCGAGCACCCGAGTCGACCATCATGAAGATGGGGTTCGTCTTCGGGAAGTTCGCGTTCATCGCCTCGGCGACCTCGTTGGTCGCCTTGGTCCAGATCTGGATCTGCTCCTGCTGACGCTCGTCCTTGGTGATCAGACCGCGCTCGTACTGCTTCTGGACCTTCTCGGCCTGGGCCTCGAAGCGCTCCAGGATCTCCTTCTTCGCCGGCGGAACGACGACGTCGGAGATCGAGACGGTGACACCGGAACGGGTGGCCCAGTGGAAGCCGGCCTCCTTCAGGTTGTCGAGCGTTGCCGCCACGACCACCTTCGGGTACCGCTCCGCCAGGTCGTTCACGATGATCGACAGCGTCTTCTTGCCGATTTCCTCGTCGACGAACGGGTAGTCCGCCGGCAGCAGCTCGTTGAAGAGCGCGCGACCGAGCGAGGTGCGCACGCGCAGCGGCGAGCCGGGCTCCCAGCCCTCGGGCGCGACCCAACCACGCGACGGGACGGTGCCCGCCGGAAGCCGCAGTTCGATCTTCGCCTGCAGGTCGAGCTCACGGGCGTCGAACGCCATGATCGCCTCGGCCGTGGACGCGAAGCTGCGCCCGCCGCCCTTCGTGATCTCCCGGTCGGAGGTCAGGAAGAACAGGCCGAGCACCATGTCCTGGGTCGGCATGGTGACGGGGCGACCGTCGGCCGGCTTCAGGATGTTGTTGCTCGACAGCATGAGGATGCGGGCCTCGGCCTGCGCCTCCGCGGAGAGCGGCAGGTGGACGGCCATCTGGTCACCGTCGAAGTCCGCGTTGAACGCGGTGCACACGAGCGGGTGGATCTGGATGGCCTTGCCCTCGACCAGCTGCGGCTCGAACGCCTGGATGCCCAGACGGTGCAGCGTCGGCGCACGGTTCAGCAGCACCGGGTGCTCGGCGATGACCTCTTCGAGCACGTCCCACACGACGGGACGGGCACGCTCGACCATGCGCTTGGCCGACTTGATGTTCTGCGCGTGGTTGAGGTCGACCAGGCGCTTCATCACGAACGGCTTGAACAGCTCGAGCGCCATGGCCTTCGGCAGGCCGCACTGGTGCAGCTTGAGCTGCGGACCGACGACGATGACCGAACGCGCGGAGTAGTCCACGCGCTTGCCGAGCAGGTTCTGGCGGAAACGACCCTGCTTGCCCTTGAGCATGTCGGACAGCGACTTGAGCGGCCGGTTGCCCGGGCCCGTCACCGGACGACCGCGGCGACCGTTGTCGAACAGCGCGTCGACGGCCTCCTGGAGCATCCGCTTCTCGTTGTTCACGATGATCTCGGGGGCACCGAGGTCGAGCAGGCGCTTCAGGCGGTTGTTGCGGTTGATCACGCGGCGGTACAGGTCGTTCAGGTCGGAGGTCGCGAAGCGGCCACCGTCCAGCTGCACCATCGGACGCAGGTCCGGCGGGATGACCGGGACGCAGTCCAGGACCATGCCGTTGGGGCTGTTCCGGGTCTGCTGGAACGCCGAGACGACCTTGAGGCGCTTGAGCGCCCGGGTCTTCTTCTGGCCCTTGCCGGTCCGGATGATCTCGCGCAGCTTCTCCGACTCGGCGTCGAGGTCGAAGGACTCCAGACGGCGCTGGAGCGCGGCCGCGCCCATGCCACCCGAGAAGTACGTGCCGAAGCGGTCCCGCATCTCGCGGAACAGGATCTCGTCGCCTTCGA
This sequence comes from Embleya sp. NBC_00896, assembly GCF_045207785.1. Classification (NCBI taxonomy): domain Bacteria; kingdom Bacillati; phylum Actinomycetota; class Actinomycetes; order Kitasatosporales; family Streptomycetaceae; genus Embleya; species Embleya sp. NBC_00896. Next base: position 3,062,867 of record NZ_CP108776.1, read on the forward strand.
GGTCCTGGACCTTGAGGTTCTTGAACCGGGTCCAGACGTCGTCGAGACGGTCGAGCTCGCGCTGGTTGCGGTCGCGAAGCTGCTTCATCTCGCGCTCGGCACCTTCGCGCACCTTGCGGCGGACGTCGGACTTGGCGCCCTCGGCCTCCAGCTCGGCGAGGTCGGTCTCGAGCTTCTTCTGGCGCTCTTCGACGCTGGCGTCGCGACGCTGCTCGATCTGCTGCCGCTCGACCGAGATCTTGGCGTCGAGGGACGGCAGGTCGCGCTGACGACGCTCGTCGTCGACGTACGTGATCATGTACGCCGCGAAGTAGATGACCTTTTCGAGGTCCTTCGGGGCGAGGTCGAGCAGGTAGCCGAGGCGGCTGGGCACGCCCTTGAAGTACCAGATGTGCGTGACCGGCGCGGCGAGCTCGATGTGGCCCATGCGCTCACGACGCACCTTGGCGCGAGTTACCTCGACGCCGCAGCGCTCACAAATGATGCCCTTGAAGCGGACGCGCTTGTACTTGCCGCAGTAGCACTCCCAGTCCCGGGTCGGGCCGAAGATCTTCTCGCAGAAGAGTCCGTCCTTTTCCGGCTTCAGGGTGCGGTAGTTGATGGTCTCGGGCTTCTTGACTTCACCGTGCGACCACTGGCGGATGTCGTCGGCGGTGGCGAGGCCGATACGCAGCTCGTCGAAGAAGTTGACGTCGAGCACTGTTTCGTCAATCCCTCTTTCGGGGTTTGGTCCCGGCGATCACGGATGGGGCTGTGCCGTGATCACCAGTGTGTGTCTTCATCAGGACTGGGGTCGAAATCCCGGGGCCGGCCTCACGGCCGGACCCGGGAGGGAGCCTCAGACCTCTTCGACGCTGCTCGGCTCACGCCGCGACAGGTCGATACCAAGCTCCTCCGCAGCGCGGAAGACGTCCTCGTCGGTGTCGCGCATCTCGATCGACATACCGTCGCTGGAGAGGACCTCCACGTTGAGGCAGAGCGACTGCATCTCCTTGATGAGCACCTTGAAGGACTCGGGGATGCCCGGCTCCGGGATGTTCTCGCCCTTGACGATCGCCTCGTACACCTTCACGCGGCCGAGGACGTCGTCGGACTTGATGGTCAGCAGTTCCTGGAGGGCGTAGGCGGCACCGTATGCCTCGAGCGCCCACACCTCCATCTCACCGAAGCGCTGGCCACCGAACTGAGCCTTACCACCCAGCGGCTGCTGGGTGATCATCGAGTAGGGACCGGTCGACCGGGCGTGCAGCTTGTCGTCGACCAGGTGGTGCAGCTTGAGGATGTACATGTACCCGACCGAGACCGGGTGCGGGAACGGCTCACCGGAGCGGCCGTCGTACATCTTCGCCTTGCCGGTGCCGTCGATGAGACGGACGCCGTCACGGGTCTTGTTGGTCGAGTCGAGGAGACCGGTGATCTCCTCCTCGCGCGCACCGTCGAAGACCGGGGTGGCGACGTTGGTGCCGGGGGCACCCTGGTCGGCCGCGATCGCCCGGAGGCGACCCTTCCACGCCTCGTCGTCGCCCTCGACGGTCCAGCCGGTCTTGGCGATCCAGCCGAGGTGCGTCTCGAGGACCTGTCCCGGGTTCATGCGGGACGGGACACCGAGCGGGTTGAGGATGATGTCGACCGGGGTGCCGTCCTCCAGGAACGGCATGTCCTCGACCGGCAGGATCTTCGAGATGACGCCCTTGTTGCCGTGGCGTCCGGCGAGCTTGTCGCCGTCGGTGATCTTGCGCTTCTGCGCCACGTAGACGCGGACCAGCTGGTTCACGCCCGGCGGCAGCTCGTCGCCGGCCTCGCGGTCGAAGACGCGGACGCCGATGACCTTGCCGGACTCGCCGTGCGGGACCTTGAGCGAGGTGTCGCGCACCTCGCGCGCCTTCTCGCCGAAGATCGCGCGCAGCAGGCGCTCTTCCGGGGTCAGCTCGGTCTCGCCCTTGGGCGTGACCTTCCCGACCAGGATGTCGCCGGGAACGACGTCGGCGCCGATCCGGATGATGCCGCGCTCGTCCAGGTCGGCCAGCACCTCTTCGGAGACGTTCGGGATGTCCCGAGTGATCTCCTCCGGGCCCAGCTTGGTGTCACGGGCGTCGACCTCGTGCTCCTCGATGTGGATCGAGGAGAGGACGTCGTCCTGCACCAGACGCTGCGACAGGATGATCGCGTCTTCGTAGTTGTGGCCTTCCCACGGCATGAACGCCACGAGGAGGTTCTTGCCGAGGGCCATCTCGCCCTCTTCGGTGCACGGACCGTCGGCCAGCACCTGGCCGGCGACGACCGTCGCGCCCTCGTCGACGACGACCTTCTGGTTGAAGGACGTGCCCTGGTTCGAGCGCATGAACTTCTGCACGCGGTACGTGGTGTACGTCGCGTCGTCGTTCATCACGGTGATGTAGTCCGCGGAGACGTCCTGGACGACACCCGACTTCTCGGCCGTGATCACGTCGGCGGCGTCGACCGCGGCGCGGTACTCCATGCCGGTGCCGACCAGCGGGGACTCCGCCTTCAGCAGCGGCACGGCCTGGCGCATCATGTTCGAGCCCATGAGCGCGCGGTTCGCGTCGTCGTGCTCGAGGAACGGGATCATCGCGGTCGCGACCGACACCATCTGGCGCGGCGAGACGTCCATGTAGTCGACTTCGTCGCCGGGGATGTAGTCGATCTCGCCGCCGCGACGACGGACGAGCACACGGGCCTCGGCGAAGACGTCGTCTTCCTTGAGCGGCGCGTTCGCCTGGGCGATGACGAAGCGGTCTTCCTCGTCGGCCGTCAGGTAGTCGATGCCGTCGGTGACGCGACCCTCGACGACCTTGCGGTACGGGGTCTCGACGAAGCCGAACGCGTTGACGCGGCCGTAGGACGCGAGCGAGCCGATCAGACCGATGTTCGGGCCTTCGGGCGTCTCGATCGGGCACATGCGGCCGTAGTGCGACGGGTGCACGTCGCGGACCTCGAAGCCGGCCCGCTCACGCGAGAGGCCACCGGGGCCGAGCGCGGACAGACGACGCTTGTGGGTCAGGCCCGACAGCGGGTTCGTCTGGTCCATGAACTGCGACAGCTGGCTGGTGCCGAAGAACTCCTTGATGGAGGCGACGACCGGCCGGATGTTGATCAGGGTCTGCGGCGTGATCGCCTCGACGTCCTGCGTGGTCATGCGCTCGCGGACCACGCGCTCCATGCGGGCGAGGCCGGTGCGGACCTGGTTCTGGATCAGCTCGCCGACGTTGCGCAGGCGACGGTTGCCGAAGTGGTCGATGTCGTCGACCTCGACCACGATCTCCTGGCCGGACGCGCCGGCCATGTCGACCTCACCGGCGTGCAGCTTGACCAGGTACTTGATCGTCGCGATGACGTCTTCGACCGTCATGACGCCGGCGTCCAACGCCTGCTCGACCCCGAGCTTCTTGTTCACCTTGTAGCGGCCGACCTTCGCGAGGTCGTAGCGCTTCGGGTTGAAGTAGAGGTTCTCGAGCAGGGTCTGCGCGGCCTCGCGGGTCGGCGGCTCCCCCGGACGCAGCTTGCGGTAGATGTCGAGCAGCGCGTCGTCCTGGCCCTGGGTGTGGTCCTTCTCCAGGGTCTGTCGCATCGACTCGTACTGGCCGAACTCCTCGAGGATCTGGGAGTCGGTCCAGCCCAGCGCCTTCAGCAGGACGGTGACGCTCTGCTTGCGCTTGCGGTCGATGCGGACACCGACGGTGTCGCGCTTGTCGATCTCCAGCTCGAGCCAGGCACCACGCGAGGGGATCACCTTCGCGCTGAAGATGTCCTTGTCGGACGTCTTGTCGACCTGGCTGTCGAAGTAGACACCCGGCGAGCGAACCAGCTGGGACACCACGACACGCTCGGTGCCGTTGATGATGAAGGTGCCCTTGTTCGTCATGAGCGGGAAGTCGCCCATGAAGACCGTCTGGCTCTTGATCTCGCCGGTCTCGTTGTTGGTGAACTCCGCCGTCACGAAGAGCGGCGCGGAGTACGTGAAGTCGCGCTCCTTGCACTCCTCGATGGAGTTCTTCGGCGGCTCGAACCGGTGGTCCCGGAACGTCAGGGACATCGACCCGGAGAAGTCCTCGATCGGGGAGATCTCTTCGAAGATCTCTTCGAGGCCGGACTTGGTGGGAACGTCCTGCCCGCCCGCGAGGGCGGCCTCGACCCGTGCCTTCCACGCACTGTTGCCGAGCAGCCAGTCGAAGCTCTCGGTCTGCAACGCGAGAAGGTTCGGTACCTCTAGGGGTTCCCTGATCTTGGCGAAGGAGATACGGAGCGGGGCAGTGGCGGCGCCGGGGTTGGTAGCGGAGGCGGTGCGCGAGGCGGCCAAGAGGGGTCCTTCCGAGGGCTCGGACTCACTATGCGCATACTGGACGGCCCGGGTTCATACACCGGGGGAAGTCAATAGGCAGCGCAAAGGGTCAGTGTAGCCACAAGGCACACCGCTGTCCAGCCCCTATGAAGGGCCGGTCATCAACCCGGACGAGAAACCATCCGGCAACCGTGCTTCAGGGGTGCGTCCGAAGAATTGCGCGCCCCGATCCGTTCGTCAAGGGGTTGCTTCCCCCCTGAGAGCCGACGGAACCCTTCCGCGCGCCGAGAAAACCGGACCTCGGTCCCGAACGTGCCGCCTGCGGCGAGAGTCTCGTCACACCGGCCGACCGGGTCTCCGGGGAGCATCGGGAAGCCTGAAAAACACCGTAGACCCCCGGTCCGACAGCGACCGGGCCGGCAGCGCCCGTGCCCCGCTCGTGCGCCGTGGCGCGCGCCCTCGCCGGCCTGCTCCGGGCCCGGTGGGAGGCGGTTCGGCGGCTGCTCAGAGTGTTGGGAGTATCACCCTTTCGAGCGAGGCCGAGAGGGTTATGCCCACGTCTGTACAGACCCCTGCGGCGCCGGGTCGGCCCGCGACCCCGGCTCGGCGTGTCCCCGGAAAAGCCCGAAGGCGACCGCCCTGACGGACGATCGCCTTCGGTGATGCCGCCCGAGTGGGCGGCGTCGAATTACTTGACCTCGACGGAGGCGCCGGCGCCTTCGAGGGCGGCCTTGGCCTTGTCCGCGGCCTCCTTGGAAACCTTCTCCAGGAGCGCCTTCGGCGCGCTGTCCACGAGGTCCTTGGCCTCCTTGAGACCGAGGTTCGTGAGGGCGCGCACCTCCTTGATGACCTGGATCTTCTTGTCGCCGGCACCCGTGAGGATGACGTCGAACTCGTCCTGGACCTCGACCTCGTCCGGGGTGGTCGGGCCACCGGCGACGGCGACGGCGGCCGGGGCGGCAGCCTTGACGTCGAAGGTCTCCTCGAAGAGCTTCACGAAGTCCGAGAGCTCGATGAGGGTCATTTCCTTGAACGACGCAAGCAGCTCGTCGTTGCTGAGCTTCGCCATGATCGGCGGTCCTTCCTGATCAATTCGGCTGGTGCCGGGTGGTGTGGGTTGGCGGGGGCGCTGCCCCCTGCGACCGGGGTCGCGACTGCCGGAACTACTCGGCGGTCTCGGCCTCGGCGGCGGGAGCCGGCTCGCCGGCACCGCCCTGCTCGACCTTCGCCCGAAGCGCGTCCGCGGTGCGGACGAACTCCGTGAGCGGAGCCTGGAAGGTCGCCGCGGCCTTGGCCATGGTTCCCTTCATGGCGCCCGCCAGCTTGGAGAGCAGCACCTCGCGGGACTCGAGGTCCGCGAGCTTCTTGATCTCGTCGGCGCTGAGCGCCTTCCCCTCAAGGACGCCGCCCTTGATGACGAGAAGGGGGTTCGCCTTGGCGAAGTCACGCAGGCTCTTCGCGGCCTCCACGGGGTCACCCGTGACGAACGCGATCGCGGACGGACCTTCGAGAAGGGCGTCCAGCTGATCGATGCCCGCCTCATTGGCGGCGATCTTGGTCAGCGTGTTCTTCACCACGGCGTACTGCGCGTTCTCACCGAGCGAACGACGCAGCTCCTTGAGCTGCGCGACGGTGAGCCCGCGGTACTCGGTCAGCACTGCGGCGTTCGAGTCACGGAACTTCTCCGCGAGCTCGACGACCGCGGCCGCCTTGTCGGGCCTCGCCATAGGGCTGGCCTCCTTCCGCGATGCGATTGCCGATCGACCTCGTCGGTCGATCGTGTGCCGGATGAAATCGCCGGTCCGCAGGGCGGAAGGGGCCCACATACGAAAACGCCCCGGCGCAGGCGCACGGGGCGTACATCCTCGATCCACGCGGAATCCGCGTGACTCGGGGGCAACGTCTCACGTTCACACCTGCGCAGGTCGTCCACGGTGAGTGGAACCTTCGTTTGTCGACCCACCTTGCGGCACGGCGACAACGACCGACGGTCTTTGGCTTGCTGCCAAGGTACGGGACGTGCCTCGTTCGGAGCAAATCGGCCGGTACGGACCGCCGTCCGGGCCGGCCTGCGTCGGTCGGCCGCGGGCGTGGTCGGCGTCGTCCGCAGGTCGCCGAGGCCCGCTCGGGCCGCTCGGGCCGCTGTACGGCTCGTACGCCCCCGGACATGCCGAGGCCCGGCGCACCATGCGGCGCGCCGGGCCTCGTTCGCGTGCGGGGCGGATCAGGCGCCCTCTTCCTCCGTCAGGAGGTTGCGGGTGCGGTTCGGGTCGACCTGGATGCCGGGGCCCATCGTGGTCGAGACGCCGACCTTCTTGATGTAGCGACCCTTGGCGGCCGACGGCTTCGCGCGAAGCACCTCTTCGAGGGCGGCGGCGTAGTTCTCGACGAGCTGGGTGTCGTCGAACGACGTCTTGCCGATGATGAAGTGCAGGTTCGAGTGCTTGTCGACGCGGAACTCGATCTTGCCGCCCTTGATCTCGTTCACGGCCTTCGCCACGTCGGGCGTGACCGTGCCGGTCTTCGGGTTCGGCATGAGACCACGCGGGCCGAGCACGCGGCCCAGGCGGCCGACCTTGCCCATGAGGTCGGGGGTGGCGACGACGGCGTCGAAGTCCAGCCGACCCTTCGCGACCTCGTCGATGAGCTCGTCGGAACCGACGATGTCGGCGCCGGCGGCCTTGGCAGCCTCGGCACGGTCACCGGTCGCGAAGACCAGGACCCGGGCGGTCTTGCCGGTGCCGTGCGGGAGGATGACCGTGCTGCGGACCATCTGGTCGGCCTTGCGCGGGTCGACGCCCAGGCGCATGGCCACCTCGACGGTGCCGGCGAACTTGGAGGTCGAGGTCTCCTTGGCCAGGCGAACGGCCTCGAGCGGCGAGTAGAGCCGGTCGTGGTCGACCTTGGCGTCGGCCTCGTTGTAGGACTTGCTGCGCTTCACTGAAAGCTCCTGGAATTCTGAAAGGAGTTGTGGTGGGAGCGGGTCGCGCGGACCCTTCCACTCCGCGATGCCGGGCGCGGGATGCGCACGTCGTCGCGATGTTCGTACTGCCGGACTGCGGGCTGGATCAGCCTTCGACCGTGATGCCCATCGAGCGCGCGGTGCCGGAGATGATCTTCTCGGCGGCGTCGATGTCGTTGGCGTTCAGGTCGGCCATCTTGGTCTGCGCGATGCCGCGAATCTGCTCGCGGGTGACCTTGGCGACCTTGGTCTTGTGGGGCTCGCCCGAGCCCTTCTCGACACCGGCGGCCTTGAGGATCAGGCGCGCGGCCGGCGGCGTCTTCGTCACGAAGGTGAAGGAACGGTCTTCGTAGACCGAGATCTCCACCGGGACGATGTCGCCACGCTGCGACTCGGTCGCCGCGTTGTAGGCCTTGCAGAACTCCATGATGTTGACGCCGTGCTGGCCCAGAGCGGGACCGACCGGCGGGGCCGGCGTGGCTGCGCCGGCCTTGATCTGCAGCTTGATGATCGCTGACAGCTTCTTCTTCTTGGGAGGCATTTTCCGGGTCCTTCGACGAGATGTACGTCCCGATCACCACGCGGAGCGCGGACGTGTTCGGGCCCGCCACGCGGTGCGGCGCCCCCTCAACGATAACCACCGTTGTGAGGGCGCCTTGTCCACCACCCGTGTGCGGCCCCGGCGAAACGGGGCCCCACCTGGGGGAAGTATCAGTTCTTCTGGATCTGGTTGAACGAGAGCTCGACGGGCGTCTCGCGCCCGAAGATCTCCACCAGGCCCTTGACCTTCTGCGAGTCGGCGTTGATCTCGTTGATCGTCGCCTGGAGCGTCGCGAAGGGGCCGTCGATGACGGTGACCGAGTCGCCGACCTCGAAGTCGAGCACCTTGACCTCGGTCGTGCTCTTGGCACCGGTGCCGCCGCCGGCCGCCTTCTCCTCCTCGGGGGCGAGGATCTTGACGACCTCGTCGAGGGTGAGCGGGAAGGGCTCGTGCGCGTTACCGACGAAGCCGGTGACACCGGGGGTGTTCCGGACGGCGCCCCACGACTCGTTCGTGAGGTCCATGCGGACCAGCACGTAGCCGGGGAACTTGTTGCGCTTGACGGTCTTGCGCTGGCCGTTCTTGATCTCGACGACCTCTTCCTGCGGCACCTCGACCTGGAAGATGTAGTCCTCCATGTTGAGCGAGGTGGTGCGGGATTCGAGGTTGGCCTTCACGCGGTTCTCGTAGCCCGCGTAGGAGTGGATGACGTACCACTCGCCCAGGGCGCGGCTGAGCGCGTCCCGGAAGTCCTCGGCCGGGTCGGTCTCGGGGGCGTCCTCGAGCTCGGCGTCCTCGGCGTCGGCGGCGTCGTCCTCGACCTCGTCGGTCTCGGTGGCGTCGTCTTCAGCGCCCTCGGCGTCGTCCTCGGTGGCCTCGGTGTCTTCCACATCGTCATCGGTGGAGACGGCCGAGGCCTCGGCTGCGTCCTCGGGGGCTGCGTCCTCGAGAGCTGCGGCCTCCTCCTGCTCCGACAGGGCCACCGTCTCTTCGACGGAGTTGTCGGCGGACAGGTTCGGGTCAGACACGTTGGGTACTTCTTCCTGGCTGGGGGTCGAACGGTCGTTGCAGGCGCGATGCGAGAGGTGGGGCTCAGCCGAAGATGGCGAGCGCGGCCTTCGCGAAGCCGAGGTCGAGCGCGTAGACGATTCCGATGATCATCAGGCAGAACACGATGACGACGGTGGTGTACGTGCTCAGTTCGTTGCGGGTCGGCCAAACGACCTTCCGCAGCTCGGCGATGATCTGCCGGTAGAAGAGAGCCGCCCGCGCGAACAGGCTTTTCTTCTTCTGCTCCGGCTTGCCCGAAGAACCCTTCGGGCGGTTCGCCCGGCGACCGCCGGGGGGCTCGTCGTCGGAGCCGCGGCCATCAGAGCTGCTGTGCTCAGGCGTAGCCGTGGAGCCGTGGGCCTCCGTCAACTCGTCCTCACCTGATCCGGTCCGACCGTGGATCACCGACGGGGTTGTCGGCGCCGACAGTTTGCGCTGACTGCGTACGCGTCACGATCGACCCGAGGATCGCTCGTACCGCATATCGCAGGGCACGAGGGACTTGAACCCCCAACCCCCGGTTTTGGAGACCGGTGCTCTGCCAATTGAGCTAGTGCCCTTCACTACCGGCCGATCCAGCAGTACAACTGGTCGATCGATCGGTATTGGTCACCAACCTAGCGGAGACGCCGGCCCGACGACACAAATTTTCGGGCGCGGCAGCACGCAGGTTGGGACCGCCAAGCGTCGAGTGTACGGGGTTCGGTGCGTCAGGTCGAACCCGTGACACGCGCGCCGACGGTTCGGGCGCCGCGGGTGGAAACCCCATGCCCGCCGTGGAGCGGAAATGAAACGATGGCGGGCATGACGGCTCCAGCTTCCGATTCCCCGTCCGTGCCCGTGTCCGAGCGCAGGGTCTCGGCCCGCGTCGGTGCCATCGCCGAGTCCGCCACGCTCGCGGTCGACGCCAAGGCCAAGGCGCTCAAGGCCGCCGGTCGGCCGGTGGTCGGCTTCGGGGCCGGCGAGCCGGACTTCCCGACGCCCGACTACATCGTCGACGCCGCGGTGGCCGCGTGTCGCGAGCCGCGCTTCCACCGGTACACCCCCGCCGGCGGGCTGCCGGAGCTGCGGGCCGCGATCGCCGCCAAGATGCTGCGCGACTCGGGTCTGGTGGTGGACCCGGCCCAGGTGCTCGTCACCAACGGTGGCAAGCAGGCGATCCACGAGGCCTTCGCGGTGATCCTGGATCCGGGCGACGAGGTCATCGTGCCCGCGCCCTACTGGACCACCTATCCCGAGTCGATCAAGCTCGCGGGCGGGGTCCCGGTCGACGTGGTCGCCGACGAGAGCACGGGCTACCTCGTGTCGGTCGAGCAGCTGGAGGCCGCGCGCACCGAGCGCACCAAGGTGCTCGTCTTCGTGTCGCCCTCCAACCCCACGGGCGCGGTGTACTCCCGGGAGCAGACCGAGCGGATCGGGCGCTGGGCGCTCGAACACGGGATCTGGGTGCTGACCGACGAGATCTACCGACACCTGGTCTACGACGACGCCGAATTCGTGTCGATGCCGGTGGTCGTGCCGGAGCTGGCGGATCGCTGCGTGATCGTCGACGGCGTGGCCAAGACCTACGCGATGACCGGCTGGCGGGTCGGGTGGATCATCGGGCCGAAGGACGTGATCAAGGCCGCCGCGAACCTCCAGTCGCACGCGACGTCCAACGTCTGCAACGTCGCGCAGGCCGCCGCGCTCGCCGCCGTGACGGGTGACCTCTCGGCGGTCGACGCGATGCGGGTGGCGTTCGATCGTCGACGGCGCACGATCGTGCGGATGCTCGACGAGATCCCGGGCGTCGAGTGCCCCGAGCCGAAGGGAGCGTTCTACGTGTACCCCTCGGTCAAGGGGGTGCTCGGCAAGGAGATCGCGGGCCGCCGTCCCGAGACCTCGGCCGAGCTCGCGAACCTGATCCTCGACGAGGTCGAGGTCGCGGTGGTGCCGGGCGAGGCCTTCGGCACGCAGGGTTACCTGCGGCTCTCGTACGCGCTCGGCGACGAGGACCTGGTCGAGGGCGTGGGCCGGATCGCGAAGCTGCTGGGCGGGGCGAAGTAGTCCGGCACACCACTCCCCCGGGCCGTCGTGCGGAACTCCGTGCGGCGGCCCGCGCGTTCTCCGGGGGTGTGCAGTTTCGGCTCTCCTTCAGGGGATGATCGGCGGTACCCCACACGGACGTGGGGCGCGTGGTCCATGATCTGTGGATGGATCGTCCCGCACGCGATATCCGCACCCTCCCGAAGGCTCATCTCCACCTGCACTTCACGGGATCCATGCGGCCGGAAACCCTGTTGGAACTGGCGGATCTGCACGGAGTGCGACTGCCCGATTCGCTGACGGCGGGTCGACCACCGCGATTGCGGGCGACCGACGAGCGGGGCTGGTTCCGCTTCCAACGGCTCTACGACATCGCGCGCTCGTGTGTGCGCACCCCGGACGACATGCATCGGCTCGTGCGCGAGGCGGCCGAGGACGATCGGGCCGAGGGGTCGGGCTGGCTGGAGATCCAGGTCGATCCGACCTCGTACGCGCCCCGGCTGGGTGGGCTGACCCCGGCGGTGGAGGTGGTCCTGGACGCGGTGGAGGCCGCACGGGCGGCGACCGGGGTCGGGATGGCCGTGGTGATCGCGGCGAACCGGACCAAGCACCAGTTGGAGGCGCGGACGCTCGCGCGACTCGCGGCGCAGTACACCGATCGCGGCGTGGTCGGTTTCGGGCTGTCCAACGACGAGCGGCGGGGGCGGGCGCCGGCGTTCGAGCGGGCCTTCGAGATCGCTCGGCACGCGGGGTTGTTCGCGAATCCGCACGGCGGCGAGTTGGACGGGCCGCGGAGCATTCGCGCGTGCGTGGACCTGCTGGGTGCGCGGCGGCTCGGGCACGGGATTCGGGTGGTGGAGGATCCGGAGCTGATGGCGTTGCTCGCGCGGCGGCGGATCGTGTGCGAGGTGTGTCCGGCCTCGAATGTCGCGCTGGGCGTGTACGACAAGGCCGCGGACGTTCCGTTGCGGAAGCTGTTCGACGCCGGGGTGCCGATCGCGCTCGGGGCCGACGATCCGTTGTTGTTCGGGTCGCGGTTGGTCGCGCAGTACGAGATCGCGCGGGACGAACACGGGTTCACGGACCAGGAGTTGGCCGAGTTGGCGCGGCAGTCGATTCTCGGGTCGGTGGCGCCCGCGGACGTGCAGCGGTCGATGCTCGACGGTGTTGCGGGGTGGTTGGCGGCGGAGCCGGCTCGGGTCGACGCATAGGGCGGCGGGGCGCGCGGGTCGCGGATTCGTGTGTGGTGGGCGGGTTTTGTTCCCACCCGCCCACCCGTTGCGTGAAGGGGGGTGGCTGCGGGATTCGGGCGGTCGGTGGGGCGATCGGGCCTGGTGGCCGAGGAGCGGGCTTGGGCCGTGGTCAGAGTTTCGCGTTGATCAGGACCGGTTCGTTGATCAGGGTTACGCCGAAGGTCGCCTGGACGCCGTCTCGGACCTGCCTGGCCAGGGTCAGGAGGTCTTCCGTGGTGGCTTCGCCTCGGTTGGTGAGGGCCAGGGTGTGCTTGGTGGAGATGCGGGCCCGGCCCTGTCCGAAGCCCTTGGTGAAGCCGGCGCGTTCGATCAGCCAGGCGGCGGAGGTCTTCACGTGGCCGTCGCCCGCGGGGAAGCGGGGCGGGGTGACGTCGGGGCCCAGGTGCCGCGCGGCCTTGGCGGCGAGGGCGGCGTAGGCGTCCAGGGTCAGGATCGGGTTGGTGAAGAACGAGCCGGCGCTCCACGTGTCGTGGTCGGCGGGGTCCAGGACCATGCCCTTGCCCCGGCGCAGGCCCACCACCGCGGTGCGGGCGGCCGCCACCGGGACCCGCTCGCCCGGCTCGACGCCGAGGGTGCGGGCGAGTTCGGCGTACCGGATCGGCGCCGACAGTCCGGCGTCGTCGCGCAACCGGAAGTGCACGCGCAGGACCACGAAGCGGTCGCTGCCCTTGAAGACGCTGTGCCGGTAGGTGAAGCCGCACTCGGCGGCGGTCAGCGTCGTGCGGCGGCGTTCGGTGCGGTCGTAGACCTCGACGGACGTGATGGTCTCGGCGACCTCCTGCCCGTACGCCCCGACGTTCTGCACCGGGGTCGCGCCGGCGCTGCCCGGGATGCCCGCGAGGCATTCGATGCCGGACAGGCCCGCGGCGACGGCGGCGGTGACCACGTCGTCCCACGGGACGCCGGCGTCGACGGACACGTCCGTGCCGTGGATGCCCAGGTCGGCGGTCGCGATCCGCAGCACGTCGCCCGCGAAGCCGTCGTCGCCGACGACCAGGTTGCTGCCGCCGCCGAGCACGAGCAGCGGGGTGCCCTGCTCGTCGGCGGAGCACACGGTCTCGATCACCGCGTCGGTGGTCGTGGCCGTGTACAGCCGACGAGCCGGTCCGCCGAGGCGGAGGGTGGTCAGGGAGGCGAGAGGCGCGTCGGTTTCAGGCTGCACCGTTGGATTCTCGCATCCCGGGTGGCCGCGGACTCAGGCGAGTTGGACGATGGCTCGGGGCACGCCCAGGACCTTGGTGCCGGCCGCGGTGACCAGCAGGTCGACCCGGACCCGGCGGTCGTCGAGGAGGACCGCGACCTTGCCGCTGACCTCGATGGTCGCGCCCTCGACGGTGTCGGGGACCACCACCGGCTTGGTGAAGCGCACGCCGAACTCCATGAGCGCGCTGGGGTCGCCGATCCAGTCGGTGACCACACGCGCGGCCTCGGCCATGGTGAACATCCCGTGCGCGATGACGTCGGGCAGGCCGACCTCGGTCGCGAAGCGGCCGTTCCAGTGGATCGGGTTGAAGTCGCCCGAGGCGCCCGCGTAGCGGACCAGCGTCTCGCGGCTGACCGGGAAGCTCTGCGCGGGCAGTTCGGTGCCCACCTCGACGTCGTCGAAGGAGATCTTGGCGGTCATGATCAGGCCTCCGGGGCGTCGGCGGCGCGGGCCACCAGGGTCGAGAGCGCGGTGAGGATGTGTTCGCCCTCGACGGTGCTCACCTCGGCGCGCGTGGTGAGGATGTCGTTGCCCGCGAGGGACTTGATGTTGTCCACGGTGGTCACCACGGTGAGGCGGTCGCCCGCGCGGACCGGGCGCGTGTACGTGAACTTCTGGTCGCCGTGCACCACGCGCGAGTAGTCCAGGCCGAGCTCGGGGTCGTAGACCACCTGGTCCGCGGCGCGCATCGTGACCACCATCGCGAAGGTCGGCGGCGCGATCGTGTCCGGGTGGCCGAGCGCCTTGGCCGCCTCGGGGTCCCGGTACGCGGGGTTGGGGTCGCCGATCGCGGCGGCGAACTCGCGGATCTTCTCGCGACCCACCTCGTACGGCGGGGTGGGCGGATACGTCCGCCCGATGAACTTCGCGTCCAGCGGCATGAAGCGGTTCTCCCTGGTGGGTGGCGGGCCGGCGGGGGCAACCTGCGGAGAATACGACAACGAGGCCACCCCCCTTGCGGGGAGTGGCCTCGTCGGTGTCGTGGTGCGAACCGCCTAGCGGGTTTCGCGGTGCGCGGTGTGCGCGTTGCAGCGGGGGCAGTGCTTCTTCATCTCAAGACGGTCCGGGTCGTTGCGCCGGTTCTTCTTGGTGATGTAGTTCCGCTCCTTGCACTCCACGCAGGCCAGCGTGATCTTCGGGCGGACATCGGTGGCAGCCACTGGAGTGCCTTCCTTGCGGTGAGGAGTGAATACAGCAAAAGCAGCCGATGCGAGGTTTCCCCCGTATCGGCTCACTTGGTAGCGGCGACCGGACTTGAACCGGTGACACAGCGATTATGAGCCGCTTGCTCTACCGTCTGAGCTACGCCGCCTCAACAGGGGCCCCGCCTGTCACCAGGCGGGGATCCCATCGTCTGAGCCCCAATACGGAATCGAACCGTAGACCTTCTCCTTACCATGGAGACGCTCTACCGACTGAGCTATTGGGGCGAGCAGGAAAACCATACACGCCGGCGGTCGTCGATCGGAAATCGATTGGCGCAACGTCCTCACCCCGACCCCCCGGATGCCCAAACAGCCCTGGTCAGAGCCCCTTCGACGGTTTGCGCGTAGACGGCGGCGGCGAGCCAGGCCTGGGACAAAAGGTCGTTGTCGCCCGCGCGAAGACGTCCGAATACGTCCCGTTCGCGGCCCGCCGCGACGTGCGTGAGGCGCTCGACGAGCGTGGCCCCCGTCGCGAGCCCGACCCGCCGCAGTCGGGCGGTGTCGCCGGCGGTCGATCCGGACAGGGCCAGCACCGGACGGCCACCGCTGATCGCGCGCTCCACGTGACGGTGCATCAGGTACAGCGGGGCGTGCGGGAGTTCCTCCGTCGCGTCGGTCACCGGCCCGGCCGGTTCGGTTTTGGGCAGGTCGGCGCGGTGCAGTCGGTCCAGGCCGAGGTCGATCCGGCCGGCGCGGTCCGGCGGCAGGAGCAGGGTCGGCCCCTCGCCCGGGGCTACGCCGACCGCGAGCACTCGTACCGCGCGTTCGGCGGTCGGTTCGAGCCGGCCGATCAGCCGCAGCCGCAGGCCCGGACAGGTCGCGATCAGCCGGAGGTTGTCGCGGTAGGCGAAGGCCGGGTCGGCGTGCGCGACGAGCAGTCGGACCGTCAGGTCGCCGCAGGCCGCGACGACCCGGTCCCGGGCCCCGGGGGTGGTGCCGAGCACGGTGACGTCGAGGAAGAGCAGGTCGGCGCCGGCCGGGCGATCGTCCGGGGGCAGGTCGCGCCGGCTCACGACCCGGTCGATCTGGGTCTCGATCGGGGTGTCCCACAGCCGGCCGAGCGGTTCCTCGGTCCAGGGCACGCCGCCCGCCCGGGCGGCGCGGACCGCCTGGCCTGCGCCCAGCCGGCCGTTCGCGGACACGGTGGCGCCGGAGACGACCAGGCCCGCGCGGGTCAGCGCGACCGGGTCGATCGAGGTGTCGCCGAGCCGGATCGCGCGGGTCGCGGCGCCGACCGCGCGCTCCGCGCCGCCGGGGGCGACGTCGCCGATGGTGCGCAGGGTGCCGTCGGCGTCGACGGTCGTGGTGACCGCTCCCGCGTAGCCGCGGGCGGTCAGCACGGGCTCGGTGAACAGGCCGTACAACCGCAGCGAGCCGGCCGGGCTGTAGGCGCGGCGGGCGGTGCCGCGCAGGGCTTCCAGGGCGGCGGGCGTGTGCGTCCCGGCGCGGAGCGCGTGCGCGACGTCGAGCAGTTCGCGCAGCGCCGCGACGAGGTCGCCGAGGCGGTACGACGGGTCGCCGTCGCGCGCCGCGCGCAGTCCGGTCACGCCGGCCACCGCGGCCGCCGACGCGCGGTGCAGGCCGGCCAGGCGCGCGGTGTGCGCGGCACGCAGGAGGGTGGCCTGCAGGACGGCGCCGGCGGTGTCGATGCCGGCGTCGACGATCGCGGCGCCGGCGGCCCACAGGGCGTCGGCGGCGGCGCGTTCGGCCTCGCCGGCGGGCATGGGTTCGACGGGTGCGGGGCCGGCGTCGGGGTCGGCGCGGCCGCCGCGACCTCGCCGGCCGCGGCTTCGGCGATCGGGGCCGCGGCGGCGGCCGCGGCGCGGTGTACGCAGGCGGGCGCCAGCAGGCAGGTGCAGCGCAGGTCGTCGGCCGAGGTGACCGACCCGGTCGGGGCGGACAGCGTCAGTTCGGCGTCCTCGCCGACCGTGACGCGCACGGTGTCGCCGTCGCGTTCGATCGGGCAGGCGAGGAGTTTCGTGATCGCGGCGTCGAGCCGTTTGCGCAGGCGCGGGGTGAGCGCCTCGACGATGCCGGCGGTGACGTCGGGGGCCACGGGCGGCAGGCCTTGTGTGGTCATCGGACCTTCTCCCCGACCCAGCGGGCCAGTTCGGTGGGACTCAGGGCCGCGACCGGCATGCCGGCGGCGACGAGTTGGCCGGCGACCGCGGTCGAGTAGCGCGGGCGGCCCGCGTCGTCGAGGCTCGCGCAGCCCAGGATGTGGCAGCCGGCCGAGGCGAGCGCGCGTACCTCGCCGAGCAGGCCGCCGATCGGATAGCCCTCCTCGAAGTCGCTGACCACGGCGATCAGCGTGCGCGAGGGCACGGTGACGAGGTCGCGGGCCCGGCGCAGACCCGCGGCGATGTGCGTGCCGCCGCCGACCTTGACCTCCAGGAGCAGCGCGAGCGGGTCGTGCACGTGGCCGGTGAGGTCGACGACCTCGGTGGAGAAGGTCAGGAAGTGCGTGCTGAGCGCGGGGACGCCGGCCAGGATCGACGCGGTGAGCGCGGACCAGATGGTCGACGCCTCCATCGAGCCGGACACGTCGACCACCAGGATCAGCCGCCAGTCGCTGCTGCGGCTCGCGCGGGTCCGGAAGATCGGCTTCTCCGGGACGACCACCACGGTGCCGTCGTCCGCGCGGCGGGCGGCGGCGAGGTTGGCCCGGAGGGTGCGGGGCAGGTCGAGCGCGCCGCCGGGGCGGCGGGTCGGGCGCGGGGTGGTCACGCCGGTGAGGGTGGGGCGGAGTCGGGTGGCGAGCTCGCGGGTGAGTTCCGCGACGATGCGGGCGATGAGCGGGCGCAGGAGCGCGAGTTTGGCCTCGGGGAGGCCGCCGGCGTGTTCGAGGATGGTCTTGAGCAGGTCGACCGAGGGTCGGGCGGCGGCGGGGTCGAGGTGGGTGAGGACGTCGGTACGGCCGGCGGTGGCCGCGGCGGCGAGCACCTCCTCGCGGATCGCGGGACCGAAGAGGGTGATCAGCTCCTCGGACCATTCGCGGACGCCGGGGTAGGGGGCGTCCTGGCCGCCGCCGGAGCCGGGAGGGCCGTTGCCGAGGTCGCTGCGGGAGCCTTCGCCGCGCCCGGTGCCATAGAGCTCGTCGAGTGCGTGGGCCATGCGGGCGGCTGCGCCTTGTAGGCGGTCGGAGCGGCGGCCCAGGATCAGGCGCCATCGGTGCGATGGGGGGATGGCCGCGGGTTCGTCTTGGTCGGGTTGGGGTTGGTCCCACCCGTCCGCCCGTTCCGTCAGGGGGGAAGGTTGCGGATTTGCGGCGGTGGGTGAGGGGATCGGGCCCGGTGGCCCCGTCGGGGTGAGCGGGGCGGGGGGTGCGTGGGGCAGGGCTCGGGTGGTGAGGGCCTCGCGGCCGGCGAGGTCGGCGGTGGTCCACATGGCGAGTTCGACGGGGTTGGCCTCGGTGTCGACGCGGGTGCCGAGGTGGTCGCCCACGGCGTCCAGTACACGGTCGCGGGCCGCCGGGCTCAGCGTGTCGAAGCCGCCGCGCAGGGCGGGGAGGCGGTCGAGGAAGGCGCGGTCGGGCAGCGTGTCGACCCGGTCCAGGAGCGGCGTCAGGATCGGGCCGCCGGCTTCCAGGAGCGGGCCGGCGGCGGTGAGCAGGCCGGTCAGGCGGCGGGCGAGCGCGGCTCGGGCGGCCGGGGTGCTCGCGGTGTCGAGCCACGAGCCGAGCCGGTCGCCGAGCGTTTCGGCGTCCTCGTGGCCGAGCAGGACGCGGACCGCCCCGGCCGCGGCGGCCATCAACGGTGACCCGTCGGCCGCGAGTCGGGCCAGGCCGGTCGTGAGCCGGGTGCCGCCGAAGGTGTCGGCGCGCGCGGCCAAGTCCGCGAGGGCCCGGGCGTCGGCGGGGTCGTCGGAGCCGGTCAGACCGTCGAGGTGACGGATGGCGGCGGTGAGCAGGGTCTGCGTGACGTCGCCCGGGGTGGGGTCCGCCTTGGTGGTGGCGGCGGCCTCGTCCGGGCCGGCGAAGTGGCCCGTGTGGATGCGGTCGGTCAGGGTCAGGGCGGTCAGCAGGTCCGGGAGGGTCGCGATGGTGGGGAGGGTGTCGGCCGTCTCGCCGAGGCGGGTCCGGGTGAGGGCGGTCAGCCCGCACGCGGCGGCGCGTTCGAGGCCGGTGAGGATCTGGGCGGCGGTGGGGCCGCCCTCGTCGAGTTCGCGGCGGTGTTGTGCGCGCAGGTTGCCCTCGGCGGCCTGCTCCGGCGTCACGCCGCGAGCGCCGGCCGCGTCCAGCAGGGCCGCGACCGACGGGGTCCAGCGCACCCGCCAGCGGGTGGTGACCGCGTCGGCGCCGCCCGTCCCGACCACCGACACCGGTTCGGCGTACGGGATCCGACAGGTCGTCAGCTGTTGCAGGAGCAGTTCGCGGCGCCGGTCGAGGTCGCTGCGCAGCGGGTCCAGGCGCAGGTCGCGCTCGGTCGGGTCGGCGGGACCCGGCAGGCCCAGCGCCGTGAGCCGGCGCTCCACCTCGGGGCCGAGGCCGCTGCGCGGTGCGGCCGGGGCCGGGCGCCCGTTGCGGGTGCCGACCAGGACGCGTTCGAGCGCGCGGGCGACGGCTCGGCCGCGGCCCAGGGTCTCGCCGTGGGTGAGCACGGTCTGGACGGCTTCGAGCAGTTCGCCGCGCCCGGCCGCGGGCAGGCCGCGCAGGTTCGCGAGGTCGGCCGCGAGCCGGACGATCTCGCGGGCGTCGGCCGGGCCGCTGGGGTGGCCCTGGGCGCGCAGCTCGGTGCAGATCCGGACCGCCGCGCCCAGCAGCGCGTCGTACAGCGCGGCCGGGTCGCCGGCCGACTCCAGGACGGACTGCTGCCATTCCGGGTCGCGGATGCCGGCCGGGTAGCCGGATCGGGCGTCCAGGAGCGGATACGTGTACGGGATCAGCGACATGGTGACGTCGGCGAGTTCGGCGTCGGGCCGGTCCGCGTCGCCGTCGAGCAGCGCGGGGGCGTGGAACGCGCCGATCACGGCGGCGGCGGTCGCGCCGGACGCGGTGGCCTCGCGCAGCGTGTACCGCATCCACGCCTCGCGGCGCAGGTCGACCGGGTCGACGGTGCCCGCGTCGCGGCGCAGTGCCCATCCGACGGTGAGCGCGGCCCGGCGGATCGCCTCCGCGGGCGAGCCGGGCGCGGTGGCCTCGACCAGCCGGTCCCACAGGTCGTCGCCCGCGCGGCCGGTGAGCTTGTCGCGCAGCGCGGCGTGCAGCCCGCCGCCCTCGGCGCCGGGTCCGCCGTCGGCACGGTCCCAACCGGGGTGGCCCAGCGGCAGGTCGCAGGGAATCGTCGGGACGCCGTTGCGGGCGGCCCAGCGCAGTGCGGCCAACTCCGGCGAGAAGTCGGCGAAGGGGTAGAAGCCGAGTCCGTTCGGCCCGGTCCCCGCGAGCGCGATCGGCGCGCGGGTGTCCTCGTGCGCGAGCCACTCCAGCCATGGCGCGGCCTCGTGCGGCAGTTCGACGAGCAGGACGTCGGGTCGGGCCGCGTCCAGCAGCGCGGGCACGGCCGCGGCGAGCGAGGGGGCGTGGTGGCGGACGCCGATCAGGTAGGGCCGCCGGGACGCGGCGAGGCGCGCGGCGGCCGGACGGGCCTCGTCGTTGGGCCCGTCCGGGTGAGTCGATGACACGTCGTCAGCCCTCCAGGACTCCGCGCAGGTCCCACAGGGTGCGCCAGGTCGCCGAGCCGTGCTCGGCGCGCCGGCGGACGGCCGCGTCCCAGTAGGACAGCAGCCGGTCGGCGTCCGCCGGGTCGTCCTTCTTCGCGACGCCCAGGAGGTGTCCCGGGAGCAGGCCGAGCACGTCCCGGTCGCCCGGGAAGTAGGCGGCGGCCAGGGCGAGCGAGGACGCGACCGAGACCGCTTCCGCGGTGCTCAGCACGGTCGACGGGCGTTCGATCTCCCAGCCCTCGGCCGAGCGGCCGGTGCGCAGGTCGCGGAACGCGGTCACGAGCACTTCCAGGACCGTGTCGTCGACGGTGTACGCGGTGCCGGTGCGCTCGACCGCGGCCTTGGCCTGGCGGCGGACCAGGGCGATCTCGGCGTCGTGGTCGCCGATCGGGCCGACCGTCTCGAAGTTGAACCGGCGCTTGAGCGCCGCCGACATCTCCGAGACGCCCCGGTCGCGCAGGTTCGCGGTCGCGATCAGGGTGAAGCCGGGGGCCGCGTGCACCTGCCCGTCGGTGCCGCCCGCGAGTTCGGGGACGGCGATCCGGCGCTCCGACAGCAGGGACACGAGCGCGTCCTGCACCTCGGGCAGGCAGCGGGTGACCTCTTCGATCCGGGCCACGCCGCCGGTGGTCATCGCGGTGAGTACCGGCGACGGCACGAGCGCGCCGCGGCTGGGGCCCTGGGCGAGCAGGAGCGCGTAGTTCCAGCCGTACTTGAGCTGGTCCTCGGTGGTGCCCGCGGTGCCCTGTACGGTCAGCCCGCTGGTGCCGCACACGGCGGCGGCGAGCAGTTCGGACAGCATCGACTTCGCGGTGCCGGGCTCGCCGACCAGGAGCAGGCCGCGCTCCCCCGCGAGGGTGACCACGCAGCGCTCGATCAGCGCGCGCTCCCCCACGAACTTGGCGCCGATCGTCAGCGTGCGCGGCAGTCCCTCGACCGGTTCGGGCAGCTTGAGTTCGTCGCCGCTGCCCATCACGAAGGTGACGACGGCGCGCGGGGTGAGCCGCCACGCGGGCGGCCGCGGGCCGGTGTCGTACGCGGCGAGGAAGGCCAGTTCGCTCGCGTACAGGTCCTCCGGGGGTTGCACCTGACGGGCTGTCACTTCGGCGTGCACTGCGGTGGCCATCAGCGGCGGCCCTTTCGAGTCGGACGGGTGACGAGTTGTTCGAATCCTGGCGCATCGCCGTTCTGGATCCGCTGCCAGGCCCGGTGGAAGAGGTCGGGCACCGGGCTGTCGGGCACCACGGCGTTGTCGTACGAGCGCGTGTACAGCGGGTCCTTCCAGGTCTCCAGCGGCAGTGCCGGGTTCTTGAGGTCGTTCCAGCCGCCGGGAAGGAACAGCGTGCGGCCGGCGCGCGAGCGCCTGGCCTCGACGACGAGGTCGGTCGCGGCGAGTTCGGCGCGGGCCTTCTTCAGGCGCGCGGGCTTCCAGCCGGTCCAGCGGGCGACGTGCCGGTCGGTCGGGTCCGGGAGCGCGAGCAGTTGCAGGTACAGGACGGCGGCGTCCTCGCCGATGCCGTGCGCCTTGGCGACCTCGGCGACGAGTTCGGGCACCGCGTACGCCGGGTCCTGCTGGATGCCGGGCGGGCCGTCGGCGCGCAGCAGCGCCTCGAACGCGGGGTCCAGAATCCGACGGAAGGCCTTGAAGCCGGACGAGTCACCGGTGCCGCGCAGCGCGATCAGGCGGTCGAACCACGGGTCGTCGGCGCCGGTGAAGCCGGCCGGTCGGACCTCGACGAACTCGCTGTCGGTGTACCAGGGCCGGAGCACGAAGCGGTCGTCGACGCGGACCAGGCCGTCCGGGTCCGCGCCGCCGTTCTCCGGCAGCCCGGCCGCCTCGCGCAGGCGGATCGAGGTCGGGCCGTTCTCCGCGTACTCGACGTCGAGGTCGGACACCAGGCCGGGGTCGGCCAGGCGCTTGCGGAGCAGGTCGAGCACGTGCGGCAGTTGCCCGCGCAGCGGGTCGCCGTACGGCAGCCGGTAGGCGAGCCACGCGAGCGCGGTCACCGTCGAGTGCAGGACGTTGCCGTTCGGGACCGCGGCGCTGTCGGAGGCGACGAACCGACCCTCCTTGTCCAGTTTGTGCGTGGACGTGCCGGTGATCCACCACCGCTTCTCCGGTTCCAGGACCGTCTCGAAGGCGTGGGAGTTCATGTTCCGCGCGTCCGCGGCGACGTCCTCGGACAGGCGCAGGACCCGGCCGACCCCGTTCTTCCACGCGTGGGCGATCGCCGTGATGTCCAGGCCGGTCGTCCACAGGGTGTGGACATCCTCGGGGCGCTCGGGCGCGAAGGCCGCGAGCACCGCGAGGCGCGGCTCCCGGCTGATTCGGCCGAGTTGTTCGCGGGCGTTCCTGGCCTCGGTGACCTTGAGGCGGAGCAGGGTCCGCTGGTCCTTGTCGAGTTCGCCGGCAGGCATCCCGGCGAGCAGGATGCTCGCTTCGGCGCGGCCCAGGCCGGTGTCCTCGATCAGGGCGGGCACGGCCTCGGGCCGCCACGGCACGGCGCCGTGTGCGCGAATCCCGGTCACCACGGCGGTGACGCGTTCGGTCGAAACCGGCTCCGTGTAGCGCTCCTCCTCGTGGGTGTTGAAGCCGTCGATCGCCTCGAACCGGCCCGAGGGGTCGTGGTCGAGGACATCCCAGTGGTCCTTGTCGCCGTAGTTGTACCGGCTGTCGAGGAAGACCAGCGTGCGGTCGCCGCGGCGGAGGGTCCGACCGATCCGCTTGCCGTCCTTGCCCTTGCGTTCGGGCTCGCACAGGATCACCCGGCGCACGGTCCCGGCGGGCGTGCCGAGCGGGCCGGCGGCGAGTGCGTCCAGGAGCAGGAGCAGCGACGCGCGCTGGTCCTCGGGGGTGAACGGCGACAGTGCGCGGGCCAGCAGCTCGGCGCGGCGGTCGAGGAAGGAGTGCCACTGGAAGCGCGGTTTGGGCAGCCGGTCGGGCAGTTCCGTCCAGCTCTCGGGACGGTCGGTGGACGCGAGTGCCTCGCGCACGGCGGTGATGTGGTTCAGCACGGTCCACGCGGGCGTCGTCGAACCGCCGTAGTAGCCGTACTCGCTGCCGCTCAGTGCCGCGTTCAGGTCGCCGTCCGTGCCGTGCTCGGGGCCGGTGGGCACGACGACGGCCTTCTTCTCCTTCTTGGTGATCTCGCCGAGCCGGTTCAGCCGCTCGCCGAGCCCGGCGGTGTCGCGCACGAGGGAGGCGACGCCGCGGAGGAGGCCCGGGTGGGTGAGCTCGGGGAGCCGCTGCCCGGTCGCCTCGATCCGCAACGCCATGGGCATGGTCAGCTTCTTCGCCGCTTCCTTGTCGAGCGCCTTCTTCGCCTCGTGGTACTCCCGCAACGCGCGGTCGTGGTCCTCGCGGACCGCGGCGACCAGGTCGGCGACCCGATCGCGGGTGAGCCCGCGCAGCGCGAGCGAGCCGGCCTCGTCGCGGGGGCGCAGCGCGTGCCAGAACGCGGTCGGCGGCACGATCGGACTGCCCGCGGCGGGCCCGCTGCCGTGTGCGTGCGTCTTCCAGTCGCCGAGGCGGACGCCGTCGGCCCACAGCTCCATGTGCTCGCCGCAGGCGACGATGGTCGGCGCGGCCCCGCCGGGCAGTCGAAGCGCGCCGATGGGGAATTGGCCGGGCAGTTGCTCGCTGTTGTGGTAAGGCACGGTCACGGTGGTGCCGTCCACGGACCCGGTGGTGATCGTGCCGGCATCGACGCGTACCCAGCGACCGAGCAGGGTGCCGTCGGTGCCGAAGGGGCTGCGCTCCAGGCCGGGCAGCAGCGGCAGCAGTTCGCACCCGTCGGGGACGAGTCGACCGCCCTCGGCGACGGCCGCGGCGAGCGGGGCGGGCAGCGACGCGCGGCCGTGGGTGCCGGTGGCGGGGTCGTACTCGGTCCACTTGCGGTTGCCGACGCTGCGGTCGAGCGACCAGTGCGAGGTGCCGTCGGTGAGGATCCCGCGGATCGGCGGCAGCTTGGTGTCGCCCACGTGCAGCGGGCGCCCGCCGGTGGCCCGGCCGCCGTCGGGCAGGGCGAGCGAGACGATCTGGTCGTTCGACGGGTAGCCGGGGGTGTCGCCGGTGATCAGGAAGGTCTCGGCGGGTCGCGTGGACCAGTAGCCCTCCCAGTCGTAATCCTTGTTGTACCAGGCGACCAGGAGTTGCCCGTCGACGTAGTGGTAGCGCGTGCGCTGCCAGCCGCTGCGCTCCTTGGGGACGCGCGGTTCGTGGTCGAGCAGGATGCCGTCGGGGCCGACCACGACCGCGCGCTTGGCGGTGGACAGCACGAGCGCCGGCCACGCCTCGTCGATCGCGATGTCGCGCTTGTGGCTGAGCAGTTCGACCGCCTCGTCCAGGGCGGGCCAGCCGAGCTCGTCGTACAGTCCCGCGCGCAGCGTGGTGGTCAGGAGCGCGGCGACGTCGAACGCGCGGGCGCGCTCCACCACGTCCGGGACGACGTCGAGGACGACGCCGCGGAACTCGTTGAGCGCGTTGTAGGCCACCTCGGCGGCGGGCAGCCCACGGGCCGCGGTCAGCTCCGCGCCCCGCTCGGTCAGCCACGCCGCGAGCACGTCGCGCAGGACGGGGTGGGCGGCGGTACGGACGTGGTGTTCGCGGCGGAGCACGCCGACGGCGGAGCGCAGCAGGCCGCGGTGTCGGTCGTCCGCGGCGATCGCGGCGAGATCGCGGCGGCCTTCGCTGCCGTCGTTCCACCAGTCGCCGAGGTCGATCGAGGCGTTGCCGGTGGGGTTCGCGAGCGGTATGCGTTCGGCGAGCACGAGATCGAGCAGGTCGGCGTCCACGCTCACGCGCCAGCCGTTGCCGCGGAAGAGCATGACGGGCTCGCCCTCGGCCCGCAGCACATCGGCCATCCGCCCCACGAGCTCGGCGGTGCGCGCGCAGCGCGGGCGCGAGCCCCAGCCGCGCTGCCGGTGGTCGGCCCAGCGGCCGACCCACTGCGCCCGTGCGCCCGGCGGGAGTTCGCCGGCCGCCGCCAGCAGGTCGGCGACGCCGGCCTCGACGAGCAGGTCGAGCCAGACGTCGTCGGTCTCGCCGGCCTCGGCCGAGCCGCCCGGGGTGGGCAGGATCTCCAGCAGGCGCGCGCGGGTCTCGGGTTCGGCCGCGGCGAGTTCGACCAGCGGCCGGCGGTTGACCTTCCAGAAGGACAGCGGGGCGCGGGCGATCGCGGGCGTCGCGAGCAGTTCGCGCAGCAACGCGCGCTCCTCCGCCGCGGTGTCGCCGCCGGCCGCGCGGATCAGTGCCCGGGCGTCCTCGGCGAGGCCCGCGTAGGGCGGCATGCCCGCGGTGCAGCGCTCGATGGCGAGTTGGCGGTACTGCACCCACGCCTCGGCCGGCCCGAGCCGGACCGCGAGCGACTTGGCGTGCTCCTTGAGCGCCTTCGCGGTGAGCGCGCCGGCGAAGGCGAACTCCAGGAAGACCGCGCGCAGGCGGTCCTCCTCGATCGGCAGGTTGTGCACGCGCTCGGCCTCGCGGGCCTTGCCGAAGAAGGTCGACGCGTAGGTCTTGTTGTCGTGCTTGAGGAAGATCCGCGCGGCCTGCTCGTGGAACGTGGGCAGGAAGTGCGGTACGGCCCGGCCGAGTCGGGTCGCGAGCGTGACGAAGCCGTCCTTGGCCGCGCCGGGCTTGGTCTTCGCCTGGCGGTCCAGCCGCTCGATGTCGCGGACCAGGGCGAGCGCGTGGTGCCCGTTGGCCGGGTCGTTCACGAGCGCCCAGGCGGGGAAGCCGAGCGCCTCGCGGCGGACCTGGCCGACCTCGGGGGCGTCCTCGTCGCGGGTGAGGCCGAGGAAGCCCAGCGCGAGGTCCTCGGCCTCGCCGAGGGTGGCGGGGACGAGCCGGACGATCGGCCGGTCCTCCAGTACGCCGTGCGTGTAGGTGCGGATCGTCAGCGCGTCGATGTCGTCGCCGGCGAGCGTGCCGGGCGGCAGGACGGCGCCGGCGTCGAGCAGGACGCGCGCGGGGTCGGGGGTGGTGCTCATGCCGCTTCCTCCGTGGTCTCGATCGTGCGGCCCGCGTACAGCGCGGCGCCCATGCGCATGCCTTCCGACCAGGCCACGGCCGGGACCCGGTCGAGGGTCAGGGCCTGGCCCCGCTCGGTCCAGGTGACCGAGCCGGTCTCGGTCGACTCGTAGCCCTCGTAGTCGCCCAGCCACATCCGGGCCTCGATCGCGCGTCCCTCGTCCAGCACCGCGCACACCGCCTGGCCGCCGCGCACCTGGTAGCCGAGTTGGGTGGCCCGGCCGACCAGGAAGCGCAGTTGGTCGTAGCGTCCGCCGGCGAACTCCTCGACGCCGCTCTTGCTGCCGTCGAGGTCCGCGGGCCGCTGCCACACCTCGCGGTAGAGCTGCTGCAGGCGCTGCTCGACTCCGAGCTCGACCGCGAACTCGCGCAGGTCGTCCAGATCTTCGAGGAGTACGGGGTGCGGGATCCGGATGCTCTGCGGATCGAGGTAGACGGTGTCGCCGTCGGGGTCGACGATGCCGACGCCGCGCTCGGGGTCCGCGCCACGGAGGAATCCGGCCACGTCACCGTTGTCGGCGGTGACCACCAGGTCGCGCAGGACGCCCTGCCACGAGGGGTCGGGCCACACCCGCGACAGCACCGCGACCGGGATCGGCAGCGACCCGATCATCCAGCGCTCGACGGTGGCCTGGCAGGCACGGTCGTGCCGGCCCAGCCACTCGACCAGTTGCCGGAGCCCGACCACGGCCGGATCCTCGGAGAGTTTCCCGGGCACCGACTTCAGTTGCCGTCCCTTGGCGTTGCGGCACACCACCGTGTCGCCTTCCAAGGCGACCTCGTAGTCGCCCGCCCGGATCCATCCCACGATCGTTCCCTCCGTCTGAGCTCGCGAATGCGTGGACACGGACCCGCGAATCTTGGTGACACCCCGTCAACTGCCAATCGGCACAAGGCGCTCGGCGCCCGTGACCAGGTTGGCGGGAACGTTAGCGGCCGATCCCGACAAGGCCGTCACCCGACCGGATGAATCAACGTTCGACGGCCGGAAATCGCGCCCGGCGCGCACAATCGGGGTGGGACTTGCACTAACTTGCGTGGAATGACAGTGCCCGCCGTGCCCCGTGGTCTGCGCAGCCTGATTCCCGGACCCGGCGAGGCCGAGCCGGTCGAGGCGGGTCCGGCGGAGCCGGTGGAGGTCGCGGTGCCGCCGGTGGCGGCCAGGACCCGCTCGGTGCTGGACGGACTCGCGCCGGTGACCGTGCCGCGCGCGGTGGCCGAGTCGACGGCGGACGTGCTGTGCGCGCTGGCCGCGACCGCGCCGCGGGACCTCGCGCAGGTCGCGCACGAACTCGCCGCGCGACTGCGCGCCGCCGCTCGAACGGATTAACTCCGCCGGCCGGGGTGCCCATTCGGGCGCGTCGCCGTATCCGACGGCGAGTTCGCGCGTTGTTCAGGATCCACCCGCCGGGGTGGGACTGTACGAACCGAAAGGACCGACACAAGATGTCGCGTATTGCCAAGGCCGCCCTCCTGACCGCCACCGTGGGCGCCGCTCTCGCGGGCGCTGCCGGCCCCGCCATGGCCAGCTCCGAGGCGGACGGCGCGGCCGTGGGCTCGCCCGGCGTGCTCTCCGGCAACAACATCCAGGTTCCGGTTCACGTCCCGGTCAACGTGTGCGGCAACACCGTCAACATCCTCATCGGGGTGCTCAACCCGACCTTCGGCAACACCTGCGTCAACGCCGGCTGAGAAGACACCGCCGCGAAACGCTGAAAAACACCACGGCCCCGCTCGGTGCGTTCTTCCACGCATCGAGCGGGGCCGTCGCCCGTGCGCGGGCCGGTCCGTCGGGGACGGCGGTTCCGCGCGTGCCGTTAGTGCCGCGCGCCGTTCGTGCCGCTCGCGACGGCGGTGCGGTAAGCATGGGCATGACCACATTCGCGCTGCACCATGTACAGCTCGCGATACCGCCCGGCAGCGAGGACGCGTGCCGGGCCTTCTACCTCGGCGTCCTGGGCATGACCGAGGTCGCCAAGCCGCCGGTCCTGGCCGCGCGCGGCGGCCTGTGGGTGCGGGCCGGCGCGCTGGAGATCCACCTCGGCGTCGAGGCCGACTTCCGGCCCGCGCGCAAGGCGCATCCCGGCATCCTGGTGAGCGACCTGGACGAGGTCGCGGCCAGGCTCACCGAGCACGGCACGAACGTCACGCCCGACGGCGAGTTCCCCGGCTTCCGCCGGTTCTACGCCGAGGACGCGGTGGGCAACCGGTTGGAGTTCCTCCAGCCGCTGTGACCCCCGTCCGCGTCCGGTGGGGTCACGGGCGGCGGGCCACCACGTCGATCTCGACGAGGATGTTCATCAGGTCGGAGCCGACCGTCGTGCGCACCGGGTACGGCGCGGTGAAGAACTCGCGGTACACCTCGTCGTAGCCGGCGAAGTCGCGCTTGAGGTGCTCCAGGTGGGTGGTCACCTTGACCACGTGGCTGAAGTCGAGGCCGGCCTCGGCCAGGATCGCCTGGAGGTTGACGAGCACCTGGCGCGTCTGGGCGGCGATGTCGCCGTCGATGTTCACGCCGGTCGCCGGGTCGTTCGGGCCCACACCGGCGGTGTAGACGAAGTCGCCGGTGTCGATGCCCTGCGAGTAGGTGCCACCGGGGACGGGGGCATCTGCGGTACGGATTTCCTTGTGCGCCATGGGAGTTCGCTTTCGTGATCGGGCGGGTCGGATGATTGCGGAATGGTATGTGGGCCGATGCTTCAGCGGGCGACCGCGTCGTCCAGCCGGAGCAGGCCGAGTTCGTCCCGGCGCGGGAGTCCCTCCCAGTCGCCGGGCACGGTGACCGCGAAGGCCCCGGCCGCGGCGGCGGTCGCCACGCGCTCCGCGACCGAGCCGCCCTCGAGCAGTTCGGCGAGGTAGCCGGCGGCGAACGCGTCGCCCGCGCCGACCGGGTCGACCGCGTCGACGCGAAGCGGCGGGACGTCGTGGCGGACCCCGTCGACGATCGCCAGCGCGCCGCGCGCGCCCTGCTTGAGCAACACCTGCGCGGGACCGAGCGCGCACAGGTCGCGGGCCAGGTCGGCGACCGGCGTGTGGTCGGACGCCTTGAGCACCAGGCGGGCCTCGCTCTCGGTCGCGAACAGGATGTCGGCGCCGGTCGCGAGCGCGCGCAGCTCGGTCGCCGCCTCCTCGGCCGACCACAGCGCCTGCCGGTAGTTCAGGTCGAGCGAGACCGGGACGCCGGCGGCGGCGGCCTCGGCGACGGCCGCGCGGACCGCGGCGCGCGCGGTCGCCGACAGCGCCGGCGTGATGCCCGTGACGTGCAGGACCCGGGCCGAGCGCACCAGCGCGGGGTCCACGTCGTCGGGACACAGCCGCGAACCGGCGCTGCCCGCACGGTAGTAGCGCACGTCGGTGGCCGCGGACGTGCGCCGGGCCTTGACCATGAGCCCGGTCGGCGCCTGTGGGTCGACGACCGCGCCGCGGGTGTCGAGTCCCTCGCCGCCGAGCACGGCGAGCACGAGCCGGCCGAACTCGTCGTCGCCCACCCGGCCGATCCACGCGGCCCGCCGGCCGAGTCGGGTGATCCCGATCGCGAGGTTGGACTCGGCCCCGCCGGTCGCGACGTCGAGCGTGCGGGCGTGCCGCAGCGGGCCGATGCGCGGCGCGGTGAGCAGCACCATGGTCTCGCCGAGCGTGACCACGTCCGGGGTTTCCCGGGGTTCGGCGGTCATGGGGTCCTCTCGCGTGATTCGCGTCATCGGTGGCATCGGGTTCGGGCTCAGAAGTGCGTGTTCAGGACGTCCACGACGCGGTGGTCGTCGTCCACGACCGGGATCGCGCGCCACTTGTCGAAGGCCGTACAGGGGTGCGAGACGCCCAGGCAGACCAGTTCGCCCGGGGCCAGGTCGGTGTCGCCGAGCTCGACGTAGGCGTGCTGGTCGTCGAGCTTGACCACGCGCGCCCCGCCCGCGGCGCGCAGCGTCCCGTCCAGCGCGCGCACCCGCAGCGGGACCGGCAGGTCCTGGTCGAACGGCACGTCGCGGCGGCCCGCGCCGAGGATCGCCAGGCCCTTCTCGGGCGCGGAGAGCACCTGGGCCCACACCTCCAGTGCGCCCACGAGCGAGCCCTCCTCGGGGTGTCGACCGAACGGCGTCACGCGCGAGTAGTAGCCGTCGTCGTGCGAGACGTAGGCGCCGCTGCGCAGGATGACCCGGCGGCCGGCGAGCGGCTTGCCGCCGGGCGCGAGCACGTCCACGACGGTGTCGAACCACGCGCTGCCGCCCGCCGACACGATCGGCTCGCCGGGTACCAGGTCGGCGATCTCGTCGGCCAGCGACGCGAGTTCGCGCAGCCACGCGGACACCGCCTCGGCGTCGGGCAGGCCGCCCTCGTAGCCGGCCACGCCGGCCACGGTCAGGCCCGGCACGGCGGCGGCCGCGCGCGCCAGCTCGACCCCTCGGCGACGCTGCGGCAGCCGGTCCGCCCGCCCGCGCGGCCGAGCTCGATCAACACCGACAGCCGGCCGCCGGGCACCGCCGCGAGGGCCGCGGCCGCGACCTCGACGCCGGCCCGCGAGTCGACGTGGAAGAGCAGGTCGGGGCGGGTCGCGGCCCAGCGCAGCACCTTCTCGTCGAGCACCTCGTTGGCGATCATGATCCGCGGCACCCGGAAACGGTGTGCGGCGAGCGCCTGGTTCGCGGTCGCCACGGTGATCCCCCACGCGCCCGCGGCCAGTTGCTCGGCGAACAGCTCGGGCGACATCGTGGTCTTGCCGTGCGGCGCGAACAACACGCCGTGCCGCTCGGTGTACTCGGCCATCGTCGCGACGTTCGCGATCAGCACGGACCGGCGCGCGACCATGACGGGCCACGTGAACGGGCCGTCGAACAGGCTCTCGCCGGCGGCGCCGAGTTCGTCGTCGGTCAGCGGCTCGCCGTAGGGCAACCACATGCCTTTGGTGTACGAGTCGAGGGTCATCGGGTCGCTCCCAGGGTGCGCGATACGCGAAAGGCGGCCGCCGCGACGGCGGGTCCGAGTTCGCGGACCCGTGCGGCGGTGACGCGGGACGTGAGGCCGGAGACCGACAGGGCTCCGATCACGACGTCGTTGTGGTCGAAGATAGGCGCCGCCACGCAACGGACCTCGGGTTCGTTCTCGCGATCGTCGACGGAGTAGCCGCGGCTGCGGATCCGGGCGAGCTCGGTGCGCAGCAGGCCGGGGTCGGTCAGGGTGCGGGCGGTGACGACGGGCATGCCCGCGTCGACCACCTGCGTGAACACCTCCTCGGGCAGCCACGCGAGCATCGCCTTGCCGACCGCGGTGCAGTACATCGGCGCGCGGCTGCCGATCCGCGAGGCCATCCGTACGGCGGTCTCGTTCTCGACCTTGTCGATGTAGACGATGTGCGGCGCGTCCGGCACGCAGATGTGCACGGTGCCGCCGGCCTCGCGCATCAGCCGGTGCGCCTGCTCGGCCGCGGCGGTGCGCAGGTCGATGCCGGCGAGGTAGGCCTGGCCGAGCGCGAGCGCGCCGGGGCCGAGCCGAAAGTGGCCGTGCCGGCGGTCGCGGGCGAGCAGACCGGTGTCCAGGAGCGGCTGGGCCAGGCGCAGCACGGTGCTCTTGGACAGGTCGAGCGCCTCGGCGACCTCGGTCAGGCTCAGGCCGTCGGATCCGGCGTGGTCGCGGACCTGTTCGAGCACCGCGAGCGCGCGGCGCAGGGAGGCGGACTGGTTGCGCTGCGGTGCGGGGCCCGCCGGTTCTTCGATCGGTGCCGTGCCGACCGGTGGTGCGTCGATCGGTGCTGCGCCGACGGGGTCTTCGACACCGTGCTCGGGAGTACTCACTGGCATGTCCTCAGGACGGTCCGACCGGGCGCCCGGGCGTGTTGCCCGTCAGGGCTCCGGACGAGAGTACGGGCACACCGGCGACGAGCACGTCGTCGATGCCGGCCGCGGGTCGGCGGGCGTCGCCGTAGTCGGCGAGGTCGGCCACCCGGGCCGGGTCGATCACCGCGATGTCGGCGACCAGGCCGGTCCGGAGCAGGCCCCGGTCGGTCAGGCCGAAGCGGCGTGCGGGATGCGACGCGAGGTGTACGACGGCCTGTTCCCAGGTCCAGTCGCCGAGTTCGACGACGTGTCGGGCCAGCAGTCGGGCGAAGGCGCCCCAGCCGCGCGGGTGCGGGCTGCCGCCGATGTAGATGCCGTCCGAGCCGCCCACGTGCGCCGGGTGGCGCAGCAGCGCGCGGACCGACTCGTCGCTGTTGGTCGGCGGCTGGTCGAACACGGCGCCCGCGACCAGGTCGGTGGCGATCAGCAGGTCGGCGCAGAACTCGGCGGGGCCCGCGCCGGCCTCAGCGGCGGCGTCGACGAGCCGGCGGCCCTCGGCCCAGCGGAAGTCGGCGGCGGGCACGTGCGCGAGGGTGATCCGCGGCCACAGGGCCGGGTCCACCTCGGCCGCCAGCCGGCGCCGGGTCGCGGGTTCGGCCAGCGCCGCGACGACCCGGTCGGGGTCGGGGTCGTCGAGGTCGCGAGGCAGCGCGACCATCGCCAGGATGCTACAGCCGCGCAGGTAGGGGTACGCGTCGTAGGTGAGGTCGAGCCCTTCGGCCCGGGCCCGGTCCACCATCGCGATCAGTTCCGCGGCGGGCCCGTGGTAGTGCGAGACGTGGGTCGCGACGTCGGCCGCGCGGGCCACGTCCAGCATCTCGCGCATGGCCGGTCCGGCGGCCGACTCGTAGCCGCGCATGTGCGAGACGTGCGGCAGGCCGCGGGCCGCGACCGGCCGGAGCAGGGCGGCCAGTTCGGCGCTGTCGGCATAGCGGCCCGGCACGTATTCGAGGCCCGTGGACAACCCGCACGCGCCCTCGTCCAGGCCCTGTTCCACGGCCTTGGTCATCGCGGCGAGGTCGCTCGCCCCGGCGGCGCGCGCGGTCGGGCCGAGCACGCTGTGCCGGACGGTGCCGTGCGGGACGAGGTAGGCGGTGTTGAGCGCGGTGCTGCGGTCGTAGGTCGCGAGCAGGTCGGCGACCGATACCGGCCCGTCCCCGAGGCCGGGGTGGGTGCCGTTGATCGCGGCGAAGTAGCGGGTGACGTAGGCGAGCGCGGCGGGGGTGGCGGGGGCGTAGGAGAGACCGTCCTGGCCGAGCACGAACGTGGTGACGCCCTGGCGCAGGGCCGCGAGCTGGACGTCCGGGTCGAGCACGGCGGCGTCGCCGTGGACGTGCGCGTCGACGAAGCCGGGGGATACGTAGCGGCCGGTCGCGTCGATCTCGGTGGTCGCCCGGGCCGCGTCGAGCCGCCCGATCGCGCCGATCCGGTCGCCGGTGACGGCGACGTCGGCCCGGAGGGCGGGGGCGCCGGTGCCGTCGAGCACGTGGCCGCCGCGCAGCAGTACGTCGTACACGCGAGCCCTCCTCAACCCTTCGTGATCCATCCGCGCCCGAGTGTGTCCGAGCGTGCGGAGCCGGCCCATGGGTCGACCGAGCAGGGACGTTACGTGTCCGTGAGCATCCGGTGCCACTTTCGCAGCACACAGTTTTGCAATGCACAACGTTCGGCGGGACGCCTTGTCGGGAGCACGCGCCGCTTTCTAACGTCCCGCTCACGCCGCACCGGATGTTTACGCTTGCGGCCCGTTCGTGTCGATTGATCCGGACGCCCAGTCCCACAGGCCGACCCTCGGGTCGCGGCATCGCCCGCGGTCGCTCCGGCCTGCCTCGCCGCAGGAGGAATTGTCGTGAAGATCCGGAGTTTGGCCGCCGTTGCAGTGGCCGGAATCGCGCTGGCGGCGTGCGCGCCGGGCACGGCGTCCAAGTCGAAGTCCGCCGACGAGCAGACCGGCACGCTCAAGGTGTGGCTGTACGACGAGGCCAACCGCGCGCCGAAGGAGAAGGTCGTGAACGCGGCCGTCGCCGACTTCAAGGCCGCGCACCCGAAGGTGAACGTCGAGATCGGCTACATACCCACCGACGCCGGTCCGCGCGCCGAGAAGATGAAGGGCGCCTTCAACGACCCGAACAGCGCGCCGGACGTGGTCGAGTTCGGCAACACCGACCTGTTCGGCTACGTCGCCGCCGGCGGTCTCGCGGACATCTCCGGGGATCTGGCCTCGTGGTCGGAGGCGGGCGACCTGCCGAAGGACCTCAAGGACACGACGCTGGTCGACGGCAAGACGTACGGTCTGCCGTGGTGGCTGGGCGTGCGCTCGCTGTACTACCGCACAGACGTGTTCACCGAGCTCGGCATCAAGCCGCCCACCACCTACGTCGAGCTGGTCGACGCCGCGAAGAAGGTCCGCGCGGCCAAGCCCGACATGCTCGGCATCGCGGTCGGCGGCAAGTACACCTTCGGCGGCCTGCCCTTCCTGTGGGCCAACGGCGGTGACATCGCCACCCAGGCGAGCGGCGGCTACAAGGCCGCGATCGACACGCCGGCGTCGCAGGCGGGCGTGAAGGCGTACACCGACCTGTTCACGAAGGACATCTGTCCGCCGCAGCAGTGCGCCGACCTGACCGGCGGCAAGACGGTGGAGGCATTCGCGGCGGGCACCGCGGGCATGGCGATCCTGCCGAACTCCTCGCGCAGCGCGGTCGAGGCGGGCGCGGCCAAGGGCAAGTACGCCGTCGTCCCGCTGCCGGGCAACGCCCCGGGCACGATCGCGCCGGCCTTCTCCGGCGGCAACGACCTCGGCGTGATGAACTCGTCGCGGCATCGCTCGCTCGCGGTGGACTTCATGAAGATCCTCGGCGGCAAGAAGTACCAGCTCCAGATGTTCGACGCGATGGGCAACCTGCCCACGCTCGCGTCCGCGCGCGGCGACGTGGTCGCGAAGGACCCGTGGCTCAAGCCGTTCGTCGACACCCTGAACGCGGGCACCAGGTTCGTCCCGAAGGACGCCGCGTGGGCCAAGATCGACTCGCTGGCCGTGGTGCCGACCATGTTCCAGAAGGTCGTCACCGGCAAGTCGGACGTCCCTGGCGCGACGGGCGACGCGAAGACCGCGATCGACAACGCGTTCGCCGGGAAGTAGCACGGTGACCGCCACCACCACGCCCGCGCGGGCGGACCGGCCGGCCCCGGTCCGCCCGCGCGGCGGCGCGAACAAGACCGAGTCCGGGCGTCGACGCTCGTGGATGCCGTTCTGGCTGCTGCTGCCGTCGGCGGTCATCCTGATCCCGCTGTTCGGCTACCCGCTGTACCAGCTCGGCCTGCTCTCCTTCCTGGAGTTCGGCCAGCCGCAGGCGTCGGCGGGCGAGGTCGCGGAGTTCGTCGGCTTCGACAACTACACGACCCTCCTCGACGACGATCAGTTCTGGGACGTGCTGTTCCAGACCGTGGTGTTCGCGGCGGCCTGCGTGCTGGCGACGCTGGCGGTCGGCGCCGCGCTCGCGGTGCTGCTGACCAGGATCGGCAAGTGGCCCAGGCTGCTGCTGATGTTCGCCGCGCTGGGCGCGTGGGCGGCGCCGGCGATGACCGGCTCGACGGTGTGGATGTTCCTGTTCGACACCAACCTCGGTCTGGTCAACGAGGTCCTCGGAATGCAGGGCCACAACTGGTTCTACGACAAGTGGTCCGCGTTCGCGCTGGTCGGCGTCGTGGTGGTGTGGCACTCGTTCCCGTTCGTGATGATCTCGCTGTACGCGGGCATCGAGTCGATCCCGGTCTCGGTCCTGGAGGCCGCCCGGCTGGACGGCGCGTCGACGTGGAAGACCTTCCACCGGGTGATGCTGCCGATGCTGCGGCCGATCCTGACGATCGTGGTGATCCAGTCGATCATCTGGGACTTCAAGGTCTTCACCCAGATCTACGTGATGACCGGGGGCGGCGGCATCGCCGGCCAGAACCTCGTGCTCAACGTGTACGCGTACCAAAAGGCGTTCGCGTCCTCGGACTACAGCCTGGGCGCGGCGATCGGTGTGCTGATGACGCTGATCCTGCTCACGGTCACGGTCTTCTACATCCGCGCGCTGCGTCGCTCCGGGGAGGAGCTGTGAACCGTACCTCTGCCGTTCGTCCCGGTGGGATCCGTCGCTCGAAGGTCAGCCGGGTCGTGTCCCGGCGGATCGCCAACACGACCGCGATCGTGATCGCGCTGCTGACGGTGTTCCCGCTGTACTGGATGGTGCTCTCGGCGCTCAAGCCGGACGGCGAGATCAACTCCGTCGACCCGCGCCCGTGGACCTGGCACCCGACGCTGGACAACTTTCGCGACGCGTTCGGGGTCAGCGGCTTCGGCGGCTACTTCCTGAACAGCCTGATCGTGGCGACCGTGGTGGTCGTGCTGTCCGGCCTGGTGTCGTTCCTGGCGGCGGTCGCGCTGACCAGGTTCGACTTCAAGTTCCGGACCACGATCCTGGTGATGTTCCTGGTCGCCCAGATGGTGCCGGTCGAGGCGCTGACGATCCCGCTGTTCTTCCTGGTCCGCGACATCGGCACGGCCGCGCCCGCGTTCGGGCTCAGCACGCTCGGCTCGCTGATGCTGGTCAACCTGGCGTTCTCGCTGCCGTTCGCGATCTGGATGCTGCGCGGGTTCGTCAAGGCGATCCCGGAGTCGTTGGAGGAGGCCGCGCGGATCGACGGCGCGAACCGGTTCACGATCCTGTGGCGGATCCTGTTCCCGCTGGTGGCGCCCGGGCTCGCGGCGACGTCGGTGTTCTCGTTCATCACCGCGTGGAACGACTTCGTGTTCGCGAAGACGTTCATCCTCGACACCGACCATCAGACGCTCCCGGCCGCGCTGATGGTGTTCTTCAAGCCGGACGAGAACGACTGGGGCGGCATCATGGCCGCCTCGACCCTGATGACGATTCCGGTCCTGATCTTCTTCGTGCTGGTTCAGCGGCACCTGGTCTCGGGGCTCGGCGGAGCGGTGAAGGACTGATTCGGTGACTTCCTCTTCGGCTTCGGGTTCGGGCTCGGGTTCGGGTTCGGGTTCGGGTTCGGGCTCGGGCTCGGGCTCGGGCTCGGCTTCGGTGTCGGTGGCCCCCTCGGCCGTCGCCGTCGTGCCGCGACCGGCCCGGGTCTCGCCCGGGGCGGGCGTGTTCGCGCTGACGCCCGCGACGGGGCTGGCCCATCCGCCGGAGCTCGCGAGCGAGGCCGCGTGGTTGCGTGGCGCGCTCGGGCCGGCCACGGGCTGCTTCCTGGGGGCCGGTCCCGGGATCTCGCTGGCCCTCGACCCGGGTGCGCTGCCGGCGGAGGGGTATCGCCTGGAGGTCACGGCCGATGCCGTCGAGCTGCGCGGCGGCTCGCCGGCCGGGGTGTTCGCGGGGTTGCAGACGTTGCGGCAGTTGCTGCCCGCGGACGCGTTTCGGCGCGGCCGGGTGTCGACGGGGCCGTGGCCGATCCCGGCGGGCGTGATCGAGGACGCGCCCGCGTACGGGTGGCGCGGGGTCATGCTGGACGTGGCCCGGCACTTCCTGCCCAGGCAGGACGTGCTGCGGTTCGTGGACCTGATGGCGGTGCACCGGTTGAACGTGCTGCACCTGCACCTGACGGACGATCAGGGCTGGCGGGTGCAGGTCCCGGGGTGGCCGCGGCTGACCTCGGTGGGCGCGTGGCGGACCGGCAGCATGCGCGGGTCCCGGCAGCACGACGTGCTGGACGACCGTCCGCACGGCGGCTTCTACACCGGTGCCGATCTGCGCGAGATCGTCGCGTACGCGGCCGAGCGGCACATCACGGTCGTGCCCGAGATCGACCTGCCGGCGCACGTGCAGGCCGCGGTCGCGGCGTACCCGTCGCTGGGCGCGGTTCCGGTCGAGGGGGTGCGGACCCGGTGGGGCGGGCTCTCGGACGGCGTGCTGGCGCCCACCGACGAGGCGCTGCGGTTCTGCCGCGACGTGCTCGACGAGGTGTGCGCGATCTTCCCGTCGCGGTTCGTGTGCATCGGCGGGGACGAGGTGCCGACCGGGCCGTGGGAGCGGATGGGGCATCCCGATCCGGGCTCGCTCGGCGGCTGGTTCGTGGCCGAGTTGGCGGCGATGCTGGCCGCGCACGGACGGCGGATGTTCGGGTGGGACGAAGTCCTCGCGGGCGGCTCGGCGGTGCCGGCCGACGCGCTGATCGGCGGGTGGCGCGGGGAACACGGGACGATCGCGGCGGCGCGGGCCGGCCACGACGTGGTGGCGTGCCCGGACACGTCGGTGTACCTCGACTATCGCCAGGGCGAGGCCGACGACGAGCCGACCCCGGTCGGGATCCTGCTCACCATCGCGGACGTGTACGCGTTCAGGCCGGTGCCGGCGGCGCTGTCGGCGGCGGAGGGCGCGCGAGTGCTGGGCGGGCAGGCGCAGATCTGGACCGAGCACATGGACTCGGCCCGGCGGATCGACTACATGGCGTTCCCGCGGCTGTGCGCGTTCGCCGAGGCGGTGTGGTCCGGGCCGGGCGACTTCGCGGAGTTCTCGGAGCGGTTGGCCGGGGCGCATCTGGCCCGGTTGGACGCGTTGGGCGTCGAGTACCGGCCCGCGACCGGTCCGCATCCGTGGCAGACCCGGCCGGACGCGGTGGGGTGGCCGCGGGAACGTGCGGATCGTGCGGCGGAGTTGCTGGAGTTGACGAAGGACATCAGAGACATCTGACGCTTCGTCAGCTACGGTCGGGCGAGCTTGGGCCGGGGCCGCGCGGTCTCCTGCGCCGCGATCCTTGCCCAGCGGTCCTTGCCCGGGGGCGTTGCCCGGGGGTCCTCGCCCGGGGGTCCTCGCCCGGGGGTCTCTGCCCCGCGGTCCGCGCCGACGAGAGGTCATCGCCATGCTGTCCGGATACCACGCGATTCCGAACCTGATCGGGCTGTACGCCGAGCGCATCGACGCCGGCGACTACGCGGGCGTGGGCGCGTTGTTCGCGCACGCCACGATCACGTCCGAGGGCCAGGACGTACGGGTCACGGGCGCGGACGCGGTGCGCGGGATGTACGAGGCGTGGACTCGCCGTTACCCCGACAACGGCACCCCGCACACCCGGCACGTGACCACGAACCTGGTCCTGGACGTGGACGACGACGCGGGCACGGGCACCTGCCGCAGCTACGTCACGGTGTTCCAGTCGCTGGCCGACCTCCCACTCCAGCCGATCTTCACCGGCCGCTACCACGACTCGTTCGAACGGGCCGAGGACGGCTGGCGGTTCACCGGGCGGCACATGATCACCGACTATGTGGGCGACCTGAGCCGGCATCTGAACCACGCGTTGTGAGTGGCGCTCCCCGCGGTGCTCACTCGAAGGTGACGCCCTCCGGCGGGACCTCGACGCGGCTGTCGTCGTCCAGGATCGGCACGCCGAGGTGCTCGTGGGCGATCCGCTGCGCGGCCAACGCCTGGGGCAGCCGGGCCTGATAGCCGGCGCCGAGGAGCCGGGCGGCCCGACGCGGAGTCACCAGGGCGCGGCTCCACGACCAGCCGGTCGCGGGGTCGGGCTCGAGCGGGCCGAGCGAGACGATCCGGGCCGCGGTACGGGACCTGACGTCGCCGCCGTCCGGGTCGGACAGGTAGCCCACGTGGGCGGTCTTGCCGAGTACCGCGTTGGCCTCCTCGGCGACCTCGCGCGCCAGCGTCGCGAGCGCGTCGACGTCCTCGGGCTCGGCGCCGCCGCCGGGCAGCGCGTACCCGCCGTCCGGGTCCCCCACGAGCAGAACCCGACCGTCGGGGTCGAACAGCCAGCCGGCCGCGCGGCCGACGGGTGTGCCGGCGGGGACGGCCTCGTTCTCGTGCCATACGCGATGCTTCGGCGGCCGGTACTCGCGGCCGTTGACCGCGTACAGGCAGGCATCGGACGCGTACGCCTCGAGGGCGATCGAGATCCGCCGCCGGGTGCGCGGCGCGAAGCGCGGCAGCGCCTGGTCGGGCGTCAGTACGAACACCGCGTCGAGTTCGGCGTCGGTCGGCGCGAGCGCGGCGACCTGCTCGTCCGTCAGCGTCGGCCCGTCGAACACGAAGTCCAGCACGACCCGGCCCAACGTCTCGGCCGTGGTGGTGCACACGGCGAGCAGCCTGCCGACGGTGAGATCGAGCCCGATCTCCTCACGCACCTCGCGCGCCGCGGCCTCGTGCGGGGACTCCCCCGGCTCGGCCATCCCACCGGGGATGTCCAGGCCCGGCTTGTAGTTGGGCTCGACCACCACGAGCCCGCCGTGCCGGTCGCGCAGCAGCACCGAGGCGCCCACGAGCACGCCCGGCAGGCTCGCGCAGTAGTCGATCAGCTCCTGGGTCACCGGCTCGTCGGCACCGTCCACACTCATCCGTTCCCCCGTCTCGTACGCCGTCGCCGTCGAGCCCATCCTCGCCGACCGGTCGGCCGGCCCGCGTGCTCGGCTCGACTACCGGCCCAATGGATCGCAACCTTTGGGGCCCCTCGACAGATATAGGGGTGTCAAGCCCACCCCTCGCAATCCCGAGGAGCACGATGTCGCTCACCCCTCCGCGTCGGCTCGCCCAGGCGGCGCTGCTCGCCTCCGTCGGCGTGATCCCGCTGTTCGCCGCCGGTTCCGCCCAGGCGACCCCCACGCCCCCCGGCCTGGCCGGCATCACCCAGCCGGACACGGAGCACTACGGCCTGCCCACCGTCCCCGACGTCATCGACGAGCCGGCCACCGACACGATCGTGGCCCCGGCCAAGGAGACCCTGGAGCCGGGTGTGCTCGGCGCCTCTCCCGCGACCGACGCCGGCCTCAACAGCGCGATGCCCGCCGCCGACCGGTCGATCACACAGGGCACCGGTCACGAGATCACGACCAACGCGGCCGACACGATCCAGGGCCTCACCACCCCGATGCGCGAGCTGCCCGAGCAGTTCTGACCGCACCGCAGCCACGACGGCGGCCCCCGGACGTCGACACGACGCGCCGGGGGCTGTCGGGGTCTGCCGCGCTATGCGGCCTTGCGGGTGGCGCGGCCGCCCTTGGACAGGGACATGCCGACGGTGACCCGCTTGCTCAGGCGGTAGGCCTTGAGCGGGCTGCCGCTGACCATCTCCTTGTAGGCGACGGCGCGTTTGCCGGTCAGGCACCAGCGGCGCGGCGTGTCGTCGGCGTGGGTGAACTGGATGACGGCGTCGTGGCGGCCGAGGCTGACCGGCTGGTGGACGTATCCGAACCGGAACGGCTTGCCGGCCTTGCCGCGCAGTTGCCGGGCGATGACGTCGGCGGTGTGGGCGGCGGTGGGCATGCCGCTCTGGCAGGTGCCGTGGATCCGCCCCCAGGCCTGGTGGACCGCGGCCGCGTCCCCGATCGCGTGGATCTCCGGGTGGGACCGCGACCGGAGGGTGGCGTCGACGACGATCAGGCCATGCTCGTCGACGGCGATGCCGGCCTCGGCCGCCAATGGGGACACGCGCACGCCGGTGGTCCACAGGCAGGCGTCCGAGGGCACCGACTCGCCCCCGGCCAGCTCGACCGCGTCCGGCAGCACCTTGGTGATCGCGGCACCGACCCGCAGCGTGACGCCCAGGCGCTCCAGCGAACGGTGGAGGTACGCCCGTCCCTTGGCGCCCATCATCGCGCCGGGCTCGTGCCGGCCGATCAGGGTGACCCGCAGACCGGGGTGGCTCTCGGCGATCTCCGCGGCCGCCTCGACGCCGGTGAGCCCGGCGCCGCAGACCGTCACCGCGCCGCCGGTCGCCGCCAGTTCCCCGAGACGGGTGGCGAAGCGCCCCGCGGTCCGCGGGTCGTCGAGCGTGTAGGCGTGCCGGTCGGCGCCGGGGACGGCGCGGGTGTCGGCGGAGCTGCCCAGCGCGTACACGAGGGTGTCGTATGCGATCGACCGCGAGCCGTCGATCGCGACCTCGCGCCGCTCGGGGTCGATGGCGACGGCCCGGCCCCGCAGGAAGGTGATGCCGGTCCCGGCGAGCAGGTCGGGGATCCGGTGCACGGCCAACTCCTGAGCGGCGGCCACCTGGTGCATGCGCAGGCGCTCGGTGAACCGGTCCGAGGGGTTGACCACCGTGATGGCCGCGCCACCGCGGCGCGTGCGCCGGGCCAGGCGGATCGCGCACATCATGCCGGTGTACCCGGCGCCCAGGACCACGATCCGATGTTCGATCCTCATCGCTCACTCCCGTGTTCGCGCCACCGCCTCGGCGATCTGCCGTTGGTGACGCCCATGGGACAAGCGGCCCCGCCCGGACGTGACAGTCGCCGAATGTGAACCAGGTCACAAGATTTGCGGGCATCGCGCACCGCCCCGGGATGGAACCCGGCGCGACCCCCAGGCGGTCAGAGTCGTGGAAGCGGCGGCAGGCGTAGGGGGAACAGGTGGAGCGGGACGCGGAGTTCACCAGATTCGCGCACGCGGTGTATCCGCGGATGCTGCGCACGGCGTTGCTGCTCACGGCCGATCGGGACATCGCCCAGGACCTGACCCAGACGGCGCTGTTGCGGGTCTACTCGGCCTGGCCCCGACATCAAGCATGGGCCGATCCCGCCGCGTACGCCCGGCGGGTCCTGGTCAACGTGCACGGATCCTGGTGGCGGCGGCGCTGGCGCGGCGAGACCCCGCACGGCGTGCTGCCCGATGAGGCCGGTCCCGATCCGGCCCGCGGGTGGA
The DNA here is from genome assembly GCF_045207785.1 of Embleya sp. NBC_00896. NCBI lineage: Bacteria > Bacillati > Actinomycetota > Actinomycetes > Kitasatosporales > Streptomycetaceae > Embleya > Embleya sp. NBC_00896. Next base: position 3,105,570 of record NZ_CP108776.1, read on the forward strand.
GCGAGCGGGTCGATCTGGCCCGGGCGCTGGCGGCCCTGCCATCCGAGCAGCGGGTGGTGCTGGTGCTGCGGTTCTACGAGGACTTGAGCGTCGCGGAGACGGCGGAACTGATCGGTTGCAGTACCGGAACGGTGAAGTCCCGGACGGCCAGAGGCTTGGCACAGCTGAAATCGCGGGCCGGGCTGGACACGGAGCGGAAGGAGAACAACGCATGAGCGGTGACGAGATGGCGACCGAGCGACTGCGCGCGGGGATGCGGGACCTGGTCGACGGCGAACGGATCGGGGCGGCTCCGGTGGCCGAGGTGATCCGCCGGAGCCGGGCCCGGCGACGGGCGGTCGGGGCGGTCGCCGGGGTACTGGCCTGCTCGGCCGTCGCGGTCGCGGTCGCGCTGTCGGTCTCGGTCTCGGCGGGCGGCTCCGGCGGCGGCACGACCGGGCCGGCGGCGGCCCCCACCACGATCGAGGCAACCACCGCCACGCCTTCGGCGCCCGCACTGGCCCGGCGCACGGTGACACCGGGGACATCGCCCGTCGACCCGGGCCGCGCGGCGGTGCCGGGGCAGGCGTACCCGGTCGACTGGGGCGCGCACTGCGGCCTCGGCTATCTGCCCTTCGCCGGCCGGATGTGGCGGGCCGACACGCTCGTCGAGACCCCAGCGGGCCTCCCCGGCCCCCAGGGCCCCAACTCCGGCCCCCCGATCCTGCCCGGCTACGCGACACCGACCTCACCCGACCACCTGCGCTTCGACGCCCCCGGCTACCTCGACCGGCCGATCACCCTCACCCCGATCGAGAACCCCCCGCTCTGCGACTGACCCGGGGGCGCCCCCACCGGGCACCCCTCGAACCTCGAACCTCGAACAAAAGAACGGCCCCTGTACTGCGGTAACGCAGTACAGGGGCCACTGGGACATCCCGGTGCGTCAGCCGTCCTTCACCTGCGGGCAACGGACGGGGCGGACGGCGTCATTCGATGATGTCCGGGGTGTTTGCGCCGGTCACAGCCGTCTCCGGGCAGTCGGACGGTGCGGCGCGTAGCCGTCCGATCGCCTCGATCGGATCGAGGTCGGCATCCTTCGCGGCTGCCCACAGCGACAGGACGTCGGCCGCACCGACGGCCATCGCGGCAGGCAACCCGGCCGCCTTCAGAGCCGACGACACTTCCCGCATCTCCGCTTCCCACCGCCACGCCTTGGCCGCTACGTCGGCGGTGTAGGCGAGGTCGGCGAGATGCCGCGCCGAATGATGGTGGGCGATGTCGAGCAGCTCCGCGCCGACGCCGTATTCGTCAGCCATCGCGTGCGCCACCGCGGCAAGCGCTCTGCTCGCCTTTTGGTAGGCCGAGTACGACAGCTTCAGCCCGGATGCCTGTCCGATCCCGCCGGGCAGGCTCCGTGCTTGAACACGGGTGTCGGCGAACAGCGCCGCGACGTCGGCGACATCCGCCGACTCGCCCGACAGGTAAAGGCGCGGTGATCGATTCTCCGAGGGCGGCGAGCCGACCACGCCCGCGTCGACCACAGAGGCGCCGCGTCCTTGAAGGAGCGCGGCGATGCGCCCCATGCGCTCCGGGTTCACGGCGTTGGCCTCTACGTAGCAGCCCGTGAACTCCTGCTCGGCGACCGACCGTGCGACGTCTTCAGCCGCGTCCGGAGGACACAGCGAGATCACGTGTGTGCTGAGTCCGACCAGTTCTTCGAGTCCGCCGACAGGCCGGAGGCCGAACCTCTCGGCTCGCTGCCTGGTGGCCGAGCCGCGCCCCTCCGGACACCAAAGGACCGTGATACCTCGACCGCTCAGCTCACCGGCGACGGCCGCACCCATGCTGCCCGGGTGAAGGATTCCGACCGTTGTCATCCAGCGGCCTCCCCGAGGAGGGCTGTCGGGGCGAACGCGTCGGGTGCGCCCGCCGCGACCGCCCGACGGATCGATGCCGCCGCATCGGCGGGCGATGTGCGGTCGGTCCGCACGATCAGGGACCACAACACGTCGCGGTGCGATTCGAGATCTGCGCGGGTCTCGGTCCACGCCGCCATTCGCGCGCCGCTGTCGGAGTCGCCGCGGCCTGCCGACCGCTGTGCCGTGACGCTCTTCGGGCACCAGAGCAACACGCGAGTCCAGCTCGCCGGGTAGGCGGCGAGGGCCGCCAACGCCGCTACCTGCCCCACGTGGACGACGGGGATCCGATCCCCCGAAGTCAGCCGGTCAAGCTCCGGCTTGTCCGTCGCGTACTCCGCGCCGTACCGCCGGTTGCCGTGCACGATCAGCCCGCGGCGGCGTAGACCGGCCAGCGTGCGAGCGTCCGTCATGCGGTAGCCGGTAGAGCGCCCCGGACCGACCTTGAGCCGCCGGAAATGGACGAACGACGCGTCCACGCGGGTCAGCGCTTCAGTGATCGTGTCCTTCCCGACCGCGGGTGGGCCGTAAAGAACGACGGCCGAGAACGTCACCACCGGCCTCCCAAGAGAGCGTGTCCCACGAACGACCCCCGAACGAAACGCCCGCTCCGTGGCGGTCGTCCACGAGAGGTGTGGTCCGGCGGGGTCACATCTGCGAATCGACCCCGGAAGCGTAGCCGTCCCGGCCCCGCAACTTCCGGAACCATCGGCCCGCGCCGTGGAACGACGAAGGCCCCCGACCGCGTTTCCGCTGGTCAGGGGCCTTCGTCTCGGTGTGGCGGGTGTTGGGTTCGAACCAACGTAGGCATACACCGGCAGATTTACAGTCTGCTCCCTTTGGCCGCTCGGGCAACCCGCCGTGTTCGCCTTGCGGCGACGACGACAACAATAGCGGACCTCCCGGGGTGGTTCGCCACTCGGTATTCGTTCGGGCGGGTGGGGGCGCGGTCGGGGTCGGGGTTCCGGGGGACGCTCTAGGCTGGAGGGGTTGCCTTCCCTCCCACTCAGATCCCACAGAAAGCGATTCCGAGCCTTGGCTGACTCCTCTTTCGACATCGTGTCCAAGGTCGACCGCCAGGAGGTCGACAACGCGCTGAACCAGACCTCGAAGGAGATCTCGCAGCGGTTCGACTTCAAGAACGTCGGCGCGCACATCGGCTGGACCGGCGAGCAGATCGAGATGCGCGCCAACTCCGAGGAGCGCGTCAACGCGATCCTCGACGTGTTCCAGGGCAAGCTGATCAAGCGCAGCATCTCGCTCAAGTCGCTCGACGCCGGTGAGCCGAAGGCGTCCGGCAAGGAGTACAAGATCTTCGCATCCATCCAGGAGGGCATCTCCCAGGACAACGCGAAGAAGGTCTCCAAGATCATCCGCGACGAGGGCCCCAAGGGCGTCAAGGCGCAGATCCAGGGCGAGGAGCTGCGCGTCTCGTCCAAGAACCGGGACGACCTCCAGGAGGTCATCGCCCTCCTCAAGGGCAAGGACCTGGACTTCGCCCTGCAGTTCGTGAACTACCGCTAGTTCGTGAATCGCCGCTGATCGAGGTTCGGATCGCGGTCCGCCGTCGCGGCCCGGTCGTGAGGGACACGTTCGTGTCGTTCCCGGCCGGGCCGCGGGTCCGTGCGGTCGAGGGACGAGGCGGCCCGGACCGTCGGGGCGGGACCGTCGGGGCGGGACCGGCGGGGCGGGACCGGCGGAGCCGGGTCGTCAGAGTTGGACGCGGTCGACGAGTGGGCCGCAGGGGTTGATGGTGAGGGTGTCGGTGCCGGTCAGGACGGCGGTCAGGCGGGCGGGGACGGTGTCCTCGTCCAGGCGGCCGGTGAAGCCCGCGTGCAGGACGCGCAGGGCGTCCTCGTAGGCGAACGGGGCCAGGTGGGCGCCGGTGGAGAGTTGTTCGTGGGCGATCGCGAACATCGTCAGGGCGTGCCGGCGGAAGCGGGCGACGCGGCCGGTCGGCGGGACCGGCCAGCGGGCGATGATCGTGCGGTAGGTGTCCTCGTACAGGGCCAGTGACGTGATGTGCGCCGCCGCGCCGCCGGTCAGGCGCGCGTCGATGGGCGAGCGGTGGTAGACCACGCCCGGTTCGGACAGCCGCGCGAACGACCAGCCGCGGTCGTGCACCAGGCGCAGCCACAGCGACCAGTCGACCAGGATCGGCAGCTCGGGATCGAACCGGAACCACGACGCGGGCGCGGTGTGCGCGGGGTTGCGCGCGACCACCGCGGTGGTCGGTACGAAGTTGGCGACCGAGAGCATGTCGGGGTCGTACGGGAAGTCGTAGCGGTACGGGCTGCCCGTCGGCGTCTCGCCCGGCACGGTCCGGTTGCCGCTCAGGACGCAGTCCGCGTACACGGCGTCGGACCCGGTGCGCTCCAGCGCGGCGAGTGCGCGGTCGAGGTGGCCGGGCAGGTACATGTCGTCGTCGTCGAGGAAGGCGACGAACCGGCCCGTGGCGACCTCCAGGCCGGCGTTGCGCGCGGCGGCCGGACCACGCGAGCGGGGGAAGGACAGCAGCCGCACGGTCATGCCGCGGACGCCGAGCGGCAGGACGCCGGCGACGTCCGCGCCGCCGTCGTTGACGACGACGACTTCGATGCCCTGTGTGCCCTGGAGGGCCACGCTGCGCAGGGCATCGGCCAGCAGGGCCGTACGGTCGCGGGTCGGAACGATGACACTGACCGTCGCCGCCACGGCAACCTCCGCGCTTCCCGATGTGGGGCCTACAGGATGTACCGACACATATCGACACACCGGGGGCGCGGCTACAGCGGTTGGCGCGGCTCTCCCTCGTACGAGATCACCGAATTGGCCTATCCGGGCTCAGTGCGCCCACCCTGCGTGCGGGCGGGCCTGCAGGTGGGGTCTAGACGCCGACGTAGCGCGGGTCGTTCGTCGAGACGATCTCGCGGCCCAGGGGGGTCAGCGAGACGGGGATGAGCTTGAAGTTGGCGAGTCCCAGCGGGATGCCGATGATCGTCAGGCACAGCAGGAAGCCGGTGACCAGGTGCATGATCGCCAGCCGAACAGCACGATCCACAGGATGTTGCCGAGCATCGACCCGGCGCCCGCGTCACGACGCCATTCGACCCGCCGGCCGAACGGCCACAGCGCGTACGCCGCGATCCGCCAGGACGCGATGCCGAGCGGGATGGTCACCACGAGGAAGAACAGCAGGAAGCAGACGATGCCGGCGATCGCGTAGCCGATGGCCAACCACAGACCGGAAAACACGAGCCAGATGATGTTCAGGACAGTCTTCACGGTGCTCTTCTACCCCGGCTCGCGCCCCCGAGACAGGACCTGGCATAGCCCGGAAGGCTGATCGTCGGGTCTGTTCGACGTGCCCGACCTCAGCGCCTCGCCTCAACGCCTCGCCTCAACGCCCAACCTCGGCGCCCGGCCTCGGCGCCCCACCTCAGCCCCCAACCTCAGCCCCTGGCCTCGGCCCCCGCCCTCAGCGCCCGGCCATCGTCTCGAGCCGCGCGATCCGGTCCGCCATCGGCGGGTGGGTCGAGAACAGCTTGCTCATCCCGCCCGCACCCCGCCGGAACGGGTTGGCGATCATCAGCGAGCTGGTCGTCTGCAGTTTGGGCTCCGGCGGCAGCGGCCGCGCCTGCGTACCGGCGTCCAACTTGCGCAGCGCGCTCGCGAGCGCCATCGGGTCGCCGGTGAGCCGGGCCCCGGACGCGTCCGCCTGATATTCACGGGAGCGGCTGACCGCCAATTGGATGACACTCGCCGCGAGCGGGCCCAGGATCATGATCGCCAGCAAGCCGAACAGACCGGGCCCTTCGTCGTCGTCGCTGCGGCCGAACGGGATCAGCCACGCGAAGTTGACCAGGAACATGATCACGCTCGCGAGCGCACCCGCCACCGACGCGATCAGGATGTCGCGGTTGTAGACGTGCGAGAGCTCGTGCCCGAGCACTCCGCGCAACTCGCGCTCGTCGAGGATGCGCAGGATGCCGGTCGTACAACACACCGCCGCGTTGCGCGGGTTGCGGCCGGTCGCGAACGCGTTCGGCGCCTCGGTGGGCGAGATGTACAGGCGCGGCATCGGCTGCCGGGCGTCGTTCGAGAGCTCGCGCACGATCCGGTACAGCTCGGGGTTCTCCGCCTCGCTGACCGGGCGCGCGCGCATCGAGCGCAGGGCGATCTTGTCGCTGTTGAAGTAGGCGTAGCCGTTGGTCGCGAGGGCCACGAACAGGGCGATGATCAGCCCGGTCCGGCCGAAGAAGCTGCCGATGACGATGATGAGCGCGGACATCCCACCGAGCAGTACGGCGGTCTTCAGTCCGTTGTGCTGGCGGTGCACGGCAGAGTCCTCTCGCAAACGTCTCCGGGGGCGACATGCGGATATATGAGCCGGCTTGTCGCCTCTGCCCTTTGTCTGCCCGTTGTCTCTTCTTTCGCAACGGAACAACGCCACGCAGAGTTCCCTCTCGGAGCGGGGGTAACCCCCCGCCCCGGCAGCGGAACCGCAGGTCAGCCGAGCAGACCGGGCACCGTCAGGACGTGCAGAACCACCTGTGGCGCGACTGAGAGCAACACCCCGAGCGCCCCGGTGACCACGAGCGCGGCGACCAGCGGAACCGGCGTCCGAGCGGTCCCGGCGCCGTCGGAAGGGCTCGGCAGCCCGGGCGCCGAGGGGGCGAAGAGCCGCGCCGTCCAGGCCAGGTAGTAGTACAGGCCGATCACCACGTTGACCGCCATCACCACCGCGAGCCACCCGGTCCCGGACCCGATCACCGCCTGGAACACGGTCACCTTCGCGAACAGCCCGGCCAGACCCGGCGGGATGCCGGCCAGGCAGAGCAGGAAGAACGCCATCCCCAGGGCCACGATCGGCCGCGCCCGGAACAGCCCCTGGTAATCGGAGACCAGACCGCCACGCTCGCGCGCGACCAGCGTCACGACCGCGAACGCGCCGAGGTTCATCACCGCGTACACCGCGAGGTAGGCCACGGCCGCCGGCAGCGTGTCGGCGAGCTCCTCGCCCTGCCCGGCGGCGGTCCCGAACGGCACGAGCACATAGCCCGACTGGGCGATCGAGGACCACGCGAGCAGCCGCACCGCGTCGGTCTGGCGCAACGCGGCCACGTTGCCCGCGGTCATCGTCACGGCGGCCAGCACCGCCAGCGCCGGGCCCCAGATGTGCGCGTACGGCCTGAACGCGATCCCCGCGACCAGGAGCAGCCCCGCGAAGCCCGCCGTCTTGGAGACCACCGACAGGTACGCGGCGACCGGGATCGGCGCGCCGCGATAGGTGTCCGGCACCCACGAGTGGAACGGCACCGCCGCGACCTTGAACGCGAACCCGACCAGGGTCAGCACCGCGCCGGTCGCGGCCACCGTCTCCAGGCGCGGGTCGAGCCGGCCCAGGTCGTCGGCGATCCGGGCCAGGTGCACGCTGCCGGTGGTCCCGTACACCAGGCTCACGCCGAACAGCATCACCGCCGTGGCGGCCACCGAGAGCAGGAAGAACTTGAGCGCGGCCTCGCCGCCGTGCCCGTCCCGGCGCAGGCCCACCAGCGCGAACGCGGGCAGCGACAGCGTCTCCAGGGCGACCACCAGGGTCAGCAGGTCGCGAGCGCCGGCCAGCGCGACCGCGCCGGCCACCGAGGAGAGCAGCAGGAAGTGGTACTCGCCGCCGGGTACCTCGCCCTCGTCGCCCGCGTCGCCGTCCGGGTCCGGCCTCGTCATCGGCATCGAGAGCAGCACGACCACGAACGCCGAGCCGAGCAGCACCAGCTGAAGCACCAGGGTCAGGTCCGTGACCACGTACGAGCAGCCGGACGGCGAGCAGAACGTGCCCCGCGCCGTGTCGTCGTCCCGGTGCAACGGCAGCAACAGCAGCAGGGCGATGCCGAGGCCCGCGAGGGTCAGCCACGGCAGCGCGGCCTTGCGCGCGCCCGTCAGGAACAGGTCGGCGAGCAGCACCACGAGCGCGGCTCCGGCGACGGCCACCACCGGAGCGATCGCGAGCCAGTCGATCGACTGGACGTCGGACGGCATGTCAGCTGCCTCCCATGAGGGCACGCACGGCCGGGTCGGTGATCGCGAGCACGGAGGCCGGCCACAACCCGGCGACCAGGGTCAGTGCCACGAGCGGGGTCCACACCGCGATCTCCCGGCCCGTGACGTCCACGGCCGGTCGCCCCTCCACCGGGTCTTCCACGGGGCCCATGCACAGCCTGCGGACCAGGCCGAGCATGTACGCCGCGGTCAGCACGGTGCCGAGGCCGGCCAGGACCAGGAAGGTACGGTAGGCGCCGGTGGACAACCCGGCGCCCGGTTCGTACGCGCCGTACATCGCGAGCAGCTCGCCCCAGAAGCCGGCGAGCCCGGGCAGCCCGAGCCCGGCGACCGCGCCGAACGCGACGAGCGCGCCCAGACGCGGCGTCCGCCCGTACATCCCCCCGCCCAGTCGGCCCAGCAGCGCCGTGCCGTGCCGGTCCTTGACCGCGCCGGCCAGGAAGAAGAGCAGGCCGGTGACCAGGCCGTGGCCGATGTTGACGAACAGCGCGCCGTTGATGCCCTGCGGGGTGAGCGTCGCGATGCCCAGGAGCGCGAAGCCCATGTGGCCGACGGACGAGTAGGCGATGATCCGCTTCAGGTCGCCGTCCGGGTCGCGCAGCAGCGCCAGGCACACCAGCGAGCCGTACACGATGCCGACCACGCCGAACGCGGCCAGATACGGCGCGAACGTCTCGGCCCCCTCCGGCAGCGCCGGCACCGCGACCCGGATCAGGCCGTACGTACCCATCTTCAGCAGCACGCCCGCGAGCAGCACCGACCCGGCCGTCGGCGCGGCGGTGTGCGCGTCGGGCAGCCAGGTGTGCAGCGGCCACATCGGCACCTTGACCGCGAGGCCGAGCCCGATCGCCAGGAACGCGAGCACCTGGACGCTGTGCGACATCCCCGCGCCGCGCCGGTCGGCCAGCTCGACCATGTCGAACGTGCCGGTCTTCGCCTGGATCAGCAGGAAGCCGAGCAGCATCACGGCCGAGCCGAGCAGCGTGTACAGGATGAACTTGTACGAGGCCGGACCGCGCTCGCCCGGGCTGCCCCACCGGTTGATGAGGAAGTACATCGGGACGAGCACGACCTCGAACAGCAGGAAGAACAGGATCAGGTCGAGCGCCGCGAACGTGCCGAGCATGCCGGTCTCGAGCAGCAGGAACAGCGCGACGAACGCGCGGGAGCTGCCGCCGGGCGGAATGTTCCACAGGCTGTGGACGGCGACGAGCAGCGTCAGCAGCGCGGTGAGCACGAGCAGCGGCAGCGAGATGCCGTCGATGCCGAGGTGGAAGCGCAGGCCCAGCGAGGGCGCCCACGAGACGTCGGTCTCGAACTGCATGCCGCGGTCGCGGTCGAAGCCGATCGCGAGGGCGACGGTGCCGATCAGGGTCGCGGCGGTCGTGGCGACCCCGATCAGGCGGGCGGCACGATCACCGATCCCGGGCAGCAGGAGCGCGGCGGCACCGAGCAGCGGTGCGGCCACGACGAGGATCAGCACGACGCTCACCGCGAGGTCTCCTGGGGATGAGGGGGCGTCGGTCGAGGGGCCTTCGGCGCGGGCGCGAGAGTCACGAACCCACCGCCACCGCGACGGCGAGCACGACGACGCCCGCGAACAGGCCGGTCAGGTACAGCCGGGCGTTGCCGTTCTGGCCGCGCCGGACGCCGCCGCCGAGCAGCCACGCGCTCTGCGCGGCGCCATCGACGTAGGTGTCGATCACGGCCCGGTCGCCGAACAGGCTCGCCTTGGCGGCGAGCCGGACCGGGGCCACGACCAGGACCGCGTACAGCCCGTCCACGTCGAACCCGCGCAGCGCCGGGCCGCGCAGCGGACCCAGCACCCGGGCGGGGTCGCCCGCCGGGTCGCGCCGCCACAGCGCGGCGACCACGCCGACCCCGAGCGCGACGGCCGCGAGCGCGAACACCGTGGTGAGCGCGTGCGGGTCCAGGTGGTCGTAGCCCAGGTCGCTGCCGAACGACGGCAGGCCCGGGAAGGCCAGGAAGCCGAACAGCACGGTCGGCACCGCGAGCACGACGAGCGGCCACACCATCGCGGCCGGCGCCTCCCCCGCGTAGCCGGCCTCGCCGTAGTCGGCCGCGTCCGCGTGCGCCGGCACCTCCGCCCCGACGGCCTCCTCGCGCGCCGGCCCGAAGAACACCCGCAGCCACACCCGCGCCGCGTACGCCGCGGTCAGCACGGCGGTCAGCAGCCCGGCCACCAGGACCAGCCACCCGGCGATCTCCGGCACCGGCCCGTGCCCGAACGCCGTGTGCTCGGCCGCGCCGAGCACCGCCTCCTTGCTGAAGAAGCCGGAGAACGGCGGCACGCCCGCGAGCGCCGCGAGCCCCGCCGTCATGGTCCAGAACGCGATCGGCGCCCGGCCGCGCAGCCCGCCCATGCCGGCCAGCGCGCCGGTCCCGGCGACGTGGATCAGCACCCCGGCGCCGAGGAAGAGCAACGCCTTGTACGCGCCGTGCGACAGCAGTTGGAACACCGCCGCGTCGCGCCCGCCGACCGCCAACGCGCCGGTCATATAGGCGAGCTGACTGACCGTCGACCAGGCCAGGACGCGCTTGAGGTCCTCCTGCGCGAGTGCGGCGAGGGCCGAGCCGATCATCGTCACCGCCGCCATCACCGCGAGCACGACCAGGGTCGCGTGCGCGGCCAGGAAGGCCGGGTAGAGCCGGGCCACCAGATACGCGCCCGCCGCCACCATGGTGGCCGCGTGGATCAGCGCGGACACCGGTGTCGGGCCGGCCATCGCGTCCGGCAGCCAGGTCTGCAGCGGCACCTGCGCCGACTTGCCCGCGACCCCGCCGAGCATCAGCAGCGTGCCCGCGGTCACCCACCCGGCGCCGCCCTCGGGCACGGCCGCGAGCACGTCGCGGATCCGGAACGAGTCGGCGCCGGCGGCCAGGACGAGGATGCCGATCAGGAACGGCACGTCGCCCAGCTTGGTGACCACGAACGCCTTGATCGAGGCCGAGCGCGCGGCCGCCGTCTCCCAGTGGTGCCCGATCAGGAAGTACGAGCACACGCCCATGACCTCCCAGCCCACCAGCAGCACGATCAGGTCGCCGGTGTAGACGACCAGCAGCATCGCGGCGGTGAACAGCGAGACCAGCGCGGCGTACGACGAGTAGCGCGGGTCCTCGCGCAGGTAGGCCGCCGAGTAGACCTGCACGAGCAGCGCGACCACGGTGACCAGGACCGAGGTCAGCGCCGCGAGCCCGTCCACGCGCAGGCCGAGGGTGATGTCGAGGGCGCCGGTGGGGGTCAGCCGCACGGCCGACTCGCGCACGTCGTCGCCGATCGTCGCGGCGACGGCGATGGCCAGGGCGGCCGCGACCAGGGCGGCGGGTACGGCGATCAGGACCGGCCGTACCCGGCGCCCGAACAGCAGCCCGAACAGGGCCGCGAGCGCGGGCAGGCCGGTGGCCGTCGCGGCGGCGACCGTCATACCGATCCCTCCTTGTGCTCGGCGAGTTCGCGCAGATCGGGAATGTCGGCGGTGGCCCGGTTGCGGTACACCAGCAGCACGATCGCGAGGCCGAGGCCGATCTCGGCGGCGGCGATCGTGATCACGAACAGCGTGAGCGCCTGTCCGGCGTGCAGGGTGTCGCGCAGGTACATGTCGAACGCGACGAGGTTGACGTTGACCGCGTTGAGCATCAGCTCGATCGACATCAGGACGAGGATCGCGTTGCGGCGCGCGATGACCCCGTAGAGCCCGATGCCGAACAGCAGCACGGCCAGGACGAGGGGATAGACCAGATGCATCGCGGCGTCAGTCCTTCCGGTCCGAGCGCACCCGTGACCGGGCCCGGGACAGCACGATGGCGCCGATCAACGCGGCCAGGAGCAGGACGGACAGCACCTCGAACGGCAGCACCCATACCCTGAACAGGCTCTCGCCGGTGACCTTCGTGCTTCCGACGGTGTCGTTACCCAGGTGTAGGTAGGCGGTGCGGAAGGCGTCGACGATCACCGTGAGCAGGGTCGCGGTGGTGCCGAGCGCGACCACGGCGGCCGGGATCTTGGCGGTGGGGTCGGCCGGTTCGGAGTAGCCGATCGGCGCCTTGGTGAGCATCAGGCCGAACAGCAGCAGGACCACGACCGCGCCGACGTAGATCAGCACCTGCACCCAGGCGATGAACTCGGCGGTCAGCAGCAGGTACTCGGCCGCGAGGCCGCCGAGCGTGACCACCAGCCACAGCGCGGCGTGCACGACCTGGCGGGTCGTCACCACGAGCAGCGCGGAGCCGAGCACGACGAGGCCGACCAGGACGAAGGCGATCTCGGCGCCGGTGGGCGACAGGAAGCCGTGTTCGGTGGCGGCGAGGTTCACGGGGTCTCCTCCCCCTGCGCGGCCTCGGCGGCCTCCGCGGCGGCCTGCGCCGCCTTGGCCGCCTTCTCGGCGGCCTTGCGGGCCTGGACCAGTTCCTTGGGGTCCTCGGCGTGCTCGTCGAGCGCGGGCGGCGGCGGAACCGTCCACATCCAGTCGCGGAGCTTGTCCTTCTCGTGGGTCAGCTCCTCGATGTCGCCGGTGGCGTACTCGAACTCGGGCGACCAGAACAGCGCGTCGAACGGGCACACCTCGACGCAGATCCCGCAGTACATGCACAGCGCGAAGTCGATCGCGAAGCGGTCGAGCACGTTGCGGGTGCGGTCGCGCGCACCGGGCTCGCGCGCGGGCACGACCTCCTTGTGCGAGTCGATGTAGATGCACCAGTCGGGACATTCGCGCGCGCACAGCATGCAGACCGTGCAGTTCTCCTCGAACAGCGCGATCACCCCGCGCGAGCGGGGCGGCAGTTCGGGGAGGACCTCGGGATAGGACTGTGTGACGGACCGCCTGGTGAGCGTCTTGAGAGTCACCGCGAGGCCCTTGGCCAAGCCCTTCATCAGGTCGCCACCTTTACCACGCCGGTCAGGACGAGTTGGCCGAGCGCGAGCGGGACGAGCACGGTCCACGCGAACCTCTGGAGCTGGTCCTCGCGCAGCCGCGGATAGCTGACCCGCAGCCAGATCACCACGAACGCGAGCGCGCCGGTCTTGAGCAGGGTCCACAGCCAGCCGACCGAGTCCGACCACGGCCCGTGCCAGCCACCGAGGAACAGCACGCTGGTCAGCGCGCAGACGATCAGGATCCCGGCGTACTCGGAGAGCAGGAAGAACGCGAAGCGCAGGCCGGTGTACTCGGTGTAGGCACCGAAGATGATCTCCGAGTCGGCGACCGGCATGTCGAACGGCGGGCGCTGGATCTCGGCGAGCCCGGCGGTGAAGAACACCACGCCGCCGATCGCCTGCCACGGCAGCCACCACCACTCGAAGCCCTCGACGATCCCGGTCAGCGACACGGTCCCGGCGGCCATCGCCACCGACGCGGCGGCGAGCAGCATCGGCAGTTCGTAGGCCATCAGCTGGGCGGCCGAGCGGATGCCGCCGAGCAGCGAGTACTTGTTCGCCGAGGCCCAGCCGCCCATCAGCGAGCCGAGCACGCCGACGCCCATCACCGCGAGCACGAACACGATGCCGGCGTCGACGGTCCGGCCGACCAGGCCGTTCGGCCCGATCGGGATCGCGATCAACACGACGAAGTACGGGATGAGCGCGACGGCCGGCGCGAGCTTGAACACCCGGCGGTCGGCGCCGGCCGGGACGATGTCCTCCTTCTGCGCGAACTTGACGCCGTCGGCGACCAATTGCGCCCAGCCGTGGAAGGCACCCGCGTACATCGGGCCCACCCGCGCCTGCATGTGGGCCATCACCTTGTGCTCGGTCTGCCCGATCACCAGCGGCAGCACGAGGAACGCCCCGAGCACGAGAACGAGCCGGAGGCACACGTCGAGGAGACTCACGGGGTGTCCCCTTCGGTGGGCGGGGTCGGCGCATCGGGCGCAACGTTCTTGCGGGGTTCCTCGGCGGATTCCGCGGGCGCCTCGGGTGCGGCGGGCTCCGCAGGCGCGGCAGGCTCCACGGGCTCTGCGGGCGCGGCAGGCGTGGGGGATTCCGCAGGCTTCGCGGGTTCCGCGGGTGCCGGTGCCGCCGGTGCCGCCGGCGTGGCCGGCGCCGCCGGCGCGCCCTCACCCGATTGGCTCGCCGATCCCGCCGAAACGCTGCGCGTGCGCCGGGCCGGCCGCGCCGCCGGTGCGTCCCCGCCGGCCTGGCTCGCCGAGCCGGCCGCGGCGCCGCGCGCCCGACGGGGCCGTTCCTCGGCAGCGGCGGCGGCCTCGGCGGCGGCCTCCTCCTTGTGCGGACCCCACGTCGCGGGGTCCGGTACGCCCGGGGGCAGCGTGCGCCGGCGCCCCGGCGAACGGGCCGGGCCGCCGCCGTGGTCGGACTCGCCCGGGTCCTTCGCACCCGGCCACGCCTTCGCCACCCGCGACGCGAGGATGAACTCCTTGCGCAGCGGGTGGCCCTCGAAGCCCTCGGGCAGCAGCAGCGGATCCAGGCCCGGGTGGCCGGCGAAGTCGATCCCGAACATCTCGTGCGTCTCGCGCTCGTGCCAGCGGGCCCCCGCGTACACGCCGGTCGCGGTGGCCAGCGTCGCGCCCTCGCGCGGGACGCGGGTGCGCAGCAACAATCGCGGCCCGCGCGGCAGCGCGCAGACGTGCGCGACCACGTCGAACCCGTCGGCGAGTTCGTCCACGCCGGTGAGCCAGTCGAAGAACGTGCAGCCGAGGCCGTCCCGCGCGGCGGTCAGCGCGGCGACCCAGTGCTCCGGCGCGACGTCGACCGTGGCGAGCCCGTACGCGTCCGACACCGCGAGCACGAGTTCCTCGCCGAGGCCCGCGCGGATCTCCTCCGGGGTCATCCGGCACCGCCCTCGGGTCGAGCCGGCGGCGCGACCAGCGGCCGACCGAGCGCGGCGGCGGGCAGGGTGCGGCCGTACCGCGTGGCCGGGTTCTCCACCGCGATCCGCTCCTGCAGCTTCAGGATTCCCTGGAGCAGGGCCTCCGGCCGGGGCGGGCAGCCCGGGACGTACACGTCGACCGGCACGATCTGGTCCACACCCTTGGTGACGCAGTACGAATCCCAGTAGGGACCGCCGCAGTTCGCGCACGAGCCGAACGAGATGACGTACTTGGGCTCCGGCATCTGCTCGTACAGCCGCTTGATCGCGGGCGCCATCTTGTCGCTGACGGTCCCCGACACGACCATCAGGTCGGCCTGACGCGGACCGGGCGCGAACGGGATCACGCCGAGCCGAATGAAGTCGTGCTTGGCCATCGAGGACGCGATGAACTCGATCGCGCAACACGCCAGACCGAAGTTGAACACCCAGAGGGAGTAGCGCCGTCCCCAGTTCAGCACCAGCCGCACCGGGTCCGGCGCGAGCCGCGAGAGCACCCCCAGCCGGGGCTGCGGGAGGTCGACCGGAGTCCGGTCCACCGGAACAGGTGTCAGGTCCATGCGAGGACGCCCTTCCGCCACGCGTACAGCAGTCCGGTGGCCAGGAAGCCGACGAACACGAACATTTCCACGAGCGTCGTGGCGCCGAAGCCCGGCGCGTCGAACACCGTGGCCCACGGGAACAGATAGATCACGTCGACCGCGAAGATGACGTAGAGGTAGGCGTAGAGGTAGTAGCGGATGTGCACCTGGGCCCATCCCTGCCCCACCGGGTCGACGCCGCACTCGTACGTCGTCAGCTTCTCGCGCGTGGGTACGCTCGGTCGCAGCAGCCGCCCGCCCGCGAACGCGACCGCGACGAAGGCCGACGCGACCAACAGCACCAGACCCACGAGCGCGTACGTTCCGTAGTAGCCCTCCACCTGGCGCCTGCCTCCTCGTCCCCGTTGCCGAATACGTTGCCGAATACGTTGCCGAACGTCGCGTTGACGGTGCGTACGTTTGTGGCACGGGAGTCTAGGGGGGTTGCGCCGGACCTGTCCCCGGTGTCCAATCCGCTCGGCCGGCCGGATCGGCGATACCGAACCGGGGCCGAAGGTGGTAGGGACAACCCCACCCCCAAGACACCGACCCGCGCCATGGGACTCCCCTCCGCCGCACGGCAGAGTTGTGCCAACGGATCGGCTTCTCTCCCAGCGAGGCAACTCCATGTCCATGCCCACACCCGCGACTGCCTTCGACGGGTCCACAGGTGATACCCCGGCCCGTGCGCGGCCGGGCATCCTGCGTGCGCCGTTCACCGCCCGCACCTGGACCGACACGATCCACCTCGTCCTGAACCTGCCGGTCGGCATCATCGGCTTCACCTACGCCGTGGTGTTCATCGTGCTCGGTATCGGGCTCACCCCGCTGTTCCTGCTCGGGCTGCCGCTGATCGCGGTGACCCTGATGGGCAGCCGGGTCCTCGGCCGTGTCGAGCGGGCCCGGGCCGGCGCGCTGCTCGACGAGCACGTGCGGGCGCCGGGTCCGCTGCGGCCCAAGCACCCCGGCTTCACGGGGTGGGTCAAGGCCGCGCTGAGCGACACCGCCGGCTGGCGGGCCAGCCTCTACCTGTTCCTGCAACTGCCCTGGGGCATCTTCACCTTCACCGTCTCCACGGTGCTGTGGGCGACGTCGCTGAGCATGGCCACGTATCCGCTCACCCAGCCCATCTACCGCGCCGCCGACATGCCGGGCGCGATGATCTCGGGCGACGGGCCGAATGGTCCCGGGGCCGACCACTACATCGCCGGTCCGGGGCCGGTGTCGCTGACCGTGGCGATCGGGGTGCTGCTGTTCTTCGCGACCCCGTGGCTGATCCGCGGCATGGCCAACGTGGACCGCGTGATGGTGCGCGGACTGCTCGGCCCGGCCTTCCTGTCCGAGCAGGTGCGCGACCTGACCGTGTCCCGGGGCGCGGCGGTCGACACCGCGGCCTCCGACCTGCGCCGGATCGAGCGCGACCTGCACGACGGCGCGCAGGCCCGCCTCGTCGCGCTCGCGATGGACCTGGGCATGGCCAAGGAGAACCTGAGCACGAGCGAGGACACCGCCACCGCCCATATGGTCGCGTCGGCGCACGACGAGGTGAAGCTCGCCCTCCAGGAGTTGCGCGACCTGGCGCGCGGCATCCACCCGGCGGTGCTCACCGACCGCGGCCTGGACGCGGCGCTGTCCTCGATCGCGGCCCGCTGCACGGTCCCGGTCCGGGTCGACGTGGACCTGCCGGACCGGCCCCCGCCGCCGGTCGAGTCCGTCGCCTACTTCTGCGCGTCGGAGCTGCTGACCAACGTCTCCAAGCACGCGAGTGCCAGGCACGCGTGGGTGACCGTGGGCCACGAGGGCGGTCGGATGTTCCTGATCGTGGCCGACGACGGCGCGGGCGGCGCCTCCCTGGGCAAGGGCTCGGGCCTGGCCGGCCTGACCGAGCGGGTGCGCGGGGTGGACGGCACGCTGACCGTGGACAGCCCCGAGGGCGGCCCCACTCGGATCACCGTGTGGCTGCCGCTCTGACCCGCCGGCGGCACTGATATCCACCCGCTTGCGGTACGCCGCAGGCCCGCGAATCCGGAAGACTGTAGCCGCACCCGTTTCCCCGGGTGCGGCTACCGGATTTGGGGGATGTGAGCGCTGTGCGCGTCGTCATCGCTGAGGATTCCGTACTACTACGGGATGGTTTGTCACGTCTGATGACCGCTCGCGGCCACGAGGTCGTGGGCGAGGTCGGGGACGCCGAGCAACTCGTCGCGGTCGCCGAGAAGCTCCGCCCGGACGTCTGTGTCGTGGACGTGCGCATGCCGCCGACCCACACCGACGAGGGCATTCGCGCGGCGGTGAAGATGCGCGCGACACTCCCGACCGTCGGCGTGCTCGTCCTGTCGCAGTACGTCGAGGAGCGGTACGCGACGGAACTGCTCGCGGGCAACACGAGCGGGGTCGGCTATCTGCTCAAGGACCGGGTCGCCGACGTCGGCGACTTCGTCGCTGCGGTCGAGCGGGTGGCGAACGGCGGAACCGCCCTCGACCCCGAGGTCGTGTCCCAGCTGCTCGGCCGTACCCGCAAGCGCGACGTGGTGGAAAAGCTCACACCCCGCGAGCGCGAGGTGCTCGGCCTGATGGCCGAGGGGCGCACCAACGCGGCCGTCGCGCAGGCCCTCGTGGTCTCCGACGGAGCGGTGGAGAAGCACGTCAGCAACATCTTCGGGAAGCTCGGCCTCGCCCCCAGTGACACCGATCACAGACGCGTCCTCGCGGTACTCGCGTATCTCGGATCCTGACATCGTAGGGATCGAATTACTGGACCCATGCAATCATCCGGTCGATCGATGCCGCCGTCCTTACAAAGGTCGTGCTATCGATTTGATCGGACAAAGCAGGACATATGGCCCTCCGTGGGCCTTGTCCCAAGCGTGACGCCGCTCACGTCACGCGCCAGGGCGAATCATCGCCCGCCCCGGGGGGCGCCACGGCCCCCGTGTGTGCCGCCGTACGATGAAACTGCGACATCCGCGCGGTGCGCGGACCAACCGCCGCAGCGCCGAGGAGGTCCTCCCCCGTGACCAAGCAGGTCAAGCAACTCGACCGGGTTGTGATCCGGTTCGCCGGCGATTCCGGTGACGGAATGCAGCTGACGGGCGACCGTTTCACGTCCGAAACGGCGACGTTCGGAAACGATCTGTCGACCCTGCCCAACTTCCCTGCCGAGATTCGGGCACCCGCAGGAACGCTCCCGGGTGTGTCGAGTTTCCAACTCCACTTCGCCGACCACGACATCCTGACGCCGGGCGACGCCCCGACCGTGCTGGTCGCGATGAACCCGGCCGCGCTCCAGGCCAACATCCGCGACCTGCCGCGCGGGGCCGAGATCATCGTCAACACCGACGAGTTCTCCAAGCGCGCGATGGCCAAGGTCGGCTACGCGCAGAGCCCGATCGAGGACGGTTCGCTCGAGGCCTACAACGTGCACGCGATCCCGCTGACCACGCTGACGGTCGGCGCGCTGGCCGAGTTCGAGATCTCGAAGAAGGACGCCGAGCGCGCGAAGAACATGTTCGCGCTCGGTCTGCTGTCGTGGCTGTACCACCGGCCGACCGAGGCGACCATCGCGTTCCTGCGCAAGAAGTTCGCCAAGCTGCCGGTGATCGCCGAGGCCAACGTCGCGGCGTTCAAGGCGGGTTGGAACTTCGGCGAGACCACCGACGACTTCGCGATCTCGTACGAGGTGGCACCGGCCAAGCTGCCCGCCGGCACGTACCGCAACATCACCGGCAACCTCGCGCTGTCCTACGGCCTGGTGGCCGCGGGCCAACTGTCCGAGCTGCCGGTGTACCTGGGCTCGTACCCGATCACCCCGGCCTCCGACATCCTGCACGAGCTCGCCAAGCACAAGAACTTCGGCGTGCGCACGTTCCAGGCCGAGGACGAGATCGCGGGCATCGGAGCGGCGCTCGGCGCGTCCTTCGGCGGCTCGCTCGGGGTGACCACGACGTCCGGTCCGGGTGTCGCGCTCAAGTCCGAGACGATCGGTCTCGCGGTCTCCCTGGAGCTGCCGCTGCTGATCATCGACGTGCAGCGCGGCGGCCCCTCGACCGGTCTGCCGACCAAGACCGAGCAGTCCGACCTGCTCCAGGCGATGTTCGGGCGCAACGGCGAGGCGCCGGTGCCGATCGTGGCCCCCCAGACCCCGTCCGACTGCTTCGCGGCCACCATCGAGGCCGCGCGGATCGCGCTGAAGTACCGCACCCCGGTCTTCGTCCTCTCCGACGGCTACCTCGCCAACGGCTCCGAGCCGTGGCGGCTCCCGGAGATGTCCGAACTGCCGGACCTGCGGGTCGAGTTCGCGACCGAGCCGAACCAGGAGATGCCGGACGGCAGCAAGGAGTTCTGGCCGTACAAGCGCGACCCCGAGACGCTGGCCCGCCCGTGGGCGGTCCCCGGCACGCCGGGCCTCGAACACCGCATCGGCGGCATCGAGAAGGCCGACGGCATCGGGTCGATCTCGTACGACCCCGCGAACCACGACTTCATGGTCCGCACCCGCCAGGCCAAGATCGACGGCATCGCGAAGGACATCGACCCGTTGTGGGTGGATGACGCCACCGGTGACGCGAAGGTGCTCGTGATCGGCTGGGGTTCGACCTACGGCCCGATCGCGGCGGGGGTCCGCCGCGTGCGCGCGGCGGGTGGCAAGGTCGCGCAGGCCCACCTGCGCCACCTCAACCCGTTCCCGGCCAACACGGCCGAGGTGCTCAAGGCGTACGACAAGGTGATCGTCCCGGAGATGAACCTGGGACAGCTCGCCCTGCTGCTGCGCGGCAAGTTCCTTGTCGACGCCATGCCGTACAACCAAGTGCGCGGCCTGCCGTTCAAGTCCGAGGAACTGGCGCACGTCATCCAGGAAGTGATCGAGAGTGTCTGAGTCCGCGAACGGCGCCGGCGGCTTCCCTTCGCTGTCGCTCGTCCCGAAGGCCGATGCCAAGCAGTCCATGAAGGACTTCAAGTCGGACCAGGAGGTGCGCTGGTGCCCGGGTTGCGGTGACTACGCGATCCTGGCGGCGGTGCAGGGCTTCCTGCCCGAGCTCGGTCTCCGCAAGGAGAACGTCGTGTGGATCTCGGGCATCGGCTGCTCCAGCCGGTTCCCGTACTACCTCAATACGTACGGCATGCACTCGATCCACGGGCGCGCGCCGACCATCGCCACCGGTCTGGCCACCTCGCGCGAGGACCTCTCGGTGTGGGTCGTCACCGGTGACGGCGACGCGCTCTCGATCGGCGGCAACCACCTGATCCACGCGCTGCGGCGCAACGTCAACCTCAAGATCCTGCTGTTCAACAACCGGATCTACGGTCTGACGAAGGGTCAGTACTCGCCGACCTCCGAGGCCGGCAAGATCACCAAGTCCACCCCGATGGGTTCGCTCGACCACCCGTTCAACCCGCTGTCGGTCGCCATCGGCGCCGAGGCGTCGTTCGTGGCCCGGTCGATCGACTCCGACCGCAAGCACCTCACGTCGGTGCTGCGCGCGGCGGCGGAGCACGAGGGCACGGCTCTGGTGGAGATCTACCAGAACTGCAACATCTTCAACGACGGTGCGTTCGAGCAGCTCAAGGACCCCGAGCAGCGCGACAACGTGACGATCCGGCTGGAGCACGGGCAGCCGATCCGATTCGGCGCGGAGGGTCAGTTCGGCGTCGTTCGCGGCCATGAGGGCTCGCTGGAGGTGGCCGAGGTCGCCAAGGTCGGCGAGGACGCGCTGATGGTCCACGACGCGCACGCGGACAACCCGGAGCTGGCGTTCGCGCTCACCCGACTGGGCGACCTCACGAGCAACACGCACACCCCGATCGGCGTCTTCCGCGACATCAAGCGACCGGTCTACGACCGCCTGATGTCGGCTCAGCTGGCGGAGGCCACGACCAAGCAGGGCCCGGGCGACCTCGCGTCGCTCATCCAGGGGAACGACACCTGGACGATCAAGTAGCACGGTCACGGCCTGCGGCCGTGTGTGTCCTCAAACGCCGGCCGGGCTGATTTCAGCCCGGCCGGCGTTTGAGGCCGCTCAGCCGACCCGTCGCAACAACGACAGCCGACTCGCCGTGCGAACGATGTCGGTGGGCAGGTCGTCCCCGGCGAGCAGCTCCTCCAGCGGGCGATCACTGCTCAGGAAGAGCCGGACATCGGCATCGCAGCACACGTCGATCAGATTGACGAAGCGCTGCCGGGCCTCGCCCGTCGCCGACTTCAACGGCGGGATTCGGTCGATCACCCACGTGGCGTACGTCTCGGCAAGCACGAGGTAGTCCAGCGCCGACGTCCGCCCCTCACACAGCACGTCGAACCCGCACCAAAGCACGTCCGCTCGCGCGGCCGCGACCCGCAGGTCGCGGTTGTTCACGCGCAGCGTCACCGCCTCGGCGGGCGCGGGCGGTTCGAGCCCCTCGCCGCGCAACTGCTCGGGATCGCCCGGCCACAGGATCGCGCCGCGAGTGAACGCGGTGTCCGCAGCCGCGGCCCCGGGCAGTGTCCGGTAGTCGCGAGGACCGGCCACCGTGGCCACGTCCATCCGCTGTTCGATCTCGCGGATGGTCGGCTCGAACAGGTGGTGATAGAGCGGGTTGGGGAGCAGGCCGGCCGGCGGGTAGTTGGACGTGGTGACCAGAACCACGCCCCGCGCGTGCAGTTCGCGCAGCAGCCGGGTGACCAGCATCGCGTCACCCGGATCGTGCACGTGGAACTCGTCGAAGCACAACAGCTCGACGTCGCCCAGGAGTTCGGACACCGCCGCGTCGATGGCGCTGTGCTCGTGGCCGTGGTCGTCGCGGTGCCGTCGGACCGCCTCGTGCAGACGGCGGAAGAAGGCGTGGAAGTGCACGCGTGTGCGGTGCTCGGCGGGCAGCGCGACGGCCTCGAAGAACGTGTCCAACAGCCAGCTCTTGCCGCGCCCGACCGGTCCCCAGAGGTACAGGCCGCGCGGCGGCGTCCGGCGGAACGGTCCGCGCCGACGGCCGCGACCCAGCGCGGCGCCGAGTTCGGCGAGCCGATCCGCGGCCTGTTCCTGAGCGGGATCGAGCACGAAGCCGTGCTCGAGCGCGGCCCGCCGGAAGTGGCCTCGTACCTGATCGACGGTGATGGTCCGCATGATCGGGATCCTAGGGCGTGGCCTACGCGGTGAGCCGGGCGACCGTGCCGAGGAAGCGCAGGCCCGCCTCGGACACGTCCGCGGCCGAGTTGGCGAGCACGACCACGCCCGCGCGCCGGCCGGGGAACAGGCCGATGAACGACGAGAAGCCGCCGGTCCCGCCATCGTGCAGATAGAACGGGACCTCCTTGCCGGCGCCGACCCAGCCCGGCTGCATCCAGGTGCCATCGGGCGTCGGTCGGCGCGACGCGTCGCCCGCGCGCAGGGCTTCGGCGCCGATCCCGGTGCCGAGGTGGGCCCGCAGGAACACGATCATGTCGGCCGCGGTGGAGCGCAGGGCACCGGCGCCGGCGAGCGCGTCGAACGTCCACGGGGCCGCGGGTTTGCCGGACTTGGTGTGGCCCCGCGCGAGCCGGGCGGCACGGGTCGGGTCGACGGTGACGACGGTGTCCGTCATCCCGAGCGGTTCGGTGATCTCGCGGGCGATCAGGGTCGCGTAGTCGGTGCCGGCCTGCCGGGCCAGGGCCAGGCCGAGCAGGCCGACTCCGAGGTTGGAGTAGGTCACCGTCGTGCCCGGCACCGAGCGCAGCCGGGTCCGGGCGAGGCCGGCCAGGACCTTGTCGGCGGTGAAGCGCGCGTACGGGTCGCGCTTGTCGAACAGCACGCGCGGCATCGCGCCCTTGGGCAGGCGCGGCAATCCGGATGTGTGCGTCGCGAGGTCGACCAGGGTGATCGCGCGGCCGTCCCGCTCGGGTACGCGTCGGCCCGCCGGCAGCAGCTCGGCGAGCCGTTGATCGTACGCGACCTCGCCGGCCCGGGTTCGGTTGAACAGGGCCAGGGACGTGAACGTCTTGGTCACGGACCCGATCTCGAACAGCGTGTGGGCGTCGGGGGCGTCGTCACCGACCCCGGCGATCGCGGTGTCGTCGCCGGCTATCGCGCCGACCACGACGCCCGGCTGCCCCGCGGCGACGAAGTCGTCGGCGGCCTCGCGGACATGCTTCTCCAATTCCACCGGCTCTCCTCGCTTCTTCGGTCCATGCGTTTCGTTCGTCGGGTTCGATGTGTGCACGTGCCGGCCCGCTCAGGAGCGCGAGGCGAACAGCACCGCCAGCAGCGGGACGACCCGCACCGCGGGCACCTCGTAGCGCCCTCGGCCGACCGTGCGGAGCCAACCGGCGGCGACGAGTTGACGCAGGTGGTGGTACACCTGCCCACTGGTGCCCATGCCGTCGAGGGCGCCGAGTTCGGCGGCCGTGCAGGTCCCGTGCAGGACCTCGCGCAGGAGCGACAGCCGCACGGGATGGCCGAGCGCGACGAGGCTCTCGGCGAACGACGCCCAGTCGTCGGCGAGCAACGCGTCCGCGTCCGTCTCGAGTTGCCACTCGATCGGATGCCCCGACGGCAGTTCGAGCACGCCGGCGTACAGCAGCGTGCCCGCGCCGGACTGCTCCTTGAGCTTCTCCAGGACCCAGAACGGCTCGTCGTCCGGCCCGGTATCGGATCGGGCGGCCGGCTCGGCGACCGCCCGCGCGCCGGCCGCGGCCTCCAGGGTCGCGACGCGCTCGGTCAGCGCGTCCAGGCGCGCGACGAGGGCCGCGTGCTCATCGTTCTGCTCGGATCGGTTCGGCACATCGCCAGGCTTACGAATTTACGTAATTACGTCAATCAGTCAGGACGGTGAGTCGTCGGTCTCGACCGGCGTGGCGTGATACTCGACCTCGACGTAGAACTGCCCATTGGGCTTCTTGAGCCGCCGCACGGTCCGATGCCCGGTCGCCCCGAGCTCCCGCAACGCCTTCTGGATCCGATAGGGCCCCTCGGGCATCACATCGGTCAGATCCTTGCCGGTGAACTTGATCCCCTCCGGCACCGCCAACATGCACGCGAGCACCCGCCGCGCGAGCGGGCTGAGACCACTGTCCGAACCGTCCGGCACGACGTCACGTCCTCACTGTCAGTCGACGACCGCGGTCGGTTTCCACACAATGTGTGTACACAGCTTCGACGGACATCACACCCGTTCCTCCCCTCCCCGAGGCAACACGTTCAGCCTAGATTCGCGGCCGATCGCTCGGGAACCGCGCGGACCCGGTTCACCCGATCGTGCGGAGGGGGCACGCTCTTCAGTCGACCAGGTCCGCAGTGTCGATCGTCAACGAAAATGGCGCGGGCAGGACCAACTTCTTGCCGAAGGCCACCTCGTTGCGCCCCGCGTAGGCATCCCGCTCCGGATCCGAGAACAGGATGACCTTGCCGTTCTGACGATCGACAAGGAGGTAGAAGGGGATGCCGGAGAGCGCATAGGACCGGTACTTCTTCATCCGATCACGGGTGGGATCGGATGAAGTGACCTCGACCACGAGCAGCACATCGTCCGGTGTCATCCACGACGGGGCGTGCCGCAGCCCTCCGCGCGATACATACGTCGTGTCCGGAACGACGAAATCGCCGTTTGGGAGGGCCAAGCCCTTGTTTCCCGACGCACTCAACGCGATCGCCGAACCGAGCATCTGCAGCCGCAGCTGGTCGATGATCGTCTCGTGATCCCCGTCCGGCGGTGGTGCCACGTTGATATTCCCGTCGATGAACTCCACGCGATCGTTCTCGAGCCGCTCGGACAGCGCGAAGAACTCGGCCAACAGCGGCGTGTTCGGTTCCTCATCGGTTTCCACACGATTGGGATACACCGATCCGATGGTCATCACACCCAGCCCTCCCCTCCCCGAGGCAACACGTTCAGCCTAGATTCGCGGCCGATCGCTCGGGAGCCGCGCGGACCCGGTTCACCCGATCGTGCGGAGGGGGCTTCTCATAGGCTCTGGGTCGTGCGAATAGACCTGCAGCAGATTGTCGTGGACAGCCGTGATCCGCATTCCCTGGTGCGGTTCTGGGCCGGGTTGCTCGGGGGTGAACCCGTCGATCGTGAGCGTGGGTGGTCGCATGTCGAGCCGGCGGGGTCGGTGCGGATGTCGTTCCAGCCCGTACCGGAGGACAAGGCCGGCAAGAATCGGCTGCACCTCGACCTCGTGGTCGAGGACATCGACGCCGCGATCGAGCTGGCGGTGTCGCTCGGAGCGACGGCGCGGGGCGAGACGGTCACCGACGAGCAGGGCTCGTTCCGGGTCATGCTCGATCCCGAGGGCAACGAGTTCTGCTTCGTCGACTGACGACCGACGACCGACGACCGACGACCGACGACCGACGACGAAAACGACCGAGCCCCACGCTCGCCGCGCATGAGCGCGAAGTCGTGGGGCCGGTCGAGAGGTCTTGCGCTGTGGACGGGCCGACTCGATGTGGCGCGTCGCCGGGACACGTTCGCCGACGCGCGCGAGCCGACCCGTCGGGTCGGTGCGGGTCAGGCCGCGGTCACGACCGCTTCGCGCGCCAGCACCCGCTGGGAGGCCTTCGGGCCCTTGGCCTTGGCGAAGATCACCAGGCGCATGAAGGCGAACCGGCCGATGCCGGCGAGGCCGGAGGCCGAGAGGTACACCGACTGCTCGACCAGGACGCCGGCGTGCGGGTTGATCGCGCGGAGCGTGAGCATCGCCGCCGTGGTGAAGAGGTAGCAGACCAGGACGGTGAGCGCCGCCTTCGCGTGGTCGCTCTTGTCGGGCTTGTCGCCGCCGAAGGTGAACCGGCTGTGCAGCTCGGTCGCGATCAGCGTCGAGACGATGGTCACCAGCGCGTTGGCCGCCACGAACGGGACGCTGCCCGCGAGCAGGACCAGCGTCGCGCTGCTCGCGAGGCCGACGCCGCCGCCGATGACGACGAAGCGGGTGAAGGAGGCGATCACTCCCGGGGCCTTGGGCGAGGTGTTGCTCGTGGTGTCCATGTGCAAGAGCATCCGCCCGGGCGCCGGCAGCCCCCGCACAGACCGCTGACCGCCCGCACGGGCCGCTGTCAGCGCGCACGCCGACCTGCCGGCAGCCCGCACCGTGCTGTCAGCGCACGTCCCTGACCTGGGCATTCGGATCGATGTTCCAGTACATCGGAAGCTCCCCCGCACAGAACACACACACACGAAGTCGGCCTCCTTGACCACGTTGTGCTCGCCACAATCCGGGCAGCGGCGGAAGACGAACGCGTGGGTGAAGCCGCCCGCATGCGCGAGTTCGGCCCGCTCGACGGCGGCGGCGACCACCGGCCAGGTGTCCGGGTCCGGGCAATAACCCGTCGATTGGTTGCTGATCTCGGTCACGAGCCACCTGCCCGCCTCGCGCGCGAACGCGATCTCGCCCGCGCCGAGCACCCGCGCGCCACCGGCACAGGCCACATGCTCGCTCCGCCTCGGCGCGAGCCGCAGCACCCCGTCGGGCCCGACGACGTACGTGAACGGCTCGGCCAGGTCGTCCCGTTCCTGCTCGCGCACCCAGGCCGCGAAGTCGGCGGCCGAGCGGATCGGCCGACCCTCGGCGTCGGCCCGCACCGCGCCGGCCCGGATCTCGGCCGGCCCCACGTACCCGTAGCTCCGCGTGGACTCGTGCACACCGTCACCCTCTCACCCCGGCCGCCCTACCCTCGTGCCGCGCCCGGCAACGTTTGCCCCGTCGCGGCGCCCGGCACGGCCCCTCGACGCACCGCCGAAACGTCCAAGTACTCCAGTACGAGAACGTTCCGGCGGCACGCCGAGGAACCGCACCGAACACCACGACGGGGCAAACGTTGCCGGGCGCGGCACTCGTGACACTTCGGCGGGCGCCGCAACGATGGGCGCCTAGCCTGCCCTCTGATGTGCCGGCGGCGATCCGCGCCGGGTGGCGGACCGGGAGGTGTACCGATGACGGACCAGGTCGAACGAACGACGACGACGGCGGCGCGGGCGGTGGCCGAGCGATATCGCGAGGTCAACGGGGATCACCCGATGTCGGCGGCCGACGACGCGTACGTGACCCGGGAGTTCGTGACCCTGCCCGTGCTGTGCGCGACGCTGGGCCTGGACCCGGACCAGGTACGCGGCGACATGCTGGAGGGGCTCCTGCCGCTGCCCTCCTACCTGCGCTCCGACGGTGCCGAGATGGTGCCCGCCGACCTGTTCGCCCTGGCCGAGGCGGCCGGCGGGACGGCACGGCTGCGGTCGTGGTTCGTCGGGCACTGGGCCGATCCGGCCGAGGCCGAGGCGGAGTGGGACGGGTACCTGAGCGGGCAGTACGTCTGCCTGCGCGCGGTGAGCCCGGCCACGATCCGCCGCAAGGGCGAGCTGATGACGGCGATCGACGCGGCCCTGGCCGCCCCCGCCCCGGACGCCGCGCCGTGGCTCGCGCGCCTGCACTGGCTCGTCGACGGACTGGACGCGCTGGAGCCGGACTTCACCGCCTCCGCTTCGCCGGCCCGGTCTCCCGGGACACCCACATCACCGCGATCCGCACCCGCTTCCCCCACACGGGATGATGTCCGGCCCCGCTGAGGCCGCCGGGTCCACCGCCCGCAACGCGTCGACCAGGCCGTGTCCGTGGAACGAGTCGACATCGCCCGCCGCGGTGCACGGCGCCGCGCACGGCAGCCGGGTCGCCGTCGCGTACAGCCGGGCCGCGATCGCGTCGGGACCCCAATCCGGATGCTCGGACGCGATCAGCGCGGCCACGCCGGCCACCGCCGGTGCGGCCATCGACGTGCCCTGCTTCGTCGCCCAGCCGCCGTCGCGCGCCGTCGACAGCACGCCGGCATCGCCCGCCGAGCCGCTTCCGCCCGGCCCCGCCAGGTCCACGACGCCCAGGCCCGTGTTCGAGTAGCTCGCCCGCGTGCCGTCCGCGCCGACCGCCGCGACCGTGACCACACCCGGGAGTTCGGCCGGCAGCAACCGGCACGCGTCGGTCACGGGACGCGGCGTCGCGGGCGTGGCGGCCGCGTCGTTGGGGCTGTACGGGTCCACCGTCTTGTGCGCGAGGTCGTAGTTCTCGTTGCCCGCGGCGGCGATCGACAGGACGCCCCTGCCGGCCGCGTACGCCGCGGCGCGACGCACCGCCTCGTGGATCACCGCCTGGTCCTCGTCCTCCGGACACAGCAGCCACCACGGGTCGTTGTAGTAGCTGTGGTTGGCGATCCGCAGCCCCTGCGCCGCGTGCTCGGCCAACCACACGAACCCGCACACGCTCGCCTCGCCGTGGAACATCGCGTCCGCGTCGCCGATCCGCACCGCCGCGATCCGCACCTTCGGCGCCACCCCCACCACGCCCGTGCCGTTGCGAGCCGCCGCGATCGTGCCGGCCACGTGCGTACCGTGGTCCGAACGCGGCGCGCGCCACGCGGCGTTCCCCTGTACCGGCCGGCCCGTCGAGCAGTCCACCGACAGCGCGGCGTCGAAGTTCGGGGCGAGATCGGGATGCCGGTCGTCCACGCCGGAGTCGGCCACCGCGACCACCACGTCGCGACTGCCCTCGGTGATCCGCTGCGCCTCGTAGGCGCGCACCAGCGCCAGGTTCCACTGGGCGGCCTCCCCGGGATCCGCCGGCGCGGTCCGCTCGGCCGGCTCCGGGGTCCGCACCGGCACCGTCCGGGTCGCCCCGACCCGAGCCACCCCCGGTTGTCCCCGCACCGCCGCCGCGAGCCCCGCGTCACCGCGCGCCACGACCACCCCGACCTGCCCGTACGACTGCACCACCGCGCCCCCGGCCCGCTGCACCGCCGACGCGGCGAGCGCGGCCCCCGCCACCCCGGCGGACTCCGTCAACACGAGATACGAGTACGTCCCGGCCACCGCCCCGGAAGTCCCCGCCGTTCCCGCCGCCCCCGCCGCCCCGGCCGGCACCGCGCCGACGAACGCGGAGACGGCCGCCGACACGATCGCGATCACTGCACGGATCCTCATACCGCCGTACGTGCACCCCGGGCACCGCGGCCAATCCGACATTCACCCGTACGGGCAGTCCCGGCCGCTCACGTCGTGATGTCGCGCTCGGTCATCCGGGCCCAGGCGGCCGCGCCGAAGATGGCCGTGTAGGCGGCCTGGACACCGAGATTGCGCATGATGTCGTCGGTGGGGACGGGACTGCGGAGCAGGTCGCCGAAGCTCATCCAGCCGTCGGTGAACAGCCACGGATGGATCCCCGACAACTGCGGGATGGAGGTCAGGATCGCGGTCACGATGACCACGCCCACGGTCGTCGCCATCGCCGCCACCGGAATCGTGGTCAGCGTCGACACGAACAGCCCGATCGCCGCGAGGCCCACCAGCGAGGCCGCGACGCATAGCGCGATCAGCAGCGCCCGCCACGACGCCTCGGCCATCGAGATCGTGTCGCCGGTCAGCAACGGCACATCGCCCATCGGGAACAGCGCCGCGCCCACCACCAGCGCCGACAGCGCCACGGTGAGCG
Source organism: Embleya sp. NBC_00896 (assembly GCF_045207785.1). NCBI lineage: Bacteria > Bacillati > Actinomycetota > Actinomycetes > Kitasatosporales > Streptomycetaceae > Embleya > Embleya sp. NBC_00896. Next base: position 3,135,346 of record NZ_CP108776.1, read on the forward strand.
TCGCGACCACGCAGAAGGTCAGGATCGCGGCGAACTTCACCATGAGCAGCCGGGTCCGGCCGGCCGGCGCGACCAGCAGGTAGCGCAGCGTCCCGCTGTGCGCCTCGCCCGCGATCGAGTCGCCCGCGACCACGCCGACCGTCATCGGCAGGAAGAACGGCAGCGCGGCGGCCAGCGACGCGAACACCAGGAACAGCCCGTTGCCGGTGACCTGGTTGACGAACTCCAGGCCGCCGCCCCCGTCGCCGCCGCCGGTGGAGCTGCCGTCGTGGAAGTAGCGCAGCGCGATCCCGAGCAGCACCGGCACCAGGGCCAGGAAGCCGAGCATGGCGGCCGTCCGCGGGCGCAGGAAGACCAGCCGCAGCTCGCTGCGCATCAGCCCGCGCAGGCGCGGCAGGCGCTCCGAGCCGAACGCCCCGGTGTCGGATGTGGCGTGTTCGAAGGCGGGCGAGAGCACGCCGGTCTTGGGCAGTGCGTCAATCGGTGACATCGAAGCCCTCACCGGTCAGGGCGACGAACGCGTCCTCCAGGGACGGTCGCGCGAGGGTGAATGAACGGATGCGGACGTCGGCGCGGACCAAGGCCGCGCAGATCTCGTCCGGTTCCAGCGGCGCCGGGTCGGCCTCGACCCCGTCGTGGGTGATCGTCACGTCGGTCGCGCCGAGCCGGGTCAACAACGCGGCGGCCTCGGTCGCGTCGGGCGTCGTGACGACCAGGCGCGGGCGGGTGCCGGCGCGCAGCGACTCGACGGTGCCCTGCGTGACGAGCCTGCCGTGGCTCATCACGGCGACGTCGGTGCAGACCTGCTCGATCTCGTCCAGCAGGTGCGAGGACAAGAAGACCGTCGTCCCGTCGGCGGCCAGCGCGCGGATCAGCGCGCGGATCTCGCGCATCCCCTGCGGGTCCAGGCCGTTGGTCGGCTCGTCCAGAACCAGCAGGTCGCGCGGCCGAAGCAGCGCGGACGCGATGCCCAGGCGCTGCTTCATGCCCAGCGAGTACGCCCCGGCCTTGCGGCCGGAGACCGCGGTCAGGCCGACCTTGCCGAGCGCCTCGTCCACCCGGGCCTTGCGGGTGCGCGGGTCGGACGTCGGGTCGGCGGCGTCCAGCCGGTCCAGGTTCTGGCGACCCGTCAGGAAGCCGTAGTGGGCCGGGCCTTCGATCAGCGCGCCGACCCTGGGCAGGACCTGCCCGACGGCCCCGGGCATGGGGCCGTCGAGCAGGGTGACCGATCCGCCGGTCGGCCGGATCAGGCCGAGCAGCATCCGGATGGTCGTGGTCTTGCCGGAACCGTTGGGCCCGAGGAACCCGAAGACGGAGCCGGCCGGAACGGTCAGGTCGAGTCCGTCCACGGCGAGCCGGTCCCGGCCGTAGCGCTTGGACAGCCCCTCGGTACGGATCGCGTCGGTGCCGACCACCGTGGACGCGCTCATCGCTGAGCCGCGATCCGCTGCTCGGCGACGCGCTGGAGAGTGTCCCCGTCGACCGCGCCGACGAAGACCCGGCCCGAGTCGGTGGAGAGGACGGTCAGCAGGCGGGTGTTGATCAGCGTCCCGCCCGGAACGGGCTTGCCGAGCTTGCCCAGCAGGCCGGTGGCGTCCTGGGCCTCGCCGCCGGCGGGCAGCTCGACGACGGTCGCCCACCCCTCGCCCAGCAGCGCCGGGGCCTTGTCGGCCGGCGACGTCGGCGCGGTCGGCACGGCCGGCGTGTGCGGGGCCGTGACCGCCGCGGCGGCCTCGTTCAGCGGGACCTCCTCGACCTTGGCCCCGGCCGGCGGCTTGAAGTCGAACGTCCCCGCGGCGGGCTTGTCGTACGAGACCTCCTCGAAGCCGATGTCGATCGCGGGCTTGCCGCCCTTGACGGTGTCCACCGTGACGCGCAGCGGTACGCCGGTCTTGGCGTCCACACTGACCGTCGCGCCGGAGACCAGGCTGCCCTGGGCCTTCGGCGCGAAGCGGAGCTTGTACACGTCCCGCCCGGCGACCTTGCCGGTGCCGTCGACCCGGACGTCGGTGGTCGGGCCGACCAGGTCGAGCAGTTGGCGGGCCGCGTCCTGCGGCGTGGTCGGGACGAGCGACGCCACGTCGGGGCGCGCCGCGTCGACGGTGGTGTGCGTGACGGAGTGGCCGCGGCTGTCGTAGGTCCAGACGTCGCGGCCGTTGTGGATGACGTTGTACTCGGCGAGGTCGGACATGATGCCGACGCGTTGCCGGTCGGCGCCGTCGACGGCTACCTGGAGCTTGTTGGTGCCGGCGAGGAGTGCCTGCGGGCCGCCGCCGGCCGCGCCCGGAACGGTGGGCACACCGAGGTCGGTATCGATCCGGACGGTGCCGGACATCGCCTCGGCGTGTGCGGCGGTCACCTTGGCGACGAGCTGTTCGACCGTCAGGTCCGGCAGCGCGGGATGCGAGTCGTCGGCGAACGCGGCCGGTCCGAACGTCACGGCGCCGACGGTTGCGGCAGCGATCGCGGCCGGCACGGCGAAGCGCCAGGGCACGGATCGACGGGTGGTGCGGGTCATGGCAGTTGCCCCCTGATGCGAGTGGTTCAGTGCGACACCACAAGGGGACCATCGGGGCCGGGTTCGGGGCGTCCGCCGTACGTCACGAGGAAACGTCCCCCTCAAGGGGCGCGACGCACTCCGGTACGGGACCTGAAGCTGACCCGGCCCTACATCCCTCCGACGCAGTCCCGCAGTTCCCTACTCCCAGGGAAGCAGCCGCAAGCCAGAGCAGTAACCCGCAGCCCGCGCCCCTGACGCAACGGGTGGGTGGGCGGGAACCCCTCCCAGCCGACCGAGAACAAACCGCAGCCAAGGGCACCCGACCAATGGAACCCCCGGCCGCACGGCGCTATGCGCTGCGTTCCACGACCAGTTCGCACAGCGAGGACAACGCCTGCTTGGCGCTGCAATCCGGCAGCGGAGCCAACACCTCGCGCGCCTCCTCGGCGTAACGCCGGGTGTCCTCACGGGCCTTCGCCAAGGCCGGGTGCGCGCGCAGCAGACCAAGCGCCTCGGCGTGCTCGTCGTCGTCCGTGATCGGACCGTCGAGCAGGTTCAACAGGTGCCGGTCGGCGGCCGGGGACGAGCCGGCCACGCCGGCCCGCAGGTGCAGCACCGGCAGGGTCGGCACGCCCTCGCGCAGATCGGTGCCCGGGGTCTTGCCGGACGCCGTCGAGTCGCTCGCGATGTCCAGCACGTCGTCGGCCAGCTGGAACGCGACGCCGAACCGCTCGCCGTAGCGGGTCAGGATGTCGACCACGTGCTCGTCCGCGCCGGCGAACATCGCGCCGAACTGCCCCGAGGTGGCGATCAGCGAACCGGTCTTGTCCGCGAGCACCGACAGGTAGTGCTCGACCGGGTCGTCGCCCGTGCCCGGTCCGACCGTCTCGCGGATCTGGCCGGTCACCAGCCGGGCGAACGCCCGCGCCTGGATCCGCACCGCGTCGTCGCCCAGGTCGGCGACGATCTCCGACGCACGGGCGAACAGGAAGTCGCCGGTCAGGATCGCGACCGAGTTGTCCCACCGGGTGTTCGCGCTGGGCGCGCCGCGCCGCAGCGCGGCCTCGTCCATCACGTCGTCGTGGTACAGCGTCGCGAGGTGCGTCAGTTCGCACACCACCGCCGCCGGGACCACACCCGGGGACTGCCAGTCACCGAATTGGGCGGCGAGCAGGACCAGCAGAGGCCGGAACCGCTTGCCGCCCGCCTCGACGAGGTGTCGCGAGGTCTGCGTCAGGTAGGGGAACTCGCTCTTGGTGGCCGCCAGGAGCTCCTGCTCCACGGCGGCCATCCCCGCTCTGATGTCGGCGTCGAGAGTCTCGTCCGTGACGCTCAGCCCGAAAGGCCCCACGATCGCCATGACGGTGCTCTCCTGTCGATCACGCAGAGTCTCTGCGTCGTGCTTAATGGACGAACAAGGCTGCCTTGTCCGCGAGGTCCAGAAGCGGCTGCGGGAGGATGCCAAGGACCACGGTAACGGCTACCCCGAGCGCGATGGCAGCGGTGGTCATAACGCTCGGTACGACGACGGTCGGACCGTCCGCCTTGGGCTCCGAGAAGAACATCAACACGATGACCCGCACGTAGAAGAACGCGGCGATCGCGCTGCACAGCACACCGACCACCACGAGGTTGCCCGCGCCACCTTGGGCCGCTGCCTGGAAGACTGCGAACTTTCCGGTAAAACCGCTGGTCAGCGGGATCCCGGCGAAGGCGAGCAGGAACAGTGCGAACACTCCTGCGACCAGCGGGGAGCGCCTGCCCAGGCCGGCCCAGTGGGACAGATGGGTCGCTTCGCCGCGAGCGTCGCGCACCAGTGTGACTACCGCGAATGCACCCAGAGTGACGAACCCATAGGCCACAAGGTAGAACATCGTGGACGACACGCCCGCGTCGTTCATCGCGATCATTCCGGTGAGGATGAAACCCGCGTGGGCGATCGACGAGTAGGCCAACAGGCGCTTCACGTCGGTTTGGGTGATCGCGATGATCGCGCCGGCGACCATGGTCAGGATCGCGACGCCGATCATCACCGGCCGCCAGTCCCACCGCATGCCCGGCAGCGCGACGTAGAAGAACCGCATCATCGCGCCGAACGCGGCGACCTTGGTCGCGGCGGCCATGAACCCGGTGATCGGGGTCGGCGCGCCCTGGTACACGTCGGGCGTCCACGAGTGGAACGGCACCGCGCCGACCTTGAACAGCAGGCCGACCGCGACCATCGCGAGCCCGATCAGCAGCAGCGCGTCGTTGTTCATCGCGCCGGCCGAGGCGACCCCGATCTTGTCCAGCGAGATGCTGCCCGAGTAGCCGTAGAGCATGGCCACGCCGAACAGGAAGAACGCCGACGAGAACGCGCCGAGCAGGAAGTACTTGAGCGCGGCCTCCTGCGAGATGAGCCGGTTGCGCCGGGCGAGCCCGCACAGCAGGTAGAGCGGGAGCGACAGCACCTCCAACGCGACGAACATCATCAGCAGGTCGTTCGCGGCCGGGAACAGCAACATGCCGGCGAGCGAGAACATCGTCAGCGGGAAGACCTCGGTCTGCGTCCACCCGGCCGCCGCGGCGTCCTTCTCCTGCTGACTGCCCGGCGCCGCCGCGGCCTGCGGCGCGAACGCGTCGCCCCCGGCCGGCTCCAGCTTGCGCTCGCCGATCAGCAGCACCGACGCGATGCCGATCAGCAGCAGCGTGCCCTGCAGGAACAGCGACGGACCGTCCACGGCGACCGCGCCCATGGCGGTGATGCTGCCGCGGTGGCCGTCCGGGAGGTCGCGCGCGAGCCACACGACCGCGCCGAACGCGCCGATCATGCCGACCAGGGCCACGGTGAGCTGCGCGCGGTAGCGGGCCGGCCGGGGCAGGAACGCCTCGATCAGCACGCCGACGACGGCGATGCCCGCGACGATCAGGATCGGCGAGAGCTTGCCGTACTCGATGGTGGGCGCGTCCACCTTCGTCACGGCGGCCGTTGCCGTTGCGGCGGTGCCAATGCTCACTTGGAGCCTCCATCAGTGGTGTGCGCCTCGGTGCCCGCGGCCTGTTCGATGGGCTTGGTGGGCGCCGGGTCCTTCTGCTCCACCCGGCTGAGCGTGTGGTCCACGGCCGGGTTCACCGCGTCCAGGACCGGCTTCGGGTAGACGCCGAGCACGAGCAGGAACGCGATCAGCGGTACGACGACCGCGAGTTCGCGGGGCACCAGGTCACGGAGCTTCTCGTTGCCCGGCCGCAGCGGCCCGGTCATCGTGCGTTGGTACAGCACCAGCACGTACAGGGCGGCGAGCACGATGCCGGTGGTCGCGAAGAGCGCGGCCACCTTGTACTTCGCGAACGCGCCCACCAACACCAGGAATTCGCTCACGAACGGGGCAAGTCCCGGCATCGAGAGGGTCGCGAGTCCGGCCACCAGGAACGTACCCGCGAGAATGGGGGCGACCTTCTGCACGCCGCCGAAGTCGGCGATCGTCTTGCTGCCGCGGCGCGAGATCAGGAAGCCCGCGATCAGCAGCAGGGCCGCGGTGGAGAAGCCGTGGTTGACCATGTACAGCGTCGCGCCGGACTGGCCCTGACTGGTCATCACGAAGATGCCCAGGATGATGAAGCCGAAGTGCGAGATGGACGTGTACGCGATCAGCCGCTTGATGTCGGTCTGACCGACCGCCAGCAGCGCGCCGTAGATGATCCCGACCACCGCGAGCGTGATCACCACCGGCGCGAAGAACTTGGACGCGTTCGGGAAGATCTCCAGGCAGAACCGCAGCATCGCGAACGTGCCGACCTTGTCGACCATCGCGGTCACCAGCACCGCGACGCCCGGCGTGGCCTCGGTCATGGTGTCCGGCAGCCAGGTGTGGAAGGGCCACAGCGGAGCCTTGATCGCGAAGGCGAACATGAAGCCGAGGAACATCGCCTTCTCGGCGGTCGGGTCGATGTCGAGCCGACCCGTGGCCACCGCCTGCGAGATCTGCGCCAGGTCGAACGTGCCGTGCCCGTCGATCCCGATCCCCTGGTCAGCGGTGGCGACGTACAGGCCGACCACCGCGGCCAGCATGACCAGGCCGCCGAGCAGGTTGTACAGCAGGAACTTGACTGCCGCGTACGAGCGTTGCGCGCCGCCGAAGCCGCCGATGAGGAAGTACATCGGGATCAGCATGGCTTCGAAGAAGACGTAGAACATGAAGATGTCGGTGGCCGCGAAGGCCACCACGACCATGGCCTCGACCATCAGCATCAACGCGAAGAACGCGTGCGTGCTGCGCGGTGCGGGCTTGCCGGCGCCGGCCGAGCCGTCGGCGTTGACCGGGGCGTCGTCCGCGTCGTTCCAGGACGCGAGGATCAGCAACGGCATCAGCACGACGGTGAGCAGGATCAGCACCAGCCCGATGCCGTCCAGGCCGAGCGACCAGCGCACCCCGAACGAGGAGATCCAGCTGTAGCTCTCGGTGATCTGGAAGCGACCGCCGTCGTTCTCGAACTTGGTCGCCACCACGATCGCGAGCGCGAGTGTGAGCAGCGCGAACAGCAGCGCCACGTTCTTGGCGAGCTTGCGCTTGCCGGCCGGAACGGCGGCGACGCACAGGCCGCCGACGAACGGCAGCACCGCGAGCGTCGTCAGCCAGGGAAAGTGGCCGTTCATCGAAGTCCCTCCGCCAATACGCCTACGGGGTGGGCGATCTGAGGTCGTGTCGTCATCGTCACGCCATCCGAGCCATCAGCGTGCAGACCACGACCAGCAACGTCCCGCCGAACATGGACAGCGCGTACGTGCGGACGAACCCGGTCTGCACCTTGCGCACCCGCGCCGAGGTGCCGCCGAAGAACGCCGCGAGTCCACCCACGAATCCGTCGATGCCGCGGTTGTCGAACCACACGAGCAAGCGCGTCAGGTATTGGCCGGGCCGCATGACCAGGCCCTCGTTGATCGCGTCCTGGTACAGGTCCTTGCGCGCGGCCACGGTGGCCATGCCCGCGGCCGGGGCCACGGCGGGCACGTCGCGGCGCGCGTACTGCAGGTACGCCACGAACGTGCCGAGCGCGAACATCGCGACCGCCGCTCCGGTGACGGCCCACTCGCCCACCGGCGGGTCGCCGTGCGAGAAGCCGGTCACGGGGGTCAGCCAGTTCACGAACGCGTCGTTGAGCACGAACAGGCCGCCCGCGAACACCGAACCGAACGCCAGCAGGATCATCGGCCCGGTCATCGACTTCGGCGACTCGTGCGGGTGCGGCTCGTGCCAGTCGGCCGCGGCGTTGCCCGCCACGTCCCGGGGCGCCTCCTTCCAACGTTCCTTGCCGAAGAAGGTCATCAGCATCACGCGCGTCATGTAGTACGCGGTGAGCGCGGCGGCGAGCAGCGTCACCCCGCCCAGGATCCAGCCGGTCGTACCGCCCTTGGCGAACGCGGCCTCGATGATCTTGTCCTTGGTGAAGAACCCGGACAGCAACGGGAAGCCGATGATCGAGAGGTAGCCCAGGCCGAACGTGACGAACGTGATCGGCATGTACTTGCGCAGGCCGCCGTAGCGGCGCATGTCGACCTCGTCGTTCATGCCGTGCATGACCGACCCCGCGCCCAGGAACAGCCCGGCCTTGAAGAAGCCGTGCGTGACCAGGTGCATGATCGCGAAGGCGTAGCCGATCGGCCCCAGGCCGGCGGCCAGGATCATGTAGCCGATCTGGCTCATCGTGGAGGCGGCGAGCGCCTTCTTGATGTCGTCCTTCGCACAACCGACGATGGCACCGAAGAGCACGGTGATCGCGCCGACGATGGTGACCGCGAGCTGGGCGTCCGGGGAGGCGTTGAAGATCTCCCCGGAGCGGGTGATCAGGTACACGCCGGCGGTGACCATGGTCGCCGCGTGGATCAGGGCCGAGACCGGGGTCGGGCCCTCCATCGCGTCGCCGAGCCAGGCCTGCAGCGGGAACTGCGCCGACTTGCCGCACGCGGCGAGCAGCAGCATCAGGCCGATCGCGGTCATCGTGCCGTCGCTCGCGGTCGCGCTGCCGCCGAGTACCTCGTCGAAGTCGAAGGTGCCGAACGTGGTGAACATCAGGAAGATCGCGACGGCCAGACCGAAGTCGCCGACCCGGTTCATGAGGAACGCCTTCTTGGCGGCGGTCGCGGCGCTGGGCTTGTGCTGCCAGAAACCGATCAGCAGGTAGGAGGCGAGACCCACGCCCTCCCAACCGACGTACAGCAGAAGGAAGTTGTTCGCCAGCACCAGCAGGAGCATCGCGGCGACGAACAGGTTCAGGTAGGCGAAGAAGCGCCGACGGTTCTCGTCGTGCGCCATGTAGCCGATCGAGTAGACGTGGATCAGCGTGCCCACGCCGGTGATCAGCAGTACGAACACCATGGAGAGCTGGTCGAGGTGCAGGGCGATGTCGGCCTGGAACTCGTTGACCGGCGCCCAGGTCCACAGGAACTGGTCGACGGAGCGGTCCGCGTCGTCCTTGCCGAGCATGGTCACGAACAGGAGCGCGCCGACCACGAACGACCCGAGGGCCATCAGGGTCGCGAGGATGTGGCCGAAGGCGTTGGTGCGCTTGCCACCGACGAGCAGCAGCGCGGCTCCGAGCAGGGGCAGGGCCACGACCAGCCACAGCGCCGAGAACGCGCCGTCGGCGGCGACGGAGTGCAGCCCGCCGCCACCCTCGTTGGCGAGCACGACGCCGGAGGCCAGGGAGGAGGTTTCGATCACCGGTTCCGACCTACCACTTCATGAGGCTGGCGTCGTCGACCGAGGCCGTACGGCGGCTGCGGAAGATGGCGATGATGATGGACAGTCCGACCACGACCTCGCACGCGGCGACGACCATCGTGAAGAACGCGATGATCTGGCCGTCGAGGTTGTCGTGCATGCGGCCGAACGTCACGAACGCGAGGTTGCAGGCGTTCAGCATCAGTTCGATGCACATGAACACGACGATCGCGTTGCGCCGGAGCAGGACCCCGGCCGCGCCGATCGTGAACAGCAGCGCGGACAGGTACAGGTAGTTCACCGGGTTCACGGGCGCCCCTCCTTGGAGCCTGCGCCGGCGGCAACCTCGTTGCCGTTGCCGTCGCCTGACGAAGCGTCGGCGTCATCGTGCTCCTGCCGGGCGGTGGGCACCGGTGCGGACGGCGGCGGATCCGACTCCTCCGGCCACGCCTCGTCGTCATCGTCGGCGCCGGCGCGCTCCAGCTCGGCGACGCTGTGCACCACCTCGGCGCTGACGTCGCGGATCTGGCCGCGGGCGCGGAGCGTGTCGTTGATCGACAGCTGCGAGATGCTGCCGTCGGGCAGCAGCGCGGCGACGTCCACGGCGTTGTGCCGGGCGTACACACCGGGCGTGGGCAGCGGCGCGAGCTGCTTGTTCTCGCGCACGCGCGCCTCGGCCAGCTCGCGCTGGGTCTTGCGCGGGACGAGCCGCTCGCGGTGCGCGAGCACCATCGCGCCGACCGCCGCGGTGATCAGCAGCGCGCTGGTCATCTCGAACGCCCAGATGTACTTGGTGAAGATCTGGTGCGCGAGGCCCTGGACATTGCCCTCGGCCACCGCGCGCAGCGCCTCGTCGTCCGTCTCGGCCGGGTACACCGGGCGGCTGCCCGGGGCCTTCGTCGCGAGCGCGGTGAAGTGCGTGATCGACGCGTTGGCGATGCCGGCGATCAGCAGGATGCCGAAGCCCAGGCCGAGCCCGGCGGCGGCGATCCGCTGTCCGCGCAGCGTCTCCTTGAGCGAGTCGACCGAGGAGACGCCGACCAGCATCAGCACGAACAGGAACAGCATCATGACCGCGCCGGTGTACACGACGATCTGCACGATGCCCAGGAACATGGCGCCCTGGGCGAGGTAGAAGATCGCCAGGCACATCATCGTGGTCACCAGGGCGAGCGCGCTGTGCACCGCCTTCTTCATGAACACGGTCGCCAGGGCGCCGACCACCGCGACCCCCGCGAGCACCCAGAACTGCAGCGCCTCGCCGGTGGAGGTCTTGGTGACCTCGGCCGCGAACTCCATACCGGGACTCATCGGCCGGCCTCCGTCCCCTGCGCTGCCGATACCGCCGAATCCCCGGGCTGCCCCTGGGTCTTCGTGCCGGGCGCGGCCGATTTGACCTTGCCCAGGTAGTAGTCGGTGTCCGTGGTGTCCGGATACATCGCGTGCGGCGGGGCCACCATGCCCTCGTACAGCGGGGCGAGCAGCTGCTCCTTGGTGAAGATCAGGCTCGCCCGGCTGGTGTCGGCCAACTCGAACTCGTTGGTCATGGTGAGCGCCCGGGTCGGGCACGCCTCGATACACAGGCCGCAGAAGATGCAGCGCAGATAGTTGATCTGGTAGTTGCGGCCGTACCGCTCACCGGGCGAGTAGCGCTCCTCGTCGGTGTTGTCGGCACCCTCCACGAAGATCGCGTCGGCGGGACACGCCCACGCGCACAGTTCGCAGCCGATGCACTTCTCCAGGCCGTCGGCGTACCGGTTGAGCTGGTGCCGGCCGTGGAATCGCGGTGCGGTGACCTTCTTCTCGTACGGGTAGTACTCGGTGTTGGCCTTCTTGAACATCGTCGCGAAGGTGACACCGAACCCCGCGACCGGTCCGAGGAACTTGGGCACGGGTCTATGCCTCTCCTTCAGTGCGGTCGTCCGGGAGCTCCGCCGCGGCCGGCACGCCGACCGGCTCCGGTTTGCGCACGTTGCGACGCGGCACCGGCGGGAGTTGCTGTCCGGGCATCGGCGGTACGGGGAACCCGCCCGCCATCGGATCGAACGGCTCGGGCCCGGCGGCCTTCGCGTCGGCCTCCTCGTCCTTGTTGGGCACGACCGCGTCCCACAGGATCGACAGCAGGAGCAGTACGACGACGCCGCCCGCGACCCACATGATGATCCGGGACTGCTCGTAGCCCTCGTTCTTGAGCGCGCGCACGGTGGCCACCAGCATCAGCCACACCAGCGAGAGCGGGATCAGGACCTTCCACCCGATCTTCATGAACTGGTCGTAGCGGAACCGCGGCAGCGTGCCGCGCAGCCAGATGAAGACGAAGATGAACGCCTGGACCTTGAGGAAGTACCAGAGGAAGGGCCACCAGCCGGAGTTCGCGCCGTCCCAGACCGCGGTGATCGGCCACGGCGCGAGGTAGCCGCCGAGGAACAGGGTGGTGGCCAGCGAGCTGACGACCACCATGTTCACGTACTCGGCGAGGAAGAACAGCGCGAACTTCAGCGACGAGTACTCGGTGTGGAACCCGCCGACCAGCTCGCCCTCGGCCTCGGGGAGGTCGAACGGCGCGCGGTTGGTCTCGCCGATCATCGCGACGACGTAGATGATGAAGGAGACCGGCAGCAGGATCGCGTACCAGGTGTCCTGCTGCGCGGCGACGATCTCCGACGTGGACATCGAGCCGGAGTAGAGGAAGACCGCCGCGAACGACAGCCCCATCGCGATCTCGTACGAGATCATCTGCGCCGAGCTGCGCAGGCCGCCGAGCAGCGGATACGTCGAGCCGGAGGACCAGCCCGCGAGCACGATGCCGTAGATGCCCACGGACGCGACCGCGAGGATGTAGAGGACCGCGACCGGCAGGTCGGTCAGCTGCAGGTGGGTGCGCTCGCCGAAGATGGAGACCTCGGGGCCGAAGGGGATCACCGCGAACGCCATGAACGCCGGGACCATCGCGACGATCGGCGCGATGATGTAGACGGCCTTGTCGGCGCCCTTGACGGTGATGTCCTCCTTGAGCGCGAGCTTCACGCCGTCCGCGAGGGACTGGAGCAGACCCTGGGGCCCGGTGTACTTGGGCCCGATGCGCATCTGCATCCACGCCACGACCTTGCGTTCCCACCAGATCGCGAACAGCGTCATGACGACGCAGAACGCGAAGATGAGCACCGCCTTGAGCAGGACAAGCCACCAGACGTCGGTGCCAAACCCGACCGCGGCGAGCTGCATGCCGCTGTCCGTCACCGCTCCTCCTCAGGGACGTGGACGGTCCGACCGTTGAGGCCGGCCCCGCCCGCCCGTCGCCCGTCACCACCCTTGTTTTGAAGCACTTCGTGCTCTCCCTTGACTGGACCCTCCACGTGGGCGAAGTCCGCGGTGGTGGGTCGGATCTCGACGACCTCGCCGGCCCCGACACCCAGGGCGCGATGCACCGAGGAGCCGGGCGAGTTCGCGGGCAGGAACACCACGCGCTCGGTCATGTCGGTGATGCGCAGCGGCAACGTGACCTCCCCGTGCAGCGAGGTCACGGTGACGCCGCCACCGTCCTCGGCGCCGATCTCGGCGGCCGTGGCCGGCCCCAGCCGGACCACCGGCGCGCGCCGGGTGCCGGCCAGATGTGGTTCGCCGTCCTGCGCGCGTCCCTCGTCCAGGAGCAGGCGCCAGGTGGCCAGGACGGCCTCGCCCGCGCCGGGGCGCGGGAGTTCGCGGGCGTGAACCTCGGGCGCCGGACCGCGGTCGCCGCTCCAGCGGCCGAGTCGGCGGATCTCGCGTCGGGCCGCGGTCAGCGAGGGCAGCTCGATCGCGGTGCCATCGCGCTGCTCGGCCATCGCCTCGGCGATCGCGTCCAGGACGCGCAGGTCCGACATCACCGCGGCGAGGTCGCCGCCGAGCTGGTCCTTCTTCAGGACCGTGGCGAACGGGCGTTCGCGGCCCTCCCAGTCGACGAACGTGCCGGGCTTCTCGGCCGGGGCGGCGACCGGGAAGACCACGTCGGCGCGTTCGGTCACCGCGCTGTGCCGCAGTTCGAGGCTGACCACGAAGCGGGCCGCGTCCAGGGCGGCGAGGGCGCCGGCGGGGTCGGGCAGGTCGTCGACGTCGACGCCGCCGACCACGAGCGCGGCCAGCCGCTGTTCGCGGGCGGCGGTCAGCATCGACGTGGTGTCCATGCCGTAGCCGCCGGGCAGGTCGGCGACCGACCAGACGGCGGCCACCTCGGCCCGGGCCGCGGGGTCGCCGACCGGTCGACCGCCGGGCAGCAGGTTGTACAGCGCGCCCGAGTCGGCCGCGCCGCGCTCACCCGCCCGGCGCGGGATCCAGGCCAGCCGGGCCCCCGTGGTCGCGGCGAGCGCGCCGCCGCGGACAGCGCGCCCGGCACGCCGGCCAGGCGTTCGCCCACGAGCACGATCGCGCCCGGCGTCCGCAGCACCTCGGCGGCGCCGCGGGCAAGCTCGCCCTCGACGCCGGTGTCGGCGAGCGCGGAGAGCCACTCGGTCTCGGTGCCGGGGGCGGCCCGAAGCAGCCGGCCGCTCATCCGGACCAGGCCGGCCGACGCGAACGGCGCGATGCCGTACACCTTCAGGCCCTTGCGAGCGGCCTTGCGCAGCCGCAGGAAGACGATCGGCGACTCGTCCTCGGGCTCGAACCCGACCAGCAGGACGCCGGGGGCCTTCTCCAGGTCGGCGTAGGTCACGCCGAGTCCGGTGCCGGCCACGTGCGACGCGAGGAACTCGGCCTCTTCGGCGGAGTGTTCGCGGGCCCGGAAGTCGATGTCGTTGCTGTCCAGCGCGACCCGCGCGAACTTGCCGTAGGCGTAGGCGTCCTCGAGGGTGACCCGGCCTCCGACGAGGACGCCGGCGTTGCCCCGTGCGGCGGCGAGACCGCGCGCGGCGACGCTCAGCGCCTCGGACCAGGACGCGGGAACCAGCTCGCCGGACTCCTCGTCACGAATGAGAGGGGAGGTGAGCCGGTCCTGTTGCGTGGCGTAGCGGAACGCGAAACGACCCTTGTCGCAGTTCCATTCCTCGTTGACCTCGGGCTCGTCGCCGGCAAGCCGGCGCAGCACCTTGCCGCGCCGGTGGTCGGCACGCAGCGAGCAGCCGGACGCGCAGTGCTCGCACGTGGTCGGCGAGGACACCAGGTCGAAGGGCCGGGCCCGGAACCGGTAGGCGGTCGACGTGAGCGCGCCGACCGGGCAGATCTGGATCGTGTTGCCGGAGAAGTAGGACTCGAAGGGCTGCTTCTCGTAGATCCCGACCTGCTGGAGCGCGCCGCGTTCGATCAGCGCGATGAACGGGTCGCCGGCGACCTGCTCGGAGAACCGCGTACAGCGCGCGCACAGCACGCACCGCTCCCGGTCCAGGAGCACCTCGGAGGAGATCCGCAGCGGCTTCGGGAAGGTCCGCTTGACCTCGGTGAAGCGGGAGACCGAGCGGCCCGAGCCCATCGCCTGGTTCTGCAGCGGGCACTCGCCGCCCTTGTCGCAGACGGGGCAGTCGAGGGGGTGGTTGATGAGCAGCAGCTCCATCACCCCGTCCTGCGCCTTCTTGGCGACCGGAGAGGTGAGCTGGGTGCGCACGACCATGCCGTCGGTGACGGTGGTGGTGCAGGACGCGAGCGGCTTGCGCTGGCCCTCGACGTCGACCAGGCACTGCCGGCACGCGCCGACGGGGTCGAGCAGGGGGTGGTCGCAGAACCGCGGGATCTGGATGCCGATCAGCTCGGCGGCCCGGATCACCAGCGTGCCCTTGGGCACGCTGACGTCGATCCCGTCCACCGAGATGGTGACGAGGTCCTCGGGCCTGGAGGCCGGCGGCCCGCCCGCGGGGGTGTTGGTCGTGACTGTCATGTCAGCTGTGCGCTCCTGCCCCGGTTGAAGCCAACGCTGTCTTCGCCCACGCGGTGGACGCCGCCGTGTCGAAGGGACAGCCGCCGTGCTCGAAGTGCGCCAGGTACTCGTCGCGGAAGTACTTGAGCGAGGACTGGATCGGGCTCGCCGCACCGTCACCGAGCGCGCAGAAGGACTTGCCGAGGATGTTGTCGGCGACGTCGAGCAACGTCTCCAGGTCCTCCTCGGTGCCTTCGCCGCGCTCCAGTCGGGTGAGCAACTGGGTGAGCCAGTAGGTGCCTTCGCGACACGGCGTGCACTTGCCGCACGACTCGTGCTCGTAGAACTCGGTCCAGCGCAGCACCGCGCGCACCACGCACACGGTCTCGTCGAAGATCTGCAGCGCCTTGGTGCCGAGCATGGATCCGGCCGCGCCGACGCCCTCGTAGTCGAGGGGCACGTCCAGGTGCTCGTCGGTGAACATCGGGGTGGAGGATCCGCCGGGCGTCCAGAACTTGATCCGGTGCCCTTCGCGGACGCCGCCGGCCAGGTCCAGGAGCTGGCGCAGGGTGACCCCGAGCGGGGCCTCGTACTGGCCGGGCCGCTTCACGTGCCCGGACAGCGAGTACAGCGTGAACCCGGGCGACTTCTCCGAGCCCATCGAGCGGAACCACTCGACGCCCCTGTTCAGGATGGGCGGCACCGATGCGATCGACTCGACGTTGTTCACGCAGGTCGGGGACGCGTACAGGCCGGCGACCGCCGGGAAGGGCGGGCGCAGTCGGGGCTGGCCGCGACGGCCCTCGAGCGAGTCGAGCAGCGCGGTCTCCTCGCCGCAGATGTACGCGCCGGCGCCCGCGTGCACGGTGAGTTCGAGGTCGAAGCCCGAGCCCTGCACGTTCTTGCCGAGGTAGCCGGCTGCGTACGCCTCGCGGACCGCGTTCTGCAGCCGGCGCAGCACCGGGACGACCTCGCCGCGCACGTAGATGAACGCGTGCTCCGAGCGGATCGCGTAGGACGCGATGATCACGCCCTCGATCAGCACGTGCGGGTTGGCGTACATGAGCGGGATGTCCTTGCAGGTTCCCGGCTCGGACTCGTCGGCGTTGACCACGAGGTAGTGCGGCTTGCCGTCGTTCTGCGGGATGAAGCCCCACTTCATGCCGGTGGGGAAGCCCGCGCCGCCGCGCCCGCGAAGTCCCGAGTCCTTGACGGTCTGGATGACCTCGTCGGGGTGCATCGCGAGGGCCTTGCGCAGGCCGTCGTACCCGCCGCCGCGACGGTAGGTGTCCAGCGTCCACGGCTGGTGCTCGTCCCAGTTCGCGGAGAGCACCGGGGTGAGGATGGAGGGGTCGGTCACGGCGCTGTGTCCCCGTCCTTGTCGTGCCCGGCCTCGGTGGGGGGCGCGGGGTTGGCCGGGTCCGACTCCGCGGTGTTCGCCGGGGCGTCGTGCGAACTCGGGGCGGGCGGACCGTCGTTCGTGGTCTCCTCGGTGGATCGCCGGGGAGCGGCCACGTTCGCGGTGGGGGCCGGTTCGTCCTTGTGCGTGCCGTTGGCGATGCGCAGGCCGACCAGGCTCGGTACGCCGCCCGCGCCGCCCTCGTCGACCGCGCCCGGGCGCTCGTCCGGGAAGCCGGCGAGGATGCGCGAGGTGTCCCGGAAGGTGCACAGCCGCGCGCCGCGGGTGGGTACCGCGTCCCGGCCGGCGCGCAGGCCGTCCACGAGTTCCTTGGCCGACTGCGGGGTCGCGTCGTCGAAGAACTCCCAGTTGACCATCACGACGGGCGCGTAGTCACAGGCCGCGTTGCACTCGATGTGCTCCAGGGTGACCACGCCGTCGGCGGTGGTCTCCTTGTTGCCGATCCCGAGGTGGTCCTTGAGGCTCGCGAAGATCTCGTCGCCGCCCATGACCGCGCACAGCGTGTTGGTGCACACGCCGACGTGGAAGTCGCCGCCCTGGCGTCGGCGGTACATCGTGTAGAAGGTCGAGACCGCGGACACCTCGGCCGTGGTCAGGCCCAGGATGTCGGCGCAGAACTCGATGCCGGTACCGGTCACGTAGCCCTCTTCGGCCTGCACCAGGTGCAGCAGCGGCAGCAGCGCCGAGCGGGCTTGCGGGTAACGGCCGATCACCTCCTTCGCGTCCACTTCCAGGCGCGCGCGCACCTCGGGCGGGAACGGCGGAGCCGGCTTGGGCGGGGGCATCGGCATGCCCAGGTCCGTACTCAACGGTCGACACCTCCCATGACGGGGTCGATGCTCGCCACCGCCACGATCACGTCTGCGACCTGGCCGCCCTCGCACATGGCGGCCATGGCCTGCAGGTTGTTGAACGACGGGTCGCGGAAGTGCACGCGGTAGGGGCGGGTGCCACCGTCGCTGACGGCGTGCACGCCGAGTTCGCCCTTGGGCGACTCGATCGCGCTGTACACCTGGCCGGGCGGCACCCGGAAGCCCTCGGTCACCAGCTTGAAGTGGTGGATGAGGGACTCCATCGAGGTGCCCATGATGGTGCGGATGTGCTCGAGCGAGTTGCCGAGGCCGTCGGGGCCGAGCGCGAGTTGCGCGGGCCAGGCGATCTTCTTGTCGCCGACCATGACCGGTCCGGGGGCCAGGCGGTCCAGGCACTGCTCGACGATCCGCAGCGACTGCTTCATCTCCTCGATGCGGATCAGGTAGCGCCCGAAGGCGTCGCAGGTGTCGACCGTGGCGACGTCGAACTCGTAGTTCTCGTAGCCGCAGTAGGGCTGCGTCTTGCGCAGGTCGTGCGGCAGGCCGGTGGAGCGCAGCACCGGGCCGGTGAGGCCGAGCGCCATGCAGCCGGCGAGGTCGAGGTAGCCGATGCCCTCGGTGCGGCCCTTGAAGATCGCGTTGTCGTTGAGCAGCAGCTCGTACTCGCGGATCCGGCCGGGGAGGATGTTGAGGAGGTCGCGGACCTTGTCGACGGCGCCGGGCGGGAGGTCCTGCGCGAGGCCGCCGGGGCGGATGTACGCGTGGTTCATCCGGAGCCCGGTGATCATCTCGAAGACGTCGAGGATCAGTTCGCGGTCGCGGAACCCGAAGGTCATCACGGTGAGCGCGCCGATCTCCATGCCGCCGGTGGCGAGGCAGACCATGTGCGAGGCGATCCGGTTGAGCTCCATCAGGAGCACCCGGATGACCTGCGCGCGATCGGGGATGTCGTCCGCGATGCCGAGCAGCTTCTCGACGGCGAGGCAGTAGGCCGTCTCGTTGTGCAGCGGCATCAGGTAGTCCATGCGCGTCACGAAGGTGACGCCCTGGGTCCAGTTGCGGAACTCGAGGTTCTTCTCGATGCCGGTGTGCAGGTAACCGATTCCGCAGCGGGCCTCGGTGACGGTCTCGCCGTCGATCTCCAGGATCAGCCGCAGCACGCCGTGGGTGGACGGGTGTTGCGGGCCCATGTTGACGACGATGCGCTCTTCGGCGTCGGCCGCGGCCTGCACGACCTCGTCCCAGTCGGAGCCGGTGACCGTGTAGACCCGGCCCTCGGTGGTCTCCCGCGCGTGCGCGGCGGATGGGGGTGTCGTTGTCTGATCGGTCATCAGCTGTACGACCTCCGCTGGTCGGGCGGCGGGATCTGGGCGCCCTTGTACTCGACGGGCACGCCGCCGAGCGGGTAGTCCTTCCGCTGCGGGTGGCCGGGCCAGTCGTCCGGCATGAGGATGCGCGTGAGCGCCGGGTGTCCGTCGAAGACGAGGCCGAAGAAGTCGTAGGTCTCGCGCTCGTGCCAGTCGAGCGCGGGGTACACGCTCACGAGTGACGGCAGGTGCGGATCCGCGTCGGGAACGGCGACTTCGAGCCGGACCGCGCGGTTGTGGGTGATCGAGCGCAGGTGGTAGACCGCGTGCAGTTCGCGGTCGGTCTCCTGCGGATAGTGCGCACCGGAGACGCCGGTGCACAGTTCGAAGCGCAGGGCGGGGTCGTTGCGCAGGGTCAGCGCGATCCGCGGCAGCGACTCGCGGCGCACGTGGAAGGTGAGCTCGCCGCGGTCGACGACGACCTTCTCGATCGCCTCGTCGAACTCGATGCCGGCTTCGTCGAGCGCGCCGGAGAGTTCGTCGGCGACGAGGTCGAACTCGCCTTCGCCGTCGGCGGTTCCGCGCGGGCCGCCGTAGGGGCGGGGGGCGGGGCCGGGGAAGGCGACGGTGCGTACGAGCTTGCCGTAGCCGGAGGTGTCGCCCGACCCGCTCGCGCCGAACATGCCGTGGCGGACCTCGATGGACTCGGCGTCGCGCGGGGCGGGGAGACCGGCCTTGTCCTCGGGGGTGCCGTTGGGGGTGCCGTTCGCGGTGGTCATCGCACGCCCCCTTCCCGACTCTGGCCGACCGGGATGCCGGGGTTGAGCTCGTGCGCGCCTCGGCGGGCGCTCGCGGGCAACATCTCGATGGTCGGCAGCGCCTTCATCGCGGCCTCTTCGGCGGCGCGGGCGGCCTTCTCGCGGTTGACGCCGAGCGGCATCGACTGGATCTCCTCGCGGAGCTTGATGATCGCGTCCATGAGCATCTCGGGCCGCGGCGGACAGCCGGGGAGGTAGATGTCGACGGGGACGACGTGGTCGACGCCCTGGACGATCGCGTAGTTGTTGAACATGCCGCCCGAGGACGCGCAGACGCCCATCGACAGGACCCACTTGGGGTTGGGCATCTGGTCGTAGATCTGCCGCAGGACGGGCGCCATCTTCTGGCTCACGCGGCCCGCGACGATCATCAGGTCCGCCTGTCGCGGCGAGGCCCGGAAGACCTCCATGCCGAACCGGGCCAGGTCGTAGCGGCCGGCTCCGGTCGCCATCATCTCGATCGCGCAGCACGCGAGTCCGAATGTGGCCGGCCAGAAGGACCCCTTGCGGAAGTAGCCGGCCAGCCCTTCCACGGTGCTCAACAGGAAGCCGCTGGGCAGCTTCTCCTCGATACCCACGCGGATGCGCCTCTCTCCGTCAGTCGGTTGTGAGTCCCACGGTCGTCAGTCCCAATCGAGTCCGCCGCGACGCCACAGGTAGGCGTAGGCGACGAAGACCGCGGCGACGAACAGGGCCATTTCGACGAGACCGAACATCCCGAGCGAGTCGAAGTACACGGCCCACGGGTAGAGGAAGACGATCTCGATGTCGAAGACGATGAAGAGCATCGCCGTCAGGTAGTACTTGACCGGGAATCGCCCGCCGCCCTCCGGCTGCGGGGTCGGCTCGATGCCGCATTCGTAGGCTTCGAGCTTGGCCCGGTTGTAACGCTTGGGCCCGGTGAGCGCCCCCATCACGAGGGAGACCACTCCGAAGGCCAGGGCAATGCCCCCGAGCACGAGGATCGGCGCGTACAGGTTCACCGCGCTCTCATCTCCCTTCTCAGTCCCCCAGTGTCACGCATGTGACCGGGTTCACAAGCTGCCGGAACGGCGCCCATCCTAGGCCCCTTCGGATGTGATCTGCGACACGGGTACAGAATGATCATGGTGTGATCTTCACCACCTGACGATCGATCAGAAGCGGTTGCATGCAGGCAAAAATCACACAGGGTGAGCGATTCGGGGATCTAAACAACTCGACGCTCACTGTCGATGTTGATCATGAGAATCGCCAATATCACCTGAGCTGAAGGCTCATCAAATTTGGCGACCATGATCAGTTGTGATAATTGGTCCAGCTGGTTGCGCACGGACAGTGATGAGAAAGTGGCGCCGATTGATGCCCTCATCGGCCCGATGCTCGTATGGCTGCGACGAAGTGGCGAGTAGCTCTCCGTAGCCGAGAGGTCGAGGTCGAGGCCCGGTTCCCGGAGACGGCGGAGGCGCCGGGTGCCACGGTGGCGTACGTGGCGGTTCGTACGACTGGCAGGGCGACCGGATCAAGGCTCACCGCACGGAGATCCGGAAGACCTTCGGTTCCGGGCATTGCCGGCGGATCTGTTCGGGGACGTGTCGGAGAAGCTCGTCGACGCGTGGCGGGCGCGGGCGGCGAAGGAGTACCCGGCGAACATCGCGCGGATGAAGCCGCCGATGCGGCTGACGTTGTTGGCCGCGTTGTGCCGCGTGCGGCAGACGGAGATTACCGATGCGTGGTTTCCGAAGTGTGGCGTCCCCGTGGTCGTGGTCCCGCAGCGCAGCCGACAAAGTCGGAAGTCCTGTGCACGCGATGATGTGCACAGGACTTCCGACATTCAAGGAGCGACAGCTACGGCACCGGCTGTTCCGATGCTCGTGCCGGCGAGCGGGTGGGTGTTGCTTTCCGAAGCCCCGAGCGCCGAGTCATCTCCGGATGTGGGACGGTGCGCCCGCGAAGGTCATGGCCGGCCCGGGTGGCAAGGCAATCGGCTCGATGTCGGGTCGGTTCCGTCGTCGGCGAATTCGTGCTTGCGCAGGGTGCGGATGCGGACGGACTTGGAGTACAGGGGGTTGAGGATCCCCAGTGCGAGTACGGCGAGGAAGGCCCACCGCCAGGGTCCGGACGCCGGAACAGGGGTATAGCCGGCTCCGCCCAGGATCGTTCCGAGCCAGACGACGCCGAACGTGATCAGATAGCCACCGAGGTTACGGCGGACGAAGAAGAAACGGCCGAGGGCGTCGTCGCGGACCCACATGCGGTATCGGTGCGGGACACGTTTTTCGAACAGGCGGTAGGCGAGCCAGTGGTGTGGCGGAGGCCGGTCACGCAGCCGAGTCGTCAGACCACCGCGGACGATGTCCCAGGCGTCGCGTACCGATGGGCGGGTCGCGCCGGGTGGGGCAGCATCCAGCAGGGTGCCGAGGAACTCGGCCTCCCGGGCGGTGCGGTAGCGGGGTGGGTAGGCACGCATAAGCAGGCGGCTGCGGCTCTCGTACGTATCGTTCATCATCCCGCCGGGTTGATCGCGAAGGGAGGGGTGCCGAGACGACGCGCGGCTCGCTGGGCGAGCTGTGCCAATCGTTCGGTTTCTGCGGTGAGGGCTTGGCGGCCTTCGCCGGTCAGCTTGTAGTAGCGGCGGAATCGGCCGTCGACGACCTCTTCGTGGTCGAGCGCGAGCAGGCCGTCGGTGGTGAGCCGGTCCAGCGCGCCGTACAGGGTGCCCGCGCCCAGCTTGATCCTCTCGTCGGAGAGGTCGCGGACGGCGGTGATGATCCCGTAGCCGTACAGCGGCTCGGGGGCCAGTGCGAGCAGGATGAGGTAGCTCTGCTCTCTCAGTGGCTTCATAATTCATATATATCGCTTGCCGATATATGACGGCAAGAGATGCTCCTGGGATGCTCCATCCGCGACAGCACCGCCCGGTTGATTGCGCCGGCGGAACCCCTACGTGGACCGCACTCGTTCCAGGTTCGCCCGCACCGCCGCGATCAACGGGTGCCCCGGGCTCAGCACCCGCTCGCAGTCCTCCAGCGTGCGCTCGTACAGCGGGATCGCACGGCCCAGGTCACCCGCCGACTCGTACGCGTACGCGAGGCTGTGGCGGGAGGCCAGCGTGCTCGGGTGGTCATCGCCCAGGATCCGCTCGCGGGTGGTGAGGGCGCGTTGGAAGTCGTGGATGGCGGGGGCCAGCGCTCCTTGTCCCTGCTGGTAGGTGGCGGCGCGGTCGAGGACGTGGGCGGTGTGGAGGGTGTCCAGGTCGGAGGTGTGCCGGCGGGTGAGGGCGTTGGTGTGCGGGAGGAGGGCCCGGCACCGGGGCCAGTTCGCGGGTTGGTCGACGTGGTGGGGGAACGTGCCCGCGAGGCGGGCAGCGGCCTGGTTGCGGGCGTGGTGGACGGCGGCGGCCGGGCGGTGGGGGTCGTCGGGGTCGGCGGTGCGGGCGAGGGCTTGGACGAGGCGGTGCAGGGTGAGTGTGCCGTCGTGGTTGTCGGTGACCATGTTGTAGGCGATGAGCCGGCCGATCGCGCCCGCGAGGTCTGGGGGTTCGGCGATTCCGTCGAGGAGGTCGCGGGGAATGTTCACGGGGGCGTACCACGCCAGCAGGCGCAGGAGGTCCCCGGCAAGCGGGGTGTCGGCGAGGCGGTCCAGGGTCAGCTGCCAGATCCGGGCGATGGTGCGGGCGGAGTCGCCGCCTTCGATGCCGGCGGCGAACATTGCGGCGGGCCGGCGGGCCAGCATGTCCAGGTAGGCGCGAGGGCTCGTGCCGGTCTCGGCGCAGTACGCGGCGGCCTGTTCCACCGCCAGGGCCAGGTACCCGAGTTCCTCGCACAGCGTGTCGGCGCCGTCGGTGTTGGGGTGGCCGTGGTGGGTGAGGATGCGGGTGAACAGGTCGACCGCTTCGGCCGGGTCGAACACGCCGAGGCGGATGGTGGTGGCGTGGTGGTGCCAGCCGGTCGCGCGGCGGGTGGTGATCAGGACCCGGCCGCCGGGGACCCGGTCCAGCAACGGGCGGATGTGGGCGGGGTCGTCGACGTTGTCCAGGACGAGCAGCCATCCGTCGTGATCGGCGAGCCATCGCACGGCGCGTGCGGTCTGCAACTCCGCGGGCAGCCCGGCCAGTCCGGGTTGCAGGGCCCGCGCCAGCGCGGCCACGCCCACGTCGACCCCGGCGACGCTGTCGGCGGTGACCCACCACCGCACCGCCTCGCGCCGCTCGGCCGCCCAGCGGGCGGCGAGCGCCGACTTGCCGACCCCGCCCAACCCGTGCACCGTGTGGACGACGACCTCGCCGACTTTGCCGAACGCCGCTTCCAACGCGTCGAGTTCACCATCACGGCCGACGAACAGCCCCGTCACGGGGATGTTCGATACCCCGCGCGCTGCGGCATCGTCCGAGATCGGCGCGTACGCCTCCGGGGGGAGCACGAACGCCTGCTCCGCCTCGATGTACTGCGCCGACGAGGCGATCACGTCGCGACCGGCGACGATCGCGCCGTCGGTCCCGTGGAGCCCGGCGGACGATGCCGAATGCCCCAACCCCTCCTCGGGTTCCCGAATCACGGCCCGTACTCGGAGTGCGAGTCCTCGACGTCCTCGCCGGCGACGATGGCGCCGTCACTGCCCGCCAGGCCGACCGGACCACCAGGCGGTGGCGCCGTGGGGGTGGGGGGTGTCGGCCCGGTGTATCGGGTCGAGGAGCGGGTCACGTTCCCCCGTGCCACGATCGCCCCCCGTTCACCCGTCACCAGCTCCACTGGTCCGGGCGGCGGAGCAGGGGCGGGTGGTGCCGGAGGCGGGCCGCCCGTGGGGGCGGGACTCGGGGCCGACGCGCGTAGTTGCCACAGCGCCGCCCCCGCCGCAGCCACCCCGGCTACTGCCCCGGCGACACCCCATGCCTGAGCCGAGCCTTCAGGGTGCGCAGCCGTCACCCACACCAGCAACCCCACCGCCGCCCCGGCTCCCAACAACGCAAGACCCCACCAACACGCCCGCTGCCAGCCCGTCATGCCCCATGGTCGCCCCGAAGACATGATCAAATCCGCCCATCCGCGACACGACCGGGCGTCACGTGCTGGGTCCCGGTCGCCATCGGCCTCCTGCACGGACACGCCCACACGCCATTCGCCCCGGAGTCGACGGGCCGGGCCCTTCGCTCGACGGGACCGAGCGCGCGTCGACTGACAGCTTTGCCCGTGTGTGGACTACGTGATCGTCGTCAGCGGCCTCGCCGGCGTCGACAAGGGACGCCTGCTGCCGCTGTTCCTCCTGCTGTTCATGGGCTCGGAACCCGCGGACACGGTCGAGGCGGGACGCCGTTCGTCGAAGCGTTTCGTCGTCCTGATCGTCATCACGCTCGCGCCGGCCTGGGCCACCCAGACGTGGGCCGCACGAGGGCGCGCCGGGAGGCGCTTATCAGGGCATCGACGAACGCCTGCCGCGTGGAGGATTCATAGCTCTGGACGGGGCTGTTCGAGAGTTTGCTGTCCCTCACAGCCGGCGCGGAATCCTTCGACAGGCGCGTTTCCACGCAATCGTTGTCACCGCCGCTGTAGCTGCTCTTGACCCAGGCACCGTTTTCCGCGGGAGCAGGCACGGACGACATGCTCTTCAACTCGACTCCCGGTTATCTCGAGGAGCTCCGACCTCGTCACACGCGAGACGATGACCATGGGAATCGTCGCGCGGCTCATCACGCGGAAGGCTCGGGCCGAGCCTCCCGCGCAGGACCGTCAGATGAGGTGGTCGAACTCGCCGGCCTTGGCTCCGGCGATGAACGCCGCCAGTTCCTCGCGGGTGTACCGCAGTGCGGGGAGTTCGAGGTTCTTGGAGTCCCGCATCGCAACGCCGTCGGCGACGGCCGCCAGTTCGACGCAAGTACCGTTCTGGTTCGAGGCGCTCGCCTTGATCCAGACAGCGTGGGTCAAGTCGGCCTCGTAGAGCTCAGTCTTGTCCATCACAGACTCTCTGATCGGTCCCGAAGTAGCGCGGCAGTCTCGTCCGGCGACAATGCGGCTGACGCGATCTCATCGAACAGCCTGTTGTACAGGCGGATTTCGCGTCGTGAGTCACGTGGAATCATACCGCCGAAACCCTCCATCCAAGCAGCGTCGGGATCGTCACTGTCCTCAAACTTGAGGATCGTGAATCCCGCCGCCTGGGCGGCCATACGTCCCGCCGAGAACGGCACGATCCGGAAGGTGACGTTCGGCAGGGCCATCTCGTCGAGCAAGTGCAGCATTTGCTCTCGCATCACGTCGGGGCCGCCGACGTCGAAGTGCAATGCGGCCTCCGTTGCGATGGCGTGGTACGTCAACGGTTCGTCCTCGCGGAGAAGACGCTGGCGCATCTCCCTTACCGTGACCAGCGCTTCGACCTGATCCGATCCATAGGCGTTGAAGCCCGTCCCGATGATCGCGCCCGCGTAGTCCTTCGTCTGGAGGAGACCCGGAATCACGTTCGGTTGATACTCCATCGCCTCGGCGGCATCGTCTTCGAGCGCGATCACCTCGGTCAGGTTCGCGTTGATGTCGTTGGCGAACTCTTGCCACCAGTGCCTGATGCGCTTTTGGACGAGCAGATCCCGCAGCTCCGGCTGCGCGTCGGGCGGGACCTCGTAGAGCTGGAAGTAGATCGCCAGGTCGTGAGGGCTGACGTACGCCTTCGCGTGCTCCTGACGGCTCACCTTCGGGCCGTCACCTTGGATTGCCGCTCCTGCGGTCGCAAGTGTGATGCCGCGCGCCTCGCGCAACTCACGAAGCCTGCGCCCGAGGCGGATGCGCTTTCGCGTATGGGACGCCATGTGCCTCCTTCCTGGTGCTCAGTCTGCACCAGTTGCCTGCCTCGGAGTCGCGGCTGCGAGGTCACCTAGGGGTGCTTTTTCGCAAAGCTACTTGCATATGCGGATTCGCTTGTGTTTCATCGAAACGTCACCCAGTGAGACTTGAAGCTCACGGATGGCAATCACGATCGTTGGTCCGCACCCCGCAAAGTCAGGGGACAGCCATGCCTATCGGCACCCTCGAATTCCCTTCCCTCCTGCGACTGCAAGGTCCCAGGCCCGTGCGATCCGCCCGAGAGCATGCCGCCGCGCGAGCGGCGGTGGCGGGCGCCGACGTGGACGATGTCGCCGAGGTGGTCAGCGAGTTGACGACGAATGTGTTCGTGCACGGGCACCCCACGAGCGCGGTGCTTGTGGCCACGCACACGGCCAATGGCACCTTCTGGGTGACGGTGTTGGCTCGGCAGGACGAGGTGGAGCTGCCGGAACCCACGGAGGATCCCGAGGCGGAGTCGGGACGGGGCTTGGTCCTGACGCGCGCTTTGACCACCGTGTTCAGATGCGAGCGACGCCAGGGCGGCTACCAGGCGTTCGTGGCGGGGTTCGAGGTAGT
Source organism: Embleya sp. NBC_00896 (assembly GCF_045207785.1). Taxonomy (NCBI): domain Bacteria; kingdom Bacillati; phylum Actinomycetota; class Actinomycetes; order Kitasatosporales; family Streptomycetaceae; genus Embleya; species Embleya sp. NBC_00896. The sequence continues at coordinate 3,162,089 of NZ_CP108776.1, forward strand.
CAGGTGAGCGGCCGGCTCGGCCGACGACACGAACCCGGTCACTCGTTTGGGAAGGCGCCTCCGATGGTTGCCGAGACCCACACGGGCTTCACGCGCTCCGGACGACGCCCGAGCCGGCCTGCGAATGCTCACCGGACTGCCGATGGCCGTACGCATACCGACAACGCCGCGCATTCATGTGTCGGCGGGCGTGGACTCGGGGAGGCCGAATGCGGCGTAGAGGTCGTCCATCCAGCCTTCGGCGAAGGCGTGTTCGACCTTGGCGGGGTCGGCGGTGAGGCCGGCCTGTGTGGCCCAGGCGAGTGCGTTGGCCACGGTGTCCTCGCGTCGGTAGCCCGGGGGCAGTCCCTTGGCGTAGTCGTCGTCGTATCGGAAGACCGCGTACCAGATCGGACCGGACGGTGCGGCGGCCTCACCGATGGCACAGTCGTCGCCCAGTACGTAAAAGGCCATGGCCGGGGCGCCGGTGGCTCGCACGATCGCGGCGATGTCCCCGCTGCCACCGCTGTCGAGGCCATCCATCCGCAGCTCTCGCCATTCGCCCATGACGTACTCGGCCTCGACAATTCCGGCGTACTCGGTGATTGCCGGGTGTTCGGCAAGTGTGTGGTCGCCCTTGACCAGGATGTTCCATCCCCAGTAGCTCATGGGCGGACCGTAACGACGCCGTGCGACAAGGACTCGGTGACGTCGTCGCAGTGTGTGCCAGGTGGCGAATCGACTCAGTCATCCAGGAACGACAGGGCGACGGCGGCGGGGGAGAGCGTAACCTCGTTCTGGGTGTAACAGTCCGCTTCGAGTGTGGCCACCTCCGTGCCGCATGCCGGGCAGGCGAGGTTCGGGCCGTTGTGACCAGAGGGACCGCAGCAGCCGAGGCAGCAGGCCCAATCGTCGCGGTGCGTGTGGGTGACCAGGGCCGATGCCTCGTCGGGGTGGATCTTGAAGCCCAGGGGCGGCAGCGGATACTCGGCGTCGGGGCCCAGGATCGCGATGTCCCGGAGCAGATCCCGGTCGTACCGCAACTCGTGGGCGTACGCGCCACGCGGCATCCGCGGTAGGGGCCTCCGCGCGTCGGCCCGTGCCGCGAGGTCGAGTTCGAGCGGCGGCACCCGGGACAGCGTGGGGGCGGGGAGGGGGACCCGGACCAGGAACCCGGTGACGGGTATCCGGCAGCGGTCGCAGACGAAACGCGGCACGTTCGCATTGTCGCTCATCAGGTACGTCCCGACAGGGATGCGAACTTGGCGGCGGTGCGGGGGGCGCTGCGGGTGGTGGGTCCAGGAAGTGCGTGCTGTGGAAGCGGGCGGCGACCCCTCGCGGTCTCGCATCAGTGGTCCGGGGCACCGAAATGGGTTCGAAGGCTCGGGGGGTTGCGGGTTAGCGTGGCCGCATGTTCGCTTCCGCGTTTACGAGGACTCGCCGCTTCTAGCGGCGGGCCGAGGGCTTCTTCTCTCGCCGGTTCCGCCGCACTTCGGGACCATTGCCGGTGCGGCCGCTTCGTGCTGCCCGGCTCCGAACTGCCTTTGCGGAGCCCTTTCATGCCTTACCCCACCCATGGTGGACGTCATGAGCTCGGTCAGAACTTCCTCGTCGATCGGTCGGTGATCGGACTCTTCGCGGACCTCGTCGCGCGGACCTCCGGGCCGATCGTCGAGATCGGGCCTGGCGACGGGGCCATCACGGTGCCGTTGAGCCGAACCGGGCGGCCGATCACGGCGGTCGAGGTCGATCCCCGGCGGGCTCGGCGGCTCGCGCGGCGGATGCCCGCGCATGTCGAGGTCGTGACGGCCGATGTGCTGCGGTATCGGTTTCCGCGCGAGCCGCACACCGTCGTAGGGAATCTGCCGTTCCACGTGACGACGCCGGTGATGCGCCGACTGCTGGAGGCGGACCACTGGGAGTCCGCCGTGTTGCTCGTGCAGTGGGAGGTGGCGCGGCGGCGCGCGGGGGTCGGCGGCGCGACCATGTTGACGGCGGCCTGGTGGCCCTGGTTCGAGTTCGCGGTGCACGCGCGGGTGCCGGCGCGGGCGTTTCGGCCGGTGCCCTCGGTGGACGGTGGGCTGCTGTCCATGACGCGGCGGGCGACACCGTTGGTCGTCGGGTCGCGGGGCGCCTACCAGGAGTTCGTCCGGCAGGTGTTCACCGGGCCCGGGCGCGGGCTGCGCGAAATCCTGGATCGGACGAGGCGGTTCGCCGGTCCGGCGCCGCGCGGGTGGCTGTGGGACGAGCGGCTGCCGCCATCCGCGCTGCCCAAGGACCTGACGGCGACCCAGTGGGCGTCGCTGTGGCGGCTGGCCGACGGGCGGAGACCCGCAAGCGCACCCACACGTGGCCGGCGCCCGGGGGCCGGCCGAGCCGGATCGCGGCGCTGACGACGGGGGTACCGCCCGACTCCGACGCTTCGCCCCGCCCCAGGCGCGGGGCCAAGCGTGGCGCGGGCGCCGGGCGTGGTGCGGGGCCAAGCGCGGTGCGGGGCCAAGCGCGGTGCGGGGCCAAGCGCGGTGCGGGGCCAAGCGCGGTGCGGGCGCCGGGCGCGGTCCCGCACCGCGCCCGGCGTCAGCCCACCGGGCCCGTGCGGTCCCAGCCCGGGGCGTGGACGTGTACGCGGACGCTGCCCGGGGTGACCTCCTCGCCGCAGCCGCGGCACATCACCGCCGCGTCCAGGTCGTGGTCGCCGTGGCCGAACACCACCGGGGGTTCGTCGGCCAGCCAGCGATCGCCCCAGGCGGCCATGGTCTGCAGCACCGGCGCCAGGTCCCGGCCCTGGTCGGTCAGGTGGTACTCGAAGCGCGGCGGGCGGTCCTGGTAGCGGCGGCGTTCCAGGATCCCGGCGGCCTCCAGCGCGCGCAGCCGGGTGGTCAGGATGTCCCGCGGGGCACCGGTGTTGCGGGCGATCGCGTCGAAGCGGTGATTGCCGAAGGACAACTCGCGGACAGCCAACAGGGCCCACTTCTCGCCGACGACGGCGAGCGTGGCCGCGACCGAACACGGCCGGCCCACCCGGGGACGCCCGCCACGGGACGACGCACCGGGGCCGGCGGCCGGATCGCCGACGGGCCCGCCCGAGGAAGGACCGGCGAGCCCACCGGACGGACCGGACGAGGACTCCCCCGCGGCACCCCCGGAGGAAGCGCCGGAAGGACGGTTCGAGGAACTGCTGATGGCAACCACGCAGACAAGGTTGCCATCTCCAACCCACCCGCGCTACGTTGACGAAGAGTCGAGTTGGATTTTCCAACTCACTCATCCGGACGCCACCACTGTTCAGCCGCAGCACGGCCCGAGCACTCCGCCGGGCACGCACTCCGCACACACAGTTGTCGAAAGGTGCAGCTCATGAGCAACGAGGCGTACATCGTCGACGCCATCCGGACCCCCGTCGGCAAGCGCAACGGTGGGCTCGCCAAGGTCCACCCCGCCGACCTCGGCGCGCACATCCTGCGCAGCCTCGTCGAGCGCACCGGCATCGACCCGGTCGCGGTCGACGACGTGATCTTCGGCTGCCTGGACGTGATCGGCCCGCAGGCCGGCAACATCGCGCGGACGTCCTGGCTCTCCGCGGGTCTGCCCACGAGCGTCCCCGGCACCACCATCGACCGGCAATGCGGCTCCTCCCAGCAGGCCGTGCACTTCGCCGCCCAGGCCGTGCTCAGCGGCACCGCCGACATGGTGGTCGCCGGCGGCGTACAGAACATGAGTGCCGTCCCGATCTCGGCGTCGCTGCGCGCCGGGCGGGAATTCGGCTTCGCGAGCCCGTACGACGGCGCGCTCGGCTGGCACGAGCGCTTCGGCGACCAGGAGATCAGCCAGTTCCGCGCGGCCGAACTGATCGCCGAGCGGTGGGGCATCACCCGCGAGCAGATGGAGGACTTCGCCGTCACCTCGCACGAACGCGCGCTGCGCGCCGAGCGCGAGGGCCGGTTCGCGAACGAACTCGTCCCATACGGCGACGTCACCCGCGACGAGGGCCCGCGCGAGCCCGACTGGGCCAAGATCCGCTCACTGCCGACCCTGCGCCCGGCCGGCCGGATCACCGCCGCGCTCGCCAGTCAGGTCTCCGACGGCGCCTCCGCCACCCTCGTGGTCTCCGAACGGGCCCTGCGCGTACACGGGTTGACCCCGCGCGCCCGGATCCACCACCTCACCGTGCTCGGCGACGACCCGGTGATGATGCTGACCGGACCGATCCCGGCGACCGCGCGGGCGCTGGCGCGTACCGGCCTGACCATCGACGACATGGACCGCGTCGAGATCAACGAGGCGTTCGCGTCCGTGGTGCTTGCCTGGCAGCGCGAGACCGGCGCCGACCCCGAGCGGGTCAACGTCAACGGCGGCGCGATCTCGCTCGGCCACCCGCTGGGCGCGAGCGGCACCAAGCTCCTCGCGACCCTGCTCAACGAACTGGAGCGGACGAACGGCCGCTACGGCCTACAGACCATGTGCGAAGGCGGCGGCATGGCCAACGTGACGATCATCGAGCGCCTCGCCTGACGATCCGGACGACCCCGACGCCCCGGCCACCCGGGCCACCCGGGTCACCCGGGTCACCCGGGTCACCCGGCATCCTCGCCAACCCGACAACCGGGCAACTCGGGCAACCGGGCAACCGGGCAAGCCGACACCCCGCGCAACGACGAACGCAGCGCCACACCGGCCCGCGCCCGTCGCACACCCACCGGTTCACCCACCGAAACCCGCACCAAGACCCCGAGGAATGCGCCCCATGAAGATCTCCGGTTCGGTTGCCCTCGTCACCGGCGCCAACCGCGGCCTCGGCCGCGCCTTCGCCCGCGCGCTCGTCGAACGCGGCGCGCACACCGTGTACGCCGGCGCCCGCGACCCGAACACCATCACCGACCCGGGCGTCGTCCCGATCAAGCTGGACATCACCGACCCCGACGAGGTCGCCGACGTCGCCCGCCGACTCGGCGACGTCACCCTCCTGGTCAACAACGCCGGCGTCTCCCACGCCGCCTCGCTCCTCCTAGCCGAGACCCAGGACCCGGCCCGCGCCGAGATGGAGACCAACTACTTCGGCACGCTGTCCCTGTGCCGCGCCTTCGCCCCCGTCCTGGCCCGCAACGGCGGCGGCGCGCTGGTCAACATGCTGTCCGTGCTCTCCTTCATGGCCCTGCCCCAGGTCGGCTCGTACAGCGCCTCCAAGGCCGCCGCCTGGTCGCTCACCAACGCGATCCGGCTGGAGCTCGCCGCCCAGGGCACCCTCGTCGTCGGGGTCCACGCCGGCTTCATCGACACCGACATGGCCGCCCGGGTCGAGCTGCCCAAGATCCGCCCCGAGGACGTCGCCGCGCAGACCTTCGACGCCGTCGAGGCGGAGCGCATGGAGGTCCTCGTCGACACCTACAGCACCGACGCCAAGTCCGCCCTCTCCGCCGACCTCGACGTCCTCTACCCGGCCCTGCGCCGCTGACCGACCGGCCCGGGGCACGCCCGCGCACCCCGCGGCAGGCCCCGGCCCGAGGCGCCTACGCGGCAGGCTTCCCGAGCCTCGCCCGCTCTCCACTGGACCGAACGTTCCATTGACATTTCGGAGGCCGGCACAGCCCTAAGATGAACGTTCTATTCGATAGACTCGCCGCGTGGACACCACCGCTCGATCAGTCACGACCGCGCCCCCGACCGCCGGCGCCGATACCCGCGCCCGGATCGTCCGCACCGCCTCGACGCTGATGCAGCGGCAGGGCTACGACGGCACGGGGATCAAACAGATCTCCACGGAGTCCGGGGCCACGCACGGCTCGATCTACCACTTCTTCCCGGGCGGGAAGCAGGAACTGGCGGTTGCCGCGATCCGCCTCGGGGGCGAGGAATTCGCCGACGCCCTGCGCGAGTTCCTCGACCGCGACCAGGACCCGGCCGAAGCCGTGGTGGCGCTGGCCGGCCGGCTCGCCGAGGGCCTGCGCGACTCCGACTGGATCGACGGATGCCCGGTGACGGCCACCGCCCTGGGGACGGCGGGCCGTGCGCCCGACATCCAGCAGGCGGCCGCCGAGGCCTTCGCCCACTGGCAGGAGATCGTCTTCGCCGCACTCCGCCGGGCCGGCATCCCGGACGCCGACGCCCGCGACCTGGCCCGCACGATCATCGGCACCCTGGAAGGCGCCGAACTGGCCACCCAGGTCTCCAAGGACGACCGGCCCCTGCGGGCCGCCGGACGCCACCTGGCCCAGCTGATCAACCTGTACCGACCGGGAAACACGGGCCTCTGACCCACCCCGCCGCACCGGAAAGGACCCGGCCCGCCCCGGGGCGCCCTCAACCGCCGGCCCCACCCCCCGCCAACGACCGTCGCGCCACCAGGGCCGCGTTGAGCCGGTGCAGATCGCCGGTGTGGCTCGGTGACAGGCCGGTCAGGCCGGCCACCCGGCGGATGCGGTAGTCGACCGTGTTCGGGTGCAGGTGCAGCAGCGCGGCGGTGGCCCGGCGGTTCAGGCCGTGGGTCAGATAGGTCTCCAGCGTGAGCAGCAGCTCGGGCCTGCGGTCCAGCGGGGCCAGCAGGTCGGCCAGGCCGGCCAACGCGGCGCTGGGGCGGCTGAGTTGATAGTCGAGCAACACGTCGGCGAGCAGGTACAGGCCGGGACCGCGCCCGCTGCTGCGGACCAGCCGGACCACCTCGGCGTTCCGGGTGACCGCCTCCGGGATGCCCGCCGGCTCGGCGATCGCCGCCGCCCCGGTGATCGCGGTGCCGGCGGAGCACGCGGCCCGGTCGATCAGGGCGCGTACCTCCGGCCAGGGCGGCGCGACGTCGACCGGAAGCAGCGCGGTGCCGCCGGCGGCGTCCAGGGCGGTCAACGCGGGTTCGCCGGTGAACCGGTCGAGGGCCTGGCGGATCCGGCGGAGTTTGCGGCGCGCGGCGATGCCCGCCCGGGAGCCGGGCCGGGCCTCGTCCGGGTGTGCGGCCAGGGCGAGGGTCAGCACGACGTATCGGGCCGCCGGCCGGACCCCCGTCCGCCCGGCGACCGCCTCCGGTGACTCGCCCGCGAGCAGGGCCGCGAGCAGCGCGTGCCGACCGGTCTGCTCCTGCCCGTCCAGGAGTTGGCGGGCTTCGAGGTAGGCCGCGCTGACCGCGGCGATCAGTTCGCGCTGCAATCGCAGCAGATCCGCGAACAGCTCCAGAACGGCCGGGAGTTCCTCGGGTCGGGCCTGTTCCGTGCTCTCGCTCCAGCACATCTCGACGCCGATTTGATACGCCGTCAGGATGGCGTCCAGCGGTACGCCCTCCTCCGCGCGCTGGGCCGCCGAGGCGCGTTGCGGTGCGAGGTCCGCGTCGCCGACCGCGAGCCGCCGCTCGACCACGTCGGCGAACAGGCGCAGCGTGTGCTGGACGATCTCGGCGATGTCGCCGGCCAGCTCCTCGTCCGGCAGTTCCGCGTACACGGGCAGCTCGGTCGGCAGCCGGCTCAGCACCCTTCGGGTCAACCCCGGTGCCCCGGCCCGTAGTTGGGCGGCCACGGACCGGCCGCCGATGCGCAGCGGGTCGGCCCGCGCTGTGGGCACCCGGGCACGCGTCGAGTTGTCACGTGTCACAGCGACCTCCCGGAAAGTCTGTGTTACTCACCAGTTAAGCCACAGTGTCCGAGTCTGCATGATGACGCGTGGGACATTCCACGACCGGCGGGAGTCGTCATGAACTCTGCGGTGCACATGGGGAGTCGGCTACAAGGCAGGCGGTTGCGAGCCACTCGGCGACAAGGCGGTCGGCGCCGAGGCGCTCGCCTGCGCGGGTTCGCGCGCGCGGCCGCGGCCGCGATCGCGGCGGGTGCCCTGGCCCTGGCCGGGACGGTCGCCGGGTCCGCGCCCGCCGGCGCCGCGAACCGCCAGGTCTACGTCGCGCTGGGCGACTCGATGGCCTCGGGACCGCTGATCCCGGACATCACCGGGCCGCTCGCGTGCGGCCGGTCCACCAACAACTACGCGCACGTGCTCGCCGCCCGGCTCTCGGTCGCCGAGTTCCGCGACGTGACCTGTAGCGGTGCGGACAGCTCCGACATGACCTCGCCCCAGGACCTGTCCCTGGCCGGCGTCGACATGGGCCAGGCGCCACCGCAGTTCGACGCGCTGAGCGCGGACACCACCCTCGTCACCCTCACCATCGGCGGCAACGACGTGGGCCTGGTCGGGATCGCCCAGGACTGCGCCACGCTCAACCCGTTCGCGACGCCGTGCAAGAACACCTGGACGGCCGGCGGCGTGGATCGCATCGCGCAGCGGATCGACGCGTTCGCCCCGAGGCTCGCCACCGTGCTGGCCGGCATCCACGCCCGCGCGCCGCTGGCCCGCGTCGTGGTCACCGGCTACGGCCTGTACATCAAGCCCGGCGGCTGCTGGCCCTACCAGCCGGTGCTCGGCGTGGACGCCGACTACCTGCAAAGCAGCGTCCACCGGTTGAACACGACGATCGCCGCCCAGGCCGCCGCGCACGGCGCCGACTACGTGGACGTCGAGACCCCGAGCGTGGGCCACGACGCGTGCCAAGCGCCGTCGGCCAAGTGGGTCGAGGGATACGTACCGACCGACCTCGCCGCCCCGCTGCACCCGAACCGGCGCGGCGAGGCGAACTACGGCCGGCTCATCGGCGATCGCGTCCTGGCCGGCTGACCGGCACCGCGCCCGAAACGCGCCGGGCGGGCCGGCGACGACCCGCCCGGCGCCACGGCCGACCGCACGGAGATGCCGACTCCGCGCCGAGGTCGACCCCGCTCACTCGTGGCTGTGGTCCCCCGACTGCGCCAACGACCGCTCCACGCCCGCCTCCAGCTCCTTGCGGGCCGTCTCGTCCGTCGCCCCCGACCGCTCGAACGCGACGATCGCCCCGCGCCACAGCTGTGCCGCCTCGCGATAGGCGAAGTGGATCTCCGCGTCCAGCGCGGCGAGTCGCGCGTAGTGCGCGGCCTTCGCCGCCGTCGCCCGCGAGGCCGAGGCCAGGTAGTGGTGGGCCAGCGCGGAGACGTCGCGCGGGCGGACCGCCTCGATCGCCTCGGCCGTGCGCGCGTGCATCCTGGCCCGGCGCAGCTGGGACAGGTCCTCGTACAGCGTGTCCCGCACGAGCGCGTGCGTGAACCGCAGTTGGCCCGCGTCCGGTTCGACCAGCAACCCGGTCAGCAGCGCCGACTCGACCGCGTCCAGGACCGTGTCCTCGTCGGTGCCGCCCTGGGCCAACAGCACGTCGACGTCGATGTCGCGACCGAGCACGCACGCCTGCTTGAGCACCTCCTGCGCGGCCGTCGGCAGTCCCGCGACGTGCCGGCGGATGACGTCCCGCACGCCGACCGGGACCTCGGACACCGCCGCGTGCGCGCCCTCCGCGGCGAGCACGCGGGCGGTCTCCAGGACGTAGAACGGATTGCCGGCCGTCCGGTCCACAATCGCCCGGACCGTGTCCTCGTCGATCGCGGCCGACACCGCGCCGCGCACCAGGTCCGCGACCGCCTCCGGTTGCAGGCCGGTGAGTTCGATCCGCTCCGGGCCGCAACGGGCCAGCCGGGCGAGGGCGTCCGCGAGCAGGTCGCCGACCTCGTTGTGCCGGTACGTGACCACGAGCAGCCCACGCCCGGCGGCGTCGCGGTCGGTCGCGAGGTGGCACAGCAGCGCCAAGGTCTCCTCGTCCGCGCGGTGCACGTCGTCCAACACCAGCAGCCACGGCGTCTCGGCGGTGGCCCGGGCGAGGTAGTCCACCACCGCCTGATGCAGCATCAGCTTGGCCGCGGCCTGGTCGCCGACCGGGACGTACGAGTCGGCCAGGAGCGGCGCGAGCACGCGCGCGGTCTCCTCGTCCGGCGGGCTGACCGCCGCGAGCGTGCGCAACATCTGGGTCCACGGCCAGCCCGCGGGCGCGCCGCCGGATTCGGGGCAGCGTCCCCACGCGGCCCGCCATCCCTCGGCGGCCAGCAACTCCCGTACGTGCTCGGTCAACGCGGTCTTGCCCTCGCCCGGGTCGCCGCTCACGAGCGCGACCGCGAGCCGCCCGTCGGTCCGGTTCGCGGCGGCCATCAGGGTCGCGGTCTCGTCGGCCCGGCCGATCAACGTGGTCGTGCGGGACACGAATACGTCCTCCGTCCCATCCTCGGAAGCCTCGGCCACACCTGGGGGTTCGGGGCGTTCGGCCGGTGCGGTCGGTACGCCGGCGGCCGGTGTCGCCGTCGTCACGGGGGCGGGCTCGGGTGCGTCCAACTCGGCCGCGTGCGCCAGGATGTCCGCCTCCAGGCGCTGTAGACGCCCGCCGGGCTCGACCCCCAACTCCTCGCGCAGCGCGGTGCGTACCCGGCGCAGCACCGCGAGCGCGTCGCCCTGGCGCGCACACCGGTACAGCGCGAGCGCGAGCAGCCGCCAGCTCTCCTCACGCAGCGGGTGCGCCGCCGCGTGCGCCTCCAGGCCCGGCACGATGCCGGACGCCTGCCCGATCGCCAGTCCGGCCTCGGCTCGACGTTCCACCGCGACCAAGCGCAGTTCCTCCAGTCGGGCGGCCTCGGGCCTGGCCCACGGCTCGTCGGCGAACTGCGCGTACGCGGGACCGCGCCACAGGTCGAGCGCCACGGTCAAATCACGCAGCGCGTCCTCGGCGGCGCCGGTCGCGAGCAGGCTGCCGGCCCGGTGGACGAGGGCCTCGAACCGCCACGCGTCGACCTCGTCCTTGCCGACCCGGAAGGCGTACCCGGGCGGCGCGGTCACCAGCACGGTCGAGGGCGTCCGCGGCGCGCGGTCGGGTTCGAGCGCGCGGCGAAGATGTGACACGAAGGTCTGTACGGAACCGAGCGCGCGGTGCGGCGACTCGCCGTGCCACAGGTCCTCGATCAATCGATCGACCGGTACGACGTGCCCACGAGCCAGGACGAGCCGAGCGAGAACGGCCCGATGACGCGGGCCGCGCAGGTCGGCCGGCCGGTCACCGTCCCACGCTTCGAGCGCTCCCAGAACACGAAACGTCAGCATGGATAAGAGACCTTACTGATGCGGCGCGAAGGGCCGACCGGCGGCCGGGCATGAAGTCATCCGCCTGTTGTCCCATGCCGCGTTGAACGCTCACTCGACGCGCGGTGAACGCCCTTGCCGCCCGCCTGTCACGCACTCGCGACGCACCACCGCGACGCCCGCGACGCCCCGCGCGTACACCTCGCCGGGGCGCCGCGTGTGCGGCGATCCGGGACCGCCGACCGGTCGTGGGCCGGCGGTTTCGGACCTCAACTCCCGGGCCGCGTAACGGGAGGCGCCGTACTCTGCGGACCGGCCGAGTTCGGCGAACCACCGGACGCCGCGCTCTGCGGGCTCCCCGACGGCGCGTTCCGCGGATCCCCGGTCTGCGCGCTCTGCTGCCCACCTGTCGCCGGCGCCGAGGCCGGCGGAGCCGAACCCGAGGGAAGCGTCATCGGCGGCGTGCTCGGCACCGTCGCACCCGCGGACGGCGGGGCCGTCTGCTGCCCCGGCTGGATCGGGATCGCGATGGTGAACGGGGCTGCCCCCTCCTCGACCCGGCATTCGGAGCCGTTGGCGTTCCGGATCACTCGGGGCTGCGGGAAGGGCAGGGTCTCCCGGTTCGGCATCCGGAACTGCTCCTGCGGGTTGTCCTGCCCGGACGAGCCGTACTGCCCCAGTGTGCTGTTCATGCACGAGTGATCGAGATCGGTGTTGAGCAGCCCGAGTTGCCGGCCGTTCTGGTCGAAGAGCAGCACGCCTTGGAGCGGCCGGCCCTGCGCGTCGAACGGGTAGATATTCGCCAACGGCCCGCCGTTCGCGGTGCCGAGCAGGTGCTCGCCATTCCGGCTGTAGTTCGGCCCTTGGGGGCCGGTGTAACTCCCGCCCACATACTCCGTTTCCGTGGTCTTGAGCTGCCCCGACGCGATCACACCGATCGCGATCCCGGCCACGAGCGCGTTGATCGGCACCGCGGCCCAGACCAACCGGCGATCCCGCGCCGAGCGCGGCGCCAGCCACAGCGAGGCGACCAGCGCCGCCGCGCCGGCGCCGACACCCCACCACGCGTCGTCCGCCAGGGCTCCGACGGCCACGCCCACGACCACCGCGCGGGCGACCCACCACGCGCTTTGCAGTCCGATGACGAACCGCACCTGCGCGGCCCATCGACCCGTCCGCACGGACTCCCCGAGCGCCTGCGCGCGCCGGGTGATCGACAGCGCGGCGACCTCCGGTACCCCCGGGTCGCGGCCGCGCAGCCACAGCGCGTTGATCAGTTCCACGGCGAGCGCGACGAAGCACGGGAGCACCCACCAGTCGGCGGCGCGCCCGATCCCCAAGCCCCCGACGAGGGCCGTCACGGTCGCCAACACCAGTCCACCGAGCACGATTTCGGGCATCCCGAAGCGCGCCGCACCGCCCGATCCACCCGGCCGCAGCGGCGGGTAGCCGGCCGCCGCGCGCAGCTCGGCCGCGTACTCGTTCGGCGTGCCCAGGCGGGCGCGGAGCGACTCGGAGGTGACCGCGTCGTCGAGTTCGGCGAGCACCTCGCTCAGGTTCACCTCGACGTCGTCGAGGATCTCCTCGGCCTCGCCCGGCGGCAGATCGGCCAGTACGCGGGCCACCTCGAGGCGGTAGTCCTCCGCGACGGGGTGCAGTGCGGTGTCCTTCATCGGGTCTCCCCCACCAGTTCCGACATCGTCCGGGCGAACGAGTTCCACGTGTCGGTGGACTCCCGGAACCGCAGTCGGCCGGGCTCGTTCAGCGCGTAGTACTTACGGTTCGGGCCCTCGTCGCTGGCCACCACGTAGGACGTGAGCAGACCGGCGTTGTACAACCGCCGCAACGTCCCGTAGACCGACGCGTCGCCGACGTCGTCGAGACCGGCCTTGCGCAGCCTGCGCAGTACGTCGTAGCCATAGCCGTCCTCTTCACGCAGAACGGCGAGCACCGCGAGGTCCAGCACTCCCTTGAGCAACTGACTCGGATCCATGACGCCTCCAGCTCTTATGCGTTGGACAGTACCACGCAATGCGCAGTAGTGGTCGGCATGGAATCCCGACCCCATCTCCCCTCGTCCGCACAACAGATCGAACCGGGTCCGCGTTTGTAATGGCAGAGGCTTCCGAACAAGGAGACGAGCAGGATGCGGTTCGAGGACTTTGCCGCGGCCAGACTGCCGGCCTTGCTGCGCTATGCCGCACTGCTGTGCGGAGACCGGGAGTTGGCCCGAGACCTGGTCCAGGAAGCACTGACGAAGGCGCTCGTGCGCTGGAAACGGATCAGCGCGCTGGATCGACCGGAGGCGTACGTACGCACGATGGTCACCAACGAATTCCTGTCCCTGCGGCGGCGCAAGGCGGTACGGACGGTCGCCTTGACCTACGACACGACGGACGGCCCCGACGCCCCCACCGTGCCGGACCACGCCGCCGCCTTCGGGGCCGGCGAGGACCTGTGGCGACGCCTGATCGGCCTCCCTCGCCAACAGCGCGCCGTCCTGGTCCTGCGCTACTACGAGGGTCTCACCGACGACGAGATCGCCGAGACCCTCAAGTGCCGGCCGGGCACCGTGCGCGGATACGCCTCACGAGCCCTCGCGACGTTGCGCGTGGAAATGACCCGAGTCCCCTCATTCGCACAGGGAGAGACAGCGTGAACGACATCCGAGACCTCGAAGAGGCGCTCACCCGCCATGAGTTCCTCGCACCACCCCCGGACGGCCTGATCGAGGGCGCGTACAGGGGTGCCCGGCGGGTGCGTCGACGCCGCCTGGCCGCCGCCGGACTGGGCGTCGCCGCCGTCGTCGCCGCCGGCTCGATCACACCCGGGATGGTCTCCGACCCCGGCGACAGCGGGCCGGATCGGGTGGCCGGGCCGGCGACGAGCGGGTCGTCGACGTTGCCGGCGGCACCGGCCGTCACCATCGGCCTGGCCGCGAACAGCGGACTGTTCGTGCTCAACCGCGGATTCGAGGGAGCGCGGACCTTCGCCACCATGCGATCCGAGACATCGGCGGCGGACTGGGGTGGCAGGGTCACCGTGCAGGCCGCAAGCACCGTGGACACCGCTCGCCTCCTGGCCGGCGAGCCGCTGACCGTCCGAGGGCACCCGGCGTACTATGTCGACCGCTTCCCGGTCGGCACGAGCCGGTTCCCCGCTTTCAGCACAGTCCCCGACGCACCCGAGGCATCGCCGCGCGAGGTGCTCGCTCCCGTCGTCGCCTGGCCGGACGCCGCAGGAAACTGGGTGATCGTCTCGGCTTCGCGGGACCGCGCCGGCCTCGAACGGTTGGCCGCGGCAGTCGAGATCACGCCCGGAGGCGTAGTGCGGACCCCGTATCGGCTCGGTGTCCGGCCCGCCGGGATCTCGCCGGTCGCCCACGAATCGAGCGACGTCACGGGCTCGAGGAACTCCCGGTTGATCCTCGGCGTCCCGGGTGATCCCGTACCGGATTCGGGCGTGCTTCCCACCGACGTCGACGCCGCGCTGACGATTCTTGTCGCGCCCCGCGACCTGTACCTCGACGATCACGCGGCCGCCCTCGGCGCCCCGACCCCGATCGCCGGACACGACACGAGGTACGTGACGACAAGTGGCAACGGCGTGACCGTGGCACCGAACGGCAGCCTGCTGCTCGCGAACGTCGGCTCGTGCTCCTACACCCTGAGCGTCGGCGACCGGAACAAGGTCACCTACGACGACCTCAAGCGCCTGATCGAGACCACCGACTTCAAGGACTGCGCGGAACCGGCCACCTGGGTCGGCCCACTTTCCTAGCCCGGTTGCTCGGCCGAACTCTCGGTACATTCAGGGAAGTTCGGCCGAGCCTCAGGGTCGGTCGGCCACCGCCACATACGCGTCCAGCTCGGCGATGTACGCGTCCTTCACGTCCTCCGGCAACCACGCGATGGTGAACGCGTTGTGCTCGAAGCGCGCCACCTCGGCGCGCGTCAGACCCAGGTCGGCCTGCGTGCGCTCCAGGTTCTCCAGCACGTACGCGTCCATGTAGGCCGGGTCGTCCGAGTTGATGGTGACCAGGATGCCCTCGTCCAGCATCCGCCGGATCTCCCGCCCCTTGATCCCGTCCACCACGAAGGAGTTCGAGACCGGACACACCGTCAGGCCGAGCCCGCGCTCCTTGATCGCCGCGACCAGCCTCGGGTCCTCCAGCGCGTTCGAGCCGTGGTCGATCCGGTCCACGCCGATGTCCTCGATCGCCTGGCGGATGTGCTCGGCGCTGTTCTCCTGGTCGACGTCGCAGTGCATCGTCAGCCGGTACCCCTCGGCCCGCGCCCGCGCGTACACCGCGGCGAATTTGGCCGGCGGGTTGCCGCGCTCGTCCGAGTCGAGGCCGACCCCGACGATCCACTCGCGGTACGCGAGCGACTGCACGAGCGTGGCCATCGCGTACTCGGCCTGGAAGTCGCGCAGGAAGCACATGATCAGCTGCGCGCGGATCCCGAACCGCCGCCGCGCGTCCGTGATCGCCCGGGTGAGCCCGCGCACGACCACGTCGAACGGGACGCCGCGACCGGTGTGCGCCTGCGGGTCGAAGAACATCTCCACGTAACGCACGTTCTGCGCCGCGGCCTTGGCCAGGTACGCCATGGCCACGTCGTAGAAGTCCGGCTCGTGCACAAGCACACGCATGCCCTCGTAATACACAGTTAGGAAGGACGCGAGGCTGTCGAATCGGTAGGAGGCGCGCATCTCCTCGACCGAGGAGTACGGCAGTTCGATCCCGTTGCGTTCGGCCAGCGCGAACTTCAGCTCGGGCTCCAGAGTGCCCTCGATGTGCAGGTGCAACTCGCACTTGGGCAGTCCGGCGATGAACTCACGCATGTCACGCATAGAGAGAGTCTCCTCGTTCGAAGAGGGCATGCCTTCCGAACAAGCCTCAACCGTAATGTGCCGAGCACAGGTCACGTGCGCATCCCACGGCTTCCGATTCCATCAAGCGGCCGTCGCCTGACTACACCCAGCCACTCACCCACGGACGAGTCCCGGTCACATATCGCAGCAAGGATGCAATCCATATGACCTCTCAGCCCGAGCGCTGGCGGAAGTCCACCTACTCCGGTCATGAGGGTGACTGTGTGGAAGTCGGCCGGCACACCGAAAAAACCGCCGTCCGCGACACCAAGGCCCGTGCCCTCGGCCGACTCGCGATCGGGACCGCCCCTTGGGCCACCTTCCTGAGCCACCTCAAGCACGGCTGAAAGCCCACATCGGGACGACAACGCCGTCAGTCATCCCGTCGACCGCCTAGGCGCGGCCGACGGGATCGGGGTCCAACCGAATCGCTCGAAGGGCCGGATCCGCTACGCCGCGGGGGCGATCCGGACCATGCCGTTGATGATCCGGTCCATCGCGTCGCCGCCGCGCGGGTCGGTCAGGTTCGCGAGCATCTTGAGCACGAACTTCATCAGCATCGGGTGCGGCAGGCCGTGCTTGGTCGCGAAGTTCATCACGCGCGGGTCGCCGATCAGCTTCACGAACACGCGGCCGAGCGTGTAGTAGCCACCGTAGGTCTGCTTGAGGATCCTCGGGTAGTCGTGCAGCGCGCGCTCGCGGCCTTCGGGGGTCAGCCGCGCGACCGCCTGGGTGATCACCTGGGCCGCGATCTCGCCGGACTCCATCGCGTACGCGATGCCCTCGCCGTTGAACGGGTTGACCATGCCACCCGCGTCGCCGACGAGCAGCAGGCCCTTGGTGTAGTGCGGCTGGCGATTGAAGCCCATCGGGAGGGCGGCGCCGCGGATCGGGCCCTCCTGGTTCTCGTCGGTGTAGCCCCACTCCTCGGGCATCCCGGCGACCCAGCCCTTGAGCAGGTCGCGGTAGTCGATGTCCTTGAACGCCGACGAGGTGTTGAGCAGGCCCAGGCCCACGTTCGAGGTGCCGTCGCCCATGCCGAACACCCAGCCGTAGCCCGGGAGCAGCTTCTCCTGGCCGTCCCGGCGGTCCCACAGCTCCAGCCACGATTCGAGGTAGTCGTCGTCGCTGCGCGGGGACTTGAAGTAGGTCCGGACCGCGACGCCCATCGGGCGGTCCTCGCGGCGGTGCAGGCCCATCGCGAGGGACAGGCGGGTGGAGTTGCCGTCCGCGGCGACCACGATCGGCGCGCGGAAGACGGTCTCCTCCTTCGAGCCGTTCATCCGCACGTTGACGCCGACGATGCGGCCGGTGCGGTCGTCCAGGATCGGGCTCGTGACGTTCGCGCGCTCGTACAGCTTGGCGCCGGCGGACACCGCTTGGCGGGCCAGGATCTCGTCGAAGTCGGCGCGCTTGCGGACCAGGCCGTGCGAGGGGTAGGCCGCGAGGTCCGGCCAGTCCAGCTCCAGGCGCATGCCGCCGCCGAGGATGCGCAGGCCCTTGTTCGGCAGCCAGCCGGCCTCGACCGAGGTGTCCACGCCCATGTTGACGAGCTGCTTGGTCGCGCGCGGGGTGAGCCCGTCGCCGCAGACCTTCTCGCGCGGAAAGGCGGTCTTCTCCAGAAGAATCACGCTGACACCCGACTTGGCCAGGTGATACGCCGTGGTCGATCCGGCCGGACCGGCCCCGACCACGATGACGTCGGCCTCATGCGTCGAGTCGGCGCGCTTGGTGGTTGTGAGCGCTGCGTCGGTCACGGACGACTCCCCTGGAAGTCTCTGCGGCAGTACCGAAACCGGGACGGTTCCGGCCGGACAAGTCTATGAGGAGCCGGACGGGGCCCGGCGCGCGGTCACGCGCCGCGGCCCGTGCTCACGCGGACGGTCGGAAGCCGCGGTGCAAGGCGACGATGCCGCCGCTGAGGTTGCGCCACGCGGGCTGCGCCCACCCGGCCTCGCGCACGAGCGCGGCGAGCCCGGCCTGGTCGGGCCAGGTGCGGATCGACTCGGCCAGGTACACGTAGGCGTCCGGGTTGCTGCTGACCGCCGTCGCGACCGGCGGCAGCGCGCGCATCAGGTATTCGACGTACACCGTCTCGAACGGCCGCCAGGTCGGTCGGCTGAACTCGCACACCACGAGCCGGCCGCCCGGTCGCGTCACCCGCAGCATCTCGCGCAGCGCGGCCCCGGTGTCGCTGATGTTGCGCAGCCCGAACGAGATGGTCACCGCGTCGAACGTGGCGTCCTTGAACGGCAGCCGCGTCGCGTCGCCCGCGGTGAACGGCAGCTCGGGGTGCTTGCGCTTGCCCTCGCGCAGCATGCCGACCGAGAAGTCGCACGGCACGACCTCGGCGCCCGCGTCGCGAAACGGCAGCGACGACGTCCCGGTGCCCGCGGCCAGGTCGAGGACGCGCTCCCCGGGGCGGGCGTCCACGGCGCGGGCGACGGCCTTGCGCCACGAGCGGTCCTGGCCCATGGAGAGCACGGTGTTGGTCAGGTCGTAGCGCGCCGCGACCGCGTCGAACATCGACGCGACTTCACGCGGTTGCTTGTCGAGGGAGGCTCGGGTCACCCGGTCATCATCTCCCGTCCGGGCCGGCCGCCGTGCCCTGGGGCCGCACAACGCCCCATCCGGAGCAGGCGCGCCCGTGCGGCGACCCGCGCTCAACGGCGGTGCACGAGCCGCCCGCCGAGCACCGTGGCCAGGCACGAGCCGGTGCCGTGCGCGACCAGCGCCGCGTACGGATCGCCCTCGGTCGGCACGTCGAACACCGCGAGGTCCGCGAGGGCGCCGGCGCGCAGCGTGCCCGCCCCCGCGAGCCCGCCCATCGCCGCCGCGCCGCCCACCGTGACCGCCTCGACCAGGCGCCGGTCCAGGTCGTCCCCGAGGTAGCCCTGACGGATCGCCAGTTCCCGGGCCGCCGCCGCCTCTTCCCACATGTCCAGGGACGGCGACGAGGCGAGCGAGTCGCTCCCGAGCGCGATCGGCGAACCCTCGGCGAGGTAGTCCGCGATCGGCGGCTCGCCGGCCGCCAGGATCGCGTTGGAGCGCACGCACAGCGCGACCGCCGTGCCGCGTGCGCGCAGCAGCGCGCGATCGTCGGCGGCCAGGTGCACGCCGTGCGCGACGTGCACGTCCGGGCCGAGCCCGTCGAAGCCGTCCAGATACCCGGCCGGGCCGGCGCCGCTGCCGCCGTCCAGCAGTTCCAGGGCCATCCCGACGGCCCGGTTCAGGTCCGCGAACCGACCGGTGCCGCTGCGGATGAACTCGGCCTCGTGCGCGGTCTCCGCCAGGTGCGGATGCAGCCGCAGGCCGCGCTCGCGCGCGATCGCCACGCACTCCTTGAACACCGCCGTGCCGACCGTGAACGGGGTATGCGGCGACACGCCCAACTCCCGCCCGCCGCTCGCGCCCGAAAGCGTGCCCAGGAACTCCGCGCGCCGCCCGCCCGCCCACATCGCGTCGTCCGCGATCACCTCGACGTAGCTGATCCCGCGCAGCCCGGACCGGCCCACCGGGACGAGCACGCACGGATCGGTCACCACGTCGGCCGCCGCGGTCGTCCCCGACCGCAGCATGTGGTGCACCCCGCGCCGCGCGCTCTCCTGCCACATCACCTCGGAGAACGTCGGCCGCCGCGCGGTGAGCGCGCGAATCCACTCCGGGAACGCGAGCCCGGACAGCGCGAGATCGCCGAAGTCGGTGTACTGAAGATGCGCGTGCGCGTTCACCAGTCCCGGCGTGAGCACCCCGCGCCAGACCCGCTCCCGGGCCCCGGCCGACGTCAACGCGGCCCGCGGCCCCACCGCGACGATCCGATCGTCCTCGACCAGGACGCCGCCGTCGCGGATCGGCTCCGCATCGGTCATGGACAGGACGACGGGCGCGGAGTGCAGGGTCAGCGGCATGCACCCATCATCCCAAGCCGGGTTCAGCGCGCGTCGACGACCTTGAGTTCCTTGCGGGCGGTGCCGCCGGCGATCGCGGTCGAGGAGAAGTGCGAGATCACCTTGTCGTCGACCGGGTCGTTCGCCGGGTCGTCGTGCACGACCAGGTGGTGGTAGGTCGTGTCGCGCTGGGCGGGGATGCGGCCGGCCGCGCGGATCAGGTGCAGCAGCTCCATCCGGTTGGAGCGGTGCTTGGCGCCCGCGGAGGAGACGACGTTCTCCTCCAGCATGACCGAGCCCAGGTCGTCGGCGCCGTAGTGCAGCGTGAGCTGGCCGGCCTCCTTGCCCGTGGTCAGCCACGAGCCCTGGATGTGCGCGACGTTGTGCAGGAACAGCCGGGCGACCGCGATCAGGCGCAGGTACTCCAGGAGGGTGGCCTGGGTCTGCCCCTTCAGGTGGTTGTTCTCCGGCTGGTAGGTGTACGGGATGAAGGCGCGGAAGCCGCCCGTGCGGTCCTGCACGTCGCGGATCATCCGCAGGTGCTCGATCCGCTCGGCGTTGGTCTCGCCGGTGCCCATCAGCATCGTCGAGGTCGACTCGACGCCCAGGCCGTGCGCGGTCTCCATGATCTCCAGCCAGCGCTCGCCGGACTCCTTGAGCGGCGCGATCGCCTTGCGCGGTCGCTCCGGGAGCAGTTCGGCGCCCGCGCCCGCGAACGAGTCCAGACCCGCGGCGTGGATCCGGGCGATGGCCTCCTCGATGCCCACGCCGGAGACCTTGGCCATGTGCGCGATCTCGGACGCGCCGAGCGAGTGGATGACCAGCTGCGGGAACTCGGCCTTGATCGCCGCGAACGAGCGCTCGTAGTACTCGACACCGAAGTCGGGGTGGTGCCCGCCCTGGAACATGATCTGCGTGCCGCCGAGTTCGACCGTCTCCGCGCAACGGCGCAGGATGTCGTCGATCTCGCGGACCCAGCCCTTCTCGCTCTTGGGCGGCGCGTAGAAGGCGCAGAACTTGCACGCCGTGACGCACACGTTCGTGTAGTTGATGTTGCGTTCGATGATGTACGTCGCGATGTCGACGGTGTCCGCGTAGCGCTTGCGGCGCGCGGCGTCGGCCGCCCGGCCGAGCGCGTGCAGCGGCGCGTGGACGTACAGGGCGAGCGCTTCGTCGGGCGTGATCCGCCCACCGTCGGCGGCCCGGTCCAGGACCGACTGGAGATCGCTGATCACGGGGAAGCCTCCGAAGGGGACGGGAACGCCGGCACAAAAACCACAACGAGAACCACAACGAGCCTATCTGCCGCGATCACCGGTCAGTCCCGGCGGTCGAGCATGTGCACCCGCACGTCCGCCGGATATCCGGTGTCGTGCGCCGTGCGGCGGGCGAACTCGGCCATCCCGGCCAGTTGTCGTTCGCCGAGCGAGTAGTCGAGCGCCTCGGTGTAGTAGCGCTCCAGGGTGGCCGCGTCGAACGCCTCCCAGCGGGCCACGTGCTCGCACACCTTGTCCACTTCCTGCATGCACAGGTCGCGGGATTCGAGGAAGGCCCGGTGCACCTCGTAGACCTCGTTCGGGTGCGCGGCGAAGAAGTCGCGGCGCGCGGCCCACACGGCGAAGACGAACGGCAGGCCGGTCCAGTCCTTCCATTCCTGCGCCAGGTCGTAGACGTGCAGGCCCAGGCGCGGCGCGTCGTACAGCGTCGCGCGCAGCGCGACGTCGCCGATCACCACCGCGGCGTCGGCCTCCTGCATCATCAGGCCGAGATCGGGCGCCGAGTTGAAGAACTTCGGCTGTACGCCGAACTTCTCCTCGAGGAGCAGCCGCGCGAGCCGGACCCCGGTGCGGCTCTGCGAACCGAGCGCGACCCGCGCGCCGTCCAGTTGCTCCACCGGCACCTGGCTGATCAGCATGACGGACATCACCGGCCCGTCGGCACCCACCGCGATGTCCGGGAGCACGACGAGGTCGTCCGCGTGCCGCAGGAACTCGACCACGCTGATCGGAGCGATGTCGAGGTCGCCGCGCACGAGCGCGTCGTTGAGGTTGTCCGGGGTGTCCTTGCTCAGGTCCAGGTCCACCAACGAACCCGTGCGGGCCAGCCCCCAGTAGATGGGCAGGCAGTTGAGGTACTGGATATGGCCTACCCGGGGTCGCCGGCGGCCGTCCGGGGGCGCGTTGTCCACACTGTCCATCCACGCAGGCTATGCCTCTACACACGCATCCCCCGTACCGACCCGGGCAGGTGTCACCGAACAGGCACAAGACCCGTCGTGACGCAGTGGCAGCGACGTCCGGATGAGATTCTCATGGGCCGGGCCGATTCCACGGCGGCCCGACTACTACGACGGAGGAAAGCGCGATGCACTCGTCCCCGGGCTCGTATCCGGGCCAGGGTGGCGGCTACCCGCCCCCGCCCCCGCCTTACGCGTCAACGCCCGCCCCACCGCCCCCCTATCCCCCGGGCGGGCACCCCGGCGGGCGCGGCGTCCCGCCGCAGCGGCCCGCCGGGCCCGCCTACAGGGGACTGCGCGGCACGGTCGCGGGGATCAGCCTGGTCCTGGCGGTGCTGCTGTCGATACCCGCGCTGTCCGCGCTGTGGCTGCGGTGGGAGGTGGTCTCGTCCGAGGGCTTCACCGACAACGCCGTCGAGCTGATCGACGAGCCCGCGATCCGCAGCGAGGTCGCCCGGCTGATGACGGACGAGCTGATCAAGCAGATCCCGGCGAACGTCCGCGGCCAGGTGCCCCGCGACGTGGTGCGCAGCACCGTGGAAACGCAGATCGCACAGCCCGCGTTCAAGCCGATCTGGAAGGACGGCGTCTCGACCGCGCACGACGTGGTGAGCTCCTCCCTCCTGGGCAAGGACAGCAAGAACGTCACCACCGACGGCGACAAGGTCGTGGTGAACCTGAAGTCCCCGCTGGACGCGGTCGCACGCGAACTGAACAAGTCCGGGATCCGGATCTCGACCGCGGGCCTGCCGACGACCATCCCGATCGACCTCGCGGAGCTGCCGAACGCGTCCGAGGCCAAGCAGGGCCGGGAGGCGTTCCAGGCCATCGACGACGCCGGGACCTGGCTGCCGATCCTGACCCTCGCGCTCTTGGTGATCGGCCTCGCGGTGGCGGTGAACCGCTTCCGGGCACTG
This sequence comes from Embleya sp. NBC_00896, assembly GCF_045207785.1. Classification (NCBI taxonomy): domain Bacteria; kingdom Bacillati; phylum Actinomycetota; class Actinomycetes; order Kitasatosporales; family Streptomycetaceae; genus Embleya; species Embleya sp. NBC_00896. The sequence continues at coordinate 3,184,933 of NZ_CP108776.1, forward strand.
ATCATGACCGGCGTCGGGCTGGTCCTCACCAGCGGCCTGCTGCTGTTGATGGTCTCGGCCCTGCGCGGTCCGGTGTCGGATGAGCTGGCCACCACGGAGACGCTGAACCGGGACGCGGTCGAGGCGGTCTACGGCGTGTTCACCGACTCGCTGACGACGATGTCGTGGTCGGTGTTCGCGGCCTCGATCGTCGGGGTCGTGGTGGGTGTGATCGGCCTGACCCTGCGGACCCGGCGGCGCTGACCCGCACCGCGTACGGGCGAGGGGGCGGGCCCGTCGGGCCCGCCCCCTCGCCCGTACGGCTCGCCGCTACTCCAGGTTGCGCGAGGACGTGTCGTCGTCCTCCTGGTCGATGTGGATGTCGTCCACGGAGATGTCGACCTCGACGACCTCGAGGCCGGTCATCCGCTCGATCGACTCGATCACGTGGTCGCGCACGGCCGCCGCGACCTCGGCGATCGGCGCGCCGTACTCGACGACCAGGCTCAGGTCGACGGCGCACTGCTTCTCGCCGACCTCGACGGTGACGCCGCGGGCGACGTCGGGACGGCCGCCCGGTACGGCCTTGCGCATCGCGGCGAAGGCCCGCGAGACACCGCTGCCGAGCGCGTACACCCCCGGGATCTCCCGGGCCGCCAGCCCGGCGACCTTGGCCACCACCCCGTCCGCGATCGAGGTACGCCCCCGATCCGTCGCGAGCGCCGTCACCTCTGTGAGGTGATGCGTGACCCCGGCCGGCTGCCGTTCCGATCGCTCGGGACGGGTGGTGCTCTTGTCTGCTGCGTGGGCGGGGGAGTCTGCCATGGCTGGAACCTCTGCTTTCGCCGCTTCGTGAGGGGTGGGGGATCCCCTCGCATGAGGTGTGACCCCTTCCCGGCCGGTTCCTCACGCAATCCGGGCGAATTAATCCGATCGGCCGCGAAAGTGAACTGGAACATGTTTCATTTCACTCCCCGCCAACCGTTCAGGAGGGTTGCTCCCGCGCGTGTCAACCGCTTGTGATGGGACCCGTACACCCCGTCCAAGGAGGAAACACTGTGGAGCGGTTCCAGGATCGGCGCATCATCGTCACCGGTGGCGGCTCGGGCATCGGACAGGCCACCGTGCTGCGGCTGCTGAGCGAGGCGGGCACGGTGCACGCGGCGGACGTCAATGCCGAGGGGCTGGAGAAGACCCGCGCGATGGCCGCGGAGAAGGGCTTCGAGGCGCGGCTGAGCACGAGCGTGCTGGACGTGTCGAACGAGGACGCGGTCGGCGCGGGGGTGGCCGAGATCGTCGAGCGCCTCGGCGGCCTGGACGTCCTGGTGAACGCGGCGGGGATCCTGCGCGCCGGGCACACCCACACGTTCCCGCTGGACACGTGGAATCAGGTCATCACGGTCAACCTGACCGGCACGTTCCTGATGACGCGGGCCGCGCTGCCGCCGCTCCTGGAGACCGGCAACGGCGTGATCATCAACTTCAGTTCGACCTCGGCGAGCTTCGCGCACCCCTACATGGCCGCCTACGCGGCCAGCAAGGGCGCGATCGACGCGTTCACGCACGCGATCGCGCTCGAGTACAGCCGCCAGGGGCTGCGCGCGGTCAACGTCGCGCCCGGCAGCATCTCCAGCGGCATCGTCGACGACACCCCGAACCAGGTTCCGGACGACGCCGACTGGGAGCTGTTCGGCAAGCTCATGCCGATCATCGGCGAGGGCATGGCCTCCCCGGACGTGATCGCGGGCATGATCGCCGCGCTCGCCTCCGACGACGGCAAGTTCGTCACCGGCACGTCGCTGCGGATCGACGGCGGGACGCACGCCTGACCGCGGATCCACCCGAACGACAAGCGGGCGCCGTACCAGGACCGGATGTCCCGTACGGCGCCCACCGGAGGTTCAACGGCGGCCGATTCAGCCGATGTTGGCGCAGTGGTTGCCGAACGCCGGGTTGACCAGGCCGACAATGTTGACGCTGTTGCCGCACAGGTTGACCGGGATGTGCACCGGGACCTGGATCTGGTTGCCCGAGAGGACGCCCGGGGAACCGGCGGCGACGCCGTCCGCCTCGGAGCTGGCGCTGGCGCCACCGATGCCCGCGGCGAGGATGCCACCGGCGGCAGCGGTGATGAAGGCCGCCTTCTTGACCGTGTTCATTCTTCCTCCATGTCACAGTGCCGCACGAACGGATGCGGCACGTGGGACAACGAAGGCCCCGGCGAAGGGCAACGCCCCAACATCGGGTTGGACCCCGATTCACCCCTACGTGGACCGTGGCTTGGGCTGTACGCCGGAGATCCGCGCCCGCGCGCGACGACGCCGCACATGACGATCTCGCGCATGACGACGCCGCACATGACGACCCCGCACATGACGATCGAGCCCCGTCCCGGAGCACGACGGCGCCCCGCGGAGCCAGGCTTCGCGGGGCGCGCGGGGAACACGGTCCGGTGGGGCGATCGGGGTCTGCGAGGGTCGTGCCCGAGGCGAGGGGCGCGCGAGCGACGGAACGTCAGGCGTCCTCGTCGTCCTCGTCGTCGCTCTCGGGCAGGTACTCGGCGCCCTCGGACTGCCAGCCGGCCTCGCTCAGTTCGGTCCCGGCGATGTCCTCGACGAGGCTGAACGGGTCGATCAGGTACGAGACCGACTCGGCCAGGTCCGTCTCGATCGCGGTGGTCGCGTCGGCACGGTCGCCGGGCGAGAGCTCCTCGTCCGCCTTGACGCTGTCCAGCGCGGCGGCACGCAGCGCGTCGGCGTCGGTGACCTCGAGCACGATTTCAAGGTTGAGCCGGATGTAGCGGGTGGTGGAGTCGGAGGAAGATTCGTTTGCCATGACCGGGAGCCTACGGGCCCGCGGCCGACGCCCGGCGCGCTGACGCGCCGCACGCTCAGCGGTGGCCGTACGTCACCGCGGTGATCATCAGCGCACCGAAGACGACGGAGAACCCGAGGATGTAGATGGCGATCCGGATCCACATGCCGGCGGCCCGGCTCTTCTCGCTTTCCATGGCGGCGAACTCCTCAACTGTGGGACGGAAGGCACGGTGAGAACGCGACCACCGCGGGCGCGGCGTGCACCATCAGGAACTCGACGGACAGGTAGGGGTCGGCCGACTCCATGCGGTGCGTGAGCCCGGAGTCGAAGTGCGCGACATCCCCGGGCGCGAGCAGGTGCGGGACGCCGTCCAGGTTCAACCGCAGCTGCCCGCTCAGGACGTACAGCCATTCCTCGCCGGGATGCACCCGCCCCGGACCGTCGGCCCGACCGGGCGGCACCCGCACCCGCAGGGCCTGCATGCCGCGATGCGGGCTGCCCGCGCGCCAGTAGGTCCAGCCGTGCGCCTCGACGGGTTCGGCGGCGCCGGAGCGGACGATCGGCTCGCTCGCGGCGATGTCCTCGCCGAGCAGCTCGGAGACGGTCGTGTTGTAGGCACGGGCCAGCGTCAGCAGCGCGGGCAGGGACGGCTGTCGGCGCTCGTGCTCGAGTCGGGACAGGTAGGCGACGGAAAGCTTGGTGAGCCGCGCGGCCTCTTCGAGCTTGAGTCCGTTCGCCCGACGGGCCGCGCGAAGGCGGTCACCGAGCCCGGTGGGTACCGGGCCGGACTCGTCCGTGTCGTAGCTTTGGGGAGCGGCCATGCTTCGAGGTTAGGCACGGATGACCAATGAGACAATTAACTTGCCTCTGAGGCAAATCAGGCGCAGCGCCCTGCCGCCACCGCGTTCGGCGGGACGTCGGCCTCCACCAGCACCACGCCGTCCTCGTAGCCACGCCGGACCACGAGCCCGGCCCGGTCGAACAGGGCGAGCATCCGCCGGTTCCACGGCAGTACATGTGCCCGCAGCCCGGTCAGGCCGCGCGCCGCGGCCTCGTCGACCAACGCGCACAGCAGCGCGGTGCCCAGCCCGTGCCCCTGCCACGCGTCCTCGACCAGCAGCGCGAGCTCGCCGACCCGCTCGTCCGCCGGGTGGAACAGCGTGGCCAGCGCGCCGATCGAACCGTCGGGCGCCACCGCGACCAGGCTCACGCCGTCCCGCGGCACGAGCAGTCGGGCGAGCGCGCTCTCCGGCAATCGCGGCGCCGAGGTGAAGTAGCGCAATCGGCGGGTCTCGGGGGTGCAGCGCTCGTGCATCGCGCGCACCTCGGCGGCGTCCTCGGCGCGCGCCGGCCGGACCCGCACGTGCGACGGCCACCCATCCGCGCCGGCGTCGCTCACCATGGTGAGGCGCGCCCGAGCCCGCATCCGTGCAGCCGTCATGTCGCTACCGCCTTTCGCCACCGGGGCGGCCCCTCGCGGTCCGTCCCCGCCGAACCCCCACGGTGTCGAGGCGGTGTTACGCATCGACTACGTGAGCGTGTCCGGCGCGGACCGATCCGGTTACGGGCCTCCCCGATGGCGAAACGCGCGTAGCTGCCGGCGTGAGCTAGCCGGCGAGGTGTCCGAGCAGGTCCTGTCGGGTCACCACGCCCTGCGGCTTGCCGTGCACGAGCACGAGCGCCGCGTCGGCCTGTTCGAGCACCCGCGCGAGCCGCGCGATCGGCTCGCCCGAGCCGATCACCGGCATCGGCGCCGACATGAACTTCTCCAGCGGGTCGCCCGCGGCCGCGCGCCCGGAAACGAGCGCGTCGAGCAGGTCGCGCTCGGCGATCGCGCCGACCACCTCGGCGGCCATCACGTCCGGGTGCCCGGCACCGGGCTTGACCACGGGCATCTGGCTGACCCCGAACTCGCGCAGGATCGCGATCGAGTCGCCGACGCTCTCCTCCGGATGCACGTGCACCAGGGCCGGCAGGTCGCCCTGCTTGCGAGCGAGGATGTCGCCGACGGTGGCCTCGTTCGGGTCCGCGTCCAGGAAGCCGTAGTCGGCCATCCACTCGTCGTTGAAGATCTTGCTGAGGTAGCCGCGCCCGGAGTCGGGCAGCAGCACCACGACCACGTCGTCCGGCCCGAGCCGCTCGGCCGCGCGCAGTGCCGCGACCACGGCCATCCCGCAGGAGCCGCCCACGAGCAGGCCCTCCTCGCGGGCGAGCCGACGGGTCATCAGGAACGAGTCGCGGTCGGACACCGCGATGATCTCGTCCGGCACCGCGCTGTCGTACGCGGTCGGCCAGAAGTCCTCACCGACGCCCTCGACCAGGTAGGGCCGGCCGCTGCCGCCGGAGTACACCGAGCCCTCGGGGTCGGCGCCGACCACGCGCACGCCGCCGTTCGACACCTCCTTGAGGAAGCGCCCGGTCCCGCTGATCGTGCCGCCGGTGCCGACGCCGGCCACGAAGCACGTGATCCGCCCGTCGGTCTGCTCCCACAGCTCGGGGCCGGTGGAGAGGTAGTGCGACTCGGGGTTCTGCGGGTTGGAGTACTGGTCGGGCTTCCACGCGCCGGGCGTCTCGCGAACGAGCCGGTCCGAGACGTTGTAGTACGAGTCGGGGTGCTCGGGGTCGACCGCGGTCGGGCAGACCACGACCTCCGCCCCGTAGGCCCGCATGACATTGATCTTGTCCATGCTGACCTTGTCCGGGCACACGAACACGCACTTGTATCCGCGCCGCTGCGCGACCATCGCGAGCCCGACTCCGGTGTTGCCGGAGGTCGGTTCGACGATCGTGCCGCCGGGCCGCAACGCGCCCGACTCTTCGGCCGCGTCGATCATCCGCACGGCGATTCGGTCTTTTACCGACCCGCCGGGGTTGAAGTACTCGACCTTCGCCAGCACCGTCGCCGTCAACCCCGCGGTAACGGAGTTCAGCTTGACGAGGGGGGTGTCCCCGATCAGGTCGAGCATGGATTCGTGGTACCGCACGGAACCTCCGCCATAGGTGCGCATCAGCCGGGGCCGGATGGCCCAAAATCCTCGAAATGCACTAGCTTCACCCAACCTTAGTCCGCCCCCACCCCCACCCCGCCCAACACAATCCACCCCACCCGGCCCACTCCAGCCCGACCGGCCCTTGAGGCCACCCCAAGCAACCCACCCAAGCCAACCCAGCCCGGCCGGCGCTTGAGGCCATCCCAACCTGACCAACGCCCAACCCCAAGCAGCCCACCGAAGCCACCCCAGCCCGGCCGGCGCTTGAGGCCACCCCAACCTGACCAACGCCCAAGCCGAGCAACCCGCCCAACCCACTCCAGCCCGGCCGGCGCTTGAGGCCACCCCAGCCCAACCAACGCCCAACCCCAAGCAGCCCGCCCAAGCCACCCCAGCCCGGCCGGCGCTTGAGGCCACCTCGGCCAAAGGCCGACTCACCCCAGCCCGGCCGGCGCTTGAGGCCAAAGCCGGCCGCAGGCCAGCCAACCCCGCCCCGCCGCAACCGCACATGCGTCCCGACGAACCTGACGGTCGGTTAGGGTCGGCGTGGAGTTCTCGACGGGGAGGAGCCCGAGGTCTTGTTCACGACGGGTGGCATCGAGGCCCGACGATGATGCGCACACGCATGGCCCGCCGCGTGGCCGCCGCAGCGGCATTCGGCGGCGGCGGCGTGGGCGTCCTGACCGGCGCGATGTTCGCCGTGTTGTACACCGAGGCGAAGATGGCCCGCCGCACGGTCGGCGAGCCCGACGGCGAACCGCCGACCGCCGACGGGATGTACGGCGACCTGCCCGGCGAACAGATCACGTTCGCGGTGATAGGCGATTCCACGGCCGCGGGCCTGGGCGTCGAGGACCCCATGCAGACCCCCGGCGCGCTGCTCGCCTCCGGCCTGGCCGCCGTCGCCGAGGTCCCCGTCCAGTTGGTCAACGTCGCGCTCACCGGCGCGCAGTCCTCTGATCTGGAACGCCAGGTCACGCTCGCCCTCAAGCACGAGCTCGACCTCGCGATGATCATGATCGGCGCGAACGACGTCACCCATCGGATGCGCCCGGCCGAGTCGGTCCGCCACCTCGAACAGGCCACCCGCCGACTGATCGCCTCCGGCGTCGAGGTGGTCGTCGCGACCTGCCCCGACCTGGGCACGATCGAGCCGATCGCGCAGCCGCTGCGCTACCTGGCCCGCCAGTGGAGCCGCAACCTCGCCGCCGCGCAGACCATCGCCGTGGTCGAGGCCGGCGGCCGAACCGTGTCGCTCGGCGCGCTGCTCGGCCCCGAGTTCCTCGCCCGCCCGAAGGCGATGTTCGGCCCGGACCGCTTCCACCCCTCGATCGAGGGCTACGCGACCGCCGCGATGGCCTCGCTGCCGTCGCTGTGCGCCGCGCTCGACCTGTGGCCGCTCGACGAGGAGAGCCCGGACAGCTTCCGCGGCGAGGGCGTGCTGCCGATCGTGCAGGCCGCGATCGAGGCCGCCGCCGAGGGCGGCACCGAAGTGGCCGGCACCGACGTCGGCGGCCGCGAACGCGGCCCCCGCGGCCGGTGGGCGCTGCTGCGCCACCGCAGGCGGCAGCAGATCCCGACGCCCGCGACCGTGGATCCCGAGGCCGACGGCGAGGTCGGCGATGAGGCCGGCGACGAGGTCGACCCGACTGTGCCGGCCGGCCCCGAGGGCGTCCGGGGTAATGTGGCGGAAGAAATCTGACTGGCCGTCAGTTATCGCGTGGGGCAGGTCGCACGGCCCGCCCCTCCCGCTTTCGGCTACCAGGCAGTAACTTCAAGCGTCAGTTGCGCTTCCGCACCGACGAGAGTCCCTCCGGGGTCCTCGTACCGACGGCCGCAAAGACCAACAAGGAGTCCCGATGCCCGAAGCAGTCATCGTCGCCACCGCCCGCTCCCCGATCGGTCGCGCCTTCAAGGGTTCCCTGAAGGACCTGCGGTCGGACGACCTGACCGCCCTCATGGTCCGGGCCGCCCTGGACAAGGTCCCGGCGCTCGACCCCAAGGACATCGACGACCTCATGCTGGGCTGTGGCCTGCCCGGCGGTGAGCAGGGCTTCAACATGGGCCGCAACGTCGCCGTGCTGCTCGGCTACGACCACCTGCCCGGCACCACGATCACCCGCTACTGTTCGTCGTCGCTCCAGACGACCCGGATGGCGATGCACGCGATCAAGGCCGGCGAGGGCGACGCCTACATCTCGGCCGGCGTCGAGATGGTCTCCAGCACCCGTACCAAGGGCAGCAGCGACTCGATCCCGGACACCAAGAACCCGATCTTCGCCGAGGGCGCGGCCCGGACCGCCGAGGCCGTCGAGAAGGGCTCGACCTGGACCGACCCGCGCGACGCGGGCCTGCTCCCGGACGTGTACATCGGGATGGGCTTCACCGCCGAGAACCTGGCCCAGCACAAGGGCATCACGCGCGCGCAGCAGGACGAGTTCGCGGTCCGCTCGCAGAACCTGGCCGAGAAGGCGATCGCCGACGGCTTCTGGGCCAAGGACATCACCCCGGTCACGCTCGCCGACGGCACCGTGGTGACCAAGGACGACGGCCCGCGCGCCGGCACCACGCTCGAGGGCCTCTCCGGCCTCAAGCCGGTCTTCCGTCCCGACGGCACGGTCACGGCAGGCAACGCGTGCCCGCTCAACGACGGCGCCGCCGCGATCATCGTGATGTCGGACACCAAGGCCCGCGAGCTCGGCCTGACCCCGCTCGCGCGGATCGTCTCGACCGCGGTGACCGGCCTGTCCCCCGAGATCATGGGCTACGGCCCGGTCGAGGCGTCGCGGATCGCGATGGCCCGCGCCGGCCTGACCACGTCCGACATCGACCTCGTCGAGATCAACGAGGCGTTCGCCGCCCAGGTCATCCCGTCCTACCAGGACCTGGGCTTCGACCTGGACAAGGTCAACGTCAACGGCGGCGCGCTCGCGGTCGGCCACCCGTTCGGCATGACCGGCGCGCGGATCACCAGCACGCTGATCAACTCGCTCCAGTGGCACGACAAGCAGTGGGGCCTGGAGACCATGTGCGTCGGCGGCGGCATGGGCATGGCGATGGTGCTGGAGCGCCTGAGCTGACCCGGCCGCGCCCGTAGTACCCCCCTCGAAGCCCGTCCGGAACGCTCCGGGCGGGCTTCGTCGTGGGCACGTTCGCCGGCCGCGGCGAGTGGTCGCCCACTCGGCCCTACCCCGAGGTCCCGCCGGGTCGGGACATCACGCTCTGGCGGCAAGAGGCCGGCAGCGCGACCCTGGTAGTGAAGGTGTTCCTCGGGTTGTTCAAGGGTTGCGGATCCGTCATGCCGAACGCGTACATCGTCCCCGTCCTCATCACCGCCGCGTGCGCCGTCGCGGTGACCGCCGCCGTCCGGCGGCTGTCCCGGTGGCGACGTGGTCGTACGTCCGCGGAGATCTGGGACCAGGAATTCGTCGACCACCTCTTCCGGACCAAGGAACCCAAGCGCCCGTCGCTCATGGTCCCGCGCCACCCGCACGACGACGTCGTGGACGAGTACGACACCCCGGCCGGCCGCCGTCCGCACCCCTCGGAGAACCTCACCCCGTTGCTGCCCACGCACCTCACCGGCGAATACCTCACCGGCCTGGTGACCGGCGGCACGCCGGTCACCCGGGTCCGCACCGGCTCCCCCGGCGGCTCCGGCGGCTCCGGCGGACTCGACGTGCTCGACTTCGCCGACGGCAGCTCGCTCGTGGTCATGCCGGGCGACCCGGAAGCCGCGTCACTGATCGACATGGCCCTGTCGATGGGCCACCCGGTCCGCCTCCTGGGCACCTCGGAAATCGGCGGCGGCTACGCCCTGACCTTCAGCCTCGACGACTCCACAACCTACGCACTGGCCGACCGCGTATACGTCCGCCCCCCGGCCTAGCCCCACCCAACCCAACCCAGCCCGTCCTGCGCTTGAAGACAAAGCCAACCCAATCCAGCCCGTCCGGCGCTTGAGGACAACAACCCAGGGCCAACCCTCAAATCGCCGCCGCCAACTCACGCACGATCTCGCGCGCCGTCCGCACAACCTCCCCCACCGTGCCAACCTCACCGTCCTGCAATATCAGCGCCTGCTCCTCCCTATGCGGCGCCACCGCCACGGCGAGGTCCCGCGACGTCACGGCGACCTGGTCGCCGACCACGAACACCCCCAGATCCGGCACCTCACGGCGCGGCTCGCCCTCGACCGCGGCGGCCAGATCGGCAAGGCATTGCGCGAGCTCCAGGGCCGCCCCCGCCCGGGTCGGCGAGGTCTCCTGACGAGCCGTCAGCGGCGCTTTGAGGCGGGACTCGGACAGGTGCCGGAGCCGATCGGCGACCGCGCCGGCCTCCTTCACGAACAGGCCGATGTCAACCGTGAGGGAGCCGGACGGTTTCCCGGCCGACGGGATGGGGATGCGGGACGACATAGCCGGAGCGTACCGAGTGCGATCGCCGCACGCGGGACACCCTGCGACCGCTTGCCAACCGTTCGCCCGTCATGCACGCTCGGGGAACGGAACGCTCACCGGAGGCGCTTATGTCCTTGCACTTCTCCGAAGAGACCCACCGGAACCTCGTGGCGAGGGTCCCGGCCTGCACAGGCCGCGAACTCCCCGAATGGTTCAAGGAAATCGAGGCCGGACCGGCCTTCTCCCGTTTCGAGGACCGAGTTTCCTGGCTCCAGGGCGAACACAACCTCGGACACGGGCACGCGCTCGCCATTGTTCGCGAGCACGACCGCCGCCGCCACGCCCCGGGCGGGGTCAGCTGACCCCCCGGCCCGTGGCCGACCCGCTGTCGACCCTTTGTCGAAGACCCTTGCCCCACTGAGCAGATCCGCCTTACCCACACCCACGAACACAGAAGTGGCGGTGCCCCTTTCCGGGACACCGCCACTTCTCACGTCAGGACGTCACGGAGCACGTCACGGCGCCGTGCGCCGCAGCGTCAATCCCGCAGGATCGACAACAGACGCAGAACCTCCATGTAGATCCACACGAGGGTCATGGTGAGCGCGAACGCGGCGCGCCACGCCTCCTTCTCCGGCACGCCCTGGGCGGCCAGCTGCTCGATCTCGTTGAAGTCGAGCGTCAGGAAGAACGCGCCGATGAGGATGCCGAGGATGCCCATGACGATGCCGAGCGGGCCACTGCGCAGACCCAGGCCGTCGCCACCGACGAAGAGCATCGCGATCAGGTTGACGAGGGTCAGGACCACGAAGCCGATCGCGATCGCCATGCCGATCCGGTAGTACCGGTTCGTCACCTTGACCCAGCCGGACTTGTACGCGAAGAGCACACCCACGAACACCGAGACCGTACCCAGGACGGCCTGGACCACGATGCCGCTGTACCGCGTCTCGAAGGCGTGGCTGATCGCGCCGAGCGCGAAGCCCTGGAGGGCGGCATAGGTGAGGATCAGCGGCGGGCTGACCTCTTTCTTGAAGATCGTGACCATCGCGACGCCGAAGGCCGCCAGCGAGGCCACCACCGCGAACCCGAACTTCTCGGGCGGCAGGAAAGCCCACGCGAGCGCGCCGAAGACCACGACGGTCAACAGCGTCATCGCGGTACGCGCGACCACGTCGTCGATCGTCATCCGACCGGTCTGGAGCGGACCGGCGGACTGCGCCTGGTACATCTCCTGAAGCTGCTCGGGGGTCATCGGCTGCAGCGGCGGCTGCTGTGGTGCACCGTACGGGGCGCCCTGCGGCCCGGGCTGCGGCGCTCCGTAACCGGCCTGCTCCTGCCGGCCGGTCTCGAACGCCCCCCGCCGCGTGAGCACCGGGTTGCTGCTCCTCATGTCATCTCCTCCATGCCCCCGGGTGGGGGTCGTGGCTTGAGAGTAATCCCCGAGTAAAGCGCTCGGGGAATCCATCCTTCCCTCACAACGTTCCCGGACACACGATTTGTGCCCGTGGTCACTGTGTGGTCATAAAAAGTCGGATGGTATCTATCGTGAACCCGATGGCTGTATGCGCGGGAACACCCTGCGCTATTCGCGAGAGAGGGTGACCCTCGGGCCCGGGAGTTCGCCCGGCCGGCGGGTGAATCCGCCGCGGCCCGTCGCCGCGCGATCGCGGCGATGCGGCGTTCCTGCAGGTCAGCCGCGCCTTCGAGTTGTCCCCGGAGCGGGACTCGAACCCGCACGGCCTTGCGGCCAAGGAGGTTTAAGCTCCTCGTGTCTGCGTTCCACCATCCGGGGGCGATGCTGAGCGTAGCGGCCCCGGCGCACCGGGTTGACCCCTGCGTTTCGGAGCCCCCGCCGACGCCCCGCGCGAGCCACCCCGATCGCGGAGAGCGACCGGGCGAACCACATCCGAATGTCGCGCGATTGTCGTACGGATCGCGCCGAATGAGCGCTTTACGTCAGCTGAGCAGGGGACATCCCGCATTCGCCCATGCGACCTGGGTAGGACGGGGTCGGGGGTCCGCCCCGGGAGCACCGCCACACCGGTGCTCGCGCTCGATCGAACCCGGCCCGCTCTCCCACCGCTCCCATCGATCCCATCGATCCGATCGCGACGAAAGAGGCCCATGTGAGCGTCACTGAAACCACCGCCGGTACCGGGTCGCGCGGCGCGCTCGCCGCCGCCGCCACCAACCTCGGCAAGGTCTACGGCACGGGCGAGACACAGGTGATAGCGCTGGAGGACGTGTCGGTCGGCTTCCGCCGCGCGGAGTACACCGCGATCATGGGGCCCTCCGGGTCGGGCAAGTCCACGCTGATGCACTGCATGGCGGGGCTCGACTCGATCTCGGCGGGCTCGGTGCGGCTGGGTGAGGTGGAGCTGTCCAGCCTCAACGACAAGCAGCTCACGCTGCTCCGCCGGGAGAAGGTCGGTTTCGTCTTCCAGGCGTTCAACCTGCTGCCGACGCTCACCGCGCTCGAGAACATCACGCTGCCGATGGACATCGCGGGCGTGAAGCCGGACAAGAAGTGGCTCGACCAGGTGATCGCCACCACCGGCCTGCGCGACCGGCTCGGCCACCGGCCGGCCGAGCTCTCCGGCGGTCAGCAGCAGCGCGTCGCGTGTGCCCGCGCGCTCGCGAGCAAGCCGGAGATCATCTTCGCCGACGAGCCGACCGGCAACCTCGACTCGCACTCGGGCGCCGAGGTGCTCGGCTTCCTGCGCGCCTCGGTACGGGAGACCGGACAGACGATCGTGATGGTCACCCACGACCCGGGCGCCGCGTCATACGCGGACCGCGTGCTCTTCCTCGCCGACGGCCGAATCGTCGACGAAATGGCGAACCCGACATCCGACCTGGTCCTGGAACGCATGAAACGCTTCGACGCCGCCCGCCTCATCTGACAGCCCTCGAACCCAACCCGCCCGGCACTCGAACTCAGCCCGTCCGGCGCTTGAGGACAACCCAGGCCACATGCCCACCCAACCGCAGCCCGTCCACCCACCCCCAGCCCGTCCGGCGCTTGAGGACACCCGACCCAGACCACCCAGCCCGGCCGGCGCTTGAGGCCCACGCAAAAGGGCCCGGCACGCAAACGCGTACCGGACCCAAGCGCAAAGCAATCACCCCTTGGCCGCAGGCTCCACCGCAGGTCGCTGCACGGGAAGCGCCGCCTCCGCGAACTCGTCCCGCGGGTGCTCCATGGCCCCGAGCGAAACGATCTCGCGCCGGAAGAACGCCGACAGCGTCCAGTCGGCAAACACCCGGAACTTACGGTTGAACGTCGGCACCATCGCACCGTGGTAGGTGCGGTGGAACAGCCAGGCCAGCAGACCCTTGAGCCGCAACCGGCCGAACATCACCGCGACGCCCTTGTGCAGGCCGAGGCCGGCAACCGCGCCGAGGTTCTTGTGCTTGTACTCCTTCGGCGGGAAGCCACGCATGACCGAGACGACGTTGTCGCCCAGGACGCGGGCCTGGCGCACCGCGTGCTGCGCGTTCGGCGGGCACCAGGCGCCCTCGCCCACGGCGAGGTCGGGCACCTGGGCGTTGTCGCCGGCGGAGAACACGTTGTCCATGCCGACCACCTGGAGGGTGGTGCGGGTGTCGACGTGGCCGCGCGGGCCGAGCGGCAGGCCGTACTCCGACAGCACCGGGTTCGGCTTGACGCCCGCGGTCCACAGGATCGTGGAGGCGTCGAACTCGATGTCGTTCGAGAGCACGCAGTGCTTGTCCACGCAGGACTTGAGCGAGGTCTCCAGGTGGAACTCGATGTCCCGTTCCTTGAGCTTCTCCAGCGTCCACGCGCCGAGTTCGGGACCGACCTCGGGGAGGATCCGGTTGGCCGCCTCCACCATCACGAAGCGCATGTCCTCGCGGCGGAGGTTCTTGTAGTAGCGCACGGCGTCGCGGGCCATGTCCTCGACCTCGGCCAGCGCCTCGATACCGGCGAAGCCGCCGCCGACGAAGCAGAAGGTCAGCGCCTTGCGGCGGATCTCCTCGTCGGTGGTCGAGTCGGCCAGGTCGAGCTGCCCGAGCACGTGGTTGCGCAGGGCGATGGCTTCTTCGATGGTCTTGAGACCGATGCCGTTCTCGGCCAGGCCGGGAATCGGGAAGGTCCGCGATATCGAACCGAGCGCGATGACGATGTAGTCGAAGCCGAGCTCGTAGGACTCACCCGCGAGCGGCTCGACGAGCGCGACCTTGCGGTCGTGGTCGACGGAGGTGACCCGGCCGTTGACGATCTCGGCCTTGGGCAGGACACGGCGCAGCGGCACCACGACATGGCGCGGTGAGATGCTGCCGGCGGCCGCTTCCGGGAGGAAGGGCTGGTAGGTCATGTACGACCGCGGGTCGACGACCGTGACGGTCGCTTCGCCGTAGCGCATCTTCTTGAGGATGCGCTGCGCGGCGTACAGACCAACGTAGCCGCCGCCGACGATAAGGATGCGAGGGCGATCCGTGTTGCTCATGTTTGGAAGTATCCACCGGCGGAAGACCCGGCCGGCTTGAGGCCGCGCGCAGTACCGAAGGGGTCGTCTGGTACCCTTCGTCCTTTTGCTTGTGCATTTGTGCACGGTGTGCGGTCGAGGATGATCCACCCGACCACCCCACCCGGCAGCCCTATCGCGATGACCTGCGTCGATCCTGCCCGAGGGGGTCGGGGCCGACGCAATGTGATCTCCACCTCGAACCGGTCCCGACCGCCCATTTCGAAGGTGGGGCCGCCCGTGGGCTCGGCCATCGGGAGGAAAACCGGCCCACATGACCAAGCTTTACCCGGGCGGCCATGTGAAGGGATTCACAAACTTTTGCCGCTGTCCGAACACTGGACACGGGTCCAAGGTCATTCTTCGACCGGACGAAGGTCCCTGGCGCGCCGCAGACGCGTGTGCGAAGGGCCCGTACGGGGGCGTGGCCACGCACCGCCCCGTACGCTCGGCCGTCCCGCTCAGTCCTCCGCAACGCTCCAGCCGATGCCGTCCAGAATGTCGTGTTCGCTGACCACGACCTCGGTCAGGCCGGTGCGTTCCATGATCGTGCGCAGGACCAGCGCGCCCGCGCCGATCACGTCCACGCGTCCCGGGTGGAGCACCGGGATCCGGGCCCGCTCGTCGTGGGTGCTCGCGAGCAGCCGCTCGGTCACCGCGCGGACCTGATCGAGCGTCAGGCGCGAGTGGTGGATGGCGGTCGAGTCGTACTCGGCGAGCCCGAGCGCGATGCCCGCGACCGTGGTCACCGAGCCGGCCAGGCCGACCAGGGTGCGTGCGCGGTCCATCGGGACGGCGGCCGCGGCCTGCGCGATCGCGGCCTCTATGTCGACGGTCGCGGCGGCGATCTGGGCCGCCGTGGGCGGGTCGTCGCGCAGGTGCCGCTCGGTCATCCGGACGCAGCCGATGTCCACGGAGCGCGCGGCCTCGGGGTGTTCGGTGCCGAGCACGAACTCGGTGGACCCGCCGCCGATGTCGACCACGAGGTAGGGCGTCGCGACGGCCGCCGTGCCCGCGAGTTCGCGGGTGGCGCCCATGAAGGACAGGCGCGCCTCCTCGTCGCCCGAGATCACCTCGGGCTCGACGCCCAGGATCTCGCGGACGCCGGCCCGGAAGTCGTCCCGGTTCTCGGCGTCCCGGCTCGCACTGGTGGCCACGAAGCGCAGCCGCTCGGCCCCGAGTTCGCCGATCGTCTTCGCGTACTCGCGGCACGCGGCGAACGTCCGCTCCAGCGCCTCGGGAGCCAGTCGGCCGGTCTTGTCCACGCCGTGGCCCAGCCGGACGATCTGCATCCGGCGGTCCACGTCGACGAGCGTCCCGGCGGCCGGGTCGATGTCGGCGACGAGCAGGCGGATGGAATTGGTCCCGCAGTCGATCGCGGCTATGCGTCGGGTCATCGGGTCTCGTCCTCCGGGGAGTCGGCCTCGTCCTTGTCCTCGCCCACGCACACGCACGGGCCCTTGGCCCACCAGTCGGGGAGCGCGTCGAGCGTCTCGTCCCCGAGCGGGTTCACGCCGCGGCCCGCGGCGAGCGCGTGCCCGGCCAGTACGTGCAGGCACTTGACCCGGTCGGGCATGCCGCCCGCGGACGGGAAGCCCTCCAGCACCTCGATCGCGTCCCGGCGCGCGATGTAGTCCTCGTGCGCGGCGGCGTACCGGGCCGCGAGGTCCTCGTCGGTGGCCAACCGCGCGCTCATGTCCCGCATCACGTTGTTGGCCTCGAGCGTGCCGATCGCGGACGCCGCCCGGGGGCAGGTCAAGTAGTACAGCGTCGGGAACGGGGAGCCGTCCTCCAGGCGCGGGGCGGTCTCCACGACGTCGGGCAGCCCGCACGGGCACCGGTGTGCGACGCCCCGCAGACCACGCGGGGTACGGCCGAGCTGCGCCTTGACGGCGTCGATGTCCTGCTGATCCATAGAGGAGAGTATTTCCTGTTTCGCTGAGTGGTTCGGACCGGCGTTCGATCCGCGCCCGGTCCGGCTGTCGCTATCCGATCGACGTGGCGGGCGTCGAGGTGGGCGTGGGCGCGACGCTCGCGGTCGGCGAGGGCGCCTTGTCGGCGTCGCGCGTCGAGTCCCACAGGTTCCGGTACCAGGACGGCGAACCGGCCTGCGCCGGTGCGGGCGGGGCGGGGCTGCCCGCCGCCCCCGACGGTGGGACCACGAGGTACGCGGTGTCGCCCGGGAAGACGAAGTGCAGCCGCTCGCGGGCCTGCTGCCGGACGTACGCGGGGTCGTTCCAGCGGTCCAGGTCGGCCCGCATGCGCTCGGCCTCGGCCTGCTGCTTGCGGGTGTTCTCGCGCAGGTCCTCGACCTCGTCCCGCTGCGCCAGGTACTGCCGCAGCGGATACACCAACGCGACCGCCAGGCTCAGCACCACGAGGGTCAGCACGATCCACTTGCCGCCGCCGCGGCGGCGCAGCCGGCCCAGGCTCGCCGCCGCGGGCGAGTCCTTGATGGACTCGACCGCGGCGGCCACCTTGGGCATGGCCTGCGAGGTCGGGCGGGCGCCGCGCGCCTGACGCGGCGGCGCGACCGCCCGGGACGCGCGGGCTGCCCTCGTCGGAGCGGCCGTCCTGCGACCGCTCTCGCGCTGCTCGCTCACGCGTCCCTCCCGCCGTTCCGTCGCTTCGGTGCCGGCGTCGCCCGCGTCGGATCGCGTGTCAGCCGTCGAAGCGCGGGAACGCGCCGCGGCCGGCGTACTCCGCCGCGTCGTCGAGGATCTCCTCGATGCGCAGCAGCTGGTTGTACTTCGCGACCCGGTCGGAACGCGCCGGGGCACCCGTCTTGATCTGACCGCAGTCCGTGGCCACCGCGAGGTCCGCGATCGTGGTGTCCTCGGTCTCGCCGGACCGGTGACTCATCATGCACCGGTAACCGTTGCGGTGTGCGAGCGACACGGCGTCCAGGGTCTCGGTGAGCGTGCCGATCTGGTTGACCTTCACCAGGAGGGCGTTGCCGGCCTTCTCGTCGATGCCGCGCGCGAGGCGCTGCGGGTTGGTGACGAACAGGTCGTCGCCGACCAGCTGGACCTTGTCGCCGAGCTGCGCGGTGAGCGCGACCCAGCCTTCCCAGTCGCTCTCGTCCAGCGGGTCCTCGATCGACACGAGCGGGTACGCCGCGACCAGCTCGGCGTAGTAGGCCGACATCTCGGCCGAGGTCTTCTTGGCGCCCTCGAAGACGTACGCGCCGTCCGAGTGGAACTCGCTGGCCGCCACGTCGAGCGCGAGCGCGATGTCGGTGCCCGGGGTGTACCCGGCCAGCTGGATCGCCTCGACGATCAGGTCGAGCGCGGCGCGGTTGGTGTCCAGGTTCGGCGCGAAGCCGCCCTCGTCGCCGATGCTGGTGGCCAGGCCGCGGCTCTTGAGGACCGACTTGAGGCAGTGGTACACCTCGGTGCCCCAACGCACGGCCTCGGCGAAGGTCTCCGCGCCGATCGGCGCGATCATGAACTCCTGGATGTCGACGTTGGTGTCGGCGTGCGCACCACCGTTGAGGATGTTCATCATCGGCACCGGGAGCACGTGCGCGTTCGGGCCGCCGAGGTAGCGGAAGAGCGGCAGGTTCACCGATTCGGCGGCGGCGTGCGCGACGGCGAGCGAGACGCCCAGGATCGCGTTGGCGCCGAGCTCGGCCTTGTTGTCGGTGCCGTCGAGGTCGATCATCGCCTGGTCGATCAGGCGCTGGTCGTCGGCCTCGGTGCCGGCGATCTCCTCGTAGATGCGCTCGTTGACCGCGTCGACGGCCTTCTGTACGCCCTTGCCGCCGTAACGGGCCTCGTCCCCGTCCCGCAGCTCTACGGCCTCGAAGGCACCGGTGGAGGCGCCGGACGGAACCGCGGCACGGCCCGAGCTGCCGTCGTCGAGGACGACCTCGACCTCCACCGTGGGGTTCCCTCGGGAGTCCAGGATCTCCCGGGCGTGGATGACGTCGATGGACGGCACGAGTTTCTCCTTGATCAAGGGGCACGCTGGTCTGCCGGGCCAGCCTAGTAGGACCCCGGGCGGAGGTTCGCCCGGGAACGGGTAGCTGTGGGCAACCATTCGGTGACCCGGAGGCGAACGAATTCGCTAAGGTGACGCTCGGTCCATGGACGGGGGCGTACACATGACCGAGTCGGATCGCAGCAACGCAGAGGCAGAGGCCGAGGGCGATACGGACGACGCCGGCGACGCGGACGACGCGTCGCGTCTCGAACGCGAGATCTCGCGGCTGCTCGCGGGCGAAGGCGATCCGCCCGCCCTGTTGGCCGCGTTGATCGCGGCCCGACTGTATTGCGAGCGGCCCGAGCAGGTCGGCTTCGCGGTGCTCGGCCCGGCCGGCGGTGGGGTCGTACCGGTGTTCACGTCCGAGGAGCAGCTGGCGCTGTTCACCCGGGGCGCGGGCGATTGGTTCGCCACCGACGGCGGGGACCTGCTGCGGCTGCTGCCGCCGGGCTACGACATCGCGATCGACCTGGCCGGACCCCAGCCGGTGCGGCTACGGGCGAACCTGTGGAACGGCGACCCGGACACGAAGGCGGCGATCGCGGATGGGTGACGACGGGTTCAAGGTCGACAGCGCGTTCGTGCGCGGGGCGAGTACGGAACTGATCGACGCGCTTCTGGTCGCCCGGGAAATCGCCCAGAAGCAGCAGCCGTTGCGGGACCAACTCATCTCGCTGCAGAAGTACTACTCGTCGCCGTTCCAGGCCGGCGAGATCGTCCGCAGGTCCGCCGAGGCGATGGGCGCGCTGGTCAATCTCGGCGAGAGCATCGCGATCGCGTTGGAACTGGCCGCCCGGCAGTACGAGGAGGCGGAACGGGCCGCGGAGGCTTCGTTCTTCACGCCCGGCGGCGCGGCGTCCATCCACGCGGGCGACGACATGAGCACTACGGATTGACGAATAGTTGGACTGATGGGGGCTCGAAGTGCTGGTGTCCGGTGAACCGCTCACGCCCGATTCGCAGCCTCGGGGCCTGATACCGGGTGACTGGGAGGTATTGCAGGCCGTCGCCGATGTGTTCACCCGGTTCTCGGTCCAGGCACTGGAGGCCAAGGACCGCCTGGAGAAGGTCGACGGGAAGGACCTCTGGCAGGGCGGTGCCGCCGAGGGCTTCCGCAAGGATCTCAAGCTGGTCACCGAGGTCCTGAAGCTGCACGGCAAGGAGTATCCGAGCGTCGCGAAGAAGATGCGCGAGTTCGCCGAGGTGCTCCGGTTCGCCCAGGGCGAGTGTGCGAACGAGA
Source organism: Embleya sp. NBC_00896 (assembly GCF_045207785.1). Classification (NCBI taxonomy): domain Bacteria; kingdom Bacillati; phylum Actinomycetota; class Actinomycetes; order Kitasatosporales; family Streptomycetaceae; genus Embleya; species Embleya sp. NBC_00896. The sequence goes on from NZ_CP108776.1 coordinate 3,204,836, forward strand.
TCATCCCCAAGGCCAAGCAGGCGTTCTGGCTGATCGACGCGCAGGCGCGCGAGCAGGAGTCGTACGACCTCGCCAAGCGCAACCAGGACGTGCAGAAGGCCAACGGGGTCGGCAAGGAGTGCCTGCCGCAGTTGCCGCACAAGCCCGAGGGTCATCCGGGCGCCGACCTGTTGCGCGAGGCCCAGGAGCAGTTGAAGCGAGCGCGCGAGCGGGTCGAAAGGGCGGACGGACACGCGCTGTTGGAGCTGCGGAAGTCGCTCGGCGTGCTGGAGTTGGATCCGGACATCTGGAAGACGCTCGGCCAGGCGGGCGTCGATTTCCTCAAGGGCGCCGGTGCCGGACTCTTCGATCTGGCGAGCTTCGCCTGGATGGTCGATCCGGCCCGGGTCTTCATCGAACCGGTCGCGTACGCGACCGACTTGAAGAACATCGCGGGCGGCATGCTCGGCGTGGTCCGGGATCCGGTCGGGTTCGCCCAGGACACGGTCGCCACGACGTGGGAGGACTTCAAGAAGAACCCGGCACGCACACTCGGCACCTTCGCCCCCGATCTGGCCCTGACGCTGGTGACGCGTGGTGGCAGCAAAGCGGCGACGCCCGCCGAGCAGGCCGAGAAGGCCATCGCCAAGCGGGACAACCCGAGCTGCCGGGGCGCGGACGCGTGCACGCGCGAGGGCGAGCCGATCGACGTCGTCACCGGCGAGATGGTGCTGACGCAGACCGACGTCTCGCTGGCGGGTGCGCTGCCGCTGGTCCTGGAGCGTCATCACCGCACGGCGTTCGGTGCCGGCAGCTGGTTCGGCGAGCGGTGGGCGTCCACCTTCGACCAGCACCTGCGACTGGGCGCGGATCGGGTCACGTTCACGGCCGCGGATGGAATGGTGCTGCGGTATCCGGTGCCGAGGCCGGGCGAGCGGGTCATGCCGATGGGCGGACACCGCTGGCCGTTGGTCTGGGACGGTGCGCCTGACGGGACCTTCACCGTCACCGATCCGCAGCGGGGGCGGAGCTGGTCGTTCGCGGCGCTGCCCGGACTCTCTTCACGGCGAATACCGGTGCGCGCACTGACGGATCGCAACGGGAACCGGATCGACTACGGCTACGACGACGCGGGCGTCCCGTGCGAGGTCACCCACTCGGGCGGCTACCGGATCGCGGTGGACACGGCGGGCGGGCTGATCACGGGGTTACGGCTGCTCGGCGCCGATCCCGTCACCCACGCGAGCGTCGACGACCCGACGGCATCGGTCGACCTGGTCTCCTTCGCGTACAGCGAGTCCGGCGACCTCACCCAAGTCGTCAACTCCTCCGGCCGTCCACTCCGCTTCACCTATGACGACCGCCACCGGATGACGTCCTGGACCGACCGCAACGGCACCTGGTACCAGTACGAATACGACGAGGCGGGCCGCTGCGTACACGGCTCCGGCATCGACGGCGTCATGGACAACACGTTCGCGTACGACGTGGCGGCCCGAACCACCCGAATGACCGACGCACTCGGCGCGGTCCGCGAGTACGAATACAACGACTGGTCCCAGGTAATCCGCGAAACGGACCCACTCGGCGGCACGCGCCACACGGAGTGGGACTCCTACAACCGCCGTGTGGCCGTCACCGACGAACTCGGCCACACCACGCGGTACTCGTACGACGCCTTGGGCAACAGGGTCGGCATCGTCCTCCCCAACGGCACGTTCACAGTCGCCGACTTCGACCCGATCCTCTGCCGCCCAACCCTGGTCACCGGCCTCGACGGCGGCCTGCGCCGCTACACCTACGACGACCGTGGCAACCTCCTCACCACCGCGGACGAACTCGGCGCGGTCACGTCCTACGCCTACGACGAAGCCGGCCACATGACGGCCACCACCAACGCCCTCGGCCACGTCACCCACATCACATCCGATCCGACCGGCCTCCCCCTCGTGGTGACCGACCCTCTCGGCGCAACAACAACCCTCACCCGCAACGCCTTCGGCCGAGGCGTCTCGATGACCGACCCAGTCGGCGGTACCACCAAGACGGCCTGGACCATCGAAGGCAAGCCCGCCCGGCGCGAACGCCCCGACGGCACCCACGAATCCTGGACCTGGGACGGCGAGGGCAACCTCCGCCACCACATCAACCCGGCCGGCTTCGCCACCACCTACGAATCCACCCACTTCGACCTCCCGGCAGCCCGAACCGGCCCCGACGGCGCCCGCCTGGAGTTCACCTACGACACCGAACTCCGCCTGACCCAGGTCACCAACCCCCAGGGCCTGACCTGGGAGTACGAATACGACCCGGCCGGCCGCCTGATGGCCGAAGCAGACTTCAACGGCCGCGAGTTGACGTACCGCCACGACGCTGCAGGCCGACTGACCCATCGCAGCAACGGTGCTGGCGAAGTCATCTCGTACGTCCGCGACTCGACCGGCCGCATCATTGCCCAACGCCATGAGGCAACAGGCCACGAAACCAAACTGCGGCACGACGCCGCCGGTCGCCTCGTGCGAGCCACCAATCCGGATGTGGACCTGATCTTCACTCGCGACATGGTAGGCCGCATCACGGCCGAAACCAGCAATGGTCGAACCTTGTCCACCGCATATGACGCGATCGGCCAACGAATACGCCGACAAACACCCTCCGGGCAGATCAGCGATTGGACCCATGATCCGGCAGGTCGACCCTCGGCCCTTCACATCGCCGGCCATGCCTTCGAATTCTTCCACGATGCGGCAGATCGAGAAACCAAACGCCGCTTCGGCGACAGGGTGACCTTCATGCAGGAATGGGACACCGTCCACAGGCTCTCCGCACAGTCCGTGGAAATCGGTGAGCCAGCCGGAAAGATGGACGCCGTCTTCAATCCGAACTCTCTCTCCCAAGAGATCCACCGTCGCGCGTATGAATACCGCTTGGACGACTATATTACGACCGTCGCCGACAGCGAGAACGGACTCACCGCATACGAAATGGACGAGATCGGCCGAGTTATGGGCGTGCGGACGAATATATGATGGATTTCACAGAAATCTGGACAGCCAAAAGCCCTCACGCTCATTTCTACGACGTGGACATCTCGGCCCCCTGGAGCACCTTGGCACCCCCGACCGGAACCCTCTTCTGCGGGCATCTCGACGGACGGAAAATGCTCGACAGTCAAGGGGTTTTCGAGGAATTCTCCCGAGTATTTCGATTTCCCGTCTATTTCGGCTGGAACTGGGATGCATTCTCCGATTGTCTGCGAGACATGTCATGGGTACCGGCACAGAGGTACCTTGCCGTGGTTGGGTACGCAGAGTCGTTGCTTGTGGACGAGCGTGATGACATCGACGTCTTTCGGAGGATCATGAAAAGAGCCGCCGACTCGTGGGGCTCGACAATCGGACTATCGGAAGAGCTGGGGGAGGCCGCAGTGCCATTCAATATCGTCTACCTGGCTTCGAACAGCAAAGTAGCGTCAGTCCAAGCCGATTTCGGTGGTTAGCCTCGATGTTTCATGACGAGTCGTCAGCTTGCTGACGACTCGTCCCCGCTGTTCGGGAGGCGTTGATTTGGTTATCGGGCGTGGTGGCCCGATTGTCGTCTCGGGTGGGCGCCGGGTTCCACGTCGCCGGAGGTGTGTCGCGGTTCGTCCAGACAGGGGATCGGGCGTCAGGCGGGTGCGGCGATCCGGCCGAGTCTGTCGATGCCGTCGAGGACGTGCCCGGTCCAAGGCTGTCGTTCGGGCAGACGGACCGTGATCCGTCGGCCGGTGCGGACCAGGCGCGCGGCGACCGCGAAGAGGCAGAAGCGGACGTGCAGGGGCAGGTTCCCCGGGCCGGTCGCGCGGGCCTGGCGGATGCGGTCCTGCGCGCGCTGGGCCGGCGGCGGTGGCAGAGTTCGAGCTTCGCGAACTGGCCGCCCGCCGTGTTCGTGACGAAGCAGACGCGGCAGTTGCCGTCGGCGGCGCCTCCGTAGCTGGCGTCCGCGATCGCCAACGGCAGGTCGACGCCCCGGGAACGGGCCTCGTCGACCAGGTCGAGGGCCAACTGCCACTTCTCGACGTGGCCTCCGACGTCGTCGGGATGCCGCACGCCCGGCGACGTTGGCCGGGTCGGCGTCAGGCGACGCCGGATCCCAACCCTTGGGCAGGAACAGCCGCCAGTCGACTGTGGCCGAGGGAACGGGGTTTCCCCCACTCCCTACCGCGCGAGCCCACCCGAAGCCGCGTCGTTCCAAGCGGCGAAGGTCCTGATCGAACAAGTTCCCCTCGAAGTCGCCCCGGTTTCTGATGCCGGGTCTGCACCGAGTCGCCCTCAAGCTCACCCTGCGCGCCGACCGGGACGTGCTGATCCACGACCTCGCAGACACGATCCGAACCCGCGAACCACTCACCGGCCCCGGAATCCGCTCGCCACTCGCCGTCCTCCTCTACCGCCGGGAGTTGGTGGCCGAGATGCCGGGTTGCGGACTTCCGGCGGACATCATGCGGACGGGAATGGGCAGGTCGTGATTCGGGCGTAATCGGGACCATACCGACGGTAGCGTGGCTGATATTGGTCTACGCAGCCCTCGGGAGTGGCACGTCATGCACGCGAAACCCGGCAATCCGGCTCTCGTTCGCGCCCGACACGCACACGGATGGATCGCGCAGCGGCATCTCTCGGCCGCCTTCCGGGAGTGCGCGTCGAGTCTGGGCCTGCGATTGGACGTCAGTGTTCGGCAGGTCCGGCGCTGGGAGTCGGCGAACCCTCCCTGGCCGACGCCCGACTACGAGCGTGTCCTGGAGACCATGTTCGGCGTGCCACTCGATCGACTCGGGTTCGTCCGCCCCGCGCACATGGTGGACATCGATCCGGCCGAGAACGAGAGTCAAGCTTTCCGTGAACTCAAAGGTCGGGAGCAGCCGGGTTGGTGGCGCACCGAGTCCGATGAAATGGCGGGGAACGCGCTATGCGCGGCTTGTTGAAACAGAACAATCTGCGGTAGCAGTGCGGTCGTATCTACCTACCCTGCTTCCCGGTTTGCTACAGACTTTCGAGTACGCCTTCGCCGTCATCCGAGCCGGTTCACCGACCCTGTCGCAGGAGGAGGTGTGGCGTCGTACGACCCGCCGAGTAGAACGCCGCGGGTACGTAGGGGCGTTCTCGTCCGTAGGGCGGTCGCTGTGGTTCGTCGTCCATGACTCGGCGCTTCGCAATCCGGTCGGTGGTTGGCAGACCCTCGCCGATCAACTCGGCCACATACTGGTCGTCCTTTCGCAGCGGCCCGACGTACGCCTTCAGGTGCTTCCTGACGATGTGGGCGCGCATCCGGGGCTCAACTCCGGGCCGTTCACCTGGTACGACTTCGGGCGGGATCGCGTCGTCTATCTGGAGGGGCTCACCGGCCGCTCTTGGACTTCTCGTCCGACCTGTCTCGCCGCCTACTCCCTGACCTACGATCATCTGCAAGCGGCAGCCCTGACCGTGGACGAGTCCATCGAACTCATCGCGAAGAGGGCCCGGGAAGCGGAGATGAAGGCATGGGCCACGGGGACAAGGCTGCTCGGTGGAGGACCAGCAGCCACAGTGGAAACGAGGACTGTGTCTCCGTCGCCGACCTTGGACCGATCGGAGTCCGAGACTCCAAGCTCATCGACGGACCGGTGATCACGGTGCGCCCCGACGCGTGGCGTGCGCTCCTCGACGGAATTCGCCCGAGCTGAGCACGGTGCAGGGGTTCGGTGACGGGGGCTTGGGAGTTGTGGCACCCCGAGGTTCTCGGACAGTCGATCCACTAAAACGCGGTTCGGCCTCGTCTCTGCTGCGCTCAGTGGCGTGGGCGGCTGAACCAGGCCACGCCCTCCTTCTGAACCATGAAGACGATCAGCAGAACACCGGCGGCCGGCTCTACGAGGGCTGCCATGACGATGGTGGCGGGGGCGATGCCGGCAGTGAGGCCGAGAGTGAAGGTGCCGACCACGCAGAGCCAGGAACCGTAGACGATTGTGCCGATGCGGAGGGCGCTGCCGCCCTTGCCGAACCGTGCGGCGAGAACGAGCGCGATGGCGGCGTGGATGACACCCCAGAGCATCCCGATCTGCGCGGCCACCATCTGCGCTGCCGCCTCCCGCTCCGCCTCATGGACAGCGGGGGCCATGATCCCCGAAGACCCGCTGTATGGATCCAGAGCCCTCTGCGCTGCATCGGCCTGAGCGAGCGCAGCCAGGCCCAAAATGATCAGGCAGCCCGCCAGCAGGAACAAGACAATGCGAGCCGCCTTGACCCGCTGCGGCATGTCCAGAGAGCCGCTGACGTACCCCGGCTGCCGCACGTACCCGAAGCCGGGCGACATCTGAGGCCGCGGAGAGCAACTCGGCTGGGGCGGCATGTGCGAGAAGCCGAATCCCGGCTGCCGGCCAGGAAGGTTGCGCTGCTCGGACTCCGGGCGAAGTGCCTCGTTCATGAGGATCGTTCTCCTTGGGTCTTGAAGTGGCGGGGTCGGATGTCGATCTGGTCGGCCTGGGCTGGTGGCGAACCGCTACAGGCTCGGAGGCGGGGGGGTGAGGCTTCCGCCGGGTTCACCCGGCGGAAGCCCTCGGCTGAGGGAGGCGTCAGCGCCCCGAAGCGGTCAGCCACGACCGTCACATGCCCGTGACTTTTCGCATCCGCTGTTTTTGGCCCCTGCCTATCTGGCGGGGCAATCGGTGGCGGGCACGCTGATGTGGGCCAGTCGCGCCCGCGATGTCTGAGGTGGTGAGGGCTCGTGCCGTGGCAGAAGCCCTCACCGAAGAGCAGGGTCAGGTCACCCTGCGGCGTTCATGCGGTCAGCCGCGGCCGTCGCACGCCTTGCAGTCGCCGCTGCCGCGGCAGCTGTCGCACTTCCACACGCCGCGGTAGCCGGATCCGTCGCAGGAGGTGCACTTTCCATTGCCCTTGCAGCGCTGGCACTTGTTCCACATGGTGAGTCCTCTTTTCGTTACTGCCTTGTCGGCGGTCGGATGTCGTTGGCCGGCAGGTGGCGGGGTCACAGGTCGACGGTGCCGCTCCACCCGGCCTTGGGCAGAAGGTCGTTGTAGTGGGTCGGGAGTGTGCGATGCTTTCGGGTCGTCGATCGGTTCATGGCAGGACTCCGTTCCTGGATAGCCGGATTGAAGGGCGGATCAGCTCGGTCCCGTCCTCCGCGATCCACTCTCCTGAATGCCGGAAGCCCGCTCCAGATCCTTTGTCCGGCAGGCGCTTGCAGTGCAAGGTGCATAAGCTCTGACCTGCTGTTTCACTAGCGCAGTGCAAGCTTTGGGCAGGAGGAGAAGCAGCAGTGGCGGAACAGGGGGAGGCCTTCGAAGAGTTGGCGTACGCCCTCGTCCAGGCCCTGGATGAGTGGAGTGAGTGCCTACAAGAGGTGATGGAGGGGCCTGGGCCCTCCCGTTCGGGGCTGGTCGCCCGGTTGCGGGACGCGGACCCGAAGATCGACAACCCTCTCCTGGGGCATTGGCTGCTCGGTCGCGATCAGTTGCTCGGCGAGAACAAGAGATCCGGCCGTGTGCCGACCGTCCAGGACACCGCCCGGATTGTCGAGGCTTTCCGGGCCGATTCCGCGTCCCAAAGCCGGCGACTGATGGGGATCGCCAAGCGGATTGAGTTCCACAGGATCCAGCTACACAAGATCAAAGGCCATCAATGGCGCAGCGCGGTAGTCAAGGCGCTCAAGGCCCCAGAGCAGCCCAGCCCCCCGCCGGGCCCGGCCGACGCAGCGGTCTCCCCGGAGTCAACAGACCTGCCGCCGGTTCCCGCTGACGACACGCCGGCGCAGGCCCCGGCAGCCGGGTCCACCGCCCAGGCCGTCCCCAGCGAAGACAGCGAGCAGCCCGCAGCCGACCCGACTGCCCCGCCGACGACCGCAGACCCTCCTGCCCCTGCCGCCTCCAGCTCATGGAAGCGGCCTACCACCGTCGTTGCGGCCGTCGGCTTACTGATCGCCCTGGCGATCGCCGCGAAGGGATGGTCTGGGTCAACCGAGCAGGGCGGTCAGGCCGAGCTTTCCTCCAGCTCAGCGACATCGACCGCAGGAACAACTGCCCAGTCCAGTGACGCGTTGGGGGAAGACAGCCGCTGTTCTCCGCCCAAAACCGGTCCGTCCGGTGTGCAACTGCGCGCCTGTGCGAGGGTCCGGCGCGACAAGGTGGCTTTCGCCCTCAAAGTCGACAATCCCACAGCTTCCGCCGTGAAAGTCACGGTCAAGGTGGGTGGCTTCTGGGCAGGAGCGGCTCACGACTGCAAACCCGGGCCTGCCACTACCCACATCACCGTTGAACCGGGCACAACATTCACCACGGATCCGGCCCACTGCGAGACGGCACGCCAGGACGCCCCGCTGGCCTATCAGGGACAGGCATACATTGCCGCAGGCGACGGACAGGAGTGGATTGGCCACGCGTTCTCTCCCCGCGCCAACGTCTACGCGGACCGGGGAACCCTGTGGCGATGCGGAAGCGATGTGCCGTGCTAGAGGCCCCCACACCGGCGGATCCGGGCCCGCAAAGTCCCCTGCCGACCAAGCGGGTGTGCTCACGCGGTCCAGGTCGCGAGTAGCGCCGGCCTCGATTTCACCGGCACGGATCGCGATCGCCTCCGGTACACGCCGGCGACACTCGGTTCGTATTCCCATGCCGAAGTCGCGGAGCTCGACCCCTTGTTCGGCCCGTCGTGATGGGGATCGGGCGGTGCGATACGAGGCCCCGGGTCGCGCTCAAGCTCGCACAACGCGCCGACCGGACCGTGCTGATCCACGACCTCGCGGACACCATCCGAACGCGCGGACCGCTCACCGGCCCCGGAATCCGTTCACCGCTGGCCGTCCTCCTGTATCGCCTGGACGAGGCCATCGAGATGCACGCGACCATGCGGGAAACATTCCGACGATCCGTCAGCCCGGACCCGACGCCCACCCCCGACCCCACACCCGCATGCGACTGCACACGCGGCCGGCGCGGCGAGGACCGCGAAGGCCGACCGATCCCGTGCACACTCTGCAAGCCGCGCTACGGCAACCACGCACCGCCGTTCCGAGTGTTGTCGTTGCGGCTCTGCGTGGCCGGCGTGGGAGTGGGCTCGCCGACCCTGGTCGGGGTGTACCGGTGCTCGGCGCGTTGTCGCGTGCGCACGGTGTGAATCCCTCGTGCGCGGCAAGCGGATCTGGTTCGCTCTGGAGGTTCCGGACGGGACGAGCCAGGATGAGCCGCCGAGGCAGGGGAGGCAGCGAGGATGAGTCACCTTTTCGAGGCGAGCGGGGAGTCCATCTGGTTTCCGGCGCTGCGGGTCGGGCGGCTCTACCTTGCGGCCGTGGACGGCTTGAGTGCCGTTCTGGGCGTGGAATCGGGGCTCACTACGGATCGGTCGGACACATCCCGGATCGAGCCGGCGGCCTTCGAGCGATTCACTCGGGCGGTCTTCGCGGCCCATTTCGGAACGTCACATCCGGAGTTGCGACTGCTGACGCTCGGCCCGCTGGTGGTCTCCCTCGCGCTCTTGGAGAAGCTCGGTGTGACCTTGCAGGCCGCAGACCCGGAGCAGGCGGCAGTCCTGGCGAAGGCTCGCGAGCATGGGATCAGGTTTCCGACCTGAACCCGGCCGAGCCACCGTTGGCATCCGGGCTGTCACGCATTGGCCTCCGGCTCGTCCCGGCCCGAGTCGAGTCAGGGAAGAGGTCGCCCGATCTTGAACGTGGCCCGCCCGCACGGGACTTCTGGTTTGCTGAGGGCCGCGTACATCGGTTCGATCGGCGAAAGGTCCCTGTACTCACGTGGAGTTGTTGGCGATTCTGCTCGTGTCCCTGGCCGGTGGCGGTGTGCTCGTGCGGGCCGGGCGCGTGGCACGAATGCATGACCTCGCGGCGTGGCGGCGGTTGTTGCCGCTCGCCCTGGCGCTGATCGGGGTTGCGACGAGTCTGTTTCGAGCCGAAGACGTCGTGCTCGTCGCCGGCTTGGTCGTGCTCCCCTGCTACGCCGCCTCGGTGCTGTTCGCGCAGGCGGAGATCCACCGTGAGCGGGACGAGGCGGCGCTGGGGTGAGCCATCGTCAGGAACCCGGGCCGGGCCCCAACCCGAACACGCGCCACCGCTTCGGCGTCACCACGCCCAGGCTCGTGCCCTCCCGCGACAGCGGCCGGCGCTGTTGTTCCAGGCCCGCCTCGCCCAGAATGTGGCGCATCGCGAACTCCCAGCGTTCCTGGGCCCATTCGTCCTCGCGCATGGCGACCTCGCCCCACACGATGACATGCGCGATGTCGCCGTCCCGCGCCATCGACAGGCACACTCGCGGATCGTGTTCCAGGTTCGCCTTCTTCGTGCGGCCGGTGAGGCTGAGGTAGAGGTACTCGTCGTCGTAGGCGAGCATCACCGGAGTCACGTGCGGCTCCCCCGTCGGGGTCACCGTCCCCACGTGCACCCAGTGCTCCGGATCGCCGAGCATGGCGTCCAGAGCCGTCTTCAGTTCGGGGTCGATCATGGAGGATCCGCCTTTCGCAGCACAGGGGCCTCACGGCCACCGTACTGCGCCCTCCACCCCACCGGTCACAGGATTACCGTCCCGACACCGTCCGTACGGCGTCCGGACGACCTCTAGAAGCCTCTAGAAGTCGTCCGGATACGGAGCGGACAGCACTTCCGTGGTCGCCGCTTCCGGCGTGACGTAGCCCGGGAGCAGCTCGGTCAGCAGCGCGCGCACCGCCTTCGTGTTGTTGACGGCGGCCGCCTCGTACAGTTCCGGCAGTCGTACCACCGCGTCCAGGGCCTGTCCCGGCGGCACCGTCGCCTGGATCCGCGGGTGTTCGGTGGGCAACCGCTCCTCGGTGGTCGAGAACAGCGCCTCGTTCAGCTTCTCGCCGGGGCGCAGACCCGTGAACCGGATCGGCACGTTCGGCAGGTTGACCTGCTCGGCGAACTTGTGCACCAGGTCCACGATGCGCACCGGCTCGCCCATGTCGAGGACGAAGATCTCCCCGCCCTCGGCCATTCGGCCCGCCTCCAGGACCAGCCCCACGGCCTCCTCGATGGTCATGAAGAAGCGCGTGACATCCGGATGAGTGACCGTCACCGGGCCACCCGCGCGCAGCTGTTCGGCCAGGACCGACAACAGCGAACCGCGACTGCCGAGCACGTTCCCGAACCGCACGCCCGCGAAGACCCCGGGCGCCTGCGTGTTCGCCTGCACGATCAGCTCGGCGAGCCGCTTGGTCGCGCCGAGCACCGAGACCGGGTCGGCCGCCTTGTCGGTGGAGATCAGCACGAACCGCTCGACCCCCACGTCGAGCGCGGCCCGGACCAGGTTCTCCGTGCCGAGCACATTGGACTTGACCGCCTCGCACGGGTGCCGCTCGAGCAGCGGCAGGTGCTTGTGCGCGGCGGCGTGGAAGACCACCTCCGGCTTGAGGTCGTGGAAGAGCTGCTCGATCCGCGGCCGATCCCTGATGTCGGCGATGACCAGCGTCTCGTCGTCGAGTAACGCCTCGCCCCACACGTCGAGTTGGAGGCGGTGCAGATTGGATTCGTCGTGGTCGAGCATGTACATGCGGCTCGGCCCGAAGCCGTACACCTGCCTGCACAGCTCGCTGCCGATCGAGCCGCCCGCGCCGGTGATCAGGACCCGCCGGCCCGCGATGACCTCGCGCACCGAGGCCGAGACCACGTGCAGTTCCTGCCGACCGATCAGCCGGTTGACGTCGAGCATGCGCATGTCGCTGCCGACCACGTCACGACGCAACGCGACCAGGAACGACGGCAGATACCGGACCGCGGCGCCGACGCCGGCCGCGCCCGCGGCCACCTTGCGAAAGTCTTCGTGCGGAAGTCCCGGGATGGCCAGCACGACCACCTCGATATCGTGCGCCAATGCCACGTCGGTCAGGGCGTCGAGCCCGCCCAGGACCGGTAGGAGATGTTGCGGATTCTCGGCGTCCGCGACCCGGACGCCGTCCTTGTCGGGATCGTCGTCGAGGAATCCGATCGGACGCAACCCGAAATCGGGCGTCCGCAACAGATCCCGCGCCAACGCGCTGCCTGCCGACCCGGCCCCCACGACCAGGGTGCGCAGACCCGCTCCCGAAGTGTCCGTCGCTGCTGTACTCCGACCCATCAAGCCCCCCTTGGTCAGGTGCAGCGTGATCGGCATCGGATCGTGCACCGACCACATGCGGCACTGACACGCCGGTGCAGATAGGCGTCCCGCCCCATCGCACCACGCCCACCCCGGCGGTCGTACGCGACTGCCCCTATTGCCCCCACAACCCCGGTGGTTCCACGGTCGCGACGTCACTTGCGGCCCAGGCGTATCGGGTGGACCAACAGCCGCGCAGGCAACCACCGGCACTCGGGATTCAGCGTACGGCGCGCTTCCTGCCCCCGTCGGGGTTTTGCCCAAACGCCCGCAACTTCGCCTTTTCCGTGTCCGCACACGAACTCCGGGCGGTTTTCCGGCCGTTCCGGGCGGTCGAGCAAGCGTTCCGGACAGTTTCCGGACCGTTCCGGTCACTCCACCACCCGTTTCGACCCGACTCGGCGGGACCGCCGAGCCGAGCCACCGAACCGAGCCGAACCGCCGAGCCGAGCCCCCGAGCCGAGCCCCCGAGCCGGGCTGCCGAGCCGAACCGCCGCGCTCCGCGGCGTCCCGCTCCACGCCCTCGCGCGTGGGAAACAACGAATCGGCCCCACCCGCGACGAACGCGGATGGGGCCGATCGGATGAACCCGTCGGTCGGGGTCAGTCGACCACCGGCGGAGCCGTGGTCCGGTTGCCCGACCACGTCTCCTCCTCCTCGTGCAGGTAGTCGGCGCGCTGCCGCCGGTTGCGCTCGTCCCGGCCGCCGGTGCCCGCGCCCATGCCGCCACCGCGCATACCCGTGCCGCGACCCGCACCGAGGCCGCTGCCGCCCGAGGAGAACTGGCCCGGCGCACCGCCGGCCCGCGGCGTGCCGCCCACGACGCCGCCGGCCTGGCCGGTGAAGCGCCGACCGCCCGCGCCGCCCTTGGCCGTTCCGCCGCCGAGGTTGTTCGGACCGGTACCGCCGCCGCCACCCATCGGGCTGCGGCCGAACGGTCGGCCACCGGACACCGGCTCGCCGACGGTCGGGTTGGTGGTCCGGCCCTGGTTGGGCGGGGTCGAGGACAGCGTCGCCCGGCCCTTGCCGCCGGGGGGAGTGCCCGGGATGCCGCGACCGGGTGGGAGGTTCAGGTGGCCGCCGGCCGGGATGGTCGGAAGCCCGGTGTTGGGAGGACCACCGCCGGGCCCGCTCGGACCGGGAGGGCCGCCGTTCGGACCGGGCAGCGTCGTCGTCGGACCGTTGTTGTTGTTCTGGAAGCCGCCGTTGCCGAGCAGGTCGGTGTCCCTGGGTGCCGATACGAACCCGCCACCGCCGCCGGCACCGACGCCGCCGGGGTCGGTGTAGCCGCCCCCGCCGCCCCCACCACCGGTGTAGCCACCGCCGCCGTCACCGGACGGGCCGTGACCGGGGATCAGCGTGCCATCGTTCTTGCCGGTGCTGACCCGAACCGTGCCACTGCCCTTGCGACTGCCACCGCCGCCACCCGAGTTGCCGCCTCCGCCGCCCGAGCCCGCCGGTAACGCCGGCAGCGGAGGGAACACGACGTCCGGCACCTTGGTCAGCGTCTCGGTGGTCACCGTGTAGCTGCTGCCCAGGCTCTCCATTCGGCGGATGGCCTCCTGGCGCGCGCTCTCCAGCTCGGTCTTGGCGGACTCCACCATGGCCTTCTTGTCCGGGGTGTCCCCCGGCCGGCACACCAGGCGCTTCTCGCCGTTGCTGTCCACGATGGTCTTCGCGTTGGGCGGCACCTCCGGCATGGTCACCAGGGCGAAGCTCAACGAGTTGCCGGCCTCGGTCATCGCGCTGCCGACGCTCCCCGAGTGCTCGGCGAACTTGCGGGTCGCGACCACGACCTTGCCGGTCCAGTCACGGAAGTTGTCGGCGGACACCCCGGTCCACTCGAGTCGGCTGATCCGCGTCTCGAGCGCGGTGGTCAGCGTCTCCAGGGTCTCCTTGGCGTCGAGCAACTCCTGGCCCGACGCGGTCAGGTCCGCGGGCCGCGCACCGTCGAGCATCAACTTCAGTGCCTCGTGCGAATAAGCCTCGAAGTTGGTGGGGCCATCTCCCCACCCGCCACCGCCTCCGCCGGCATCCAGCATGTCGTCACCCCGTCCCCGTAGTACCCGTCGTACCCGTCATGTCGGCTCTCGACCCCGCTCAGGGAGTCTTCACCGGCGGTGCGGGCGCCGGCGCGTTGTTCGCGTAGTCCTCTTGCAGGGACTTGTACTTGGCGGTGAATTCCTGCTCGTTGCCCTCGTACGTGCCCTGGACGTATTGAATCGTCATCTGCATGGCCTCGATGTGACGCTTGAGTTGCGTCGACATGTCGATCAGCCCTTGGCGCACGTCCACATAGCTCGACCACAGGCGGATCGCCTCGCCGAAGCTGCCCGAAGAGCCCATCTCGACGCGGTTGTCCACCAGCTTGTGCGGCGCCGCGGTCGACCCGTCCAGGTCGTCCAGAACCTTCTGGACGTCCTTCTGGAACTGCACCATCGTCTCGAGGCCGGCGGACATCGCCCGCATGTCCGACGAGGAGACCCCCACCGGTCCGCCGTCGCCAATATCCGCGATGAGCATCTGCAACACTCCCCCGTGCGTGGAGTTGAGACACCGCCCCGACGCCACACAGCTCGTTACCAACGCGCCGCGCGGGGCCCCAAGTTCGGGGCAGCGCATCGCGGCACACCCGTATCAGTGTCATCAGCGTACCCAGCCGATGTGACCCTTGGGTACGGGGTAACCCCTCGGTTCGGCCGCGCTCGGATATCGATTGAGTGAATGCCGGGTGACGGGGTGTCAGGGAGACCGACTATTCGGTCTCCTCCGCCAACTCCAGCCAGCGCATCTCCAGTTGGTCGCGCTCGTCCCGGATCGCGCGCAGTTCGGCGTCGAGCGCGGAGACCTTGTCGAAGTCGGTCGCGTGTTCGGCCAGGCCGTCGTGCACCTTCTTCTCCCGGTCGACCAGCTTGGACAACTGCCGTTCCACTCGCTGGAGTTCCTTCTTCGCGGCGCGGGTGTCGCCACCGCCGCGCCGGGTCGGCGCGGCGGGCACGTCGGCCTCGACCGCGGCGCGCCGGCGCTTGAGGTACTCCTCGATGCCACCGGGCAGCATCCGCAGCGTGCGGTCGCCGAGCAGCGCCAGCACGGTGTCCGTGGTGCGCTCGATGAAGTACCGGTCGTGGCTGACGATCACCAGCGAACCCGGCCAGCCGTCGAGCAGGTCCTCCAGCTGGGTCAGCGTCTCGATGTCGAGGTCGTTGGTCGGTTCGTCCATGAACAGCACGTTCGGCTCGTCCATCAGCAGCCGCAGCAGCTGGAGTCGGCGCCGCTCGCCGCCGGAGAGGTCGGAGACCGGGGTCCACTGCTTCTCGCCGGTGAACCCGAACTGCTCGCACAGCTGGCCCGCGGTCAGCTCCTTGCCCTTGCCGATCTCGACCCGCTCGCGGATCTGCGAGACCGCCTCCAGCACGCGCAGCGCGGGCGGCAGCTCGGTGACCTCCTGCGAGAGGTAGGCGAGCTTGACCGTGCGCCCGACCACGACCTTGCCCGCGGCCGGCTGCTTCTCCTCGTAGGCGGCGTCCTTGAGCGCGCGCAGGAGCGAGGTCTTGCCCGCGCCGTTGACGCCGACCAGGCCGATCCGGTCGCCCGGGCCCAGGTTCCAGGTCAGGTGCTCCAGGAGCGTCTTGGGGCCCGCCTCGATCCGCACGTCGAGCAGTTCGAACACGGTCTTGCCCAGGCGCGCGTTGGCGAAGCCGCGCAGCGCCAGCGTGTCGCGCGGCGGCGGCTCGTCCGCGATCAGCTCGTTCGCGGCCTCGATCCGGAACTTGGGCTTGGAGGTCCGCGCCGGGGCGCCGCGGCGCAGCCACGCGAGCTCCTTGCGGACCAGGTTCTGCCGCTTGGTCTCCTCGGTGCTGGCGATCCGCGAGCGCTCGGCCCGGGCCAGCACGTACGCGGAGTAGCCGCCCTCGTAGTCGTGCACCTTGCCGCCCTGCACGTCCCACGTGCGGGTGCAGACCTCGTCCAGGAACCAGCGGTCGTGGGTGACCACGACCAGCGCGGATCGGCGCGCCTTGAGGTGCCCGGCCAGCCACGCGATGCCCTCGACGTCGAGGTGGTTGGTGGGCTCGTCCAGGATGATCAGGTCGTGCTCGCCGATCAGCAGCTTCGCCAGCGCGATCCGGCGGCGCTCGCCACCGGACAGCGGGCCGATCACCGAGTCGATGCCGCTCTCGAAGCCGGGCATCGCCAGGCCGCCGAACAGACCGGTCAGCACGTCGCGGATGCGGGCGTCACCCGCCCACTCGTGCTCGGGACGGTCGCCGACGATCTCCTGGCGCACCGTCGCCGTCGGGTCCAGGTCGTCCTGCTGGCTGAGGATGCCGAGGCTGAGCCCACCCACGTGGGTGACCCGACCCGAATCGACCGGCTCCCGCTGGGCCATCACCCGGATCAGCGTGGTCTTGCCGTCCCCGTTGCGACCCACGACCCCGATCCGGTCGCCTTCGGCCACGCCGAGGGACACCTCGTCGAGCAGGGTGCGCATGACATACGCCTTGCCGACTGACTCAAGATTGACCAGGTTCGCCATCAGACCGAACCGCCATACCGCAACGCTCGCATTCGACCAAGCCTAACGCTCCGCGCTACACCGTGTTCTCGCGCTCCACCGGAACGACCCGCCGGGGCAGCACGCGGGCCCCGGACACCGCGCCGTACGCGACGCGCACCGCTCGACACGTGCCGGACGCGGCGAGCCGATCAGCCACCACGTGCGCGGTCTCCTCGTCCGGCGCCAGGAACGCGCAGGTGGGCCCGGAGCCGGACACCAGCGAGCCGACCGCGCCCGCGTCCACCCCCGCCCGCAGCGTCGCGGCGAGCGACGGCCGCAGCGACAGCGCGGCCGGCTGCAGATCGTTGACCAGGTTCGCGCCCAGCGCGTACGCGTCGCCGGCCCGCAGCGCGGCGATCAGCTCCTCGCGCGGCGCCGGCCGCGGTACCCCTGTACCGGCCTCGTCCCGCAGGCGGTCGCACTCGCCGTACACGGCGGGCGTGGACAGCCCGCCGTCGGCCAGCGCGAACACCCAGTGGAAGCGCGCCGTGGTCGGCACCGACGCGAGCCGCTCGCCCCGCCCGGTGCCGATCGCGGTGCCGCCCAGGTCGGAGAACGGCACGTCGCTGCCCAGCTCGGCGCCCAGCCGGCGGAGCATCTCGCGGGGGGTGTCGCCGCGCCACAGCGTGTCGCACGCCAGCAGCGTCGCGGCGGCGTCCGCGCTGCCGCCGGCCATGCCGCCGGCGACCGGGATGCCCTTGCGGATGCGGATGCGCACGTGCGGCTCGCGGCCGAGCCGGTCCGCGAGCAGGACGGCCGCGCGCGCGGCCAGGTTGGTGTGGTCGAGCGGGACGTCGTCGATGCCCTCGCCGTCGCAGGTGAGGCTCAGCCGGTCCGCGCTCTCGACGGTCACCTCGTCGTACAGCGACACGGCGTGGAAGACGCTGACCAGCTCGTGGAAGCCGTCCGGCCGCACGCCGCCGACCGCGAGTTGCAGGTTGACCTTCGCGGGAACGCTGACGGTGACGGAAGACACGGCTCGTGGAACTCCTTCGTGGCCCTGCCAGGCCTCTTCGGACGGGTGCCGCGCGAACTCCTCGACACCGTGGCCGATGGTACCGACGGCGTCACAAGGCAGTCGTTCGCGGGGGCGGCTCGGCGATCGCGCTCGACGATCGCGCTCGGCGATCCCGCTCGGTGATCCCGCTTGGCGATCCCGCTCAGCGATCCTGTTCGGCGATCCCCGACGGGCGATGCTCGGCGATCCGGGCGAACGCCTCCACGCCCAACGCCTCGCCGCGCGTGCGCGGGTCGATGTCGGCCGCGCGCAGCGCCTGCTCGGCTCCCGCGGCGGATCCGGCCCAGCCCGCGAGCGCCGCACGCAGCGTCTTGCGGCGCTGCGCGAACGCGGCGTCGACGACCGCGAAGACCTCCTGCCGGGTCGCGGTGGTCTTCGGCGGATCCCGGCGCACGAACGACACCAGGCCCGAGTCGACGTTGGGCGCGGGCCAGAACACGTTGCGCCCGATCGCCCCGGCGCGCTTGACGTCGGCGTACCACGCGGCCTTGACCGACGGCACGCCGTACACCTTGCCGCCGGGCGTCGCCGCGAGCCGATCCGCCACCTCCGACTGCACCATCACGAGCAGCCGCTCCAGCGACGGGAAGGTCTGGAGCATGTGCAGCAGCACCGGCACCGAGACGTTGTAGGGCAGGTTCGCCACCAGCGCGGTGGGCGCCGGGCCCGGCAGCTCGGTCACGGTCATCGCGTCGGCGTGCACGAGCGCGAAGTCGGCCGCCCGCTCGGGCATCCGCGCCTCGATGGTGGTCGGCAGGTGCCGCGCCAGCACCGGGTCGATCTCGACCGCGACGACCCGCGCGGCGCTCTCCAGGAGGGCCAGCGTCAGCGAGCCGAGGCCCGGACCGATCTCGACGACCACGTCGTCGGGCCGCACCCCGGCGGTCCGCACGATGCGCCGCACCGTGTTGCCGTCGATGACGAAGTTCTGTCCGAGCTGCTTGGTCGGGCGTACACCCAGGGCCTCGGCGAGCGCGCGGATGTCCGCGGCACCGAGCAGTCCCGGTCCCGCGGGATGATCGTTCACGAATAAAGCCTACTCACGAATAAAGCCTGCTTCCGCACAGAGGCCACGGACTCGACCCCCGTTGCACGAACATGAGCTTTGCCCGGTATGTCTGCTCGGAGGCGGGTGCCTGGCTCGCCACGCCGGTGCCGCCCATCGACCGCCACGTCTGCGCGTCGAACTGGTAGAGCCCGTGATAGGTCCCGGAGGCGTCGACCACGTTCGCCCGGCCGCCCGACTCGCACTGCGCGAGCGCGTTCCAGTTGAGCTGGTCGGCCCCGGCCACCGAGTCCGGCATCTCCTTGGTACCGACCTTGACGATCTGGGTCACCGGCTCCTTGAGGACCTTCTCGGAGATCTTGCGCGGCTCCTGCTTGACGCCGTTGATCGTCTCGTACGCGTAGGTGATCTGGCGCAGCCCGGCGACACCCTTGGTGGTGACCTCCTCGGTGCCCTTGAACTCCGTCGGGTCGTCCTGCTTGGTCGTCTTGAACGGGATCTTCTCGTCCTTGGTCACGGTGCTCCCGGTGACCCGCACGATCGAGATCGTCTGGCCCTGCTGGGGATACGCGTCGGTCGGGGTGTCCACCCGGTCCTGCGGCCCTATCGCGATGCCGGCCTGTTCCAGGGCGGCCTGCACGGTCGCCGCGTTCGTGCGGAGCGGGATCGTGCGGCCGTCGACCAGGAACGTGATCGCCCGTTCGGTGCGCACGTCCAGGTTGAGCCCTTCGCGGCCGATCGGCAGGTCGCGCGACGCGGACAGGTACGCGCCGTCCTCGCGGACGCCGATCTGCTCCAGCGCCTCGGCGACCGACTTCGCGGTCACCCAGACCTGCTGCGGACGGCCGTCGACGGTCATCGTCAGGAGGCGGCCGTAGCGCACCGCGACGCGGTCGCCGTCCTCGATGCCGGCGTTGCGCCCCGGCGCGACGATGTCGTGCTCGCCGACCTTGATCTCCTGCCGGCCGAGCAGCCCGGAGACGTTGGAGGCGAAGGTGTGCACGGTGCGCTCCTCGCCGTCGACGACGAGCGTGACCGTCTTGTCGTACGAGACGAAGGCCGTGGTGCCGCCCACCAGGACGGCGACGACGAGGGCCTGCGGAACGAGTGTGCGCAGCGAAGGACCGGGGCGCTTGCCACCCCGTCCCGCCCGGGCGGTGTTGCGCCTGCGGGCGGAGCCGGCGGAACGACTCAACGGGGCTCCTGGGGTATCCGGGGGTCGGCCGGGCGGAGGGTGCCGTCCGATGTTCTGGCTGACGAGCACCGGACTGTACACCGGCGCCGAGCACGCACCGCCCGCCACCCGGTCGTACGGGTGACGGACGACACGCGGGAAGGAACTACGCGGGGGCGAAGGCCCGTTCGGCGTTGCCGGCCAGCGCGGCGGCGAACTCGTCCTCGGCCAGGCCCTTGACCTCGGCCATCGCCCGGACCGTGACCGGGATCAGATAGGGCGCGTTCGGCCGGCCGCGGAAGGGCATCGGGGTCAGGAACGGCGCGTCCGTCTCGACCAGGATCAGGTCGAGCGGCGCGACCGCGAGCGCGTCCCGCAGCGGCTGCGCGCTCGGATAGGTCACGTTGCCGGCGAACGACATCACGTAGCCGTGCTCGGCGCAGGTCCGGGCCAGCTCGGCGTCACCCGAGAAGCAGTGGAAGACCACCCGTTCCGGTGCGCCCTCCTCGGCCAGGATCCGCAGCACGTCCTCGTGCGCCTCGCGGTCGTGGATCACCAGCGGCTTGCGGTGCCGCTTGGCGATCTCGATGTGTCGTCGGAACGACTCCTGCTGGGTGTCCACGCCCTCGTCACCGGTGCGGAAGTAGTCCAGACCGGTCTCGCCGATCCCGCGCACGTGCGCCATCCCGGCGAGCTTGTCGATCTCGGCGATCGCGGCGTCGAGCGCGGCCGCGCCGCCCGGCGCCCGGCGCTGCCCGGACCACCCGTCGGGGTCGCCGAGCACGATCCGCGGCGCCTCGTTGGGGTGCAGGGCAACGGTCGCGTGCACCCGCTCGTGCGCCTCGGCGGTCTCGGCGGCCCACACCGAGGACGGCACGTCGATGCCGACCTGCACGAGCGTGCTCACGCCGACCGCGGCGGCGGCCGACAACGCGTCGGCCACCGTCGCCTCCTGTAGATCCAGGTGCGTGTGGGCGTCCCACACGGGCACCCGCAACGGTTCGGGCGCGGGCGGCGGGGTGGTGTCGCGCGGCCCGCCGTCCCGCCGCTTGCGCTTGCTCACTTACGCGTCGGCCTTCTTGTCGCCCCGTGCGGGCTGCTCTTCAAGGCGCGGGAACAGGACCGCGCCCTTGGTCACCACGGCCCCGGCGGGCAGCTGGCCCCAGCGGCTGGAGTCCTGCACCGGCTGCGCCGCCAGCGGGCCCAGGTGCGGCTCGGCGCCGAGCGAGTCCCACAACTTCTGCGAGGTCTCCGGCATCACCGGGTTGAGCAGTACGGCGAGCGCGCGCAGCGACTCGGCCGAGGTGTACAGGATCGTCGCGAGCCTGGCCTGCCCGGCCGCGCTGTCGTCCTTGGCCACCTTCCACGGCTCCTGCTCCGTGATGTAGCCGTTGACCAGCTTCACGTAGCCGAACACCGCGTCCAGGCCACCCTGGAAGTCGAGCGCGCGCATCTTGTCGTCCGCGACCGCCACGGCCTCGATCAGCGCGCTGTGCAGCACGCCCTCGGCCTCGCCGTCGGCGGTCGAGGCGGGCAGCGCGCCCTCGAAGTACTTGCCGACCATGGCCGCCACGCGCGAGGCCAGGTTGCCGAAGTCGTTGGCCAGCTCGGAGGTGTACCGCGCGGAGAAGTCCTCCCACGAGAACGACCCGTCCTGGCCGAACTGGATCGCGCGCAGGAAGTAGTAGCGGTACGCGTCGACGCCGAAGTGGTCGGTCAGCTGCTGCGGCGCGATGCCGGTCAGGTTCGACTTGCTCATCTTCTCGCCGCCGACCATCAGCCAGCCGTTCGCGAACACCTTGCCGGGCACCGGCAGGCTGTTCGCCATCAGCATCGCGGGCCAGATCACCGCGTGGAAGCGCAGGATGTCCTTGCCGACCAGGTGCACGTCGGCGGGGAAGGTGCCCTCGAACTTCGCCTGGTCCGCGCCGTAGCCGACCGCGGTGGCGTAGTTGAGCAGCGCGTCGATCCACACGTAGATGACGTGCTTGGGGTCCCACGGGACCGGGATGCCCCAGTCGAACGTCGAGCGCGAGATCGACAGGTCCTGAAGACCCTGCCGCACGAACGAGAGGACCTCGTTGCGCGCCGACGCCGGCTGGATGAAGTCGGGGTTGGCCTCGTAGAACTCGAGCAGCTTCGGGCCGTACTCGGAGAGCTTGAAGAAGTAGTTCTCCTCCTTGAGCATCTCCACCGGGCGCTTGTGCACCGGGCACAGCTTCTGCCCGTCCTCGCCGTCGAGCAGGTCGCCCGGGACCTTGAACTCCTCGCAGGCGACGCAGTAGGGGCCCTCGTAGCCGCCCTTGTAGATCTCGCCCTTGTCGAACAGGTCCTGCACGAATTCCTGGACGCGGTCGGTGTGCCGCTTCTCGGTCGTGCGGATGAAGTCGTCGTTGGCGACGTTCAGGTGTTCCCAGAGGGGCTTCCACGCCGCCGTGACGAGCTTGTCGCACCATTCCTGCGGGGTGACGCCGTTCGCCTCGGCCGTGCGCATGATCTTCTGACCGTGCTCGTCCGTGCCGGTGAGGAACCACACCTTCTCGCCGCGCTGACGGTGCCAACGGGTGAGCACGTCGCCTGCGACGGTCGTATAGGCGTGGCCCAGGTGCGGCGCGTCATTTACGTAGTAAATGGGCGTTGTGACATAGAACGCCTTCTCGCGCTCGCCCGCAGTGTTCTCAGTGGTTCCAGTGGCCGCCATACCCGGAATCCTACGGCCGGCGCGCCGACGCCCGCCCCCGAGTATCGGTGGAGGCGGGCGGGCCGGCGCGCGGGAGCCGGGTAGGGCTCAGGCGGAGCGGTGCAGCGACGGCAGATGCCAGCGGGACGCCGGGCGCGGGGCGGACACCTCGGCCGGCTTCGCGGCCTTGACGACCTTCGACTTCGCGGCCTTGACGACCTTCGGCTTGGGCGCGGGGCCCGCGGCCGAGGCGACCCGACCGGCCGGGAGTATCCGCAGCCGGGTGCCGCCGCAGTGCTCGCACGCGGGCTTCGTGAACGGGGACGGCACGAGCGTGCCCTCCGAGTAGTACCTGAAGAGCCGTTCCCCGTGCAGGTCGGTCGCGTGGTGGATCTCGTAGTCGCGCTCCCACCCGCGACCACACGACATGCAGACGAAGGAATACGACTCGTGCACCACCGTCGGGTTCTCCATGACGACCTCCTCACACGGTCGAGCCGCCGACTCGTTCGAGGGCCTCCCGTGACTGGTATCCATGAAATGCCCGCCGGCCGCCTTCCGTATCGGGACAAGCCGTTCCTTGACGGCTGCCACTACGGAATATGGAGAGACCGGGAGACTCGTCACCCGATCGAGTGCTGCGCCCTACCTGCCCGTTGCCCGCGCTTGACCGTCCCGGCGGGAGGGACGGGCGAGGGCGGCGACCGACGGCGACCGGGGACCGGGGACCGGGGAGGAGTCACCCCTTGATCGAGGAGTCACCTTCGCGGAGGAGTCACCTTCGCGGAGGAGTCACGCCTTCTTGGCTTCTCGGAGGAGTCACCCCTTCTTGGCCGCGACCACCGCGTCGAAGACCACCCGCTTCTGGACGCCGACCTCGGCCGCGACCTCCGCGATGGCCTCCTTGCGGGTCTGCCCGGCGGCCTCTCGCCCGGCGACACGCGCGACCAGTTCGGCGGGACCGATCTGCGAGGGGTCGGCGGGCGGCGCACCGGTGACCACGACGGTGATCTCGCCGCGGACGCCGGGCTCGGCCCACTTGGCGAGGTCGGCGAGGGTATCCCGGCGGACCTCCTCGTAGGTCTTGGTGAGCTCGCGGCACACCGCCGCCCGGCGCCCGGCGCCGAACGCCTCGGCCATCGCCGCGAGCGACTCGGCCAGCCGGTGCGGCGCCTCGAAGAAGACCATCGTGCGCGGCTCGGCGGCGAGATCGGCCAGTCGCCGGGCCCGCTCGCCCGCCTTGCGCGGCAGGAACCCTTCGAAGCAGAACCGGTCCACCGGCAGGCCGGACAGCGCGAGCGCGGTCAGCACCGCGGACGGTCCCGGCACGGCCGTCACCCGGATGCCCTCGGCCACCGCGGCCTCGACCAGGCGATAGCCCGGATCGGACACCGACGGCATCCCGGCGTCCGTCACCAGCAACACGCGCGCGCCGTCGCGCAGTGCCTGGACCAGTTCCGGGGTCCGCGCCGCCTCGTTGCCCTCGAAATACGACACCACCCGTCCCGGCACCTCGGCGCCCAGCGCACCGGCCAGTCTGCGCAGCCTGCGCGTGTCCTCGGCGGCCACCACCTGGGCCGCGCCGAGTTCGACGGCGAGCCGCGCGGGCGCGTCCGTGACGTCGCCGATGGGGGTGCCGGCCAGTACGAGTACGCCGCCCTGAGAGCTGTCCTGTTCGTGTTCCACTCGGCCATCCTCCCCTTTCGCGCGCCCCGGCTCGCCCTCGCCTCAATACGATGCTCAGGTGACGAGTGACGTGGCGACCGACGCGCCGACCCGAAAGCCGCCCCCGGAGGGGGCCGCGGAGTCCCCCGACACCACCGGGGCCACCCGTCCGGAGCCTCGGGGTTGGGCCTGGTCACTGGCCCGATTCGGGTACCGGAACCGACCTTCGACGTCGCTGCGCGAACGGCTCGTGCCGTCGTACACCGACAACAGCGCGTACACCGGCGGCGGCTGGCTGCCGTGCATCCTGGTGACCCTGCTCGCGGGTTTCATCCGGTTCTGGAACCTCGGCAAGCCGCGTGCGGTGATATTCGACGAGACGTACTACGCCAAGGACGGCTACTCGCTGCTCAAGCTCGGCTACGAGGGCACCTGGCCCAAGGAAGCCAACGAGCAGATCCTGGCCGGCCAGAACGACGTTCTACAGACGCAGGCCTCGTACATCGTGCACCCGCCGATCGGTAAATGGACGATCGCGCTCGGCGAGCAACTCTTCGGGCTGACGCCATTCGGGTGGCGTTTCGCGCTCGCGGTACTCGGCACGCTGTCGGTGCTGATGCTGTGCCGGATCGGCCGCCGACTGTTCCGCTCGACGCTGCTCGGCTGCGTCGCCGGACTGCTGATGTCGCTCGACGGCCTGCACTTCGTGATGAGCCGCACCTCGCTGCTCGACCTCGTCCTGATGTTCTGGATTCTCGCCGCGTTCGGCTGTCTGCTGATCGACCGCGACGATACGAGAACCATCGCCGCGCAGATGTTCAAGTCCGGTACGGACGCGGTGCGCGCGGACGCGAT
Organism: Embleya sp. NBC_00896; assembly: GCF_045207785.1. Taxonomy (NCBI): domain Bacteria; kingdom Bacillati; phylum Actinomycetota; class Actinomycetes; order Kitasatosporales; family Streptomycetaceae; genus Embleya; species Embleya sp. NBC_00896. The sequence continues at coordinate 3,229,895 of NZ_CP108776.1, forward strand.
GAAGTTCGGTCTGCGGCCGTGGCGGATCATGGCCGGCATCTGCCTCGGCCTGGCCTGCGGCACCAAATGGAGCGGCCTCTACGTGGTCGCCGCGTTCGGCGTGCTGTCCGTGCTGTGGGACGCGGGGACGCGCCGCGCATGCGGTGCCCGCCGGCCGTACCGCTCGACGCTTCGGCACGACGTGCTGTTCGCGCTGCTGTCCACGGTGGGCGTCGCGATCATGATCTACGTGTGGTCGTGGACCGGGTGGTTCATGACCGACGGCGGCTACTTCCGGGACTGGGCGAACCACCGCGACGGGCTCTCCCCCGCGACGCTGGACCTGAAGCTGTTCGCGATCCCGCTGCCGCAGTTCGACATGACGTGGGTGCCGGCGCCGCTGCGCAGCCTGTGGCACTACCACGGCGAGATGTTGTCCTTCCATACCGGCCTGGACAGCCCACATCCGTACGAGTCGAACCCGTGGAGCTGGCTGGTCCTGGGTCGCCCGGTTGCCTACTACTTCGAGACCGTGCATCGGGGTACGGCCGGGTGCACCGAGGCCGACTGCTATCAGACGGTGCTCGGGATCGGGACGCCGCTGCTGTGGTGGACCGGGGTGATCGCGGTCGGCTACATGCTGTTCCGCTGGGCCGGGCGGCGCGACTGGCGGGCGGGCGCGATCCTGTGCGGACTCGCCGCCGCGTACCTACCGTGGATGGCGTTCCAGAGCCGGACGATCTTCCTGTTCTACGCGGTCGCGTTCGTGCCGTTCCTGTGTCTGGCCGTGACCATGATGCTCGGCGCGCTGCTCGGCCCACCGGGGGCGAGCGAGCGCCGACGCGCGTGGGGTACGGCAGGGACGGTCGCGATCATCGCGTTGATCGCGTGGAACTTCCTGTACTTCTATCCGATCTTCACCGGCCAGACGATCAGTCGCAGCGGATGGCTGGACCGCATGTGGTTCAGCACCTGGATCTAGCGTGTCCGCGTCGGATTCGCGATCAGGTTCGTCATCGGGCTCGTCGTCGGGTTCGTCATCAGGTTCGCCGGCGGGCTCGCCGGCGCGGTCGAGGGAGGCTGCGCCGGTGTCCGCCACCCGGGAGCAGGACATCCGCAGACGGGCCATCGACGCGACCCGCGACCTGGCCGCGGCGGGCGGCTACGACAGCGTGCAGATGCGCGACGTGGTCCGCCTGTCCCGGCTGTCCTCGGCCACCATCTACCGGCACTTCTCGTCCAAGGACCACCTGCTCGCGGCGACCCATCTGGAGTGGATCGCCGCCCTCGAGCGCAGCGGGGCGGCCCGGCCGGGCGGGGTGGACGCGGCCGAGCGGGTGTGCGCGATCCTGCACAACACGTGTCGGACGATGGCCCGCCACCCGCGGCTGACCGCCGCGCTGATCCATGCGCTCGGGTCGTCGGATCCGGGTGTGGGCGACTGCCACCGCGAGATCAACCGGATCATGAACGACATGTTCCGGACCGCGATGGCCGACGAGATCCCGGGCTCCGAAGAGTTCGTCCGACTGCTCGGGGTCGCGTGGGAGGGCGCGTTGTTCAGCTGGGCGTTCGGCCGGATGACCATGGACGAGGTGGAACACACCGTCACCCGCGCGGCACGCCTGCTGCTGCTCGGCGCGGCGGCGGAGGCGCCGACCGGCCACGGGCCCTGACGACGCGGTCGGTGCGGACGGCGCGGGCGACGCGTCAGCAGGCCTGCCGGTCGGTCGGCTTCGGCGCGTCGGTGCCCGGGGTCGCGACGTCGAGCGGCACCAGGTCGGGCCGCTTGGCGGTGATGTTGTCGCCGGACGACTGACCGCGCAGCCGGCGCCCGATCCACGGCACCAGGTGCTCGCGCGCCCAGTGCACGTTCTCCAGGCGGGCCGCGCCGGCGGTCACCGCGACGTCCTCGGCGGGCCAGGCCGCGTCCGGGTCGCCGTCGAGCCCGAGCGCCCGGCCGACCTTGAGCGCGACCCGGTCGTGCCCCTGCGGCGACAGGTGCAGCCGGTCCTCGCTCCACGCCCGCCGATCGTGCAGCGAGGTGAGCGACCACATGTCGGCCACGGGACAGTCGTACCGGTCGGCGATCGCGCGCAGCAACTCGTTGTAGGTGGCGACCTTGCCGCGGATCAGCTTGAGCACCGGCACCCACCGGGTGTCGAAGCCGGTGAACACCACGACGCGGGCACCGGCCCCGGTGAGCGCGGCGAGGGCCTCCTCGTACTCGGCGGCGAGCCGGTCCGGGTCACTGCCCGGCCGCAACACGTCGTTGCCCCCGGCGCACAGCGTCACCAGATCCGGGCGGGCCGCGATCGCGAGCGGCACCTGCTCCTCGACGATCTGGTGCAACAACTTCCCGCGCACGGCGAGGTTGGCGTACCGAAGCCCCGGCCGCTCGACCGCGAGCCGAGCCGCGAACCGATCGGCCCACCCGAGAAAGTTCCCATCGGGCCCGGGATCCCCGACACCTTCGGTGAAGCTATCCCCGACCGCCACATAAGAGTTGATTCCGGACAGGTCCGCGTATGGATTCAGTAGCTCGCCCATGTCACCCGATGTTGGCAGTCCCGTCCTCGGCTACGCGACCGTAATAACGACCCACTCACCCGAGGTGATCGCAACGCGATCAAGAACTGCAACCCACTCCCCCACAACGAGATTCCCGCCGACCGCCGAGAGCTACAGCAGGTGGTCGGCCTTCCCTGCCTTCACATCCCGGATGAGCGCGCGGAGAGCCTCAATGGAGTCGGCGAGGTAGTGCTCTTCCTGTCCTTTGACGGCGATGTAGGCGTTCCCGTCGGCGTCGGTGCCGACTCGGAAGCAGGAGTTGCCCTCTGCGCAGTAGGGGGCTTCCCAGGTGATGTCGGGCATGAACACTCTCCTAAAGCTGCCGCACGCTGGAGTGGATCAGGTCACGCGTCCGCCCCTCGGCCACGCGACCGCAATAACGACCTACTCACCCAAGGTGATCGCAACGCGATCACAAGGTGCAACCCTCTCCCCCTGCAAGGAGGTTCCCGCCGACCGCCGAGAGCTAAAGCAGGTGGTCGGCCTTCCCTGCCTTCACGTCCCGGATGAGCGCGCGGAGAGCCTCCATGGAGTCGGTGAGGTAGTGCTCTTCCTGTCCTTTGACGGCAATGTAGGCGTTCCCGTCGGCGTCGGTGCCGAGACGGAAGCAGTTGCCGGAGTCCTGGCAGAAGGGTTCGTCCCACTTGATGTCAGGCATGAGCGCTCTCCTAAAGCTGCCGCGCGTTGCAGTGGATCAGGTCGCGCGTCCGACCCTCGGCCACTCGACCGTAATAACGACCTGCCCACCCAGGGTGATCGCAACGCGATCACAAGGTGCAAGCCGCCCCCTCAAGGAGGTTCCCGACGCCGCCGAGAGCTACAGCAGGTGGTCGGCCTTCCCTGCCTTCACATCCCGGATGAGCGTACGAAGAGCCTCAACGGAGTCGGTGAGGTAGTGCTCTTCATCGCCGCTGACCGCAATGTAGGCGTTTCCATCAGCGTCGACACCGAGGCGAAAACAGTTGTTACCTTCGGCGCAAAACGGATCTTCCCATTCAATCTCGGGCATGAGCGTTCTCCTAAAGCTGCCACGCGATGGAGTGGATCAGGTCACGCGTCTCGTCTTCCGACAGCGCGATCCGTTCCATCTGGTCCAGTTGGAGCCTGAACTTACGCAACTGCGCTTCCAGGTGCAGGAGTTCGGCCACGCTCGTACGGTCCAACTGCACCGTGCCCAGGCTCGGCACCTCGCCTTGAGTGCACAGAAAAACGACTGTCCCGAGCCGGGAAACCACTCCCCCAAGACGAGATTCCCGATCACCGCCGACGCAGCCAAGAGAAAGGCGCAGACGCCGCACGCAGAGATCGGGGCGGCCAAAACCGCCGCCCCGATCATCGTTGGCCGCCGAGAGCTACAGCAGGTGGTCGGCCTTCCCTGCCTTCACGTCCCGGATGAGCGCGCGGAGAGCCTCTATGGAGTCGGTGAGGTAGTGCTCTTCATCGCCGCCGACCGCGATGTAGGCGTTTCCATCAGTGTCGACGCCGACACGGAAACAGTTGTTGCCTTCGCCACAAAACGGATCTTCCCATGCAATCTCGGGCATCAGATCTCCTCAAAGCCGGCGCGCGATGGCGTGGATGAAGTCCCGTGATTGCCCGCGCGTCAAGGCAACCCGTGCCATCCAATCAAAGTGCGCACGGTATTTCGCGAGTTGGGCTTCCGCGTGCGTGAACTCCGGTCCGTGCGCGGAGTCCAGTTGCACGGTGTCGAGTTGAGGTACGACCCCGTCCGCATACAGGAGCGCATGACCCGCGCCCGGGAAGGCGCCACAGGCGACAGGGATGACGCGCAGCGTGATGGACTCGCGTTCCGACATCACGCAAAGATGCTCAAGCTGAGCTTTGGTGACCTTGCTTCCGCCGAACTCCATGCGCAAGGCCGCTTCGTGGATGTATCCGACGTAGGGGCGGGAGTTGTCACCCTCCAACACCTGTTGCCGCTCCATGCGGTGGCTTACGCGTAGTTCGATCTCCAGCCGGGACAACGGCGGGAGGACGGCGCCGAACACGGCCCGAGCGTACTCGTCGGTGTGCAGCAGGCCCGGTAGATGTACCGTCTGCGCCGTCTGAAGACGCGACGAATGCCACTCGAGTTCTGCGATGTTCAGCAACCCCGACGAGAGCGCACCCCTGTACTGCTCCCACCAGCCGCGCTCCTGCTTCTCGGCCATCCTCACGAGTGCGCCGATGTAAGCAGTGTCCCCGCAGGAGTAGTTGCCGGCGAGCGTGCGTACTCGTTCAGGGGTGATCGGACGAACACCCGACTCCATGTTGGCGATCTTCGAGCGGTCCAAACCGAGCAGTGCAGCCGCGTAGTCGGTAGTTGCCCCTGCGGCAATGCGCAGCTTGCGCAGTTCGGCGCCCAGGCGCTTCTGGCGCTCTGTAGGTGTGCGTTGCGTCGGCATGCTGCCCTCTCCGGCTTGGATGGCGCTCAGTCTGCCGTGCCCCACCGAGCTCAGCCCAACTCAAAAGAGGCAATTGCCTCTCATTAGGTGGCAGCATGCCTGCCTAGACGCTAGCTTCGAGTAACGCACAAGCTACGCACGGCCACGCCGGAAGTGCACCGCGCGAGCATGCCCGCCTCTCCCAGAGCGGGTGTGCACGCGCCTGGGAGGTAAGCCACCGGCGCTGCCATCGGTGCGCGCAATCACCTACGCGCCCCCAACTCAGCAGCACACCAAGGAGTACGCCATGCCCGGATGCCCCTTCCCCACCCGCCGCAGGCCCACATCCGCCATCCCGACAGTCCCGGCCCACTGGACGCTCCCCGCCCACCCCACCTCCGCCCGGAAAGCGCGGCAGGCAATCGCGGAAGCCCTGCCCTCCGACTGCCTGCCGGAACTCGCCGACGACCTCGGCCTGTTGGTCTCCGAACTGGTCACCAACGCCATCCGCTACGGGACCCGGCTCGTCGACGACGACATCATCGAACTCGTCCTCTGGCCCGCCGACGGCCACTACTGGCTCGCCGTCTCCGACCCCGGCACCACTTTGCCCACCTTCACCTCACCCACCCCCGACGCATGCGGCGGACGCGGCCTCCTCCTGGTCGACGCCGTCTCGACCACCTGGGCCGTGGTCCCCCGTCGCGTCTGCGGAAAGTCCGTCGTCGCAGGAATCCGACTCCGCTGCGACTGACAACGCGACTTCGAGCGCAGCGACAAGTCCCGGTGGTGGGGTGCATCCAACTCGCACCCCACCACCGGGGAGCCGGGGCCGACCGAGTGGAAAGGTCATCACACAACCCGCCGAGAGTTCCATCGGCCGGCCGGCAAGCCCGACACGTACACCGCCCCGTCTCGCTGCGGGGCGTCACCCACGGCAGCAGGCATACCGAGAGGCAGTGACGGGGCCTGATTGGGATCACTCCTAAAGGCCAGAGACCTGAATCCCCGAAGAACAATCGCGGTTGCAGGTGAACCGGGCTGCATCGACGAGCGCATCCATGTCCTGCCCGTGAGCCGGTTGTGGGCATGAAGCCACCGGAATCGGGTGACCACATCCGTGCGCCGCGCGCGAGAACCGGCACGGGCATGCGCACGTCTGTCGAATAGCAGGGACGCGCTGCGAGGCCGATGGGCGGCGTTTGATCGTGATCACGGATGGCAGCCGTCGGATGGGCCTTCGTCCGCGACATTCTTCACGAGGAGTTCGCATGCGGCACTACCGCGTCGCCGGCATATGCGCCGTCCTGTTGGTCTTCGCTCTGGGGTGTGGATCGCCCAAGTCTTTGCCGCCCCAGGCAGAGATCACCAACATGGCCGAGACCGTCCGGGCGTTATTGGCGGAACGAACCGAGGCGCTCGTCGACGCGAACACGATCGGCAAGACCACGATCGGCGAGACGCATGCGGTGAGCGTGGCTCTGCTTCGTGTGCAAGACGAGTCTCTCGTCAAGCTCGCCGAGCGTCGGGAGAGATTGGCTGCGCTCGGGGAGAGGTATTCGAAGTCCGAGGTTCGAATCCATGTGGATCGCGCCAAGGCAGAGGGGCACGAGGTCCGGTTGCGAGTATCCGAAACAACCACGTTGACCTTCGCCGGACTTGGCCCGGGAGGCCCGGGCGCCACTTCGTTCAAGACACCGCACGATGTTGTTTTCACGAAGGATAGCTCTGGCAAATGGGTTTTTATCTCCCAAAAAAGCATAACGGGGACAGGCCCGGCCCCTTTGAATGACGTGAGCAACTGATGAACCGCCCCCACACCTGTCCAAGCGCATCTGCGGTCCCGGTGGGTCGGGCCTCTCGCCGAACCCCCGAACTACGCCGCAGTGGCGATCCTCAGCAGTCGACGTAGTTCCTCCCGCCCACGTGTCAGCACATCCATCGCGGCCTCCACATCCGCCCCCGGCGGCAACGGAGTATCGGCAAGCAAGTCGTAGAGCGTGTGCGGTGTGTGCAGTCGACGCTGTAGGGCCCGCCAGTCATCGATCGCCGTGGCACCGTGTCCGGAAGGGATGTCGACCCATCGGCCTGCGGGGCGCGACGCGATGGAGGGTGCAATGCCGAAAGCCCCGCCGGATGAATCCGGCGGGGCTTTCGAACTGCGTGGACCTGTGGGGATTTGAACCCCAGACCCCCTCGATGCGAACGAGGTGCGCTACCAGACTGCGCCACAGGCCCAACGAGGAGAAACATTACCACCTCGGCACGAGGGGTCGTGCACGGGTTGTTCAGTCGTTGGCGGCGCGGCGCCACTCGTGTTCGTAGAGGGGCAGGGAGTCGACCGAGGCGCCGTAGGCGGCGCGGGTGTCCTCGGCGTACTGGTCGAACAACGGGGTGGGTGGGTGGAGGGGCTCGGCCGGCTGGGGGTCGGGGACCGCGTGGATCTGCGGGCGCTCCGGCTCCTCCTCGACGTCGCCGCGCGGGACGACCGGGGCGGTCACGTAGGTGGGCAGCGGGACCGGGACCGGGTCCCAGGTGTCGCGGTCGTGCGGGCCGCCGCCGGTGGCCAGTTCGGCGATCCACTCGGCGAGGGCGGGCTCCTCGGGCTCGCGGTCGCGCTTGCCGCGGGAGGTGCCGGACGGGCTCGACGAGCTCGCCGAGCCGGCGCGCGGCGGGCGGGCCTGGCGCGCGTCGCCGGGCCCGGACGGCGGGGTCGCGGCGCGGGGTTCGGACGGCGTGCCGTCGTGTCCCTCGCGGGCCTTGGGTCGCGGGCGCGGCTCGGCGGCCGGGGTGCCGTCGGCCGGGGTGCCCGGCTTGGCGGCGGGTCGGCCCACGTGCCGCAGGCCGGCCTCGTACCGGCGCCGTTCCTGCACGCGCAGGTGGACGATGTACATCGACAGGAGCAGGCCCGGGACCGCGGGGATCCACAGCCACGCGAGGCCGCCGACCACGCCGGCCAGGATCGCGCCGGCGGTGAAGGTCGCGAAAAGGCTGCCGATGACCCTGCGGCGCCGGGTCAGCAGCGCGGCGCGACCCTCGTCCCGGCGGGCCGGGCGCTTGGGCGCGGACTTGGCCTTGGGCACCGACACCGGCGCCGGCGCGGTGGTCTGCGCGGCCGGTTGCGGAGTGGGCTTGGCGGGGCGCTGCCGGGCGCGCGGGGGCTCGGCCGGGGCGTCGTCGCGCTCGGGCGCCTCCGTGCCTTCCTCCGCGAGCGCGCGGGCGGAGCGACGCTCGAAGGCGCCGCGACGGGAGAGGATCCGGATCGCGGTGGTGAATCGCTCGGTCGGACGGGCCTCGTTGAGCTCGTCCTGTCGGCGAAGCCACATGGGCACCAGATAGGCAGCCCAGGCCCCCACGATCGCTGCGTAGATCAGGCCGCTGCCGTTCACGCTTCACACGCTAAGCCGGATGAGCACCGCATCGTCGGATTAGGCACGGTGTGTCGCCCGATCCGCTCCGATACCCATGTGACAAATGTGACTGCCGAGGTTGCGGGGAATGGCGAGACCGCCCGGACCACCGTGATCCCTGTGGCCATGCGGACAGCCGGTCCCACGGAGGCGCTGGGGTCTGCCGAGGTGACTCCGCTCATATCTCCGGCAGAGTAGCGAAATCGCAAGATCGATGTGTCGATATGGCGGGATCGACGCCGAAGAGATCTCGCTACCAGGTGAATCCCCGGCTCTCCCGGTAGGCGCGCCACCGGGTCAGCAGTCCCTCCGGGACCTCCTCGGCGTTGAGCGCGTAGGCGAGATGGTCGCGCCAGTCGCCGTCGATGTGCAGGTAGCGCGGCCGCAACGACTCCTCGCGGAAGCCGAGTTTCTCCACCACCCGCCGGCTGGCCCGGTTCTCCGGCCGGATGCACACCTCCAGGCGGTGTATCCCCAGCCGGAAGAAGCAGTGGTCGGTCGCGAGCGCGACCGCCGTCGGCATCACACCGAGCCCGGCGACCCGCTCGTCGACCCAATAGCCGACGTGCGCCGAGCACATCGAGCCCCACGTGATCCCGGCGACGGTGACCTGACCGACCAACTGCCCGTCGTACAGGACCACGAACGGCAACATCCGCCCCGCCCCCGCCTCCGCCCGCAGGAAGCGCGTCATCTGCCGGAACGTGGGTCGGCGACCGGCCGCCGAACCCGGCGGCACGGTCGCCTCCCATCGGCGCAGCCATTCGCGGTTGCGCGTGTGGACCTCCTGCCAGACCTCGGCGTCCCGGGCCCGGATGGGGCGAAGGGTGACCCGGCCCTCGGTGAGTTCCACCGGCCACCCGCGACTCAGTGCGTGCCCCATGGCGGCTGCTGCGCCCCTCCGTAGCCCCCGCCGCCCCCTTGGAAGCCGCCACCGCCACCGAAGCCGCCCTGATAGCCGCCGCCACCGGGCTGCGGCTGCTGCGCGCCGCCGAAGCCACCGCCGCCACCGGGCTGCGGCTGCTGCGCGCCGCCGTAGCCACCCCCGCCGCCGAACCCGCCGCCCTGCTGGTGGTCGCCGCCCTGGAGCTGCGACACGACGTGCGGAAGCACCTTGGACAGCACGGTCATCCCGTCCTGCGCACCGCCGGGCGAGCCGGGCAGGTTGACGATCAGACTGCGGTACGTCCAGTGCGAGTCCTGGGTGATCGCGACGCCGGCGATGCCGCGCGACAGGATCGAGGTCGGCACCTTCGCGAAGTTCTCCATCCGGATCGCCTCGGCGATGCCCGGTACCTCGTAGCTGATCACCCGGCTGGTCATCTGCGGTGTCTGGTCGAACGGGTTGAGCCCCGTCCCACCGGTGGTGACGATGACGTCGAAGTGGCCCGCCACCGCGTCGCGCAGTGCCTGCGCCACGGGCTCGCCGTCCGGCACGATCTGCGGCCCGCGCGTCTCGAAGCCCAACTGCTGCAGGCCGCGCGCGATCACCGGACCGCTCTCGTCCTGATAGGTCCCGGCCGCCGCTCGCGTGGACACGGTGATCACCATGGCTCGCATCAGACTTGCCCTCCGTCCCGTTGTGTGGCCCCTGCCCCCGTGTCCCGCTGCCAGTCCCCGGAGGCTCCGCCCGTCTTCTGCTCGACCCGCACGTCGGTGATGACCGCGCCCGGGTCCACTGCCTTGATCATGTCCACGACGGTGAGCGCCGCGACGGAGACCGCCGTCAGCGCCTCCATCTCGACCCCGGTGCGGTCCGCGGTGCGCACGGTCGCGGTGATCGCCACCGCGTCGTCGTGCACCGTCAGGTCCACCGCGACGCCGTGCAGCGCGATCGGGTGGCACAGCGGCACCAGGTCGGGCGTGCGCTTCGCGGCCATGATGCCCGCGATCCGGGCGGTGGCCAGGGCGTCGCCCTTGGGCACGCCCTCACCCCGCAGGAGTTCGACCACCCGGGGCGATACGAGTACCCGGCCCGAGGCCGTGCCCGTGCGGACCGAGACCTCCTTGGCCGTGACGTCCACCATGCGGGCCGCGCCGGCCTCGTCGAGGTGCGTGAGGTTCTTGGCGCCGCGCGTCAACTTTCCACCCCATACGGTGAGCTCTGCCGAACTGCCTTGTGTCGTGCTGGGGCAACGTTAGAGCCACAACCGGGCGCCCCGCATGCGCGGGCCCGCCCCGGGCCCGGTCCGGCGGGTCAGCTCAGCAGCATGACCGCCACGTCGGCGCCCTCGGCGACCTCCGTGACGTCGGCGGGAACGGTGAGCAGCGCGTTCGCCTTGGCGAGGCTGCCGAGCAGGTGGGAGCCGGTGCCGCCGACCGGTTCGACGGTGCCCTCGCCGACGCCCTCGGCCGGCGCGGTGTACCAGGCGCGCAGGTATTGGCGCTTGCCGTCGGGCGACTTCAGCGCCGTCGCGCACGTGGCCCGAACCACCGGACGCTCGGTGACCGCGGCGCCCTGCATCCGCAGCAGCGCCGGCCGGACGAACACCTCGAACGACACGAACGCGCTGACCGGGTTGCCCGGCAGGGTGAAGATCGGCGTCTCGTCGGGGCCGATCACGCCGAAGCCCTGCGGCATCCCCGGCTGCATCGCGACCTTGCCGAACTCGACCGTGCCCAGCTCGGAGAGCACCGCCTTGACCACGTCGTACGCGCCCGCGCTGACCCCGCCCGTGGTGACCACCACATCGGCCCGGATCAACTGGTCCTCGATCGTGTCGATCAGCACCTTGGGGTCGTCGGGCACGTTGCCGACGCGGTACGCGATCGCGCCCGCCTCGCGCGCCGCGGCGGTGAGCATGTAGCTGTTGGAGTCGCGGATCTGGCCGGGGCCGATCGGGCGCCCCGGCTGGGTCAGCTCGCTGCCGGTGGACAGGATCACCACGCGCGGCTTGGGCCGGACCCGGATCCGCTCGCGGCCGATCGCGGCGAGCAGGCCGATCTGCGCGGAGCCGATCGTGCTGCCCGCCTCCAGGACGGTCTGCCCCGCCGTCACGTCGCTGCCGCGGCGCCGGATGTACTGGCCCGCCGACGGCCGCCTGGTGATCCGGACGGTCGGCATGCCCGCGTCGGTCCACTCCACCGGCACGATCGCCTCGGCGCCCGCGGGCAGCGGCGCGCCGGTCATGATCCGCGCGCAGGTGCCGGAACCGATCGCGGTCTCGGCCGCGTCGCCCGCCGCGATGTCGTCCACGACGTCCAGCACGACCGGGTAGCGCTCGCCCGCGTCGGCGACGTCCGAGATGCGCACGGCGTAGCCGTCCATCGACGAGTTGTCGAACGGCGGCAGATCCCCCGTGGAGGCGACCTCGTCGACCAGGAGGCTGCCGTGCGCGTCGAGCAGTTGCAGTTCGAGGGGCGCCAGCGGTTCGATCCGCCCGAGGATCCCGGTCAGGTGGTCCTCGACGCTTTTCATGCTTGCATCTCCTCGTTCACGTACCGCTTCAGCCAGGCCCGGAACTCGGGTCCCAGATCCTCACGCTCGCATGCCAGCTTCACGATGGCACGCAGGTAGTCGGCCCGGTCGCCCGTGTCGTACCGGCGCCCGGTGAACAGCACGCCGTGCACCGTGCCGCCCTCGGCCAGGTCGCGCCCCGAGAGCACGCGCAGGGCGTCGGTCAGCTGGATCTCGCCGCCGCGCCCGGGTGGGGTGCGCTCCAGGACGGCGAACACGGCCGGGTCCAGAAGGTATCGGCCGATCACGGCGTAGTTGCTCGGCGCGGTACCGGGTTCGGGCTTCTCCACCAGGTCGGTCACCCGCACCACGCCGGGCTCGGACGTACCCGGGGCCAACGGCTCGACCGCCGCGCAGCCGTAGAGGTGGATCTGCGTCGGGTCGACCTCGATCAGCGCCACGACGCTGCCGCCGAGCTCCCGGCGCACCCGCAGCATCGTGCTGAGCAGCGGGTCGCGCGGATCGATCAGGTCGTCGCCCAGCATCACCGCGAACGGCTCGTTGCCCACGTGCGGCCGCGCGCACGACACGGCGTGCCCCAGGCCGCGCGGGTCGCCCTGGCGGACGTAGTGGATCGCGGCCAGCTCGCTCGACTCGCGCACCAGCTTGAGCCGGTCCAGGTCGCCCTTCGCGGCGAGCGCGTGCTCGAGTTCGTAGGCGCGGTCGAAGTGGTCCTCCAGCGGGCGCTTGTTGCGGCCGGTGACCATCAGGATGTCGGTGAGCCCCGCGGCCACCGCCTCCTCGACCACGTACTGGATGGCCGGCGTGTCCACGACCGGCAGCATCTCCTTCGGCGTGGCCTTCGTCGCCGGCAGAAAGCGCGTACCCAGACCGGCCGCGGGCACGACGGCCTTGGTGATGTGGAACGGATGACGCGGAGGCATGGCCCCGACACTAACGGGTGAGATCGCCGGGGGTCCCGTGAAGCCCGGCGATTGGCCGGTTGTGGTCCAGGGGCGTGGCCTCGGTCGCGGCCGCGCCGTGGAAGCGGTCGCCGCCCTCGCGTTTGGCCCGGGCCAGCGCCCGGTCCGCGGCTCGCAGCAGGGTTGCGCCGTGCGTGCCGTCGCCCGGCAGTACGGCCGTGCCGATCGCCATGGTGAGCCGGACCGGGTCGGCCGACGCGCCGAACGTCCCGCGCCGCACCGCGTAACACAGGCGCTCGGCGACCGTGGCGACCCCGGCCGCGTCCGTCTCGGGCAGCAGGATCACGAACTCCTCCCCGCCGTAGCGGGCGATCGTGTCGACCTGGCGGATCTCCAGCGCGAGCCGCTGCGCGACCTCGCGGAGCACGGCGCCGGCGCCCTGGTGTCCGTGCCGTTCGTTGACATCGCGAAAGTGGTCGAGGTCGAGGATGAGCAGGCCCAGCGGGCGGCCGAACCGCGACGCGCGCATCACCTCGCGGTCGAGCACGAGTTGGAGGTAGCGGTAGTTCCAGACGCCCGTCAGCGGGTCGGTCACCGACAGCCGCTCGAGTTCGGCGCGGCTCAGTTCGAGGCGGGTCACCTCGTGTCGCAGTTCGGGGAGTTCGTGCCCGGCGATCGCGCGCAGCCGGCGCACGGCGACGACCAGCGAGCCGACCGCGACCGCGAGCGCGCCGACGAGCAGGATGATCAGGAGGCGTTCGAAGGTCAGGCCCATGACGGGCCCGAGGCCGATGCGATGGCGCGAACTGTGTCGATTGCGCGGACTCCTTCGGTAACCCGTCCAAATACGTCATTCAGGGAACAGCATGAAGGACATCCTCAACGACAAGGCCACGCTGAGGTCACAGTTGATGCACTCACGGTCACTACGGGCGCTCGATCGGCGTGTCGCGGCGAACCACGCGCTCCGTGACGCGCTCCTCGCGCTCCCCGAGATGGCGGCGGCCGGCACCGTCGCGGCCTACGTGCCGGTGGGCTCCGAGCCCGGCTCGCGCGAGTTGGCCGAGGAGCTCGCGGGCGGGTCGGCGCGGCGCGTGCTGCTGCCGGTGCTGCTGGCCGACAACGACCTCGACTGGGCGCTCTACCAGGGGCCGGCGTCGCTCGTGCCGGCCGGCCGCGGGCTGCGCGAGCCGGTCGGGCCGCGGCTCGGCCCCGAGGGCGTGCGCGAGGCGGACGTGCTCGTGGTGCCGGGGCTCGCGGTGGATCGCCGCGGCATGCGGCTCGGGCGCGGCGGCGGCAGCTACGACCGGGCGCTCGCACGGGTGCCGGCCGCGGCCGTGACGGTGGTGCTGTTGTACGACGACGAGGTGGTCGAGCGGGTGCCGGCCGAGCCGCACGACGTGCCCGTGGACATCGCGGTGACGCCCGCGGCGGTGTACCGGTTCACCCGGTAGCACCGCCGCGGGCGCTCGTCACGGTCTCGCGGGGGTTGCCGGGGTTGCCGGGATCCCCGGTGCTGCCGGGGCCGCGGGCGCCGGCGGCCCGGCCGGTCCGCCGGGCTCCAGGGTCAGCCGGTGTCTGGCCGCCTTGTCGACCGCGGCGACCGTGTACGGCCACTCCAGCGTCTTGCCCTTGCGCCACAGGTCGGTCTGGTCGGTGTAGTTGTCGTGCCAGACGTGCCCCGACGCGCCGGTCAGGTTGATCCACCGGGACGCGTCCAGGTTCGACAGGTCCACGACCATCCGCATCGACGGCACGGTGGTCACCTCGTAGCCCTGCGCGGCGTTCCACCCGGTGGCGTTGATCAGGCCCTCACCGCCGGACATCTCGTACGGCCCGCGGTTGAGCATGTACTTGACCGGGCCCGGGCCCTCGGTGCCGAGGGTCTGGTTCCGCAGCGTGAGCGTGTGCAGGCGGCCCCACGACCAGGTGTCGATGTTCTTGCCGAGCCGGACGGTGAGGTCCTTGCGGGCCTCGGTCATCGCCTTGTGCAGGAGGCCGTCGCGCGTGGTGATCGCGCCCGGGTCCTTGGAGATGTTCCACCACGGGCTCTCCGGACTGGCCAGGAGCGTGCGCGCGACCTCGTTCCAGCGGTCGCCGCCGTCGGGCTGCGCGGTCGAGTCGTCGCGATCACCGCACTGCACGTCGCTGGTCGTGGCGTTGCTCGCGCAGTCGTTGTCGGCGCGTACCGAGAACGGCATCTTGTCGCCGAACGCGAGCATCATGACCTGGCGCCACACCGCGTTGAAGTACGCCGCCGCCTTCGAGTCCGCGTCGTTGCGCATGTCCCAGTCCTTGAGCAGGTCCTGCGCCTCGCGCACCCACGGGTCGTCGATCCGGACGTCGCGCAGGTACGGCACCAGGAACCGCGCGACCGGGTTGAGATCGTCCGACTGCATGGTCTGCATCATCGTCGAATCGATCTTGCCCGGCGCCTTCGTGATCATCTCCACGATCCGCTGACTGCGCGCGCCGTACCCCCAGTCGGAGGTCAGCAGGTACGGGTACGCCGGCGACGTCACCGCGTTGTTGGCGGTGACGATGTACCCCTCGGCCGGGTCGTACACGCTCGGCAGCGAGTCGAACGGGATCGTGCCCGCCCAGTCGTACTTCGCGTCCCAGCCGTACACCGGCCAGCGTCCGTCACCGCTGCGCCGGACCGGGATCTTGCCGGGCGCCTGGTAGCCGATGTGGCCGTCGACGTCGGCGTAGATCGCGTTCTGCGAGGGCGCGTCGAAGTTCTTCAGCGCGGCACGGAACTCGTTCCAGTTCTGCGCCTTGTCGAGCTGGAAGAGCGCGTCCATCGAGGTGCCCGGATCCAACGCGGTCCAGCGCAGCGCGACCGCGAAGCCCTCTTCGCGCTGCGGACTGGGATCGGGGATCGGCGCGTCCTTGCCGACGTCCTCCAACTCGTCGGACACGTCGGTCAGGATCGGGCCGTGCTGGGTGGTGCGCACCGTGATGGTCCGGTCGGACCCGCCGGCGACCTTGATGGTCTCCTGGCGCACCTCCTTGAAGGGCTCGTACTTGCCGTTGTAGAGCACGCCGTCACCCTGGATCTTCTCCAGGTAGAGGTCGGTCACGTCGGCGCCGAGGTTGGTGAAGCCCCACGAGATCTTCTGGTTGTGGCCGATGACCACACCCGGCATGCCGGAGAAGGTGTAGCCGGACACGTCGTAGGCGCACTGCGGTCCGACCGTGCGGCAGTGCAGGCCCATCTGGTACCAGACGGAAGGCAGCGACGGCGACAGGTGTGGGTCGTTCGCCAGCAGCGGCTTGCCGGTCGTGGTCCGGCTGCCCGCCACCACCCACGAGTTGGAGCCGACGCCCGAGGACTTCTCGCTGAACAGCTGCGGCAGGTTCGCGAGCGACGTGGACAGGTCGGACAGGGCGCGCTGCGCGCCCTTGGACGGCGCGGCCGGCTGGGCGTCCTGTACGAAACGCTCGGTCCTGCCGTCCTTCGGGTCCTTGACCACCGCGCCGGTGTTCACGATCGGCTGGTTGGTGTCGTACGGGTACGGCGGGTACAGCTCGTCGATCTGGTTGACCGTCAGCTTGTCGGACAGCAGCGCGCGGTCGATCTCGTCCTGCATGTTGGTCCGCAGGTCCCACGCCATCGCCTTGAGCCAGGCGACCGAGTCGACCGGGGTCCACGGCTCGGCCTTGTAGCCGTCGTGCACGACACCGAGCAGCGCGTACTCGAACGACGCGTCGGCGCCCTTGTGGTCCTTGAGGTAGGCGTTGACCCCTTCGGCGTACGCCTGGAGGAACTTCTGCGACTCCGGCGGCATCGCCGCGTATTCCTGCTCGGCGACCTTGCGCCAGCCGAGCGTGCGCAGGAACTTGTCGTTCTCGACCTGGCCGGAGCCGAACATCTCGGACAGCCGACCCGCGGTCAGATGCCGGCGGACGTCCATCTCCCAGAACCGGTCCTGGGCGTGCACGTAGCCCTGCCCACGGAACAGGTCCTCGGACGTGTCGGCGTACACCTGCGGGATGCCCTTGGCGTCCCGGACCACGTCCACCTTGCCGGTCAGGCCGGGGACCCGGACGCTGCCCGAGGTCTGCGGGAACGAATCCCGGGACAACTGCCAACCCCACCAGCCGAGGCCGCCCGCCGCGATCGCGAGCACCACCACGAAGACGATGGCGGTCAACCGGAAACGACGCCACGCCTTGGACGGTCCCCGGGGGGCCGTCGATCGTTCGTTGACCTTGGCGGCGGCGCCGGCGGACGGGGCGGCGGGCTCCGGCTCGGCGACGGGGGCGGGTACCGGGACCGGCTCGGGGGCCGGGACTTGGGCCTGCGCCTGGGCCTGGGCCGGGACGGGGGCCGGAGCCGGAGCCGGAGCCGGTTGCGGCTCCGGTTCGACGTAAGGCCCCGGTTCGACGTAGGGCTCGGGTTCCGCGTACGGCTGCGGTGGAACGTACGGCTCGGGCTGGGCGTACTGCGGCTGCTGCCCGGGGAGTTGCGGTTGTCCGTATGGCTCGGGCCCGGTGTACGGCTCGGGCCGACCGTATGGCTCCGGCTCCACATACGGCTGGGGTTCGCCGTACGGCTCGGGCTCGCCGTACGGCGATTGCGGCGGCGGTTCCTGCTGCGCGGCGGCCAGGCGCTCACGCTCCGCGCGCTCTTCCGCGCGCCGCTGGGCCGCGACCGGATCCGCCGCGGCCCACTGCGATGTGGGCCACTCCCCCGTGGGCCAGTCGTCCCACCCGGAGGATGAGGCGTCCTGGCCACCGGGGGGCTGCTCCGGGTCGGGCGTCTTCGAGGGAGGCATCAAGGTCCTTATGCGGTCGGTGCGGCAAGGGACACCTTAAAAGCCGAGCGTCGTCGGCATCACAGCCACGGGTACGAGACGGACCCCTCTGGGGTATGGATCCTTCGCTTTGGTAAAATATTTGCCAGGCGTAGGTAATTCATCGCCGGTTCGCCGGCGCGGCAGGGCTCCCCTTCCCACGGCCCGCTGATTGCCTGCGCTTTCGCGGCGTCGGTACCGCCCGTCGTCGCCTGCCTTCTTGTACTGCACTCCGTGCGGCCGCCTGGGGGGTGGCCGGACCGACGACCGCCGGAGGTGACGCACGTGTCCGTGTCCGAGCTCAACCAGGTCCTGCTCCTGGGTGCCATCGTCATGCTGTCCGCCGTCATCGCCGTGCGCCTCGCGACCCGCACCGGCCTGCCCAGCCTGTTGCTCTACCTCGGACTCGGGATCCTGATAGGCGCGGACGGCTTCGGCATAGGTTTCGACAACGCCGAGTTGACCCAGACCCTGGGCTACGCCGCGCTGATAGTAATCCTCGCCGAGGGCGGGATAGCGACGAGTTGGAAGGAGATCAAGCCGTCGGTCCCGGCCGCGGCCGTGCTCTCCACCGTAGGGGTCGGCGTGAGCGTCGCGGTCACCGCGTTCGCCACGCACCTCGTCCTCGACGTCGATTGGCGGACCGCGATCCTGATGGGCGCGATCGTGTCCTCCACGGACGCCGCGGCCGTGTTCTCCGTGCTGCGCAAGCTGCCGTTGCCGCATCGGCTGACCGGCCTGCTGGAGGCCGAATCCGGCTTCAACGACGCGCCGGTGGTGATCCTGGTCGTCACGTTCGCCCAGGTGGGTCACATCGACCCCTGGTACGCCGTCCTCGGCGAGATCGCCATGGAACTGACCATAGGCGCGGCGATCGGGCTCGCGGTGGGCAAGCTCGGCGCCTACGGCCTGCGGCACGTCGCGCTGCCCGCGTCCGGTCTGTACCCGATCGCGGTCATGGCGCTGTGCGTTCTCGCCTACTCCGGCGGCGCGCTCGCGCACGGCAGCGGGTTCCTCGCGGTCTACCTGACCGCGCTCGTGCTGGGCAACTCGCAGCTCCCGCACGGCCCCGCGACCCGCGGCTTCGCCGAGGGGCTCGGGTGGCTGGCCCAGATCGGCCTGTTCGTCCTGCTCGGACTCCTGGTCACACCGCACGAGTTGGCCGACGACGTGATGCCGGCACTGGTGATCGGCACGATCCTGCTGCTGGTCGCCCGACCGCTGTCGGTGATCGTCACCACGACGCCGTTCCGGATGCCGTGGCGCGAGCAGGTGATCCTGTCCTGGGCGGGCCTGCGCGGCGCGGTGCCCATCGTGCTCGCGACCATCCCGATCGTGAAGGACGTCCCGGACGCCCAGCGGCTGTTCAACGTCACCTTCGTGCTCGTGGTGGTGTTCACCCTCGTCCAGGGCCCGACGCTGCCGTGGATCGCCCGCAAGGCGGGGTTCGTGGGCGAGCACGAGCCGACCGACCTCGGCGTCGAGTCGGCGCCGCTGGAACGGCTCCAGGGCCACCTGCTGTCGGTGAGCGTGCGACCGGGCTCGCTCATGCACGGCGTCGAGATCGGCGAGCTGCGGCTGCCGCGCGGGGCCGCGATCACCCTGATCGTCCGCAACGACGAGAGCTTCGTCCCCGAGCGGACCACCGTGCTCCAACGCGGCGACGACCTGCTCGTGGTGGCCACGGACACCGTGCGCGACGAGGCGGAGGACCGACTGCGGGCGGTCAGCAGGGGCGGCAAGCTCGCGGGCTGGTTCGGGGTCAAGGGCGACACGTGAGGACCGGGCCCGATCGAGACACCGGAGCGAGACACCGGTGTTTCAGCTGTGCGAATCTCGTCACATTCGGGGATCGATTGTTGTGAGATAAGTGTAGGATCGGGTGGTTGATTGTCGGCGGGGTGCTTGATGGCACGTGCTCTATGGCACCTCGTTCGCCGATCCCTCCACACACCGACTCTGCCTGACGCAGGGCTGGCGTCGTGACCGCATGGCGGCCGGAGCACAGCTTCGGTATCTACCCCGGTGGACGCTTTCGAGGACAGCTCTCGGCGTACCGGGGTTTCCCATGTGCGCTACCAGGTGGCAGGAAGCGATACCCGCGATGCCCACGCATCGGACCGCCGCACGCGCCCGCAGGGAGCGGTGCGCATGATCTCCACCTACTCGTCGCTGTTGCGGACTCCGTCCGCCTGGCGATTCCTGCTTCCCGCGCTGATCGCGCGGATGCCCTACGCGATGCTCGGGCTCGGGATCGTGCTGCTCGTGAAGCACACGACCGGGTCGTACGGAACGGCCGGCGCGGTCTCCGCCGCGGCCGCCGTCGCGCTCGCGTTCGCCGGTCCGCAGACCGGCCGGCTGGCCGACCGCTTCGGCCAGGCCGCCGTGGTGATCCCCGGCGCCCTGACGCACGGCGCCGCGGTGGCCGCGCTGATCGTCGCCGCGCTGGCCCACGCCCCGCTGTGGCTGCTGTTCGGCACCGCCGCGCTCGCGGGCGCTTCCGTGCCGCAGATCGGCTCGATGGTGCGGGCCCGGTGGGCCGCGCACCTGGAGAAGTCGCCGCTGCTGCCGACCGCGTTCGCGTTCGAGTCGGTGACCGACGAGTTCACCTTCGTGGTGGGCCCGGTGGTCGCGACCTTCCTGGCGACCGGCGTACACCCGGCCGCGGGCCTGATCGTCGAGGCCGTGCTCACCGTCGGCGGCTCGCTGCTGTTCGCGATGCAGCGCGGTACGGCGCCCAGGCGCGTGGTGCGGACCGCGGCCGACGCGCCGCGCGTGTCCGCGCTGCGGATCGGCGGCGTCCGAGTGCTCGTCGTCGCCTTCGTCTGCATCGGCGCGATCTTCGGCACGGTGCAGGTCTCCGTCACGGCGTTCGCCGAGGAGATCGGCAAGCCGGGCCTGGCGGGCGCGCTGTACGCGGTCTTCGCGGGCGGCAGCCTGATCGCCGGCGCGGTCTACGGCGCGGTCGCCTGGCGCCGCTCGGCGCATCACCGCATGCTCGTCACGTTCGCGCTGCTCGCGCTCGGCACGGCGCCGTTGTGGGCGATTCCGAACGTGGGAATCATGGTGCCCGTCGCGTTGCTGTGTGGACTGGCGATCGCACCTACCCTGATCACCGGATTCACCCTCGTCGACACCCTGGTCCCGGCCGCGGCCAAGACCGAGGCGTTCACCTGGCTCACCGGCGCGATCGGTCTGGGACTCGCGCTCGGTTCGACGTTGTCCGGGATGCTCACCGACGCTCGGGGCTCGGGCGCCGGGTTCGTGCTGACACTGGCGGCCGCCGGCATCGGATTCCTTGTGGTGCTGGCCGGACAGCGCCTGCTGACGCCGGAGCCCAAGTCGTCCACACGCGTGAATGTGACACCCGTTACACCCGCGACGGAGACCGTGGTGGACGGAACTCCGGTGAATGCTGCACCATTGGCACTCGACAGGTGAGAGTGCCAGTACCCAGCTGACCTGTCTGTCGAAGGAGGACCAGACCGTGCCGACGTACCAGTACCAGTGCACCGCCTGTGGCGAGGGGCTTGAGGCCGTCCAGAAGTTCACGGACGACGCGCTGACCGAGTGCCCCGCCTGCCAGGGCAGGCTGCGCAAGGTCTTCTCGGCCGTGGGCGTCGTGTTCAAGGGCTCGGGCTTCTACCGGACCGACAGCCGCGGCGCGAGCACGGCCTCGACTCCGGCGAGCGCCTCGGCGGCGTCGTCCGGGTCGTCCGGTTCGTCCTCCTCGGAGGGCTCGTCGTCCTCGGGCTCGTCCGCGTCGTCCTCGGGCTCTTCCTCGTCCTCGTCGGGCTCCTCGTCGTCCGGTACGACGTCCTCGGCGGCCTGAGCGATGGCGGACAGCGGGTCGAGCGTGCTGCCGGCGGGCGTGGCCCCGGCCGAGATCGGCGTGATCGGCGGATCCGGGTTCTACGCGTTCCTGGACGACGTCGTCGAGGTGCGGGTGGACACGCCCTACGGCGCGCCCAGTGACGCGCTCTTCCTGGGCGAGATCGCCGGCCGTCGGGTCGCGTTCCTGCCCCGGCACGGGCGCGACCACTCGATCCCGCCGCACCGGATCAACTACCGCGCCAACCTGTGGGCCCTGCGGGCCGTGGGGGTGACGCAGGTGCTCGCGCCGTGCGCGACGGGCGGTCTCCGGATCGAGCTGGGTCCCGGCACCCTCGTGGTCCCCGACCAGCTGGTCGACCGCACGTCCGGCCGCACGCAGACGTTCTTCGACGGCCTGCCGCTCCCCGACGGGACGATCCCGCCGGTCGTGCACACGACCTTCGCCGACCCCTACTGCGCGGACGGTCGCGCCGTGGTCGCGGCCACCGCGCGCGACGCGGGCTGGCAGCCGGTGGACGGCGGGGCGCTCGTGGTGATCGAGGGGCCGCGCTTCTCCACCCGCGCCGAATCGCGGTGGTACGCCGCGCAGGGCTGGTCGATCGTCGGCATGACGGGGCACCCCGAGGCCGTGCTCGCGCGCGAGCTCGGGCTGTGCTGCACCGCGATCGCGCTGGTGACCGACCTGGACGCCGGCGTCGAGGCCGGCGAGGGGGTCACGCACGCCGAGGTGATGGCGGTCTTCGCGGCCAACGTCGACCGGATGCGGAGCCTCCTGTTCGATGTGGTCGCGGCGCTGCCGAAGACGCGGTCGTGCACGTGTGGGACCGCCGATGTGGAGCGGCCCGCGTAGCCGACGAATGCTTTCGTACGAAGGCCGCCGCCCGGGTTCGGGTGGCGGCCTTCGTGTGTCCGGGGGCGGGCGGGGGGGCGGGACGGGCTCGCCAGGGGGACGGGGTGTCACTCACACGAGTGAACTCGGGATCCACAGGGTCGGACTTGTCCACAGCCGCCGACGCGGCGGGACGGCGAGGGTTCGGGTCGCGGCACGGTGATGACGCGGCTCGGCCCTCGTTTCCACGCCCCGGTTCCGGCGGGGGTCGGGCCGCACCCGTCCGTGCTGTTCGCGTCGCCCGCGCTGGAGGTGTGGTGTCCGCTTTGGGAGCGCCGGGGTCGTCCCCGGGATCGTCGTTCGGCCCGTCGTCCGGCCCGCTGTTCGGATCGTCGCCGGGCCCGACCGCCCGACCGCCGCTGCGGCGCGTGCTGGCCCGACATCGACGCGGGGTCGCCGCGTTGTCGGCGGCCGTCGCGGTGATCGCGCTGATCGTCGCGATCCGGCCGGAGCCGCCGCCGACCACCAGGATCCTGGTGGCCGCGCGCGATCTGCCTGCCGGGAGCACGCCCGGGCCGGCCGACGTGACCCTCGTCGACATACCGACGGCCTTGCGCCCCGCGGGAGTTCTGCGCGCGGTCCGGCAAACCGAAGGGGTCGCGCTGACCGGTCCGGTCCGGCGCGGCGAGCCGCTGACCGACGTCCGGGTGGTCCGTCCCGGGGCCGCGCCCGACGCGGGCACGGTCGCGCTGCCCGCGCGCTTCGCGGACGCCGACGCGGTGGCCGTGCTGCGGCCCGGCGACCGGATCGACGTATTGGCCGCACCGCCGCCCGAACACCCGGGCCCCGCCCGGCTGGTCGTCGCGGGCGCGGTCGTGGTGGCCCGACCGGCCGCGACGGCCGCCTCGACAGGCGCACTGCTGATCCTCGAAGTCCCTCGATCCGTCGCGGCCGAACTCGCGGGGGTCGCGGCGGGCCCCACACTGACCTACACGATCCGCCGGTTCGTAAGCGGGCCTGTTGCGGCGGATCCGGAATGACACCAGACTCCTTCGCATTGCCCGGCTTCATATTGTCCGGCTTCATGGGGCATTCGGCGATTATCACTTTTATTGGTATCCCTCGCTGATCACGTCGCCCCGTCGAGGCTTCGACCGATCAGATTGATGGGGATCAAGCAGTGGGTGGCTTCAAGAAGTTCCTCATGCGCGGAAACGTCGTCGACCTGGCTGTGGCCGTGGTCATCGGCGCCGCGTTCACGGCGGTCGTGAACGCGTTCGTGAAGGGGATGATCAACCCGGTCGTAGGCGCCTTCGGGACCAAGAACCTGGACAACTACCAGTCCTGCATCAAGGGCCCCTGCGGGGTCGACGCGGAGGGCCAGGCGATCGGCGTCCGACTGCTGTGGGGCTCGGTCCTCGGCGCGACACTGACGTTCCTGATCACGGCCGCGGTCGTGTACTTCCTGCTCGTGCTGCCGCTGAACCACATAATGGAGAAGCGCAAGCGGGCCCTCGGGCACGCCGGCGAGAAGGAGCTCAGCGAGACCGAGCTGCTCGTCGAGATCCGCGACCTGCTCGCCGAACGGCTCGGCCCGGAGGCGAACGGCGGTGCGGCTTCGCCCGGTTCGGGCTCCACACGCTCCGACACCTGACCGTCGACACACGCACGACGGCGGGCCCGCGTCCTCTTTCGAGGAGGCGGGCCCGCCGTCGTGTGTACGCGATGGAACGCCGAGGTTCAGAGGTGATGCGGCGGCTTGTCGTCGAGGAACCGTCGGATGTCCGACGGGTCCGCGCTCGCGCGATCCTCGCCCCACCCGGAGTCGGTCTCGTCCGAACTCACGTCGGGGAGCAGATCCCGCCCGTCCCACCCGAAGGGATCACGCTTCGGGCGTTCCGGCCCATTCGCCTTGCTCACTTCAGCCTCCGCCATCGCACCATTGTGCCGGCGCGGCCGGCCCCGCCTCGCGTCACGCCGCTTCGAGCCCCTGGGCGGTGGCCAGCTCGCGAAGCGCGACGAGTGCCTGCTTCTCGATCTGACGGATCCGCTCACGGGTCAGCCCGAGCTGCTTGCCGACCTCGGTCAGCGTGTGCTCCTTGCCGTCCGTCATGCCGTACCGCGCCCGCAGGATCGTGGCCGTGCGGCCGTCGAGGTTGCCCACGAGATTCGCTATCTGTTCGCGGCGCAGCGTGGCCAGCGTGATGTCCTCCGGCGTCAACGGGTCGGTCTCCTGAACCAGTTCGCCGAGCTCGGTCTCGCCGTCGTCGCCCACGGGGGTGTCGAGACTGATCGGGTCGCGCGCCCAACCGATCACGTCGATGACGCGCTCGGGGGTCGAACCCACGGCCTCGGCGATCTCCGCCATCTCGGGGTCACGCCCGTGGTCGCGGGTGAACTCCCGCTGCACGCGCCGGATCTTGCTCAGCTCCTCGACCAGGTGCACGGGCAGTCGCACGGTACGGGCCTGGTCGGCCATCGCCCGGGTGATCGCCTGTCGGATCCACCAGGTCGCGTACGTGGAGAACTTGAAGCCCTTCGCGTAGTCGAACTTCTCGACCGCGCGAACCAGGCCGACGTTGCCTTCCTGAACCAGGTCGAGGAAGGGCATCCCGCTTCGCGGGTAACGCCGCGCCACGGACACCACCAGGCGCAGGTTGGCCTGGATGAACAGTTCCTTGGCCCGGGCACCGCGATCGATCAGCTCACGCAGCTCGGCGACGTCGACGCGCTTCGGCACGGCGTCCTCGTCGATCAGCTTCTGCGCGTACAGCCCGGCTTCGATGTCCTTCGACATCTCGACCTCGCGCTCCGCGTCGAGCAGCTTCGTGCGGCTGATCTCGTCCAGGTACACACCGACCGTGTCGCGCTCGACGTCGGCAGCCTTCCGCGTGCGGGAAGCCGCCACTCGCTCGGCGCCCTGTCGGGCCACACCACGTGTAGTCGGCATGCTCTAGCCCTCGCTTTCATTCGCGTTCGTCAACATTTCGAACGAACGAGAAGCCTGTGATATTCCGTCCGGGGATGTACGGTTGAAAGGTTGACCGGCATTTCCCGACATGGCGCCTGCCCGGCCTCGGCTCACACATGCACACCCTGTCCCACCTACCGATTCGCTCAACGGTCGACAGGCCCTGGATGTTCCTAAGGCCCGGGCGCGGCACTGCCCCGCGGATCCCAGGACGGGCCCGTGGAACGACATCGATTCGCCGGCGTGTGTACCGCTTTCCACCGGTATCCGGCGGCGGCGGAGCTCCGTCAGTGCGCGCCCTCGACCCGCTCCAGGTCGCGCGGGATCAGCCGCCAGGCCAGTACGGCCGCCACCAGCGCGACCCCACCTCCCACCAGGAACGTCGGCGTCATGGAGGACGTGAACGCCTCGCCCGCCGTGACGAGCAGGCCGCTCGTGCCGAGCCGATCCGCCACCACCGACGCGTCCCCGATCGATTCGTGCACGGCCGCGAGGTCGGCCGGGTCCAGGTCGAGGTAGGGCAGCTTGCTCCGGTAGAGCGCGGACGCCATGCTGCCCAGGGTCGCGACGCCGAGCGCGGCGCCGAGTTCGTACGCGGTCTCGTCGATCGCCGCCGCGCCTCCGGCCTCCGCGGTCGGTACGGACGACATCAGCACCACCGACGCGACGGTGGCCAACGTGCCCACGCCCGCCCCGACGATCGCCAGCGCGAGACTCACGAGCGGGTAGTCGATCTCCCGGAAGTGCTGCCAGACCCACGGCAGCGCGAGACCGGCGCTCATCAGCGTCAGGCCGCTCGCGAGGACGTTCCGGGGCGGGAAGCGCTCCATGAACCACGGCACGCACAAGGACGCGAGGATCAGCGAGATCGGCGCCGGCAGCAGGTGCACACCGGCCGCCACCGGGCTGTAGCCCTTGACGTACTGGAACCACTGGCTCAGCAGGAACAGCGCCGCGCCGAGCCCGAGCATGCCCAGGAAGATCGCCGTCGCGGCCATCGTGAACGCGCGATTGGTGAACAACCTGACCTGTAGCAACGGATGCGTCAGGCGGAGCTGGCGGCGGACGAACACGGTCAGCGCGACGACCGACAAGACCACCAGGGTCCAGCCCGCGGGATCACTCACACCGCTCTTGCCGAGCTGCTTGATCCCGCCCGCGAGTGCCACCATGCCGAAGATCGAGAGCCCGACGCCCGGCCAGTCCCATACGCCGGAGCGCGGCGAACGCGACTCGGGCAGTAGCCACGTGCCGAACCCGATCACCGCGACCGCGATCGGCACGTTCAGCAGGAACGCCGACTGCCAGCCGTGCGACTCCACGAGCACTCCGCCGATGACCGGGCCGAGCGCCATGCCGCCGCCGAACACCGCCGACCACACGGAGTAGGCCAGTGCCAGCTCGCGCGCGTCGGTGAACACCGTCCGCAGGATCGTCAGCGTCGACGGCATGATCGCCGCGCCGCCCACGCCCAGCAGCGCCCGCGCCGCGATCACGTGCCACGCCGCCGTCGCGACCACCGCGAGCAGCGAGGCCAGCCCGAAGATCGCGAAGCCGATCAGCAACAGCCGCTTGCGCCCCCAGCGGTCACCCAGCGCGCCCGCCGTGACCAACAGGCCGGCCAGCACGAGCGCGTACGCGTCGATGATCCACAGCTGCTCGACCGAACCGGGCTGGAGGTCCGTGACCAGCGACGGGAACGCGACGTTCAGGATCGTCGCGTCCATCGAGATGATCAGCAGACTCCCCGACAGGATCGCGAGCACGGCCCAGCGCCGCGGGTCGCGCACGGGCCGGAGGGCTGTGGAGCCGACCATGGAACATCCTCATTTCGTATGAGACACATATGCCTCACATGAATTCGACGCGTCTACCGCTCGCCGCCCGGCAGGACGACCTGCATGAACGACTCGACCGGTCGGAACCCGAGCCGCTCGTAGAGCCGCCGCGCCGAATCGTTGCCCTCGGTCACCGCGAGCCCGATCGCGGGCAGCCCGGCCGCCGCCGCGAGCCCGAGCGAGTGACGCAGCAGCCGGCCGCCGACCCCGGCGTATCGCGGGTCCGGGTCGCGGAACACCTCGGTGATCCACGGGCCGAGCAGTTCGGCGTCGTTGATCAGCACCACCGCCACGATCCGGCCCTCGTCGACCGCCACCACGCTGCACTCGAGCAGCGGCCCGAGGGTCCGGCCGTCGTGGAGGCTGTCGAGCTCGTCCGGGTTCGGGGTCTTTTCACTGTCCGGGTGACCGGGCGGATAGGCGGCGATCCAGAGGTCGTGCATCCGCGCGGGCGATACGGACGCGGCCGGGAGCACCTCGATCCGGGGGTCCGCCCACGCGGTGTCGCCGAGGTCCGCGCCGAGGTCGCGCTTGTAGAGGTCGCGCTTGTACTGGTGCAGATGGCGGAACAGACGGCCGCCCGCGGCGATCAGCGCCGCCCCGGTGTCCTCGCCGGCCGACACCACCCACCCGGGCAGGGCCGTCAGGATGGCGGGCGCCGCGAGCTCCGCGGGCAGCCGATGCAGGCGCAGGTCGAGCGCGGCGGGGCGCCCCGCGCGATGGCCCAACCGGTAGTCGGCGACCAGGGCGCCGTCCCGGTCGAAGACGGTCCCGCGGGTGCGAATGCTTTCGTCGGTGGTCATGAAATTCATTCTTCGATGCGCGAGCAAGTGATTTTCCCCTCGTCTGCGGCCTCGACGTCGACTTCGACCTCCACCCGACGGCTCATCAGCCCAGCATCACCCGACACGCGAGCCCCCGCACGCCCGGACACGGCAGAACATGCGCGGAGAGTGATCGCCCCCGAAACTGGCATACATGGACAAAATCTCGCTCCGGACGACCACCAGGGAACAACTCGCATCGGCCCGCAGTACGTCGTCCGGCCGCAGCTCGGTCACCGTGCTCGGCGGCTCACAGCACCACCTGCGACAGACCCTGATCGCCCTGACGGCCGGAAACTCACTGGCCCAACACGCCAGCCCCGGCGAGGCCTCGCTCATCGTGCTCACCGGCCACGTCCGCCTGGCCACCGAGGCCGACAGCCTCGATGGCACGTCCGGCGACTTCCTGATCCTCCCGCCGGACCGCCACTCGCTGGAGGCCGTGGAGGACTCCGTCGTCATCCTGACGGTCACCAAACCATGACCCGCCACAAAGCCACCGGACACCCCCGCAACCGTTCCGCTACCCTGTCCTCCGGGGCCACACGGCCCCGAAGCCTCCATAGCTCAGGGGATAGAGCACCGCTCTCCTAAAGCGGGTGTCGCAGGTTCAAATCCTGCTGGGGGCACCTTGGGTCAGGTCGGGGGTTTCCGGCCTGGCCCGGTCTTTTTTCCGGGCGAGTGGTGGGGCGGGTTCGGCCGGCTCGGGTGGTGCGGGCTCGGATGTCACTCGGTGGGGTTGGGCTTCGCGGTGCGGGCGCGGTCGTACAGGGCGGCGATGTCGGGGCCGAACCAGCTGCTGTAGGAGGTGAGGTCGTCGCCGCCCTCCTGGTAGCCGCCGATCACGCCGATCACCGTGCCGCGGCCGTTCGCCGGGTCGATGTCGGTGAGCATCGGGCCGCCGCTGGTCCCGTCGGGGAAGCCCGCGCAGTCGAAGCGCCGCTGGGTGCTCGTGTAGGCCGTGGTGGTGTTGCGGCAATCGATCGGCTGCTCACGGCTGTCCGGGTAGCCGACCAGACGGGCCGGCAGCGCGGCCGGCAGGTCGAAGCCGATCCGTTCCGCGCCGGTGACCGTCTCGATCCGGTCGTCGGTGCCCGGGCGCCGTACCTGGAGGAACGCGACGTCGAAGTCGGGGTTCCGGTCCGCGACCCAGCGCGGGTCCACGTCGATCCGGGACGGCACCCACACCCCGTAGGGCATGACACCGTCGTGATATCCCGGCGCGAACGCGATGTCGGTGACGAAGGCGTCGCGGTACACGCAGTGCGCGGCGGTCACCACGAGGTTCTCGTCCGGGGACTCCACCACGCTCGCGGTACAGACGTGCCGTGGGTCGCCGTCCTCCCCCGGGCGCAGCAGCACTCCGATCGCCGGCGTCGGCGCGGCGTCGCCCGCCTCCAGCGGGTCGGACACCGGCAGCGGCTCGACCGCCTCGGACGTGGCCGTGGGCGCGGGCGGCGCGGCCTCGTCCGCGTCCGGCGCGGCGAGCAGGTCGGCCGCGATTCGATCGCCCTCGGCGGGATCCGCCACGTGATATCCCCGGGTCGCGTCGGCCCGTACGTCCGCCCGGGAGCGGCCCGACGGGCGCCCGACCGAGCCCAGCCCGGCCACCACCAGGACGGCCAGCACACAGAACGCGGTACCGATCAGGATCCGACGGTCCCCCGGTGTCGACCCCCCATCCGCAGCACGTCGAGACACTGAACCACCATTCTCAGCGGGATGCGGGATGCGGCTTCGACCGGTCGACGATATCGGCGGGAAGGCTACCCCGGCCGGGACGATTCAGGCCGAATACCCACACGGTGGCGAGCTCGTGACGGGATTTTTCCCCGGCCGTCGCCCCAAAAAGGTGGGAGGAGGGCGACGGCCGCGGAATCCCCCGCTTCTTCGGTGCCGGCTCGGCGCCGTCTCTCCAAACGCGCCCGGCCGGCCCTTCGACCGTATCCCGAAGATCCACGACCTCGGCACCCCGGTATGGGTGATTTATGACTGCCTTAAGAATCTTCCACGGCTCCTGTACGTTGCCCGGACGCGTTTCGGGACACGTTTCCGGACGCGTTCGCGAACGCCGCTCCATACGAGGAGTCACAGCAGATACCCGCAGGTGTCCCGGCGCCGGTAGCGGCCGTGGCCGGGCGCGCCCGTGTACACGCCCTCGTCCACCACGACCCGCCCGCGCGACAACACCGTGCGGGCCCGGCCGGTCACCTTGCAGCCCTCGTAGACGGAGTAGTCCACGTTCACGTGGTGGGTGATGGCGGACAGCTCGTGCGTCTCGTTCGGGTCGTAGACCACCACGTCCGCGTCCGATCCGGGGAACAACGCGCCCTTGCGCGGGTACAGGCCGAACATCCGAGCCGGCGTCGCGCACGCGAGCTCGATCCAGCGGCGCCGGCCGATGTGGCCGTCCACCACCGCCTGGTGCAGCAGGTCCATCCGGTGCTCGACGCCCGGCAGGCCGTCGGGGATCCGGGAGAAGTCGCCGCGGCCCGACTCCTTCTGGTCCGCGAAGCAGAACGGGCAGTGGTCGGTCGAGACCACCGACAGGTCGTTGGTGCGCAGGCCCCGCCACAGCGCGCCCTGATGGTCCGCGGGCCGCAACGGCGTCGAGCACATGTACTTGGCGCCCTCGAAGCCCGGTCGGGCCGTCTCGTCGGAGCCCACGAACAGGTACTGCGGACACGTCTCGCCGAACACGTTCAGACCCAGGTCGCGGGCCCGGGTCAGCTCCTCGACCGCCTCCAGGGCGGACACGTGCACCACGTACAGCGGCGCGCCCGCGACCCGCGCGAGGGCGATCGCGCGGTAGACCGCCTCGGCCTCCAACAGGGCCGGCCGGGTCGAGCCGTGAAAGCGCGGATCGGTGCGCCGCGCGGCCAGGGCCTGCTGCACCAGGACGTCGATCGCGATGCCGTTCTCCGCGTGCATCATCGGCAGCGCGCCGGTCGCCGCGCAGCGCTGCATCGCGCGCAGGATGCGGCCGTCGTCGCTGTACAGCGCGCCGGGGTAGGCCATGAACAGCTTGAAGCTGGTCACGCCCTCGTCGACCAGGCCCGGCATCTCGCCGAGCGTGCGGTCGTTGACGTCGGCCATGATCAGGTGGAACGCGTAGTCGATCGCGCACTGCCCCTCGGCCTTCGCGTGCCAATCGTCCAGCGTCTCGCGCAGGCCCGCGCCGATCTTTTGCGCCGCGAAGTCGATGATCGTGGTCGTGCCGCCCCAGGCCGCCGCGCGCGTGCCGGTCTCGAAGCCGTCGGAGGCGACCGTGCCGCCGAACGGCATCTCCATGTGGGTGTGCGCGTCCACGCCGCCGGGGATCACGTAGCACCCGGTCGCGTCGATGATCCGGGCGCCGCCGCGCGCCCACGCCTCCGCCACCTCCGGTGCGGCCACCGCCGCGATGCGCTCGCCGTCGATCAGCACGTCGGCGCGGGTCTCCTCGGACGCGGTCAGCACCAGACCGCCCCGGATCAGGGTCTGCGTCACGGCGCGCCTCACGCTTCCGGGCGCGAGGAGAGGCTGCGCGACGTCGCCCACGGGTTGTACACGATCTGCGCGCCGGCGCGGCCGAACGCGTGCCGGCCCTCGGGAAGAAGCCTGCCCTCCGGGCGGAAGCGGAGCGCGTAGATGACCTCCTGGGAACCGATCGCCTTCGCGCCCTGCCCCGCGGCCCGCCGCGCGTGTGTCTCATGGAGCACGATCATCGATTCCGTGTCACCGGTCCGGCCGGCCTGCACGAGTGCCGCGCGTACTACCTCGGGCATGTCTGGCTGCTCCACAACGCTCGGACCGATCGGGTGCGGCCGACCTACCCCGAGTTTCGCCAGGCATGTGCGGATTCATCCGTACGTGTGCATGTCGTCCCCCGGATGCAGGCCGCCGGATCCTGCCCTCGTACCCGACGCCCGCCACTGCCACAATTTCCATGTCCCGCGAGGGGCGACGGCGGGCGGGAAAGGGCGGGGTACCGATGCGGGGTTCCGAGGACTCGTGGTGGACGGTCCGGGCCCGGTTGCGGCTGATCTGGGTGCCGTGCGGGGCGGTCATGGTGGCGACGATCGCCGCCGTCGTGGTGGGCCTGTCGCTGGAGGGCGACGCCCGCTCGCGCGGCCTGCTCCTGGTGCTCGGCGGCGACCTCGTGCTCGTGGTGGGGCTGACCCTGCTGATCGAGGCCACGCTGCGGCGCACCGTCGAACGGCCGTTGACCCGACTGGCCGACACCTCGAACGGCCCGCCGAAGCCCACCCGTTACGACAGCCGCGAGTTCGTCGCGATCGCCGGCGCGCTGGAGGGCCTGTACACGCGGGCCCGCACCGGCGAGGACGAGACGCGTCGCGAGCGGGCCCACACCGCAAAGCTCGCGACCCTGCTCACCGAGCAGGAGCACACCCTGGACGTCGAGCGCGAACACGCGCGCGAACTGGTGCGCACGCATGACGAGCTGCGCGCCCGGGTCGACGAACAGGCCCGCCGGGCCCGGCTCGCGCAGGCCGACCTCGATCAGTTCGCGCATGCCGCGACGCACGACATGCAGGATCCGCTGCGC
Organism: Embleya sp. NBC_00896; assembly: GCF_045207785.1. Taxonomy (NCBI): domain Bacteria; kingdom Bacillati; phylum Actinomycetota; class Actinomycetes; order Kitasatosporales; family Streptomycetaceae; genus Embleya; species Embleya sp. NBC_00896. The sequence continues at coordinate 3,262,203 of NZ_CP108776.1, forward strand.
CGGATCGTGTCGTTCGGCCGGCTGCTCCAGGAGCGCTACCAGGACGTCCTGGACCGGCGCGGCAACCAGTACATCGACTTCACCATCGACAACGCCCGACGCCTACAGGTGCTCATCGACGAGATGGTCACCCTCACCGAGGTGGGTCGCTCGCGCGCGGAGCGCGTCGACGTGGACCTCGCCGAGATCGTCCGGCAGACCTGGCAGGACATGGCGGACCAGGTCGAGGACACCGGCGCCGAGCTCGAACAGGGCGAACTGCCCGAGGTGAACGCCGATCCCGCGCTGCTCTCGACACTGATCCGGCATCTGCTGGGGAACGCGGTGAAGTTCCAGCGCCCGTACGAGCCGCCGCGGGTCCGGATCGACGCGGCGCGGGACGGCGACGGGTGGCGGATCACCGTGACCGACAACGGCATCGGGATACCGGCCGAGGCGGCGGAACGGGTGTTCGCGGCGTTCCGGCGGCTGCACCCGCGCGAGACGTACACCGGCAGCGGCATCGGGCTCGCGATGGCCAAGCGAATCGTCGAACAGCACGGCGGGTGGATCGCGGTGGACATCGGGTTCACCGGCGGGACCCGGGTCGAGTTCACCCTGCCCGGGGGCGAAGCCGAAGCTGTGGGGAGCCTCGGGGAAGTCGAGAGAGCCGAGGAAACCGGAAAAGCGGCGGTCGCGACCCCGGCCGAATCCGAGGCCGAACCCCAGGCCGAATCCGAGCACCGGCCCGGGGTCGAATCCGGGGCCGGGCACGAGGCCGAGCCCGCCGTCGAGACCGCCGCCGTCCCGGCACCCATGGAACCCGTTCGTTTCACCGATCCTTCGAACCAGGAGCCGCTCGCGTACGTTTCCGTTGCATCGGCGCCGCGTGATCACCCGGCGCCGGGACCGACGACGGAGGCCCCCCATGCGAGCGACGGACCCGATCACCCAGCCGACCGATGACCCCGCCCCCACCCGCCGGATCGTCGTGTGCGGCGCCCTCGTAGCCGTCGGCGGCGCGGCGCTCGTGGCCTGCGGCGGCGATGACGGCGGCGACGACAAGACGCAGGACCAGAACACGGCACCGGCCGCCGACAAGACGCTCGGGCCCGCCGCCGACGTCCCCGTCGGCGGCGGCAAGATCTACGACAACGAGAAGGTCGTGGTCACCCAGCCCACCGCCGGCGACTTCAAGGCGTTCACGGCCGTGTGCACGCATCAGCAGTGCCTGGTCGGCAGCGTCAGCGGTGGCGAGATCCGTTGCCCGTGCCACGGCAGCCGGTTCGACGTCGCGACCGGCGCCGTCCTCGGCGGCCCGGCGCCGCGCCCGCTCGCGGCCAAGCCGATCGCGGTGGCGAACGGCCAGGTCGTGCTGAAGCCGGCGTAGGGCGGGCGCGGCCCGGCCGAGCGGCGCCGGCGCGGCTATGGTTTCCGATCCCGCTTCGTGATTGCGTACCCGAGCCTGCCCCGGCACAGCGACGCGATCCGGAGGACCTTCCCATGACCACGACGCCGGCGTCCGCGCGACCGACGCTCGATCTGCTCGACGGTGATTGGTACGCGAACGGCCCCTACGCGGACTACGCGTGGTTCCGCGAGCACGAACCCGTCGCGTGGGACGCCGGCAACGAACTGTGGGGGATCTTCCGACACGCGGACCTCAAGGACGTCGAGTCGCGCAGCGAGCACTTCATCAACTCCGACCGGAAGAAGGGTGGCTACCGGCCGAACCTGCCCGCCGACGCGGCGATCATCGGCCTGGACAACCCGCTGCACAACCAGCGGCGCAAGCTGGTGAGCAAGTGGTTCACCCCGCGCGGCGTGCGCGAGTGGGAGGCGCACGTGCGCGAGACGTGCTTGGAGATCCTGGACGCGGCCGTGGCCAAGGGCACCGTCGAGGTGGTCGGCGACCTCGCGTCCGTGCTGCCCGCCAGGATGATCGGGCGGCTGCTGGGCTTTCCCGACCAGGACTGGCCCAAGCTGCGCGACTGGTCCGAGCGCACGATCGCGCTCGGTGGCGGGCCGCGCTACATGAGCGAGGACGGCCGGGCCGCGGCGATGGAGTTCATCACGTCGGCGCTCGGGCTGTACGAGGCCAAGAAGGCGTGCCCGGCCGACGACGTGATGTCGGTGTGGACGCAGGCCCGGATCGACGGCGAGCCGATCGGCCCGGGCGACGTCGCGAGCGACTGCCTGCTGCTGCTCGACGGCGGCGCGGAGACCACCCGAACGGTGATCGCGCGCACGATCCTGCACCTGATCGAGCACCCTGACCAGTGGGAGCTGTTGCGCAAGGGGGCCGATCTCGCGGTCGCCACCGAGGAGTTCATTCGTTTTGTCACGCCCATCCACAACATGTGCCGGGTCGCGGTCGGCGATCAGCGGGTGGGCGACACGGTGGTGCCCGATGGGCACCAGGTCGTGCTGATGTATGGGTCGGCCAATCGGGATCCGCGTGTCTTCGCGGATCCCGAGCGGTTCGATGTGACGCGTACGCCGAACGACCACATCACGTTCGGGTTCGGTACGCACTTCTGTCTCGGTGCGCCGTTGGCTCGGTTGGAGATCCGGGTCTTCTTCGAGGAGCTGCTCAAGCGGGTGCGGGAGATTCGGCCCGGGCGTGGTGCGGTCGTGGAGATGCCGAACGCGTTCGTGTACGGGATTCGCTCTGCGTACGTGGAGCTGGTCGGGTAGGCGGCCTCAATCGCCGGCCGGGCTTGTCCTCAAGCGCCGGACGGGCTGGTTTTGGCTCGGCCCGCGGCTCGGGTGTCCTCAAGCGCCGGACGGGCTGGGTTGGCTCGGCCCGCGGCTCGGGTGTCCTCAAGCGCCGGACGGGCTGACTTGGCTCGGCCCGCGGCCGGTGCGGCCTCAAACGCCGGCCGGGCTTACTTGGCTCAGCCTGCGGCTCGGGTGTCCTCAAGCGCCGGACGGGCTGGGTTGGCTCGGGCTGCGGCCGGTGCGGTCTCAAACGCCGGACGGGGTGGTTTTGGCTTGGCCTGCGGTTCGGGTGTGGGTCGTGGGGGTGATTGCGTTGAATCGGGGATTGCGGGAAAGGGATTAATAGGAGTTTTCGTACGTAGATTCGCTGGAGGCGGTCATGACAGGCTTGGACGAAGGCTTGCCGGTCGATCATCGGCTCGGGCAGGTCTATCGGTACGGCGGTGGGTTCATGGGGGTGCTGCTGATCGCGTTCGGCGTCCTGGGGTTCACGAACAACGTCGGGTTCTTCTCGACCACCGGGCGTGAGGTCGCGGGGATGTCGACCAATGGTGCGCTCAGTCTGATCTCGGTCGTGGTCGGGGCGATCCTGATCGTCGGCGCGATCATCGGCGGCAACACCGCGTCGACGGTGAACATCGTGGTGGGCGCGTTGTTCGTGATCAGCGGCTTCGTGAATCTGGGCCTGATCGGCACGCCCAGCATCAACTACCTGTCGTTCGAGATGCCGAACGTGATCTTCAGCTTCGTGGTCGGCCTGCTGGTGATGACGTTCGGGCTGTACGGACGAGTCAGCGGACACCTGCCACACGACAACCCGTATTGGCGTGCGCGGCACCCGGCCGAGGCCGCCCGTTTGGAGGCCTTCCGCGAACGGGCGGCGGTGCTCGACCGCGACGGGGCATCGTCGATCGGGACGGGCGGGCCATCCCGGCGGCGGGCCACGCGCAGCCACTAGGCCGGCGGCTGCGCGTGGCCTCAGTGCCCCGCGCCGTCCTTGCGCTCCCAGCGCGGCATCAGGAACGCGAGTCCCCACGCCGCGGCCAGTGCGAGCGCGCTGCCCGCGATGCCGATCGTGAAGGCGTCGTCGAACACCGCCCGCACCGCGTCGATGCTGTGCGCGGCGGCTGCGTGGTCCTCCACGTGGGTGAAGAAGAGCGTCCCGAAGAGCGCGACGCCCAGCGCGCCCGCGAGCTGCTGAACGGCGTTCAGCACGCCCGAGGCGGAACCGATCTCGCGGTCGTCGACGCCCGCGAGGGCGATGCCGAAGAACGGCGCCATCAGCAGGCCGAACCCGAACCCCGCGACCGCCGTGGCGGGCAGCAGGATCCACGCGTTCACGGGACCGTCGTGCGTGGCGATCGTGACGCCGATGCCGATCACGCCGAGCATGGCGATCAGGAGCCCGGCGTGCAGGACCCGGCGGCCGTACTTCGCGGCGAGCACCGCGCCCGCCAGACCCGCGCCCACCGTCGTGCCCAGCGACCACGGGATCAGCGCGAGCGCCGCGTGCGTCGCGCTCCAGCCCAGGCCGATCTGGAGGTACGCGCCGAGCACGAGCATCAGACCGATCATCGAGCCGAACATCATCAGGCCGACCGCGAGGGCGCCGGTGAACGCGCGGTTGCGGAACAGGCTGACCTCGACGAGCGCGTCGCGCCCGGCACGGGAGGTGCGCAGTTCGTACCACGCGAACAGGGCGAGGATCGGGAGCGCGCCGACCATGCACACGAACGTCCAGACGGGCCAGCCCTCTTCGCGGCCCTGCACGAGCGGGTAGACCAGCAGCACCATCGCGGCGGTGACCAGAACCATGCCGACCAGGTCGAGCCCGGGCCTGCGGGCGGCCCGCGCCGCGGCGGTGGGTCGGGGCACGACCGTCGCGCCGGCGAAGAACGCGAACAGACCGAGCGGCACGTTCACCATGAACACCGCGCGCCACCCGAGACCGAACACGTCGGCGTCCATCAGGAGCCCGCCCAGGATCGGACCGAGCACCGCCGACAGGCCCATCGCCGGCCCGAACACCGCGAACGCCGCGCCGATCTCGCGCTCGTCGAACATCTCGCGGATCAGGCCGAACGCCTGCGGCACCATCATCGCCGCGGCCAGGCCCTGGAGACCGCGCGCGCCGATCAGCATCTCCGGCGACTGCGCCAGTCCGCACAGCGCGGAAGTGAAGGTGAACGCCGCGACCCCGCCGAGGAACATCCGGCGCCGACCGAAGATGTCGCCGAGCCGGGCGCCGGTGATCAGGAACATCGCGAAGGCGAGCGTGTACGCGGCCGAGAACCACTGCAGGTGGGTCGAACTGCCGCCGAGGGCGTCCCGGATGCCCGGACCCGCGACGTTGACGATCGTCGCGTCGAGCAGGTCCATGATGTCGGCGCCCATCACGACCGCGAGGCCGATCCACCGCAGCCGGTAGGACGAGCGCTCCCCCGGCTCGGCCGCGGTCGGCGCCGGCTCGGCCGCGGTCGGCGCCGGGTTGATGAGTTCGGTTTCCATCGAGTCCCCCTCGTCCTCGTCCGGGTCTTCGAACATCGTTCGAAGCTCGAACATCGTTTTCTCTTCGAACACTGTTTTAGGCTTCGAACGGCGTTCGCGTCAAGTACAGTGTTCGTAAAGTCGAGAGTTCACCGATACGTTGGGTCGAGGAGGTGGCGCCGTGTCCGAGGCTCCCGAGGTACCCCTGCCGCCATGGCGGACGTCCCCCAAGGGGCGGGCGCCGCGCAAGCCCGCGCTCTCCCAGGAGGCGATCGTCACCGCCGCGCTGGAGATCATCGACGCGGAGGGCATGGACGCGCTGAGCATGCGCCGCGTCGCGCAGCGCTTCGACACCGGCGCGGCCTCGCTGTACGCCTACGTGGCCAACAAGGAAGAGCTCGTCGAGCTCGTCGTGGACCGGGTCAACGGCGAGGTCCGGATCCCCGTCGCGGATCCCGAGCGCTGGCGTGAACAGCTCCGGGAGGCACTGCTGGCGATCCGCGACGTGTACGCGTCGCATCGCGACCTCGGCCGGGCGCTGATCGGCGCCGTGCCGATGGGACCGAACTCGCTGGAGTGCTCGGAACGGCTGCTGTCGATCCTGCGCGCGGGCGGGCTGTCGAAGCAGGTCTGCGCGTTCGCGGTCGACCTGATGTCGATGTACACCGTGATGTCCGGCCTGGAGATGGGCGGCCAGGACACGATGCACGGCACGACCGACGAGGAGCGCGCGGCCTACTACACCCGGATCCAGGACTACTTCGCGTCGCTGCCGGCCGCCCGGTTCCCGACGCTCATGTCGCTCGGCGCCGAACTCACCTCGGGCGACGGCGACGAACGCTTCCTGTTCGGTGTCGAGGTGCTGTTGCTCGGCGTCGTCGCGTATGCGGAAAGGGAGTCCTGACGCGGCGTCAATACGCCCGCCAGGACCGGGATCACCGCGCAGATCGAGTAGGCGACGACATAGCCGCCCGGGCCGCCGATGATCACCCCGAACAGGGGCGGTCCGGCGGCCGCGGTCAGGTTCTGGCCGGTGTTCTGGATGCCCATCACCCGGCCCGCCCAGGCGCTGCCCGCGATCTCGGCGACCGCGGTGAACGCGAGCCCGTTCCAACTCACCGTGGCCACCGAGGCGAGCAGCAGGAACCCGATCGCGACCGGCCCGCCGATCGCCGCGGTCAGCGCGAGGCCGCCCACGACCACGGCGCTGACCGCGCACAGCACGCGCATCGGGCCCAGCCGTGAGCCGACCACGTCCGACCAGCGGCCGACCACGATCCGGGTGCCCGCGGCGACCAGTTGCACGCTCGCGAGCAGCCGCCCGGCGGTGGTCGCGGTCCAGCCGTGCTCGGACACCAGGTAGTCCGCCGCGAAGGACACCACGACGAACTGCGAGACCACGAGCAGCGCGCTCGCGGCGTGGATCCGGTACAGGATCGGCGAGTCGTAGGGGGACGCGGGCTTGGTCCCGTCGGCCGGCGGCGCGGGCCGCGCCGGGTCGCGGACGATCAGCGCGACCAGGACCGCGCCCACCACGCACAGCGCCGCCGGGAAGATCAGGGCCGCCCGAAATCCGGCGTGCGTGCCGATCGGCGGCAGCACCAGGGCGCCCGCGACCATGCCGAGCGGTTGTGCCATCTGCCGCATCCCCATCGCCAGGCCGCGCTGTTCGGGGGCGAACCAGCCGATCACCACCCGCCCGCTCGCGGCGTTGACGGCCGCCGAGCACGCGCCCGCGACGGCGAGCCAACTGCCCAGCCACACCGCGCCGTCACCGGCCAGGGCCACCACGATCGCACCGCCCGCGAGGGCCAGGCCGACCGCCATCACGCGGCGCTCGCCCCAGCGGTCGGCCGCCGCTCCCCACAGCACCAGGGTCAGCAGCAGCCCGAACGTCGGACACGCCACGACGGTGCCGGCCTGCGCGAGCGACATGCCCTCGTCCGCGCGCAGCACCGGGACGAGGTAGGCGAGGCCGTACAGGAAGACGCAGCTCGCGAGCTGCGCGCACATCCCGATGGCCAACATCAGCCAGCGCCGGTTCCCGCCCATCGCGCCCACCCCCACGTCGGTATTCGTGCACCCTACAAGCTTTCTCAGAAGGTGAGATGAGAATCCCGGATCTTGAGACATGGTGGAGGGAGCAGCATGGGAACAAGGGATTCCGACGACGGCGACGCCGGCGTTGCGCTCCGTTGCCCTCCAAGGCGACGCCGCGCGCGACGTCCGGCGCGACGTCACGAGGGTTCCACCGCATTCGTTCTCGGGAGGCTTGATGTTCGACGAGTACAAGGTCGGGCCGCGCAACGCGATCACCGACGTGGCCGGCCTGCGGGTCGGACACGCCGCGTACACCGACACCGGCGCGATGACCGGCACGACCGTCCTGCTCGGTCCGGTCGGCGGCTTCGTCGCCGGTGTGGACGTGCGCGGCGGCGCACCCGGCACGCGCGAGTTGGACGCGCTCGACCCGCGCAACCTGGTGCCGCGGGTCGAGGCGATCGTGCTCAGCGGCGGCAGCGCGTTCGGCCTCGACGCGGCCGGTGGCGTGGTGGCCTGGTTGGCCGAGCAGGGGCGGGGATTCCCGGTCGGCACCGAGCCGCACCAGGTCGTGCCCGTGGTGCCGGCCGCGGCGCTGTTCGACCTCGGCCGCGGCGGCGACTGGTGGCGGCGGCCCGACGCGGCGCTCGGTCGCGAGGCGGTCGCGGCGGCCGCCGCCGAGCCGGAGCACGCGGTGGTGCCGGTGGGCAGCGTGGGCGCGGGCACCGGTGCGATGGTCGGCGGGATCAGGGGCGGCCTCGGCACGGCGAGCGTGGTGTTGCCGGGCGGGGTCACCGTCGCGGCGCTCGCGGTGGTGAACGCGGCGGGGTCCGCGGTGGATCCGGTCGGCGGCCTGCCGTACGCGGCCGGGCTCGGGTTGCCGGGCGAGTTCCCACTGGCGCCGCCCGCGCACGCCGAGCACGCCGCCGCGCTGGCCCGGGCGGCCGAGGCGGCGCAGGACCCGCCGTCGCTCAACACGACGATCGGCATCGTGGCCACCGACGCGGTGCTGACCCGCGCCCAGGCCCAGAAGGTCGCGGGCGTCGCGCACGACGGGCTGGCCCGGGCGATCCGGCCGGTACACACGCTCTACGACGGCGACACGATCTTCGCGGTGTCCACGGCCCGGGTGCCGCTGCCCGCGCACGACCACACGACGCCCTACGGCGTCAACGCCGAGGCCGCCGCGCTGACGCTGATCCACGCCGCGGCGGCGGATGTATTCGCGCGGGCCGTCGTACACGGAGTCCTCGCGGCGAAGCGCGGCGGAGCTCGTCCGGCTTACCAAGATCTTTATCCGAATGCGACCGCCCGATACGGCGGATGACACACATTTCGACAGCCGCGCTTTCTCGTATCCGCAAACCCGGTCGGAAACGTAAACCGTACTGCCCTATCATCGGCGACTTGATGACGGAGTTTCCCGGCATCGGCGGGGTCGGACTCAAACGGAGCGGTTTGCCGAATGGGACACATAGATCATTTCGCGTACGGGGCGCTGACTCCGGGCGTCGCGTACCTCATGTCGTGCGTCGGCTCGGCTCTCGGGCTTCTGTGTGCCACTCGGGCACGCGCCGTCCACGGTTGGGTTCGCGTGCGTTGGCTGTTGCTCGGGGCGACGTCGATCGGCGGAACCGGAATCTGGGTCATGCATTTCATCGGCATGCTCGGATTCTCGGTCCGGGGGACCGCGATTCGATATGACGTCGCCAAAACGATGACGAGTCTCGTGCTCGCGATCGTCGTCGTCGGCATCGGGATGGCGCTCGCCGGCCGGCGCAAGGCGGGCGTGGTGGGCCTGGTCGCCGGCGGCGTCGTCACCGGCAGCGGCGTAGCGATCATGCACTACATGGGCATGGCCGCGATGAGCCTGCACGGCACGGTGGAATACGACTCGACCCGGGTCGGGCTGTCGGTCCTGATCGCGGTGGTCGCGGCGACCGCGGCGTTGTGGGCGGCGCTGAATGTGAGCGGATTCGGCGCGACCGCCGGCGCCGCGTTGATCATGGGTGCCGCGGTCAGCGGAATGCATTACACGGGAATGTCCGCGATGAGCGTGCGCACCCAGGGCTCGCACGAGTTGGCACACGGCGTGGAGGCCGCGCAGTTCCTTGCGCCCTTGATCACCGGGATCAGTCTTTTCACGGTGATCACGCTCTTCATCGTCGCACTGTCCCCTTCCGCCGACGAGATCAAGGAAGAAGCCGAACTGAACGCCAGGTTGGCCAGGCTGGTGAGCAGCCGTTCCGCTTCGCCGATCGCCCCCGCACCGGGCGGTCCCCGGGGAACACGACGCCGCACGACGGAAAACGACCCCCGGGACTACTTCCACTCGGGTCGCTGATCCGGAATTGCAAATTCCGGAATTCCGTTCCCCTTCCGACGGCTTCCGCAGCCGTGCCCGTGCCTGTGCCCATGCCCATGCCCGTGGCCGCGCCCCGCGCGGGTGTCCGTGGCCCGTGGCCGTACGCCCGACCATGCCCCGCTCGGCTCCCCGCTCGGGGCGGTGCGACCATGGCTGGATCGGGGGTACTCGCTTCGTGAAGGGATGGGCATGACCGCGCAGCCTGAGGTGACAGCCGATCAGAACGCTTCCGGGGAGCGGGAATCCGCGCTCTTCGACCCCACCGTGGCGGCCCCGCCACTCGTCGACGTGGCCCGTTTCGGGTTCGAGGGCCCGCTCGCCGCGAGCGCGGCCGCGTGGTCCGAGGACGCGGTGTACTGGGAGTACACGAAGGCCGCCAACCCGCTCGGGTCGGGGTACACCTCGCCCGTGCCGGTGGAGCGATTCCCGGCCGCGCTGCACACCGGCGGCGGCACCCGGGTGGTCCCGCTCGACCTCGCCGCCCCGATGCGGATCGAGGGCGGCCCGGCGACCAGCCCCGCGCTGCTCGCCAACTTCGTCCGGATCAACGCCGGCGACCGACTCGCGGTGCGGCCGAACGCGACCTCGCAGCTCTACTACGTGCTGTACGGGCGCGGCATGTCGCTGGTCGGCGGCCAGGCCGTCGAGTGGGAGAAGGGCGACTTCCTGGTCCTGCCGGACCTGGGGGAGATCACCCACCACGCCGCGCAGGACTCGGTGTTCTACTGGGTGCACGACGAACCTCTGCTGCGCTACCTCGGGGTCACCCCGAACCAGGCGCGCTTTCGGCCGACCAAGTTCTCCCGGCACCGCGCGGTCGAGGAACTCACCCGGATCGCCGAGGCCCCCGGCGCGAACGCCAAGAACCGGGTCAGCGTGTTGCTCAACACGATCGACCAGGACCAGACGCTGACCGTCACGCACACCCTGTGGGCGATGTTCGGCCTGCTCCCGGTCGGCCAGATCCAGCGCCCGCACCGGCACCAGTCGGTCGCGCTCGACCTGATCCTGGACTGCGAGCCGGGATGCTTCACGCTGCTGGGCGATCGGCTCGACGAGCACGGCGACATCGTCGACCCGCAGCGCGTCGACTGGGAACCGGGCGGCGCGTTCGTCACCCCGCCGGGCAAGTGGCACGCCCACCACAACGAGTCGGGCAGCCCCGCCCACCTGATCCCGATTCAGGACGCGGGCCTCCAGACCTACCTCCGCAGCCTGGACATCCGCTTCAGCGACCGGCGTTGAGGCGACCGCCCGGCCGGCGCTTCCTCTTCCGTGCATCGGAATCCCCGATGCGCGGGAAATCCGTTGTACGGGCGGCCCGTTCCGCCGCCGCGGCGTTTGCGCAGGTCGGGACGTCGATGCGGTTCTCCGTTGTACGGAGAATCGGCCCCATGGGTACTACTGGGCCGGCCGCCCGGAGGGGCGGCGGCCGGCCCCCAGTAGTGGGCGGCGGGCAGAGCGTCACCCTTCGGGGTGATTGACGTGCTCCGGTTGGGCCCTGTGCACTGGGCGGTGTCCACAACGTAAGACGGCCCCCGCCGGTGCTACCAACACCGGGCAGAGGGCCTGACCACGAACGAGGAAGAGAGCCTCGCCATGGCTGTGCCCCAGACTATCGACGCGCCCATTCCGTCCGACGACAGCGCCGACGGCGTGTTGGCCCGATACGGCCACTTGGTGGGTCGCGCGTTCGAAGCCGCCGTCCGGTACGAGGCGATGCCTCCCGGCACACCGCTCGACATCGCGACCATTCGCAAACTGATCGATGTGGGCGCCCACGTCGCCGCCCGCGTGCTGCGCGAACTCATCGAAGGCGGCCTCGCCGGCGCGCGCCGGCTCCGAGACGCCGCCACCGGCCGGATGATCGGCCGCCGCACCGACTGGACCGGGCCGCGGCAGGCCGACTCGACGACCGCCGAAGCGGTGCCCGCACGCGCCTCGGATCCCGCCGTCGAGGCCCTCGCGCTGCTGCGCTCACTCGCCGACGTCGACGCCCGACTGACCTTCCGGGACCGCGACTTGCGCACCCTGGTCCCGTTCGTCCTGGACCGCCTGGCCACCGGCGACACGCCTGCCGACCTGCGCCGCGAACTGACCGGGGACCTACCCGCACGCGGCCGCCCGATCCGCACGGGCCTCCTGTACTACCGCCTGACCAAAGCGCCCCGTCCACCCACGGCCGCCCCCACGCAACCCCTCGCCCCACGCCTGATCGAATGCGCCGACTGCGGCCGCCCCAACCGAGCCCTCACCCCCGGCTCCCTGTGTCGCGACTGCCGCCCCGCCACGAACCCACAGCCGTTGACCACGACTCCCTCCCGACCCACCTGACCACCGTCGGTCTCACCGCTCCGACAGCGGGCTGCCCTCCGGGATCTCCACCCAACGTCGCGGCGGGCCGGAGACCACCGTCCCGGTGGTGATCCCGGCCCCCGCCATGGCGCTCGCGTAGGCGAGCTCGCGAGCGAACCACATGGCCTCGTCGTGGTTCCAGTCCCAGAATCGGTACAGCCACTTCGGCTCGGGGTCGCGCCGGCCGGTCCCGACACCCCATAAGGGCACGCGACGCTCACTCTCGTGTTCGTCGGCGGCGAAGCGAAGCCCGAGCGCGAGTTCCCGGCCCTTCCAGACCGCGGCCGTGCAACGGGTGGCGAGTGTGCGGGCCTCAGTGGAGCGGGGGCGGGCCGTGAAGGCGCTCCGGGGAGCCGTGCGCGGCCCAGGCTTGGCAGTCGGGTGGCGGCTTGGGCGGCCTCGGCATGTCGCGGCCTTGTCGACACGGGTTCGCGCGGCTCCGAGGGTTACGATCTGTTCACCCAAATATGAACACGACAGAAGATAGGATCGCGATTCGGCGGGCTTCTCGAAGTTTTTAACAACTCTAGAATTTTTCTTTGCGAAGACAGAGAACCCCGCCGGTGAACGGTCACGCACCCCTGTAACGGCACGGAATTTTCGCCCCGGGAGAACTCGGCTCTGCGGTGCCGATGTTCGGAAATGTTCGACGCGAGACCGAAAAGGACACGAACCCGGGTCGTCGTTCACCGGTACAGCCCAGAGCCAAAAGGGGAAGCGCGTCGTTTCCTCGGTGTGACCCGCAAAGCATCCGCCTCCGTCGCGGTTCTTCCCGAACTCGTCCATCGATCCGTCCGTTTGGGGGATTGGATGCTCACCCCTCGGGCTGCGACTTTCCTCAAGCGATCCCCTCACGCGTACATCGAACGCGCGGGAGACCGTGTCCTGCTTCGCCACTGCTCAGCCGACATGGAGCAGTTCGCCATGACGATGCTCTTGATTGCCGCGGAATACTCACGCCGCCTCGGCGACGTCTTGGACAACCCACAGTCGTGACCCCGGACACACTCGCCGACACCCGACATCCGACAACGTCAACTCCCAAGCCCATGAACGAATCAGGCCCATGTACGACGGCTATGTATACGACCCGCTCCCCCCACACGGCATGCAATTCCCTCAAGGCGCCAAATCGTTCCCCGGTGTCGCGGGGTGGCAGACACCGGACGCGGCCGCGCCACTCGACGGCCACCCCGCTTCCGGGCTGGTGGGTGACCCGGAGTTCGAGGCCGGTCTCGCCCGGCTCCTGGGCGGACCGGTCGACGACACTCTCGCCGCCGTCGAACTGCCGGCCCCGGTCCGGGTACGCGGCAGTCATCGCCGTCGCCCCCCGACGGCCCCCGAACCGACCACCGGCGCGTGGGGACTGGACCGGCTCAGCCACTCCATGGTGGTAGCGAGCGTCGTCCTGGTCGCCACGATCAGCGTGCTCGGCGCGGTCATCACCCTCGCGCCGCTGCGGCACACCGCCGTCCCCACCACAGGCCCGAATCGGTGGTGGCCCGTCTTGGTCCACGGCCCCTGGATCGTGGCCTCCCTGTCGATCCTGCGCTCCAGCCTCCACCACCGCCGGGCACTGCATTCCTGGATCGTGGTCACCACCTTCGCCGGCCTGTCCATGGCGCTCTCCCTCACCAACGCCCCCAGGACCGTCCAAGGCGTCGTCGTCGCGGTCCTGCCCGCCGTCGCAACCACGGCCTGCCTGCACCAACTCGTACGCCAGATCACCCTCACCCGACCACCCCGACGATCCATCCCCGACCAACGCCGCAGCTCCACGCCCTGAACCGCGCCCGTTCGCACGAGTCGCGGGAACCGTCTCGGGACGGACGTCGCCTTCGATCTCGCGGAACCCGGGAACACCAGAGGTGGGCGGCGCTGTCGGATGGCCGATGGTTCGACCAGACCGATCCGGGATGTCCAACCGGGTGACGTCGTCCTGGCCACGAATCCCGAGACAGGCGAAACCAACCCCCGCACCGTTCTCGCCTCCATCACCATCGAGGACGAAAAGGAATTCGCCGACCCGACATCAAATCCGACAACGGTAACGCCTCCATCATCGCCACCGCCAACCACCCCTTCCGGGCCCCCGACCTCAGGGATTGGATCAACGTTGGCGACCTCAAACTCGGCCAATGGCCACAGACCCCCACAGCCCGAGTACGGATCGGCGCGACGCGAATCCGCGCCCGCGAACAACGCACCCACGACCTGACGGTCGATGACGACCACACGTACTATGTGCTCGCAGGAACTACTCCCGTCCTCGTTCACAAATGCGAGACTGGGCCGTCTCGGATGATGTGATGAATACGCATATTCTCCCGAGGCATGATGCGAATCACGCGGACTCCTGGCAATGGGCCAGAGAAGTCGAAATTCGAGGACCGGGTTACGCCGGACCAGAGCCAAGTCGGCGAGTGAAAGCCGATGGATCGCGGTCTCCGCGCCGGCGGCGGTCCGCGGCCCCGCGCGATGTCGAGGGCGAGAGCGAGCGTCCGCGGCGTGGCCGTGGCGGCGTAGGGCAACGCCGAGGCAGCGGGCTGCTTCGGCGTTGGTCACGGGGTCGGCGCTGCGGTGAGCGCGGTGGGTGCGGTGGGTGCGCCTGCCGCAACCCCCTCGTCGGCCGACCCCTCCCCGCGACCGCTGATCGGAGGCCACCGCCGCACCACGCGGCGGCGGCCTCCGATCAGCGAGCCCTCGGCGCTCACCTCGGCGACCCACCCCTGCTGCGTCTACTGCGTCGGTTCGAGTACCGGCCCCAGAGAGGCCACCGCGTCGAATGGCCGTACCCGACGTTCCCGCCGCCTTCCCGTGAGCATCCGCCACAGCCCTCGCGGGCGGTCTTCGGTCCCCCACGCCTGATCCCGGGCGGCGCCGAGATCGCTCAGCGCCTTGTCCTCGCGGCGGCGGTCACCGAGCTTCACGAACAGGGCAGCGGCCTGCTCGTGCGCGGTGGCGGCCTCCTCGAACCTCCGTACCTGCTGGAGCGCGGTCCCGAAGTTGTTGAGGGCCTGGGCTTCGCGGTGGCGGTCGCCCAGTTGGGTGAACAGGGCGGCGGCCTGCTGATGGGCGTCGATGGCCTCGGCGAACCTCCGACCCTGGTGCAATGCGGTCCCGAGGTAGTCCAGCGCCTGGCCTTCACGGTGATGGTCGCCGAGCTCGGTGAACAGGGTGGCTGCCTGCTGGTGGGCGTCGACCGCCTCGACGAAGTTCCGCGCCTCCTGGAGGGCGATGCCGAGATTGTTGAGCGCCTGAGCCTCACGGTGATGGTCGCCCAGCTGGGTGAACAGGTCGGCCGCCTGCTGATGGGCCTCGACGGCATCGGTGAAGTTCCGCACCTCCTGGAGGGCGATGCCGAGATTGTTAAGCGCCTGACCCTCACGGTGATGGTCGTCGAGTTCGGTGAACAGGGCGGCGGCCTGCCGATGGGCGTCCACGGCGTCGATGAACCTCCGCACCTCTTGGAGGGCGGTGCCCAGATTGTTGAGGGCCTGGGCTTCGCGGTGGTGGTCGTAGAGCTCGGTGAACAGGGCGGCGGCCTGCTGGTGGGCGTCGATCGCCTCGTCGAACCTCCGCACCTGCTGGAGGGCGGTGCCGAGATTGCCCAGCGCCTGACCCTCGCCGTGGCGGTCGCCCTGCTCGCGGCAAATGATGAGGTCTTGCTGGTGGGCATCGATGGCCTCGTCGAACCTCCGCACCTGCTGGAGGGCGGTGCCGAGGTTGTTCAGCGCCCGACCCTTGCCGTTGCGGTCGCCGACCTCGCGGCAGATGACGAGGTCTTGCTGGTGACTCATGATCTCTCCCGACGCGTCGCGGACTCCCATCCCCACGCCGTTCCTCACGATTGGTGAGCAATGGCGCGGTCCGGACGGTGCATCCCTTAACACTGACACCTTCAGTAACACGCGATATACGGAACGTGGCAACCGGACCGATGCCGAAGCGTCCAACCGGGTGGCGCATTTCGGCTGCCTGGCCGACGTGTCCGGCGTGTCGGCTCGCCGCGATCCGCGCGCCCGCCGGCGCCCTCCGGAAACGCTTGATTGCGTCAATTGTTTGGCGGAGACTCGCACGACGTCATACCCCGTGCCAACGCGTCGTCGCCTCGCCGTCGCGTCGCGTCGTGAGGAGGAATCCGATGCCGATCCCCGTGCCTCTGGACGAGTACCCGGTCCACCAGGTCCCGCTGTTCCACAGCGAGGTCGGCTCCACCGACCGGAACTTCTACGACCGCTGCATCATGCACGCCTACGACCGCGACGGCGGCGTACAGATCGCCACCGGCCTGGGCGTCTATCCCAACCTCGGCGTGATCGACGCCTACGTCGTGATTCGCAAGGACGGCCGTCAGCACGCCGTCCGCGCCTCCGGCGCGCTCGGCCCGGATCGGATGAAGCAGGAGGTCGGGCCCTACCGGATCGAGGTGCCGGCGCCGCTGTCCAGCGTCCGCGTGGTGTGCGACGCCCCGGAACAGGGCATCTCGATCGACCTCACCTTCACGTCGCCGTTCGCGCCGCTGCCCGAACCTCGACACGTGCAGCGCAGCGACTACAAGCCGCTCCTGGACGCGTCGCGCTTCGTCCAGATCGGCGACTGGACCGGCACCGTCACGCTCGACGGCGAGCGGATCGACGTCACCCCGCAGACCTGGTCCGGCTCGCGCGACCGCTCGTGGGGCATCCGGCCCTCGGGTGAGGCGCCACCGGCCGGGCGGCCGGCGCAGACCGCCGGGTTCTGGTGGAACTGGATCCCGATCCACCTCGGCAACCAGGCGCTGATGGTCATCGCACAGGAGGCGGCCGACGGCCACCGGTTCCTGACCGAGGCGATCCGGATCTTCCCGATCGACAGCGGCAGGGCGCCCGAGCAGCTCGGCTGGCCGGAATTCGACGTCCGCTACACCTCCGGCACCCGGCTGCCCGAGGGCGCCGCGATCCACCTGACCGACCGTAAGCGCAACGCGCTCACGCTGCACCTGGACAACCACGGGTACATCGCGCTCAACGTCGGCGCGGGCTACGGCGGCGACCCGGACTGGGGGCACGGCCAGTGGAAGGGCGAGGACTACCTCGACGGCGCCGTGTACGACCAGAAGGACCCCGAGGTCGCGAAGCGGATCCCGTTCAGCGTGATCGACCACGTGGCCACCGCCCGCCTCACCGGCCCCGACGGCGCGCCGATCGCCGAGGGCGTCGGCATCTTCGAGCACGGCACGTTCGGCCGGCACGACCCTTCGGGCTTCACCGGATGGGACTCGGTCGCGCCCTGAGCGCGGTCGGAGCCGGCGGAGTGTACCGACACCCGGAGGACGACATTCCGGAAACGGACAAGTTGAGGAAATACCGGGACAGTTCGCGATACCCATAGGTGCGGGACCGGTGTCATTCACTCCCGTGACCCGCCGATCGCCGGGCCGTGCACGCGAGTCCTCCCGCGTGCTCGGCCCGGCTGGTCCCCGCCAGGCCGGTCCCGCGCCCGACGAGCGCCGGCCATGCGTGAACGGGCCGTGCGGGTCGGGGTTTCGGCGTTCGGCTCAGTCGTCGACCAGGAACGCGCTCAGCCGCTCGGTCGTCTCGATCCACTCCTCGACCAGGGACAGTACGACCTCCTGGGTCGGCCGGACCCGGTCGAGCATGCCGACGACCTGGCCGACGGGCCAGCCGTTCAGCTCCTTGTTCTTGGTCCGGGTGAAGCGCCGCGACGCCGCGTTGTAGATCATGCCCTGGAGCGGCATCGGCAGCGGGTCGGGGTTCTCCGGGTCCTCCCACGCGTCCGTCCACGCGCTCTTGAGCAGCCGGCACGGCTTGCCCGTCATCGCACGCGAGCGCACGGTGTCGGTGGACTTGGCCTCCAGGAGGTTCTGTACGGCCACCTCGTGCGTGTCGCCCTCGGCGACCGTGAGCCACAGGCTGCCCGTCCACACGCCCTGCGCGCCCAGCGCGAGCGCGGCGGCCATCTGCCGGCCGCTGCCGATGCCCCCGGCCGCGAGCACCGGGACGTCGGGGCCGACCGTGTCGACGACCTGCGGGATCAGCACCATCGTGGAGATCTCGCCGCAGTGCCCACCGGCCTCGGTGCCCTGCGCGACGACCACGTCGACGCCGGCCTCGACCTGCTTCTGCGCGTGCCGCGGGCTCCCGCACAGCGCGCCGACCAGGACGCCGGCCGCGTGGCACGCGTCGATGATGTCGGCCGGCGGCGGGCCGAGCGCGTTGACGAACATCTTCACCAGCGGGTGCTTGAGCGAGACCTCGATCTGCGCCCGCGATTCGAGGTCCACGTTCAGCCCGGCGGCCTTGACCGGCTTGTCCGCCAGCTCGGCCGGCAGTGGCGGGATGCCGTGGCTGTCGAGCAGTTCGTCGACGAACTGCCAGTGCTTCTCCGGGATCAACTTCTCCAGGTTGGTCGGCAGCGCCGCCTCGCCGCCGCCCTTGCCGATGTACGCCATCGGGATCGCCAGGTCGACGCCGTACGGCTTGCCGTCGGTGTGCTCGTCGAGCCACGCCAGCTCGACCTCGAGCTGCTCGGGGTCGAACGCGAGCGCGCCGAGCACACCGAAACCACCGGCTCGGCTGACCGCCGCGACCACGTCGCGACAGTGGGAGAACGCGAAGATCGGGAAGTCGATCCCGAGCTTCTCGCAGATGGGGGGCTTCATCGCCTGAACCTCCGGTCACGGGTGAAGGCCCCAGAATAGGAAGGCTCCTTGACCAAATCAAGGTCAAGGAGCCTTACCATTTTGCGGAAGCCGCCCGCGAGCGGCCGGACGCCCGTTACGGCTTGTCCGCGCCCACCGCCCACATCGCGAAGTACTGCGCGGCGGCGCCGTACGCCTGCGCGAGCGCGACCTTCGCGCCGTCGACCTGATGCTCGCCGGCCGCACCGCGGACCTGGAGGGCGGCCTCCAGGAAGCGCAGCATGCCGGAGGCGCCGATCGGGTTCGAGGACAGCACGCCGCCCGACGGGTTCACCGGGAAGTCGCCGTCGAAGGCGGTCTCGCCGCGGTCGACCATCTTCCAGCCCTCGCCCACCGGCGCGATGTCGTGGCCTTCGAGCCACATGGGCTCGTACCAGGAGAACGGCACGTACAGCTCGGCCACGTCGATCTGCCGGCGCGGGTCGGTGATCCCGGCCTGCTTGTACACGTCCCACGCGCAGTCGATGCCGGCCTGCGGGCGGATCGGGTCGCGGCCGTTGAACGAGGACGGCTCGGAGCGCATGGAGGTGCCCAGGATCCAGGCCGGCGGACGACCCGCCGCGGCGGCCTCGTCGCCACCCGCCTCGTCGGTCAGCACGATCGCGCCGGCGCCGTCCGAGGACGGGCACGACTCCAGGAAGTGCAGCGGGTCCCACATCATCGGGGACTCGCGGACCTTGTCGATCGAGATGTCCTTGAGCTGGAGGTGCGCGTACTGGTTGCGCAGCGCGTTCTGCCGGTCCTTGACCGCGACCTGCCACCCGATGTGCTCGGGCGCCCCGGACTTCTGGATGTAGGCGCGGATCCACGGCGCGAACGCGCCGCCCGCGCCGATCGAGCCGGACTTGCCGCCGCCGAGGCCGAACTGCGCGTTGCCCTCGGACTGCTTCTCCCACGCGACCGCGAGCACGCGCTTGTGCACGCGGCTGCTGATCAGGTGCGAGGCGACGATCGCGGTCGAGCCGCCGACGCTGCCGGCGGTGTGTACCCGAAAGACCGGCTTGCCCGCCCCGCCCAGCGCGTCGGCGAGGTAGAGCTCGGGCTTCATGACGCCCTCGAAGATGTCGGGCGCCTTCCCGATCACCACCGCGTCGATGTCGCTCCACGTCATCTGCGCGTCGTCGAGCGCGCGTTGCGCGGCCTCGCGGACGAGGCCCGCGATCGACAGGTCGTCGCGCCGCTTCTTGTGCTTGGTCTGGCCGATGCCGACGACGGCAACGCGCTCATGGGTCATCGGTTGTCACCTTCCAGGACGCAGACGAGGTTCTGCTGGAGCGCGGGGCCCGACGTCGCGTGGCCGAGCGTGCGCGAGCGGCCGTCGACGAGGATCCGGTCGGCCGCGGCGGCGATCCGGACCAGGCCGGTGGCCATCAGCGGGTTGCCGGTGAGCGCGCCGCCCGACGGGTTGATCACGACGTCGTCGGCCAGGCCGAGCGACTGCCGCAGGATCACTTCCTGCGCGGTGAACGGCGCCATCAGCTCGGCGACCTCGACGCCCGCGACCCCGCCCGCCCGCTCGGCGGCGATCCGGGTCGAGGACGAGTCGGTCAGGTCGCGCAGCGCGGGGTTGTGCACCTCGCTGCGGTGGTCGAGCCCGGCGATCCACGCGGGGCGCTCGGTCAGTTCGGCGGCTCGCGGGCCGCGCGCGAGCACGACCGCGCACGCGCCGTCCGAGATCGGCGGCAGGTCGCTCTTGCGCAGCGGGGCGCGCAGGTAGCCCCCGGCGAGCAGCTTCTCCACGTCCTGCTCGGCGTTGCGGACCTGCTGCTTGGGGTTGCCGGCCGCGTCGCGGCGCGAGCGGGCGGCGATCTCGGCGAGTTCGCGCTCGGTGGTCTTGCCGGACTCGATCAGCTGCCGGGCCTGAAGGGCGGCGAGCGAGACCGGGTCCAGACCCAGCGGTGCGAGGTAGTACGGGTCGAGTTCGAGCGGGTAGATCGCGGCCGGGTCGCCGGTGGAGGACTTGCCCGAGCCCATCGCGAGCGCGATGTCGATGTCGCCGTGCTTCAGGCGCACCCACGACTCGTACATCGCCCACGCGCCGTCCATCTCGACGTGCGACTCGTGCACCGGCGGCCACGCGCCCACCGCGTCCAGGTTGGGCACGAACGAGAACGTGCCACCCGAGATGTAGTCGCAGGATCCCTGGCAGCTGAAGCCGATGTCGGAACGCTTGAGCCCGACCTTGGCCAGGACCTCGTCCACGACCATGATCAGCATCTCGGTCTCGCTGAGCTCCTGTCGCCGCACCGCCGGGAGCTGCGCGGTCGCGACGATCGCGATGTCGCTGTCCTGCCGCACTGCCGTCTCCCTCGTCTCGCCTCGACGCACCGATTGACCCGCCGTTGGAACCGTCATCAGAACACCCGGTTCATGTACTGCTCGGCCGGCTCGTCGGGCTCACCCGTGGGCCGCCAGCCCTTGATGAAGCCCGCGACCGTGCCCCAGCCCTTGCTGCTGATCTCGGCGGCGTCGCGCTCGGCCTCGGGCATCCACTCGGCCTGCACCCGCATGCCGACCCGGATCTCGGCGACCGGGAGGTCCAGGATCTGCTGCTGCGCGATGACCATCTCGTCGCCTTCGAGCACGACGGAGGCGCGCGCGAACGGCTCGGTCTCCTTCTGCCCGGGGTACGGGGTGGGCGTGATGATCGTGTAGTTGGACACCACGCCCCGGTCCGGCAGCTCCTCGTCCAGCTCGGCGCCCAGCAGGATCGCGTCCACCGAGCAGTAACCGCGGCCCAGGAACACCCGGTTGCACTCGGGGCAGCGCTGGCCGGTCAGCCGACCGGCGCGCAGGTTCCCCACGTAGCGGACCAGGGTGGGCGAGAGCACGTCGGTGTAGGTGACCTTGGAGTGGTACTCCATGGTGGTCACGTCCTGCGCCTCGGCGGGCTCGCCCTCGGCGGGCTCGCCCTCGGGGGTCTCGGCGCTCTCGCCGGGCACGAAGCAGACGATGTCGTCGATCCGGCCGACGGGCTCGTCGCGCCAGCGCGGCGCGACCCGCATGCCGGTGCTCACCGCGTCCTCGTCACCGGCGTCGAGCACGTGCACCATGTCGGTGTCCGCGCCGTCCAGGCGTACGAGCACGAACGCGAACGGGCGGTCCAGCGGGTGTGATTCGAGGGGTTCGGCCACCCACGTCCAGGACCGGACGGTGCCTGCCGGACCCACCTCGACGAAGTCGTGCGCGAGCTCGTTCCCGGTCTCCGGGTCGTACTCCATCGGCGGCACGATCACGCGTTCGCCGGACCGGATCCCGACGATCCGACGGGCGGTCAGCTCCGAGAAGAAGCGACCCATGACCGGTCCGAGTGTGCGCTTGTAAGGGAACTGGATAGTACTGACGGTCTGTGTCGACACGGTCATCCTCTCGGCCTGGGAACGAGGTCGGCCACCGGCCGAACGATAGGTAAGGTTCCTTGACGAGGTCAATGGATAGCGAAAACATGTTCTCTCGGAGGCACCCGCGCCGACCGGTGAGCGGGGCACCTCCATCAGCCGCCACCTCCGAGGGGAAGCCGCAGATGTCGTACGACCTGCCCGCCGCGCTGCACCGCCCGGTATTCGTCCCCGACCTGCTCCTGCACGCGCTGACCAGGCACGCCGACAAGCCCGCCGTGTACATCGGCGACCGGGTCCTGACGGCCGGTGAGGTCCGCGACGAGATCAGTCGCTACCAGCAGGCGTACGCGTCGCTCGGTGTGGTCAAGGGCACGATGGTCTCGATCCTGTCCGCCAACCGCCCCGAGGTGCTGTTCGCGACCGGCTGCAACATGCTGACCGGGTGTCGGGCGACGCCGCTGCATCCGATGGGCTCCCTGGAGGACCACGCGTACGTACTGGCCGACGCGGGCGTGGAGGCGCTGGTCTTCGACCCGGGTCCGTACGGCGAGCGCGCCGCCGCGCTCAAGGAGCGCCTGCCGCACCTGAAGCTGCTCGCGTTCGGGCCGACCGAACCCGGGCTCGGCGAGGACCTGCTCGCCCTGGCCGCGAAGTACGAGCCCGGACCGATCACGCCGCCCGAGGTCTCGGCCGAGGACGTCTCCGGCTACGCGTACACCGGCGGCACCACCGGCCGGCCCAAGGGCGTCATCTCCACGTACCGCTCGGGGGTGACCCTGCCGACCATCCAACTCGCCGAGTGGGACTGGCCGGAGGAGGTGCGCTTCCTGGTCGCCACGCCGCTGTCGCACGCGGGCATGTCGGCGTTCATCCCGACCATGCTGCGCGGCGGCTCGATCGTGGTGCTGCCGCACTTCGACCCGAAGCGCGTACTGGAGACGATCGAGAAGTACCGCATCACCGCCACCATGCTGGTGCCGACGATGCTGTACGTCCTGCTCGACCACCCGGACCTGGACAAGCACGACCTGTCCAGTCTGGAGACGATCTTCTACGGCGCCTCGGCGATGTCCCCGACCCGGTTGAAGGAGGGCATCGAGAAGCTGGGCCCGGTCTTCTTCCAGTTCTACGGCCAGGCCGAGGCCCCGATGTCGATCACGGTGATGACCAGGGCCGAGCACGACCCGAACGACCCGGCCCGGCTGGCCTCGTGCGGTCGGCCGGTCCCGTTCGTGACCGTCAAGCTGCTCGACGACGAGCTGAACGAGGTCGCGCAGGGCGAGCCGGGCGAGATCTGCGTGCGCGGCCCGCTGGTGATGGCCGGCTACCTGAACAAGCCCGAGCAGACCGAAGAGGCGTTGCGCGGCGGGTGGTTGCACACCGGCGACATCGCGCGGGCCGACAAGGACGGCTTCCTCACCATCGTGGACCGCAAGAAGGACATGATCATCACGGGCGGCTTCAACGTCTTCCCGCGCGAGGTCGAGGACGTCATCTCGACCCACCCGGGGGTGGCGGCGGTCGCCGTCGTCGGCGTCCCGGACGAGAAGTGGGGCGAGGCGGTCAAGGCGGTCGTGGTCAGGCGCCCGGGCCACGACGTCGATCCGGCCGAACTGATCGCGCTGGTCAAGGAGCGCAAGGGGGCGATCCAGGCCCCCAAGTCGATCGACTTCGCCGACACGATCCCCCTGTCCCCGCTGGGCAAGCCGGACAAGAAGACGCTGCGGGCCCGGTATTGGGCGGAGGGCGAGCGGCAGGTGCACTGAGGCCCGTTGGCACGGGATGCCGGTCGCCCGATGGCGCGGTGGTCTTCGCCCGCCGCGGCGCGGCCGGCGCGGCCGGGTCCTCGCGAGGCGCGCCCGGCGGCCGACCCGGCCGCCGGGCCCGGCCGCCCGGTCCGGTGCGGCGCGGAGGAGAGCCGTACTTCCTTGCGGCCGCTCAGCCCACGAGCTCGGTGAGGGCGGCCTCCCAGGTGCGCTTGCCCGTGGTGGCGCCTTCGAGGGTCAGGTTCTCGCCGGCGCGGTAGGCGCGGCCGGCCTTTCCCGGGAACCGGACCGGCAGCTTCGGCCGGTGCTTGCCGTTCGCCGTCAGGTAGCTGCCGATCGCCTCGCCCATCGTGTACACCTTCGGCCCGACCATGTCCGGGACCAGGCCGGCCGGCTCGCCCAGGGTCAGCTCCACCATGCGCTCGGCCACGTCGCGGGCGTCGACCGGCTGGAGCCGGAGGCCGCCCGGGACCGGCACGACCGGCATCTTCGTCATCTTGCCCATCACGGTCAGCATCAACTGGTGGAACTGGGCGGCGCGCAGTGTGGTCCAGGGCAGCCCCGACTCGGCCACCGCCCGCTCGGCGCCGAGCTTGGCCTTGAAGTAGCCCAGTGGGACCCGGTCGGCCCCGATGACCGAGATGTACACGAGGTGCCGCACCCCGGCGACCTGCGCGGCCCGCACCAGGTTGCGGGTCGCCTCGTCGTCGCCCTTGGGACCGCCCGCCAGGTGCAGGATGGTGTCCATTCCGGCCACGGCGGCCTCGACGCCCTCGTTCTTGAGCAGGTCCGCGGTCACGTACTCGACACCTTCCTGGACCGTGCCGCCGGTCCGGCTGAGCACCCGCACGTTGTGGCCCGCGTCGCGCAGCTTCGGAACGACCAGGCGGCCCAGCGTGCCCGTACCACCGGTGACCAGGATCGACGAAGTCATGACTACTCCCGTGGGTTCGGACCGGGCTTTCGTTTCCCGGCCTCTCGGCGGGCCCTCGATGGGCTCCTGCCTCTATGACCCGCGGTCCGGGAAAAGTGTGACCGGCCGATGGGACGTCATTTCGGAGGCGCTTCGAAGCACCGGATCGGCCCGGCCGCGCACCGACGCCGGGCCGGCCTTCCCTTCCGTGAGGGTCCCTCAACCCTGGCCGGCGGCGGCGCCCGATCCGCCGGGCGATGAACGGGGCACGGTCGATGTGTACCTGCACCCACGGGCGGCCGACGCACCGGTGGCCGTAGCGCGACCGCGGGCGGCGCACCGGGCACAGTGGCCGCTCGAATGCGGATCCCGACCGAAGCCGATCGATGCCCGGCCATAAACGGCCGGCATAAATCCTGTTCTCGCCGACCGGCCGCCAATTGATCGAAAGGTCAGTTGAAATAACCCGGAGATCAGAATTGGCAGCGCATCCGTGAAATAAAGGGCACCGTCGCAGAAAGTGGGCTTCGCGCTTGCCGGCTTTCAAAAGAGCGCACTAACCTCTGCCGCCATGAGTACCTACGTTCAAAATCCGGGACACCACCAGAATGTTCGGACGCCCGGTCGTGCGCATGCGAAGGCGTCGTATTTCGGTATCGCCGCGTCGATCCTGATGCTGCTCGGTTCGCTGCTGCCGTGGGTCGAGGCGTCGCTCGAAGGCCAGTCCGAGACCATCAAGGGCACCGAGGGCGACGGCGTCTGGACGTTGGTCGCGGCGATCGTCGCGATCGTCCTGTTCGCCGTCGGGGTGGCCACACGCAAGGCGATGATCAGCGCCTCCGCCACCGTGCCTGCACTGCTCGCCGTGGCGTTGGGGGCCTGGAACATCGCCGACCCCGAGCGGCTGGCGCGGGTCAGCATCGAGGACAAGGGGATCGGGTCCGAGGAACTGGACGCGGTCCTGAAGCAGTTCGACTTCGCGGCGATGGCGGGCCTGTGGGTCGTCGTCGTGGCCGCGGTCTCCGCGCTGGTGTGCGGGGTGCTGGCGGCCAGGGCGAAGGAGAGCGGCAGCTGACACCGCGCCCTTCACGACTCGAAACGCCCGGCGGCGCCCACCGATCGGTGGGCGCCGCCGGGCGTCGTGCGATACCACCGGTGTCGTGTGCCACCACCCGCCCTCGTGTGGCCCCCGCCGACGGGTCAGGTGGACTTCCCCGGGGCGAGTGCGCCCCACAACATCGACAGCGGATGGCCCGCGTCTCGCGCCGGGTCGCCGCGTCGCCTGAACACCCCCACCAATACCTCCATGCGCACGTCCGTGTCGTTGACGACCTCCAGCACGCGCAGACAACTGCCCGTGGCGCCCGACAACCTGCCCCGGCGCACCCGCTCGCCGAGCCCGCGCGTGACGAGCATGCAGCCGCTCATCGGCAGCGCGGAGCCGAGGAGTTCGAGGCCGAAGTGCACGGCGTCGATCTCGGCCGCGATGTTCAGGTGCCGGCGGTAGTCCCCGCCGAACCAGCCCCGAAGGCAGTCCGCGATCAGACCGCTGTCGGGGACCACGAGCGGAAGGGTGCGCAGCGCGCTGCTGTACACGGTGGGCCCCGGCAGCACCTCGGTCGAGAGGTTGGTCAGCATCGACAGGCCGGTGCGGGACCACTCCATGACCTCGCAGTCGGCGGGGGCCGTGCCGCCTTCGACGATGGCGAGACTGCCGCAGACGATGTCGACCTCCTTGCCCCGGAGCTTCGTCAGGAGTTCCCTGGTGCGCACGTGCTCGACCCGGAGTTCCACCCCCCGCAGGCGGAACTCGTTCGCGACGGCCGCGCCCGCCGAGGTCAGGGCGGGGAGCGTGAAGCGGGTGGTGCCCACGGTCACCGCGCCGCCGACCCGTCCGCGGCAGGCGTGGATCCGATCGCGCCACGTAGTCAGCGTGTCGCGGGCGGTCTCGACCAGCGCCTCCCCGGTGTCGGTGAACAGCACGTCCTTGCCTCGGCCCCGCTTGAGGACGAGCGGCTCGCCGCACAGCGTGCCGAAGTTCCGATTCAGCGTGTCGATTTGTTTTTGCACACTCGACTGATCGCGATCGAGGAGCCGGGCCGCGCCGAGTGCGCTGCCGGCCTCGTGTACCGCAATCAGGGTCCTGAGTTGATCCATCGTCGTATCCATGAGTGGCGCCGGTCCGTGCAGAAAATCAGGCGCGGGCATACGGTTTTCACGTTCTCCATTCCAGGTCGGCAAAAGATATGCGCGCCGCGCGGGACGCGCGCGTTCGAATGGACCATATATAAAGCCACATCTGCGCGCGCTTTTGCAAATACCATCACTGTGCGCCGACATTCACCCCCGCACCGCGCGCACATCGAGGTCTTTCGCTCCGATTTGCCATTATTTGCGGCATTCACCCTCGACGTTTTCGATATATGGAAAAGCACGGCGCCCGACTCCGACCGCCTGCCCGTTCGCGGTGTCGGTCCGGGCTCGTAGGCTTGTTGGTTCCGTTGCGCGACCCCACCCACGCGACCCGGTCCGGGCCCGCCGGGGTCCGCCGCCGACCAGTTACGGAGCCGCATGGTCAACGACATCGTCATCACCGGTGCGCGTGAGAACAACCTCAAGGACGTCTCGCTGCGCATTCCGAAGGACCGCATCGTCGTCTTCACGGGTCCCTCCGGATCCGGCAAGTCGTCGATCGTCTTCGACACCGTCGCGGTCGAGTCGAAGCGGCAACTCAACGAGACCTTCTCGGCGTTCGAGCGCAAGTTCCTCCCGCGCTACGAGCGTCCGCACGCCGACGCGATCGAGAACGTGTCGCCGGCCATCGTGGTGGACCAGAAGCCGATCGGTTCCAACTCTCGCTCGACGGTCGGCACGATGACCGACATCAATCCCCTCCTCCGGGTGCTGTTCTCGCGCGTCGCCGAGCCGTCGGCCGGCACGCCCAGGGTGTACTCGTTCAACGATCCCGGCGGCATGTGCACGACCTGCGACGGCATCGGCCGGACGGTGCGGGCCGACTACCCGCGCCTGCTGGACACGTCGAAATCGCTCAACGGCGGATCGTTCCTGCTCGGTCTGCTCGGCGTCGGGCTCTACCAGGCGTCGGGTCTGTTCGACAACGACAAGCCGCTCGCCGACTACACCGACGCCGAGTTCGCGCTGCTCACCCGCGGCGACCCGGACCGGGTGATCAAGTTCAAGTGGGTCACCCCCGACGGCACCGCCAACGTGACCTTCGAGGGCTTGTACAACCGCTTCGACCGGCTCTACCTGCACCGCGACATGTCCTCCCTCGGCGCCAAGACGCGCGAGGTCGTCGAGAGCTACCTGACCGAGGGCCCGTGCCCGGACTGCGCGGGCGCCAGGCTCAACCCGGCCGTGCTCGCCGCGCGGATCGACGGACGCAACATCGCCGACTTCTGCGCGCTGGAAGTCGGCGAGCTGATCGACGTGCTGGCGCGTGTGGACGACCCGATCGGCGGGCCCGTGGCCGCGGCCGCCTCCGCCGCGCTGCGCCGGATCGTCGACATCGGCCTGTCCTACCTCAGCCTCGACCGCGAGACCTCCACGCTGTCCGGTGGCGAGGGGCAGCGCCTGAAGATGGTCCGCCACCTGGGCTCCAGCCTCACCGGCATGACCTACATCTTCGACGAGCCCAGCGTCGGCCTGCATCCGCGCGACGTGCACCGACTCAACGACCTCCTGGTCGCGTTGCGGGACAAGGGCAACAGCGTGCTGGTCGTCGAACACGACCCGGACGTGATCGCGGTCGCCGACCACGTGATCGACATGGGCCCGCACGCCGGATCGCACGGCGGCGAACTGGTCTTCGCCGGCACGGTCAAGGAGCTGACCGAGTCCGACACCCTCACCGGCCGGTTCCTCAGCCGGGGCACCGTGGTCAAGACCGGCTACCGCAGCCCCACCGGGCACATCCCGGTGCGCGGCGCCGACCTGCACAACCTCAAGAACGTCGACGTGGACATCCCGACCGGGGTCCTGACGGTGTTCACCGGCGTCGCGGGGTCCGGCAAGAGCACCCTGGTGTCCGAGGTGTTCACCGCCGCGCACCCCGACACGATCGTCATCGACCAGAGTGCGATCGCGGCCAACTCGCGTTCCACGCCCGCGAGTCACATCGGGATCATGGATCCGATCCGGTCCCTTTTCGCGAAGGCCAGTGGCGAGAAGCCGGGCCTGTTCAGCTTCAACTCCGCAGGCGCCTGCCCGGCCTGCCAGGGGCGCGGCTCGGTCACCGTGGAGATGGCCTTCATGGATCCGGTCACCACGAGCTGTGAGCGGTGCGAGGGCCGGCGCTTCGACGACAAGGTTTTGGAACACCCGCTGCGCGGCAGGTCGATCATCGACGTACTGGCGCTGACCGTCGAGGACGCGCACGAGTTCTTCACCGAGAAGCGGATCCGCCCGCACCTGGCGGCGCTCATCGAGGTCGGTCTCGGCTACGTCACCCTCGGCCAACCGCTCACCACGCTCTCCGGCGGCGAACGCCAACGACTCAAGCTCGCGGGCGAGTTGCACAAGACCGGTAGCGTCTACGTGCTCGACGAGCCGACCACGGGCCTGCACATGTCCGACGTGGACACCGTGATCGCGCTGATGGACCGGCTCGTCGACGGCGGCAACTCGCTGCTGGTGATCGAGCACAACCTCGACGTCGTCGGCCGGGCCGACTGGGTGATCGACCTGGGTCCGGACGGCGGCAAGCACGGCGGCACCATCGTCTTCGAGGGCACGCCGGAGCAACTCCTGGCCGACGAACACTCGTTGACCGGCGAGTACCTGCGCCGCAACCTCGACCGGGACCCTTCGCGGCGGTAGGCGGAGGCGGAGGCGGAACACGGTGGGCGGGAGCCCGGCCCGGCCAGGCCCGATTCCCGCCCACCCGACCCGATCGACTCGATCGACCCGCTGCGGCTATTCCGCGATCAGGCGCGCGTACCGGCCCTTGTGGAACAGCAGCGGGGACGCGTCGCGCGGGAGATCCAAGGCGGTGACCGCGCCGATCACGATGACGTGGTCGCCGCCCGGCAGCTCGTGCGCGAGGTCGCACTCGATCCAGGCGACCGCGCCCGCGAGGCGCGGGGCACCGTTGCCGGCCGGCTCCCACGCGACATCGGCGAACTTGTCGCCGCCGCTGCGGCCCATCGCGCGACACACGTCCTGCTGGTCCTCGGCGAGGATGTTGACCACGAAGCGGCCGGCCTCCCGAATCCTGGGGTACGTCGTCGAGGTGAGCGCCGGGGAGACGGATATGTACGCCGGCTCCAGCGACAGCGACGTGAACGACTGGCACGCCATTCCCACGGGTGCGCCGTCGTGGACCGCCGTGACCACCGTGACGCCCGTGGCGAAGTGGCCCATGACCTGACGCATCCGCCCCTGATCGATCGCGGCCGACGGCGTCGTTGCGCTGGACATGGCTGCCCCCAGGGGTCCGAAGCTCGATATGACTAATAGTCGTATGCCTGTTTGGCTTAGTCATTGAACGGCGAATCTGACGAAGCGTCAATGACTTGGCGACCACTTTCCCGTCGTGATCACCGCCACCTTGACGACCCCATTCGCAGCATTCGGGAACTTAGGTGTGCCTGCTGCACGTCCGGACCAGTAGCAGTAGCGTCGTCCGCGACGTCATACATCCTTCTGGAAGGAAACACCCATGGCCGTGAGCCTGAGCAAGGGCGGAAACGTCTCTCTCTCCAAGGAGGCCCCGGGCCTGACCGCGGTCGTAGTCGGCCTCGGCTGGGACCTGCGCACGACCACGGGCGAGGACTTCGACCTCGACGCGAGCGCCATCGTGGTGAACGCGACCGGCAAGGTCTACTCCGACCAGCACTTCGTGTTCTTCAACAACATGAAGACCCCGGACGGCACCGTCGAGCACACCGGCGACAACCGCACCGGCGAGGGCGCGGGCGACGACGAGCAGATCAAGGTCAACCTCGCGCAGCTGCCCGCGGACGTCGACAAGGTCGTCTTCCCGGTCTCGGTCTACGACGCGGACACCCGCAAGCAGTCGTTCGGCCAGGTCCGCAACGCGTTCATCCGCGTGCTCAACGCCGCCGACAACGTCGAGCTCGCGCGCTACGACCTCTCCGAGGACGCGTCGACCGAGACCGCGATGCTGTTCGGCGAGCTGTACCGCGCCGGCGCCGAGTGGAAGTTCCGCGCCCTCGGCCAGGGCTACGCCTCGGGCCTCGCGGGCATCGCGAAGGACTTCGGCGTCAGCGTCTGATTCGCGGTCCCGGCCGCGTCGAACGCCGACCGGGCCCGATCGTCCGCGACCGCCGGGCGGGCTGCTCTCGGCCCGCCCGGCGGTCGGGGCGGCTTTCGCGGAGACCCTTCGAGCCTCACTCGTTCCAGGCGTACCCGACGTAGTTCTCGGCGAGCGTGGTCATCGCCGCCTCCGAGTCCGCGACGTACCGCAGGTGGGCGAGTTGGAACCGCCGGTCGAACGCCGGCGCGTCCGGGTCGCGGTGCAGCAGCGTCGTCATCCAGTACGAGAAGTGCTCGGCCCGCCACACCCGCCGCAGACACGTATCGCTGTACGCGTCGAGCCCGGCCCGCGAGCCGGCGCCGAACCACTCGACGCACGCGTCCGCGAGCACCCGTACGTCCGCGATCGCCAGGTTGAGCCCCTTGGCCCCCGTCGGCGGCACGATGTGCGCCGCGTCGCCGGCCAGGAACAGCCGGCCGAAGCTCATCGGCTCGGCCACGAAGCTCCGCATCGGGGTGATGTTCCGGTCGATGATCGGACCCTCTTCGAGCCGCCAGCCCGGCAGTGCGAAGCGCTCGTGCAGCTCCGCCCAGATCCGCTCGTCCGGCCAGTCGGCGAGGTCCGCGTCCGGGTCCACCTGCAGGTACAGCCGGCTCACCGTGGGCGAACGCATGCTGTGCAGCGCGAAGCCGCGCTCGCTGTACGCGTAGATCAGGTCGTCGGTGGACGGCGCGACATCGGCCAGGACGCCGAGCCAGGCGAACGGGTAGACCCGCTCGTAGGTCTTGAGCACCGTCGCCGGGATCGCCGGGCGCGAGACCCCGTGGAAGCCGTCGCAGCCCGCGACCACCTCGCACTCCAGGACCTCCTCGACCCCGTCCCTGGTGAACCGGATCCGCGGCGTGTCCCCGTCGATGCCCTCGATCGCGGTGACCGGGGTGTCGAAGTACAGCTCCGCGCCCTCGTCGAGCCGCTTGGCGATCAGGTCCTTGACGATCTCGGTCTGCCCGTACACGGTGACCGACTTCCCGCCGGTCCGGCCGGGGAAGTCGATGTGCCGGTTCCGGCCGTCGAACCGCAGGTGGATCCCGTGGTGCACGAGGCCCTCGCGGTCGAGCCGGTCGGCGGCGCCGGCCGCGCGCAGCGCGTCCACCGTGGACTGCTCGAGCATGCCCGCGCGCTGGCGCCGCTCGCAGTAGTCACGGCTGCGCGCCTCCAGGACCACCGAGTCGATCCCCTGGTTGTGCAGCAGTTGCGACAGGAGCAGACCCGCCGGGCCCGCACCGATGATCGCGACCTGTGTCCGCATCCGCCCGCTCCTCACACCGCTGTACCGAACCGTCCAAGGTTCACCCACCGCCGACCGCCCGGAGCCGCGCGGCTTCCGGTGACCGGAAACCCGGCGCGGTAACCGGAGTTTGGTCTGCCGGGACCGGGCAAGGCATGAGATGCCGAGCACGAGCGGAAAACTCCTGTTTGCGGAGTACACCCGTGTTCCACCGAAAGGCACGATCCGAGACCCGACCCCCAGGGGAGTCCCCGTGAACACGACAGCGACCGTCATCCTGATCGTGGTGATCGTCGTCGTCCTCGCCGCAGCGGCCGTCTTCGCGGGCCGGCCCATCCTGCGGCGCAGGCACCTGCAGACCCGATTCGGCCCCGAGTACGACCGGGCCGTCGAGCAGTACGGCGACCGCCGCGAGGCCGAACGCAACCTGGTCGAGCGCGAGCGCCGGCACAGCGAGCTGGAACTCAGGCCGCTGGACCCGGCCGCCCGCGACAAGTACGCCACCGAGTGGACCGAGGTCCAGGAGCGGTTCGTCGACGCTCCGGACGCCGCCGTCCAGGAGGCCGACGAGCTGATCACCCGGCTCATGCGCGAGCGCGGCTACCCGACCGGTGCGCACGACAAGCGCATGGAGCTGCTGTCCGTCGAGCACGGCCACACGCTCGACCACTACCGCAAGGCGCACGACATCGCGCGCCGCAGCGAGGCCGGCGGCGCCGAGACCGAGGACCTGCGCCAGGCGATGATCCACCACCGCGCCCTGTTCGACGACCTGCTCGGGCAGCCCTACCGGGCGCGACACAACGGCAGCACGACGACCACGCCGACCGCGCCCGGCGCCGCCGAGGCCGCCGCTCCCGCGCGGGACGGGCGGACGGACCGCTGGGAAGCCGCCC
Source organism: Embleya sp. NBC_00896 (assembly GCF_045207785.1). NCBI lineage: Bacteria > Bacillati > Actinomycetota > Actinomycetes > Kitasatosporales > Streptomycetaceae > Embleya > Embleya sp. NBC_00896. Next base: position 3,295,295 of record NZ_CP108776.1, read on the forward strand.
CCGGCGACGCGAACTCGCCCCGCGTGGACACCTCGAAGCCGGATACGCGCTGACCCGCTGACTCCGCCGTCGGCTGGGTAGCCATGAACAAAGCGGAAGAGCGGCCCTAAACGGGGGAACGCTCGGAGGAACGGCGCCACAGTCAGTCGTACCGGACGAGAGGACCCATACCGATGCGCAAGCAGAATCCCCCGACCGGGCCGGGCGGTTCCGGCCGGGACGACGCACCCGTCGTCGAACGCGACGAACGGGACCGCGCCGCACGTCAGGCCCGCGTCACGGACGGCCCCGGCCCCGGTTCCGACGGGATTCCGCCGGCGCCCACCGAGCCCCCGGCCGTACCCGGTCTCCCCCACCAGCAGCACGACGACGCGGAGCCCTACGGGACGAAGGTCCACCCGATCCCGAGCGCGGTCAAGAACGCGCCCGCGGCGGCGTCGGGAGCCGGGACGCGGAGTTCGTCGAGCCGCACCTCCCCCGCGCGCAAGTCGTCGCGCCGCACGAGCGCCGCACCGGAACCGCTGCTGGACCGGGACACCGGCGAGGAGCTCAACGCGCGCTTCCGCGACACGCTCGCGACCTTCGTGGACAGTCCCTCCGACGCGGTCTCCGACGCCGACGACGTGGTCGCGCAGATCACCAAACTCGTGACCGACGCGATCCAGGCCCGGCGCGGCGCGCTGGAGCAGGCCAAGCGCGAGGCCGGTGGGGACACCGAGCAACTGCGGCTCGCGCTCCAGAAGTATCGGGCGTTCGTACAGGGCATGTTGAAGCTCTGACGGTGCGCTCGGGGCCCGTCACCCGCGTGGGTGACGGGCCCCGCCGATGTCCCCGCTCCCGGTCCAGTGCTGGGCCACGTCCCGCGACAGTGCCCTGGCCGCCGTCGTCACGCTCGGCACGAGCCGGCGCAGGTCGGCCGTCCGCCGTCCCGTCACCAGCGACAGCGCGGCGACCACTGCCCCGTGCCGGTCGCGGATCGGCGCCGCCACCGAGTGCGCGCCCACGGTCATCTCGCCCGACGTGGTCGCCACGCCGGTGCGCCGGACCTCCGCGAGGCACGCGCGCAGTCGGTCCGGATCGGTGATCGTGCGGGCGGTGTGCGTCGCGAGCGCCTCGGCCAGCACGCGCTCGCGCAGCTGGTCCGAGGCGTACGCCAGGAGCACCTTGCCGACCCCCGTCGCGTGCAGCGGCAGCTCGGCGCCCACGCGGGTCACGATCGGCATCGAGCGGGTCCCACGCAGGCGCTCCAGGTACAGCGCCTTGCCGTCCCGCAGCACCGCGAGCTGCACGTTCTCGTGGGTCGCCTCGTACAGGTCCTCCATGTGCGGCAACGCGAGATCGCGCAGGTCGGTCGCGGCATGGGCCTGCGCGCCGATGTGCCACAGCTTGACCCCGACCCGATACGTCCCGTCGTCGAGCCGCTCCAGGAACCCACCACCGACCAACTCGGCGACAAGCCGATGCCCGGTGGCCAACGCAAGACCCGCCCGCCGACACACCTCGGTCAAACTCAACCGCCCATCCCCCGCAGCAAACGCCCCAAGGATGGCCATCACCTTGCCCGTGACCGTGATGGGCGCCATCAACGAACCTCCGGGATCAAAGCCTTCCATTCACCGAAAGTCTACGATCCCCGAACACCCCAAACCCCCCACCCAAGCCCAAATCCAGCCCGCCCGACCCGCACCCGCACCCGCAGCCGCAGCCGCAGCCGCAGCCGCACCCATCAACCCAACCCAAATCCAGCCCGTCCGGCGCTTGAGGACAACCCGGCCACAGGCCACGCATCCCAGCCCATCCGACCCGCACCCGCACCGTCAGCCAAGCCCAAATCCAGCCCGTCCGGCGTTTGAGGACAAGCCGGCCGCAGGCCAGGCATCCCAGCCCGTCCGGCGCTTGAGGACGACCCGGCACCCGGCCGGACCCGGTACATCCCCCAACCCGCCGCAGCGCGACAAGTTCACTCCCCCAACCCCACCCGCACCCGCTCCGCCACCGCAAACGCACTGTTGGCCGCCGGCACGCCACAGTAGATCGCCGTCTGCAACAGCACTTCCTTGATCTCGTCCCACGTCAACCCGTTGTTGCGAGCCGCCTTCAGATGCATCGCAAGCTCGTCCATGTGGTTGTGCGCGACCAACGCGGTCAGCGTGATGCAGCTGCGCGTCCGACGATCGAGCCCGGGCCGGGTCCAGATCTCGCCCCACGCGTAACGCGTGATCAGATCCTGGTACTCGGCGGTCAGTTCGCTCGTCCCCGCCACCGCACGGTCGACATGCGCGTCGCCCAGGACCTCGCGCCGCACCCGCATCCCGTCCGCGTGACTCATGCCTCGGCCACCAGGTGCTTCCGCATCGCCGCGGTGACGATGTCGGCCTGCTGGATGTTGGCGAGGTGCGCTGCGTCGGCGACCTCCACGAGCGTCGCGCCGGGAATGCCGGCGGCCAGTTCGCGGGCGTGCTCGAGCGGCGTGGACGGGTCCCGCTCGGCGCCGATCACGAGCGTGGGCACGGTGATCCGGCCCAGCTCGGCCCGCAGGTCGTAGCACGCGAGCGCGTCACAGCAGCCCGCGTAGCCCTCGGGCGGGCACCCGTACAGCATGTCCAGGATCCGCTGCACGGCCGCCGGCTCGCGGGTGACGTACTCGGGAGTGAACCAGCGCTGGATCACGGTGTCGGCCAACTGCCGCATGCCCTGCCCGCGCACCGTCGCCGCCCGGTCCAGCCAGCCCTGGGACTCGCCGAAGCGGGCCGACGTACAGCACGCGATCAGGCTCGTGAGCCGCTCGGGGTGGTGCACGCCCATCCACAGGCCGACCGCACCGCCGAGCGAGACCCCGGCGTACGCGAACCGCTTGATGCCGTACGAGTCGGCGAGCGTGAGCACGTCGCCGACCAGATCGCCGACCGAGTTCGTGCCCGGCACGGGGTGTGACCGGCCGTGCCCGCGCAGGTCGAAGCGCAGCACCCGGTGGTGCCGCGACAGTTCCGGGATCTGCGCGTCCCACATGCCCAGTTCGGTGCCGAGCGAGGGGCCGAGGATCAACACCGGGGCGTCGGCGGGGCCGTCGAAGCGGTGGTTGAGCGTGGCGATCGTCATTGGTCCTTCTCTTGGAACACGGTGCGGTGGTGCGCGAGCGCCCGGTCGATCAGAGCCGGGGCCGAGCCGATATAGGCGGCCGGGTCGAAAACCGCCTCGTCCAACTCCCCCAGCACATCACGAAGGTGTCGGCCGGTCCGCGCCGAGGTCCGCGATGCCTCGGCGAGCAGGCGTTTCGCCTCGGTTCGCCCGAGCTCGCCCGCCAGTTCGGCGGACAGCCGCTCGGAGACGATCCGCCCCAGGGTCAGGTCCAGATTGGCCCGCATCCGCTCCGGGTGGACCACGAGCCCTTCCGCCAGCTCCGCGGCCGTCGCGGCCGAGCCGCCCGCCAGGCGCAGGCAGGCACGCAGCGGCTGCCACTCGGCGTGCCACGCGCCGGCCGGGCGCTCGTGCTCGGCACCGGCCATGGACGCGGCCAGGATCGACGCGTAGGCGGGTACCTGGCGGGCGGCCGAGACGATCAGCACGGACAGCACGGGGTTGCGCTTGTGCGGCATCGCGGACGAGCCGCCGCGGCCCTCGCCGGCCGGTTCGTCGACCTCGCCCACCTCGGTCTGGCCGAGCAGCGCGACGTCGCCGGCGAACTTGCCGAGCGCGCCCGTGAGGTGCGCGAGCGCGCCGCCGAGGTCGAGGATCGGGCCGCGGAGCGTGTGCCACGGCACGACCGGCTCGGCGAGTCCGAGTTCGGCGGCGAACGGCGCGAGCAGCGCGATCCCGTGCGGGCCGAACGCGGCCAGGGTGCCGGCGGCGCCGCCGAGTTGCGCGGGCAGCGCGGCGCGGACGGCGCGCACGCGCACGTGGGCGTCGGTGACCGCCACGCACCACTCGGCGGCCTTGAGCCCGAACGTGGTCGGCACGGCGTGCTGCGTGAGCGTACGGCCGGCCATGACGGTGGCCCGGTGCCGCTCGGCGAGGTCGGCCAGCGCCGCCGCGGTGCGGGCGAGATCGGGCAGGGTCGCGTCCAGCGCGCGGGCCGCCACCAGCATGGCGGCGCTGTCCACGATGTCCTGGCTGGTCGCGCCGCGGTGCACGTGCTCGGCGGCGGCCGGGTCGATCGCCCGCACCGCCGCGGTGAGGTCCTGGACCAGCGGCACGACCGGATTGCCCGCGCCGCGTGCGCGGCGGGCCAGGTCGAGCAGGTCGAACCCGGTCCGGGTGCCCGCCTCGATCGCGGTCGCGGCGGCGGCCGGGATCAGGCCGATTCGAGCCTGTGCCCGGGCCAGCGCGGCCTCGACGTCGAGCAGGGCCCGCAGGTGGGCGGCGTCGCCGGTGATCGCCTCGACGGCGGTACCGGCACGGACCGGCTCCAACAGGCCCGCGTCGACCAAGTCCGCATTGACTGAAGCAGCGTCAAACAGCAAGGAAAACGGTCTCCTGCTCGCCCTGGATGTGCACATCGAAGCGGTAGGAACCCGATTCCTCCCGCACGGCGATCAGCGTCTCATGCCGTGCGGGCGGAACCAGCGCGAACAGCGGATCCGCGGAGCGATCGTCCTCGGGGAAGTACACGCGCGTGGCGACCCGGCGCAGCATGCCGCGCGCGAACACCGACACGGCGATGTACGGGGTCGGATCGCCGGCCGCGGCGCCGGGGCGCACGGTCGTGAACGCGTAGTTCCCGAGCCGGTCCACCGCCGCCCGGCCCCATCCGGTGAAGGTCGCGCCGTCGCGGGCGAACGAGCCCTCCGCTTGGGGGATTCGGCCCGCCGCGTCCGCCTGCCAGATCTCCACGACGGCGTCCGGGATCGGCTCGCCCGCACCGTCGTACACGGTGCCGTGCAGGCGGATCGCGCCGACCGCGTGCGCGGGGACCAGGTCGGGGCCGCCGGCGTACGGCAGTGCGTACCCGAAGAACGGCCCGACGGTCTGCGACGGGGTGAGCCCGCCGTCCCGGTTCGGCGTCGCGCCCTCGGCGTCGATCGGCCAGGTGTTCATCGGTCCTCCGTCGGGGTGGCGCTCGCGCCGCCGAGCACGATGTCCCATTGGTAGCCGAGTGCCCATTGGTCCTCGGTCGTGTCCATGTCGAAGGCGGCGATCAGCCGGCGCCGGGCCCGGTCGTCGCGGACCGCGTTGAAGATCGGGTCGTACTCGAACAGCGGGTCGCCCGGGAAGTACATCTGGGTCACCAGGCGCTGGGTGAAGGCGGTGCCGAAGAGCGAGAAGTGGATGTGCGCGGGGCGCCACGCGTTGTGGTGATTGCGCCACGGGTACGCGCCGGGCTTGATCGTGACGAAGCGGTAGCGGCCCTCGGCGTCGGTCAGGCAGCGGCCCGCGCCGGTGAAGTTCGGGTCGAGCGGGGCCGGGTGTCGGTCGCCCTTGTGGAGGTAGCGGCCGGCGGCGTTGGCCTGCCACACCTCGACGAGCTGGTTCCGCAGCGGGCGGCCGGACTCGTCGAGCACCCGCCCGGTGACGATGATCCGCTCGCCGAGCGGCTCGCCGATGTGCTGACCGGTCAGGTCGAAGTCGAGCGGGTGCACGTCGGTGGCGCCGAACACCGGGCCGGTCGACTCGGTGGCGCCACTCGGCGGGATCACCAACTCCTGTTTGGGGCTCCGGAGTTCGGTGCTCTTGTAGGCCGGGAAGGCGTAGTCGGGCAGGCGTTGCGCGGGCGGGCGTCGGGCGTGCGGGTCGGTGCGCTGGGGGGCGGTGCTCAGGGGGTCGGTGCTCATCCGATGGTTCCTCACTTCACTTCTCCAGCGTGACGGCGAGGCCCTGGCCGACGCCGATGCACAGGGCGGCCATGCCGAATCCGGATCCGCGCCGGTTCAGCTGGTGGGCGAGCGTGCCCAGGATGCGGGCGCCGGACGCGCCGAGCGGGTGGCCGAGCGCGAGCGCGCCGCCGAGCGGGTTGACCACGCCCGGGTCGAGGTCGGTCCATTCGCCCAGGCACGCGAGCGACTGCGCGGCGAACGCCTCGTTGAGTTCGACCACGTCGAGGTCGCCGAAGCCCTTGCCGGCCCTGGCCAGGGCGCGGCGGCCGGCCTCGACCGGGCCGATGCCGAAGTACTGCGGATCGACGCCGTGCACGCCGCTCGCGGTGATCCGGGCCAGCGGTTCGCGGCCGATCGCGCGCAGTCCCTCCGCGTCGGTGACCAGCAGCGCGGCGGCGCCGTCGTTGAGCGGAGAGGCGTTGCCGGCGGTGACGGTGCCGTCCGGGCGGAACGACGGCTTGAGCCCCGCGAGCACGTCGGGGGTGCTGCCGGGGCGGATCGACTCGTCGCGGGCGAGCTCGACGCCCGGGACGGGGACCACCTCGTCGGCGAACGCGCCGGCGGTCCACGCGGCGTCGGCCCTGGCGTGCGAGGCGGCGGCGTAGGCGTCCTGGGCCTCCCGGGTCACCGCGTGCCGTTCGGCCAGTTGCTCGGTCGCCTCGCCCAGGCCCACGGTCCACTCGGCGGGCAGGCGCGGGTTGACCATCCGCCACCCGAGCGTGGTCGAATGCAGCGTCTCGTGCCCGGCGGGGAAGCCCTTGCCGGGCTTGAGCAGCACCCACGGCGCGCGCGACATCGACTCGACGCCGCCCGCGAGCACGATCGACGCGTCGCCCACCGCGACGGCGCGCGCGGCCTGGATCACCGCCTCCATCCCGGATCCGCACAGCCGGTTCACCGTCACGCCGGGCACGGACGTGGGCAGCCCGGCGAGCAGTACGGCCATTCGCGCGACGTCGCGGTTGTCCTCACCGGCCGCGTTGGCCGCGCCGAACACGACGTCGTCGATCCGGGCGGGGTCGAGCCCGGGCGTCCGGTCGACGAGCGCGCGTACGACGGTCGCGGCGAGGTCGTCGGGCCGCACCCCGGCGAGCGCGCCGCCGTAGCGCCCGATGGGCGTCCGTACGGCGTCCACGAGATACACGTCCTTGAGCCCGTTCATGCGTCTCTCTCCTGTGGCGACGGCGACAACGGCCGAGGCGACGGCGATCGTCGTGCCCACCGTGCCTCGAACGGGGTGTGCCCCAACGGCCGACATTCCACTGAGCGGAAGCCGGTCGGGACCCGCATTCTTTGCCCGCGCACGACCAAAGGCGCGACCCGTCTCGCTAACCTCTTTTCGCGCCACCGCACGGGGCGGTCGCGGAAGGGGACGAGAGCGCATGGCCTTTCGCAAAGAGACGATGCAGAGCCAGATCGGCGCGGTGATAGCCGCCGGCAATCCGACCGATCGCCCGATCGTGACGATGTTCATGCAGAGCGGCCCGCATCCGGCGACCTTCGCGATGTTCGGCGCGGTCGGCGGACTCATCGGCGCGGCGCTGATCGACACCTATTTCTTCACCGTGACCGAACAGGCCGTGCTGATCCACAACGCGAGCGGCATGAGCAGTCGCCCGAAGTCCCTCGCGTACGCGTTCCCGCACGCGGAGGCCGGCGCCCGGATCGTCGACCTGAAGATCGCCAAGGCGTGGAGCAGCCTGTACTTCCACCTCCCCGAGAAGCAGAAGCCCACCCGCTTCCGGTTCGCCCGCCCGTGGCGCCCCGACGCCGAGTGGGCCGCCACCTTCCTGACCAACGCCCGGATGGCCGGCGGCGCGCACTACCCGCCGCCGCCGCCGAGCGCACCCATGTACGGCTGAGCCGGCGACCCCTCGGGCCCTACTCGTCGATCAGGACCACGTACTTGCCGGCCCCGCGCCCGTCGGCGAGCGGGTCGTGGGCGTCGGGGACGTCGGCGAGCGAGGCCAACTCCGTGACCGGGAAGTCCAGTCGACCGGCCGCGAGGAGGTCGAGCGTGCGCCGGATGGCCGCCGCGACCCGCTGCGGCGCGCCGGCGACCAGGCCACGGTGGCTGAAGCCGGTCACGCTGATGTTCGCGCCGATCAACCGGCCGGCCGGCGGCAGCGGGTCGAGCGCGCCGCCCGACGCGTCGCCGAACAGGACGATCCGGGCGCCGGGCGCCGCGACGTTCAGATCCAGGTCAAGGTCCAGGGCGAGCGCGCCGGTGCCGAGCGGTTCCAGGATCACGTCGAGGCCGCGCCCGTCGTTGGCCGCGCGGATCGTGTCCGCGTCGAAGTCGTCGCGCGCGATGGCAACGTCGTACCCGCTCTCGCGCGCGGCGTCGACCTGCTCCGGGCACGCCACCGTGCCGATCAGCCGGCCCCCGCCGAGCAGTGGCACCAGTTGAGCCAGCGCCCTGCCGATGCCGCCGCTCGCGCAGTGCACCAGGACGCTGTCGCCGGGCGCGAATCTGCCCGCCTCGGTCAGCAGCAGCATCGCCGTGGCCAGGCCCATCGGCACCGCCGCCGCGGTCCGCAGGGACACCTCGGCCGGCACCGGGACGGTCAGCCCGGCCCGCGCGATCGCGACCTCGGCGAGCCCGCCACCACCCGGCACCGCCACCACCCGGTCGCCGACCGCCAGGCCGACGACGTCCGCCCCGACCGCGCGCACGATGCCGGCGACCTCGAGACCGGGTCGATACGGCCAACCCGCCAGGCCCGCGTACGCGACATCGATCCCGACCTCACCAGCCCCCGGCCTCCGCACGCGCTACCCGCTACCCGCGCAGCGGAAGCGGCCGCGGCACGGCGGGCAGGCCGTCGATGCTCGCGCCGTTGTACGGCTTGTTGTTCGTGTACTCCGCGAACTCCTCGTCCGTCTTGCGGCCCAGGAACTCCTCGTGGAGCGTGCGCTCCTCGCGATAGTCCATGAACGGGACGGCATAGCCGCACGTGTCGCTGATCAACCCGGCCCGCACGACCACCACCGCGCGCAGTCCGGCGGCATCGGCGTCGCCGAAGCGGGCGACCAGCTCGGAAAAGCGCGGATCGTCACGGAACACCGCCTCGCCGGTCCCGTGTACGCGCACGATCTTCGGCGGACCCTCGAACGCGCACCACATCAGCGTGATCCGCCCGTTCTCCCGCAGGTGCGCGATGGTCTCCGCGTGACTGCCGCCGAAGTCCAGATACGCCACGGTCCGCTCATCGAGAATGGCCAACGTCCCGGATCGCCCCTTGGGCGAAACATTCACATGCCCATCCCCGGCAAGCGGCGCACTAGCGACAAAAAACACAGGCTGAGCCTCAATGAACGCCCGCAACCGATCATCTATGCGCGCATACGTCTTCCCCATAACCGCATTATCCGACCACCCCCACAAACTCCCCCAGAGGTCTCACCCACCGGACCCCCACCCACAACCCAACCCAGCCCAGCCCGTCCGGCGCGTGAGGACAAAGCGGGCCGCAGGCCGGCCACCCCAACAACCCACAACCCACACCCCCAAGCCCACCAACCCCCAGCCCGTCCGGCGCTTGAGGACAAAGCAGACCGCAGGCCAACCCACCCCAGCCCGTCCGGCGCTTGAGGACAAGGCGGGCCGCAGGCCGGCCAACACCCGCTCAACAACCCCGCACGGCAGCCCGCACCCGCGCAAGCGCAGACGGCACCACCGACACCGCATCACAACCCAGCCGAACCAGATGCGGCAACACCGCAGGATCCGCCGCCGCGTCCCCACACAACGACACCGCCCGACCCCGCGCGTGCCCGGCCCGGATCGTCTGCGCGATGGCCCCGAGCACCACCGGATCCGCCGCCGACGCCGGAACCAACCGCGGATCGTCCCGCCCGAGCCCAAGCAGCCGCGAGGTCAGGTCGTTGGTCCCCAGCGACAGGAAGTCGGCGTGCTCGGCGAGATCGTCCACCTTGTCCAGAACCTGCGGCAGTTCGACCATCGCACCCAGCGGCGGCGGCGTGAGCCCCAGATCCGCACACGCGTCGGCCAGCAGACCGCGCGCGTACTTGATCCGCCGCGGATGGTCCACCATCGGCAACAGCACCGCCACCTGTACGCCGGTGTCGCCGGCCGCGCGCATGATGGCGCGCAACTGCGCCGTCAGCGCACCGGGGCCGGGCAGCGTGATGTGCCGGTCCTTGAGGAACGGCGGACGCTTGTCACCGGTGAAATCCAGCGTCCGCACCACCACCGGGCCGGGCGGCACCGCGGCCAGGATCGGAGTCAGCGTCTCGACATGCCGCTCCTCGTCCGGCCAGTCGAACTCCTCGTTCAGGAACGGGAGTTCGGTACGCAGCAGGCCCACGCCCTCGGAGCCCGCGTCGCCCGCGGCGATGGCATCCGCGAGGGTCGCGACGTTGGCCCGGACCCGGATCCGCCGCCCGTCCCTGGTCATCGCCTGGCCCGGGCCACCCCCGGGGATCCGCCGCGGCGCCGGGATGGTCCGGATCCGCGCGCCCGCGTTGGCCTCGACCGTGCCCGCCTCGCCGTCCACCAGGATCAGGTCCTCGGCCAGTTCGGCGAGGGCCGCGACCGGGATGCCGAGTACGAGCGGGATCCCGAGCGAGCGCGCCACGATCGCCAGATGCCCGGTGAGCCCACCCCGTTCGGAGACCGCCGCGGCCGGCCGCGCCCCGCGGAGCAGGTCCATCGCGGCGAGTTCGGCCCCGGCCAGCACCGCCGGCGCACCGCCCCGCTGTTGACCGCCCGTCATGTCCTCGCCGCGCAGCAGCGCCTCGGCCTGCCGGCCCACATCGCGCACGTCCACCGCGCGCTCGGCGAGCAGTTCGTCGTCGAAGGCCGCCACCACACCCGCGAAGTCGTGTACCGCCGCGGCCAGCGCGTCGATCGGTTCGAGCCCGGCCGCGAGGTGTTCCGCGGCCCCGCCGCGCAGTTCCTGGTCCCGCGCGATCAACGCCGCGAACTCGACGATGTCCGCCTCCGCCGCCCGTCCCCGCGTACGCAGCGCACCGGCCAGATCGTCCATGTGCCGGGCCACGGTGTCCAACGCGCCCGCAATGCTCGTGGGCGCCGCGGGCACCGCCGGCCCGCCCACCGGGCCGCCGGCATGAGCCACCACGAGCCGCCCGACCGCGGAACCCGGCGCGGCCCCCGTGCCGCGCAGCACCACGCTCACGCGACCCGGGCACGGTCGTGGCCGGCCCAGTGCGGATTCCCCACGGTGCGTCCCCTTCTTCCCACATCAGCCAACCCGCCGCACGCACCCCACAGGGCACGCGAGTTCGACCGAACGGAACACAACCACCCGGTCACGCGACACAGTCTGATGGACGCACACCCCATGTCCAGCCGGCCCCCAACGCATGAGCCCAAACCCCAGCCAACACAATCAACCCCGGCCGGCGCTTGCAGCCAAGCCCGACCGACACCAATCAAGCCCGGCCGGCGCTTGAGGCCACCCAACCCAGCCGACGCTTAAGGTCAGGCCCCAAAGCCCGGCCGACACCAATCAAGCCCGGCCGGCGCTTGAGGCCAGGCACCCCAAGCCCGGCCGGCGCTTGAGGCCAGGCACCCCAAGCCCGGCCGGCGTTTGAGGCCACCCAACGCCACGATCAACCCGACTCGTCCGCCTCGCGGTACCGCACGGCCGACAAGTCATCAACAAACCGCCCCATCAACGCCCCCAACGCCGCGAGGTCATCGTCCGTCCACCCCGACAACGCCTCCTCGAAATGCCGATCCCGCACGCGCCGAAGCCTCCGCACCACGCCGCGCCCCTTCGGCGTCAGCCCGACCCGAGTGATCCGCCCATCGCGCGCATCGGTCGTCCGGGTGACCAGCTCGTCGGCCTCCAGCTTGCGCAACTCCCGGCTCACCAACGACATGTCCATCCGCGCGAGCTTCGCCAGATCGCCGATCGCCAGCCCCCCACCGCCCGCCTGAAGGCGGGTCAGCAGTACGACGGCCGGCTGCGAGACCTGTGCGCGCGAAGCGCTCGTGAGCTCGCCGTGTACGCGCCTGCTCTGCTGCAGTCGGATCAGGCGTTCCAGCGCGGTCTGTACGTGATGCCGCGACTCGTGTCGTTCCGGAGTGGGCGACTCGGCTGACGGCTGCACGGAACGAGTCCTCCAGAGCGGAAACAACGCCATACGCAGTGGTATGGCAGGGGCGGGCGTTCCACAGTCTAGGTGCGGCCCATGACCCCCCGAAGGTAATTGATGGAGTCCAGCATTGACACGTGTAGAGGCCGATGGTTGGCTGCGCGCGTCAAGATCGACGCGGCGCTCACGGCCCCCGTCGGCCCACCGATCACCTCGGGAGTCCCGCGTGTTCGCACTCGACGGCAGGGCGGCGCTCGTCACCGGAGCGGGTCAGGGCGTCGGCGCCGGAATCGCGCGCCTGCTCGGCGCGCAGGGTGCGCTCGTCGCGGTCAACGACATCGACACCGAGCGCGCCGAGGCCACCGCGGCGGCGATCCGGGCCGCCGGCGGTCGCGCGTGCGCCGCCGCGTTCGACGTGACCGACCCACAGGCCGCGCTCCTGGCCGTGCGGACGTTCGAGCGCACCGTCGCCCCGATCGACATCCTCGTCAACAACGCGGGCAACGGCGGTGCCGAGGGCTTCCGCCCGGCCCGGTTCCGACAGACCGTGCCCGAGGACTGGCAACGCTTCGCCGACGTCAACCTGTTCGGCGTGATGGCATGCACGAAGGCGGTCCTGGACGGCATGTGCGCCCGCCGCTTCGGACGGGTGATCACGATCGCCTCGACCGCCGGCGTGACCGGGCAGTCGTTCGGCATCTCGCTCTACGGGGCCGCCAAGGGCGGCGCGATCTCGTTCATGCGCCACCTCGCGATGGAGACCGCGCGCGACGGCGTCACCGCGAATACCGTCGCGCTCGGCCTGATGGACCCCCGCCCCAGCGGTCGCGAACTCGCGCACACCGCCGAGCAGGCCAAGCACATCCCGGTGGGCCGGCTCGGGTCGCCCGAGGACGCGGGCGCGGCCTGCGTGTTCCTCGCCTCCGACGAGGCCGCGTGGATCACCGGCCAGACGCTCCAGGTGAACGGCGGCGCGATCACCACCTGACGACGGTGCGACCCGCCGACCCGACGCCGTCGAAAACCGCCGGGGGCTCTGGATCACCGGACTCATGTGTGTTGCACTGATACCGAACCCGCGAGTAACAACGCGCGATCGGAGTGACCGGAATGACGGCCGAGGCGGCTGGACCGAGCACGACGGACCCGAACCCCAGGACCTGGCCCGCGGACGTACCGCTCGCCGACCTGGCGTTCTGGTCGGATCCCCTGCCACTGCGCGAGCAGGGCTTCGCGCGTCTGCGCGACACCTGGCCGATGCCCTACTACCCGGAGCCGGAGAGCCCGTTGCCGGCCGGCCCCGGCTTCTGGGCGCTGACCCGGCACGCCGACGTCGCGGAGGCCACCCGCCGCCCCGAGGACTTCTGCTCCGGGCAGGGCGCCACCCACATCCCGGATTTCCCGCCGGGGTTCGGCGAGTTCTTCGGCTCGATGATCGAGATGGACGACCCGCGCCACCAGCGCCTGCGCCGGATCGTCGCGCGCACGTTCACGCCGCGGATGATCAAGAAGTTCGAGGACGACGTGGACCGCACGGCCCGCACGATCGTCGACGACGTCGCCGAGCGCGGCACCTGCGACTTCGTCACCGAGGTCGCGGCCCGTCTCCCGCTCAAGGTCATCTGCGACATGATGGGCGTACCGGAGAAGGACCACCGCTTCGTCTTCGACCGCTCGAACGTGATCCTCGGCGTGGCGGACCCGGAATACGTCTCCCAGGAGGGCGGCGGGCACATCGAGGCGCTGCTCACCGCGGGCGCCGAGCTGGCCGAACTGATGCGCGACCTGGCCGAGTTCCGACGCGGCACGCCGACCGAGGACGTCACGTCGGCGCTGGTGAACGCCGAGATCGACGGCGAGAGCCTGACCACCGACGAGCTCGCGTCCTTCTTCATCCTGCTCCTGGCCGCCGGAAACGAGACCACGCGCAACGCGATCTCGCACGGGCTATGGCTGTTGACCCGCCATCGGGATCAACACGAGTTGTGGCTCTCGGACTTCGAGCGGTACGCGCCGACCGCCGTCGAGGAGATCGTTCGGCTCGCGTCCCCGGTCGTGTGGATGCGCCGCACCGCGACCCGGGACACCGAGCTGAACGGCAAGCGGGTCCGCGAGGGCGACAAGCTGCTGCTCTTCTACTGGTCGGCGAACCGGGACGAGGCGGTTTTCACCGACCCGCAGCGCTTCGACCTGACTCGCGACCCGAACCCGCACGTCGGATTCGGCGCGCGCGGCCCGCACTTCTGCCTCGGCGCGCATCTGGCTCGGCGGGAGATCACGCTGCTGTTCCGGGAGTTGCTGCACCGGCTGCCGGACATCCGGGTGGTCGGCGAGCCGCAGCGGTTGCGCTCCAGCTTCATAAACGGCATCAAGCACATGGACTGCGAGTTCACGCCCAGCCCATAGCCGGAGCTGGTGCCGGGCGCGGCACTAGTCCTCCGGCTTTGCCGCGTCCTTGGCCTCCGGCTTCGCCGCGTCCTTGACCGCCTCCTTGGCCGCTTCCTTTGCCGCTTCCTTTGCCGCGTCCTTGACCTCCGGCTTTGCCGCCTCCTTGACCGCCTCCTTGACCGCGTCCCCGGCCTCTGGTTCGGTCGGCGCCGGCGCGATCGAGTCGGTCGAACCCACCGAGTCCCGCCCGGCCTCGGATCCCACCGAGGCCCGCAGTTCCGTCGGAGCCGCCGAGCCCTCGATGGGTCCCGGGATCGGCCGCGCCGCCGGGTCGATCAGCGCGTCGAGCTTCTCGGCGGGCGGCAGTTCGCCCTTGGGCGTCACGGCGTCCACCACCTGGGGAAGCGTCGCGGCGAGCGCCGCGGCGGTCTCCTCCTTGGTCATCCCGGCCTTCCCGGCGAGCCGCACCATCTCGTCCTCGCCGAGCGCCTCGGTGATCTCCTTGCCGCTCACCGGCTGGTTGCGCCCGGTGTCCACCCACGATTTCGCCTGGTCGCCGAGCCCGCCCGCCTGGAGTTGCTTCAGCAGCGAGCCGAGGCCGCCCGATCCGCCCTGCCTGGTCAGCATGCCCAGCACGACGTTCAGCAGCCGACCCTGGCCGCCGCCCTGCCCGCCGAGCAGGCCGCCCAGCAGACCGCCGAGTCCACCGGAGAGACCCATTCCGCCGCTCATCGCTTCTCCCAACACAGATCGCCATACCCGGCTCTCATAGTGGGCTAAATGGGACATGACTTCGCGGTGGGCACGTCGGCAGTACGCCCATCGGGGGAAGACCGGCGGGAACCGGCGGCGGGCGACGACGCCCGGCGAACGATCGTCAGCGCGTCGGGTCGAACAACACCTTCAGGCAGCCGTCGGTGCGATCCGCGAACGTGCGGTAGCCGGCCGCGGCCTCCGTCAACGGGATCCGGTGTGTGAACACGTCGACGGGTGTGAGCCGGCCGTACCGGATCAACGGGATCAGCGCGGGCCAGGTGGACACCACCGGCGCGGTCGTGAAGCGCATGGTGACGTTGCGGATGATCATCAGCGGCACCGCGAGCGGGAAAGCGAAGTTCGCGTCGACGCCCACCACCGAGACCGTGCGCGACGTACGCACCGCGTAGATCGCCGCGGTAAGCGTCGCGTCCTGGCCGACCGCCTCGATCACCGCGTCCGCGCCCCGGCCTCCGGTGGCCGCCATGACCTGCTCGACGATGTCGCCCTTGGTGCCGTCGATCGGCTCCGCGCCGAGCCGCTCCGCCATCGCGAGCCGCTCCGGCACCCGGTCCGCGGCCAGGATCCGGCCCGCGCCGAGTACCTGGGCCGCCTGCAACGCGTACAGGCCGACCGGTCCGAGCCCGATCACCAGCACCGTCGCGCCCGGCGTGATGTCGGCCCGGGTCGCCGCCGTCCAGCCGGTCGGCAGCGCGTCGGTGAGCAGCACCGCGTGGTCCACGCTGATGTCCTCGGGCACCGGCATCAGCCACGCGTCGGCGGCCGGGATCGCGACCGCCTCGGCGTGCCCGCCCGGCAGCCTGTTGTCTCCGCCGAGCACCCGCATCCCGCCGTTGACGCAGTCGATCGGGTTGCCGACCCCGCAGCCCGGACAGTGTCCACACCCGATCACCGGCGACACCAGCACGCGGTCGCCCACCTTGATCCGGCCCACCTCGGCGCCGGTCTCGATCACCGTGCCCACGACCTCGTGGCCCGGGCGCAGCCCGCTCACCGGGAACTCACCCTCGTAGAAGTGCAGATCCGAGCCGCACAGCGCGCTCGCGGCGACCTGGACGATGGCTCCGTCGGGACCGGTGAGCACCGGGTCCGCGACCGTCTCCACACTCACGTCACGGGTTCCGTTGATGACGACGGCACGCATGTCCACTCCCCAGGGTCGTTCGATCGCATGGCGCCGCGGCACACCGGCGCATTACGGAGTAACACTGTTACAGAAAGCCGTGGAAGCCAACCCTCGACCGGCCCCGGAGGGTGCGGCGTGACGTTCGTCCCACGCTCGGCCGACGCCGCCGCGCTCGTCGGTACGGTGATCTCCATGTCGCTGTCGCAAGCCCTTCGCGGGCACGCCCGGGACGCCCTCTCGCGCGCCGCGCACCGGGGCTGGCGAGCACTGCAACGCGCGGCCTCGATCACGCCCGAGCAACCCGGCCCGTACCGCTTCCGGCAGTTGGGCGCCCGCAGCAAGCTCGCGTTCCCGGTCGGCTCGGTATTCGGCGAACAGTGGATCACGGTGGGTGCCGGCTGCATCATCGGCGAGCACGTCACGCTGTCCGCGGGCCTGGCCCCGGGCCACGACCTCGGCAGCGAGCCGGTCGTCACGATCGGGGACCGCTGCACGATCGGGCGCGGCAGCCACATCGTCGGGCACCGCTCGATCAGGATCGCGGACGACGTGTGGACCGGGCCGTACATCTACATCACCGACCAGAACCACAGCTACGCCGACCCGGATCAGCCGATCGGCACGCAGTGGCCGATCAACGACCCGGTCGAGATCGGCCCCGGCAGTTGGATCGGCGCGGGCGCGATCATCCTCCCGGGCGCCAAGCTCGGCCGAAACGTAGTGGTGGCCGCCGGCTCGGTGGTCCGCGGCACCATCCCCGACCACAGCGTCGTAGCAGGCGTCCCCGCCAAAATCGTCCGCCGCCACACCCCAACCGGCTGGGACCCCCCGCTACGCCACACCCCGACACCACTCCCGGACGGCATCACCCACGACGAACTGGTAGCCCTACTCACCGAGTACGAAGCCTCCGGCGACCAATAGGTTCCACGTGAAACCCCAGCCCACCCCCAAACACCAGCCGAGCCGGCTCCACCCCGTCCGCCCCCACAAGCACGAACCCAAGCCACCCCCAGCCCGACCGGCGTTTGAGACCACCCGACCGCACCCTCAGGCACCAAGCCAACCCAAATCCAGCCCGGCCGACGCTTGAGGCCACCCGGCCGCATCCTCAGGCACCAAGCCAACCCAAATCCAGCCCGGCCGGCGCTTGAGGCCACCCGGCCGAAGGCCGAACCAGATCAGCCCGTCCGGCGCCTGAGGACAAACAGCCCAGCCACCCCAAGCCCGACCGGCGCTTGAGGCCACCCGGCCGAAGGCCGAACCAGATCAGCCCGTCCGGCGCCTGAGGACAAACAGCCCAGCCACCCCAAGCCCGGCCGGCGCTTGAGGCCACTCGGCCGAAGGCCGAACCAAATCAGCCCGTCCGGCGCCTGAGGACAAACAGCCCGGCCGGCGACTGAGGCCACCACCGACCCCGCCACCCAGCCGCCGCGCTATGCCTTCAGCCCGGACAACCGAAGCTGCACCCCAATGCCATCAAGCAGCCGAACCTGCTGCCCCCACTGCCACCCCGGCACCGTCCAATCCCCATCCAACATCGAGATCGACACCGACCCCTTGCCGATCGCGGTCGTGTCCGCGTTCCGCACCGGCTCATGCACCCCCGACGCCAGCCCGAGATTGAGCTTGTAACACGTGTCGCAGGACGGGTCCTTGACGTAGCTCACCGCCAGGAATTCCGCCTCCCCCACATTCGTCATCTCGACCTTGCCGGTCGGCTTGGCCGGATAGTTCACGTTCAGCGTCGTGTGCGCCGGCAGCAACGGCTTGTTCTTCGGCGCCGTGGCCGCGAGCCGGTTCACCAGCTGCGTCGCGAACGCCATCGCCTGCGCCATCTGCGGGAACGGGTTGCGCGGATCGGCCGTGCTGTACTCGGCGCTGAACGCGACCGCCGGAATCCCCTTCTCCGCCGCGGTGATGGACGCGCCCACCGTGCCCGAGTGGTTCGTGGTCGCGCCGATGTTCTGGCCCGGGTTGATGCCGGTGACCACGAGGTCCGGCTTCCTGTCCTGGTACACGTTCGCGAGCGCGAACGACACCGAGTCGGCGGGCGTGCCCTCGACCGACCAGATGCCGGGCTCGACCTCGGACGCCTTGACGATCGAGCCGGGCGTCGCGTTGATCCCCGTGCCCTTGCCGGACTGGTCCGTGGCGGGCGCGACGATCACGACGTCGTGACCGGCCGCCTTGAGCGCCCTCTGCAGGGCGCGGATGAACGGGCCCTGCTGGCCGTCGTCGTTGCTCATCAGGATGTTGAGCTTGCGCGGCGGCTGGGAGCCGCGCGCGTCACCGCTCGCCATGGCGCTGGGCGCGCTCGCCGCGAGCAACGCCGCGGCGGTGGTGCCCGCCGCCAGTGTCAGGACATGCTTTTTACCGAAAATGGCCATCTCGTCCTCCGTACGCGAGAAGGTCTGCAAGCTGAGAAACGGGTGCCTTGAGCCCCGTGCGCAAAGCGGAACAGGCTGCGCGAAACCCGATACCGGCCCAACCGATCGGTGGGCGGAACTTGGGTCGAACAACGTGTACGGAGGGGTGAATCGGACGGAATGCACCCTGCGATTCGACACGTGTCAGCCGGCGGATAGCGAAAATAAGGTCATTGGTCGGACATTGCAATGCCCAATCGCCCACCGGTGCTCCCCGGCCCGGATCGTTCGCCGATTCGCCGCCGCGCCGCCCCGCTCTGGCCAAAGCCCGTACACCGAACGTAATCTGACGCGTCATCAGCTGATTCGGCCGATTCGGCCGAGCCGATCCGGGCGGCCTCGTCGACCCGGTCGACCGAGTCGGCCGGATCGGGCGGGACGAGTGGGCGGAGCTCCGGATGATCCTGGACGGCAAAACGGTGATCGTCTCGGGGGTGGGCCCGGGACTCGCGACCGGAACACCGGCCGAGGAGGTCCTCGCCGGGCTGGTGGCGCCGATGGCCCTGCCCGAAATGGCCACCGACGCCGACGTGGCCGAAGCCGTCGTCTTCTTCCTCTCGGACCGCGCAAAAGCCATCACCGGCCAGATGCTTCTGGTCAATGCGGGCCATGTCGTCCGGTAGCCGCCCCACGCGTGCCACGTCTGGAATTCAACATCATTTCGGTCAAAACGTGCTCAAGCACCACACGGGACACGCCATGTTGTCCCAGCTGTCATCCGAAAAGATCACCGCACGGATAACCACTCCCCATCGGGGGCAGTAAACCCGCCATGTTGGGGCTGCCGAACACCATTCACGCGCTTCTCTTCGACCTCGACGGGGTCTTGACCCAGACGGCCAAGGTGCACGGCGTCGCCTGGAAGGAGATGTTCGACCACTTCCTGCGCGAACGCGACGGCGCCGACTTCACCCCGTTCGACCCCAGGCGCGACTACGACAGGTTCGTGGACGGCAAGCAACGCCTCGACGGCACCCGCTCGTTCCTGGAATCGCGCGGCATCCACCTGTCCGAGGGCAAGGAGGACGACGCGCCCGGGACGCACACCCTGTACGGCCTGAGCAACGCCAAGAACGACCTCGTTCTGCGGCTGATCCGGGACCGCGGCGTCGAGGTCTACGAGGGCTCGGTGCGCTACGTGCACGCCGCGCGCGCCGCGAAGTTCCCCTGCGCGGTGGTCTCCTCCAGCGCGAACGCCGAGGACGTGCTGCGCGCGGCCGGCATGTACGACCTCTTCGACGCGATCGTGGACGGCGTCGTGGCCAAGCGCGACGGACTCAAGGGCAAGCCGGCCCCCGACTCGTTCCTGGCCGGCGCCGAGGCCCTGGGCGTCGCCCCCGCGAACGCCGCGGTCTTCGAGGACGCGCTCGCGGGCGTCGGCGCGGGCCGCGCGGGCGACTTCGGCCACGTGATCGGCGTCGACCGGGTCGGCCAGGCCGACGCGCTGCTCGCCAACGGCGCCGACATCGTCGTACAGGATCTCGACGAACTCCTCGACCCTCCCGACCAGGACGCCACCGCCGGGGCGACGACCGGGCAGACACCACCGGAAGGCACGGCATGACCACCGGACACCCCTACACGGTCGAACCTTGGGGCATCACCGAACAGGCCCTCGACCTCGACCACCTCCCCCAGTCCGAGTCTGTGTTCGCCCTCTCCAACGGCCACATCGGACTGCGCGCCAACCTCGACGAGGGAGAGCCGCACGGCCTGCCCGGCACCTACCTGAACGGCGTCTTCGAACTGCGCCCGCTGCCCTACGCGGAGGCCGGTTACGGCTACCCCGAGTCGGGCCAGAGCGTCATCAACGTCACCAACGGCAAGATCATCCGGCTCCTCGTCGACGACGAACCGCTCGACCTGCGCTACGGCCAGACCC
Source organism: Embleya sp. NBC_00896 (assembly GCF_045207785.1). Lineage (NCBI taxonomy): Bacteria > Bacillati > Actinomycetota > Actinomycetes > Kitasatosporales > Streptomycetaceae > Embleya > Embleya sp. NBC_00896. The sequence goes on from NZ_CP108776.1 coordinate 3,315,794, forward strand.
AGGATCACGAGCGCTCGATCGACTTCCGCGAGGGCGTCCTGCACCGCCGCGCGCTGTGGACCTCGCCGGCCGGTCGCACCGTCCGGGTCACGTCCAAGCGGCTGGTCTCGCTCACCCAGCGCTCGATCGCCGCGATCGAGTACGAGATCGAGCCGATAGACGGCCCGGCCCGGATCGTGCTCCAGTCGGAGCTGGTCACCAACGAGGAACTGCCGCTCCCGAACGCCGATCCGCGCGCCGCGGCCGTCCTGGAGGCGCCGCTGCGCGCCGAGGAGCACACCCACAACGGCACGAAGGCGATCCTGGTCCACCGCACCGAGCACAGCGGCCTTCGCGTGGCGGTTGGCATGGACCACGAGATCGACGGCCCCGAGAGCATGTACGTGGAGACCGAGAGCGCTCCCGACCTGGCCCGGTTCAGCGTCACCACCGTGCTCGACCGCGGCCAGAAACTGCGGATCGTGAAGTACATCGCGTACGGCTGGTCCTCCACCCGCTCGCTGCCCGCGCTGCGCGACCAGGTCGCCGCCGCGCTCACCGCCGCGCGGTACACGCAGTGGAGCGGCCTGGTCGACGAACAGCGCGGCTACCTGAAGCGGTTCTGGGACAACTCGGACATCGAGGTCGAGGGCGACGTCGAGCTGCAACAGGCCGTGCGGTTCGCGATGTTCCACGTCCTGCAGTCGGGCGCGCGGGCCGAGGAGCGGGCGATCCCGGCGAAGGGACTGACCGGGCCCGGGTACGACGGGCACTGCTTCTGGGACACCGAGGTCTTCGTGTTGCCGGTGCTCACGTACGGGCTTCCGCACGCGGTCGCCCAGGCGCTCCGCTGGCGGCACTCGACCCTGCCGCTGGCCCGCGAGCGCGCCGCGCAACTGGGCCTCAAGGGCGCGCTGTTCCCCTGGCGGACGATCCGCGGCGAGGAGTGCTCGGGCTATTGGCCCGCCGGCACCGCCGCGTTCCACATCGGCGCGGACATCGCGGTCGCGGTCGCGCGCTACGTACGGGTCACCGGCGACCGGGACTTCGAGCGCGACTTCGGCCTGGAGATCCTGATCGAGACCGCGCGGATGTGGCGCTCGCTCGGCCACCACGACGCGACCGGCCTGTTCCGGATCAACGGCGTGACCGGGCCGGACGAGTACAGCGCGCTCGCCGACAACAACGTGTTCACCAACCTGATGGCGCAGACCAACCTGGTCGCGGCGGCCGACGCGGTGGCCCGGCACCCGCAGGAGGCCCGCGCGCTGGAGGTGAACACCGAGGAGGCCGCGAGCTGGCGCGACGCCGCGCACGCGATGTACATCCCGTACGACGAGGATCTGGGCGTCCACCCGCAGGCCGACGGCTTCACCCAGCACCGGATCTGGGACTTCGAGAACACCCCGATCGACCACTATCCGCTGATGCTGCACTACCCGTACTTCGACATCTACCGGAAGCAGGTCGTCAAGCAGGCCGACCTGGTGCTGGCGATGCACGTGCGCGGCGACGCGTTCACCGACGAGCAGAAGCGCCGGAACTTCGACTACTACGAGGCTCTGACCGTCCGCGACTCGTCGCTCTCGGCCTGCACGCAGGCGGTCATGGCGGCCGAGGTCGGCCATCTGGAACTGGCCCTGGACTACACCGCCGAAGCCGCCCTGATGGACCTGCACGACCTGGCCAAGAACACCAAGGACGGCCTGCACATGGCCTCCCTGGCGGGCACGTGCATGGCGCTCGTCGCGGGCTTCGGCGGCCTGCGCGACCACGCGGAGTGCCTGTCCTTCAAGCCACGCCTGCCGGCCGGCCTGACCGGCCTGGCCTTCTCGCTGTCGGTACGCGGCTCCCGACTCCGGGTCCAGACGACCCACGAACAGACCACGTACACGCTGCGCGAGGGCAACGACATCCCGATCCTGCACCACGGCGACCGACACATCCTGATCCCGGGCAAGCCGATAACCCTCCCCATCCCACCCCTGGAACGCGACACCGCCCCACGCCAACCGGCAGGCCGCGCCCCAGTCCACCGCCAAACCACCCCAAAACCCCACCCAACCGCCCCCAGCCCAGGCTGACCCCCACCCCAAGCCCAGCCACCGCTTGAGACCAAGCCCCCGGCACCCATCAAGCCCGGCCGGCGTTTGAGGCCAAGCCCTTCAAGCCCGGCCGGCGTTTGAGGCCAGTCTTTTTCAAGCCCGTCCGGCGCTTGAGGACACCCGAGCCCACCGGCACCCATCAAGCCCGGCCGGCGTTTGAGGCCACCCGGCCAGAGGCCGAACCAATTCAGCCCGGCCGGCGTTTGAGGCCACCCGGCCAAAGGCCGAACCAAATCAGCCCGGCCGGCGCTTGAGGACACCCAGCCCGTCCGGCGCTTGAGGACCCCGCGGCCACCCCACCCCGGGGACACTGGCCTTGACATCGACGTCAAGGTCTACCGTTCGGTACATGCGCATCGGTGAACTCGCAGAGCAAGTCGGCACGAGCACCAGGTCCCTCCGCTACTACGAACAGCGCGGCCTGCTCACCACTCGGCGAACCAGTAGCGGCTATCGCGACTACAACGCACAGGACGCCCGCCTGGTCCGCGAGATCCGCGCGCTCCTGGCCATCGGCTTCGACCTGGAGGAGACCCGCCCGTTCGTGGACTGCCTGCGCGCGGGCCACGACGCGGGCGACGAATGCCCGGCCTCCGTCGCGGTGTACCGCAGGAAGCTCGCGGAGATGGACGCGTGCATCGACCGCATGCAGGCGATCCGCGACCACCTGGCCGCCCAGCTCGACCAAACCGAGCGCACCCACACCCGGGCCGCCGTCGCCGCGGCGACCCTGCCGGAGCCACCGGAGCCGCGCTGCGCGCTGACCTCCGGCCCATCGATCAAGGAGCCCCGATGAGTGACCTCGTCCACGACGCGACCGACGCCGACTTCGCCGACACCGTCCTGCTCGCCGACCGCCCGACCCTGGTCGAGTTCACCGCCGACTGGTGCGGCCCGTGCCGGCAGATGGCCCCGGTGCTGGACGAGATCGCCCGTGAGCAACCCGGCCTCGCGGTCGCCAAGCTCGACGTCGACCGCAATCCGGAGACCGCCGCCCGCTACGGCGTCCTGTCCATGCCGACCTTCGTGGTCTTCGAGCACGGCGAGCCGGTCAAGCAGTTCGTCGGCGCCCGGCCCAAGCGCCGGATCCTGGCCGACCTCGCGGACGTCCTGAACACCGAAGCGCCCGCCGCTCGCTAGCCGGCGCGCCGCGCCCGGCGAGGAGCCCGAAGGGCGGATCCGGTGCCAAGCGTCGCGGACCCGACGGGGATTTCAAGACGCGCCCCGGCGGCACGCCGATGCACCGCGCCGAACACCGTGACGGGGCAAACATTGCCGGGCGTGGCACTAGATTCCGGGGATGGCCGCATCCCGCCGGATCACGTTCCTGACCGACTACGGACTCGCCGACGGCTTCGTCGCCGCGTGCCACGGTGTGCTCGCGACGATCGCGCCCGCCGTCCCGGTCGTGGACGTGAGCCACCTCGTGCCGCCAGGCGACGTGCGGCGCGGCGCGCTCGTACTCGCCCAGACGCTGCCGTGGTTTCCGGCCGGCAGCGTGCACATCGCGGTGGTCGACCCGGGGGTCGGGACCGCACGGCGCCCGATCGTGGTCCGGGCCGGGGAGCATCTGCTCGTCGGCCCGGACAACGGGCTGCTCATGTGGGCCGCGCGCGATCTCGGCGGGGTCGACGAGGTGCGCGAGATCACCAACGGCGCACTCACCCTGGGGCAGGTCTCACGGACCTTCCACGGCCGCGACGTGTTCGCGCCGGTCGCCGCGCACCTCGCGCTCGGCACCCCGGCCGCCGAGGTCGGCCCGGCGGTCCCCGATCCGATCCGACTGCCCGAGCCGGTGCCGGGCGAGATCCTGACGGTGGATCACTTCGGCAACGTGCAGCTCGCGCACACGATCGCGGAATTCGGCGCCGCCGCCGCGCTGCGGATCGAGGTGGGTGACCGCGCGTACGCGATCCCCTTGCGCGGCACCTTCGGTGACGTACCGTCAGGTGAACTCGTCGGCTACGAGGACTCCGCCGGCCTGCTCGCGATCTCGGTCAACGGGGGCGACGCCGCGCGACTGCTCGGCGTGCGCGCCGGGGACCGGATCCACGTCAGTCCTTCTTGTTGAAGTCCGGCTTCTGGTCGGACACCCAGATCTGGTCGAGCATGGCCTTGCACTTGTCGCCGGCCGCGCAGGCGAGCACAACCTCGTTCGCGCCCTCGGTCAGGGTCACGTTGTTCCAGGTACCCGAGACGCTGTTCGCGATGCCGAACGACTTGAGGTTGGCCTTCTTCTTCGTGTCCGTGCCGTTGACCAGGATCGACAGGGTCTGCACGTCGTCCTTCACCGCGGGGTTCAGGTAGCGCATGGCGAGGTAGTACGTGCCGGCCTTGGGCGCGGTGAACTTCATCGTGACACTCGCACCGGACGCCTCCATGTTGACCAGGCCCGTGCCCGTGGAGTTGGGCACGCCCGGAGCCGCGACCGCGCCGTTGCTCGGTGCCGCGTCCTCCGCCTCGAGCACGGCGATCTTGCCGCCGGGGGCCGTCGAGGGTGCCTGCGTGGGCGCGCTCGACGGCGACTGCGCCACGGACGACTGGCCGCCCGAGGGGGTCGGCGTCGCCTTCTTGTCCTTGTCGTCGCCGTCCTGCGTCAGCAGCACGGCCGCGATCACCCCGACCACGAGCAGGATCGCCACCGCGGCACCGATGATCGCGCCGCGACCACCGCCACCGCCTCCGCCACCCTCGCGGCGCGGTTGCTGCGGCTGCCCGGGAGGCTGCGCGCCGCCCTGTTCGTGCTGGGCCGGAATCGCCGCCTGCGGCTGCGTATGCGCGGGGGGCTGACCGTAATTCATCTGGCCGACCTGCACGTATTGCGGCATCATCCGATTGGCGGAAGAACCGTACGCTCCGGTTGCCCCTGTCCCCTCGGCCGGTTCCTCACCCGGCGCCGGCCGATAGAGGTACCCGTACGGGTCTTCAGGTTCACCGCTGGTACCCGCCGTCATCGGGTAGTCCTCCCTACGTTCGCCAGGCCAAGCTCTTGCCCATACCAAGGCATCACACTAACGGGCGACGGGAGGGGCAAGTGGCGTTGTCCGCGTGACGGGACTGTCACGAAAAGGCCCTACTGGTGCGTACGGAAGCCGTGCGTACACCTCCCGCTCCCCCCAGTACGCCCCCTCCGACCGGCCCGAGCCGTCCACCGCACCGGTGACCGAATTCACCCGTCGCGCCCAGTACGCGCGCCGCCAACGAGGTGGTTCTAACCGGCTCGCCGCTGGGCTCGGTCGCGGCGACGCTTGTTGGCGTACATGTGCTCGTCCGCGATCCGCAGCAGGTCCTCGGGCTCGGCGGCCTCCTCCGCCCAGCCGATCCCGAAGCTGGCGCCCTCCAGCGGCACCGCGAGGCCCTCGGCCGGAATCGGCACGGACAGCGCACGACGCAGCCGCACCGCCATCTCCTCCGCCTCCTCGCGCCCTATCCCGTCGGCGAGGACCACGAACTCGTCGCCCCCGAGCCGGGCCACCGTGTCCCCCTCGCGCACGGCCGCGGTGAGCCGCTCGGCGACCGCCTTGAGCACCACGTCGCCGATGTGGTGGCCGAAGTTGTCGTTGATGTGCTTGAAACCGTCCAGGTCGCAGAACAGCAGCGCGACGCCGCGGCGCTCGATGGCCGGCGGATCGTCCACGACCACTACGGCGCCCTCCGGGACACTCAGGATCGCGCCGGCGGGCACCGCCCACTCGTCCGCGTACGGCTCGCCCACGGGGCCGCCCGAGACGCCGGTGGCGAGGCCGAACCGGGCCGCCAGCCGGGCCCGCAGTTCGCGCCCGTTGGGCAGACCGGTCAGCGGGTCGTGACTGGCCTCGTGGACCAGTGCCTGCTCGCGCTGCTTGCGGTCCTCGATGTCCTCGACGTGGGTCAGCCCGAACCGCAGGTCACCGAGCCCGTCCGCGACCTGCGACGTGCGCAGCGAGACCCACCGATACGTTCCGTCGCTGCGTGCCAGACGCAGCTCGGTACAGCCCGCCACCGGGACCGTCCCGCCCAGGTGGCCGCCGAGCAGCGGACGGTCCTCGGGGTGCGCCAGCGCGCCGAGCCCGAGCCGCTTGAGCACCGGGGCCGGGTAGCCCAGCATCCGGCACAGCGCGTCGTTGGCCCGCAGCAGCTGGCCCTGTTCGTGCCCGCGCACGCCGGTCATCACCATGCCGCTGGGCGCGTACTCGAAAGCCTGCCGAAAGCTCTCCTCACTCGCCCGCAGCGCGAGTTGCTCGCGCTCCAGGCGGGCCACGGCGCGCAACATCTCGCTGCGCAGCCGCGCGTTGTCCACCGCGATGGCCGCCTGTGCGGCGAACATGCCGAGCACCTCGCGCCGCCACGGGGCGGGCCGCAGGCCGTCCACCGGCAGGTCCACCGAGAGCACCCCGACCAGCTCGCCCTCGGGCGTGTGCAGCGGGGCGAGCAGCGCGTCGCGCGGATGCCATGCCTCCGGGTGGTCGCCGACGGGCAGGTCGGGTATCCAGCTCGGCACGTCGCCCACGTCCGCGAGCCCCGAGCGGTGCCCGAGGAAGCGCAACGGCCCCCACGGCTCCGCGGTGGCCAGAATTCGATCCCAGCCCTCGCGCGAGCCGATCTGGCCGGCCATCGCCTTGCGCAGTTCGTCATTGCCGGCGACCGCCGCAACCTCCAGATCGGCGTCGGAGCGGACGAGATTGACCGCGGCGACCCCGAACCCGAGGCCCGAAACCACTCCGTCGACGACGGCTTGGAGGGTGTCCTTGAGGTCGCGCGTGGCGTTCAGGTCGGCGACGACGCGGTTCAAAAGGCGCAGAGTCGCCAACCGGACGTGGGTCTCCGTCTCGGCTGTCATGGGTCTCCCCCAGGGGTCGACGCCGGTGTCTTCTGAACAGATATCGTCCGTTTACCAGAGAAACTGAATCACAGCGGGCTTCGAATTGGCGACGTTCCGTCATCGATCAGACTGTCACTGTGAGCCACCTCACGCTTCATACCGTATCGACTCGGACCGCAGGGCCGGCCCGGAATCGGCTCCTCCGCAGGCATCCAACGCGCATCGTACGAGGCCGGAGCGCATCTTCGGGAACTATCCCCAGGGATTGGTTCGGATAACTGACGACCAATCAGAAACTGGGTGAGGGCCCACTATGCGTCAGGGAGCTGATGCACAGTCGAACGGGAGCAAGATCGTCGGCCGCTCTTCCCAGTGGGCGCCCGGAGTCCCTACGGTACGTCCGTCAGGTTTCCGTACGATCTTGCGCACGCGTGGCCGGAGCCGTACGACGAACGGCAGCACACGCGTCGATCAACGGGGGTGGGCCCATGACCGGTCTGGTTGTCGGGGAGGTCTTCGCCAACGCGGCCCGCGCCGTCCCGGACCGGACCGCGATCGTGCTCGGCGAACGCTCGCTGACCTTCGCGGAGGTGGACGCGGCGGCCGAACTCGCGCTGCGGCGGCTGTACGCGCTGGGCATCGCGGCGGGCGACCGGGTCGCGCTCACACCGGCCTCGACCGGGCCCGGCATCGCGGCGGTTCCGGTGTTCGCGGCGCTGGCCCGGCTGGGCGCGGTGCTCGTCACCGGCGACGCCGAGGCCCCGGACCGGTACCGGCCCGCCCTGGTGCTCACCGGGGCCGACGACGCCGCCGCGCTGATCGCCGACCTCGACGACGAGGACCCGGACGACCTGCCCGAGCCGCCGGACGTCGAGCCCGCCGAGACCGACCCTTGCCTGATCGCCCCGTCCGGCCGCCGCGGCGTACTCCTGTCACACCGGGCCCTGGTGCTGCGCTCGCACCCCGGCGCGCTCGCCGAGACGCGTGGGACGCACGTGTTCGCGGCCGACCTGGACGACGCCGAGTCGTGGACGCTCGCGCTCGGCCAGTGGCACGCGCGCGACACGCTCGTCCTGGTGCCCGGCGGTGATCCGGCCGCACTGTGCACGGCGGTGCGCGAGCACGCGGCGGCCCGGCTGACGGCGGCCCCCGAGGTGTGGCGGGCGCTCGCCGAGTCGGCGGCCGACGCCGAGGCCCTGGACACGCTGCGGTTCGCCGATACCGGGCCGACCGAGGTCGCCGTCCTGGATGGCATCGCCCGGGTCGCGCCGAACGCGACGGTCCGGATCGTGCACGGCTCGCCGGAGACCGGCGTGCTCACCACGCTGGCCGGGCCGGAAGTGTTCGCGCAGCCGGGGGCCTGCGGGATCCCCGGGACGCTCCAGTACATCGCCCTCGATCCGGACGGCGAGATGTGCGTGCGCGGCCCGCTGCTGTTCGACGGCTACGCCGACGACGCGGCGGCCACCGCCGACGCGCTCACCGAGGGCTGGTACCGCACCGGCGACCTGGCCGTCCTGGACGACGCGAGCGGCGCCCTGACGGTCACGGGCCGCGCCGCCGAGCTGATCCGCGTCGGCGCCGACAGCGTGGGCCCCGGCGAGGTGGAACGCGTCCTCAAGACCCACCCGGGCGTCCGCGACGTGGTCGTCATCGGCCTGCCCCACCCCGACCTGGGCCGCGTCCTGGCAGCCGTGCTCGTCGCTGAAGACCCCGACCGGGTCCCGGGCCCCGCCGCCCTACGCAAGACCTGCGAATCCGCAGCCCTGGCCCCCCACAAACACCCCACCCGAGTCTTCTACGCCACAGAACTCCCCACCGGCCCCAACCGCCGCACCACCCTCACCCAAGAAATAACCAACACCTGACCCCGCCCACCCCCAGCCCCAACCCACATTCAGCCCGACCGACGCTTGAGGCCACCCCAACACCCACCGCAGCCAACCAACCCGACCGAGGCAATTTCAGCCCGGCCGGCGTTTGAGGCCACCCAAAGCCACCCAACACCCGCCGCAGCCAACCAACCCACATTCAGCCCGACCGGCGCTTGAGGCCACCCAACACCCGCCGCAGCCAACCAAGCCACATTCAGCCCGACCGGCGCTTGAGGCCACCCTCGGCCGAAGGCCAGGTCACACCAGCCCGGCCGGCGCTTGAGGCCAACCCCACGCCACCCCCACCCCACGTGCCGCCCCGCGAGACCCGCATACCCTGGACTCCGTGTCCCACCCCGCCCCGCCTCCCGTGGAGGCAACCGCGTTCAAGGCCGCCCTGTCCCGCTTCGCCACCGGTGTCGTCCTGATCACCGCCCTCGAAGGCGACCCCGACGACGGCGGCCCGATGGACGACGTGGGCATGACCGCGACCGCGTTCATGTCGGTATCCCTGGACCCACCGCTGGTCCTGATCAGCCTGCGCCGCGAGGCCCGCATGCGCGACCTCCTCGACGAGCAACCGCTCTGGGCGGTATCGCTCCTGTCGCAGAGCCAACGGCACATCGCGGGCCGCTTCGCGATCCCCGGCCGGGTCAGCGACCGACTGATGTTCGCCGACATCCCGCACCGCCGCGGCACGGTGTCGAGCGCCCTGCTCGTCGGCGGCGCGCTCGCGACCCTGGAATGCCGCACCCACCAGGTCGTCGAGGCGGGCGACCACATCCTCTACGTCGGCGAGGTGCTGACCGCCGAACTGCCCAGCCCGGAGGGCCTCCCCCTGATCCACTTCCGCGGCGGCTACGGCACCCTCGGCTGACCCCACCCCGCCCCGACCGCCAGAACACCCCGGCCACCGGACCACTCGCCCACAAAGACCTACGGCCGCACGCCCGGCCGCATCAACCCGTCCGCCGTCACCGACGCCACCAGCCGCCCGTCCCGGGTGAACACCCGGATCCGGCCGTGCATGCGCCCATCGCCCGCGTACTCGCTCGCGCACCGCAGCAACAACCACTCGTGCGCCGAGAACTCCTGGTGGAACGTGATGTTCTGGGCCAGTGCCACCGACATCGCCCGCCCACCGCGCCGCTCGATCTCGTCCCGCGGATACGGCCGCAGCGCGACCGGGCCCAGAAAGCCCTCGGTCGTCCACGCGAGGATCGCGCGCGCCGTCGTGGGGCCGTCCGCGACCTTCGCGCACCGCGTCCACAGGTCGAGCCGCGGCGGCCCGGCCAGCTCCGGCGCGAGCGCGTCCACCCCACCGAACGTGCGCACCTCCCACGGCAGCATCGGAACCGGCAGTTCGGCGCATTCCTCCGGCCCCGGCACCTCGACCGGCAACGCGTCCGCGTGCCGCACCAGTTCGGCCCCGGGCACGCCGAGCGTCACGAAGGCCCGAAAGTGCTCGGCGGCACCCTGCCGAAAGCCGACCTGGAGCATCGCGACCGACCGCCCCTCGTGCAGCCGCTCGACCCGCACGTCCACCGGCTCGGTCGGATCCCCGGCCCGCGGGAACACGCCCTGGAGAGTCTGTACGGCCATGTGCGGGACGACCCGCTCGGCGGCCACCACCGTCTGCGCCAGGACCTGCGCGCCCAGCGTGCGCGGGATCCGCGTCACGATGTTGCGGGCCCGAAAGACCACCACACCGGTCGGGTCCGCCGACCCCTCCGGACCCTTCGGCCCGACCCGTTCGAGATCCAGCGCGTCCACCACGTCGGCCGTCGCGATACTCGGCCACATCGACACTCCACCAGCCATGAACGCATGATCGCAGCCACACTTCGGGCCGCACGGGAAGGGGCGAAGCCGACCGGCTCCGCCCCTTCCGGTATATCTGATAGATCGTCAGTTCCCATTCGTGGAGCGCCGATTCCCACGAACCGCGGCGCACCCGATCAGCGGCGCGTACCCATCCCGGTGAACTTGACGACCAACGACACCAGGAACACCGAGACCGCGATGCTGATGATCCACCGGGTCCAGTCGATGCCCCTGGTGGCCTCGACGCCCAGAGCCGCGGCGATGCCGTAGCCGATCAGCGTCCCGACGATGCCCACCGCCATCGTCGCGAAGAAGCCGATCTTCTGCCGGCCGGGGAGGAAGAGCCGCCCCAACGCGCCGATGATGATGCCGGCGATGATCAGGCCAACGAACGTCATGGTTCCCTCCAGCCACCAGCGAGCCAGGCAAACTCCCGCAAACCCGGACTTTTCCGGGTAGGTGTCTCTTGTTCCCCACGATCACCGCGCGTTAACGCGGACACGCCCGGGCCGCAAAGCCCTAAGGTGGTTGCGCCCGCCGGGTGGCGACGGTGCAAAATGGTCCGGTACACGCCCCGATAGCTCAGTTGGCCAGAGCACGCGCCTTGTAAGCGCGGGGTCGTCGGTTCGAACCCGACTCGGGGCTCACAGGGGCCGTCATCTGCGAAAACGCGGATGGCGGCCCGCTTTCGTGCCCGCCGCACCACCACGCCCACCCACCGCATCCGCGGCACTCCACCCGCGCCCGCACCGCACCACGCGCGCCGAGCGCCCGCCTCAGCGCTCGTCTCGGCGCACGACGTCCGGCGCCGGACCCGTCGAGCCGCGGACGACCAGCTCGGGCCGGTAGATCAGCTCTGTGCGCGGCGCCCGGCCACCGCCGATCTCGTCCAGCAGCGCACGGACCGCCGCCGCGCCCATCGCCTGGACCGCCTGCCGCACCGTGGTCAGCGGCGGATCGGTGAACGCCACCAGCTGCGAGTCGTCGTAGCCCACGATCGAGACGTCCTGCGGCACCCGCAGCCCGCGCTCGCGGGCCGCCCGCACGGCGCCGAGCGCCATCAGGTCGCTCCCGCACACGATCGCCGTCGCGCCCCGATCCAGCAGTGCGCCGGCCGCGGCCTGGCCGCCCTCGACCGAGAACAGCGACCGCTCGATCCACCCGTTCGCGTCCTCGACCCCGAAGCGCTCCGCGAGGCCGCGCCGGAAGCCGGCGATCTTGCGCGCCGTCGGCACGTACCGCTCGGGACCGACCGCGAGCCCGATCGCCGTGTGCCGCAGCGAGGCCAGGTGCCCTATCGCCAGCTCGACCGCGACCGCCTCGTCGCTGGAGATGAACGGCGCGTCCACCCCGGGCGCGAAGCCGTTGACGAACACCATCGGCAGTCCGCGCTCGACCAGCCGCAGGTAGCGCGACAGGTCGGCGCCCGAGTCCGAGTGCAGCCCCGAGACGAACACGATCCCGGACACCCCGCGCTCCAGGAGCAGTTCGGTGTAGTCGTCCTCGGTGACCCCGCCCGGGGTCTGCGTACACAGCACCGGCGTGTAGCCGTGGTGCGCCAGCGCCCGCTCGATGACCTGCGCGAACGCCGGGAAGATCGGGTTGTCCAGCTCGGGCAGCATGAGCCCGACCAGACCCGCGCTGCGTCGCCGCAGGCGCGCGGGGCGCTCGTATCCGAGCACGTCGAGAGCGGTCAGGACGGCCTGCCGAGTATCTTCCGCCACCCCGGGTTTGCTGTTCAGGACCCGACTGACGGTCGCCTCGCTGACCCCTGCCTGCGTTGCGATGTCCGCCAGCCGAGCCTTCATGCCCCGCAGCCTAGTGATGCTTGCTGCAGGATTTCGCAGGGCCTTGCAGCTCACGCAAAACTTTTCGACCCCGGCCGACTGCTGACAGAACCGGTGCTCCCGGGTACGGTGATCGGAGTCCATCTGGAATGGACTAGACCACTTTGCTCGGGGCACTGCGCGCCAGGCACTTCACCCTCCACTCGGATCGTCCGGCACGTTCCTGCCGGTGGAAGGACACATCACCATGGCCACGGTCAGCTACAAGCAGGCGACCTGTACCTACAAGGGCGCCGAGCGCCCGTCCGTCAACGCGCTGGACCTGGAGATAGCCGACGGCGAGTTCCTCGTCCTGGTCGGCCCCTCCGGCTGCGGAAAGTCCACCTCCCTGCGCATGCTCGCGGGTCTCGAGGAGGTCACCGGGGGCTCGATCCACATCGGCGACCGCGAGGTCACCAACCTGGAGCCCAAGGACCGCGACATCGCGATGGTGTTCCAGAACTACGCGCTCTACCCGCACATGACGGTCGCCGAGAACATGGGCTTCGCGCTGAAGATCGCCGGCGTCGACAAGAAGCAGATCCGCGCGAAGGTCGAAGAGGCCGCGAAGATCCTCGACCTCACCGAGTACCTCGACCGCAAGCCCAAGGCGCTCTCCGGCGGTCAGCGCCAGCGCGTCGCGATGGGCCGCGCGATCGTCCGTGAGCCGCAGGTCTTCCTGATGGACGAACCGCTGTCGAACCTGGACGCCAAGCTCCGCGTGCAGACCCGCACCCAGATCGCCGGCCTGCAGCGCCGCCTGGGCGTCACCACCGTGTACGTCACGCACGACCAGGTCGAGGCGATGACCATGGGCGACCGCGTCGCGGTGCTCAAGGACGGGCTGCTCCAGCAGGTCGACACCCCGCGCAACATGTACGACCGCCCGGCGAACGTGTTCGTGGCCGGCTTCATCGGCTCGCCCGCGATGAACCTGATCGAGGTCGACCTCGCCGAGGACGGCATCCGCTTCGGCGACGCGATCGTCCCCGTCTCGCGCGAGGCCCGCGAAGCGGCCGTCGCCGAGGGCGGGAGCAAGGTGACCCTGGGCGTGCGCCCCGAGCACCTGAAGATCAACTCGGCCGAGGGCCTGTCCAAGGACAGCAAGGGCCTCGCGGTTTCTGTGGACGTCGTCGAGGAGCTCGGCTCCGACGCGTTCGTCTACGGCTCGGTGACCATCGACGGCGAGACCAAGCCGCTGGTCGTGCGGGTGCCCGGCCGGGACGTGCCGGAGAAGGGCGGCGTCCTGCACGTCGTCCCGACCGTCGGCGAGACGCACCTGTTCTCCACCAAGTCCGGCGAACGCCTCGTCGACTGACGTCGCGCTTACCGGCCGTCGGACCCGGTACAGGCGAGACTCGGGCCATGGAACGCATGACCGAGACCGAGTGGCGGGCCTTCCTCCTGGAAGGTCCGCGGACCGGAAAACTCGCCACCGTACGCCCCGACGGCCGGCCGCACGTGGCCCCGATCTGGTTCGACCTCGACGATCGCGGCGACACCGTCGAACTCGTCTTCACGACGTTCGCGTCGTCGGTCAAGGGCCGCAACCTCGCCAACGATCCGCGCGTGAGCCTGTGCGTGGACGACGACCGGGCGCCGTACGCCTACGTCGTCGTCGAGGGCGAGGCCCGGATGTCCGTGGACCCGACCGAACTGCGGGTGTGGACGAAGCGGATCGCCGCGCGCTACATGGGTGCGGACGAGGCGGTGGAACGGGAGCCGGTGGACGGCGAACGGGTCGTCCACGTGCACATCCACCACGTGGTCGCCGACCGCAACATCGCGGGATGACGACCCGTGCACGACACGACGGAGGGGGCTCGCACATCGTGCGAGCCCCCTCCGTCGTGTCGTGCACGGGTGCGCCCGGGCGTCAGCCCAGCAGACCGCCCAGCGGCTTCGCGCCGGCGCCGGTCTTGGGCGCGCTGCCCGAGGCACCGGTGGTCGAACCGCCCATGGAGCTCCGGCCGGCGGCCGGCGTGGCGGCCCCCGTCGTCTTCTTGTCCGGGGCGCCGGCCGAGGTCGACTTCGCGGCACCCGGACCGCCCTTGGCGGACGGCGAGGGAGTCGCGACCCGCGGCGTGATCTGCGGCGCCGTGCTCGCCTTGGGCGGGACCACCGCCGAGGGCTCGGCCACCGGCGGCCTGGGCTGGGTGGCCACCGCGGCGCCCTGCTGACCGGCGGCGGGCGCGCCCGGGACCGCGGGACCGGCGGGCTGCACCGTGTCGCCCGTCCGGCCGGTGTCCGACTCGTCCAGGTGCCGGTGGCCGCCACCGAGGAAGGAACCCGCGAGCAGGGTCGCGCCGACGCCCGCGAACGCGAGCATCGAGCCGTAGCCGAGCTTGCGCCGCCGGGCCCGCACGGGCGTGATGATCGGCCCGCGCCAGGTCCGCAGGGACAGCCACGCGTCCGCCGAGTACATCGGCGCGCCGGCGAGCGCGAGCGGACTGAACGCGGCCAGGAAGACCACGTAGGGCGCGTGGTAGGGCGACGAGCCCGAGCCCACCGCGATCAGCACGCCGAGCGACAGCAGCATCCCGAGCAGGCCCGCGAGCCGCGTCCAGAGCCCGAGGACGACCGCGAAGCCGACCACGACCTGTCCGAACGCGAACAGCAGGCCCGCCCCGATCGCGTGATCGGCGGCCAGGTCCATGACCGACGGCGACAGGCTGCCGTCGCGCAGCACCCCGATCCGGTGCCCGAACGAGTCGGTCGAGCTCGGGTCCAGGAAGCCCGGCGCGTACAGCTTGCGCAGGCCCTCGACGAGGAACGCCCCGCCGAGGAACAGCCGCAGCGGCAACAGCACCGTGCCGCCCGGGAGCGTGCCGCGCCGCGCGTGCGTGGCCGCCGCCGCGGTGCCGTCCCGCTCGCGCACGGCCGTCCCCGACGTCCGCCGCGCGGCCGGCGCGCGCCGACGGGGCATGTCGTCACGGATCGCCGGCAGCCGCGTCGTGGCGTCGTCCGCCGCCTCGCGCTGTTTGGGCATGGGTCCGGGCGCGCCGCCGGCCCCGGGGCCGCCGATAACCACCCGCAGGGTCTTCGTGGGGGTGGCGACCGCCGCCGGATCGCCGGGGTCACGCACAGCCGCGGGCGAGGGCAACAGCCCGACAGCACCGCCGAAGCTGCCTTCCGATCTGGTGTCCACGCATCAATAACCGCGAGAGGTCCCCCGAGGATGCGGCCCTTCGCGTATTACCCGATACGGACCACAAGGCCCGCTTCGTCCGGTTACACTGCGCGGCGCCTGGCCACCTCGTAGAGCACGATGCTCGCCGCGACACCCGCGTTCAGCGACTCGTTGCCGCCGGCCATCGGGATCCGCACGGTGATGTCGCAGGTCTCCTGGACGAGCCGGCCCAGGCCCTTGCCCTCGGAACCGACGACGATGACGATCGGGTCGACCGCCGCGTCCAGCTCCTCCAGCGAGATGTCCCCGTCGGCGGCGAGGCCGACCACGGTCATGCCCGCCTTCTTGTACGCCTCCAGGGCGCGCGTGAGGTTGGCCGCGCGCGCCACCGGCACGCGGGTGGCCGCGCCCGCCGAGGACTTCCAGGCGCCCGCCGTCATGCCGGCCGCACGCCGCTCCGGCACGACCACGCCGTGGCCGCCGAAGGCCGCCGCCGAGCGGATGACCGCGCCGAGGTTGCGCGGGTCGGTGATGCTGTCGAGCGCGACGATGATCGGCGCCTCGCCGCGGTCGTGCGCGTCCACGATCAGGTCGTCGGGGTGCGCGTACTCGTACGGCGGCATCTGCAGGACCAGGCCCTGGTGGATCGCGCCGTCGGTCATCCGGTCCAGTTCGGGACGCGGGATCTCCATCAGCGGGATGCCCCGGACGTTGGCGATCTTCATCGCCTCGCGCACGCGGTCGTCGCTGTCGATGTACTGCGCGATGAACAGCGAGGTCGCGGGCGCCTCCGCGAGCAGCACCTCGAGCACCGAGTTGCGGCCGGCGACCAGCTCGGAGGAGCTCTTGCCACCGCGACCGGGACGGCCGCCGCCGGAGGCCCGACGGGTCGTGGGCGACGCGGCCTTGCGCTTGGCGGCGGCCTGGGCCGCACGCTGCTTGGCGTGGCCCTTGCGCGCCTCGGCGGGCGGGGTCGGCCCCTTGCCCTTGAGCGCCCGGCGGCTGTGCCCACCAGTACCGACCGAGGGCCCCTTCTTGCTTCCCTCGTTGCGCTTGTTACGGCGCTCCGTGTTGCCGGCCATGACGGGTACATCCCTTCGATTGCTTCATCAGCAGCTGAAATCAGCTCACATGCTTGTACAACCGTACGGCCGGCCCGCCAACTCATGGCGGTCCGGCCGTACGGCGCGTCTTGGCGCTAGTCCCGGTGCAGCGTCCAGCGCGGGCCGTTGGGAGTGTCCTCCACCACGATCCCGGCCGCCGTGAGGCTGTCCCGGACCGCGTCGGCCGCGGCGTAGTCCTTCCGGGCCCGCGCGGCCTGGCGCTGTTCGAGCGCGAGCTTCACGAGGTGGTCGACCACCCCGCGCAGTTCGTCCGAGCGACCGGCGGACGCGCCCGCCGTCCACTGCGCGGACAGCGGGTCCATGCCGAGCACGCCCAGCATCGCCCGGACGTCGGCCGCGTGCCGCACGACCGCGTCCTTGTCGCCCGCCGCGAGCGCGGTGTTCCCCTCGCGCACGGTGTTGTGCACGATGGCCATCGCCTGCGGCACGCCCAGGTCGTCGTCCATCGCCGCCGCGAACGCCGCCGGCATCTCGGCCGCCGGCTCGATCGCCCCGGTCTGCTCGCCGGCGCGCTCGAGGAAACCCTCTATCCGCCCGAACGAGACCTCGGCCTCGCGCAGGGCCTCCTCGCTGTACTCGATCATCGACCGGTAGTGCGGGGTGGCCAGGTAGTACCTCAGGACCAGCGGCGACCAGCGCTTGAGCATCTCCGTCACGAGCACGGAGTTGCCGAGCGACTTGCTCATCTTCTCGCCGCTGAGGGTGACCCAGGCGTTGTGCATCCAGTAGTTCGCGAACCGGTCGCCGGCCGCCTTGGACTGCGCGATCTCGTTCTCGTGGTGCGGGAACACCAGGTCGAGCCCGCCACCGTGGATGTCGAACGCGCTGCCCAGGTACTTGTGCGCCATCGCGGAGCACTCCAGGTGCCACCCCGGCCGACCGCGCCCCCACGGCGTCTCCCACGAGGGCTCGCCGGGCCGGGCCGACTTCCACAACGCGAAGTCGCGCCGATCCCGCTTGCCCGCGGCCCCGGCGCCCGCGTCCTCCGCCTCCCGCATCGCGTCGGGCTTCTGCCCGGACAGCGCGCCGTAGGCGGGGAAGGACGACACGTCGAAGTACACGTCGCCACCGGACGGGTAGGCGTGCCCGGTCGCGATCAGCCGGTCCATCATCTCGATCATCTCGGGGATGTGCCCGGTCGCCCGCGGCTCGACCGTCGACGGCAGGCAGCCCAGCGCGGTGTACGCGTCCGCGAAGGCCCGTTCGTTGGCCTGCGCGAGCCGCCAGTGGGGGATCTCCTGCTCGCAGGACTTCGCGATGATCTTGTCGTCGATGTCCGTGACGTTGCGGCAGAACACGACGTCGTTGCCGCGGTGGGCGAACCACCGGCTCAGCACGTCGAAGTTCAGCCCCGATCGGATGTGCCCGATGTGTGGCGGCGCCTGCACGGTGGCACCACACAAGTAGATCGAGACCTGTCCGTCGACGAGCGGCACGAAGTCCCGGACCGTGCGGGTGCTGGTGTCGTACAGGCGCATGCTCACAGGCGCAAGCTTAGAGCGTCACGGCGGCGTGCCGTTCCGCATTATCCCTCGGTTCGGACCACGAGCGCGGTCGCGATCGCGGCCACTCCCTCGGCCCGACCGGTCAGGCCGAGCCCGTCGGTCGTGGTCCCGGACACCGACACCGGAGCACCGACGGCGGCCGACAGCGCGGCCTCCGCCTCCGCCCGGCGTCGGCCCACCTTCGGCCGGACCCCGATCACCTGCACGGCGACGTTGCCGATCTCGAAGCCGGCCGCCCGCACCAGCCGGGCCGCCTCGGTCAACAACGTCACCCCGGACGCCCCCGACCACTCGGGCCGGGAGGTCCCGAAGTGCGCGCCCAGGTCGCCGATCCCGGCCGCCGAGAACAACGCGTCGCACGCGGCGTGCGCGACCACGTCGGCGTCCGAATGGCCGGCGAGTCCCGTCTCCCCCGGCCAGTGCAGTCCCGCGACCCACAGCTCGCGGCCCTCCTCGAAGGCGTGGACGTCCACGCCCACCCCGGTACGGGGCAGGACGAATCGGGGGGCGTGCTCACCGGACAACGTCGGTCTCCGTACTGTCTGCCGCCGCCCGCGCCGACTCCGCCGCGCGCCGCTCCAGGAGCGCCCGCGCGAGCAGCAGGTCGAACGGGCGCGTCACCTTGAACGCCTCTTCGGATCCGGGCACCACCACGACCGTGCCGCCCGTGCGCTCGACCATCCCGGCGTCGTCGGTCGCGCCCTCCGAGCCGAATCCGCCCGCCTCGGCGTGCGCGCGCGCCAGCACGGCCCGACGAAAACCCTGCGGAGTCTGAACGGCGCGCAACAGCGACCGATCGACCGTGCGCACGACGGACTCGATCCCGTCGACCGCGACGACCTCTTTGACCGTGTCCACCACGGGCAGCGCGGGCACGACCGCGTCGGCCCCGTCGGCGACGGCGGCGATCACCGCCTCCACCACCCGGGCCGGCACGAACGGGCGCGCGGCATCGTGCACGAGCACGATGTCGTGTTCGGCCGACACCGCGTCGAGCGCGAGTCGCACCGATTCCTGCCGCGTCGCACCGCCGGCGACCACCCGTACGGGTGAATCCGACGGCAGATGCGCACGCAAAAGATCCCGGACACCGGCCACACCGTCCGGAGGCGCGGCGACCACGACCGCGGATACCCCGCGGGCGGCCAACAGCGACCGGACGGCGTGCACCAGCATCGGGATGTCCCCAAGCTCACGCAACGCCTTGGGCGCACCGGGACCGAGCCGTTCACCACGCCCTGCAGCGGGCACAAGGACCGCAGCGTTCAACGAAGTCCCCTCAAACCACCTGGGCGCCGACGCGATCATCGCGTCGACACCGCACCGGCGGATCCGTCCGTCACCGACGGGCGGATCCTACGGCTCAGGAAGCCAGGACCTCGTCGAGGATGGCCTCGGCCTTGTCCTCGTTCGTGTTCTCGGCGAGCGCCAACTCACTCACCAAGATCTGCCGAGCCTTCGCCAGCATGCGCTTCTCGCCTGCCGACAGGCCGCGATCACGCTCGCGGCGCCATAGATCGCGCACGACCTCCGCGACCTTGATAACGTCACCGGAGGCGAGCTTTTCCAGGTTCGCCTTGTAACGTCGTGACCAGTTCGTCGGTTCCTCGGTGTGCGGAGCGCGCAGTACCTCGAAGACGCGGTCGAGCCCTTCCTGGCCGACCACGTCCCGGACACCGACGAATTCCGCATTGTCCGCAGGAACGCGGACGGTCAAATCACCCTGGGCGACCTTCAACACCAGATAGGTCTTGTCCACACCCTTGATCGTGCGCTGCTCGATCGCCTCGATCAGCGCGGCCCCGTGATGGGGGTAGACCACGGTGTCGCCAACCTTGAACGTCATGTGACAGGTACCCCTTCCGTGGCTTTCTAGGGTAACACGGGACACGCCCCTACTGAATGACGTTTCCGCAGGTCAGGGCCTTAGTCGGGGCTTGACAACCGACCTCCGGCCGTGCTGGGACAGGGAGCCCCACACCTGTAGGACTCGAACAAATAGGACAAATAGGATCATCGGGCGGCGCGTCGAGTGCTCCCGCGCGACCCATATGTCACATGGGCCCCACGGGCGTATCGCCGGTGTCGCGGCCACATCTCCTCGGTACCGGCCCGGCGAGGCCCGCCCCGGGCGCGGTGAGCCGCGTACGAGTCGCCCCTGCGGCCTGAGTACGCTGTCACCGGTCATCGTGACCGGTCCTCATCCGAGCTCTTCAAGGAGATGCCGCCGCCGTGAGCCGCAGCCTTCGACGCGGCGCCCTCGCCGCCACCGTCGCCGTCGTCCTTCCCCTGGCCGCGGGCTGCGCCAGCGGCAACGACGCCGAGACGCAGCAGATCAAGCCCGACACCGCCAACACGGCGTTCGGCGCCCTCAAGATCCAGAACGTGCAACTGGTGACGGGCGACCCGGGCAAGCACCTGGTCGCGCTCGGTGGTGCGCTGTTCAACGAGGGCACCACGCCCGAGACGATCACCAAGGTGACCGTGGACGGCGCGGGTCAGGCCATCGGCGGCCCCCTGACCATTCCGGCCGGTGGCGCCCTGTACATGGTCGACCGTCCGGAAGGGATCCCCGCGAACAGTCCGATGGGCCGGGAATTCCTGGGCCCGCTGGTCTTCCCGAACGCGCCCGACGTCGCGCCCGGCTCGTTCCGCCGGGTGACGTTCGCGTTCGGCACCGCCGGCGAGACCTCGCTGGACGTCGCGGTGTACGGGCCGACCAGCTACTACGAGCAGCTCAAGCCGACCCCGGCGTTCACCCCGCCGCCGGCCCCGCCCGCCCCGCCGACCACGGCCCCGCCCGCGACGACGCTGCCGAGCGGCAGCGCGACCTCGTCGACGCCGTCCAACGGCGCCTCGGCCCCGGCGAACTCGGCCGGCTCGTCCGCGCCGCGCAACAGCTCCTCGGCCCCGGCCCGCAGCTGACGCCCGCGACGCGGACACTCGGCACATACGACGGCGCCCGCGCCGCCCCCGGACGAACCGGTGGGGCGGCGCGGGCGCCGTCGTCGTGGGGGCGGCGGGTGCCGCCCCGGGCCGATCAGGGCTCGAACTTGTACCCGAGGCCGCGCACCGTGACCAGGTAGCGCGGCGCCCCCGGGTCGGGCTCGATCTTGGCCCGCAGGCGCTTCACGTGGACGTCGAGCGTCTTGGTGTCACCCACATAGCCGACGCCCCACACCCGGTCGATCAGCTGCATCCGGGTGAGCACCCGGCCCGCGTTCCGCAGCAGGACCTCCAGCAGGTCGAACTCCTTGAGCGGGAGGTCGATCCGCCGACCCTCCACGGTGACCCGGTGCGCCTCCACGTCGAGCCGGACCGGACCGGCCTCGATGGCGCGCGGCTCGTCGGTCGGCTCACCGCCCTGACGCCGCAGCACCGCCCGGATCCGGGCGATCAGCTCGCGCGTGGAGTACGGCTTCGTGACGTAGTCGTCGGCGCCGATCTCGAGGCCGACGACCTTGTCCACCTCGCTGTCCTTGGCCGTGACCATGATGACCGGCACGTTGGACTTGGCCCGCAGCCCGCGGAACACCTCCGTGCCGGGCAGCCCGGGCAGCATCAGGTCGAGCAGCACCAGGTCGGCGCCACCCTGGTCGAACAGCTCCAGGGCCTCGGGTCCGGTGGCGGCGACGGCCACCTCGAAGCCTTCCTTGCGAAGCATGTACGACAGCGCGTCGCTGAAGGACTCTTCATCTTCGACGACGAGCACACGGGTCATCGTGAAGCCTCCATGGATGGGGTCGACGATGTCATCGACATCGATTGAGAGGTATGCGATCCGGCGGTCTTGAACGGCAGCACGAGGGTGAAGGTGGATCCCACACCCTCCAGGCTGCGCACGGTTACCTCTCCCCCGTGGCCCGCCGCGATGTGCTTGACGATGGACAGGCCCAAGCCGGTACCGCCGGTGGCCCGCGAACGGGCCGGATCGACGCGGTAGAACCGCTCGAAGATGCGATCCAGGTCCCGCTGGGGAATCCCCAGGCCCTGGTCGGAAACGGTGATGACGGCCATTCGCGACTCCGCTCTGACCTCGATGTCGACCCTTGTGCGGGCGGGACTGTAGTTGACCGCGTTCTCGACGAGGTTGCCGAGGGCCATCACCAGTTGATTGTGGTCGCCCGGCACGATCAGGCCCGGGTCGCCGCCGATCACCAGGGTGATCTGCTTGGACTCCGCGGCCTGCCGACACCGGTCGGCGGCCTCCGCGACGAGCTCGTCCAGCGGTACCGGACCGACGTGGTGCAGCGGATGGTCGTTCTGGACCCGGGACAGGTCGATCAGCTCCTGGACCAGGTTGGTCAGCCGGGCCGACTCGATCTGCATCCGACCCGCGAAGCGGATGATCGCCTCGGGATCGTCGCTCGCGTCCATGACCGCCTCGGCAAGCAGCGACAGCGCGCCGACCGGGGTCTTGAGCTCGTGGCTCACGTTGGCCACGAAGTCGCGGCGGACCGCGTCCACCCGCCGGGCCTCGGTGCGGTCCTCGACCAGCAGCAACACCAGCCGGGACCCCAGCGGGGCGACCCGCGCGGACACCTCGAACTCGTGTTGCTCGCCGTCCGCGCGCTCCAGGAGCAGGTCGCGCTGCCTTATCTCACCGTCCCGCCTGGTCTCCTTGGCCATCACGAGCAGGTCCTCGGGAACGAGTTGGTCCCCGCGTACGAGGCCGAACTTGTAGGCCGCCGAACTCGCCTTCACGACGGTGTCGGTCTCGTCCAGGACCACCGCCGAGGAGCGCAGCACGGACAGCACGGTGGCCACACCGGGCGGCAGCGAGGGGGTCGCGGCGGGCGCGACGGCCGTACCCCGACCCTGGACTCGCTCACTCCAGCGGAAAGCCAAGGTGCCGGCTACGCCCACGGCCAATCCGGATACAGCGGCCAAAGCGGCAGCAGCAACGTTCACGTCCACATGTTCCAGGGTAGAGCTGCTCCGAACGGGTGAAACCGTCCAGAGGGTCCCACATGCAGATCTTCATGTGTCGTTCACCCGTGCGCCACGCCTGTCACCGGTGATCGTTCGGAGGTCGTTATGCCCGACACTCAGACCCCGCCCCAGCCGCAAGCCCCCGTACCGGGCTGCAACTGCCCATCGAACTGCGGTTGCGGCTGCAAGTCGGGTTCCGCGTGCAACTGCGGAGGCAGCTGCGGTCGCTAGAACCCGGTAACCCGGTGTTCGGGCCCAGAGCCCGGCCCGTGCGGGGCGCCTCACCCCTTCCGTGACAGGTAGGGCGCCCCGCGCGGAGCCGATCGACTTCACACCGTGTCCCGTACGCGACGTTTCGCGAGCGGTGTTCCGTACGCGGCGTTCTGTAGGGGTTGCTTCACGCGGTGTTTCGCGAGCGGTGGTCCGCGCTTACTTGCGGCCCTGGTTCTTGACCGCCTCGATCGCCGCCGCGGCGGCCTCGGGGTCGAGGTAGCGGCCGCCCGGGGTCAGCGGGCGCAGGTTCGCGTCCAGCTCGTACAGCAGCGGGATGCCGGTGGGGATGTTCAGCCCCGCGATGTCGGCGTCCGAGACGCCGTCCAGGTGCTTGACCAGCGCGCGCAGCGAGTTGCCGTGCGCGGCGACCAGGACCGTGTCGCCGCCGAGCAGGTCCGGCACGATCGCGTCGTACCAGTAGGGGAGCATGCGCTCGACGACGTCCTTGAGGCACTCGGTGCGCGGCCGGATCTCGACCGGCAGCGACGCGTACCGGCGGTCGTCGAACTGCGAGTACTCGTCGTCGTCCGCGAGCGGCGGCGGCGGGGTGTCGTAGGAGCGGCGCCAGAGCATGAACTGCTCCTCGCCGAACTCCTCGAGGGTCTGCTTCTTGTCCTTGCCCTGGAGCGCGCCGTAGTGCCGCTCGTTGAGCCGCCACGAGCGGCGGACCGGAAGCCAGTTCAGGTCGGCCACGTCGAGCGCGAGCTGCGCGGTGCGGATCGCGCGGCGCTGGAGCGAGGTGTGCAGAACGTCCGGCAGGACACCCGCGTCGAGCAGCAGCTGCCCGCCGCGCGCGGCCTCCTTCTCACCCTTTTCGGTCAGGTCGACGTCGACCCAGCCGGTGAAAAGACCCGCTTCGTTCCACTTGCTTTCGCCGTGCCGCAGAAGGACCAGTTTGTAGAGAGCATCAGCCATGCCCAGGAGCCTAATCGAGGCGATCGGGGCCCCGGCAACGGCCTTTTTCTCCTGATATGGGGCGAATTGCTATTCCCGGTTCTCCGGCGCGGCGAAGCGGGCGAACGCCTCCAGGTTCTTCAGCGATTCGCCGCGTTCGACGCGCCAGTCCCATTCGCGCCGGATCGAGGTGGCGAAGCCGATCTCCAGGAGCGTGTTGAAGCTGTCGTCGGCGGCCTGCAACACGACCCCGAGGATGCGGTCCACCTCGTCGGTGGTCACCGCGCCGATCGGCAGCCGGCCGTTCAGGTAGACGTCGCCGACCTTGTCGACGGCGAAGGCCACGCCGTACAGGCGCACATTGCGCTCCAGGAGCCAGCGGTAGAAGGCCGCGTGGTTCTCGTCGGCGTTCCGGACCACGAACGCGCTCACCGCGAGGGTGTGCGCGTTGACGGTGAGCGCGACCGTCGTCTTGAGCTTGCGCGTGCCCGGCAGGACCGCGACGAACGTGTCCGGCTTGGGCTGCTCCCACTCGACGCCGGCGTCCTTCAGGGCCGCGCGGACGGTCTCCGCGGCCTGATCCTGTTGCGCTGCTCCCACGACCTGCCCCAATCGTCTCGACACACCGACGCTACTGCCCGCCCACGACCCGACCACGCGGGGCCGCGCTGCGGGCCAGCGTCTCCGCGTACACCTCCGCCATCGACGCCGCCGCCGAGGACCAGCCGAAGGCCGCCGCGTGCCGGACGGCGCCCGCCGAGTAGTCCTCGCGCATCGCCGGGGCCCTGATCAGGTCGCGCAGCGCCAGGCCGTAGTCCACCGGGTTGTGCCCCCGGACGAGGGTGCCCGAGACGCCGTCGCGCACCGCGGTGGGCAGGCCGCCGACCGCCGCCGCCACCACGGGGGTGCCGCAGGCCTGGGCCTCGATGGCCACCAGGCCGAAGGACTCGTTGTAGGACGGCACGACCGCGACGGTGGCCGCGCGGTACCAGTCGGCCAGGACGTCCTGGCGGACGGGACGCTGGAACCTGACCACGTCGTGGATGCCGAGCGTCGCGGCGAGCTTCTGCAGGTGCTCCGGCGCGGCGAGGCCGTTCCCGCTCGGGCCGCCGACCACCGCGACGACGAGCGAGTCGCGCAGGGTCGGGTCGGCCTGCAACAGGTGGGCGATCGCGTACAGCAGCACGTCGGGGGCCTTGAGCGGCTGGATCCGGCCCGCGAACAGGATCACCGTGGCGTCCACCGGCACGCCGAGCCGGCGGCGCGCCTCGGCCATGTTGCCGGGGCTGAACGTCTCCAGGTCCACGCCGGGGTTGACCACCGCGACCTGTTCGGCGGTCGCGTCGTACAGGTCCATCAGCTGCTCGGCCTCTTCGACCGTGTTGGCGACCAGGCGATCGGCCGCCTCGACCACCTGGGACTCGCCGATCACCCGGGCCCTGGGTTCGGGGGCGTCGCCGCCCGCGAGCGAGGCGTTCTTGACCTTGGCCATCGTGTGCATGGTGTGCACCAGCGGCACACCCCAGCGCTCCTTGGCGAGCCAGCCGACCTGGCCGGACAGCCAGTAGTGCGAGTGCACGAGGTCGTAGTGGCCCGGGTCGCGCATGGCCTCGGTGCGCAGCACGCCGGATGTGAACGCGCACAGCTGGGCCGGCAGGTCCTCCTTGGACAGGCCCTCGTACGGTCCCGCGGTGACGTGCCGGACCAGCACTCCCGGGGCCATCTCGACCACCGGGGGCAGGTCGCTGCCGGTGGCGCGGGTGAATATCTCGACCTCGATGCCGAGCGCGGCGAGCCGCTTGCTCAGTTCGACGATGTAGACGTTCATGCCGCCGGCGTCGCCGGTGCCCGGTTGGTGCAGTGGGGAGGTGTGAACGCTCAGCGTCGCGATCCGACGAGGTGCCCCCCGGCGCGCTCCGAGTCTGGTCGCGCGCTGGACGTGGTGGCTCACTCGTTGACCTCCCTGGCCGGCCCCGTGCCATGTCGTCTTGTGTTGTCGTGTCGTGCGGTTTCGCGGTCGTGCGGAGATGCTGGTCGTACAGAGGTACTACTTGTATCGAGCTTCCATCGACCGTGGGTCGCCGATCGATCGTTTGCGGCCCAACTCATGACCTAACCCATGGTGGTGGGAGGGGATTCCCTCCCGGAGTGTGATCCGGACCGCTTGCGGGGGCGTACGGAGGTGTTCCCCTACGCTGCGAGCATGGGCACGCGCGGCATACCGGGACACGGCGCTCCGGGAGCGGGGGCTCGATCCCGACCCTCGGGAGTGATCACTCGCGGGACGACCAATCCGAATCGGCTGCGCCGGGTGGACCGGTGGCTGACCGGCGTGCACGGGCGACTGCTGCGGACCGCGGCCGATCCACTGGTGGTCGACGTCGGCTACGGCGCGTCGCCGGTGACCACCCTCGAACTGCTCCGGCGACTGCGCACGGTGCGGCCCGACGTCGAGGTGGTCGGGTTCGAGATCGATCCGGAGCGGGTCGCCGCGGCCCTGCCGTACGCGCGCGAGCGCCTGACGTTCGCGCGCGGCGGCTTCGAGGTGCCGCTGCCCGCGGGGCGCTCGGCCACCGTGATCCGGGCGTTCAACGTGCTCCGGCAGTACGACGAGGACGCGGTGCCGGCGGCTTGGGCGCGGATGTGCGCGCGGCTGGCGCCGGACGGGCTGCTCGTGGAGGGCACGTGCGACGAGTTGGGCCGGCGCGCGGTGTGGCTGGGCATCGGGGCGGACGCGCGGCCGCGCACGGTCACGTTCGCGACCCGGCTCGCCGGTTTCGATCGCCCGTCCGAGCTGGCCGAGCGGCTGCCCAAGGCGCTGATCCACGGCAATGTGCCCGGTGAGCCCATACACGCGTTCCTGACCGCGTTCGACCGGGCGTGGGATCTGCACGCGCCGCTCGGGGCGTTCGGGGCCCGGCAGCGCTGGATCGCGGCGACGGACACGTTGGCCCGGGACTGGCCGGTGTGCGACGGACCCGCGCGCCGGCGACAGGGCGAGCTGACCGTGGCGTGGTCGGCGGTCGCCCCGTCCGACCGAAATATCAGATCACGGTGTTGATACATTCCCGGTGACTCGTGTCCGATCGGAAAAGGCACGTGAAATCTTTTGCGAACGACATTCACTCGACAGGGGTACGGGGCGGCGTCTCATCCGTAATTGAACCGTTTCGCCCGATCCGATAACCGGACGATCACGAATGTTCCTCTGCCCATCGCAGCCGGAACATGCAAGGATCCGACGCTGAACCGGTCCTCGGGACCTGCCATCCATCGAGTGCCGGTTTCGGTTTGTTTCGGCACCGCCGCAGTGAATCGTCCGAATCGTCGCAGAACGCATTCGATTTCCGAAAGGGCGAAAGCATGGTGAAACTCGGGGGCCGGTCCGGCCTGCGAACCCGGGCTGTGACCACCTGCGGCGCGGCACTGTTGTGCGCGGCCCTGTTCGGCGGCAACGCGTGGGCGGCCCCCGGAGTCCCGCCCGCGCCGCCCGCCAATACCGCGATCACGTCCGTGCAGGACCTGCTGGCCGCCCAGGCCCGGGTCGCCGAGCTGTACCGCCAGGCCGAGCAGGCCACCGAGCGGTACAACGCCACGACCGAGCAACTCGGCCGCACGCAGATCAAGGTCAACGACGTCAACGCCGGCGTCGTCTGGGCCCGACAGAACGTCGAGAAGGCCCGCGACGACCTCGGCCGGCTGGCCCGACTGCAGTACACCACCCGGGGCATGGACCCGATGCTGACGCTGATGCTGTCCTCGGACCCGCAGCAGTTCCTCCGGGACGCGCCGGCGTACAAGCACATCTCGCAGACGCAGCTCGACACCATTGCCCGGGCCAAGCAGGCCGAACTGCAGCTCACGGCGATGCAAAAGAGCGCGGACGCACAGCTCGCGGAGAGCCGTCGGCTGGAGCAGGAAGCGGCCAAGGCCAAGACCGACATCGAGACGCGCATCGCCGAGGCCGAGAAGATACTGGCCGGCCTCACGCCCGAGCAGCTCGCCGAGCTGGCCCGGATGGAGGAGTTGTCCGCGCAGGCCGGGCAGACCCAGCTGAGCACGCTGATCGGCAAGCCCGACCAGCAGACCTCGCCCAAGGCCGCGCTGGCCATCGCGTGGGCGATCGACAAGATCGGCCTGCCCTACATCTGGGGCGGCGTCGGTCCGCAGGGTTACGACTGCTCCGGCCTGACCTCGAAGGCGTGGGCGTTCGCGGGGGTCCCGATCCGCCGCACGTCCCAGGAGCAGTGGGCGTCGCTGCCGCGGGTGTCGGTCGCCGAGATGCGCCCGGGCGACCTGATCGTCTACTACTCCGACGCGAGCCACATCGGCATGTACCTGGGTAACGGCAAGATCGTGCACGCGCCCCGACCGGGCCGCACGATCACGGTCGCCAACGCCGGGTCGATGCCGATCCTGGGCGTCGTGCGACCGGACGCGGGCGCGGGCACGGTGAACGCGCCGGCGATCCCCCACGTCCCGGGACAGCCCACGACGCCGGCCAAGCCGCCTACGACGCCGCCGGTCACGCCACCGACGACGCCGCCGCCGACGACGAACCCGCCGACCACCGAGCCACCGGCCACCGAGCCGCCCGAGACCGAGCCGCCGACCACCGAGCCGCCGACGACGCAACCGCCCACATCGGTTCCGCCGACGACGCCCTCGACACCGCCGGCGACGAGCAGCCCGAGCAAGTCGGGGACGAGCAAACCGTCGGGCAGCGCGGGGTCCACGCCGACCCGCACCTGACGCGAGACGCCGTGAGCGGGCCGGGCCTTCGGGCTCGGCCCGCTCGCGTGTTCGGGGTTCGGGTCGGTGTTCGGGGGGTCGCGACCGTCAGAGCGCCGCGACCGCGTTCTCGAACGCGATGTACGCGCGGGCCTCGAACAGGACGAAGCGTGCCTCCTCCAACCCGGACGGCGTCGCGTGCACGGTCTCGACCGCGATCCTGGCCGCGTCCTCCATCGGCCAGCCGTAGACGCCCGCGGACACCGCGGGGAAGGCCGCGGTGGTCGCGCCCAGTTCGTCCGCCACCCGCAGCGACTCGCGGTAGCAGGAGGCGAGTTGCGCGGACCGGTCCTCGGTGTGGCTGTACACGGGTCCCACCGTGTGGATCACCCAGCGCGCCGGGAGCAGCCCCGCCGTCGTGGCCACCGCCGCACCGGGCCGCAGGCCACGACCGAGCTTGGCCGCGCGCAGCGCCCGGCACTCCGCCAGGATCTCCGGACCACCCCTGCGGTGGATCGCCCCGTCGACACCGCCGCCGCCCAGCAGCGACGAGTTCGCCGCGTTCACGATCGCGTCCACGTGCTGCTCGGTGATGTCGCCGCGAACCAGCGTTATCCGTGTCATGGCCGCAAGCGTGCCGGCAACGCCCGTGGCGCTCCCACTCGGTTAGCCGGCACAGTGGCCGGATGTCCGTGGCCCGAGGAGAAGGGGACCTACCCGCGGAACTGCTCGATCGTGTGGACGCACTGTGCGAGTGGATGGCCGCGGTACGAACCCACGCGCACGACGAGCCGGGAGGCCGGGTGTCGCCGTCCCAGCTGCGGGCCCTGCTCGTGATCGCCGACCACGAGGGCATCAACCTGAACATGCTCGCCGGCCGACTGCGGGCCATCCCCTCCTCGGCCAGCCGGCTGTGCGATCGCCTGGTGGCCGCCGGCCTGCTGGAGCGCGGTCCGAGTACGACCGACCGCCGGGAGGTGGTGCTGCGACTGGCGCCCGCCGGGGTCCGATTCGTGGCGGAACTGCGATCCGCCCGCCGCCAGGCCCTCGCCCGGGTATTGATACACCTGGAGCCCGGCGACCTGGACGGGCTCGTGCGGTCCCTCGTGGTGCTGCGCGAGGCGGCGAATCGGGCCGACGACGCGGGGTAGGGACAACCCGCACGGTTACCCGCCCCCAGCCGCCCGCGCTATCGTCCTTTTTCGATTGCCGGACGACAACGATCCGCTCGGTGACATCAATTCCGGAGGTGGTGGCGTGCGCCCCGCGTACGGCGGCGACGGCGGAGCGGTCGGGAAGGCCGAGTATCGCGCGGTACCGATGTCCGTCGCGGTGGACTCGGATCCGGTCGCGCTCGCCGCGCACCCGCTGCGCGTCCTGCTGATCGAGGACGACGCCGGGGACGCCTTCCTGGTCGAGGAGTTGCTCGCGGACTCCCCCGACCCGATGGAGATCGTGTGGGCCCGATCGATGGCCG
The DNA here is from genome assembly GCF_045207785.1 of Embleya sp. NBC_00896. Taxonomy (NCBI): domain Bacteria; kingdom Bacillati; phylum Actinomycetota; class Actinomycetes; order Kitasatosporales; family Streptomycetaceae; genus Embleya; species Embleya sp. NBC_00896. The sequence goes on from NZ_CP108776.1 coordinate 3,346,269, forward strand.
AGGCCATGGTCAAGCTCGGTGACGACATCGGCTGTGTCCTGCTCGATCTCGGGCTGCCCGACGCGGAGGGCCTCAACGGCCTGCACCGACTGCTCTCGTTCGCGCCGCGGACCGCGGTGATCGTGCTGACCGGCCTGTCCGACGCGCATCGCGGCTCGGCCGCGGTCGCCGCCGGCGCCCAGGACTACCTGGTCAAGCAGGAGATCGACGGCTCGCTGCTGTCCCGGGCGATCCGCTACGCCCTGGAGCGCAAGCGGGCCGACGAGTCGCAGCGCCGGCTGGTCGAGTCGGAGCTGCGCGCACAGGAGAACGCGCGTCTGGAGCGCGGGCTGCTGCCGGCGCCGATCCTGCGCGACCCCTCCCTCGACTTCCGCGCCCGCTACCGCCCGGGCCGACAGCGCGCGCTGCTCGGCGGGGACCTGTACGACGCGGTGCAGACCGCCGACGGGCGCGTGCACGTGATGATCGGCGACGTGTGCGGACACGGTCCGGACGAGGCCGCGCTCGGGGTCAACCTGCGGATCGCCTGGCGTTCGCTGATCTTCGCCGGCCTCACCGGCGGCGAACTGCTCACCACGCTGGAACGCATCTTCGAGCACGAGCGGCGCTCGGACGAGATGTTCGCGACCCTGTGCATGACGATCATCGAGCCGGACCGCAGACACGGTCGGGTCTATCTCGCGGGCCACCCGGCCCCGCTGCTGCTGACCCCCAAGGGCGTCGCCCCACTGTCCGAGGGCGCGACCGGGCCGGCCCTGGGCCTGTTCCCGGACGGCCGTTGGGGCTACGAGTCGATGGAGCTCGGCCGCGACTGGTCGCTGCTGCTGTACACCGACGGGCTGATAGAAGGCCGGATCGGCCCGGGTCCCGAACGGCTCGGCACCGAGGGCCTGCTGCCCCTGATCGGACGACTGGTCGCGGCCGGGCGGTCCGGATACGACCTGATCGATTCCGCCGTCGCCGAGGTGGAAGCCCTGCACGGGGGCAGCCTCAACGACGACGTGGCGGTGTTGCTGCTGCGGCACGATCCGGACCGCCCGCTGCACGGCGTGCAGGGCGGACATCCGGTCCTGCCGGGCCAGACGACGGGTGAGGACGGTACTGCGTGACCGGGATCGAGACACGCACGAAGCGGCGGCGCGGCCCCCGCATGCGCCAGGTCGTCGGCCTGGCGCTCGGGTTGCTGGCGCTGGTGATCGTGATCTCCGCGGCGGTCGGAGCGTTCGCGATATCCCGGCTGAACGACTCGCGGGACACCGTCCTGGACCGGCTCGAACCGGCCGCCAACACCTCGCTGCGCCTGGAGAACGCGCTGATCGACCAGGAGACCGGCGTCCGCGGCAGGCTGATCAGCGGCGACCCGAGCTTCCGCGAGCCGTACACGGTGGGCCGCGCCGAGGAGGACCGGGCCTACACCCGCCTGGACGAACTGCTGCCGTCCTCCGCCGAGGGCGACCGACTGCGGGCGGACCTCGCCGACGTCCGCGCCAAAGCCCAGGCGTGGCGTTCCTCCTACGCCGAGCCGGCCCTGGCCCAGGGTCGGAGCGACCCCGACAGTCTCCTGTCCGATCAGGGCAAGGGCCTGTTCGACGCGCTGCGCCAGGCGATCACGAACCAGCAGACGCACCTGAACGACGCCCGCCTGGCCGCCCGCGCCGAGCTCGCCGAGGACGCCCGCATGCTCACCGCGACGCTGATCTCGGTGGCCGTGCTGTTCGCGGGCCTGCTGGTGGTGGTGGGGCTGTTGTTCCGGCGAATGGTCACCCAGCCGTTGGAACACCTGGGCGAGCAGGTGCGTCGGGTCACCAAGGGCGACTACGGCCACGAGCTGACCGGCCGGGGCCCGGCCGAGATCACCGCGCTGACGCACGACGTGAACTCGATGCGGGACCGGATCGTCGAGGAACTGCGCAGTACCGAGGCCGCGCGCGTGCTCGTCGACGAACAGGCCGAGGACCTGCGCCGGTCCAACGCCGAACTGGAGCAGTTCGCCTACGTGGCCTCGCACGACCTGCAGGAACCGCTGCGCAAGGTCGCGAGCTTCTGCCAGCTCCTGGAGAAGCGCTACAAGGGGCAGCTGGACGAACGCGCCGACCAGTACATCGCGTTCGCGGTGGACGGCGCCAAGCGCATGCAGACGCTGATCAACGACCTGCTCACGTTCTCCCGGGTGGGCCGGCTCGACACCGAACGCGGCGACGTCGACCTCGGCCGGTGCCTGGACCACGCGCTGCACGCGCTGGCCGCCGCCCGCGAGGAGAGCGACGCGGAGGTCACCGCCGACCCGCTGCCCACGGTCGTGGGCGACGCGCTGCTGCTGGGTCAGCTGGTGCAGAACCTGGTCGGCAACGCGATCAAGTTCCGCGCCGAGGCCGTCCCGCGCGTGCACCTCGGCGCCCGCTGGGACGGCGAGCAGTGGGAGTTCTCCTGCACCGACAACGGCATCGGGATCGAGTCGCAGTACGCGGACCGGATCTTCGTCATCTTCCAGCGCCTGCACCCCAAGGACGCCTACGCCGGCACCGGCATCGGCCTGGCGATGTGCAAGAAGATCGTCGAGTACCACGGCGGGCGGATCTGGCTCGACCCCGACACCGAGAGTGGGACGACGATCCGCTGGACCCTGCCGGGCCCGCCCCCGAAGGACCCGCCCGCGACGGCCGCGGCCGAGCCGCACGACTCGGTGCCGCCACCCGCCGAGGCGGTGGTCGAGCTCCCGGCGCGCTGACCGCGCCGGGGCGGTTCACCAGGGGCCGTAGGGCCCCATGTTCCGGCCGCCACCGCCGCCGCGCCGACCGCCGACCTGCTTGAGCGCGGGCCGGACGTCCACGAGGTAGACGATCGCCGCGACCAGGCCGGCCAGCATGAGCAGCAGGCCCAGGCCGGTCGGCAGGACGTCGACCACGACCGCGACACCGAGCAGGATCAGCCAGAACGACTTCTTCTGCTTGTCCGCGGCGCGGTACGCGTCCTCGCGCCGGAAGGCGGCGTCGAACAGGCAGAAGACCTTCAGCAACAGGATGCCGAGGAAGAGCCACGTCATCAGCTCGTTGAACTTGGCCGTCAGCAGACCATCGGCCATGGCCAGTTCCATCGATCCTCCTCTGCGCGGCCGCCCCGTGCCGCCACGTCGTGCCGGAGAACCAGTCTGGCACGCGGAGTGCGACCTCGGGTCTCCCGAGGTCGCACTCCGGTGTGTCAGGCGCCCGCGCCGGGCGTCGGCTTGGCGGCCGAGTCGCCGATCTTCTTGGCGCCCTGCTCGATCGCGTCGGCCGCGGCGTCGGCGGTCTTGCCGGCGGCCGTGGCGGTGGCCTTGGCCTGCGCCTTGGCGTTGGCCACGCCGCGCTTGGCCGCGGTCGTGGTGGCCTTGGCCTTGCTCTCGGTGGTGTTCACGGCCGACTTGGCCCGCTTGGTGCTCTCCTGGCGGTCGACCCGCTTCACCAGCTTCTCGCCCCGCGCCGCGAGGTCTTCGTAGAGCTCCTTGGCCTTGTCCACCTGGGACTTGGCGAAGGTCTGGGTGCGGTCGGGGAGCGTCTGGAAGCGCTCGCGCAGCACCTTCGGGTCGGTGGTGATCTCGACCCGGAGCTTCTCCGGCAGTTCGCGGAGCTTCTCCACCATCAGGTCGCCCGCGCCGGCGACGGCGTACAGCGGGGTGGTGTCGGTCAGGGTCTTCTTCAGTTCCGTGGCGATCGCCATGGTGTTCCTCACTCGTCGGGATCGAGGTGGTCGGTTGCGGACCGACCGTCCTTGCCGTTCTCGGTTCCTTCGGCGGCGCCCTTGCCGTCCTGCGCCGCGCCGTCCTGCGCGTTCTCCTTGCGGAATGCCTCGTAGATTTCTATGAGGACGCGCTTTTGGCGGTCGCTGATCGCCGGGTCCGCCATGATCGCGGTGCGCACCTCGCGGTCACCCTCTTCGCGTTCGTCGAGGATGCCCGCCTGCACGTAGAGCGTTTCGGCAGAAATGCGGAGGGCCTTCGCGATCTGTTGCAGGATCTCCGCGCTCGGCCGCCGCAGGCCGCGCTCGATCTGGCTCAGATAGGGGTTCGAGACCCCGGCCGCCTCGGCGAGTTGCCGAAGCGAGTACTGCGCGTTGCGGCGTTGCTCCCGGATGTACTCACCCAACGAGCCGACGTTCAGACCAGCCATGGCTCCAGCATGCACAGACCCTGCTTGCTATTGCAAGCACGCTGCTAGCAAAGATATCCGGAGTCGAATCCACCGGTCCGCTCCCGCGGTGGTGGCCCACGCCCTAGCGGCCGGACAGCAGGTCCTCCACCTTGGCCTCGCCCTCGCGGTAGCGACGGGTGATCTCGGTGGCGCAGTCGTCGGCGGTCCGCTGGAGGCGGTGCCGGCGCGAGGACACCTCGTGCTCGTGGCTGCCGAGCTTGTCGAGCGCCTCCCCCAGTTCCGCGTCGGTATGCGCGGCGAGGTCGGACAGGCCCACGTCCGCGAGCAGTTGCTCGATCCAGCTGCGGTAGCGATCGGTGCGCGGCGGCTGGACGTTGACGTGTCGCGCGCCCCGCGTGGGCGGTCTGGATTCGGACAGGATCTCCGGCAGCCGACCGACCACCGGCGATTCGGGCTCGGCGCCGTCCTGCCCCGAGCGCCGGGCCAGTTCCGCGCGCAGGATGTCGATCCGCCCTTGGAGCAGCCTCCGCAGATAGGACAGATCGTTCTCCTCGCGCTGGGCGTCACGCATGAGTTCGCGAACCCGACTCAGCGTGAGTGCGCGGATGGCCTCCGGGGCCACTCCGTCGGGAAGATCCACCATGAGACGCATCGTGTCATGTCGGACAGACCACCGCGTGCCAGATGGCTCGGAATCGCTCCGGACGGGTGTGCAGAATGGGGCCATGCGCGCCGTCCTGCAGGTTGTGACCGAAGCATCCGTGACCGTCGAAGGGGAGATCGTCGGCTCGATCGTGGGCCCCGGACTGTGCGTACTGGTCGGGGTCACGCACTCCGACACCCCCGAGATCGCGCGCCGGATGGCCGCGAAGCTGTGGACCATGCGCGTGCTCGACGGCGAGAAGTCCTGCTCGGACCTGGCCGCGCCGCTCCTGGTGATCTCGCAGTTCACGCTCTACGGCGACGCCCGCAAGGGCCGCCGGCCGACCTGGAACGAGGCCGCGCCCGGACCGGTCGCCGAGCCGCTCGTGGCCGCGGTCGTCGCCGAGCTGCGCGACCTCGGCGCGCAGGTGGGCACGGGGGTGTTCGGCGCGGACATGAAGGTCGCGCTCGTCAACGACGGCCCGATGACGCTCGTGGTGGACATGTAGGGCGGGCGCGGGACGGCGGGGGTTGTCCCCATGTTCCCCGCGCGGGTATCGACGGAGAATGGCGTCAGGTACACCGACCGAAAGGGGTTGGACCCATGTCGCACCGTGGCCCGTACATCGCGGGCGGGATCGTCATCGCCATCATCGCGCTGATCCTGCTGCCGTCCTGGATCGCCTGGACCGTGGTGGCCGTCGCGATCGGCCTGCCCGTCGTCGCCTACTTCGCCCTGGACCGCTCGCAGCGGCGGCGCATCCACCGCATCCGCCGCCGCGAGATCCGCTAGTACCGTGGCCGGGAACGTTCACCGGTTCCCGGCCACGGCACTGGAGACGCCCTGGGCCCTACGCGGGGACCACGACCTCCTGGGTCGCCGGCACGCCGCCGGCGAGCAGTTCCGCGTCCACCGCGGTGTTGCGCTTGATCAGGGCCAGCGCGATCGGGCCGAGTTCGTGGTGGCGCGACGCGCTGGTCACGAATCCGACCTGGCGGCCCTCGAGTTCGACCGGCGCGCCGTGCGCGGGCAGCGCCTCCGGCGTGCCGTCCAGGTGCAGGAAGACCAGGCGGCGCGGCGGGCGGCCGAGGTTGTGCACGCGCGCGACCGTCTCCTGGCCGCGGTAGCAGCCCTTGTCGAGGTGCACGGCGGTGTCGATCAGGCCCAGCTCGTGCACGATCGTGCGGTGGTCGGTCTCGCGGCCGAGCCGCGGCCGGTGCGCGGCGATCCGCAGCGCCTCGTAGGCCCACATGCCGGCCGGGTTCGCGTGGTCGCGCCCGTACGCCTCCAGGCGCTCGCGGGGCAGGAACAGCTCGCGCCCGTGGGCGCTCGTGCGCACGAGTACGTCCTCGGGCGTGTCGCCGGGGTCGGCCGCCTCGTACACGATCGCGAAGTCGGCGGACACGTCCGCGACCTCGACGCGCAGCAGGAAGCGCATGCCGTCGAGGAACGCGACCAGGGCGGGCGCCTCGCCGGGCTCCACGTGGGCCCAGAAAGCCTCGCCGTCGTCCACGCCGTACAGCGCGTGCTCGATGTGCCCGTGCGGGCTCAGCACGAGCGTCAGGGTCGCCTCGTGCGGCTTCAGCGCGGTGAGGTGCTGCGTGGTGAGCGAGTGCAGCCAGCTCAGCCGGTCGGGGCCGCTCACCTTGATCACGTCACGGTGCGACAGGTCGACGAATCCCTCGCCCGCCTCCAGCCGGCGTTGTTCGCGCAGGGGGTCGCCATAGTGCGCGGCGACGCCGGCGTCGGGGGCTTCCGCGGCGACCGCTCGGGGCAGGGACAGCAAAGGACTCGTGGGCATACCCCCACAGTACGAGACCGGCCGAGTGGACCTCAGGGAACCCGGGCGGCCGTGCAGTCGGCGCAGCGGCCGAAGATCGCGAAGTGCGCGAGGTCGACGTCGAAGCCGTGCTCGGCGCGCATCCGCTCGCCCAGCGCTGCCGCGACCTCGGTCTCGACCTCGATCACCGTGCCGCAGTCCCGGCACACCAGGTGCAGGTGCCCCCCGACGTCCGCCGGGTGATAGGTCGGCGCGCCGTGCCCCAGGTGGGCGTGGGTGACCAGGTCGAGTTGTTCGAGCAGTTCGAGGGTGCGGTAGACCGTCGAGATGTTGATCCCGCCGGCGGTCTTGTGCACCTCCACCAGGATCTCGTCCGGCGTCGCGTGCCCCAGGGTGTTCACCGCTTCGAGGACGAGTTGGCGCTGCGGCGTGAGCCGGTAGCCCTTCTCCCGAAGTTCGTGCTTCCAGTCAGTGCTCACGCCGGAAGTTTACGAGTGCGGACCGGGCGCCGTGCTATTCGGCGGCGAGGTCCGCGTCGACCCGCTTGAGCTGAGCGGACACGTGCGCCTGCAATGGCTGCCCCATGGCGGCCATGTCGAAGGCGTACATCAGCTCGCCCTTGACCAGACCGTAGAGCCGGTGGCCCGCCGTGTACTCCTTCGCGTCCTCGGTGCGCGCGACGACGTCGGTGCGCATCTCCAGGCGCGGGCCGTCCACCTTGCCGAGCCAGACCTCCACGATCCCGGTGGGGTGCGCGAGCGTGACGTCGACCGAACCGTCCAACTTCGAGCGCCAGAACCCGGTCTCGGTCGCCAGCGGCCGGACCCGCTCGCCCGCGTCGTCGAGCAGCCAGGTGCGCGACGTGTAGGTCAGGAACGGCTTGTTCGCGATGTAGCCGAAGGTGACCTGCTGCCCGAAGCGGAACGCCTCGATCGTCGGATAGTCGCCGACGCCGGCGCCTTCCCAGGTGCCGAGCAGGAACGCGAGCGGGACGGCGTCGAAGTGCAGGTCGTCCGGGATTTCGATCATGTGAGAGAAGCCGCTTCCGGGGTCGGGTACGGCGGATCAGCCTACCCGGCCACGGGTCAGTTCTGGCCCTTGTACAGCTTGGACACGGTCAGGGCGGCGAACCAGGCGACCAGGACGCCCACCACGGCCAGCAGCGCAATGAAGAAGATGTGCATCGCCCGGGTGCTCCTCGTGCTTCGTACGTTACGTATCGACCGGATCCGGCCGGCGGGTCGCCAAACGGCCTCAGTGTATAGGCTGCGGATCGTGAAGCGATCTCTCGTGGTCAAGGTCACCGCAGGTCAGGACGCGCCGGAGCGCTGCTCCCAGGCGTTCACGGTGGCGTCGGTGGCGCTCGCGTCGGGGGTCGACGTGTCGCTGTGGCTCACCGGCGAGTCGTCGTGGTTCGCGCTGCCGGGCCGCGCCGCCGAGTTCGAGCTCCCGCACGCCGCGCCGCTGCCGGATCTGCTGGCCGCGCTGATCGCGGGCGGCCGGGTGACCCTGTGCACGCAGTGCGCGGCCCGGCGCGAGATCACCGGCGACGACGTGCTGCCCGGCGTCCGGATCGCGGGCGCGCAGGTGTTCGTCCAGGAGGCGCTCGCGGACGGCGCCCAGGCGCTGGTGTACTGACCCGCGGCTGTACCGACCCGCGGCCGGCGCCGACCGCCGTGCGCCGGGCTCAGTGGCTTATCCCGGAGATGTTGAGGCCGATCACGCCGAGCAGGACCAGGCCGATCGAGATCAGCTTGAGCGGGGAGGCGCCCTCGTTCAGCAGCCAGATGCCCACCAGCGCGGTGCCCGCCGCGCCGATCCCGGTCCACACCGCGTAGGCGGGGCCGACCTCCAGGCTCTTGAGCGCGTACGTGAGCAATCCGAAGCTGCCCAGCGCGCACGCCGCGAAGCCCACCGTGGGCCACAGCCGGGTGAATCCGTGACTCTGCTTGAGCATGATAGCGAATCCGGTCTCCAGGATCCCCGCGATGATCACGATCACCCATGCCACATGTGCCTCCCCGCGTCGCGCCCTACCCATGTGCCCCGAGTATCCCGAGTTTCCCGAGTGCCCCGAGTGCATCCACGGGAGATACGGAAACCTTTCTGCCCCCACCACGAACGGGACACACCAAACGACTCCGCCCCTCCCCCGAGCACGTGGGGAGGGGCGGAGCCGCTGTGGCACCGACCGGGTCGCGGGATCCGAAGGTGTACGTCCGATGGAGACCCGACCCGTCGGGGTCAGACGGCGATCTCGACCTCTGCGACGGTGCCCTTCTCGGCCACCACGACGCTGCGGTCCACGGTCGCGCCGGGGACGAGCGCCCGCACGGTCCAGTTGCCCGGGGCCGCGAAGAACCGGAACTGACCGGTCGCGGAGGTGGGCACCTCGGCGGTGAAGTCGCCGCCCGCGTCGAGCAGGCGCACATAGCCGTTGATCGGCTGACCGCCCTTGGTCACCGCCCCCTGGATGATGGTTTCCTTCGCCACGTCAACTCCTGCCAGATCCGGGCCGCCGGCCTTCGCACCGCACATCGTTCTTGCTCCCTGAAGTCGGGTAGGTGGTGTAGCCGTCGGTCACTTGCCGTCGCCGAGCTCGATCGGCACGCCGACCAGCGCGCCGTACTCGGTCCACGAGCCGTCGTAGTTGCGGACGTTGCCCTGCTCCAGCAGCTCGTGCAGGACGAACCACGTGTGCGCCGAGCGCTCGCCGATGCGGCAGTAGGCGATGGTGTCCTTCGCCAGGTCCACACCCTCGCCCTCGTAGAGCGCGGTGAGCTGCTCGTTGGACTTGAAGGTGCCGTCGTCGTTGGCGGCCTTCGACCACGGGATGTTCTTCGCGGTCGGCACGTGGCCGGCCTTCTGCGACTGCTCCTGCGGCAGGTGCGCCGGGGCGAGCAGCTTGCCGGAGAACTCGTCGGGCGAACGCACGTCGACCAGGTTCAGCGTGCCGATCGCGGCGAGGACGTCGTCGCGCCAGGCGCGGATCGAGGTGTCCTGCGGCTTGGCGACGTAGTTCGTCGCGGCGCGCTCGGGGACCTCGACGACGAGCTCACGCGAGTCGAGCTCCCACTTCTTGCGACCGCCGTCGAGCAGCTTGACGTCGCCGTGGCCGTAGAGCTTGAAGTACCAGTAGGCGTAGGACGCGAACCAGTTGTTGTTCCCGCCGTACAGCACCACGGTGTCGTCGTTGGCGATGCCCTTGGCCGAGAGCAGCGCGCCGAAGCCGGCCTCGTCGACGAAGTCGCGCTTGACCGGGTCCTGCAGGTCGTCGCGCCAGTCGATGCGCACCGCCCCGCGGATGTGGTTCTTCACGTAGGCGCTGGTGTCCTCGTCGACCTCGACGAGCACGACCTTCGGGTCGTCCAGGTGGGCCTGGACCCAGTCTGCGTCTACGAGAACGTCGGAGCGGCTCATGGGATACCTCCGGTGAAGAAGTGCGCGGGGTTCGCGGGATTCACGCTGATTTGGGGTACACCCGGGCATGCTGCGGCGCCGCGGCACACGGGTGTGATGGTGCGATTGCTACGCGGGGGTCGGGCGCCCGTTCCACCGCGTCGTCACACGGTTCGGGTCCCGAGGGCCGACGGCCGGTCGTGGTCCGCCGAGGGCGGGCCGTCGAACGACGACTGTCGACAAGTCAGTCAGCGCAACACAGGCAGGTCTGCGTGCGGCACAGGTCCACTGCGCGCCGCTTGGTGAGGTCATCCGCCTGTCGCTTCACAGGTTCGATCGTAGGGACGGCGACCGCCCCTGTCATGCCTGTTCCAGGATGCGAGACAAAATTGTCCGCCTGCTGAGACAAGCGGGCAAATGGTCCAGATTTGTCATGGTTGCGCAGGGGGAATTTCCAACAGTTCTTCGCCGTCGCCGACGATCCTGACCGCGAATCGGGTGATCTCGCCGACCGGAATGCTGGTCCCGCCGCGAATCTCGTCGGCCGGGCCGTACCCGCCGGCCGGTACCTGCCACGACGACGCCGTCTCCACTCGACCCTTCGTGCCGTACACGTCCAGCTGGCAGCGCGTGCCGGGGCGGATGCCGGACAGGGTCAGGTCCACGCTGCTGCCCCACGCGGTCGCGGCGTAGCGCAGCTCGGCGCCCGCGCCGGACCGCGGGTCGCTCGCGCGGACGGTACGCCCGCCCGGCGGCGGCGACGCGGGCGCGGTGGTCGACGGGGAGGGCTGCGGCGGGGCCGTACTCGCCGGCGGCGCTGCGGTCGTGCCGTCGCCCCCGGCGTCGCCGAGCGCCCAACCCAGCGCGCCCGCGAGCACGACGAGCACGGCCGCGGCGGCGACCGCTACGTGGCGCAACCGTCGGCGCCGCCCGGCGCGCCCGGCGGCGTCGGCCAGCAGGCGGGTGGGCGTCGCGCCGTTCGCGGCCACCCCGCTCGCCCGTGCCTCGGCCTCGGTCAGCCGGGCGAGCAGGCCGGGCAGGCCCGCGAGTTCGTCGTACTCGGCCCGACAGCGCGGGCACGTGGCCAGGTGCGCGCGGACCTGCCCGGCCTCGTCCTCGGCCAGCGCGCCGAGCACGAACGCGCCCAGGTCCAGGCGCGCGACCGCGCAGCCGATCCGCGGCGGACCGCCCGGCGGGTGCGGGGGCCTGGCCGGGGCGGGGTTCGGCGGGGTCGCACCGCCGGGAGTGGTGCCGTTCGGCGCCGCGCTCTCGTCCCCGGTGTCCGTCACGGGACCAACCCCCTTTCCTCCAAGGCCACGCGCAGCGCTCGCAGCGCGTAGTACGTCCGTGATTTCACCGTGCCCTCGGGCACGCCCAGGGCCTTGGCGGCGTCGGCCACCGAACTGCCCCGGTAGTACGTCTCCAGCAGCACGGCCCGGTGCTCGGGACTCAGCGCGGCCATCGCCTCGGCGACGTCCCACGCGAGCACGGCCCGGTCGAACTCGGCCTCGGCGCCCTCGTCGGGCACCGTCGCCAACACCGCGTCGCCGGTCTCGGGCGGGCGCGCCCGGCGGGCCCGCCCGACGTCGATCACCACGTTGCGGGCCACCGTGCAGAGCCAGCCGCGGACCGAGCCGCGAGCGGGGTCCAGGGCCTCGGGGTGGCGCCAGGCGCGCAGCAGCGTCTCCTGGACCACGTCCTCGGCCCAGGCCCGGTCGCCGCCGGTCAGTCGCAACGCGAAGCCCAGGAGCGGCCCGGCGTGTTCGAGGTACAGGGCCCGGATGACCGCCTCGTCGGCGGTGGAGATCCGGGAGGCGGAGTGCAGCGGGTCGGCGGCCGGGATGTCGGCCTCCGGCGCGGGCCGCGCGAGGAAGGCGCGGGCCGCCGCCGGATCCGCCTGCGCCTCGGCGCTCAGCACGTCGGAACGGTGCACCACACCCGCATCACGAGCGGGCGGGCCCGGCGGTTCATCCCGCGTCCCGGGACGGGACCGGCGGCGTATCCACGGCATGGCCGCATCCTCCCGTGACTGCGGCGCCGCCGCACACCTAATCAGCCGATCATGACCCTGCCCAGCAGATACGCGGCCGGGGCCGCGAGCGCGAGCGGCAGGGATACACCGGCGGTGAAGTGGACGAACCTGGACGGATGGTCGTAGCCGGCGACCCGGCCACCGAGCAGCCCGAGCACCGCCGCCCCCGCGCCGAGCAGCCCGGCGTAGGGCGCGTCGCCCCCGAGCGCCACACCCGCCGCGGCGCCGGCGGCCGTGCCGAGCAGCCAGGCCGCGATCGGCCCGAGGATCGCCGGCAGCGGCACCGCCCGGACCAGGGTCGCGACGCCGGCCGCGAGCACCGCGGGCACCACCGCCGCGCCCGGGTCCATCGGACCGCCTTCGAGGTCGCCCGCGACCAGATAGGCGACGTCGAACGCGGAGATCAGCGCCGCGGACGTGGTCACCGTGAGCGCGGGCAGCAACTCGCCGGGGCGGGCCCCGCTCCGGGCCTGTAGCGCCAGCAGCACGAGCAGCGTCACCGCGAGTACCGCCGGCACGCTCGCCAGTCCCTGCTCGCCCTTGGCGAACACCGCGACGTCGGTCGCGAACGAGGCGAGCACCACCAGCGCGATGCCCTGCCGCGCGGGCCACATCCCGTTCAGCCGGAACCATCCGGCGGCGGTGACCACTTGGAGGAAGGCGACGCCGAGCACGAGCGCCGGCTTCCCGGCGATCGCGGTCACCGCGAGCACGGCGGCGAGGCCGACCGTGCACAGCGCGGGCAGCAGGCCCGGCGGATCCCAGATCGGCGTCCGGGCCGCGCGCGGCTCGCGCGGCTCGCGCGGCGCCGACACGGGCGCACGCTGCGCGGGCACGTAGGCGGGCTCGTCCGCGGACTCGTGACCGTGCCCGAGGTCGAAGTCGGGGTCGTACGCGTCGGCCGGCTCGTCCGGGTACCCATACGGCTCGGCACCGGCCGGGTCGGCCTCGACCCCGGTGTCCACGATCGCCGGCAGCAGGCTCGTGGCACCGTCGTAGCCGTACCCGCCCGGGCCGGGCTCGGTGATCGCCGGCAGCACGCTCGTCGAGTCCTGGTGGCCGTACCCGGCGACCGGCGGCTCGACGACCGGCTCCGCGTACGTCTGCGGATAGGACTCCTGCTGGTACCCGTAGGCGCCGTACTCGGCCGGCTGCGCGTACTGCGCGGGCTCGGCGTAGCCGCCGTAGCCCTCGACGGGCTGCCCGTAGTGCTCCACGGGTTGCCCGATCGGCTGCCCGTACCCGTCCACCGGCTGCTCGCCGTACGCCGGGGCGGACTCGACCGGATGGCCCTGCTCGCCCTGGTACGTCGCCGCCGGGTCGTAGCCGCCCGGCTCCTCGTAGTGGTCGCCCGCCGGGCGCCCGCGCCGGCCGCTCATCCGCCGGCGAAGGGCGGCAGGACCTCGACGGTGCCGCCGTCGGTCAGGGTGATCGCCGCGTGGTCGCGCAGGCCCACGGGGTCGCCGTCCACGACGAACGAGCAGTTCGCGACGACCGCGCCGAAGCGGGTCGAGTCGACGTGCCGCTCGTGGGCCCGCCGCAAGGCCTCGGCGAGGGTGGCCGCGTCGTACGGCTCCTCGGGCGTGCCCGCGGCTTCCTTCGCCGCGGCCCAGTACCGCATGGTGCCGACCGCCATCGCGCCCGTCCTCCTGTGTGTCCGTCTGTGCGTCCGCGACTCCCACGCCGCCGGCGCCGAAGTGTGCAGCATCCATGATGACGCCCTTCGCGCGCCGACCGGACCCCTCGGTGCGCGGATCACCCTTCGGTGTGCGTCCGGGCCCATCGCCCGATCCGGTCGAGCAGCTCCGCGCCGACCGCGTTCTCGGCGTGTCCCAGCCCCGGCTCGATCCACAGCTCCTTGGGCGCCCGGGCCGCGTGGTGGATCTGCCGTGGGTGATCCAGCGGGAAGTACGGATCGTTGTCGCCGTGCACGACCAGCAGCGGCGTGGGCGCGATCGCGGCGGCCGCCTCGAAGGGCGCGAGCGGGACCGGATTCCACTCCTGCGGGGAGATCCGGGTGCGGGTCACGAACCGGGCGAGCACGCGACCGGCCGGCCGCTCGATCGCGAAGTGCACCCGGCGCATCGGCGGGGTCCCGCGGTAGTACCAGCGCGCCGGGGCGCTCACCGCGACGACGGCCGCGACCCCGTCGTACAGCGCCGCGTGCCGCAGCACGACGCTGCCGCCCATCGAGAAGCCCACCGTGACGATCCGGCGGTAGCCCAGCCGCCGGGCCCATCCGAGCACCGCCTCCAGGTCGCGCACCTCGCGGTCGCCGACCGTGCTCAGGCCCGCGGACGAGCCGTGGCCGCGGAAGTCGAAGCCGAGCACGCCGCCGTGCCCGCGCAGGCCCGCCATCACCGCGCCCACCGCCGGCCGGCGCCACGAACCGGTGAATCCGTGGGCCACCACGAAGACTCGCTCGCGCGACCGCGAATCGGTGCCGGACAGGTGCACGGCACTGATCCGCACGTCGTCGTCGGTGATCAGGACTGCCTGCTCGGGTGCAGGCATTCCGGTGAAAGCCGGACCCGAATGTGTCCGCAGTGCGGGAAGATCCCCGGGTCGGTCGGTTCCTTGAGGCATGTTCGCTATCCTGACCCCGAAGGCTCATCCCCCGATGACGGGCACACCCCAAAGGACCCCGGAAGTGGTTCCCGAACGGTTACGGATTCGGACGAGTCGGCGACCAATGAAGGATCCGGGCGACGATGCCCCGGGTCCTTTCGTGTTTTAGTGGAGGTGTCCCGTTGAGTGCTCTGCTGCTGCTCACGAACGCGCTCCAGCCGTCGGCCGAGGTGCTGCCCGCACTCGGCCTTCTGCTGCATCAGGTCCGGGTCGCCCCCGCGGAGGCTTCCGCCCTGGTCGACGCGCCCGCCGCGGACGTCATTCTGGTCGACGGCCGGCGTGACCTCCCCCAGGTGCGCAGTCTGTGCAGGGTGCTGCGGACCACCGGGGTCGGCGCCCCGCTGGTGCTCGTGGCCACCGAGGGTGGCCTGGCCGCGCTGACCGCCGACTGGGGCGTCGACGACGTGCTGCTCGACACCGCGGGGCCCGCGGAGGTCGAGGCCCGGCTCCGGCTCGCGATCGGCCGGCTCCAGGCCGCGCAGGGCGCGGAGGACGAGCCGACCGAGATCCGCAACGGCGATCTGACCATCGACGAGGCCACCTACAGCGCGAAGCTGCGCGGTCGCGTGCTCGACCTGACGTTCAAGGAGTTCGAACTCATCAAGTACCTCGCGCAGCACCCGGGCCGGGTGTTCACCCGGGCCCAGCTGCTGCAGGAGGTGTGGGGTTACGACTACTTCGGCGGCACCCGCACGGTGGACGTGCACGTGCGGCGGCTGCGCGCCAAGCTCGGCCCCGAGCACGAGTCGTTGATCGGTACGGTCCGCAACGTCGGCTACCGCTTCGTGGTGCCCGACCGCGGCGTCGGCGAACCGGCCCTCGCCGAACGCTCGTGATCGGGTCGCGGCGCTCGGCGTCCCGACGATCCGACGGGACGTCACATCCCATTCCCTGAAGCACAAAACAGACTTATCCGGAACAACGCGGAGTACTGCCCGCGTCCCGCGTCCAGGTTGTGAACTCCCATGAGCCGCGCCGCTCGTGGTACCTACAATGACCGCGTGCCCAAAGTGACCCGCGACGATGTCGCCCGCCTGGCGGGGACCTCCACCGCGGTGGTCTCCTACGTCGTCAACAACGGCCCGCGCCCGGTCGCGCCGGCCACGCGCGAGCGTGTGCTCGCCGCGATAGACAAGCTGGGCTACCGGCCCGACAGCGTGGCCCAGGCCATGGCCAGTCGGCGTACCAACCTGATCGGCCTCGTGCTGCCCGACGCCCGGCAGGCGTTCTTCGCCGAGCTCGCGCACACCGTCGAGCAGGCCGCGTTCGAGCAGGGCCGGCTGGTCCTGATCGGCAACTCCGACTACGAGGACGACCGCGAGCTGCACTACGTGCGCGCGTTCCTCGGCATGCAGGTGTCCGGCCTCGTACTGGTCAGCCAGGGCCCCTCCGAACGGGCCGCGCGCGAGATCGCCGCCCGGGACGTACGGGTGGTCCTGATGCACCGGCAACCCGACGCGCTCGGCGGGGACGCGGTCATACTCGACGACGTCCAGGGCGCCTACACGGCCGTCCACCACCTGCTGGACACGCACGGCCTCACCCGGGTGGACTGCCTCGGCGGCCCGCCCACCACGCCGCACTCCGGCGACCCGGTGACCGACCACGTCACCGGCTGGCGCCGGGCGATGGACGAGCGCGGGCTGTCCACGGACGGGCTTCTGCACGAGGCGCCCTTCGGTCGATTCGGCGCCTACCAGGTCGCGTTGTCGCTGCTGTCCGGGCCGAATCGGCCGCACGCGCTGTTCTGCTCGACCGACGACCAGGCGATGGGTGTCCTGCACGCGGCCCGCGAGGTGGGCCTGCGGGTGCCCGACGACCTCGCGGTGGTCGGCTTCGACGACATCGCCGAGGCGGCCATCGCCGACCCGCCGCTCACCACCGTGACCTCCGACCGCGCGGGCATGGCGCGGGCCGCGGTGGAGTTGGCGCTCGAGCGCGAACCGGCCGCGGCCGGCGCACCGCGCGTGCGCACCTTCCCGTCCACGCTCGTGGTCCGACGCAGCTGCGGCTGCGGCTGACGGGCAAGGCGGCGGCACCGACCGACGCTCAGTACCGTTGAGGGCATGGACCTCGCGGATGTGTCGATCGAGACGGTGGACCGGGCTTCGACGGAGGACGTCGCGGCCGTACTGACGCTCGCGGAGGCGGCGGCCGGGGCCGACGGCGCCGCGCCGCTGTCCGAACAGTCCCGCCTGGGGCTGCGGCACGGCGCGCCCGCCGCGCGCGAGCTGATCGCCCGCGCCGACACCGAGATCGTCGGCTTCGCGCACCTGGACGGCTCCGACCCCGTCGACGGCCCGTCCGCCGAACTCTTCGTCGCGCCGAAGGCCCGCGGCGAGGGCCTGGGCCGAGTGCTGCTCGACGCGCTGGTGGCCGAGGCGGCCCGGATCGACGACGGCGGCCGGCTGCGGGTGTGGGCGCACGGCAAGCTGCCCGCGGCCGAGCGCCTGGCCGCGGCCCTGGACTTCACCGCGTTCCGCGAGCTGTGGCAGATGCGCCGCTCGGCCGCCGCCACCGTGCCCGAGTTCGTCCCGCCCGCCGACGTGCGACTGCGCACCTTCCGCCCCGGCGCGGACGACCAGGCGTGGCTCGCGCTCAACGCGAAGGCCTTCGCGCACCACCCCGAGCAGGGCGCCTGGACCCCGGACGACCTGCGCCGCCGCTTCGACGAGCCGTGGTTCGACCCGAGCGGCTTCTTCCTCGCCGAGGACGCGGGGACCGGCGAGCTGCTCGGCTTCCACTGGACCAAGACGCACCCCGCGACCGACGAGTCGGGCCCGCTGGGCGAGGTGTACGTGGTCGGCGTCGACCCTGCGGCGCAGGGCCGCGGCCTCGGCGCGCTGCTGACCGCAGTGGGGTTGCGCCATCTGGCCGAGCGCACGGTGGGCTGCACGCCGCTCGCCGAGGTGCTGCTGTACGTGGACGCGGACAACGAGGCCGCGGTCAAGGTGTATACCCGTCTGGGCTTCCGTGTGCATACGATCGATGTGATGTACCGCCGCTGAACACGACATGAAACCTGGCGAACATCTGTTTCGGGTCGGGTTCGTACAGGTGCGGATAGACCCGCTCGAAAAGACAATGGTCTGATGAACGCCGAGACCCCCGCCGCACGCTCGTCCCGCCACCTGACCGTGGCCGTACCTCCGGCGAAGGACGGCAGGGGTCAGGTCTCGGCGGTGCCCGCGGACTCGGGGTCCGAGCTGCCCCCGGACCGGTTCCTGGACCGGGAGGGCAGCTGGCTGGCCTTCAACGAGCGGGTGCTCGAACTGGCCGAGGACCCGGCCACCCCGCTGTTGGAGCGGGCCAGGTTCCTGGCCATCTTCGCGTCCAACCTCGACGAGTTCTTCATGGTCCGGGTGGCCGGCCTCAAGCGCCGGATCGCGACCGGCCTCGCGGTGCGCGCGGCGAGCGGGCTGCAGCCGCGCGAGGTGCTGGAGAACATCTGGGCCCGCAGCCGCGCGCTGATGGCCCGGCACGCGACGTGCCTGCACCACGACGTGCTGCCCGCGCTCGCCGAGGCCGACATCCAGCTCCTGCGCTTCGACGACCTCACCGACGGCGAGCGGCAGTCGCTGTACGCGCTGTTTCGCGAGCGGGTCTTCCCGGTGCTCACCCCGCTGGCGGTGGACCCGGCGCACCCGTTCCCGTACATCTCCGGGCTCTCGCTCAACCTCGCGGTGATCGTGCGCAACCCGCGCTCGGGCAACGAGCACTTCGCGCGGGTCAAGGTGCCGCCGCTGCTGCCGCGCTTCGTGGAGACGTCGCCGGCCCGGTTCGTGCCGCTGGAAGAGGTGATCGCCGAGTTCCTGGGCGACCTGTTCCCGGGCATGGAGGTGCTCGGCCACCACGCGTTCCGGGTCACTCGCAACGAGGACCTGGAGGTCGAGGAGGACGACGCGGAGAACCTGCTCCAGGCTCTGGAGCGGGAGCTGATGCGCCGCCGGTTCGGGCCGCCGGTGCGCCTGGAGGTCGAGGAGACGATCGACCCGCACGTGCTCGACCTGCTCGTGCGCGAACTGGGCGTCAGCGAGAAGGAGGTCTATCCGCTGCCCGGCCCGCTGGATTTGACCGGCCTGCACGCGATCGCCGACCTGGAGCGACCCGAGCTCAAGTTCGGCCGCTTCGTCGCCGGCACCCACCGCGACCTGGCCGAGGTCGAGACCGCGCAGGCCGCCGACGTGTTCGCCGCGATGCGCAAGCGGGACATCCTCGTGCACCACCCCTACGACTCGTTCGCGACGTCGGTGCAGGCCTTCCTGGAGCAGGCCGCGGCCGATCCGAACGTGCTCGCGATCAAGCAGACCCTGTACCGCACCTCCGGCGACTCGCCGATCGTGGACGCGCTCGTCGACGCCGCCGAGTCCGGCAAGCAGGTGCTGGTGCTGGTCGAGCTCAAGGCCCGCTTCGACGAGCACGCCAACATCACCTGGGCCCGCAAGCTCGAACAGGCCGGCTGCCACGTCGTGCACGGCGTGGTGGGCCTCAAGACGCACTCCAAGCTGTCCCTGGTGGTCCGCCAGGAGGGCGACGCGCTGCGCCGCTACTGCCACATCGGCACCGGCAACTACAACCCGAAGACCGCCCGGCTCTACGAGGACCTGGGCCTGCTGACCGCCGACCCGCAGGTCGGCGAGGACATGTCGAACCTGTTCAACCGGCTCTCCGGGTACTCGCGCGCACAATCGTTTCGGCGGCTGCTCGTGGCGCCGCACTCGCTGCGCAACGGGCTGATCGAGCGGATCGAGCGCGAGGCGGCCAACCACGAACAGGGCCTGCCGGCGTACGTCCGGCTCAAGTCGAACTCGCTGGTCGACGAGCTGGTGATCGACGCGCTGTACCGGGCCTCGCAGGCCGGGCTCCCCGTGGATCTGTGGATCCGGGGCATCTGCGCGCTGCGCCCCGGGGTCCCCGGTCTGTCCGAGACCATCCGGGTCCGCAGTATTCTCGGCCGTTTTTTGGAACACTCTCGGATATGGGTATTCGCCGGCGGCGGCGAGCCCGAGGTGTGGATCGGCAGTGCCGACCTCATGCACCGCAACCTCGACCGCAGGGTCGAGGCCGCGGTGCGGTTGCGCGGCGATCGACACCGCGACGAGATGACGTCCTTCATGGACCTGGGCATGAGCGAGGAGACCGCCTCCTGGCACCTGGACCGGGACGGCACCTGGACCAGGCGATCGACCGCCGCCGACGGCACCCGGCTTCGTGACGTGCAAGAGCACCTCATCGAGACCCGGAGGCGCAGACGTGGCCCGGAGTAAGCAGTCGCAGGCGACGATCCCTCGACCACGCCCGGCGGCCGAGGACCCCTCGGCCGGCACGATCCTGCTCGCGCACCTGGTCGGCGAGGCGGGCGCGTTCATCGACCAGTTGCCCCGGCTCGGCGCGGGCGAGGAGGACGCGGCGCACAGCGCGCGCGTGGCCGCCCGGCGGATCCGCAGCGCACTGGCCACCTGCGGACCGCTGCTGGAGCGCGAGCGGGCCGACCGGCTGCGGGCGAGGTTGCGGGACGCGGCGGACGCGCTCGCGGCCGAGCGGAACGCCGAGGTGCTGCTCGAGCGCCTGCTGGCCGACCTGGACACGCTGCCCGAGCGACCCGGCTCGGCGCGGGCCCGGGCGATCGTCCGGCGCCGGTTGCGCGGCGACCTGGACGCCGGCCGCGCGCTGGCCCTGGAGGCCCTGGGATCCGAGTCGTTCGCGGCGTTGTCCGCGTGCCTGGTCGAACCGGCCCTGGGCCTGACCTTCACCGAGCGGGCGGCGGGCCCGGGCGCCGAGGTGGTACCGAGGCTGGTCGCGCGGACCGTGCGCCGGCTCGACCGCGCCGCCGAGCGGCTCCCGGTGGCGGCGGCCCGGGTGCCCTACCCGGCGGACAGCGCGGCGTTCGCGCCGTACGCGGGCACCGACGACGAGGAGTGGCACCGGGTCCGGATCCTGGCCAAGCGGGCGCGCTACGCCGCCGACATGTGCGTGCCCGCGTTCGGCGCCCCGGCCGCCCGGCTGACCCGGCGGCTCAAGGCGGTGACCGAGGTGCTCGGCGTGCACCAGGACGCGACGATCGCGGCGGAGGTGGTCGCGGAGCTGGCGGCCCGGCCGCGGATCGGGGGCCCGGCCGCCTTCGTCCTGGGCGAGCTGTACGCGCACGAGCGGCACGCGGCGACGGCCCAGCGCCACGCGTTCGCGCTCGTGTGGCCCAAGGCGAGCGCCGCCGACGCGAGGGCGTGGCTCGATGGATGATCCGGCGCGGGCCGGCCGCGTCGGGCGGCCCGCACTCGATCCGGTGCTCGCCGCGGGCGGGGTGCTGTGGCGGCGGACCGCGAACGGGCCGGAGGTGGGGCTCGTGCACCGCCCGCGCTACGACGACTGGTCGTTTCCGAAGGGGAAGCTGGAGCCGGGTGAGCCCGCGGTGGTGGCCGCGGTGCGCGAGATCGGCGAGGAGACCGGCTTCCGGGCCATCCTGGGCCGCGAGTTGGGGGTGCGCAGCTACCCGACGCACTCGCACGATCGACTCAAGATCAACCGCTACTGGGTCGCCGAGGCCGTGGCGGGGACGTTCACGCCCAACCACGAGGTGGACCGGATGTGGTGGGGGCTGCCGGAGGAGGCCGCCGCGCGCACGACGGATCCCGCGTACACCGCGTCGCTGATCGACGCGTTCCGCGGCGGTCCGCCGCCCGCGACGGTGCCGGTGCTCGTGCTGCGCGCGGGTCCGGCGTTCGCGGAGGATCTGGTGCCGATGCTCGCCGCGTTCGGTCCGGTCGAGGTGCACGGGTGCACCGAGCCGGCCGCGGCCGCGACCGTCGCGCCGTACGTGGCGGCCGTGCGCGCGCGGGTCTCGGCGGCGCCGCGCTCGGTGGCCGACGCGCTCCGCGGCGGACGTCCGACGCTGCTGTGCACGCCCGTTCCCGACCTGCCCCGGGCCGCTCCCGGAGTGGTGGGCACCCGGCTCGCGGCCGAGCCGTTGCTGCCCGGCGAGTTCGCGGTTCTGCACGCCGCGGCGGGGCGGGTGGTCGCGATGGGGCGTTACGCCCCGTACCCCACGGGAAGCTGAGCACTCGGTCAAGCCGAGGACACGGTTCACGGAACGTCGAGCGACCTCGATCTGAACGGCAGATGAACGTCGTCCGACCGGCCCGACAAAGCCCCAGTTCAGGGGCGGTAAATACCTAGATGGTCGGACAATTCACCCAGGAGTCGGCTTATCTGACTCGACCGTTCGAGTTCACCCTCGGTTCACTTTCCCCGGCGGATCGCTTCATTCGCGCGGCTTAACTTCATGGATGACGGCGATCACTCGGATCGTCGCGCCACGCAGTGAGTTCGATCGAAAGGGAGCGCCGTGACCATTCGGCCCCGCAGTGTCCGTCGCGGTATCGGCTTCACCGGCCTTGCCCTCGCCGGCGCGCTCACGCTGGCCGCGTGTGGCTCCGACGACAACAGCTCCGGCAACGACTCCAAGGCGCCGAAGTCCACGGCCGCCGGCGCCGAAGCCCCCAAGGGCGACTGCGCGACCGGCAAGATCGCCGGCGCCGGGTCGAGCGCCCAGAAGAACGCGCTGGACGAGTGGACGAAGGCCTACCAGGCCAAGTGCTCGGGCTCCTCGATCGACTACGCGTCCTCGGGCTCCGGCGCCGGCCGTCAGTCGTTCTTCGACAAGCAGGTCACCTTCGCCGGCTCCGACTCGGCGCTCAAGCCCGAGGAGGCCGCCAAGGCCGCCGCCGCCTGCGCGCCCGGCCAGGCGATCAACCTGCCGATGGTGACCGGCCCGATCGCGGTGTCGTACAACGTCTCCGGCGTGAAGGACCTGGTCCTGGACGCCAAGACGATCGCGGGGATCTTCTCCGACAAGATCAAGAAGTGGGACGCGCCGGAGATCAAGGCGCTCAACCCGAACGCGCAGCTGCCGTCGACCGCGATCCAGACCGTGCACCGGTCCGAGGCGTCCGGCACCACCGAGAACTTCACCAAGTACCTCAAGGCCGCGGCCGGCGCCGACTGGACCTTCGACGCCGCGCAGGACTGGAAGGCCACCGGCGGCCAGGGCGCCAAGGGCAACGAGGGCGTCGCGTCGATCGTCAAGCAGACGCAGGGCGGCATCGGCTACATGGAGCAGTCCTTCGCCGAGAACTCGGGCCTGAGTATCGCGCAGATCAACACGGGCGCGTCGGCTCCGGTCAAGCTCACCGCCGAGGCCGCGGGCAAGGCCGTCGAGGCCGCCAAGATCGCCGGCACCGGCAACGACCTGAAGCTGTCGATCGACTACGCGACCAAGGCCGAGGGCGCCTACCCGATCATCCTGGTCACGTACGAGATCGTCTGCGAGAAGGGCACCCCCGCGGACAAGCTCCCGCTGCTGAAGTCCTTCCTGAACTACACCTCCAGCGCCGAAGGCCAGAAGGTCCTCTCGGGCATCGGCTACGCGCCGCTCCCGACGACGATCGCGGACAAGGTTCGCACCGCCGTGGCCGGTCTGTCCTAGTCCGAGCCCGCTGAGCGACCGACTCGTACGGAGAGAGATGTCCACCACCACCCCCACCGCACCGGCGGAACCCGAGCGCGAGGCCCCGGCCAGGCGCACCAAGGTTCGGCTCGGCGACCGGATCTTCTCCGGTGCCTCCCGCGGCGCCGGCATCAGCCTGCTGGCCATCATGGCCGCGATCGCGATCTTCCTCGTGGTCAAGGCGACGGACGCACTGTCGAAGAACCAGGGCAACTTCCTGACGGACCAGGGCTGGGACCCGAACGCGGCCAAGCCGGTGTTCGGTGTCGTCACCCTGGTGTTCGGCACGGTTGTCAGCGCCACGATCGCGATGCTCATCGCGGTGCCGGTCGCGGTGGGGGTGGCGCTCTTCATCACGCACTACGCCCCGCGGCGGATCGCCCAACCGCTGGGCTACGTCATCGACCTGCTGGCGGCCGTGCCCAGCGTGGTCTACGGCCTGTGGGGCTCGATCTTCCTGGCCCCCAAGCTGCTGGGTCTGCACGCGTGGCTGTCCGACTACCTGGGCTGGATCCCGATCTTCGACAAGGAGCAGACGGGCATCACCGCCCGCACGCTGTTCACCGTCGGGATCGTGCTCGCGATCATGATCCTGCCGATCATCGCGGCGGTCACCCGGGAGATCTTCCTCCAGGTGCCCCGCGCCCACGAGGAGGCCGCGCTGGCGCTCGGCGCGACCCGCTGGGAGATGATCCGCGTCGCGGTCCTGCCGTACGGCAAGCCCGGGATCATCAGCGCGTCGATGCTCGGCCTGGGCCGCGCGGTCGGCGAGACCATCGCGGTCGCGATGGTGCTCTCGCCCAGCTTCCTGGTCTCGATCCACATCCTCGACCCGGGCAACAACACGATCGCGGCGAACATCGCCAACCAGTTCGGCGAGTCCAACGACATCGGCCGCGGCGCGCTGATCGCCTCGGGTCTGGTCCTCTTCGTCATGACGCTGCTCGTCAACGGCGCCGCGCGCATCGTCATCAACCGGCGCAAGGCGTTCTCTGGAGCGAACTCATGACCGTCCTCGACACCGGTGACAAGCGCCCGGGCCTCGGTACGGACGCGGCCGAGTCGGTCGCCGCGCTCCCCGATCCGCGCGCGGTCACGCTGACCCGCCGGACCCTGCCGCGCCAGGTGCCGTGGGCGATCGCCGGCGGCGCGATCGCGCTGGTGGTCGTGCTCAAGCTGGCCCTGGGCAACTGGGGACTCGCGGTCTTCCTCGCGGGCGTCGCCTTCATGGCGGTCCTCACCGCCGTGTCGTGGCGGTTCGAGGACAGCCGCCGGGCCCGCGACCGGTTCGCGACGAGCCTGATCTCCACCGCGTTCGTGCTCGCCGTGCTGCCGCTGATCTCGCTCCTGGGCTACACGATCCAGCGCGGCGCCGAGAAGCTCACCCCCTACTTCCTGACCCACTCGATGCGCGGCGTCGGCTCCCGGGACGACACCGGCGGCGTCTACCACGCGATCGTCGGCACGCTGGAGCAGGTCGGTCTGGCCGCGCTGATCGCGGTTCCGATCGGCCTGTTCACCGCGATCTACCTGGTGGAGTACGGCCGCGGCCGACTCGCCAAGACCGTGACGTTCTTCGTCGACGTGATGACCGGCCTGCCCTCGATCGTCGCGGGTCTGTTCGTCTACGCCTTCTGGATCCTGATGCTGGGCTTCGAGGCCTCCGGCTTCGCCGGTTCGCTCGCGCTGATGATCCTGATGCTGCCGACCGTGGTGCGCTCCGCGGAGGAGATGCTCAAGCTCGTCCCGAACGAGCTGCGCGAGGCCAGCCTGGCGCTCGGCATCCCCAAGTGGCGCACGGTGCTCAAGGTCGTCCTGCCCACGGCGTTCGGCGGCATCGTCACCGGCGTCATGCTCTCGATCGCCCGGGTGATCGGCGAGACCGCCCCGCTGCTGCTCCTGGTCGGGCTCACCCAGTCGATCAACACCGACCCGTTCTCCGGATGGCAGTCGGCCCTGCCGCTGTTCGTCTACGACCAGAACCACGCCGGCAACACGTTCGCCGAGGAGCGGGCCTGGGCCGGCGCGCTCACGCTGATCATCATCGTCATGCTCCTGAACCTGGCGGCGCGCCTGATCGCGCGCTGGAAGGCACCGAAGGCGGGCCGATGAAGCTCAAGACGCAGGGCACGACGAGAGCCACCCCCGACCCCGGCACCGACACCCGTACCGATCTCGAGGCAGGAATGACCAAGCGCATCGAAGTAGCCGGACTCAACGCCTACTACGGCTCCCACAAGGCCGTCGAGGACATCTCGATGACCATCGAGCCGCGTTCGGTCACGGCCTTCATCGGTCCTTCCGGCTGCGGCAAGTCGACCTTCATCCGCACCCTGAACCGGATGCACGAGCTGATCCCGGGCGCCCGGGTCGACGGCTCGGTCGCGCTCGACGGGCAGGACCTGTACGGAAACGAGATCGACCCGGTCGCGGTCCGCCGCACGGTCGGCATGGTGTTCCAGCGGCCCAACCCGTTCCCGACCATGTCGATCTACGACAACGTCGCGGCCGGGCTCAAGCTCGCGGGCATCAAGCGCCGGGGCGACCTCGACGCGATCGTCGAGCGCTCGCTGCGCGGCGCCAACCTGTGGACCGAGGTCAAGGACCGGCTGAACAAGCCCGGCGCGGGCCTGTCCGGCGGCCAGCAGCAGCGTCTGTGCATCGCGCGCGCGATCGCGGTCGAGCCGCAGGTGCTGCTGATGGACGAGCCGTGCTCGGCGCTCGACCCGATCTCCACGCTCGCGATCGAGGACCTGATCGCGCTGCTCAAGGAGCGGTACACGATCGTCATCGTGACCCACAACATGCAGCAGGCCGCGCGCGTCTCGGACAAGACCGCGTTCTTCAACCTCGCGGGTCCGGGCCAGCCCGGTCGGCTGGTGGAGATCGGCGACACCGAGAAGATCTTCTCGGCACCGACCCAGGAGTCCACCGCCGACTACATCGCCGGTCGGTTCGGCTGACGGTTCGAGAGTCGAGGGAACACGACCGTGGACACGCGAGAGGGCCCACACCGGGACGGGTGTGGACCCTCTTGTCGTTCTTGTCGTTCTTGTCGTTCTTGTCGTTCGCGTCGTTCGTGTGGAACGCGGCGCGGGGGTGCGGGGTCAGCCCACGATCAGATGGGCGATCCAGTACACGCCCGCCGCGACCAGGCCCGCGGCCGGCATCGTGGTGAACCAGCCGATCAGGATGTTCTTGGCGACGCCCCAGCGGACCGCCTTGACCCGCTTCGTCGCGCCGACGCCCATGATCGCCGAGGTGATGATGTGCGTGGTCGAGATCGGCGCCTTGAAGACGTAGGCCGTCGTGTACAGGATCGACGCGGCCGTGGTCTCGGCCGCGAAACCCTGCGGCGGGTCCAGCTCGATGATCTTGCGGCCGAGCGTGCGCATGATCCGCCACCCGCCCGCGTAGGTGCCGAGCGACAGCGTGACGGCGCAGGCGAGCTTGACCCACACCGGAATGCTGTCGCCCTCCTGGTGACCACTGATGACCAGTGCCATCACCACGATGCCCATGGTCTTCTGGGCGTCCTGGATGCCGTGTCCGAGCGCCATGCCGGCCGCCGAGACGGTCTGCGCGAGCCGGAACCCGCGCTTGGCCTTGTGCGGGTTGGACTTCCGGAACAGCCAGATGATCAGGACCATCACCAGATATCCGGCGACGAGGCCGACCACCGGCGACAGGAACATCGGGATCACGACTTTGTCGATCACACCGTCCCAGTAGACGGTGCTGGAGCCCGCGAGCGCGGCGCCGACCAGGCCACCGAACAGCGCGTGCGACGAGGACGAGGGCAGCCCGAAGTACCAGGTCAGCAGGTTCCAGAAGATCGCGCCGACCAGCGCCGCGAACAGGATGACCAGGCCTTGCTCGCCTTCGGGGGTGGCGATCAGCCCCTCGCTGACGGTCTTCGCGACGCCTTCGCCGAGGAAGGCGCCCGCGAGGTTCATCACCGCGGCCATGGCCAGCGCCGCCCGCGGTGTCAGTGCCCGAGTGGACACCGACGTCGCGATGGCGTTGGCCGAGTCGTGGAAGCCGTTGGTATAGGTGAAGAAGAGCGCGACGCCGATGACGATGATCAGACCAGTGAGTTCCACTGGGTCAGGACTCCTTGACGGCGATCGTCTCGACCGTGTTGGCCACGTGTTCGAAACCGTCGGCGGCCTCTTCGAGCACGTCGATGATCCCCTTGAGCTTGAGCACCGTCAGCGCGTCGTACGCACCGCTGAACAGGTGCGCCAGGAGCTTGCGGTGGATCTGGTCGGCCTGGTTCTCGAGTCGGTTGATCTCGATCCAGTACTCGGTCAGGTCCTTCATCGTGCGCAGCCGTGGCATCGCCTCCGCGGTCAGCTCCGAGGCCCGGACGAGCACCTCGATCTGGTCCGCGACCTGCGGGGGCAGATCGTCGAGCTGGTACAGCACGACCAGGTCGACGGCCTCTTCCATGTAGTCCATGACGTCGTCCAGCTGCGACGCGAGGGCGTAGATGTCCTCGCGGTCGAACGGCGTGATGAAGGAGGCGTTGAGCTGGCGCATGATCGCATGCGTGGTGTCGTCACCGGCATGCTCGGCCGCCCGCATCCGTTCGGCGATCTCCGGACGAGCGGAGACCTCTGCGCCGAGCAACTCCGTAAGGAGCTTGGATCCGGTGACCAGGTTGCTCGCCGCTGCGGCGAACATGTCGTAGAAGCTCGTCTCCCTGGGGGTCAGACGCAATCGCACTAGAGGTCTCCGGGATAATGAAAGTGGTCGGCGTCGATGCTAGGCGCTCCTGCGGTCCTGCACGCAAGCCGGGGAGTCGACATGAGCCCCGACCGTATCCGGCGGTAATACGACGCACGCTGTGAGCGACGAACAGGCATGCGGAATCGCCCGTTCCGCCACCGAGGACGCCCGTTACACGGCCAGAGTATGGGCCCGGACCCCGTTCGAGTGACAGAGCGGCCTACCCTCGACCCATGTCGCCCACATCACACGAAGCGGATCCGTCGATCGGTCGGAGCATCACCGTTCGGGCACGGCCCGCGACCGTGTTCGCGATCGCGACCGATCCGCGCGGGCGTCACGAGACGGACGGCTCGGGCGCGTGACGCGCGCGCCGCAACGGGACACGGTCGCGACAGGGGCCGCGCCCGCGCGATCGAAGAAGCCGGGGGAAGTGACCGGTTCGCTTGCCGGATATACCCCCCAGGGGTAAATTCGGAAGGTGGACGGTCACCCGATCGGGCCATGTATGTGGATACGGCCGCACAGATACGGGAGACGACGGTGGAACAGGATCCGCAGACGCCGGACGCGAAGGCGACACCCGGCGCGCAGGGGCACGAGCACGGCTACAGCGGTCGCAAGGACGAGCACCTCAAGCGGCTGCGGCGGGTCGAGGGGCAGGTCCGCGGGCTGCAGCGGATGGTCTCCGAGGACGAGTACTGCATCGACATCCTGACGCAGGTCTCGGCCGCGACGAAGGCGCTGCAGTCCTTCGCGCTCAGCCTGCTCGAGGAGCACCTCGGGCACTGCGTCGCGAACGCGGTCGAGAAGGGCGGTCCGGAGGCGGACGAGAAGGTCAAGGAGGCGTCCCAGGCGATCGCACGCCTGGTGCGCTCCTGAGGCCGCGGCGGCGGGGGCCGCCGGCCCGTGTGTGGACCGTCGTCCCCCACCCGCCCACGAGCCCGAGGACGGCGTCGATCTGGGCCTGGGTCAGCGGGCCGTCACTCGCCGACGCCGCGATCATCAGGTCGCCGTAGAGCTCGATCTCGTCGAGGACGACGTGGTCGTGCACGCCGCGATCGGAGAACCGTGACACCCACATCACCTCCTGCTGCGCACCCCGGACGGGCCTCGGCCCATCCAGCGTAGGGGCGCCTTCGCAGCGCGGACATGGCACGCCTGGGTCATTTGGGGACGGCCCACAACGACGCCGCGGGAGTGGCTCAGCCGCGTTTGGTGGGTGTCCCGGCCGGGCTCGGCGCGACGTACAGGTCCTTGCCCGTGGGCGGCTTGACGTCGACCGCGACGCCGAAGTCGTACAGCTCCGCGCTGGAGTGCACCTTCGCGGTCGGCCCGTCCTCCGGGCCCATCACGAAGGCGAACTGCTCCTCGACCTTGCGCAGTCGGCCCGCGTCGTCGAGGTAGGCGTCGAACGGGATCGGCGCCCCGTCGAAGGTCTTGAGCGCGGCGGCCAGCGGCCCGCGCACCTCGGGCGGGGTGAGGTCGTGCGCCTTGCGGATGTCGAGTGTGCCCTTGTAGTGCCGGACCGTGTCCGCGCCGAGCTTCTCGGTGCCCACGAGCACCACGTCGTCGTTGACCCCGCGCAGTATCTCGAAGGAGGTCCCGGGGTCGGTGCCGCCGCCGCTGACCAGGTTGCCGTCGGCGAGCCCGTCGATCGCCACGCGGACCCACTTGTCCTTGGGGATGCCGGGCGAGGCGTTCTTCATGTAGAGCGCCTCGGGGGTGAGGATCTCCTGGAGCGGCCCGGCGATGCCGGAGTCCTTGGGGGCGTCGACCGTGAGCGAACCGATGTGCCGCACGTAGTCGAACAGGCCCTCCCCGGTGAGCTTGACGACCCGGTCGGCGGACTCCATCGTCATCGCGGTGCGGGTGCGTGAACTCTTCGCGCTGGTGGTGACGTCGGCCGCCCGGCGGACCGCGAGGACGGCGTCGGACGGGCCGTTCGCGGCCTCGCCGCCCTTGACCTGCGCGCCCTGGGGTTGCGCGTCGTCACCTTCACAGGCGGTGGCGCCCGCCAGGACGAGGGCGCAGCAGGCACCCGTGAGCGCGGTGCGGACCAACATGTGGGGCTCTCCCGGGATGCTCGGAATCCTCGCGTGACGGCGCGCCACGCGGCGGCGGCTCGACGGGACAACGAGCGGGGGGTCGCGGGGTTACGGCCGTTCGGGGGACGGCGGGTCGGCGGGGGCCGGTGCCGGGCCGGCCGGCGTTCGGCGCGACCACGCCAGGTGTCGGCGCATCAGTTCCTCGGCGCCGGCCGGATCACGGGCCTCGATCAGGTCGAGCAGCCGGTGGTGCTCGGCGGCGATCAGGCCGCGGTCGACCGCCTCGGTCAGCGGTCGCGGACCGTACAGCCGGGCCTGCGCGCGCAGCTCGGCGACCACCCGGACCAGCCGCGCGTTGCCGGCGACGCCGAGCAGATGCGCGTGGAAGCGGTCGTCGGCGTCCACGTAGTCGACCACGTCGGCGCGGGCGACCGC
The DNA here is from genome assembly GCF_045207785.1 of Embleya sp. NBC_00896. Taxonomy (NCBI): domain Bacteria; kingdom Bacillati; phylum Actinomycetota; class Actinomycetes; order Kitasatosporales; family Streptomycetaceae; genus Embleya; species Embleya sp. NBC_00896. Next base: position 3,376,595 of record NZ_CP108776.1, read on the forward strand.
GTCGGCCAACTCCTCGACCAGCGCGCGCAGGCCGGGCAGGGCGTCCGCGCAGCCGTCCCGGGCGAGCCGCCCGATGATGGGTATCTCCAGGAGCTCGCGAAGGTCGTGGATGTCGTCCAGGTCGGCCGCGGACATGCTGCGGACCCGGAAGCCCTTGTTGCGGACCGGCTCGACCAGTCCGTCCTTCGCGAGGTCGAGCAACGCCTCGCGGACCGGGGTCGCGGACACCCCGAAGCGGGTGGCGAGGGCGGGCGCCGAGTAGACCACGCCCGGTTGCATCCGGCCCGCGACCAGCGCGGCCCGGACCGCGCGGGCGACCTGCTCGCGCAGGCTCAGCCGCTCGCCCAGGCGCCCGGCGTCGCGGCCGCCCTCGCTGTCCGTCCCCATCGTGTCCGCCCCCTCGGCCGCGTCGCCGTCACACGACCGGACGCGGCCCGGTCGCCACCAACGGGCGCAGCGGTCCGCGTTCGACCATCCGTACGACGGGTTCCAGGGCGCGGCCCACGAACAGCGAGCCGACGAGGGCGACGAGCGCGCCGAGCGCGAAGCCCGCGAGCACGTCCGTCGGGTAGTGCACACCCACGTACAGCCGGGAGAAACCGGTGAACACCGAGGCGAGCACCGCGAGGATCCCCAGCCGGCGGTCGACCAGCAGGATCCCGACCGCCAGCGCCATGGTGGTCAGCGCGTGGTCGGACGCGAAGGACGGGTCGGTCTTGCCCTCGATCAGCACGTGCAGCCCGTCGTGGCTCAGGAAGGGCCTCGGCCGGTCCACCCACTCGCGCAGGGGCGCGTTCGCCAGCTCCGCGACCAGGGCCGCCAACGGGGCCCACAGGAGGCCGGCCACGGCCGCCGTGTGGTCGGCGCGCCCGCGGGCGCGCCACCACGCGAGCACGCCGAGGACGGCGAGTACGGCGAACATGCCGTACTCGCCCATGAACTCCATGCCCCCGTGTGCCCAGGAGGTGTGCTCGGTGAGGCCGTTGACGTCCCGCAGGACCTCGATGTCGAGGTTGTCGTCCGAACTCTCCGCCAGGACCTGCAAGGACACCTGTGAACCCCTTCGAACCGTATTGCCTGGTGCGGTGTTGCCGGTGCGGTGTTACTTCTTCTCGTACGCGGCGACGACTTCTTCCATCGGGCCGTCCATCTTCATCACGCCCTGGTCGATCCAGATCACCCGGTCGCAGGTGTCCCTGATCGACTTCATGCTGTGGCTGACCAGGAAGACCGTGCCGGCCTCCTTGCGCAGCTCGCGGATCCGCGCCTCGCTCTTGAGCTGGAACTCGCGGTCGCCGGTGGCCAGCGCCTCGTCGATCATCAGCACGTCGTGCGTGCGCGCGGCCGCGATGGAGAACCGCAGGCGGGCCGCCATGCCGGACGAGTACGTCCGCATCGGCAGCTTCGTGAAGTCCTTGCCGTTGTAGTTGTTGAGGCCGGAGAAGGTGGCGATCTGGTCGTAGTTCGCCTCCGCCTCGCTCTGCGTCATACCCATCGCGAGACAGCCCAGGATGATGTTCCGCTCGCCCGTGAGGTCGTTCATCATCGCGGCGTTGACGCCGAGCAGGGACGGCTGGCCGTCGCTGTAGATCTTGCCCCGGGTGGGCGGCAGCAGGCCGGCGATGCACTTGAGGATCGTGCTCTTGCCCGAGCCGTTGCGGCCGATCAGACCGATCGCCTGGCCCTTGTACGCGACGAAGCTGATGCCGCGCACCGCGTGCACCTCGGTGATGCCGGCGGCCTTCTTGCGCAGCGCGAGCCGCGACAGCGCGGAGGTCGCGCTGCCCTTGCCCGCGGCCGCGCCGTGCACCTTGTAGATCAGGTGCACGTCGTCGACCACGACGGTCGGCGGGAGTTCCGGCTGCGGAATGCCCTGCCCGGGCACCGCGGCCACCGAATCGTCCACCGCGGTGACCTCTTCCCAGCTCATGATCGTGGGCTGCTCAGCCACGGCCGTACCTCTCTTCCGCCTTCCAGAAGTACACGTAACCGCCGAGGCCCATCACGACCGCCCAGCCGAACCCGTAGACCCAGGTGTACGCCGGGATCGTGTCGTGGCTGTCGATCAGCGCGTCGCGGATCAGCTCGATGTACACCGCCACCGGATTCGCGGCCAGTACGTGCGCCACCCAGCCGGGCGCGGTCTTGGTGTAGTTGTCGATGCTGTAGAACACGCCGCTGAGGTAGAGCCACGTCCGCAGGATGAACGGCAGCAGTTGCTTGATGTCGGTCAGCACCGCGCCGATCCGGGCCAGCACCAGGCTCAGGCCGACGTTGAAGACGAACTGCAGGACGAGCGCGGGGACGATGAGCAGCCACTTGAGGCTGAGCGGCTCACCGGTGCCCAGCACGATCGCGCACAGCACGACCATCGAGAACAGCAGCTGTTGCAGCTGCACGATGGTGAACGAGATCGGCAGGCACGCGCGGGGGAAGTGCAGCGCGCGGATCAGGTTGAGCTGATCGCTGATCGCCCGGCTGCCCGCCAGTACGGCGCTCTGCGTGAAGGTGAACACGAAGACGCCGGTGACCAGGAACGCGACGTAGTTGTCGATGCCACCCTTGGTCTTGACGAGGTAGCCGAAGATCAGGAAGTACACGGCCGCGTTCATCAGCGGCGTGAGCACCTGCCACAGCTGGCCGAGCTTGGCGGTGCTGTAGGTCGCCCGCGTCTTGGCGTTGGCGAAGGCCACGATGAAGTGACGCCTGGCCCAGAGCTGTTTCGAGTACGCGAGCAACCCGGGCCGGGCTCCGCTGACCGTCAGCTTGTAACGGGCGGCGAGGTCCGCCAGGGGTTCGGTGGAACCGGGGGGCATCGACGTCCCCTGTGGGCTCAGGGTGTCGGCCTGCGCGCTGTTGGCCACGTTGACACTTTCGTCTGCGTCGGATCGAAATCGAAACGGTACGAGGATTCCAGCCTGTCAGATGACGGGTGGACGGCCGAGCCTGGTCATTCGCCAGACCGTGCGCCAGGACATCGGCTTGCGCGGACCGCTCGGAGTCTTCCACCCCTCGCGGAAGCCCGCGGCCCAGGCCTGCGCGTTCTCCTTGGACGGACGGCGGGCGGCGGTGAGTACGACCCACGTACCGAGGTAGGCGGGGACGATCGGCCACGGCAGGTTGCGCCGGGCCAGGAAGACGCGGTTGCGGGCGTTCATCCGGAAGAACGCCGCGTGCCGGGCCGGGCTGGTCTTGGGGTGTTCCAGCACGATGTCGGCGCGGTATTCGATGTCCCACCCGGCGTCCAGCGCGCGCCAGGCGAGGTCGGTCTCCTCGTGCGCGTAGAAGAAGTCGTCGGGCAGGCCGCCGACCTCGCGCAGGACGGCCGCGCGGACCGCGCTGGCGCCGCCGAGGAACGTGGTGACCGGGCCCGATCGCATCGGGTCGCCGACCCGGATCCTGGGCACGTGTCGCCGCTGGGTCTCGCCGCTCTCGGGATCCACGATCCGGAAGCTGACGATGCCCAGGCGCGGGTTCGCGGCGAACGCCTCGCGCAGCAGTCGGCCGGCGTCGGTGCCGGCGAGCCGGCCGTCGTCGTCGAGGTAGAGCACGATGTCGGTGCCGGCCGGCAGTTCGTCGGTGCCGACGTTGCGACCGGCGGGAATGCCGACGTTCTCGGGGAGCGTGACCCCGATCGCGCCCTCGGGGAGCTCCGGCAGCTCGCCGCCGTTGGCCACCACGACGACCGCCATCGGGTCGCCGTCCTGGTCGGCGACCGAGCGCAGCAGTCGGTTCAGCTCGGCGGGGCGGTCGCCCATGGTCAGCACGACCGCGCCGAGGGTGACCCGGTCCGCCTCGGCCGCGTCGTCCGCGCGCTGCCCCACGGCAGCGTCGGCGGTCACCGAAGCCTGCTCGACATGAGCACGCTGACCAGGTGCAGCAGGGTCTGCAGGAGCGCGATGGCGGCGAGCGCGGTGACCGCGATCCGGCTGTACAGCAGTCCGCCGTCGTCCAGGACGAGGTCGAGCACGCCCGCGAGGAGCAGGAAGATCGACGCCTCGACGGCGCCGACCAGGCGGTGGAACTTGAGCGAGGCCACGATCTTGCGCAGCGACGCGGCACCCGAGGAGCGCGGCACGGCGGCGGCGTCCTGCACCGGCGGCAGGCCGCTCTTGGCACGGGCACCGTCGACCAGGTCGGTCTCGGACTTGATCAGGATCGCGCCGAGCGCCGCGACCACGCCCAGCGTGGCGTAGCCGTTGAAGCCGCCGCCGTCGAGCACGCCGGCCGCGTGCAGGCCGGCGCCGGAGAGCAGGGCCGCCTCGGAAAGGTAGTGGCCCACCCGGTCGAGGTAGACGCCGGTGACCGAGGTCTGCCGACGCCAGCGGGCGACCTCGCCGTCGATGCAGTCGAGCAGCAGGTAGAGCTGCACGAGGACGAGCGCCGCGAGCGGGCCCGCGAGGCCCGGCAGGATCAGCGCGGCACCGGCGGTGATGCCGGCGATGATCATCATGTAGGTGAGCCCGTTGGGTGTCACCCGGGTCCCGACGATGCGTCGGGTGACCTGCAGGGAGATCTGCCGCATGTAGATGCGCCCGGCCCAGTGTTCGCCACTGCGCCGATCGAGCAGCCCCTCGGGGTGTACGACCGAGCGAAGCTCAGCCGCCGTAGGTGTTGACATATTCGGTCACCGAATCCCGGATGGCGTCATTGTCGAGGTCGAGATGTTCGAGGATGGTGAAACGCCCCGGACGGGTCTGGGGCGCGTAGCTCACCGCCGCCACGAATTCGTCGATGGTCAGGCCGAGATGCTCCGGCACGACCGGCAGCTTGTGCCGATCGAGTGTGCTCGTCAAGAGCTTCGTCAACGGGACGTCGCCGCGCAGGTGCGTGGCGAACGCGGCACCGAGGCCGACCTGTTCGCCGTGCAGCCCGTCGTGACCGTCGCGCTCGCCGTAGAGCAGGTCTATGGCGTGTGAGATCTCGTGGCAGGCCCCGCTGCACGGGCGGGTGGTGCCGGCCACGGACATCGCGATGCCGGAGAGTACGAGGCCCTCGGCCAGGGCCACGAGGAAGTCGTCGTCCTCGATGCCGCCGGGGCGGTGCAGGATCGAGTCCCCGGACGTGCGGGCGAACGCGGCCGCGAGGCCGTCCACCTGCTCGCCGGTCTCGCGCTGCGACAGCTCCCAGTCGGCCACCGCGGACAGGTTGGACAGTGATTCGCCGATGCCGGAGCGCACGAAGCGCTGTGGCGCGGCGCGGACCAGGTCGAGGTCCACGACCAGGGCGATCGGCGTGGGGACGCCGTAGGAGCCGCGGCCCGCGTCGTTGTCGAGGATGCTCACGGGGGACGCGATGCCGTCGTGGGCGAGGTTGGTGGCGACCGCGACCATGGGCAGGCCCACTCGGGCCGCGGCGTACTTGGTCGCGTCCAGGACGCGGCCGCCGCCCAGGCCGACGACGGCGTCGTAGGCTCCGGCGCGCATCCGGTCGGCCAGGTCGACGGCGGCGGTCAGCGTGCCGCCGGCCACCGAGTACCACTCGGCGCCCGGCAGCTGGGGCGCGAACCGCTCGCGCAGGCGTGCTCCGGAGCCCTCGCTGACCACGACCGCGACGCGGCCCGACGTCGAGACGCGGCGGTCGGCCAGGATCGTGGCGAGGTCGTCGACCGCGCCCGCGCGGATGTCGACGGTGAGCGGTGTCGGGACGAGTCGAGTCAGTACCGGCACGCGATCTCCCGCGCGACCATGAGGTCCTCGGTGGTGTCGATCTCGGTCCACGACACGCGGGTGTCCGGCGCGCTGATCGGCTGGACGTCGACCCGGCCGCCGCGGTTCACCAGCTCCTGGTAGCCGTCCTCGTAGTACAGCTGCGGGTCGCGCTCGAAGGTCGCCTGGAGCGATTCGATCAGCGCGGGCGCGGCGTGGCCCTCGATGAGGGTGACGCCGATGTACTCGCCGGACGCCTCGGAGGGGTCCATCAGCTTCGTGATCCGGCGCATCCGGCCGTCCGCGCCGAGGGTGACCTTCATCTCCTCGTCGGCGAGCGGCTTGGCGGTGTCCAGGGCCAGGATGATGCCCTTGCCGCCGGCGGCGTCACGCGCGGCCAGCATCGTCTCCTGGACCGAGACCGGGTGCAGCGTGTCGCCGTTGGCGAGCAGGACGCCCTCCGCGAGGTAGTCGCGGGCGCACCACAGGGAGTAGGCGTTGTTCCACTCCTCGGCCTTGTCGTTGTCGACCATGTGCAGCTTGAGGCCGTAGCGGCTCTCCAGCGCGCCCTGGCGGTCGCGGATCGCGTCGCCGCAGTAGCCGACCACGATCGCGGCCTCGGTCAGCCCGACCGCGGCGTAGTGGGAGAGGGTGACCTCCAGGATCGACCGTTCGCTGTCCGGCGCACCGGGCGCTCCCACCGGCACCAGGGCCTTGGGCAGCGTGTCGGTGTGCGGGCGCAGCCGGCGGCCGGCGCCGGCTGCGAGGACAAGGCCGATCATGAGAGGTCTCCAGTTCGATCGGTGGCCGCCACGGCGGCCTCCAGGGGGCGGTGCACGGGTGCCGGCGTCGAGGGAGCCGGTCCCACCGGGGTGACGTCGTCGATGTCCGGGCGCGCGCCGCGCACCCAGAACACGACGCTCTCGGCGAGCACGATCGCCGCGATTACGGCGGCCGTCACGATCAGGCCGGTGCGCAGGGTGTCCGAACCCAGTGCGGCCAGCACGGTCACCAGGAGCACGCGCCCCTCGTGACCGAGCACCAGCCACACCAGCGCCCGGGGCGGGGCCCCGTAGCCGCCGCGAAGGCGGTACACCGTGTCGTAGTGATGGTAGGCCGTGGCCGCGACCAGGCCGAACGCCGCGGCCACCCCGGTGGGGACCACCCGCGCCGCGAGAATCGTGATCGCGGCGTACTCGGCGGCCCGGAACACCGGCGGCACCACCCAGTCGAGCCGGTGCACCAGCGGTCGGCCGATCGCGACGCCGGCGCACAGCGCGTACACGCCGGCTCCGGCCAGGCCCCACCACTCGCCCGCGCCGCCCGAGAGCAGCACCGCGACCAGCGCGGCGGTGCCGAGGAGGGCGGCGGCCGGGGCGGGGACGCGCAGGCGGAGCCGGCCGACGAGCTCGGCGAGCGGGCCGCTGTCGGCGAGCGCCGCGAGGTGCTCCCCGACCTGCGGGACGGCCGCCGCGCGCCGCGGCAGCGAGCGCAGGATCCGGCCGAGCGAGGTGTAGCAGGCGGCGAGCACGCAGCCGACGATGAGCACGACGAACGTGATCCGCGGGGTCGTGGTCGCGGTCAGGATCGCGATCAGCGCCCAGCGCTCGCCGATCGGCAGGATGATCATCCGGCGGGCCCATACGGTCCAGCCGACGTTGTTGAGCTTGCCGGAGAGCTTGGCCCCCGCGCCGCCGTCGGCGCTGTCGTCGTCTCCGCCGCCGATGCCGCGGCGGGTCTCGTTGAAGGAGAAGTCGACGATGTGTCGGGTGGTCATGACGACCATCGCGACCAGCGCGAGGGTCCACACGTCGTCGTCGTGCCGGGCCGCGCCGAGCGCGAGGCCCGCGTAGACGGCGTACTCCTTGGCCCGGTCGAAGGTCGCGTCGAGCCAGGAGCCGATCCGCGAGTAGCTCACCGCGTAGCGCGCGAGCTGTCCGTCGGTGCAGTCCAGGACGAACGAGAAGTACAGGCCCAGGGCCGCGCCGATGTACCCGGCTCGGGTGCCGGTCGCGGCGCCCGCCGCCGCCGCGAGGGCGACGAGCAGCGACAGGACCGTCACCTGATTGGGCGTCAGCCCCCGGTTCGCGCACCAGCGCGCGAGGTAGCGCGACCACGTGCTGACCGCGAAGGTGGTGAAGAAGCCGTCCCGGGCCTTGACCGCCGAGTTCAGCCGGATCCGCTCGTCGTCCACGGCCGCCACGGCGGCCAGCGCCCGGGCGCGCGCGGCGTCGTCGCGGGGCACCTCGGCGACCATGTCGCCCAGCGGGACCTCGCGCACCGAGACGTCGCCGTCGGCGATCAGGCGCTCGGCGATCGCGTCGGGCACGCACGCGTCCTCGGGCAGGCGGCCCAGCTCGGCCAGCACGCGGGCGGCCCGGGCACGCGCGTCACCCTCGACGACGAGTACTCCCGGCACGTGCGCGGCCGGGAATCGGGTGTCCGCGACGACGAGCCGCAGCGCGTGCCGGTGGCCGACGAACCGGTGGTCGACCAGCGCGATCCGCCGGGTATCGGCGCCGAGGCGCCGATCGAGCGTGCTCGCCGCGACGACCTCGACCTCGGGTACCGCTCGGGTCAGCGCGGCCAGCTCGGCGAGCAGCGCGGCCGGGTCGGGGTCGGCCGAGGAGGTGGTCGGTTTCGTGATGACCAATGCCGTGGACAGGCGCCATCACTCCTTATGCAGCGGTGGTCGCTACACCGCCGAGAAACGGGATATGTGGGGGGCTCCCCGAAACAACGAGACAGGCTAGCCGATCAATCGATGCCGGAACACGTGCATCCGCCGCAGGTGGAACGCGTGCGCGACCCGGCCGGGGGCTGTCACGCGAGATGGCGGGCGCGGGAACCGAACGGGTTCCGATCCGCGTCCTGATCGGAGCAAGCCACGCGCGTCGGACGATTCGGGCGCTTTGACCGAGGTCATACTGTGATTGCTACAGTCGAAGCGATTCCCGTTCGAGTCCAGCCTTGCGGCAGCGCCGTCCACAGGACGCTGGTCGGCCCGCCCGGCCGGCGGCCGGATCACCCCGCGCCGCGCACGAACTTTCGAGACTTCTTGCCTTTGGAGGTGGCCGCTTGTCCATGACTTCGGCACCGGACGTCAGCATCGTCGTCATCGTCTACAACGATGCGGACCGCCTGCCCCGAGCCGTGGACTCGCTGCTGGCTCAGACCCTCGACAATATCGAAGTTCTGATCGTGGACGACGCCAGCACCGACGACAGCTTCTCGGTCGCGGAAGGCCTGGCCGCGCAGCGCCCGGACAAGATCCGGGCGATCCGCCTCCCGGAGAACAGCGGCGGTTGCAGCCGACCCCGCAATGTGGGTATCGACGAGGCTCGCGGCACCTATGTGATGTTCCTCGACAGCGACGACACGCTGGACCGTCACGCGTGCAAGAACATGCTCGCGACCGCCGAGGAAACCGGCGCGGATCTGGTCTCCGGCTTGTGTGTCCGGCTGCACGTGGACAAACAGAACAAAATGACCAAGTGGTATCCGCATCTTTATGAGCGCCACGCGGTATACGAGTCGTTGAGCGAGAACCCGGATCTGCTCTACGACACCCTGTCGACCAACAAATGTTATCGTCGTGATTTCCTCAACGAGAATTTTCTTCGTTTTCCCGAGGGATATCACTACGAGGACCTGCTGTTCTCCGCGCAGGCGTATCTCGCCGCCTCCCGCATCGCTTTGGTCCCTTACACCGTCTATTATTGGCACGTCATCGACAAGACGGCCGTCAAGTCGATCTCGAATCGCCGGGACGAAATCGGAAACTTCGTCGACCGTATTCGAATTCATAAGCTGATCGATCAGCAGTTGGCCGATCGACTGCCCCCGGACCGGGCGCACGCGCTCAAGGTCCACAAGGACAAGAAGTTCGTCAAGCACGACCTGGTCCTGTATCTGTGGGGTCTTCCCTTCCAGGACGAGACCTATCGTCGCGAATTCCTCGCCCTGGCCAAGCCGTATCTGGAGACGCTCGACCGCAGCGCGTTCCTGGACAGCAAGCCGATCCCCGCCCTGGCCGCGTATCTGATCATGCGCGACGACTGGGACAACCTGCTGCCCGCGCTGGACACGGTGCTGAACCCGACCAAGCTGACCTCCGACCTCCATCGCGAGGGCGAGCGGATCTACTGGTGCGCCGAACACCTCGACGACGAGCTCGGGCGACAGGTCCTCGACGTCACGGACACGCTTCCGTGGTCGAAGCCGCTCGTCCAGACGCGGTTCGGCAACCGGCTCACGTCCTTCCACAGCTCCGGCTCGGTCGTGTCGATGGCCGGCGAGATAAACAATGCTCTCGGTCGCATCGATCCCCGGTCCTCCATCGCGGCGAACCTGGAATTTCGCGCCCGCCGCAAGAAGCTGGCCGGGGTCGCGGTCTGCGTCCCGGTCAAGACCCTGCGCCACCAAGGCTCCAGGATCACGTGGACCTCGGAGTTCGACCTCGCCGAGAGTGTCCGGCCGATCGGACTGATCGACCCTGTGTGGGACATCCGGCTGCAGCTCAAGATCGACGGCAAGATCGTCTCGACCCGGCTGTTCACCACAGGCCTGCCGGAGGGCACCTCGTCGATTCCGGCCCGGCCTCGGCTGAGCCGACTGGCCGGCGACCATCTGTTGCCGCACCTGACCCCGAATGGCCACCTCGCCTTCGTGGTCGTCAGCGAAAGTGAACTGGCCCGCAAGAGTCAGGAGTTGGTCCTGCGGTCCGCGCGCAGTCCGCTCGGCCACAAGGCAATCCGGACGATCAAGGGGCAGCTCAAGCAAAGCAAGGCACGCAAGAAGAGCCTGGTCGACCTCGGCAAGCGCACGCTCGCCCAGTTGCCCGTGCACAAGGGAACCGTCGTTTTCGAGAGCCACCTCGGGAAGCAGTACAGCGACAGCCCCAAATACATCTACGAGGAACTGCGCCGCTCAGGAGCCAAGATCAACGCGATCTGGTCCTACGCGGACAGCAGCGAGGGCTTCCCGAAGGACGCCAAGCTGGTCAAGCGGCGATCGTGGGCCTATTACAAGGCCCTGGCTCAGGCCGAGTTCTGGATCGACAACCAGGGATTCCCCGCGGACGCGGTCAAGAACAAGGGCACCACCTACATCCAGACCTGGCACGGCTCGGCGCTCAAGCGGATGGGCTTCGACATCCCCTCGTTGAAACACGCCGGCGAGCCCGAACGCAATCGCCTCCAGACCGCCGTCGATCGCTTCGACCACTTCCTGGTCCGGTCCGAGCACGATGTCCGGACGCTGGTCGAGGCGTTCCGTCTACGGGCCGAGGTCCTCCGGGTGGGCTATCCGCGCAACGACGCGCTCACGGACCCCTCGCGGATGGGGGATGAACTCACCCGCTTGCGGAAGCAGCTGGGACTGACCGAGGGCGATCCCCGGCGGATCCTGCTGTACGCCCCGACCTTCCGGCAGGCGCCCGCGGGCGCGATCGTGCCCTTTACGATGCCGTTCGACCTGGAGCGATTCGCGGAGCGCTTCGGCGATCGGTTCGTGCTGTTGATCCGCACGCACTACCTCAACACCGTCGAGGTGCCGCCGTCCTTGCTCGGTGTCGTGCATGACGCCTCACGGGTCCACGACATCACGCCGCTGCTGTTGCTCGCGGACTCCCTGATCACGGACTACTCGTCCCTGATGTTCGACTACGCCCTGCTGGCTCGGCCGTTGGTGCTCTACACCTACGACTACGAGGAGTACACCGGCCAGTCGCGAGGAGCGTACTTCGATCTCGCCGAGCACGCGCCAGGGCCGCTGGTACACGACGAGGACGCTCTGTTCAAGGTCCTGGAGGACATCGACGGCTCACGTGTCGCGCACGCCGACCAGCTTCGGCGATTCGTCGACGAGTTCGGTGAGTACGACAACGGCAAGGCCGCACAGGCCGTCGTGGAACGGTTCTTCGGATCGAGGGGAATGGCGTGACCCAGGCTGACGGCGCGACTCCCATTCAGGGCCGGCGACAGGCCGGACGCGACATCTTCATCGTCTGCAACAACATCGAGGAACTCGGCGGACTGCAGCGCTGGGCGCACCACACTGCGGCCATACTCGCCGGGCATGGGCACAATGTGAACCTCGTGGGCATCATGCCGCCGGCCGAGCCGCACGCCTTCGAGCCGGACAGTTCGTACCGCACCACCGTGCTGTACGAGACTCCCCCGCCGAACGCGTGGTCGCCCAAGCGGTTGCGCGACCACGGCAACGTGCCCGCCCGGGTCCGCGAACTCCGCCGGCGGGACGGAGCGCGCAGGATGGCGGACCGGCTGACCGCGATGTTCCGCACGGCGCGCCCCGGTGCGGTGGTGATCGTGCCGCAGGTCTGGGCCATGGAGTGGGTCGCCCTTGCCGACACTTCCGGGCTCCGCGTGATCGGGATGAGCCACGAGTCGTTCGACGCGTCGAAGATGTCTTCCCGCCGTGCCCGCGTCAAGCGCTACTTCAGCGATGTCGACCGACTGCTGTTGCTCACCCGTGAGGACGCCGAGGCGTGGGCCCGGGACGGGATGAACAACACGGGCGAACTGCCGAATCCGCTGCCGATCGAACCGACCACTTCTTCCGACCGCTCGCACAAGGTCGTCGTCAGTCTGGGCCGCTTCTCACCCGAGAAGGGCTACGACCTGCTCCTCGAAGCCTGGGCCGAAATCGTGCCCGAGCACCCGGACTGGACGCTGCGACTCTACGGCGGGGGAGCCGAGGACGAAGCCCTGCGGGCACAGGCACTCCACCTGGGAATCACCGGAAACGTCGAGTTCCCCGGCCCCACCGCGGACGTCGAGGGCGCCCTCCGCGATGGAGCGATCTTCGCGCTGTCCTCGCGCGCCGAGGGCTTTCCGATGTCGCTGCTGGAAGCGATGTCGATGGGACTTCCCTGCGTGGCCTTCGACTGCGCCCCGGGCGTGCGGGAAATCATCGCCGACGGGTCCAACGGAATGCTGATCGCCCGCGGCAACACGGAGAGTTTCGCGGCGGCTCTTCGCACCGTCATGACGGATGCGGGGTTGCGCGACCGACTGGGCGAACAGGCACTGAAGGACGTGCAACGCTACACTCCCGCCTCGATCCTCCAACGGTGGGAAGACCTCTTCGAGTTCGTCTACCGCTGACGGCGCCCACGGCCGGCGCCCGCCGGCCGGGAGCGCCGATCGCCTCGGTGGACGCAGGGACGTGAGACGGTCCGACACCGATGCGGTAAAGCCCGGCCCGTCGGAAGAAATGCTTTCGCCGGTTCCATCGTCGCCCCGGCGTGGTACTGGCTCCTCTGACCGGCGGCGCTCGTGAAAGGATCGCGCATTGGTTCGCTCGCGAGGCCGTCGGGCGCAGCGGGAAGTGACACACGGAGCGCCTGCGGCGCGCGCTCTGGACTGGGGACGAGGACGAACATGGGTGCGGTGGCCGAAACGAGGGCCGACGTTCCGTCGAGCGGGACGTCGGCGGACGATACAGGCGACCCGGCGGGAGGCGGACCGAGCGCGCTGCGGGCTCGCTGGAGACCTTTGGCCGCCCCCTGTGTTGCCTTTGTCGCCACCGTCTTGTCGTATTGCACCGCCTGGTACATGCGCAAAACGTATCCATTCGGGACCACCGGCCACGCGATCAATGATCAGGCGAACCAGTACATCCCGTTTCACTTGAACTTGTGGGACCTCTCCCGCGGCGAGGCCGCCGGGAACCTGTTGTTCAACTGGCGCAGCGCCTTCGGCCAACAGTTTCTGGCCGACTATCACACCTACCTCGGCAATCCCTTCTCGCTGGTCGTGCTGTTCGTTCCGCGCAACCACGTCGACTTTGCGGTGTTCATGGTCGCGCCGCTGACCATGGGCGCCGCGGCAGCCCTGATGACCGTCTATCTGGGGCGGATCACCTCCGGATCGCGGTGGCTGCGGTCGATCATGGGCATCTGTTACGGCACGTGCTCGTGGGCCCTCGGTTCCGCGTCCTACATACCGATGTGGATGTGGGGTCTCGTCGCGCTGCCGCTGCTGGGACTCGCGGTCGAATGGTGCCTGGAGGGTCGCCGCTGGGTCGCGGCAACCCTGTTCGTGGGATTGGCCTGGACCGGGAACTTCTACACCGCCGCCATGGCGACGGTGGCCGCCTCGATCATCATGCTGATCCGTCTCGTCACGCTCGAGATGACCATGCGGGAAAGGCTCCGGGCGATCTACCGGGCGGCGGGGGCGACGGGGGTCGGCGTCATGCTGACGCTGCCGCTGCTGCTGCCGTCCTATCTGGCCTCGAAGGCGGCCGCGCCCACTCTGGCCGGCGATTTCATCCCGGTGAAGACCGATATCTACTTTGCCTCCATGCTGCCCGCTTCATCCCTTTGGGGCGATCGACCCCGAACGTACATGGTGTCGCTGGGCATGCTGGTCGCGTTCGCGTTCGTGCTGAACCGGGCCATCGCGATGCGTACCCGTGTGGCGTGGACGACCGCGACGGTGCTGGTTGCCGCGTCCTTTCAGTGGGCTCCGACGCAGTTCGTGTGGCACGGCTTGGCGGTGCCGAACGGCAACTCGTATCGGGAGACCTTCGTCCTCAGCGGCCTGATGGCGATCATGGGATGGCTCTTCCTGGCGAACAGCCCGCGCGCATGGCCGGTCGTGACCGCCGCGGTGGGGATGCTCGGCGCCACCTGGCTGCTGCGCGAAACCGACGACTTCGGCGAGTACACCTGGTGGGCGGTGATCGTCGGCGGCGGCGTCTCCGTTGTCGCGGTCTCCCTCCTCGTGCTCGCCCACCGGGCCGACCAGAGCGCGCCCTGGCGACGATGGGTCGCCGGGTTCGCCGTACTGACGATGTTCGCGGTCGTGGTGGTCGAGTCTTCGATGTCGTCCGCGGTCATCGACGCTCGCCGGGCCCGCGAGGGTTGGGCTCGACCGTTCGTCACCTCCGGGAACAAGTTCGAGAACAAGATGGCCGCCGTGGCGTCCGCGGACGCCTGGCCGCGCTATCGAACCGATCCCGGCACGCAGTTCTTCACCTATAACGAGGCACTGCTCTCGCGCGGGGAGGGGCCGCAGTACTACAGCAGCTACACCACCAAGGAGACCTTCGACGCCCTCAACGGGCTCGGTTTTCCATGGGTCAACTACGGTCGCACGATCCTCGGCCAGGACAACCCGGTCATCGACGCGATCTTCGCGATCGGCGCCCGGGTGAACGCCACGAACAAGTCGGAGACGCGGTTCACGGCCGACCGATTCGCGACTCCACCGCTGGTCACCGTTCGTCCGCCGACCGCTCCGGCGGCGGCGCCGGACACCGTCTTCGCCCGGCAGGAGGCCCTGCTCGGGACGAAGGTGTACGCCGTTCCACCGGTGACGATGGCGGGCGCCCAGACCGCGGCCGCGGTCGTCGGTGACGGACCGTACAAGATCACCTGGAAGGAAAACGTCGAGCTTCGGTTCACCGCGACGTGCGCGCCGGGCTCCGAGGTCTACTGGTACAGCCCCCAGGCCGCCCTGACCGCGTCCCAGGGCAGCGTGTCCAGGGTCTCCACCGGCTCGCACGACGGGTACTCGGCGGGCGGCGTGCTGCCACTCGGACCCGTGCCGGCAACCGGTCGGGTCGAGGTGGTGGCGACCCCGGCCGAGGACGGCGAGATTCCCCGATCGCCGATCGGCTGCCTCGATCGCAGCAAGGTGCAGTCGGCGGTGACCGCGTTGACCGCGACCGGCGCGACCAAGGTGACGGTCGATGGAAGCTCGATCAACGCTGTACTGCCCAAGGGCAGCACCGGAACCGCGGTGATCTCCACAGCGGCGTCCGACGGTTGGCAGTGTTCCCAGCAGGGCGGCTCGATGCGCGAGCCGGACAACCTGTACGGGCTGCTGGCCGTCCCGCTCAAGGCGGGCAGCACCCGGATCTCCTGCTCGTACACGCCCCCGGGTCTGTTCGCCGGACTCGCCGGAGGAGGCCTCGCGGCGGCTTGCCTCGTCGCCGTGGCCGTCACCGTATGGTTGCGGGAACGCAAGAGTCCGCGCCCGCACCGGCGTCCCGGACGAACCCGATTGAGTGGGAGATGGCTGTGAAGGACGCTGTGAGCGTCGTCGTCATCACGTACAACGACGCCGTCCATTTGCCCGCTGCCATCGAATCGGTGCTGGCCCAGGGCGATGTCGTGCACGAGGTCGTGGTCGTCGACGACGCCTCGACCGACGACACTCCCCAGGTCCTCGGCCGCTGGCCGCGCGACCGCGTGCGGGTGGTGCGACGGACGGTGAACAGCGGCGGTTGCGGGGCTCCCCGCAACGACGGCACCGCGTTCGCGCGTGCCCCGTGGGTGCTCTACCTCGACAGTGACGACGTGCTGCCGCCCGGCGCGGTGCACAAGCTCCTGGCCGCGGCCGAGGACGCCGACGCGGACTTCGCGGTCGGCGCCTGCGTCCGACACGAGCTTCCGGAGAACCGCGACGTGCCGTGGCAGCGCGAGCTGTTCACCAACCGTGGGGTGTACTCGCTGGCCACCCGACCGGAAATGCTCTGGGACACGCTGTCGGTCAACAAGCTCTACCGCCGCTCGTTCCTGACCTCGAACAAGATCCAGTTCCCGGACGGCAACGAGCACTACGAGGACTTCGTCTTCACCGCCGACGTGTACGCCGCGGCGACCCGCTTCGCGGTGATCCCGGATCACGTCTACACCTGGAACGTCCGGCGCCGCTCGGCCGCGCCGTCGATCTCGTTGCGCCGCGACCAGCTCAAGAACTGGCAGGACCGGCTCAAGGCCCACCAGCACGTCCTGGAGACGATGCGCTCCACCGGCGAGACCCGGCTCGTGGACACCGCCGAACGCAAGTTCCTCGAACACGACCTGGCGCTGTACCTGCGCGACCTGCACGCCAAGGACGCCGAGTACCAGCAGGAGTGGTGGGACGCCACGCGCGCGCACCTGGACACCTTCGGCTACCGCGGGGCCGAGACGGCCAAGGCGCCGATGCGCTGGGCCTCGTCGCTGATCTCGCTGCGCCGGCAGCCGACCGCGCTGCCCCGGCTGGCCGAGCTGGCGGCCGAGCCCGCGCGGCTCACGCCGCCGTACGCCGGCACCCCCAATCGCCCGCTGTGGGACGACGAGGAGCCGTCGGTACCGCTGACCGGGCTGTCCACGCAGTCGCCCGATCAGCTGCCCATCCACATCGAGGCCGCGGTGACGATGAGCGGCCCCCGGCTCGCGCTCGTGCTGCGGATCGCCGACCTGTACGGGCTGCTCTCCCGGTCTCGGGTGATCGGTGCCGACGTGATCCTGCGGGACCGGCACGACCGCGCGGAGCGGCGCCGACCGGTGCAGCTGGAGACGGTGGCCCGCGAGGGATTCCTGCACGGCAAGGTCACCCTCGAAGGCAGCGCGCTGCGCGGTCTGGAGGTCTTCGCGACCTGGGACATCTGGGCCCGGATCTCGTTCGCGGACGGTACGTACCGCGAGGTGCGCGTGCGCGCCGGCGGCGGCTCCGGCCTGGGTCGGCATCTGGTGCCGGACCTGCGCCGCGCGATGCTGCTCGTCCAGCCCTACCGCACCGCCAGCCACTCCCTGGGCGTGCGCGTCGCGGACGGCCCCCGGGGCGCCGCGGCGGTGGCCACGGCCCGGATCAAGCGGCGCAAGGCCCCGGGCAAGAAGGTCTGAGACGCCCCCGGACGCGACGCGCGGACACGACGAAGGCGGCGGCCCCGAACGGGCCGCCGCCTTCGTCGTGTCTCGGCGCCGGGAGTCTCGGCGCCGGGTGTCTCAGCGCTGCGGCAGGTTGGCCGCCGAGGTCTCGGCGCGGCGACGCATCCGTCGGCCGATCAGCGGGATCGCGATCAGCGCCACGAAGCCCGCACCACCCGCCAGCGTGCCCTTCTTCAGGCCCGGCGGGGTGTACGAGCACGAGACCTCCGAGGCCCCGGAGCCCAGCGGCACGGCCAGCAGGCCGTAGCGGTTGGTCGGCTTGACCGAGGACCCGTCGCGCTCGCAGGTCCAGCCCTTGTTGGCCGGCGTGGCGATCACCGCGGTGCCGGTGCTGCCCTTCGGCAGCTTGGCCTTGATGTCGTGGCCGCCCGCGGACACCGACTGCGCGCCGGTGGCCTTGAGCCCGGCCACCGCCCGGTCCAGGCGGGCGTTGTCCAGGCAGCCGATCGACTCGCGCGGAAGGCTGCCCGCATCGGTGGGCTTGAGGTCGACCTCGACCTTGCCCGTCGCCGGAACCGGGCCCAGCTCGATCACCGGGGCGCTGTTGCCGGGCGCGCGGCCCGCCACCTTGGACTCGGTCCCGAGGGCGGACACGCCTGCGGACAGCCACGGCGCATACAGGTAGGCGGTCGAGCCCGGCGCGCACTGTGCTTCCAGGCGCAGGTTCGTCTTGCCCTTGACCGGGTTGAGCTTGATCGGGTCGGTGCCGCTGTGCGACTTCGCCGTCTCCAGGCCCGACACCCGCACCTGCGGGATGGCGTACACGTCCGTGCCCAGCGCGGCGTTCTGCCACGCGAACACGCTGCCTCGGATCAGCGTTCCGGTCTTCGGCTGGACGGTGACCAGGGGCGGGGCCGTGTAGCGGTCGACCCGGAAGGCGGTCGAGCCCTTGTCCGGCGCCGAGATCCGGGCGCCGATCGAGAAGATCGCGTCGGTGACCGGGTTCTCCATCGAGGCCAGGAAGCGTCCGCTGATCCACCACGGATAACCCAGGTGCTGAAGCGTGTTCGCCGTCCGGGTGGTCACGTAGCTGCTGTAGTACTGGGCGCTCTGGCCGTCCATCAGCATCGCGTCGTTGTTGACGAACGCGTGCGGGCCGGTGTCGGTGCGATAGGCGGGCCAGCCGTCGGCCTCCCGGGTCGCCGCGTACTTCGCGTCGTAGGTCGGCCCCCACTCCGGCTTGGGACTGAAGAAGTCGAAGCGGTTGCGGTAGTCGTCCACGGCGACCGCCGACACGGTGGCCTCGGCCGCGAAGCCGCCGGCCAGCAGCACGGCGAGCCCGGCGCCGAGCGCCCGGGTCGCGCCCACGCCGAGGCGGCCCTCCAGGAGTCGCGGGGCGATCAGCACGACCAGCGCGACAAGCCCGCCGATCAGCAGCGCCCACCACGTGTACTCCATCTGCACGTCCCGGACGCCGTTCGCGTACAGCGCGACCGCGACGATCACCGCTGCCGCGCCGAGCACCGCGAACAGGCCGGGCCGATGCGACAGCGACAGCCACGCGGCGATCACGATCAGGCCGCTGAGCACGAACATCGCGCGGTACGGGCTGCCGTTGGGGATGTCCATGCCGTGCCAGAGCTTCTGCGTGGGCTCCCAGACGTAGGACGCGCCGACCAGGACCAGGCCGATGCTCCAGCTCGCCCGCACACGTTTGGCCAGTGCCTTGTTGAACGGCATGGTCAGCACGAGCAGGAGCGCGAACGTGCCCACGAAGAACTTGGGCGCCGTGATCAGCGGACGGGTGGCCGGCAGCATCTGGGTCAGGTACACGTCGCCCGGAATCGCCTTGAAGAGCGACATCGGTGCGGGCTGCGCGTCCTTGCTCGCCAGGTACGACGGCACCAGCAGCGGCAGGGTCACCATCACCCCGACGCCCACCGCGGAGATCGCGCGGACCGCGCGGTCCGCGCGGTGTCGCCAGGTGACGTCCTCGGCCATCGTCCGGACGGTGAAGAGCACGCCCGCGCCGATCGTGGCCATGATCGCGGTGTAGAAGTTGCCGCCCCACGAGAAGGCCACGAACAGCGTCGCCCAGACCCACCTGCGGCCCTGAAGACACCACTCCACCGCGATGCACATCAGCGGGAACGACGCGAGACCCCACATCCACATCGGGTCCGGCGACGCGTCGTCCAGCGCCCACGCGCACATCCCGAAGCCCGCACCGAGCACCGCGCGCTGCCACCACGGCCCCTGCGAGATCATCCCGAGGTAGCGGGTCATCAACGCGGCACCGAGCGCCATACTGAGCGGCGTGATCAGGAAGACCGCGAGATCGATCTGGTCGCGGGGGAAGAGGGCCACGAACCACGAGAACGGGTTCATGAGATAGGTGTAGAAGTCCGGCAGGTAGCCCGTGCCGTAGGCACTGTCCCAGTTGAAGAAGAGGTCACCGGACGTGCGGCCGTGCACGAGGTCCCAGAAGTGCGCGTGGAACGGCACGAACTGGTTGGCGAGGTCGTTGATCGCGCGGGAACGGGACCCGAACGGGGAGGTCCCGCGCACGGCGCAGGCTGCGCAGTAGGACGCGAAGGCGAGGAACGCCGCGAGCAGCGGGCCTCGCGCGGCGTACACGATCCGGCGCGTCCGAGGCCCGAGGAATCGACCGCCGGCGCCCGAACCGGCGTCGACGACATCCCCTTCGTTCCCGGGGGCCGTGCCGGCCTGATCGACTTCTGCGGTGTGCGCCAAGACCTCTGTTCCCTTTTCAGACATGTCCGCGTATCGGCGGAGACTCTCGGTGACCCTCGGTCCGGGGCGGGGCTCTTGCCCCGTGCCGGAGCCCACCTTCCCCAAGGTCATACTGTAGAGCCCCCTCGCATGGATGGTTTCGGTCCGCGTGGCTCGTGCTCGGATGCGGCAGCTCGCTCGAAGCCGGTATCCGCACGCAACCGGTGGGGTTGTTCACGCGTGTGACCACACGAGTCCCGGAAAGAAGAAGGGTGCCCACCCATGCCGATGCCGTCACCGACTCGACGGGGGATGCTCCTCACCGCCGGTGGCGCCGCCGCCGCGGCGGGACCGCTGGCCTGGTGGCGACTGAACGAGCGCGAGGCACCCCGGCGCAACCGCTCGCGGGAGAACATCGCGAGCAAGAAGCCCGCCCCCACGACCACCTCGGCCTCGGTCATGCACGTCATCGCACACGCCGACGACGACCTCTACTTCATGAACCCGGACCTGCTGGCCACGCTCGGGCCGGAAGCACGCAGCGTGACCGTGGTGCTCACCGCGGGCGAGTCCGACGGGCGCAACTTCGGCCGTGACGACCCGCGGCGCACCAAGGGCTCGCCGGACCGGCCCGGCTTCACCGGGGCCCGACAGAACGGGGCGCGCGGCGCCTACGCGCAGATGGCGCTGGGCGACCGCAAGGCGCGGTGGAAGCGCGAGCGGCTCGACACGCGAGGCGCGGTGGCCGAGCTGAACACCCTGGTGGGCGCACCCAACGTGCACCTGATCTTCCTGGGCATGCACGAGGCGGGGATGATCACCGCGTTCAACCGGACCAGCCTGCGCGGGCTCTGGGAGAACATCCTGCCCCGCCTGGGCACGCTCCCCCCCAAGGGCGGCCCGGTGACCACCGC
The DNA here is from genome assembly GCF_045207785.1 of Embleya sp. NBC_00896. Lineage (NCBI taxonomy): Bacteria > Bacillati > Actinomycetota > Actinomycetes > Kitasatosporales > Streptomycetaceae > Embleya > Embleya sp. NBC_00896. The sequence goes on from NZ_CP108776.1 coordinate 3,397,519, forward strand.
CTCCTCGTACACGCGCGAGTCGCTGCTCCAGACGCTCACCGACCTGATGGACCACTTCCAACCGACGCTGCTGCGGACGCTGGACCCCGACCCGGAGACGAGTCGGCAGGGCCCCGACAACGTGCTCACCCCGGACGACCACCAGGACCACACCACGGCGGCCCTGTTCGCCCTCGAGGCGCTGCGCCGGCACGAGGAGGCGGCCGGCACGAGCGGCCCGCCCACCGTGGTCGAGTCCTACCGCGCGTATTGCAACGCGCACTGGCCGCACAACCTGGGTGCCGAGAGCTTCGGCCGCAAGAAGCGCGTCCTGGAGACCTACGGCTGGGTGGACGGGTGGGACTGCGGCGACGCGGCCGGTTGCGGCGACCGCAAGGTGGGTTCGCAGGTCGCCGTCTACAACTGGGCCGAGAGCACCTACCCGCGCTACCCGGGGACGTCCAACTGGACCCAGGTCGGGCCCAACGGGACGCACTACTCGTTCGCGGTGCTGGACGGCCGGGCAACGGTCTGGACGGCCGGCGCGGACGGCGTGTGGCAGAAGGGCACCGGGCTCGCGAGCGGCATGATCGCGCCGCGCCTGGAGGTGCTGCGGCACAAGGACGGCCGGCTCCAGTTGTTCGCGCTGCGGATGGGCCTGGCGGCCGACCCGCAGGCCCAGCGGCGCGAGATCGTCACGAGCGTGCAGGGCGCCGGCGGCTCGTTCGGCTCGTGGACCTCGCTCGGCGCACCCGACGAAGGCGACCCGATCGCCGCTCGGGAGACCGGGCTGCCCACGGTGGTCGCGGACGGTGCCGGCCGGCTGCGCCTCTTCGCCCGCAACCGGGTCCGCGGGCTCAGCGAGCGCGTGCAGAACGCCGACGGCTCCTGGCAGCCGTGGCGCGCTCTGGGTGGTGTCGAGATCCAGGACGGCGTGTCCGCGGTGACCCTCAAGGACGGTCGGGTCGAGGTCTACGCCTCGACCCGGACCGGCATCGCCCGCTGGACCCAGAAGCGCACCGGCGATCCGATGACCCTGGACTCCTCGATGCCCCACCCCGCCCCGGGCGGGCCGCCGACCGCGTACGTCGAGCCCGACGGCCGCGTCGCGCTGCTCACCCGACAGGCCGACACGGCGCGTATCCTGTTGTATCGACAGACCGCCCCCGGAGCATCGTGGGGCAAGGCCGATCCGCTCGATCTGGGCGGGCACGGCGGCACGGGCGCGCCGGCCGCCGTGCGAATGCAGGGCAGTGACGGCTTCCTGTTGGCCCACCGCAACGACAAGCTGGGGGTCAGCGTCGCGCGACTGCCCTCCACCCCGACCACCGCGCCCGAGTGGACCGACCTCGGCGGGCAGTCCGTGCACCTGCCGGCCGTGACCGTCGACGCCGCCGGCCGAGCGTTGATCACGACGCTCGGTCCGGACGGGAGAATGTCGTCCACCCGACAGGAACAGCCGCGCGCGGGAGCCGGATTCGGCGCCTGGACGCAGGCTCCGATCGGTTGACGCACGGGTTTTTCCGTCCCACTCCGAGGGCCCAGGATGGAGCCGGGACGTGCAACAATGATCGACGCTCGGGCGAGATGACATCTCGAACGTCGTCGCCTCCTCCCGGGATCATCCCGGGGGTGGGTGGGCTCCCCGACCATATGGTTGCGACCAGGGCGCGGCCTGTGTCTTCAGACGAGAAACCGGTGAAGTCGATGCTCTTGTCTCTCGTGGTGCCGTGCTTCAACGAAGAAGCCGTCCTCTCCACATTCCACGAGACGATCCGCGAGGAACTGAAGGACATCGGTGCCGACGTCGAGATCTGCTACGTCGACGACGGCAGCTCCGACGGCACCCTTCGCATCCTGCGCGAGTTGGCCGCGAAGGACCCGGCCGCCAAGTTCGTGTCGTTCAGCCGCAACTTCGGCAAGGAAGCGGCCATGCTCGCGGGCCTCGAACAGGCCACCGGCGACGCGGTCGTGATCATGGACGCGGACCTCCAGCACCCGCCGGAGCTGATCCCGCGCATGCTGGACCTGCACCTCAAGGGCCACGACCAGGTGATCGCGCGGCGCAGCCGCGAGGGTGACAAGCGCTTCCGCAGCTTCCTGAGCAGCTCGTACTACAAGCTCGTCAACAGGTGGGTCGACGTCGAACTCGTGGACGGCGTCGGCGACTTCCGACTGCTGTCGCGCAAGGCGCTGGACGCGTTGCTGTCGATGCGCGAGTACAACCGCTTCTCGAAGGGTCTCTACTCGTGGATCGGGTACGACTCGGTCCTGTTCGAGTACAAGAACGTCACGCGTGAGCTCGGGCAGACCAAGTGGAGCTTCGGCAAGCTCCTCAACTACGCCCTCGACGGTCTGATCTCGTTCAACAACCGACCCCTGCGCGTGGCCATCTACTTCGGCCTGATGCTCTCGGCGCTGTCGCTCGTCTACACGATGATCCTGGTCGGCATGGCGATCGTCCAAGGCGTCCAGACCCCCGGTTACATCACGATCATCGCGGCGGTGACCGGACTCGGCGGTCTGCAGATGACGATGCTGGGGTTGATCGGCGAGTACATCGGCCGTATCTACTACGAGACCAAGAACCGGCCGCACTACCTGGTCCGCGAGAGCACCGAGGATCACCGCGTCCCGGTCCCGCAGACCGCCGCGGCGGTGTCGATCCGGGAGACCTCGGCCGACATGTTCCCGCGGGGGGCGGGTCGCTGATGCTGCGTCAGGCTTTCCGGTTCGCGCTGGTGGGTGTCGTGAACACCGGCACCTACTACCTCATCTACCTCGGGCTGCGGGAGATCATCCCGTACCTGCTGGCGCACGTCTCGGCCTTCGTCCTGAGCATGATCGGCTCGTTCTTCATGAACACGTACTTCACCTATCGGGTGAAGCCCACGTGGAAGAAGTTCCTGCTGTTCCCGCTGACCAACGTGACCAATTTCGTGATCACCACGGTCGGCGTCTTCATGCTCGTCTCGTGGGCGTCCATGGACGAGCGGATCGCGCCGCTCGTGGCCGCGGCCGCGGCCATCCCGGTGACCTTCCTGGTGTCGCGCAAGGTGATGATCCCGGGTACCGAGCCGGAGCCCACGCTGGGCCGCGCCGATTCGACCCCGGTGTCCTGATCCCGTAACGGATGACCGACAGGTTCCGCATCGCACCCGTTCGTCCACCGAGCCGAGCACCGCTTGTGGCTACGCTGATCCCATGAACTGGCTTGTCACCGGCGGCGCCGGATACATCGGGACTCATGTCGTGCGGGCATTGCTCGCGACCGGCGAGAACGTCGTGGTGATCGACGACCTCTCCACCGGAGCGCGCGAGCGCGTGCCGAACGGCGTGCCGCTCGTGGTCGGCTCGGTGCTGGACCGGGCTCTGCTCGACGAGACGTTCCGCACCCACGCCGTGGACGGCGTCGTGCACATCGCCGGCAAGAAGCGGGTGCCCGAGTCGGTCGACCGACCGCTCCACTACTACGAGGAGAACGTCGAGGGGCTGCGTACGCTCCTGGCGGCCACGGTGGACGCAGGTGTCACGCGCTTCCTCTTCTCCTCCAGCGCGGCCGTCTACGGCATGCCGGACGTGCACCTCGTCGACGAGGAAACGCGCTGTGCGCCGATCAATCCGTATGGCGAAAGCAAGCTCGTCGGAGAGTGGCTGATCAGGGCCACGGCGCGCGCGCACGGCATCTCGTACGCCTCTCTGCGCTACTTCAACGTCGCGGGCGCGGGCGCGCCGGAGCTCGCGGACGAGGGCGTGTTCAACCTCGTGCCCATGGTGTTCGAGAAACTGACGGCGGATCGGGCACCGGTGATCTTCGGCGACGACTACGACACCCCCGACGGGACCTGCGTCCGCGACTTCATCCATGTCGTCGACCTGGCCGAGGCGCACGTGGCCGCCGCGCGCCGACTCGCGACCGATCCGGAGGCCGGGCTCGTCCTCAACGTGGGACGCGGCGAGGGTACGTCCGTGCGCGAGATGGTCGACCTCATCCAGGAGGTGACCGGTCTGCGGGACGTGGCTCCGGTGGTCCAGGCGCGGCGGGCGGGCGACCCGGCCCGGGTCGTGGCGAGCGCGGATCGGATCGCCGCCGAACTGGCCTGGAAGGCCCGCCTCGACACCTCGGACATGGTCGAGAGCGCCTGGGCCGGATGGCAGGCGCGGAGCCACTGAGCGGCCCCCTGGAGGCACGTCGCGGCGCCGGCGGCAAACCCGCCGGCGTTGTGGCGCGAATCACTCGGATCCCGTGTGCGAAACCGCGTCCCGAAGGGCATGGCGGACGCCTCCACGACGCTACGCGCGATGCGCATGTGACGAACGGGATGTAGGTGATCGTTCCCGGACGATCTCCACGTCGAACGACCAAGGACCTTTGTCACTCGATCCGGGACCTTCCGCCACGGAACGCCAACTACGGTCCTTTCCGTAAGGGACCATCTACTTTGCGCTCAACCCCAATTCGGACAATCGACGTCTATCAGACACAGACTTGTGATCTTCGGTGAGGCCTGCTTAGCGTTCCCATCGTCCGTATCCCACACGGACCCCGATCGCCGGTACGCCGAATCCTGTCGCCGGCCGTTCGGGAGGCTGACGAGCACCACACGACAGGAGCGGGGGAACCACAGGTGAACCGCCGCGAACGGCCTCGATCGAAGCGATCGGGCGCCGCGAACGGCTTGGGGTGAAGCCACGTCCTTCGGGATGTGGCCGGGCTATCGATCTCCGGCCCGAATCCGACAGCTCACCTCGTAGGCGTGGGAGAGGATCCAGCAATGCTGTCCGGAACCGGGCGTCATCGCCGCCGCAGTCACAGCAGGACCACGCGTCTGATCGCCGCGGCGGGTGTCGCCGGCGTCGGCGTCGCCATGCCGATCATCGGCGCGGGTTCGGCTCACGCCGCCCCCGTGAGCACGTGGGACAAGGTCGCCCAGTGCGAGAGCACGAACAACTGGAAGATCAACACGGGCAACGGCTTCTACGGCGGTCTGCAGTTCACGCAGAGCACCTGGAGCGAGTTCGGTGGCAAGCAGTTCGCCCCTCGCGCCGACCTGGCCACCAAGGACCAGCAGATCGCGATAGCCGAGAAGGTGCTCAAGAGCCAGGGCCCCGGCGCCTGGCCGGTGTGCTCGATCAAGGCGGGCCTCACTCGCGGTGCCGCCGCCCCGGACGTGGACACGTCGGCCGGCAAGACCGCGCCGAAGACGGCCCCCAAGGCCACCACGGCCACTCCGAAGGCGGAGACCCCCAAGACGGCGCCGAAGACGGTCGCCGCCCCCAAGGTCGAGGTCAAGACCGAGGCCCCCAAGGCCGACACCGCGCCGAAGACCGAGACGGCCCCCAAGGCCGACTCCGCCGCGACCACGTCCTACGTCGTGGTGGCCGGTGACACGCTCTTCAAGATCGCGGATGCCGCACACGTGCCCGGCGGTTGGCCGAAGCTGTACGAGGCCAACAAGAGCGTCGTCGGCGGCAACCCCGACCTGATCTTCCCGGGTCAGAAGCTGTCGGTGTCCGGCTCGGCCGCGACCACCACCAAGACCGAGGCCGCCGCGCCGAAGATCGAGGTGAAGAAGCCCGAGGCACCGAAGGCGGAGACGCCCAAGACGGCGCCGAAGACCTCGACCACCAAGGCGGAGACGCCGAAGAAGGCCGAGTCCAAGCCCTCCGCGTCGACGACCACCGAAAAGGCGTCGGGCTCCTACGTGGCCCCCGTCTCCGGCGGCTCGCTCAGCGCGAGCTACGGCACGGGCGGCTCGCGCTGGTCCAGCGGCAGCCACACCGGCCAGGACTTCGCGGTCTCGACCGGCACCACGGTCCGCGCGGTCACCTCGGGCACCGTCGTCTCGGCCGGTTGGGGCGGGGCGTACGGCAACGAGGTCGTCATCCGCCACGCGGACGGCAAGTACACGCAGTACGCGCACCTGTCCTCGATCTCGGTCAAGGCCGGGATGAAGGTCCAGACCGGCCAGAAGATCGCGCTGTCCGGCGCGACCGGCAACGTGACCGGCCCGCACCTGCACTTCGAGGTCCGGACCACGCCGAACTACGGTTCCGCGGTCAACCCGATGACGTGGCTGCGCAGCCACGGCGTCAACGTCTGATCCGTCCGATCCATCGGCGGCCGAGCCGCCCTTGCTTCGCGACACACGGCGGGCGTCCCCTTCGGGGGGCGCCCGCCGTTCGCGTGCCCGACGCGGCCGATCGCTCAGGACAGCCGGGCCGTGCGCAACGAGCCGTCCGGCCCCAGCCAGCAGGCCACCGCGTGCCCCGCGCCGTCGAGTGCACCGGTCGGTCCGGCCGCCGCCGGGCGCGTGTCCAGGACGAACGGCGCCCCGGTCCCGCCGACCGCGACCGGCCGGCCGTCGGTGTCCCGGGTCAGGGTGAGCGGATCACCGGCCGGCCCCGGCACCCGGGACAGCGGCTCGTAGCCATTGCCCGCCGGGCCTTCGCCGGCCGCCGGCCGCCACGTCCCCGCGTCGCCCTCGACCACGCTCGCGATCTCCGACGTGCCGGCGCGGCGGTACGCGACCTCCATCCGGCCGTCCGCCCGTACCACCGGCGCCGGGGGCCCGGTCGGGCGGTCGGCCGCGATCGTGCGCGGCGCGCCCATGCGATCGCCGGCCTGCTCCCAGTACCGAATGCCCTCACGGGAGGTCCCGAAGACGGCGACCCGACCGTCGGGGCGGGTCACCGCGACCGGACCCTCGACGATCTCGGCGCCGCCCAGATCCCGCCACGGGGTCCAGGCGTCGCTCCCCGCGGGCAGGTACCGCGTGCTGATCCCCTTGTCCCGGTCGCGGGCGAACAGGTGCAGCCCGCCCGCCCCGTCGGCCCGCACCACCGGCGTGCCGAGCCCGCGTTCGCGCACGTCGCCCGCCGGGTTGCCCAGGCTCGTCCACGGGCCCAGGTCGCCGCCCGGCGCGCGCTCGGTCGCCGTCACCACGTCGAACCGCTGCCGGTCGCCGCGCCCCGCTTCCCCGATCCGCAGCGCGAACACCCGGGTGCGGCCGTCCGCCGACCGCACCAGGCCCACTCCGGGCGCGAGTTCGCCGTCGCCGGGTCCCGGCATCGAGCGTGGGACCGCGGACCACGCCGGGGCGCCCACGGCCTCCTGGTCCCAGCGCGCGATCCGACCGCCGAGCACCGACCAGGCCGACAACCGGCCGTCGGCCCCCAGCACCGGCCGCGGACCGGCGTCCGGGAAGCGATACGTCGTGCTCTGCGGCCAGTTGGTGCGGGGCGCGGTGTCCCGCACCTTGAGGTCGCCGCAACCGACCGTGCCGGGGCAGTGGTGGACCCGGTCCGTCCAGCCGTACACGCGGATGATCGCGTCCTTGCGCTCGCGGGCCCCGGGCGCGAGGTTGTGCGGCCAACGCTCGTTGTAGTAGCCGCGGTAGGCGACGGCCACCGCCGGCCGCGCCGGTGCGTCTGCGTCGTAGCGCCGCAGTGCCTCCCACGCGAACTGCGCGGCGGCGGTGTGGTCCTGGTGGTCCGAGACGCCGCCGTTGTCCGCGTGCGCCGGGTGCGCCTTGTCGTGCGTCTGCCGATCGGGGTCGGGGTCGAGCGTGCGGACGACGGTCGGCGCCTGGGCCCGCATCAGGTCCGCGAGCGAGTCGATCAGGCCGTCGCGGGTGTACGTGTACGGCCCCCCGGCGGGCTCGTCCCGCGGTGCCAGCGTGTCGAGTTCGCGTTCCTTCCCGTTCCACAGCGTCCGCAGCCGCCCGTCGGCGCCGATGCCCTCCTCCTTGCGGGTGTTGAGGAACACCAGCTTGACGTTGGGGGCGCCGACGAGGGTGTCGAGCTCGGCGTGCGCGCCGTCGCGCAGTCGGACGCTGTGCCGCTCCCACGCCGCGGCGCGATCCCCGAGCGCCATGAACGCGTAGGCGGCCCGCGAACCGTTGTTGCGTGCGGCGGCGTACGCCTCCGGATCGGGGCGCCCACCGGGTCCGTTGCGCCCGTCGGCCTCGCCCGCGGTGAGGAAGACCGTGACGAGGTCGGTGCCCACCCGCACGGCCTGGTCGACGTCAGGGTTCATGAAGTACAGGTCGTCGTCCTGGTGGGCGACGATCTGCATGACCGCGCCGGACGCCTCCGGGCGCGGCGCGAGCGCCTCGATCCCGGTCGCTCGGGTGGGCGAGTGGTACGGCGGCGAGCCGAAGGGTCCGGTGAGTTTCACCACCGTGACCGTGATCGCGACGGCCAGGACGCCGACCACGGCGACGAATCTGCCGGTCCCGGGGATCATGGGCATGTCGGGGGCGATCCTTCCGAAGCGCGGTCACAGACGGACCACTTCATCATCGCCGGTCGCCCTGGGCGGGTCGTGACCGCCGTCGCGGCGCCGCCCGGGCCCGAGCGTCGCCGCGACGGATCCTCGACCCCGCCGGGTCGCCGACTCCGGTGGAGCGTCAGCCCCGACGCACGGAACCCGAGCCGGCCCCACGGGGCTTGGTGCCCGCGGGCAGCCGCGGCTGCGGCGCGGTGCCGGGGACGGCGGACTTGGCGGCCGGGGACTTGGCGGCGGCGGCCTTGTCCGGCTCGGCGAGCGGGCTGCCCGCGCCCGAGTCGTTGTTCGCCGAGCCCGGGCTGCGGTCCGGCAGCGACTGCGCGCCCTCCGGGGTCACCCGGGTCGCGCCGATGTAGTCCGGCTTGTCTATCGGGCCGAACTTGATGACCGTCCCGGTGTACGGCGCGTGGATCATCTGGCCGTTGCCGACGTACATCCCGACGTGGTGGATGCTGCGCGGGTCGCGCAGGTCTGTGGCGAAGAACACCAGGTCGCCCGGGAGGAGTTGGTCGCGCGAGGGGTGCCGCCCCGCGTTCCACTGGTCGTTGGCCACCCGGGGCAGCTTGATGCCCACGGTCTCGTAGGCGGCCTGGGTCAGCCCCGAGCAGTCGAACCGCCCGCCGTCGGCCGCCGACCCCTCACCGCCCCACAGGTAGGGCGTGCCCAGCTTGGTCTGCGCCCAGTTGACCGCGCCGGCCGCGAGCGCCATCGGCTGCAGCGGGGCCTTGACCACGCCGAAGCTCTGCTCCAGGGAGCGGATCGCCTTGACGTAGTTCTGGGTCTCCTTGTACGGCGGGATCCCGTTGTACTGCATGACCCGGTAGGCACCGGCGTTGTAGGCCGCGAGCATGTTGTTCGTGCGGTCCCCGGGGACCTTGGCCACGTACTTGGCGAGCGAGCAGTCGTAGCGCGCCGCCGCCGGGATCGCGTCGTCGGGGTCCCACGGGCTGGTCTTCCCGTCGCCGTCGCCGTCCGTCGCCCACTCCGGCCAGGTGCCGGGCATGAACTGCGCGATACCCTGGGCACCGATGGGACTCAGCGCGTTCGGGTCGAAGCCGCTCTCCTGGTACAGCTGCGCGGCGAGCAGGGCCGGCGAGATCTCGGGGCACAGCCGCCCCCACTTGTCGATCGCCGGTTGGAACTGCGCGGGCACGGTGCCCGCCGCGAGTTCCATCGTGGTGCCGCCGGTCTGGCTGCCGGACGCCGACTGCATCGCGCCCACCCCCACGGTGAGCAGACCGACCAGGCCGAACGGGACCGCCAACGCGATGCCGCCGGCCACCCAGGCTTTGCTCATCGCACGCACCCCCGATTCTCTGCGACCGGGACGGGCCGCAGCGGACACTCCGTGTCATTGTGCGCGCCATGATTGCTCAGCGCAATCACCCGTGATACACACAGTGAGCAGACACACTTGCCGAGGTGGTAGCCCGATCGGCTTCCCCACAGCACAATAAACGAACGACACACTCCTTCCGTCGAATGGACGGGAGGCCATGAAAAGCCCAACCTCGGGGGCGGTGAACAACGTGTTTCTTGGCGAAGGCAATGGCGACATCAATACGATCATCGGCGGGATAGCTCCGGACTGGGGCCCGTTCGCGAAACTGGGCGCCGAAGCCCGGATCATGGTCGAGGTGATCATGGCGATCGCCCTGCTCCTGTGCCTGGCCCTGGCGATCTGGGGCGCGGCGAAGCAGCGCATAGGGGCGACCGCGATGCGTGACACGTTCAGCGCGGAGCAAGGCAAGGGCCTCATCATCGCCGGCCTGACCGGTGTCTTCATCATCGGATCGCTCGGGACGCTGTTCACGATTGTGTACGGAATGGCGATCTAGAACGGTTCGCACCCTGCCGTCCCCAAGGTGGCGAATCCCGTGGTGTTTTGTCCCGGGCGCGGCGCACTCCGGTGCGCCGTGCGCCCCGAAAACGGAATGCCCCATTCCGCATTCGAGGCAAAGCAGCAATTCCGGTTCCTTTACCGGACAATCGAGCCTGTGTTCACGCGACAGCGCGGTGCCACCGGAATGACCTCCCGTCTGGGAAGATCGTTCCGGCTGCAACCGAACCCGGCGGCGCTCCGCCCCCGGGGACTGTGTTGTGCGCGCAGGTCGTCCGTATCTTCCGGCCTGCCGCGGTAAGGGGGGACAGGCCATGAGCGACGAGGAACCCGTCACGCGCACCCGCCTGCCCAGACCCACGTCCTCACCGGAGGGTCCGGAGCCCAGGCGCAACCCCATACTGTCCGGGATCGGCGTCGTCGTCGTGATCGCCGTGGTCATCATCTCCCTGCTGTTCGCCGCGAACCGGTCCGAGGACGGCGAGGGTTCCGACGCGAAGGACACCGGGTCCACCTCCGATACCGGCCCCCAGGCGTCCGCCGGACCGCCGCTGTCCGCGGCGCAGGTGCCCGAGCGGACCGAGTCCGGAGTGCCCGTCGGCTACCCGCAGACCGCGGAGGGCGCGCAGTCCGCCGCGGCGAACTTCGTGGTCGCGTACGGCTCAGACCGGATGTTCCAGGCGAAGCCACGCGCCGCGATCATCGCCACGATCACCGACCCCGCCGTTGCCGAGGGCCTGCTCGTGCGCGCCGACCAGGTCTTCCGCTCGCAGACCGCGACATTCGGCCTCCAGGCCGACGGGACTGCGCCAAAAGGACTGACCTTCGTGTGCCGCACCGTGCCGATGGGCACCAAGTCCATCGCGTACACCGCGACTTCCGCCACCGTGGAAGTCTGGAGCGTGGGCGTCGTGGGCCTCGCGGGAACCACCTCCACCAAGCCGGTGGGCGAAGCGTGGAACACCACCACGATGCGACTGTCCTGGGTGAACGGCGACTGGAAACTGGTCGAGTTCAGTCAGAAGGAGGGACCGACTCCGGTCGCCGGGCTGCAGGTTCCGTCCGGCGCCGAAGACATCGCCAAGGCCGACCGGGAGTTCGGGGAATTGCGCCATGCACGCTGACGGAGAACACGGAGAACGCCGCAGCTTCCGCAACCGATTCCTGGCCGTCGGCGGGTTGCTGACGACGGTCCAGGCCGCCGTCGTCCTCGGCGCCGCGGCCGTGTCCGCCGAGCCCTCCCCCGGCGCCACACCCACCGGCACGCCGGCCGCCACCCCCTCGGGCGGCAAGCCCGAGTGCGACCTGCTCACCGGCCCCGCCAAGGACATCTGCAACAACGGCGGCCCCAGCGCCCCCGGCACCGGCACCCTGGGCACGGTCACCGACCCGCTCGGTTCGATCGCCAAGGGCTGTGCCGAGGCGGCCACCTGGATCATCGACAAGCTCGCGGGCGCGGTGAACGACACCACGCAGGTCGACTTCACCAACCCGGGCTTCCTGCGCCAGTACGCGGTGGTGTTCGCCGCGTCGACGTTCCTCACCCTGATCCTGTGGATACTGGCCGTCGCCAAGCGCGCCGTGCGCGGCGTGCCGATCGGCACCGCGATCAGCGAGGCGGTCGGCTACCTGTGGCTGGCCGTGATCGCCTCCGCGTTCACGCCGCTGATGCTCTACTTGGCGGTCTCGATGACCGACGCGATCACCGCCGCGATCGCGACCGGCACCCAACAGGACACGAACAAATTCCTGGGCGGCTTCTCGAAGGCGCTGGATCCGGCGAGCGGGCTCGGCGGCGGTCCGGTGATGCTCATCTTCGTGTCGCTGCTCTCGATGGCCGCGGCGGCCGTGCTGTGGGTCGAACTCCTGGTCCGCGCGGCGATGTTGTACGTCGGGGCGATCCTGGGCACGGCGGTCTACTCGGGCCTGGTGGACAAGGCCATGTGGCACCACGTGCGGCGGTGGGCCGGGATCATGATCGCGGTGCTGCTCGCGAAGCCGGTGGTGGTGATCGTGCTCGGCCTCGCCACCGCGGTGACCTCGACGGGTGGCCAGAAGGACGCGTTCTCCTCCGTGCTGTCCGGTCTCGCGATCCTGTTCCTGTCCATCTTCGCGAGCGTGCTCATCTACCGATTCGTGCCCAACTTCGGCGACGACATGGCGTCCCTGCACAGCAGCCGCAAGGCCATGCAGTCGGCCGGCCCGGCCTCGATGGTCAACGGCCCGGCCACCTACGTGAAGCAGGGCATCCAGGCGCACGCCTCGCGCGGATCGAGCGGTTCCGGCTCTGCCCCGGCGACCGCGAACGCCGTATCGTCGGGCATTGCGGCCCATGGCACCAGGGGCGGGGGATCGGGCGGCGCGCCGGCACCGGCCCCGCCTCCCCCGGCCAACCCCGCAGCAACGCCTCACGCGAGGAACGGTAACGAGTAATGACGACGCAACCGGCCGCCCGCCGCCGGACCTTCCTCATCGGCAAGGCCAAACCCACGGCGGTCATCGGCAAGAACCGCGAACCGGGCGAGATCTTCCTGATCATCGCCGCGGGCGGACTCGCCCTGCTGTGGGGCCTGGTCGTGCCGATCCTGGTGGTCCGCGTCCTGGGCCTGGTCGGCTTCCCCCTGCTCGCGTTCGCCGCGGTGTACATGCCGTACAAACGGCGCACGTTCTACAAGTGGTGGGAGATCAACCGGACGTACAAGCGCACCCTCAAGCGGGGCGCGAAGTATCGCTCGGCGGTCACCGAGGCGGGCACCAGGCTGACCGGACAGGGTGTCGCGGTGGGCGCGCCGCCCGGGGTCGGCCGGGTGACGTGGTCGAGCGTGCCGTTCGGGCCCGACGACCTGACCGTGATGCTGCACCTGGAACGGCGCACGGTCACCGCCGCGATCGAGATCGAGGGCCCCGGAGTGGGGCTGCGCGACTCGGAGGACCAGGAGGCGCTGGTCGAGCGGTTCGGCACGCTGCTCAAGCACGTGGCCAACGGCGACGGCTTCGTGACCCGGCTTCAGGTCCTGGCGCGTACGCTGCCGGCCGACCCGGACGCGCACGCCAAGGACGTGGCCCGGCGCGGCGACCACAACGCTCCGGCGTGGGTCCAGGACTCGTACGAGCAGCTCCAGTCGATGGTCTCCACGTCCTCCGAGCAGCACCGGGCGTACCTGATCGCGTGCATGCACTACACCCGCGACCTGGCCGCCGAGGCGAACGTGATGGGCAAGGGCGACAAGGGCATCGGCGTGGTGATGGCGCGCGAACTCACCGACGTGTGCGCGCGGTTGACCGAGGCGGACATCCGGGTGCGGCAGCCGCTGAACGAGGCCCGGCTCGCGTCGTTGATCCACTCGATGTACGACCCCGAGCACCAGATCGACGCGTTCGAGGGCATGCAGGCGCGGTACGCCTGGCCGGCCGAGCTGGACGCGACGCACCAGAACTACCTGGAGGCCAAGACCCGCGAGTCGGACTCGGCCGAGCCGTGGTGCCATGCGACCGCGTGGATCAAGGAGTGGCCGCTGACCCCGGTCGGCGTCAACTTCCTGGCCCCGCTGCTCGTACACACGCCGGACGTGATCCGCACGGTCGCCGTCACGATGGACCTGGAGCCGACCGACGTCGCGATCGAGCGGATGCTCACCGAGAAGACCAACGACGACGCGGACGCCGCGCGCGCGGCCAAGATGAACCGCGTGGTCGACCCGCGCGACATGGCCCACACCGGTCGGGTCGACCAGCGCGGCGAGGACCTCGCGGGCGGCGCGGCGGGGGTGAACATCGTCGGCTACATCACGGTGTCCTCGCGCAATCCCGACCAACTCTCCCGCGACAAGCGCACGATTCGCGCGTCGGCGGGCAAGTGCTTCCTCAAACTGGAGTGGTGCGACCGCGAGCAGCACCGCGCGTTCGTCAACACGCTGCCGTTCGCGACGGGCATCCGCAAGTGAGCGGCGGCGGTCGCGACGCGCTCGACGGAGCGACGCGCTCGACGGTTCGCCGGGATGGATGGGGTGACGGGATGGATGGGGTGACGACATGTCGGGTCTGATGTCCACGTTGACCCAGGGCTTCTCCGGCATCATCTTCGGCCGCGGCGAGACCCAGCGGCTCCCGGTGCGCACGTCGACCGGTCAGGCCCAGGCGGTCTACCTGCCGACGGCCGCGCCGGGGCTCGGCGACTCGGGGGTGATCATCGGGCGCGAGGTGTACTCCGGCAAGGGCTACATCTACGACCCCTTCCAGCTGTACGGACAGCAGCTGCCCGCGCCGCACTGGCTCGTGCTCGGCGAGTCCGGCAACGGCAAGTCGGCGCTGGAGAAGACCTACGTGCTGCGGCAGTTGCGCTTTCGCGACCGCCAGGTGGTCGTGCTCGACGCGCAGGGCGAGGACGGCGTCGGCGAGTGGAACCTGATCGCCGAGGCGCTGGGCGTCAAGCCGGTCCGGCTCGACCCGAACGACCTCTCCGGCGACGCGGTACGGCTCAACCCGCTCGATCCCGCGATCGCGGTCACCGGGCAGCTGGCGCTGCTGCGGACCATCATCGAGGTGGCGATGGGCCACACTCTCCAGGAGCGCGCCGGATACGCGCTCAAGGCCGCGCACACGCACGTCATGCGGACCGTGCACGGGCGCCAGCCGATACTCCCGGACATCGTCGACGCGCTGCGCAACCCGACGCCGGAGTCGTGCGAACTGCTCAGCCTGGACGTCAAGGACGTCCGGGTCTGGGGCCTGGACGTCGCGCTCGTGCTCGACCGGCTCACCGACGGCGACCTGCGCGGCATGTTCGAGGGGCCGACCACCGACGGCATCGACCTCGACGCGCCGCTGATCATCTTCGACCTGTCGCACATCGACCGGAACTCGATCGCGATGCCGATCCTGATGGCGATCGTCGGCGTGTGGCTGGAGCACACGTGGATCCGCCCGGACCGGGTCAAGCGGATCTTCTTGGTCGAAGAGGCCTGGCACATCATCAACAGCCCGTTCGTGGCCCAGCTGTTCCAGCGCCTGCTCAAGTTCGGCCGCCGGCTCGGGCTGTCCTTCGTCGCGGTCGTGCACCACCTCTCCGACGTCGTGGACGGCGCCGCGGCCAAGGAGGCGTCGGCGATCCTGAAGATGGCCTCCACCAGAACCGTCTACATGCAGAAGGCGGACGAGGCGCGCGCGACCGGGAAAGTGCTCGGCCTGCCGCGGTGGGCCGTCGAGATCATTCCGACCCTGACCCCGGGCATCGCGGTGTGGGACGTCAACGGCAACGTGCAGGTGGTCAAGCACCTGATCACCGACACCGAACGGCCGATGGTCTACACCGACCGTGCGATGACCGAGGACGCGGTGGAGGAACGGGTGCGCGCCGAGGCGGCGTTGGCCGACGATCCGGCCGCGTAGTGGGGTCCTCGGGGTACCCGCCGGTGCCGCGCGTGCCCACGCCGGGCCGGGAGCCCTCGCGGGGCGTCCCGGACGGCCTGCTGATCGCCGGGCTCGCGCTGCTGGTCGCCGGCACGGCGGTGATATGGCTCGCGACGGGTCTGGGCGCGGTGGCGAGCGGCAAGGACTGGCCGGACCGGGTCACCTATCGCGGTTCGGCGTTGGCGATGCGCTCGGTGTTCACCGCGCCGGACGACCTGCCGCGCGCGTGGCCGGACACGCCGCCGGGCCAACTGCCCTCCCCCACGGCGTTCTGGGTGGCGTTCGGGTGTGTGGTGCTGCTGTTGCTGATCGCCGCGGGGCTGGTGTTCCGGTGGTGGCTGCGTCGGGTGGCGGCGCGCAATTCGGTTGCCCCGAAGCGGAATCAGGAGCTCCCGGAGGGGGAATGATGCCCGTGCGCTTCTCTGCCGAGGGCGTTCGTTGATCGTGGCCGGGTCTGGTCGCCGCGTGGCCGTATGGGTCACCCGGGATTGGCCCGGCCCACCATGTTCTCGGCCACAGGGCCCTGTCGGGTGGGCCCGGCCTGCGGCCGAGGCGTCCTCAAACGCCGGACGGGCTGGGATTGGGTTGTGTTCGGTTTGCGGGTGGGGTGTTCAGTCGGTCCAGGTCATGCATTCTTCGCAGCGGTAGGCGCGGGGGCCGGACTTGTACTCGACTCTGTCGGATTTGTGGAAGTACTTGCAGGCTCGGTTCTTGCATACGACGGGGTGGCCGTCGACTGCCTCGGTCGGTAAGGGTGTTGTCTCGTACTCGCATGGCGTGGGCGGGAGTTTTTTGTAGTAGCCGCCGGTCGCCGGCAGCGCGGTCGGGTCGAACGGTGAGAACGCGGCCTCGTCGGACACACCTTCGGACACACCCATGTGCACCTCCCCTTCGGGATGGGACGCTAGTCGAGAAACGGGAGTGGGACGGGTGGTTCGGGATCCATCCGCCCGAAGGGTCGACGAGGCCGCGCGGGTCAGTGGCTCGTGGCGGTCTGTTGGACGGCGATCGAGGCCAGCACGAGGACCCCGCCCAGGAGCCGCGCGGCGCCGAGTTGCTCGCCCTGGATCGACGCGGCGAGCACGGTCGCGGTGAGCGGTTCCAGGAGCACGGCCACGATGCCGCCGCTGGGGCGGGCCCGGCCGAGCGCGGTGAAGTAGGCGATGTAGGCCGCGGCGGTGGGCACGATGCCCAGGAACACGACCGCCCCGAGCGTGTCGGCGCGCGCGGGCACGCCCATCCCGACCACGAGCCCGGCGGGCAGCAACAGGCCGCCGCCGAACAGGAACCCGAGCCCGGTCACGGCGACCCGGTCCAGGCCGGGCAGGGCCGGCCGGGTGTCCAGGGTCAGCACCGCGAACCCGGTGGCCGCGAGCAGGGCGAACGCGGTGCCGGCGAGCCTGTTCCCGGCTCCGCCCGCGGGTGAACCGAGCAGCAGGACGAGGCCGGCGACGGCGACGCCGATCCCCAGCGTCGCGGCCCGGGAGGGCAGCCGACGTTCGAGGACGGCCTGCCCGGCGGTGACCAGGACGGGGACGGCCACCATTGTGGTGAGCGTCGCGAGGCTCACCGACGTGCTGACCACGGCCGCGAAGTAGGCGGCCTGGAACACCGCGAGCAGCGCCCCCGTGCCGGCCACGCGCGCGAGCGCCGCGCGCCCGAGCGGCCGCACGCGCAGCCGCCCCGAGGCGACGGCGTACAGGGTGATCAGGACGCCGCCGGTGAGCAGCCGGTAGGCGGCGATGGCGACGGGGTGCAGGCCGGCCCGGGAGGAGAGCAGCGATCCGGCGAGGCCGCCGGTGCCCCACAGGATCCCGGCGAAGACGAACAGGTCGAGCCCGGACCGGGAGGTGCGGGCGGCATGCAGCAGAGTACGAATGGACATGGGAGAGCTCCGACTTCGACGCCAACAGGACAACGTCGGAGCGGGACGGCACCGGTTCGGATCACGCCCGAGGGCACGCCGAGATGGGGCCGCGACCCGTGAACCACCGGATCGGACCCGGAAACGCCCCGCTCAGTGGCGGGGCGGCGGGCAGACGGACCAGTCGTGGTGCATGGGCCCCACCCTAACCAGGCCCGTGGGCCGGCCGTGGATCGGCGGAGGGTGCGAAACGTTTCTTCCGGGGCAGCAGCAAGCCATGGAGGAAACCCCGAAAGAGCGCCTCGACCGCGAGCTCAACGAACTGCTGCAGGGCCTGCGCGTCGCGATTCCCGGTGTGCAGTTCATGTTCGCGTTCCTGCTCACCGTGCCCTTCGCGTCCGGGTTCGCACGGGTGACGGAGTT
This sequence comes from Embleya sp. NBC_00896, assembly GCF_045207785.1. NCBI lineage: Bacteria > Bacillati > Actinomycetota > Actinomycetes > Kitasatosporales > Streptomycetaceae > Embleya > Embleya sp. NBC_00896. The sequence goes on from NZ_CP108776.1 coordinate 3,415,324, forward strand.
TCAACGAGACGTCTTCCTGGTGGCGCTGATCTCGACCCTGCTGTCCTCGGTGTGCTTCATCGCGCCCGCGGTCCAACACCGGATGTTGTTTCGGAGCGGCGCCAAGGACGTGCTGCTGCGCCGGTCGAACCGGTACGGCATCGCCGGCTCGATCACGTTGGCGGTGGCCATGACGTCGGCGGTACTGCTGGTCGTGGACTACCTGTTCGGCCGCACCTGGGCACTGTCGATCGCGCTTCCGCTCGCGGCGCTGATCACCTGGGTGTGGCTGCTCCAGCCGCTGATCACCCGCAAGCGCCGCACCGACGACTACCTGCCGTAGCGCGGGGTCGCGGACCCCGTCAGACCCATTCCAGCAGTCGGGCCGCGTGTGCCCCCACGGGGCACGGTTGCGGTACGCCGCAACCGCACGTCGTGGGGTCGGCCGGGCGATGTCGGATCAGCGTGCGGGTGACCACCATGCGGTAGTCGAGCAGCGGATCGCCGCTCCCCTGCGGAGCCCTCGGGCGCGGGGCGCGCAGGATGCGCGGGGCCGGGGTCGACAACGACGCGGGCAGTGGACGATCGAGTCGGTCGATGTCCGTACGTTGCCGCGGAATGCGCACTCGCATGTATCCGGTCCCCTTGTCGTCCGGTCTCCTGCTGTCGCGGCGCGGCCGATCGTGGCAGCGATCGGCCGCCCGCACCGAGTCACTCCGTGTCGAGCCGGCCGCCCGCGTCCGGCTGGGACTCCTCGACCCTGGCGAGCATGCCGCGCAGGCCCGCGGCGAGCGCGTGCCGCTGCTCGGGGCCCAGGTCCTGGAGCAGGCCGGCCTCGAAGACCGCCGCCTCGCGCACCACCCGCAGCCATACGTCGCGCCCGGTGGTGGTCAGCTCGACGATCACCCGGACCCGATTCTGCTCGTCGCGCGTGCGCGTGACCAGGTCCTCGGCGACCATCCGGTCGAGCCGATGGGTCATCGCCGCGGGGGTGAGGCCGAGCCGCCGGGCCAGTTCGCCGGGGCTGAGCCGGTAGGGGCGGCCGATCAGCACGAGGGCCTTGAGCACCTCCCACTCGGCGTTGGTGATGCCCAGCGCGGTGAGTTGGCGGCCGTACGCGACGTTCATCCGTCGGTTGAGCTTGGACAGCGCCGCCACGATGGTCTCGACCTGTGGGTCGACCTCCGGGAACTCGCGCTGGAAGACGGCGATGTATTCCTCGATGTCGCCTTCATCCGCTGTTGCCGGCTCGGCCCCCTCTGTCATGCCGGGAAGTATCCCACCTCTCACGGTCCCGGCCGCCGCCGTCGGCCGGCGTCGGCCGGTAAAGCGTTGGACGACAACGCTAAAGACTCGTATAGTTTAGGTCTGAAGTCTTCAGGCTTGAGGACTCGGACTCATCGGACCAGGAACAGCGGCGCCGCCGGCGTGGGCCCGGGCTCATCCCCGGCCGCCCCCGGCGCGCCGCCGACGACGCAGGTACAGGCGAGCCTCCTCGCCGGGACACGGGCAGGCCCCGTCCCGGCGGGTTCGGCCCGGCTGCCTCCGCACGCCCCCGATCGGCCGAGCCCCGCCTGCGGACCGACCCCGCGGACCGGAACGGCCGGCCCGCGCGACCGGTAGTCGGGGAGGTGTGTGATGGCGACCCAAGGCGCTCTGCGTCGAATCCAACTCGGTAACGCGCTCAGTGCGTTCGGCAGTGGTTTCACGGTGCCGTTCCTGTTCGTGTACGTGACCCGGGTGCGGGACATGTCGGCCGGCCAAGCCGGGCTGATGTTCAGCGTGCTCGCCGTCGCCGCGCTCTGCGCGCTCCCGATGGTCGGTCCCGCGATCGACCGGCGCGGCCCCCGCCCGGTGGTCGCGATCGGCGCGGTGGTGGCCGCGCTCGGCTCGCTGGTCCTGGGCCTGGCCGTGAACGAATCGCTCGTGATGCTCGGCGCGGCGCTGCTCGGGGCCGGCGTGGCCTCGATCCAGCCGGCGCTCGCGACGATGATCGTGCGCTGCACGACACCGATGACGCGGGCCCGCGCGTTCGCCCTCCAGTTCACCTTCAACAACCTGGGCCTGGGCATCGGCGGGTTGATCGGCGGCCTGATCGTCGATCCGTCGCGACCGGCCAGCTTCACCGTGCTGTTCGCGACCGAGACGGCGATGTTCCTGGTGCTCGCCGCGGTGTGCGGAACGGTACGGCTGCCCGCCGCGACCGTCGCGCCGGCCGGCACGGCACCCGGCTCGGGCTTTCGGCACGCGCTGGGGAACCGGGCGATGGTCAAGCTGTGCGTGGTCAGCGCGGTCATCTTCTTCACCTGCTACGGCCAGTTCGAGTCCGGCCTCGCCGCGTTCGCGACCGAGGTCAGCCGGATCTCGCCGAGCATGCTGGGCGTCGCGCTCGCGGCCAACACGGCCGTGATCGTGCTCGGTCAGCTCACCGTCCTGCGGATCACCCAGCGGCGGCGGCGCAGCACCGTAATCGCGGCGACCGGTCTGGTGTGGCTGCTCGCGTGGATCGTGACCGCGGTGTCGGGCCTGCTGCACCACGACTCGGTCGCGGCGGCGCTCACCATCGTCACGACCTACGCGCTGCTCGGGGTGGGCGAATCGCTGCTCGCGCCGACGCTCGGCCCGATGGTCGCCGACCTCGCGCCGGCGCACCTGCTCGGCCAGTACAACGCGGTCCAGTCGCTGGTGAAGCAGCTGGCGATGGCGGCGGGCCCGGCCTTCGCCGGGGTCATGGTCGGCGCGGGTCTGTACGGCCCGTACCTGGTGATCCTGATGGGCTGTTCGATCCTGATCACGGTGCTCGGGCTCCGGATGCGGCACACCTTGAACCCGACCCAGAACGGCGTGGTCGTCGCCGAGTCGGCGCCGGTCCGCGCCGAGCGGCAGCCGGTACTCACGGCCTGATCGAGAACGCACGCCGATCCACCGACGCCGGACGGGCTCGACCGAGCCCGTCCGGCGTTCGAGGACACCGGGCCGTCGGGCCGGTCGCGCTCACCCCAACGGGAACTCGCACCAGACCGTCTTGCCCTCGTCGGTCAGCCGACTGCCCCACGACTTCGCGATCGTGGCGACGATCGCGACGCCCCGCCCGCTCTCGTCGTCGGCCGCCGCCCGCCGCCTGCGCGGCACGTGGTCGTCCGCGTCGGAGACCTCGACGATCAGCCGCTTGTCGGTGCGCCGAAGGCGCAGGCGCATCGGGGCCGCCCCGTGGGTGAGCGCGTTCGCGACGAACTCGCTGACCGCCAGGACGCCCAGCTCGCGCAGTTCCTCGCCGACCTGCCAGCTCGCGAGCACGCCCGACGTGAAGGCCCGGCCGCGCGCGGCCACCTCGCTGCCGCCGAGCAGGTCCAGCGACGCCGTGCGGAACAACCGCGCCTGGGCACCCTCGCGGCGCGGCAGTTGCAGCACGAGCATGGCCATGTCGTCGTCGTGCTCCTCGGGCAACTGCATGTGCGCGATGAGGTGGTCGCGGACCGCCTCGGGTTCGCCCACCGACGACAGCAGCGCGCCGCCGAGCGTGTCGATGCCCTCGTCCAGGTCCTCGCCGCGACGCTCGACCAGGCCGTCGGTGTACAGCACGACCGTCGAGCCCGGATCCAGCGTGATCCGGCCCGACGTGTGCGGCCAGCTCGCGCCGGTGCCCAGCGGCGGGCCGTTCGCGTCGTCGAGCTTGTGGATCACGTCGTTGCCGTCCCGGACCAGCGGCGGCAGGTGGCCCGCCGTCGAGTAGGTCAGGATCCCCTCGCCCGGGTCGTAGACCGCGTAGGCGCAGGTCGCGATCTGGGTCGCGTCGATCTCCATCGCGGTCTCGTCGAGCAGCTGCAGGATCTCGTGCGGCGGCAGGTCGAGCCGCGCGTACGCCCGTACCGCCGTGCGCAATTGGCCCATGACCGCGGCCGCGCGCACGCCGCGGCCCATCACGTCGCCGATCACCAGTGCCGTGCGGCCCGCGCCGAGGGTGATCACGTCGTACCAGTCGCCGCCCACCGCCGCGTCCGTGCCGCCGGGCAGGTACTTCGCCGCCACGATCAGGTCGTCGGGGTTCTCCAGGCGCTGCGGCAGCAGGCTCCGTTGCAGGGTGACCGCCGCCTGACGGTGCCGCCGCTCGCTCTCCCGCAGCCGGTCGGTGGCCTGGACCTGGTCCGTGACGTCGACCGCGAACACCAGCACGCCACGCGTGTCGCCGCCGCGCCCGGCCGCCTCGGGGCGGACCGGCGTGCACACGAACGTGTAGTAGCCGTGCTTGCGCTCGCTCTCCGGCATGCCGGGATACGTCTCGCCGCGATGGTCCACCCGGCGCGCGCGAACCGTCCGGCCGCGGCCGGTCCGGTACACCTGATCCATCAGCGTCAGCAGCCCGTGCTCGGCGAGTTCGGGCAGCGCGTCACGGGCCGGCACGCCCGACTTGCGCGCGCCGAACACGGCCCGGTAGGCGTCGTTGACATAACAGAGCTCGTGGTTCGAGCCCCGCGTGACCGCGATCAACGCCGGCGCGTGGGCCAGCACGTCCCGCAGCGGGAAGGTGTCGTTCGATTCCTGGCTGCGTGCCGCCGGCACCACGCGCCGCCGGTCACCGGCCAGCCGGGCGCCCCACCGGGTGATGTTCAACCGCTCGCTTCCTAGGGAGTTCGTTCACGCAAAGCGCATGGAGGTTTACCTCGGGTGACATCACCAGTGTGGGCGAAAGTCGGCCCCGAGGGAATCACGTCCCGTGACCGGGCCCCCGTTCGGGGTACCACCGGGGTGGGTTGTGGCAATGTACGGGACCCGGTCACGACACACTCAACCGTCGAGTGTCACGCCAGCCTACGAGCCCACCGCCCACTCGGGTCCGGAGCCCGTCCCACTAACGCGCGGGCCCGCGATCGCCGCGGGTGGCGTACTCGAACTCGGCGCGCGGGTGTTCGATCGAACCCAGCGAGACGATCTCGCGTCGGAACATCAGAGCCAGTGTCCACTCGGCCATGATGCGCATCTTGCGGTTCATCGTGGGCACGCGGCTGAGGTGATATGTGCGATGCATGAACCAGGCCGGGAAGCCCTTGGTCTTGATGCCGTAGACCTGCGCGACGCCCTTGTGCAGGCCGAGCGAGGCGACCGAACCGGCGTGCTTGTGCCGGTACTGCCGCTGCGGCTCGGCCCGCAGCCTCGCGATGATGTTGTCGGCCAGCACCCGCGCCTGGCGCACCGCGTGTTGCGCGCTCGGGCCGGTGAACTCCTCGCCCGGCTTGGTCAGGTCGGGCACCGCCGCGCAGTCGCCCGCGGTCCACACCCCGGGGACGCCGTCGACCTCGAGGGTCGCGCGGGCCTTGAGCCGGCCCTTGTCGTCCAGCGGCAGGTCGGTGGCGATCAGCATCGGGCTGGGCTTGACGCCCGCCGTCCACACCAGCGTGCTCGCGTCCACCTCGGTGCCGTCGGAGAGCACCACGTGCCGGTCCTTCGCCGATTCGAGACGGGTGTTCAGCCGTACGTCGATGCCGCGGCGGCGCAGCTCGGCGACCGTGTACCGGCCCATGTCCTCGCCCACCTCGGGCAGGATCCGCGGGCTCGCCTCGACCAGGATCCAGCGCATGTCCGCCGGGGTGATGTTGTGGTAGTAGCGGCACGCGTAGCGCGCCATGTCCTCCAGCTCGGCGAGGGCCTCGACGCCCGCGTAGCCGCCGCCGACGAACACGAACGTCAGCGCGTGGTCCCGGATCGAGGGATCGCGCGTGGAGGACGCGGTGTCCATCTGCTCCAGCACGTGGTTGCGCAGCGCGATCGCCTCCTCGACGGTCTTGAAGCCGATGCCCCACTCGGCGAGCCCCGGGATCGGCAGCGTGCGGGCGACCGAGCCGGGGGCGACCACCAACAGGTCGTAGGGCGAGTCGTAGGTCTCGCCGCCGATCAGCTCGATCGTCGCGGTCCTCTTCGCGTGATCGATGTGCTCGACCGTCCCCGTGACGATGCGGCACTTGGGCAGCACCGACCTGAGCGGCACGACCACGTGGCGCGGCGAGATGGCGCCGGCCGCGGCCTCCGGGAGGAAGGGCTGGTAGGTCATGTACGACTGCGGTTCGACGACGGTCACGGTCGCCTCTCCCGCCTTGAGTTTCCGTTGCAGGCGAAGAGCCGTGTAGAGGCCGACGTAGCCGCCGCCGACGATCAGGATGCGCTCGGGCCGAGTCGAGGTCGTCATGCGTCCCACTCTGCCCCTTTCCACCCGGGACATACAGCCGATCAGGCGGTTGGCGTGCCCGCACGGGTGGTGACGAGTCGTCAGCGGTCAGCGATATCTTCACAACCGTGCTGTCGGATTCCGCTTCTGGGGTGGGGTCCGTTCGGGTAGTCTCGACGGCCTGGGCAAAGCGGGGTCTGGTGGGGGAACGACACACTTGCCTTTCGGGGGAGACGCTATGAGCGGCGCTTCACGTACGCGCACCACGAAGACTCAGGACACCGGCGTAGACGGCGTCGGGAGCCGGCACACGAGCACGATTCCACCGGCTCGCAGGCCGCAACGGAGCAGGCCGGCCGAGCCGTCGCCACAACTGCGCACCGACGCCCGACGCAACCTGGAGCAGGTCCTGCGCGCGGCCCGCGAGGTGTTCGGCGAGCTGGGCTACGACGCTCCGATGGAGGAGATAGCCCGCAGGGCCGGAGTGGGGGTGGGCACCATCTACCGCCGCTTCACCGGCAAGGAGGCGCTCGTCCAGCGGATCATGATCGCCGAGACCAACCGGTTGACGGCCGAGGCGATCAACGCCCTCGACGAGGAGCCCGACGCCTGGTCCGCGCTCGCGAGGTACTTACGCCGCGCGGTCGGCTCGGGTGCGGGACGCCTGTTCCCCGCGCTGAGCGGCCGGGTCCCGGTCACCGAGGAGATGAGTTCCTCGCGCGCCGAACTCAACGAAGCCGTCAACACGTTGGTCGAGCGGGCGAAGGCCGGCGGCCTGCTGCGCGCCGACGTCTCCGACGCCGACATCTCGCTGATGATGTCGTGCCTGCTGCCACCTTCCGGCCTCCCGCATCCGCAGCGGTTGACGATCGCCGGCCGGTATCTGGAGATCCTGCTCGACGGCCTGCACGCGGGCCACTCGTCCCCGCTGCCCGGAAAGCCGTTCACCCAGGACGAGCTGGACTCCCTCTTCCTGAGCTGACCCGTTCCCGAGCCGACCCGGCCGGCGCGTTCGGGCGTCGGTCAGCCGCGGACGACCAGCACCGGGCACGCCGCGTGGTGCACGATCGCGGTGCTGACCGAGCCGAGCAACAGGCGCGAGAAGCCGCCGGAGCCGCGGGAGCCGACCACCACCAGCTCGTGCCGCTCGGACATGCCGAGCAACACCTCGGTCGCGGTGCCCGAATACACCTGGACGACGGCGTGGCCCGCGAACGGGCGCTCGCGTCCGCCACTCACCTCGGCGACGATCGTCTCGGCCCGGATCCGCAGGTCGGCGAGGTTTCGCTCCAGGTCCTCCTGGTAGTGCGGGCCGGGCGTGAGCACGGCGTATCCCGGGGTCGCGGGCTGTGCGGTCACCACGTAGAGCGGAAGCTCGCGCAACTCGGCCTCGGTCATCGCCCAGTCCAGGGCCCGCCGGGCCGGATCGGACCCGTCCACGCCGACCACGACGCCCTTCGGCTCATCGTCGGCCATGGGCCCTCCTTCACCGATACCGGATGTGGAGGGCCCTTTACCACCCGGGCGGCACGCACTCACCTCTCGGCGCGAACGCCACCCGGACGGCGGCCGGCCGTGCCCCGGACACGCGCTATGCCTGCTCCAGGATGTCCTTCGCGCGCTCGCCCAGGGCCAGCAGTCCCGCGCCGGTGAAGCGACCGCCGGTGTCCTGGTCGCCCATCGCGCCGGCGGTGAACCGGTGGAGCACACCGGCCAGGATGCACGCGAGCCGCCAGCACGCGAACGCCTGGTACCAGCGGATCTGCGACAGGTCGCGGCCGGTCGCCGCCGCGTACCGCGCGGCGAACGCGGCGCGGTCGATGAAGTCCTCGCTCGCGGTGCCGTCGGCGGGCAGCAGGCCGCCGTCCTCACCGCGCTCGACCCAGTACATGAGCGTGGTGCCGACGTCGGCGAGCGGGTCGCCGAGGGTGCACAGTTCCCAGTCCAGGACGGCGAGCACGGTTCCGTCCGGGCCCAGGATGACGTTGTCCAGGCGGAAGTCGCCGTGCACGATCGTGGCGCCCTGCTGGACCGGGATCGAGGCCGCGAGCGCGTCGTGCACCTCGTCGATCACCTCGATCCCGGGCACCCGGGTGGCCTCCCACTGGCGATGCCAGCGGCGCAGCTGCCGTCCGATGTAGTCCTCGCGCCGGCCGAGCTCGCCCAGACCGACCGCGTCCACGTCCACCGCGTGGATCGCCGCGAGCACGTCGGCAAGTTGCTCCCCGGCCCGTCGTCGGGCGGCCGGGGTGAGCAGCTTGCCCGCGTCCTCGGCGGTGCGGACGACGTGGCCGTCGACGAAGTCCATCACGAAGAACGGCGCCCCGTTGACCTCGTCGTCCGGACAGAACCCGACCACCGGCGGCACCGGCACGTCGGTGCGCCCCGACCCGAGCGCGGCCAGGATCCGGTGCTCGCGGCCCATGTCGTGCGCGGTCGCGAGCACGTGCCCCAGCGGCGGTCGGCGCAGCACCCAGCGGCGGGCATCGGCGTCCGAGACGATGTAGGTGAGGTTGGACCGCCCGCCGAGCACGAGTTCGAAGCCCAGCGGCGGACTCACGCCCACCCGCTCGGCCAGCCACGCGGTGATCGCTTCGGGCCGCAGCGCCGCTGCCATGGGACTCTCCGTCATGTTCGGACTCCGCTTCAGATGCCGAGGGAACGGCCGATGATTTCCTTCATGATCTCGTTCGTCCCCCCGTAGATCGATTGCACGCGCGTGTCGACGAACGCCTTGGCGACCGGGTATTCGAGCATGTAGCCGTAGCCGCCGTGCAGTTGCAGGCAGCGGTCCACGACCCGCTTCTGCAGGTCGGTGGTCCACCACTTGGCCTTCGACGCCGCGACCGCGTCCAGTTCGCCCGCGATGTGCTTCATGATGCAGTCGTCAACATAGGTCCGTGCGATGTCCAACTCGGTGTCCATCTCGGCGAGTTCGAACCTGGTGTTCTGGAACGAGCCGATCGTGCGGCCGAACGCGGTGCGCGTCTTGACGTATTCGAGCGTCTGCGCGAAGACCGTCTCGGCGCCCGCGACCGCCCCGCACGCGATGCCCAGGCGCTCCTGCGGCAGGTTGTTCATCAGGTGGTAGAAGCCGCGGTTCTCCTCGCCGAGCAGGTTGCCCACCGGCACTCGCACGTCGGCGAAGAACAGCTCGGCGGTGTCCTGCGCCTTCATCCCGATCTTGTCGAGGTTGCGCCCGCGCTCGAACCCGGCCATCCCACGCTCGACCACGATCAGGCTGATCCCCTTGCTGCCCTTGGCCGCGGGGTCGGTCTTGGCGACCACGATCACCAGGTCGGCGTTGATGCCGTTGGTGATGAACGTCTTCGCGCCGTTGAGCACGTAGTGGTCGCCGTCGCGGATCGCGGTCGTGCGTACGCCCTGGAGGTCGCTGCCCGCGCCGGGCTCGGTCATCGCGATCGCGGTGATGATCTCCCCGGTACAGAAGCCGGGCAGCCAGCGCTCCTTCTGCTCGTCGGTCGCGAGGTCGTTGAGGTACGGCGCGACCACCTCGTTGTGCAGGCCGAAGCCCACACCCGACGCGGCGACCCGGATCAGCTCCTCGGACAGCGTGGCGAAGTAGCGGAAGTCGGAAACCCCGCCGCCGCCGTAGCGCTCGTCGACGTCGATGCCCAGGAGGCCCTGCTTGCCGGCCTTGATCCAGACCGAGCGGTCGACGATGCCGTCCTTCTCCCACTGGTCGTGGAACGGGACGACCTCGCGCTGGAAGAACTCGCGGACGGAGTCCCGAAAGGCGATGTGCTCGGGTTCGAGGTGCCGGTCCCTCATGTGTGGTCCCCCTGCGGTGGGTCTGCGGATGGGGCGCGGCAGAGCACGCCGAATCGGACATTCCTACCGGTCGGTAGGTACGCGCGTGCTCGCATGCTAGGTGGGGCCGGCAACCGGATCAAGGGTTGACCGGCGCGCAGGTATGAGTGGTCTATTACTCACATGCCCACGAACGACGCGACACGGCGCTGCGCACCGCGATCCGCGCGTGCCACGCCAACCAGGTCGCGTTCCTACGCGGCGCGACCGGCGCCTCCACAACCGGCCTGCTCGCGAACCTACTCGCGACGATCGACCCCAGGTCGGTCGACGCCGCTACAAATAGCCCGGCCGGCGTTTGAGGCCAAGTAGCCCGGCCGGCGCTTGAGGCCAAACAGCCCGGCCGGCGCATGAGGCCACCCAGCCCGGCCGGCGCTTGAGGCCAAACAGCCCGGCCGGCGCTTGAGGCCACCGAGGCTCAGGCGACCGCCGCAATCCGTACGCCGGGTGCGGAACTCGGCGTCGCGTCCCAACGCATGACCCGCCCCTCCCACACACCACGCAGCCACAGCTCGGCCGAGACCACATCGGCAATCGGACCAAGCGCCACCGGCGACTGCGCGATCGGCGCCCCCTTCGCGAGGCTCGGTGCCGCCCCGATCGCGTGATCGAGCGAACGGCGCAGTTCGGCCGGATCAAGCACGCCCAGCTCGGCAAGCAGCGGATCGGCGAACAGCTCGCGCAGCGTGCCGGCGTTGAGCCGCAGCCCGCGCCGCTCAGCCTCGGTGTAGTCGGCCCGATGCACCGCACCGAGCGTGTGCCCGGGAATCAGCCCCTGCACGGCCGCCGTCAGCAGCGCCCGCGGCCCGTCGTCCCGGTCCCGCGCCCACGCCGGCAGGGAGAGCCCGGCGCGCACCACGGCGGTGTCCAGATAGGGCGCCTGGACCCGCACTCCGGTGCGTTCGGCCAGCTGCTGGTAGGCGCGTTGGCGTTCCGCCGCCCGGCGGACCGCGACCCATGCGGCGCGGTCCCCCGGACGACCATGAACCGCCGGGTCCGCGGCGACTACGGATCCGGCGGAGACCACCGACTCGCCCGCGAGGCGGCGCAGCGACACTGCGAGTCGGCGGCGCATGTCCGGCGTCGTCCAGACCGCCGCGGGGGCCACGGTGCACCACGCGATCGAGGCGGCCGGGCCCGGGTCCACCCGGCCGGCCCCCACGAGTGCCTCGGCGAGCTGGTCGAGCGCCTGGGGGAACGTCGTGCGGGCGACCCGGTTGGCGGCCGCCGCGAGGTCGTAGGCACCCATCCCGAGGTTGCGCGCCCAGGTGCGGGCGTGCCGGGCGGCGGTCAGCCGACGGCGGTCCATCGCCAGGTCGGCGAGGTAGGCGAGCGGGGTGCCGAGCACGGCGTCGCCGCCGTAGCCGGTGACGTGCATGTCGATGCCGGCGTCTCGAACGGCCTGGAGGGTGCGGGTGGTTCGGGCCATCCCGATCAACGAGAATCCGGGCTCGTCGGGCATCATCGTGCCGTTCAGCACGTCTTCGAGGCCCGTGTACGGCAGGTGGTCGACGCCGCCGGGAACCACGATGTGCCGCATCCGCGCGGAGCGGGCCACGATGCCGGCCGCGGACTCCGGGTCGCCCGGGGCACACGGCTCGGCCCACGTGACCGCGATCAGGTCGCGCGTCTTGGCCATCGAGACCGAGCGGGCGCCGAGCAGCGCGAGCACCGCCGAGTCCCGTCCACCGGACAGGTCCGCGCCGGGCCGCTTGGATCCGGCCACGCGCCGACCCACCGCGGCGGTCAGCGCCCGCCCCAGCGCGTCGGCCGCGGCCGGGAAGTCGAGGGGCGCGCGGTGCTGTTCGTACAGCCGCACCCGGGCGACGCCGTGCGCGAGTTCGAGCGCGTGCCCCGGTTCGAGCCGGCTCACGCCCGCGAACATCGAGCGCCCCGCGACCAGTTCGGGCACGTCGGGGCACGCGAGCCGGGCCGCGAACGCCTCGGTGTCGAGCCCGGCCCGGGTCAGGTCGGCGAGCGGCAGCGCGTGCGAGGCGTAGACCACGCCGTCGGCCGGCTCCGCGTGGAACACCTGGCGCACTCCGGCCAGATCGCCGAGCACCACGGTGCGCGAACCCGTGCGCAGCACGACGTGGTAGCTGCCCGCCCACCCGGTCAGGTGCCGCAACGCACCGCCGCGCGCGACCGCGAGCCCGACCTCCAGCTCGGCGTCGGTAGCGCCGCACACGCCCAGGACCGCCATCCGCATCCCGCCGCGGCTGACCACCCGGACCTCGTCGGCGGGCCAATCCCCCACCAGCCACAGCGGATCGGGGCCATCCCACAGCGTCCTGGCACCGGTCGGCCGGGCCACGCTCCGGCTCTCGGACGTCCCTGCGAACCAGCGCATCTCGACCCCCTTCGGGTAACGGCCCTCGTACAACCACCATGGATGTCGGCCGTACGTCCTCCGACGTTTCCATGGAACCAAGGTTAGGCAAGCCTGAGTAGAGCGCATTCGACGGCGCACGGGGACACGCGACCGGCGCATGGTGTCTTTTGACCGTGCCTGTGTACTGACGCGCCGTCAAGTACGTCTTGTCAATGATTGCGACCGGCCCTTGGCGATGGCTTGGCCAACCGTTGCCCCGCGATCGAAGCGGTCCCGCGACACCGACAAGATCGCGTCGCAGACCACCCCCGATTGGCGAATATCTCCCTTACCGAGGGTCCCGGCGCCGGTTACGCTGAGTCGGACGGAGGGTTGCCTTTGGGGGCAAACTATGCGCGGCAGTCCCAAGCAGGATCGGTCGGGGCGTTCGAGCCCCGATCACGCGGGCCGGGAGGCCCCGGATCCGGGAGCAGAGGTCGGAGGCGTCGGGTCCGGGTCCGACGACTCCTTCGGCGATTCCCCGGCCGGCGTCGCGGTGACGACCCCGAACCACGCGCTCCGAACCCACACGGCTCCGATCCACGCGACCCCGAACCACCCGACCCGAGGCCACGCGACCGCGGACCACCCGCATCGGGACCACGCGCACCCGCGGTCCGAGCACCCCGACCCCGGGAGCCCCGAACAACCCGCCGACGCCGGCCGGCGGACCCCCCGCGAGCGCGGCCCCAACGGCCGGCTCGGCGACCTTCTCGGCGTCGCCGGCGTCAGCAACGCCGGCCTCGCGCGCCGCGTCAACGACCTCGGCGCCCGGCGCGGCCTGTCCCTCCGCTACGACAAGACCTCCGTGGCCCGCTGGGTCGGCAAGGGTATGACTCCGCAGGGCCCCGTGCCGCACCTGATCGCGGCCGTGCTCGCGGAGCGCCTCGGCCGCCCGGTGCCGCTGGAGGAGATCGGCCTCGACGACAGTCGGCCGGTGGATCCCGATCTCGGCCTGGCCTTCCCGCGCGACGTCGGGGAGGCAGTTCGCACCGCCACCGACCTGTGGAGGCACGACCACGTGAATCGACGCGAGTTGCTCGCCGGGACGTTCGCGGTCACCGCGTACGGCACCCCGATGGCCCGTTGGTTGATCACCCCGGCGGACGCCCGCGCCGAGCATCGCGGGTCCGGTCCGCACGTCGGACACAGCGACGTGACCAAACTGCGCGAGGCGGCCGAGGAGGCCCGCCGCTGGGACAGCAAGTACGGCGGCGGCGACTGGCGCGCGTCGATGGTGCCCGAGTGTCTGCGCTGCGACGCGACCCCGCTCCTGCGCGGCAGCTACCACGACGACGTGGGCCGCCGGCTCTTCGGCGCGACGGCCGAACTGTCACGCCTGGCCGGGTGGATGGCCTTCGACACCGGGCAGCACGAGGTCGCGCAGCGCTACTACATCCAGGCCCTGCGGCTGGCCCGCGCGGCGGCCGACGTGCCGCTCGGCGGCTACGTGCTCGCGACGATGAGCCTCCAGGCGACCTATCGCGGCAACCCCGACATGGCGGTCGACCTCGCGCAGGCCGCGATCGAGCGCAACAAGGGCATCGCGACCGCCCGGGTGACCGGCTTCCTGCACCTGGTCGAGGCCCGCGCGCAGGCCCGGGCCGGCGACGCGGCCGGATGCGGGCGGGCGCTCAACGCGGCCGAGGCACACCTGGAGCGGTCCCGCCCCGGCGACCCCGACCCCGAGTGGATCGACTTCTTCACCTGGGACCGGCTGTGCGCGGACGGCGCGGAGTGCTACCGCGACCTCGGCGTGCCCGAGCGCACGCGCTACTTCACCGCGCAGGCGCTCGCGGGCCTGCGCGGCGAGGCGTACCAGCGCTCGCACGGCCTGCGCCTGGCGGTGGGCGCGCAGGCCGAGCTGCGGGCCGGCGAGATCGAGGCGGCGTGCGCGACCGGCCGGCAGGCTCTGGAGATCGCCGACCGGGTGCACTCGTCACGCAACGCGGCCTACCTCAACGACCTGATGGTCGGTCTGAAGCCGTACACCGACGTCCGCGCGGTCAAGGACTTCACCGAGCGCGCCCGCCTGGTCGGTGGCATCACGGGTGAATACATCTAGGTCCGCCGGGAAACGCCCACAAGCGCCCGAAGAGGCCCGAAGAGGCTCCCGCGGGCTCCGGGGAACACCCGGGAGAGGCCCGAAGAGGCTGGGAGAAGCCCGAAGAGGCCCGGAAACACCACAGGCCCGACATGTGAATGTCGGGCCTGCGATACAAGTAGCGGGGACAGGATTTGAACCTGCGACCTCTGGGTTATGAGCCCAGCGAGCTACCGAGCTGCTCCACCCCGCGTCGGTGAACACAACTGTACGGCATCCCGAACGCGCCCACGACCAATTACGGCGACCTCGGATCGGAGCCGATCCACGGAGGCCGGCGGACGGACTTCCCTGCCCCCTCGCCGGCGACTCCGACGGGCCGTCAACTCCCTTTCCCAACAGGGTGGTTCATGTCCGGCGTCGACCCCTCGCGGGCGCGCCGAAGCACGGTATGGTTCCGGGCCGTGGGGGGCGGGTCGCCTACGAGGGCGGGTCGATGTGCGCCGGCGACGGCCGCGGCAGCGGCGGAGCGGGATGTGTCCTGGCATGACGAAGTCCGAGCGATCCGGTTGCCCCTTCGCGACGTTGGCCGGGCCGCGCTTCGAGACCGACCCGGCCGGGCTGTACGCGGAGCTGCGCGCGCGGCACGGGGCGGTCGCGCCGATCCGACTCGACGGTGACGTGCCGGCCTGGCTGGTCCTCGGCTATCACGAACTCCTGCGTGTGGTCCGCGATCCCGGCCTCTTCTCGCGCGATTCCCGACTGTGGCGCGACCTGATCGAGGGGCGCCTGCCCGCCGACTGGCCGATGCTGCCGATGGTCGAATACCGGCCCTCGCTCCTGTCCACCGACGGCCCCGAGCACCGGCGCCGCAACGCCGCGATCTCGGCCGCCCTCGGTCGGATCGACCGCCGGGCCCTGCGCGGCGAGATCGAGCAGATGGCCGACTCGCTGATCGACACCTTCGTCACCCGCGGTACGGCCGACCTGATCACCGAGTACGCGCGGCGTCTGCCGATCCTCGCCCTCGGCCGGATGGTCGGGCTCCCCGGCCCGAGCGGCCCGCCCCTGGTCGAGGCGATCGACGGTCTGCTCGACGGCGGCCCGGAGGCGCCCGCGCACCAGGCGTTCTTCGAGCGCACGATGACCGATCTGGTCGCGGCCAAGCACGCCGTGCCGGGCGGGGACATCCCGTCGTGGCTGATCGCCCACCCGGCCGCGCCGACCGACGCCGAGATCCTCGACGACCTGGTGGTGTTCATGGCCGCCGGGCACCAGCCCACGGCGAACTGGATCGGCAACACGCTGCGCTTCCTGTTGACGGATCACGGCCTGCACGCCTCCGTCGCGGGCGGCCGGCGGACCGCCGACGAGGCCCTGGACGAAGTGCTGTGGCTGGATCCGCCCACGCAGAACGTGGTGGGCCGCTGGGCCACCGAGGACACCGTGCTCGGCGAAACCCGGATCCGCGCGGGCGACTTCCTGATCCTGGGCATCGCGGGCGCGGGCGCCGACCCCGCAGTCCGCACGGCCGACACCGAACTGGCCGGCAACCGGGCGCATCTGGCCTGGGGCAGCGGGCCGCACATGTGCCCGGCCCAGGACCACGCGCGGCTGATCGCGCAGACCGCCGTCGACACGCTGCTCGACCGACTGCCCGACCTCCGGCTCGCGATCCCCCCGGACGCCCTCGTGTGGCATCCGTCCCCGTGGGCCCGCGGCCTGACCGCGCTGCCCGTCACCTTCACGCCGGACCGGCCGACCCACGGCGGCATGCCGTGGCCGGCGGCCTCTACCCGCCCGGAATCAAGGCCCACCCCGCCGGACCCGCCCACCCCACCGGATCCGCCCACCCCACCGACCGAGCCGGACACGCCCGCCCCACCGACCGCGGACACCGCGCCTTCCACGCCCTCCACGCCTGCGGCGTCCCCGCCACCGGCTCCCGCCCCCACGCCGCCGACCGGGCCGCCCGCGTGGTGGTCCCCGGCGAGGTGGCTGCGCGGCCGGTGACCGCCACGACGTCCCGACCCTCCGGCCCTCCGAGCCCGGGACAGCCCGCACACCGGGTCCGCGAGAGCGCCGGGCGCGGCACCGGGTCACCGGGTCACCGGGTCACCGGGAACACCGTGAGCGCCCGCCGGTGACCCTCTAGGGTCGAAGCACGGAGGTGCGCATGACGTTGTCCTACGACGTGGTGGTGATCGGTGGCGGGATCGTCGGCCTGGCGACCGCGTACGCCCTCACGGAGCGCGATCCCGGACTGACCGTCGCCGTGGTCGAGAAGGAGACCTCGTGGGCGGTCCACCAGACGGGCCGCAACTCGGGCGTGATCCACTCGGGCCTCTACTACAAGCCGGGCAGCCTGAAGGCGCGGTTCGCCGTCGAGGGCGCGCGGCGCATGGTGGACTTCTGCGCGCGGCACGGCATCGCGCACGACGTGACCGGCAAGATCGTGGTCGCCACGAGCGAGCACGAACTCCCGCGGCTGCGTGAGCTGTACGCGCGCGGGCTCGCGAACGGCGTGGCGGTCACCGAGTTGACGACCGATCAGGTCCGCGAGCGGGAGCCGCACGTGCTGTCGATCGGCGGCCTGCACGTGGCCTCCACGGGCGTCGTCGACTACACGGACGTGTGCCGGACCCTGGTCGCGCTGCTGCACGATCGCGGCGTCTCGTTGCGCACCGGCGCGGGCGTCGTGGACCTGGCCGTGCACCCCGACGAGGTGGTGGTGCAGACCCGCCTGGGCGAACTGCGCGGGCGGGTCCTGGTCAACTGCGCGGGGCTGTACAGCGACCGAATCGCGGCGATGGCGGGCGATCCGCCGCCGGTGCGGATCGTGCCCTTCCGAGGCGAGTACCACGAGCTGGTCCCCTCGCGGCGCGGTCTGGTCGAAGGGCTCGTGTACCCCGTGCCCGACCCGGCCTTCCCGTTCCTGGGCGTGCACCTGACCCGCGGCATCCACGGCGACGTGCACGTGGGCCCCAACGCGGTCCTGGCCCTGCGCCGCGAGGGCTACTCGTGGGCGCGGATCGCGCCGCGCGAGTTGGCCGCGACGCTCGCGTACCGGGGCATGTGGCGGGTCGCGCGCCGGCACTGGCGCTACGGCGCGGGCGAGATGCTGCGCTCGGTGGCGAAGCCGGCGATGGTGCGCGCGGTGCAGCGGATGCTGCCCGAGGTCACCGCGGCCGACCTGGTCCGGGCTCCGGCGGGGGTGCGCGCCCAGGCGGTGCGGCCGAACGGCGACCTGGTGGACGACTTCCTGATCACCGGCGGCGAGCGGACCGTGCACGTCCTGAACGCGCCGTCGCCGGCCGCGACCGCGGCGCTGCCGATCGGGGACGAGATCGCGCGTCGGGTCGCCGAACGACTGGGTTCGCTCTCCCGGCGGTGAGCCGAGGAAGCATCATGTTCCTGCGATCGACTCGGGGGAGACGTCGTGAGTGCGAAACGGGTGGCCGTGGCCGCCATGCTGTTATTCGCCCTGGCGCTGTGCGGCGGCACGGCGCGGGCCGCGCCGACGCCTGCGGCGAAGCTGACGTTCTCCCCGGGCGGCAAGCTCAATGCGGGCGACGTCGTCACGATCGTGGGCACCGGACACACGGGGTGCCCGAGCGGCCGGGTCGACGTCAGCGCGGTCTTCTCCTCCGGGGGGAGCATGGGCGAGTTCCCCGAGCTGATCGGCACGGACGTGCCGGTGAACGCGGCGAACGGGTACCGCTTCACGATCCGCTACCGATTGGGCGCCGACGGCCTGAGCGCGAGCCAGCGCTTCGAGAGCCGTTGCACGACGGACCGCGCCGATTTCTGGAAAAAGCGCATGGCGAGCGTCCCGTTCGACTTCGAGACGAACATCGACACGCCGCGCGACGACCCGGACCCGGGCACTGTGCCGAGCGAGCTCGCGAGCAGGCGCATCGTGGTCCGCCCGACCTCCGCGCCCCCCGGCACCGTGGTGACCGTGTGGACGGACATCAAGTGCGGCAGCTCCAACGCGGCGAACGATGCCGGCCTGTACTTCGGTGACAGCTTCGTGCACGCGATCAGCGCGTCGAACAACGCGACGGCCCGTCCGGTCTTCCTGCGGATCCCGCAGACCCCGGTCCGCGGCCCGCTGAAGATCTCGGTCTCGTGCGGCGACGTCACCGACCCGGACATGGTCGACGGCCCCGCCGTGTTCGCCGCCGACTTCACCGTCCCGCCCGCCACGCTCGTGCTCTCGACCGAGCGGGCCACCGTCGGCTCCCGGGTCCGGGTGACCGGCTCCGGCTTCACCGGATGCGCCGACCCGATCGACGGCGCGCCCGCCGAACTGGCGGTCCGGCAGGGCGATCGCGTCGTGGCCCGGCTGCCGGTCGCGCGGGACGGCCGGGTGGACGCCGACCTGATCGTGCCGGACGGGTTGGGCGAGGGGCGTACCGAACTGACCGCCGCGTGCGGAACCGAACGCTTCGACGGCAGCGTGCGGCTGGCCCTCACGGTCGCGCCCGGGCCGCGACCGGCGGACGGCGTCGCGCGGCGCCCCGCACCCGCGGCCGACCGCGCCGAGTCGGCGGTCGACCTGCCCTCCCCCGGCGACCTGCTCGACCACCCGGCACCGCTCACCGTCGCCGGCACCGGCACCGTGCTCGCGCTGCCGTTGGTGGGCTTCGCGGCCGAGCTGTTCAACAAGACCGTCGAGGAGAACCGGCTGCGGATCCGGCGCCGGCTGCGCCCCGGCTCGGCCCGCCCGCGCTCGCTGCCGCGGGCGCCGAGGCTGCAAGTGGCGGCCTTCTTCCTGTTGTCCGCGCTGTGCACGGTCGCGGTCGAGCCGAACATCGCGCTCGACGCGTCCACGTACGCCCTCGCCGCGTCGCTGCTGATCGCGATCCCGCTCACGGTGCTGGCCTACGCGGGCCTGGCCGAGTCGTATCGCCGGCGCGTCTCGCGGGTCCGGGCCTTCCCGCACCTGGTCCCCGGGGCGCTCGTGGTCGCGCTCGCGCTCGGGGTGGTCTCGCGCTCGGCGCACCTGGTCCCGGGCTACGTGTACGGGCTGTTCCTGGCCTTCACGCACGCCGGGCTGCGCCGGCTCCCCGATCGCGAGGAGGGCAGGGCGACCGCGCTCGGCGCGTGGGCGCTCGCGGGTCTGGGCGCGGTCGCGTGGGTGTGGCGGATCCCGGTCGAGCACATCCTGGACGGCGACGCCGCGCCGGCCTTCGGTTGGATCCTGGTCGAGAACGTGCTCACCCAGACCTACATCGCCGCGGTCGTGGGGCTGGTCTTCGGGCTGCTGCCGATCCGGTTCCTGGACGGGCACCTGCTGTGGAAGTGGAGCAGGTGGGGATGGGCGGCGGTGTACGCCGTCGCACTGTTCCTGTTCATGCTCACGCTGCTCGACCCCACCGGCGTCACGACCGGCGCGACCCGGGAGATGTGGGTACGCGCGGTGTGGCTGTTCGGCACGTTCCTGGTGCTCTCGGTGGCGTTCTGGGCGGTGTTCCGGCTGCGTCCGGGGCCACCGACCGGTCCGCCGGGGGCGGAGAGACCGCCGGGCGGGCCCGATCCCCGGGCGCTGCCGATTCCACCGCCGGCCATGCCCGGGGTTCCCCCGACGATCGGCCGCCCGGAGGTCCGGCCGTAAAATCCTTGTCCCATGTCCCCTTTCCCCGGTGCCTCCACCCTTTCCGGCGCCTCGACGAACGGCGAGCCGGTGCGCCACCCGGCCACCGTGCGCAGCTTCACGCCCCGACGGGGCCGGATCACGCTCGCCCAGCGCGACGCGCTCGACCGGCTGTGGGAGCGGTGGGGGTTCGATGTCGCGGACCGCACGATCGACCTCGGCGAGCTGTTCGGCGACGACCGGCCGGTCGTGCTCGAGGTCGGGTTCGGCATGGGCGAGACCACGGCGGTGATGGCCGCGGCCGATCCGACCGTCAACGTGCTCGCGATCGACGTGCACACGCCGGGCCAGGGCAGCCTGCTGCACGACGTCGAGAACCGGGGCCTGACGAACGTCAGGGTCGCCAACGGGGACGCGGTCGAGCTGCTCCGGGACATGCTGCCGCCGGCGTGCCTGGCCGGGATCCGGGTCTTCTTCTCCGACCCATGGCCCAAGACCCGGCACCACAAGCGGCGGTTGATCCAGCCCACCTTCGCCGCGCTCGCCGCGTCGCGACTGGTCCCCGGCGGGACGCTGCACTGCGCGACCGACTGGGAGCACTACGCGGAATGGATGCTGGAGGTGCTGTCCGGCGAACCCGAGCTGGTGAACACCACCGACGGCTACGCGCCGCGGCCGGCGTGGCGACCGGTCACCCGGTTCGAGCAGCAGGGGCTGGACAAGGGTCACGAGGTCGCGGATCTGATCTTTCGCCGCCGCTGATCCGATCGCGTCCCATCCGATCCGATCCGATCCGATCCACATGTCCTGTCGTGATGGGGTAGGGACTCGATACCGACCGCGTCACAGCCGACCGAGAGGGGGGCGCCGCGATACCGCGCGGCGTTATCGTCACCACATATGGACGCTCAGCGAGGACCCGAGGCTCCGGCCGGTCCCGTCCCTCCGGACGAGGCCGCCTACGAGTTCGCCATGTACCAACCCGGGCCCGCCGAGCGGTCGCAGCTGCGGGCCCTCGCGACGAACCAGACCGCGCGAATAACCGTGCTCGCGGTCGCGCTGCTCGGGTGCGGGGTCACCATCGCGTTCATGCTCGGCGACACGATCGGCGCCGAGGGGCTGCTGGTCGGCGCGCTGCTCGCGCTGGTGCCGGCGCCGCTCGTGGTCAGCGCGATCGTCTGGCTGGGCCGGGTCCGGCCGCTGCCGTGGAAGAGCCTGCTGTTCGCGTTCGCGTGGGGCTCGTGCGCGGGCGCGCTGGTGGCGCTGCTCGCCAACAGTTGGTCGTTCGACAAGCTCATGGATCTCAAGGGCGAGGAAGACGCCCAGCTGCTCGGACTGACCCTGGTCGCGCCCGTGGTCGAGGAGTGCGTCAAGGGGCTCGCGGTCCTGCTGCTGTTCGTGACGATCCGGTCGCGCTTCCGCGGCGTGCTGGACGGGCTGATCCCGGCGGCCATCAGCGCCGCGGGGTTCGCGTTCACCGAGAACATCCTGTACTTCGGGCGCGAGTTCGCCGCGAGCGAGGACAGCGGTGACGGCCTGGGGACGACGTGGGGCACGTTCATCGCGCGCGGCATCATGTCGCCCTTCGCGCACCCGCTGTTCACGTCGATGATCGGCCTCGGCTTCGGGCTGTCCCTGCTGGCCCGGTCCCCGCAGGCGCGGGTCCTGCTCCCGCTCGGCGGCTACCTGTGCGCGGTCGGGCTGCACGCGGCGTGGAACGGCTCGGCCACCCAGGGCCTGGCCTTCCTCGGCGTGTACTTCCTGGTGATGATGCCGATCCTGGGCGCGATCATCTGGTACGCGGTGATCGTGCGGCGCGACCAGTTGCGCGCCGTCGAGGACGAACTGCCGGGCTACGTCGCGGCGGGCTGGTTCCGGCCGCACGAGCCGCTGCTGCTGTCGTCGATGTCCGACCGCTCGCGCGCGCTGCGCACGGCGAAGACCACGCTCGGCCCGGAGGGCGTCGCCTGGCTGCGCGCCTATCAGGCGGACGCCACGATGCTCGCCGAGTTGCGCAGGCGCGCCACCGCGTCGCGCAAGGGTCCGCCGCCGGGCTACTCGGAGCAGGAGCGGGAGCTGCTCGACCGGCTCTGGGCCGTGAAGCCGGCCCTCACGCAGGTCATCGACCACACGATGCCGTCGCCGCGGTGGCGGTACATCCAACCGCCGCCCGGGTGGGCGCCGCCGGGGATGGTGCCGTTCGGGGCACCGCGGGGTTGGGCGCCGCCCGGCATGGCACCGGCCGGGCCGCCGCCGCCCGGGTGGGGACCGCCGCCGGGATGGGGACCGCCGCCCGGCTGGGCTCCGCCGGGGTGGGCGCCGCCGGCGCAGCAGGCCTGGGGCGCCGGGCCGCCGCAGGGCCCGCCGCCGCCGTGGGGACCGCCGCGCCACGCCGCCAACGGGCAGCGGGCCGAGGTGCCCGCGCAGCAGCCCGCCCCATGGGGTCCGCCGGCGCAGCCCACCGGCACGGTTCCCGCGCAGGGCGGCCCACCGGCTCCACTGGGCCCGCCGGCCTGGTACGCGAAGCCCGGCAGCGGCCCGCAGCCGCCCCCGCCGGAGCCCGAGACCCCCGACGAGACCTGAGCGATCCGGGCGATCCGGGCGGCCGAGAGGGTCGGGAAGGTCCGGCGGATCCGCCGGTCCGGGCGGGCCGGGAGCCGTAGCCGGTCCGGTCCGCTCCGCGTGCGACCATGTCCGAGTGCATATCTCGACCACCTACGTCCCCACCGAGGCCGACATCGCGGAGGGCGTGATCGCGTTCCGCCGCGGCCTCTTCCGGGGTCTGCTCGGTGCCGGAACGGTGCTCTCGGTGGTGGGCGTCGTGCTCGTGGCGACGGCCCTGCTGTCCGGGACGACGGTGCTGTGGCCGCTGGCCTTCGTGGGCTTCGGCCTGGCGATGCTCGCGCTGCGGTTCTGGGCCCCGATCCAGGCCGCGCGGCAGAACAAGCACATGCACGGCGTGCCGTGCGAGGTCACGCTGACCGACGAGACTTTCGTGACCACTCTCGGCGGCAGCCGCAGCGAGACCCCGTGGGACACGTTCCGCAAGATCCGCCGCGTGGACGCCCAGTGGATCTTCGAGTTCGGTCCCACCCAGGCCATGACGATTCCGCGGCGGGTCTTTTCGGATGCCGAGAACCTCGAACTGGAGACGTTTATCCACAGCCGGAGCCGGGCAGCACGCTGATCTTCCACAAGGAAGATCCACATCCTGTGGAAAACCTGTGGGTAAAGGCTTTCGGCGTAACAGCAGCGCTCGAAATAGCGGGAAACATTGTGGATTCGACCCGAACGGGCGGGTTTATCCAATCTGGTACCCACTGTCGGCTTTCACCCGATCGGCATTCCCCACATTCACCCGCGGACTCCCCCGAATCACCACCGATCGGTTTCTCCACAGCTCCCCTGTGCACGCTCCGGGGACCAGCCGGGGCCGACCGGGCACCACCCGCAGGCCGTCCGACCGCCGCCGGCGCCACGGCGAGGGCCTTGATCCGCACCCCGTACGCACGAAGGGCGACCCCTCCCGGGGTCGCCTCCTCGTGCCTCCTCCGCCCCCACCCGATCGTCAGTCGGCGGTCACCGGCATCGGCATCGCGTCGCTCTCTCCCTCGCCCGCCACCGGGTCCGCGGCCTTCGCCACGCCCACCGCGCCCGCCGCGTCGTCGCCCTCGACGGCCTGCTCCGGGACCGGCACTCCGCGCAGCAGGTAGGTCGCGGCGAGCGCGGCCAGGGTCAGGATGACCGCGCCGCCGATCGTGGCGTACTGCATGCCGTGCGTGAACGCGTCCCGCGCGGTGTCCAGGAGGTGCTCGCCCGCCCCACCCGACACGTGGTCGGCGGTGGCGCTCGCGGCCGCCAGCGTGTCGTTCGCCGCGTGCAGCGCGTCGGCCGGCACCCCGTCGAACGTCGCGTCCTTCATGTCCCGGCCGTACACCGCGTCGGCGACGCTGCCCAGGATCGCGATGCCGAGCGCCCCGCCCAGCTCGCTGCCGGTCTCCGAGGTCGCGCTCGCCGACCCGGCCCGCTCCGCCGGTGCGGAGCTCAGGATCATCTCGGCGGTCAGCGTGGTGGCGATCAGCACGCCGGCGGCCACCAGGCCCGCGCCGACCAGGACCACCACGAGCGGCGAGTCGGGCCGAGCCTGGCTCATCACCGCGAACCCGCCCACCGAGAGCAGCAGACCGCCACCGATCAGGTATCCGGGCCGGACCGTCTTGGCCAGCAGGCCGGACACGGTGAGCGCGACCATGATGCCGGGCATGACGGTGAGCGACCACAGCGCCGCCTCGAGCGGGCGCATCCCGAGCACGAGCTGCATGTACTGGGTGTTGAACATCGCCGAGCCCATCATCGCGATCATCGCGATGACGTTGACCGCGATCGACGCGCTGTAGGCCCGGATCCGGAACAGTTCGAGGTCGATCAGCGGGTCGGCGAGCGTGCGCTGGCGGCGGACGAAGAGGTACCCGGCGGCCACCCCGAGGACGATGGCGATCGCGTACAGCGGCGCGAGGCCCTCGGCCGCGATCTCCTTGATCCCGTAGATCACCGCGAGCACCGCCGCGAGCGAGAGCGCGGCGCTGATCAGGTCGATCCGACCGGCCGCGGCGTGCTTGAACTCGGGAAGCAGGAACGGGCCGACCACGAGCAGCAGCACCATCGCGGGCACGTTGAGCAGGAACGCCGAACCCCACCAGAAGTGGTTGAGCAGCAGCCCGCCGGCCACCGGCCCGAGGGTGGCGCCCGCGGTCAGCGCCGCGGTCCAGATCCCGATCGCGGTCCGCCGCTGCGCGGGGTCGTGGAACATGTTCCGGACCAGCGCCAGCGTCGAGGGCATCAGCGTCGCACCGGCCACACCGAGCAGCGCCCGGCTCGCGATCAGCATCTCGGCGCTGTTGGAGAAGGCCGCGACCACCGAGGCCACCCCGAAGGCCGCCGCGCCGATCAGCAGCAGCCTCCGCCGCCCGATCCGGTCGCCGAGCGCGCCCATCGTGATCAGCAGCCCGGCGAGCAGGAAGCCGTAGATGTCCATCATCCACAGCTGCTGCGGAGCCGTGGGCTCGAGCTCCTTGCTGATGAACGGAAGCGCGAAGTACAGCACGCCCATGTCCATGGACACGAGCAGAAGCGGGATGAGGAGGACCGTGAGGCCGATCCATTCCCTACGGCCGGCCTTGGCTGCGGTGGAGGTCATGACGGGAACAGTACAAGCGTCTAAGACGCTTGTCTATGACGCTTGTATAAAAGTCCTTCCCGAGTGCGCTCACCCCGCAGCGGGTACTCGTGTGGCGTGCGGGGGCCGGCGACGACGCGAACCGAGGACGGCGACATGAGTGACGAGCGGATTCCCGTGGACAAGCTTCCCGAGGGCGACCGGCCGCGGATGGACCTGCGCAGCGGCGCCGAGACACCCGTGGACCCCGAGGACCTGGTGCTCGCCGAGGGCAAGGACCTGACCGAGGAGAACATCGAAGCGGCCCGCCGCCGGCTGGCCGAACTCGGCGCGGCCGCGGTGGAACGCATCGTTCCCTGACCGCACGCACGCACGACCGCACGCACGCACGACCGCACGCACGACGACGGGCGCGGCACCCCACCCGGGGCCGCGCCCGTCGGGGTCAGCGGGGAGTGCGCCGCCGGGGACGCATCTCGATGGGGCGGACCTGGTAGACCCCCCGGTCGCGATCCCGCTGCTCGTCGGCCACCTGGAGCGCGATCAGGATCTCCAACGCGCTCCACGCCATCCCGAGCATGCCCAGGCCCACGAACAGCATCGCCCACACCCAGAACCAGGTGTGCGCCCAGACGCCGAGCAACGCCACCATCGCCGCGACAAGCGTCAGCGCCAGGAGTACACCGGTACGAGCCGCCGCGTTTCGCGCGCCGTCGGGAAGCCTGTCGTGCGCCATGGCCGACCCTTCCTGCCACCGAGTTCCAGGATGTTCCTCGCCTGCCCCGTCGTGCGCCGGAAGAACCCGTTCAGTCCCGGGATCGATGGAACTCCCGCCACGTGTCCCAGATGGCCGGGACCGTCCCGGTGCCGTACGAGCGTTCCGGCCAGTTGGCCGGCGGCAGCCCCGCGGGGTTCGCGCCGACGTTCGCGCCGTACCAGAGGTCGTGTCGGCGGCGGGCGAAGTACCACGTGCCGTCCCGCCGTTCGTACCCGTCGCGGTACAGGATCGCCTGGTGCAGCCAGCGCGACCCCTCCTGGATCTCGCCCTTGCAGTACACGTGTCCCGTCGCGTGATCCGCGTCGACCAGGTCGATCACATGCGTGCCGACGTTGAGGATCGTCACCCCGAGCGGGGCCAGCTGCGCCGCGAACGACTCGCGCAGCGCCGCGCGTCCGGTCAGCTCGCGGGTGACCCGCACGTCCGGCACGAACAACCCGCACAGCGCGTCCAGGGCCCGGCTGTCCAGGGCCAGCGCGTACCGCGCGGCGAGTTGGCGGATCTGCTCATAGGCCAACAGGCGTTGTACGTCGTCCATGTCCGACACCCTGTCAGGTGCCCAGGCGGCGGACCTCCTGCGGGTTGTACACGACCTCCACGTACGACCAGCGGCCCTCGCGGGCGTAGTGCAGCACCAGGTTGACGTCCAGGCCGCCGGTCGGCCCCTCGGCCCGCAGCACGGTCGAGACGCGGTTGCCGTCGACGATCCGCAGCCGGACGTCGTAGCGCTTGAAGGGCGAACGCTTGACGCCGTCCTGGATCCACGCGCTCAGCGCGTGCCGGCCCTCCACGAACCCGCTCACGTGGTCGCGCACCCGCACCTCGTCGGTGAAGACCGCCGCGACCGGCGCCCACTCGCCGCCGGCCGCCGCCTCGGCGAGCCGGGACGCGAAGTCGCCGAAGGCGCGCTCGATCTCCTCGCGCGGGGCCGCGCCCGGCAGCGGTTCGGGCGCCCAGCCGATGATGCCGCGCAGCTCGGGCCCGGCCGCGACCGCCGCGTCGCCGCCCGCCGCGTGCCAGCGCGCGGTCATCGCGTCGGCGTCGTCGCCGTTGCGAAATTCGCCCACCGTCTCGAAGCGGTCGCCGTCGCCGACCCGGCGCAGGATCTCCGTTCCGGGCAGCGTGTACCGGGCGGTGCCGCCGGTCGGGTCCGGCAGGTTGTGCCACACGTAGCGGCACACCAGATCGCCGTCGATCATCGTCCACTCGGTGAAACGTCCCGCGCACGCCTCCCCGTCGCCGCCCCCGCCCCGGGCCGCCCGCGCGAGTGCCGCCACCACCTCGTCCCGACTGCCGCCCACCGTGCCTCCCCGCGTTGTCCCGGCGAGCGGGGGCGCACGGAGAGATCCGGGCGCTGTCTGCCACCTCCGGTGCGCGTGATCCTGCCCGCGCGCCGGTCCGAAGTCCAGACCCCATGGGACCACCGAAACGGAACCGTCGCCGGCTGGTATACGTATTACCGATCGCAACAAGCCAGACGGGCTGCGCGCGCACGACGAACATGAAACGGAGGGGACGCGAGTGATCCGGTACAGGGTCCGGGTGGACTTCTACCAGGACGTCCCGCCGGACCGTCCTCCGACGGGGTACGTGGGCTCGTTGCTCTCGGGCGACTTCGCGGGACCGGCACTGCCGCGGGGCGGCGACTCGATCTCGGCCATCCCGCTGGGCGGTGCGCACATAGGGCCGTGGACCGGCGGACCGTACATGATGGTCCACCGGGTCGAGCACCACCCGGTCCCCGTGGACGGCGAGGGCCACATAGTGGAGTGGTGGGAGCAGTATCCCCAGCCCTCCGTGCACGTGGTCGTCAACGCCGAGTGGCCGGACACCGAGGAGTCCGAGCACGAGTTGATGAACCTGTACGAGGAGCAGAGCTGGAGTTCGTTCCCGGCAGGACCGGAGAACCCGTTCCTGCCGGTGGCTGCGGCGCCTGACTTCTAGGCTTTCGCCCGATTTTCGGCGGCACCCCGTCGCGTGGCGCGACGGGCTACTTCTTCGGTTTCGTGTAGCCCGTCGTGTCCACCGACGCCAGGATCTTCTTGAGATCGCCGTCGTACTCCCGGGACAGACCGGCCGTCGAGAACGAGATCATCGATTCCGGCAGCCACCACACCTGCGGCTGGAACGCGTCCCCGCTCGCGCAGGTCACCACGTACTTGAGGTAGTCGTAGGTCAGGTCGCCCTTCTCGACACCCGGCTTGCTGGTGGTCTTCGGACTGTTCTTGCTGGTGGGTGTCTCCTTGTCCGCGGGCTTGGTGACGCACGTCGGCTTCGCGCCGAGCGTCCAGCCCGCGGGGTCCTTGAAGTCCACCTTGCGCTCGGCGGTCTTGCCGACCCAGATCCGCAACCCCGCGCGCTCGCACGTGGTGCGTTGCTCGGCCGGCGTCTTGGCCGGGAGCAGGCATACCTCGGTGTCGCTGACCTGCTTGCTCTCCCAGTCGGCGGGCACCGCGAACTTCACGCCATTGACATTCTGGGTGAAACCACCGGGCTTGCCGCTGAGTTGCGGCGGCGTGTTCGTCGTCTTCTTCGTCTCGGGGTCGGCCTTGTCGTCCTTGCCGCGCAGCACGAACACCGCGCCGGCGGCGATCGCGAGCACCGCCAGGGTGGCGCCGATGATGATCGCGGGGCGCTTGCGGTTCGAACCGCCGCCGGTGTGCTGCCGCGCCGCGGCGCGGCCGGTCGGCGGCGGGGTGTGTCCGCCGTGGGTCGCCGGGGGCGGAGTGTGTCCGCCGTGCGTCGCCGGGGGCGGGGTGAACGAACCACTGGCCGGCGGTTGTTGATGGTGGGTCGCGTACGGCTGGGCGGCGGTGCCGTACTGGCCCGACTGCTGCGGGGGGACGCCGTACGCGCCCGAGGTCGGGGTGTCGCGGTACAGCGGCGGCTGCTGGGGGGACGCGCCGTACGGGTCGTGCGACGGCTGACCGTAGGTCGCCGGCGGCGGAGTCTGCGGCGGCACCACCGGCGCGCCGAAGGCCGCGGTGCCGCCCGAGCGCGCGGGACCGCGCGGAGCCTCGTACACGCGCGGCGGCGGGGTCTGCGGCGCCTGCTGCGGCGGCGGGGTCTGTTGGACCTGCCACGCGCCACCGGACGCCGGCGTCGTCCACAACTGCCCGATCAGCGACGTCGCGTCCGCGACCGGGTCGAGCGAGGGCGCCGCGGCGTTGCCGAGCGCGCCACGCCACACGTGGGTGACGGAGGCCAGCAACTCGCGTGCGTGCGGCCGGTAGTGCGGCTCCTTGTCGGCGGCGCGCTTGACGATCAGGCGCAGCGCGTCCGGCACCCCGGACAGGTCGGCCTCGTCCTGCAGCACGCGCAGCGCGACCACCTCGGGCGCGCCGGTGCCGAACGGGATCACGCCCGTCGAGGCGTAGGTGACGAGCATCGCCCACGCGTAGACGTCGGCCGCCGGCGTGCTGTCGTGGCCCTTGAAGCGTTCGGGGCTCATCCAGGCGGGGGAGCCGATCATCATGCCGGTGCGGGTCAGTCCGGCGTCCTCCATCGAGCGCGCGATGCCCAGGTCGAGCACGCGCGGTCCGGCGGGCGAGCAGATGATGTTCTGCGGTTTGAGGTCGCGGTGCACGACGTCGGCGTCGTGGATCGCGACGAGCGCCTCGGCGAGCCCGGCCGCGAGGCCGAGGAGTTCGTCGTCGCGCATCGGTCCGCCCTGGTTCACCCGTACGTCCAGGGTCGGGCCCGGGACGTACTCGGTGGCGAACCACGGTGTCTCGGCGTCGACATCGGCATCGAGCACCGGTGTCGTACACGTGCCCTTGATCGCGCGCAGCACGTTGACCTCGCGCGTGAACCGGGCCCGGAACTCGGGGTCGTCGGCGTACTGCGCGTGCACCACCTTCACGGCCACACGGCGTTCGTAGCCGTCCAGGCCCGCGTACACCGCGCCCATTCCGCCCGCGCCGAGCCTGCCGGTGATCCGGTACGGTCCGATGTTCTGCGGATCGCCCGGACGCAACGAACGTATCTCGGCGCCGCCCTCGGCCGTCATGGACGTGCCTCCCGTGTTGGTTCGCCGGCCCGCGGCTGCGGCCGTACCGGGATGGAATCCTCTCATCCGGTGGTGTGACCTCCCCAGGGCACCGGCTGGTTCCCCGTTCGGGGGAAAAGGCTCGCCTTACCCATGGGGGTCCGTGATAGTCCATCGGTTGCGTCACGCACGGCAACGTGCCGAGCACGATGGTTCATTGCAAGTCTTCCAGGCAACGCTTCCACGACCGAAGGGCCGCACGTGAAGATCGTCGTCGACTTCGACAAGTGCAAGAGCAACGCCCTCTGTATGGCCGAGGCACCCGAGGTGTTCGAGGTCCGGGATGACAATTTCCTGTACATCCTGAACGAGAACCCCCGTGACGAGATGCGGCCGGAGCTGGAGGAGGCGGCCCGGGTCTGTCCGACCCGCGCCATCTCGATCCAGGAGTAACGCCGTTGGACCGAGGCCGTTGGACCGAAGCCCTTGGCCTGGGGCCGCTGGTCTGGGGCCGTTGGTCGGGTCGGGTCAGGTCGGGTCTCCGGAACGCCCCGCGGAGGCCCGGCCCGACTGCCACCGCTCCCGCACGCCGCGCGCGCCCTGGACGACCGCCGTGGACGCGTTGCGGGTGGCCGACCAACCGCGCGCGAGCATTTTGACGTTGACCACGACGGTGCCGGCGGTTCGGTCGTGCCACGTGCGCCGCCGCGGGCCGAGCACGGCCAGCGGATCCAGGAAGCCGATCAGGCTCACCAGCGCGAACAAGCCGGCCAGGCCCCACTCGCGCAGTGCGATCTCGTACCACGTGAGCAGCACCGCGGCCCACGGCAGGACCACCGCCACCAGGGTGCGGCGTCCCGCGCGCCACGCGCCGACCGGCACCCGGCCGGGGACCGCCGCCGCCGGCGTGCCCGCCGGGACCACCTTCGCGCCGACCATGATCTTGCCGAACGTGCGGCCGTACCGGGCGTGCATGAACCAGTCGTAGAGCGTGGGCACCAGCAGGTGCGCGAGGATCAGCAGGAACAGCAGCGTCTTGGTGGTCCCCCACAGGCCGTCCACGGCCTCCAGCGGCGCGCGTTGGGCCTCCCCCGCCCGGCCGAACACCACGTCGAGGAACGCGTCGCGAACGACCTTGGTGGGCAGATCCGTGGCCTTGGCCTGGATGTAGTGATAGGCCAGGAACCACAGCGGCAGCACCAGCGCGGTGGTGAGCAGGTAGTCCGTGGTGCGCGCGACGAGCCGCATCGTCCGGGACGCGAGCGGGAGTTCGCCGGCGTCGCCCGGCTCGCCTTCCACTGGGCTCGGCTGCGCGGTCGGCGGGGCCTGATGCGGGATCAGAGTCGGTGCGGGCGCGGGCGGTTGGTGCCAGGACAGGTGCGGATCACCGTTGGCGGCTCGTGCGTCCCCGTACGGCGACCCTGGGCCCTGCGGGGGCTGAGGGAACGTCATGAACGGGACGGTATCGCGCAGATCGGTCCCGCCGTCGGGGTCCCCGACGAAAACCGTCAGCTCTTGAGCTCGCCCAGGATCACCTCGACCGTGGCCCTGCCGCGGTCGCCGGTGCGGAGCAGGTCGACCTCGACCCGGTCGCCCGGCTGCTTCGCGGCCAGCACCTCGGACAGCGTGCCGACGTCCGGCACCGCCTGGCCGTCGATCGCGGTGATCACGTCGCCCGACTGGATGCCCGCGGCCCCCGCGGCGCCGCCGTCCTGGACGGACGCCACGCCGACACCGGTGGCCTGCCCGTTCGGGCCGGACACGGTGCGCACGGTGACGCCGAGCGCGGCCTTGCCGGAGCTGACGACCCTGCCCTCCTTGATGATCTGATCGGTGATCGACTTGACCGTGTTGGACGGGATGGCGAAGCCGATGCCCGGGGCCGCGCTGTTGCCGGTCTCGGGGTCGGTCGCGGCGAGCGTGGGGATGCCGATCACCTGGCCGCCGAGGTCGACGAGCGCACCGCCGCTGTTGCCCGGGTTGATCGCGGCCGAGGTCTGGATCGCGCTGGAGATGGTGGCGCCCGGGGAGCCGTCGGTCTGCGGCTCGCTGACGGTGCGGCCGACGGCCGAGACGATGCCCTCGGTGACGCTGGAGTCGAGGCCGAGCGGGTTGCCCATGGCCATGATGATCTGGCCGACCTCGAGCTTGCTCGAATCGCCGAACCTGGCGGGCTTGAGGTCGCTGGGCGGAGCGTCGAGCCGGATCACCGCGAGGTCGTCCGGCGCGAAGGACGCCACGAGCTTGGCGGTGATCGGCTTGCTCACGTTCGGGAGGGTGACCTCGAACGTGGTGGCCTGGCCGACCACATGGGCGTTCGTGACGATGTTGCCCTGGTCGTCGTAGACGACGCCGGAGCCGAGCCCGCTCGCGGTGGTGATCTGCACGACCGAGGGCAGGACATCTCGGACGATCTGCCGGTATTGCGCATCGAGGTCGTTGACCGGAGCGTTGTTCGGCGTCGTGGCCGACGCGACGTTGCCGTTGCCGTTGTCCGTGGCGGTGTCCGAGCCCTTCTCCTTCGAGTCGCCGTCGCTGCACGCGCTCGCTCCACCCAGTGCGATCGCGGCGGCCGCGACCGCGACCGTGAGCCGTTGCCGCGTCGTCCCGCTCACGGTGTCTCCCTCGCGTCGTACATGTCGTCGGCGGTCCCGCGCGACAGCCCGGTTGCCGATCCCAGGGCGGGTCCCCCGAGCTTTCGACGCACTAACCACATAAAAGGACTTTTCACCGCCCCGCCGGCGCCGCGCCCCTTTCGCCATGTGCTTGTTCATGTCAAGTTGGCTCCGCGATCACGGAACGACGCCACAGAGCCGGAGAGAGTGGGCACCCGCATGCTGACGCTTCAGGAGATCTCGGACCGGATGGAGATCCAGGACCTGATGGTCCGCTACTCGCACGCGGTGGACACGGGCGACTGGGACGCCCTCGACACCGTCTTCACCGCCGACGCGCTGATCGACTACTCGGCGATGGGCGGTTCCAAGGGCGGCCTGAAGGAGACGAAGGAGTTCCTGGCGTCGGTGATGCCGGGCTTCGGCGCCTACCAGCACCTGATCTCGAACTCGTCGATCACGGTCGACGGCGACACCGCCACGGGCCGCACGATGTGCCACAACCCGATGGTCTTCAAGGGCGAGGACGACGAGACCCCGGGCCCGATGATGTTCTGCGGCCTCTGGTACCTCGACACCTTCACGCGCGTGGACGGCCAGTGGCGGATCGCGACCCGCAGCGAGGAGAAGTCGTACATGTACGTGGCGCCGACGGCGTAGGGCGGTCGTCCGGTCCGGTCCGCTCCCCGCCCCGGTGAAACGGCCCACGGAAGCGAGGTAGTTTCGGGGGATGATCCGCGAAGCCACCGCAGCCGACATCCCGGCCATCCACGCGCTCGTCCGCGAGCTCGCCGAGTACGAGAAGTGCCTGCACGAGGTCAAGTCCACCGAGGCCCAGTTGCACACCGCCTTGTTCGGCCCGACCCCGGCGGCCTTCGCGTTCATCGCCGAGGACGACACGAGCGGCGAGGTCGTCGGCTTCGCCCTGTGGTTCCTCAACTTCTCGACCTGGGAAGGCGTCCACGGCATCTACCTGGAGGACCTGTACGTCCGCCCCGAGGCCCGGGGCGGCGGCCACGGCAGCGCGCTGTTGAAGCGCCTGGCCCAGGTCTGCACCGAACGCGGCTACGCGAGGCTCCAGTGGGCCGTCCTGGACTGGAACGAACCCAGTATCGGCTTCTACGACTCCCTGGGCGCCACCCAGGAATCCGACTGGATCGGCTACCGCCTCACCGGCACCCCGTTGACCCGCCTGGCCGGCAACTGACCCACGCGGCCCTCGAAGGACCCCCGTGCCATCCGCACGGGGGTCCTTCGCGTCGACAGCTCGCGATCGGGGGCCGGTTCGCTCCAGGCCCGGCGCGCTACTTCTTCGGCGTCGCCGTCAATCCCGTGCACGGTCGCAGGGTGTCCCGGCGATCCAGGATCCGCTTCGACTCCGCGCCGGTCACCGGCATCGGCACGCCGCGGTTGTCGATCGAGGCCGGCGTGAACTTCTCGCCGACCACCTTGCCGTCCTTGATCCTGAGCGTCGCGACGCCGGTGTCGTTCGAGTTCGGGTACGGGGACGTGCCGTACCAGAGGAAGTTGCCGTATCCGTAGCCCACGTAGGTGTCGCCCAACCAACCCGCGCCCTGCATCACGTGCGCGTGCGTGCCCAGGATCGCGTCCGCGCCCGCGTCCGCGAGCTTGCGGGCCACGCTCTTCTGATCGGCGCTCGGGCACTTGTCGCCCTCTATGCCCCAGTGCATGTACACGACGATCACGTCGGCCTGCGCCTTCGCGTCGCGCACCGCCTTGACCAGCCGGTCGGTCTGCAACGCGGTGGCGATCCCGGGCTTGCCGGCGCCCGCGCGGTAGAGCTGGTTGGTGATGTCCTGGACCTGGCTCGCGGCCAGGAACGCGACCTTGACGCCCTTCACGTTCTTGATGAACGGGCGATACGCCCGCTCGGCGTCCTTACCGAGGCCGACCACGCCGATCGGCGCCTTCTCCAGCGCGGCGACCGAGTCCTCCAGCCCGACCTTGCCGTAGTCCACGGCGTGGTTGTTGGCCATGCTGACCACGTCCACGCCGACGGCCTGCAGTTCGTTCAGCGCCTTCGCCGGGGCCCGGAAGTGGTAGGTCTTGTTCTCCGGCGTACCGCGCTCGGTGATCGCGGACTCCAGGTTGACCATCGCCAGGTCCGCGTCCGCGAGGGTCTTGCCGATCGGGCCGAGCGCGCCCTCCGGGCCCGCGTTCAGGCGGGGCACGGTGCGCTCGAAGAAGTGCACGTCACCCGCGAACGCGACGCTGATCTCGGTGCCCGGCTCGGCCGTGGCGGGCGGTGCGGTCGTGCTCTGCGGACCGGCCGAAGCGGGGTCCCTGCCCACGACCGGGGTCGAGTCCGCGGCGTTCTTCGACGTCCCGTCCGAATCGCCGGAGTCGGACAACAACCCACACGAGGCGAGACCGGCGATCAGCAGCGGGGCGAGGCCGAGCGCGGTGGTCCGGCGGTGGGGTATATGCACGCGCACAAGGTAGCCCAGCCACGTACGCGTCCGTACGTCAGCGCGCGCGTGACGAGAATTACCTCACCCGACCGGCCCTTCGACGCAACCATTCGGCCCTCCCGCGGACGACCGACCGGCCCGTTCGGGCGCCGATCAGCCGTTGAGCGCCTCGTACACCCGGTCGCACAGCTCGGGATGCATGTCGAAGTAACCCTCGTCGTCGACCTCGAAGGCCCCGGTCCGGAAGCTCTCGGTCACCGTGCGCAGCATCAGCGGGATGGAGGCGTACACCATCGGGTCGTCCGCGCCCTGGACGAAGCTCGCGACCTGGACGTCCTCGCCGTCCCAGACCGCCGCGTAGAAGTCGGCCGCCGGCGACACGAGCAGCGGCAGCCACTCGACGCCCTCGGGCTGGTCCATCTCGATCTCCTCGCGGAACTCCAATGCCTCCGCGAGGCTCACCAGGACGTAGCCCGGTATGAACGATGCCTCGTCCACGAGCTGCTCGGGCTCCTCGCGGGTGCCGTCCGCCCAGCCGAACCACGAGACGATCTCCGCCGGTACCCCGTCACCCACCCGGGTGCGTACCGCTTCCGCCGGCAGCCCCGGCTCCAGCAGGGCCACCACGGGGCGGTCGAGGCCGGTCAGCTCCGCCCGCACGGCGTCGAGCCCTTCGTGAACGGCGTCCATGCCACGTCCCTTGCGTTGTTCGTATTCGCGTTCGGTGAGGGTGTTCGTATTCGGCGCGGTCCTTCCCGGCGGTACCGGGAGCGGTGCCGCGACCGAGGGATCAAGCCTGACAGACGTTCGACCGTTCGGCGCACCCCGCCTTGTTTCCGCGCTCGGCGGGTAGCCGCCAGGCAATCGTCCGCTCGACGAACGACCGGCGAAGGGAGTGGCCATGGACGCGTGGCTCGACCCGATCATGTCGTTCACGCAGTCCCCGTGGGCCTACCTGATCGTCGCGCTCACCGCGCTCCTGGACGCGATGCTGCCGATCCTGCCGAGCGAGAGCGCGCTGATCGCGTGCGGCGTGTTCGCGACCGTGGGCGGCTTCTCGCCCAACCTCTTCCTGCTGATCCTGGCCGGCGCGATCGGCGCCTTCGTCGGCGACAACCTCACCTACGCGATCGGCCGGTGGGCCGAGCCCTTCGCGAACCGGCACATGCTCAAAGGCGAGCGCGGCAAGCGGGCCAGGGAGCGGGCGGAGCGCTGGCTCACCGAGCGCGGTGGCGTGATGATCGTGGTCGGCCGCTACATCCCGGGCGGCCGAACCGCGGTCTCGCTGGTCGCGGGCATGGTCGAGTACCCGATCGCGCGGTTCCGGATGTTCACCGCGATCGCGGGCGTGACCTGGGCCACGTACGGCGTCCTGCTGGGGTTCTGGGGCGGGGCGGCGTTCAAGGACAGCCCGCTCAAGGGCATCGCCGCCGGGCTCGCGGCCGCTGCGGTGCTCACGCTCCTGGTCGAGCTGATCCGGCGGCTCGTGACGGCCCGGCGCAGGCCGGCCGACGCATCCCGCCCGCATCCCTGACCCACCGTCAAAAGCCGCGAGGCCACCGGGACTTCCCGGTGGCCTCGCAGGTGTTCAGGTGTTCAGCTACTCGCGTCCGCTTCGCGGTGCGGCGAGGTCAGTACGGGAGCGGCAGGATCGCGCTCGTCGGGAGGACCTCGACCTTGAGGTCCGGGTCCGGGCCGGCGCCCTGGAAGCGACCGTACTTCGGCACCGCGTTGCGGCGGTACTTGGTGGTCGAGTGCTCCGGGTCCTTGTCGAACTCGGGGATGACCTTGTCACCGAAGAGCTCGAGCATCTCGAGGTTCTCCTCGTGCGTCATGCCGTCGTTGACGCCGAAGACGAGCTGGTCACAGCCCACCTTCCGGTACGCCTGGACCTGCTCGCACACCTCGTCGGGGGTGCCGACGAGCATGTAGCCGCCCTTGATCAGGTCGTCGAGCAGTTCGTCGCCGCCGGCCGAGAGGTCGAACGTGGGCGACGGCCAGGTCACCGCGTCCGCCGACTTGGGCATGGTGTCGTGGTAGAGGTTCACCAGGGTGACCAGGTAGCCGCGGCCCTTGCTGAGCGCGATCTCGCGGGCGCGCTTGCGGTCGGACAGACAGATGACGGCGTTCGTCATCATGACGTTGTTGTTCTGGTAGTCGCCGATGATCTCGACCGGGTTCTCGGCGGCTTCCTTGTAGGCCTCGATCCGGCCCGCGAGGTTGTGGACCGGTTCGAAGTTGAACGCGATCGCGCCGATGCCCATCGAGCCGGCCTTGCCGAAGGTGGCCGGGTTGCCGCAGGCGACCCAGATCGGCGGGTGCGACTCGCCGTACGGCTTCGGGTGGATGTCGTGCGGGGTCGGCACGGTGAAGTGGTCGCCCTCGAACGTGTAGTCGGTCTGCGCCCACATCCGGGGGATCTCGCGAACGACCTCGTCCCACTCGGTCTTCGTCGAGTTCTTGTCCATGATGTTGAACGAGGCCATCTCGTGGCTGCCCGCACCGCGACCGGTGCCCCACTCGAAGCGGCCCTCGGTGATGTGGTCCATCATCGCGGCGCGCTCCGCGTAGCGGACCGGGTGCTCCTTGCGCGGCGACAGGCTGTTGATGCCGGTCGCCAGGTGGATCCGCTCGGTCTTCGCGGCGACGTAACCGATGGCGACCTCGGGGGCCGACATGTGGCTGTACTCGACCAGACCGTGGTGCTCGCCGAACCAGGCGTACTTCCAGTTGTGCTTGTCGGCCTTGATGGCCAATTCCATCTCGCGCATGAGCACGAGGTGCTCGCTCGCGCGATCGTGAGCGGCCGGACCGGGGGTGTACCCGTTCAGGAAGATGCCGAACTCCACGTGGAGCCTCCCAAAATCGCCTGGTTCAACGAGCGCTGCATACGCCTGTATGAGGTCTGTGTACGGGACAGTATGCGAGCGCCGGTCGGAACTTTGTTTACACGTGGCTAACGTCACGTCAGATGTCAGGCGCCGCCCGGGACATCGAGCTGACGCATAGTCAGATCCTCTCGCGACAAAGGCCGGAGATCCAGAGGACCGGCCACGAGGCCCCCGCCACACCCCTGATACGCGGGTCGATGCGCGGTCGATACGCGGTCGATACGCCATCGCCGAAACGGCTCGAAATCTCCCCGCGAACACAAACGATCCCGGAGTGGCCGGGCCGGCGGGAATCACCCGACGCCCATTACTCCGAGATCGTTTCCGGTGTCGAAACCGCGTCGCCGACGCGCCTCGCTCAGCCGACCCTCGTCCGCGCCAACAACAGCGTCACGTCGTCGCGGTGACCGGTCAGGTCGGCGAGCCCGAACAGCCGGCCCGCGGTCGCCTCCAGGTCGAGGCCGCGACTGCGCTCGAAGCGATGCGCGAGTCGTTCCATGCCCTGATCGAGCGACAGTTGCGGGCCCTCCACGAGACCGTCGGTGACCAGGCCGAGCGTCTCGCCGGGGGCCATGGTCAGCGTGGTGCACGGATACTCCTGATCCGCGAGCATCCCGAGCGGCAGACCGCCCTCGACGTCCTCGATCCGCGGCGTGCCGGCGGGATCCGCGAGCAGCAGCGGCGGGTGCGCGGCACGCGCGACCGACAGCCTGCCGCGGGCGGGATCGAGGTAGGTGAGTGTGCAGGTCGCGTGGGCCGGACCGGGGAAGCGGTCCAGGAAGTCGTTGACCAACGCGAGCGCGCGCCCCGGATCGGGCGTGACCACCGCGTACGCGTGCAGCAGGGTACGAATCCTGGCCATGATCGGCGCCGTCCCCGCGCCGTGCCCCTGTACGTCCCCGACCGCGAGCGCGACCTGTCCGTCGTCCAGCGTGAACACGTCGTACCAGTCGCCGCCCACGCCGAACTCGTCCTGCGCCGGGCGGTGCCGCACCGCGAGTTCCAGGCCCGCGACCGGCTCGGGGTGGGACGGCGAGACGCCCGCGCGGAACGCCTCGGCGAAGTCCCGGTACGGCGGCGGCGCCACCGGCTCGGTGCCCAGCGCGCGGGTGACCCGGCCGGCCACGTCCGGCGGCATCCCGCCCGCGGCCGAGGCGGCCGCGGCGTCGGCGTACCAGTCGGTGGTGATCGCCATCAGCGTGTGCGACTCCTCCTGCCACGCGTCCGTGCTGACCGTGAGGCTGCCGTCCTCGCCCTGGTACACGCGCCAGGCGGTCGCGGGGTCGTAACGGCTGTCGCGCGTCCCCGACGAAACCAGCAGCCGCCCGGGCCCCGCGTCGACTGTGACCATGCGCCGTGCCTCCTCGCGTCGGACCTCCTGCGCAGGGCCCAACGCGCGGCGGGACCGCGAGGCAACGGGCGTTGCGCCGAACACGCGAGGATCGCCCCGGGCCCGACCGACAGGGGCCGGACGCGATCACGGCGCGAGACACCCGACCGGCCGATCCGTCGACGACCCGTCGCCCACCGGCCGCCCGCCGGCCATCCGGGGCACATCCGGCCCACATCCGGCCCGGTTAGGGTGCCGGTCTCCACCGGTTGGCGACGCCGCCCGGGGTGGGCGACGGGGGTGCGCGCACATGGGCGATCCGACGACGAACCTGGTCCTGCGTCCGGCCCGGGCCCAGCTGTGGCTATGGGTGCCGTACCTGCTCGTGTTGACGGCGGTCTGCGGTCTGGTCCTGATGCTCGCGGAGAACCCCCTCGACTACGTCGTGGGTCTGGTGCCGCTGGTCCCGAGTTGGCTGCACGTGCTCGGCGTGCTGTCCGACCGGAGCGAGTTCGGGCCGGACGGCGTGCGTGATCGCCGGTTGTTCGAGCACCGATTCGTCCCGTGGACCGACATCCGTCGGGTGGCTCCCGCACGCGGCCCCGGCGGATCGCGGGTCGCCTTGACGGGCGCGGACGGGGCGGCGGCGCACATCCTCGCCGCCTCGCGAGGCGCGTTCCCCGGTGGCCGGACCCACATTCGGGACCACCTCGACCGAATCCGCGCCGTAGCCCCTGCCGGCGTACCGGTGGACCCCGTCGAGGCGGCCGACCGGCCCGGCGGGCGGCGGGTCGGCGGGCCGCTCGCCCGCGGGGGCCGCACCCTCGCGTGGATGCTCGCCCTGCTCGTCCCGCCGCTCGGCTTCCTCGCGGTCGCGGCGCCCCAGGACGCCCCGTGGTGGCCCGGCAACCCGGCGGAGGCGCGGCGACTGCCGGACCCGTGCGCGCTCACGCCGCCGCCGAGCGAACTCACCGGCGGCGAGCCGGCACGGGGACGCGAGGCGCGCTCGCGTCCGGCGCGCTGTGTGTGGTCGGGGCCGGTGATCGTGACCGTCGAGTACCGCCTGTACCGGTGGGAACGCGATCGACACGGCAGCGGCCGAGACCGCGCGCACGACGTGTTCCGGACCAGGACCCGACCCGCCGGCGGGCTGTGGACGCCGCTGCCGGCACTCGGCGACGAGGCCGCCGGCACCCGGTACGACACCATCGTGGTGCGCGGGGCCAACGTGCTCGTGGAGGTCACCGCCCTCGCCGGCCCCGGGATCGGCGAGGGTGTCGTGGAGAACGAGTTCCCGGACGGCGAGGGCGCGGAGGACCTGGCCGATCGCACCGCGCACCCGACGGGTCCGGCACCGCCGCCCGAGGTGGTGCGCGCCGCGGTCGAGCGGATCGCCCGGGAGGCCGTCGCCCGCATCGAGGTGGAGTGACGGCGCTCGGCAGCCGGCTTCGTACTCGGCGCTCGGCGCTCCGTGGCCGGCGGCCGGTGGCCGGCGCTCCGCGGCCGACGATCCGCGCCCGACGGGTGTCGGCGCCCCGATCTAGCCTGGAGGCATGTGTAGGAACATCACGACGCTGCGTGGGCTCGAACCCGTCGCCACCGACGTGGAGATCGAAGCCGCCGCCCGTCAATACGTCCGCAAGGTGGGCGGCGTGCAGTCCACGTCCGCCCGCACCGAGGAAGCCGTCGAACGAGCCGTGGCCGCGGTCGCCGAGGCGACCAGGGTCCTGCTCGCCGAACTGCCCGAGCGCCGCCAACCCCCGCCGACCCTGCCTCCGCTGCGCAGGCGCGAGGCCACCGCGCACGCCGCCTCCGAAGCCGGCTGAGCGCCGGGCGGCGCGTCCGCCGAGCAGCCGCGACAGCCGTACCCAAACCGCGCCGAACCCGCGCACAGACCACTTCGAGGGCCACTCCGGGGCCACTCGGATACGGCTGGGAAACGACTCGGAAAAGCCTTCGCCGATCGGCCCGGACACCTCGCTCGGACACCCGGTTGCCGACCTCCGCCGCGTTATGGTGGATGGCCCCCGCCGCCCCCTCCGAGGAGCCTCACACACCGTGTCTGACTCGTTCGTTCACCTGCATGTCCACACCGAATACTCGATGCTGGACGGAGCGGCGAAGAACGACAAGCTGTTCGCCGAGGTGGCCCGGCAGGGCATGCCGGCGGTCGCGATGTCGGACCACGGCAACATGTTCGGGGCGTACGAGTTCCAGCGCACGTCCAAGAAGCACGGCGTGAAGCCGATCATCGGGATCGAGGCGTACGTCGCGCCCAGCACGCGGCACGCGCGGCGCCCCGAGTTCTGGGCCCCCGGCGGCAAGCGCGCGCCGAGCGAGGACGGCGAGGGCGGCAAGGACGTCTCCGGTGGCGGCCGGTACACCCACATGACGATGTGGGCGGAGAACGCGCAGGGCCTGCGGAACCTGTTCCGGCTCTCCAGCCTGGCGTCCATGGAGGGCTACTACATGAAGCCCCGGATGGACCGCGAGCTGATCGCGGAGCACCACGAGGGCATCATCGCCACCACCGGCTGCCCGTCCGGCGAGGTGCAGACCCGGCTCCGGCTCGGCCAGTACGACGAGGCGGTCAAGGCCGCGGCGGCCTACCAGGACATCTTCGGCAAGGAGAACTACTTCCTGGAGCTGATGGACCACGGCCTCGACATCGAGCGCACGGTCCGCGAGGACCTGCTGCGGGTGGCCAAGGAGCTGGACATCCCGCTGCTGGCGACGAACGACTCGCACTACGTCACCGAGGACCAGGCCGACGCGCACGACTCGCTGCTGTGCGTGGGTGTGGGCAAGAACAAAGCCGACCCGAACCGCTTCCGGTTCGCGGGCACCGGCTACTACATCAAGACCTCCGACGAGATGCGCCGGCTGTTCGACGAGCTGCCGCAGGCGTGCGACAACACCCTGGCGATCGCCGAGCGGATCGGCGACTACGACGAGGTGTTCAACCACGTCGACCGGATGCCCCAGTTCGACGTGCCCGAGGGCGAGACGCAGGAGACCTACCTGCGCACGAAGATCGCCGAGGGCCTGAAGCGGCGGTTCGGCGACACCCCGAGCAAGGAGGTGCTGGACCGCATCGAGACCGAGATGCGCGTCATCGGCCCGATGGGGTTCGCCTCCTACTTCCTCGTGGTCGCCGACATCTGCCAGTACGCCCGCGACAACGGCATCCCGGTCGGCCCCGGCCGAGGCTCGGCGGCGGGCTCGATGGTGGCCTACCTCACCGGCATCACCGGGCTGAACCCGCTCGACTACGACCTGCTGTTCGAGCGCTTCCTCAACCCCGAGCGGATCAACCCGCCGGACGTCGACATCGACTTCGACGACCGCCAGCGCGACCAGATGGTGCGCTACGTCACCGAGAAGTACGGCTCGGCCTACACCGCACAGGTCAACACCTTCGGCACGATCAAGGCCAAGGCCGCGATCAAGGACTCCAGCCGGATCCTCGGTTTCCCGTTCGCCACCGGCGACCGGATCACCAAGGCGTACCCGCCGGACATCATGGGCAAGTCGATGCCCCTCGCGGGGATGTTCGACAAGGATCACGCCCGCTACACCGAGGCCGGCGAGATCCGCGCGCTGTACGAGTCCGACCCCGAAGTGAAGATGGTCGTCGACACCGCGCGCGGCATCGAGGGCCTCACCCGCGGCACCGGCGTGCACGCCGCCGCGGTCATCCTGTCCTCGACCCCGCTGATCGACTTGATCCCGCTGCACCGGCGGGACAAGGACGGCGTGATCATCACCGGCTTCGACTACCCGTCCTGTGAGGAGATGGGCCTGGTCAAGATGGACTTCCTGGGGCTGCGAAACCTGGGCATCATCGACCACGCCATCAAGATCATCAGGGCCAACCGGGGCGTCGACGTCGACATCGAGACGATCCCGCTGGACGACCCGGTCACGTTCGACCTGCTCTCCCGGGGCGACACTCTCGGCGTGTTCCAGCTCGATGGCGGGCCCATGCGCGCACTGCTCAAGCTGATGAAGCCGACCGAGTTCGAGGACATCTCCGCGGTCTCCGCGCTGTACCGGCCCGGCCCGATGGGCATGAACTCGCACATCAACTACGCGCTGCGCAAGAACGGCCAGCAGGAAATCGTGCCCATCCACCCGGAGTTGGAGGCACCGCTCACCGAAGTCCTGGGCCCCACCTACGGCCTGATCGTGTATCAGGAGCAGGTGCAGCGCGCCGCGCAGG
The DNA here is from genome assembly GCF_045207785.1 of Embleya sp. NBC_00896. Classification (NCBI taxonomy): domain Bacteria; kingdom Bacillati; phylum Actinomycetota; class Actinomycetes; order Kitasatosporales; family Streptomycetaceae; genus Embleya; species Embleya sp. NBC_00896. Next base: position 3,458,740 of record NZ_CP108776.1, read on the forward strand.
TGTTGGCCGGTTACAACCTCGGCCAGGCCGACCTGCTCCGCCGTGCGATGGGCAAGAAGAAGAAGGAGGTCCTGGAACAGGAGTTCATCCCGTTCCAGGCGGGTTGCCGAGAGCGCGGCTACTCGGACGAGGCGATCCAGGCCGTCTGGGACGTCCTGGTGCCGTTCGCCGGCTACGCGTTCAACAAGTCGCACTCCGCGGCGTACGGGCTGGTGTCGTACCAAACGGCCTATCTGAAGGCGAACTTCCCCGCCGAGTACATGGCCGCGCTGCTCACCTCGGTGGGCGACGAAAAGGACAAGATGGGCATGTACCTGGCCGACGCCAGGTCGGCCGGCATCCGCGTCCTGTCCCCCGACGTCAACGAATCCGTCGCCGACTTCACCGCCGTCGGCTCGGACGTGCGGTTCGGCCTGCGGGCCATCCGCAACGTGGGCGACAACGTCATCAACGACATCGTCGAGGCGCGGACGAGCAAGGGGAAGTTCAACTCGTTCGCCGACTTCCTGACCAAGATCGGGCTGCCCGCGTGCAACAAGCGCGCGGTCGAATCGCTGGTCAAGGCCGGGTCGTTCGACGCGCTCGGGCACACCCGCCGGGCTCTGGTCGACGTACACGAGCAGGCACTCGACGCGGTCGTGGGCCTGAAGAAGCAGGAGGCCGCGGGCCAGTACGACCTGTTCGGCGGCGGCGACGAGGCCACCGAGGAACCGGCCGTCGGGCTCGACTTCACGCTCACCGACCAGGAGTGGCCGCGCAAGCTCAAGCTGGCCACCGAACGCGAGATGCTCGGCCTGTACGTGTCCGCGCACCCGCTCGACGGAGCCGAGCACATCCTGTCCCGACACCGCGACACCTCGATCGCCGAGCTGAAGAACTCGGGCCGGACCGAAGGCCAGATCCAGCTCGCCGGGCTCATCACCGGCATCCAGCGCAAGGTCAACAAGAGCGGTTCGCCCTGGGCGATGATCAACCTCGCCGACCACGACGGCGAGATCGAGGTGCTGTTCTTCCCGCAGTCCTACACGCTCGTCGCGCACGCACTGGAAGAGGACGTCGCGGTCAGCATCAAGGGCCGGCTCAACGAGCGCGACGGCGCGATCAGCATCTTCGGCTCGGAGCTGGTCCCGCTGGACATCGGCTCGGCCGAGCACGGCGGCAAGGCACCGGTGTGCCTGAAGCTGCCGACCACCAAGGTCACCCCGGCCCTGGTCGCCGACCTCAAGCGCACCCTGGCCTCACACCCGGGAGACGTCCCGGTCCACCTGGTCCTGGAGAGCGCCCGCATGCGCACCCGCTACAACCTGGACTTCCGCGTCAACCCGGAGGGCGGCCTCGCCGGCGAAATCAAATCCATGCTCGGCGCAGGCGTCTGGAGCATCTAACCCCCAAGCGCCGGCCGGCCACCTCCACCCCGTCCGGCGCTTGCGGACAACCCTTCCAAGCCCATCGGGCGCTCGAGAACAAAGCCCACCCAGCCCGTCCGGCGCTTGAGAACAAAGCCACCCCAGCCCGTCCGGCGCTTGAGGACAACCCTTCCAAGCCCGTCCGGCGTTTGAGGACAACCCTTCCAAGCCCGTCCGGCGCCTGAGGACAAAGCCACTCCAGCCCGTCCGGCGCCTGAGGACAAAGCCACCCCAGCCCGTCCGGCGTTTGAGGACAAGCTTTTCAAGCCCGTCCGGCGTTTGAGGACAACCCTTCCCAGCCCGTCCGGCGCCTGAGGACAAAGCCAACCCAGCCCGTCCGGGCGGCTTCGCGCCGAGTCACGCCCGCTCCCTGTCGTACGCCTCCCGGGCCACAAGCACCTGCTCCATGTGCCCCTCCAGATGCGCGATCAAATCGAGCAACTTGGCCGCAGTCCCCTGACCCATGACGGTGAGGCTGTACTCCACCCGCGGCGGAATCGCACTATGTACCTCGCGCCGCACAAACCCGTCCCGCTCCAGCGCCTGCAACGTCTGCGCCAGCATCTTCTCGCTGACGCCGTCGACCCGCCGCCGCAGCGCGTTGAACCGCATCGGCCCGTCGTAGAGGCCGCCCAGGACCAGCACGCCCCAGCGGCCGGTGATGTGCTCCATCGCCGCTCGGGACACGCACGCCTTCGCGAACACGTCGAACTCGAACTCCGCGGTCGGGTCCGGCCCGGTCACCGTGTCCATCGCTGCCTCCTTCGCCGGCTCCGGCTGCGTCTCCATGCCTTGAGACTACCTCCGAGTGAGCACTTTCAAAAGGGATGCACTCTCCCAACGCTTGCGCTTTCGAAAAGTTAGTGCAATCGTTTGGACAGCGACCGGACGACGGGTTCGGCGCGAAGGAGAGGAACGCGTCATGATCGTCGTCACCGGAGCCACCGGACAGTTCGGCCGCCTCGTCGTCGAGGCCCTGCTCCAGCGCGGCACGCCCGCGTCGGAGATCGTCGCCGCGGTGCGCACGCCGGCCAAGGCCGCCGACCTCGCGGCCCGCGGGGTACAGGTGCGCGAGGCCGACTACGAGCGGCCCGAGACCCTGGTGCCCGCCTTCACCGGTGCGGACAAGCTGCTCTTCGTGTCGTCCAACGGCCCCGAGGAGGCCCGGATCTCGCAGCACGGCGCCGCGGTCGCGGCCGCCGCCGAGGCGGGGGTCGGGCAGCTGATCTACACCTCGGTCTACGACGCGACGAACAGCCCCCTCGGCCTGGCCCGCGTGCACCGCGACACCGAGGCGAGGATCGCCGCGACCGGTCTCCCGAGCGTGCTGCTGCGCAACGGCTGGTACACCGAGAACTACACCGGCTCGCTGGCCGGCGCCGTCGAGCGCGGCGCGGTCGCCGGTGCGGCCGGCGAGGGCCGGATCGCGTCCGCCGCACGGGCCGACTACGCCGAGGCCGCGGCCGTCGTGCTGCTGAGCGACGACCAGGCGGGCAAGGTGTACGAGCTCACCGGCGACACCAACTGGAGCCTGGGCGAGCTGGCCGCCGAGGCCGCACGGCAGACCGGCAAGGACGTGGCCTTCGCCAACCTTCCGGCCGAGCAGTACACCGAGATCCTGGCCGGCGTGGGCCTCCCGGGCTTCCTCGTCGAGCTGCTCGTGGACGCCGACATCCAGGTCGCGGGCGGCGCGTTGGCCGGCATCACCGGCGACCTGTCGGGTCTGCTCGGCCGCCCGACCACGCCGCTCGCGGACACGGTCGCGATCACGCTGAAGGGCTGACGCGACGTCATGAGCGAAAGCGCCCCGGGTCGGCAGTCGATGCCGCCCGGGGCGCCTTCGCGTGTCCGGTCAGGCTCCCGCGACCGCGAACTCCTGGGCCAGGCGCCGTCCTTGGCCGATCAGCTCGTCCGTGGCCGCCTTGACGTCCTTCACGGTGTCGATGCCGCGCCAGTAGCCGTCGATCCGGTACGCGCGCATCCGGTCCCGCGCGGCCAGGTCGGGGAACGTGGTGTCCTCGTGGTCACCCTTGTCCGGCAACAGCGCCACGACCTCGGGCGCGACCGCGTACACACCGGAGTTGATCCAGTAGGGCAGCACGGGCGACTGGACGAAGCCGCGCACGCGGTCCCCGTCGTCGATGTCGACCACACCCCAGTTCGACCGGTAGGGCGAGAGCGCGATCGTGACCGCGGTCCGGGCGGCCTCGTGCCGGGCGATCAGGTCGCCGAGGTCGAAGTGCGTGATCACGTCGCCGTTGAGGGCGAGGAAGTCCGCCGCCGGGTCCGGCAATCGACGGGCCGCCAGCTTCATCCCGCCACCGCGGCCGAGCGGTTGCTCCTCGACCGCGTAGGTCGCCGCGAGACCGAACCGCGCACCGTCTCCGACGTAGTCGCGGATCATGTCGGCCCGGTATCCGACCGACAGCACGACGCGCTTCACCCCGTGCCCGGCCAGCCACAACAACTGGTGCCCCAGAATCGGCGCCCCCGCCACCGGCACCATCGCCTTCGGCGCGTCGTCGGTATACGGCCGCATCCGCGTCGCCTGCCCACCGGCCAGGATGACCGCCTGCTCGATCGCCACGCTTCGACTCCCTTTTCCCGCTTGCCCGCATCGGACCGATTCACAACGCTACGAGAACGTCGACCCGGTCCTGCCCATCCCCCCACCGCCGAACCCCTCGGAAGGTCCCGCGTGCGGGCTTGGTGCCGAGCCGTGCCGAGCCGTGCCGTGCCGTGCCGAGCACCGAGCCCGACCGAGCACCGGTGAGCGTTTCCGGTCACGGCACCAGCAGCCGCCGCAACACCGTCGGGGTATGTCCGAGCTGCTCGCGCACGGTGCGGGACAGGTGGGCCTGATCGGCGAAGCCGAGGTCGGCGGCGAGCACCGCGAGGCTGGGCTCGCCGGCCTCCAGCCGGTCGAGCGCACGGCCGAGCCGGACGCGGTTGCGGTAGCGGGTGACGGACACGCCCAGCTCGCGGGTGAACGCGCGGCTGAGTCGGTACGGCGACGCCCCCACCAGGGCCGCCAGCGGAACCAGCCCGGCCGCGGCCGGGTGGTCGACGGCGATCGCCTCCCGGGCCGCCGCGACCAGGCGGCGATCGGTCGCCGGCCGGTCGATCGGCCGCGGGCGGGCCACGACCTGCTCGACGGCGCGATGGACCAGGGCGAGCAGGTGCTCGGTCGCCGCGTAGTCGACATCGCCCCGCGCGGCGGCGCGCAGGCAGCGGCGATGGGCCAGGTCGAGCGGGCCGTCGACGTACAGCGCCGAGCGCGCCGTACCCCCGGCCTCGCCGGCCAGGTCCCGCCACAGCTCCGGCGCGACCTGCACGGATGTACACACGTCACCACCGGCCGGATGCGCGAAGCGCTCCTCCTCCCCCGGGACACCGACGTAGGCGATCGTCGGCTCGAGGTCCACGCCCACCCCGCCGACGCTGCGCCGGAATCGGCCGCTCCGCACCAGCACGATCCGGTAGTCGTCGCGGGCCTCGGGCTCGGTCCAGTGCCGGTGGTCGCTTCGACACGTCACGGCGCTCACGACGAACGCGGGCCGCGTGACGAGATCGATGTTCGACAGCACCCTTCCACGCTACGCGGGGGCCCGGACAGGGGCGGCGGGCGGCGGGCGGCGCAAGAATCTTCAAGACCTCCGGGCGGGTCTGCGGCAGTCTCGAAGCAGGTATCCGCAGGCTTCGAGTTCCCAGATCCCGACCGGAGAATTCCCATGACCCACATCCACGAGACCCGAACCATCGACGCCCCCGTCGAGGACGTCTGGGCGATCATCGGCGAGTTCGATACGGGCCCGACCCGGATGGCGCCGGGCTTCGTCGTCGAATGCCGGCTCGAAGCACCCGACACCCGGCTCGTCACCTTCGCCAACGGCATGACCGCCCGTGAACGGCTGATCGAGCTCGACGCCGAGGCCCGGAGCGTCACCTACTCCGTCATCGGCGGCAGCAGCACCCCGACCCGCGATCGCGCGACCATGCGGGTCCTGCCGACCGCCGACGGCCGAACCACCTTCGTCTGGACCCGCGACGTGCTGCCCGACGCGCTCGGCGTCCCGATGGCTCAGGCGATGGTCCACGGCAGCGATCTCGTCAAGGCCACGATGGAGGCCCTGAGCGAGTCGCCGGTACGGCCGAGCTGAGCCGGTGGACGGCCCGGCCCGGCCGGCCTGCCGGGTCGAGGGCGCGGCGCGGCGGGTCACGTCGGATCGGGTCGGGTCGGCTCGGTCGGGTCGTCATCGCTTGAGTGCTTCGACGGGTTCTATGCGGGCGGCGCGCCAGGCGGGGTAGAGGCCGGCGAGGAGTCCGGTGGTGAGGCCGATCAGGGGTGCGGCGGCGACGGTGGCGGGTTCGATGATCGGGGTCCACTGCTTGACGGCCGCGGTGGCGACGACGGTGACGGTGGCGAGGCTGGTGCCGATGAGGCCGCCGAGGGTGCCGAGGGTGGCGGATTCGGTGAGGAATTGGCCGGCGATGTGTCGGCCGCGGGCGCCGAGGGCGCGGCGGAGGCCGATCTCGGCGGTGCGTTCCATGACGGCGATCAGGGTGGTGTTGGCGATGCCCACCGCGCCGATGATCAGGCAGATTCCGGCGAGCAGGAGGAAGAGTGCGCCGAGGTCGTCGGTGACGTGGTCGCGGAGGGTGCGCGGGTCCGGCGGCGGGATCGGCTTGAAGGCCTCGGGGGTGTCGGGGCGCAGGGCGTACGGGACTTCGCCGGCGATTTGGCGGGCGGCGCCGATCTTCGTGGTGACGAGCATTTTGGCGCGTTGGCCGGGGTCGGGGGGTCCGTAGATGCGTTCGGCGGTGGTGCGGGGGATGAGGACGGACAGGAGGAGGTCGGGTTTGTGGTCGGTGTCGGTGAGGATGCCGATGACGGTGAAGGGGGTGTCGCCGATGAGGATGGCGGGGGTGGTGTCGAGGGTGGTGATGCCGAGGCGGTCGGCCATGCCTTGGCCGATGACGGCGACGGCTTCGGCGCGGGTGTCGTGGAAGGTGTCGTAGCCGCGGCCGGTGGCCCAGTGGGGGCCGGCGGCGTCCAGGAGGCCGGGTGAGGCGGCGATGACGGGGATGTGTTGGCCGTTGGCGTCGGGGCCGATGGGTGCGGAGCGCACGGTGGTGCCGGTGGGGAGGCGGACGGTCCAGTGGACGCCGGCGTGTTCGACGCCGTTGAGGGTTTGGACGCGTTGGTCGGCGTCGGGGGTGAACATGAGGGGTTGGTTGGGTGGGTCGGTGCCGCCGGTGTCCTCGATGGTGACCTCGGTGGCGGTGAGGGCGTTGAAGCGGTCGTCGATCTGGCCGGTGGCGGTCGCGGTCAGGCCCAGGATCGCCACGAACGTTCCCACGCCCAGCACGGTGCCCAACGCGGTCAGGACCGAACGGGCCGGACGTTGCAACATCCCGGCCAACGCCTCGGAGAACAGGTCGCGCGGGTGTTGTCGGGACGGGATGATCCGGTTGTTTCGGCCGGGCTCGGGCCGGGGTCTCAGCAACTCGTCCAGGCTCATCGGAGGACGCCTCCCGAGATGACGCCGTCGCGGATCGCGACGCCGCGGCCGGCGCGCGCGGCCACCGCCCGATCGTGGGTGATCACCAGGATCGTCATCCCCTCCGCGTGCAGGCCGTCGAGCAGGGCGAGCACGCCGTCGGCGGTGGCCGTGTCCAGGTTGCCGGTGGGTTCGTCACACAACAGGAGTGAGGGGCCCGCCGCCAACGCCCGGGCGATCGCCACCCGTTGACGCTCACCACCGGACAGCGTGGTGGGCGTGTGATGCAGGCGATGTCCCAGACCGACACGGGCCAAGACCTCCCGCGCCCGCGCGGCCCGCTCCGCCCGACCGCGCCTGCCGCCCTGGTACATCATCGCCAACTCGACGTTCTCCACCGCCGTCCGATACGGCAACAGGTGGAACGACTGGAACACGAAGCCGATCCGCGACCCCCGCAACGCCGTGCGGTCGCGCTCCTTCAAGGCACCCGTATCGATGCCGTCCAGGCGATACGTCCCCATCGTCGGACGATCCAACAACCCGGCCACATTGAGGAACGTCGACTTGCCCGACCCGGACGGCCCGGTGATCGTCACGTACTCGCCACGCCCCACCACCAGATCACCCGGCCGCAATGCCGCCACCGGCGGCGGCCCCGGATAGGTCAGCCCCACCCCCGTGAACTCCACGACGGGCGGCGGTGTCCGATGGCCGGTCACGACCGGGGAGCGCCGTTCCCGAGGGCCTTGCCGTCCGCGTCGACCGGCGGGGCCTTGCGCGCGGCGCCGATCACGATCCGGTCGCCCTGGGTCAACGCTCCGTCTTCCATCGGCGTGACCTCGACATAGCCGTCGCCGGACGTGCCCGGCCGTACCTCCACCCGGCGCCGCTCGCCGCCGGCGTCCAGCACGGTCACCACCGTTCGCCCGTCCGCGCCGGCGGCGACCGCCGACAACGGAACCACCAGCACGGGGTCGCCCGACGACGCCGCATCGATCGTCAGGCGGACGTCCTGCCCGGCCAGGCTCGGATCGAGGACGTCCGTCGGTTCGACGACGATCTCGTAGCCCTGTGCGCCCGTTTGCGCCGCGCCCCCGGCCCCGCCCGCAGCCGAGCCGTCGCTCGCCGCGGGGTCGCTCGGCGAGCCCGGCGCGTCCGCGATCGAACGCACGCTCCCCTCGGCCCGGACCCCGGAGAGCTCGGACAGGATGCCGACCTTCAGCCCCGCTCGGACCAACCCCTTCTCGTGCGAGGCCAGCTGTCCGCGCACGATCAGGTCGCCCGCCGAGATCGTGAGGGCCTTCTCCTTGACCTCATCGCCCACTCGGGCCTGCACGGTGTCCACCCGAGCCGGAAACTTCGACAGGAAGACCACCTCCGCCGCCGGCAGCATCGCGCCGGATTTCGCCCGCAGCGCCGCAAGCGCGTCCCCGGCCCTGGCCACGTCCTCTTCGGCGTAGCGGACCTGCTCCTCGGCCTGCCTCGTCCCACCCGTGTTCGCGCCGCCGGTCGCCGGTGACGAACTGCCGGAACCGCCCGCCTGGATGGCCTTCAAAGTGTCCTTGGCCTGGGTCAACGCGCGCTCCGACGAGGTGATCCGCTCCTCGGCGGCGCGCACGGCCTCGTCGCCGCCCTCGCCCGCCTCGGGCGCGTCGTACCCGATCGTCGTGTAGAGCGCGGCCACCGCCGCCCTGGTCCCGGCGCCGTACGTACCCGCCCGATCCGAACCGACCCGGTACCCGAGGCCCTCGAGCGCCGCCTGCAACTGCTCGACGTCGTGGCCCTCGCTGCCCGGCTTCAGGTCCCGGTACACCGGCAACTCGCCCGGCAGCACGAACACCGGCCGCCCGGACACCTCGATGATCACCTGCCCGGCCTCCAGCACGTCCCCAGCCTTGACCCGGACGCCCGTCACGACCGACCTGACGACTCCCCCGCCGTCCTTGCCACCGCCCGCCGTCGGCTGCGGCGCCACCACCACCGTCTGGCCCGCCGTGACCCGTCCGCGCAACACCACCGTGTCGGTGAGCACCCGGCGTTCCACCACCGCCGAGATCACCGAGGCCGCCGGCGCCTTCGCCTCGGCCGCCTTCTCCGCGGGGGACTTGATGAACCGAGCCGCGGTCACCCCACCGGCGGTCAACGCCACCGCCACGACCACGGTCGCGAGCAGCGCACGACGCCGGCCGGAGCGCGCCGGCGGCCGGCCCCGCGGATACGCGCCCTCCGGCTCGTCGGCCGCACGAAGTGCCTTGGGCTGAATGTGGGTGTCCATTCGGGTCCGCGCTCCGTCGGATAGTCGAGACATCTGGACCTGAAGACTTCGGCAAACCCCGGGGTCGGGCACCGAACAAGCTATGTATGCACCTACGTACGGTCAAGGAACGTCACTTTATGTTGCTGATATTAGCCTATAAATCACCCGAAAGATGTCCATAACATCCGTGCTCCGAGCCGGTCGCGCAGTGTGGTGTGCGCCGACTCGTGCACCGACTGCGGAAGACTCGACCGCGGAACGCATGACCGAGGTCCCGGCCTCGCCGCGACCTCGGCCGCCTCCCGAAGGGAGTGGGATCGGGTGATCGAGGCCGAGGTGAAGGCGCGCGTGCGGAACCTTCCGCTCGTGCGGGAGCGGCTCGAACGACTGGGGCCCGGGCGGGACGAGGTGTACGAGGACACCTACTACGACGACGAGGCGCGCACGCTCTCGCGCGGCGATCGGGAGTTGCGGGTCCGCACCGTGCGCGGTCCGGGCGGCGCGGTGTCGGTGCTGACCTACAAGGGCGCTCGGGTCGATCCGGCGTCCGGGTCGAAGCCGGAACACGAGACCCGGGTCGCCGACGCGTCCGCCGTGCGCGCGCTGCTGGGCGGCCTCGGCTACCGGCCCTGGATCCGCTTCGAGAAGCGGTGTCGCAACCACGGCTTCTCGTACGCGGGCCGGGACATCCTCGCGACCGTGGTCCGGGTGCCCGAGCTCGGCGAGACCTTCGTCGAGGTCGAGACGATGGTCGACGGCGACGCGCTGCCGGCCGCACTCGACGCGATCCGGGCGGTCCTGCGCGACCTGGGCATCCACGAGGACGACCACACGAACGAGTCGTACACGGACGCCGTCATCGCCCGGCGAGCCCTTGGCCGGTCACCATCGGAGGCGCCGACCGACTCGTCGTGACGGCCCGACTCGGGGTCGTGTCAGGGAAGAGCGGGGGGCGAGATCGGGGTAATCCCCGATGGCCGCAGGTCGTCGAACGGCCAGCGTGGGGGCATGACTTCGCACCTCTCCCGGATGATCGTCGGCGTGGGCGTTTCGGGCGTTCTCCTGCTCTCCACCATGGCCACGGCCACGGCGACTCCGGCGGATCCTCCACCCGCCACCGCCTGTCCCCCGAACACCCCGGTCACGCCGATCCCCGTGCTGCCGCCGCCGAACCCGGAGGCCCTCAAGGCCGCCATCGGCGACCTGACCCACCCTCAGGCGGTCTCCGCCCAACTCCGCGTCGCCGGTCCGGCCGGTCGCTGGTACGGGACTTCGGGTAGCGCCGACCTGCGCACCGGACGCCCCGTCCGGCCGGACGACCGCTTCCGCGCCGGCAGCATCACCAAGCTGTTCGTCGCCCCTGTCGTGCTCCAGCTCGCGGCCGAGCGCCGGGTCGACCTGGACGCGCCCATCCAGCGCTACCTCCCAGGCCTGCTGCCGGCCGACTACGCGCCGATCAGCCTGACCAATCTGCTCGACCACACCAGCGGCCTCCCGGACATGGTCGCCCCGGAGGCGCCGGACGAGGACAGCCCCGAGAGCATCGTCGCGCACCGATACGACGACTGGACCCCGCGGCGCCTGGTCGAGACCCAGTCCGGCGGACCGCTCAAATTCGCCCCGGGCACGAAGCAGGAGTACCGGGGCGTCAACTACGTGCTCCTGGCCCTGCTCATCGAGCGGATCACCGGCCGCCCCTACGGCGACGAGATCGGTCGGCGCCTGCTCGACCCCCTCGACCTCCGGGACACCTCGTTCCCCGGCCACGACTCGCGCATCCGCGGCCCGCAGGTGCGCGGCTACCTGCGAATGAGCGACGGGCGGCTCCGGGACATCACCGTCTTCAACCCGTCCTCCTCGTACGGCGAGGGCGAGTTGATCTCCACCACCCGTGATCTGGACCGCTACCTGGAGGCGCTGTTCGCCGGGAAGCTGCTCCCACCCGCCTTCCAGGAGAAGCTCTTCACCCTGCCGTCGGACGACGTGAAGATGCTCGACGGCTGCCCGGCCCGCTACAGCCAGGGCCTGCAGACGGCCACCGTCAACGGCGTCACGTTCTGGGGCAAGACGGGTGAGCAGTACGGCTACAAGTCCGCGGCGTTCTCGACCCGGGACGGGCAGCGGCGATTCGTGCTGTCCACCACGGCGACCTCCCGGAAGGAGACCGAACGGCCGATGACCGCCCGCGTCGCGGAGGCGCTCACGAAGCCCTGACGGGCACGCCGCGGCCAGGGGGCTCGGTGCCGTGGAGTCGTCGTGGCACGGTCGTGGTCCGTCGTGGTCCGTCGTGGATCGTCTTGGAACCACGGCGGAACCACGATGGGACCTCGATGGGACCTCGATGGAGCCGCGATGGCACCCCTCTTCGGGACGATCACCAATAGCTGATCTCCCGTCAGCTCTCGGTGGATGCCCCCGTCCGCCGAGGGTTCCTCGTGAAGGGAATGCCCATGTTCCGCTCGAAGATCGCCCGTACCCTCGGCGTGGTCGGTGCCGCCGCCGCGCTCACCGCCGTGGCCCAGGGTCCTGCCTCGGCCGCGACGGTGAACTGGAGTACGAGCTATCCGAACCTCGGCAACACCATCTGTTCGAGCTCGACGGTGCTCTCGCAGACCGGCGTCCAGCTCCTCACCTGCATGTCGTGGGGCGGCGGCAAGGTCCAGTCGTACACGATCGCCGTGAACGGCCAGGCTGCCTCGGTGCTGGTGCCCGAGGTCAAGACGGGGGTGACTCTCAACAGCAACGCGACGAACACGTGCGCGGCCATCGCCATGCCGGCGAGCAGCTCGCGTTTCTGCAGCGGCCCCAAGCTCAACGTGCCCGCGGGCACCTGCACGACGATGTTCGCCTTCACCAACTACACCTGGTTCACCGCCCAGGCACAGTGGTCGCCGTCGCGCCAAATCTGCGCGTAGGCACGTCCGGTCGGGCCGCGGACGTCATGTTCGCGGCCCGACCGGCGGCGAGGCGGACGCTCCGCATCCACAGGGCGGCGTGACGATGTCGCCCGCGAGGATCAGCTGTTGCAGTCTGCGCGCGTCCGGTCCCGGTTCGACGCCGAGCCGATCGACCAGCACGCCGCGCAGGCTGCGATACGCCTGCAACGCGTCCGCCCGTCGGCCGCTCCGGTACAGCGCGACCATCAATCGCGGCCACCACGGCTCGTACAACGGATCCCGCGCGACCAGGCCGGCCAGCTCGTCCACCACCTGCCGATGTCGTCCGAGCGCGAGGTTCGCGTCGATCCGCGCCTCCTGGGCCGAGACCCGCAGCCGCAGCAGCGCCCCGCGATGGCAGGCCACCGGCCCGGCCGGGTCCGCCGGATCCACCCCGGCGTACGGCTCGCCGCGCCAGCGCCCCAACGCGTCGCCGAGCAGCTCCGCCGCCGTCGCGGGATCACCCGCAGCCAACGCGGCGCACCCCGACTCGACCCGCCCGGCCGCCACGTGCGCGTCCAACTCGACGCGCTGCTCGGCCAGTTCGTACCCACCCGGCCTGGTCACCACGATCCCGCCGGCGTCGTCACCCAGTAACCTCCGCAGCCGCAACACGACTTGTGCAACGGCCTTGCCGCGCGTCGCCGGCACACCGGTCGGCCACACCTCCGCCAGGATCCGCTCGACCGGCACCACCTTGCCGATCGACGCGGCCAGCAGGGCCAGCAGCACCCGCGGCCGAGCACCGGCGATCGGCCGCCACGCGTAGGGCCGTCCGCCGCTCGGCCACAGCTCCACCGGCCCGAGCACGCCGACTCCGGCCGTGGTCGCGACGAGGTCACCCGCTCCCTGACGTATCCGTACCGACTCAAGCATCAGTCCTCCTCCGTGCAGCCTCCTCGGAGGCTAGGAAGTCGACACGTGCCGCAGGGCCGACCGCTACGCGGTCCGAGGGCAATCACGCCTCATTCGAGGGCCCCTGAGGGCGCGATCCGGAGGCGGCGGTCGGGATCGACGGGTAGGACGCGGGCGGGTGGTGGCGGCGGCGGCGGCAGCAGCAGCAGCAGCAGCAGCGCATAATTCGCCGGCCCGTATATCCATGCACGGCTACGGTGGTGCTCCCAGCGATCTCCGGCCCACCGACAAGGAGCCCGACATGCCCGATCCCACCGTCGTCGAAATAGCCCAGTGGCAGGGCTCCTCCACTCCGACGGCCCGCCGGCGGCTGCCCGAGGGCGCCGCCCGACTGGCCGCGCTCGCGTCGCCGTCCGGCCATCTCCGCGCGCTCACCGACGACGCGCCGGGCACGGCCCACGCCGGCGTCGCGCACGCGGACGTGCTCGCGCACAACCTGGCGGCGGCTCGTGACGCGGTGGCCCGGGCCGGCCATCCGGTCGTCACCGTCGGCGGCGACTGCGCCGTGGACCTCGCGCCGATCGAGGCGGCCGTCCGCCGGCACGGCGATCGGCTCGCGGTGGTGTGGTTCGACGCGCACGGCGACCTGAACACCCCGGCCACGTCACCGTCCGGGGCGTTCCACGGCATGATCCTGCGCGCGCTCCTCGGCGAGGGACCGGCCGAGTTGTCCCCCGAACGGGCCCTGCGCCCGGGTCAGGTCGTCCTCGCCGGCGTCCGCGCGCTCGACGAAGGCGAACGCGCGTACATCGACCGGCACGGCATCCCCGTGCTGCCGCCGGCGCGACTGGCCGATCCGGCCGACCTGGTCGCCGCAGTCACCACCACCGGCGCCGACGCCGTACACATCCACATCGACCTCGACGTCCTCGACCCGACCACATTCCCGGCCGTCGGCACCCCGGAACCCAACGGCCTCCCTCCGGCCCACCTGCTCACCGCCGTGGCCGCCCTGACCACCCACTTCACCGTGACCGGCCTGACCATCACCGAATACGAGTCGACCGGAACCGACCCCGCCGTACTCACCACCCTCATCCCACAACTGATCACCCTCACCACCCACACCCCGCCCACCCCATCCGGAGTTTGACCAAAAGCTTCGACAGGACCTTGAGCGGTCACCGCCCTTGTTACTCGCTCGGGTGCTTCCCGTAGTAGGGGCTGACGGTCGTGGCCAGCTTCCGCTGGATCTGCCGCAGTGCCCTGATCGTCGCCTCGTCGGCGAGCCCCGTGGTCGTTGACCATTCGACGCCCGAGCCGGCGAGGTCGCTGACGAAGACGATCTCCGTTGCCAGGAGGGTCCGCGCCCAGTCCACCGCTTTGAGAGGAACGTCGTCGCCGAGTGCGGCCCGTAGTCTGCGGCACTGGTCGAGTAGATCCTGGGCGTCCGTGAACCCCATGCCGACGGCAAGCTGATCGCTGCATCGAGCCGGCCCGCCCCATTCAAGAAGCGCACGTCGTAGCAGCTCGACCTCGTGCTTGGTCAGAAGCTCACTTGCCATCACCACGCGTTCTGACATCGCCTCCGCCACCCCCTCCTCGTCGACACGGACCGATGTCCGAAAAGCGCCGTCCGCGTTGTATCTGGAGAACTACCGTGAATCGCGGACTCCGTCCATGTCGAAGGAGCACGATGACCGACAGACCTTCTCCCGGGAACGCCACGTTCGTCGCCGCACGCTACGCCCGGGGCTGGAACACGCAACAGCAACTCGCCGACGCCTTCGAGCACCAGGCACGCGAACTCGGCCTTCGCATCGACGTGAGCGTCCGCCAGGTCCGCCGCTGGGAGAGCACCGCGCCACCGTGGCCCACACCCGACTATCAGTCCGTACTTGAGGCGATGTTCGGGCAGTCGCTGTCCGCGCTCGGCTTCGTACCGCCGTACGGCAATGGGGTTCAGTCGGAAACAGTGCACGGTGTACGCGCGGACCGTCACGGCGGATGGTGGCGAGCCGTCGTGGACGATCTTCCGAACCATCTGGAACGTCTCGTAGCCATGGAATCGATCGCCACCGGCGTCCGTTCGTACCAGACCACGCTGATCCCCGGCGTTCTCCAAACGTACGAGTACGCGTGTGCCGCAATCCGCGCCACCGGTCCGTCCTTGAGCGATGAAGCCGTCCACCAACGTGCCGAACTACGCATGGAACGGCAACGCCGCTTCCGACCGACACCCGGTCACCCTGCGTGGTTCATCATCGACGAATCCGCGCTACGCCGCTCCCTGGGCAATCGAAGCGTGCTCCTCGACCAACTCGCACATCTCCTTCAAGAAGCTTCGCGACGCCCGGAATTGCGGATCCAGGTCTTGCAGGTCGACGCAGAGACGGCGATCCCTCAGCCGTTTGTCATCTACCAATTGCCCGAGCCGAGCAGGTGTGTGGTCTACCTCGAAGCCGTTGGTGACGCCATGTACGCCGACAGTGTCGAGATCGTCGCGGGATACTCCATCGCGTACGAGAGCTTGCAGGCCGCCGCGCTACCGCCTGCGCGCTCGCTGGAGTTCATCAGCAGGAGGTTGGCGAACCTGTGGGATCCCGAGACGGAAGTGAGAACCTCGTGGGGTGGCGAAAGTCCAGCCACTCCGGCGACAGCGGATGCGTGGAGGTGGCGGCCAGGACCGCCTGCATAGGGGTGCGGGACAGCAAAGACGGATCCTCCCCAGTGATCGCGTACCGCGCCGAGGAATGGTCGAAGTTCCTCGCCGCCACGCGCTGACCACAGACCGAAGGCCCGACCTCATTGGACCCGAGGTCGGGCCTTCTTGCTGTCTGAGCCGCGGCCGTTCGACGGCCGAACCGCAGTCACCCGAGGGATTTCGGAGGGGACGCGAGACTGGGCTGCACACATCATTACGCCCCTCTGACGCATAAATAACAGCAGGTCAGGACGGGTTTTGGGACGGCCTCCTTACTCCTGGGCCCTGCTGCCGTAGCAGTCATGGTGAAGCCCAGCGAGACGGATTATGTCGAAGTAGACTTCGACGTAACCAGTCGCAGTCAATGTGTGGGAGATCCGATGGAGAACGGTCTGCTGGTCAAGCCAGGCGACGTGGTCGACCGGGACCGAGAGTGGAACCTTCTCGTGGAGTTCCTCGCTGATCCGGATCCCGCGATGCGGCTCGGCATCGTGTCCGGGCGACGGCGACACGGGAAGTCGTACCTTCTACAGGCCTTGTCCGAGCAGGTCGGCGGCCTGTATGTCACGGCGATCCGGGAAGAGGGGCGGCTGCCTGCGATCCAGCGGTTCAGCGATGCGGTCGCCGCCCATGCCGGTCTGCGGTCCGGCAGTCTGCGCCTGACGGACTGGCGTGATGTGCTGTCCAACGCCCTGGATGTGACCGCCCGTTCACCGCACCCGCTGTTGGTGATCGACGAGCTGCCGTACCTGCTGCAGCACTCACCTGAGATCCCGGGCTTGCTACAGCAGCTTTACGACGAGCGTCAGCGTGGCGCGCGGCCCGGGGACGGGCCGGGCCTGCGGTTGATCCTGTGCGGTTCCGCGATGAGTGTCATGCATGAGCTGTTGTCGGGGACGAAGCCGCTGCGGGGCCGGGCCGTGGTCGACCTGCGCCTGGGGCCGTTCGACTACCGGGACAGCCGCACCTTCTGGCAGATCAAGGATCCGCTGACCGCGTTGAAGGTGCACGCGGTTCTCGGCGGTGCACCCGGCTACCGGCCGGTGGCCGCCCGCCCGCATCCGGACGACGGCTTCGACGCCTGGCTCACCCGCACCCTCCTCGACCCGGGCCGCGCGGTGTACTCGCGCACCGAGACCGAGTACCTCCTGCGGGAGGACCCGCGGATCACGCAGCACACGCTGTACTACGACATCCTCACCGCCATCGCCCAGGGCGCCACCACGCCCACCAAGATCGGCGCGGCCCTCGAGCGTCCGCGCAACGCCGTTGCCCACCCTCTCGGGGTGCTGGAGTCGACCGGGTATATCCGGCGTGAGCAGGACATCCTGCGTACCCGGCACCCGGTCATCACGCTCGCGGACCCGGTCATCCGCTTCAACCAGCTGATTACGCTGCCGCAGGCGGCCGCGGTGGAGCAGGGCTTCGCCGAGCAGGTTTGGCAGCAGGCCGCCCCGACCTTCAACTCCAAGATCCTCGGACCGCACTTCGAGGACCTGGCCCGCGACTTCACTCGCCGCTACGCCTACGGCCTGCTGCCCACAAGTCTGCCCGGCCCGGTCGGCACCACCGAGGTCGCCGACCCGGCCGCCCGGACCAAGCACGAGGTCGACGTCATCGCCCTGGCTGCCGGCGAACGACCGCAGTCCCCCCGCGCGAAGATCGCCCTCATCGGGGAGGCCAAGGCGACCGCCGCCCGCCGCGGCACCGGAGACCTGCAACGTCTGGAGCACATCCGCACTCTGCTGGCCGACCAGGGGTACGACACCTCCGGCACCACGCTGGCCTTGTACTCCCTGCACGGCTTCTACCCCGACCTGATCGAACTGGTGGGCCGACGTGACAACATCCTCCTGGTCGACCTGCCCACCCTCTACGGGGAGTAATTCGGTCTGGCGGAAGTGGCTCCGGGCCGGCCCAGATTCCCTGGGCGATCCGGTGACCGGCTTCCCTGCGGAACCGCCGTACCCGCCGCGACTCCAGCGCCGCGACCACCCGCAGCCACAGATCCTCCTGCACAGCAGGCGTTGGCCACCGCCTGTCCCCCTCGATCAGCACCCGACGAGCAGGAGCGCGTCAGTTTCTGGTCAATATCCGACAATGTCGAGACCTCTCGCCAAGATCTGCTCCAGTGGCTGGTCGAGCACGGGCTCCATCCAGCGACTCCCTAGCAGCCGAAGCCTCTCGGGCCCAGGCATTCAGACAGTTCCATACCCGACGTCATCGACCGGGCCCTGGCCGAGGCCGCCGGCCGGATCGTCCCGCGCGCCGCGAAGGCCGTGGTCGAGTCCGCCGAAGACCAAGTCGCCGAGCCGACCGGTGAAGCCCGGCCGCTCCCGTGTGACCTGACACCGGGACGTCCGCTCACGCAAGCGGCCCCGGACCAGAGGTCCAGGGCCGTGAAGAAGACCGCAGCTCGCGGTATTCGTGCTGGTCAGAAGCCTAAAGTCGGTCCTGACGCGGGTGGGCCGTCAGGGGATCGAACCCTGAACCCGCGGATTAAAAGTCCGCTGCTCTGCCAATTGAGCTAACGGCCCGGTTGGGCATCGGCGGTGACCCGCGTTTTGCCCACCGGCAGAGTACCGGTAACGCATCGAACCTGCTGCGAGTATCCCCGGACACGCCGTGACCTGCGCAGATGGGACTTGGACGAACTCGACACGAGTGCGTCCGCAGGGCTGCACTGAATGGCGCGAACGAGACAATACGAACACCACATGCTGTTGCGCCTGGACCCTGTGCTCCTCCGAAAATCCGTGTGAGGGGGCAAAAATCCGGCTCAGATCGGCATGCTCGTGGAGATCCGGGCTCACACCGGGCTCACAAATGGCCTTTCGGGCCTCGCAGCACGGTTACTGTGCGTTATCAGGGCCGTCTTGTGCGACCTGGCGTCGGTCCTTGTTGGGGCGCGGCGGCGCTCGTCGTGATCGCCAAGGGCGTCTGACCGCCGTCGGCTCGTCTGCGCGCCGCCGCGCACGCCTGGCGCCGCATCACCGGACACAGCCTGCGCCACGGCCTCGTCAAGGAATCCCTGGTCGCAGAAGCGCATCCGGACGACGTTGCTTGGCAGGGCCGGTGGGCGCCGGGCAGCCGCTCGTTCCGCGAGCGGTACGTCCCCAAGCCGGCCGACACCTGGACCACCAACGCCACCCGCAACCTCACCCGAAGGGGTCCCGCGGCCGGGTAACCGCGGCTCGCCCGCCCCGGATTGGATCACCGCCCAATTTGCCCCGGTTCTTGGGTCGCTTCGCGATTGGTTTGCCGCAGGGGGCGCAAACGGCACCGCGTATGAGGGATGTTCCGCAGTGCGGGTCGTCCGTGCGTGGTTGGCTGAGCGGCCGGGACTGCGTGGTGGTGGCCACATAGGGCGATAGAGGGATGTTTGTGCGGGTTGTGGCTGGTCGTTACGCGTTGGTGCGTTTTGTGGGTCGCGGCGGGATGGGTGAGGTCTGGGAGGCTCGCGACGAGCTGATCGGACGGCGCGTGGCGGTCAAGTTGCTCCCCCAGGACGGGCGCGCCGCACCCGGTACCGCGCTGTCCTTCCGCGAGGCGCGCACGGCCGGGGCACTGAACCACCCCGGGGTGGTCACCGTGCACGACGTCGGCCGGGACGAGGCCGACGGGGCGTTGTTCCTGGTGATGGAGTACCTCGACGGGCGAGACCTGGCAAGCGTGTTGCGCGAGGACGGCCCGCCGTCGACCCCGACCGCGGTCGACTGGGCCGCGCAGATCGCCGCCGCGCTCGCGCGCGCCCACGACGCCGGAATCGTCCACCGGGACCTGAAACCCGCGAACCTGATGCTCACCGCCGAGGGGCGGGTCAAAGTCCTCGACTTCGGCATCGCCCGGTTCGCGGAGTCGGCGGCGATGTCGAGCCAGGTGATGGGGACGCTCGCGTACATGGCTCCTGAGCGGTTCGACGGGCAACCCGGTGATACCCGTTCCGATCTCTACTCGTTCGGCTGTGTGCTGCACGAACTGTTCACCGGCCGCATCCCGTTTGACGTGCCCGGCCCGGTGCCGATGATGAACGCCCACCTCAACACCGAGCCCGGCCGACCCAGCGAGCACCGGCCCGGCGTACCTCCGGCAATCGACGACCTGGTCCTCGCACTGCTCGCCAAGGACCCGGACCAACGCCCCGGCAACGCACACGAGGCCCTGAAACGCCTGCGCCCACCTCACGCCGCCGGCACGACCGTCCCGCGCATTCCGCAGAGGCGTCGCCCTCCGCTGGACCTGTCCAGTGAGCCAACCCCGGAATCTCCCGCTCCCGACGATGCCCCGTCCAACCAACGCGACGATCGACCCTCTGATTCGCCTGACTCACCCACTGGCTCCATGTCTGTGCAACGACGGTCGATGAGTCCCGCCGGCGTCACCGTGGCCTTGGCCGTAGCCGTTGCCGTCGCTTCCCTCGCCGTCACCGCTGTCGTACTGGGCTCCGACTCGCGGCGTAACGCTGACGTTGCAGCGACAGCCACTGTGACAGCGACGTCTGATCAGGCGGTCGTTGGCGGCAATGTGTCCTGCACTTCGGGCAATCTCGTCGTTGGCGTATGGGTGGAGGCCACGAGGGGATCAGGTTTCGCTTTCATCCGCCTGGAACCCGCCGGATCGTCCAGCTATCAGTACACCTTGCCGAGCTCCGAGACGTACACGCTGCATGTGGGCTGCGGCGGCACGTCAAAGGACTGGGCCGTATCTGTCAATGACGCACCGCAGGTGTCCGGAAGGCGAAACTCCTTCATCTGCAACGACATACGGGACCGGCCCGGCTACGGGACGTGTACCACCCAGTAGGTCCCCGGCCCGAGGTGACCCTGAACCGTACGGTAGGGGCGACCACATGCGGCACCTCGCGCGGCTCGGACAAGAACGTGCCCAGCACCCGCACCGTGCCCCACTGCACCGAAGGACCACCATGACGTGCAGCATCGACACCCCCGGACCCGCCGACGAGATCACCCGCGACCTGGGCGAACTCGTGCGCCTGCTCAACCACGCCCTCCTGAAGGACGGCGTCGGCTACCCGAGCGACATCTACACCGTGGTCGGCGGCCTCGGCACCGCCGCCGCCGGCCTGCCGCACGTCCTGAACGCCCTGGAACTGACCGTCGCCGACCTGGGCGAGCAAGGACACGTCCGCGTCGACGACGACAGCGACCCCACCGGGCGGATCGCACACACCATCACCAGCCTGCGCGCGGCGGCGGCCCACGCACGCGAAATGACGAGTTCGGTGGTGAGCGGGCCGTCGGCGAGGTTGCCGCGGCGTTGGGCCTCCCACAGCACGGTGAGGGGGTCGACTGCCTCGCCTCGGTGGACGAGGGCGGCGACGCTTCGGTACAGCGCGGCGTGGGCCGGGTCGGCGAAGTCCGTGGGGAAGAGCCGGCGTGCGATCTCGCCCAGGGGCGCGGGGTCGGCGATCAGCGCTGCCACCAGCGCCTGCTCCTCGGCCAGGTCGCGTGGACATGGCCGCTCGGGCGGGACGGTGCGAAGCTAGCTTCGACGTGAATCGACTCGCCGTGAGTAGCGACGAAGAGTCGGCGCGGAGCCGGGTTGGTGGGCGGTGGCGTGGCGACAACTGCGGCATCGGCCAAGCATGCGGCCAAGTGGCGCAGTGGTCTTGGGGGTGCCCACCTAAACTGCCCCCGCGTCACTTGGTGCGCTCGGTGAGCAGCCGATGTGTGCCCGATCGAGTTGTCCCGATCACGAGGGAGGCCGGCAGCCCGTGGAGCCACTGAGAGATGACGACCCGAACGTCGTCGGCGGGTACACCCTGGTGTGTCGGATCGGCTCCGGTGGGATGGGGCAGGTCTACCTCGGTGAGTCGGCGGCGGGTCACCAGGTCGCGGTCAAGGTGATCAAGGCGTCCGAACTCGATGAGGACTCGCGGGCGCGTTTCGTGCTCGAAGTGGAGAGCCTCAAGACGGTCTATGGCCCCTTCGTGGCGGCCTTCGTCGGGGCTGATGCGCGGGCTGACCACCCGTGGCTGGCGGTCGAGTATGTCGCGGGGCCCGATCTGCGCGCCTTCATCGATGAGCACGGCCCGCTGCCTCCGGCCGAGGTCGCCAGCCTCGGCGCCTTGCTCGCGGAGGGTCTGCGCACGGTGCACGAGGCCGGGCTCTTGCACCGGGACCTCAAGCCGCAAAACGTTGTGCTCGCGCCCTACGGGCCCAAGTTGATCGATTTCGGTCTGGCCGTCCTTGCCGAGCGGCGCACCACGTTGACCGCCACGGGTGTCGTGGTCGGCTCCGTGCTGTGCATGCCGCCGGAGCAGGCCCGCGGCGAGCACGATCTGGATCATGCCGCCGATGTCTACGGGCTCGGAGCCGTCCTGCTCTTCGCCGCCACGGGGCATTACCCCTATACCGGGCCGACGTGGCAGGCGACCGCGCTGCGCATCGAGGACCCCGATACGGCGCCCGACCTCGACGGTCTGCCATCCGAGTTGCATTCGCTGCTGACCGCCATGCTCGCGTACGACCGCGCCGACCGGCCGACGACGGCTCGCGTCACCAAGGAACTGGTGCGCATCATCGCGGGCCTCGGGCTGACCGCCGCCCAGGCCAAGCGGCGGCTCACGGGGCGGATCCCGATCCTGGAGCCCCCCACGCTGCCCGGTCCCTCTTCCGTCGATCCGGTCGGGTACGCACCGATCGTCGTGGACGTGGCGGCACGCGAGGACGACGCCATGCCGTGGGCCGAGGAGCGCGATGGCCCGTCCGAGGACGAGGTGACGGACATTCCCCCACCGGCCGACGGGCCAAAGGGCGCGGCGCGGCCGGCGGGTTCGGCCGGGGCTCGGGTGCGTCTTCCCGCGCCATTGCGGATCGCCGAACGGATCCGCGCCGGGTACGCGCGCGACGCCCGTTTCTGACCAGCCGGCGGGCCGTCCGCTCCGTGGCAGACTTTCGGCGGGGCCAGGACACACATTTTTCGGCATTCCGCACACGGAGGGACAGCAGGGGTGGCAGAGCAGGGGGAGACCCGCTATCCGCCGGGCGCTCAGATTCTTGTGCGCGACGAGGAGTGGCTGGTCAGGACGGCCACGCCGACGAAGTACGACGGCGACAAGATCGAGGCGATCGGCGTTTCGGAGTTCGTCCGTGACGAGGAAGCGGTGTTCTTCACCGGCATCGACACCGGGATCCGGCTGCTCGAACCGGACAAGACCCGACTGGTGCCCGACACCTCGTCCTACTTCCGTCGCAGCCGCCTGTTCCTCGAAGCGGTTCTGCGCAAGACGCCGCTTCCGCAGTCCGAGCGGGGACTCGCCCTCGCCGACCGCTTTCTGCTCGATCCGCTGGCCTATCAAAAGCGCCCCGCCGAGTTGGCACTGTCCATGGGCAATCTGCGTCCGCGCATCCTGATCGCGGACGTCGTCGGGCTGGGCAAGACGCTGGAGATCGGCCTCACCCTGGCCGAGCTGATCCGCCGGGGTCGCGGCGAGCGCATCCTCGTCGTCACTCCACAGAGCGTTCTGGAACAGTTCCAGCACGAGTTGTGGACTCGGTTCTCGATCCCCCTGGTACGCCTGGACTCGCTGGGCATCCAGCGCATCCAGCGCGAGATCCCGGCCGGGCGCAACCCGTTCACGCACTACAAGCGCGTCATCATCTCCGTGGACACGCTCAAGAACATCGGCCAGTATCGGCACCACCTGGAGCGCATCCAGTGGGACGCGGTGGTCATCGACGAGTCGCACAACCTGATCAACGCGGGCAGTCAGCGCAGGGCCCTGGCCGAGATCCTCGCGCCGCGGACGGACGCGCTGTTGTTGGCCAGCGCCACCCCGCACAACGGCGACAAGCGCTCCTTCGCCGATCTGATCTCGCTGCTCGACCCGGCCGCGATCGCCGACCCGGATCACTACGACCCGGCGAAGGACCTCGGCCACCTGTTCATCCGACGGACCAAGATCAGTCCCGAGGTGCGCAACGAGTTGAGCGGCACGTGGGCGGATCGAGGCCCCACCGTGTCCCTGCACTGCGCGGCCACGGACGCCGAGGAACGCGTGTTCGCGGAGATCGCCGAGCATTGGCTGCCGGAGCCGACGACCGTTCCCGAGTTCGGGACGGCGGACCGGGACCCGAAGTCGGTGAGCACCGACCCGCTCTTCGCGTACAACGTGCTCAAGACGTTCCTGTCGTCGCATGTCGCCCTCGCCGACACCGTCGGGCGCCGCAAGAAGACGCTGGCCGCGAAGACGGCCGAGCCGACCGCCCAGGGCAGGCACCCGGACGCGGCGATCGCGGCCGAAGTGGCGGCGCTGGAGCGGCTGGAGACGATTACCGCCTCGATCGGTAGAGCCGGCGCCCCCGGCGACTCGGCGAAGCTGGACACCCTGATCGAGCAGTTGAGGGAAATCGGTGTCGGGCCGGGGAGCGCCACCCGCGTGGTCGTGTTCTCCGAACGGGTCCCCACTCTCAAGTGGCTCGCCGAGGTGGTGCCCGCCCGGCTCGGCTTCGCGCCTGACAAGGACGGGGTGGTCAAGGCCGTACAGGTCATGCACGGTGGCCTGAGCGACGAGCAACAGCGCGCGTGCCTGGAGGCGTTCGGGCTCGCGAAAGACCCGGTACGCCTGTTGTTCACCGGCGATGTCGCGTCCGAGGGCGTCAACCTGCATCGGCAGTGCCATCACCTCGTGCACTACGACATCCCGTGGTCGCTGATCCGCATCGAGCAGCGCAACGGCCGCATCGACCGCTACGGCCAGCACCACGAACCGCAATTCCGTGCGCTGATCCTCACCTCCGGCCGGCCGGGCGCGAAGGACGACCGGACCGTCGCCGAGAAACTCCTCGTCCGCGAGGAGGAGGCGCACAAGCTCAACGGCACGGCGGAAGCCGAGTCCGGCTACTACCGCGCCGACGAGGAGGAGCGGCGGTTGATCCGGGAGCTGATGCTGGGCGGAAACGTCGAGGATTTCCTGGACCCCGCGTCCGGTCCGGCCGACGGGGACTTGGCCGACCTCTTCGGCCAGGTGGACAGCATCACCGAACACGAGTTGCCGCGGCGCGCCGAGGTCCCCTCGCTGTTCGACGGAGACACGTCGGCCTTCGTGGACACCGCGTTGGCCGAGGTGTTCGGCGATCGGGCCGAGGACGCCATCGGCCTGGTGCCCCGGAAGGACCACGGGGGTCACGCCTACCTTTCGCTGTCCCCGGCCATGGCGCCCGATCTGTTGCATCGCCTCAAAGCCCTGCCTCCGTCCTACCTGAAGGAGTTGGGCGTCGCCGAGCGCATGCTCGTCACCTTCGATCGCGACCTGGCCTTCGCGAAGCTCGCCGAGGCCCGCGAGAGCACGAAATCCATCTGGCCCGAGATCTCCTATCTCACCGAGATCCATCCCATGGTGGAGTGGCTCACCGACAAGGTGCTCGTGCAGTTCGGGCGGCAGGAGGCACCCGTGATCACGTCGCCCTACGTCGAACATCCCACCTTCCTGGTGCAGGGGATCTACTCCAACGCGCTGGGACGTCCCACCGTGGTCAAGTGGATGGCGGTGGGTGCGGCCGCCGGATCGTTGGTCGTGGGCTCCATGTCGGAGGCGCTGGCCACGGCGAAGGTGGGGCCGCGCCTCGCCGGTGGTGGTGTCCCGCGTGACCTCGCCTACCTCCAGAGCCTGGTCCCGGACGTCGTGGCCGAGGCTCGGACGTACCTGGAGGAGTCCAGGAAGCAGTGGGACGAGGAGATCAGCGCGCCCCTGGCCGACTATCGCCGACGTCTGGCGCACTGGCGGCAGGACTCGCTGCTGCCCGGCGCGACCGACCGTCACCGGGAACGGATCGAGGAAACCGCGGGCGAACAGGCCCAATTGTTGGACCGGTTGCAGACCAGTGGCCGGCCCCTCCTGCGGGTGTTGGCCGTACTCGACCGGCCTGCCCCCGACGATCTCGAAGATTTTGACGGCGCGCGTGACGCGGTGGAGAACTGACGTGACCTACGACTCGCTGGTCAATCACGGCGACTACCTCTCGGCGCACTACCTGGCCGAGGTGTTGCCGAAGGACCTCAAGGCCAAGGACGGTCTGCTCGCCCGATGGGCCGCCGCCGAGGACGACGCGCGGCGCGAGCACGCCGCCGCCATCGCCGAGGCGGAGCGCACGGGGGCCGAACCCGGCGCTGTGCCGCCGCGCGCTCGCACGCCGCGCGAGAGTCTGCGCGCCCTGAACGGCCCCTACTTCGCGAGCCGGGCCGACTTCGAGCGCGACGCCGCAGCCCTCGCGGAGCCGGACGCGCCGGTTCCCGCCGACTGGGGCAAGCGGCTCACCGAGCTGCATCTGGCCACGCTGTCCGCCCTCGGGTACGCGGATGCCCACGAGCAGACGGTGACGGTCCACCGTGCCGGCCACGAGTACTCGGTGGAAGCCGTGCACGCCGAGCCGGGGCTGATCGCGATCTCGTGTGGTTGGACGGCACGGCCCGACGCGGCGCTGGACCCGGACGGCGCCGGTCGGTTGCGGCACCCGGTGGCCCTGGAGGCCTCGGGGCGGATCGCCGACGCGAAGGCGCTCACCGACTTCCTCTTCGCCTGCGACGAACCGCCGCGCTACGTGCTTCTCGTGGCCGGTGGGGTCATCGTCCTGGCCGATCGACTGGCCTGGCACGAGGGCCGCTATCTCGCCGCAGACCTGGACGCCGCCCTCAACCGCCGCGACGACCGCAACGGCGGCGAACTCGACACCATCGCCGCCCTGTTCGGCGTCGACTCGCTGCGAACCCCGGAGGAGGGCGGCACCGCGCCCCTGGCCGGCTTCGTCGAGAAGTCGGGCAAGCACGCGGTGGGAGTGTCCACCGAGTTGCGGGAGGGTCTGCGGCTCTCGGTCGAGTGGATCGCCAACGAAGTCCTGACCCGGCTGCGCGAGGACCACGGGATCACTCCGGAGCAGATCGACGATCCGGCCCGCCTCGCGAAGCAGCTCAGCCGCGAGTCGCTGCGTTACCTCTACCGCATCCTGTTCCTGCTGTACGCGGAGGCTCAGCCGGCCCTCGGTATCCTGCCCAGCGACTATCCCGAGTACGCGCGAGGCTACGGCCTCCAGCGCCTGGGTGACCTGGTGGTGCGCGACCTGGTCGGCGAGAAGTCCAGAACGGGCTTCCACCTGTACGAGTCCCTGGACCTGCTCTTCCGCAAGGTGGAGGAGGGCCACCGGGAGTACGGCAGTGAGCCGGAGGACGTGGCTGCGGACGCGGCCGACCGGGCGGCCGCCGCAGCCGAGCACGAGGCCGCCGCATTGCTCGCCGCGGGCACCATTTCGCAGGACGAGTACACCGCACGGGTCCGGGAGGCCGACCGGACCCGCCGTGCCGCCCGCAGCGCGGATGTCGGGCTGCGCTTCGAGCCGCTGCGGTCCGACCTGTTCAAGAAGGACGCGGTCCGCCTGATCTCTACGGATCAGGTCGAGAACCCGCGCTTCGAGGAGGGCGGGGACGAGCCGGAATTCCTGGACACCAGGCTCCGCAACGAGACCCTGCACAAGGTGTTGCGCCGGTTGATGCTCACCAAGGGCAAGGGTCGCGAGCGGGGCGGGTTCATCTCGTACGCGCAGTTGGGCATCAACCAACTCGGCGCGGTCTACGAGGGATTGATGTCCTATAGCGGCTTCATCGCCGAGGAGGACCTATACGAGGTCGCCAAGGGCGGGGACGCCTCGGGCGGAAGCTGGATGATCCCCGCGTCCCGGGTGCAGGACTACCCCGAGGAAGTCTTCGTCGAGCGGCCTCACCACGAGACCGGTCTGCCCGTGCGGGAGGTGCACCGCAAGGGCTCCTTCGTCTATCGGCTGGCAGGGCGGGACAGGCAGACCTCCGCTTCGTACTACACGCCGAAGTCGCTTACCGAGGTCACCGTCGAGCTGGCGCTCAAGCACCGCCTCGACCAGGACGGCACGGTCACCGCGGCCCGCGAACTCCTCGAATGGAAGATCTGCGAACCCGCGCTCGGTTCCGGGGCGTTCCTCAACGAGGCGATCGACCAGGTCGCGGCCGAGTATCTGCGCCGGCGTGAGCAGGAGTTGGGACGCCGGGTCGACACCGAGCAGCGGCAGATCGAGTTGCAGAAGGTCAAGGCGTACGTCGCGCTCCACAACGCCTACGGCGTCGACCTGAACGCCACCGCCGTGGAGTTGGCGGAGGTGTCGCTGTGGCTCAACTCCATGCACCCGGGCATGCGGGCACCGTGGTTCGGGCTGCACCTGCGGCGCGGTAACTCGCTGATCGGTGCGGGAAGGAAGATCTACCCGGCGAGTGAACTGCCCCACGGTCGGTGGTTGTCGCGCAAGGATGCCCTGCCACCGACGGAACTTCCCTTCCGCGACGGGGAGTTGCCGGAGGGGGCCGTCCACCACTTTTTGCTGCCGGCCGGCGGGTGGGGAGCGGTCGCCGGGGAGAGCGAGGCGAAGAAGCTCGCGGAGGAGCAGGCGAAGGCACTCGGCAAGTGGCGCAAGGGAATCCAGCGGGCGCCGAAGGCGCCGAAGCCGTTCGAGGAAAAGGGCGACGAGCCCGAAGCGAAGCGACAGAAGCGCTATGAGGCGTGGCAGAAGCGGGCGGAAAAGTCCGAACTGTGGCGACTGCAACGGGTCGCCCGCCGCGCCGAATTCCTGTGGAGCCTGGTCGCCAAACGGTTGGAGCTGTCCGAGCAGAAGATCTCACGCCGCATCGAGGTGTGGGGCGCGGACTGGTTGCAGCATCCCGATGAAGCGGTGGATAGGAAGAGGGTCCTTGATGATCTGACAGCCTTGGGAACACCCTACTGGCGTTTGAGAACCGTCATGGACGCATGGTGTGCTCTGTGGTTTTGGCCGCTGGACAAGATGGCCGACTTGCAGGGTGAAACTAACGCCTACCAGATCGACAGCAGGCCGGTCACGGCTGCGGACCTGCCCGCACTACTGTCTACCTCAGTGTCGGAGTCCGGGCCAATGGCAGGGCCTGAGCCGAGTGCTGTACCAACTGCTGGAGACGTGCTCTGGGAGGCGGCCAGTCTCTTTGACGTCCTTGCCGGTGAGCAAAAGCAGCTGGACAGCACAAGAGGACTGAAGACTGCCGGACGCAACGTGAGTGGCGGCCGAAAGGCGCAGATCACCACAAAATGGCGTCCGACAATTCCTCTACTGGATTTCGTCGACTGGCTTGATTTTCTGGAGGCGACTCTCGGGACAGAGGACGCCTCAGCGGGAACCTTCCTGGCAGGGTTGGATGAGCTTCGCGTGGATGAAGCGCTCCCCCTCCTAGAGGCGTTCGAACAAAGTCTTGAGGGCACCCTCGGCATGGACGAGGCCCGTAATCTTCCGAGGCGATTCCCTTGGCTGGACCTAGTCGAGGACATTGCCGGCTCAACAGAGCGGGATATAAATGCAGAAGATGGGCACGGATTCTTTCACTGGGAGTTGCACTTTGCCCATGTGTTCCGGAGTGCGAGTGGAGGGTTCGACCTCCAGGTGGGAAATCCGCCGTGGGTGAGGCCGCGCTGGGAAGAGAATGCGCTTCTCGCTGAATATGAGCCGTGGTTCATGCTCACCGAGAAGCCCACCTATGCAGAACGGTCACAGAGGCTCGCGGCGCTGACCAAGAAGTCCCCCGTTCGCCGCTACTTGCTGCGTGAGCTTGCTGTGCACAGTGGAATCGTCGCCATGCTTGGCTCTGCACAAATGTATCCTTTGCTGAATGGTACACACACCGACCTGTACCGAGCTTTCATGTGTCGCACATGGGAGCACATGTCTTTCGACGGAACAGTGGGCTTGATTCATCCGGACACGCACTTCAGTGGCGACAAGGAGGCTCGGCTGCGAGAAGCGGCATACACTAGGCTTCGTATTCACGGGGATTTCGTGAACGCGGGTAACCGCTTCTTTCCACGGCCAGTCGGGCGGTCCAGTCATTTTGGCGTGCACATCTATGGACGAGCGGGCGATATCCGCTTCGATCACCTGTCTTGGCTTTTCTCGGTTGACGCCCTGCGCCTGTCCGAGCACGACGATGGTTCGGGCCCCGACCCTGGGGTGCGATACGGAAGCAGCTGGGATGAACGGCCACACCGGAAGCGGATCGTACGAGTCGACGAGGGCACGCTCGCGCAGTGGCAGCGGCTCACGGGAGACGAGGACCAACCGGTGCGTCAAGCGCGTCTACTGTCGCCGGTAAGTACTGCGGAGGCGCAGGGTATTGAGGCATTGGTCGACTATCCGCTCCGGCTGGCGGCCCATCACCCTCAGATCGGCGGTGGATACGCCGAAACAATTTCCAAGGCTGCTGGTCTCATTGACCACAATGTGCCCGGCGAAGATGGATCTGTGTTCGAGCCGAATGGCTGGATCGATGTGATTCTGAAGGGGCCACAAATCGGTTTGGCTAATCCTTTCTTCAAGCAGCCCAGCCAGGGTGGCGGGGAAGTTCTGGGGCTCAATCCGGTGAGGCTCCATGCGGATGCCGTCCCTGAGACTGCATATGTTCGCGTGACCGACAGGGAGGCTTTCGAATCTGCCCAACCTCGCTGGGTAGACCACCGGATATTGGCGCAGCTTCGGCAGTCAGAGTCCGAGACAAACTTGGCGCGTGCGGCTATTTCTCGCCTTCGAGATGTGGCGCTGGAAGATGTCACGGACTTGGAGGTGATCGATTACCTAACCGCGCGCTCTCGTCGAAAGTATAGTGATTTCTACCGCATGGTATGGCGGGAGATGATCGCTCCTGATACTGAACGCAGCCTCTATGTGGCCCTAATTCCACCAAAGGCTACACACATTGATCTTTTGCATAGTGCCGCCCTGTCGGACGTTCGACTGACGGCGTTGGTTGCCGGATTCTGGGCAGGTTTGCCTGTGGATTATCTACTTCGAACCAGGGGTGTAGGGCACCTGAAGAAGGCTCAGGCGAGTCGCATGCCAGCGCCAGCGCTGGGGCATCCTCTCGAATCTGCATTGCTTCTTCGCACGCTTAGACTAAACTGTCTGACACGCTCTTACGCGAATCTCTGGGAAGAGCTTTACGACGATGCATGGGCAGCCTGCGAGCCGTGGTCGAGTGCTTGGCCGGATATCGCCCCGCTTAACCAAGTCACGCATGAATGGCGCTTCGACGTGCCATTGCGAAGCGAGCGCGCGCGCCGACTTGCGCTGGTCGAGATTGACGCTCTGGTGGCGGTTTGGCTTGGTGTCAGTGCGGACGCGTTGGTCGCTATGTATAAGGCTCGGTTTCCGATTATGCAGGACTTTGACGCTGTCATGTGGTTCGACGCTCAGGGACGCAAGATCGCGGGTGATCGCTACACTTTTGGTTTTGAGCAGACCAAAGAAGACTACGAGGCTTTCGTTGCCTATCGGCAAGGTGAACGGGCAGAACCTCCTCGCGGCTACACCGCACCCTTCTACAAGGCCAACCGTGAGCAGGAAATGCGTTCAGCGCATGCCTACTTCGAGGCGCGCCTTCAGAAGGCGATCGACGAAGGCGAGTGGACGCCCGACGTGTGAGCGCCAGCGCCCAGCGCCGGGAATCGATCCGGTGCTGGGCCGGCATCGAGTGAAGACGCTTAGATCTGGTCCGCGTTCGAGAGGAACCCGCTCCACGCGTCCGATGTCAGAGTGAGTTCTGGTCCTCGCTCCACTTTGGAGTCCCGAACGTGGACGGTGTGGACTCGCCTGTCAGCCTGTCGGGCGTGGGCGACTTCGACGCAGTCGCCGCCGCTGCTGTAGCTGCTCTTGAACCAGACCGGTTCGGACTTGCTCATGGCGCTCCCCTTCGGTCCGCGAGCCGGAGGAAGCCGCTCCACGCGTCCGGGCGCAGAGAGAGTTCTGGACCCTGCTCCACTTTGGAGTCCCGAACGTGGACGGTGTGGACTCGCCTGTCAACCTGTCGGGCGTGGGCGACTTCGACGCAGTCGCCGTCGCCGCCGCTGCTGTAGCTGCTCTTGAACCAGGCCAGGTCGGTCGTGTTCATTGCGCTCCTCGCATCCGCCGCAACAGGCCCACGGAGTCTTCGAGGGTGAGGGCCTGTGAGCGCATCCTGGCATACCGCATCTGGAGGATGCTGATCTCCTTGGGCTCCGCGACGAACATGCCACCACGTTGGCCTTCGTTGTAAGCGAACCACCTGTTCTCGGGAGTTTCCAGTAGTTGCATGGGACCGTCCAGACCGGCGTGTGCCTTCTGGACCAAGGGCATGACTTGAAGCTCGACGTTGCGCAGTTCGGCAACTGCGAGGACGTGATCGAGCAGGGCCCGCGTGACCTCCGCCCCACCCGTCTGTCGAAGGAACAGGTGCTCTTCGAGAAGGAAGCTGAAGGCTGTGTTCGGTCGTTCCCACAGCAACCGTTGACGTGCTGACCGGGCCGCCCACTGGGCCTCGACCTGGCCATCGCTGAGCGGCGGAAGCTGGTTCACGAACAGCGTCCGTGCATACGCCTCCGTCTGCAACAGCCCCGGAACCACCCGGCATTCGTACGTGTACAAGCTGACCGCGTCCGCCTCCAACCGCGCCCACTGCCGGAACCAGCTCGCCAAGCCCGGCTGCCGGGACAGGTGCCTGGCCGCCCCGCGGATCGCGCCGAACGCGTCCAGGGCCTCCTCCGCCCGCTCCACGAAATCCGGCGGGGGAAAGCGCCGACCCTGCTCGATCGAGGCGACCGTGGCGACCGCATACCGCACCTTCGGTGCGAACTCCTCCTGGGTGACTCCGGCCCGCCTGCGGAATGCCTTGACCACCTCGCCGAACGACCTGAGGCTGTCCGAAGACTCCGGTTCGCCCCCTCCGTACGGCAGTCCGCTCGCTCCGTCCGACATCTGTCGCCACCTCCGCGCGCTCTGCCCCGGCCCGCATTCTCGACCCGGCAATGATCACGGGGCATCACCCGTACTGTCTACTCAAAGCACTCGTACGCTCACAATGCGTACGAGTCGCGGCTCTGGAGAACGGCCGTCGAACAGCGCCACAGTGAACGAGTGAAACCCACTCAACCGTGCCAAGTCGACGCCCCCGCACGGGTGTTCGTCCATCGCTTCAGCTCCACTCCGCGCGGCGCGCGACTCGCCCGCTACCTCGCCGTGCATCAACTCCACGACTGGGGTGTCCCGCGCTGCTCCGATGTCTCCGCCACGGCTGCTCTGCTCATCGCCGAACTCTCGGCGAACGCGGTCACCCATGGACACGTCGAGAGCGGGGATTTCCGGCTTCGACTCACCCTCACCGCGCGCACCCTCCGAATCGAGGTCTCGGACGCACACGGGGGATGGTGCCCGCCGGATGCGGGGAAGCCCGTCGCGCCCCCGCCGCCCGAATCGGAGCACGGCCGCGGGCTGTTCCTGGTGGCGGCAAGTGCCGACCGATGGACCGTGCTCGACCGCGGCCGAGCTGGGAAGACCGTGCGCGCCGAGCTGGACCTGCCGCACTGACGTGGTCGTCCGGCGTCTATATGGTGGCCCGAGAGCGAGTGTCGGGTCACACGCGGCGACGACCGAGGGCGACGGGTGCACATGGCGGACCTGGAGGACAGCGGGAGCAGGCGGGCGTCCGGGCGTGGTCGGCCTGCGGGATATCAGCGGTACCGGCTCCCCGGTGAGGACGCGGAATCACTCCAGACCGGGCTGTTCCCCTCGCTCTACCCTCCCGTCGAGATCGGCAGCGACGGCTTCCCGACCGGCGTGGAGATCGAGGAGCCCTCCGACGAGGAGGACAGGGACCAGGAGCCGTCGTCCGATGCGCTCGAGCTCACCGCCCCCTTCCGGCCGGAGAGCATCAAGATCGAAACCCAGGCGACCACGGTCGACCTGCTGTTGTCCCGCTTACGCGAGGGCATGATCGATCTCGCGCCGGACTTCCAGCGCCGGGCCGGCATCTGGAGCGATGTGCAACAGAGCCGGCTCATCGAGTCGTTGCTGCTGCGTATCCCGATCTCCTCGTTCCACATGGCGCAGGACGAGAATGCGGACTGGGCCGTCGTCGACGGCATCCAGCGGCTCACCGCGATCGCTCGGTTCATGGAACCGGAGACCGTCGGCATGCGACCGTTGACCCTGCGCGGCCTGGACTATCTACGGGACTTCCATGGCAAGGGATACGCGGACCTGACCGGTCGCCTGCGGATTCGTCTGCGGGAGACCCAACTGGTTGTGCACATCATCCGGGAGGGTACTCCGGAGATGGTGATGTTCAACGTGTTCTCGCGGATCAACACCGGGGGACTGCCCTTGAAGGCGCAGGAGATCCGGCACGCCATGATCAAGGGCCCGGCGCGTCATTTCCTGGCCGATCTGGCCGAGGACCCCACGTTCACCGAGGCCACCGCGTACAGCGTGTCGAACGAGCGGATGGCCGACCGCGAAATGGTGCTGCGCTTCATGGCGTTCCGGCTCACCGATCCGGCGGAACACACCCAACGGGACTTCGATCAGTTCCTGGTCGACGCCATGCATGGCATCAACAAGCTGGATGAGCGAGGGCGCAACGAGCGAGCGCTTGAGTTCCGCAAGGCGATGACGTGTGCGACGGCGCTGTTCGGCGCGCACGCGTTCCGGAAATGGCGGGGCGGGAAGGGCAAATCGCCCATCAACAAGGCCCTGTTCGAGACGGTCGCGGTCAATCTCGCCGCCTTGGATGACCACGAGCGTGACACCCTGGTAGCGTCGCGTGACGATCTTCTTACCGGTTTCTTCGAGCTCATGAAGGACTGGGATTTCGACCGGGCCATCTCGGTCGCCACTGGCGACACCAAGAAGGTGCGCACGCGGTTCGGGGACATGGCGAAACTCTTCCGGGGGGTGCTGGACAATGCTTGACCAACTGACGCTGATGAACTTCAAGGCGTTCCAGAACGCGGAATTACCGCTCGGACCGCTTACGTTGTTGACCGGCCTCAACTCGTCAGGCAAGAGCAGCGTCCTCCAGGCACTGGGGCTGCTCCAACAGTCGTACACCTCGGGGAATCTCGCCTACGCCAGGGAACTGGCAATGGACGGAGCCCAGCAGCGTTTCGACGACCCACACGACGGCGGGTTCCTACTCAACGGAGAGCTCGTCGGACTCGGCACCGGACAGGACGTTCTGCACGAGAATTTCGTCGGGGACGAGCCGCGGATCACCCTCGCGGTGAGCGAAGGCGCCTACTACTACTCGTGGACCGTCGGCTACGACGCGGAACAGAACCTGCTGCCGCTGATCGACGTCGACATCCCCCTGACGTCGGAGAGCAAGGCCAACCGACCGGACGGGGACGCCGCGATATTTCCACGATTCTTCACGGCCGGCTTCCAGTATCTGCACGCCGACCGGGTCTCCCCCGCGGAGTTCTATCCGCGTGACCATCACGCCGCGATCGGGCGTCGCTTTCTCGGGGTACGGGGCGAGCACTCGGTCAATTTCTTGCGCCATCACGCCCGGGACGATGTTCGGCCGGGTCGATTGCGCCACCCCTCCGCGCGGTCCGGGTCGTTGCTCGCCCAGGTCACCGCCTGGATGGGTGAACTCTGCCCGGGCGTGGACGTACAGGCTGCCGTCATCGAGGGGACCGACCAGGTCCGCCTGTCGTACGGATTCGGGAGCGGTCTGAGCACGAGTCGACGGCGACGCCCGACCAACGTCGGTTTCGGGCTGACCTACGCGCTGCCCATCGTCGTGGCCTGCCTGACCGCACGGCCGGGATCCCTCGTACTCATCGAGA
The DNA here is from genome assembly GCF_045207785.1 of Embleya sp. NBC_00896. Lineage (NCBI taxonomy): Bacteria > Bacillati > Actinomycetota > Actinomycetes > Kitasatosporales > Streptomycetaceae > Embleya > Embleya sp. NBC_00896. Next base: position 3,494,062 of record NZ_CP108776.1, read on the forward strand.
ATCCCGAGGCGCATCTGCACCCACACGGCCAGACCCGCATGGCCGGGCTGGCCGCGGCGGCTGCCGCACAGGGCGCCCAGTTGATCATCGAGACGCACAGCGACCACGTGCTCAACGGTGTCCGACTCGCGGTCAAACGAGGTGACCTCGACCCCGAGCACGCGGTGGTGCACTACTTCCGCAGCGATGGCACCGGCGTGGAGATCACCAGCCCGCGGATGGACCGGGCCGGATTTCTCGACCAGTGGCCGGAAGGCTTCTTCGACGAGCTGGAGAACACGCTCGACCAGCTCATCGACTGACCGGCCGGGCGGGGTCGCCCGGCCGGGTCGCACCATACAGATCGTCGCGTAGGGGGAAACGTGCCGTTGCTGTTCCTGAACGAGAAATCCTGCGGATCCGAATGTGATCCCGGACGCGCGGACTCGGCCATGACCGAACTCGCGCGGGCGGTACTGGCGGTGGCCGGCGCCGACCGCAAGGGCACGGTGCTGGTCACCGAGGAGCCGATCAAGAACCTCCAGATCGCGAACGGCCACAGCATCGGCAAGTGGAGCGGCAAACCGAGCAGCCGGGATCTGTGGGTACGGCTGCTTCAGATGCAGAGCAAGTGGCCCCACCGAGCGGTCTTTCCGGAGGGTGAGGGCTTCTACGAAGTCGACTACAGCCATCGCGAAGAGTCGGCGGTAGGGCTCGGGGCCGCCCATCTGATGGACGGGATCGGCGTCTCGTTACCGGTCGAGACCTGGTGGGACGTGCCCAGACTGGCGTTGCGGCGCGCGGAAATGGTGACGGGCGACGACGGGCAGCCCGGCATCGAGGTCAGCGACGTCGAGATTCGACACGCCTCGTGCCCGCTGCATGTGGATTCGCACCTGAGCTGGATCAAGGACTGCGTCGCAGCGGTCCGCAAGGGCGGTCTGGGCGCGGTGCGGCAGGGCTCGCACCTGTGGGAGGAGCGTACGACGCTCTTCCCCCACCTCGAATTCCTACCGCAGGTGGAACAGAATCTGAGTGGCCTGCCCGCCGCCTGGGTCGCCTCGGTGGGGAGGACGCTCACCGTCCTGGATGCCGCCGCGGCCGACTGGGATCTGAACACCGATCCGATCTGCCCTCCGTGCGAAGTCAGGATACGTCCGGAATACGAGGTGCGCCGGCGGCTCTGTTGGTTCACCGATCTCGACGGCAGCGAGCAATTGTTCGACTGGCACGCCGATTTCGCGCCGCGGCCGGGACGGATCCACTTCCGACTCGTGCACGAGAAGGCCACGCTGCGCATCGCCTACGTCGGCCGCAAGCTCGGCGTCTGAGCCACGACCGCGCCCGCCGAGTCCGCAGGTCGTTGCATGATCGTGAGTCCCGGCGCACGCCCGTCCGGATACCTTGATCGTGCGACCCGCCCCCGAGCGGCACTACGCGGGGCAGGTCACGTGCGAAGAACGGACGGAAAGAGGACCACAGGTGCGACCGACTCTCGCCGCCGAGCAGGTACGGGCCAGTCTGAGCCAGTACCTGTCGACGACGTACGCACTGGCCGACGAGGGTACGCGGCTGGCCCTCGAGCGGTTCCTCGGTGATGCCGACGACGGTATCTTCCGGGGCCCCTACCTCCGTGTCCGCACGCCTTTCCGATCGGCCCGAAGCGACGACTGGCAGCGCCATCTGACGTGGTGGCCACGCGATTTCCGGCCGCATCGACACCAGGAACTGGCCTGGGAGCGCCTGTCCACGCTCAACGGGCCGGCCGAGCCGACCCTGGTGACGACCGGTACCGGCTCCGGCAAGACCGAGTCGTTCCTGATCCCCCTCCTCGACCACTGTCGGCGGGAGCGCGAAGCGGGGCGCGAGGGGGTCAAGGCCGTACTCCTGTACCCGATGAACGCTCTCGCCACCGACCAGGCGCACCGCATCAACAACCACCTCGCCGATGCCAAGGACACCCGGCTCAAGGACGCGGGTGTGCGCGCCGCGCTCTACATCGGCGACCGGGCCTCGCAGGACTTCAAGCAGGCCAACCCGCGCATCGAGGTGGACCGGGAGGAGATCCGCAACACCCGCCCGGACATCCTGATCACCAACTACAAAATGCTCGACCTGCTGCTCCAGCGGCCGCAGGACCAGCGGTTGTGGCAGGGATCGGCCCTCGCTTACGTCGTGTTGGACGAGTTCCACACCTACGACGGGGCTCAGGGCACCGACGTGGCAATGTTGCTGCGCAGGCTCGGCGCGATCACCGGGCTGAGCGAACCGGGCCGACCTCTCGGTGCGGTCTGTCCGGTCGCCACGTCCGCCACCCTGGGGGCAAACGGGGCGGCCAACGGCAACAGCATGCTTGAGGTGGCCGAACAGGTCTTCGGGGTGCCATTCCCGCCCGAGGCGGTGGTGGGCGAAGACCGACGCACCGTCTCCGAGTTCGCGGGTTCCAGCGACTTCGCATTGCCGTTTCCGGGGCCGGACGAGGTGGCCGCTTTCGGCGACCCGACCCGCGACTCCGAGGCGTTGGACCGGTTGGCCGCGGCCTTCACCGGTGTGACCGGCTCGACCCCGGCGGAACTGGGGGCGTTGCTACGGCGGCATCGATTGACCGCGGCGATCCTGGAGATCCTCGACGGACGCCCGCGCACCCTGGCCGAGGTCATGGAGGTCCTGCCTCGATACGCCTACCACTGGGGTGTGGCCGTACAGCAGCGGCCGAACATCGCGGCCCAGGCTCTCGCCCGCTACGTCGCGCTGCTGTCGACAGCCCGGGATCCCGACGACCCGCAACGGCCGTTGTTGTCCATCGAGATCCACCACTGGGTGCGATCGGTATCCAGGGTCCTGCGCGGGGTCACCACGGCGCGAGCCGAGTTCCAGTGGGACGACGAGCGGATCACCTCCGGTGGTCGACGGGCTCGGCCGATCCGGGGCACCCCCGAATCGGGGCCGACCGAGAACGGGGACGCCGCCCCCGCCGACGACAGCGCGCCGGCCCCCGCCCAGGTGTTCCTGCCGGCGGTCTTCTGCCGGGAGTGCGGGCGCTCGGGATGGGCAGCCCTGTCCCCGGAATCGGATCCGGCCGAACTGGACATGAACGCCACGAAGATCCGCCGCGCATCGGTCGGACGGGACAAGCGTCGCGTCCGGAACATGATCGCGGCCACCGTCGCCCAGGCATACGATACGGCGCTCGCCAGAGAGACTCCCCGCAGCGGGCCGATCGTCATGGTGCTCGACGCGCTGAGCGGTCGATTGCGTCCCGTGTCGCCGGAGCGCGACTTCGAGACGTCGCAGGACGGCGGACCGCGCGCCGCGAAACCGCTGCGCGACGGCGCGTTCGTGCTGACCGATCTGGCCGACGACCGAGCCGCCGAACGGGATCAGTGCCCTGCCTGCCGTACGACCAACGCGATCCGATACCTCGGAACGGGCCTCGCGGCGTTGGCGGCGGCCTCGATCACGCAACTCTTCACCGGCGGCGAACTCGACGAAAATCTCAAGGAGGACAAGACCCTCCTGTTCAACGACTCCGTCCAGGACGCCGCACACCGGGCCGGATTCGTCGCGAGCCGCGCGTACACCTTCTCGTTCCGTTCCCTGCTCGCCAGCCGGATCGCGGAGGACGAGCCCATCGCGCTCAGCGACCTGGCGGCGGACCTGATCACGGCCGTCGGGGACAGCAAGAAGGTGCAGGCGGCGGTGATCCCACCGGACCTGCACACGGTGCGCGGGGTCGACACCCTGCTCGCGGGGCGCAGCCGAGGATCCCGCGCCACCTGGGAACTGATCGCCGAACGGCTCGCGTTCGGAGCTGTCATGGAGTTCGGCCTGCGTTCGCGACAGGGCCGCACCCTGGAACTGACCCGGACCGTCGCGGCGGACGTCCCGATCACGGACCCCGACACCGTGTACGACATCGTGCGCGAACTGCTCCACACCACCCCCGGTGATGTCGCGCTGCCGGACGGGTCGCAGCCCGGTCCCGACCGCTACCTCGGCCACGTGCGGGGACTTTTGGAGCGGCTGCGCATCCGCGGTGCGATCCGGCACTCGTGGCTGGACGGCTGGATCGACCAGGCCGGGGTGCGTCGCTGGCTGATCTGGGGCGGGCGGGCGACCGGCATGCCCGCTTTCGGCCCACGCCTGTCGGCCCCCGCGTTCCTGTTGGGTACTCCCAAGCCGGGATCCGACGATTTCGACGTGCTCACGGGGCGACTGGGCTGGTACCAGGACTGGACCCGGCGCAGCCTCGGTTTGCGTGCCGACACCGCCAACGCCTTTCTGGTCCGGCTGCTGCCCGCACTGGCCGATGCCGGGGTGGTCTCGGCCCGTACCGCCAAGGACGGCGCCACCCGGGTCTACGGTCTCCAGCCCGGTCACATCCAGGTGCGCAAACTGGACGAAGACAGCGTGGCGGAGGCGTCCGCGCACTGCCCGGTCTGTTCGTGGGAGCAGACGATCCATCCCGAACTGGGCGACCATTGGCACGCCCAACCCTGTCCGCGCTATCGGTGCGGCGGGTTTCTGCGCATCGGTCCGGACCTCGAAAGCGGCGTACGCGGGCGGGACTTCACCAAGGACTTCTACCGGCGGATGTATCGCGAGGCCGGTGTCTTCACCATCAACACCGCCGAACACACCGGCACCCTCAGTCGTCCCAAACGAGAGGCGGTGGAGCGGGCGTTCCGGGCCGGGACCAGCGCCCACTACGCCAACCCGCAGGTGCTCTCCTGTACGCCGACGCTCGAACTGGGCATCGACATCGGCGACCTGTCCGCGGTGGTGCTCGCCTCGCTGCCGAAGGGGCCGGCCAACTACGTCCAACGCGTGGGTCGGGCCGGGCGGCGCAGCGGCAACGCGTACCTGCTCACCATGGTCGACCGCGGCCCCCGCGACCGGTATTACCTGGACGATCCTCGGCTGATGATCGCTGGGGACATCCAACCTCCGGGATGTTTCCTGTCCGCCGTCGAGATCCTGCGTCGCCAATACCTGGCCCACCTGCTGGACCTGGCCGCCGCCGAGCGACTGCCCGCCCCGGACGACGACCTGCCGGTTCTGCCGTTGCCGCGCCTGGCCACCGACCTGTTCGGTCCGTCGGCATGGATGCCCGACTTCGAGCAGGCGGCGCTCGCCGCGGGTGCCCGCCTGGTCGAGGACTTCCTCGCGCTCTTTCCTCCCTACAACCAGGACCGAGGTACGGGAGTGAGCCCGCAGGCCGCCGACGCGCTGCGGGCCTACGCCTGTGGAGGGCTCTCCACGGCCCTGAACGAGGCTCGGCGGGGTTGGGAGAACCGTCGCGAGGAGTTGCGACGCCGGATCGACGCGATCGACAAGGCCCATGGGGAACTCGTCGCCGGTGACCCCGAACACCAGCGGCAAGGCCGGGAATTGCGCGCCGAGCGTCGGGCCGTCGCGCGGCGGGCTGGGGAGATCAGTCGGGACACCGCGCACGGCGCGCTCGTCGACTTCGGCCTGCTGCCCAACTACAGCCTGGTCGATTCCGTCACCGAGTTGGAGGCCACGCTCACCTGGAAGGAGAACGGCGCCGACGGGCGGGCCGAGCACCACAGCAAGGTGCTCAAGTACGACCGCTCGGCTCGATTGGCGCTGGAGGACTTCGCGCCCGGCAACCACTACTACGTTCAGGGTTACAAGCATCGGATCTCGGGCCTGGACATCGGCAGCGCGGATCGGCCGGCCTGGACGTGGTGGCGGATCTGCCCCGACTGCGGGCACGTACGCACCCATCGCGCCCAAGCCGACGCCTCGGTCTGCCCGCGCTGCACCGGCACCGCCATCGGCGACGTCGGCTGCCTGCACAGGGTCCTAGTGCCCCAGCGGGTTCAGGCCCGGGACCAGCGCGACGACGTGCGGGTCCGTGACGACTTCGACGACCGTGAACGTCGCCACTACACGATCGTTCCGGCGGTGGACATCGCCCAGGAGCACATCGACGAGGCTTGGCGACACAAGAAGGCCACGTTCGGCTGGGAGTTCACCCGCCAGGCGATGATCCGCCACATCAACGTCGGTGTGGCTCGCGTCGAGGGCGGGGCCGAGGACTCGTTCGCCGGGCGGGTGGTGCGTCTGAACCCCTTCTGGGTCTGCGACGCGTGCGGCCACGCGGACGCGGACGGCGGCCCCCCGTCGGACCACGGGAGTCCGGTACCGGTCAGCCCCTCGAAATATCACCGGCCCTGGTGCCCTCGGATACGGGAAGCACTCGGCGACACCCGTGCCTCGCGAACGGGCCTCAAACTGCTTCTCGCGCACGAGCTGCGCAGCGAGGCGCTACGCATCCTCATTCCCGCCGTCACCGCGCACACCGAGGAACGACTGGTGTCGCTGAAGGCGGTCGTGCTGGCGGGCATCGCCCGCAGTTACGGTGGTGACCCCGACCACCTGGCGGTGGTCGCCTCGTCGATGGCGGATCCGGACGGTGGCCCCTCGGGGGCGAATCGGCATTACCTCGTGCTGTACGACACCTTGCCCGGCGGGACGGGCTACCTGCACCGCCTCGCCGGGCCCGACGGACTGCGCGACGTCCTGACGAGAGCGCGCGGGGTCATCGAGACGTGCGTGTGCGTCTCCGAGGGGCGAACGGCGTGCCACCGTTGCCTGTTGCGGCATGTGACCGACAGCGAATACGAGTTGGTCTCCCGTGAGCACGCGCTCGACATGCTCGGCGAACTTCTCGGGCGCGAGGGCGAGGGATGGCAGATCGAGCCGGTCGGTACGACTCGCGAGATCACCCTGGTCCATCAGGTGGAGAGCGAGCTCGAAGCACTCTTTCGTCGTGGCCTGTTCGACTGGGCCGAGCGCACCGACGACGTGAGTGTGCGTTCCGCGCTCACCCCGGACGGGGAGCGCGACATAACGCTGCGCTTCACGGCACCGGACGGCAGGGTCAGCGGCTGGCAGATGGAGACGCAGACCGATCTCGGTTTCACCCGCCCGGACGTGGTCTTCCGCAGCCTCGACGACGATCGGCGACGAGTGGCGGTCTACCTCGACGGCTTCAAATATCACGCGAGTGCGGAGTACAACCGGATCGCGGACGACGCGGTGAAACGCACCCGGCTGCGGGCCGATCGCGGTTGGCAGGTCTTTCAACTGACCTGGGACGACGTCCGGATCTGGACCGGGCAGGCGCAGGAGCCCGCCGATCCGGTGTGGGCGCCGTACCACAACACGGCACGCAAGACCGCTTCGGACATTCACCGGCGTCTGCACGCCGGCGACCCCCGTGACCTGCCGCGATTCGTGTGGACCAATCCGGTCGAGACCCTGATCGGCTATCTGACCAGCCCCGATCCCGATCTGTGGCGCCGTCGCACGCAAAGCGCGCTGGCCGGATTCGCCGCCGTATCGGCGACCAGCAGGGCGCTCGCGGACGGTCCCGAGATCGCACGACGCGTCTCGGACGCATTGGCGGGGAACCGATTGGCAGGTGGCCGGGGGGCCGTGCAGATCATGGCGACGAGGGACGCCGCCGGTTGCCCGCTGACCATCGCGCTCGACCTGCGAGGAGGTCAGTCCGCAGCCGCCTGGACGGCGCTCACCGTGCTCGACGACGGCATGGAGACGGTGGGCGGTGACCGGCAGGCGCACCACAGGCGTTGGCAGGCCTGGCTGTACTGGACCAACCTGTTGCAGTTCCTCAACGACGGCGACGGCGACGGCGTGCAACTCGCGGCGAGCCAACTGACCGGCTTCGACCCGGTGGAACTGGCCGTGACCGGTGGCGCGGGTTGGCTGGCCTCGCGACGGGCGTACGCGGCCGACGTCCGTGCAGGAGGCCACGCGGCGGAGATGGTCCCGGAGCCCCGACCCGAGACCGATGCGGCGGTCGCCGCATCGGGTGAGGGGCGGGATGAGGGTTGGGACGAAGTCCTCGCCTACCTCGTGGAGGACCCCGGACTGCCCGAACTGGCCGAAACACTGGCCGACATGGGCATCCGCGCGCCGCTCGCCGGATTCGAGCTGGGCGACGCGGCCTGGCCCGCCGAACTCGCCTGGCCCGACCACCGGGTCGGCGTGGTCCTGGCCCACCGGCCGGATGTCGACGGTGCGCCCGACGGTGACGCCGAGGCGCGTGATCAGGCCTACGCGGCCGCGGGTTGGACCGTGCGGACCGCAGCCGCGTGGACGGCCGCGGAACTCGCCGAAGCGCTGACGCACGAGCCGCGAGCGGCACACGACGTGGACGGGCACGACGACCAGGAGGACCGATGAGCAGCGCCGACACGCCGACCTCGGGCGCGACTCTGCGTCTGCTGGACAAGGCCGACAAGGAGATCGTCAAGCTGGACCGGGCGATCGTCGGCGCGGTCTACAAGTTCCAGCACGAATTCCGCAAGAATCCGAACGCGCCCGGCTTCGATCTCAAGCCCCTCAAGGGTGACGGTCGGCTGTGGTCGGCGCGGGTCAATCGCCAGTACCGGGCGTTGCTGCTGCGCCTGGCCGGCAACGACTGGCTGCTCGTCTCGGTGAAGGACCGGGCCAAGGTCCATCAGCACCTGGATCGCCTGGCCTACGGCATCAACCAGGTGACCGGCGCGATCGAGTACGTCGACCTCCAGGATGTCGAGAAGGATGTTCTGTACCAGGCGACTCCCGCCCCCTCGCAGGTGGCCGAACCGGTCACCGAAGAACGACCGGCCACACCCGAGCCGCTGTTCGCGCGGTACAGCGCCGAGGAGTTGGCGGCGCTCGGCGTGGCCGAACCGCTCATCCCCATCGTCGCGAAGCTGACCACCGACGACGAGCTTCTCGGCCTCGCCGAGTACGCCCCCCGGCACACCGGCGAGGTCCTGCTCAGGCTGCGCGACGGAGTTCCGTACGAGCAGGTTCGCGAGCAGGTCACCGAGCCCGTCGCGGTCGAGCAGGACGAGAGAATCGACGTCGAGGACTGGCAGGCGGCCATCGGGCGCTCGCAGGCCGTGGTCGTCACGGACGACGAATCGCTGCAAAGCATCCTGGACGAGGGGGATTTCGGCCGCTGGAAGGTCTTCCTCCATCCTTCCCAGGAGAAGTTGGTGCATCGCGACTTCTCGGGCCCCGCCCGGGTGAGCGGCGGGCCGGGTACGGGAAAGACCATTGTCGCGTTGCACCGGGTGAAGCATCTCGTCGACCGCTTGCCGCCGGGGCACAACAAGCCCGTTCTGTTGACGACGTTCAACAAGAACCTGGCCGCCGATCTGCGCGCTCGACTGATCTCGCTGGGCGGTCCCGAGACGCTGTCCCGCGTCGAGATCACGCACGTGGACCAGCTTGCGAGGCGAGTCGTCAGCGAGTCCGATCCCGGTCGGTCCAAGCGACGTATCGAGGATGGCCAGGCGCTCACCGAGTGGCGCCAACTCCTGGTGGAAGCCGGCGAGAACCACTGGGACGCGGAGTTCCTGAGCGACGAGTGGAATCAGGTGATTCTCGGGCAGGCGGTCACCTCCCGCGCCGACTACTTCCGCGTCCGGCGGGCGGGCCGGGGCCGCAGCCTTTCACGGGCCGAGCGGGCGGAAGTCTGGCAGCTTGCCGAACGCTTCACCCAGCGCCTGGACGTCAAGGGGTTGGAGACGCATCGGCAGGTGGCCGAGCGGGCGGCCCAGTTGGAGATCGCTCGGAAGGCCAAGATCGACAGCCGGACGCGACAGGACGCGGACCGGGGCGGCCCCGGCAACATCCATGTCGAATCCGGGACCGGCGCCTGGCTGCGCTACCGCTATCGGCACATCGTGGTCGATGAGGCGCAGGACCTCGGCGCGGCCCACTGGAAGATGCTCCGCGCGATGGTGCCGACCGACCGAAACGACATTTTTCTGGTCGGTGACACCCACCAAAGGATCTACGACAACCAGGTCACCCTCGGCAGCCTGGGCGTCAACATCCGGGGGCGGTCGGCCAAGTTGACCCTCAGTTATCGCACGACCCGGGAGATTCTCAAGTCGGCGGTCGGGGTCCTGGAAGGCATCGACTACGACGACCTCGACGGTGGCGGCGATGACCTTGCCGGCTATCGGTCGGTGCTGCACGGAGTACGTCCCGTCCTGCGTTCCGCGGCGAGTTGGGACGACGAGATGGATCTCGTGCTGGAGCAACTCGGGGACTGGCACGACGTCGCCCGTGAGTCGGTGGCGATCTGCGTGCCGACGAATGACATGGTCACGCAGGTGGCCTATCGGCTTGCCCAACGAGGCATCGTGTCCACGGAGATCACGCAGGACGGCCCCCGCCACGAGGAGGGGGTGCATGTCGGCACCATGTATCGCTTCAAGGGGCTCGAATACCAACGCATGATCATCGCGGGCGTTTCCGAGGGCCTGGTACCGAGGTCGGCGGTGGAGAACTGGGCGCGCACCGATCCGGCTCGGCACAAGCGTGAATTGCAGCGGGCCCGCTCACTGTTGTTCGTCGCCGCGACCCGGGCCCGGGACGCCTTGGCCATCTCCTGGCATGGAGAGCCGAGTCGGTTCCTTCGCTCCTTGGGAGCGAGGGGCAGCGCCGAGCACCAATGACGCGTCGACCGATGTGACCACTGCGAACGTCCGCGTAGTCCTCGGCGGTTGCGGGGTTCGCGGCGCCGATGGTGCTCGTGGCCGCCGGGCGGGTGTTCGGCGGGGATGTTGGTGATGCTGGTCGTGGCCGATGTCGTCGCGGCGTTCGCGCGGAACTTCGCGATGTGGTGGGGTGCGCGGGTGTTGGTGGGCGCGGACACTGGCGGATTCCGAGCGATCAGGGCCGGTCCGGCGATGCGCTCGGCGGCGTCGGTGGGGCGAGTGCACGCCGCCGTTTTTGGCGGGGAGGCGATCGGTGCCCCGGCGGCCACCGCGCCCGCGCTCGGGAGTCGACTCCACGCTCGCGGCGATGGTCCGGGGCCTCGGCGACGCTGCGGCGCGGTTGCTTTCGGCACCGGTTCACCCAGCGTGACAGCGGGATCCGTGACCGCGGATGTTCGCGGTCCTGCCTACCGAGGTCGCGGGACGTTCGGGCTCACCCCGGGCTCACAATGCCATTCCCCGCCGTAGAGGCTCGTACCCGGTAGCGTCTGGATGGCGCAAAGCAGCAGGTCAGAGAGTCGCGATGCGAACCAGGGCCAAGTCTCGGGTTTTCACTCGTTGTTCGGCCGCGGATTAAAAGTCCGCTGCTCTGCCAATTGAGCTAACGGCCCGGTTGGACATCGGCGGTGATCCGCGTTTTGCCCACCGGCAGAGCACCGGTAACGGATCGAACATGCTGCAAGTATCCCCGGACACGCCGTGACCTGCGGGAACGACCCGATGGGCGGTGCTTGCTCGGTTGCCCGGGGCATGAGCGCAAGGTGCGTGAATCCGACAAGTCACCTCCTTGGTTGCGGGCAGTCGGGGTGTGCGCGCCCACCTCGAAATCCGTGAGAGGGCGTGAAATCCGGTTCGATGAGTGCCAGTCGCGGACTTCCGGCCTCACAATGGCCTCCCAATCGCTCCGATTGGGCTCGATGACTCCCCCGCGATCTGGTAACTCTGTGTAGTTGAGCTCGCTTTGGTGGCCCAAATGCTCGAATGGCGGGGGCGCGTGCGTATTGCCCCTGCGGCTCGGCGGCCTGCAGGGCCCGGGCGAGCGCGGCCAGTCCCGCGTCGACCGTGACCGGGTTGTTGTCGTTCACTCGGCTCGCCCCAGCCCCCGCCCAGTCCGTGAATCGCGTGCTGCGCCACCTCGGCGGCTCGGGTGACGCCGTTCCCTCGTGCCGAGTTCGCCTTGGTGGGCTCTCTGGTAGTTCCGCAGACCCGGGTCGTGGATGTGGCCGATACTGACTTCGCGTGGTGTTCGGAGCGATCGCGCAAGGGTGGCCGACGGATCCTGAGGCACGCAAGCTGCTGCGTGAGTTCGCCATCAACGATCACTGGGTCGTTCGGCACGCTGCGGTCCGGGCAATCGGGCCGGGGTGGTCAGGGGACCCTGAAACGCGCACGTTCTTGTGGAAGTTCGCCGTCTCGGACGAAGAGGAGATCGTTCGACGGGTTGCGGTCGGGGCGCTTGCGCGGGGGTGGCCGGAGGATTCGGGGACGCTCGCGTTGTTGCGGGAGCGTGCCACGGCCGACGCTCACGAGGCTGTGAGGGCGGACGGGCCGATCTTGACCACTGCGACCCGGCCCCGGATGCCGAGCGGCCGGTGATGTGCCGCATCGATCGCCGCGTCCGTTCCGCGCCCGGCTGCAGCCGACGCGAACAGACGTACCAGCACAACCGACAGGAACGCGCCGCCGGCCACGACCAGCGGAACCAGCCACGGACGCGCACCGGAGTCCGCCACATGACGTGGGCGTCGCGGACGTCGGTCTTGGCCTGGCCCGGGTACAGGTCGGCTACGTACCGGCTGGAACGGCGGGTCCTGGCTCGCAACGAGCGCGGAGGGCTCCGCGAGGCTCGTTCTCGTGCCGTTTCATCGGCTCGGCCATGACAAGCCGAAGCCCGAATAGCGCGAGCGGGCCACCATTCGACCCATCGGAAAGTAGACTTGGAGGGGTCCCATGCACTTCACCATAATTGCCGGTCTCGCCCCGCGGCGATGAAAGATCGGGCCTGCGGAGTTGGCGCAGCACCGGAGCCGACTGGTCATGAGTCACCGAAGTCGAGGCGCCCACAGTCGGAGTCGTTGGAGAGGAATCCGCGTTGAGCAGCGTGCCCGACCACTCGCCGAATCACATGTTGCGCGGCACACCCGGGTTCGGTTTGCAATTGTGGCGGGCGACGCAGAGTCATGACGCCCTGGTCGCGGACTCGGTTGCCCAATCGGCTCCGGCGTCTCGGATGCCCGGGGGCATCACCCCGGACGACAGCTTCTACCGAACCGTGGTGGATGCCCGCGATGCGGACGAACTCAATCGCGCCGTCGCCGGCATGTTCAAGGCGTACACCGGCCGGAACGTCGCGGTGGACCTGACACCGAACGACGATGGCGCGGGAGCCGACCCCCTGTACGAGTCCAAGGTCCTCGCGATCACCGCGGGACATCAATGGGGCCTGACCCCCGGGAAACTGGCACCGGACAGCTATGGCATCGTCCCCACGAACTTGCCCGTCCTCGCCGTGCCCGGCCACAACAGCTATACGAACACGCTGGACGTCGCCTTCGACCCGCGCCACCGATTGTTCCGCGAGGGGCAGGAGTGGGTGGGCAAGTACGCCCGCCGCCTGGGACTGGACCGGAACGATCCGATCGTCTCACCCTTGCATGTCGGCCTGCACGAAAATGTGCACACGCCTGCCATGCGCCACGACCCGGCGCATACGTTCCTGCCCGACAAGCTGACGGCCGACCAAGCGAACGTGACAACGACCAAAGCGACTCTGAAAGGCTGGCTCGTCGCATCGGGAGCAACCGAAGCCGACGCTGCCAGGGCCGCCGAGCTCTGGCGACAGTTGGACCGGGTGGAACCCGATTCCGCCGAATACTCGTCCGCCGCGCAAGAACTGGGCCGGCTTGCCCCTGTCTTGTGGAATCGGGACCAGGCCCTGTTGACCTGGCACGCGCACCGGGAACTGCAGCGTTCGTCTCGACCCCATCCATCGGCAGAAGATCCTCGATGGGCGGAAGTGGACGACGCCCGTGTGCAATCGGACGTAAGCCCGTACGCCGCCGCCAACAAGCGGGAGGCTCTGGGTGAATCCGGTGTCGACGTCTCCCTGTTCGGTCACGACGCGAGTGATACGGCGAAGGTGTACGTCGACGCCTCACCCCTCGACCTCGACGCATTCGCGGACGCCGCCGACGGCCTGGTGGCCACCGCCGTGGACTTTGCCGGCCGGGTCGACCCGGCCACGGGGCGGGAACGGCGAGCCGCCCCCTCCCGCGCCGCGGCCTCGCGCGCCCATTCCTCGGGTGGCACCGACCCGGCAACGATCGCTGGCATGTCCGCCGGTGAGCGAAAAACCGCCACCCGGATGCCACGAACGAGTCTGCTCGCCGGGGCAACCGACGTCGCTCGAACGAACGGGACCCACACGGCACAAGTGCAGGCGCTGGCCGTGTTGCCCCTTCTCGCCGACACCTTCGGCCCCGTTGTTCGAACCTCCCCCGCACACGGTCGTGCTTCGGCCGCCGGCGGGTCTTCGCCGCTTCCCTCCCCCACCCTCCGAAATGAAGCAGGATTGGGATGCGAGTAGGACGCTTGGGTTGGGGTTCGGCGCACGACAACACGTCGCGAACCGCCGAGCGGTCACCGGTGCGGATACGGTGTCGCCCGACGCTGGGCGCCCCCATCTACTACCGGGTGCTCGTCTCCCGCAGGCCGATCGACACTGCACTCGCCGACCTCGCAGCGGACGTGACGTACGCGGACGCCCTGAGGGGCACGTTCCGCCTCCACGCCTGATGCTGCAGGCCCTTTCGGCCCTGGCATTGCCTCAGCGCCATCGTGGGCGGCGTGTCCGCCCGCACAATACGCAGCGTTATACCGTGCGGAGATGGTGGAAAGGACGAATCGGCCCGGGCTACCGTGATGCGCTCAGAATCCGGAGACGCGTCATGCGCGCTGACCTCGGTGATCTACTTCACTAACTCCCTGCGGGCAGCCGCGGTGGCACGGTGACCGGGGCGTTCGCTGGTGTGGTCAGCGTCCGCCACGCGTGGCACGGCGGACGATCTCTGCGAAGTCCGGCCGTGCGTCGGCTTCTTCGACGATCGCGGCGACGAGCGACACGCTGGTGGCGGTGGATCGCCGGCGGGCGGCGGCACTGTACGTGGCTTCGGTGTCGGTGAGGATCGCGCCGGGCACCGGCTCGATGCCCTGCACGCGCACGGACGGGTACGGGTGGCTGTATCCCTCGGTGCCGGTGCGTGAGCGTGCGGCGGTCGTGTTCGGGGGCGCGTTCGTGTCGGTCGCCGTAGCGGTGGCCGCTATGGCGTGGTGCCGGCGGGCGAGGGCGTCGTCGAGTGGGCCAGGGCGGTGCGTGCGGCGGTGACCAGTCGGCTCGCCGAGAGCCTGGCGTCGCCTGCGTGGGCGCCGACTGCGGCGCTGCGGGGGCGGTCCGTGCGCCGGACCCACGCGTCGGGCCCGGTAGTCGATGTCGGCGGCACTTCCGAGGTGGCGATTCGTGCCACGAGTTCGGGGTGAGAGCGCCGGCGACGAATGCTCCCCTGTGTTGGGCCTCCCACGCCACCGTCAGGGAGTCCACGTGTTCGGCCGCGTCAGAGGACCCGGTGCCCCGAAGCGGCACGAGGTACCGCCCGACAGACTCCAGCTTCACTACACTATGCACTCATCTGCATACATTGAGTGCTCGTCGGAGGAGGTCGTTCCTCCTGTCTGCTCGGCCTTCCGGTTCGCGGATGCCTTCCCCGGCCGCAGCGCCCGCCTACAGGCGACTGTCATCGCCGACGGCGGTACACGAGCCCCGGCGGATTGCCGGCAGGCCGCGGAACGACCGTCCGCAGCCCCGAAGTCCCCAGTGAGAAAACAACCGAGAGGTACATCCTCATGACCGAGGCATATTTCGCGTTCCAAAACCGGCCGGAGCCCGGCGAGTTCGTCATCAAGCTCACCGACCCCGCCAAGATCGACCACGCCAGAAAGATCCTGCTCGGGCAGGAGACACAGCGGGTGCACGTCCACGGAAGGATCATCAAGCGGCCCGAACCCTACAACCCGGGGTGGAGCTTCCACCTCGACCCGGCCACCATCGACTTCTTCGATATGGCCATCGAGGTGTGCGACGCGGGCATCCAGTACACCGAGGACCACCTGGACGAGGCGTGCGGGGCCTTCCTGCCCGGATGCCACTGGTGCCCGTGGGGCTCGACCCTCGTCCGCGAGGTCGGGGGTTCGCCGGGCAAAAAGATCGCCGACGGCTGGGCGGGGCTGAAGGACACCGCCTTCGCCGCGGGCATCGACGCCGCGTGCACCGTCCCGGGCAGTTCGACGGACCTGTACCTGTTCAAGGGCAACCAGTACCTGCGCTACCGCGCCACCGAGGAAAAGGTCACCTCCGGCCCCAAGGCCATCGCCGACGGCTGGCCCGGACTCAAGAGCACCGCCTTCGCCGACGGCATCGACGCCGCCTGCGCCACCCCGGGCAGGCCGTTGAACGTGTACCTGTTCAAGGGCTCCCAGTACGCGGAGTACCAGACCCCGGACGAGAAGATCACCGCCGGCCCGAAGGCCATCGCCCACACCTGGCAACTGGCCGAGGACTTCACCACCGGCCTCGACGAAGTCTGCCGCGTCCCCGGCCACGCCACCGACCTCTACTTCTTCAAGAAAGACCGATACGCACGCGGACGCTGACACTCCCGGCCTGTGGGACGAAGCCGTCACGCGCCACAGGCCAGGCGGTCCAGACGACGGCAACCGCCGAACGACAGGGCACATCGGCAGCCTGATGGTCAGCCTGCCGATGCGCCCTCACACAACGAATCCAACGCCCTGCGCCGCTCCGCGTTGGACCGGCCGGCGACGATGTCGTGGAAGGGGACGGGGAACCGCGCCCGGCGAGCCGCCCTGCGCGCCCAGATCGCCGAGATGCCGCCGTTTCGTCGGATCACCGGCCCGACGTCGGCGCAGCGGATCAAGTCCTGCCTGCGGGCGGCGCTGAACAAGGCCATCGCCGCCCGCAAGATCGTCTTCAACCCCGCCGTCCACGTCGAGGTCGCGCCCGCGACCCGGGCCCAGCCGCTCATGTGGACGCCCGAACGCGTCGCCACGTGGCGACGGACGGGGATCGTGCCCGGCAAAGTGATGGTGCGTCTGGAAGCGGGACGACAAGGTTCGGGGCCGGCGGCAGCCTCACCGAGGGCGATCCGGGCGCGCGTTGCATCCCCGCTCGGCTCCCCCGCACCGAGCGCCGACCGTCTGACCCACCGTCACCCCGCGTTCGACGCGAGGTGCCACTCGGGCTGCGGCGCCGCGTACACGAGCGCGTCCCGCCAGGCCGCCCGAAACTCCGGACCGACAGCAGGATCGAACGCCAACGCCATAGCGCTCGATCTGCAATGATTCTCAAATCGAGAATAACTACCCGCCTCAAGCAAGGAACCGCCAGTGAAACACCGTTCATGGGACGAATTGGCCGCCTACCGCGCCCGCGTGCGCGGCTGCATGCTCGGCGGAGCCATCGGCGACGCGCTGGGCAACCCCATCGAGTTCCTGTCCCTTGCCGCGATCCGGGCCAAGTACGGCCAAGCGGGCATCACCGACCTGGTCCCCGACAGCGACGGGGTGACCGGCCGGATCACCGACGACACCCAGATGACGCTCTTCACCGCCGAGGGCTACCTCCGGGCCTACCATCGGTCCAAGGCGAAGGGCATCGGTGGAGCCGAAACGACGCTGATACAACAGGCCTATCTGCGCTGGCTGGACACTCAGACACACCCCTCACCGCCGCCGACCGAAGACACCCGGCACCGCACCGGATGGTTGCGCCAGGAACCTTGGCTGTACGCGCGGCGCGCCCCTGGCAACGCATGCCTGTCCGGCCTGCGCCAGGCATACATCCCGGTCCGGGACGGCAAGTTCGACGGGACTCCGGGGCCGGTGAACCCCGACTCCAAGGGCTGCGGATCGGTCATGCGCTCCGCGCCGTTCGGCTTCACCGACGTCGGGGTCCAATCGGCCTTCGAACTCGCCGCCACCTGTGCCCGGATCACCCACGGCCACCCCACCGGCTACTACGCCGCAGGAGCCTTCGCCGTCATCGTCAGGCACCTGATCGACGGCGAGTCGATGGAGGCCGCCGTCCTGCGGACCCTGCGTCTGCTGGCGCGCTACGACGGTCACGAGGAGACGACGGTCGCCCTGCGCAAGGCCGTGGATCTCGCGGACGACGGCGAGGCAACCTCGGAGAAGCTGGAGACCCTGGGCGCCGGCTGGATCGCCGAAGAAGCCTTGGCCATCGCGGTCTATGCGGTACTGGCGCGCCCTCCGCACCAGACGTTGCACGTCGGCCAACAGGGCGCCCAGAGCCATCCGAACCCGCCACGCACTCCCATCGAGGCCGCCTTCCTGCTCTCCGTCAACCACTCCGGCGACAGCGACTCCACCGGCGCCATCTGCGGCAACCTGCTCGGAGCCCTGCACGGCGACGTGCGTATGCCGCACGCCTGGCTCGCGCAGATCGAGGGGCGTTCGGCGATCGCCACGATCGCGGACGACTTCGCGGCCGAAGTAAATCCGGGCGAGCAACGCCCCTGGAACTACTGATCCAGGGCCAATACCGGTGATTAGGTCTTGCTCCGCTTGGTCGGTGACACGGCGGTGGACGATCCTCAGGGTGCGGACGAAGGACATCCGGTCGGGATAGGCCGCGGGTGGGGCTTCAGCGTCGGTGGCGGGGCTTCGCGTGCCGGCGCACTCGTTTGGTTACTCGGACCAGGCGGTCTCGCGGCGCCAGTACCCGGCGGATGCGCTCGCGCACGGGGATTCGTGCGGCGCTCGCACCGCGTTCCTCGACCCGTCGGGCGAAGCCGCCCGGAACACAGGCCGCCCGGGTCTCGTCGGCGAGCTTGTCCACCGAGGCCAGCACGGTTCCGTACAACTCCCAGCGGTCGGGGTTCTCGATCGTGTCGGCGAGCAGGATCGCCTCCGTGCGGCGGCGGTCCGCCTCGGCCTGCTCCTGCCGTTCCCGCAGGATCTCCTCGGCGCGTTCGATCGCCCCGGGATGCTCCTGGCCCTGGCTGACGACGAGGTATCCGTACGCCGAGAACAAGGCGGCGAGCGCGTGGAAGAGGCTGCGCAGCGACTCTGCGGTGGCGCGAGGGACAAGCGTGCGGTCCTCGTCGTCCTGGTACAGCTGGGTGAGCGACCGGCAGACCGTGCGCAAGGCCACCGCGCTGATCTCCAGCGCGTCGAGTCCGCTGCGCAGGGCCAGCACCGTGAACGACACGCGTCGGCCGCGGGGGTTGAGTCGGGTGCCCTCCTCGGCCGTGGACAGCGTCGCGTCGACCCGCACGATGTCCCGGTCGATGCGCCGGGCCTCCTCCAGCCAGGCCACCGTGCGCGCGTGGGGGACCTCGACTGTGATCTCGCGCGCCATCTTGTCCAGCAACCGGCTCAGCGCCCCGATCGCGTCCATCACCGCCTCGTTCGCCGGGCGAACATGCACTGGTGGGGCCAGGAGGAGCGAGAAGGCCATACCGACGGCGGCGCCGATCAGGGTCTCCGCGATCCGGTCCCACGCGGTGTCGGCCACCTGGCTGACGCCGAGCACGATCATCGCGCTGATCGCGACCTCGTTGACCGAGTCCTCCAGACGGGCGAGGTGGCCGATGCCGAGCGAGGCCACCAGGAGGAGCGCCAGGCTCCACCAGTTCAGGCCGACGGCCTCGCTGAACAGGACCGCGATCAGCACACCGGCCACCACGCTGGCCACTCGCCGCAGGCCGTTGGTCAAGGTCGCGTAGGCGGTGACCTGTACGACGAGCAGGGCGGTGAGCGGCGCCAGGATCGGCTGCGAGTTCTCGGTCAGCCACACCCCGGCCACGTAGGCCACCACCGCCGCGACGGTGGTGCGCAGCACCTGGGCCGCGAGGGAGGTCTCGGTTTCCTTGACCTTCGCCAGTCTCGCGACCAGTTCGGCTTCCGACGGCACTCGGCCTCGCTCGACTCGACCCAGCGGCACGCGATGTGATCGACCGCGCGTCGGATGAGCCGGACTCGGCGCCCGGTACCCATCCCAGGAGAGCATTCACCGCGCGAGCGGCGACTACGCGCGGCGAACGGGCGATGCGTCAGGCCCGCGTGAACATCCTTGGCATGCGCATGAGCGGGATCGGCCGGCCGTTCTCGACGTTCCACGCCTCCAGCCCGTTGAGCGCCCCGAGCAGCAGCGCCACCAGGCCCGCGACCACCACGGCGGGCATCAGCGGCGCGCATACCGCCAGCACGACCGCGAGCATCCCGAATCCGAAGCGCAGCGTGCCGGCCGCGCCGAACATCTGCCAGCGCGAGTAGCAGAAGGTGAGCAGGAACAGCGCGACGCCGGGCGCGAGCAGCAGCGCCGGGGTGCCCGACGGCGCGTCCATCGGGTGCGCGATCGCCTTCTTCAGGCCCACCGCCACGCAGATGATCGAGGTGACATACGAGGCGTGGCAGTACGTGAAGATTTCGCGCACGATGCGAGACTGCTTGGGGTCGGTCTCCAGGCTGTGTCGCGCGGCCGGGGCGCCGTAGTGGAAGTATGTCCACCACAGCGCCAGGATCAGGACGAAACCAATCACCAGCATGGCCAGCCGAGGCACGGTGAACGGGTACTCGGAGGACTGCGTGCCGACCGCCATCACGGTCTCGCCCAGCGCGATGATCAGGAACAGCCCGAAGCGCTCGGGCAGGTGCGAGGTCTCGAACCGCACGCCGTCCAGCTTGTCGCTGAGCACCACCCAGCCGCCGATCTCGACGACCGCGGCGGCCGACCAGGCGGCCACCCGTCCGGGGCCCTCGAGGACCGCGCCGAGCACGAGCAGCGGCCCGGCCACCGCCAGCGCGCAGGTGAACGGATTCCACGTGTTGCCCCGAAACGCCGGCCGGCTGCGCAGCGCGATCCACAGCAGCGTGCGGAGCACGACATACGCGACGGCGAACAGCGTCGCGCCGCCGCGGTCCCCGGTCTCGTACGCCCTCGGGATGCCGACCGCCATCACCAGGCCGCAGCCGCCCAGGGCGAACAGCGTGAACCGGACCTTGGCGGTGTCGACCGCGTCGCCGGCGGTGTTGCCCAGCACGGTCGCGCCGACCCAGCACCACCACAGCGGCACGACCAGGAGCAGGGCCTTGGCCGCACCGCCGACACCGTGCGAGTAGGCGAGCGAGGTGGCGAGTTGCGTGACCGCGAACACCCAGACCACGTCGAAGAACAGTTCGCCCCAGGTGACCTTCTGTTCGCGGCCTTCGGATTCCCCGGACTCGCGGGACTCGGCCGTCCCCGGTATCTCGACCGTGGCTGTTTCGGCCACTTCAGCTGATTCATCCGACCCGCCCACCTGTGCGCTCATACCCCGCCCGCTCACCTGAGGATCAATCAGCTTTGCGTTCCGGAGGATAGAGGAAGCAGTTCGCCGCCGACGCGGCCTGGGCCGGACACGGCGTGGGGGTGGTTCGTTGGTGGCCGATATTTAGGTGTTTGCGTGATTTGCTGGCTCTTGTTTCGACGCTCGCGCCGGGCCACACGAGATGAGGGCTCCATGCACTGCCGACCGATGCTGCTCGTCGCCGCCATCGCCACCGCGTTGGCGCTGGGCGGGTGCGGCGATGACGACGACAGTGCGCCGTCCGTCCGCGCGCCCTCGATCACCGCGCCGGCCACGGTCGCCAACTGCGCCGAGCCCGGGCTCACCCAGGACCAATGGCTCAGGCTCTGCGGGCCGGCGTCCGGGAACACCCGGGCGCCGGGGCGGTCCTACTCGGCGCCGGTGGGCGGGTGGGTACAGATGCCGGGCGACATCGTGCTGTCCGTCTCGCGGGTCGAGGCGACGCCGATCGAGGGGACGGGCGGGCCCGGGTCCACGCCGTGCGTGGTGACGCTCACGGTCACGAACAGGTCGTCGGCTCCCTACGACGTGTCGGGCATCGTCATCCGGGAAATGAGCGGCACCTCGGGCGGCGGCCGAGCCGAGCGGATCACGCACAGCCAACTCGACCACCAAGAGCTCACCGGCTTGATCGCGCCGGGCACGAGCACGTTCACCAATCAACTCTTCAATGTCCCGAACGAAATCCTCGAGGGCTTCCGTGTCGTCGTCGGGCTTCAGCCGACTCCCGGGACCGTCCCCGACGCGACGTTCACGGGGGCCCTCATCCCAAGCGCGACTCCGACGACCGCCACCAGCACCCCGTAACGGCCGGAAGGTTCCGCCGCGCTCGAAACGCGGGAGCAGGAGCAGGAGCGGAAACGGGAGCAGAAACGGGAGCAGAGCGGATATGCCCGTCGTACCCCGGCCCAGGCCGCCGAGGACGAAGCCGTTCCGGCCGGCCGTTCGCCCGGCCGGCTGCTCGGCCGACCGCCGATCAGTCCTCGACGGCCTCGACGGCCTCGTCCGCCTCGACGGCCTCGATGGCCTCGACCCGGTGCAGGTCGTTGCGCGAGGTGACGCCGAGCTTGGGATACGCCTTGTAGAGGTGGTGGCCCACGGTGCGCGGGCTCAGGAAGAGCTGGGCCGCGATGTCCTTGTTCGACAGACCCTGTGCGGCCAGCCGGACCACGTGCAGCTCCTGTGAGGTCAGGCTGCCGGTCGCGCCCGTGTGTCGTGGCCGGGAGGCGACGGTCGCGCCGAGTTCGGTGCCCGCGCGCTCCGTCCACGGCACCGCGCCGATGTCCTCGAAGACCGCCTGGGCATCACGCAGATGGCGGCGGGCGTCGGAGCTGCGGCGATTGCGGCGGAGCCATTCCCCGTACAGCAGGGCGGTGCGGGCCTGGTCGAACGGGCGGATGTCCCGGGCGTGCAGCCGCAGGGCCGTCCGGTAGTGGAACTCGGCCTCGGCGTCCGACGCCAGGAGCGCGCGCCCGCGGGCGGCGAGCGCCTCCACGCACGGGCGACGGGCGGTCCGCGCCCACGCTTCCAGGCGGGCGAGCGGCGCCTCGGCGTGCTCCGGCCGGCCGCTGCGCACCGACGCCTCGATCAGGTCCGCCGCGCTGCGCATGACGAGGACCAGGTAGCGGGCCGAGCCGGCGGCGAGTGTGATCCAGCGGTCCTGGGCCGCCTCGATCCGGCCGTAGCCGAGGTCGAGGAGGGCGAGCGCGTGCGGCCCGCCGATGCTGCCCGGGCCTTCGCCGTCGACGGTCTCGGTGGCCCTGGCGTCCCTGGCGAAGGTGCGGCAACGCTCCTCGTCGCCCTCGATCGCGGCCACGATGGCGAGTACGCCGTTGGCCTGATCGCTCCACAGCGAGCTGCCGGTCGCGCCCTCGATCCGCAGCAACTCCTCTGCGGAGGCGGCGGCTTCGCGGTATCGGCCGAGCAGGATCTCGGTCGTGGCCTGGGCCGCCAGGATCTTGGGGAGCCGGCCGATGTCGCCGCGGGCCCGGGCCTCGGCGGCCGCCGTCCGGGCGATGTCGTAGGCCTCGCGGTCCTGGCCGACGATCAGGGCCACCCCGACCACCGTGGCCACGTCGTCGAGGGTGTCGTGTCGGCCGTGTGCCGCGGCGAGGTCGGGCAGGTCGTCGGCCGGGTCCGGCGGTTGTCCCGTGGCCAGATCGATGATGGCGCGCGCGACGTCGAAGACGGGCCGATCGTCGTGGCGCAGGCGTGGTCGCAGTACGGCGATCCGGTGGCCGACCTGGGCGAGCAGTCGCTCGTCGGCGATGTGCCAGGCGCTGTGGGTGGCCTCGATCAGCAGCCGGCCCGCGCGCAGCGGTTGGTCGGGCGCGACCAGGCCGGCCCCCTCGATCAGCAGCCGGGCCGCGTCGCCGTGGGCGCCCTGGGCGATCCGAAGGCCCGCCCTGATCCGGTTCGCGCGGGCGCGCTGCTCGCGGTCGACGGTGCGGGCGGCGGCCCGCTTCAACAGCTGCCGGACCCGTTCGAAGTCGCCGACCTCGAAGGCCGATTCGGCGGCCAGGGTGAGTCTGCGGGCCTCGGCGTCGGGGTCCGTGCTCAGCTGGGCCGCGCGCTCGTAGGCGGCCACGGCGGAGGCGGTCCCGCGGCGTTCGCGGGCCCGGGTGGCGCTGTCCTCCAACTCGGTCGCGACGAGTTCGTTGGGGGCGGTGGCGGCGGCGCCGAGATGCCACGCGCGCTGGTCGGCCTGGCTGCGCGGATCCAGGGTGCGGCAGAACGCGTCGTGCGTGGCCAGCCGCTGCGCGAGGGGCAGCCCGTCGTGGATGGCGGCGCGTACCAGCGGGTGGCGGAAGTCGACGACCTCGCCGTTGGCGCGGATCAGCCCGGCGGCCATCGCGGGGTCCAGCGCGTCCGGGCCGACCCCCAGATAGGCGGCGGCCCGCAGGATCACGTGCAGGTCGTCGGTGCCGGCCAGCGCGGCCACCCCCAGGACGGTCCGGGTGGCCGCGGGCATCCGGCTCACCTCGCCGTGGAAGGCCCGCCGCAGCCGGTCGGTCAGCGGCAGCGCGCCGGGCGCGGCGCCCGCCCCGCCGAACCGCTCGGACTCGACGGCGGCCGGGAGTTCGAGCAGCGCGAGCGGATTGCCCTGGGCCTCGGCGAGGACCCGAAGCCGGATCCCGGGTTCGAGGACGCGGCCCCCTCCGTCCAGCAGCGCGGCCGCGGCGCCCGGGGTCAGCGCGTCAACCCGGATCTCGGTCAGGCCCGCCGCGGCGAAGCCGGTGTCCCGGGCCGCGAACACGAGCGCGACCCCCTCGGCGTGCAGGCGTCTGGCCGCGAACAACAGGGCCTCGGCCGAGGCCCGGTCCAGCCAGTGCGCGTCGTCGACCAGGCACACCAGCGGCCCGTCCTCGGCGAGCTCGGCCAGCAGCGACAGCACCGCGAGGCCGACCAGGAGCCGGTCCCCGGGCCCGCCGCCGACCAGGCCGAACGCGGCCTGTAGGGCCAGTCGTTGCGGTTCCGGCAGATCCGGGATCCGGTCCAGGCCCGGCCCGAGCAGCAGATGCAGGCCCGAGAACGGGAGTTCCATCTCCGACTCGATGCCGGTGCCGCGCAGCACCCGAAGGCCGTCGGCGGCGTCGGCTGCGTAGTCGACCAGGGCGGTCTTGCCGACCCCGGCCGCCCCCCGCATCACGAGGGCTCCACTGCCACCTTCGCGGACCCGTGCCAACAGCCTGTCGATCGTCGACTGCTCGGTGTCCCGACCGATGAGCATGATCCGCGACAGTACAGGAGGTGATCCGTCCGAACGAGGCCCCCTTCGGGCGCCCTGGGCACCGGCCACGTGCTCGACTCCCTGGTCGGATCCGGGATTCGCCGGGCATGCCGACGGGCACCGCCCGAGTCCGGTTCGAGCCTCGTCGATCGATGGCCGCAGCGGCGCGCGGACCCCCGGGAGCGGGCGGGTCGCGCCGGGTCGGTGTCGGCCGGGCGGAGCTTGGCCGGGGGGGGGTACTCGCGCAGGGTGATCGCGGTGGCGGCCGTGCTGGTCATCTTGTCGAGCAGGCGCGGTCGTTCCCGTCGGTGCGCTCCTTCGGCCCGTCCCGCCGTCAGGGATTCACGCGGTGCGAGGTGGCTCGATCGGGATCGCGGGGTCGTCCGCCCCGGCGGAGGCGGCGGCCGTGAGGTTCTCCTCGAAGGCGCCGAGCAGGCGCAGGGCCGCGGCCTCGTCGGCGGCGGTCATCGAACCGAGCGTGGTCTCCTCCAGTTGCCGCCAGACCTCCTCGACCTCGTGGCGCAGGGCCCGGCTCGCGATCGTGGGCTCGATGACCACGACGCGGCGGTCGTACGGGCAGGCCGCCCGGCGGACGAAGCCGGCCTTCTGCAGTCGTTGGACCATGCGCGTCACGGTGGCCGGATCGGAGTCGAGGGTGCGGACCAGGTCGACCTGGCGCTGCGGGCCGGCCTCCCACAGGCGCATCATCAGCAGCTCCTGGCCGGGATACAGGCCGGTGCGGCGCAGCAGGTGGCCCGCGTACATCCGGTGCAGCCGGGACACCCGGAAGAGCGCGTGGCTGACCGGGCCGCCACGGGTCGCGGCCTCGGCCTCGGCGCAGTCGCCGCCGGGCTGCTCGACGGGCTGCTCGATGGACTCCTCGGTGGACTGCTGGATCGGCTGCCGGATGGGCTCCTCGACGGGCGCTTCGCTCGGGGTGTCCGCTCGCTCCATGTGTCCGCTCTCCATGTGGTTGTCCGGGCACTCAAGTCTATGTACCGCCATCCACAAGGGCTCCGGGAAGAATCCGCGACAAGTCCTTGTTCGAGCAAGCAATGTCATCGGCGCACCCCGATCGGGCGCGCGGCCGGTGGTCACCACTCGAGGAGGGCGAGCCCATGCAGTTCGGAGTCTTCACCGTCGGAGACGTCACGACCGACCCCACCACCGGCCGGACGCCGACCGAACACGAGCGGATCAAGGCGATGGTCGCGATCGCGCGCAAGACCGAGGAGGTCGGGCTGGATGTGTTCGCGACGGGAGAACACCACAATCCGCCGTTCGTGCCGTCGTCGCCGACGACGCTGCTCGGGTACATAGCCGCGCACACCGAGCGGATCGTGTTGTCCACGTCGACGACGCTGATCACCACGAACGACCCGGTGAAGATCGCCGAGGACTACGCGATGCTCCAGCATCTGGCGGACGGGCGGGTCGACCTGATGATGGGGCGTGGGAACACCGGTCCGGTGTATCCGTGGTTCGGTCAGGACATCCGCCAGGGCATCCCGCTCGCGATCGAGAACTACGCGCTCCTGCACCGGCTCTGGCGTGAGGAAGTGGTGGACTGGGAGGGGAAGTTCCGGACGCCGCTCCAGGGCTTCACCTCGACGCCGCGGCCGTTGGACGGCGTCCCGCCGTTCGTGTGGCACGGCTCGATCCGCAGCCCCGAGATCGCCGAGCAGGCCGCCTACTACGGCGACGGGTTCTTCGCGAACAACATCTTCTGGCCGAAGGAGCACTTCGTCCGGCTGATCAACCTGTACCGGGACCGCTTCGCGCACTACGGCCACGGCACCCGTGAGCAGGCCATCGTCGGTCTCGGCGGGCAGGTGTTCATGCGGCGCAACTCGCAGGACGCGCGGCACGACTTCCGGCCACACTTCAACGCGTCGGCCGTGTATCGGGGTTCGTCGATGGAGGACGTCCTGGAGCAGACGCCGCTGACCGTGGGCAGCCCGCAGGAGGTCATCGACAAGACGCTGACCTTCCGGGACACCTTCGGCGACTACCAGCGGCAGTTGTTCGTGCTCGACGGCGGCGGGCTCGCGCTGCCGTCCGTATTGGAGCAGATAGAGATGCTCGGCGAGGAGGTCGTCCCGGTGCTGCGCAAGGAACTCGCCGTCGGCCGGCCCACCGACGTTCCGGCCGCACCGACGCACGCGGCCCTGGTCGCCCGGAAGGGTCGCTGACGGCGGCGGCCTCGGTCGCGACCGGTCCATGCCCCTACGACTCCGCGCGCCGGGAGGGGTGCGCGGGGCGTTCGGGGGCTCCTGCCGGCCACGATCCGAGTGTTCGTGGCGGGCGTCGGGCTCAGCGGGCGCCGGTGGTGACTCCGGCGTCCGCCTCGACCCGGGCGTCGTACTCGGCGCGGGACTCGGCGATCTGCTCCTGGTGCTCCTCGGTCCAGGTGACCAGCGAGCGGATCGTGGTGTGCAGCGTGGTGCCCATCGGCGTCAGCGCGTAGTCCACCCGCGGCGGCACGACCGGGTAGACCGTCCGGTGCACGAGGCCGTCGCGCTCAAGCTGGCGCAGTGTCACGGTCAGCATGCGCTGGCTGATCCCGTCGATCTCGCGGCGCAGCTCGGTGAACCGCAGCGTGCGGGTCTCCAGGATCGCGATCACCAGGAGCGACCACTTGTCGGCGACGCGGTCGAGGATCTGCCGCACCTCGCACCCCTCGCGCACGTCCCACTGCAGGGCGTCGTAGTCGGCGTGGTTACTCACGCAGGGGGTCGGTGACTTCAAAGTGCCTTCTTCCATGAACGTCGATGCTGCCGAAGGATGGGGTCGGTTACAAGAGGGAACCGGGTTCTTTCGGAGAACCGATCGACCGGTGCCTCGATACCTCCCACCCGTTCGTCCACAGGGGCTGCAGCATGTCCGGATCCACGACCACCTCCTCGTCCCCTTCCCCTTCCGCGTCGGCGTCGGCGTCGGCGTCGGCGTCGGCCGAGCCGGCTGCGGCGAGGCCGCCGGTCTCGCCGCCGGAGAACGACACCGGGCGGATGGACGCCCGGGCGTGGGGCATGTTGATCGTGCTGTGCGGCGCGATCTTCCTGGAGGGCATCGACGTCGCGATGCTCAACGTCGCACTGCCGACCATCCGCGAGGACCTGAACATGTCCACGGGCGCGGTGAGTTGGGTGATGAGCGCATACGTGCTCGCCTACGCCGGCTTCATGCTCCTGGGCGGCCGAACCGCCGACCTGCTCGGCCGACGGCGGATGTTCCTCTTCTGGTTGACCGTGTTCCTGGTGTTCTCCGGCCTCGGCGGGTTCGCCACCGAGGGCTGGATGCTCATCGTCGCCCGGTTCGTGACGGGGGCCTCGGCCGCGTTCATGACACCCGCCGGTCTGTCGATCATCACCACGAGCTTCCCCGAGGGGCCGCAGCGCAACAGGGCGCTGCTGTTCTACGCGGGCACCGCCGCGGGCGGCTTCTCGCTGGGACTGGTGATCGGCGGCCTGTTGACCGCGGTCGACTGGCGGTTGGTGTTCTTCGTGCCGGTCGTGCTGGCCGCGTTGATCCTGGCGATGGGGACCGCGTTCATCCCGAACGACGGGCGCCCGGAACGGGACGGGAAGGGCTTCGATGTGACCGGTGCGATCGGCGTCACGAGCGCGATGCTGCTGCTCGTGTACGGCGTGGTCCGGCTGGAGCACCCGGCGCGCGGCTGGGGTTGGACGATCGCGGTCTTCACGGGCGGGGCCGCCGCGCTGATCGGGTTCGTGGCGAGTGAGCGGCGGGCGGCCGCGCCGCTGGTCCGGCTGGGCATCCTGAGGTCGGCGACGCTGATGCGGGCGAACCTGGCGGCGATGCTGTTCGCGGGCTCGTTCTTCGGATTCCAGTTCATCGCGGTGTTCTACCTCCAGGAGATCCGCGACTGGTCGACCCTGGAGACGAGCTTCGCGATGCTCGCGATCGGGGCGGACGCGGTGCTCGCGCCGACGGTGACGCCGCGGCTGGTCGAGCGGTTCGGGAATCTGCGGGTGATCCTCGGCGGGCTGGTGCTGGCCGCGCTCGCGTACGCGCTGTTCCTGCCGATCGACGGGGACACCTCGTATCTGACGATGTTCCCGACGATGCTGCTGCTGGGGCTCGCGTTCGCGCTGGCGTACGGACCGCTCACGATCGCCGCGACGGACGGGATCGACGAGGCCGAACAGGGCCTGGCCGGTGGCCTGCTGTACACCTCCTTCCAGTTCGGCGCGGCGCTGGGCCTGTCGGTGGTGACGGCGGTGATGGCCGGCGTGAGCGGCTCGGAACTCGACGGCTTCCGGACGGCGCTCACCGTGCCGCTGGTGGGCGCGCTGCTCGGCGGGAGCGTGATCGTCTTCGGTCTGCGGAAGCGGGCGAGGATCGGCTAGCGGGGGTGTCCGCCTGCGCGAGATGTCCTCGAACGCCGGATGGGTCGACCTCGGCCCGTCCGGCGTTCGGGGTCCATCCTCACGCCCTGGTCGCGAGATCCGGCGCGTCCGGTACGCGCAACGCCGGGGCCAGTCGCTCGGCGGTGACGATGCGGAGGTAGGGCGGGATCGTCGCGGCGACGGCGACCGCGAACACCAGGAACGCGGCGCGTACGCCGAACCATTGCGCGAGCAGGCCGATCAGCCCGGCGCCGACCGGCATCGCGCCCCAGGTGAGCAGCCGGGCGGCGCCGCTGTACCGGCCCATCATCCGCTCGGGCACCAGATTCTGGCCGATCAGGCGGGAGTTGACCGACCACAGAGTGCCGCCCATGCCGCCGACGAAGGCCGCGGCGGCGACCGCCCACAGGTTGGTGGTCAGCACCGGTACGGCCATCATCGCGAGCGTGCCGACGAGGTCGGCGAGCATGACCTTGCGGTGGCCGAGCAGGCGGTTGATCCGGCCGACCACGATCGCGCCCACCAGGCCGCCGATGCCCAACGCGCTGAGCACGACGCCGTATTGCCTCGCGGACAGATGCATCAGGTCGCGCGCGACCAACGGCATGAGGGCCAGCCATGCTCCCCAGCTCGCGCACAGGACGGTGAGGATCAGCGACATCGTGCGGAGCAGGCGATCGCGCCAGAGGTGACGCAGCCCTTCGACGATCTGCTGGTTGACCGTGGTGGGCTCGGTGGTCGCGGGGTCGGTGGACCCGGTGGCTGCGGCGGCGCCGCGGACCACGCGGAAGCGGCCGGTGAGCAGCAGGAGCAGCAGGCTCGCGGCGAGGTACGCGACCCAGGTCGCACCGAGCGCGAGGCCCGTGCCGGCGGCGAGTAGCAGCCCACCGACAAACGGCCCGGCGAACTCGTTGGCGGCCGTTTCGGCGCCGGTGATCAGGGCGTTGGCCCGCTCCCGGTCGGCGCGCGGAACGATCACCGGGATCAGCGCCGACGCCGAGGTCAGCGCGATCACCTCGGCCACGCCCAGGATCAGGCCGCCGACCGCGAGCGCGGTGATGGTGACGTCGCCGCGGAGCGCGATCGCGACGAGGCCGCCGATCGCGAGCAGTCGCAGCCCGTCGGCCAGCCACAGCAGGTGCCGCCGGTCGGCGCGGTCCACGAGCACGCCCACGTGCAGGGCGATCAGCAGCCACGGCAGCGTGAGGGCGAGCGAGACCAGCGAGATCAGCGCGGGGGAGTCGGTGCTGCGCGCGGCCAGGACCGGTAGCGCGATCTTGGTGATCCCGTCGGCGAGGTTGGTGACGATGGTGAAGGTCAGCAGGACGGCGGTGTTGCGGGCGCGGGGCGCCTTCGCCGCGATTCGAGTGCTCTTGGCCGTCCGCCAGCCTGGCAGGGTCATCGCCGCCCCTAACTGTCTAAAGCTTTGACCGGTTAGTGGCCCAAATCAGCGTGGCATCGGGACGTGAGGCTGTCAACCGGTAAAACCGATAGCCGGTTAGGTAGGGGTAGACTCGGACCGTACGGGGTCGAATCGCACCGGATCGGAGGCCCCCGATGCTGGAAGCGCCCGCATCGGCAGTGTTGATCGAGGCGTTCGTCAACACCGTCGACGTGGAACTGGGCACGGACGACCTCACGACGCCCGCGGCGCTCGGCGCGTGGTTGGTCGAGCGGGAACTGCTCGACGCCGGCGCCCGGGTCGACGCGGCGGACCACGAGACGGGCCTGCGGCTGCGCGCCGGACTGCGCGAGAAGTTGGGCGTACACGTCGGCGACGCGCCGGACCCGGAGTTGGTCCGCCGCGCCGACGAGGCGTTGCGGGGGCTGCCGTTGCTGTTCGGGCTGGGCGTCGACGGCGAGCCGGCGGGCCTGCTCCCGAGCCCCGAACTACCCCCGGTCGCACGTGCGTTGGCCGCGCTGGCGATCGCCTGGAGCGAGCTGGTCACGACCGGCGAGGCGGCCCGATTGAAGCGGTGCGCGGAGCACGGCTGCGCCTGGGTGTTCTGGGACGTGTCCAAGAACCGAAGCCGGCGATGGTGCTCCATGCGGGTATGCGGAAACCGCACAAAGGCCCGCCGCTACGCAGCCCGCCAAACACAAACCACCAAGCCGCCCTCAACCGCCGGCCGGGCTTGACGATGACACTCGAGGCCGTCTCGCCCATCCGGACAGGGCGGCTTTTCGTCGTGCGCAGGTTGCCGGCCGCGACGTCGCCTTCCCCGAGCGAGAGTTCGTCGGTCACGCCGACCCCGTCGCGGCGCTGAGCCCGCACTCCGAGCCGCCGACCTACGCCGGCGGCGTCAGCCCCAGTGACCGGGCCAGGTCGAGCATCTCGGTCCGGTAGATCCGGCCCGGGTCGCCGGTCTGACCACGCAGGTGGCCGTAGATCTCCAGTGACACGAACCCGTGCATGCGTCCCCACACCCGCAGCGCGAGCGCGACGGCCGTGGGCGGCAGGTCCGGGAACTGCGCGCGGACCAGGCCGACCAGCGTCGCGTCGAAGTCCGACCAGTCGTACGCGTCGTCGGACTGCAGCGCCTCGGCGTGCGGCCACGCGGCGGCGACCAGGCCGGTGAGTCCGGCGCACGCGCGGTGTCCCGCCTCGGCCGCGGCACCCCCCTCCGGGGCCCGATATCCCGGCACCGGGTCGCCGTAGATCAGCCGGAAGCCCTCCGGATTCGCGAGCGCCCACTCCCGGAACGCCCGCGCCCAGGCCAGGATCCGGCCCGCCGCGTCCTCGACCGGCAGCGCGTCCCGCGCCGCCTCCGCGGCCTCCACCAAGGACGTGTACACGTCGCTGATCAGCGTGCTGACCAGGTCGTCGCGGGTCGGGTAGTAGCCGTAGATGGCGTTCGCGGTCATGCCCATCTCGCGAGCGATCGCACGCAGCGTGATCGCGTCCGGACCGCCTTCGGCCATCAGCTTGAGCGCGATCGTCTTGATTTCCCGGGCGGTCTCCACGCGCAGGCGGGCCCGTCGGGTCTGCGTCCGTTCTTCCATGGCCGAACTCTACAGCGTTGCGATACTGCCTGGCGTGCTGTAACTATACGGCGTGCAGTAAATTCACACCGCGCAGTCTCATCACGCAGTCGCATCACGCAGTCACACAACCCACACCGCACAGAACGGCTCTCGCTGTGCCCATTTCCCCTGCCCGCACCCGCCGCAGCACCCCCGACCGGACCACATCCGGGCCCGACACCCCGGCCCGGGGCGCTCCCACCGGACTGACCCTGGCGATCCTCGCGGCCGCGCAATTCGTGGTCGCCCTCGACTACAACATCGTTTACGTCGCGCTCCCCGAGATCGGCAGCGGACTGGGCTTCACCGCCCAATCGCTGCAGTGGGTGGTCAGTTCGTACGCGGTGACCTTCGGTGGCCTGCTGCTGCTCGGCGGCCGACTCGTCGACCGGATCGGCGCGCGCAGGATGTTCGCGCTCGGCGTCGCCCTGTTCGGCCTCGCGTGCCTCGTGGGCGGCTTCGCCGGCAACCCCGGCGTACTGCTCGCCGCCCGCGCGCTCCAGGGGGTCGGGGCCGCGATGCTCGCCCCGGCGACCCTGTCGCTGATCAACACCGGCTTCGCCGAAGGCGTCGAGCGCACCCGCGCGCTGGCGATCTGGTCCGCCGCCGGCAGCGCGGGCCTCGCCGCCGGGGCGCTGCTCGGAGGCGTGCTCACCGAGCTCGGCGGCTGGCGCTGGGTCATGTTCGTGATGGTCCCCGCGGCCGCGGCGATCCTGTTCGCCGCACCGCGCGTACTCGCGGCCGATCGGCCCACCGCGGCCGGACGCGGCGGCCTCGACGTCCCCGGCGTACTGCTCGCCACCGCCGGCTCGACCCTCCTGGTCTTCGGCCTGGTCAGCGGGCCCGACGCGGGCTGGGTCTCGCTCCGCGGAGTCGGCGCGATCGCCGCCGGCGCCGTACTGCTCGGCCTGTTCGTCCTCGTCGAGCGACGGACCCGCGACCCGCTCGTACCGCTTCGCCTGTTCGGCAATCGCAGCCTGGTCGTCGCGATGGCCGCGATCCTGGTCTTCCAGAGCGGACTGGGCGGCGCCTACTACGTGTTCACGACGTACCTACAGAACGGCCTCGGGTACAGCGCGCTGAAAACGGGGCTCGCGTTCCTGCCGGTGACGGTCCTGTCCGTGGTGGCCGGCATGCGGCTCGGCCCGGCCCTGATCGGCAGCCGCGGCCTGCGCTTCACCCTGTTCGTCGGAATGCTCGCGAACGGCCTCGGGATCGGCGCGCTCGCACTCGGGATGTCGGCCGACGGCTCCTTCGTGGCGCTGCTGCCCGGCATCCTCGTGTGGGGCCTCGGCGGCGGGGTCACCTTCACCGCGATGTTCGTGACCGCCGCATCCGGCGTGGCCGCCCGGGAACAGGGCATCGCGTCCGCGCTCGCGACCACCGCCCAACAACTCGGCGGCGCGGCGGGCCTCGCCGTGCTGATCGCCATCGCCAACGCCCACCTGGCCACGGACACCGCACCGGCGCCCGAGGACCTGATCGACGGCCTGCGCGCCGCCGGCCTCGTCGCCGCCGCGGCCTCGATCCTCGGCGCGTTCCTGGCCTTCGCCCTCCGCCGGCCGGCGGCCGCCGCATCGCCACCGGACCGCACAGCCGCATAACCCACACCCACAACACCCACGCGACCCGCACCACGCACAAATACGGCGGGGCCCGACCACCCGGGTCGGGCCCCGCCGTCCGTCGAACCACCGCGTCACACCAGCATCTCCACCTTCGCGACCGGCTCCGCCACCGGCTCGCCATCGACCGGCGTCGGGGCCGGCTGCCGCCGAGGCAGCAACTGCACCAGCACCGCGACCACGGCGCAGAAGCCCGTCAGCAGCCACAGGCCGTTCACGAACGCGTCCACATACCCGCCGGCCGTCGGCGCGTCACCCAGCGTGTCGTAGAAGACGATGCCCACCAGCGCCACACCCAGCGCGCCGCCCACCTGCTGGGCCGTGGAGAGCAGACCCGCCGCCGAGCCGGCGTGCCGGGCCTTGATTCCCGCCAGCACCGTCTCCGCCATCGGGCCCATCACCAGGCCCATCCCGAAACCGGTCACCGCGAGCCCCGGGATCAGCCAGAGCGTCTCGTTCGTGCCCGTCACCGTCTCGACGAGCACGACCTGCCCCGCCCCCTGCACCAGCGCACCGGCCGCCAGCACCTGTCGGCCGAGCTTCGCCGCGATCTGCCCCGAGACCGCCGAGGACAGGAAGTACCCGACGCCCAGGGCGATGAACAGCAGGCCCGAGTCGAGCGCCGACATCCCGTGGCCCATCTGCAGGTACAGCGCCAGGATCAGGAAGAACGCGGCGTTCACCAGGCCGTACACCAGCGCCATCGTGATCCCGACCGAGAACGGCCGCTCCCGGAAGAGCACCAGGTCCACCAGCGGCGCGCCACCGTTCAGCCCCAGGCTGCGCTGGTACAGCGTGAACGCGCCGAGCAGCAGCGGAGCCACCCCGAGCGACAGCCAGGTCCACAGCGGCCAACCCTGCTCACGGCCCTGCACCAGCGGAAGCACCACCGCGACCAGGCCGAGCGTGACGAGCGCGGTACCGACCAGGTCGAGGCGCGTGCTGCCCTCGCCGCGGCTCTCCGGCACCAGCCGAGGGGTCAGGACCAGGGCGATCAGGCCGACCGGGACGTTGATCCAGTAGATGCTGCGCCAGTCCAGACCGAACAGGTTCGCCTCGATCAGCACCCCACCGATGAGCTGGCCGAACACACCCGCGAAGCCCATCGCCAGGCCGTACGCGGTGAACGCCTTGACCCGCTGCTCGTCGACGTACAGGACGTTGATGATCCCGAGCACCTGCGGCATCAGCAGCGCCGCCGCGGCACCCTGCAGGACCCGCGCCGCGATCAGCATCTCGGCGTTCCCGGCGAGCCCGCAGCCCGCCGAGGCGAGGGTGAACAGGCCCAGCCCGATCGCGAACATCCGTTGTCTGCCGTAGATGTCGCCGAGTCGGCCGGCCGTGATCAGCCCGGCGGCGACCGCGAGACCGAAGCCCGCGACCACCCATTGGATCGCGGCCGGCGTCGCGTCCAGGTCTCGTTGGGTCGCCGGAATCGCGACGTTGACGATGAAGAAGTCCAGCGTCGTGATGAAGATGCCGGCGAGCAGGACCAGCAGCGCGCCCCACGACTGCTTCTGCGTCGGGGCCTCGGCGTCCGGGGTGATGGCCGTCGTGGTGGCGGGCATGAGCGGTTCCTTTCCGATTTCGGGCAGGCAAAGAAGACCGTGCGTCAGGGGAGGTACCAACAGGAGCGGAGCGGGCGGCGCCGAGCACTGCGCCCGGAGTCCGCAGTCCGGGGGCCGGGAGTCCAGCGGCCGGGTTATGCAGCCCCGGAGCCCGGAGGCCAGCGGTCCCGGTTATGCAGCCCAGGAGCCCGGAGGCCGGAAGGCCGGAAGTCCGGGGGGCCGGGTTATGCAGACCCGGCCCCGGGTCGTCGAGCGGGGTGAAGCATGAGCATGAACAGGGCGAACATGACCGCGGCTACAGGCGTACAACAGCACCGCGACCGCATCGGGGTCGGCCGGCCACCGGGCCGGACGCCGCCCCCACCGGGATCACAGACCCGCGGGAACCTTGTCCAGGAAGCCGCTGACGCGAGCGATGCGACCGTCCTCGGCGACGTGGATCACGTCGAAGCCGACCACGATGGCCTCCTCGCCGACCGGACCCAGGTTCCACGTGAAACGCGCCAGGTCGTGGTGACCGTCGACCGGACCGCCCAGGGTGAAGACCAGGCCCGCGAACTGGCCCTGCACCGCACCGAGCGTCGCGTCGATCGCGTCGTGGCCCTCGGCCGACACCAGCGGGTCGACGTAGGCGGCGTCCTCGGTGTAGACGGCCTCGACGAGCTTGCGGCGCGCGGCGGGGTCGGTCTCGTTCCAGGTGGAGATGTAGCGCTCGGCCAGGGCGGTGAAGTCGATGTTCGAGGTCATGGTGACCGTCCCTCTCGGTTGCTCCGGGCTTCCGGTTGTTCCGGCGAGCTCCGTTGGACATGAACCTACGGACCCCCGAACGGACCGGAATCGGTCCCGCATAGGTACTTTGGCGCGGGGGGATCGGTAGACATGGGGGTCGGCTACGCATGCTGTACGGACGAGACTCCGAACTGAGCACGATCGACAAGCTCCTCGCCGACGCCGAGGAGGGCCGCAGCGGCGTACTCGTGGTGCGCGGTGAGCCGGGAATCGGCAAGACGGCCCTGCTCGATCACGTCGTCGAGACGACGGATCTGCGCACGATCCGCGGTACCGGGATCGAGTACGAGGCCGAACTCCCCTACGCCGGCCTGAGTCTGTTGCTCCGCCCGGCGCTCGGGCACCTCGACCGACTGCCGGATCCGCAACGACACGCCCTGGAGGCCGCCTTCGGGCTCGCCGTGGGCGAGCGCTCCGAGCCGATGTTCGTCGGCCTGGCGGTGCTGTCGCTGCTGTCCGAGTACGCGGGGGACGGGCCGCTGCTGTGCGTCGTGGACGACGCGCAATGGCTGGACCGGGCCTCCAACGACGCGCTCGTGTTCGCCGCGCGGCGACTGTACGCCGAGGGCATCGCGCTGATCTTCGCCGCGCGCGACGACCGGCACGCGTTCCCGGTGCCGGGTCTGACGGAGCTGCACCTGAGCCCGCTGCGCCCCGAGGACGCGAGCGCGCTGCTGGACGGACACGTGAAGGAACTGTCCGCCACCACTCGGTTCCGGGTGCTCACCGAGGCCCGCGGCAACCCGCTCGCGCTGATCGAGCTGCCGGTGTCGCTCGCGGTCGAACAGCCCTCCCACACACTGCGCCCCGGCGCGCTGCCGCTCACGAGCAGGCTCCAGATCGCCTTCCACGGCCAGGTCACCCGGCTCGACGACCGGACCGGGATGCTGCTGCTGCTCGCCGCCTGTGACGACTCGGGCGACCTGGGCATCCTGCTCCGCGCGGGGGCGGAGTTCGGAGTGGGCCCGGCCGACCTGGCCACCGCCGAGGAGGCGTCGCTGATCGTCATCGACGACGACCGGCTGCGCTTTCGGCATCCGCTGATCCGCGCCGCGGTGCAGCAGCGCGCGCCGATCGACCGGCGGCTGGCCGCCCACCGCGCGCTCGCCGGCGCGTTCGACTCGCCGGACCAGGTGGACCGGCGAGCCTGGCACCTGGCCGCCGGCGCGACCGGCGTCGACGAGGAGACCGCCGCCGCGCTGGAGGGCACCGGCGAGCGCGCCCGCGAGCGCAGCGGCCATCTCGCGGCCGCGCTGGCCTACGAGAAGGCGGCCAGGCTCACCGAGAACGTCGAGGCCCGCACCCGCCGGCTCATGCTGGCCGCCGAGGCGGCCTCCGAGGCGGGCGAATTGGACCGCGCCCGGACGTTCGCGGAGCGTGCCCAGCCCACCGCGACCGACGACGCGATCCGGGCCCGGCTGCTGCACGTTCGCGCGCTGTCGGACTTCTGGCAGGGCGCGTTCCCCACCGCCCACGCGCTCCTGCACGAGGGCGCGGGGCTCACCGCGCAGGCCCACCCCGAACGCGCCGCGCGGATGCTGCTCCAGTCCGTGCACACCGCCTGGTACCTCGGCGAGCAGGAACTCGAGGACACCATCCGGCAGTTGGGCGAGCTGCGGTTGGCGCCGACGGCGTCCGTGACGCCGGTCGTCGAGTTCATGACGGCCGCGTTCCCCGCGGCGGGACGCGAATGCGAACGACCCGTCCTCGGCGAACTGATCCACGTCGCGCACCGCACCGGCAACGACGAGCTGCGCGACCTGATGCTCGCGTGCGGGGTGGGCCTCACCCTCGGGCAGGACATCGACGCGCACAACGTGGCGTCGATGTTCGCCAACGAGAGCCGACTCCACGGCGGGATCGGCCGACTGCCGACGATCCTGTTCTTCATGGCCGAGGCCGAGGTCTTCGAGAGCCGGCACGCCGACGCGCTGGCCACCGCGACCGAGGCGCTGCGGATCGCGCAGGACAGCGGGCAGCAGCAGTGGATCAGCCAGTTCGAGAGCGTGCTGGCCTACCTCGCGGGCATCTCGGGCGACGAGGAGGGCACCCACCGGCACGCCGACGCGGCGCTGACCGGCGGGGTCGGCAGCGCGATGCCGGCCGGTGCGCCGTGGACCGCCTGGGCGCTGGGCCTGCTCGACCTGGGCCTGGGTCGGCCCGAATCCGCGCTGAACCGTCTGGAGCGGCTCGGCCGCGAACCGATGCGGCACCACATCTGCGCGACCCGGGCCATCCCGGACCTGGTCGAGGCGGCGGTGCGTTTCGGCGCCCCCGAGCGGGCCCGGGAGCCGTTGGCCCGTTTCGAGGCGTGGGCCGAGCGGTCCGGTCAGCCGTGGGCCCAGGCCATGGTCCTGCGCTGCCGCGCGCTGCTCGCGAGCGACGACGCGGCCGAGGAGTTGTGGCTCGCCGCGCTGGCCGGCCACGAGAGCGAACGCCGGCCGTTGGAGCGGGCCCGGACCGGCCTGCTGTACGGCGAGTGGCTGCGCCGGATCCGCCGCAAGACCGACGCGCGCGACCGACTGCGGACCGCCCTCGAGGAGTTCGACCGCCTCGGCGCGCGCTCATGGGCGGACCGCGCCCGCGCCGAACTGGGCGCGATCGGCGGCAGCGCCACGCCGCAGGGCCCGCAGGCCTCCGGCGTCCTCGCGCTGCTCACCCCGCAGGAACTCCAGATCACCCGACTCGCCGCACAGGGGTTGTCCAACCGCGACATCGCGGCCCAGTTGTTCCTGAGCCCGCGCACGGTCGGACACCACCTGTACAAGGCCTATCCCAAGCTCGGCATCGTCTCGCGCACCGAGCTGTCCGCGATTCCCGAACTGGCGGCGCTCGGCGGCTGATTCCAGCCGGCCGCCACCTCGCGCAGGGCCGGGTGATCGGCCCCGCCGCCGGCGCGGACGTGCTCGTAGAGACCACGCAGCACGTCCGCGCCGGCGTCCGCCCACAGCGCCTCGGCGGCCCGGGTCAGACCGAAGTGGAACCACGCGAAGTTGATCGCGCCGTGCTCGAACGAGCCCTCCATGTTCGCGAGTTCACGAACCGGCGTGACCTCGACCGGCAGCTCGTCCACGGTCGCGGTGAAGGCCCGAAGCGCCGGCAACAGCTCGGGCTCCACGTCGTGCGCGTAGCCGACCATCGCGAGGTTCGCGTGCAGCTCGGCGATCCACATGCCGGGGTACGCGGGCCAGACCTGGTCCTGGAACAGGTGCGTCAACTCGTGCACGGCGACCAGGTCGAAGTACGGCCGCAACGCGGGCGGTTCACCGTAGGCGGCGCGCAACAGGTCGGCCGTGCCGGCGCTCACGTGCGGACGGATGCTCGCGTACAACTCGGTGCCGAACCAGCCGTCGTCGGCGGCCACCCGCAGGTGGTCCTCCGTCCCCTGCGGGGTGCCGTACAGCGGCGCGGTCGCCACGCTGTCCCAGTCGTCGGCGTCCGCCACGGACAGGCGGATACGCGGCGTGACCCCGAGCTGTTCGCTCAGCCACGCGGCGGCCCGCTCGACCCGCCCCGCGACGAACGCGGCCCGCTCCTCGGCGCCGGGGCTGAGGTGTACCGGAAAACCGAAACCTTCGAGTGTTGCGGACGTTGCCACACATACCTCCGGGATGAGCTCGGCCGCCACCATAGGCACAGCCGGCCCACCCCCGCCGAAATTTCCGGCGTGTTCGAACGATCCTGACGATCCGACCTCGGATCCGGTCGATTCGCGCGTTCCGTCAGGGCTTCCAGTGCAGGTC
Organism: Embleya sp. NBC_00896; assembly: GCF_045207785.1. NCBI lineage: Bacteria > Bacillati > Actinomycetota > Actinomycetes > Kitasatosporales > Streptomycetaceae > Embleya > Embleya sp. NBC_00896. Next base: position 3,533,888 of record NZ_CP108776.1, read on the forward strand.
GCGGCCCGAACCGGCCAGGGCGCGGTCGAGCGCGGAGGCGGCCGCCGCGGGCGTGAGCGGGTCGGCGAAGCCGTCGTACTGGCGGTACATCTCGGCGTACTTCGCCACGATGCCCTCGATCGCCTCGCCCAGTTCCGGCGACGCGTGGTACTCCTGGCCCGTCGCCTTCGCGACGTCCCACCCGTGCACGACCATCTCCTTGAGCACCATCGCGGCGATCTCCGGCGCGGGCATCAGCGAGCCGCCGCCCAGGTCGACCTCGCCCTCCCAGGCGCTCGGCTCGGCCCAGGCCGCGACCGCGCGGCGCAGTTGCGCGGCGTACGCGTCGGCCCAGTCGGGCTCGGCGGTGAAGTCGCGCGCGGTCAGCTCCTCGGGCAGCGGCGTCCGCAGCGCCCGGTGCTCCAGGCCGTGCGACGTGTACAGAACCCAGTGGTTGATCAGCGTGCGCGTGTCGAACTCGGCGCACGGGGTCGGCCCCGACAGCTGCTCGGGCGTGACGCCGTGGGCGAGCCGGTCGGCCTCCGCGGACGCCTCGACGAAGAGGTGGTGAATGTTCATGGGTCCGACGCTATGCGGCACCTCCCGGCGGGGTCTTGAACAAACGCGACAGGCAGCGTCTACGGTGGCGGGATGACGCTTCCCTATCGCCCCCGCGGTGTGTTGCGCGCGGGCGTAGCGCCGGGGAAATGGGACGTGAGCCTGTACGAGCCGGCGCCCGACCTCGCGCCGTACGTCGAGCACCACTGGATCGTCCGCTGGGACCTGCGCGGCCACCCGTCGTACCGGCAGCGGGTGCTGTCGCATCCCAACGTGCACCTGGTCTTCGAGGAGCCGTACGCGGCCGTGTACGGCGTGGTGCGGGACGTGTTCGAGCGGGAGCTGATCGGCTCCGGGCACGTCTTCGGGATCAAGTTCCGGGCGGGCGGCTTTCGGCCGTTCCTGGGCAGGCCGGTGGCCGACGTCACCGACCGGGTGGTGCCGGCCGCCGAGCTGTTCGGGTCGGAGGTCACCCGCGTGAACGACACCGTGCTCGGCACCCCCGACGAGTCCGACCGGGTCACCCTCGCCGAGACCTACCTGCGCGGCATCCTGCCCACACCGCACGTCGCCGGCGACACCGGGAACGCCGGGAACACCGAGCACACGCCCGTTCCCGCGCCCGACCCCCTCGTGACGCAGGTCGCCGCGATCGTCGCGCGCCTGACCGCGAACCCGACCCTGTTCCGTGTCGACGACCTGGCCGAGGAGGTCGGGATGTCGGTACGCCGGCTCCAGCGGCTGTTCGCCGAGTACGTCGGGGTCGGCCCCAAGTGGGTACTGCGCCGGGCCCGCCTCCAGGAGGTCGCCGAACGGGCCGAACGCAGCGCCGGAATCGACTGGGCCGCGGTCGCGGCCGACCTCGGCTACGCCGACCAGGCACACCTGACCCGCGACTTCACCGCGACCGTCGGCACCGCCCCGGACCGCTATTCCAAGACCTGAGCGGGCCCGAACCGGCCGCGGAACGCCCGCCGGCCGCTCCCGGGGCACGCGATGATCGTCCCCGCGCCGAAAATGCAATCCTTGACGGGTGTCCACGCTCGTCGAAACCCAATTCCTTGCCGTCCTGAGCGCGTCCGACGACGCCCTGGAGGACGCGATCGACCTCGGCGCGTCCCTGCTCGCGGCCTCCGCCGCCGGTTGGCCGGAGGTCTCGCGTGCGGTGCTCGCGCTCTACGACCGCACCGCCGACGGGTGCTGGCGCCGCGGCTGGCAGCCGGCCGACGTGGTCCGGATGGTCGGGCGCGAGCTCGGCGAACGACACCTGGCGGTCGCCGGCGACCTGGTCGCCGCGCAGGCCCGCAGCTACCCCGGCACCGGCCGCCGCTGGACGACACAGCTGCGCGACCTGGACGCCACCGCTCCGTGGTGGAGCGGGGACGACGCCTACCTCACCGAGCTGGGCGCCCGCGAGGGACTCGACCGCTTCGGCACCGCCGCCCGGGTCCTGGAACTGCTCCGCCTGATCGCCCGCCTGCCCGCGATCGAGCCGCTCGCCGAGGCGTCCTTCCAGGAGCCCGTCCGCAAACAACCCGTGACCGGCGAGCCCCGCCAGCTGGGCCGCATCCGCGCGCTGCTGGCCAAGGCCGAGTCGTCCGAATTCCCGGAGGAGGCCGAGGCGTTCACCGCCAAGGCGCAGGAATTGATGACCCGGCACAGCATCGACGAGGCGCTGATCGGCGCCCAGGAGGGTTCCCGGCACGCGCCCGCGGCCTGCCGGATCGGCGTCGACGCCCCGTACGACGGCGCGAAGGCTCTGCTGCTCGACGCGGTGGCGGACGCCAACGGCTGCCAGGCGATCTGGTCGAGCACGCTCGGTTTCTCCACCGTGGTCGGCTTCGACTCCGACCTCGACGCGGTGGAACTGCTGTACACGTCCCTCCTGGTGCAGGCCACGGCCACGATGAACCGCGCCGGCTCGCGCTACCACGAGTCCGGCCGCTCACGCCGGACCAAGACCTTCCGCCAGACCTTCCTGATCGCGTACGCCGACCGCATCCGCGAACGGCTCACCGCGGCCAAGGAGGAGGCGGTCGCCGCCGCCGACGAGGCCACCGACAACCGCCTGCTGCCGGTGCTCGCCGCCCGCGACGTCGCGGTCCAGGAGACCACCGAGCGGATGTTCCCGACCAAGACCACGCACCGCCTGCGCGGCCGGGACGCCGACGGCTGGAAGTACGGCAAGGCCGCCGCGGACCGCGCCGAGCTCGGCCACCGCGACAAGATCGCCCGCGGCGAGCAGGTCGCCGAGCCGACCCGCCCGTAGCCGCGCGGCCCACCCGGGGCGACCCCGACCGACGAGCGCCCGACAAGCACCGGCAAGCGCCCGCGCGCACCGGCGAACACCGACGAGCCGCGAGCGCTACATCTGCGGCAACCACGTCCCGCGCTGCGCCGGCAGCGCGGGCGTGCGCTGCCCGCACCGCCCCTCGGCCACCGCCCGGTGCGCCTGACGCACCGTCATACCCGGTCCCGCCAACGGCTCGACGTCCTCCAGGTGGAGCGGGTCGCCGCAGGCCGAGCACACCACGGCGGCCTGCGCCTCGTGCCCGTCCGCTCCGCCGTGCCGATAGACCACCGGCGGCCCCGTCTCGTCCGCGAGCCAGGTATCGCCCCACTGGCCGATCGCCGCGAGCACGGGAAAGAAGTCGCGGCCCTTGGCCGTCAGCACGTATTCGTGCCGGGGCCGCCGCTCCTCGTACGGAACCCGGTCGAGCAGTCCCTCGTCGACCAGCCGGTTGAGCCGCTGCGCGAGCACGTTGCGGCCGATCCCAAGGTTCTCCTGGATGTCCTCGAACCGCCGTACCCCGTACGCCGCCTCGCGCAACACGAGCGGCGTCCAACCGTCGCCCAACAACTCCAGGACACGCGCGATGGAGCACGGCCAGGTTCCGAACGAGGTCCGCTTCATGTCGCCACATTACTGAGCGGGACGGGTTCGATACGCAATCGAACCCGCCCCGCTCAGTGCTTTTGACTACATGTCAGTTACCCGATGCTCACGCGTCGCGCTTCCAACGCGGCTTGCGGTCGCCCGCCGGGCCACCGGCCGGACGGTCGAAGTGGCCGTCCCGACGCGGCGCGCGGTCGTGCGAACGGTCGCCGGCGTTGTACGTCGGACGGTCGTTGTAGGCCGGCCGGTCGTTGTACGCGGGGCGGTCGCCGCGCGGGGCGCGGTCGTTGCCGTACGCGGGACGGTCACCGGTGCGCGGGGCCCGGTCGCCGTACGACGGACGGTCGCCGCGGTAGCCACCCTCACGACGCTCGCCGCCACCGTAGGACGGACGGTCGCCGGTACGCGGAGCGCGGTCGCCGTACGACGGGCGGTCGCCCGTGCGCGGCGCGCGGTCGTTGTACGCGGGACGGTCGCCACGCGGAGCGCGGTCGCCGCCGTAGGACGGACGGTCGTTGTACGCGGGGCGGTCGCCACGCGGAGCGCCGCCACCGGACGGACGGTCGCCGCGGTAGCCACCCTCACGACGCTCGCCACCGCCGTAGGACGGACGGTCGCCGGCACGCGGGGCGCGGTCACGGTCGCCGTAGGACGGACGGTCGCCACCGCGCGGCGCGCCACCGCGGCGGTCGCCGCCGCGGTCGCTGCCGTACGGCGGACGGTCGCTGCCGCGGTCGCCGCGGTAGCCACCCTCACGACGGTCGCCGCCGCGGTCGCCGCGGTCGGCACGCTCGTAGCGCTCGGTGCGCACCGGGGCGTCGCCGTTCTTGGCGGCCTCGGCCAGCTCGGCGGCCTTGCGGCGCAGCTCGGCGGCCTCGGCCTTGAGCTCGATGATCCGACCCGCGAGACGCTCGGCCTCGGCCTCGGCCTCGACCGCGGCGTCGGAGACGGACTGCGCCTTGACCTCGGACAGCGTGCGCGCGCCGGTCAGCTTGCGCATCTCCGGGTCGTTGGAGCCCTGCACCCGAAGGCGCGTGGCGTTGCCGACGCCGGCGTCCTCGAGCAGGCGGTCCACCGTGCGGCGCTGGTGCGGCAGCGCGAGCGTGACGACCGCGCCGGCCTCACCGGCACGGGCGGTACGACCCGCGCGGTGCAGGTAGTCCTTCGAGTCGGCGGCCGGGTCCACGTGCAGGACCAGGTCGATGCCGTCGACGTGGATGCCGCGAGCGGCGACGTCGGTGGCGACCAGGACCGGGGTGCGGCCCTCCTTGTACTCGGCCAGCGTGCGGGTACGCGCGCCCTGCGTCATGCCGCCGTGCAGCGCCTCGGCGCGGACACCGGCCTCACGCAGCTGCTGCGCGACGCGGTCGGCGCCGAACTTGGTCCGCACGAAGATCATCGTGCGACCGCGACGGGCCGCGATGGCCGCCGTGACGTACGTCTTGTCCTTCGGCTGCACGACCAGGATGTGGTGCGACATCGTGGTGACCGACGACGCGTGCGGGTCCACCGAGTGGGTGACCGGGTCGACCAGGTACTTGCGGACGATCGCGTCGACGCCCTTGTCCAGCGTCGCGGAGAACAGCATCCGCTGACCGCCGGCCGGGATCAGGTCGAGCAGCGCGGTGACCTCGGGCAGGAAGCCCATGTCCGCCATCTGGTCGGCCTCGTCGAGGATGGTGATCTCGACGTTGTCCAGCACGGCCGAGCCGCGGTCCACGAGGTCCTGCAGGCGACCGGGGGTCGCGACCAGGATCTCGACGCCGCGTTCCAGCGCGAAGATCTGCTTCGGCATCGACATGCCGCCGGTGACGGTCTTCATCCGCAGGTCGAGGATGCGGCCGTACGGCTCGAGCGCGTCGTGCACCTGCATCGCGAGCTCACGCGTGGGCGTGAGGATCAGCGCGAGAGGGCGACGGGCGCGGGCCTTGCGACCCGACAGGCGGGTCAGCATCGGCAGACCGAAGCCCAGCGTCTTGCCGGAACCGGTGCGCCCGCGGCCGAGGATGTCCTTGCCGGCCATGGCGTCCGGCAGCGTCGCGGCCTGGATCGGGAACGGGTGGGTCACGCCGCGGCGCGCGAGCGCGTCCACGACGTCCTTGTGCAGGCCGAACTCGGCGAAGCTGGGGCCGGTCGGCTCGGGCTTGGCCTCGACGTCGTCGTCGGCCGTGTCGACCGGGTCGGATGCCTCGTCGGCCTCGTCGGTGTCGTCGTCCTCGACGCTCGCGTCGGCGTCGGCGTCCGTGTCGATGTCCTCGGCGTCCGTCGCGGCATCGTCCTGCGCCGCGATCTCGGTGTCGCCGTCGTTGTTGTCGTCGTCGTTCTCGACGACCTCGGGAGCGATCTCGGTAATCTCCGAGGCGACCTCGGTCACCTCGGCTGCCTGCGCATCCGCCACACCCTCCTGAACCTCGGCACCTTCGGTGCCGGGCATGGGCGTAGCAGTGTCATTGGCATAGGGGGGCATGCAAAACCTTCCGGATGCGGCCCGTCTCGAAGGTCCGCAGCCGAAATGTGGTCGCACGAGAAAGCGACACTTCTGCGGAGCACCAGAACGAGCCTACGAGGCGCCGCGACTCATGGCAGCGCCTGGATATGGGCAAAGCGATTCACCAGCGTACCCGATCACTACGCGTTTACGCCTATCGGGTGCGTTCGTACTCCACCCTCAGGCGTGCGTCCTCGTGCACGACGAGCAGCCTCGGACGCTCCCACGACCAGCGCTCGGGGAGCAGGAACAGCGTCCCCGAGGCACGGCGCAGCAAGCGCAGACCGGTGTAGCGGTAACGATAGGACGCTCCGGTTTCTTCCTGGACCGCGACGCCCTCCACGTCGCCCATCCGCAGGTCCTGCACCGAGTACAGGACGACGGCGGTACTGCGGGGCAGTTGGTGCGCGACGGCCCTGCCCGCGTCGTGCCCCGACACCCGCGCGTACGCCCCCGACGCCCAGAACAGACACAGCACCACGACCGCGCCGGTGAGCACGACCGACAGCGACCACGGCCGCCCACCCGTGCCCGTGCTCCGCCGATGCGCACCGATCCGCCGCGAGAGCAGCACGCCGTACGCGGCGATCAGCAGGCCGGCGGCGATGCCGCCCGGCAGCACCATCGGCCACCACTGCGCCCCGCGTGCGGGCCAGCGGTGCACGCCGAGCCACGCCGCGCCCGGCACCGCGAACCACGCACACCGCAGCGCCCACGTGAACCACGCGGCGACCCGTCGGTGCCGGCGCAGCCACACGAGCAGCCGGGGATGCGCCACCCGTGCCGCCAGCAGCAGGGCCACGAGCGCGAGCAGCGGGCGGCGCAGCGTGCGCAGGCCGTCCAGGACGTACGCGCGGGCCGGCGTGCCCAGCACGCTCTCGTCGAACCCGAGGTAGTCGGACCTGGCCGCGGCACGGGCCCACCCGAAGGAGTACAGCAGCGCGGTGAGCACGAGCGCGGACACCACGAACGCCGCCGCGAACTCCCAGCCGGCGCGCGCCGACCGCGCGTCGGCGGCGGCCGCGATCTCGGGAGCCCGGTCGGCGGGGTCCCTTCGGGCCCGGTGCGTGCGCTTCTGAGGCTTCGTCATCCTGCTTGTGGGGGACGGTGATCCGTGTTCCACGGCGGGGGCGGGCAGGATCGCGTCGGCTTCGCCGAACCACTCGGTGAGCATCGAGACCGGCTCGACGTACGCCGTCTCGGCGAGCTCGGGGGCGAGCCGGCCGTGCGTCCGGAAGACGGTGAACTCCGGGTGTTCGAACGGCACTCGGCGGGCGAACTCGAAGGGCCCGTGGTAGTCGAGGTGCTCGACCCGGTCGTCGCGCACGACGCCGTCGACGTACGGGCCGCGGACCTCCCAGCCCGCCCGCTCGGCCCCGGAGTCGCGTGCGTCGTGGCTCCCCCACTCCTCGCCCGCCATCGGTTCGTAGGCCCCCATGACCGGCAGCCGCCGCCACTCGGTCCGGGCCTGCGGCACGGCCGACTCCGGGTGGTCCGGCCCGAGCTCCGGCGACCCCGAATCGGGTGCCTCGCCGGTCTCCCACAACAGGTCCACGTCGTGCTCGGCCATCCGGCCCGTCGATCCGGGTCCGGGAAACTCGGGCTCCTCGTCGGTGAATTCCGTCATCGGCCCGATGTCCCCCTGCGTGGTCACCGGTTCAGCATGGGCAGGCCCAAAGTCCGGCTCCAACCTCGGGCCTCCGCCCGTCACCCATTCGGCGGGGGCGTGTGATCGCGTGTGGGGAGCGCGCGCCGCGACGGGGTGAACGTTGCCGGGCGCGGCACTAGCTTGGCCACGTGTCCCAGTCGCAGGTTCTCGCCGCCGTCTCGATCGGGGGCGCCGTCGGGGCGCTGGGCCGGTGGGGGCTCTCGGAGGCGATCCCCCACTCCGGAACGGCCTTCCCCTGGGCGACGTTCACCACCAACGTCGTCGGCTGTCTGCTGATGGGGATCCTGATGGGCCTGACCGTCCGTCGCCCGCTCGTCCGCCCGTTCCTGGGCACCGGGGTCCTGGGCGGCTTCACGACGTTCTCGACGTTCGCGCTCGAGACCCGCGATCTCGCGGCGGGCGACGCGTGGGCGACCGCGGCCGGCTACGTCGTGGCGAGCGTCGTGGTCGGCCTCGTCGCGGTGCAGGTGGGGCTGGCGACCTCGATCCGGCTGCGGAGGGACGCCGCGTGATCCCGCTCATGGTGGTGCTGGGCGCGATGGTCGGCGCGCCGACCCGCTACCTGATCGACCGCCTGCTCACCGCGCGCCGGCCGTCGGTGTTCCCGTGGGGCACGCTCACCGTCAACGTGATCGGGTCGCTGATCCTGGGCGCGCTGGCCGGCCTCGCCCCCTCCGACCGGCTCACCCACCTGATCGGCACCGGCTTCTGCGGCGCCCTCACCACGTTCAGCACCTTCGGCTACGGCACGGTGGACGTGTTCGCGAGGGGCCGCCGGCGCGTCGCCGTCGGCTACGTCCTCACCAGCCTCGCCCTCGGCCTGGCCGCGGCCGCCCTCGGGTACGCGGCGGGCCGCGCCGCCTGAGTCCCGCCCGGGGGTCCCGATCGGTCCGCGTCGTCGATCCGCGCGATCCGCCGGTTGCCGTTTCCGCTTCGCCCGCAGGTAGGCACCATGGAGGCATGGACCTCACACGCGCCGAGTTCGAAGAGCTCGTCTCGGAAGCTCTCGACACGATCCCGCCCGAGCTGACGAAGTTCATGAACAACGTCGCGGTGTTCGTGGAGGACGAGCCGGCGCCGGACGGCGAGCACGGGACCAACCTGCTCGGCCTCTACGAGGGCATCCCGCTGACCGAGCGGGGCGACTGGTACGCCGGCGTGCTCCCGGATCGGATCACGATCTACATGGGCCCGATGCTGCGCATGTGCGAAACCCTGATGGAGGTCGTGGACGAGGTGGCCGTGACCGTGGTCCACGAGGTGGCACACCACTTCGGGATCGACGACGACCACCTGCACGAGCTGGGCTGGGGCTGACCGATTCCGCGGCTTTCGCGCCCTCTACCGCGGGCGCGTTCGGGTCCCCGGTTATCCGCTTTGCAAGCGTCGGCGAAAACCCCGTATAGTTCGGGACGTCCCCGACGGCAACAAGACGCCGGACACGGCCAACAAGCCCCCATCGTCTAGTGGCCTAGGACGTCGCCCTTTCAAGGCGGTAGCACGGGTTCGAATCCCGTTGGGGGCACGCAACAAACCCCCTCGGGGGCGGTAACGAGCCGGACAGCCAGTACGGTAGGGTTTAACACGAAGGAAGCCCAAGGAAACGCGGGTAGAGGTCCTGTGGAGCAGTTTGGAGTGCTCGTCACCCTGTCAAGGTGAAGGCCGCGGGTTCAAATCCCGTCAGGACCGCAAGATGGAAAGATCAGGGCGCCGAAAGGCGCCCTGATCCATCGAGGCCAGGTAGCTCAGTTGGTACGAGCGTCCGACTGAAAATCGGAAGGTCGGCGGTTCGACCCCGCCCCTGGCCACCGCTCACGAGTGGTACCAACGCCCCAGACGAGAATTCGTCCGGGGCGTTCTCGGCATTTCCGGAACGCCGCACGTGTCCTCGCCGTCGGCGGCGGCCCGCGTCGTGATACTTCGATCATGAGTGCCGCGGACAGCTCCGACCGGATGCCCACCCATCCCCCGCACGACGAGGGCATGGGCACCCGCCTCAACTGGCTGCGCGCGGCGGTGCTCGGCGCCAACGACGGGATCGTGTCCACGGCCGGCCTCGTGGTCGGCGTCGCCGGAGCCACCGACGAGCGCGCCCAGTTGCTCACCGCCGGGCTCGCCGGGCTGCTCGCGGGCTCGCTGTCGATGGCCGCGGGCGAGTACGTCTCGGTGAGCACCCAGCGCGACGCGGAGAAGGCCGCGCTCGTCCAGGAGCGCCGGGAGCTGACCGACGAGCCGGAGGCCGAACTCGACGAGCTGACCGAGCTGTACGAGAAGCAGGGCCTGACCCGATCGCTCGCGCGCGAGGTGGCCGAACAGCTCACCGCGCACGACGCCCTCGCCGCGCACGCCCAGGTCGAGCTCAAGATCGATCCGAACGAACTCACCAACCCGTGGCACGCGGCCGGCGCCAGCTTCCTCGCGTTCACCGCCGGCGCGCTGCTGCCGCTGCTGGCGATGGTCCTGCCGCCCGCCTCGATCCGCCTCCCCGTCACGGTCGTCGCGGTCCTGGTCGCGCTGGTCCTGTGCGGCTGGAGCAGCGCCCGGCTCGGCGGCGCCCCCGAATCGCGCGCGATCGTACGCACCACCGCGGGCGGCGCCCTGGCCATGGCGGTCACCTACGGCGTGGGCACCCTGCTCGGCGCGTCCGGTGTCTGATCGATCGACTCGCGGCGAGCGCGTCGGCGCGGGCCACCCGGCCGACGAGCGCTCTCGTGGGGCGGGCGCACCCAACACATCGGGCATCCCCGGCAACACTCGACAAAAGGACCCGCGACGGTTGGGTACTTCCCCTCATTCCCGCGCCCCGAGCCCCCGCGGACCCCCAGGGATCGATACGGTCCTCGGGTCGGTCCGCACCTCGACCGTCGTCGGAAGACCCATCGAGCGGAGGATCCGTGGTCACTTCCCCACGCGCCGGCCGGAACCGCACCATGAAGTCGACCGCGGTCGCGGCGACGCTGACGCTCACCCTCGCCGGCGCGCTCACCGCCTGCGGGAGCGGTGGCGGCAAGGGTTCGAGCAAGAGCGGCTACGCCGAGATCTGCGCGGACAAGTCGCGGAACGTGCGCGTCGACGACTTCCAGTGCCTGGGGCGCACCGACCCCAATCTGTCCTGGTACTACGTCGCCCAGAAGTGCGGCCAGACGCTCAGCCCCGCCAGGGGTATGACACTCGCCGCCGGGCAGGGATCCTTCGATCGCCCGCGCAAGGGCAAAGTGGAACGTGGCGGCTTCGGCTCGTGCCCGTCGAAGAGTTCTAGCTGACGCGGTGTCACATCCGGGGAGGGCCTGAACCATGCGCCGTATACCCACCACGCCTCGACCGGGCTGGAAGCCGCTCGTCGAGTCGCAGGGGCTGCTGTACGCCACGTGGGAGGACGACGACGGCACCGAGGTGCCCTACTGGCACGAAGAGGCCTACTACGAGCTGACGTTGGGCGAGGTCGACCGGCTCGAGGACGTCACCGAGGAACTCCACGAGATGTCCGTCGCGGCGGCCCGGCACGTGATCGAGCGCGGCGATCTCACCGCGTTCGGCCTGCCGGACGAGGCCCGCGAGTACCTGCGGATCACGCTGGAGGAGGACCACCCGAGCGTCTACGGGCGGTTCGACCTCGCGTGGGGCGGCGACGGCCGGGCGGCCAAGCTGCTGGAGTACAACGCGGACACCCCCACCGCGCTGATCGAGGCGTCCCTGGTCCAGTGGTACTGGCTGCGGGACCGCTTCCCCGAGCGCGACCAGTGGAACAGCCTGCACGAGCGCCTGGTCCGCTCGTGGTCCCGGATCAAGCCGTACCTGCGCTCGGAGACCATGCACTTCGCGCACGTGGAGGGCACCGAGGACGAGGAGGAGTGGCTGCACACCTCCTACCTCCGCGACACCGCCACCGAGGCCGGACTGACCACGATCGGCCTGGAGGTCGCCGAGATCGGCTGGGACTCCGAGCGGCTGCGCTTCGTCGACCTGGAGGAGCGGGGCATCGACACGATGTTCATGCTCTATCCCTGGGAGGACATGCTCGCCGAGCCGTTCGGGAAGCACATCGTCGGCCACCCGAGGTCGTGCCTGTTCATCGAACCGGCCTGGAAGGCGCTGCTGTCCAACAAGGCGCTGCTCGCGGTGCTGTGGGAGCTCTACCCCGGCCATCCGAACCTGCTGCCGGCCTTCCTCGACTCGCCGCGCGGCATGGAGTCCTACGTCGCCAAGCCGCTGCACGGGCGCGAGGGCGACGCGATCCGGATCGTCACGCCCGCCGGCGAGCACGTGCAGCCCGCCGAGGCGTACGGCGACGAGGGCTGGTGCTATCAGGAGTACGTGCCGCTGCCCGACTTCGACGGCAACAAGCCCGTGCTCGGCGCGTGGGTGGTCGACGGGAAGTCCGCGGGGGTGGGCATCCGCGAGTCGAGCGGCCCGGTCACCGACGGGTACGCGCGCTTCCTGCCGCACGTGATCGACGGCCCGGCGCCCGACGAGGACACCCGGCTCTCCTGGCTCGACGAGGACTGACCGGGACCGATCGGGCCCGGTGCTCGCACACGGTCACGAAAGCGCGATTTCTCGCGACCTTTCGATCGTCGGACGAAGCCGCTGATCATTACTGAGCGTGATTGTTTGGCGTTTCGGGCGGGGTCCGACCGATCCGGGCCGATGTGCCGCCCGCGGCGCCGGTGAAGCGCGTCCGAGGAGCATCTCCGACCCCGGCAGCGGTCCGGGCGGCGGGGCCCGCGCCGATGCGGGGCCGAGCCGAACACCCGAGCCCACACGGCCCGCTCCGGGCCGAACTCACGCCCGCCCGCGCGCACTCCGCACAGCCGCCTCGGGAGGCGCGCGCCCGGCGCCCGCCCGGCGCCTCCGACGCGGCGCCGCGGCCGGCCCCGTAGGCCGCCCGGCGGGACGGAACGAAGGACCCACGCGCCGTCGGCGAAGATCGACTCTCGTGCGCTCGACGACCTTCCATGTGACCAAGGTCACTGTTTTGACTGGAAATGGTTTTCATCGAAGGCCGGAAATCGACCGCGCATTCTATGTGATATTTTACTGCCGGACAGCGTGGATCATGGTCGAAAACCCTCGAACGGCCGCCACGCGCACCCCGGCCGGCCCGCGCTCGACCTCGTTCGAAGCCCCTCTCGCCGCCTCGGGAAACGACACCGGACCGCGTTCGGGCACGCAAAAAAGAGTGCTGCACCGGACCCGGCGGGATCCGGTGCAACACTCAGGGGAAAAGCTTTCGACGCAGCCCTCAGGCTTCGCTGCGCTGCTGCGGAATGCCCGCGAGCAGGGCGCGGACCTCCACCTCGCGGTAGCGACGGTGTCCGCCGAGCGTGCGGATCGACGTGAGCTTGCCGGCCTTGGCCCAGCGCGTCACCGTCTTGGGGTCGACGCGGAACATGCTGGCAACCTCGGCCGGCGTCAGCAGCGGCTCGGCATCAGGCGTACGAGCGGTCATGAGCGGCCTCCTCGGGAGAACCGAACCAACACGGTTCTTTCTTCAAATTCTGCACCTTGACCCACGATGTCCTAAATAGTTCATGAGGGCCAAGTCGGTTATAGGACGAACGGCTTGTCCTTCACAGTACAAGTACACCATCCGCCGCACCCGGTTGGTCAAACCGCCGGAATTGGCATCCCAGGGTTCAAGCCACGCGATCCCGAAGGACCAGGCATAGCGGACAGTCACGCGCCTGTGACGATGAGTCACTCAGGCCAAACCGGCCCCTCGCGTCCGCCCCGCCCCATCAGCAACGAAGTATCCACGACAACCGACCCGGCCAGACCGACTACATCTGGTTTGTCCTTTTCATCATATACGAACCATTCGCTGGCGTATGCACCTTGTTGTGAGTCGATCTCCAACAACCTGGAGGGCTGGGAGTCCCACAACTCGAACCAGCAGGTTGAGAGGCTTTCAGATCACGGGGCGACTGAACACGAAAGAGTGACGACGGTCACGCCGAAACTTCATGAAATGCGGACGCTTGCTCAGCTCGCGTGCTCCAGGGCACGTACCGATTGCCAACGCTCCGTAATCCTGCGGTAGGCGGCCGATGCTCGCGCTCCGTCACCGGACCCGAGTGCGGCGATGCCCTCCGCGACGTCCCCGACCGAGTTCTCGGCGGCCAGATCGTCGCCCGACAGCAGCCGCACGAGGCCGCCGTAGTCCAGCTCGACCATCGCGCGCGGGTGGAACTCCTCCAGCCACCGGCCGACGCTCTCCAGGCCGGTGATCAGGGCGCCGTCCTCGACGGAGTCGCGCAGCACCCGCAGCGCCCGGGCGACCCGGCGCCGGGCCTGGACCATGGGCGTGCGGTAGTACAGCTCGCCCGGGCCCGCGGCGGCGCCGTCCGCGGCCGGCACCAGGATCCGCTCGTCCGGCGTGAACAGCACGAACCAGCGCACCGGCACGTGCCAGGTGCTGCTGTGGATGTGCGGGTGCACGTCGGGGTGCTCGGACTTCCAGCGCTCGTGGTCGACCTGGGCCTGGTCGATGACCACCCGCGGCCAGAACACGTCCAGGACCGTCGCGGGGTACTCCCGCCGCAGCTCCGCGAGCGCCGTCCAGCAGCGCAGCCGGGTCTGGCGCGGACACACCACCGTGACGCCGTCGAGGACCTGCACGTAGGCATCCTCGCTCTCGTGCGGCGGCGCGACCACCGGAGGGGTCGCCAGGAGGTTCTCCAGGCCGCTCCGGTGCTCCTGCGCGGTGAGCTCCGCGGTGGAGTGTGCCTCGGGCGCCGCGGGGGTGTCTGTCGGCTGTGTGGCGGCGTAGGCCGCCCACCGCCCGCGTTCGGGCTCGGCAAACGCGGCCAGCGGCTCGTACACCCGCAGGTACGCCGCGTAGGGGGCAACCACCGAAGTCCGCACGTACCGAATCTTGGCACGTCGCGCGTGGTCGGACGTGGAGAAGGTCCAACCCGGTGATCCGTGCGGGTTCTAGGCTTGAACCGCCGCGCAGATCCGCGCGGCGGCAACATCACCACGATCCCATGGAGTCACCACAGTGACCGACAGGATGGACGGCCCCGACGGCACGACGTCGGGCCTGGTGTTCGGCAGGTCGACCGGCCACGAGCAGGTCGTCTTCTGCCAGGACCGTGCGAGCGGCCTGCGCGCGATCATCGCGATCTATTCCAGTGCCCTCGGCCCCGCCCTCGGCGGGACCAGGTTCCACCCCTACGAGACCGAGGAGGAGGCCGTCGACGACGTCCTCAACCTCTCGCGCGGCATGGCGTACAAGAACGCCCTCGCCGGGCTCGACCACGGCGGCGGCAAGGCTGTGATCATCGGCGACCCCACCCGCGACAAGACCGAGGTCCTGCTGCGCGCCTACGGCCGCTTCGTCCAGTCGCTGAACGGCCGCTACATCACGGCCTGCGACGTGGGCACCTACGTCGACGACATGGACACGGTCGCGAAGGAGTGCGCCTTCGTCACCGGTCGCTCGCCCGAGAACGGCGGGGCGGGCGACTCCTCCGTGCTGACCGCGTACGGGGTCTTCCAGGGCATGCTGGCGTCCGCCGAGCACCGCTGGGGCTCCCCCACGCTGCGCGGGCGCCGCGTGGGCGTCTCGGGCGTCGGGAAGGTCGGCCGGCACCTGGTCGGGCACCTGCTCGACGACGGCGCCTCGGTCGTGCTCACCGACGTGGACGAGCGCGCGGTGGCACGGGTGCGGCACGAGCACCCCGAGGTGGACTTCGTGGCCGACACCGACGCGCTGATCCGGCTCCCGGATCTGGACGTGTACGCGCCGTGCGCGCTCGGCGGCGCGCTCGACGACGTCACCGTCCCGGTACTGACCGCGTCGGTGGTGTGTGGCGCGGCCAACAACCAGCTCGCGCACCCGGGCATCGAGAAGGCGCTCGCGGAGCGCGGCGTGCTGTACGCGCCTGACTACGTGGTGAACTCGGGCGGGGTGATCCAGGTCGCCGACGAGCGGCGCGGATTCGACTTCGAGCGGGCCAAGCGCAAGGCCTCGGGCATCCGGGACACGACCGCGAGGATCTTCGCGCTGGCCGACGAGGAGGGCGTCCCACCGGCCGTGGCGGCCGATCGATTGGCTGAGCGACGCATGGCGGATGTGGGCCGCCTGCGTGACATCTACCTCCAAACCTGAGCGACACGGTATCGTCAGACCCGGCAAAGGACCCCAGATCAGGCCCCTGACCAGCCGGAACGGCAGAGCCCGGTCGGGGTCCGAGCCCCGCTGTCACCCATGCGACGTACCGTCCGGCGGCGGAAGCAGGTACCGTTAATCCCCTACGGGCCGGTTCTCAAGCGTCATCGAACCGTCCCTGACTATGAACGCGTGTCAAGACCCGGGGCCGTGAGCCCCGTCGTTGAGGGGGTCGAGCCATGGGGCGCGGCCGGGCCAAGGCCAAGCAGACAAAGGTCGCCCGCCAGCTGAAGTACAACAGCGGCGGTACGGATCTGAGCCGTCTGGCTGAAGAGCTGGGCGCGTCGTCGCCAACCGACTTGCCGATTGGCAAGCCCGAGGTTGACGACGACACGAGTGAAGACGAGTTCGACGACCCCTACGCGGGGTATTCGGCTCGCTACAACGATGACGAAGATGAGGAAGACGACGGCCGATCGCGCCATCGTTGACCCCGCACTCTTCGGACTCAAGCACGGAAAAAACGCCCTCTTCAGCCGGGGCGCCCGTGCGGTGACGCCGTCCGGTCCGGGACCGAGTAGGACGACTACTCGACCCCGGACCGTTTGGCGTGTTCGCGAACGCACCCACGAGGGTGCCGCCGCCCCGACCCGGGACGACGGCCACCGCCGAGGGTGCCTTTCTCATGCCTTGGCGCCGCTGTTCATCGTGTGAACCCCGCCACTCATGCCCGGTGGTCGCCGGCGAGTACGGCCCGGCCGGAGCCGGTGACGATGTCGCCGAGGATCCAGGACGGCACGCCGCGCTCGGCGAGCACCGCGAGCGCCGCGTCGGCCGCGTCCGCGGCGACGACCGCGACCATGCCCACGCCCATGTTCAGCGTCTTCTCCAGTTCGGCGCGGGCCACGTCGCCGAGCGAGCCGACCAGACCGAAGACCGGCGCCGGGGTCCAGGTGGAGCGGTCCAGGCGGGCGTCCAGGTGGGCCGGGAGCACACGCGCCAGGTTGGCCTCCAGGCCGCCGCCGGTGACGTGCGAGAACGCGTGCACGTCGGTGCGTCGGGCCAGGTCGAGGCAGTCGAGGGAGTAGATCCGGGTCGGCTCCAGGAGCTCCTCGCCGAGGGTGCGGCCGAGTTCCGGCACATCGCGGTCGAGCTGCCAGCCGGCGATCGTGAAGAACACGTGCCGGGCCAGCGAGTAGCCGTTCGAGTGCAGGCCCGAGGCGGCCATCGCGATCACGACGTCGCCCTCGCGCACGCGCTCGGCGCCGAGCAGGCCGTCGGCCTCCACGACCCCGGTGCCGGCGCCCGCGACGTCGTACTCGTTCGGGTCGAGCAGGCCGGGGTGCTCGGCCGTCTCGCCGCCGACGAGCGCGCAGCCGGCCAGCACGCAGCCCTCGGCGATGCCCTTGACGATCGCCGCGATCCGCTCGGGGACGACCTTGCCGGTCGCGATGTAGTCGGTCATGAACAGCGGCTCGGCCCCGCACACCACGAGGTCGTCGACGACCATGCCGACCAGGTCGTGGCCGATCGTGTCGTGCTTGTCCATGGCCTGGGCGATGGCGACCTTGGTGCCCACGCCGTCGGTCGCGGTGGCGAGCAGCGGGCGCTCGTACCGCTTGAACGCGGAGACGTCGAACAGGCCCGCGAAGCCGCCCAGGCCGCCGACGACCTCGGGCCGGGTGGCCTTGCCGACCCATTGCTTCATCAGCTCGACGGCGCGGTCACCGGCCTCGATGTCGACGCCGGCCGCGGCATATGTCGCGGTACGGGGAGTGGGGGTGGACTGGTCGCTCACGGCGGCGGCCCTTTCGGGTCGGGTCGGTGGATCTCCTCGGCGCGCCCCGTCGGGTCCACCCGGGTGGGTGGACCCGACGAAACGGTCCGAAGAAGAGAACTCGGCGGGACTCGGGTGGTCAGGGACGACGGAGCGCGTCCTCCGCGCCGCCACCGCCGAGGAGGGCCTGAACGCCGTCCACATCGGTGCGGACGGACTGCTCGATGCCTTCGAGCAGGTGCTTGCCCAGCCGCTCCGGGTCGGGCAGCTCGATCGGGTATTCCCCGTCGAAGCAGGCCCGGCACAGGCGGTCCTTGGGGATGGTGGTCGCCTCGACCATCGCGTCCAGCGAGATGTACGCGAGCGAGTCGGCGCCGAGCGACTTGGCGATCTCGTCGACCGAGAGGCCGTTGGCGATCAGTTCGGCACGGGTCGCGAAGTCGATGCCGAAGAAGCACGGCCACTTCACCGGCGGCGAGGAGATCCGCACGTGCACCTCGGCCGCACCGGCCTCGCGCAGCATGCGCACCAGCGCCCGCTGCGTGTTGCCGCGCACGATCGAGTCGTCGACGACGACCAGTCGCTTGCCCTGGATGACCTCGCGCAGCGGGTTGAGCTTGAGGCGGATGCCCAGCTGGCGGATGGTCTGGCTGGGCTGGATGAAGGTCCGACCCACATAGGAGTTCTTGACCAGGCCGTTTCCGTACGGAATGCCGGACTGCTCGGCGTAGCCGATCGCCGCGGGGGTACCGGACTCCGGCGTCGGCATCACCAGGTCGGCCTCGACCGGGTACTCCTGGGCCAACCGGCGGCCCATCTCGACCCGCGACGCGTAGACGCCGCGACCGGCGATCGTGGTGTCGGGGCGGGCCAGGTAGACGTACTCGAAGACGCAGCCCTTGGGCTTTGCCTCGGCGAAGCGTCGGGTGCGCAGGCCGTGCTCGTCGACCGCGATCAGCTCGCCCGGCTCGATCTCGCGAATGAACGACGCACCGACGATGTCGAGTGCGGCGGTCTCGCTCGCGACCACCCAGCCGCGCTCCAGGCGCCCGAGCACGAGGGGCCGGATGCCCTGGGGATCGCGCGCGGCGTAGAGCGTGGTCTCGTCCATGAAGACGAGCGAGAAGGCGCCCTTGACCTTGGGCAGGATCTGCATCGCGGTCTGTTCGAGGGACAGGTCCGGGCTGCCGGCCAGGAGCGAGGTCAGCAGATCGGTGTCGCTGCTGGATTCGATCCGGCCCTGGTAGGGGTAGTTGATCTCGCCGCGATCGGGGCCTTGCTCGGCGACCATACGGGACAGTTCACCGGTGTTGGTGAGGTTGCCGTTGTGGCCGAGGGCGATGCTGCCCGTCGCGGTGGCCCGGAAGGTCGGCTGGGCGTTCTCCCAGACCGACGAACCGGTGGTCGAGTAGCGGGCATGGCCGACGGCCATGTGTCCGCGAAGCGAGCCCAGAGTGGTCTCGTCGAAGACCTGGGAGACCAGGCCCATGTCCTTGAAGACCAGGATCTGGGATCCGTTGCTCACAGCTATACCGGCGGATTCCGTCCCGCGGTGCTGCAATGCGTAGAGACCGAAATAGGTGAGTTTTGCGACCTCTTCGCCGGGGGCCCAAACGCCGAAGACGCCGCAGGCGTCCTGCGGGCCTTTCTCGCCGGGGAAGAGATCGTGGTTGAGTCGTCCGTCGCCACGTGGCACGTGATCGAGTCTACGACAGGGCCGGATGGGTCGCGGTTCACCCCATGAGTGGCAGGTTTGCGGACAAGTCGCTGCGTTCGCCACTGGCCAGGACTTGTCCGTTGTCGACCGCGTCTGCCCAGGTCAGGCGGCCGGTCGCGAGGCGGATCCAGGTCTTGGGGTCGGTCTCGACCACATTGGGCGGGACGCCTCTGGTGTGCCGGGGGCCTGTGACGCACTGCACGACGGAGAACGGCGGGACCCGCACCTCGACCGCGTGGCCGGGGGCGCGGGCCGCGAGCGCGTCGGTCAGCGCGCGGACCACGGTGCCCAGGGCCACCCGGTCGTGCGGGAAGGGTTCGCCGGTCGCGCGTTCGAGGTCGTCGGAGTGCACGACGCCCTCGACGAGGCGGGTCACGAGCATGTCGGCGACCCGCATGGGGCCGATCCGGGTCGCGGTGACCCGGGTGTCCTCGACGGCTTCGAGGGCGGCGATCGCGGCGTCGACGTAGTCGGCGGGGGTGCGGCCGGCCTCGGCCATCTCGTCGGCGGCGTCCGAGATCGCGGCGGCGTGCGCCGAGGTGCCGTTCGCCCAGCGCTCGACCGTGATCGGGGGGTCGGTCGGGATCGGCAGGCCGAGCCAGCGCGGCACCGCCTCGACACTCGCGGCCATGTGGCCGACGAGATTGGCGGTGGACCAGCCGGTCAGGCCGGACGGGGCGGCGAGTTGTGCGGGGGTCAGCCGCGCGGTCACCTCGACCATCGCGCGCCATTCGGCGATCAGGGCGGCGCGCACCTTGACCGGATCGACCTTGCGGGGGCGGGGGGCGGCGGGCTTGCTCGTCATGGGATGCAGATTAGGGGCGGCTCGGGGCACGGAGAAGCCGATTCGTTTCTGCACGGATCGGGTCCGCGGGCCGGTGCCGGGCGCCCGTTTGTTGTGACGCTGAGGCCATGAGTGCTTACGGGGACCCCGAGCGGGTCGAGGCGGTGGCGGCGGAGTTGGCGGTGGCGGCCGAGCGGGTTCGGCCCGGGTCGGTCGGGGCCGATTGGCGCGGGGGCGCGGCGGAGGGCTTCGCGGCCCGGGCCCAGGCGTGGCGGCGGGAGTGCGCGGTGGCCGAGCAGGCGGTGGACGCGGTGGTGGAGGCGCTTCGGGCGCACGCGGTGGCGATACGGGCCGCGCTCGCCCGGATCGCGGCGAACGAGCGGGCCGCGCGGGCGGCGGGTGGGCCCGACCCGGATGGGCGATTTCCGGCCGGCGGGAGTGCGGCCTGGCTGGACGAGCGGTGGGCGACGCGATGACCGGCGGGTTCGTGGTGGCGCCGGCCGAGCTGGCCGGGTTGGCGATCCGGCTGCGGGCGGGCGCCCGCGAGGTGTGGCTGGTGCGCGAGCGGGTCGCGGCCGTGGACGTGGCGGCGAGTCGGCCGTTGTCGCCGCAGACGTTCGAGGTGGTGCGCACGCGGCTGCGCGAGGCGATGGAGGCGCTGGACCGGGCCGAGCGGAGCGCGGTCGACCTGGCCGATCGGTTGGCCGAGAACGCCCGGTCCTACGAGGCGGTCGACGCGGCCGCCGCGACCCGGCTGCTCGACGTCGCGCCGCCGGTCGCGGATCGCCCGCCGGCCGTCGTGGCCGCCCGGGGCGCCGAGCCGGCGTTCACGCTGCCGACCACCTACGTCGGCACCGTCACGGTCCGCCCCGTCGGCCGGGGCGCACGGATCGCCCCGGTCGCGCCCGTGATCCCGGTCACCCCGGTCCCCCGGGTCACCCGGGACGGGGACGGCATCGTCGCGCGCGCGAAACGCTGGGCCGATCTGCGGCTCGGCTACAGCATGAGCGGGCTCCACGAGGGCTACCGCACGGACTGCTCGGGCCTGGTCTCGATGGCGTGGGGGCTGCCGCCGCCGGGACTGACCACGGTGACCCTGCCGGAGGTGTCCCACCCGATCGCCAAGGACGACCTCCGCCCCGGCGACATCCTGCTGAACACCGCCCCGGGCGCGGCCGGCCACACGCTGATCTTCGCGGGCTGGGCGGACGAGTCGCATACGCGGTACTTCGCGTACGAGGAAAGCGGCTCCAAGGGCGCCCACCACGCCACGGTCCCTTACCCGTACTGGCCCGGTCACGGTACGTTCCGACCGTATCGGCTCGATGGCTAGGGCGTGTCGAGCGGGACGCAGACGTGCCCGTGCGGCGTGCGCGAGGCACGCCGCACGGGCACGGTGTGTCGCCGGTCAGCCGAACAGGCCCTTGAGGGTCTCCTCGGAGGCCGCGCGCAGTTCGGACAGGTTCACCGCGAAGTGGCCCTGGAGGTCCAGGGTGTCGCCGTCGACCACGCCGATCCGGGCGCACGGCAGGCCGCGCACCTTGCACATGTCGCTGAACCGCAGCTCCTCGCTGCGCGGCACCGCCACGATCGCGCGGCCGGCCGACTCGCTGAACAGCGCGACGGTCGGGTCGAGGTCCTCCGACAGCACGACGCGCGCGCCGTTGCCGCCGGCCAGGCACGCCTCGACCAGGGCCTGCGCGAGGCCGCCGTCGGCGAGGTCGTGGGCGGCGTCGATCATGCCGTCCCGCGAGCCCGCGATCAGGATCTCGGCGAGCAGGCGCTCGCGCTCCAGGTCGACCTTCGGCGGCAGGCCGCCGAGGTGGTCGTGGGCCACCTGCGCCCACGCCGAGCCGGACAGCTCCTCGTGCGTGTCGCCCAGGAGCAGGATGATCTGCCCCTCCTCGGCGAAGCCGATCGGCGTGCGCCGCTCGACGTCGTCGATCACGCCGAGCACACCGACGACGGGCGTCGGGTGGATCGCCGTCTCGCCGGTCTGGTTGTAGAACGACACGTTGCCGCCGGTGACCGGGGTACCCAGGATCAGGCACGCGTCGGCCAGCCCGCGCGTGGTCTCCGCGAACTGCCACATGACGGCCGGGTCCTCGGGCGAGCCGAAGTTCAGGCAATCGGTGACGGCGAGCGGCTTGGCGCCGGTGGTGGCCACGTTCCGGTACGCCTCGGCCAGCGCGAGCTGGGCACCCGCGTACGGGTCGAGCTTGCAGAAGCGGCCGTTGCCGTCCGTGGCGAGCGCCACGCCCAGGCCGGTCTCCTCGTCCACGCGGACCATGCCGGAGTCCTCCGGCTGGGCCAGCACGGTGTTGCCGAGCACGTACCGGTCGTACTGGTCGGTGACCCACGACTTGTCGGCGAGGTTCGGCGACGCGACCAGCTTGAGCAGGGTCGCCTTGAGCTCCTCGGCGGTGCCCGGACGGGGCAGCCGCTCGGCGGCGTCCGCCTGCAGCGCGTCCTGCCACGCGGGGCGCGCGAAAGGCCGCTCGTAGACCGGACCCTCGTGCGCGACCGTGCGCGGCGGCACGTCCACGATCTGCTCGCCGTGCCAGTAGATCTCCAGGCGGTCGCCG
Organism: Embleya sp. NBC_00896; assembly: GCF_045207785.1. NCBI lineage: Bacteria > Bacillati > Actinomycetota > Actinomycetes > Kitasatosporales > Streptomycetaceae > Embleya > Embleya sp. NBC_00896. The sequence continues at coordinate 3,556,454 of NZ_CP108776.1, forward strand.
TCGGTGACCTCGCCGACGACGGTCGCGATGACGTCCCACTTGTCGCAGATCTCCATGAAGCGGGCCACGTGGGCCGGCTCCACGACCGCGCACATGCGCTCCTGCGACTCGCTCATGAGGATTTCCTCGGGCGAGAGCGTGTGGTCGCGCAGCGGAACGGTGTCCAGCTCGACCCGCATGCCGCCGGAACCGGCCGAGGCCAGCTCCGAGGTGGCGCAGGACAGGCCCGCGCCGCCGAGGTCCTGGATGCCCGCGACCAGGTGCTCGCGGAACAGCTCCAGGGTGCACTCGATCAGCAGCTTCTCCTGGAACGGGTCGCCCACCTGGACCGCCGGGCGCTTGGCCGGGCCGTCGGCGTCGAAGGTCTCCGAGGCGAGCACGGACACGCCGCCGATTCCGTCGCCGCCGGTACGGGCGCCGTACAGGATCACCAGGTTGCCGGCCCCGGACGCCTGCGCGAGGTGGATGTCCTCGTGCTTCATCACGCCCACGCACAGCGCGTTGACCAGCGGGTTCCCCTGATAGCAGGGGTCGAAGACGATCTCGCCGCCGATGTTCGGCAGGCCCAGGCAGTTGCCGTAGCCGCCGATGCCCGCGACCACGCCGGGCAGCACGCGCCGGGTGTCGGCGTGCTCGGCCGCGCCGAACCGCAGCGGGTCCATCACGGCGACCGGGCGCGCGCCCATCGCGAGGATGTCGCGCACGATGCCGCCGATGCCGGTCGCGGCGCCCTGGTAGGGCTCCACGTACGACGGGTGGTTGTGCGACTCGACCTTGAAGGTCACCGCGTAGCCCTGGCCGACGTCGACCACGCCCGCGTTCTCGCCGATGCCCACGAGCATCGCGTCGTTCTCGGGCATCTTGTCGCCGAACTGGCGCAGGTGCACCTTGCTCGACTTGTACGAGCAGTGCTCGGACCACATGACCGAGTACATCGCCAGCTCGGACGACGTGGGGCGGCGGCCGAGGATCTCGCGGATGCGCGCGTACTCGTCCGGCTTGAGGCCCAGCTCGGCGAAGGGCTGCTCGACCTCGGGGAAGTCGAGCGCGTTCTTGACGGTGTCGAGGCTCATCAGGCGTTCACCAGGCGCTTCAGGATCGACGTGAAGAAGGGGAGCCCCTCGGTCGTCGGACCGGTCAGCGGCTCGACCGCGTGCTCGGGGTGCGGCATCAGGCCGACGACGTTGCCGGCGGCGTTGCTGATGCCGGCGATGTCGCGGCGCGACCCGTTCGGGTTGACCTCCAGGTAGCGCGCGATCACGCGACCCTCGGCCTCCAGCATGTCCAGGGTGTGCTCGTCGGCGACGAAACCGCCCTCACCGTTCTTCAGCGGAACGGTGATCTCCTGCCCCTGCTCGAAGTCCGACGTCCACGGGGTGGACGTGTTCTCGATGCGCAGCTTTTGATCGCGGCAGATGAAGTGCAGGTGATCGTTGCGGGTGAGCGCACCCGGCAGCAGGTGCGATTCGCAAAGAATTTGGAAACCGTTGCAGATGCCCAATACCGGAAGACCGGCCTTGGCCTGCTCGATCACCGATTCCATGACCGGCGAGAAGCGCGAGATCGCGCCGCAACGCAGGTAGTCGCCGTACGAGAATCCGCCGGGCAGGACGACCGCGTCGACCTGCTGGAGGTTCTTGTCCTTGTGCCACAACGCGACCGGTTCGGCACCGGCGATACGTACCGCCCGCCGGGCGTCGTGGTCGTCGAGCGAGCCGGGAAAGGTGACGACGCCGACGCGGATCGTCACTTCTCCTCCTCCGTCTCGACGCGGACCACGAAGTCCTCGATCACGGTGTTGGCGAGGAACGACTCGGCGGCTTCGCGGATACGGGCGAGCGCGGCCTCGTCGACCGGTCCCTCCAGCTCCAGTTCGAAACGCTTGCCTTGGCGGACGTCGGTGATTCCGTCGAATCCGAGACGCGGCAGCGCACGCTGCACGGCCTGCCCCTGGGGATCGAGGATTTCCGGCTTGAGCATGACGTCGACGACGACGCGTGCCACAGGCACTCCCACTGTGATGGTTCGGGCCGGGCCGTATCCGGGATACGGGGGTTCGGACCCTGCTGCTGGATCGGGTCGGTCGACGCCGGCACCCGATGGATCGGCGGTATCAGGGTACCGGCCGCCTACCGGGCGCCCGCCCGGCGCCGAGTTATCCACAGCTTCGGGGTTGTCCACAGGCGTCTCCGCAAGGTCCTGATGTCAATATATCGCCCTCAAACGGGCATTGTGGCCGCGCGCACGCCCTCCGCCGGGCCGGCTCGACGTCACGTTGTCCACAGCCTGTGGATCGAGCGACGTCCGACATGCGGACACGCCCGTCGAGTCGGAGCGAGAGGAATATCTCCAGTATCGTGAAAACGAATCGACGACCGGTAAATTAGCGCTTACCGAACCGAAGAACAGCGGACGACACCGCGAGGGTTCGCGTTTAGCGCCTAGACTCGACAATGTAGTTTTGTTTTTCGCCTCGGTGCTATCACCCGAGAGGACACCGCCATGGCCCAGCGTGTAGTCGTCAGCCTGCACGACGACATCGACGGAAGCGAGGCCGCGGAAACCATCCGTTTCGGCCTCGACGGCAAGTCGTATGAAATCGACCTTTCGGAAGAGCACGTTCAGCAGATGCGGGATGCCCTGGCTCCTTATCTCGCGGTCGCGCGACGTACCGCGCGGACCGGAAAGCCGTTCCGCCAGACGACCGTCACCTCCGATCCCGCCGCGGTCCGGGCCTGGGCCCGAGCACGCGGCATGGACGTGCCCGCTCGCGGGCGCATCCCGGCGCGCGTATACGCGGAATTCGAGGCTGCCAACGCCGCCAACTGACGGCACCGACGGCTCCCGGCGCCGATTTCGGCCGGGGAGTGGCCCGACTCCGCGGCCCTCGCCCCGATGGGCGGGGGCCGCTCCGCAAGAACTTTCTCTGCCAAATCGGGACAACTGTAACGATCCGACTCCGGAGCGTACTTGACCCCTCCGGACGTCCTATAGAGTTCTCTTGCACCCGGGAAACCGGGGAACACCCGCAGGCGTAGCTCAGTGGTAGAGCGCCCCCTTTCCAAGGGGGAGACGCAGTGTTCGATCCCTGTCGCCTGCTCTGCTCGACTCATCCGAACCGAGGTCGGTGGAAACCACCTCCGGGCATCGGGTAGGGTTGGGAACACAACGCGGGGCCAACGCCCCGAGTCGTGCGGACGTGGCTCAGTTGGTAGAGCATCACCTTGCCAAGGTGAGGGTCGCGAGTTCGAATCTCGTCGTCCGCTCCATAAGAAGGCCGGATCACTCATGTGATCCGGCCTTCTTGCCATGCGTGGGCGCCTCGCGGGAGCACCGCGTCCCCGGGTGGTGGTGGGCCCGGCGGGACCACCACCACCCGGGGACTTTCGTCCGGGGCGGCTCGGGTCTCAGACCCAGCGCCGGCCGGTGAGCCGCTGGTAGGCCTCGGCGTATTTCTCGTGCGTGCGCTGGACCACCGCGTCGGGCAGCGCGGGCGGCGTGGTGTCCGACCTGGGGTCCCAGCCGGACTCGGACGACGCGAGCCAGTCGCGCACGTACTGCTTGTCGAAGGACGGCTGGGCGTGGCCCGGCTCCCATTCGTCGGCGGGCCAGAAGCGCGACGAGTCGGGCGTGAGCACCTCGTCGGCGAGCACGAGCCGGCGCTCGGCGTCGAAGCCGAATTCGAACTTGGTGTCGGCCAGGATGATCCCGCGCTCGCGGGCGATGTCGCGGGCCCGGCCGTACACGTCGAGCGTGGCCCGGCGCAGCGTCGCGGCCAGCTCCGCGCCGTGGTGCTCGGCGATGTACTCGTACGAGACGTTCTCGTCGTGGTCGCCGACCTCGGCCTTGGTGGCCGGCGTGAAGATCGGCGCGGGCAGCTCGGAGCCGTCGGTCAGGCCCTCGGGCAGCGCGACGCCGCACACGGTGCGCGACTGGCGGTACTCGACCAGCCCCGACCCGGCCAGGTAGCCGCGCGCGACGCACTCGACCGGCACCATGTCCAGGCGCCTGCACACGAGGACGCGCCCGGCCCAGTCGGCGGGGGCGCCGGCGGGCATCTCGGTGGAGATCACGTGGTTCGGGTACAGGTCGGCGAGCAGGTCGAACCACCACAGCGACAGGCTGGTGAGGATCCGGCCCTTCTCGGGAATCTCCGGGTCGAGCACCCAGTCGAAGGCGGACATCCGGTTGCTCGCGACCATGACGAGGTTGCCGTCGGCGTCCGTGTACAGGTCGCGGACCTTGCCGGTGTGGATGTGGGTCAGGCCGGGCACCTCGACGGGCTCGGGCTTGGTGACGAATCCGCTCACAGCGCTAACCAGCACTCTCTTGGGTCGTGAATCCCGCGGCTCGCGTCCGCGGCGGCCGGGAGGAGTCTTTCACGGTCCCCACATGTCCTCGGGGCCGGACGGGCCGGGGTCGGGTTTCGTTGCGCGTGACTGTGGCCGTGTTTGTCCTCAAGCGCCGGACGGGCTGGGGTTGGGTCGCCTTCACGGGGACGGGGGGGCCACCGGGCCCCGCGCGGCCCGCGGACAGGGTTGTCCTCAAACGCCGGACGGGCTGGGGTTGGGGCGCTTTCGGCGGGAGACGGGTGGCCGCCGGGGACGCTTCACCGCGCGAGCCCGCGGACGGGGCTTGTCCTCAAACGCCGGACGGGCTGGGGTTGGGTCGCCTTCACGGGGACGGGGGGCCACCGGGCCCCGCGCGGCCCGCGGACAGGCTTGTCCTCAAACGCCGGACGGGCTGGAGTTGGGGTGCCTTCGGGGGGGTCGGGGCGGTTGGGGTTTTCTAGGCTGCCGAGCCGCCCGGGTGGACCGGTTCTCGGGTTGGGATGCCGATGTGGGCGAGCCAGGTGCGCAAAGGGGTGTCGTTGCCCTCGTCTACGGCTCGGGTGATGAGCGTCGCGAGGTCGACCGCGTGGCCGCGGCCGTCGACCAGGACCGGGCCGTCGAGCCAGTCGACCGCCGGGTGCATCCGGCCGGTGTCCAGGGCCGCGCACGCGACCACCGCGAACAGGTGGTCGGCGGCCTCGCGGTGATCGTCGTCGGGGTCGCGACGCAGCACCGCGAGCGCGTCGTCGACGGGGGCCGCGAACGCCGCGGCCCGGGCCCGCCACACCGGCTCGATGACCGCCTCCGGGTAGTCGGTCCACGCGACCGGATCCGGCGTCGGCCCATCCGCGAAGATGCCCGCCGCCAACCGGGAGATCTCGCCGTCCATCGCGACCGCGTCGGCCAGCAGATCGCTCGCGGCCCGCTCGGCGAGCCGGGCGCCGAACGCGTCGGCGAGCTTGTCCCGCCGGGACAGCTCGGTGAGCGCGGACACCACGCCCGTCATGAGCGCGTCGGGTCGCCGCCCGATCGTCCACGCGGGCGCCGCGAGGCGGGTGAGCAGCCGGTCCCAGCCCGCGTAGGCGAGGCCGACCTGTTCGTGCGCGATCGCCCGCAGCTCGGGCTCCAGCGGGATGGCCAGCGCGGCGGCGCCGACGGCGATCTCGCGTTCCATCAGTTCGGCGTGCCCCTGGCACAGGCCGAGCAGCTGGCGCGCGAACGCACGGGAGACCCGACGGGCCGGCCGCAGCGGCACCGGCCCCAGGGAGCGCCGTACGTCCGCCACCGCGTCCAGGCGCCGCACCCAGCGCCGCGCGCCCGCGACGGCCGGTTCGGCGGACGCCTCGGTGCCGGCCACGACCGGGGCAAGGAGGGCGCGCAGCTCGCCGACCCGCAGCCACCACAAAAACGGCGCGCCGATCACGAGCACCGTGCTCCGGGCCCGCCGGGCGCCGGGTTCCAACCAGCTGTCGCATTCGGGGCACAACCGGATGCCGTCGGGCACCGGCACGTCGAGTTCCTCGGCCAGCCCGCGCACCATCTCGTGCAGCTCGCGCGCGTCCGCGGGGCTCAGCGTGATCGCCGGGATGCCGGGCCTGCGCACCAGCGCGAGATCGAGGGCGACCCAGGCCAGGACGACCACGATCGTCGCCGCGAGGCCCGCGAGCAGCGTTCCCGGGACGCTCTCGCCGAGGGTCCGCGACGCCCCGTACAGCAGCAGGCCGGCGGCCGTGAGCGCACCGAGCACCGCGCCGTTGCGCACCCACAGCACCGCGCGCGCCCGCGCGCGCGCTTCGGCCAGCGCCAGTGGTTCGGCCGACTCGCCCACGTGCATCGCCCCCATCCGATCCTGGATCCGGGGATCACTCGTCCGGGTCGTCGGTCACGACCCGCGGTGCTCGCACGATAATGCGACGAGTTCGGGTGTTCAGCCGCTTCGGGCCGAACACCATCCCTGCGAGTGAGATCCGGGGCCGGACGGCTGCGTGTGTTTGAGCCGGCCGACGATGCGACCGAACGGCCGAGTTCAGCCGTTCGCGACCGTGATCTCGCCCTTGATCGCCTTCGCCGCGATGTCGGTGCGGTGGTGCGAACCCGGCAGGCCGATCAGCGCGACGCCCTCGTAGGCACGCTCGCGCGCCTGCTCCAGGGAGTCGCCCGTGGCGGTCACCGAGAGCACTCTGCCGCCGGAGGACAACACGCTGTCGTCCTCGCCGCGCCGGGTGCCACCGTGCAGGACGTACGTACCGGGCACCTTCGCGGCCTCGGCGAGGCCCGCGATCGGGTCGCCGGTGCGCGGGGTCGACGGGTAGTTCTCGGCGGCCACGACCACCGTCACGGCCGCGCCCTCGTGCCACCGCAGCGGTTCCAGCTCGCCCAGTCGCCCGGTCGCGGACGCGTGCAGCACGCCGGCCAGCGGCGTGGCCAGGCTCGCGAGCACGACCTGCGTCTCGGGGTCGCCGAAGCGGCAGTTGAACTCGATCACGCGCGGCCCGCGCGAGGTCAGCGCGAGGCCGATGAACAGCACGCCCGAGAACGGGGTGCCGCGGCGGCGCATCTCGTCCACGGTCGGCTGGGCGACGGTGCGCACGAGGTCTTCGGTCAGGCCCTCGGGTGCCCACGGGAGCGGGGTGTACGCGCCCATGCCGCCGGTGTTGGGGCCGGCGTCGTCGTCGCCGACCCGCTTGAAGTCCTGCGCGGGCTGCAGGGCCACCACGTCGTTGCCGTCGCACAGCACGAACAGCGAGACCTCGGGGCCGTCCAGGAACTCCTCGATGACCACCCGGTCGCACGACGCGGCGTGCTCGCGGGCCGCCTCGAGGTCGTCGGTGACCACGACGCCCTTGCCCGCGGCCAGGCCGTCGTCCTTGACCACGTAGGGCGGGCCGAACGCGTCGAGCGCGCTGTCGGCCTGCTCCGGGGTCGTACACAGGTACGAACGCGCGGTGGGCACTCCCGCGGCGGCCATGACCTCCTTGGCGAACGCCTTGGAGCCTTCCAGGCGCGCCGCGGTGCCGGAGGGGCCGAAGCAGTCGATGCCCCGGGCGCGCACCGCGTCCGCGACCCCGGCGACCAGTGGTGCCTCCGGGCCGACGACGACGAGGTCGGCGTCGAGCTGTTGCGCGAGGTCGGCGACGGCCCCGGCGTTGAGGGCGTCGACCGGACGCAGTTCGGCCACCTGTGCGATGCCGGCGTTGCCGGGCGCGCAGTAGACGGCCGAGACCGCGGAGTCGAGGGAGAGCGAGCGGCACAGCGCGTGCTCACGGGCACCGCTGCCAATCACGAGGACCTTCACACGGGCAGCCTAGTGGTGTGCCCGACGAGGACCGAACTCAGGCGAACACGACCATCGCGCCCAACGCGACGCTTTCCTGCGCGGCGGCGTACAGCGTCGCCCATACGAACCGCTCGCGCGCGAACGGCGCGGCGTCGTAGGTCGGCGTCGGACGGGGCGGATCGAGCAGGTCCACGCCGATGTACGGGGCGAGGTCCTCCAGCTCGCGCAGCATGCCCAGGCTGGAGCCGAGCGGCCCGCCGTCCTCGGGCAGCGGCTCGTCCATCAGCGGCTGCGGGAAGTCGACCGGCAGGTACGCGCCGGCGTGGTCGTAGTGCCACACCAGGTGCGAGTGCTGCGCGGCCGCCTCGAACGTCTCCAGGAGCTTGTCGTAGTCCTCGCCGAGCCGCTCCACCGGCGTGACCGGGAATCCCGTGCGGTGCAGCAGGTAGGCGCGCCGCAGGTAGTGCAGCGACTCGTGGTCGAACGCCCCGGCCAGCCGCACCTCGGCCGTCCCGGACCGCCACTCGCGCACCGGCACGGCGGGCAGTCCGTGGCCGGTGAGCGTGGCGTCGTAGGCCGCCAGCTCGTCGCGGAACGGATTCTCCGGGTTGTGACACAGCGCGTCCACGAGCGGAACGAGCCAGACGTCGCAATCCACGGTGCAGCTCCCGATTTCGTCGATGGCACGGCAGGGTACGGGCGCCACCGTACCGCCCGCGACCGCGGTGATCGTCAGCCCGCGTCCGTGAGTTCGCGCGCGATCCGGCGCCCGGACGAGGTGTAGTCGCGCATCAGCTCCATCGCGCCCTCGGCGTCGCGCAGCGCCACCCGGTCGGCGAGTTCGCGATAGCGCCCCCAGCCGGACGAGGTCTCGGCCGCGTCGCGCAGGTAGGGAACGATGTACATCCAGCCCTGGACCCGCATCACCGCGAGCACGTCGGACAGTCGTCGATTGCCGCTCCAGCGGCCGAGTTCGCCGAAGAACCGGCGATCCAGCAGCGCGACGTCGGACACGTCCCCGTTCCAGCGCGCGCCGTCGAGGCGGTCGCCGAGCAGACGCAGGGTCGGCATCGCCTCGTCCGGCGCGGTGCGCGCGACCCGGCCGATCAGCGGGACGCCGAGCAGCCGCCGGGACTCGACGATCTCGGAGAAGTCGGTCCAGGTGAAGCTGCACACCTGGAAGCCGCGATGGTGGCCGCCGAGCAGCAGGCCGTGCGCGGCTAGTTGGATCAGCGCCTCGCGCACGGGCGTCGCCGACACCCCGAAGCGTTGCGCGGTCTCGTTGACGGTGAGCGAGGTGCCCGCCGGGAGCCGCCCGGTCACCAGGTCGTCGCTGAGCACGTCGGCGATCTCCTGCCGCAGGCTGATCCGCCGCAACGGGGCGTGCTCACCGGTGGGTCCGGCCGCACCGAAGAGCAACTCGCCGTCTAAAACACTGCCTTGTGCCGACTGCACGCGGTCTCTCTTCGCCGGCCGTCGGCACCGTCGCGCCGACGGGCACCCCGTCCGATCAAGTCGATCGAGTCGATCATATGAACGGATATCCGATTTGGGGAGCAACGTGCCCATCCGATTCAGCCCCGCGACGTCGGGAGTCTGCCGACGGATCGACAAAAGCCGTGCCGCGAACGCGAAAAAAGCCGTACCCGCACCAATGAAGGTGCGGGTACGGCTTCTTGACGGCAGGTCAGCCGGCGGTCACGCGCAGAACGCGTCCGCGACGGTCAGCGCCTCGTCCAGGATGGCCAGGCCCTCCTTGACCTCCGCCTCGGTGCTCGTGCACGGCGGGACCACGTGCGTGCGGTTCATGTTGACGAACGGCCACAGGCCCCTCGCCTTGCACGCGGCGGTGAACTCGTTCATCGGCTGCGCGGCCGGACCGGCGGCGTTGTACGCCACCAGCGGCTCGCGGGTCTCCTTGTTCTTCACCAGCTCGATCGCCCAGAAGACGCCGAGGCCGCGGACCTCGCCGATCGACGCGTGCCGCTCGGCCATCGCGCGCAGCTCGGGGCCGATCACCGTCTCGCCGAGCATCTTCGCGTTCTCCACGATGCCCTCGTCGCGCATCGCGGTGATCGTCGCGACGGCGGCGGCGCACGCGAGCGGGTGACCCGAGTAGGTCAGGCCGCCCGGGAAGGGACGCTCGCGGAAGGTCTCGAAGATCCGGTCGGAGATGATCACGCCGCCGAGCGGGACGTAACCGGAGTTGACGCCCTTCGCGAAGGTGATCAGGTCCGGCGTGATGTCCCAGTTGTCCACCGCGAACCACGCGCCGGTGCGGCCGAAGCCGGCCATCACCTCGTCGGCGATGAAGATGATCCCGTACTTGTCGCACAGCGCCCGGACTCCGGCGAGGTAGCCGGCCGGCGGCACCAGGATGCCGGCGGTGCCGACCACGGTCTCGAGCACGATCGCGGCGACGGTCTGGGCGCCCTCGAACACGATCGTGTTCTCCAAGTGCTGGAGCGCGCGCTCGCACTCCTGTGCCTCGCCGTCGGCGTGGAACGCGGAGCGGTAGGCGTACGGGCCCCAGAAGTGCACGATGCCGGACACGCCGGTCTCGTTCGGCCAGCGACGCGGGTCGCCGGTCAGCGCGATCGCGTTGGCGGTGGCGCCGTGGTACGAGCGGTAGGTCGAGAGCACCTTCTGCCGGCCGGTGTGCAGCCGGGCCATCCGGATCGCGTTCTCGTTGGCCTCGGCGCCGCCGTTGGTGAAGAAGACCCGGTTGAGGTCGCCGGGCGCCAGCTCGGTGATCAGCCGCGCCGCCTCGCTGCGGGCGTCGTTGGCGAAGGCCGGCTGGATCATGCACAGCTTGTCGGCCTGCTCCTTGATCGCCGCGACGACCTTGGGGTGCTGGTGCCCGATGTTGGTGTTGACCAGTTGGGACGCGAAGTCCAGGTACCTGTTGCCTTCGTAGTCCCAGAAGTAGGAACCTTCGGCGCCCGCGACCGCCAGCGGGCTGATGAGCCCCTGTGCGGACCAGGAGTGGAAGACATGGGCGCGGTCGGCGTCGTATACGGCCTTCCCGGCCGCCGGGTCCAGAGTGCTCATGCGGCCACCCTAAGGCCGGGCAAACGCCGCCCCACCCGTCAGGTTGTCAACGATCACGGGGCCCGTCCGACAGATTGTCGGCCGGGCCCCGCTGCTGTCGCCTGTCGCCGCGCGCCGCTACTTGCCGCGGAGCAGGCTGTTGATCTCGATGGTCTGCGTGCGGCCGGGGCCGACGCCGATCGCCGAGATCGGGGCGCCGGACATGTCCTCCAGCGCCTTGACGTACCGCTGCGCGTTCTTCGGCAGGTCGTCGAAGGTTTGCGCGCCGGTGATGTCCTCGGTCCAGCCGGGGAACTTCTCGTAGATCGGCTTCGCGTGGTGGAAGTCGGTCTGCGACATCGGCAGTTCGTCGTGCCGCACGCCGTCGATGTCGTACGCGACGCACACCGGGATCTCCTCCCAGCCGGTCAACACGTCCAGCTTCGTGAGGAAGAAGTCCGTGAGGCCGTTGACCCGCGTCGCGTAGCGCGCGATCACCGCGTCGAACCAGCCGCAGCGACGGTCGCGACCGGTGGTCACCCCGCGCTCGTGGCCGATCCGGCGGAGCGCCTCGCCGTCCTCGTCGAACAGCTCGGTCGGGAACGGTCCGGCACCCACACGCGTGGTGTACGCCTTGAGGATGCCGATCACGCCGGTGATCTTGGTCGGGCCGATGCCCGAACCGGCGCACGCGCCGCCCGCCGTCGGGTTGGACGACGTCACGAACGGATACGTCCCGTGGTCCACGTCCAGCAGCGTGCCCTGGCCGCCTTCGAGCAGGACGACCTTGCCCTGGTCGAGGGCCCGGTTCAGGAGCAGCGTGGTGTCGGCCACATACGGCTTGAGCTGCTCGGCGTAGCCGAGGTACTCCTCGACCACCGCCTCGACCGCGAGCTCGCGCCGGTTGTACATCTTGACGAGCATCTGGTTCTTGTCCGAGAGCGCGCTCTCGACCTTCTGGGTCAGGATCCCCGGGTCGAAGAGGTCCTGGACGCGAATCCCGACACGGTTGATCTTGTCGGCGTAGGCCGGGCCGATGCCGCGCCCGGTCGTGCCGATCTTGCGCTTGCCGAGGAACCGTTCCGTCACCTTGTCGAGCGTGCGGTGGTACGGCGTGATCAGGTGCGCGTTGCCCGAAATGACGAGCTTCGAGGTATCGATGCCGCGTTCGACCAGCGTGCCGATCTCGTGGAGCAGCACCCCCGGGTCGACGACGACACCGTTACCGATGACGGGCGTGCACTCGGGCGTGAGGATGCCGGAGGGCAAAAGGTGGAGGGCGTACTTCTGATCGCCGATGACAACGGTATGGCCGGCATTGTTGCCGCCCTGGTACCGGACCACGTAGTCGACGGATCCGCCGAGCAGGTCGGTAGCCTTCCCCTTGCCCTCGTCTCCCCATTGGGCGCCGACGAGTACGAGTGCGGGCATGAGGCGTACACCCCTTCCAGGCGGGGCATGTTTGACAACGGGAGCCCCGGACGGTCCAAGCCCCTTGACGCGGTGCGCGGCAAGGGGCTCTTGCGGGGAGAGGTTACCTGAGGAAGGACGACCGGTGTCGGCCGAGCGCTCGCTGCTCGTGATCACGGACCCTGCGGCTCGCTCGGCGGACGGCGAATCCGTCCGGGTCGCGCTCGATGTTCTGCGGGCTTGCGCCCCCAGCAAGATCGTCATTCCCACGGACACGGCAGACCTGCAACGCGCGCTCGCGCGGCGGGGTCGTCGGCGTGTCGTGGTGATCGGCACGGACGCCGGCGTCCATGCCGTGGCCCGCGCGCTGGATCGACAGGGCGAGCTCGGGGACACCCCCCTCGGGATCGTCCCGGTGGACACCGGAAGCGGGCACGGGCTGGCCGAGGCGCTCGGGCTGCCGGCCGAGCCGGCGAAGGCCGCACGCGTTGCCCTGGGCGAGAACGAACGTTCCTTCGACCTGATGTCGGACGACCTGGGCGGGCTCGCACTGCGGTCGGTGCGGATCGGCCACGGCGTGCGATCGGTGCGCGCGGCGACCGTCGCGGCGGCGTCCGGGCGCGGGTGGCGCGGCCTGGTCGACCTCGCTGCGCGCACGGTCTCGACGACCGTCGGGGCCGCGGTCGGACCGTCGGGGCATCGGCTGCGGATCGAGGCGGACGGCTGTGTCGTGGCCGACATGGATCGGCCGGTGTTGTCCGTGCATCTGGGCTGCGACGGCTCGGCGGCGGCGCGCGTGAAGATGACGGAAGTCACGTCGAACGGGGCGAGTGCGAATGGGGCCGGGACGGCCAGCGTGTTGATCACCGGGCATCCCGGGGCGGCCCGGTTCGGGCTGGGTGGGGTGCCGCAGCCGGCTTCGGGGCGGGATGCGCATGTGCGGTTGCGGGCGCATTCGATCACCGTGTGCGGGCGGGATTTCACCTATGCGGCGGATGGCATGGCCACCGGGCCGGTGCGGCTTCGTACCTGGACGGTGCGGCCGACGGGGTGGCGGTTGTTCGTGCCGGCGTAGGGCTGCGGTTCGATGTGGGCGGGCCTGGGTGGCCTCAAACGCCGGCCGGGCTGAGTCAGGCCCGGCCGGCGTTCGAGGGCACGCCGACCGCCAGGCGAGGTTGTGGAGGGCTGGGGTCAGCCTTCGAGGGCGTTGGCGCCGGTGGGGCTGCTGTCACGGAGGAAGATGGTGCAGCGGGAGTACTCCTCCTCCTCGCCGATCGCGCCCGCGGCACGCGCGAGGGCGTGCAGGGAGCGCAGGAAGCCGCGGTTCGGCTCGTGCTCCCACGGCACGGGGCCGTGGCCGCGCCAGCCCGCGCGCCGCAGCGCGTCGAGGCCGCGGTGGTAGCCGACGCGGGCGTACGCGTACGACTCGATCACGCTGCCCTTGGTGAACGCGGCGTCGGCGAGCTCGGCCCACGCGAGCGAGAACGTCGGGAACTTCGCGGCGACCTCCGCCGGGTCCACGCCGTCGACGAGCAGCGCCAGGGGCTCGGATTCCTCGGGCAGGTAGGTGGGGTCGGGTCCGCCGAAAAGATTCTGATCGATGTTCATGGCCCCATGATTGCCCATCACGACGCGGGGCCCACGACCTCGTGGTCGCGGGCCCCGGATCGAGTCGGTACTACTTCAGCCGGGTGCCCGCGGAGCGCAGGTCCTGGCACGCCACGACGACCCGCTCGGCCATCCCGGTCTCAGCGGCCTTGCCGTACGAACGCGGGTCGTACAGCTTCTTGTTGCCGACCTCGCCGTCGATCTTGAGCACGCCGTCGTAGTTGCGCAGCACGTGGTCGACCACGGGACGGGTGAACGCGTACTGGGTGTCGGTGTCGACGTTCATCTTGACCACGCCGTAGTCGAGGGCCTCGCGGATCTCCTCGAGCAGCGAGCCGGAGCCGCCGTGGAAGACCAGGTCGAACGGCTTCTCGCGGCCGTGCTTCGCGGTGACCGCGTCCTGGATGTCCTTGAGGATGCTCGGCCGCAGCTTGACGTTGCCCGGCTTGTACACGCCGTGCACGTTGCCGAAGGTCGCGGCCAGCATGTAGCGGCCCTTCTCGCCCAGGCCGATCGCCTCGACGGTCGCCAGCGCGTCCTCCGGCGTCGTGTAGAGCTTGTCGTTGATCTCGTTGTCGACGCCGTCCTCCTCGCCGCCCACGACGCCGATCTCCAGCTCCATGACGATCCGCGCGGCGGCGCACTTGGCGATCAGCTCACGGGCGATCTCGAGGTTCTCGTCCAGCGGTACGGCCGAACCGTCCCACATGTGCGACTGGAACAGCGGGTCCTGGCCCTTGGCGACGCGCGCCGCGGAGATGTCGATGAGCGGGCGCATGAACCCGTCGAGCTTGTCCTTGGGACAGTGGTCGGTGTGCAGGGCGATGTTCACCGAGTACTTCTCGGCGACGACCTTCGCGTACTCCGCGAACGCGACCGAGCCGACGACCATGTCCTTGACGGTGGTGCCGGACAGGAACTCCGCGCCGCCCGTGGACACCTGGACGATGCCGTCGCTCTCCGCCTCGGCGAAGCCGCGCAGCGCGGCGTTCAGGGTCTGGGACGAGGTCACGTTGATCGCCGGGTAGGCGAATCGACCGGCCTTCGCCCGGTCGAGCATCTCGGCGTAGACCTCGGGAGTTGCGATGGGCATGCGTCTGCTCCTCGTTGCTCAAGCCAAGCGGTGATATGAGGGTTTCGGACACGGATGGCCGTATCCCCGCTTGCCGCCCATCCTCGCAGACCAGGTCGGACGGCACAGCATCCCGGGCACCTCGTTCGGAGGACGACCATCAGGGCCTGACGCACCGTCAGATGATTTCGGAAAGATTGTTTCGAGCACGCGCAACCCCCTCGACCCCTGGGCGTCGTACAGGTTGAGAGCACGGACCACGGCCACCCGCGCCGGACGGACCGCCTCGTTCACCCGCTCCACTTCTTTCGACTCACCGCACGTTGCCCAGGGGAGAGCTCTGCCATGCGCAAGCCCGTTATGAACATATTCGCGAAGAAGGCCGCCACCGTCGCGTCCGCGGCCCTGCTCATCGGAGTCGGCCTGCCGCTGGCGCCCGGCATGGCGGGGGCGGCCTACGCCTGCGCGGGTCCCGATCCCGTCCCGCCGGCGCCCGCACGCCCGTCGGTCGCATCCGCCGCACCGACCACGCCCGGCGGCAAGGGGGGCACCGGCAAGGCGAGTTCGGCCACCACCGGGTCGACGAAGGTCGGCTCGGGCGAGCCGTCCCCGACGAGCGACAAGGTCGACTGGTCGAAGGTGACCCTCACCATCGGCGGCGTGCCGGGCACGGTCGCGCGGGACCGGGAGGTGCACGCCCGGGTCACCGTCGTCAACGGCTCCGGGAAGCAGCTGGGCCGAATCCCCATCGCCCTGTCGTTCTTCCTGGACGGGGACATGAACCCGCCGCAGGGGAGCACCGGAAGGTGGGCGGCCCAGCCCTCGGATGTGAGCGTGCGCTACTCGTACCCGGGCAACGGAGGGGCGGTACCGCTCAAGCGCCAGTGCCAGGGGATCCTGGGCGGCCGGTTCACGCTCGCCGGCCGCGGCGCGCCGGGCACGCGCACGACCGTCGACGTCGTGTTCACGGTGAAGTCCTCGGCCCCCGCGAAGGCCGTGGACAGCTTCCTCGACGCGAGGATCGACATCAAGGGATCGGGCCACGACGGGCCCAAGTACTTCGTCGTCGCCGACGCCGAGGCCCCGCCTCCCGCCAAGCCCGCGACCACCACCAAGGCCCCGCCCGCGAATGTCGCCGCCGAAACGCCCGCCGCGACGCCCGCCGCGCAGCCCCCGCGGACCGAGCAGCCCACCCTGGCCGTGACCGGCGGCCCGGCGGCCCTGCCGCTGTCGCTCGCCGGCGGCGCGCTGGTCCTCCTCGGTGGCGCCGCGCTGGTGGCCGCGAGGGTCCGCCGCGAAGGCAACCGACCGTAGCCCCAAAAGGATTCGGCACGCGAACAACCATCGCGTGCCTCGCACGTCTCAGAAGTAGGACCGCACCGGGGTGAGGGCGATCCGATGACATCAAGGGGGGCGGCAGCGCCGTGGCACTGCTGAGCATGCCGGCATTCGGAGACGACCGGCCGGCGGGCGCGAACACCGAGGCGGTGAAACCGCGCCGTTCACGCTTTCGCGTGCTGCGCGGCGGGGACGACAACCCCCCGAAGCGCCCGACGCTGACCGAGCTGTACCACGCGCAGCGATTGGGCATGGTTCGGCTGTCGATCCTGCTCGTCGACGACCTCGGTACCGCGGAGGACGTCGTCCAGGACGCGTTCGCGGCCCTCTACTCCAATTTCGGCGAGAACCTCGACGATGTCGACAACGCCATGGCCTATCTGCGCACGTCGGTCGTCAACCTCTCCCGATCGGTCCTGCGCCGCCGGCGTACGGCCCGCGCCTACGTTCCCCCGCACGAACCCGACGCCTCCTCCCCCGAGGAGGCCGCGGTGCTCTCCGATGAGCACATGCGGGTCCTCGCCGCGCTCAAGCGGCTGGCGCCGCGCCAGCGTGAGGTTCTGGTCCTGCGCTACTGGTCCGAGCTGTCGGAGACGCAGATGGCCGACGTGCTCGGGCTCTCCCGCGGCACGATCAAGTCGACCGCCAGCCGTGCCCTCGACGCCCTCGAAAAGATCATGAAGGACGAACAGCCGTGACCGAACGCGATACGCAGAACGCGCCGCTCGAGGAACTGCTGCGCGCTGCCATGGCCGCTCGGGCCGAGCAGGTGACCGTCGGGGCCTTGCGCCCCGCCGATCCGGTATCCGCTCGCGGTGTGAACGGCCGCAGCAGGTGGATGACCGTCGCCGTCCCGCTGTCCGTGATGGCGACGGTCGCCGCGACGTTCGCCGCGGTGTCCCTGATGGGGGCGCCCGACACGAACAGGAGCACACCGCTCCAGTCGCAGACCCCCGTCCCGCTGCCGACCGGGATCGTGCCGACGACGACCACGCCGACGCCGGACATCGTGCCGCCGGGCGAGGCGTCGTCCGGACCGACGGAGTCGAGCGCGTCGTCGACGAGCCGTCCGCCGTCGACGAATCCGGCAGGCGGCGCAGCGAGTTCGACCAAGCCCAAGTCCTCCGACGTGTCGGCGGTGAAGTTCACCAAGCAGTCGTCCTGGAAGGTGGTTCGTGCGAACGCCATGAAAGAGTGCGTCGTCGCCAAGGCGGACTTCGCCGGGGACTGTACGGGCTACGGTGTCGTCGCGGTCAGGGTCAAGCCCGTCCCGGACTCGGCCGGAACGTGGCCCAACGCGGAGCACATCGACAGCGACTCCGACGGCCTCAACCAGCTGACGTGCATGCGCGACGGCAAGCTCGTCATCGAGCTCCCCCCGGACCAAAGGGCCGTGACCAAACTGACCGCCAAGTCCACCGTCACGGTCGCGGGGCACGCCGCGAAGTACCGCTCCTGGGCCGCCACCTGCGAAGGCATCGGGTCCTACACGATCCGGTTGTGGTACCTGACCGAACAGGGCGTGTACGTCACCGCGATCGGGCTCCCGGCCGACGACACCATCGCCGACCGGGTGGTCGCGACCATGGACCTCTCCGGCTTCAAGCCCCTCCCGGACTGACGTCGGGTCAGTGGCCCTCTGCGACCTTTTGCGCCGCCTTTCTCGCCGCGACCAGGATCGGGTCCCACACCGGCGAGAAGGGCGGCGCGTAGCCGAGGTCCAGGGCGGTCATCTCCTCGACCGTCATCCGGTGGGTGAGGGCGACGGCCGCGGTGTCGATCCGCTTCGCGGCGCCGTCGCGGCCGACGATCTGGACACCCAGGAGTCGGCCGGTGCTCCGCTCCGCGATCATCTTGACCTTCATCGAGCGGGCGCCCGGGTAGTAGCCGGCCCGGCCGGTGGACTCGATCGTCGCGGTGGTGAACTCGTAGCCGGCCGCGGCGGCGTCCTTCTCGCGCAGGCCGGTGCGGCCGATCTCCAGGTCGCAGACCTTGCTGACGGCGGTGCCGACGACCCCCGGGAAGGTCGCGTAGTCGCCGCCGATGTTGGTGCCGATCACCCGGCCGTGCTTGTTCGCGTGGGTGCCGAGGGCGACGTGCCGGCGGCGCCCGGAGACCAGGTCGAGCACCTCGACACAGTCGCCACCCGCCCAGACCCCGTCGGGCGTGACCCGCATCCGCAGATCGGTGACCAGGCCGCCGCTGTCGCCGAGCGGCAGGCCCGCCGCGCGGGCGAGTGCGGTGTTGGGGCGGACCCCCAGGCCGAGGACCACTATGTCGGCGGGAAAGCGCCCGTCGGCGGTCAGCACGGCGCTCGCGCGACCGTCGACCACCTCGATCGCCACCACCTCGGTCTCGGTCACCACGTCGATGCCCAGGCCCTCCATGGCCTCGTGCACGAGCGCGCCCATGTCCGGGTCGAGCGTGGACATCGGCTGCGCGGACCGGTCTACGACCGTGACCTCCAAGCCCTTGCGGACCATCGCCTCGGCCATCTCGATGCCGATGTAGCCGCCGCCGATGACGACCGCCTTGCGATGCCGGGGGGCCAGCCAGTCGAGCAGCTCGCGGGCGTCGTCCAGGGTCTGCACGCCGTACACGCCGGGCGCGTCGATCCCGGGCAGCGGCGGCCGGATCGGCACCGCGCCGGTCGCGATCACCAGCTGGTCGAAGCCGACCCGGTCGGCCCGCCCGGTCGCCAGGTCGCGGATCGCGATCTCGCGCCGGTCGAGGTCGATGCCCTCGGCCTCGGTCCCCATCCGCAGGTCGATCCCGCGCTTGCGGTGCTCCTCCGGGCTGCGCGCGATCAGCGCGTCTGGCCCGTCGACATCGCCGGACACCAGGTACGGGATCCCACACGCCGAGTACGACGAGTACCGGCCGCGCTCGACCACCACGATCTCCAGGTCGTCCTCGCCCCGACGCCGCCGGGCCTGGGAGGCCGCGCTCATTCCGGCGGCGTCCCCGCCGATCACAACCAGTCGCTCGTTCCCCACGGACTGCCCCTGACTCTGTGTGCGTACGTGTGCCTGCGTGTGCGTGCGTGTGTGCCCGCCGGCGCCGGAACGGCCCGGCCGCGAGCGCCTCCGGAAACACCGACAACGTCCCGACCTCGTAATGATGCGGGCCGCTGGGAGGGGACGGGGTGACACGGTGCGCCTCGCGCGCACTACCCTCCAGAGGTGGAATTCCAAGCTGTCAACGTCCTCGACGCGACGTCCCTCATCTCGACGTTCGGGCTCATCGGCATCCTCGCCATCATCTTCGCGGAGACCGGGCTGCTGGTCGGGTTCTTCTTCCCCGGCGACTCGATGCTCTTCCTGGCCGGTGTCGCCGCGTCCTCGTCGGCGGAGGAGATCGTCGGCACGTCCATCTCGCTGCCCTGGCTGCTGATCGGCGCACCGCTGTGCGCGATCGCCGGTGCCCAGCTCGGTCACTTCCTGGGGGCCAGGTTCGGCACGAAGATGTTCAGCAAACCGGACTCCAAGCTCTTCAAGGCCGAGTACGTCACCAAGGCCGAGCAGTACTTCGAGAAGTTCGGTCCGGCGAAGGCGGTCGTGCTCGCCCGGTTCATCCCGATCGTCCGCACGTTCCTGAACCCGGTCGCCGGCGTCCTGGAGATGCCGGCGCGCACGTTCTTCCTCTGGAACGTCGTCGGCGGTCTGCTGTGGACCGACGTGATCATCCTGCTCGGCTACAAGCTGGGCGACAGCATCGGCGGAAGCATCGACAAGTACCTGCTGCCCGGGGTGTTCGTCATCGTGCTGATCTCGCTGCTGCCGATCATCATCGAGGTCGTCCGCAGCAAGCGCGAGGCGAAGCGGGAAGCCACGTCCGGTCACTGAGCCGACACGATCCGAGACGAAGCGGCGGCGCGCCCGAGGCGCGTCGCCGCTTTTTCGTGGTCGGAATCGAACCGGAATCGAATCGGATCGGAAAGCCGTACAACCTTTTATCGACGCCGTGCGTCATACCGCTATTCGCCGACACGAAAAACACCCTGTCCCCGGACGGGGACCGAGGACAGGGTGACCTATCGGCCGCTTCGACGGCGGCTATCGGCCGTTCGGCCGAGGGTGCCGCCGGGCCGGACGGGGAACCGACCCGGCGGCTCGAGGGGAATGAGATGTGATGCCACGCCTCGCACGGCACACGGCTCCGCTCGGCCGAACGGCACACAGCGGCGGGCGCGCGAGATCGCGTGCATACGAATTCATACTTCCCCCCCGGGAAGTTCGGTCGGTACAAGGTACCGGCGCAGGAACTGCAAAGACCATATCCGAGACCGCGAAAAAAGCAACGGCCGTTCCGGTGAATGCGCAAGGCATCACAGGCACGGCCGTCGACTCGATACGTATGGGTAACTTAATTCAGGTCGAGGTCTTCCAGTGTGTAAGCGACCCGGTACTCCAGGCCCGCTTCCGCAATCGTCGCGGCGGCTCCGCGCTCGACGATCACCGCGACCGCGACGACCTCCGCGCCGGCCTCGCGCAACGCCTCGACGGCGGTGAGCACCGAGCCACCCGTCGTGGAGGTGTCCTCGACGGCCAGCACCCGACGGCCCTTGACGTCCGGACCCTCGATGCGCCGCTGGAGGCCGTGCGCCTTGCCCGCCTTGCGGACCACGAACGCGTCGAGCTTGCGCCCCTGCGCGGCGGCCGCGTGCAGCATCGCCGCGGCGACCGGGTCGGCGCCCAGGGTCAGCCCGCCCACGGCGTCGTACTCCAGGTCCGCGGTGAGTTCCAGCATGACCCGGCCGACCAGCGGCGCGGCCTCGCTGTCCAGCGTGATCCGGCGCAGGTCGACGTAGTAGTCGGCCTCCCTGCCGGACGAGAGGACGACCCGGCCGTGCACGACGGCCTTGGTCTTGATCTGGTCGAGAAGCGCATCACGGTCGGAACTCATGACAAGTGAGCCTAACCGGCACGACGGCGTCGGACGCGCACCAGGCGCCACACGACCAGCGCGCCGAGAACCGGGACGAACACGCGCAGCGCGCGGCGAGCGGTTCGGCCGGTGCCGCGACCGACCTCGGACCACAGATCCGACTCCGAGCCGGGCTTCGGATCGGGGACCAGAACCGGGCGTACGGGTATGCGCGGCCGGGGTGTCGCGAACGGATCCGAGATCGCCACGACCGGCTCGAACGGGGTGTCCGGCACGGGGGCCAACTCGTCGGTCAGCGCCGCCGCGAACAGGTCGGCGGCCCGCGCGAACGCGCCGTCCAGGCGCGCCGAGCCGAACTCGGAGGTGCGGCCCTCGCCCTCGACCCGCAGCGTGGCGTCGATGACGATCCGGGTCTCGCCGGTGTCGTACTCGGCCGCGTCACCGGCACGTTGGTCGTACAACCGCACCGTGAGTTCGGCGCCGACCCGCGCCGAGCCGCGCACCTCGTCCCCGTCCACCAGCGCGGTCAGCGTGAGCGGGAGATCCGCGTCACGCAGCCGCAGCGTGCCGCGGTAGGTGACGGTGTTGGTGCCCACCCGCAACTTCCAACGGCCGGTCAGTTCGGGCCCGTCGGCGCCGGCCCGGGCCGGCTCGTCGAGCAGCAGGCCGGGGATGCACTGGGCGAGGCGCTCGGCGTCGTGGAAGGTGTCCCATATCGATTGGACCGGGATCGGTACGACGACTTCGTACTGCATCCGCTCTCCGTTTCGCACATCTCGCGGCAGTCGACGGCGCGACTGCCGGCGGCGTGACCGGTCGGCGGGGCCGGCCGGAATGTACCCGCCCACCCCATCACACTCTGCGGTGTCGACCGGTCGGCGCCTCGGGGTCGATCACACCCGGTTTCGCGTCGGGGTCCGGTGGCGGGATCGGCGGCCCCGCGGGCAACCGCAGCCGGCGCGCCCGGGGATACGCGACGGGGGCCACGATCGCGCCGAAGAGCACGACCGCGCCGGCCAGCGAGACGCCCGCGCCGATCGGTCCGGTGCCGAGCGCGTGCGCGCACCACCGCGCGAGCAGCCACGAGCCGGCCGCCGCGCCGGCGGACACGATGCCCAGCCCGACGTGGACGCGGAGCACCCGCTTGGTGTCCAGGCCGCGCAACCGGCGGCGCAGCACGGCGGCGAGCCACAGCAGGCCGACCACCTGCGCGGCGCTGTATCCGGCGGCCATCCCGGTAACCGCCCACTCGGTCGGCAAAGTCCCGTAGGCGAGGAGCGCGAACAGCGCGCCGACCAGCGTCATCGCCACGTTGGCCCAAAACGGCGTGCGGGCGTCCTGCACCGCGTACAGCCCGCGCTGGATCACGTACTGCGCCGAGAACGCGATCAGGCCCGGCGCGAACGCCGTCAGCATGAGTCCCATCGCGCGGGTGTCCGCCTCGGTCGTGATGCCGTGCTGGAACACCACGGCCGTCACCTGCGGGGCGAGCGCGAGGAAGAAGAACGAGACCGGCACGATCACGAGCGCGTTCAGCCGAAGCCCGCGCGAGATCAGGTCGCGCACGACCGGGTGCCGCCCGTCCGCCGCGGCCCGGCTGATCCGGGGCATCAGCATCGTCGCGATCGACACGGTCACCACGCCGTGCGGGACGATCCACAACAACTGCGCGTTGGCGTAGGCGGTATAGCCCACGCCGTGCCCGAGCCCGGACCGCACCGCCCGGTCCGAGACCTCGACCGCGAGTCGGGTCACCAGCCAGTAGCCCACCTGCGAGACGCCGACCAGGGCGACCGCCCAGCCGGCCATCCGCAGCGGCGCGCCGAGCCCGTGGCCGCGCCAGTCGAAGCGCGGCCGCCAGCGCACACCGGCCGCGCGCAGATACGGCACGAGCGCGCACGCCTGCACCGCGATCCCCAGCGTCGTGCCGAGCCCGAGCAGCCGCACCTGCGCGGGCGTGATGCCGTGCGCGTCCCGGACGTCGCGCGCGACCAGCAGGAACGACCCGAAGACCGCGATCACCACGACGTTGTTGAGGATCGGCGTCCAGGCCATCGGCCCGAACCGGCCGCGCGCGTTGAGCACTTCGCCGACGAGCGCGAACACGCCGTAGAAGAGGATCTGCGGTAGGCACATCCGCGCGAGCGCGATGGTCAACTCGCGCTGCGCGCCGTCGTAGTCGGCGTAGGCGGAGACGATCGCGGGTGCCGCGAGCACGCCCGCGACGGTCAGCGCGAGCAGCAGGCAGCCGACCGCGGTGAGCAGCCGGTCGGTGTACCCGGCCCCGCCGTCGGCGTCGCGGCGGGCCGCGCGCACGAGTTGGGGCACCAGGACCGAGTTGAGCGCGCCGCCGATCAGCAGGATGTACAGGATGTTCGGCACCGTGTTGGCGACGTTGTAGCCGTCGGCGAACAGGCCCGTGCCGAGCGCCGCGACCACCATCGCGCTGCGCGCGAATCCGGTCAGTCGCGAGACCACCGAGCCGAGCGCGAGGTTCGCGCCGCCCCGGAGCACCGATCCGCGCCCGGCGCCGACGCCGCCGGTCCCGCGTCGCGCGGGTGCGAGCGCGCCCGTCGGCTCGGTCGCGCGCGCGGCGGGACCGGCGGCGTGGTCCTCGCCGCGCGCGTGCCGGCCGCGCGGCGGAGCCGAGACGACATGGCTCACAAACGACTCCAATCCGGTCTCGATCGGGGTCCGAGACATGCTCCCCCGTTGTCTGAGTCCTCGTCGGGCCACTTTCGTTGCATCCGAATTTCTTGGTGACAAAACCTTTCCTCCACGGGCTCTTAAAGGGGTGCGGGGCTACCCGCACCCCTGCCACCCCCGAGGAGACGTCCGTGGTCACGCTGCTCTCGGCGCCCGCGCGCTCGACCACCCCCGCCACCGGCTCGCCCGCCGTGGTCCCCGACACCACGCTCCGGGTCGCCCGGCTGACCCCCGAGGCGCACCTCGCGCACCTCGACGGGCGCGGCGACGCGGGATTCCTGCAATACCCGTCGTGGGCCGTGGTCAAGGAGGGCTGGCGCAGCGAGGGGATCGGCTGGTTCGACGCGAGCGGTGCCGTCGTCGGGTCGGCGCTCGTGCTCTACCGCAAGATGCCCAAGGTGCCCTACTGGTTCGCGTACCTGCCCGAGGGGCCGGTGATCGACTGGACCGACCCGAACCCCGAGCGGTGGCTCGCGCCGCTGATCGAGCACATGCGCGCGCGCCACGTGTTCACGGTCCGGATGGGTCCCCCGCTCGCGCACCGGCGGTGGCGGGCGCAGACCGTCAAGGACGCGGTCAAGCACGGCCTCAAGCACCTGGACCGGGTCACCCCGGACGAGATCGACCCGCTCGGTGCCACCGTCGCGCTGCGGCTCGGCGACATGGGGTGGCGCGCCTCCGGGGACGGCGCGGACGCGCAGCCGCGGTACACCTTCGAGTTGCCGTTCGAGGGTCGCGCGCTCGACCAGGTCAAGGCGGGCTTCAACCAGGAGTGGAAGCGCGCGATCACCAAGGCCGACAAGTCCGGCGTGGACATCACCGTCGGCGGCTTCGAGGACCTGCCCGCCTTCTTCGAGCTGCTCCAGGTCACCGAGCGCCGCAACGGCTTCCGGCTCGGCCGCGAACTGCCGTACTACGAACGGCAGTACCGGGCGCTCAACGCCGAGGCGGCGGGTCGCATGCGGCTCTACCTCGCGCGCTTCGACGACCGCCTGCTCGCCGCGCACACGCTGATCAGCGCGGGTGCGCGGGTCTGGTACCAGACCGGCGCGTCCACCGACCACGGCCGCGGCGTGCGGCCGAGCCACGCGTTGCAGTGGCGGATGATCCAGGACGTGCACGAGCGCGGGGTCCCGGTCTACGACATGCGCGGGGTGAGCCCGGTGATCGATCCGGACGACCGGCTGTTCGGGGTGCTGCGCTGGAAGCTCGGCACGAACGGGCAGGTCGTGGAGAACATGGGCGAGTGGGAGTACCCGGTGGTCCCCGCGCTGCACAAGGCGTTCCGCGCGTACATGTCGATCCGGTGATCTCGGCCCGTCCGGCGCTTTCCGGTGGTCTCGGCCCGTCCGGTGCGTGAAGACACGTCCTAGCGGGCGTAGTCGGCGATCCGCGGGCGGGCCAGCGTGGACGGCGGCACGTCGACGCGGGACTGGTTCGGGGGGAACCAGGTCGCGAGGGCGAGGCGGTCGGCGGTCAGGAAGGGCACGGCCGCCTGGTCCGGGGCGTCGTCGGCGGCCCGCAGGCCGGGCTCGGGGGCGACGCCGGCGAGCACGTAGCCCCGATCCGCCGGGCCCGGCACGGTGACCCGGTACGGCACCGTGTGCAGGCCCGCGGCGCGCAGGCCCGCGTCCACGCACCAGTACGCGCGGCGCGCGTCCGGCACCGGCGCGTGCACCACGATCCGGCCGGCCGGGCGCAGGACCGCGCGGGTGAGGCCGTAGAACTCCTGCGTGTACAGCCGCGCGGCGGGGCCGGTGGTCGGCGCGGGCAGGTCGGCCACCACCACGTCGAAGCGGTCCCGGGCCGCGCGGACCCAGGCGAAGGCGTCGCCGACCACGACCCGGACCCGCCCGTCGGCGAACGCGTCGCCGGCGAGCGCGCGCAGCGCCGGGTCCACGCGCGCCGGTTCGGTCTCGGCGGCGCGCGCGACCACAACGACCACCTCGCGCACGGCCGCGTACCGCAGCACCTCGCGCAGCGCGAGCCCGTCGCCGCCGCCGAGCACGAGCACCCGCTCGTGTCGCCCGGCCATCGCGGGGTGCACGAGGGCCTGCGCCGACTCGCCGGCGCCGCTCGCCGGGACCCGCCGCTCGCCGTCCACGTACAGCTCGGGGCCCGTGCTCGTGTGGGTGACCACGACGTCGTCCCGCGCGGACACCACGCCGCCGCCGTACAGCGCGTCGCGCGCGGCCCGCTCGAACGCGGGCGTGTACGACCACGTGCCGGCCAGCAGCGCGAGCACCGCGCCCACCGCCGCGTACATCCCGATCCGCACCCGCCCGGACAGGTCGGCGCGGAACAGCCACAGCACGACGAGCGCACCCGCGACGGCGTTCACCACGCCGGTGAGCACGACGGTGCGCAGTTGGCCGAGCCGGGGCAGCAGCAGGAACGGGAACAACAGCCCGCCGATCAGCGCGCCCACATAGTCGGCCGCGAACAGGTCGGCGACCGCGCTGCCGGCCTCCTGCGGGCGGATCCGCTGCACGAGCGTCATCAACAGCGGGATCTCGGCCCCGATCAGCAGCCCGAGCACCGCCGCGACGGCGATCATCGGCCAGCGGTACACGTCGTACCAGGCGAACCCGGCGTACAGCACGGTCACGCACATCCCGCCGCACGCCGCGAGCAGGATCTCCGCCGCGATGAACGCCGCGGCGGCCCGGCGCGCGAGCGGCTTGGCGGCGAGCGCGCCGACGCCCATCGCGAAGACCATGACCGACAGCACGATCGAGGTGGCGACTACGGGGTCTCCGCCGAGGGTGCCGCCGAGCGCCGCGAGCGCGAGTTCGTACACGAGCCCGCAGGCCGCGCACACCAGGACGGCGAGCAACACCACGTACCGCGCGGGCCCCGCGGCGATCGCGGCCGAACTCGCTTGTGGTGCGGGCGCGCGCACCATGGTCGGGTTCACCCACGCACGCTAGGTGGCAACCGGCGACCGATCTCCCGAACGCGCCGACAGTTCACCCGAACCGGCTAACGCCGATCGTCCCCGCCGGACGGACTCGGTCGAGCCCGCCCGGACGTCCGGACGTCCGGACGTCCGGACGTCCGCGAACAGTCGACCGGCGAACCGGTCACGGCACCAGCGCTAGGCGATACAGGCCGACACGATCGCGGCGATCGCGATCTGGGAGGACGCGGTCACCCACACGCACGGGTGCGGTTCGCGTTCGACCACCGTGGCGCCGAGTCGGCCCGGGGTCACGAGGTCGATCACCAGGAAGGCGATGGCCATCAGGATCAGGCCGGAGACGCCGAACAACGCCGTGGAGGCGAGGCCCTTGCCGAACTCGTCATAGGTCGTGGCGATCGCCGTGGTGACGATCATCCCGACGCCCAGCAGCGCGGAGGAGAGCACGAGCGCCGCGTTGCGATTGCGTTCGATCCAGATCTGCCGGCCGAGGTTGCCGGGCGTCAGTACGTCCACGAGCACGAACCCGAGCACCATGAGCACGATGCCCACGCCCCCGTACGCGAACGCGTAGCCGACACCCTCCGCGAGATCCCTGAACATGCCGCCGTGTCCCCCATCGTCGTCGTGTCACCCGATGGGCCGTCATTCTGTCGGATCGTTTCGTCGGATCGTCACATCGCGCGACTTCGAGTACTGACGATTCGACGCTCCTGCGGATACGTGTGCCACGTGGACCACGTCGCACCGGCCCCGGCGCGCTCGACCACCATCGCGGTGACCGCGTACGGCAGGCCCGGATACTCGCCGATCAGCCCGTGCTCGTGCGCGGACGCCAGGGCGACGATCTCGCGCACCCGCGCCACGAAGGCCGTGTCGCCGAACGACTGGGTCAGCGCGGTGAACTCGTACTCCCAGCGCCCGAGCCTGGTGGCTGCCCGGGCGGGCAGCGGCGTGGCGGCCCCCGACACGCACGCGACCGTCTCCGACACGGGCTCCACACCCCCCGGCCCGGCGTCGATCAGCATCTGATGCGACGCGCCCAACAGGCGCAGCTCCAGCTTGAGCCCTCCGAACTCGACGTTGCGCACGGCCAACGCGGGAAGCCGCGGCAGGCCCAGGCACCAACCGAGGCCGTCCGCGCGGGTGTCGCTGTACGTGGTGGTGAGTGTGGCGTGCATTCTCGCGCTCATCTGTCCGGGCAACGGGGAAGACCCACGGGAGGCTCCCGGGGGCGACAATCGGCTGCAAACCAGGGGACTTGACTCACCGTAGGTGCCCGAAGCCACAGCGTCGTCACCCGCGAAGGTGAAAGCCACTGACACAAACGGGTGAAGGGCGCCCTGTGGGGTGCCCTCCCCGGCGCGCGAGGATGGGCCCGCAGAGCCGACCCATCGCGAAGGAGCCGTACGGATGACCCGACCCCTGTTGGCCCGACACCTGGACGGCCTGGGCACGACGATCTTCGCCGAGATGTCCGCGCTCGCGCGCACGACCGGCGCGATCAACCTCGGCCAGGGCTTCCCCGACACCGACGGCCCCGCGGAGGTGATCGAGGTCGCGGTCGCGGCGATGCGCGACGGGGTGAACCAGTATCCGCCGGGCGACGGCATCCCCGATCTGCGCCTGGCCGTGGCCGAGCACCGGCAGCGCTTCTACGGGCAGACCTTCGACCCCGACACCGAGGTGCTCGTCACCACCGGCGCGACCGAGGCGATCGCCGCGTCGCTGCTGGCGCTGCTCGAACCGGGCGACGAGGTGATCGCGCTCGAACCGTTCTACGACTCGTACGCGGCGTGCATCGCGATGGCCGGCGCGCGCCGGGTCGGCGTCACCCTGCGCCCGCCGCACTTTCGTCCCGACCTCGACGAGCTGCGCGCGGCCGTCACCGACCGCACGCGCGTGATCATGCTCAACAGCCCGCACAACCCGACCGGCACCGTGCTCACCCGGGCCGAGCTGGAGGCGGTGGCCGCCGTCGCGATCGAGCACGACCTGATCGTGATCACCGACGAGGTCTACGAGCACCTGGTCTACACGGGCGAGCACATCCCGCTCTCGACCCTGCCCGGGATGCGCGAGCGCACGGTGACGATCTCGTCGGCGGGCAAGACGTTCTCGTTCACCGGCTGGAAGATCGGCTGGGTGTGCGCGCCGAAGGAGCTGATCGCGGCGGTGCGCACGACGAAGCAGTTCCTGACCTACACCTCGGGAGCGCCGTTCCAGCCCGCGATCGCGCACGCGCTGCGGCTGCCGGACACCTACTTCACCGGCCTGCGGGACGACCTGCGGGACAAGCGCGACCTGCTGAGCGGCGGCCTGCGCGCGGCCGGGCTGACCGTGTACGAACCGCAGGGGACGTACTTCACCACCACCGACATCACACCGCTCGGCTACGCCGACGGGCTCGACTTCTGCCGTCGGCTGCCCGAGCTGTGCGGCGTGGTGGCCGTACCGGAGGTGGTGTTCTTCGACGACGCCGCGGTCGGCCTGCCGCTCGTGCGGTTCGCCTTCTGCAAGCGCGTCGAGGTACTGGAGGAGGCCGTGAAGCGGCTGGCCACGCTGGCCTGAGCCGACCACGAACCCCGGCATGCGTGTGGGGGCCGGTTCGGCCCCCACACACGCGTGTACCGCCTACGCCTCGCCGTCCGCCGGCTTGTCCTCGGGGCCGTACTGCTCGGTGATCCAGTTGCCGAACGAGATGCACGTGCTGATCCACGCACGCGTGGTGAACACGAACAGCTCGCGGTTGATGCCGGGCTCGCAGTCGAGCTGGGCCTCGCCGATCAGGCGCAGCTTGCCCTCGTGCTCGTGCGTGTAGACCTTGGGCCAGAAGAACTGGCGGTGCCACTCGTCGAGCAGCTCCAGGATGCGCGGGCGGTCGGCGGGGGCGAACTCACGGTCCAGGAACATCCGGACCGTGAAGATCTCGTGCTTGTCGCCGCGCAGCATGAAGTAGACGCGGAAACCATCCCAGGGCGCGCAGATGTCGCCTTCGTCGTCGGTGAAATGGTTCACCTGAAGCTCGTCGAGGACCTGGTTGATCAGGTCCGCCGACGGCTTGACGACCGGGGCGGCCGGAACGAAGGTCGACCTCGGAAGCGAGGACGGGTCGATGCTCATGAAGGATCCTCTCCAGACGTATCGACGCCATCCTCTCTCATTCGGCCCAGGGCGCGAGGCCGCGACGGCGCACGGTCACCGTCACTCGTACTCGGTGCCGCCCTTGCGGGTGAGATAGGCCCCGGACACGATCTTGCCGATCGCCCGCCCGCCGACGACGTCGCTGCGGCGCTCGCGGGCCGGGCGGACCACGATTCCCTCCCGCAGGTGCGCGGCGGTGCCGGAGACGGTCTCGCGGCCCTCGGCGAGCGCGAGCAGCGCGGCCTCGTCGTAGGGGCCCCGGTACAGCGTGGGCACCACCGGCAGGACCGTGTCGAGCCCGCCCAGCACGTCGGCGAACTCCTCGGCGTCCAGCCACCGCACCGCGCCGCTGTCGTCCGCGAGCACGACGTCGAACGCGGCGTAGCCCGGCAGCTCCGACCGGCCCTGCGCGCCGTACCCCAGGTCCTGTACGCCCTGCCCGAACACCTCGCCGAACACCCCGACCCGCGCCGCGCCGTGGCGCGCGGCCAGCTCGGCGGCGGCCGCCTCGACCCGGTGCGCGAGCACGCTCCGCCAGTACAGGTTCTTCTCGTCGCGGACCAGCCCGAACGACTTCGCCCCGAAGCCCTTCGAGGACACCAGGCTCGCGCCGGTCGCGGCCACGTAGGTGTACAGGCACGCGGTCCCGTGGATCTTCTCGGTCGCCACCACCGGCTCGCCCGGGGTGAACAGCTCCGGGAAGCGCCGCACGTTCTCGATGTCGACCCACGGCAACAGGTCGGCGGCGGCCACGATCTCGCCGCTCATGTGCACGGGGATCGGCGGCACCCACTTGACGATGCCGAGCGTGTCCGCGAAGTCCTTCCCGTCGGCGAGCGCGGCCTCCAGGTCCAGGCCGGCCAGCGCGGCCGGCCGGCACACGATGCCCTGCGAGAGCTCGCCGCGCAGCCGGATCGCCCGGACCCGGTTGCGCGCGCTCCCGGCGAGCCGTCCGGTGAGCCCGAGCTCCTCGATCAGCGGGTCCGGCAGCACCGCCTGCTCCGGGATGTACACGGCGATGTCGCCGGTGGCGTAGGCGCCCTTCGCGACGACGGCCCGGTACAGCCCGACCTGCGCGAGCTCCAGCGCGTCGGCGTTGGGATGTGTGTGGACGACAAGCCGCTCGACGGTGACCCTGAGTGTGGACATGGGTCGACCCCTTCCCCCGTGGACAGGAACCGGGGTGGACTCCCCGACCGCTCCAAGGTCCCAAAGGCTCGGGCCGGGCCGCCAACGGTTTTCGAACGGTCTGGGACAGGATGGGACGCATGCCGAACTTCATCGAGAAGCCGACGGTCGTCGAGGCCGCCGGCAACATCCCCAAGACCATCCGTGAGTACGTCGGCCGGGTCAATTCCGGCGACCAGGCGCTCAGCATCGCGCACATGACCAGCCCGGGCGGCTGGGAGGAGCCGGGCCAGCGTCCGGAGTTCGACGAGTACACGGTCGTCCTGCGCGGCGTGCTGACCGTCGAGTTCGAGGGCGGTGTCCAAGAGGTCGCGGCCGGCCAGGGCATCCACACCGCCGCGGGCGAATGGGTCCGCTACAGCACCAAGGGCGCCGACGGCGCCGACTACATCGCGGTCTGTCTCCCGGGCTTCGCCCCGGACACCGTCCACCGCGACGCGTAGGCGGGCGCGACACGCCGAAGCCGAGCCGCCCGGGAACGTGGGTCGGCTCGGCTTCGGCGTGTCGCGGCGGCGGGACCTGTGCCCGGTCCGCCGTCAGATCTTGGGGGCGATCCCCGGGATGGCCTTCGGGAGGGCCTCCGGGATCCAGTCGTCCGACTTCAGGAACTTCCCGGACGGCTCCACGCCGGTGCCGCCCTTCATCTTCTCGACCTGGATGTAGAAACCGCCCTTGTACGCCTTCACGTAACCGCCGTTGTAGAAGGCGCCGTCCATGCCGAGCGTCTTGCCGTAGTCCTTGAACTGCATGAGCGTCGAGCCGGCGGACGACCTCTTCGCGCTCGCCAGGTCCTTCTCGTAGCGGTCCTTGGTCCACGTCGCGGTGTCCACGCCAAGGATGCGCACGTGGATCTCAAGCGGGTTGATCTGGTCCTTCAGCTCGGGGAGCTCGACGGTGTAGACGCACAAGGTGCTGCGGATGGGCTCGGGACCCTCCGCGATCGAGCTGCGCGCGGTGATCGTGCCGAGGCTGTCGATCTTGCCGGCCTTGGGCACGGCGAGCCGGATCTGCGCCTCGGTGACCAGGTCGCACACGTCGGGCCAGGTGCTCGCGTCCTTGGGGGTCGGGGCGTACTTCTCCCCGTTCTTGGGCGCGGGCGGCGCGGCGGGACGCGTTTCGCCGGCCTTGGGCGCCACGCTCGGGGTGTTCCCGACCGCGTTCGGGTCGAAGCTCTGCAACTGCCGGCCGGATTCGGTGACCAGCGCCGTGGGCGGCTCGTGCTTCTTGCCGTCCGTACCGTTGATCAGCAGCGCCGCGATCACCGTCGTGGCGATACCGCCCGCGAGGACGGCCACCCAGCTGACGATCTGCTTCGTGCGATTGCGACGCGGCGGCTCCGGCGGCGGATATCCCGGCGGGCCGTACTGGCCGGGCGGACCGTACTGCCCCGGAGGGCCGTACTGCCCCGACTGCTGCTGTCCGTAGCCGGGCGGCTGGTAGCCCGGCCCCTGGCCGGAGTATTGGCCGGAGCCCGGGCTGTCGTACTGGCCGGTCATCGAATGCTCCCGTGGTGACGAACCGTCGAAGGACGGCGAATCAGTCGTCCGACATCTTGATGTTGAGGACGCGCACGAGTGCCGGCCCGACCTCCTTGGTCCACGCCTCGGACGGCTTCAGCGCGCCCGTCGTGTCCTTGATCTTGGCGTCGACGTCGAGGATCACGTAGTAGCCGGGCGAGTCCGGCTTCGCACCCTGCTTGAACAGGTGCAGCTTCGTGTTCTGGCGGAAGGAGCTGTTGACGAACAGCTTGTCGGCGAGGTCCTCGTAGCCGCTGTACGGAGCCGCGGCCGCCTTGGCCTTCTCGTACTCGTCCTTGACCGGCCCGGCGTCGCCGAGGGCCTCGATGGTCATGGTGAGCTTGCCGAGACTCGACGGGTTCTCCAGGTTGGGCAGCTTGATCTGCGCCGAGCACGTGTAGTTCTTGGGCAACTTGCCCCTCTGCCCCTGGCGCGGGCCGGTGATGGCGGCACCGGGAACGGCGTTCTGGATCTCCGCGTCGGACAACATCGTGCACGCGTCGGGCCAGGTCTTCGTGTCCCCGGACGCCCGGAACTTGGCGCCGTCGGAGAAAGCCACGCCAGGCGGCGGCGTGTACCCCTCGGGGAACGCCACTCCGTTCTCGGAGACGTACTTCTTGGGCTTCTCGTTGCGCTTGTTGATCTCGTCGACGATGTACGCGCCGGCGACCACCGCCAGCACGCCACCGACCACGGCGCTGATCCAGCCCAGGACGGGCTTGAGCTTGCTGCGCGGCGGGCGCGGCGGCATCGGACCGCCGGGATACGGCTGCTGGTACATGCCGGGCTGCCCGTACGGCTGCTGCTGCTGAGGCGGCCCGCCGTATTGATTCCCCCCCGAGTTCCCGATTCGTACCATCCCCGTACCCCTCCTGATGCCTGTTCGCATGCGCTGTCGCGTCGCGTTGTCGCCGATGTGCCGTACTGCGGGAACCGCGAGGACCGCGGTGTTACATCCGTGCCACGAGGTAGCCGATCAGCGTCGGCCCGACCTGCTTGGCGAAGTCGTCGTACGGCAACCTCGCCCCGCCCGGCCCGCTCGCACTGGACGAGAGGTAGACCTGTACGAAGTACGGGCCCTTGTAGAAGTAGATGTACGCGTCGTCCCGGAACGCGTCATCGGTGCCCAGCTTGGTGCCCAGATCCTCGAAGACGCCGAACGGCTTGCGCGTCCGGTCGCGCTTGGTCTCGGAGTAGTGCCCCTTGGCCGTCGCGGGCGTGCCGACCTCGTTGAGCGTGAGTTCGATCCTGGCGGACGACGGATACTTCGCCTCACCCGGGTCCGGTACCTCGAGGCTGAACGTGCACTGGTTGTCGACGGCTCCGGGGTAGTCGTACTTGACCGAGACGGTCGTGTCCGGCTTCTTGGACTTGACCTTCGCGCCCTTGACGACCTTCCCGATCTGGGTGTCCGTCAGCATCTCGCATGCCTTCGGCCAGGTCTTGCCATCGTTGGTCGCGTTGAATTTTGGCCCGGCGTCGGCCGGCGGCGCTGCGGGGAAAACCATCGGCCTGTCCACGGGGGCCGCGCTCGCGCCGCCCTTGGAGTCGCCGCCCTTGGCGTCGCCGCCCTTGGTCCCGGTGCCGCCTCCGCTCGCACCGGGCTTCCCGCTCTCGCTCGCGCCCGCGTTCGCGGTGTTCGAGTCGTCGTCCTTGTTCAGCAGCAGGAAGCCGCCGAGGCCGGCCGCGACCAGGACCACCACGACGGCGATCCACAGCACGAGCCGGTTGCCGCGCCGCGGCGGCACCGGCTGACCGTAGGGGGGACCGGGGTGACCGTAGGGTCCCTGTCCCGGTGGCGGAAAGCCCGGCGCCTGCGGCGGGAAGCCGGGCTGCGGCGGCGGGAATCCGGGCTGCTGGGGATACGGGCCGGGTTGGCCGTGGCCCCCGCCGTACGGTCCCGGCTGCTGCTGGGGTCCGGGCGGCCCCTGCCAACCACCGCTCACAGCTTCTGCCCGACGACAGCGGCCAGGGACGGGCCGTACTGACGGGTGATGGTGTTGCCCTTGAGCGGGGTGCCCTGCGAGTCCTCGATCTGCCCGGACACGGTGACCCACACCCGGAAGCCGTTCTTGTAGAACTCGATCCTGGTGTTGTCGCGGAACGCGCCGTCCACCCCGATCTTGTCGGCCGGGATGTCGTCGTACTGCGTCGGGAACGACTTCGCGCTCGTCTCCTGCTGAGTCTTCTCCTTGTCGAAGGAGGTCTTCTGCTCGGCCGGCGTCTTGTACCCGTAGGTGGTGATGTTGATCTTGGCCGGGTAGTCGTAGGACTGCAGGTTCGGCAGGTCGATCATGATGTCGCACTCGTTGTCGTTGACGCTGGTGCCGAACATGTTCGAGTACCGGCCCATGAAGCTCTTGCGCTCGCGCACCGAGGACTCGGGCACGACCGACTTGATCTCCTCGTCCGTCAGCAGGTCGCAGGCCTTGGGCCAGGTCTTCGGGTCGACGGTGATGCCGGTGACCTTCGGGCCGGTGATCGGCGGCAGCGTGGCCGGGATCTTCAGCTCGTTGGTGATGTCGACCTTCTTGGGGCCCGTGGCGGCCGTGTTGGTCGGGTTCGCGACCTTGCCCGTCGCGACCGGCGCGGGCACCTGGCTCTTGTCGGCGGCCGGGTCCTTCTTCTCGGTCGGGTCCTTGAAGCCGAGCACCGCGACCAGGATCGACGCGACGATCCCGGCCGAGACGACGGCGACCCAGGTGCCGATCACCTTCTTGCGATTGCGCCCCGGCTCCGGCGGCCCGCCGTACGGGCCCGACGCCTGATCCGGGTTCTGCGCGTACTGCTGGTAGTGCCCGTACTGGCTGTACTGCGGGTACGGCGAATGACCGGGCTCCTGGTAGCCGCCCGGCTGCTGATAGCCGCCCTGCTGCTGATAGCCACCGGGCGGCGGGCCCTGCGGCGGGGCGGGCTGACCCGGTTGCCCCGGCTGTCCCGGCGGGCCGGGCGGCATCGGCGGTACAGGCGGGTAGCCCTGACCATCGGTCATCGGGAGATCCCCCTCGGATCTTGGATTTCGCCTGGCGTTCGCTTGGCAGGCATCAGGCGCAGACATGCTGCCACGGGTGTGCCGGGGGCGCAGGGGTCCAGGGTGACGTTTGTGGCGACATTCACCTAAATAAGTCTCCGCTTGCGCACAACGTTTCGATGACGCCATGCGTCCGCGACCGAGGATCAACCTGCGCGTACCCGCCCCTCACAGGGGAAGAGGCACTAAAGTTGAGTCAGGAATACTCAAGCGATTTGACCGGTTGGATCGGACGGCTCATCCTTGAGCCACAAGCACTCAACTCTCCCCGTGGAGGAACCGAATCATGGCACGTGCGGTCGGTATCGACCTCGGTACGACGAACTCCGTCGTCAGCGTTCTGGAAGGCGGCGAGTCGACCGTCATCACCAACGCGGAGGGGTCGCGGACCACACCGTCCGTGGTTGCCTTCGCGAAGAACGGTGAAGTCCTGGTCGGCGAGGTGGCGAAGCGTCAGGCCGTCACCAACGTCGACCGGACCATCCGGTCCGTCAAGCGCCACGTCGGGACCACCTGGTCCGTGGCCATCGACGACAAGAAGTACACCGCGCAGGAGATCAGCTCCCGCATCCTGATGAAGCTCAAGCGCGACGCC
The DNA here is from genome assembly GCF_045207785.1 of Embleya sp. NBC_00896. Taxonomy (NCBI): domain Bacteria; kingdom Bacillati; phylum Actinomycetota; class Actinomycetes; order Kitasatosporales; family Streptomycetaceae; genus Embleya; species Embleya sp. NBC_00896. The sequence continues at coordinate 3,592,508 of NZ_CP108776.1, forward strand.
GAGGCCTACCTCGGCGAGAAGGTCACCGACGCGGTCATCACCGTACCGGCGTACTTCAACGACGCGGAGCGGCAGGCCACGAAGGAGGCCGGCGAGATCGCCGGTCTGAAGGTGCTGCGCATCGTCAACGAGCCCACCGCGGCCGCGCTGGCGTACGGCCTGGACAAGGCCGACGAGCAGACCATCCTCGTCTTCGACCTCGGTGGCGGCACGTTCGACGTGTCGCTCCTGGAGATCGGCGACGGCGTCGTCGAGGTCAAGGCCACCAACGGTGACAACCACCTCGGCGGCGACGACTGGGACCAGCGGGTCATGGACCACCTGGTCAAGCAGTTCCAGAACGCCCACGGCGTGGACCTGTCCAAGGACAAGATGGCCCTCCAGCGCCTGCGCGAGGCGGCCGAGAAGGCGAAGATCGAGCTGTCCTCCTCGATGGAGACCTCGATCAACCTGCCCTACATCACGGCCTCCGCCGAGGGTCCGCTGCACCTGGACGAGAAGCTCACCCGGGCGCAGTTCCAGCAGCTCACGCAGGACCTGCTCGACCGCACCAAGGTGCCGTTCCAGAAGGTCATCGAGGACGCGGGCATCCCGCTGTCGGCGATCGACCACATCGTGCTCGTCGGCGGTTCGACCCGGATGCCGGCCGTCGCCGACGTCGTGCGCGAGCTGACCGGCGGCAAGGAGCCGAACAAGGGCGTCAACCCGGACGAGGTCGTGGCCGTCGGTGCCGCGCTTCAGGCGGGTGTGCTCAAGGGTGAGGTCAAGGACGTCCTGCTGCTGGACGTGACGCCGCTGTCGCTTGGTATCGAGACCAAGGGCGGCATCATGACCAAGCTGATCGAGCGCAACACCACGATCCCCACCAAGCGTTCCGAGATCTTCACGACGGCCGAGGACAATCAGCCGTCGGTGCAGATCCAGGTGTTCCAGGGTGAGCGCGAGATCGCCGCGTACAACAAGAAGCTCGGCATGTTCGAGCTGACCGGCCTGCCGCCCGCCCCCCGCGGACTGCCCCAGGTCGAGGTCACCTTCGACATCGACGCGAACGGCATCGTGCACGTGTCGGCGAAGGACCTGGGCACGGGCAAGGAGCAGTCGATGACGATCACCGGCGGCTCGGGCCTGCCGAAGGACGACATCGACCGGATGATGCGCGAGGCGGAGGCGCACGCGGAGGAGGACCACCAGCGTCGCGAGGCCGCGGAGACCCGCAACCAGGCCGAGCAGCTGGTGTACACCACCGAGAAGTTCATCAAGGACAACAGCGACAAGGTCCCGGCCGACATCAAGGCCGAGGTCGAGACCTCGGTCACCGAGCTCAAGGACGCCCTCAAGGGCGAGGACCTGGCCGCCATCCGCGACGCCGCGGAGAAGGTCAGCACCACGAGCCAGAAGCTCGGCACCGCGATGTACGCCAACGCCCAGCCGGGCGCCGAGGCCGGCCCCGACGGGTCCGGTGACGCCTCGGGCGGCACCGCCGACGACGACGTCGTGGACGCCGAGATCGTCGACGAGGACCGCAAGGGGGGTGCTGCGTGACCGAAGGGACCGGCTCGAACCAGGGCGCAGTCCCGGGCGACGCCCACGAGGCCGAGCCGAAGCCGGAAACCGGGACCGCCGCTTCGGCGGCGGCCCCGGCCCCCGGGGCGGCCGAACTGGCCGAGCTGCGCAACCAGCTCGGCGAGCGCACGGCCGACCTGCAGCGGCTTCAGGCCGAGTACGCGAACTACCGCAAGCGCGTCGAGCGGGACCGCAACGTGGCGGGCGAACTGGCCGCCATCAAGGTCCTGAGCGAGCTGCTTCCGGTACTCGACGACATCGGTCGGGCCCGCGATCACGGCGAACTGGCGGGCGGCTTCAAGTCGGTCGCCGAGTCGCTGGAGTCGATCGTCGCCAAGATGGGGCTGCAGAGCTTCGGATCCAAGGGCGACGTGTTCGACCCGACGGTGCACGAGGCGCTGCTGCACTCGTACGCGACCGACGTCACCGAGCCCACGTGCGTGGAGATCCTGCAGCCCGGCTACCAGGTCGGCGAGCGGATCATCCGTCCGGCGCGGGTGGCGGTCGCGGAGCCCACCGCGGAGGCCGACGACGACGGCGGTCCGGAGGAGTCGGGCGAAACGGCCGACAGCTGAACCGTCGCCGAGAACCAGACAACGAGAAGCGGAGAGGAGGGACGCCGATGCGCGGGTGGTATGAATCCGGAAACGGGCGCTCGGAGTTCGAGGGCACCCCGGACCGATCGGCGAGGGGCGCATGAGTACGAAGGACTACCTGGAGAAGGACTACTACAAGGTGCTCGGCGTCCCCAAGGACGCGGGCACGGCCGAGATCAAGAAGGCCTACCGCAAGCTCGCCGTCGAGTTTCACCCGGACAAGAACAAGGGTGACGCGAAGGCGGAGGAGCGGTTCAAGGAGATCTCCGAGGCCTACGACGTGCTCGCCGACGACAAGCGGCGCAAGGAGTACGACGAGGCGCGGGCCCTGTTCGGCAGCGGGGGCGGCTTCCGCGGCCCCGGCGGCGGGCAGACCGGCGCCGGTGGCTTTCCGTTCGACCTCGGCGACATCTTCGGTGGCCAGCAGGGCGGCGCGGGCAACACGGGCGGCCTGGGCGACATCTTCGGCGGCCTGTTCGGCGGCGGCCGGCAGACCGGGCGGCAGCAGCCGCGACGCGGCACCGACGTGGAGTCCGAGGTCACCCTCGACTTCGCGGACGCCGTGGACGGCGCGACCGTCCCGATCCGGCTGACCAGCTCCGAGCCGTGTCGGCACTGCAACGGCACGGGCGCGGCCGCGGGCACCACCCCGCGGATGTGCCCGACCTGCGCGGGCTCGGGCAACGTCAGCCGGCCCCAGGGCGGCTTCGGCTTCTCCGATCCGTGCCGGGACTGCAAGGGTCGCGGCCTGCTCGTGGACGACCCGTGCATCGTGTGCAACGGCAGTGGTCGGGCCAAGAGTTCGCGCACGATGCAGGTGCGGATCCCGGCGGGGGTCCAGGACGGGCAGCGGATCCGACTCAAGGGCAAGGGCGCTCCCGGCGAGCGCGGCGGCCCGTCGGGCGACCTGTACGTCGTGGTCCACGTCAAGGCGCACTCCGTCTTCGGACGCAAGAGCGACAACCTCACGGTCACCGTTCCGGTCACCTTCCCGGAGGCCGCGCTCGGGGCCGAGATCACCGTGCCCACCCTGGGCGGCGTACCGGTCACGCTCAAGCTCCCCGCGGGCACGGGCAACGGCCGCACGCTGCGGGTTCGCGGGCGCGGAGCGGCACGCAAGGACGGCACTCGGGGCGACCTCCTGGTCACCATCGAGGTGACGGTGCCTCAACAGCTGAACGACAAGGCGCGCGAGGCGCTGGAGGCGTTCCGCGAGGCGACCGTCGCGCACGATCCCCGAGCCGATCTGTTGGACGCGGCGAAGGGAGCATGACATGCGACCGGGCGGTTTGGGCGGCATCGGCGGGCCGGGGCGCGGCTTCGAGATCGACGAGACCTCCCCGGTCTACGTGATCTCGGTGGCCGCGCAGCTCTCCGGCCTGCATCCGCAGACGCTGCGACAGTACGACCGGCTCGGGCTGGTCTCACCGGACCGCACGGCCGGTCGCGGGCGGCGCTATTCGGCCCGCGACATCGTCCAGTTGCGCGAGGTGCAGCGGCTCTCCCAGGAGGCGGGCATCAACCTCGCCGGGATCAAGCGGATCCTGGAACTGGAGAACCAGGTGCTCGCGTTGCGCATGCGGGTCGCCGAGATGGAGCACGCGCTGCACGAGGCGACCGACGCGAGCGCTCAGCGCGAGGCGGCCGTGCACGCGTCCTACCGACGCGACCTGGTGCCGGTCCGGCCGCAGGCGGGCACCGCGCTCGTGGTGTGGAAGCCACGGCGCGGACGGGCCGACTGACGACCGACCGACTACCGGCGGGCCGTCGACGGGCATGGAGGGGCGTGGCTTCGGCCGCGCCCCTCTTTCGCGTGTGGCGACCTCCCCGCGCGCTCTCCCCACGCACTCTCCCCGTGCGCCCTCGACGCACTCCCCCGCACGCTCCCGGCAAGAGTTCCTTGATGCGGCTCAATACGCGTCAGTAGGGTCACCGCATGAAGCCGAATCGTCGGGATCTTTTGAAGTACTCGGCCGCCGGTGCGGCACTGGTCGGAGTGGCCGCGTGCACCGACGATGCCAAGGCCAAGCCGGACAAGAAGCAGACCGACGCCCCGAAGTCCGGTGATCCGGCCAGGAAGAGCGACGCCGCCGCCCCGGCCGGCACCACGCTGGAGCGCACGCTCGTGCTCGGCCCTCCCGGCGCGGGCGGCTACCGCAAGATCGTGGCCGGCCCCGGCGAGCCGCACATGGTGCGCGCCGAGCTCTCCCCCGGTGCCCCGGCGGCCGACAAGGGCACCCGCAAGTCGCTGGTCGCCTTCACCCAGCTGACGGACATCCACATACAGGACTCGCAGTCGACGGCGCGCGTGGACTTCCTGGACCGGCACAGCGACGCCGACCAGCCGCTCGCCAAGCTGCTGCCCTTCCAGTCGTCGCACCGCCCGCAGGAGGCGCTGACCGCGCAGATCGCCGAGGCGATGGTGCAGTCGCTGAACCGGATAGGCAAGGGTCCGGCCCTGGGCCAACCGCTCGCCTTCACCATCTGCACCGGCGACAACACCGACAACATCCAGTTCAACGAGTTGCGCTGGTACATAGACGTGCTCGACGGCGGCAAGAAGGTCACCCCCGACTCGGGGGACAAGAACAAGTACGAGGGCCCGATGGACGCGGTCGCGTACAACGAGCGCTACTGGCATCCCGAGGGCACGCCCGCCGGGCAGAAGGACGACCTCCCGCGCGGGAAGTTCGGCTACCCGACCGTGCCGGGCCTGCTCGACGCGTGCCGCCGCCCGTTCGACGCGACCGGCCTGAAGACCCCGTGGTACACCGCGTACGGCAACCACGACGGGCTCGTCCAGGGCAACCTGCCGGTGAGCGAGTTGCTGAGCAGGATCGCGGTCGGCGACGAGAAGGTGCTCGACCTCGCGCTCCCGACCGGCCAGACCATCGCCACGCTCGGCCTGGGCCTCCAGGAGGGCAAGCCCGACGCGCTCGCGCTGCTCCTCGCGGGCCCCAAGCGCAAGGTGACCGCCGACCCCGACCGGCGCCTGGTCGATCGCGCGGAGACGATCAAGGAGCACTTCAACACCACCGGCCTGCCCAAGGGCCACGGCTTCACCCAGCAGAACATCGACCAGACCACCGCGTACTACACGTTCGACCAGGGCTCGGTGCGCTGTCTGGTGCTGGACACGGTGAACCAGTACGGCAAGGACTCCGGCTGCCTGGACCCGACCCAGTTCGCGTGGCTCCAGGATCAGCTCGTCAAGGGCAGCTCCAGCTACCTCGACGAGGCCGGCAAGGTGGTCCAGGGCACCGGCCAGGACAAGCTGTTCGTGCTGTTCAGCCACCACACCATCGGCACGCTGACCAACAAGACCGTGCCCAAGGGGCAGCCCGCGCGCATCCTCGGGCCGCAGGTGCTCGCGCTGCTGCTGCGCTTCCCGAACGTGATCCTGTGGGTCAACGGCCACACCCACGACAACAACGTGAAGCCCTACCCGCGCCCGGCCGGCAGCGCCGTGCCCGGCGGCTTCTGGGAGATCAACACCGCGTCGCACATCGACTGGCCGTCGCAGGCGCGGATCGTGGAGATCGCCGACAACAGGAACGGGACGGTCTCGATCTTCGGCACGATCGTCGACTCGGCCGGGCCCGAGTCGCACGGCGGCAAGGTCGACAACCCGCTCGCCCTGGCCGCGCTGGCCCGCGAGCTCGCGGGCAACGACTGGCAGGAGCGCGAACGCCCGGACCCGAAGGTCGACGGGCGCCGGGGCCGGGTGGAGGACCGCAACGTCGAGCTGTTGGTCCCGGCGCCGGGTTGGCTCAAGTAACTCGACGGGCGGGGGCGGGGGCGCAAGACGGCACGGCTCGGACCACTCGGCCCGCTCGGGCGGCTCGGGCGGCTCGGGCGGGCGATCGCGCCGCTACCAGGCCACCGTCACGATCCGAGCGCAGCGCGACTTCGAGCGCTTGACCAGTTCGCCGTTGGGCCGGTCACTGCCCGCGACCCAGGCCATCGCCTCGCCGGGGCTGCGACCGCCCCGACGCTGGCGCCTGGTCAGCCGCTCGTCGCGGACCCGGTCGGAGGCGTGCACGTACCAGACCTCGGCCATCAGGCCGAAGGCGTCGGTCCAGCCGGGGGCGTCGAGCGCCAGGTAGTTGCCCTCGGTCACCACGATCCGGGTGCCGGGCCGCACCACGTGCCGGGCCGCGACCGGCTCGTGCAGCGTGCGGTCGTAGTCGGGCACGAACACGTCCCGGTCGACCTCGTCGACCACGCGCGCCAGCGTGTTCGCGTAGCCCCACACGTCGAAGGTGTCCACCGCGCCCTTGCGGTGCAGTCGGCCGATCCGCTTGAGCTGCGCGTTGGACAGGTGAAAGCCGTCGAGCGGTACGTAGGCGGCGACACCGGGCCCGACCCGCTGCTCGATCGCGCGCACCAGGCGGCTCGCGAGCGTGGACTTCCCGGCCCCGGGCGGACCGGCGAGGCCGAGCACGACACGCGGAGCCCCGGGCGTGTCCGGAATGAGCAGTACGGCCGCATCCGCGAGCGCGTCGAGTGTTTCGAGGGCACCGGACACATCTGGCATGTCCGCAGTCTAGGCAACCGGGGCCACGCACGGTTGAGTGGAATAGACTCAACTTAGTTGTGGTTGTCACAGTCAAAGAGCCGTTCGGGTGCGATACAGACGCGACACCGACGGAATGATGGCCGTGCCAACGCGTGCCCGAAGCGAAGGAGTCGCACACCTCCCATGGATGCACAGAAGCTCACCACCAAGGCCCAAGAGGCCCTTTCGGTCGCCATCCGCAAGGCCTCCGCCGCGGGACACCCCCAGGTGGAGCCCGCGCATCTGTTGCTCGCCCTGCTCGAACAGCCGGAGGGGATCGCGGTCCCGCTGCTCGGCGCGGCCGGCGTCGACGTACCGCTGCTCAAGGTCGCCACCGCCCAGATTTCGGATCGCCTCCCGAGCGCGTCCGGCTCAACGGTGGCCGCTCCGCAACTCGCCCGCGAGACGATGCTCGCGCTCGACGAGGCGGAGAAACAGGCCGACAAGCTCGGCGACACGTTCGTGTCCACCGAGCACGTCCTCGTCGGCCTCGCGTCCGGCCGGACCGGCCCGATCGCCGACGCGCTGCGCGACGCGGGGGCGACCGCGCAGGCACTGCTGGACTCCTTCAAGGCGGTGCGCGGCAGCGCGCGGGTCACCTCGCAGGACCCGGAGAGCACCTACCAGGCCCTGGAGAAGTACGGCCGCGACCTGACCGAGGAGGCCCGCGACGGCAAACTCGACCCGGTCATCGGCCGCGACTCGGAGATCCGCCGGGTGGTCCAGGTGCTGTCCCGCCGGACCAAGAACAACCCCGTCCTGATCGGCGAGCCCGGCGTCGGCAAGACCGCCGTGGTCGAGGGCCTCGCGCGCCGCATCGTCGCGGGCGACGTACCCGAGTCGCTGCGCGACAAGCGGCTGATCGCGCTGGACCTGGGCGCGATGGTCGCGGGCGCGAAGTACCGCGGCGAGTTCGAGGAGCGGCTGAAGGCGGTCCTGAACGAGATCAAGTCGAGCGACGGCCAGGTCGTCACCTTCATCGACGAGCTGCACACGGTCGTGGGCGCCGGCGCGACCGGCGACGGCTCGATGGACGCGGGCAACATGCTCAAGCCGATGCTCGCGCGCGGCGAACTGCGCCTGGTCGGCGCGACCACGCTGGACGAGTACCGCAAGCACATCGAGAAGGACCCCGCCCTGGAGCGCCGCTTCCAGCAGGTCTTCGTGGGCGAGCCCAGCGTCGAGGACACGATCGCGATCCTGCGCGGGCTCAAGAGCCGGTACGAGGCACACCACAAGGTGCAGATCGCCGACTCGGCGCTGGTCGCCGCGGCGACCCTGTCCGACCGCTACATCACCGCGCGCTTCCTGCCCGACAAGGCGATCGACCTGGTCGACGAGGCGGCGTCGCGGCTGCGCATGGAGATCGACTCGTCCCCGGTCGAGATCGACGAGCTGCAGCGCGCCGTCGACCGGCTGCGGATGGAGGAGATGGCGCTCGACAAGGAGACCGACGCGGCCAGCCGGGACCGCCTGGAGCGGCTGCGCAAGGATCTCGCGGACAAGCAGGAGCAGCTCAGCGGCCTGACCGCGCGGTGGCAGCAGGAGAAGGCCGGCCTCAACCGGGTCGGCGAGCTCAAGGAGCGTCTGGACGCCGCCCGCGGCGAGGCCGAGCGGGCCCAGCGCGACGGCGATTTCGAGACGGCCTCGAAGCTGATGTACGGGCAGATCCCGACCCTGGAGCGCGAGCTGGCCGAGGCCGCCGCGACCGAGGGCGACCGGGGCACGCACGGCACCGCGATGGTCAAGGAGGAGGTCGGCCCGGACGACGTGGCCGACGTGGTCTCGTCCTGGACCGGCATCCCGGCGGGGCGGCTGCTGGAGGGCGAGCGCGGCAAGCTGCTGCGGATGGAGGAGGAGCTGGGCCGTCGACTGATCGGCCAGAAGGCCGCGGTGGCGACCGTGTCCGACGCGGTCCGCCGGGCCCGCTCGGGGATCGCCGATCCGGACCGCCCGACCGGCTCGTTCCTGTTCCTGGGCCCGACGGGCGTGGGCAAGACCGAGCTGGCCAAGTCGCTCGCCGACTTCCTCTTCGACGACGAGCGCGCGATGGTGCGGATCGACATGTCGGAGTACGCGGAGAAGCACTCGGTCGCGCGGCTGGTCGGCGCGCCGCCCGGCTATGTGGGCTACGAGGAGGGCGGCCAGCTGACCGAGGCGGTGCGCCGTCGGCCGTACTCGGTCGTGCTGCTCGACGAGGTGGAGAAGGCCCACCCCGAGGTCTTCGACGTGCTGCTCCAAGTGCTCGACGACGGCCGGCTGACCGACGGCCAGGGGCGCACGGTGGACTTCCGCAACGTCGTCCTGATCCTGACCTCGAACCTGGGTTCGCAGTACCTGGTGGATCCGGCGCTGACGTCGGAGCAGCAGCGGCAGATGGTCATGGACGTGGTGCGGACCTCGTTCAAGCCGGAGTTCCTCAACCGGCTCGACGACATCGTGCTGTTCGACGCGCTGGGCACCGCCGAGCTGGCGCACATCGTCGGGCTCCAGGTCGAGCGGCTCGGCGCCCGGCTCAAGGACCGCCGGATCACCCTCACGGTGACCGACGCGGCCCGCGAGTGGCTCGCGCTGACCGGGTACGACCCGGCGTACGGCGCGCGTCCGTTGCGCCGGTTGATCCAGACCGCGATCGGCGACAAGCTCGCGCGCGAACTGCTCGCGGGCGAGGTGGCCGACGGTGACACGGTCCTGGTCGACCTGGACGGGGCGAGCGACACGCTGGTCGTGACGCCGCGAAGGGCGAGCGCCAAGACGCTGTGAGGGTGCTCCGCGGGACGCGGTGAAGGCGCGCGCCGGGACGCCGCGATCGGGCGGATCGCGGCGTACGGCAGGATGCGAAGACCGATGGTGACCACGGCGCCGGGACCTCTTGAAGGTTCCGGCGCCGTGGCATGGCAGCATGCATGACTACAGATCTGACGGTGCGTCACACAAATGGCGGTCGAGTCGGATCCAGGACACGACAAGATCGCTCAGCCTCGGACGAAGCGGGCAAAACCCGCCAAGCCGGTAGCGTCGGCGTGACAGATATCATCGAGTCAGTGATTAAGTTACCAGTGGGTAAGATACCCGCACGGCCGTACGCTGTCGGCCGATACACGCCCCGGAAGGGACGTCCCACCGGAGGAGCCGAACGCCCATGCAGCTCGCAGCGATCGTGATCTCGCTGGTCATCAGCGTGGTCGGGTTCGCCCTACTCGGGCGCACCGCCGCATACATCTTCTCGTTCGTCAGACTCGGGCAGCCCGTCCGCGGCCGGACCAGTCAGGCCGGCAAGCGTCTGGGCACGATGCTCACCGAGACGGTCGGCCACACCCGCATGCTCCGCTGGGGCATCATCGGCGCCGCCCACTGGTTCGTCATGGTCGGCTTCGGCGCCCTCATCCTGACCCTGGTCAACGCGTACGGGCAGCTCTTCTCGCCCGAGTTCGCGCTGTGGGGACTCGGGCACTGGGACGTGTTCGAGGCCTTTACCGAGTTCATGGGCCTGATGACCATCGTCGGCATCCTCGTGCTGATCGTGATCCGTCAGCTGACCCACCCGCGCCGGGCCGGGCGCAAGAGCCGGTTCACCGGATCCAACTTCGGCCAGGCGTACTTCGTCGAGTTCGTCGTCGGCTCGGTCGGCGTCTGCATCATGCTGCTGCGCGGCCTCGAGGGCGCGCTCTCGGGAGTCGACGCGTACGAGCCCGGCTACTGGGTCAGCTACCCGCTGGTCTCCGCGTTCGGCGGGCTTTCCGAGGGCTCGCTGGAAAACCTGATCTACCTCGTCGCGATGATCAAGATCGTCATCTCGATGACGTGGGCGGCCACCATCGGCCTGAACCCGTCCATGGGTGTCGCCTGGCACCGGTTCCTGGCGTTCTTCAACATCTACTTCAAGCGCAACGCCGACGGCGCGGTCGCGCTCGGCGCGCTCCAGCCGATGACGTCCGGCGGCGAGGTCATCGACTTCGAGGACCCGGCCGACGACGCGGTCTTCGGCGTCAGCCAGATCGAGCACTTCTCCTGGAAGGGCCTGCTCGACTTCTCCACCTGCACCGAGTGCGGCCGCTGCCAGTCGCAGTGCCCCGCGTGGAACACCGGCAAGCCGCTGTCCCCGAAGCTGCTGATCATGTCGCTGCGCGAGCACGCCTTCGCCAAGGCGCCGTACCTGCTCGCGGGCGGCGGCAAGGACGAAGAGGGCAACGAGAAGGCCACCCCGGAGCAGCTCGCCAAGGTCCCGGCCGCGGCACTCGCCGAGGCCGAGCGGCCGCTGATCGGCACCGCCGAGGAGAACGGCGTCATCGACCCGGACGTGCTGTGGTCGTGCACGACCTGCGGCGCGTGTGTCGAGCAGTGCCCGGTGGACATCGAGCACGTCGACCACATCGTCGACATGCGCCGCTACCAGGTGTTGATCGAGAGCGCGTTCCCGTCCGAGGCGGCGACGATGCTCAAGGGCCTGGAGAACAAGGGCAACCCGTGGGGCGTGGCCACCAAGGCCCGGCTCGACTGGGTCAAGGAGCTCAAGAAGTCCACCGGCATCGAGGTCCCGATCGTCGGCCAGGACATCGAGCCCGCCGAGCTGGAGTACCTGTACTGGGTCGGCTGCGCGGGCGCGCTCGCCGACGGCCCGAAGAAGACCACGAAGGCGTTCGCCGAGCTGCTCGATATCGCCGGGGTCAAGTACGGGATCCTCGGCAAGGAGGAGTCCTGCACCGGTGACTCCGCGCGCCGGCTCGGCTCCGAGGTCGTCTTCCAGATGCTCGCGGCGCAGAACGTCGAGACGCTCAACGCCGCGTTGGAGGACGCGCCGAAGAAGCGCATCGTCACCACGTGCCCGCACTGCTTCAACACGCTGGCCAACGAGTACCCGCAGTTGGACGGCCACTTCGAGGTCATCCACCACACCCAGCTGCTCCAGCACCTGCTCGACGAGGGCAAGCTGATCGCGGTCGGTCCGGTCGACGGCCTGGTGACCTACCACGACCCCTGCTACCTCGGTCGGCACAACAAGGTCTACACGCCGCCGCGCGAGATCATCGCGCGGGTGCCGGGCCTGCGGAACGAGGAGATGCACCGGCACAAGGAGCGCGGCTTCTGCTGTGGCGCCGGCGGTGCGCGGATGTGGATGGAAGAGCGGATCGGCAAGCGGATCAACAACGAGCGGATGGACGAGGCGCTGTCCCTCAAGCCGGACATCGTCTCCACCGCGTGCCCGTTCTGCCTGGTGATGTTCACCGACTCGATCAACGCCAAGAAGCAGGCGGGCGAGGCGAAGGAAGAGCTCCAGGTCGTGGACGTGGCGCAGCTGCTGCTCCAGTCGGTCAAGGTGCCGGAGCCGCCTGCGGCCGAGGACGTGCTCGAGGACGCCGAGGCCAAGTAGGTCGCTGCGCGTCGTTCGGCGATCGCCGTCGTTCCCCTGGGTGGGGGGGGCGGCGGCGATCGTGGTTCGGGGCGGCCCCGGCGCGGGGGTCCGGGGCGGGGTTCGAGGCAGGGGTTCGGAGCGGGGGTTCGGAGCGCGATTCCGGGCTGGGCTCGGGCTCGGGTTTTGTGCCCGAATTACGACCATCCCGGTACGACACCACAGGTCGAACTGCCGGTACCGTCATTGGTGTGACTGGCAATGGACCCTACGACCCGTACCGGCAACAGCCCCCGCCTGCCGGCCAGGGTTACCCACCTCAGCACGGCGGGGCTTACGGCGATCAGTATGGCCAGTACAACGGCCAATATGGGCAGGGGCAGCAGGTTCCGCCGCCTCCGCCGCCTTCGGGTGGTCAGGGGGGGTACGGCGGGCAGGGCGGGTATGGCGGCCAGGGCGGCTCCGGCGGCTCGGGTCAGGGTGGTTCCGGCGGGCAGGGCCGTTCCGGTCAGGGCGGCTCCGGGGATCCGAACTACGGTCCGCTGTCCCTGCCGGACGAGACCAGCCTGTACATCTACGGCGCGCCGCCCGAGGAGTACACGTCGGTCGTGCCGTCGGTCGCGCCCCAGCACCAGCAGCACTACCCGCAGCCGCCGCAGCAGTTCAGCGGCCCGCCGCCGCGGTACCTGCACTGGAAAGAGGCCCTGAGCGGCCTCGTGCTGCGCCCGCTGCGCACCATGCACGACGTCCGCGACCAGGCGCTGTGGTGGCCGGCGCTGATCCTGTCCGCGCTCGGCGGCGTGCTCGCGGTGCTGGCGAACGACTCGTCCCGCAAGGAACTGGTCGACTCGACGCTGAGCACGAGCGTGCCCGCGCTCGGCATGGTCGTCCTGGTGGTGCCGGCGTTCTGCGCGCTGCTCGGGCTCGTATCGCACGCGCTCGCCACCCAGTTCGGCGGCAACGGCGCGCCCGGGCCGTTCATCACGCTGTCGATGATGGTGGTGTGGATCACGGACGCCCCGCGCCTGGCGGTCGCGCTGTTCGCGCCCGACGACAACGCGATCGTGACCGGCATCGGCGTCGCGTCGTTCGCGCTGACCGCGTGGATGCTGACCGTGCTGATGATGCGGGTACACGAACTGCCGTGGCCGCGTGCGCTGGGCTGTGTGGCGGTCGAACTGGTCGCGCTGCTGCTGGTGCTCAAGCTCCCGCTGATGTCGTGAGCCCCGCTGACGTCGTGAGTCGAGGTCGGGGCGAGGCCCGGCGCCGAAGCCCGGCGTCGACCTGCTTCTGACGCCGAGTCAGCCCGCGGGCGAACCGTGCCGGAAGTGGACCACGCGGACCACAAACGGCACGGTGAACCCGCGTTGCGGATCTGTTCGGCAACCGTTCCGGGCGGTGTACTCGTAGCAGTACATCCAAACCGCGCGCGATTTCCCTTCGTCGCCGCGGGTGCGAGGATCGGAACGGACATGCTTGTGCGGCAACGCACCCGGGCTGCGCTCCAGGCCGCCGCCCTCTTCTACGTCGTGGATCGGGGTTGGCCCGTCCTGCCCGGTGCCTACGTCGAGGACGGCCGCTGCTCGTGCGGGGACGTCGACTGTCCGGACCCGGGCGCGCACCCGGCCGCCGAGGCGGGACTGACCCGGGCCACCCGGTCGACCGACGACGTGTGGGAGTGGTGGAGCGGCAAGCCGTACACGGTCCTGCTCGCGAGCGGCCTGGAATTCGACGTGCTGGACGCCCCGGCGAACGTGGGCTACGCGGCGATCCGCCAGCTCGAACTGGTCGGCTTGGCCCCGGGACCGGTCCTGCATCTGCCCAGCGAGCGGTTGTTGTTCCTGGTCGACCCGGGTGCGCGGAACCTGTACTGGTACACGGTCGACCACAACGACGCGGCCCGGTTCGACGTCCGCCACCACGCGGTGGGCCACTTCGTACCGGCCCCGCCCTCGTCCACCGCGTGCGGCGAGCGGACCCGCTGGGCGGTCCCGCCGGACCCGATCGAGCGCGGGCTGCCGGGCGCGGTGGACGTGCTGGGCGCGTTGACCCGGTTCAGCACTCAGGCGTCGAGGATCTGGCCCTGACGGGTGACGACGGGAGGCTGCACGGACCACGGGAAGTTGATCCAGTCGTCGGTGTGCTTCCACACGTACTCGCACTTCACGAGCGACTGCGGCTTCTCGTAGACGACGGCGCAGCGCACCTCGGCGACGTTGCCCTCGCAGAAGTCCCGAACCAGCAGCAGCGTCTTGCCGGTGTCGGCGACGTCGTCCGCGATCAGCACCTTCTTGTTCGAGAAGTCGACGACGTCCGGCACGGGCGCGAGCATGACCGGCATGTCGAGCGTCGTACCGATGCCGGTGTAGAACTCGACGTTGACCAGGTGCAGGTTCTTCACGTCGAGCGCGTACGCGAGCGCGCCGGCCGCGAACACCCCGCCCCGGGCGATCGACAGGATGATGTCGGGCTCGTACCCGTCGTCCGCGACCTGCATGGCCAGCTCACGCGTGGCCTGGCCGAAGAGCGGCCAGGTCAGGTTTTCGCGCACGTCACTCATGTCCGGGTATGCCTATCTTCTGTTCGCGGCGGGGCTGGGCGGGGCTGGGGCGAAGGAGCGGGACGGGCGCGGACGCGTCCTAGTCGCGCACGTTCGTCCGGTGGAAGTTCTGGTACGAGCGGGACGGGGTGGGCCCGCGCTGTCCCTGGTAGCGCGACCCGTACACCGAGGACCCGTACGGGAACTCGGCCGGCGACGACAGCCGGAACATGCACAGCTGGCCGATCTTCATGCCCGGCCACAGCTTGATGGGCAGCGTCGCGGCGTTCGAGAGCTCGAGCGTGACGTGGCCGGAGAAGCCCGGGTCGATGAACCCGGCGGTGGAGTGCGTCAGCAGCCCGAGCCGCCCGAGCGAACTCTTCCCCTCGAGCCGCGACGCGACGTCGTCCGGCAACGAGATGACCTCGTAGGTCGAGCCGAGCGCGAACTCACCGGGGTGCAGGATGAACGGCTCGCCCTCGGGCGGCTCGATCATGCGCGTCAGGTCCGGCTGCTCGATGGCCGGATCGATGTGCGGATACTTGTGGTTTTCGAAGACCCGAAAGAACCGGTCAAGCCGGACGTCCACACTCGACGGCTGAACCATGGCCGGCTCGTAGGGATCGATCCGAACCCGACCGGAGTCGATCTCCGCGCGAATGTCCTTGTCCGATAGAAGCACGCGAGAAAGGGTAATCGCAGGTCCCCGGATCCACCCAAACGGTCCCGCGAATCGATGCTGCGACCACGCACGACCATCCGGTAGAGTGACGACAGGTCGCCTCCAGAGGCGTCTGTTGCGGGCGTAGTTTAATGGTAGAACATGAGCTTCCCAAGCTTAGAACGCGAGTTCGATTCTCGTCGCCCGCTCCACGCGTTGAGGCCCAGTTCACGGACATGATCCGTGAACTGGGCCTCCGTCGTTTCCGGGCTCGCTACGCCTCGCGTACGGGGTTTGTACCGGATGCGGGTCGATGTCGGCCCTGAACTTCTTGACCCGCTTCGCAATGACGTCGGCAACGGGCTTGGCCGCGCGACTGCCACCTCGTGGAAGCAACGTCCGGCCCTACCCGTTACACATCCACCCTGAGCCGATGCACCGTATTCCCGGCAGTGGTGGCGCTGCGAGACTTGCGGGGGAGCCCGGCAAGCAGGGATTGGCCTCCTCGCGTCGTTGAAGTCGCGGGGGCGCGACAAGCCGACCGAGTCGTCGACCGCGTTGCCCGTCGGGCGGCCGGCTTGAAGGTCACCACTGGGTTGTCACTGAGCAACGCGACTATGAAGTGTCCTCCCAGAGCCCGTCCCAGGCGGAGCAGTGTCGGTGTGGTCACCGGTCGGCCGCCGTCCTCAAGGCGGCGGATGACCCGCTCGTTCATCCCCGCGCGGCGGGCAAGCTCCGCCTTCGTCCAGCCGAGTGCAATGCGGCGGTCGTAAACGGCTTGGGCCATCGCGTCACCGAGCGCGGCCTCCGCATACGCCTGGTCGAACTCCTCGACCTCGCCCGTGGTCATCGCGTCCGCGTGGGACGTCTCAGGGACGGGCTCGGCGGCGGCCTTCGCGGCCCTGCGACGCATTGCCTCACGCGCATTCATCGTCCTGCCTCCGTCATTCGTCTCGTCCGTCGCCGTCGGTCTTCCCGGTTTGCCACCAACCGCTCGTCACCAGCCGCCCAGTTCCAGCGGCTCCCCGGCGAAGATGATCGCGACCGGCGCACCGGAGTGGTCGTTCTGGCATGTCTTCATCACCTGTCTGGCACGCTCGACCTGCACGTGCTCGTTCATCCTCTGCTTGCGAAACACCGTCAAGAGCACCGCGGTCGCGTCGGTGCGGATCCAGTAGGTGATCCGCATCGCCCGGTTCGCCAAATCGAACCGCAGCTCGAACAGCCCTTGGCCGAGCGGCTTGGACCGGGGCATACCCATACGTTCGCCCTCGTTGGCCAGCCGTTCGACAAAACGCTTGACAGTGCCCCGCTGAGCTGCGGACAGCCCTTCAAGCCATGCCCGCACCTCGGGCTCCATCTCGATCGCGAACACACCACTCATCCTACCGGACAATTTTGTCCGCCCTCGGGTTCGTATCCACGAAGGTGATGCATCGCTCTGCAATGAGGCGACGGACGAAGCGCTCGCCGACTTTGCGCCGTTCGGCGGCCTGGGGGACGGTCAGGAGCCGTCCGGTCTTGTCGATCACGGAATCAGGTCCCTCGCAGGTCAGGACGGTCAGGTCGCTTCCTGGCGGCGCCCGTATGCGAGAGGATCTCGGCGTCTTGTCCCGACACCGTTGGGTGTTTGGTCGGTGCGAGGCGGCCTGTTGCGGCCGTTGCCGAATGACGGCCGGGTGGTGCGTTGGGTCCGACTGGGTGGACGAGGAGCCGTTTCGTTCACTTGGCCGGAGCGTGTGCGGTCAAGCCGCTTCGTATCGCGCGGCGAGGTAATCGAGCTTGGCGCAGAGGCCGTTGGTGAGGAGCGAGGCCAAGCGGTGGACTGCGTCGGCGGGGACGGGGCCGAGGTTGACCAGACCGTCACTGTGGACGTTCGCTTCCGCCTTGAGCGCCCCGAAAAAATCGTCCAGGCCGGCAGTCGTCAGCCGTGCGGCGAGTTCGAGCGTGGCGTTGTTGGCTGTGCACCAGCCACGGACGTAGAGGATGCCGGCGCGCAGTTCTTCGGCCGGAGGTGCGCAGGCGCGGGCGTTGTCGGCTGCGGAGCGCATGGCGGTTCCTCCTGTCAGATGGGGTCGGCCGTTGCCGCGGCGAGGAGTTCGGCGAGGTGGTGCGCGGCTTCCGGTGTCGTGCGGCCGAGTTCGACGAAGCCCTGCCCGAAGGCGTTGACGTCCGCGCGCAGGTACGGGAAGTGCTCGGCGATGCCGGTGGCGAGCAGGACGTCTCGCAGGGTTGCGACGGCAGACCGCGCTTCGTGCCAGGCCGTGGTGTCGATGGGCGACCAGGAGGCCGCGTCCGGATCACTCATCGTCCGTTCCCTCGGCTGCGGCAGACAGGTTGCGCGAGGCGATCAGGAGATGACCGGCGAGAAGCGCGACCGCGTCCCGGTCGAGAGTGGATTCCTCGGTGGGCTTGCTGAGCCACTGGTAGCGGCCTCCGGTTTCGACGCCCGGTCCGGGGACGAGGAGGTACCCGCCGACCGAGAGGTACCGGTACGGCACGTCCCCACGCAGAACCGTCAACGCGCCCGCGAAGAAGGGCTCCCCGACCGGCGCGATAAGGAACGCAGCCTTCCGTGCCCGATGGTCGATGGCCGACGGCGGAGCCTGGGAGCCAAGCCACCGGTACCAGTCGACGGCTTCGAGCCCCAACCGATCCGCCACGACGACCGCGTCGAAGACGTGGCCGGTCACCCACAAACGAGGCCCCCGAGGGTGCTCGGTTCCGTCCGAGTCGCCCATGGCTGCGAGCAGCCAAGCGCCGGCGGATTCACTCGCCTGACGAAGCGTCATGTTCATCTCCCGAAGCCCGCCGGTCGCTCCGACCGGGCACCACCAAGGTGCGCCGGCGGCACCGGTCCGAGGCAGACGGCAAGGGATGACAAGGGGTGACACGCCTTGTCACCTCAGTGTGCGCTCAGCAGATCAACTCACTGCGACTCTTTGACGACGCTTCGTGTGCGTGAGCATGATGGCTGAATCTGGCTCCGCTTCAGGGGAGGCGATTCGTGGTGTCGACCACCACGCCGTACCGAGCCGCTCTTCTGCGCGCGGCTCGTGATCGCCTCGGCTGGAAGAAGCCCCGTCTCGTCTACGCCCTCCGCCAGGCCGCCGCGCAGGAGGGGCGCTCCCTGCCGACCGACACATCGCTGTTGCGGAGCATTGCCCGGTGGGAGAACGGCCAGACGCACCCGACCGACTATGTCGAGTTGCTGGTGAAGGTCTACGGCGAACCGGCCCACCGTCTCGGGTTGGCCGATGTCCCGGCCACGCAGGAAACCCCCGGGACGGCCTACCCCACCACCCCCACCGACGGAATCGAGTCCCTCGCGGCGTTGTGGCGCGCCGATCTCGCGCCCGGTAGCGACGTGCAGGCGCTGTCTCCCGACCCGGCCGCCTGGAACGCGGCACCACTCGTGTGGCTGGTCTCCGGCGGGCAAGAGCAGTTGCCGAATTCCCGAACACGCACGCAAGTAGGCGCATGCGACGTCGAAACCGTCCGCGCGACCGTCGACGTGTACGCCGACCTGGACAACCGCTTCGGAGGCGGACACGGCCGCCGAGCCTTGATCCAATACCTGGACGGCGACGTTGCCGAATTGCTGACCGCCCGCAGCACGGAGCCCGTGGGCCGAGCCCTGTTCGCCACCGTCGCCGAAGCCACCCTCCTCGCGGCATGGATGAGCTACGACAGCGGCCACCACGGCTTGGCCCAGCGCTACTTCATCCAAGCGTTACGCCTGGCCCAGACCGCCGAGGACCGTCGCCTTGCCGGAAGCATCCTGTCCGCGATGAGCCACCAGGCCACCTACCTCGGCCGCTTCATCGAGGCGGCCAACCTTGCCCGCGCCGCGCAGCTCGGCACCACGGGCCACGCGACCCCGACCCTGACCGCCCAGTTCCTCGCGATGGAGGCCCGAGCCCTCTCCCGCCTCGGTGACCACGCAGCCTGCAACGCCGCCCTGACCCGAGCCACCACGATCTTCGAGCGCAACAATCCCGGCGAAGACCCGGAGTGGATCGGCTACTTCGACCAGGCGGAGCTATCCGTCGAACTCGGCCACTGCTTCCGCGACATGCGCCAGGCCCGCCAAGCCACCACCTACGCGGAACAGTGTCTCGGCGGCACCGACGGCCACTACATCCGCAGCGACTTCTTCGCGACCATGGTCCTAGCCGAAGCCCACCTGGCGGCCGGCGAACTCGAACGCG
Organism: Embleya sp. NBC_00896; assembly: GCF_045207785.1. Classification (NCBI taxonomy): domain Bacteria; kingdom Bacillati; phylum Actinomycetota; class Actinomycetes; order Kitasatosporales; family Streptomycetaceae; genus Embleya; species Embleya sp. NBC_00896. The sequence goes on from NZ_CP108776.1 coordinate 3,611,986, forward strand.
CGTGCCGAACGGCGTTGGACGCCCTAACGATCGGCCGCCAACTCAAGTCCGCCCGTTGTGTCTCCTACCTGGCCGCATTCCGCAAGAAGGTGGACTCCCGCAGCGACTCAACCGCAGTTGCCGAATTCCTGGAAGAGGCCGCCGGTTACCGCATGTGGCAGCAAGCCGCAGGCTGACCCACCCTCAGAACGGCTTCCAGCCGTGCCGGTCCCCACCGGACCGCAGATCCGAGATGCGCCGCTCAACCTCCGCCGCGACCTCGGCGTCACCGGCCATGTTCTGCGTCAGCCACACGGTCATCATCAACTCACGCATGTCCGCCAGTACCGGGTATCCGTACCAGTTCATGACATCGAACCCGTACGCATTCACGAACGCCTCGTACTCGGCCCGGGTGTGCCACCCGTACCGCTCGTAGTACATCGCGGTCAGCACCAGGTCCCACTCACGCGGCCCAAGCGCGAACCCATCCAGGTCGATTAGGACCGCCCGCCCCGCCTCGTCAACGAGCGCGTTCCCGACGCTCGCGTCCCCGTGCACCAGTCCGAACGGAAGCACGAACTCCAGAGCGTCATACCGCTTCCGCAGTTCCTCGGCCCGCTGCCGAAGAAACCCACGGTCGTCATCACCCAACGCCACCGCGGCGTCGATCCGCCCCCAGGTCGCCGCCAACGGCTCCAGATACGGCAGACCCAACGACGCCGGTTCCTCCAGCCAATGCAACCGCCGCAGCAACTCGGCCAACGCGACCACACCGGCGAACCGCTCCTCCTCAGCCACCAGCTCCCAGAACGTCACCACCCGCCCGTCAACCACGAGCGGTTGCCGAATCCGCGACGTAACCCGCACCGCCGGGAACCCCACCTCGGCAAGCCACCGAGCCGCAGCCACAGTCCGCTCATGCTCATCAACCCGGTCCGCCGACCGAGCCACCCGCACCACATCAGGATCGCTTAACCGAAAGACAGCGTTCTCCCCAAGCCGCAACAGAGACGCCCCCTCAGCGCTCAGCCCAGCCACAGCACACGCCGAGCCCAACACCTCCCGAGCATGCTCCGCAGTAAACGCCCCACCGGCCCCAGCCACCCCGCCATCCGCCATACCGCGAAGCTACCCGCATCCCGTGCCCTGTCGACCCACCAACGGCGCCCAATCGACCACTGCCGAATTTGGCTCTACTAGATCAAGTGGCGTGCCCGGACGGGCACGCCACCGTCCGGACAGTCCAGGCCCCGCCGCGCGTGCGGCGTGGCCGCCGGTCCCGGCGACCCCATCGCCCGGCCCGCTTTGAGCAGGTGTCATCTTTCTCGCAACAAACTCGCTCTCCCGACTCGGCCCTGGGATTGAGAGCCGGGACCAACGTCCCACGCTCCTGCCGGGAGTGGTCTCCACGACGTCTGGTCGGGGCCATCCAGCGTGTGATTTTCGTGCTTGTTCGGGTCAACGCGCGCAGCCGATACTGTTGCCTTGCCAGCATCCAGCGTCCAGCCAGGGGTCGGTCAGCTTTGTCGAGCATCTACGACCAGGGAAAAGCCGCGCTTGACGAACTTATCGAGTGGGCTGAGGAATACGCGTCTGGCGAAAGTCGAAATGAGGCGACAACCCGCCTCCATCTGATCGACACGCTGCTGACCGATGTTCTGAAGTGGCCTAAGTCAAGTATTCGCGCCGAAGAGCCTGCGGACTCCGGTCGCATCGACTATGCGCTCGGCTCGCCCGGCACCCAGTTCATCATCGAGGCAAAGCGCGAAGGCATTTATTTCGATCTCCCGGCTGGTATGTCCAGCGGAGTGTACAACATTGAGAACATCAGTTCCGGAGAAAAGGGGCGCCCTCTGCGCGATGCCCTCAAGCAAGCTGCCGGGTACGCCGCGAGTAATGGCGTCGCCCCTGCAGGTGTCACCAACGGGCATCAGTTTGTTTTCTTCATTGCAGCTCGAACAGATGGAGTACCGCCCCTGAAGGGCAAAGCGCTAGCTTTCCCGAGTTTGACTGATATGCGAACCGAGTTCAGGCTTCTATGGGATAATGCATCGCAATATGGAGTCGACAAAAAAAATCTTCATCGAACCGTTAATCTGCGCGAAGCCCCTCCACCCGAGTCGCTATCCATTCACCTTTCGAACTACCCTGGATCGAAACGCCGGAACAGCCTGCAATCAGGCCTGGACATCTTGGGAGAACTCTTTCTTGTTGATGTGACTCGCTTGGAAGAGCTTCGCAAGGATTTTCTTCGAGAATGCTACTCCGCCAGCGGCGCACTTTCACAGTACGCGCAGGTCAGTAAAGAGATTCTGCGTACGCGCTACGCCTTGCTAAGCGAAGAAAATGGCCCCGTCGTATTGCCTGTCGAAGACAAGAAAGGGATCAGTCCGAGCCTTACGCAAGACATGCTAGCCGCAGCCATGTCTCGGCGTCCGATTGTCCTTTTGGGCGACGTGGGGGTTGGCAAAACAACATTTATCCAACGCCTCGTTTATGTCGAAGCCGAAGAACTATTCGAGCAGGCATTCTGCCTGTACATCGACTTTGGGTCTACCACGACGCTGAGTCGACTTGACAGCTTCGTCGTAGAGGAGTCAATCCGACAACTGCGCGACAACTATAACAAGGACATCGAGGACGCCGACTTCGTCGAAGCCGTTTACCACGGGGCCCTAAATCGATTTGACAAGCAAGTCATGGGCCGGTTGAAGGATATTGACCCCGTTGCCTACCACAAAGAGAGAATTAATTTTCTACGAGCGAAGGTCGAAGAGCGCGCGAACCATTTGAAAGCAAGCCTTGAGCACCTACGGTCCAATCAGCGCAAGCAGGTCGTAATTTTCCTGGACAACATTGACCAACGAAGCAGCAATGACCAGGAGCAAGTATTTCTCATTTCGAATGAGCTCGCGCAGAATTGGCCCGCCACGGTGTTCGTAACTCTTAGACCCGAGACGTTCTACAGATCGAGCCAACGTGGCACGCTCTCTGGATACCAGGCTCGGGTATTTACTATCTCACCGCCTCGCGCAGATGTGATGCTGCAGAAGCGAATCGACTTTGCCTTGTCCCAGCTTTCCCAGACCGGTAGATTGGACTCCTTTCCTTCTGGGGTGACGCTCGACAGCGAGAGTCTCGTCTCCTTCCTCGAAATCCTTGCCGATAACTTTAGGAACAACGATGACCTGTTGGCCTTGATCGACAATTTGGCCGGCGGTAATATGCGGCTAGCTCTGGGTTTCGTCACGGAATTCATTGGAAGCGGCCATATTGACACCGCCAAAATGCTGCGCATCTGGGCGGAATATGGTCAGTATAAAATCCCGCTTCACGAGTTCCTGCGCGCACTGCTATTCGGAGACGGCGTCTACTACAGTCCCGACGCATCACCGATCGCAAACCTTTTTGGTATCTCGCAGCCCGATGGGCGCGAACATTTCCTACTACCACTGTTGCTCAGCCAAGCCCAGGCCCTCGGCGAGCGCGCTAGCGAAGAGGGTTACGTACAGTCTGAGGTGCTCTTTGATTTCGCACAGCATTTGGGATTTGACGTTGAGCAAATCACTGCCTCACTTGACCATGCAGTGAACAAAAGATTGATGGACACTGCCCCACGTCATTCTCATGACGGACCGCGACTTCACTATCGCATCACGACCGTCGGCGCGTATACGGTGCGAATCCTGTTGGCGTACTTTGCATACGTTGATGCGGTTCTAATCGATACACCGATTGTCGATCAGCAGTATCGGCGACTAATCGAAGATGTGCATAACCTTCCCGAGCGAGTAAATCGCACAGAGTACTTCCGGTTGTATCTGGATCGCCAGTGGTCGAAGGTCAACAGCGAGGGACTTCCTTGGCGTTGGTCCGACACGAGCGAAGTGCTTTCAAAGGACATCCGCCGGGTGGGTCGGCGTGCTGACCCGGAAACCTGGGGCTGGGACTCTGACAACCGCGACGCAGAGCATTCCTGATGACTTGACGCTCGCAGCCCGGTTCCCAGCACCAGAGATTAATGTGCAACATTCACGGAGTGCTTCTGCGCCATGGGCCGCACACTTCGGCTCGTGTGCAGGTCGAGCCACCTCAAAGCCGTGTGACTCAAGGCGTCTTTATGCCCGGGGTAAGTGTTGGAGCTGCTGCTGGCACTAGCGGAGTCTCGGGCCGGTGCCACCGGCGCGAATTCGGGGCTAGTCAGGGGGTGTTTGAGGCCCCGTATTCGAACGGCGCTTCCCAAGTTTAGAACGCGAGTTCGATTCTCGTCGCCCGCTCGTGTGGTGAAGGCCCAGGTCACGGAGGATTTCCGTAGACTGGGCCTTCGCAGTTTCCCGCATCGCCGCGCCTCGCATGCGGGGTCCGTGCCGGATGCGGGTCGATGTCGGCGCTGAAACTTCTTGACCCGCTTCGCAATGACGCCGGCAATGGGCTTGGCCGCGCGACTGCCACCTCGTGGAAGCAACGTCCGGCCCTACCCGTTACACATCCACCCTGAGCCGATGCACCGTATTCCCGGCAGTGGTGGCGCTGCGAGACTTGCGGGGGAGCCCGGCAAGCAGGGATTGGCCTCCTCGCGTCGTTGAAGTCGCGGGGGCGCGACAAGCCGACCGAGTCGTCGACCGCGTTGCCCGTCGGGCGGCCGGCTTGAAGGTCACCACTGGGTTGTCACTGAGCAACGCGACTATGAAGTGTCCTCCCAGGGCCCGTCCCAGGCGGAGCAGTGTCGGTGTGGTCACCGGTCGGCCGCCGTCCTCAAGGCGGCGGATGACCCGCTCGTTCATCCCCGCGCGGCGGGCAAGCTCCGCCTTCGTCCAGCCGAGTGCAATGCGGCGGTCGTAAACGGCTTGGGCCATCGCGTCACCGAGCGCGGCCTCCGCATACGCCTGGTCGAACTCCTCGACCTCGCCCGTGGTCATCGCGTCCGCGTGGGACGTCTCAGGGACGGGCTCGGCGGCGGCCTTCGCGGCCCTGCGACGCATTGCCTCACGCGCATTCATCGTCCTGCCTCCGTCATTCGTCTCGTCCGTCGCCGTCGGTCTTCCCGGTTTGCCACCAACCGCTCGTCACCAGCCGCCCAGTTCCAGCGGCTCCCCGGCGAAGATAATCGCGACCGGCGCACCGGAGTGGTCGTTCTGGCATGTCTTCATCACCTGTCTGGCACGCTCGACCTGCACGTGCTCGTTCATCCTCTGCTTGCGAAACACCGTCAAGAGCACCGCGGTCGCGTCGGTGCGGATCCAGTAGGTGATCCGCATCGCCCGGTTCGCCAAATCGAACCGCAGCTCGAACAGCCCTTGGCCGAGCGGCTTGGACCGGGGCATACCCATACGTTCGCCCTCGTTGGCCAGCCGTTCGACAAAACGCTTGACAGTGCCCCGCTGAGCTGCGGACAGCCCTTCAAGCCATGCCCGCACCTCGGGCTCCATCTCGATCGCGAACACACCACTCATCCTACCGGACAATTTTGTCCGCCCTCGGGTTCGTATCCACGAAGGTGATGCATCGCTCTGCAATGAGGCGACGGACGAAGCGCTCGCCGACTTTGCGCCGTTCGGCGGCCTGGGGGACGGTCAGGAGCCGTCCGGTCTTGTCGATCACGGAATCAGGTCCCTCGCAGGTCAGGACGGTCAGGTCGCTTCCTGGCGGCGCCCGTATGCGAGAGGATCTCGGCGTCTTGTCCCGACACCGTTGGGTGTTTGGTCGGTGCGAGGCGGCCTGTTGCGGCCGTTGCCGAATGACGGCCGGGTGGTGCGTTGGGTCCGACTGGGTGGACGAGGAGCCGTTTCGTTCACTTGGCCGGAGCGTGTGCGGTCAAGCCGCTTCGTATCGCGCGGCGAGGTAATCGAGCTTGGCGCAGAGGCCGTTGGTGAGGAGCGAGGCCAAGCGGTGGACTGCGTCGGCGGGGACGGGGCCGAGGTTGACCAGACCGTCACTGTGGACGTTCGCTTCCGCCTTGAGCGCCCCGAAAAAATCGTCCAGGCCGGCAGTCGTCAGCCGTGCGGCGAGTTCGAGCGTGGCGTTGTTGGCTGTGCACCAGCCACGGACGTAGAGGATGCCGGCGCGCAGTTCTTCGGCCGGAGGTGCGCAGGCGCGGGCGTTGTCGGCTGCGGAGCGCATGGCGGTTCCTCCTGTCAGATGGGGTCGGCCGTTGCCGCGGCGAGGAGTTCGGCGAGGTGGTGCGCGGCTTCCGGTGTCGTGCGGCCGAGTTCGACGAAGCCCTGCCCGAAGGCGTTGACGTCCGCGCGCAGGTACGGGAAGTGCTCGGCGATGCCGGTGGCGAGCAGGACGTCTCGCAGGGTTGCGACGGCAGACCGCGCTTCGTGCCAGGCCGTGGTGTCGATGGGCGACCAGGAGGCCGCGTCCGGATCACTCATCGTCCGTTCCCTCGGCTGCGGCAGACAGGTTGCGCGAGGCGATCAGGAGATGACCGGCGAGAAGCGCGACCGCGTCCCGGTCGAGAGTGGATTCCTCGGTGGGCTTGCTGAGCCACTGGTAGCGGCCTCCGGTTTCGACGCCCGGTCCGGGGACGAGGAGGTACCCGCCGACCGAGAGGTACCGGTACGGCACGTCCCCACGCAGAACCGTCAACGCGCCCGCGAAGAAGGGCTCCCCGACCGGCGCGATAAGGAACGCAGCCTTCCGTGCCCGATGGTCGATGGCCGACGGCGGAGCCTGGGAGCCAAGCCACCGGTACCAGTCGACGGCTTCGAGCCCCAACCGATCCGCCACGACGACCGCGTCGAAGACGTGGCCGGTCACCCACAAACGAGGCCCCCGAGGGTGCTCGGTTCCGTCCGAGTCGCCCATGGCTGCGAGCAGCCAAGCGCCGGCGGATTCACTCGCCTGACGAAGCGTCATGTTCATCTCCCGAAGCCCGCCGGTCGCTCCGACCGGGCACCACCAAGGTGCGCCGGCGGCACCGGTCCGAGGCAGACGGCAAGGGATGACAAGGGGTGACACGCCTTGTCACCTCAGTGTGCGCTCAGCAGATCAACTCACTGCGACTCTTTGACGACGCTTCGTGTGCGTGAGCATGATGGCTGAATCTGGCTCCGCTTCAGGGGAGGCGATTCGTGGTGTCGACCACCACGCCGTACCGAGCCGCTCTTCTGCGCGCGGCTCGTGATCGCCTCGGCTGGAAGAAGCCCCGTCTCGTCTACGCCCTCCGCCAGGCCGCCGCGCAGGAGGGGCGCTCCCTGCCGACCGACACATCGCTGTTGCGGAGCATTGCCCGGTGGGAGAACGGCCAGACGCACCCGACCGACTATGTCGAGTTGCTGGTGAAGGTCTACGGCGAACCGGCCCACCGTCTCGGGTTGGCCGATGTCCCGGCCACGCAGGAAACCCCCGGGACGGCCTACCCCACCACCCCCACCGACGGAATCGAGTCCCTCGCGGCGTTGTGGCGCGCCGATCTCGCGCCCGGTAGCGACGTGCAGGCGCTGTCTCCCGACCCGGCCGCCTGGAACGCGGCACCACTCGTGTGGCTGGTCTCCGGCGGGCAAGAGCAGTTGCCGAATTCCCGAACACGCACGCAAGTAGGCGCATGCGACGTCGAAACCGTCCGCGCGACCGTCGACGTGTACGCCGACCTGGACAACCGCTTCGGAGGCGGACACGGCCGCCGAGCCTTGATCCAATACCTGGACGGCGACGTTGCCGAATTGCTGACCGCCCGCAGCACGGAGCCCGTGGGCCGAGCCCTGTTCGCCACCGTCGCCGAAGCCACCCTCCTCGCGGCATGGATGAGCTACGACAGCGGCCACCACGGCTTGGCCCAGCGCTACTTCATCCAAGCGTTACGCCTGGCCCAGACCGCCGAGGACCGTCGCCTTGCCGGAAGCATCCTGTCCGCGATGAGCCACCAGGCCACCTACCTCGGCCGCTTCATCGAGGCGGCCAACCTTGCCCGCGCCGCGCAGCTCGGCACCACGGGCCACGCGACCCCGACCCTGACCGCCCAGTTCCTCGCGATGGAGGCCCGAGCCCTCTCCCGCCTCGGTGACCACGCAGCCTGCAACGCCGCCCTGACCCGAGCCACCACGATCTTCGAGCGCAACAATCCCGGCGAAGACCCGGAGTGGATCGGCTACTTCGACCAGGCGGAGCTATCCGTCGAACTCGGCCACTGCTTCCGCGACATGCGCCAGGCCCGCCAAGCCACCACCTACGCGGAACAGTGTCTCGGCGGCACCGACGGCCACTACATCCGCAGCGACTTCTTCGCGACCATGGTCCTAGCCGAAGCCCACCTGGCGGCCGGCGAACTCGAACGCGCGTGCCGAACGGCGTTGGACGCCCTAACGATCGGCCGCCAACTCAAGTCCGCCCGTTGTGTCTCCTACCTGGCCGCATTCCGCAAGAAGGTGGACTCCCGCAGCGACTCAACCGCAGTTGCCGAATTCCTGGAAGAGGCCGCCGGTTACCGCATGTGGCAGCAAGCCGCAGGCTGACCCACCCTCAGAACGGCTTCCAGCCGTGCCGGTCCCCACCGGACCGCAGATCCGAGATGCGCCGCTCAACCTCCGCCGCGACCTCGGCGTCACCGGCCATGTTCTGCGTCAGCCACACGGTCATCATCAACTCACGCATGTCCGCCAGTACCGGGTATCCGTACCAGTTCATGACATCGAACCCGTACGCATTCACGAACGCCTCGTACTCGGCCCGGGTGTGCCACCCGTACCGCTCGTAGTACATCGCGGTCAGCACCAGGTCCCACTCACGCGGCCCAAGCGCGAACCCATCCAGGTCGATTAGGACCGCCCGCCCCGCCTCGTCAACGAGCGCGTTCCCGACGCTCGCGTCCCCGTGCACCAGTCCGAACGGAAGCACGAACTCCAGAGCGTCATACCGCTTCCGCAGTTCCTCGGCCCGCTGCCGAAGAAACCCACGGTCGTCATCACCCAACGCCACCGCGGCGTCGATCCGCCCCCAGGTCGCCGCCAACGGCTCCAGATACGGCAGACCCAACGACGCCGGTTCCTCCAGCCAATGCAACCGCCGCAGCAACTCGGCCAACGCGACCACACCGGCGAACCGCTCCTCCTCAGCCACCAGCTCCCAGAACGTCACCACCCGCCCGTCAACCACGAGCGGTTGCCGAATCCGCGACGTAACCCGCACCGCCGGGAACCCCACCTCGGCAAGCCACCGAGCCGCAGCCACAGTCCGCTCATGCTCATCAACCCGGTCCGCCGACCGAGCCACCCGCACCACATCAGGATCGCTTAACCGAAAGACAGCGTTCTCCCCAAGCCGCAACAGAGACGCCCCCTCAGCGCTCAGCCCAGCCACAGCACACGCCGAGCCCAACACCTCCCGAGCATGCTCCGCAGTAAACGCCCCACCGGCCCCAGCCACCCCGCCATCCGCCATACCGCGAAGCTACCCGCATCCCGTGCCCTGTCGACCCACCAACGGCGCCCAATCGACCACTGCCGAATTTGGCTCTACTAGATCAAGTGGCGTGCCCGGACGGGCACCACCGTCCGGACAGTCCAGGCCCCGCCGCGCGTGCGGCGTGGCCGCCGGTCCCGGCGACCCCATCGCCCGGCCCGCTTTGAGCAGGTGTCATCTTTCTCGCAACAAACTCGCTCTCCCGACTCGGCCCTGGGATTGAGAGCCGGGACCAACGTCCCACGCTCCTGCCGGGAGTGGTCTCCACGACGTCTGGTCGGGGCCATCCAGCGTGTGATTTTCGTGCTTGTTCGGGTCAACGCGCGCAGCCGATACTGTTGCCTTGCCAGCATCCAGCGTCCAGCCAGGGGTCGGTCAGCTTTGTCGAGCATCTACGACCAGGGAAAAGCCGCGCTTGACGAACTTATCGAGTGGGCTGAGGAATACGCGTCTGGCGAAAGTCGAAATGAGGCGACAACCCGCCTCCATCTGATCGACACGCTGCTGACCGATGTTCTGAAGTGGCCTAAGTCAAGTATTCGCGCCGAAGAGCCTGCGGACTCCGGTCGCATCGACTATGCGCTCGGCTCGCCCGGCACCCAGTTCATCATCGAGGCAAAGCGCGAAGGCATTTATTTCGATCTCCCGGCTGGTATGTCCAGCGGAGTGTACAACATTGAGAACATCAGTTCCGGAGAAAAGGGGCGCCCTCTGCGCGATGCCCTCAAGCAAGCTGCCGGGTACGCCGCGAGTAATGGCGTCGCCCCTGCAGGTGTCACCAACGGGCATCAGTTTGTTTTCTTCATTGCAGCTCGAACAGATGGAGTACCGCCCCTGAAGGGCAAAGCGCTAGCTTTCCCGAGTTTGACTGATATGCGAACCGAGTTCAGGCTTCTATGGGATAATGCATCGCAATATGGAGTCGACAAAAAAAATCTTCATCGAACCGTTAATCTGCGCGAAGCCCCTCCACCCGAGTCGCTATCCATTCACCTTTCGAACTACCCTGGATCGAAACGCCGGAACAGCCTGCAATCAGGCCTGGACATCTTGGGAGAACTCTTTCTTGTTGATGTGACTCGCTTGGAAGAGCTTCGCAAGGATTTTCTTCGAGAATGCTACTCCGCCAGCGGCGCACTTTCACAGTACGCGCAGGTCAGTAAAGAGATTCTGCGTACGCGCTACGCCTTGCTAAGCGAAGAAAATGGCCCCGTCGTATTGCCTGTCGAAGACAAGAAAGGGATCAGTCCGAGCCTTACGCAAGACATGCTAGCCGCAGCCATGTCTCGGCGTCCGATTGTCCTTTTGGGCGACGTGGGGGTTGGCAAAACAACATTTATCCAACGCCTCGTTTATGTCGAAGCCGAAGAACTATTCGAGCAGGCATTCTGCCTGTACATCGACTTTGGGTCTACCACGACGCTGAGTCGACTTGACAGCTTCGTCGTAGAGGAGTCAATCCGACAACTGCGCGACAACTATAACAAGGACATCGAGGACGCCGACTTCGTCGAAGCCGTTTACCACGGGGCCCTAAATCGATTTGACAAGCAAGTCATGGGCCGGTTGAAGGATATTGACCCCGTTGCCTACCACAAAGAGAGAATTAATTTTCTACGAGCGAAGGTCGAAGAGCGCGCGAACCATTTGAAAGCAAGCCTTGAGCACCTACGGTCCAATCAGCGCAAGCAGGTCGTAATTTTCCTGGACAACATTGACCAACGAAGCAGCAATGACCAGGAGCAAGTATTTCTCATTTCGAATGAGCTCGCGCAGAATTGGCCCGCCACGGTGTTCGTAACTCTTAGACCCGAGACGTTCTACAGATCGAGCCAACGTGGCACGCTCTCTGGATACCAGGCTCGGGTATTTACTATCTCACCGCCTCGCGCAGATGTGATGCTGCAGAAGCGAATCGACTTTGCCTTGTCCCAGCTTTCCCAGACCGGTAGATTGGACTCCTTTCCTTCTGGGGTGACGCTCGACAGCGAGAGTCTCGTCTCCTTCCTCGAAATCCTTGCCGATAACTTTAGGAACAACGATGACCTGTTGGCCTTGATCGACAATTTGGCCGGCGGTAATATGCGGCTAGCTCTGGGTTTCGTCACGGAATTCATTGGAAGCGGCCATATTGACACCGCCAAAATGCTGCGCATCTGGGCGGAATATGGTCAGTATAAAATCCCGCTTCACGAGTTCCTGCGCGCACTGCTATTCGGAGACGGCGTCTACTACAGTCCCGACGCATCACCGATCGCAAACCTTTTTGGTATCTCGCAGCCCGATGGGCGCGAACATTTCCTACTACCACTGTTGCTCAGCCAAGCCCAGGCCCTCGGCGAGCGCGCTAGCGAAGAGGGTTACGTACAGTCTGAGGTGCTCTTTGATTTCGCACAGCATTTGGGATTTGACGTTGAGCAAATCACTGCCTCACTTGACCATGCAGTGAACAAAAGATTGATGGACACTGCCCCACGTCATTCTCATGACGGACCGCGACTTCACTATCGCATCACGACCGTCGGCGCGTATACGGTGCGAATCCTGTTGGCGTACTTTGCATACGTTGATGCGGTTCTAATCGATACACCGATTGTCGATCAGCAGTATCGGCGACTAATCGAAGATGTGCATAACCTTCCCGAGCGAGTAAATCGCACAGAGTACTTCCGGTTGTATCTGGATCGCCAGTGGTCGAAGGTCAACAGCGAGGGACTTCCTTGGCGTTGGTCCGACACGAGCGAAGTGCTTTCAAAGGACATCCGCCGGGTGGGTCGGCGTGCTGACCCGGAAACCTGGGGCTGGGACTCTGACAACCGCGACGCAGAGCATTCCTGATGACTTGACGCTCGCAGCCCGGTTCCCAGCACCAGAGATTAATGTGCAACATTCACGGAGTGCTTCTGCGCCATGGGCCGCACACTTCGGCTCGTGTGCAGGTCGAGCCACCTCAAAGCCGTGTGACTCAAGGCGTCTTTATGCCCGGGGTAAGTGTTGGAGCTGCTGCTGGCACTAGCGGAGTCTCGGGCCGGTGCCACCGGCGCGAATTCGGGGCTAGTCAGGGGGTGTTTGAGGCCCCGTATTCGAACGGCGCTTCCCAAGTTTAGAACGCGAGTTCGATTCTCGTCGCCCGCTCGTGTGGTGAAGGCCCAGGTCACGGAGGATTTCCGTAGACTGGGCCTTCGCAGTTTCCCGCATCGCCGCGCCTCGCATGCGGGGTCCGTGCCGGATGCGGGTCGATGTCGGCGCTGAAACTTCTTGACCCGCTTCGCAATGACGCCGGCAATGGGCTTGGCCGCGCGACTGCCACCTCGTGGAAGCAACGTCCGGCCCTACCCGTTACACATCCACCCTGAGCCGATGCACCGTATTCCCGGCAGTGGTGGCGCTGCGAGACTTGCGGGGGAGCCCGGCAAGCAGGGATTGGCCTCCTCGCGTCGTTGAAGTCGCGGGGGCGCGACAAGCCGACCGAGTCGTCGACCGCGTTGCCCGTCGGGCGGCCGGCTTGAAGGTCACCACTGGGTTGTCACTGAGCAACGCGACTATGAAGTGTCCTCCCAGGGCCCGTCCCAGGCGGAGCAGTGTCGGTGTGGTCACCGGTCGGCCGCCGTCCTCAAGGCGGCGGATGACCCGCTCGTTCATCCCCGCGCGGCGGGCAAGCTCCGCCTTCGTCCAGCCGAGTGCAATGCGGCGGTCGTAAACGGCTTGGGCCATCGCGTCACCGAGCGCGGCCTCCGCATACGCCTGGTCGAACTCCTCGACCTCGCCCGTGGTCATCGCGTCCGCGTGGGACGTCTCAGGGACGGGCTCGGCGGCGGCCTTCGCGGCCCTGCGACGCATTGCCTCACGCGCATTCATCGTCCTGCCTCCGTCATTCGTCTCGTCCGTCGCCGTCGGTCTTCCCGGTTTGCCACCAACCGCTCGTCACCAGCCGCCCAGTTCCAGCGGCTCCCCGGCGAAGATAATCGCGACCGGCGCACCGGAGTGGTCGTTCTGGCATGTCTTCATCACCTGTCTGGCACGCTCGACCTGCACGTGCTCGTTCATCCTCTGCTTGCGAAACACCGTCAAGAGCACCGCGGTCGCGTCGGTGCGGATCCAGTAGGTGATCCGCATCGCCCGGTTCGCCAAATCGAACCGCAGCTCGAACAGCCCTTGGCCGAGCGGCTTGGACCGGGGCATACCCATACGTTCGCCCTCGTTGGCCAGCCGTTCGACAAAACGCTTGACAGTGCCCCGCTGAGCTGCGGACAGCCCTTCAAGCCATGCCCGCACCTCGGGCTCCATCTCGATCGCGAACACACCACTCATCCTACCGGACAATTTTGTCCGCCCTCGGGTTCGTATCCACGAAGGTGATGCATCGCTCTGCAATGAGGCGACGGACGAAGCGCTCGCCGACTTTGCGCCGTTCGGCGGCCTGGGGGACGGTCAGGAGCCGTCCGGTCTTGTCGATCACGGAATCAGGTCCCTCGCAGGTCAGGACGGTCAGGTCGCTTCCTGGCGGCGCCCGTATGCGAGAGGATCTCGGCGTCTTGTCCCGACACCGTTGGGTGTTTGGTCGGTGCGAGGCGGCCTGTTGCGGCCGTTGCCGAATGACGGCCGGGTGGTGCGTTGGGTCCGACTGGGTGGACGAGGAGCCGTTTCGTTCACTTGGCCGGAGCGTGTGCGGTCAAGCCGCTTCGTATCGCGCGGCGAGGTAATCGAGCTTGGCGCAGAGGCCGTTGGTGAGGAGCGAGGCCAAGCGGTGGACTGCGTCGGCGGGGACGGGGCCGAGGTTGACCAGACCGTCACTGTGGACGTTCGCTTCCGCCTTGAGCGCCCCGAAAAAATCGTCCAGGCCGGCAGTCGTCAGCCGTGCGGCGAGTTCGAGCGTGGCGTTGTTGGCTGTGCACCAGCCACGGACGTAGAGGATGCCGGCGCGCAGTTCTTCGGCCGGAGGTGCGCAGGCGCGGGCGTTGTCGGCTGCGGAGCGCATGGCGGTTCCTCCTGTCAGATGGGGTCGGCCGTTGCCGCGGCGAGGAGTTCGGCGAGGTGGTGCGCGGCTTCCGGTGTCGTGCGGCCGAGTTCGACGAAGCCCTGCCCGAAGGCGTTGACGTCCGCGCGCAGGTACGGGAAGTGCTCGGCGATGCCGGTGGCGAGCAGGACGTCTCGCAGGGTTGCGACGGCAGACCGCGCTTCGTGCCAGGCCGTGGTGTCGATGGGCGACCAGGAGGCCGCGTCCGGATCACTCATCGTCCGTTCCCTCGGCTGCGGCAGACAGGTTGCGCGAGGCGATCAGGAGATGACCGGCGAGAAGCGCGACCGCGTCCCGGTCGAGAGTGGATTCCTCGGTGGGCTTGCTGAGCCACTGGTAGCGGCCTCCGGTTTCGACGCCCGGTCCGGGGACGAGGAGGTACCCGCCGACCGAGAGGTACCGGTACGGCACGTCCCCACGCAGAACCGTCAACGCGCCCGCGAAGAAGGGCTCCCCGACCGGCGCGATAAGGAACGCAGCCTTCCGTGCCCGATGGTCGATGGCCGACGGCGGAGCCTGGGAGCCAAGCCACCGGTACCAGTCGACGGCTTCGAGCCCCAACCGATCCGCCACGACGACCGCGTCGAAGACGTGGCCGGTCACCCACAAACGAGGCCCCCGAGGGTGCTCGGTTCCGTCCGAGTCGCCCATGGCTGCGAGCAGCCAAGCGCCGGCGGATTCACTCGCCTGACGAAGCGTCATGTTCATCTCCCGAAGCCCGCCGGTCGCTCCGACCGGGCACCACCAAGGTGCGCCGGCGGCACCGGTCCGAGGCAGACGGCAAGGGATGACAAGGGGTGACACGCCTTGTCACCTCAGTGTGCGCTCAGCAGATCAACTCACTGCGACTCTTTGACGACGCTTCGTGTGCGTGAGCATGATGGCTGAATCTGGCTCCGCTTCAGGGGAGGCGATTCGTGGTGTCGACCACCACGCCGTACCGAGCCGCTCTTCTGCGCGCGGCTCGTGATCGCCTCGGCTGGAAGAAGCCCCGTCTCGTCTACGCCCTCCGCCAGGCCGCCGCGCAGGAGGGGCGCTCCCTGCCGACCGACACATCGCTGTTGCGGAGCATTGCCCGGTGGGAGAACGGCCAGACGCACCCGACCGACTATGTCGAGTTGCTGGTGAAGGTCTACGGCGAACCGGCCCACCGTCTCGGGTTGGCCGATGTCCCGGCCACGCAGGAAACCCCCGGGACGGCCTACCCCACCACCCCCACCGACGGAATCGAGTCCCTCGCGGCGTTGTGGCGCGCCGATCTCGCGCCCGGTAGCGACGTGCAGGCGCTGTCTCCCGACCCGGCCGCCTGGAACGCGGCACCACTCGTGTGGCTGGTCTCCGGCGGGCAAGAGCAGTTGCCGAATTCCCGAACACGCACGCAAGTAGGCGCATGCGACGTCGAAACCGTCCGCGCGACCGTCGACGTGTACGCCGACCTGGACAACCGCTTCGGAGGCGGACACGGCCGCCGAGCCTTGATCCAATACCTGGACGGCGACGTTGCCGAATTGCTGACCGCCCGCAGCACGGAGCCCGTGGGCCGAGCCCTGTTCGCCACCGTCGCCGAAGCCACCCTCCTCGCGGCATGGATGAGCTACGACAGCGGCCACCACGGCTTGGCCCAGCGCTACTTCATCCAAGCGTTACGCCTGGCCCAGACCGCCGAGGACCGTCGCCTTGCCGGAAGCATCCTGTCCGCGATGAGCCACCAGGCCACCTACCTCGGCCGCTTCATCGAGGCGGCCAACCTTGCCCGCGCCGCGCAGCTCGGCACCACGGGCCACGCGACCCCGACCCTGACCGCCCAGTTCCTCGCGATGGAGGCCCGAGCCCTCTCCCGCCTCGGTGACCACGCAGCCTGCAACGCCGCCCTGACCCGAGCCACCACGATCTTCGAGCGCAACAATCCCGGCGAAGACCCGGAGTGGATCGGCTACTTCGACCAGGCGGAGCTATCCGTCGAACTCGGCCACTGCTTCCGCGACATGCGCCAGGCCCGCCAAGCCACCACCTACGCGGAACAGTGTCTCGGCGGCACCGACGGCCACTACATCCGCAGCGACTTCTTCGCGACCATGGTCCTAGCCGAAGCCCACCTGGCGGCCGGCGAACTCGAACGCGCGTGCCGAACGGCGTTGGACGCCCTAACGATCGGCCGCCAACTCAAGTCCGCCCGTTGTGTCTCCTACCTGGCCGCATTCCGCAAGAAGGTGGACTCCCGCAGCGACTCAACCGCAGTTGCCGAATTCCTGGAAGAGGCCGCCGGTTACCGCATGTGGCAGCAAGCCGCAGGCTGACCCACCCTCAGAACGGCTTCCAGCCGTGCCGGTCCCCACCGGACCGCAGATCCGAGATGCGCCGCTCAACCTCCGCCGCGACCTCGGCGTCACCGGCCATGTTCTGCGTCAGCCACACGGTCATCATCAACTCACGCATGTCCGCCAGTACCGGGTATCCGTACCAGTTCATGACATCGAACCCGTACGCATTCACGAACGCCTCGTACTCGGCCCGGGTGTGCCACCCGTACCGCTCGTAGTACATCGCGGTCAGCACCAGGTCCCACTCACGCGGCCCAAGCGCGAACCCATCCAGGTCGATTAGGACCGCCCGCCCCGCCTCGTCAACGAGCGCGTTCCCGACGCTCGCGTCCCCGTGCACCAGTCCGAACGGAAGCACGAACTCCAGAGCGTCATACCGCTTCCGCAGTTCCTCGGCCCGCTGCCGAAGAAACCCACGGTCGTCATCACCCAACGCCACCGCGGCGTCGATCCGCCCCCAGGTCGCCGCCAACGGCTCCAGATACGGCAGACCCAACGACGCCGGTTCCTCCAGCCAATGCAACCGCCGCAGCAACTCGGCCAACGCGACCACACCGGCGAACCGCTCCTCCTCAGCCACCAGCTCCCAGAACGTCACCACCCGCCCGTCAACCACGAGCGGTTGCCGAATCCGCGACGTAACCCGCACCGCCGGGAACCCCACCTCGGCAAGCCACCGAGCCGCAGCCACAGTCCGCTCATGCTCATCAACCCGGTCCGCCGACCGAGCCACCCGCACCACATCAGGATCGCTTAACCGAAAGACAGCGTTCTCCCCAAGCCGCAACAGAGACGCCCCCTCAGCGCTCAGCCCAGCCACAGCACACGCCGAGCCCAACACCTCCCGAGCATGCTCCGCAGTAAACGCCCCACCGGCCCCAGCCACCCCGCCATCCGCCATACCGCGAAGCTACCCGCATCCCGTGCCCTGTCGACCCACCAACGGCGCCCAATCGACCACTGCCGAATTTGGCTCTACTAGATCAAGTGGCGTGCCCGGACGGGCACGCCACCGTCCGGACAGTCCAGGCCCCGCCGCGCGTGCGGCGTGGCCGCCGGTCCCGGCGACCCCATCGCCCGGCCCGCTTTGAGCAGGTGTCATCTTTCTCGCAACAAACTCGCTCTCCCGACTCGGCCCTGGGATTGAGAGCCGGGACCAACGTCCCACGCTCCTGCCGGGAGTGGTCTCCACGACGTCTGGTCGGGGCCATCCAGCGTGTGATTTTCGTGCTTGTTCGGGTCAACGCGCGCAGCCGATACTGTTGCCTTGCCAGCATCCAGCGTCCAGCCAGGGGTCGGTCAGCTTTGTCGAGCATCTACGACCAGGGAAAAGCCGCGCTTGACGAACTTATCGAGTGGGCTGAGGAATACGCGTCTGGCGAAAGTCGAAATGAGGCGACAACCCGCCTCCATCTGATCGACACGCTGCTGACCGATGTTCTGAAGTGGCCTAAGTCAAGTATTCGCGCCGAAGAGCCTGCGGACTCCGGTCGCATCGACTATGCGCTCGGCTCGCCCGGCACCCAGTTCATCATCGAGGCAAAGCGCGAAGGCATTTATTTCGATCTCCCGGCTGGTATGTCCAGCGGAGTGTACAACATTGAGAACATCAGTTCCGGAGAAAAGGGGCGCCCTCTGCGCGATGCCCTCAAGCAAGCTGCCGGGTACGCCGCGAGTAATGGCGTCGCCCCTGCAGGTGTCACCAACGGGCATCAGTTTGTTTTCTTCATTGCAGCTCGAACAGATGGAGTACCGCCCCTGAAGGGCAAAGCGCTAGCTTTCCCGAGTTTGACTGATATGCGAACCGAGTTCAGGCTTCTATGGGATAATGCATCGCAATATGGAGTCGACAAAAAAAATCTTCATCGAACCGTTAATCTGCGCGAAGCCCCTCCACCCGAGTCGCTATCCATTCACCTTTCGAACTACCCTGGATCGAAACGCCGGAACAGCCTGCAATCAGGCCTGGACATCTTGGGAGAACTCTTTCTTGTTGATGTGACTCGCTTGGAAGAGCTTCGCAAGGATTTTCTTCGAGAATGCTACTCCGCCAGCGGCGCACTTTCACAGTACGCGCAGGTCAGTAAAGAGATTCTGCGTACGCGCTACGCCTTGCTAAGCGAAGAAAATGGCCCCGTCGTATTGCCTGTCGAAGACAAGAAAGGGATCAGTCCGAGCCTTACGCAAGACATGCTAGCCGCAGCCATGTCTCGGCGTCCGATTGTCCTTTTGGGCGACGTGGGGGTTGGCAAAACAACATTTATCCAACGCCTCGTTTATGTCGAAGCCGAAGAACTATTCGAGCAGGCATTCTGCCTGTACATCGACTTTGGGTCTACCACGACGCTGAGTCGACTTGACAGCTTCGTCGTAGAGGAGTCAATCCGACAACTGCGCGACAACTATAACAAGGACATCGAGGACGCCGACTTCGTCGAAGCCGTTTACCACGGGGCCCTAAATCGATTTGACAAGCAAGTCATGGGCCGGTTGAAGGATATTGACCCCGTTGCCTACCACAAAGAGAGAATTAATTTTCTACGAGCGAAGGTCGAAGAGCGCGCGAACCATTTGAAAGCAAGCCTTGAGCACCTACGGTCCAATCAGCGCAAGCAGGTCGTAATTTTCCTGGACAACATTGACCAACGAAGCAGCAATGACCAGGAGCAAGTATTTCTCATTTCGAATGAGCTCGCGCAGAATTGGCCCGCCACGGTGTTCGTAACTCTTAGACCCGAGACGTTCTACAGATCGAGCCAACGTGGCACGCTCTCTGGATACCAGGCTCGGGTATTTACTATCTCACCGCCTCGCGCAGATGTGATGCTGCAGAAGCGAATCGACTTTGCCTTGTCCCAGCTTTCCCAGACCGGTAGATTGGACTCCTTTCCTTCTGGGGTGACGCTCGACAGCGAGAGTCTCGTCTCCTTCCTCGAAATCCTTGCCGATAACTTTAGGAACAACGATGACCTGTTGGCCTTGATCGACAATTTGGCCGGCGGTAATATGCGGCTAGCTCTGGGTTTCGTCACGGAATTCATTGGAAGCGGCCATATTGACACCGCCAAAATGCTGCGCATCTGGGCGGAATATGGTCAGTATAAAATCCCGCTTCACGAGTTCCTGCGCGCACTGCTATTCGGAGACGGCGTCTACTACAGTCCCGACGCATCACCGATCGCAAACCTTTTTGGTATCTCGCAGCCCGATGGGCGCGAACATTTCCTACTACCACTGTTGCTCAGCCAAGCCCAGGCCCTCGGCGAGCGCGCTAGCGAAGAGGGTTACGTACAGTCTGAGGTGCTCTTTGATTTCGCACAGCATTTGGGATTTGACGTTGAGCAAATCACTGCCTCACTTGACCATGCAGTGAACAAAAGATTGATGGACACTGCCCCACGTCATTCTCATGACGGACCGCGACTTCACTATCGCATCACGACCGTCGGCGCGTATACGGTGCGAATCCTGTTGGCGTACTTTGCATACGTTGATGCGGTTCTAATCGATACACCGATTGTCGATCAGCAGTATCGGCGACTAATCGAAGATGTGCATAACCTTCCCGAGCGAGTAAATCGCACAGAGTACTTCCGGTTGTATCTGGATCGCCAGTGGTCGAAGGTCAACAGCGAGGGACTTCCTTGGCGTTGGTCCGACACGAGCGAAGTGCTTTCAAAGGACATCCGCCGGGTGGGTCGGCGTGCTGACCCGGAAACCTGGGGCTGGGACTCTGACAACCGCGACGCAGAGCATTCCTGATGACTTGACGCTCGCAGCCCGGTTCCCAGCACCAGAGATTAATGTGCAACATTCACGGAGTGCTTCTGCGCCATGGGCCGCACACTTCGGCTCGTGTGCAGGTCGAGCCACCTCAAAGCCGTGTGACTCAAGGCGTCTTTATGCCCGGGGTAAGTGTTGGAGCTGCTGCTGGCACTAGCGGAGTCTCGGGCCGGTGCCACCGGCGCGAATTCGGGGCTAGTCAGGGGGTGTTTGAGGCCCCGTATTCGAACGGCGCTTCCCAAGTTTAGAACGCGAGTTCGATTCTCGTCGCCCGCTCGTGTGGTGAAGGCCCAGGTCACGGAGGATTTCCGTAGACTGGGCCTTCGCAGTTTCCCGCATCGCCGCGCCTCGCATGCGGGGTCCGTGCCGGATGCGGGTCGATGTCGGCGCTGAAACTTCTTGACCCGCTTCGCAATGACGCCGGCAATGGGCTTGGCCGCGCGACTGCCACCTCGTGGAAGCAACGTCCGGCCCTACCCGTTACACATCCACCCTGAGCCGATGCACCGTATTCCCGGCAGTGGTGGCGCTGCGAGACTTGCGGGGGAGCCCGGCAAGCAGGGATTGGCCTCCTCGCGTCGTTGAAGTCGCGGGGGCGCGACAAGCCGACCGAGTCGTCGACCGCGTTGCCCGTCGGGCGGCCGGCTTGAAGGTCACCACTGGGTTGTCACTGAGCAACGCGACTATGAAGTGTCCTCCCAGGGCCCGTCCCAGGCGGAGCAGTGTCGGTGTGGTCACCGGTCGGCCGCCGTCCTCAAGGCGGCGGATGACCCGCTCGTTCATCCCCGCGCGGCGGGCAAGCTCCGCCTTCGTCCAGCCGAGTGCAATGCGGCGGTCGTAAACGGCTTGGGCCATCGCGTCACCGAGCGCGGCCTCCGCATACGCCTGGTCGAACTCCTCGACCTCGCCCGTGGTCATCGCGTCCGCGTGGGACGTCTCAGGGACGGGCTCGGCGGCGGCCTTCGCGGCCCTGCGACGCATTGCCTCACGCGCATTCATCGTCCTGCCTCCGTCATTCGTCTCGTCCGTCGCCGTCGGTCTTCCCGGTTTGCCACCAGCCGCTCGTCACCAGCCGCCCAGTTCCAGCGGCTCCCCGGCGAAGATAATCGCGACCGGCGCACCGGAGTGGTCGTTCTGGCATGTCTTCATCACCTGTCTGGCACGCTCGACCTGCAAGTGCTCGTTCATCCTCTGTTTGCCGAACACCGTCAAGAGCACCGCGGTCGCGTCACCGCCCGGTTCGCCACGTAGAACGCGAGTTCGATTCTCGTCGCCCGCTCGTGGGGTCCCTCCGGGCGAGCACCACGCTCGTGGGCGTGGTCGAGTTTGGCGCCGTGGCGCGTCGATCTTGTTGCCGGCAGCGGCACACGGACGCCGGCTCCGGACTCCGCCAAAGGGGCGAGTCGTTGCCGAGGTCTCAGGCACGCACGCACGCACGTGGGCTTGCCGGATGTCGAGACGGATCTCGGCGATTGCCGGCGGCACCACGTGTACGCCGTTCGTGTCCGTCGCGATGCGTGGATCGAAGTCGTAGGTAAGCATTCCAGTTATGGCCATCGGCCTTGGGATGTGTCGGTGTCCGGGGATCGAACTCGGCTTCCGCCGACCTTGACGGCTTATGAGGCGGCGTCCCCCCGTAGAGGCATGCCGCCATCTCCTCGCATGGATACGACACTCGAACAGAGGGATGTCAGACGATGCATCGGATCACCGTCTTTGCCGTGGTGGGCGTGCTGACCGCAGCGCTCTCGGCCTGTGGGACGCCCGTACAGACCGTGCCCAGTGGTGGCTCACCGCCCAGCTCTGCCGCTCCGCCCGGGGCCGTGCCCAATGAAGCTTGGGCGTGGACCCAACTGACCAGCCGTGGCACCCAGATCCGTTACGTGACCACCGACACCACGCAAACCTGCCCCAGCGTGCGGTACTCCCTGGCAGGGAGCAGCAACCTAGTCCAATTGCACCGTGTGAGCGTCCCCATGGGGGCGCAGTTCCCGACCACCGTGTGCGAGTTGGGTCTGGCCCTCGGGGCCTCCAACGCGGTGCTCGATCAGTCGACGATCCAGGCGGCCACGGTGCACCCCGCGAACCGTCAACTCCCCTTGCCGAACTGGACTGCGACCACGCGTCCCCGCACCATCGGGGTCATCGGCGACACCGGATGCCGAGTCCCGACGGCAGGTGCCGCGCAGGACTGCGCGAATCATCAAAGCGGTTGGCCCTTCCCGCAGATCGCGAACAGTGCCGCCACCGTGTCGCGGCCGGATCTCGTGATCCATGTCGGTGACTACCTCTACCGTGACGACCCCGGCAAGGAAAACGACATGGCAGCCAATCCGGGTTGCGTGAGGTACGAGGACAGGGCCAGTTGGTCCTGTGTTGTCGCCGACTTCTTCAGGCCGGCGGAAACGCTGCTGGCCGCGGCGCCGATCGCGTTGACCCGGGGCAACCACGAAGACTGCAATGCCTCGCAAATGGGCGGCGCGGGTGGTGCGTGGTTCCGCTACCTCGCCGACGACCTTCGCATGAACGGATCGTGCAGCGAATACACCAATCCGCCGGCCGCGATTCGCGCGGGCATCCTGAACCTGGTCTCGGTGGACTCCTCGTTTGCCGACCCGAGCGACGACGGAACCGTAACGACGGCGCAGAAGGACCAATACACCGCGCAATTCGCGGCCGTGAACCAGGATGCGCAACAGCACCCCACCCACGATTACTTCGTATTCACGCACAAGCCGCTGTGGATGGTGAAGGGCGCAGGCTCAACGACAGGGGCGGTGGACTGGGCAACCCACGTCCTCGACGCAGCCGTCACCAATACCAGCCTGGGTCGCCTGGCCGACAACATTCGACTGGTGCTGTCAGGCCACATCCACCTCTACCAGATGGTCGCCTTCAACACCCTCCGTCCACCCCAGGTGACCGTGGGCTCCTCGGGCGGAGCCCCACTGGCCAACGGCCCGGACGACAGCAAGGTCATCGGACAACCGGTCGGCTCGCGTCCGCAGGTTGTCACTCAGTCGATCACCCACGGAGGGACCTTCGGGTACGCGGTCCTGCGCGACAACGGCGGGACCTGGGACCTCACCTCTCATGACAGGACCGGTGCCGTCCGGGGTCCAACCTGCACGTTGGACCGAAGCCTCACGAACAAGAAGTTCACCTGCCACACCTGAGGTCCCGTGAACCGTGAGCGGGTCCGAAGGACAGATCGCGGGCTTCCTCGCGGAAGGGGGACTGCCGCCCGGGCGGGGGCCGCCGGTCACGGCGGTCCCCCACCGGCCGGCGGCCCACGCATTGGGGCGAGAGGCAGAACGTTCTGCGAGAGGCCAGTGCCGCGCCCGACAGCGGGCGCGGCACTAGTCAGTGGCAAACCGCGGTCGTGGGTCCGCGTGTTTGACCCATTTCTCGGTGCTTCGACAGATCCCCAGCCCGAGGTGGTCGAACTCATCCCTGCCGCCCGGCGGACTCGCGACGCCGATACGGCGCAATGCACGGGAGATCGCCCCCGAACCGTCCGTCGCCTCGTCGAAGATCACCTCGCCGTTCAGCCATACCTTGGCGTCTTGTCCTCCAACGCCGGCGAAGATCTCCGCATTGATGTAGGCAACGTGGCCAAACCTGGACCACTCGGCCAGAACGCCACCGACGTTCCTCCGATTCGTCCCGAGACTGACCAGTACCTCCTTGGTCAGCGGCACCAGGCCAAACCCTTGTTCCCTCGTAACGACTGGAACCCCCGGGTCCTGGACAACGTGGTCCAGGACCCCCAAGTGGGCGACCACAGCAGTGATGTCGTACGCCATACCAGCCTCCCTTTCGTAGGCAGCGGACCAACGTAATCCATCGACCGTGTGAGACCCGGCCTACTTTTTTCAGGGGCGGCGGAGGTTGGTGAGGCGGTGGCGGGTGGATTCGGGGGTGCGGGGGAAGCGGGACTCGACGGTGTCTCTGATGTCGGCGAGGGTTTGGGCGGCGAGTTCGCGGCGCCAGGCCAGTTCGGCGCGGGCCATGGCCTGGGAGACGACGCAGGTCTTGAGGTAGTCGGTTTCCGGGTCGCCGCCGGGGGCCGCGCGCAGGATGCCCTGGCAGCGGAAGGCGTCCTGCGGGCCCTCGATCGCGGCCACCACGTCCATCAGGGTGATCTGCTTCAGGTCGCGCGCCAGCCGGAAGCCGCCGCGCGGGCCGGACGTCGAGGTCAGGATCTCCGCCCGCACGAGCGCCTGGAGCTGCTTGTTCAGGTAGGCCGCGGGGAGGTCGTAGAAGGCCGCCAGTTTCGTCGCCGTCACGGCCTGCCCCGGCTCGGCCCACGACAGGGTCAGGCAACTGTGCAGCGCCCACTCCACACCCTCGCTCATCTGCATTTACTGGACGTTACACATCCAGAATAGTGCCTGCAACCCCGTGCGCCACGCGGATCACAGCGCCCGTTCCGCGAGTTGCTCCAGCCGCCTCGCGCGGGCGATGGCGTCGAGCGGTTCCGGCTCGGTGCCGGTGCGGCAGTGCCGGCAGAGGTCGCCGGGGGCGAGGCCGGGCCCGGGCCGACCGCAGTCGTCGCACTCCACGAGGCGGACACGGGGATGGCCGGACCGGCGCTGGGACGGAACGGCCACGGCGACGGCGCCGCCGGGGTCGGCGGGCGCGGGAGCCCTGGTGAGGCGGTGGTGCAGCAGGCCGGTCTTGATGGTTCGCCCCTCGGGAGGCAGGTCCTCGGTGAGGTCGCGGACCACGTCGGCCTCCGTGTCTCCGGCCGCCAGGCGCGCCAGGACGAAGGGCACGAGGGTGCGCAACTCCCGGCTCTTGAAGGCCAATCGATCGTCGATGTCCGCGAGGGAGTGGAGCAGTTCGAGGGCCCGAACAGCAGGGTCCGGGTCCTCGGGCGGCGCGTCGGGAGCGTCGCCCGCAGATCGCGAGCCGGACCACTCCGTGTGGCGCCCGAGCAGCCGGCCGGTCGCGGCATCGCGCACGCGTCGCGCGCCCGCGACGCCCGCTTCGGTGAGTTCACGCAGCACGCGGGCGGCGATATGGGCGCCCACGCCGATGAGTTCGCGAATGGTGGCGATGCTTAGCGGGGTGCCCGGGGGCGCGACGTGATACCGCAGGGCGGCTTCCAAGGCGCAGCCTTGGAGAAAGCCGTAGCGGTCCAACACGGCGGCGACGGGGTCCTCGACAGCGGTGGGTGCATCGATACTCTGGGCCATAGCCATGGCGAGGGGTCTCTTCCTCGTTCGGTGGTCAGGCCCTCGGCTGGTGTTACCGACACCATCGGGGGCCGACTTACGTTTCGGATACGACCCAGCACACAGTGCGACCACACGTGGCGTCAATCACCCTCTCGGGTGACGCTCGCCCACCAGGGCCGGCCGCCGCCCCGCAGGGGCAGCCGGCCTAGTGGTTCCTAGAAGGCGCCGGCATCCGTACAACGGAAAACCGCGTCCACGGCCCGACCTCGGCAAACGTCGCGCCGCCCGCAACGCCCTTCCGTACAACGGGTTTCCCCCACATCGGACGACCCGTACGACAGGCGATTCCGCGCTGTCGTCCGAGAGCGGAGAGAGCGGAGAGACCGGAGAAAGCGGAGAGGAAAAGCGTCACCCCCGGAGCGGGCGGAGGAAGCACCAGGGGTGACGTCTGCGGGGGTGGCGTCCACGCCGATGACCCCTTCGGGGTGAGGCCCGCGTGGCTCGACCCCCGCGGTCAGGCGGTCGAGTAATCGCTCACTCGGTCCAGCGCGGGCTGGTGGCGATCGCCTCCAGTTGATCGAGGGTCAGCACCGGCTCGGCCCGAGACGGCTTGTTGTCTCCGTCCGTCAGCGTGAGTCCACCGAGGGGGTCCTCGTCATCGGACAGGATCAGTCCGTCGCCGGCCTCGTTCCCCGAGTGGATCCAGACCGTGAGCCCGTCGGCGTATCGCACGCTCACCGTCCAGTAGACGAATTCGGGCGGCCCGTTGCGGACCGACTGCCGGGACGCGACCAGCGTGGCGCCGTCGGCCAGGGGCTTGGTGCTGCAGTCGGCAATCTCGGCACAGGTCCAGAGCGGCTCGCCGGTGCGCCGTACCCCCGCCGAAACCGTCGACAGCCCCTTCGCGTCGCTGACGACCACCGTGGGACCCGTCTCCCGCTCGCCCTTACGCGTTACCTTCGTCCCGGCCGGAAGCAGGCTCTCCAGGATGGCAAGGCTCCGGCTCTCCGGCGTCGGGAGCGCGGAGACGGCCCCCTTCCAGCGCGAATCCGTCACGATCCCGATGAGCTGGTCGACCGTCAGCCGCGGATCCTCCGTCACGCCGATCACGCCCTTGTCGGAACCGATGTGCTGGTCCCGCACGCCACCGCTGTACGTGTCGAGCGCGACCCGGCCGCCGTCGGGTCGATCCAGGATGACGCGCCAGCGCCGCTGCCGGGGCTCCCCCCACGGATCGGTGAGCGTCTTGGCGACCGTCAGCATCGAGCCGTCCGAGCGCTTGCTCGTGTTGCAGTCGTCGTACTGACGCCGCCCATCGGCGGCAACGCACTTCGCGATCTCGAAGTCCGGGGTCCCGGGCGCCGGGCGCGAGACCGTCACCCGAACGCCGGACACGCCTCCGGCATCGCGGTACACGAGCTGCGCGTAGGGATTCATGCCGGCCAACGGCGGGTCCGTGGGGTTGGGCTGCGAGCCCTGCCCGGAGACGTCGCTCACCTTCCCCTTGGCCGGCATCAGGCTCTTGAGTACGGAGATCATCTGATCTCCCGTCACGGGCCAACTCGTGGGCAGCTCCGAGTCCGGCAGCGTGCGCCGGGAGGCCGCCGAACCGTCGGCGTCCATGGTGCGATCGAGCGCGACCACACCACCCGCCACCGCGACCGCCACCGCGCACGCGGCGGCCGAGAGGCGAATGCGCCTGGCCCGCCGGATCTGCTTGCCGCGCACGAGCGCACGCGGAATCGCGTCGGGGCCGTGCGCCGGGAACGATTCCACGGCAGTGCGCAGGGCGCCCGGCAGCAGATTTCCCAACTCCTCCCCATGGTCCGGTACTTGCCCGGGCGAATTCGAATCGGAACGGTCGGGCCCAGCCGGGTCCCGCGGGGGTGATCCAAAGCCGGAGGCGGCCACGGAACGATCACCGATCCTTTCGGTTGAGATGCGGAGTCACGTCGAGGTACCGAGTCATGGCAGCCACGTGTGCCGGGTCGCGGACGCACGCCGAGTCGCGGCCGTACCGCGCCCCGGCCACCTGCCGCCGCCGAGCGGTCACGACCGATCGAGGGCAAGGCCGACCAGCTGATCGCCGAGCACCGCGCGGAGCCGATCGAGCGCCCGCTTCGAGCACACGCGTACCGCCCCGGCGGACAGGTTCAACACGTGGGCGGTCTCCTCCACCGACCGGTCCTCCCAGTACCGAAGGACCAGCACGGCCCGATCGCGCGGCGAGAGCCCGGCCAGACCGTCGAGCAGCGTGAGCCGCAACTCGGGATCCCCGTGCCGGCGTTCGGCGCGTTCCGGTACGGCATCGGTGGTGCGCTCGGCGGAGCACATGCGTCGCTGCTGCGCGAGGTACGTCCGGATCAACGTGGTGTTCGCGTAGGCGAACGGCCAGTCCATCCGGCCGATCCTGCGCCACTTGGGGTACAGCTTTCCGAGCGTCTCCTGCAGCAGATCCTCGGCGTAGTGCCAGTCGCCGGAGGTAAGCAGGCACGCGGTGCGGAACAGCCTGCCACTGTGCGTGGCGGCGAAATCCTGGAACTCCGCGTCGCTCCCGCTTGCCATTCGTGCTCCCCGTTCGTCGACGTCACCAGGGGAATGTGATGGGCCCGGCAATCCGTTACAGCGCCCTCGGCGAGCGCGCGGCGAAGGGGATCGAGGCGGGAGCCGGCCGGGCCCCGGCGCGGACGCGCGGCGCCTCTTGGTTTCCGGTACAGGTCGCGCTGGGCAGGCTCGAAGCGCGCGCGTACCCGCGCGGCATCGCGGAGTTGGGGAGAGGCGTCCACATGGCCAAGATCAAGGGCAGCGTGAAGTGGTTCAACGAGGCCAAGGGCTTCGGCTTCATCAGCCCGGCGGACGGCACCAAGGACGTCTTCGTGCACTTCAGCGCGATCCAGGGGAACGGCTTCAAAACGCTTGCCGAGGGCCAGAACGTCGAGTTCGAGGTTCAGGACGGCCAGAAGGGCCCCAGCGCCGTGAACGTCACCGCCATCTGACGGTCGCCGAACCGAACGCATGACGGTGGCCACGAGATCGAACGCCGCGCTCGTGGCCACAGTCGCGGCCGGATCCGGCCCCGGCCTTTGGCCTTGATGCTCGGGCCTCGGGCCTCGGGCCTTTGCCTCAGGCCTCGGGCCCTTTGCCTCGGGCCTTTGGGTCCGGTCCCTCGGGCCCCGCCCGGGCTACGCCAGATACCGCTCGATCGTCTCGACCTTGGCGGTCAGCCCGTCGACGACACCGTCGCGAATGTCCGCCTTGAGCACGAGGCTCACCCGGTTCGACCGTGCCTTGACCGCCTCGACGGCCGCCTTCACCACGGCCATCACCTCGTCCCACTCCCCCTCGATGGAGGTGAACATGGCGTCGGTGCGATTCGGCAGGCCACTGGCTCGGACCACTCGAACGGCCTCCGCCACCGCCTCCCCGACATCTTCACCGACACCGAGCGGGGACACCGAAAACGCGACGATCACGACAGAACCCTTCGCAGCCCGAACCAAGAGACCGCCCCAGCCTAGGCGCGGCGCCTAGGCACGGCGCCCAAGCGCGGCGCCTAAGCGACCTCGAACGCCGCTCGCAGCGCCCTGCGCATGTCCGCGGCCGCTCGGCGGGAGACATCCGCGGCCGGGATGGCGTTGGAGCCGTGGAAGGTGCCCGGGCGGTGGTGCAGTTCGACGCGTACGCCCGCGCGGATCAGGCGGGTCGCGTACTCGATGGCCTCGTCGCGCAGCGGGTCGAGTTCGTTGGCGGTGATGTACGCCGGCGGCAGGTTCGAGACGTCCTCGGCGCGGGCCGGGGCGGCGTACGCGGTGGGTTCCGCGCCGGCCAGGTAGTACTGCCAACTCAGGGCCGCCTGCGGGCGGTTCCACAGCGGTGTCGCGTCGAACTCGCGCATCGACGGGGTGTCGAGGCGGTCGTCCAGGACCGCTGTGTCGAGCAGCTGGTACACGATCGCCGGCCCGCCCTCGGCCCGCGCCCGCAGGCACAACGCCGCCGCCAACCCGCCGCCCGCGCTCACCCCGCCCACCGCGATCCGAGCCGGATCCGCGCCGAACGAGGCCGCATTGTCCGCGACCCAGCGCAACGCCGCCCACGCGTCCTCGAAGCCGGCCGGGAACGGGTGTTCGGGCGCGAGGCGATACTCCACGCTCACCACGACGCAGCCGACCTCGATCGCGGTCGCCACGCAGCTGCCGTCCGAGCTGTCCACGTCCCCGAACACGAACCCGCCGCCGTGGAACCAGACCAGGACCCCGAGCGGCCTGTCGGCGTCCTTGGGCGTATAGATCCGCACCGGCACGTCCGCGGCCACGACCCGGTCCTCGACGAGGATCCCGTCCGGCCGCTGCACCGGCTGCGTCCGGGCCCGCTGCGCGGCTCGGAAGGCGGCGGGGTCGGCGATGTCGACGGTCGGCAGGTACGGGAGGACCGCGAGCAGCTCGGGGTCGATGCGGTGTTCCATGCCGCGGAAGCTAGCAGCGCCCGCCCCCAACTTCTATGACGGTCCGTCAGATCCGCCCTGATCGGCGGTAGAGATCCGCCACATCGACGAGAACGACGTCGTCGTCCTCCTCGGCTGCGGCACGAAGCTGGTTGCTGAAGCCGGCCCCGCCGAAACATACGAGCCGGGCGGCGGCGGCATCGAGATCGGCCCTTCCTCGCACAATCGTGCGGATCCGGCGCAGCCGGTCCAGATGCCCGACCC
This sequence comes from Embleya sp. NBC_00896, assembly GCF_045207785.1. NCBI lineage: Bacteria > Bacillati > Actinomycetota > Actinomycetes > Kitasatosporales > Streptomycetaceae > Embleya > Embleya sp. NBC_00896. The sequence goes on from NZ_CP108776.1 coordinate 3,642,379, forward strand.
CCATCCGTTCGCCCCATTTGGCCTCGCCGATGGCGAGTAGCGGCCGGCACTCACCGGGGGTGGAGCCGATCACCGCGACATCCACCACATGGCTCCGGCGCTGCTCGGAGTCGTTGACCACGCCGCGCCCGACCCGTGAGGGAGCGGCTCCGAACACCTCCGGAGCCGCGTGCAGTTGAGCCCACTCCCGACACAGGAACTCGAAGTGCGGGCCCACGACCCGGCCATGGAACCGCTCGGTGCTTTCGGTCCACACCCGAGCCGCCTGCCCCGCACGATCGAGCCGCGACCATTCCGGGCGCATGATCGCGTGATAGAAGGTCACCAACGGTTCGGCGATCGTGTAGGTGGCGCGGGCGGCACGAAACACGTCCTCCTCACGGTTGACCAGGCCCGAATCCTCCAGAACGGTCAATGGGTGCGCGAGGTCGGAGACCTTGCGGCCGATGCACGACGCGATTCCGCTGCGCGTGTTGTTTCCGCCGGCGATGGCGCCCAGAACCGAGTGGTAGAGGCCCTGATCCCTTATGTTCGGCTCCTCCGCGAGCAGGTGCCTGGCCTCACGAAACAGCGGGCTGTCCCGATCCAGCACATTGCGCACGACCCACGCGTCGAAGTCGGTGGGGCCTGCCGGGCTGTCCCCGTGCGCGAACTCGGTCCGATATGCGGGTGTGCCGCCGACGATGCAATGCATGCGCGCGGCCAGTCGCGGATCCTCGATCTCCCAGAATCGGGCGGCGGAGCGGTAGTCGAGGGTCGGCACGACCATCTCCAGGCCCGCCCGACCGCGCAACGGGGCGGTTCCCGTGAGCAGCCCGCCCATGAAGGACATCGCCGAGCCGCACAACAACAAGCGCGCGCGGGATCCCGTGCGCTCGGCCCGATTGGGCGCGTAGGCCCGCTGAATGATCGACGGCAACGCGGGTGACGCCTGCACGAGGTAGGGAAACTCGTCGATCACGACGGGGATCGGGCGCTCCCTGCCCAGGGCGAGCAACCAGTCCACCGCCTGGTACCAATCGGTCAACCCCACGGCCGAAGGCAGCCCCAGAAACTGCGCGAGCTCGGCCCCCAGACGCGACAGGGTCTCGGCCTCGGTCGCCTCGGTCGCGGCGAAGAAGAACCCACCGGTGGCCGTACACACGGCGTCGAGCAGGAACGTCTTGCCCTGACGCCGGCGTCCGTAGACGACGCCGAGGGTGGCGCCGGGAGCCTCGTTGCCGACGAAGCGCGCGAGTGCGGCCCATTCGCGATCCCGGTCGAACATGTACGAAGGCTTGTCCACGCTCAGCTCCCGGCAATAGGTAACCGTACTTACCATAAGTATAGTTACCTATTGCCGCACCCTCGCGACCTGCGAAATCCGTTTCCGGTTCGGGTTGTGGTGGACGCACCATGTGGCCATGAACGCCATTCCCACCACGACGCTGTGGCGGCCGACCGGGCCGGCCGAGTTGGAGCTGGTTCGCGAGTCCGGGTGGACCGCGTGGCCGCCTCGGCTGCCGGATCAGCCGATCTTCTATCCCGTGCTCGACGAGGACTACGCGATCAAGATCGCGCGGGACTGGAACGTGCCGGCCTCCGGGGTCGGCTACGTGACCCGATTCCGGATCGAGACCGAATTCGTGATCCGCTACCCCGTTCGGCAGGCCGGGGGCCGGACCATCCTGGAACTGTGGGTGCCCGCCGAGGAGTTGGCCGAGTTCAATCGGCACATCGTCGGGAGCATCGAGGTCGTGCACGAGTTCCGGTGATCGCCTCGTACGCCTGACCCCGACGCGCTCCCGACCCCGACGGCCGACCCACCCCGACCCACCGCGACAACACACGCCGCGGGCCGGCACGGATCATCCGTGCCGGCCCGTCGCGTGTGCTCAGTCGGTCGGCGCGGCCACCTGGTCCGCCGCCCACTCCGCCCACTCGCGCTGCATCTGCGACATCCGCAGGCCGTACTCCAGCGCGACGCGCCCGTACACCGAGAGCGGGCTGTCGTCCCACTCGACGTTCGCCTCGACCTCCCGCAGGCCCGCGTGCATGCCGGAGGCGGCCCGCGCCTGGGCGCCCAGGTATGCCTGGGCCTCCTCGGGCGCGAGCGTGTCGAGGAAGAACACCCGCAGCAACATGCTGCTGCGCCGGACCCGCTCGGGTTCGACCTCGATCAGCCAATGGCGCAGCTCGGCGCGCCCCGCCTCGGTGATCGAGTACTCCTTCCGCCCGCGCGGCCCCTCGGCCGTCACGTCGAGCAGGCCGTCGGCGGAGAGCTTGCCCAGCTCCCCGTACACCTGGCTCTGGGTGGCGGGCCACGCGTTGGCCAGCGACGTTTCGAAGGCCTTCAACAGGTCGTAGCCGCTGGCCGACCGATTGGCGAGGAGTCCGAGGAGTGCGTGACGGAGGCTCATGACTCGAACTTTACCACTCAACATTGACATGTCAAAGATGGAAGGTCCACGATTGACCTGTCAGTGATGCAGTGTCGAGCGGTCGTCCAGCCGTCCACCAGTCGTGCATTCACGCATTCGTGCAGTCGTGCAGTCGTGCAGTCCGCAGGGTCGAGCAGAGGGAAACCCCATGAACTACGTCCGCAACTTCGCCCCGTGGATCGTCTTCGCCGCCATCCCCTCGACGAACTGGCAGTGGGGTGCCCTGGCGGCGCTGGTCGTCACCGTCGCGATGGCGGCCCAGGACCACAGGGCCGGCCGCGGCGTCGACCTGCCCGCCTACAGCACCGCGGCCTTCTTCCTGGTGCTGGCGCCGATCGCGTTCGCCGTGCCCGACTCCGGCTTCCACCGCTACGTCGGCGCCGCGTCCTTCGGCTGGCTCGCGGTCACCGCGTGGGCCTCGCTCGCCATGCGCAACCCCTTCACCCTGGTGATCGCCCGCCGCACCACCCCGCGGGAGATCTGGGAGCTGCCCGCGTTCCTGCGGGTCAACGTCGTCATCACCGTCGCGTGGGCCGCGAGCTTCACCGTGACCGCGATCGCGCTCTACCTCGTCAAGGCGAACGACCTCTCCTCGGCCCTCGCGATCGCCGTACAGGCCGGCGGATTCGTGCTCCCCGCGATGTTCACCGCCCGCTACCCCGCGATCGTCCAGGCCCGGCACGCCGCCTGACCACGCCCGGCTCGCCCCCCCGGAATCGTGCACGGGGAGCAACTGGACGACCGCGCGGGTGAGTTCCCCCGCGCCGTCAGCCGCCGGCCGGGCTCGATCGGGTCAGCCAGGCCTGGACCGGCCAGTGGTCGGAGGGGCAGCGGCCGTTGTCGGTCCAGGTGAGCGTGCGCGCGTCCTGTACCTCGAAGTCGCCGGTCGCAAGGATCCAGTCGATCCGCTCGCCGTCCACCGGCGGCGCCCAGTCGTTGTACGTGCGGGTGGTCGTCGCGGCGCCCGCGTCGCGCAGCAGCCCGCCGGCCGTCATCGTCGCGAACGGAGCGCTGTCGGTGCCGACGTTGAAGTCGCCGACCACGACCGCCGGGACCCCGGCGAACCGGCGGACGAGCAGCGAGCGGATCGCCTGCGCGCTCTTGCGCCGGGCGTTGGCCGACACGTGGTCCCAGTGCGTGTTCACGAACACGAACTCGATCGCGGTGGCCAGGTCCCGGAACCGGACCCACGTCATCATCCGCGGATGCCGCCAGTTGCCCCACGTCCGCGACCCGATCAGCCGCGGGAGCCCCGACAACCAGCGGAAGTCGAACTCCAGCGGCTCCAGGCGCCCGACGTCGTAGAACACCGCGCCGAACTCCGACGCGCTGCCGCCCTCCCGGCCGATCCCGATCCAGTCGTAGTCGGACCGCAGCTCGCGGGCGAGGGCCCGGATCTGGTGGTAGCGCCCCTCCTGGGTCCCGAGGACGTGCGGATGCTCGCGGCGCACCAGCTCGGCCACGATCGGCTCGCGCTCGGCCCACGAGTTCGGCGCCGGGTTCTCCGGGCCGCGCACATTGAAGGTCATGACGTGCAGGGGGTCGCTCATGTCCAGGGGACTACCACCGGAACGACACCCGCACGCCGGACACGCCCTAGGGCCTGTCTTCAATCCCACGCCGAGCACCGCGGCGTCCGGCACCGCACCTCGCCGCCCCGGTGAACCGCCCGAATAGAACCACTATGCGAGCGTTTCCCCGGCACGCCGATGCACGGCACCGGACGCCGCGGAGCCCGACGCGGGATTGAAGACAGGCCCTAGCTGAACACGTCGCTGACCGCGTTGACGCCGGCGGTGACCAGGTGGTCGACCAGCTCGGAGAGCGAGGACGCGACCTGGGTGCCGGACAGCATCACGCCCGCCACGAACGCCAGGATCAGGCCACCGATCTTGTAGTTCTTGTGTGTGACCAGGTAAAAGAGGATGAAGATGATGAGGATCGGGACGCCGACGGTCACCCCACGACCGACACTGCTCGTCTCGGTGGTCACCGCCGAATTCATCTCGACGAAAGCATCGGGCGCGGCAGCGGCTACGGCGCTCAGCGACATGTGCATGATTCCCCTCCGGTCCTGCGGTCGTCCGCCGGTCCCTGCTTGCCTTGCCGTACCCATGTCATGACGGTTCGTAAGCTATTCACGCCGACGCACCGTCATCCGCCGCCGATGGGGATGGACGCCGCCGCCATCAGGCCGGCGAGCACCCAGGCCCAGCGCATGAGCCGCAGGAGCGGCCACTTCGCGCTGACGATCACGATCCAGAATCCCATCATGAGCCACAGGAAGAAGGCCGCCCGGCCACCCGCCTCCTCGGCGCAGGTCACGAAGAGCCCCGCACCGTAGTAGGCGGCGGCACCGGCGGGAATCAACATGATCAGGTCTATGCCGCTGAACGGACCGCGGCTGGGCCCCACATCGCCACCGAAGTCGCCGCCCGGATACGGCGGCTGCACCCTGGGTATGCCCGAACCACTGCCCCGCGTACCGGAATCGGCGATTTGGCCGGCATCGTCACCGGTCGACGCGGAGCGTCCGAACCGGCCGAACCGGGAGGAGCCGGACGAGCCCGCCGAGCCGCTTCCGCCGGCGGCACCCGCGGTGGCTCCACCGGCGCCTGCCCCGGCGGCTCCGGCGGCACCCGCGGCACCTGCGGCCTTGGCCGACTTGCGCCACGGCAGCTTGCGCCCGGTGTCGGCGGGAGCCGCGGGCGTCGCGGGGACGTTGTGCCGGCCCGGGTCGCGGGGCTTCATGACGTGTCGGACCGTCGGGCGCGCGGGGCGCCCGGTGTCGCCCTTGCCGTCCGCCCCGGTCTCGTCGCCGCGTTCGGAGCGCTGTTCGCCCGTGCGCCGGGAGCGCTCGGATCGGTCGGCGCGTTCCGCGTCCTCGCCACGCCCGGGGCGCGCGTTTGCCGCGTCCGACGCGCTCTTGCGCTCGGTCGTACGCCGGGAGCCGTTCGTCGACCCGGAGTTGTCGTCGCGCTTCCGACGCTCCCGCAATTCCCGTCGCCAGGACGGCTCGTCGTCGTCACCGGACGCGCCCGACCCGCGCGAGGCGCCGCGCTCGGACCCGCTCGCGCGCTCGTCGCGCTGCGCGGGGAAGGCCGGCTCCTCGTCCTCGGGATCCGAGAGCGGGCGCCGGCGCACGATGTCGCTCAGTCGAAGCCCCCGCGCCTCGGGGGGTGGTGGCGGCTCGTAGGCGCTCACGGCCTATCCACCTCCCGACTGGCGTGGGCACGGCTTGCAGGTGCGGCTGTGCCGGTAGGCAGCCAGTATCCACGGCGCCGCGATCGCGAGGGCGAACAACTCACCATCGCGTGCGCGCCCCTTGATGTGCAGGACGACCGCGAACACCGCGGCGGTGCCGAGGACGAGCATCGTGAGCACGTTCGAGTGAACGATCTTCTGCGCGAGCCATGTCGAGGACGAGGCCCGGGTCTTGACCGTGCTCTCCACGAACTTCTTCCGCCAGTCGGTGGCCATCACGGCTCCCCGGGCGCGCTCGTACGGCGGCCCGCGCGCCGGCTGGGGGCGCACTCGGCGGACCCGTCGCGAGAGGGCGCGCAGGAGGCGTCCGCGGCGCGCGAAGCGGTCCGCGAATTGGCGAAATATGAAGCATGGGGCGGCAGTCGGTCACCGTCTCCGATGCCGTGTGCCACCCGGGAGGGCCTGGACATCCGCGGACTCCTCTCGTCCGGTGTCGCATCGCGCCCGTCGACCGGGGTCACCTCGACCCGGCGGCGGAACTCACGGTGGTGAGGTGACGGCTCCACTCCTCTTTCCGCAGGCCGCGCTCATAGCGCGGCAAACCGGTACGTTCCAGTTGACCTTGTTCAGTGTGGCCAGTGGGCGGGACAGCGTCAAGGGGCGACCAGTCGGCTGCGTTCCGTAGCCCATCCGATCGCCCCTTGGGGGCATTCCCTTGCACTCTAAGGGCTCTGACGTCGTGTCAGATTCCCGGCCGATGATCTTCGGCCACTATTGATAGCCCGTCAGATTCGGTCCGCCGGGATCCGTCCCATCCGTCCGGTCTTGAAGTCGTCGAACGCCTGAGCCAGTTCGGCGTGCGTGTTCATCACGAACGGGCCATACCAGGCGACTTCCTCACCGATCGGTTGTCCGCCGAGCACGATCAGTTCAAGATTCGGCTTGTTCGAGTCCTGCTTCTCGTCGGCCCGGAGATCGATCGTGTCGCCGACGCCGAACACCGCGAGCTGACCGGTTTTGAGCGGTCGCCGATCCGCGCCGACGGTGCCGGAGCCGGACAGTACGTAGACGAGCGCGTTGTATTCCTTGCGCCACGGCAGCGACAGTCGGGCGCCCGGGTTGACCGAGGCGTGCAGCAACGTGATCGGGGTGTGCGTGATGCCGGGGCCGTCGAAGCCGCCGACCGAGCCGGCGATCAGACGCACGAGCGCGCCGCCGTCGTCCGAGCCGAGCAGCTTGACGTCGCCCGCGCGGATGTCCTGGTAGCGCGGGTCGGTCATCTTCCGCGCCGACGGCAGGTTGACCCACAGCTGAATGCCGTGGAACAGGCCGCCGCTCGCCACGAGCGCCTCCGGGGGCGCCTCGATGTGCAACAGACCGGATCCGGCCGTCATCCACTGGGTATCGCCGTCGGTGATCACGCCGCCGCCACCGGCCGAGTCCTGGTGGACGAACTCGCCGTCGATCAGGTAGGTGACGGTCTCGAAGCCGCGGTGCGGGTGCCACGGGGTGCCCTTGGGCTCGCCCGGCGCGTAATCCACCTCGCCCATCTGATCCATCATGATGAACGGGTCGAGGTAGGTCTGATTGACGCCCGCGAACGCGCGCTTGACCGGAAAGCCCTCACCCTCGACGCCGCTGGGGGCGTTCGTGACGGCGAGCACCGGCCGCGGCCGCGCGTCGAGACCGGGTTCCGGCAGGCGCGGCAGGGCCAGCGGGTTGGAGACGGTGACGGCGGGCATGGCCTGCTCCTCTATGACGGATCCGCCCCGGCTTTCCCGGGCTGCTTGCCACCTCCAACACTAGTTGCTTCTTCAACATTCCCCGCTCGGAGGAGTTCGTGGGCATGTCGAGGGGCCTCGGGTCGGGTGTGGATCGGGCCGACCTGGATCGGGTGCGGTCGGGCGCGGTCGGGCGCGGTCGGGGGCGGTTCAAGCCCGGATCGAGCCCGGATCCGGCGGGGATCCAGCCGGGATCGAGCCCGGATCCGGTGCCGGCCGCTCAGGCGGGCCCGATCAGGCGGGCAGTGCCTGGGTCACGCTCGGCAGCGAGCGGCGGCTCGCGAGCCGGGCCAACGTGGTGTCGACCGCGTCCGGCGACAGCACCTGGTCCAGCGCCATGAACGCGCAGCCGATCAGGCCGGCGGCCTCACCCAGCACGCTGGGGACGATCCGCAGTTCGCGGGTGGCCACCGCCGTGGAGCGTTTGTAGACGACCTCGCGCACCCCGGCGAGCAGCGGGTCGCCCGCGTCGGCCAGGTCGCCGCCGAGCACGACCACGGCCGGGTTCAGCACGTTGACCACGCTCGCGAGCACCTCGCCGAGCATCCGCCCCGACTCGCGCACGAGCCGCACCGCCTCGGGCTGGCCGGCCGCCGCGAGCGCCACCACGTCGCGCACGCTGGAGACCTCGCGCCCGTCCGGGAAGCGCGCGCCGTGCGCGGCCAGCGTCTCGATCAAGTGCCGGCCGCTGGCCAGGACTTCGAGGCAGTCCACGTTGCCGCACCAACAGCGCATGCCGGTGCCGCCGGCGACCGGGATGTGCCCGATCTCACCCGCCGCGCCGAGTGCGCCCCGGTACACCTTCCCGTCGGCGACTATCCCGGCGCCGATACCGGTCGAGGCCTTCACGAAGACCAGGTCGCCCGCGTCCGCGCGGGCCCGGTACTCGCCGAGCGCCATCACGTTCACGTCGTTGTCCACGTACACCGGCACCGGCAGCCGGCGTTGCAGGGCCGGGGCTATCGCCACGCCGTCCCACCCGGGCAGCGTCGGGGCGCCGGCCGCGCGGCCCGTACCGAGCTCGACCGGACCCGGCAGCGCGACGCCGACCCCGCGCACGCGGCCGGGGTCGTACCCCTCCTCCGCGAGCATCGTGTCGATCCAGTCGGGCAGCCCGCTGAGCACCGCGTCGGGGCCGCCCTGGGCGGCCATTTGGGTCTCCCGGCTGGCGAGCACACGCCCGGTCAGGTCGCACACCGCGAGCTGGCCGCGGCTGCTGCCGAGCGAGGCGGCAAGCACGATGCCGCCGTCGGGATTGAGTTCGAGCCGGATCGGCGGGCGACCCCCCGTGGACACACCGTCGGCGCGCTCGGCGAGCAGCCCCGCGTCGACCAACTCGTCGATCCGGGCCGCGACGGCGGATCGGGACAGCCCGGTGAGCCGGGCGACGTCAGCCCGGGTCTCGGCATCCCCCTCGCGCACGAGGCGAAGGACCTCGCCTGCACTGCTGTGCGGAATGGGGTTCGCGCGTCGGGCCATGCCGTCCAGTGAACCAGGGCGCCTTTCCCTCGGTCAAAGCCCTAAGTTCACTACTTCGACACCCGAGCGTCACTCTTTTGCTTGCCAAGAGGCAAAAGTGCCCCTAGTTTGGTACCCGAACCGGCAGAGCAAGCCGCCGACAGCAGGGGCACCAAGATCGTGAGCGAGACGAAGATCCACCCGACGGTGGCCGCAGTGACGGCGCGCATCGCGCGCCGCAGTGCCGCCACTCGTTCGGCCTACCTGGAGCGGATCCGGGCGGCGGCCTCCGAGGCCCCCGCGCGTGGTCAGCTCGGTTGCGCGAACTTCGCCCACGGCATCGCGGCCTGCTCGCCGAGCGAGAAGCTCGGTCTGCGCGGCGCCGGCCCCCAGGGCCCGGTCAAGCCGAACGTCGCGATCGTCTCCTCCTATAACGACATGCTCTCCGCGCACCAGCCGCTGCGGACCTACCCCGAGCAGCTCAAGGAAGCGGTCGCCGGCGCGGGCGGCGTCGCCCAGTTCGCCGGTGGCGTGCCCGCGATGTGCGACGGCATCACCCAGGGCCGCGCGGGCATGGAGCTCTCGCTCTTCAGCCGCGACGTGGTCGCGATGGCGACCGCCGTGGCACTCGCGCACGACATGTTCGACGGCGCGCTGATGCTCGGCGTGTGCGACAAGATCGTTCCCGGCCTGGTGATCGGCGCGTTGTCCTTCGGCCACCTGCCGACGATCTTCGTGCCGGCCGGGCCGATGTCCTCGGGCCTGCCCAACAAGGAGAAGGCGCGGGTCCGCCAGCGCTTCGCCGAGGGCAAGGTGACGCGCGAAGAACTGCTCGACGCCGAGGCCGGCGCCTACCACGGCGTCGGGACCTGCACGTTCTACGGCACGGCGAACACGAACCAGCTCGTGATGGAGGTGCTCGGCCTGCACCTGCCGGGCGCCAGCTTCATCCACCCGGACCAGCCGCTGCGCAAGGCGCTCACCGACGAGGCGGGCCGCCGGGTCGCGGCCACCACGTCGCTCGGCGACCCCGTGTCGCTCAAGCGCGAGTACACCCCGATCGGCGAGGTCCTCGACGAGAAGGCCTTCGTCAACTCGGTCGTCGCGCTGCTCGCGACCGGTGGCTCGACGAACCACACGCTGCACCTGGTCGCGATGGCCGCGGCGGCGGGCATCATCCTCACCTGGGACGACTTCGCCGAACTGTCCACGGCGGTCCCGCTGTTGACCCGGATGTACCCGAACGGTCCGGCGGACATCAACCACTTCCACGCCGCGGGCGGCACCGCGTTCCTGATCGGCACGCTGCTCGACGGCGGGCTGCTCAACGAGGACGTGCGCACCGTCGCCGGCGACGGGCTCGACCTGTACCGCCGCGAGCCGCAGCTCACCGAGGACGGCACGATCGTCTGGGTGGACGGCCCGACCGAGAGCCTGGACCTGGCGGTGCTGCGGCCGTTCGACAAGCCGTTCGCGCCCGACGGCGGTCTGCGGATGCTGCACGGCGATCTCGGTCGCGCGGTGATCAAGGTGTCGGCGGTCGACCCGTCGCACCACGTCGTCACCGCGCCCGCCCGGGTGTTCGACGGACAGGCCGAGTTCCTGGCCGCGTTCGAGAACAACGAGCTGAACCACGACCTCGTCGCGGTGCTGCGCTACCAGGGCCCGCGCGCGAACGGCATGCCCGAGCTGCACAAGCTCATCCCCTCGCTCGGCGTCCTGCAGGACCGCGGCCACCACGTGGCGCTGGTCACGGACGGTCGGCTCTCCGGCGCGTCCGGCAAGATCCCGGCGGCGATCCACTGCACGCCCGAGGCGGCGGCCGGCGGCCCGATCGGCAGGGTGCGCGACGGCGACGTCGTCACCGTGGACGCGGTCGCGGGGACGCTGACCATAGACGCCGACCTGACGGAACGTCAGAGCACCGGCGCGGCTCCCACCGATGCCGAGTGGGTCGGTACGGGCCGCGAATTGTTCACCGCGCTGCGCGCCGGAGTCGGCCCGGCCGACTTGGGCGCCGGCGTGTTCGGCGCGGTCGCGACCGTGAATTTCGATGGAGCGGGCGCGTGACCGGGACCGTGGAACAGCCGACGCAGGAGCGACCCTGGCTGGTCGCCGACATCGGCGGCACCAACGCACGCTTCGCCGTGGTGACCGAGCCCGGCGGGCAGCCGCAGCACGTGCTCGGTCTGCGCAGCGAGGACCACGTGGACCTCGCCGCCGCGATCGAGGACTACCTGGACCGCTCCGGCGCGGCCCGACCGAGCGCGATCTGCGCGGCGGTCGCGGGGCCCGTACACGGCGACCGGTTCCGGCTGACCAACGGCGCGTGGGTGCTGTCGATCGCCGAGACCCGGGCTCGGCTGGGCGTACCGGATCTGCACCTGATCAACGACTTCGAGGCGCTGGCGCTGTCGCTGCCGCACCTCGCGGGCGAGGACCTGATCGTGGTCGGCGACCGGCTGCCCGATCCGCGACTGCCGATGGCCGTGCTCGGCCCCGGCACCGGACTCGGCGTGGCCGGCTTGGTGCCGATCCCGGGCGGCGGCTGGGTGCCGCTGCCGGGCGAGGGCGGCCACGTGCTGCTGCGCCCGGCGCACGGTCCGGACGCCGAGGCCCTGGAGGTGCTGCGCGACGAGCGCGGCGGCCTGGGCACGGTGACGGCCGAACACGTCCTCTCCGGCCCGGGTCTGTGCCGACTGCACCGCTGTACCGCGGCGGTGCACGGCGTCCCGGCCGAGGCGCTCAGCCCGGCGGACATCTCCGCCCGCGCACTCGCGGGCACCGACGCGGTGTGCGTCGCGACGGTCGAGACGTTCTGCCGACTGCTCGGCACCTTCGCCGGCGGGGTGGCTCTGACGATGGGCGCGCGCGGCGGCGTCTTCCTGGCCGGCGGCATCCTGCCGCGGATCACGGAGATGCTGCTCAAGAGCGAGTTCCGGATGGGCTTCGAGACCAACCCGACGATGGCGGCCTACCTGCACCGCATCTCCACCGCACTCGTGGTGGCCCCGCATCCGGCCCTGCGCGGCGCGTCCGCGTGGCTGGACGCGCGCAGCACTCGACTCGTGGAGGTGGCGGCGTGAGCACGTCCGCTCTGGACCTGGCACCGGTGATCCCGGTCGTGATCGTGGACGACGTCGAGTCGGCCGTACCGCTGGCGCGTGCGCTGGTGGCGGGCGGGCTCCCGGCCGTCGAGGTCACGCTGCGGACGCCGGCGGCGCTCGGCGCGATCGAGCGGATCGCGGCCGAGGTCGAGGGCGCTTTCGTGGGCGCCGGCACGGTGCTGACGCCGGATCAGGCGCAGGCGGCGGCGAAGGCCGGCGCGCGCTTCCTGGTCACGCCCGGCTGCACCGAGACGCTGTACGGGGCGCTGGTCGAGACCGGGCTGTCGTTCCTGCCCGGCACGTCGACCGTGTCCGAGGTGCTGCGGCTGCGCGAACTCGGCGTGCGGGAGATGAAGTTCTTCCCGGCCGAGGCTTCGGGCGGCGCGCCGTACCTGAAGTCGCTGGCCTCGCCGGTACCGGACGTGCGGTTCTGCCCGACGGGCGGAATCACCCCGGTCTCGGCGCCGACCTACCTGACGCTGCCGAACGTGGCGTGCGTCGGCGGGTCCTGGATGCTTCCCGCGGACGCGGTCGCCTCGCGCGACTGGGCGCGGGTGGAAAAGCTGGCTCGCACGGCCTCCGGGCTGCGCGGGTAATAAATCGTCCCCTGGCGCGCTCTGCCCTGAGGTGCGCCAGGGGCACGGACCGCGGATGTTGGGTCGTATGAGGGTTCGACCCACGAACGAGCAGGTCGTATGAGGGTTCGACCTGCGAAGACCGCGAATAGGGACCCGCTCTTCGGCGAGGAGAGCGGGTCTCTTCTTTTTTGCGCGGATTCGCCGCTGCTTGAAGTCGTCTTGAAGTCGTCGCTCACGGCCCCGGACTGTTCGTCTGCGGGGGCCTGCTGATCCTCGCGGCCTGGGGCCGCTGTTCTGCGACGACTGGGAGAGCTCCCGACCGGACCCGGACGGCGCGGCCCGAGCCTGGCCGATCCCGGCGCGACTCGTGAGCTATTCCTTGACACGAATATTCTCTGTCGAGAATACTAGTGCCATGGACGAACTCCTCGCCGCACTGGCCGATCCGGCCCGTTGGCGGCTCGTGGCCCTGCTGGCCGAACGGCCCCGTTCGGTCGGCGTGCTCGCGCAGCTCGCCGAGGCGCGGCAGCCGCAGACGACCAAGCACCTGCAGACCCTCGAGCGCGCCGGCGTCGTCAGCTCCCAGCGCACCGGACAGCGCCGCGTCTACGCGCTCCGGCCCGGCCCCCTGCGGGACCTGGCGGCTGCGCTGGGCCGGCTCGCCGACACCGCCGACCAGGCCGGCGGCCCGGGCGAGACCTACGACCGGTACGGGCTCAGCCTCCAGGCCGAGCGGCTCGCCGCGGCGGAGCCGGGGTGGGCCGACGGCCGCTCGTTCCGGTTCCTCCGGTCCCTGCCGGGGCAGCCGGACCTGGTCTGGCGCCACCTGACCGAGGCCGCCCTGCTCGCCCGGTGGTGGGCGCCCGACGACCTCCGCGTCGCCGAACTCGTCTTCGAGGCGCGACCGGGCGGGCGGGTCGTCCTGGAGTACCGCGACGCCGAGGACGCCGACGGCTCCGACCCGGTCGCCGGACGCGCGGAGGGGGTCGTCGACGACGTACGCCCCGGCGAGCGCCTCGCCTACCGGCTCTCCCCGCTGCTTCCGGACGGCGGCCTCGCGTTCACCGCGCACGTCGACCTCGGCCTCCGGCCCACCGGCACGGGCACCGGCACGGGCACCGGCACGGACCTCGACGTCCACTGGCGGATCGCCGACAGCACCGTCGACTCCGCGGACTTCATCGCCGGCATCGAGATCGGCTTCCGCCAGAGCCTCGACAAGCTCGCGGCGACCCTTGCCCCGGCCGCGCACGGCGCCGACGACGAGTCCGGCACACCACCAACTGAGCCCACCCCCACGGGAAAGCGAGTACAGCCATGACCAACCCGACCGCACGCAGGGTGACCGCCAACATCGCCATCACCCTCGACGGGCGCTACCACGGCCCCGGCGGGCCCGCCGACATGGGCGCGATCGTCGGTTACGCCACCACCGAGGTCGCGCGGGATCACCTCACCCGCATCTGGGAAGGCGCGACGACGGCGCTGCTCGGCCGGGTCCACGCCGAGGGGTTCCTGGGGTACTGGCCGACGGTCGCCGCGGACGAGAACGCCGACCCGCGTGACCGCGGCTACGCGAAGTGGCTGGTCGACACGGAAAAGGTGGTCCTGTCGACCACCTTGACCGAAGCGCCGTGGGAACGCGCCCGCGTCGTCGACGCCCCGGTCGCCGACGTCGTCGCCGAGCTCAAGGCCACCGGCGAGGGCGACATCCTCGCCAACACCAGCCCGACCGTCATCAAGGCGCTCCTGGCGGCGGACCTGGTCGATCGGCTGTACCTCCTGATCTGCCCCGAGATCGCCGGCGGCGGACAGCGGCTGTTCGACGACGGCCTGCCCGGCTCGCGATGGAAGGTCGCACACCAGGAGATCGGCGAACTGGGCGAGATCGCCGTGATCTACGACCGCATCCGCTGACCCCGCTCGCCTCGGCGCACGCGGCCGACGACGCGGCCCGAACTCCGCTCCGGAGCCGCCGCGTTGCTGCCGCTGCCGCCCGCGCATGGTCCGACACGTTCGCCGCGAACCGCGAACCCGCGAACCGCGCCGTGCTCCTCGCTCGCCGCCGCCCTGGTCGCCGAGTGGTTGTTCAGCCGGGGCTCGGGCGGGCACTTGGGGCTGCGGGAGGGTTGTGCGGGTGTGCGCGGGCCACTTCGGGAACCGGTGAGTGGGGCGGGGGTGTTCCGTTCGAGCCGGGGTTTTGGGTGTCGATGTCCGGCGGTTTGTGGGTTTGATCATGGGCGGCGGGTCGATGATGGCGGGGTGACGGGGTGGCAGCGGGTCTTGTGGTGGGTGTTGGCGGTCGTGGGGGCGGGGGCCGCCGTTGCTTCGGTGGTGTGGGGGATCGGCGATGAGTTGGAGAAGGCCGATCAGGTCGCGAGTGTGGTCGGGGCGATCGCGGGGGTCGCGGCCTTGGCGTTGTCGCTGTATCAGGTGACCCGGCCTTCGCCACCCGGGCCGCAACCCGGGACGGGGACACCATCGCCTCCGGCGCCGGCCCCGACGGGCCCCGTCACGGCGGGGGATCGGTCGATCGTCGCGGGGCGAGACGTCATCGGGTCGTCGACAGGCGACCACGGTCCGGCGGGTTCGGCGGGGCCGGGCGTGCAGGCGTCGCCGCCTTCACCGGCTCCGTCACCTCCACCGGCCTCGCCTCCGCCGCCTGCGGGTCCCACCACCGCCGGGAATCGCTCGATCGTCGCCGGTCGCGACGTGCGTAATTCCTCGACCGGGGACGGACCTACGCCCGGCACGCCATGAACGGGCCGCGCGATCGTGCGACCGAAAGTCCTCCACCGCCCCCGTCGGCATCCGCCGGTGAGCGATCGATCATCGGAGGCCGGGACGCGATCGGCTCCTCCACCGGGGACAACTCCCCCATCCTGAACGTACATGGGCCCGTCACGGTCGTGCCCGCGGTGCCGTTTCGGGTGGCGGCGTCGGTGCCGGCCCCGGCGGGGTTGTGCAATGTGCCGCAGGTGGGGCGGTTCGTCGGCCGCGACGACGCGCTCCGGGCCTTTGGCTCCGCCGGGAACCAGGCCCGCGCGATACCGCTGTACGCGGACACCCTCGCCGACTACGTGCGGGTGTTGGGCGAAGACCACCCGGACACGCCGGCCACCCGCAACAACCTCGCCGGCGCCTACAAGTCGGCCGGGGACCCGCAGCGCGCGATCCCGCTCTACGAGAGCACCCTCGCCGACTACGTGCGGGTCCTGGGCGAGGAGCACCCGATGACGGGGATCGTGCGTGCGAACCTGGCGAACGCGCGCGGATCCACGTGATTCTCGACCGCGATGCATAGTCGCCGGCGGATCCGTTCCGCCCTGCGGGGCTCGCCCCCGCCCCCGTGCCGTCCGCCCTTGTAACGTTCCGCGCGCCTCGGGCCAAGAAGGGAAACGGACGAAGGGATGTAGCGCATGGGTGAGTCCGACCTGGTTCGGATCGGGCGGGATCCGACAGCCTTCGAGGCGTTCTATCGGAGGCACTTCGAGGCGGTGACGCGGTTTGTCGCGCGGCGGGTCGATGATCCGCATACCGTCGCCGACCTGACGGCGGAATCGTTTCTGGCCGCCATCGGGTCCGTGCGTACCTACCGCGCGGATCGGGGCAGCGAGGTCGCCTGGTTGTTCGGGGTGGCTCGGCATGTCGTGCAGGCCGAGAACCGTAGGGCGGCGCGTGAACGGCGGGCCGCCCATCGCAGCGCCGGGCGGCGGCAGCTCGACGACGACGACATGGCCCGCATGGAAGAGCGGATCGACGCCGAGAGTTCGGCCCGCCGGGTGTACGCCACTCTCGCCGGCTTGCCCGAGGGTGAGCGGGCCCTGATCGAGTTGATGTCGGTCGACGGGTTGTCCGTGACCGAGGCCGCCGCCGCCCTCGGGATACGGCCGGTCACCGCACGGGTGCGTCTGCACCGTGCCCGCAAGGCACTCAGCATTCCGATCGCCCCGCCGACCGCGTCGGTCGCGGTGGCACAACCAATCGAGGTTCGATGAACGCCAAGAGCGAATTCCAGGAGCAGTTGCTCACCGAGTTGCAGGCCGTCGTCGCCGAGCGGGCGGCCGCGCCGGTCCCGCCCACTCGGCGCAGCGCCCGACGGATCGGGGCGCTCGTCGCGGTCGTCGCCGCGGCGGCCGTCTCGGCCGTGGTGGTACCGACGTTCTTCGACGGCACGGCCACACCGGCCTATGCGGCGGAACGCGACGACGACGGCACGATCAAGATCCGCGTGCGGGAGTTCACCGACTCGTCGGGGCTCCAGGGGCGGCTTCGGGACCTGGGTGTGAACGCCGTCGTGGACTTCGTGCCCGTGGACCGGCAGTGTGCGGAGCCACGAGCGGACTTCGCCCCGTACGACCCGCTCCTGCTGACCAGCGAGGCACCGACCGAGGAGACCGAGGGGTACCTGCGGCTGCACCCGGATCGGATCGCGCCCGGAAAGGCGCTCGTACTCGAGGTCTACTACCGGAACGACACCGGCGGCCACGTAAGCAGCGACCGCGCCCGGATCGCGACCGGTCCGGTGGCACCCTGCCGGCTCCTGCCCGGAAAGGTCGTCGTCGGTCCCGGAAACTGACCCCGACTGCTCGGGGATCACGGGGCCGAGTCTCCGTCGTGAGGCGGGGCGCCGGGGTCGGACGTGTTCGATCCGACCCCGGCGCCCCCATGTGTGCGCTTCCACGGTGGTCCCGACCTCGACCTCGATCCCGACCTCGGCGCCCCTACCGGCTTTTGGCTGGTTTGTGGGTTTGATCATGAACAGCGGGTCGATGATGTCGTCGTGAATCGGCAGGACAACGCGGCCCCGGACGAGAACGCGGCAACGGCTGGGGACACGCCTGCCGGCGAACGCTCGATCGCGGGTGGCCGGGATGTGGTCGGCTCAACGACCGGGGACAACTCCCCTGTCCTGAACGTGAATGTGAGCGTGGACGGACCGGTCACGGTCGTGCGCGCGGTGCCGATCCGGCCGGTGGCGTCGGTGGAGGCCCCGACGGGGTTGTGCAATGTGCCGCGGGTGGGGTTGTTCGTCGGGCGGGACGACGCGCTCCGGGCGTTGGACATCGCGCTCACGAATCCGGGCGGCGTAATCGTGCAGGCCGTCAACGGCTTAGGCGGGATCGGCAAGTCGGCGTTGGCGGCGCACTGGGCCCGCACCCGGTCCGGCGCGACACCACGCTGGTGGATCACCGCCGAGGACCCGGCCGCCGTGAACGCCGGCCTGGCCGAGCTCGGCCGCGTCCTGCAACCGGCCCTGGCCGAACAGCCGACCGACGTGTTGCGCGAGCAGGCGCTGCAATGGCTCGCGTCCCACGACGACTGGTTGATCGTCCTGGACAACGTCGACGACCCGGAGGATGTCAAACCCCTGCTCTCTCGGGTGAATTCGGGCCGCTTCCTGATCACCACCCGCCGGGCGACCGGCTGGTACGGCCTCGCCACCCCACTGGCGTTGAACGTCCTCGCCGAAGGCGAGGCCGTCGACCTGTTCATCCGCATCCTGACGCACGCCCGGCCCGGCGGCAGCGACGGCGTCGGCGTCGGCGTCGGCGTCGGCGCGGTTTGCGCGGAACTCGGCCACCTACCCCTGGCGGTCGAACAAGCCGCCGCGTTCTGCGCCGAGACCGGCACCACACCCCACGCCTACCTCGACATGCTCGCCCGCTGGCCGGTGGAGACGTTCGCGGCCACCGCCGAAGGCGGCGACGCCTCCCGCAGCATCGCCCGGATCTGGCGGATCACCCTGGACCGCCTCACCGACACCCCTCTCCCGGGCGACATCCTGCGGATCCTCGCCTGGTACGCCCCCAACGACATCCCCCGAGTACTCCTGACCGACCTCGCCCCACCCCCCATACTCGCCAAGGCCATCGGCCGCCTGACCGCCTACAGCCTGATCACCGACAACGCCGACGGCACCCTCAGCGTCCACCGCCTCGTCCAGACCCTCGCCCGCACCCCCGACCCCGACGACCCCCACCGCCGGGCCGCCGACATCGACCGGGCACGAGAGCACGCCACCGCCCTGCTCAACGAAGCCTTCCCCGGCAACGTCAAGAACCCCACGGCATGGCCCGAGTGCCGCACACTCCTGCTCCACATCGACGCACTCGCCCAACACACACCCCACAACAAGGACACCCACACCACCGCGACCCTTCTCGACCAAGCCGCAGGCTTCCTCCTTGGTCAGGGCGCGGTCGGCGGCGCCATCAGCCACTACGAACGCGCGCTCGCCGGCCGCGTGCGGGTATTGGGTGAGGAGGACCTCGACACCTTGGGCTCCCGCAACAACCTCGCCTACACCTATGAATCGGTTGGGGATCTGGGTCGGGCGATCCCGATGCTCGAAGCGGTCTCGGCCGACTCCGTGCGGGTGTTGGGTGAAGACCACCCGAACTCCCTGACCTCCCTCAACAACCTCGCCGGCGCCTATGAATCGGCCGGGGATCTCGCTCGGGCCATTCCGATGTTCGAGGCGGTCCTGGCCGGCCGCACGCGAGTGCTGGGTGAAGACCACCCCGACACCCTGGAGTCCCGCAGCAACGTCGCCTACACCTATGAATCGGCCGGGGATCCGGGTCGGGCGATTCCGATGTTCGAGGCGGTCCTGGCCGGCCGCACGCGAGTACTGGGTGAAGACCACCCCGACACCCTGCGCTCCCGCAACAACCTCGCCTTCGCCTACGAATCGACCGGGGACCCGAGGGCGATCTCGATGCTCGCGGCGGTCTCGATCGACTGCGTACGGGTGTTGGGTGAGGAGCACCCCGACACCCTGATCGCGTGCAACAACCTCGCCGCCGCCTACAAATCGGTGGGGGATCCGAGTCGGGCGATTCCGATGTTCGAGGCGGTCCTGGCCGGCCGCACGCGAGTGCTGGGTGAAGACCACCCCGACACCCTGGGCTCCCGCAACAACCTCGCCTGCGTCTACTTGTCGGCAGGAGACCTCGGCCGGGCGATTCCGATGCTCAAAGCGATCTCGGCCGACCGCGTGCGAGTCTTGGGCGAAGACCACCCCGACACCCTGACGACCCGCAACAACCTCGCCTATGCCTACCACTCGGCCGGCAATCTGGGGCGCGCGATCTCGATGTACGAGGCGACCCTCGCCGACCGGGTGCGGATCCTCGGCCGCGACCATCCGGACACCCTGGTCTCCCACAACAACCTCGCCTGCGTCTACCAGGAGGCGGGCGAACCACGCCGCGCGGTCTCGATGTACGAGGCGACCCTCGCCGACCGGGTGCGAATCCTCGGGCAAAACCACCCGGACACCCTGATGACCCGCAACAACCTCGCCGGTGCCTACCAGGCGGCCGGCGACTTCGGCCGGGCGATCCCGCTGCGCGAGGCGGTCTTGGCCGACCACGTGCGGGTGTCGGGTAAAGACCACCCGGACACCCTGACCAGCCGCAACAACCTTGCCGGCGCCTACTGGGAGAGTGGGGATCGCCGGCAGGCGGTACAGCTGCTCAAGGGCGTACTCGCCGACTGCGTCCGGGTTTTCGGGAAAGAGCATCCGACGACGAAATTGGTGCGGGCGAATCTGGCGGGTGTGCGTGGCGGCATGTGATTCGTGCGCCGTGGCCGTCGCGCCGGCCGGTGCTTCGGCGGTGGACCCGGTCGCCGATCGCGAACGTCGGCGCCGGGTGCCGCGAATCCCCTACGGCCGCACGGCCGGGAGCAGGGTCCGAGCCGGCTTGACCACCTTCATCAGCGGTCCGGGCAGCGTCACCGCCAGCATCGCCGCGTCGTCCTCCAGCTTCCCGCCCACGTGCGCCAGCAGGCCCTGCTCCACCGCGTCCAGCATCGCGGAGGCGTCGTTGTGGGCGTGCGTGGCCAGGTGGTCGGTCAGCGCGTAGAACCGGCCGGTGGTGTCCCTGGCCTCGGTGACGCCGTCGGTGTGCAGGAGCAGGACGTCGCCGGGGCGGAAGCGGACCCGGTCCACCACGCGCGTCGTGGGTTCCGACAGGTCCATGCCCAGCGGCAGGCCCGCCTCCGCGATCACCTCGCCGACGGTGCCGCTGCGCACCAGCAGGGGGGACGGGTGACCGCACGCCAGGACCTGCATCGCGCCTTCCTCGGGGGACAGTTCCACCATCACGGCGGTCACGAAGTCCTCGCCGTCGAGCTGCCGGCCCAGGCTCCGGTCGACCCGGTTGCCCACCTCCGCGAGCGTCGGCGCGTCGTACGCGGCCTCGCGGAACGCGCCCAACGTACGCGCGGCCACGTCGACCGCCCCCAGGCCCTTGCCACGCACGTCGCCGAGCAGCACCCGCACCCCGTACGGCGTCTCCAGGACCTCGTACAGGTCACCGCCGATCGACGCCTCCTCGGCCGCCGCGCGATAGCGGACCGCGAAGCCGAAGCGGCCGATCATCCTGGGCACCGGCCGCAGCAGCGCGCGCTGGGCCACCTCGGCCACCGACTGCACCCTGCTCAGCCGGGCGTCCTGCCGCCGCCGCTCCCAACCGACCCAGCAACCGAACAGGGTCACGATCAGGATGGCCGCCGAGGTGCCGGTCGAGTTCGTGTACTCGCCGGTGCGCGTCTCCGGGTGCAGCAGCACGCGCGTCGCCAGCGCCACCACCCCGGCCGACGCGGTCAGCCACGGCCGGTACGCCATCGCCACGACCGCCGGAACAGCGATCAGCACCGCGTGCATGTCCAGGTACGCCGGTGCGAACACGCTGGTCAGCAACACCGCCACGTACAGACCCACTGCCACCGAAACAGCACGTCCGGCGGGAAGGGTCATGGTGGGCATGTGTCGGGACCTTTCGTTGACGCACGTTGACGCACAGGAGACGGACCGTCGACCAACTGCATCCATCGTGACCGGGCATGAGGCACGTGGACAGGGGCGAAGGTCCCATTAGGTCCAAAACGTACATAAAACTGTCCAAACAGGCACTTGACATTGCCGCCATACGTGTTCGATCCCAGGCCATATGCTGCGCCCATGCCCCGTGACTCCGGCCCCACCAGGCGCCGCATCGTCGAGGCCGCCGAGATTCTCTTCGCGCGGCAGGGCCTCGATGTCCCGTTGCAGGACATCACCCGTGCGGCGGGTCAGCGCAACGCCGGAGCCATCCACTACCACTTCGGCGGCCGCGAGGGACTGCTGCGCGCGATCGTCGAACAGCACGTGCCCCTCGTGTACGCGCGACGGCAGGCGCTGCTCGCCACCGCCCGCGAGTGCCCCGAGGACCTGTCCGGGTACGCGCGGGCGATCGTGCTGCCGATCACCGAGCTGCTCAACGGCTCGCCCGCCGACCGGGCCTATCTCCAGATCTCGGTCGAACTGCTCCGGGACGCGACGTCGCCGGTGACTCCGCTGCTCGGCGGCGAGGACGTCCAGGAGGTCGTGGACGCGGTCGCCGCCGCGCGCCCCGCGCTGACCGCGACCGCGCTGCAGACCCGGGCCTTCCTCGTGACGCAGATGGTCGGCATGCTGTGCGCGGCCCGAGCAGCGCGGCACAGCCGGCCGCCCCGGCCCGACGGGATCGTCTCGACGGGGCTGCTGGACCCGGAGGCGTTCGACCAACACCTGACGGCGATCGTCGCGGGCGCACTCGCGGGCGGCTGAGCGGCGCGGGCACCCCCGGTACGGAATCTATTGACTCCTTCGGAGGCCGGTATTAAACACTCTCTTTAATTAGAGGTTTCGGCTGAGGAAGGGACGTCATGGCGAACTACGACGTGGTCATCAAGGGCGGGATCGTCGTCGACGGCTCCGGCAACCCGCGGTTCCGGGGCGACATCGCGATCACGGACGGCGTGATCAGCCGGATCGGTCGGATCCCCGCGGCGGACGCGGACCGGGTCATCGACGCGACCGGCCTGATCGTCGCGCCCGGCTTCATCGACCTGCACACGCACTACGACGGCCAGGTGTTCTGGGACCCGTACCTGACCATGTCCGGCCCGCACGGCGTGACCTCGGTGGTCACCGGCAACTGCGGCTTCGGGTTCGCACCGGTGCGCGAGGACATGCGCGAGCGGGCGATGCTGTCCATGACCGCCGTCGAGGACATCCCGACCGAGACGCTGCGCGAGGGCATGCCGTGGAACTGGGTCACCTTCCCCGACTACCTGGACAGCGTCGAGCGGGCACCGAAGGCGCTGAACATCCTTCCGTACGTGCCGGTGAACCCGCTGCTGATCTGGGTCCTGGGCCTGGAGCGGGCCAAGGCCGGCGCACAGCCGACGGACGCGGAGCACGCGGAACTCGCCCGCCTGCTCGAAGAGGCGATGGAGGCCGGCGCGTGCGGCTGGTCCGCGCAGTGCCTGGGGGAGCCCGGCAACCCCGGCGGGCGGCTGATGCAGGGCGACTTCGACGGCACGCCGATGCCGACCGACATCATGTGGCCACAGACCCGGCTCGCGCTCGCCGAGGCGCTGGCCCGCCAGGGGCGCGGCTTCATGCAGGTCTCGGGCACGCAGATCACCGAGGAGGAGTACGAGAACCTCGTCGAGGTCAGCGGCCGACCGCTGATCTGGAACGCGGTGATCGCCAATTCGCGCAGCGGCGGCCTGTACAAGCGCAAGATCGAGTGGCTGCGGCGCTGTCAGGAGCGCGGCATCCCGATCTACGGCCAGGCGATGACCACCGACGTGCCGGTGCCGTTCAGCTTCCTGTACGGCGGCGTGTCCACCCGGCCGCCGGTCGCCACGATCTTCGAGGCCGAGACGGTCGAGGAGAAGATCGCGATGCTGAACGACCCCGCGGTGCGGGCCGAGCTGCGCGAGTTCGACCCGCTGTTCTACCACCTGTACCCGGACATGAAGCTGCACCGCACCTTCACCGACGAGTACAAGCAGTACGAGGGCCTGACCTTCAAGGAGATCGGCGCCAAGCTCGACCGGCACCCGGTCGACGTGCTGTGCGACGTCACGATCGCCGACGGGCTGACGACCGAGGTGCACACCGGCCAGTTCAACGCGACGTTGGAGGGGCTCAAGGAACTCGTCGACTACGAGTACCTGCTCCCCGGCCTGTCGGACGGCGGCGCGCACCTCAAGACGCTGAGTGCGGGCATGTACGGCACCGAGTACATCGTCGAGTACGTCCGCAAGCACGCGTGGACCTCGCTGGAGCAGGCGCACTGGCGGCTGTCCGGCCTGCCGGCGCGCTGCGCGGGCTTCACCGACCGGGGCGTGCTCAGCGAGGGCGCCGCGGCCGACATCATCGTCTACGACTACGACGAACTCGGCTACGGCGAACCGGTGTTCGTCCACGACCTGCCGGCAGGTCAGCTCCGGACCGTGATCGACGCCAAGGGCTACCGGTACATCCTGGTCAACGGCCGGGTGACCATCGAGAACGACGCGCCCACCGGCGTCCACAGCGGCGAACTCCTGCGCCACGGACGCCGCGCGCGCTGAACCGCATCGCGGTCGCCCAACCGGCGCCGACGATCGCGTGCCGGGCCCGGGGCTCCTCCTTCGGCGCGCGGCACTCGATCGTCGGCGCCTTCTACTGCTCCCGGGCAACGCCCCGGCGCCGTGGCCGGGAACGTTCACCGGTTCTCGGCGTGGTTGACGAATTCGGCACGCAACGCCGCCCGCGTGCTCGCCGGGAGGTGACCGACTTCCCCGGCCAAAACGCACTTCCCGTGCGGGGTACACCTTCGCGTTGGCAGTGTTGTCTCCGGTTGCCTGGTCGGCGGCCCTTGTCGGTGTGATCGAAGCGAGGATTCTCATCG
Source organism: Embleya sp. NBC_00896 (assembly GCF_045207785.1). NCBI lineage: Bacteria > Bacillati > Actinomycetota > Actinomycetes > Kitasatosporales > Streptomycetaceae > Embleya > Embleya sp. NBC_00896. The sequence goes on from NZ_CP108776.1 coordinate 3,666,644, forward strand.
GAACGACCCCTGGTCCCGAACTCGGCCCCGGCGAACCGGAGTTCGCCCCCGGGCCCACGCCCGAGGCCCGACGGCGGCGGATCCTCATCGGGCTGGTCGTGACCGCCCTGGTGCTGTCCGGCGGAGGACGGGTGGCCGCACGGTTCGTCAAGTCGCCCGGCGAGAAGGCCGCAGCGGCCAAGGCGCCCGCATCGTCGGTGATCTCGGCGGTGGTGGAGCGGCGGGTGCTCACCGACACGGTGGTGTTGCGGGGGACGGTGACGGCGGGACAGACGGTCACGGTGGCACCGCAGGTGTCCGTCGGCGGGGGCAAGGACGGTGGCGGGGCGACGAAGCCGGTGGTGACCGGGGTTCGGGTCAAAGCCGGGGACGTGCTGAAGGCCGGGCAGGTGCTGCTGGAGGTGTCCGGGCGGCCGGTCTTCGTGTTGCCTGGGGAGTTGCCGGTGTATCGGGATCTGCGGCCGGGTGGCGAGGGACGCGATGTCGAGCAGTTGCAGGTCGCGCTGAAAGGGCTCGGGTACAAGGTCGGTACGGACAAGGCGGGGACCTACGGGGCCGGGACGAAGGCGGCCGTGGCGGCGTTCTACAAGGCGACCGGGTACGACGCGCCGGCGGCGGGTGGGGACGACGCGATCAAGGCCGCCGAGGAGCGGGTCACGGGCGCGGAACGGGCGTTGGCCCAGGCCCGGGACGGGGCCAAGGCGGGCGGTGCGACGTCGCCACCCGCCTCCGGTGCGGCGGACGCATCGAAGGCCGCGGCCCAGCAGGTGCGCTACGCGAGCGAGGACCTGACCAAGGCGAAGAACGCGCTCACCGAGCTCAAGGCGAAGTCGGGCGCGATGTTGCCCGCCGCCGAGGTGGTGTTCCTGAGCCGCTTCCCGGCCAGAGTCGACGCGGTCCAGGCGGTCGTGGGCGGTGAGGTCAAGGACAAGGCCCTGACGGTGTCGGCCGGGGACCTGGTCGTGAAGGGGTGGTTGGCGCCGCACGAGAAGGGCCTGGTGCGGCCCGGCCTGAAGGTGAAGATCCTGTCGGAGCTGTCCGGGATCGAGGCCGCCGGCGAGGTCCGGTCGATCGCGGACGCCCCGGCCGCCGCGAACGAGGAGGGCGCCGCCCAGGGCGCCGGTGGCGCGTCGGCGCCGATGTCGGCCGGCGGCCGGGGCTACGCGATGATCGTCGTGCCCGCCGCGGCGTTGGATCCCAAACTGGCCGGTCAGGACGTCCGCTTGACCGTCGAGGCGGCCTCGTCGGGCGGTCCCGTCCTGGTCGTGCCGGTGTCGGCGGTCTCCGCCGGCGCGGACGGCCGGACCGTGGTGACAGTGCTCGACCAGGGCGGCGCGCAGCGGCGGGTGGAGATCCGTCCGGGTACCTCCGGCGACGGGTATGTGGAGGTGGCACCGGTCGGCGGCGGCGCGCTCGACGCGGCCGACCGCGTCGTGGTCGGCGCGGCCCGCAAGGACGCCGCCCCCGGCGCCGTGGGCGCGCGCCCGTGACGGGCGGGGAGGCGTCCCCCGATGAGCCTGGACGACCTCCTCGGCCCCCGACGCAAAGCCGCCACCCCGAAGAACGGCATCACTACGCCACAACCCGCTTCCGAGCATGGACGGGGTCCGCCCTCGGGTAACCATGCGGCACGACGAACAAGGGGGCGCGATGTCGAAAAAGACCCGCAAGCGCAAGTCCCGCCGCAAGCACAGAGCCAACCACGGCCACCGCCCGGCCTGATCCGACCACCGCATCCGACCTCGGACACCGAGCCGGCGAAGCCGCGAACTCCCGGTCCGCGGAGGCCACTCGGTGCCTGTCGGATTCTGCTCGGCACTTCCGACGTGGCGACCGCACCCCGCCTGCCGAAAGCGGGCGCGGGTGCGGGGGCGGGCCCGCTCATCCGGGTGACGCGTGGGTGTCGATCCGGGCGGTTCGGTCGATCGCGTCAGCCGTACATCCGGCGCATCGCGAAGGCGATCATCTGTTCTATGGCCTTCGCGTCGAACATCACGCGGTGCTCGCCGTCCAGGTCGAGCACGAAGCCGTAGCCGTTCGGCAGCAGGTCCAGGACCTCCGCGCCGGTCACCGTGAAGTGTCGGGATTCCTCGCCGGCGTACTTCTTCAGCTCGGCGAGCGAGCTGAACATCGGGATCACCGGTTCCGGGGTGTTGTGCAGGGCCAGGAAACCCGGGCGATCACCTCTCGGGCAGAAGACCTTGGACGCTATGAAGATGGACTGGAAGTCCTCGCCGTTCATGACACCCGTGGCGAACGCGCGCACGGCGTCGGTGAGCGCCGGCGCTTCCGCTCGGGCCTGGGGTTCTTCCGTTGCGTAGCCGTACACACCACGAGGCTAGCGGGTCCGGGGCCCGGGTTTGAGCCCTCCATCGAGACGGTCACATGTACCTGGTGGTAACCGGATGGGAACCTCACGGGCATTGAAAAAGTTACCCATGGGTACGATCATTATGTTACTCACCAGTACACTGGGTTCAGTTCAGTTCAGTCAGCGCAGTTCACCAGACGCAACCACGGGCGGAGCCTGTCATGGGTCACTACAAGTCGAATCTCCGCGACCTGGAGTTCAACCTGTTCGAGGTCTTCGGACGCGAGCAGGTCTATGGCACGGGTCCGTACGCGGACATGGACGTCGACACCGCGCGGTCGATCCTCGAAGAGGTCGAGCGCCTCGCGGTCAACGATCTCGCCGATTCCTTCGCGGAGGGCGACCGCAACCCACCGGTCTTCGACCCGACGACGCACTCGGCCACGCTGCCGGAGGCGTTCAAGAAGTCGTACAAGGCGTACATGGACTCGGAGTGGTGGCGCCTCGCGCTCCCCGAGAACATGGGCGGCACCAACTGCCCGCGTTCGCTGCGCTGGTCGGTGGCCGAGCTGGTGCTCGGCGCCAACCCTGCCCTGTGGATGTACGCGGCCGGTCCCGACTTCGCCCAGGTGCTGCACTCGCTCGGCACCGAGGAGCAGAAGCAGGTCGCCATGCACATGGTCGACCGCCAGTGGGGCTCCACGATGGTGCTGACCGAGCCCGACGCGGGCTCCGACGTCGGCGCGGGCCGGACCAAGGCGATCAAGCAGGAGGACGGCACCTGGCACATCCAGGGCGTCAAGCGCTTCATCACCTCGGGTGACCAGGACATGACCGAGAACATCATCCACCTGGTGCTCGCGCGCCCGGAGGGTGCGGGCCCCGGCACCAAGGGCCTGTCGCTGTTCGTCGTGCCGAAGTTCCACTTCGACCAGGCGACCGGCGAACTCGGCGAGCGCAACGGCGCCTTCGTCACCAACGTCGAGCACAAGATGGGCCTCAAGGTCTCCACGACCTGCGAGCTCACCTTCGGCGAGCACGGCGTCCCCGCGGTGGGCACGCTCGTCGGCGAGGTGCACAGCGGCATCGCGCAGATGTTCAAGATCATCGAGTACGCCCGAATGATGGTCGGCACCAAGGCCATCGCGACGCTGTCGACCGGCTACCTCAACGCGCTCGAGTACGCGAAGGAGCGCGCGCAGGGCGCCGACCTCGCGCAGATGACGAACAAGGCCGCGCCGCGCGTGACCATCACGCACCACCCCGACGTGCGCCGCTCGCTGCTCACCCAGAAGGCGTACGTCGAGGGCATGCGCGCACTCGTGATGTACACGTCCTCGTGGCAGGACCGGATCGAGGGTGCCGCGCTCGTCGGCGAGACGGACGAGACCGCCGACCGCGTCAACGACCTGCTGCTGCCGATCGTCAAGGGTTACGGCTCGGAGAAGTCGTACGAGCAGCTCGCTCAGTCGCTGCAGACCTTCGGCGGCTCGGGCTTCCTCCAGGAATACCCGATCGAGCAGTACATCCGGGACGCCAAGATCGACACCCTCTACGAGGGCACCACCGCGATCCAGGGCCAGGACTTCTTCTTCCGCAAGATCGTCCGTGACCAGGGCAAGGCGCTGACCGTCGTGGCCGGCGAGATCCAGGAGTTCATCGCCGCGAACGCCGAGGGCGCGCTGGCCGCCGAGGTCAAGCTGCTCGCGACCGCCGCCGAGGACGTCCAGGGCATGGTCGCCGCGATGATCAACCAGCTGATGGCGTCCGAGCAGGAGATCGACTCGATCTACAAGGTCGGCCAGAACACGACGCGGCTGCTGATCGCGGCGGGCGACCTGGTGGTGTCGTGGCTGCTGCTGCGCCAGGCGAGCGTGGCGCTGGAGAAGCTGGGCGGGACGCCGGGTCGGGACGAGGCGTTCTACCAGGGCAAGGTCGCGGCCGCGAAGCACTTCGCGCGGGAGATCCTGCCGCTGCTCACGCCGCAGCGGTTGATGGTGGAAGAGATCGACAACGCGATCATGGAGCTGCCGGAAGCGGCTTTCTGATTGGGCGGCTGCTTTTTTTGGGCGGCTTCGCCGCCGGCTCGCGAGGCGCCGCTTTTTGCTCCCCCGCTTCGCTCCTCCGCAAAAAGCGGCGCCTCGCTCGTGACGTCGTGCCCCTCCACTTCGTTCCGGGGCACGACGTCTTACCTCGCGGCTCCGCCGCTCTCCTCGCTTCGCTCGTCGATCCCGAGCGTGGCGCCGTCGGTGGGCGCTGACGCACCGGGGGTGGGGGGCTCGGTGGGGGTTGTTCAAGGCCGTCCTTCGTCCTCCCGTGTCGGGGGCGGGGGGCGGTCTCGTGGTTTTGGCGGGCGTAGTCTCGGGGGCGGAGTGCCCGAAACGATCTTCGCGGCGGCCGCCGTGGACCTTGGAGTGTGTATGACCTCGCGCCGGTTCGACCGGACCCACACCGACGACCTGATCGAGTTCATCGGAGCCAGTCCGTCCCCGTACCACGCGGCGGCGAACGTGGCCGAGCGGCTGGAGGCCGCAGGCTTTCGGCGGCTCGTGGAGACGGCCGCGTGGGACGGCGAGGCGGGCGGGCGGTACGTGCTGCGCGGCGGTGCGATCGTGGCCTGGTACGTGCCCGAGGGCACCGAGGTCACCCGCGGGTTCCGGATCTTCGGCGCGCACACCGACTCGCCCACGCTGCGGGTCAAGCCGCACCCCGACACCGGTGCGGCCGGGTGGCGGCAGGTCGCCGTCGAGCTGTACGGCGGCACGCTGCTGAACACCTGGCTCGACCGCGACCTGGGGCTGTCGGGGCGGATCGCGCTGCGCGACGGCACCGAGCGCCTGGTCCTCGTGGACCGCCCGCTGCTGCGCGTGCCCCAGCTCGCCATCCACCTCGACCGCACGGTCAACGAGGCGGGCCTCCAGCTCGACAAGCAGCAGCACATGACCCCGATCTGGGGGCTCGGCAAGATCGACGAGGGGGCGCTGATCCGCTTCGTCGCGGACGAGGCCGGGGTCGACGCCGAGGACGTCGCCGGGTGGGACCTGATGGTCCACGACGTGCAGAAGCCGGCCTACATCGGCCGCGACGGCGAACTGCTCGCGGCCGCCCGCCTGGACAACCTGCTGTCCGTGCACGCGGGCCTGGCGGCCCTGCTCGCGGCGGCGCACGACGGTGCGGCGCACATCCCCGTGTTCGGTGCGTTCGACCACGAGGAGACCGGCAGCGAGTCGACCACCGGCGCGGCCGGGCCGCTCCTGGAGACCGTGCTGACCCGGGTGGTCAGCTCGCGCGGCGGGTCGCTCGACGACCGGGCCCGCGCGTTCGCCGACTCGTTCCACCTCTCCAGCGACGTCGGCCACGCGGTGCACCCGAACTACGTCGGACGGCACGAGCCCGGCCACCACCCGGTGCCCAACGGCGGCCCGATCCTGAAGGTCAACACGAACCAGCGCTACGCGACCGACGCGCGCGGGCGGGCCGTGTGGGCCGCCGCGTGCGAGCGCGCCGGGGTGCCGTGGCAGACCTTCGTCGGCATCAACTCGATGGGCTGCGGGACCACGATCGGCCCGATCACCGCGACCCGCCTGGGGATCGAGACCGTGGACGTCGGCGCGGCGTGCCTGTCGATGCACTCGTCGCGCGAGCTGTGCGGCGCCGAGGACCCGCACCTGCTCGCCTCCGCCGCGGCCGCCTTCCTGGCGGGCTGAGCGCGTTCCGAATCCGTTCGCATGGGTTGCGACACTCCGGGTAGACGCGAGCCGACAGACAATCGGGCACAGCGAAAACCCGCCGCACGCAAGCGGATCGGAGTGAACGACTCATGGGCATCGGAGCGGGCATCCTGCTGATCGCGGTGGGCGCGATCCTGACCTTCGCAACCGACTGGAGCGTGTCCGGCCTCAACCTGGACATCGTCGGCATCGTGCTCATGCTCGCCGGCGTCGTCGGCATCGCGATGTTCCTCGTCGTATGGGCGCCGCGGCAGCGCGACGCGTCGCTCAACCCCGGCCCGCCGCCGGTGGACGGCTACATCGAGCAGCCGCCGGTCGAGCGCGTCGTCCAGGAACGGCCGACCCGCCGCTACTACCGGCGCTGAGACCACGACCACCGCCCCCTGACGACCGCGGCCCCGGAGTCCTTCCCCTCCCGCTCCGGGCCGCGGTCGTCGCCGTCCGGCCCGGGAGCAACCCGAGAGCAGCACCCGGGAGCGCCGCTCAGGTGTGCGGCATGCGCAGCCGGCGCACGCGGTGCCCCGCCGACTCGACCACGGTCAGGTACAGCTCCTCGTCGAGGTCGGCGACCACCGCCGCCGGCTCCTCCAGGCTCGTCAGCAGGGTGGAGACGAACCCGTCGGCCGGGTCGTAGCGACGCAGCGCGCCGTTGTAGGTGTCCGCGACCACCACCGAGCCGTCCGGCAACGCATCGACGCCCAGCGGGTGTTGGAACAGCGCGTGGTCGGCCGGGCCGTCCCGCAGACCGAAGTCGAACAGGCCGCGGCCGACGACCGTCTCGATCCGGCCGTCGACCAGCCGGCGCAGCGCCGAGCTCTCCGCGTCCACGATCCACAACGTGTGCCGGTCCGGCGAGACCGCCAGGCCCGAGGGCTGGGCGAAGTTGGCGGTGTCGACCGGGCCGTCCTCCATCCCCTCGTCGGTGGTGCCGGCCAGCACGCCGACCCCCTCGCCGACCGGGTCGAACTCCCAGAGCTGGTGCACGCCGGCCATCGCGACGATGATCCGGCCGCCGAACCACGCGAGGTCCCACGGGCTGGACAGATCGATCGAGCGGGCCGCGCCGTGGTCGGACGCGCCGCTCCGCCACTGCCGCCCGGTGCCCGCGACCGTCCGGGTCGAGCCGGTGGCCAGCGAGACGCCGCGCAGGGCGTGGTTGGCGGTGTCGGCGACCACGATGTCGTACCGCACGTGCGCGGCGACCTCGGTGGGCAGCAGGGCCATCCCGTGCGGCTCGGCGAACATCGCGTGCCGCGGGCCGCCGTCGAGCATGCCGCGCCGGCCGGTACCGATCCGGCGCAGGACCGTGCGGCCGTCGTCGGACAGTTCGGCGAGCGAGTGGTGGCCGGTGTCCGCGACCAGCAGCGCGCCGGAGGGCAGCCGCAGCACCTTGCCCGGGAAGCGCAGGTCGGTGCGCGGCGATTCGAGCCGCTCGTACTCCTCCGGGACCCGGCGCAGCGTGCCCTTGCCCTCGTGCTCGGCCGTCAAATCGCGGATCAGCGCCTCGATTTCGGTGCTGTGCCCCGCACCGGACAACTGTGCGACGACATAGCCCTCGGGGTCGACGACCACCAGGGTGGGCCACGCGTGCACCGCGTACTGCTTCCAGGTGGACAGCTCGGGGTCGTCCAGGACCGGGTGCCGCACCTCGTGCCGCTGTACGGCGCACACGACCGTGCCGTGCTCGGCCTCGTGCTCGAACTTGGGCGAGTGCACGCCGATCACGGTGAGCACGTCGCGGTGGCGGTCCTCGATGTCGCGCAGTTCCTCCAGCACGTGGTGGCAGTTCACGCAGGCCGACGTCCAGAAGTCGAGCAGCACGATCCGCCCGCGCAGATCGGCCAGGGTCGGGCCGGGCCCCTCGGTGTTGATCCAGCCGCCGGAACCGGACAACTCGGGGGCCCGGACCCGGGCTCGGCGCGCGGAGCTGCTCATGATCCGAAGTGAACCATCCGGGTCGGCCACAGTCGGCCGCCGTGGGCGTGTACGGGACGCACCCCACCCAACCGGGCGTATCCGGACAGTGCCCGCACGACTGATCGCCGTCGAACGGGGAAGTCTGCTCGACAACGTGTCGCGACCGTGGAGGCAGCAGTGTTCGGGGACGAGTACGACGGAGCCCAGGTGTATCCGGGAGTAGCTCCCGGCCGCTATCTCGTGCGCGAGAAGATGTTCGCGATCGGCGACGACTTCTGGGTCACGACCGAGGACGGCGAGAAGGTCTATCTCGTCGACGGCAAGGCACTGACCCTGCACGACCGGCTGGAGCTCAAGGACGCGGCCGGCACGGTGCTCGCCACCGTGAAGAAGAAGATCATGACGATCCACCACGCGATGAAGGTAGAGGACTCGACCGGCGAAACGGTCGCGACGGTGCGCAAGAAGATGTTCACGCCGCTGCACGAGGCGTTCGAGGTGGAGCTCGCGATCGGGCTCGAACTGTCCGTCCGCGGCGACATGTTCCACCACGAGTACGGGATCTCGGGCCCGAACGGGCCGGTCGCGCAGATCACCCGCAAGTGGTTGCGCGTGCGCGACACGTACGGCGTCGACATCGCGCCCGGGTGGGACCACGCGCTGATCATCGCGATCGCGGTGTGCGTGGACCGGTTGAGCAGCGAGGACGACGACTGAACCGCACGGATCGACGCCGAGCGATCGGTGGGCACGCCGCTCGAAATCGAGTTCGAGGCGCGGCATAGATTTCCCCCTTCCCCCCTGTCTTTACGGGTGGAAGGGGGCACGGTTGAGATCCCGAAGCGAAGAAGACGAGTTCCGAACCTACGTCGAGCTACACCGCACGGCCCTGGTGCGCACCGCGTACCTGCTGTGCGGTGATCGCGACGAGGCCGAGGACCTGGCCCAGACCACGGTCACCAAGGTCTTCACGGCGTGGGAGCGCGTGCGCGCGGCGGAGAATCCGGACGCCTACGTCCGCCGCATCCTCGTGAACGTCAATCTGTCGCGGACCCGAAGACGCCGGGTCCGGCAGTTCCTGACCGACCGCCTGCCGGATCGGGCGGGGCCCGATCCGACCTCGGCCGTGGCCCAACGCAGCGTGCTGATGGCCGCGTTGAGCCGGCTGCCGGCCGGGCGGCGGGCGGCCGTGGTGCTGCGGCACTGGGAGGACCGGTCCGAGTCCGAGGTCGCGAAGATCCTCGGGTGCACGGTCGGTACGGTGCGCAGCCAGACGTTCAAGGGCCTCGCCCAACTCCGCAAGGACCCCCAACTCGCCGATCTGATCCCACGTCAGACGGATACCCCTTCCACTTCGGATACGGAGGTGCGGCCATGGCCGACGACGGCACCGCACTGAGGGAGGCCTTCATGGCAGAGATCCAGGCGACCGAGTTGACTCCGCCGTCGGCGGAGGTGGCGATCGAGCGGTCGAGGAAGCGCCGGTGGCGCGGGTTCACGGTGGGGGCGACCCTGGCGACCGCGCTGGTGGTGGGTGGCGGCGGTGCCGTCATCGCGGGAGGTGTGCTGGACGAGGACGGCCGATCCACCGACATCGTCTCCGTCGACGGCGGCACCAGGCCGCCCGGCGCGGGTCCCGACATCGTGGCCGCGGGCGTGGTGGCCGGGAAGCCGTGGAAGTTCCGGGCCTGGACGGAGGGTTCGGAGCGCACCTGCTTCGAGGAGGTCGAGAAGCAGGTGTTCACCGAGACGCTGAAGATGTGCGGCAGCACGCCGGGCCGGACCGAGCAGGACAAGGCGGCCGACCGGAACCGGTTCGGCGGTGGCGGCACCACCGGACCGGTCGTGGGCGAGGACGACCTCTTCGCGGCGGTGTACCAGGCCGAGGTGTCGCCCGACGTGGACCACTTGGAGGTCACCTGGAAGGGACACAAGGACCCCGTGGTGATCCGCCCCGTGCAGATCGCCCCCACCACGCGCGTCTACGTACTCGTGGTGACCTCGCGCAAGGCCGACCCCGCGTACGACCTCAAGGCGTACGACGCGGCGGGCAAGGAGCTCAAGAACATCCACCTCTAGGGCGCCCTAGGTGTATTCACCCGTGCGGCCCGCTCGGCGGCTCAGAACACCCGGTTCTGCAGGACCGGGAAGTCCTCGCGGGTCTTGGCCACCAACGCCGGGTCGATCTCGGCGGTCAGCACGGTCTGTTCGGCACCGGCCTCGGCGACGATCTCGCCCCACGGGTCGATCACCATGCTGTGACCGCCCATCGCCTGGCCGCCCTGGCTGCCCGTCACGTTGCAGGCGAGCACGAACATCTGGTTCTCGATCGCCCTGGCGCGGGCCAGCACGCGCCAGTGCTCGACCCGCCGCGCCGGCCACGCGGCGGGGATCACCAGCACCTCGGCGCCCGCGTCGAGGATGCGTCGGAACAGCTCCGGGAAGCGCAGGTCGTAGCACGTCGCCAGGCCGACCTCGGCCCACGGCATGCGGACCTGCGCGGTCTCGGTGCCGCGCGAGATGAGGGTGGCCTCGCCGCCGGTGAAGCCGAAGCGGTGGATCTTGCGATAGGTGCCGCGCAGCGCGCCGTCGGGGTCGAAGACGAGCGAGGTGTTGTAGAGGTTGTCGTCCGCGCCGCGCTCGATGATGCTGCCCGCGTGCAGCCAGACCCCGGCGTCGCGCGCCGCGCGGGCCATGGCCTGGGCGACCGGGCCGTGTACGCCCTCGGCACCCGACGCCCAGCCGTCGTAGACCCACCCGGTGTGCAGCCACAGCTCGGGGAGCACCACCAAGTGATCGCCGCTCCGGCTCCGGACCAGGGCGGAGACCTCGGCCAGGCGGTCCTCGGCGGGGACCGCCGGATCGACGTCGAGTTGTACGAGCGAAACGCGCACTTTCCTCACCTACCAGCGCTTACTTCCCGCGAACGGGCTGACCGCGGGATCTGTGGCAGCGTAACGTGCCTGCAAGGATCCCGGACCACGTCAAAGCAGCGGTCGCACCCGTCCAGTCGACCGGTGACGCAGCGACAAGAGGTAGTACGTGACCAACGACCTGAAAACGCACGCCGACGCTTGGGAGCACTCGGTACGCTCCCTCAAAGATCTGGTCTCCACCCTCACCGAGGGCCGATGGAGCAGCGCGACCGAATGTCCGGGCTGGTCGGTCCGCGACATCGTGTCGCATGTGATCGGGATCGAGCTCGAACTGCTCGGCGATCCGCGGCCCATCCACACGCTGCCGCGTGATCTGCGGCACGTGCACGACGAGTTCAGCCGCTACACGGAAATACCCGTCGATGTCCGGCGCTGCCACACCTCGCCGGAGATGACCGGCGAGCTGGAGTACGTGATCCTGCGTCGGCGCCGGATGCTCGACGAGTCCGACCGCGGCCCGGAGGACGAGGTGCGCGGCATCATGGGCCGCAGCGTCCCCTACCGCTTCCTGCTCAGCCAACGCGTGTTCGACGTATGGGTGCACGAGCAGGACGTACGGCGCGCGATCGGCGCGCCCGGCAACCTGGACTCGCCCGCCGCGCTGATCACGCGCGACTTCCTGCTGGCCGGGCTGCCCCGGGTGGTGGCCAAGGACGCGAAGGCACCCGCCGGCGCGTCCGTCGTGTTCGACGTGACCGGGGCGGTCGAGTTCATGCGCACCGTCACGGTCGACGAGAACGGCCGGGGCCGGCTCGACGGGCAGGTCCCGCTCGGGCCGCTGGTGACGCTGTCCACCGACTGGGAGACGTTCGTCCGGCTGATGTGCGGGCGGGTGTCCGCGGGCCGTGCCGAGGTGAAGATCGAGGGCGATCCCGACCTCGCGCAGCGGATCCTGGGTTGTATGGCCGTCACGCCCTGACCGGTGGGTGTCGGGCGCGGCGTCAGCCGGCGTCGGGGACGCTCTCGCGCTCCGGCAGCCGCCGCGCCACGACACACACCGCGTCGCGCGACCGGCCCTTGGCCCGGACCCGGCGGGCGTAGTGCACGACCAGGCCGACGCCGAGCAGCAGCGGCACCGCCTGTACGGCCATCGCGACCCGGTAGGCGTCCAGGCTGTGCGCGCCGTCGCCGGGCTCGACCAGGTCCAGGACCAGGCCGATCGCGAACAGGCACAGGGTCGCGGCGGCGAACCCGCCGACGTTGACGATGCCCGACACCGTGCCGAGCCGGTGCGGCGGATTGCCGGCGCGCGCGAACTCCATGCCGACCAGGGACAGCGCGCCGCCCGGGCCGATCACGAGCGCGAGCAGGACGAGCAGCCACAGCGGCGAGGGCTCGGACGGGATCAGCACGGCCGCCCACAGCAGGCCGGCGAGCACGGGCATGCCGACGCACAACGGGAGCTTGCTGCGCGGGCGGCGGGTGATCAGCGGGCCGACCACCAGGCACGCGACCATGTTGATCACGATCGCCACGGTGAGCAGCGTGCTCGCGGTGCCCTTCGACAGGCCCTGGCCCTCGACCAGGAACGGGAAGCCCCACAACATCAGGAAGACCTGGGGCAGGCATCCGCACGCCCAGTGCGCCCACAACCCGAGCCGGGTGCCGGGCTCGGCCCACGCCGCGCGCACCTGGGACCACATGCCGGGCCCGCCGACCGGCCTGGCCCGAACGACCCCGTCCGGGTGGTCGCGCAGCACCGCCAGGACCACGAGCAGTACCAGGACCCCCATCCCGGCCGAGACCGCGAACGTGCGGCTCCACCCGAACGCGTGCAGCGCGCCGGCCAGCGGCGTGGCGCTCGCGAGGTTGCCGGCCATCCCGAGCAGCGCGGTCAACTGGGTGAGCACGGCTGCCCGCTGCGACGGGAACCACACCGAGACCACCCGCAGCACGCTCACGAAGGTCATCGCGTCGCCCATGCCGACCAGCACGCGCGCGAACACCGCGCCGGTGAACCCGTGCGCGAAGGCGAAGGTGAACTGACCCGCCGTCATCAGCACGAGTCCGCAGGTGAGGACCCGTTTGGCGCCGAACCGGTCGGTCAGCGCGCCGACGGGTATCTGCAGGCCGGCGTACACGAGCAGTTGCAGCATCGGGAACAGCGACAGCTGCGACGCGGAGACGTCGAACCGCTCCTGCGCGTCGATGCCGGCCACGCCGAGGCTGCTGCGATGGAACACCGCGACGACGTATACCGAAGCCGCGACCGCCCACATGATCCAGGCGATCTTTCCACCGGGCCGGGACGGGGCTGTGCTCGCGGATGGCTTCACAGTACATAGACATTAGGGGGCGCCCCCGGACATACATGCGACCGGGCCCTCGGAAGGCACGGCCGACCCGCGGCCGGTTCGTCCGCAAAACGCCGGCCGGGCTTGGTTTTCAAGCCCGGCCGGCGTTCGAGGCCGGCATCGCCGGCCGCCGGGCCGCGATCAGCCGTCAGCCACGCGCAAAGAGCAGCTTCGGCCGCTCCAGCATCTCGGCCACGTCCGCCAACACGCGCGAACCCAACTCACCGTCCACCATGCGGTGGTCGAACGACAGCGACAGCGTGGCCACCTGACGAGGCTTCACCTTGCCCTTGTGCACCCACGGCTGTTCGCGAATCGCGCCGACCGCCAGGATCGCGGCCTCGCCCGGGTTGAGGATCGGCGTACCGCCGTCCACCCCGAACACGCCCACGTTGGTGATCGTGACCGTGCCGCCCGCCATGTCGGCGGGGGACGTACGGCCGTCCCGAGCCGTCGCGACCAGCTCGGTCAGCGCGCTCGCCAGCGCGGTCAGGCTCTTCGCGCCCGCGTTCTTGATGTTCGGCACGATCAGCCCGCGCGGCGTCGCGGCGGCGATGCCCAGGTTGATCCGGTCGCGGATCACGATCTCCTGGTTGTCCTCGTCCCACGACGCGTTGACGTCCGGGTGCCGCGCGATCGCCACGAGCAGCGCCCGGGCGACCACGAGCAGCGGACTCACCTTGATGTCGGCGAAGTCGGGCAACTCGCGCAGCTTGCGCACGAGCTTGACCGTGCGGGTCACGTCGACCGTCACCCACTCGGTGACGTGCGGCGCGGAGAACGCGCTCGCCACCATCGCCTGGGCGGTCGCCTTGCGGACGCCCTTGACCGGGACGCGCCGCTCGCCCGCGATGGTCTCGCCCGGCAGCGTCGCGGGGAACGCGACGGCGGGTTCGGGCCGCGTGGCGGCGTGTACGTCCTCGCGCGTCACCGTCCCGCCGGGGCCCGACGGGCGCACCGCCGCGAGGTCCACGCCCAGGTCCCGGGCCAGCTTGCGGACCGGTGGCTTGGCGAGCACGATCGAGCCGCCGCCGGCCGGTCCGCGGGCGGCCGAGCCGTTCGCGGTCGGGACGACCGGGGTGTCGGTCCTGCGGGGCCGGCGCCGACCGGTCGTGGTGCGGACGCCGTAGCCGACCAGGACCGCCGTGCGGGCGTCCTTCTTCGCCGCCGGCGCGGCCTCGGCCGGCTCGGGCACCAGGTCCTCGGCGAGGGCCTGGCCGCGATCGGCCGGCGCGGGGGGCGCGGGGATTGGGGCCGGTGCGGCCGGCTCCGCAGCGGGAGCCGGTACGGGCGCGGGAGCCGGTACGGCGCTGCCGGCCGGAGCGACCGCGATGATCGGCGTACCGACCGCGACCGTCTCGCCCTCGCCCGCCAGCAGCTCGGTCACCACCCCGTCGAACGGACAGGGCAGTTCGACGAGCGCCTTCGCCGTCTCGACCTCGACGATGACCTGGCCGTCGCTGACCTCGTCACCGACCTTGACGTGCCACGCGACGATGTCGGCCTCTTCGAGGCCCTCGCCGACGTCGGGCATCAGGAACTTCTTCACCTCGGACACGTGGTTCCTCACCAGGCCAGGGAGCGGTCGACGGCATCGAGCACACGGTCCAGGTCGGGGAGGTACTCCTCCTCGACCCGGGACGGCGGGTAGGGCGTGTGATAGCCGCCGACCCGCAGCACCGGCGCCTCCAAGTGGTAGAAGCACCGCTCGGTGATCGTCGCGGCGATCTCCGCGCCGATCCCCAGGAACGAGGGCGCCTCGTGCACGACCACGAGGCGGTGGGTCCGCTCGACCGACTCCTCGACCGCGTCGAAGTCCAGCGGAGACAGCGAGCGCAGGTCGATCACCTCCAGCTCACGCCCCTCCTCGGCGGCCGCCGCGGCAGCCTCCAGGCAGGTCGCGACCATCGGCCCGTACGCGACCACCGTGCACGCGTCACCCGAGCGCACCAGCCGCGACCCGTGCAGCGGGTCGGGCGTGGCGGTCGGGTCCACCTCGGCCTTGGTCCAGTAGCGCCGCTTGGGCTCCAGGAAGATCACCGGGTCGTCGGACTCGATGGCCTGCTGGATCATCCAGTAGGCGTCCACCGGATTCGAGCAGGACACCACGCGCAGCCCGGCGGTGTGCGCGAAATACGCCTCCGGCGACTCGCTGTGGTGCTCGACCGCGCCGATGCCGCCGCCGAACGGGATGCGGATCACGATCGGCAGCTTCACGAAGCCCAGCGACCGGGCGTGCATCTTCGCGACCTGGGTGACGATCTGGTCGAACGCGGGGAACACGAAACCGTCGAACTGGATCTCCACGACCGGCCGGTAGCCCGCGAGGGCGAGGCCGATCGCGGTGCCGACGATGCCGGACTCGGCGAGCGGGGTGTCCACCACCCGGTCCTCGCCGAAGTCCTTCTGCAGGCCGTCGGTGACCCGGAAGACGCCACCGAGCTTGCCGATGTCCTCACCCATGATCAGGACCTTGGGATCGGTCTCCAGCGACTTGCGCAGACCCGCGTTGAGGGCCTGTACCAGCGACATCTGACGGGCCGTGCCCGTCGACTGTGCGGGAGCCATCAGTGCCCGTCCTCCCCGGCGTCGACGAAGGACGCGTGGTAAGCCTCGAACTCGGCCCGTTCCCGATCCACGAGCGTGTGCGCGTCGGCGTACACGTGCTCGAACAACGCCACCGCCGGATCCGGATCCGGCATCGTCCGCACGCCGTTGCGCACGCGCTTGCCCAGTTCCTCGCTCTCGGCCTCGAGCGCCGCGAAGAACGCGGGGTCGGCGATCCCACGCTTGTGGATGTACGCCTTGAGCCGTTCGATCGGATCCTTGTGCTTCCACTCCTCGAGTTCCGCGCTCAGCCGATAGCGGGTCGGGTCGTCGGAGGTGGTGTGGGCGCCCATTCGGTAGGTGAACGCCTCGATCAGCATCGGGCCCTCGCCGCGCCGGGCCCGGGCCAGTGCGGCCCTGGTCACCGCGAGGCAGGCGAGGACGTCGTTTCCGTCCACCCGAACTCCGGGAAAACCGAATCCCGCGGCGCGCTGATACAGCGGCACCTTCATCTGCCGTTCGGTCGGTTCCGAGATCGCCCATTGATTGTTCTGGCAGAAGAACACCACGGGTGCGTTGAACACGGCCGCGAAGGTGAATGCCTCGTTGACATCGCCCTGGCTGGAGGCGCCGTCACCGAAATACGTGACGACCGCGGAATCGCCTCCGTCGCGTTGCCGGCCCATCGCGTATCCGACGCCGTGCAGCGTCTGCGCGCCGATGACGATCGTGTAGAGGTGGAAATTGTTCTCGCGCGGATCCCAACCACCGTGGTTGACGCCGCGGAACATCCCGAGCAGGTTCAAGGGGTCCACGCCGCGACACCACGCGACACCGTGCTCACGGTAGGTGGGAAACACATAGTCGTCCGAGCGCAGCGCTCGTCCCGACCCGATCTGGGCCGCCTCCTGGCCCAGCAGCGAGGCCCAAAGGCCCAGCTCACCCTGCCGTTGGAGGGCGGTGGCCTCGGCATCGAAGCGCCGCACCAGAACGAGGTCCCGGTACAGGCTCAGGTATTCGTCGTCGGAGAGGTCGATCGCGTAATCGGGGTGTTCGACGCGCTCGCCCTCGGGGGTGAGCAACTGGATCAGTTCTGGACCGGCTCCGGAATCGGGCGGAAACAATGTCCCGTCCCTACTGTCCACTGCCACGTTCTCTCCTCCGTCTGTCCGGTCCGCGGGGTCGCCGTGGACCGGGTCCGGATCGCCGGGCCCGGTTCCGCGCGGGGTGTGCGCGGCTACCTTGATGTGCAGACACGGCGATTGGTGGCTGTACTTCCTAGGATTTCCTAGGAATTCCCGGGTGAATCCGGGTGGCACCTGCGCACAGGCATGCGGTTCGGAAACCGCACACCGCAACGTTACCCACCAGTCCCGCCCATACGTAGTGGCGACCGGCCCGAACGAGGAGTTGCCCTTTGTGGACCCTCGACAAAAGGCCGGCGTGTCGCGCCCGACACGCCCCTTCCCGGGGTGCCGCAAGGCCCCTGGGCGGTCCCCGTGGGAACCTGTACAAGTGACTGATCAGGGAAGTATTCGGGTATTTCTCCTCGATGACCACGAAGTGGTCCGCCGCGGCGTGCACGAGTTGTTGTCCATCGAGGACGACATCGATGTGGTCGGCGAGGCCGGTACGGCCGCCGAGGCGCTCGTGCGCATCCCGGCGACCCACCCGCAGGTCGCGGTGCTCGACGTCCGGCTGCCGGACGGGAGCGGGGTCGAGGTGTGCCGGGAGATCCGCTCGCAACTGCCCGACGTGCGCTGCCTGATGCTCACCTCGTTCTCCGACGACGAGGCCCTGTTCGACGCGATCATGGCGGGCGCGTCCGGCTACGTGCTCAAGGACATCCGCGGCTCCGACCTGGTCGGCGCGGTACGCGACGTGGCGTCCGGCAAGTCGCTGCTCGACCCGGCGGCGACCGCCCGCGTGCTGGAACGGCTGCGCGGCGGCAACCGCGGCGACGAGCGCCTGGCCGCCCTGAGCGACCAGGAGCGCCGCATCCTGGACCTGATCGGCGAGGGCATGACGAACCGCCAGATCGGCACCGAGATGCACTTGGCCGAGAAGACGGTCAAGAACTACGTGTCCAGCCTGCTGGCCAAACTCGGCATGGAACGCCGCACCCAGGCAGCGGCATACGTGGCCCGCCAGAAGGCGGAACGGAGGCGGTAGCCCTCGGCGGGCCGGGCCGGCGCGCTCGTCCGGCCCCGATCAATCCGGTAGATGACGTCCGACATGGCCGATGACGAGCAATTTCTCGTCACTGTCGAGGTACCAGTAGATGCGCAGGCACTGGTCCGGGCTGGTCGACTCGTCAACCTTCAGGTGGGGTCCCAGGGTTACCGTCCTGCCCTTGTACCTGACCTGGTAGTGGCGCTTGTGACGTCTGTCGTGGGCAGCCGGATTGCGCGCAGAATAGCGATATCCATGGGCGGAAAAGAACTCGCCGAAGGGTTGACCCATCGTCTGCTCTCTCCATTTGCGACCGGCTTCCGCAACATGCAGAATCGCCTGGAAAAGCTTACTGGTGTCCTTATAGTTGACAAAATCTCTGATGCTGTCGTCCGCACTGGGCAGAAAAACAAGATCGTCGCCGATCTCAGCTTTTGCTCGATCATACGCATCGATTACCGCGAGTTGTGAAATATCAACTCCCCCGGTCGAGCCGGACGTGCTGTGCGCAGAAGACGAAGAGGACACATTTCGTTGTTCGAGATCGTACTGCTCGCTGATGGCCGCGAGGTTCGACAGGGCGATCGCCAGGGAGCTTTTGAGTTCATTCCGCTCGTCTCTGAGCGAACGAAGCTCGGCATCCGTGCTGTCGAGATACTCGCGAACCCATTCCGGAAGCTCGGTGCTGGCAGCGACTTGGCGTCGGCGCGCGAGTCGGATCCGATCGATGACCGCATTCTCCGGAACGGATGCGGCACTGACCGAACCGAGCAATCTCCTGAGTTCGTCGACCAGTGCACTGCCATCCGTCATGAGCCGCGACGCGATCCAGAGCTTGTGGTCCCGAGGATCTGCCTCGACGTCGAACTTGGGCCAGTACAACCGCACGGCGCCTTGCCGCACTGATCGTTGGGCGCCGGCCCGGTCGCTCAGGGCGAGAGAGGCCAGGTGTGTCGCGAGCACGACGACGTGCGCGACCCCCGCCATTTCCTTGGCCAGCACCTTCGGGTTGACCAGGGGCCGGCCCGTCGAAGGGTGCTTGGTCACCACGATGACAGGAAGTGCTCGTCGACTGTCCGTCAGCCACTCGAAGAACTTGGAAATGTCGCCGGCCAGGAGCGCGTTGAAATCGGGAGTGACCGGCCATCCGGCATCGACGACCTCGAATTGACGTAACAGCGTGCGGACGATTGCCGGCGAGGAAAATAGATAGGAGGGTCTCCGCAAGTGGAAATCCCGACCGGCCGACTGAAGCCCGATGCGGAATGTTGCACAGATGGCATCCCCGTCCATTGACAGGGCCAGGTCCAGACACCATCTCACTGATGGATCCTCGGCGTCGGGGAAACGCCATATGCACGTCCAGCCGGAAAGGCTGCTATCCACCGAATCATATCTTGCGGACGATGTCACATGTCCGTCCTCGGACTTGAAATGACCGTCGCGGAGAATCTCGGGATCTATTTTGGCCGGGCGGGCAATCCACTCCCGCACGAGTCCTTCAGCCCGCTCCAGTGCCACAGCAGGGGGCACTTGACGATCAGCCAGCAAGAGCTGACATGCATACAGTTCACGCATGCTGTCCCCTTTATTGCGCATCCACCGACGTAGCGAAGACTCGCTGATGTGACCTGATATCAGGCTAGACGTTGTCCATGCGGCCGCGTGGCGACATTCCGCAATCAGCAGCTCGCCGAGCCCGGTTCGCCGGCGAATCCGCGAACTCGACGGCGGGATGAAGCCCATCTCGCGCAGCCGGCCGAGAGGCTTTCCCGCCTTCGGGGTGGGGCGCGGGGACGTACGACAACGACCGGCCCCGCGCGCCGAGGCGCGAAGGGCCGGTCGGGACAGGACATCGGTCGGCACATCGGCACTGGGGATGTTCGGTGAGTCGGTCCGGCTACCCGCCGGGTCGACCGCCACCTCGATACGGCTGCTTCCGGGGCAAGTCGTCCGAGTGCCGGTTCGTCCACGATCGCCGGCCGGGGGACATCGGCCCGGGCGGCGCCTATGGGTCAGTGGTGGTCGTGCTTCTCGTGCTCCGGGGCCGAGGCCAAAGCCAAAGCCGGGGCCGGGTCCGAGTCCGGGGCCGGGTCCAGGTCCGAGTCCGGGGTCCGGTTCGGCTCCGGGGCGGAGTCCGTGTCCACCGCGACTCGGACCGCCTTCGGGGTCGGTGTGCCGTTGTGGGTGGGGTCGGGCTTGGTGCCGTTGCCCGTGCCGCCGGCCAGGAGTTGGCGGGCGATGCCCAAACCCGTACCGCCCATCGTGAGGGCCTTGGCGAACAGGTCGCCCATGCCGTCGCCGCCGTTGAGCAGGACCATGTGGTCGACGTTGCCGAACGCCTCGGCGCCGGCTCGGACGATCTCCGGCCAGTTCTCCGCGAGTTGCTGGGCGACCACGGCCTCCTGGTTCTCGGCCAGTGCCGCCGCCCGGGCGGCGATCGCGGCCGCCTCGGCCAGGCCCTTGGCCTTCGCCGCCTCGGCCTGGGCCTTGCCCGTCGCCAGGGTGGCCTCGGCGGCGGCCAGACCGCGCACCTTGGTCGCCTCCGCGTCGGCGATCGCGGCCAACTCGGTCTCCCGGGCGTTCGCCTCGGCCGCCGAGATCCGCGCGTCGCGTTCGGCCTGGGCCCGGGTGCGCGTCTCGTACGCCTGCGCGTCGGCCGGCTTGCGCACGTCGGCCTGGAGCTGCTGCTCGCGCCGCATGGCCTCCAACTCGGCGACCCGGGTCTCCTGGACCACCACCTCCTGCTTGGCGGCGGCGTCGGCCAGCGGGCCCGCCTGCCGCGACCGCGCGGTGGCCTCGTCCCGCTCGGCCTGGTAGCCGGCCTGCTGGATCTCGCTGTCCCGGGTGGCCTGGGCCATCCGTGCCTTCGCGTCCTGCTCGGCCTCGGTGGCCTTGCGGGTGGCCAGCGCCTCCGCGATGCGCGCGTCCCGGATCACCGCCGCGGTGTGCGGCGCGGCCATGTTCTTGATGTAGCCCGTCGGGTCGTCGATCTCCTGGATCTGGAGGCTGTCGACGATCAGTCCGAGCTTCTCCATGTCCGACCCCGAGGCCGCGCGCACGTGCGCGGTGAGCTTCTCCCGGTCGCGGATCATGTCCTCGACGGTCAGCCCGCCCACGATCGAGCGCAGGTGTCCGGCCAGCACCTTGCGGACCCGGGACTCCATCTGCTTCTGCTGGTCGAGGAAGCGGCGAGCCGCGTTCGCGATCGAGACGTAGTCGTCGCCGATCTTGAAGATCACCACGCTCTGCACCCGCAGCGGGATGCCCTGCGTGGTCACGCACTCCACGGACAGCTCGGCCTCGTTCAGGTCGAGCGAGAGCTTGCGCACGGCCTGTACGAACGGCAGCACGAGCGTGCCGCGGCCGGTGACGATCCGAAAGCCCATGCCTTCGCCGAGGCCCTCGGTGTGGTGCCGGGAACCGGAGATGACCAGTGCCTCGTTGGGCTCGGCCACCCGCCACATGAGTTTGAAGACGACCACCGCTACGACCAGCAAACCGAGCACGACGAGCACGGTATAGAGCACGAGCATCCCCCCACGTTGGCTTGTCTCGGAGTGTCCTCGTACCGCGAGTGCACGCCAAGAGGGAGCTCCCCATGGGGAGTTCGCGCCGGTTCACCCGAACGCGGCGGCCACGTACACCGTGCGCGGCGGCAGGTATTCCACGATCACCACGAGCGAGCCGGGGCCGTGTTCCTCCCCGGGCAGCGCGGAGTACGCGAGGAACGCCTCGACCCCACCGCGCACCTCGACCATGACCTCGCCCACCAACCCGGGACCGATTCCCCCGGTGACCTTGCCGCGTTTGCCGATCATGTCGCCCATTGTGTGGCCCCACCCGGTCCCGCCGCCCCGATCGGGCCCTCCCGTTTTCGCCGCGGGTGCACGGGAGGGCCGATGCCGACGGCCCGTCAGCCCAGGAGCGTGGTGCCCTCGTCGGACACCTCACGCAGGCGCGTACGCATGAACGGCAGGATGCCCCGGTGCAGGATCGCGCGTCGCCATTCCTCGCGAGCCAGATACACCTCGACCTCGCCGGTCGGACGGGCCCGGTTTCGGGCGGCCACCGCGACCATCGCGAGTCCCCCGATCGCCGCCGCCCCGGCCGAGATGCCGACCGCCGCGAGCGACGCGAGCTGCATCGTGTGCTGCATGCCCTCGTCTTCCATGGTGAGCGGCAACAGCACGTAGCCCACGATCAGGAAGACGACCGCCGAGATCCCGGCCACGATCACCGCCATGGCCGTCGCGAGCGCGAACCACCCGAAGCCCTCACCGGCCTCGATCATCGACGCGCCGAAGTCCTGCCGGACCCCCGACTCGAAACGCTGCTCTGTACGTTCGTAGCGGTCGTACTCGTCGCGCGCCGCGTCGGCGATCGACGGGGTCGCGTCCAACGTGGCCGTCCGCAGTTGCTCGACGTTCAGGTTGGGTGCCGCCGCCAGACCGGAGATCGTTTCCTCCAGGTGCAGTGCGTCGTCGACGAACTGCTCGTACTGACGGCGGTGCTCGTCACTTCCAAACCAGTGTTGCATCGGATCCCCCGAGTGAGGCGCGCGGGCGTTTCCCGCGTCCGCCGGGCCCGTCAGGGGACCCGTGCAAGCAGTCGGTGGATCAACGACCCGCATTGAAGCACCTGACGGTGACGAGGCGGATACCTATTGATGATAGGGTGCATTCCCGCCTTTTGGGCAGGGAGTTCCCTACGACCGTCGGTCGTCACCCGCATCGCTGCCGAGGCCCTTGAGGTCGTATTCGCGGCCCTGCGTCTCCTCCAGCGCGCTCGGGAGCGCGCTCGGTCGGGACGCCGCCAGCGGCAGGCGCGCCACCAGGCACGGACCGCCGAGGTAGATGCCGCCGTCCAGGTTGACGACCTGTCCGTCCGCGTACACCCGCGGCTCGACGATCGTCGAGGGGTCCTCGCCCGTCTGGTACGGGATGGGGGTGTGGCCGTGCACGATCCGCCGGCCGCCGAGCTCGCTCAGCAGGTCGGCCGCCGCGTACGGGCCGACCTCGCCCATGAAGGCGCCGCGCCGGGTGAGGTTGCGGAACAGGTCCCACCACGAGTGCGGGTCCGGGGTGCGCAGTATGTCCGACACCGCGCTGTCGACCTCTTCGACCGTGTCGCCGTACTCGAGGTAGGCGTTGCTGTCGGAGTGGATCAGCAGGTGTCCGTCGACCACCGCGGCGACCGGCTGCGCGGCGAGCCACGTGGCCTGTTCGTCGGTGAAGCGGTCCAGGTCGGACTGCATGCCGCCGTTGCGCAGCCAGATCTCGCGGAACGTGGTCGAGCCGCCGGCCACGGGCACGGGGTGGTCGCCGAAACGGAACACGCCGAGCAGCAGGATCTCGTGGTTGCCGAGCAGCATGCGGGTGCTGCCGCCGGCCTCGGCCGACTCGCGGGCGAGGCTCATCGCGAGTTCGACCACGCCGATGCCGTCGGGACCGCGGTCGGTGAAGTCGCCGAGGAACCACAGGCGGGCCTCGCCGCCGCACCAGTGCGCGTCCGCGTCGATCAGGTCCTTGGCCCGCAGGGCGGCCTTGAGCTCCTCCAGATGACCGTGGACGTCGCCGACCACGTACAGCGGGGCGTCCTGCTCCGCTGCGGCGCCCATCGGGGCCGGTGTAGCCGAGACGTTGCTCACCAGAAGGGTCCTTTCTTCAGCTTCGCACCAGCGTAAGGCGGCGGTTGCGACACTCGTTGTGAATCAAGACGCACAACGTGCCTGTTCGGCTGCGGTTCACCGGGTCCGATTCGGATGTTTCATGGACCGTATCTTGCGTGTGGGCACGGCGGAACGGACCACGCTCAATTGTGCGCGGACCCGCGCGGCCGAAACGGGCGGCCCCGGCTCTCGGCGAGCCGGAGCGGAGTGCTGCCACGGGGCCACCGGGACGGCGTCGGATCGGTCGTCCGATCAGGGGCGGCGGGAGGAGTCCCGGACCGAGAGTCGGGTCGGGACGGTGCGCTGGGCCGGCAGCAGCGGCCCCGCGGCGGCGTCCTCGATCACGCCCACGAGCAGCTCGACCGCCCACGCGCCGGCCAGCGCCGGCTGCAGGCTCAGCGACGTCACCGACGGGTCGGCCCCTTCGCCGCAACACGCGAGCAGGAGGTCTTCGGGCACCCGCAGGCCGCGCGCGCGGGCCGCGCCGAGCAGCTCGGCGGCGCAGCCCTCGTGCAGCCCGAACACCGCGTCGGGCGCGTGGTCGAGCAGCCGGTCCGCGGCGCGGCGACCCGCGCCCGGGGTCCGCGCCTCGTACTCCTCGGTGATCGGCTCCACACCCAGGTCCGCGCACCACGCCCGGTAGCCCGCGACGCCCTTGCCCGCGCCCGGTCCGTCCGCCGCCGCGAGCAGGCCGATCCGGTGGGCGCCGGCCTCGGCGAGGTGGTCGAGCACGCACCGGACCGCCGCCGCGTGGTCGTTGTCCACCCACCCGTACACCGGGGTCGAGCCGGGGTGGCCGCCGCTGACCACGGGCACGCCGCGGTTCAGCAGTTCGAGCACGAGCGGGTCGTCGTCGACCGGGTCGACCACGATCGTGCCGTCGAGCGCGACGTTGCCCCAGACGTCGTGCGGCGAGGACGCGGGCAGCACGACGAGCGCGTAGCCGCGATCGAGCGCGGTGGCGGTCGCCGCGCGGACCAGTTCGGCGAACCACGCGAACTCGGTGAGCGCGAACGGCTCGGCCGAGCGCATCGTCGTGGTCAGCCCGAGCAGCCCCGATCTCCCGGTCCGCAGTGTCCGCGCGGCGGCCGAGGGTCGATAGCCCAGCCGATCCGCGACCTCACGCACGTGCACACGGGTCGTGTCCGGCAGTCGACCCTTGCCGTTGAGTGCGTCGGAGACGGTCGTGATCGACACTCCGGCGGCCGCTGCGACGTCCCGGATGCCGACCCGGATCCGTCGCCCCGCGCGCGGTACCTCAGGCGCTGTCATCGTCCCGACAGTAGGCCGAATGGGACGCACTGGCCGGGTTCATGTCATTGCTTTACGAAGAAACGGTTCACCCCATACCTGCACCTGAATCTCCGGCCGGGGTCCCGAGCCGCCCGGCAATCCACCCCCGGGACGACGGACCATAGGGTGAGAAGACCGGGACGTGCGCCCAGGCACCCCGAACAGTATGCGAGGAGGACGGGCGTGACCCAGCAGCCCCGAAACACGGACGAGACCGGTGCCGCCCCCAAGCTGCGCGCGGCTCTGGCCGGGTTGCCCGCCTACAAGGCGGGCCGACCGGCGGCGGTCTCCGACGGCACTCCGGCGTTCAAGCTCTCGTCGAACGAGAACCCCTACCCGCCGCTACCGAGCGTGCACAAGGTGGTCGCCGACGCCGTCGGCGAGATGAACCGTTACCCGGACCCCGCGAACACCGAGCTGGTCGACACGCTCGCCGAGCGCTTCGGGGTGCCCGCGTCGCATATCGCGGCCGGCACCGGCTCGGTGACCGTCGCACAGCAGCTCGTGAACGCGACGGCGGGCGAGGGCGACGAGGTGATCTTCGCGTGGCGCTCGTTCGAGGCCTACCCGATCCTGGTCCGGCTCGCGGGCGCGACCCCGGTGCAGGTGCCGCTGCTCGCCGACGAGAGCCACGACCTGGACGCGATGGCGGACGCGGTCACCGAGCGGACCCGGCTGATCTTCGTGTGCAACCCGAACAACCCCACCGGCACCGTGATCCACCGCGCCGAGCTGGAGCGCTTCCTGGACCGGGTCCCGAACGACGTGCTCGTGGTGCTGGACGAGGCGTACCGCGAGTTCATCCGCGACGAGCGGGTCCCGGACGGCTTGGACCTGTATCGCGAGCGGCCCAACGTCGCGGTCCTGCGCACCTTCTCCAAGGCGTACGGCCTGGCCGGCCTGCGGGTGGGCTTCGCGATCGCGCACGAGCCCGTGGCCGAGGCGCTGCGCAAGACCGGGCTGCCGTTCGCCGTGAACCGGCTCGCCCAGGTCGCCGCGGTCGCGTCGCTGGGCGCCGAGGCCGAACTTCTGGAGCGGGTGGAGGCGTTGGTCGCCGAGCGCACGCGCGTCCTGGAGACGCTGGTCGGGCAGGGCTGGACGGTCTTCGACTCGCAGGCCAACTTCGTCTGGCTGCGGCTCGGCGAGCGCACCGCCGAGTTCGCCGCGATGTGCGAGGCCGCCGGGGTCACGGTCCGGCCGTTCGACGGCGAGGGCTGCCGGATCACCATCGGCGAGACCGAGGCGAACACGATCTTCCTGGCCCAGGCCGAGCGCTTCATGGACCGGTAGCCCCGGGGCGGCCTCGCCAACTCCGGTCGCCACGCAGCTTTTTCGGTCCGTTCGGACCACTTCGGGCCCTCTCGGGTACCCCCCTCAAGGGGTGCCCGAGGGGGCTCGCTAGTGTTTGTGAACGGATGCACAAGCTCTTCCTTGTGAACACATTCACAAAGTCGGGCCGGTGAATCGGCACGTCCACCCCGTTTCCTCCGGGTTTACTCGGCGGAGTGTCGGGCGGATGCGCGGGTTCGGCGCGTGCATCGTGAACCAATCGTGCACTCGCGCGAGACACGACCGGCAAGCAGGAGGAATGAGGGGCCCATGGACCTCGCCGTCGAAACACTCGACGTAGCCCGGTGGCAGTTCGGCGTCACGACCGTCTACCACTTCCTCTTCGTCCCATTGACGATGGGTTTGTCCATTCTCGTCGCGTGTCTGCAGACCGCATGGGTGCGCACGGGGAAGGAGCACTATCTCCGCGCCACCAAGTTCTGGGGCAAGCTCTTCCTGATCAACTTCGCCCTGGGCCTGGTCACCGGCATCGTGCAGGAGTTCCAGTTCGGGATGAACTGGTCCGACTACTCGCGCTTCGTCGGCGACGTCTTCGGCGCCCCGCTCGCGATCGAGGCGCTGGTCGCGTTCTTCCTGGAGTCGACCTTCCTGGGCCTGTGGATCTTCGGCTGGGAGCGGCTGCCCAAGCGGATCCACCTCGCGACGATCTGGGCCGCGGCGATCGGCACCATCCTGTCGGCCTACTTCATCCTGGCCGCGAACTCGTGGATGCAGCACCCCGTCGGGTACCGGATAAACCCGGAGACCGGTCGCGCCGAGCTGACCGACTTCCTCGCGGTGCTCACCAACAACACCGCGATCGCCGCGTTCCTGCACATCCTCCCGGCCGCGTTCCTGGTCGCCGGCGGCTTCCTGATCGGGATCAGCTGCTGGCACCTGCGCAAGCGCAACGAGGTCGCGGTCTTCCGCCCGTCGCTGCGGCTCGGCCTGTGGGTGTCCGTCCTGGCCGGCATCGGCCTCGCGCTCACCGGCGACATGCAGGGCAAGCTGATGTACGAGCAGCAGCCGATGAAGATGGCCTCGGCCGAGGCGCTGTGGGAGACCTCCAAGCCCGCGCCGTTCTCGATACTGTCCGTCGGCGACGTCAACAGGGGCCACAACAAGATGGCCCTGGAGGTTCCCGGCGCGCTCTCCTTCCTCGCGAAGAACGACTTCGACGCCGAACTGCCCGGCATCAACGACCTGCAAAACGAGTCGGTGGTCAAGTACGGCCCCGGCGACTACCGGCCCAACATCTTCGTCACCTACTGGTCGTTCCGGCTGATGATCGGCGTCGGCATGGTGACCGCGGGCATCGGCCTGGTCGGACTGTGGCTGACCAGGCGCAAGCGCGAGCTGCCGACCAACCCCTGGGTGTACCGGATCGGCCTGTGGACGATCGCGTTCCCGTTCGCGGCGAACTCCTTCGGCTGGATCTTCACCGAGATGGGCCGCCAGCCGTGGCTCGTCTTCGGGGTGCTCAAGACCGAGGCGGGCGTGTCGCCGAGTGTGTCCACGGGTGAGGTGCTGACCTCGCTGATCGTGTTCACGCTCTTGTACGGCGCCCTCGCGGTGGTCGAACTCGGCTTGATCCGCCGCTATGTCAAGGCCGGGCCCGAGCCGATCAAGCCGGCCGCGAGCAAGGATCCGGACCACCCATCGGGCGACGGCGACGACGCCGACCGGCCGCTGGCCTTCGCGTACTAAGGGAGACGCGTCATGAGCCTCAACGAATTCTGGTTCCTGCTCATCGCCGTCCTCTGGATCGGCTACTTCTTCCTGGAGGGCTTCGACTTCGGCGTCGGCATCCTGACCAAGGTGCTGGCCCGGAACGAAACCGAGCGGCGGGTGCTGATCAATACGATCGGTCCGGTCTGGGACGGCAACGAGGTCTGGCTGATCACCGCGGGCGGCGCGACCTTCGCGGCCTTCCCCGAGTGGTACGCGACCCTGTTCAGCGGGTTCTACCTGCCGCTGCTGCTGATCCTGGTGGCGCTGATCCTGCGCGGCGTCGCGTTCGAGTACCGCGCCAAGCGCGACGAGGACCGCTGGAAGCGCGGCTGGGAGGCGGCGATCTTCTGGGGCTCGCTGGTCCCCGCGTTCATGTGGGGCGTCGCGTTCGCGAACATCACCCGCGGGGTGAAGATCGACGCGGACAAGGAGTACGTCGGCAACCTGCTCGACCTGCTCAACCCGTACGCGCTGCTGGGCGGCGTGGTCACCACGGTGCTGTTCACCTTCCACGGCGCGGTGTTCGTCGCGCTCAAGACGAACGGCGACATCCGCGGCCGGGCCAACGCGCTGGCGAGCAGGCTGGGACTGCTCACCGCGGTGCTCGCGCTCGCCTTCCTGACCTGGACCCAGGTCGACAACGGCAACGGCAGGACCCTCGCCGCGATGATCGTCGCGGTGGTGGCCCTGCTCGCGGCACTGGGGATGAACCGACTCGGCCGCGAGGGCTGGGCCTTCGCCCTGTCCGGGGTGACCGTGATCGCCGCGGTGGCGATGCTGTTCCTGTCGCTGTTCCCGAACGTGATGCCCTCCAGCCTGGACTCGGCGTGGAACCTGACCATCGACAACGCGTCCTCCACGCCCTACACGCTCAAGATCATGACCTGGGTCGCCGCCTTCATGACCCCGATCGTGCTGTGCTACCAGGCGTGGACGTACTGGGTGTTCCGCAAGCGGATCAGCACCAAGAGCATCCCGACCAAGCCGGCCTTCGGGGCGGCGGCGTCCGACCTCGTCGGGAAATAACCCCCGACACCGGCACGACGAGAGAGCGTTCGTGAAGCCTGTAGACCCGCGCCTGCTGACCCATGCCCGAGCCACCCGGGGCTTTCTGGCCCTGACCGTGGTGCTGGGCACGGCGGGCGCGGGTCTCGTACTCGTCCAGGCCGGCCTGCTCGCCCGCATCGTCGTGCGGGCCTTCGAGCAGGGGGCGGGCGTCGCGGACCTGTGGTCCGAGCTCGGGTGGTTCGCCGGGGTCACCCTCGGCCGCTCGGTGCTCGCGTGGCTCACCGAAGTGGTCGCGCACCGCACGTCGGCGGCGGTGAAGTCGCAACTGCGCTCGCGACTGTTGGCACACGTCGTCCGGCTCGGCCCCGCGTGGCTCAACCACGAGCGCTCCGGCGAGCTGACCACCCTCGCGACCCGCGGTGTGGACGCCCTGGACGGCTACTTCGCGCGCTATCTGCCGCAGCTGATCCTGTCGATCACCGTGCCCGTGGCGGTGCTCGCGCGGGTCGTGTTCGGCGACTGGATCTCGGCCCTGACGATCGCGGTCACGCTCCCGCTGATCCCGCTGTTCATGGCGCTGATCGGGATGGCCACGCAGAAGTACATGGATCGCCGGTGGACGGTCCTGAACCGGCTGGCCGGGCACTTCCTCGACGTCGTCGCGGGATTGCCCACGCTCAAGGTGTTCGGCCGCGCGAAGGCGCAGGCCGCGTCGATCCGCACGATCACCGACGACTACCGCAAGGCCACCCTCAAGACGCTGCGGATCGCGTTCCTGTCCTCGTTCGCGCTCGAACTGCTCGCGACCATCTCGGTCGCGCTCGTCGCGGTCGGCGTGGGCCTGCGCCTGGTGGACGGCGACCTGAGCCTGGAGACCGCGCTCGTGGTGCTGATCCTGGCGCCCGAGGCGTATCTGCCGCTGCGTCAGGTGGGCGCCGAGTACCACGCGAGCGTCGAGGGCGTGAGCGCCGCGGACCAGGTGTTCGCGGTCCTGGAGACCGCTCCCGAGGTCCCGGCGGGCACCACCGAGGTGCCGGACCCGCGCTCGGCCGACCTCGTGCTCACCGGCCTGACGGTGCAGCACCAGGGGCGTACGGACGCCTCCCCGGCCGACGTGGACCTGGTCGTGCGCCCGGGCGAGACGCTCGCGCTGACCGGGCCGAGCGGGTGCGGCAAGTCCACGCTCCTGTCGGTGCTGCTCGGCTTCACCCGACCGACCGCGGGCCGGGTCACGGTCGGCGGGGTGGACCTGGCGGAGCTCGATCCGGCCGCGTGGCGCGCGCACATCGCGTGGGTTCCGCAGCGGCCGTACCTGTTCGCCGGCACGATCGGCGCCAACGTGCGCCTGGCTCGGCCGGACGCCGACGACGCGCGGGTACGGCGCGCGCTCGCGGACGCCGGCGCGGCCGACTTCGTCGCGGCGGCGGGCGGGCTCGACGCGCCGCTCGGCGAGGACGGCGCGGGCCTGTCGGCGGGCCAGCGGCAACGCCTCGCGCTGGCCCGGGCGTTCCTCGCGGACCGGCCGATCCTGCTGCTCGACGAGCCGACCTCGAACCTGGACGGCGACAGCGAGGCCACCATCGTCGAGGCGGTCCGTCGGCTGGCACGGGGGCGCACGGTCGTCCTGGTCGCACACCGGCCGGCGCTGCTGCCGTTGGCGGACCGGGTCGTGGCGCTGACCTCGGCGCCCGCCGAGCGGGGCCCGGCCGGGGCACACGCGGCGGCCGGCGCGCGGGCGACGGTGGACGCCGCGCGGGCGGCGGAGGCGGCCGGCGAGGCGGACCTGACCTGGGACGCGGTGACGCCGAACGCGGTCGGGGGCGGGGTTGCGGTCGCGGGCGCGGGCGCGGGCGCGGTCGGGGTCGCGGAAGGGCCTCTCGACGACGCGTCTCCCGGGGAACCGCTCGGCGAAGACCGGCTCGGCGAGTACCCACCGACCCCGGTCGGCGCGGCCGGCTCCGGTCCGGGCCGCAGGCTGCTCGCGCTGGCCCGGCCGTTGCGCGGTCGCCTGGCGCTCGCGGTGTTGTGCGGGGCGCTCGCGCTGGGCAGCTCGGTCGCGCTGATGGCCACCTCGGCGTGGTTGATCTCGCGCGCGTCGGAGCACCCGCCGGTGCTCACGCTCATGGTCGCGGTCACAGGGGTACGCGCCTTCGGCGTCTCGCGCGCGGTGTTCCGCTACGTCGAGCGGCTGATCGGGCACGACGCGGCCTTCCGGATCCTGGCCCGGCTGCGCGTACAGGTGTACGAGCGCCTGGAGCGGCTCGCGCCGGCCGGGCTGCCCGCCTTCCGGCGCGGTGACCTGCTGTCCCGGCTGGTCGCCGACGTGGACGCGGTCCAGGACTTCTTCCTCCGCGCGCTGCTGCCCGCGTGCGTCGCGGCCGTGGTCGGCGCGGGCGCGGTGGTCACCGTCGCGATCGTGCTGCCCGAGGCCGGTGGCGTGCTGCTGCTCGGGCTGCTCGGCGCCGGCGTCCTGGTGCCGTGGCTGGCCGGCCGGGTCGCCCGGCGGGCGGAACGCCGGGTGGCCGCCGTGCGCGGCGAACTCTCCGCCGCCGTGGTCGACCTGCTGCGCGGCACCCCCGAACTGATCGCTGCGGGCCAGGCCCCCGCACGCCTCGCGGCCGTGGCCGAGGTGGACGAACGCCTGCGCGCGACCGAGGCGGCCCAGGCCCGCGGCGCGGGCGTCGGCGCGGGCCTCGCCGCGTTCGTGACCGGCGCGACCGTGTGGGCCTCCGCGCTGGTGGGCGTCGCCGCCGTACACGCCGACCGCCTCGACGGCGTCCTGCTCGCGCTGGTGATCCTGACCCCGCTCGCCGCGTTCGAGGCCACCGTCGTGCTGCCCGCGGCCGGCCGGCACCTGGAGGGCTCGCGCCGCGCGGCGGCCCGGGTGTTCGAGGTGATCGACGCCCCCGAACCGGTATCCGAGCCCGCCGACCCGCGCGCGCTGCCCGCGGCGCCGCGCACACTGTGGGTGCGCGACCTGCGCGCCCGCTGGACCCCGGACGGCCCCGAGGCACTGGCCGGCGTCGACCTCGACCTCACCCCCGGCAAGCGGCTCGCGGTGGTCGGCCCGAGCGGCTCCGGCAAGACCACGCTGGCCAACGTGCTGCTGCGCTTCCTGGAGCCCGCGGGCGGCGCCGTGACCCTGGGCGGCGTCCCCGTCGCCGACCTGGCCGGCGACGACGTGCGCCGCGTGATCGGGCTGTGCGCGCAGGACGCGCACGTCTTCGACAGCTCCCTGCGCGAGAACCTGCGGCTGGCCCGACCCGGCTGCGACGAGGCCGCGATCCGCGCGGCGCTGGCCCGGGCCCGCCTCCTCGACTGGGTCGACACCCTCCCCGAGGGCCTGGACACGATGGTCGGCGAACACGGCGCGCGGCTGTCCGGTGGCCAGCGGCAACGGCTCGCACTGGCCCGCGCGCTGCTCGCCGACTTCGAGATCCTGCTCCTCGACGAGCCCGCCGAGCACCTGGACCTGCCCACCGCCGACGCGCTGACCGCCGACCTCCTGGACGCGACCCGGGGCCGGACCACGCTGATGGTGACGCATCGGCTCACGGGTCTGGCCGCGGTCGACGAGATCGTCGTGCTGGTCGAGGGGCGCGTGCTGCAACGCGGCACCTGGGCGCAGCTCAGCGAGTCCCCGGGCGCGTTCCGAACACTGCTCGATCGCGAGCACGCGGCCGCCGCGGCGATGGCCTAGGCGTCTTCGAGCCCGTGCGGTCGGTGACCGGGCACCGGTCCGGGTCCGGGTCCGGGTCCGGCAGGGGTCCGGCTCCGCTCCGGCTCCGGCGCCCGCACCGAGGCACGTCAACGGATCCGTACGCATTTCCGGGGAGTTTCGACCGGTTCATCCGGATTGGCGCGCATAGGCTCTACTTATGGCGAACGGCACCGGCAGTCCCACCAGCGCCGAAGGTCCCGGCGAACCGGATCGCGACAAGCGCATGCCCGAACTTGCCGCGCTCGGTCTGGACGATCTGGTGGCCGAGGTGGTCGAGCGGCTGGGTTCGGCGGCGGCCACCGGCGATCGCCTCCAGCGGCTGCTCGAAGCCGTGATCGAGGTCGGCGCCGACCTCGACCTGCACACCACGCTGCGCCGGATCGTCGAGGCCGCGGCCGACCTCGTCGACGCGCGCTACGCCGCGCTCGGCGTGATCGGCGCCGACAACGACCTGTCCGACTTCATCACGGTCGGCATCGACGCGGCGGAGCGCGAGCGGATCGGCGAGCTCCCACACGGTCGGGGCATCCTCGGGCTGCTGATCGACCATCCCGAACCGGTGCGGCTCGACGACCTGACCCGGCACTCGGCGTCGTACGGCTTCCCGGAGAACCATCCCGCGATGCACTCGTTCCTCGGCGTCCCGATCCGGCTGCGCGACGAGGTGTTCGGCAATCTCTACCTGACCGAGAAGCGCGGCCGGCCCGGCTTCAGCGCCGAGGACCAGCAGGTCGTCCGCGCGCTCGCGGCCGCCGCCGGGGTCGCGATCGAGAACGCGCGCCTGTTCCAGAGCGCGGCCCGCCGGGAGAAGTGGATCATGGGCTCGGCCGACGTCACCACGACGCTGCTGAGCACACACGACCCCGACGAGGCGCTCACCGTCGTGGCGGAGCGCGCGCGCAACC
The DNA here is from genome assembly GCF_045207785.1 of Embleya sp. NBC_00896. Classification (NCBI taxonomy): domain Bacteria; kingdom Bacillati; phylum Actinomycetota; class Actinomycetes; order Kitasatosporales; family Streptomycetaceae; genus Embleya; species Embleya sp. NBC_00896. Next base: position 3,700,210 of record NZ_CP108776.1, read on the forward strand.
TGGCCGAGGCCGATTTCGCCGCGATGTACCTTCCGCAGCCGGACGGCTCCTACCAGGTCGAGGTCACCGCCGGCGACGACCTCGCCGGCTTCGGCGGCACGGTGGTCGGGAAGGACACGCCGCTGGCGGAGGCGATCAACGCCGGGCGGAGCATCTTCATCCCCGACATGAGCACCGACGCGAACGTGACGCTGGACAAGTCCCGCTGCTACGGCCCGGGCCTGCTCGTGCCGCTGATCGCGAACGACCGCGTCCTGGGTGCCCTCGAACTCGACAAGCGGATCGGCGCGGTCCCGTTCGCGCAGACCGAACGCTCGATGGCACAGGCGTTCGGCGGCCAGGCCGCGATCGCGATCATGCTCGCGAGCGCTCAGCGCGACCGGGAACGACTCGCGGTGTTCGAGGACCGCGACCGGATCGCCCGCGATCTGCACGACCTGGTCATCCAGCGACTGTTCGCGACCGGGATGCTGCTCCAGGGCGCGGCCAGGCTCGCGAAGGTGCCGGGCGTGGTCACCCGGGTCAACCAGGCCGTGGACGAACTCGACGCGACGATCCGCGAGGTCCGCAGCACGATCTTCGCGCTCCAGAACCCGCCGCGCGAGGGACCGACCGGAGTGCGCGGCGGAGTCCTGCGCGAGGCCGGCGCCGCGGCGTCCGCGCTCGGCTTCGACCCGACGGTGACCTTCGCGGGGCCGGTCGACTCGACCGTGCCGGACGACGTCGCCGAGCAACTCCTCGCGGCACTGCGCGAGATCCTGTCCAACGCGTCCCGGCACGCGCGGGCCTCGCGGGTCGAGGTGTCCCTCGTGGTGGCGGGCGGGAGCATCGAACTCGCCGTCACCGACGACGGCGTCGGCATCCCGGCGGGCGGCCGCCGCAGCGGCCTGCGCAACCTGGCCGGCCGCGCCGAGGAACTGGGCGGCCGAGCCGGCTTCGGCCCGGGGCCCGAGGGCAAGGGGACGACGGTCACCTGGTCGGTGCCGGTGTGAGGGCGTGACCCGTCACGCCATGCCGGGGAGGAGCCCCAGCTGCCCGAGGAATTCCATCTGGTCGAAGTAGAGGCGGTAGCTGACGATCCGGCCGTCCTCCACCGTGGCGAAGTCGCAACCCCGGATCCGGACTTGCTTGCCGGTGGCCGGCAGCCGATCCCCGGAGGGCAACACCAGCGGGCCGGTGTTCGTCCCCTGGAAGAACCCCTCGTCCATCGCCGTGTCACCCGACTCGAACTTGTACACCGGTATGTAGGTGCCGTCCGGCACCGCGTCCGTCATCTGACGCCAGTATTCGACAATGTTCTCCCGCCCCCGGATCTCGCCCTGGTCCGGTGTGACGGCGATCGCCTTCTCGGCGAATAGCTCGGCGAGGGCCTTGAGATCCTTGGTGGTGGTAACCGCCTCGGTGAGCCGATCCATGGCTTCACGTGCCTGTCCCATGATCCACCTCCTGGCTGTGAGGTATACTCTCCAATTTTCTCACATATCGGTACAAATCGTCCTTGTCCGTCAGACCGCACCCACGCCTCGACGACCCTGCCCGGGGGTGGCGCGTCACGCCACCGAAAACCTCGCCACGTACTCGTCGAACGGCTCGATGCCGACGTCCGAGCGCCGTTCGTCAGAACCCGGTCACCGGAAACGGCTCGTCATCTCCGGTGACATCGCCGGCGAACGCACGGCGGCCCGCACCCACGTGATCGTGAACCTAGTGCAACCGCTCAAGGACGTCCCCGAGGTCGGCCGCTTGCTCGCCGCCCATGGGCACCTGCTCACGAGCTCAAGCAAGCCGCGCGGCCGGGGCTGCCTACGCTGGTCCCGTGTCGTCATTCCCCGTCGCCGCCGCGCTCGGACCGGCGGTGGGCGCATCGCTGCCTCCGCGCATCGGGTGCGCGTCGCCAAGCGGTGCCCTCGCCGGATACGTCGAGCGCTACTGGTGGTGTGCGACCGCGCCGGACCCGCTGGCCGCGTCGCTGCCGGATCTGTGGCCGGGCACCGGCGCCGAGTTGTGGATCCACCTGCGCGGCCACGTGACCGCGCACGCCCACGATGGTTCCGTGCCGGCCCGGCTGCCCCCGGCCCATCTGGTCTGCCTGCGGCGCAACCGCTGGTCGCTCACCCCCTCACCGGACGGAGCGGCCTTCCTCGCGGTGCGTTTCCGCGCCGGGGCGCTGCGGTGCCTGCTGGCGGCGGATGTCGACGATGTGGCGGACACGACGGTTTCCGCCGAAGACGCGTGGCACGCCGCGGGACGGCGGCTGGCCGACGTGGTCCGCGCGGCCCCCGCAGGGCCGACACGCGTCGCGGCCCTGGACCGGGAACTGCGCGCCCTCATCGACCGCCGCCGGTCCGAGAGCGCGGGCGAGTCCCGCGTCCTGGCCGCGGCCGACCTCGTCTATCGGCGCCGCGGGGCCGTGCGCGTGGACCACTTGGCCGCGGAAACCGGCCTGAGCGTACGGCAGTTGCAAAGACGCTTCCCGCCTGCCGTCGGAGTCGGGCCCAAGGAGTTCCAACAGCTGACCCGCATCCAGCACGCCGCGCGGACACTGCTGCTGGACGACGAACCGCGCTACCTGGCGACGGCCCTCGACGCCGGGTTCTACGACCAGAACCACTTCATCCGCGAGTTCCGCCGATTCACCGGGCGCACGCCCGCGGCGGTCCTCGGGCGTGGGATGTCGCATTTCTACTATGAGTCGTCCGCTGTCCGGGGCCAGGGTTGGACACCGACGACCCCGAGTGAAAGGCGACACCATGACCATGGTCACCGCGATCCTGCGCCCCAAGCCCGACCGCGCTGACGCCCTCGCCGACGCGCTGCGCGAGGTGGCGGGACACACCCGCGGCGAAGCGGGCGCGGTCGCGTACGCGATCGGCCGGCGCGAGGACGGAAGCTTCGTCGTCACCGAGCAGTTCGTCGACCGGGACGCCTGCGACGCGCATTTCGCGGCACCGTACGTGACCGGCCTGCTGGCCCGGCTCCCCGAACTGCTGGTGGGAGACCCCGAGGTCGAGTTCGCGGAAACCCTCACCTCATTCGTCGCCTGAGCCCGAACCAAGGGGTGACGTCCCGAGCGCAACAGCGCTCCCGGGACGTCACCCATGGCCCGATCGTCAGTCGGCCAGCGGCAAATAGAGCCGGTTGCCCGCCGCCGCGAACTCCGCGGACTTGGCCGCCATCCCCGCCTCGGCCTCCTCACCCGCCGCCCGAATGTCGTGACTGATCCGCATCGAACAGAACTTCGGACCGCACATCGAGCAGAAGTGGGCGGTCTTGGCGGGCTCCGCCGGCAGCGTGGCGTCGTGGTAGGACCTGGCCGTGTCCGGGTCCATCGCCAAGTCGAACTGGTCCTGCCAGCGGAACTCGAAGCGCGCGTCCGAGAGCGCGTCGTCCCACGCCTGCGCGCCCGGGTGGCCCTTGGCCAGGTCGGCCGCGTGGGCGGCGATCCGATAGGCGATCACGCCCGCCTTGACGTCGTCCCGGTCCGGCAGGCCCAGGTGCTCCTTCGGCGTGACATAGCAGAGCATCGCGGTGCCCCACATGCCGATCATCGCCGCGCCGATCGCCGACGTGATGTGGTCGTAGCCCGGCGCGACGTCGGTGGTCAGCGGGCCGAGCGTGTAGAACGGCGCCTCGTCGCAGATCCGCTGCTGGAGGTCGACGTTCTCCTTGATCTTGTGCATCGGCACGTGGCCGGGGCCCTCGATCATCACCTGCACGTCCATCGACCGCGAGATCCGGCCCAGCTCGCCCAGCGTCTCCAGCTCGGCGAACTGCGCCGCGTCGTTGGCGTCGTGGATCGATCCCGGGCGCAGGCCGTCACCCAGCGAGTAGGTCACGTCGTACGCGCGCAGGATCTCGGTCAGCTCGGCGAAGTGCGTGTACAGGAAGTTCTCCTGATGGTGCGCCAGACACCACGCGGCCATGATCGAGCCGCCGCGCGAGACGATCCCGGTCTTGCGCCGCGCGGTCAGCGGCACGTAGCGCAGCAGCACGCCGGCGTGCACGGTCATGTAGTCCACGCCCTGCTCGCACTGCTCGATCACGGTGTCCCGGTACAGCTCCCAGGTCAGCGCCTCCGGCGCGCCGTTCACCTTCTCCAGAGCCTGGTACAGCGGCACCGTGCCGATCGGCACCGGCGAATTGCGGACGATCCACTCGCGCGTGGTGTGGATGTCCTTGCCGGTGGACAGGTCCATCACCGTGTCCGCGCCCCACCGGATCGCCCACACCAGCTTGTCGGTCTCCTCCTCGATCGAGGAGGACACCGCCGAGTTGCCGATGTTCGCGTTGACCTTCACCAGGAAGTTCTTGCCGATCACCATCGGCTCGATCTCGGGGTGGTTGATGTTCGCGGGCAGCACCGCGCGCCCGGCGGCGATCTCGTCCCGGACCAGCTCGGGCGACAGGCCCTCGCGGATCGCCACGAACTCCATCTCCGGGGTGATCAACCCCCTTCGCGCGTAGGCGAGTTGGGTCACCGCGTCGGACCCCTTGGCGCGCCGCGGGCGAGCCCCCGCGCCGGGCACGGCCAGGTCGGCGGGGGTGAGCGCGGCGATCCGGCCGTCGTAGCGCGTGGTGTCGCCGCGTTCGTCGATCCACGCGGAACGCAGCGCGGGCAGGCCGCGCCGCACGTCCACCTCGAAGGCGGGGTCCGTGTACGGCCCCGACGTGTCGTACAGGCGAACCGTCTCGCCGTTGGTCAGATGCACCGTGCGAACCGGTACGCGCAGGTCCTCGCGCGATCCGGCGACATAGCCGCGGTGGTGGGCGGGGGAAATCGGCCCGCTGGTGACCGTCTGTCGGGCAGCGGACATCGAGGCGTCGTGCTGGGTCATGGAAAAGCTCCCTACGCCGGCATTACCCGGTCAGGTTCTGCGGTCGGCGCGGCTACAGCGCCCTCTCAGCCCGGTGCCCCGAGCTCCCGTGTATCTCCGTATGTGCGTGCCCACCCTGACACACCCCGGGCCGCACGACCAGCACGCCCCCGCCGGCGAATCAGCGCAGCGGGTCGCGCGGCTCCCGGCCGACCATCGCCGAGCGCGCGAGCACGACCATCCCGACCACGACGAACAGCCCCACGACGCCCTTGACGATCGGCATCAGGAACGCGGAGAAGAGCCAGATCAGCAACCAGCACACGAGCACCAGCGCGACCACCGGAACGGCGATCCGTACCCACTTCGGCCATGTCTGCATCGTCAACTCCCAGTCACGCGATCCCACGCGAGACGTACACCCAAGGACCACCTTCCCCGGGTGGACACGTCATACCCGGACCCACGGTTCCGGCCCGGTCGGCGGGGCGGCGTCCGAGCTCAGACCGGCCAGCTCTCCCCGCGCCACGCGGCGTCCCAGAACATCCACTCGTAGCGCGCGGTCGTGGTGAAGTGCTCGATCATCCGGGCCCGCTCGGTCGCCGAGAGGTCGGTGCCGATCCGGTCGACCAGGTCGAGCACGGCCCGCACGGTCTGCTGGAACTCCTCGGCGCCGTAGGTCGCGATCCAGCGCTGGTACAGCTCGTCGGGCGAGCCCTTCGCCAGCAGCGCGTCGCCGACCCGCGCATAGATCCAGTAGCACGGCAGCACCGCGGCCACGCCCTCGGCGAACGAACCGTTGTACACGGTCGCGAGCAGGTAGCTGGTGTACGCGCGGGTCGCCGGCAGTACCGGCTCGGTCGCGGTGGCGTCGGCCACCGAGCTGCCGAAGTCGACCATGAAGCCCTCGTGCAGCGAGCGCTCGGCGGCGATCGCCCCGGCGGCGTCGCTCGCGAACTGTACGGTCGTCGCCTCGTCCGGCGCCTTCGCCGCACACACCGCGAGTGCCTTGGCGTAGTCGCGCAGGTAGTGCGAGTCCTGCACCACGTAGTGCCGGAACGCCTCGCGCGAGAGCGTGCCGTCGGTCAGCCCGTGGATGAAGGGGTGGTCGAGGATCGACGCGTAGACGTCCTCTATCGCCGCCCACAGTTCGTCGCGAAACGCCATCAGATGTACTCCCGATCGTTCGACCTTGACACCCGATTGTCGTACACGCGCCTGTTCAGGCTTCCGGTGGCGAGAAGAACACCAGGACGCGCAGCGGTTCGGTGATCCGGTGGAAGCGGTGCGGGACGTGCGCCGGCACGTACACGACGCTGCCGCGCGCGACGTTCGTGGACTCCTCGCCCACGGTCAGCGAGCCCCGACCGCTGATCACGACGTACGCCTCGTCCCGATCGTGCGGCTTCTGGGTGTCGGTCTCGCCCGGTTCGAGGCCGTACAGGCCGATCGAGAAGTTCCGCTCGTTGAGGAACCGGAGGTAGGCACCCTTCTCGAAGACGCGCTCGGCGTCCAGATCGTCGAGCCGAAACGCCTTCATGTGACCAACTCCTTGCCGACACGAACAGGCTTTCCCGTCAGGCTCAAGCGGGAGGACCCCACCTGATGCCAGCATCAAGATATGAAAAACCTGTTCATCAAACTGGTAGTCAACGCCCTGGCCATCTGGTTCGCCAGCTGGCTCGTGCACGGCATCGACCTCGCCGAAGGCGAGTCGACCGGCACCAGGATCAAGACACTCCTGGTCGTCGCGCTCATCTTCGGGATCGTCAACGCGATAATCAAACCGGTCGTGAAGCTGTTCTCCCTGCCGCTTTTCGTCCTGACCCTGGGTCTGATCACGTTCGTCATCAACGCGTTGATGCTGTGGCTGACCGAGTGGATCTCCAACAAGCTCGATCTCGAATTCCACATCGACGGCTTCTGGACCGCGTTGCTCGGCGCGCTGGTGATCAGCATCGTGAGCTGGTTCCTGAGCCTGGTCCTGGACCGCGACTGAGCATCGGGTTTCACGTGAAACGTGAAACGTGAAACCACCGCACGACCGACCGAAGGAGCCGGGTGACCTCCGAGTGGACAGACGGGACGCGCGCCGTCCGGGCCGGCAGCCCGGGGCACGCGGCGGGCGACCCCTTCCTGCCCGGACCGGTCTTCGCGGGCACCTACCACCTGCCCGGCGAGCCGGCCGGGCCCTACCAGTACGGGCGCTACGCGAATCCGACCTGGACCGCCCTGGAGGATGCCGTCGGCGCGCTCGAGGGCGCCGCCGGCACCGTAACCTTCGCGTCCGGGATGGCCGCCGTCTCGGCCGTGCTGCTCGGCCTCACGACGCCGGGCGACGTGGTCGTCCTGCCCGGCGACGGCTACCCGGCCACCCGCACGGTCGGCGAGCACCTCGCCGCGCGCGGGGTCACCGTACGGCTCGCGCCGACCGCCGGCGACGAGATCGAACAGGCCCTGATCGGCGCCCGGTTCGTGTGGCTGGAGACGCCCAGCAACCCCGGCCTGGACGTGTGCGACATCGAGCGGATCGCGACGCTCGCACACGAACAGGGAGCGCTGGTGGCCGTCGACAACACGCTTGCGACGCCGCTGGGCCAACTCCCGCTCGCCCTCGGCGCCGACCTCTCGGTGGCCAGTGGCACCAAGGCGTTGACCGGGCACAGCGACGTGCTGCTCGGATACGTCGCCTGCGCCGGTGCCGAACTCGCCGCCCGGGTGCGATCGTGGCGCTCGCTCACCGGCGCGGTGCCGGGGCCGATGGAGGCGTGGCTCGCCCATCGCTCGCTGTCCACACTGCAGTTGCGCGTGGACCGCCAGGCGGCCAACGCCCTCGCGATCGCCGAGGCGCTGCTCGGTCGCGACGACGTCGCCGACGTGCGACACCCCGCACTCAAGGGCGATCCGGCCTACGATGTGGCAACCCGTCGGATGCGGCGGTTCGGCTGCGTCGTGAGCTTCACGCTCGCCGACGCGGACACCGCTCGCCGGTTCCTGGGCGCGCTCGAACTGGTCGCCGAAGCCACGAGTTTCGGTGGCGTGCACAGCATGGCCGAGCGCCGCGCGCGCTGGGCCGGCAACGATGTACCGGAGGGATTCGTCAGGTTCTCGGCCGGTTGTGAGGACACCGGGGATCTCATCACGGACATCCTGCGCGCACTGGACGCCGCTTCCTCGGGCTGACCTGCGACTTCGGGCAAGATCACGTGATGTCCCCGACTCTGCGGAGTGGTCGGGGGGCACGAGACGGGGGACCCGTGGACCTGACGCTGTTGCGCACTTTCCTGGCCGTACACCGCGCGGGTTCGTTCACCCGGGCCTCCGCGTCGCTCGGGCTCTCGCAGCCCGCCATAACCGCGCAGATACGCACCCTGGAGAAGCAGGTCGGCAAGCAGTTGTTCGAACGGCTGCCGCGCGGCGTCGCGCCGACCGGCCCCGCCGACGAGCTCGCCCGCCGACTCGCCCCGCACCTGGACGCGATCGAGGAGATCGCGGCCCGCGAGGTGCACGGCACCGACCCGATGCGGCGCACCGTGCACCTGGGCGGCCCGATCGAACTGACCGGTTTGCGCGTGCTGCCCTCACTCGGCGACCTGGTCCGGCGCGGTCTGCGGTTACGAGTCACCCTGGGCCCCGGCGACGAACTGCTCGCGGGCCTGGCCGCGGCCCGACTCGACCTGGTGATCTCCGACGTGCGCCCCCGCACGCGCGGGATATCCGGCACGCCGCTCACCGACGAGGAGTACGTCCTGGTGGGCGCGCCGAACTGGGCCGCGCGGATCCCGCCGAGCCGGATCCTGGCCCAGGGTCCGCCCGCGTTGGAGGCCGCGCCGCTGGTCAGCGAGGCCGAGGAGCAGCCGCTGATCCGGCGGTACTGGTCGACCGTGTTCGACGCGAAGCCCACCGTCCCGGCCGCGGTGGTCGTCCCCGACCTGCGCGCCGTCCTGGAGTGCGTACGCGCCGGTCAGGGCATCGCGGTGCTGCCGCGCTACCTGTGCGCGGACGCGCTCGAGCGGCGCACGATCGTCGCGCTGCTCGAACCCGAACTGCCGCCGCTGCGGACGGTGTTCCTCGCGGTTCGGGAGGGCACGCTGAGCCAACCGCACATCGCGCACCTGCACGGCGAGCTGATCGCGCGCGCCGCGCGCTGGGCGTGATCCCGAACGTCGCCCCGCACAGGCATAAACCCCCCGTCCGGCCGGAAAGGGAGACATCAGACGGGGAAACCGCCCGGCGGAGAAAGCAGAGGGACCCGACGATGCGCTCAGTGGTGAAGCGGACGGCACGCGCGATCCTGCTCGACGAAGACGACCGGATGGTGCTGATCAAACGCACGAAGCCGGACAGTCCGCCCTACTGGATCACCCCCGGCGGCGGGGTCGAACCCGAGGACACCACGGTGGCCGAGGCGCTGCGGCGCGAGGTGTTCGAGGAGCTCGGCGGCAAGATCGGCCGCCCGGTGCCCGCGTTCGTGGACACCGTGCCCGAGCCCGGCGGGGTCAAGGTCCAGCACTTCTTCGCGTGCCGGCTGGAATCGATGGACCCCGCGCTGCGGCACGGGCCCGAGGTCGACGAGCCCAACGGCGAATACGACATCGTGCGCGTGCCGTTCACGCCGGAGGGGCTGGCCTCGGTCGGCCTGGTCCCCGCCAGCCTCGCCGCCTACCTGGGGGCCAACATCGAGGGCATCCACACACTGCTCGCGGGCGACCTGGGCTGACCCGGCGCCGGGTGCCGGGTGCCGGGTCAGCCCAGGCCGCCCGGCACTCGCGGCACTCGCGGCACTCGTCGCTCGTCGCCAAGGGCCCGGGGGCGGCGCTCAGCCGCGTCCGGGCCGGACCATCCCCGACTCGTAGGCGATCACCACGAGCTGGGCCCGGTCGCGCGCGCCGAGCTTGACCATCGCGCGGCTGACGTGGGTCTTGGCGGTCAGCGGGGACACGAACAGGTGCTCGGCGATCTCGTCGTTGCTCATCCCGGCCGCCACCAGCGAGAGCACCTCGCGCTCGCGGTCGGTGAGCGCGTCCAGGCGATCCGGCGCGGCCACCTTGGGCTCGGGCTGGGACAGGAAGCGGGCCACCAGGGCGCGGGTGGCCCCCGGCGAGAGCAGCGCGTCGCCCGCCGCGACGGTCTTGATCGCCTTCAGCAGGTCCTCGGGGTCGGTGTCCTTGACCAGGAAGCCGCTGGCCCCCGCGCGCAGTGCCTCGAAGACGTAGTCGTCGACCTCGAACGTGGTCAGCACGAGCACGCGCACGCCCACGAGGTCGTCGTCGCGGACGATCCGGCGAGTGGCCTCCAAGCCGTCCATACCCGGCATCCGGATGTCCATCAGGACCACGTCGGCGCGGGTCTCCTTGGCCAGCGCGACCGCCTCGGTGCCGTTCGCGGCCTCGCCGACGACCTCCAGCTCCGGGTCACTGCCGACCAGCACCTTGAAGCCCGACCGGACCAGCAACTGGTCGTCCGCGATCAGCACGCGCACCGTCATGAGGAATCTCCGTCCCGACGCGCGACAAGCGCGCCCTTGTGGTGCGGTAGCACCGCGTGTACCGAAAAACCGCCGTTGGGGCCGGGGCCGACCGCGAGCGAACCGCCCACGGCGACCGCCCGTTCCCGCATGCCGAGCAGCCCGTGGCCGGTGCCGTCGGCACCGTTCCCCGATTGCGCCGGCGGCGTGCCGCGGCCGTCGTCGAGCACGTCGACCTCGACCGCGCGCTCGCCGTACACGACCCGCACGATCGCCGAGGCGCCGTCGCCGGCGTGCTTCATCGCGTTGGTGAGCGACTCCTGCACGATGCGGTACAGCGCCAGGCCGACCGGCGCGGACGGGGTCCACGTCTCGCCGGACTCCTCCAGGAGAACCGGCAGGCCCGCGTTGCGGTACGACGCGACAAGCGCGCCCACGCCGTCCACGCCGGGCGTCGGCTCGGTGGGCATGTCGCTGTCGCCGTCCTGGCGCAGCACGCCGAGGGTGGTGCGCAGTTCGGCGAGCGCGTCCCGGCTGGCCACCTTGATGTGCACGAGGGCCTCCCTGGCCTGCGGCACGTCCCGGTCGATCACGTGCGCGGCCACGCCCGCCTGGATGTTGATCATCGCGATGCTGTGCGCGACCACGTCGTGCAGCTCGCGCGCGATCCGCATCCGCTCGGCGGTGACCCGGCGACGGGCCTCGTCCTCGCGCTCGTGCTCGGCGCGCGCGAGCCGGGCCTGGACCTCGGCCCAGTAGGCGCGCTTCGCGCGGACCGCCTCGCCGATCGCGACCGGCAGGTACATCCAGATGCCCGAGAGGTACTTCTCGGGCGACAGGAACCCGTCCGGGGTGAGCCCTATCCGCATCAGCGTGTGGAACACGGCCACCGCGGACGCCAACCACACCGAGCGGCGCAGTTGTCCGCGCGAGGCGAGCGAATACAGCGCGACCATGGTCGGGATCAGGATCGGGCCGTCGGGCCCGTCGGCGGCCAGGTAGAACACCTGGCCCGCCTCGGTCAGCGCCAGCACCGTCAGCGGCCACTGCCGGCGCCGGATCAGCACCAGGCAGGTCAGCCCGGCGATGGTCAGGTTGAGCGCGTCGGGCGTGCCGGTGGTGTCGTGCTGCTTGGGCTGCGCGAGCGTGCCGCAGATCACCATGAACAGGACCAGGCCGATCAGCAGCAGGTCGCCGACCCAGGCTCGACACGGCAGCCGACGCGCCAGCGCCTTGGGCAGCGGCAGCAGCCAGGGCTCCTCCGGGTCGCGCTGCCCGGCGGGGTCGGCTCCGCGCGCGGAAAGGCCCCGCACGGACGCTCGCGCGGGGCCTTCCTTCGCCATCTGTTCTCCTCGGTCCTACCGGGTCATCGGTCCCCGGCGAGTACCGGCTCCCTGTCCTCGTATCCGCGACCGGTCTCCGGGCGGGCCCGGTCGCCGTGTCCCGGCCACCATGCCTTGTGCCCGATGAGGGCGGTCACCGAGGGGACCAGGAACATCGACATCACGAACGCCGAGATGCAGATACCGATCGAGACCGCGAAGCCCATCTGGGTCATCATGTCGATGCCCGCCATCATGAGCGACGCGAACGTCCCTGCCAGGATGACACCCGCGGCGGCGATCGAGGGACCGGCGTGCTCGACTGCGAGGGCGGCGGCCTTCCGCGGCTCGTGGCCCTCCTTCGCCTCCTCGCGCAATCGGGCGACCATGAGGATGTTGTAGTCGGTGCCGATGGCCACCACGAACATGTAGATCATCACCGGCAGCATGAACATCACGCCGGAGTTGCCCATCAGCGTCTGGAAGACCAGGACGGTCGCGCCGATCGTCGAGATGAAGCCCAGGACCACCGCCAGCATCAGGTACCACGGGGCCACGACGCTGCGCAGGAGCAGACCCAGGACCAGGGCGATCAGCAGGCCGGCGACCGGGAAGATCACCGAGAGGTCGCGGTTGGTGGCCGAGCGGATGTCGGTGAAGGACGCCGTCGAGCCGCCGACCATGACCTTGGTGCCCTCGGGCGCCTTCTCGTGTACCTCGGCGCGCAGCGGCTTGATCGTGTCGAGTGCCGAGTTCGCGAAGGGGCTGTCCTTGAGGATGATCCCGATCTCTGCGGACGTGCCGTCGTCGCTGTACTTGGCGTGCGGCTTGGGCTCGACGTCGCCCACGGCGCTGACCTCGTCGACGCCCTTGGTGTCGGTGAGCGAGGTCGCGAACCTCTCGACGGCCGCACGGTCCAGCTTCGCCCCGGCCTTGCTCTGCACGTAGACCTTGGTCGGGTTGAGCGTGCCCGCCGGGAAGGACAGCTGCATGTCCTTCATCGCCTTGGCCGACTCGGTGTCGCTCGGCAGCTGGCTCAGTTGGTCGTAGTCGGCCTTGAAGTTCAGCGCGCCGGCGGCGAAGGCCACCATGATCACGCCGGAGACGATCGCGACCGCGGCCGGCTTGCGGCCGACCAGGCCGCCGATCTTGTTGAACGCGGTGCCCTTGGGCGTCTTCTGCCACGTCTTGGACGGCCAGAACACCTTGGGGCCGATCAGCGACACCACCGCGGGCACCAGGGTGAGCGCGGCGATCGCCATCACGATGACCGCGATGGCCAGCCCCGGACCCATCGACTTGAACGAGCCGAAGGTGGCGAGCAGCATCGCGCCGAAGGCGATCACGACGGCGCCGGCGGCGGAGGCGATGGCCTCGCCCACGCGCTCGACCGAGACGATCATCGCCTGCTTCTTGTCGTCGCCCGCGCGCAGTCGTTCCCGATAGCGGAAGAGCAGGAAGAGGATGTAGTCGGTGCCGATGCCGAACAGCACGACGATCAGGATCGTGTTGAGCGACTGGTCGACCTGGAGGCCGGTCGCCTTTCCGACGATCGCGATCACGGGCGACGCGACCATCGAGACCAGGAAGACCATGAGGACCGGCAGCAGCGCCGCGATCGGGCTGCGGTAGATCGCCAGGAGCAGCACGATGATCAGCACGATCGTGACGATGCCGACGATCGCCTCGGCCTTCTTGAAGGCCTCTTCGTTGTCGACGTTGATCGCCACGCCACCGGTGAAGCCGAGCTTGAGGTCGGTCCCCTCGACCATCGGCTTGGCCTTGTCCCGCAGGTCCTTGAGCGCCTCGTTGACGAACTTGTCCTGCTCTTCGCCCTTGATGTAGGAGGTGGCCAGGGCGATCTTGCCCTCGGCGGGACCGGCCTCGACCTTGCTGACGTGCTCGACGCCGGCGCCACCGAGATCGGCCGCGATCTGCTTCACCTTGGTCTTGTCGGCCTCGGTCAGATCGTTGCCGTCACCGCGCTTGAACACGAGCAGCGCGGTCTGTTCGGTGGACTGCGGGAAGGCCTTCTCGGCGAGTTTGTCGGCCTGGACCGACTCGTACTTGCTGGGCAGGAAGCTCGCCTGGTCCTGGTTCGTGAGGTCGCTCAGGCTCGGAGCGAACAGAACCAGGGCCACCGCGGCTACGACCCAGCCCGCGATGACCTTCCAGGGATTGTGGACGACGAGCCTGCCGAGTCGTCCGAACATCGAATCTCCTCAGATACGTGCGCGATCCCGCGGTGTGACCGGCCCCCGATGGCGTCTTGTGAACCATTTCACAAGCCGCGCCGATCGCCGCACGAGCCGAGAGAACGCTGGTGGTGTCAGCCTCGAAGGTAGGCGGGGCCCAGGGCGGCGTTCAAATGAAAAGCACACTGCCAACGCAAGTTCCGCCCCCGGGACTAGAGGGGCGCACCACGCACGCATACGCGGGTGTGACGTCGTACTCCAGCGGGAGTACGACGGCCTCGTGCCCCGGGATGAACCCGGCGGGCGACGGGACGAGCTCCGCGAACGCTCCGGGAACGCTCCGGGAACAGTGATCGCCAAGCACACGCCCAACGAATCCCAAGCGGCCCCCGACAGGATCCTCGGCATGCGGCCGGCCTCCGGCGGACCCCGTGCCCGGAGGCCGCCGCGCAGGGGAGGGAGCGGTTCGGAGTCCGCCGGGGGGAGGGACTCCGGACCGGCCCCCGGCCGGGCGACCACCGGCGCCGGGCGCTCGGTGTCGGCCGTCGCGCCGACCGCCGGCGCCGACCGCCGGCGCCCGGCCACGCACGACATCGCCCGCCGGGGCGGAGGGCGTCCCGGCGGGCGATGCGATCTCGGCCCACCTCCGCCACCGGCCGCGCCGGGTGCCGGCCGGCTATCGTGGCGACCATGGCGGAGGTCGCGGTCCACCCAGGAGGCCCCGAGCAGGCCCGGCGGCTCGTCGCCGCCAAGCTGCGGGTGCCGCGACCGCTCACCCCACTGGCCCCGCGACCGCGGATCCTGGACCTGCTGCGCGCCGCGGTGGACCGCTCGTTCGTCGTCCTGGTCACCGGGCCGAGCGGCATCGGCAAGACCGTCGCGCTCACCGAATGGGCCGCCGCCGAGACCCGCCCCGTGGCCTGGGTCACCGTCGACAACCGGGACAACGACCCGCAACGCCTGTGGCCGCACGTGGCCGCGGCGCTCGCGTGGGCGACCGGCGACCCCGCCCTGGAGGCACCCGCCGCCGACGTCGAACCGGGCGGCGACGAGTACGTGGCCGCACTCGCCGACCGCCTCGTCGAGCAGAACGCGCGCCCCGTCCTGGTCCTGGACGAGTACGAGCACATCGTGAACCGGGACGTGCACGACCGGCTCGACCTGCTCACCAGGATCTGCGCCGACCGGCTGACCCTCGTGATCGCCGCGCGCGGTCGGCCGGCCGTCCCGGTCGAGCGGCTCGGACCGGCCGGGCGGCTCGCCCGCGTGTCGTGGGCCGACCTGCGCTTCGACGCGGACGAGGCGCGCGGGCTGTTCGAGGCCCACGGTCGTGCCGTCGGGCCCGACCGCGTCGAGGAACTGGTCGCGGTCACCGACGGGTGGGCGAGCGGGCTCACCCTGGCCGCGGTCCGACTGCGCGCCGGCGTCGAACCGGGCGCGCTCGTCGCCGAACTCCGGCGCGGGGACCCCGAGCTGACCGACTACCTCCTCGACCACGTCTGGCGCGCCCTGGACCCGGACCTGCGCGAGTTCGTCCTCGACACCGCCGTCCTCACCCGATTCACCGTCCCGCTCGCCGACGCCGTCCGCGAACGAGCCGACTCCGCCGGGTTCGTCGACCGCCTGCGCCGGGACGGGCTCTTCCTCGCCGCGTCCGACGGGGAACTGCACTACCAACGCCTGTTCCGACAATCGCTGGCCCTGCGGCTGGCCGGCACCGATCCCGAACGCGCGCGCCGGCTGCACCGGGCCGCCGCCCGTCGATACCGGCTCGACGGGCACCCCGAGGAGGCCGTCGACCACGCGCTGCTCGCCCGGGACCACCGGCTCGCCCTCGACCTGCTCGACACCCTGTTCGACGAGTGGTTCGCGGCCGGGCGCCTGGTCACCCTGGAGCAGTGGCTCGGCGCGCTGCCCGACGAGGCGATCGCGGCCGGCCCCCGACTGATCGACCGCGGGCTCAATCTGTGGTGCACGCTCGGCCGGTTCGACGAGCGCGACCGCTGGGCGCGCCTGCGCCGGCCCGGTGCCGACCGGGAGGCGCGCGCCGAGGACGCGTGGCGGCTGTGCCTGCCCCGGGAGCGGGGCGACTTCGTGACCGCCCTGCGGCAGAGCCGGGCCTTCCTGGGCCGCGACGCGCACGCCCTGGGCATCGGGTGGATCCAGGTCCGGATCTCCGTCGCGCGCACGCTGCTGCTCGCCGGCCGACTCGGCGAGTGCGAACGGCTGTTGGCCGAGATCGAGACGGGGCACGACCCGCCGGCGCCCGCGCCGCTGCGGGTGACCCTGCACGGCCTGTACGGGCTCGCCGCGCACCTCGGCGGCGACGCGCCCACCGCGCGGCACCGGGCCGGCGAGGTGGACCGGGCCCTCGCCGAGTGCCCGACCCGCCCGCGGCCGCGGGCCGCACCCGAGACGGTCATCCTGCGCGCGGCGCTGGCGGCGGACCGCGACGAGGACGGTCCGGCCCTGCTCGCCGAACTGATCGACGCCGCCCCCGGGTTCGGCACCGACCACTCGATGGCCGCGTTCGCGTCGCTGCTGCTGGCCCGGACGCTGGCCGACCGCGGCGACACCGCGGATGCCGCGCCCGACTCGCGGCGGCCGACGCGCTGCTCGCCGCGTGCCCGAACCCGCTCGGCCTGACCAACCTGCGCGACGCGGTGGCCGCCACCCGCGCGGGTGGTGCCGGCGGCGTCGGCCCCTCCGCCGGCTCGCTCGGGATCGGCCGCGGTGCCGCCCTCGGTGCCGCCGGTGCCGTCGAGCCGCTCAGCGAACGCGAACTGACGATCGTCCACTACCTGCGCAGCGACCTCACCCTGCGCGAGATCGCGGCGGACCTGTACATCTCGGTCAACACGATGAAGACGCACACGCGCCACATCTACCGAAAGCTCGGCGTCACGGGCCGGCGCGACCTGATCACCCCCCGGGAAACGTCGATCACCCCCTCGCCCACCCCCACTCACCCCTGACCCGACCCGACGCTGGAGGCAAGCACGCGGGGAGCACGTCCCCGCCCCCACCGCCGCCGGCAAGGAGTCGACATGTTCGTCACCCGCCCCACCGCACTCGCCGCCACCACCGCCGACGAGACCGTCCGCGAACTGCGCGACCGCGAGGAGATCCTGGACGCTCTGCTGCGCTTCGGCCTGGGCTTCGACCTCGGCGACCGCGACCTGTTCCGGTCCGCGTTCACCGCCGACGCCGAGTTCGACTTCCGCCGCGTCGCCGCCGAACTCGGCTTGGACATCCCGGTGATGGTCGGCATCGAGGCGATCGACGCCGTGCACTTCAACCCGGACGTCCGGCTCGACACCACGCACACGGTGACCAACGCGCGGATCGAGATCACCGGCGACCTGGCCCGGCTGACCGCACTCGTCGAGGCCCAGCACCTGCCCGAGGGCGACCACAGCCGACACCTGCTGCTGAAGAACCGCTACGCCGTGGACCTGGTCCGGGCCGGGGCGGCGTGGGCGATGCGCCGGCTGTACGTCGAGAACGTCTGGCGCACCGGCGACCCGAAGGTCCTGATCGGCGGGTAGCCGCGGATGGCGGCCGGGCGCGGGCGCACCCCTTACGAAAGTCGCGGGTGGGGGTGTCGAACGTGCGATGCCCCCGTCCCCTCGCGCCCGCCAGGCTCGTGGTCGAAGGATCCGAGGGACTCGAAGGACCACGTCGAGGACCGCGGCGAGGATCAGGGCGAGGGGACACGATGATCACGCTGGACCGGCTGACCAAACGCTACGGCGAGCACACCGCCGTCGACGAGCTGAGCCTGGAGATCGAAGGCGGCAAAGTGACCGGCTTCCTGGGACCGAACGGCGCGGGCAAGTCGACCACGATGCGGATGATCCTCGGCCTGGACCGGCCGACGTCGGGCCGCGCGTCGATCGGCGGCCGACCGTACGCGCAACTGCACCGACCACTGCGCGAGATCGGCGCGCTGCTCGACGCCAAGGCGGTACATCCGGGCCGCACCGCGCGGGCGCATCTGCGCGGGTTGGCGCGAACGCACGACATCCCGATCCGGCGGGTGGACGAGGTGCTCGACCTGGTCGGGCTGACCGAGGTCGCGAACCGCCGCGCGGGCCTGTTCTCGCTCGGCATGAGCCAGCGGCTCGGCGTCGCGACCGCGCTGCTGGGCGACCCGCGCGCACTCGTCCTGGACGAACCCGTCAACGGCCTCGACCCGGACGGTGTGCGCTGGATCCGCGAGCTGATCCGCTCGCTCGCGGCCGAGGGGCGGGCAGTGTTCGTCTCCAGCCACCTGATGAGCGAGATGGAGCAGACGGCCGACCGGCTCGTGGTGGTCGGCCGGGGCCGGCTGATCGCGAACGCGCCGATCGCCGAGCTGATCGGGGCGGCCGGCTCGGCGGCGGTCGTGGTGCGCAGCCCGGATCCGGTGGGGCTGCGGACGTTGACCGACCACCTGGTCGGCGCCGGCGCCCGGATCGGCGCGGTGGGCGGGGACGGGGACACGGAGGTGGACACGGGCGGGGACACGCGCACGTTCTCGGGCACCTCGATCGAGCAGGTGGGCCGGGCCGCGCACGGCCTCGGCGTGCTGCTGTACGAGCTGAGTCCGCGCCGGGCGTCGCTGGAACAGGCGTACATGGAACTTACGGAGGGGGCGGTGGAGTATGCGGCCGGCTGAGGCGGGGACACGGACCGGGAGTCGGACCGGGAGTCGGACCGGGAGTCGGACCGCCGGCGGCGGATACGGCTCGAACATCGCGCTGCGCGGTTCGATGGGCTCGGAGTGGATCAAGTTGTGGTCGGTGCGGTCCACGTGGTGGGCGGCGGCGACCGCGGTGCTCCTGATGAGCGTGAGCGCGGCGATCATGGGCATGGACTTCGCCAACGACGTGGAGTCCGGGGACACCAAGGACGGCCTGACGCTGGCCGTCGGCGATCCGGCGACAGGCTCGGTGCTGCTCGCGCAGTTCGCGATCGTCGCGCTCGCGATGGCGGTGTTGACGGCCGAGTTCGCCAACGGCGCCATCCGCACCACGCTGGCCGCCGACCCGAGCCGGGGCCGGGTGCTGTTCGCGAAGACCGCGGTGGTGGTCGCGGTGACCACGCCGCTGGCCCTGGTCCTCGCGGTGGCCGGCGTCGGGGTCGGCCGGATGACGCTCGGGTCGCACGGGGTGACGTCGGCGCGCGCGGTCGCCGGGGACATCGGGGCGATCACGGCCTACCTGGTGCTGACCGCGATCCTGACCGTGGGCCTGGCCGCGGTGCTGCGCAGCTCGGTCGCGACGTTGAGCGTCGTACTGACCCTGATGCTCGCGCTGCCGATGCTGATCGCGACATCGGTCGCCGACCACCTGCCGGGCCGAGCCGGCATGGACCTCCTCGACGGCGACGCCGCGGCCGGCCTGACCCTGGCCGCGTGGGCCGTCGTGGCCCAGCTCGCGGGCTGGGCGGCACTGCACCGGCGGGACGTCTGACCCACACCCGTTCCGGGGACCGCGGCCGTGCCGCGGTCCCTACGGGCGGTAGAGCGCCCGCGAACGCGCGGTGTCGATCGGCCCGTCCGCCGGGATCGACAGGAAGTGCTCCACCTGCCAGGCCTGCGCGGCACGCGCCTGGCGGTTCTCCGTCACCACCCACGGCGGATAGACCCGGAATCCCCGCTTCCCGCCGACACCGTCCACGGAGACGACCCCGCGAGCGCGGAGCACCGCACGGGGAAAGACGAACTGCCCGAAGTGCTCGCCCATCCGGGAGCCGATCACGAACAGATCCACCGGATCCGCCGCGTCGAAGGGCCGAATCGGCCCCTCGGCCGACCGCTGCCACACGGTCACGAACTGACCGACCTTCGTCGGCGTCGTCCGGCCCACCCGAAACCGGACGCGGGCACCGTCCACGGTGAACGCGTAGGCGCCGTAGTCGGCACTCTCCGGCTCGGCCTCCGGCCGCGAACAGCGGAACCCGCACGGGTCGTACACCGACGCCTTCACCGCGAGCAGTTCCCCCTGCACCCGCCCCGCGGCCGCCCACGCCTCGGCGTCGGCATCGGCCGCGCCGGCGTCGATGGTCGCCATCGTCAGCTCTGCGCCATGTCGACGAAGCGCGAGTAGTGCCCCTGGAAGGCCACGGTGATCGTCGCGGTCGGCCCGTTGCGGTGCTTGGCCACGATCAGGTCGGCCTCACCCGCCCGCGGGGACTCCTTCTCGTAGGCATCCTCACGATGCAACAGAATGACCATATCGGCATCCTGTTCGATCGAACCACTTTCACGAAGGTCGGAAACCATCGGCTTCTTGTCCGTGCGCTGCTCGGGGCCACGGTTCAGCTGGGACATCGCGACGACGGGGACCTCGAGTTCCTTCGCGAGGAGCTTGAGGTTTCGCGACATCTCGGAGACCTCCTGCTGACGGTTCTCGGCCCGGCGCGAGCCGCCCGACTGCATCAACTGGAGGTAGTCGATGATCACCAGACGCAGATCGTGCTTCTGCTTGAGCCGCCGGCACTTGGCCCGGATCTCCATCATCGACAGGTTCGGCGAATCGTCGATGTACATCGGCGCCGCCGTGACCTCACCCATCTTGCGCGACAACCGGGTCCAGTCGTCGTCGGTCATGCTGCCCGACCGCATGTGATGCAACGCGACCCGCGCCTCCGCCGACAGCAGACGCATCATGATCTCGTTGCGCCCCATCTCCAGCGAGAAGATCACACTGGCAAGACCGTTCTTGATCGAACAGGCGCGTGCAATGTCCAGACCGAGGGTCGAGTTGTGGGTGGGGATCCACGAGCGGCCGGCCAGATACAGATGGTCCTCGTTGTCCACCTCCACACACCGCACCGGCACCGAGTCGATGCGCCGCACCGCGCTGACGTAGCGCAGCCGGGTGGTCGGGTAGGCCAGGGTGCCCTGCCGGGCGATCTTGCGCGACAGCCGAAAGACCTTCTCCGCCGGCGTGAAGTTCACCTGGTAGCCGATCGACGACTCGGCGCTCCGGCCCTTGACCGGCTTCGTGCGCATCGTCGCGCGATAGCCCAGGCTCAGCACGAGTTCGAGGGCGCCCTCGGCGAGCCGGCGATTGGTCACCGCGAACTGCACGGTGCCGCTCGGGCTCACGTATCCGTCGGTGTCCAGCAGTCCGGCGAGCAGATCCCGCCGCTGCCGTTCGGACGCGCGCAGGTACGCCTCGGGAATGTGCTTGTCGTTCAGGACACCGAGCGTGCGCAGGATCGCGGGAACCGTGCCGTGTCGGTCGCGACAGGACTGGCACTGCACCAATCCGCTCGACGGTCCGCCGCAGTCGGGGCACGCGGGCTCGCCGACCGGCGCCGAAACCGCCTTCGCCTTGCCACCACAGGACTTGCCACACGAGCGCACCTGCGAGGTGCGCGGCACGAACGGCTTCCCGCAGACGACACACGCGCGTTCCACGACAGCCGCCGGCTCCGGAAGCCGCAGGTTGTACACCATGGCACTCGAGCTCGGGACGACGCGAATGCCCTCGCGCTCGATGTTGTCGATCATCTCGGGATCGGCCGTGGTGAACCGGCTCCCCGCGCTGTGCCCGTCGCCCAACCAGGCCCCCAGCACATAAGGCGGCAAAAGCAGGTCGCGCTCGGGGAACTGCGCGGGCGCGGCCACGCGGACGGCGTGGTTCAACCGCCGGTCGGCCGTCGCACAGAGCACGGTGGCCGCGATCTCCTCGGTGGTGCGCACCGTCCCGACGACTGGGCTCTCGTCACGCACCGCTCGGCGCTCGGCGCGGGTCTCGGTCACCCACTGGTGGCTGCCGTCCGCGACGATCACCGCGCCGTCCGAGAACTCCACCTCGTAGCACGGCCGATCGGTCAACACCTCGGTCGCCGCTACCACGCGCGTGGGTGCTCCGTCGGCGCCGACGAGCAGATCGCCGACGCGCACCTGGGCCATCGTGGTCCAGCCGGTCGGCGTCGGCAGGGGCGTGTCCAGAGCCAACGCCTTGCCCATCGCCGGACGGGCCGCGATCACGATCATCTGGCCGGAGTGGAGGCCGTTGGTGAGGGAGTCGAGGTCGGTGAAGCCGGTGGGGATGCCGGACATCTGGCCGCCGCGGGAGCCGATCGCCTCGATCTCGTCGAGGGCGCCCTCCATGATGTCGGCCAGCGGCGCGTAGTCCTCGGTGGTGCGCTGCTCGGTGACCTTGTAGACCTCGGCCTGGGCGTTGTTGACGATGTCGTCGACCTCGCCGTCGGCCGCGTAGCCCATCTGCACGATGCGGGTGCCCGCCTCGACGAGCCGGCGCAGGACCGCCTGTTCGCGCACGATGCGCGCGTAGTACTCGGCGTTGGCCGCGGTGGGCACCGACGAGATCAGCGTGTGCAGGTAGGGCGCGCCGCCGACGCGGCCGATCTCGGTGCGCTTGGTCAGCTCGGCGGCGACGGTGACCGCGTCGGCCGGTTCACCGCGGGCGTAGAGGTCGAGGATCGCGTTGTAGACGAGCTCGTGGGCGGGCCGATAGAAGTCGATCGGCTTGAGGTTCTCCACGACGTCGGCGATCGCGTCCTTGGACAACATCATGCCGCCGAGGACCGACTGCTCGGCCGCGATGTCCTGCGGCGGGGTCCGCTCGAATCCTTCGCGGGCCGGTTCGGGCCTGGCCTCTTCGAACTCGGAGACGCTCATGCCCGGGGTCTCCTTTCACAAAGGCTCGCGCGAGATCGCACCGCTTGCACCGTGTCCTTCATACGCCACACGGCCGACAGATCAGCCACACGACGCGGCGTGCGGCCCTTCACCGTACGGGTGGACCCCGGGACCTCCAAGACGGTCATACACAGGGCCTGTGGATAACTGTGGACAACCTGTGGAGAGGGGTGGGTCCAGCTGTGCACAAGCTGTGCGCAGTCGACCGTCAACCCTTCGCAACCGTGTTCTCAAATGGCCTCCGACCTGCGGATTCTCTATCCACCGGCTGTGTATGTGAAAAACTGTTGGGCGAATCATGCGGCTATCGCCCCACGTGTGCACCCGCGTACGCCCCGCGCTCGGCGGTAATGACCAGGAGTGCATTGTGACCCTTACCTGTGGATGACTACGGTGGAGACGTGCCGACCACGGTCCCCGCCACCCCTCCGCAACCGCCGCGCCCCGCGCGCGAACGCCGCCCGGGCCGCGCCCAGGATCGGGACATCCTGCGCCTGGCGGTCCCGGCGTTCTTCGCCCTCGTCGCCGAACCGCTGTTCGTGCTCGTCGACTCCGCGATCGTCGGCCGCCTCGGCACCCCGCAGCTCGCCGGCCTCGGCGTCGCCGGCGCGATGCTGACCACCCTGGTCAACCTGTGCGTCTTCCTCGCCTACGCGACGACCGCCGCGGTCGCCCGGCTGCTGGGCGCGGGCGATCTGCGGGCCGCGATCCGCCAGGGCATGGACGGCGTCTGGCTCGCCGCGCTGCTGGGCGTGCTGCTGCTGGGCGTCGGGCTCGTCGGCGCGCCGTGGATCGTCGCGGCGTTCGGCGCGTCCGACAGCGCGACGCCGCACGCGGTCACGTACCTGCGGATCGGCTCGCTGGGCATCCCCGCGATGCTGGTCGTGCTCGCCGCCACCGGCGTGCTGCGCGGGCTGCAGAACACCCGTACCCCGCTCGTGGTCGCGGTGCTCGGGTTCGGCGTGAACCTCGTGCTCAACGTCGTGTTCGTCTACGGCCTGCACTGGGGCATCGCCGGCTCCGCGTGGGGGACGGTGATCGCGCAGACCGGGATGGCGCTGGCCTACCTGGTGACCGTGGTCCGCGGCGCCCGCACGCACGGCGCCTCGTTGCGGCCCGACCTCGTGGGCATCCGGGCCTCCGCCTCGGCCGGCGTGCCGCTGTTCGTGCGGACGGTCAGCCTGCGCGCGATCCTGGTGGTCGCGACCGTGGCCGCCACCCGGATGGGCGACGTCTCGATCGCGACCCACCAGGTCGCGTGGCAGGTGTGGACGTTCCTGGCGTTCGCGATGGACGCCCTCGCGATCGCGGCCCAGGCCATCGTGGGCCGCGCGCTCGGTGCGGGCGACGCCGCCGGGGCCCGCGCGGCGACGCGCCGGATGCTCGTGTGGGGGGTGTGGACGGGCGGGCTGTTCGCGGTCCTGGTGATCGTCGCGCGCCCGCTGTACATCCCACTGTTCACCTCGGACGCGGCGGTGCGGGACCTGCTGGCCGCCACCCTGATCGCGGTCGCCGTGCTCCAGCCGCTCGCGGGCGCGGTGTTCGTCCTGGACGGCGTCCTGATCGGGGCCGGCGACGGCCGCTACCTCGCGCTCACCATGCCGATCGTGCTCGCCGTGTTCTGCGCGGTGCTCGGCACCGTGCTGGCCCTCGGCGGCGGCCTGATCGCCCTGTGGTGGTGGGCCATCGGCACCTTCATGCTCACCCGCGTGATCCTCTTGGGCCTGCGCGCCCACGGTGACGCGTGGCTGGTCACCGGGAAGCGCTGACGCGCTTCGTCCTCGAACGCCGGACGGGCTGATTTCAGCCCGTCCGGCGTTCGAGGACAGTCCGGCCGCGGGCCGGACCTCAGCGCGCCGCGAGCTCCCGCGGCTCGACCCCGGCCGCCTCGCCGCCGACGCCGGGCGCATGTGCCACCGACGCGAACCGCCGCAGCCGCAGCGAGTTGCCGACCACGAAGACCGACGAGAAGGCCATCGCGGCCCCCGCGATCATCGGGTTCAGCAGCCCGGCCACCGCGAGCGGGATCGCCGCGACGTTGTAGCCGAACGCCCAGAACAGGTTCGACTTGATCGTCCGCAGCGTCGACCGGGACAGCCGGATCGCGTCCACCGCCGCCGTCAGGTCGCCCCGGACCAGGGTCAGGTCGGCCGCCTCGATCGCGGCGTCCGTGCCCGTGCCCATCGCGAGCCCGAGGTCGGCCACCGCCAGCGCCGCCGCGTCGTTGACCCCGTCGCCGACCATCGCGACGACCCTGCCCCGGGCCTGGAGCGCCTTGACCGCGTCGACCTTGCCCTGCGGCAGCACCCCGGCGATCACCTCGTCGATGCCGACCTTGGCCGCCACCGCCTTCGCCGCCCGCTCGTTGTCACCGGTGAGCAGCACCGGCGTCAGCCCGAGCGCCCGCAGTCCGGCGACGGCCTCGGCCGAGGTGGCCTTGATCGTGTCGGACGTGACCAGCACGCCGCGCGTCTCGCCGTCCCACGCGACGGCGATCGCGGTCCGCCCCGCCCCTTCCGCCTCGTCCAACGCGGCCGACAGTTCGGCCGGGAGCGCGAGCCCCCAGTCGGCGAGCAGCGCCGGCCGCCCGGCGACCACCGCGTGGCCCTCGACCACGCCCTCGACGCCCAAGCCCTCGCGGTTGGTGAAGCCCTCCACGGCGGGCAGCGGACCGAAGCGGTCCTCGGCCGCGCCGGCGATGGCCTTCGCGATCGGGTGCTCACTGGCGTGCTCCAACGCGCCGGCGATCCGCAGCAGCTCGGCGCCGTCCCCGCCGTCGACCGGGACGACCGCGGCGAGCGACATCCGGCCGGTGGTCACCGTGCCGGTCTTGTCCAGCACGACGGTGTCCACGCGACGGGTCGATTCGAGCACCTCGGGGCCCTTGATCAGGACGCCGAGCTGGGCGCCCCGCCCGGTACCCACGAGCAGCGCGACCGGAGTGGCCAGGCCCAGGGCGCACGGGCAGGCGATCACCAGGACCGACACCGCGGCGGTGAACGCCGCCTCGGCGCCGGAGCCCGTACCGATCCAGAACCCGAGCGTGGCGACCGCGAGCGCGATCACGACCGGCACGAACACGCCGGACACGCGGTCGGCGAGCCGCTGTACCTCGGCCTTGCCGGTCTGTGCCTCCGACACCAGCCGGGCCATCTGCGCGAGTTGGGTGTCCGCGCCGACCCGGGTGGCCCGCACGACCAGCCGACCGCCCGCGTTCAGCGTCGCCCCGGTGACCTCGTCGCCGGGACCGACCTCGACCGGCACCGACTCGCCGGTGAGCATCGACGCGTCCACCGCGGACGAACCGTCGGTGACCACGCCGTCGGTGGCGATCTTCTCGCCCGGCCGGACCACGAACCGGGTGCCCGCGGTCAGCTGCCCGACCGGGATCCGCTCCTCGCGGCCGTCCGCGCGCAGCACCGACACGTCGCGCACACCCAGTTCGAGCAGGGCCTTGAGCGCGGCGCCCGCCTTGCGCTTGGACTTGGCCTCGAAGTAGCGGCCGGCGAGCAGGAACATGATCACGCCGGACGCGGCCTCGAGGTAGATCTCCGCGTGCCCGCCGGTGCCGGCGGTGAGGGAGAACTCCATCTTCATCCCGGGTTCGCCCGCACCGGCGACGAACAGCGCGTACAGCGACCAGCCGAACGCGGCGAGCGTGCCCAGCGACACCAGCGTGTCCATCGTGGCCGTGCCGTGCCGGACGTTCTTCGCGGCGACCTGGTGGAAGGGCCAACCGCCCCACACCACGACCGGGGCCGCGAGCATCAGCACGGCCCACTGCCAGAACCGGAACTGCAACGCGGGGATCATCGACAGCGCGATGACCGGGATCGCCAGCGCCGTGCTGATCACGAGCCGCTCCCGCAGCGAACGCAGCGCGCTCGCGTGTTCGTCCGGTGGCTCGTCGGCCGGATCGGCTCCGGCGGCGGGCTCGTCCCGGATCGGCTTCGCCGTGTACCCGGCGGCCTCCACCGCCGCGACCAGGTCGTCGCTGCCGACCCCGGCCCGGTAGTGCACGGTCGCCTTCTCCAGCGCGAAGTTCACCGTCGCCCGCACACCGTCGATCCGGTTGAGCTTGCGCTCGATGCGGTTGGCGCACGAGGAGCACGTCATGCCGCCGAGTTCGAGTTCGATCCGGGCCGACGGGTCGTCGGTCTCGACGATCTTCGGGGTTTCGGTGCTCATGTCCGCTCCTCGGGTCCACTATAAGTATCCCTACCGGGTAGGGGTACCTCGTCTGCAGGGATGTGCGGGGGAGGCGGCCGCCCCGTCGGGCGCGCCGACGGGACGGCGAAGGCTCACGCCCCGACGACCTCGTAGCCCGCCTCGGTGACGGCCGCGCGCACCGCGTCGGCGTCCACGGGCCGCTCCGACGTCACGGTCACCAGGCCCGAGGCCAGCTCGACCTTGACATCGGTCACGCCCGACACCTCGGAGACCTCCTCGGTGACGGACGACACGCAGTGGCCGCAGGTCATCCCGCTGACGGTGAAGGTGGCGGTGCTCATGACGGTGATCCTTTCGTCGGCATGGGGACCACTCTCGGCCCCACAACGACGACGATATACCCCCCTAGGGTATCCAGGCAACCGCCGAGCCCACGCGTTCGAGGGAATTCGAGGGAATCGGACCGTGCTCGACCGACCGTCGTGACAATCAGTCCGTGTTTCGCACGGAACGTACCGGTTCATCCACCGGCCGGCCGACCCGGAACACCGCCAGCGGCCGTGCCCCGACCATCCCCGCCAACCGCTCGGCGGTCCGCCCGCAGTCGATCAGCTGGCTCAGCGGATGCGTCGCGTAGCCGTGCCGGGCGAGGCGAAGCCAGCACCGGAACAACCTCCGCCCCTGCTCGAGCAACTCCATCGGCGTCGACCCGGCCGGCGCCGTCACCACCAGCACGCTCCCGTCGTAGCGCAGCAGCCCCCGCGAGGACGCGGCCAGCACCCGCGGCAGCCCGACCGGCCGCAACACCCCGTAGGCGATGGGCCGCAACGCCTCGTGCAACACCCGCTCCTCGACCCGGGACAGCGCCAGTGCCCGCCCCGTCAACCCGTCCAGCGCCTGCGGACGCCCGGCCGGCACCGGCCGCAGCCGCAACCAGCGCCGCAACTCGGCGACCAGCGCCCGGTCCCCGAACAACCACCGGTCCGCCTCCTCCAGCAGCGGCGCGAGCGCCCGCGTCCCACCCCGCCACAGGCCCGCCGTCCCCGCGAGCTCCGCCTCCGCCTCGGCGAGCACCGCGTCCGGCAGCACCCCCGGTATGTAGGCCCCGCGCGCACTGCGCCGCCCACGCAGATCCGCGGCCGTGAACGGGGTCGCGTAGCACTCGTCCGCGCGCACGAACCGCGCCACCCGGGTCTGCCCCGGCTCCAGGGTCCACTCCACCCGCAGCGGCACCCCCGCCGCACCGGACGCGATCAGGAACGCCTCCACGAACGCCCCGAGCGCCAGGAACAGGTCCCGCCGCGTGGGGTCGCCGACCGGCAGTTCACGATCCGGATCCCAGGACAACGCGTAGCCCAGAGCGCCGCTCGGCGACACCGTCCACGGCTGCGTGTTGTGCGCGCTCGGCGCCCGGCCGGCCAACCGCAGCAGCTCCGTCAACTCCGAACTCACGCCGCGCTCCCCACCGTTCGTGCGTAGAAGGTGTGTCCGTGCAGTTCCCGCCCACCGATCCGGCGGTACTGCGCCGACGACGCCTTGTTGTCGTCCTCGACCCACGTGCTGCGCAACGCGTCGTAGCCGCCGGCCCGCAGGGCCCGGTACTGCTCGCGCGCCAGCAGCGTGAGGTAGCCGCGCCCCTGGGCCTCCGGCACGGTCCCCTTGATGATCAGCACGGCTTCGCGCCGATACCGGCCCCGGGTCGCGAGCAGCCGCAGCTGATTGCCCGGGTGCAGATCTCCGCCGATCCGGCTCAGGAACGCGGAGATGTCCGGCACCGCCAGCGTGAACGCGACCGGCTCGCCCGCCCGTTCCAGCCACAGCAGCAGCGACTCGTCCAACAGGTACGCGAGACCGTCCGTCTGGGCGCGCAGTTCGTCGAGCGCGATCGGCGTGTAGTAGCCGAGCTGCGCGAAGCTCGCGTTCAGCATCCGGTGCAGGATCGGCAGCTGCTCGGCCAACCGCCGCCGCGACCCGCGGTGGATCACCAGGTTCTCGGCGGCGATCCGCGCGTCGTCGAAGACGTACGTCGCCCCCGGGTCGTCGGTGCGCGCCCGCAGGTCCGGACAGATCCAGGTGGCCGCCGGGAACCGCCGCCCGAACCCCGCGCGTTCGTAGCTCTCCGGGTATCGCGCGGGGTTCCAGGCCGAGTCCACGAAGCCGCGCTCGGTGAACCCGGACGTGATCACCCCGCCGGTCTGGTTCGGCAGCAACGCGACCGGCCCGAAGAGCGTCTCGCGGCCGCCCTGCCGCGCTCGACGCTCCATCAGGTCCACGAGGCCGGCGAACACCTCCGGGTCGTCGGTGAACTCGGTGAGGCCGAACAGCTGGTGCCGCCCGCCGAGCTTCGCGTCGAACCGCTCGTCGGTGTGCAGGCAGGTCCGGCCCACCGCGCGCCCGGCGCGATCACGCACGACGTACAGCTCGATCCCGGCCCGCTGCCACTGCCGGACCTGCCCGCGCAGCACCGGCACGTAGCGGTCCCTCGGGTGCAGCCGCACCGGCAGTTCACAGAAGTCGCGCAGCCCGCGCCGGGACGCCACGCGCTCCACGGTGACCGTCACGACTTCGCCTTCCGGTGCACCGGCGGACCGTCGCTCTCGCGGCCGATCGGGGTGAACTCGTCGATGTGCGCCATCGTGCCGTCCTCGGCCCGCCACGCGCCGTTGCTGTAGCCGCCGGGCTGCGCGTCGAAGAGCCGGATGAACCCGGCCGTACCGTTGCGGTCGCCTCGATCGGTCATCCAGCACATCAGGTCGCGGTGCGCCTTCGAGCGGGCGAAGCGCAGCAGCGCGTCGCGGTCCGCGAACACCGCGATCGTGCCGAGTGTGAACGGCCCCTGCAGGTACACCTTGTGCCAGCGGTAGCCCTCCATCCGCTTCATGGTCCGCACCATCCGCAGCCACGGCCGCGCGAGCGAGAACAGCGAGCGCACCCCGCTGTAGTGCGTGGCCCCGATGAACATCGCCTCGCCTTGCGCCTGTGGCGGCGCCGCCGAGAAGTCGGTGGTCCTCATCGCTGCTCACCCTCCACGAGGTAGACGTTCTTGATCTTCGTGGTGCCCCGCAGGAACGGCCCGGTCCGGAAGTCGTGCACCAGGACGCGCACATCGGCGGCGGTCGGGTCCTCCACGAGCGACTGCGCGAAGTCCCGGCTGGCCCGCGCGAGGTGCCGCACGACGCCCTCGCGGCACACCCGGGCGAGCTTCTCCCGGTCCGCCTCCGACAGCGAAGTCCCCTCGCGCAGCTGAAGGTTGACCACGGGTCGGCTCTCCAGGTCGGCGTACTCGTCCACCGTCAGGCAGAACCCTTCGAGGTCCGCCGCCATCGGGTTGTCCTGGTAGAGGCCGTACTCGACGTCCTGCGGATAGATGTGCGCGCCCATGTACGAGATCGTGCTGTCCTTGCGTCCGAACAGCAGCAGCAGCGGCAGCCGCATCCGCTCGGTGCGCGTCGCCCGCTGCCAGCCGGCCCACGCGTCCGGGTCCTGCCGGATCATGTCCTCGACCTCGGGGAAGGTCAGCAGCCGCCCCTCGTCGCCGATGTTGTAGCGCAGCTTGGGGCTCATCACCGCGGTCGAGTTGATCGTGCAGATCACCTCGTCCTCGGCGTTGGTCTCCAGGTAGGTCTCCAGCGGGTTGTACTGGAACACCATCGGCACCCGGCCCTCGGCCGGCCCGAGCACCATCGCGCGCAGCCGCTCGTCGGTCAGCAGCCGCTTGCGCAGCCACACCGTCGCGTCGCTCTCGCCGGCCATCCCGATGGTCAGGTCCGAGGCCCCGTAGCCGGAGCGCACCTTCACGAAGCGCTCCTCCAGGTAGTCGCGCAGCGCCTCGGTCATCCCCTCGCCGCCGACGAAGCCGTACATCGGGTGCCGGTCCCAGTCGAAACCCTCGGCGTCGAGCCGGTCGCGCAGGTGCTTGAGGAACGGCGGGTACGCGGTCACCAGGTAGGTGAAGCGCGGGCCGAAGTGCCGCAGCGTGTCCACGATCTTGTCGATGTCGGGGCCGGTGTTCTTGACCATCGCGACCCGGGCCATCGCGATCCCGGTGTTGGTGCCGGTGGCCCACGCGCCCATCGAGTAGGCGTTGATCACGAACAGCTTCCGGCGCGGGAACACCATGGACGTGTAGCCGGCGACGTTGCGGTGCACAGACTTGAGCTCGCGCCGCGATCGCAGCCAGTTGTGCGGGGTCCCGGAGGATCCGGACGACTCGTCCACGACCGTGCCCGCCACCTCCAGCTCGCCGAGCCAACAGCGGGTGTCCTCGGCGTACGCCTTGACGTAGTTCTCCTTGGACGTCTCCGGGTAGGACGTGAGGTCGAACCACCGGAAGCGCCAACGGTGCCGGCGCAGGAAGTCGCGGTAGGCGGGTACGTCGAGGGCCGCGAACTGGCATGTCATCCACGCGTGTCGACGCGCGAACTTCTGCATCCACGGCTGGTAGTGCGTCGCGGTCCAGCGCCAGACGGCCGGATGGACGCGGTAGAGCTGGTACAGGCCCGTCAGCATGAAGCTGACGACGCGCAGCAACCACTGTCGGATGAATCTCGCCATGACCGTCTGCCCCTTTGTCCCGCCGGACCGCCCGGCGCGTGAGTCCAGAATGCGGCCGAGGGGGTGCGCGGGACATGGGTGCCGCTACTCAATCGGGTACTCAGAAACGCCGAACGGCCCGGCACCCCACGAGGGGATGCCGGGCCGTTGTGGTGCTTCGGATCAGGCGGGCACGACGTCGAGGTCGAGCGCGGCCGAAACCTCCTGGTGGAGGCGAACCGTGATGCGGTGCGACCCGACGGTCTTGATCGGCGTGCCGATCTCGACGCGACGCTTGTCGATGTCCGGACCGCCGGCGGCCTTGATGGCCGACACGACGTCCGCGACGGTGACGGAGCCGAAGAGCCGGCCCGTGTCGCCGGCGCGCGTCTGGAGCGTCACCTTGAGACCCGCGAGCTGACCCTTGACCTCGGCGGCCTGGTCGAGCGTGCGGATCTCGCGAACCTTGCGGGCGCGCCGGATGGCCGCCACGTCCTTCTCGCCGCCGCGGCTCCAGCGAATCGCGTAGCCGCGCGGGATGAGGTAGTTCCGGCCGTAGCCGTCCTTGACCTCGATGATGTCGCCGGGCTCACCGAGACCGGTCACCTCGTGGGTGAGGATGAGCTTCATTACAAGATCACCCTTTCTCAGCGAGCAGTGCTGGTGTACGGCAGCAGCGCCATCTCGCGGCTGTTCTTGACAGCCACGGCGACGTCACGCTGGTGCTGCGTGCAGTTACCGGTCACGCGACGAGCGCGGATCTTCCCGCGGTCGGAAATGAACTTCCGCAGCAGGTTGGTGTCCTTGTAGTCCACATAGGAGATCTTCTCCTTGCAGAACACGCAGACCTTCTTCTTAGGCTTGCGCGCAGGCGCCTTCGCCATTGTGCTCTCCAGATCGTTTCAGAAGTCTTCAGCTCGGGTTGCGAACCGGACCCTCGGCCGTGGGCCTAGAAGGGGGGTTCGTCCGAGTAGCCGCCCGGCGGGGGACCCCAGCCCCCCGCGCCGCCGCCGCCCTGCTGCTGGCCGCCCCCACCGGGAGTGGCCCACGGGTCGTCGGCGGGTGCGCCACCGCCCTGCTGGGGACGGCCGCCGTAGCCACCGCCACCCTGCTGTCCGCCGCCCTGCTGTCCGCCGTAACCGCCGCCGCCCTGCTGCTGACCGCCGCCGTAACCACCCTGACCGCCGCCTCCGCGGCTGGTCTTGGTGATCTTCGCGGTGGCCCACTTCAGGGTCGGGCCGATCTCGTCGACCTCGAGCTCCACGACGGTGCGCTTCTCGCCCTCTTTGGTCTCGTAGGACCGCTGCTTCAGCCGGCCCTGGACGATGACGCCAGTGCCACGCTGGAGGGATTCCGCGACGTTCTCGGCCAGCTGCTTCCAGGCCGAACAGCGGAGGAACAGCGCTTCGCCGTCCTTCCACTCGTTCGTCTGGCGGTCGAACGTGCGCGGCGTGGAAGCCACGGTGAAGTTCGCGACGGCGGCACCGCTGGGCGTGAAGCGCAGTTCCGGGTCGGCAGTCAGGTTTCCGACAACAGTGATGATGGTCTCGCCTGCCATGCTGACCCCTTCGCTGATTTCAGCGCAGTGCTGCGTTTCGACGTGCGGTGCGTTTGGTGGTGCGCGCGAGCTCGGACTAGCGCTGGTCGGGGCGCAGGACCTTGGTCCGCAGAACCGACTCGTTGAGGTTCATCTGACGGTCGAGTTCCTTGACGGTCGCGGGCTCCGCGGCCAGGTCCACGACGGCGTAGATGCCCTCGGACTTCTTCTTGATCTCGTACGAGAGCCGGCGACGGCCCCACGTGTCGATCTTCTCGACCTTGCCACCGTCGTTGCGGATGACATTGAGGAACTGCTCGAGCAGCGGCGTGACCGCGCGCTCTTCGAGGTCCGCGTCGAGGATGACCATGAGTTCGTAGCTACGCATGTGAACACCCACCTCCTGTGGACTGATCGGCCACGGAATCTCCGTGGCAGGAGGGCTTGCGTAATGTCGCCGCGCCAAGGCGGCCCCGCGAACATGACGAACGGGGGTGCCGAGAGTGCAGCGGACGGTACAGCGTACCCGTCCTGGGACGGACTCTTGAAATCCGAGCATGACGACCGGCACCCTGGGGGATGGATATACGGACAAAAGGTTCCGTCCCGCAGTCACTCACCGGAGGTGCGTGATGGCACATACGATCCGCCGCACGGGAACCGCAGCGACCGCCGAGGGGCATCGGCCCCGCCTGACCCTGAACTCCGACGGCCGTGCCCATCCCCGCGAGAACGCGCTGGTGGCGGCGTCCGTGTTGTTCGCCCTGGTGGCGGGCATCTGCGCGATGTTCGACGAGATGCACATCCTCGGCGCGTGGACCGCGCTCGCGGGTGTGGTGACCGCTCTGGTCAGTCAGATGTTCTCCGCGACCACGGCCGAGCGGGCCGTCACGGTGCTCGCGCTGGGCGTGTCCGCCGTGTCCCTGTTCATGAACATGTTCCACGGCGGACTGTACTGACCCGCCCCACCGGATCCACCCGACTCACACGGCCAGCAGCCGCCGCACGTCCGGTTCGGCGAGGTCGCTGCCGGCGCCCTCGCGGACCACGACCCCCGCGTCCAGGACGGTGAAGCGGTCGGCGAGGCGCATCGCGAAGTCCAGATACTGCTCGACCAGCAGCACCGCGAGCCCGCGCTCGCGGTGCAGCGCCTCGATCGCGTCCTCGATCTCGGTCACGATCGACGGCTGGATGCCCTCGGTGGGCTCGTCCAGGATCAGCATCCGGGGTCGGGTGACCAGCGCCCGCGCGATCGCGAGCTGCTGCTGTTGGCCGCCGGAGAGGAATCCGGCCGGCCGACCCAGGAGGGGTCGAAGCCGCGGGAAGACGTCGAGCACCTCGTCCAGGACGCCGCGGTCACGGCCGGCGCTCGCCTCCAGGGTGACCTTCAGGTTCTCCAGCACGGTGAGCTGCCCGAACGTCTCGTGGCCCTGCGGCACGTAGCCCATCCCGAGCCCGACCCGCCGATGCGTCGCCAGGTGGGTGATGTCGCGACCCTCGAACACGACCCGTCCCCCGCGCACCGGCAGCACGCCCATCACGGCGTCGAGCAGCGTGGTCTTGCCGACGCCGTTGCGGCCCATGACGCACACCAGCGAGCCGGCGCCGACCGTGAGGTCCACGCCGAACAGCACCCTGGCCCGGCCGTACGCGACCTCCAGGCCGGTCACCTCCAGCATGGCGTCCATCAGGCCACCGCCTCCTTTTCCTGGGCCCGCGCGTCGCGCGAGCGGCCGAGGTAGACCTCCTGCACGGTCGGGTCGGCCTGGACCGAGGCCATGTCGCCCTCGGTCAGCACCCTGCCCTCGTGCAGCACCGTCACGGTGGACGCGTACCTGCGGACGAACTCCATGTCGTGCTCGACCACGATCACCGTGCGATCCCGCGCGATCTCGGTGAGCAGCTCGCCGGTGCGCTCGCGCTCCTCGCGGGACATGCCGGCGACCGGTTCGTCCAGCAGCAGCAGGCGCGGCTCCTGGGCGAGCAGCATGGCGATCTCCAGCCACTGCCGCTGTCCGTGCGACAGCACGCCGGCGGGCCGGCCGGCGAGGTCGCTCAGCCCTGCGCTCGCCAGGGCCGCGCCGACCGCGGTGGTCCGGCCGCGGCGCCGGCGCAACATGCGGTGCAGGCCCATCCGGAACGAGCCCGCGAGGTCGACGTTCTCCTCGACGGTCAGCTCCTCGAAGACCACCGCGGTCTGGAAGGTGCGGCCGATCCCGAGTCGGACCACCTGGTGCTCGCGCCGCCCCACCAACTCGGTGCCGGCGAACCGCACGCTGCCCTCGGTGGGCCTGGTCAGCCCGGTGACGATGTCGATCAGCGTGGTCTTGCCGGCGCCGTTCGGGCCGATCAGGAAGCGCAGCTCACCCTCCTCGACGCTCAGGTCGACGTCGTCGATCGCCCGGAACCCGCCGAACACCACGCCCAGGCCCCGGACGCTCAGCAGCGGCTCGTTCACGCGACACCCTCCTCGGCGGTGCGGGCGGCGACCGGCACGTTCGTGCGGGGCGCCTTGCGTCGGACCGCGATCGCGTCGCGGATCTGGCGGGTGAGGCCGAGCACGCCCCTGGGGGCGAAGGCCATCACGGCGATGAACAGGGCGCCCTGGAGATAGAGCCAGCCGTCCGCGTAGCTCTCCGAGAACGTGGTCTTGGCGTAGTTGAGCAGTACGGCGCCCAGGATCGCGCCGCCGAGCGCGTACCGGCCGCCGACCGCGACCGCGAAGACCAGTTCGAGCGAGGGCACGACGCCGAGCAGGGCGGGCGAGATGATCCCGACCACGGGCACGAACAGCGCGCCGGCGATGCCCGCCGAGATCGCGGACAGCGTGAACGCGGCGGTCTTGACGAGCGCGGGGTCGTAGCCGAGGAACCGGACCCGGTCCTCGCCGTCGCGCACCGCGACCAGGAGCCGGCCGAACCGGCTCGCGACGATCTGCCGGAAGCCGAGGTAGAGCAGGCCGAGCACGATCGCGACGACGAAGTACAGGATCCGCTGGTCCTGTTCGGCGGCCAGGTCGAGGCCGAAGAAGGTGCTGAAGTCGGTCAGCCCGTTGGAGCCCCCGGTCAGCGCCTGCTGACCCACCAGCCAGATCACGAATGCGGCGGCGAGCGCCTGGGTGAGGATCGCGAAGTAGGCGCCGCGCACGCGGCGGCCGAACACCAGCAGACCCAGCAGCGTTGCGGTGACACCGGGCAGCACGACCACCATCGACAGCGCGAACCATGGTTGGCGGAACGGCTCCCACACCATGGGCAGTTCCTCGACCCCGCTCCAGAGCATGAAGTCGGGCAGCTTGCCGGGGCCCGCCTCGGCGAGCTTGAGGTGCATCGCCATGGCGTAGCCGCCCAGGCCGAAGAACACGCCCTGGCCGAGGGTCAGCATCCCGCCCTTGCCCCATGCCAGCCCGATCCCCAGCGCCGCGATCGCGAAGCACAGGTATTTCGCGAGCAGTTCGAGCCGGAAGGGGCTCAGCGTCGCGGGGGCGACCGCGAACACGAGCACCGCCACCGCCACCAACCCGACGGCCTTGCGCCAATCCTTGGTGAGCCGGTTCATCGGACCGCCCCTCACGACGCCGCCCCGCACCTTCGGGCCGCTCATGTCAGCGCCCGCGAGCGCAGTACGAACATCCCCTGTGGACGCACCTGGAGGAAGCCGATGATCACCGCGAAGACGAGCACCTTGGCGAGCGACGCGTCCGACCAGAACTCCAGATAGCTGTTGATCAGGCCGAGCGCGAAGGCCGCGATCACCGCGCCCTTGAGCTGCCCGAGCCCACCGGCGACGACCACCAGGAACGCGTCGACGATGTAGTACGTGCCGATCGAGGGACCGACCGGGCCGACCAGGGTCAGCGCGACCCCGGCGACGCCCGCCAGCCCCGACCCGATGAAGAAGGTCCGCTGGTCCACCCGGCCGGTGTCGATCCCGCTGCACGCGGCCAGTCGGCGGTTCTGCATGACCGCCTGCATCCGGCGACCCTGGCGCATGTGGTGGAGATAGGCCCAGATCGCCACGACGCACACGATCGCCAGGGCCAGGATGAACACCCGGGCGTACTGGATCCGGATGCCGAACACCTCGTCGCCGCCCACCAGCCAACCGGGCGCCTTCACCTGCACGTTGGGGGCACCGAACAGATCCCGCGCGACCTGCTGGAGCACCAGCGACACGCCCCACGTCAGCAGCAGCGTGTCCAGGGGTCGGCCGTAGAAGCGCCGGATCAGCACGCGCTCCAGGATCAGCCCCATGGTGCCCGCGACCGCGAACGCCACCGGGAGCGCGACGAGTACGGCCTGACCCTCCAGGCCGAACGACGCGACCGGCGTCTGCAGCATGTACGCGGTGTACGCGCCGGCCATGATGAACTCGCCGTGGGCCATGTTGATCACGCCCATCTGGCCGAAGGTGAACGTCAGCCCGAGCGCGATCAGCAGCAGGACGGCACCGATCGCGAGGCCGATCGGCAGTTGGTTCACAAATGCGTTCACTGTGCGATGCCCCCTTCCCGTGTTGCCCGTCTTTCCCGTCTTTCCGCTTCCCGTCAGGTGGTGTCGCGGGTCAGGACAGGCCCGAGGCCCACGGGTAGGCCTTCAGGTAGGGGTCGGGCTTGACCGGCGCCCCGGAGTTCCAGACCTCCTTGATCAGGCCGTCCGGCTGGACCACGCCGATCCGCGCGGTCTTGTACACGTGCTGGGTCGCGCCGTCGATGGTGACCTTGCCTTCGGGCGCGTCGATCGAGACACCGTCGGAGGCCTTCCGGACCGCCTCGGGGTCGAAGCTCTGCGCCTTCTCGACGGCGGCCTTCCACAGGTAGACCGAGTTGTAGCCGGCCTCCATCGGGTCGGAGGTCACCTTGTCCGCGCCGTACTTCGCCTTGTAGGCGGCGACGAACTCGGTGTTCCTGGCGTTGTCGGTGGTCTGGTAGTAGTTCCAGGCGACCGGCTGGCCGGCGATGTTGCCCGGGCCGATGCCGCGGACCTCCTCCTCGGCGACGCTGACCGAGAGCACGGGCATGCCGGCCGCGGTGATGCCGTTGCCGCGCAGCTGCTTGAAGAAGGCCACGTTGCTGTCGCCGTTGAGGGTGTTGAACACCGCGTCGGGCTTGGCCGCCTGGACCTTGTTGATCAGCGTGCTGTACTCCGTGTGGCCCAGCGGGGTGTACTCCTCGCCGACGACTTCCATGCCGTTTTCCTTGGCGTACGCCTTGATGATCTTGTTGGCGGTGCGCGGGAAGACGTAGTCGCTGCCGACCAGGAAGATCTTCTTCTTGCCCTGGCTCTTGAGGTAGTCCAGGCCCGGCACGATCTGCTGGTTGGTGGTCGCCCCGGTGTAGAAGATGTACGGCGAACTCTCCAGGCCCTCGTACTGCACAGGGTAGAAGAGCAGCTGCTTGTTCTTCTCGAACACCGGCAGCATCGCCTTGCGACTCGCGGAGGTCCAGCCGCCGAAGGTGACCGCGACCCTGTCCTTGGAGATCAGCTTCTGCGCCTTCTCGGCGAACGTCGGCCAGTCGGAGGCGCCGTCCTCGGTGACCGGCGAGATCTTCTTGCCGAGCACTCCGCCCTTGGCGTTGATCTCGTCGATCGCGAGCAGGACCGAGTTCTTGACGGTTACCTCGGAGATGGCCATGGTCCCGCTGAGCGAGTGCAGGACGCCGACCTTGACGCCGTCGCCGCTGACATCCGGCCCGGAGGCGCCCTTCTTGGCGGTGCTTTCCTCGGCGGCGCAGGAGGTGACGAGCAGCGCGGCCAGCGACATGGCCGCTATTCGAGCCATGTGGCCGTAAGCCGTAATTTTCCGCACGATGCCGGGACTCCTTCGGTTCCGGGGGATGACGTCCCAGAGTCTGGCGAGGTGCGGTTTCCCGGCCGAGTCGTGATTGTTAAGCGCTCATTGCTGATTCCCGACACAGTCAAGCGCCCGGTTTGAGAGGTATGGTCCGTCCTATCCCCGTACAGTCCTGAGTGAGCCGCCCGGCACGATCCATAGCGCCCAAAGGCGCAGTAACCTCTGTCACGGCCGCACCGATCTCTAGGAGCTCTTACATGTCTTTGCGCCTGAGGACGCTCACCGCCGAGGAGCACCTCGCCTTCATCAAGGGCAGGCCCTCCGTGAGCTTTCTTCAGTGCCCCTCCTGGGGCGCGGTGAAGAGTGAGTGGCGATCCGAGAGCATCGGTTGGATCGACGAGTCGGGCGCCGTCGTGGGCGCGGCGCTGGTGCTCTACCGGCAGCTGCCGAAGATAAAGCGTTACCTGGCGTACATGCCGGAGGGACCGGTCATCGACTGGTTCGACGGCGACCTGCGCAAGTGGCTCGACCCGATGCTCGCGCACCTCAAGAGCCGCGGCTCGTTCTCGGTCAAGATGGGCCCGCCGGTGGTGATCGCCCGCTGGGAGGCGGACACGATCAAGAAGGCGATCGCGGCCAAGTCGGCGAACCGGCTGCGCGATCTGCCCCCCGACTGGACCGACGACCGCGGCGCGGAGTTGGAGCGGCAACTGCGCGGCCTGGGCTGGCAGCAGGACGCCACGGGCGGCGCCGGCTTCGGCGACGTGCAGCCGCGCTACGTCTTCCAGGTACCGCTCGTTCGGCGCAGTCTCGACGACGTGCACGCCGGCTTCAACCAGCTGTGGCGGCGCAACATCAAGAAGGCCACGAAGGCCGGCGTCGACGTGGTCCAGGGCGGCTACGACGACCTGCCCGTGTTCCACGAGGTGTACAAGGTCACCGCGGTGCGCGACCACTTCACGCCGCGCCCGCTGGCCTACTTCCAAGGCATGTGGAAGGCGCTCAACGCCGAGGACCCCGAGCGCATGCGGCTGTACCTGGCCAAGCACGAGGGCGAGGTGCTCGCCTCCACGACGATGGTCACCGTCGGCGACCACGTCTGGTACTCGTACGGCGCGTCGGCCAACCACAAGCGCGAGGTGCGCCCCTCGAACGCGATCCAGTGGCGGATGCTGCGGGACGCGTACGCGCTCGGCGCCTCCGCGTACGACCTGCGCGGGATCAGCGACACGCTGGACGAGAACGATCACCTGTTCGGGCTCATCCAGTTCAAGCTCGGCACCGGCGGCCAGGCCGTCGAGTACCTCGGTGAGTGGGACTTCCCGCTCAACAAGATGCTGCACAAGGCACTCGACATGTACATGTCACGCCGCTGACGCAACGCCGACGACCCCGGTCGTCGGCTGTACGTGATCGCCGCGGCGCAGCCGACGCCGCGTGTTCCGCCTCCGCCCTGCGTTCCCAAGGGCACGTCCCGCACACGGAAGGCCCCGAAACGCCCATGTCGCTCACGCTCTACGTCGACGCCGCCCGCTGGCGCAAGCACCAGGACGAGGTACGCGACACGTTCCCCGGTCTCGTGCCGGTGATGAAGGGCAACGGGTACGGGTTCACGAACCCGCGGCTGGCCGAGGAGGCCGCCCGCATGTGCGTGGACACCGTCGCCGTGGGCACCACGTACGAGGCCGCCGTGGTCAAGGACCACTTCGACGGCAAGGTCATGGTGCTCACGCCCTACCTGCGCGGCGAGGAGGCCGTCCCGCTGCCGGACCGCACCATCCGCACGGTCTCCTCGGTCCAGGCCGCGCGCGACCTCGTGGGCTGTCGGATCGTCGTCGCGTGCATGACCACGATGAAGCGGGACGGGGTCACCGAGGAGGAGCTGGTCAAGCTCCGCACCGGGATGGACGACGTGCGCCTGGAGGGCTTCTCGCTGCACCTGCCGCTGGATCACCCGGACGGGTACGACCCGGTCGCCGAGGTGGAGGCCTGGGTCGAGCGGCTGCGCGCCGCGCGGTTGCCCGTGCGGTCGATGTACGTCAGCCACCTGACCGCGGCCGAGCTCCAGGTGCTGCGCGAGCGGCACCCGAACACCGAGTTCCGGCCGCGGATCGGCACCGACCTGTGGCTCGGCGACCACGACGCGCTCGCGAGCCGCGGCACCGTGCTCGACGTGGTGCGGATCGCCCGGGGCGAGCGGTTCGGCTACCGCCAGCGCAAGGCGCCCAGCGACGGCCACCTGATCGTGGTCAGCGGCGGCACCGCACAGGGCGTGGGCCTGGAGGCCCCCAAGACCGTGCGCGGCGTCATGCCGCGGGCCAAGGGCGTCGCGCGCGCGGGCCTGGCCACGGTCAACCGCTCGCTGTCCCCGTTCACGTGGGCCGGCAAGCAGCGCTGGTTCGCCGAGCCGCCGCACATGCAGGTGAGCCTGCTCTTCCTGGCGAACGACGTGGCCCCGCCGAAGCCGGGCGACGAGCTGGAGGCCGCGCTGCGGCACACCACGACGCACTTCGACCGGATCGCGATCCGCTGACCCGATCCACCGAACCACTCCGAAGCGGCCTCGGGGCCGGCGGCACCCGCCCGCCGACCCCGAGGCCGTTCGCCGTCCCGCCGTCCCCGCGGTCCCTCAGCCGCCGACGCGGACCGGGGGCGAAGCCAACACGAGCACGTCCGGCGCCCGGTCGAGCACGCCCCCCGAGGGGTCGTCGCTCCCGTCCGCACGCACCGGGTCCCGCTCCGGCCGCAGGATGTCGCGCACCACCACGAGGCAGATGTACGCGGTGCCCAGCAGGTGCAGCAGGATCACCACGTGGTACGCGTTCTGCGACAGGCCCTTGCCGGAGAACGACGCGATGTACATCCACACGCCGATGAAGTAGGTCACCTCGCACGCCTGCCAGATCAGGAAGTCGCGCCAGCGCGGCCGGGCCAGCACCACGAGCGGGATCATCCACAGCACGTACTGCGGCGAGTAGACCTTGTTGGTCAGGATGAACGCCGCCACCACCAGGAACGCCAGCTGGGCGAAGCGCGGCCGGCGCGGCGCGCACATCGCCAGCGCGGCGATCCCCAGACAGCACAACACCAGGGTCGCGGTGACGAGTTCGTTGAGGTACTCCAGCGGTTGGCCGTCACCGCGCTGCTGGATGATCAACCAGATCGACCCGTAGTCGGCGGGGCGGTCCTGGCTGAACGTGTAGAAGAGCTTCCAGCCCTCGCGGATGTACCAGTCGCGCCGCTCGTACCAATGGCCGTCGTAGACCAGCATCACCGGCAGGTTCACCACCAGCCAGGACACGATCGCCGCCGCCGCGGTCTTGGCGAACGGGACCAGCCGGCCCGAGCGCAGACACAGCAGGAACAGCGGCGCCAGCAACAGCACCGGATACAGCTTCGCCGCCGTCGCCAGCCCGATCATCACGCCGGCCACGACCACGTGGCTCCGCGCCCACGTCCACATCGCGACCGCCGTCAACGCGACCGCGACCATGTCCCAGTTGATGATCCCGTTGAGCGCCAACGCCGGCGCGCACGCGAACATCGCGGCGTCCCAGGGCCTTCGCCCGGAGGTCCCCTTGACCGCGATCACGGTCACCACCGTGCAGGCCATCATGATCATCGCGTTGATCATCACGAACCACAGCTGCTCGTCCTGGATGTCACCGCCGATCGCCCGCGCGATCGTACCGGCGAACGCCATCACCCCGCCGGTGATGACCGGGTACTCCAGGAACTTCATGTCCTTGTCGCCGGTCTCGTCGAAGTACGGGATCTTCCCGTCCGCGAAACCGCGAGTGGTGTACAGGTGCGGCATGTCGCTGTAGCACGCGTGCGAGTACTGGGTGGTACCCGAGAACCAACCACCGTCGTAGCAGGGCTTCTTCTGCATGATCCCGAGCGCGAAGCACACCACGGCGAGCAGGATCAGCACCCGGACCGGACTCCACCACCGGTCGGCCACGAAACGGAT
Source organism: Embleya sp. NBC_00896 (assembly GCF_045207785.1). Lineage (NCBI taxonomy): Bacteria > Bacillati > Actinomycetota > Actinomycetes > Kitasatosporales > Streptomycetaceae > Embleya > Embleya sp. NBC_00896. Next base: position 3,742,676 of record NZ_CP108776.1, read on the forward strand.
CCGGCGCCCCGCCGGTCCGCCCACGAGCTCACTGCCCGTCCGCAGCACCGGATCGTCGTGCGTGGGCAGGACGGGTTCGGTCGATGTCGGCGTCATGGCGCCCATCCTCTCGCGCTCCCCGAGGAGGCTGCCCTCGCCGGCCGGATACGACAACGCGTGCCCCATCGCCAGTGCGATGGGGCACGCGTAAGGCTAAAGCCTCTCAGCGACCACGGCCGCCGAGAATGAACCCATTCGAACCATTCCCGCGGGTCGTACCCTGGGATCCGCCCTGGGGATCACCCCCCGGGTCCGTGGTGGACGGTGGGCGGGAAGAGCTCGGCGGTCGGGTGGTGTTTCCACCGGGACCTCCGCTGTTGCCCTGCGAACCCCCCGTGGCGGGCGCCGTCGACGAGGCCGGCGGACTGGTCGGCGGAGCCGTCGACGAAGCCGGCGGGGTGCTCGGCGTCCGGGACGTCGGCGGCGGGGACGTCGGCGGCAGGGTCGCGCTGTCCTGCTTGCCGAACTTCTCTCCGGGCGTGGCGAAGTCCGACGAAGGAGTGCCTTCCAGCGCCTTCTTCATGTAGTCGGTCCACACCAGCGTCGGCACCGCGCCACCGTGCACCGATCCGCCGCCGCCCATGCCCTCGAGCGACAAACGGACGTGAGTGTTGGGGTCCTCGCGGAACAACGCCACCGAGGTGGCGAGGTTGGGCGTGTAGCCCACGAACCACGCCGACTTGTTCTCGTCGGTGGTACCGGTCTTGCCGGCCACCGGGCGATTGAGCGCCTTGGCGGCCCGACCGGTGCCGTCGCCCTTCTCGTTGTCGACGACCTTGGTCATCACCTGGTTGACGGTGTCCGCGACGTTCTTGGGGAACAGCTGCTTGGTCTCGCGCTTGGGCAGTTCGACCTTGGATCCGTCGTGCGTGACTTCCTTGATGTAGTACGGGTCCGCGTGCAGGCCGCGGGCCGCGAACGTCGCGTACGCCTCGGCCATGTCCAGCGCGCTGGGCGGCGCGACACCGAGCGCTATCACCGGGTCCGCGGCGAAGTCGGAGAGGTTCTCCGGCAGCCCCGCGTCGATCGCGACCTTCTTGACCTTGTCCGCCCCGACGTCGGCGGCGAGTTGGAGGAAGACGGTGTTGACCGACTTCTCCATGGCCCTGGTGATGGTGACCGGACCGTAGTTCGTGCCGCCCTCGTTCGGCGCCAGGTATTCCTTGCCGGACTTGCTGTCCTTGTAGATCTGACCGTTCGGCAGCTTGATCGGGATCTTGCTGTCGCCGTTGTAGATGCTCTCCGGACCGATCGGCCCGTCCTTGCCGCCCTCGCGCAACGCCGCCGCGAGGACGAACAGCTTGAACGTCGAGCCGGCCTGGATGTCCCGTCTGACCGCGTCGTTGAACTCCTGCTGGACGAAGTCCTTGCCGCCGTACAGCGCGACCACCGCCCCGTCGCCCGGGACCACCGACGCGAGACCCGTTCGGACGTACCGGTCCGCGTCGTTCTTCTCGGGCTTGAGCGTGTCCGTCACCTGCGCCTGGACCGCGGCCACCGCCGCGTCCTGCTTGGCCTTCTCGAACGTGGTGACGATCTTGTAGCCGCCGCGCGCGAGATCGGCCTCGGGGATGACGTTGTTGCTCTTGAGGTACTGGTCGGTCACCTTCATCAGGTAACCGGCCTGACCGGCCTTGTTCGCGGCGGGCTTGGGCTTGTTCGGCATCGGGAACTGGAGGCCGTCGCGCTCCGCCTTGGGCAGCCAGCCCTCCTTGACCATGCCGTCGAGGGCGTAGGACCAGCGGCCCTTGACCTTCTCGAGCTGGCTGGGGAACTCGATGACGTCGTAGATGCCCGGCGCGTTCAGCACGGTCGCCAGATAGGCGCCCTCGGCGACGTTCAGCTCGCCGACGCTCTTGCCGTAGTACGCCTGCGCCGCGGCCTGTATGCCGTAGGCGTTGCGGCCGTAGTAGGCGGTGTTGAGGTAGCCGACCAGGATGTCGTCCTTGCGCATCTGCCGGTCGACCTTCAGCGCGATGAAGATCTCGCTGAACTTGCGCTTGAAGGTGCGCTCCTGGGTCAGGTAGGTGTTCTTGACGTACTGCTGGGTGATGGTCGAACCACCCTGCGTCGCACCACCCTTGACCATGGTGACCCCGGCCCGCAGCAGGCCCTTGGGCGAGACGCCGGAGTCGGTGTAGAACGACCGGTTCTCGGCGGCGATCACCGCGTGCTGCACGTGCTTGGGAATCTGGTCCACCGTCACGTTCTGCCGGTTGACCTGCCCCGTACGGCCGATCTCGGTCTTGCCGTCGGCGTAGTAGTAGATGTTGGACTGATAGGTCGTGTTCGCGTTCGGGTCCGGGACCTCCACCATCGCGTACGCGAGAGCCGCCAGGCCCATGAGCGACGCGAAGAAGAACAGGATCATCGCCAGGATCTGCTTGAAGGACGGCAACCAGCGGCGCACGCCGGTCTTGCCGAACCTCGGGTAGTCGATGAACCGCTTCTTCCTGCCCGGCGCGGGAGTGCCCCGGGACCGGGATCGTCCGCCGGACGCGCTGCCATTGGCCGCGCGTCGGCCGCCGCGGGCGGCCTGACGGGCCTCCACGCGCGAGAGCGGGCGCTCTTCGTCGCCCCCTCCGGACTCGGCGGGCAGCGAGGAACCACCGGGTGGCGTGCCGCCCCCGGCCCCGCTCGCACCCCCGGAATGCGAGTCACCGCGCCCCTCGGGACGCGGCTGCTGTGATCTACGGCGATGTTCACTCATGCGTTCGCTACTCCTCGGCCGTACGACGCGGAGGTCGGACGCACGGGTCGTGGCTCTCCGCTCCCCAGGACGCACACGCGAGGGGGGCGGTTCCGCAGGAAGCGGGGCTTGAGGTACCACACGGCGGAACAGACTACGCGGATCCGCATTCGCGACCCCACCGTGACCTGCCTGTGACCCGGGTCACCGGGCGCCGTCTTGCCGGCACACGGCAAGAAGACCTATCGTCTCGATGTATCGGTTCGATACATCGAGCCGGTATATCGAGCCGGGGGCGCAGGAGCCCCGGCCGGACATGAGGCCGACTGCGACCGTATCCCACGGTCTCGGGCGGACCCGCGTGCGGTCCGGTGACGCAGTGGATGGAGGAAGGCGATGAGCAGGCGCGGTGGCGTCCTCGAATTCGCGATCCTCGGTCTCCTGCACGACTCCCCCATGCACGGCTACGAGTTGCGCAAGCGGCTCAACACCGTGCTCGGCTCGTTCCGTGCCATCGCCTACGGCACCCTCTATCCGTGCCTCAAGTCCCTGTTGGAACGGGGCTGGCTCGCGGAAGAGGTTCCGGAGGCGCCGGCACTCGCCGGAAGCAAGCGATCGCGCATCGTGTACCAGCTGACGGCACAGGGCAAGGAGCACTTCCAAGAACTGCTGTCCGAGTCCGGGCCCTCGGCCTGGGAGGACGAGAACTTCGGCGTGCACTTCGCCTTCTTCGGTCGAACCGACCACGAGGTGCGCATGCGTATCCTCGAAGGTCGGCGCAGCCGGCTCGAGGAGCGCCTCGACCGGGTGCGCGGGTCGCTGACCCGGACACGGGAGAAGCTCGACGGTTACACCCTCGAGTTGCAGCGACACGGCTTGGAGTCGGTCGAGCGCGAGGTGCGCTGGCTGAACGAGCTCATCACCGCCGAGCGGCACTCCGGAGCGACTCCGGGCGCCGCAGGCACCGAAGGCACGGTCGATCCGTCCGCGGACGACGACCGACCTCGGACCCCCACCCAGGACGTGGCCTCGGACCCGTCCGCATCCAACAACTGAGGTCGCCGGTTCATGGCGACTTCGTCGAGACCACAGGGAGCAACCGGAATGGGTTCGGTTCGCGTAGCCATCGTCGGCGTAGGCAACTGCGCCGCTTCGCTGGTGCAGGGCGTCGAGTACTACAAGGACGCCGACCCGAACAGCCGCGTCCCCGGCCTGATGCACGTGCAGTTCGGCGAGTATCACGTGCGTGACGTCGAGTTCGTGGCCGCCTTCGACGTGGACGCCAAGAAGGTCGGCTTCGACCTCTCGGACGCCATCGGTGCCAGCGAGAACAACACGATCAAGATCTGCGACGTGCCGCCGTCGGGCGTCAACGTCCAGCGTGGTCACACCCTGGACGGTCTCGGCAAGTACTACCGCGAGACCATCGAGGAGTCGACCGAGGCCCCGGTCGACGTCGTCAAGGTCCTCAAGGACCAGGCCGTCGACGTCCTCGTCTGCTACCTCCCGGTGGGCTCCGAGGACGCGGCGAAGTTCTACGCCCAGTGCGCCATCGACGCCAAGGTCGCGTTCGTCAACGCTCTTCCGGTCTTCATCGCCGGTACCAAGGAGTGGGCGGACAAGTTCACCGAGGCCGGCGTGCCGATCGTCGGTGACGACATCAAGTCGCAGGTGGGCGCCACGATCACGCACCGCGTGATGGCGAAGCTCTTCGAGGACCGCGGTGTCCTCCTCGAGCGCACCATGCAGCTGAACGTCGGCGGCAACATGGACTTCAAGAACATGCTCGAGCGCGAGCGCCTGGAGTCGAAGAAGATCTCCAAGACGCAGTCCGTCACCTCGCAGGTCGACCGTGACCTCGGCGCGGACAACGTGCACATCGGTCCGTCGGACTACGTCGCCTGGCTCGACGACCGCAAGTGGGCGTACGTGCGCCTCGAGGGTCGCGCCTTCGGTGACGTCCCGCTGAACCTCGAGTACAAGCTCGAGGTCTGGGACTCGCCGAACTCGGCCGGTGTCATCATCGACGCCGTGCGTGCCGCGAAGATCGCCAAGGACCGCGGCGTCGGTGGCCCGATCCTGTCGGCGTCCTCGTACTTCATGAAGTCGCCGCCGGTGCAGTACTTCGACGACGAGGCCCGCAACTCGGTCGAGGCCTTCATCAAGGGCGACATCGAGCGCTGACCCGCTCCTCGCACGCGTAAGACCGTGTGACCGAATGCCCGGCTCCCTTCGTGGAGCCGGGCATTCGGCGTTCGCCCGGAGCCGGCCGGTTCCCCACCCGAACGGGCCGGCTACGGTGGGCGGCGTGGCCCTCATCCGTGATCTGCGCTCGCTGCTCGGGCTGCGCGACTTCCGTCGGCTGTTCGCCACCCGGCTGACCTCACAGCTGTCCGACGGCGCCTTCCAGGTCGCGATCGCGGGGCAGGCGTTCTTCTCGCCGGAGAAGCAGACCTCGGCGGCGGACATCGCGACCGCGTTCGCGGTGCTGTTGCTGCCGTATTCGCTGGTCGGGCCGTTCACCGGCGTGCTGCTCGACCGGTGGCGGCGGCGTCAGGTGCTGGTGCGCTGCAACCTGCTGCGAGCCGTACTCGTCGCGGTGACCGCGGGACTCGTCCTGGTCGGGGTGCCCGACACGGTGTTCTACGGGGCCGCGCTCGTGGTCCTGTCGGTGAACCGGTTCGTCCTCGCGGGGCTGTCCGCCTCGCTGCCGCGTGTGGTGCCCGCGGAGCGACTGGTGACCGCGAACTCGGTGTCGCCCACGGCCGGGACGGTCGCGGCGGCGATCGGCGGCGGGTCGGCGGTGCTCGTGCACGCGTTCATGTCCGAGGGGTCGGGCGCCACCGCGCTGGTGATCCTGGTGTCGGGGCTGCTGTACCTGGGTTCGGCGGCGGTCGCGGCCACCATGGCGGTGGATCTGCTCGGCCCCGATCCCGACCGGATCCTGCCCGGTGTGCGGGACGCGGTGCGCTCGGTGGCGCGCGGGCTCGCGGAGGGCGCCGTGCACGTGTGGAAACGGCGGGCCCCCGCGCACGCGCTGGCCGCGGTCACCGCGATGCGCTTTTGCTACGGCGTGCTGACCGTGATGACGGTGCTGCTGTGCCGCAACACGTTCAACGATCCGGCCGACACCGACGGCGGTCTCGCGACGTTCGGGATCACGGTGAGCGTGTCCGCGCTCGGCTTCTTCGCCGCGGCCGTGGGCACCCCGGCGGTCACCGCGCGGATCGGGGTGCCGGCCTGGATCGGCACCTGCGCGCTCGCGGCCGCGGTGTGCCAGGCGGCGCTCGGTCTGCCCTTCGCGTTTGCCCCGATGGTCGTGGGCGCCTTCCTGCTCGGGGTCACCTCGCAGGGCGCCAAGATCGGCGTGGACACCATCGTGCAGACCACCGTCGACGACGCGTACCGCGGCCGGGTCTTCTCGGTGTACGACGTCCTGTTCAACGTCGCGTTCGTCGGCGCCGCCGCCGTGGCGGCGCTCGGGCTGCCCGACGACGGTCGCTCGCCGACCGTCCTGCTCGGGGTCGCCGGGGTCTACGCGCTGACCGGTGTCCTGTACACGATGGCGTCACGTCGGCACCCTCCGTTGCCGGTCGGAGGCACTCAAGTCGACAGTCGCCGGCTGTAATATCCCTTTCGCGGGGATATTCGGCTTATTTTGTGCGTCTCCATGGCCAGGAAATTACCTCTGGGTAGTGCATTGGCGAGGCCGAAGTTCTAACCTGCACATCCAGCGACTTTCGGCTCCTCTGGAGATACTCCGTGCCCAACAATGCCGATTCGGGTGAAAACGATCCATTGCCGTACATACCGGCGTGGACCGAGAACACTCCGCCACATGGATACGTGATCCCCCCGGAGCCGGTCGGCCCGCACGTGCCGGCCGTCCGACAGGCGCCGGTCGAGGGGCGCGCGTCCCGCCGGGCGGCGGCGCCGGCCAAGCGGTCCCGGCGCGGTTCGCTGATCGTGCTGATCGTCGTGCTGCTGCTCGGCGGGGTCGCCGGCGGCGCGTGGTGGTACGTGGGCAAGGAAGCCGAGCCGAGGATCCACGAGGGCGACTGCCTGGCCGACAGCGCCGACATCGACCAGAGCCCGGTGAAGTGCGAGGACCAGGCGGCCCGGTTCATCGTCGTCGAGCGCGTGCAGGGCACGACGTTCTCCGGGGTCTGCGACTCGGTGCCCGGCAACACCGTCGCCCTGCCCTCGGATCCGACCGTGGAGAGCTACGTGCTGTGCCTGGCGGCCAGAAAGTAACGCGTTCGGAACCGGAATAGCTCCCGTATGTCCGTTATTTCGCTCACAATCGTCGCGGACAAGGGTAATCCCCGCTGCGCGTGTCCGGCTGGGCCCCTAGTGTTCGGGACTGTCTCACCAGTCCCCTGCAACGGAGATAGCCCCCATGTCCAATCCCTTCCCGCCCGGCCCCAGTGACCCCCAGCAGCCGAACCAGGGTTGGAACCAGCAGCCGCAGCAGCCGGGCCAGCCCCAGCAGGGTTGGGGTCAGCAGCCGGGCCAGCCGCAGGGCATGCCGGGTCAGCCCGGTCAGCCGCAGGGCGGGTTCCCGCCGGGCGGCTACCCCCCGCAGGGCGGCCAGCCGGGCTTCTACGGTGGCCCGCCGCCGCCCGCGCCCAAGAGCAAGGCCAAGAAGATCGTCCTGATCGTCGTCGCCGTCGTCGTCTTGGGCGTCGTCGCCCTGTTCGCGATCGGGAAGCTCGGCGGGGACACCGTCGACAAGGCGAAGGTCGGCGACTGCGTCACGGGCACCAAGAACAAGAGCCCGAAGGTCGTCAAGTGCTCCAGCAACGACGCCGCCTTCAAGGTCGTCGCGAAGTTCACGGACTCCTCCGACACCGAGAAGTGCAACGCGGACGACATCGCCCGTAAGGGCTCGGTCCTCGGTCTCTACCGCAAGGGCTCGGACAAGGGCCTGCTCTGCGTCACGGTGACCGAGCACACCACCCCCGCGGCGTTCGACGGCGTCCCCGGGGCGAGCCAGTTCACCCCCGAGGTCATCGCCAAGCTGCAGAAGGTCGTCGCCGACGGCAAGGTGACCGACGAAGAGCTCGCCTCGCTGGGCGACGAGGAGTAGCAGCCCCCTCGCCGCACCCTGGCGGTCCGCTCACGCGTCCCCGTGGGCGGACCACCACTCGCGCAGTGCCGCGACCGCCGTGTCGTGGTCCATCGGCCCGTGTTCGAGGCGCATCTCCAGCATGTGCCGGTACGCCCGGCCGACCAGCGGCCCCGGCGGTACCTCCAGCAGCTTCATGATCTCGTTGCCGTCCAGGTCGGGGCGGATCGAGTCCAGCTCCTCCTGGTCGGCGAGCTGCGCGATCCGCTCCTCCAGGGAGTCGTAGGCGCGCGCGAGCATGACCGCCTTGCGCTTGTTGCGCGTCGTGCAGTCCGACCGGGTCAGCTTGTGCAGCCGGTCCAGCAGCGGGCCCGCGTCGCGGACGTACCGGCGCACCGCCGAGTCGGTCCACTCGCCCGTGCCGTAGCCGTGGAAGCGCAGGTGCAGTTCCACCAGGCGCGTGATGTCGTCGGTGACGTCCTTCGGGTACTTCAGCGCCTTGAGCCGCTTGCGCGTCATGTGCGCGCCGACCATCTCGTGGTGGTGGAACGAGACCCGGCCGTCCGGCTCGAACCGCCGCGTGCGCGGCTTCCCGATGTCGTGCAGCAGCGCGGCCAGGCGCAGGATCAGGTCCGGCTCACCCGGCGTCTCCAGGGCCATGGCCTGTTCCAGCACGATCAGCGTGTGCTCGTACACGTCCTTGTGCCGGTGGTGCTCGTCCACCTCGAGCCGCAGCGTCGGCAGCTCCGGCAGCACGTGCCCGGCGAGCCCGGTCGAGACCAGGAGTTCCAGGCCCTTGCGCGGGTGGTCGGACACGATCAGCTTGTTGAGCTCGTCCCGGACCCGCTCGGCGGAGACGATGTCGATCCGCTCGGCCATGTCCCGCATCGCCGCGACGACCTCGGGAGCGACCTCGAAGTCCAGCTGCGCGGCGAACCGCGCGGCCCGCATCATCCGCAGCGGATCGTCGCCGAACGACGCCTCCGGCGTGCCCGGCGTACGCAGCACGCGCGCCGCGAGGTCCTCGAGCCCGCCGTGCGGGTCGACGAAGGTGATCCCCGGCAGCGCGACCGCCATCGCGTTGACCGTGAAGTCGCGGCGGACCAGGTCGTCGTCGATCGAGTCGCCGTAGGAGACCTCCGGCTTGCGCGACGTGCGGTCGTACGCCTCGGAGCGGTACGTCGTGATCTCGATCTGGTAGTCGGGCGAATCCGCGAGCTTCTTGCGGCAGCCGACCGTGCCGAACGCGATCCCCACGTCCCACACCGAGTCCGCCCACGGGCGAACGATCGCCAGCACCTGTTCGGGGCGCGCGTCGGTGGTGAAGTCGAGGTCGTTGCCGAGCCGGCCGAGCAGGGCGTCCCGCACCGAGCCGCCGACCAGCGCGAGCGCGTGTCCGGCCGCCTGGAAGCGGCGGGCGAGGTCGTCGGCGACAGGCGCGACGCGCAACAGTTCGGTGACGGCGCGGCGCTGTACGGCGCTCAGTTCGCCGGTGGCCGGCGGATCGTCCGGGAGGGGTGTGTTCTTGGCGTTCGGCACGGGAGACAAGGTTACGGGTCGTTGCCGCGCGTCTCGCGCGGTTTATCTTCGCGACGGCGTCCGCGAGCGCCCACACGCCGGGACGCGATGGGGTGATCATGGCGTTCTGGCGTGGCGTGTGGCGCACTAAGCTTGGCGGATGCCTTCCGAGACCACGCCGCCGCGCCGTCGGCTGCAGGTGGTCGAGGAGACGTCGGCGGGTGGTCTGGTGGTCGATCGACTCACGTTGCGCGCGGCGCTGATCGCGCGCCGGGATCGGCGCGGCCGACTGCTGTGGTCGCTGCCCAAGGGTCACATCGAGGACGGCGAGAGCGCGGTCGAGGCCGCGCTGCGCGAGGTCGAGGAGGAGACCGGCATCGTGGGTCGAGTCCTGGCACCGCTCGGGGTGATCGACTATTGGTTCACCGCGCCGGATCGGCGGGTGCACAAGACCGTCCACCACTACCTCATGGAGGCGGCGGGCGGGGATCTGTCGGACGACGACATCGAGGTCGAAGCGGTGGCTTGGGTTCCGCTCGGCGCGCTCTCCGCGCGCCTCGCCTACCCCGACGAGCGGCGGTTGGTGACGCTCGCCCCGGAGTTGTTGGCGGACAGCGCGTGAGAGGCCGCCGATCCCGGTCCGGGGCAAGGATGATCATGGTGCGCGGACGCGCCCTGGGGGTGCTCGTCCTGGCCCTGGTGCTCGCGGCCGGCCTGCTGGGGATGGTGCCGCCGCTGCGCGCGCACACCGCGGCGGCGGCCGACGGCCAGGCGGTCCAGATCCTGATCACCAGGATGACCCCCGTGGTGAAGGCCGGGGGCACCATCGCCATCGAGGGCCAGGTGGTCAACACCGGCACCAAGCCCGTCGACCAGGTCGAGGTCGCCGTGCGGCTGCGCACCTCGGAGCCGCTCTTCCGCAGCGGCATCGCCTCCGCGCAGGACGCCCAGTCCAGCGGCTCCCTGCTGCACGATCCCAAGCCCGTCGTCGTGCGCAACCTGGCCCCCGGGCCCGGCGCGGCACAGCCGTGGTCGTTCAGCTTCCGGGCCGACCCGCTGGGCCTGGGCGAAGCCGGCGCGTACCCGCTCGCGATCGAGGCACGGACCGGCGGCAAGACGAGCGGCTCGGCCCGTACCTTCCTGCCGTGGATCCCGAAGAACGGGCTCAAGGACGTCAAGAGCGTGCGGGTCGGGATGCTCTGGCCGCTGGTGGATCGCCCGCACCGGGACGGCACCACACTCGGCGACGAGTTCCAGACGCCGGTGTTCCGCGACGACGACCTCGCCGGACTGCTCGCCGACAAGGGGCGGCTGTCCGACCTGGTGAACATCGGCACGGGGATGAAGGTCGACTGGGCGATCGACCCCGACCTGCTCGACTCCGTCGCCGCGATGGCCGGCGGGTACCGCGTCGCGCCGCCCGGCAGTCTGGACCCGGACGAGCCGAAGAAGTCCCGCGACGGCAAGACCGCGAACGCCGAGGACGCGGCCAAGGCGACCCCGAACCAGATCGCCGACACGGTGGCCGGTGCCGGCGGTCCGCTCGCCGCCTCGTGGCTGGATCGGCTCAAGGCCGCGCTCGGCGGCGGATCCGTGCTCGGGCTGCCCTACGGCGACACCGACCTCGCCGCCGTGGCGCACGCGCTCGACGCCGGGAAGATCGACCTGCGCCCCCAGCTGACCCAGGCCCGGCAAAAGTCCACCGACGTCATGCAGCGGACCCTGAACCGGCCCGTACGCACCGACGTCGCCTGGCCCGCCGGGGGCGCGCTCGACCAGTCGATCATCAACCTCGCGGTCGGCAGCGGCGCGACCACCGTGCTCGCGTCGGGGGCGAGCCTGCCGCCGACCCGGGATCTCAACGTCACGCCCCTGGCCACGGCGACGCTGCCCGGCACCGACGGCAAGGGCACCGCGCTCGTCACCGACCCGGCGATCGACCGGATCCTGGCCGCCGACGCCAAGGCACCGGGCCAGCAGGTCCTGGCCACCCAACAACTCGTCGCCGAGCTGCTGACGATCGCGCTGCAGGAACCGACGCTCAAGGCCTCACGCAGCCTGTTGATCACGCCGCCGCGCACGATGGACGCGGCGCTCGCCACCGTGCTCAAGAACGTCATGACGGCCTCGGCCGACTGGACCGACAGCGTGACCCTGGCCGAGCTGGCCACCGAGCCCGCTCCGCTCCCCGCGCGCAAGCTCGCCGGCTACCCCAAGGACGTCAGGGCGAGCGAACCGTCCACGCCCTACCTCACCGAGACCCACAACCTCGCCCGCTCGACCGGAACCTTCGCCTCGATCCTGAGCAAGCCGGAGCGGGTGACCGGCCCGTTCGACCCGGCGGTGCTGCGCCTGCTCTCCACGCAGTGGCGCGGCGACCCCAAGGCCGCCGACCACTATCGGCTCGGCGTCACCCGCAGCCTGCGCGAGCTCGAATCGCTGGTCTACATCATCCGAAGAACCGGTGTGACGCTGTCCGGTGACGAGGGCAACATTCCGGTCACCGTGGTGAACAACCTCCAGCAGCCGATCACCCTCCGGATCGCGGTGACGTCGCACCAGCCCAACCGGCTCGAACTCGGTGAGCCGATGACCGTGACCGTGCCCGACGGGCACCGGCGGGAGTTTCGGATCCCGGCCAAGTCCGCCGCGAACGGCAAGGTCATGGTGGACGTGCGAATGCTTTCGCCGGATGGGGAACAGTTCAAGACCCCAGAGTCGTTCTTCGTGAACACCACCACCATCGACGGCCTGACCCGCTGGATCATCGGCGGGCTCGCCTTCCTCCTCGCGCTGTTCTCGCTCCGGGCGTTCCTGCGCCGGCGCCGGGAAGCGGCTCTTGCCGAGGAGTCGAACGGCGAGGATGGTGAGGACCCCGACGATCCGCCGTCGGGTCCCGACGCCTCGGGCGGTTCGCCCGCGGATCGGACATATCCGCCATCCGGGTGGCCGCCACAGCACCCCGTGGCGGCTCACGGTGGCGGAAACGGACCGTCCGATCCGGCCGACCCGCGAGGACACACACCGTCACGATCCACGACCGACCGCCCCGAATGAGAAAGTGGGCACCGGACACTCAACCTGACCGAGAAGACGAGGGCCCGCCCGCATGAGCGACCGGAGCGACGAACGTCAGCCGTACACCGGCGGCTCCGCCGAGCCGGACGACGGCGCGCACGACGATCCCTACCGGGGTCGCCCGCCCGCCGATCCCTACCTACAGCAGTACGTCGACCCGTACGGGCAGCCGGTCGATCCCTACGCCGAGCAACCCCCGGACCCGTACGCGCAGCCGGGCGATCAGGGTTATCCCGACCCGAACGCGCCGCAGCCGGGCTACGGCGCGCCGGAATACCCGCAGCCCTCGTACCCCCAGTCGGAGTACGGGCAGCAGGAGTACCAGCAGCCGGAGTACCCGCAGCAGCAGGGCGGCTACCAGGGCCAGGGCGGCTACGGATCGGGCCCCGATCAGGGGTACGTCGATCCCTACGGTTCCGGCTCGGGCGCGGGTGTCTACGACGCGTACGGTCAGCAGCAGTCCCAGCAGCAGTCCCAGCCGTCCGGGCAGGACGGCGGCGCGTGGTTCCGGGACGAGCTGAGCGACCCGCCGGCGAACGACCCGTACGTCGGCGTGGACGAGCTCTTCACACCCGAGCCGCCGCAGCAGTACGACCCGAACGCGCAATACGACCCGAACGCGCAGTACGGCGGCGGCGGATACGGCTCGGGCGACCCGTACGGCGAGCAGCAACACCAACAGCACCAACAACAACACCAACAGCCACACCAGCAGCAGCCGCCCGCGCCGCCGCAGAACTACGCGCAGCAGGCGCACCAGCAGCAGGCGTACGTCCCGCAGCAGCCGACCCCGCAGCAGGGTCAGGGCGGCTGGGGCGACTACGACCGCCCCGGTGGCTGGCTGATGGACCAGACGCTGACCGGGATCAACCTCGGCCTCGCCGGCGACATCGCGGGCATGCCCTCCTACACCGAGGCGTACCAGCGCTACGAGACCCAGCACCGAGCCGAGGCCGCCGCCGCGTCGATGTCCGCGAGCGCGGTCCTGGACGCCCCGCCGGTCCCGCTGAACCCCTCCACGTCGCCCGTCTACCGGATGCCGGGTTCCGGCGCCGAGGAGCGGATGGCCGGGATCCCGGTCGGCGGCGAGGGCAGGAAGGGCAGCAAGCTCGGCGGGATAATGCGGTCCTCCGCCGTGATGGCGGCGGGCACGATCGTGTCCCGCATGACGGGCTTCGTCCGCAACCTGGTCGCGGCCGCGGCCCTGGGCACCGCGATCCTGGCGAACACGTACAACGTCGCCAACACGATGCCGACGCTGCTCTACATCCTGGTCGGCGGCGGCGCGCTGAACGCGGTCTTCGTCCCGCAGCTCGTGCGCGCGATGCGCCAGGACGACGACGGCGGCGAGGCGTACGCGAACCGCCTGCTCACGCTGGTCATGACGGTCCTGGCGGGACTGGTGGTGATCGCCTGGCTCGGCGCCCCGCTGCTGATCCGGGCGTTCGCGAACTCGCTCGCCAAGCACCACCAGGACTACGAACTCGCGATCACGTTCGCGCGCTACTGCCTGCCCATCATCTTCTTCATGGGCCTGCACGTGCTGTTCGGCCAGATCCTCAACGCGCGCGAACGCTACGGCCCGATGATGTGGACCCCGGTCCTGAACAACATCATCATCATCGCCACGTTCGGGCTGTACATCTGGGTGGCCGGCACCGCGCAGAACACCGGTCAGAACTCGGACACCATCACGCCGGACGAGATCCGCCTGCTCGGTCTGGGCACGCTGCTCGGCATGATCGTGCAGTCGATGGCGATGATCCCGTACCTCAGGTCGGCCCGGTTCCGCTTCCGACCGCGCTTCGACTGGCGCGGGTCCGGCATGGGCAAGGCGCTCGGGCTCGCGAAGTGGACGTTCCTGTTCGTGCTCGCGAACCAGGCCGGCTACCTCGTGGTGACCCAGCTCGCGACCGCGATCGACGTCAACGCGCGGGACGAGAACATCCAGTTCGGCGTCGGCTTCACCGCGTACAGCAGCGCACTGCTGATCTGGCAGCTGCCGCAGGCCGTGATCACCGTGTCGGTGATGACCGCGATGCTGCCGAGGATGAGCCGTGCCGCGGCCGACGGCGATCTCGCGAGCGTGCGCGGGGACATCTCGTCCGGCCTGCGTCTGTCGGCGGTCGCGATGATTCCGTGCGCGGCGATCTTCGTGGCGCTCGGGCGGGACATCGGCGGCTTCATCTTCGCGCCGACGGGCGTGGAGAGCGCGCATTGGATCGGCTACATGCTGATGGCGCTCGGCCTGGGACTGATCCCATACTCGGCGCAATACGTGCTGCTGCGCGGGTTCTACGTCTACGAGGACACCCGAACACCCTTCCTCAACACGGTGTGGATCGCGGGCGCCCAGGCGGCGTTCGCGGGTCTGGCCTTCATCGCGCTGCCGACCAAGTGGGCCGGTGTCGGCATCGCCGGCGGCTACAGCCTCGCCTATCTGGTGGGCGTGGCACTGGCCGCGCAGCGGCTCAAGAAGCGGCTCGGCGATCTGGACGGCCGCCGGGTGACCCGGACCTACACCCGACTGCTGATCGCCGCGGCGTTCGGCGGAGTCGCGGCGTTCTTCGTGGCGCGCGTGTGCACGGGCCACTTCGGCTCCGGCATGGGCGGCTCGGGGATCGCGGTGGGCGCGGGCATCGTGACGATGTTCGTGGTGTTCTTCATCGCGGCCAACCGCATGCGGGTCGAGGAGATGAGCGCGATGACCGGGATGATCAAGGGCCGACTCGGCCGCTGACCGCCGGCGCCCGCGCCGGGCGCGGCTCCCGGCGCACATCCCCGGGAGCGCGCCCGCACGAGGAATTCGGCGGGCGGAACACGGTGGGATGTACCACCATGGGCGAGTGAAGGGTGTGCCATGTGGTCGATGCGGGGTAATGCTCCCGATACGCCCGGGCCGGGTCGCACTTCTTTCGCACCGCAAGGCAACCCGGGATGGGGTTGAGGAGTCTCAAGTTGCGTGCGGGTCGTCCCTGGCCGACGGCACGAGATGGCTCACCTCTACGATGAGCATGCCGACGAGGAGGATGAGGCCGAGGTGACGGACCGAACCGCAGGATCCGTCAACCTAGCGACGGGCGACCCGACTCCCGTGGCGGACAAGGCTTCTGACGCATCGTCGGACAATCCGGTCGGTTCGGGCGGCAAGGTCTCCGGCAACACCACCACGGTTCTGCCCGTCGGCACCGAGCCTGAACCCGTCGAGATCGCGCGAGTCGAGCGCGACGCCCCCGAGAGCACCGATTCCGTCGAGTCCGCACCCGAGACCGACGCCGGCTCCGCCGCGGAGACGGAGTCGGCGGACGCGTCCGAACCGGAGTTCGAAACCGAGCCCGAACCGGAGTTCGAGCCGAAACCCCGGCCCGAACGTGAGCCCGACGCCGCACGCGTCGAGGCGAAGCCGGCCGCGAAGGACGACGTCGTCGAGTCCGCTCCGGCGAAGCCGCGCGAGCCCGAAGCGGAACCGGAACCGTCGCCTCCCCGGGTCGCCGTCAGCCGCGGCACCCGCCTCGCCGAGCGCTACCGGCTCGAACACCGCCTGTCGCAGAACGGCCGCAGCGAGACCTGGCGCGCCGTCGACGAGAAGCTCCGGCGCGCCGTGGGCGTGCACATCGTCCCCGCCGGGGGTGAGCACGGCCGCGCCGTGATCGCGGCCGCGCGCGCCGCCGCGCTGATGGGCGATCCACGCTTCGTCCAAGTCCTGGACTGCGCCGAACAGGACGGCCTGATCTACGTGGTGAAGGAGTGGCTGCCCGACGCGGACAACCTCACCAAGGTCTTCGAGAGCGCGCCACTGCCACCGCACGAGGTGTACGAACTCTCGCGCGCGCTCGCGCAGGCGATGTCCGTCGCGCACCGGGCCGGCCTGTCGCACCTGCGACTGACGCCGGAGAACGTGCTGCGCATGCACACCGGCCAGTACAAGATCGTCGGCCTCGCGGTCGAGGCGGCCCTGTACGGACACGACACCACCGACGCGGCCCGCGACGACACGCGCGCGGTCGGCGCGCTGATGTACGCGGCGCTGACCCGCCGTTGGGTGAACGGGACCGAGTACGGCCTCCAGGCCGCCCCGCACACCGGCGGGAAGCTGTGCACGCCCGGCCAGATCCGGGCCGGCATCGACGACACCCTCGCGGCGCTGGCGATGCGGGCCCTCGGCCACGAGGTCAAGCACGACACGGCGTTCGAGACGCCCGGCGAACTGGCCGCGGCGATCGGGGCGATGCCGCAGGTGCTGCCGCCCGAGCCGGACCAGATCATCGGCGGCCCGGAGTCGGACGAGTACCCCGTCTACACGCCGACGCCGACCCGGACCGTCTACCCGACGGGGCACTTCTCCGGCGGCTCGAACAGCTCGGCCCGCCCGCCGATCGCACCGCCGCCGCCGCTGAGCGGACGCTTCGGCGCGACGGTCAAGAGCGTGGTCGCGGTCTTGGTGGTGCTCGCCATCGTGCTCGTGACGTGGCAGATCGCGAGCCACATGAACGACAAGGGCGAGCCGAAGGGCGGTGCCTTGGAGACGGGTTCGTCGCCGGCCAAGTCGGCCGAGCCGTCCGAGCCGCCGGTCATTCCGGATTTCCGGCCGAAGAAAGGCAAGGAGATCCCGATCGGCGGCGCGCCCACCGACGCGAACGGGGTGTCGAAAACCTACGACGGCAAGCGCGACACCTATTGGCACACGAACATGATGAAAGACGGGCCGACGATCAACTACAACGGCCGCACGGGGTACGGAATCGTCTACGACCTCGGCAAGCCGATGGACGTGCGCGGCACGAAGATCCTGCTCGGCGCGGGTGGGGACATCACCACCATCACGCTCAAGGCCGCGCCCGGCGCCGATTCGATGCCGTCGAGCCAGGAGGCGTTCGACGTCACGATCGGCTCCGCGTCGACCACCGACACCACGCTGACCGTCCAGGGTGACACGCCGGTCAAGAGTCAGTACGTGCTCGTCCTGATGACCGCGATGCCCCAGGTCCCCCAAGACGTCGACGGCTACGACATCTTCACCCCGGGCCGCCAGAACGCCTGGCGCGAAGTCACCTTCAGCGTCGCCGGCTGACCGCGAACACCGGCCGCGACCGCTCGGGGAATCGGATGCGCACGATAGAGGCGAGCCCCTCTCCACCCGGTGTGGCAGCCATGCCAGGATGGCCGGCAACAGGGGGAGGTAGGCGGTGAGTACGGAGCAGGCGGGGACGGCGTACACGGACGTGTCCGACGCCGATCTGCTCGCCCGGCACGCCGGCGGCGACCCGCACGCGTTCGGCGAACTGGTCCGCCGGCACCGCGACCGACTGTGGGCGGTGGCGCTGCGGACGCTGGGCGACCGCGAGGAAGCCGCTGACGCCCTCCAGGACGCGCTCGTTTCCGCCTACCGTGCCGCGGGTAGGTTCGAGGGCCGTTCGGCCGTCACGACGTGGCTGCACCGCATCGTGGTGAACGCCTGCCTGGACCGGGCCCGGCGCAAGGCCGCCCGGCCGGCCGTACCGCTGCCCGAGGATCTCGACCAACGGCTGCCCGCGCCCGTCCAGGAGGACCCCGCGATCCGTGGCGAGACTCGTGAGACCGTGCTCGCGGCGCTGGCCACGCTGTCCGCGGACCAGCGGGCCGCGCTGGTTCTCGTGGACATGGAGGGATACCCGGTCGACGAGGCCGCGCAGATCCTCCAGGTCGCGTCGGGCACGATCAAGAGTCGCTGCGCGCGCGGCCGGGCCAAGCTGTTGCCGCTCGTGCGGCACCTGCGGGAGCCGGGACCGGGGCGACCGCCCGGGGCGAATGGGAACCCCGAAGCGGGACGATCCGTCCCATCGACGGACGACCGCCCGCGGGCCGGGGAGCCGACCCCCGACGCCGGCGGCACGAGCATGGAGGGAGGTGGCACGCGATGAGCGAACACATCGACGTCGAGGTGCTCTCCGACCTCGTCGAAGGACTGCTCGCACCGGAGCGCGAGGCCGAACTCGCCGCGCACCTCGCCGAGTGCGACGAGTGCCGGGACACCCGGGACTCGCTGGCCGAGATCCGCGAGCTGCTCGGCGACCTCCCCGTCGAACCGATGCCCGCCGACGTCGCCGCGCGCATCGACGGCGCGCTCGCGCTCGCCGCGCTGCCGCCGCCCAGGCCCGCCGAGGCACCGTCCCCCACACCGGCCCGTCCGACCGATCCGCCGCGCTCCGCCGAGCACACCGAGCACACCGTCGTGTCGCTCGACGCCGCGCGCAAGCGCCGGCGGCGTGGCCCCCTCCTGCTCGCGGCCGCCGCCGTGGCCGCGGTGACCCTCGGCATCACCGTGATCGTCGGCTCCGACGGCGACAGCAGGCACTCGGGCGGCAGCTCCTCCGACGCCAAGGCGAACGCACCCGCCGCGGCCCCGGCGCCCAGCGCCGCGAGCCGCCCCTCCGGCTCCGGTGAGAAGCCGAACTCGGACACGAAGGAACAGACGCCCAAGCCGCCGTCCGCGGTCGACTTCCGGGTGTACACGGACGACGGCCTGCCCGAGCAGGTCTCCCGGCTCCTGAGTCGCAGCACACCGGCCCCGAAGCAGTCGCTGCCCGCGTGTGTGGCCGCCGCGGTCGGCCCGGGCGCGGACAAGCCGCTCGCCACGGACACCGGGATCTACCGGAACACGCGGGTCTGGGTCGTGGTCCTCGACGGCAAGGCCGACACCCGGGTCCGGGTGACGATCGTGGACGCGTCGTGCGGCGCACCCGCCTCCACCCGTCCGTCCACGCCTCGGTCCACCGGCCTGTCCGCGAGCCCGTCCGCGGGCGCCTCGAACGAGTTCGCCGGCGCCGTGCTCCTGAACACCGAGGTCGCTCGCGGGTGATCCCCGGCACGCCGCCGGTCCGCCGTTGTGAACCGGGAATGGTGCGCACCTAGGATCCGTTGTCGAACGAGACACCGCATCTCATCGGGGCGCGGGACTCGCAGACCCGCACAGCCGCGGCCGGCCACCGGCACGAGGCTCGACAGGAACCAGGAAAGGCTCAGCGTGAGCGACGTCCGCAACGTGATCATCATCGGATCGGGTCCGACCGGGTACACGGCCGCCGTCTACGCAGCACGCGCGGACCTGAAGCCGCTGGTCTTCGAAGGCGCCGTCACTGCGGGCGGCGCGCTGATGAACACCACCGAGGTCGAGAACTTCCCCGGCTGGCCGGACGGCATCATGGGTCCGGACCTGATGGACAACATGCGCAAGCAGGCCGAGCGCTTCGGCGCCGAACTGATCCCCGACGATGTCGTCGCCGTCGACCTCAAGGGCGACGTCAAGACCGTCACGGACAGCGCCGGCACCGTGCACAAGGCACGCACCGTGATCCTGGCGACCGGCTCGGCGTACCGCAAGCTCGACCTCCCCAACGAGGACGCGCTGTCCGGCCGCGGTGTCTCGTGGTGTGCCACCTGCGACGGCTTCTTCTTCCGCGACCAGGACATCGCCGTCGTCGGCGGCGGTGACTCCGCGATCGAGGAGGCCACCTTCCTGTCCCGCTTCGCGCGTTCGGTGACGGTCATCCACCGCCGGGACGCGCTGCGCGCCAGCAAGGCGATGCAGCACCGCGCGTTCGCCGACGAGAAGATCTCGTTCGCGTGGAACAGCGAGGTCGCCGAGATCCAGGGCGACGGCAAGCTCAGCGGCGTCAAGCTGCGGGACACCGTCACGGGCGAGCTGCGCGACCTGGCCGTCACCGGCCTGTTCATCGCGGTCGGCCACGACCCGCGCACCGAGCTGCTGCAGGACCAGATCGAGCTCGACGCCGAGGGCTACATCAAGGTCGACGCGCCGACCACGCACACCAACCTCCCCGGTGTCTTCGCGGCGGGCGACGTCGTGGACCACACCTACCGTCAGGCCATCACCGCGGCCGGCACGGGTTGCGCGGCGGCTCTCGACGCCGAGCGCTACCTCGCCTCGCTCGCCGACGGCGCGACCGCCTGATCCCGTAACTCGTCCTGCACCCCTTTTCACCCGCGCACACCGAGGAGCCACCATGGCCGGGGCCACCACCAAAGTCACCGACAAGACCTTCGACAGCGACGTCCTGATGAGCGACAAGGCGGTGCTCGTCGACTTCTGGGCCGAGTGGTGCGGCCCGTGCCGCCAGATCGCCCCGGCGCTCGAGCAGATCGCGGCGGAGAACGGCGACAAGCTCACCGTCGCCAAGCTCAACATCGACGAGAACCCGGAGATCACGACCCGCTACGGCGTGATGTCGATCCCGACCCTGCACGTCTTCAAGGGCGGCGAGATCGTCAAGACGATCGTCGGTGCGAAGCCGAAGTCGATGCTCCTCAAGGAGCTCGCCGAGTACGTCTGAGCCGACCGGCTCGACCTCGGCGTCCCGCACGAGAACGGAGGGCGCTCCCCGGAACCGGGGGGCGCCCTCCGCGCGTGTCAGGGCGTGGCAGCGGCCGCCGAGCACCTCGTGCCGCAGGCCGCCGGGTCGGGTGTGGAACCCGACCGCGAGGCCCCCCGCTCCGGTACGGGAGCGACCCGACGCGCGCGTACGATCGAGTGTTGCGTCAAATCTCGGGAGGACTTCCATCCATGACCATGCAGCGGCGGTACCGACGCGGTGACACCGGCCCCGCAGTGGCCGAGATCAGGTCCAAACTGGTACTGCTCGGCCTCCTGCCCGCCGGTGCCCAGGCGGTCGGGACCACGGCCGGCGGTACCGACGGCCTCGGCGGATACGCGGACGCGGTGTTCGACGGGTCCGTAGACCTCGCCGTCCGGCATTTCCAGCAGCAGCGCGCGATGACCGTGGACGGCATCGTCGGCCCGGAGACCTACCGCCATCTCGACGAGGCACGGTGGCGACTCGGCGACCGCATGTTGTCCTACTCGGCCGGTCACATGACGGTCGGGGACGACGTGGCGACGCTCCAGCAGCGACTGCTCGACATGGGCTTCGACTGCGGCCGCGTCGACGGCATTCTCGGCCCGGCCACCGAACTCGCACTGCGCGAATTCCAGCGCAACTACGGACTCGGCGCGGACGGCACATGCGGACCGGCCACGTTCCGAGCCCTCGACCGGCTCGCGCGCACGGTCGTCGGCGGCCAGCCGCACGCCATGCGCGAATCCGAACTGCTGCACCGCTCGGGCCCCTCGCTCGCCGGCAAGACCGTGGTGATCGACCCCGGGCACGGCGGCGCCGACCACGGCGTCGTGGCACACGGGCTGTCGGAGGCCGAGGTCGTATGGGACCTCGCCCGGCGGCTCGAAGGGCGCCTGTCCGCGCTCGGCGTGCAGGCCTACCTCACCCGCGGCGTGGACGTCGAAGGCATCGAGGGGATCAACGAGGAGGAGCGCGCGGCCTTCGCCAACGCCACCGACGCCGACCTCGTCATATCCCTGCACGTGGACCGCAACGACAGCCCCCGGGCCGGGGGCGTCTCGTCCTACTACTACGGCAGCGGAAGCGACCGGTACGGGCGACGCTCGCCGACCGGAGAGCACTTCGCGAGCCTGGTCCAGCGCGAACTCGTGGCGCGTACCGGCATGGTCGACGGCCGGACCCACGGCAAGGCGTGGACTCTGCTGCGGCGCACCCGGATGCCCGCCGTGCGGATCGAGCTCGGCTACCTCACGAACGCGGACGACGCGGCCCGACTGGCCGGCTCGGAGTTCCGCGACCACGCCGCCGAATCGGTGGTCGTGGCGCTCCAGCGGCTCTACCTGCCGCCGGACGAGGACGTCCCCACGGGGATGCTGCGGCTGCCCGTGTTCACCTGAGCGACCGATACCCGAGCAACCACTGACCGGGCGACCGGTCGCCGAGCGACCGGCACCCGACCGGCGCTATACCCGACCCGCCTGCTCCCGACCGAGCTCCGACTCGTCGAGCACGACCCGATCCTCCGGCCAGCGTGAGCCCTGCGGCAGCGCATGGACCGGGATCGCGGGTCCATCGGGCGTCCACGGCACCGGCCCCGGCACCCGGGAGCGGGGCGACCCACCGAGCAGCCCACCGACGAATCCGCCGACGGCTCCCACTCCGAGACCCGCGACGACCCAGCGCATCGATCTCATGACCCCTCCGGGGTTGATGGCACGTTGCGCGTTTCACGTGAAACGCGAGCGGTACGGCGGCACGTTTCACGTGAAACACAAGCAAGGAAGGGGCCCGCGGTCAACGACCACGGGCCCCTTCCTTGGTTCCTTTGCCGACTACGGGACAAGCGCCGAGGATTCCGCGCTGCCCGCCTGAGCCGGCACCTCGGGCTCGGTGAGCCGCTTCGCGAAATGGTCTCCCTCGCCGGGCGCCATCGAGGCGAGGATGCGTTCGAGGTCCTCGATCGACGCGAACTCGACGACGATCTTGCCCTTCTTCTGCCCGAGGACGACCTTCACCTCGGTCTCGAACCGGTTCTTGAGCCGGTCCGCGAGATGGTTCAGGGCGGGCGCGACGATCCGTCCGGCGCGCGGTTTCCGGGACTTCGTCGACTTGGGCGGGCCCTCGTTGCAGATCTGCCGCGCGATCTCCTCGACGGTGCGAACCGTCATGCCCTCACGGATGATGCGATCCGCGAGCTTGAGCAGCTCGTCCGGATACTCCTCCAGCGAGAGCAACGCGCGCGCGTGTCCCGCGAGCAACGTGCCCGCCGCGACCTTCGACCGCACCTCCACCGGCAGCTTCAACAGCCGCATGGTGTTGGTCAGATGCGGACGCGAGCGACCGATCCGATCCGCGAGCTCCTCCTGCTTGCAGTCGAACTCCTCCAGCAACTGCTGGTAGGCCAGGGCCTCTTCCAGCGGGTTGAGTTCGGAGCGGTGCAGGTTCTCCAGGAGCGCGTCGAGCAGCAGCTTGTCGTCGTTGGTCACCCGGACGATCGCCGGGATGTGGGTCAGCCCGGCCTTGCGGGAGGCCCGCCAGCGCCGCTCGCCCATGACCAGTTCGTACGTGCCGTCGCCGGTCGAGCGCACGACGACCGGCTGGAGGACACCCACTTCCCTGATCGACTGGACGAGTTCGGCCATCGCCTCCTCGTTGAACACCTCGCGCGGCTGACGAGGGTTCGGCGCGATCACGTCGATGAGCAACTCGGCGTACAGCGCGGCCGGGGGAGTCGGTGCGGTCTTGGGCGCGTCCTGCATCGGCACCGAGGTCGGCGACAGGGCCGACTCGTCCGTCGCTATTTCCGCCATCTTGCGCAAGGTCGCCGCCGCGGGGGACGACGGCTTCAACGGCCTGGGCGGGATGAGCGAGTCGAGCCCCTTGCCCAGTCCCCTGCGTTGCCCGCTCACACTTCCTCCTTCGCCTTCGCCACACTGCGCAGCGCCATCTCCCGAGCCGCTTCAAGATATGACAACGCTCCGGTGGAACCCGGGTCGTAGGTCATCACGGTCTGGCCGTAGCTCGGCGCCTCGGAGATCCGGACCGACCGCGGGATGGCCGTCGGCAGCACCTCGTCGGGGAAGTGGTCGCGCACCTCCTGGGCGACCTGGGCCGCGAGGCGGGTACGCGCGTCGTACATCGTGAGCAGGATCGTCGAGACGACCAGGTCCGGGTTCAGGTGTGCGCGGACCAGTTCGACGTTGCGCAGGAGCTGGCCCAGCCCTTCCAGCGCGTAGTACTCGCACTGGATCGGGATGACCACCTCGGCACCGGCGACGAGCGCGTTGACGGTCAACAGGCCGAGCGACGGCGGGCAGTCGATGAGGATGTAGTCCAAGGGCTGTTCGTACGCGGCGATCGCGCGCTGCAGCCGGCTCTCCCGGGCGACCAGCGAGACCAACTCGATCTCGGCGCCGGCGAGGTCGATCGTGGCCGGGGCACAAAACAGGCCCTCCACGTCGCGCACCGGCTGGACCACCTCGGCGAGGTCGCGACCCTCGACCAGCACCTCGTAGATCGACGGTGTGCCGGCGTGGTGGTCCACGCCGAGCGCGGTGGAGGCGTTGCCCTGCGGGTCGAGGTCTATCACGAGCACACGAGCGCCGTGCATGGCGAGCGCCGCCGCCAGGTTCACGGTCGACGTGGTCTTGCCGACGCCGCCCTTCTGGTTCGCGACCACCATGACGCGGGTGCGCTCCGGGCGCGGAAGCCCCTCGGAAGCGCGGCCCATCGTCTCGACGGCCTGCTTGGCCGCTCTGGCGATGGGCGTGTCATCGATACCGGGCGCCTCTGTTTCACGTGAAACGTCGACGGCAGCACCCACACGGGGCGCCGGCATCGAGGCTGTCGGGTACTCGGACGGCAACTGTCCACTCTCCTCTCCTGCCGCGGCGACATGGGAATCAGGGCCGACGGAATGGCCACGCACTGCGGCGGCACCTTCAGAGGGTGCCACGTTCCGGTGGACCTCAGGTGAGTAGAAGCGTTTCCACGGCAGGCGTTTCACGTGAAACACGATCGCCGGTGAGGAGATGCAACGGCGTTCACGACACACCCCGAGGGGGCAGGAACGGCGTTTCAGCCGTCCGGCCCAACCCCGGAGCGACTACTTGCCGGGACGACGCCTGGTCGCCTTCGCGCCTCGGCGAGCCTTCGTCGACTTGGCATTCTTGGACACGACGGTGCCGATGCGGACCCGGACGACCGTGGTCAGCGGATCCACGATCCCCTCGCCCGCGTGCGCGACCGTCCACGAGATCGCGCCGAGCTTGCGCAGATCCGCCTCCGACTCGAGGAGTTCCTCGGCGGCCGAGTCGCCCTTGAGCGCGAGCATCTCGCCGCCCGAACCGAGCAGCGGCAGTCCCCACCCGGCCAGCTTGGCCAGCGGGGCGACCGCGCGTGCGGTGACCACGTCGGCGGAGGTACGGCCGCGCAGCTCCTCGGCCCGCCCGCGCAGCACCTCGACGTTGTCGAGGCCGAGCTCGGCGACGACCTCGTCGAGGAACGTCGTCCGACGGAGCAACGGCTCGACGAGCGTGATCCGAAGGTCCGGCCGGACGAGGGCGAGCGGGATGCCCGGAAGGCCACCCCCCGAACCCACGTCGTGCACGATCGCGTTCTCGGCGATCAGTTCGGCGACCACCCCGCAATTGAGCAGGTGCCGCTCCCAGAGCCGGCCGACTTCACGCGGGCCGACCATGCCCCGGCGTACACCGGGGCCGGCCAACAGATCGGCATAGCGGATCGCCCGCTCCAGGTTGTCACCGAAGAGGCGGCCGGCCGCCTCCGGCGCCTCGGGCGCGCGTTCGTCCGCCGGCGGGTCGGGGGTCGTGTCGTCCTGACGTTTCACGTGGAACATCATCCCAGGAACGGCGCCGGCCCCACCTGCGACTCAGGTGGGGCCGGCGCGACGGCTTGCGGAAACGGGTCCGGGAGGGACCCGATCAGGCAGGAAGGACGACGACGCAGCGATTGGGCTCCTCGCCCTCCGACTCGCTGCGCAGTCCGGCCTCCGCGACGGTGTCGTGCACGACCTTGCGCTCGAACGGGGTCATCGGCTTCAGCTTGAGTGAGGTACCCGCTGCCTTGACCTCCTCCACCGCCTCGCCGGCGATCTCGGCAAGGTTCGCCCGCTTGGCGGCACGGAAGCCGGCGACGTCCAGCATCAGCCGGCTGCGCTCGCCGGTCTCCCGGTGCACCGCGAGCCGGGTCAGCTCCTGGAGAGCCTCCAGGACCTCACCGTCGCGGCCGACGAGCCGCTTGAGGTCGGTTCCCGAGGTCTCGCTCTCGTCACCGGCGATCACCGAGACCGACGCGCGACCGCCTTCGACGTCCATGTCGATGTCGCCGTCGAGGTCGGCGATGTCGAGCAGGGCCTCCAGGTAGTCCGCGGCGATCTCCCCCTCCTGCTCCAGCCGGCCGATCTCCTCCGCGGTGAGCGTGATCCGTCGCGGTGCGGCGGGCGAGTCGACGGCGGGGGTCATGCCTTCCGTCACAGGGGAACTCCTTTGTGGGCGAGTGAGCGAGTCGTCGGGGTGCGCGGCGGCCGCGCCGTCGAGGGCGGTCACTTCTTCCTCGGCTGGTTCTTCCGGCTCTGGGTCTGCTTGCGCGGGCCGGCGTTCCGCGCACCGGAGTGCGGTGTGCGCGCGGTCGAGCCCTTGACCGAACCGTTCGACTTCGCGGCGGTGCCACCGGAGCCGTTGTCGGCCGCGGGCTCGGCGTCCGCGGTCCCCGCTGCGGTGCCACCGGCCCCCTCGGCCTCCTCGCGGGCGCGGGCCTTGCGCTGCGACTTGGTGAGCCTGGTGGGCTGCTGGCGCCTGGCGGCCTGGGCCTTCTGCTCGGCCTGCTGGGCCTCGTACTCGGCGGCATCCATGAGCTTGCCGTCGGGGAGCAGCACCTTGCCCTGCTTGCGCGCCTTCTCCGCGAGCTTCTCCTGCCGCACCTTGAACGCCGGGCTGCCGGGAGTGGGGTTGCGGTTGATCACGAACAGCTGCTGACCCATCGTCCACACGTTGGTGGTGAGCCAGTAGATGAGCACGCCGACCGGGAAGTTGATGCCGAAGACCGCGAACATGATCGGGAACGCGTACATCATCAGCTTCTGCTGCTTCGCGAACGGGTTGCCCACGAGCGAAGCAGGGTCGGTGTTCTTCGTCATCAGCTGACGCTGGGTGAAGAACTGCGACGCCGACATCAGGATGATCATGACGACGGTGACGATCCGCACCGTGGTCAGATCGGCGCCGAGGCTGGCGATCTTGGCCGCCCCGTCGGTGAACTTCGCGGCGAGCGGGGCACCGAAGATGTGCGCCTTCTGCGCGCTGTCCACCAATTCGCGGTCGATCACGCCGACCGTGCGGTCCTGGGCGACGCGGTTGAGCACGTGGAAGAGCGCGAAGAAGAACGGCGACTGGACCAGGATCGGAAGGCAGCTCGAAAGCGGGTTGGTACCCGTCTCCTTGTAGAGCTTCATCATTTCCTGGGACTGACGCTCACGGTCGTCCTTGTACCGCTTCTGCACCTCTTTGATGCGAGGCTGCAATGCCTGGAGTCCACGGGTCGCCTTGATCTGCTTCACGAAGAGCGGGATCAGGCAGATCCGGATGACGACCACGAGGCAGACGATGGACAGTCCCCAAGCCGCACCGCTGTCCTTGCCGAAGATCGGGCTGAACAACGAGTGGAATTGGACGATGATCCACGAGACGGCGGTATACAGGGGGTCAAGAATCCCCACGGTCAAGCTCCTCGGGCGGTGGTGTTCGCACCGGGCGCGGGCTCGGTACGGCCGGTGCTGGACGTCTGCTGTCGCTCGTGCGGCTCCGACTCCGAGCGCGTCTTCCGCTCGGGGAGCCGCCACGGTCGGCGTGTGCGCGGCGGCACAGGATCGACACCGCCAGAGTTCCAGGGGTTGCAGCGCAGGATGCGCCACACGGTGAGGTAGGTGCCCTTGATCGCGCCATGGACGGACATCGCCTCATACCCATAATGCGAGCACGACGGGTAGAAGCGACACACCGGCCCGAGCAACGGGCTGATCGTCCACTGATAGACCCGTATGAGCCCCATGAACAGGTACTTCACGCCGACGCTCCCGGCTTGGCCGTGGGTCGGTCCGCGCGATCCGGAACGGAGCGCCCGGTCCGGCCCAGCAGCCGGTCGAACGCGGCGTCCAGGTCGCGCGCCAAGGCGGAATGGTCCGCCTGGGCAGCGGGTGGCAAAGCCCGTACCACGACCAGGCTACCTGCCGGGAGCAGGGCCATCCGATCGTGTATGAGGTGGCGAAGCCGACGCTTGACGACGTTGCGGACAACTGCGGGGCCGACAGCCTTGCTCACGACGAAACCCGCACGCGGTGGTGGAGCGTGCTCCACTTCCGCGTGCGGGTCCTCTGCCACAGGTTGGC
Source organism: Embleya sp. NBC_00896 (assembly GCF_045207785.1). NCBI lineage: Bacteria > Bacillati > Actinomycetota > Actinomycetes > Kitasatosporales > Streptomycetaceae > Embleya > Embleya sp. NBC_00896. The sequence continues at coordinate 3,770,827 of NZ_CP108776.1, forward strand.
GCAGGGTGTCCGGCTCGGACGGCTGCGCGGTCACCGGGGTGCGTTCCGGCGCCACGAGCCCGGACGTCTCCTGACGATGCAGGTGGACGACCAGGTTCGGACGGCCGGCTCGACGCCCGCGGCGGACCGCGATCGCGAAGTCCTCGCGCCGCCTCAGCCGGTTATCGGCAGGCAGCACGGAGAGATCCGCGAACTCAGGCGGAAAGCTCCGCGCGGCCCTTGCGGCGACGGGCAGCAAGGATGGCGCGACCGGCACGGGTGCGCATGCGCAGCCGGAACCCGTGGGTCTTCGCCCGGCGACGGTTGTTCGGCTGGAAGGTGCGCTTGCTCACTCGGGGGCTCCAGGATTTGAATCGTGGGCCGGCAGAAAAGACCGCCGGCCACCACCGTACGTCCGCATCGACATGATCTCGGACATGCGGCAGCGGTCGTCAGACAACTAGACCGGCCCACGGTACGTACCAACAGGCGACGGGGTCAAATGGGGGATCCGGGGCACGTCGCCCACCTGCGAAAACACCATCTCGCGCGGCCTGTACACAGGCTGTGGACAACGGCTTGAGCGGGATACCGGGCGCCACTACCGTGAACAGGTGGAGTCGGACCGGAGCGCTCGCTCCCGGGGTCCGGGACACTGGGAGTCCTCCCGAGACCTGTGTCGATGCAATGAAAGAGCGTGCACTGTGGCTGACATCACCAGCGACCTCGCCGCAGTCTGGGCACGGTTCCTGGAACGACTGGCCACCGACGACTCGGTCACGGCCAAGGACAAGGGCTGGCTCCAGCGGACACAGCCGCTGACCCTCTTCTCCGACACGGCTCTGCTCGCGGTCCCCAACGAGTTTGCCAAGGAAGTCCTGGAGACCCGGCTCCGCCAAGTGGTGACGGACGCGTTGAGCCACGGTTTCGGGCGGCCGATCCGCTTCGCGGTCAGCGTGGAGCCGGGAGCGGGCGAGCCGGAGCCGGTGCCCGAGCGGCACGATCGTTCGCCGCGGCACGACGACTACAACCCCGGCCCGTACGGACGCCCCTCCTATGGCGGCGACCGCTACGGCCGCGACGGCTACCAGCCGGAGCCCTACGGCCAGCAGCCGTACCGGCAGGACCGCGACCCCTACGGCGAGCCGCAGTACCAGCAGGACTACCCGCACGACCGCTACGCGCCGGGCCCGTATCGGGACCAGCGCGATCCCCGCGAGCAGCGGGATCCGCGGGAGTCCCGCGAGCAGCGCGACCTTCGGGATCCACGAGAGCCGCGGGACCCCCGCGATGCACGTGACGCGCGCGATGCGCGTGATCAATACGGATACGGCGGAAATCCGAACGGTCCATCCGATCATCCGGGAATTCCACCGTCCGACGGAACTCTCTTCGCCGATCGCGAAGACCTGTTCGGACCCCCCGGGTTTTCCACACCGCCCGCCCACAGCTTTGTGGATAATTCGACACACGGATCCGGCGACAGGGAGCAGCCACCGGGCCCGCCGCAGGCACCTCAGCAGCCCCAATCACCACACCAGCCCCACCAGCCTCCGGCCGCCCCACCGGCGGACGTGCCCGGCAACCGCCCGCTGCGGCTGGCGCGACCGGGCACCGGGCGCGAGCACGGTGTGGCCGAACACGAGCCGGCCGCGCGGCTGAACCCCAAGTACCTGTTCGAGACCTTCGTCATCGGGTCGAGCAACCGGTTCGCGCACGCGGCCGCCGTGGCGGTGGCCGAGGCCCCCGCGAAGGCGTACAACCCATTGTTCATCTACGGCGAGTCGGGCCTGGGCAAGACCCACCTGCTGCACGCGATCGGGCATTACGCGAAGAGTCTGTATCCGGGCACGCGCGTTCGATATGTGAGTTCGGAGGAGTTCACCAACGAATTCATCAACTCGATCCGGGACGGCAAGGCGGACGGCTTTCGGCGACGGTATCGAGATGTCGATGTTCTGCTCGTGGACGACATCCAGTTCCTGGAGACCAAGGAGCAGACGCAGGAGGAGTTCTTCCACACCTTCAACACGCTGCACAACGCGAACAAGCAGATCGTCATCTCCTCCGACCGGCCGCCGAAGCAGCTGGTGACCCTCGAGGACCGGCTGCGCAACCGGTTCGAGTGGGGGCTGTTGACCGACGTCCAGCCGCCCGAGTTGGAGACCCGGATCGCGATCCTGCGCAAGAAGGCCATCCAGGAGGGGCTCAACGCGCCGCCGGACGTCCTGGAGTACATCGCCAGCAAGATCTCGCGGAACATCCGCGAGCTGGAGGGCGCGCTGATCCGGGTCACCGCGTTCGCGAGCCTCAATCGCCAGCCGGTGGACCTGCAGCTGACCGAGATCGTGCTCAAGGACCTCATTCCGGACAGCGCGGGCCCGGAGATCACGGCGACCACGATCATGGCGCACACCGCCGCCTACTTCGGCCTGTCCGTCGAGGACCTGTGCGGCACCTCCCGCAGCCGCGTGCTGGTCACCGCGCGTCAGATCGCGATGTACCTGTGCCGTGAGCTGACCGACCTGTCGCTGCCGAAGATCGGCGCCCAGTTCGGCGGCCGGGACCACACGACGGTCATGCACGCCGACCGCAAGATCCGCTCGCTGATGGCCGAGCGGCGGTCGATCTACAACCAGGTGACCGAGTTGACGAACCGCATCAAGAGCTGATTCGACACCCGTGTCACCCACTCGGGCCGGCCGGCGCTCCCTTTCGGAGTCGCCGGCCTTGTCATGTGCGGTGTGACCTTCATCTCATCCGGCCGGCAGAGGCCGAGTTATCCACCGATCGGCGCCGACTTCGGCGTCCACACCATGGGGATGACGCGTTTGCCCTCGGGTTCCCCACAATGGCTCCGGGAACCTGGGGAAAACGCCGGCGAGCCGGCAGGTCAGGTTCCTGTGGTGATGTGGAACGAATTCCTCCACAGACTGTGGATAACTTTTCCTTCGCTCGCCGTCCACCGTCGCATCATCCGGTTGTCCACGGCTCGTCCACCGAATTCCGGGCCTTGTCCCCAGGTTGTCCACGGATCTGTCCACAGTCGGGCCGGTTTCACCCCTTACGGTGAATCCCGTGCCGACCGGCGTCCGCAGAGGGTGGGGACAAGTGGCCCTCAACCTGGGGATTGACTGGGGACAAGTGGGGGTAGCGCTGGGGACGGCCTGTGGAGCCATTTCGGGCATCCACAGACACAGGGGGTTTATCCACTGGTCCACCCACACCTCGAAGTGGACAAAAAAGCGGCCTTGACCTGCGCGTATACCGGTTATCCACGGTATCCACACCCCCTACTACTACGACCACACGTAGTTCAAGGGAGATCAAGGGAAAATGGTCGGGTCGGCCCGAATCTGTGGACTGCGGGTTTGCCGGGGCCTGCGCGGGCTGTCGGCGCGGTGCGTCAGACTGTGTGCCGGTGGCAGACCCCGACGGCCTGGCACCGCTGACGAACAAGCAGCGAACAGATGACAGACGGCCGGCAACGGCAGGAGGCGGTGAACCGGTGAAGTTCCGGGTCGAGCGTGACGTTCTCGCTGATGCGGTGGCGTGGACCGCGCGGAGTCTCCCGGCGCGGCCGGCGGTTCCCGTCCTCGCCGGATTGCTCCTCGAGGCGGCCGAACAGCGGCTGACACTGTCGAGCTTCGACTACGAGGTCTCCGCCCGCGGCGGCGTCGAGGCCGAGGTGGACGAGCCGGGCCGGGTGCTGGTGTCCGGGCGACTGCTCGCCGACATCTCCAAGAGCCTGCCGAACCGCCCCGTCGAGTTCTCCACCGACGGCGCCAAGGTGACCGTGGTCTGCGGCAGCGCGCGATTCACACTCCCCACCCTGCCTGTGGAGGACTACCCGGCCCTGCCGGACATGCCCACCGCCGCGGGGTCGGTCCCCGGTGACATCTTCGCCGCCGCGGTCGCCCAGGTCGCGATCGCCGCCGGCCGCGACGACACCCTGCCGATGCTCACTGGCGTCCGGGTCGAGATCGAGGGCGACACCGTCACCCTCGCCGCGACCGACCGATACCGGCTCGCGGTCCGCCAGTTCCTGTGGAAGCCCGAGGCCGACGGCCTGTCCTCGGCGATCGCCCTGGTCCCGGCGAAGACCCTCAACGACACCGCCAAGTCGCTGACCCACGGCGACAGCGTCCAGATCGCGCTCTCCGGGGACAAGATCGGCGAGGGCATGATCGGCTTCGAGGGCGCCGGGCGGCGCACCACGACCCGGCTGCTCGAAGGTGAATTCCCCAAGTACCGCGCGCTGTTCCCGGAGCAGTCCGAGACCGTCGCCACGGTGGAGACCGCGCCGTTCGTGGACGCCGTCAAGCGCGTGTCCCTGGTCGCCGAGCGGAACACCCCGGTACGACTGTCCTTCTCCGACGGTCGACTCGTGCTCGAAGCCGGTTCCGGCGACGAGGCGCAGGCGTCCGAGGCGATCGACGCGACGCTGGTGGGCGAGGAGATCTCGATCGCCTTCAACCCGACGTTCCTGCTCGACGGGCTCGGCGCGATCGACTCCCCGGTCGCGCAGATCTCGTTCACCACGTCCACGAAGCCGGCCGTGATGACCGGCAAGCCGGACGTCGAGGCCGAGGCCACCGACGAGTACCGCTACCTGATCATGCCGGTGCGACTCTCGGGCTGAATCCGCCCCGGACCGGTCGTGCCGACCGTGCATGACCCCGCAGCGGCACGGGCAACCGCCATCCGCGTACCGTCGACGCGGTGAAAAAGCCCCCACAAGGGGTGTGGAAGCGGCCTCGGTGGTGCCCCACCCGGCATCGCAGCAGCGAACGAAGGATTTCAGGATGCAGCTCGGACTCGTCGGCCTCGGCAAGATGGGTGGCAACATGCGCGAGCGTCTGCGCCGCGCGGGCCACACGGTGGTGGGCTACGACCGCAACGCGGACGTCGCGGATGTCCACAGCCTCAAGGAACTTGTGGACACCCTCGCCGCCCCGCGGGTCGTGTGGGTCATGGTTCCGGCGGGGGCCCCGACCCAGGCCACGGTCGACGAGCTCGGCGAACTGCTGTCCCCCGGTGACGTGGTCGTCGACGGCGGCAACTCGCGCTGGACGGACGACATCAAGCACGCCGAGGCGCTCGCCGAGAAGAACATCGGCTTCATCGACTGCGGTGTCTCCGGTGGCGTCTGGGGCCGGGACAACGGCTACGCGCTGATGTGCGGCGGCGACGTCGAGAACGTCGAGCGGGTCCAGCCGATCTTCGACGCGCTCAAGCCCGAGGGTCCGGCCGGTTTCGTGCACGCCGGCAAGGTCGGCGCGGGGCACTTCGCGAAGATGGTCCACAACGGCATCGAGTACGCGCTCATGCAGGCGTACGCCGAGGGCTGGGAGTTGCTCGAGGCCGCCGACGTGGTCACCGACGTGCGCGAGGTCTACCGCAGTTGGCAGGAGGGCACCGTCATCCGCTCGTGGCTGCTCGACCTGGCCGTGCGCGCGATGGACGACGACGAGCACCTGGAGGGCCTGCGCGGCTACGCGGAGGACTCCGGCGAGGGCCGCTGGACCGTCGAGGCGGCCATCGACCACGCCGTTCCGCTGCCCGCGATCACCGCGTCGCTGTTCGCGCGGTTCGCGTCCCGCCAGGACGACTCCCCGCAGATGAAGATGATCGCCGCGCTGCGCAACCAGTTCGGCGGGCACGCGGTCACCGCCGCGCCCGGCCACAAGGGAGCCGACGCCCCCGGCGCCGACACCACGCCGCCGAAGGAGGCCGACGCGGGCTGACCGGCAGCCCGTTCGCCCATGCATGTAGCGCATCTCTCGCTCGTCGACTACCGGTCGTACGCCCGGGTCGAGGTTCCCCTCGAACCGGGCGTGACCGCGTTCGTGGGACCCAACGGCCAGGGCAAGACCAACCTCGTCGAGGCGATCGGCTACCTGGCCACGCTCGGCAGCCACCGGGTCGCCTCCGACGCGCCCCTGGTCCGGCTCGGAGCCGAGCGCGCGTACATCAGGGCGAGCATCGTCCGCGAGGACGGCCGCAGCGCGCTCGCCGAGCTGGAGATCAACCCCGGCAAGGCCAACCGCGCGCGGATCAACCGCTCCGCGGCGACCCGCCCGCGCGACCTGCTCGGCCTGCTGCGCACCGTGCTGTTCGCGCCCGAGGACCTCGCCCTGGTCAAGGGCGACCCGGGCGAACGCCGCCGGTTCCTCGACGAGTTGCTGACCGCGCGCACCCCCCGCCTGCTCGGGGTGCGCCAGGACTACGACCGGGTGCTCAAGCAGCGCAACACGCTGCTGCGGACCGCCGCGCTGGCCCGCCGGGCCGGCGGCGGCCGCAGCGGCGCGCTGAGCACGCTGGACGTCTGGGACGAGCACCTGGCCGCGACCGGCGCCGAGCTGACCGCGGCCCGGCTCGACCTGGTCGCCGCGTTGCAACCGCTCGTGGACAAGGCCTACGACGCGTTGTCCACAGGCGGTGGACCGATCGTGCTGGACTACCGCAGTTCGATGTCGGAGGACCCGCTGCCGACCGATCGGGCCGGCATCCACGCCGTGCTCACCGCGGCGATCGCGGCCGGCCGGGCGGCCGAGGTCGAGCGCGGCCAGACCCTGATCGGCCCGCACCGCGACGACCTCGTGCTGCGCCTGGGCCCGCTGCCCGCCAAGGGCTACGCGAGCCACGGCGAGTCGTGGTCGTACGCGCTGGCGCTGCGGCTGGGCTCGTACGAACTCCTGCGCGCGGACGGCGGCGAGCCGGTCCTGGTGCTCGACGACGTGTTCGCCGAGCTCGACGCCAAGCGCCGCGAGCGGCTCGCGGAGATGGTCGCCGACGGCGAACAGGTGCTCGTCACGGCCGCGGTGGCCGAGGACGTGCCGTCCGTCCTGGCGGGCACCCGCTACGACGTCGCCGCGGGCGAGGTCCGGAGGCCCGAGTGAGTGACGAGTCCCACACTCCGCCCGCGAGCGGGCCGCCCGCCGGCGGCGACCCGGCGGCCGAGCCGCCGCGCGGCATCGACCTCGCCCGCGCCGCGCTGACCCAGGCCCGTGCCCAGGCGCGCACTCGGCACGACCACCGGCAGGACCAGGCACAGGCCAGGCGTGGCTTGAAACGCAGTGGTTCCGGGCCCGACGATCGCGACCCCCAGCCGCTGCGTCAGATCATGGGGCGACTGGTCTCCGAGCGCGGTTGGCAGACCCCCGCGGCGGTGCACGGCGTCCTGCAGCGCTGGCCGGAACTCGTCGGCCCGGCGATGGCGGCGAACTGTCGGCCGGAGCGGTTCGAGGACGGTGAACTGGTTGTTCGCGCCGAGTCCGACAACTACGCCACCCACGTGCGCTGGCTCGCGCCGAAACTGCTCGCTCGACTCAACCAGGAGCTCGGTGACGGCACCGTCACCTTCATCCGCGTGCTCGGTCCGGCGCAGGAGCGCCGTCGGGGCCAGTGGCGGGCCCAGCCGTAGGCGCTTTTCGGCCAATGGCGGCTCGGCCCGCGCGCGTGCCCCGATGATCGTCGGGATCGATCGCGGGCTCCGTCGGGGACGATGTGTCCGGTGTCATACCGGTCTGACACGCTGTCACCATCCGAGTCGGCCGCACCGCGTGGACAGGCATGAGAGCGATTCGGGACCCGGGGGCAAGTAGGGGGACATGCGACAGGGCACATCAGGGCGCCACACGCGGACACAGGGGCCTTGGGAACCCATCTTTGTGTCGCCCCGACCGGTAGACTGAACAAGCTATACCGCTGATGCGGATCCTGTTTCGACTTCCGCGGCTCCGTGCCCGGGGGCGCGTCGGGCCGGCTGCTTGCCGTCCGACGCACCCTGCCGATCCTGCTCCCGGGCAGGGAGCCGTGCTGTGCCAGAAAGGGCGCTTCGTGGCCGATTCCGGCAACCCCAAGGAGAATCACGTGGCCGGTTCGCCGGAAACTCCCGCCGCGATCAACTCGCAGTCGTACGGCGCGAGCGACATCCAGGTGCTCGAAGGCCTCGACGCGGTCCGGAAGCGCCCGGGCATGTACATCGGCTCCACCGGTGAGCGGGGCCTGCACCACCTCGTCTACGAGGTTGTCGACAACTCGGTCGACGAGGCGCTCGCCGGGCACGCGACGCACATCGAGGCGACGATCCTCGCCGACGGCGGGGTGCGGGTGGTCGACAACGGCCGCGGCATCCCCGTCGACATGCACCCGATCGAGAAGAAGCCCGCGGTCGAGGTCGTCCTGACCATCCTGCACGCGGGCGGCAAGTTCGGCGGCGGCGGCTACTCCGTCTCCGGTGGTCTGCACGGCGTCGGCGTCTCCGTGGTCAACGCGCTGTCCTCGCGGCTCGCGGTGGACATCCGCCGCGACGGTTACCGCTGGACCCAGGACTACAAGCTGGGCACCCCCACCGCGCCGCTGGAGCGGCACGCGGCGACCACCGAGACCGGCACCCAGGTCACCTTCTGGGCCGACCCGGACATCTTCGAGACGACGGTCTACTCGTTCGAGACACTGTCGCGCCGCTTCCAGGAGATGGCCTTCCTGAACAAGGGCCTGACCATCTCGCTGACGGACGAGCGCCCCGACCACGTGGACGACAAGGGCGAGCAGCTCACCGTCTCGTACCACTACGAGGGCGGCATCGCCGACTTCGTGCGCTACCTCAACTCGCGCAAGGGCGAGCTGGTCCACCCGTCGGTGATCGACATCGAGGCCGAGGACAAGTCCCGGACCATCTCGGTGGAAGTCGCGATGCAGTGGAACTCGCAGTACACCGAGGGCGTGCACAGCTTCGCGAACACGATCCACACGCACGGCGGCGGCACCCACGAGGAGGGCTTCCGGTCCGCGCTCACGGGTCTGATCAACCGCTACGCGCGCGAGAAGAAGCTGCTCAAGGAGAAGGACGAGAACCTCGCCGGCGAGGACATCCGCGAGGGTCTGACCGCGATCATCTCGGTCAAGCTCGGTGATCCGCAGTTCGAGGGCCAGACCAAGGACAAGCTCGGCAACACGGAGGCGAAGACCTTCGTGCAGAAGGTCGTGCACGAGCACCTCACCGACTGGCTGGACCGCAACCCCAGCGAGGCCGCGGACATCATCCGCAAGTCGATCCAGGCCGCGACCGCGCGGATGGCCGCGCGCAAGGCGCGCGACCTGACCCGGCGCAAGGGCCTCCTGGAGACCGCGTCACTGCCGGGCAAGCTCAGCGACTGCCAGAGCAACGACCCGTCCAAGTGCGAGATCTTCATCGTCGAGGGCGACTCGGCCGGCGGCTCGGCCAAGTCCGGCCGCGACCCGATGTACCAGGCGATCCTGCCCATTCGCGGCAAGATCCTGAACGTCGAGAAGGCCAGGATCGACAAGATCCTGCAGAACACCGAGGTCCAGGCGCTGATCTCGGCGTTCGGCACCGGTGTGCACGAGGACTTCGACATCGAGAAGCTCCGCTATCACAAGATCATTCTGATGGCGGACGCCGACGTCGACGGCCAGCACATCAACACGTTGCTGCTGACCTTCCTGTTCCGCTTCATGCGTCCGCTGGTCGAGGCCGGCCACGTGTACCTGTCCCGTCCGCCGCTCTACAAGATCAAGTGGAGCCGGGACGACTTCCAGTACGCGTACTCCGACCGTGAGCGCGACGCGCTGCTCGAACACGGCCGGCAGGCCGGCAAGCGCGCCAAGGACGACTCGATCCAGCGCTTCAAGGGCCTCGGCGAGATGAACGCCGAGGAGCTCCGGGTGACCACGATGGACATCGACCACCGGGTCCTCGGCCGGGTCACGCTCGACGACGCGGCCCAGGCCGACGAACTGTTCTCCGTGCTCATGGGCGAGGACGTCGAGGCACGCCGTTCCTTCATCCAGCGCAACGCCAAGGACGTCAGGTTCCTGGACATCTGACCGGCCGGGGATCCGCCGCAGCGCGGATGTCCACATCTGAGTCGGCCCCACGCCACAGCTCGAAAGGACTTTGACCAGCAATGGCCGAAGAGAACACCCCGGCGCCCGAAGGCGATCCGATGGATGCGGTGAACAGCACCGGCGGCCTGCGGATCGAGCCCGTCGGGCTCGAGACCGAGATGCAGCGCAGCTACCTCGACTACGCGATGAGCGTCATCGTCTCGCGGGCCCTGCCCGACGTGCGCGACGGCCTCAAGCCGGTGCACCGGCGCGTGTTGTACGCGATGTACGACGGCGGCTACCGGCCCGAGAAGGGCTTCTACAAGTGCGCCCGCGTCGTCGGTGACGTCATGGGTACCTACCACCCGCACGGCGACACCTCGATCTACGACGCGCTGGTCCGGCTGGCCCAGCCGTGGTCGATGCGCATGCCGCTGGTGGACAGCAACGGCAACTTCGGCTCGCCGGGCAACGACCCGGCCGCGGCCATGCGGTACACCGAGTGCAAGCTCAAGTGGCTGTCCATGGAGATGCTCCGGGACATCGACGAGGACACCGTCGATCTCCAGGACAACTACGACGGCCGCAACCAGGAGCCGACGGTCCTGCCGGCGCGCTTCCCGAACCTGCTCGTCAACGGGTCCGCGGGCATCGCGGTCGGCATGGCGACCAACATCCCGCCGCACAACCTGCGCGAGGTCGCCTCGGGCGCGCAGTGGTTCCTGCAGAACCCGGACGTCTCGGCGGAAGAGCTCCAGGACGCCCTGATCGAGCGGATCAAGGGCCCGGACTTCCCCAGCGGCGCGCTCGTGGTCGGCCGGCGCGGGATCGAGGACGCGTACCGCACCGGTCGCGGCTCGATCACCATGCGCGCGGTCGTCGAGGTCGAGGAGATCCAGAACCGGCAGTGCCTGGTCGTCACCGAGCTGCCGTACCAGGTCAACCCCGACAACCTCGCGCAGAAGATCGCCGACCTGGTCAAGGACGGCAAGATCGGCGGCATCGCCGACGTCCGCGACGAGACCTCCTCGCGTACCGGCCAGCGCCTGGTGATCGTGCTCAAGCGCGACGCCGTGGCCAAGGTCGTGCTGAACAACCTGTACAAGCACACCCAGCTGCAGGACACCTTCGGCGCGAACATGCTCGCGCTGGTGGACGGCGTCCCGCGCACGCTCTCGATCGACCTGTTCATCCGTAACTGGGTGGAGCACCAGATCGAGGTCATCGTCCGGCGGACCCGCTTCCGGCTGCGCAAGGCCGAGGAGCGCGCGCACATCCTGCGTGGCCTGCTCAAGGCCCTCGACGCGATCGAGGAGGTCATCGCGCTGATCCGGGCCTCGAACACGGTCGACGAGGCGCGTACGGGCCTGATCGGGCTGCTGGAGATCGACGAGATCCAGGCCAACGCGATCCTGGAGATGCAGCTCCGTCGCCTCGCGGCCCTGGAGCACCAGAAGATCACCGCCGAGCACGACGAGCTGATGGCGAAGATCACCGACTACCAGGCGATCCTCGCGTCGCCCGACCGGCAGCGGACCATCATCAGCGAGGAACTGGCCGCGATCGTCGACAAGTTCGGCGACGACCGGCGCAGCGCGCTGGTGCCCTTCGACGGCGACATGTCCATCGAGGACCTGATCGCCGAAGAGGACATCGTCATCACGATCACGCGTGGCGGCTACGTCAAGCGCACGCGTACCGACCTTTACCGCTCGCAGAAGCGCGGCGGCAAGGGCGTGCGTGGCGCGCAGTTGAAGCAGGACGACATCGTCGACCACTTCTTCGTGACCACGACCCACCACTGGATCCTGTTCTTCACGAACAAGGGCCGGGTCTATCGCGCGAAGGCGTACGAGCTGCCGGACACCGGTCGCGACGCGCGTGGGCAGCACGTGGCGAACCTGCTGGCGTTCCAGCCGGACGAGAAGATCGCCCAGGTGCTCGACCTGCGCGACTACGAGGTCGCGCCGTACCTGGTGTTGGCGACCAAGGCGGGTCTGGTCAAGAAGACCTCGCTCAAGGAGTACGACACCAACCGCGCCGCGGGTGTCATCGCGATCAACCTGCGCTCGGACGAGGCCGGTGACGACGACGAGGTGATCGGCGCCGAACTGGTCTCGGCGGACGACGACCTGCTCCTGGTGAGCAAGAAGGCGCAGTCCATCCGCTTCACCGCCACGGACGAGACGCTGCGGCCGATGGGCCGGGCGACATCCGGGGTGAAGGGGATGAGTTTCCGCGAAGGCGACGAACTGCTGTCGATGAACGTCGTGCGCGAGGGCACCTATGTGTTCACCGCGACGGATGGCGGCTTCGCGAAGCGAACCAGTGTGGACGAGTATCGCGTCCAAGGTCGTGGGGGCCTCGGTATCAAGGCCGCCAAGATCGTCGAGGATCGCGGTTCACTCGTCGGAGCACTCGTTGTGGACGACACGGATGAAATTCTCGCGATCACCCTCGGCGGTGGAGTGATCCGCACCCGCGCCGCGGGTGTCCGGCACACCGGACGTGACACGATGGGCGTGCAGCTGATCAACCTGGGTAAGGGCGACGCCGTTGTCGGCATCGCACGAAACGCCGAACCTGAGCCCGAGGCCGAGATCGACCCTGAGGTCGACGGGGCCGAAGCCGGTGCGGCCGAGGGCACGCACGAGCCGACCTCCACCGACGAAGGGGAGGTCGTGCCCGACGGGCAGGAAGGGTGACGCGTGAGCACAGACCGGAAGTCGGCCGGCGGGAGAGGCGAGGGCGCCGACCGGGGTCGAGCCGGCGGGCGCGCAGACAGCACCAGCCGCAGCGAGGCGGCGCCGCCCCCCACGGGGCCGGTGCCGCCGAAGCCGGCCGTTCCACCACCTCCCGCGACCGGGACCGGACCCAAGAAGGACGCGGCGGCTCGCCCGCCGCGTCCCGCGGGTCCGACTCCCCTCGCGTCCCCCTTCCCTCCCGCGGGTGCGGTGGGCGAGGGTGTGGAGCGGCCGCCGGCCGCGGTCAACGGCAAGAAGACCGCCGCCCGCCCGACGGGCCGCGGCACGATCACCACGCCGCGCCCGATCAGGGAGACCGTGGGCGAGGCTCAGTCGACCGGTCTCTCCTTGGGGCAGCCCATGGCGCAGCAACCGGTGCGGTCCGGGGCGGAGCCACCGGCTCGACCGAGCGCGCGCACTCGGCGGGCCAGGCTGCGCGCCGCACGCGTCGACCCGTGGTCGGTGATGAAGGTCGGCTTCATGCTGTCCCTGGCACTGGGCGTGGTGCTGATGGTGGCGGTGACCGTCCTGTGGCTCGTGCTCGACGGCCTGGGCGTCTTCGCCTCGGTCGGCGACACGGTCAAGGAGGCGACCCAGTCGGAATCGAGCGCCGGTTTCGACCTCCAGCACTTCCTCTCCCTGAAGAACACGCTCTTCTTCAGCGGCATCGTGGCCATCGTCGACGTCATCCTGGTGACCGCGTTGGCGACCCTCGGAGCCTTCCTCTACAACCTCACGGCGTCCTTCACGGGTGGCATCGAGGTCACCCTGGCCGAGGAGGACTAACGATTTTGGCGGCAGGCAAGCGGTGCGGTACGCTCTCTGAGCACGCACGCGGGCCTATAGCTCAGACGGTTAGAGCGCTTCCCTGATAAGGAAGAGGCCACAGGTTCAAGTCCTGTTAGGCCCACAGATGAAGTGCCAGATCAAGAGCCCCTTCCCCATGATCGGGAAGGGGCTCTTGATCGTTTGAGGGGATTGCGTGACCCGCGCGCCGAAACCCCGGTGTGCCACCCCGGGCCCCGGCACACCGGGGCCCGGGGCCGTGGGTCGTCTTCCGTAGGGGCCCCCGTCGGGCGGGACGTCGGCCTTCAGGCTGCGGAGTTCGCGGGAATCGCCCTTGAGGTCATCAGAGAGGGCGACGGGCTCTGACTGCTCTGGGAACCTTCGATGGCCTCGAAGATGTCGGAGTCGGTCTCCTGCTGCCAATCAGGCAGATCCGACCAGTCCGCGACGTAGCCCGGCTTCGGGTCCTCGAAGTGCTTGAACATCTGAGCCGTCCAGCAGGTTGCGACGAAGCGTCCCTTCTGTTCGCGCGTCAATCTGGCCGCGTGCCGGCACTCACTTCCAGGAACTGACGGACCTGGTCGAAGACGGCGCCCGCAGCTTCGCGTTCCCACTCTGGGGTGCCGTCCCAAGGAGTCACGTACCCCGGCTTCGGTTCGCCCGGGAAGCACTTGTGAACGCTTGAGATCCACGTCTCGCGGAACAGTCGTGCCCCATGGTGCTCCGACATGCCTACCCCTCTCGTTACGCCATGTTCAGTGCGATGATCTCGGCTTGCAGGTCGGCAATGCGACCGTCGTGAGCCGGTTGACCGAACTCTCCCAACAGCCCTTGGAGCCTACGGGCGACGTATCCGGACGAGGACTCACGGGCGAGTTGAAGAGCTTCCCGACCGTAGGTCACCACTTGGTCCGGGTCTCGGCGCTTCGCACCGATCGCTGCAAGGTCCGTCAGTACGGCCGCGCGTCGCCGAAAGGATTGCCCTGGTGCGAGCGCGCCTTGAGCCAAGGCGCCGACCAGGACGTTCTCCGCTCGGTCGAGGTGCCCGAGTTGTACGTAGCGGGCACCGCGTTCCTCTGCGAGCCGGGAGCCATCGAACCGAAGCCAACCGCCGTTGTGGCCGGGGCCGTCGAGTTCGGCCACTTGCTCCGCGTTGTCGAGCGCGGGGAGCCGGCTTCGAGGTCGACACGGAACTGTGGGCGGTCTCCGAGGCTGGTGACTGTTCACAGTGCCACCAGGGATGCAGCGACAGTCCGTGAGCAAGTGAGGGTGCTCCGGGGTCGGGTCGTTGCCCGGCCCCGGGGCAGCCCCGTGAAGGTAAGGAGAGGCATGCGCCGGCAATGGGCGGAACTTCCACGGGATGCCCGTGACGCGATCGAACGACAGATCGGCCTTGTTCGTTCGGTCGCCACGCCCGATCTCGGGGTGTCGTCGGAGTTCACGGCGATTTTGACCACCGACTGCGAAAGGGTCTTCTGCAAGGGCATTCGGGCGGACGGGCAGCGGGCGTGGATGCACCGCAACGAGGCCGCGGTGTCTCCTCACGTTCCCGCGGAGTGGTCTCCGCCGCTTCTGTGGGAACTGGTGGTCGCGGGATGGCTGTTGCTCGGGTTCGAGTACGTGCCGGGATCGCATCCCGACCTGTCGCCGAACTCCGCCGATCTCGGCCCCGTGGCGGAGACCGTGGCGGCGTTGGCGGACGTGCTCACTCCCTGCCCTGCCGCGGCGCGGTACCAACTGGGTGACCGGTGGGGTGGCGCTCTCGGGTGGGCCGCCTTGTACGGCAACGCCCCGGACGACCTGGACCCGTGGGCGCGGCGGCAGATCGCGACTCTCGCCACGTGGGAACGGACGGCCTGGTTGAGCGGGGACACGCTGGCGCACGTCGACCTCAACCCCGGGAACATGCTCGTGACCGACGGGCGCGTACGGGTGGTCGATTGGGCATGGTCCGCCCGCGGCCCCGCGTGGGTGGATGCGGCCTACCTCGTCGTGCGACTCGTACACAAGGGCCACGCCCCCGAGTCCGCCGAGGCGTGGGCGCGGCAGGTGCCGGCGTTCGCGAAGGCCCCGGAGCCCGTCCTCACCGCGTTCGCCGCGAAGCTCGCCGGCATGTGGGAGTTCACCGCGCGCAGCCCCAAGGCCAGACCGCACGCCCGAGCACTCGCCGACGCCGCGCGGGTGTGGGTCGCGCACCGACTCCAGTAGCCCGGCCGAAGGCGGTTCGTCCGCGAACTTCGGACATGAAAAGTGCCCCGGCAGTCGATTCCAGCGACGTCCGGGGCTGCCCTCAGAACCCGAGCGAGCCTCAGGAGCTGACGACATGACGAACCCTATTACCCGCTTTTGTGGGGGCCCTGCGCCTGCTCACCCCCGCACCGACCGGCAAGCGCGCCATCCGCGCCGATCGAGCCCACCAATCGTTCAGCCTCGGAAAGCCGACGCGGAGTCCGCGATGGACCGAGTGGCGCGACTTCGTACCCGCAGCCGCGACGGCCCCGATCGACGAGGCGCCCATGGAGGACTCGGCAACGGTCGTCCGGCCGTACCTGATGACGCCGGAGGAAATCGCCGAGTGGCGGCAGCGAGGCACCGATGCAGACCGGCAGCGTGAACGACGCGACATGCCGGCCGAAACCGTAAGCCGCCCCATCCGAGACTGGACCAACGCCGCGCGGACCCCTTGGGTCGTCGCGTGATGCTCGCGCCCTCATACACATGCTGCGACTGCGAGACCGAGACACCCGATGCGCGACTCATCCGGGTTCTCGACACGTGCGAGCACTCGGACCCCATATGGCGCCTGTACGGCTGCGGGAACCGTTTCCCGCATCTGGAGGACGTTGCTCACCTCTCGGGTGCCGAGGGTGACCCGCAGCCGCCGGTGACGCTGTCGCCCTAGCTGCTAGATGCGGTCGAGGAGTGTGCGGAGCCGCAGTCCCACTGCGTTGACGACGTCCTGCGGATACCAGGGGCGCCATTCGCCGAAGTAGAACCAGTCGTCATGCGGACCGGGCACGTCGAGAACCCTGAGATATCCCGGGGTGTACACGACTTCGCCAAAGGGTTTCGCGGCCCAGCGTGTTCGGACCGTGTCGCAGGCAAGCTCCATCGTCTCGCGAGTGACCTTCCACGCCTCAGACGAGGGGAACTTCACCGGGCGCAGGAGCAGCACGACGTCGGCGCCGTCGAGTCGGGGCGCGAGTCCCTCGGCCCATGCTGCTGCGGATTCGCCGATCCGCGGCAAGGCACGGGCATCGATGTTGATTTCGTCGCACCGCAACCCGAGACGGCGGACACTCTCGGCGAGCCACGTCCGCATCCGGTCACCCGGGAAGTGCGGCCGTGTGCCGAGCGAGACCAGCGCAACCAAGGGACGGTCTCCGGACGAAGAAGAACTGGCTTCGCGCTGCCTGCCACCACGCCACGGCCATCGTCTCCTGAGCATGAGCGAGGATGCTACAGCCGCTGGCCCGTGGCGTCCTGCGGGATAAAGCCGCTCCGACGCGGCGCCGCCGAGGCGGGGTGACAACTTGCTGCCGTCGTGGGGATTCAGCGGGTACGGCAGCTCGATCGAGGTGCGCCGGCGAAGCGATCTTCTCCCCTATATACGGAGGGGAAATTTAGGGGCGGGGAACCGGGCGGAATGCGTCGGAACGCGTCGCAGTCCGGGGCATCAAGCCTTGTGAGAGACGGGGCGTGTGGGGTGCCCCAGGTCAGAGGGGCTCGTGATTGTCCTCCGTCGGGGGAAGCGGGCCGCGAGTCGAGTGCGTCGGTCGCCGCCGAACACCAAGGGCGAGCCGTTCCGGCGGGCTCCGCGTTGGCGCCGGTGTGGGCCGACCGGTCGCGGGCCGCGACATCATGTGGCTTACGAGGGGCCCTTGGTCGGCTACCGACCTGTTATTGTCGAGCGCAACCCCGACCGCGGTGCCCCAGGCCTGCGGTGAGGTGCACGAACGTCACTCGCAGGACGGAGAGGCCACGCTGATGAAGAAGCTGATCCTGGTGGCTTTGGCTGCTGTAGGCGGCCTGTTGGTCTACCGGCAGATCCAGGCGGATCGGGCCGAGCAGGATCTGTGGACCGAGGCGACGGACGCGGTTCCGGCGGGCACTGCCACCCGCTGAGCAGATCTTGCAGGAGAGCCTGCAGAAGTTTGAACCCACCCGTGTGGATGGACGTTTCACGTGAAACGTCCATCCACACGGGTGAGGTGTTGTACACGCCGATCCCGATTACCGGTAATCTGGACCAGCAAATCGCGGGGCCTTAGCTCAGCTGGTAGAGCGCTGCCTTTGCAAGGCAGATGTCAGGGGTTCGACTCCCCTAGGCTCCACCCTCCGCGACACGACGAAGGGCCCGCCGCACCCGATGGTGCGGCGGGCCCTTCGTCGTGTCGCGTCCGATCGCGTCAGTCGGTCTTCGGCTTCTTGCCCGGCGTGGTCGAGCGGAACTCGTCCTCGGGCTTGACCTCGTTGTCGAGCGACTGTGCGGGCTGGGGTGTGGTCGCCGCGCCCTGGAGCGTCGGGTCGGGCTCGTCGGTCAGCCATTCGGGCTGCGCGTTGCGGCGCCGCCACCACGTCCAGGCGGCGTAGCCGGCGCCGGCCGCGAGGGTGAGCGTCAGGAGCTTGCGCCGCTGTCCCCTGCGCTTGCGCTTGCGGGTGACCTCGGCGATCTCGTCCGCGGTCACCTCGCCCTTGATGACGGCCAGCGCGGCACCGGCCCGGGAGAGGGCCTCGTCGCGGACCGGCTCCGCCGCGATCCGGGCCTGGTCGACCACCAGGTACACGCGCGGAACGACGTCGTGGCGAACGCGGTGCCGGGCCGTCTCCATGGCGTGTTCCACGTGCGGCGCGGCGCTGTCCATGGCGTGCACCAAGGCGGGGACCACGCGTTCGCGGGTGGTCACGATCGCCCGGTCGCGGGCCGCTCCCGCGTACAGGACGGCCGCTTCCTTGGCGTGGGCGGCATGTGGGGCGAGCCGCTCCCTGGTCTTGCCGGTCGCCTCACGTACCGGATCCATGCGGGTCACGACATCCTCCTACTCGCCGGGTTCATCCGCTATGTGTTCCCGACGATCCCGGGATCATGCGCCGCGCGTTCGCCCGCGATCCGTACGGTGGAGTGTCGGCGCGAGCGGTCTCGTGGCAGGAGCCGCCCGCGGCATGCGAGGATTTCGAGGATTCAAGAAGAAGACCGTCCGTGTAACCGTATGGAAGGCGCATTCGTGGCCGAGGATCTTTTCGCCACCATCAAGACCAACCACGGGGACATCCGTATCCGGTTGTTCCCGAACCACGCACCGAAGACGGTCGCCAACTTCGTGGAGCTGTCCCAGGGGCAGCGTGAGTGGGTCCACCCGGGCTCGGGTCAGAAGACCACCGCGCGCCTGTACGACGGCACGGTGTTCCACCGCGTCATTTCCGGCTTCATGATCCAGGGCGGTGACCCGCTGGGCACCGGCACCGGCGGCCCCGGCTACCGCTTCGCCGACGAGTTCCACCCGGACCTCGGCTTCTCGAAGCCCTACCTGCTGGCGATGGCCAACGCGGGACCGGCGACCAACGGGTCGCAGTTCTTCATCACCGTGGGCGCGACGCCGCACCTGAACTTCAAGCACACGATCTTCGGCGAGGTCGCCGACGCGGACGGCCGCAAGGTCGTCGACGCGATCGCCGGCACCCAGACCGACATGCGTGACCGTCCCTCCTCCGACGTCGTGATCAACAGCGTCGAGGTCGAGACCCTCAAGTCCTGAACCTGAGTACGACGCGGGCCGGGACCTTCGGGTCCCGGCCCGCGTCGCGTGGCAGAAGGTGAGCATGAGCCCCGACGAGCAGCCTCCGGGCCCCCCTCGGTCCGACCCGACCGGTCCGTCCGTGTGCTACCGGCATCCCGATCGTGAGTCGAACATCCGCTGTACGCGCTGTGAGCGGCCCGTATGCGGTGATTGCATGGTGAGTGCGTCCGTCGGCTTCCAGTGCCCGGATTGCGTGCGTCAGGGCAGTCGTCAGGTGCGCGAGGCGCGTACCGTGGCCGGCGGTCGGGTCGCGCCCGCGAACGCGATCGTCACCAAGACCCTGATCGGGCTCAACATCGCGGTCTTCCTGTCGGCCCTGGTGATCGGCGACGATTTCGTCCGGCGGATGTTCCTGGTCGGCCGGTTCTTCGGCGAGGGCGAGTGGCAGGGCGTCGCCGAGGGCGAGTGGTACCGCCTGTTCAGCGCGACGTTCCTGCACCAGGAGTTCTGGCACATCGGGCTCAACATGGTCGGCCTGTGGATGCTGGGACCGTCGTTGGAGGCCGCGCTCGGCCGGATCCGGTTCATCGCGCTGTATCTGGTGTCCGCGCTCGGCGGCAGTGCGCTCTCGTACCTGATCATGGCGCCGAACGGCGCGTCGCTTGGTGCGTCGGGAGCGATCTTCGGCCTGTTCGGGGCGCTGATCGTGCTCGGCCGCCGGCTGGACTACGACCTGCGACCGCTGGTCGTCCTGCTGGTGCTGAACCTCATGATCACGTTCTTGAACATGGGCACGATCGACTGGCGCGCGCACATCGGCGGCTTGGCCGCGGGGACGCTCGCCGCGCTCGGGCTGGTCTACGCACCGCAGCGGAATCGGACCTTGATCCAGGTGGCGAGCCTGCTCGCGGTCTCCGCGGTCATCCTGGTGATGGTGCTGGTCCGCACGGCACAGATCGTCTAGAACCACCGGAACGGATTACCCGGGCTCGATCACTCAGTGAATCATCCTAATGACCTAGAGTGATGAATCCGGGATGTGAGCCGTTACCCACATCCCGGGCACTCGTTGGACCATTGCGGGTTATCCACAGAATCCACGTGGTTATCCCCACTGTGGATAACTCTGTGGAGTCTTCCCTGGGAGCTCGCTGAGCTGCGCGAACGCGCTACTTCCACTGTGTGGAGACGCCGAAGCCGGCGGCGATGAAGCCGAAGCCGACCACGATGTTCCAGTTCTTCAGGGACTCGACCGGGAAGCGCATGTCGGTCACGTAGAAGACGACGATCCACAGCAGGCCGATTGCGAAGAGGGCCAGCATGAACGGCGCCACCCAGCGGCGCGAGTCCAGCTTTATGGTCGTCTTCTTGGGCGGCGGCGGAGTGAAGTCGTCCTTCTTACGGATCCGGGACTTCGGCACGAGAGTCTCTCCTGTCGATGTAGCCGGACGAGTGGGTGCGCAGCACACGCGACACGATCCGGTTGATGTGTCGGTTAGCGTAGTCGCTGTCAGGTCCGGAAGGAGGCTACGGCGACGTGCGTATCTTCGCCATGCGGCCGTCCGGGATGACTTGGCGTGCGATCGTACCCCGGTTGTCCGCTCTTGTGGTGTTCGCCCTGGCCGGTCTCCTCTTTTGGATCAGTGCCGACACGTCGCACGGCACCAATCTGCGCAGCGATGCCCAGATGTTGCGGTTGTCCGACGTCATCCGGGACCAGGGGCGGCGCAACGAGAGCGCGCAGCAGGACTTGTCCAAGCTCCAGAAGGACGTGGACGGACTCGTCCAGGAACAGGCCAACGACCCGCAGGCGCGCGGTCGGATGGACGCGGTCGCCGAGCCGGCCGGGATCACCCCGGTCTCCGGCGAGGGGCTGACCGTCACTCTGACGGACGCACCACCGGACGCGAAATCTCGCGTCCCCGGGGTGCGCGAGCCGACCGCGGACGACCTCGTGGTGCATCAGCAGGACATCCAGGGTGTGGTGAACGCGCTGTGGGCCGGCGGTGCGCGCGCGATCCAGATCATGGACCAGCGAATCGTGGCCACGTCCGCCGTGCGGTGTGTCGGCAACACGCTGATCCTGCACGGCCGGGTCTACTCGCCGCCGTACGTCATCTCCGCGGTCGGCGACACGGGCGCGTTGCGGCGCGCCCTCGACGAGAGTGAAAGCGTGTCCAACTACACGGATTACGTCGAGGCCTTCGGGCTCGGCTGGAAGGTCGAGGACAAGAAGCGCCTCGACGCACCCGGGTACGCCGGTCCGCTCGGCCTGGAGTATGCGAAAGTCTCCGGGACGTGACCGGCACCGGTGAACCGAGGGGAGTCTGACGACTGTGTTGCGGACCACGATGCGGGGCCTCGGGGAGGTCTTCATCACGCTGGGCATCGTCATTCTGCTGTTCGTCGTATATCAGCTCTACTGGACGGGCATCCTTGCCGACCAGGCGCGTGCCGACGAGATGCGCAAGCTCGAGGAGGCCCGCAAGCGACTGGTGGCCTCGCAGCCCAAGGACCAGCCCGTGTCGCAGAACCCGGCCAAGCAGCCGCCGTACGAGGACGGTGAGCCGTTCGGCACCATGTACGTGCCGCGGTTCGGCAGTGGTTGGTACAAGACCATCCGCCCCGGCACCACGCCGAAGGAACTCCAAAAGGGTCTCGGCTGGTACAAGGGCAGCGCGCAGGCCGGAGACGACGGCAACTTCGCGATCGCGGGACACCGCAAGACCTACGGTGACCCCTTCCTGAACGTGCCCAAGCTCCAGGTCGGCGACAAGGTCGTGATCGAGGGCGTGTCGGAGTGGTTCGTCTACTCGATCGACAAGCCGGTCAGTCTCTCCGGGGAGAAGGCGGTCCTGAAGACCATCCCCGAGGATGTGCACGTGCTGGACCCGGTTCCGGAGAAGGCCTACACAACGCCGGGAAAGTACATCACCCTGACCACCTGCGAACCTGAGTTCGGCAGCACGCACCGGCTGATCGTGTGGGGCCACCTGGAGTCGCGTACTCCGCTGGCGGCCGGCAAGCCCGCGGCGCTGCAGGGATGAGCGAGTCGAGCCGCGCCGGCGGCGAGCGAGAGAGGGCTTGGGCCTGATGTACGGGTGGATCTGGCGCACGCTGCCGGGCAACGTGTGGGTGAAGCTGTTGCTTTCCGTGCTCCTGGTGGTGGCGATCGTGTACGCGTTGTTCACGTGGGTCTTCCCATGGGCGGAACCCCTGCTGCCGTTCAGTGATGTGACGGTTGATCAGGAGAACGTCACGAACCCGAACCCCGGTGTGGGCGGTGCGCCGCAGCCGGCGGGTGCGGGCGGCGGCACGTCGCCCTCGGCCCTGCCCTCGGGAAGGCTGCCCGGATGAGCGCGCGCATTCTCGTCGTGGACAACTACGACAGCTTCGTCTTCAACCTCGTCCAGTACCTGTACCAACTGGGCGCGACCTGCGAGGTCCGGCGCAACGACGCCGTGACGGTCGAGGAGGCCGAGGAGTTCGACGGCGTGTTGCTGTCCCCCGGCCCGGGCACGCCCGAGGCGGCCGGCATCTGCATGGAGATGGTTCGGCGCGAGGGCGGGCGGGTGCCGGTCTTCGGGGTCTGCTTGGGGATGCAGTCCATCGCGGCGGCCCACGGCGCTACCGTTGGCCGGGCGCCCGAGCTCCTGCACGGCAAGACCAGTCCCGTGGTGCATGAGGGGGCGGGCGTCTTCGCCGGCCTGCCGTCGCCCTTCACCGCGACGCGCTACCACTCGCTCGCGGTGGATCCGGACACGATTCCGGCCGAACTGGAGGTGACCGCATGGACCGAGACCGGCGTGATCATGGGCCTGCGGCACCGCGACCGACCGGTCGAAGGCGTGCAGTTCCACCCGGAGTCGGTGCTGACGGAGTACGGCCACCGGATGCTGGCGAACTGGCTGGTGGCATGCGGCGACACGGACGCCCCGGCGCGGTCGACGGGCCTGGCGCCGGTCGTGGGGCGCACGCCGATCCCGGCCTGACCGACGGCTCGATACCCGACGGCGGGTACGGATCCGGCGAGCTCGCCCCGTACGTGCCCGGAGAGTACGCGGCCGACCTCGTCGAGCCCGGATTCGCGGCGCCGCCCACAGCGGTGCTCCCGGCTGTTCCGGACTCCGCTCCCGCTCCCCTTCCCGCGCCCGCTCTCCCTCCCGCGCCCGCTCTCCCTCCCGTTCCCGCGCCCGGCGGCCGTGCGGCTCGTCGGCGCGCGGCCCAGGCGGCCCAGGCCGGGACCCGGGAGACGGGGCCCGGGGCGGCCGTCGAGCCCTTCCGGGGCACGCCCGCCGAGGTGCTCCCCGCGTCGGGGGACACGCCGGACGCGTGGTTTCGCCCCGAGGGGCCGCCGGCCGTCGAGGCCGGGGCCGTGCGGACCCGAGCCATCGAGCCACCGACCGGCCGGCGGCGGGCGATCGAGGCCGGGGGAGCGGTGCGGGCGCCAGTGGCGCGGGCGCGAGCGGTGTGGGCGCGAGTGGTGTGGGCGCGAGCGGTACGGCCGAGATCGCGGTCGTGCCGGGCGGTCGCGCGGCGCGCCGCAAGGCGCAGCAGAAGAAGGGCGGCCGGCCCCCGACGCGGGCCGCCGCGGGCCCCGAACTGCCCGAGAACGCGGGTCGGGCCGCGCGTCGACGGGCGGCCAAGCCGTCGCTCGGTTCGCGCGTGCTCACGGCCAGTGCCCGGCTCGTGGGCGAACTCGCGATGACGGTGGGCGTATTGCTCGTCCTGTACGTCATCTACCTGACCTGGTGGACCAACATCGTGGCGGCGGAGAAGGCCCGCGACGAGGCGAAGGACATACAGCACAGCTGGGAGGCCCCGGGGCAGGTCGTCGATCCGCGCAACCCCGGACAGTTCGTCCTCCCGAACAGGGGCTTCGCGCTCCTGTACATCCCCAGGATCGGCATGGAGCGGCAGGCGGTGGCCGAGGGTACCGATCGGGCCAAGGTGCTCAACAACGGCCTTGTGGGCCACTACACGGACCCTGCGACGGCAATGCCGTGGGACGCCCAGGGCAACTTCGCGCTCGCGGCGCACCGCAACGGACACGGTGAGCCGTTCCGGTTCGTCAACAAGCTCAAGCCCGGCGACAAGATCGTCGTGGAGACGGCCACGACGTACTTCACGTACACCGTCGACGCGGACCTGCCGCAGACCTCGCCGCAGCACATCGAGGTGATCGATCCGATCCCCGACAAGGGCCCGTACAAGAAGCCCGGCCGCTACATCACGCTGACCACGTGCACGCCGGACGGCGCGTCCACGTACCGGCTCATCGTCTGGGGGCACCTGGAGGAGGAGCGGCCGCGGAGCCAGGGCAAACCGGACGCGCTGCTCGGCGGCAAGTGACGACGCATCACATTCCAGTCTCCGAGGGCTGACCGAACTTCTTGGCTGTGCCAAGCTGTCGGCTCATGGGCGTTGTGCGCAAGACGATTCGAGTCGGGGCGGAGCTGCTCCTGACCCTCGGTCTGGTCGGCCTGCTGCTGTGTGTACACCAGCTTTACTGGACCAACTTCGAGGCCAGGGCCGAGGCCAAGAGCGAAGTGGCGCAGCTGCGCAAGGACTGGACCAAGGCGTCGGAGCCCCAAACGCCGGAACCCGAGCCGCCCGCGGCGCTCCCGCCGAGCGATGTGCAGCAGGGCGCCACCGATGTGAGCCTCGACGGCGGGAAGGACGGCCAGGCGGTCCCCGGCTCGCGCGGCAGCATCCGCGGCCGGACGATCGCGATCCTGTGGATCCCCCGGCTCGGCGCGAACTGGTACCAGCCGATCATCGAGGGATCGAGCCTGGAGTCGCTGTCGAAGGGCGTCGGCCACTACACGTACCCGCCGTACGTCGGGCCCGGCCAACAGGGCAACTTCGCGCTCGCAGGGCACCGCAACGGGCACGGCGAGCCGTTCCGGTACCTCAACAAGCTGCACCCGGGCGACAAGGTGGTCGTGGAGACCAAGACCCAGTGGCTCACCTACACGATCGTCAAGGGCCCGTACATCACCAAGCCGTCCAACGGCTCGGTGCTCACCGCCCGGCCGCCCGGCCTGGACGTGCCCGCCGGGAAGAGCCTGATCACCCTGACGACGTGCGATCCGGAGTTCACGTCGAAGAACCGGATGATCTATTGGGGCACCCTCACCACCACCGACCCCAAGCAGGGCGACACCAAGCCGGCCGCCCTGCGTCGCTAGCCGGGAACACG
The DNA here is from genome assembly GCF_045207785.1 of Embleya sp. NBC_00896. Taxonomy (NCBI): domain Bacteria; kingdom Bacillati; phylum Actinomycetota; class Actinomycetes; order Kitasatosporales; family Streptomycetaceae; genus Embleya; species Embleya sp. NBC_00896. The sequence continues at coordinate 3,796,131 of NZ_CP108776.1, forward strand.
CGCGGCCGCCCAACCATCTTCGAAATGTTGATCAAGGCTTCGCACCCGGCATAGCCTCATGAAATGGTGCGAAGTGAGGAGAATGACGTAGTCGGCTATCTGGCCGGGATGCCCGAGGGACGCAGGGAAGCCCTGACCAGGCTGCGGCAGCTGTGCCGAGCGGAGCTGACGGGCTTCGACGAGGTCATGGCGTACGGGATGCCGGTGTATGAGCGGGACGGCACCGCCGAGATCGCGTTCGCCGGCCAGAAGCACTACATCTCCTTCTACCTCATGCGCAGCGACGTCCGCGAGGCCTTCGAGGAACGGCTGGCAGGCCAGGACATGGGCAAGGGCTGCCTGCGATTCCGCAGGCCGGAGAGCATCGACTTCGACCTCCTGCGAGATCTGCTCAAGGCCACCGCGGCCCGCCCGGGCAAGGTCTGCTGACGACACGTCATCGCCGCCGCGGGTCACCCGCGGCGCCGGCGAGGTGGACAGCGTCTGCCGGACGGTCGCGCAGCAGCCGCCGGACGCCCTCGCACGTGCGATACGGCGCCTGGAACTGCGATACGAGGCCGCCTCGTGCATCGGCGCCTCGCTGGACGCCACCCGCACGGCCCGGTGCGCCTGCGGCTGATCCGTGACCGCGTGCTCGTGTGCGAGGTCTCGGATCCCAGCAACACGCAGCCGCGGATGCGCCGCGCCCGGACCACGGACGAGGGCGGCCGAGGCCTGTTCCTGGTGGCCCAGCTCACCGCCCGCTGGGGCAGCCGCTACGGCCTGTCCGGGAAAACCATCTGGACCGAGCAACCCCTGGCCGCCCGAGCGGTGACGCCGACGCCCGCCTCCAGCCGCAGCGGGCGCTGAGCGGGCCGGATGCCAGTGACGTACTCACGGTGTCCGACCTGCCGTTGGCCGCCCGGTGTACAGCCGGCGATTGCCCGGGCGGGACACCTTCGTCCCAGAGTCGCGCTTTGCCATTGCAGCAACAATAGTTGCGGTCCCGGGCGCGGTGGTCGCAGCCTGATGCTCGGCCAAAGGCCGTCGACAACAATCAGGAGGCCACACGATGACCACCCACGAAGGCGTCGGATCCGCACTGAGCGCGGACGGCAACGGGTCGCTGGGCAGCCGCGTCCACCACGTTCGAGCCGGCGAGTTGGATGGCCATGCCGCCATCAGTGGCGGCACGGTCGGCTCGAAGAAGCTCTGGATGGGCCTGGTGGAGAACGCGCCGTTGAGCGCAACGGACAACCACCATCACGGCGAGTCGGAGGCGGGGATCTACGTGGTCAGCGGCCACCCCGTGTTCGTTTTCCACGATGGCATACAGGAGGTACGGATCTCCGCCGATCCTGGCGACTTCCTGCTTGTCCCCCCGTTCGTCCCGCATCGCGAGGAGAATCCCGACCCGAACGAGCCCGTGGTCGTCGTGATCGCACGGACCACGCAAGAGCCGATCAAGGTCTCCGTGCCCGAGCTGTACCAAGTCGAGGAGACAGGCACGCGGTAGGAAGAAGACGTGGACCGACTGATCGGGTGAAGCACCCGCGCCCCGTTCCAGACGCTCCCGTCGAATTCCTACCCTGTGGATGATCGGTGTCGGCTCCACCGTCACTCAGAGGGAGCCCGACGCAGCGACCCCGGAAGCCCGACCGGTGCGACCGGGGTCGCGCGGCCATTGGTGCGAAGCGCAGGGATCCGGACCAGGTCGTGGCCTACGGTCGCGAAGCTCTTCGGCTCGCCCGTGAGGCTTGGGTGCCGGACGCGGTGAGGTGGAAGCGGTGTCACGTGGGGGGCCGTTCCGGGGGTGGGCGCTTCGACATCGCCCGTAAGGGTGGACTTGGCTTGAACCGGTGGACGACTGGTTTGTGTGTCGTGGCCGTGGAGATATCACCGGATGCTCACCACTGCGGACGCCGCCTCGCGGTCCGCTTCCCTGGTCCATGGAGGCTGTTCATGCCCGATGTCACGGGTCCGTACGCACCCGGCACTCCCTGCTGGACGGACCTCATGGTGCCCGATCAGCAGGCGGCCCTCGACTTCTACCGTGACCTCTTCGGTTGGCAGGGCGAGGTCGGGGCGCCCGAGACCGGCGGGTACGCGGTCTGCTCGCTGAACGGGAAGCCGGTGGCGGGCATCATGTCCGCGATGACACCGGATGGCGGGCCGACGCCACCGCCGGCATGGACCACCTATCTGGCGACCGCCGACGTGGACGCCACCGAGAAGAAGGTCGTGGGTGCGGGCGGCTCGGTGCACATGCCGGGGATGGACGTGCTCACGCTCGGCCGGATGTCCGTCGTCTCCGACCCCACCGGCGCGGTGGTCGGGCTGTGGCAGGCCAGGGACTTCCCCGGCGCGGGCGTCGTCAACGAGCCCGGCGCGGTCATCTGGAACGAGCTCGGCACCAGCGACGCCGACGCCGCCTCCACCTTCCTCTCCGCCGCCCTGGGCATCCGGGCGGAACCCATGGAGGGCGCGGACGGCTACTACGCGCTCAACGTCGACGGGCGGGCCGTCGGCGGGATGCAGGGGCTCGACCCGCTCCCCACGGGCACGCCCTCGCACTGGACTACGTACTTCGCGGTCGACGACACCGACAGCACGGTCGACGCGCTGATCCGGGCCGGAGGCAATGTCCTCAAGCCGCCGTTCGACATGATGGCCGGCCGGATGGCCGTCGTGCAGGACCCGCAGGGCGGCACGTTCGCCGTCATCAACGCGGCCGGACCCACATCCGGCTGACCTGGGCTCGCGACTGCACGCGGCGCGGTCGACGCGACGTGGTCGCGCGGTCGCGCGGTCGACGCGGGAGACCGGCTCGGGCAGCCGCGATCGAGGCGATCGAAGATTCGTCGGACCGAAAAGGGCCGAGGCCCCGGGAGCGTGTGATCCCGGGGCCTCGGCCCTTCGTGTGTTTCGGCGCGGTCAGTTGTCCAGGTCGCCGCGGCCGCCGCGGAGGTCGCCGCCCACGATGGTGCCGCCGCCCCGGGGGCCGCCGCTGGCGGGCGGGGTCCCGCTCGGCGAGCCGGTGTTGCCGCCGGGGGTGCCGTTGCTCGGCGGGGGTGTCGTCGTGACCGGCTGTGGGCCCTTGGACACCGTCAGGTTGATGGTGTTGCCCTCGGTGACCGTCTTGCCCGGGTCGGTGCTCTGCTTGATCACCTCGCCGGCCGGCTTGTCGGCGCTGAAGGCGTCGACCTTGCTGACCTTGAGTTCGAGGTTCATCAGGATGGCCTGCGCGTCCGCGTACGACTTGCCGACGACGTTCGGCATCTCGTGCTGCGGCTTGCCGCTCGCGATGTTGAGGGTGACCTTGTCACCCTCCTTCGCCGCGGTGCCGGACTCCGGGTTCGTCGAGCACACGGTGTCGCGCGCACACGTCAGCGTCTGGCTGCGGTTCACCTCGACGCCCAGGCCCGCGTCCTTGAGCTTGGCGGTGGCGGCCTCCTCGGTCAGACCCTTGAGGCCGGTGGGGACGGTGGTCTTCTTCGGACCGCCGAACAACCAGACCTCGATCGTGACGCCCTTCTCCGAGTCCGCCTTGGGGCCGGGGGTCTGCTTGCAGATGGTCCCCTCGACCCGGGTCTGACTCTCCGGACACTGCGTCGGGTCGTCGTTCTGGTGGATCTTGAAGCCCGCGTTCGACACGGCGACGTTGGCCTCGGTCATCGTCTTGCCGATCAACGACGGAGCCTGCGCCGACTTGTCCTCGTCGCCGCCCATCAACGCCTTGCCGACGAAGAACGCCGCGACCAGGACCGCGATGCACGCGAGCGCCAGCAGCGCCCACGCGCCGCCCCGCGAGCGGCGCGGCTCGTCGGGGTAGCGATCGTTGTCGTCCAGCTCGTACTGGCCCGTCCCGGGCGCGCGGCCGTGCGCCGGGATGACCTGGGTGGCCCCGCCCGCCGCGGTCGGCGGCAGGTACTGCGTCGCAGGGTCGGCGCCCATCGGGGCGGCCATCACGCTCGGCGCGCCCACCGGGAGCCCGTGCAGGGCCCGCTCGATGTCGGCGCGCATCTCGTCGGCGCTCTGGTACCGGTTGTCCGGGTTCTTCGCGAGCGACTTGAGCGCGATCGCGTCGATGGTCGGCGAGACCTCGGGGTCGAACGTGCTCGGCGGCAGCGGGTCCTCGCGGACGTGCTGGTAGGCCACCGCGACCGGCGAGTCGCCGACGAACGGCGGCCGCTCGGTGAGCAGCTCGTACATCAGGCAGCCGGCCGAGTAAAGGTCGGTCCGGGCGTCCACGGTCTCGCCCCGGGCCTGCTCGGGCGAGAGGTATTGCGCGGTGCCGATCACGGCCGCGGTCTGCGTCATCGTCATGCCGTTGTCGGCCATGGCGCGCGCGATGCCGAAGTCCATCACCTTGACCGTGCCCTGCCGCGTCAGCATGACGTTGGCGGGCTTGATGTCGCGGTGGATGATGCCGTTGCGGTGGCTGTACTCCAGCGCCTGGAGCACGCCGGCCGTCATCTCCAGCGCACGCTCCGGCAGCAGCCGGCGGCCGGAGTGCAGCAGTTCGCGCAGCGTCGAGCCGTCGACGTACTCCATGACGATGTACGGGATCGAGATCCCGTCGATGTAGTCCTCACCGGTGTCGTAGACCGCGACGATCGCCGGGTGGTTCAGCGAGGCAGCGGACTGCGCCTCGCGTCGGAACCGGGCTTGGAACGTAGGGTCACGGGCGAGATCGGCGCGCAGTGTCTTGACCGCGACACTGCGTCCCAGGCGTATGTCACGGCCCATGTACACCTCGGCCATGCCACCACGGCCGAGGACCGCGCCGATCTCGTACCGGTCGCCGAGGCGACGCGGCTCTTCCATAACTTCCAGCCCTTCCCTTACCGGTCCACGGCCTTCGGTCTTCGGCCGGCCGGGACCGAGGCGGTTGCCCGACCGGTCCGGCGCGTTCTCCGACACGGTACCGGGGTGATGGCCCGAGGGGCCGTCACACCCCGTTCCCGAGGGCACGTCGATATCTGATTGCAGTAGTGATCGCGCTGACTATTGGTGTGATCGTGGGCCATGGCTCACTTCTTGACCACGGCTTCCATGATGGCTTTGGCGATGGGACCGGCAATCCTGCCACCGGCGATGTCGCTGCGGTCGATCTCGGTGTCCGGCTCGACCACGACGGCGACGGCGACCTTCTTGCCGTCGAGTTCCGCGTACGAGACGAACCACGCGTACGGCTTCTTGCCGTTGTTGAAGCCCTGCTGCGCGGTCCCGGTCTTGCCGCCGACCTGGACGCCCTGAATCGCCGCCGGCTTGCCGGTGCCGTCGTCGACGACGCCCTGCATCATCTCCTTCATCTGCGCCGCGACCTCGGACGAGATGGCCTGGCTGGCCAGGGCCGGCTGGGTCTTCTCGATCACCGAGAGGTTCTGGGCCTTCAGCTCGTCCACGAGGTAGGGCTTCATGACCTTGCCGTTGTTGGCGATCGCGGCGGCGACCATGGCCATCTCCATCGGCGTCGCCGCCACGCTCTCCTGGCCGATCGAGGAGCGCATCAGCTGCCCGCCGTCCTTCGTCCCGGGGAACAGGCTGGCCTCGACGCGGCTCGGGATGTTGAGCGCGGTGTCCGCGCCGGTGCCCTTGCCGAAGTTGTTGAAGCCGAACTTCTCGGCCTGCTCCTTCAGCTTGTCCGCGCCGACGTCGACGCCGAGCTGGGCGAAGACCGTGTTGCAGGACAGCTCGAGCGCCTTCTTCGTGGTCGCGCCGATGCAGTCCGGGTGGTTCTTCTCGCTCAGGCCGAGGTTGGACGAGGGGTAGAACAGGGTGTCGCCGTTGAGCGGGACCTTGGGCGCCTCGTTCGGCTTGGCCTTGCCCTCGGACAGCGCGGCCGCCGCCGTGATGAGCTTGAAGGTCGACCCGGGCGGATAGGTGGACCGGATCGCCCGGTTGTCCATCGGCTTCCTCGGGTCGAAGACGTCGTCCTTCTCGTCCTTGTTGAAGGTCAGGGCGTCCCAGGCGTCCGAAACCTTCTTGTTGTCGTTCTGCGCCAGGACGTTCGGGTCGTAGGACGGCGTGCTGACCATCGCCAGCACCTTGCCCGTGTCGGGGTCGAGCGCGACGGCGGCGCCGGTCTTGTCCTTGAGCGCGTTGTACGCGGCTTCCTGGGCCTTCGCGTTGATCGTCAGTGCGACGTTGCCGCCGCGGCTGCCCTTGTTGGTCACGGTGTCGAGGACCTTGCGGACGAACAGCCGGTTGTCCTTGCCGCTGAGGATGTCGTCGTTGAGGTTCTCCAGGAGGCTGCTCCCGAAGAACGGCGACAGATAACCGGTGACCGGGGCGTACATCTCTCCGGCAAGGTACGTGCGCAGGTACTCGTACTGCTTGTCGTCGGTCTTCTCGGAGCCGGTGATCGGCTTCCCCTCGACCAGGAAGTCGCCGCGCGGGTGCGAGTACTTCTCGTACTGCGCCCGCCTGTTGTGCGAGTTGTTCGCGTAGTCGTCCGCCTTGACGACCTGGACCCAGTTGGAGCGCAGCATCAGTGCCGCGATCAGGATCAGACAGAAGACGGAGACCCGCCTCAAAGGCTTGTTCACGGTATGTCCCTCCCCTGTACGAGCGTCGGCGCCGTCACGAGTGTCCGCCCGAGCCTTGGCCCGGCGGGCCGTACGGCGCGCCACCGCCCGGATTCGGCGGGGGTACGAATGGTCTGGGTGGCAAGCCGGCCCCACCGGAAGCGGGCGGTCCGCCCGGTCCGGGTGGACCGGGTACGCCCGGTACGCCGCCGGCCACGGTCAGCGCCTCGGGCGAGGCGGACTCGCTCTCGCGCTCCGGGTTCGGCGCATCCGAGCCGCCGGCCGGGGTGCGATCCGGGGCGACCGACTGCGGGCCGCGCCGCGGCGCGACGCCCTCGCTCGGGTCGAAGGCGCCCGTCGACGGGGCGGGCCTGCGGGCGGTGTCGCTGACCCTGATCAGGATCGCGACCAGGGCCCAGTTGGTGATGACGGACGACCCGCCCTGGGCCAGGAACGGCAGCGTCATGCCGGTGAGCGGGATCAGACCCGTCACACCACCGGCCACGATGAAGACCTGGAGCGCGAGGACCACGGACAGGCCGGCCGCGAGCAGCTTGCCGAACGGGTCGCGGGCGGCCAGCGCGGTGCGCAGGCCGCGTTCGATCAGGAGCGCGTACACCATGAACAGCGCCATCATCCCGGCCAGGCCGAGTTCCTCACCGACCGTGGTGAGGATGAAGTCGCTTCGGGCGGCGAACATGATCTCGGTGGGGTGGCCCTGGTTGAGGCCGGTCCCGAGCAGGCCGCCGGTGCCGTAGCCGAACAGCGCCTGGGCCAGCTGCTCGGACTGGACCGTGCCGGTGCCGTTGTAGGCGGCCAGCGGATCCAGCCAGGCCGCCACGCGGTCGTGCACGTGCGGCTCGAAGGTGCCCACGACGGCCGCCCCGCCGACGGCCATGATCACGCCGAACAGCAGCCAGCTGGTGCGTTCGGTGGCGACGTAGAGCATCACGACGAAGACGCCGAAGAACAGCAGCGAGGTACCGAGGTCGCGCTCGACCACCAGGATCATGATGCTGAGCGCCCACACCACGATGATCGGACCCATGTCCCGACCGCGGGGCAGGTAGATCCCCATCACCTTGCGGCTCGCCAGCGCGAGCGCGTCGCGCTTGGCCATCAGGTAGCCCGCGAAGAAGATCGTGAGCACGATCTTGGTGAACTCGCCGGGCTGGATCGAGAACGGGCCGAGCCGGATCCAGATCTTCGCGCCGTACGTGTCGCCGGGGAACGGGATCGGCGAGACCAGCAGGACGAGCGCCAACGCCATGAAGGAGTACGTGTAGCGCTGCAGGAGGCGGTGGTCCTTGAGCACGACCACGACGAGGCCGAACAGTCCGACGCCGATCGCCGAATACATCAGCTGCGACGGCGCGGCGGCCGAGCCCTTGATGTTGTTCGGCAACCCGATCCCCTTGATCAGGTCGATGTCGAGCCGATTGATCAGCATCAGGCCCATGCCGTTGAGGAACGTCGCCAACGGCAGCAGCAACGGGTCGGCGTACGGCGCGAACTTGCGCACCAGCAGGTGCGCGATGCCCGCGAAGACACCGAGCCCGAGGCCGTACTTGACGATGTTGCCCAGCGGCAGTTCGCCGTCCCCCGCCAGTCCCACGTTGGCATAAGCCAGCACCGGAACCAGGACCGCGAAGCCGAGCATCATCAGCTCGGTGTTGCGGCGGTTCGGGGCGGCTTGGGGGGTGATCGTCGTGTTGCTCACGGCGCTCCCCTCAGTTCGTTCCGGTGGTTCCGGCCGGTCGCGGATAACACTGCTTGGCGAGCTCGGCATCGTCGGCGGACAGCGCCGGCGCCGCCGGGGTCTCCTGGGTGACCGGTGGCGGCGAACTCGGTGGCGCCGAGCTCGCGGGCGTGCTCGGGCCCGCCGTCGAAATGCCGCGACCCTTTCCGCCCGGTTCGGTGGGCGGTGCGCTCGAGCGCCCGCTGCGGGACGCGGCGGTGGGCTGGCGCTTGCCGGTCGGGGCGCTGGTCTGCGACGCGGAGGGCCCCTGGTTCTGCTGCGGGATGGTGTCCACGCTGCCTGCGGGTTGCCCGGCGGGGGTGCCCGTCGCCTTCTTGGCGTCCTCGGCCGCGTACGCCGTGGCGCACACGTCGGACTGGTGCTTGAGCCGGTCGATCGTGTGTCGCGCCTCGTCGAGGTTCGCGGTGTCGATCGTGCTCTTGACCGCGTCGCTGTTGGTCTCGCCGATCATGGTGAGCTTCACGTTGTCGAAGCTCTGGTAGGTGCTCGCCAGGTTCAGGCCCAGGATCTTCGAGTCGATGCCCCGGTAGATCGCCACGTGGTCGCCCTTGTCGGCCACGAAGTACTGGGTCTGCGTCCAGTAGTACGCGCCGCCCAGGCCGGCCATGAGCACCGCCACGCCGCCCCAGATCGGCAGCGTCTTGCGCAGCGTGGACTTCGGCTTGGGCTTGCGCCGGCTGCCGGGCTCGGAGACCAGGGCCTCGGTCTCGTACTCGCCGGCCGTGAGCTCACGGGCCCGCGACGCAGGTGTGGTGGGCAGCGTCGTCGTGTCGTCGACGACGGTGGCGACCGCGCCGACCACGATCGGGCTGTCGGACGGCTGTTCGCCCGGGTCCACGACATCGGCGACGATGCACGTGATGTTGTCCGGGCCACCGCCGCGCAGCGCGAGCTGGATCAGCTCCTGGACGGCGTCGCCGGGGTTGCCGTAGGTGAGGAGGGTGCCCTCCATCGTCTCCCGGCTGACCACCCCCGACAGGCCGTCGCTACAGATCAGATAGCGGTCCCCGGGGCGGGCCTCGCGGACCGAGAGATCCGGTTCGACGTGACCGCGTCCGTCCAGGGCACGCATCAGCAGCGAGCGCTGCGGATGGTGGTCGGCTTCCTCCTCGGTGATGCGGCCCTCGTCGACGAGGCGCTGCACCCACGTGTGGTCCTGGGTGATCTGTTCCAGGGATCCGTCACGCAGGAGATAGGCACGGGAGTCGCCGATGTGGGCGAGGCCGAGTCGGCTCCCCGTCCACAACAGCGCCGTCAACGTGGTCCCCATGCCCTCGAGCTGGGGATCGTCGTCGACCATCACACGCAGTCGGTCGTTGGCGCGATCGACCGCCGAACGCAGGGCGTCCAGCAGGTCGGCTCCGGGCACGTCCTCGTCGAGTTCGACGATGGTGGACAGGACTTCGGAGCTGGCGACTTCGCCCGCTGCCTGCCCGCCCATGCCGTCGGCGACCGCGAGCAGGCGAGGTCCGGCATAGCCGGAATCCTCGTTGCCCTCTCGGATCATGCCCTTGTGGGATCCGGCGGCGAAGCGGAGAGAGAGGCTCATTCAGGCTACCTGCGCAGCTCGATAACGGTCTTGCCGATGCGGATCGGCGCACCGAGCGGCACGGGGGTCGGACCGGTCAGGCGCGTACGGTCCAAATAGGTACCGTTCGTCGACCCGAGGTCTTCGACCACCCAGCTGCCGTCGGGCGCAGGGTAGATGCGGGCATGCCGACTCGACGCGTAGTCGTCGTCGAGCACGATGGTGGAGTCGTGCGCACGACCGATGGTGATCTGCTGATCCGTCAGATTTATCGTCGTGCCGGTCAGCGAGCCCTCGGTGATGAAGAGCTTGCTCGGATTGTTGCGCTGGCCGCGGCGGGGCCGCGCCTGTTGCCGCTGCGGAGGCGGGGCCGACTGCGCCTGTTGCGGCGGAGCGGCACCTCCTCCAGCGGCGGCGGGCGCGGCGGTTCGGCGCCGCGCCGGTCGTTGGGTCACGCGAGTACCGAAGAGGTCGCTACGAATCACCTGTACGGCGACGATCACGAACAACCACAGCACAGCGAGGAAACCCAACCGCATAACGGTGAGGGTCAGCTCAGACATGCGCCCGTTGTCACCCCTCGGCTTGGCGGAACACGACAGTGGTGCTGCCGAGCACGATGCGCGATCCGTCGCGCAGGCCGGCACGCTGGCAATGCTGGCCGTCGACAACGATTCCGTTCGTCGAACCGAGGTCCGTGATCGACGCCGGGGCGCCGATTCGGATCTCGGCGTGGTGCCGCGAGACGCTCGGGTCGTCCACGCGAACTTCCACATCGGTGCTACGGCCCAACTTCACGACCGGGGCGGTGAGCTCGTGACGCACCCCGTTGACCTCCAGCCAGGTACGCAGCCGTGGTGCCGGCGGCGGATTCTGGCCGTAGGGAGCCTGCTGCTCCCCCGGCTGCTGCCGGGGAGGCGTCGGCATTCCCGGGGTCCCCGGCGGGCCGAAGGGTGGTGGCCCGGGCACCCCGGACGGGGGTTGCCCGCCGGGAGGACCGTATCCATAACCCTGTGCCGGCTGCGCCGGTTGCGGCCCCCCACCCGGGAAGGGTGGTTGCGGGGGCTGCGGTTGTTCATGGTGCGACTGACTGCCCGCGAGTGCCTGACTGCGCACACGGTACAGACCGGTGTCCAGATCGTCGGCATGCTCGAAGTGGACCTCGACCGGTCCGATGAAGGAGTAGCGCTGTTGTTGCGCGTAGTCCCGCACCACGGTCGCCAGCTCGCCGCCGAGTTGTTGTACGTACGGACTGAGGCGCTCGTAGTCGTGTTGACCTAGCTCGACGACGAAGTCGTTCGGGACCATCGTTCGGTCACGGTTCCAGATCGTCGCGTTGTTGTCGCACTCGCGCTTGAGCGCGCTCGCGATCTCGACGGGCTGGACATCCGACTTGAACGCCTTGGCGAAGGCGCCGTTGACCAGGCCCTCGAGCCGCTGCTCGAACTTTTTCAGGGGACCCATGGGCACCTCCTTCCGTACGCGATCGGCCGGTCCGGTCCTACAGTCTGCTCACTGATCGTATCCACGCGTGGGAAACGGGCGCGGTTCCCTACCGTGGCCACTGTAAGGAGTGTTGGCTTTCACAGGGATTCCTACACCCTGTTGCCCCCTCAGTGGCTCGCTTGCAGTAGTTGTGCCGCGACCGTGTGCGTGGATGGTGTCGAAGCCCGTTCACCGTACGGTGCAGGGCAAGCATGCCGGAGAGGCGGGGGTCGTGGGGATGCCGGCCCGGAAAGATGAACCGTTGGTTGCACAGGGTGTCCATACGGATGCTCATGGTGTGAGGGGTGGGGCCCACGGGTAAGGATTCGTATCGGGCCTTGGGCCCGTGCTAATCTTTGATTGCTCGCGCGGGTGGCGGAATAGGCAGACGCGCTGGATTCAGGTTCCAGTGCCCGAAAGGGCGTGGGGGTTCAACTCCCCCCTCGCGCACCGAGCAAAGGCCCCAGGTCATCGACCTGGGGCCTTTCTGCTGTCCCGGTTCGGTCCGTGCCGCGGGCCGGTGTGCCGCGGTCTGTAGGTCTGTGTGTCGTGCGCTGTGTCCGGAGAGGATCGGTACATGTCGGGGACTTGGGTGGGGCGGGATTTTGTGGTCCCGGGGTTTCGGAACAGGTCGGACGAGGCGTCGAAGGCGCTCGGCAAGGGGCTGCGGGACCGGGTCTCGCGGGCCGAGCACGCGGTGTTCGAGCCCGCGCCGAACCGGCCCGACGTGGTGGAGAGCGTCGAGCGCGCCAACGCCGGTCGGCTCGAACACCTGGTGCCGCTGCGGATCGGGCGGATGGCCGCGTCGCCGTTCGCGTTCCTGCGCGGTTCGGCCGGGCTGATGGCGGCGGATCTGGCCGCGGCGCCGGTCACCGGAGCGATCGCGCAGATATGCGGTGACGCGCACGCGGGGAACTTCGGGGTGTTCGGCACCGCCGAAGGGCGTCTGGTGATGGACGTCAACGACTTCGACGAGACCGTGCAGGGCCCGTGGGAGTGGGACCTCAAGCGGCTCGCCGCCTCGCTCGTGGTGGCCGGTCGGGTCGGCGGTCTGGACGCGGACGCGTGCCGGGTCGCGGCCTATGACGCCGCGGGGTCGTACCGCCGGACGATGGCCCTGCTCGCGAAGCTGCCGGTACTGCAGGCATGGGACGCGATCGCCGACGAGTCGCTGGTGGCGCACGCGGACGCGGCGGACCTGTCGGGGCTGTTGAAGCAGGTCTCGGCGAAGGCTCGGCGCAACACGAGCGCGCGGTTCGCGGCCAAGGCGACCCGGCGGCGGTCGGACGGCACCTGGCACTTCGTCCCGGAACCGCCGGTGCTGACGGCGGTGGACGACGAGGTCGCACGTTCGGTGGCCGGCGGGCTCGCGGGCTACGTGGCCACGCTCTCGCCCGAGCGGCGTCCGCTGCTCGCGCGGTTCGCGGTGGAGGACGTGGCGTTCCGGGTGGTCGGGACCGGCAGTGTCGGATCGCGGGCCTACGTCGTGCTGTTGCTGGGCAACGGTGACGAGCCGCTCGTGCTCCAGGTGAAGGAGGCCCGGCCGTCCGCGCTCGCGCCCTATCTGCCGCCGGCACGGGTCGAGCACGAGGGGCGGCGGATCGTGCTCGGGCAGAAGTGGATGCAGGCCGGGACGGATTCGCTGCTCGGGTGGACCTCGATCGGCGAGCGGCCGTTCATGGTCCGACGGTTTCGGAACATGAAGGGCAGCATCGACCCGAGTGTGCTGGCCGCGCACGAGATAGACGACTACGCGCGGATGACCGGCGCGCTGCTGGCGCGTGCGCACAGTCATTCCGTGGACCCCAAGGTGCTCGCGGGGTATTGCGGCAAGAGCGACCGGCTCGACGACGCGCTCGCGCGGTTCGCGGTGCGCTACGCGGATCGCACCGAGGCCGACTACGCGCAACTGCTCGCGGCCGTGAAATCGGGTCGACTGCCCGCCGAGACCGGGATCTGACCCGGGCTCAGCGCGGAACGCGGAACAGCGGCCCCAGGAGGGCGGCTGCCGGGACGCCGGCGGGCAGGTCGGACACCTGCCCGTCGCCGACCTCGACGACCCGCCACACGCCGTCCTGACGCTGCGCCAGATCCGTTGTACAGAACGGTGATCCGAGCGCCGTGACGGCCGCACCGACGGCGTCCAGACCGGTCGGGTGGGCCGACTCGGCGGGGGTGTCGGGGTGCGCGGTGGTCAGGACGGGGTCGCCGTCGACCCACCACACGCGGGCCTCGGCGCCGGTGAAGGACTCGAAGGCGCGGTAGACCACGGCGCCCTGTAGTTCGGTGCCCTGGCGCTCGACGAAGGTGCGGACGACGGACGCGGTGTGCGCGGTGTCCGCGACATCGGGCACGAAGCACGCCTCGTGCCACTCGTGCTTGCGCGACTTCACCCAGTCCTTGACGATCGCCGCACCGCTGCCCAAGAGCGCGGGATCGTCCACCGTGTGCGGGGTCAGTGCGCGGAAGTGCTCGTACCAGCCCGGGAGTTCGTGTGCGGCCCGATACCGCTCGGGCGGTGTGGCCAGGCTCGCCCCGCGCGGACGCAGCGCCGCGTCCAGCTCGGCGTATCGCGTCGCGGGGATCATCCAGCCCCGGTAGCGCAGCGGTCCCTGGTCGAGCGGGACGCGCCGTACCGCCTCGTGCGCGTCGCCGCGCACGAGGGCGTCGTGATCCACGCGCGCGACCGGGATGCCGAGCGCGAGCGCGGCCTCCGCCTCGGGGGCGAAGTGGGGGTCGGTACGGCGTGGATTCAGTGGATCCGCGGGGACGAGCAGGCCCGCTGTCGCGCCTTCCCGGTACGGGGACGTCATGGGAAGGACTGTAGGGCGTGGGCATGCCGGATGAAGGGCGGCCCCTTCATCCGGCCGTGCGCCCTATGACTGCTTCATCGACGCGATCGACGCTCGCGTGAATTCGATGAGGTGTTTGCGCCGGTTCTGCTGCGCCTCCTCGGATTCCGAGTCGGCGCCGAGCAGTACCCGCGACATCTGCGGCATCGTCTGTTGCCAGGCGGCGACGCCGATGAGCGAGAACAGCAGCTGGGCGACGTCGGGCGAGGGCTTCACGCCGAGGTGGTCGGCGAACTCCTGAAGTTTGGCGGCATAGCTCGTGACTCGCCGCTCCTCGTCCGGAACCGGGTCGTGCCCGTAGTACAACGCCTCCCACACCAACAGCCGGAGCAGTTCCGGCCGGGCGCAGTAGAAGTCGTAGACCTGGGCGATGTACTCGGCCGGGTCGTCGTTGGGCATCGTGACGACCGTGTTGAGCTCCTGGAGCGACTCCGTCAGCACGTGCTGGAAGAGCTGCTCCTTGTTGCCGAAGTACGCGTAGATGCGCTCCTTGTTCACCCCGGCGCGCAGGGCGATGCGGTCGACGCGGGCGCCGGCGATGCCGTGCTCGGCGAACTCCGCGCGGGCGGCGTCGAGAAGTTTGGCTCGGGTGCGTGCGGTGTCGGGCGGCATGGCTGGATCTTATCCCCTCTAGCCAACTGCTTTGTTGGATCGACTGGCCAGGGACGGCCTGACCATGCTGCCCTACCACATAGGCTGCTGGGGGGTGTTGCGAGTGATTTGATCTTCAAAGTCCGACAGACGCGCCCGCCGACCGGTGCCGCGTGGGAACAGAACAGCACACAAGGGACGTGATGGACGAGGTCAGCGCGCCGACCCCCTGGTCGGACCCCGAAATCGCCGAGTTGGAACAACAGGTCGCCGTGGCGGAGACCGCGCTGCTCGACGACGAAGTGGACGTGACGACGCTTCAGGTCGAGCTGGACAACCTGGCGATCGTGCACCACCGTCGGCTCGGACCGCTGTACGAGCGGCTCGACGAGCTGGACGCCTTGATCGCCGAGGCGATCGCGGCGCACACCGGCGACCCGGCGGACATCCGGCGCGCGGTCGAATTGCGTGGTGTGGTCACGGACATGCCGGACCTGGACTCGCTTCTGGGCGCGCTGGACTCCGCGAACGGCGCGGGCGGCGGCGGTGCGGCGGCGGACGAGCAGGAGCCCGTGCCCGTGCCCGAGGTGCATCGGGTCAGCCCCGGGGCCGAGGCGCGCAAGCTGTTTCGCGAGCTGGCCCGCCGGGCGCACCCGGACCTGGTCCAGGACCCGGAGGAGAAGCAGCGCCGCGGCACCTTCATCGCGCGGGTGAACGCGGCCTACGCGCGCGGCGACGTGGCCGAGCTCCTGTCGTTGGGTACGGAATGGGCCACCTCCCCGGAGGGCGCGACCGGTCCGGACGCGGAGAGCCGGGGGCAGTGGTTGCGCAGTCGGCTCGCGTGGCTCACGCACCGACGCGCGGAACTGGCGACCCAGCGCGAGCAGCTCATGGAGGGCGCGATGGGTCAGCTCCTGCAGCTCGCCCCGGAGGACCCGGACGGCCTGCTCGAGCACCTGGCCGACCAGCTCCTGCACGACATCGCGGAGAAGGAGAAGGTGCTCGGGACCCTCGTGCGGCCCTGATCCGCCCGCGGGTGCCCGCGCGCGGCGATCAGCCCTCCCGGGCCGGCCGGATGGGCGTCGGTCGGCCCGGAAAGGGTTGCTGCACACCCTGCTCGTCGGTCCGGCACACAGCCGTCATTTCGGCCGCGTGTCGAGGGTGACGGGCGGGGTTCGCTCTTTCGAGGCGCGTGCCCGCGGCGCGGATGACCGACAATGTGCGATGAGCGTGGCCGGACGGGTCCCGCACGCCTGACACCTCGGAGATCCGATGCACCTGTCGCCCCCGCCGGCCGTGGCCGCCGCCGCGGTCCCCGACGACGCCTTCGTACTCGATGTACGGGAGGTGGACGAATGGGATGCCGGTCATGTGGCCGGAGCCCGGCACATCCCCATGAACACGCTGATCGAACGCATCGAAGAGGTGCCCCACGACACGCGCGTGTACGTGATGTGCCGAGTCGGTGGCAGGTCCGCCCAGGTGACCCACTACCTGGGCCAGCAGGGCTGGGACGCGATCAACGTCGACGGCGGGATGCTCGCCTGGGAGGCCGCGGGCCGTCCCATGGTGAGCGAGACGGGGACGGCCCCGGCGGTGGTGTGAGCCCCCGCCGAGGCGCTCGGGTCCCGGGCCTCGCCCGGGACACGCCCGGGACGAGCCCTACCGGACCCGCCGCTCCGCGATGAAGACCGCGGTCGCCTCGGCGGTCACCTCTCCGTCGGCGCGGATCTCACCGGTCGCGAAGCTCTTGCGTCCTTCGCGACCGGTCCAGCGCCCGGTCAGCTCCAGCGGCACGCCATAGGGCGTCGCCTTGCGGTAACGGATGTCGAGCCCGGCGGTCAGCCCGGGCGCCCCGGCCGCGGACGCCGCGACGCCGAGCAACTGGTCCAGGATCACCGCCACGATGCCGCCGTGCGCGCGGGCGGGCGGACCGCCGTGCGCCGCGGTCAGCACGCACCGCGCGTGGATCTCCACCACCGCCGGCTCCGCCGTGACGTCGGCCCGTTGCGGCACCTCCTCGAACACCAGCCGGGGCGCCTGCGGGTTGAGTCGCCCCGAGCCCATCTGGGTCAGATGCTCCAGCCTGCCGTCCGGATGCCGGATCAGCGATACCGCCTGCTCGCGCCGGGCCGCGCCGAGCGCCGCGGTCACCGCGGCGATCCGCTCGGCCGCGTCCTTGCGGACCGCCGCGTCGACGTCGGTCAGCACGACGGCCTCGACCAGGTCCCGCACCCGGTCCGCGAGTTCGAGGGCCTCCGGGGTCACGCTGGAGGAATCCGGCAGCGTGCCCGCCATCAACTCGGCGAGGGCGGTGGCCGAGGCCGGCGGCAGCGGCCTGGTGTTCGAGTTCATACCCGTACCTCCGTGACACTTTTCTTGATCTTGCCAAGAATGCGGGCAAAGAATATGACGGTGCATCAGATCTAACGGTCTATCAGATCCGGCGGGCCGGATCTCGGTGAGGGAGTGCGGCATGGTGACGATCGCGGAACTCGTCCACGACCAGTGGGACGACCGGCGGACCGGGCTCTACTTCGAGGATCGGACCTGGACGCACCACGAACTCGCCCGCAACGCCGCCGCCCGGGCCGCGTTGCTGACCGACCTGCTGCCGCGCGGTGCCGAGCCGCACGTGGGGGTCCTGCTCGACAACGTGCCCGAGTTCCCGATGTGGTTGTCCGGCGCGGCGGTGGCCGGTGCCACCCTCGTGGGAGTGAACTCGACGCGTCGGGGCGCGGAGCTGGCACGCGACATCACGCACGCCGAGTGCGGCGTCGTCGTCACCGAACGCGCGCACCTTCCGCTGCTGGCCGGGCTTGACCTGGGGATCCCGGCGGAGCGGATCCTGGTCGTCGACGATCCGGCCTACGACGAGTTGCTGAAGCCGTACGCGGACGCCGTGCTGCCGCCGCTGGTCGCGGACCCGGCGGATCGGCTGCTGATCGTGTTCACGTCCGGATCTACCGGTGCGCCCAAGGGCGTGATCTGCTCGCAGGGGCGACTCGCCGGCGCCGGGACGGCGCTGTCGAACCAGTTCGGCTTCGGGCCGGACGACGTCAACTACATCTGCATGCCGATGTTCCACGGCAACGCGCTGATGGCGAACTGGTCGCCCGCGTTGCGGGCGCGCGGCGCGGTCGCGCTGCGGCGGCGGTTCTCGGCGTCGGCGTTCCTGTCCGACATCCGCCGCTACGACGCGTCGTACTTCACCTACGTGGGCCGGGCGATCTCGTACCTGCTCGCGACGCCCGAGCGGCCCGACGACCGCGACAACCCGCTGCGGGCGGGCTTCGGCACCGAGGCCGGTGCCGTGGACATGGCGCGTTTCGAGGCCCGGTTCGGCTGCGCGTTGACCGAGGGGTACGGCTCGTCGGAGGGCGGGATGAGCGTCAACTGGCGGCCCGGCACACCCGCCGGCGCGGTCGGCCCGTGTCCCGAGGGCGCCGCCGTGCTCGACCCGGCGACCGGCGAGGAGTGCGCGCGCGCCGTGTTCGACGCGGCGGGCCGGCTCGTCAACGGCGACGCCGCGATCGGGGAACTGGTCAACACCGGGCGCAACGGGTTCGAGGGCTACTGGCGCAACGACGAGGCGTCGGCGGCGCGGGCCCGGGGCGGGCAGTACTGGACGGGCGACCACTTCTACCGGGACACGGCCGGCTTCCTCTACTTCGCCGCGCGCTCCGACGACAAACTGCGAGTGGACGGCGAGAACCTCGCGGTGGCCACGATCGAGGGCATCCTCGCGCGGTTCGCGCCGTTCGAGGTGGTCGTCGTGTACGGGGTCCCGGATCCGGTGACCGGCGACCAGGTGATGGCGGCGGCGCAGATCCGGGCGGGGGCCGTGTTCGATCCGGTCGAGTTCGCCGGCTTCATGGCCGGACAGGAGGACCTGGGCACCAAGATGTCGCCGACCTTCGTGCGCGTGGTGGCCGAGGTGCCGACCACCGCGACGAACAAGGTCAACAAGGTGGGTCTGCGGCGGGCCGGATTCCGGGCGGACGGCGAGGTGTGGTGGCGACCCGAGCGCGGCGCCGGCTACCGGCCGCTCGACGACGCGGGGCGCGCGGAGTTGATGGCGCGCTACGTCGCGCACGGCCGCGAGGGCACCTTGGACCTGTGACCCGATCCGCCGGGGTGGTACGGCCCCGTCCCCTGTACGCCCGCACCCCCGTGACGGACATCGCCGGGGGCGGGGCCGCACCGGCGCTCAGGGTAGAACACGTTCTATGGTCACGGAAACCGTCCACACAGGGTGGTTGGTGGTCGTTTCGGTACGTCCGGCGGACCGAACCCGGTAGCGTGCCGGCAGCACGGGTCCCGATGGGGACCCATCGACCACGGGAGAGGCATGCAGTCGCCTGACGACGCGATCCCGGGGCAACGGGTGGATCGGTCGAAGCCCGTGCCCGAGACCGGGGCGGCGGTCGACACCGCCCGTCCCGAAGCGGCGGAGGAATCGGAGCGGTCCGAGCAGCCGGAACGATCGGAACGGTCCGAGCAGCCGGAGCCCGCGGAACGGTCCGAGCCGGTCGAACCGTCCGGGTCCGCGGATCGATCCGAGCCGGCGCGGCGATCCCCCGTGGACGAGCCGGTCCTCGCGGCGATAGCGGGGGACGAGCCCCGGTCGACCGCGGTGCGCGCCGTCTCGGCGGTGATCGCGGTGGCCGCGATCCTGGTGACGCTCGTGCACGTGGCCTTCGTGTTCCTGCACGTCGCCCCGTCGAACGCGCTGTCCCAGGAGTACCAGGACGAGACGAACACCTGGATCTATCCGTACTTCGAGCAGAACTGGGCGCTGTTCGCGCCCAACCCGATGTCGGAGAACTTCCGCGTGCAGGCGCAGTCGCGGGTCCGCAACCCGGACGGCACGATCACCGAGTCGGGCTGGTCCGACCTGACCGGCGACGACCTCGACCACATCCGACACAACCCCTATCCGAGCAAGGCCGACCAGAACCTGATCCGGCGCGCGTGGTCGAGCTACGCCGACAGCCACGACGCCCAGGACGAGAGCGCCACCGGTTCGCGGGGCGCGCTGACCCAGCTCTATCTGCGCCGGATCGTGGTGCGGCGCTTCCAGGACGCGGGCCTGAACCGCAGGCTCGAAGCCGTCCGGGTCCGGGTCGCGACGACCCCGATCGGGAAGCCGAACGCGTCGCCCAAGCCGGAGACCTCGTACCGCATGCTCGGTTGGTGGGAGACGAAGCCCGATGACTTCCGTTGAGCCGAAGCCGTCCGTGACGGGCGGGTACCGCCGTGTGGAGGACGCCGTCGGGCAGTGGATCGTGAACGCCTTCGACGCGTTCACCTTGCGCACCTTCGCGGTGCACCAGGCGGCGCTGCTGCGGATCGGCTACGGCCTGGTCTTCCTGGTCAGCCTGGTGCGCGAGTTCCTCAACCGCCGCGAGATCTGGGGCGACCAGTCGGCGTGGTCGCCGGACATGGCGCGTGAGCTGCTGACCGGCATCGACGGCGTGAGCCTGCTGCTCGCGAACGACTCGCGCTGGTGGTTCGAGGGCACCTACGTCGCGGCGATCGCGGTGAGCGCGTTGTTCGTGCTCGGGTGGCACACCCGGGCGATGAGCGTGCTGTTCGCCGTCATGGTGGTGTCGTTCAACAGCCGCTCCATCCTGATGACCGACGGCGGCGACACGGTCCTGTTGCTGATGGCGATCTATCTCGCGTTCACCGCGTGCGGCCGGGTGTGGTCCCTCGACGCGAGGCGGGCCAGGCGCACCGGTCTGGCCCCCGGGACCGGTCCCGGGCACGAGATCGGAGTGCTCGTCGCGCTCGTCGCGATGGTCACGCTCGCGACCACGTGCCGGTGGGACCGATGGGAGTGGCACCCGCAGTTCTCGTTCACGTTCGTGTGCCAGTGGGTGTGGGCGCCGGGCATCGTGGTCGCGCTGGTCGCGCTGTGGCGGCTGCCGCGCGGGGCCGAGCAGGTGCGGTCCGCCCTGGTCAATGTCGTGCACAACTGCGCGTTGTTCGTGATCGCCGCGGAGGTGTGCTTCATCTACGGCGCGGCCGGGCTGTACAAGGTGCAGGGGTCGTACTGGCAGGACGGCACGGCGATGCACTACGTGCTGAACCTGGAGTACTTCACGCCGTGGCCCGGGCTGAGCCGGCTGCTCGCGGCGAACACCGAGATGGGCGTCCTGGTCGGCTACCTGACCGTGTTCATCCAGGTCGGCTTCGTCTTCATGCTGTTCGCGAAGCGGGTCAAGTACGTCGCGATCGTGGTCCTGCTCGGGATGCACTTCGGGATCGCCATCCTGCTCGGGCTGCCGGCGTTCTCCGCGTCGATGTCGGTGGGCGACGCGCTGTTCCTGCCGACCGCGTTCCTGGTGTGGACCCGCAGCCGGGTCGGCGCCCGTCTCGGCCGCCGATTCCACCGCGAACCGACCACACCCGCACCGCACCCGACCACCGCCCCACCCCCGAGCCCACCTGCCCCGACGCCCGACGAGACCACCCCGACCTTCGCCCACTGACCCGCCGGGGCGGCGGGCCGGCTCGGGCGGGGTGGGTCGTGGTGACGGCGCTCGGGGCTCGGGGTTCTACGCTGCCGGTATGGACGAGCGTGATGTCGAGGCTCTCGCGGTGTGGCGGGAGGCGTTGCCCGGGGCGGTGCTGCTCGACGGGTTTCACGCGGTCAAGCACGCGGTGCGGTTCGGGGCCCGGATCCGGGTCGTGTTGACCAGCGACCGACAAGCCGTGTGCGCGCTCGCCGACGAGCTCGCCGGTGACGTGCGCGCGTATATAGAGGAGACGGCCCGGGACGTGTCCGCGTCGTTGGTGCGCGACCTCGTCCCCCGGGGCAGCCCGACCGGGGTCGTCGCGCTCGCCGAGCCGGGCGAGGGCGAATTCAGGACACCGCGCGCCGCACCGATCGTGCTGTTGGAGAACCCGCGCAACCTCGGCAACGTCGGTGCGGTCGTCCGGCTCGCGGCCGGATTCGGGGTGGCCGGCGTGCTGACCACCGGCGAGCTGGATCCGTGGCATCCCAACGTCGTACGGGGCAGCGCGGGGCTGCACTTCGCGACGACCGTGGCGCGGGTGGCGCTCGACGAGCTGCCGGCCGGGCCGATCTACGTGCTCGACCCCGAGGGGGCCGACCTGCGGACGACCGCGATCCCGGACGACGCGGTCCTCGCGTTCGGCACCGAGCGGCACGGCGTCTCCGCGGAGCTGCGTCGGCGTGCCGACCGGCTCGTCGCGATCCCGATGCGGCCGAGGGTCTCCAGCTACAACCTCGCCACCAGCGTCGGGATGACCCTCTTCCGGTGGTCCATGGCGTCCGCGAACGCCCCCGGGTGAGCGGCTACGACGCGGTGATCCTGGCCGGCGGGGCGGCCCGGCGGCTGGCGGGCGCGGACAAGCCGGGGTTGCTCGTGGGCGGGGTGTCGCTGCTCGACCGGGTGCTCGGCGCGGTGGCCGGGGCCGGGCGGATCGTCGTCGCGGGCCCGACCCGGCCGACCCGACGCGAGGTGGTGTGGGTGCGCGAGGACCCGCCGGGCGGTGGTCCGGTCGCCGGGCTCGCCGCCGCGTTGCCGCGGGTCCGGGCCGACGTCGTGGTGCTGCTCGCGGCCGATCTGCCGTTCGTGACGGCCGGCTTGATCGAACGTCTGGTCGCGGAGGCCGGGCCGGCCGGCGTGGCCGGCGCGGTCGCGGTGGACGCCGACGGACGCGATCAGATCCTGCTCGCGGCGTACCGGACGGACGCCCTCCGGGCCCGGGTCGCGGCGCTCGGCGAGCCGGCCGGCGCACCGCTGCGCCGGGTGGTCGGGCCGCTCGCGCTGCGCCGGATCCCCGCCGATCCCGACGCCGTCTTCGATTGCGACACCTGGGCGGATGTACGCAGCGCGCGATCACGGTCGGGGAGGATGGGAACAGCCCCCAAGAGGAGAGACATGACTGGCCTGGAAGAGTGGACCGAAGCGGTCAAGCAGGAATTGGGCATCGAGCTGGACGTGGACATCGCAGCGGTGCTCGACATGACCCGGGTTGCGGCACACAACGTGCAGCGACCGGCCGCGCCGCTCACGTCCTTCCTCGTCGGATACGCGGCGGCCAGTCGGGGCGGTGGCGCGGCCGCCGTGGCCGAGGCGTTGCGCCAGGCACGGGAACTCGCCGAGCGCCACGTCGACGGCGCCGAGCCGGGCGCCTGATGATCCCTCGGGAGAGCCCCGCCATGACCCGCGTCGAGTCGCCCGAACCGCCCGGACACCCGGCCGTCGGCTGGCCCGAGGCCCGCGCGACCGCCCGCGCGGCCGGGCGACCGCTGCCCGCGGTGTCGCGCACACTGCACCACGCGCGCGACCACGTGCTCGCGCGGCCGATCGTCGCGCTCACCGACCTGCCCTCCTTCGACACCTCGGCGATGGACGGGTGGGCGGTCGCGGGTCCGGGGCCGTGGCGGGTTCGCGGCCGGTTGCTCGCGGGCGACCCGGGCGAGGACATCGGCATGCTGCGCGACGGCGACGCGGTCGAGATCGCCACCGGCGCGCGCGTGCCGCACGGGGCCACCGCCGTGCTGCGCAGCGAGCAGAGCCGGGTCGAGGGCCGCACGCTGTTCGGCGACGTGCACATCCAGCAGGGCACCGACATCCGCGCGTGCGGCCAGGAGTGCCGCCGCGGCGACGAACTGCTGCCCGCCGGCACCACGGTCACCCCCGGGGTCACCGGGCTCGCGGCCGCATCCGGGTACGACGAGCTGGTCGTGATCGATCGCCCGCGGGTGGAACTCCTGGTCCTGGGCGACGAACTGCTCGACGCGGGCCTGCCGCGCGACGGCCGGATCCGGGACGCGCTCGGCCCGCTGATCACGCCCTGGCTGCGCACGCTCGGCGCGGACCTGCTGCGGGTGCGCCGGGTGGGGGACAACCTGGACACGCTGCGCGGCCACGTCACGGCGTCCCGCGCCGATGTCGTGATCACCACGGGCGGCACCGCCGACGGTCCGCGCGATCACGTCCACCGACTGCTCGCCGACCTCGAAGCGGACGTGCTCGTGGACGGCGTCGCGGTCCGCCCGGGGCATCCGATGCTGCTCGCGCACCTGCCCGGCGACCGCCCCGGCGCGGGGCGCTACCTGGTGGGCCTGCCCGGCAATCCGCTCGCCGCGGTCGCGGGCATGCTCACGCTCGCCGTACCGCTGCTGCGCCGGCTCTCCGGCCGCCCGGAACCGCGACCGCGTCGGATCCGGGCCGGCGTCGACATCGCCGGCCACCCGCGCGACACCCGGCTCGTGCCGATGCGCGCGGACCGGCCGCTCGCGTTCTCGGGCCCCGCCATGCTGCGCGGGCTCGCGGTGGCCGACGGCATCGCGGTGGTGCCGCCGGGCGGGGTGCGCGCGGGCGATCGGGTCGAGGTCCTCGGGGCGCCACGATGAAGACCGTGCGCTTTCCCGACGACCGGCCCGCCGACCGGCGCGGCCGTGCACATCCCCAAGGAGCGGCCCGGGCCGCTGATGCAGGTGCTGCGCCGGTTCGGGATGGCGCTCCTGGTGCTGGCCGTGACGATCCTGATCGTCTACCTCGACCGCGCCAACTACCGTGACGCCGTCGACGACAACGTCTCGCTGCTGGACGCGGTCTACTACGCGACGGTGACGCTGTCCACGACCGGCTACGGCGACATCACGCCGGCCGGCGACGGCGCGCGCCTGGGCTGAGCGCGGGCGACCGACTCGTTGTCATCAAGTCGCACAAGGCACGGCCCAAGCCGGGCGACTCATAGTCTGGTGGCATGTACGCGATCACGATTGCCGAACCGGGCGGACCCGAGGTACTGAAGTGGACCGAGGTCCCGGACGAGACACCCGAGCCCGGTGAAGTCCTGGTGGAGGTGGCCGCCTCGGCGGTCAACCGCGCCGACCTGATGCAGCGGCAGGGCTTCTACAACCCGCCTCCCGGCGCGTCCCCTCACCCCGGCCTGGAGGCATCGGGCCGGATCGTCGAGGTCGGCGCGGGCGTCTCCGGCTGGGCGGTCGGCGACCAGGTGTGCGCGCTGCTCGCGGGCGGCGGGTACGCGGAGCGGGTCCGGGTCCCCACCGGCCAGCTGCTGCCGGTGCCCAAGGGGGTCGACCTGGTCTCCGCCGCCGCGCTGCCCGAGGTGGTCTGCACGGTGTGGTCGAACGTGTTCATGGTCGCCCACCTGCGCAAGGGCGAGACCTTCCTGGTGCACGGCGGGTCGAGCGGCATCGGCACGATGGCGATCCAGCTCGCGACGGCCGCCGGGGCGCGGGTGCTGACCACCGCGGGGTCCGCGGCCAAACTGGAGCGCTGCCGCGAGCTGGGCGCCGACGTCGCGATCAACTATCGCGACGAGGACTTCGTCGCCCGGGTCAAGGAGGCCACCGACGGCACGGGCGTCGACGTGATCCTCGACAACATGGGCGCGAAGTACCTGGACCGCAACGTGGACGCGCTCGCGGTCAACGGCCGGCTCGTGGTGATCGGCCTCCAGGGCGGCGCCTGCGGCGAACTCGACCTCAACAAGCTGCTGATGAAGCGGGCCGCGGTGGCCGCGACGTCGTTGCGCGCGCGCCCGGTCGCCGAGAAGTCCGCGATCGTGGCGGCCGTGCGCGAGCACGTGTGGCCGCTGGTCGAGGCGGGCCGGATCAAGCCGGTGATCGACCGGGTCATGCCGGTCGCCGAGGCCGCCGAAGCACATCGCGTGGTCGAGGAGAGCGGGCACATCGGCAAGGTCCTGCTGCGCGTGCGTTGAGGCGCGGACGCGCGGCGGGCGCGGCGGGCGTGCGTCCGCCCGCGTGTGCTGACGGCGTCCGCTCCGCTCCACTCCGGGCGGGCCGGTCGCTGCCGCCGGACGAATGAAAATCGGATGAACGCACCGGCATGGCGAACGTCGATGAACGGGGCTTTTGTCGATTTTCCCTAGGCTGACGGCATGCCTACCCCCGGCGGCTTCGCGCGGCGACTGGCTGCCGGGGGCGTGCTCGCGGCGGCCCTGGCCCTGCCCGGAGCGTCCGCCTCCGCGCTCGCGTCCGCCTCCGCCTTCGCGTTCGCGAGCGCGTCGTCCGAGCGCTCGGGCGAGCCCCCGTCCGACCGCGTCCCCCGGCCCGACGACCGCGACACCGCGTCGGCCGCGCCGCGCGGCCTGGCTCCTGGCGCTCCCAAGCTGCGCCCGGATCCGCCCGTGGACGTGAACGCGCCGCCGGAGCCCGCCCGCCCGCCGAGGCCGGCACCGGGCACGGATCCGCCCACGCAGCAGGAGTGGGACGGACTGCTCGACCGGCTCGCGGCGCACGGCGCGCGCCCGGTGACCGACGAGTCGGGTCAGGCGATCCTGGACGTCGATCGGCAACTCGTGCTGACCGGCGGTGCCGAGGGGCTCGACGCACTCAGGTCATGGGGGGCGGAAGTGGCCCAGGACGGCAAGCCCGGGGTGTACGCCGTGCGCTCCGGCGGGCGCGGCGTCGCCGTGTACGTGTTGGAGCGCGAGCCGGCGGTCGAGTCGCAGGCCTCCGCTCCGGTCACCCCTCCGGCCTTCGATGCGCCGCCCACGCTGCCCCGAACCGGCCCGCCGGTTGCGAATTTGACGCTGATCGCCCTCGGGGGAGCCGGTATCGTCTGCGCCGGTGGACTGCTCGTCCGGTGCTCCCCACCGCCGCGACGACGATAAACGACAGGGCCGACGTCGGTCGGCCACGGCAGACTGTGTGTCTGGCGCATCGCGGATGAAGGGTGCAGGCTCGTCAAGGACGCGGATCGTAATTGTGCGATACCTTCCGGCAACGTCCAACGGGTCCGGGGGGAGGAGGCGTGATGTGGTCGATCCGCAGGTTTCACCGGCGGATACCTCTGGGACCGACGATCATCGCGTTGGCTCTCATCACGCTGCTCGTGCTGACGAATGTGTACGGCCCCGCCGGTGACGTTCAGGCCCGACGCGACGGATCGACACCCTCGCCGGCCGAGATCCCGCCGCAACTGCCCGCGCAGGACCAGAGCACCGAGGCCACGCCCGGACAGGCCGGCGTGACCACACCCGTGCCCGGTGCCTCGCCGGCCCCGGGCGGGCAGACCCTGCCCGGGCCCACGGTGACGGTGACCACCACCGCGACGGTCACCGCCCCGCCCGCCAACGCCTCCGGCCCCGACAACCGGCCCCAGTCCGGGAGTTCCTCGTCCACGCCGAACCAGCCGCCGGGCGGATCCACGGTCGGCGGCACCGGTGGGAACGCGAGCACGCCGCCGCCCACGCCGGGCGGAATGCGGGTGACCGACGTCCGGATCGCGAGCGACCGCGGCAACGGCAGCTACGTCAAGTGCGACGGCCTCGACCAGGTGTACCTCGCCGGGACCGTGCTCGTGGACGGCGGCGTCGGCGACGTGGTCTACCAGTGGGTGTTCGACCGCGTGTTCCGCTGGCCCCAGGACATCCTGCACTTCACCGGTTCGGGGCCGCGACAGCAGACCCTGCAGGTCCCGTGGCGGGTGCCGGCCACGATCGGCGGGGTGAGCGGCACGATCGAGTTGTTGATCTATCAGCCGATCGCCAATGCGCAGACCGAGCGCTATTCGTTCAACTTCGTGTGCAAGCCGCTGCTCTCGCTCTCCTGACTCCCTTGTTTCCGGTGCTTCCGGTGTTTCCGGTGTTTCCGTGTCCTTCGTCGTCTCCGCGGGCCCGTCGGCGCGATCGGTTCGCTCGGCGCCGCTGACTCCCTCGTTCGGCCGAATCGCCCTTGCGCTTTCGAGCATACCGGGTATACATACTCGGTATGTCTATCAAACACGGCCTGCTCGCGCTCCTCGACCAAGGACCGCGATACGGCTACCAACTGCGCAGCGAGTTCGAGGCGCGTACCGGTTCCACCTGGCCGCTCAATGTCGGCCAGGTCTATACGACGCTCGGCCGACTCGACCGGGACGGGCTCGTCGAGCCCGACGGCGAGGACGCCGACGGGCACGTCTTCTATCGGATCACCGAGAGCGGCCGGGTCGAACTGCGCGCCTGGTTCGAGGCGCCCGTCTCGCGTACCAGCCCGCCCCGCGACGAACTCGCGATCAAGCTCGCGATGGCCGTCACCGTGCCGGGCATCGACGTCTCCGCGGTGGTCCAGGGCCAGCGCGCGCACACGTTGCGGGCGCTGCAGGACTACACCCGGCTCAAGACGCGCGCCGGCGAGGACGACATGGCGTGGCAACTCGTGCTGGAGTCGCTGATCTTCCACGCGGAGGCCGAGGTGCGCTGGCTCGACCACTGCGAGGCCCGGCTGGCCCGTCGGGCGGCGGAGCGGGTGCCGGACCCGGTGCCGGAGGCACCCGCACCCACGCGCGGACGCAAGGCACGCCGATGACCACCTCGATCGACGCACGCTCAGGGGGCACCGTGGAACCAGTGTTGGAACTCAAGTCGGTGGGCCGGATCCACGGCAGGGGCGATGTGCGCGTCGAGGCCCTGGCCGGGGTGGACCTGGCGGTGGCACCGGGCGAGATGCTCGCCGTGATGGGGCCGAGCGGATCGGGCAAGTCGACCCTGCTCATGCTCGCGGGCGGGCTCGACAGCCCCACCAGCGGCCAGGTCCTGGTGGAGGGCCAGGTCCTGGGCACGCTCAACCGTCGCAAGATGGCCGCCATGCGTCGACGCAGCGTCGGCTACGTCTTCCAGGACCTCAACCTGGTGCCCGCCCTGACCGCGGCCGAGAACGTCGCGCTGCCGCTCGAACTCGACGGCGCCTCGATCCGCAAGGCGCGGACCGCCGCGCAGGAGGCCCTGACCGAGGTCGGCCTCGCGCACTTCGGCGAGCGCTTCCCCGACGACATGTCCGGTGGTCAGCAACAGCGGGTCGCGATCGCCCGTGCGCTGGTGGGCAAGCGCCGACTGGTGCTTGCCGACGAGCCGACGGGCGCCCTCGACTCGACCACCGGCGAGGCCATCCTGCGCGTCCTGCGCGGGCGTTGCGAGGCGGGCGCGGCGGTCGTCCTGGTCACCCACGAGGCCCGGCACGCGGCGTGGGCGGACCGGATCGTGTTCCTGCGCGACGGCCGGCTCGTGGACGACACGGGTCCCTCGGCCGATGCCGAGTCGCTGCTGTCCAAGGGCGGTACCCGATGAGCCTCGGCCCGTGGCGGGCCGCGCTGCGCATAGCCCGCCGCGACGCGTTGCGGGCCAAGGGCCGCAGCGCGTTGATCGTCGCGATGATCGCGATCCCCGTGCTCGGGATGAGTGCGGCCGACGTGACGTTCCGAAGCGTGCAGCTCGATCCGGACGAGATGGTCTCGCGCGAGCTCGGGCGGGCCGACGCCCGGCTGCAGGACACCGGCTACGGACTGAACGGACGAGCCCATGGGGTGCCGGAGGCGATTCGGCAGACCCCCAACGCCGACGAATGGCAACCGGCCGTCGCGCGGCAGCCGTCGTTCGAGGAGTCGTCCCAGCCCGAGTCCACCGAGCCTTCGGACCCGCCGGCGCCGCGTGATCCGAGCACCCTGGTCCCCGGCGTGACCGAGTGGCTGACCGACCGGTCCGCCTACGCGAACGTGACCACCGCGCACGGGCGGACCGACGTTCCGATCCGCGAGTTCGACTACGCGGCGCCGCTCGCGAAGGGCATGGTCCTGCAACGCAAGGGCCGGGCTCCCCGCGCCCCCGACGAGGTGGTCGTCACCGAGGACCTGCGCCGGGCCGCCGGATACAAGGTGGGTGGACAACTGACCGAGAAGTCCACGGGTCGGACGTTTCGCATCGTGGGCACCGTCGACCTCCCGAACCAACTGAACGACCGGACGGTATTCGCCCGACCGGGCAGCGTGGTCGACGCGATGCTCGCCGCCCCGAACGCGGTCATGCGCACCCCCGCCACCGACCGCGTCCTGGTCCGCGTCCCCGGCGGGATGCCGTGGTCCAAGGTCCTGGAGGCGAACAAGCAGGGCATCGTGGTCAAGTCCGCCGAGGTCCTGAAGAACCCGCCGCCCAAGTCCCAGCAGCAGTTCGAGACGCCGCGGCAGTGGGCCGACTCGCGCGCGCTCCGGCTCGGCGGCATCGGTCTGGGTCTGGGCCTGATGGAGATGATCCTGCTCGCCGGCCCGGCCTTCGCGGTCGGTGCGCGGCGCAGGAGGCGTGAGCTCGGCCTGATCGGGGTCGCGGGCGGCAGCCGTCGGCACGTCGGCGGGATCGTCCTCGGCGGTGGAGTGGTGCTGGGTGCCGTGGGCGCCCTCGTCGGCACGGGGCTCGGCCTCGTGGTCGCGGCCCTGATGCGGTCGTGGTTCGCCGAACGGTCCGGCAAGCTCCTGGGCCACTACGACGTGCGCCCGCTCGAACTGCTCGGCATCGGCGCGGTCGGCGTCGCGGTCGGCGTGGTCGCGGCGCTGATCCCGGCGTACCTCGCGGCCCGTGAGGACATCGCCGCGTCGCTGACCGGGCGGCGCGGGGTCCGGCACGGTTCGCGCGTGCTGCCGATCGTCGGGGTCGCGATCGCCGCGATCGGCGTCGCGATCGCGTTGTACGGCGCGAACCGGGCGGACGACAAGGTGATCATCGCGGGCGTGGTGGCGGCCGAACTCGGCCTCGTCGCTTGTTGCCCGGCGTTGATCGGGATCACCGCGAAACTCGGCCGCTTCCTCCCGCTGAGCCCACGCCTGGCACTGCGTGACGCGGCCCGCAGCCGACCGCGCAGCGCGCCCGCCGTGGCCGCGGTGATGGCCGCCGTCGCGGGTTCGGTCGTGGTCGCCGTCGTGTGGATGAGCCAGAGCGCGGACGAGCGGAACATGTACAACCCCAACGCCCAGGAGAACCACGTCATCGTCGGCTTCCCCGGGCTGCACCCGATGGGTATCACGGGGGAGCAGACGGGCATGACCAAGGCCCAGGCGGCGGACGCCCGGAGAACGCTCGAACGCATTCTGCCCGAGGCGAAGGGCGGTCCGATCGGCATGCTGAAGGGAACGTGCAAGGAGCCGAACAGGTGCGTCGACTACCGGGCGGAGAAGCTCCCCGAGTTCCAGTGCCCGCAGGGCGATCAGCCCGCGGATTTCGAGCGCTGGCGCAACGACCCGAGATGCTTCGGGTCCTCCGGTAGAGGCGGCTTCTTCATGTCGGCCGTGGGCGACGCGGACACGCTGCGGAGGTTGACCGGCGCGGACGACCCGCGGGCGGCCGACGTGTTGGCTCGGGGCGGCATCGTGCTGTTCGAGGAGGGATACGTCGCACCGGACGGGAAGGCCACGGTCAAGGCGGGGGAGTCGGTGAGGTTGACCGGCCCGGTCCAGAGGCCCCCGGCCCCGGGCCAGGAGGCCGAGCAGCGGGATGTCGTCACCCGGCTGCCCGCGGTCTCGGTGCGGGCGCCCTTCGGACTGCCCGGGATCTTCGCCTCGCCCGAGGCGGCCGCCGTGCTCGGCGCGACGGTCGAGCCGGCCGGCCTCGTCTACGACGCCGGCCGCTCGCCCTCGGACAAGCAGACGCAGAAGCTCGAGGACGAGATGAACAAGTTCTCCGAGCAGACCTTCGTCTTCATCGAGCGCGGCTACCAGGCCAGGGACGACGCGCGCATGCTGCTGCTCGCGGTGTTCGCGCTCGTGATCACGATCGGCGCGTCCGGTGTGGCCACCGGGCTCGCGCTCGCGGACGCGCAGAAGGATCTCGCGACGCTGGGCTCGGTGGGCGCTCCGCCGGGGGTGCGGCGCCGGTTGTCGGCGTTCCAGAGCGGGGTGATCGCCTTCCTGGGTACGGCGCTCGGGCTCGCGGCCGGGGTGCTCGCCGGCGTGATGGTGCGGCGCGGCCAGAAGTCGGCCGTGTGGGACGCGATGCCGGAGGGGGCACAGCGTGGGCTGCCCGCTCCCGAAACGGTCATCCCTTGGACTGAGCTGGGTCTGGCGCTGGTCCTGCTGCCGCTGCTCGCGGCTCTGCTCGCGGCGGTGCTGACGCGTTCGCGCTCCGTGGTGCGCGGGAGGACGGCATAAGCGCGCGGCGCTCCTAGGATGAGATGCATGGAAACGCCGAACAGCGAAGCGAATGGTGAGAACCCGCAGGTGGTGATCGTCGGGCCGGATGGCATGGCGCTCGGCGGTGGCCTCGGCGAAGAGGGCGGTGAACTCGCGGTGACCGACATGGTCGAGCAGCCCGCGAAGGTCATGCGCATCGGAAGCATGATCAAGCAGCTGCTCGAGGAGGTGCGTGCGGCTCCTCTCGACGAGGCGAGCCGAGTGCGCCTGAAGGAGATCCACGCCAGCTCGATCAAGGAGCTGGAGAAGGGGCTCGCCCCGGAACTGGTCGAGGAACTGGATCGACTCTCGCTCCCGTTCACGCACGACTCGGTGCCCAGCGAGTCCGAGCTGCGGATCGCGCAGGCCCAGCTCGTGGGCTGGCTCGAGGGGCTGTTCCACGGCATCCAGACCGCGCTCTTCGCGCAGCAGATGGCGGCGCGCGCGCAGCTGGAGACGATGCGTCGGGCGCTGCCGCCCGGCGTCGGCCCCGGTGGTCCGGGCGAGCCGCCGCACACGCAGTCGGGGCCCTACCTCTAGGACCCCTCCCGGGCCGAGGCCGAGAGGTCCCGGCCCGGTGCGCTCCCGTCGTGTCTCTGACAGGCTGTCAGCGGTGCGGCGGGAGCGCTTTTCGGTAGGCCGAATCGTTGCGGATGTCGTGCGCGAGGCGTAGAGCGTGGAGGGCGGCCTGACGGTGACCGTTTCGGGGGACCCGGCTCGGGCGAGCGGGCGTGTCTTCGGCGGCGGGCGATATCGCACCGGGCGTCGGATCGGTGGCGGCGGCATGGCCGTCGTGCACGAGGCGCACGACCTGATGCTGGATCGGATCGTCGCGGTCAAGCGCCTGCGCAGCGACCTGGCCGAGGACACCATCGCGCGCTCGCGGTTCGCCCGCGAGGCCGAGCACGCGGCCGGGCTCAACCACCCCACGATCGTCACCGTGTTCGACACCGGCGCCGACCCCGGCGAGGACGGCGTGCTGGTGCCGTGGATCGTGATGGAGCTGATCGAGGGCCTGACGCTGCGCGACCTCCTGGAGGCACACGGCCCGGTGCCGTGGCCGCGCGCGCTGGCGATCACCGCGAGGGTGCTCGACGCCCTGGAGTACAGCCACGCGCGTGGTCTGGTGCACCGCGACATCAAGCCGGTCAACGTCATGATCACGCCGAGCGGCGCGGTCAAGGTGATGGACTTCGGCATCGCCCGCGCGCTCTACAACACCGACGGCGCGCTCACCGACCCCGGCCGGATCATGGGGACGCCGCAATACTTCTCGCCCGAACAGGCGTTCGGCCATCCCGCGTCCACCCGCAGCGACCTGTACTCGGTCGGCTGCCTGCTGCACGAGCTCCTGGTGGGTGTCCCCCCGTTCGACGGCGGTACGGCGGTGCACATCGCCTACCGGCACATGCGCGAGGAGCCGTCCCCGCCGTCGGCCTACCGGCCCGACGTGCCGGGCTCGGTCGACGAGCTCGTGCTGCACGCGCTGCGCAAGGATCCGCAGCTGCGGTTCGAGACCGCGGGGCGGATGCGCGAGTGGGTGCGGCGGATCCTGCCCGAGGACGTGTGGGATTCGGTCCTGTACGGCGCCGGGGGGCCCGCCCGGTCCGGGGAGCCGGTGGGGCCGCCGGGGTCGGCGGGATCCGTGGGGCCGGTGGGGTCGGCAGGGCCGATGGGTCAGCCGGGCCAGGCGGGGCATCGGCCGGAGCGCGCGGTGCCCGGCGGTCCGCCGTGGGCCCGGGTGCTGTCCGGCTTCGGGCCGCGGGCGCGGTCGGCCGGAGCGCACAGCGCGCCCGGCGCGTACTCCCGGAAATCCGGCACGGGCGCCGCCTTCGCGGCGACGGTCCTGGGCGTGCTGGCCGTCCTCGCGTCGATTCTGGTGCTGCGATGAGCGCGCCCGGCCGAATCTCGTGCCGGGCCCGGTTCGGCCCGGGCGACGCAGCGGCGGGAGTCCGGAATCCCGTTACCATGGGCACTCCGCACCGGAGACCGCTGATCCCGATATCGTTTCGGGTCCTGAGGCGAGGATGCACCACATTTCATCTGCACATGGGCGCGGGCCCGCAGCCCGGCGCCACGTGAGGGGACTGCCGAGGATGAGTGTCGAGTCCCCGGCCACAACCTTCACGCCCCATGCGGCGTGCCTTTGTGGCCGACCGATCGTTGGAACCGTCGTGCTCCCCCGCTTCCGTGGTGTTCTCCGCTCTCGTCTGCACACGGCGGACCCGGTCGCCACAGTTCGGCGGCCCCGGGTGGGCCGCCCCGACGCGCAGGGCGAGGAGCGATGACCCCGCCGCAGGGACCGGACGACCGTGAGGCGGCCGGCACACAGGTGAAGACCGTCGGCTCCGGCCGCTACGAGCTCGGCCGGCAACTCGGCCGCGGTGGCATGGCCGAGGTGCTGATGGCCCACGACGTGCGGCTCGGTCGCACCGTCGCGGTCAAGACGCTGCGCCCCGATCTGGCGCAGGACCCCGTCGCGCGCTCGCGGTTCGGCCGCGAGGCGCAGAACGCGGCGTCGCTCAACCACCCCGCGATCGTGTCGGTCTACGACACGGGCGAGGACCAGGTCGGCGCCGAACTGGTGCCCTTCATCGTGATGGAGTGCGTCGAGGGCCGTACGGTCCGTGAACTGCTCGGCGAGGGCAACCCGATACCGCTGGAGCAGGCGCTGCGGATCACCGAGGGGATTCTGGAGGCGTTGGAGTACAGCCACCGCCACGGCATCATCCACCGGGACATCAAGCCCGCCAACGTGATCATCACCAACTCCGGCGCGGTCAAGGTGATGGACTTCGGCATCGCCCGCGCGATGCACAGCGCGGCGACCACGATGACCCAGACCGGCATGGTCATGGGCACGCCGCAGTACCTGTCGCCGGAACAGGCCCTGGGCCGCACCGTCGACGCGCGCAGCGACCTGTACTCCAGCGGTTGCATGCTCTACGAACTGCTCGCCCTGCGCCCGCCGTTCAACGGTGACACCCCGCTGTCGGTGGTGTACCAGCACGTCCAGGACGAGCCGCGTCCGCCGTCGATGATGGACCCGCGGGTACCGCCGCACCTGGACGCGATCGCGTTGAAGGCGCTTGCCAAGAACCCGGACGATCGCTACCAGACGGCCGACGAGATGCGGATGGACATCCGCCGCGCGCTGGCCGGTCAGCAGGTCTCGGTCGTGGTTCCGCCGCGGGTGCCGACCCAGGCGCAGCAGCGGCCCGAGTTCGGCTCGTGGAGCCAGGCCTCGGCCGGTCCGGCGGCCACCGGCTCGACCGAGGCCACGGCGGCGATGCCGCCACTCGCGGGTCGCTCGAACACGCAGGCGCAGCAGCGCCAGGCCGCCAACGACGGCGGTACCGGGGCGTTGCCGGTCGTGCAGCCCGACTCGGGCGGTCGGCGCAGGCTGCCGCTCTACCTGGTGGCCGCGCTCGCGGTGGTGCTGGTCCTGGTCGGCGGGGTGTTCCTGGTCAAGGGGTTTGCGAAGGACGACAAGGACGGGACGGGCGAGACGGGCGGCGGCCAACAGATCCAGCAGGTCGATCCGGGTGCCGGGCAGCGGCCCGGGACGGCCGACCCGAACCCCGTGAATCCGGACACCAAGGGGACAGCGGGCACCACCCCGACCTATTCGCCCCCGACATACCGGTCCTCGTCGTCGCCCCCGAACTCGCGCGAACCCGGGACGACCACGGGTCACTCGGCTTCGTCGACCCCGTCGCAGACCGGCAAGCCGTCGGACACCGGGCTGCCGACGAGAACGGCCACCTCCCCGCCCGGCGACACCACCAAGGGCAACACGAGCACCGGCCAGACGCCGCCGCCGGGCAACCCGGCGGGCGGCTCCATCGGCGATCCGGCGGGTGGCAGCGGCACCACACCTTGATCCGGGAGCCGGAGCCGAGGTCTCGGGTCCGACGACACCGCGAAACCCGCGTGCGCCACGATCGGTGGCGCACGCGGGTTTCGTCGTCTCGGCGGGGGCGGCCGGTGCTCGGTCAGCCCAGGAACGCCTTCAGGACCTCGTCGTAGGCCATCGTCCACCACACGATCAGCGCGGCGGACGCGGGAAAGAGCGGGTCGCAGCGCAGGTCGTGCTCGACGTAGTGCCGGGTGAGCATCCAGAAGTCGTTCAGCCGCTCCCACCACAACCGGTGCACCGCCGCCGCGAGCTGGGTGGGCCCGGGATCGACGGCTTCGCGATACCCGCGCACGAAGCTGCGGACCCGGTCGAGGTCGAGCGTTCCGGCGATCCGATCGGTGAAGAAGATCAGCGCCGCGCGGACCATCTCCTCGGTGTCGGGCAGTGCCGCGAGCCGGTCCCAGTCGATGATCGCGACCGGGTCGTGGCCGCGGTAGAGCAGGTTCAGCGGGTGGAAGTCGCCGTGCACGTAGCCCGTGCGCGGCGCCTCGTGATCACGCGGTCGCCGGTGCGCGTGCCGCAGCAGCAGCGCGCGCCGCTCGATCAGGCGCAGTTCGGCGAGCCGGTCGAACGGGTCGGCGTCGGGGCGGGCCCGGATCCGGGTGAGCAGGCGCTCGATGGTGGCGAGGGACTCGTGCGGGTCGGCGGTCGGCACGAGCAGTGGTTGCTGAATGGGTGGCAACAACCGCGCGAGCATGACGTGCACGCCGCCGAGCAGCGTGCCCACGCGCGCGCATCCGTGCGCGTCGAGCTCGGCGCCGCGTCGATGGGTGCCCTCCACCCAGGGGTACAGGGCGAACCAGCGCCCGCGCGAGGAGAGCACGGTATGTCCGCGCCGGTCGGTCACGGGTGGGACCGCGGGTATGCCGCAGGCCGCGAGCCGCTGGGTCGTGCGGTGCTGGAAGCGGATGGTCTTCGGTGGTTGGTCCAGATAGTGCTTGAGGAACCAGCGTCCCCTGGTGGTGACGACCTCGTAGCCCCGATTGAGCAGGCCTTCGGAGACGGGCCGGAACGACACGGTCTCGCCGACGCGGTATCGGTCCATCGCCACAGCCAGTGGGGACCCTGGCCGGGAGGGTCTGTGCACAGCGTCAATCTATGTCACACATAGCAAGCGTATAACTACCCACAGCAACCTTCACGCGTAAGCGTGCCTCGGTACCACGCGTTCGGGGAGGCGCCTGGAGCGTACACGGATACCGGGCGGTCCGCGGGCGGTTCAGCCGAAGAGCTTTTCCAGCACCTGGGCGACGCCGTCCTCCTGGTTGCTGCCGGTGTGCCGGGCCACCGCGGCCAGCACGTCCGGGTGCGCGTTCGCGACCGCGTACGCCTGCCCGGCCCACGCGAGCAGCGGCAGGTCGTTCGGCATGTCGCCGAACGCGACGACGTCCTGGGTGCGGATCCCGCGCTGCGCGCAGAACCAGGCGAGCGTGCTGGCCTTGCTGATCCCCAGCGCGCTGATCTCCACCAGGGCGATCGACGACGAGTGGGTGAACTCGGCGTGCGCGCCGGCCCGCTCGCGGGCGAGCGCGAGGAACGCGTCGGGGTCGAGGCTCTCGTGCCGGGCGAGCAGCTTGAGCACAGGCCCGGTCAGCAGCTCGTCGACGGGTCCGACCGCGTGCACGATCGACACGTCGCGTTCGAGCGCGGGGTAGTTCGGCTCGTGCATGAAGCCGGTCGCCGTCTCGACCGCGAACGTCACGTCGGGCACGGCCTCGCGGAGCAGGTGCACGACCTTGCGGGCGGCGGTCACGTCCATCGTGTGGGTGCCCACGACACGTTCGGCGCGCAGGTCGTACACGACCGCGCCGTTGCCGCAGATGGCCAGGCCGTGGTGACCGGTGACCTCGGCGACGCGGCTCATCCAGCGCGGCGGCCGGCCCGTCACGAAGACCACCTCCGCGCCGGCGGACTCGACGAGTTCGAGCGCGGCGAGGGTGCGGTCGGAGATGGACCCGTCGTCGCGCACGATCGTGCCGTCGAGGTCGGTGGCCACAAGGCGTGGGCGATTCGTGATCGTCACGGGTACATCCTCGCTCAGAAACGATTCGTCGTGTCGGGTGGCCTGGGAGTTAGGCTCTTTGACCATGCGCGCCGGAATTGTGATCTTGCCAGTGGACCGTTGGAGTCGAGCCGCCGAGTGGTGGCGGTGGGCGGACGAGGTCGGGTTCGACTCGGCGTGGACGTACGACCACCTGTCCTGGCGGAGCTTTCGGGAGCAGTCGTGGTTCGGGGCGGTGACCACGCTCACGGCCGCGGCGGCGGTGACCCAGCGGATCCGGCTCGGCACGATGGTGACCTCGCCGAACTTTCGCCACCCCGTGACGCTGGCCAAGGACGTCATGGGCATCGACGATGTTTCGGACGGCCGCTTCACGCTCGGCGTGGGGGCGGGCGGCACCGGCTTCGACGCGACCACGCTCGGGCAGCGGCAGTGGTCGGCGCGCGAGCGGGCCGACCGGTTCGCCGAGTTCGTCGAGCTGACGGACCGGCTGCTGCGCACGGACGCGACGACCTACGAGGGGCACTTCTACAGCGCGGACGAGGCGCGGATGATCCCGGGCTGCGTACAGACGCCGCGCGTACCGTTCGCGATCGCGGCGACCGGCCCGCGGGGGTTGCGGTTGGCCGCGCGGCACGGGCAGGCGTGGGTCACGTACGGCGATCCCAAGCGGGCGGGTGAGCTGCCGGTGGAGGACTGCCCGGGGGTGGTCGCGGGGCAGCTGGGGCGGCTCGCCGACGAGTGCGCCGCGGCGGGCCGCGACGTCAAGGAGCTGGACCGGATCCTGCTGACCGGCTCCACGCGGGAGCGTCCGTTGGAGTCGGTGGACGCGTTCGTCGACTTCGCGGGCCGCTACGCGGAGGCGGGGATCACGGATCTGCTGGTGCATCGGCCGATCGCGGACAGTCCGTTCGCCACGGATCCGGCGGTGTTCGAGCGGATCGCGAGCGAGGGCCTGGCGCAGATCAGGGACCTGTAGCCCGCGCGTTCGGCGCCCCCGCGTCGGCCGGGAC
The DNA here is from genome assembly GCF_045207785.1 of Embleya sp. NBC_00896. Classification (NCBI taxonomy): domain Bacteria; kingdom Bacillati; phylum Actinomycetota; class Actinomycetes; order Kitasatosporales; family Streptomycetaceae; genus Embleya; species Embleya sp. NBC_00896. The sequence goes on from NZ_CP108776.1 coordinate 3,834,738, forward strand.
GGGTGGAACGAACCGGCCGTCAGGCCGGCCGACCCACGCGCACGTGGGTCGGCCGGGAGGCGCCGACGCCGCAGGCCATGGCGCACGCCGACAGCACCAGCATCAGCGCGATCGGGACGGTCCAGCCGCCGGTGGCCTCGTGCAGCGCTCCGGCGGCCAACGGCCCGAACGCGGCGACGACGTAGCCGACGGCCTGCGCCATCCCGGACAGCTGCGCGGCCGTGTTCGGGTCCGGCGACCGCAGCACGATCAAGGTCAGCGCCAGCGAGACCGCGCCGCCCTGGCCGAGGCCCAGGATCGCTGCCCACAACCAGGCCCCGCCTGCCGGCGCGACCATCAGACCCACGTACCCGGCCGCGACCAGGCCGACCAACGCGACCACCAGCGCGCGCTGGTTCCGCATCCGGCCGGCGATGATCGACACCCCGAGCGAGGCCGGGATCTGCACGAACGTGCTGAACGCGAAGATTGCCGCCGCGGTGCCCTTGCCGATCCCGTGGTCGGTCAGGATCGTCGGCATCCACGCGAGCAGGACGTAGAACAGCAGCGACTGCAGACCCATGAAGCCGGTGACCAGCCAGGCCAACGGCGACCGCCACAGTCCGGGCACGTGTGGCATCGCCGCCGCGACCGTCCCGCGCCGGCGCCGCACGTGCGGCAGCCATACCGCCACCGCCGCGAAGGCGAGCAGCGCCCAGAAGCCGAGGGCCGGCTGCCAGCCGTGCCCCATCGCGTTCTCCAACGGCACGGTCGCGCCCGCCGACACCGCCGCGCCGAACACCATGGCCGCGCTGTACACGCCGATCATGGTCGCCGCGCGGTCGGGGAACTCGCGCTTGACCACCCCCGGCATCAGCACGTTGAGCACCGCGATCCCGGCGCCCACGAGCGCCCCGCCCGCGAACAGCGCGCCCAGATTCGGCACGACCCGCAGCAGGATTCCGGCGCCCACCACGACCAGCGCGCCGAGCAGCACCGTCTCGGTTCCGAACCGGCGCGCCGCGATCGGCGCGAGCGGCGAGATCAGGCCCAGGAACAGCACGGGTATCGCGGTGATCAGGCTGCCCGTGGTCGCCGACAGGTGGAACACGTCGCGCAGTTCGCCCACCAGCGGGGACACGCTGGAGAGCCCGGCCCGCATGTTGAGCGCGATCAGCACGATGCCCGCGAGCAGCAGCGCGCCGCCGGTCGCCTTGGCGCTGCTCGTGCTGCTCGTGGTGGTCGCGGAGGTCGGGGGTATCCGCAGGTCGGTCGTGCTCATGCGTCGTGCTCCGTGGTGTCGTGCAGGAGTGCGTCGAGGGCGACGACGGCGGGTTCGAGGATCCGGCGCACGGCCGACTCGGCCGCGTCGGGGTCGCCCGCCTCGATCGCGTCGGCCAGCGCCACGTGCAGGGCGTGCGAGGCGTCCGGCAGCGTGCCGTCGCCGACCACCGTGCGGATGGCGCGCCACAGCGAGTCGCTGAACCAGCGGTAGGTCGCGACCATGGCCGAGTTGTGCGACGCGATCGCGACCGCCGTGTGGAAGGCCACGTCGTTCTCGACGAGGTCGTCCAGTTCGCCGTCGGGAACGTCGCCCCGGTCGAAGTCGTGCGGCTCGGGGGTGTCCGCTCTGCCGTCGGTCGCGCCGCGCCGGTGCAGCGTCGCCCGGATCCGGTCGAGGTCCGCGGCGTTGCGGCGCTGGGCGGCCAACCGGGCGGCCTCGACGTCGAGCGCGCGGCGCATCTCGAAGATGTCCCGCAGGTCGGCGTGCTCGATCCGGCGGACCAGGTCGCCGGGGTCGGTCGTGGAGCGGACGTAGGTCCCGTCGCCCTGTCGCGACTCCAGCATCCCGGCGTGCACGAGCACCCGAATCGCCTCGCGCACGGTGTTCCGGCCGACCCGCAGCCGTTCGGCGATCACGCTCTCGCTGGGGATGCGCGAGCCGATCGGCCAGGTGCCGGCGGTCAGCTGGGCGCGGAGCTGGTCGATCGCGTCGTCGACGAGCGAACGCCGACCGGCTGCCTGAAGCGACATGGACTCTCCCGAATTCGTGGGGTTGCCCAGTCATCCTACAAGTAGCTGCATCATGCACGCGATGGGGTACGAGAAAGCCGGCGGCCGCGGTTCGTGCCCCGCGTCCGCCGGCTCGGCACACCGGTGGCGGACCCTCACACGACCCCCTGCAGGACCGGCGCCGGCGCATCCACCGCGGTGCGGCCGAAGGCTTCGGCCAGGAGCTCGTACGAGCGCACCCGATCGGCCGGGTCGTGGGTGAGCGTGTTGACCACGATCTCGTCGACCCCGTGCGCGCGGGCGAGCTCGTCGAGACGGGCCCGGATCCGCTCGGGCGTACCGGTCAGCACCGCGCGGGCATTGTGGCCGGCCCGGTCGCTCTCGTCGCCGGTCCAGCGGTGCGCGCGGGTGCGCGCGCGGTCGGGGAACGGCTCGTCGAAGCCGAGGTCCTTGCGGCTGCGCCACAGCAGGTACGCCGTGCCCAGCTCGGTCGCCTCGGCCTCGGTGTCGGCGACGATCGCCCGGACCGCGAGTGCCGAGCGGGTGCGGTCGGAGCCGGTCGGTCCGGCGCGGAAGGCGTCGAGCGCGCCGATCCCGAGGCCGGGGTTGAAGAAGTGCGCGAACGCGAAGCGGGTGCCCAGCTCGGCGGCGAGTTCGGCCGAGCGGGTCCCCGCGCCGAGCAGCCACACGGGCGGGGCCGTGTACCCCTGGTACGCCTGCGCCGGGTCGGTCAGCCGGCGCAGCAACTCGGCCACCTGCTCCGGGAATCGGTGCGCGGGACCGCCCGCGCGGCCGACGCCCAGGTCCACCCGGCCCGGGTGCAGCGCGGCGAGTACCCGAAAGACCTCGGCCACCTTCGCCGGCGCGTAGCGCGGCAGCAGCACGCCGCCGGTGCCCACCCGCAGCCGCCGGGTGTGCCCGAGCAGCGTCGCCACCAGGATCTCCGGGGCGGTGCCGGCGAAGCTCGGCGAGCCGTGGTGCTCGGCGACCCAGTAGCGGTGGTAGCCGAGTCGGTCGGCGGTCCGGGCGAGCCCGAGGGTCGCGGCGAGCGCGTCGGCCGGGGTGCCGCCGGCGGGGATGGGGGACTGGTCGAGGAGTGACAGGCGCAGGGTCGTGGGGGCGGTCGTCGGAGTGGTCATCGGGATGCTCCGTTCGTGGTGGCCGGGACGATCCGGAAGTCGCGGCGGAAGACGAGGTTGTGCAGGTCGGCGGCGGCGATCGCGCGGAGGGTGGGGAGTTCGGCGGCGGCCTGGTCGGGGGTGAACACGTTCAGCGGCCATTCGCGGACCGTGCCGCCGCGCAGGTGCGGGTGATGGAAGCCGGCGCCGTAGAAGGCCCGGAGGGTGATCGGCGGGATGTCGCTCGCGCGCTGCTCGGGCCAGGACAGCGCCCAGACCGCTTCGAGGCCGCCGTCCGCCGAGCGCACGACGCCGGTCGCGGTCTGCCGGCCGGTGCCGAGGAGCAGTTCGGCGTCCAGCTCGGCGAGCGCCCGGTGGGCGTGCGGGTCGAGCAGTGTGACGGCCGCGCGGAAGAGCCGTTCCTTGTCGGCCCGGGAGGTCGCGTCGCCGTGTGTGCCGTCGCGCAGGTCGGCGAAGTGGCGAAGCAGGGCGGTGCTCATGAGGTCCTCCGCGGGGGTGCGTGGTGGGTGGGGATGTCGGTGCCGGACGGGTGCGGTGCGGGAGCGGTCGGGTGGGTCGCCGCGTAGGCGGTGCCGAGTCGGTGCCGGAAGGCCGGGTCGGAGAGGAAGGCGCCGTGCCCGATCCCGGCGACCTCGTGCAGGTCGACGGCCACCCCCGCGCTTCGGAGCCGGTCGGCGTAGGCGCGGACGTCGTCGGCGACCGGGTCGAGTGCGCCGACCGCGAGGATCGCGGGGGCGACTCCCGTGAGGTCGTGGCTTTCGTGGGGAGTGCTGTACAGCCGGCCCGTCCCGGCGCCGGAGGTGTCGGCCGCGGCGGCCGGGTGGATCGCTTCGACCCCCCGGTAGCCGCGCCACGCCGCCGCCAGTGCGGCCCGTCCGGGGAAGGCTCCGGGGTGCCGACGGTAGGACGCGGCCCCGCACGTCGGGTCGAGCGGCGGGTACGCGAGCACCTGCGCGGTCAACGGGTGTCCCCGGTCCCGCCACGCGAGCGCGGCCGACGCGGCGATGGTGGCGCCCGCGCTGTCCCCGCCGACCGAGATCGGGACGTCGCCGGCCTGCTCCCGGGCCCGGTCCATGACGGTGAGGAAGTCGATCAGCGCGGCGGGGTGCGGGTGTTCGGGCGCCAACCGGTAGTCGACCGCGAGCACGGTCGCCGAGGCGATCGCGGCGAGGTCGGTGAGGGCCGGGGCCCACGCGGCGGCCGAGCCGGAGTGCCAACTGCCGCCGTGTGCCCACACGAGCAGGCCGTGCCGGATCGGGCCGCCCCGGAACACCCGGACGGGCACGTCGTGTTCGCGTCCGGGGATGGTGATCGACGGGGGCAGGACGTCGGCGCCGTGGTTCTGGAGTGTGGTCATCACGGGACTCCTCGGTTCTGTGCGGGGCTGGGCTGGGCTGGGGGGCGGGGCGAGGTGGTGGGCGATCGAGTCCGCGTCGGCGGCGGTCGGTGTGCGGCCGGCCGGTCAGGCGGCGTCGGTCCGGCGGGCGCGGCGCGGGGCCAGGAAGAGGCCCGCGAGCAGGGCGCCGAGCAGGACCAGGGCCGAGTTGACCAGGATCGCGACGGCGACCCCGGACAGGACCGCGTCGGATCCGGTGGTGCCGAGCGAGTTCATCCGGGCGGTCGCGATCGCGCTCATGATCGGGATGCCCATCGTGATGCCGACCTGCTGGGTCATCGTCGCGAGGCCGGTCGCCAGGCCCTGTTCGTCGTCGGGGAGGCCGGACGTGGCGGTGACCATGAAGCCGACGATCATCAGCATGTTGCCGATCCCGCCGACGAACGTCGCGGCGAGCAGCAGCCAGATCCAGCCGCCGGACGCGCCGAGCGCGACCAGCGAGAGGGTGGCCAGGGCCTGGACCACGCCGCCCGCCACGATCGTGGCGCGGGTGCCGAACCGGCCGACCGCGCGGCCGCCGAGCGTGCCGCCGATCACGGTGCCGATGCCCAGGACGCCGAACGCGAGCCCGGTGGACAGCGGCGAGTAGTCCAGGACCTCCTGGAGGTAGAGGGTCAGCAGGAAGACCAGCGAGGTCTCGGTGACGAACGCGATCAGGCCGGTGATGTTGCCCCACAGGACGGTGCGGCGCTTCATGATGCCGACCGGGACGAGCGGAGAGGCGGAGCCCTTCTCGATGAACCAGAAGGCCACGAGCAGGATCGCGCCGGCGGCGAGCGAGACCAGGGTCGAGACCTCGCCCCAGCCCTTCGCACCCGCCTGGGTGAGGCCGAACACGAGGGCCAGCAGACCGCCGGTGACCGCGATCGCGCCGGGGACGTCCAGCTTGGCCCGGTGCGCCGGACGCGAGTCGGTGATCACGGACGGCGCGAGGACCAGCACGAGCGCGGCGACGGGGACGTTGACGAAGAAGGCCCAGCGCCACGACAGCATGTCGGTGAGCAGCCCGCCCAGCACCGCGCCCGCGGTGAAGCCGGCCGACATCAGCGCCCCGTTGAGGCCGAGCGCCCGATCCCGCAGCGGCCCCTCCTTGAACGCCGTGGTCAGCAGCGACAGGCCGGCCGGGGTCACGGCCGCGGTGGCCAGGCCCTGCAGCACCCGGGCGATCAGCAGCATCTCGGGCGAGGTCGCGAAGCCGCCGAGGGCCGAGGACGCGCCGAGGAGGGCCATCCCGCCCAGGAACAAGCGCTTGCGGCCGAACAGGTCGGCGACCCGGCCGAACAGCAGTGTGAAGCCGGCGGCGGTCAGGGCGAACGCGGTGGCGATCCACTGCAGGTTGTTCAGGGAGAAGCCGAGGCCGTCGCCGACCACCGGCAGGGCGACGTTCAGGATCGAGAAGTCCACCGCGATCATGAACTGGGCGCCGAGGAGGAGGGTGAGGACCAGCTTCTGATGTCCCGTCATCCGGTTGCCGGCCGGTTCGGGGAGCGGCGCCGACGGAGCCTCCAGGGGCCTCGTGCGCTGATCGAGTGTGGACATGTGAACCTCCCGAGCCGATCTAACGGGTCTGTTTTCCCGTTAGGATGCAGTGAAGGTAGCACGATGGATCGACCTAATGGAACAGGAGTCCCGTTATGACTTCCGACAGCTCCGCCGCCGACGCTTTCGAGCGAGCCCACGCGGAGGGGGCCGAGCCCGGTACGGTCCGCCCCGGCGGCCGCACGGCCCGAGTTCGCGAGGCCGTACTGCGCGCGGCCGGCGACGTGCTCGCCGAGAAGGGCTTCGCCGGCCTGGACCTGGCCGAGGTCGCGCAGCGCGCCGAGGTCGGCAAGACGACGGTCTACCGGCGCTGGGGCAGCACGACGGGGCTGGTCGCGGATCTGCTGGCGGAGATGGCCGAGAGCTCGGTCGCGCGGACCGAGACCGGCTCGCTGCTCGGCGACCTACGGGCGAACGCACATCTGGTGCGCCGTACGCTCACCGACGCGCGGCAGGGCGCGCTGTTCAAGGCGATGATCGCGGCGGCGACCTGCGACGCGCGGACCGCGGACGCGCTGCACGCGTTCTACGCGACCCGGATCGGCGAGTGGGCGCCGTGCGTCGAGCAGGCGATCCGGCGCGGCGAGGTGCCCGAGGGGACCGACCCGCACGAGGTGATCAGGGCGGTGTCGGCGCCGCTGTACTACCGCCTGGTCGCCAGTGGCGATCCGCTCGACGAGGCGAGCGCCGAACGCGCGGCGGTCGCGGCCGAGGCGGCGGCGCGGGCGGGGGCGTACACGCGTTAGGGATGGGTGTGCGGACCCCGTCGCGGGTCGCGAGGGTCAGACGTCCGGGAAGAGCCGTTCGAGGACGACCGCGACGCCGTCCTCCATGTTGGAGAGGGTGACCTCGTCGGCGACCGCGAGCAGTTCCGCGTGCGCGTTGGCCATCGCGACGCCGTGCGCGGCCCACTTGAACATCGTGACGTCGTTGGGCATGTCGCCGAACGCGATCGTGTCACCGGCCTTGCGGCCGAGCCGGCGCGCGGCGATCGACAGGCCCACGGACTTGCTCAGCCCGATCGGCAGCAGCTCGACGATGCCGGTGCCGGCGTGCGTGACGTCCACGATGCCCGCGCAGACCTTCCGCGCGAACGCGGTGAGTCGGTCGTCGTCGTACTCGTCGTGGTGCAGGTAGAGCTTGAGGATCGGCTCGGACCACAGCTCGTCGCGGTTGTCGACGGTGTGCACCGGCAGCGGCGAGGTGTACCGGTAGCCGTGCTCGATCACGACCTCGCCCGCCAGGCCGTCCCGGCTGACCGCGAAGCGCACGCCGTCCAGCTCCTCGGACAGCCGCTCGACCGCGAGGCGGGCCAGTTGCCGGTCGAGCGTGACCGACGTCAGCAGCCGCTCCTCGCCCGCGTGGTAGACCTGCGCGCCCTGCCCGCACACGGCGAGCCCCCGGTAGCCGAGCGAGGCGAACACCGGCAGCGTCCACGCCACCGCGCGACCGGTCACTATGACGTGGTTCGCGCCCGACGCGGTGACCCGCGCGAGCGCCGCGCGGTTGCGGGCCGAGACCGTATGGTCCTCGCGCAGGAGCGTGCCGTCGAGGTCCGTCGCGACCAGCGAGAAGGTCACGCCCGCACCGGTTCCAGCACCTCACGGCCGCCGAGGAACGGGCGCAGGGCCACCGGTACGACGACCGAACCGTCGGCCTGCTGGTGGTTCTCCAGGATCGCCACGATCGTGCGCGGGACCGCGCACAGCGTGCCGTTGAGCGTGGCGAGCGGGCGGGTGCCCTGCTCGTCGCGCATCCGCACCTGGAGCCGACGGGCCTGGAACTCCGTGCAGTTGGACGTGGACGTGACCTCGCGGTACTTGCCCTGGGTCGGGATCCACGCCTCGATGTCGAACTTGCGCGCGGCCGACGCGCCCAGGTCGCCGGACGCGACGTCGATCACCCGGTAGGGCAGTTCGAGCCGGTTCAGGAACTCCTTCTCCCACGCCAACAGGCGCCGGTGCTCCGCCTCGGCCTCCTCGGGCGCGACGAAGCTGAACATCTCGACCTTGTCGAACTGGTGCACGCGGATGATGCCGCGGGTGTCCTTGCCGTACGTACCGGCCTCGCGGCGGAAGCACGGCGAGAACCCGGCGTAGCGCACCGGCAGTTCGGCGGCCGGGAGGATCTCGTCCATGTGGTACGCCGCGAGCGGGACCTCGGCGGTGCCCACGAGGTAGTAGTCGTCGGCCTCCAGATGGAACACGTTCTCCGCGGCCTGGCCGAGGAAGCCGGTGCCCTCCATCGCGGCCGGGCGCACGAGCGCCGGCGTCAGCATCGGCGTGAAGCCGGCCTCGGTCGCCTGCGCGATCGCCATGTTGACCAGCGCGAGTTCGAGCAGCGCGCCGATGCCGGTCAGGTAGTAGAAGCGCGAGCCGGACACCTTCGCGGCGCGCTCGACGTCGATCGCCTTGAGCATCCGCCCGAGCTCGACGTGGTCGCGCGGCTCGAAGCCCTCGGCCGCGAAGTCGCGCGGCGTGCCGATCTCCTCGAGCGTGACGAAGTCTTCCTCGCCGCCGATCGGAGCGTCGGGGTCGATCAGGTTCGCGAGCGCCTTGAGCAGCCGGTCGGTGTCGGCCTTGGCCTCGATCTGCTCCGCGTCGGCGGTCTTGACCTCGGCCGCGAGCGTCTGGGCGCGGGCCAGCAGCTCCTGCCGCTCGTCGCCCTGGGCCTTGGAGACCTGCTTGCCCATCGTCTTCTGCTCGCTGCGCAGCGCGTCGAAGCGGGAGCCGGACGACCGGCGGCGCTCGTCCGCCGCGAGCAGCGCGTCGACGATGGTCTCGTCCTCGCCGCGGGCGCGCTGCGAAGCGCGGACACGGTCGGGATCCTCACGGAGCAGTCGCAGGTCGATCACACGCAAAGACTACCGGGGCCTCGCCAACGCATTTTCGCGAGCGCGGGCGATACGTGGGGGCGAGGTACCGAGAGCCGCGTGGGCGATGTCACGAGCCGGGCACGCGCGATGCGCGGTGGAGGTGCACGTACCGCCGGGCATTCGGGTTATGAATGGGGGATGACCTCCACCGTCGGCTGGGCCAAGAGACGCTTCGACCCGGATCGGCGGTTCGGTCTCAGACTGACCCTGGTCGCGTTGGCCCTGTTGGTGGGCGCGGTTCCGTTCGCCCTGCTCGCGCTGCTGGTGGAGACCAAGTGGTCGCCGCTGCTCGACGTCGACAAGGACGTCGCGAAGAGCCTCAACGACTGGGTCCGGGCGCGTCCCGACTGGCAGCACGCGCTGCGGATCCTCAGCGACTGGGTCTGGGATCCGAACATGTACCGCGTGCTGGTCGCGATCATGTGCGGGTGGCTGTGGTGGCGCGGCGCGCGCCGGCTCGCGGTGTGGTCGGTGGTGACGCTGGTCATCGCCGGTCTGCTCGGCGCGCTGCTCAAGCTCGTCTTCACCCGGGCCCGGCCGAAGCTGCCCAATCCGGTGGACCACGCGGGCGGATGGTCGTTCCCGTCCGGCCACGCGTTGATGGGAGTGGTCGGACCCGGGGTACTGCTGCTCGCGCTGCTGCCGCTGGTCCCGCGCGCCTGGCGGCCGGTCGCGTGGGTGGTGGCGATCGGATCGGCTGTGGGGGTCGGCTTCACCCGGGTCGCGCTCGGCGTGCACTACGTGACGGACGTGGTCGGCGGGTGGGTGCTCGGGCTGGCGGTGCTCGCCGCGACGTCCGCGGTGTTCGAGTGGTGGCGTCGGGACGCGGGGCTGCGGCACGTGGACGCGACGAGCGAGGGCCTGGAACCGGAGATAGAGGGACACGACGAAGATCCGGAGATTCCGCACAATAGGCCCGGAACCGACGGGCACTCCTCCGATCCCCGGAACTGAACGATCCGCGGCCGGGTAAGAATGTCGGTCATGCTGACCGAAGCAGGACGGTTCCTGCGCCGTATCGTCCTGCCACTGCTGATATTGACGCTGGTCCTGGTGGGCCTCGGTCTGCTGATCACCCGGACGCTGGACGGGGTTTGGCCGTTCACGGTCGAGGACGACCTGGACCGCACCTTCGCCGAGCACCGCTCCGGCGACTGGAACGCCCTCACCGAATTCTTCTCCACGCTCGCAAATACCGGTGTGATCATCGCCACGACGCTGCTCGCGGCCGTCGTGGCCCGGATCGTCGGACATTCGTGGCGCGGCCCGCTCTTCCTGGCCGGCGCGGTGACCGGACAGGCGCTGGTCTTCTGGTTCGTCCAGCTCTTCGTTTCGCGCGACCGGCCGGACGTACCGCGCCTGGAGCAGGCCGCCGCCACGTCGAGCTTCCCGTCGGGCCACACCGGCGCCGCCTTCGCGCTGTACGGGGGGCTGGCGGTGCTGCTCGCGAGCCGGCTGCACAGGCGCTGGGCGGCCGTCCTGGTGTGGGTGCTGCTCGGCGCGGTACCGCTCGCGGTCGCGGTCAGCCGGATGTACCGGGGCATGCACCACCCGAGCGACGTCGTCACCTCGCTGCTGTACGCGGGGGTGGTGCTGGTCGTGATGAGCCGGGCGCTGCTGTCCCCGAAGTCGGTCTGGGGCCATCCCTCCCGGCAGCGCGGGGCGCCCGCGGGGGCGGACGGCGGGCGGCCGCGCGCGGCCCTGATCGTCAACCCGATCAAGCTCGACATCCCCGAGTCCCGGGCCCGGATCGACCGGATACTGCACGACGCGGGGTGGGCCCCGCCGCTGTGGCTGGAGACGACGGTCGCCGACCCGGGCGCGGGCGTGACCGCGAAGGCACTGGCCGACGGGGTGGACCTGGTGATCGCGGCCGGCGGCGACGGCACGATCCGCGAGTGCGCGGGCGCGATGGCCGGCACCGACACCCCGCTCGCGGTGATTCCGGCGGGCACCGGCAACCTGCTCGCCCGCAACCTGGGCGTGCCGATCGACCTCGCGGACGCGGTGCACGTGGCGCTGCACGGGCGCGACCGGCGGATCGACCTCGGCACGGTGGACCCGGACGACGATTCGGCCGACGACCCGACCGGGACCGGGGGCGGTGAGCCGCGCTGCTTCACCGCGATGGCGGGCATCGGCCTGGACGCGGCGATGGTCGCGGACGCGCCGGACGCGCTCAAGAAGAAGGTCGGCTGGCCCGCCTACGTGGTCTCGGGCGCGCGGCACCTGCGCGACCGGCGGATGCGGGTGACGCTGCGGGTGGACGACGGCGAGCCGATCAAGCGGCGGGCCCGGATGGTCCTGGTCGGCAACGTGGGCGCGCTCCAGGCGGGCATGCAGCTGCTGCCGGGGGCCACGCCGGACGACGGGCTGCTCGACGTCGTGGTGTTCGCGCCCTACGGGATGACGGGCTGGGCGCACGCGACGGTGCGGGTGATAGGCCGACGACGCGACCAGGAGCCGGCCGTGGTGCCGGTCAAGCAGCAACGGCTGCGCCCGATCGAGCACTTCACCGGTCGGCGCGTGGTGATCGAGACGGACCGGCCGGAGCCGCGCGAACTGGACGGCGACCCGATCGGTCCCGGGACCCGGCTCGCGGTCCGGATCCGGCCGGACTCCCTGACGGTGCGCGTCCCCTGACCGGTGCCCGGTGCGGGGCGACTCAGATCTCGCCGCCGCGGGCGCGCGCGAGCCACTCGCTCGCGTTCGCGAACTCGACGTCGGAGGTGCCGCGGCGCAGGATCGGGCGGACCCCGTCGGCACGCGGGTAGGAGCCGAGGAAGCGGACGGCAGCGCACACCCGCCGCAGCCCCATCAGGGCCTCGCCGACGCGGGCGTCGGCCACATGACCCTCGGCGTCCATCGAGAAGAAGTAGTGCCCGAGGCCGTCACCGGTGGGCCGCGACTCGATCCGGGTCAGGTTGACCCCGCGGACCGCGAACTCCTGGAGGATTTCGAGCAGGGCGCCCGGGTGGTCGTCCACGATGTACGCCACCACCGTCGTGCGGTCGGCGCCGGTCGGTGCGGTGGGCCGGTCCGGGCGCTCGACCAGGACGAAGCGGGTGACCGCGCCCTCGACGTCGTGGATGTCGGTGATCAGCGGCACCAGGCCGTACGGCGCCGCGGCGAACTCCCCGGCCAGGGCCGCGTCGTAGCGCCCATCCTGGACCAGGCGCGCGGCGTCGGCGTTGGAGGCCGACGAGTACCAGTGCGCGTCGGGCAGGTTGGCCGCGAGCCAGTTGCGCACCTGCGGCTGCGCGTGCGAGTGGCTGGAGATGGTCTTGATGTCGTCGAGGTACACACCCGGGCGCACCAGCAGCGCGAACGCGATCGGCAGCAGGATCTCGGCGGTGATCACGAGCGGTGCGCCGGTGGCGAGCTCGTCGAGGGTGATCGACACGGCGCCCTCGACCGAGTTCTCCAGGGCCACCACCGCGCCGTCGGCGTCGCCGCGGCGGACGGCGTCGAGCGCGGCCGGCACCGACTCCATCGGGGTGGCCTCGGCGTGCTCCGCGCCGGGCAGCGTGCGCAGGGCGGCCTCGGTAAAGGTGCCCGCGGGGCCGAGGTAGGTCCAGCGGGGCGCGGCGGCGGGCGTGCGGGCGTCGGACATGCCGTCACTGTACTGAGCCGGCCGGCGTGCCCGGGGCCTGTTCCGTGCTGTGGACCCCCGAGCTGCGCGGTACCGCCGGGAGGGTGAGGCTGAGCCTGTGGAAAACGCGGCGACACTGCTCCCGGTGACCCCGACCCTCGGGGTCGTCGCGGTACTGCTCCTGCTCGTCGCCGCGGCGGTCGCCGGGGCGGCCCGGCTCGGGCACGGCCGGGCGGTGGTGGTGGCCGGGGTGCGGGCCGCGGCGCAGTTGCTCGCGGTGTCGTTCGTGATCACGCACGTGGTGGATCGGCTCGGGCTCGCGGCCTTGTTCGTGCTGATGATGTACACCGTCGCGGCGCTGACGGCGGCCGGGCGGGTGACCGCGAACCGGCGGCTGCTCTGGCCTGCGGTGCCGATCGTCACGGCGACGGCGCCGACCCTGGTACTGCTGTGGGCAACCGGTCTGCTGCCGGCCAAGGGCATCGTGCTGATCCCGATCGCGGGCATCCTGATCGGCGGCGCGATGACGGCGACGGTGCTGGCGGGACGGCGCGCGCTGGAGGAGTTGACACAGCGTCGCGGCGAGGTGGAAGCGGCTCTGACCTTGGGTTTCACCGATCGCGACGCCGCGATGGAGATCTGTAGGCCGGCCGCGGCGGGGGCGTTGATCCCGGCTCTGGACCAGACCAGGACGGTGGGTCTGGTGACCCTGCCGGGGGCATTCGTGGGGATGCTGCTGGGCGGCGCCACGCCGCTGCAGGCGGGAGCGGTTCAGCTGTTCGTGTTGGTTGCGCTGTTGCAGGTCCAGGCGGTCGCGGTGACGCTGACCATCGAGTTGGCCGCACGGGGGCGGCTGGTGCGGGCGGCGCCGGGTCAGGGGCTTGCGGGGGGCTCGGGCACGTAGCGGTAGGTCTGGCCGCGGACCGCCGCGCGCATGGTCGAGTCGCTCACGCTGTGTTCGCGGGCGAGCCGGTAGACGGACACACCGTCCCGGGCCCGGCGCCGGCACTCGGCCACGACCTCGGCGCTGAGGCGACGCCGATCACCGGCTGTGGGAAGTTGCACAGACCTGTGGATAACCCTGTGGATATCGCTGTGGAGAACTGGGGTCTCGCTGTGGGTTTCCGAGGTGGGAGGGGGGTCTGTGGATACCGGGGGGAGGCCGGCGGTCAGACGGGCGACGGCCAGGGTGTTGATTTCCACAGCCTTGGTGAGGTCGCCGGTCCGGTCCGCGAGATCGGCGATTGAGCCGATGGCGCGGGAGAGCAGGGCGTCCATGTTTTCGCTGGTGGCGGGGGTGTAGCGGCCGGTACGGCGGATGGTGGGGAGGACGTCGTGGGTGACCCAGCGGCGGAAGGCTTTGGCGTGCGGCTTGTTGCTGCGCATGATCAGTGAGTAGAGACCGGACTCGCTGATGAAGATCATGTTCGGGTTGCCGCCCAGGGTTCCGTAAGAATTGTTTACAGAACCCCCTTGACCTGCGGTTCTCTCGACGCGAATCGTGGTTTTCTCGTCCGGGTCGAGTTTCGTCACCGCCATCCGCGAGTTGGTGTGCGCCAGCACTGTGCACACGTCTGTCGCGCAGAACCACGGGTTGCCGTCGGTCATGACGACGCGCACCTCGTTCTCGCCCGCGTAGGTGAAGATCTCGACCACGTTGTCGTGGCTCATCCCTGCCCCCTCACTCGTTCGGGCCGGCCCGATTGACCATTTGCCCCGATTAATTCCGTAAGGATTTCTTACGGTATTCGCCTGACCTGCGGTTTTGTGGACGCTGCCGGTGATCCTCCCGCTCGAACCGAAGAGGTCGATCCCCCGGCGCGAGTGTGATGCGCTCCCGGCATCTGCTGCCCATTGCTTCGAGCGTCGTGTCCCCCGGACGGCTCAGCGTGTTCGTCCATACGTATGAACGAGTGCAGGGGCGGGCGGGTTACGTGTTGGTTGGCGGCCCTGTTCGCCCTTGGGGGATTCGCGGGATCGGGCGGCCGGCTGATGGTTTTCGGTGGGTATCGTCTGATCTCATTGAGTGATCGGCGGGTCACTGGGAGGGATCTTGGCTGGTGGTGGCGATGGTTCAGGGGGCGGCTCGGCGCGGATTCGGGTCGAGACGGGGGCGTTGCGCCAGGGGGCGGCGGCGGCTCGGGAGGTCGCCGGGGCGCTGCGTGGTGCGGCCGGGGGGCCGAGCGCGGCGGTCGCTGGGTGTCCGGGGTTCGCGGTGGTGGGGGTGGTGGGGACGCTGACGGTGGCGTGGGCGGATCACGTGCGGGGGCTTGGGGCGGCGTACGGCGGGGTCGGTGACGCGTTGGCGGCCAATGCCGATGCGCACGATCGGACCGAGCAGGCGGTCGCGGGGGCGTTCGCCGGGGGTGGGTCCTGATGGTGACGCTGCCTCAGCTGCGGGACGCAGCACTGGGCGGGCTCGATCGGGCGGTGGCCGAGTGGACCGAACTGGCGGCGGCGCTGGACAGGTTGGTCGGGCGCGCCACCACGGGCGTCGGCGGTCCGCTGCGGGCGTCGCACTGGGCGGGCGCGGACGCGGAGGCGGCGGCCCGGGGGTTGGCCGAGCGTGGTGAGCAGGTCAGGGTGGCGGCGCAGGAGGCGCGGTACGTGGTGGCCGTGCTGGACACGGCGGTCGATCAACTTCGCGGCGCGCAACACGACTTGCGGGCGGGGTTGGACGAAGCGGCGGCTGCGGGGTTCACGGTCTTCGACGACGGGCGGCTCGAGGCGGCGGATCCGGCGGCCCGTGCGGACGCGGCGGTGCGGGCACGGCAGTTCGAGTTGGAGCGGCGCCTGGCCGAGCCGGTGCGGAAGGCGACGGAGGCCGACACGCACTGTGCGGAGACCTTGGCCCGCCTGTATCCGACCGGGACGGCCGACTGGGCGGACACGGCAGCGGACGGCGCGTGCGTGACGGCCTTGACCGGCCTGGACCAGGCGACGATCCCGAGGGGCGACCCGGCCGCGGCGGCGAAGTGGTGGGCGGGGCTGACCACATCGGAGCGGGCGATGTACCTGGCGGCGTATCCGGCCGTGCTCGGCGCGTTGGACGGCCTGCCGACGGAGGTCAGGGACCGCGCCAATCGGGTCGCCTTGGCCGAGGCGAAGGCCGCGTTGCTGGCGGAGCTGGCGACGACTCGGGCAAAGCGCGATGCGGCGGACCGGACAGGGGACGCGAAGCTCCGCTTCCGGGTCACGGAGCTCAAGGACCGCCTCGCCGCCATCGAGGCGTTGGAGGCGACGCTGCGCTCCGGCGATGACATGTACCTGATGGGCTTCAGCGCAAAGGGCGACGGCCGCGCAATCGTCGCCATCGGCAACCCGGACACGGCAGCCCACACGGCGGTGTATGTCCCGGGCACGGGGGCGGAACTGGCGGGGATTGGCAGTCACGTCAGCAGGATGCGGAGCCTTTGGCTGGCTGCGCAGCAGGTCAAGGATCCTGGTGAGGTATCTGCGATTGCGTGGGTCGGATACGACGCCCCGGACACGCTTGTGCATGCGATGGTCACGTCATACGCGGATAATGCCGCGCCGGACTTCGTGAGGTTCTTGAGAGGTGTCGGCGTGGCGCAGGGAATTGACTCGAATAATCATGTGACAGTCATTGGGCATAGTTATGGTTCTGTCGTTCTAGGGCAGGCGGCGCATCAAAGTGGGGGTTTGGCGGCGAAGGACATCATTGTTGTCGGAAGCCCCGGTATGCACGTCAAGCGAGCGGCTGATCTTCACGCCGACCCGAAACATGTATGGGTCGGAGCGGCGCAGGGTGATGTCGTTACCGATATTGGATCCGGGGCCCATGCTCCGATCGTCAATCATGGAGGAATTAAGCGGCGAGTCACTCCGGATGACGCGGATTTTGGTGCCAATCGCTTCACGTCTGACGGTGCCAAAGGGCACAGTGAGTACTGGTCAACGAGCCACTCTGCAAGCCTGGACAATCAGGCAGCAATCGTCGCTGGAAACTATGAGGATGTTCGACTCATCTGGGGAGATCGCCCATGAGGCGCTGGTTTTATCTTCTGTCGCTCGCGGGTCTGATTGTCGGATGCTCCGGGGATGCTGGAAAGCATATTGAAGAGAACGATCCGGCCTATGTGCAAGCCCAAGAGTTCTTGCGGGCCGCTTCCAGCAGGATCTTGGATGGCCTGGAAATTCGCGGGAGCCATGAATCCGTGGATACATTCCATGTTTCTGATTGTGAATCCGCACCGAAAGACGAAGAGTCAAAACGGTGGGAAGTGGCGCACTTTTGGCAGGTAGATCATGTCGCTGGTGGCGAGACTCAACCAGCCATTGAACGTCTTCGTCGAAGTCTGGAAAGTCAAGGATGGCACATTGTTGATTATGCCGTTCCACCCGAGGTTAAGAATCCCATGATCAGAGCCGAGGACACCAAATCTGGTTACGTAGTTCGGGCCGTAGCGGTCGAGGACAAGAATCGTGTCGCTGTTCGTGTCTCTGCGCCGTGTTTTACGACGTCGAAGACGGGTTCGTGACTGGCCTGAGGCGGAAGATTGCCCAGAACAAAAGGGAGGCCGTTGCGGCGGTGCCGAAGAGGATGGTGGAGCGGAGCCACATTTCTCGGGTTGCTCCACCCGCGGCGCCCGTGGGGTCCACGAGGACGAGGACGAACAGGAACAGGGCCAGCGCGTAGACCCCGGCCCATGCCCACCGATTCCACTGCCACAACGCGTGCCCGTCCATGAATTGCATCGGCAGCAGCCCGAAGACCAGCCCCACCACCGCGGCCACGAAGCATTGGGTCAGCAGGTCCTCCGCGAAGACCCACCCGAACGGTGCGCCGTCCGACTCGTTCAGCACGTGCGTGACCGGGATCCGCCACACCCACGCGACCACCGCGAGCCCCGCCAGGGACCACGCGCCGAGCGCGACCGCGCGGCCCTCGTCCTCGGGGGACATCCGCCGCAGTCCGGCCGACGTGAAGGCCAGGAACAGGCCGTAGACGTAGCCCGGCGTCAGGTCCAGCAGCCGCGACGCCACCGCCAACACCGCCGCGACGCCGAGTGCTCCCGGGACCAGTCGCGGCAGGGCCCGGATCCGCGAGACGCGGCGCCGATACGCCTCGGCCGAGCCCTCGTACACGAGCACCCCCAGCGGCACTGCCGCCAAGAGCGCCAGCGCCAGCGCGGCCGTTCGCGCGTCCCAGCCCGTGTTCGGCTCGACCGCGACGCAGAACGCCGCCGAGAGCACCACGAAGACCAGTACCTGCAACTCCGGCAGCCGGGGCTGCGAACGCGGTCGCGCCGCCCCCGGCCGCAGGCGGCGCCGGATCCGCATCCGGTTCTGCTCCCACGTCTTGTTGAACAGCTCCGCCGAGAAGCCGAGAACCGGCAGCGCCAGCACCGCGGTCGCGCCCGCCAGGACCACCGGGCGTGGTTCGTCGAACAACGCGCTCGGGCTCGGCAGGTTCGCCGCCGCCTCCGACCGATCGCCGGCCGCCTCCGGAGCCGACGCGGCCGACCCCATCACCGCCAGGCTCACCGCGACGTTGCCGTCGTAGCCGCCGCCCGTCGCACACGCGATGGTCAGCGTCCCCTCGCCGCCCGGGAGTTCACGCGGCACGCGCACCTCGCCGGCGAACCGCCCGTCGGCCCCCACCGGCACCTTCCCCAGCACGGTGGACCCGTGACGTACCGTCAGCTCTCCGGCGGCACCGTCGACCGGTCGACCGCACGTCGCGAACCCGCTGCCCGCGACCCGCAACGACTCGCCGGCCGCGGCCCGGGTCGGCGTCACCGTCAACTCCGGTGCCGGCACCACGAATTCCGTCCGCAGCGTGACCCCGTTGTCGGGCATCCCCGCGCCCTGCGCGAGGCAGCTGATGGTGACCGGCCGCGATCCGCGGTCGGGACCGTCCGGGACGGTGAATCGATACGACTCCGCGTTGTCGCCCTGGATGCTGAGCTGGGTGAGCTCCTGCCCGCCCCAGGTAACGCGCGCGTCGTCGCTCGCGTTCGCGTCCCCGCACCGGAGGTCGGTCCACAGTGTGACCTCGGTACCGGGCAGGCCGGTCGCCGGCTGGAGGACGATTCGCTTCGCGGCCAGGTCGGCCGGTGGCGTCCGAGTGTCCTCGGTCTGGAACTGGTTGATCTCGATCGCCGTCGACGCGATGGCGTCCTTGGCGCCGACACACCGCACGATGATCCGGTTGACCGGCCCTTGCACGTTCGCGTTCCCGTTCGTGCTGTACACCGGGGTCGGCACCGGGTGCCGGAACGCGATCGAGTCCCCGTTCGCGGTGTCCACCGGCAGCCCGGCCGCGAGCAGGTCGAGGTAGCCGCCGGAACTCCCGCCGTTGTCCGAGGCGAGGTACACGTCCACCTTGTTCGCGGGGCAGCCGGTCAGCCCGGTGCCACGGATCGTCACCAGGTCCCCGGGGCGAGCGGGGCCGGGCGGCACGGTGACCGAGGCCGCCCCCGGCGCGGCCGAAGCCGTCGACGCGAACGGAACCAGCGCGAGCGCCACCGCCCCGATCCCCATCGCGAGCGCGGCCCGCGCCCGCAGCAGTGTTCTGTTCATGTTCCCCGTCCCCGTTCCCCGTGGCCGACGACCGACGACCGACGATGATGCCGGCCGGACGCCCGTCCGGGGGCATTCCACCTCGGAGACGGCAATAAGCCGATGGAGCACGCGGATCGACGGCGCCGCCCTACGAGCGCTGGTCGATGTACGACTCCAGGCCGTCGAGGAGGCGCTGTAGGCCGAACTCGAACACGGCCTCGCCGTCCGTCGTGTACGCGTCCTCGGCGAGAGCGGCCAACCGCGGGTAGCGGCCGCTCGCCATCGCGGCGTTCAGGACGGGGGCCTGGGCGCTCCAGAACTCCTCGTCGCTGATGCCGGACCGCTGGGCCGCGTGCACGGCGTTGAGGTGGATGCGGGCCAGCCCGCCGACATAGCCGCCGTCGATGATCGACAGGACGGTCATCTTCTCGCGGTCCGACAACGGGGCGTCGTGGATGGCGTCGAGCGTGATCTCCAGCGCCTCCAGCGAGTTGGGGCCCAGGACCGGTCGGGCCTGATCGACCCCGAGCAGCCAGGGATGCGTGGTGTACAGCCGCCACATCCCGCGCGCGACGTGCTCCAGCGCGCCGCGCCAACCCAGACCCGGCGGGAACTCCGCGTCGCCGGGGCCGTTGACCCGGTCGATCATCAGGTCGAGCAGTTCGCCCTTGCCGGGCACGTGCCGGTAGAGC
Source organism: Embleya sp. NBC_00896 (assembly GCF_045207785.1). Taxonomy (NCBI): domain Bacteria; kingdom Bacillati; phylum Actinomycetota; class Actinomycetes; order Kitasatosporales; family Streptomycetaceae; genus Embleya; species Embleya sp. NBC_00896. The sequence continues at coordinate 3,854,491 of NZ_CP108776.1, forward strand.
GACATCGTGCCCGCCCCGAGCTCGGTGGCGACGCGCCGCATCGAGAGCGCGTCGAGACCTTCGGCGTCGGCGATGGCGATGGCGGCGGTGACGATGCGGTCCAGGGTCAGCCCCGGCTTGGGGCCCCGGGTCGCCTTCCGGTCGAGGCCCCACAGCAGTTCCAGGCTGCGGGCGAGGTCGCCGCTTCCCGCGTGATCGGTCGTCGTCATGGTGTCTCCATCGTAGGAGTCCCGGTCCGGGCGACCGCCTTCGGCTAAAAATGGGTACGGCGTACGCATCATCGGGTACGGTGTACCCAGTTTGGAGGGACGGACATGCGAACGACGAACGACGCGGTCCTCGCGGAGGGCCTGACCAAGCGCTACGGCGACACACACGCGCTCGACGACTTCGACCTGACGGTGCCTCGCGGCACGGTCCAGGGCCTGCTGGGGCCGAACGGCGCCGGCAAGACCACGGCGGTACGGATCCTGTCCACCCTGCTTCGGCCGGACGGCGGGCGGGCCCTGGTCGCGGGCCACGACGTGGTCCGCGAGGCGCGCCACGTCCGGCGGCGGATCGGCTTCGTCGGCCAATACGCCGCACTCGACGAGAGCGTCACCGGACGCCGGAACCTGACCCTGTTCGGCCGCCTCTTCCACCTGGACAAGCGGCACGCCGCCCGCCGGGCCGACGAGCTGCTGGAGCGGTTCTCCCTGACCGAGGCGGCCGACAAGGGCGTCAAGGAGTACAGCGGCGGCATGCGCCGGCGACTCGACCTGGCCGCGAGCATGATCCTCGCCCCGGAGGTGCTCTTCCTGGACGAGCCGACCACCGGACTCGACCCGCGTGGTCGCAACGAGGTGTGGGAGGCGGTGCGTTCGCTGATCGCGGGCGGGACGGCCGTGCTGTTGACGACCCAATACCTGGACGAGGCCGACAAGCTGGCGGACCGGATCGCGGTGATCGACCGCGGCCGCAAGATCGCCGACGACACGCCGGACCGGCTCAAGCGCGAGTTCGGCGGCGACCGGATCGAGGTCGTGGTCCGCGAGTCCGTCGACGTGCCGCGGGCGGTGCGCGTGGTGGCCGGCGTGGCCGTGGGCGGCGTCGAGCCGGTGGTCGCCGCCGAGGAGCGCCGGGTGACCGCCCCCGTCGACGACCGCGTCGCGGCGTTGACGCGGGTCGCGCGGGAGCTGCAGGACGACGGGATCGTGATCGAGGACATCGGCGTGCGGCAGCCGACCCTGGACGAGGTCTTCCTGCGCCTGACCGGACATCGCGCACACGAGACGGGACCGGAGGAGGAAAAGGACCGGGACCGGGTCGAGGACAAGGGTCGCGACAAGGGCGACCAGGACCCCGGCCGGGGTCACGGCACGGGCCACGACAAGGACCAGGACAAGGAGGTCGTGGCCAAGTGAGCGCGACGACGAGCCCCACGACGCAACCGGCACCGCCGTCGGAGCCGCCCGAGCGCCGGGTCTACTGGGCGATCGCGGACTGCCTGACCATCGTCCGCAACGAACTGGTCCACATCGCCCGCCAACCCTCGATCATCGCGTGGCAGTTGGGCTTCCCGATCGTGTCGGTGCTGCTGTTCGTGTACGTCTTCGGCAGCGCCATGGAGGTCGGCGGCGATGTCGACTACAAGGACTACGCGCTGCCCGGCATGTTCGCGATGACCATGGCCCAGGGGTTCATGAACACCGCGTCGGTGATGGCGATCACCAAGGAACTCGGCGTCATGGACCGCTACCGCTCGATGCCGATGGCGCCCTCGGCCGTGGTCAGCGGACGCGGGGTGGCCGACGTCGTCGGCGCGTGCGTCGACCTCGCGGTGCTGGCGGGGATCGCGCTCGCCGTCGGCTGGCGGCCCGACGGTACGCCCGCCGAGACCCTGGCGGCGTTCGCGCTGTTGATCCTGCTGCGGTTCGCGCTGACCTGGGTCGGGGTGTACCTCGGCCTGCTCGTGCGCAATCGGGAGGCCGCAGGCAGCCTGTTTGCCGTGGCCCTGCCCTTCGGGATGGTCTCCAGCGTCTTCACGCCGCCGTCGATGATGCCGGATTGGCTGGGCGCGGTGGCGATGTGGAATCCGGTCTCCTCCACCGCGACCGCGATCCGCGACCTGTTCGGCAATCCGGCTCCGCACGGCGGGAGTTGGATCGAGGAGCACGCGACGCAGATGGCCGTGGTCTGGCCGTTGATCGTGACCGCGGTGTTCCTGCCGATCGCGGTGCGGCGTTTTCGGGGGCTGAGCCGCTGAGCCGGCGGGCCGTCGACACCGGGCCGCCCCCGCCGGGACGGCCGCGTGGTGTCGGCGGCCCGCCGCGATCGACCTCTCACGTGAAGATCTACTTCAGAACAATCTATTGCCTTACCTAATTTTGTTACGCTGGACGCATGACCGCCGAGAGCCTGAACACCGAGAGCCTGACCCCCACGGCCCTGGACCTGACCGGCATGTTCGTGCACGCCGGGCACGTGATGACCACGCGCATGGCGGCCGCCCTCGCGGCGATCGACGTCACGCCGCGCAACTTCTGCGTCCTCGCGCACGCGATCGACCTGGACCTGACCCAGGCCCAGGTCGCCGAGCTGGCCGACCTGGACAAGACCACCATGGTCGTCACCATGGACGAACTGGAGAAGGCCGGTCTGGCCGAGCGGCGACCCGCGCCGACCGACCGGCGGGCCCGGATCATCGTGGTCACCGAGGCCGGCCGCGACCTGGTGCGGGCCGGGCGCGGGATCGTCGACGGTGTGCACGAGGAGGTGTTGGCCGTGCTGCCCGAGGACGAACGCGCGGTGTTCTCGTCGGCGATGCGACGGCTCGTCGGGGGCCTGCTCGCCAAGCCCGTCGAATCCGAGGCGACCGTGCGGCGGGCCCGCACGAGCAAGCGGTAGATCCGTACGAGACCGATCCATAGAAGATGAGTCTCTAAAAGAAGAGTCCGTAAGAGATCGTCTACAATAAAACTATCTGCTAATGTCTCTCTTGTTGGTCGGTCGTTCCGCCGGTCGGTCGTTCAGGGGAGATGAATCGCATGTCGCGCACGGTTGGATCCACGGACAGGTCACGCTGGTCGGCGCTCGCGGTGCTGTGTGCCGGGGTGCTGATGGTGGTCCTCGACGGCACGATCGTCACGGTGGCGCTGCCCGCCATCCAGAGCGATCTGGGCTTCTCGCAGTCGGGCCTGGCCTGGGTCGTGAACGCGTACGGGATCGCCTTCGGTGGTCTGCTGCTCCTGGCCGGCCGACTCGGCGACCTGATCGGGCGGCGCCGGATGTTCATCGGCGGGATGATCGTCTTCACCGTCGCGTCGCTGCTGTGCGGCGTGGCGACCGGGCCCGAACTGCTGATCGCCGCCCGGTTCCTGCAGGGCATCGGCGGCGCGATGTCGTCGGCGGTCGCGATCGGGATGATCGTCACGCTGTTCCCGGACCCCAAGGAGCGGGCCAAGGCGATCGGCGCGTTCAGCTTCGTCGGCGCGGCGGGTGCCTCGATCGGGCTCGTGCTCGGCGGTGTGCTCACCGAGGCGTTCAACTGGCACTGGATCTTCGTCGTCAACCTGCCCATCGGCGTCGCCGCCACCGCGCTCGCCTTCCGTCTCCTGGTCGCCGACCGCGGGCTCGGTCTCGAGGCGGGGGCGGACCTGTGGGGCGCGCTGATGATCACGTCCGGCCTGATGCTGCTCGTCTACACGATCGTCGAGGCGGACTCGTACGGCTGGGCGTCGGCGCACACGCTCGGTCTCGGCGCTCTGTCGCTGCTGCTGATCGCCGCGTTCGTGGGGCGTCAGGCCAAGGCCCGGACGCCGCTGCTGCCGCTGCGGGTGTTCCGGTCCCGGCAGGTGTCGGGGGCCAACGCGATCCAGATGCTGATGGTCGGCGCGCTGTTCGCCTTCCAGTTGATGATCGCGCTGTACCTGCAGCACGTGCTCGGGTACGGCGCCGCCAAGACCGGCTTCGCGATGGTGCCCTCGGCGATCGTGATCGGGATCATCACGCTCGGCTACTCGGCTCGGATCAACGCCCGCTTCGGCGAGCGCAACGTGGTGATCGCCGGGCTCGGACTGCTGCTGCTCGGGCTGCTGTTCCTGGCCCGGGTGCCGGCCGACGGCCACTACTTCACCGATGTGCTGCCCGCCATGCTGATGCCGGCCGGCTTCGGCCTGGCCATCCCGGCGCTCACCACGCTGGGCATGTCCGGTGCCACCGCCGAGGACGCCGGCGCGGTCGGCGGTCTGTTCAACACCACCCAGCAGGTCGGCGGCGCGCTCGGCCTCGCCGTCCTGAACACGCTGTCGAGCGCGAAGGCGGACACCCTGCTCGCCGAGGGCAGGTCCGGCGCCGAGGCGCTGACCGGCGGGTACAGCCTGGCCTTCGGGATCGGCGCGGGCCTGATCGCCGCCGCGATCGTGCTGACCCTGCTGGTGCTGCGCTCACCGAGGCGGGAATCCGTCCTGGTCGCCGAGGGCGAGTCGGCGGAGACCGCGGCCCGGACCGAACCGGTGGTGCACTGATCCGACCGCCGGCCCCGACGCCGGCACCACCGTTCCGGAAGCCCCTCGTCGCACCCGCGGCGAGGGGCTTCCGCACGACCGGCGCGACGCGTCGTCAGACCGGTGCGGGCCGGCTCGTCTCCCGCTCCGCGTAGGCGGCCTGCGCCGCCGCGATCGCGTCGATGTTGCTCTCGGACCACACGCGGATCTCCTCCATCAGGCCGCTGACGCTGTCGCCGAGTGTGGTCAGGGAGTACTCGACCTGCGGTGGGACGGTGGGGTAGACGGTTCGCCGGACCAGGCCGTTGCGTTCCAGGTCGCGCAGGGTCTGGGTGAGCATCTTCTTGGTGATGCCGTCGAGTCGGCGGCGCAACTCCGAGAAGCGCAGGGTGCCGGGGCGCAGGGAGCCGATGACCAGGGCCACCCACTTGTTCGCGATCAGGTCGAGTACGGCACGCGAGGCGCACGAGCTGAGGTAGGCGTCCGCGCCACCGAAGGGCCGCAGGTCGGGAGGGGTATGCATAAGGTACCCAGGTACCAGGAAGGTGCCTTCTTCACAACAGTGACCGTGGCGTCGATGCTTGCCCGCATGACGACGAACATCGCTGTGAACGCCACGAAGAACACGACGACCACCATGCGGACGGTGCACCAGGACGCGCTCGGCGGCCCCGAGGTGCTCCGCGTGATCGAGGCCCCCAGGCCCGCGCCAGGACCCGGCGAGGTACTCGTCGAAGTGCGCGCCGCGGGGGTCAACCCCATCGACTGGAAGATCCGCGCCGGCGGCATGTGGCTGACCCCGCCGTTCACGCTCGGGTGGGACGTGTCCGGCGTGGTCGCCGGGGTCGGACCGGGCGTCGAGCGCTTCGCGGTCGGCGACGAGGTGTACGGCATTCCCGGCTTCCCGCAACTCTCCGGGGGTTACGCGGAGTACGTCGTCGCCGCCGAGGCGTCCTTCGCGCCGAAGCCGGCCACGCTCGACCATGTGCGGGCCGCCGCGCTCCCGGTGTCGGCGTCCGTCGCGTGGCAGGCGCTGGTCGAGGCCGCGCGGGTGGGGTCCGGCGATCGGGTACTGATCCACGCGGCGGCGGGCGGCGTCGGTCACCTGGCGGTACAGATCGCCAAGTCCCGGGGCGCGTACGTGATCGGGACCGCGAGCGCGGCCAAGCACGCGCTGCTGCGCGAGCTGGGCGTCGACGAGGTGGTGGACTACGCGAGCACCGACTTCGGCACGGCGGTCCGTGACGTCGACGTCGTGCTCGACCTGATCGGCGGGGACTACGAGGATCGTTCGCTGGCGACCCTGCGACCGGGCGGCGTGCTGGTGAACATCACCAACCCGCCCGCGGCGGAGGCGACCGCGGCCAAGGCGGCGGCGGCCGGCGTCCGCGGCCTCACGGTCGACCTGGACCCCACCCCGGAGCGACTCGCGCTGATCGCCGCAGCGGTGGACGCGGGCGACCTCCGCCCGATCGTCGCCCGGACGTTCCCGCTGGCCGAGGTCGCGAAGGCGCACGAACTGGGCGAGGCGAACCGCACGATCGGCAAGATCGTCCTGACCCCGTGAGCGGGGAGACGGCACGACCCGGCGGCCCGTAGCCTCGCATGACCGACCGGGTGCCCAACCCGAGACACGGGCCCGGAATGGGTAACGCCCGACGTGCCGCCCGGGAACCGTCCGTGGGCCCGCCCACGGCCCGGTCCGGCCCGCCCCCCGCCCGGACCGGCCCGGGCGCACCGCTCAGTCGGTGATCTCGATCGTGCCCGCCATCCCGGTGCCCACGTGGTACATGCAGTTGAAGGTGTACGAGCCCGGCTTGCCGAAACTCAGCTTGATGTCCTGGGACGTGCCGCCCGCGGACGGCGCGACCGGCGCGCCGCCCGGCAGGATCATCTGGTGCGGGGTGATCCCGGTGTCCGCGAGCGTGATCACCAGCGGGCCGGTCCTGGCCCGGATCACCGACGGCGAGAAGCGCAGCTTGTCGTCCACCCGCAACTCGATCCGCTGCACGCCGTCCGCGCCCTCGACCGCGACGCCCTCCGACGCCGCGGCGGTCGCCTCGGCCTCGCTCATGTACGAACCGGGACCGCCTTCCGCGCCCCAACTCCCGCATCCCGCCAGCAGGAACGGCAGGGTCACCGCCCCGGCCAACCAACGACGCCGCCCGAGCATCAGCCCTCCAACAGGGATTGGCCGACGTACCCGCCCCGCGCGCACCCCGGCGGGATCACGAACATCGCGCTCGCCTCGTGCCGCAGGAACGGCGACAGCGCGTCGCCGCGGGCCAGCTTGCGCTGGATCGGCACGAAGCCGTCGTCGGGGTCGTGCTGCCACGCGACGAACAGCAGGCCGGCGTCCGGCGCGCCGTCCGAGCCGAAGCCGTCGTGGTAGGAGTAGCCGCGCCGCAGCATGCTCGAACCGCGGTTGAACTCCGGCGCCGCGACGCGCACATGGGCGTTCGCGCCGATCACCAACTCGCCGTCGGGGCCGCGCTTGCCGAAGTCGGCGGCGCTGTGCTCGCCGCCGCCGCTCAGCGGTGCCCCGGTGTCCTTGGAGCGGCCGATCACCCGCTCCTGGTGGGCCTTGTCGATGCCGTCCCACGCGTCGAGCAGCATCCGGATCCGACGGAAGACCACGTACGTGCCGCCGGTGAGCCACTGTTGCTCGGGGCTCGGGGCCGCCGCCTCGGTGACGAAGATCTTCTCGTCGAACTTCGGGTCGGATTCCTTCGGGTTGTTGGTGCCGTCGATCTGGCCCATCAGGTTTCGATGCGTCATCGGCTTGGCCGTGGCGCCCGGCGAGCGGGCGAATCCGTTCATCTGCCAGCGGATCCGGGCCACCCCCTTGGCGAGCTTCTGTAGCGTGCGGACCGCACCGAACGTGACCAGGCCGTCGTCCGCGCAGATCTGGGTGAACAGGTCGCCGTCGCTGCGGGCCGGGTCCAGCGCGTCGTCCGGGAACGGCGGGAGCGGCTTGAGCGCCGCCGGCCGCCGCGCGGCCAATCCGAGCTTGTCGAACAGCGTCCCGCCGAACCCGAACGTCACGGTCAGCGAACACGGCCCCGCGTCCGCCGCGACCTGGTCGTCCCCGTCCACCGGGTGACCCTGCGTCAGCCGCGCGGCGGTGTCCGACCAGCGCCGCATCAGCGCCGCGACCGCGGCCCGGTCGGCACCCGGTTCGAGATCCCAGCCGAGCAGCACGGCCTTGGCCTGGGCCGGCGTGGTGATGCCGGCCTGGTGCCTGCCGAAGAACGGCACGGTGGTCGCGCCGACGTGGGTCAGCGCGGTACCGCCGCCGTCGCCGGACTCGCCCGCGAACGCGACCGCGCCGCCGGCCGCGCCGACCACCAGGCCGCCCGCTCCGGCGGCACCCGCCACACCGACGAATCGGCGACGCGAGACGGCCGAGTGATCGGTCGCCCGATCGGAGGCTTCAGGACTCATCACAACTTCCCTCGCAGGTTCTTCCGCGGCGTCCACACCGTCCGCCGCCACACGCGGCCCCCGCCGCACCACCACGACCAGCGCGAGCGCCGCGCCGATCCCCGCGCCCAACACGAGCACGGTCAACGCCCGGTCCAGGACCAGGCCGCCCACGAACGGCGACGACGACCGCCACAGCACCGGCAGGTCGTACCCCGCGACCCGAAGCGCCAGCACCCCCAGCGCGGGCGCGGCCAACCACGCGCCGCCGACCCGGCCGCGGACCAGCAGCACCGCGCCCGCGAACGCCACGACACAGGACAGCAGTTGCAGCAGGTTCCCGGCGAAGAACGCGCCCGCCCGGGCGCCGAAGCCGCCGGCCCGGGCCGCCGCCACGAGCGCCAGGTGCAGCACGCTCGCCCCCGCGACCACGCCCGCCAGCACCCCGTACACGGGCAGCGCGCGACGGAACACCGGCCGCAGCCACACCGCCCCGAAGACCAGGATCGCGAGCCCGGCGGATCCCACGATGCCGGGCCACGGACTGGGCCCCGGCTTCCAGGTCAGCTCGCCGGTCGCCGCCAGCTCCCGGTCGCCGAGACGCATCGGGACCGTCCACGACTGGACCTTGTGGGTCCGGTCCGGTTCCGCCATCACCCGTGGTGGCAGCCGCTGTTGGACGATCCAGTGCACGCGCTGGTCGTACCAGCGCGCGACCGGCTCGGTCGAGATCCGGTGCCACTGCGGGGCGCCGGTCGGCCGCAGGTTCGACTTCTCGTCGACCGAGCCCCAGCGCTCGCTGCTCAACTGCACGGCGGGGGACTGACGGTTCTCGAACACCCCGTCCCGGCCGATCCGCAGGAACGGCTCGCTCATGTAGCCGAGCACGATCACCTCCTGCGGACCCGAGTTGCGCACCTCCACGCGCGCACCGTTCTCGATCACCCGCACCGTCAGGCCGGGGGCGAGCGCCGACGGCGACGTCATCACGGTGTGGAAGTTGCTCGGACCCTGGCCCGACAACTCCTGCGCGTACGCGCTGCCCGCGGGGGCGAGGCAGGCCACCACCCCGACGAACAGCAGCAAGAGGCGGCGTACGTGCCTCACTTGACCTCCACGGGCACCGGCACGGTGATGCGGTCGACATCGGAGGTACGGATCGAGAACGACAGCTCCCAGCGGCCCGCCATCGGCAGCGGCAGGTCCCCGAACCAGTGGCCCGGCCCCGCCCGATGGACCGGTACGTCCGCGCCGTCGATCCCCTTGCCCGGCAGGGCCATCGAGACCGTCAGCTCCTCGACCTCGCGGATCTGCCCGATCGGGTCCGCGAAGTAGATGTGCAGCTCGTTCGGGCCGACCCGGGCCGGGTCGACGGTGACGTCCAGCCTGCCCTTGCCCGCCGTGCCGCCCGCGTCGAACGGGACGCTGCGGCTGACCGGTCCCGCCGCCGCGGCCTGCTTGCGCTCGTGCGCGGTGCGGCCCGGCTCGGTATCGGTGAGCACGGTCGTCACGCCGAGCACCGCGATCGCCAGCGCGGCCTCGATCGCGACCGCCTTGCGCAGCACGGCCCACTTCGGCTTCGCGGTCGCGCCGAGCTGCCGCGCCAGCCACCGCCGGGCGACCCAGGCGCCGGCCAGCATGAGCAGCACGAGGTCGACCTTGAAGACCAGGAGCAGGCCGAACGTCGTGTCGAACAGCGCGCCGAAGGAGCCCACCTGGCGCCAGGCCGCGTACAGGCCGGTCGCGACCAGCAGCGTCACCGACGTGAACGCGGTCTTCGAGAAGATCCGTACCGCCGGTACGTCCAAGGCCGCCTCCGGCGCCGGATCGCCGGGCCGCACGATCAGCGCGACCACGATCGCCAGCCCACCCAGCCAGCCCGCCATCGCGAGCATGTGCAGCGTGTCCGCGGTGATCGCCAGCGGCACCTGACGACCCACCGACGCGTGGTCGGCGATCGGCCAGGTGACCGCGATCGCGGCCATCAGCGCGACCCACGCGCCGGCCAGGATCCGCCGGGTCCGCGTCGACGCGTGCGCGAGCGTGGCGACCAGCCACCCCAGCAGCGCGCCGGCGGCGCCGAGCAGCAGCACCCGCGCCGAGATCGCCTTGCCGAGCCGGGTGTCCAGGGTCGCGCGCAGCACGTCCGCGTCGAAGGCGGAGGTGAGGCCCAGCCCCGAGGCGTTCGGGCCGTGCAGCATCAACACCGCGAGCGAGGACACCAACAGGCCGCCCCACGCGCCCGAGAGCAGCAGCCAGACCCGGAAGCGGGACACCGCGGCGGGGCGCGCGATCAGCAGGAACAGCACCGCGCCGCCGAGCACGGCGAAGGTCAGGTAGGCGGCCCCGCTCGCGGCCCGTTCCAGGACGTCGGCCGCGGTCGAACCCTGGTCGGTCAGGTCGGAGACCCGCACGCCGCCGGAGGCCTGCCCGATGTTGAACGTGAACGCACCGGAGATCGGGTGCGAGTCGGCCGAGACCGCGCGCCACGCGACCGTGAACGTGCCGGTCGGCAGGCCGCCGCGAAGCGGCGTGACGACGCTCGTGTCGCCGTCGGGGCCGTGCTTGCTCTGGTTGGTGTCGACCCGCTTGCCGTCCGGGTCGAACACCTTGACGCCGCCGAGCCCGATCTCGACGCCCTCGCTGAACTTCAGCGTGACCGTCGCGGGTGCGACCGAGAGCGTCGAGTTCGAGGCCGGGTTGGACGACTGCAGGACGGCGTGCGCCGACGCGGCCCCCGCGCCGCCGAGCACGAGCGCGGCGAGCAGCAGGGGCAGCGCGAGCAACCAGGCGAGCGCGCGGCGACCGCCCCCGCCCCCGGCACGCACCGGGGACGAGGGCGGGGCCGGGGCCGGCCGGGCCGCCGGGTCAGTGACCCGCATGGCCCGAGTGGTCTTCCGCGGGCGCGCCCGCCGTCGAGGCACCGCCGGCCGTGGTACTCGCCGCCGGAGCACCCGCCGTCGCGGAACCCGCGGCCGGCGTGTCGCCCGGTCGTTCGGTCACCCCGAGCACGGGCACCTGCACGGTGATCGGCCCCGAGCGCTGGAAGGTGAGCGTGAGCGGCACGGTGTCGCCCTTCCGCACGGCCGTCGTCGGATTCATGAACATGATGTGGTTGCCCCCACGCGCCAGCACACCCTTGCCGTGGGCGGGCACGTCCAGGCCCTCCACGTGTTGCATCGAGTTGCCACTGGTCCGATGCAGCATCACCTCGCCGGACAGCGGGCTGGCCACCGAGAGCAGCCGGTCGGCGGTGTCGCCGTCGTTCTGCACGATCAGATAGCCCGCCGCGACGTCCGTCGAGGAGGGCTGCGGGATGTAGGGGTCGACGATCCGCAGCAGCGGGGCGCCCTTCGCGGCGCCGGCGTTCGTCGGGGCCGCGGGGCTGCCGGCCCGATCGGCGGCGGAGGCCTTGTTCGAGTTCCCGGAATCGGAACAGGCCACCAGCACGCCGCCGATCCCGAGTGCCAACACGCCGCCGACGGCGAGCGGAACGGCCTTGCGGGGGAGGGGGAAGAGCTTCACTTCTTGGCGTCCTCAGGGTGGATCAGCAGCGGCAGGTCATGGGCGAAGTCGTCGGTCGAGTTCCCGTTCGGCATGCCGTCGGGGTTCAAACCGCTGCTCGCGCTGTACATGACCGGCCCCTCGTTGTTGGGGGCGAAGGCGATCACCTGCGTGCCGTGGGTGCTCACGACCTTGCCGTCCGGTCCCGTCGTCGGCGGCTCGATCGAGACCCCGACCTGCCGTGCGGCGGCCTGGATCTTCTCGAACGGGCCGGTCAGGCCGATGAACGACTTGTCGAGCGAGTCGAGCCACTCGCGCAGGGCCGCCTGGGTGTCCCGCTCCGGGTCGGTCGTCACGAAGACCACGTCGACGGTCGCGCGGTCCTTGGCCGGGAGCTTGGTGAGCGCGCGCACGATGTCCCCCATGACCGTCGGGCACGCGTCCGGGCAGTGCGTGTACCCGAAGTACAACAGCGTCGTGCGCCCGGCCGTCTTCGCCCGGAAGTCGTACGGCTGTCCCGACGTGTCGGTGAGGGTCAGGTCCGGCTTGGTCCACGGCGGGTCGACGGCGATGCCCTTGTAGATGGACTTCTGCTCGCGCACCTTGGCCGGCGCGCCGCCGCCGGACCCGTCCGAGTCGGTGCTGCATCCCGTGGCCACCAGCAGCCCCGCCGCGGCCAGCGCGGCGAGGCGGAGGCCGGTGCGACGGACCCGACCGGGGGACTGCGTTGCGTTGCTCATCGTTCTCCAGGTCTTTCTTGCCGAAAGGCTCGTGCGTGAGGCTCGTGCTCGAAGCTCGTGCGTGAGGCTCGTGCGGGCGAGAGGGCTCGGGACGCTCGGGTCGGTGGCTCCCGGCCGATGGCGTGAACCGGGATCCACGCCATCGGCCGGGGCCGAGGAGTTCGCGCCAAGAGCCCGTACCGAGACCTCGGCCCGAAGGGGGAGCACGACGATCAGGCGGACGTGCCCCGACGCGACGCGCGCAGGACGCCGAACACACCCGCGCCCAGACCCAGGACACCGACGACGATGCCGACCACGCCGAGCGTGCGCGCGGTCGAGTCGCTGTCGTCCGCGGTCGTCGCGGAGACCGTGGCCTTGTTGTCGGTCGTCGCGGGGGCGCCCGTGGCGGCGGCCGGCTTCGTCTCGCCGCCCTTCGGGACGAGCTTGAGCGTCGGCGCCGGGTACTGCGCCTCCTTGCCGTCCGCGCCCGGGACGTCGATCCAGCGCACGACCTCGCCGCTGTCGTAGGTCTGGACGGCCTTGAAGACGAGCTTGTCGGTGTCGGTCGGCAGCTTGCCCATCGACACCTCGAAGTCCTCGAACGTGCCGGGGTTCACCCGGGTGCCAACGTCGGCGGTCCAGGTGATCTTCGAGACGACCTCGGTGAGCGGCTTGCCGTGGTTGTCGATCGGCGTGGCGAGCTTGGTCTTCTCCACCGTCGCCTTCCAGCCCGGCATCGCGCGGGTCTGCACCGACGTGAGCGGCTTGTCGGCGGGCAGGGTCACCTCGAGCTTGGTCGTGCCCGCGTCGTCGCGCTCGTTGGGGACGCGGAAGGAGACCTTGGAGTACGAGCCCTGCTCGGCGGTGCCCGGCTGCACGCTCACGTGCGCCGACGCGGAGCCGGCGAGGACGAGGACGCCGGCACCGGCCGCGGCGGCAAGCACGGAGAGTCGGCGACGCGCGTTGGTCATGGTCATGGGGTGTCTGCTCCACGGGGGATGCGTCCGCGGGCGCACAGGGATGCGCCGCGGTACGGAACGGAACGGCGGGAGGCGGATGCACGCCTGTCACCCCCGATCCGGATACGACACCGGGAACGACGGGATCAGCAGGCGAGCGCGTACTCCGCCGGCGGTCCGCGCCGGGTCACCGCGTGCCGCAGCAGCGTCTGATGTGTCGTCAGGTCCGGCTCCGCGCCGGTGCGCCGGACCCCGCCCGGCGTCTCGACGACCGGGACCGGGCCGTACAGGACCGCGAGCACCACCCGCAGGGGTGCCGCGGCGAGAGCGATCAGCGCGAACAGCGCCGCCTCGCCGCGCCGCAGCCACCACCCGGTCAGCCCGGCCGCCGCGAGGTGCGCGCACAACATTCCGGCGCCGCCGTCGAAGAGCATCGGACCCGAGCCGTGCAGGTGGTGGTGTCCGGACGGCGCGTTCTGCGCGAACCGCGTCGGATCCACCCGAGCGTTGCGCACGATCTCCTCGGGCGACCAGCCGGCCGGCAGCAGGATGTGCCCGGCGGAGTCGCGCGGACCGCACAGGAATCGGTCGATCAGGCCGCCGGCTCCCGAGGACCCGGAGGCGCCCGAAGCGGCGGGCACCGCGGCCGCGGCGGCCCACGAGAACAGGGTGTGCAGCCCGAGCTGGCCCACCGCGAGGAGGGCGGTGATCGACCCGAGCGAACGCTGCCGACCCGCTCCCGCGAAGGCCGCGACGAAGACCGCGCCGAAACCGGCCGCGGGCGCCCACAGGGGCAGCGGCTCGGTGGACATCCAGGCGTGGCCGCATGCCGCGAGCGCGGCGCAGACCGCCGCGAACACGGCGGCGCGCACAGCGCGGAGAGGTACGGACACGGCCTGCATGACGCCCCATCGTCTCATCGCGGGGTGGCCCCTCTTCCCCGGGGCCGGGATTCGCCGGCCCCGGGACCGAGGAGCCCCGATGCGCCGAATGAATCGTCTTTACGGTGTATTGACGACCGATCACGGGATGTGCGCATACAGGGACCAACCGGCGGCAATAAAACCAGGTGTGATCCGCCGGACCCAGCCGGACTCCGAGTGAAGTCGAAAGGCCGCTCATGGACATGAGGTGGACTGTCCACCTGCCCCGGGAGTCGGCGAGTGTGCCGATGGCGCGCAGGCTGCTGGTCGGTGCGATGGAGACGGCGGGGGTCGACCGCGAGATCGCGATGGAGATCGGCCTGGCCCTGTCCGAGGCGTGCGCGAACGTCGTGGAGCACGCGCGCGGCGGGTCGCACACCGAGTACCAGATCCGGGCGGGCATCACCGGTGACTGCTGCCGGGTGGAGATCATCGACGGCGGCCCCGGCTTTCCGGTGGAGCGCCTGCGCGGGGTCGCCACGGTGGCCGGACCGGGCGCGGAGAACGGGCGCGGGCTGATGCTGATCCGGGCGATGACCGATCACGTCCAGCTGAGCAACCATCCGCGGCGCGGCGCGGTGCTGCGCTTCGAGAAGACGCTGCGGTGGCGCGAGGACGCGCTGGTCTCGGTCTCCTAGCCACCTGTCCGCCCTTGGCCCGCACCCCTGGCCCGCAGCTGTCTGTGGTCGCCCTCGAGGGCGCCGACGCGGGTGGGGCCGGCGGAGCCGGGGTTACGATCGGCCGAGTGGACCGGTCCGAGGTACGGGAATTGCTCGATCGTGTGGCCGCCGGCGAGGCGGGCGTGGACGAAGCGCTCGCGCATCTCGTTCGCGGGCCGACGGCGGGCTTCGCCGACCTGGGCTTCGCGCGCGTGGACACCCATCGGGCGCTGCGCACCGGTGACCCCGAAGTGGTCTTCGCGGCCGGCAAGACCCCGGACCAGACCGTCGCGCTCTTTCGCCGACTCCGCGAATCGGGCGGTCGTCCCGCGCTCGCGACCCGGGCCTCGGCCGCCGTCGTGGCCGCGGTGTACGCGGCCTTCCCGGGCGAGGCGTACACCGACGACAGCGGCACGTGCGTCGCGGTGGGCGCGCCGCCCGCCCCGCGCGGTCTGGTGCGCGTGGTGGCGGCGGGCACCTCGGACGCGGCGGTCGCGGGCGAGGCCGCGTTCACCGCGCGCCTGTTCGGTGCCGACGTCGAGCGGATCGACGACGTGGGCGTGGCCGGCATCCACCGGCTGCTCGCGGTGCACGCCGAACTCGACTCCGCCGACTGCCTGATCGTGGTCGCGGGCATGGAGGGCGCGCTGCCCAGCGTCGTGGCCGGGCTCGTGTCGGTGCCGGTGCTCGCGGTGCCGACGAAGCGTGGGCTACGGCGCCTCGTTCGGCGGGCTCGCGGCGCTGCTGGCGATGCTCAATTCGTGTGCGCCCGGGGTCGCGGTGTGCAATATCGACAACGGTTTCGGGGCCGGCGTGTTCGCGGCCAGGGTGGCGCGGGCGGCGCGCGGTCGGACCGGCGAAGCCCCGGAACCAAGCGGGCACTGAAGCGGAAGAAGGCGGTCTCTTTCGGTCGCTTTGCCGTTTTCCCGGCGGGAGCCCATTCCGGCTGCGACAGTGGCCGGAACAGGAGGTATCCGCTTGGCAACCGCATGGTTTCAATGCCAGGCCGGTGCGAGCGGCGACATGCTGCTCGGGGCCCTGCTCGACGCCGGCGCCCCGCTGGAGGCCGTCCAGCAAGCCGTCGACGCGGTGGGCGTCGAGCCGATTCTGATCACCGCCGAGCCAACCGATCGACACGGGATCGGTGCCACCCACGCCAAGGTCAAGACCGCGCACAGCCACGTGCACCGCACCTGGGGCGACGTGCGCGACCTGCTCGACCGGGCCGACCTGGCCGAACCCGTCCACGCCCGCGCGCACGACGTGTTCGGCCGGCTCGCGCACGCCGAGGCCCGCGCGCACCGGTGCTCGCCGGAGGAGGTGCACTTCCACGAGGTCGGCGCCCTCGACGCGATCGCCGACGTGGTCGGCACCTGCACCGCGCTGCACGCGCTCGGGATCGTGGACGCGGTCGGCTCGCCGGTCGCGCTCGGCAACGGCAGCGTCCGGGCCGCGCACGGCATGCTCCCGGTGCCCGCGCCCGCGGTCCTGGAACTCATGCGGGCCGCCGCCGCCCCGGTGTACGCGGGCCCGGCGCCGTACGAGATGTGCACGCCGACCGGCGCCGCGCTGCTGACCTCCGTGTGCGGGACCTGGGGGCCGATGCCGGCGCTGCGGATCACCGCCGACGGGACCGGGGCGGGCACCCGCCGGGTCGACGAGGTGCCCAACATCCTGCGGGTCGTGCTCGGCGAGCGCTATACCGCGGGCGAGCCGCCCGCGCCGACCGGCGAGGTGCTGATCGAGACCAACGTGGACGACCTCGACCCGCGCCTGTGGCCGGCGGTGCTGAACAAGCTGCTCGCGCTCGGCGCCGGCGACGCGTGGCTGGTCCCGATCCTGATGAAGAAGGGCCGGCCCGCGCACACGCTGTGCGTGCTGGTCCCGGCCGACCGGGTGGACGCCGCGCTGCACACCGTGTTCCTGGAGACCTCGACGATAGGGGCGCGGATCGTGGCCGTCGCGAAGCGGGCCCTGGAGCGCGAGTTCGACACCGTGCGGGTCGAGGGCCTGCCGGTCCGGGTCAAGACCGCGCTGTTCGAGGGCAGGGTGGTCAACGCACAGCCGGAGTACGAGGACGTGGCCGCGGTGGCCGAGTCGCTCGGGCGTCCGGTGAAGGTGGTGATGGGGGCGGCGACGGCGGCGGCGTACGCGGCGGGCCTGACGCCCTGAGCGTGGCGGCCGGCGCAGGCGCATAGCCTGGGGCGATCATCCGTCCCCGTGTATGCCGCGTATGTCGAGGAGCAGGCACCCGTGATCGCTCGTCCCCTCCGGTTGCTGCTCGCCGTGCTCGCGGCGGTGATCACGCTGTCGGCCGTGCCCGCACCCGCCTCGGCCACACCCGCCCGCACGGCCGCCACCGAGCACGTCGTACTCCTCGGGATCCCGGGGCTGACCTGGGACGACATCGATCCCCGGGGCACTCCGGCGCTGGCCGGGCTGAGCGCACACGCGACCTCGGCCGCGATGTCGGTGCGGACCGTGCACCCGCGCGCGTGCCCCGTCGACGGCTGGCTCACCACGGGCGCCGGCGCCCGCTCGACCGACGAGCGCACCAGCGCGAAGAGCGGTGAGCCGTGCGCGGCGCCCGTGCCGCCGGTGATCGCCGCGGACGGATCGGCGAGCGTGCCGGACATGCGCGCGATCGTCGAGCGCAACGAGAAGTTCGGGTACAACCCGCGGTTCGGGCAACTCGCGGCCTCGGTCGCGGACGCCGGGCGCGCGGTGACCGCGGTCGGCCCCGGCGCGGCCTACGCGAGCGCCGACGCCTCCGGGCGCGTGCGGGCCGCGTACGTGCCGGACCCGGCCGCCGTGGACACCGCGCTGATCGAGCGCTCGGCGCTGACCCTGGTCGACCTCGGCGGCCTGACCGGGCCCGGCGTCGACCGCGCGGAACGGCTGCGGGTGGTGGACGCGCAGGTCGCCCGGATCGCCGCCGCGCTGCCGCCGCGCACCCAGCTCGTGGTGGCCGGCCTCGCCGACGACACCGGCACCCCGCACCTGCGCGCGCTGCTGGTGAGCGGGCCCGGCACCAAGGCCGGCGCCCGCTTCGAGTCCGGCTACCTGACCGCGACCTCGACCCGCAACGACGGCCTGGTCCAGCTCACCGATCTCACCCCGAGCCTGCTCGCGCCGCTGGGCATCGACGCGCCGAGCGCGCTGGTCGGCGCGGTGTACACCCGCGTCGGCGGCCCGTCCGGGACGGCCGCGGTCGAGGAACTGCGGCTGTTCGACGCGGGCGCGCAGGCGTCCCGCACGGTGCGCGAGGTCTGGTACTTCTTCACCTGGCTCACGCTGCTGCCGATCGTCCTGGCGGGCCTCGCGCTGTGGCTCGCGATCCGGTTCGGGCGGACCGGGAGGACCCGGGCGCGGGGCATGGTGATAACCGGCGCGACCCGCGTCGGCGTGCTCTTCGGGGCCGTTCCCGGCGGGTCGTTCCTGGTCGGGCTCGTGCCCTGGGAGCGGGCCGGCGACCCCGCGTGGACGCTGCTCGGGCTGACCGCCGCGTTCTCGGCCGCGCTCGCGGCGATCGCGCTCCTGGGTCCGTGGCGCGGGCATCCGTACGGCCCGGCCGGTGTGGTCGCGGCGGCGACCGCGGTGATCCTGGCCGGTGACGTGATGGTCGGCTCGCCGCTTCAGCTCAACACCCTGTTCGGGCTCTCCCCGCTGATCGCGGGCCGGTTCTACGGCTTCGGCAACGTCGCGTGGACGATCTTCGCGATGGCGGTCCTGCTCGCGGTCGCGTGGCCGACCGGCCGGCTGATCCTGGCGAACCGGCGCCGCGCGGCGATCACCGTGCTCTCGGCGGTCGGCGCGCTCGCGGTCGTGGCCGACGGGTGGCCCGCCTTCGGCAGCGACTTCGGCGGCGTGCTCGCGCTGATCCCCGGGCTGGCGATCCTGGGCCTGCTGCTGACCGGCACGCGCGTCTCGTGGGCCAAGGTCGGCCTGGTCGGGCTCGGCGCGGTCGTGGTGATCGGCGCGATCGCCGTGCTCGACTGGCTGCGCCCGGCGGCCGATCGCTCGCACCTGGGCCGGTTCGTCCAGGAGATCGTCGACGGTGACGCGGGCGACACACTGCACCGCAAGATGATGGGCAACCTGCACTCGTTCACCACGCCGTTCACGCTGATCATCCCGGTCGTGTTCGTGCTCCTCATCCTCGCCGTGCGCAACCCCGAGAAGTGGCGATCGCCGTCCCTGGCCCGGTCGTTCGAGGCCGTGCCGTGGTTCCGCTCGACGCTGGTCGCGTGCTGGCTGACCGCGGTGGTCGGCTACGCGGTGAACGACTCCGGCATCCAGATCCCGGCGGTCGCGCTCACGATCGCGGCGCCGCTGGCGATCGCCGTGATCGCGGCCGCGGAGGCCCGCCCAGTCGCCGACTGACCAGCACGACGGCGACCAGGATCGCCGCGCCCGCCCACGGGCCGACGGTCCCGCGCAGGGTGCGCTGGAAGGTGTCCACGGCGTCGGGCAGCGGGACCACCCGGCCCGGGACGTACGCGCACACCAGCAGCGTGCTGCGGGCGAGCAGCAGCGGGTCCAGCGCGGAGGGCGCGAGCAGCACCAGTGGCGCCCACGCGGCCACGTCGTACCAGGGCAGGCTGTACGGCGTCGTCACCAGCCACGCGAGGGTGAGCAGGGCGGCCGCCGCGGCGCTGTCGCGCAGTACGTGGTCCATCGCCGCGGGTCGCGCCCGGGCGGCCGTCCGCGCGAGCAGCCAGGCCACGAGCCCGGTCAGGATCCAGCCCAGCAGGCCGATCAGCGAGCGTGCGGTGTCGTGCCCGAAGAGCGACTCCATCGGCCCCAGCACCAGCCGCAGCGGCACCGCGAGCGAGACCAGTCTGGTGTTCTCGCGCATCTGGTCGAACGCGCCGAAGCCGACCGGCAGATAGGTCGCGATCCCGACCGCGAGCGCCGAACCGACCAGCGCGGCGAGCGCGCGCGGGCGCCCGCGCAGACCCCACGCCAGGGCCAGGACGTACAGCCCCAGCGAGATCTTGGCCGCGCAGGCCAGCCCGACCAGGACGCCGGCGAGCGCGGGGGAGCGGCGGACCGCCACCAGCGCGGCCACCGCGAACGCCAGTGCGAACGCGTCCAGATGCCCGGCGTTGACGGCCACGAACAGCAGCAGCGGGTTGAGCGACCACAGGATCGCCACCCGGGCCCGGGCGGCCCGATCCGGCCCGGCCGCGCGCTGCAACAGCAGTCCGGTCAGCACGAACGCGGCCGCGCCGAGCAGGGTGAGCACGAGCACGATGGTGTGCACCGACGTGCCGCCGATCCGGGCCGCGAGCCACTCCTCGGCGGTCGCGACCGGCCCGTACACGGACGGGATGTCGGTCCACGGCGCCTCGACCGCCGCCCCGACCGGGTCCCCGTCCCGCACCAGCGTCGCCGCGGTGTCCCGGTAGGGGTCGCCCCCGGTCGCCGCCAGCCGCCCGTAGGCGGCGTACACGAGGTGGTCGGCCGAACCCATCGGCGGCACGCACACCACCGCCAGTGCGGCCACCGCGCCGGCGATGGTGAGCCGGCCCGGATCCGGCGCCCACCCGCGCGCCAGGGCGCGCAGCGCGAGCCAGAGCCCGCCCGCGCCGACCAGCGCCGCGGTCAGCAGCAGCCCGGTCACGAGCCCGGCGGCGGGGTGCGTGTCGAAGCGGTACGGCGGCAGCCACGACGGACCGCCCGGGATCGGCGGTTGCGCGGCCGAGGGCCCGAGCAGCCCGGTGAGCACGATCAGGCCGATCGCGACCCCGAGCAGCCCGAGCGCGATTCGCCCAAACGGATGTTCCACGTGAAACATCGAGGTCCGACGGTCCGCCACCGGTGGTCCCGACACCGGGTCAGCCACGGCCGCGGAGCGCCCCGGGCAACGCCCCGGCCGCCCCGCGCTCGGCCAACGCCCTGGCCACGTGCGCGTACTGGCGGGCCCGGTGCCGCTGCGCGGCGAAGTCCTTGCCGGTCACCCGGTGGTGCAGCTCGACCTCGACCTCCTCGACCACGAAGCCCTGGCGGACCAGGTCGATGGTCAGCCCGGTCTCGACGCCGAATCCGGCGGCCAGCGGCAGCGCCGCCTCGAACGCCTCGCGGGTCAGGCAGCGCTGGCCGGAAAGCGGCTGCGTCGCGGTGAACCCGGACGCGCGCGCGATCCCGTCCCGCGCGGCGCGCACGACGAATCCGTGCCCGCCGCCGGCCCGCAGCTGCGGCGGCAGCACCGCGATCGTCATCGCCGCGGCCCCGGCCCGGACCGGGGCGATCAGGGCGCGCCGGCGGCGGCCGTCCGCTCCAGGTCGGCGTCCAGGAACAGCAGGTGGCGGGGCCGGGAGCGGCCCTCGCGCACGTCCACCGCGGCGACCACCGCGGCACCGGTCTCCATCGCACCGGCCTTGCCGCGATTGCGGCCGTGCCGCGCGACCACGGCCCCGGCCGCCCGGGCCAGCCCCGCGGTGTCGTCGGTGGACCCGTCGTCGACCACCACCACGAGGTCCACGCCCGCGATCGAGCGGGCCGCCTCGACCGTGGCCGAGACGCGTTGTTCCTCGTCGTGTGCCGGGATCACCACGGCCGTATCGCCGGCCGGTGTGCCGGTCGTGTGCTCCGCCATGGCGTGATCCTACGAGCCGCCGCGCGCGCCGGGCGTTTCCACCCGTACTGCCCAACGCTCCGGCGCGGCGGCGTGAAGGTCCGGAGAGTTGGGGGTACAACGGAGGGGAGAGCCACATCGCGGGAGTGTTCTCGGACCCTGTGATCACGGTCTCGTGACATCTGCGGAACCTCCGAGGGCCGGCCGTTCGTCGTCCTCGGTGAACGGTGTTGGATCAGAACCGTGCTGGATCAGGCGAATGCTGGACCAGGCAGAGACCAACCAGACCCAACCGCAGCGCAAACCGCAGCATTGGATGGCACAAGGTCCGCTCGGGAGCCCCCATCTCCCGCCTAGGCTCGATTCGCGAGTGCACCACCTGTACGGGGCGCCGTAATTCGCCACCCCTGCGCCACCTCGCGCCATGTGCCGCCAAGAGGGCCCCTCATGGTCGGCTGCGGAGTACCTGAGTATCACGCATAGTGCTTCCACGTTCACGGAAAGGAACGAGCGCATGCTGCGCGAGATCCTCGGAAGACGACGGAGGGAACGCACCGCACTGCTGTCGGCCGTGCTGACGTGTGCGAGATGGCGCTGGCCCGTGGTTCCCGGCATCGGATACGACCGCTGGTCGGGCGTATGTCGTTGCGGTGCCACCGATTGCCGCGTGCCGGGCGCCCATCCGGGTGAACCTCCCCTGCTCGCGGCCACATGTGACGAGCGAATGGCGCGCTGGTGGTGGCAACAGTCACCGGACGCGTCCGTGATCCTGGCGACCGGTGGACGGGTGGCGGCACTCAGCGTGCCGTCCGAGGCCGGCGCCCGCTCCTTGGACCAACTCGCCCGGCTCGGTGTGCGCACCGGTCCGGTCGTCGCCGCACCGGGGCGCTACGCGTTCCTGGTCGAGCCGTACGAGTTCGGCGAACTGGGTGAGTTGCTGGACCGGTACGGACTGGACCGGTACGGCATGGTGCCCTCGACCCTGCGCTTTCACGGCGACGGCGGCTATCTCGCGCTGCCGCCGTCGCGGGTGCAGGGCGGGCTGTTGCGTTGGGCCAGGCCACCGGCACCCTCCGGGGATCCGACGGCCGGCGGGCCGTGGTTGCCGGCCGTCGCCGATCTGGTCCGCACGCTGGTGGACACGTGCCGGCACGCGGAGCCCAGGGCCTGATCGAAAGCGCGCCGTCACGCGGTGGAGTGATCGTTGTGGCGTAACCGCAACATGTGGTGATCGCTGCACGTCGTGGCGGCGCGATAGGCTCTGCGCGTCGATCATTTCGGCCCCGTTCCGCATCCGAACCCCGCCCTTCGGGGAGCGTGCGGAAGGGGGCCTTTCGCCCGCCGGGAGACACCATGCAGCGCCCACGCACGGGTCACATTCGTACGGTGGCCCTGGGCGGGGTCGTGGGCCTGTGCCTCGTCGTTCCGCTGGCCGCCGCGTCCGCCGACTCGGCGGGCCCGGACAAGGGCAGGCACACCGTCGACGCCGGAGCGATCACGCGCCCGGGCGAGGACAAGTCCGCCGATTTCGGCAACGGCATCGCCGACGGCGACCGCTCCGGCTCGACCGGCCTGCTGGAGCTGATCGGCGGCAAGCCCACCGCGAAACCCTCGGCCAAGCCCTCGACTTCGTCCGCCCCCACGGTGCAGAGCGTGTGCGGCAAGGCGATCGAGGGCCCCAAGGGCATCCGGGCACAGACCTGCGTCGAGCGGGACGGCTCGGAGGTGTGGGGCCGGGTCTACTACCGCAACCCCACGCCCGACCCGATGCTGCTCGTGATGAGCGTGCTGCAGCCGGGCGGCAACACGCTCCGGGTGACGTGCACGGTCGCCGCGAAGGACACCGAGGGCCGCTGCGAGAGCCCGCGGGTGCGTGCGCCGCAGGGCGTCGACGGCTGGTCCGCGGTCGCCGAACTGGCGTCCCAGGACGGCCGGACCAAGCTGCTGCGCTCGGGGTCGACCACGGCCCAGCGCTGATCCGCACGACCCTCGCGGGTCCCGCGAAGCGCCGGTACAACGGTTCGGGAAACGTCCGGAAATGCCGTGGTGCGGACCGCGCGACAAGACCCGAAAAACTCTTGGTCGGGTTCCGGAAAAGCCGTGAAAAAGGCCCCGGGAAAGTGAAAGGCCCGGCCGCTGAAGACGGGGGATGCATCAGCGGCCGAGCTGGATCAACGGTAACAACAAGCCGCCGGATCTCCAATCCGGGGCATGCTATCGACCGTTCATGACCGATCCCGCACGCCCAATGACGGGCGTGCGGGCGGTTTTTGTTTGCCGATTCAGGGTGAACCGACCATGCGCATCGCTGACCTGCGGGGGCGCCCGCCGAATGGTCTGACCAGCGGAAATGCCTTCCGGTGGTGTTCGCCGGCCGGCAGCATTTCTGCCGGCCGCGGCGTCGGCCGAGCACCGGGCGGCGCCCCCCGATCCCCTACAGGCTGGGCGTCAGGACCTTCTCCGCGGTGTCCCCGGTGGTGCCGGGCGTGGCGGTGGCGGGCCGCTCGGGCGGGTCCACCGCCAGGTGCGGCAGCCGCTTGTCGAGCCACGCGGGCAGCCACCAGTTGGCGCGTCCGAGGATGTGCATCACGGCGGGGACGAGCAGCATGCGCAGGATGAACGCGTCCAGCGCGACCGCGCCCGCCAGGCCGAGACCGGCCATCATCGCGCCGCGGTCGCCGCTGAGGACGAACGAGCTGAACACGAAGATCATGATGAGCGCGGCCGAGTTGATCACGCGCCCGGTCCCGGCCTGGCCCACGCGTACCGCACGAGCGTTGTCGCGGGTGTGCAGCCATTCCTCGTGCATGCGGCTGACCAGGAAGACCTGGTAGTCCATCGAGAGCCCGAACAGCAGCGGCAGCATGATCACCGGCAGGAAGGAGATGATCGGCCCCTCCTTGCCCAGCCCCAGCAGGTCCATGCCCCAGCCCCACTGGAAGATCGCGACCAGCATGCCGAACGACGCGCACGCCGCGATCAGGTTCATCAGCGCGGCGGTCAGCGGCACCAGCAGGCTGCGGAACGCGACCAGCATGAGCAGCGCGCCCAGCCCCACGATGAGGGCGATGAAGCCCGGCATCCGATCGCCGACCACGGCGGCGAAGTCCTTCTGCATCGCGGTCTCGCCGCCGATGTGCACCTTCAGGGTGCTGCCCTTCGCGGCGGCGGGGACGGTCTTGTCGCGCAACGTGTCGATCAGCTTGTCGGTGGCCTCGGCCTGCGGGGACGTCGCGGGCACGACCTGCACGGCCCGCGTGCCGGCGGCGAGGCCGCGGGCGTCGGCGGGCACCGGCGCTTCGACGACGCGCACGACACCGGGGGTGCGGCGTACGTCGGCGATCAGCGTGTCCAGCGCCTGCCGGTCCTGCGGACCGTTGAGCTCGGCGACCATGAGCAGCGGGCCGTTGAAGCCGGGGCCGAAGCCCTCGGCGAGCATGTCGTACGCCTGCCGGACGGTCTGCGAAGTCGGCTGGTTGCCTTGGTCGTTGGCGCCCAGGCGGAGCGAGAGGGCCGGGAACGACAGCGCCGCCATGACGGCCAGCGCGACGAGGCCGAGGACTCGGGGCCGGCGTTGCACCAGGCTCGCCCAGCGCATGGCGGTGCGCCCGGCCTCCTCGGACTGTGGGGCGACGGTGCCGCCGGCGGACTTCGCGGCCGGTTCCCGGCGTTCGCGGCGGCTGAGCGCGCGCGTGCCGAGGAGACCGAGCAGCGCCGGCAGCAGGGTGGCGGACGCGAGCACGCTGAGCACCACGACGAGTGTGGTGCTGATCGCGATTCCGTCGAACAGGGTGATGTCGACGGTGAACAGCGCGAGCAGCGCGACGCACACCGTGCCGCCCGCGAACACGACGGCCCGGCCGGAGGTGTCCAGTGCCCGTACCGCGGCCTCTTCGGGGGTGAGGCCGGCCTTGAGGCCGTTGCGATGCCGCGTCACGATGAACAGGGCGTAGTCGATGCCCACGCCGAGCCCGATCAGACTGCCCAGCAGCGTCGCGGTCTCGGGGATGTCGGTGACGTGGCTGAGCAGGATGACCGTCGCGATTCCGGTGCCGACCGCGAACACCCCGCTGACCAGCGGGAGCAGCATCGCGAACAGCGATCCGAAGGCGAGGAAGAGGATGACGCCCGCCGCGACGACGCCCACGGCCTCGGCGAGCCCGGCCGGGGGTTCCTGGGCGGCCTCGATCGCGGGTCCGCCGAGTTCGACGCGCAGCCCGGGCGCGCGCGCTTCCTCGGCGCGCTCGATCAGGTGCTCGAGATCCTTGGTGTCCAGCTCGAACTGCTGCTTGACGAAGGTCACCTGGGCGAACGCGATGTGTCCGTCGGCGCTGACCTGCGCGGCACCTTCCGGGTCGTACGGGCCGACCACGCGGCCGACGTCGGGCATGCCCGCGATGTCGGCGAGCAGCGCGGTCATGCGGTCGCGTACCGCGGGGTCGTGCACGGTGCCGTGCTCGGTCCGCCACACGACGTTGTCCACATCACCGGCCGTGTCGGGGAAGGCCTTCTGCAGGCGCTCGTACGCGGTCGACGACTCGGTCCCGGGAATCTTGAACACGTTGGAGTACGCACTGCCCGCCACCACGCTCGCCGCGACGCTTCCGAACAGCGCAACCACCCATAGCAGGAGCACCGTCAACCGGTGATTGAGACACCATCGCGCCCAGGCCGCCATAGCCGTTTCCTTCCTCGTGCGGGCCTCGCGGCCCGGTCGTGCGTCCTCAGCCAGATTCGGTCGGTGCGGGGGCGGTACGGCGGGCGGCCGGCGGACTCACAGGAAGCTCACAACCAGTCCCCCGAAGTTCCGCAGACTTCCCCCGGATACTGGGGACATGAGCAGCAGTCAGCCGCGCGCGGGCGCCACGGTCCTGGTTGTCGAGGACGAGCCGAGCATCGCCGACGTCCTCGCCATCACCCTGCGGTTCCACGGATTCGAGGTGGTCACTGCGGACGGCGTGCACGCGGCCCTCGCCGCCGCACGCAGGGTGCGGCCCGACGTCGTGCTGCTGGACATCTCGCTCCCGGACGGCGACGGACGCCAGGTGTGCCGCGTGCTGCGCGCCGAACGACCGGAAATCGCGGTCGTGTTCCTCACCGCCCGCGACGCGCCCGCGGACGTCGTCAAGGGGCTCACCCTCGGCGGCGACGACTACATCACCAAGCCGTTCAACGTGGACGAGTTGGTCGCGCGTACGCGCGCGGTGCTGCGCCGCACCCGGCCGACGCCGGACGAGAGCGCGCCGCCGGTCCCGCGTCCGCCCGTACTGCGGCACGGCGACCTGGAGTTGGACGAGGCGACGTACACCGCGAGCCGGGGCGGGCGCGGCGTGGAGCTGACCCCGACCGAGTTCGCGCTCCTGCGCCACCTGATCCGGCACGGCGACCGGATCGTGCCGAAGGAGCAACTGCTGCGCGAGGTGTGGCGGTACGAGCACGTCGTGGAGTCGACGGTGGTCGAAACGTACATCAGCTATCTGCGCCGCAAGCTCGACCCGCTGGTGCCGGACGGGCCGCCGCTGATCACGACGCGGCGGGGCGTGGGGTACGGGCTCCGGGCGGCGGACTGCGGGGCATGACCGGCGGCCTTGAGGAGCGGAGCGACATGGGCGGGCTGGACGGGCGACCGGGCGGACGACCGGGCGGACGACTGCGCCGGCACGGGAAGGCGGGCGGGCCCGGGAGTGGCGGCGAGGCCGCGCGGACGGGCCGGGTCCGCCGGGGGTTTGCGCGGCGTGCGCGCAAGCGTCCGCACATCGTCGCCATGCGGGCGACGCTGGCTCTGAGCAGCATCGCGGTGCTCGCGATCGGGCTGGCGCTGCTGATCTGGTTCAGCATGATGGGGGTTCGGCATTATCTGGAGTCGGGCGTCGACGACGACCTGACCATGGGCCGGGCCGGCATCGAGCGGGCCGGCATCACCCGTGCGCAGCTGTCCGAACCGGGCCCGACCGCGGCCCTGCGCGACGTGCTGATGTCGGTCGGGCTGCACGGCAACACCTTCGTGATGGTCGATGAGCAGGGCATGCCCCTGCCGGTCGCCGACCAGGCGCCGGACGCCCTGCAACGTGCCTTGGCGGCGGTGGTCCGGGACCCGCGCGGTATGAAGCTGCACGACAAGCCGCGCGGCATCTCCCTCGCGGGGGACGACTACCGGGCCGTCGCGGCGCGCCTCGGCGACGGCCACTACATCCTGCTCGCGCGCTCGACCGAGGACGTCGACGGTGTGGTCGACCAGGTCGTGCACTTCGAACTGCTGGCCGGCGGTGCCTTGCTGGTGCTGCTGGGCGGGTCCATCTACTTCGTCGCCTGGTGGCGGCTGCGGCCTTTGGAGGACATGGTCGAGACGGCGTCGGGCATCGCCGAGGGCGGTCCGGACCGGCCCGATCTGTCGGCGCGCGTGGCACCGCGCAAGAGGTCGTTCAGCGAGGTCGAGCAACTGCGTACCGCGTTGAACGCGATGTTGCAGCAGGTCGAGTCGGCGTTCGAGATACGCGAATACGCGGCGACGCACCTCAAGCGGTTCGTGGCCGACGCGTCGCACGAGCTGCGTACGCCGTTGGCGGCGATTCGCGGCTATCTGCAGTTGTACGAGAAGGGAATGCTGGCGTCGGAGGACGAGCGCACGCGGGCCCTGGGCCGCATGGGAGTGGAGTCCGAGCGGATGGCCCGGCTGGTCGACGAGCTGCTGGCGCTGGCGCGGCTGGACCAGCGCCCGCAGTTGTTGCCGCGTCCCATCGACCTGGTGTCCGTGGTGCGCGGGGCGGTCGCCGACCTGCGCGCGCAGCAGGTGGCTCGGCAGGTGCATACGGACGTGCCGGACGCATGCGTGGTGCTGGCCGACGAGGCGACGCTGTGTCAGATCGTCGGCAATCTGTTGGCCAATGTGCGGGCGCACACGCCGGTGTCCGCGGATGTGCACGTGTCGGTGTCCGAGTCCACGGGCGACGGCGGGGAGCGGCGTGCCGTGCTACGCGTACGCGACGAGGGGCCGGGAATGCGACCGCAGGACGCCGAGCGTGTCTTCGACCGCTTCTTCCGGGCCGCGCGGGAGGGCAGCGGGAACGGCACGGCGGGCGGTGTCGACGCGGGGGGTGGTTCGGGTACGGGCAGCGGGCTCGGCATGGCCATCGTGCAGGCGGGGGTGGCCGCGAACCGGGGCAGTGTGCGGGTCGAGACCGAACCGGGGGCGGGCCTGACCGTCATCGTCGAGCTGCCGGCCGCGGACGCCGACGTCGACGTCGACGCCGACGCGCAGCATCACGACAGCGCGGCGGACGGGACGAAGGGCGGCGCTTCCGGCACGCGACTGCCGTCACTCGTGTCCCGAACCTCGGAATCCCTGTAGAGCTGTCCGGTCGATCCTGTGACTGTCGGATCGACGGTCCAGGCATCCGTCAAGGCGCTCCTCGACGAGGGCCTCGGGCCGTCGACCGGGCCTTCTTCAGCCCGGCCGACGGCCCGGAATCAATCCCGGGTGCCCTACCTGCGCCCCTGGGTGGTGAGAACCCGTGTTTGCGCAGGTCGGCAGGGAATCACCCTAGTTCAGGGTGATTTGCCGGTTCAGTAGACCGTTGCGGGCGCTGCGCTGACGCGGCGTCAACGGGCTGGTGTCGGCCATCGCCGCGGCGAGGCGTTCACCGAATTCGCGGGCCGGCTTCTCCACGTCTTCCGCGGTCATCGCGGTCGGCAGGTCCCACACCGGGACGAGCAGGCCGTGCGCGCGGAACGAGCCGACGAAGCGGGTGCCCTCGCCCAGGCTCGACTCGCCGGCCGCGTGCAGGCGTGCGATCGCGTCGAGCAGTTCCTCCTCGCCGTGCGGCATGACCCAGCGCAGGTGGTTCTTCTCGGTCGTGCCACACCAGTAGGCGGCGTCCACGGAGGTCAGTCGGACCGTCGGCATCGCGGCGGCGTTCGCCCGCTCGAGCGAGGCGCTCACCTCGGCGTTCATCGCGGCCGGGTCGTCCACCCAGAAGTCGAAGCCCTGGTGGACCGTGATCTCCAGCGGCTTGGTCACGTCGAGCAGGTCCTGCAGGCGGTCGCCGGACTCGGGCAGCGGGCCGGGGGTGACCGACGTGCCGTCCTCTTGGACGAGCGCGCGCTCGAGGGCGTGCGCGACGTCGCGGCTGACGTCGCCCGAGCTGGTGTGGGTCTGGAGACCGACCAGGATCGTGCCGTCGGCCCGGCGCAGCGCGGGCCACGCCATCGGCAGCACGGTCGCCAGGGTGACCTTCTGCCCCGCGTGCTCACCCGTCAGGGTCAGCTGCGCGGTCGCGGCCGGGACGAGCTCGCGCAGCGCGATCCAGTCGCACTCGTTCGGCAGCCCCTGGAAGGGACGCAGGACGAGCGTCTCGGCGGCGGTGGCCGCCTCGCGCCCGTGACATGCCTTGTACCGGCGGCCCGAGTTGCACGGGCACGGTTCGCGACCACCGACGACCGGGACGGATCCCGTTGCGGCTGCGGTCTGGGTCTTGTTGCCGGTGTGGCCCTTCAGCGCGGCCTTCTTGCCCATGCTGCGGTCTCTCCGCCTCGGTGTCGGGGGGATGGTGGTCGACGACTCACCAGGTCCGAGGGTACTGAGTTCTCCGGGCACGGGTTGACGCTCGAACGCGCGGGCGATCGAGGGTCGGATGGACTGGACGGCGACCTCAGTCGAGCGGGTCCACGGCGTCCAGGTCGAACTCGTCCCACAGCCGGTCGCTGCCGTCGCGCTGCTCGATCGGCACCAGCGCCCAGACCGTGACCTCGTCGGGGGTGCCGCGCACGCCCCAGTCGGCCGCGAGGGTGCCGATGATCGACAGGCCCCGGCCGCCATGCGCGCTGAGCGAGGGGCTGGCCTGACGCGGGCGGGTGGAACTGCCGCCGTCGGTGACCTCGATCGCGAGCAGCCCGTCGGGCCGCACCCACCACGCCGCGCGGACGTTGCCGGACGGCAGCGCGCGGGCGTGCCGCAGGGCATTGCTCAACAGTTCGGACAGGATCAGCACCGCGTCGTCCACGACGTCGCAGCCGATGCCGCGCGTATCGAGGTCGGTGGCCAGGCGGTGCCGAGCCGCGGACACACCGACCGGAGCGTGCGGTACCAGTACCGCCGCGGAATCGGGCACTCCACGGGCCACGACCATTGCCACCCCCGGCCTCCTTAGTGCACACGCCTGCCTCGCGCGCATGTCTCGCGCGTCGGGCTTGAGATGCCCGATGCCGACGGACGGGAAACGGCGGTGCGTCACGCGCTCCGACTCGCCCAGGGGCGTATAGGGGTATGCGATCACGCCAAGACGGATATAACGGCTCGAAAGGCTACCAGCGTACGCCCCCTAATAGGGTCTAACCGGACAGCTGGGTGATTACTTGCCGTGGCCGATTCGTGATGATGGCGTCGACGCCCAGGCGCAGGCACAGCTCGACGTCCTCCGGGGCGTCCACGGTCCACACGTGCACGCGGTGGCCGGCCCGGTGCAGGCGGGCGACGTAGCGCGGGTGGGCGCGCACGATGTCGATGCTGGGGCCGGCGATCCGGACGTCGCGAGGCAGGGTGCCGTCGCGGAACAGGAGCGGGACGTGTTCCATCAGGAACACCGTGGGCAGCTCGGGCGCCATCAGGCGCATCCGGCGCAGCGAGAGCTGGGAGAAGCTCATCACCCGGATCGGGGACGGATCGTCGCCGGTGGGGCTGGAGAGTCCGAAGCGGTCGAGCAGGTCGACCAGGCGGCGCTCGACCAGGCCGGCGTACCGGGTCGGGTGCTTGGTCTCGATCGCGAGCCGCACCGGGCGGGGCGCGTCCACGACCAGTTCGAGCAGGCGTTGCAGGGTGAGTACGGACGTGCGGTCCCAGTCGGGTGCCTCGGGCTCCTCCGGGCGCTCGCGCTCGACCCCGGATTCCTTCCAGGAGCCGAAGTCGAGCGCGGATAGGTCCGCGAGTTCGAGCGTCGAGACGATGCCCTTGCCGTTGGAGGTGCGGTCGACCTTGCGGTCGTGGACGCAGACGAGATGGCCGTCGGCGGTGAGTCGGACGTCGCATTCGAGGGCGTCGGCGCCGTCCTCGATGGCCTGGAGATAGGCCGCGAGCGTGTGCTCGGGGACGATGTCGGACGCGCCTCGATGGGCGACAACCTGCACGTTGGCGCGCAGCGGGCGCGCCCCGATGGTGGACACGGAACAATCGTGCCATCCCCGGGTGAGCACAGGGTGACCACGGAGTGTCCGGCGGCCTGTGTCCCGGGGGGTCGCGGGTGCGCGGTGTCGCCTCGCCGGCGTCCGCGCGGGTCGCGGAGTACTTTTCTTGGTGGGTTCGGCGGCGTATTTCTTCTTTGGGCAGGCCGCGCGACCTGCGCGGATAACCGCCGGATAAGCGGGGCGAGGCGCCGAGGGGCCCGGCTCTTACGGTGTTCAGACAGGGCGTCGGGAAGTCTGTGGGCATCAACTATTCCGATGTGTGTGGGAGGAAGTCCGTGAGCGACGACCGCGACGTGACCGGCGGCGAAGTCGGTTCACCGGTGCCAGGGGAGGCCCACGGTTCGTCTCCCGCCACACCCGTTCCGGCCGAGCCGGAGATCCGTCCCGAGGTTCCGGTCAAGCCGGTCGAGGCGCCCGCCGTGGGTCTGCCGCACGGTGCGGCGACGCCGTCGGGTGCGCCGGACACGACCCCCCTTCCGCCGGTCGGCGAGCCGTCGGCCGAGGTGCCCGCGGCGTTCGCCGCCGCGGCGCAGCCGGGCGCGGGCGGTGCGGGGCGGTTCCGCCGTACGGGGCGACCGGGGCCTATCCGGGCTACCCGGGTTACCCGGGCTTCGGGGCCGCGCCGGCGCCGCGGCCCAAGCGCCGGCCGTCGGGGATCCTGGTGGCCGCGGTCGTGGCCGCGCTGCTCGCCGGCGGGGTCGGTGGCGGCGTGGGTGCGTGGCTCGTGGACGACAACGACAAGCCGGCCTCTGCGGGCGTCAACTCGTCGTCGCCGCCGGTGGACCCCGCGTCGCTGAACCGCTCGCCCACGAGCGTTGCGGGCATCGCCAAGCAGGCGGTCCCGAGCACCGTGACGATCAAGACCAAGGGCGGCTCCGGCGCCCAGGGCACCGCGACCGGCACGGGCGCGGGCTTCGTCTACGACAAGCAGGGCCACATCCTCACGAACAACCACGTGGTCTCGCTCGCCGCCGACGGCGGCGAGCTGACCGTGACGTTCTCCGACGGCACGACGCTGCCGGGCAAGATCGTCGGCCGGGCCGAGGGCTACGACCTCGCGGTCGTCAAGGTCGACAACATGCCGGCGAACGTACAGCCGCTGCCGCTCGGCGACACCGAGAAGGTCGCGGTCGGCGACCCGGTCGTCGCGATCGGCGCGCCGTTCGGCCTGGACAGCACCGTGACGACGGGCATCGTGAGCGCGAAGGACCGTCCGGTGGCCTCGGGCGACCAGAACCAGGTCTCGTACATGAACGCGATCCAGACCGACGCGTCGATCAACCCGGGCAACTCGGGCGGCCCGCTGCTGAACGCGGGCGGTGAGGTGATCGGGATCAACTCGGCGATCCGCTCGGTGCCCAACAGCGGCGGCCAGTCGCCGTTCGGCGCCCAGCAGCAGGAGTCGGGCAGCATCGGCCTCGGCTTCGCGATCCCGATCAACCAGGCCAAGTGGGTCGCGGACACCCTCATCCAGGGCGGCAAGCCGGTCTACGCCCAGATGGGCATCCTGCCCGACTCGCGCTACACGGGCACCGGCGCGCAGATCGTCGCCCAGAGCCCCAACGGCCAGGACCCGGTCACCGCGGGCGGCCCGGCGGCCAAGGCCGGCCTCAAGCCCGGCGACGTGATCACCAAGCTCAACGACCGCGCGATCGGCTCGTACGAGGACCTCTTCAGCGAGATCTGGAGCCACCGCCCGGGCGACAAGGTCAAGGTCACCTACCAGCGCGACGGCAAGCAGGCCACCACGGAGGTCACCCTGGGCCAGCGGGTGGGCGACAACTGACATCCACCCCGACCACCGACCCGAGGACGTGTCGGCCCGGAATCCCCGGTGATCCGCAGCATCGCTCATGAGAGACTGATGCCGCCCGCGACCGGTAACGGTCACGGCACTGGAGGACTCGCCTAGTGGCCGATGGCGGCAGTCTTGAAAACCGTGAGCCTGTGTATCCGGCTCCGTGAGACTTCCTCGTTGAAGCCCCACCCGTGACCAGCATCGGAACCCCTTCCGGTGCTGGTCACGGTCGTTTCGAGCCTTCCCCGCGACCTCTGATGAGTGATCGCTGATCTTGCGTCACTTCGCGTCGTCTCGCGACGCTTCTCGGGGTCTTGCGGCCAATCTGCGGCCAGTATCCGGCCTGTTCTGACCTCGTCTTCGTACGACTGAGCCGACCTCCGTTACAGCGGTGGCCGGCTCGTTACGGAGTCGAGGATGTTGCAGTCATCCCCGGGCACCGCGTCGGCACCTTTCGAGGGTGGGCGCGCGGTTGGCCTCGGTCAAGCTGAATGGGAAAAGGAATCCGACGCGCTTGCGCAGCGTCGGACGGCGGCGGGTCGGGCGGTGGAGGACTTCGCCTGCCAACGGCCCTTGACCGCCATGGGTCTTCTTGCGGACGGCTCGACTCGGACCGTCCCGATTCGCTGCGGCAACCGGCGGGCGTCGGAGTGCCCTTCGTGCTCCAAGCTGTACAAGGGCGACGCGTCCCGTCTGATCCGCACGGGCGCGCTCGACATGGACCCCTCGGCCGTGTTCGTCTTCGTGACGCTGACGGCTCCGAGCTTCGGTGCGGTGCACCACGTGCCCAAAGCCGGCACGAAGGCACGTCCTGGTGAACGTCGTAGTCCTCGGCGGTGTCGGTGCGGTGCGCATCACTTGGTGGGCGATTCGCTGCGCGGTGTGCCCGTGGACATGCGCACGTACGACTACGACCGACAGACGCTTTTCAACCTGCACAGTGGCCGGCTGTGGCACACGACGCTGCAACGGTGGTCGCGACTGCTCGGGGATCGGCCTGACTACCTCGTGGTTCGAGAGTGGCAGGCGCGCGGCGCGATCCACCTTCACTGTCTCCTGCGGCTGCCCTCCGCTCCTGCGGATGTGGATACCTTCTGTGGGGGCCTGGCTGCGGCTGCAAC
The DNA here is from genome assembly GCF_045207785.1 of Embleya sp. NBC_00896. Classification (NCBI taxonomy): domain Bacteria; kingdom Bacillati; phylum Actinomycetota; class Actinomycetes; order Kitasatosporales; family Streptomycetaceae; genus Embleya; species Embleya sp. NBC_00896. Next base: position 3,888,840 of record NZ_CP108776.1, read on the forward strand.
GGCCGTACGCAGCAAGGTGCTTGACCACTCGACCGGTGAGGTTGTGTCCCTCTCCTGGGGGCCGCAAGTGGACGTCCGCTACGTCGACCCCACTCGGCGCGGTCGGTCCCATGCTCGGGTCGTGGCGGGTTACCTCGGCAAGCTCACGACGTACGCCGCGAAAGACCTCGGGGCGGACCTTCCCAAGACTGAGGAGACGGCTCCGGCCCGGCTCCATCATCGTCTGGCCGAAGGTGCGGCCATGGAATTGCAGTGCTCGGCGAACTGTTCGGGCGGGCGGTCGTGCACTGGGCGTGCGCACAAGGGATGGGGCTTCCGGGGGCACGTGCTGACACAGTCACGTCCTGGTCCTGGTCGTGATGCTGTGCCGGCTCGTCCGCACTCGGGGCCGGTCCGCTGGGCGAAGGAACGACCTGCGGTGCTGCCGCGTCTGCGCAAAGACGGTCGGGGGTTGACGAAGGGGCGCGCTGCTGTGCCGGCTCGTCCATGCAAGCTGCGTTGGACTCGGCCGCGTCCTGCGGTGCGTGCGCGTCCGGGTTGGTCGGGCCTCACCTTCCGGGAGCTGCGGGCCGTTCGGAGGGAGCACAATCAATCCGGGGTGACCTCTGAGAATCTGGAGGTGCTTCGGTGGGTCGTCGTCGGCCAGGAGCGCAAGGACGATGCGGCTCGGGTGCGACGGATGCTGCTGGAAGCCGGGGATGCGGCTCCGCCTTGGTTCGCGGTGGGCCAGTCGGATGCATGACCAGCTCGGGGCGCGGCCCTTGTTTGTCCTGTGGAACTCGACCGAACGCCGGTTGGCAGAGACGGTGGTCTCGGTGGGGCACTCAAGACGAGCAAGAAGTCTCGTCCCACCTGAGATCACCCCGCTACCTGGTTTTTGCCCCAGCCATCCGATGCGTTCCGCATGCGCGTCTCTGACGTGGCCGGCTCCTTGCCCGGTCCGGCCCGCCGTGCCGAAGGCTAAGGCGAGCCGGTGCCGGGCACGTGGGCCGGCCGGGCGCCCCCTGGGGCGCCCCTTGATCCGGTACAGAAACTCTGCACGCGAGCAACACAGCACACAGCCCCGACCGGATGGGGCTCCGATCGGGGCTGGTCGGTGCTCACTTCTTGTGCACGCGCTTCCGTACCGACTTGGGCGGATCGTCGTACCCGGGATCCGCCCGCCAACCGCCAGGCGGATCTTTGTAGGGCGAACATTCGCCGCAGCGTCCGCACGCCCAACGTCCGTGTAGTCCGTCCACCTGCGATCCGCATTTGGGGCACCGGTGCGACGTGTAATACGGATCGGGCACCGAACGCCCGACACGCGTTATGCGAGGCGACCGGATCACTTCGGGCTCCTGGCTCATGCCCCTATTGTGCCCCGGGGCCCCGACGACGCGCACCTACCACGCACGCGGACAGAAACATGACAGCAGCCAGCAAGACGGCGGCTCCGCCCGCGAACGGCTCGGAGAGAATCCAGCCGCATCCGTTGTTACACGTCCACGTGTTCCCCCTGCGGGTCGCGGTGCCGCCGCAATTTCCGCAGGTTGTGGTGTCCGCTTCGCATGTTCCCAAATCTCTCGTCACGGCTGTACCTCCTGTTGAGATATCCCGGGTCTTGGCTGAGCCGCACCGCGCGCGCCGGGAAGACGGGCACGGTCGATAAGGGAGAGTGGCCGTGTCTGCGGCGGCGCCAACTGGCCTACTCCATATGGGACTTCGTCAGCCCATCGGCTAGTCCCCGTAGGTGTGCACGATCACGCCATCCGGGCAGCAGTGCGTGTGCGCTCGGCGGATGACGTCGGCGGTCTTCTTGCGAAAGGCGTCAAGCTCGATCCGGTCGAAGGGTGCGCGCCACTCCTTGACCGCTCCTGAGCTGTCGTACGCCGTGTGGGGCCTGACGATGGCCTAGCGGTGACTCGTCCGCTGTGCGGCCGATCAGCACCCCGTGAGGGTGCTCCTCGTCGGCTTCCTGCGGAATGCCTTGCTCGTCTAACCACACAACCGGGTCACCATCGCGGATGGTGCTGTCCCCATAGGTGATGGTCGGCACGAACTCTCGCCACACTGCGTTTGCCTCTCACTGGGTTGGGGCCTGCCGCTCGGCGGGCTGGACGCTGTCGGCAGGCATGGTCCACATGACGCCTCCGTCGAACGGCTGCACGGTGAGCCGTTGGCCGGCGGGAAGCGGCTGAGCCATGAGGATTTGGCCCGGATGCCGGACCTCTCGCGCGGCCGGATTGATCGGCTCCACGTAGTCACCCTCGCGATACGTCGGCACTCGCGTTCCCCTCCTGCGGCGCCTCGTCCACGTACACGAGCACCCGAAGGTCGTCCAACCGGAACCGAAAGGTGCTCATGCCCAACGCCAACGTCACGCGCTGCCCGTCGCGGGCGACCAACTGGCCTTCCAACCCGCTGCGTTCGTCCCGAACGTGGACCGTGTCAACGCGCCGTATCAGCTCGTCAACCTCGTCTCCGGTCCACTGCTGGGTAAGGGGGAACAGACGTCTGGGCATGGCGCTACCTTCCGGTTGCCGTAGGTGCTGATCCGGCCACTCTGTGGAACAAGCTTCATGCCGGCGGCTACGCTGCAACAGCCGTCTGCGTTTACGGAACTGTCCGTAAAGGGGGATGCATGGACGACGAGGCCCAAGACGCAATGCCACTCGCAGACTTGTTCGGCCGGATGGTTACCGTGCTTCGGGAAGCAGCCGGGTATCGCCAGGCAGAGTTAGGGCGCGCCATGCACGGTCTTGGCGGCACACGCCTAAATCAGATCGAACGAGGGACCCGGCACCCACCGACCCTGGCGAACGCAATGGAGCTCGACGCCACGCTGAAGGCCGGCGGGCTCCTTACCGATCTGTGGTCGCACGTGAGCCGTAGGACGTTTCCCGCGTGGTCACAGCCCTTCATAGAACTTGAAGGCGCTGCACGCGAGATGCGCATGTACGTAGTCCAGGTGATTCCTGGTCTTCTCCAGACCGAGGACTACGCACGGGCTGTCCTGCGGAAAGGGCGTTCGCTTCGCGACGAAGCCCATCTTGAAGAACGCGTCATCGGTCGGCTAGGTCGTCAAGAACGGCTCAACAGTCCGGACGCGCCATACCTGTGGGTGGTCCTTGATGAAGCCGTCATCCGGCGGCGGGTCGGCGGGCCGGATGTAATGAGACAGCAGCTCGCGCGCCTACTGGCAACCGAGCACGATCCCCACATCAGCGTTCAGATACTCCCGTTCTCCGAGGGGGAACACGAAGGCATGGGAGGCTCGTTGACGGTGCTCACGACAGGCGACAAGCGCGAGGTTGCGTACACCGAAGGTGCCGACGTCGGACGTCTGATTGAAGATCCGGACGAAGTTACGCAGTACGCCGTGACCTACGATCGGCAACGGGCACGAGCCCTACCTACAGGCATGTCCATGGACATGATCCGAGAAGTAATGGAGGGCCTAGACAGTGGTGCACGCATCCCAAGCTCAGCCCAAGCCCTGCGCATGGCGAAAGTCCAGCTACAGCAACGCCGAAGGGGGTCAGTGCGTCGAAGTCGCCGGCGACTTCCCGGGCCTCGTCCCGGTCCGTGACAGTAAGGACCTGAGCGTTGGTCACCTCGTGGTCGGGGCCGCGTCATGGCGAGCCCTTACGGCGGCGCTGAACGCCTAGGGTCTGTTTGAAAGTGGATCTTGGTCATAGCCATTCGCCGATGGCGGCGATGGTGACGGTGGCTTGGTAGCGGACGGCGAGTTTGTCGTATCGGGTGGCGACTGCGCGGTTGCGTTTGAGGCGGTTGATGCCGCATTCGACGGCGTGGCGGGCCTTGTAGTCCTCGCGGTCGAAGGCCGGCGGGCGTCCGCCCGCCGGCCCGCGGTTCTTGCGGTTGCGGATCTGGTCGGCGGGTTCGGGGATGGTGCAGGCGATGCCGCGTCTGCGCAGCAGTGCGCGGTTCGCGCGGGAGCTGTAGGCCTTGTCGCCGCGCACCCGCCCGGGGCGGGTGCGGTCTCCCGGGTCCGGTCCTGGGGACGCGGATCGCGTCGAGGAGGTTCGCGAACTGCGGGGAGTCGCCGCGCTGTCCGGCAGTGAGCAGCACCGCGAGCGGGCGCTGGCCCTGCTCGGCCACGAGGTGGATCTTCGTGGTCAGCCCGCCGCGGGAGCGTCCGAGGGCGTGGTCGGCAGGCTCGTCGGCGAGGCCGCCGGGCGCCTCGCGCTGCAGATCCCCTTTTTCCGCGCCCCGGCCGCGTGCTGGTGCGCCCGCGCGATCGTGGAGTCGACGTTCACGTCCCAGGTGATCAGCCCGGCCGCAGATGAATGAGTCCAAGGGTTTGCCTGCGGACATGGAGCGAGGGCGTCCATGGTCAGTCTGTGACGAACAACCTGGACACCCTCGCAACTGCACTGTACGTGAAGGTCGATGATGCGTTGAAGGCTTCGCCGCAACTGGCACCGTGGCGTCCGCGGATCGGGATCAAGCCCACGCTCGGTGACTCCGAGCTGGTGACGCTCGCGGTGATGTCGGCACTGCTCGGCTACACCTCCGAGCGGCGCTGGTTGCGTCGTGTCGGCCGGGACTTCCGCCGCCTGTTCCCTTACGTGCCCGGGCAGTCCGGCTACAACAAGCGGCTGCGCGGCGCGTGCGAGCTGGTCAGGCACATGATCAGGATGCTCGCGTCGGACACGTCGCTGTGGGGCGACGACGTGTGGGTGGTCGACTCGACCCCGGTCGGCTGCGGCTGTTCCCGGGAGACGGCGAAACGCTCGGACCTGGCCGGTTGGGCCGAGTACGGCTACTGCGCGTCGCACTCCCGGTATTTCTGGGGCCTGCGTCTGCACCTGGTCTGCACGCTCGGCGGACTCCCGATCCTGTTCGCGCTCACCGGCGCGAAGGCCGACGAGCGCGAAATCCTGCGCGGCATGCTCGACACCGCGCCCGAGGTCGGAACCACGCATCCCGGGCCAGACGATCATCGGAGACAAGAACTACTACGGCCGCGCGTTCGAAGACGACCTCACCCAGCGTGAGCTCGTCCTGTTGCGCCCGGCCCGCAAGGGAGAGCCCGAGCGGGCCGGATCGCACCTGTTCAAGCCGCTGCGGCAGGTCATCGAGTCGATCAACCAGACCTTCAAGGGACAGCTCGACCTGGAACGACACGGCGGCAGGACCCCGGCGGGCGTGACCGTCCGAGTCCTCACACGCGTCCTCGCACTCACCGCCGCGATCTGGCACAACGACAAGACCGAGCAGCCGATCAAAAGATCACTGATCGCCTACGATCACTGACCGCGACAACACCCCTTGGACTCATTCATCTAGTCGTCGTCTTCGTCGTCGAGAGTGTCGGTGCCGACCGGATTCGCGTGGGCGTGGTCGACGATCCGGGCGGCGGGGGCGAAGTGCCGGATGACCGTGACGAGTTCACGCAGGTCGTCGACGTCGCCCTGCCATGGGGTGGTGAAGGGGGAGACGGTGGCGCCCGCGCCGGCGTCGTACGCCGCCCACGACCAGTTCATGAACCCGCCTGCGGGCCGCGTGATGGTGGCGCGGTGTTCGGGGTCGGCCACGACGCCGAGGCCGCGCAGGCCGCGCCGGCCCTGCTCGTCCATCGACCACACGACCACGGCGTTGACGTGCGCCCAGGGGACGGTACGCGCGGTCTGGAACGCCGGGCGGAGGGCCAGGCCAGTGGCGTCGGCCCGCACGACGACGCGCCGGGACGAGACCAGGGCGAGGACGACGAAGACCAGGCCGACGGCGCCCACGCCGATCGCCAAGGGGACGCCCCAACCGTCGGCAAAGGGCACGGTGGCGACGCCGATCACCGTGACGACCGTGGCGACGATGAAGCCCGGGATCGTGGACCCGCCGTGGCGGAGTCCGTAGGAGTGGGACGCGGGGGAAATCGGTTCTGTACGGCTCATTTGGTGATCTTGCCAAGCGAATCCGATTCCGGCGCCAGGGACTTCCCTGACATTCGAGGCGGCCGCCCGGAAAGCCGGTGGCCGGGTCGTTCCCGGTCACCGGCTGTCCGCGACGAGCGTTCAGAGCGCCGGGCTCAGTTCATGCGTCTAGGGTCTGCTTGAAAGTGGATCTTGGTCTGGGATGATCTTCTGGTGGGACGGGGAGATCTGACCGAGGGTCAATGGGCTGTGCTGGAACCGTTGTTGCCGGCCGCGCGCAAGCGCGGCCGGCCGACGCAATGGACGCGTCGGGACCAGATCAACGCGATCCGGTGGCGCGCCCGGGCGGGCACGCCGTGGCGGGACATACCCGAGCGGTACGGGCCGTGGGAGTCCGCCTACAGCCTGTTCCGGTGCTGGCAGCGCGACGGCACCTGGGCCCGGATCCTCGAACAGCTCCAGGCCCGCGCTGACGCGGCCGGGCTGATCACCTGGGACGTGAACGTCGACTCCACGATCGCGCGGGCGCACCAGCACGCGGCCGGGGCGCGGAAAAGGGGGATCTGCAGCGCGAGGCGCCCGGCGGCCTCGCCGACGAGCCTGCCGACCACGCCCTCGGACGCTCCCGCGGCTGGCTGACCACGAAGATCCACCTCGTGGTCGAGCAGGGCCAGCGCCCGCTCGCGGTGCTGCTCACTGCCGGACAGCGCGGCGACTCCCCGCAGTTCGCGAACCTCCTCGACGCGATCCGCGTCCCCAGGACCGGACCCGGGAGACCGCGCACCCGCCCCGGGCGGGTGCGCGGCGACAAGGCCTACAGCTCCCGCGCGAACCGCGCACTGCTGCGCAGACGCGGCATCGCCTGCACCATCCCCGAACCCGCCGACCAGATCCGCAACCGCAAGAACCGCGGGCCGGCGGGCGGACGCCCGCCGGCCTTCGACCGCGAGGACTACAAGGCCCGCCACGCCGTCGAATGCGGCATCAACCGCCTCAAACGCAACCGCGCAGTCGCCACCCGATACGACAAACTCGCCGTCCGCTACCAAGCCACCGTCACCATCGCCGCCATCGGCGAATGGCTATGACCAAGATCCACTTTCAAACAGACCCTAGCCGCACCCGCCCCTGCCCCGTCTGGCCGTTCGTGGCCCGGCGGGGCTTTGTGCTGTCCACAGGACCCCTCCTCGCCCTGCCGCCGATGTATCCATGTTCGGTTGATGAGCAACAAAAAGCGCCACTGGCGATATGCCGTGGCGCCTTTTCGTTTCGCATCCTCTAGCTTCTTTCCTTGTCTCTTTCCTTTAGCGTGTTGTGTAGCAAGATGTCGTCTCTCAACCCCTCCGCCTGTACCTTTTCGAAGCTCAGAACGCCGTCTTTGGCGTCTAGCATTTCGCCGTGGTAGGCCGCTGACCTGCTGCGCAAGGTGTTTGGGGCGACGCCGGCAATCTCGGCACATTCGCGATTGCTTACGCCTGCCTCGTTGACTGCATATGACGTGATGACACCTGCTAGGCGGTTGATTTCCGCGCGCGCGCCTTCAAGCGCGGTTAGCACCATCTTTGACCAGTAGTCGTCGGTGGCGGTGAACGGACGTGACCTCTCGCTGGCAACAGCCAGTAGCCGGGTTGCCACTTGGATGTGATGCAAGGCCCACTCGTCCAACTCCGAGGGGACCGGTTGGGCTGGACGCCCCATGGCGGCGCCCTCCTCTCTGTTCGCGTGCTCCCAGCATCCCATGTCGAGCCACTGCGCCCCCATGTCTGCACGTCGTAGATTCTTCTTGACCATAGTGTGCAGATCTTGCACGTTGAGTTCAAGTGTTGCGCCGCCCTTCGGGTTGGCGGGATGCCGTCTCGAAATCTTTTTCGGACGTGTCACACGGGCGTCGCCGCTCGCACCTCTAAAGGGTGACGCGGAAACCCCGCGCCGCGCGACGTCTCGACTCAAGGAGTGGGCTCCATGGCTGTTGAAGGTTTCCCGATCGTGCTCACCGACGTGATGGTCTTCCCGTTGGCCGGGGCGACTCGTGAGCAGACCGACAAGCGCACGGGTGAGATCGCCTTTCACGTGGACGTGAACGTGATGGTGGCCGGGGCGAGCAAGGCGGTTCCGATGCGGCTCACGCTGCCCGGGGCTGCGGCGGACCTCGCGCTGATGATGCCGCACCGGTTGACCGGTCGGGCGTGGATCGATGGCTGGTCCGGCAAGGACACGTACGGCGTCAACTGGTCCGTGAAGGCTGAGGGCCTGGCTCCGGTGGACGGTTCGGCTCCGGCTGGCAAGAAGTCGGCGGGTGCCTGATGGATAGCCGTGCGGATTACTACGCGTGGCGGTTGTTGCAGATTCCCGTAGTGCGCGGGTCAGTGCTGTTCGTGCTCGGGACGCTGCTGTTGATGGTGCTCGGCGTTCCGCTGTTCCCGGTGTACGTGGGCGTGCTCCTGGTGCTCCTCGTCGTCTGGGGTGCGCGGGCCTTGGTGCGGCGTCGGCGGTGGGCCGCGCTCGTCCGGACACACGGTGAGGTCGGGGCCGGCGTGGTCAGCTTCGTCTGTGGCTGCTGGCCCGAACTGATGGCCTCGCTTCGGCTGGCGGTCGACAAGGGCCGGCCCGGTCCGACGGGTGAGGAAGTGTGGCGGTCCACGCTCTCCAAGGAGGAGCACACGCGGTTCATGATTCGGCTTGCTGAGGCTGAACCGGTTGTGATCCTGCCGGAGTTGGTGGACGTACAGCCCTCGGCGGTCGGTCCTGTCTTCCGGTTCCGTCCGGTGGCCGGCGTCCCTGTGGCGCGGTATCTGTCGGCGGAAGTCTGCGATGAGCTGCGGCATCACTGGGGCATCTCCGGGGTGTCGGCTCGGGAGGTCGCTCCGGGCCTCCTGTCGTGGACGGCACGCGTAGCCGACCCCTTGGCGGCCTTGATCGGGATCGAGACATGGCCGGTGTCGCCCGACCTGTTCCGCTGGACGGCGGCTCTCGGTGAAGACGGTGTTCCGGTGTCGCTGCCCTTGGCGCACACCCTGTGCGTGGGCGGTACGGGTGCCGGCAAGGGGTCAGTGCTCTGGGGGATGGTCAACCATCTCCGGGGCTTGGCGCTCTCGGGTCAGGCAGAGCTGTACGGCATCGACCCGAAGCGTCAGGAACTGCGCGCGTGCCCGGACGTCTTCCGGCGCCTGGCTCACGATCCCGAAGAGTGGGCGGCTCTGTTGGCGGATCTCGTGGTGGAACTGAAAGAGCGTCAGAAGCGCCCCGGGCGTGACTTCGTGGTCTCCAAGTCCATGCCGGTGGTCTGGCTCGCGATCGATGAGTACGCGTCCCTCGGCGTGCTCGACAAGGACAAGAAGCGGCGGGACCAGACGAGTGCTGACCTGCTGCTCTTACTGACTCAGGGTCGATCGGTTGGCATGTACGTGATGGCTCTGGTTCAGAGCGGCCTGAAGGCGTTCGCGGCCGAACGGGACTTCTTCCTCGTGCGCATCGGTCTGCGCTTGGCCTCCGACTCCGAGACGGACATGGTCCTCGGTGACGGTGCCTCGGACCGAGGGGCGGCCTGCCACTTGATCACGCCCGCGACTCCGGCGAACCGCTACGCCACTGCCGGTGTGGCGTACGTGGTCGTGGAGGAACACGGGCCGGTGCCCGTCCGTGTGCGCTTCCCCTACTCGCCGGATCACACGCTGGTGGATTGGGCGGCTGAGGCGGATTACCAGACCTGGGCGGTGAAGTCCCAGTGACGGAACAGCTCTCGCTGTTCCCCCTGTTGGGTGCCCCGGCTTCGGCCGGGGCACTCGGCCCGGAACAGATCGACGGACACGCCTGCCTGCTCTGCGGGCGCCTCGACCTTCCGATGGCGCCGGTCGGCTACCTCGCCGGTGGTCAGGTCTTCGTCTGTGACGACGACTTGCCGGCCGTGTCGGGGGCGAAGCAATCCGCCGTGCGTTCGGGGATCTCGGCGGACGTGCGTTGGACGGAGGACGTGTCGTGAGGACTCGACAGAAGATGCCGGCCGTTCTCTGGACGGCGGAAGAGACGGCGGAATACCTCGGCGTGGAGGTCACGACGCTCTACGCGTGGCGGTACAAGCGGCAGGGTCCGGCGGCCTACAAGGTCGGTCGCTGGCTGCGTTTCGATCCGGAAGACATCCGGGTCTGGCTCGGGGGACGGGTGGCGGCCTGATGACGTCCGGACACATCAACAAGCGTGGGGACAAGTGGCGGGCCCGGTACCGGGGGCCGGACGGCAAGGAGCGGTCCAAGACGTTCGGTACCAAGCGTGAGGCGCAAGCCTGGATCACTGCACAGCAGTCCCGGCAGATGCGCGGGGAGTGGGTGGACCCGGCGCGCGGAAAGGTCGCGTTCGGAGAGTTCGCGACGGCGTGGCTCGGGCGGCAGGTCTGGAGCAAGCCGAAGTCCAAGCAGGGGGCCGCGTCGTTGCTGCGGTCGCGACTGATGCCCGAGTGGGAGCACATACCGATCAACAAGATCGACTACGAGGGCATCACGGACTGGATCGCGCGCATGAGTAGTGAGGTCTCCTCGTCGCGCACGCGTCAGGCGGTGCACATGCTCGGCCGCATTCTGGATGACGCGGTGAAGGGCGGGCGCCTGGTGCGCAACCCTGCGCGGGGCCTCGACCTTCCGGGCCTCACGACGACCCGTGTCGTGACTCCGATGACGATCGACGTCGTAGAGGAACTGGCGGGGAAGATCGGTGGTGCCTACGGGACCCTCGTGCGCCTGCTCGCCTATACCGGCATGCGGTGGGCTGAGGGCATCGCGATCCGTCCCGTGGATCTCGACTTCGACCGTGCTCGGGTGGACGTGGTCCGAACCATCTCCGAGGTGGGCGGCAAGTTCTTCACGACCGACACGAAGACGCATCGTCGCCGCTCGGTCCCGCTGCCCGCGACCCTCGCCCCTGAGCTGAAAACCCTTGTACAGGGCATGGCTCCGGGTGATCTGCTGTTCGCGTGGGGTAAGCACCCTCGGCCGCCGCGCTCCTCGGAGTTCTTCCGGGCTGCCTGGGGGCCGGCACGGTTGGCCCTGGATCTTCCCGACATCAGGGTGCACGACCTGAGGCACACGTGCGCCTCGCTGCTAATCTCGATGGGTGCGCCGGTAACGGTGGTCGCTCGGATCCTCGGACACTCGAAGCCGACAACGACCCTCGCCATCTACGCGCACCTGTTCAAAGACGAGACGGACACGTGGGGCCAACGGCTCTCCGAAGATGTCTCAACCACCTGTGCGGCCAAATTGCGGCCAGACGAGGAGCCTCCGGGCTCGTCTGCTGGGTAAGTGACGAGGTCGGAACGGGTGTGGAGGACTCGCCTAGTGGCCGATGGCGGCAGTCTTGAAAACTGCTAACAGGGGTGACCTTGTTCGTGGGTTCGAATCCCACGTCCTCCGCAGGAAGCAGTCCGGGCATGCAAAAACGCAGGTGGGCGGCGGTACCCGAGTCAATCCGGGTCCCGCCGCCCACCTGCGTCATGTCCAGCCATGTTCAGCCAGGATCGGCTCTCTACGGCCGTCCACGGCGAATACGCGGCGAAGTTTCGCCGCGCTCGCCGGGGCGAACCGAGGGGTCAGGAGTCTTCGAGGGCATCTCGGAGCGCCGCGTCGATGAGCCTTCGGGCGCCCGCGTCCTGACCGACGATGCACTTGGCGTAGACCCGCAGGAGCACCGCGACACTGTGGCCGGCCCACTCGGCCACCTGCGCGGGCGGCACGCCCGCGTTGAGCCAGGTCGACACTGCGGCGTGACGCAGGTCGTACGGTCGGGCGGCGAGCGGTGAGGCGCACTCCTCGTCTGTCAGTGCCGTGCGGCGGGCCGCACGCCACGCCGGGAGGTAGCTCGACTCATCGAGCAGCCCGCCGAGCGGTCCGACAAACAGCAGACCCTCGTGCCCGTACCCGAACTCTTCGACGTGCGAGCGAAGGCGTTGGACCAGGGCCGGGGGAGCGGGGACGACGCGGGTCGTCTCGTCCGATCGGTGCTTGAGGCTGCGTTCCTCCCGTGACGTCCCCGAATCCGTCCAGCGAGTACCCCCGCGTGGGTTCGAGCGAGTGAGCAGCAATTCGCCCCATCCCTCTTCAGGGAGCGCGGCCATGTTCTTCCGGCGCAGGTTGATGGTCTCGGCAGGCCGTAGAGCCGCGTAGTACTGCGTCGCGAAGAACGCGGCGAGTCTGCGACCGACTTCCCCCTGTGCTTCGACCGCCGCGAGCAGACGCTCGGCCTGTTGCCGGTTCACCACGCAGCGACGATCCACTTGGTCGTCCTGCTTCGGGCGCTTCCACGCGATGCCATCGACAGGGTTGCCGTTCAGCCTGCCGAGTTCCACCGCGTAGTTGAACGCGTTTACGAGCACGGCACGCTTGCGCGCGACCGTGTTCGCCGCTGCGGATTTGCCGTCCAGACGCTTGGATAGCGCGTCCAGCGCGGCTCTGACGAGTCGCGCACCATCGTTGGGCTCTTCGAGATCGGCCACGTGAACGGTGTGCTTCTCCAGCCAAGCGAGCGCCGCCGCGAACTCGCCCGGCGGGGGACCGGCAGCCCGTTTCGGTGTCACGAACGCCCACTCGGAGAGCGCCCGCCGCAGCAGCTCGGCATCAGGGCGCCCGCGATCGTCCGTGATGAACGCGGGCATCACCGTGACCAGAGACTCGGCGATGTTCCGGCGGCTTCCCGCAGCTGCGACGGGCCATTTCATGTCCACGTATTCGCAGGCATGGGCGTACCAGGAACACGAATGGGTTTGCCGGTAGACCGGCTCCGGCAGACCCGTGCCCACGTGAAACGGCGTGCCGCGCTGGGCGTACGCGAGCAGGTCCGCCCGCTCGGCTTTGGCGAGCGTGCTGGTCGAGAACGGGCGCCGGTGTTCGTGACCAGCCACCACCCACCTGACGGTATAGCTCGTCTTGCGGGCACCTCGGTACACCCGTACGTCCCAGATCCGCACGTCCCGGGAGAACTGACGGCCGGTCTCCAGCGGTCCGCGTGCATTCCGACGAAGCGTCATGCGGCCTCTTCCAGGGATTCCAGCCAGGCGTCCAAGACGCTTCGACGCACGCGCAGTTCGCCGTTGGGCAGCCGGATGCAGCGGGGCGCCTTCCCGAGCTGTCGCCAGTAGTAGAAGGTCGATCGGCTCACGCCGATCTCTTCCAGGACTTCGGGGAGTGTGAGTTTGTCGCTGGGCTTGAGCGGGCGGGGCGCGGTGGACTTGAGAGGACGGATCCGGCTGTCAGTCATCGTTCGCTCCGTGGTCGCGTGGGCCGGTGGCGGCCGTGGGCGGTGCGACGGTCAGGTAGACGCGGCAGAGGTTCGAAGGCGGGCGGTCGGCGTAGTGGCGGCTGGTGTCGAGGACTTCGAGCACCTCGGCGAGGACCGCGGCTGCGCGGTCGCACTCGTCCGGGGTGCCGTGGAGACGGATACGCACAGTGGCTCCCAAGGGGTTGCGCACCCTTGGGGACGCGCACAAATCGCTAAATTCGAGATGTGGCTCTGACCTGCGGTTTCGCGGATCCTTAAATCGCGCACAAACCGCGCACAACTCGCGCCAAATTCCGGTGGCCCTCGTGCGGACGGGCATGTTCGTCACCAGGAGTGACCGGGGTTGGCGGAGGGTCGGCGGCGCCGGGATCCGGGGCCTGCTGATTTTGGCGCGAGTTTGGCGCGGTTTGTGCGCGATTTAGCGTCCGACAAAACCGCAGGTCAGGGGCCTGTTTTGAATTTAGCGATTTGTGCGCGGATCCCTGAGGGTCGGGTGGAGTAGGTAGCGCTTCGCTGGCGGTCGCCCTCGGCCCCGCTTGTCCGGCGGTGGGACCGGTTGGAGCCACCCGAACTCCTCCAGCGTGGTCAGCGCCGGGTCGATCGAGCGGGACGTCATGTAGTCCCGGCAGCGCACGCCCTTGAATACGGCGGTGTGGCTCACCTCGCGTGCCGGGTTGGCCTTGAGCCACCCGTGCACGAGCCGGGCCCCGATCAGGTCGAGGTCGACGTCGGTGCCCATCAACTCGAACGCTGCCAGGGCGTGCGCGACGAAGTAGTCGCCTGCGGCGATCGCCGCGGCCATGCTGTCGGCGTGCACGGGCCGGTCCCACCCGTCCGTCAGGTGCTCGGCGAGGTGGAGCAGTCCCGCGATGCGGGCCACCGCCCCGGCGAGCTTGCTCGCCCACGTCGCCACGTGCCCCAACGCCCCGTCACGCGGTCGGAGCTGCGGCTCAAGCCGTTCCTGGAACGCCTTGAACAGGACGCCCGCCTCGGGCGAGACCGTGATAACGGCGGGCTCTTCGGCGTCGGTCGTGGCGAGGCTGCGGGTGAGTGCGGATAGGTTGCGGTGGTAGGTCTCCAGCACCGCCGCGGGGATCGGGTCGGGGTCCAGGTCGCGGTACCCCACCCACGACTCGGGAATCGAGTACAGGAACCGGGCGAGCAGGCCGCGCCCGGCGAACTCGCGCTGATCGCCGATCGTGCGAAGCACGTCCGGCTGACAGGCGAGACCAATGGTCAAGGCCGGGTTGCGCACGTACTCGCGGCGGCTGTGCCGGTTGACCTTGATCATGTCCCCGGCATGCCCTTTGAGGTACACGTCGAGGTTGGCACTGCCGGAGGAGTACCGCCCGGCGATGATGTCGAAGATCCCACCCTCGGCGGAGAGCACCGCCAACCTCCCGCCGTGCGTGGCGAGCAGGGTGGCCACGGTCTCCGGCGTCGAGTCGTCCGCGACGAGTTGCGGGATGACCGGATCCGCCATCGCGGCGGCTGCCTGGGCGAGATCGAGCGCTTCGGCGGTCAAGTAGGCGCGCTTTTCGGCGTCCGCGTTGGCGGCCTTCGTCGCGGCCTTCTGCGCCGTCTCCTCCGCGACAGCCCGCAGCGCCTTCGCCTCGATCACGGCGGCCTTGGCCTCTTCCTCCATGGCCTTCTCCACCGCGAGGATCGGGCCCGTCATCAGGTCGAACACCGCCGACTTCCGGTTGCCGGGCGGGAGCGCGGCGGCGGTGAACAGGTTCAGGGGCTCGCACCACTGCCCCTTGACCCGCACCACCACGCGACCACCCGCCGCCGTCGCCAGACACGACAGGCCCACCACGGCGGCCAGATCCGGCGGAGTCTGCGTCTCCTCCGCGACCGCCGCTACGAACTCGCCCACCCACGGCGGGAAGGAAGCAACGGGGAACGGCGGCAACAGCGCGGCACCGCCCAACGGGATCGGGTCGGGCCACTCCTCACGCACCGACTCTGTGACCGCCCGCAATTCGTTTGTTGCGACGCGATGTGCTTCGTCCGGATCATCCGACCCGGCGGCTTGGACAAGCCGAACGCCTGCTTCGGCGATGCGCCGCAGCCGGGCCTGTTCGGCGACGATCCGCGCGTAATAGGGCCCGTTGGCGGCGGTGGGTACCGAGCTGATGCAGGTGTGCAGGTACGGGGCACCGCCGACGCGGGAGATGACGCCCGCTCGGGTCAGGTGGGCGGCTACGGCTACCGCGTCGGTCGGTTCCCCGGCCGCGACCAGGTCGCGGATGGCGCGCCAGATCGAGGCGTGCGCGGGCCGGTAGAACGCGGTGTCGGGGGCGCCGAGTTCGGTTTCGATCTCGGGGATGACCGCCGCGTCGAGCATGGCAGCGCCGAGCACGGACCGTTCGGCGTCGATGTCGCAGGCGACGCCTTCGGTTGGCATGTCGTCCGGAGCGCCGGGGCGTTCAAACGGGATGGCGGTCACGCCGCAGCCTCCCCGGTGTCGGTGGTCACGCGGTCGGCGAGCAGAAGCCGGAGCGCGGCGGCGGCCTGGGCGGGGATGACGCCGTTGCCGAGGGCCTTGAGTTGGGCTGTGCGGGAGAGGTCGGGGACGTCGGTGACGTGTCCGGGCGTGAGACCCATGAGCCATTCGACGAACGCGGGGTTCAGGCGGGGCTGCCCGTCGCGGTTGGGCGCGGTGTGCGCGGGTGCCGGGCGATCGGTCACACGTTCCCACCGGGCGACGGCGGCCGCGTACTTGCCCCATCGCTCGGGCTGCACCGCCGCCGGCAGCGCGACGTCGTTCGCGCGGCGTCCTCGTTGGTTCGGTCCGCCCTTGTCGCCGTCCGTCGCGCGCGGTGTCGGCAGCAGGGACACCGTCGTGCGCAGGTCCGCCCCGCCGCTCCCGTGCAGCCCGGTGCCGTTGGCGTCGGACACGCGCGGGGTAGGCAACAGACTCAGTCCTGTGGCAGTTCCGCTACCGCCGTGGGGAGTTGGCCGCGTTGTCCCCCGCCGCGCCAGTCGCGGGCCGCAGGTGTCGGAAGCAGGCCAGGCGGTGATGAAGACGCGGCGCCGTAGGTGGGCGGCGCCGACGTCGGCGGCAGATAGAACCCGGTAGCGTCCCACGTACCCGAAGTGGGCCAGTCCGTGAACGACTCGGGCCATAGCGTCGCCGTTGTCGACAGTGAGCAGCCCGGGGACGTTTTCGAGCACGAGCAATCCGGGTCGTGGGTCCAAGTCGCGAGCAGCGTTGAGGATCGCATCGAATATCCACCTCTCGTCGGCCATCCCGGCCCGCTTGCCGGCGACGCTGTTGGGCTGACAAGGCCACCCGGCGGTCAGGACGTCCACCGGGGCCACCGTGCGGAAGTCGAGCGCGGTGATGTCGCCCAGGTTCGGCACAGTCGGCCAGTGATGGGCCAGGATCGCCCTCGCCCCGGGGTCGTTGTCGGCGTGCCACGCCTGCCGGCCGCCGAGCACGGCGCGCACGGCTTGGTCCAAGCCGCCGTATCCCGTGCACAGCGACCCGATCCGGGGCCCGATCGTGGTGGCGAGGGGCGGGTCGGAAGTGCTTTGGTCCATGCTGGTGTTCTCCTGTTCGCTGGTGTGGTGCGGGAGCCCGGGGCGACCGGTTCTTGGTGGAAGGGGTCGCCCCGGGGCTGGTCGGCGGTCGATTCAGTTCCAGGTGCCGTTGAGCCGGTGCTCGGTCTCGGCTTCGGCTTCGGTGATGTCGCCGGATCCGACGCGGAACTCGATGTCGTCCGCGATGGAATCGCGGCAGCCTTCGCAGGAGCGGCACATGTCGTTCGGGTCCACGGCGCCGCAGTCGTATCGGTCGTCGTCGTGGTGGTGCTCGTTGGTCACGAGTCCTCCGTGCTCGGTGCGCGGGGCGGCCGGGCCGGCCGTCCTCCACCACCCCGGGCCTGCGTGTTCCGGGGTCATGGAGTGCGGTCGGGTCAGGCGACGGCGCCGGTGACGGCGTCGACTCCGGCGTGGACGGCGCGGTCGGCGACCTGGGAGAGCGAGGCGGCGATCTGGGTGCCGGAGAGCATCACTCCGGCGGCGAACGCGACGGTGGCGAGGAAGAGCACGCCTTTGCGGTGGGCGAGGATCAGGGCGAGGATCGCGACGACGATTCCGCTGCTGATCGTGACCGCGGTGCCCGTCGTGGCGCCTTGGGTCGGGGTCTGGCCGATGGTTTCCGCGTGGGCGGCGATCGGGGTTGCGAGCGTGAGGGCGACGGCGGTCGCCGAGACGGCGAGCGCTTTGCCGAGCTTCGCGAGCGTGGTGCGCATGGGGTCCTCCAAAGAGGTTCGGCCGGGCTAAGGGTTCGTGCGCCCGCGACCCGCCCGCTCCCACCTCGGGGAGCGGGCGCATCGTGGGGGCAGGACGTCACCCCAGGACGTGCGCGAGCACGAACAACGGCACGGTGAGGCCGAGTTGGAGCAGGGCCGCGCGGATCAGGTGGTATTTGCGGGTGGCGATCTCCGAAAGCACGACCAACTCGCGGGCGAGGGCCCGGGGTTGCTCCAGGTCGCTGACGGCGAGCAGGACGTCGCCCATGTCGGCGTCGCGTGAGGCGCGGATCGACAGGGAGCCGCGCGGTGCCAGTACGAGTGCGAGCAGCACGGCGGCGGAGCCGAGCGAGGCGGCCGCGCCGACCGCCACCGGGCGGTGGTCGATGCCGCCGATGGAGGCGGTCGCGAGTCCGATCCCGGCGAGCAGGACGGCGGCCTTTTGATCGGCCGCCCGCAGGTTGCCGATCACGTCGCCGATGCGGCGGTGAAGAGCGGCGATCGTGTCCGGGTCCAAGCCCGGGTCGGGCGTGTCGACGGTGGCGTCGTGAGTCATGAATGCCCCCTAGGGCGATTACGGTGCGTGATGGCATATGGGCGTGGGTGTGCGCACGGTGCGAGCGTGCGCACGGGTGGGAGTGGGCCTCAACGCGCGCGCGTACGCGCGAGGCGGGCGGGTGTGCGCACGGTTTCGCACGCGTGCGCACACCCCGCCGCACCAGTTACGCGGCGTAGTCCTCGTATTCGTCCTCGCGCGGCACGATCAGCCAACTGCCGACCTTGCCGCCGGGGTTCTCGGCGACCTCTCGGCCGCTGTCGCCCAGGTCTCGCAAGGCCCGGGAGATCCAGCTCCGGGAGCGCCCGACCCGGGCCCTGGGGAAGTCCTTGGGCGAGCAGGTGGCCGCGCCACCGTCGCGCAGTTCTTGGAGGATGAGCAGCATCTCGGCGAGAGCCTGCTCCGGGTCGCGGTCGCGCGCGGCGAACTCCGGCTCGGACACCTGCATGACCGCGCCGGGCTCCTCAAGGTCCGAGTCGGGGTCGGCTTGGGTGTCGAGGTCGGTCTCGTGGGCCACCTCGTACGGGTGCTCCATATCGCCGGAATGGTCGGTGGTGTCGATCGGTTCGGCGTCCACGACTTCCGCCTCCTGAAGATTCGCGGGCACCCTCGGCCGCTCGGCGAGTGCCGCCCGCAGCGGGCCCGGCGCGCGCGGTGTCTCGCCCGCCGCGTGCTTGGCGGCGGACGTCTTGTACGCGGCGTACCGGGGCCCGGCGGCGGTTGCGGTGACGTCGTCCACACCCTGTGGGCGAACCGTCCCGTACATGGCCACCAGGCGGCGCAGTTCGTCCGCTTCGGGGAGCCGGAAGGCGCGTCCGGGGACGGCCCATCGTTCGACCGGTACGCCCGGTGCCTGGAGGTAGAGGCAGCCCGGTTGCGAGTTGGCCCACACCTCGGGGGAGGCGCCGGCCTCCTTCGCGCGGTCGTCCAGCATGAACGAGGCGTCGGCGTCGTCCTTGGCGCCGAACACGAGCGCGGTGCCGAACTGTGAACGCACCTCGGTGGAGATGCCCGCGTACGACGCGCGCTGAAGGCTCACCGACAGCACCACGCCCGCGCTCCGAGCCTGCTTGGCCGCGGTCACCAAATTCGGGTGATCGGCGACGGCTTCGTCGCTGGACTCCTCGAAGTGGACGAGCAGCAAGGGGATTCCGTGCTTGCTCCAGCACTCGGGGACCCACTGCTTGTAGCCGAGTCGCCCGAGTTGGTCGGCGCGCCGCTTGACCACGGTCACCAGCACGTCGAGCATCGCCCCGACCCCGGCCGGGGTGGTCTCGCACCAGTCGAGCCCGCTCCGGATGTCGCCGAGGGTCTGCCGGCCCTTGGACGGGTCGCCCACCCACACCACGACGTCGGACCGGGTCATGGCCTCCACCAGCACGATCACCATCGACTCGGACTTGCCCGCGCCGGTCATGCCGGTCTCGGCCATGTGCGACAGCGGGCGCGGCTCGTCGCGGTCGTCGCTGCCGGGCAGCCACACCAGCATCGGGCGACCGTCCTGGTAGACGCCGAACCGGATCGGCCGCGCGATCGACTGCCCCGGCAACTGCGGCCCCGGATACGGGATCGCCTTGCGAAGCTGATCGACCGGTGTCACCGACAACGCCACGCGCGAGTGATCGTCCCGGTTCTTGGTGACCCGGATCGCCGCCGGGCTCGTCCGCAGCGCGGACGCCAACTCCGGGATGCGCTGCTCGACATCCTTCGGGGTCATCTCGCCCGGCGGGAGCTGGATGTCCGCGCGCACCTCCCCACCGACCACCTCACCCTTGACGACCTGCGCACGGGCCAGACCCACGAGCCCGAGCAGCCCGTCCCCGTCGCCCTCGGACGCGCTGTTGCGAAGCCCGTGGCGCAGGTTCCACCACAGCGACAGCGCGGCGCCGCCGACCACGTGCATCAGGGCGACCTGTTCGGCGCCGGGCCCGGCCACGGTCGCCGCGGTCAGGTACGCGCTCGCCGCGCCCGTCGAAACCGTCGCCATGGCCTTCAGACGCGGGCTTCGCTTGGACGCCTCCGACCACGCCGCCACCGTCACTCCGGCCCCGGCCGCGCCGATCACGGCGGTAGCCGCCGGGTTCGACCCGATGGTGGCGTGCCCGATGGCCGCCGGGATGGTCAGCCCCGCCGTGACGATCCACGGCGGCAGCAGCGGGGTTGCCTTGCTCGTCAGGTGCTTGGCGGCCTGATCGGCCGGGGCGGTGGCCACCGCCGCCGCCCGTGAACGCCTCGATTTCCTGGCCACGGTCTCTCTCCTCACGCCTCGAACTTGAACGTCGGCTTGGCCTTCGGCTTGGCGCCCGCCGCTTCCAGCTCGGGCGCGTAGTTCTTCTGGAAGCTCGCGTACGCCTTGGCCATTGACCCGGCCGCGTAGCGCAGCGCCTCGGCGGCGATCGTCAGGTGACGCGACACGTCCTTCGCGCGCTTGCGCCCGGCCCGCCCGGCCATCCGGGCGTCCACCGGGCGGATCTGGGACAGGACCGCCTGCAACTCCTCGGCCGCCATGGCGATCTCCAACGAGCCGTCCCGGCAGAACAGACGTCCCGCGTTGCAGTAATCGCGGATGCTCTTGTTCGTCATGAACTCCGGGTCGCCCAAGATTTCCTGAGCCGACCCCTTACGCCGTTGCTGGGCCATCAGGCCCTCCCTCGTCATCGCCGGTGAGCCGTTCGAGCAGGGCTGACCCCGCTTCCCCCGCCCCCGAACCGGTGCGGTTCGGGGGTGAGAGGAGCCGGTCAGGCCGACTTCGGGTACGCGCGCCGGGCGAGCGTGGTGCGCTGGGCGACGGTCAGGCCGCCGCGGATCGCCCACTTGTCCCGCTCGGCCATCGCCGCGTCCAGGCACGCCGCTCGGACCGGGCACACCGCACACACGGCCATGGCCGCGCGGGTGGCGAGCTTGACCTCGGCCTTGCTCATGCGCCGCCCGTTGGCGGCGGCATCGGCCGCGTGGTCCACGAACGTCTCCGGATTCGTGCCGCGACACGCGGCCTTGTTCTGCCAATGCATGACGAAATCCCCTCGGGTCGATCAATCGAATGTGATTCCGGCGGTCGATCAGCCGGGCGGATCAGAACAGCGAGTCGGACTCGAACCGTTCGACACCCGCCGCCGCGGCGGCCTTGGTCGCGGCGGACTTGGCCGGCTTGTGGCAGCGGTCGCACCAGGTCGTCAGGTCGGCCGCGCAGAGCGCCACCGCGACCGCGAGCGGCACGGCAAGGTCACGCGGCGCCACGATCAGCCCGTCGTGCCGGTTGCACCGACCGCCGCCGTCCGCGTGACGTTTGCCGCACTCGCCCGTGCACCCGCACGTCGATGCCTCGCGCGTCATCACGGCGGTCCACAGCGCGCCGCCCACGATCGGCGGCTGCGCGTTCACCGCGGTCATGCCGACGCTCCTGCGGTCGGGCTCGCTGCGGGCTTCCCATCGGTGTTCCCGGTGGCGCCGAGTTCGGGGGCGACCAGGTGCAGGGCCGGGGCGGCAGGCGCTCCGCCGTTGTGCTCGCGCAGCTCCTGATAGCGGGCCGAGACCCACCCGATCGACCAGCCGCACAAGTCGGCTGCGGACCGCACCGGAACAGCCTCCTCGAACGCGGCCAACACGATCGCCCGCGCTCGCTCCTCGGGGAGCTTCTGCGGCGCCGGTGGACCGTTCAGCAACGCGGCCCGTTCACGCCGCGCGGCTTCCTCACGATCGCGCCGTTGCCGCTCGCGGTCCGCCGCGTACTGCTGTTCACGACGTTCACGCTCGCGTTCAAGCCGTTCACGCTCGTGTTCACGACGCTCGCGCTCGGCCCGCTCCTCCTGCTCGCGGGCGAGCGTCCGCTCGCGCTCGTCCCGGCGTGCGCGCTCCTCGCGTTCGGCATGTTCACCGGCCAACCGACTCTCGTGCTCACGCTGTTCACGCGCCACCGCGGCCCGGTGTTCACGCTCCTCGCGCCGCGCCCGCTCGGCCGCCTCGCGCCGCTCGGCCGCGGCTTTCTCCCGCGCCTCGCGATCGGCGCGTTCACGGGCGTCCAGCTCGGCCCGCGCGGCGGTGATGGCCCGCCGATACGCCAGACCCGTCTCGGCCGTGACGATCAACAACAGCGGCGCCACCGCGTGTACCGCGGCCCCTACCAGGTCTTTTCGCAACGCGCTGTCGGCGACGTTCAGCGCGAGGGTCATGGTGCCGGTCATCCACCGCAGCACGATCGGCCACCCGCCGCCGTGCCCACCCAACCGAGCGAGCGCGGCATCCAAGCGGACCACGATCACCACCGCGGCATCGACCACCAACGGCAGGATCGGCGCCGTCCACGCCCACCGGGCCGAGGTGTGCTCGGCGGCCAAGGGAGTGACGGTCAGCACCGAGTACAACATCGCCCCGGCCACGATCAGCCACGTCCCCACGCTCAGCGCCTGCTCGGCTGAACGCACTTGAGCGGCGTTCACCGCCCGTCCCCGTCCGCCTGCCGGACCGCGGTCGAGGCGATCAGCCGCACCGGCGACGTGTCGTCACCGGGCACCTCGGCGTCTTCCTCCCAGCCCCACCCGGCCCCGTCCGTGAACACGAAACCGAGCGCGTTCAACACCCGTGAACGCTCCGCCGCAGTCGGCAGCGCCGCACCCCGGGGGAAGCCGTGCACCGGCCACCGGGACACCAGCCCGGGCGATGCCACGAACAGGTTCCAACGCCCGTCGCGAAACGACATCAACGCCGTGTACGTCACGCCGCCCACGCCCCCTCGCGCACCTTGACGGCGGCGACCGGCGCCGGCGCGGACCCCATCACCAGCAGCTCGGCGTACACCGCCGTCCCCACATCCACCGCCCACAACCCGACCAACATCCGCTCCACCTGCCGGGCCAGATCGCGATCCGTCGCCCACAGGTCCGCGAGGATGTCCCGCGCCGCATCCACACGCGCGGCCCCCTCCTCACCCGTCTCGCCCGGCTCCCCGTCGAACAGGGCCCAGTCGATCCCGAGCGCCAACTCGGCGAACTCGGCGGTCGTGGCCGCGTGACGGCCAGCAACAATGGTTCTCACGGTCGTACTCCCCTACTCGGAGGAACGACCCACGGAGCGGCTGCCACGCCTTCGCCGGTTGGCAGCCGCTCCGGCACACATCGGTGTGCCTCATCTCGATCTCACGAGACGAGTGGCCATGACCCTCGGCCCGCCCGAAAGGGGCCGGCCGGGGACCAAAAGCACTCGTTCGTTGTCCCCTTCGGGAGCGCGCCCCCGTTTCAGGCAGGGACTGGCCTTTCGGCCTCTGTGCCCTCCGGTTGACCAGGGATCCGGGACCCTCAGCCCCCTCTGTCCGGGGCTCCTTGTGGTGCAGACGACGGCTCTCGGGCAGCCCAAATAGGGCCTTCGTGGGCCGTCGTGTAGCGCGTTGTTGCAGGCCACACACTCTGTGGAAGCAACACTGCGAACGTACTCGCAGAGAATCTGCGAGTCAAGAGAAACTGCTAGTCGCAGGAAATCAGCGAGCGTGTGAGACTGGCTGTGCCCTGTGAGAGGAGCAAGAGGTGGCCTTCGGCCTGACCGTGCGCTTCACCGCCCGCGACGACGCGGCGGTGCGCGCCTTTGACGACCTGACGGCAGAGACCCTGATCGGCATCCGGGACTTGGAGCCCGGAACTCTCGTGTACGTGAGCCACGCTGTAGAGGGACAGCCGCTCCAGCGGATCTTCTACGAGCTGTACGCAGACCGCGCCGCATTCGAACTGCATGAGACCCAGCCGCATGTACGACGCTTCCTTGCCGCGCGCGAGCAGTACATCGCCGCGGTCGAAGTCGACTTCATGGAAGCGGTCGCCGGGAAGGGCGTCCCCGGCTCGGTGGCTTCGTGACTCCTGACGAAGAGCGCCGGGCATTTGGTGCGCGAATTGCGGACCTGCGGAAGCGGCGGGACTTGACGCAAACCGAGTTGGCAGCCTTGATCGGCAGGACTGCGAGCTGGGTCTCACAAGTCGAACGCGGCGTACAACCCGTTTCGCGTCTCGACGTCCTTCAGCTTCTGGCCGATGGACTTGGGACTTCAGTGCAAACGCTGAACCCTTCGGCGCCGCCGGTCTCCGCGCCACCTCCGACGACAGTCGAGGGGCCGAACGACCTGGATGCTGCCCGCCTCATGATCTCCGGGCATCCCGCCCTCGGAGTGCTGCTCGACAAGAAGGCGTCTTCGAGTCAGCTCACGTTGTCTGAGCTCAACGACCAGGTCGGTGAGGTATGGGAACTGACCCACGGCGCGAAGTTCGCGGAACTTAGCGCCTTGGTCGGTCCTGTTCTCGACCGCCTGGAATCGGCGGCTCGCGTCGCACGTGTGGAGGACAGAGCAGCCATCCAGGCCCTGCTTGCCAGGGCCTACCAAGCGCTTGCTGCCGCGTTCGTTCGCCAGGACGAGGCAGACGCGGCGTGGGTTGCAGCCGACCGTGCAATCCGAGCCGCTGAGCTGGCGGGCGAGTCCTTGCCGGTCTTCGTCGGGATCTACCGCTTGGCCCAAGCATTCGTGCGGCTCAAGCACTTGGACCAAGCAGAGCACGCGGCAGCCACCGCGGTACAAGCGCTGAAAGCACACGGTGACGCCGAGCTGGCGACTCCCGAGGGCCTTTCGGTCCTCGGATCGCTTCACCTCGTTTTGGCGTTGATCCATGCACGATCGGGAAGCAGGGATCGAGCCCGGACCGAGATTGGTTATGCCCGAGCGGTTGCGCAACGTCTGGGGGTGGACCGTAACGACTTCAACCTTGAGTTCGGGCCCACCAATGTCGAGATCCAAGCCGTATCGACTGCTGTCGACCTCGGCGACGCAGGCGAAGCGTTGGACATCGGTGCGGGCATCGACGCCGCAGCGTTGTCGCCTGAGCGGCGCTCACGCTTGCTGATGGACTTGGGCCGTGCTCACGCACAGCGGCGCCATGTAGGGGAGGCCGTAGACGCCTTGCTTCGGGCCGAAGCGCTCGCTCCGGAGACAGTTCGCAGCCACATCGCCGCGCGCAGCGCGATCCGGGAACTGGTCCTCATCGCCGGACGCGCCGCTCCGGCCGAACTGCTCGCGCTCGCCGAGCGGTCGGCGGCGATGGACTAGCCGGTGCGCAACGCAAAAAGGGGCCCACCGACGCGTCGTCGGTGGGCCCCTTGAGGCATTCGGACCATGATCCACGGCGAATACGCGGTCAAGTTCGCGCGTGACACGGCATCCATGCTGGTCAGGGCGATTCTGGCGGTCCTCTTGAAAACTGCTAGCAGGGGTGACTCTGCTCGTGGGTTCGAATCCCACGTCCTCCGCGGGACGCGGTGAATGGCATGGATGTGTGGGCCGGCGGCACCCCCGAGGGGACTCGGGTGGGTGTCGCCGGCTTTTGTGTCTCGGGTTGCGGGTGGGGGTCGGTCGGGCCGGGCGGCCGTGCGGGCCGGGTGACCGGGTGGTGGGCAGGGCCTTCGGCGGGGTCGGTTGGGGCGCGTGGGCGGAATGATTGCGTCGGGTCGGTGTCGATGTGGGAGGTGCGCCCGCGCGTGATCCCGCGCGTGATGTCGACCGGGTTCGGGTGCGCCCCTGGCAACCGGAAGAGCGCCCCTATATATAGGGGAGTGCCTCGGCGAGCGCCGCCCGTGGCTTTCGGTTCGCGGAATCCGCTTTCCCGGCTGCCGGGGCTCGTGATATCGGCTCGCTTTCCGGGCCTCGGGGTTCCGGAAGGACGCGTTCCGCGCACACTCCCCTCGAATCGGGTGGAAAAAGCCGCCCGAGAGGGTGAAAGTGGCGGGGGTCACAGAGGAGAGTGTGGCCTGGATCGCATTCCGCATACTTTTCCGGCCGGTGGCGGGGTGCTTCCGTAGAGTGAATATTCGCAGGCTGGGAAGGGTGTCCCGGGCGGCGGGCGGCCGGTTATACCCGGTGGCCGTGCCGACAACCACCGATGGAATTGTGACCCCGCTCACCACGTGGGATCAAATTGGACATAAAGGCATTTAAAGCCCGATCGAAATAGGGCTTTCGGCCTGCTCGATCATGTGTTCATCCGGTCGCCTTCGGTGATAATTCGACAGTGCGTCATGATCGGGTCGCAGACTGTGTATGGCCATGGGCCAAAAGGGGCAAAAGGTTCCCGTGTGTCGGCGTCGGTAAACCCGAATCCGGCGCGGAAGAGCGCCGGCGGGCCGCGTACGGGCATTTCGAATACCTATGCTGACCTGCATAAATGCCCGAGCGGGTTGATAACGGCCGGATAACCTGTTTATGGTCCTCGCGATGTGCAAATCGCACCTCCTGGGTTCCCGCCGGCACGGCATGGCGGAACTCGCGGTCTGGGAGGGCCGCGGGGTTGCGGCATCGGACATCGCGTCCTGGACGCGGAAGTCCGGTTCCGGGCAGGGGTGATCCGCAAGGATCGCGCCGGTCCATCCGCCCCAGGGGAATTCCGAGAGGAATGTATGTCTCTCCGCAACGCTTTCGGTCGCACCAACTCGCACCGCGGCATGGGTCGTACCCAGCGTCGTCTGCGCACCGCGACCATCGTCGGCGTCGTCGCCGCCACCCCGCTCGTCGGGCTCGCGACCGCGACCTCGGCGAGCGCTGCCAGCACTTCCACTTGGGACAAGGTCGCCCAGTGCGAGAGCGGCGGCAACTGGTCCATCAACACCGGCAACGGCTTCTACGGCGGTCTGCAGTTCACGCAGAGCACGTGGCGCGCCAACGGCGGTACCGGCAGCCCCCAGAACGCCTCGAAGGCCGAGCAGATCCGGGTCGCCGAGAACGTGCTCAAGACCCAGGGTCCGGGCGCCTGGCCCGTGTGCTCCAAGAAGGCCGGTCTGACCCGCGGTGGCGGCAGCCCGTCCACGGACTCCGGTTCCTCGACGTCGACCCCGAAGAAGGCCACGACGCCGAAGAGCACCACCCCCAAGAGCACCACCCCCAAGAGCACGCCGAAGAAGGTCGTCGTCGCGCCGCAGGACAGCGCGCCGAAGAAGGCCGCCCCGGAGAGCAAGCCGGCGTCGGCTCCGACGACCGCCACCACCTCGACGGAGGGCACCTACACCGTCAAGTCCGGTGACACGCTCAGCGGGATCGCCGCGGCGAACAACGTGAGCGGTGGCTGGCAGTCGCTGTACGCGAAGAACCAGGGCGTGGTCGGCAGCAACCCCGACCTGATCCTGCCGGGCCAGCAGCTGGTCCTGCGCTAGAACTCCCCGGGGCCTCGGTCCCGAGAGCTCGGCGCGCAACGAACGGTGCGTAGTACGAAAACGGTCGGGGGCGGCCGTATCTCCTGTGCGAATTCCGGGAGATGCGGTCGCTTTCGGCCTTTTTGCACCCCTTTGCACCTCTTTCGAGGGGCGGGGCGCATCGGTGTCGCCTCGGCGACGGTCGGATCACGACGCACCGCGGAGGGGATGGTGCGTCGCGGGGCCTTCACGGCCCCACGCAGGGCCCTGGTGGCGCCGTCAGGTGCAGCCAGGGCCTCGCTGCGTCGCGGCCGCCTCGGCGGCGCACAGGAGTTCCAGCCGGCGGGCGATCGACGCCGCCCGCTCGACCAGCAACCGGGCACGCTCGTGCTCGGCCTCGCTCCACTCGCCGGGGTCCGCGCGGCCTGTGCCCGCGTGATGACCGTTGTTGCCCATAACCGCTTGGTTCCCACCGGATGGGGGCGATCATTCACGATGTGACGGTCCATCACCCGTGATGCCGATCACGTTGGTTTGGTCACGGGTCGGCGGATCTCTGCGGCAGGGCGTCGATTCGGGCCACACTGACGTCCATGACGACTCTGATCGCCGGGGCCAACGTCCCGGTTCCGGCGGGCCCGCTGACCCTGGTGATCCGCCGCGCGGCGGACGCGCCGACCGCGGACGCCTCGGCGCTGCTGCTCGGATCGGACGGGAAGGTCCGCTCGGACGAGGACTTCGTGTTCTACAACCAGCCCGCCGCGGCCGCCGGCGCCGTGCGGCACATCGGTCCGACCGCCGGCGGCGAGGCGGTGGTGGTCGATCCGCAGGCACTGCCGGCCGATGTCGAGCGGGTCGTGCTCGCCGCGTCGGTGCACGAGGGCACGTTCGCGGCGGTGGCCGGGCTCGCGCTCGCGGTCCTGGACGCCGCGGGCGCCACCGCGGCGACGTTTCCGGTGGAGGCCGGCGGCAGCGAGACGGTGATGGTGCTGGGCGAGCTGTACCGGCGGCAGGGCGCCTGGAAGCTGCGGGCGATCGGCCAGGGCTACGACACCGGGCTCGCGGGCCTGGCGGGCGACTACGGGGTCGACGTGGCGGACGAGGACGACGCGGCGGACCTGCCGGCCGGGACGCTGCCGGTCGCGCCGGTGGGCGCCACGCCCGGGTGGGAGCCGCCGCCGTACAGCGACGAGCCGACGATGCGGCTGCCGGCACCGGCGGACGACCCGCAACTCGCGGGGCT
Organism: Embleya sp. NBC_00896; assembly: GCF_045207785.1. Lineage (NCBI taxonomy): Bacteria > Bacillati > Actinomycetota > Actinomycetes > Kitasatosporales > Streptomycetaceae > Embleya > Embleya sp. NBC_00896. The sequence continues at coordinate 3,917,193 of NZ_CP108776.1, forward strand.
GCCGCCCGAGGTGGGCGCGCGGGTCTCGCTGCGCAAGGAGGCCGTGCGGATCACGTTGGAGAAGAAGGGCCTGCGCGACGTCCGGGCCCGGGTCGCGATCGTGCTCGACCGCTCCGGCTCGATGCGGGAGCTGTACGGCAACGGCGCGGTCGGCCGGCTCGTCGAGCGGATGGCGCCGATCGCGGCCCGACTCGACGCCGACGGCGAACTGGACGCGTGGATCTTCGCGGACGAGTTCGCGCCGCTCGACCCGGTGCGGATTCCCGAACTGCCGCGCTGGATCGCGGACAACGTGTACATCGACGGTCGCGGCAACAAGCCGCAGTCGCCGCCGCGGCCGGACGGGTCGCAGCGCGTCCCCGACCACCTGTCGGGCGTGTTCGGCGGCAACAACGAACCGGCCGTGATCCAGGACATCGTCGAGCGCTACCGACGCGAGCCGGGGGACCCCGTGCTCGTGCTGTTCTACTCCGACGGCGGCGTCAACCGCAGCAAGCAGATCCAGCGCCTGCTGACCGATGCCGCGGGCCTGCCGATCTTCTGGCAGTTCGTCGGTCTCGGGGCGTCGAACTACGGGATCCTGGAGAAGATCGACACGATGCCCGGCCGGCTCGTGGACAACGCCGGGTTCTTCCAGGTCGACGACATCGACCGGATCTCCGACGTCGAGCTGTACGAGCGCATCCTCTCCGAGTTCCCGCAGTGGCTGACCGCCGCGCGGGCGGCCGGCGTCGTGCGCTGACCGATGCCTGGAGGCCCGATGCCCGGAGGCCCGATGCGCGCCCGATGCCCGGTCGACGCGGCTCGTGCCCGCTCGGGGTGAGCCCGATGTGATTGGGGGCTGACGCGACGTCACCAGGACGGCCACAATGGGACATTGCGCCGTTCTTTCGCACCGCGTCGCCGTGCAGTCGAGGTTCGGGGAAGGGGTTCCATGGCGGTATCGGGCGAATTCGCCGATTGGGCCACAGAACTGACGATGCGTCACGTCCCGTTGTCGGTACGGCGGGCGACGTGTCGCGGGATCCTGGAGGCGATCACCGTCGGGGTCGGGGCGGCCCGGGTCGGCACCGTGGACCCGGCCGTGCACGTCGCGGTCGGGATCGGCGGCCCGCCGGAGGCCGAACTCATCGGGCACGCCGCGGGGCGGCTCGCGGCCCCCGCGGCGGCGCTCGCGAACGGCATGCTGATCGGGGCCGGCCGCGCCGAACCCGATCCCGTGACGGGGGCGTTGGCCGTCGTGCTCCCGGTCGCGCTCGCGGTGGGCCAGGAGGTCAAGGCGCGTGGCGACGAGGTGCTGCTCGCGGTGATCGCCGGGCACGAGACGGCGTGTCGGCTCACCGCGCCGGGTGACGCGCGGGCCGGCGGGCTCCTCGGCGCCGCGTTGGCGGCCGCCCTGCTGATGGCGCTCGATCGGTCCCGGATCCGCGACGCGGTGGGCATCGCGGGCGAGTTCGCGAGCGGGCCGGGAAGCGGCGGTGGCACGCTGGGGGTCGGCGAGGGGGTCGCGGCCGGGAACGCGATCATCGCGGCCCGGCTCGCCGCGTCGGGGGCGAGCGGACCCGACGTCGGGATCGACGAGCTGTGCCGGGCCCGGCGGTTGGCGCCCGGCGCGGTGCTCGACGGGCTCGGCGAGCAGTGGTCGTGCGGGCGGAGCCCGGCGGCGAAGATGACGGATCATCAGTTCGACCTGGAGGCATGCGAGAGACTGGGTGGCCGCCGCCGGGACGCACGGGCGCTGATCGCCGAGATTCGCGCGCTGGCGTTCGCGCCGTCCCTCGACTCGATCCTCGCGCTGACCGTACGGGTCGCCGCCGGCACCTGACGTCCACGGGCCGACGTCAGTGTGCCTGACGTCAGCGTGCCTGACGTTCACACGCCTGACGTTCACACGCCTGACGTTCACACGCCTGACGGTCCACGGGCCTGACGTCCACACCCCGTGGACGCGGCACCCACCCGACGATGTGCATAAGTTGTCCACAGGCTGTGGATACTTTGGGGGCGCGATGTCGATTCCTGTGGACAAGACGCGCCCCATGGTGGGTCGAGGCCGGCCCTGCCGACCCGGGGACACGCCGTCAGACGCCCTTGCGCGGCGGCACCTCGTGCGGGTCCAGGCGGCGCATGTCGGCGAATCCGTCGCCGGTGGAGTAGCTGTCCTCGCACAGCACGAGCGCCTCGTCGTCGAAGCCCCACACGATCGCCATCTGCGTCTCGTAGAGGTAGAACGCGTCGACGTCCGCGACCGGCCGGCCCATCCCGGCCAGGATCCGACCCGGGTAGGCGATCCGCAGGACGCCCTCGGTGACCACGGTGTCCCGATCGACCGTCAGCCGGTCGATGTGGTGCGCGAGTCGGCCGCAGTCGTTCGCGACCACCGCGCGGTAGAACTCGCGCACCTCGGCATGGCTCTTGGGCGCGCGGTCCACCGCGGACGCGCCCCACTGGTGGTAGACGGCACCCGGCGAGACGGTCGCCATCAGCGCGTCCAGGTCGCCCTCGTGCTCGGCGCGCATGTGCGCGACCAGCGTGGTCAGGATCGCGTGCCGACGCGGTTCGGTCTCCGCGGCCAGTCGTTTCTCGGCGAGTTCCCACGTGCGTCGCGCGTCGATGAGCTCGGTCATGTGGCCGCCTTCCGCCGGTGGTCGCGTCGCGGGACACCTTGCACCGAACTAGTTGACTGTGCAATACAAATCACGACACGTGCCGCACCGGCACGCGCGAGGGCCGTGCGGCGCACGGCGGTTCAATCGACGAGGTGCACATGAGCGGTGGAGCGCAGGGACGGGACGCCAACGCGATGTTCGACCTGACCGGCCGGGTCGCGATCGTGACCGGCGGCAGCCGCGGGATCGGGCGTGCGATCGCGCACGCCTACGCCGCGGCGGGCGCCGCGGTCGTGATCGCGAGCCGGAAGGCGGACGCGTGCGAAGCGGTGGCCAAGGAGATCACCGACGCCGGCGGCCGGGCGCTCGCGGTGCCCACGCACTGCGGCGAGTTGGAGCAGTTGGCCGCGCTGGTGGACGCGACCGTCGCGCACTTCGGCGGCATCGACATCGTGGTCAACAACGCCGCGAACGAACTCGCCCAACCGATCGGGGAGATCACGCCCGCGGCCTGGGAGAAGTCGTTCGCGGTCAACCTGCGCGGCCCGGTCTTCCTGGTCCAGTACGCGCTGCCGCACCTGATCGCGTCCGGCCGCGCGTCGGTGCTCAACGTGGTGAGCGCGGCCGTGTTCACCCGCGCCGAGGGCAAGGGCCTGTACGCCGCGGGCAAGGCCGGCCTCGTCGCGTTCACCCGCACGATGGCGGGCGAGCTCGCCGAGCACACGATCCGGGTCAACGCGATGGCCCCGGGAGCGGTGGAGACCGACATGGTCCGCAAGACCGGCCCCGAGGCGATGGCCCGGATGAGCGGCGCGTCGCCGCTGAACCGGATCGCCGCGCCCGAGGAGATGACCGGCCTCGCGCTGCTGCTCGCGTCCGACGCGGGCAGCTTCATGACCGGACAGATCGTCAGCATCGACGGCGGGCTGACCGTGCACTGAGCCGGGCGGCGGTGGTCAGCCGGGCGGAGTCGCCCCGATCACCGGCACCAGCTCGGCCGGGAGCGGGTACGCGCGCTCGGCGGGCACCAGGGCGGCGGCGTCGTCGAGGTCACCGGCGCGGACCAGGTCGTGCACGCGGTGCGCGAGCGCGGTCACGTCGGTGATCCGGCGCGTCCACTCGTCGGCGTAGGCGCGCGTGGCCCACCCGGCCAGCCCGAGCTGCAACGAGCGGTGCGTCAACGGTCGCAGGCGCAGGTCGCGTTCGGGGTCCCACTGGATCCGCACGGTGGTCGTGTGCAGCCGGGTGCCCCACGCGTCCCGGTCCGGATAGGTCGTGTGGTCGTAGTGGCTCAGACAGGCCCCGGCGAGCGCCGCCTCGAAGCCCTCGCGGCTGATCTCCAGCGCCAGCACGCGCTCCTGCTGCGGCTTGGTCGCCCATCCACAGCGGTACATCATCCAGGTGAAGCTCGGCTTGACCCAGGTCATCCGCTCCCGGCTCCAGGTGTCCGGAAATCGCTGATCGCGGACGGCCGCCTCGGCGATCCGCGGCTTGTACGCCTGGTACACCGTGACGGTCTCGTCGGTGTACCCGGCGCGGATCTGGCGGTTCGGTATTTCCATGCCGCGCAGTGTGGCCGTCCCGTGCGCGGGCGGACCACTCGTTTTCGCCGTCCCTCGGGAGGTGGACGAAGGGGTGAATCGGACGTGATTCGGCTCCCCATAAAATGCTTGATATTGACAAGCGATCCCGAGTCGGAGAGATTCGATGTTGCCGGGCGACACGCGTTCCCGGTCCATACCGATGTGCAGCGCGGGGCAGACCCGACCGCGACCCTTCCGTGCCCGGCGGGCGTCGACCCGCGTCGCGACCCACGCGATCCACGCACGTGAAGGAGCAGCGACGTGCATCTCGCCCCGACCCCCGCGCAGGACGCTCTACGGGCAGAGCTGCGGGACTATTTCACCCGCCTGATCACCCCCGACGTCCGAGCGGAACTCGACCGCGAGGGCGAGGCAGGCGGTGCCACCACCCGGCGGGTGCGTCGGCAACTGGGCTCGGACGGCTGGCTCGGCATCGGATGGCCGCTCGAGTACGGCGGCCAGGGCAAGGGCCCGGAGATGCAGTTCATCTTCTTCGACGAGGCATACCGCGCCGGCGCGCCGGTCTCGATGGTCACGCTCAACACGGTCGGCCCGACGCTGATGAAGTTCGGCACCGAGGCGCAGAAGAGCTACTACCTGCCGAAGATCCTGGCGGGCGAGATCATCTTCGCGATCGGCTACAGCGAACCGTCGGCCGGCACCGACCTGGCGTCGCTGCGCACCCGCGCGGTGCGCGAGGGCGACGAGTGGGTGATCAACGGGCAGAAGATCTTCACCTCGACCGCGCAGGGTGCCGACTGGATCTGGCTTGCGTGCCGCACCGACGTGGACGCCCCCAAGCACAAGGGCATCACGATGATCCTGGTCCCGACCACGGATCCGGGCTTCTCGTGGACCCCGATCGTCACCGTCGGCGGGATGACCACGACGGCGACGTACTACGACAACATCCGGGTGCCGTACGACAACCTGGTGTTCGAGGAGAACTCGGGCTGGAAGCTGCTCACCAACCAGCTCAACCACGAGCGGGTCGCCCTCGCGGCGCTGGGCATGCAGGCCGAGGACTTCTTCGACGAGGTCCTGGCGTGGGCCCGCGAGACCGAGGTCGAGCCGGGCGTCAAGGTCGTCGACCAGCCGTGGGCGCAGCTGAAGTTCGCCGAGACCTACGCCCGGCTCGCCGCCGTGCGGATGTTCAGCTGGCGGCTCGTGCACGACGTCGGCAACAACACCCTCAACGCCGGTGACGCGTCCGGCGTGAAGTTCTTCGGTACCGAGGGCGCGATCGAGGTGTATCGCAACCTCATGGAGATCGTCGGTCCGGACGCGACGCTGCGACCGAGGTCGCCCGGCGCGTTCAGCGACGGCCAACTCGAAGCGATGAACCGCCGCGCGCAGATCAACACCTTCGGCGGCGGCGTCAGCGAGGTCCAGCGAGAGATCGTCGCCATGGTTCGCCTTGGCATGACGCGAGTGAAGCGGTGAACGACGACATGACCGACCCCACCAGCCACGACAAGGCCGCCTTCCTCGCGGCCGTCAAGAAGTACGAGGGCGTGCACGACGTCTCGGGCGTGCTCGCGCTCGACCCGGTCAACGGGCCGATGATCCGGCACTGGGCCGAGGCCATGGGCGACACGAACCCGGTGTACACCGACCCCGAGGCGGCCGCGGCAAGCCACTACGGCGAGGTGGTCGCGCCCGCGACCATGCTCCAGGTGTGGATCATGCGCGGCATGGACGCCGGCACGACCGTGAACTCGACCACCGGTGAGCTGTACAAGCACTTCACCGACAACGGCTTCGGTTCGGTCGTCGCGACCAACTGCGAGCAGGAGTACGTCCGGCCGCTGCGGCTCGGCGAGGTGGTCGAGTACGACCAGCTGATCGAGACCGTGTCGGACGAGAAGACCACCGGACTCGGCACCGGTCACTTCATCACCACGCTGACCAACATCTACGTGAGCGGCGAGGGCGGTCGCGAGCTGATCGGCACGCATCGCTTCCGGATCCTGCGCTACACGCCGCACAAGAAGAAGGCGCCGGCCGGGTCCGCAGCGCCGGCCGCGCCCGCGCTGCGGCCGCGCAAGGTGGTCAACAAGGACAACCAGGCCTACTGGGACGGCGTCGACGCCGGGAAGCTGCTGTTCCAGAAGTGCACGGACTGCGCCACCCCGCGCTTCCCGTTCGCGCCCGGCTGCAACAACTGCGCGTCCCTCGAGTGGGAGACCGTCGAGTCGACCGGCAAGGGCGTCGTCTACTCGCACGTCACCATGCACTACCCGAAGTTCCCGGCGTTCGACATGCCGTACGCGGTCGGCCTGATCGAACTCGAAGAGGGCGTGCGGATGCTCGGCAACGTGATCGGCGTCCCGCACCAGGACGTGCGGATCGGACTCCCGGTCGAGCTGGAATTCGTCACCCACGACGCCGAGCTGACCGTGCCGGCCTTCCGAGCGGTTGGGGAGAACTGATGGATTTCAACCTCACCGAGGACCAGCGGGCGCTGACCTCGCTGGCCGAGGAGATCTTCGCCGACCAGTCCACCGACGAGCGGCTGAAGAAGCTCGCGCAGACCGACACGAACCTGGACGTCGAGCTGTGGGGCAAGGTCGCCGAGGCCGGTCTCGTCGGCGCGATCATCGCCGAGCGGCACGGCGGCGGCGACCTGGGCATGGTCGGGCTCGCGCTGCTCCTGGAGCAGCAGGGCCGGTTCACCGCGCAGATCCCGCTGCTCGACACCGTCGTGTACGGCCTGCTCCCGCTCCTGGAGTTCGGCTCGGACGAGCTGATCGAGGCCGACCTGCCGGCGCTGCTGGACGGTTCGCGGATCGTGGCCGGCGCGCTGGCCGAGGTCGGTACGGGCCTTCCCGCCGTACCGAAGGTGACCGCGCGTGCGGACGGCGACGCGTATCGCCTGGACGGCGAGAAGCGGGCGGTGGCCTGGCTGACCGTCGCGCACCGCGTCCTGGTGACCGCGTCGGTCGACGGCGTGCTCGCGGTGTTCCTGGTGGACCCCCAGGCGCCCGGCGTCGCGATCGAGGCCGCGCCGACCACCGCGCCGTGGGCCTCGGGCAACCTGCGCCTGGACGACGCGCCCGGCCGGCTGATCGGCACCGTCGAGCGCGGCGCCGAGATCGCCGCCTGGATCGTCGACCGCGCGCGCGTCGCGCTCGCCGCGCAGCAGGTCGGCGTCTGCGAGCGCGGGCTCGCCCGCACCGTCGAATACGTCAACACGCGTGAGCAGTTCGGCAAGCCGCTGTCCACCAAGCAGGGCGTCATGCTCCGCGCCGCCGACGCGTACATGGACACCGAGGCCATCCGGGTCACCACGCTGGAGGCCGCGTGGCGGATGGACCAGGGCGAGGCCGCCACCGAACAGGCGCTGGTCGCCCGCTGGTACGCCTCCGAGGCCGGCAAGCGGGTCGTGCACGCGTGCCAGCACCTGCACGGCGGCATGGGCTCCGACATCGACCACCCGATCCACCGCCACTTCCTGTGGGGCCGTCAGATCGACGTCACCCTGGGCAGCGGCATCCAGCAGCTCGCCGCGCTCGGCAAGCTGCTCGCCCACGTGCCCGCCCAGGGAGGCAGCCGATGACCACCGCGGACCTCAAGAGCCTCACCCACGCGGAGGTGTCCGTCGGCGACGAACTGCCGCCGCTGGCCATCCCGCTGACCCGCACGCTGATCGTCTCGACGGCGCTGGCCACCCGCGACTTCCAGGACGTGCACCACGATCCGCAGCTCGCCGCGGACAAGGGCTCGCCGGACATCTTCATGAATATCCTGACCAGCAACGGCCTGGTCGGGCGCTACATCACCGACTGGGCGGGACCCGAGACCGAGCTGCGCAAGGTCGCGATCCGGCTCGGCGCCCCGAACTACCCCGGCGACACGATGACCCTCACGGGCACGGTGACCGCCAAGACCACCGCCGAGGACGGCACCCCGCTCGTGACGATCGCGGTCGTCGGCGCCAACAAGCTCGGCAACCACGTCACCGGCACGGTCACGGTGAAGCTGCCGGAAGGAGCCGAAGCGTGAGCCTCAAGCACGCCGACAACCTGCGCGGCAAGGCCGCCATCGTCGGGATCGGCGCGACCGAGTTCTCCAAGGCGTCCGGTCGCAGCGAACTGCGGCTGGCCGTCGAGGCGGTCAAGGCCGCGCTCGACGACGCCGGCATCGCGCCGTCCGAGGTGGACGGCCTGGTCAGCTTCACGATGGACACCAACCCCGAGATCGCGGTCGCGGCCGCGGCCGGGATCGGCGACCTGACCTTCTTCAGTCGGATCCACTACGGCGGCGGCGCGGCCTGCGCCACGGTCGCGCAGGCCGCGATGGCCGTCGCGACCGGGGTCGCCGACGTCGTGGTCTGCTACCGCGCGTTCAACGAGCGCTCGGGCCGCCGGTTCGGCTCCGGCGTGCTCCAGCGCGACCCCACGGTCGAGGGCGTGGGCCTGGGCTGGAACATGCCGCACGGCCTGCTGACGCCGGCCTCGTGGGTGGCCATGTTCGCCCAGCGCTACCTGCACGTGTACGGCGCCACCACCGAGGCGTTCGGCCACGTCGCGGTCGCCGACCGCAAGCACGCGGCGAACAACCCGAAGGCGTACTTCCACGGCAAGCCGATCACGCTGGAGGACCACCAGAACTCGCGGTGGATCGTCGAGCCGATGCGGCTGCTCGACTGCTGCCAGGAGACCGACGGCGCGCAGGCGATCGTCGTGGTGAGCGCGGAGCGGGCGAAGGACCTGCCGAAGAAGCCCGCGATCATCAACGCGGCGGCGCAGGGCGCGGGCCGGCTGCAGGACCAGATGACCAGCTTCTACCGGGACGAGATGACCGGTCTCGCCGAGATGGGCGTGGTCGCCAAGCAGCTGTGGCAGACGTCGGGGCTCACCCCCGACGACATCCAGACGGCCGTGCTCTACGACCACTTCACGCCCTTCGTGCTGATGCAGCTGGAGGAGTTCGGCTTCTGCGGCCGCGGCGAGGCCCCGGCGTTCGTTGCGAACGGCGGTCTGGAGCTGGGCGGCAAGCTGCCGACGAACACACACGGCGGGCAGCTGGGCGAGGCGTACCTGCACGGGATGAACGGCATCGCCGAGGGGGTCCGCCAGATCCGCGGGACCTCGGTCAACCAGGTCGAGAACGTGCACAACGTGCTCGTGACGGCCGGCACCGGTGTGCCGACGTCGGGCCTGGTGCTCGGCGTGGAGTAGTCCGGCGGGTTTCTGGGCCGTCCGGGTGACGCTTCGGCGCGTCGCCCGGGCGGTTCCGGGCGTGGCGGGGTATCGATGCGCAGCGTGGACGGACAGCCTCGTTCGCTCGCGTCAGGAGATCCCGTGCGTCCTTCGCTCACCCGTCGGGTCGCTGCCACCGTGTCGCTCGCCGCCGTGCTCGGCCTGCTTCCGGCCCAGATCGCGCAGGGCGCCAGGCCCACGCCCAAGGTGGGGCGTTCGGTCACCGCGCTCGGCTTCGACGCCTGCGAGGCGCCCACGACGCAGACCATGCGGGCGTGGCGGGACTCGCCGTACACCGTGGTCGGGATCTACATCGCGGGGGACAACCGCGCGTGCAAGAGCGAGCGGCTCACCCGCGAGTGGGTGGCCACCGTGCACGCGCAGGGCTGGGACTTCCTGCCGATCCAGGTCGGCCTGCAGGCGCCGTGCACGACCTCGAAGAAGCCGGGCCGGATCGACCCGGCCCGCGCCGCCGAGCAGGGCGTCGCGGACGCGAACGACGCCGTCGACCGGGCCGCCGCGCTCGGGTTCAAGCCCGGCAGCGCGGTCTGGTTCGACATGGAGGCGTACGACAACCGGAACATCGCGTGCCGGGACGCGGTGCTGAACTTCGTCTCCGCGTGGTCGGATCGGGTCCGCGTCCGCGGCTTCGTGGCCGGCTACTACAGCAGCCTCGACTCGGGTATCCGGGACATGATCGAGGCGGTCGGCACGCGTTCGGTGCCGGACGCGGTCTGGTACGCCCGCTGGGACAACCTGGCGGTGACCACCGGCGACGGCGCACTGCCCGACGGCTATTGGCGCAACCGCCGCGTCCACCAGTACACCGGCAACGTCGCCGAGACGTACGGGGGCGTGAAGATCACCATCGATCGCAACGCGGTCGACGGGCCGGTCGGGGTGCTCTGACCGCATGCGCGGCCGGTGGCCCCAGGGAGCCACCGGCCGCCGCATCGGCGAACCGCTCAGCCGCGGTCGAGCTCGTCGACCTCCAGGGCGCCCTCGGCGTACTGACGCCTGATCACCTTCTTGTCGAACTTGCCGACGCTGGTCTTGGGCACGGCGGCGATCAGGCTCCACCGCTCGGGCACCTGCCAGCGGGCCACCTTGCCCGCGAGGTAGTCGCGCAGCTGCTCCACGGTCGTCGCGGCACCCGCGCGCAGGACGACGGTCGCGAGCGGGCGCTCGCCCCACTTGTCGTCGGGCACACCCACGACCGCCGCCTCGACGACATCGTCGTGGCCCATCAGCGTGTTCTCCAGTTCGACCGACGAGATCCACTCGCCGCCCGACTTGATCACGTCCTTGGACCGGTCGGTCAGCCGCAGGAAGCCGTCGGCGGTGATCGTGCCGACGTCGCCGGTACACAGCCAGCCGTCCTTGAACCGGCCGCCGCCGCTCGCGTCCGCCGAGCCCTCGTCGTCGATGTACGCGCCCGCGATCCACGGCCCGCGCACCAGCAGTTCGCCGACCGCCTCGCCGTCGAACGGGACGTCGACCCCGTCCGGGCCGACCAGGCGGGCCTGCACGGAGGCGGGCAGGCGCCCCTGCGAGATCCGGTACGGGAACGCCTCGTCGCCGGTCAGCCCGGCCGGCGGGCGGGCGACCGTGCCCAGCGGCGAGGTCTCGGTCATCCCCCACGCGTGCACGATCCGTACCCCGTGCCGCTCCTCGAACGCGCGCATGAGCCCGGGCGGGCAGGCCGAACCGCCCACCACGACCTCGCGCAGCGAGGACACGTCGGTCTTGTGCACGTCGAGGTAGTCGAGCAGGCCGGTCCAGATGGTCGGTACCGCGGCGCCGAACGTCGGCTTCTCGGCGACGATCATCGCGGCGAGCGGCTCGGGCTGGAGGAACCGGTCGGGCATCAGGATCGAGGCGCCGCTCATCATCGCCGCGTACGCCAGGCCCCACGCGTTGACGTGGAACATCGGCACGACCGGCAGCAACAGGTCGGCCGGCCCCAGGCCGAAGCCCTCCACCATGCACACCTGCATGCTGTGCAGATAGGTCGAGCGGTGGCTGTACACGACGCCCTTGGGGTTGCCCGTGGTGCCGGAGGTGTAGCACATCGCGGCGGCCTGGCGTTCGTCGATGTCCTCGTCCCAGTCGAACTCGGTCGGCCGGCCCGCGAGCAGTTCGTCGTAGCGGTGGATCTCCTTGCCGGAGTCCTGAAGCGGCGTCAGATCCGTGTCGGCGCCGGTGACCACGACGTGCCGGACGGTCTTGAGCTGCGGCAGCAGCGGGGCGGCCAGCGCCGCGAGCGAGCCGTCCAGGACCAGTACCCGGTCGTCGGCGTGGTTGGCGATGTAGATCAACTGCTCGGGCGGCAGCCGCAGGTTGAGGGTGTGCAGCACCGCGCCCATCGACGGGATCGCGAGGTAGCACTCGAGGTGTTCCTGGTTGTTCCACAGGAACGTGGCGACCCGCTCGTCACCGGTGATGCCGAGCTCGCGCAGCCCGTGCGCGAGTTGTGCGGACCGGCGGCCGACCTCCGCGTACGTGGCGCGTCGAGGGGCGCCACCGGTCCAGGTGACCACTTCCGATCCGCCGTGCACGGTGGTGCCGTGCCGCATGATGCGCGCGATCGTCAAAGGCACGTCCTGCATCGTGCTCAGCACTGTGGGGCCTCCCTGGATTCGCCGGACGGACACCGGACGAGGTGAGGGGATTCTTTCTCCCCGATCGGGTGCTTGTCAGCCCCCGGAGCGTGGGGTTCCGGACCGGTGTCGGGCTCCGTCGTGCGCGCCCGCCGTGATCCGACGTGCGCCCGTACGGGTGAACCGGGCGTGGCGATCGGCCGATCGGGCTACCCGAGCGGAAGAATACGAAGGTATCCCGGTTGCTCCGGATGGCGCACCGTTTCCGACCGACCGTCGCGGACGTTCCGTAACTCCCGCTTTTCCGCTCTTCCGGAGGGGGACCGGCGAGCCCTCGATTCCCCCCTGGAGGGCGCCCCATGTATCCGTTGGAGGTGCGATCCGAACCGCACCGACCGTACGACGTCGTGCTGCCGGACGCGCTCGGCCATCCCGTTCTCGGCTTCCGGGACGGCTATTGGTTCCGCCTCGGCCAGGACGGTCCGCCGCGTCCGTTGTGCGCGCGAACCGCGATCATCGGACATCCGGAGTCCGCCGGGCCTATCGTGCAGGTCATGTGTTGGTGGATGCGCGAACACCACGATCACCCGCAGGCGATGGACCTGGGCACCGAACTGGCCATGACGGTGGGTGAGATGAGCCGCAGGCTGCACGAACAGGGGCCGGCGGCATGGTGAGGCGCTGTGGTTCCGTGCGCATACGGCGGGTGCCGTGTGGACCCCGGGTGCCGGCGATCCGGGTGCGGACATGCGTGATTCCCCAATGCCGGACCGGGCCGCGACGGTTGTGCGGATGATCCCCGTACGGGTGGTCGCCCGGGCGGGCGTGGGCGGACCGGTCACCCACGTGGGTGACGGGGCGGTGCGTGCCGGGGCGCGCCGATCGCCCGAGTGACGCGACCGCCCGGGTGACGCCACTCCTGGGGTGACGCGACTGTTCGGGTGACGCGACTACTTGGGCGAGGCGATCTTGCCGAGCAGGTCGACGATGCGCTGTTGGACGTCCTCGCGGGTCGACCGCTCGGCCAGGAACAGCACGGTCTCCCCGGTCTGGAGCCGGTGCAGGTCGTCCTCGACGAGGTCGAGGGTCGTGTAGACCACGATCGGTGTCGAGTGCAGGCGCGCGTTGTTGCGCAGCCAGTCGACGACGCCGACCCGGCGACGGCGCACCAGCATCAGGTCGAGCACCACCAGGTTGGGCTCGACGCTGGACGCCTTGGACACCGCCTCGCTCTCCGAGGCGGCGTGTACGACGTCCATGCCACGCCGTTCGAGGGACGCGGTGAACGCCGTCGCGATGTCGGGGTTGGCCTCCACCAGGAGCACGCGCGAGGCGTGTCCGGCGCTGTCCGCAGGCGCGAGCGAGCGCAGCAGCACGGCGGGGTCGGCGCCGAACGCGGCGTCGCGGGTGGCCTGCATCAGCCCGGCCGTGACCAGGACGGGGATGTGCGCGGCGGTCGCGGCGGTGCGCAACGACTGCAACGCGGTACGGGTGATCGGGCCGGTCAGCGGGTCCACGAAGAGCGCGGCCGGCTGCACCGGGACGCTCGCGTCGACCTCCTCGCGCGAGCGCACGAGCAGCGGACTCCAGCCGCGCGCGGTCAGCGCGCCGGCCGTCGCGGTGTCCGGCTCGGGCCACACCAGGAGCCGCGCGGCTGCCCGTCGGGCGCGGGGGCGACCATCGTCGGCAGGTCGGCGCCGGACATCGCCTCGGCGTCGCCGGGCGGCGCGGCCGGGAAGCCCGATCGTCGGCCCTGGATCGGGATGGCCTGGTCGGGCGCGGCCGGGATCGGCGGGAGCAACTCGGTGGGCATGTCGGCGCCGGCCGGTCGGCCGGGGCGATCCTGCACGCTGGTCGTGCGGCCCTGGCCGTCGGATGTCCGGCCCTGCGCCGGAATCGGCGCCGGCGGCGTGGACAGCCGCCTGCGTGCCTGGGCGCCCTGCGGCGTATGGCTGCCGTTGAGCCGGCCGGCCGCCGCGGGCGCGGGAGGGGCAGCGGGTCGCGGGGGCTGCGCGGCCGGTTCGCCCGGCTCCACCTCGCCGGGCCCGGGTGCGGTCGACCCGCTCGCGCCCGATCCACTCGCGCCGGGCCCGGCCGCCCCGGTCACGCCCCGGTGCGACCCGGACGGCCCGGCGGCGGACTCGTTCGCGTCGTGCGCGTCCCGCGAGGGCCGACCACGGCGCGAGCGCGGCGGGTAGACGGCCTCGAACGCGCCGCTGTTGTTGCGCGCGGCCTCCTCGGCCTCGTCGATCACGTCGGCGTCGGCCCGCTCGTGCTGCCCCTCGGCGGAACCCGCGGCCGCGGGCACCAGGGGCACCGGCGCGACCGTGCCCGGCGGCAACGCGAACGGGCCCTGCGGCGCGGCGGCCACCGAACCGGGCGGCGGCGGGGCGGGCACGGGCGGGGTGGACGAGCCGACCGGTTCGAGCCGCGCCCGCGCGGGCTGCGCGCCGCGCCCGCGCACGGCGAGCTCGACGCCGGCACCGGGAGCGGAGGCGCGCCTGGCGCCGGTCGAGCCCGGGGTCTTCGCGGCATCGCCGCCCTTGGCATCCGCGGCATCCGCGTCCGCGGCACGCCCGGCGGCCGGTGCGGCCTTGCCGTCCGGCACGGCGGCGGCGTCCTCCGCGTCCGCCGAAGCCCGGTCGTCCTTCGGCTTCTCGTCCTCGTCGGTCGGCTTCGCGCCGGCCTTCGCGTCCCGCCCGCCCTTGTCCCCGGCCGCGTCCGCCCGACCCGCAGGGCGCGCGCGGCGGCCCTTGGCCGCGCGGTGCTCGCCGGAACTGCCGGCCTGTTCGGCCGCCTCGGCGTCGGCGGGCAGTTCGACCACGTACGTGCTGCCGCGTCCCGGTGTGGTGTGCGACTCGACCGTGCCGCCGTGCGCCTCGACGACCGCGCGCGCGAGCGGGACCCGGACGGCGCTGCCCCGGCTCTCCGGACCGCGCACCTCGATCCGGGCCAGGTCGCCGCGCTGCGCCGCCGCGACCACGACGGTGGACCCCTCGGGGCCGGCCGCGACGGTGTCGGCGAGCAGGTGTCCCAGGGCCCGGGTCATCGCGTCGACGTCCACGCGCACCCCCACGGGGGAGGCGTTCACCACGAACTCCACGCCCGCGCCGCGCGCGAGGTAGGTGACGGTCTCCATGGCCCGGTCGACCAGATCGTCCACCGTGGTCGGCACACGTTCGGAACCGGCTTCGGGGTCGGCGTCGTCCCGATCGCCGGCCGTCTCCTGGTGCGCGAGCACCTCGCCGGCGAGCTCTTCGAGGCTCTCCAGTTCGCCCGCGACCTGACGCACCATCCGCCGGGCCCCGTGGCCGATCTCGCCGGTCGCGCCGTCGGCCACCTTCTTGAGCCGGCCGCGCACCGCCTCCAGTCGGCCGAGCATCTCGGCGCC
The DNA here is from genome assembly GCF_045207785.1 of Embleya sp. NBC_00896. NCBI lineage: Bacteria > Bacillati > Actinomycetota > Actinomycetes > Kitasatosporales > Streptomycetaceae > Embleya > Embleya sp. NBC_00896. The sequence goes on from NZ_CP108776.1 coordinate 3,932,580, forward strand.
GACCAACTCGGCGAGCTGCGCGCGCCGTTCGGTGGACAGCTTCTCGCGCCCGGTGTCGCTGAACGTCATCACGGCGCCGACGACGGCGCCGCCGAGCAGGATCGGGGCGGTGATCATGTCCACCGTCACGTAGCCCTTGTCGCCGCGCCACAGGATCTGGTCGCGCAGCCGCTGCCGGCGGCCGTTGCCCAGGGTCACCAGCGGCGGGCACTCGGCGGCGGGCAGCGGGGTGCCGTCCGCCCTGGTGTGCATCAGCAGCTCGTGTACGTGCTTGCCGCCGAGCTCGCTCGCGCGGTGCCGCAGGATCTTGGCGGCGGCGGGGTTGGCCAACACGATCTGGCCCTCGGCGTCGATTCCGATGATGCCCTCGCAGGCCGCGCGCAGGATCATCTCGGTCTGCCGCTGCTGACGCGCGAGTTCGGCCTCGACGTCGACCTTCCCGGTGAGGTCGCGCACGACGATCATCAGGAGTTCGTCGTCGTAGCCGGCCGGCAGGTTGGCACTGGTGACCTCGACGGGGAAGACGCCGCCGTCGGTGCGGTGCGCGGACATCCGGGTCGGCTTGGTCCGGGTGTCGCGCGGATCGTTGGCACGCACGGAGCCCGGGATGCGCCGGTGGTCGAACGAGGGCAGCAGGTCGAGGAGACCGCGGCCCACCACAGGGGTGCCCGGCGCCTCGAGGACCTCCAGTGCCATGGCGTTCGCATTGACGACGGTGCCGTTGCGATTCACCAGCAGGAGAGCATCCGGCAGGGCGTCGAGTATGGCGGCGAGGCGAGCAGCGCCTCGGGATGGCCTGCTGCTCACGAAGCGCGTACCTCCTCCGGTCCTCGGACTGAGCGACGGCCATCTTGCCCGTCGTCGCCGAGGCATGTCACGACCGACTATCCCATTGTTTTTGCAGTCACGTTGACGAGCCTAGTAATCTGTTCGTCGTCGGCAAACACCGATGGAGGCTTCGCCTAGTCCGGTCTATGGCGCCGCACTGCTAATGCGGTTTGGGGTCAAACCCATCCCGGGTTCAAATCCCGGAGCCTCCGCTTCACGAACAGCCCGTCTGGTCCCACCAGGCGGGCTGTTTTGCGTTCATCCAGGTGACGTTTCGGTGATCATTCGACGACCCCGGGTCACGACCGGAAGCGTGATGTCCGGTATGAGGCTCTTTCCCGAAGCGACCGTTCCAACCATTCGGTTCATGATCGCGTGCTCCGCTCGAAGGTCCCGACCGATACCCGCGACACCCTCCGACGCCACGCGCGACCGTTCCTTCTCGCACCTTCAAGGCGATATATCCAAAATGAGCAATTCAGCTCACAGCGAACACAGTCTGACCGGACCCCGCGCGCGTCGCCCCTCGACCCCTCGCCCGATCCCGAACCGGATCAACCCGACCCGATCCGCGCCGGCGGACCGGATCCCGAGCCGTCGATCGGCGGACTCCGGAACCCCCCATCGGGGACCTCGTCCGCACCTTCGAAGCCCGCCCCGCCGGCACCCGCCCGAAGCCCCATCACCCCCCGAAATGAAGGCGTTTAGGCAGGTGGTGCCCCGTTTTGGGGCAGGGTCGAACAATGGATTTCACCCCCGGCCGGGGAACATGTATTGTTGACCTCGGTCAAAGCGACCAAGCGCTCGTAGCTCAACGGATAGAGCATCTGACTACGGATCAGAAGGTTGCAGGTTCGAATCCTGCCGAGCGCACAGCAGCGCAGAAGCCCCGCCCGGGAAACCGGGCGGGGCTTCTTTCGTGAGTGGGTGAGTAGGGGGTCCGCGCCTGTGCGGGGGATCACTTCCGGTTGTACAGCCGCATCGTGAGCGTTCCGAAGATCGCGGTGATCAGGCCGCCGGAGACCAGCACCCAGGTCAGTTCGCCGCCGTCCCAGCGCCCGTCCATCAGGGCGCGCACCGCGGCGACCACGTGCGTGATCGGATTGACGTCGACGAACGCCTGGAGCCAGCCGGGCATCGTCTCGGGGTCGACGAAGACGTTGCTGAGGAAGGTCAGCGGGAAGAGCACCATCATGCTCACGCCCATGACCGACTTCTCGCTGCGCAGCAGCAGCCCGAACATGGTCCAGATCCACGAGAAGGCGAACGAGAACGCCACGAGCAGCGCGACGCCGGCGACCACGCCGAGCACCCCGCCGTCCGGCCGGAAGCCCAGGATCAGTCCGAGCACCATGATCGTCGTGGAGGCCAGGACGTAGCGCAGCAGATCGCCGAAGATCATGCCGACGAGCGGGGAGGGCCGCCAGATCGGCAGGGTCCGGAAGCGGTCGAAGACGCCCTTCTCGATGTCGGTGTTGAGCGAGACGCCGGTGTACATCGTGATCATCACGACGCTCATCACCATCACGCCCGGCAGCACGAACTGCAGGTACTCGCCGGTCGATCCGGCGAGTGCGCCGCCGAACAGGTACGTGAACATCAGCGTCATCATGATCGGGAACGCGGTGACGTCGAAGAGCTGTTCGGGGACGTGCTTGATCTTGAGCACGGCCCGCCACCCGAAGGTCAGCGACGTCGACAGCGCCCCCGGACGTGCGGGCCGGGCCTCGCGTTGCAGCACCGCGGCCAGGTCCTGCGCCGCGGGGACATCCGGGTCGAGGTCGGTGTCCTTGACGAAGGTCGTGCTCATGCCGACGGCTCCTTCTCGGTCGTGCGGCGGGCGGGACTGTCGGTCAGGGCGAGGAACACCTCGTCCAGGCTGGGCTGACCGAGCGAGAAGTCGGCGACGGTGATGCCGGCCCGCGCCAAGTCGGCCAGAGCGCGCGCGGCTTCCTCCGCCGCACCCTGCTCGCTGCCGTGTCCGGGCACGGCGGCGGTCAGCGCCACCGGATCGGCGTCGAGTTGTACGGACGAGCCGAGCGCCGACGCGAGCAGGCGTTCGGCCTCGGCGCGCTGCCCGGGATCGCGCAGCCGCACGTGGATCGAGCCCGCGCCCACCGACGCCTTCAACTGGCCGGGGGTGCCCTCGGCGATGACCTTGCCGTGGTCGATGACCGCGATCCGGGACGCCAACCGGTCCGCCTCGTCCAGGTACTGCGTGGTCAGCAGCACGGTGGTGCCCTGGGCGACGACGGCTCGGACGATGTCCCAGACCTGATTGCGGCTGCGCGGGTCGAGGCCCGTGGTGGGCTCGTCCAGGAAGAGCAGATCGGGCGTGTTGAGGATGCTCGCGGCGATGTCGATCCGGCGCCGCATGCCGCCCGAATACTTCTTCACCTGGCGGCCGGCGGCCTCGGTCAGCCCGAAGGCCGCGAGCAACTGCGCGGCCCGGTCGCGGGCGGCCGGCTTGCGGTGACCGAGCAGGCGGCCGAGCAGGATCAGGTTCTCCGCACCGGTGAGGTCCTCGTCGACCGAGGCGTACTGCCCGGTCAGGCTCACCCGAGCGCGGACCGCGTCCGCATCACGCACGACGTCCTTGCCGAACACGCGCGCCTCGCCCCCGTCCGGGCGCAGCAGGGTGGCCAGCATCCGGACCGCGGTGGTCTTGCCCGCTCCGTTGGGGCCGAGCACGCCGTACACCGTGCCGGCCGGAACGGCGAGGTCGATGCCGTCGACCGCGCGGTTGTCGCCGAACACCTTGAGCAGCCCGTTCGTCTCGATCGCCAGTGCGGCCCTGTCCTCGCTCATCGCGTGTCCTTGCGTCGTGGGCGTCGTGGCCTTACCTGGTGATGACCGTCGCACCGCCGGGAAGTCATCGCACTTCGGCGCGAAATCCCGTGGATCCGCCGTCCGCCGTCCGCGGCCCGCCGCCGATCGGGCCGAATGGCTGAAGCGCAGTTCGATACCGGGACGTTGGGGCACCGGCCCCTCCTCAGGACATATTCGTCCCCAGGGAGGCCGGATTGCCCGCCAACCACTCTGCGCCCCGGCCTCAATGGGGAGTGCTGCGGACGAAGCCCGTGGACGCGATCCTCGCGGAGAGCGGCGGCGGGGAGGGCGAGGGCGGCGGCTTGCGCCGGACGATGGGCCTGCTCGCGCTGACGTTCTTCAGCGTCGGGGCGACCCTCGGCACCGGGATCTTCGTGATCCTGGGCGAGGCGGTCCCCAAGGCCGGTCCGGCCGTGGTGCTCTCGTTCGTGCTCGCGGCGGTGACCGCGCTGTTCTCGGCGCTGTCGTACGCCGAACTCGCCGGGACGATTCCCGTCTCCGGCTCGTCGTACTCCTACGCCTACGCCACACTCGGCGAGGGCGTCGCGTGGGTGTGCGGCTGGTGCCTGCTCCTGGAGTACGGCGTGTCGATCTCCGCCGTCGCGGTCGGGTGGGGTCAGTACGTCAACGAACTGCTCGACTCGGCCTTCGGGGTCGGCCTGCCCGACTCGATCAGCCAACCGCCGGGCGACGGCGGCACGTTCAACATCCCGGCCGTGATCGTGGTGCTGCTCGCGGTGATCCTGCTCGTGCGTGGTGTGTCCGAGAGCGCCACGGCCAACACGATCATGGTCTTCATCAAGCTGCTCACGCTCGCCTTCTTCTGCGCGATCGCGTTCACCGCGTTCGAGGCCGGCAACCTCTCGCCGTTCGCGCCGCTGGGCGTGGCCGGCATCAGCGCCGGCGCGTCGCAGGTGTTCTTCTCCTATATCGGCTTCGACGCCGCCTCCACCGCGGGCGAAGAGGCCAAGAACCCGCGCCGCGACCTGCCGCTCGCGATCCTGATCTCGCTGGCGATCGTCACGGTCGTCTATGTCGCCGTCGCGCTCGCGGCGCTCGGCGCGCTGCCGTGGCAGGAATTCGAGGGCAGCGAGGCGACCCTCGCGAAGATCGTCACCGACGTCACCGGCGGTTCGTGGGCGTCCACGATCCTGTCCGCGGGCGCGATCATCTCGATCGCGAGCGTCGTGCTGACCGTGCTCTACGGGCAGACCCGCATCCTGTTCGCGATGTCGCGCGACGGCCTGATCCCGCCGATCTTCGCGAAGGTCCACCGGCGCACCCAGAGCCCGGTCGCGAACACGCTGATCACCGGCGCCTGGGTCTCCGTCCTCGCCGCGCTGGTCCCGCTCGGTCGGCTCACCGAGGCGACCAGCATCGGCACCCTGTTCGCGTTCGCGCTGGTCAACATCGGTGTCATCGTGCTCCGCCGGACCCGCCCGGACCTGCCGCGCGGCTTCACCTCACCGTTCTTCCCGATCACACCGCTGCTCGGCGTGGGCTTTTGCGTGTACCTGATGGTCCGGCTCTCCGGGACCACGTGGGTGGTCTTCCTGATCTGGATGGCGGTCGGCGTGGGCATCTACTTCCTGTACGGCTACCGCCACTCGCGCTGGCGTGCCGAACTCGCGGCCGAGGCCCGGTCGTGAGCGGGGACGGCGCGAGCATGCGGATCGTGATCGGCTGCCAACCGAACCCGCGCGGCGAGGACGCGCTCGCACTGGGCATGGTGCTCGCGCGGCAACTCGGCGCCGGCGTCGTGCTCGCGCACGTGCGCCCGCCCGCGCTGCCCGGTGTCGGGGTCGGCGCGGTGGACGCGGAGTGGCGCGCGTTCGTGCGCGAGGAGACCGAGCGGCTGCTGGACGACGCCGAGACCCGACTGCGCGCGTGGGCCCCCGGACTCGTCGTCGAGCGCGCGATCGGCAGCACCCGGGGCAGCGGCCGCGGCCTGGCCCGGATCGCCGAGAAGCACGGGGCCGCTCTCGTGGTGATCGGCCCCGCGGTGGGCGGCCGTGCCGCGCGGGTCGCCGTCGGCAGCACCGCGGACCAACTCCTGCACGGATCACCGGTGCCGGTCGCGCTGGCCCCCCGCGGCTTCGGTGACCGCCCGCCGCCGGGGATCGCCCGATGCACGATCGCCTACCAGCGCGAGCCGCAGCTCACCGGCGTGCTGAACTGCGGTGTCGAGTTCGCCCGCCGGCTGCGGTGCGACGTGCGGCTGCTCACGCTCGTCCTGCGCCCGGTCCGGTTGTACTCGGGCCGGCAGCACCAGGCGGCCGAACACCAGGTGCTGCGCGCCGCGCGCGATCAGGCCGAACAGGACCTCGCCGTGGCGCTGGCCGAGATCGCGATCCCGGCGGAGGGCGAACTCGCCGAGGGCGCCGACGTGCACACCGCGCTCGACACCGTGGCCTGGGCCGACGACCTGCTCATCTGCGCTTCCAGCACGGTGGGCCCACTCAAGCGCGTCTTCGTCGGCGACGTCTCCCACAAAATCGTCCGCAACGCCCGCACCCCGGTCATGGTCCTCCCCAGAGGCGTACTACCGGACGCCTGGGACACCCCATGACCCTTCACAGCCCGTCCCACGCCACCCACAGCCCGTCCGGCGCCACCCACAGCCCGTCCGGCGTTTGAGGACGAATCGGCCGAAGGGCCGCCCCGAATCAGCCCGGCCGGCGCTTGAGGCCAAAGCAAGCCCGTCCGGCGTTTGAGGACCCCCCACCCCTCAAGCCGCCGGCACCGCCGCCGCGGACTCCCGCTCCACCACCGCCACCGAAGCCCACCGCGCGGGCTCCGCCGCCACCTCACGCCACCACGGCTCGACGTCGAGCCCATCGACGAGCCCAGGCTCGACCAGCGCCCCGGGACGCGGAACCACCAGCCCGCTGCCCTGCGCACGGGCCGCCGCCATCGACCGCTCGGCCGGCTCCTCCCACGCGTGCGGCGCGAGGTCGAACGTGCCCCAGTGGATCGGCAGCATCAACCGCCCGTCGAGCTCGACGTGGGCCCGCACCGCACCCTCCGGGTCCAGATGCACCTCGGGCCACGCCTCCGCGTACGCCCCGGCCTGAATCATCGTCAGGTCGAACGGCCCGTGCTCGCGCCCGATGTCGGCGAAACCCGGGAAGTAGCCGCTGTCGCCGCTGTGGAAGACCCGGTGCCGCGGCCCGGCGACCACCCACGACGCCCACAGCACGGTGCCCAGCACGCGCGCGCCGCGATTGCAGTAGTGCCGGGCCGGCGTCGCGGTGAACGTCAGGCCCGCGACCTCGCCCGCCTCGTGCCAGTCCAACTCGGTGATCCGGTGCTCGAGGACGCCCCACCGCTCCAGGTGCGCGCCGATGCCCAGCGGCACCACGAACTCGACGTCGCGCTTGGCGAGCGCCTTCACCGTGGCCATGTCGAGGTGGTCGTAGTGGTCGTGCGAGATCACCACGACGTCGAGCGCCGGCAGGTCGGCGAACCGCACCGGCACCGCGTGCAGCCGGGCGGGGCCGAACGCGACCGACGGCGAACAACGCGTGCTCCACACCGGATCGAACAGAACCCGTCTGCCGTCCAGCTCGGCCAACACGGTCGCGTGCCCGAGCCAGCTCACCCGCAGGCCGGTCTCCGGCGCCCGCGCGTAGTCCAGCGGGGACGGCGTCACCAACGGGATGGCGCCGGCCGGGCGGCGCAGCCCCGAGGCGGCCTTCTGGGCGCGCAGCATCTTGCCCATCGCGCCGGGGCTGCCCCGGCGGGTCGGCACGGGGTTCTGGAACGCGCCATCCCGAAAGTGCGGCGATCTGCGGATCCGCTCCAGGCGCTCGCCGGTGGGCCTGGCGCCGAAGGCCGCAGGGCCCAATGACGTGAAGATGTGCCCGGCCACATGGACTCCTCGGGCAAGCGGGGCCTTCGGCCGACCGTTTTGGGGCCGGACCGGCGACCGGTGATCGGGATGAGTGGAGATTAACCCGGGGTCCGGCGCTGAAACGTCGTCCCGGGGGAGGGACTCCGCCGGTCGCGGTCCTCCCCGCGGAGTAGGTGATCGGCCGCGCCACGATCGTTTTGCCCGACAACGGCCCCGTCGATCCCGGGTTGGCCCGTCCGGGTGAACCACCCTCCTGCCGCCCTCCGGCAATCCACGCGCCGTCCGCCCACCGGCTGTCGGCTCGCGTGAGTAGGGTCGAGCCATCGCCACAGGGGATGACGGGGCATCAGTCCCCTTGTATGGCAGGGTTTTCCCGCCCCGTCACGGCACATTCGCACACCCGTCAGACCAGCCGACCGAGGAGTCGTCATGTCCGAGACCCGTACCTACCTCGAGCTGTCCGAAGAAGGCGACGGCGCGCACAAGTACTACGAGGTCGTCGTGGACGGCGCCGATGTCACGGTCACCTACGGCCGGATCGGGGCGAAGGGCCGAACCGACACCACGACCCACGCGAGCCCGGAGAAGGCCGCCGCGGACGCGAAGAAGAAGGTCGCCGCCAAGCTGCGCAAGGGCTACGAGCCCGCCGTACAGGGCGTGCGTCAGCCACGCTCGATCACCCGCCGCGAGATCGTGTCCCGCCCGACCACGGCCCGCAACTCGGCGCCGGTGCTGTGGCGCTACCGCACCGGGTCGTCCGCGTTCGGCATCTTCGTGGACGCCGAGCGAGTGCTGGTCGGCAACCAGCGCGGCGACGTGTGGTTCCTCGACCACACCGGCGACGTGACCGGCCGCTACCAACTGCCCAACGGCGTCAAGTGCATCGTCGCGGACGACTCGTGGATCTACGCCGGGTGCGACGACGGCAACGTGTACGACGTCGGTGGCAAGGCCCCGCGCGTGGCGTACGAGATCACCGACAACATCGACATCTACTGGCTCGACATCCACGACGGCGTGCTCGGCGTGTCCGACTCCAACGGCGGCTGTACGACGATCGACCACGAGGACGAGTCGCTGTGGGCCGCCGCGACCGCCGGCACCGGCGCGTGGATGGTGCGCTGCGACGAGAACGCGATCTACCACGGGCACAGCGCGGGCGTGCAGGCCTTCGCGGCCGGCGACGGCAAGCCGCTGTGGCACACCCGGACCAAGGGCGGCGTGCTCTTCGGGTGGCAGGAGAAGGACGACGTGTACGCGGGCACCTCCGGCAACAAGGTGCACCGCATCGCGAAGTCCGACGGCACGATCCGCACCACGTACGACTGCGACTCGTCGGTGTTCTCGTGCGCGACCGCCGAGAACGGCAAGTACGTCTTCGCGGGCGACAGTTCCTCGACGGTGTACTGCTTCGCCGCGGACGGCAAGCGGCTGTGGAAGCTGGGCACCACGTGCGGCTCGGCGTACTCGATGCAGTACCACGACGAGCGGCTGTACATCGTCACCACGGACGGCTCGCTGGCCTGCATCGACGTGAGCGAGGCGGCCATCGAGGCGGCCCAGGTCGGCACCGTCCCGCAGGTGCGCGACGTCAAGGCGGCCACCATCGAGGCGGTCGTGCCGACCACCGAGGTGGCGACCACGACCGACGCCGGCACCGGCGTCGTGGTCGAGTGCGTCGACCAGGGTGGCGGCCGACTGCGCGTGCACGTCGTGACGCCCGGCTACGAGAACGGCTGGAACGTGCAGTTCCCGAAGAACGTGCGCGTCGCCGGCGCACGCTACGTCGTGGACGCGGTGCGGCCGGCCGACCGCGGCGGGTTCTACCGTGTGCGCGGCGAGATCCGGCGCCTGGTCTGAGCCGAGCGGCATCCGAGCCGACCACGCGAAGGGCGGCGCTCCCCGGTGGGAGCGCCGCCCTTCGGCGTCCTTCGGCCACGCGTCGGAGCCGTCAGGGCTGCTTGTGCTCGGCCGGCTCGCGCTGCTCGGCGACCCATCCGGTCAACGGCGGGGTCGCCTCGGCGGCCTTGCGCTTGGCCAGGACGGCGGCGCGCTGCTCGTGCCGGCGGCCGAACAGCTGGGGCAGGGTCGGGGTGGTCAGGAAGCCCTCGGCCCGGGCCGCCGCGATGCCGATCCGCGGCAGCTCGCTCGCCTTGCGGAAGCAGATGTAGCGCGGCTCCCAGATCGGGCGGTACTTCTCGTTGGCCCGGTACAGCGACTCGATCTGCCACCAGCGCGAGAAGAACACCAGGACGGTGCGCCACAGCCGCAGTACCGGGCCGGCGCCCAGCTTGTTGCCGCGCTCGAACACCGAGCGGAACATCGCGAAGTTGAGCGAGATCCGTTCGATGTCGATCGGCGAGGACACCTCGGGCTCCGCCTCGGCGGGCTTGCCCTTCCCCTTGCCCTTGGCGGGCTTGGCGTTCGCGGCGGCGTACGCCTTCGCGCCCTCTATGACGTCGAGCACCATGAACTCGATCAGCCCGTTGTCCGAGTCGCGGTCGCGGCGCATCAGGTCGAGCGAGACGCCCTTGCAGCCCCACGGCACGAAGCTGAGCACCGCGCGCAGCCGGCCCTCCTCGTCCATGCACTCGACCATCAGGCAGCGCCCGTCGTCGGGGTCGCCGAGTCGGCCGAGCGCCATCGAGAAGCCGCGCTCGGTCTGCCCGTCCCGCCAGTGGTCGGCGAGGTCGAGCAGCTCGCGCATCTCGCTCTCGGGGATGTCCTCGTGCCGGCGCACGCGCGTCGTGTACCCGGCCCGCTTGACCCGGTTGTACGCCTGCCGGACGCCGCGCATCGCGCGACCCTCCAGGCTGAACTCGGCGACCTCGACGATCGCCTCGTCGCCCAGTTCGAGCGCGTCCAGGCCGTGCCGGGCGAGAATCGTGCCGGCCTCCTCGCTGGCGCCCATCACCGCCGGGACCCACGCGCGGTCCTCGGCCTCGGCCAGCCAGCGGTCGATCGCGCCGGGCCAGGCCTCGGGGTCGCCGATCGGGTCGCCCGACGCGAGCGAGACACCGCCCACGACCCGGTACGCCACCGCGGCCTTGCCGCTCGGCGACCACATGACGGCCTTGTCGCGCCGCAGCGCGAAGTAGCCGAGCGAGTCGCGCTCGCCCTGCTTGTCGAGCAGCTCGCGCAGCAGCACCTCGTCGTCGGGGGTGAGCAGTTCGCGTCCCTTGGGCGCGCGGAAGAGCACGTACAGGACCAGCAGGAACAGTCCGAACCCGGCGATGTTGATGACGATGTCGACCCAGCGCGGGACCGAGACCGTGTCGAAGTCGCTGTCCGGAGCGAGGGTGAACACCCGCAGCACGGCGTACAGGATCCGGTCGCCCAGGGCGGAGTCGGAGATCCGGTCGGTGGCGGACACGAGCGTCGAGCCCAGGACGACGCCGACGGCCCCGCCGGCGGCGAGCACGAGCCCGGCCTTGAGCACGTTGCCCCGGTCACCTTTGGCGCCGAACTCGGCGAAGCTCAGCCCGAGTGCGACGCACACGAGCAGTGTGATGCTCGTCGAGAACCAGTTGAACGGGTGTTGACGCAGCTCGTCGAACCACAGCGCCCAGATGTAGACGGCCGTGGAGGGGATGAGCAGGATCGCGGTGAACGCCCACGCGGCGCGTTTGCGCCGACCGAGCATGATCGCGAGGAACGCGGCGAGCGCGGCCGACGTGAAGCCCGACGTGACGAGGAACGGGGTGTAGAACTCGCCCGTGTCGTGGTGTCGCACGCGGTCGCGCAGCGGGACCGAGATCGCCGAGATGAAGTCGAGCGCCGCCACGATCCGCAGGTACCAGATCAGTACCCCCGCCGCGATCCCGCGCACGCGCTCGGCAGCCGGGGTGCCGGTGCCGTTCTTGTTGTGGCCGTTCGCGGCGGCCCGCGTCGTGGCAGACACCGTGCTCCTCGGTTGTGGGGTGATGGAAGAGTCTCCTGTGTCCTATGTCCAGGATTGCGACTCTTCGTAACGCTCGCAGAACAGCGTAGACACCCACGAAGTGTTTGGGATGCGCACGACGGCCCTTTGGTACGTCATCCCCGGGAGGGATCTCCGATCGATTGCTAATCCCAATGGTGGAGAAACCCGGTGCGGACAAACGGCGGGGCCGGTGCGGCATCAATGGACACGCCGCACCGGCCCCGCCGGTTTCACTGGGATTCGAACAGGTTGAATCAGCCGCTCAGCGGGAGCCCGCCCAGGGAGGGAACGGCCGGAGCCGCCGGAACGCCGCCGCTCGTGAGCTGACCGGCGGCGGGAGCCGCCTGACCGAGCGTGTCGCCGGCGGCCGGAGCGGCCGCCGCAGCGCCCTCGCCGACCGTCTCGTTCGCGCCGGACGCCGTGGTCCCGGCGGTCTGACCTGCGGTCTTGGTGGCCGCGGGGAGGCTCTGCCGGGCCGCCCCACCGGCCGCGTCGCCGGCACCCTCCGAGGCGGCGGGCACCTTGTCGGCGAGCCCGCCGACGTCCGGCTGGGTCAGCCCGCCGAGGCCGCCGGTGGGCAGTTCCGTCGCGTGCGCCGCGGAGGCGCCCAGGATCGGGGCGGCGCCGGCGGCGATGAGCAGCGCGGCCTGGGCTACGCGGCGCGAGATGTGCGACATGGTGCTCCTCGTGGTGTCACTGGAAGTCGGGCCCCTCCGGCACCGACCACAGTGACTACCGCTCGAAGCATCATCGGGATGCGGGCTTTGTTGGCAAAGTATTGGCAATGTCGGGGTGTGTGATCACTATTTGTGACTGACGGGTTGTTTGTCAGGATCATCTGTGACGTCGGAATTACTCTGCTTTGACTCCAACGAATGGGTGATCACCAGCGACTCCCGACCCTGCGTCGGTAGCGCTGTGCTATCCCCGGCCCGGGCATCGGCGGCGACCGCTGCCGAGCCGGACGCCGCGGCCGGCTCGACCGAGAAGGCCGAGCGTCCGGTCAGCATGTACTGCACCGCGAAGCCGAGCATGACCACCGCGGCCCCGCCGACCGCGTCCATGATCCAGTGGTTCGCGGTGCCCATCACGACCAGCGTGGTCGACAGCGGGTAGAGCAGGCCCAGCCAGCGCCAGCCCTTCGGGGCGATGGCCAGGATCATCAGGCCGCACCACAGCGACCAGCCCACGTGCAGCGACGGCATCGCCGCGTACTGGTTGGAGATCTTGGTGAGCGCGCCGAAGTCCGGATTGTTCAGGTCCTGCACGCCGTGCACGGTGTCGATGTAGTCGTAGCCGGGCATCAGGCGCGGCGGCGCGAGCGGATAGAGCCAGAAGCCGACCAGGCCGGTGATCGTGGCCACGCTCAGCACGGTGCGGGCCGAGCGGTAGGCGGCCGGCTTCCGGATGTACAGGATCGCCAGGATCGCCAGCGGCACGATGAAGTGGAACGTCGTATAGAAGAAGTTCATGCTGCTCTGCAGCCAGCCGACCTTGGCCACGTAGTGGTTCAGGCCCCGCTCGACGTCGATGTGCAGGAACTTCTCCAGGTCGATGATCTGCTGCGCGTGCGTCTCGGCGACCTTGCGCTGGTCCGGCACCGACGCGCGGATGAACGAGTAGACCTGGTAGCCGACCCGGATCATCAGCAGTTCGAGCAGCAGGTTCGGCCGGGTCAGCGGCCGCCAGCCGAACGGCAGCGCCGGGACCCAGGAGAACCGGCCCGGCGCCGCGACCGCCTGCGGAACCGGCAGCGGGGCCCACTTCTCGGACGCCTTGGTGATGAACGGGACCACGCACGCCGACGCGATCGCCAGCAGCAGCGGTCCGTTGTCGGCGGCCACCCTTATCGCGGACAGCCGGCCGGGGATCAGCGTCTCGCTGTCGAACGTCATGATTATGAAGACCGCGACCGGCCACACCATGCGGTCGGTCTGCTTGGCGCCCAGCCGTCCGGCGGCCAACAGGAGGATCCACAGCTGTTGGTGCTGCCACGACACCGGGGCCACCGCGACCATCACGCAGCCGGCGAGGGCGACGCCCAGGACCGCCTGGCCGTCGCGGGCGTAGGCCACCGCACGCGGCAGCCCGAACCACAGCACGGCCACCGACAGTGCGACCACGAGGGTGATCTCCAGCGGGCCCGAGAGCCCGATCCGCAGCAGCGCGCCGTGCAGCGACTGGTTCGACAGCGCGTCGGCGTCGCCGCCCAGGCCTGCGCCCGCGACGTGGTGCACCCAGTAGGTGAACGAGTCCTGCGGCATCGCGGACCACGCCAGCGCGGTACACGCCGCGAACGTGCCGGCCATGGACGTGGCCACCCGCCGCTTGCCCGTCATCCACACGTAGACCGCGAACAGCAGCATCGCCGGATGCAGCGCCGCGGCCACGCCCGCCGCGACCGCGGCGACCTTGCCCGGCGCCGGCTTGAGCATCGCGGGCAGCACGAGCAGCACCGGGAGCAGGCTCATCTGCCCGAGTGAGAGGTTGCCGCGCACCGGCAGGGACAGCACCAGGAAGCTGATCGCCAGCGGCGCGGCGAGCAGCCGTGCGCGCCGGGTGCCGAACACCGGGAGGGCATGCGTGACCAGCACCCCGATCGCGGCGACGATCAGCAGCGTCGCGACGGTCCACGCGACGCCCAGGGCGTGCTCGGCCGCGTTGGTCAGCGGGTGCAGCACCCAGCCCGCGAACGGCGTTCCGGTGAACGAGGTGCCGCGCGCTTCGGTGTCGTACAGGGAGCCGGGCAGGTGCAGGACGCCCTGCGGACCGAGCCACGCGTCCAGATCGGGCAGCCTGCGGTCCTGGGGTTGGTCGAGTACCTCGTTGGCCTGCCGAATGGCGACGCATGCGGCGAGCAGCCACAGACCCACCAGGGCCAGGGAGATCCTGGTCCTTCGTATGTCCAGCAGCCGGCGAACGCCTGCCCTCACCATGTGCGGCTTCTCCCGTTTTCCTATGGCTTGTCGCCTGATGGGCCTCGATCCGTGGCGGGTCCACCGGGTTGTCACGCTTCGGACACCTTGTCACCGCCCGAGCGCGACCGAAAGCGGAGGGCCCCTCGCCGAACCCGCGTCGTACGCTCGGGGGCGGCATGGAAGACCTTGCCGAATCGACGAGGGGCGAGAACAACAATGGTGCCGCAGGACGCGTCGACACGAGCGCAGGAGTCGCCCGCAGGGCTCATCCCCGTCTCCTTCCGTCAAGCCGGATCAGCCGATATCCCTGCCCTCGTGGCGCTGATCGAGTCCGCCTATCGGGGAGACGAAAGTCGTCAGGGCTGGACCACCGAGGCCGATCTGCTCGAAGGGCGGCGCACCGACCCGGACGGGGTCGCGGCCGTGCTCGACGGGGCGGACAGTGTGATGTGGACAGCCGAGCACGACGGCGCGCTGATGGGCTGCTGCCAACTGGAGCGTCGCGCGGACTCGGTCGTCTACTTCGGCATGTTCGCCATCCGGCCGGGCCACCAGGGCGGCGGACTGGGGCGGACGCTGCTGACCGAGGCCGAGCGGGTCGCGGCGAACGTGTTGGGCGGCAAGTGGATGCACATGACGGTGATCAACGCGCGCGAGGAGCTGATCGCCTGGTACGAGCGGCGCGGATACCGCCGTACGGGTGTCATGTCGCCGTTCCCGTACGGCGACGACCGGTTCGGTGTGCCGCTGCGCGACGACCTGGAGTTCGAGCTGCTGACCAAGGAGCTGTGAGCGCGGCGGGCTCGATCGGCCTCGGCTCTCCCCGGGTCGGTCCCGCGATTCCCCCGATTCGGTGATCACTTTGCCTGGTCTTCGGTAGACCGGCGCCTTCGCGTCCGGATCGTGACAGCATGGGTGTTCGGGGATAGTTCGGCCCCGACACCGGTCGCCTGGGGGAGTCGAAGCCGTGTCGCACCACGAACCGCCTTATGCGCAGCAGCCGCCTCCACCGCAGCGCGGCGGCCGGCGGACCAACCCGTTGATCACGCTCGTGATCGCGCTCGTGGTCGTGGCGGGTGTGGTGACCGCGATCATCCTGATGACGCGTGGGGACGACGACGACGGCGATCCCAAGAAGACCCCCGGCACGCAGGCCCCGCAACAGCCCGGACTGCCCTCCGGGTTGCTCCCGTCCGGCCTGATCCCCTCCGACCTGGACATCCCCTCGGGCCTGCTGCCGGATCTCGGCTAGGGCGTTCGCGGTCCCCGGACACGCCCCGGCGGTGGGTTCGTTCTCCTGTGTGCGTTGGGGCAGTCGGGTGATTTCGCGGCATGCCGCGGCCTCGGTCCCGAAATCGGGTCGGGTGCTGCCTACCGTCGACTGACATGGCCTTCAAGATGATCGGATCATCTGTCCTGTTAGTGCTCGCCGGTGCCGTGAGTGCCGGGCTCGTCGTGGGGGCGGCCGCCCCCGCGGGCGCGGTCTCCGACGACACGTGGGACCGGATCGCGGACTGCGAGAGCAGCGGTCGCTGGAACCTCAACACCGGCAACGGTTACTACGGCGGACTCCAGATCCTGCCGAGCACATGGGACGAGGCGGGCGGGCAGGAGTACGCCACCCGCCCGGACCTGGCCACCCGCCGGGAGCAGATCATCGTCGCCGAGGAGATCCTGTTCATGCAGGGCTGGGAGGCCTGGCCGCAGTGCGCCCGGCAGATCGGCCTGCTCGGCGCGAAGTACACCGTCAAGCCGGGCGACACACTGTCGTCGGTCGCGCGCGACCTGGGCGTGGTCGGCGGGTGGCCGGCGCTGTACGAGGCGAACCGCGACGTGATCGGCCCGGACCCGGATCTGCTGATCCCGGGGACGGTCCTGAACGTGCCGAGGACCGCTTACCGAAGCGGCCCTCGAATGATGCGGATCGAACAGATGATGGGTGCTCACGACTGGGATCGAACCAGTGACTTCCTCGGTGTGAACGAGGCGCTCTCCCGCTGAGCTACGCGAGCATGCGTAGGTTGCGTGCACATCCTAGCCAGTAGTGCGTGAGTGGGTCGCCCCCTCCCCGTGTCGGGGCGGCCCGCTCGCGCTCACCGCCCTTCGGCGGAGTCTCCACAGTGCGGCTTCTCGGGTGGTCGGTTCAACCGGTTTTTCCCACCGGGCCGGCCGTGCAGGGCCACGAGCAGGCCGGACAGACCGAACACCAGGGTGGTCAGCGGCGCCGGCCGGCGGAGCAGCCCGATCAGGTCGACATCGGCGGAGAATCCGTACAACCGGCCCGCCGCCAGACACAGCACGGCACCGGCGACGGCGCAGACCGCGCAGGCCGCGAGCGGGGCCGGGATCGAGCGCCTCCGGTCGGTGCGTTGTGGTGTCACGACTGACTCCCGAACGGGATGGTGGAGCTTTCCCCCAGCCTGTCGGGAGGGCCCGCGCCGGACCAGGGAGCTGCCTGGTGGATGGGGGGTGGGGCAAACCCCACCCCGGACCGGGCGTGGCCCCGGTCCGGGCCGCGATCCGGGAAACCCCTGCCGTGTCGGTGTCGTGTGCCTATCCTGGGCTGCCCTGTGATCGCCGACCGGAGGCGTCCCGCTCCATGAAGTTGCTGCACGCCGCCGACCTGCACATCGACAGCCCGCTGCGGGGGCTTTCGAGCTACGAGGGGGCACCCGCGGAGGAGATTCGCGGCGCGGCGCGGCGGGCCGTGGCCAACCTGGTCGACCTGGCCCTCGCCGAGTCCGTGGACGCCGTGCTGCTGGCCGGCGACATCTACGACGGCGACTGGAAGGACTACCACACCGGGTTGTTCTTCACGGTGCAGATGCGGCGCCTGGACGAGGCCGGCATCCCGGTCCTGCTGGTCGCGGGCAACCACGACGCCGAGAGCCGGATCACCCGCGAACTGCGGCTGCCGGACAACGTGCACCGGTTCTCCACGATGCGCCCCGACACCGTCGCGTTCGAGGACATCGGGCTCGCCGTGCACGGTCAGGGCTTCGCGATCCGGGACGTGACCGACAACCTCGCGGTGACCTACCCCGCGCCGCGCGGCGGGATGTTCAACGTCGGGCTCCTGCACACCGCGCTGGCCGGGGCCGAGGGCCACGCGACCTACGCGCCGTGCAACGTCGGCGACCTGGTCTCGCGCGGCTACGACTACTGGGCGCTCGGCCACGTGCACGCGCGCGAGGTCGTGCACGAGGCGGAGCCGTGGATCGTCTTCCCCGGCAACATCCAGGGTCGGCACGCGCGCGAGACCGGGCCCAAGGGCGCGACCCTGATCACGGTCGGCGACGACGGCCGGGCCACGATCGAGCACCGCGACCTCGACGTGGTGCGCTGGGCCCGGCTCGACGTGGACGCGTCCGGCGCGACCGGGATGGAGGACGTGCTCGACCTGGTCCGCCATCGGATGGCCGAGGAGCGGGCCGCGGCCGGCGACCGGCTGCTCGCGACCCGGGTCCGGGTGACCGGCGCCACCGACGCGCACGAGGCGCTGTGGCGCGACGAGAGGCGGTTCGTCTTCGAGAGCCGCGCGCTCGCCGGCGAATTCCCCGGCGTGTGGCTGGAGAAGGTCCGCCTGGAGACCCGGCACGTCGATCTCGGCGACGCCGGGCCCGAGTTGCCCGCGCTCGTGGACGACCTCGCGCGCACCGCCAAGGCGTTGCGCGCCGACCCGAGTGCGCTGGAGCAGCTCGTCCGCGGGGTCCCGGGGCTCAAGACGCTCGATCCCAAGGTCGCCGAGGAGGGCATCGCGCCCGCGGACGCGGCCTGGCGCGCGGATGTCTTCGACCAGGCCGTCGACCTGCTCACGGCGATGATCACCGGGACCGACGGGGAGCCCGCATGAGGATCGACCGCCTGGATCTGACCGCGTTCGGCTGCTTCACCGACCGCCGGATCGAGCTCGGCGCACCCGGCGTACACGTGGTCGCGGGCCCCAACGAGGCCGGCAAGTCCACCGTGCGGCACGCCCTCGACCAGCTCCTGTACGGGATAGACCGGCAGACCTCGTACGACTTCGTGCACGCGATGCGCGATCTCAGGCTCGGCGCGCTGGTGCGGGACGAGCGCGGCACGGTGCTCGACATCGTCCGGCACAAGCGGGACAAGAATCCGCTGACCCGCGCGGACGGCACGGCTCTGGCCGAGGCCGAGCTGACCCGGCTGCTCGCCGGGGTGGGCCGCGACGACTTCCGGCACGTGTTCGCGCTGGACCACGCGGGCCTGCGCGAGGGCGGGGCCGAGCTGCTCCGGGGCGAGGGCGACGTCGGCCGGGCCCTGTTCGAGTCGCGTTCCTCGGCCCGGCTCGGCGAGGTGCTGACCCGCCTGGAGGAGCGGGCCGCCGAGCTGTACAAGACGCGCGGCAAGAACCAGCGGATCAACGCGGGCCTGACCGAGCTCGTCCGACTGCGCAAGCGGGTCCAGGAGGACGGGCTGGCCCCGGCGGTGTTCGGCGAGGCGGTCAAGGACGTCCAACGCGCCGAGGAGGAGCGCGACCGGCTCGGCCGGGACCGCACCGAAGCGCGGATCCTGGTGGCCCGCCTGGAGCGGGTCCGGCAGGCGCTGCCGGTGCTCGCGCGGCGGAACGAACTCGGCGGCGAGCGGGACGAGTTGATCGCGATGGGGCGGCCGGCCCCGGACGGGCTCGCGGCGGAGCTGGCGGCGATCGACGAGCGCGTGCGGGACGCGGCCGCCGAGGCCGAGCGGGCCGGCCGGGATCTGGCCGAGGCCCGCCGCGAGTCGGCCGAAGTGGTGGTGGACGGCGCCCTGTTGGCGCGGGCCGCCGCCGTCGACGCGCTGCACGCGGACATCGCCGCGATCCGCGACGCGGTCCGCCTCGCCGACGACGCCGAGGGCGAGGTGCTGGGGGCTCGTGAACGGGCCGCCGAACTGCTCGCCCGGGTGCGCCCCGACCGGGCCCTCGACGACCCCACCGCCTACGACGTGCCGGCCGGTGTCGGCGAGCGGGTCACCGCGCTGCGGGACGCGCTCAAGGGGTGCGAGGCCCGGCTCGCCGGCGCGGCCGAGCAGGTCGCGCACCGCGACGCCCGGTTGGCCGCCGCGCGGGCGGCGTGCGAGCTGACCCCGGCGCCCGCCGACCCGGCCGTGCTGCGTGCGCTGCTCAAGGCCGTGCCGGGCAACCTGGTCGACGACATCGCGCGGGCCGAGCAGCGCGTCGCCGATCTCGAGCGCGAGGCGGGCGACCTGCGGGCGCGGTACGGCCTCGACGGCGTCGACGCGCTCGCCGCCGACGGTCCCGCCCGGGTGCGCCTGCCCGGCCGCGAACGCGTCGCCGACCACGTCGAACAGGTGACGCGGGTGCGGGACGAGCTGGCGGCCGCGACCTCGGCCGAGGACGAACTGCTGGCCGAGCACGACGCCCGGCGGCGGGAGCTGGACGTGCTGCTGAGCGCCGAGCCGCCGCCCACCCCCGCCGAGTGGACCGCCGCCCGGGCCGAGCGGGATCGGTTGTGGACGCTGATCTGCGCGAGCCCGCCGCTGACCGACGACCGGATCGACGGGTACGAACGCGCGGTCGCGGCCGCCGACGAGATCGCCGGGCGGATCGCCGCCCGGGCCGGCGACGCGATCCGCCGCGGCCGACTGGAGGTGGACGTCGCGCACGACGGGCCCGCGCTGGCCCGACTGGCCGACCGGCGGGCCGAGCTGACGGAACGTCAGGCACAGCTCGTGGCCGGGTGGACCCGCGCGTGGGGCCGGCCGGGATACCCGCCCCGGACCCGCACGACGCCGCCGCGCTGCTCGACGCCGTCCGCGACCTCGCGGGGATCGAGACCGAGGCACGCACCGAGCGCGCGCGGTTGGAGGGGCGCCGCCGGCATGCGGCCGAACTCGTCGAGGCGTTTCGCGCCGCGCTGGCCGAGTCCGGCGCACCGACCACCGCGAGCGGGCTGGCCGCGCTGATCGAACAGGCCGACGCCCGCCGCGACGCGCTCGGGGACGCGCTGCGGGTGCGCGACGCGAAGGTCGCCGCCGTGCGCGAGGCCGAGACCGAACTCGCCGAGGCCCGGGCCGAGGTGGCTCGGGTGGAGCGCGAGCGCGCCTCGTGGGACCGGAGCTGGCACGACCTGGTGCACGGCCTGGACCTGCCCGAGGGCGGGCCGGACGCGGTCGCCGAGGCGGTGGCCACGCTCGCCGAGGTCGCCGCGACGGTCGGACACGGGGCGGAGGCGGAACGGCGTCGGGTCGGCGCGGCCGACCGGATCGCCGGCTTCGGCACCCGCGTGGCCGAGGTGTTCGCGGCCTGCGCCCGCCCGGTCCCCGCCGACGAGGACGGGCGCCCGCCGTTCGCGGCGGCCACCGCGTTGTACGAGGAGCTGACCCGGGCCCGCAGCGCCGCCGAGGCACGGGCAAGGCTCGCCGAGCGGATCGCCCGCCTGGAGCACGCCGTCGCGGCGGCGCGCACCGAGGCCGACCGGGCCGGGATCGAGCTGGCCGCGCTCGTCGCGTCCGCGGACGCGGGCGATGTCGCCGAGCTGCGGGCCGCCGTCGAGCGGTCCGCCCGGGTGCGCGAGGTCGAGCGGGCGCTGACCGAGCACCGCGCGCTGCTGTCGCCCGAGATCGAACAGGAGGCCGCCCGCTACGACCCCGAGGAACTCGACATCGAGGTCGAGGACGCCGCGCGCCGAGCCGAGGAGGCCGAGTCCGCGTACGCCGCGGCCGGCGAGACGCTGGGCCGGCGCCGGCAGGTCGTGCTCGACATGGAGCGGGAGTCGGTCGCCGCCGCACGCGCACAGGAGGAGGTGGCCGGCACGGTCGCCGCGATCGCCGAGGACACCGAGGAGTTCGTTCGGCTGCACCTGGCCCGCGAGGTGCTGCTGCGCTGCATGGAGGACTACCGCAAGGAGAACCAGGCCCCGGTCCTGGCCCGCGCGGAGGAGGTCTTCACCGCGCTCACCGCCGGCCGCTTCGATCGCCTGATCGTGGAGACCGACGGGCGCAAGGGCGCGCCGGTGCTGCGCGCGCGCCGCGCGGCCGGCCCGGCGGACGGGTCGGTCGGCGTGGACGAGATGAGCGAGGGCACGCGCGACCAGCTCTACCTGGCGCTGAGGCTGGCCTCGCTGGACGCGTACGCCGACGCGGGCCGGGCGATGCCGATCGTGCTCGACGACATCGCGATGACGTTCGACGACGGGCGCACGCGCGCGATGCTCACGGTGCTCGACGCGATGGCCGACCGGTTCCAGGTGGTGCTGTTCACACACCACCCGCACCTGGGCCGGCTCGCCGTGGACACCCTCGCGCCCGGTCGCGCGCACATCCACGAACTTCCGGTGTACACGGCGCCGTCGGCCTGATCCCGGTTTCGGGGGTCGGGGGGGCATCGCGAGGGGGTCAGGCGGTCATCGCGAGCCGAAAGCGCACGCACTTGCCGCCGGGCTCGGGGACCGACTCCCAGCCGTCCGCCAGCGACTCGACGAGCAGCAGCCCGCGGCCGCCGGTGTCGTCGTCGGTCGCCTCGACCACCTCGGGCGTCCGGGGGTCCGTGTCGTGTACCTCGATCCACACGCACGATGTGCCGTCGGGCGTGCGATCTCGGCGCACCACGACGCTGAACGGGCGGCCCAGGCCCGCATGGCGTACGGCGTTGGTCGCCAGTTCGGAGGCGAGGAGTACGGCGATGTCGGACAACGCGTCGAGGTCCCAGACCGTCAGCGCCACGCGGACATGCTCCCGCACGGCGGACACGCACGCGGGCATCGCCGGCAGCGTGATGGTCGGGCTGACCTCGTCCTCTGCGTCCGCCACTTCCGGATCGGCCAGGGTGGTCATGCTGCTACCTCCTGTTGCGTGGGCTGCGTTTGCCCCCGCAAGCGGCCCCGCCCCGTCCCGTCGCTTTAAGTGATCTTGTCAGCGCGTAAAGTGAGGGTGCTCGGTAGGATGCTCCTCGAAACCCGGCGGTGCAACTCTCGCCGCCACTCAGGTGTCCGCGTGTACACGGTTCACTCGATCGGGCGATGTCCCTGGCCCTCACATGGAGGATGCGGGTTCGTGTCGCTCGCCGACGGGACCTCGATCAGTCAGGGGTGACGGGCCGATGGCGACCTTGTCGCGGGAAACTCACGCGCCGACGTGGCGACGGAGCACGTACAGCAGCGTGCAGGGGAACTGCGTCGAAGTCGTGGGTCGTCCCGCCCGGGTGGTGGCGGTGCGCGATTCGAAGCAACGCGGCTGCGCGGTCCTGCGGTTCACCGATCGCGAATGGACCCACTTGTTGGTTGCCCTTGTCGGGCAACGGAGTTGACGATCAGTCACCCTCCGTAGGCGTGATCACCGGCGACTCGCTCCAGCGGAAGACGTGGGCGAGGCGCGGCTCGACGATCGCGCCGGGTACCTCGCCGTCGAACCAGCGGTCCACGTGCGCCCAGTGGTACGGGTTCAACAGGTACTCGCCGGTCAGGCCCTCGACCGTGGCGTACTCCTGCTCCCACGCGTGCGTCCACGGCGTCTCCGCCGCCGCGTGGTCGACCCGCGAGAGCGCCCACGAGCGAATCGTCGTGATGTGCTCGGGCATCGCCATCAGATCCGACTCGAACTCCGCGAGCACGTCGGCGGGCGTGCCCGCGCGCACGGTCAGCAGCAGAGTGCGCTTCACACGCGGCCCGTCGAGCGGTACGAAGCGGGCGCGGATCGGCCGCAGCGCGACCGCGTCGGCCGTCCCGGGACGCTCGGGAGCGGCGTCGGCGTCGAGGTCCCACGAGTAGCCGAGCCCGCCGACGCTGCCCGGCAGGTCCGGGCCCGCCGACCCGCGGATGCTTCCGGGATCGGGCATGGTCGGGGCGAGGACCACCCATCGGGTCATGCGCTTGCTCCGCTCGGGTGGGCGAGGGTCTCCCGCGCGGGGGTGTCCGCCGCGGTCCTGGACAGCGGCAACGTCGGTTGCAGGGCCCGGCGCTGCCGGTCGACCGCGTAGCCGTCGGTCGCGGCCCAGAACGCCGCGACGCTCGGATCGGCCGCGGCCGCGCCGCGCATCGCGTAGAAGGCGCGGATCCCCGGGAGGGCCCACAGGATGTGCACGGTGGTCGCGTCCCGGCCCGAGGGGGAGCGCCACACCCGTTCGAGCCGCATTCCCCGGCGTTGCGCGCCCGGGAGGTAGCGATCGTGGAACTGGCCCAGCCACAGCGCGACCTGATCGTTCGTCAGGGTCACGTGGTCGAGGATGTGCACCTCGTCGTCGGTGCTCACAGCTTGTCCAGGATGTTCTCGCGGTACTGCCCGATCCGGTCTCGCAACGCGTCGAGCCCGCGCGGACCGGCGAGTTCGGCCGGGTTCGGCGCGAACACGAGTCGGGTGGCGCCCGCGTCGGTGAAGCGGCGGACCCAGTTCACGTCGTGTTGCAGGTCGCGGTCGCACGAGCCGGGCCACGCGGTGATCTCGACGGCGTCCTCGGCCCGACCGGCCGAGCGCGCCGACGCGCGCAGCAGCTCGGCACGTGTCGCGAACTCGTCGGGGGCGATCGTGTACGGGAACCAGCCGTCGCCGATCCGGCCCGCCCGACGGACGGCCGGCTCGCTGTTGCCGCCCAGGATCACCGGCACGGCGCCGGTCTCCGGGCGGGGCAGGCAGTGCACGCGCTCGAACGAGGTGAACCGGCCGTGGAAGGTCGCCGG
This sequence comes from Embleya sp. NBC_00896, assembly GCF_045207785.1. Classification (NCBI taxonomy): domain Bacteria; kingdom Bacillati; phylum Actinomycetota; class Actinomycetes; order Kitasatosporales; family Streptomycetaceae; genus Embleya; species Embleya sp. NBC_00896. Next base: position 3,956,568 of record NZ_CP108776.1, read on the forward strand.
GGCGTCCGCCCACAGCGCGCGCATCGCGCCCACGCACTCCTCCAGACGGGCGCCACGCTCGGCGTACGCGGCGCCGACGGCGGCGTACTCCTCGCGCTGCCACCCGATGCCCAGTCCCAGCATCAACCGGCCGCCCGAGTGCCGATCGATCGTCGCGGCGCGCTTGGCGAGCACGACGGGGCTGTGCAGGGGCGCGACGACCATCGCGGTGCCGAAGCGAAGTGTGCTCGACGCGCCCGCGAGGAACGCGATCGTCTCCAGCGGATCCGGCATCGGCACCACGCCCGCGGCGCTGGGCGTACGACCGGAATCCGAGTAGGGGTAAAGGGGTTCGTAGTCCTCGGCGACCACGACGTGTTCGACGGTCCAGGCCGACTCGACCCCGCACTCCTCCAGCGTGCCCGCGAAGTCGCGCAGGAAGCCGCCCGAAGTGATCAGACCGTCCGCGAAGGGCGCCATCACGCCCAGCTTGATCGCCATTCTGACGCCCTTTCAGATCCCGTGTCCGCACCTTGCCTCGGCCGGCGTGCGAGTGCAAGACCCGACCGACGGTGTCGTTGGACACGCCGGGTCGGGGCAGGTGGGAGGGGAGTTCGGCGGCATGACGCGGCCGCGTGCGCCCGCCATCGGGGCGCGGGCGCACGCGGTCTGTGCGGGCGGGCGGAAGGGGCCGAACGGGCGAGCGCGGACTAGCCGAGCTCGACGAGTTCGTCGTGGCGGTAGAGCGGGCGCAGCCCGTCCGCGAAGCGCACCGAGTACCACTGGTACGGCGACAGCGGCGGTCGGTGCGCGTCCGCGAAGACCTCGCACACCTCGCCGATGTGCCCGGTGCTCAGGCCCACCTGTACACGTACGCGGGTGCCGACCTCGAAACCCTGCCAACGGGTGGATCCGCCGCGAGTGTGGTCCGGGATCCTCGTCGTCGCGTCGCTCATGACGAGCACCGCCCTTCTGCCGATGGGAAGTTGACACTGTCGAGAACTCGTCCCTTTTTCCGGTATCGGCTCCGGCGGACCCGCGCTTGAGACGAGGACTCCTTTCGCGCGCGGACTTCACCCGGAAGGAGCGCCCGAGTGGCGCGGTCGAGCCGGCAGGCTTTCGCTGTGGACGTCTTGCTGTGGATCACCGCCGTGTCCGGTCTCGCCTGGATCCATCTGACGCTGTTCCACGGGTGGTTCTGGCGCACCGACGTACGGCTCGCGGCGCCCCCCGTCACGCCGTCGGGCGCCGCGTCGGTCGCGGTGATCGTGCCCGCGCGCGACGAGGCGGCGGTGCTCGGCGACAGCCTGCCCACACTGCTCGCGCAGGACTTTCCCGGCCGGGCGACGGTCGTCCTGGTGGACGACGGCAGCACCGACGGCACGAGCGAGGTCGCGCGGCGTCTGGGTGCGGCCGTCCGGGTGCCGCTGACGGTGACCTCGCCCGGCGAACCGCCCGCGGGCTGGACCGGGAAGCTGTGGGCCCTGCGGCACGGCGTCGAGTCGGTCGGCGACGTCGACTGGATCCTGTTCACCGACGCGGACATCGCGCACGCGCCCGACTCGCTCGCCCGCCTGGTCGGCGAGGCCGAGCGGGACCGGCTCGACCTGCTCTCGGTGATGGCCCGGCTGCGCACGCACACCCGCTGGGAGCGGCTGATCGTGCCGGCCTTCGTGTACTTCTTCGGCAAGCTCTTCCCGTTCCGCCGGGTGAACCGACCCGGCTCGCGCACCGCGGCCGCCGCGGGCGGGTGTGTGCTGGTCCGGCGCACGGCCCTGGAGCGGGCCGGCGGCGTCGCCGTGATCCGCGACGCGGTGATCGACGACGTGTCGCTCGGCACCGCGATCAAGCGCGCGGGCGGCCGGATCCGGCTCGTGCTCGCGGACGGCCCGATCCGGCACGTGGACAGCGTGCGCCCCTACCCGGCGTTGGCCGACCTGTGGAACATGGTGGCGCGCAGCGCGTTCGCGCAGCTGCGGCACTCGTGGCTGCTGCTCGCGGGCACGGTCGTCGGGCTGGCCCTGGTCTATCTCGCCGCGCCGGTCGCGCTGGTCGCCGGCGGCATCGGCGGCGACGTCCCGCTCGCGCTGCTCGGGCTCGCGGTGTGGGCGCTGATGAGCGCGACCTACGTGCCGATGGTGCGGTACTACGGGCGGCCCGCGATCGAGGCCGTGCTGCTGCCCGTCGCGGCGACGCTGTACCTGGGGATGACCGTCGACTCGGCGATCCGGCACGCGCGCGGGCGGGGTGCCGCGTGGAAGGGTCGAACGTACCCGGCCCCGGCCGAATAGGCTCCGTTCGTGCCCAGTCCAGACTCCACGGCCCGCCCGTATCGCGACGGCGTTCCCGAACACGGCCGTGTGCCCAAGTCGTACACGGTCAAGATGCGCCTGCTCCAACTCATGGACGAGTTGGGCGAGGACGCGCTGCTGCCCTCCGAACGCGAACTCGCGGCGACCTACGGCGTCGCGCGCAGCACGCTGCGCGCGGCGATCGGCGAATTGGTGATGGAGGGCCGGCTGCGCTCGGCCCGCGGCCGGGGTACGTACGTCGCGCCGCCCAAGCTCATGCAGCCGGTCAGCCTCGGCAGTTACACCGAGGCCGTCCGCTCGATGGGGCTGACCCCGACCCGGCGCGTGGTCACCCTCGAACACCACGTCGCCCAGCCCGACCTCGCGACCCGATTGCGGATCAGGCCGGGGGACCTGACGGTCCATCTGGAACGGGTGCTGCTCGCCGACGACGAGCCGATCGGTCTGGAGAGCACCTACCTGCCGCTGGACCGCTTCCCCACCCTCCTGGACGTGCTGCGCCCGGAGGGATCGCTCTACCTGTGCCTGCAGAAGGACCTGGGCGTGGTCTTCGCGGAGATAGACGAGACGGTCGAGACGGTGCTGGCCGCGCCGCGCGAGGCGCTGCTCCTGGAGACCAACCCGGCGTTGCCGATGCTGCTGGTCATGCGCACCTCGTACGACCCCGACGGGGTGCCCATCGAGCGGGTCCGGGCGCTGTTCCGGGGCGACCGGATGGGCTTCGCGACGCGGCTGCGCGCGTAGCCGGGCGTGGCTTTATAACGAGAAGATAACAGGTTCGGACCTTAATGGACTGTTCATCCGGACGACATACGGCCTCCGCATGCTCGGCATCGACCGCTCCCAAGCTGGTCGCATTCGCCCCCGAGAACCACGGAGGAAGCCGGTGCGAGTCATAGTCGTCGGAGGTGGCGTGCTGGGGACCATGCACGCCTGGCAGGCCGTCGACCGAGGCCACGAGGTCGTGCACATCGAGCGCGAGCGCGAAGCGCGCGGTGCCTCGGTGCGCAACTTCGGCCTGGTGTGGATCGGTGGCCGGTCGAGCGGCGACGAGCTGGACACCGCACTGCGGGCCCGCGAGTTGTGGGAGCGGATCGGCGCCGACGTGCCCGGTACCGGCTTTCGCCCGGCCGGCTCGCTCACCGTGTGCCGGGGCGCCGAGGAGGTCGCGGTGGCCGAGGCGGCCCTCGCGCTGCCGGACGCCGCCGAGCGCGGCCTCAAACTGCTCGCGCCGCACGAGGCCCGCGGCCACAACCCGGCCCTGCGCGGCACGTTCGACGCGGCCCTGTGGTGCGAACGCGACGGCGCGGTCGAGTCCCGGGTCGCACTGCCCGCGCTGCGCGCCCACCTCGCGGCGACCGGCCTCTACACGTGGCTGCCCGGGCGCGAGGTGCGCGACCTGCTCGTGACCGGCACCGGCGTCCGCGACGACCACGGGCACACCCACGAGGGCGACCTCGTCGTGCTGTGCACCGGCGCGTGGCTCACCGGCCTGGTCCGCGAACTCGCCCCCGAACTCCCGGTCCGGCGCGTGCGGTTGCAGATGATGCAGACCGACCCGTTGGGCGAGGCATTGACCACCGCGGTGGCCGACGGGGACAGCTTCCGCTACTACCCGGCCTACGCCGGCACCGCGCTCGACGCGCTCGGGGCCGCCCGGCCGCAGGGGCCGGTGGCCACCGAGCACCGCATGCAGCTGCTCATGGTCCAGCGCCTCGACGGCGGGCTGACCATCGGCGACACGCACGAGTACGACGAGCCGTTCGCGTTCGACGTCGACTCCGCGCCCTACGAGCACCTGGTCGAGGTCGCCGAGGGGCTGCTCGGCCGGCCGCTGCCGCGGATCCGCCGGCGTTGGGCCGGCGTGTACGCGCAGACCGTCGACACGACACGCGTCGTACACCGCGAGGAGGTCGCCCCGGCGACCTGGCTGGTCACCGGCCCCGGTGGGCGCGGAATGACCTGCTCACCCGCGATCGCCGAACACACCGCGAACCTCGCCGGTCTCTGACCGGCCTCCGTCGCCTCCAGCCCCGCCCGCCTCCGACAGCCCACGGGAGCACACCTCATGACGCACTATCAACTCGCCGTACTGGACATGGCCGGCACCACCGTCGCCGACGACGGCCTGGTGGTCGAGGCGTTCACCCGCGCGATCGGCGCGGCCGGCGTCGAGCCGGGAAGCACCGACTACGACCGCAAGCTCGCCTACGTCCACGACACCATGGGCGAAAGCAAGATCACCGTCTTCCGGGCCCTGCTCGACGACGACGAGGAGCGGGCGCGAGCCGCCAACCTCGCGTTCGAGGCGGCCTACGCCGACCTCGTCGCGGCCGGCCGGTGCGCGCCGATCGAGGGTGCCGAGGACACGATCCGCGCGCTGCGGGCGGCCGGCGTCAAGGTCGCGCTCACCACCGGGTTCGGCCGACCGACCCAGGACGCCATCCTCGCCGCGCTCGGCTGGACCGATCTCGCCGACCTGACCCTGTGCCCGGCCGACGCCGGGCGCGGCCGGCCGTACCCGGACATGGTGCTCACCGCCGTGCTCCGCCTGGCCGTCGAGGACCTGCGGGCGGTCGCCGTCGTCGGCGACACCGCGTTCGACGTGCTGACCGGCCTGCGCTCCGGGGCCGCCGTCGCCGCCGGCGTGCTCACCGGCGCCCACGATCGGGCCGCGCTCGAAGCGGCCGGCGCCACCCACGTACTCGGTTCCATCCGCGACCTCCCAGCCCTGCTCCAGGGCTGATCCGTGTTCTCGAAAGGGCGATTCCCCATGCGACGCATCCTCGGCCTCACCGCCGCGGCCACCGTGGTCGTGCTCTCCGCGACCGCCTGCGGCGGCACCGGCGGGAGCGGCTCGGACGACACCAAGCCCGCCGCGAACGCCGCCCCCGCCAAGGGCTCCGGCAGCGTCACCGTCTACTCCGTGGACGGCCTCGCCGACTGGTACACCAAGCGGTTCGCGGACTTCGAGAAGAAGACCGGGATCAAGGTCAACCTCGTCGAGTCCGGCTCCGGCGAGGTGGTCACCCGGATGGAGAAGGAGAAGGGCAACCCGCAGGCCGACGTCGCGATCACGCTGCCGCCGTTCATCCAGCGCGCCGCGCAGGCGAACCTGCTGACCGCGTACACCCCGGCCGGCGCCGAGAAGGTGCCCGCGGGGTCGAAGGACGCGCAGGGCCGCTACGTCGCCGTGGTGAACAACTACGCGTCGTGGATCCACAACCCGGACACCGCCAAGCCCGCGCCGACCAAATTCAAGGACCTGGAGGACGGCCGGTTCAAGTCGAAGCTCCAGTATTCGACGCCCGGCCAGGCCGGTGACGGCACCGCCGTGCTCATCCAGCTCCAGCACCTGTACGGCAAGGACGCCGCGCTCGCCTATCTCAAGAAGATCGAGTCGAACAACGTCGGCCCGTCCTCCTCCACCGGCAAGCTCCAGCCCAAGGTGAGCAAGGGCGAGCTGAGCGTGGCCAACGGCGACCTGCAGATGAACCTCGCGTCGATCCACAACGACAAGTCGAACTTCAAGGTGTGGTTCCCGGCCGACGACGCCGGCAAGCCCTCGACGTTCGCGCTGCCCTACTTCATGGGCCTGACCTCGGGCGCGCCGCACGCCGACGCCGGTCGCAGGCTCATGGACTACCTGCTCTCCACCGACGCGCAGAACGCGGTCTCCGTCGAGGCGCTCGGGCTGCCCGCGCGCGAGGACGTCAAGCCCACCGACGCGAACGCCGCCGAGATCACCAAGGCCCTGGCGGGCGTGGAGATCTGGACCCCGGAGTGGGACACCGTCCTCAAGGACCTGGACGCGGACCTGGTCGCGTACAACAAGGCCGTCGGCCGCTGACCCGGCGCAGCCCGTGCGCCCTCGAGCAGACCCGTACACCCGAGAGAACCGCGGACAGGGAGGGAACCCGCATGACCGCACCAGCCATCGAGCGCACCGAACAGGTCGCCGCACCCACGGGCAGGGATGGATCGGCGATCGGCATCCAGGATCTGACGGTCCGTTATGGATCCGTCGTGGCCCTGGAGGGGCTGAGCCTGGAGGTCGCGCGCGGCGAGACGCTCGCGCTGCTGGGCCCGTCGGGCTCGGGCAAGTCCACCGCGCTCAAGGCGGTCGCGGGTTTCCTCCGGCCCGCCTCGGGGCGGGTCACGCTCGCCGGCCGCGACGTGACGTACGAGCCGCCGAACCGGCGCGGCATCGGCGTCGTCGTGCAGAACTACGCGCTGTTCCCGCACATGCGGGTCGCGGACAACGTCGCGTTCGGCCTCAAGGCCCGCCGCGTACCGCGTGCCGAGGTGGCCCGCCGGGTCGCCGAGACGCTCGACATGGTGGGCATGGCGGGCTACGCCCGGCGCTATCCGCGCGAGCTGTCCGGCGGGCAGCAACAACGGGTGGCGATCGCCCGGGCATTGGCGATCCGGCCGCCCGTACTGCTGCTGGACGAACCGCTGTCCGCGCTCGACGCGACGCTGCGCGCCGACCTGCTCGGCGAGTTGCAGCGGCTGCGGGCCGACCTGCCGGACGTCGCGATCATGTACGTGACGCACGACCAGACCGAGGCGCTCGCGCTCGCCGACCGGATCGCGGTCATGCGCGACGCCCGACTCGTGGACCTCGACGCGACGGACCGGCTGTACCGGCGTCCGCCGAGCGAGTTCACCGCGTCCTTCCTCGGCGCGGCCAACCTGCTGCCCGCCGACGTGTCGGCGACCTGCGCGGCCGGGGACGACGCGGTCCGGGTCGTGGTCGGCGGGCTCACCGTCGTCGCCGACCCCACGTGCGCGTTCACCAAGGGACAGCGGGCGATGCTGGTGGCCCGTCCGCACTCCCTCGGCGTGACCGCGGTCGACCGACCGGGCACGCTGCCGGCGCGCCTGGTGGCGACCCAGTGGCGCGGCGCCGACTACCGCCTGACGTGTGTCCTCGAAGGCGCGGCGGAGTCGGAGATCCGGATCGACGTCACCGACCTCGGCGCGGTGCCCGCGCTCGGCGAGCGGCTGGGCGTCGCACTGCCGAGCACGCCGTGCGTCCTGGTGCCGACGGGGGCGTCCGGATGACCGCCACGCTCGCCGAGCCGCCGGTCGCGATCGAGTCGGTCGCGACCGGTCGGAGCCGCGGCGGCGCATCCCGTGCGCTGTGGGTGCTCCCGCCGCTCGTGCTCGCCGCCGGGTTCTTCCTCTATCCGCTCGCCCTCGTGGTCAAGCAGTCCTTCGTGGACAAAGAGGAGAACGTCGGCTTCGACGTCTGGCACGCCGTGCTGACCTCGCCCTCGTTCGGCGACGCGCTCCGGAACACGGTCGAGATCGCCGTCCTGTCCACGCTCGGCTGCCTGGTCGTCGGGTTCTTCCTCGCCCTGGTGCTGTCGTTCGTCCCGTTCCCCGGCGCCCGCGCGGTCGGCCGGATCGTGGACACGGTGTTGGCCTTCCCGTCCTTCCTGATCGCGCTGGCCTTCACGTTCCTGTACGGCACGGCGGGCGTGGTGAACGCGGCGGCGGACAAGCTCGGCCTCGGCGAGCCGCTCGTGGGCTTCCTCTACTCACCGTGGTGCGTGGTGCTGGCCGAGGTCACCTTCTATACGCCGTTCGTGATGCGCCCACTGCTCGCCGCCTTCGCGCTGGTGCCGCGCGACCGACTCGACGTCGCGGCCTCGCTCGGCGCGGGACCGCTGCGGGTGATCCGGCAGGTGCTGCTGCCCGAGGCATGGCCCGCACTGGCGGCCGGCGGCAGCCTGACCCTGCTGCTCACGCTCAACGAGTTCGGCATCGTGCTGTTCATCGGCGCCAAGGACGTCACGACGCTGCCGATGCTGGTGCACGCCAAGGGCGCGGTCACGTTCGACTACCCGGGCGCGTGCGTGGTCGCGGTGGTCGAGGTCGCGCTGTCGCTGACGCTGTACTCGGTGTACCGATTCGTCTTCTCCCGGACAGGAGCAGGCCGTGCTGGTCTGGTCGCGTAGCGGGCGCGCCCTCGTCTGGGCGCTCTTCGCACTCCTCTTCGCCCCGCTCGTACTCGCCCCGCTCGCGATCCTGGGCATCGCCGCGTTCGCCGGCGACTGGAACAGCGTGCTGCCGGCGTCGTGGACGAGCGAGAACATTCGCGAGGCCACGGCGGGCACCAACCACGACAGCCTCGTCGTCAGCATCGAGACCGCGCTGGGCGCGTCGCTGATCGCGATCGTCGTCGGCACCTGGGCCGCGATCGCCGCGCGCACCGCCCCGCGCTTCGTCCGCCGCCTCACCGACGCGGTGTTCCACCTGCCGGTGGCGGTGCCCTCCGTGGTCGTCGGCCTCGGCATGCTGGTCGCCTTCAGCGACGGCCCGATCCTGCTCAACGGCACGAAGTGGATCGTGATCGCGGCGCACGCGGTGCTGGTGGTGACGTTCGCGTACTCGACCGTGTCGGCCGGACTCGACCGCACGGACGCGGCGTTCGCCGACGTCGCGGCCTCGCTCGGGGCGGGCGCCGCGCGGGTCATGCTGCGGGTACGGCTGCCCATGCTGCTGCCGTCGATCACGGCCGCGGCGAGCCTGGCGATCGCCCTGTCGATGGGCGAGGTCGGCGCGACGATCATGGTCTACCCGGCGGAGTGGCGCACGCTCCCGGTCTCGGTCTTCACCCTCACCGACCGCGGCAAGGTCCTGCTGGGCTCCGCCGTCACCGTGGTGCTGCTGGTCGCGACGCTCGTGGTGCTCCTGGTCGTGGGGCTGTTGAAGGGCCGCGTGGAGGAGCGCGAGCGATGACCGCCGGCATGGCCGGTGGTGAACGCCGTGCCGAGTCCGCTCTGGTGCGGCTCTAGTTCCTGCCGAATGTGTGTGCGGGCGGCGCGGGCGACGGGACCGCCTCGGCATCGTGTACGACGGCCGCGCCGCCGGGGAAGTCGGCCAGCGCGGGGCCGTGCTCGACCCGGCCGGGGAACGGGTCGGAAGCGGTCCGCCGGGCCAGCTCCGCGGTCGGCAGCTCGCCGTGCGAGGCCACGAGCACGACGTTGCCGAATCGGCGCCCGCGCAGGATTGCCGGATCGGCGATCAACAGCAGGTTCGGGAACACCGAGCGCACGGTCGCGACCTGCGACCGGACGAAGTCGAGCCGCCCACCGTCGGCGAGGTTCACCGCGTACACGCCACCGGGTACCAGCGTGCGGGCCGCCTCCACGACGAATTCGGCCGAGGTCAGGTGCGCGGGGACGCGGGAATCGGCGAACACGTCGACCACGACCAGGTCGAACCCCGCGTCGGGGGCCTTCGCCGCCACCTCGCGCGCGTCGCCGGTGCGGACCCGGACCTGCCAGTTCTTCTCCAGCGGCAACTCGCGGCGGACGAACTCCACGAGAGCACCGTCGAGCTCCGCGACCTGCTGCCGCGACCGCGGCCGGGTGGCGGCCACGTAGCGCGCGAGCGTGAGCCCGCCGCCGCCGAGGTGGAAGACCCGCAGCGGCTTGCCCGGGTCCTCGATCAGGTCCACGACGTGGCCGAGCCGGCGGACGTACTCGAACTCCAGCCACGTCGGGTCGCCCAGATCCACGTGCGACTGCGGCGCGCCGTGCAGGCGCAGCGTCCAGGCCCCGGCCCGGTCCGGGTCGGGTTCGAGCTCGACGCTGCCGGAGCCCACCTCGGCGCGGATCGGCTCGGGGGCGCGACCGCGCCGGCGCTGCTTGTCTGCCATGGGGCAAGTATCGAGGGGTGGGTCTCGTCGATCCCCCCGCGGATCGACGAGGCCCACCCGTCAGGCTCGCTCGATGGCTCAGGAGCCGGTCTTGACGAACCGCTCCAGGCGGTTGTCCGCGCTGCCCTGGAAGGTGCGGTCACCGGTCGCGGCGGTGATGGTGATGTTGCCCTTGTTCAGCTCGGTCCAGTCGGCACTGCGCTTGGTCTCCGGACGGCAGAAGGTGCCCGGGGTCTTGCAGTCGCCCTGGCCGATCGAGAAGGTGTCGCCCTTGGGCGTGTACTGGACGGCGACCACGGTCTCGGTGCCGATCTCGGTCCACACCGGCTTGCCCGGCTTCTTGCCTGGGACGACGTTGGGGAAGTTGATGTTGACGACGTACTCGTCGGACAGCACCCGGCGGTCCTTGAGCCGCGACACGTAGGACGGCAGGAAGTCCGCGAAGGCGCGGTAGGTCTCCGGGGTCACCTTGAACGTCGCCATGTCGAAGCCGCCGCTGAGCGCGATGGCCGGCTTGCCGTTGTCGATCGCGGCGATGGCCGCGCCCAGGGTGCCGGAGTCGTTGGTGACCGAGGCGACGTTGGGGCCCGAGTTGATGCCGGTGAGCACCAGGTCGGGACCGTCCTTCCAGCCGACCTTGGCGGCGAGACCGCCGCGAAGCGCGAGCCGCACGGTGTCGACGGGGGTCGCGCTCGGAGTCGTCGGACCGCACGGGGCGTCGCCCTTGCAGACGCCGTAGACGACGCCCTTGCTCGGTGCCTTGGCGCAGTCGCCCTCGAAACCGGCCGGGAGGGCGGTCCGCTGGGACACGGTGAGCGCGCCGCCGCCGGTGGCCGCGGTGCCGAACCCGCTCATGTACTGCCACGGCGCCATGACCACGACATCCGCGCCGGCGGCGCACAGCGCGCGCCGGACCTCATAGATGCCGCGGCCGTCCGCTCCGTCGGCCTTGGCGTTCTGCATCGAGTCGTCGTTGCTCAGGAGGATCCTCATCCCGGCGACGGACGGACGGTCGGTGTCGCCGTGGCCGGGCGTGGCGTCGGCGCTGCCGGTCATGGCCAGGAGCAGGGCGCCGACACCGATGGCTGCGGGCAGGGCAGCGAAACGCTTCTTCTGAAGCTTCATGGTTCCTCGACTCGACTTCGTACCAAACACGGAGGAATCGACGAACAGATGTTCAAGACTTGAACACTCGTCACCGATCCCGGGTGCGAGTGAACGTAGAAGGTAAACCTATTGAGTAAAAGGTTTGAGACCTAAGCGTTACCAATGAGCCGAAGGCGGGGACTCTCCGTAGGCGGAAGGGCACGCCACGAGCAGCTCTCGGCGGCGAAGAAGCACTGCGATCGGCCGACGACGTCGCCGGCGTCGACGGGCTCGTAGGCACCGGGTCCGTCGACGGGGTCGAAGTCCAGATAGAAGAGGTCGCCGTACGTCTCGTCGGTGAAGCGGGACAGCACCGGGTCGAAATAGAGCATTCCGGAGAATCCCTTGCCGTGCTCCACCCGGTAGTCCCGAAGTCCCGAAAGGGTGAATTCGACGGGAATCCACGGCCAGCCGTGTTCCCGGTCCCGGGCGTCGACCAGGACGCGTGCCGTGGCACCTCCCGGACTGAACGGGTCGTCGATGTGTACTCGGGTGACACACCCGTTCCCGAAATCGAACAAGCCCAGGAGATCGCCCAGGCTGTCCGGGGTGAGCAGCGACATGGGGCCCTCCGGTCGGCGGCGGTGCAGTTCGGTTTCTCTGCACCAATCATCGCGACTGGTGCGCCGCCACCGTACGGAAGTCTCGGGTCGGGCGGGTCGAGGTCAGACCCGGCCGACGAGGCGGGAGATCAGCGCACCGGCGGCGAGGTAGACCACCGCGGCCAGTCCGAAGTTCGCCGCGACCCGTGCCTTGACGTTGTCGGGAGTGAAGAGGTCCTTGGCCCAGCGGGTGAGCCACTCCGCCCAGTCGGCGATGGTCTCCACCGCGCCGTTGGTGGGGTTGGCCTCGAAGACGAACAGAACGATGTGCAAGACGATGATGACTGCGATCGCTGCGGCCACGACACTGACCACCGTCGCGATCGGGTTCACTCGCCGTGATGTAGAGGTCACCATGCCCGGAGTCTGCTCGCGTTCGAACACCTGAAACGGAGCCACCATGCGCCGGTTTGCGGTCGGCCCCGGGCCCCGGTAGGGTCCTCCAAGTTGCCCGACAGGGAGACCTGAGACAGATGCGAGCCTAGGAGCTTGCGCTGGCTGGTCCCGGGGTGACCATTCCGATCACATGAACCAGGTGTGGTGCGCACGCGCATCACACCGTCGTCCTGTGCACGGGTGTCCCCGGTGGATTGCCGGAACGCAAATTGCCCGCCGATTAGACGGTGCGAAATGCGATCCGCTAATGTTCGGGGCGTCGCAGAAAGCAACGGGAAGAACAAATTTCCGAAGCCGAAGCGGTGAGCGAAGCGGGTCGAAAGACCTGGTAAGCTCGAAGAGCCGGAAGCCAAGGAAACGAAAGTTTCGAAGGCCGAAAGCAAAGGGCGAAAAGCGGGTCGCAAGATCTGCTAGAGTCTGAAAGGCGGAAAGCGCGGAAACGCGCCGGACGCCGAAAGCGAGGAAAGCGAAGCGGCCGAAACGGTGTGCTAAGCTGGAGACGCGAAAGAGAAACAAAAGCAACACAAACTGAACGTTAAACGCCCGGAGGGCGCGGTTGATTCCGCACCGAAGGAAGCGTCCGTTCCTTGAGAACTCAACAGCGTGCCAAAAGTCAACGCCAAAGATACACCCCCGGCGCTGGAAGCCCCATCACAAGGTGGGTCGGACAGTGTTGGTGGTTCCTTTGAAGAAAATCCTGGGTTCCGTCAGTGGGCCCAGGTCACAGCAAGGACGCCGGCGACATACCCGGACTATTCCTCTGGGAGAGTCGCCGCTCACTTATTGTGTTCCACCGGATTACCGGTGAACATCAATGGAGAGTTTGATCCTGGCTCAGGACGAACGCTGGCGGCGTGCTTAACACATGCAAGTCGAACGCTGAAGCCCTTCGGGGTGGATGAGTGGCGAACGGGTGAGTAACACGTGGGCAACCTGCCCTGCACTCTGGGATAACTTCGGGAAACCGGAGCTAATACCGGATAACATCCTCCTCCGCATGGTGGGGGGTTGAAAGTTCCGGCGGTGCAGGATGGGCCCGCGGCCTATCAGCTTGTTGGTGGGGTAGTGGCCTACCAAGGCGACGACGGGTAGCCGGCCTGAGAGGGCGACCGGCCACACTGGGACTGAGACACGGCCCAGACTCCTACGGGAGGCAGCAGTGGGGAATATTGCGCAATGGGCGAAAGCCTGACGCAGCGACGCCGCGTGAGGGATGACGGCCTTCGGGTTGTAAACCTCTTTCAGCAGGGAAGAAGCGAAAGTGACGGTACCTGCAGAAGAAGCACCGGCTAACTACGTGCCAGCAGCCGCGGTAATACGTAGGGTGCGAGCGTTGTCCGGAATTATTGGGCGTAAAGAGCTCGTAGGCGGCCTGTCGCGTCGGATGTGAAAACTCGGGGCTTAACCCCGAGCCTGCATTCGATACGGGCAGGCTAGAGTTCGGCAGGGGAGACTGGAATTCCTGGTGTAGCGGTGAAATGCGCAGATATCAGGAGGAACACCGGTGGCGAAGGCGGGTCTCTGGGCCGATACTGACGCTGAGGAGCGAAAGCGTGGGGAGCGAACAGGATTAGATACCCTGGTAGTCCACGCCGTAAACGTTGGGAACTAGGTGTGGGCGACATTCCACGTCGTCCGTGCCGCAGCTAACGCATTAAGTTCCCCGCCTGGGGAGTACGGCCGCAAGGCTAAAACTCAAAGGAATTGACGGGGGCCCGCACAAGAGGCGGAGCATGTGGCTTAATTCGACGCAACGCGAAGAACCTTACCAAGGCTTGACATACACCGGAAACACCTGGAGACAGGTGCCCCTTTTGGTCGGTGTACAGGTGGTGCATGGCTGTCGTCAGCTCGTGTCGTGAGATGTTGGGTTAAGTCCCGCAACGAGCGCAACCCTCGTTCTGTGTTGCCAGCATGCCCTTCGGGGTGATGGGGACTCACAGGAGACTGCCGGGGTCAACTCGGAGGAAGGTGGGGACGACGTCAAGTCATCATGCCCCTTATGTCTTGGGCTGCACACGTGCTACAATGGCCGGTACAATGAGCTGCGATACCGCGAGGTGGAGCGAATCTCAAAAAGCCGGTCTCAGTTCGGATCGGGGTCTGCAACTCGACCCCGTGAAGTCGGAGTCTCTAGTAATCGCAGATCAGCATTGCTGCGGTGAATACGTTCCCGGGCCTTGTACACACCGCCCGTCACGTCACGAAAGTCGGTAACACCCGAAGCCGGTGGCCCAACTCGCAAGAGGGGGAGCCGTCGAAGGTGGGACCAGCGATTGGGACGAAGTCGTAACAAGGTAGCCGTACCGGAAGGTGCGGCTGGATCACCTCCTTTCTAAGGAGCACATAGCCGAATGTGACCATCTGTGTCACACGGTTGCTCATGGGTGGAACGTTGACTATTCGGTCCGTGACTGGACTCGAACCTGCAAGTACTGCTCTTCGGAGCGTGGAAACACAGGGTCGGGAAAGGGAGCGGGTCGGGCACGTTGTTGGGTCCTGAGGGAACGGGCCCGGCCCCACAGTCGTATGGCTGTTGGGGCTGGTCTGTTGTCTCGGGAAGGTTCCGATCCTCGGATGAATGGTGAACCACCGGACGGTTTGTTCCGGTAGGCCTGTTCGGATATTCGGTGGAATCGGTTGTTGTTTGAGAACTGCACAGTGGACGCGAGCATCTGTGGCCAAGTTGTTAAGGGCGCACGGTGGATGCCTAGGTACCAGGAACCGATGAAGGACGTGGGAGGCCGCGATAGGCCCCGGGGAGCTGTCAACCGAGCTGTGATCCGGGGGTGTCCGAATGGGGAAACCCGGCAGTCGTCATGGGCTGTCACCCGCACCTGAATATATAGGGTGTGTGGAGGGAACGCGGGGAAGTGAAACATCTCAGTACCCGCAGGAAGAGAAAACAACCGTGATTCCGAGAGTAGTGGCGAGCGAAATCGGATGAGGCTAAACCAGTCACGTGTGATACCCGGCAGGGGTTGCGTGGTTGGGGTCGTGGGAGTGTGCTTGATCGGTCTGCCGGCCGGTCGGCGAGTCAGAAACCGTATGTGTAGTCGAAGGACATGCGAAAGGTCCGGCGTAGAGGGTAAGACCCCCGTAGACGAAACATGTACGGCTTGCTTGCGCATTTCCCAAGTAGCACGGGGCCCGAGAAATCCCGTGTGAATCTGGCGGGACCACCCGCTAAGCCTAAATATTCCCTGGTGACCGATAGCGGACTAGTACCGTGAGGGAAAGGTGAAAAGTACCCCGGGAGGGGAGTGAAATAGTACCTGAAACCGTGTGCCTACAAGCCGTGGGAGCGTCGTCATCCGTGTTTACACGGGTGGCCGTGACTGCGTGCCTTTTGAAGAATGAGCCTGCGAGTTTGCGGTGTGTGGCGAGGTTAACCCGTGTGGGGAAGCCGTAGCGAAAGCGAGTCCGAACAGGGCGATTGAGTCGCGCGCCCAAGACCCGAAGCGGAGTGATCTAGCCATGGGCAGGGTGAAGCGCGGGTAAGACCGTGTGGAGGCCCGAACCCACCAGGGTTGAAAACCTGGGGGATGACCTGTGGTTAGGGGTGAAAGGCCAATCAAACTCCGTGATAGCTGGTTCTCCCCGAAATGCATTTAGGTGCAGCGTCGTGTGTTTCTTGCCGGAGGTAGAGCACTGGATTGTTGATGGGCCTCACCAGGTTACTGAGATAAGCCAAACTCCGAATGCCGGTAAGTGAGAGCGCGGCAGTGAGACTGCGGGGGATAAGCTCCGTGGTCGAGAGGGAAACAGCCCAGAGCACCGACTAAGGCCCCCAAGCGTGCGCTAAGTGGGAAAGGATGTGGAGTCGCACAGACAACCAGGAGGTTGGCTTAGAAGCAGCCACCCTTGAAAGAGTGCGTAATAGCTCACTGGTCAAGTGATTCCGCGCCGATAATGTAGCGGGGCTCAAGCGCACCGCCGAAGTCGTGTCATTCGTGCATACAGCCAAGCCTTCGTGGTTCAGGCGTACGGATGGGTAGGGGAGCGTCGTGCAGCGAGTGAAGTCGCGGTGGAAACCAGCGGTGGACGCTGCACGAGTGAGAATGCAGGCATGAGTAGCGAATCACACGTGAGAAACGTGTGCGCCGGATGACCAAGGGTTCCTGGGGCAGGCTAATCCGCCCAGGGTAAGTCGGGACCTAAGGCGAGGCCGACAGGCGTAGTCGATGGACAACGGGTTGATATTCCCGTACCCGCTACGATGCGCCAGCGCTGAACCTCGTGATGTTAAGGCCGTGAAGCCGCAGGGATCCTTCGGGTGAACTGTTTTGGTGGAGCCGCCGAACCAATCGGGTAGTAGGTGAGCGATGGGGTGACGCAGGAAGGTAGTCCAGCCCGGGCGGTGGTAGTCCCGGGGTAAGGGTGTAGGGCGAGAGATAGGCAAATCCGTCTCTCACATAGCCTGAGACCTGATGCCGACCCGATTGTGGGGAAGTGGATGATCCTATGCTGCCGAGAAAAGCCTCTAGCGAGTGTCGTGGCGGCCCGTACCCCAAACCGACTCAGGTGGTCAGGTAGAGAATACTAAGGCGTTCGGGTGAACTGTGGTTAAGGAACTCGGCAAAATGCCCCCGTAACTTCGGGAGAAGGGGGGCCATTGTTGGTGAGGAGACTTGCTCTCCGAGCTGGTGGTGGCCGCAGAGACCAGCGAGAAGCGACTGTTTACTAAAAACACAGGTCCGTGCGAAGTCGTAAGACGATGTATACGGACTGACGCCTGCCCGGTGCTGGAACGTTAAGGGGACCGGTTAGCTCTTCGGGGCGAGGCTGAGAACTTAAGCGCCAGTAAACGGCGGTGGTAACTATAACCATCCTAAGGTAGCGAAATTCCTTGTCGGGTAAGTTCCGACCTGCACGAATGGCGTAACGACTTCTCGACTGTCTCAACCACAGGCCCGGTGAAATTGCACTACGAGTAAAGATGCTCGTTTCGCGCAGCAGGACGGAAAGACCCCGGGACCTTTACTATAGTTTGATATTGGTGTTCGGTTCGGCTTGTGTAGGATAGGTGGGAGACTGTGAAGCGGACACGCCAGTGTCTGTGGAGTCGTCGTTGAAATACCACTCTGGTCGTGCTGGATGTCTAACCTGGGTCCGTGATCCGGATCAGGGACAGTGTCTGATGGGTAGTTTAACTGGGGCGGTTGCCTCCTAAAGGGTAACGGAGGCGCCCAAAGGTTCCCTCATCCTGGTTGGCAATCAGGTGTCGAGTGTAAGTGCACAAGGGAGCTTGACTGTGAGACCGACAGGTCGAGCAGGTGCGAAAGCAGGGACTAGTGATCCGGCGGTGGCTTGTGGAAGCGCCGTCGCTCAACGGATAAAAGGTACCCCGGGGATAACAGGCTGATCTTCCCCAAGAGTCCATATCGACGGGATGGTTTGGCACCTCGATGTCGGCTCGTCGCATCCTGGGGCTGGAGTAGGTCCCAAGGGTTGGGCTGTTCGCCCATTAAAGCGGTACGCGAGCTGGGTTTAGAACGTCGTGAGACAGTTCGGTCCCTATCCGCTGTGCGCGTAGGAGTCTTGAGAAGGGCTGTCCCTAGTACGAGAGGACCGGGACGGACGAACCTCTGGTGTGCCAGTTGTTCTGCCAAGGGCATGGCTGGTTGGCTACGTTCGGGAGGGATAACCGCTGAAAGCATCTAAGCGGGAAGCTTGCTTCGAGATGAGGACTCCCACCAACTTCGGTTGGGTAAGGCCCCCGAGAGACGATCGGGTTGATAGGCCGGGTGTGGAAGCCCTGTAAGGGGTGGAGCTGACCGGTACTAATAGGCCGAGGACTTGTCCTCAGTTGCTACGCGTCCACTGTGTGGTTCCCGAACCGCAATCGGTTTCGGGGAACCCGTTTGATAATTGAATCACCGCATGTGATTTCTGGTTCACCGATGTACCTGGTTGATTTTCAGGTTCGATGGTTTTCCGGTGGTCTTGGCGGAGAGGAAACGCCCGGTCTCATTCCGAACCCGGAAGCTAAGCTCTCCAGCGCCGATGGTACTGCACTCGAAGGGGTGTGGGAGAGTAGGACGCCGCCGGAATCTTCGTGTGAAAGGCCCGCCCCCGATAAAGGGGGCGGGCCTTTTGCGTTTTCGGGTGCGGTATGGTCTTGCGCATGCCTGACAACGAGATGGATCCCGCAGCCAGTACTCAGATGTTCCGGGCCTTTGTCGCCGAGGATCGCCCCGCGGCCCCCGGCGAGCCTGCCCGCCGCAGTACCCCACCGGTGCTGTTGATCGCCGGTGTCGTGGTCGCGATCATCGTGGTCGCGGCGGCCGTGCTCATCGCCGTCAGCTGACATACCGACGGGCGGGCCCCGAATGCTCGGCCCGCCCGCGGGTATGCGGCGAATTACCTTTCCAGCTGTTCCGTGGTCAGGCCGAGGGCCACAGCGCGACGACGCAACCGTCGTCCTCGCGCAGTCGAAGTCCCTCGTCCACATCGCGCAAATAGTCGAAGAGTGATGGCGGAGTACGCCAGTCCTCCGCGAGACGTGGTGCGAGCCCGGCCGTCGGTTGACCGAGCGCCTCGGCGAAGCCGCCGGTCATCATGACCAGGACGTCGGTCGGGCGCCACGTCGTCCGGCAGATCCGGAGTTGGTCGTCGCCGGCCTGGTCGGGAATCGCGGCCGGAGCCGCGTCCATCGACGTGTCCCGGATCCCCAGTGGGGCGCGCCAGCCGCCCTGGGCGAGCCGGAGCACGGTGCTGTCGCCGAGTACGGCCATGTCGACCCGGTCGTCCTCCAGCGGATCCGCGGCGGTGACCAGGATCGCCAGCCTGGTCGCCGGTTCCGAGCGGCCCAACTCGTGCGCGCGGTCGGCCGTCGCGGCGAGCCGGACGCGCAGGTCCTCCTCGACCTCGGTCTGTACGCCCGCCCAGTCCCAGTTCTCGTGCCGCTCGCGGGCCACCATCCTGGCCACCGTGCGGTAGGCGCTGCGCACCGCGATCTGGGCGGCGAGTTCGGAGGCGTGCGCGTTGTCGATGCCGTCGCAGACGATCGCGATCGTCCACCTGGAACTCGGGTCGGGCCCCACCGCGAAGCAGTTCTGGCGCGGCAGCCCCTGTTGCTGGTGCAGTTCGCCGCGGACGCCCGCGGCTCGGACGTTCAACCGCCCGAGCCGACCGCCGTCGACGACCATCCCGCCACCGTCGGCGAGCGCGGGTGGCGGCAGCATCCGCAGCATCCGACGCGGGACCTCGTCCACGGCGCCGTCGTCGGGCCCCGAGCGATACGGGGTGCGTGGAGCCGGCGGCACCGGGACGAACGTCGTTCCCGTCCCGCCGTCGTCGTCGGCCTCCCCGTCGCCGAGCCGGTCACGGCGCCGGTTCTCTGCCTGGTCGTCGACCGGTGCCGCGGCCTCGGTGGCCGAGGGTCGATCGGACTCCGCCGCGGGGGCGGGCCTGCGGTTGGGGATCGGCGGGTACGCGATGCGTCGTTCGGACGACGGAGTCGGGCCGGGGTCGAGCGGGTCGACCGGATCCATCGGGTCGGCGGGTTCGACGTCGTCGTCGAGCTCGGGCTGCCAACGCGTGGCCTCCTCGCGGCGTCCCGGGCGGGACGTGCCGCGTGTGGGGGGCAGGGTGCCGGGTGGTTCGCGGTGCAGCCGGTCCGGCGGCATCGTGTCGCCCGGAATGCTGTCCGACATCGGCGTGCCCGGCGACGGTGACGAGCCGAGCATGACGTCCTCCCAGTGTGACGATCCGGTCCGCCGGCGGGTACGTCCCGACGTCGGGGCCGGGGCGGCCTCGAAGTCGCCGTCGTAGTCCGCGTCCTGGTCCCGGCCGTAGTCGTACACCCCGGTGTCGGCCTCGTACGGATCGCGGCGGCCGAAGCCGGGCCGGCGGTCGTACGGATCCGGTTCGTCCTCCTCGGGCGGCGCGCCGAAGCCGAACCAGTTCGCGACGCGACGCGCGCGTCCGGACCGGCGACCGGCCTGATCCTGCGTCAAGTCGGGGAAACCGAGCGGACCTTCGACCTGTTCACCGTTGTGGTCGTATTCGGGGTCCTGACGTTCGCGGCCGGTCGGGCCGGGACGACGTGGATCCGGTGCTCGCGGGATGGGCTCGGCCGGCGAACCATCGCCGGGGGTGTGGCGCTTGCTGGTACCGTCCGGCACGGCTTCCTCCTTCGCGTCGGGCCGGCCGGCGAGCCGGTCCCGTCGTGTCGCCGGTGGGCGTACTTCCTACCACCTGTGCGACAGGTATCAACAGGTATAGCGTGCACGGCCCGTGCCCCGTGTGCGCACGCGCGCGCATTCGTCCCCACTTTGCGCCAAGCCCGCCCGACTGGCATGCGGATTGCGGACTCCTACCCGGAATCCCGGTGCGCGGTACCTATGTGACGGGCTATCAGGGAAACTCTCGAACGGTGTGTCGGCGTTCCCCACTCGGCGTGCCCGTGTGACGTCGGCCTCGATCCGCGCCGTCGAATCCCGAACTCGCGGGCCGATTCGACCCGTTCGTATACCCCTCGTGGGGGCGGTCGGTCCCGCGTGCGTGCGATCCGGGTCTCCGAGACGAGGGCCGCGTCTCTCCATACGGCACCGTCTGGAGTGTGCGGGTGGTGATCACTACAGTGGTCCCGCGCGTGGTGGCAACGACCGGTTGTTTTCCGGGTTCTTCCCACGTGCTCACGAACACTTCCTCCTCGGGAGCAGAACCGCATGCGCATACGCACCACCCGCCTCGCGACCATCGCCGTCATGGCGGCGCTCACGGTCGGCGGTACCGTCGCGGTCACCTCGGCCCAGGCGTCGGCCGACGCGGGCATCGCCGAGGCCAACGTCTCGGCACGCGGTGGCCTCGGCATCGTCAACAGCGCGTCGGCCGTGGCCAACCCCGACGGCACGTACACCATCTCCTGGACCGATCGCCGGCCCGGCCCGATGCACGTGTACGCCTCCACCGACGTGGATCGCTTCACCCAGCTCGTCGGCACCACCACCGGCGACTCCCTGACGGTGTCCGGCCTGGACCCGGCCAAGCGCTGGTATTTCAACGTCAGCCCGTCCGGCCCGTTCATCGGCGTCGTCACCGCCCCGCGCTCGCTCGGCCTCAAGAGCGCGCCGAACGCCCGGGACATCGGCGGCTACCGCACCGGCTGGGGCCTGACCGTCAAGTACGGCCAGGTGTTCCGTACCGACGCGCTCGGCAAGGCGACCGAGGCGGACGTCGCGCGGCTCGCGAACCTGGCCCCGGACGTGTCGGCGGACTTCCGTACCGACGTGGAGATCGCCCAGAACGGCGTCAACAAGGTCCCGGCCGGCACCCAGGTCAAGAACCTGCCGATCGCCGACGGCAACCTCACCAACATCACCAACGCCGCGGTCGGCAGCAAGGACCCGGTCAAGCAGCAGGAGCTGCTGGGCGACGGCAAGGCCGCGGCCGCCCTGGAGGCCATCTACAAGGGCTTCGTCGACGACCCGGCCCAGCGCGCGCAGTTCACCACCGTGCTCAAGGACATCGCGGACGGCAAGACCGTGATCTACAACTGCACGGCCGGAAAGGACCGCACCGGCTGGATGAGTGCGATCATCCTGAAGGCGGTGGGCGTCGACGACGCCACCGTCTACAGCGACTTCCTCGCCAGCAACGACAACCTGCGGGCCCGCAACGAGGCCACGAAGGCCGGTCTCCTGGCCGGTGGACTGATGCAGAACCCGAGCCTGATGGACCCGCTCCTGTACGTGCAGAAGTCGTACCTGGACACGGCGTTCGCCGCGGTCGAGAAGAAGTACGGCTCGTTCGACAACTACCTGCGCACGGGTCTGAACATCGACTCGATCACCAAGCTCAAGCTTCAGGCACAGCTGCTCACCTTCTGAGTCGAAGGTCGAGCGGCCCCGCCCGCCCGCTCGATCCGCTGCCCGGCAAGGCCCCTGACGCATCGTCAGGGGCCTTGCCGCGTTTGTCGGGCAGCGGGGCGCGGGAGCGGCGGGGCAGCGGGCCGATCGGGCCCGCTCAGGCCGACAGGTCGGCGCGCAGGCGAGCCAGCGCGCGGGCGAGCAGACGCGATACGTGCATCTGCGAGATGCCGAGCCGTTCGCCGATCTGCGACTGTGTCATGTTGCCGAAGAAGCGCAGCATGATGATCTGCCGGTCGCGCGGGCTCATCCGCGCCAGCAGCGGCCGCAGCGCCTCGCGGTACTCGACGCCGTCGAGTGCCTCGTCCTCCTGCCCGAGTCGGGCGATCAGCGCGTTGTCGCGGTCGTCGTCGAGGTCGTGCGCGTCCAGCGAGGCGGGCGAGTAGGCGTTGGCCGCCTCCATGCCCTCGAGGATCTCCTCGACCGTCAGGTTCAGGTGCTTCGCCAGCTCGACCACGGTCGGGGCGCGGTCGTACTTGTGGTTGAACTGCTCGGTGGCCTCGGCGAGCGCCAGGCGCAGCTCCTGGAGGCGGCGGGGGACCCGGACGCTCCACGAGGTGTCGCGGAAGAAGCGCTTGATCTCGCCGATGATGGTCGGCACCGCGTAGGTGGGGAACTCGACGCCGCGATGCGGGTCGAACCGGTCGATCGCCTTGATCAGGCCGATCGTGCCCACCTGCAGAACGTCCTCGTACTGATCCGTGCGGCTGCGGAAGCGGTTGGCCGCGAAGCGCACCAGGGGCAGGTTCAGCTCGACCAGGGTGCTGCGCACGTAAGCGTGCTCGGCGGAGCCCTCGACGACATCGGTGAGGCGCAGCAGGAGGGTCCGGGACAGCGTGCGCGTGTCCTGGGGGGTGTCGGTGCCGGAACCCCTGACCGCGCGGGCGCGGGGGATGCCGGTACGGCGCGCGGGCGCGGCCCGATTGGTGGTCGAGCCGGCCGTGCCCTCGTGGGAAGCATCTCGCAGCAGCACTGGAGAGCCCACCTCCTCGTCGGTCCTGGAGCGGAACCTGGCCGCTGCCGGCCATGGTGGAACGGCAGCCGTCGTTCGCTAGCCCCTTACCGGCGAGGGGAACCGCCCCAAACCCCTTGCGACATCACCGATTTGTCAGGTGATGCGGGTGTATCTAGCGTCATGTCGACAGTATGAAAGCCGCGAATCACCGCAAAGAAAATTCGAGGTTTTACCAGCCCTTTCGTATTACCCGCCAGTCGGGCCGAACAGCTGATCGCACACCTTGAGGTAGACGGCGTCCGGGCGGGGGACGAACTCGACTTCCTTGAGGGGCTGATCCTGCCCGGCGGACTCCATCACGAACATTCCGTGCCCGAGCAGTCGGCCGCCGAGCGTGCGTCGGTAGCTCATGTCGGTCACCTTGGTCAGCGGCATCATGTTGACCCGCTTGCCGATCAGACCGGTGGTCAGGATGACCCGCTTGTCGGTCACGATGAAGTAGTCGTTGCGCCAGGTAAGGATGTGCCGGCCGGCCCACAGCGCGAGCCCCGCTCCGATCGGCCACGCGCCGAAGTGCACGGCCCGGTTCTCGGCCGGGAAGTACGCCAGCATGATCCCGAGCAGGACGAGTCCGGCGGAGGCCGTCGCGAGTGGGCGCAGGATCATCGCCCAATGCCTGCGCACGGCTATCACGCAGGTCTCCGTCGGCAGCAGGTACCGACGTATCGCGTGGGGGTCGACACCGGAGCCGGTGACCGGCGCCGCCCCGACCCTTCGACGCGCGCGCCTCAGCTCGCGAGTCCGCTGATCTGGTCGCCGCACCATTTGGCGGCCGACGACATCGCCTGGAACCACTGCGCGACGAGGTCGGCGGCTTTCTCCGGCGTGGCGATGATCGTGTAGATGACGAAAACGACCAGGAGCAGCGACAGGATCTTCTTGGTCTGCGCCTGCATCTTCCCCGCCTCCCCGATTGAGCTATCGGGGAGAAACAATAGGGGAGAGGGAGCGGCCGCGGGGGGACCGGCCACTCTCTCTCCCCAGTGGGACCCCCGCCGGAGCAAAGGTGGGTCGTACCTTCGCAGCATCGGCAAACAGTCCCGAGCGTGCCTGCGGGGCTCCTGCCCAGCCCCGGGCACACTTCCAGCATGCGCCGAGGCCGGGCGCCCCGCATCCGGCGTTCGGCCTGTCGGGGAGGGTCCTTGGTCCCGCAAGGGGCCTGCGATCCGGATCGTTCCCGAACGGCTGTACACGCGAGGTGCGCGAGTTATCCGGCGGTGCCGTAGAGCCGGTCGCCGGCGTCGCCGAGGCCCGGGACGATGTAGCCGTGCTCGTTGAGCCGCTCGTCGATCGAGGCGGTCACGACGGTGACCTGGGCCTGGGTGTCCTTGAACGCGTCCTGCATCACCGCGACCCCCTCGGGGGCGGCGAGCAGGCAGATGGCGGTCACGTCGAGCGCGCCGCGCTCCAGGAGCAGCTTGGTCGCCGCGATGAGCGTGCCGCCGGTGGCGAGCATCGGGTCGAGCACGTACGCCTGCCGGCCGCTGAGGTCGTCGGGCATGCGCGTGGCGTACGTCGACGGCTCGAGGGTGTCCTCGTTGCGGATCATCCCGAGGAAGCCGACCTCGGCGGTCGGGAGCAGCCGCACCATGCCGTCGAGCATGCCCAGGCCGGCGCGCAGGATCGGCACCACGAGGGGGCGCGGGTAGGAGAGCTTGACGCCGGTGGTCTCGCTGACCGGCGTGCTGATGGCCACCGGGTCGACGCGCACCTGGCGGGTCGCCTCGTACGCGAGCAGCGTGACGAGTTCGTCGGCGAGCCTCCGGAAGGTCGGCGAGTCGGTGCGCCGGTCGCGCAGCGTGGAGAGTTTGTGGGCCACCAGAGGATGGTCGACGACGTGAATCCGCATGGTGCGACAGTAGCCGTTTGACCTGGGTGTCAGCCTTGCGGGGCTCCCGGGTTCGCGGTGTGTTCCGGCTGAATTGGTCGCTTCGTGCGCGGCTCGTGCGTGGCGCGGGCCGGTCGGTTCGGGGAATGTCGGGCGAATTGGGGTCGTTGGTCCAAAATGTGAGCGCACATCCGGCATGGGGTGCCCGCTCGATGACTGAGCCGGCGTGTCCCGGGAACTACAGCCACGTCGGTTTCGGCGGCCTTTCGAGTCCTGGGGCGTGGTGATGGAGAGTCGAGAACCTCGAACGACGGCGGCCGAGCGCCGCGAGGAGGAGGCGGCGCGTCGGCGTCGGCGCACCCTCTTCCTGCGCGAGTTGGCCGAGGCGCGCGAGCTTCGGGCCCGGATCCAGCCGCGGCGCGTGCGCAACGAGCGACTGCGGCAGATGATGCGGATGCGTACGTTCCGTTACTGAACTCGACCATTCTGCGATCGTCCAGGCGACCTTGTTCGGCAACGTGCGCCAATTCCCGTTGTCGTGGTCCGGTATCTGCCACGATGCGAGAGACAACGTCGATGCGAACGATCTTGGAGAGTCCCGTGGCGTACTTCGCCGCAGTGCTCGTACGTACAGACGAGCAGTGGGAGGCCCGTGAAGCCGATCTCGACGACGTCGAGGACTCGGTGGGGATGACCGCGCTGGCACGCGCGGCGGCGGTGGACGACGAGCCGGTGCTTCTGTTCGTCGAACAGGAGGACATGTGGTTCGCGATCGTCCGAGTGGACGGTGAGGAGGACCCGCGCATCTACGTCTCGGATGTGGCCGCGGTCGCTCGCAGCGCCTACGCGGACGCCCTGCTGACGGCCGACGTGCTGGACGGCCTGGAGGAGGACGACGAGGCCGTGCTGCCGCCCGGTCCCGCCGGTGACGAGACGGTGCTCGTGGACCTGGGGGTGTCGGCCCAGTTGCTGGCCGACCTCGCGGGCGAGGCGGGCCTGCCGGCGGACGCGATCGCGGTGATAGCGGAACGCCTGGGCTGCGCGGACGAGTTGGAGACGGTCCGCTGAGCGCGACGCCCCCACCGGTGCCCAGGCCCGTGTTCGACCCCGCGCTGAGCCGGTACGAGCCGGCCATGCGGCTCGCCTTGGCGGAGGCGGCACTGGCGGTCGGGACGGGCGATGTACCGGTGGGGTGCGTCGTGCTCGGTCCGGACGGCACGGTCGTGGGCCGCGGCCGCAACGAGCGCGAGGCGGCCGGCGACCCGACGGCGCACGCGGAGATCGTCGCCCTGCGCGAGGCCGCGAAGGCCCTCGGCGAGTGGCGCCTGTCCGGTTGCACGCTGGTCGTCACCCTGGAGCCCTGCACGATGTGCGCGGGCGCGATCGTGCTCGCCCGGGTGGACCGCGTGGTCTTCGGAGCCTGGGACGCCAAGGCGGGCGCCGCCGGCTCGCTGTCCGACGTACTGCGCGACCGCGGCCTCAACCACCGCCCGGAGGTCGTGGCGGGCGTCGCCGAAGCGGACTGCGCCGCGATCCTGCGCGACTTCTTCGAGCACACCCGCTCCCCGGAATCCGGTTACGAAGCACACCCCGACATCCGGTAAGCTCTCTCTCGGTAGCGTGTCCGAGTGGCCTAAGGAGCACGCCTCGAAAGCGTGTGAGGGTGCAAGCTCTCCGTGGGTTCAAATCCCACCGCTACCGCTCTTTTTTGTCGAAGGCGCCATCCCGTCGGGGTGGCGCCTTCGTCGTTTTCGGGTGTGGTGTGGGTGGCGGACGTGCCGCTGCCGCGCCCGTGGAGCGCGGGCGCGGCAGCGGTGGGGTCGTGCGGTCAGCAGCCCGCAGGGCGGCTCGGGGGCGGCGGCGGGGGCGGGGACAGGATCGCGGTGACCTGTTCTGGGGTGGCGAGGTCCGTCCAGGCATCGCCGATGACCAGGTCGACCGTCGAGTCGGTGCGCTGGTCTTCCTTGTTGGTGCTGCCCGCGACCTGGGCCGCGACGACCTTCGAGGGCGTGCTGCCCGGGAAGCCGTGGCGGATCTCGGCGGTCGCGGCGATCGGTTGGTTGAGCGGGTCGTTGGCGACCTTGCCGATCGTGAAGCCGCGGGCCTTGAGCGCGTCGGCGACGGTCTTGGCGAGGCCGGTGCGCTTGGTGGCGTTGTACACGTTCAGCGTGATCGTCGCGGGCTCGGGTAGTTGCGCCGCCGGTGCCGCCACCGGGGCACTGGCCGTCGGGGACGGGCAGGCCACGGCCTTGGTGCCCTCGTCGGATGTGAAGTGGTAGACGCCCCACCCGGCCGTGGCCAGCACAACGAGCCCGACCACGATCGCGATGACGATGGGCATCCGTCGCCTGCGCCGTGTCATTCGCGGATAGACCTTGCCAGTGATCTCATACTGGCCTCCCATGCCGCGGGGAGTGAGCATGCTCATCGACGCGCCCCTGTCCTCCTCCTGCACGGCATGGCCGTGGTCCCGGTCGCCATGGAGTCGAGATTAGCGCCGACCTGGCGGCTTGCGTATCCGGGCAGGGCCGTCCGCGCGACGACCACCTGAACGGGCCGCCGAGGTTGCGCGCTCAGCCGAGTTCGAGCACGCGCGCGTGCAGTACCTGACGTTGTTGGAGCGCGGCTCTGACCGCTCGATGCAGGCCGTCCTCGAGATAGAGGTCACCCTGCCACTTCACGACGTGCGCGAAGAGGTCGCCGTAGAACGTCGAGTCCTCGGCGAGCAACGTGTCGAGGTCGAGTTGTCGCTTCGTCGTGATGAGTTGGTCCAGACGCACGGGCCGCGGGGCGATGTCGGCCCATTGCCGGGCACCCGACCTCCCGTGGTCCGGGTACGGTTTGCCGTCACCGATCCGCTTGAAGATCACAGGCTCAGCCTACCGGGATCGAGGTCCCACAACCCCCACCCGGAGCCGATGCGAGGGACCCGGTGGGCGGATCGGGCTGCTTCGGATGGACGATCCGCGTGGGCAATCGGGATATTTATTGTCCTATCGGTGTATTCGCCTTCCGCATCCCGGTGACCGGAGGAGCGCGCATGACCGAGCAGGAAGACACGATCTCGGCGATTGCGGCCGGGTACGCCTTCACGGGACCCGCGCTCGATCTGGGTGCGGTCGTCGTCGAGGGCGTCGCGCACCCGAAGGCGCAGGTGCGTATTCCGCTCGCCGTGCTCAACCGGCACGGCCTCGTCGCGGGCGCGACCGGTACCGGAAAGACCAAGACGCTCCAGCTGATCGCGGAACAGCTGTCCGCGCAGGGCGTTCCGGTCTTCCTCGCCGACATCAAGGGCGACGTCTCGGGGGTCTCCGCGCCGGGCCGACCCGGCGACCGGGTCGCCGCCCGCGCCGCCGAGGTCGGCCAGGACTGGCGACCCGCCGGCTGCCCGGCCGAGTTCTACGCGCTCGGCGGGATCGGTACGGGCATCCCGGTGCGGGCCACCGTCACCGACTTCGGGCCGACTCTGCTGGCGAAGGTGCTCGACCTGAACGAGACGCAGGAGTCCTCGCTCGGGCTGATCTTTCACTTCGCCGACCGACGCGGACTCGAACTGGTCGACCTGAAGGACCTGCGGGCGGTCATCCAGTACCTGACGGACGATCAGGGCAAGGCGGAGCTCAAGCAGATCGGCGGGCTGTCCCCCGCGACCGCGGGCGTGATCCTGCGCGCCCTGGTGACGTTGGAGAACAGCGGCGGCGGCGCGTTCTTCGGCGAACCGGACTTCGACACGGCCGACCTGCTGCGGACCACCGCCGATGGGCACGGCATGGTCTCGATCCTCGAACTCGCGGCGGTACAGGACAAAAGGGCGCGCCCACGCCGGTCGCGTGGACCCGGTTGCGGGCGCCGCTGTCGCTGATGGCGCCGATCGAGCCCGAGGCGATGCGGGCGGCGGTGACCGGGTCGCCGCTGTTCGCGAAGTACGGCACGGCCGTCGACCGCGAGTCGGCGTTCGAGAAGCTGACGGCCGCTCAGGCGCCGCCGGCCGAACCGGCGGCGGCGGCGCCCGAACCCGAGTCCGCACCCGGGCGCGAGAAGGCCGGGCAGGCCGAACGGGCCGGGAAAGCCGGGAAGTCGCGCAGCGTCGTCGAGCAGGTGATGGGCAACTCCGCGGTGAAGTCCATGCTCCGCTCGGTGGGCGGCCAGATCGGCCGCGAGATCACCCGCGGCCTGTTCGGGACCGCGCGCCGCAAGCGCTGACCCGCCCCGGCGAGGCCCTACTTGCGCGGCATCTTCGCGAACGCCTCGATCCAGAACCGCTGCTTGTCCACCGACTGGCCGACCAGGTAGCTCGACCGCAGCTTGGGCGGCAGCCCGGCGAGCAACTGCGCCACGGTGTCCATGTGTTCGCGCAGCTGGGACAGCTCCGCGTTGGCCAGCACCTGGTGCACGACGTCGGTGTCGTCGGTCCCCTCGCCGGACTCCTCGTTGGCCGCGTCCAGTCGGCGCACCCAGTCGGCGAGGTTGGCCGAGATGTCCCCCAGGCCGGTGGCCGGATTCTCGGCGAATCGGGCCTCGAGGGCGTTGAGCGGAACCGGCGCGTACTCGCCGTCGCCGAGGTAGACCTTGGCCATCTCCAGCGGCAGGTCGCGCCCGTGCAGCTTGATCAGCCGCTCCAGGGTGCGCTTGGTGATCCACTCGCGGCCCTCGTCGTCGATGTCGTTCTTCCACCACTCCAGGACGGTCTCGGCGACCGGACCGTAGGTCGAGATCAGCCACTCGTTCGCGGGGATGTCCTCGGGGCGGATGGTCAACGACGCGGTGAAGCGGGTGGCCTGGGCGATGTTGTTGCGCGAGACGAGCATCTTGCGGCCGAGATGGTACGGCGGGTTCTGCAGCGCGATCTGGGCGCGCAGGCCGGGGATCGACCGGCCCGCGATCGACCACTCCTGGGTGACCTCCATGAGCTTGGCGAAGGTCGACTTGTCCTTGGGCCGGTTGTACTCGTCCCAGACGATGACCTTCGAGCCGGGATCGGTGAACTTGGCCGCGAGCAGGTTCTCCAGCGAGCCGTCCGGCGTCGGGACGGGGGCGCACAGGTCCTCGACGTTGGTCACCGGCAGCGAGAAGTAGATCGGCTCGTGGCCGAGTTCCTCGCGGACCACGTCGCGCACGACCTCCGTCTTGCCGCACCCGGGCGGGCCCTGGATGAGCACCGACCAGCGGCGGTGGATCGCCTCGCGGACGATCCGGCGGACCGCGTCGGGGCTCTGGTCGGGGTTGCGCACGTTCAGGCCCGCGGCGATCCGGTCGAGGATCTCGTCGGTGCGGTCGGGGCCGGGCGAGCCGTCCTTCTTGGCCTCGGTCAGCGCCAGGCGGTCGCCGTTGACCAGCGGCAGACCCCACACGAGCGGGAAACCGGCCAGCGCGCAGTCGATGATGTGCTCCAGCGTGCGCGGGGACACGAGCTGGCGCATCGACGGGGACAGGCTCGTCCACACCTGGAACACCGCGGTCAGGTCGGTGGTGGGGAAGCGCTCGGCGAGCTTGTGGCGCCACGCGGTGTCGGTCGCGGTGATCTTGACCGTGACCATGCGGTCCAGGATCGCGAGGTCGGTACGCCGGGTCGCGGTCTCGGCGAGCGACTCGTTGTCGGTGAGGAAGACGCCCACGCAACCGAGTTCGCGCAGGTCGTGCTCGCCGAGCGTCCAGTTGCAGGCGATCTGCATGAGTTGCGACTGGATCGTCTCGCCCGCCTGGAGCGCGTCGTCGATGAGCAGCACGAACCGTTTCCCGGGCCGCAGTTGACGCATGATCAGCTGACGCAGCACCAGTTCGCCGGTGCGCTTGTCCCGGACGGGCGCGTTGATGAGCAGGTCGTCGGGGGTGAGGTTGGCGGCCGGTACGAAGACCAGGACCGTGTCGTCGGACCGGTCGGGGATGTGGCTGAAGAACGTCGCCGTCTTGCCGATGCCGTGTTCGCCGAAGATCTGGCCGGTCTGGCCGAGGTCGATCATCGCGTCGATGAACTCCTCGAGCTTGGACACGCCCTTCCAGCCCTTCGGCCGCTCGGGGTAGGTGGCGGTGACCTTCCACTTGGGCTCGGCGGCGGGTCGGCCGGCGCGCGTGGTGTCAGCGGTGATCGTCATGGTTCCTTCCGGGTGCTGCCGCACGGCGTTCTTCGGAGGGCCCGGAGGGCCCGAGGTCAGTGGTCGCCGGTGACGACACGGTGGCAGTCCATGGGCGGGTCGTGGCGCTCGGGCCAGTCGTCCCCGCCCTCGGTGATCAGCCAGATCCACTTGTCGGGGTCGGCGGGCGTGATCGCGGGCGCGTAGCCGTCGGTGAGCATGACCACGGCGTCGACGGACTCCTCGAAGCGGCCCACTCCCTCGATCTCGAGCCGGCCCTCCACGTAGTCGGCGACGTTTTGGAAGTTCGTCCCGCCACCGCCCAGGACGCGCTCGCCGGGCTTGAACGGCATCACCGTGCCGTCGAAGCTCAGCCAGTGCGTCTCGACGCCGTCGGCCTTGCCGACCAGTTCGGTCAGCCAGTTCACCACCTGGTCGGGCATCGAACCGGAGGTGTCGTAGGCGATCACGACGACCTTGGTGCGCTCCAGACCGCGGCGCGCGAGCATCGGATCGTGGCCGAGCGCCGCGAGCAGCGCGCCACGCTTCTTCGGGTAGACGAGCCGTTCGCCCTCACGCAGCTTGGACGCGAGCACGTCCACGAGCCACTGCTGCCACCACTCGACGCGCCGCGTGCGCTGCGTCTCGCCGCGCAGGAAGCCCGCGCCGAGGTCGCCCCACAGCTTGGTCGCGCGATCGGTCGCGCCGTCGGTGCGCGAGAGCAGGTCGAGCAGCTCCTGGCGGGCCAGCCGCTCGCCGCGGCGCGCGGCGAGCAGGACGCTGCGCAGCACCTCGGAGGCCACCCGGTCCACCGTCTCGCCGTCGAGGCCGTCGCTCATTCCGGTGCCGTCGCCGAGGATCACGTGCACGCACAGCGGCGGCGGCACCGGCGGGTTCTTCATCCGCTTGAGCTCGGCGTAGACCGACGCGTCGGTGTCCACGAAGTCGTCGTAGGGCAGCGAATCCAGGCCCTGGCCCTTGAGGTCCTCGACGTAGGTGCGGTGGATCACGCGCGGGTCGATGCCGGTGCCGTCCTCGATGATCGCGCCGGTGTCCGGATCGGGGCGGCGCAGGATCGGCAGCGACGTGCGGCCGAGGCGGGTCATCGCGACGTGATTGATCGTCACCTCGGCGGCGAGCGTGAACACCGGGTCGGCGCGCAGCTCGGACTCCGCGAACAGGTGCCGCTGGATCAGGTGCCGGGCCTCGTGGAACAGCACGAACTTCACGCCGTCCAGGCCGAGATCGCAGAAGAACTGTGGGTTGTACAGGAGCAGGCAGGTGCCGTCGCCCGAGGCCATCACCGCGGCGGTGTCGATGGCCGTGGTCGGAATGTGGTGGTGGCACTTGGTGTACAGCCACGAGGCGATCACCGACAACTCCATGCCGAAGTCGAGGAGTGCCTCTTCCTTGAGCTTGCGGGCTCGCGCGATCACGTCGTCGTCGGCCGGTCGCCAGGCCTCCAGCGCCCGACGGTCCGTCAGGCTCACGACCGGTGCTCTCGGGGCACGTTCGCCATATGCCACGTCCGTCACCTCCCCTCGGTGTCGTTCGATGATCCCAGTGCCGACCGACACCCGCTCGGGTGGTCCCGGACGTCTCCGCCGCCTCGCCCGTCGGTTCGATTCCACATTGTGTGCCGCCCCGGTGTCCCGGGTCAGCGGGTTTTCCCGCGATGCTTCGCGCAGTGGTGCTTCGAGTAGTGGTGTTTCGAGCAGCGGCACTTCGCGCAGCGGCAGTTCGCGCAGTGGCACTTCCGCAGTAGCACTTCACGCGGCGACGATGAACTCGCGTACGTGCTTGGCGAACTCCTCCTGCTGCTCGAACATGACGACGTGTCCGGCGTCGAGTTCGACGTACGCGCTGCCCGCGATCGCGTCGTGCAGCGCGCGGCTGTTCTCGACCGGGATGGTGGCGTCCAGCGCGCAGCCGATGATCAGCGTGCGAGCCTCGATCCGGGGCAGCAGCGCGCGGATGTCGAGCGTGAGGTCGTAGTCGACGTGGCGCAGGGTGCCTGCGGTCGGGGCCATGTTGCCGAACATCTCCTCGACCGCGTCCCGGCCGATCGCGTTCAGGAAGC
This sequence comes from Embleya sp. NBC_00896, assembly GCF_045207785.1. NCBI lineage: Bacteria > Bacillati > Actinomycetota > Actinomycetes > Kitasatosporales > Streptomycetaceae > Embleya > Embleya sp. NBC_00896. The sequence continues at coordinate 3,989,544 of NZ_CP108776.1, forward strand.
CTCGGCTGAATCCGGTCATGGTCACGTTGCGGCCGAACGACTCCGCGTCGGTGCGGCCCAGGCGCTGCCACACGGTGAACAGGTTGCGCAGGTATTCGTCGCCGTCGGTGTGCGCCCAGCCGGCCACCAGGATCAGCCTCCGGACCAGGTCGGGGCGGATCGCGGCCACGGCGGCGGCGACCGTCGACCCCATCGAGAAGCCGAGCAGGTCCACGGGACCGGTGCCCGCGTCCTCGATCACGGCGATCACCTGGGCGGCGAGACCCTCGGTGGTCAGTGCGCCGCCGGCGTCGAAGGTGGCGTCGGTGCCGGACAGGTCCGGGGTGAGGACGACCCGGTCGTCGTCGAGCAGCGGGACGGTCGTGCCCCAGTTCAGCGCGCCGCCGGCCGAACCGGTGCCGTGCACGAGGACGAGCGCGGGGCCCGAGTCGGCGCCGGAGCGGGCGCCGGAGCGGGCGCCGGAGCGGGAGTAGTGGACCTGGGCGTCGGCGACCTGGACGACGGGCATGGCGGGCTCCTTTGGCGAGTGCTTGTTCATCGCGTTCGTCGCGTCGTTCGCGTGCGTGGCGTGCGTTGCGTGCGTCGCGTGCCTCGATCGGTGCGAGGCTTCGAGTGCGTCGTTCCTGCCGGGCGTTCGCTCCGGCAAAAGGAACTCTGCCTTCGGGCGACCAGGGCCGGGAGAGCCTCGCCGACCCTGGGATTGGGAGTCCCAGGCTGGGTGCCGGCGCGATGCGGCACGATGATTCCCATGACGATCGCTCGCAGTGACCTGGCCGACTTTCTGCGCCGGTCCCGCGCCCGGATCGGTCCCGAGGACGCGGGCCTGCCGGCGGGGCCCCGGCGTCGTACCCCGGGCCTGCGGCGCGAAGAGGTCGCCCAACTGGCCGGCATGTCGGCCGACTACTACATCCGGCTCGAACAGGCTCGCGGCCCACAGCCGTCGACCCAGATGCTCGCCGCGCTGGCCCGTGCGCTGCGGCTGAGCGACGACGAGCTGGACCACCTGTACCTACTCGCCGGACACCGCCCGCCCGCCGCGCGCAACAGGGGCGACGAGGTCGCGCCGGCGCTCCTGCACCTGCTCGACCAGCTGGACGCGACGCCGGCCCAGGTGTTGAACGACCTCGGCGACGTGCTCGCCCAGAACGCGATGGCACAGGCCCTGCTCGGCGGCGTGTGCACCGTCTCCGAGCACGGCCGCAACGTGGCCTGGCGCTGGTTCGGCGACACCCGTCCGCGGGCCGCCTACCCGGCCGAGGAGCACGACTACTACAGCCGCCTGCACGTGGCCGACCTGCGGGCCGCCGCCGCCCATCGCCCGAACGACGCCGCCGTGACCCATCTGGTGGCCCGACTCCGGGCGGCCAGCGACGAGTTCGCCGAGCTGTGGGACCGGCACGAGGTCGCCGTCCGCCGGCACAGCCGGATGCGGGTCCTGCACGGCGTACTCGGCCCGGTGGACCTCGACAGCCAGGTCCTGCTCACCCCGGAGGGCAACCAGCGCCTGATCCTGCTCACCCCGCCGCCGGGCAGCGACCTCACCGAACGACTGGCCGCCCTGCGCCGGCCGGCGGGCACCGACACGATGGCGTTCACCTAGTGCCACGCGGGTCAGTCGCGCAGGAGGGCGTTCAGTTCGCCGTAGTCGATCGCGTCGGTGAGGCCGGTGTACGTGCCGGTGGTGAACAGCTCGCGGGCCGAGCGGCGGACCTCACGCCCGAGGACGGGTGGGTGTTTCGCGCGATCCGTCCCGGCGACGGCGGGCGGGCGGCCGTTACGAGACGCGGAACGGGGGACGGGTTTTCGCCTGGGCGCCTTCCGGCGTCCATCCGCGCGCGACACAATCGCCGCCATGGCGATCACCGAGACCGGCAAGCCCGCCCCCGTTCGGCCGGCGGCCCTCGCCCGTGGATTCCTCGGCGGTGCGCTGTTCGGTGCCGCGGTGGCGGGCCTGGTCGTCGGATCGATCACCGAGCGCATGTACCTGATCGGCGTCGGCATCGGGCTCTTCTTCCTCAACGTCGCGATGATGGCGGTCGGGGCGTACCGGGAGCGGGCGGCGGGCACCGAGCACCTCGCGACGCGACCGGCGCTCGCGCTGATCGAGAGTCGACGCGCCATCGGCGGCGAGACGGCGAACGTCCCGGTCGAGTTCGTGCTGACGGTCGCGCCGGACGACGGCGCGGCGTACCGGGTCAAGATGTCGCAGAGCATCAACCTGGTGGACATCCCCGACTACCGGCCGGGCGGCGTCATCGTCGTCCAGTACCGCCCCGCGCAGCCCTGGCACGTCGAGATCGTGGACCGGCCGACCCAGGAGTGGCACCGGCGGGCGGCCGGTGAATCGCTCGACTCCGCCCCCGAGTCCGCCATGGTGGCCGCGCCCGCCGAGGGCGGATCGTTCTGCCTGCTCGGTGTCGTGGGCCTGCTGATCGGCGCGGCGGCCGTCGTCCTGCCGTTCCGCGCGGAGCTGTTCACGGACGACACCCCCACGAAGCCCGCGTCGTCCTCGTCCTCGTCCACGTCGTCCACGTCGTCCTCGACCATCACCATGGGCACCTTCTCGTCGACCAGCACGCTCTCGGGCTCGGCGACGTCGGACTCGACGCTGCGCAAGGGTGAGATGCGCCGCGTCGCCGAATCCCTGATCGCGGGGATGGGCACGGCGAACGCGCTGCGCCTCGACATCGACGAACACCTCATGTCGGTCGAGGGCGCCGTCGCCCCCGCAACGGACACCCCGGTGATCGACCTGCGCGCGCTTCCGTACGAACGGCTTCCCGCCCTGGTCCGCGAGGCCCAGACCACACTGGGCATCGGCACCCCGAAGTCCTGGCGGATCGGCTTCGCCCACGACGCGAAGACCGGTGCCCTGCTCATCCGCGTGTCCGTGACCGGCGATCGAGGCGACGCTTCCCTGGAGGCAAACCCACAGGGAGACGTCACCCGACGAAACCCGCGCTGACACCGGCCCTCCCGAGCCTCGCCGACGGGGCGCCGCCGGGCGGCGTGGTGCCCGGCGGCGGTGACGACGAGGTCGGCGACGACATCGGGCCGGCCCAGAAGTGCGGGCCGACGTACGGTCGTTCCGGCCGGCCGAACCGACATCGCCGAGCGTTGTCGACTCACCCCGTCGACCGCGCCGACCCCGCGTCGCAGGCGGCCCCGCGTCGCGGGCGACCGGCGCGGTGGAGCCGGACATCTTGTCTGACATGATCATCCGATGGGCGATCCGACACCGAGAACGACGTGAGTACGACGTGAGTACGACACGAGTGGTGCGGGTGTGACCGGCGTGGGCGTCGGTTGTCTGGCGGTCGTGGGATGGCCGTTCCTGGTGGCCCTTCGGCTGTTCCGTCCACAGACCGAGGCCGACAGGGAGATCGCCGCGCTGCAGTACATGCGCGTGTCGATCGGGCTCCTGGTCGGGCTGACGGTCTGGTTCCGGGACGGCGAGTTCGAGTTCGACCTGGACGCCGCGCTGATGAAGATCGTGTACGGCCTGGTGTTCGCGGTTCCCATCTGGGTCCCCGTGACGCTGTTCCTGGTCGTCATGTCGTCGGGCGACCGGCCGGGGACCTGCAAGCGCCTTGCCGCCGGCTCGGGGCTGCCGCTCGCGATGGTCGGCCTCGTGGCCCTCTACTACTTCCAGGGTGACGGCATCGTCGGGGACACGCTCCGCGACGCGAGCGGGGGTTCGTGGGTCCTCGACATCCCGCTCGCCCTGGTCGGCCTGCTTCTCCCGCTCTGGGGTGGCCTGTTCGCGTTGAGCGCCGCGTTCCTCGGCTACAAGAACATGTTCAACGCCAACGACGGGCATCCCCTCCTGCCCGCCCTGCTCGCACCGTGGTTCGCGATCGCCTCCACCGGCTACGAGTTGGCCGCACCCGACGGGGGAGAACACAGCCCGTTGTCGATCGGCCTGTCCGTCACGGGCTGCCTGGCCATCATAGGGTGCTCGATCTACGAGTACCGCTTCGTCGCCGTCAGGCACAACGTGAGCCTGAAGAGCGGTCCGCCGCCACGGGAACCGGCCACCGAGTCCGGCCGATTCACATGGGGCTCGCACCCGCTTGCGCCCCCGCCGCCGACCTGGGCCCCGCCGCCGTACCCGCCGACTCCGCCGCCCCTGCCGGTCCACAACCCGTGGATCGGCTCCTGACGGCCGAGCGGTAGACCCCGGCACCGATCGCGACCACGGCAACGCGAGCCCGAACCATCGAAATGGTCCGGGCTCGCGTTCGGATCGCCCTCGGATGCCTTACAACCTGCTCGCCACGCCGTTCGAGATGCGGTGCCCGACGGCGTCGGATGCCGGGTGAGGGAGTCCCGGAGGACTTGGTGTGTGCGGTGCGATGAAATGATCGCCTGCCAGGGGTACTTGCGGGCTCATTGAAGCCCTGTAGTGCCTCCTGCGGACTGCGCGTCGCCGACGGGCGGGAACTCTGGAGCCTACGGGGGAACGGGGCATGTGGGGTCGAGGCACAGTTCTGAGCAGCCGGTACACGCTGACCGAGCGGCTGGGCGGCGGCGCCATGGGCGAGGTGTGGCGCGCCGACGACGGCGTACTCGAGCGGCAGGTCGCGGTCAAGATCCTGCTGCCGGCGCTGCTGGCCGACGCCAAGTTCGCCGAGCGGTTCCGGCGCGAGGCCAAGGTGCTGGCCGCGCTCGACCACCCCGGCATCGTCGACGTGCACGACTACGGCGAGAGCGGGTCGGAGCCGCGCGTCGCGTACATCGTCATGGAACTCGTCGACGGCCGCCCGCTGGACGCGGTCCTGGGTGAGGATGATGCCGCCGACGGCGATGTCGCGGGCATGCCCGTCGACCGGGTGCTCGGCATCGCCGCCCAGGCTTTGGACGCACTGCACGCGGCACATCTGCGGGGCATCGTGCACCGCGACGTCAAGCCGTCGAACCTCATGATCGGCGCCGACGACCGGGTGACCGTCACCGACTTCGGCATAGCCCACTCCACGGCCGAGACCAAGCTCACCGCGTCGCACGCGGTGCTCGGTACGGCTCGCTACATAGCCCCCGAGCAGGCCCTGGGCAACGGCGCGGTTCCGGCGTCCGACCAGTACGCGATCGGCGTCCTCTGCTACGAACTCCTCACCGGCGAAGCGTTGTTCACCGGTGACGCCGTGCTCGAGGTGTTGCTCAAGCACATCAGGGAGCCCGCGCCAGAGCTCCCGGCGGAATTCCCCGAAGCGGTGCGCGTCTTCGTGGCGAAGGCGCTGGCCAAGGCGCCGGAGGACCGGTACGCCGATGCGGCGCAGATGGCAGCGGCGGCGCGCGGGGCGATGACGGGTGGGTCGGAGGCGGCAGCGGCGGTCACCGGCGACGCGGCGGCGGGCAACGCGCTTGCGAGCAAGGCGGACTCCGGTAACGCGGTTGCGAGCAAGGCGGCTTCGGGTGGTGCGGCCGCAAGCAGCGCGGTCGAGGCCGAGCCGACCCCGGACGGGGCCGGCTCCGACGAGGCGGCGGCGCCTGACGGCTCGGCGCCGGAAGCCACGACGGACGACGCTCCGATCGTGCGGGAGGCGTTGGCTCCGGCCGCGTTGCCGCCCGCGGGACCTGCCGCTGCGGACGTGCCTGGCCCCGCCCCCGCCCCCGCCGCCGTTCCCGTAGCCGTTCCCGTCGCGGAGCAGTCTCCGACGCCTCCGGAGTCGAGCCCCGACACGCGCGATGCGCCCGAGGGCACTCGGGCTTGGAAACGGCACGGCATAGCCGCCGCCTTACTGGTGCTGGGCGTCATAGCCGGAGTCGTGGCGACGGTCTTGTACGTCAGGCCCTCCGTCGGCCCGTCCGACGCGGACGGCAAGGCGCAGAACGCGCAATCGGCCACCTCCGGGAGCCAGATTCACGCGACAGGCGCATCGGGTGATTCGGGCGCGAACTCGGCGCCGCCCTCGGGTGCTGCCGGGACCGGCACCCCGAGCCCGAATGCCGGCGGCACCCAGGCCCCGGGCGCGGCCCAAGGCGGGACCGGAGCATCACCGGGCAGCGGCAGCACAACCGGCGCCGTACCGCCCCCCGGAGGGGGCAACGGCGGTGGCTCCAATGGCTCGGCGTCCGGCGGGGCGGGCGCCTCGCCCGGTGGAAGCAGCACTGGCAGCGGCACGAAACCGAAGCCGCCCGCGTCCACTCCGCCCCCGGCCCAGAGCATCCCGCAGGGCTGCGGCGGCGACCGCTGGGGCGCCATCACCAGCGTCGCCGACGGGGTCAAGATCGGCCTCGTCGCCGACGGCCCCAGCGCGGGCAAACAAGTGGTCATGGGCGGTCACACGCAGTACGGCTGGGTCCACTCGGTCTCCACCTGGGACACCTTCAACCCGTGCAGCCTCAGCGGCCCCGCGCTCGGCCAGCCGTACGGCAATAGCCAACACCCGGAACTCGCTGCCGGATACGCGTACTCCACCAACTGGAGACTGGCCGACGCCCCCACTTCGGGCGCGGTCTACATCAAGGACTACATGGGCAAGAACTGCCTGACCAACAACGGCGCGGGCAAGCCGCTGTCGGTCGTGGAGTGCACTCCCGGAATCAGGTCCCAGCAATGGTGGATCCCGTAGCGACACACAGGCCGCCCGCCGTGCTCGGGCCGCCGTGCGGGTGTCATGCCTCCGCGGGGGGTGTGGGGGTGCTGCGGGGTCGACGACGCCGGATGAGCAGGGCTGCGGCAATCAGTAGTGCGCCGACCACGCCCACCACGATGGGCAGGATGGTACCGACGAGCATGATGACGTCGTGGCCGTCATTGGCGTCGTCCGCGGCGGCCTTCACGGACTCGGGGGTCTGCTGGTAGAAGACCTCGGAGACCGGCAGCAGCGGGAGGAAGGCGCCGCTGCTCGGGGCGATGACCCCGGCCACGCGCTGCTGGGACCGCTGCGTGTCGACCACGATGCCGGTCTCGGGTTCGATCCAGAACGTGTCGGCGCTCGCCAGCGTGTAGGAGAGCGGCACCGGGTTGCCCAACGTCGGTAGCAGAGCGGCCAGTTGCTGCTTGGCCGCATCCGAGAGGGTCCCGAGTTGGGCGACCAGCGCCAGGGTCGTCTGCGGGACGGCCGGCGGCAGACCGGCGAGCACCTGGGAGTCGGTGATCCGGGTGGGCGGCAGGCTCGCCTCGTACACGTACGTGCTGACGCCCGACTTGCTCTCCGTACGCGTGTACGTCAGCGGCGTCGTGGTCTTGGTCTCCGGCCGCCAGCCGGTGTACGTCCGCTTCTTCGCGCCGAGCGGCCAACTCACCGTCAGGCCCTGGGCGTCGACCACCGTCCAGTCCGCCGGATGGCTGGTGACCGGCTGGAGTGTCTTGCGGTCGACGGCGTACTTCCAGTCCGTCTTCTCGACCGGGTTGCCCGCGGCGCTCGTCGTCCGGGTGTCGCTGACCAGGGCCTTGTCGCCCGAGGTCTCCTCGACCTTCACGGTCCGCTCGACGGCCAGGGGGACGTCCCGCTTGACGGCCGCCACAAGGTTGCCCTTCGCCACCTCCTGGGCGTCGAGCAGGGTCCTGAAGCTGCCGGCGTAGGAGCGCTTGGCGTCGGTGTCGTCGGGCACTCGGACCACATAGTTCGGCGTAATAACGTACGCGAGCACGAACGCGCAGGCGATCAGGACCAGACCCACCGCGACGCCGACGCCGCGGAGCACCGTGTTCGTCCGCATGATCCCCTCTCCCACTGAACTAGATCCGTGATCACCCTCCGTCTGAGCCCAGTGTTCCCGAGACCTCCCGCCACCGCGCCCCCCGACTGCCATCCGTGTGACGACACCGCCGACGGCGCTCCGAGCGCTTGGGCCCCTGCCGGCCCGCCACACGCCGAACGATATGGACGAAGCCGTTCGCGAAGTCGGGCGTGATACCGCGGTACGGGTTCGTGATACCGCGGTACGGAGTGTGAAACGGCTCCGGAGCGGGAGGCGGTATACGGCTGGGCGGTCCTAGCGTCGCGGTATGACTTTTCGACGGCATGCGCGGATGCGGTACACCGACGGCCGCCGCGGTTCGATTTCCGTCCGGTCGGCAGCGGTCACGCGAAATGCGGGAACAGCGGTGGCACTCCTGCCCAGGGGCCTGTGGGCGCTCGGCCTGACTCTCGCCGGCGACGGCGAAGGCGCCCGCCGGCGCGCGCTTCGCGTCGCGCCGGCGCCGGCCGGGGCAGCGCCATCGACCACGGCGCGTCTGCTGCGGCAAGCGGCGGCGGCCGTGTTGCTCGGCGCCCTGGCACTGGTGGCGGCGGGGGTGTTGGGGATGATGCTCACCCGAGGTGTCTTCTACGGTCTTGTCGACCAAGGCCCCTACGACGACTCCTGGGGCGGCCCTTCCTTGGCCGGCGCCTGGCTCGCCCACTTCGCCGCGTCGCTGCCGGTCGACGTCCTCGCCGTGGCTCTGCTCGATGTCCTCGCCCGCCTGCACCGGCACCTGACCGCGCCTTTGCGCGCCGAACACCGCCCCGCCTGGGCAGTGCCCGTCACGGTCTCCGCCGGCATATTCGGTCTGCTTTTCGTCGTGGCTTTCCTTCACCAACTCTGAGCCCCACCCCGGGTGGGTCGTCCGGGCGGTGGCATCGACACCGGGGCCCGTGCCGACCTCCCTTGAGACCAGCCGACGCGCAGGTGTCAGGCGTCAGTGTCCTTCGGATGCCGGGTGGAGGCGCACACGAGGTGGACGGTACGTCCGACCTCGTCCACGAGATAGCGCACGCGGCCGCCGGCGGTCACTTCGAATTCCCATTGCGGCCGCTCCCGGCCGCCCAGGATTCGGGTGGCGAGACGACCGCGTAAGCGGTGCTGTCGGTCCGGGTCGCGAGTGGACAGTGGGTCGGTGCGGAGGGACTCGAAGCAGCGACGGGCATTGGCCGCCGCCTCGGCACAGAGATCACCCCAGCCCTTGGCGGCCTCGGTGGTGGCGAAGCGCAATCTCCACTCGTCACCGATGGGCGGCGGCGGGACATCGTCACCGCGTTTCGGACTCAAGGCGCGAGTACCTCACCGTGGTCCTCACCCTGCAGCGACCCGGTGAGTTGGGTGGCGAGCTCGGGATCGGCCAGAATCCTGGCGGTTGCGCGCCACTCGACGATGACACGATGCAGTGTGGAGTGCACATCCAGTTCTGCAGCGTCGCGCGTGGCATCCACGAGGTCCACGACGAACTCGCGGACCTCCTCGGCGGACAAGTGTCGAATCCACGGGAAAACCGTCGGCATGGCGAGGAGTACCGCTCGGGCGCCCTCGTCGGTACCGATCAGCGCGGCAAGCAGTCGGGAGGTGACATCTGCGGTTTCCTCCCGCTGGCGATCATGACGCTCAGTGGTCAGATAGAGATCCTCGCCGTCCCGACGCGTGACGTGGACACGCTGGGCCTGTTCGACGGTCTCGGCGACTCGCTTCGAGTTCTTCGACAAGTCGGAGAAGGCCACGGTGAGAGTGGACATGATCCATGCTACTTCGGAATGTGTTCCGAAGTCAAAGCTCTGGGTTGGACGGGATGACCGGCTGCGGGTCTTGACGCACGTCCTGCGGCGCGTGCGAACGACCAGTCGTGGGCGGGGTCGTCGCAGCCGCACACTCAGGATGGCTGTCCCGGTGTTTCCGCGGCGTTTCGGCTTTCGGATACGGCGGGGATATCTCCCAACGCCTCTAATTCCGTTCGCGGCCGGAGCTTGCCCGGTCGCGACGACCGAGAGGCAACCGCATGAATGTCGCCGCACCATCCTTGGCCCTGGACTATCGGCCAGGCCGGCCGCACGGCTGGTTCGATCCGGGCAGGCCCATGACCTTCGGCGGACACACGGGCGCCGAGGACTTCGTCGTTGGCGATCGGTCATACCGGATCAGCCTGCTGCCGTTCGACCAGCCGACCGACCGGCCGCCGAATCCGGTCTACGCGGAAACCCCCTCCGACCCCGCCCTCCGTTTCCGGGAGACCCTCGCGGCCGCCTTCGGGGCGCACTACACGTTTCGCTACCTGAGCCGGTTGCCGGGCCGAACCCGGTTCAGCGTCCAGTCGTACAGCGTGTCCACCGCGGAGCCGTCCGAATCCGAGCCCATGCGGTTCGGCGCCGATCTGTACGTGGTGTACGACTGTGACCCGCAACCCGGTGGGCGACGCGGTACCGGAACGATGCGTTGGATCCAGGTCAGTTCGTCGGTCGGCCACCTCGGCGGCCCGCCCCCGCAGACCGGCGACCCCGGTCAAGCGGGGAACGACGGTGCGCCGCGAGTCGACGGCACCGGTCCGGGCAACCCGTTCTACCGCTTCGGAGGCTCTACGTCGGTTCGCGGGCAGCGGGTCGGCAACTTCACCTACGGCGTCGAGGTCCCGTACCTGCCGCTGCCCGGTGAAGGCGACTCGGGGGCACTGTCGTTCCTGTTCACCGCCGAGACCTTCCTCGCGCAGGACACGGGCCACAAGGACGCCGCCGGGCGCGAGATCGTCGACATCTTCGGCGGCATCAAGTACGGCTGGCAGTTGCGCGAGACGTCCGGGGGGCGGGCATGACGGACATCTCACGCCGCTCCGTGCTGCGCGGTGGCGGCGCCCTCGGCCTGACTGTCCTGGCCGCAGGCGCCACGGGCGGGTTCGGCGCCGAGCCGGCCGCTGCCGCGCCTGGTACGGACGTGGCCCCCGCACGGCACCTCGTGCCGGACTATCGCCCGAGTCAACCCACCGGATTGCCGATGATTCCGGGGCAGTCGCTCGGGGTCACTCTCGGCGGGCACACCCCGTTCAAGGACTTCGCCTACAACGGGAAGCCGCACCGGATCAGCCTGCTCGGCGGCGCCCGGCCGGGCGCCGCGCCCCATCCGGTGTACGAGGATGTGCCGGCCGTACCGGAGCTGCGCTTCCAGGAGACACTCGAACGCGCCTACGGCGAACACTATGCGTTCCGCTACAAAGGTGGATTCCGCGGCCGCGACGAGTTCCGCGTCCAGTCCTACGGAGTGGTCACCCGGGAGCCGAACCCGCACGAGCCGGTGACCTTCGGCGGCGGCATGTACGTCGTGTACGAACCGGACCACCATCGCGGTGATCCGTCCGTCAGCGACACGCTGCATTGGATCCAGGTGGCGGCGCTCCTCGGATCCCTGCCCCGACCGGCCGAGGTGGACGCGGGCATTTCGCACCCGTTCTTCGCCTACGGCGGCCTGACCTCGGTGAACGGCAACGAGGTCTTCAACTTCCACGACATGCCGCAGACCGGGGTGATGGGCGTGGGCGCCCTGGATGTCCGGTTCGTGGCCGAGACCTTCCTGGCGCAGGACACCGGCCGGAAGGATGCGGCCGGCCGCGACATCGTCGACATCTTCGGTGGCATCACGTTCGGCTGGCAGGTCCACGAGGTGTCGTAGGCCCCACAGGCAGGTCGACCGTGCCGTCCGAACTCCACTACAGACCGGGATGAACCCGGCTTCACACGTGCCTGTGGCCACCCAGCGAGGCCATGGGCGAGGGAGAGACATGCGTACCAAAGCACTGCCCGTCCTCGGCCTTCTCGTGGTCCTCGGGGTCACCGTCGGGTGCGATGGCGGCGGGGAAGACAAGGACAAGGTCGCCTTGGCGGGGACGTCCACGGCGAGCGCCGGCTCCTCGGTGGGCGGGGACAAGGGCAAGGGCAAGGGGGGTGAGAAGGAGGCGCTGCTGAAGTATTCGCAGTGCATGCGCGAAAACGGCGTCGCGAACTTCCCCGATCCGCAGTTCCAGGACGGCGGCGGCGTCTCGCTGGACGTACCCGACGGCGCCGATCCGCAGCGCGTCAACGCGGCGCAGCAAAAGTGCAAGTCCCTGATGCCGAACGGCGGGGAGAACCAGAAGGTCGACCCGAAAGTCACCGAGCAACTGCGCAAGTACTCGAAATGCATGCGGGACAACGGCGTCACGCAATTCCCCGACCCTGGGCCCGAAGGTGGCCTGCAGATCAACAACGACCAACTCGGCATCAGCGTCGACGACCCGAAGTACATAGCAGCCGAGCGGACTTGCTCGCAGCACATGCCCAAGCCGCCCGGGGGCGGCGAGGGCACCCAGACCCACGGCGCCGGGGGCGGCGCGTGACCGACAAGCCGAGCAAGAAGCGGAAGAAGAGGCGTACCGGTCGCGTCATGGGCGCCCTCGCGGTGCTTCTGGCCGCCGCTGGTGTCGCGGTGGCGACCACGGGAATCGGACTTCCCGCCAAGGAGGACGACTCGCCGGCACGGGGCACGCTGCCGCCGGCGACCGGAACCGTCACGAAGCAGACCCTGGTCGAGACCACGTCGGAGACCGGTGAACTCGGTTACGGCGACGCCACGACAGTCAACGCGGGAAAGCTGACCGGCACGTTGACCTCGATCGCCGCACCAAGCTCGATCGTCACGCGCGGCAAGCCGCTGTACAGGGTCGACGACAGCCCGGTGCTACTGCTGTACGGGACACTCCCCGCGTACCGCGACCTCGCCGTGGGCACCGACGGCGCCGACGTGGTGCAGCTCGAACAGAACCTGAAGGACCTCGGGTACACCGGTTTCACCGTGGACAAGAAGTACAACGAGGCCACTGCGGCGGCCGTGCGGAAGTGGCAGAAGGCCAACGGCCTCACGCAGACGGGCACGGTCGAGCTCGGGCGTGTGTTCTACGCGCCCGGTGAGTTGCGGGTCGAGTCCGACAAGGCGGCGCTGGGCGACGCGACGCAGCCCGGTCAGGCCGTACTCACGTACACCGGGACCAAGCGCGTCGTCGTGGTCGAGTTGGAGATGTCCGCCGCGCGTCTCGCCAAGACGGACACGCCGGTGGCGCTCAAACTGCCCGATGGCAAGACGGTACCCGGCAAGGTCGTCAAGGCCGTGACGGTGATCGATCAGGGCGAGGAAGGCAGCGCACGCGCCGCGACGCCGACGACCAAGGTCAAGGCGACCCTGGCACTCGAGGACGAAGGAGCGGTCGCCGGGCTCGACCAGGCTTCCGTGGATGTCGCGTTCACCGCGTCGCGCCGCGAAAACGTCCTGACGGTGCCGGTCGCCGCCCTGCTCGCACTCAGCGAGGGCGGATACGGCCTCCAGGTCGTCGAGGGCGCCGGGACCCGCATCGTCCCGGTCGAAACCGGCCTGTTCGCCGGCGGCCGTGTCGAGGTCTCCGGGGCCGGGCTCACCGAGGGCATGACAGTGGGGATGCCCTCGTGAGCACACTCCGGGAGATCGCGCCCGACGGATCCTTCGCCGGCGCGGACGGATCCGGCGGCACCCTGGTCGAACTGACCGATGTGGGCAAGGAGTACCCCGGCGGCGTGGTCGCCCTGCGGGGCGTGAACCTGGTCATCGGTTACGGCGAGTTCGTCGGTATCGTCGGCCCGTCGGGGTCCGGCAAATCGACCATGCTGAATCTGATCGGCACCCTCGACCGGCCGTCGTCGGGCACGGTGTGGGTCGAGGGCAACGACATCGCCGCGTTGTCCGACCGCCGTGTCTCCGCGCTACGCGCCCACCGCATCGGGTTCGTCTTCCAGCAGTTCCACCTCGCACCGGGACGCACCGCGCTCGACAACGTCGCCGACGGACTGCTGTACGAGGGGATCCCGGTGCGCGAGCGCCGCCGTCGGGCCGAGGCCGCACTGACCCGCGTCGGGCTCGCCGAACGCCTGGCGCACCTTCCGCACGAACTGTCCGGCGGGCAACGGCAGCGCGTCGCCATCGCCCGCGCGGTTGTCGGGGAGCCCGTACTGCTGCTCGCGGACGAGCCCACCGGCAACCTGGACACCGCCTCGGGACAGGGCGTGATGGCGCTGCTGCGCGAACTTCACGCCGCCGGAACCACGGTGGTCGTCATCACGCACGACCGGGACATCGCGGCGTCGCTGCCCCGGCAGGTTGCCATGCTCGACGGGACGGTGGAGTGACATGACCACGACGTATTCCTCCGCGCGCCTCAGGCCACGCGACGTCCTCGCGGTCGGTGGCGTCGGATTGCGCACCCGGCCGATGCGGGTGTTCCTGTCCGCTCTCGGCATCGCCATCGGCATCGCGGCGATGACGGCGGTCGCCGGGATCTCGTCGTCGAGCCGCGCCGACCTCGACGCCTGGCTCGCGGCGCTCGGTACCAACCTGCTGACCGTCGCTCCTGGCAACTCCCTGAGCGGCGGTGAAGCAACGCTGCCGGCCGATGCGCCCGCGATGGTCGCGCGCATCGGCCCGGTGGACAAGGTGGCGGCGACCGGGACGCTGAAGAACGTCAAGGTGTACCGCAACGACCGCATACCGGCCGCCGAGAGCGGCGGCATGTCCGTCCAGGCAGCCAATCCGAAGCTGCCGGAGACCGTAGGCGCGCGTCTCGCCGACGGCGTGTGGTTCAACGCCGCCACCGAACGCTATCCGGTGGTCGTCCTGGGGACATCCGCGGCAGACCGACTGGGCGTAGGCAAGGCCGGGCCGGACATTCAGGTCTACATCGGCAACACGTGGTTCACGGTCATCGGCATCCTCGACCCGGTGCCGCTGGCACCGGAGTTGGATGCGGCGGCGCTCGTCGGCTGGACCGCTGCCGGCACATATCTGGGCTTCGACGGGCACCCGACCACGGTGTACACGCGTTCCGCCGACGCGTCCGTCCAGGACGTACGCGGCGTGCTCGCGCGAACCGTCAACCCGCAGAACCCCAACGAGGTCAAGGTGTCCCGCCCGTCCGACGCGCTGGCCGCGCGGCAGGCGACCGACAAGGCGTTCACCGGACTGCTGCTGGGCCTCGGCGCGGTCGCGCTCCTGGTCGGCGGGGTCGGCGTCGCCAACACGATGGTCATCACCGTGCTGGAACGCCGCGGCGAAATCGGCCTGCGCCGCTCGCTCGGCGCCACCCGCGGCCACATCCGCACCCAGTTCCTCGTCGAATCACTCATGCTGTCCGCCCTGGGCGGCATCGCCGGTGTCACCCTCGGCATGGCGGTCACCATCGTCTACGCGAGCAGTCAGGGCTGGGCCGCGGTCATCCCCGCGTGGGCGACCGTCGGCGGTCTCGGCGCGACCTTGGTGATCGGCGCGATCGCCGGCCTCTACCCGGCCGTCCGCGCGTCCCGCCTCCCCCCGACCGAGGCACTCACCGCCGCGCCATGAGCGGACAGCGTTGCCTTCGGACGATCTCTCGGCTCTTGGTGCTCAGGAGCCCGTGCCGACCGACGCACCTCAACCACAACTGCCAACCATCATCGTTCACTTGCCGGCGGCCGGCCCGTACCACTGCAACGCCTGTCCCGTAACGGCGGCGATGCACTCGAAGTCCCTGTCCCTGTGGAGGAGCGTCAGGCCCTGCAACTCCGCCGTCGCGGCCACCACAAGGTCCACGGGACCGGCGCTCCGGTGCTGCCCTCGTTGGGTCAGCGCCTCCTGCACCTGCCAAGCGCGGTCGTATGAGCGATCGTCGACCGGCACCCAACCGAACAGTGCACGGATGTCCTCCATCCCCTGTGCGCGGTCGGCGGCCGAGCGGGCGCTGTAGAAGAACTCCAGCTCTGTGATTGGGCAGACCGCGATGAGCCCGGCTGCTGCTGCCTGATCCCAACCGTATGGCTCGGCGTCCTTGTGCATGAGGCGCGCAAGGGCGCTGGTGTCGATCAGGAACTGAGCCGCGTTCACCGGCGGTAGTTCCTCTTGTCCTCCAGGAGCTCCAGATCGAACGCACCCTCGTTGGCCGCGGCCCGGAGTCGAGCGAGCGCCAGGGCCCGACGCCGGTTCTCGAGCACCTCGCGGAGAGCCGTGTTGACGGTCTCCTTCTTTGTGCTGGTGCCGAGCGCCTTGGCCACATCGGCGACCAAGTCATCATCGAGGTCGATCACAGTCCGAGCCATATGCACCTCCATTGATATCAACGATACCTTGAATGATATCTCAGGTGCGAGGGGCTTGATCCGCGTGTAATGGTCAGGATCCCCGGTTTGGGCGGCCGGCGATCGGCGCCCCCGGACCCGGATGCCAGAGGAGCGGGCCGACGGGGCGGGTGGGTCGTAGATGGTCGAGACCGGTCACGTCCGGGCCGCCCAGTTCGCTGCGGGTCAGGTTCTGGCCCCACTCGCCCCTGCGAGCCGAACACACCCCTGTGAGGGCAGACACGATCCCGATCGCGTGTGTGGTCCGCCGAAAATGGGTTGTTGCATTGGGGTGGATTGCCCGATTTTGGCCGGCTGATCACGATCACGATGACGACCAACGGCCGGTCCGGGCCTCGGGCATCGCCCGTGCCGTGGGTTACACGGGTGGTTGGGCGTGGGCGAGTTGATCGGTGGCGGAGCCGGTGCGGTGCATGCGGTGCCAACGCAGGCGGCTGCCGAGGACGGCGGTGACCACGGACTGGATGACGATGAGGTACATCAGCTGCCGGTAGACGAACTGCTGGAGCGGCAGTGTCCAGATCGGGCCGAGCTTCTCCTTGTCGAGGCGCAGCGCGTATATCGCGGTGAGGACCTGGGCGAGGAGGAACGCCGCCCAGACGGCGAGGGTGCTCCACACGTCGAGGAAGACCAGGCCGTACAGCGCGAAGACGTCGACGACGGGCGCGAGGAGCGGCAGGACGACCTGGAACAGGAACAGGTACGGCAGGCCGCGTCGGCCCAGGTGCCCGGCGGGGCCGCGTTCGACCAGGGCTCGGCGGTGCTTCCACATGGCCTGGAGGGTCCCGTAGCACCAGCGGTAGCGCTGGCGCCACAACTGGCGCAGGGATTCGGGGGCCTCGGTCCAGGCCAGCGCGGTCTCCTCGTACACGACCCGCCAACCGGTGCGGCACAAAGCCATGGTCAGGTCGGTGTCCTCGGCGAGAGTGTCCTCGCTGAGGCCGCCGACGCCGGTCAGCGCGCTGCGGCGGAAGCCGCCGATGGCGCCGGGGACGGTGGGCATGCACTGTAGGACGTCGAACATCCGGCGGTCGAGGTTGAACCCGATCACGTACTCGAGGTGCTGCCAGCGTCCCAGGACCCGGCGACGGTTGCCGACCTTGGTGTTGCCGCTGACGGCGCCGACGGCGGGGTCGGCGAACGGCTGGATGAGCCGGTGCACGGCATCCGGTTCGAAGACCGTGTCGCCGTCGATCATCACGATGAGTTCGTGGGTGGAGCGTGCGATCCCGAGGTTCAGCGCGGACGCCTTGCCGCCGTTCGGCTTGCGGATGACGACCACACCCGGGAGGGCGAGGGCTTCGACGATGTCGGCGGTCCCGTCGTCGGACCCGTCGTCGACGACGACGATCTCCACGTCCGGGTGAGTGGAGGCGACCAGGGACCGGATTGTCGCCTCGATCCCGGCGGCCTCGTTGTAGGCGGGGACGATCACCGAGACGGGTTCCCACACCTCGGGCAGCCGGTTGCGGCGTCGCTTGGCGCGGCGAACTCGGCGGACGTGGACCCGGGCAAGCACCACGAGGACGAGCAGCCGCAGCACGGTCAGCGCTCCGGCGACAGTGAGCACCCAGGCCATCGCGACGGTGAAGCCGTGCGCGCCGCGTTGGGCCCAGATCAGGGCGGTGCCGCTCAGCTCGGTCCCGGTGTCGGCGTCGGCCTCGGGCGGCAGGCCGAGCCCGCCGGAGACGGTGGTGAACCGGTATCCCTGTGCTTGCAGTTCCGTCAGGAGACGATCCAGGCCCTCGACGGTCTGGGCGCGGTCGCCGCCGCCGTCGTGGAACATGACCACCGCGCCGCGGCCGTCTCGCGGGGTCGCGGCGGCGGTGATGGCTGCGGCTCCCGGGCGGGTCCAGTCCTTGGAGTCCAGGTCGGTGGTGACGGTGAGGTAGCCCGCTTCGCCGGCCCGGTGTACCGCGTCCCAGGTGCCTCCGCACAACGCGGACGGGACGGAGGAGTACGGCGGGCGCAGCAGCCGGGTCTGGACGCCGGCCGCCCCGGCCAGTGCGTTCCGGGTGAGCGACAGCTCCAAGTCAGCCCGCCACGGCGCTACTTTGCCCAGGTCGACGTGGGTGTAGGTGTGCGAGCCGATCTCGTGGCCCGCGTCGTGGACGCGGCGCACCAGGTCGGGGTGCGCGGCGGCATCCGCGCCGACCATGAAGAACGTGGCCTTGGCGTCGTGCCGCTCGAGGACCTCCAAGACGCGCGGGGTCCAGGTCGGGTCGGGGCCGTCGTCGAAGGTCAGCGCCACGGTCCGGGTGGGAAGCCATGCCGACTCGGTGCGCCCGTCGGTGGTGCGTATCACCGGCCCACCGTCACGAATGGCGGCCGGCGCGGGTCTGCATGACGCGTCACCACCGGTGCCGGGGCTGCCGACCGCGTGCCGGCTGAAACCCTCCAGGAGCAGTGCGCCGGCGACTACGAGAAGGCTGAACGCGAGGAGGACCCAGTGTGCGCGCGCATCGCGGCGGCGCCCACGCCGCCCGGCCACTCAGTTGGCCCCTCGCTTGTTGGGGTTGGCTGCGGTCGGCCGGTTGGAATGACCGGCGGGCGCGAGGGGGGCGTTCCCGGGCCTGGTGTCGGTCGTGGCCGACGGCGTCGCCGGCCCAGTGTTCTGGCCCCCGGCCGGGGAACCTGCGGCAGATGTCTGTCCCGCGTCGGTGGCCGGCGGAGTGCCGCCTGCCTTCGGCGCCCGTGTCGCACCGGCGACCGGCTTGGCCGGGCCCGTCGTGCGGGTCGAGGCCGACGGTGACGCTACGCCCTGCGCGCCACCTGGCTTGAAGTCGTTGTCCTGGACGTCGTTCTTCGGTGGATCCTTGGCGACCCACGGCGGCGCGCCGACGGGCGAGGAGGTCACCACACCGGTGGCCAGAAGCCCCAGATAGGCCGCCATCGGTAGGCATGCTCCGATGACGACGCGCCGGGTCCAACGCTTCCGCCGACCGCTGGCGTCGACGAATATCGGGTCATCCGACGAGTCCATGGCGCCGTAGTCTAGCCACACCGCCCCCGCGCTCCGCCGGCCTGCGACATATGGCTCGGAGGCGACTTCACGCCACACCGGGCACGGTCGGCCGTGCGGGATCATCCGGGATCATCCGGTATCTCCGTCGGAGAGTTCGCCGAGAAGCGCCCTGACGTACTTGTCGATCGCCTCGCGGATCCCGCGGACCGCGGCGATGCTTCGGGCCGGGCGGCTCCACCGCAAGCCGTCCGCCCGGCGCCGCCGCCTACCACAGCGCCCCGACCGCCGGCGGCGCTGTCGGTGCTGACTCGCTGCTGTGAGCGGAGGGGGCTTTTGGCCACCGGAGGACTCCCTAGGTCGCTCCGCTGGTCAAGTTCCTGTTGCCCAAGCGTCTTTGACCAGCGGCTCATTGACTGAGAGTCGCTGTCCCAACGAGAAACGGCCCGACCTGCATTTCAGCAGGTCAGGCCGCGTCTGGCGGAGGATACGAGATTCGAACTCGTGAGGGTGTGAACCCAACACGCTTTCCAATGGTCACCTGCCCGTCCGGCGGGCCTCGTCGGCGTCCTGAACTGCGGTGCCGCGCCCGTTTGGGTTCTTGACGGACGCCCTCGAACGGCGCTGAATACAACCAGAACTGCAACCAAGCTGCCAGGCCCGCTGGTTGCATTCAGCCTGCTCATAAGCCCTCGCGGTTCAGTGCGTTGACGGCGGTGGTGGCCGAGTTGGCGGAGAAGGCGGCCGAGCAGGCGAGGGCGGGCGCGTACGCCCCGGGCTGATGCTCGCGGAGGTGGAGGTCCAGACACACGTACCTATTGGGTGGCGGCGCGGGCGGAGATCTTTCCGGTTTTGTCGGCGTGGAAGAGGGCGTCGTTGTAGTGGCAGCCGGACGGCACCCACTCGAAGGTCTTTTCCTCGGAGAACTTGTAGTACAGCGCGCGGCGGCCGGCGCTGGGGCCGGTCGGCGGTGGGGTGCTGTGCATGATGTCGCCGAAGTGCAGGGTGAGGTCGCCGGGCTCGGTCTCGATCTTGACCACGGGCAGGTCGCCCTCGTCGCCCCACTTCAGCCAGTGGTTGGCGTAGCGGTGGGAGCCGGCCAGGACCATGAGCTGCCCGTTGGCGGGGTTGGCGTAGTCGAGTTGGATGCCGGCCTGGATCAACGGGCACAGAGCGGGGTGGCCACCGATGCCGTCGTCGGTGTGCCAGCCCAGGTTCCCGTCGCCCTTGACAATGTTGGAGGACTTGATGAACACCATCGGGCCGTCGAGGCGATCGTCACAGACACGGAACTCGGGGTTGGCCAGGCGGGCGAGCTCGGTCATGCGGGGCTCGAAGCACAGCTCTTGGAGTGCCTCGGAGTAGCGGCCGAGGTAGTTGATCCGGGTGACAACCTCTTCACCGTCGACGTTGAGCGACCACCACGAGAAGCGGTCACCCGGAGTGGTCCGGGAGCGCACGTGCTCGACCTCTGCACCGAACCGTGCAACCTCAGCCTCGGCATAGACGCCCTTGATATGCAGGAACCCCGTGGTGTTGAGGAAGTGCCGCATCTCCTCACGGCTGCCGTCGGCCGGGAAGCTGCGGTGCAGGTCCAGCGGTTCGCCGTCGCGGTCGACCAGGGTCTCCCAGACGGCGTTGGTGTAGATGGCCCGCCCCGTCAGCAGGGCCCGGGTGGCCGGCTCCCACCGCTTCCAGTCCTGCAGGGTGCCGCGGACGACCTCCGCGCGCTCGGTCCGCACACAGCCGGTGGCGGTCAGGAGCTCGTTGACGTACTCGGAGAAGGTGAGCTCGTCGAGTTCGATCATGGTGGCTGCGCCCGCGTCGCCCTCGACGGCCTTGACCCCCTCCGGGCCCGCGATCCACGTGTAGGCGCGGCCGTCGGGGACGCGGAACGCCAGCGGCGGCACGCCGCCGAGGTCGTTGATGAAGAGGTCGCGGTGCTTGGTGCTGAGCGCGGGGAGGTGGACGGTGTGGAACTGGCTGAACGAGTGGCGGGGAAAGGAATCCGCGATCGCCTCGACCCAGGGAAGGCCGGTGCCCGTGGTGTCGGCGCCCATGGTGACACTCCTCGTCGTGTTACTATGTAACATGATTGTGTTTCTTAGTGAGACTAGGAGGGCTGAGTGTCCTCGGTCAAGGAAATCCAGTCGGTAAGGAACGCGTGCCGGCTTCTCGAGGAGGTGGCCCGGCAGCAGCCGACCGGAGTCAGTGATCTCGCGCGGATCACCGGGATTGACAAGAGTGCTGCTCATCGGCTCGCGGTGACCCTCAACGCCGCGGGGTGGCTGCAGCGCACCGTGGACGGTCGCTGGTACCTCGCTCCCGGACTGCTCGCGGTGCTGCGCGAGTCCTCCTCGACGTCGCTCGCTGAGAGCACCCGCCCGTTGATGGAGGCTGCCCGTGACGCGACCGGGGAGACCGCGATGCTGGTGGTCCCGGAGGGCAATCGGCTCTTGATCGCCGATGTCGTCGAAAGCAGTCACACGCTGCGCGTCTCGGTCACCGTCGGCTCGGAGATGCCGGCGAAGTCGAGCTCGGCGTTGCGTGCGATCGCGGCTCGGCTGCCCGCGGAGCAATTGCCGGCCTGGCGTCGCGTCGATCCCGAACTCACCGAGGAGGCCCTTCAGGCCACCCGAGACCGTGGATGGGGTCTGAATGACAACGAGGTGGCCGACGGGACTCGCGCCGTCGGTGCGGCGCTGTGTGGTGCCGACGGCGTGTCGATCGCCGCGCTCGTGGTGGTCGGGCCCTCGACACGCTTCGGTAGAGAGCTGATGGCACCCCATGGTGAGCTGGTGGCGCGCCTCGCTGATGACTGGGATGGACGTTGATGTCCGCGGAGAACATGGTGCAGGTGTGCGTCGTTCGATCGGGCTGGGTTGGGCCCTGAAGGGTGAACCGTGCGATCGGGGTTTGGGTGTTACCCGGCGGTGTCGGCCCAGTCGTTGCGGCGTGTCGACGCGTCTGCGGGCGACCCGCGCCGATCTGGCAGCCGCCGGCGGCTTCAGGCCGTTGCTGTCATGACAGTTCGCCGCGGATACCCCGACGACGAGGGGCAGCGGCGCACTCAGTGGGTTGAACCCGACCAGGCATGTTGTCCCGATGCGAGGCCCGCCCCTTGGTCTTCGGTGGCATGCGCAGCCACGCCGTGAGCCGACGATGTCCCATCCGCCGCAGCGCCGTCGGCGTGGGATATCCGGTCAACAGGATCAGCGGCCCCGGAAACGGATCTGCAAGGCTCTGTCGAGAGCGGGCGCGATCGCCATCAGGTGCCGGCGGACCCGGTTTCCATAGCCGATGCAGCCGTGGTGCTGTGGTGGGGCCAGTGGGGCAGTCCGCGCTGCCAGTGCGGGACGACGGCAATAAGCGGTTCAGGGCGGTTCGTGGACGGCCGAATAGTTCGCTGCCGGGTCCGATGCCCCGCAACTGAGACCAGAGCTGAGACCGACAACGACGTTGCCCCCGGCCGCAGTGCGACCGGGGGCAACGTTTTGCCTATTACGGCTGGCGGAGGATACGAGATTCGAACTCGTGAGGGTGTGAACCCAACACGCTTTCCAAGCGTGCGCCCTAGGCCACTAGGCGAATCCTCCGTGCGGAAGCTTACAGGAGGTTGGTGCGTGCTCGCGCACCCCTATTCGAGGTGGGGTGGGGACGCTGTGAACCCCCCGTGCACCCGATAGAGCCTCCCTATCCTTGCTGCCTTCCGGCCCTGGGGAGGTTCAGGAGGATACCGCCGCACGGGGGGTCCGGGGCCTACAGTACCGGACGGCGGTCGGTGATCGGGCACCGGTGGGTGGTGAGGGTCCGCGACTGTCGTCCGGCCCGGCTATCGTCGGGGGCGTGTCGCTCGCCCTCTACCGTCGCTACCGCCCCGAGACCTACGCAGAGGTCATCGGGCAGGAGCACGTGACGGAACCCCTCATGCAGGCCCTGCGGAACAACCGCGTCAACCACGCCTACCTGTTCAGTGGGCCGCGAGGGTGTGGGAAGACCACCAGCGCGCGCATCCTCGCCCGATGCCTCAACTGTGAGCAGGGGCCCACGCCCACGCCCTGCGGCGAGTGCCAGTCGTGTCGGGACCTCGGTCTCGGCGGGCCCGGCAGCATCGACGTGATCGAGATCGACGCCGCGTCGCACGGTGGTGTGGACGATGCCCGTGACCTGCGCGAGAAGGCGCACTTCTCGCCGGTGAGTTCGCGCTACAAGATCTACATCATCGACGAGGCCCACATGGTCACGTCGGCGGGCTTCAACGCGCTGCTCAAGGTGGTCGAAGAGCCGCCGGAGCACCTGAAGTTCATCTTCGCGACCACCGAACCCGAGAAGGTCATCGGGACCATCCGGTCCCGGACGCACCACTACCCGTTCCGGCTGGTGCCGCCCGGTGTGCTGCGCGATCACCTCGCGTCGGTGTGCGAGACCGAGGGCATCAAGGTCGAGCCGAGCGTGTTGCCGCTCGTGGTCCGGGCCGGTGCCGGGTCGGTGCGCGACTCGATGTCGGTCATGGACCAGCTGCTCGCGGGCGCCACCGACGACGGTGTCACCTACGCGATGGCGACCTCGCTGCTCGGGTTCACCGACCGGTCGCTGCTCGACGACGTCGTCGAGGCGTTCGTCGCCCAGGACGGGGGAGCCGCCTTCGAACTCGTCGACCGGGTGATCGAGGGTGGCTACGACCCGCGCCGGTTCGTGGCCGACCTGTTGGAGCGGCTGCGCGACCTGGTGATCCTGGCCGCCGTGCCGGACGCCGCCGACAAGGGCCTGATCGACGTGCCGGCCGACCAGTTGGAGCGGATGGTCAGGCACGCGGGCGAGTTCGGCCGGGCCGGGCTCACCCGCGCGGCGGACATCGTCAACACCGGCCTCACCGAGATGCGCGGGGCCACCGCGCCCCGGCTCCAGCTGGAGCTGATCTGCGCCCGGGTGCTGCTGCCCGCGGTCGACTCCGGTGAACAGGGCCTGCAGACACGTCTGGAACGCCTCGAGCGCCGGGTGTCCGTCGGCGGCCTCCCCGCCGCCGCCCCCGCGCCGGCCACCCCCGACCACGCCCGCCCCGACGCGGCCCCGCCCGCCCCGGTACGCCCGCAGGCAGCCGCGCGGCCCCCGTACAGGCCCCGCCGCCCGCACCGGCCGCCCGGCCCCAGCAGCCCCCACAGCAGGCACCCCAGCAGCCCGCCGCGCCCGCCCCCGGGGCCTGGCCCCAGGCCCGCGCCGCCGGCTCGGGCCCCGCACCCGCCGCGACCCCGCCGCCCCAGGCACCCCAGCCGTCCCAGCCCCCCCACGCCCCCCAGCCCCAGGCACCCCAGCCACCCCCCGGCATCGCCCCCGCGTCCGCCCCCCCGTCGGCCGACCTGGCCCGCGTGCACGAGATGTGGCCCCAGGTCCTGGACGCCGTCCGCGGTCGCAACCGCGTGGCCTGGATGATGCTCCAGACCGTGACCGTGGCCGGCTTCGACGGCACGACCCTGACCCTCGCGTTCGAGCAGGCCGGCACCCGCGAGGGCTTCCGCAGCAGCGGCCGCGACGAGGTGGTGCGCCAGTCCGTGCTGGACGCGTTCGGCTTCGACTGGCGGATCGACTGCGTCGTCGCGGGCGAAGGCGGCGGCAGCGGCGGCGGTACGCCCGCGCGCCGCCCGGCGGCCCCGACCCAGTCCGCGCAGCAGCAGCAACAACAGCAACAGCAACAACGGCCCGCCCCGCCCGCCCCGCCCCCCGGCGCATGGCCCGGCGCCCCCGCCCCCACGCAGCCCTCCGCTCCCACGCAGCCCCCGCCCCGGCGGCCCCGGACCCGCGACCCCGCCCCCGTCGCCGCAACCGCCGACCGCCCGCCCGCAACCGCAGCAGCCCGCCCCGCCCCCGCCGCCCGCCCCACCCGCCGAGCCGGGCTTCGACATCCCCGAGGACATCGGCCGGTACGACGACGAGGACCTGGAGGACGACGGCGGCATGTCCACCCACGAACTCCTGGCCCGCGAGCTGGGCGCGACGATCATCGACGAGTCGCCGACCACGTGAGCTCCGCCGATGCGCGCCGCGACCGCGCATCGGCCCCGCCCGGAGCCGTAGGCTCGACCGCAGGGCGGGTGCGTTCGAGCGCGCCGCCCCGAGGCGGTGCGAGGCCGCGTCCGAGCGACGAAGGGTGTCCAGTGTTTCCCGGTGGTGGCCAGCCCGACATGCAGCAGCTGCTGCAGCAGGCGCAGAAGATGCAGCAGGACCTCATGGCCGCGCAGGACGAACTCGCGCGCACCCAGGTGACCGGGAGCGCCGGCGGCGGCCTGGTGACCGCGACCGTGTCCGGGGCCGGCGAGCTGCTGGCTCTGGAGATCTCGCCGTCCGCGGTGGATCCTGAGGACACGGAGACTCTCGGCGACCTCATCGTCGCCGCGGTCCGCGACGCGAACCGCGCCGCTCTGGAGATGCAGTCCCAGCTCATGGGTCCGCTGGCCCAGGGCATGGGCGGTGGCGGCCCGCTGGGACTGCCCGGGATGTGAGCCGGGCGCCCGGCACGGCGGCGGCACCCACCCGGGGCCGGCCGACGGCACAACCCACCGAGATCGAAGACGAGCAGGGAGACCGTAGGTGTACGAAGGCGTCGTACAGGACCTCATCGACGAGCTGGGCCGACTGCCCGGTGTAGGGCCGAAGAGCGCGCAGCGCATCGCCTTCCACCTGCTGGCGGCCGACCCGGCCGACGTCCGGCGCCTCGTGCACGCTCTCACCGAGGTCAAGGACAAGGTGCGGTTCTGCGTGACATGCGGCAACGTGGCGGAATCGGAGCAGTGTCGAATCTGCCTCGACCCGCGACGCGACGTCGCGGTCATCTGCGTGGTCGAGGAGTCCAAGGATGTCGTGGCGATCGAGAAGACCCGCGAGTTCCGGGGTCGCTACCACGTGCTCGGCGGGGCGATCAGCCCGATCGAGGGCGTGGGGCCCGACGACCTGCGGATCCGTGAGCTGATGACCCGCCTTGCGAACGGCGCGGTGACCGAGTTGATCCTGGCCACCGACCCGAACCTGGAAGGAGAGGCGACCGCGACGTATCTGGCTCGCCTGTGCAAGCCGATGGGTCTGCGAGTGACCCGGTTGGCCAGCGGGCTGCCGGTGGGGGGCGACCTGGAGTACGCCGACGAGGTCACGCTCGGGCGTGCCTTCGAGGGGAGACGACTGCTCGATGTCTGACGACCTGAACGAATTCACCAGAGAGATCGCCGACCAGATCGACAGCTTCGTCCTGGCGGTCACCGAGGTGGCCAAGGGCGAGGAGCCGGAGCAGGCGGTGTCGATGCTGCTCCTGGAGGTCTCGCAATTGATGCTCGCGGGCGGCCGGCTCGGCGCGATCGCCGACGTGGTGCCCGACGACCGCTTCGAGCCCGACTCGGGCCCCGACCCGGACGTCGACGCGCTGCGCTCGGCGCTGTCCCGGCTGCTCGAGCCGATCGACGTGTACTACGAGGTCTTCGACCCGTACGTGCCCAAGTCCAAGCCGGTCGCCGCGCGCCTGTCGGACGACGTCGCCGACGTCGTCGCCGACCTCGCGCACGGGCTCGCCCACCATCGTGCCGGGCGCAGCCACGAGGCGCTGTGGTGGTGGCAGTTCTCGTACCTGTCCAACTGGGGTGCGACGGCCAGCGCGGTACTGCGCGCGTTGCAGTCCGTGGTCTCGCACGCCCGTCTGGACGATCCGATCATGGAGAGCCTGGACCCGGCCGGACAGGCGCTCGCCGACGAGTTGGTCGAGGAGCTCGCCGAGCAGCTCGACGAGGCCGTCGTACTGGGCGGCCCGCAGAGCTGAATCCGCCCCCGCGAGCTCCGAGAGATCCGAGGGCTCCGAGGGCCCTGAGAGCCCCAAGGGCCCCAAGGGACCCGAGGGCCTCGAGACACGCCGACCGGGCCGGAACCGATCGCGCTCCGTGGAGCCGAGATGGGCGTTCGGTTCCGACTGCCCGTTTAGTGATATATACGTCTCACAATGTGAATAGAGCTTTGACCACTGTGCGGCCTAGTTAGACTGAGCCGACCGCACAGATATCAAGCGAGGAGCGCACGTGGGCCTTGTCGTGCAGAAGTACGGCGGCTCCTCCGTCGCCGATGCCGAAGGCATCAAGCGCGTGGCCAAGCGAATCGTCGACACCAAGAAGCAGGGCCACGAAGTGGTCGTGGTGGTGTCCGCGATGGGCGACACGACGGATGAGCTGATCGATCTGGCGCAGCAGGTGAGCCCCATCCCTTCCGGGCGCGAACTCGACATGCTGCTCACCGCGGGTGAGCGGATGTCGATGGCGCTGTTGGCGATGGCGATCAAAAACCTGGGCGTCGACGCACGGTCGTTCACCGGCAGTCAAGCCGGTGTGATCACCGACGCGGTCCACAACAAAGCGCGCATCATCGATGTGACGCCCGGTCGGATCCGCTCCGCGCTGGACGAGGGCGCGATCGCGATCGTGGCCGGCTTCCAGGGTGTGTCCCAGGACACCAAGGACATCACCACGCTCGGCCGCGGCGGTTCGGACACCACCGCCGTCGCGCTCGCCGCCGCCCTCGACGCCGAGGTCTGCGAGATCTACACGGACGTGGACGGCATCTTCACCGCCGATCCCCGTGTGGTGAAGAAGGCCCGGAAGATCTCCCGGATCAGCTACCAGGAGATGCTGGAGCTGGCCGCGAGCGGATCCAAGGTGCTGCACCTGCGGTGCGTCGAGTACGCCCGCCGCTACGACATGCCCGTGCACGTGCGGTCGTCCTTCTCGGGACTCGTCGGCACTTGGGTGACGGATGAACCCGAAGGGGACGACATGGAGCACGCGATCATCTCCGGGGTCGCCCACGACACCAGCGAAGCCAAGATCACGGTGGTCGGGGTCCCGGACAAGCCGGGCGAGGCCGCCAAGATCTTCCGGCTGGTGGCGGACACCGAGATCAACATCGACATGATCGTGCAGAACGTCTCCGCGGCCTCCACGGGTCGCACCGACATCACCTTCACGCTGCCCATGTCCGACGGTCAGGCCGCCATGACGGCCCTCACCAAGGCCCAGGCCGAGATCGGCTTCGAGTCGCTGCGCTACGACGACCAGATCGGCAAGATCTCGCTCGTCGGCGCCGGCATGCGCTCGCACCCGGGCGTCACGGCCAAGTTCTTCGAATCGCTCAACAGCGCGGGGGTGAACATCGAGCTGATCTCCACGTCGGAGATCCGGATCTCGGTGGTCTGCCGCGCCGATGGCGTCCCGGCCGCCGTACAGGCCGTGCACACCGCGTTCGGCCTGGACGACCAGTCCGGCGAAGCCGTCGTCTACGGAGGTACCGGCCGATGACCCGCAAGGACAAGCCCACCCTGGCCGTCGTCGGCGCCACCGGCGCGGTCGGCACGGTGATGCTCGAACTGCTCTCCACCCGCCAGGACGTGTGGGGCGAGATCCGACTCGTCGCGTCCGCGCGCTCCGCGGGCAAGAAGCTCGTCGTGCGCGGCGAGGAGGTCGAGGTCGTCGCGCTGACCGAGGAGTGCTTCGAGGGCGTGGACGTCGCCATGTTCGACGTGCCCGACGAGGTCTCCGCGCACTGGGCGCCGATCGCCGTGGCCAAGGGCGCGATCGCGGTCGACAACTCCGGCGCGTTCCGGATGGACCCCGACGTCCCGCTCGTGGTGCCCGAGGTGAACGCCGCCGCGGCGCGCCAGCGTCCGCGCGGGATCATCTCGAACCCGAACTGCACGACGCTGACGATGGTCGTGGCCCTGGGCGCGCTGCACGCCGAGCTCGGTCTCAAGGAGCTCATGGTGGCCTCCTACCAGGCCGCGTCCGGCGCCGGGCAGCCCGGCGTCGACGCGCTGCGCGAGCAGATCGGCAAGGTCTCGGGCAGCCTGACCCTGGGCACCCAGCCCGGCGACGTGCGCCGCGCGGTCGGCGACTTCGGCCCGTTCCCCGCTCCGCTGGCGCTCAACGTGGTGCCGTGGGCCGGCTCGCTCAAGGACGGCGGCTGGTCGTCCGAGGAGCTCAAGGTCCGCAACGAGTCCCGCAAGATCCTGGGGCTGCCCGACCTGAAGGTGCACACGACCTGCGTGCGCGTCCCGGTGATCACCACCCACTCGCTCGCGGTGCACGCCGTGTTCGAGAACGAGGTGTCCGTCGCGCGGGCGCACGAGATCCTCGACGGCGCCCCCGGCGTCGTGCTGTGCGACGACCCGGAGAACGGCGAGTTCCCGACGCCCGCCGACGTGGTCGGCACCGACCCGACCTGGGTCGGCCGGGTGCGGCAGTCGCTCGACGACCCGTTCGCGCTGGACATGTTCATGTGCGGCGACAACCTGCGCAAGGGCGCCGCGCTGAACACCGCCCAGATCGCCGAGGTGGTCGCGGCCGAACTGGCCGAACGCGACCAGGACGGCCACGACCGGCCGTAACAGGCCGCCGAAGCCGAAGCCGAAACAAGTACCGCAAGTACCGCAAGTACCGCGGTGGCAGCCGGTGTCTCCCGACGGGGGACACCGGCTGCCGTGCGTGCGCGGACCTTCCCCGGACCCGAACAGCTGACTGCACGTCACCGAGCCCACTACGGTGGGCTGATGTGTGGATGAGCCGACGACCGTCCCCGGATCGCAGGCGTATACAACCTTCCCGGGGGGTCGGGTGTCCAACAGTCGTGGCAGAAATGGTCGTGAGGGCGGAACCGGTGCTGCGCCCGGTCCGAATGCCCGTGGTCGGTGCGCTGCATCCGGGTGTCCCGGGAGTTTCCGTGTCCTCTGACGCGGGGGTGTCCATCGACGTCCTCACCGAGACCTACCGCGCCCACTATGGTTCGTTGTTGCGGCTGGCATCCCTGTTGCTCGACGACACCGACTCGTGTGAGGACGTGGTGCAGGAGGCGTTCGTACGGGTGCACACGGCCCGGCATCGGTTGCGTGAGGCCGACAAGACGCTGGCCTACCTGCGACAGACCGTGGTGAATCTGTCCCGGTCCACGCTCCGGCGCCGGATCATGGGCATGCGGTTGTTGTCCAAGCCCGAGCCGCACTCGACGAGCACCGAGGACGGTTCGCGGCACGTGTTGGAACGCGACGTTCTCGTCAGGGCGTTGCGGGAATTGCAACGGCGGCAGCGGGAAGTGATCGTGCTGCGCTATTACGCTGATCTGACAGAGGCTCAGGTGGCCGATCTACTCGGGCTGTCGGTCGGCTCGGTGAAGGCGTACGCCTCACGCGGACTGGAAGCCCTCCGGGCCCGGATGGAGACGCCGTGACGAACGACCCGGGGACCCTCGGTCCCGACCCCGACGACCTCGCGGAAGAGGTACGCCGGCGGCTGCACGAGGCCGTCGCCGACGTCCGCCCCGCGTCGGACGCGCTCGACCGCCTACGGGTCGCCGTGCCCGCGCGGCGTCGACAGCGACGCGTCGCGGTGCTCGGCGCCGCCGCCCTCGCGGCGGCGCTGCTCCTGGCCACACCCGTGCTGCGCACGGCGGGGAACTCGGGCGACAACCCCTCCTCGACGAAACTCGGCGGAGTCAACGCGTCGTCGCCGGTCGACGCCGCCACCGAGCTGCCGCCGGCCGCACACGACGGGATGAGCGCCGGGGTCCCGGGCGCGTCCGGGCACTCCTCGCCGGCGACCCACAGCGGCGCACCGACCACCGGGGCCGGCGGCTCCATCGCGCCGACGAACGGACAGAACGCCGGATCCGGTACGGGACAGCCGCAGACGAGCGCGTCGAGCGCGCCGCCCAGCGAGTCCCCGGCGCCGCCCAAGCCGGTCCCCGCCTGCCTGACCAACGAGCTGTTCGGCGAGGACGCCCGCCTGGGGCCGGTGGGCACCGACGGACTGGCGTACGGCGTGCTCCAGGTCCGCAGCAACGCGCGCAAGGACTGTCGGGTCGCCGGTCCCGGCGTGGTCACGGTGTTCTCCCCGCCCGGCAACCCGGTGGTGCAGGTGTCCGTCGTCCAGCACGTGGCGGGCGACGCCGCGACCAGGCTGCCGCAGCCGGTCTCGTCGGAGTCGGGCATCACGCTCAAGTCCGGGCAGGTGTACGAGTTCCAGTTCGCGTGGCAGCCGCAGGCGCCGGGCGCCGACGGCACCTGTGCCGCCGACGCGCCGAAGGCGCCGGTGCCCGCGCTCGGGTACGCGCTGGCCGCGGGCGACTTCAACGTGGCCAGGGTGACGTTGACCCCCACGTGCGGCGGCACCGTCTACCGCACCGACATCTACCGGACGGGGCAGCACCCGCGCGTGGGGTGACACCCGCGCTCGGCGCCCGTCGGCGGGCGGTTACCTTTGGGGGGTGTACCGGTTCCTGCTCCAGCCGCGCTGGCTGGTCTTCCATGTGATCGTGCTCGTCGCGGTCCCGGTGTGCGCGGCCCTGGGTTTGTGGCAGTTCCACCGCTACGGCGAGCACAAGGAGGCCGGCGGCACCGAGGAGAAGGTGTCCGCGGCGCCCACGGTCCCGCTCGGTGAGCTCGTGCCGGGCGCCGGCAAGGTCGAGAGCGACGACCGGGGCCGGTCCGTGACGGCCACCGGGACGTACGACGCGGCGCGCCAGGTGGTCGTGCCGGGGCGGAAGTTGGCCGGCCGCTCCGGGTCGTACGTGGTGACCCCGCTCCTGGTCCCCGGCGGGCCCGCCGTGGTGGTCAACCGCGGTTGGGTCGAGGGAACGGTCGCGCCCGCGCCGCCGGTCGGACCGGTCACGGTCACCGGGCGGCTGGAGTGGTCGGAGGCCGAGCACACCTCGGACGCGGACCGGGCCGACGACCTGCGGCCCGGCCAGATCTCGATGATCAGTACCCCCGAGCTCGTCAACGTGCTGCCGTATCCGCTCACCGACGGCTTCGTCGCGCTGACCGCGCAGACCCCGACGGCCGATTCGGCCGCGCTCGCGCCGATGCCGGTGGCCAAGGAGAGCGGGGGCGGGGGCATTTCGGGGCGCGCGTGGCAGAACCTCGGGTACACGGCGCAGTGGTTCGTCTTCGCCGCCGCCGCGGTGTTTTTGTGGTGGCGGGTGATTCGCCGCGAAGCCGATGAGAGGCGGGAGGCCCAGGAGGCGGAACTGCTCTTGGAGCTGGGCGTCAAAAGCTGACACTTGGCGGCGCGGAAGCGGTTGTCGGGTTGGCCGGCCTGCGGCCCGCATGTCCTCAAGCGCCGGACGGGCTGGAGTGGCTTTGTCCTCAAGCGCCGGACGGGCTTGAAAAGCTCGTCCTCAAACGCCGGACGGGCTGAAACCAGCCCGTCCGGCGTTTGAGGACGTCCTATCGGCTATGCCGGGTTGCGGACCGGTAGGCCGATTACGCTGTCCACGAATGCGAACTCCTTGCGCAGTTGCCGGATCCGCTCCTCGACCACGAGCGAGCCGTGCCCGGCGTCGAAGCGGTAGACCTCGTGCGGCTTGCCGAGTTGTTCCAGGCGCTCGACGTAGTTCTCGATCTGCTTGATCGGGCAGCGCGGGTCGTTCTCGCCGGCGCTGATGTACACCGGCACCCGGACCTGCTCGACGTAGGTCAGCGGTGAGGACGCCGCCCAGCGCTCGGGCACCTCGTCCGGGGTGCCGCCCAGCAGTGTGCGGTCCATCGCCTTCAGCACGTCCATCTCGTCGTGGTACGCCGTGACGTAGTCCGCGACCGGGACCGCCGCCAGCCCGAGTGCCCACGCCTCGGGCTGCACGCCGAGGCCGAGCAGGGTCAGGTAGCCGCCCCAGGAGCCGCCCGAGAGCACGAGCCGCGCGGGGTCGGCCAGGCCCGACTCGACCGCCCACGCGCGCACCGCGCCGATGTCCTCCAGCTCGATCAGGCCGATCCGTACGCGCAGCGCGTCCGTCCAGTCCTTGCCGTAGCCGGTCGAGCCGCGGTAGTTGACCCGGACGACCGCGAACCCGTGGTCCACCCACGCCGCGACGTCCGGCGCGAAGTGGTCGCCGTCGTGTGCGGTCGGCCCGCCGTGGATGTCGAACACGGTCGGGAACGGGCCCTCGCCCACCGGCTTGGACACCAACGCGTGCACCGTGCCGCCCGGGCCCTCGACCCACGCGTCGGAGACCGGGACCGAACCGGGCGGCCGCTCGCCGGGCGGTGTGAGCACGACGTCGCCGGTGGTCGAGCGCAGCTCGGACGGGG
Source organism: Embleya sp. NBC_00896 (assembly GCF_045207785.1). Taxonomy (NCBI): domain Bacteria; kingdom Bacillati; phylum Actinomycetota; class Actinomycetes; order Kitasatosporales; family Streptomycetaceae; genus Embleya; species Embleya sp. NBC_00896. The sequence continues at coordinate 4,022,455 of NZ_CP108776.1, forward strand.
TCGAACCGCTGGACCAGTGGTACTCGACGCTGCCGTCGGGGCGCGCGCCCGCGTTGCCGATGGTGCCGGGCGGGGTGTCGATCCGGGTGAGCTCCTTGGTCGCGAGGTCGTAGCGGTAGAGCTCGGAGCGCCCCTGGTACTCGTGGTCGATCAGCAGCGCGGCGCCGTCCGGGTACCAGCCGGCGGACAGGTCGCCGGGCAGGCCGAGGTCGATCTCCGACTCGGCGCCCGTCGCCGGTTCCCAGATCAGCGGCTCGTCGCGACCGCGGCGCTGGTGGATCACCAGCACCCGCTGGTCGCCGGCGACGGGGGAGAAGCCCATCGAGGACAGGTCCGAGTCGGGTCGGCCGCCCTCGGGGCCGTCGTGCAGGTCGGCCACGGGCGTGCCGTCGGGGCGCAGGACGCGCAGCGACGAGTGCATCGCGTCGCCGTGCTCGTTGTGCGCGATCACGAGGTGGGTGGCGTCCTCGGACAGAGCGGACAGCCACGCGGACTCGGTGTGGCGGTACACCGTCACCGGCTCGGCGCCCGGCCGCGCGACGTGGATCGAGGAGCCCTCGTCGTCGGTCATCCGGCCGACGACGACCGTGCCGTCGTTGGCCAGGGCGAGCCCACCCGGGTAGGACGGGTCGAGCCCGGGGACCGCGACCTCGTCGGGGCCGCCCGTGAAGGGCTGGCGCATCCAGACGCCGAATTCGTCGCCGTCGGTGTCGGCGAACCACCAGATCCACTGTCCGTCCGGGCTGATCCGGGCCGACGCGGTGCCGTTGGGCCGGTCCGTGACCTGGCGTTGTGCGCCGGTGTCGCGGTCCCACGCGTACACCTCGAAGGTGCCCGAGGCGTTGGAGACGAAGACGGACTTCGCGGGCGCGTGGTCGGCCCAGCGCGGCAGGCCGATCCGGGCCGCGCGGTAGCGGCGTTCCCAGGCGGGCGCGGGTGGGCTGCTCGGGGTGTCGTTCGGCGTGGTTTTCTCGGGAGCGGACATGTGGCAATTCAACTACGCGAGGGCACCGTTGTGTTCCGGGATCGCCCGACAGCGCTTGATCCCGAGCAGGCGCGCGTAACGCGGGCGCGCGGCGAAGTCCCCGTAGGTCCAGATCGCCGGCAGGCCGACCTCGTGGCACAGGTGCAGCACCCGATCGGGACCCAGGTGCACCGCGATGTGCGCCGCGTAGCCCTCGTCGAGGCCGGGCCGGGGACCGCCGTCGAACAGGAGCAGGTCGAGCGGCTCGGGCTCGGCAACGGTGACGGTTGCCGCATTGTCGGCCCACAGGTCGGACGAGCGCAGCGGCGGGACGTGCAGGCCGTGGTGGGCCAGGAAGGCGTACGCGTACAGCTGGCAGTTCGCGCCCGCCGACAGGTCGCCGGCGGCGACCGCCTGCGGATGCCGGGCGTACACGTAGGGGACCGCGCGAAAACGCGGCGGCAGCGCGGACAGCGACGCCGTCCGGGGCAACGCCTCGGACGGCGTCTCGGAAGCGTCGGACGAGGTGGCGGACGAGGTGTCAGGTGTGCCGGGCATGTTTGGGATCCAACAGCAGCGAGACCGCGAGTTCCACCGCGGTCAACGCGAACAGCACGCCGAACACGATGGTGTAGTCGTCGGTCAGGTCGTGGATCGCGCCGAAGACGATCTGCAGCACGGCCGCGATCGGGTACGCCACCACGAACGTCATCGCGGACAGCCGGCCGGCCGCCGCCGGGCTCGGCGCGAACCGCACCAGCATCACGAGCATGAGCGGGAACGCCCCGCCGAGGGTCAGACCGAGGAGCGCGATCGTGGGCCACGGGGCGAGGTTCGGCGCGAACGCGAGCAGGCCCATGCCGACCGTCGCGCCCGCCACGGTGACCGCGAACAGCGGCCTTGGATCCGCGAAGCGGTCCGCGAGCAGCGGGATCACCAGGCCCGAGACGATGCCGGTGAGGCCGAACACGGACAACAGCAGGCCCGCGCGCCCGGCGCTCCAGCCCTGCTCCTCGTACGCCGCGGGCACCCAGCCGACGACGCCGTAGTACGAGCTGGTCTGCATCACCAGGAAGATCGCCAGGATCCAGGCCACGGGCCGACGCCACGGCGAGGCGTCCGCGCCGGTGCGCCCGGTCGCCGTCGGGGTGCTCGGAGTCGCCGGCACGGGCCTCGTGCCGCGCATCACCGGTGCCCACGCGAGCAGGCCGAGCACGGCGGGCACCGCGACCACGCCGAGTGAGAGCTGCCACGAGCCGAATCCGTCCGACAGCGGCACCGCGAGCGCGCTGCCGCCGGCCGCGCCGACGCCCACCGCCGCGCTGTACAGGCCGGTCACCGCGCCGGCCCGCTCGGCGAAGTGCGTCTTGACCACGCCGGGCAGCGCCGCGCCCAGGACCGCGATGCCGGCGCCGGCGATCAGCGTGCCCAGGAAGAGCGGCACCGGGGCGGCGCCGCCGAGCCGGACCAGCACGCCCACGAGCAGCGCGGCCACCGACGCGGCGACGGTCCGCTCGTACCCGTATCGAGCCGCGCCGCGATGCGCGAGCGGCGCGAACACGCCCATCGACACCACGGGGATCGCGGTCAGCACGCCGGCGGCGGCGCCGGACAGGCCGAGGTCGGCGCGGATCGCGGTCAGCAGCGGTGGCACGTCGGTGATCGCCGCGCGCAGGTTGATCGCGACCAGGAACAGCGCGATCAGGGTCGTCGTCTGCGACGGCGGCCGCTCGTCGATCCGCCCGGGTGCCGGTCGGTCGCCGAGTGTGCGGGCGAAACGTCGCGACTCGGCGGGGGCTGACGGCATTGCGGTACTTCCTTCGTACTTCCTCGTTCGACACGACCCGGCGGGACGGGAATCGGCCGAGACCCGGGCCGTCGAAGTCTAACCGCCGGCCGGCGACCCGCCCGGGCCTCGGCGGCGGCAACGAGGTCAAGGTCTCGCGCCCCTCGGACGCGCCGGCCGCCCGACAGGCCACGGACACACAGCCGGCCTGTACCCGCCCTGCGTGCCGCCCGCCTCTCCCCGACGGAAGCGCTCGCGGCACCCTGACCCCCGTTCGAACCCACGACGACGCTCCCCACCCCACCCCCGCGCGGAGTCGCGAGGGGCTGGGGCGCGGCGCGTCCGCCCCGGTCAGGTGCCGGCGGCGCCGTGCCATTGGAGGAGCAGGATCGTGGCGTCGTCCTGGAGGTGGTCGTGGTGGTACTCGCGGATCGTGCGGATGAGCCGGCGCAGGGTCTCGGGCGCGGGCAGGCCGTCCGCTATGTGGCGGATGACGAAGTCGACGAACCGGTCGAGGCCGAAGATCTCCCCTTGCGGGTTGCGGGCCTCGGTGACGCCGTCGGTGTAGAGCAGGAGCCAGTCGCCGGGTTCGAGCTGCTCGTCGTAGAGGTTGACGGGCAGGCCCATGTCGGTGCCCATCGGGTGGGCGGGCGGGCGCTCCAGCGTCGCGACCCATTGGCCGTTGCGGATGAGTACCGGTGGGTGGTGGCCGCGGTTGACCCAGGTCAACCGGCCGCTGCGCAGGTCGAGTTCGGCGATGATCGCGGTGGCGTAGCGGCTGCGGCCGAACTGCTCCACGAGGGCGGCCTCGATCGCCTCGCTCGTCTCCACCAGGCCCACCCCGTGGCGTCTGCTGCTGCGGCAACCGGCCAACGCGAGGGCGACGGTGAGGGCGGCGGCGGTGTCGTGGCCCATGGCGTCGAAGACGCCCAGGTGCGTGGTGGTGCCGTCGACGGCGTACTCGTACGCGTCGCCGCCCATCTCGTAGGCGGGCTCCAACGCGGCGCTGACCGTGACCTGTTCGCCGGCGAAGGACCCCGGCGGCATCAGCGTCCACTGCATCTCGGCGGCGAGTCCCATCGGCCGGGTGCGGACCAGACGCTCGTAGGAGTCGCTGTACGCACGCTTGCTCACCAGCAGCAGACCCACGAGGGAGGCGAGGTCGAGGGCGTACTCCAGGACGCCTTCCTCGGCGTCGTCCGTTTCCAGACCCAGGACGCCCAGGCGTTCGGCGCCGTCCATGAGGGGGAGCCACAGGCTCCTCGTCCGCGGACCCTCGGGTTCGGCCTCGTCGGCGCCGGCCGGGGCCTCGACGAGCTCGGCGCTCTGGAACGCGCGACCGGCCAGCGTGGCGTCCACCCGCAGCTCCGGCTCGGGGGTTCGTTCCGCCGTACCCCCGTCCGCCGTCCGGCCGGGCACGAGGCGGAGCAGTTCCTGCTGCACGTCCACGAGGTAGATCAGCGGCCTGCGCAGGCCCAGGGGCCGGGCGTGCGAGGCGATCAGGTCCGGAAGATCCTCCAGAGAAGCACGAGCACTGGCCCGAAGCAGGCCCCTCGTCATGGCCGCACCGATCGAGAGGAGCTTCACTCGGGCATCCCGTCCTGACATCGTGCGGGCCCCGAAAACAGCGGGGGCGACTCTTCCGTACCCTACGTCCGAGCGCGGGTCAGGGGTTCTCGTCCGGCTGCGTCTCGTCCGGCGGCGTCTCGGCCGCGCCGCGCAGTTCGGCGTTCAGGCGCAGGGCCTCTTCCAGCTGATCCTTGAGGATCACGATGCGGCAGGCGGCGTCGATCGGGGTGCCCTGGCCGACGAGCTCACGGGCGCGCTGGGCGATCCGCAACTGGTAACGGGAGTAACGGCGATGTCCGCCCTCGGAGCGCAGCGGGGTGATCAGACGAGCCTCGCCGATCGCGCGCAGGAAGCCCTGGGAAGCGCCGATCAGCGCGGCCGCCCGGCCCATCGTGTAGGCGGGGTAGTCGTCGTCGTCGAGCCTGTCGGCCCTGGCCGGAGTCGAGCCGGTTTCTCGGATCCATCGGCACCTCCCTTGAATTCGCTTCCGTTCGGGACAACGCGTCGAGGGGCCCTGGCGCCGTACGGCACCAGGGCCCCGAAAGAAATCCACACCATCACCGACACCGACGTGTCGGCCTATTTGTTCCGCAACCGCCCGAAGTATCGGGGAAGCGGGGATCGCAATTGCGTGACCGCGGACCACCTTTCGTACCGGCGTCTCTACGGATCCCACCCGGCCGAAAACCTCACCGCGCCGAGCGGGCGATCCAGATGGCGTTCGCTCCTTCCTCTCCTGTCTGTTGTGCAACGAGTACTGCCACCGCGGGTACAACCGAACTGCAGGTACTGCCGAACTGCGGTCCTGCACGGCGGCCCCGTGGGCCGCCCCAGTCTCTCCTCGGCCCGACAGCCGGCCTCCGGAACCCTCGCCGAACAACTCGGTCCCGGACTCTGCTGTCGAACCCTCAACAACGCGCGCCAGTTCGTCTCTGTCGCGCCTCACTGATTCGCTTGGCTACGAGAGAAAACCTATGCACCAAACGACGCGATGTCTAGTACCGCCACAACAGATTTTCCTGCGCCGCCGAAACCGGAAAACGGCACGCTTCCCGCCAGGCTCCGCTGGTACAAGAAGGCGCCCACGCCGCGATGCGACGGCAGCCGGGGCGGGCGGCCGGTCAGCCACGGCGGCGCCGAGCTCTACAAGGAACGGAACGCCGTCGAGCGCCTGATCAGCCGACTCAAGGACTGGCGCGGCATCGCCACACGCTTCGACAAGACACCCGAGGGCTACCTCGCCGGCCTCGAACTCCGCGCCTCGATGATCTGGCTCGAAGATCTCGTGCAAGCAGCCGATTGATCACCACATCACACACGCCTGACTAGTGCCGCGCCCGTCGCGTCGGGGTGCGGCGGGCGCTGGGCGTGGTGGTCCAGAAGGCGGGTGAGCAGCTGGACGAACCGGTCGCGTTCGGTGGGGGCCAGGGGTGCGAGCAGTTCCTCGTGGAGATCGTCGAGGGCTTGGTCGAGGAGGACGAGGTGGCCGTTGCCCTGGCCGGTGATCGTGATGACGTTGCGGCGACGGTCGTTGGGATCCGGTGTGCGCTCGACGAGGTCGCGTTCGGCCAGGTCGTTGAGGACGCCGACCATGTCGCTGCGGTAGATGCCGGTGCGCCGGCTCAGCGTCGCCTGGCTGCCCGGGCCGTACTCCTGCAACGAGGCGAGCACCGCGTAGTGCCACTTGCGGGCGTCGAGGCGGGCCAGGCCCTCGGTGACCAGTCGATCCGACTGCGTGGATAGCTGTGCCAGCAGCCGGCTCGCCCGTTTGCGCAGCCCGCCCGGCGTCCGCCTCTCGGGGTCGGGAGTGTCCATTGCTTCGGCTCTGGTCATGACGGTGATCGTAGCCGTTGCGTTAGTCGGACTAACGATATAGGTTCGTTCACGCCGGAAACGTTCGGCAGATAAACATTAACTCGGCGAACGAATGGGGGTCGGATCATGACCGGCACCGCCCTCGGCCCGATCATCCAGGGGCTGTGGGGCGACCTGCCGGCCGAGGCCCCGGCCGTCGCGGGCCGTGCCCTCGGCATCGTCCTGGAACGCGCCGACGCGATCCCGACCGGCGCCTGAACCCCCTCATCCCAGCTCGGACAAGGAACACCTCATGCCCACGATCGACGTTCTCGACTCGACCATCCACTACGAAGTCCACGGCAGCGGAGCCACCGTCGTCTTCCTGCACGGCAACCCCTCCTCCTCCCACGCGTGGCGGAACGTCCTTCCCCTGGTCGGAGAGGGCCGGCTGATCGCCCCCGACCTGATCGGCATGGGCCGCTCGGGCAAGCCCGTCAGCGACTACCGGTTCGACGACCACGCCCGCTACCTGGACGCGTTCTTCGACGCGCTCGGCCTGGACGAGGTCGTGCTCGTCGGCCACGACTGGGGCGGCTCGCTCGCCTTCGACTGGGCGGCCCGACACCCGGACCGGGTGCGCGGCCTCGCCTTCTTCGAGACGATCGTCCGCCCGATCGCCTCGACCGAACTCTCCGATCAGGCCCGCGCTCGCTCCGTGAAGCTCCGCACCGACGAGGGCGAGTCCCTGGTCCTCGACGGGCACTTCATGGTGAACGCGGCCTACACCGGGGGCGTGCTCAACCCTCTCGGCGACGAGGAGATCGAGGTCTACCGGGCCCCGTACCTCACCCGCGAGAGCCGTCGCCCGCTGCTGAACTGGACCCGCTCCCTACCGATCGACGGCGACCCCGCCGACGTGACCGCCCGGATCGAGGCGTACGGCCCCTGGCTGGCCGACAGCCACGACGTCCCGAAGCTCCTGCTCACCTTCGACTCCGCAAAGACCCTCCTCATCACCCCTGCGGTCGCCGCCTGGTGCCGGGACAACATCGCCGCCCTCCGGGTCGAGCACATCGGCCCCGCCGGCCACCACGCCACCGAGGACCAGCCCGAATCGATCGCCAAAGCGCTCTCCGCCTGGCTGGACCGGCACCACCTCCGCTAGAGCCGAGTTCCGCTCTGAGCGCGCAAGTAGTAGTCAGCAGTGCCGTTTCGGCTGCTCGGGGGACTGTGATGCCGAAGTTTCTGATGGCCAGTCAACCCGTGGACGGGGCGCGAGGAGCAGAAGGTCCGGAGACTGGCCATAGCGCGTCATGCACCGGCGGACCGGGTCCTCCGCGCCAGGATCATCACGCCGACCCGGGAAGGTCTGCACGTGCCGCGGGTTTCCCCCGGGCGGTGTGCCGCGCGAAGACAAGGAGGTCGGCAGGAGGCTCGGCGGCAAGTGGGTCGGGCCGACGTCGATTGCCACCGAAGGCGGGCCGCTCGACCTGGCGGTCGATGGAGGTTGCCGGCAGCCGGAGTAGTTGCTGTACTTTCGCGCCCGCGATACGCCAAAGGCCCCATCGGAATCATCCGATAGGGCCTTTGACCTGCTGGTCGGGGTGGTGGGATTTGAACTCATTCGACATCACCGCCTCGGCCGGGGATGCCCAATCCCCCGCCCTGATCGCGGACGACAGCCCGCTCCTGTGGTCCGCGCTCGCTGCTGCGAGCAACCCGAGGGTCTGTGTCATCGCGGACAACGCCGGGCGGGAGCTGCTGCCCGACCTCGTCCTGGTCGACCATCTCCTCACGAGCGGGCCGGCCGCCGAGGCCGTCCTGTACGTCAAGCCCTCCCCCTACTACGTGTCGGACGCGACCACCACCGACGTCCTTGCGACCGTCGACCGCCTTCGCGTCGCACCGGGGCAGGAGGCGGGACGGATCGGCCGACGGCTGTGGCAGGCGATGAACGGCGGCACCCTGATGGTCCGCACCCACGAGTTCTTCTGTGCACCGCTGCCGTTCCACGACATGCCCGCCGACCTCAGGGCAGAGCTCTCCGGCGCCACGATGACGATCAGCAAGGGCGACCTCAACTATCGCCGCCTCGTCGGGGATCAACTCTGGGATGCCACAACCCCGTTCGCCGAGAGGGTCAGGCACTTCCCGTCCCCGGTGGCCGCCCTGCGTACGTTGAAGTCGGACGTCGTCGTTGGCCTCGACGCACCGGTGGTCGCCGGGCTGGACACCACAGGGGAGCCCTGGCGCACCAGCGGCAAGTACGGCCTCATCCAGGCCTACGCCGGCACGTAGTACCGCCTGCGGCCGTTGGAACATGCACAGGACGCCGGCGGTGGTCGGGTCTGATTCCGATCGGGGAAGCCGACAGACCGACCTCGACGGGGCCGCCAACGCTGCCCACGGGAACCACGAAATCTCGCAGACCCCCTGCATCCGGTATCGAGGCTCCCGACTACCGTCGCGCTTTCGGATGTCGGCATCGATGTCTGTGCCCCCGAGCGGCAGTTCGTTGGGCCGCCGGTTGAGTATCCAAGCGACGATGGAGAAGAACCCAAACCTTGTGCCCTCATCGTTTGGGCTTAATGGGCTGTTTTTGGGCCATAGGAAGAATCCCAAAAGGCGTGCTCCAAGTGCTCTCTTCTGCGCGGGACCTACGGTTCGTACGACTCAGGGAAGTGGTGACGACTTGAACGGGTCTCATGTGGATCTTCTCGGGGTGCATGAGGTGTCGAAGCAGATGGAGTTGCGCATGAAGCGGAAGCTGTTGTTTGTGATCGTGGCGACCTTGGTAGCGGTGATTGCGGCCCTGTTGGCTGGGATTGTGAGTACAGCCGGTGGAGCACACCTGCCGGTGGCGATTCAGATGGGTGCTGCGGCCTTCGCCGTTACGCTGCCGCTTGTCCTCACGGTCATGTCCACGATCGGGCTGGTGTGACTGTGGGCGATCGGCATCCCGTGGGGCAGGGGACATGGACACCTGGGGCGAGAGTGGAAAGACCGGATGAAGTATCCCGTCGAGTCCGGCAGTTGACGCGCAGGCTCAGCGATCGACTGAACGTACATGACGCCTACCGAACCGTCATCGGCCTGATCTACCTACGATGCGAGGCGCGAGACCATCGTTCTGTGGCGTCGGGGAGGGCTTCGTGGTCCTGGCTCGTTGCGCAAGCCGCTCATGCTGCGGCTGTGGGACCCGATGTGCGGCTATGTCTGCGCCAGTGGCTGCCACGCGGCCTTACGCGAGACGAAGCGGATGGGGACCCGGATCTCGTGCCTCGGCTCCCGGGGACAGTCGATGACGACCTCCGTGGCCTGATCAAGGCGATCGACCGAACCGATGCCCTGGGAGAGCTTCTTGATCAGTGCTTGCAGGACATGTCCGCCACACAGGCCAAGGGCGGACACTACTTCACCCCCCGAGGCGTCGCGCGACTGATGGTGGCGTTGGTGGCGCCTCAGGACGGCCATCGGATCTACGATCCGGTGTGCGGCTCGGCGGGGTTGCTGATCGACTCCGTTCGCCACGTGTATGAACGGACAGGCCTTGACGCGAAGTTGTCGCTCACGGGGCAAGACCTGCACGCCGGCACGCTTCAGATCGCGCAGATGAATCTTGCCGTGCACGGCGTCGAAGCACACCTTGAGCTGCCTGTGGACAGCCTGGCCCAGCCTACGAACGCGTCCTACGACATCGTGCTTGCCAATCCTCCGTTCAACATGGCCCCGTGGGGTCCCGAGCCCCTGCGCCGGGGGGATCCACGGTGGCCGGACGACGCGCCCCCGCCTCGTGACAACGCGAACCACGCCTGGATCTTGCATATTGCACACGCACTGGCCCCGCAGGGCAGGGCAGCCATCCTGATGGCTGATGGCGCTGCTACCGGGGTGCGGCCGATCGATCGAAGAATTCGCGAACAACTGATCCGCGACGACCTCGTCGAGTGCGTGGTGGCGCTGCCCCCGGGCCTGTTTCCCCACACCCGGATTTCCTGCTGTCTCTGGGTACTGAACCGGGACAAGCGTCCGCATGTGGAATGGGGACCGAGTGACCGCCGTGACATGGTCCTGTTCATCGATGCCCGCAAAGCGTACGAAACCACCGGCAGCCGTCGGCAACGGCGCCTGACACCGGAGGGTGTTGCGAAGATCCGGCACACTCTCGACGCCTGGAGAGGATCGGCGACGACTGGACAACCGCATGCCGCCTATCAGGACGAGATCGGGTGGTGCCATGCCGGGTCCGGTCAGGAGATCGTCGTCCACGAGCATGATCTGCTGCCCACTCTGTACACCGCCGAACCCGCCGCCGAGGGGGTGGTGGAGCGGCAACTCGTCGAAGAACTCACCGAAGAGCTGTACTCCAGATTCGACGAGGCACATGCGCTGGAGCGCGACTTGCGACACATCCTGGATGGCCTCTGATGCCCAACCTCGCAGCAAATAACCCGGCCCGTCCAGGACGGCACCACGCCTGGAAGATGGTCACGGTCGCCGACCTCGCGGATCTGAAGATCACCTACGGGACCCTCGACGAGAACCTACCCGACCACCAGGGGATCGTCCGGGCAGGCGACATTCGTGACGGACGGATCACGACGTCCCAGCCCGGTCGCATCGGTGCGGCCGGTCCGAAGGACACGCGGGCGGCGCTACAGGAGGGCGATCTGGTGGTCGTGTTGGTCCGCCGGGTCGGCGACGCCGCACTTGTCACCGAACAACACAAGGGATGGATCGCCACGCGGGCGGTAGGCATCGTCAGGTCCCAGGACCCCGATATCACCCACTGGCTGCGAATCTGGTTCCGGACCCCTGCGGGCCAAGGCTGGATCAATCAGCAGGTTTCCGCGCACGTCGAGCCCACGCTGAGCCTCGACGCACTGCGCAAGATGCGAGTGGCTTTCCCGCCACCAGAGCAGATCAGGGCGATCCACGAACTGGTCACCCTGATAGCGAGAAAGGTCGAGCTCAACCATCAGATCGTCGCCACAGCGATCGCTTTGGCAGACGCTCACTACGCCACCTGGACGCGACAGCGCGAATCGTGGACGCCAACCACCTTCGGTAAGGTCACCCACGCGAGGACCGGAAAATCCGTCCCACCGGCATTTCCGGACGATGGCGGCGTGGACGTCGCCCGGGTCTCTCCTGCCGATATCTTCAAAGCGTCACTGCCGTATATCGACCAGACCGTCCGACGAGAGTGTGTCGATCCAGGTGTCGTGTGCGAGCCAGGCACGATTCTGGTGGCTCCCAGGCCGGGTGAGGCACGCACGGCGGTGGCCTTGGAACCCACCGCACCTTGCCGAGGGATGCTTGCCGTTCGCCCTGTTGACGCGACGGACCTGTGGTGGCTTTTGCACGAACTCCGTTCCAGAAGCATTCAATTACCGGAAGCTGCGCAAGGTAGTCACGCGCGCGAGATCACTCGACGGGCCTTTTCACGGTTGCACGTCGCCTGGCCTGGCCCGGACGTACGCCGGCAATTCTTCCGGGTTGCGAAGCCCTTGCATGACAGAGCGCGCGCCGCGCTCGCCGAGAATCGCAGCCTCAATGTCCTGCTCGACATGTTGCTGCGTGACATCTCGTCCGCTTCGGGTTCCTTCTTCGGACGGACCGACCCCGTGTAGCGGGAGGCGGCGCCAAGCATGGCCTCACGTTGACCCCAGGCATCGGGTGGCAAGGGTTGAACCCTGGAAACGTGCGGGTTGGAGCAGTCGTCGGAGCCGTGTGTCAAGCGCGGATCATGCATCTGCGGCGCCCGGCCGCAGGCGTCGTTCGGGGACTTGCCGCGTCACCAAATGCGACGTACAGTTTCTTGTACATCAAGGAGGGTCGGCTATGAAGACTATGACGTATTCGGAGTCTCGCGCGCGGTACGCCGAGGTTCTTAACTCCGTCAACGACGACCGCGAAGAGGTTGTCATCACCCGAGCCGGACATGACCCGGTCGTCATCGTCTCCCTTGAGGACTACGAGTCCCTGAAGGAGACGGCCTACCTGTTGCGAAGCCCCGCGAACGCCCGGCGCCTGCTCGCGTCCATCGACGAATTGGAAAACGGCGGCGGCACCGTACGTGAGCTGACGACCGACGAATGAGGGCCGGCGCATGAAGATCACGTTCTCCTCCCGCGCCTGGGACGACTACCTGTGGTGGCAGCTTCAGGACCGAAAGATCCTGAAGCGCATCAACACACTTATCGCGGACATCTCCCGGAGCGGCAACGAGGGGATCGGCAAACCGGAACCACTCAAGCACGGGTTCCAGGGCTACTGGTCGCGCCGTATCAACGACGAGCACCGACTGATCTACAAGGCCACCGAGGACACCGTCCTGATCGCTCAGTGCCGCTACCACTATGAGAACTGACGCGACCCAAGCGGATCGAGCGCAGTGCCGGTCGGCTGGGTCGGCGGCCGGTAGATGAATGCCGCCGGCGACCAGCGTGCGCTGTATTTTCGTGCAGGAAACGCACCAGAGGCCCTACCGGATTTCTCCGATAAGGCCTCTGACCTGCTGGTCGGGGTGGCGGGATTTGAACCCACGGCCTCTTCGTCCCGAATCATGGGCAGGCGGGTTGCTGGGGCCATCTGCGCAGGTCAGAGGTAGTGCCAGGTTCGTTGACGGTCACTGCTGGGGGGCGTGGTTGCTGTACTTTGCTGCTGCACAACAGGGCCTGCGCAAGCACTGTTACGAGGTCAGGCTCTTGCGGCGTGCACGCATGTAGGTCCCGGCCGTGCTGCTTCCTCCCCAACCGCCGGTCGTGGCGATGTCCCACCCCTGCTGGTCTCGCATCTGTTTGGCGAAGGCGTCGAGGTCGCGGATGCTGCAGCCGCAGTCGAGGTGGACGCGGATGGTGATGTAGCTGCCCATGGGCTTCTTCTCGGAGGGGTCGAGTTCCCATCGCGCCGTGTGCTCGTGATCGGCGAGTCCGGTGCGTTCCGGGTCGTGGACGAGGCCGTGGGCGCGGGCGTACTCGTCGAGGTCGTCGATGACGAACAAGTGGCTCGCCCACTCGCCGGGCCACACTGCGAACAGCCGGGACTTCCCGCTCCGGGCCCGCTCGTAGGTGCCGGCGTCCGTGCCGTGGGTGACCGTGCCGTTCTCGGATATCTCGATGTAGCACAGGGTCTTACGGGTGTACGGGAATTCCTGGCCCATGGCTGCCGCGCTGCGGGGTTCCATCCTGCTCCTCTGCGTCTTTGGCCCCCGGGGCGCTCGGTCACCCGGCGCCGCCCGGGGATTCACCGTTCCTCGGAGATCCTGCCACGGGCCCATCCCCGCAACTTGGCATGAATACGTCGGCTCTTGCAGGCCGGTCGGGTGAGTGGCCGCCGGCTAGCCGGATGGCCCCGTGGGCGGCCGGCCCGTTGGCCGGCGCCTGCTTGTCCGTGATCCACGAGCTGACCCTGGCTTGTAGGTCCCCCTGTCCCACGGCCGGTTGCTCCTGGATCTCGGCTCCGATTGGGGTCTACCCATGAGCTGACGGGGGCCCTTGCTCCGTTCGAGGGAAACCAGCCGAACCTCATCGCGCGGCGGTCAAAGTCCGCCCGTTCGATCGCAGCCCGCCGCGACCAGCAGCCCGGTGAGGTAGGGCCCGCCGGCCGGCGAGAACCCGGTTCGCAAGCGTTTGGCACACCGAGGCCGGCTGGTATTCGGTGCGTCGCGCGGGTCGGATCGAAGCCATCTCAGGTGGGCCGACTCAGGTCAAGGCCACCTCAAGGTGAACGCCACTGCGTGTGCCCGACCGCAGGACGTGCGGGGGTTCGCGCGGTGGCTGCTTCCGGGGGAGCAGGTCGCCACCTCCCCGGGGAGCAGACGAACGCGTCTCACGGAGGTCTTCGACCTGCTCCGGGAGCACTCCCGGAGCATCTCCCGGCGGGACGCCCGGCGGGCCGGAAATCGCGAGAGTTGAACCCGTCGACGAGGCCGAGATCGCAGCCGGATCCGCGCCTCGCCGACACGGTCCGGATCGTTCGGCCCGTCCCCGCCCGCGCGTTCGATCCGTTGCTTCGGAGGCAATCGTGACCACGACTCCCGCGCCGAGTACCCGCCGCTTCTCGCGCCCCGTGCGCCGGGCCGTCAACGCCGGGCACGTGGTCTTCGCCGTCGGCATGCTGGGCGTCGAGTGGACCATGATGCTGATCGCCGGACTGGCCCGGACGACGGACGACCCCACGCTGCGACACAGCGCCTACAGTGTGTTGCGCCTGCTCGCCTTCGCCGGTGGCATTCCGTTCGGGGTGCTGTCGCTGCTCACCGGTGTCCTGCTGTGCGTATTCACGCCATGGGGGCTGTGGCAGCACCTCTGGATCAAGGTCAAGATCGTGCTGCTGTTCGCGGTGCTCATCAGCGGCGGCGCGGTCGTCAGCCAGTTCGTGCACCGCCTCATGAGCGCCTCCGGCCCCGGTGGCAACGCGGATGCGCTGCCCGCCCTGCAGAACTGGCACATGGCGGTGGTGGCCTTCCAACTGCTCGCGCTGATCGCCGCCACGGCCCTGTCCGTCTTCAAGCCCTCCGGCCGGCGCCCCCGCCCCGCGGCCCGCGTCAAGGCCGCAGCCCCCGTGCGCGAGACCGTCTCCGCGCGCTGACTCCCGACGCTCGTCCCCTCGATCGTCAAGGACTGTCATGACTGGCTCGACTGCGGAGACGAACAGGTGGCTTGCCCACTCGCCGGGCCATACAGCGAACAGCCGGGACACGTCTGGTCGACGGACATGTGGTGCCGGCCTTTCTCGGCGGGTCGCGGGCCTGGCTGGGCCCGCCGGTCTCGCCGGTCGGGGCCGGTTCAGGCGGGCAGGGCGGGCGGCCAGTCCGGGGCGGGGTCCTCGGAGAGCAGGGGCCGCAGGGCGCCGATCGCCGCGCCGATGCAGGTGTCCCGCAGCTCGGTGCGGGTGCAGGTCTCGCGTGTGAGCCAGTCCACGCACAGCACTTGGACGAACACGAGCCAGGCCTTCAGTGTCGCGGAGACCGCGGCGTGCGTGCGTTCCTCGGCGAGCGGGAGCACACCGAGGAAGCGTGAGCGCAGGGCGTCGAGTTCGTCCGTCATGATCGTCTGGATGACAGGGTCGCCCGCCAGCACCCGGTTCGCGGCCAGGACGGCGTGGCGGTTGGTGATGAAGTAGTCGAGGTGGGCGTCCAGGCCCTGGGCGAGCTGCTCGACGAATGTGGCGCCGGGGTCGAGCGTGGTCGCCTCCAGCAGCCGGTCGGTCGCCTGCTGGTAGACCGCCGCGAAGAGGGCGTGCTTGCTCGGGAAGTGCTGGTAGAGCAGGGCGCGGGACACACCGGCCTGCCGGGCGACGTCCTCCATCAGCACGTCGTCGTAGGGGGCGGCGGAGAAGAGCCGGGCGCCGACGGCGAGCAGCTGGGCACGGCGGTCGGCGGGGGGCAAACGTCGGCGTGGCGGCATGCGCTCAGATTACTACTTGACATGCGTCTATTAAAGGAGGCTACTCTGAAGCTAAGTAGACACACGTCAATTAAGTGAAGTGGGGTCATGGCCAAGGCACTTCGGGTGTTCGCATGGGTGATGGGCCTCGCCTGCACGGCGATCGGGCTGTTCCACGTGGTCGGCGGCAATGCCGCGATTCCGGGCGAGGCCGACGCCGGCCCCACTCTGGACAGCCTGGGCCGGTTCTTGGGCGCGATCTTCGCCGGGTACGGGCTGGCCTGGCTGTGGGCGGCCCGGCAGGACCCCGTCCCGGCGAAGGTGGTGCGGTGGCTCGCGGCGGTGTTCCTGCTGGGCGGCGTGGGGCGGCTGCTGTCCCTGGCGGTGCACGGGTGGCCGCACTGGTTCCAGGTGGCGCTGACCGTGATCGAGCTGGTCTTCCCGCCGGTCTGGTTCTGGCTGGCGGATGCCGACGAGCGGGCGTCCCGGGAGTGGCGGCCCGCGAGTGCGCCGGCCGCCCGGTAACTGCTCGCGCTGATCGCCGCCACGGCCCTGTCCTCTTCAAACCGTCCGGCAGACGCACCCGCCCCGCGGCCCGCGTCAAGGCTGCGCGGTCCCCGTGCGCGAGACCGTCTCCGCGCGCTGACTCCCCACGCTCGTCCCCTCGATCGTCAAGGACTGTCATGAACACGAGCACCATGCCCAGTGACCGCCACGCGGCCCGGACCGTGCGGGTCTCCCGAGTGCACGGCGACGGCGACACCGTTGTGCGTGCCCTGGACGACGTCACGATCGGATTCGAACGGGGGCGGTTCACCGCCGTCATGGGTCCCTCCGGATCGGGCAAGTCCACGCTGTTGCACTGCCTCGCCGGACTCGACGACGTCTCGGCCGGAGAGGTCTACCTCGGCGACACCGAACTCGGCTCGCTGACCGACCGTCAACTCACCCGGCTGCGCCGGGACCGGATCGGCTTCGTCTTCCAGGCGTTCAACCTGCTGCCCACGATGACGGCGCTGGAGAACATCCTGCTCCCCGCCTCCCTCGCGGGCCGCAAGCCCGACCTCGACTGGCTCGACCGCATCGTGACCTCGGTGGGGTTGGACACTCGCCTGCACCACCGGCCCGGGGAGCTGTCCGGCGGCCAGCAGCAGCGCGTCGCGGTGGCCCGGGCGTTGGTGGGTCGGCCCGAGATCGTGATGGCCGACGAACCGACCGGCAACCTCGACTCGCGCTCGGGCTCCGAGGTGCTCGCGCTGCTGAGGAACGCGGTGAACGAGTTGGGACAGACGGTCCTGATGGTCACCCACGACCCGGTCGCGGCCGGCTTCGCGGACTCGGTGGTGTTCCTGGCCGACGGCCGCATCGCCGACGTCATGGACAGCCCCACGTCCGATCGAGTCCTGGACCGAATGAAGGCATTCGACCGCGTGGCCGCCGGTGTCGGCGCCCGAGGGGTGTGACACACGATGCTGATCCGTCTCTCGCTCGCCAACCTGTGGGCCCGCAAGCGCCGGCTCGTGGGACTCGTCCTGGCGGTGCTCCTGGGCACCGCCTTCCTCTCCGGCTCGCTCGTGCTCGCCGACACGATGAGTTCCTCCATCGGCGGCCTGATCCGCGACAGCGGCGCCGGCACCGATGTGGTGGTGCGCAACGCCACCGCGGTGACCGACGACCCCGGCGCTCAGCGCGGCGGGATCGACGCCTCGCTCGTGGACCGGGTCCGGGCCGTGTCCGGCGTCGCCGCCGCCGAGCCGATCATCCAGGGCTACGGCCAGGTCGTCGGCAAGGACGGCAAAGCGCTGACCGGCAACGGTCCGCGGATGGCGGGCAACTGGGTCCCCGACCCGGCACTGACCCCGTATCGGCTCGCCGACGGCCGGGCGCCCGCCGGCCCCGACGAGGTCGTGATCGACCGGGGTACCGCGAAGCAGGGGCACCTGAAGCCCGGCGACCGGGTCACGGTCCTGACCCCCACACCGGTGCCGGTGACCATCGTGGGCGTCGCCACCTTCGGTGACCAGGACGCCTTCGGCGGCGGCTCCTACACCGCGTTCGATCTGGACGGCGCGCGGCAGCACGTGCTGCGTGATCCGGGCAAGGTCTCCACCATCGCGGTGCGGGCGGTGTCGGGCACCGATCAACGGGAACTGGCCGCCCGCATCCAGCAGGCGCTGCCCGCCGACACGCAGGCACTGCCCGGCAGCGAGGCCACCGGTGAGGCGGTCGACGCCGTCGAGGACGGCTTCCTGAAGATCTTCCGCACGTTCCTGACCGTCTTCGCCGTGATCGCACTCGTCGTCGCGGCCTTCTCGATCAACCACACGTTCTCGGTGGTCGCCGCGCAGCGCACCCGTGAGGTCGCGTTGATGCGGGCACTGGGCGCCGGGCGCGGACAGGTGCTGCGCCAGGCGCTGATCGAGGCGCTCGTGATCGGGGTGACCGCGTCCGTCGCCGGTCTGGCGGCGGGGCTGGGTCTGGCGGCGGGGCTCAAGGAGTTGTTCACCGCGCTTGGGGTCGAACTGCCCGCACGGGGCCTGACGTTCAAGGCGTCCACCGCCTACACGGTGCTGCCGGTCGGCATCCTGGTGACGGCGTTCGCGGCACTCGTGCCGGCCGTGCGCGGCTCGCGGGTCGCCCCGGTCACCGCGCTGCGCGGTGCGGGCGCCGAGAGCGCCGAACTGCCTCGGCGTCGGCTGATCGCGGGGGCCGTGCTGCTCGCCGCAGGCATCGCGGTCGGCATCGCCGGCGGCGGCCTGACGGGCCTGGCGATCGCGGCGCCGGCAGTGCTCGTGGGCGTGGTCCTGATCGCCCCGGCCGGCATCCGCGCGGTCGGTGGTCCGCTCACCGCGCCACTGGCGCGACTGCGGGGCGCACCGGGCGCCCTGGCCCGGGGCAACCTCCTGCGCAGCCCGCGTCGGACGGCGGGGTCCGCGATCGCGATGGTGCTCGGGATCGCGATCGTCACGATCTTCGCGGTGTTCGCCGCGTCCCTCAAGCAGGGCTCGGGTGAGCAGACCCGTGAGGTGATCGCGGGCGAGATCGTGATCGGTGGATCGGCGCCGGGCGGCTGGGCCGGTGGCGGTCACAGCCCCGAGCTCAGCCGCAAGGTGGCCGAGGTGTCCGGGGTCGAGGTTGCCGGTGGCATCCGCGGCGCGAACGCGCTCGTCGACGGCCACAGCCGACAGGTCCTCGCGGTGGAATCCGCGCGCTTGGACCGCCTGTTCGACCTCGACGTCACCGCCGGTCGGGTGAGCGGGCTGAGCCCGAACGACATCGCGGTCTCCGCCGACACGGCGAAGGACCAGGGTTGGCGGATCGGCTCGACGGCCGAGGTCACCTTCCCCGACGGCGCGCGGCAGACGTTCACGGTGGCGGGATTGTACGACCGCACCGCCGTGGTCGGCGACTACCTGATCGACCGTCAGGCGTGGGAACCGCACGCGGACACGGCCCTGGACTCGGCGACCGTGCTGCGGCTCGCCCCGGGCGCCTCCATCGACGAGGTCAAGGCGGCGGTCGAAGGCCTGGCCAAGGAGTACGGGGCCCCGCCGGTGCGCGACCGCGAAGGGTTCGTCAAGGCGCAGGGCGCGATGTTGGAGACGCTCGTCGCCGTGGTCTACGTACTGCTCGCGCTCGCGTTGGTGATCGCGCTCGGTGGAATCGCCAACACGCTCTCGCTCGCGGCCTACGAACGCACCCGTGAGCTGGGCCTGTTGCGGGCGATCGGTGCGGCTCGGGCCCAGGTGCGGTCGGCGCTGCGCTGGGAGTCCACCCTTGTGGCCACGATCGGCGCCGTGACCGGGCTCGTGATCGGCCTGTTCCTGGGCTGGACGACGATCCGGGCGATCGGTTCGGGCAACACCGGAGCGGCCCTGCCGTTCGAGATCCCGACCCTGCAACTGGCCCTGTTGATCACGGTGGGCGCCCTGGGCGGCCTGCTTGCCGGCGCCCGCCCGGCCGCCAAGGCCGCCAAGATCCCGGTCCTGCGGGCGATATCCACCCAGTAACCGACCTACCGCACGTGCGAGTGCCGGGCCCACGGGCCCGGCACTCGCACGCCCGAGCCCACCCCGCCGACCCACACCGCGGGGCTCCGCGCGTCAGGCGGCCCGCTCCGACTCGCCGGCGAAGCCGGCCCACGGCGCGTCGAGCAGCGCTCACCGGAACGCGGGTCGCATCCCTCGCTCGCGGCACGTCCGTACGATCTGCGACACGCGCCTGCGTCCACGTGGCTCAACGCCGGAGCGCCCCGAACGCAGGTCGCGGAGTGGGCCGGCCAGTCGGTGACCTTGCTGCCGCGGTTCCACGTCAAGTGCATCGTCGGCCAGGACGCGCACGCCAGAGAGCTCATCGAACGCGCGCTCGGGAGGACTACGACGGCCCTGACCTCGAAGAACCGGGCCCGGGAGCGGCCGTAACCCAGCGCGTATTTTGCCGGCGTTGGTTGCCACCGAGGGCGGGCCACTCGACCTGGCGGTCGATGGAGGTTACGGGCAACCGGAGTGGTTGCTGTACTTTCGTGCCGGTAACGCGCCAAAGGCCCCATCGGAATCATCCGATAGAGCCTTTGACCTGCTGGTCGGGGTGGCGGGATTTGAACCCACGGCCTCTTCGTCCCGAACGAAGCGCGCTACCAAGCTGCGCCACACCCCGATGCTGCGCGTTCAGCTTAGCGGGTCGGGGGCCTGAGGCGAAATCCGGTTATCGCGGGGTGGGGGCGGCGGTGCTGCCGGGGGACTGACGGGGTGTCAGGGTCAGCAGGGTGGCCTCCGGGGGGCACGCGAAGCGGAAGCGGGCGTAGCGCGAGGTGCCGCAGCCCGCGGAGACGTGCAGGTACGCCTCGCGCTCGGCCGAGACGTGCCTGGAGAGGCCCTTGGCGCGCTTGCGGTCCAGGTCGCAGTTCGTGGCGAGGGCGCCGTAGAACGGGACGCACACCTGGCCGCCGTGCGTGTGGCCGGCGATCACGAGCGGGTAGCCCTCGGCGGTGAACGCGTCGAGCGCGCGCAGGTACGGCGCGTGGACGACGGCGAGCGAGACGTCGGCGGCCGGGTCCGGGCCGCCGGCCACCTGCTCGTAGCGGTCCCGGTCGATGTGCGGGTCGTCCAGGCCGACCAGCTCGATCTCCAGGCCCTCCACCTTGAGCCGCCCGCGCGCGTTGTTCAGGTTCTCCCAGCCCGCCGCGTCGAAGCCGTCGCGCAGGTCGGTCCACGGGTTCTCCCGGCCGAGCCGGCGGGTGCCGTCGTCGCGGCGCAGGTAGCTCGTGGGGTCCTTGGGCCGGGGGCCGTAGTAGTCGTTGGAGCCGAACACGTACGCCCCGGGCCGCGCCATCAGCGGGCCGAGCGCGTCGAGCGTCTCCGGCACCGCCTCCGGGTCGGACAGGTTGTCGCCGGTGTTCAGCACGAAGTCGGGATGCAGCGCGTCGAGCCGGCGCAGCCACTCCTGCTTGCGGCGCTGGCCGGAAACCATGTGGATGTCGGACACCTGCAGGATCCGCACCGGTCGGGCACCGCGCGGCAGCACCGGCACCTCGACCCGGCGCAGACGGAACGAACGGGCCTCATAGGCCGCCGCATAAGTGAGGCAGGCTGCCCCGGTGGCGGCAACGGCAAGGGGGATGGCTGAACGCGGTCGCATCCCTCCATGCTGGCAGAGCCGGCCGGCCGTCGGCAGTCTCGTGATCGCACTCGTGTGTGCGCGGGCGCACTCGCGGCGCCCGGCCACCGGGTAATTGGGTGGGGTGGTGGGCCCGACGGCTGCGACACTTGAGCGCATGAGCCCCTTCAAGAGCCGTTTGCAGAGCGACCTCACCGCGGCCATCCGGTCCCGCGACGAACTGGTCTCCTCCACGCTGCGCCTCACCCTGACCGCGATCACCAACGAGGAGGTCGCGGGCAAGACGGCCCGCGAGCTGTCCGACGACGAGGTCGTCAAGGTCATCGTGCGCGAGGCGAAGAAGCGTCGCGAGGCCGCCGAGGCCTTCGAGAACGGCGGCCGGCCCGAGTCCGCCGCCCGCGAGCGCGCCGAGGGCGAGGTCCTCGCGGCCTACCTGCCGGCGCAGCTGTCCGACGACGAGCTCAAGGTGATCGTCGCCGACGCGATCGCGGCCACCGGGGCGAGCGGTCCGCAGGCGATGGGCCAGGTCATGAAGGTCGTCCGGCCCAAGGTCGGGGACAAGGCCGAGGGCGGCCGGATCGCCGCCGAGATCAAGGCCCAGCTCGGCGTCTGACGCACCGCCGTCCGACGCACGGCCGTCCGACGCACCGCTGTCCGACACACCGCCGTCCGACACCGTACGAAACGCCGATGGCGGTGCCCCCCGATCGGGGGGCACCGCCATCGGCGTCTGCGTCAGGATCCGGGCGATGCCGGTTCCGTCCCGCCTCGTGCGTCCTCAGCCATCGATCCACGGCGGAGTGGTCCACGGCGGCCGCGGCGTGTGCGGTGGCTTGGTGTTGCCGCCGCCCCCGGGTGGCGGGGTGCTCGGCGTCGTCGGCGGGGTCGTCGGCGGCTTGGTGTTGCCGCCGCCCCCGGTCGGCGGCCGATTCTCGCCGCGGGGATTGGGCTTGTCGTCCGGCTTCTTGTTCGGATCCGGCTTGGCCGGAATCGTGCCCGCGGGCGGGTCGACGAAGTCCGGATCGTCCATGCCCTTGAGGGCGCCGGTCATGGCGCTCTTCCAGATCGGTCCGGGGACCTCGCCGCCGTAGACCTTGGCGTAGGTCTTGCCGGCGATCCGGATGTTGACCATCTCGACGTCGTCCTTGGCACCGCCGACCCAGACCGCGGTGGACAGGTTCGGCGTGTAGCCGACGAACCAGGCCGCCTTGCGCTCGTTGGTGGTGCCGGTCTTGCCCGCGTTGTCCCGGTCGCTCAGGCCGGCCTTGGTGCCGGTGCCGTCCTCGACCACGCCCTTGAGCAGGGTGTTGATCGTGTCGGCGGTGGACTGCTTCATGACCTGCTTGCAGCCCGCCTGGGGGACGGGCAGCTTCGTGCCGTCGAGCTTGGCCACCTCGGTGACCGCGACCGGCGAGCAGTACACGCCGCGCGCGGCGAAGCCCGCGTAGGCGGCGGCCATGTTCAGCGGGGCGATCGCGTTGGCACCGAGCGTCATGCTCGGGACCTGCACCAGCGGCTTGCCGTTGCCCTGGTGTACGCCCATCTGGTCGGCCAGCGTCGCGATCGGACACAGTCCCACGTCCTTGGACAACAGGACGAAGTAGGTGTTGATCGACTTCTCCAGCGCGGTCTGCATGTTCCACGTGCCGGTTTCCGAGCGGCTCTCGTTGACCGGCTTGTAGTTGGGGTCGCGAGCGGTGTCACCGCACGTGCGGAACTTCTCCTTCCGCATGTCGATCTCGTAGCCGGTGGAGTATTCCTGATCGACCTCCATGCCGCTTTCCAGCGCCGCCGCGGCGGTGATCGGCTTGAACGTCGAGCCGGTCTGGAAACCGAAGGTCGAGCCGCCCATCGAGTGGTCGACCGAGTAGTTGAGGGTCGTCTCGTAGTCGCCGAATCCGTAGGGCCGGCTCTGGGCCATCGCCTTGATCTTCCCGCTGCCGGGTTCGACCATCACGACGGCGTCCGCGACCGGATCCTTTTGGAGTACGCCCTTGGTTGCGGCGGAGTAGGCCGCCTTCTGGGCCTTTCGGTCCAACGTGGTGGTGATCCGCAGACCACCCTCGCGCCACAACTGGTTGCGCTCTTCCTTCGTCTTGCCGAACGCCGTGTCGTTCTTGACCACCCGTTCGACGTAGTCGCAGAAGAACGCCGCGCCGTCGATCTGGTCGGCGGTGATGCAGCCGTTGGGCAGCGGCTGGGTCTTCAGGTTGAGTTCGGTGGCCTTGGCCCCGTCGGCCTCGGCCTGCGAGATGACGTTCACCTCTGCCATCCGCTGCAACACGATGTTGCGGCGGTCCCGGGCGGCCTTCGGGTAGCCGATCGGGTCGAACGCCGAAGGAGCCTGCACGACGCCGGCCAGGGTGGCCGCCTCGGGCAGGGTCAGGTCCTTGGCGTGCTTGCTGAAGTAACGCTGCGACGCGGCCTCGACGCCGTACGCCTGGCGGCCGAAGAAGGTGATGTTGAGATACCTGGTCAGGATCTCGTCCTTGGACAGCTGCTGTTCCAGGCCGATCGCGTACTTCAGTTCCTTGATCTTGCGGGAGATCTCCTGGGCCTGGGCCTTGGCCACCTTGGCCGGGTCGTCGCCGGCCTCCTCCACGAAGATGTTCTTCACGTACTGCTGGGTGAGACTGGAACCGCCCTGCTTGGTTCCGGTGCCCGACTGCTGATTGCGCATCAGGGCGCGCAGGGTGCCCTTGAGGTCGATCGGACCGTGCTCGTAGAAGCGCGAGTCCTCGATCGCCACGATCGCCTGACGCATGATCGGCGAGATCTGGTCGAAGTTCACCAGGATGCGATACCGGTCGTAGACCATCGCGAGTTGGTTGCCCTCGGAGTCCAGGATGTACGACGGCTGCGACAGGAACGGCTGGGCCAGGTCGCCGGGCAGGTCGTCGAAGTTTTCCGACGCCGCCTTCGCGGTCAGGCCGAAGCCGCCCACGAACGGCAGCGCGATTCCCGCGACCAGGGCGCCGGCGAGGATGCTCGCACCCACGAAGGCGGCGAACCGGCCCACGAAGCCCAGCGGGGATCGGGGGCGGGACGGGCCGCGTTTCGGACGGGCCGAGCCGGAGGAAGTTCGGGCCATGGACGACACCCTACGTGCCGAAACACCGCGCACGGACAAGGGACTTCGCCTAAGCTTGCCGTGCAGCCGTGGGAATGCTGTCACCGCGCATTTCACTCTTTGGAGTGAATGTGGCCGAATGTCGCATTCCCGGCACCGTGTTCCGTGCCGGCGAGCCGCCGACGACATGCCTCCATCTGAGTGAGGCCGCGACCGGAAACGCAAGAGCATTCACCCGGACGGGTGGGTCCATATTTGCGCATAGTCCTTCCGGGCCATCGATGACTGCCCGTGAAGGGGCTGTTGCGCGTGCCCAGGGTTTCGTACCGTCCTGCTTGGCGACGGGAATTCCCATCGCCGCCGTTGGGGGAGCCTCGAAAATCGGGAGAGGACGGCACCAGCATGAGCTGGGTTACCGACTGGAGCACGCAGGCCGCCTGCCGGAGTACCGATCCGGATGAGCTGTTCGTGCAGGGGGCGGCGCAGAATCGAGCCAAGGCAGTGTGCACCGGATGTCCGGTTCGCACCGAATGCCTGGCGGACGCGCTGGACAATCGAGTGGAGTTCGGCGTCTGGGGCGGCATGACCGAGCGGGAGCGGCGCGCGCTGCTGCGCCGCCGGCCGCTGATCACCTCGTGGCGTCGACTGTTGGAGACCGCGCGTGAGGAGTACGAGCGGGACATC
Organism: Embleya sp. NBC_00896; assembly: GCF_045207785.1. Classification (NCBI taxonomy): domain Bacteria; kingdom Bacillati; phylum Actinomycetota; class Actinomycetes; order Kitasatosporales; family Streptomycetaceae; genus Embleya; species Embleya sp. NBC_00896. The sequence goes on from NZ_CP108776.1 coordinate 4,047,333, forward strand.
CACGGAGACGAGGAGTTTCGGGTCGCCGGCTGAACACCTGCCACAGCCTTGAATACAACCTTGAACGCAGCCTTGAACGGCGCCATGGTCGAGAACCACCGTCTTGGAGCGTCACAGCCCGCCGGGGCCGGGAGTCAGGCCCGGGCCCCGGCAGGGTGGTGACGGATCGTCGGTGGTCGGCCGAGCAGACGGCACGAGATCAGCCCGAGCCCAGGCTCTGGCCGATGACGCGCAGACCGTCCAGGTCGTGCACGTCGCCGGGCAGTGCCGGGACCTCGGCCACCCGCACCTCGGGGTGGATCGAGGTGAAGCGCGTGCGCATGCGCTCCTCGCGGTCGATCACGCGCAGCCGCTCGGCGTGCAGCGTGAGCAGTCCCGCGACCAGGCGCAGGTCGGCCGGGCGCGGCGACTCGTCGTCCTGCTCGCCGTCGGCCTGCTCGGTCAACGCCTCGGCGGCGGCCACGCTCCGCTCCGCGGACAGCCGGCCCGCGCGGGTCGCGTGCACGCGGTTGAGCACGAGGCCGGCCAGCGGCATGCGCTCGGTACCCAGGCGCTCGACGAAGTACGCGGCCTCGCGCAGCGCGTCCTTCTCGGGGGCCGCGACCACCAGGAACGACGTCCCGCGGGCCTGGAGGAGTTTGTAGGTCGCGTCGGCGCGCTTGCGGAAGCCGCCGAACGTGGTGTCGAGCGCGGCCACGAAGGTCTGGATGTCGGTCAACAGGTGGGTGCCGACGACCTTGCTGAGCGCGCCGGTCATCAGCCCCATGCCCGCCGACAGGAACTTGAGCGCACCGCGCCCGCCCACCTTGGCGGGGGCGGACAGGATTCGGATCAGCCGACCGTCGAGGAACGAGCCGAGGCGCTGGGGGGCGTCGAGGAAGTCGAGCGCGGACCTGCTCGGCGGGGTGTCCACCACGATCAGGTCCCACTCGCCGGTCGCGTGCAGCTGGCCGAGCTTCTCCATCGCCATGTATTCCTGCGTGCCGGCGAAGCTGGAGGACAGCGATTGGTAGAACGGGTTGTCCAGGATCTGCTGCGCGCGCTCGGGGTCCGCGTGCTGTTCGACGATCTCGTCGAACGTGCGCTTCATGTCGAGCATCATCGCGTGCAGGCTGCCGCCCTTGCTCTCGTCGACGTCGACGACCCGGCGGGGCGTGTTGTCCAGCTCGGTCAGCCCCATCGACTGGGCGAGCCGACGCGCGGGGTCGATGGTCAGCACCACCACGTCCCGACCGCGTTCGGCCGCGCGCAGGCCGAGCGCCGCGGCCGTGGTGGTCTTGCCGACCCCGCCGGAGCCGCAGCACACCAGGATGCGCGTGCCCAAGTCGTCGATCAGCGCGTCTATGTCCAGCCTGTTCATGCCATCCCCTGCTCGCGCAGCGCCTCGGCCAGCCGGTACAGACCGCCCAGGTCCATGCCGTCGGCCAGCAGCGGCAGTTCGTAGACCGGCAGGTCCAGGCCGCGAACCAGGCCGCGACCGGTGCTCTCCAGCTCGATCCGGCTCGCGTGCTCGTCGGCCTCCGCGAGCAGGGACGCCACCAGCGGCCGCGTGGGCTTGATGCCGCCGGCGACGAGGCCGGCCTCGAGCAGCTCGGGGGTGAGCCGCTGCCCGGTGTCGCTCTCGTCCTCGGCCTGCAGCGGCGGGCGGGCCATGTTGATCACCACGCCGCCGGCGGGCAGCCCCGAGGCGCGCAGTTCGGTGACGCCGTCCACGGTCTCCTGGACCGGCATCTCCTCCAGCAGCGTGACCAGGTGCACGGCGGTCTGCGGCGAGCGGATCACGCCCATCACCGCCTCGGCCTGGGTGTGGATCGGGCCGAATCTGGCCAGCCCGGCGACCTCGGTGTTCACGTTGAGGAAGCGCGCGATCCGACCGGTGGGCGGCGCGTCCATGACCACCGCGTCGTAGGCGAATCTCCCCTGCACCCGGCGGCGGGCCGACTCGCACGCCTTGCCGGTCAGCAGCACGTCGCGCAGACCCGGCGCGATGGTGGTCGCGAAGTCGATCGCGCCCAGTTTCTTCAGGCCCTTTCCGGCCCGACCCAGGTGGTAGAACATGTCGAGGTATTCGAGCAGGGCCTCCTCCGGGTCGATCGCGAGCGCGTACACCTCGCCACCGCCCGGGGCGACCGCGATCTTGCGGTCCTCGTAGGGCAGATGCGGGCAGTCGAAGAGTTGGGCGATGCCCTGCCGCCCCTCGACCTCGACCAGCAGGGTTCTGCGCCCGCCGCCGGCCAGGGCCAGGGCCAGGGCGGCGGCCACGGTCGTCTTGCCGGTGCCGCCCTTGCCGCTGACGACGTGCAGGCGCACACCCTCCCAGTCGCCGTTTCCCTCGGTCGTATGTGCGCCCACCGCTGTCGCCGTCATCGTGTCCGTCCAGCGCGTCCGACCGAGGCGGCCGACGGGGCGGTCGTTCCGGGTGCGTGGCATGCCCGGATCCCTGCCCCCACCGGCATGCCCCATACGGCCGTACCCGCGGAAATCCCGGACTCGCGTGACCTCGCACCCAAACTCACGAGTCGAGCCTAACCACCCGGTCCCCGCGGGGTCCGAGGTGATACCCCAGTGGTGACCCGAGTCACGTCACCGTCGCCCGAACGGCGTAGCGCGCGTCCTTGTACGCCCCCGTCTCCAGGATGTCCCCGAGGATCCGTACGGACTCCACGACATCGGCGTAGCCGACGTACAGCGGGTTGAAGCCGAACCGCAGCACGTCGGGGGGCCGGACGTCGCCGATGACACCCCGATCGATCAGCGCCGACATCACCGCGTGCGGCTCCGAGTGGCGGACCGCGACCTGGCTGCCGCGCAGCGCGTGCTCGGCCGGGGTCAGCGTTTCCAGGCCGAGCGCGCCGACGCACTCGATGAACAGGTCGGTCAGCGCGAGGCTCTTGGTCCGCACCGCCCGCATGTCCACGCCCTCGTACGCGCCGAGCGCGGCCTCGAGCGCGAGCATCGACAGCAGCGGCGGGGTGCCGATCCGGGCCCGCTCGATGCCGGGCGCCGGCGCGTACCCGGCCTCCATGCCGAACGGGTTCGCGTGCCCGTGCCAGCCGGTCAGGGCCGGCGCGAAGCCGGCGATGTGCCGTGCGGCGACGTAGATGAACGCCGGCGCGCCGGGGCCGCCGGAGAGGTACTTGTACGAGCAGCCGACGGCGATGTCGACGTCGTTGGCATCCAGGTCGACCGGCAGTGCGCCGGCGGAGTGGCACAGGTCCCAGATCGTGAGCGCGCCGGCGTCGTGCGCGGCGGCGGTGAGGCCGCGCAGGTCGCGCAGCGCGCCGCTGCGGTAGTCGACGTGGTTGTACGCGATCGCCGCGACCGCGTCCCCCTCGGCGCGCAGCGCGGCGGGCAGTTCGGCGACCGGGACCCGGCGCACCTTCGCGCCGAGCAGGTCGGCGACCGATTCGGTCAGGTAGAGGTCGGTGGGGAAGCTGTCCGGGTCGGCGAGGACCACGGTGCGACCCGGTCGCAGCCGCAGCGCGCCCGCGACCGCGTTGAAGATCTGTACCGACGTCGAGTCGCCGCACACGACCTGGCCGGGGGCGGCGCCCACGAGCGTCCCGATCGTGTCGCCGATCCGGGTGGGGGCCTCCCACCAGCCGTTGGCGTTCCACGAGCGGATGAGGTCGGTGCCCCACTGGCGGTGCACCGCGTCGTTCAACGCCTCGGGCACGGCGGCGGGCAGCGCGCCGAGCGAGTTGCCGTCGAGGTAGATCACCCCGGCGGGCAACAGGAATCGCTCGCGCACGTGCGCCAGCGGGTCGGCCGCGTCGAGCTCGGCGGCCCTTGTTCGATACGTCGAGTCGAGCGCGAAGGAGGGTCGGGCCGGGGAATCACCGGCGACCGCGTTCAGCAAGGGATCGGACATGCCACACCATCTTTCGATGAAGATGAATCAGCCTTCGAAGGTTCGACCAAGGTGCGCATGGTCCACAATTCGGGAAAAACGCGCACGCGTACGGTCTGTTCCAACCAAGATGCTCCGGCCGAACCACCTGTGCCCGGCCGATTTCCCAGCGCTCGAAGTGTGGCGGCCAGATGCCGCTCGCGCCAGCGTGTCCAGCGCTCGGAAACATCCGTGAGCGCCTCGCCGAGCTCGATCAGGTCGCGCACGCCGTCCGTGTAGGCGCTCGCCCAGGCTCGCTCGACGTCCTCGGACGGGGTGTACGGACGGCTCGGGTCCGAGGTCTCGTCGGCGCGGTACAGACCCCGGCGGGCCAGCACGCCGAGCGCGTGGTCGTACAGGCTCGGGGCGCGCAGCGAGCGGTCCAGGTCGGCGTGCACGGCCGGCGCGCCCACGTACGGCCGGAGCACGCCCGCGCGCTTGATCCCGAGCAGGAACTCCAGGTGCCGGTACAGGTGCGACTGGAAGCCGGACGAATCGCCGAGCGCCCCGCGGAACGCCCCGAACTCGCCGGGGGTGAGCGTCGCGAGCAGGTCCCAGGTGGACACCAGCACGTCCAGCTCGCGGATGCTGCGCCGGATCGTGCCGGTCGCGCCGGGCACGTCGTCGGCGTCGAGTTGCTCGCCCGCGATCGTCCATTCGTGCCGGAGCAGCGCGAACAGCAGCTCCATGACCTGCGACGAGATCAGGAACGAGAGTTCGGCCGGCACGTCGGTGCGGGTCTGCTGGATCGAGAGCAGCTGGTCGAGGTGCACGTAGTCCGAGTAGGGCGGCGCGGTCGCGCCGGGGAAGTCCTGGTGCGGGCCCGCCATCGGGCAGCCGCCCGTCGTCTCGGTCTCCACCGCATGTCCACCGGCTGGCATCGCGGACCACCTCTCGTGCGCATCCCACCGGAGTCCGGAGGGGTCGGTCGGGGAATGCCCACATGAAACCGTTCGACCATTCGGTTGGGAATGGGTGTCGGGCACCACCGGAGGCGATTCGGTTTACGCTCCCAAGGTGTCGAACGGCAGATCTCTCACGATCGTGAACCGAGGATGAACATGGATGCGATCGACCGCGCTCTGCTCGCCGAGCTGCAGCGCGACGCGCGGACCTCACTCAACGAACTGTCCCGCCGGATCAACCTCTCCGCGCCCGCGGTGGCCACCCGCGTGCGCCGACTCGAACACGCCGGGGTGATCACCGGCTACCACGCGCACGTGGATCCGGCGGCGGCCGGGCGCGGGGTGATCGCGCTGGTCCGGATGAATTGCTACGGCCCCGCGTGCCTGCTCCGCCGGGACGCGGACACTGTGCGCGAGTGGCGCGAGGTGCTCCAGGTGCACCGGGTCACCGGCGACGCGTGCTGCCTGTTGATGGTCGCGGTCCCGACGATGGCCGACTTCCAGGTGCTGATCGACCGGCTCGGCGAGCACGGGCAACCGTCGAGCACGATGGTGCTGTCCTCGCCGGTGGCGTGGCGCCCCGTCGAACCGCCGGACGTGTCCGTCTAAAGTCTTCAGACATGACGAAGTGGGAATACGTGACGGTCCCCCTGCTGGTCCACGCGACGAAGCAGATCCTGGACAACTGGGGTGACGACGGCTGGGAACTCGTGCAGGTCGTACCGGGCCCGAACCCCGAGAGCCTGGTGGCCTACATGAAGCGGGCGAAGCAGGTGGCGGGCCAGTGAGCGAAGCAAGCCCCGAACAGCGCATCACCGATCTGGGTCTGACCCTTCCGGGCGTGGTGCCCCCGGTCGCGGCCTACGTTCCGGCGATCCGTACCGGCAACTACATCCACACCTCGGGCCAGCTGCCGATGATCGACGGCAAGCTGCCCGCGACCGGCAAGGTCGGCGCCGAGGTCACCGCCGAGGAGGCGAAGGAGTTCGCGCGGCAGTGCGCGCTCAACGCGCTCGCGGCGATCAAGGCCGAGCTGGGCGACCTGTCCCTGGTGCGCCGGGTGGTCAAGGTCGTCGGCTTCGTGGCCAGCGCCCCGGACTTCACCGGTCAGCCCGGTGTGATCAACGGCGCGAGCGAGCTGCTCGGCGAGGTCTTCGGCGAGGCCGGGCGACACGCCCGCAGCGCCGTCGGCGTGGCCGTACTGCCGCTGGACTCCCCGGTCGAGGTGGAACTCCTCGTCGAGGTCGTCTGACCCGGACGCCGCGGACCACAACGACGACCCGCAAGCCGTCGGCCCCGACCACCACCAGGTGGCCGGGGCCGACGCCGTTCGCCCCGAACCGAGAAGCGGTCCTGACGGATCCGGTTCTCGCCCCCTCCAGGCAGCGTCCCTACGCTGCGACGAGTCGAAGCCCTGGTCCTGTGCCGACGTATCGGCGAGTGGCGACGCGCGAAGATCGGTCAGGTTTCCAAATGGGACAAGATTTGGTCCACCTCGACGCGCCACATCCGAGCGGCCTCATCAGCCATGTGTCCCGACCGAGTCGGCAGGGCGGGCGTGGAAGGCCCGACGCAATTCTTGGACGCGTCGGCGGACCTCGTGCACGGGTAGGCCGGTGCCGGGAGCCGACGGTTGTTCGTGGCGACACGTCCGGCAGAGGCCGCCGGGAAGGGCTTCGGGGCGTCCTGGCACGGCGCAGGTTGTGCATTCCAGGAGGCGGCGGGGAGGCGGAGGTGTCTCGGGTGTAGTGGTTTCAGCTCGCAGGGGCTCGGGGGGCAGCTTTTCGATGAGTCGCCTGCGAGTGAAGGCGCCCGGGGCGTGGATCTGGTCGGGCAGGCCGGCCGTCAGCGCGAGGACGAGCTGCGGCTTGGTGATTCCGCGTGCGAGCCAGGTGGCGGCGAGGGGTTCCAGCGTGGCGCAGTCGGTGGCGGAGAGGGTCAACCGGGCGTCTTTGTGGCCGAGTTCGCCGAGGGCTTCGTACGCGGCGGAGCGGGGGCCGGTGGGGGCGCGGTGGGCGTCGGATGGAGCGGGGGGATCTGCGGCGGGCGGTGAGGCTGTGGGCTGCCGGGCGCGTGGGGTGGGTTCGCGTTCGGGAGACGATGTGGTGGGGGCTTCGGCTGCGCGAACTTCCCTGCTCGCTGCGGGAGGTGGCGTCACGGTGGGCTTCGCGGGCTCGACCGGGGCCGGAGCCGGGGCCGGCGGATCGGCGGTCAGGAAGTGGGCCCACCAGGTGTCGTCGCAGGCCGTGCGGGAGAAGTACGTCCGGTACACCCAGCGCGTTTGGTCGCCGCCGACGGCCTCGCGGACTCGGCGCAGGTGGCCGGCTGCGGACAGCGCGGTGAGCGCGGAGCGGACGGCTTGCTGCCCGTAGCGGGGGAGGGACTTGGCCAGTGTCTTGACGTCCATCGCGGCGCCGTCGGGCAGGCGGTCGACGTAGGCGGCGATGTACGCCTCACGTTCGGGCAGGTGTGCGAAGTCGTGCCTGCGGCGCGGGGGTTGGTCGGGGACTACGCGTTTGCCGTAACCCGGATTGGCCATTGGATGCGCGGCGTGGCGCGGGGCGGCGTTAAAGTCATCACAAGCCATGGGATCGCCTTTCAGGTTCACGATCGTTGTGGTCAGACCCCGGTTCGGTGTTGATGCACCTGCCGGGGTCGTTCGTTGTCGCGAACCTAGGACGCTGCGACGCTGCGCTGCAAGCCGGTCACGAATAGTCATACATGCAGATCGCGTCCGGTCCCCGCGCCCCACGCGCGGGCATGGGGAGGGTGGGTGGGTGGGTTCAAATAACCGCCCAATCCAACAAAAGGGCGCTCGGATCTCGACCCTCGACACCCGATGCCCGGCGCCTGTGCTTCGAGCTTCGGGGCTGAGCAAAGCCAGCGCGCGGACCGCCTGTTCGCCGAGCTATCGAGATCATGGAGACCCAGGCAGATCCTCATCGCGGGTATTCATTTCCGCGAAGACGACCTTGCCCGGCCCCGATCGTTCGGTCACTCCCCAACAGGTCGCGACGGAATCGACGATTACCAGACCCCGGCCGCTCTCGGCGTCTGCGGCCGGCGGCGGCGCGCTCACGGGTCGTTCGGGATGGGCGTCGGCCACCTCGACCCGAACGACACCCGTCGCGCTGTCATAGGCGAGTCGCAGCGCGAAGCCGGTGTCCGGAACGCCGCCATGCAGCACGGCGTTTGCGGCGAGTTCTCCGACGATCAAGGCCACCGAGTCGGAGACCCGACTGCCGTACGGGATGCCCCAGGTTGCCAGCTGGTACGTGGCGAGACGGCGCGCGCGGCGCGCACCGCGCCCGGTGGCCGAAAAGCATTGTGCGAACACCCGTGCGGTGGCGCTGATTTGCGTCAGTGGAAATGTCATGCCCCAGAGTTCGCAGCTCGCCGACGTCACGAACAGGGACTGCGCCAGTACAACCCGATCTGTACTGGTTGACGGTATGGACTGGGCGAGTAACACGCCGTGACAATGAATCACGTTGCCGGGGCACGGGAACGGAAGGTGGCGGGGATGACAGCGGACAACGGCGGTAGGTGCGGTGAGCCCGAGTTGTCGGACAGTCTCAAGACGTTCGGCGTGGTTCTCAAGGCTCTTCGAGACGAAGCCGGGCTGACGCAAGAGGAGTTCGCGCCATGCGTGGGCTACTCGGGTCACTACATCGCCAAGATCGAACAGGGCAAACGCTTCCCGCCCCGGGACCTCGTGACTCGCTCCGAGACAGCACTCGGACCGACTGCGGGACGCGTGCTGAAGGCGGCGGCGCAGAGCTTGTCCCGCAAGGCGGGATTGGCCTCGTGGTTCCGGCAGTGGGCGGGGATCGAGGAAGACGCGGTGTCGCTGTGCACGTACGAGTGCCGGGCGATCCCCGGACTACTGCAACCGGAGATGTACGTCCGAACCATCTTCGAGCGTAGGCTTCCACCGCTTTCCGAAGACCAAATCGAACAGCAGGTGGCCGCTCGCCTCGAACGACAGCGCCTACTGGTCGAACGGCCGAACACGGCGTTCAGCTTCATCATCGAACAAGCCCTGCTGGAAAGGCGCCTGGGAGGCAGGGAGGTCACCCGTGCCCTGATAAACCACCTCCTCGAGCACACCAAGCGGCGCAACGTGGAGATCCAGGTCATGCCTCTGTGCCGGGAGGACCATGCGGGCATCGACGGTCTCATCTATCTGGCTGAAACCACCGAGCACAACTGGGTCGGATACTCGGAGGGCCAACAATCCAGCGTCCTGATCACAAGTCCGAAAGACGTGAGCGCGATGCTCCAACGCTATGGCAGGCTGCGCTCGCAGGCCCTCGGCCACGACGCCACGGTGAGCCTGTTGGAGGAGATGCGAGGAGCGCTATGAGTACCCGAGAGTCGACATGGTTCAAGAGCAGCTACAGCGGCAGCTCCGGCGACAACTGCGTCGAGGTCGCCGTGCGCCCTGAGGTGGTTCGTGTCCGGGACACCAAGGACGTACGGATCCACCCTCTCACCCTCTCGCCCACCGCCTGGTCCCGTTTCACCGCAGACACGGCAGGCAACCGAGACTGAGCACCGCAACGGTGGCCAAGCATCCGGCCGCCGCTGCGGCGAGTCCAGGCACCGCCGCGACTTCGCCCCCGGGGCCATTGCCTGGCGAACGTCTCCATCTGCATGAGGACCAGGTCGATGGCCTCGCGCTCCTCGTCGGGCGGGTAGTCGAACTTCGTCAGGACTCGGCGAATCTTGGGCGCTGGTGAGTTGGTGGAGCATAGGGCCGCAGCCGTCCAGGTCGAGCATCCGCGTCTCTTGATCCTCAATCCGACTCTCGTGCGGATTTCAGGCGGTTGCCGGCCGCTCGCGCAGCAGCAGTCCTGCGGTCACCGCGACGGTGGCCGCAGCCAGCCCGTGGACGCCGTACGCGGTCGCCGTCGAGCCGCCTTCGTTCAGCACGATCGTCATGTCGCCGACCGGGACGACGGCCATCGCCGCCATCGCCAGCCCGAGCGCCTTGCGCTGCCCGGCGAGCACCAGCGCGAGGATTACCAGTCCGAAGCCGATGTCGCGCATGCCCTTGACCGCCAGGAACCCCTCCCCCTGGTCCTGTGGCCAGGTCGGCAGCCCGAACCCCTCGGCCGTCGCCTGCGGCGCGAGCAGGTAGCTGATCCCGGTGTAGAGGAGGAACAGGCCGCCGAGGACGGCGAGGACGGTGGCGAAGCGCTTCATGGTCATTGAGATTCTCCTGAGGGTGTCGTACGGCAGGGCAGGGCGGAGCGGGATCGGCGGCGGGCGTCGCATCGCCCGCGAGGCGACGCGTCAGCGACAGCGGGGAGCGGGGAGCGGGCGGGGACTTCGTCCCGTGGCCCCGACGTCCCGGCGCTGTCCCGACGGACGTCGTGACGGCCGGGGCGGGTGGGCCTGCGGGTTCAGACGAGGGCGCTGACGAGGAGGGTGAAGGCGGCGATGATGACGGCGACGCGGACGTAGTGGAGGCGCTCCCAGCGGCGCACCTGCTCCTGCCAGTCCGCGGGCCGGTTCTCCGGGGTCCACGTCTTGTTCCGGTTGTTGATCGGGACGAGCAGCAGGACCGACATCACCACGCTCAGGAGCAGCAGCGCGCCGGCGGCGACGACCAGGGCGGTGCCGTCGTGGTGCCGTCCGGCGACGGCCCAGACGCCGACCAGGACGAGCGAGCCGATGTACCAGACCGGCATCACCGCGCCGAGCATCCGCCCCCCGTGGGCGTGGCCGCTCTGGCGGCTGTCCTCGGGCAGCGCGTTCAGGATCGGGTTCATGACGAAGGCCACGGCGAACTCCACCCCCACCATCACGCCGACGACCACGGTGGTGAACACCTCGAGTGTGCTGAGCATGACGACCCCTCCAAATATCTAGCACTGCTAGGTGATGGGGCAAAGCTAGTACTGCTGCCGCTCTCTTGTCTAGCGATGCTAGGATCGAGGAATGTCGGTACAGGAACGCAAGCAACGCGAACGCGCCGAGCGCGAACGCCTCATCGTGGCGACCGCCCGCGAACTCGCCGAACAGCAGGGCTGGGACGCGGTCACCACCCGCCGCCTCGCCGAACGCATCGAATACAGCCAGCCCGTCCTCTACAGCCACTTCCGCGGCAAACGCGAGATCATCGGCGCCGTCGCCCTCCAGGGCGCCGCCGAACTGGCCGCGGCGGTGCGCGCCGCGACCGCCGCCGCGGACGGCCCGCGCGCCCGGGTCGCCGCCCTCGCCCGCGCCTACCTCGACTTCGCCGCACGCAACCCGGCGGTCTACGACGCCGTCTTCCACCTCGACGGCGGCCTCGCCTTCGCGCACCAGGACACCCCGGAACCGCTCAAGGACGCCTTCGCCGCGCTGCTGGAAACCCTCGGCGAGGCCGCCGGGGACGGCGTCCACCCGGGCGTGTTCACCGAGACGTTCTGGGCCGCCCTCCACGGTCTGGCCACCCTGACCCGGTCCGGACGGCTCCCGCCGGAGTACGCCGAACCGAGGCTGGAACTCCTGGTGGACCGGCTCACCATGGTCTGACACACCATCGGGGATACGAGCTGCAACCGACCGGAAAACGGCGTCAGCGGGGTCGGCCGGACGGAGTTACCGCCGTTCACCGTTCCGATGCAGGTCGCCGTGCTTGTGACTTGGATTCCTTGATGGCTCTGTCTCACTTCATGCATCAAGTACGCCAGAACCGACCTTCACACCCGGTTGCGACCCGTTTCGTTGCTTGCCACCTGTTCCTGAACCGCCGCCCGCGCCGGGATGAACAGCCTCCGGACACAGGCGGCGGCGACTATTTCAGGACCGCGCGGCGACGGCTTCGACCTCGAACAGGATCTCGGGCATAGCCAGGCCGGCGACCCCGATGACGGTGTTCGTGGGAGGGTTGGCGCCGCCACCCTGCACGGCCCCGCCGATGGCCCCGAGCTTGGCGAAGTCAAGGCCCACCACGTACGTCCTGAGCTGGACGACGTGGCTGAAGTCGAGCCCGTGGGCGGCAAGAGCGACACCGAGGTTGCCGAACGCCTGCTCCACCTGCTTGGCGAAGTCCGTCGAGACGACCGAGCCCTCTGCGTCGGATCCGTACTGACCCGAGATGAACACCAGGTCCGTGCCGGCCGGGACGGCGGCGGTGTGGCTGTAGCCGAACGGGACCGGGTTGTGCAGACCGTCAGGATTGACGATGGTGTGCGACATATAGATCATCTTTCTTGTGCGATTGGTCGGTTCGTGTGCCGGTCGTCAGCCGGTCGCGGTCGCGGTGGTCCATAACGCCCCAGATCTTCAATCCGGGATGGTCGGGTGCGACCAGCCGGAACCGGTTGCCGGGCACATCGATGAGTCGGCGGAACTGGTGCGAGGCGGACGGGAATCCGTGCAGCAGGAGCAGCACGGGAGCGTCGGCGGGACCGGCTTCGCGAGAGAAGACGCGGGCGCCGTCGGCGTCGGCGAAGCGGTGTGCCACGCCGGGAGAAAGTTCATCGGAATTCCATGGGTATCCGGCGTGTTCGTGCACCTCAAGAGTGCTGGGTCTCCAGTTGGTGATCAACGAGAGATCGGACAACGCCGGTTGCTTGTGCGGCAACGATGCCGTGACCGGTATCACGCGCTCGTCGCGTCACGTTTCAAGCCCGGTCCTGGTCTTAAGGGGCGAAAGGTCCAGGCACCTGCGGTGCCGGACATCGCCGCCGGCACCGTGAACACGATGCCGGACGGGATCCGACGGCCGCGCGCCTTCGCCGACGGCCGGCCTCGCAACCGTTACGTGGACCGTGCCCGTTCCAGGTTCGCCCGCACCAGCGCAATCAACGGATGACCGGGGCTAAGTATCCGCTCGGAGTCGGCCAGGGTGTGTTCGTACAGCGGGGTCGCCCGTCCCAGGTCCCCCGCCGACTCGTACGCGTACGCGAGGTTGTTGCGGAAGATCAGCGTGCCGGGGTGGGCGGCGCGCAGTTCTCGCTCGGAGTCGGCGAGGTTTGGTTCGAGCAGCGGGATCGCCCGCCCCAGGTCCCCCGCTGACAGGGCCTGCCGTCGACTTCGTGCGGCCTGCGTTCAGCGGGTGCGCCAGGCCGCGAGGAGGTCCTCCGGGGAGAAGGTTGCCTGGAGGCCGGGGCAGGTGATGCCGCTTCGGGAGACTGCGACGAGGGGGAGGGGGGCGTCGGTGAGGGCGGCTCTGTGCTTGTGCAGGGCGGCGAGGTCGTGGGCGTCGAATGGGGACGACTCCAGCCATTTGATCGACCCCAGGAACAGCAACTGCTCGGCCACGGGCTGTCGGTCGGCTCCCACGAGGTCGATCTCGACGTCGTTGCTTCGGGTCCAGTAGCCGCCGACGGCGGGGGCGGCGGGCAGTTCGCCGGCCGGCAGAAGGCGGGCGAGGGACTCTCGGATCAGCGGCTCGACGGCGCGCCCTCGCCAGCTGGTCCACCGGTCTCGCGTCCGGGCCAGGGTGAGGTCTCCGCGCATGCGCTCGATCTCCGCCATGTGCGGATCGAGAAACGCCAGCCAGAACCGCAGATACGGATCCGCCACGCGGTAGCGGCGTTCCTTCGAGGGGTGCAGGGAGATCGGAAGTTCGGCCGCCACGACACGTTTGTCGATCAGCAGGTCCGCCGCCCTGGTGAGGGTGCTGTGGGCGATCCCGCCGGCGGCGCGCGCGATGTTGGTGAAGGTCCGCTCGCCTGTTCCGATCGCCCGCAGCACCTCCCGGCCCATCGCCTGCGGGGGGAACTCCGCCGCGAGTGACCGCTCGGCCGAGACCAGGAGCGCGGAGATCGGGTTCTCCAGCGCGGTCTCCAGGAATTCCCACATGGAGGCCCCGGGCCGCCACTCCCGGCAAATCAGCGGCAGGCCACCGGTGATCAGTGCGGCGTCGAAGGCGGCGGCCGGCTCCAAGTCGAGCATCTCGCCGATGTCGGCCGGGTTCAGCGGACCCACGACCATCTCGCGTCCTCGCTGATGGAACGGCCGTTCGTGGCTGTCCAGCGCCTCCATCATCGACAGGTCCGAACCGACCAGCAGCAACAGGACCGGCTTCCGGCTGAGCAACCGGTCCCAGGCCCGCTGGAGCATGCCCTCGAAGGCGTCGACGCGCTCCATCAGGTAGGGCACTTCATCGATCACCACCACGCTCGGGGTGTCGTCGGGCAGGATCTCCGCCAGCAGCCGGAAGGCCGCGTTCCACTGGCTCGGCGTCTCCTCGGCGAAGAGCGCGTGTTCGGGCAGCGTGGAAGCGGCAGCGGCGTCGAGCAGTTCCGCCAGTTCGTCCTCGGCGGAGCCACCGCCGGCGGTGAAGAAGAGGTGGGGGACCGCCGCCTGCCGGAGGAACTCCTCGACCAGAGTGGACTTCCCCACGCGCCGCCTACCGCGCATCAGCACGCACTGGCCGGGCCGAGCCGCACCCACGGCCTCGCGAACCTCGTCGAGCGCGTTCCGCAGTGTGCGCAGCTCTCGACCCCGGCCGATGAAGCGATGCATGCGAAGGGTCCCATCGTGGTGACACGGTAATACTGGTCCCAGAGATAGTAGCGCAGGAGATACTATCTCTGGAGCTAGTAATCGGAAGGATCCTTGGATCCCCCAGTCGGGTCCGATCGGATCCGGTCGGTTTTCGGGGGTGTCGGATGGAACTTGACTCGGTCAGGCGTACGATCCGGGCCATGGCCGAATCTGGGAGTACGCAAGCGGGTGGCGCGCCGTCGGGGTTGCCCGCGTCCTGGGTCGAGCGGGCCCGGGCGATCATCGCCGGCGAGGCCGAGCCCGTCGCGCCGCGGCGGGCGGCGACCGTGGTGCTGTTGCGCGACCGGCCCGAGGGGCCCGAGGCGTATCTGCTGCGCCGGCACACCACGATGAAGTTCGCGGCCGGCATGTACGCCTTCCCCGGCGGCGCCGTGGACCCGCGCGACGCGGACCACTCCGTGGCCTGGGCCGGGCCCGACCCCGCCGAATGGGCGAAGCGGTTCGGCACCGGCGCCTCCGAGGCCCGGGCGATCGTCTGTGCGGCGGTCCGCGAGACCTTCGAGGAGTCCGGCGTCCTGTTGGCCGGTCCGAACGCGAACACGATCGTCTCCGACACCACCGGCGAGGACTGGGAGGCCGACCGCGCGGCCCTGGTCGCGCGTGAGCAGACGCTGACCGAGTTCCTGGAGCGCCGCGAACTGGTGCTGCGCTCCGACCTGCTCGGCGCGTGGTCGCGCTGGGTCACCCCGGAGTTCGAGGACCGGCGCTACGACACGTGGTTCTTCGTCGCCGCCCTGCCCGCCGGGCAGCGCACGCGCGACGTCTCGGGCGAGGCCGACCGGGTCACCTGGGCCCGGCCCGCCGACGCGCTCGCGCAGCACCGCGCGCAGGAGATGGCGATGTTGCCGCCCACCATCGACACGTTGCGCCACATGGCCGAACTCGCCGACCCCGCGGCGGCCCTGGCGGCCGCGGCGGATCGCGAGATCACGCCGATCATGGCGCAGGGCCGCTTCGACGGCGATCGCCTCGTCCTCGAATGGCCCGGCATCGCGGACCCGTTCGGGCTGCGATGAGGCCCCACCGGAACTGAGACACCCGACTGGTACAGGATGCGCTCATGAACGCACAGCCCCTGCCCGGCAACCCCCGTTCGAGCATCGGCGGGCCCGCGAGCCCCCGGGTGACGTGTCTGCTCGCGCCGAATCCGAGCGCGATGTCGCTGGACGGCACGAACACCTGGATCGTGGCGGAGCCCGGCTCGGACACCGCCGTCGTGATCGACCCGGGCCCCGACGACGAGGGCCACCTGCGCGCGATCGTGGCCGCGGTGGCCGCCGACGGTCGCCGGGTGGGCCGGATCCTGCTCACCCACGGCCACCCCGACCACTCGGCGGGCGTCGCCGGTCTCAAGGCGCTCACCAATGCCGTCGTGCACTCGGTCGACCCGCAGTGGCGCTACGGCGGCGAGGGCCTGAGCGACGGACAGGTGATCGACGACGGTGGCCTGGATCTACGCGTCGTGGCCACGCCCGGCCATTCGGGTGACTCGGTGTGCTTCGTGGTCGCCGCGGACCGGTTCGTGATCACCGGCGACACCGTGCTCGGCCGCGGCACCACGGTCGTCGCGCACCCCGACGGCAAGCTCGGCGCCTACCTGGACTCGCTGCGCCGACTGCGCGCGCTGGCGGAATCCGGCGAGGCCACCGTGATCCTGCCCGCACACGGGCCGATCCTGGACGACGCGGCCGGCGTGCTCGACTTCTACCTGGCCCACCGAGCCGCCAGGCTGGCCCAGGTCGAGGCCGCGGTGGCGGCGGGCGACAAGACCGCCCCCGAGGTCGTGCAACGCGTCTACGCGGACGTGGACCGCGGGCTGTGGTGGGCCGCGGAGCTGTCCGTCCGCGCCCAGCTGGAGTACCTCGCCGAGCGCGCAGACGCCTGAACCCGGCGGACACCCGAACGGGGACGCCCGAACACGACTGTGGGGCCCGCCGACGGCGGGCCCCACAGTCGTCGTCCGAAGTGCTACCGCGAGCGGCGGGACAGCCGCTCGACGTCCATCAGGACCACCGCACGCGCCTCCAGGCGCAGCCAGCCGCGGCTGGCGAAGTCGGCGAGCGCCTTGTTGACGGTCTCCCGCGAGGCGCCGACCAGCTGGGCCAGCTCCTCCTGGGTGAGGTCGTGCGCGACGTGGATTCCCTCGTCGGCCGGCACGCCGAAGCGGCGCGACAGGTCGAGCAGCGCCTTGGCCACGCGGCCGGGGACGTCGGAGAAGACCAGGTCGCCCAGGCTCTCGTTGGTCCGCCGCAGGCGACGGGCTATCGCCCGCAGCAGTGCCGCCGCGACCTTGGGCCGACCGGTCAGCCAGGGCTGCAGGTCGGAGTGGCCCAGGCCGAGCAGCCGTACGTCGGTGAGCGCGGTCGCCGTCGCCGTACGCGGTCCGGGGTCGAACAGCGACAGCTCGCCGAACATCTCGCCCGGGCCGAGCACCGCGAGCATGTTCTCGCGACCGTCGTTGGAGCTGCGGTGCAGCTTGATCTTGCCCTCGATCACCACGTACAGCCGGTCGCCCGGGTCACCTTCGTGGAAGAGCGAGTCGCCGCGCTCGAGCGCGACCTCCGTCATGGAGGCCCGCAGCTCAGCGGCGTCCTCATCTTCGAGCGCCGCGAACAGCGGAGCCCGCTGCAAAACGTCGTCCACGAGGTTCCTCCTAGCCGGCTTGGGGACACCAATGATGCCGGACGGTCAAACAGTGCGATCGGTCACAGTCTGACGCACCGCTACTCGCAATCATCACGCGGGGTGGTCTGGATCACGAACGGGCGGATCAGTAGTAACCGGACATGTCGCTCCTGTGATCAAGCGTGTGCGGCCTGCTCGACCGTACGCCTCGCGCATCTGCGTACTCTGGCCGGGTGTCGAGCAACGTGACGGAGCCCGCGCCGCGCAGGTCGCGGAGCTCCGCGAAAGTCGTGAAAGTCGAGTCGCACATCGCTCTGGTGCGCCGTGCGCGCCGGATCAATCGTGAACTGGGCGAGATATACCCGGGCGCGCACTGCGAGCTCGACTACGGCGACGCGTTCCAGCTGCTGGTCGCCGTCGTGCTGTCCGCGCAAACCACCGACCGGCGGGTCAACACGGTCACCCCGGCGCTGTTCGCCCGCTACCCCGACGTCGCCGCGATGGCCGCCGCCGAGCCGGCCGAGCTGGAGGCGATCATCCAGCCGACCGGGTTCTTCCGGGCCAAGGCCCGCTCGGTGCTCGGGCTGTCGCAGGCCGTCCTGGAGCGGTACGACGGTGAGGTGCCGGGCAGGCTCGCCGACCTGGTCACGCTCCCGGGGGTGGGCCGCAAGACCGCCCACGTCGTGCTCGGCGAGGTCTTCGGGGTGCCGGGGATCACCGTCGACACGCATTTCGGGCGACTGGCCCGGCGGTTCGGGTGGACCACCGACGAGGACCCGGTCAAGGTCGAGAAGGACGTCGCGGCGCTGTTCCCGCGCAAGGATCTGACCCTGCTGTCGCACCGGGTGATCTTCCACGGCCGCCGGGTCTGCCACGCCCGCCGCCCGGCCTGCGGGGCCTGCGCGATCGCGCCGCTGTGTCCCGCGTACGGCGAGGGCGAGACGGACCCGATCAAGGCCGGGAAGCTGCTCAAGTACGAGATGGCGGGACAACCGGGTCAGCGGCTGAACCCGCCGGCCAAGCCGGTGTTGGCCGTGCCGCGGGACGGGGCACACGAGGCGCCGAAGAACCCGGCACACGAGGCGCCGAAGAACGCGGCGCACGACGCCCCGAAGAACACAGCGAACGACGAGGGAGACGCCGGGTGACCCAGACCGGAACCGGGATCCAGACCTGGGCCGAAGCGGATCTGCCGGAATGGCTGCGCCCGGTGGCGCGCGCGGCCGAGTCGATCAGCCCGGAGCAGCTGAGCCGCTTCCTGCCGCCGGCGGAGGGCGGTCGGCGGTCGGCCGTGCTGATGCTGTTCGGCGAGGGCCCCGACGGCCCGGATCTGCTGCTGCTCCAGCGCGCCGCGCGGATGCGCTCGCACGCGGGCCAGCCGGCGTTCCCCGGCGGCTCGGTGGACCCGGACGACGACGGCCCGGAGGGCACCGCGCTGCGCGAGGCGCAGGAGGAGGTCGGGCTCGACCCCTCGGGCGTGCGCGTGTTCGGCCGGCTGCCCGATCTGTACATCCCCGTGAGCGACTTCGTGGTCACGCCCGTGCTCGCGTGGTGGGAGCAGGAGAGCGAGGTCGCGCCCGGCGCGCCCGAGGAGGTCGCGCGCGTGCTGCGCGTGTCGATCGCCGATCTCACGGACCCGGCCAACCGCGCCCGGCTGCGGCACCCCGGCGGCCACCTCGGCCCCGCGTTCCTGGTGCACGATCTGGTGGTGTGGGGCTTCACCGCCGGGCTCATCGACCGCGTGCTGCACCACACGGGCTGGGAGCGGCCGTGGGACACCCGGCGCGAGGTGACGCTGTCCGAGACCGAGCAGCGGCTCGCCGCGCGCGGCTTCGACCGCTTCGAGGAGACCGCGTCCGAACCCCTGGTCGAGGACTGACCGCGCGGACCGAGTGGCCGCACCGACCCCGACGGCCGTCGGCGCGAGCCGCCGTCGGGGCCTGATGATGCGTCAACACCGCTTGTGTACAGGTCTGTCACCGGTATTCGACGAACCGGCACGGCAGCGGACAGCGCGGGTCCGCACGTGAGAACGTGAGCGCGTGAATGTCCTGGACCTGTTGCTGCTCGCCGCCGCGGTGGCCTTCGCCATCTCCGGATACCGGCAAGGCTTCATCGTGGGCGTGCTGTCGTTCCTGGGCTTCATCGGCGGCGGCGTGTTCGGCATGTGGCTCGTGCCGTCGCTGCTCAACCGGTTCGAGCCGGGCCTGGGCCCCTCGATCGCGGCGATCTGCGTCGTGCTCGTGCTCGCGACCGCGATGCAGGCGCTGACCACCGCCGCGGGCAACCGGCTGCGCCGGCAGCTCACGTGGCGGCCCGCGCGGCTCGTGGACGCCGCGGGCGGCTCGATCGTGAGCGTGTGCGCGCTGCTGATCGTGGTGTGGCTGATCGGTTCGTCCGTCGCGGGCTCGTCGGTGCCCACCGTCTCGCGCGAGGTGCGCTCCTCCCAGGTGCTCGGCGGCGTGCAGAAGGTGCTGCCGCAGGGCGCCGACACGTGGTTCTCCTCGTTCGGGAACGTGCTCGACCGCAACGGCTTCCCACAGGTCTTCAGCCCGTTCGTGCGCGAGGACATCCCGCAGGTCCCACCGCCGGACCCCAAGCTGCTGTCGATGCCCGCCGTCCAGGAGACCCGCGACAGCATCGTCAAGATCGTCGGGACGGCGAAGAGTTGCGGCAAGGTCATCGAGGGATCCGGCTTCGTCTACGCCCCGCAGCGCGTGATGACCAACGCCCACGTCGTGGGCGGCGTCAAGAAGCCCACCGTGCAGATCGGCGGCGAGGGCCGCGAATACCAGGCCGAGGTCGTGCTCTACGACTGGAAGCGCGACATCGCGGTACTCAAGGTGCCCGGCCTCAAGGCCACTCCGCTCCAGTTCCAGCCGAAGGTGGAGAGCGGCGCGGACGCGGTCGTGGTGGGCTTCCCGGAGAACGGCGGCTTCCACGTCGAGGCCGCCCGGGTACGGGCCCGGATCCAGGCGGGCGGTCCCGACATCTACAAGCGCGGCACGGTCAGCCGTGACGTCTACTCGCTGTACGCGAAGGTCCGCCAGGGCAACTCCGGCGGGCCGCTGATCTCGCCGGACGGCAGGGTCGCCGGCGTCATCTTCGCGAAGTCGCTCGACGACGACTCCACGGGCTACGCGCTCACCGTCGAGGAGATCCGGGCGGACGCCGAGGCCGGCGTGGTCGGCGACCGGGCCGTGGATACCCAGAGCTGCGCCATGTAGGCATGTTCACCCGATGCTCGGGCAGACGTTCGAGCATCGAACGTGGGCGGCAACGGCGGGGCGGGGTGGGGGAATGCTCGGGCATTCGCACGCGGTGAGTGGGGCGTTGGTCTTCGCGGCCGCGGGGCCGACGGTGCCGCAGCACCTGTGGCACAACCACCTGTCGCCGGCCGAGATCGTGATCGGCACGTTCCTGACGGCGGGGGCGGCGCTGTTGCCCGACCTCGACCACGCCAACGGCACGATCGCGAACTTCTTCGGGCCGGTGTCGCGGTTCGTCTGCAAGGCCGTCGCGAAGGCGTCCGGCGGCCACCGGCACGCGACCCACTCGATCGCCTTCGTGATCCTGGCCGGCCTGCTCACCTTCGTCGGCGTCGAGTTCCTGGGCAGGCCGTTCACCCTTTCGGTGGTTTTCCTGCTGCTCGCGCTCGCCCTGCGGGCGCTGCACATCTGCCCGCCGGGCAAGGGCCTCGCCTCGTGGATCACGATCGTCGCACTCGCGGGCGCCGGCACGGCCGTGGTCAACCACTGGATGCCCGCCGCTCCGGACTGGCTGCCGCTGGTGGTCATCCTGGGCTGCATCGCGCACCTGCTCGGCGACTTCCTCACCAAGCAGGGAGTGCCGCTGCTCTGGCCGATCGGGGCCCGCTTCCAGGTCGCCGTCGTCAGC
Organism: Embleya sp. NBC_00896; assembly: GCF_045207785.1. Classification (NCBI taxonomy): domain Bacteria; kingdom Bacillati; phylum Actinomycetota; class Actinomycetes; order Kitasatosporales; family Streptomycetaceae; genus Embleya; species Embleya sp. NBC_00896. The sequence continues at coordinate 4,068,159 of NZ_CP108776.1, forward strand.
CGCACCGGCAATCGCATGGAGACGCTCGTCCTGGTGCCCGCGATGATGCTCGGCACGATCGGCCTTTTGTGGTTCACGACATTCGCGTGAAAACGAAAGGAACGATCGACCCGGGACGCGATGGGGCCATGGGGCCATGAGGCGATGAAGTGGGGCGACGACGCGACGCGGCCCGGTCTCGGACCGCGTCGTCGGGTCAGCGCGTGAAGCGCAGCCGCAGGCTCAGCCAACGTGCCCGTCGGCGCAGTATCCCCATCAGTCCGGGGAAATGCTCCCCCCGGTCGGCACCCGCGCCGACCGGCGCCCCTCGCCTGTGGTCGAACCCGTGAGTGCCAGTGGTGTCGATCTCAACCATGAGGGTCTCTGCCGTCTCCGACCGGGTGTCCCCGGCCCCCGCCGCCATGCTCGGAGCGTTGTACGTCCGGCTCATAGGGGGGCGCCTACCCGGGTCACCGACGGCGTAATCGCGCCGGTTCGCCGGGCCGAAAACCACCGCACGACTCACCTGAGGCGACTTGTGCGGAAGTGTCGGATATCCCCGTCAAGATCGCACAAGAAACGCCCGGAACGGCTGTCGGAACTTCAGCGGTCCGGTTCCGGGTCCTTCAGCCAACCCAGAAGTTCCTCGGTGAACATCGCGGGCTGTTCCTCCTGCGGGAAGTGTCCGACGCCCTCCAGGAGCCGCCAGCGGTAGGGCGCCTCCACGTAGCGGCCGGAGCCCGCCGCGGTGCGCGGCAGGATCACCGGGTCGAGGGCGCCGTGCAGGTGCAGGGTCGGCACCTCCACGGGCGCCTTCATCCGGGCCGAGTACTGGATGCCGTCCGGTCGCGGGATCGAGCGGATCAGCCAGCGGTAGTGCTCCGCCGCGCAGTGCGCCGTCCCGGGCACGAGCATCGCCTGGCGGTAGCGCGCGAGCGACTCCTCGTCCGGCCAGCCCGGTGCCGACCACGCGTGCAGCATGTCGCCCACCATGGCCGCGCTGTCGCGGATCAGCTGCCGCTCGGGCACCCACGGCCGCTGGAAGCCGAAGACGTGCGAGCTCGCGGCCATCTGATGACGATCCGTCAAGAGCGCGCCGCGCAACTGCCGGGGATGCGGCATCGACACCGCGACGAGCCGGCGCACCACCTTGGGTCGCAACACCGCGGCCGTCCAGCCCAGGTACGCGCCCAGGTCGTGCCCGACCACGATCGCGTCGGGCTCGCCGAGCGAGCGGATCACCCCGGTCACATCCAGCGCCAGGGTGATCGGGTCGTAGCCGCGCGGCGTGCGGTCGCTGCCGCCGTACCCCCGCAGGTCCATCGCGACCGCGCGATAGCCGGCCCGGGCCAGGGCCTCCATCTGGTGCCGCCAAGTCCACCAGAACTCCGGGAAACCGTGCAGCAACAGCACGACCGGCCCCTCGCCCAGCTCGGCGATGTGGAACCGCGCGCCGTTGGCGGCGATGTCGCGGTGCGTCCAGGGCCCGGCCACGTTGACCACGGTGCTCTCGGGAACCGTCATGTCGAGCAGGGTTGCACACTCCCGATCGCACTCTTGTTTCCGCGGCTGTTTCCCGCGGCCGGATTCCGGCGGTGCGGCGAGCCGCTTCGTCAGGCGATGTTCTTGAGCGTGGTGACGGTGTCCTTCGTCGTGGTGATCGTGCGCTCCGGCGGCCGGACCTTCTTGAAGGACTTGACGCCGTAGAACGCGAGCCCGCCCGTGAGCAGCAGATAGAAGCCGCCCACGATCAGGAAGCTCCAGGCCACGCCGAGACCGAGCGCGTGGATGCCGTACACGACGGCGAAGCTCAGGAAGACGAACGCGAACACGCCGATGAAGGCCGCCGCGCCGAACGCGCCGCCGCCCTTGGCGACATTGACCACGCTGACCTTGACCTCGCTCTTGGCGAGCGCGATCTCGCTGCGCACCAGCGTGGACATGTCGCGGCTGGCGGACGAGAACAGCTCGCCCAGGGATCGCTGCGCGTCGACGGGCACGTCCTGGGCCGGGGACCTGTCGGTGCCTGCCATGGTCACTCCTTGTACCGGTATGGATAATCCGACCCCGATCATGCCCTGAGGTGGTGATCCGTATCCACCGGGGCACGGTCGTACGGGTGTTTCGGATGGGAAAAGAAGCAATCAGGCGTGCCCGAGCTTCTCGTTCCGGAGCCGTTCCGCTTCGCTTTGATACACGTCGGGGATGCCGTCCCCGTCGTCGTCGCGGTTCTCCTCGGCGCACAGCCGGGCGTACGTGTTGTTCCTTATCCGCAGCACGATCGCCGCCGCGAAGGCCGAGACGAGCGAGCCCACCAGGACCGCGGCCTTGGCCCGTTCGGTGAGCGCGTGGTCGTCGGTGAAGGCCAGTTCGCTGATCAGCAACGACACCGTGAACCCGATGCCGGCCAGCATCGACATGCCGAAGACGTCCGACCAGGCGAGGTCGTCGCTGAGTTGGGCCCGGGTGAACCGGGCGACCAGGTACGTGCCGCCGAAGATGCCGACCACCTTGCCCGCGATCAGGCCGATCATGATGCCGAGGGACGGCCGCTGGGTGAAGACGTCGCCGAGCACCGACCCCGAGACCGCGACGCCCGCGGAGAACAGCGCGAAGATCGGCACCGCCAGGCCCGCGGAGACCGGTCGGACCAGGTGCTCGACGTGCTCGGCGGGTGAGGTCTTCTCGTCCTCGTCCGGGACCACCCGCATCAGCAGGCCCATCGCGACGCCCGCGACGGTCGCGTGGATGCCGCTCTCGTGCATCAGCGCCCAGATCACGAGCGCGAGCGGCACGTACCACCACCAGCCCCGTACCCGCAGGCGCTGGAGCAGGTAGAAGAGCGCGAGCAGCGCGAAGGCCGCGGCCATCGCGACGAAGTTCACCGTGTCGGTGAAGAAGATCGCGATGATCAGGATCGCGCCGAGGTCGTCGACGACGGCCAGGGTCAGCAGGAACGAGCGCAGGGCGGAGGGGAGGCTGGTGCCGATCACCGCGAGCACGGCTAGCGCGAACGCGATGTCGGTCGCGGTGGGGATCGCCCACCCGTCGGGCGAGCCGCCGCCCGAGTTGACCGCGAAGTAGAACAGCGCGGGCGTGATCATGCCGCACGCGGCGGCCACCACCGGCAGCGCGGCCTGGGCCGGGTTGCGCAGGTCGCCGACCACCAACTCGCGCTTGAGTTCGACGCCGGCGACGAAGAAGAAGATCGCGAGGAGGCCGTCGGCGGCCCACGTGCCGAGCGACAGGTTCAGATTCAGCGCCTCGGGGCCGAGCTCGAAGTCGCGGAGGTCGTTGTAAGCGTCGCTCCAGGGGGTGTTGGCCCACACGACCGCGATCACCGCCGCGATCAACAGCAGCGCGCCGCCGACGGTCTCGGTGCGCAGCGCCTCCGCGATGAAGTTCCGCTCGGCCAACGTGGACGGACGCCGAAAGAACTTGTTGCGCGGTGCTGACTCGGCACCCACGGGACCTCCAGGTCGGCTGCGGCTCGCAGACGTATACCGCCATGCGAAAACGACAAAACAGCGCCGACCAGACTTCCCGGCATGTCTTCCGCCGAAAGACCCGTGATCCGGGGTGGCGAAAAATGTTCCCCGGACGTGGTCATTGTAACGAGAAAACGCGACAGCCCCGTATCGACGGGGAATCCCGATACGGGGCTGTGCGCGAAATCGGCCGCCGGAGCGGGGCGTTCAGTCCTGCCGGCGCGGCAGCACGGCGTGCTCCTGGCCGGGCAGCGCGCGCCCCGCGGCGGGCGCGTTCGGCGCCTGTCCGGAGCCGCTGACGATCGTGCCCCAGTCGGCCACGTTCTGGCCGACGCCCAGGCCCTGCAACTTGGCGATCACCGCGGGGTCCTGGCCCTCCAGCCAGTCGGTCAGCTGACGGAACGTCACACAACGGACGTCGGACTTCGTGCAGACCGAGGTCACGGTGTCCCGGACGGCGTTCATGTAGATGCCGCCGTTCCAGTCCTCGAAGTGATTACCGATGAACAGCGGCGCGCGGTTCGTCGTGTAGGCGCGCTGGAATCCGTTCAGGTAGAAATCGCGGGCCTCTTTCTCCCACGCGTCCTTCTTGGACGGGTCGTACTTACCGTGGATCGCTTCCTGCTCGAACATGATGTTGTAGTCCATGGACAGCTGCGACTTGGTGCTGCCCGGCCACGGCAGGGACTGGAGCGGAAAGTCCCAGATTCCGGTCTCCTTGCCGCGCTTGGGCCACACCTGGAGTCCGCCCGGGGAGCTCGCGTCGTAGCGGAATCCCATTTCCTTGCCGGCCCGCATCAGGTTGCTCTGGCCTTCGAGGCAGGGCGCCCGGCCGCCGATGAGTTCCTTGCCCGGCGCGTAGTCGAACGGCAGCGGCGGGAGGTCGGCGAATCCGGTGTTGGTCTTCCAGTTCTGGACGAACTTGACGGCCTGCTCGGTCTCGTTCTTCCAGTCGGCCGGGCTCCAATTCTTGCCGCTGGTCGCGCTGTTGCAGAAGTGGCCGTTGAAGTGCGTGCCGACCTCGTTGCCCTTGAGCCAGACATCGCGCATCTGGATGATCGTGTTCCGCACGGTCTCGTCGGTCATGAAGTTGATGTCCGACGCGCCCGGCGCGTGCTTCGGGCCGGTGTACATGGCCTTCTTCGTCTTCGGGAGCACGTAGATGCCGCTCAGGAAGTACGTCATCTGAGCCTTGTTCGCCTCGGAGAGCTTCAGGAACTCCGAGACCAGTTTGTTGCCGTCCTCGGCCGCGCCATCCCACGAGAAAACGACGAACTGCGGCGGCTTCTCACCCGGCTTGAGCTTCTCCACCTTGGGCTGCTTCGGCTGCGGACCGGTGTCGGCTGTCGAGCCGTCGCCGATCAACTTCGCCGGACGGCTCGGCCCGTCCGATTCCTTGCCCGGAGCGCTCGGATTTCCGCCGGGGTTCTTTGCAGAGGAGTTGTCGGAGTTGTTCCCGTCCTTTGCGAAAACCACGAAACCGATAGCGGCCAGGACTGCGACAACGACGAGCACCGCAGCGCCGCGGACAGTTCGCACAGTTCACCTCTTCCCATGGGCATGCCGGACCGGCCCGTATTCCCTATCGATACATACGCACGCCGGCGTCACCCGGTTGCGTGCGTGTCCGGACCGCGTTCCCCGGCGAACCGCAGCCGGGACGCGGCGGATCGCCCGAGGCGCGTGGGCGCGGACACATCACCGTAAGGGGCCCGGGGGGCCCGAAGCGATCGGGCGCGACTCTCGGCGATCCGGCCGAACACCCCCTGCGTACCGGTGCGTACGGGCGCGTGTCAGGGGTCGGCCCGGAACTCCACCTGCCCGCTGTACATGCCCATCGCGCACGTCCACGCGAGCGTGCCGGCCCGGGGCGTGCCCAGGTCGATCCGGGTCTCGCCGGACACCGGCAGGACGCGCTGCACGTCGCGTGCGGGCAGCACGAAGCCGCGTGTGCAGCCGATGGTGTGGTCGGTGCGCAGGACCAGGATCGTGGGCACGCCGGCCCGGGCCAGCGCGCGGCCCGGGTGGTAGCCCTCGTCCTCGACCCGCACGGTCACCCGCTGCACGCCGTCGGGTCCGGTGACCGCCGCCGCGTGGTCGACGGTGCCGACCGCGGCCGGGGTCCACCACCCGCCCAGGCGCAGGCCCGACGCGACCGTCCACGCGGCGACCGCGAGCACGAGCACCCCCAGCGCCGCGGTCAGCCGGCCGCGCAGGATCCGCCCGGACGCGCCGACCAACCAGCCCAGGGCCGCGAACAGGGGGATCGTGCCGAGCACGAAGCCGGTCAGCACGGCGGCACCGCCGAACGCGTTCCCGGATGTCACGGCGACCAGTTCGACGCCCAGGGTCACGCCGCACGGAACGAGCACCGTGGCCGCGCCCAGCAGCAACGGCCCGCGGCCGGCCCCGTGCGCCGAACCGCGCGGCAGCAGTCGGCCGACCCCGGGTACGCCCAGCATCGCGAGCCCGAAGAGCGCCATCAGCGCGCCGGCGCACAGCAGCAGGGCCGCGCGCGTGCTCGGCGCGGGTTGGATCGCGGCGCCGAGCAGACCGAGCAGCGCGCCCAGACCCGCGTGCGCGGCCAGCTTCGCGCCCAGGAACGCGGCGAGGGCGCGGGGGAGCAGGCCGCGCGCGGGCGCCGTGCCGCAATCCGGAGCCTCGTCGCCGCACGGACGAACCGCCCCCACGAGCAGGCCGCCCTGGACCGCCGCACAGGACGCCCCGCCCGCGACGAACCCCGCGCCGAGCCCGGTCGCGAACAGCGTGAGCACCTGCACGGCACCACCCCCACTCCGGGGAGATTACGTGCCATCACACACAGTGCGGAAGGTTCTTGGTGCGAAACACCTGTTTCACCCATGTGGGCGCATATTTTACGTTCCGAAAAGGATAGCCTTACTGTGACGATGTAAACACTTAGAGTTAACTTGGCCTATCCGGTCATTGACTCTCCAACGACCCCGCGCGCCGCCACCCTCGCGGCAGCCATGCCCGCCATGACATGACTGACATGACTGACCCGGAGGACACGGACATGCCCGTTGCCCCTGCCACCACGCCCGGGACGGCGTCCCGCGCCGCCTCGATCCGCGCCGACCTCGGCGCCTCGCTCGTCGTCTTCCTGGTCGCGGTGCCGCTGTCGCTGGGCATCTCGCTCGCGGCCGGCGCCCCGCTCAGCGCGGGCATCATCTCGGCCGTCGTCGGCGGCATCGTGGTCGGCCTGCTCGGTGGTGCGCCGCTCCAGGTGAGCGGCCCCACGGCGGGCCTGACCGTGATCGTCGCCGGCCTCGTGCAGACCTACGGCTGGCGCGTCACGTGCTTCGTCACGGTCGGCGCCGGCCTGCTCCAGATCCTGCTCGGCCTGGCCCGGGTCGCCCGGGCCACGCTCGCGCTGTCGCCGGCCATCGTGCACGGCGTGGTCGCGGGCATCGGCGTGGTGATCGCGCTGGCCCAGCTGCACGTGGTCCTGGGCGGCGCGCCGCAGCGCTCGGCCTGGGAGAACCTGCGCGAACTGCCCACCCAGGTCGACAACCTGCGGGCCCCCGCGGTCGCGGTCGGGGTGATCACCGTGGTGCTGCTGCTCGGTTGGCCCGTGGTCGGCCGACTGCCCGGTCGGTGCGCGGCGCTGCGCAAGGTGCCCGCGCCGCTGATCGCGGTGTCCCTCGCCACCCTCGTCGCGGGCGCGCTGAACCTGGACGTGGCGCGGGTGGACCTGTCCTCGATGGCGTTCGTGACGCCGGTGGTGCCGCCGGGGAGCGTGTGGACCGCCATTGCGGTCGGCATGGTGAGCGTGGCGCTGGTCTCCGGGATGGAGTCGCTGCTCTCGGCCGCCGCCGCCGACCGGTTGCACAACGGGCCGCGGGCCAACCTCGATCGCGAACTGATCGGGCAGGGCGTGGGCAACGTGGTCTCCGGCGCGATCGGCGGCTACCCCGTCACCGGCGTCGCGATCCGTTCGGTCACCAACGTGCGGGCGGGCGCGGTCGGTCGGGCCTCGGCGGTCCTGCACGGCGTGTGGGTGATGCTGTTCGTGGGCCTGCTCGGCACCTGCGTCGAACGCATCCCGCTCGCGGTGCTCGCCGCGCTCGTCATGGTGGTCGGCGTCCAGATGGTCAGCCTCGCGCACATCCGACACGTGCACCGCCACCGCGAGTTCCCCGCGTACGCCGCGACCGTCACCGGGGTGATCCTGGCCGGCGTGCTCCAGGGCGTCCTGCTCGGTGTCGTGGTCGCGGTGCTCACCGCGCTGTACCGGCTCAGCCGCAGCACCGTGCGGGTGTACGAGGGCGAGGGCGTGCTTCACGTCGAGGTGCACGGGTCGCTGACGTTCCTGTCCGTTCCGCGACTGTCGCGCGTGCTCGGCAAGTTGCCGCCCGGCGCGCACGTCGTGGTCGACATGACCGTGGACTACCTCGACCAGGCCGCGTTCGAGGCCGTCCACTCGTGGCGGACCGGCTACATCGCGCGCGGCGGGCAGGTGGACATCGAGGAGATCCACGACGGGTGCTACGAACGGGCCGCCGGCGGCACGCCCGGGCCCCGGCGGTCCCGACTGACCCCGTCGCCGCGTTGGTTCGCCCCGTGGTGGCACTGGCAGCGCGAGTGCCCGCGCGAGGACGGCACCGCGTCGCAGGCCCTGGTGGCCGGCGCGCGCGAGTTCCAGCAGCGCACCGCGCCGCTCGTCCAGCCGTTCCTGGAGCGGCTCGCGCTGGAGGGGCAAAAGCCCGCGCAACTGTTCATCACCTGCGCCGACTCGCGCATCGTGCCGAACCTGATCACCGCGAGCGGTCCCGGCGACCTGTTCACCGTCCGCAACGTCGGCAACCTCGTGCCGCGCGGCGAGGCCGAGGAGGCCGACCCGATCACGGCCGACGCGTCGGTGGGCGCCGCGATCGAGTACGCGGTGGCCGTGCTCGGCGTCCGCAGCATCACGGTCTGCGGGCATTCCGGCTGCGGCGCGATGAGCGCGCTGCTCGACAAGGCGGGCAAGGCGGGAAACGCGGGCCGCGCGGACCAGGCGCCCGACGCCGCGTCGGGGCCCGGGACGACCCCGCACCTGGACCGCTGGCTGCGCAACGGCGACGCGTCGCTCGCGCGCTTCATGGCCGCGCCCGCACCGACCCTGACGGGACATCAGGTCCCGCCGGCCGAGCAGCTGTGCCTGACCAACGTGGTCCAGCAGCTGGACAACCTGCGCGACCACGCGGTGGTGGCGCAGGCCGTCGCCGAGGGCCGACTGCGGTTGTTCGGCCTCTACTTCGACCTCGCGTCGGCGCAGATGTACCTCTACGACGCGGTGCGCGGCGACTTCGGTCCGGTGGACGCCGAGCGGGCCGAATCCGGTGTCGTGGCGACGACGGGCGCCGAAGATCACACTTTTCCGGCACTCAACGCGGGGTAGCCGGGCCGTACGATCGCGCGGTCGGCCACGATGCGACCTGTTCGCACAAGTGGTCTAAACCAATCCCGGTCTTCCTCTTGCCGGCTCGGGCCGGTCCCTGATGAGCTACGGCAAAGGAACCGAAACCGCAGCGGCAGCACGGAGGAGTACGCGTGAGCAACGCAGACCGGATTACGGGGGGCAAGCCCGGCGAGGCCCTGTCGAACCTGCTGCGCGAGGAGCGACGCTTCGCACCCCCGCCGGCGCTCGAGGCCGACGCCAACGTCAAGGCCGACGCGTACGAGCGCGCGTCGGCGGACCGGCTCGGCTTCTGGGCCGAGCAGGCCCGGCGCCTGGACTGGGCACAGGAGCCGCAGGAGACGCTCGACTGGTCGACCCCTCCGTTCGCCAAGTGGTTCGCCGACGGCAAGCTCAACGTTGCGTACAACTGCGTCGACCGGCACATCGAGGCGGGCAACGGCGACCGGGTCGCGATCCACTTCGAGGGCGAGCCGGGCGACACCCGCACCCTGACCTACGCCGACCTGGGGCGCGAGGTGTCCAAGGCGGCCAACGCGCTGACCTCGCTGGGCGTCGAGGCCGGCGACCGGGTCGCGATCTACCTGCCGATGATCCCCGAGGCGGTGATCTCGATGCTCGCGTGCGCGCGCATCGGCGCCCCGCACTCGGTCGTCTTCGGCGGCTTCTCGGCCGACGCGGTGTCCTCGCGGATCAAGGACAACGACGCGAGGATCGTGATCACCGCCGACGGCGGCTACCGGCGCGGCAAGCCGTCCGCGCTCAAGCCCGCGATCGACGAGGCGCTGGAGTCCTGCCCGGACGTGCGCAACGTGCTGGTCGTGCGCCGCACCGGCGGCGACGTCGCGTGGACCGAGGGCCGTGACATCTGGTGGCACGACCTCGTCGACGCGCAGTCGGAGCGGCACGAGCCGCAGGCGTTCGACGCCGAGCACCCGCTGTTCATCCTGTACACGTCGGGCACCACGGGTAAGCCCAAGGGCATCCTGCACACGTCCGGCGGCTACCTGACCCAGGCGAGCTACACCCACAACGCGGTGTTCGACCTCAAGCCCGAGACCGACGTGTACTGGTGCACGGCCGACATCGGCTGGGTCACCGGGCACTCGTACATCGTCTACGGCCCGCTCGCCAACGGCGCCACGCAGGTCATGTACGAGGGCACGCCGGACTCGCCGCACCAGGGCCGCTGGTGGGAGATCGTGCAGAAGTACGGGGTCACCATCCTGTACACCGCGCCGACCGCGATCCGGACCTGCATGAAGTGGGGCGACGACATCCCCGCCCGCTTCGACCTGTCCTCGCTGCGGATCCTGGGCAGCGTCGGCGAGCCGATCAACCCCGAGGCGTGGATCTGGTACCGCGAGCACATCGGCGCGGGGAAGACCCCGATCGTCGACACGTGGTGGCAGACCGAGACCGGCGCGATCATGATCAGCCCGCTGCCGGGCGTCACCGCGACCAAACCGGGTTCCGCGCAGCGCGCGCTGCCGGGCATCTCGGCGAAGGTCGTCGACGACACCGCGACCGAGGTCGGCGACGGCGGGGGCGGCTATCTCGTGCTGGACGAGCCGTGGCCGTCGATGCTGCGCACGATCTGGGGCGACGACCAGCGGTTCGAGGACACCTACTGGTCGCGCTTCGAGGGCCTGTACTTCGCCGGCGACGGTGCGAAGAAGGACGAGGACGGCGACATCTGGCTGCTCGGCCGGGTCGACGACGTGATGCTCGTGTCCGGCCACAACATCTCGACCACCGAGGTCGAGTCGGCCCTGGTGTCGCACCCCAAGGTCGCCGAGTCGGCCGTGGTCGGCGCGACCGACCCGACCACCGGTCAGGCGATCGTCGCGTTCGTGATCCTGCGCGGCACGGCGTCGGTGTCCGACGACCTGGTGGCCGAACTGCGCGAGCACGTCGGCAAGGTGCTCGGTCCGATCGCCAAGCCCAAGCGGATCCTGCCGGTGGCCGAGCTGCCGAAGACCCGCTCCGGCAAGATCATGCGCCGGCTGCTGCGCGACATCGCGGAGGGGCGCGCGCTCGGCGACGTCACGACGCTGACCGACTCGTCGGTGATGGACCTGATCACCTCGCAGCTGCCGTCGGCGGCGGCGGAGGACTGAGCCGCCCCGGTTCGGAAGGGCGGTCCGTCCTCGGGGGGCGGGCCGCCCTTCGGCGTGTGCGGGCCGCGGTTCAGGCCGCGGCGGAGATCGCGTGCGGGCCGAGCACGAAGGCCGAGTCGACCTGCTCGGTGAGGTCGACGCCGATCTTGGCGTTGGCCCAGCCGTGCGCGTTCTTGAGGTGGAACTCGACCATCTGGGCTGTGTATCGCTCCCAGTCGCGGTGCTCGTACGTCGCGTCGGCGGCGCGCACGAGCTCTTCGAGCGCCGCCCGGTTGGCCGGCTCCAGGGTCTCGAAACCGGGGGAGCGGCCCTTCTCGCAGGCGCGCACGAAGTCGGACTGCACGGTCCACGTCAGCAGGTCGGCGCCGACGTGCTCGCGCAGGAACTCGATGTCGTCGCCCCCCTGCACCTTGTTGCCGACGACGGCGAGCGAGACGCCCCAGTCGCGTGCGTAGTCGCGGTATTGCCGGTAGACGCCGACGCCCTTGCGGGTCGGCTCGGCGACCAGGAAGGTCATGTCGAAGCGGGTGAAGAGCCCGGACGCGAACGAGTCGGAGCCCGCGGTCATGTCCACGACCAGGTATTCGCCGGCGCCGTCGACGAGGTGGTTCAGGTACATCTCCACCGCGCCGACCTTCGAGTGGTAGCACGCGACTCCCAGGTCGGACTCCTCGAACGGCCCCGTCGCCATCAGCCTCAGGCCGGGCAGGCCGGGCACCTCGCGCGCGCACGCCGCGTGGATCGGGTTCTCGTCGGTGAGCCCGATCAGGCGCGAACCACGCCCGGGCGGTGTGGTCTTGACCATCTCGGCCGCCGACCCGATCCGCGGGTTGTCGCCGCGCAGCCAGTCCTTGATCGCGGGCAGCTGCGCGCCCATCGCCGGCAGCGCCGCGGCCGCCCGGTCGTCGAGGCCGAGGGCGGTGCCGAGGTGCTGGTTGATGTCCGCGTCCACGGCGACGACGGGGCGGCCGGTCTGCGCGAGGTGCCGGATGAACAGGGAGGACAGGGTGGTCTTGCCGCTGCCGCCCTTGCCGACGAAGGCGATCTTCACGTGCGGGGCCCTTCGATAGCGGGTTTGACAATCGTTTTCGAATAGGATCATCCGTCGCTCACCGTGTCCACGTCAAGTCGGACAGTAATCACGGGGTGGGCCTCGAACCGGTGCGGCCGGTCGGGCCGGGGCGGTGTCGCGCATCGTTTCCCGCGCGGCGTAGGGTCGCCCGCGTGAGCACCGCAACCGATCCCCTCGCCGCCCTCGCGGCCCTGCCCGGCGTGCCGGAGTCCGTCGAGGACACCCGCAAGGCCGTCGACCGGCTGCTCGGCCACCGCACGATGCGCCGTCGCAGCATGGACATCAGCGCCGAGTCCGCGCTGCGCGGAGCGCGCGCGAGCGCCGCCCTCGAAGGCGCCGACTGGTCGCTGGAGGAGATCCGCCGCCGCACCGACTACTCGTCCTCGATCGAGGACGGCGGCGCGGTGGTCGCGGGCGCCCTGCGGCTGTCCGCCGAGATCGGCTCGCTGCTCGGCACCTGGGGGCACAGCCCGTTGCAGGTGCTCGCGCGCCTGCACGTGGTCGCCGCCGCCGACGCGGTGCCCGCGGAGGCGCTCGGTCGGCCGCGCCGGGACGGCGAGCTGCCCGGACCGCTGCCGTCGGCCGAGGAGGTCGCGGCCCGGCTCGACGGCCTGTCCCGACTGCTGCTGGCGCCCTCCGCGGCGCCCGCGATCGTGGTCGCGGCCGTCACGCACGCGGAGATTCTCAGCCTGCGGCCGTTCGTCTGGGGCAACGGCCTGATCGCGCGGGCCGCGCAGCGCATCGTGCTCGTCACCCGCGGCCTGGACCCCAAGGGCGCCGCCGTGCCGGAGGTCGGGCACCTGGAGTTGGGCCGCGAGGCGTACGACGAGGCGCTGCGCGGGTACGAGAGCGGCACGTCGGAGGGCGTGGCGACGTGGATCCGACACTGCGCGGAGGCGATGACGCTGGGCGCTCGCGAGAGCGTCGCGGTCTGCGAAGCGGTGATGCGCGGAATCTGACCGGACACATGACCCAGGTCGGTTCCGGGCCCGGACACACGAGACGGCGACGCCCCTGAGGGCGCCGCCGTTTTGTCACTCCCACCGGGGTACCAAGCGTGTACCTGTATGACGTATCGGCCCGAGGATGCGCATCCACGGGGGGACGAACATCCTGGTCATCCGATGCGTTCGGCCCCTACGAGGGTCGGTCGCACGTGGGTTCCCGGCAGTCGTGCTCGGTCCGCGCGAACCGTCCGCGTGAGCGGGGGCCGTACGGGCCGTTGGTCCCTTTTCTAGTGGCTTGCCGGGAGGAGGGGAACCCCTGGCCCAAGATCTTTACCTTTGGCCTTTGTCGGTTTTGCTCCGGGACGGGGTGCTCCGGGGCGGGGTCCTGTTCGAGGTTCGGCCTCAGCGGCGCTTCCTGGCGAGGTACCAGACGAAGCCCGCCGCGGTGACGCCCGCGCCGATCGCGGTGGCGGCGAGGACGGGGCGCGACGGCACCGAGAGCGTGGGTACACGCTGGCGCAACGCGACGGGGCGGCTGAAGACCAGCACGGGCCAGCCGCGACCGGTCGCCTCCCGGCGCAGGCCGCGGTCGGGGTTGACCGCGTACGGGTGGCCGACCTCCAAAAGCATGGGCAGGTCGGTGATCGAGTCGCTGTACGCGTAGCAGGACGTGAGGTCGTAGCCCTCGGTACGGGCCAGTTCCTTGACCGCGGCGGCCTTGTTGGGCCCATACGCGTAGAAGTCGATCTCGCCGGAGTAGCGGCCGTCCTCGACCACCATGCGGGTGGCCACGACCCGGTCCGCGCCGAGCATGTCCCCGATCGGCTCGACCACTTCGGCCCCCGAGGAGCTGACGATCACCACGTCGCGGCCCGCGGCGTGGTGCTCCTCGATGAGCGACGCGGCCTCGTCGTAGATGATCGGGTCGATCATGTCGTGCAGGGTCTCGGCGACGATCTCGCGCACCTGCTGGACGTCCCAGCCGCGGCACAGCGCCGAGAGGTATTCGCGCATGCGCTCCATCTGATCGTGATCCGCGCCGCCGACGAGGAACACGAACTGCGCGTAGGCACTCTTGAGGACGGAGCGGCGATTGATGAGACCGCCGTGGTAGAAGGATCTGCTGAACGCCAGCGCACTGGACCTGGCGATGATGGTCTTGTCGAGGTCGAAGAAGGCTGCTGTCCGCTTCGGCGCCTGGGTTTCCACAGTTCACGAGGATAAGGGCAGCCATTCGGCGTAAACTCCACGCCGTGGGTTTGCTAGAGAACCCTCTCGGGTACATCCTGGAAGTCACGGATCGTTCGCGACCGTGCTAACCCGGTCCGACTCCTCCCCCCCCCCGAGTCGGCCGCGGAGACGACCCCCGCTCTCCCCCCCGGCGGGGGTCGTCGCTTGTCCGGGGGGCTTTTTTGCGCCCATACGAGTGCGCACGTCGTCCTTTGTCCGACTAACGGGCGGGACGTTCGTTTCCCGCCATCTTCCCGCGCACGGCCGGTTTCGGTCGCCCGTCGGTCGATCTGCGGGCCGCCGCGCATTGATTCCGGAAATCTACGCGGGTCGGCTGTTCGGCGCCGTCGTCGCGTTTTCCCGGAGGGCCGCCGGGGATTCCCGCGGACCGTGCGGTTTTTCGTGTCCGCGGCGCTTCCTCGATGTTCCCGGATGTTGTCGGATGTTCCCCGGTGTTCCCGGTCGTTCCCTGCTGTTCTCGGCGTTCCTTGGTGTTCCTTGCTGTTCCGGACGGTTTTCCGCCGGTTTTCCGTCGTTCTACGCGCGCCCGGGTTCGGATCGGGCCGAAAACGGGCCGGCCGTCACTCCCAGGAGTGAATCCGCAATCCACAACCGCGAACTTGTCCACAGGCACGAACCACCCGCTCGGCCGAGCGCGCACCGGCGGCGACGGTGGGGTCAGTTCCCGGGAGGACCGGTTCGGACGGACCTCCCCGACCCCTGGAGGTTCCGTGGCAGCGCTCTCCCCGCCTCGGCCGGCCCGCCCGCTCCTGGTGACCGGTGATCCGGCCCTGCTCGACGAACTCCTGCGCCTGTGCGCCGTGGCCGGGATCGAGCCGGAGGTACAGCCCGACGCGGGCGCCGCGCGGGGCGCGTGGCCGGGGGCGCCGCTCGTGATCGTCGGCGACGACGTGACGCGTGACTCGGCCCGGTGCGGGATACCGCGTCGGGAGGACGTGATCCTGATCGGCGACGACCTGGACGACGGCGACGTGTGGCGCCGGGCCGTCGAAGTCGGCGCGGATCACGTGGTGTTCCTGCCGGACGCGGAGGCGTGGATCGTCGACCGGCTCGGCGACGTCGCGGAGGGCACCGGGCCGGACGCGCACACCATCGCGGTGATCGGCGGGTGCGGCGGGAGCGGTGCGAGCACGCTGGCGTGCGCGCTCGCGGTGACGGCGGTGCGCACGGGCCTGGTCACCGCGCTCGTGGACGGCGACCCGCTGGGCGGCGGGCTGGACGTGCTGCTCGGCGGCGAGGACGAGAGCGGCCTGCGCTGGCCGGACCTGGCCGGCGCGCGCGGGCGGATCGACGGCGGCGCGCTGTCGGAGGCGCTCCCGCACCTGCACGGGCTGACCGTGCTGTCGTGGGATCGCGAGCGGCCGCCGGGGATTCCGCCGGACACGATGCGCTCGGTCGTGCGGGCGGTGCGCAGACGGCACGACTTCGCGGTGCTCGACGTGCCGCGCCACACCGATCCGGTCGGCGACGAGGCGCTGCGGCAGTGCGACACCGGGTTGCTCGTGGTGCCCGCGGAGGTGCGCGCGCTCGCCGCGGCGGCACAGGCGCTGGAGCGCGTTCGGCCGGCGCTGCGCGATGTGCGCGCGGTGGTGCGGCAGCCGAGTCCGTCCGGGCTGAGCTCGGCGGCGGTCGCGCGCGGCCTGGGGGTGCCGCTCGCGGGCGAGTTGCGTCCGGAGGCCGGGCTGTCGGCGGCCGCCGAGCGCGGCGATCCGCCGGGACTGCGCACGCGTGGTCCGTTGGCCCGGTTCTGCCGCGACTACATCGCGGGCAACCCGGCCGGCCTGGTCCGCGGGGAGGCCGCATGAGCGCGCACGAGGTGCCGCCGATGCCGCCGTTCCCGCCGCCGACCCCGCTGCCGCGGGAGGCGCCGGCGCGAGCCCCGCAGCCGCCGCCGTGGCCCGTGCCGGGGCCGGCGGACGGGGGCACCGGGGTCTTCTCCGCGCCGCAGCCGCGACCGGCGCCCGTCCTCGCGCCGACCGCGCCGGTGCCGGTGCCGCCGGATCCGGACCTGGTCGAGGCGGTGCGGTCGCGGTTGGCCGCCGGCGGGCACGAGCCGACCCCCGCCGCGGTGGCCGCGGCGCTTCGGGCGCAGGGACGGGTGCTCGGCGAGGCGGCGCTGCCGGATCTGGTCCGGGCGTTGCGGTCGGAGATCGCCGGGGCCGGGCCGCTGGACGCGTTGTTGCGCGATCCCGACGTCACCGACGTGCTGGTGAACGCGCCCGACGAGGTGTGGATCGACCGGGGCGCGGGGCCGCAGCGCACGGCGGTGACGTTCGCCGACGACGCCGCGGTGCGCCGGCTCGCGCAGCGGCTCGCGAGTGGTGCCGGGCGGCGGCTGGACGACGCCTCGCCGTACGTGGACGCGACGTTGCCGGACGGGATCCGGCTGCACGCGGTGTTGCGCCCGGTGGCGGTGCGCGGGACGTGTCTGTCGCTGCGGGTGCCGCGGCGGACCTCGATGGGGCTGGCCGAACTGGTGCGGGCCGGGTCGCTGTCGCCGGCCGCGGCCGAACTGCTGCGCTCGGTGGTCTCGGCGCGGGCCGCGTTCCTCGTCTCGGGCGGGACGGGTTCGGGCAAGACGACGTTGCTCGGCGCGCTGCTCGGGTGTGCGCATCCGGCCGAACGGCTGCTGCTGGCCGAGGACTCGGCCGAGCTGACGCCGCGGCACCCGCACGTCGTGCGGCTGGAGTCGCGACCGGCCAACGTCGAGGGTGCGGGCGCGGTCACGCTGCGGGACCTGGTCCGCCAGGCGCTGCGGATGCGGCCGGACCGGCTGGTGGTGGGGGAGGTGCGCGGCGCCGAGGTCGTGGAACTGCTCGCGGCGCTCAACACGGGACACGAGGGCGGCTGCGGGACGGTGCACGCGAACTCCGCGGGCGACGTGCCGGCCCGTCTGGAGGCGTTGGGGGCGCTCGCGGGGTTGGGGCGGGGTGCGCTGCACAGCCAGCTGGCCGCCGCGCTCGACCTGGTCGTGCACATGGTGCGCGAGCGGGACGGGCTGCGCCGGGTCGCCGAGATCCATGTGCTCGAACGCGATCAGGCGGGCTGGGTGCGCCCGGTGTCGGCGGTGGCGTTCGAACGCGGGGGGATCATGCGGCCCGGGCCCGGGCACCATCGGTTGGTCGCGCTGCTCGCGGGGTGGTGGCGCGGGTGAGGGTGGCGGCGGCGGGGCCGCTCGTGGCGGTGGTCGCGGTGGGGGTGTGGCTGTCGGTGGCGCGGGTCGGGCAGGCCCGGGCGCGCAGGGTGCTCGGTGCGCGCGGTGTGGCGCGGGTGGGGTGGGTGCCGCGGGGCGCGCTCGCGCGGCGCCATCGGGTGCCGCTCGCGGTGCTCGGGGGCGGGAGTGTCGCGAGCCTCGTGCTGGGTTCGCCGGTGCCGGTGGTGTTGGCCCTGCCCGGGGCGTGGGTGCTGCGTCGGCGGCGGGAGCGGGCCGTCGCCGAAGGGGTCGCCGGCGCGGTGCGGTGCGGGGTCGTGGGGCTGTGCGCGGCGCTCGCGGGGGAGCTGCGGGCCGGGCGGGCGCCGGAGGAGGCGTTGGCCGCGGCGGCGCGGGCGGTGGGCGGGCCGGTCCAGGCGGTGATCGGCGAGGCGGTCGGATCGGCCCGGGTGGGCGGCGACGTGCCGGACGCGCTGGAGCGGGCGGCGGGCCGGCCGGGGGCGGCCGGGTTGCGCCGGATCGCGGCCTGCTGGCGGATCGCGACCGGCCGGGGTGGCGGGTTCGCGCCCGCGCTCGAACGGATCGCGGCGACGCTGCGCGCGGAGGAGGACGCCCGCGAGGAGGTGGCGGCCGAGCTCGCGGGTGCGCGCTCGACCGCGCACGTGTTGGCCGGGCTGCCGGTCTTCGGGCTGTTCCTGGGCAGTGGTCTGGGGGCTCGGCCCGTCGATGTCCTGCTGCGCACGCCGGCCGGGATCGGGTGCCTGTGCGGGGGCCTGGCCCTGGTGCTGGTCGGCTTGGAGTGGACGGATCGGCTGGTGGCCCGGGCCGTGCCGACGGTTCCGGCGTGAGCGGCCTCGCGGCGGTGATCGCGGTGGTCGCCGCGGCCGGGGGCGCGGCCGGCACCGTGCGCGGGAGTGGGCGCGGCGGCGTCGGGTGGTCGGCCGGGGCGGGATCCCGCGCTCGGGCGGCGGCTCGCGGCGGTGCTCGGCGGGGCGGCCGTGTTCGCGGTGTTCGGCGGCTGGATGGGTGGGGGTGCCGGGGTCGCGACGGCGGTGCTGCTCGATCGGCGGCTCGCCCGGTTGGAGGCGCGGTCGGTGCGGGCGCTGCGGGATCGGTTGCGGGCCGATCTGCCGCCCGGCCGCGGACCTGTTCGCGGCCTGCCTGCTCGCCGGGAGTTCGCCGGTCGAGGCCGCCGAGGCCGTGGCGCACGCGGTCGGTGGGCCGCTCGCGGCGCGGCTGCGGCCGATCGTGGCGTCGTTGCGGCTCGGCGGTGATCCGAGCCGGTGCTGGCTCGGGCTGGCCGACGATCCCGTGCTCGCGCCGCTGGGCCGCACGCTGGCCCGGGCCGCGACGGGCGGTGCGCCGGCGGCGGGGGCGGTGGCTCGGATGGCCGACGAACAACGGGCCGAACGGCGCCGCGCCGCGACCTCGGCCGCCCGCCGGGTGGGGGTGCGCGCGACCGTGCCACTGGGCCTGTGCTTTCTGCCGGCCTTCCTGCTCGTCGGTGTCGTTCCGATCGTGATCGGCCTGACCACGACGCTCCTGCGGCCGTTTTGATTCATCCGGATATGTATCGATGAGGGGGAGTCTCATGCGAATTCTTGTTCCGACCGTGCGTCGGCTGCGGCTGCGGGTGCGGCTGGGTGACGACAGTGGCATGACCACGGCCGAGTACGCCGTGGGCACCGTGGCCGCGGTGGCCTTCGGGGCGGTGCTGTTCAAGATCGTGACCAGTCCCGGCGTCGCGGCGTCGCTCACGGGCGTGATCACCAAGGCGCTCGATGTCTCGTTCTGAGTCTCGTTCCGAGTCTCGTTCCGAGTCTCGTTCCGGGTTTCGTTCCGTGCCTTGTTCCGAGTCTCGTTCGAACGGCTTCGTGACCGCGGAGACCGCCGTCGTGCTGCCGGTCCTGGTCCTGCTGACCGCCGTGCTGATTCTCGGCATCGGTGCCGCCGCGGCGCAGATCCGGTGTGTGGACGCGGCGCAGGCGGGGGCGCGGGCGCTGGCCCGCGGGGAGCCGGTGGCGGTCGCCCGGGCCCGGGCGCTGGCCGCGGGACCTGTGGGCGCGCGGATCGACGTGGTCACCCGCGACGGGCTGATCCGGTTCCGGGTGGCCGCCGAGGTCGCTCCGCCGGGGGCGTTGTGGGCCGGTGTCGGGTTCCACGTGGAACATTCGGCGGTCGCGGCCGCCGAGGACGAGGTGCCGCCGTGATCGGGCGCGGCCGTGCCGACGAGGGCTCGGCGACTATCTGGGTGGTCGGGCTCGCGCTCGTGCCGGTGTGCGTGAGCGCGTTCGTGTTCGCGTTCGCCGGTGCGGTCGCGGCCCGGCACCGCGCGGGCGCCGCCGCCGACCTGGCCGCGCTCGCGGCGGCGGGCCGGGCCGCGTCCGGGGCCGAGGACGCGTGCGCGCTGGCCCGCCGGGTCGCCGAGGCCCAGCGGACCAGGGTGACCCGCTGTCAGGTCGCCGGCGGGTTCGCCGTGGTCGAGGCGGAGGCATCCTCAGCCGCGGGGTCGGCCCGGGTCTCGGCCCGCGCGGGGCCGGTCGAGGAGACGGATGCGAGCAGCACGCCGAGCAGCGCGACCGCGCCCGCCTTGTCGAGCGGCTGGTTGCCGTTGCCGCACTTGGGCGACTGCACGCAGCTCGGGCAGCCGTGCTCGCACTCGCACGACGCGATCGCCGCGCGGGTGGCGGTCAGCCACGCGGCCGCCGTCACGTACGCGCGCTCGGCGAACCCGGCACCGCCCGGGTGGCCGTCGTAGACGAACACCGTCGGCAGCCGGGTGTCCGGGTGCAGCGCGGTGGACACCCCGCCGATGTCCCAGCGGTCGCAGGTGGCGAACAACGGCAGCAGGCCGATCGAGGCGTGCTCGGCCGCGTGCGCGGCGCCCGGCAGATCGGTGGCCTCGATGCCGGCCGCGGCGACCTGTTCGGGCGTGACCGTCCACCACACGGCCCGCGTGCGCAGGCTGCGCTGCGGCAGATCGAGCTTGTGCTCGCCGAGCACCTCGCCGGTGGCGATCCGCTTGCGTTGGAAGGAGACGACCCGGCTGGTGACCTCGACCGACCCGAAGTGCAGCCGCGCGGCGCCCCATTCCTGGGTACGCACGCTCTCCAGGACCCGGATCTCGGTGACCTCGCGCGCGCTGGTGGTCCAGTCCGGATTCGCCGCCCGTACCAGCGCGACGCCCTCGCCGAGGTCGAGTTCGCGGACCACGAAGGTGTCGCCCTGATGCAGGTGCACCGCGCCCGGGTGCACCGCGGCGTGCGCCGCCGGGGCGTCGACCGTGCCGAGCAGCCGGCCGGTGTCCTGCTCGACCACGCGCACCGCCGGCCCGCCCGCGCCGCGGATGTCGGTGAGGTCGGTGGCCCGTTCCCGACTGGTCCAATACCAGCCGGAGGTCCGCCGACGCAGCAGCCCGCGCCGCTCCAGGCCCGGCAGCAGCTCGGCCGCGACCGGCCCGAAGAGCTCCAGGTCCTCCTCCGTGAGGGCGAACTCGGCCGCCGCCGCGCACAGGTGCGGGGCCAGCACGTACGGGTTGTCCGGATCGAGCACGGTCGCCTCGACCGGCCGGTCGAACAGCGCCTCGGGGTGGTGCACGAGGAAGGTGTCCAGCGGGTCGTCGCGCGCGATCAGGATCGCCAGCGCCTCCTGCCCGGCCCGGCCCGCGCGCCCGGCCTGCTGCCACAGCGACGCCCGTGTGCCGGGGTAGCCCGCGATCAGCACCGCGTCCAGGCCGGAGATGTCCACGCCCAGCTCGAGCGCGGTGGTCGCGGCCACCCCGAGCAGGGTGCCGTCGTGCAGTGCGCGCTCGATCGCCCGGCGCTCCTGGGGCAGGTAGCCCGCGCGGTAGGTCGCCACCCGGTCGGCCAGCTTCTCGTCGACCCGCGCGAGGTGGTCGCGCGCGATCACCCGGACCACCTCGGCGCCGCGCCGCGAGCGGACGAAGGCGACCGTCCGGACGCCGTCCAGGACCAGGTCCGTCAGCAACTCGGCGGTCTCGGCGGTCGCGGTACGCCGTACGGGTGCACCGTGTTCACCCTCGTGGCCGGTCAGCGGCGGCTCCCACAGTGCGAACACCAGTTCGCCGTGCGGCGAGCCGTCCTCGGTCACCTCGACCACGGTGTCGCCGATCAGCCGCTCGGCGGCGGCGGCCGGATCGGACACCGTGGCCGACGCGAGGATGAACACCGGATCCGATCCGTACCTGCGACACACCCGACGCAGTCGCCGGATCAACTGGGCCACGTGCGAGCCGAACACCCCGCGATACGTGTGGCATTCGTCGATCACGACATAGCGCAGCGAGCGCAGGAACGGCCCCCACGAACGGTGTCCGGGCAGCAACGCACGGTGCAACATGTCCGGATTCGTCAGGACGTACGACGCGTGCGCGCGGATCCACCGACGCGCTTCGACCGGGGTGTCACCGTCGTACGTGGCGGTCCGTACACACCCCAATGCGGGGCTCGCCGCCCGCAATTCCTCGATGGCGCGCGCCTGATCCGCGGCCAGCGCTTTCGTCGGGGAGAGGTAGAGTGCGGTCGCACCGCGCCCACTGGGCGCGTCCGCGCCCTCGACCAGGGTCGTGAGAACCGGCAACAGATAGGCGAGGGACTTGCCCGAGGCTGTGCCGGTGGCGATCACGACCGAGCGGCCCTGTGCGGCAGCAGAGGCGGCGCGGGCCTGATGCTCCCACGGCAGTTCGATACCCGCCGCGCGAAACGCGTCGCCGACTTCCGGCCGAACCCAATCGGGCCAGGCCGCGGTAACCCCTTCGCGAGCGGGTATGCGCCGGACGTGCGTCACTCGATCGGGTCGATCCCGACCCGCCATAAGGCGGCCGAGAAGACCTTCCGGGGGGCGTGTACTGGGCTGCATCGGGCACCAGTGTTACATCCAATGTCGCGGGATTCATCGTCCCCTAGTGCCCATAAGTGGTTGAATGCCTTGGCGGCTGCCGATCCATGGGGGGGCGACCGCTCAAGAGCAAGGTGCTGGAGGATCCGTGGACTTGTCCCTGTCGACCCGAACCGAGGGCGGTCGTACGATCGTCGAGGTGGGCGGCGAGATCGATGTATACACCGCACCCAAGCTGCGCGAGCAACTGGTGGAACTCGTCAACGAAGGCCAGTTCCACCTGATCGTCGACATGGAAGCAGTCGACTTCCTGGACTCGACCGGGCTCGGCGTGCTGGTGGGTGGCCTGAAGCGAGTGCGTGCCCATGAGGGCTCGCTGCAGCTGGTGTGCACTCAGGAGCGCATCCTGAAGATCTTCCGCATCACCGGCCTGACCAAGGTCTTCCCGATTCATCCGTCGGTGGCCGTGGCCATCGCCTCGTCCGACTGACCGACGTGCGTCCTGACCGGACGCACACCGCACCCGCGCCACCCGGGCGGGTGCACGCACGGCTGGGGGAACCATGGCCATCGTCGAGCTGCGCTTCAGCGCGCTGCCCGAACACGTCCGCACGGCGCGGCTCGTCGCCGCCGCCGTCGCGCGGCGCGCGGGGGTTGCTGAGACGGTGCTCGACGAGGTGCGCCTCGCCGTCGGCGAGGCGTGTTCCCGCGCCGTCGGGATGCACCTGGACCGGGCGGACGACGACCGCCCGGTCACGGTCACCCTGGACGACGGCAACGGCCGCTTCTGCATCGAGGTCAACGACGGCGTTCCACAGCCGGCGTTGACCGAGGCGGGCCTCGCGGAGGGCGCCGGGCTGGTGCCCGACCTGTCCTCGAACGGCGCCGGTCTCGATGTCATCGAGAACGAGATGGGCCTCGCCGTGATCCTCGGCCTGGTCGACGACCTCGACGTACGGGCCGGCTCCGAGGGCGGCGTGATCCGCATGTCGTGGCCCTCCGGCGCCAAGTCCGCCGAGACCGTCGGCTAGCCGGGACCCGCCACCCGCCCGGCCGCGATCGCGCGGCCGTCATCCGTCGCACCGCCATCGCCCCCGGCCGCCCGGGGGCGATTTCGGCGTTCCCGTGTATCCCGATTTCCGGGTCGTAAAACCTGCTTCCGGACCCGTGTGTCATTTTTGGGAATCGCGCCCGGATTTCGTCGGTAATTTGATCTGATCATGGCGATTCCCATGGTCTGATCTTGATCATTTGCATACACTCCTTTCGCATTGAGAAGTCCCGATCTGAAAGTGCTCCTAGCCAAGGAGGACGAATGTCCGGGATCCACCCCTCCGAACTCACCATGGCCGCAGACGTCTCCGTCTCCGGCAGCAACCTCACCTACGTCGTCATCGTCGCGGTGATCGCCCTCGGCGCCCTGGGTGTCGCCGCGGGGCTCGTGCGTCAAGTGCTCGCCGCCGACGAAGGCACCGAGTCCATGAGACGGATCGCCGGTGCGATCCAAGAGGGCGCCGCCGCCTATCTCACCCGTCAGTTCCGCACCCTCGCGGTGTTCGCGGCGGGTGTCTTCTTCCTGCTCATGCTGTTGCCGGCGGACGACTGGAACGAGCGGATCGGCCGCTCGATCTTCTTCCTGGTGGGCGCGGTCTTCTCCGCCGTCACCGGGTACGTCGGCATGTGGCTCGCCGTCCGCAGCAACGTGCGCGTCGCCGCGGCGGCCCGCACCGGGGCCGGTGGTCGCGACGCGGCGATGCGGATCGCGTTCCGCACCGGCGGCGTCGCCGGCATGTTCACCGTCGGCCTCGGCCTGTTCGGGGCGGCACTCGTGGTGATCCTGTACCGCGAGGACGCCCCCAAGGTGCTCGAGGGCTTCGGCTTCGGCGCCGCGCTGCTGGCGATGTTCATGCGCGTGGGCGGCGGCATCTTCACCAAGGCCGCCGACGTCGGCGCCGACCTGGTCGGCAAGGTCGAACAGGGCATCCCCGAGGACGACCCGCGCAACGCCGCCACGATCGCCGACAACGTCGGGGACAACGTCGGCGACTGCGCGGGCATGGCCGCGGACCTGTTCGAGTCCTACGCGGTCACGCTGGTGGCCGCGCTGATCCTGGGCAAGGCCGCGTTCGGCGACGCGGGGCTCGTCTTCCCGCTGATCGTCCCCGCCATCGGGGTGCTCACCGCGGTGGTGGGCATCTACACGGTCGCGCCCCGCCCGGGCGACCGCAGCGGGATGAGCGCGATCAACCGGGGCTTCTTCGTCTCGGCGGTCATCTCGCTGATCCTGGTCGCGGGCGCCGCGTTCCTGTACCTGCCGAGCAAGTTCTCGGACCTGGACGGGCTGGCGGACCAGGAGATCCTCGCGCACGACGCCGACCCGCGCGTGTTCGCGCTGGTGGCGGTGTTGATCGGGATCGTCCTCGCGGCGGTCATCCAGCAGCTCACCGGCTACTTCACCGAGACCAGCCGGCGCCCGGTACGCGACGTCACCAAGACCTCGCTGACCGGTCCGGCGACGGTGATCCTGTCCGGCATCGCGCTGGGCCTGGAGTCCGCCGTGTACGCGGCGGTGCTGATCTCGGTGGCGGTGCTCGGCGCGTACCTGCTCGGCGCGGGGATCATCATGCTCGCGCTGTTCGCGGTCGCGCTCGCGGGCACCGGGTTGTTGACCACGGTCGGGGTGATCGTGGCCATGGACACGTTCGGTCCGGTCGCCGACAACGCGCAGGGCATCGCGGAGATGTCCGGCGACGTCGAGGGCGAGGGCGCGCAGGTGCTCACCGAACTCGACGCCGTGGGCAACACGACCAAGGCGATCACCAAGGGCATCGCGATCGCCACCGCCGTGCTCGCGGCGACCGCGCTGTACGGGTCCTACCGCGACGCCGTGAACACGGCCGTCAACGAGGCCGGTGGCCTCAAGGACGTCTCCAAGCTCACCTCGCTCTCCTTCACCACCGACATCACCCAACCGAACAACCTGGTCGGCCTGATCCTGGGCGCGGCCGTGGTGTTCCTGTTCAGCGGCCTCGCGATCAACGCGGTGTCGCGGGCCGCGGGCGCGGTGGTGTTCGAGGTGCGCAACCAGTTCCGGACCCGACCCGGGATCATGGACGGCACCGAGCTGCCCGAGTACGGCCGGGTGGTGGACATCTGCACGCGCGACTCGCTGCGTGAGCTGGCCACCCCGGGGCTGCTCGCGGTGATGGCCCCGATCGCGGTCGGGTTCACCCTCGGGATCGGCCCGCTCGCGGCGTTCCTCGCGGGGGCGATCGGCACCGGCACGCTGATGGCGGTCTTCCTGGCCAACTCCGGCGGCGCGTGGGACAACGCCAAGAAGATGGTCGAGGACGGCAGTTACGGCGGCAAGGGCTCAGCAGCCCACGAGGCCACCATCATCGGGGACACGGTCGGCGACCCGTTCAAGGACACCGCGGGACCGGCGATCAACCCGCTGCTCAAGGTGATGAACCTGGTGTCGCTGCTGATCGCGCCGGCGGTGATCAAACTGACCATCGGCGAGGACAAGAACAACGCGCTGCGCGCGCTCGCGGCGGCCTTCTCGGTGATCGTGATCGTGGGCGCGGTCTGGTACAGCAAGCGCAAGTCGGTCGTCGTCGGCGAGGACGACGGCGACCACGAGGAGCAGCCGACCAAGGCGGCCGCCTGATCCGAGCCGAGCCGGATCACACCGGATCGGGAGCGAGCGAACACCACGAGCGCCGGCACGAACACGGGCGCGGGACCGGGATTCCGGCCCCGCGTCCGTGCCGTGTGGGTCCCTCGTTTGGCCGAACACCTTTGCGCTGTGCGAGTCTGCGTCCGGCTCCGAGCGAAGGTGGAAAGCGTGTCGAGGAAGTTCCTGGTGGTCTCCGCGCTGGTCCTGGCATCGGCCTTGACCGCGTGTGGCGGCGACGACGGCAAGAACGACAAGAAGAAGCAGGCCGAACTGCGGGCGTGGGCCGCGAAGGTGTGCGCGGTGGACGTCACGGCCCGGATCGACGACGCGCGCACGGCGCTCGCGGACGTCGGCAAGGTCATCCCGAACGAACAGCCCGCGACGCTGCGCACCCGGCTCGCCGGTGACATCGCCAAGCTCGCGGACGCGGACAACGCGCTCGCCGAGGCGATCGACAAGGCCGGCGTCCCGGCGGTGTCGGACGGCGCCGCACTGCGCACCACGGTGGTCGAGGAACTGCGCGCCGCGGCCAGGGGCTGGGGCGCGATCCAGGCCAAGGTCGAGGGCCTGGCGACCGACCGACAGAACGTGTTCGCCGACGGATTGCGCACGCTGGAACCGGAGATAAACACGCTGCGGGCGTCCTCGCACACCGCGCTGGGCAAGCTGCACCAGGGCGACGCCGGCAAGGCGCTCGCGTCGGTGCCGGGCTGTGCGGCGGGCAAGCCGGACTCGATCCCCACGACGCCGGGCACGGGCGCGCCGACTACGGGCGCGCCGTCGACGAGCCCCTCCCCGAGCGCCTCGGCGGGCGGCACGCCGACCTCCTCCGCGGCGCCGAGCACCGCGCCCGGAACCGGGTCGCCCGGGCCCTCCACGGCCGCCCCGGACGGCACCCGGGAGCCGCTCCCGACGACGACCCCGAACACGCCCCCGCCCCCGACCTGATCGGCGGCCGCGCGCCCACGAGGCAGGATGGTGCGCGTGACCATGAACGACTCCTCCCAGGTGGCCCGACTCCGCGAGGCCCTGATCACGGCCGGCTACACCGTCGACGGCTGCCTCGACGCCCTCGGCCCGCAGGCGTACGCGGCGCTGTCGCGCGGTGAGACCGTGCCCGCGCTGCGTGCCCTGCGGTCCGACGCGGCGAGCCCGCTCGCGGTGCTCATCCGGCTCTTCCTGCTGCAGTCGTCGGCGCCCGAGGCGCACGTGCGGCGCGCGCTCCCGCTCGAGGAGGCGCTCGCGGGCGGCCTCCTGGAGCGGGACGGCGACGCCGTGCGCCCACTCGTGGACATCCGCCCCTACGGCGAGGCCGACACCGACTGGTGGGTGGTGTCCGACCTCGGCTCGGGCATCGGCGGCGTCAACGGGCCGGTGCGCGCCGACCACGTGCTCGGGATCGGCGGCGCGTCCACGACGCTCGCCGGGATCACCGTGCGCGAGCCCGTGGGCCGCGCGCTCGACCTGGGCACCGGCTGCGGCGTCCAGGCCCTGCACGCGTCGCGACACGCCGAATCGGTGCTCGCGACCGACGTCAACCACCGGGCGCTCGACCTCACCCGGCTGACCATGGCGCTGTCCGGGGTGGGCAATGTCGGCCTCGCCGAGGGCAGCCTGTTCGAGCCGGTCGAGGGTGAGCGGTTCGACCTGATCGTCTCCAACCCGCCGTTCGTGATCACTCCGGTGGGCGAGCGGTACACCTACCGCGACGCGGGCCTGCCCGGCGACGAGGTCTGCCGGCTCCTGGTGGCCCAGGCGCCGCGCTTCCTGGCCGACGGCGGCTACTGCCAGCTGCTGGCCAACTGGCAGCACCTGCGCGGCCAGGACTGGCAGGACCGGCTCGCGGCGTGGCTGGAGCCCACCGGGTGCGACGCCTGGGTGGTCCAGCGCGACGTCCAGGACCCGGCGCAGTACGCCGAGCTGTGGCTGCGCGATTCCGGCGACCACCACGGAAGCGCCTACGCCGAACGCTACGACGCGTGGCTGGACGCGTTCGAGCGGGACGGCGTCGAGGGGATCGGATTCGGCTGGATCACGCTGCGCGCGTCCGGGGCCGACACGCCGAAGGTGCACATCGAGGACTGGCCGCACGCGATCGAACAACCACTCGGTTCCGAGGTGCATGCCTGGTTCGGCCGGCAGGACCGACTGGCCCGGACGAACGACGACGGCCTGCTCGACGTCGCCTTCCGGCTCGCCGACCACGTGGTCCAGGAGCAGACCGGCGCCCCCGGCGCAGAGGACCCCGAGGCGGTCGTGCTGCGCCAGCGGCGCGGCATGTGCCGCGCGGACCGGGTGGACACCGTCGGCGCGGCGCTCGCCGGCGCCAGCGACGGGCGGCTTCCGGCCGGCGTCATCGTGGACGCGATCGCCCAGCTCATCGACGAGGACGCGGCCGATCTGCGCGACGCCGTACCCGGCGAACTGCGCGGATTGGTGGCCGACGGATTCCTGCTGTTCCCGCCGGTCGAGGACGCCGCCGCGGGGGTGTCCGACCCGGTCGACTGAGCGCGGCTTGGTCCGGTGCACCGTGATCGGGGGCGTGGCGCCTGTACAGTCGCTTGTGTTGTCCCAACCGGATACTCCTTGCCGTCGCCAAGAAAATGTGTTGTATGGAGGCGGCGGCTTCCCGCTCGACCGCGAACCCACGGGGTCGGGAGGCGGGAACCGCGATGCGCGCGTTACCGTTCGAGTGGCGTGGGTACCGACCGTCGCAGCGATCGTCGGACCCGGCGGACGATACGGACGGACCGGCGCACCGGGGCGACTCCGTGAGGCAAGCCGAGCAGAACCGGTTTGACACAGGGGGCCGACCCCCGGTCACACTCCGCCACACGGCGACCGCAATGTGAATACGAACCCCGAGTACGACCTTGCCCCGTGGCCAGGTCGTTGCCGACGACGATGGAGAGAGAAGCGAAGGTGTCCCCGAGCAGCGAGACCGCGCGCGACGGCCTGAGACTCGTCATTGTCGAGTCCCCGGCCAAGGCGAAAACGATCAAGGGCTATCTCGGCCCCGGTTACGTGGTCGAGGCGAGCGTGGGACACATCCGCGACCTGCCCAACGGCGCCGCCGAGGTGCCCGCCGAGTACGCGGGCAAGCCGTGGGCCCGCCTGGGCGTGGACGTGGACGCCGACTTCGAGCCGATCTACGTCGTCAACGCCGACAAGAAGGCCCAGGTCGCCAAGCTCAAGAAGCTCCTCAAGGACGCCGACGAGCTCTTCCTCGCAACCGACGAGGACCGCGAGGGCGAGGCCATCGCGTGGCACCTCCTCGAGGTGCTCAAGCCCAAGGTGCCCGTGCACCGCATGGTGTTCCACGAGATCACCAAGGACGCGATCCGCAACGCGGTGAACAACCCGCGTGAGCTCAACCAGCGCCTGGTCGACGCGCAGGAGACCCGCCGCATCCTCGACCGCCTCTACGGCTACGAGGTCTCGCCGGTCCTGTGGAAGAAGGTCGGCCCGCGCCTTTCGGCGGGCCGCGTCCAGTCGGTGGCCACCCGTCTGGTGGTCGAGCGCGAGCGGGAGCGCCGCGCGTTCACGTCGGCGTCCTACTGGGACGTGCTCGGCGTGTTCGGCACCGGCCGGGTCGGCGACCCGAGCGACCCGAGCACGATGAACGCGCGCCTGGTCTCGCTGGACGGCAAGCGCGTCGCCTCCGGTCGCGACTTCGGCTCCGACGGCAGGCTCAAGAACGCCGGCGTGCTCCAGTTGGAGGAGGCCGGCGCCCGCGCGCTGACCGCCGCGCTCGAATCCGCGTCGTTCTCGGTGCGCGCCGTCGAGCGCAAGCCCTACCGTCGCTCCCCGTACGCCCCGTTCCGCACGACGACCCTCCAGCAGGAGGCCTCGCGCAAGCTCGGCTACGGCGCGAAGCGCACGATGCAGATCGCGCAGAAGCTGTACGAGAACGGCTTCATCACCTACATGCGTACCGACTCCACCACGCTGTCCGAGACGGCCGTCACGGCCGCCCGGGCGCAGGTGCGGGAGCTGTACGGCGCCGAGTACGTGCCGGACGCGCCGCGGGTGTACACCGGCAAGGTCAAGAACGCTCAGGAGGCGCACGAGGCGATCCGCCCGTCGGGGGAGAGCTTCCGCACGCCCGCCGAGACCGGCCTCGCGGGTGACGAGTTCCGACTGTACGAACTGATCTGGATGCGTACCGTCGCGTCGCAGATGAAGGACGCGGTCGGCCAGTCGGTCACCGTCCGCATCGGGGCCACGGCCCAGGGCGCGGACCTGCCCGGGCGCGACGCGGAATTCACCGCGAGCGGCAAGATCATCACCTTCCACGGCTTCCTCAAGGCCTACGTCGAGGGCTCGGACGACCCGGACGCGGAGCTGGACGACCGCGAGCGCCGGCTGCCGATGGTCACCGAGGGCGACGCGCTCACCGCCGACCAGCTCACCCCGGAGGGCCACGCGACCAAGCCGCCGGCCCGCTACACCGAGGCGTCGCTGATCAAGGAGCTGGAGGACCGCGAGATCGGCCGCCCCTCGACGTTCGCGTCGATCGTCGGCACGATCCTGGACCGCGGCTACACGTTCAAGAAGGGCACGGCCCTGGTGCCGTCCTTCCTGGCGTTCGCGGTGGTCGGCCTGCTCGAAGGCCACTTCGCCACGCTCGTCGACTACGACTTCACCGCCAAGATGGAGGACGACCTCGACCGCATCGCGCGCGGCGAGACCGAGTCCGTGCCGTGGCTGCGCAAGTTCTACTTCGGCGACGAGGCCCAGCCGAACGAGGATCACCTCGGCGGGCTCAAGGCGCTGGTCACCGACCTCAGCGCGATCGACGCCCGCGAGGTCAACTCGTTCCCGGTGGGCGAGGGCATCGTGCTGCGGGTGGGCCGGTACGGGCCGTACGTCGAGCGCGGCGACCAGCGCGCGGACGTCCCCGACGACCTGCCGCCGGACGAGCTGACCGTGGCCAAGGCCGAGGAACTGCTCGACAAGCCCAGCGGCGACCACGAACTGGGCGTTGACCCGATCAGCGGGCACATGATCGTGGCCAAGGACGGGCGCTACGGCCCGTACGTGACCGAGGTCCTGCCCGAGCCGCCGGCTCCCGCCACCCCGGCGGCCACGCCTGCCGACGGCGCGAAGCCCGCCAAGAAGACCGCGAAGAAGGCCGCCGCGAAGAACGGCCCCAAGCCGCGCACCGCGTCCCTCTTCAAGTCGATGGCGCTCGACACGGTCACCCTGGAGGACGCGCTCAAGCTCTTCACGCTGCCGCGCGTGGTGGGCAAGCACCCGGAGACGGGTACCGAGATCACCGCGCAGAACGGCCGCTACGGCCCGTACCTCAAGATGGACACCGACTCGCGCTCCCTGGAGACCGAGGACCAGCTGTTCACGGTGACCCTCGACGAGGCGCTGGCCATCTACGCCCAGCCGAAGGCGCGTGGTCGGGCCGCGGCCAAGCCGCCGCTGAAGGAACTGGGCACCGACCCGGTCAGCGGCAAGGCGGTCACGGTCAAGGACGGCCGATTCGGTCCGTACGTGACCGACGGCGAGACCAACGCGACGCTGCGCGCGGACGACTCGGTCGAGACGATCACGCCCGAGCGCGGCTACGAGCTGCTCGCGGACAAGCGGGCCAAGGGCCCGGCGAAGAAGACCACCAAGAAGGCCGCCGCGAAGAAGGCGCCCGCGAAGAAGGCGACGGCGACGAAGACCGCCGCCAAGAAGACGGCCGCCAAGAAGACCGCGGCCGACGGCAAGACCACGAAGGCCGCCGCCGCCAAGGCGACGGCGAACGCCGGCGCGAAGAGTGCGACCGACAAGGCGTGAGGCGACAATGCCGAGGTAGGGATATCTCGGTACGTATCGATCAGGGCGGCGCCGGCGGGATCCGGCGCCGCCTCGGTCGGTTCCGGCGACGACATCGGGCCCTGTGCTACGGTCCGCCGCCGGAGCACGGGGGATGCGGTTGAGGTTGCCGTTTCCCGTCTGGTGACGACGTTAGGGTTCTCCGTATGACGCACGCGGAGCAGCAAGCGCCGGATTCGGCGATACCGCCCCGTCAGGTCGAGCCGACAGAGGGCATCGGGGGTGTGCTGAGCATCCGCCCGTTCCGTCGCTTCTGGTTCGCGGTCGCGGCGTCCGCGCTCGGTGACTGGCTCGCCCTGCTGGCACTCACCTCGGCCGCGCTGTGGACCGTCGACGGGGACTATCGCAAACACGCGACGGCCGTCGCCGTCGTGTTCGCGCTGCGGTTGTTGCCGGCGGCCGTGATGGCCTCGGTGGCCGGTCCGATCGTGGACCACCTCGACCGGCGCTGGACGCTGGTGACGTGCGACGTGATCCGGGCCGCGGTGCTCGTGTCCGTGCCGTTCGTGGACAAGATGTGGTGGATCTGGGGCGCGACGGCGGCGGTCGGCGTGGTCGGCGCGCTCGCCGGACCCGCCCGCGACGCCACCGTGCCCAACCTGGTGCCCCGGCAACGGATGGGCACCGCCAACCAGTTCAACCTCGTGACGTCCTACGGCGCGGCCCCGGCGGCGGCGCTGCTGTTCGTGTTCACCGCGCTCGTCGGCACGGCCTTCTCGCACGACGTGTCGATGTTCGTCGACCACCCCTCGAACCTGGCCTTCTACACCGCGGCCGCCGTGTTCGCGCTGGCCGCGGTGTTCGCGTCGATGATCCGGATGCCCACGCGCGGGCGCTCGGTCAGCACGCGACGCCCGAACCCGTTCAAGGTGCTCGCCGACGTCCGCCGGGTGTTCGGCCACGGCCGGACCGCGCGCGGCCTGATCGTCGGCATGATCGCGCTGTTCCTGGCGGGCGGTGCACTCGTGTCGACCGCGCCGCTGCTCGTGGTCGGGCTGCACGCCGGAAACGCCGCGTACGGCACGGTGTTCCTGATGCTCATCGCCGGTGTCAGCGCGGGCATGCTGTGGGGTCCGCGTGTGGTCCCGGCGTTCAGCCGGCGGCGCCTGTACGGCATGGCCGTGATGTGCGCGGGGCTCACGCTGCTGATCCTGGCCGCGGTCGCCAACGTCGTGATGGCCGCGGTACTCGCCGCCCTGCTCGGGGTGTTCGCGGGCGTCGCCTGGGTCACCGGCTACACGATGTACGGCCTGGACTTCGGTGAGGACCTGCGGAGCCGGGCGTTCGCCTTCGCGCAACTGATCGTGCGGATCGTGCTGTTCGTCGCGCTCGTCGCCGGACCGATCGGCGCGGGATACGCCGGAGCCCGCTCGTGGGTGATCGCCGACCGGTTCACGTTCGACTACAGCGGGGCCGCGCTGGTGCTGGCCGGCACCGGCCTGTTCGTGATCATCCTCGGCTGGATCGCGCTGCTGAGCGTCGACGACCGGCGCGGCGTGCCGATCCTGCGCGACCTCGCCGCGGCGACCCGCAACGAGGACCACGTCACCGGGCGGCCGGCCGGGACCACCGGCTTCTTCATCGCCCTGGAGGGCGGCGAGGGCGCGGGCAAGTCGACCCAGGCCGACGCGATCGCGGCGTGGATACGGGCCAAGGGGCACGAGGTCGTGGTCACCCGCGAGCCGGGCGCGACCGCGGTCGGCAAGCGGCTGCGCGCGATGCTGCTCGACCTGGACGGCGATCCGGTCGACGCGCGCACCGAGGCGCTGCTGTACGCGGCGGACCGGGCCGAGCACGTGCAGACCGTGATCCTGCCCGCCCTGCGGCGCGGCGCGATCGTGATCAGCGACCGCTACATCGACTCCTCGATCGCCTACCAGGGCGCCGGACGCGGCCTGGGCGCGCGCGAGATCGGCCGGGTCTCGCGCTGGGCGACCGACGGGCTGCTGCCCGACCTGACCATCCTGCTCGACCTCGACCCCACGGTGGGACACGGCCGCTTCACCGAGGCGCCCGACCGCCTGGAGTCCGAGCCGCGTGACTTCCACCTGCGGATCCGGCACGCGTTTCTGGACCTGGCCGCGCACGACCCCGACCGCTACCTCGTGGTGGACGCCGACCAGGAGCCGGACGCGGTCACCACGCCGATCCGGCACCGGCTCGACCGCGAACTGCCGCTGTCCGAGCAGGAGAAGCGACAGGCCCTGGAACTGGCCAAGCGGATGCGCGAGGAGGACGCCCGGCGCAAGGCCGAGCAGGCCGCACGCGACGCCGAGAAGGCCGCGTTGATCGCGCGCCTTCGGGCCGAGAGCGAGGAGCGCCAGCGCCAGGCCGAACACGCCCGGCTCGCCGAGGAGTCCGCGCGGCTGGCCGAGGAGGAGCAGCGCTACGCCGAGGAGGAGGCGCGCCGGATCTCCGCCGAGGCCGACCAGCGGGCCCGCACCGCGGCGGAGGCCGCCGAGGAGGCCCGGCTGCACGCCGAGTCGGAGCGCCGCCGGCTCGCGGCCGAGGCCGAGCGCCGCGCCGAGGAGCAGCAGCGGGTCGCCGAGGACGCCAAGGCCAGGGCCGAAGAGGCCCGGGTGCGCGCCGCGGAGGAGGCCGAGCGCCGCGACGAGCAGCGCCGTCGGCTCGAGGAGGCGTCCGCGTTGCAGGCCGAGCAGGCCCGGGCCGCGGCCGAGGAGGACCGCGAGGCCGAGTTGGCGCGGCAGCGCGCCGCCGAGGAGGAGCGCGACCGGTTGCAGGCCGAGGCGGCGCGCGACGTCGAGCGGATGCGCGCCGAGGAGGCCGCCCGGGTCGCGGACGAGCGCCGACTGGCCGAGGAGCGCCGCCGGGCCGAGGACGCCCTGCGCCGCGCCGAGTCCGAGCGCCGCCGTGCCGAGCGGGAGGCGTCCCGCGCGTCCGAGGCCGCCGCGACCGCGCGGGCACGCGCCGCGCAGGAGGCCGCCGCGCTCGCGGCGGAGGCGGGCCCGTCCGAGGACCCGAGCACGCTCGAGACGCCGGTACACGGGATGCGTCGGCCCGATCCGGACATGGCGGACACGCCCGTGCACGGTGTGCCGCGGCCGCAGCCCGAGGCGCCGGACAACGCCGACACCACCGAGTTGCAGCAGCTGCGACTGCGCGAGGCGGCCGAGGACACCCGGGAGATCCCGCAGCTGAACCTGGACGAGACGCGCGCGCTGTCGACGGTCGCGCCGCCCGCGGGCGACGCCGACCACACGCTGGCCGACGACCTGCTCGGGCCGTGGACGGGCGAGCCGGAGCCGGACGAGGCCGAGCCGGAGCCGGACGACGCGGAGGAAGGGTCGGCGGACCAGGGCCGCAAGCGCCGTTGGCGCCGCAACAAGTCCTGACGCGCGGCCCGGGTGTCCGGATGCCTCGGGGCATCGTGCCGCCGGGGTGACGTGGACTCGAATGTCACGTCACCCCGGTACGGTCGTACCGGGACCACACCGGAACGAGGAGACAAGAGCGCGTGACCGTCTGGGACGACCTCGTCGGGCAGGATCGCGTCGCCGAGCAGCTGCGCACCGCGGCCGGCGCCGCCCGGGCGGTCCTCGCGGGCGAGGGCGTCGGCGGGATGACCCACGCGTGGCTGTTCACCGGCCCGCCCGGGGTCGGCACCGCGACCGCCGCCCGCGCGTTCGCCGCGGCACTGCAGTGCGTGAGCCCCGATCTGGCGCTGGGCGCCGAGCCGGGCTGCGGGCACTGCGACGGCTGCCACACCGCGCTGACCGGGACGCACGCCGACGTCGACGTGGTCGCCACCGAGCTGTTGTCGATCGGCGTCAAGGAGACCCGCGACCTGGTCCGCCGCGCGGCCATGACGCCGGCCGGCGGGCGCTGGCAGGTGATCATCCTGGAGGACGCGGGCCGGCTCACCGAGGGCGCGGGCAACGTCCTGCTCAAGGCGATCGAGGAACCCGCCGACCGGACCGTGTGGCTGCTGTGCGCGCCGTCCCTGGAGGACGCGCTGCCCACGATCCGCTCGCGCTGCCGCAACGTCGCGCTGCGCACGCCGCCCGCCGGCGCGGTGGCCGACCTGCTGATGCGCCGGGACGGGATCGATCCGGCGATGGCCGCGTTCGCCGCCGCCGCGTCGAGCGGCGACATCAAGAGCGCGCGCCGGCTCGCGCTGGACGAGCAGGCCCGCGGGCGCCGGGCCGACGTGCTGCGGATCCCGATGGTGGTCGGCGACATCGGCCGGGCGATGGCCGCCGCGCAGCGCCTGGTGGACGCGGCCGCCGAGGACGCGAAGCAGGTCGCGGCCGATCTGGACGGCCGCGAGACCGAGGAACTGCGGGCCGCGCTCGGCGCGGTCGGCGGCGGTCGGATGCCCAGCGGCACGGCCGGCGTGATGAAGGAACTGGAGAACAAGCAGAAGAAGCGGGCCACCCGCACGCAACGGGACTGCCTGGACCGCGCGTTGGTGGACCTGACCACGTTCTACCGGGACGTGCTGGCGCTACAGCTGCGCGCGGCGGTCCCGCTGGCCAACGACGTGCTGCGCGCCGATCTGGACACGGTGGCCCGGTCGTCCGTGCCGGAGGCGACGCTGCGGCGGATCGAGGCGATCCTGGCCTGCCGTCGCGCGATCGACGCGAACGTCGCGCCGTTGCTCGCGGTCGAGGCGATGGTGCTGACCCTGCGGACCGGCTGAGCGCTCGTCGTTCGCTCCCGCCGCGGGTCGGTTCACTCCTTGGAGCGGCAGTGCTCGTCGGGCGGAACCCGCGACCCCCACTTGTACGTCATCGTGGGAGAGTTCGCGGGAACATTGTGGCTGGTGAGGTCGGAAGGACGGTGCGGGGTTGCGTTCCGTGACCAGGACGCTCAAAGGTCTGCTGATCGCGGTGACCCTCGGGGCAGTCGTCGTTCTCGTGTGGAGAGCACGGGCATCGCGGGCCGCCGCGGCCGGGACAGCCGAGGCCGGGCCCGGGCCCGAGCCCACCGCGCCGCCGTCGCCGGCCCGCCGCGGCGGCCGTGCCACACGTGTCGACCCGGGAGCGGGCGATGGCGCCGGAGCGGGACGCCGCGCCGGAACCGGCCACCGTACGAGCCGAGTTGCCGCTGCCGTTCGCGCCGGTGGAGCTGACCTCGTCGGCGCCGGCGGCGTTGGCCCGGCACGAACCGCTGCACGCGGCTCCGGGCCCCTGGAAGCCGATCGGGCCCCGGCCCGGCGCAGGCGCGGGCTGCGCTCGCCGCTCGGCGTCGGCCTGCTCGCGCTGGCCGTGATCGCCGCCGGGGTCGGCGGCACCTTCGCGTACAAGGGCATCGCCGACGACGACGCGCAGAACGTCGCCGCGACCACGCCCGACCAGCCGGCCGGCTCGCCCGCACCGACCTCCTCGGGGCCCGCGGTCGCGCCGCAGCGGTTCACCAAGGTGGCGGCCAAGTCCGGCGGCACGCTCAACAAGGCGACCGTCGAGGGCCGCCGGTCCGGCGTCACCGCCGACGTGTGGGTCTGGCTCCCCCCGGGGTACGACGCCCCCGCCAACCGCGGCCGTACCTACCCCGTACTCGTGACCCAGTCGTCGCTGCCGGGCGTCGAGTCGAACAGCTTCGTCGACGACTCGGTGTCCTTCCTGCCCAAGCTCGCGGCGGCGATCGAGACCGGCACGGTCCCGCCGTACATCGTGGTCGCGCCCGAGTTGATGCCCTACCCGAAGCAGGACGTGGACGCGGGTCTGACCGCGGCCAAGGACACCGAGTGCAGCGATGTCCCGAACAAGCCGAAGATGGCCACCTTCCACAACGAGGACGTCCGCGAGGCGGTCGCGGCGACCTATCGCACCGCCGTCGACCGGGCCTCGTGGGCACTGATCGGGGACGGCTCGGGCGGCCTGTGCGCGGTCAAGTACGCGTTGCAGTACCCGCAGTACTACGCCGCCGCGGTCAGCCTGTCGGGCCGGACCGCGCTCAAGTCCCCGCTGTGGAACGCCGATCCGCAGGCGAAGGCCGCGAACGACCCGGTCAGGCTCCTCGACGGTCGTCCCGACGTACGGATCCTGCTGTCCGGCCACACCGGCACGACGGGCTCCGAATTCGCCGCCAAGGCCAAGGCCCCGACGCAGGTGAAGACCGTCGCCGGAGCCGGCGGAGCGTCGAGCGACATAACGCGTCAGCTGTCCGAGGCGCTCACCTTCCTGGGCCGCAACACCAAGAATCCGGCGGCCTGACCCGCGTGGGCGGGGTCCGGCTCGGCGGCTCGCGGGCGGGGTCCCGCCGACCGCGATTCGTGCACGAGCATGCGTTCGATGGTAGGCAGTACGCGTGAAACGAATATCCCGAGTGGGACTCATCGGTCGTGCGATCCCGGTCGTGCTCGCCGTCGCGGTGGTCGCGAGTTGTACCGTCGCGTCCGATCTCGGTGACGCCGTGGACGGGAACGGCCGGAGCACGGCGGCTCCCGGCGGCTCCGGCGCGAAGGCGCCGGCCACGCCCGGTGACCCCAACCCCGGGCTGACCCGTTTCTACACGCAGCGGCCGGCCTGGAAGCCCTGCGAGAGCGACGACGAGGACCAGCGGACCCAGGCCACGACGTTCCGCTGCGCGACGTTCACCGTCCCGCTCGACTACGCCCGGCCGGCCGGGAAGACGATCGACATCGCGGTCACCCGCAAGACCGCGGCCAAGCCCGGGCAGCGGATCGGCTCGCTGCTGCTGAACCCCGGCGGCCCGGGCGGCTCCGGGGTCGAGGCGGCCTGGTGGATGGCCTCCGACACGATCGGCAAGCCGCTCCTGGACGCCTACGACATCGTCGGCTTCGACCCGCGCGGGGTCGACCGCAGCGCGCCGGTGAAGTGCATGACCGACCGCGAGCGCGACGCCTACGTGGCCGAGGACCTGCCCGACGACCCGGCACAGGCCGAGGTCCGGGCCAAGCAGCGGGAGAAGAACTACGCGGCGGAGTGCCAGAGCAGGTCCGGCGAGCTGCTGCCCTTCGTCGGCACCGACAACGCCGCGCGCGACATGGACATCCTGCGCGCGGCCCTGGGCGACGAGAAGCTCAACTACATCGGCTTCTCGTACGGCACCTACCTCGGCGCCACGTACGCCGAACGTTTCCCGGGCCGCACCGGCCGGCTGGTCCTGGACGGCGCGGTGGACCCGGCCGCGGACGGGCTGAGCTCGTCGGTCGACCAGCAGGTCGGCTTCGACCGGTCGCTGCGCCGGTTCGCCGAGGACTGCGCGAAGCGCCCGGGCTGCGCGCTCGGCACGGATCCCGCCACCGCCCCGACGAAGGTCGCGGACTTCCTGGACGGCCTCCAGGACAAGCCGTTGCGCAGCCGCTCCGGCCGCCAACTGACCTCCAGCCTGGGCTGGATCGGCGCGGTCAGCCTGCTGTACGGCGACAAGGACACCGCGTGGAAGTACCTTCGCGACGCGCTCTCCGACGCGATGGTGCGCAATTCGCCCGACGCACTGCTGTTCTACGCCGACAACTACAACGGCCGTGACGAGGAGGGGCACTACGACAACAGCGCGGACGCGTTCATCGCGATCGGGTGCGCGGACGGCTCCGGGGACGCGCCGACGCCGGAGCAGGTGCAGGCCGCGCTGGCCCGGCTCAAGCGCGAGGCGCCGCTGCTGTCGCGGGACGTGGCCGCCGACGACCTGGCCGGGGAGAGCTGCGAGGCATGGCCGTTCAAGTCGCCGGCCAAGCCGCACGCGATCCGCGCGCAGGGCAGCGCGCCGATCCTCGTGGTCGGCACGACGGGTGACCCGGCGACGCCGTACGCCTCCGCCGAGAAGCTCGCGGCCCAGCTCGCGGACGCGACGCTGTTGACCTTCGAGGGCGAAGGGCACACGGCGTACGGCGGCAACAGCACGTGCGTCGACGAGGCGATCGAGGGGTTCCTGCTCAAGGGGACGATGCCGGCGAAGGGCAAGCGGTGCAGCTGAGGGGCGGGGCGCCCGACGCGTCTATGGGGACTATCGGGCGGCCTCGTGGTTACCCTCCCCAGAAGGTGCACGGCCGTGCATCGGGCAGGGCTACGGGAGGAACGGGTCGCATGATGCGGGGTTCGTGCGCGAAGGTCGCCGCCGCGGCGCTGGGCCTGCTCCTGGTGGCGGGTTGCAGTGGGTCGGACTCGTCGTCGAAGCCGCCGCCCGGCAAGGACGACGGCGCCCCGAGCAGCCGGTCCGGCGCGACGAACCCGCCGACGCCGGCGCTGGATCCGATCGTGTGGACCGACTGCTCCGGCGGCCTCAAGTGCGGCACGCTCCAGGTGCCGCTCGACCACGCCAAGCCGGACGGCCCGAGGATCAAGCTCGCGGTGACGAAGAAGCCGGCCACGGGATCGAAGCGGATCGGCTCGCTCGTGCTCAACCCGGGCGGACCGGGCGGCTCGGGCGTGGACTACGCGCGGTACGCGGCGACGAGCTATCCGGCCGAGCTGCGCAGGGCGTTCGACATCGTCGGCTTCGACCCGCGCGGCGTCGGTCGCAGTACGGCGGTGACCTGCCTGACCGACAACGGGATGGACACGTTCACGCAGCTCGACGCGACGCCGGACACGCCCGACGAGGAGAAGGCGTGGGTCGACGGCACGCGCGCCTACGGCAAGGCGTGTGCCGACAAGTCGGGTGACCTGCTCGGCCACGTGAGCACCGTCGACGCGGCGCGCGACATGGACCTGCTGCGGGCCTCGCTCGGCGACGACAAGCTCTACTACGTGGGCGCGTCCTACGGCACGTTCCTGGGCGCGACGTACGCCGAGTTGTACCCGGACCGGGTCGGGCGGCTCGTCCTCGACGGCGCGATGGACCCCAGCCAGCCGGTGTCGGTGGCCAACCGGGTGCAGGGCGGCGGCTTCGAGACCGCGCTGGCGGCCTTCCTCGACGACTGCGTCGGCGGCGGCTCGTGCTCGCTCGGCTCGACCCGCGCGGCCGGACTCGCCCGGATCCGCGGCCTCCTGGACCAGCTCGACGCGCGCCCGCTGCCGGGCGACGCGACCCGCAAGGTCACCGAGTCGATCGCGACCACGGGCATCCTGTCGCCGCTGTACGCGAAGGAGCAGTGGCCGAGGCTCCGCCAGGCGCTGGAGGCCGCGCAGCGCGGCGACGGCGGACCGCTGCTCGAACTCAACGACCAGTACTACGAGCGCGGCCCGGACGGCAAGTACAGCAACCTGATGTACGCGAACCTGGCCGTGAACTGCCTCGACGGCCCGCCCGCGGCCGGCTCGCGCGCGGACGTCGAGCGCGACCTGCCGGCCTATCTGGCCGACTCGCCGACCTTCGGCCGCAACCTCGCCTGGGCCGGCCTGTCCTGCACGGCCTGGCCGGTCGCGCCGACCGGGACACCGCACCCGATCAAGGCCGAGGGCGCGGCCCCGATCCTGGTGGTGGGCACCACCCGGGACCCGGCCACCCCCTACGTGTGGGCGCAGGCCCTGGCCGGTCAACTCGCCTCCGGAACCCTGCTGACCTACGACGGCGACGGCCACACCGCGTTCGGCCGCGGCAGCGACTGCGTCGACCGCGCGGTCGTCGACTACCTGACCCAGGGCACCGTCCCCAACGACGGCAAGACCTGCCGCTGACCACCCGACAATCGCGCGTGTGGAGCACCCCGGCGGGTGTGTACACTCGTTCCCTGTCGCCACCTTCGCGTGGCCGACAAGCCGCCTTAGCTCAGTCGGCTAGAGCGACGCACTCGTAATGCGTAGGTCAAGGGTTCGACTCCCTTAGGCGGCTCCACGAAGGCCCAGGTCAGTAACACTCTGACCTGGGCCTTTTGTAGTTCCAAGCATCCGCGACAGGTAGTCGCATGCCGTCGAGCGTGGCGACGGATTCGGCTCGGGGCTGTGACGCCCCCGGCGCTGGTCCGGGCGGACCGAGTCCCGGTCAAGGCGGTCGACCCTGAGGATCGCCGCGGGCAGGATGACGTGCGCGGCGCATCGGAAA
Organism: Embleya sp. NBC_00896; assembly: GCF_045207785.1. Lineage (NCBI taxonomy): Bacteria > Bacillati > Actinomycetota > Actinomycetes > Kitasatosporales > Streptomycetaceae > Embleya > Embleya sp. NBC_00896. The sequence continues at coordinate 4,109,869 of NZ_CP108776.1, forward strand.
TGGTAGTTGACGGGGCGGTGATCCGCTGGCCCTGGTCATCCAGTGACGTGACCCGAAACCCCGCGCACGTGGCAGAGACTCGGATCGCCGGTCCGCTCGCGATGAGACAGCGACTCGATGCTGTGTGAAGCACCCTGACCTCGACACGGAAAATATTATTCCGCAAGGCCCGCGCACGCGTGAAAGTTCCTCCAAGAATCAGCGATGGTCAATAGCTGAATGGGACGCCGTGCATTAATTCAAGCAGGTCCTCGAGGCCGTTTGATGAGGTACGGATCTTCATGTTCGACTACTGTTCGGTAGCCTTTCGGGCGGTAGAATTCGACGGCTGACCAGTGATATGGTCACCATCACGAGCGAGGCATCGCCTCCGATGCGCATCAGCATCTCTTCGGCGTGCTTCAACGGCGATCTTTTCTTTCTTGAAGGAGAGATTGATTTCGAGGGGGATTCGCGCATGCCGGGAAATGTCGAGGACGGTCCTAGCACAACCATGGATGGCGCCGATCGCGGCCACAGACGAATTGATGGCCCTGCGGCTGCTGTGGTTATCACGATCGTTGCGGCGGCAGTGGTCCTCGCGTTGAATGGTATTTCGACCGAGGACGTCACGAAGCGACTCGGTACGGCCCTCGCGCTGGGCGCGGGCTTCCTGCTCTTCCTCTATGTCGCGCCGGGCATCGGGCGGATTCGGCTGATGATTTTCAGGAAGTGACCCGTGGCGAGGTCCGAAAAACCCATACCAGGACATCGGCCGTCGCTTGTTGCGTTGGCGCAATGGCTGAGGGCCGCACGGAACTCCACGGGGATGACATACACGCAGATGGCAACGGCCGTCGAGTATTCGGCGAGCACGTTGTCCCGGGCAGCGACTGGATGTGTGGTGCCGTCGGACGCTGTGGTCGAAGCTTACGCCCGCGCCTGCGGGGCTGATGTCGAAGAGGGGCTTTCCCTGCTTGCGGTGGTCCGTGCTGAGGACGACCTTGACGGGGAGACTGCGGGAGCGTCACTGATTCAACTGTCGGAGATCTCGAATTTCGCCATGTTGTGTCGTGCGATGACCGAGCTTTTCGGACAGATTGAGGGAGGCTCTCTGCGCTCGATCGAAAAGGTTGCCGCAGTTTCCGGAACTCTACCGCGGAGCACTTTGAGTCGAGTTCTCAGGGGAGCGGCTCGGCCTCGACTGGATCTGCTGATTACATTTGTTGGAGCCTGTGGAGTGTCGGCCTGTGAACAGCGCGAGTGGTGTGAGGCGTGGCATCGCGCCGATACTGACGCGAGAATGGAGCGAGTAAAAGAGCAGATGGGACTTCATTAACTAGGATCTCTGGATCATAAATCGACCGCGCCCGTCACGACGCATCAAAAATTGGGACCCCTCTGAACGAAGAGTCATACCTGTTTGTGCGACGGTTCCTTGGCGATGCCCATTTATTCCCCCGTGGAGCTGGCGTCGTGTGGGGTAGGGGCCCGGTAGGCGGATTCCGAGCTGGGCATGAAAGGGGAAAGACGTGAAGATCACGCCGTCCGCACGCATCCTGCGGATGCTGGGCGAGATTGAGTTCGATGAGTGGCAGTGTATCGCCGAGTTGGTTGATAACGCATTCGATGATTTCTCGGAGATCATGCGCACCGGCGTGCCGTGGGACGATATATGCCAGGTGAGCATCACCCTGCCCAGTGCATCCGTCAAATCGACCGAGGCTCAGGTAATCATCGCGGATACCGGGCGAGGCATGACCTACGAAATGCTGGAACATGCTGTTCGGGCCGGTTGGTCGAGCAACGACAGGTTCGACAAACTCGGCCTGTTCGGCATGGGATTCAACGTGAGTACCGCACGACTGGGACGACGGACCAGGGTTTTGACGACACGGTCCGGCGATCCCGAGTGGATCGGTGTCGAAATCGACTTGGATCGAATCGGCGACGATTTCGAGGCCGATGACATCACCGAACCGAAGAGAGACCCGGCCGATCACGGGACTCGTATCGAGATCAGCCGCCTCGCCCACGATCGTGCGGAGTGGCTTCGCCGGAACGCCGCAAATCTCCGCAACATCCTCGGCCGAACCTACTCTTGGATCCTGGACAACCGCCCAGTGCAATTGTGGGTTCAAGGCATCAAGGTGCTTCCTCGCCGGCACTGTCGATGGAGTGCGGAGCGCTACGTGACGCACGGCAACGGCACGAATGCGGAGAAGATTCCGGCCTACATAGAGATTGACGAAAAATTCGCGGACGCGGAAGCCTGTCATGACTGTGGGAATTGGCAGGAGCCGGACCTGGGACGATGCGGCCAGTGCGGAGGCGACCGGCTCGCGCTGCGCGAGCGACGTATTCACGGCTGGGTCGGCATTCAGAGATATTTGGACAAACGGGAATTCGGTATCGATTTTCTTCGAAACGGGCGAAAGATTCTGCAGTGGGACAAGCGGATATTCGAATGGAAGAATCCAAATAATCCACTGGCGAATATCGAGATCGAATACCCAGTTGATCTGGTAAATCAGGGCGGTAGGTTGATCGGCGAGATTCACCTGGACCATGTTCCGGTGACTTACCAGAAAAACGCTTTCGAGTACAGCGACAGAAGCTGGCGTGGCGCAGTCCAATTCCTCCGCGGTGAAGGGCCCCTGCAACCACAAAAAGCCAAGGCGGCCGGGTACTCAGAGAATGAATCTCCGTTGGGGTTGCTTTTCAAAGGGTATCGGAGAAATGCTGCGGGCTCCCGCTGTCTTATTCCTGGGGATGGAAAAGGCCCCATCCATGATGACACCCGTCGCTGGGCTCAATTGTTCCATGCGAGCACGCCGGGATATGAGACGGATGAGAAATGGTGGGATGCGGTTCAGAATCACGAATATTTGATCAGACAAGCTCGACTCGATAACGCCCAGGACGGAGTTTCAAAACACGTCGACGTTGATGCCGTGCTCGAGGCGTTGGGCGTGGCGTCGTCGAGCGCAGTTTCCCAGCGCGATTCACACAGAGGTCCCGGCGTGCCGAAGCGCGGGAATGCCGAGGAGACGACCCAAGAGCGAATTGCTCGCTATACGGTCGGATCCGTGGAAATATCTGAATTGAGTCGTGATTTCGGTGATCCGCGCCTGGGATTTATCAGTGTGACAACTCGGAGATTGGAAAGTGCACGCCTGAAGGACGATAGAGATCGTTTTACTCCTGTGCTCCTGGTGATGGAACAAGGCGCGACCGCGACGGCTTTTGTCGACCTCCAGCATGAGATTTTTACGACGTTCGGTGTGGAGGTCTCCGAACCCCTGCTGGCCGAGATCGCGGCCGTCCTCAAGGTGCGCGCGGACAGCGACCTCAATCATGCCCAGCTCGTGTCGTTGCTCCGCACCGAATGCCTTCGACATACCGCACAGCGTGCGGACACGGTCATCGGTGAAGCCAATGAACTCATGGCGGAGATTCGAAGCCGGATGGCCGCCAGCATTGCGCAGAGTCCGGCGAGAGCCTTTGAGCTCCTGTCGACGGACGAACTGACGGTGATTGAGAACGCCATGATCGCGGAGAGTTCGCTGGCGCGCACGGACAGACTTGGCGAGAACGTCGACTTTCTTCAGTATGCACCACCCTTCTATCTCGCGCGGTTGTTGGAGAGCTGGCCGGAGCCCTTCATGGACGGAGCGGTGTTCAAGGGTCAGTATGCGAGGACTTCTTCGCTGTCCGCCCGACGCCTCGGACTGGCGCGAACCGTCGGGTACGTCAACGACATCGCGGTCCTCGTGAGTTACAGCAACGGCAGTCCACTGCAGGTTCAACGCACGCGCCTGAGCGTCAGGTTGCTCGCTGCGGAACTTTCGGAGACTACGTGAGCTCTGGAGGGTTTCTCTCGGCCACCGAACTGCTCGCAGGTGGGCCGCGTGGGTTGCCGCACGCCACCGAGAGAACACTCTGGCATCTGGGCTTCTCCGATGTACGTGTCGTCGACGGGCCGAACGACGGTGGAGCCGATTTGCTGGCGGTGCGTGATCGTGAGCAATGGGTGCTGCAATGCAAGTGGTCGAGTCGAGGTCTCGTGGATCAAGGAGGCATCGACGATCTGGAACGCGCGAGAACGCGCTATGGAGCCGATAAAGCCGTCTTGGTCACGAACACCGGGTTGAATCGCACGGCAGAAAAACGGCGCCAGGCTCTGGCCGATGTCGGGATCAAGATCACCGTGTGGGACAGTCCGACGCTTATCGGCATCTGGAACCACATGCCGTCCAGGGTGCCCGGACCATTCGCTCTCAGGCCGTACCAGAAGGCGGCCGTGGAGGCGGTGGAGGCACATCTGACCTCTGATGAGTCCGCGCTTTTGGTGCTTGCGACCGGCCTGGGAAAAACGGTCGTGGGTGGCGAGGTAGTCGGACGTTACCTGGCGCGGAACCCGGGAAAACCGGTTCTCGTGGTGGCTCACATGAAGGTTCTCGTCGAACAGCTGGAACGTGCCCTGTGGCGGCATTTGGACAAGGAAACCACCACTCGACTATTGACGGGTGACGCGAAGCCTGGTTCGTATGAGGGAGTGCTCGTCGGCACAATCGAGTCGGTGCTGGCTGCGGTTCGCGCCGGATGGCGCCCTGGTTTCGTGATGATCGACGAGACGCATCACGTCGGAGAAGACGGGCAATTCGCCGAATTGCTGAATCTGTGTACAGATGCCCTACGGCTCGGTGTGACGGCGACACCGTGGCGCGGCGATAAATTCGATATCACTTCACGATTTGGTCCAGTCAGTTTTTCGATGGGAATCGCCGAAGGTATGCGGGACGGCTATCTTGCATCCGTCGACTACCGACTCTTCGTCGATAATATCAACTGGGAGATGGTAAGGGCTGAAAGCGAGCATGGATACTCTATTAAGGATCTCAACCGCTCGCTGTTTCTGCCTCAGCGCGACGAGGAGATCATTGAGCGTTTCCGCGCGGCATGGCGAGAGACCCGTGAGCCGCGGGCGATTGTCTTTTGCCAGACCATCGAGCACGCGGAGCGGATGGCAGCCACCCTGGCGGTGTCCGATCAGGCCTGGTCCAAGGCGTCGTATATGCACAGCGGAATGTCTCGGCAGCGTCGGCAAGTACTACTCAACGAGTTCAGACTTGGCCGGGTACCGGTCATCACGTGCGTTGATGTTTTCAACGAAGGCGTCGATGTCCCGGATGTGAACCTCATTGCTTTTCTCAGGGTAACGCACAGTCGGCGAATTTTCGTGCAGCAATTGGGTCGCGGGCTCAGGTTGAATCCGGGCAAAACTGCCCTCAAGGTCCTGGATTTTGTGACGGATATCAGACGGGTCGCGGCGACACTCGATTTGCGGCGCGCCATCGAAGCCGAGCATCCGGAGCATCTCCGTCTTCGGACGCCGCACTCTCGGATCATGTTCAGTGACGAGACCGTGGGCACTCTGTTGGATCACTGGATCCAAGACGCGGCGAGCCTGGAAACCGCTGCGGATGAAGTCAAGCTGCATTTCCCGGCTCAAGGAGGTATTTACTGACCATGGCTATTTCATCAGAAATCGAAATGAGCATCGTAGGGTCTTTGTACGTCGAAGCGGAGCGTTTGGGGTGGACGTATTTGCCTGATGGAGAGCGTACGGCGGCATATGATCGATGGGTCGCGGATCCAGAAATCGGTGGCCGGTTGACGCTTTTTCTCAAGACACCGGAAAAGGTACGCGTATGGCTGAAGGACGGTCCCATGAAGGAACGTGCTCGCGCTGTATACGGTCATGGAAAGTATGCGAGCCTCGTCCCTAATCCGGCGAAGGCGGTCAACAACTTGGTCATCCAGGCCTTGGACGCCGATTGGGTGCCCGATCTCGAGACGGTTCGGATCAAGCCCATGCGTCTGATCGCACGCAAGGGTGACGACGAGATTCGATTCACATGGGGCCCCGCTAGGGATTTGAAGCATCTGGTTTGGGCGGCCCTTAACGCGAAAGCATCCGGGGATGCCATCCCCTGGGTGTTGTGCGTGGTGGGCTCCTTCGTCAAACCGACTCCGGACGAGGAGAGGAATCATCACGTGCGCATCGCCGAATGCGCCGGGCTGAGGCTCGCTCACGTTGTAGGTGATTGACATGACGGAGCCGGCCCCCGAGACGTCTCCGACGTCGTGGATCGATGCGATCTGGTTCGGTACCTGGGATCCGCGGGCCCAGGACATGCTGCGGAGAAGGTTTGAAGGACAGACCTTCGACGCCGTTGGCACGGCCCACGGAGTCACCCGCGAACGGGCTCGCCAGCTACTGGGCCAAGCGGAGAAGCGACTCCTGGAAGCAGCCGACCTCATGGTGCCGACATGGCGTGACTCGGTGCGGAGTCGAGTCTCCGAGACCGGGGTTGCCTCGGATGAGGAACTTTCCGTCGTTTTGATCGATCAGAAAGGAGTCATCCGATACGCATTGCTTCGTGCGATCGGCCTTCGTCACCCACGCACGTGGGCAGGGGATATCAAGAGACTCTGGGCCAACGACCCCCGAGCGCTTCAGGGCCCGATGAAGGAACTCGTGGAGTCGGCGCCCTACCGCCCGCTCGAACTGCGGGAGAAGGCTTCAGCGCTTGGCATCTCCGAGATTGTGCCCATAGAAGAGATCGCCGCAGACCACAGGAGCCCTCTCACGCGTGGGCATGACGGCTCCTGGCTGCGACGTAGAGCGCGCGGCCGGGATGCGGCCTACCTGTGGCTGTCCGCCGAGGGTCGACCGCGGCGGGCAGACGCCATCGATCGGGCCACGCGAGGTAGCGGCGTCAAAGCGACCAACGAAGCGCTTCGTCGGGACGAACGGTTTCGACTGATCCGGCCCGAAGGGACCTGGGCGCTTGCCGAGTGGACCATGCCGGGCATCGGTGTCCACACCAACACCTTGGACGTCATGCTGGAAGTACTCGGCGAGTCAGGGCCGTTGAGCAAGAACGACCTCTTCGCGAAGGTCACTCGGCTGTATCCGGTGAGCACCGCACGACTGCAGCAGTGTCTGATCAGTGATCGTCTCGGGCTCACCGACGTCGGTCTGATCGATCTCGTCGAGCACGGTGCGCGCCCCATTGAGGAACTGGAGCCCCGTCGGCCTCCCCACATAGTGCTTGGTGAGGGCGGCGCGTTGCTCGGCATCCGGTTGCCGGTGGACAAGGACTTGCTCCGCGGGAGTGGGATCGTCGTCCACAACTGGCTTACTTGGCACCTGGGATTGCGGTTGGCGCCCATGTCCCGAACGTTCTCGATGGACGACGGAGGCGGAGACGTGACGATTCGTCGAGGTACCGGCGGAGCCCAGATCTCGAGCCTCAGAAGGCACGCACGGCGGCTGGGCATGTCGGAGGGGTGCGAGTTGGTGTTGCTGCTGCGTTCCGACACCGGACACGCGTCGCTTCTGCACGTTTGCCGGCCGGGGTCGTGCAGCACTTCGTCTTGAGGCCGACCGACTTCGCCGCGTGGTGATCAGTCGCTGGTGTCAGGGTGTCGCCACGGAACGTCCGGGTAGCGTGTCAGCTGTTTGTCGATGTGCTCCTCGACCATGGTGGCGAGATCCCTGGGATCGTGGGCCACGCCACCGTCGGTGCGCTCCCTTCCCTGATGAAACGTGTCCCATTTGCTCCGTTTGCTTTGACGAGTCGTGGCCCCCTGTTCATGGCTGCCGAAGCCGGTCAGGATGGCGTTCCAGACCGGCTGATACAGCCGTCGCAGACCGTCCTCGCCCAGGTTGGCGTGCACGTGGGGCATCAGGAGCACGCGAAACGCGAAGTCGGCGGTAGGCAGCCCCCCGCCTTCGATCGACTTGCGATGGGCCTTCAAGCGCAGGTAGACCGGCCTCGGCGACTCCGCGTTCTTCCCTGTGGCGCTGTTGTGGGAAGCGCCCTGACCGGCGTACACCGGAATCTCGGTGTCGACGAGCCGCGTGTACGTGGCGACCGACGAGCCCCGGTAGTAGATGGCGTAGAGACCGGAGCCGTCGAACTTCGGGACCTCGACCGCCATCGAGGTGAGCGGCTGCCGTTCGAACATCTCGCAGATGATCCGGGTGAGTCGAGCCGTGGAGAGCGGATCGAAGTACGAGGGTTGGAAGACATCACCGGAGTCGGTCATGCTGGTGCGCTCCTCGTCGGATGTCTCGCCGCGATGGGTGCCGAGATACGAACACGGGACGACGGACGCCAAGTGTCGGCGCGTCGTGACTCGAACCATATTCGGCCGTCGGTCCGACTGGGTACCCTGTCACGATGACGACCACTTGGGTAGTCCAGTCCGCGGTATGCTTTCATGATGTCTGAACTGCGAGAAGTGTCGAAGAGAGATCGCACGGGAGTCGAGCTTTTCGCGGGAGCCGGCGGCTTGGCGACGGCCGTCCACGGAGCCGGTTTTCGGCCCTTGTTGTTCAACGAATTCAACAAGAGGGCTTGCCAGACGCTGGAGGCGGCCGGCGCGAAGCGCTTCGATGGAGCCCCGACGGTCCCGCGAGTCGGCGATGCTCCGCCGCTGTTCGAAGGCGACGTACGAGAACTGGATTTCGGCTACCTGCACGGGAAGGTCGATGTACTCGCCGGTGGCCCTCCTTGTCAGCCGTTCAGTCTCGGTGGCATCGCCAAGGGCGATGAGGATAAACGGAACATGTTTCCGCAAATGTTCAGGGCGATGCGGGAGATTCAACCCAAAGTCGTCATTTGCGAAAATGTGAAGGGCTTGCTCAGGTCATCCTTCAAGCCGTACATGGACTACATCCTCCGGGAAATGGCGATGCCCTTCGAGGAGCGGGATCCGGCCACGACCTGGCAGCGGCATGACGAGCGGCTCAGGGAGATCGGTGAACCGGCGGGGACGGATCTGAGTACGCGCTACCGCGTCGTGCCGACTGTGGTCAACGCTGCGGACTACGGTGTGCCGCAGATTCGAAATCGCATCATCATTGTTGCGTTTCGGGCCGACCTGGGCGTTGATGTGGACCAGTTCAAGCTGGACACGGCGCGGACACACTCGGAACATTCTCTGTTCCGATCCATGTGGGACAACTCGTACTGGAAGAGGCATCCCGGCGTGCCTGGGCACGTACGAGATCTGGTCATGGCCAGAATTCCCGTGGAAGCTCAGCTGGAGGAGGATCAACTGCGGCCCTGGCGGACCTTCCGTGACGCGCTGGCCGGGATCGATGGCGCGCCGTCGTTGCCGGAGGTTCCATGGGACGAGCTGGACCGAGTGGATCGCCGTCGGAAGGGTTTCACTCATCACGTCGGCTGGCCCGATGCCCGAATCTACAAGGGGCATACGCCCAATGAACTGGACCGGCCGGCGAAAACGGTCAAGGCCGGTGTCCACGGTGTTCCGGGTGGCGAGTCCGTCATGCTCACGGACGACCGGGAGGAGGATCCCGCGTCGCCGACGGGCTACAGGTACCGACACCGATATATGACTGTGCGTGAGACAGCCCGTGTGATGACCTTTCCGGACGAGCAGCGACTCGAAGGCCCCCGAGGCGAACAGATGCGTCAACTGGGCAACGCGGTGCCGGTTGCGCTCGGCGCGGTGTTCGCTCGTGCGGTGGCCAAGGCTCTGGACGAGGCAGAGGGGCGGTCGTGAGTGTGGCGGGAAACCCGGTCCAGAATCGCTGGAATGACAAGGTTCCCGCTGACCGGGCGTGGAAGGGGCGCCAAGGTAGAAGCCGCGCCGCCGTGACGTCCGAGCAGGACCGTGCCGCCGGAGGTCGCTATCGCAGGTCGGTCGATCTTGGGGACGGCCGTTTCGCGTGCGCCTCGGTCGTGCTGCGGTTGCTGCCCAATACACGTCGGGTGCGGGCGTATCTGCGATGGGGGGACGGCAGAAGGTCTCCCGAGCGCTACTTGGGCGAAGTCGACCACGGCACTCGGGCCGCCAACCTCGCCGAAGGTTGGCATCGCGCTGCGGCCAAAGGTCTTTTGTCGGAGGAGCCCTTGCCCGAGGGCTCGAAAGCCTCATCGATGGCGGTTCGTGACTCGATGCGTGGCAACCGCGGCAAGGACACAAAGCCGGAGAAGCGCCTGCGTTCCTTGCTTCACAAGCATGGTCTTCGGTACCGGGTCGACGCGGCGCCGTTGATCGGCTTGCGACGTAGAGCGGATGTCGTCTTTACGAGGGCGAAGGTCGCGGTCTTCATGGACGGGTGTTTTTGGCACGCATGTCCGGAGCACTATCGGCCATCGACCAAGAACGCCGAACGGTGGAAGCAAAAAATTGAGGGAAACCGATTGCGGGACACCGAGACGGTCTGTCTTCTCGAGGCGGCCGGATGGACGGTGATCCGGGCGTGGGAGCACGAAGATCCGGCGCGGGTTGCTCGCCGCGTCATAGTTGCCGTGCGAGGGCCGCAGGACGACGAAGTCGGCGGTTGAACTCGTACGCTCGAACGGCGACGGCGCATCGGTGCGGTGGCCGAGGCGTGATCCCTCCCGTCGGTACGGGCGTCCGCCCGGCCCTTCGATCGACTAGGCGCGGTGAGCGCCGATGCCCCGCGCCCGTCCTGGCGAACGCGACGAGCGTGATGGCGCCTGATCAGCCGTTTCGGGCCACGTCCGGGGTCTCCCCCAGCGAGCGTCGGAGCAGCTTGATCGATGTTCTCCAGTCCTCGTGCTTCTCGGTCTCGGCCCATAGCGCGTCCAGCTCCGAGTCGCCGGCGACAACTCGTTCCAGTGAGTGAAGAGCCAAGGACGCCAAGTCTGCGGCGGCGAACTCTCCGGCTTCATCGATCAGCGGGCCGGGATCGAATTCCGGATCGAGTGGCGCGCCGCCCGGCATGTAGGCGGCGATGATGGCGGCGGCGGCGATGGCGACGACCGCCTCGTCCTGGTCCAGGAAACCTTCGCTCGGTTCTGCGGATGCCCTCAAGACACGCTTGATCATGTCGAGGCGACCCGCCTCGGGCGTGTTGTCGAGATCTCGTACGAAGTCCGCCGCCGAGTCGTTCTCGAACGGACCAACGCCCCATGTACCCATGCCTTTACTGCCTCTCTCACCGGTCGATGTCGGCGCCGATAGCCAATGCCGCTGGGGTCAGCTTGGCAGTGAACCCCTTGTCGTGGCCGACCACCCCGCTTGTCGGTGACGTGTTCGGCCGCATCCCTCCCAGGCACGAGGACCTCGGGCGCGTCGGACTTTGACTCGGTCGACTGGAAGGCAGCTGAAAATCTTGTTGGAGGGCTGTCCGGCGGTAGGCCGGGCGGCCCTTCGCGCTATGTGGGGGCGAGGTGCTAGGTGCCGTCGGTGTGGGTGAGTCCGAGGTTGATCAGTCGGCGGAGGCTGAAGGGCTGCTGCGCGGTGATGGAGCCAAGCGCTGTTGGCGATCACGCCGCAGTACGGACCCGGCGGTTGCCTCGGGCGACGAGCCAGGCAATGGCTCGAGTCATGACAATCGATGACTTGCTGAGTGACCCCAGGGCAGCCCAAGGGGAGCGCGGACGCCTTTGGACGGGATGCCACAAGGCGCCAGGGTTTTCGGGTTGGCATGTGTTCTGATCAGCAGAGATGACACTGGGTAGCACCAGGCGACCCCAGATAACACAATCCCCACGGAACTCGTAGTGAGGGTTCGACTCCCTTAGGCGGCTCCACAAAGGCCCAGGTCACATATCTCGTGACCTGGGCCTTTTGCTGTGCTTCGGGGGGTGTTTGCCGGGCCGGGGTCGAGGGGGCGTGGCGGCCTCGGCGGGCGGTTCGGTCAGGCCGTGGGGGGCGGTTCTCGGACGGGGTCGGCCGTGGTTGTGATGCCTGTGTCGGGGTCGGAGGTCAGCTCGCCGCCGCGGTGATCGGGTTGGTGCGGAGGGCGTTCCAGGTCGGGATCAGGGTGGCGGCGAAGGTGAGGGTCGCGGTGATGCCGACCACGCCCGCGTAGATGCCGATCGGGCCGGTCGGCAGCCACGAGTCGGTTGCGGACAGGCTGAAGGGGATCGTCGCGGCGGCCGCGGCCGCGGTGCCCAGGATGACGCCGATGAGCGTGGTGAGCGCGGCCTCGACCGCCGACATGTGCATGATCTGGGCCCGCGTCGCGCCGTTGAGACGTTGCAGCGCGAACTCGCGGCGGCGGTTGTGGGTGGCCAGGATCAACGAGTTGACCACGGACAGCGCGGTGTACAGGGCCAGCATGCCGACGATCAGGTAGTTGACCCACGCCTGCGTCTTGGACTCCTCGGCGTGCGCCTCCAGGAGCGCATCGCGGGACGCCGCCCGGATGCCCGGGTGCGACCCGGCCCACGCGCCGAGCGACGCGACCAGCCGGTCGGGGCCGGTGCCCTCGGCCGCGCTCACCAGGATCTGCGCGGGCAGCCCGTTCGTGGTGTGCGGGGCGAGCAGGGACACCGGCAGCAGCAGCGAGTCGTAGCCGGGGCGGGCCTTGAAGAGCGCGACCACGCGTAGGTCCGCGGCCGTGCCGTCGCCGAGCCGCAGCCGGATCGTGTCGCCGATCCCGCGGTGCACCGAGCGGGCCAGGCCCCGGGGCATCGCGACGGTGTTGCCGCGGAGGTCGGCCAGCGATCCGGAGGTGACCGTGACGGCGCTGGTCCGCACGCCCGAATCGGCGTCCATACCCTGGAGCGGAAGGCCGTTGTCCCGGTCCGGCTCGGTCCGCGGCTCCTCGATGAAGCCGGCGCTGGTGGTGTACGCGCTCGCCCCCGCGACCCCGGGGATCCGGCGCACCTCGGCGAGCAGCGCCGGGTCGAGGCCGCCGCCGGCGGCGGTCAACACCGCGTCGGCGCGCAGGCTTTCGGTGTAGACCCGCTCGGCCTGCGCGGTCGTTGTGGTCTGCAGGTACAGCTCGCCGGTGCTGATCGCGACCGCGAGCATGATCGGCGTCACGACGGCGGCCATCCGTACCGCGGTGACCCGCGAGCCGGTCATCGCGATCCGACCGGGCTCCCCGGTGAGCGCGCCGAGCGGCCGGGCCAGCACCCGGGTGAGCAGCTTGGTCAGGCCGGGGGCCAGCAGCGCCAGCCCGATCGCGGCGCAGATCACCCCCGGGCCCGCGGTGCTCGCGGCGACCGGGCCCTCCAGGACCAGCACGGTGACCAGGCCCAGGGCCGTGGCGCCGCCCAGTGCGAGCACGGCGACCACGAGCCGGAACCAGCCGAACCAGTGCTGCTGAAGGGCCGATTCGGCGAGCGCCTCGGTCGGCTTGGCGGTCACCGCGCGCCGCGCGCCGACGAATCCGCCGACCATCGCGGTCAGCAGCAGCGCACCGCCGGCGGCCACGGCCGGGATCCAGCCCTGGGTGAACTCGACGGTCTCCGCGACCATGCCCGAGTCGACGAGCCGATCGAAGAGCACGCGGCCGGCCATCGGGCCGGTGAACCACGCGAGGCCCGCCGCGAGCACGGTCACCATCAGCGTCTCGCCGAGCAGCATCCGGCGCAGTTGGCGCGGCGTGCCGCCGATCGCCCGCATGAGCGCGAACTCGCGGTGCCGCTGCTGAACGGACAGCCCGATCGTGCCGGCCACCACGAACACCGCGACAAAGACCGCCATGCCGCCGAAGACCGCCGACAGCGCGATCAGATCCGACTTGTTCTCCAGGATCTCGGGGTGCTCGACCGCGCCGCGGTCGTCCCCGGCCAGGACCTTGACCCGGTGGTCGGACAGGGCGCCGGACACCCGCTCGCGCAGTGCGCCGAGGTCGGTGCCGGGGGCGGCCACGATCGCGATGTCGGCGATCGTGCCGGCGGGCGCGGAGAGCCGGTCGGCCTCGGCCGCGGCGAAGAACATCGTGGGCTGCGGGACGGTGCGCGTCGCCCGGGCGACGCCCGCGACCCGGTAGGTGCGGGTGCCGCCGTGCGCGGCGATCTCGACCCGGTCGCCGACGGCCACGCCCGCGCGGCGCGCCAGGCCGGTGTCGAGGACGACCTCGTCGGGGCTCGTCGGCGCGGCGCCGGACGCGAGCGCGTACGGCGTGAGCGCCGCGGAATCCCACGCGTGGCCCTGGGCCTCGCGGTTGCCGCCGGGGCCGAGCAGCGCGGTCTCGAAGGTCCGTTCGCCGACCACCGTCCGGACGCCGTCGAGCCCGCGCACGCGTTCCACGAGCCCCGCGTCCAGCGGGACGCGCTCGGCGAGCACGTAGTCGCGCTCCTCCTCGCCGGAGTCCTCCTTCGGCCCGGCGAACGTGCGGTCACCGGTGACCAACAGCGAGGCCTGGGCCAGACGTTGCGGCGGCGCGTTGTTGCGCACGCCGGTCTCCAGGAGGCCGCCGCACGCCATCACGACGGTGGCGCCGAAGAACAGCGCGACGAACGTCGCGACGAAGCTGCCGGTCCGAAAGCGCAGTGTGCGCAGCGCGAGGCCCCACATCAGCGGACCCCGCCGGTCGACGCGGACCCGCCGAGGCCGCGCCGCGGGGCGTCGTCGAACGCGCCCAGGTGGGTCATCCGTTCCGCGATCGCGTCGACGGTCGGCGCCATCAGTTCGCCGGCGATCCGGCCGTCGGCGAGGAAGACGACGCGATCGGCGTAGGACGCGGCGACCGGGTCGTGCGTGACCATGACGATGGTCTGGCCGTCCGCGGTCACGGATTCCCGCAGCAGGCCCAGGACGTCGGCCGCGGTCCGGGTGTCGAGCGCGCCGGTGGGCTCGTCCGCGAACAGGACGGCGGGGCGGATCGCGAGGGCGCGGGCGATCGCGACGCGCTGCTGCTGGCCACCGGAGAGCTGGTGCGGGCGATGTCCGGCCCGCTCGGTGAGGCCGACGCGCGCGATGACCTCGGCGATCCGGAGGCGGTCGGCGCGCTTGCCCGCGAACCGCAGCGGCAGCGTGATGTTCTGCCGGACCGTGAGTGTGGGCAGCAGGTTGAACGCCTGGAAGACGAAGCCGATCCGCTCGCGGCGCAGCTTGGTCAGCGCGTTCTCGCTCAGCTCGGCGAGATCCTGCCCGGCCACCGTGACCGAGCCCGACGTCGGCCGGTCGAGGCCGGCCGCGCAGTGCAGGAACGTGCTCTTGCCGGAGCCGGACGGCCCCATCACGGCGGTGAACGAGCCGTGCCCGAACGCGATCGAGACGCCGTCGAGGGCGGCGACCGCGGCCGAGCCCTTGCCGTAGACCTTGCGCACCGCGTCGAGCCGGACCGCCTGTCCCCCGCTCCCGACGCTTCCGATGTCCCGGATGCCGCCGCTGCCCTCGTCCCGCCGTCCGTGCCGGTCCCGCGTCGTCCGCCCGTCCACGCTCGTGCCTTCCGCCCGATCCCGACCGCTACCCCGCTCGCGGTGCCGGGTTCAACGCTAGGAGCGCGCGGGAGCCGGTCCCATGGGACCAACCGGCGTCTTGGGGTGGGGGTAGACCCCCGGTCCCTTGTCCACCGATCGGTGGACCCGCGTAGGCCGAGGTGTGTAGGCGCCTTCGTCCCGCGGAAGGGCGCGCCGGAGGCGATCGCGAACCTAGGCTCGCGTCCGGAATCCACAGGCAGAGCCGGACCTGGCCCGGGTGGCACCGGAATCAAGGAGAAGATCGTGACGAAGGCCCGCAGTTCGATGGCGACCGGTCTCGTGAGTGTGGTGGTGGGCGGGCTCCTGAAGCTGTTCGCGGACGGTGTGGACACGCCGGTGGTCTCACTCGGGAAGATCGGGGTCGTGCTGCTGGTCGTGGGCATCGCGGAACTGCTGTACGGGCTCTACCTGATGGGCCGGGACACCCGGAAGGCGTGACCCCGCGCGGCCCGTCGGCCGATCCCGCGACGCGCGGGCCTGCGGTACGCGACGAGCGCGAGGACACCCGCGCCGAGCAACGCCGCGCCCAGGTAGGCCAGGAGCAGCAGCCACCCGTCGGTGCCGGTGGCGGCGAGCGTGGAGTCGGCGGGGCGCGGGCGCGTGTTCGAACCGACGTTCGGCGCGGTCGCGGGCCTCGGCGGGTGGAGCGCGTCGACTCCCCGGTAGGCGCCGATCCGGCCGGACCCCGGCGCGCTCGCGTGGCCGGCCCCGGCCGGCGCCACCTCGACGCGCACCGTCGCGGTGGCCTGTCGACCCAGTCGATCGGTGATCGTGTAGCGGAAGACGTCGCTGCCGGTGAAGCCCGGACCCGGGGTGTAGCGCAGGACCGGGTCCGCACCGGGCCCATCGTCCGGCCGCAGCACCAGGCCGTGCTCGGGGTTGGTGTGCGACAGCAGGGCCAGTCCGTCGCCCATGTCGCCCGTGAGGATCGGGACGTCGACGGATTCTCCGGCGAGCGTGTCGGCCGCGTCGGCGAGGGCGCGCGGGGCGGGTGGCCGAGCCGACGCGGGCCGTGCGATCAGCCTGACCCGACGGGTCGGGCCGTCCGCGTACGCGAGCGAGCCGTCGGAACGGACCGCCAGGCCCTCCGACCCGACGAGTGCCGCGGTCGCGGCGGGGACGCCCTTGCCGGTGCGATCGTGGCCACCGCCGGTGATCGTGTCGATCAGTCCGGTCGGGGCGACCCGGCGGATCCGGCCCGCGCGCCCGTCACCGATGTAGACCGCGTCGTCCGGACCGATCGCGAGCGATTGCGGGGACCGCAGCACGGCCGACGTCGCGAGACCGCCGTCGCCGGATGCGGGCGGCGGGCCGATCGGGGGCACGTCGGCGCCGGCGAAGGTGGAGATCGTCCCGGCCGGGTCCACCACGCGCACACGGTGGTGGCCGCGATCGGCGATCAGCAGGTTGCCCGCCGCGTCGACGGCGATGCCGACGGGTTCGTACAGCGCGGTCGCCACCGCCGGTCCGCCGTCGCGCACCGGGGTCCCCAGGCCGGACCCGTTGCCGGCCACCGTCTCGACGACGCCACCGGCATCCACCCTCCGAACCCGGTCGTTGGCCCGGTCCGCGATGTACAACTCGCCGCCCGGACCGAGCGCGAGGCCGTCGGGATCGCTGAACCGCGCGGCGCCCGCGGGCCCGCCGTCGCCGGAGAACCCGCCGATCCCGGTGCCCGCCACGGTCGTGATCAGCCCGGCCGCGTCGACCTTGCGGACCCGGTCGTTCTCGCGGTCCGCGATGTAGAGCTCGCCCGCCGGGCCGCACGCCAGGCCGCGCGGAGCCGAGAGCCGCGCCGCCGTGGCCGGGCCGCCGTCGCCGCCGAATCCTGCGGAGCCGGTGCCCGCGACGGTCGTGATGGTCCCGTCCGGGGCGAGCCTGCGGACCCGGTTCGCGCGGCTGTCCGCGATGTACAGGTTCCCCGCCGGGTCCCACGCGAGGCCCGCCGGCGCGTCGAGCCGGGCGGCGACGCCGGGTCCGCCGTCGCCGGAGAACCCACGCGCACCGGTGCCGGCGATCGTGGTGACCCGCCGATCGCCCTGCACCGCGCCGGCCGCGGCGCAGGTCGTGCCGAACAGGGCGGCGGAGCAGGCGAGTACGGCGGCCGCCCGGTGCAGACTGGTCGGCGACGCGGACACGGTAGGCACGAGCACCTCCAGCGCGGGGATCCGGGCGGCGGCCGGACCTCGGTCTCCGATCCTGAGCCCCCGCGCGCGACCGGGCGGGCCTCGGCACGCGGACCGGCGGTGAGCTTCACTCGCACGCCTCAACGTGTCGAGGTCGGCGGTGACCGGGTCGACGGTGGACCGGGCGCGGTCCGCGTGTCATCGTGGAAGGCGCGATGCGACGGCGGTACGAGGAAGCCGGTGTGAATCCGGCGCGGTCCCGCCACTGTGATCGGGGAGTGTTGTGGCGTCCGGGCGACAGCCGCTGACCGGGGCTCGCGCGGTCCTCGACCGGGTCGCGCGGGTGGGGCCCTACTTCGCGGTGCGGACGGGATCGGTGCCGGACGAGACGGGGTTTCGCCCGCTGGCCGACCTCTACGACCGCGAGGCGCCGCACGCGTTGGCGGACCGGGTCGAGGACGTGCGCGCGAAGCTCGGCACGGACGAGGTCCGGGTGGCCGCGTCGATCCTGTTCCTGGGCGTGGCCTCGCGGTTGTGGTCGGTGGCGCTGGGCGCGGCCGTCCTCGGCCGGGGTGTGCCGGAGCTGGATCCGGCGTCGACGTCGTGGCGGTTCCCGGCGAGCGGACCGGTCGAACTGTGGGCGCCGGATCCCGGGTGGGTCCGGTTCACCGACGACGCGTCGGCGGTCGGCGCGCTCCACGACGCGGTGATGGACCGGCACGTGGTCCCGCTGGCGGCGGCCACCCGGGCCGTGGTGCCGGTCGCGGAGCGGCTGCTGTGGGGCAACGCCGCGTCGGCCCTGGTCGGCGCGACCCGGGTGCTGTCCGCACACGTCGCCGCCCGGCCGGAACTCGCGGCGTCCGCAGAGGCGTTCGCCGACGGCCTGCTCGCGACCGGTCGGCTGCGCGGGACCGGCCCGCGCGGCACGGTCGGCACCTTCCGCCGCACGACCTGTTGCCTGTACTACCGGATCCCCGGGGGCGGCATCTGCGGCGACTGCGTCTTCGGCGCATCCGGTCGCTCCGCGCCACCCCGCCCCGCACCGCATCGTCGTGTCGTTCGGACACGCCGGATCGGCGCATCCGGGTGACATTCCCGGATCCCGCGCATGGTTGTTCCTAGCCTCGGCCACAACCCACCGTCGCGAAGAACCTCGGACCCGAATGGCCCGCCGCCCGCAGGGCAGGTGCATGGCGTGGCCCTCGGCGGCAGCGCCGGGCCATCGAGACCGTGCAGAGGAGTACGCACCGATGACTACCCCAGGCCGAAAGTCCGAGCGCTCCACCCGATCCAGGACCGATCGAGCCAAGGAAACCGCACAGCACAGGGCCGAGGAGGCGAAGGAGGCGGCGATGCACAAGGCAGACCACGCCAAGGAAGCCGCCCGGCACAAGGCAGAACAGGTCAAGGAGGCGGCCCGACACAGGGCGGCACAGGCCAAGGAGGCCGCCGGGCACAAGGCGGTACAGGCGAAGGAAGCCGCCGGGCACAAGGCGGTACAGGCCAAGGAGGCCGCCGGCCACAAGGCGACTCAGGCGAAGGAGGCCGCCGGACACCGGGCCGGCCAGGCCCGCGAGGCCGCCGGCGCCCGGGTCGTGCACGCCAAGGACCGCACCGTCGAGGTCGGGCACGCCGCCGGCAACCAACTCTTCGACCACACCCCCGACCCGCTCCGGCACGCGACCGTCACCGGCGCCGAGGAGATCCGCAAGCGCCCGCTGCCCGCCGCCGGCGCCGCGGTCGTGGCCGTCGTCGTGCTGATCTGGGCCATCCGGTGGTCGAGGCGCTGAGCACCCGAGAAGGAACCGCCCCGCCCCGCCGCTCAGTAGGCCGGCGCGTCCTCGGCCCACATCCGCAGTACGCGCCGGGTCGCCGCGTCCGCGCCGGGTCCGAATCGCGCGGGCGCCGTCGCGGCGATCGCGACCCGCACGTCCGCCTCGGGCACCGCCGCGGCCCGCGCGTACTCGGCCGGCAGTGCCCTGTCGAGCGCCGACACCAACTCGGGCTCCGCCGCGTGCGCGAGGATGAGCCCGGCCAGGTCCTCACCGGCCAGGCCGTAGCCCGCGTGCGACCAGTCGAGCAGCACGACGTCCCGATCGCGCGCGATCAGGTCCACCGGTCGCAGGTCCAGGTGGCACAGCACGGGCGGGAAGGCGGCGGCCCGCGCGGCCAGCGGTCCGTCCGGGGCCGGGCTTTGGAACAGCCACGTCGGCCCGAAGGGTCGCGGCACCGCCTGTGCCGCCCCGAGCCGCCGGGCGAAGTCGATCCACCGGGCGAGATCCCACGTGGTCCCGGTCGAGCCCCGCACGAAGTCCAGCCACAGCGCCACCGATCCGTCCCCGCGCGGATCGGACTGCAACAGCCGCGGTGCGGTCAGCCCGTACGACGCGTAGACGGTGTGCGCCAGCCCGCTGTCGTACGCCTTGACCTCGCGCGCCCAGTAGCGCGGATTGGCGGGCGCCGTCCCGTCCGGCGTCGCGAGTTTGAGCACCGCGTCGGCCCGCGAGCCGCTCACGTGCCACACGTCGGAATCGGTGGACAGCGGGGCGGCGCCCAGGAGCGAGCCCAGTTCGGGCGGTACGGACTCGACGCGCACGGGGATCGGCGCGGGGGACTCACTCAGGGTCGACTCCGGGGCGGTGTCCGGTCGGCGAAGGACCGGGGCTCGGGGCGAGTACCCAGTCGCGATGCGGTGTCGGAGGCGAGCAAGCCGGCCGAGCGCCGCGCGTGGCGGGCACGACCCGATCGTGGGGCGGGGC
Source organism: Embleya sp. NBC_00896 (assembly GCF_045207785.1). Classification (NCBI taxonomy): domain Bacteria; kingdom Bacillati; phylum Actinomycetota; class Actinomycetes; order Kitasatosporales; family Streptomycetaceae; genus Embleya; species Embleya sp. NBC_00896. The sequence continues at coordinate 4,129,972 of NZ_CP108776.1, forward strand.
CGGCTGCGGAGGCACCGGTCGAATACGCGAGGGGCGATTCGGGAGGACTCGCGGCGGGCGGTGCCGGTGCCGGTGCCGGCAGCGGTGCCGGCAGTGGGGCCGGCAGCGGGGCCGCGATCGCGGGTTCGATCGTCGGCAGCGTGACCGGTGGAAGGGCGATCGGTGGAAGTGCGACCGGTGGAAGCGGGACCGGCGGCAGGGCCGCGGGCGGTGGCGGCGGGGTCAACGGCCCGAGCATGCGCTCCTCGAGCCACGCGAGCCCGGGTATCAGCAGGAACATCACGAGCGGAGCGAGCAGAGCAAGAATCAAGTACATGATTGCCGCCTGGTGGTGAGCGCGTCCGGGCCGTAGTGCTCCCCTAGCCGGTGACGATCCACGCAAAACGTGACAGTTAGGCAACGAACATCGTTGCCCCAGGTCCGAAGATGATCGAATTCGAACAGTAATTGGGCTATATGGGTGATCGATCAACGCAACGTGATCATGCTCCGCAAAGCCTCGACGGCGGCCCGCCGCCCCTGACAGCCTGGCCGAATGGCGAACGACGGCACGACGCTCGACTGCGACGCGATCCTGTTCGACCTCGACGGCGTGCTCGTGGACTCCCACCCGTTGATCGAACGCATCCTGCGGACGTGGGCGATCGGCCGTGGCGTCGACCCGAACGGGGCCGTCGCCGCGTCCCACGGGCGCCGGGACATCGACCTCGTGCGGATGGTCGCGCCCACCCTGGACGCCGAGGTCGAGGCCGCCTGGATCGTCGCCCGCGAGGAGCGGGACTTCACCGGCATCTGCGCGATCCCGGGCGCGGCCGGCCTGCTCGCGGCGCTGCCCGCGTCGCGCTGGGCGATCGTCACCTCCGGCACGCGCCGCGTCGCGACCGGCCGGTTGCGCGCCGCCGCCCTGCCCGAGCCGGTCTACTTGATCGCCGCCGAGGACGTCCGCGAGGGCAAACCGGCTCCCGAGGGCTACTTGCGCGCGGCCGGCCTGCTCGGTGTGCGTCCCGAACGCTGCCTGGTCGTCGAGGACGCCGAGAGCGGTGTGCGCGCGGCGGAGGCGGCCGGCATGCGTTGTCTGGGGATCGGTGCGGCGCCGGCCGACGCTGCGATCGGCGCCTCGCTCGACGCGTGGGCGGCCGATCTGCGCACGGTCGAAACCGAGTTGGTCACGGCCGGGCACGTGCGACTGAGTATTCACCCGAATGGGTCAAACTAGGTAAGCAACCTCTCGAGCCCCAATTGCGTCTACAAGGGTGCACGACTCGGGGAACATCCACATTTGGGTTTGGGTCGGGAGAGGCACCACTCGATGAACAAGACGCGTATATCCCTCGCGGTGACCGTGACCGCGATCCTGGCCCTGTCGGCCTGCAACTCCGGATCGTCGAGCGACTCGACCTCCGCGAAGGCCGGCGCGCAGTCGCCGCTGCCCGAGACCGGCTCGGCCGCCCCGGTCACGCCGGGCCCGGCGAGCTCGGCGCCCGAGACCTCGGCCGCCCCCACCACCAGCCCCTCGAGCAGCACGCCGCCGACCAGTGCCAAGCCGTCCTCGAAGCCGTCGAGCGCCAAGCCCTCCACCAGCAAGCCGGCGGCCAAGCCGACCACGACCAAGCCGCCGGCCGCGCCGGCCGGGCTCGACCAGCGGTGCATGACCGGCCGGGCGATCTGCATCGACAAGCGCACCGACAAGCTCAGTTGGGTCATCGACGGCAAGGTCCAATACTCGACCGCGGTTCGCTTCGGCTCGGCCGAGACGCCGACCCGCGAGGGCGCGTTCAGCATCAACTTCAAGAGCCGCGACCACGTGTCGACGCTCTACCACACGCCGATGCCGTTCGCGATGTTCTTCTCCGGCGGCCAAGCCGTGCACTACTCGGCCGACTTCGCCGCGAACGGCTACAACGGCGCCTCGCACGGCTGCGTGAACGTCCGGGACAAGGGCCTGGTGCAGCAACTGTTCAACGAGACGCGCGTCGGCGACAAGGTGATCGTGTACCGCTCGGTCAAGAAGTAGGCCGTACCGGTCCGAATCGGCCTGAACGGGCGGAGAAGGCCCGCCGGTGCCGGACGGGCCGGACGGGCCGGACGACCGAGCGGTCCGGCCCGACCGTTACCGGCTCAGCGCTCGCGCGGGGAGCGCACGGTCTTGAACTCCGCGGGGCCCGCGCCCATCTCGAAGGTGCCGTCCGAGTAGAGCATCGGGCGGCGCTCCTGCATCAGTTTCGAGTACTTCTCGACGTGCTGGATCGAGACGCCCTCGGGGTCGGTGAAGTCGACCAGCGCGATCGCCACCCAGAACACCGCGCGCTTGCTGTTGAACAGTGGAACGGTCACCGTCGAGCCCTGCCCGTCGGTGACCTCCGCGCGCGCCCCGTACGACTTGAAGCTGCCGAACCCGTTCTCGACCGCGCTGTACGCGCAGATCAGGACGTAGCCCTGCTCGTCGGGGCGGGTGATCTCGACGGTCTCGCGGCCGGGGACCCGCGAGTCGCCGTCGAGTCGGATGTACGGGGCACCGGTCAGGCTGCCGAGCTCGCGGTAGTAGACGACCCCGTCGCCGCCGCCCTTCCTCGGGCCCACCTGCGACCGGGGCACGAACAGCGCGTACAGGTCGAGGTCGGCTCCGGTCTTGCGACGGGCGGCGTCGCCGCCGTCCCAGACCAGGGACGCGGTGACGGTGACCGAGCGGTCGCCCTTGTCCATGCTGATCGTCGCGCGGCCGCCCTTGGCGAGGTCGACCCGGCCGAGCGGCTCCTTGGCCATCGAGATCCGCGCGGGTTCCGCGGCGGGCGCGGCCGGCGCGGGCTCCTTGACCATGACGTGCGCGGGCGCGGCCGGCGGGACCGGGGCGGGCGTCGGCTCGGGCTCCGGCTCGTCCTCGACCGTGATGCCGAAGTCGGTCGCCAGCCCGGCGAGTCCGCTCGCGTAGCCCTGGCCGACCGCGCGCACCTTCCACGCGTCGCCGCGCCGGTACAGCTCGATCAGCACTGCGACCGTCTCGCCGCCGGAGAACGCGTCCGGCGTGTAGGCGATCCGGGTGCCGCCCGACATGGTGACCGCGCCCAGACCCGGCACCTGCCCGAGCGTCATGCCGGGCCGGTCGGCGTCCGAGCTGGCCACCACGACCACGCGCGCGATCTCGGCGGGCAGTTTGGCCAGTTCGACACGCACGTGCGTGGTGCCCGCGGGCCCGGCCGTCGTGCGGACCGCGCCGTCGCCGCCGACGGGTTGGTTGAAGAAGACCAGGTCCTCGTCGGTGCGCACCTTGTGCGCATCGGTCAGCAGCACGGCGGATACGTCCACGACGTCTCCCGAGTCCCACCCGATCGAGACCTCGGCGAGGTCGCCGGTCAGGGGCGCGTTGGCCCCGGTGGGCAGCGTGACGTCGGACATGGAGGGCCCTCTCGCGTTGGACACAGGCGCCGTATGCGCCCTGTCCAGGAAACGACCCTCCTGCCGACGACGTTCCGCAAACCCTCAATTTTCCCCAAGCAGGGGTAAAGCCGCAGGCGAGTCGCGCGTCGAAAGGGAGGCTCAGCGGCCGGCGAGCACCTTGTCGAACACCCGCCTGGCCTCGGCGAAGAACGCGGGCGCGTGCTTCGGGCCGGTACAGAACACCTGGATCGGCAGGTGCACGGCGGTCGCGCCGGCGGCGATCACCTCGGTCGCGCCGGCCATGGTGCGGGCCAGGTCGAACCGACCCGCGTCGTCCTTGACCATCGGCAGCGGGCCCTGCACGCCCAGTGCCCGAGGGTCGCGGCCCGCGGCGGCGAGCGCCTCGCGGATGCGGAGCACGTCGCGGGCCATGTCGGCGGTGGACAGGCCCATGATCGGGATCCAGCCGTCGCCGCTGTGCACGATCCGGTCCAGGTTGCGCTTGTTGAGCGTGCCGCCGATCCACAGCGGTACGCCGCCGGCCTGCACCGGCCGCGGCGAGCAGTACGTGTCGGTGAAGGTGACCGTCTCGGACGCGAACGACGCGGGCAGGTTCGTCCACAGCGCCTTGCACGCCGCGAGCGTGTCGGTGAGCAACCGCCCGCGCGCGTCCCAGTCGAGCCCGGCCGCGTCGTACTCCTCGCGCTGCCACCCGGTGGCCACGCCCAGTTCGAGCCGGCCGCCGGAGATCTGATCGAGTGTGGCGGCGGTCTTCGCGAGCAGCGCGGCGCCGCGCAGCGGGGCGACCAGGATGCCGGTCGCCAGGCGCACGTTCGAGGTCACCGCGGCGATCGCGGCGAGCAGTGTGAGCGGCTCGGGCCAGGCGGCCTCGGGCGGCGTCGGGAAGCGGCCCCACGTGTAGTTCTGCGTGTTCGGGCCCATCACGACGTGATCGACGAGCACGATCCGGTCGATCCCCGCGTCGTCGGCCGCCCGGCCGACGTCCACGAAGCCGCGCCAGTCGCCGGCGGGCCAGTCGCCGAAGTTCGGCAGACCGATGGAAAGTTGGACGTCAGTGGTCATCTGAGACTCCGTCGAATCGAGGGCGAGGCGGGGGGAGGCGGGGAGGGACGGGGCGGGAAAGGGCCGGGGCAGGCGACGCGACGGCCGATCAGGAGCCGTGGGCGTACGGATCGCGTCCCGCGATCGCCGCGTCGATCACGGCATCGCCGAGCGCGGCCCGCGCGTACTTCTCGAACGACGGCGCGCGGCGCAACTCGTTGCCGCCGTCCACCGCGATGCTCTGGCCGGTGGTCCACGACGACTCGGGGCCGGCGAGGTGGCGGACCGCCTCGGCGATGTCCGCGGGCACGCCGGTGCGGCCGAGCGGCTTGTTCGCGAGGAAGCGCGCGATCATCTCGTCGTCGCGGAAGATCCGGGCCTCCTCGTGCGACCTCACCAGCCCGGGGCGGACCGCGTTGACCCGCACGCCGGCCGCGCCCAACTCGTCGGCGGCGGCCCGGACCAGGGCTTCGAGGCCGGCCTTGCCCGCCGCGTAGCCGCTCAGGAACGGCATGGTCAGCTTGGCCGCCGTCGAGGACACGCACACGATCGCGCCGCCGCCGCGCGCCGCGATCACGGGCGCGGCGTACTTGATCGCGAGGAACGCGCTGTGCGTGTTGCGGTACAGGTCGGCCAGGAACGCGTCGTCGTCCATCGCGAGGATCGGCGCGGTGGTTCCGCCGCCCACGGTCGCGACGCAGACGGCCAGCTCGGGGCCCGCCGCGCGGACGGCGGCGCGCACCCCGTCGGCCGTGCACGCGTCGGCCGGCACGGACCGCACCTCGGTCCCGGCCGGCGCCGCGGCGCGCAGCCGCTCGGCCGTCGCGGCGAGCGCGTCCGGGCGTCGTGCGGTGAGCGTCACCGAGCACCCGTCGCGCAGCAGCCGCGCCGCGCACGCGGAGCCGATGCCGCCGCTGCCGCCGGTGACCAGGGCCATCCGACCGGCCAGGGATTCGGGCATGGGACGAGTCCTCCGTTGTGCCGACGGGAGCTGACAGGAGCTGACGGCACGTCAGCTTCCGTCAGACGTTACACCTCGAATCATTCGAGTTGTAACGAAGTTCGGCTAGAGTGTGGCGATGACCACGGGGGAGGCAGAGCTGCCGGGATTGACCGCGCTGCTCTACGAAGCGACCGCCCGGCTCGACGCGCACTTCGCCGCGTGCGCCGTGGCCGTCGGCCTGACCGCGTCCCAGGCGAACGCGGTGCACGAACTGGCCGAGCCGCTCGGCATGCGCGAACTGGGCCGGCGGATGTGCTGCGAACCGCCCAACGTGACCTTCGTGGTGGACCGCCTGGAGGAGCGCGGCCTGGTCGAGCGCCGGCCGCATCCCGGCGACCGCCGGGCCAAGCTGATCGCGCTGACCCCGACCGGCGCCGAGCTGCGGACGCGCCTGTTCGCGGGCCTCGCCGCGGACCCGCCGCTGTCCGGGCTGCCGGACGCCGACCGGCGCGCGCTGCGCGTACTGCTGCATCGGGCGCTGACCGGGAACTGACCGCGACCGACCGGGCCGACCGGCACCCCGGAGCCCGCAGGCGCGATGAATGGCCCGGGGGCGTGCGACACGTGTCGATCCTTTCCGGCCGTCGGTCCGGTTGATCGTCGGTGACCCTGGTCCTCCTTGACCGAGCCCACTAATCTGACGCCCCATCAGGAAGTATGGCGCCGCCCACCGGGGCGGTGCCGGGGACAGGAGAACGGCATGGCTGTATTCGCGCTGCGTTTCGACTTCCGCAATCCGGCCTTCGCCGGGACCGCCATGGGGGAGCGCTACGCCGCGGCACTCGACATGGTCGAGTGGGCCGACGAGCGCGGATTCTTCATGGTCACGCTGTCCGAGCACCACGGCTTCGCCGACGGATACCTGCCCGCCCCGCTCCAGTTCGCGGCCGCGATCACCGCGCGCAGCAAGAACATGGGCGTCACGATCGCGGCGATACCCGCGCCGCTGCACGACCCGCTGCACCTGGCCGAGGAACTCGCGGTGGTCGATCTGCTGAGCCAGGGCCGGGTCAACGTCGTGCTCACCAACGGCTACGTCGACTCCGAGTTCGCGATGTACGACGTGCCGATGAAGGAGCGCGTCAAGCGCACCGTCGAGACCGTCGAGACGCTGCGCAAGGCGTGGACGGGCGAGGAGTTCGAGTACCGCGGTCGCACCGTGCGGGTGACCCCCGCGCCGTTCCAGCGCGGCGGCCCGCCGATCATCCTCGGCGGCAGCGTGGAGGCCGCCGCCCGCCGGGCCGCTCGCATCGCGGACGGGTTCATGCCGTCCAATCCGGGGATCTGGGAGTTCTACCGGGACGAGAAGATCAAGCTCGGCGAGGAGGACCCGGGTCCCTACTTCGGCGGCGACACCAGCTTCTTCCACCTGTCGAACGACCCCGACAAGGACTGGGACCGGATCGCGCCGCACGCGCTGCACGAGGTCAACGCCTACGGCGAGACGATGGCCAGGGCCGGCACCTCCGGCGCGGGCGGCTACGCGAGCGTCACCGACGCCGACGAGCTGCGGGCGGGCGGCCAGTACCGGGTGATCACGCCGGAGACGCTGGTCGCCGAACTCAAGGCCCAGGGCGACGCCGCGTTCGCGATCCTGCACCCGATGATGGGCGGCATCCCGCCGAAGCTCGCGTGGGAGAGCCTGCACCTGTTCGAGAACGAGGTCCTGCCGAACCTGTAGGCCGCGCCCACGCGCCGTGACCGCCCCGGGTGTCCCTGTCGGGTCACCCGGGGCCTCACCTGCTCGGCGCCCCCGCGAGGAAGTCCTTGGTGTGGTCCCACCATGTGCGCCGGTCGGGCGGGAAGCGGCGGAGCGAGCGGGCGAGCATGGTGTCCGCGTGCGGTGAGGTCCGGCCGGGGCCCTCCTTGTAGCGCCAGCGCGCCCACGGCGAGTCCGGCTTGGCGATCCGCATCGCCGAGACCATCGCGACGAACGGTACGAACACCCCGATCAGCCCGGTCGCGACCTTCCCCTTGGCCAGCGCGCACAGCGCGAAGGCCAGGTTGAACATGACGATCACGGCGGCCACCGGCTTGCTCTCGGCGTCGCCGAGCCCGAGCGGGTTGGCGCCGACGAACAGCAGCACGCCCATCGCGGCGGTGATCAGCACCGCGTCGACCGACTTGCGGCCGTCCTTGGACCAGTACACGTCGTCCAGGTGCACGAGCAGCGCGAACTCGTCGAGCGTCAGGGCCGCCCCCATGCCGAACAGCCCGGCGAGCACCTGGCGCCACACGCCGCCCGGCTCGTACGCGAACTCCAGCGCGCCCGCGATCAGCATCAGGAAGATTCCGTACACCTGGTGGTGCACGTGTACTTGGCCGACGACCATGTTGCGGAACGGGCCCTTGCCCGCGCGGATCAGCCGGGTGATGAGTCGGGTCACCGCGAACGTCAAAACGAACGCGAAGAGCATCCAGCCCACGCCGTGCGGACCGTCCTCCTGGGTCTCACTGGCGAGCCGGGTCGTGGTCGAGATCCAGCCGAGGTCGTGCACGCACCGTCCCAAATCGATTTTCCGACGTGCCGAGGATTGTCCATGATCGAATGAGGCCGACGCCGCCGGCGCGCGATCCGCGCGGCGGCGATCCGGATCGCATCGAGACATCGAGACTAGGAACACGCATGGCGCTGCCCACAACCTCCACCGCGGTGACCTTCCCCGCGGGCGCGACGACCGGCGGTTCGCCGGTCCTGGCCGCGCCCGTGCTGCCGGACGGGCGGCCCGCGCTCGTGGTGGCCGAGACGCCGTTCCACCCGCTCGACCACACCTGGCCGGACCAGCCGGCGGACACCGGCGTCGTGCGGGTGGGCGGCGTGGAACTCGCGGTGGTGGACTGCGTGACCGGCGCGGTGGGCCCCGACGGGACCTTCGCGGTGGCCGAGGAGATCCCCGTGCGGCGCGGTGACGAGGAGTGGGCGTGGCTCGCGCTGCACGTCCTGGACGCGGTTCCGGGGGACCCGGCCGACCTGGTGGGCGCGCCCGCCGAGCTGGTCGTGGACGCCGAGCGCCGGGCCGCGCTCAGCGCCGCGCACACCTCGTGCCACATCCTGGCCTTCGCGCTCAACGCCGTGCTCGCGCCGCGCTGGCGCAAGGAGGTCCGGACCGACAGCCTCGGTCGCCCCGACTTCGACAACCTCGCGATCACCCGTTCCCGGATGGACGAAAGCGGCAGCCGCGACGACTACCGGATCGGCAAGTCGCTGCGCAAGAAGGGCTTCACCGCCGACGACCTGGAAGCCGACCTGCCCGGCATCCGCGACGAGGTCGAGGCGCTGCTCGCACAATGGCTGAAAACCGACGCCGAGGTCCGCATCGAGGTCCCCGGCCCGGCGCTCACCGCGCGCCGGGTGTGGCACTGCGGGCTTCCGGACGGCGACGCGCACGTCGCGTGCGGGGGATCGCACCTGGGCCGGCTCGGCGAACTGCGGAGTCTGGCGATCGAGCTGACCATGGACGGGGACGGCGGACTCGTCGCCCTGACCCGACCCGAGCGCGCCTGAGCGGCACCGCGGCCCGACCGACGCTCCCGCAGGCCGGGACCGAGCCCGGAATCGGACCGGGGACCGAGCCCGAATCGGACCCGATCCCGGAACGGAATCGGACCCGGCATCGAGCCCGGGATCGGACCCGGATCGGCTTCGGGCCGACCCCGGCTCGGCCCCGGGAACCGGTTCCGGAACGCGGGCGTTACCTTATGGAGGAATTTTCTTTGCCTAACCATGACCTGGTTGGGGGACCTCCGACGCCCGCCACCGCCCGTTCCGGGAGGCTCACGCCTTGAACACCCTCGCCCTGGGTCCATCCTTCTTGGACCCCGACAAGCTGATCTCGACGTTCGGCCTCGTCGGCATTCTGGTGATCGTCTTCGCCGAGTCGGGGCTGCTGATCGGCTTCTTCCTGCCGGGCGACTCGCTGCTGTTCACCACGGGCCTGCTGGTCTCGGACGGCAAGTACATCTCGCAACCGTTGTGGCTGGTGTGCCTGCTCCTGTGGGCCGCGGCGGTGGTGGGCGACCAGGTCGGCTTCCTGTTCGGGCGCAAGGTGGGACCGTCGCTGTTCAACCGGCCCGACTCGAAGCTCTTCAAGCGCGAGAACGTCGAGAAGGCGCACGAGTTCTTCGAGAAGTACGGGCCGCGCTCGATCGTGCTGGCCCGGTTCGTGCCGATCGTGCGCACGTTCACGCCGATCGTCGCGGGCGTCGCCCGGATGAGGTACCGCACGTTCGTCGTCTACAACGTGATCGGCGGGCTGTTGTGGGCGTGCGGCGTTACGCTGCTCGGCCACTCGCTGGGCCAGGTGTCGTTCGTTCGCGACAACATCGAGCTCATCCTGGTCGCGATCGTGCTGGTCTCGGTGATCCCGGTGGCGATCGAACTCCTGCGCGCCCGCGCGGCCAAGCGCAAGCGGGCCGCGGCACAGCCGCCGCAGCCCGTGTCCGGGCGGGGTCGACACCGTGCGGGTGACAGCCGGCCCGACGACGACCCGGGACACCGCGGCTGAGCCGTACGGGTTCGTGCCGAGCGCCAATAGAGTTCACGCCATGCGCGCTCAACTTCTGGCCCGGGCAACCCTGCCGTCCCTGTGGAGCCTCGACCGCATCCCCGGCGCCGCGGCATGGCTCGCGCACGGCGTGGACGGTGCGCTCGTGGTGCTCGACGACTCGCTGACCGCCGTGCGGGAGGTGCGGCTGCCTGCCGACTGGAAGGGTGGCCACGCGGTCACCCCCGACCTCGGGCACTTCGTGGCCTCCGCCCCCGATCGGGTGGTCGTGCTCGACCCGGAGGGGCGCGAGGTGTGGTCCCACCCGCACGTGCCGTGGGAGGCCGAGGAGGCCGGCTCGTGCGCGGTCACCGCGGCCGGGGTCTGGGCGGTCGTCCGCACCGCCGAGGGTGACCGGTGCGTCCTGCTCGACGTCGCCGACGGCGCGCTTCGGGCGGCGTGGCCGCTGGATCCGGCCACCGTGGGCTCCGAACTGCTCCCGCATCCCGACGGTGTGCACGTCGGCCTCGCCGCGTCGCACGCCGACGACGCGTACCGGATCTTTGTTCTCGCGGCGGATGCCCAGGACAAGCCCGTGGAGGTGCCGCCCGGGGACAACCGGGTGTTGACCGACATCCACACGTCCGGCCGGATGATGCTGACCACGCCGATCGAGGCAGGCCCGCTCGCGCTCGTGCGCTTCCCCGACGGGGCGGTGATAGCGGCGCGACAGGGCGAGCAGATCTTCCCGGACGAGGACGAGGTCTTCGACATCTACGCGGGCTTCCTGCGTCGCGACATCGTGCTCGCGGCCTCGTCGGGGGAGCGGCACGTGCTGTTCTCGGTGCCGGACCTGCGGCCGATCGCGGAGATCGAGTACCCCGAGGACGCGCCGCGCGAGTGGCTCGTGGTGCGTTCCGACGGCACGTGGCTGACCGCCGACTCGGAGTCGGGCACGGTCTGCACGTGGCGTCCGGAGCAGGTGCCGGCGACGGACTGAGCGGATCCCCCGAACCCGTCGAACCCTCGAACCCGTCGGATCCTTTGAACTCGACGGGTTCGACGGGTCCGACCGACCTGTCGCCCGGTCGGACGGTCGCCGGGCCGCGGGGGGACTGTTGTTCGAGTCATCTCCAGTGAAATAAGCCCATTAGCGGGAAATATGTCGCACATGGTGCGCATGTGATCACGGGTCGTTAGCGTGAGAGGACCTGCTCGGAATCGGAACGTCCGGTTCCCCTCGGTGCCCGCCGCTTGGAGGGAGACCGCATGCCTCGATCGTTCATCCGCGCCGCAGTCCCTGCCGGACTCGCTGCCGCGCTCGTCTTCACGCTCGCTCCCGGAGCCCGCGCCGACGACCCGATTGCCCCCGTGCACCCGGAGGCCGACCAGGTGCGCCAGGCTCACGAGACGGTCGATGACAAGGCCGACGCCGTGACTCGGATCGAGGCCGAACTCGACCGCGAGGCGACCGACCTCGGGCGACTCGACATCCGCGCCGGCCTCGCCGTGGAGGCGTACAACGGCGCCGTGGTGCTCAGCGGACAGGCCCAGGACCAGGCCATCCGGGCGGATGGCCTCCTGCGCACCGCCGACGCCCAACTGGTCGCCGCCCGGGACGAACTCGGCCGGCTCGCCGCGCAGACCTACCGCATGGGCGGGGGCTCCCAGCTCGGCGTCTTCCAGGCCGTGCTCGGCGCCGATTCGCCGGGCGACTTCGTCACGCGCTTGGAGACGCTGCGCCGGATCTCGCAGGACAGCGACAACACCCTCGAGCGTGGCGCGACCGCCGTCCGGGACGCGACCGCCGCCAAGACGGACGCCGCGCACACCGCGGCCGAGGCCGAGCGCGCGACCGCGGCCGTCCGTGCGGCCAAGGAGCGGGTCGAGGCCGAACTCGCCGCGCAGCAGCGCCGGGTGCAGGAGTCCGCGGCCCGGCGCACGGCCCTGATCGGCGAACTCGCCGCGACGAAGCAGACCTCGGTCGCCCTGGAGACCGAGCGCCGGGATCGCCTGGCCGCCGAGGCCCAGCAACGCGCCGAGGTGGAAGCGGAGGCCCGTGCCCGAGCCGAGGCCGATGCCGAGGAGGCCCGCGAGGTCGCCCGCAAGGAGGCCGAGCGCCGGGCGGAGGAGGCGCGCACGCAGGCCCAGAGCAAGCCCACCAAGACGAGCAAGCCGGCCAAGACCACCGCGAAGCCCGCCACGAAGCCCACCCCGAAGCCCACCACCAAGAAGCCCACCACCAAGAAGCCGGCAACCAAGAAGCCCGCCACCAAGAAGCCGGCAACCAAGAAGCCCGCCACCAAGAAGCCCGCCACCCCGAGCAAGAGCACCACGTCCAACGGCGCGGCGGCGGCGATCGCGTACGCGAAGGCCCAACTCGGCAAGCCCTACGTCTGGGGCGGCGCGGGCCCGCGCGGCTACGACTGCTCGGGCCTGGTCATGCAGGCGTGGCGCAAGGCGGGCGTGGGCATGGCGCACTTCGCGGCCACCCAGTACCGCGAGAGCACGCCCGTGTCGTACAAGAACCTGCGTCCGGGCGACCTGATCTTCTGGACCGAGACCCGGAGCGCCTCCGGCATCCACCACGTCGCGATGTACCTGGGCGGCGGCAAGATGATCCACGCGCCGCGCACGGGCGACGTGGTCAAGATCAGCAACATGTTCTACATGGGCACGCCGGACTACTACGCGCGCCCGTCCTGAACCGCGGCCGACCCGGCCGACCCGGCACGCGGGACGACCGGGCGCACGAACGCCGATCGGCGGCACCCGCCCCAGTGGGGCGCCTGCCGCCGATCGGCGTTCGTGCGCGTCGCGCTACCGGGTCAGTGGTGACCCTGCTCGGTGAGCCGCTTGCGGGACGCCTCGACCTCGGCCTCGGCCTCGTCGCGGCCGACCCAGTTGGCGCCCTCGACCGACTTGCCCGGCTCCAGGTCCTTGTAGACCTCGAAGAAGTGCTGGATCTCCAGGCGGTCGAACTCCGAGACGTGGTGGATGTCACGAAGGTGCTCCACGCGCGGGTCCGTGGCCGGCACGCACAGGACCTTGTCGTCGCCGCCGGCCTCGTCCGTCATCCGGAACATGCCGATTGCGCGGCAGCGGACCTGGACACCGGGGAAGGTCGGCTCGTCCAGGAGTACCAGCGCGTCCAGCGGGTCACCGTCCTCACCGAGGGTGTCCTCGATGAAGCCGTAGTCCGCCGGGTAGCGCGTCGACGTGAACAGCATCCGGTCGAGCCGGATGCGGCCCGTCTCGTGGTCCACCTCGTACTTGTTGCGCGATCCCCGGGGGATCTCGATGGTGACGTCGAACTCCAAGGCTCCTCCATGTGCTGCGCCGGGACCGTTGCCGGGACCGTTAGGGTCGTTCTGTCCGCGAGGCCGAACCCGGCACAGGTCCCGGACAGAACCTGATCTGGTCTCAGTGTCTCGCATGGCCGGTGGTCCGGCGGAAGGGGATGGTCTCGCGTGCCCAGCGTAAGGAGCAAAGCGGTCGCTGCGGTGTTGGCGGCCGTGATCCTGGCCGTGCTCGCGACGCTCGTCCACGGACCATGGAAGGGCACCCGCCTGGCAACGGGACCCGACGGCGACACGCAACGGGTCGCGAGCACCGCGATGGCGCCACCCGTGTTGGCACCGGTGTCCGGGGATCCCGCCGGGGCCACACCGACCGACGCCGGCATCCAGGCGGTGCTCGGGCCGCTGATGAAGGCGACCGCGCTGGGCGCGCCGCCCGCGGTGGCCGTCGTCGACGCGCTGACCGGCCGCGCGCTGTTCGGGGCGAACCAGGAGCGCGCCGCGACCCCCGCGTCGACCACGAAGATCACCACCGCGGTGGCCGCGCTCACCGCGCCCGGCCCCGACCACCGGATCGCGACCCGGGTCGTCCCCGGCGCGACCCCCGGCACGATCGTCCTGGTCGGCGGCGGCGACCCCACGCTGACCGCCCTCGACGGCCGGCAGTACGGCGGCCGCTACCAGCCCGCGCGGCTGTCCGACCTGGCCGTCGCCACCGTCGCCGCGCTCAAGGCGGCGGGCACCACGCAGGTCAGGCTCCAGTACGACACGACCCTGTACACCGGCCCGGCCGTGCATCCGATCGGCGCCGGGAACGAGAACATCGCCCCCGTCGTGTCGCTGATGGCCGACGAGGGCCGGGTCGACCCGTCGATCGTCGGCAAGGAGGCCGACCGGGTGCAGACCCCGGGCGCCGACGCGGCCAAGAAGTTCGCGGCGATGCTGAAGTCCTCGGGCATCACCGTCGAGGGCGCCCCGGCCGCCGGCACCGCGCCCGCCGGGGGTGCGCCGGAACTCGCTTCCGTGCAGTCCCCGCCGGTGTCGGCGATGGTCGAGCAGATGCTGACGGTCAGCGACAACGACATGGCCGAGGCGCTGCTGCGGCAGGTCGCCATCGCCAAGGGACAGCCCGCGAGCTTCCAGGGCGGCACGGTCGCGTCACGCCAGGTCCTGGAGGGTCTGGGCGTCACGTACGGCGCGTCCGACCTCAAGGACGGCAGCGGACTCGACAAGGACGACCGACTCACCCCGCAGACGCTCGTGCAGACGCTGACGCTGGCCGCGTCCCCAAAGCACCCCGAATTGCGCTGGGCGCTCACCGGCCTGCCGATCGCGGGCTTCACCGGGACCCTCGCCGACCGGTACGGCCAAAGCAGCGGCGCGGCCGACGCGGCCGGCGTGGTCCGGGCCAAGACCGGATCGCTGACCGGCGTCAGCACGCTGTCCGGCCTGGTCCGCGATCGGGACGGCCGACTGCTGGCCTTCGCGATCCTGGCGGACCGGTTCACCGGCGACCCCGGCCCGGCCCGCGCGGCGATCGACCGGATGGCCTCGGCGCTCGCCGGCTGCGGCTGCGGCACCGCCGGCTGACGCGGACCCCGGCGCCGACCCGCGTCACGGGTTCGTCACGCGCGGGCCGGGTGTTCGGCAAAACCGGAACGTGATGGATTCACCGGCCCCGGTTCCTCTTTCGGGGGCGCGCCGAGCACGTAACGTGGCCATATGACGAGCGGCAACGGTGCGGACATGATCGATTGGGACCTGGCCGTGGCGACGGCGAACCGGCTCGTGCGGCCGGGACCCGACGTCGGGCGGGACGAGGCGCGGGCCGTCGTGGCGGAGCTGCGCGCGCACGCCAAGACGTCCGAGGGGCATGTACGGGCGTTCACGGGACTCGATTCGGGCGACAACCACACACCGGTCCTGGTGGTGGATCGACCGGGGTGGGCGCGCGCCAACGTGCAGGGATTCCGGCACGTCCTGCGGCCGCTCCTGGACAAGGTCGAGCAGCGGCGCGAGGCGATGCCCGGCGGCGCGGCGCTGGGCACCGTGGGCGGCAAGGTGACCGGCCTGGAGCTGGGCACGCTGCTCGCGTTCCTGTCCTCGCGCGTGCTCGGACAATACGAGACGTTCGCGCCGCAGGCACCGGGCGCGACCGGGCACGGCCCCGGGCGGCTGCTCCTGGTCGCCCCCAACATCGTCCAGGTCGAGCGCGAGCTGGACGTGGACCCGCACGACTTCCGGCTGTGGGTGTGCCTGCACGAGGAGACCCACCGGACCCAGTTCACGGCCGTGCCGTGGCTGCGCGACCACCTCGAACAGGAGATCCACGGGTTCCTCGGGCAGACCGAGGTCGACCCGTCGGCGGTGCTCGGGCGGCTGCGCGAGGCGGTCCAGACATTCGTCGGGTCGCGCCGCGGCGGGGCGGGCGCCGAGGGCGAGGGCGGTTCGCTCGTCGAGCTGGTCCAGACCCCCGAACAGCGCGAGATCCTGGGCCGGATCACCGCGGTGATGTCGCTCCTGGAGGGGCACGCCGACTTCGTGATGGACGGGGTCGGGCCGCAGGTCATCCCCACCGTCGGGGAGATCCGGGAGAAGTTCGCCGAGCGCCGCGCGCAGGGCACCGGGCGGCTCGACCAGGCGCTGCGCAAGCTGCTCGGGATGGACGCGAAGCTACGCCAGTACCGCGACGGCGAGCGCTTCGTGCGCGAGGTCGTCGGCCGGGTCGGCATGGAGGGCTTCAACCGGGTGTGGACATCGCCGAACACCCTGCCGACCAAGGCCGAGGTGGCCGACCCCGGCAGCTGGGTGGACCGTGTGCACGGCAAGGCCGGCATGCCGGGGCCCGAGCCGACCGACGCCTCGCCCGACGCGGAGTAGGACCGCTTGGGGCGTGTCCTCGGACACGCCCCAGGGGCGCGGTGGCCCGCGCCACCGTCCCCATCCGGGCGACATCCCGTGGTGTCTGCCGTCCCGGGCGCTTCGGGTGACGTAGCGTGGGCGAACCAATTCTCTTCGGCGTTTCTCGCGGAGGCCGCGACCTCCGCGAACCGGCCGAACCGGACGTGCAAGGAGGTGTCGTCGAGCCGTGGGACCCCATCCCGCCGTGGCCGCCACCAGGCTGGCCGTCCGCAAGACCCTGCGCGAGCTGCAACCGGGTGACCTCGTCCTGGTGGCCTGCAGTGGTGGCGCGGATTCGTTGGCGCTCGCAGCGGCCACCGCGTTCGAGGCACCGCGTGCGGGGCTTCGGGCGGGTGCAATCACCGTCGACCACGGCCTGCAGGCGGGCTCGACCCGCCGGGCCGTGGACCTGGTCTCCCGGCTGGGCGACCTCGGCCTGGCCCCCGTCGACGCGCTCGGCGTCACGGTCGGCACCCGGGGCGGACCCGAGGGCGCCGCGCGCCTTGCCCGCTACACCGCGCTGGACACCGCCGCGAGCACGCACGGCGCCGCGCTCGTGCTGCTCGGGCACACCCTGGAGGACCAGGCCGAGACCGTCCTGCTCGGGCTCGCGCGCGGCTCCGGCGCCCGCTCGCTGGCGGGCATGCCGCCGTTGACCGGCCACTACCAGCGCCCGTTCCTCGAACTCGGCCGCGACATCACCCGCCAGGCCTGCGTCGCGCAGAACCTGCTGCCCTGGGAGGACCCCCACAACGCCGATCCCGCCTACACCCGGGCCCGGGTCCGGCACGAGGTGCTCCCCGTCCTGGAGAAGGCGCTCGGCCCCGGCGTCTCCGAGGCGCTGGCCCGCACCGCGCGGCTGTTCCGCGACGACGCCGAGGCGCTCGACCAGTGGGCCGACCGGGCCCAGGCCGACGTCACCCACGGCGACGGCGAGCTGGAGGTCGCCGGCCTGGCCGAGTTGCCGGCCGCGGTCCGCCGCCGGGTGCTCCGCCGCACGGCGGTCGGCGCGGGCAGTCCGTCCGGCGCGCTGTTCGCACGCCACGTCGAGGCCGTCGAGAAGCTGGTGATCTCGTGGCACGGCCAGGGACCCATCCACCTGCCCGGGGGCGTCGAGATACGCAGGCGGTGTGGCAGGCTTCTCTTTCACCGGCCGGCTCAACCCTGACCGGTGACCGCGGGGCTCAGTCGAAAACTTCGTAGTAAGGCATGTGGTGGACGAGAAGGACATGGGCGCCGACCTCGCAAGGGTCCTCGTCACGCAGGAGGAGATCGAGGCGAAGCTCGTCGAGCTCGCCGAGCGGATCGACGAGGACTACCAGGGTCAGGATCTGCTCCTCGTCGGCGTGCTCAAGGGCGCCGTCATGGTCATGGCCGACCTCGCCCGGGCGGTGCACTCGCCGGTCAAGATGGACTGGATGGCGGTGTCGTCCTACGGCTCCGGGACCAAGTCCTCGGGCGTCGTGCGCATTCTCAAGGACCTCGACGCGGACATCGCGGGTCGGCACGTCCTGGTCGTCGAGGACATCATCGACTCGGGTCTGACCCTCTCGTGGATGCTGGCCAACCTCACTTCGCGCGGCCCCGCCTCGCTCGAGGTGTGCGCGTTCTTCCGCAAGCCGGAGGCCGCCAAGGTCGACATCCCGGTCAAGTACGTGGGCTTCGACATCCCCAACGAGTTCGTGGTGGGTTACGGCCTCGACTACGCCGAGCGCTACCGCAACCTGCCGTTCGTCGGCACACTGGCCGAACACGTGTACGGCGGTGCGAAGCCGATCTGAGCCTTCGGGACACGCCCCGGGCGCATCGGTCGAGGCCTCGGATTCGCGGAATCGGCATCCGATGGCAGCATCCGGGAACAAGGGGAACGTTTCCCCTCGTTGGAGGGTTCACCGGGGGCCGGTATACGACGGCGCGCAACGCGAGGCAACGCGCGGCGCATTGGCGTGCGGACACCCGGTGTACCGTTCAACGCAGTGACATCCGATCAGCACGGGGCGACCGTGCCGGGGCGATACCGGACAGGCAACGTACCCGGGGGCCATGAGGCGTCCGGGTCAAAAGTCGGCAGGAGGGACGGGGCGTCTGCTGCCCCGCATCGATGGACGTCAAGCGCTATTTCCGCGGGCCGGTCATGTGGATCGCGCTGGCCGTCATTGCTGTGATCCTCCTGATGCAGCTCGTCTCCTCGTCGAGCGGCTTCAAGGGTGTCGACACCGGCAAGGCGATCCAGGCGATCCAAAACGACCAGGTCAAGTCAGCCAAGCTCATCGGCGGCAACGATCAGTCAATCGAGCTCACCCTGATCGACGGGGTGAAGGTCGACAAGCACAACAAGATCAAGGCGTCGTACATCGACGAGCAGGGCGTGGAGATCCAGCGCCTGCTTCAGTCGAAGTACGAGCAGGGCAAGATCCAGGACTCCTACACGGTCAAGCTCAGCAAGCAGAGCACGATCGTCAGCATCCTGTTCTCGCTCCTGCCGTTCGTGCTCATCGTCGTGGTCTTCCTGTTCCTGATGAATCAGATGCAGGGCGGCGGCTCCCGAGTCATGAACTTCGGGAAGTCCAAGGCCAAGCTGATCTCCAAGGACACCCCGAAGACGACCTTCGCCGACGTGGCCGGCGCGGACGAGGCGGTGGAGGAGCTCCACGAGATCAAGGAGTTCCTGCAGGAGCCCGCCAAGTTCCAGGCGGTCGGCGCGAAGATCCCCAAGGGCGTGCTGCTCTACGGCCCGCCCGGCACCGGCAAGACGCTGCTCGCCCGCGCGGTCGCGGGTGAGGCCGGTGTGCCGTTCTACTCGATCTCCGGTTCCGACTTCGTCGAGATGTTCGTCGGTGTCGGCGCGTCCCGTGTGCGCGACCTGTTCGAGCAGGCCAAGGCCAACGCGCCCGCGATCGTCTTCGTCGACGAGATCGACGCCGTCGGTCGACACCGCGGCGCCGGCATGGGCGGCGGGCACGACGAACGCGAGCAGACGCTCAACCAGCTCCTCGTCGAGATGGACGGCTTCGACGTCAAGGGCGGCGTGATCCTGATCGCCGCGACGAACCGGCCGGACATCCTGGACCCGGCGCTGCTGCGCCCGGGGCGCTTCGACCGGCAGATCGCGGTCGACCGTCCCGACATGCAGGGCCGCTGGGACATCCTCAAGGTGCACGCCAAGGGGAAGCCGGTCACCGACGACATCGACCTCAAGGCCGTCGCGCGGCGCACGCCGGGATTCACCGGCGCCGACCTCGCGAACGTGCTCAACGAGGCCGCGCTGTTGACCGCCCGAGCCGACGCCAAGCTGATCGACGCACTGGCGATGGACGAGGCGATCGACCGTGTCGTGGCCGGGCCGCAGAAGCGCACCCGGATCATGAGCGACAAGGAAAAGAAGATCACCGCGTACCACGAGGGCGGCCACGCCCTGGTGGCGCACGCCCTGCCGAACACCGACCCGGTGCACAAGATCACGATCCTGTCCCGCGGTCGCGCGCTCGGCTACACGATGGTCCTGCCCGAAGAGGACAAGTACTCCACGACGCGCAACGAGATGCTCGACCAGCTCGCCTACATGCTGGGTGGGCGCGCGGCGGAGGAGCTCGTCTTCCACGACCCGACCACGGGTGCGTCGAACGACATCGAGAAGGCCACCGGCCTTGCCCGCTCGATGGTGACGCAGTACGGCATGACGGAGCGCCTGGGCGCGATCAAGTTCGGGAACGACGGCGGAGAGCCGTTCCTGGGTCGTGAAATGGGTCACCAGCGCGACTACTCCGAAGAGGTCGCGGCTATCGTCGACGAAGAGGTCAAGAGGTTCATCGAGACCGCCCACAACGAAGCGTGGGAGATTCTCATCGAGAACCGGGACGTGCTGGACAACCTGGTGTTGGAGCTGTTGGAGAAGGAGACCCTGGACAAGGCCCAGGTCGCCGAGATCTTCGCTCCGGTCACCAAGCGCCCCTCCCGTCCCGCGTGGACGGGGTCCAGCCGGCGCCAGCCGTCCAGCCGCCCGCCCGTGATGACGCCCCGCGAGCTCACGCTCTCCGGCGGCGGCAGCGAGAACGGGGTTCTCAACGGTGGGCCCACCTCTACGACGGGCACCACGACGGGATCCGGCGGTGCGGTAACGCTCCCCGAGCCCCCGTCCGATACTCCGGAGAACTGAACGTGACGATCGACCCGGTCACCTTTGACGGTAGTGCCGTGGGTGAGTTCGACCAGGACCGCGCCGAGCGTGCGGTTCGGGAGTTGTTGATCGCGGTCGGGGAGAACCCCGACCGCGAGGGTCTCAAGGACACCCCGGCACGGGTGGCCAGGTCGTACCAGGAGATCTTCGGGGGCCTGCGCCAGAATCCCGAGGACGTCCTGACCACGACCTTCGACCTCGGCCACGACGAGATGGTCCTGGTCAAGGACATCGAGGTCTACAGCACGTGCGAGCACCACCTCGTGACGTTCCACGGGGTCGCGCACGTGGGCTACATCCCGTCCGAGGACGGTCAGATCACCGGGCTCTCCAAGCTCGCGCGCCTGGTGGACGTGTACGCCAAGCGTCCGCAGGTGCAGGAGCGGCTGACCACGCAGATCGCCGACGCGCTCGTGAGCATCCTGCGTCCGCGCGGGGTGATCGTGGTCGTCGAGTGCGAGCACCTGTGCATGACCATGCGCGGCATACGGAAGCCGGGTGCGCGCACGGTCACGTCGGCCGTTCGCGGGCAGTTGCTCAACGCGGCGACGCGCGCCGAGGCGATGAGCCTGATCTTGAGTCGGTAGCGGGTTCCGCGCCGATAACAAGTCGCGACGCAGTAGTCAGGGGTTGACCGGGCAGCGCCCGGTCAACCCCTACTCTGTTCCCCATGACAGCGACGACCGGCCCGCGACATCGGGCCCCCGCCCGCCCGCCACGGGTGCGCGGCCTGCCCGAGTTCGGCCGGTGCGCGGTCATGGGTGTGGTCAATGTGACTCCCGACTCGTTCTCCGACGGCGGTCTGTGGTTCGACTCGAAGGCCGCCGTCACGCGCGGACTCGGGCTGCTCGAACAGGGCGCGGATCTGATCGACGTGGGCGGCGAGTCGACCCGGCCGGGGGCCGGACGTGTGGATGTGGACGAGGAGTTGCGTCGCGTCGTGCCGGTGGTGCGCGAGTTGGCCGCGGCCGGTGCGGTGGTCAGCGTGGACACCACCAGGGTCGAGGTCGCGAGCGCGGCGGTGGACGCCGGCGCGCGACTGGTCAACGACGTCAGCGGCGGGCTCGCCGACCCCGCGATGGCCGCGTACGTGGCCGAGAGCGGCGTACCGGTGGTGGTCATGCACTGGCGCGGGCACTCGCGGGCGATGCAGAACAACGCGGTCTACGCCGACGTGGTCGCCGAGGTGCGCGCCGAACTGGCCGAGCGGATGGACAAGGTCGTCTCGGCCGGTGTCGACCCCGAGGCGATCGTGCTCGACCCGGGCCTGGGCTTCGCGAAGACGGCCGAGCACAACTGGCCGCTGCTCGCCCACCTGGACGTGCTGCACGAACTCGGCCGGCCGCTGCTCGTGGCCGCGTCCCGCAAGACGTTCCTGGGGCGGCTGCTGGCCGCCGAGGACGGCTCACTGCGCCCGCCCCGCGGGCGCGACGACGCGACGGCGGCGGTCTCCGCGCTGGCCGCCGCCGCGGGCGCGTGGGCCGTCCGTGTGCACGAGGTGCCCGCTTCGCTCGACGCGGTCAAGGTGGCGGCTGCCTGGCAGGAGGCCCGATGAACCCGATTGACGACCAGACGACGCCCGAGGCGGACGCGGTACGCGAGGTCAACCTCGCGCTGTGGACGGCCGTCGAGGAGGGCGACATCGACGCCCTCGGCGCGATCTGGGCCGACGGCCCCGACGCGCCGAGCGTCACCTGCGTGCACCCGGGCTGGCCCGCGCTGCACGGGCGGGCCGAGATCCTGCGGTCGTACGCGCTGATCATGGCCAACACCGCCTACGTCCAGTTCTTCCTGACCGACGTCGAGGTCAAGCTGGCCGGCGAGGTCGCGGTGCTGTCCTGTACGGCGAACATGCTCACCGGGATGGCCGAGGAGGACGGCGGCGACGAGGCCGGCTTCGCGGGCGGCCGCGCGGTCGTCACGAACGTCTTCCGCAGGACACCGACGGGTTGGCGGTTGTGGCTGCACCACGCGTCCCCGGTGATGGCCGAGGTCGACGCGGAAGAGGAGATCTGACCGTTCGCGACCCCATTTGGGCGTGGTTTGTGCGCGCTTGCGGCACCCGGACGGCGAAACCTGTCCGGATCGCTGGGTACATTCGTACCGCACAGAGGTGGTCCGGCCGTCGGCGCGACCGCCCCTCGGTGGGCCCGTGACCGGCCGCCGAGGTGCGCAGTGATGGGATACGCGCCGAGGAGGCGACTGATGCTGGACCGCGTCTCGCTGCGGGGACTGAAGGCCCGCGGCAACCATGGAGTGTTCGCGAAGGAACGCGAAGAGGGCCAGACCTTCGTCGTCGACATCGTGCTCGGGGTCGACACCCGACCCGCCGCGCGGTCCGACGACCTGACCCTCACCGTGCACTACGGCGAGGTCGCCGAGGACGTGGTCGGTGTGGTCCAGGGCGACCCGGTCGACCTGATCGAGACGCTCGCGCAGCGGATCGCCGACGTCTGCCTCGCCCGCCCGCTGGTCCAGGAGGTCGAAGTGATCGTGCACAAGCCCGACGCGCCCATCACCGTCCCGTTCGACGACGTGACCGTCACCATCGTGCGGGGGCGGTCCTGATGACCGACGCCGTCGACGCGTCGTCGCGCGAGCCGGCCGAGGAGCCCGCCGTCGAGACCACCGCACAGCGCGCGCTGCTGACCTGGAGCCGGGTCGTGCTCGCGCTCGGCAGCAACCTGGGCAACCGCCTGGAGACCCTCCAGGGGGCGATCGACGAGATCGCCGACACCCCGGGCGTGAGCCTGACCCGGGTCTCCCCGGTGTACGAGACCGCGCCGGTGGGCGGTCCCGAGCAGGGGACCTACTTCAACGCGGTCGTCGAGCTGCGCACGCTGCTGACCCCGGACCTGGTCCTGGAGCGCGGCAACTCGGTCGAGGAGGCCTTCCAGCGGGTCCGGGTCGAACGCTGGGGCCCGCGCACGCTCGACGTCGACGTGATCTGGTTCGAGAACGTCGTGCAGGACGACCCGCGCCTGACGCTGCCGCACCCTCGGGCGCACGAGCGCTCGTTCGTGCTCGCGCCGTGGCACGACATCGACCCCGAGGCGGAGGTACCGGGCCACGGCCGGGTCGCCGACCTGCTCGCGCAGGTGGGCCTCGAAGGGGTACACCGCCGTGACGACCTGGAGCTGACCGCAGACCGATGAAGCCCACGCGCCCGCTCGTCCTGCTCGCGCTCGCCCTCGCGGCGGGTGGCGTCGCGTATGCCGGGATCGACCTGTGGGATTCGCGCGGTACGCCGCCGGGTGTCCCGGTCCTGGCCCCGATCGTGCTCCTGTGCCTGGCCGCGATCGCGCTGGCGACCGCGTTGTCGCTGCGCTCGCGGTTGAAGGCGCAGCGCGAGCGGCGGGTGGACGCGCGCCCGGTGGACCCGTTGACGGCCGCCCGCGCGGTGGTCTTCGCCAAGGCCAGCTCGCTGGTCGGCGCGCTCGTGGTGGGCCTGTACGGCGGCTACGCGCTCTACCTGACCGGCTTCCTGGAGGTCTCCGAACGCTCCGAGCAGGCCCGACGCTGCGCCTTCGCCGTGGGCGCGGGGGTGCTGCTGGTCGCCGCCTCCCTGTACCTGGAACGCATACTCCGCGTCCCGGAGGACCCCGACGACCCCGCCGCAAAGGCATAGTCGTCCTCGATCGCCGGACGGGCTCGTTCCCGGCCCGTCCGGCGATCGAGCACGAATCTCAGCCCTCGATGGTGTCGAGCACGACCTCGGCCAGGGGGATGTCGAGCTCCTCCGCACCGATCGACCGCCGCAGGGCCTCGTGCAGTTTGGCCGGCGTCAGGACGCCCACGAAGCGGTCGCCGTCCACGACCGCGATCCACCCCGCGTCGTGCTGCAGCATCTCGCCGAAGGCCTGCTTGAGCGACGCCCGTACCGGCACCCACGCCTCCATCCGCCGCGCGCGGTCGCGGACCGTGCCGGCGACGGACTGGCGGTCGTCGACCCAGCCGTGCAGATTGCCGTCGTCGTCGAGCACGACGGCCCAGCGCGAACCGGCCTCGCGCAGCTTCGCGAGTGCCTCCGGCATCGGGTCGTCCAGGCGCACGATCGGCGGGACTTCGAGGTCTTCCGGAGTGATCTCGGTCACCGACAGGCGCTTGAGCCCGCGGTCCGCGCCGACGAAGTCGGCCACGTAGTCGTTCGCGGGCGCACCGAGCACGCTGGACGGCGTGTCGAACTGCTCGATGTGGCCGCCCATCGAGAACACCGCCATCCGGTCGCCGAGGCGGACCGCCTCCTCGATGTCGTGCGTGACGAACAGGATCGTCTTCTTGAGCTCGTGCTGGAGGCGCAGGAACTCGGTCTGCAGCCGCTCGCGCACGACCGGGTCCACCGCGCCGAACGGCTCGTCCATGAGCAGCACGGGCGGATCGGCCGCGAGCGCGCGGGCCACCCCGACGCGCTGGCGCTGACCGCCGGAGAGCTGGTGCGGGTAGCGATCGCCCAGCTTGGCCGGGTCGAGGCCGACCATGTCGAGCAGTTCGACGGCGCGGGCCTTGGCCTTCCTGCGATCCCAGCCGAGCAGACTCGGCACCGTGACGGTGTTCTCGATCACGGTGCGATGCGGGAACAGGCCCCCGGACTGGATCACGTAGCCCATCCGCCGGCGCAGCTTGACCGGGTCGGCCCGGGTGATGTCCTCGTCGTCCAGGAAGATCCGCCCCGAGGTGGGCTCGATCAGCCGGTTGACCATCTTCATGGTGGTGGTCTTGCCGCATCCGGAGGGACCGACGAGGGTGACCAGCTCGCCCGCGGCGACCTCCAGGGACAGTTCCGCGACCGCCTCCGTGCCGTCGGGGTACCGCTTGGTGACGCGGTCGAGCCGGATCATGGGAACCCTCCGGGGGTATGGCGGACGGACGTGGCAGGTGTTCGGAGACCCGGACGATGCCCGACCCCCAGGGGTGGCAACGTACCCGGGCCGCCCGCCTCACGCACCGGGTGTGGCGGCGATCACGGGAATGGTCATATGAACGCTGGGGTAGGGTCCGGCCCGTGATTGTGGCCTCCGGTGACTGCCTGACGCGCAACTCGTGGGTCTGTGGGAAGTACTTGGACGAGTACTCCGAGGAGATCACCACGGCGTTGCGTGAACATGTCTACCTCACCGCCGTTTCCGTGTTGATCGGCCTGCTCGTCGCGTTCCCGATGGCCCTGGCGGCCCGGCGATGGCGGCCGGCCGGCAGTGTGCTGCTGGGCTCGACGACCATCCTCTACACGATCCCCTCGCTCGCGATGTTCGCGATCCTGCAACCTTTCACGGGGCTTACGGAAACGACCGTGATCATCGGGCTGGTGCTGTACTCGTTGACCATCCTGGTTCGGAACATGCTGGCCGGGCTGCAGTCGGTGCCGCCCGACGTGGTCGAGGCGGCGAGGGGCATGGGCTACGGGTCGGGGCGGTTGCTGTTCCAGGTCGAGTTGCCGCTCGCGCTGCCCGCGATCATGGCGGGCGTGCGGGTCGCGACGGTGTCCACCGTGGCGCTCACCACGGTCGGCGCGATCGTGGGTTCGGGCGGGCTCGGCAACCTGATCTACTCGGGCATCGACACGCTCTTCAAGGCACAGGTGCTGACCGCGTCGGTGCTGTGCGTCGCGCTCGCGATCACCGCCGACCTGCTGTTGCTCGGCGTACAGCGGCTGTTGACGCCGTGGGAGCGCGCGAGTGGACGCATGCGGCGCCGGTCCCCGGTGACCGCGCCCACGGCCGAGGTCGAGCTCGAGGCGGGGGCGGCGGCGTGAACGTACTCGGGGACGCGTGGGACTGGCTCGCCGACGGCTCCAACTGGAGCGGCGAGAGCGGGGTGTGGAATCGGCTCACCGAGCACATCGTGCTGACCGCGGTGTGCGTACTGATCGCGGTGGCGATCGCGCTGCCGATCGCGCTGTGGTTGGGCCACCTCGGCAAGGGCGGGACGCCGGCGATCAACATCTCCAACATCGGGCGCGCGATCCCGACGTTCGCGGTGCTCGTACTGCTCGGGCTCAGTCCGATCGGGATGGGCGACACCGCGACGATCATCGCGCTGGTGCTGTTCGCGATCCCGCCGGTGCTCACCAACGCGTACGTCGGGATGCGGGAAGTGGACCGGGACGTGGTCGAGGCGTCGCGCGGAATGGGCATGACGGGCGGCCAGATGCTGTTCCGGGTGGAGCTCCCGTTGGCGCTTCCGTTGATCATGACGGGAATTCGGACGTGTGCCGTCCAGGTTGTCGCGACGGCAACACTCGCGGCACTGGTCGCGGGGGGCGGTCTCGGGCGCATCGTCACGGCCGGTTTCGACCTGCAGGACAACGGCCAGGTGGTGGCGGGGGCAATCCTCGTCGCCACGCTGGCTCTGGTGGTGGAGGGCCTGTTCGCGCTCGCGCAGCGGTTCACGGCCCGGACGCCGCGTGGCGGTGTGACCTCGTGAGTACGGAAAGGGCGGTGCACCGCATGCGTATGCGGCGCGGTAGGACGGGCGTGACGGCGGGGGTGGCCGCGGGGCTGACCCTGGTGTTCCTGGTGGGTGCGACGGGTTGTTCGTCCTCGGACGACGACAAGACGGTGGTCGGTTCGGCCGGCTTCACCGAGTCGGAGATCCTGGCGCAGATGTACAAACAGCTGCTCGACAAGGGCGGGGTGAAGGCGAGCATAAAGACGGTCAAGAACCGTGAGCTCTACGAACCCGAGCTGGAGAAGGGCAAGATCGCCGTCGTGCCGGAGTACGCGGCGACGATGGCGGAGTTCCTCAACGTCAAGAAGAACGGCAAGGACGCCAGTACCAACGCGCCGGTCGCGTCCCCGGACGTGACGGCGACGGTCGCCGCGCTGAACACGCTCGCCGGCCCGCTGGGGCTCAAGACCGGCACGCCCTCGCAGGCGGTGGACCAGAACGCGTTCGCGGTCAGCAAGGAATTCGCCGCGAAGCACAACCTCAAGACCCTCTCCGACCTCGGCAAGGCCGGCGTCGAGGTGAAGATCGCCGCGGGTGAGGAGTGCAAGGCCCGCCCGTTCTGCGCACCGGGTCTGGAGAAGACGTACGGCATCAAGGTGTCCGGCGTGGACCCGCTCGGGGTCGGCACGGTCCCCGCGAAGCAGGCGGTCAAGGACGGCAAGGACCAACTGGTCCTGACCACTTCGACGGACGCGACGCTCGACGCGTTCGGGCTCGTGGTGCTCGAGGACGACAAGAAGCTGCAGAACGCGGACAACGTCCTGCCGGTGGTCAACACGGCCAAGGCGGACAAGATCCTGCCGATCCTGGACAAGCTCACCCCGGTGCTCACGACCGCGGACCTGACCGACCTGAACAAGCAGGTCGACCAGGACCGCAAGAAGGCGGCCGACGTCGCGAAGGCCTACCTGAAGTCCAAGGGCCTGATCTGAGTCGATCCGACGCGGCGGCACCCGCCGTGGGCGCGGACACCCTCGAACGCCGGCCGGGTCCGGCCGGCGTTCGAGGCCGGCGGCCCGGTAGTGCCGGGGGACGCCGGGTCCGAAGGCAATAATCACACCAAGGCGAAACCGCATGGCATGGCGCCATGCGTGTCCGTACGGGTGCGCGCTAACGTCTGCTGCATGCCCCGTGGACGCCATCGCCAGGTCTCGACCGCCACACGCATATCCCTGCTTGCCGCCATATGCGCGCCGGCGCTGGTCGCCGTCGTGCTCGCGGTCGCCGCGGGAGGTGCGACCACGCTTCGGATCGCCGTTCTGCTCGGCGTGTTGTCGGCCGCCGGCGCGATCACGTGGGTGGTTCGCGGGACGACCGCACACCACCGGCGGGCAGCCGAGGAGTCCGTCGCGCGGCGCCGTGAGCGGGAGCGGACGACCGACGAGCTACGCGCGGTGAACGAGCGTTCGGGCGAGCACGGGATCGTCCTCGACGCGGCCGCGACCCACCCGGTGTCGGCCGCGCGGCCGCCGACCGCGGATCCGCTCGCGCGCGGCGCGGCGGTGCCGGACCGCCGAGGCGGCGAGGCGCGACCCGCGGCCCCCGCCGTCGGCCCCGAGGTCCGCCGCCCTCCGGTGTCCTCGCCGGATCTGGTCCCGGCCTACGCGGCCTCGATGTTCGGCCCCGCGGAGCGGGAGCAGGAGCAGGACCGGGAAGGGAAGCAGGGGCAGGAACGCAAGCAGGGGCAGCAGCGGGCCGCCCGGCCGCCTCGACCCGCCGAGCCGGTGCGCGTCGGCGCGCCGCCCGCGACCGACACGCCCGCTCCGCGGGCTCCCGCGAACGAGCCGGTCGGTGCCGAGGATCGCGCCGCCGCGCCGATCGCGCCGCCCGTCGAGCTGAAGCGGTTCGACCGCCGCACGACGGACACCGCGTCCAGATCCACCGTCGAGGTGGCAGAGATAGCAGAGGTGGCAGACGTGACCGAGCCCGAGCAGGCAGCCGAAGCGGTACCCGCCCCCGTCCGCGCCGAGGCCCCGGCCGCGAACTCCGCCGCCGGCACCGCCGAGGTGACCCGGATGGTGCGGGACAAGGTGCTGGAGGTGACCCGGCGGGTGGCCGACACCGGAGCAACCGGGGCGTTCGACTTCTTCGGGACCCGCGGCCGACCGGCCGAGCCCGAGGAAACCGGCTTCCTGACCGACGAGCTGTTCGGGCCCGAGGCCCGCTACGACGCGCTGGTCGCGGGCCGCCCGCACGGCGAGGACCGGGAAGCGGTCGAGGCGCCGGCCGCCGTGGATACCGAGTTCGACGACATCGAGGCCGACCGGATCGTCGACCCCGTTCGGCCCGAGGCGCCGGCCGCCCCGCCGACTCCGGCCGCCGCGCCGGAGCGCCGCGGCCACGGCGTCCGCTTCGCCCCGGCCGGGTTCGAGCCCGCTCGCCCGGTCCGGCAGGCCAAGCCGCTCCCGGTCGACCTCACGGCGCACGACGACACCGAGGAGATCCCCCGGATCGACGTCCGCAAGCACGCCTGACGGGGAGGACCCCGGCGGGGCGACCGCGGCTGCGGTCGCGGGGTCACTTGTCGATGTCGCCCACGACGAAGAACAGCGAGCCCAGGACCGCCACCATGTCGGCGATCAGGCAGCCCGGCAGCAGCTCGGACAGCACCTGCACGTTGTTGTACGAGGCCGACCGCAGCTTGAGCCGCCACGGGGTCTTCTCGCCGCGCGACACCAGGTAGTAGCCGTTGAGGCCGAGCGGATTCTCGGTCCAGGCGTACGTGTGGCCCTCGGGGGCCTTGACCACCTTGGGCAGCCGCAGGTTCACGGGCCCCTGGGGGAGCACGTCGAGGCGGTCGCAGCACGCGTCGGCGAGGTCCAGGCTCACGTGCGCCTGTTCGAGCAGGCACTCGAACCGGGCCAGGCAGTCGCCCTCCTCGCGGGTGACCACCCGGAGCACGTCCGACAGTTCGCCGTAGGCCAGGTACGGCTCGTCGCGGCGCAGGTCGAAGTCCACCCCGGACGCGCGCGCGATCGGCCCGCTCACGCCGTACGCCGCCACCTGGGCCGGCGTCAGCACGCCCACGCCGCGGGTACGGGCGCGGAAGATCTCGTTGCCCGCGACCAGGTCGTCCAGGGTCGCCAGCCGCGAGCGGACCATCGCGATCGCGTGCCGTACCCGACCCGTCCAACCCGCCGGCAGATCCTCCTTGAGCCCGCCGACCCGGTTGAACATGAAGTGCATCCGCCCGCCGGAGATCTCCTCCATCACCGCCTGGATCTCCTCGCGGTCGCGGAACGCGTGGAAGATCGGAGTGATCGCGCCCAGCTCCAGCGGATACGAGCCCAGGAACATCAGGTGGTTGAGGACACGGTTCAACTCGGCGAGCAGGGTCCGCGCCCACACCGCGCGCTGCGGCACCTCCATGCCGAGCATCCGCTCGACCGCGAGCACCACCCCCAGCTCGTTCGCGAACGCGCTCAGCCAGTCGTGCCGGTTCGCGAGCATCACGATCTGCCGGTAGTCGCGGACCTCGAAGAGCTTCTCCGCGCCGCGGTGCATGTACCCGACGATCGGCTCGGCCGAGACGATCCGCTCGCCGTCGAGCACGAGTCGAAGCCGCAACACGCCGTGCGTGGAGGGATGCTGGGGCCCGATGTTGAGCACCATGTCGGTCGTGTCGAGCTGATCGGCGCCGATACCGACGCCCACGGTCCTGGCGGTCCTGACTGTCATGAGTCCTGAGTCTGTCAGTAGTCGCGCGGTCCTTCGCACCCTTGTATGCCCACCTGGGAAGGTTGCCCCATGAAACCGGCCGATGACGCTCTGGCTCCCCCCGATCTCGACTGGCGCTCCGTCTCGGAACAGCTGTACACGATGCGCCGTGCGCTGCTGCTCGGTACGGGCTTCCTGGTCGCCATGCTCGGCGGTGGGCCGCTCGGGTACTTCGTGGTGTGGTGGGCCGGGCTCGCGCTCGTGGTCGGCTGTGCGGTGCTGTGCGGCTGGGGGGTCGGCGCGATCCGGCGCAACCAGCGGTCGTGGCGGTACGCCGAGCGCGCGGACGACCTGCTGATCGAGCACGGCGTGCAGTTTCGCCGGCTGGTCGTGGTGCCGTACGGGCGGATGCAGTTCGTGGACGTCGAGGCCGGGCCGCTGGAGCGGCGCTTCGGGATCGCCACCGTGACGCTGCACACCGCGTCGGCCTCCTCGGACGCGGTCGTGCGCGGACTGCCCCCGGAGGAGGCCGCCCGGCTGCGCGATCGGCTCGCGGCGCTCGGCGAGGCCCGATCGGCCGGGCTGTGAGCGCCGGGCCGGGGGAGCCGCGCCGGCTGCACCCGCTGACCCCGCCGGCCCGCGGCTGGGTGGTCATCGCGGCCTGTCTGGGCGTGGTCGTGCACAACGTCAACACCGGGTGGGCGACGCCGAGTCGACTGGGCATCGGGCTGGTCGTGGTGGTGCCGATCGCGTTCGCGTACGGCTACGTGTCGTGGTGGTTCACCACGTTCCGGATCGAGGGCGACGACCTGCGGATCGATTCCGGGGTGATGTTCCGGCGCACCCGGCACGTGCGGCTGTCCCGGCTCCAGGCGGTGGACATCGTGCGTCCGCTGGCCGCCCGACTGTTCGGCCTGGCCGAACTCCAGCTCCAGGTCGCGGGCGGGGACAAGGCCGAGGCGAGCCTGTCGTTCCTGGGCGAGGCCGACGCGCAGAAGCTGCGCGCCGAACTGCTGGCCCGGGCCGCCGGGGTGCGGCCCGACGTGGGGGAGGCGCCCGAGCAGGCGCTGGTGTCGGTGCCGTTGTCGGCGGTGATCGGGTCGGTGCTGCTCTCGGTCGCCACCTGGGCCGCGATCGCGCCGAGCGTGGCCGTGGTGGTCGTCGCGCTCGTGTTCCACGAAATCGCGTTCCTGCTCGGCTTCCTGCCGCTGTTCCTGGCCGCGTGGCAGTTCACCGTGGGACGGGTGATCCGCAACTTCGACTTCACCGTGGCCCGCTCGCCGGACGGCCTGCGCCTACAGCACGGCCTGCTCGAACAGCGGCACCAGACGGTGCCGCCCGGCCGGGTGCAGGCGGTGCGGATCGTGCAGCCGTGGCCGTGGCGGCTGCGCGGGTGGGTCCGGGTCGAGATCAACGTGGCCGGCTACGGTGGCAAGGACGTGGACAACAAGGAGACGATCCTGCTCCCGGTCGCGCCGCGCGCGATCGCGCACGGGCTGCTCGGGCAGATCCTGCCGGGCGTCGACGTCGACGCGATCGAGCTGATCCCGGCGCCGCGCCGGGCCCGGTGGCACGACCCGGTCGGCTGGACGGCGCTCGCGTACGGCGCCGACGCCGAGGTCTTCGTGGCCCGCAGCGGCCGATTCCACCGGATCCTCGACGTCATCCCGCACGCGAAGGTCCAGAGCGTGCGCCGCACCCAGGGCCCGTGGGAACGCCGGCTCGGCCTGGCGTCGGTGCACCTGGACTCGACCCCGGGTCCCGTCCACGTCAAGGCGGCCCGACGGGACGCGGCCGAGGCCGAGGCGATGGTCGCGGAACAGGCCGAACGCTCCCGTATCGGGCGGCGCGAGGCGGGCGCGGAACGCTGGATCCACAACGGATCTGACAGTTCGTCAGGTCCGGCCTCTTCCCCCGACGGGGGTGCCCGTTAATATCTGACGCATCGTCATATTTGCAGGGAGGCAGCGATGAGTCAGGTCGAGTCGAAGGGTGGGGCCCCGCTCGCGGGGGTCCGCATCATCGAATGTTCGATGCTGGGACCGGCCGCGATCACCTCGTCGCTGGTGGACCTCGGCGCCGAGGTGATCAAGATCGAGCCGCCGCAGGGGGACTACATCCGGGACATGACGTGGCCCATCGTGGAGGGCAACTCCCTGATGCACCTCCACGTGAACCGCGGCAAGAAGTCACTGGTCCTGGACCTCAGGAAGCCCGAGGCGATCGAGACCTTCAAGGCGCTCGTCAAGGACGCCGACGCGGTGATCGAGGCCATGCGTCCGGGCGGCCTCGCGCGACGCGGGATCGGCTACGAGGACCTGCGGAAGATCAACCCGAGGATCGTGTTCTGCACCATCTCCGGCTACGGCGCCACCGGTCCGTACCGGGACATGCCCAGCCACGGGGTCGCCTACGACACCTGGGCCGGCGTGGTGAAGCCCGCGATCACCGAGGACGGCTTCCCGTACCTGCCCGAGCACGCGTCGATCGGCATCCACGCCGGCCCGATGTTCGGCGCGCTCGGCGTGCTCGCGGGCATCATCCGCGCGCGGGCCACCGGGGAGGGCAGCGTGATCGACATCGCGCAGTCCGACGCCGCCGCGTCGATGGACTGGCTGCGCAGCGAGACCTGGAAGGCGTACGAGCGCCCGGAGTCCGAGGTCACCGGCAACAAGTCGGACGGCTACGAGCGCCGCGCGCCCGGCACCGGCGGCATGGAGAAGGGCGTCCGCTACCAGATCTACGCGACCAAGGACGACCGCCACGTGCTGTTCATGGCGTCCGAGCAGTCGCTGTGGAAGAACTTCTGCGAGGCGGTCGACCGCGCCGACCTGTTCGAGCGCTGGCCCGGCTCGAAGTACGCGGACCACGCGGTCGGCAACGTCGAGCTGCGGGGGATCCTGAGGGACATCTTCGCGACCCGCACCGCGCGCGAGTGGATCGAGTTCGGCAACGAGGCGAACACGCCGATCGCGCCGGTGAACACGCCGAAGACGATCGCCGAGGACCCGCAGTTCCGGCACCGGTTCCCGTGGATCGACAAGGAGCGGCTCGGCGCCGAGCAGTTGCCGTCGCCGATCAAGTTCGTCGGCGAGACGCTCCCGCTCCCGGACCGGGCACCGACCGTCGGCCAACACAGCGCGGCCGTGCTGAGCGACCTGCTCGGCTACGACGACGCGAAGATCGCCGAACTCCGCGCGTCCGGCGCCCTCGGCGACAGCTGACGTCGGTCCTCAAGCGCCGGACGGGCTGGAATCAGCCCGTCCGGGGCGTGAGGACGAGCGGCCGCAGGCCGGGCTTGACTCAGCCCGTCCGGCGTTCGAGGACAGCAGGCCGCAGGCCGGCCCACCCGGACAGGGCCCGAATCCGAACCGACCCGTCACCCCGGTCACCGCAGCGCGATCGGCACATCCATGCCCACGCCCTGGGCCAGCCAGTGGAAGTCGCCCAGTCCACCCGAGGCGGTCAGCTCGCCGGCCTCGCCGGCGTCCCGCAGCCCCGCGAGATAGCGGGCCGGGTCGGTGCGGGCCAGTTCGTACGGCGGGCGCCGGCCGTCGACGCCCAGGGCCCGGAGCGCGCGCCGCTGCGTGGTCAGCACGGTGCCGCGCGCCCCCGCGGCCTCGCCCGCCGCCGCGACCGCGTCCATCGCCACGTGGCACGTCACGTCACAGGTGCCGTCCGGGACCGGCGGCACCTGGCGACCCTGCCGATAGCCCGTGAGGGATCCGTACGGCGGCCGCTCGCCGCCGAGGTGGCCGTAGTCGATCGCGACCGCGACGCCGCGCCCCAGGCGCTCGATCGCGCGCGCCCACGCCGCGTCCCGGGTCGTGCCGATCTCCGCGCGGGCGCCCGGCTCCGCGCCGAGCAGCGGCCACCAGCGATCCAGCCAGCGCGCGTCGTCGCCGTGGACGGCCGCGCCGAGTTCCTCGCGCCCGGTGCGCACGTCCACCTCGACCAGCCGCGGAACGCCGTGCTCGTCCACCTGCGCGACATCGGCGGGGACGTTGTCCAGCCACTCGTTGGCGACCAGGAGCGCGTCGCCGCCCTCGGGGACCTCGGGGCCCCACGCGATCGACGGCGGCAGCGCCTCGGGACGGTCGGCGACGTCGACGCCGATCAGCTCCAGGTGCGGCGCGATCCGGCGGAGCGCGACCAGCAACTCGCCACGCCCGGCGCCCACGTCGACGACCGCGGCCAGGCCCGCCGCCGCGGCGAGGTCGGCGAGCGCGCGGGCGAACAGTGGGGACGCGTGTACGGAGGTCCGGAAATGCCCGGCAGGCCCCTCGGGCCTGCGGTAGAAGCCCTCGGCTCCGTACAGCGCCCGACGGGTGGCTTCCTTCCAGGTCAGCCTGTGTTCCATCGCCTCCGACGGTACCGGCCCCGAGCGGGCGGCGTGCGCGCGAGGTCGGTGTGGGCCGGTCCGTTCGGAGTGCGGGCGAACGCGTGTACCCCGTCTACCCTCGCTGTGTGCACCACCTGTACGCCTGGCTTCGGCGACGCCCCCTGCTCGTGGACGGGGCATGGGCACTGCTGCTGCTCATGTTCGGCCTCTTCGAGGTGATCATCGACCAGCCCGGCACGCCCGACGTCCCCCATCTGATCGCGCTGAGCGCGATGTCGGTCGTGCTGCTGATCCGGCGGCGCAATCCCACCCCGGCCCTGGTCCTGACCATCGTGATCGGGGTCTTCCAGCTCTTCGACGACATACCTCCGGGTGCCGAGGCGCTCGCGATGCCCGCGATCGCGTACAGCGCCGCCGCGTACAGCCCGCGCTGGGCCTCGCGCACGGCGCTCGTCGGCGGCGTGCTCGCGCCGATCGCCGCGGTCGTGCGCTGGTGGGACGAACCGGATGTCGGGGTCACCGGCGTCACGCTGTTCACCCTGCTGTTGATGGGTCCGTTCGTGATCGCGTGGGTGCTCGGCGACTCGGTGCGCACCCGGCGCGCGTACTACGCCGAGCTGGAGGACCGCGCCGACCGGCTGGAGCGCGAGCGGGACCAGCAGGCGCAGATCGCGGCGGCGAGCGAGCGGGCCCGGATCGCGCGCGAGCTGCACGACGTGGTGGCGCACAACGTGTCGGTGATGGTGGTCCAGGCCGACGGCGCGGCGTACGCCCTGGACAGCGCGCCCGAGCTGACCCGCGAGGCGCTCGGCACGATCTCCGCGACCGGGCGCGAGGCGCTCGCCGAGATGCGGCGCCTGCTCGGGGTGCTGCGCTCGCAGGGCGAGGGCGGCGCCTACGTCCCGCAGCCCGGCGTGGAACAGCTCGAAGACCTCCTGGATCGGGTCCGCAACGCGGGCCTGCCGGTCGACCTGAAGGTCGAGGGGGTGCCCGTCGAGCTGCCCCAGGGCGTCGCGCTGACCGTGTACCGGATCGTCCAGGAGGCGCTCACCAACACCCGCAAGCACGGCGGCCCGAACGTCACCGCGCTCGTGAACCTGCGCTACGTGGGGGAGGACGTCGAGCTCGACGTGGGCGACGACGGCCGCGGCGCGGCGGCGCCCGGCGACGGGATGGGCCACGGCCTGGTCGGCATGAGCGAGCGGGTCGCGCTGTTCGGCGGCTGCCTGGAGACGGGCCCGCGACCGGGCGGCGGTTGGCGGGTGCACGCCCGACTCCCGGTCCGTCCCCGAGTCGACGGCCCCTGAGTCCCCGACCCGGGTCGGGGTGGCGGTGCGTTCGGGTGCGACTTGCGGCGGAGGGATGATTCGGCACCCGGGCTGACGCGCGGACGCGCGGGTCCCCGTAGCGTCGAAGTGTGCAACGAATCTATGCCTGGCTGCGAGCACACCCCCTGTGGGTCGACTCGGTGTGCACGATTCCGGTATTCGGCCTCGGACTGCTGCAGGTCGTCTCGGACACCACCGTGGACGTTCCGCGCTGGTGGTGGTTCCTGATCGTGACACTGCTCAGCCTGGGCATGGCGCTGCACCGGGTGCGCCCGCTGACCGCGACCGCCCTCGTGGTGGCCGGCGGCTTGATGCAACTGGTGTGGGACGGCTCGCTCACCGCGGCCAACTACGCGATGCTCGTCGTGCTGTACACGGCCGCCAAGTCCGGACCGCGATGGCTCTCGCGGGTGGGGCTCGCGATGACCGTGCTCGGGCCGGCGATCCTGCTCGGGCGCTTCCCGGAATCGCAGGAGTCCTCGTTCCGCGACAACGTCATCGGTTTCGGCTTCGTCATGGTGCTGCTCGCGATCGCGTGGGTGCTCGGCGATTCGATGCGCACCCGGCGGGCGTTCTACGCCGAGCTGGAGGAGCGGGCCACCCGCCTGGAGTTCGAGCGCGATCAGCAGGCGCAGATCGCGGCGGCGGCCGAGCGGGCCCGGATCGCGCGCGAGCTGCACGACGTGGTGGCGCACAACGTGTCGGTGATGGTGGTCCAGGCCGACGGCGCGGCGTACGCGATCGACGCGTCGCCCGACAAGGCCCGCGAGGCGCTGGGCACGATCGCGGCGACCGGGCGCGAGGCGCTCGCCGAGATGCGCCGGCTGCTGGGCGTGCTGCGCTCGCAGGCCGAGTCCGAGGCGTACGTCCCGCAGCCCGGCGTCGACCAGCTCGCCGAACTGGTCGACCAGGTCCGTACGACCGGTCTCAACGTCGAGCTCAAGGTCGAGGGCGTCCCGGTCGAGCTGCCGCAGAGCGTCGCGCTCACGGCCTACCGGATCGTCCAGGAGGCGCTGACCAACACCCGCAAACACGCCGGGCCCGATGCCACCGCGACGGTCGGCGTCGGCTACGGGGAAGATGGCCTGGAGATGGAGATCAGCGACGACGGGCGGGGAGCCGCGGCGCCGGGGGACGGCATGGGCCATGGTCTGGTCGGCATGCGCGAGCGGGTCGCGATGCTCGGCGGCCGACTGCGGACCGGCCCGGCCGTGTCCGGCGGGTGGTCGGTCACCGCGACGCTGCCCTACGCCGGGCGCCCCGAGCCCACCTCCGTCGCGCCCGGTAGGACGACACTTCAAGGAGCCAAGTGAGCATCAAGGTGATGCTGGTCGACGACCAGGAATTGCTGCGGACCGGTTTCACCATGGTGTTGCAGGCACAGCCCGACATGAGCGTGGTCGCCGAGGCGGGCGACGGTGTCGAGGCGCTGGAGAAGCTGCGGCACGTGGACGTGGACGTGGTCCTGATGGACGTACGGATGCCGCGGATGGACGGCGTCGAGGCGTGCCGGCGGATCTGCGCCGAGACCGGCGAGAACGCGCTCGTGCTGCCCGAGGGCCGGTTGCGGCCCAAGGTGCTGATGCTGACCACGTTCGACCTGGACGAGTACGCGTTCGCCGCGCTCAAGGCGGGCGCGAGCGGCTTCCTGCTCAAGGACGTCCCGCCGCCGGAGCTGCTGTCCGGTATCCGCGCGGTGGCCTCCGGCGACGCGGTGGTGGCGCCGAGCACGACCAAGCGCCTGCTCGACCGCTTCGCGCCGATCCTGCCCAGCGACCACGAGCCCCGCCCCGACGTGGTGGACGCGCTGACCGAGCGCGAGCTGGAAGTGATGATGCTCGTTGCGCAGGGCCTGTCCAACGCGGAGATCGCGCAGCGCCTGTTCCTGTCCGAGGCAACCATCAAGACCCACGTGGGCCGGATCCTGATGAAGCTCGGACTGCGCGACCGCGTACAGGTCGTGGTCCTCGCGTACGAGACGGGCCTGGTCAAGGCCCGGGGCCGCTAGCCGTCCGGACCGCGTTCGGCCTCGAACGCCGGCGGGTCGATCGGCCGAAGCCGGCCGGAATCAGCCCGTCCGGCGTTTGAGGACACCCGGCCGCAGGCCGGTCAGTCGGTGTAGAAGCCCCCGTCGGGGTGCAGCATCTCGCCCGTGAAGTAGGACGACTGGTCGCTCGCGAGGAAGAGCGCGGCGTTCGCCACCTCGCGCGCGCTGCCCATCCGGCCCAGCGGCACGCTGCCGAGCAGCCGCTGCTCCAGTTCCGGCATCCCCCGCAACACCGCAGTCATGTTGGTCTCGATGAAGCCCGGACCGATCGCGTTGACCCGGATCCCGGCCGGCCCCAGCACGAGCGCGGCCTGCTTCGTCAGCATCCAGACACCCGCCTTCGAGACCGAGTACGCCGGGGTGCCGGCCTCGGGGTGCTTCGCGGCTATCGACGCGACCGTGATGATCGAGCCGCGCCGGCCCTGGTCGACCATCCGCCGCGCGGCGGCCTGTACCGCGAGCAGCGTGCCGGTCAGGTTCACGTCCAGGACGCGCTGCCACTCGCCGAGCGGGCTGTCGGTGAAGCGCTTGATCGGGTCCCGCTCGATCGCGATCTCGGGGCTCGGGCGGCCGCTCACGTAGTCGGCCGTGGATATCCCGGCGGCGGTGACCAGGATGTCGATCGCGCCGAACATGTCGATCGCGTGCTGCATCACGGTCTCGGTGTCGGTCGGGCTGCTCGCGTCGGTGTGCATGTACGTGGCCCGCCGGCCGCGCTTCTCGACCGCCCCGATGGTGTCCATCGCGGCCTCGTCGAGGATGTCGGCGACCACGATGTCGGCCCCCTCCTCGGCGAACCGCTCGCAGCACGCGCGGCCGATCCCGTTCGCGCCGCCGGTGACCACCGCGACCCTGCCGTCGAGTTGTCCCATGTCCCGTCCCCATCCCCGTCGCCATGCGATCGATGATGTTGCCCATCCCACGCGACTCTCGAAACTGACCGGTCCTTGAGGCATGCTGTTACACCGTTACAGACGCAGTCTCCGGGAGGAACCCCATGACCATCGCCACCGGCCGCCCCGCGGTTCACATCGGCTCCGAGGACCTGCCGTTCGTCGAGATCGGCGACGGCAACAAGCTCAAGGTGCTGTGCGTGAAGGAGGAGGAGGGCCTCTGGATCGTCGAGAACGTCTTCCAGCCGGGCTTCGCCGTCGAGACGCACCGGCACACCGGTCCGGTCTACGGCTACACGACGTCGGGCGCGTGGAAGTACGCCGAGTACGACTACGTCAACCGCGCCGGCTCCTTCCTGTACGAGCCCGCCGGCTCCGTGCACACGCTCACCTGCGTCGAGCCGGACACCCGCGTGTGGTTCCAGATGTACGGCGCCAACCTCAACCTGGACGCCGACGGCGACATCACGTCGGTGACCGACGGCCCGGGCACGCTGCGCGCCTACTACGCGCTGTGCGAGGCCCAGGGCTTCGGCCGGCCGAACGTGCTCGTGGGCTGACCCGCCGGCGCCCGATCCAGCCCGATGCCGCCCGGCCCGCCCGGGCCGGATCCCGCGCGACCCCGTCTCCGTCACCGTCCCGCCGTCCCGAGGGAGCGTCATGACCATCACGCCCGACCTGACCGGACCCGACCTCTACAGCCCCGAGCTGTACGTCGACGGCCCGCCGCACGCGCTGCTCGCCGAGCTGCGCCGCACGAACCCCGTGTACTGGCAGGACATCCCGGGACAACCCGGCTACTGGGCCGTGCTGCGGCACGCCGACGTCGAGTACGTGTCGCAGAACCCCGCGATCTTCTCCGCCGAGGCCGGCGGGATCATCCTGGAGGATCTCGAACCCGACCGGCTCGAAGCGCTCCGCGGCACGCTGCTCTCGATGGATCCGCCCCGGCACCGGGCCTACCGCAAGCCGCTGGTCAAGTCCTTCACCGCGAAGGTCGTCGGCGGCATGGAGGACCGGATCCGGACCATCTGCCGGGAGATCTTCGCGCGGGTGGGCACCGGTGACGTCGAGTTCGTGCACGACGTCACCTCCAGCCTGCCGACCCAGGTGATCGGCGAGCTGATGGGCCTGCCGCCACAGGACTGGGACCGCATCCACGCGCTCGCCGAGCGCAACACCGCGGGCGAGGGCGGCAGGGCCGCGATCGAGATGGCCCGCTACGCGATCGGCTTCGCGGCCCGGCGCCGGGTCGAGGAGCCGCGCGAGGACATCACGTCGCTGATCCTGGACTCCGAGTTCGGCGGCAGGATGATGACCGACCTCGACTTCGGCCAGTTCTTCGTCCAGCTCGTGACGGCCGGCAACGACACCACCAAGACCATGCTCTCCGCCGGGCTGCACGCGCTGCTGACCCACCCGCAGCAGTTCGCGGCGCTGCGCGCGGACCCCGCGCTGGTCCCGGGCGCGGTCGAGGAGATCCTGCGCTGGGCCAATCCGCTGCACTACTTCCGGCGCACCGCAACTCGGGACACCGAGCTGCGCGGCGTCGCGATCAAGGCCGGCGACAAGGTCGCGATGTACTACACGTCCGCGAACCGCGACGAGGAGGTCTTCGCCGACCCCCAGCGCTTCGACATCACCCGCAAACCCAATCCGCACCTGTCGTTCGGCTTCGCCGAGCATTTCTGCCTGGGCGTGCACATCGCGCGCCTGGAGGGCCGGGTCTTCTTCGAGGAGCTGCTCGCGACCTACCCGACCATCGAGCTGATCGGCGCCCCCGAGCGACTGCGTTCGAATTTGAACAACGCGCTCACCCGTCTGCCGGTACGGCTGGGCTAGACGTGGGCTGGACGTAATACGCGGCCCGCGGGCGGGGTCGGGAGCTCCCGGCGGCGGTGGCAGGCATGCGATGCCGGTCAAAAGGGGACACATAAGCGACGGACTCGGGGAAAGAAGAGGGCCGAACCCTCGTACCTGGTCATTCGTCACCGGTCTCCGGGAGGCTCCCCATGGGATGCCGTCAGCTGGTCATACGGGCGAGTCGGCGCTGTGCGCTCGCGATCGCCGCAGTCGGGATCGTCGCGACGGCCGGGGCCCTGGACGTCGACTCCGCGCGCTCGCCGTCACCCGAGCGCAGTAGCGCCCCCGCACCGGTGGAATCGGCCCCGACCGGGACCGGGTCGAACCCCTCCGCGTACACGCTGCACACCGAGGGCGGGCCGCGCAGCGCGCGCGTCGCGCGGGTGGTCACCGGCACGATGCTGCTGACCGGCCTCGTCCTGACCGCGCTCGGCGCGATCGGCATGCGCGGGCCGGAGCTGATCCGCCGCAAGGTCCGCATCCGGGTCTCGTACCAGGCCGGCGCCACCCGCTACCGGTGGTCGCCGCCGGGCGCTCTGCCGCTCAACCTCCCGGCCAACCCGGAGACCGGCCCGCCCGGCGCGTGAGTACCCTGATCGGGCCAGTACTCGTCCGGTACCCGCCGCGGACTGGAACGGAAGGCTCGCTCGCGTGAACAACGACATCAACGCACGTCCGAATCCGCACGGCCGCTCGCCCGACCCCGCCGCCCGCCCCGCGCGGCTGCGCGTGGGAGTCGTCGGCACCGGTCGTGTCGGCCCGACCCTCGCCGCCGCGCTGGCCCTCGCCGGGCACTCGGTGGTGGCCGCGTCCGGCGTCTCCGAGGCGTCCCGGCGCCGCGCCGAGGAGCTGCTCCCCGGCGTCCCGCTGGTGACGCCCCAGGAGGTCATCGCCGCCTCCGACCTCACCCTGCTGACCGTCCCCGACGACGCGCTCGCGTCGCTGGTGAGCGGTCTGGCCGAGACCGGGGCGATCAAGGCCGGTCAACTCCTGGTGCACGCGTCCGGCCGCTACGGCGTGGACATCCTCGAACCGGCCACCCGCGCCGGCGCGCTGCCGCTCGCGCTGCACCCGGTGATGACGTTCACCGGCAGCACCATCGACCTCGAACGGCTGGCCGGCTGCTCCTTCGGAGTGACCTCGCCACAGGTGCTGCGCCCGGTGGCCGAGGCGCTCGTGGTCGAGATGGGCGGCGAGCCCGAATGGATCGAGGAGCACGACCGAGCGCTCTACCACGTGGCCCTCGCGAACGGCGCGAACCACCTCGTCACCCTCGTCGCGCAGTCGATCGAGCTGCTCGGCGCCGCCGGCGTGCGCGCCCCGGGCCGGATGCTCGGCCCGCTGCTCGGTGCCGCCCTCGACAACGCCCTGCGGGCGGGCGACCAGGCGCTGACCGGTCCGGTCGCGCGTGGCGACGCCGGCACAGTCGCGGCGCACGTCGCCGAGCTGCGCCGGGTCTCGCCCGAGGCGCTCGCCGCCTACGTCGCGATGGCCCGGCTGACCGCCGACCGCGCGCTGAACGCGGGCCTGCTCAAGGCCGAGGCGGCCGAGGCGCTGCTCGACGTGCTGGCCGAGAGGGGCCGGAAATGACCGCGGTACAGCTCGCCCGCACGGCCGCCGAACTGGCCGCGCTCGGCGCCGACAAGGGCCCGCGCGCCGTGGTGATGACGATGGGCGCGCTGCACGACGGCCACGCGGCCCTGGTCCGGGCCGCGCGCGAGCGGGTGGGCCCGGCGGGCCTGGTCGTGGTCACCGTGTTCGTCAACCCGCTCCAGTTCGGCGCCGGCGAGGACCTCGACCGCTACCCGCGCACGTTGGACGCGGACCTGAAGGTGTGTCGGGAGGCGGGCGCGGACGTCGTGTTCGCCCCCTCGGTGGACGAGGTGTATCCGGGCGGCGAACCGCGCGTACGGATCACCGCCGGCCCCACCGGTGCCGTCCTGGAGGGCGCGTCGCGCCCCGGCCACTTCGACGGCATGCTGACCGTGGTCGCCAAACTGCTGCACCTGACCGCCCCGAGGGTCGCGTTCTTCGGCGAGAAGGACGCCCAGCAGCTCGCGCTGATCCGGCGCATGGTGCGCGATCTGAACTTCCCCGTCGAGGTCGTGGGCGTTCCCACCGTCCGCGAACCCGACGGCCTGGCCCGTTCCAGCCGCAACCGCTACCTGTCCGCGGCCGAGCGCGAGATCGCGCTCTCGCTCAGCCGCGCGCTCGCGGCCGGTGCCCGGCGCACCGGCGACGGCGCGAAGGCCGTCCGGGCCGCGGCCGAGGACGTGCTGGGCGCGGTCCTGGCACCCGACTACGTGGAGCTGGTCGACATCGACGACTTCACCCCGGTGGCCGAGGACCACGCCGGGCCGGCGATCCTGGCGATCGCGGCCCGCGTCGGCGCCACCCGCCTCATCGACAACGCCCGCCTGACGATCACGGGAGTCCCCCGGTCATGATGCGCACGATGTTCAAGTCCAAGATCCACCGCGCGACGATCACGCAGGCGGACCTCCACTACGTCGGATCCATCACCATCGACGAGGATCTGCTCGACGCCGCCGACATCCTGCCCGGCGAACTCGTCCACGTCGTCGACATCGACAACGGCGCGCGCCTGGAGACGTACACGATCGCGGGTCCGCGCGGCACCGGCGTGATCGGCATCAACGGCGCCGCCGCGCGCCTGGTGCACACCGGCGACCTCGTGATCATCATCGCGTACGCGCAGGTCACCGACGCCGAGGCACGGGCCATGCGGCCGCGCGTGGTGTTCGTCGACGCCGCCAACGCGATCACCGGCACGGGGCACGACCCGGCCGAGGCGCTGCCGGGCGGCGAGACGGTGCGCGGCGACCGCGTGGTCCCCGCACGGGCCGCGCAATGAGTACGCCCGCACTGCCCGCGCGCCTCGCCGCACCCGACCCCGGGTGGACC
Source organism: Embleya sp. NBC_00896 (assembly GCF_045207785.1). Taxonomy (NCBI): domain Bacteria; kingdom Bacillati; phylum Actinomycetota; class Actinomycetes; order Kitasatosporales; family Streptomycetaceae; genus Embleya; species Embleya sp. NBC_00896. The sequence continues at coordinate 4,173,772 of NZ_CP108776.1, forward strand.
GTGCGCGCGGACGTCATCGTGGTCGGCTCCGGCGTGGCCGGCCTGACCGTCGCGCTGCGCGCGCGGCGGGCCGGGCGGGTCCTGCTGGTGACGAAGGCACAACTCGACGAGGGCTCCACGCGCTGGGCCCAGGGCGGGATAGCCGCCGCGCTCGGCGAGGGGGACACCCCCGAACAGCACCTGCGCGACACGCTCGTGGCCGGTGCCGGGCTGTGCGACGAGGAGGCCGTGCGCGTCCTGGTCACCGAAGGCCCGGACGCGGTGCGCCGGTTGATCGACACCGGCGCCGAGTTCGACCGCGGCCCCGACGGCGACGTGCTGCTCACCCGCGAGGGCGGGCACCTGCGCAACCGCATCGCGCACGCCGGCGGCGACGCGACCGGCGCGGAGATATCGCGTGCGCTGGTCGCGGCGGTGCGGGCGACGCCCGACATCGAGGTGATCGAGAACGCGCTCGTGCTCGACCTGCTCAAGGACGCGGCCGGGCGGGCGTGCGGAGTCACCCTGCACGTGATGGGCGAGGGCGCGCGGGACGGGGTCGGCGCCGCCGTGGGGCGGGCCGTCGTGCTCGCCACCGGTGGCATGGGCCAGGTGTTCTCCTCCACCACGAACCCGTCGGTGTCCACCGGCGACGGGGTCGCGCTCGCGTTGCGCGGCGGGGCCGAGGTCACCGACCTGGAGTTCGTCCAGTTCCACCCGACCGTGCTCTGGCTGGGCGCGGGGGCCGAGGGGCAGCAGCCGCTGGTCTCCGAGGCCGTGCGCGGCGAGGGCGCCTACCTCGTGGACGCGGCCGGGACCCGGTTCATGACCGGCCGGCACCCGCTCGGCGAGCTGGCCCCGCGCGACATCGTGGCCAAGGGCATCATGCGCCGGATGGCCGAGACCGGCGCCGAGCACATGTACCTCGACGGCCGGCACTTCGGCGCGGACATGTGGAAGCACCGCTTCCCGACCATCCTCGCCGCGTGCCGCGCGCACGGGATCGACCCGGTCACCGAGCCGATCCCGGTCGCGCCCGCCGCGCACCACGCGAGTGGAGGGGTACGGACCGACCTGCACGGGCGCACCACCGTGCCCGGCCTGTACGCGTGCGGCGAGGTCGCGTGCACCGGTGTGCACGGCGCCAACCGGCTCGCGTCGAACTCGCTCCTGGAGGGCCTGGTCTTCGCCGAGCGGATCGCGGCCGACCTGGAACGGGACATGCCGCCGCTCGCCGAGCCGGTCGCGCCGACCGGGCCCGCCGGGCTGCTCGCCGAGGAGGTCCGGCTGCCCCTCCAGCGCGCGATGGCCGGGGGTGCGGGCGTGCTGCGCGATGCCGCCGGTCTCGCGAGCGCGACGGCCGAGCTGATCGGGCTGTCCGCGCGCACCAGCACCGACCCGTGTACGCAGACGTGGGAGACCACCAACCTGCACCTCGTCGCGAGCGCGCTCACCCGCGCCGCGCTGGTACGCGAGGAGACCCGCGGCTGCCACTGGCGCGAGGACCACCCGGACCCCGACGACGCCGCGTGGCGTGGAAACCTCGTCACGTCGCTGCGCGACGGCGCCGTCCACGTCGCCTACCAGGCACACGAACCCAAGGAGCCGACCGCGTGAGCACCGCCCAGCTGTCCGCCGACCTCACGTCGCGCCTGGCCGAGGCCGGCCTCGACCCGCTCGCCGTCGCCGCGCTCGTGCGCGCCGCCGTCGCGGAGGACCTCGACGGCGGCGTGGACGTCACCTCGGTGGCCACGGTCCCCGAGGAGGCACGCGGCCGCGCCGACTTCACAGCGCGCGCGGCCGGCGTCGCCGCGGGCATCCCGGTCGCCGAGGCCGTGCTCGAAGTGGTCTGCGGCCCCGACCTGATCGTCACCCGGCACGTCGGCGACGGCGACGCGGTGACCCCCGGCACGGTCCTGTTCACCGCCGAGGCGGGCACGCGCACCCTGCTCACCGGCGAGCGGGTCGCGCTCAACCTGCTGTGCCGGCTCTCCGGCGTCGCCACCGCGACCCGGGCGTGGGCCGACGCGATCGCGGGCACCGCCGCGGCCGTGCGGGACACCCGCAAGACCACCCCGGGCCTGCGCGCCCTGGAGAAGTACGCGGTGCGCTGCGGCGGCGGGGTCAACCACCGCATGTCGCTGTCCGACGCGGCGATGGTCAAGGACAACCACGTCGTCGCCGCGGGCGGGGTGGCCGAGGCGTTCAAGGCCGTGCGCGCGGCGTTCCCGGACGTGCCGGTCGAGGTCGAGGTGGACCATCTCGAACAGATCCCGCCGGTGCTGGAGGCGGGCGCCGACCTGATCCTGCTCGACAACATGAGCCCGGCGACGATGCGCGAGGCGGTCGCCCTCGTCGCGGGCCGGGCCCGTCTGGAGGCCAGCGGCGGACTCACCCTGGAGACCGCCCGAGAGGTCGCCGAGACGGGCGTGGACTACATCGCCGTCGGCGCCCTCACCCACTCCGCCCCGATCCTGGACGTCGGCGTGGATCTGCGCGCCTGAGCGACCGGTACGGTTCACCGGATCAGCTGTCCCCGCTTTGACCCAACCCTTCCCGAAGCCGCGCTCCGTCCCCCACGGCCCGAGCCAGAACACCAAGGACGCCCACGATGTTGCTCACCATCGACGTCGGTAACTCGCATACCGTGCTCGGCCTGTTCGACGGTGACGAGATCGTCGAGCACTGGCGCATCTCGACCGAGGCCAGGCGGACCGCCGACGAACTCGCGGTCGTCCTGGCGGGCCTGCTCGGCCAGCACCCGCTGATCGGTGCCGACGGCATCGACGGCATCGCGATCTGCTCGACCGTGCCGTCCGTGCTGCACGAGATGCGCGACATGGTGCGGCGCTACTACGGCGACATCCCCACGGTCGTGGTCGAACCCGGCGTCAAGACGGGGGTGCCGGTCCTGATGGACAACCCCAAGGAGGTCGGCACCGACCGGATCATCAACGCGCTCGCGGCGGTCAAGTTGTACGGCGGCCCGTGCGTGATCGTCGACTTCGGCACCGCGACCACCTTCGACGCGGTCAGCACCAAGGGCGAGTACGTGGGCGGCGCGATCGCCCCCGGCATCGAGATCTCGGTGGACGCGCTCGGCGCGCGCGGCGCGCAACTGCGCAAGATCGAGCTGATGCGCCCGCGCAGCGTGATCGGCAAGAGCACGGTCGAGGCGATGCAGGCCGGGATCCTGTACGGCTTCGCGGGCCAGGTCGACGGCGTGGTCAAACGGATGGCGGCCGAACTGTCCCCGGACGACCCGGACGCGGTCACCGTGGTGGCCACCGGCGGGCTCGCGACACTGGTCCTGGCGGAGGCGTCGGTGATCGACGTGCACGAGCCGTGGCTCACCCTGATCGGCCTGCGGATGGTCTACGAACGCAACGCGGCGGTCTGAAAAACACAAGCATCAAATAAGCCGGATTGTCCTGAACGACGCATACAGTGCGTGGTATGCCGACGCCACATGGTGACCACGGGATGGCTTTCAGCGCGCACGAGGTGCGAATTCTGCGCCGGGCGCTGGCCGTCGCGCTGCGCGGCGGGCGCGACTCGGTCGACTTCTGGCTCCTCGGCCGCGCGATCGGCGAGGCCCAGGACGAGCGTGAGCGACTGCGCGCCTTCATGACCGCCGAATTGCGGCGCTATCGCGCGGCGTTGCCGGGGGCGGCCTCGACCTTCCTGGCCTGCCTGCGCAACGCGGTCGACGAGGTCGCGCACGTTCCCTCGGCCGAGGACCTGGCCGCGCTGCGGATCACCCTCGACCTGCCCTGCGGCGAACGCGAACGCGCGAGCAGGGCGGCCCTGTTGCGCCGCTGCACCCGATTGGCCGAGGCAGCCCTCGAACAACGCCTCACCGACCGCGCCCGCCGGCGAGCCGCCGCCGAGACCGCACGGGCCGGCAGGGTCGACCCCTTGGACATCCTGATCCCGGCCCGCCCGAGGCCCACCCCACGGCCGGCCCCACCCCACATCGAGACAGCCCCCGCCCCGGAGCCACTCACTCCCGAGGAACTCCTCCCGACACCCGAACTCCCGGACCCCACCCTCCCGTCCCCCGAGCCACCCGAATACGCGGCACCGGCCGCACCCGAGGAACTCGCCGCGCGCGAGGAGCTCGCGGCCCCCGAGGAACTCGCCGCGCGCGAGGAGCCCGCCGCCCCCGAGGAGTCCGCCGCGCGCGAGGAGCTCGCGGTGCCCGAGGAGCCCGCGGCACACGAGGAACTCGCGGCCCCCGAGGAGTCCGCCGCGCTCAAGGAGCCCGAGGAGCCCGAGGAGCCCGAGGAGCCCGCGGCGCCCGAGGCCCTTGAGGAGCACGAGGACTTCGAGGAGTACAAGGACCGCGAAGACCACGAAGACCTCGAAGCTCCCCAAGTCCCCGAAGGCCCCCGGGAGTTCGAAAGCGAGCCACCGACCGCGGTCGACCCCGAGCCGGATTCGGTCGAGGAAGCCCCAGCCGAAGTCACCGAGGAGACGCCCCGACCGGAACCGGCCCGAGAATCCCTCTCCCCGGTCATCCCACACCGCCGCCAAGGCCGCATCCTCGGCCAACTGCCCGTCCCGGAAATCCTCCAGGCCGGCACCGGCTGACCCGAACCCTCGGGACCGCCGGCGCGGGCGGCTCCGAGGGCGAGGACGTGGAGGCGGCTCCGCCCCTTTGCGGGGTGGGTGGTGGAGGGGTGTTCACTACCGGCCGGTAATCTGCGTTTCTCATGCGTGGGTCCTCGGGGGAGTTCATGACGGCCATCCGTCTTTCGCGGGCGTGGAGTTCGGTGCTGGTCGTGGTGGTCGTCGCGCTGGCGGCGGTCGGTTCGGTCGCGCCGGTCGCGACGGCCGGTGGTTCGGATGTGCTGGTCCGGGTTTCGGTGGCGTCCGAGGTCGGGGTGGTCCGGGGCGGATTCGTCCAACCGTTGGCGTTGTGGGTGACGCCGGGCCGGCCCTTCGCCCGCGCGCCCCAGGGCGCGTACGTCGACTTGGCCTTCACCGACGCGGGCGGTGTGCTGGACATCGAACTCTTCGGGCCGTTCCTGTGTGCCCGCGCGGACGAACTCCGGCTGCACTGCTCGATGGACGGGCTGACCCCCGGCGACCTGTCGACCGGCCTGATCCGCACGTCGTTCGCGGCCAACGTGTCGAACCTCGGCCGGGACCCGGCGCGGCGGCATGTCGAGGTCACGTCCGGGGTGCCCGGTGGCCGGATCAGTCGGACCGGCTTCGACGTGGTCCCCGAGCAGCCCGCCGACCTGGCTCCGGAACCGACGACGCAGTCCCTCGTCCCGTCCGACCCCGGCGCGATCTTCCACGCCCCGCTGCGTTTTCGGAACGTGCGCGGGCGCACCGTCGACGGCGTATCGCTGATCGTGCGGACCCGGCACGGCCTCGCACCGGTGCGCGGGCACGACAACTGCCGGTACGGCACCGGGTCGGACGTGGACACCGCCGTCTGCGACTTCCCCGTATCCGTAGGCCCCGACGCGTCGTTCGAGGTGGCCGGCGGCCTTGCGATACACGTCGCGAGGAACGCCCGGGTCGAACAGGTCGACGCGGTCTACCGCTTCCTGCCGACCGCCGATGCGGCCGAGGCAGTTCGGTCGGAGAGCGCCCGCTGGGAGCCCGGTCACGGGCCGGCCCTCGGCCTCGTCGCCGCGGCCCCGATCGTCTTGGAGCCACCCGAGGGCGTCGACCCCGAGGCGTTCGCGGACCGGGAGACGGCCGCCGCGGATCGACCGTACGAAAGCCGCGACACCTTCATCGCCGACCTCGACCGCGGTGGCTATCGCCTCCAGGACCCGCCGGGCAGCGGGCCCGGGTCGGACCCGAACGGCAGGTTGTGGAACATGGCCGGCGCCGCGATCCTCACCCTCGCCATCGCCGCCGCCCTCTACGGGATCCTGCGCCGTCGCCCCCGGCCCGGCCCGCCGGCACCCGGCCTGTTCCCCGGCTAGGCGTATATCGGTTCGGGGAGCCGATACGCGGTGGGTAGCCTTGTCCCGTGACCGAGCAGAGCGCAGCGCAGCCGCAGATCGACGACCTTCCCGAGCAGATGCGGGTCCGCCGCGACAAGCTCGACCGGCTTCGGGCCGAGGGCACCGACCCCTACCCGGTCGGATTCCCCCGGAGTACCACCGTGGGCGCGCTGCGCGCGGAGTTCGACGGTCTCGAAGCCGACGTCGAGACCGGTCGCCGGGTCGGCATCACCGGCCGCGTCGTGCTCTACCGCACCGGCGGCAAGCTGTGCTTCGCGACGCTGCGCGACGGCGACGGCGACATCCAGGTGATGGTCTCGCTCGACGGCGTCGGTGCCGAGTCGCTCGCCGCGTGGAAGAGCGACGTCGACCTGGGCGACCACGTCGGTGTCGAGGGGCAGGTCATCACGTCCCGCCGCGGCGAGTTGTCGATCATGGTCGACAACTGGGCGATCACGTCCAAGTGCCTTCGCCCGCTCCCGGACAAGCACAAGGGCCTGACCGATCCCGAGGCCCGGGTCCGGCAGCGCTACGTCGACCTCATCGTCAACGACGAGTCGCGCGCGATGCTGCGCACCCGCAGCCGGATCGTCCGCTCGATCCGCGAGTGGTTCGACACCAGGGACTTCCTGGAGGTCGAGACCCCGATGCTGCAGCCGGTGCACGGCGGCGCCACCGCGCGCCCGTTCGTGACCCACATCAACGCGTACGACATGGACCTGTTCCTGCGCATCGCGCCGGAGCTGTATCTCAAGCGCCTGGTCGTCGGCGGCGCCGAGAAGGTCTTCGAGATCAACCGCAACTTCCGCAACGAGGGCGCCGACTCGACGCACAACCCCGAGTTCACGATGCTCGAGGCGTACGAGGCGTACGGCGACTACAACACGATGGCCACGCTCACCCGCGAGGTGTACCAGCACGTCGCCCAGGCCGTGTTCGGCACGCACACCTTCCGGTACGGCGACGGCGAGGTCGACATCTCCGGCGAGTGGCGCGAGATCACCGTCTACGGTTCGGTCTCCGAGGCGGTCGGCGACGAGGTCACCCCGGAGACCCCGATCGAGACCGTGCGCAAGCTCGCCGGCGCGCGCGAGATCGAGTACGACAAGTCGTGGGGCCAGGGCAAGCTCGTCCAGGAGATCTACGAGGCACTCGTCGAGCACACGATCGTCGCGCCGACGTTCGTGCGCGACTTCCCGATCGAGACCTCGCCGCTGACCCGCCAGCACCGCACCACGCCGGGCGTCGCGGAGAAGTGGGACCTGATCGGCTTCGGCATGGAGCTGGGCACCGCGTACTCCGAGCTGGTCGACCCGATCGAGCAGCGCCGCCGGCTCACCGAGCAGTCGCTGTTGGCGGCGGGCGGCGACGTCGAGGCCATGCAGATCGACGAGGACTTCCTGCGGGCCCTGGAGTTCGCGATGCCGCCGAGCGGCGGCCTGGGTCTGGGCATCGACCGGATGATCATGGCCTTCACCGGCCGGGGCATCCGCGAGACCATCCTGTTCCCGCTGGTCAAGCCGACCACCGACTGAGCGGGACCCGGCTCGGAACGGAAACCCCGGGGCGTGCCCCGGGCGGGCGACGCGCGCACGGCGGCGAGGATGTCGACCGTCGCCCTCCCGGGGGTCCTGTCGCTGTTTCCGGGCGCATCACCCGTTCGTACGCATAGGGTCGGCCGCATGGAAGCAGCCCCCGATCTCCGGATCTGCGTCGCCGGCGACTCGTTCGTCCAGGGCGTCGGCGACCTCTCCGGCGGCGGATGGGTCGGTCGCCTCGCGGCCGAGTCCCGTCGCCGTGACCGGCAGTTGACCGCGTACAACCTCGGCGTCCGCCTCGAGACCTCCGCCGACGTCGCCGAGCGCTGGTACGGCGAGGCCGTCCCGCGCATGCGGCACGCCGACGGCTACGGCATGGTCTTCGCGTTCGGCGCCAACGACGTCGTCGTCGAGAACGGCCGCCGGCGCGTGAAGCACGAGGACAGCGTCGCCAACCTCGACGCGATACTGGACACCGCGACCGGCGCGCGCTGGACGTGCCTGGTCGTCGGTCCGCCGCCGATGCCCGCCGACGTGAACGGGGTCGACAGCGCGCTCACCCTCGAGGACGCCTTCGCGAAGACGTGCGCCGCCCGCGGTGTCCCCTTCGTGCCGGTACAGCGCGCGCTGCGCGAGGACCCCGCGTGGTGGCGCAGCGTCGAGGCGTGCGATGACGGGGCGCACTGCGACGGCGTCGGTTACGCGATGCTCGCCGCACTGGTCGCCGAGGGCGGCTGGTGGGACTGGTTGGACTCGCTGACGATCAGGGGCTGACGCCCTTGCCGCGCAGCCACGAGCCCGGGTCCACGGCCGAGCGGCCGCCCGGGTGCACCTCGAAGTGCAGGTGCGGGCCGGTCGAATTGCCGGTGGTGCCGACGTAGCCGATCAGGTCGCCCGCCGCGACGGCGCCCGAGGTCTTGGCGAACCGCGACTGGTGGCAGTACCAGGTCTGGGTGCCGTCGGGGTGGGTGATCACGATGCGATTGCCGAACGCGCCGGCGGTCCCGGCGGAGGTTATCCGTCCCGCCGCGGCGGCCTTGATCGGGGTGCCCGACTTCGCGGCGAAGTCCAGGCCGGTGTGCGTGTGCGCCCAGCGCGAGCCGCTGTTGCCGAAACGACCGGTCAGCGTGTAGCCCGAGGTCGGCAGCACCCACCCGGTGGCGGCCTTCTCGGCGGCCTCGGCCTCGGCCCGCTCGGCCTCCGCGCGTGCCTCCGCCTCTGCCTCCGCGCGTGCGTCCGCCTCGGCGGCCGCCTGTCGCTCGGCCTCGCGCTCGGCCTGCTCGGCTTCGGCGCGCTGCAATTCGCCCTGCCGCGCGTCGGCGGCGAGGAGCTGCCCGTCGCCGAGCGCCGCGCGCTCCTGCGACCGGGCCGCGACGTCGACACCGCGATCGGCGAGCCGCTGGTCCGGGCCGGACGTCGGGGTCGGGTTCCGTGCGGCGAACGCCGCCGTGGTCGCGCGGTGCTCGACCGAGCCCGCCCCCGATGCCTGTACGCCGGCGGAAACCGCGACGGCGACGACCGCCAGGCCCGAGACCAGAGTGACCGGGCGGCTCGGGCGCAGGCCCTTGAGACGCGAGACGCGGTCGGTGGGCGCGAGCGGGGCTTCGGGGGTGTTCGGCACGAATACCTCGGGGGGTTCGACGACATTGCCGAGATCAGTGGTAGCAATCCGCCGTACATCGACCAAGTCGTAACGGAACGGACACTACGACGTCGCGTAGTAGTGGATCACCCGACCCTCGGCCGCCCGATCCGGCACGTCGGGCCGTAGGTCGCCGCCCACGGCGCCCGCCCGCTGTCCGCTCGCAGGCCCCCTGCCTGTGCGGATCGGCGGAATTCAGCTGACCGGCGCCCCGTGCGGGAGTGGGGCGAAAGTCCTTGTTTAAATACGGACAAATACTGACCAATATGTGTCTACGATGCTGCATAGGAGGCCGCGCGGTGCGCGTGACGCAGCTCACGGCATGACGAGGTTTTGCGAAAGGGCCGGCATGACACGTCTCGGTGAACTCGAAGCCCAGGTGATGCTCCGCGTGTGGGCGCGCAACAGTCCGTCGTCGGTGCGCGACGTCCAGGAGGCACTGCTGCCGGATCGCGAGCCCGCCTATACGACGGTGATGACCGTGCTGGACAACCTGTTCCGCAAAGGCATGCTGCGCCGCCGGCTCGACGGGCGCGCCTATCTCTATGAGGCGGTGCGCTCGCGCGACGCGCATACTGCCGAGCTGATGCTCGCGGATTGGGCGGCGGGCGACAGTCGCGCGGGTGCGCTGGTCCACTTCGTCGAGGGGATGACTCCCGATCAGATCGAGGCGTTGCGCGACGCGCTGCGGGTGGCACTTCCGTGAGTCGCAGCGAGGCGTTCCCGACGCGGTTTCTGGGCTGTTCGGGGCCTATCCAATTCGTTCGGCCTAGGCGGAGCACGTTCGGAAGGCGACTCTACGTAATCGTATTAATGATCTACGTAAGGAATGCCGAGTTCTGATCCGAACAGTCCAGCGGAAAGCAGGCCGACACATGATGCGCGCGAAAACCCGAGTACGACGCACTCTCGCGGCGGTCACGGTCGGAGTGACCACCGCGATGGGCGTGAACCTGGCGGCGGCCGGTACGGCCCAGGCGGCCCCCGAGCGCCGACCCGCGCCGCGCGCGAGCGCGTACGGATGGTCGCCGTGGTCGTCCGCGTCGATGTGGTCGTCCTCGCGCGTGGTGCTGCCGCCGGACGACGTGATGGCGGACCTGCGCGGCCAAGTGGACGAGATGCGCGGGACGGTCGGGCAGGAGCTCCAGGACGCGCTCGCCGACATGATGGCGACCCTGGCCGCGTCGCTGCCGCCGGGCGTACCCCTGCCGAACCTGCCCGACCTGTCCGACCTCGGCGTGGTCATGCCGACCGTGACCTCGCCGACGAGGCCCGCGGCGCCGCCGCCGCCCGTCCCGGTCACCCCGCCCAAGCCGCCGGTCCCGCCCGTCCCGCCCAAGCCGCCGATCGACCCGACCGCCACGGTCAGGCTGGAACTGCGCCGCGCGGCCGACCGGGCCCAGGCCAAGCCGGGTGACGTCGTCACGCACACGGTGACCGTCCGGAACGGCGGCACCGCCGACGCCACGTCCGCGGTGGTCCGCAACACGGTGCCGGCCGGCGTGAAACTGATGGATTCGAAGCCGTCGCAGGGTGAATTCGACACCGCGACCGGCCTGTGGAAGACCGGCTCGATCAAGGCCGGATCCGCGGTCACCCTGATTCTCGTGCTCAAGGTGCCGGAAGGCGCGGCCGGATCCGAGATGACCGCCCGATCGAGTTTTGTCACCGCGCCCGGTGCGAAGCCGGTGATCGGCAACGCGTGTAGCGATGACACCACCGCGACGTGTGCCGGCACTCGCGTGGCCGAATCCTCGTAGCGGGAAAGGCTTGTGGGAATCCACTCATATCCGACCTGATCACTCCACAACACATGGTCGTGGTCCGGAGGTATCGAGCCGGATGTATGAAGAACGTGTGGCCCGGGCGTCGGGAAACCCCGCCCGGGCCGCCGTCTGTCGGCCGGGTGATTCCCGGACCGGCGGGGCGGATCGGTGGTAAACAGGGCGGAGCGGCGATCGCTATCGTGATCGCGATAGCGTCAGCCCATGGAAGTGACGATCCGCCGTGCCAGAACGTCCGATGTGCGGGCCATTCGACGCCTTGTGGATGGCTACGTGGGTCTGCGTATCCTTCTGGACAAACCCACGGTCACCCTCTTCGAGGACGTTCAGGAGTTCTGGGTAGCCGAACGCGACGCCGACAGCGAGGTTGTCGCGTGTGGGGCCCTGCACGTGATGTGGGAAGACCTCGCCGAGGTTCGCACTCTCGCGGTGGATCCCGTGTGCCGCGGGCACGGAGTGGGTCACGTGTTGCTCACCAAACTCCTGGAGACCGCGCGTTGGCTCGGCGTCCGACGGATATTTTGCTTGACCTTCGAGGTCGACTTCTTCGCGAAGCACGGCTTCGTCGAGATCGAGGCGACACCGATCGACGGCGATGTCTACAGCGAACTGATGCGTTCGTACGACGAGGGCGTCGCCGAGTTTTTGGATCTGGAACGCGTCAAACCCAACACCCTTGGCAACACGCGGATGCTGCTCCATCTCTGGCAGTGATCTCGATCCGCGTAGACCGCGTCGAGTGTGGTGGAGATCGCGTCCTCCGGACCGGCGAACCCCTTGACGCTTCTTGCCGGTGACGGTGTGGTGTGCGGTGAAGTCACATCCACAAACCCGGTAACGTATTGGCGACTCGACGGGTTCCGCTCGCGTGGGTTTGTATTTTCCCGCAGAAAGCGGTTTCCTTTTCTTGAGCTGGTTGTGAACCCTCCCGATGAAAGGGAATCCTGGTGGCACAGAAGGTCCAGATTCTTCTCGTTGACGACCTCGACGGCGGCAAGGCCGATGAGACGGTGACGTTCGCGCTCGACGGTGTCTCCTACGAGATCGACCTGAGCGCCACGCACGCAGAGCAGCTCCGCGCGGCCCTGACGACCTACGTCGAATCCGGTCGCAAGACCGGTGGCCGGGTCGCCGCACGTCGCGGCGTTCGCCAGGTGGTCAAGGGCGGTGCCGCCTCCGGCGACACCGCCAAGATCCGTGCCTGGGCCAAGGAGAACGGCTACGACGTCAGTGAGCGCGGGCGCGTGCCGGGCAACATCCGCGACGCCTACGAGAAGGCCCACGCCTGATCGTCGACGCCATCGTTGAGCGGTGCCCTCCCCCGATCGCATCGGGGGAGGGCACCGCTCATGTCGTTTTTCGGGATGGCGGAGCGGAGTCTGCGTCGCCCGGCCGCCGGTCAGACCGGGGCGGGGCGGTGGTGGATCAGCAGTCGCGGCCCGCCCGCGCGCGGCCTCGGGAACAGCCGCACGTGCTGGCACGCGTGCGCCAACGTGCTCAGCAGCCGCGTGACGTCCGGGAAGCGCACGTCCACGTGCAGGACGGCACCGAGCGGGTGCGGGTCCCGGACCGGGCCCGCCGGGCCCACGCCGGCCGGTCGGCGCAGCCAGCGCGCCTGCTCCCACGCCCGGGGCCACGGGGCGCGCCACGTCGCCGGCCACGGGGACGGCGCGGCCACCGTGTCGCCCTCGCCGTACGCGCGCAGGTCGAGATCGAGATCGGCCCAGTCCAGCCAATCGAGCAGCGCGGGCAGATCGTCCGCGACGCCCGGGGCCACGAAGAACTGGATCCGTCCCGTGCTCGTCGCGGCCACCGGCCCGACCGGGAGACCGAGCCGCTCGGCCCGATCCAGGGCCCGGGCCCCGGCGGCCCCCGGTACGTCCAGTACGTCGAAGTGCACGCCCGCGGCGAGCCGCACCGGAGCGGCGGGGGCGGCGGCCCAGTACGCCGTGAGCGCGCGCGGATCGGTGGTCGCGGCCGCGATCGGGCCCACGGAGTCGACCGACCCCGGGCCGGCCGGCCAGCCGAGGGTGCGCGCATACCAAAGAGCTTCGTCCAGCGGACCCGGTACGACGGGCGCCGATCGGGACGCGAAAACAAGCGTGGCTGCCATACCGTGTTCAACTCCGGGACGACGGCGAGGTTACGAAAGGTGATATGGCCATCGCAATGAGTGACACATCGCGGAGGGTGCCCACCCGGTGCCGTTCGCGGCGTCGGCGCGGTTGCCCGCATACCTGTCGTGACCTGCCGGTATACAGGAGGTGTCGTCCGGGGTATGACCCGAACATGGAGGGGAGACGGGGAAGCGGAGTAGTCGGCGGTGATCCGGCCGGGTCAAACCGGTGGTCGAAATTGCCGCGTTCGCTTCTGGCGTACTCGGAATCGGCCTCAGTACGTGGCCGGCGGGAACATCGTCTCGCACCATCGGGTTTGACTAGTAGTCCAACGCGGTCCGCAACACGTGGGTCGCACGTCTTCACGGACGAATCGAGCGGTCCTGCGTGCAGGACTAGCATGCGGAAGGACAGGGAGGGGACCGTCCCCGATCTGCACGACCGCTCTGAGGAGCGATAACGATGTTCGAGAGGTTCACCGACCGCGCGCGGCGGGTTGTCGTCCTGGCTCAGGAGGAGGCCCGGATGCTCAACCACAACTACATCGGTACTGAGCACATCCTCCTCGGCCTCATCCACGAGGGTGAGGGCGTCGCTGCGAAGGCCCTGGAGAGCCTCGGCATCTCGCTTGAGGCAGTGCGTCAGCAGGTTGAGGAGATCATCGGTCAGGGCCAGCAGGCTCCGTCCGGTCACATCCCCTTCACGCCCCGTGCGAAGAAGGTCCTCGAGCTGTCGCTTCGCGAGGCGCTCCAGCTCGGCCACAACTACATCGGCACGGAGCACATCCTCCTGGGCCTGATCCGCGAGGGCGAGGGTGTCGCAGCCCAGGTCCTCGTGAAGCTCGGCGCCGACCTCAACCGGGTCCGCCAGCAGGTCATCCAGCTGCTCTCCGGCTACTCGGGCGGCAAGGAATCCGCCGCCCCGGGCGGAAGCGGTCAGGAGGGCACTCCTTCGACGTCCCTCGTGCTCGACCAGTTCGGGCGCAACCTGACCCAGGCCGCACGCGAGGGCAAGCTCGACCCCGTCATCGGGCGAGAGAAGGAAATCGAGCGGGTCATGCAGGTGCTGTCCCGCCGCACCAAGAACAACCCCGTCCTGATCGGCGAGCCCGGCGTCGGCAAGACCGCCGTCGTCGAGGGCCTGGCCCAGGCGATCGTCAAGGGCGAGGTGCCCGAGACGCTCAAGGACAAGCAGCTCTACACGCTCGACCTCGGCGCGCTCGTCGCCGGTTCGCGCTACCGCGGCGACTTCGAGGAGCGCCTCAAGAAGGTGCTCAAGGAGATCCGCACGCGCGGCGACATCATCCTGTTCATCGACGAGCTGCACACGCTCGTCGGCGCGGGTGCCGCCGAAGGCGCGATCGACGCGGCGAGCATCCTCAAGCCGATGCTGGCGCGTGGCGAGCTGCAGACGATCGGTGCGACCACGCTCGACGAGTACCGCAAGCACTTGGAGAAGGACGCGGCCCTCGAGCGCCGTTTCCAGCCCATCCAGGTCGCGGAACCGTCTCTGCCGCACACGATCGAGATCCTCAAGGGTCTGCGCGACCGTTACGAGGCGCACCACCGCGTGTCGATCACCGACCAGGCCCTCGTGGCCGCGGCGACGCTCGCGGACCGGTACATCTCCGACCGGTTCCTGCCGGACAAGGCGATCGACCTCATCGACGAGGCCGGCTCGCGCATGCGCATCCGTCGCATGACCGCGCCGCCGGACCTGCGCGAGTTCGACGAGAAGATCGCCAACGTGCGTCGGGACAAGGAGTCCGCGATCGACGCGCAGGACTTCGAGAAGGCCGCGTCCCTGCGCGACAGCGAGAAGAAGCTCCTCGCCGACAAGGCGAAGCGGGAGAAGGAGTGGAAGGCCGGCGACATGGACGTCGTGGCCGAGGTCGACGAGGAACTGATCGCAGAGGTTCTCTCGACCGCCACCGGCATCCCGGTCTTCAAGCTGACCGAGGAGGAGTCGGCCCGTCTTCTGCGCATGGAGGACGAGCTGCACAAGCGGGTCATCGGCCAGAAGGACGCCATCAAGGCGCTCTCCCAGGCCATCCGGCGCACCCGCGCCGGGCTCAAGGACCCGAAGCGTCCCGGTGGCTCGTTCATCTTCGCCGGCCCGTCCGGTGTCGGTAAGACCGAGCTGTCGAAGACCCTCGCCGAGTTCCTCTTCGGCGACGAGGACGCGCTGATCCAGCTCGACATGAGCGAGTTCTCGGAGAAGCACACGGTCTCGCGACTGTTCGGTTCCCCGCCCGGATATGTGGGTTACGAAGAGGGTGGCCAGCTCACCGAGAAGGTGCGTCGCAAGCCTTTCTCGGTCGTCCTGTTCGACGAGGTCGAGAAGGCCCACCCGGACATCTTCAACTCGCTTCTGCAGATTCTGGAAGACGGTCGCCTGACCGATTCCCAGGGTCGGGTCGTCGACTTCAAGAACACCGTCATCATCATGACGACGAACCTCGGCACGCGGGACATCTCGAAGGGCTTCGGCCTGGGATTCTCCGGGTCGTCCGACGTCAAGACCGGCTACGACCGGATGAAGGCGAAGGTCAACGAAGAGCTCAAGCAGCACTTCCGGCCCGAGTTCCTGAACCGCGTCGACGACACGATCGTCTTCCACCAGCTTTCCGAGGAAGACATCATCCAGATCGTCGACCTCATGATCGCCAAGGTCGACGAGCGGCTGCGCGACCGTGACATGGGCATCGAGCTCCGTCCGGCCGCCAAGGCCCTGCTCGCCAAGCGGGGCTACGACCCGCTGCTCGGCGCCCGTCCGCTCCGTCGGACGATCCAGCGCCAGATCGAGGACAACCTCTCCGAGAAGATCCTCTACGGCGAGCTGCGCTCCGGGTCGATCATCGTGGTCGACACCGAGGGTGAGGGCAAGGAAGAGAACTTCACCTTCGAGGGCATGGAGAAGGCACCGCTGCCGGACGCGCCGCCCATCGAGGCGACCGGTTCGGGCCCGAACCTGACCAAGGAGTAGTACCGGACCGAAGGGGCCGCCCCCGGGAATCACTTCCCGAGGGCGGCCCCTTCGCGTTCCGACCGTGGCGCGCTCGGCTCAGCCGCCCGGGCGCGGGAGGTAGTGCCGAAAGCCCAGGGCGCGCGTCTCGAAGCCGCATGCCTGGTAGAACGCGTGCGCCTCGGCCTCGTCGACGGCCAGGAGCTCGATCTTGTAGCAGCCCGAGTCGGCGGCCGTCGTGACAGCCGCCGCGAGCAGCCGGCGTCCGATGCCGCGCCTGCGGTGCGCCGCCGCGACCACGACGTTCTCCACGAACATGATCGAGCGCCCACCGCGCGTGAGATTGGGCAGCACCGCGCAGTCGGCGGTGCCGACGATCGTCCCGGCCACGTCCGCCACCAGCACCGTACGACCGCGCTGGGTGCCGATGTCTGCCCAGATCAGATGCGCGTCCTCGATCGGCAGCGGCACGTCGTCGGGATTGAACTCGGCGTACAGCGCGAGCACCCCGGGCAGGTCCCGCGCGGTCGCGGGGCGGATCGTCATGGTCATGACGGAAACCTACAAACGTTCGATCGTCCGACACGGCGCGATGCATCGGTGGGATTCCCGGTATGCGCGCCGGCAAAGGCGAATACTGGGTGTCGACGATCATGCTACGGACAGCGACCGGATGCCGCGAGTGGCGAGGTGCGGGGGAGCGGAGGCGGACACGGTGACGGACGAGATCGGCGACGAGGATGCCGGGGCGAGCGAGGCGATCCAGTGCACGGGCTGCCAGGGCACCGGGCTCGACACCTCCGGCCGGGCCTATCGGAACCGGCGGCACGAGGTCTCGACGGTCTGGGCCGGCACCCGCTGCCCGCACTGTCGGGGCACCGGGTGGCTGCGCAACGGACCGACCGACCCACCGGCGGGCTGTACCGGCGGCCCATGGCGCACGGGATCGTGAGCGAACGCCCCCGACCCGGCGTCAGGGGCCCCGCCACGCGGCGGCCTTCACCGGCCGATAGGTCATGCCGAGGCTCTCGTACAGCCGCACCGCGGCGTGGTTGGATTCTTCGACCATGAGGGCGGCGGCGCCGTGCCGGGCGAGTGCCTCGGCCAGAACGAACGCGCACACGACCCGGCCGAGTCCGCGTCCTCGGGCGGCCGGGCCCACCCCGACCCCCGCGAGCAGGCCGATGCTCGGCGCGGACCACGCGAGCGCGGCCACCGCGAGCAGCTCGCCGTCGCTGTCGCGCACCCCCGCCCAGCGCTCGACGCCGGGCATGCCCGGTTTGGCGTAGGAGGTGGGGAATCCGGTCTCGATCAGCGCCGCGACCTCGTCCGCCGCGTCGTCGGCCAGCCAATGGGCCGGGCCGACGCCCGGGTCCGGTCCGCTCGGCCCGGGCAGGTCCATCCACCCGAAGGCCCCGACCTCGACCAGCTCCGGCACGCCCGCCACGAGCGCGGCGATTCGTTCCGGGGCGCCGAACGGCCGGTACGTCGGCCCCACCTCGGCCATGACGTCGCGTACCAGCGGCACCAGCGCGGCCGGCGGCCCGTACACCGCCACTCGGTCGCGTCGGGACAACCCGGCCCCGGCGACCGCGACCGCCCGCCCGTCCGCACTCGCCCACGCCCGCCGTCCACCGACGAGCCCCTGAGCGGCCCAGACGCACATCGCGTCCCCGTCGCAACGGCGCACCAGCTCGTCGTGATCGATCAGCTCCCGCACGCCACAAATCCTGCCGGACGGGCTTCACGAGACGGCTCCCGGGGGTCCGCGCCGGTCTCCGGGGGACACCCGCCGGCCCCGCCGAGGTCGGCCGAGATTCACCCGATCGGGTGAATCCCCGTGCCGTGCCCACGGTCCGCCACATGGCGGGTTCCCGCTGATGCCAAGGCCACCGGTGACTTCGGGCGGGTCCGGTCCCGGGTACCTCCGGTTGTCGCTTCGTTCGATTCGCCGTCTGCTGGTGATCGGAGCTCCCACACGACGACCGCCAGGTCGCGGCATCCCTGCCGCGACGCCGGGAACAGGAGCGTTGGCTCGTGAAGACGAATGTCACCCCGCAGGAACTGATCGGCCGCAAGGTCGTCGATTCCGAAGGCAGCAAGATCGGGTCCATCGGCCAGGTGTACCTGGACGACCGCACCGGCGAGCCGGAGTGGGTCACCGTCAAGACCGGGATGTTCGGCGGACGCGAAAGCTTCGTGCCGCTCGGACCGGCCGAGATGCAAGGCGACGACCTGCGTGTGCCCTTCGACAAGGAACTCGTCAAGGAGGCCCCGAGCCTCGGCTCGGACGAGCACCTCTCCCCCGAGGAAGAGGCCCGCCTCTACCGCCACTACAGCGTCACACCCTCCACCGGCATGACCCGCACCGGGGCTCCCCGCGGCGCCGGCGGCCCCGCGGGTAGGGCGCCCGGAGCCGCCGGAGCCGCCGGAGCCGCCGGAGCGGCGGGAGCGGCGGGAGCGGCGGCCGGCGGGCGACAGCACCGGGCCGACATGTCCAAGTCCCAGCTCGCGGGCACGGACGAGGGCTTCGAGGAGCTGACCGGCAAGCACGACCCGTCGATGCGGTCCGACTCGCTCCAGGCGACCGCGGCGGCCGGCACCGTGACCGATCGGCCCGCGCGCCCGGCGACGGACGCGGACGCGAAGTCCGGCATGGCCTCGCCCACCCCGGCGGCCACCCCGACCCGCTCGACCACTTCCGCCCCGGGCATGGCCCGGGGCGCGGCGACGTCCGCCAAGTCCGGCACCGACAACGCGATGACCCGTTCCGAGGAACGCATCGACGTGCAGGTCGAGACGATCGAGGCCGGCCGTGCCACGCTCCGCAAGGTCATCGAGACCGAGCGGGTGGAGAGGGTCGTGCCGATCATGCACGAGGAGTGGGAGATCGTCCGCGAACCGATCACCAACGCGAACCGGGCCGCCGCACTCGACGGTCCGGACATGCACGAGGCCGCGCACGAGATCGTGCTGCACGCCGAACGGGTCATCGTCCGCAAGGAGGTCGTCCCCGTGGAGCGCATCCGCCTGGTCTCCAAGCGGATCGCGGGCGAGCAGCGGGTGACCGAGGAGGTCCGTCGCGAGCGGATCGAACTGCACGACGGCGACAAGGTGCAGCGCCTCGACGACACGGGCGAGCGACTCGACAAGAACATGGGCGCGCGCCCGGACAAGAACATGGGCGCGCGGCCGGAAAAGAACATGGGCGAGCGACGGGACAGGAACATGGGCGCGCGCCCGGACAAGAACATGTAGCGCGCCCGCTCGAGCGCTCCGCTCGCGAAGCCCCCGATCGCCCCCGGCCGGTTCTCCGGCGGCGGCCGGGGGCTTCGCCCGGTGCGTCGGGAAGCCGAGCGCCGGTTTCCGGGGATTCCGGTGAAATCACCTCTTCCGTACGGCGTTACCCGCCAGTAGGGTCCGAGGCATGGACCTCACGGTGTTCGCCATTCCGGCCTTCACCCTCCTCCTGGTCGTCGAGTGGGTTTCGTACCGATTCGCTCCCGACGACAGCGAGCGCGGGTACGCGGTGAAGGACACCGCGACGAGCCTGACCATGGGCCTCGGCAGCATCGCGGCCGGCCTCGGTTGGGGGTTGCTGACCGTCCTGGCCTGGGAGGGACTGCACGAACTGACGCCGCTGCGCCTCGACTACACGTGGTGGACGTGGGTCCTGGTGATCGTCGGGGTGGACCTCTTCTACTACTGGGAACACCGCGCCGGCCACGAGGTCCGACTGCTGTGGGCCAGTCACGTCGTGCATCACTCCAGCCGGCACTACAACCTGTCCACCGCGCTGCGGCAGACCTGGACCGGGGCGCACCACATCGTGTTCATCGGGCCGATGCTGCTGCTCGGTTTCCCGTTCGCGATGGTCGTGACCTCGTTCTCGATCAACCTGCTCTACCAGTTCTGGATCCACACGGAGCGCATCGACAAGCTCTGGAAGCCGATCGAGTTCGTGTTCAACACGCCTTCGCACCACCGCGTGCACCACGGCTCGAACCCGCAGTACCTGGACCGCAACTACGGCGGCATCCTGATCCTGTGGGACCGGCTGTTCCGCAGCTTCGAGCCCGAGGGCGAGCCGGTGAACTACGGGCTCACCAAGAACATCGAGACGTACAACCCCCTGCGCGTGGCCTTCCACGAGTACGCGGCGATCGCCCGCGACGTGCGCGCCTCGCGGACCTGGCGGGCGCGCCTGGGACGGGTGTTCCGCGGGCCCGGCTGGCAGCCCGCACCGCCGGTGCCGGCCGAGGCGGGCCCGCGACCGGCCGGCGCGGAAGCCACCGCGTGAGGCCACGGGCGCTCCTCGTCGGGTATCTCGTGCTCGGCCTGGCCGACACCGTGTTCGCCGCGATCGACCTGACCGAGCCGCGCTGGGTCACCAAGACGCTGCTGATGCCCGTGCTGGTCGCCTTCCTCGTGGCGACCGCGCGCCCCGGCACCCGGTCGGGGCTGCCGATCGCCGCGCTCGCGGGCGGGTTCGTCGGCGACGTCGGGCTGCTCGTGGACCACGACGCGACGTTCATGATCGGGATGGGCGGGTTCGCGGTCGGCCACGTCTGCTACATCGTGGCCTTCCGGCGCGCGGGCATCTCGATGCCGCGCGGGCTGCCCGCGGTGTACCTGCTCGTGTGGGCCGCGATGATGGCGCTCGTCTGGCGCGGCCTGGACGACTTGCTGGTCCCGGTGCTCGGCTACAGCCTCCTGTTGACCGCGATGGCCGTGTGCGCGGCCGGCGTCTCGTGGCGGGCCGGGCTCGGCGGGGCGCTGTTCCTGTTCTCCGACGCGGTGATCGCGCTGGGGATCGCGGAGGTGGACCTGGTGCCGGGCCAGGACGCGGTCGTGATGCCCGCGTACGTCGCCGCGCAGCTGCTGCTCGCGCTGACCTGGGCGCGATGGCCGTTCGGTCCGGCGAACGCCGAAGCGGCGGCGGACCCTCGGTCCACCGCCGCCACGAACTGAGTGGTCAGTCGGCGTACTTCGCCGCGGCCGCCACGTAGTCGGGCTCCGGGTTCATCGCCGCCGCGAGCCGCAGGTACGGCGCGCCCTCGACGCCGCGACCGGCCCGCTCCAGGGTCCGGCCGAGCGCGTGGGTGGCCCACGCGTCACACGGGTCCAGTTCCACGACCCGACGCAGCGTCGCCTCGGCCCGCCGCAGTTGGAGCGAGAGGAAGTAGGCGCGGCCGGCGAGCTGCTGCACGGCGACGTTGTCGCGCTCCTCGTCGAGCACCGGCTCCAGGATGCGCAGTGCGCCCAGCGGGTCGCGCCGCTCGACCAGTTCCTCGGCCACTCGGTAGTTCTCCAGGGTCAGCGTCACGGTCGGCTCCTTTCGCGGTGCTCGTGACGGCATCGGACATGGGGCAGAACCACATACCCTCGGCAGGTATTCCGGCGGCCCCCGACCGACCCGACGAGCGCGCGGTCCGGTGGCCGGCCGGACCCGCAGCGGTCACGGTGCGGTGTAGCCGCCGTCGACCAGGTGATGGCTGCCGGTGACGAACGAGGCCCGATCGGACAGCAGGAACGCGACCACGTCGGCCACTTCGTCGGCCACGCCGAGCCGGCCCATCGGGTGCAGCCTCGCGAGCGCGGCGTGCGCCTCGGCGTCGGACTCCTTGAGCAGCGGGGTCTCGATGAAGCCGGGGCCGACCGCGGTGATCCGGATCCCGCGCTGCGCGTACTCGATCGCGGCGGTCTTGGTCAGGCCGAGCACGCCGTGCTTGGCGGCGACGTACCCGACGGCGTTCGGGAAGCCGACCGAGGCCAGGATCGAGGCCATGTTGACGATCGCCCCGCCGTTCTTCAGCATCGCGGGGATCTGGTAGCGCATGCAGAAGAAGACGCCGCTCAGGTTGACGTCGATCACCTTGCGCCAGCCGTCCGGCGGGTAGTCCCCGGTGTGCGCGTGCGGGCCGGTGATGCCCGCGTTGTTCACGGCCAGGTGCAGCCCGCCGAACGTCTCGACGGCGGCGTCCACCAGTGCCGCGCAGGACTCGGGCACGGCCACGTCCACCCGCATCCCCCGCGCGGTGCCGCCGGCCTCGTTGATCTCGGCGGCCGTCCGGGACGCGCCGAGGTCGTCGAGGTCGGCGACCACCACGCGGGCGCCGTCGGCGGCGAGTCGCCTGGCGATGGCCGCGCCGATGCCCGAGGCGGCGCCGGTCACGATGGCGGTCTTGGCTGCGAATTCGGCGCTCATGTCTTCGATCCTGGAAGCGGATCGTCGCGGGCGCCTGTTGGCGGGCTCCCGAAGGGCCCCAACGGGCGAACGACCCGGCCACGAGCGGTCCGGCCGTGCCCGGTCCGGCCGGGGCTCACAGCCCGTTCAGGGCCACGTCGAGGCCGCGATCGACGATCGCCGCCTTGACCTCGTCCGAGAGGCGGGCCAGTTCGGTGTCGAGCAGCAGCACGCTGAGCCCGTGCACGGCGGACCACATCACGATGTCCGAGTACGGCCGGTTCTCGGCCGCGAGTCGGCCGCACGCGACCAGGTCGTCGAGCGCGTGGGACATCATCGCGTACGACTCCTCGGACTCGTCCGGCGCGCCGTCCATCTGGTAGGCGCCGCCCGCGGCATCCGCCTGGCGACGGCCGATCGTCGGTTCGTCGTCGGTCATCCCGTAGAAGATCGTCCGGAACAGGCCGGGCTCGGCGAACGCGAAGCGCACGTAGCCCATCCCCGCGGCGCGCAGCCGGCGCATCGCCTCGTCGCCCGGGTCCGGTCGGGGCTCGCCCCGAGCCAACTCGGCGCGCATCGCGGCCGCGAGCATCTGCAGACCGCGGTCCTTGACCGCCATGACCAGCTCGTGGTGGTTGGCGAAATGCCGGTAGGCGGCGGTCGAGGACACCGTCGTGGTGCGTGCGACCTCGCGCAGCACGATCGCCTGCGGCCCACCCGCCCGGGCCAGTTCGACGGCCGCCTCGGTCAACGCGTTGCGGAGATCTCCGTGGTGGTAGCCGCGGCGACCCGCGGCTCCACCGGCTTGCTCGGCTGACATGTTTCTCCGTTCGATCCAGTCCCATGTTGACAGTGCGCACATTCACTGCCAAGTTATCAATGCAAACATTGTTATCGGCGTCAACATCGCTTGTGTGGTTTTGGCACCGTCCGTCCCCCACGGACCGCATGGAAGGTCGATGATCATGCTCGAACGGCTAGGGGATCTCGTGTACCGCCGGGCACGCGCCGTGCTCGTGATCGGCGCGCTGCTGTTGCTTGTCGCGGCCGGGGTGGGCTTCGGGGCCTTCGGCAAGCTCCAGTCGGGCGGCTTCGACGCGCCGAACGCGGCCTCGACCCGGGCCCAGGACACGATCGACGACACCTTCGGCGGACGCCCCAACCTCGTCGTCGAGGTCCGCGCGAAGAACGGCGCGAACGTCGACGACCCCGCCGTCGCGGACGCCGGACGCCGGCTCACGGCGGCCCTCGCGGCCTCGCCGGGCTTCGATCAGGTGGCCTCCTACTGGACCACCAACGCACCCGGGCTCAAGGCCGACGGCGGTCGCGGCGCGCTCCTGGTCGCCCATTCGGTCGAAGACGACATCAGTGAATTGCCGGCGAGCGCGACACCGCCCGCCGACAGCCCGCTCAAGCTCCGGATCGGCGGCGACGCCGCGATCGGCCCGGCGGTCAACGGCGAGGTCGGCCGCAGCCTCGCGATCGCCGAGGCGATCGCCGTACCGCTGACGCTGCTGCTGCTCGTGCTCGCGTTCGGCAGCCTGGTCGCGGCGCTCGTGCCGCTCGTGATCGGCTTCATCGCGATCATGGGCACCTTCGCCGAGCTGTTCGTGCTCGGCAGCCTCACCGACGTGTCGATCTTCTCGATCAACCTCACCACCGCGCTGGGCCTGGGGCTCGCGATCGACTACGCGCTGCTGATCGTGGCCCGACACCGCGAACTGCTGAACTCCGGCCACGACCTGCACGGCGCGGTGGTGGGCACGATGCGCACCGCCGGACGGACGATCCTGTTCTCCGCGGCGACGGTCACCGCCGCGCTCGCCGTGCTGCTGGTCTTCCCCCAGTACTTCCTGCGCTCGTTCGGATACGCCGGCATCGGCGTGGTGGTCGTGTCGGCGCTGGCCGCGCTGATCATCGCGCCGGCCCTGCTGACCGTGCTCGGGCCGCGCGTCGAGTCGCTGCGGATCCGCGGCGTCAGGGGCGTCCAGGGCGGCGAGGCGCCGGTGTGGTCGCGGTTGGCGGAATTCGTGTCGCGCCGGCCCGCGCTGACCGCGCTGCCGGTGCTCGCGGTGCTGCTGCTGGCGGCCTCGCCGCTGCTGGGGGTGCAGTTCGGCACGCCCGACGAGCGGGTCCTGCCGACCAGCACCCAGGCCCGCCAGGTGGGCGACACGCTGCGCGAGGACTACAGCCTCAACGACACCCGTTCGCTGGACGTCGTGCTCGTCGGCGCCGGCGCCGAGGCCCCGGTGGACGCGTACGCCGCCCGGATCGCGGCGATCCCGGGCGTGACCCGGGTGGACGCCGTCGGAGCGGACCGGGTGCGGCCGAACGCCCGCCTGCTGTCCGTGATCACCACGCTGCCGGCCAAGTCGGACGCCGCGCAGGACCTGGTGCGCGACGTTCGCGCGATCCCCGCGCCGGACCGTACCGAGGCCCTCGTCGGCGGCACCGACGCCGCTCTCGTGGACACCAAGACGTCGATCGGCGACCGGTTGCCGATCGCGTTCGGGTTGATCGTGCTCAGCACGTTCGTGCTGCTGTTCCTGTTCACCGGGAGCGTCCTGCAGCCGTTGCGCGCGCTGCTCCTGAACGGGATCAGCATCACCGCGGCGGTCGGGATCACCGTGTGGGTGTTCCAGGACGGGCACCTGTCGAACCTGCTCGGGTTCACGCCGCTGCCCATGGACACGTCGATGACGGTGCTGCTGTTCTGCATCGCGTTCGCGCTGTCGATGGACTACGAGGTCTTCGTGACCAGTCGGATCAAGGAACTGCACGACGCCGGCGCGTCCGATCTGGACGCGGTCCGGCACGGTCTGGGCCGCACCGGGCGGATCGTCACGACGGCCGCCGCACTGCTGGCCGTGACCTTCGTGGCGTTCCTGACCAGCAGCGTGAGCTTCCTCCAGCTGTTCGGCTTCGGCGCGGCGCTGGCGATACTCCTGGACGCGACCCTCGTGCGCGGCGTCCTGGTGCCCGCCGCGATGCGTCTGCTCGGTCGGCACGCGTGGTACGCCCCGGCGCCGCTGCGTCGGCTGCACGACCGGGTGGGTCTGCGCGAGTCCGCGGCCGAGCCGGTGGTGGCGCTGCCGGCCCAGGCCGAGGCGAGGAGCGAGGACCCCGCGCGCGACGCGGTCCGCTGACCGAAGGCGCCGCCGAGCCCGGTCTCTCGGTGCCGGAGGTCAGCCGGTCGGCACGCCGGTGGGCAGGCGGTAGACGCCGGCTGCCACCGGCTCGACCAGGCCGTCGGAGACGAGCCCGTCCAGGGCCCGGGCCCGCTGTACGGGCTCGGGCCACACGGCGTCCAACGCGGCCCGGGGGACCGGCCCTTCGGCGTCGCGCAGCACCGCGAGCAGCTTGCCGCGGACCTGGCGGTCGGTGCCGGCGTAGCTCTGCCCCCGGCGCGGCGGGCCCGCGTAGGCGGGCTTGCCCGCGAGCCGCCACGCGCACAGCGCGGCGACCGGACAGCCCACGCACTTGGGCGACTTCGCGGTGCACACGAGCGCGCCGAGTTCCATGATCGCCACCGCCCATGTGGCGGCCGTCTCGTCGGTGTCCGGCAACAGCGTGGTCGCGGTGCGCCGTTCGGCCGACGTGGTGGCCTGCGGCGGATACTCGACACCGTCGATCGCGCGGCCGATCACCCGGCGCACGTTGGTGTCCAGGACGATGTGCCGCTGCCGGAAGGCGAACGACGCGACGGCGGCGGCGGTGTACTCGCCCACACCCGGCAGCGCGAGCAGATCCGCGTGGGCGGAGGGGACTTCGCCGGCGTGCCGCGCGACGATCGCGGTCGCCGCGCCGTGCAGCCGCAGCGCGCGGCGCGGGTAGCCGAGCCGGCCCCACAGCCGGACCGCCTCGCCCGGTTCGTCGGCGGCCAGCGCGGTCGGCGTCGGCCAGCGGGTCAGCCACGCGTCGTAGACCGGCCGAACTCGGGCCACCGGGGTTTGTTGGAGCATGAACTCGCTGACCAGCACCGCCCACGCGGACGTGTCGGGGGTGCGCCAGGGCAGATCGCGTTGGTGGGCCGAATACCAGTCGAGGATCGGCTCGTGCAGTACGTGTGACATCTCGCTCCGATCCTCGCACGTTACGGGCACTCACTCGCCCGAGTGACGAGGGGTTCTGCCCCCAAATGCCGGAAAGCGCCTGCGACCAGGGCTTCTTCGGGCGCGACACGGCCGAAATTGCAACGCGTCGAACGGTGTGGCTACACCGGACGGCGTAACGATCTCCCCTAGAGTTTGCGCGTGGACTCGATGCGCCGCCCCGTGGGTCACCTGCCGTCAACCGTGTATTGGCGTCGGCGGGTCATCGTGCTGCTCGCCCTCGCGCTGTTGATCGCGCTCGTGGCCTGGGCATGCACTGCCGGTGGGGACTCCGACGACAAGAAGAACGCCTCGAACAAGAAACCGGGGCCGAGCGGCTCGGCCTCGGCCGATCCGGGCACCATCACGCCCGGACCGAACCCGACGACCGGCGCGAACCCGCCGATCCCGGGCGGTAGCACCGGCACGCCGGGCACCGGGGGCACTCCGGGCACGGCCGCCGGCACGTCCGGTCAGCCCGGGGGGCAGCCTGCGCAGACCGCCGGTCAGTCGGCGGGCACGGCCGGCACCGGCGGCGCGGTGAGCGCCGGCGGCAAGGCCGCCCCGAACGGCGGCGTGTGGTGCAACCCGAGCATGATCCGGGTGCAGCTCCTGCCCGTCGAGGCGGGCAAGACCGCCTACAACGCCGGGCAGAACGTGGCGCTGAAGCTGTTGGTCACGAACCAGACCGGGTCGACCTGCTACCTGGATCTCGCGCCGAAGAACGCCTACATCGAGGTGCTGTCCGGCCCCGAGCGGCTGTGGAGCTCGGCCGACTGCGCCACGGGCGCGGCCACCGACGTGCGCCAGCTCCAGCCGGGCGACGCGCAGGCCGTGGCGGTCACCCGCGACTGGTCCTGGACCCGCTCGAACGCCGCGCAGTGCGCGACGAACGGCGGCCAGACCAAGACGGCTCCGGCGGACAAGGCGGCCTACCGCGCGAAGGGCACGCTGGCGGGTCTCGAACCGTCCGGCGAGTTCGTGTTCACCGCCACGGTGGGCAAGTAACGACGAACGCACGAAAGCACGAAGGAGGGCCCCGGCGTCGCCGGGGCCCTCCTTCGTGTTCGTGAGCGTTCTCGTGCCCTGGGGCGTGCGTTACACGTAGCGCTCCAGGATCGAGGACTCGGCGAGTCGGGACAGCCCCTCGCGCACGCTGCGGGCGCGCGCCTCGCCGACGCCGTCCACGGCCTGGAGGTCGTCGACGCTCGCCGCGAGCAGCTTCTGCAGGCCGCCGAAGTGCTCCACGAGCCGCTCGATCACCACGGGTGGGAGCCGGGGGACCTTCGCGAGCAGTCGGTAGCCGCGCGGGCTGACCGCCGAGTCGAGCACCTCGTGGCCCGAGGTGAAGCCGAGCGCACGGGCCACCGTCTGCAGGTCGAGCAGATCGGCGTGCGCGAGGCCGTCGAGCTCGGCGAGCACGTCGGCCTCGGTCCGGCCGCGCTTGATCGCGCGTTCGGGGACGTAGTCGCGCGCGACGAGCTTGCGGTCGTCCTCGACGCCCGCGATCAGCTCTTCGAGCTGGAGCGAGAGCAGCCGGCCGTCGACACCCAGCTCGGTGACGTAGCCGTCGATCTCGCGCGCGATCAGGCGCACCATCTCCAGCCGCTGCGACACCGCGCACACGTCCCGGACGGTGACCAGGTCCTCGATCTCCAGGGCGGACAGCGTGCCCGACACCTCGTCGAGCCGCAGCTTGTACCGCTCCAGGGTCGCGAGCGCCTGGTTGGCCCGGGACAGGATCGCCGCCGAGTCCTCCAGGACGTGCCGCTTGCCGTTCACGTACAGCGCGATCAGGCGCATCGACTGGCTCACCGAGACCACCGGGTAGCCGGTCTGCTTGTTGACGCGCTCGGCGGTGCGGTGCCGCGTGCCCGTCTCCTCCGTCGGAATCGACGGGTCGGGGACGAGTTGGACGCCCGCACGGACGATCTTCGTGCACTCGCGGTCGACCACGACCCCGCCGTCGAGCTTGCACAGCTCGCGCAGCCGGGTCGCGGAGAACTCGACGTCGAGCACGAAGCCCCCCGTGGACAGCGCCTCCACCGTCTTGTCGAAGCCAAGCACGATCAGGCCGCCGGTGTTGCCCCGGAGAATGCGCTCCAGGCCGTCGCGCAGGGCGGTGCCCGGGGCCACGGATTCCAGCGCGGCCCTCACGAGGGCCGCGTCGGCACTCGTGCCCTTGTCGGTCCGGTCATTCGTAGCCACAGAACTCCCCGTGGTCGTTGCCATCCTCGGCCGGCCATCGGCCGTCACCCGGGCATTTGCTCCGGTATGCACGGCCGGGAGCGCCTCAGGACCTGCGGTCGACACAGGTCGGCCGCTACGTCGGAAGATCGGTGGAAAAGTCTAGTGCCTCCCTGCCACCGACCGGTCGTCTTATCCGGCCCGAAGCCGTGTTTTGGCACAGGTCGCGCATGCCGTTCCGTTTGTCGAGTATCTCCGAGGCCACGCTTGGTCACTCCTCGGGGCACCCGGAAAGTTGCCGACCCCCGCCGCGGCGGTCCGACGGGCGGTCGCGGGCACGTCGTGGGAGTCACTCGCGATCGGGCTTGCGCTCGCGGGAGGACACCAGGTTGAAGGCGCGCAGGGCCTCGCGGATGTCGGCCACCTCGATGACCTTCATGCCCTTCGGGATCTTGCCGGGGTCCGGTGGCACCAGGGCGTGCGTGAAGCCGAGCCGGAACGCCTCCGCGAGCCGGCGCTGCACGCCGGTGGCCCGGCGGATCTCGCCGGCGAGCCCGACCTCGCCGACCGCGACCAGCTTGGACGGCAGCGCCACGTCGGCGGCGGCGCCCGCGAGCGCGAGGGCCGCCGCGAGGTCGGCGGCCGGCTCGGTGAGCTTCACCCCGCCGACCGTGGCGGTGTAGATCTCGGTCTTCTCCAGGCGGACCCCGCCGCGCCGCTCCAACACCGCGAGGACCATGCCCATCCGGGCCGAGTCGAGCCCCGAGGTGGCCCGGCGCGGGGTGGGGATCTGGGACGGCGCCACCAGCGCCTGCACCTCGACCACCAGCGGGCGCTTGCCCTCCAGGGTGACCGTGACGCAGGTGCCGGAGACCGGCTCCTGGCGCTGGGTCAGGAACAGCCCGCTCGGGTCGGTCAGGCCGGTGATGCCCTCGTCGTGCAGTTCGAAGCAGCCGACCTCGTCGGCCGTTCCGTAGCGGTTCTTGATCGCCCGGACTAGGCGCAGCCGGGCGTGCCGGTCACCCTCGAAGTGCAGCACCACGTCGACCAGATGCTCCAGCAGGCGCGGGCCGGCGATGGAGCCGTCCTTGGTGACGTGGCCGACCAGGACGGTGGCGATGCCGCGCTCCTTGGCGATCCGGATCAGCGCGCCCGTGACCTCGCGGACCTGGGACACCCCGCCCGGCGCGCCGTCGATCGCGGGCGAGGCGATGGTCTGCACCGAGTCGACCACCAGGAGCGCGGGCTTGACCGCGTCGACGTGGCTGATCAGCGCGGCCAGGTCGGTTTCGGCGGCGAGGTAGAGCTCGTCGTTGAGCGCGCCGATCCGGCCCGCGCGCAGTCGGACCTGGGAGGCGGACTCCTCGCCGGTGATGTAGAGCGTGCGGGCGGTCGGGGACGCGGACTTGCTCGCGACGTCGAGCAGGAGGGTGGACTTGCCGACCCCCGGCTCGCCCGCGAGCAGCACGACCGCGCCCGGGACCAGGCCGCCGCCGAGGACGCGGTCGAGTTCGTCGACGCCGGTCGAGCGGAACTTGGCGGCCTTGACGTCGATGCGGCCGATCGGCATGGCCGCGGCGGTCACCGGCCCGGCGGCGATCGAGCGCGCCTTGGGGACGCCGAACTCCTCGACCGTGCCCCACGCGTGGCACTCGTTGCAGCGGCCGAGCCATTTCGGCCCGGTCCAGCCGCATTCCGTGCAGCGGTACGACGGGCGATCCTTCGTGGTGGTCCTGGCCATGCCAGGAACGTTAACGGGCCGCGCCGACAACCGATTACACGATGGACGATCACGGTCGGAATGTCTTGATCCTGTCACCGAGCCGGTAAAGCGATGGTGACCATGGTCGTGATCTCCCTACCGTGTGGCGGCATGGCGGGTGGGGACGTAGCGGGGCAGTGGTCCGGCACGACGGACGCGACGGACGGGACGCGCGACGCCGTCGCGCTGTACGACACGTACGGCGACGCCCTCTTCGGTTTCTCCGTGGAGCTGGTGCGCGACCGGGAGCTCGCCGAGCGGGTGCTGCGGGACACGCTCCTAATGGGCGCCCGGCGGCTGCGCGTGCTGCGGGAGCGGAGCCGGACCAGGGCGCTGCTGTACGCGCTCGCCCGCGCCGAGTGCGAGCGGGCGGCCCCCTGGCGGCCCGGCCCCGGCGTGGTCGAGCAGGTGCTCACGGCGGGCGCCGCGGTATGGATCGTGCCGGATCGCCACCGCTTGGCGCCGCTGGTCCCGTACGCGTTGTGGGCCGTGGACGAGGTCGAGCGGATCGCGTTGGACCTGTCGGTGCGGCACGGCCTGGGCGGCGCGGAGATCGCCGACGTGCTCGCGATACCCGAGCGGCACGTGGGTCGCACGCTCGCCCGCGGCCGGCAACAGTTCGAACAGGCCGTGGCCGTGTACGCGGTCGCGACCCATCCGCGGCGGGATTGCCCGGAGCTCGCGCTGCTGCTGCCGGACGCGGGCGCGGCCGTCGACTCGGCGCTGCGCCGGCCGCTGCACCTGCACGTCGACTCGTGCCCGGACTGCGTGGTGCTCGGTCCCGACGCGGTGGACGCGGGGGCGCTGCTCGGGGGCGGTGCGCTGCCGCCGGCGCCGTACGGGATCCGGATCGACCTGCTCGCGGCGGATCTCGGGGGCGAGGCCGTCGACGCGGGGCGGAACGGGTTCCCCAAGGGCCTGGGCCGGCCGCGCTCGCGGGTGCCGGTGGCCGTGGGCTGCCTGGTCGCGACGTCGCTCGTGCTCGGTCTCGTCGCGTTCGCCCGGGTGGGCGACGACGACCGGGGCTCGCCGGTCGCGTTGAGCACGGCCCAGGAGCCCGATCGGCCGGTGTTCGTGCATCCGTCGCCGTCGGCCGAGCCGAGCGCGGTGGCGTCGACCCCACCACCACCGCCGACGACGGCGGCGGCCCCCGGTACGCGCGCCGCCACGCCCAAGCCGACCGCCAAGACGACACGGGGCGCGAAGCCCACGACGGGTGCCCCGGCGCCGCCCGGCGCCGGCGCGCAGCAGATGGACCCCCGGTCGGCCACGACCGACGCGAACGCGGCGGGCACGTTGACCTGGTCGCAACGGGACGCGGTGGACCTCGGGGTCGGCGGCGCGCCGCGGACCGTCCGGCTCACCGCGACCGGCGGACCGGTCACGTGGTCGTTGGGCGTGTCGGAGAACGACTGGCTCACGGTGAGCCCGCGATCGGGAAGCCTGCGCGCGGGGCAGTCGGTTTCGATCACGATCTCGGCGAATCCCGACAAGGCCCCGGCGCCCACGTGGACGGTGACGCTGTCCCTTCGCCCCAACGGTGATTCGCTCACGGTAGAGGGGGTCGGCCGGCGCTTGGTGGTCCGGTGAAAAATTTCGCTCAAAGGTGACGGACATTCACTCGAAAGTATGATTGTCGACCTCGAAAGGCGTATGAAAGTGCAAATCGCCTGAGTCGGGGGCTCTCGGACACCTACGTTCACGAGCGTGACGGATTCGGTAACCGGCCCGGTCTCGGCCCCCGCCGCGGTGCTTTCGTGGGGACGCGCCGCCTACGACGCCTATGCCGAAGGGCTCTACACCTACTGCCTCTCGGTGCTCCGCGACCACCAGGCGGCCTCGGAGTCACTACGCAGCACCTTCGTGCTCGCCGATCGTCACATCGGCCGGCTCCCCGACCTGGATCTGCTCAAACCGTGGCTCTACGCGCTCGCCCGGTACGAGTGCCTGGTCCGGCTCGACGCGCACGTGCGGGTCGGCGGCGGCCCCGCGCGCCCCGAGGACGTCCGGGTGGTGTGGGCACACGAGCGCAGCCTGCCGCCGCTCTCGTCCGACGCCGACGAATACCCCGACCTGTTCCCCGGCACCGAGGCCGGCCGCGCACCCGGCCGGCGGCGCGGCGACCTGGACGACCTCGCCTGGCCCGAGGCCGTGGGGCTGGGGCCCGAGCGGCGCGAGGCGCTCGAACTGTCGGTACGGCACGGGCTCGACCCGCGCGGCCTGGCCGCGGTGCTCGGGTGCGACGAGCAGCAGGCCCGCAGCCTGCTCCTGGGGGCCGGCCGGGAGGTGGACCGGACCCGGGCGGCCGTCGCGGGCGCCGAGGCCTCACACGGGTGCCCCGAAGGCCAGGAACTGGCCACCGGGCGGCTCACCTCGACCCTGCGCGAGCGCCTGATCGCGCACGTCGAGACGTGTCGGCGGTGCGGGCCGCACGTGCGGCGCGCCGCGACCCACCTCGCGCCGACCACCGGGGCCGCGGCCGCGCCGGTGGGGCTCACCCTGATCGCGCCGCCGGCGGCGCTGCGGATCGAGGTGCTCGGCGAGGTCGGCAAGGGCCGGTCGGCGCAGCGTCCGCCGGAGATCGCGCGGCGGGTCGCCGAGTTCGACCGGACCGGCTTCCCGGTCTTTCCGATCCACGTGGTCGAGCGCGGCAACCGGCGGCGGGCCACGGTGATCGCGGCGGTCGTGGTGGCCGCGGTCGTCGCCGCGCCCGCGCTCGCGCTGTGGCAGGCGTCGGGCGGGTCGGCCGGCGAGGCGACCACGAAAGCCGTCACCATCGCCTCGGCCCGGGTGGACGGCGCGAACAAGGCCGCCGCGCCGGCGCCGGCCGAACCGGAGCGTTCGCCCGCGGCGCCGTCGGTGCGTCCCGCCGCCTCGGATTCGGCGCCCGGCCGGGAGCCCGGCCCCACGACCGCGCTCGCGCCGCCGGCCGTGGCCCGGCCGGAGATCGGGCCCGGGGCCGAGCAGGTTCCGCCGCCGCGCGGCGCGTCGGCGCCGACGCCGCCGCGGGTCACGGTTACCGGCAAAGGCGACCGCACGATCCTCACGCTGCGCAACACCGGCCCGGTGCCGGTCGACTGGCGCGCGGACACGGCGGCGCCGTGGCTGCGCCTGAGCCGGTCGCGCGGCACGCTCGCCCCCGGGCAGCAGGACACGATCACGATCACCGTCGACGCCGAGCAGGCCCCGAGGGGGTCGTGGTCGGCCAGGGTCGTGGTCGAACCGGGCGACGCGGTCGTCACGATCGAGGGCCGCACCGGCGAACCGGCCCCGTCCCGATCGCCGACGAGCCCGCCGGTCGCGACCACGCCACCCGCCCCGACCAGGACCCCCGTCCCGACGGGCTGAGCCCCCGGCCGGGGGCGGACGCCGGGTCGGACGCCGCCTTCGGACGCCGCGTCGGTCAGTCGACCGGGTCGGCCGGATGCGGCGCGACCGGCCGCCCGTTCGCGAGCCGGGTCTCGCACGCCTGCACCAGGACCGCGTACGCGGCCTGGCCCATCAGCTCGCGCAGCTCCGGGCCGTACGACTGGTACACCGGCTCGCCCGCGCCGTGCGCCTCGGTGCTCCCGGTGCACCACCAGTGCAGGTCGTGGCCGCCCGGCCCCCACCCTCTGCGGTCGTACTCGCCGATCGTCACCATCAGCACGCGCGTCTCGTCCGGCCGGTCGATCCAGTCGTACGTCCGGCGGACCGGCAGCTGCCAGCACACGTCCGGTTTGGTCTCCAGCGGGTGCACGTCCTCACGCAGCGCGAGCGCGTGCAGCGAGCAGCCCGCGCCGCCCGCGAAGCCCGGCCGGTTCAGGAACACGCACGCGCCGTCGACCAGACGGGTGCGTTTGTCGCCGTCCTCGAACTCGCTCACGCCCTGCTCCATCGCCAGGTCGTGGAACTGCCAGGTCTGCGGCGTCAGCCGTTCGGCCCAGGCCAGCACGCGCTTCTCGTCGTCCTCGTCGGACCAGTGCGCGCCCAATGAGCAGCACCCGTCCGGCGCACGGCCGGCGACGACACCGTGACAGCCCGCGCCGAAGATGCACTGCCAGCGCGATGTCAGCCACGTGAGGTCGCAGCGGAACAGCTGGTCGGCATCGTCGGGGTCGGGGAATTCGAACCAAGCGCGTGGAAAATCCAGGTCTACCTCGGGCACCGGATCAGCCTACGGCTCACACCGGGGTGTTTCGGTCAAGCAAAGGCGTGGCAACCGAGGGACCGCCCCCGCTCGCGGCCCGGGTCCGACGGATTACCTTCGGGGACATGCGACTCGGTGTTCTCGATGTGGGCTCCAATACGGTCCATCTGCTCGTGGTCGACGCCCATCAGGGTGCTCGCCCCCTTCCCGCGTACTCGCACAAGCACGAGTTGCGCCTGGCCGAACTGCTCGAGCCGGACGGCAGCATCGCCCCGCACGGGGTCGATCTGCTCGTCCGCACGATGGCGAGCGCCCTGGAGATCGCCGAGGACAAGGGCGTCGAGGACCTGCTGCCGTTCGCGACGTCGGCGGTGCGCGAGGCGGCCAATTCCGAGGCGGTGCTCGATCGGGTGCGGCGCGAGACGGGCGTGGACCTCCAGGTGCTCACCGGCGCCGACGAGGCCCGGCTGACCTTCCTGGCGGTGCGCCGCTGGTTCGGCTGGTCCTCCGGCCGGCTGCTCGTGCTCGACATCGGCGGCGGCTCGCTGGAGATCGCGGCCGGTGTCGACGAGGAGCCGGACGCGGCGGCCTCGCTGCCGCTGGGCGCGGGTCGACTCACCCGTTCGTGGCTGCACGGCGACCCGCCGTCGCTCGACGAGGTGCGGCTGCTGCGCAAGCACGTCCGTGCCGAGATCGCGCGCACGGTCGCCGAGTTCAGCCGGCTCGGCCGCCCCGACCACGTGGTGGCGACCTCCAAGACGTTCAAACAGCTCGCCCGGATCGCCGGCGCGCCGGCCTCGGGGGAGGGCCCGTACGTGAAGCGGCTGCTCACCCGGGCCGGTCTCGCCGACTGGCTGCCCCGGCTCGCGACGATGTCCTCGGCCGAGCGGGCGACCCTCCCGGGCGTGTCCGTGGGGCGGGCTCCACAGCTGGTCGCGGGGGCGATAGTGGCCGACGCCGCGCTCGACCTGTTCAACGTCAACGCGCTGGAGGTGTGCCCGTGGGCGCTGCGCGAGGGGATCATCCTGCGCCGCCTGGATTGGATGGACTGATGGGAGCGTCCCAGCCGTGACGGCGGCCGATGGTTCTACTCTGGGCGACGTGGCCGACCACGACATACTCACGGGTACGGGGGCCGACACGTCCGAGGCGCGCCTGCCGGACGCGGTGCTTCGGGTGCCCGACGCGAAGATCGCCCTGTCCACCGCCTCCGTCTACCCCGAGTCCACGGCCGACGGTTTCGAGATCGCCGCTCGGCTCGGGTACGACGGCATCGAGGTCATGGTCTCGACCGACCCCGTGAGCCAGGACGTCGAGGCGCTGCGCCGCCTGTCCGACCACCACGGCGTGCCCATCCTGTCCGTGCACGCGCCCTGTCTGCTGATCACGCAGCGCGTGTGGGGGACGGACCCGTGGACCAAGCTGGTGCGGGCGCGCGACGCGGCCGAGCGGCTCGGCGCCGCGACGGTCGTCGTGCATCCGCCGTTTCGCTGGCAGCGCAGCTACGCACGCGACTTCGTCCGCGGCATCGAGCGGATGGCCGACGAGACCGACGTGCTGTTCGCGGTCGAGAACATGTTCCCGCTGCGTTACCGGGACAAGGAGGTCGCGGCCTACGCGCCGGACTGGGACCCCTCCGACGAGGACTACCGGCACTTCACGCTCGACCTGTCGCACACCGCGACCTCGCGCTCGGACGCGCTCGCGATGCTCGCCCGGATGGGTGATCGGCTGGGGCACGTCCACCTCGCCGACGGCAGCGGCTCGCTCAAGGACGAACACCTGGTCCCCGGGCGCGGCACCCAGCCGTGCGCGGAACTGCTCGAACACCTCGCCCGGACGTCCTTCGCCGGGGCGATCGTCCTGGAGGTCAACACGCGGCGGTGCGGATCGCGCGCCGAGCGCGAGGCCGACCTCGCCGAGGCGCTCGCGTACACCCGCCTGCACCTGGCGGCGGAAGCGGAGGCGGAGCGACGCTATGGCTGAATCGAGTACGACCTCGGGACCGGAGCCCACCCGGCGCCGCGGGCCGGGCCGCCCGCCCGGCCGGCGCGCGGGCACGACGCAGACCCGCGAGAGCATCCTGGACGCGGCCCGGGTCGAGTTCGCCGCGCGCGGCTACGCGGGCGCGTCGGTCCGCGCGATCGCCCGCGGCGCGGGCGTCGACCCCGCGCTGGTGCACCACTACTTCGGACCCAAGGACCGGGTGTTCATCGCGGCCATGGACCTGCCGCTGGATCCCGAGACGCTCATCGCCGACGTGTTCGCGATGGGCGTCGAGCACGCGGGCGAACGCCTGGCCGCGAGGTTCATGACCCTGTGGGAGCACCCCGAGACGGGAACGCGCCTGCTCGCGATCATGCGTACGGCCGTCCTCGACGGCGGCGACCCGGCGTTTCGCGAGTTCGTCGGCGCCGAGCTGACCGCGCGGCTGGCCGAGCGGATCGGCACGCCCGACGCGGCACTGCGCGCGAACCTGTGCGTGAGCCAGATCCTCGGGGTCGCCCTCACCCGCTACGTGCTGCGTCTGGAACCGATCGCCTCCGCCGCGCCGGAGGAGATCGCCGCGCGGATCGCGCCGATTCTCCGGCTCCACCTGGGGCCTGTCTTCAATCCCACGCCGAGCACCGCGACGCCCGGCATCCGCCCTTCGGGCTCCTCGCTGCGCTCACCTCGCCGCCCCGGTGAACCGCCCGAATAGAACCACTATGCGAGCGCTTCCCCGGCACGCCGATGCACGGCACCGGACGCCGCGGAGCCCGACGCGGGATTGAAGACAGGCCCTAGGCGGCGGCTGAGCGGCGCTCCGGCCCCGCTCCGCCCCCGTTCCGGCCCTGGCCCGACCCCGGCCCGGCCTCGATCGGCCGCCCGCCGAGGGGTCGCATAGTGGACGTCCGCGCCGTCGATCCCGGTCGCGGACGTAAGCTCGAAAGCACCCCGGATCCACCGGTGAATTTGCTGAGAGGGTGTGTGCAGTGCCGCAACTCAGGTCTCGGACGGTCACCCACGGTCGCGAAATGGCGGGCGCTCGCGCGCTGCTGATGGCCGCAGGCGTCAAGCGTGAGGACTTCGGCAAGCCGATCATCGCGGTTGCCAACAGCTTCACCGAGTTCGTACCGGGCCACACCCACCTCCAGCCCGTCGGCCGGATCGTGTCCGAGGCCATCTCGGCCGCCGGCGGCATCCCGCGCGAGTTCAACACGATCGCCGTCGACGACGGCATCGCGATGGGCCACTCGGGCATGCTCTACTCGCTGCCCTCGCGCGAGCTGATCGCCGATGCCGTCGAATACATGGTCAACGCGCACCAGGCCGACGCCATGGTGTGCGTGTCCAACTGCGACAAGATCACCCCCGGCATGCTGATGGCCGCGCTGCGGCTGAACATCCCCGCCGTGTTCGTCTCCGGCGGTCCGATGGAGGCCGGCACCGCGGTCATGGTCGACGGTCGGGTGCGCCCGCACCTGGACCTGATCACCGCGATCTCCGACTCCGCGTCGGACCAGGTCTCCGACGAGGACCTGGAGCGGATCGAGAACGCCGCGTGTCCGACCTGCGGATCCTGCGCGGGCATGTTCACCGCCAACTCGATGAACTTCCTGGTCGAGGCGATGGGCCTCGCGCTCCCGGGCAACGGTTCGGTGCTCGCGACGCACACCGCGCGCAAGGCGCTGTACGAGGGCGCGGGCCGCACGGTCGTCGAGATCACCAAGCGCTACTACGAGCAGGACGACGAGAGCGTGCTGCCGCGCAACGTGGCGACCCGGCAGGCGTTCG
Source organism: Embleya sp. NBC_00896 (assembly GCF_045207785.1). Taxonomy (NCBI): domain Bacteria; kingdom Bacillati; phylum Actinomycetota; class Actinomycetes; order Kitasatosporales; family Streptomycetaceae; genus Embleya; species Embleya sp. NBC_00896. The sequence goes on from NZ_CP108776.1 coordinate 4,211,898, forward strand.
AGAACGCGATGGCGATGGACATCGCCATGGGCGGCTCGACCAACACGATCCTGCACCTGCTCGCGGCCGCGCAGGAGGCCGAGATGGACTTCACGATGGCCGACATCGACGTGCTCTCGCGCCGGGTGCCGTGCCTGGCGAAGGTCGCGCCGAACAACGCGCCGTACCACGTGGAGGACGTGCACCGCGCCGGTGGCGTGCCCCGGCTGCTCGGTGAGCTGCACCGTGCCGGGCTGCTGCACGAGGACGTCGGCTCGGTGCACACCGACAACCTCGCCGAGTGGCTCAAGACCTGGGACGTGCGCGGCGGTTCGCCGTCGGCGGAGGCCATCGAGCTGTTCCACGCGGCCCCCGGCTGCGTGCGCTCGGCGACCGCGTTCAGCCAGTCGGAGCGCTGGGACGCGCTCGACCTGGACGTGGCCGCGGGCTGCATCCGTGACGTCGAGCACGCGTACAGCAAGGACGGCGGCCTCGGCATCCTGTACGGCAACCTCGCCGAGGCGGGGTGTGTCGTGAAGACGGCCGGCGTGGACGAGTCGATCTGGACCTTCTCCGGCCCGGCCGTCGTGGTCGAGTCGCAGGAGGAGGCCGTCCACGCGATCCTCAGCAAGCGGGTCAAGGCGGGCGACGTCGTGGTGGTCCGGTACGAAGGCCCCAAGGGCGGGCCGGGCATGCAGGAGATGCTCTACCCGACGTCGTACCTCAAGGGTCTCGGGCTCGGCGCCAAGTGCGCGCTGATCACGGACGGGCGATTCTCGGGCGGCACCTCCGGTCTGTCGATCGGGCACGTCTCGCCGGAGGCGGCGGCCGGCGGCACGATCGCCCTCGTGCGCGACGGCGACACCGTCACGATCGACATCCCCAACCGGACGATCGACCTGGAGGTCTCGTTCGAGGAACTGGCCGAGCGACGCGAGACGCTGCTGCACGACCTGGGCAAGTACCGCCCGGTCGACCGCGACCGCCAGGTGAGCACCGCCTTGAAGGCGTACGCGGCGATGGCCACCAGCGCGGACCGGGGCGCGGTGCGCGACGTGTCGATGTTCGACTGATCCACGGCGATTCCCGAAAGGGCGTCCCGGCTTCGGCCGGGGCGCCCTTTCGGCTCACGGGTTCACCGCGGTGAACAGGAATTCCCCGGACGACTCGAGGCCTGCGAGGATCGCCTTCGCGCGGTAGACGGCCTTGTCCGCCGGCGCGGCCTTGCTCTGCCCGCCGTTGGTCGCGCACTGCGCGGCGTTGGAGCGGGTCCAGGACCAGTCGCGGGTGATCGAGACGGCCTGCGCGTCGCCCTGCTGCAACTGCCGCACGTCGGTGGCCGCGCCGGCCGCGCAGTCGGCCGAGATCCACAGCCGCTCGGAGCCGGAGCGCACCTCGATGTAGGCGCGGCTCGGCGCGAGGTCGACGTAGCAGGTCGGCCCGGTCTGATTCGTGACGAGCACCTTGAGCGCGACGTTCTGCGAGGCGTTGTAGGCGGCCTTGCCCGACTCCACCGGCTGGATCTGCACCCGGATCATGCTCGGCGTGCACCAGGTGCCGCCGTTCGGCGCGGCTTTGCCGCCGGGTATATCGGCGGTCGGCGGCGTCGACGGCGGCATCGACGGTGGCGTCGATGGCGGCGTGGTCACCGGCTCGGGCGAGTGGGAGCTCGATCCGCGCGTCGAGGGCCCGTCGTCCGAGAAGAGCGAATACCGGATCAGTGCGGTCACGCCCATCGCGACGAGCGCGGTCGCGGCCACGAACGGGAGCACCCGACGCCGCGTGTGCGGGCGGCGCGGTCGCGGTGCGGGTGCGCCGTCGTCGGACCCGCCCGCGGTGTGCGGTGTCGGCGGGCGGTTCGAGGTCGTGGTGTCGGTACTTGTGGTCCCGGCGCCCGTGGTGTCGGTGCTCGTGACGCCGGCGCTTGTGGTGCCTGTGCTCGTGGTGCCGGCCTTTGTGGTGAACATGGGCTCGGCATCCGGATCGTGCCGCGGCTCCGGTGCCTGCGGAGGTCGGCCCGGCGTCGGCGCGAGCCGGTCGGTCACGAGTTCGGCCAGTGCGGTGAGGGGCGGGCGAACCTCCGGCGGCTTCGCCAGGCACGCCCGGATCAGGTCCGCGAGTTCCGGCGGGATCCCGGTCGGATCCGCCTCGCCGTACAGGATCCGGCCCATCACCGCGATCGGGGTCTCGGCCGGGAACGCGAGCCGGCCGGTCGCCGCGAAGGTCAGCACCGAGCCCATCGCGAACACGTCGCTGGAGTACCCCGCGGTGCCGGTCTCGATCTGCTCGGGCGCCATGTACGCGGGCGTGCCGAAGGTGCCGCCGGTGGAGACGAGCAGCGAACGGCCGGTGTCCCGGGCGATCCCGAAGTCGATCACCTTCGGGCCGTCGTGCTCGGTGATCAGGATGTTGGCCGGCTTGAGATCGCGGTGGATCAGCCCCGCCGCGTGGATGTCCTGGAGCGCCTCGATCAGCCCGGCGGCCAGGCGCAGCACCGCGCGCGGATCGAGCGGCCCGCGCGCGCGCACCACCGCGTCCAGCGAGGGCGCCGGGATGTACACCGTGGCGAACCACGGCTGTGGCGCGTCCGGGTCCGCGTTGACCACGGGCGCGGTGAAGGCGCCGCCGACCTTGCGGGCCATTTCGACCTCGCGCCGGAACCGGGCGCGAAAGCCCGGATCGTCCAGGTGCTCCGCCCGGATCACCTTGATCGCGACCCGGCGTCCCGAGGGTCCGACGCCGAGAAAGACCTCGCCCATCCCGCCCGCGCCGAGCCGTTCGACGACCTCGTACGGCCCGATCCGTGCCACTGGGCGCGCCCCCTTCGCCGGTTGAGGGAAATCGTAGGGAATCGCTTGACGGCGCGGAGTGGGAAGCGCATATTCAACATATGATGAATTATGGCGAGGACGCGATCCGGGCCGAGCGCCTGCGGGTCGTGCGCGGCGGGTGCGTGGTGCTCGACGACGTCTCGTTCGCCGTGCGGCGCGGGAGCGTGACCGGTCTGCTCGGGCCGAGCGGTTGCGGCAAGAGCACGCTCATGCGCGCGATCGTCGGCGTCCAGGCCGGCGTGAGCGGGCGGCTCGACGTGCTGGGGCTGCCCACCGGGCACAAGCGGTTGCGCAGCGCGATCGGCTACGTGACGCAGGCGCCGTCGGTGTACGCGGACCTGACCGTGCGGGAGAACCTGCGCTACTTCGGCGCGATCCTGGGGGTCGAGTCGGCCGAGATCGACCGGGTGCTCCGCGACGTGGACCTGACCGATCGTCAGGACGCCACCGTGTCCCGGCTCTCCGGCGGCCAGCAGGCCCGGGTCTCGCTCGCCGCGGCGCTGCTCGGTTCGCCCGAGCTGCTCATCCTCGACGAGCCCACGGTCGGGCTCGACCCGGTGCTGCGCCGCGATCTGTGGGGGCTGTTCCACCGGCTCGCCGCCGTCGGCGTGACGCTCCTGGTGTCGAGTCACGTCATGGACGAGGCCGAGCGCTGCCAACGACTCCTGCTGCTGCGCGACGGCGTGTTGCTCGCCGACGAGACCCCGGACGCGCTCCTGGCGCGCACCGACACCCACGACGCGGAATCGGCCTTCCTGGCCCTGGTCGACGCCGCGGCGACCCCGACCTCCGCCTCGACCTCGGACTCCGGGAGCGCGTCATGACCGCCACCGCCACCATCACCGCAAGCCCCACCACCGCCACCGCTCGGCGCGTGCTCGGTCAACTGCGGCACGACCCGCGCACGATCGCGCTGATGCTGCTCGTGCCGTGCGTGCTGCTCACGCTGCTGTACTGGCTCTACGACGACAACCCGCGCCAGTTCGACCACATCGGTGGGCCGCTGCTCGGGATCTTCCCGTTCGTGGTGATGTTCCTGGTGACGTCCGTGGCGACGCTGCGCGAGCGCTCGACCGGCACGCTGGAGCGGTTGCTGACCATGCCGATCGGCAAGATGCAGCTGATCGGCGGCTACGCGCTCGCCTTCGGTCTGGTCGCGGTGGTCCAGGCGGTCGTCGCGACCGGGCTCGCGATCGGCCTGCTCGGGCTCGACGTCGCCGGGCCGACCTGGCTGATCCTGTGCGTCGCGGTGCTCGACGCGCTGCTCGGGCTCGCGCTCGGACTGCTGGTGAGCGCGTTCGCCAACACCGAGTTCCAGGCCGTGCAGTTCCTGCCGGCGGTGATCCTGCCGCAGTTCCTGCTGTGCGGTCTGTTCGTGCCGCGCGAGCAGATGCAGCCCGTGCTCGAAGCGGTCTCGAATGTGCTCCCGCTGTCCTACGCGGTCGACGCGATGTTGCGGCTGACCAGCGAGAGCGATGTCTCCGGCCTGCTCGTTCGCGACATCGCGGTGATCGCCGGGTGCGTGCTCGCGGCCCTCGCGTTCGGCGCGCTGACCCTGCGTCGGCGCACGCCTTAGGACACGTGTCCGTACCGTACGGTGGCCATTGGGGGTGCCCGGAGCGCCCCCGATGAACCAACGAACGCGAGAAAGTGTGGGGGCCATGGCTCAGCGGGTCGCCGTCGTCGGCACCGGGAAAATCGGTGAAGCATTGCTGTCGGGGATGATCCGGGCGGGCAAGAGCCCGGACGACATCCTCGTCACGACCCGCCGGGCCGAACGGGCCGAGGACCTGCAGCGCCGCTACGGAGTCGAGGCGGTCACCAACGCCGAGGCGGCCAAGGCCGCGGACATCCTGATCCTGACCGTCAAGCCGCAGGACATGGCCGCCCTGATGGACGAGCTCGCCCCGCACGTGCCCGCCGATCGGCTGATCGTCAGCGGCGCCGCGGGCATCACCACGAAGTTCCTCGAATCGCGCCTGGCCGCAGGCACGCCCGTGGTGCGGGTCATGTCGAACACGCCCGTGCTCGTGGACGAGGGAATGAGCGCGATCTCCGGCGGCGCACACGCGACCGAGGCGCACCTGGCCCGGGTCGAGAAGATCTTCGGGTCGGTGGGCAAGACCATCCGCGTCCCGGAGAAGCAGCAGGACGCGGTCACCGCGCTGTCCGGCTCGGGCCCGGCCTACTTCTACTTCCTCGTCGAGGCGATGACCGACGCCGGCATCCTGCTCGGCCTGCCGCGCGCCGCCGCGCACGACCTGATCGTGCAGGCCGCGATCGGCGCCTCGGTGATGCTGCGCGACTCGGGGGAGCACCCCACGCTCCTTCGCGAGGCCGTCACGTCCCCGGCGGGAACCACGATCGCGGCGATCCGCGAGCTGGAGAACCACGGCGTGCGCGCCGCGCTGCTCGCCGCGCTCGAAGCCGCGAGCAACCGGTCGCAGGAGATCGCCGAGGGCCTCAAGTGAAGCCCGACCTGGTCCTCTTCGACAACGACGGCGTCCTGGTCGACAGCGAGCCGATCGCCAACCGGGCACTGGCGGCCCTGCTCACCGAGCTCGGCGTGCCCACGACCTACGAGGACTCGCTGCGCGACTACCTCGGCGGCACGATGGCGCGCGTGCACGCGATAGTGCGCGAGCGGGACGGCGTCACGCTGCCCGACGACTTCGACCACGTCTACCACGAGCGGGTGTTCGCGGGCTTCCGGGCCGAACTCGAAGCCGTGGTCGGGGTGGCCGAGGTGCTGGACGCGCTCGACCTCGCGGGTGTCCCGTACTGCCTCGCCTCGTCGGGCACGCACGAGCGGATCCGGCTGGCGCTGAACCGCACCGACCTGATCGGGCGCTTCCCCGAGCCGCTGATCTTCAGCAGCCAGGACGTCGCGCAGGGCAAGCCCGCGCCCGACCTGTTCCTGCACGCCGCCGCCACCATGGGCGTCGACCCCGCGCGCTGCGTGGTCGTCGAGGACAGCCCGTTGGGGGTGCGGGCCGCGCGGGCGGCGGGCATGACCGTGTACGGGTATGCCGCGATGACCCCGCCGGAGCGGCTCGCGGACGCCGACTCGCTGTTCAAGGACATGGTCGACCTACCGGAACTGTTGGGCATTCGTCCCTGAACGCGGGCGTTTGCTCGACCCGGTAGCCGGCGGTTGGTCAAAAGATCTTCTCGGCCCCTGTCCGTCGAAGTGACCCGTCGGTAGCGTGCACGCCCATGCAGGTGACCGAACCGGCGGCCGGGCCGTCCAAGGACCAGACGCTGCGCCGCGCGCGGTTCAGTCTGCTCGTGTGCTTTCTGGTCCAGGGCGCGTCCTTCGCGCTGCTCGTCACCCGGATCCCGGCGATCCAGCGGCGCTACGACATGGGCGACGGCACGCTGACCGCGGTCCTGTCCGTGGTGCCGATCGTCGCGGGCGTCGGCAGCGTGATCGCCGGTTCGCTGGCCAAGCGCTACGGCAGCCACACCGTTCTGCGGGTGTCGCAGCCGGTCGTCTGCGCGATCCTGCTCGGGGTCGGCGCGGGCGATCGGCTGTGGCAACTGGCCATCGTGCTCTTCGTGTTCGGGCTGTCCCTGGGCGCGGTCGACGCGACGATGAACATGCAGGGCGTCGCGATCCAGGCCCGCGAGGGCCGCAGCATCATGCTCGGCTTCCACGCCTCCTACAGCCTCGGCGGCCTGGCCGGCGCGGGCGTCGCCGGGCTGTGCGCGTGGGGCGACGTCGCGCTCGTGTGGATGTACGCGGGCGCCGTGGTCCTCACGGTGCCGATCGTGCTCGGGGTCGGCGCGGGCTATCTGCGCGCCGACGCGGCGCCGGTCGCCGCCGACCCGGACAAGGCGGGGCGGGGGCTCCCGTGGGGTCCGCTGCTCCCGCTGTGCGCGGTGATGACGTTCGCCTACATCGGCGACTCGACCGTGGCCAACTGGTCCGCGGTCTACCTGGAGAAGGTGCTCGACAGCTCCGAGGCGTTCGCGACCGTCCCCTACATCGCGTACATGATCACCACCCTCGTCGGCCGCGGCGTCGGCGACCTGGGCGTGCGTCGCTGGGGCATGGTCAACGTGGTCCGCGGCGGCGCGGTGGTGGCGGCAGCGGGCTTCGCCGTCGTGCTCGCCGCACCGCACGCCGCGGTGGGCCTGCTCGGCTTCGTGATCCTGGGCGTGGGGCTGTGCGTGCTCGTCCCGCAGACGTTCGTCGCGGGCGGCCGGCAGTCGCCGGACGACGCGGACGAGGTGGTCGCCCGGCTGAACATCTTCAACTACGCCGGCTTCCTGATCGGGACCCCGCTGGTGGGCGGGATCGCCGACCTCGCGTCGTTTCGCGTCGCGATGCTCGTGCCGTTGGTCCTGGTGCTCGCCGTGGTGCCGCTGGCCCGCGCCTTCGCCCCGCACGGTGAACCCGCTCACGACCGATGATCGAGAGCCATCCCGGGCGGTAGCGTGACCGCATGAGTCGAGCGGTGCACGTGATGTGGGACGACCGGATGACCGGTTACGACTTCGGATCGTGGCACCCGATGAAGCCCGTCCGGCTGCGGCTGACCATCGACCTCATCCGTGCCTTCGGTCTGCACACCCTGCCCGAACTGCGCGTCCGCGCCGCCGGGATCGCCACCGACGAGCAACTGGGCATGGTGCACACCGACGCGTTCATCGCGGCCGTGCGGCGCGCCTCCGCCGACCCGAAGCACGCCGACCAGGCATACGGCATAGGCACCGAGGACACCCCGGCGTTCGCGCACATGCACGAGGTGTCCGCGCTGATCGCGGGCGCCTCGATCGCCGCGGCCGACGCGGTGTGGCTGGGTCCCGACCACCCCGACGGCGCCGAGCACGCGGTCAACTTCGCCGGCGGCCTGCACCACGCGATGCCGGCCGCCGCCGCCGGGTTCTGCGTGTACAACGACCCCGCGCTCGCGATCGCACGCCTGCTCGACCTCGGCGCCGAGCGGGTCGCCTACGTGGACATCGACGTGCACCACGGCGACGGCGTGCAGCAGGCGTTCTGGAACGACCCGCGCGTGCTCACGATCAGCCTGCACGAGAGCCCGCGCTTCCTCTTCCCCGGCACCGGCTTCCCCGACGAGATCGGCGGGCCGGACGCCGAGGGCCTCGCGGTCAACGTCGCGCTGCCGCCGGGGATCGCCGACGCGGCCTGGCTGCGCGCGTTCGACGCCGTGGTCCCGCCGCTGCTCGCGGCGTTCCGGCCGGACGTACTGGTCACCCAGCACGGCGCGGACACCCACGTGGAGGACCCGCTCGCGCACCTCGCACTGACCGTGGACGCGCAGCGCGCCGCGCACGCCGCGCTGCACGCGCTCGCGCACGAACACGCCGGCGGGCGCTGGATCGCCACCGGCGGCGGCGGCTACTCGGCGATCGACGTGGTTCCGCGCTCGTGGACCCACCTGGTGGCCGAGGCGGCCGGGCACCCGATCGAACCCACCAGTGACGTGCCGCTCGACTGGCGCGAAGAGGTCCGAATCCTGACCCGTGAGGCGGGGCCGCAGCGGATGACCGACGGCGGGACCGGCGATTTTCGGCCGTTCTCGACGGGCTACGACCCGGGGGACCGGACCGACCAGGCGATTCTGGCCACGCGCAGAGCGGTCTTCCCCGCCCACGGCCTCGACCCGATGTTCGACCTGTGACCACGACCCGAGACCCAAGGAGCTATGCGTGACCGTTGCGGTTCCCACCCCCGCGGAGCTTCGCTCCCACCTCGTGCGCGGCCGGATCGCCGGCGACGTGGCGACGTCCCGGGAGAACAACCTCCGGCACTACCGACTGATGAGCGAGCGCCATCCCGGCCACCTGTTCGGCCTCGAGCCGGACGGCCGGTGGACCGCCGACGACGTGCTCGCGCTGATGGTGCGCCGTTGCGGAGTCGTGGCCGATCCGGCCCACCGCAGCGGCCAGGACACGATCGACCCGGATCTGACCATCGCCGCCCTGGACGCCTACGCCGACCGGGTCGGGCTCGCCGCCAAGCGCCGCGAGCGGGTGATCGTGGCCACGGGCCACCCGGACGGCCTACAGGACTGGTACCGCACACTGGCGCGCGTGCTGCGCGAGGCCGGGTGTACGCTCCTGCGCCCCGCGACCGGCTGGACGTATCGCACCCCCACCGCCGAGGGCGGGCACTCCCGCACGGTCCGCTACAAGGGCGACGTCGCGATGGTCGTCGACGACGCGGGGGACTTCCGGCACACGCACTCCGCGCGCGGCATCCGCGCGATGCTGACCGAACTGGCGGCCGAGCGCGAGCCGCTGCCGGACCTGGTGATCGGCGACCACGGGTGGGCCGGCGGCGCCGGTCAGGCGGGTGTGGCGGCGATCGGCTTCGCGGACTGCAACGACCCCGCGCTGTTCGTGGCGGCCGAGGAGGGCCGGGTCGAGGTGGTCGTTCCGCTGGACGACAACGTCGCGCCCCACCTGTACAAACCGCTCATGGCCTACGTCCTCGATCGGTCCGGACTGTCCGGAATCGATCCGTAAAACAATCTGATGGGCGATTCAGGTGGGATAACTACTCCTCTTCCCCACTGGTACCACACGCCACTACTCTGGAGTCACGCACGTGCGTGTGGCAGTCGCCGGAGGGGAAGCCGGCGCCCGACGCGTGCTGAATGGTTCGGTGCGTCATGGCTTCTGGAGAGAGGCCTCTCAACGAGGTCAACTTCTTGACTGTGGCCGAGGTGGCCGCGGTGATGCGGGTGTCCAAGATGACGGTGTATCGCCTGGTCCACAGTGGCGAGATGCCTGCCATCAGGGTTGGTCGGTCGTTCCGAGTTCCGGAGCAGGCCGTCCACGACTACCTGCGAGACTCCTACGTGGAAACAGCGTAGGGGGGCATTACGGACCGCCTCGTTTAGAGGTGGGCCGGGGCGGCGAGTAGGCTGGCCCCCAGTTGTGCGGGCTGATCCGGCTCCGTGCGGTAAGAACGTGACGTAAGCGAGGGTTGTCGGTGGGCTCTGTCATCAAGAAGCGTCGCAAGCGCATGGCGAAGAAGAAGCACCGCAAGCTTCTCAAGAAGACGCGCGTGCAGCGTCGCAACAAGAAGTAGGCATCCCACCGGCGTATGCCGCTGAAGCCTTGGGCGACCGCCCGTCACTCTCCCTCCGGGGGTGCGACGGGCGGTCGTCGTGCGTTGTGGGCCGATGTCGAGGCGTGCGCGGGAGCGCGTTGGAGCGAAACCGGTGTGAACGCCTCGTAAACGCGCTCCCGCCGGGTAGTCGGTACGGATACGTTTGATCTCGTCGCCTCGCGTGTGCGTTCCGTAACCGCTTGACTGCGCGACGATCCGACCTGGCGGGGGAGGCACAGCATGGGACGTGTCGTGATGGTCACCGGTGTCGCCGGTGATCCGGGGGCCGATTTCGTACGGATGATCCGCGACGAACCCGGGGTGGACCGGGTGATCGGGGTCGACATGGTCGAGCCCGCGGTGGATCCCGGCGGCGTCGAGTTCGTCCTCGCCGACATCCGCAACCCGATGATCGCCAAGGTGGTCGCGTCGGCCGCGGTGGACACCGTCGTGCACCTGAGCCCGAGCGAACTGCCGCCGATCCACGGCGGGCCGGTCTCGGTCAAGGAAACCAACGTCATCGGCACGATGCAGCTGCTCGCGGCGTGTCAGAAGGCGCCGTCGATCCGCCGCCTCGTGGTGCGCTCGACCACCGCCGTCTACGGCGGCTCGGCGCGCGACCCCGCGCTGTTCGGGGAGGACACCGAGCCGCGCGTCCAGCCGTCGTCCGGCTGGGCCAAGGACGCCGTCGAGATAGAGGGCTACGTGCGCGGCTTCGCTCGGCGGCGGCCGGATGTCGCGGTCACGGTGCTGCGGTTCGCGCCGCTGCTCGGGCCGCGGACCGATTCGCCGATGGGCGCCTACTTCGCGCTCCCGGTGCTGCCGACCGTGCTCGGCTACGACCCGCGGCTCCAGTTCGTGCACGAGGACGATCTGCTGGAGGCGCTGCGGATCGCCGTCGGCGCGGACCGGCCCGGGACGTACAACATCGCCGCCGAGGGCGTGTTGTTCCTGTCGCAGGCCGCGCGCCGGCTCGGCCGACCGGTGGTGCCCTTCCCCTCGGCCGCGGTCGGCCTGGTGAACCAGGGTTTGCGGCGGGTGGGTTCGGTGCATCTGTCCGCCGAGCAGGTTCGGCTGCTCACCCACGGGCGCGTGGTGGACCCCGCGCGCGCTCGCGAGAAGCTCGGCTTCGTCGCGGCCAGGACCACGGCCGAGACGTTCGCCGACTATGCCCGGGGTCGTCATTCGGCCGGCCTGTTCGACCCGGGGCGCCTCGCGCAGGTGCCCGATCGACTCGCGACGCTGCTGCTCACCAGGAGGAGCCCCGATGGGTGACGCCCGGATCATTCCCTTCGACGGCGCCGCAGCCGGGGCGCGCACCCCGGCGCCGCGCTCCGGGCGGCGGTCCCCACGGCCCACACGGGCCGTCAGGGTGCCCGAACCGGTCGAGGGTGAGGTGCGGGTCCGGTCGATCGACGGGCGGCCCGCACACGAGCGCGAGGGATCCCCGGGTCCCGGGCCGCGCCGCGCGCCGGGTTCCGGGCGCTCGCTGCTGGGTTCGCTGGCGGGCGCGGTCGGCGGGGTCGTGGGCGGCGCCGCCGCCGGGCTGCTCGACGGCGTGGCCGGGCCGGGCTGGGAGGAAAAGGCCGCCGACGGGCTCGCGTTCGTGCGGCGGCGGATCACCGGCGAGTACGAGGTGGACGAGTTCGGCTTCGACCCCGAGCTCAACGACCGGCTGATGGCCGCGCTGCGGGTGGTGTACGAGAAGTACTTCCGGGTCGAGGTCAGCGGGTTGGAGCACATCCCGGCCAAGGGCGGCGCGCTGATCGTCGCGAACCACTCCGGCACGCTGCCGGTGGACGCGCTGATGACGCAGGTGGCCGTGCACGACCACCACCCCGATCAGCGGAACCTGCGGCTGCTCGCCGCCGACCTGGTCTTCCAACTGCCGCTGGTGGGCTCGGTGGCGCGCAAGAGCGGGCACACCCTGGCGTGCCACGCGGACGCCGAGCGACTGCTCGCCAAGGGGGAGTTGGTCGGTGTGTGGCCCGAGGGCTACAAGGGCCTCGGCAAGCCGTTCAGCGAGCGGTACAAGCTCCAGCGCTTCGGGCGCGGCGGGTTCGTGTCGGCGGCGCTGCGGACCCAGGTGCCGATCGTGCCGTGCTCGATCGTGGGGGCCGAGGAGATCTTCCCGATGGTCGGCAACGCGCGCACGCTCGCGCGGCTGTTGAACCTGCCCTACTTCCCGGTCACGCCGACGTTCCCGCTGCTGGGCCCGCTCGGCCTGGTACCGCTGCCGACCCGGTGGAAGATCGAGTTCGGCGCGCCGATCCGCACCGACGCGTACACGGAGGAGGCGGCGGACGACCCGATGGTCGTCTTCAACCTCACCGACGAGGTCCGCGAGAGCATCCAGCACACGATCTACCGACTGCTGATGCAGCGCCGGTCGGTGTTCTTCTAGGTCTTCCGGGAGTGGTGGGGGCGGGTCGCCCGCCCCACCACCGACGCGAGAGCGGCTCGTGGACACCCGTCCACGAGCCGCTCTCGCGTTGCCCCGCCGGTTGGGCGGGCCCGGTCGGATCAGCTGTCCGGGGTGTCCTCCGGGGCGCCGCCGAGCAGGTTGAGCCCGATGCCCGGCAGGCCGGGCAGCAGTGGCGGGAGGAGCTGCCCCTGCGATGTCTTCGCCGACGGCGCGGGGGTGCCGCCGGATCGGGCCTGGGGGCTCTCCGGCGGTGATCCGCCGAGCAGCGGGATGTTCAGCCCCGGCAGCAGTCCGTCGTCCTGCTGCGGTTGCTCTTGCCGGGGGGTGGAACCGCCCGGCGCGGTCGAGCCGTTCGGTGCCGCGGGGCCGTTCGCCGTCGGGCCGCCCAGGCCGGGGACCCGCGGGACGAGTGGCAGCAGCGGCGGCCGGCCCGGGGCCGTGCCCGGGTCGGTGCCGGGCGCGGCCGGGGTTCGACCGGTCTGCCCGCCCTCGGCGGGCGCGGGCGCGGTCCGACCGGGGGTGCCCGCGATCGGGGCGACCTGCTCGTCGATCGCGGTCAGCAGGGTGCGGACCCGATCGCGCTCGGTCGACAGCTCCGGGGGGAGTCGATCGCCGATCCGGGCCATCCGCTCGTTGCCGGAGCGGGCGAAGTCGGCCAGATTGCGCATCGGGTCGTCGCTGCCGCTCTTGCGGAAGTGGTCGGTGAGCAGCGTGCGGCCCTTGCCGGCCTCCTCGCGCCAGTCGTCGAGCACCTGCCGAAGGTGGCGCACGGTGGCCTTGTCGGCGGGTGATCCGCCGGACCGCTTGAGTAGCCGTTCGGCCTCGCCCATTCGGGTCTCGGCCTGCTGGAGATACCGCTCGCCGCGCTCGTGGTCGTTGTCCGCGAGCGAGATCTTGAAGTCTTCGACCGTGCGCTTGACGCCGTAGGTCAGGTCGCCGGGCAGCGCATCGGAACTGGCGTACGCCACGCCGCCGAGACCACTGCCGGTGACGACCACGAATGTGCCGGCGATCGCCACGCGTCGACGCCAGCGCACGGTGCGCGGCGGGGCCGCGTGGTCCTTGCGGCGATGCGCGCCGCGCGGCGCGGGCACGGTGGCCGCACCCTCGGTCGCGGGCAGGGCCGCGGCCTCGTCCAACAGTCGTTGTCGTAGCGCGGCTCGAAAGTCCGTGCTCGGCACGGGGGCCGACTGGGACCGATCACGCAGCAGCTCGGCGGTCCGCAGCAGCGGGACCAGCGCGGGCAGGGGTTCTGCCGATCGGTTGTTGCGGTCGTTCTCGTCGAGGGCTCGCGCGAAGGCGTTCGCGGGTCGCCGATCCAGGGCCGCAATGCTCACAGGCCGCACCTCCTCTCCCCGGATGTCCGTCCAGGGAAGTCTCCGGGTCGGGGGCCACAGGGCGGCTCCCCGCCGCAGCGATCCCCGTGGGGGGCCGCTATCGAGGAGAACGAGCCGGAGGCCCCGAAGGTTACGGAAGTGTGATTCACCGCACGTCCTCGGGCAGGAGTCGGGCGAGTGTCCGTACGGCGCGGTACTGCAACGTCTTGATCGCCCCCTCGTTCTTACCCATGATCTGTGCGGTCTCGGCGACCGAGAGTCCCTGGAGGAAACGCAGGGTAACGCACTCCTGCTGCTGGGGGTTGAGCTTGTGCACGGCGTCGAGCAGGGCCGCGTTGGACAGCGATTCCAGCACGCAGTCCTCGGGGCTGGACTCGACCTCGTTCGCGTCGAGCATCTCCCCGGTGGTGACCTCCAGGCGGAACCGGCTGGACTTGAAGTGGTCCGCGACGAGGTTGCGCGCGATGGTCACGAGCCAGGCGCCGAAGTCGCGGCCCTGCCACGTGAACGTGCCGATCCGGCGCAGTGCGCGCAGGAAGGTCTCGCTGGTGAGGTCCTCGGCGACGGCGCGTCCGCCGACCCGGTAGTAGATGTACCGGTAGACGGTGTCGAAGTAGTTGTCGTACAGCTGGGCGAACGCGTCGCCGTCGCCGTCCTGGGCGAGTTCGACGAGGGCCATGATGCGGCGGGCCTCGCCGTCCGGTCCCGGGCCCCGGGTGTAGCCGGATCCTCGGGTGGGACGGGTCGGTTCGGTGGTGCCGGCGCGCGTCGCGAGGGCGAAGCCCACGGGTTGGGCCGGGGTCGCGTAACAAACCCCGGCGCCGTACCCGGCGGCCATGGCGAAGCCGGCGGACAGACTGGGGGCAAAGCTCGCGCACACCGCCGCACGCAGTGTCGCCAGCCCGGACACGTCAACCCGGACGATTCGGTGCACGGGACTCCCTGTTGCTTCAGCGGTAATTACGTTCGGTGCGGAATCGATCACCCATAGTAGGGAACTTGGATACCGCTGTGCGCCGATCGAGAATAACGCTTAGTAAAGGAAGGGATACCAAGTGTGCCCATCGGCGTTGTGAAGCTACCGGGATGCACCGCTGTTGTGTGCTCTTTGCGTGTTTGTCGGATTGCCGCGTGTCACCTGTGCTATATACGGACAACTTGCCGTCGGTCGGGCGTCCCGGGCATGCCGAACGGACCCCTCGTCGCAGGTCGCGGGGGTTGTGGACGGCCGGGGCGGCCGATCAGATCCGGTGCGGCACGCGGCGTCGAACGGCGGTGCCGGCGACGAGCGCGCCCGCGACCGCGCCGACTCCGGCGGCGGCCGGCAGACCGATCCGGGCCGCCTTGCGGCCGGTGCGGTAGTCCTTGACGCGCCATCCGTGTTCCCGGGCGTGGCGGCGCAGCCGGGTGTCCGGATTGACCGCGCACGGGTCGCCGACCAGGCTCAGCATCGGGATGTCGTTGGCCGAGTCGCTGTAGGCCGAACAGTCGGTCAGGTCCAGGCCCTCGCGGATCGCGAGCGCGCGGACGGCCTCCGCCTTGGCCTCGCCGTGCAGCAGTTCGCCGACGAGGCGACCGGTGTACACGCCCGCCCGGGTCTCGGACACCGTGCCGAGTGCGCCGGTGAGCCCGAGCCGGCCGGCGATCGTGGTGGCGATCTCGACCGGCGCGGCGGTCACCAGCCAGACCTGACGGCCGGCGTCCAGGTGCATCTGGGCGAGCCCGCGGGTGCCGGGCCAGATCTTGTCCGACATGCACTCGTCGAAGATCTCCTCGCCGATCAGCCGGATCTCCTCGACCGTGTGGCCCCTCGCGAACGACAGCGCGGTCTCCTGCGCGTCGCCCACGTGGCCCATGTGTTCGCCGCCGAGCCGGAACCGGGCCTGCTGCCAGCCGAACCTGGCGATGTCGCGCTTGGTGAAGAACCGGCGCGCGTACAGGCCGCGGGCCAGGTGGAAGATCGACGCGCCGCGCATCACGGTGTTGTCCAGGTCGAAGAACGCGGCGCCGATCGTCGCGGGCAGGCCGTCGTCGCCGGGGGCGCGTGGCGGGGCGCTCGCGTGTGCTGCCGCGGCCGCTGCCTCACCGGCTCGCACGGCGCTGTCGGTGGTGTTCTTGGTCGTCGATCGCCGGCGCAAGAGAACCATGTGCCGAGCGTAGTAGGCGCGCATTGCGTGTGTGTGGCGGTTGTCTTGCCGTCCGGCGCCGCCCCGATGAAGCGCGAACCGGGGCGCGCTCCGGCGGCCGGTGCGGCGTGCGGGGCCGGCCGAGTCGGGGAGCGCCCTTCTGGCCGGCCCCTCGTCGGGTGACAATCGAGGACGTGAATCTCTTCCGCCGCCGCCCCGACGCCGCGACCCGCACCGTGACGCTGTTGAGCAAGCCCGGGTGTCACCTGTGCGACGACGCCCGCGTCGTCATCGAACGGGTGACCGGAGAACTGGGTGTGACCTGGGAAGAGGTCGACATCACCACTGATGCCGACCTGCAGCACAAGTATTGGGAACAGATCCCGGTGACGTTCGTGGACGGCAGGCAGCACGACTTCTGGCGGGTGGACGAGAAGCGGCTGCGACGCGCACTGGGGGGCTGAGCCGAGTGCGGTCGGCCCCTGTTCGGCCTCGCTCGGAGAGGGGGCCGACGGAGGGAAGAATCACCGACACGTACGGTAGGGGGGTGTGTGCGGAGAGCGGGCGCGACTACGAATGGCCCACATCGACGTCACCTCGTGTGACCGAGTTCACGCCCGTGTTCGGAACCAAGGCGTGACGAGCATCACGACAGGCGCGCAAATCGGACACCTACTTTGTGCGTACGTTCACAAAAGCCTAACCTGGCAATCGAAATCCCAGGTCCCACCCACAGGAGCAGCGTGGCTACAGGGCGTACCGAGCGACCGGCGCAGCGGGGACGTGGCATCCCCGAGGCGACGGTAGCGCGGCTTCCGCTGTACCTCCGGGCGCTCAGTGCGCTGTCGGAGCGAGGTGTTCCCACGGTCTCGTCCGAGGAACTCGCCGCTGCCGCCGGGGTGAATTCGGCGAAGCTGCGCAAGGACCTGTCGTATCTCGGCTCCTACGGCACCCGTGGTGTCGGTTACGACGTCGAGTATCTCGTGTACCAAATCTCGCGTGAACTCGGGCTCACCCAGGACTGGCCGGTCGCCATCATCGGTATAGGAAACCTGGGGCACGCCCTCGCCAACTACGGCGGGTTCGCGTCGCGTGGCTTCCGGGTCGCGGCCCTGCTGGACGCCGATCGGGCGGTCACCGGTCAGCGGATCGCGGGCATGGCGGTGCGGCACATGGACGACCTCGAGCAGATCGTGCGCGAGGACCACGTGTCGATCGGCGTCATCACGACGCCGGCGCCGGCCGCGCAGGAAGTGTGCGACCGGCTGGTCGCCGCGGGTATCACGAGCATTCTGAACTTCGCGCCGACCGTCCTCTCCGTTCCCGAGGGCGTCGACGTGCGCAAGGTGGATCTGTCGATCGAACTGCAGATCCTGGCCTTCCACGAACAGCGCAAGTCCGGTCTCGATCCCGTCGCGGGACCGGTCCCGGCGCGACCCTCGAAGCCCGGGGAACGCGGCGACCTCCCCGAGGTGATGCCCGCGTGACCGGCTGTAGTGCGGGTGTCGCGCCTGCGAACACGGCGAACAACGGTAGGAAGACACCATGAGTGTCCTGGCGGTCGGTCTCAGCCACCGCACGGCCGAGGTCAGCCTGCTGGAGCGCGTCTCGGTCACCGGGACGGCCCAGGAGGCGCTGCTGCGCGACCTGATCGAGGCCGAGCCGGTCGGTGAGGCCGTGTTGCTCTCGACCTGCAACCGGGTCGAGGTCTACGCGGACGTGGACCGGTTCCACGGCGGCGTGACCGAGCTGGGCAACCTGCTGTCGCGCCACACCGGCGTGCCGGTCGCCGAGCTGACTCCGTACATGTACGTGCACTACGAGGACCGCGCGGTCCAGCACCTGTTCTCGGTCGCGTGCGGACTCGACTCGATGGTGGTCGGCGAGGGTCAGATCCTCGCCCAGATAAAGGGCGCACTGGCGCTCGCGCAGAGCCAGGGCACCGCCGGGCGGGTCCTGAACGAACTGACCCAGCAGGCCCTGCGGGTCGGCAAGCGGGCACACACCGAGACCGGTATCGACCGGGCCGGGCGGTCGCTGATGACCGTCGGCCTCGCCCAGGCCGAGCTGTCGATGGACGCGATCGAGGGCTGCCGCGCGCTCGTGGTGGGCGCGGGTTCGATGAGCGCGCTCGCCGCGACCACGCTGAGCCGCGAGGGCGTCGGGCACATCGTCGTCGCGAACCGCACCTACGAGCGGGCCGAACGCCTCGCCGAGTCGGTGAGCGGCCGGGCCGTGCCGATGTCCGCGCTGCCGGACGCGCTCGCCGCCGCCGACCTGGTGGTCTCCTGCACCGGCGCGGCCGGTCTGGTGATCGGCCGGGACGAGATCGAGGCCGTGCTGGCCTCGCGCCGTGAGCGCGGTGTCGAGCAACCGCTCGTGCTGATGGACCTCGCGCTGCCGCGCGACATCGACTCGGCCGTGCGCGAGCTCGACGGCGTCGTGCTGATCGACCTGGAACTGCTGGCCGAGGTCTCCGCCGACTCCGCCGGCGCGGCCGACGTGAACCTCGTGCGCAAGATCGTGTGCGAGGAAGTGGCCGCCTTCGCGACCGCGCAGCAGGCCCAGCAGGTGGCGCCGACCGTGGTCGCGCTGCGCAGCATGGGCTCCGACGTCGTGCGGGCCGAACTCGACCGGCTCACCGGCCGGGTCCCGGAGATGGACGAACGCGTGCGCGCCGAGGTCGAGCAGACCGTGCGCCGCGTCGTGGACAAGCTCCTGCACGCACCGACCGTGCGGGTGAAGCAGCTCGCCGGGGAGCCCGGTGGCTCGTCGTACGCCGACGCGCTGCGGATGCTCTTCGATCTCGACCCCGGCACCCCAGAAGTGGTCCGCCGGGCCGACACTCCCGATTCCGTGGAAGGTGCGGTGTGACCGAAGCACCGTTGCGACTGGGCACCAGGCGAAGCAAGCTTGCGATGGCCCAGTCGGGTCATGTCGCGGAAGCCGTCACGAAGCTGACCGGCCGCCGGGTCGAGCTCGTGGAGATCACCACGCAGGGCGACACCTCGCGCGAACGGCTCACGCAGATAGGCGGCACGGGCGTCTTCGTCAACGCGCTGCGGGACGCGCTGCTCGCGGGCGAGGTCGACTTCGTCGTGCACTCGCTCAAGGACCTGCCCACCGGCGAGCCCGAGGGCATCACGCTCGCGGCGATCCCGCCCCGGCACGACCCGCGCGACGCGCTGGTGGCCCGGGACGGCCTCGCGCTCGCCGAGCTGCCCGCCGGGTCCCGGATCGGCACCGGGTCGCCGCGCCGCGCCGCGCAGCTGCTGCTGCTCGGGCTCGGGCACGAGATCGTGCCGATCCGCGGCAACGTCGACACCCGGATCGGCTTCGTGACGTCCGGCGAACTCGACGCGGTCGTCCTGGCCAAGGCCGGCCTCGGCCGCCTGGGCCGTGCGGAGGAGGTCACCGAGACCTTCGATCCGCTCCACATGCTGCCTGCCCCCGGTCAAGGGGCATTGGCCGTCGAGTGCGTGGCACACGATGCCGCCCTCGTCGAACTGCTCACCGGTTTGGACGACTCGGATACCCGAGCCGCCGTGCTGGCCGAGCGCACGCTGCTCGCCGTGTTGGAAGCCGGATGTTCGGCTCCGGTCGGCGCCCTCTGTGAGGTCGCCGAAGGCGAGCAGGTCACCGAGCTGTACCTGCGGGCCGTAGTCGCGAATGTCGACGGCACCGACAGCGTACGGTTGTCCGCCACCGGAACCCTCGACGAGGCGCAGAAGATCGGTCGCGAACTCGCCGCCGAACTGCTCGCCCGAGGGGCCTCCGGTTTGATGGGGGAGCGCGTCCCTTGAGCCCCAGAGCGAAGAAGAAGCCCAGCGGCATCGTGACCTTTGTGGGTGCCGGTCCCGGCGACCCGCGACTGCTCACGCTGCGGGCCATCGAGGTGCTGGCCGAGGCCGATGTGGTGGTCGCCGACGAGGCGACGCTGCGCCAGGTCCTGTTCCACTGCAAGAGCGGCGTCGAGGTCCTCGACCCGGTGACCGGTGACGACGGGGAACTCCTGTCGGCCGTTGCCCGGGCCAAGGTCGTCGTGGCCGCCGCGCGGGCCGGCAAGCAGGTCGTCCGGGCCGTGGCGGGTGACCCGTGCGTGGACCAGTCGGTCACGGACGAGGTCACGGCGGTCGCGAAGGCGAAGATCGTCTTCGAGGTCGTCCCGGGTGTGCCGGTCAGCACGGCTGTTCCGACGTACGCGGGCATCCCGCTGCACCCGGCCAAGGGCAGCGGTGGCGTGCGCGTCCTCGACATGGCCGAGGCCTCGATCGACTGGGCCACGGTCGGCTCCGTCGACGGCACGCTCGTGCTGCGCGGTGCGCTCGACTCGATCGCCGAGATCGCGCAGGAACTGGTCGCGGGTGGTCGCAAGCCGGCCACGCCGGTGGCGGTCACCATCAACGGCACCACCACCGAGCAGCGCACCCTGGTGAGCACGCTCGCGCAGGTGGCCTCCGACGTGCGGTCCGCGAAGATCACGCTGCCGGCCGTCGTGGTCGTCGGCGAGGTCGTCGCGCAGCGCGACACCTTGTCGTGGTTCGAGACCAAGCCCCTGTTCGGTTGGAAGGTGCTCGTCCCGCGGACCAAGGAGCAGGCGGTCACGCTGTCCGAGCAGCTTCGCTCGTACGGCGCGGTCCCGCACGAGGTGCCGACCATCGCGGTCGAGCCCCCGCGCACGCCGCAGCAGATGGAGCGCGCGATCAAGGGCCTGGTCACCGGCCGCTACGAGTGGATCGCGTTCACGTCGGTCAACGCCGTGCGCGCGGTGCGCGAGCGGTTCGAGGACTACGGCCTGGACGCGCGCGCGTTCGCGGGCATCAAGGTCGCGGCCGTCGGCGAGGCGACCGCGCGGGCGCTCGTCGAGTTCGGCGTGAAGCCGGACCTGGTGCCGTCGGGCGAGCAGTCCGCGGCCGGGCTGCTGGAGGACTGGCCGCCGTACGACCCGGTCTTCGACCCGATCGACCGGGTGTTCCTGCCGCGTGCCGACATCGCCACCGAGACCCTGGTGGCCGGTCTGGTCGAGCTCGGCTGGGAGGTCGACGACGTCACCGCGTACCGCACGGTGCGCGCGGCGCCGCCGCCCGCCGACACCCGCGAGGCGATCAAGGGCGGCGGTTTCGACGCGGTCTTGTTCACGTCGTCCTCGACGGTGCGTAACCTGGTCGGCATCGCGGGTAAGCCGCATGCCGTGACGGTCATCGCGTGTATCGGCTCGGCCACGGCGAAGACCGCCGAGGAGCACGGGCTGCGCGTGGACGTCATGGCGCCCGAGCCGTCGGTGTCCGCTCTGGCCGAGGCCCTCGCGGAGTTCGGCACGGCGCGACGCGCGGCGATGATCGAGGCGGGCGACCCGGTCACGCGTCCGAGTGAGCGGCGCCCCGGTTCCCGGAGGAAGGCGAAGTAGTTCTCATGTCGTACCAGGCTGACGCATCGTCAGGGTTTCCCACGCACCGCCCGAGGCGGTTGCGCACGTCCCCGGCGGTGCGCCGCCTGGTCGCGGAGACCCGGCTGCATCCCGCCGAGCTGATCCTTCCGGTGTTCGTCCGGGAGGGCGCGACCGAACCGGTGCCGATCTCGTCGATGCCGGGAGTCGTGCAACACACCCGCGACTCGTTGCGCAAGGCCGCGCACGAGGCGGTCGCGGCGGGGGTCGGCGGCATCATGCTGTTCGGCATCCCGACGGTCAAGGACGCGGTCGGCTCCGCCGGCTTCGACCCCGAGGGCGTGCTCCAGGTCGCGATCCGCGACGTGGTGGCCGAGGTGGGCTCCGACGCGGTCGTGATGTCCGACCTGTGCCTGGACGAGTTCACCGACCACGGGCACTGCGGCGTGTTGGCCGCGGACGGCTCGGTCGACAACGACGCGACGCTGGACGCCTACGCGCGGATGGCCGTCGTACAGGCCGACGCGGGCGTGCACATGGTCGGCCCCAGCGGGATGATGGACGGTCAGGTCGGGGTGATCCGGCGGGCGTTGGACGGTGCCGGGTATCAGGACGTGTCGATCCTGGCGTACAGCGCGAAGTACGCGTCGGGCTTCTACGGTCCGTTCCGCGAGGCGGTCGAGTCCACGCTCAAGGGCGACCGGATGACCTACCAGCAGGACCCGGCGAACGCCGAGGAGTCCGTGCGCGAGGTGCTGTTGGACCTCGCCGAGGGCGCGGACATGGTGATGGTCAAGCCCGCGATGTCGTACCTGGACATCATCCGGCGGATCGCCGACGAGGTGCACGTGCCGGTGGCGGCGTACCAGGTCAGCGGCGAGTACGCGATGGTCGAGGCGGCGGCGGCGAACGGGTGGATCGACCGGGATCGGGTGGTCATGGAGACGCTGACCTCGATCAAGCGCGCGGGCGCGTCGTCGATCCTGACGTATTGGGCGACGGAGGCGGCGCGGCGGTTGCGGTGACGGGCGGCCCGCGGGGGACGCTCACTCGATGGGGTGAGCGGGCGTTGAAGTGGGCTCGTAGCGTGCGGATGCCGCATACGGTCGGCTGAAAGCTTGTCCGCTTCCGGCGACCGTGGCCCAGACTTGGGGGCAAGGAGGTGTTTCCCGATGGCGATCGCGATGCATGAGCCTCATGTGACTGCTTCCGAGTTCGACGCGCTGGACGATGTGCTCTGGCAGGCGTGGAGCGAGATGACCGTGCCCGAGGGACTGCGCGCCGAGATCATCGAAGGAGCCATCGAGGTGTCTCCCACCGGGTCGCGGCGCCATGGGAAGGTCGCGAACCGTCTGCGCGACGCGCTCAGAGATCATCTGGCGTCCGGCGATTCGCTTTCGGCCTACCAGGACATCAACGTCATCTGTCGCCGTAAGGTCTACATCCCCGATGTCTGCGTGGCTCCCGAGGACTTGGACGAGGCTCCTGATCCCGATGGACTCGGAGTGGCCTCCACGGGAGTGGTACTGGTCGCCGAGATCGTGTCTCCGGGGCGAGAGGCCGGGGCCCGCGATCGCGAGCGTAAGCGTCGTGCCTACGCGGAGGCCGGCATCGGCACCTACGTGATCGTCGACGACTTCGACGAGTCCGGGATCGTGACGGTATTGAGCGAGCCGGATGTCGCGAAGGGGGTCTACCAGGTGGAAACTCGGGTGGCGTACGGGATTGCCGTTTCCATCCCGGACGGCCCGGTGAAGGGCTTCGCGATCGGCCCCGAGATCACGACGAACTGACGTCTCCGCGGGGGCGTAGCCG
Organism: Embleya sp. NBC_00896; assembly: GCF_045207785.1. Classification (NCBI taxonomy): domain Bacteria; kingdom Bacillati; phylum Actinomycetota; class Actinomycetes; order Kitasatosporales; family Streptomycetaceae; genus Embleya; species Embleya sp. NBC_00896. Next base: position 4,234,884 of record NZ_CP108776.1, read on the forward strand.
GGCCAGGGCGGTCGGCGGGAGGTGGCGGGCGAGTGTTGCCAGGGCCTCCTTGACCTCCGCGATCGCTTCCCCGTCGGTCGGGTCCACGATCCTGACCAGCGCGTCGTCGATGGTGGTGGCGCGGACCTCCGTTACGCGCGAGGAGGGTTCCGGGGAGCGGCGGACCAGCATGCGGCGGCGGTCGGTGGGGTCCGGGGTGGTTTCGATCGAGCCGGCCTCCTTGAGGCGGGCCACGGCGGTGGAGACCTGGCTCTGCGGCAGGCCGGTGCGCTTGGCGATCTCGCCGATGGCGCTGTCGGGGTGGGCGGAGAGGTCGCCGAGCACGATCAGGATCGAGCGGGTGCTGCCCGCGTAGCGGTCGGCACCGCCGGCCGGTTCGGGCATCGCCTCCTCGCCGATCTTCATCAGCGTGCGGCCCAGCAGGAAGAGTTCGACTCCGTTCATGCCCGGATATTACATCGATCGAGATGCATCTATCTTGATGTATCTCGATCGATGCTTTATCGTTCGGGGAGTCGAACGAACCGTCTTCTCGCTGGGGGAACACCATGACCGCGCATGCCGTGCTGTCTGTGCCGGGCGCCGAGCTGTACTACGAGGTCCGGGGCTCCGGTCCGATGCTGCTCGTGTCGCAAAGCGGCGAAGGAGGCGCCGGTCGCAGCGTCGACATGGTGGATCGGTTGGTCGCCGACTTCACGGTCGTGACGTACGACCGGCGCGGGTTGTCCCGCAGCACACTCGTCGACCCCGCGGTGCCGGTGACCGTCGACGCGCACGCCGACGACGTGGTCCGCCTGCTGGCCGAGCTGACCGACGAGCCGGCGCTCATGCTCGGGTGCAGCATGGGTGCGCTGATCGGGCTGCACGTGGCCGCGCGCCGGCCGGGAGTGCTGGGCACGCTGGTCGCCCACGAGCCGGTCGCGCCCTGGCTGCTGCCGGTGGGCGAACAGGCCCACCACAGGGCCGAGTTGACGGAGCTTCAGGTGATCCACCGGCGGGACGGGCTGGGCGCCGCGCTGCCGATCATGGCCAAGACCCTCGGCATCGACCCGGTCGCGGGCGACCGCGAACCGGACCTGACGCCGCAGCCCCTGGACGCGCGGCGGGTGGCCGACTTCGACTTCTTCATCCAGCGCGAATTCACCGCGATCGTCGAGGACTTCGTGGATCTCGCGGAGCTGCGGAACAGCACCACGCGCATCGTGCCCGCCACCGGCGCCGACACGCCGCGCACGGTCTTCGACCACCGCGCGGCGGCGGAGCTGGCCGCCCTGGTCGGCGTCGAACTCGCGATCTTCCCCGGCGGGCACAACGGCAACACCTCGCACCCGCGGGTCTACGCGGCTCGCCTTCGGGAGGTGCTGGGCGGGTAGGGGCGCGGTGATCCACCGGTTCGGGCATCGGTCACTCGTAATCCGCCGCGGCCGCCGGCGACCAAGCCGGCCCTGGCCGGAGGCTGATTGGCCTCAAGCGCCGGCCAGGCTGGGTGGCCTCAAGCGCCGGCCAGGCTGGGTGGCCTCAAGCGCCGGCCGGGCTGGGTGGCCAAGCGCCGGCCGGGCTACTTGGCCTCAAGCGCCGGCCGGGCTGGGTGGGCTCAAGCGCCGGCCGGGCTGGGTGGGCTCAAGCGCCGGCCGGGCTGTTTGGGCTCAAGTGTTGGTTGGGCTGTTTGGGGTTGGGTGTTGGTGGGTTGGCTGGGTTGCTCCGGGGCCGTCAGGGCATGTCGTGTGGCGGGCGGTTCGTTTGGGTTGGGGGGTGGGGGTGCGGTAGACGTGGTCGTTTTCGATCCAGGTTGTGTATGTGCGTAGGGTTCGGCAGGGGATGTCGCCGATCGAGCGGCCCGTGGTGATTTCGAAGACTCCCTTGTGTGCCGGGCAGGTCAGTTGCTCGCCGACCAGCACTCCGCGCGACAGGATTGCGCCGGCGTGCGGGCATCGGTCCTCGAACGCGTGCACCGTCTCCCCGTGTCGGACCACCGCGACCGGCGGGCTCGTGCCGACACGCTTGGGTACGTCTTCGGGAAGGCTCGCGAGCGTGCCCAGGCACACCGGCGGCCGATCCCGGCGAAATGGCGACATCCGGCCCCCGGGGGTAGGCGGTACCGCCTCAGGCTAGGCAGTCCGACCCGACTTGGCCAGCGCCGGTCACGGCCGTGACGGGCCCGGTTGTGATGCGCGTGACCACGCGAAGTCTTTCTTCCCGCAAAGCTTCTGACGTACCGTCAGCTCAGCACCAGGCTCTGGCTTCGCCATGTCCTGGCGCCGTACCCCCGGCCCAGCTTCCCGCGCGGAGGACACGTGTCTGACCCGATCTACGACGCCACCACTCTCTGGGAGCTGGTGGAGCGCCGCGCGGCGGCGACTCCCGATGTCCCGATGCTGCTCGACCCGGAGGACCGCAGGGTCACGTTCGGCGAGTTCAAGGCATGGGCGGAGCGCGTGGCCGCGGGCTATCACGCGCTCGGGATCACCGCCGGAACACGCGTGACGTGGCAGCTGACCACCCGCATCGAGTCGATCGTGGCGTCGTTCGCGCTCGCCCGGCTCGGCGCGGTGCAGAACCCGATCATCCCGTTCTACCGGGAGAAGGAGGTCGGCTTCTGCCTGCGGCAGACCCAGGCGGAGTTCTTCCTGTGTCCGCGCTCGTGGAAGGGCTTCGACTTCCTCGCGATGGGCGAGGCGCTGGCGAAGGACCTGGACCGGCCGCCGACCGTGCTGGTCGCGTACGACGAGCTGCCCGAGGGCGATCCGGCCGACCTGCCCGCCGCGCCGACCGACGGCGACGAGGTGCGCTGGCTCTACTACACCTCCGGCACGACGTCCGACCCGAAGGGCGTCCAGCACAGCGACTCGACGCTGCTCGCGGGCGGCAAGGGCCTGGCGATCGCGCTCGACATGTCGCAGACCGACGTCGGTTCGATCGCCTTCCCGTACGCGCACATCGCGGGCCCCGACTACATCGTCACGGTGCTCGCCTCGGGCTTCCCGGCCGTGATCGTGGAGAACTTCGACCCGGCCGGCGTGGTGCCGGTGTACAAGCGGCTCGGCGTCACGATGGTCGGCGGCGCGACCGCGTTCTACGTCGCCTTCCTGAACGAGCAGCGCAAGCAGCCCGGCGACAAGATCATCCCGACCCTGCGGATCGTTTCCGGCGGCGGCGCCCCGAAGCCGCCGGAGCTGGTCGCCGAGGTGCGCGACGAGATGCGGGCCATCCTGTGCCACGGGTACGGGATGACCGAGGTCCCGATGATCGCCCAGGGCGGCCCGCACGACTCCGAGGACCAGCGCTCGTACACCGAGGGCAAGCCGGTCAGCGGCATCGAGGTGCGGATCGCGCGGGCCGACGGCAGCGTCGCGGGTACCGACGAGGAGGGCGAGGTCCGACTGCGCGGGCCGATGGTGTTCAAGGGGTACACCGACCCCGCGCTCACCGCCGACGCGTTCGACGAGGACGGCTGGTTCCGCACCGGCGACCTGGGCAAGCTGCGCGCCGACGGGCACCTCTCGCTCACCGGTCGGCTCAAGGACGTGATCATCCGTAAGGGTGAGAACGTCTCCGCGCGCGAGATCGAGGATCTGCTGTTCGCGCACCCGAAGGTGGCCGACGCGGCGGTGATCGGCCTGGTCGACCGCGAGCGCGGCGAGCGGGTGTGCGCGGTGGTCGAACGGCAGCCGGGCGAGCCCGATCTGGAATTCGCCGAGATGGTCGCCTACCTGCGCGAGGCCGGTCTGATGCGGCAGAAGATCCCGGAGCAGCTCGAACTCGTCGACGCGCTTCCGCGCAACGAGACGCTGCGCAAGGTACTGAAGTTCAAGCTCCGCGAGGAATACGACAAGAAGCCCTGGACGCCCGGGTACTGACGATCGGTCAGATCGCTTTCGGCGCTACTGATGCCCCGTCACTTACAAAGTGACGGGGCATCAAGTTTCAGTTCCAGGCATTCAGTACGGCGTCGACCGTGGTGATCGTCGCGATCGCGTTGAACGTGTTGGCCAGCACCGCCTCGGCGTACTCGGGGGGAAATCCGGCCACCGCCTCGCGCGGCAGGACGAACTGGAAACCGGCGTTGACGGCGTCCATCGCGAAGTTGAGCATGCCGACGTTGAGCGAGACGCCGACCCCGACGATCGTGCGCACGCCCATGTTCCGCAAGGTGGCCGCGAGACCGGTGTCGGCCATCGGGCCGAGCCCGTGATACCGGGAAAGCACCAGGTCGGAGGGCTCGACGGTGATGCCGTCGGCGACCGCGGCGGCGTGCGAACCCGGCTCCAGGAGCACCGGCGCCTTGGCCGCGGCGCCGAACATCCGGGCGTTGGTGTTCGCGCCGAGCCCGTCGGGGCGGCGGACCGCGAGGCAGTGCACGACCGGGAGTTCGGCCTTGCGGGCAGCCTTCGCGAGCCGGTCGACGGCCGGAATCAGCTCCTTGGTGTGCGCGGTCAGCGCGGGGAAGACCGCCTGTGCGCCGATCACTCCGTTCTGGCATTCCTGGGTGATCAGCGCGGTGTGTCGGGGGGCGATCAGTTCTTCGAGGCGCAGGGCCATCCGTGATTCTCCTGACGTTGTGTCAGCTTGTGGTTCCCTCCGCCCAGAGATTACGCTAAATCTGACGGTCCATCAGATTTCAGTGAGCGGGAGGGGCCGATGAGCACCAACCAGCCCGGGCAGGCTGCTACGCAGTCCGGAAACTCCTTCGGTGAGCTGCCGAAGATCATCAGCGTCGATGACCATGTCATCGAGCCGGCGCACCTGTTCGAGCGCTGGCTGCCGAAGAAGTACCACGAGCGTGGCCCGAAGGCGGTCACCACGGGTATCGGCACGCTGGAGTACACCGGCGCGAGCTACAAGATCACGACCGACCCGAACGGCCCGCTGGCTGACTGGTGGTTCTACGAGGATCTGCGCTTCCCGTACAAGCGCAACATCGCGGCCGTCGGCTTCAGCCGCGACGAGATGACCCTCGAAGGGATCACGCGCGCCGAGATGCGCCCCGGGCTCTACGACCCGGCCGAGCGCCTCAAGGACATGGACGTCAACCATGTCGAGGCCTCGCTGTGCTTCCCGACCTTCCCACGGTTCTGCGGCCAGACCTTCTCGGAGGCCTCGGACAAGGAGGTCGCGCTCGCGTGCGTGCGCGCCTACAACGACTGGATGGTCGAGGAGTGGTGCGGCGACTCGGGCGGTCGGCTGATCCCGCTGATCATCATCCCGCTGTGGGATGTGCAGCTCGCGGTCGAGGAGATCAAGCGCAACCGGGCGCGCGGCGTCACCGCCGTGTGCTTCTCCGAGATCCCGGCCTTCCTCGGCCTGCCGAGCATCCACACCGGCTACTGGGACCCGTTCTTCGAGGTCTGCGCGGACCTCGGCGTGACGATCAACATGCACATCGGCTCGTCGTCGACGATGCCGGCCGCCTCGCCCGACGCCCCCGCCGCCGTGCAGGCCTCGCTGAGCTTCAACAACGCGATGGCCTCGATGGCCGACTTCATCTTCGCGGGTATCCCCGCCCGATTCCCGAAGATCAAGCTGGCCTACTCCGAGGGCCAGATGGGTTGGATCCCGTACGCCCTGGAGCGGATGGACGACGTCTGGCTGGAGCACCGCGCGTGGGCGGTCACCGGTGAGGTCCTGCCACAGGCGCCGTCGTACTACTTCCGGCGGAACATGTTCGCGTGCTTCTTCCGGGACCGGCACGGGGTGAACTCGCTCGACGCGATCGGCGAGGACAACGTCACGTTCGAGACCGACTACCCGCACGTCGACTCCACGTGGCCGCACACCAAGAAGATCGCCGAGGAGCACCTCGCGGGCCTGAGCGAGGAGACGGTCTACAAGATCATCCGGGGCAACGCGATCCGGATGCTCGATCTCGACTTCGACCGGGACCGGGTGCCCTCGGTCTGACCGTTCGTCGGTTCATCGGCATCGACGCGAGATCGGGACCCGGTCCCGGCAGCGCGGCAGGGAGCGGCTCGTCGAATCCTTCGGCGGGCCGCTTCCGAGGTATCCGACTCGTCGTCGGCGCACGTCGTCGGCACACCAGAGACACCAGAGACACCACAGACACCAAAGGGGCCTGGAATGAGTGGGATCTGCGAGGGGCGCGTCGTCATCGTCACCGGTGCCGGCGGCGGCATCGGGCGCGAGCACGCGCTGGCATTCGCCCGTGAGGGCGCGCATGTGGTGGTCAACGACATCGGTGCCTCGCGCCAGGGCGACGGCCGGTCGCCGGGTCCGGCCCAGCAGGTGGTGGCCGACATCGAGGCGATGGGCGGCCGGGCCGTCATCAACGCGGACGACGTCGCGGACTGGGCGGGCGCCGAGCGCCTGGTACAGACCGCGATCGACGCCTTCGGCCGGCTCGATGTCGTGGTCAACAACGCGGGCTTCCTGCGCGACCGGATGATCGTCTCGCTCGGCGAGGACGAGTTCGACGCCGTCGTGCGCGTACACCTCAAGGGCCACTTCGCGGTGATGAAGCACGCGGGCGCCTACTGGCGCGCGCAGGCCAAGGCCGGCAACCCGGTCGACGCCCGGCTGATCAACACCACCTCCGGCGCGGGCCTGATGGGCTCGGTCGGCCAGGGCAACTACGCCGCCGCCAAGGCCGGCATCACCTGCCTGACCCAGATCGCCGCGGTCGAGATGGGCCGCTACGGCGTCACCGCCAACGCCATCGCGCCGGCCGCGCGGACCCGGATGACCGAAGAGGCCATGCCCGACATGGTGCGCAAGCCCGAGGACGGCAGCTTCGACTTCTACGACCCGGCGAACATCTCGCCGCTCGTGGTGTGGCTCGGTTCGCCCGAGTCGCGTGAGGTGACCGGTCGGGTCTTCGAGGTCGAGGGCGACAAGGTCTCGGTCGCGACGGGGTGGCAGCATGGCCCCGAGGCCAGGGCCGGCCGCCGCTGGGACCCGGCCGAGCTGGGCCCGGTCGTGGCGAAGCTGATCGACGAGGCGCCCGCCCCGACGCCCGTGTACGGCGCCTGAGTCCGAGTTCCGACAGGGAGTCGAAAGCCATGGATCTGCGGTACACAGAGGCCGAGGAGAGCTTCCGCGCCGAACTGCGCGCGTGGCTCGACCGGGCCATCCCGCTCCTGCCCGCCAAGCCCGACCGCAACGACTGGCCGGGCCGGCGCGCGTACGACACGGCGTGGCAGCGGCTGCTGTTCGACGCCGGGTACGCGGGCCTGCACTGGTCGGTCGAGGCCGGCGGCAAGGGCGCGACGCCGACCGAGCACCTGATCTTCCTGGAGGAGACCGAGCGCGCCGGCGCGCCCTACGTGGGCGCGAACTTCGTCGGCCTGCTGCACGCGGGACCCACGATCGACGCGGCCGGCACCGAGGAGCAACGGCGCAGGTACCTGCCGGGCATCCTGAGCGGGGACGACGTCTGGTGCCAGGGCTTCTCCGAGCCGGGCGCGGGCAGCGACCTCGCCTCGTTGCGCACGCGTGCGGTGCGCGACGGTGACGACTACGTCATCAACGGGTCGAAGATCTGGACCTCGCACGCGGAGGTCGCGGACTACTGCGAGATGTTGGTGCGCACCGACCCGGAGGCCCCCAAGCACAAGGGCATCACCTGGTTGATCGTGCCGATGGACACGCCCGGCATCACGATCCGTCCGCTGGAGACGGTGATGGGCACGTCCGAGTTCGCCGAGGTGTTCTTCGACGACGTGCGGGTGCCGGTGGCGAACCGGGTCGGCGAGGAGAACGACGGCTGGCGCGTCACGATGGTCACGCTGTCCTTCGAGCGCGGCACGGCCTTCGTCAGCGAGGTGGTCGCGTGTCAGCGGCTGCTGCGCGAACTCGCCGCGCTGTCCAAGAAGGTGACGCGTCGTCAGGCCAGTGCCTGGGACGACGTCGCGCTGCGCCGCGAACTCGGGCACCTGACCGCCGAGTTCGAGGCGCTGTGGGCGCTGACCAAGTGGAACGTGTCCGAGGCACAGCGCTCCGGGGTGCCGGGTGTGGGCGGCTCGGTGTTCAAGCTGCGGTTCTCCGAGACGAAGCAGAAGGTCTACGACCTGGCGCACCGGCTGCTCGGTCGGGCCGCCCTCGCCGTGGACGACGTCGCGGGCCTGCCCAGCGGCACGCTCATGGACGAGCGGCTCTCGTCGCTGTCGTACACGATCGCGGCGGGCACGTCGCAGATCCAACGCAACATCGTGGGCGAGCGGATCCTCGGCCTGCCGAAGGAACGGTGATCGGGGCATGGATTTCCAGCTGAGCGAGGACCAGCGCGATCTGCGGTCCGGCGTACGGGAGTTCTGCGAGGGCCGGTTCGACCGGGACCGGATGCGGGCGCTCGTGGACACCGCTCCGGTGCCGGGCATGGTGGACCGCGCGCTGTGGAAGGAACTGGCCGAGACCGGCTTCTTCTCGCTGCGGGTCGCGGAGGAGGACGGTGGCGTCGGGCTCGGCGTGGCCGAGGCGGCGCTGGTGTACGAGGAGGCCGGGCGGGTGCTGTTGCCCGGGCCGCTGGTGGCGACGCACCTGGCCGCCTCGCTGCCCGGTGACCTGGGCACGGACGCGGCGTCGGGCGTGGCCGTGGTCGGGCTGGTCGACGGCGACGTGTGGCCGCTGCTGATCGAGCACCTGGACGCGCTGGACGCGCTGCTCGTGCTGACCGACGAGGGCATCCGGCTGGTCGACCCGTCCGCGGTGCAGGGCGTGCCGGTCGGGCATCCGGTGGATCCGTTCACACCGGTCACGGCCGTGGACGAGTTGCCCGCGGGCGAGTTGGTGGCCGACGTGGCGACCGCGGAGCAGTGGCGGCGGATCGGGGCGGTGCTCACGGGCGCGCTTCAGCTCGGGATCGCGGGCAGGCTGACCGAGATGGCCACGCAGTACGCCAAGGAGCGCGAGCAGTTCGGCCGGGTCATCGGCGGCTTCCAGGCGGTCAAGCACCTGTGTGCGGAGATGCTGGTGCGCACCGAGATCGCCCGGGCGGCGGTGTACGCGGCGGCCGTGACGCTGGACGACCCGGCGGTGGGCGACCCGGAGGTGGCCGTGCTGACGGCCAAGATCATGGGCGACGACGCGGCGACGAAGAACGGCAAGGACGCGACGCAGGTGCACGGTGGCATGGGCTTCACGTGGGAGGTCGACGTACACCTGTACCTGAAGCGCGCCTGGGTCCACGCGACCCAGTTCGGCGGGGCCGAGGAGAACGAGGAAGCGTTGGCGGCGACGCTTTAGGCCGTGAGCCGGGGTGGCGTCGAGCGCCGACCGGGCCGTCCATGGTGCGGCCGGCGCTCGACGCCGCGTGCGGCAGCCGGGTGCCGGCGGCGTCGGATCAGGGCAGGACGACCAGCTCGCAGTCCGCTGCCGTCACGTCCAGGTCGGGGTCTGCCATGACGACGTCGAAACCGGGGCCGCATTCGATCCGGTCGAAGCCGCCGTTCAAGCTGATGATCTCGTCGTCGCCGGCGTGCCCGGAGAAGCTCGGCGCGTCCGGAAGCGCGGGCCATCCGTCCGGGTCGGTCAGCCGGTCGTCGCCGTTGCCGCCTTCGACCTGGTCCCTGCCGGGACCGCCGTCGACCTCGGCCGGAATCGCCAGGTCGGTGATGCCGACGTAGTCGTCTTGGTCTCCGGCGTCGAGGTGGAGCCCGCTGGTGCCGGCGACCGGCCCACAGGTGACGTCCAGGGCGCTGAGCGCGGTACACCCGGGGCCGGCGGAGATGCCGTTCAGGTCCACGACCTGGACCTGGTCGGTGTACTGGCCCATCCAGGCGAGGTTGGCCTCGCCGTCGGGTGCGGTCCAGCGCACTTCGGAGTCCTGGCGGGTGACGGTGGACGGGTTCGCCGATGCCGGGGTGGCGATCGCCATGGTGAGTGTCAGCGCCGCGGCGATCGGTCCGAGCACGCGTGTCGGGCGCAGCAGGGATGCAGTGTTCACGTCGTGTTCCTCCGCGTGGTGATCCCCGAGAAGGTTGCCGCGGGCACTCGTGTGACGGCCGGCGGTTCGGGCGACGGTCGATACGGCGGGTACGAGCCGCAGGTCGCCGTCGCTCTGCTACCCGACCGGCGAATCCGGCATGCCGGTTCGCCCCGGCACCGCCCGATCGGCCCGATCGGGTCGAGATCTTTCACGGGGCCGGTTCCCGACGGATCGCGGGCGTGCGGCGTCGGGGCGGTGATCGGGCCCCGCTGGACGGGCGGCGAAACGCACGGTGGTGGTGTATGTGCCGACCCGAGTGCCCGGGCGCGCCGACGGCGACCTCGGGCATCCGGTCGGTTTCGCTGTTTGGGCAGGTCAGAGGCGTGATCCATTGACAGTTTGCGACTGCCCGTATATTTCTGACTAACCGTCAGATCAGTGGGGCGCCGACGCAGGGAGCCAGTCATGGAGCGCGACTTCGAGAGCCGGACCGGTGCGGTCGTGGTGGTCGGGGCCGGCGGTGGGATCGGGGCCGCGATCTGCCGGATGTTCGCCGAGCGGGGCGCGGACCTCGCGGTGACCTACCGGCGCGGGGCCGCCGCGGTCGAGGCGGTCGCGGAGGAGGCCCGGGCCGAGCACGGCCGGCGGGCTTGCGCGTGGCAGGTGGACCTGACCGACGCGGACGCCGTGGCGGCCTTCGTGGACGCGGCGGCGGCGGAGTTCGGCGGCGTGCACACGGTCGTGTACGCGGCGGGGCCGCATGTACCGATGCTGCACCTGAGCCGGGTCTCGCCGGCCCAGTACCGCGAGCAACTCGACGGCGACGCCGCGGCGTTCTTCAACCTCGTACACCCCTCGCTGCCGCACCTGCGCACGGCGGGCAACGGCAGCCTGGTCGCGGTCACGACGGCCGCCACGAGCCGCTTCCCGGTCCGCGACGGCTTGTCCTCGTGCACCAAGAGCGCGGTCGAGGCGGTGGTACGCGGAATCGCCGCGGAGGAGGGCCGGTTCGGGGTGCGCGCGAACTGCGTCGGCCCCGGCATGCTCACCGACGGCATGGCCGCGCGGTTGATCGACAGCGGCGACCTGGACGAGCGGGCGCTCGACGTGGCCCGTCGCAACATCCCGCTGCGGCGCTTCGGCGGGGCGGGGGACATCGCCGAGGCGGTGTGCTTCCTGGCCTCCGACCGGGCGGGCTTCATCAGCGGCCAGAAGCTGGACGTGGACGGCGGATACGGGGTCTGACCCCGACGGCGACAAAGCCTCGGCCGGTGCCCGGGTCGCGGGCGGGGCCGACCGGTGATCGGTCGTCATCCCACGACGTGCACGCCGGCCGGCATCCTGGACTCGGACCGCCGAAGTCGCCCGCGCGCCGTACCCGAACCGCCGGAGGGGTCGATGACGAAATCGCTGCTGGACAGGATAGGTCGCGAGCGAGTCGACGAACTGATGACCGAAGCCGTTCGCCAGGCGGTCGCGGAACTGCACGCGGCGGGCCTCCCTGCGGTCGGCGGCGATGAGGGCGGCGTGTACAGGGTGTACCCGGACGGCACCAAGGTCTACGTCGAAGAGGAATGACCCCGGCCGCTGTTCCGGGCCGGGATGGCCGCTGCTCTCAGAATTCGGGATCCGGCAATTCGTCGTGAATGCCCGCCTCCAGGCCTGCCATGATGCGCCGCTGTGCGGCTCGCGCTGCTACCTGTCGAAGCGCCTCGTTGACGGTGTCCTCTGCCGTGGTGGTTCCGAGTTCTTCGGCGGCCACGCGGAGCAGGCGGTCGTCCACCTCGTCCACGTCGATGACAGTGCGGGCCATGGCATGCCTCCAGCGAGATATCTCTCGCTCAGTGTGTCAGGCGGCCGGCACATAGCGTCCGTATCCGAAAGGATCGGAACCGGACAGGCAAACGGCCGCCCCATCCAAGGATCGGGGCGGCCGTTCGGGGATCGGGTGTCAGTCCTTGTCGAGGACGTCGGCCGCGATCAGTTCCTCCAGGTAGCGGTCGTCCCACCAGTTGAGCTGGAGGGACTTGGCGCGGCGGAAGTACAGCTGGACGTCGCACTCCAGGGTGAAGCCCATGCCGCCGTGCACGTGCACCGCGAGGTCGGTGACCTCGCGGTAGGTGCGGGCCGTGAAGAGCTTCGCCATCGGGGCCAGGCGGGCGGTGTCCCGGCCCTTGTCGCGGGACCAGGCGGCCTCCCAGACCAGGGTCTCGGCGCCGAGGACGGCGGTCGAGGCGTCGGCCAGGTTGTGCGCGATCGCCTGGAAGGCGCCGAGCGGCTTGTCGAACTGCTTGCGGTGCTTGGCGTATTCGACGGTGATCTCGAGCGCGCGCTTGGCGCCGCCCACGGCCTGGGCCGCGAGCAGGATCAGGCCGTCGTGCAGCACGTCGGACCACACCGGCCAGCCCGCGCCGGCCGAGCCGACCAGCTCGCCGCGGACGTCGGCGAACTCCACCCGGTACTGGGTGTCCGAGGCGATCGTGGTCTGCTGCGTGAGCGTGACCCCGTCCGCCTTCGGGTCGACGAGGAACAGCGAGACGCCCTGGGCGGGGTCGCCGGGGGTGCCCGCGGTGCCGGTCCGGGCGAGCACGAGCAGTACGTCGGCCGCCGACGCGTACGCGACGTGGCGCTTGGTGCCCGACAGGAGGTAGCCGTCGCCGTCCGCCCGGGCCGCGAGCGCGACGCCCTTGCCGCCGTAGCCGCGGTCCGGCTCCAGCCACGCGACGCTCGCGATCGTGGTGCCGGCCGCGATGCCCGGCAGGTACGCGTCCCGCTGCGCGTCGGAGCCGGCCGCGACGAGCACGCCGCCGACCAGGACCGAGCTGACGAAGTGCGGAGTCGGCACGAGCGAACGCCCGAACTCCTCGTAGACCACGGTCGCGTCGAGCGTGGTCATCTCCGACCCGCCCCACTTCTCGGGCAGCGTCAGGCCGGTGAGGCCGGACTCGCCGAGCTTCTTCCAGAAGTCCTGGGGGTATCCGACCGGGTCGTTCTCGAGCTCGCGAACGACACCGAGGTCGGCGTGCCGGGCCGTCAGGCCGCGCACGGTCTCCCGGAGGATGTCCTGTTCCTGGGTGAAATCGAGGTCCATCGCGCGTCTCCTCTAGGGCTTCCAGCGCTCGCCGCGCCGGTCCCACGGGTTGTCGTCGGGGGTGGTGGGCAACGCGATTCGCGCGGTGGCGGTGGTGCGGGGCTCGCCGTCCACGGTCAGCGAGATCTCGGCGCGGACCCAGCCGCAGCCGGCCTCGTCCACCGAGACCTCGTCCACCGTGCCGGTGAGCAGCATGTGGTCCCCGGGGAAGACCGGCTTGGTCATCCGGAACACCATCCGGCCGATCCGGCCGCGGGGGCCGGTCCAGTCGTTGAGGTAGCGCTCGAACCAGGCGGCCTGGTTCGGGGTGTTCAGGAAGATGTCCTGGACGCCCTGGCGCTCCACCGCGAACTTGTAATCGTGGTGCATCGGCCGCCAGTCGCGGCTGGCCAACGCGCCCAGGATGACCGTGGTCGCGGTGACGTCGACGCCGAACGTGGGCAGCGCGTCGCCCTTGGTCAGCCGGTCGAGGGTGAGGTCGCTCATGCGGTGGCCTCCCGCCGGTAGCCGTAGCCCGTGTAGGACTCGGTGCCCAGGAGGGCGCCGTCCTGGTTGTGGTACTCGACGTCGATCACCCAGAAGCGGCCGACGCCGAGCTTGGTGCGCTTCTCCGGGCTGACCGACTTGAGCACCTGACGCGACGTCACGATGTCGCCGAGGCGCACCGGTTCGTAGAACACGTTGGTGTTGTCGGTCATGATCGCCTCGGGCAGTTCGAAGCGGATCTTGAGGTCGAAGTGCACCTGGAGGGAGAGCTGTTCGCCCTCCGCGCCGGGCGCCCAGTAGTGCGGGCGGGCCCAGGCCGAGAGCAGGCTGAGCGGGGCGATCCGACCGCCCGTCAGTTCCTCGGCGACCCGCTCGTCCCAGAACAGCGGGTTGCCGTTCCGGACCGACGCGCACGAGGTCCAGATGTAGCCGCGTTCGGCGGGGAAGTCACCCCGCTTCTCGTACTGGAACTTGCCGATGAGCGCCGCCACGTCCTCGGGCAGCGCGGTGTCTTGTGCCGTCATGCGACCACTCCTGAAGCGCGAAGCTCGGCGACGCGTTCGGGACTGAGCCCGGCCGCGGTGAGCAGCTCGTCGGTGTCGGTGATCTCGGATTCCCGGACCGGGTACGGGTCGACGGGCGCCCGCTGGCCCGCGAGGACCGGACCCACCTGGCGGAACTCGCCCTGTACCGGGTGCTTGGCGGTGGTGAACGCGCCGCGCGCCCGGTACTGCGGGTCCTCCAGCAGCTCCGGTACGGACAGCACGGCCGACACGCAGGTGTCGGCCGGCGCCAGCTCGGCCACCCAGTCGTCGCGGTCGCGGGTCGCGAACGCGGCGGCCAGGTCGGCTCGGATGGCGTCCTGCGCGTCGTCGTCCAGCTGTCGCGGCGCCCACTTGTCGAGACCGGTGAGCCGGCACAGGTTCGCCCAGAACCGGCCCTCGATCGCGGCCACCGCGAGCCACTTCCCGTCGCGGGCGCGGTAGGTGTCGTAGCACGCGTAGCGGCCGGTCAGAATGCCGTGCCGGGGCTCGGGCTCGACACCGGTGGCGAGGTATTCGTCCACGCCGAGCGCCATCAGCGCGAGCATGCCGTCGGCCACCGAGACGTCCAGGCGGGCGCCTTCGCCGGTGTTCTGCCGACGGAAGAGGGCGCCCATGATCGCGATCACCGCGTGCATGCCACCGCCCGCGCTGTCGGCCACGGTCGCGCCGGGGATCGGCGGACCGCCGTCCGCGCCCGGACCCGACATGTGCAGGAAGCCGCCCACGCCGAGGTAGTTCAGGTCGTGCCCGGCCTGCTGCGAGTGCGGGCCGTCCTGGCCGAAGCCGGACGTCGAGCAGTACACGACGCGCGGGTTGCGCGCCGCGACCGCGTCCGGCCCGATGCCCAGCCGGTCCACGACCCCGGGCCGGAAGCTCTCGATCACCACGTCGGCGCTCTCGACCAGGGTCAGGAACGCCTCGCGGCCCTCGGGCGCCTTCATGTCGACCAGCACGCGCTTCATCCGCCGATGCGCGCTGTACGAGTAGTAGGGGGGCGCGATCTGCACGCCGCTCTTGGCCGGGACCGGGCCGACCTTGATCACGTCGGCCCCGTAGTCCGCCAACCAGCGCGAGGCGCGGGCGGCGGGGCCCACGCTCGCGAGATCCAATACGGTGACGCCTTCCAGGAACTCTCCGGACACGACCTGAGGTCCCGTCAGAAGTTCTTGGGAAGGCCGAGACCGCGGCGGGCGATGATGTTCTTCTGCACCTCGGAGGTGCCGCCGCCGATGGTGTCGAGCACGGTGTAGCGGTAGGTCGAGTCGGCGCGACCGGTCATCGGCGCGTCCTCGGTGCCCACCCGCAGCTGGGTGCCCGGCGAGGCGATGTCCATCGACGCGTTCGCGAGCCGCTTGGACAGCTCGGTGGCGTACAGCTTGTAGCCCGACGCCTCGACCGTGGGCGGTTTCCCGCCACCGGCCGCGGCGGCCACCACGCGCAGCCCGAGCAGGCGGGCGACGGCGGCCTCGGTCACCAGGGTCGCGACCTGCTTGCGCACGATCGGGTCCTCGCGCAGCGGCTCGTCGTCGCGCGTGGCCGTACCGACGTAGTCGACCAGCACGTTCAGCCGCTGCTGGATCGGGGCGAACGAGAACATCGTGAAGCGTTCGAGGTCGAGCGCCTGCGAGATGTACTGGAAGCCCTTGTTCAGCTCGCCGACCACGTACTCGTCGGAGACCCAGACGTCGTCGAAGAAGACGTCGTTGGTGCGCTCGTCGCCCATCGTCCAGATGCCGCGGACGGTGATGCCCGGGTGGTCCATCGGGACCAGGAAGAGCGTGATGCCGTGGTGCTTGGGGGCATCGGGGTCGGTGCGCGCGCCGACCCAGTACCACTCGGCGAAGTGCGCCGACGTGGTCCAGGTCTTCTGGCCGTTGAGCCGCCAGCCCTCGCCGTCGCGGACGGCGCGCAGCTTCATCGACGCGGCGTCGGAGCCGGCCTCGGGCTCGCTGTAGCCGACCGCGAACTCGACCTCGTTGTTGAGGATCTTGGGCAGGAACTCGGCCTTGAGCTTCTCGCTGCCGTGCGCGAGCAGGGTCTTGCCGATGATGCCGACGCCCTTGCCGATCTGCGGTCCACCGCGCCCGGCGAGGGCTTCGTTGAGGAGGTATTCGTAGACCCCGTCGCCGTCCTGGCCGCCCCACTCTTGGGGCCAGGTGATGCCGAGCCAGCCCTGGTCGGCCATCTTGCGCATGTACGCGCGGCGTGCGGGGGTGTCGACGACCTGGGCCATGTTCTCCCGGGTCACGTCGAACACTTCGGAGTCGGGATTGGCGTCGAGAAACCGCTCGACCGTCTCGCTGAACGCGGTCTGGTCGGGGGAGAAGTCGAAGTCCACGGGTCGCCTTTCGGGGCGCGCCCATGCCGGCAGCCTCACCTGTGTACGTGCAGGTGAGGCAGCCGGCACAGAACCTGACGGATAGTCAGATCAAGGTAACACCGGCCTGGGTTCATTTCGAGTGGCGGTCGCCACAAGATGTGTGGGCCCCGTCTCGGTCCCGCGCGCGCGAACGGTGCGGCGGACGAAGTGGTTCTGGACAAGTCCGGAAAAGTTACGGCGCGTCCGCGATCGACCACCTATCGTTGATGGACATGAGCGGAAATGCTTGTCCGCAATGTGGTCGAGACCACCCGTGGTGCGAGGTCGAGTGGTCGGCGCGGGAGCCGGACGACTCGGCCGGCTCGGGGTCGGACGGTGCCGACGCCGAGGGACCGCCGTACCGGGTCTCCGAATTGCTGCCCGACATCCTCGACCTGCTCGCGCGCGGCAGTCGCGGACCCGACTGGGCCGGCGCGCGCGAGAGCCCGGGCAGGTCCCTGCGGGGACTGATACCCGGGCCCAGGCACCGCTCTTGACGTGCCGTCAGGAGCGGTGCGCGCGGCACTAGGCGCGCTGCGAGCTGACCGAGACGACCTCGCCGGTCATGTACGACGAGTAGTCCGAGGCGAGGAAGACCATCACGTTGGCGACCTCCCACGGCTCGGCCGCGCGGCCGAACGCCTCGCGTGCGGACAGCTCGTCGAGCAGCTCCTCCGACGACGCCTTGGCCAGGAAGGCGTGCATCGCGATGCTCGGCGCGACCGCGTTGACCCGGACGCCGAACTCGGCCGCCTCGACCGCCGAGCAGCGGGTCAGCGCCATTACGCCGGCCTTGGCCGCCGCGTAGTGCGCCTGGCCCTTCTGCGCGCGCCAGCCCAGGACCGAGGCGTTGTTGACGATCACGCCCTTGCCGCGCGGCTGCATGTGCCGCAGCGCCGCGCGCGTACAGCGGAAGGTGCCGGTCAGGGTCACGTTCATGACGATGTCCCACTGCGCGTCGGTCATGTCGACGAGGTTCGCCTCGCCGCCGAGCCCGGCGTTGTTGATCAGCACGTCGATGCCGCCGAGTTCGCGCGCGGCAGTGTCGATCAGGTTCTGCACGTCCTCCTCGACGGTGACGTCGCAGGGAACGGCCAGCGGACGCGAGCCGATCAGCTTCGCGAGCTCGTCGGCGGCCTCGCCGAGCCGGCGCTCGTGCTTGTCGCTGATCGCGATCACGGCGCCTTCTTCGGCGGCCCGCTTGGCCGCGGCGAAGCCGATCCCGGTGCCCGCCGCGGCGGTGATCAGGACGGTCTTGCCGGCGAGCAGGCCGTGGCCCTCGACGTAGGCGGGGGCGGGGGTGGGGGTCACTTGGCGTCTCCTCGCGGTTCACGGGGCATGCCGAGGACGCGCTCGGCGATGATGTTGCGCTGCACCTCGTTCGACCCGCCGTAGATGGTGTCGGACTTGGTGAACAGGAAAAGCCGCTGGGCTTCCGAGAGTTCGTAGGGTGCCTCGGCGGCCAGCGTGGCAACGGCGCCGCCGACGTCCATCGCGAGCCCGCCGAGCCTTTGGTGCCAGTTCGCCCACACCAGCTTGGCCACCGAGGCCGCGCCGGGGTCGGGCGAGCCGAGCGTGCGCAGCGCGTTGCAGCGCAGCACCTTGAGGTCGATCCAGCTCTGCAACAGCCGGTCGCGCAGGACCGGGTCCTCGATCGCGCCGTTGGCCTTCGCCTCGGCGACGACCTTGTCCAGCTCGATCTCGAAGCCGATCTGCTGGGCCAGCGTGGACACCCCGCGCTCGAACGCGAGCAGACCCATCGCGACGCCCCAGCCGGCACCGACCTCGCCGACCACGTGCTCGGCCCGCGCGCGGGCGTTGTCGAAGAACACCTCGTTGAACTCGCTCGTGCCGGTGAGCTGGACGATCGGGCGGATCTCGATGCCCGGCTGGTCCATCGGCGCGAGCAGGAACGTGATGCCCTTGTGCCGCTGCGACGCGGGGTCGGTGCGGGCCAGCACGAAGCACCAGTTCGCCTCGTGCGCGAGCGAGGTCCACACCTTCTGGCCGGTGATCAGCCAGTCGCCGGACTCCTCGTCGACGACGGCCGAGGTGCGCAGGTTGGACAGGTCGGAACCGGCGCCCGGCTCCGAATAGCCCTGGCACCACAGCTCCTCGCCGCGTGCGATCGCGGGCAGGAAGCGGGCCTTCTGCTCGTCGGTGCCGAACGCGAGCACGGTCGGGCCGAGCAGGTTCTCGCCCATGTGGTTGACCCGGCCCGGCGCCTGGGCGCGGGCGTACTCCTCGCCGAAGACCACCTGCTGCATCAGGGTCGCCTCGCGGCCCCCGTACCGCTTGGGCCAGTCGAGGCCGATCCAGCCGCCCTCGCCCATCCGCAGTTCCCAGGCCCGGCGGATCTCGAAGTGCTCGTGCTCGCTGCCGGGACCGCCGGTACCGACGGCCGCGGCGAATTCACCGGAGAGGTTCTCCCGGAGCCACTCGCGGACCTCGGCCCGGAACTCCTCGTCCTCGGCGCTGTACCGGAAATCCACAGCCTGTCCAATCTCTTCTGCTGCGACGGCGACGTGCGCGCGCGGGGTTCGCGACACCGAACCCCGCGCGCGTGCCGGCCTGCCGAGTGGGCGTCAGTTGCCGGCGGCGGCAGCGGCCTCGGCGGCCTTCTTCTTCGCCGCGGCGGCCGCGTACTCCTTGAGCTGCGCCAGCACCGGCATCGGGTCCTGGCCGATCTGGGTGGGCAGCTTCTCGGCGATCTCCTCGGCCGTCCAGCGGTCGGCCGCGTACATCGTCTTGATCTCGTGCGGCTGGTCCCAGAGCGCGATCTTGGGGCCCGCGGTCGTGTACACCTGACCGGTGATGTTCTTGGCGTGGTCGGAGAGCAGGAAGACCACCAGCTCCGCGACGTCCTCGGGGTCGCCGATCTCCTTGAGCGTCTGCGGGACGCCCTCGGACATCCGGGTGCGGGCGACCGGCGCGACGCAGTTGGCGTTGACGCCGTACTTGTTCAGGCCCAGCGCGGCCGAACGCACGAACGACACGATGCCGCCCTTGGCCGCCGCGTAGTTCGCCTGCGCGACCGAGCCGAGCGCGTACACGCCGGACGTGAAGCCGACGATCGAACCGAAGCCCTGGGTCTTCATCACCTTCGAGGCGGCCTGCACGACGGTGAAGGTGCCCTTGAGGTGGGTCGCGATGACGCTGTCCCACTCGTCCTCGGTCATGTTGAACAGCATGCGCTCGCGCAGGTTGCCCGCGACGGTCACGACGCCGTCGATCCGGCCCCACTTCTCGACGCCGGCCTGCACGATCCGGGCGCCGCCCTCCATCGTGGCCACGGAGTCGGCGACCGCGACGGCCTCGCCGCCGAGCGCCTCGATCTCCTTCACCACGGCGTCGGCGACCTCGCTGGTCGGCTCGCTGCCGTCCATCGCGACGCCGTAGTCGTTCACGACGACCTTGGCACCGTGCGCTGCGGCGGCGAGCGCGACGGCCCGGCCGATGCCGCGGCCCGCGCCGGTGACCGCGATTACCTTGCCCGTGAGGAAGTCACCCATGTGTTGTCCGCTCCTTGTCGGTGGCCTCGTGGTAGGCCCCGGAAATCGAGGGCCGCAGGCCCAGGTCGGGTCGGTCGGTGTGCGCCGCACAGCCCTGTGGACGCAAGGTGCGCGGGCTGTGAGAACGACCTCTCGACATTATCTGACGATCCGTTAGTTTTCCTGGGTAGAGTGCCGCAGCACACAACACTTGACAGCGCGATCATCGGATTCCGAGAGTGCGCCTGTCGGTATTTCGCCTGTGTGAGCACGTGTCACCACCGCCTGGAGGAGGCCCCCTATGTCGCTGCCCCCCGAGTTCCATGAACTGGCCGCGCGCGTCAACAACTGGGGCCGTTGGGGCCAGGAGGACGAGATCGGGACGATGAACCTGATCACGGCCGACGTGGTCAAGGCGGCGGCGGGCTGCGTGCGTACCGGCAAGCGTTTCTCGCTGGCCGTGGAACTGCGCGAGGACGGCATCCAGAACGGGATGATCCCCGGTCGCGACAACCCCAAGCGGACCACGTTCCTGGTCAACCACGAGGTCTTCGGCCCCGGCACGGTGGCCACCAGCGACGACTCCGTGGTGATGGGCATCCAGGCGGGCACACACTGGGACGGGCTGACCCACGCGACCTACGACGACCGCCTGTACAACGGCCACTCCGCCAAGGAGACGGTCACCGCGGAGGACGGCGCGCGCAAGCTCGGCATCCACAACGTCAAGACCCTCGTCTCGCGCGGCGTGCTGCTCGACGTGGCCCGCGCGAAGGGCCTGGACATCCTGCCGCCCGAGTACGCGGTGACCCCCGCGGACCTGGAGGCGGCCGAGGAGTTCGGCAACGTCAAGGTGCGCGCGGGCGACATCGTGCTGGTGCGGACCGGCCAGATCCGGCAGTACTTCGCGGGCGAGAAGGACATGTACTTCTACGGTCCCGGCCTGTCGGTGTACACGCCGGAGTGGTTCCACGCGCGCGATGTGGCGGCGGTGGCCAACGACACCGTGACGTTCGAGGTCTTCCCGCCGGAGATCGAGGACTGCTTCATGGCGGTGCACGCGCTGCACCTGGTGGAGATGGGCATGCTCCAGGGCCAGAACTGGAACCTGGAGGAGCTGTCCGCGGACTGTGCCGAGGACGGCGTGTACGAGTTCTTCCTGGAGGCCTCGCCGGAGCCCTTCGTGGGCGGCGTGGGCACGCCGGTGAACCCGGTGGCGATCAAGTAGGGCGATCGATCCGCTCGATCGAGCGGATACCGTCCGTCGCGCGCCGAACACGCGTAGACGGACGGCACGCGGGCCCCGGACAGGATTGTCCTGTCCGGGGCCCGCGCGCGTTCCGGGCACCGCGACGAGGCCCGGAACGGCGACGGTCCCACTTCGTCGAGGAAACCCGGGGCACTTCCCGGGCGCCTCGTCGTCCCCTCGCGAACGACCGCCACACTCAGGGTGATCAGTGTCGGACGGCGCGTCAACACCCTGCGGGGATCGGATTGCGGTCCCCTGATCACGATTCGTCTGCGTCGCCGGGACGGCGGCGCAGCGGCAACTCCCGTACCACCGGCACCAAAAGCACCACGGCACATCGGCACATCCGCACGTCGGCGCCTTCGCGCCGGTGCATCAGTTCAGCGAGGCACCACATGAAGTTCTGGCAGTCCATGGCGTTCCTGGAAGTGGAGAACCTGACCAGGATCGCCCAGGTGGCCGACACACACGGCTACGAGGGCATCGCGGTCTCGGATCACCTCTTCTTCCCGGAAGTCCTCGATTCGCATTACCCCGTCTCCGCGGACGGCAAGCCTTTCTGGTTCCCGGACACGCCGTGGCCGGACCCGTGGGTCGCGATCGGCGCCATGGCCGCCGTCACCGAGCGCCTGCGCTTCACCACGAACGTGTACGTCGCCCCCGCGCGGGACGTGATGACCGTCGCCAAGCTCGTCTCCACGGCCGCGGTGATGTCGGGCAACCGGGTCGCGCTCGGCGTCGCGCCGGGGTGGTGCGCGGAGGAATTCGCGGCCACGGGACAGGACTTCCGTACCCGCGGCAAGCGCCTCGACGAGATGGTCCCCGCGCTGCGCGCGTTGTGGCGGGGCGGGATGGTCGAGTTCCACGGCCGGTACGTGGACTTCCCCGCGGTGCAGATGGCGCCGGTACCCAGCGCGCCGATCCCGGTCTACTTCGGCGGCGAGTCGGAGGCGGCCCTGCGGCGCGCGGCCCGGCTGGGCGACGGCTGGATCGGGGTCGAGTACGACGAGGAGGGCGCCGAGGCGATCATCGGCCGGCTGCGCGGGCACCTGGCCGACGCGGGGCGCGCGGGCGAGCCGTTCGAGATCATCCTGGCGATGCGGGGCGCGCCGGACGTCGAGGTGTACAAGCGCTGGACGGACAAGGGCGTGACCGGCTTTCAGGTCGCGCCGTGGATGATCGCGAACAGCGCGTACAACCCGTACACGGCGACGCTGGAACAGCGCCTGGAGCGCAGCCGGTGGTTCGCGGACACGATCATCGACCGGATCTGACGGGGTGCGCCCGTCTCGCCCGCCGCGCTTCCATGCCGAATAGTCGAATAGTCGAATATGCGAGATATATACTTGATTGTATGGATGGGTTCCGAGTGCTCGGGACCGAGCCGGAGGGCCCGCCCGGGCGAGCGTGAGCACGCGCACGAAGGGAGATCCTCATGAGCCACCCGCGATGGAAGCTCATCCGCGATTGGAAGCTCCTGGAGAGCCCCACCGGATCGCCGGAGGCCGACGCCGCGCGCTTGGAGGGCATCATCGCCTTCGAGCTCGGGCGGGCGGTGCACGAGCGGCGGACCGCGCTGGGTGTCTCCCAGGCCGAGCTCGCCCGGAGCGCGGACATGACACAGCCGCAGATCTCCAAACTGGAACTCGGCGACACCGTGCCCACACTCCCCCTGCTGTCCCGACTGGCGAAGGCGCTCGACGCATCGCTGCACATCACCCTGAACGGCGACGGTGCCACCATCACCTGCACCCCACACGCGGCTTGAGGCGCACAGAGGTTCGGTCCGAGAGGCCAAGCCCGGTGAGCACGGGCGCTTTTGCATCCTGCCGCACTCTTGGGCAACCCTCGTGCGGGCCCTCAAGGGGCGGCCCGTACACCGCCGTTGACGGACGACAGCCCCACGCGGCCTGAACCCCGGAAGCCAACTCCTTGCCGGCGCCACCCATGCCGGCCACGCAGAGCACGCACCGGCGACACTCAGAACGGCGGTGCGTGGTTGCCGTAGCGCGGCTTGCAGAGTGTGCACGGGATCGGTCGGCCCTCGCGGTCCTCGCCGCGCCAGCCGCGTGTGCAATCGCATGCGGATGCGGGGTCGGGGGTGGGCGTCGGGTCCGGGTTGATGGATCGTCGGAATGTCTCCCGCATGGTCGCGTGCATCTCGATCGCCTCGTCCACGCGATACAGGAGGACGGCCAGCGGTGAACGGATTCCGGGGCCGGTGAGCGGTCCGCGCGTTCGGATGGTGTCCGCGAGGTCGTGGATCAGCACGGTCCGGTCGGCGCGTTGTGCGAGCTTGAGCGCGACCCGATGCAGGCCGGGCAGCAGGAATTGGTGTGACTCCGGAGGGAGTTGTTCGATCAGGACCTTTGCCGCTCGAAACGACGCGGTGTCGGGTGGGCTCGGGCGGGAGGGAGTGGGGGGAGACCCCGTTCCTTCCCTGATAGAGGTAAGTACAGGGAGCGGCTCATCCGGATGAACCGTTGAGGCGGTGCGGTGAGCGGTTGAGTGCTTCCGGGTCGGGTCCGGCGAGGCGCTCTGCGGTTCATCCCGGTGAGCGGCTGAGCCGCCCCTCAAGGATCCACCGGGGTGAGCCGTTGAGGGCAGGAGCAGGGTGTACTCGCTGAGCGACGAGTTGCCGTCCCCGAGCCGATGGCCGCGGTGGACCTGAAGCAGGAGCCCGCGCCGTTGCAACGCGTCGAGCGCACGGCGAACGGTGGAGAGGTGGAAGCCACCTTCGGCGGCGAGGATGGCGTGCGTGACGCGGATGCCGGTGCCGTCGGACTTCGCGTGGGAGGCGAGCAACAGTGCGAACAGCAATAGCGTGCGCTCGATGCCCGGATCGCGGCGCACGGTATCCAGCCACATGGCGCGACGCGCATATGGGGGAATCCTGCCGGGGTCGCTGGTCGGAGAGGAACAGTTCGGGCATGCTTGGGCGTGAGGATGCGCCGGGAACACGGCGTTGCCTTTCGGTTGGTGCGCTGCCTTAACAGCGGGCTGACTAGCGGCGATCACCTTCAGCGAGGTGATCGCCGCTTTCCGTAGTCGAACCGTAACGGCCGTTTGCCCGCCGACGCCCGACTTTCACCCGATCGAGCGACCAACCGTTTCTGACGTTCCGTCACCAAATAGCGTTATCCGACATCATTGCGTGACGGACGTCCGGCGTCACGAACTGCGCTCGCAACATCCCGAGTTCGCAACCGAACGCTGATCCGATGTGGCGCCACCCTTCCCTCGGATTCGGCCTCGGCTCGCCGGGCAGCCCGCGCCGGCGCCGGCTGGGATCGATCAACGCGCCACACTCCGAACGCCTCGACGCCGGAGCGAAGGCCTCGGCTGGACAGCCGATTCCGGAAGCCCGAACAAAACCCCTTGCCCAATGGTCAAGAAGTGTTGACCATTGGGGTCATGCCTACCGATGATGTTCCCGAGACGTTCCATGTCACCACTGACGAGCAGCTACGCGCCGTTTCCAATCTCACGCGTCACCGGATCATGGCCGTGCTCCGCTTCGAGCCCGCGACGATTACGCAGATCGCCGAGCGAGTGGGCCTCGCGAAGGGGAGTTCCAGCTACCACGTACGGCTGCTCGAACGGGCCGGCCTGGTGAAGGTGGTACGAACGCGGAAGGTCCGGGGGGTCACCGAGCGGTACTACGCGATGGCCGCGCGGGCGATCGTGCTGCCGGATCCGGGCGAGGGAGGGCCGGATGTGCTGATGCGGCATGCGGTGGCGGACCTGGAAGCAGCGCCGGTGGATGGCGAGCGGCACGTACGGATGGCGCATCTGCGGCTCACCGAGGAGCAGTTCGCGGAGCTGGGGGCGCGGCTGAAGGCACTGGCGGACGAGTACCGGGAGCTGTCCGATCCGTCGCTGCCGGACGCGTCACTCGTCTTCGCACTGTTCCACCCGACACCGCGCGAGCAGGCCGAAGGGGACGCCAAGTGACCTCAGACGTTCGGAAGTTGCCCACCGGGTTCGGACGGCTGTGGACCGCGCAGACGGTGTCCTCGCTCGGTGACGGGGTGTCGCATGCCGCGCTGCCGCTGCTCGCGTTGACGTTGACGCGGGATCCGATGGCGCTCGCCGTCGTCACGGCCGCCGGAACGCTCCCGTGGCTGCTCTTCGGGGTGCTCGGCGGTGCGCTGGTGGACCGCTGGGACCGTCGGCGCACGATGTGGGTCACGGACGCGGCGCGTGCGGTGCTGCTCGCGATACCGGCGGCAGCGGCCGCGCTCGACGTGCTGAGCATTCCACTGCTCGCGGCCGTCGCCTTCCTGCTCGGCCTCGGCGGACTCTTCTTCGACACGGCCGCCACGGCCTATCTGCCGGATCTGCTCGGCCGCAACCCCGCGCTCCTGGAGCGCGCCAACTCCCGCCTGCGCGGCGCCCAGACCGCCGCGTCCGGCTTCGCGGGGCCGCCTGCGGGCAGTGCCCTGCTCGCGCTCGGGCGGGCGGTTCCGCTGCTCGCCGACGCGGTGTCGTTCGCGCTCTCCGCACTGCTCGTACGGTCGCTGCCTGCCGCACCCCGGCCCGTACCGCAGGCCCGTGAGTCGCTGCTGCGGCAGGCGCGGGCCGGCGCCTCGTACGTATTCCGTGATCAATTGCTGCTCGGGCTCGCGCTGCGTCCGGCGGTCGGGAACATCGCCTTCCTCGCCGTGGAGACCGTGCTCGCCCTCTTCGCGCACGATCGTCTCGGCATCGACACCTTCGGCTTCGGCCTGCTCCTCACGGCGGAGGCCACCGGCGGTCTGCTCGGCGCGGGCATCGCCTCCTTCCTCGGCCGACGACTCGGCACCGGCACCGCACTTACCTGCACGGCCGCAGTCGAGGGACTCGCCATCCTGGGTCTTGCCGTCGCCCCGAACCCGTACGTCGCCGGCCTCGCGCTCGCCGTCTGCGGAGCGGGCATGGGCGCCACGATGGTGCTCGGCCCCTCCCTCCGACAGGCGATCGTCCCCGCCCACCTGATGGGCCGGGTCACCTCCACCTCCCGCATGCTCGCCATGTGCGCCGCCCCGTTCGGCGCCTTCCTCGGCGGCTGGCTGGCCACCACCTACGACGTACGCACCCCGCTCTACACCGCCGCCGGCCTCCTCCTCACCATGACCGCCGTCACGTCGACCATGACCAGCAACCGCCAGGTTGAGGCGGCGCTGCGTGCCGCCGCCCCGGCCGATGATCCAGATCACCCGGAATCCCGGGATCCCGTTCAGGAAAGTGCCATTTAGGGCTCCGCGATCCCCGGCGCCACCGCACCCCTTCGGTCGATCGGGCAGCCGTCCACAGGGTGTGGGCGGGCCCGAAAAATTGTCGGCGTCAGGCGGTCACATTTCTTCGGTGGGCTCCGTCAGTGCTGTGACGGACAAGAACGGGGCGGGCGGTTCGGTGCCGGCCCCGGAGCCACTTCGAAGGAGATTCGGTCATGAGCGCACGTATGGGCAACCCCGCGATGGTCGTCCCCGGTGCCTTCCAGGCGCTGCTGGGGCTGGGCAAGGTCACGAGCAAGGTCGGCCTGTCGCCGGTCCTGACGGAACTGGTCAACCTGCGGGCGAGCCAGATCAACGGCTGCGGCGTATGCGTCCACGGCCACGCCCGCGATCTGCGCAAGGCCGGCGAGAGCGACGAGCGCATCGACACCGTCGCCGGCTGGCGCGACACCCCCTGGTTCACCGAGGCCGAACGCGCGGCCCTCGCCCTCACCGAGGCGGTCACCCGCATCGCCGACCGCCCCGACCCGGTCTCCGACGAGGTCTACGCCGAGGCCGCGAAGCACTTCAACGAGCAGGAACTCGCCGCCCTGCTCCTCACCATCGCCTCCGTCAACGTCTGGAACCGCATCAACATCGCCACCCACCAGGTCGCCGGCGCCGACTGGAGCTGAACCACCACCCGCCCCGAAACGCCCCGGACCTACCCTCCGGGGCGTTCGGCGTTGTCGGGTCGGTTCGCTGCCCATCCCGGTCGAGTCGGCGCCGGCGGTTCGCCGGACCGCAACCGCCGGCCCGCCTCACGCCCCCGGCGGGCCGGGTGCGACATCGGGACGGGATGCGGCCGTCGGGCCGTATCGGGCCAGGAACATGTCGACGCCGCCGGTGATCAGCCGGGCGGTCAGATCGGCGTCGGGGACGGCACCCGCCGACCCGTACGCGATGTGCGGCAGCAGGACCAGACCCGAGAGCTGCATCGCGGCCAAGGGGACGTCGTCGATGGCGAGTTCGCCCCGCTCGACGAGTTCGCCGAGGGCGGTGCGGACCACGACGTGGAACCGGTCCGGCCCCAACTCCCGCCAGGTGCGGCCCAGGTCGGGCAACCGCGGCATCGAGCCCATCACCACGTTGTGCAGCGTGAGCACCTCCGGTGTGGCGTGGCCCGCGACCCACGCCTCGCAGATCGCGGTCAGGTCGGCCCGCACGTCCGTCGAGGAGCCGAGCCGCTCCTCGATCAGGTGAGTCGACTCCGCCAGCGCGCGTTCCAGGATCTCGCCGACGATCGCCGTGAAGAGGGCTTCCTTGCTGCCGAAGTGGTTGTAGACGGTCACCTTCGCGACGCCGGCCTCGGCGGCGATGGTGTCCATGCCCACGCCGTAGCCCTCCCGCAGGAAGGCGTCCGTGGCCGCCTTCAGGATCGCCTTGCGCTTGCCCGCCGCACGATCGCCCGAGGGGATCCGCCTGGGGGCCTGCTCGGTTGTGGGCACCGTCGCCTCCTTTGTCGTCTGGTCGCAGTCTAGGCGAATCCGAACCGAACCGGTGAGTTCATCTGAACTGCACTGTTGAGTTCATGTGAACCGCACTGTATGGTTCAGTTCTCGGCGGGCGCCCCGCCGAAGCAGCCGAAGAGCGGGGGACCAGGACAATGAACCACGACCAGGCCGTGCGGCCGGTACGAACAGGGGCGGCGTTCGCCCTGCTCGGGACGGTGCAGGCGATCCTCAACACCGCCGTCACGATCACCTCGGCGGCAGGGCCCGACATCGCCGCCGACCTCGACCTCGGCGCGTCGGGCCTGGTGTGGTCCGGCGCCGCGTACACCCTGGCGTTCAGCGGTCTGCTGCTGCTCGGCGGCCGCATGGCGGACCTGCGCGGACGGCGCGCCGCCTTCCGCGTGGGCACCGCGGTGTTCGCCGCGGCGTCGCTCGTGGGTGCGCTCGTTCCGGGCGGTGCCTGGCTGATCGCGGCACGCCTCGCCCAGGGCGCGGGTGCGGCGGTCGCCGCACCCGCCGCGATGGCCCTGGTCGGCGACGTGTTCCCCGGCAACGCCGCGCGCGGGCGGGCGATGGCCGCATGGGGCGGACTGTCCGGCGTCGGCGCCGCACTGGGCATGCAACTCGGCGGCGCCACCGCCACCTGGGCCTCGTGGCGGTGGGCGTTCGTGACGCTCGCGGTGGCCGGCTTCGCCGTCGCGGCCCTCGCCGGCCGGCACCTGCCCGCGGGCCCGGCGCCGGTACGCGGCCGTGTGGACGTTCTCGGCGCGGCCCTGGTCACCGGCGGTGTCGCGCTGCTCAGTCTCGGGCTCGTGGCCGTGGGAACGCACGGTTGGCTCGCCCTCGCGGTGCTCCTGCCGCTGGGCGCGGGACTCGTCCTGCTGGCGGCCTTCGGCGTCGCCGAGAGCCGGGCCGCGGCACCCCTGATGCCGCTGCGGTTCCTCGCTTCGGGCCGTCGCGTCGCCGGGCTCGCCACCGGCATGCTCGCGCCGATCGCCGGGTCGACGGCCGCGTTCTTGATGTCGCTGTACTTCCAACGGGTCCTGGGGTGGTCCGCGTTGCGCTCGGCGATGGGCTTCGTCCCGTACACGCTCGTGCTGATCGCCGTCAGCGTGGCCGGCATCCGGGTCGTTGCCCGCCTGGGCGCCCGACGGACCGCCGCGCTGGGCCTGGCGACGATGGCCGTGGCCTTCCTGCTGTTCGCCCGGATCGGCGCGGACGCGGCCTACGTCGGCGCCCCGCTCGCGGGCATGCTCGCCCTTCCCCTCGGCATCGGCCTGACCGCGGCCGGTGCGGTGGTCGCCGCGACCGGAGACGTACCGCCCGCGCAAGCCGCCCTCGCCGGCGGCGCGTTCAACACGACGATGCTCATGGGCCCCACCATCGGCATGGCCCTGTTCGCCTCACTCGCCGACGCCCACACCGGCAACGGCCCTTCCCCCGAACAAGCCGCCACCGACGGCTACACCTTCGCCTTCCAGGCCGCGGCAGCGCTGTTTGCCCTGGCCGCCCTGGCCGCGGCGGGCCTCCGCGCCCGGCGTACGGTCGGCCGCCCCCGACCCGCCCGCGTCTGACCATCACCCCTGCCGATCAACCACCCCTTCACGTCAAGGAGTTCACGGATCATGACGAAGACAACCTGGGTCGCGGGCTTCCGTTCGGCCGTGCTCAGCCCGCACGAGGGCATTCAGATCCAGCCGTCCCGCGGTTTCCACGACCAGACGTTGCGCCAAGTCCTCCACCTCGACGGCGGCGGCACCGCAGTGCGGGTCCTGCTCGACAACGAGTACGGCAAGGAACCTCTCGTCATCGGTGCCGCACGCCTGGCCGTGAGCGCCGGGGGCAGCGCCGTCGACCCCGCCACCGACACCGAGCTGCGCTTCGACGGCGCGACCCAGGTGACCATCCCCGTCGGCGGACGGGTCCACAGCGACCCGGTCGACCTGGCGGTGCACGCCGGAACCGATCTGGCGCTGACCGTGTACCTGCCCGGGGACACCGGCCTGGCGACGTACTCCCACACCCCGTCGCAGAACGCCTACGTCGCGTCCGGCAACGCCGTTTCGGCGGCCTTCGACGACGCCGAGGAGGCAGCCGGCCGCTACTACGTCGCCGGCGTCGATGTCCTCGCCCCCGAGGGCACCGCGATCGCCGTGGCGTTCGGGGACTCCTGGTTCGAGGGCGTCGGCACCTCCATCGGTACCAACCAGCGCTTCCCCAACCAGCTGAATCGGCGGCTCGACCGAGGCTGGGTGGTCAACCAGGGCATCGGCGGCAACCGGCTGCTGACCGACGAGGTCGGCCTCCGCGGACTCGCCCGCTTCGACCGCGACGTCCTCGCGGTACCCGGGGCCACGCACGTGCTGTTCCACTTCGGCCTCAACGACCTCGGACTGCCGGGCATGTCCGGTGAGCCCCCCGCCACCGCCGAGGACCTCATCGCGGGCTTCACCGCGCTCGCCG
Organism: Embleya sp. NBC_00896; assembly: GCF_045207785.1. Taxonomy (NCBI): domain Bacteria; kingdom Bacillati; phylum Actinomycetota; class Actinomycetes; order Kitasatosporales; family Streptomycetaceae; genus Embleya; species Embleya sp. NBC_00896. The sequence goes on from NZ_CP108776.1 coordinate 4,265,154, forward strand.
CCCGCGCGCGTTCGGCGGGACTGACCACCATCGGCATGACGATGGGGCCCTACGCCGGCACGATCTACCCCGGCATCGACAGCCCCGAAGGACGGGTGATCCGCCGGCTTGTCAACGACTGGATCCGTACGACGGCCGTCTTCGACGCGGTCGTCGACGTCGCGGCGGCGGTCCAGGACCCCGACGCGCCGGACTTCATCCGGCCCGACCTCGACAGCGGCGACCACCTGCACCTCAACGACTCGGGTGCGCGAGTGATGGCCGACGCCGTGGACTTGGCGTACCTGCGACTGTGAGCGCGACGGCAAGTCGCCCGCGGGCGGGCCCGCCGCCGAGGGCGGCCCGCACCGGGCATCCCGGGGCTCGGGGCTCGGAGCTCCGGGCCCCGGGCTCCGGGTTCCGGGCTCGGTGCTCCGGACCCGGGCGAGAGCCGTCCACCCGGATGTGGCCGGCGGCTCGTGTGGGGCTGAAGTACCCGCTGTGGTACCGGTGATGAACCCTCCGTCGATGCGACACGTGTGTGATCGACGGGCTGCTCAGAGGCGGTTTCGGTGGGGTACGAGAGGACTGTCACAACCGGCTGACTGAGCATCAGTTCCGGGCTAGAGTGCCGCGCGGGTACGCGTGCGCGCTTGAGCTCCGGAGCCGTCGAACCGGCCACCCGTCGAGCGCCCCGGCTCATCAGCCCATTTCCGATGGAGGAGGAACCGGTGAAGGGCGTTCTTTTCGACGGCAAGGAAGCCTCGATCGTCGATGACCTCGAGGTGCGTGCACCCGGGGCCAACGAGGTCCTGGTGAAGATCGGTGCGGCCGGTCTGTGCCACAGCGACATCTCGGTGATCAACGGCACCATCCCCTTCCCGCCCCCGGTCGTGCTCGGGCACGAGGGCGCGGGCATCGTGGAGGCCGTCGGCGAGCTGGTGACGCACGTCAAGGTCGGCGACCACGTGGCGCTGTCCACGCTGGCGTCGTGCGGCGCGTGCCGCGAGTGCGACCGCGGTCGGCCCACCATGTGCGCCAAGAGCTTCGGCCAGCTCAACCAGCCGTTCACGCGCGGCGGCGACCCGGTCTACAACTTCGCGGGCCTGTCGGTCTTCGCGGAGAAGATCGTGGTCAAGGGCGTCCAGGCGGTCAAGATCCCCAAGGACATCCCGCTCGCCTCCGCCGCGCTGATCGGCTGCGGCGTGCTGACCGGCGTCGGCGCGGTGCTCAACCGGGCCAAGGTGCAGCCGGGCGACACAGTGGCGGTGATCGGCACCGGCGGCATCGGCCTGAACGTGATCCAGGGCGCGAAGCTCGCGGGCGCGGTACGGATCGTGGCGGTGGACGCGAACCCCGCGAAGGAGGCGGTGGCGCGGGAGTTCGGCGCGACCGACTTCGTGGACGCGCGCGCGGTCGAGGACTCGGTCAAGGCGGTCCAGGCGCTGGTGCCCGGCGGCGTGGACCACGCGTTCGAGTGCGTCGGCCACGTCGCGGTGATCCGCAACGCGATCGACATGCTCGGCCGGGGCGGCCAGGCGATCATCCTGGGCGTCGCGCCGTCGGACGCCGAGGCGTCGTTCCACGTGTCCTCGATGTTCCTGGACAAGTCGATCATGGGTTGCCGCTACGGCTCCTCTCGCCCGCAGTACGACATCGCGCGCTACGCCGACCTGTACAAGACCGGCGCCCTGAAGCTCGACGAACTGGTCACCCAGACCTACGCCCTCGACGACTTCCACCACGCGGTCGAGGACGCCGAGGCCGGCAAGATCGCCCGGGGCGTCTTCGTCTTCTGATCCCCGACCGACCCTCCGTCGAAGCGCGCCGTTCGTGATCGGAACGGCGCGCTTCGTCGTGTCCGGAGCGCCGGCGGCGCGCACGGATCCCCGCTGATCGATCGGTTTCCTGCCGTGTCGGATATTGATCGAGACATGCGTGAGTGAGCATTTCAGGTAATGGTTCGGTCGACTGTGGAGTTTCCAGCGACAATTTTGCTCAATTCTGTGGTTCGCGTGGATTCATTGTTTATCCGCGTAACCAGCCAGTCCCGCTTTCAGTTGATCGGATAGGTTCCGCGCGTCCTTGCGGCACCTCTAAACTCGCTCCGCTGCGGCCCCAGGTCCCACGGACCGCGGTCTGGTACCCGATCGGCGCTCCGGGCCACGCGCGGGGTGTCCGCTGGAGAGGAGCCCTACCGCCCCATGCCGACTCCGCACGAGGAAACGCACGAACGACCGCCCGAGCGTGACCCCGCATCGTCGCCGGGTGACGGGAAGCCCGGTGTTCCGCACCAGCGCGCCGAATACGTGGACGACCGCACCGGCTACTTCGAGATGGAGCAGGATCCCCGCTTCGTCGGCCTGAAGAAGCGGCAGCGGTCGTTCATCTTTCCGGTCACCGCCGCGTTTCTCGCCTGGTTCCTGCTCTACGTGGTCATGTCCGCTTATGCGCGCGACTTCATGGCCAAGGAACTCTTCGATCACATCAACGTCGCCCTGGTGTTCGGGCTGCTTCAGTTCGTTTCGACGTTCGTGATCGCCTGGGCCTACTCGCGATTCGCGCGTATCCGGCTCGACCCCGTCGCCATCGAACTGCGAGAGGAACTGGAAGCATGAATCCCTCTCTCGACCTCGCCGCGGAGTCCAGCAACAGAGGCTGGACGTTCGCGATGTTCGCCGTCCTGGTCGCGGTGACCCTCGGCATCACGTTCTGGGCGAGCCGCAAGAACCGTACGGCGTCGGACTTCTACGCCGGTGGCCGCTCGTTCTCCGCCCTCCAGAACGGCATGGCGATCGGCGGCGACTACATGTCGGCCGCTTCCTTCCTCGGCATCGCCGGCATCCTGGCGCTGTCGGGCTACGACGGATTCCTGTACTCCATCGGCTTCCTGGTCGCCTGGCTGGTGGCGCTGCTGCTGGTCGCCGAACCCATGCGCAACTCCGGCCGGTTCACCATGGCCGACGTGTTGGCGAACCGGATGCGCGAACGCCCCGTGCGGATGGCCGCGAGCGTCTCCACCATCGTCGTGTCGATCTTCTACCTGCTGGCCCAGATGGTCGGTGCGGCCTCGGTGGTGTCCCTGCTGCTCGACGCCAAGAGCGACACCGCGCAGATCTCGGTCATCGCCGTGGTGGGCGCGCTGATGATCGTGTACGTGACCGTGGGCGGGATGAAGGGCACGTCCTGGGTGCAGATCGTCAAGGCCGGCCTGCTGATGGTGGGCGCGTTCGTGATGTGTGTCTGGGTGCTGGCGAAGTTCAACTTCGACATCGCCGACCTGCTCGGCACGGCCGCGAGCAAGTCCGGTGCCGGGGAATCCTTCCTCCAGCCGGGCCTCAAGTACGGTGCCACTGACGGCTGGTCGAAGATCGACCTGATCTCGCTCGGTCTGGCACTGGTACTCGGTACCGCGGGCCTGCCGCACATCCTGGTGCGCTTCTACACCGTGCCGGACGCCCGCACCGCGCGTAAGTCGGTCACCTGGGCGATCGGCATCATCGGCGTGTTCTACCTGATGACGCTGATCCTCGGGTTCGGCGCGGCGGCCCTGATCGGCAGCAAGGAGATCAAGTCGGCCGACCCGACCGGCAACACCGCCGCGACCCGCCTCGCCGAGCACCTGGGCGGCGGGGCCGGCACCACCGGCGGCGCGCTGATGCTGGCCTTCATCGCGGCCGTCGCCTTCGCGACCATCCTCGCGGTGGTCGCGGGCCTGACCCTCGCGTCCTCCTCGTCGTTCGCGCACGACCTGTACGCGAACGTCTTCCGCAAGGGCCGCACCACCGACGCCGAAGAGGTCAGGGTCGCGCGCGTCTCGGCGCTGGTGATCGGCTCGGCGGCGATCGTCCTGTCGGTGTTCGCGCGCGAGTTGAACGTCGCGTTCCTGGTGGCCCTCGCCTTCGCGATCGCGGCGTCGGCGAACCTGCCGGCGATCGTGTTCTCGCTGTTCTGGAAGAACTTCAATACGCGTGGGGCGGTCTTCGGCATCTACGGCGGCCTGGTCACGTCGGTGCTCGTGGTGGCGCTGTCCCCGATCTGCTGGGGCGGGGCCACCGAGACCAAGCCCGCGATCAAGCAGCTCAACGCGAAGCAGGCCGAGGACTGCGGCGTGTCGATCGACACCAAGAACATCGGCAACGCGACGGCGCTGTTCAGCTGTACGACCAAGGCGCCGATTCCGCTGGAGAACCCCGGGATCATCTCGATCCCGGTCGGCTTCGCGTGTGCCGCGTTCGGGGCGCTGACCGCCCGGCGTCGCCGAGACGATGACGACGACCGCAAGTTCGCCGAACTCGAGGTCAGGGCACTGACCGGAGCCGGCGCGCACTGACCCGCGTCCTCCCGCCGAAATGATCTTGGACTTATGAGTGTGCGCCGCGGTTCGGCGGCCTCATGAGTCCGAGATCATTTCTAGGCGTTGTCGCTGGGGTGGCCGAACCGGCCCTTGTAGAAGAGCAGCGGCGCGCACTCCACGCGCGGGGCGGCCAGCGCCTGGACGCGGCCGATCACGATCTCGTGGTCGCCGCCGTCGACGACGCTCTCCAGCGTGCAGTCGATCCAGGCGAGCACGTTGTCGAGCCTGGGGGACCCGGTCGGCGCGGGGGTGTGGGACACGCCCGCGAACTTGTCCGCGCCGCTGACCGCGAAGCCGCGGCACAGGAGTTCCTGGTCCTCGGCGAGCACGTTCACGCAGAATCGGCCGCCCGGCCGGATCCGCGGCCACGTGGTCGACGTCTTCGCGACGAAGAACGTCACGAGCGGCGGGTCGAGTGAGAGCGATGCGAACGACTGGCACGCGAAGCCCACCGGGGTGTCGCCGTCCAGTGCCGTGATCACCGTGACACCGCTCGCGAAGTGGCCGAGGACGTGCCGGAACGTGGCGGCCTCGACGATGGCCCCGCCCTCGGGCAGGGCGATGGCCGCGGGATCCGCCGGCTTCGTGCTCGCTGCGTCGATCTGGCCCATGGTGGACTTCCTCGCAGGTGTCTTGGGGCGTCGGGTCTGTGACGCTACGTCACCCGATTTCCTTGCGTCAATCAAAGGAGAACGGGTCCTTCGTCACACCTGACGACTCGTCAGTTGTCTTGTGGCGTAAGGCACAACGGTCGAACGGTGGGCCCGCCGGGGCCCATCCGCCCGCCGTCGTGGGTGTGCACGCCCGTCGACTACCAGCCGTAGTACTCGGGCTTGCGCCGCTCCATGAGAGATGCGACACCCTCGTTCGCGTCGCGCGAGGTCATGTTCAACTCGACGATCTGCGCCTCCTCGTCGAACGCGGCCACCCGGTCGCTGTCGAGCGAGCGGTTCACCAGCTGCTTGGTGAACGCGTACGCCCGGGTCGGGCCGGTCGCGAGCCGCTCGGCCCATTCGCGAGCCACGGCCTGCAGTTCGTCGTCCGCGACGACCTTGTTGACGACCCCGATCCGGAGCGCCTCGGCGGCCGGCAGGTCGTCGCCGAAGAACATCAGCTCCTTGGCCTTCTGCGGGCCCACCAGGCGCGGCAGCAGGTACGCGCTGCCGCCGTCCGGCACGAGGCCGCGACGGGTGAAGATCTGGATGAAGCGCGAACTCTCCGCGGCGATCACCAGATCGCACGCGAGCGCGAGGCTCATCCCGTAGCCGGCGGTGGTGCCGTTGACCGCCGCGATGACCGGCTTCTCGCAGTCCAGGACGGCGTTGGTGAGGCGTTGCACACCGGTCTTCATCATCCGGGTCGCGTAGCCGGTGGGGCGGGCCGGGGGCTTGGGCGCCGCGTCGTCGTCGGCCGCGTCGGGGGCGGCGAGCAGCGACTTGGTGCCGGGGGAGCTGCGGAGGTCCATGCCGGTGCAGAAGTGCTTGGGGCCTGCGGCGGTGAGGATCACTGCGCGGACTGCCTCGTTCGCGGAAGCCTCGCCGAGGAGTTCGATGAGCAGCTCTCGTTGGGCCCAGGTGATTGCGTTGCTGGCCTTTGGGCGGTTCAGGGTGAGCCAGAGCACGCCGTTCTCGATGCGGTGGAGCAGTTCGGGTTCGGGTTCGGGTTCGGTGGTGGGCATGTGCGGTTCGGCTCCCTGATGTCGTTTGGTGTTGTGCGGCCCGTCCTCAATCGCCGGACGGGCTTGTCCTCAAACGCCGGACGGGCTGGAATGCCTGGCCTCAAGCGCTGGCCAGGCTATTTGGCCTCAAGCGCCGGCCGGGCTATTTGGCCTCAAGCGCCGGCCGGGCTGGGTGGCCTCAAGCGCCGGCCGGGCTATTTGGCCTCAAGCGCCGGCCGGGCTGGGTGGCCTCAAACGCCGGCCGGGCTGTGGATGGTTCGGCTGGGTTGTGGATGTGCTGGTTGGGCAGTGGAGGGGTTGGTCGGTTGTGGATGCGTGGGCTGGGGTGGCCGGGGTCAGGATGGCTTGGGTGGGTCGGGTTGCGCTTGAGTGTCGGTCGGGACGTAAGTAGCCCGGCCGGCGTTTGAGGCCGCCCAGCCCGGCCGGCGTTTGAGGCCGAAGAGCCCGGGCGGCGTTCGAGGGCATTGTCAGCGCCCCACGGCGAGCGCGTCCAAGGCGACCGTGCCGCCGCCGCGCGGCATCACCATCAGCGGGTTGATGTCCAACTCGGCCAATTCGTCGCCCAGTTCGAGCGCCATGCGCTGAACCCGCATGACCACGTCCACGAGCGCGTCCAGGTCGGCCGGCGGCTGCCCCCGCAGGCCCTGGAGGCACTTGAGGCCGCGCAGCTCGCCGAGCATCCGCTTGACCTCGTACGCGCCGAACGGCGGTACCCCGATCGCGATGTCGTCGAAGACCTCGACGAAGATCCCGCCGAGCCCCACCGACACGGTCGGCCCGAACAGGTCGTCGTGCGAGATGCCCACCACCATCTCGACGCCGCGATCGACCTGCTGGCACACCAGCACGCCTTCGAGGCGTCCCGCCCCGGCCTCCTTGGCCGCGTCGGTGATCTCGCGGTACGCGTCCCGCACCTGGCTGGCCGAGCGCAGCCCGAGCTTGACCAGGCCCAGGTCGCTCTTGTGCGGCAGCTGCGGACCGCACGCCTTCATCACGACCGGGTAGCCGATCAGCCCGGCCGCGCGCACCGCCGCAGCGGCCGAGGTCACCAGCTGCTCGCGCGGCACTCGGATCCCGTACGTGCGCAGCAGTTGCTTCGCGGAGTGCTCCGACAGCGGCTTGCCCGACGACAGCAGCCGCTTGGCCTTCGCGGCGGCCGGCGACGCGGTACGCGGGACGTCCTCGAACGGCGACGCGTACTGGGTGCGGAAGCGGTGGTAGTCGAAGTACGCCCGCAGCGCCCGCACGCAGTTGCCGAACGTACGGAAGACCACGACCCGGTTCGACTTGAGCAGGATCTCCCGATAGGCGTCCTCGTCGGCCACCGGGGAGCCCCAGACCACGCATACGACCTTGTCCGTCGCCTCCGCCGCGTCGACGAGGTCCTGCGCGAGCCGGTCGCTCATCGGCGGGAACGCGCCGGTGATCGGACACACCAGCACCCCGATCGAGGGGTCGGCCAGGATCGTGTCGATGATCTTGCGCCCGCGCTCGTCGCCCGCGGGGTGCCCGCCGTTGTCCACCGGGTTGGACACCGTCAGGTACGGCGGGATCCACTCGTGCAGCCGCTCCTGCGTGGAAACCGCCAGCTGAGGGACCGTCAGGCCCTCGGCGGCGGCGAGGTCGGCCATGTGCGCGCCGGTGCCCCCGGAGATCGAGTACACGCACACCCCCTGTGCGCGAGGGGTCTTGGTGCGCGCGAACAGCTGTGAGGTGTCGATCAGTTCGTCGAGACCGTCGACGCGGGTGACGCCGTACTGCCGGAAGACCGCCGAAGCGGTCCGGTCGCCGCCGGTCAGCTTGCCGGTGTGCGACTGCGCCATCCGCGCGCCGGTCTCGGTTCGCCCGACCTTGACCACCACGACCGGTACGCCCTGCCGGGCGGCGTGGTCGGCCGCGAGCGCGAACGTGCGTCCGTCCTTGAAGCCCTCGACGTACGCGGCGATCACGCCGACCTCCTCCTGGTCGGAGAAGTGCCGGATGAAGTCCGCGATTTCGAGGTCGGCCTCGTTGCCGACCGGGGCCCAGTGCGAGACCCGGATGCCGATCTCCTGCGCCGCGAAGACCGGCCGGCCCTGGTGGCCGCTCTGGGTGATCAGCGCGATCGCGGGGCCTTCGAGGTCGGTGCGGAACTCCTCGAACGCGTTGAGGTTGGTGTTCGGCCCGAGCAGGCGCAGCGAGCCGCCCGACGTGAGCTGGGCGAGCCGGGCCTGCGCCTCGGCCCCCGCGGCCCCCGACTCGGCGAATCCGGCCGCGAACACGACCGCGAAGCCCACCCCCGCTCCCGCGAGTTGCTCCAGCACCTCGGCGGGGTCGCCGACCAGGACGACCGCGAGGTCGATCGGCTCGGGGACGACCGAGATGTCGGCGTGACACGGCAGTCCGGCGATCCGCTCGTGTTTGGGGTTGACGGGGAACAACCGCGCGCCCACACGCTCGGCCCACGCGATCAATTGCGCGGTGATGCGCGCGCCGGGTCGGCCCTCGGTGTCCGAGGCGCCGATCACGGCCACGGTGCGCGGTCGGAAGAAACGATCCAGGTCGGCGGGGCGGAGCGCGAGTGGTCGGCCGGTCACGTCGAGTTCGGCCGCCGGATCAGCGTTCGCGGTGACGCTGGTTCGAGTGTGCCCCGGGAAGTGGTGTCCTCTGCTGTCGTGAAGCATCATCGCGCCCGTCCCTTTTTCGATCTTTCGTCGCCGCCGGATCCGATCGACACGCAACCGAGCCGGAATCGAGCTGACGGTTAGTCAGTTAGCTTGCTGATGGGACGTCAGGGCTGTCCACTGTCTCACCGGCCCGGTCCCCACGCATCTGTCCGATCACCTGGACATTTGCTGACTTGGTCAAACATGTAGCGGATATCTGCTGGTCATCGCGCGGTTACTAAACGTCCCCGAACGACTTCTCACGTTCCGTCAAGGATCTGCGGTCCACCTTGTCCATGCCGGTCAACGGCAACTCGGGAACGATGCGGATCGCCTCGGGGAGCTTGTACGTCGACAGTCGGGAGGCCGCGAACTCGCGCAACGCGGCGAGTGACGGCTCGGATGCGGCACGTGACACCACGACCGCGACGCCGATCTCGCCCATCACCCGACTGGGCCGCGGCACCACCGCCACGGACGCCACATCGGGGTGGTCGAGCAGGACCGCCTCCACCTCTTGCGGGTACACGTTGTACCCGCCGCGGATGTACATCTCGGTCATCCGCCCGGTGATCCGCAGGCAGCCGGCCTCGTCGATCCGACCGAGGTCGCCGGTGCGCAACCGACCGTCGCCGTCGAGTGCGGCCGCGGTGGCCTCGGGGTTGCGCCAATAGCCCGCCATCACGGCGGGCGAGCGCAGGCAGATCTGCCCCTCCTCGCCCGCGGGCCGGATCGCGCCGCTGATCGGGTCGCGAATCTCCAACTCCGTGCCCGGTCGGGGACGGCCGACCGTGTGCAGGGCCTCGGAGTCCGGGGCGTCGAAGGCGGTGAGGGTGCCGAGTCCACCGGACTCGGTGGACGAGTAGCGAATCGAGTAGCCCGCCCCGAACCGGGTCCGGGCCTCGTGCACGACGGGGGCGGGGGAGGGGCCGCCGCCGACGATCAACCCGCGCACGTGCGCGAGGTCGTACGTGTCGAACTCCGGCCGGCCGAGCAGCAGGGAGACCTGCGCGGCGACGCCGCCGAGGTAGGGGATCCGCTCGCGGGCGACGACGCGCAGGGCGTCCTGGGCCCGCCATCGGCCGAGCATGTGCAGGGTCGCGCCCATCTTGAGATAGCCGGCCAGCTTGGTCATGAAGCCGACGTGCGGCAGGCCGGTGGCGACCAGTTGCGGGCCGCCCCCGCCCCAGTGGTCGCCGGTGTCCAGGGCGGTGATCGCGGCGATCTGGCGGGACGTGAACAACGCGCCCTTGGGAATCCCCGTGGTGCCCGAGGTGAACACGACCGTCTCGGGCAGGTCCGGGTCCTGATCCCCCGTCACCGGCGGTGCGGGCGGGATCTCGTCGAGCCGAAGTTCGGCCCAGACGTCGTGCGCGCCGGCGGCCGGCACGCAACGCACGAGCTCGGGGCCGGCGGGGACGCCCTCGGTCAGCTCGTCGGTGGCCAGCACCAGGTCCGGTGCGGCCTGGGCGAGGATCGCGGCGCGTTCGGCGGGGGTGTAGCGCGGTCCCACCCCCGTGGTGATCGCGCCCAGTCGGGCCAGGGCCGTGTAGGCGACGACGTACTCGAGCCCGGACGGGAGCACGAGTGCGACCAGGTGTCCCGGCCGCACGCCGCGGCGGGCCAGCCCGGCGGCGACCTGGTCGGTCACCGCGTCCAGGCCCCCATAGGTGAACCCGCTTCCGCCGTGCACGAGGGCCCGGCGCTCGGGGAAGCGTCGGGCGGCCTCTCGAAGCACCTGGGCGAGAACGGTCACAACGGGGTCCCTTCGGCCTGCGCGCGCAAGAAACGGCGTGGGGGTGGTCTATGCCACACAACACGACACGCCCGGGGTAACGCGACGTTTCAGAGGTGTGACGAAAGCAATGTTCCAAGGGTATGACGGTGTGTCAGATACTGGTGCTCGCGGGCTGCCGGATCGTCAATGGGGCCGACCGGAACTCGGGCCGGGCAACCGACCCGGACCCGCGTGACATGAGTGCCAAGGAGTTGCGGTACGTGGACGTCGAGTTCAGCGATGAGCAGCAGGAGATCCGCAGAGCACTTCGGGACGTGTTCGACAAGCACAGCGATTCGCCCGCGGTCCGGGCCGTGATGGCCACCGAGACGGGCTACGACGCCAAGGTGTGGCGGCGCGTGTGCGAGCAGACCGGGCTGCCCGGTCTCGCGGTTCCGGAAGAGTACGGCGGGGTCGGCTTCGGCTTCACCGAATTGGTCGTGGCCCTGGAGGAGATGGGCCGGTCACTGTTCCCCTCGCCGTTCCTGGCGTCGTCGGTGCTGACGGCGTACGCGCTCGTGCACGCGGGCGACGAGGACGCGCGGGCCGAGTACCTGCCGGGGATCGCGGCGGGCACCACCCTCGGCGCGCTCGCGCTGGCCGAGCCGGGACGGCGGGACGTGCGCGCGGTGGAGACGACCGCCCGCGCCGAGGGTGACGGATGGCGCCTGGACGGCGTCAAGACACACGTGATCGACGGGCTGATCGCGGATCTGATCGTGGTGGTGGCACGGGTCAATGGCGACCTCGCGCTGTTCACTGTCGCGAAGGACGCCGCCGGGCTGACCCGCGCGGCGCTCCCGACCCTGGACCAGACCCGCAAGCAGGCCCGTCTGACGTTCGCGGACACGCCCGCCAGGCTCCTGGGTACCCCCGGGGCGGACGCGGCCCTGGAGCGGGTGCTGGCGCTCGCCGAGATCGCGGTGGCCGCGGAGGCGGTCGGCGGTGCGGCGCGCTGCCTGGAGCTCACCGTCGAGTACACCAAGGGCCGTGTGCAGTTCGGCCGCCCGATCGGCTCGTTCCAGGCGATCAAGCACCGCTGCGCGGATCTGTACGTCGAGGTCGAGACGGCTCGCTCGGCGCTGTACTACGCGGCCTGGGCGGCCACCGAGGCGGAGGCCGCGGGGCTCGCGACGCCCGGCGAACTGGCGGTGATGGCACCGCTGGCGATGACGACGGCGACGGCCGCGTACCGGCACGTCGCCGAGGCGATGATCCAGCTGCACGGCGGGGTCGGCTTCACGTGGGAGTACGACTGCCACCTGTACCTGAAGCGGGCCACCACGTCGGCGCTGCTGTTCGGCGACCGCACGGCGCAGCGCGAGCGGATCGCGGAGTTGGCCGGCATCTAGGGCCTCGGCCGGCCTGCTGTCCTCGAACGCCGGACGGGCCGAATTCGGCCCGTCCGGCGTTTTCGCGGGCGGCGTGGTCGAAGACCGGGTCGAGCGGCGGCTTCGACGCGCCGACCGGCTCAGCGAGTCGGCGGCTTCTTGCCCGTGACGCCCATGTAGACCAGCGTCGAGAGCGCGGGGCGGACGTCCTTCATCTTGATGTTCCAGGACTCGAAGCCCTTCTGGTGCCCGGCGACCGCCGCGAGCATCGCGACGAGCGTGCCCGCCATGGCGTTGGGCTGCACGTCGTCCGCGACCTTGCCCTTGGCCTGCATGGCCTCGATGGCCTCGGTGAGCGATCCGGTGACCGCCGTCAGGATCTTCTGACGCACCTTGTAGAAGCGCTTGTCGCCCTCGGCCGAGGCCAGGTCGACGACGCGCAGGATCGGCTCGTAGTCCCGCCAGAAGTCGAGGAAGCCGTCGGCCAGGGCCTCGGCCGCGGCGTAGCCGCCCTTGCCGGCCCAGTTCTGGTCCTCGGCGAGAGTCTTCAGACGCTGGCCGTCCTTGGCCATGTCGTTGGCGATCTCGAGGATCGCGCTCTCGACGTCCTGGAAGTATTGGTAGAAGGTGGCGGGAGAGGTGCCTGCCATACGGGCGACGTCGATGACCTTGACGTCCCGGTACGGAGACGTGTCGAGCATCTCGCGGAGGCAGTCGAGCAGCTTTTGCCGCGTCGCCTGTCCGCGTCGCCCGGCGACGCGGCCGTCGACGGTGCGAACTTGTCCTGTCATGCCGTCAGTTTACGGGCGCATGATCGGTTTCGCTGTCCGCCGCACGGAGGAAAGCGGGCATTTCCCCGCCGCCGTGCATGAGCAGTTCGGCTCCACTGACGTACCGTGACATGGGCGACGCGAGGAACAGGCAGACGTCCGCGACGTCCGACGCGTCGGCCAGCCGACCCAGCGGGATGGTGTCCGCGACGCGCTGCACGCCGGCCTCGTCGCCGTAGTGCAGGTGCGCCTGTTCGGTCCGTACCAGGCCCACGATCACGGAGTTCAGCCGGATCTTCGGCGCCCACTCGACCGCGAGGGAGCGGGTCAGCGAGTTCATCCCGGCCTTGGCCGCGCCGTACGCCGCGGTGCCGGGCGAGGGCCGTACGCCGCTCACGCTGGAGATGTTCACGATCACCCCGCCGGTTTCTTGACGGTGCATCAAGCGGTGGGCGGCCTGCGCGAAATACAGCGGACCGAGCAGATTCAGCTCGATGATCGCCTTCGAGAATCGCGGCGACGCGGTGGCGGCGTCGGTCTGCGGTGCCCCGCCCGCGTTGTTCACCAGCACGTCCAGCCGGCCGAACCGCTCCTCGATGAACTCCACGGCGGCGAAGGCCGTGTCGGGGTCGCGCACGTCGGCGGGGGTGTAGACCGCCGTCCGGCCGCCCGCGCTCGGCAGGGTCTCCGGTTCGCTGCGCGAACACACCACGACGTCGGCCCCGGCGGCCAGGAAGCGTTCGCTGATGCCGCGTCCGATGCCCTTGCCGCCGCCGGTCACCAGGACGACGCGCCCGGTCATGTCGAGCGGGTTGGTGGAGGACGTCATGGCCTGCTCCTGAAGGGCTCTGGTGTCGTGGGCGCCACGCTCGGTTCGTCTGGCGTGGGTCGCTCGGGGTCAACTATGGTGGCAGAAATCTGACGATCAGTCAGATCGGGTGGTGATGTGCCTCTCACGACCGGACGGCCGCGTCGGCCGCACCCGCCGGTACATGGGTACGTGACCAGCCGATCCGACGCACGCGGCCGAATGGATCTGGTTGCCATGGCTATCCGTTACGAGGTGCGTGAGGGCATCGCCGAGGTGGTGCTCGACGCACCCCCCGTCAACGCGCTCACCGTCGCCGGCTGGTTCGAACTCGCGGACCGACTCCGCGACGCGAGCCGCGACCCGCAGGTCCGGGCCGTCGTGCTCCGGGCCGAGGGGCGCGGTTTCAACGCCGGCGTCGACATCAAGGAAATGTCGAACACCGAGGGCTTCGACGCGCTCGTCGCGGCCAACAAGGGCTGCTTCGACGCGTTCGCGGCCGTGTACGACTGCGAGGTGCCGGTGATCGCCGCGGTGCACGGCTTCTGCGTCGGCGGCGGGATCGGCCTGGTCGGCAACGCGGACATCATCGTCGCGTCGCACGACGCGTTCTTCGGCCTGCCCGAGGTGGACCGCGGCGCGCTCGGCGCGGCCACGCACCTCGCGCGGCTGGTCCCGCAGCACCGCATGCGTCAGATGGTCTACACGTCGGAGAACGCCCCCGCGGCCGAACTCCACGCGTACGGCTCGATCTACAAGCTGGTGGACCGCGACAAGCTGGTCGAGACCGCGTTCGAGGTGGCCCGCAGCATCGCCGCGAAGAGCCCGACCGTCATCCGCGCCGCGAAGGCGTCGCTGAACGGCATCGACCCGGTCGACGTCAAGCGCTCGTACCGCTATGAGCAGGGCTTCACGTTCGAGCTGAACCTGACCGGTGTGTCGGACGAATTGCGCGATGCCTTCACCGAGGGTCGCGACGCGGACACCTCGAAGTAGACGGGAGCAACCATCCATGGCCGACAAGCGCATGACGCCCGATCAGGTCGTCGCACAGCTCTCCGACGGGATGACCGTCGGCATCGGCGGATGGGGTTCGCGGCGCAAGCCGATGGCCCTGGTCCGCGCGATCCTGCGGTCCGACCTCAAGGACCTGACCGTCGTCTCGTACGGCGGTCCCGACGTCGGGCTGCTCGCCCGGGCCGGCAAGGCGAGCAAGCTCGTCTACGCGTTCGTGTCGCTCGACTCGATCCCGCTCGAGCCGAACTTCCGGTACGTCCGCGAGAACGGTCTCGTCGAGGCGGTCGAATACGACGAGGGCATGTTCCTCACCGGCCTGCGCGCCGCCGCGCAGCGGCTGCCGTTCCTGCCCACCCGCGCGGGTCTGGGCTCGGACATCCTCAAGGTCTCGCCGCACCTGAAGACGATCGAATCGCCGTACGGCGACGAGACGTTGGTGGCGATGCCGGCGCTGAACCTGGACGCCGCGCTGATCCACGCGAACGTCGCCGACGAGCGCGGCAACGCCGCGCTGACCGGCCCCGACCAGTTCATGGACGACCTGTTCTGCCTCGCGGCCGAGAAGGCGTACGTCTCGGCCGAGCGGATCGTGCCGAGCGAGGAACTGCTCAAGGCGGCCGGCTGCGTGCACACGCTGACCGTGCACCGCTACATGACGCACGGCGTCGTCGAGGCCCCGAACGGCGCGCACTTCACCGAGTGTCCGCCGGAGTACGGCCGTGACGAGGCGTTCCAGAAGGCGTACGTCGCCGCGGCGGCCGACCCCGAGGCGTGGGCCGCGTTCGAGCGGCGATTCCTCAAGGTCGAGAGCGAAGCGGCGTACCAGGCCGCCGTCGAGGAGTTCAAGAAGGAGACGGCCAAGTGAGCACCGAGACCCTGACCGAGGCACCGGGAGTCGCGAGCCGCGCGGACATCTGCGTCGCGGCCGTCGCGGACTGCTTCCGCGGCGACGGCGAGATCATCGGCAGCCCGATGGGCACGATCCCCACGATCGGCGCCCGGCTCGCCCGCGCGACGTTCGAGCCGGACCTGATGCTGTCCAACGGCGAGTCGTACTTCTTCGAGGGCGACGCCCGACTGGGCGCCAAGCCGGACGAGTTCGCCGTGGTCGGCTGGATCCCCTACCGCCAGGTGCTGGACGTGCTCACCTCGGGCCGCCGGCACGTGATGATGGGCCCGGTCCAGATCGACCCGCACGGCAACGCCAACATCTCGGCGATCGGCGACTGGGCCAAGCCCAAGCGCCAGGTGCTCGGTTCGCGCGGCGGCCCGGGCAACACGATCAACCACACCACCAGTTACTGGATCCCCAAGCACTCGGCGCGCGTGCTCACGCCCAAGGTGGACATGGTCTCGTGCGTCGGTTACGACCGCGCGGCCTCGGTCGGCAGCGCCGGCCGCTTCCACGAGGTCCGACGGGTCGTCACCAACCTGTGCGTGATCGACTTCGAGACCGAGGCGAAGGTGATGCGGCTGCGGTCGCTGCACCCGGGCGTCACGGTGGCGGAGGTCGTCGAGGCGACCGGCTTCGAGCTGGTGATCCCGGCGGACGTGCCGACCACGCGGGTGCCCACGGACGAGGAGCTGCGGATCATCCGCGACGTCATCGACCCGCGCGGCATGCGGCTGCGCGAGGTGCCGGCGTGACGGGCTCCGCGGTGACACCGCACCCCGCGCTGCGCAACGGGTTCACCGAGAAGTTCGGCGTCGAGTACCCGATCGTGCAGACCGGCATGGGCTACGTGTCCTATCCCAGGCTGGTCGCGGCGACCGCCGAGGCCGGCGGTCTGGGCATCCTGGCCTCGGCCACGATGACGTACGACGAACTCGTCGCGGCGATCGCCGCGGTCAAGAAGACGACGGCCAAGGCGTTCGCGGTCAACCTGCGCGCGGACGCGCCGGACGCGGCCGAGCGGATCGACCTGATGGGCCGCGAGGGCATCCGGGTCGCGTCCTTCGCGCAGGCGCCGAAGAAGGACCTGATCAAGCGCGCGCACGACCTGGGCATGCTGGTGGTCCCCTCGATCGGGGCCAAGCGGCACGCGCAGAAGGTCGCCGAGTGGGGCGTCGACGGCGTGATCGTGCAGGGCGGCGAGGGCGGCGGGCACACCGGCTCGATCCCGACCACGCTGCTCCTTCCGCAGGTGACCGACGTGCTCAGGGGCAGCGACGTCACGGTGATCGCGGCGGGTGGCTTCTTCGACGGGCGCGGCCTGGTGGCGGCGCTGGCGTACGGCGCGGACGCGATCGCGATGGGCACCCGCTTCCTGCTGACCTCGGACAGCCCGGTGGGCACCGCGGTCAAGGAGGTCTACCTCGCGACCGACGTCAACGGCACGGTGGTGTCGAAGGAGGTCGACGGCGTCCCGCACCGGGTGCTGGCGACCGATTTCGTGAAGAGACTCGAACAGCGGTCCGTGGTCGCGCGCTACCCGCGCTCGATCGCCAACGCCCTGAGATTCCAAAAACTGAGCGGGACCAAACTCACCGACATGGTCCGCGAGGGCCTGGCGATGAAGAAGTCGCAGGGGCTCAGCTGGCCGCAGGTGCTGATGGCGGCCAACACCCCGATGCTGCTCAAGGCCGCGATGGTCGACGGCCGTCCGGACCTGGGCGTGATGGCCTCGGGCCAGGTCGTCGGCGTGATCGAGGACCTGCCCTCGTGCGCGGAGTTGATCGTCCGCATCACGGCCCAGGCGAGCGAGATTCTGCACGACCTCGAATCGCGGGAAAGTTGATGACGCAATAACCCTGCCCGGGGCCTGAGTTCCCGTCGAGTTTGCTCCGAGAAAATCAAGATCGTTTACGTGATTCTCGGGGTATTCTCGGACGCCCCGTCAATGTGCCTGCGTGGTGTCGCCGTTCCTTCGGCGGCACCACGTTGTGCTGTCCGCACGGGGTGAGGAAACCGTCGCGGGGGTGGGTCCAGACCCACCGCGTTTGGGGGCCGGCTCCAGTGTTCACGGCCGCTCGCGACGACAGACTCGATCTTGTCAGCGCAGCACGCGGTGAATCACGAGGGGACCAGACGATGGCGAAGCACCCGGCGACCGTTCGCGTCGCACGATGGAGTGCCACACACCCGTGGCGAGCGATCGGTATGTGGGTCGCGTTTATCGTCGCCTGTCTGGTCCTCGGCGGGATGGTGGGGACGGAGAAGACCCACGACAAGGACTTCCGCTTCGGCGAGTCGGGTCGCGCCACCGAGATCCTGGACCAGTACGGCATGATCGGTGCGGCCGACGAGAACGTCCTGATCACCGCGAAGGACGGGGCGAAGCTGGACCCGGCCGCCGCGAGCAGGGCCGCGGCCGATGTCACGCAGCGCCTGCGGCAGCTCAAGGAGGTCGACAAGGTCGGCGAGCCGGTCACCGCCGACAACGGCTCCGGGGTGTTGGTGCCGCTCACGATGAGGGGCGACCCGGAGAAGGCGAAGGATCACATCGATCCCCTGCTGAACGCCACGAAGGCGGCCCAGAAGGCCAACCCCGACGTGCGCATGGCGGAGATCGGTGACGCGTCGATGAACGTCGCGCTCACCGAACAGATCGGCAAGGACCTCGGCCAGGCCGAGCTGTTCAGCCTCCCGGTCACGCTGATCATCCTGATGGTCGCGTTCGGCGCGATGATCGCCGCCGCCGTGCCGGTGCTGCTCGCGATCACCGCGGTGGTCGGATCGATGGGCCTGTACGGTCTCGCGTCGCACGTCTTCCCCGACGCGGGCAGCGTGGCCAGCGTGGTGATGATGATGGGCATGGCGGTCGGCGTCGACTACTCGCTCTTCTACGTCAAGCGTGAGCGCGAGGAGCGGGCCAAGGGCCGGAACCGGATCGACGCCATCGAGATCGCAGCGGCGACCTCGGGGCACGCGGTCGTGGTCTCCGCCGTCGCGGTGGTCGTCTCGATGGCCGGCATGTACCTCGCCGACGACGCGGTCTTCGCGGGCCTGGCCACCGGTGGCATCATCGTCGTCGCGGTCGCCATGATCGGTTCGCTGACCGTGCTGCCCGCACTGCTGGCCAAGCTGGGCAACAAGATCGACCGGCCGCGGATCCCGATCCTGTGGCGTCTGACGGCCCGTGAGGACCGCGAGCCCCGGGTGTGGAAGGCCCTGCTGCGGCCCGCGCTGCACCACCCGGTGATCACGCTCGTGGTGTCGGTCCTCGCGCTCGGCGCGCTGGCCCTGCCGGCTTTCGACATGAAGCTGCAGAACACCTCCTCGGACGACTTCCCGCGCGACATGTCGATCATGAAGACCTACGACCGGATGACCGAGGCGTTCCCGAACAAGAACACCCCGAGCGACATCGTCGCGCTGGCCCCCGCCGACAAGAAGGCCGAGACGAAGGCCGCGGTCAAGCAGGCCCTCGCCCGTACCGAGCGGAGCCCGCTGTTCGTGCACGGCTCCGACCCGAAGATCGAGGTGTCCACAGACGGCCGGGCGTTCAAGGTCAGCGTCACCACGCCCAACCGCAGCTCGAGCACCGGGGCCAAGGACGCGCTCAAGGAACTGCGCGAGGTGATCCTGCCCGAGACGGTCGGCAAGGTCCCCGGCGCGGAGAGCGCGGTGTCCGGTGAGACCGCGCAGAACAAGGACTACGCCAAGCGCGTCATGGGCAAGCTGCCGCTGGTCATCGGCTTCGTCCTGCTGCTGACCTTCATCATGATGTCGGTGACGTTCCGCTCGGTGGTCGTGGCACTCACCGCGATCGGCATCAACCTGCTGTCGGCGCTGGCGTCCTTCGGCTTCCTGGTCCTGGTCTTCCAGCACGAATGGGCCGAGGGGATCCTGGACTTCAACTCCAACGGCACGATCATCTCGTGGCTGCCGCTGTTCCTGTTCGTGGTCCTGTTCGGCCTGTCGATGGACTACCACGTCTTCGTGGTCAGCCGGATCCGTGAGGCCGCGCAGAGCGGCCTGAACACCCGGGACGCGGTGGAGAAGGGCATCACCGGCTCGGCCGGCGTGATCACCAGCGCGGCGATCGTGATGGTCTCGGTCTTCGCGGTGTTCGGCACGCTGAGCATGATGGACATGAAGCAGATGGGCGTCGGCCTGGCCGCCGCGGTCCTGATCGACGCGATCGTGGTCCGCATCGTCATCCTCCCGTCCCTGATGACCCTCCTCGGCACCGCCAACTGGTGGCCCAGCCGCATCCCGAGGATCCACGCCCCGCAGCACGCGGTCCCGCAGCAGCCGGCCGACTACGAACCCCACGTGTACGAGCGCCAGTTCTGATCCGACCCGCGAACCCTCGAAGGCGCGGCCACCGAAATCGGTGGTCGCGCCTTTCGGCGTGCATCCGCCGGTTCCGTGCCTGCGCACCGGGATTGCTCGTTGCTCGGTCCGAACTGGTCTGTCCAACAACGGTGTTGATGTGCCGTCAGGTTTCGGGAAACGTGCTTTCGCGGGTGGGGTGGGGGCGCTACGCTCGGCGCGGACCGGTCCGGCTGGTTGGGGGCGTGGGTGTCGGACGGTCTTGTTGATATGTGGCCCGGGGCCCGCCGCGACGCATCGGGGGATGTGCTTGTCGCCGGCCGTCGTTCACTTTTGCGAAAGATGATTGCCTTGACCTTGAAGAAACCTTCATTCAGGACCGTCGGTGCCGTGTGCACCACGGCCGCGCTCGCGCTGACCGCGACCGTCGTGGCCATGCCGGTCGCACAGGCCGTGCGGCCCACTCAGGCCGCGCCGGGTGACCCGGTGGAGCTGGTCTACACCTCGGGTTGGGTATCCGGAGGGTTCGGTCTGCTCCGTGCGGACGGCGGCGGCGGCCGCTCGCCGGTCGCCGAAACCGGGCTCAACACCCTCGACGCCGTGTCCAAGGACGGCAAGCGACTGGCCGGTCGTTCCAGCGCGGCGAACGACTTCCGGTATCGCACGGTCGACGCCGACGGGACCAGGGCCGCGCACATCGTGGTACCCCGCGGCCACGGTCAGGACTCGGCCTTCTCGCCGGATGGTTCGACGCTGTACCTGTCCGGCGACGTTGTCGGGGATCACACCGGGACCCAGTCCCAACTGCTGACGGCTCCCGCGGATCGGGACGCGACCGCCCAGCCACTGCTGCCGGCGCAGACGATCTCGTGCGACCGTTTCCTGTCCACATCGACGGGTCGGTACGCCTTCTCCCGGAAGGCTCCGATCGGCGACCGCTGCGGCGGTGCGTCGTCGGTCATGCTCTACACCCCGGGAACGGGCGCGGTCGAGACCGCCGTCGAGCTGAACGACGCGGGCGTGGAGGTTCCCGTCGAGGGAGTCTTCCCGAGCATTTCCCCGGACGGGACGCGCCTGGTCTACATGCGGATGCTGCCCGGCGGCGAGCGTGCCGAGTTGCGCGTCCTCGATCTGGCCACCAAGCGCAGCAAGGCCGTGTACGAGGACTCCAACCTCTGGCCCGCGCGGTGGTCGCCCGACGGCCGGTTCCTCGCCTTCGGCGTCTTCAACGTCAGTAAGCGCCTCGACCTGGTGACGGGTGCGGTGAACCTCATCGGCCCGAACGGCGGAGAGGTCCAGCCGATCTGGGCGAACCGGACCGTGACGCCGTCGGTGGGCGTGCGCGTGCACGGCGCGAACGCGATCGAGACGGGTGTGGCGACGTCGCGGTTCAAGTACGACGCGGCCGGGACGGCGACGGGTGCGCGCAAGGCGAAGGTCGCGGTGTTGACGCGCTCCGACGCGTTCTATGACGGCCTGGCGGGTGCGGGTCTGGCGGGTGCCAAGGGCGGCCCGATGCTGCTCACGCCGAAGGCGGGTCTGGCGCCGGCGGTTTCGGCCGAGTTGGCGCGGATTCTGGCGCCGGGCGCGATGGTGTACGTGCTCGGCGGTGCGGACGTGGTGTCCACGGCGGTCGACAACCAGGTGCGGGCGCTCGGTTTCGTGCCCAGGCGGCTGGAGGGCGACGCGGTCGCGGATACCGGCGTGGCGATCGCGAACGAGATGACCACGGCGCCGAAGCGCGTGCTGGTCGCGACGGCCGAGGAGCACTACGACGCGCTCGCCGCGGGTGCCGCCGCCGGGTCGCGCTCGGACACCACGGTGGTGTTCACGTGGGGCGAGACGCTTCCGCAGGCGACCGAGGACTACCTGCGCTCGCTGGATCGCTCGGTGACCAAGGTGACCGCCGTCGGCGGACCCGCCGTGACCGCGCTGGAGGACGCCGGACTCCCCGCCGATCTGACCGCGAACGGCACGGACGCGGCGGATACCGCGCGCCTGCTCGCGACCGGGTTCATCGATCGGCCCAAGGCCGCCGCGCTGGTGAACCAGGAGTCCTGGCAGGACGCCTTGACCGGCGGCGCGTTGATCGCCGGCCACGGCCCGCTGCTGCTGACCACCGAGGACGGGCTGCCGGAGGCGACCACCGACTACCTCACCACGACGGCCCCCTCCCTGGACCGGCTCGTGATCGTCGGCGGGCAGTCGGCGGTCGGCGACGCCCAGGCCCGCGAGGCGACCGCGCTGACCGAGCCGGGCGCGATGTACGACTTCGTGGACTCGCCGAACGGCGACGTGAAGGTGCCGCTGGGCTAGGACCGACCGAACGCGGGGGATCACCTCCCGCGTCCGGTGCCGCCCGACGGCGATCCGACGGCGTCCGATCGCCGTGTCGGATCGCCGTCGGGCGGCAAGTGCGTTCATTGGTGGACGTCGTAGTACGGGAGCGAGTCGCCCGCGACACCGATCGCCGTCCGCCTTCGGCGGCGCGGACGGGCCCGGCGCGACCCGCCGCGCCGCAAGTCGTACTCGGCTCCGGCCGGCGGCGGTGAGCCCGCCCGACCCCTGTTCCCGAGTGACCGAGCCCAGTGCGCCGAGCGGTGGCGATCGGCGGGCCCCCGGGGGTGTGGTGACGGTCCGTCAGCTCGGGTGTTCGGGGCGCGTTCGGTGGCCTCGGGGGACGGATGCGGCTCTCGGTGACGGATTTCGTGCTTCGAACAAGTTGGCCGAGCCCCACTCGGGCGGGAGCGCGCCATGCGTGCTTGGATGGGCGGCGACTGGTGGGGCGCGCCGAAACGGCGCGTTGGTCATGGGGCCCTTCGGGGGCGCATCGGATGTGGGTGGCGCACGACCTCGCGCTGCCGAGAAAGGTTGGGCGTCGTGCCCTTGCAAAGTGGTGCGGGGAAGATCCGTCCGGTGTGGTTGACCGCGACGCTGGTCACGCTGATGTGCGCGGCAATGGTGGCCTGGATGCTCGTCCGGGCCGATCACGACTCCCGGGCCCAAGCCGCCCCGGGTCGGGACACCGTGCCCTCGAACGGTCCGCGGACGGACGCACCCGGCGCGGCCCGGACGGCGACGGGCGATCCCACGCCGACGGGCGCGCCCGGCGTGGCCGTGCCCCCGGCGGACGACGATGCCAAGCCCGGTGCGACGACCGATCCGCAGAACGCCCGAATGATCCTGAACATCGACGGTCGGTCGGTGGTCACCGATCGCCGGGGTCTGCAAGGAGCCCGCGCCGAGGTCCCCGCGCGCGACATCCGGATCGAGGCGATCTCCCCGACCGCCGACCGGGTCGCGGGGAACGTCCTGACGGCCGGCGACACGACCGGCCCCGGGCTGCGCGTGGAGTCCCTCGACGGATCCGACCCGGTGAACCTGACGCCGAAGGACGGCGCCTACATCCAGCCGGAGTTCTCCGCCGACGGCGGGACACTGTTCTTCACGCACACGGTCGACCCGCGCGGCTCGGCCGGTCTCGGCGCGCGGATCATGTCCGTCCCGGCGAAGGGCGGCTCGGCGCCCAAGCAACTCTTCGACAACGCGAACGAGTTCTGCGATTCGACGTTCGCCGCGTCCCGGGCCGGGGTGTACTCCTTCACCCGCGCGCGGAAGGCCCCTCGCGACGCGAGGCGGCCCGACGCCGCGCCGACGTGCGAGAGCACGGGTGGTGTCGTCGCGCTGTACAACGCGAAGGACGGCTCCGTCACCGATGTGCCGCGCCCGAAGGAACTCCCCCCGGTGAACCCGCTTTCGGCCATCTCGCCGGATGGCAAGCAGCTCGCGATCGTCTCGGTCGTCACCCACTCGATCCGGCTGTACGTCCAGGATCTGGAGTCCGGCAAGCTGACCCTGATCCCCGGCAACGCGACCAACATGGGCGGCGGCGTCCGCCCGGTCTTCGACTGGTCCCCCGACAGCCGCCAGATCGCGATCGACCATCAGGACGCGGGGGCCGCGGGCATCTCTCGCACGGTGGCCTACGACAGCCGGACCGGCAAGAGCAGCACGGTCTGGCCGGACGGCAGCCGGACCCCGGTCTGGCAACCGGAGCGGTCTTCCTAGATCCGAGCAGACCGAGCAGACCGAGTAGCCCACAGGGCCCTTCATACTCGCGCGACGGGCGCGGCCACCGATCCGGTGGCCGCGCCCGTGTGTGTTCGTGGTCCGTCAGCCCAGGCGTTCGATGATGGTGACGTTGGCCTGGCCGCCGCCTTCGCACATGGTCTGGAGGCCGTAGCGGCCGCCGGTGCGCTCCAGGTGGTGGAGGAGGGTGGTCATCAGGCGGGCGCCGGTCGCGCCGAGGGGGTGGCCCAGGGCGATCGCGCCGCCGTTGGGGTTGACCTTCTCGTGCGGGGCCTTGATGTCCTTCATCCAGGACAGCACGACCGGGGCGAAGGCCTCGTTGATCTCGACCGCGTCGATGTCGTCGATGGTCAGGCCGGACTTCGCGAACGCGTACTCGGTGGCCGGGATCGGCGCCGAGAGCATCTCGATCGGGGACGCGCCGCGCACGCTCATGTGGTGGATCCGGGCCCGCGGGGTCAGCCCGTACTGCTTGAGCGCCCGCTCCGACACGATCAGCAGCGCGGCCGCGCCGTCGGAGATCTGCGACGCGACGGCGGCGGTCATCCGGCCGCCCTCCATCAGCACCTTGAGCCCGGCCATCTTCTCCAGGGTGGTGCCGCGACGCGGCGGCTCGTCGACCGAGACGAGTGTGCCGTCCACGTCGATCGGGGCGATCTCGCGCTCGAAGTACCCGTTGTCGATCGCGTGGATCGCGCGGTCGTGCGAGGCGAGGGCGAACTCCTCCATCTCCGACCGGGAGATGTCCCAGCGCTTCGCGATCAGCTCGGCGCCGTGGAACTGGTCCACCGGCTGGTCGCCGTAGCGCGCGACCCAGCCCTTCGACCCCGAGAACGGGTCGGTGAAGCCGAACTGCGCGGCCGAGGTCATCGCGGCCGCGATCGGGATCTGGTTCATGTTCTGTACGCCGCCGGCCACGATCACGTCCTGCGTGCCGGACATCACGCCCTGTGCCGCGAAGTGGATCGCCTGCTGCGAGGACCCGCACTGCCGGTCGATCGTGACGCCGGGCACCGCCTCGCTGTAGCCGGCCGCCAGCCACGCCGTGCGCGCGATGTCGCCCGCCTGCGGCCCGATCGCGTCCACGCACCCGAACACCACGTCCTCGACCACGTCCGGGTCGATCCCGGTGCGGGCGACCAGCGCCCGGATCGCGTGCGCGCCCAGGTCGGCCGGGTGTACGCCCGCCAGGCTGCCCTTCTTGCGGCCGACCGGCGTGCGGACCGCGTCGACGATGTATGCCTCGGCCACTGGGGCCCCCTCTGGAATTCGACCGATCGAGTATTCGACCGTCTCGACTGACGTTCGGACTGCCCGCGTGTCGGATCGCACGCTCCGTATGGTGTCGCGACACCGTGCGAAGCGGTTAACCTGACGACCCGTCAGTTATGCTACCCGTGTCCGACCGGGTTTCGACCTGTGTGTCCTCGGTCTCACACCCGTCGAGGGAGTCGCCCAGTGGATCTCGAATTCACCGAGCAGGAGCAGGAGTTCCGCCGGGAGGTGCGCGCCTGGCTCGAAGCCAACGTGCCCGCCGAGCCACTGCCGTCGATGGACACGCGGGAGGGTTTCCTCGCCCACCAGGCGTGGGAGAAGCAGCTCTTCGACGCGCGCTGGGCCGTGGTGTCCTGGCCCAAGGCGTACGGCGGACGCGAGGCCGGCCTCACCGAGTGGCTGATCTTCGAGGAGGAGTACTACCGCGCCGGCGCCCCGGGCCGGGTCAGCCAGAACGGCATCTTCCTGTTCGCGCCGACCGTCTTCGAGTTCGGCAGTAAGGAGCAGCAGGACCGCTACCTGCCCAGGATGGCCTCCGGCGAGGAGATCTGGGTCCAGGGCTGGTCCGAGCCGGAGGCCGGCTCCGACCTCGCCAACGTGCGCTCGCGCGCCGACCGCGACGAGGAGCGCGGCGGCTGGCTGCTGAACGGGCAGAAGATCTGGAGCTCGCGCGGCACCTACGGGCATCGCCTGTTCGGCCTGTTCCGCACCGATCCCGAGGCGCAGCGGCACCGCGGCCTCACCTACTTCATGGTCGACCTCGCGTCCGCGGGCGTGACGGTACGGCCGATCCCACAGCTGGACGGGGAGCCGGGCTTCGCCGAGGTCTTCCTGGACAACGTCTTCGTGCCCGACGCCGACGTGCTCGGCGGCGTGAACGAGGGCTGGAAGATCATGATCGCCACGACCGGCAGCGAGCGCGGCCTCAACCTGCGCAGCCCGGGCCGCTTCGTGGCCCCCGCGAACAGGCTGATCGAGCTGTACAAGGACAGTCCGCGCCCGGCCGAGCGCGACGCGGTCGTGCGCGCGTGGATGGACGCCGAGGCGTACCGGCTGTTCACGTTCGGCACCGTCACCAAGCTCCAGGCGGGCGGCGCGATCGGCGCCGACTCGTCGATCAACAAGGTCTTCTGGTCCGAGATGGACGTCGAGCTGCACGCGACCGCGCTGCGCCTGCTCGGCGAGGCGGGCGAGCTGGACGACGGCGACGGCGGCTGGCTGGACGGCTTCCTGTTCGCGCTCGGCGGCCCGATCTACGCCGGCACCAACGAGATCCAGCGGAACACGATCGCCGAACGCATCCTCGGCCTGCCCCGAGCGAAGTAGAAGGATTCCGACGATGCGTCTCGCATACACCGAAGACCAGGAACTGTTCCGCGACACGGTCCGCGACTTCCTCGCCGACCAGTGCACGACCACGCACGTACGCGCCGCGTGGGCGGCCGACAGCGCGATCTCCTCGCGCTGGCAGGAGCTCGCGAAGGTCGGCGTGACCGGCATCGTGGTCCCCGAGGAGCACGACGGCCTGGGCATGGGCGACGAGGAGCTCGCCGCCGTGCTGGTCGAGACCGGCTACGCCGCGCTGCCCGAGCCGCTGCTGGAAGCCGCTGTCGCGGTCGGCCTGCTGGCCGAGTTCGCGCCGGACGCGGGGTGGTTGGCCCGGATCGCGTCGGGTGCGGCGACCGCCTCCGTGCTGTTGCCCGGTCAGCGGCTCGCGGTCGAGGCCGCCGCCGCCGACCTGCTCGTGATCGGGCTCGACAACGGCGACGTCCACGTGGTGAACCCGGCCGACTGCGAGCTCACTGCGCAGCGCTCGGTCGACCGCAGCCGCAAGCTCTACACGGTCGGCTTCGAGCCGGTCCCGGAGACCCTGGTGGCCTCGGGCGCGCAGGCGGCCCTGGCCCGCGCGGCCGACCGCGGCGCGCTCGGCGCCGCCGCACAACTGCTCGGCCTGACCCGACGGATGCTCGACATGACCGTCGAGTACGCCAAGCAGCGGGTCCAGCGCGGCGTGCTGATCGGCACCCACCAGTCGGTCCAGCACCACCTGGCCAACGTGCTGATCAAGCTGGAGTTCGCCAAGCCGGTCGTGCTGCGCGCGGCCTACTCGCTCGCGCGCGACCTGCCCTCGGCCGCCCGCGACGTGTCGATGGCCAAGATCTACGCGACCGAGGCGGCCGATCTCGCGGCCCGCAACTGTCTCCAGGTGCACGGCGCGATCGGCTACACCGAGGAGCACGACCTCCAGCTGTTCATGAAGCGCGCGTGGGCCCTGGGCACCGCGTGGGGCGACGTGGGCACGCACCGCGACCGGGTGGCGACGGACCTGCTCGGCGACACACCGGCGCCGACCACACCGTCGTTCTGATCACCCCATGAACTGACGACGCATCAGGGCGGCCGTCGTCACGCGCGAATGCCTCCGGTTCATTCTCGAATCGGGGGCATTCGTGTCGATCACGGCAACGACTCGATCAGCGGACGATCCTGTGCGAGGACCCCGACGGGCCGGACCCGTTCGGGAGCGTCGACGAGGGGCCGGGCATTGCCCGCAGCGGGCAACTCTCCCAGTAGGCTCATCGATTCGGACCCGCGCATTCCCGATACCTGTGTGTACCGGAATGGATCACAGTGCCCAACGCCATCACCGATCACGTCCGTGGTCGGAAACTCCAGGGCAGCGCCTGGCTGGAGAGCGACGAGCGATTTCGGGTCGAGTATCGCCGGATGCGTCGTCGGGTCCCCGTGTACCGGGCGATCATCGGGGGACTTCGCCTACTGCACAGGCTCACAGCCGACGAGACGCAGAAGCGCGCGGACATGAGTGTCAGATGGTGGCCCCGGATCGGCCCACACGGCGAGATCTACGCCATGCCGAAGTTGTGGACCATGAAGGAGGGCGACGACACAAAGCCCGATCCGCCCGCGACCGAGGCCGAGATGTGGAAACAGCTCGAGTCCGGCAAGCTGAGCCCGCCGATCGTCGAGGATGGCGTGCGACCGTCCGGAAGCGCGGATGAACTGCGCAGGAACGCCTCCTTCGCGGCCCGCCTGGCTCGCGCCATCTCGGCTGACGAATGGCCGCAGATAATCCACGAGTACGAGCGCCGCAAGGAGATTCTCAAGCAACTTCGCAAGGGCGTCATTCCGGAGGGCAATTGGCTCGTCGAGACCGGTGCGGTCCCCGAGGGCGTTCGGCCGCCCCTCTTCGGCTACGCCCGCTACCACTGGGTCGGCGATCGACCGTTGGACCAGGCATCCGACCGACTCATGGACGAGGCGTGGGTGCTGAACCGGACGCCTCCGAGGCTGCACATCCCCTGGAGTCGCGGCAGGCGGCGATACTCGGGTGCGTTCTTCGGCCCGATGTTCGGCGAACTCGGTCGCACGGTTCCGGGCGCGGAGGCCAACCCGGAATTCCTGAGCCTGCGGGCCGCCTACGGCGTGTGGTGGCCGCACCACGCCTCCAAGAAGAACGAGGCCCGAGTGCTGCGCGGGTCGCGGGTCGTGCGAGCGAAGGACCTGGTGAGGTTCGCCCACACGGAACTGCATTGGCATGGCCTGGCTCCGGAGCCCAAAAGGGGACCCGCGTGGGTACGACCGTGGGAGCCTCCGAGACCGGTCGAGATCACGGACGAAGTGGTCACGACGATGGCCCGGGTCGCCAAGTCGGAGCCCGCGAGCAGTCCCACCGCGCAGCGGGCACCGTCGCGGGACGCCGTCGCGGCCGTCGTCGCGGCACACGGACTCGCCGCGCCGTTGCCCCAGCGAGTACAGATGCCCGTCCGTCGCGCCTATGACCGGAAGGCACGGGCCGGTGGCGCCCTCGACCAAGCCATCGCCCGGGCCGTCACGACCGGCGACGGGGTGGTCCGGGCAAGACCCTCGCGGGGACTCCCGGCCATCGACCCCGCCCCCGACGATCGGCCCGCCGGCGTTCATCCATGGCAGTCCACGCCGGGACCGCCCGGTGGCTCGCCCGACGTGGTTCGCGGCACGTTCTCGTCCGGTAGGTCGCGGGACGTCGATCGCGGCAAGTCCTTGGATCGATAGCTCGCCCCGTCGCGGTGGGACATGCACGGTGGGTCGCGGGGCGCGTTCGGGTGAGCCGGCGTCGGTTCGCGCGGATCACCCGAACGAGTGGGCCGCCTCAGCGGACCCGGTACTCCTTGCTGCGGCCCTGGAACAGGCCGGCCTGCTCGGACCAGTCCAGGTTGCCCAGTTCGATCATGTGCGGGGCCATGCTCAGGGCCTGTGCGCGGGTCAGGTCGCGGGCGGCCCAGATCGAGCGGATCGAGCCCTGGACGCCGTGCGGCGGGTAGGACGCGATCGTCTCGGCGGCCCAGCGCGCCGTTTCGAGCAGCTCGGCGGCCGGGACGACCTGGGAGACCAGTCCGGTCTCGTACGCGCGCTTGGCGCTCATCCGCTCCGCGTTGCCCAGCAGGGTGAGCCGCATGACCTCGCCGAGCGGCATCCGCTGCGCGAGGTGCATCGACTCGAATCCGGACACCATGCCGTACGTCGTGTGCGGGTCGAAGAAGGTCGCCTCCTCCACCGCGATCACGAACTCGCACTCGCCGAGCAGGTAGAACGCGCCACCGCAGGCCATCCCGTTGACCGCGATGACGACCGGCTTCCACAGGTCCGAGAACTTCGGCCCGATCTTGAGCATCGGGTCGTCGATCATGAACGGCGACGACGGCTGCGGGATGTCCACGCCGCGGTCGATCCCGGTGCAGAACGCCTTGTCGCCCGCGCCGGTCAGCACGACGCAGCGCACGTCGTCGTCGTGTCGCAGCGCACGCCACAGCGTGTGCAGTTCGTCGATCATCGTGACGTCGAACGCGTTGTGCCGGTCCGGGCGGTTCAGCGTCACCCACGCGACGCCGTTCTCCTGCTCGTAGCCCAGCGTCTCGAACTTGCGCATGCCTCAACCCTCAATCATCGGTGACCACCACATCGCGGTGGTCTGCGTCTCGATCGCCGTTCCGCCGCTTCCCTCCCCGCCATGATCTGACGTACCGTCAGGTTCAATCAACCTCTGGCCTCTCCGGGAGCGATCATGCAAGGGGACCTTGAGTCGGGGAGCATTCCCTCTCTCGTCGACAGGGCGGCGGACCGCTTCGGTGACCGCGAGGCCGTGGTCGACGGCAATGTACGGGTCACCTACGCCCAATTGCGGGACCGCGTCCGGCGTGCCGCCGGTGCGGTCATCGCGGCGGGCGTCGTCAAGGGCGACCGGGTCGGCATCTGGGCGCCGAACTCGCTGGACTGGATCGTGTCCGCGCTCGGCACGCTGACCGCGGGCGGCGTGGTGGTGCCGATGAACACGCGGTACAAGGGGGCCGAGGCCAAGTACGTGCTGGCCAAGACACGCGCCAAGGTGTTGTTCGTCTCGGGCACCTTCCTCGGCTCGTCGTACGTCGGGATGCTGCGCCAGGCGGCCGGCGGTGCGGCCGAGGGTCTCGCCTTCGCGGACCTGCCCGACCTGGCCCGCGTGGTCGTGCTCGCGGACAGCGCGCCGGACGACTGCGTCGCGTGGGCGGACTTCCTGACCGGCGGCGACCGGATCACCCCCGCCGAGATCGACGCGCGCAAGGCCGGCGTCGGGCCGGACGACATCGGCGACATCATCTTCACGTCCGGCACCACCGGGCAGCCCAAGGGCGTGCTCACCACGCAGGCGCAGACGCTGCGCGTGTTCGACACGTGGGCGTCCGTCGTGGGCGTCGTCGAGGGCGACAAGTACCTGATCGTCAGCCCGTTCTTCCACACCTTCGGGTACAAGGCGGGCCTGATCGCGAGCCTGATCAAGGGCGCCACGATGGTCCCGCAGGCGGTCTTCGACCTGGACGCCACGTTGTCGGTGATCCAACAGGAGAAGATCACCGTGCTCCCGGGCGCGCCGACGATCTACACCTCGCTCCTGGACGCGGTGGCGCGCGAGGGCGGCGGCAAGTACGACCTGTCCTCGCTGCGGCTCGCGGTCACCGGCGCGGCGGCCGTGCCGCTGTCCCTGGTCACCCGGATGGCGGACGAGCTGGGCTTCGACTCGGTGCTCACCGCGTACGGCCTGACCGAGTCGTGCGGCACGGCGACCATGTGCCGCCAGGGCGACTCGGCCGAGATCATCGCGTCCACGTCGGGCCGGGCGATACCGGGCGTAGAGGTGCTCACGGTGGACGCCGAGGGCAAGCCGGTGCCGGTCGGCGAGTCGGGCGAGGTGTGGGTGCGCGGCTACAACGTCATGAAGGGCTATTTCGAGGACGCGGAGGAGACCGCCAAGGCGGTCGACGCCGACGGTTGGCTGCACACCGGCGACGTGGGCGTGCTCGACGAGCAGGGCAACCTGCGGATCACCGACCGGATCAAGGACATGTTCATCGTCGGCGGCTTCAACGCCTACCCGGCCGAGATCGAGTCGGTCCTGGCCGGCCACCCGGCGATCTCCGAGGCCGCGGTGGTCGGCGTTCCGGACGCGCGGATGGGTGAGGTGGGCAAGGCCTACCTGCTGCTGCGGCCGGGGGCTGCGGTCACCGCCGAGGAGGTCATCGCGTTCTGTCGCCAGGAGATGGCGAACTACAAGGTGCCGAGGACGGTCGAGTTCGTCACCGAGCTGCCGAGGAATCCTGGCGGGAAGGTGCTCAAGTTCGAACTGCGGGCGCGTGCGGCCGAGGAGGCGGCGCGTCGCTAGGGCGCGGGGCCTTCGGGCGGCTCTTGGCCTCGAGCGCCGGCCGGGCTGGTTGGCCTCAAGCGCCGGCCGGGCTGATTACCCGGCCTTCGGCCGAGGTGGCCTCAGGCGTCGGTCGGGCTATTCGTAGCCTGGCCGGCGCTTGAGGCCGAGTTCGGCCGGCTACTTGCCTTCGAATTCGGCTGTGCTGCGGATTGCCTTGGCTGCGTAGCCCGCTACCGAGTCCTCGGATACCAGTGTGAGGGCTGCCGACATTGCCGTCAGGCCCAGGGCCGCGTCCAGGTTGGCGTCGGTGAAGGTGTCGATGCTGCGTTTGATGCCCTGGACGGCCAGGGGGGCGTTGGCGGCGATCTCCTCGGCGAGGGCGCGGGCGGTCTTGTCGAGGTCGGCCAATGGGACCACCTCCTGGACCAGGTTGAGTCGCTCGGCCTTGGCCGCGTCGATCCGACGGCCCGTCAGGGACAGCAGCTTGGCCCAGCCGGCGCCGGCCTCGCGGGCGATCCGGATGTCGCCGCCGGCGTCCACCGCGACGCCGATCTGCGCCTCGGGCAGCGCGAACTTCGCGTCCTCCGCGGCGATCCGGATGTCCGCCATCAGCGCGAGCTCGAAACCGAAGCCCAGGCAGTAGCCCTGTATCGCGGCGACCACCGGCTGCGGCAGCCTGGCGAACACCCGGAAGCGCTCGTGCACCCAGCGCAGGCCCTCGTAGTAGTTGCGGGTCCGCTCGGCGACGGAACGGCCGGTGATCGCGCCGCCCGGCGCGGTCACGTCGATGCCCGCGCAGAACGCCCGGCCCTCGGCCCGGAGCAGCACCACCCGCACCCGTTCGTCGAAGCGGATCCGGTCGGCCATGATCCCCAACTGACGGGTGGCCTCCCAGCTCCACGCGTTCAGCTTGTCCGGTCGGCACAGCGTCAGGACCGCGACGCCGGTGGCCTCCTCGACCTCCAGACGCATCCGGACCTCGGCCTCGTCGACGCTCGGATCGGTGGTGTTGATCACGGTCCGGTTCCTCCAGGAGCGGTGCTTCGGCCTTGTCTGACGACCCGTTAGATCGGAGTATGTGACACGCGTTCGCCACAGTCCAACGATCCCCCTCGATCCCTCGGAGGCTCTTCCATGGCCGCGATCCTGCCCCCGGGCACCCTGCACGTCGGCATGCAGTTGCCCATCCAGTCGCAGAGCAAGCTGTACGCGGAAGCCTGGGAGGAGACCTCGGGGCCCGACGAGCTTGGCCGGATCGCGCAGGCGTGCGACCGGGCCGGCTTCGCCTACATCGCGGTCTGCGACCACACCGCGATCCCGCGCAGCCACGCCGGGGCGATGGGTACCGAGTGGTGGGACACGATGACCACGCTCGGCTGGCTCGCGGGGATCACCGAGCGGATCCGGCTGATCAGTCACGTGTCGGTTCTCGCGTACCGCCACCCGATGATGTCGGCGAAGGCGTTCGCGACACTGGACAGGATCTCCGAGGGACGCGCGATCGTCGGCGCCGGCGCGGGGCACGTCGAGGCCGAGTTCGAGATGCTCGGGGTGGACTTCAAGACCCGCGGCAAGGCGCTCAACGAGGCGCTGGAACTGCTCGACCTCGCGCTGCGCGACGAGTACGTGACCTTCGCGGGCGAGCGCTGGCAGGTCTCCGACATGGGTGCGCTGCCGCGCCCGGTACAGACCCCGCGGCCGCCGATCTGGATCGGCGGCTCGGCGGGAGCGGCCCTCAAGCGGGTCGCCAAGTACGGCGACGGCTGGCTCCCGCAGGGCAGCCCGCGTGGGACGTACCCGGCCCAGCTGGCCGAACTCAAGGGCTACATGGCGGAGTTCGGCCGCGCCGAGGAGCGCCTGGACATCGGTGCGATCACCGAGATCATGTACGTCGGCGAGGCCGGCTGGGACGTCGGCGCGCACACGCTCACCGGCAGCGCGGACAAGATCGCCGAGTCGCTGCGCTGGTACGGCGAGCAGGGCGCGAACCAGATCCAGGTCCGCTTCCGCAGCCGTGACCTGGCCGAGCTGCTCGACCAGATCGCGCTCTTCGCCGCCGAGGTCGCCCCGAACCTTTCCTGACGCTTCATCAGTCCGCTTGATTCGAAAGGAACTTCGTATGGGCAGGCTCGACGACAGGGTTGTTCTGATCACCGGTGCGGCGCGCGGCCAGGGCGTGGTCGAGGCCCGCCTGTTCGCGGCCGAGGGCGCACGTGTCGTGCTCGCCGACATCCTCGACGAGGCCGGCGAGGCGGCGGCCAAGGAGATCGGCGACGCGGCGCGGTACGTGCACCTGGACGTCTCGAACGAGGACGACTGGAAGCGCGCGGTGCGAGTCGCCGTCGCCGAGTTCGGCAAGCTCGACGGGCTGGTGAACAACGCGGGCATCCTGGCCTTCGAGGCGATCGAGGAGATGTCGCGGGAGGCATACCTGCGGATCGTCGAGGTCAACCAGCTCGGCACGTTCCTGGGCATGAAGACCGCGCTGCCGGCGCTGCGCGCGGCGGGCGGTCCCGGCACGATCGTGAACATTGCGTCGTACGCGGGCCTGGCCGGCATGGAGGGCCTGGTCGCGTACGCCTCCACCAAGGGCGCGGTGATCGCGATGACCCGAGTGGCCGCTCTGGAGGCCGCGCCGCACATCCGGGTCAACGCGATCTGCCCCGGCGGCGTCCGCACGCCGATGACCAACCCGGGCGACATCGAGGGCCTGCACACCCCGCCGCCCGCGCCGGGCGAGCCGGACCCGGTCAGCGACGTCTTCGCCGGCATCCCCCTCGCCCGGATCGGCGAACCGGACGAGATCGCCGCCGCCGCCCTGTACCTGACCAGCGCCGACAGCTCGTACATGACCGGCACCCACATCGTCGTCGACGGCGGTTGGATGGCGGGCGTGAAGTTGTTCTGATTCGGGAACAGGTTGTTCTGATTCGGGGATGAGATATGCCCCAGCGGCATGACTCGGGTGAGACCGGTCTCATCGTGTCGGGAGCCCTGGCGGCCTCGTATATCTGACGTACCATCAGGTCCGTGGGTGTACGAGGCCGTGCATGTGGATGGCCGCGTTCGCAGGCAACACCGAGGGCAGAAGGAGCTTCGCCATGCTGGACCACGTCATCACCGGAGCAACCGTCGTCGACGGGACGGGCGCGCCGTCCTTCCTGGGTGACGTGGGCATAAGGGACGGCCGCATCGTCGCGGTAACCCCCGCCGGCGGCATAACCGAAGAGGCCGCGAGCACCGAGAACGCCGAGGGCCTGATCCTGGCTCCCGGGTTCGTCGACCCGCACACCCACTACGACGCCCAGCTGCACTGGGACCCGTACGCCACGCCTTCGGTCAACCACGGCGTGACCACGATCATCGGCGGCAACTGCGGCTTCACGCTCGCGCCGCTCAAGGCCGAGGACGCCGACTACACCCGCCGGATGATGGCCAAGGTCGAGGGCATGGCCCTCCCGGCGCTGGAGAACGGCGTCGACTGGAGCTGGGAGACCTTCGCCGAGTACCTCGACAAGCTCGAGGGAAAGATCGCGGTCAACGCGGGCTTCATGGCCGGCCACTGCGCGATCCGCCGCTACGTCATGGGCGGCGACTCGGTCGGCAAGGAGGCCACGCCGGAGCAGGTCGCGGCCATGGTCGTCGAGCTGGGCAAGGCGATGGACGCCGGCGCGCTCGGCTTCTCCACCGGCCAGTCGAACCACACCGACGGCGACGGCAACCCCGTACCGTCGCGCGCCGCGACGCCGGCCGAGATCCTCGCGCTGTGCGAGGAGGTCGGCAAGCACGAGGGCACCCAGCTCGAGGTCATCGTCGCGGGCTGTCTGGACAAGTTCTCGGACGAGGAGATCGACCTGCTGGTCAAGATGACCACCACGGCCGGCCGCCCGATGAACTGGAACGTGCTCACCGTCGACGCCGCCGCGCCTGACCGCGCGCCCCGGCAGATCTACGCGTCGGAGAAGGCCAAGGAGGCCGGTGGTCGGATCGTCATCCTGACCATGCCGGTCCTGGTCCCGATGAACATGTCGTTCCTGACCTACTGCGCGCTCAACCTGATCCCGAACTGGGGCCCGATCCTGTCGCTGCCGGTCCCGGAGCGGATCGCCAAGCTGCGTGACGCGGACGTGCGCACCGAGATGCTGCGCAACGCGGACAGCCCCGAGGCGGGCGTCTTCCGCCGGCTCGCGGACTTCGGCCGCTACGTCATCGGCGACACCTACTCGGAGGCGAACGAGGGCCTGTCCGGCCGCGTCGTGGCGGACATCGCCAAGGAGCGCGGCCAGGACGACTTCTGGACGCTGGTCGAGATCTGCATCAACGACGACCTGCGCACGGTGCTGTGGCCGATGCCGACCGACAACGACACGGCGTCGTGGGACCTGCGTCAGCAGGTGTGGGACAACGAGCACGTGATCCTGGGCGGCTCGGACGCCGGCGCGCACCTCGACCGGATGTGCGGCGCGACCTACACCACGCGCTTCCTCGGCGACATGCTCCGCGGCCGCAAGCTCGTCTCGCTGGAGCGCGCGGTGCAGATGCTGACCACCGAGCCGGCCGAGCTGTTCGGCCTCAAGGACCGCGGCCGGATCGCCGAGGGCTTCCACGCCGACCTGGTCCTGTTCGACCCGGAGACGGTGGGCTCGGGCCCGGCCCGCCTGATGCACGAC
The DNA here is from genome assembly GCF_045207785.1 of Embleya sp. NBC_00896. Taxonomy (NCBI): domain Bacteria; kingdom Bacillati; phylum Actinomycetota; class Actinomycetes; order Kitasatosporales; family Streptomycetaceae; genus Embleya; species Embleya sp. NBC_00896. The sequence continues at coordinate 4,301,444 of NZ_CP108776.1, forward strand.
CTGCCGGGCGACAGCCCGCGCCTGACCAGCGAGTCGACGGGTGTGGTCAGCGTGCGCGTCAACGGCGTCGAGACCATCCGCGACGGCGAGACCACGGGCGCAGCCAACGGCACGCTCCTGCGGTCCGGCAAGGACACGGTGACGGTCTCCGTCTGACGGTCTCCGTCCGGCGGTTCATCGATCGACGCGGCGGCGTACGGGAGTCCTCCCGTACGCCGCCGTTCCACGTCCGGGGCGCGGGGTTTCGCGCGGACTGGGATCAGGTCGGGCCGAGGAGGACGGTCAGCAGGCGGTCGAGGGAGCGGGCGAAGACCGCGTCCGGTTCGAGTGGGGGACCGCCGGCGGCCATCGTCGCCGCGAGGTGCGGGTAGTTGCCGCTCGCCGCGACGCCGTAGAGGTACTTGATCAGGTCGGCCTGCCAGGTCTCGCCGCCGGCCGGGGCCGCGTTGGCCCGCTCCCACTGGGCGAACTGGGCGACGAAGCCGTTGAGCATGGACAGGGCCTCCATCTTGGCGGAGCCGTCCAGGTCGGTGCCGGCCAGTGCGGCCAGGAAGAACTCCATCACGCCCAGCGAGTTGGGGCCGAACGACGGGCGCTTGACCAGGAGTTCGACCATCCACGGATGCCGGCGCGAGACAGCCAGCTGCTCGTGCGCGAGCAGTGCCAGGTCGGCACGCGGGTCGCCCGACGGCGCGTCGGGGATGCGGTACTCGCCGACGATCGCGTCGAGCATCAGGTCGAAGAGGTGCTCCTTCTTCGGCACGTAGTTGTACAGCGACATCGTCCCGGCCCCGAGCGATGCGGCGACCCGCCGCATCGCGACGGCGCCGATCCCCTCGGCGTCCGCAAGCGCGATGGCCGCCGCCGCGATGGCCTCGCGGCTGTGCGCGGGCGTGGGACCGCGGCCGGTGCGTTCGGGGCGGAGCCAGATCAGCTCGGGTACGCCGGTGGAGCCGCTGTTTCCCGCGGCGGATGTGGATTTGGCGGATGCCACCGAAGATCACCTCACCCTCATGTTAGTTACGTACGTGGTACGTAGTAGAGTGACGTCGACGCGCTTCTACGTACGCTGTACCTAGTAGGAAAGTGGGAGGTCGGCATGGAATCCATCAGCCTGGTGGCCGAGGGCCTGCACAAGAAGTTCGGCAGGACTCCGGCCCTGAACGGGTTCGACCTGGCCGTCCCGGCCGGTACCGTGTGCGGCCTCCTCGGCCCCAACGGCGCCGGCAAGACCACCGCGGTGCGGGTCTTCGCGACCCTCGTCGCGCCCGACGCCGGACATGCGCGCGTCGCGGGTTTCGACGTCGTGCGCGACGCGGACCGGGTCCGCGGCGTGATCGGACTCGCGGGGCAGCACGCGGCCCTGGAGGAGGGGGTGACCGGGCGCGAGAACCTCCAGCTCTTCGGCCGCTTCCACCACCTCGGTGCGCGCGAGGCCAAGCGCCGCGCGGACGAACTGCTGACCCGCTTCGGTCTGGCCGACGCGGCCGACCGCCTGGTGCGCACCTACTCGGGCGGCACGCGTCGCCGGCTCGACCTGGTCACCAGCCTGATCACCACGCCGCCCGTGCTGTTCCTCGACGAACCGACCACGGGCCTGGACCCGCGCAGCCGCAACGACATCTGGCAGGTCGTCAGAGAGCTGGCGGCACAGGGCACCACGGTCATGTTGACGACCCAGTACCTGGAGGAGGCCGACCGGCTGGCGGACGCCATCGCGGTGGTCGACCACGGCCGGGTGATCGCCTCCGGGACGCCCGAGCGGCTCAAGGCCGGGATCGGGACGAGTGTGGAGGTCGCCGTCTTGCGCCCGGCCGATCTGGAGACCGCCGCCGGCGTGCTCGGCCGACTCGGCACGGGGGAGCCGGACTACGACCGCGACGACCTGCGGGTGCGCGCGATCACCCGCCCGGGCGTGGGCCTGTCGATGCCGCACCTGGTCCGCGAACTCGATATCGCGGGCGTGACCGTCGTGGACGTGGCGCTGCGCGCGCCGAGCCTGGACGACGTGTTCCTCAGCCTGACCGCCGACACCGCGACCGACACCGACACCGAGACGGAGAGGGCCGCCTGATGAGCACCCGCCACGCACTGTCCGACACCACGACCCTCGCCACCCGGATCCTCCTCTACTACCGCCACTCGCCCGGCCTGATCGTCGTGAGCCTGGTCACCCCGGCCGCGCTGGTCCTGGTGTTCGGCTACGTCTTCGGCAGCGCGATGAGCGTGCCCGGCGGCGACTACCGCGAGTTCCTGATGCCCGGCCTGTTCGCCCTCGTCGCGGTGAACACGGTGATGCCCACGATGATCGGCTCCGCGCGCGACGTGGGCCTCGGGGTGACCGACCGGCTGCGCTCGATGCCGGTGTCGCGCCCGGCCCTGCTGCTGGGCCAGGCGGTCGCGGACGCCGTGGTCGGCATGGTCGTCCTGATCGCCGTCACCGGTCTCGGCCTCGCCGTCGGCTGGCGGATCCGGGACGGCTTCGCCGACGCGCTCACCGCGTTCGCGTTGCTCGTCCTGTTCCGCTTCGTGATGACCTGGGTCGCCATCCACCTGGGCCTGCTCGCCGGCCGCGAGGACGTCGCCGGCCAACTCGGCGTCATGGTGCTCCCGATCGCGATGATCACCAACGCCTTCGTACCCACCGAAGGCATGCCGACCTGGCTCCGCGCCATCGCCGACTGGAACCCGATCAGCGCGCTGGTGGCCGCCTGCCGCGACCTCTTCGGCAACCCGGGCGCCCCGACCGCGGACGCGGCCCTACCCCTGCAACACCCGGTGGCGGCGACCCTGATCTGGTCGGCGGCCCTCCTGCTGATCTTCGTCCCGCTGTCCGTACACCGGTTCAACACGCACGGCCGCTGACCGGGTTGTGCCATTCGGGTGACCTCGGGACGACCCGCTCGTTGGTCCGTACGGACCAGACAAGGACCGTGCCGGTGGTCGCGGCGAGTGTCACAATCGGGGCAGGTCGGGGCGACAAGAAGGCGGTGCTACGAATGGCGGCTCTCCCCGCGCAGTCGCACGTCCAGCCCTGGACTGTGGACGAATGGATCGCTCTCAACGAGGACGCGCCGGACGGCAGCCGGTACGAACTCGTCGACGGGAGCGTGCTCATGAGCCCGCCGCCATCCATGGGCCATCAGCTCGCCGGGGATCGGCTTGCCCGGATCCTGACCGATGCTGCCCCAGCAGGGCTCATCCCGGTGACAGCCACCGGGATCCCCATGGGCGACCGCACGGCCTTGATCCCCGACCTGCTGGTCGTTGATCTCGCCGCCTTCGCCGACGGCGCCAAGATGCCCGACCCCTCCCAGGTCCACCTCGTCGTCGAGATCGTCTCGCCCTCGACCACGACCACCGATCGCACCCTCAAGCCGGCCAAATACGCCGCCGCCGGCATCCCGCACTTCTGGCGTCTGGAGACCGCACGGTTCCGCGGGCTCGGGATCGATCGGCTCCCCATCCTGTTCACGTACACGCTCGACGCCGAGGGCGAGTATCAGCTGACCCGCAGGCTCGCGGCCGGCACCACCGCCCGGATCGAGGACCCCTTCCCGGTCCACCTCGACCCCGCCGACCTCGTCGTTTCGTAGCCACCCCGCAGGCTTGTCGAGCCGCTCTCGTTCGGATGATTCCACGCGAAATATCGGGCGAATCACCCGACCGCTGTCTACCATGTATGCGACACATACTGGAGGCATACATGAGCAACACCGTGATCGACATAGACGATGACGCACTGGCCGAGGCCATGGTGCTGCTCGGCACCAAGACCAAGAAGGACACGGTGAACACGGCATTGCGCGAGGTCGCGATGCGCCGCCGTCGTCGGCAGGCCATGGTCGAGATGCAGAAGTCCGCCGCCGAGGGTGGGATCGACCTGGAATTCCTGAGTGACAAGCGGAACTACCGCAGTTGATCGTCGCCGACTACCTCATCGACACGAGCGCCGTCTGGCGGCTTCTGCGGGATACCGCCCTGGTCCTGCCGTGGCATGCCTCGATCGAGGCCGGGCTCGTCGGGATCTGCCCGATCACGGAGCTGGAGATCCTGCGCAGCGCTCGAAGCGCGCGCGAGGCCGCCGATCTGGACGACTGGCTGGGCAATGTCTACCTGCCCTACGAAACGGACGAGCGCGATATCCGACGAGCGCGAACCGTGCAGCAGAAGTTGATGCACACCGGCTCCCACCGCGCCCCGGGGCCGAGTGATCTGATCATCGCCGCGACCGCCGAACGGCACCGGCTGGCCCTGTTGCACGATGACAACGACTTCGAGGCCATCGCGAAGGTGACCGGGCAGCCGCTGGCGCGTGTGACCGGCTCATTGCCGTAGTCGCCGCCCTCTCGGCGCGAGGTCGCGTCGCCCACGTGACGTGCGACACGAGTCGCAATGCCCTCGATCGAGCACGCCTACCCTGGGTCTGTTCGGGGGGCGACGTCGCGTCGGCTCCCGTTTGTCGGTTGGTCGGAGCGTACGAGGTGCGGTCGGCCCGCCGGTACAGCCCGAGCACAGCGACGACAGCGAGGTGTCGCATGACCCCGACCCCCAACGAGGGACGTCCCACCGAGAGTTCGATGCGGCGTGCGCTGCGGCGAGCCCGAGACGGGGTCATGCTCGACGTCTCGGAAGCGGCGGTCCTGCTGCACGCCCGAGGTGCCGATCTGGAGGACCTGTCGGCGTCGGCCGGCCGGGTGCGCGACGCCGGCCTCGAAGCCGTCGGACGGACCGGCGTGATCACCTACAGCCGAAAAGTGTTCATCCCCCTGACGCGGCTGTGCAGGGATCGCTGCAACTACTGCACCTTCGTCACCGTCCCCGGCAAGCTCAAGCGCGAGGGCCACGGGATGTTCCTCAGCCCCGACGAAGTGCTGAAGATCGCCCGCGACGGCGCCGCGCTCGGCTGCAAGGAAGCCCTGTTCACCCTCGGTGACCGGCCCGAGGACCGCTGGCCCGAGGCCCGCGAGTGGCTCGACGCGCACGGGTACGACGACACGCTCTCGTACGTCCGGGCGATGTCCATCCGGGTGTTGGAGGAGACCGGCCTGCTGCCGCACCTCAATCCCGGGGTGCTGTCGTGGACCGACTTCCAGCGACTCAAGCCGGTCAGCGCGTCGATGGGGATGATGCTGGAGACCACCGCCGGCCGGCTGTGGTCCGAGCCGGGCGGCCCGCACTACGGCTCGCCGGACAAGGACCCGGCCGTGCGGCTGCGGGTCCTGGAGGACGCCGGGCGCTCGAACGTCCCGTTCACCACCGGCATCCTGATCGGCATCGGCGAGAACATGACCGAGCGGGCCGAGTCGATCTTCGCGATGCGCAGGGTCGCCCGGCAGTACGGCGCGATCCAGGAAGTGATCATCCAGAACTTCCGCGCCAAGCCGGACACCGCGATGCGTTCGACCCCGGACGCCGACCTGGTCGAGCTGGCCGCCGCGATCGCCGTCACCCGGATCGTGCTCGGCCCCAAGGCCCGCGTGCAGGCCCCGCCGAACCTGATCGGCGAGGAGTACGCGCTGATGATCCGGGCCGGCATCGACGACTGGGGCGGCGTCTCGCCGCTCACCCCCGACCACGTCAACCCCGAGCTGGCGTGGCCGCAGATCGAGCACCTCGCGGCGCACACCGCCGAGGCCGGCTTCACCCTGCGCGAGCGGCTCAACGTGTACCCCGAGGTCATCCAGCGCGGCGAGCCGTGGGTGGACCCGCGCGTGCTGCCGCACGTGCGCGCGCTGTCCGACCCCGACACCGGGCTCGCGATCGAGGGCAAGTGCCCCGAGGGCCTGCCGTGGCAGGAGCCGGACGACATATTCGCGGCCGCCTCCGGGCGCACCGACCTGCACGTGAGCATCGACACGACCGGCCGCACCACCGACCGCCGCGACGACTTCGACAACGTGTACGGCGACTGGGAGTCGCTGCGCGAGCAGGTCGCCGACAGCGTGACCGGATCGGTCGTCCGGCTCGACTCGGAGGTCCGGGCGGCGCTGGTCCAGGCGGCCGCCGACCCGACGAGGCTGACGGACGATCAGGCGCTCGCGCTGTTCCACTGCTGCGGTGCGGCGATGGACGAACTCGCCAAGATCGCAGACGACTTGCGCCGCGACGTCAACGGCGACGAGATCACCTACATCGTCAATCGGAACATCAACTTCACCAACGTCTGCTACACCGGCTGCCGGTTCTGCGCGTTCGCCCAGCGCCGCACCGACGCGGACGCGTACACGCTCTCGCTCGACCAGGTCGGCGAGCGCGCCGAGCAGGCGTGGGCGGTCGGCGCGACCGAGGTCTGCATGCAGGGCGGCATCCACCCGGACCTGCCCGGCACCGCGTACTTCGACATCGCCCGCGAGGTCAAGAAGCGCGTCCCGGGCATGCACGTGCACGCGTTCTCGCCGATGGAGGTGGTCAACGGCGCGACCCGCACCGGGTTGTCGATCCGGGACTGGCTGACCGCCGCCAAGGAGGCCGGCCTCGACACCATCCCCGGCACCGCCGCCGAGATCCTCGACGACGACGTGCGCTGGATCCTGACCAAGGGCAAGCTGCCCGCCGCGACCTGGGTCGAGGTCGTCTCGACCGCGCACGAACTGGGCATCCGCAGCTCGTCGACGATGATGTACGGCCACGTGGACACACCGTCGCACTGGCTCGCGCACCTGCGCCTGCTCGGGCAGATCCAGGACCGCACCGGCGGCTTCACCGAGTTCGTCACACTGCCGTTCGTGCACACCAACGCGCCGGTCTACCTGGCCGGCATCGCCCGCCCGGGCCCGACCCTGCGGGACAACCGGGCCGTGCACGCGATGGCCCGGATCCTGCTGCACGGCAAGATCGACAACATCCAGACCAGCTGGGTCAAGCTCGGCGTCGAGGGCACCAACATGATGCTCGAAGGCGGCGCGAACGACATGGGCGGCACGCTCATGGAGGAGACCATCTCCCGGATGGCCGGGGCCGACAACGGCTCGAAGAAGTCGATCGCCGAACTGGAGGCGATGGCCGCGTCGCTCGGCCGGCGGGCCCGGCAGCGGACCACCACCTACGGCGAGGTAAGCGCGGAGCGCCAGGAGGTCGCGCGCCGACACGACGACGAGGTCGAGAAGATCATGCTGCCGATCCTCACGAACTGACCCCGACGGCGCCCTCGACGGCGCCGTCGACGCAGCGCGCGCGAGAACGCGCTCGGGCCCGAGGGAACCGCGACACGATGTGTCGCCCCTCGGGCCGGGAGCTCGCATTGCTTTGGAGTAGCCACCCGGTGGCCGACTGCCGGGCGGCGAGCGTGACTACCAGCACCGCCTGGTCGGCGCGCCTGCTCCGCGCCTGCTCCGCGCCTACTCCGAGCGTGCCCTGTCGGACGGGTGTACGACCCTTCGACGACCCTCCGCCGGTACGCTGCGGTGGGGTGTCGGGGGAGGGGAGCACACACATGGCCGCACTCTGGTCCAGAGACCGGCTGCAGGATTTTCGGGCACGGGTACGGGGTTGCCTCGTCGGTGGCGCGATCGGTGACGCGCTCGGCGCGGGAATCGAGTTCCTGAGTCTCGCGGAGATCCGCGGACAGCACGGATCCGACGGTGTCACCGGGTATGTGACGGCGTATCACCGGCACGGCGCGATCACCGACGACACGCAGATGACACTGTTCACCGTCGAGGGTCTGATCCGCGCGCACGTGCGGCGCGACACCGGCGCGTGGCATCCGCCGACCGACCTGCACCGCGCGTACCTGCGCTGGAAGGCCACCCAGAGCGAGTGGGGGCCGGACGAGCGCAAGGACGAGGGCTGGCTGGTCCGCGAGGAGTGGCTGTACAGCTCGCGGGCCCCGGGGTCCGCGTGTCTGCGCGGTCTGGAGGACGAGAGCGTGATGGGCACGCTCGAACTGCCCAAGAATCCGGATTCGAAGGGCTGCGGAGCGGTGATGCGCTCGGCGCCGTTCGGCCTCCTGGTCGGCTGGCGGCCCGAGCTGGTCTTCCAACTCGCGGTGGAATGCGCGGTCCTGACGCATGGTCACCCCACGGGCTACCTGTCGGCGGGCGCGTTCGCGGTGATCGTGCACGCGGTGATGCAGGGCGCGCCGCTGGAGGAGGGCGTGCGGGTGGCGCTCGAACTCGTCAGGTCCCGTCCGGAGCACGCCGAGACGTCCGCCGCGATCGAGGCCGCGCTGGCCGCGGTCCGGTCCGGGGTGCCGAGTGCGGAGCTGGTCGAGGCGCTGGGCCAGGGGTGGACGGCCGAGGAGGCGCTGTCGATCGGGCTGTACTGCGCGCTCGTGGCGCCGGACATGCGCACCGGGCTGCTGCTCGCGGTCAACCACGGCGGGGACAGCGACTCGACCGGGTCGATCTGCGGCAACCTGCTCGGTGCGATGCACGGCGACACCGTGCTGCCGGCCGATCTGGTCGCCGAACTCGAAGGCCGGGGCGCGATCCTGGAGTTGGCCGACGACTTCGCGATGGAGATGACACAGGGCACGACCCTGCACGGGTCGGAGGCGGGCGAGACCTCCTGGGCCAAGCGCTACCCGCCGAACTAGTGCGGCACTAGGACCCGCCAAGACTCCGGACAGGGCCTGGGCGGCGGCCCTCCGCGGAGCGGCCGCGCGTCACGTCACGGGCGGCGGGCGTCCACCCACGCGCCCGCCGCCATCACGGCGCGGACGTTCAGGGCGTCGTCCAGGACCACCAGGTCGGCTCGCTTGCCCGGTTCCAGGGTGCCGACCCGATCGGCGATCCCCAGTGCCCGCGCGGGAGTCGCCGACAGCGAGCGGACCACGTCGGCGATCGGCAGGCCGCCCGCGACGCTGTTGCGCAGGGCCCGGTCCAGGGTCAGCGTGCTGCCCGCGATCGAGTCGCCGTCGGCGAGCCGGGCCACGCCCTCGACCACGTCCACGGTCATCACGCCCAGCGGGTACACGCCGTCCGGCATGCCCGCGGCGCCCATCGCGTCGGTGATGAACGCGACCCGGTCCGGGCCGGCGCTCGCGAACGCGAGGTTGACCACGCTGGAGTGCAGGTGCACGCCGTCGTTGATCAGCTCGACCACCGCGTCGCTGTCCTGGAGCAGCGCGGTGACCGGGCCCGGCTCGCGGTGGTGCACGCTGCGCATCGCGTTGAACAGATGGGTCGCCACGCTCGCGCCGGCGGCCAGCGCCGCGCGGGTCTCGCGATGCGTGCCGTCGGTGTGCCCGACCGCGGCGATCACGCCCTCGTCGGCGAGCCGGCGCACCAGCTCGACGCCGCCCTTGAGTTCGGGAGCGAGGGTGACCATCCGGATCGCGCCGTCGGCCGTGCGCAGAAGCGTGGTGACCTCGTCGCGGTCGGGCGCGCGCAGCTGGGTCGGGTCGTGCGCGCCGCAGCGGGCCGCGCTCAGGTACGGGCCCTCCAGGTGCAGACCGGCCAACCGGCCGTCGTGCACGAGCGGGGCGAGCTCCGACACGATCCGCAGCAACTCGGTGGGGGAGGCGGTGACCAGGCTCGCGATCGTCGTGGTGGTGCCGTGCGAGCGATGGAATTCGGCCACGCGCAGGGCCTCTTCCGGATCCCCGGAGGTGTACGAACCGCCCCCGCCGCCGTGTACGTGCATGTCCACGAAGCCGGGCACGATCCAGCCGCCGGCGACATCGATCACCGGTTCGGGGCCGGCGGGAACTCCCGTACCGGCGAAGGCGATCCGGTCGCCGACCACCCCTACCGAAGCATTCTCGACCACCCCGGAGGGCAGTACCACGCGCGCATTGCCGAGCACCGTCACCCGCGTACCTCCAAGGCGTCCCACGCGATCAGGCCGGCGCCGCGGCAGCCGGCCTCGTCCCCGAGTGCCGCCGTCACGATCGGCGGCACATGCTGCACCACGGCGCGCTCCGCGAGCAGCGTGCGCAGTGGGCTGAACAGTTGCTCGCCCGCGAGCGAGAGTCCGCCGCCGATCACCAGGAGCCGCGGGTCGTACAGCGCGAGACCGGCCAACAGGCCGTCCGCGAAGGCCGATACGCCCTGCCCCCACACCGCCGCCGCGACCCGGTCGCCGGCCACCACCCGGGCGACCACCTGGGCCGCGCTCAGCGGCGGATCGTCACCCGGCGCGGCGTCCGCGAAGGCGTGTGCGATCGCCGGGCCGGAGAAGTGCGCCTCCAGGCAACCGACCGCGCCGCACGTGCACTTGCCGCCGCCGGGGCGCACCGTGATGTGGCCGATTTCGCCCGCCTGCCCGTGCGCGCCCGGGTAGGGCCGCCCGTTCAGTACGAGCACCGACGCGAGCCCGGTGCCGATCGCCACGAACAGGAAGTTGTCGCAGTCCCGGCCCGCGCCGAGCCGACCCTCGGCGAGCGCGCCGGTGCGCACGTCGTGGCTGAGCGCGGCGGGCAGGCCCAGCCGGTCCGCGACCAGCGAGCGCAGCGGGACCTCGCGCCACTGGATGCTGGCCGACCACACGGCGACCCCCGCCGCGTCGTCCACGATCCCCGGGACCACGACGCCGGCCGCGCGCGGCACGCCACCCAGCTCGACCGCGCGCTCGCGCAGCTCGGCGGCGAAGTCGACGATGCCCGCGACCACCGCGTTCGGGCCGTGGGTGCGACCGGTCGGGCGCCGCTCCGAGTAGACGAGGTTGCCGCCCTCGTCCACGACGCCGCCCTTGATGTCGGTTCCGCCGACGTCGAGTGCGACGACGCAGTCCGCGCCGGACAGGTCGGACGGCGAGGGGTTCACTTGCGGCATCGGCGTCTCAAGTCTGGTGTATGGGGCCGGAAGGGCGCCCGATGGCGGATGGATCCGGGAATGCGCGTTTGTGCTCACTGGATAGCAGTTGAAAACATGAACATGCAACAGCATCGTTGAGTGAGCACGGTGTCACCGCCGCCCCGGCGCACGACACGTGCGGGCCGCCCGCGAGGATGTCCCGAACAATCCCGACGAAGCTCGGGCATGGCTGTCGGATCGGGCTGGAGGTCACGGGTGAGTCGCTACGAGCGGTGGGGTTCGCTCCTCGAACTGTTGGCCAAGCACGGCCGGCTCGAAGTCGAGGACGTGGCCGCCGAACTGGACGTCTCGCCGGCCACGATCCGGCGCGACCTGGACCAGCTCGCGCAGCAGCAGATGCTGACCCGCACCCGCGGCGGCGCGGTCGCGCACGCGGTGTCCTACGACCTCCCGCTGCGCTACAAGACCGCGCGGCACGCGTCCGAGAAGCAGCGCATCGCGCAGGCCGCCGCGGCCCTGGTCAAGCCGGGCGAGACGGTCGGGCTCAACGGCGGCACCACGATGACCGAGGTGGCCCGGGCCCTGGTCGCCCGGGCCGACCTGCACACCGAGGGCGACTCGACCGCGCAGGCGTTCACGATCGTCACCAACGCGCTCAACATCGCGGGCGAGTTGGCCGTCCGTCGACACGTGAAGATCGTCGTCACCGGCGGGGTGGCCCGCCCGCAGTCCTACGAGCTGATCGGCCCGCTCGCGACCGGCATCCTGCACGAGGTGGCCCTGGACGTGGCGATCCTGGGCGTCGACGCGATCGACGTCGAGCACGGCGCGAGCGCCCACCACGAGGGCGAGGCGAGCATCAACCAGTTGATGGCGGCCGGCGCGGGCCGGGTCGTGGTGGCCGCGGACTCGTCCAAGCTCGGTCGCCGCGCGTTCGCCCGGATCTGCCCGCTGGATCGGGTCGACGTCCTGGTGACCGACACCGCGGCCCCCGAGGCGGCCACGTCCGCCTTCGCCGAGGCGGGCGTCCGGGTCATCCGGGTCTGATCCCCGCGGTGCCACGCCGCGCGCCGAGCGCCCTGCCCGCCCAGGCCCGAGCGCCCGCCCCGCCCAGGCCCCGAGCGCCCCGCGCCCCGGGGTCCCGGGCGGGGCGGGGGCAGTCACGGCACCCGGCTTCCCACCGGCGCGACGAATCTTTTGGCCGGATCGAACCGACACCCTGTGTGTCGGTTCTTCGGCATGCGCGCCCGCATGGGTAACGAATTGCTCTGCAAACTTCCTCGACCCCTCCTCCGAATCCCAGGATTGGTGTAGACCTTTCTTCCAGCGAGGTGTTGACTGCCGACACGGCGAGTCCGCAAAATGCTCGATGCTGCGCAAGGGTTTTCCCGGAGCCCGGTTTTCAAACAGTTTCGCGCATGGGTGTCCAGTTGGCTTTGCATGACGAAACCCGGTTCAACGGTCCTGTTTCCCGAAGGCATGAAGGCGGTTCTGCGATGAAGCGGCACCAGATGGCATTGGCGGCGACAGGACTGTCGGCCGCTCTGCTTCTGTCAGCGTGTGGTGGCTCGGACGATGACAAGAAGGACGACGGCACGGGCGCGGCCGGCGCCCCGAAGGACGGGACGATCAAGCTGGTCGTCGCGGACTACGGCAGCGGCGACGGCAGCATGCAGAAGTACTGGGACGGGGTCATTTCGAGCTTCAACCAGAAGACCCCCGGCATCAAGGTGAACCTGCAGGTCGTCAACTGGGATGACATCGACAAGCAGGTCGCGACCATGATCCAGAACAACGACATGCCCGATATCCTGCAGACCGGCGGTTACGCGGACAAGGTCGTCGACGATCTGCTTTACCCCGTGGACGACGTCATGTCGCCCGCCACCAAGGCCGACTTCGTCGAGTCGTTCACGCCGGCCGCGACGGTCAAGGGCAAGCAGTACGGCATTCCCTTCACCTCCAGCACGCGCCAGTTGATCTACAACACGGATCTCTTCGCCAAGGCCGGCATCACCGAGCCGCCGAAGACGTGGGACGAGCTCAAGGCCGCCGCGGTCAAGCTCAAGGCCGCCGGCGTGGCGACCCCCTTCGGCCTCCCGCTGGGCAAGGAGGAGGCTCAGGGCGAGTTCATGAACTGGGCGCTGGGCAACGGTGGCGGCTACCAGACCAACGGCAAGTACACGGTCAACAGCCCGGCCAACGTCGAGGCCCTCAACTGGGTCAACGACAACCTGGTCAAGGCCGGCCTGACCGAGTCGAACCCCGGTACCAAGAACCGCAAGGACGTCTACACCGACTTCTACGGCGGCAGCGTCGGCATGGTGAACAGCAACCCCACCATGATCGCGACGCTGAAGAAGGACTACCCGAACCTCAAGTACGCCACGGCGATGATCCCGGGCAAGACCGGTCCGATGACCGAGACCCTCGGTGTCGCCGACTGGATGATGGCGTTCAAGAAGAACGGCCACAAGGACCAGATCAGGGCCTTCCTGGACCACGCGTTCAGCACCGACCAGCAGATCAAGTTCCAGGAGCAGTACAGCTTCCCGCCGGTCACCACGTCGGTCATGGCCAAGATGACGGCCAACCCCGCCAACGCCGGTCTCAAGCCGTACATCGACCTCCTGCCCAAGGCGAAGTTCTACCCGCTGAACGACGTCGCCTGGGACGTGCTGTCGCCGAAGATCAAGGAGCAGCTCGGTAGCGCCGTCTCCGGCAAGTCGCCCAAGGACGTGCTGGACCAGCTGCAGAAGGAAGCCGAATCGGCGGTCGCGCAGCAGAAGAGCTGACGCGGTACCGAACAGTCCGAGCACCGAAGGAGGAGGACGGCCCCGTGGCCGAAACCGCCGTACGCAGAGCGCCAACCGTCGTCACCAGAGTCAAGAAGACGCTGGCCCCGCTGCCGTGGATCGGTCCCGCCGTCCTCCTCATCGGCGTGGTCGTGTTGTGGCCCGTCGTCGTGATGATCTGGAGTTCGTTCCAGCGCATCCGCCGCACCGGCATCGTCGTGGGCCCGAACGGCACCGACAACTACACGAAGCTGTTCGACGAACCGGACTTCGTGGCGATCCTGTGGAACACCGTCGTCTGGGTGTTGGTCGTCGTCGCCGTGACCCTCGTGTTGTCGCTGTTCCTGGCGCAACTGTTCAACCAGCACTTCCCCGGCCGGCGCTTCGCGCGCTGGGCGATGATCGTGCCGTGGGCGGCCTCGGTCTTCATGACCGCCGTCGTCTTCAAGTGGATGCTGCACGAGACCCACGGCGCGATCAACACGGTCATGGTCGACCTGCACCTGATGGACGCGGGCAAGGACTGGCTCGGCAAGCCGTCCACGGCGATGCCGTGGATGATGGCGGTCGCGGTCTTCGTGTCGCTGCCGTTCACCACGTACACGCTGCTCGCGGGTCTGCAGACGGTCCCCGGTGAGGTGTACGAGGCGGCCAAGATCGACGGCGCGTCCACGTGGCGCACCTACCTTTCGATCACGCTGCCGCTGCTGAAGCCGGCGATCCTGGTCGCGGTGGTGATCAACCTGATCAACGTCTTCAACTCGTTCCCGATCATCTGGGCGATGACCAACGGTGGTCCGGGCTACGAGACCGCGACGACCACGGTGTTCATGTACCAGCTCAAGGCGTCCGACATCGGGGAGAGCGCCGCGATGTCCGTGGCCAACTTCGCGATGATCATCATCCTGGTCGCGTTCTTCCTCTTTGTCAGCCGTGGGAACAAGGAGACCGACCGATGAGCACCGCCGTCAGCGACAAGCCGGGCGCCGGGGGCGCGAAGCCCATTCCCGACGGGTCGAACTCCGGGGGCACGTCGTCCGGGGCGAAAAAACCCAGGGTCAGGGGCACGAAGTACAGCCAAAAGCAGTTGTGGTTCGGCGCGCTCGCGTGGGTCATCGCGATCGTCTTCGTGCTGCCGTACGTCGAGATGCTCATCACGGCACTGCGGCCCAAGGACGAACTGACCAGCGACGGCTACGTGCCGTCCAAGTTCGAGTGGGCCAACTTCATCGACGTGTGGGACAAGTCCACACTCGGCGACAACCTCAAGGTCTCGCTGCTCGTCGCGGGCATGTCGACGCTGCTCGTGCTCGTGGTGTCGCTGCCCGCCGCGTACTACACCGCGCGCAAGCGCTTCCGCGGGCGCGGAGTCTTCCTGATGCTCGTGCTGGTCACCCAGATGTTCCAGCCGACGTCACTGCTGGTCGGGCTGTACCGCGAGTTCTACATCCTCGACCTGCTCGATTCGTACTGGGCGCTCGTGCTCGTCAACGGCGCGTTCAACCTGGCCTTCTCGGTGTGGATCCTGACCGCCTACTTCAGCGCGATCCCGGTCGAGCTGGAAGAGGCCGCGATGATCGACGGTGCCTCCCGTCTCGGGGCACTGCGACGGGTCACGCTGCCGCTCGCGATGCCCGGCATCGTGACGGCGGTCATCTTCACCTTCATCGCCGCGTGGAACGAGTTCACCGTCGCGTTGGTCCTGGTGACCACGCCCGACAAGCAACCGCTCACGGTCGGGATCAACAGCTTCCTCGGCGCCTACCGGGTCGAGTGGCAGTACCTGTTCGCGGGTTCCGTGGTCGCGATCGTGCCCGTGGTGATCCTGTTCGCGTACATCGAGAAGCACGTCGTGTCCGGTCTCACCGCGGGCTCGGTCAAGTAGCCCGAGCGGGCCGAATGGCGCGGGGAAGCACGAAGCCCACAGGCTCGGGGCCTGTGGGCTTCGGCGCGTTCGGGTTCGCACTCGTGTTTGCGCCCGTGTTCGCGCTCGCGTCCGGTTCGGGGGCTACGGCAGGGTGATGTGGTACGCCTTGCGCAGCGTCTCGTGCACCGTCCACACGGTCTCGTCGCCCTCCTGGAGCACGCACGCGTCGCCCGGGCCGACCTCGATCGTGGCGCCGCCGCGGATCTCGATCGTCGCGCGCCCGGAGACCACCACGAACAGCTCGTTGGCCTCGGTGTCGGTGGCCACGCCCGGCGTGATCTGCCAGATCCCGCGGATCTGCTTGCCGTCCTCCGACTCCCACAGGACCTTGCCTGAGACCTCGGGGGAACCGGAGACGATCTGGGCCGGGTCGAGCGGGTCGGCTTCGAGTTCGGCGTCGGCGATATGGACGGCAAAAGTAGACATGCGGCGGAGCTTATAGGCCATCCCGGGCACCTCGCCCCGCGGGTGATTCGTGGGCTTTTCCGGCGAATCGCCGCGCCGGTGCGCTCGCCCGTCCGTACGGACGGGCACAATGCCGGAGGCGGGTCGACGGGCCCGTCCGAGGCATGGAAGAGGTGACCGATGGGTGAGGAGCACGACGTGCGGCCGGAGACGCCCCTGATTCCCGGGCAGAGCGCTGCGGAGACCTCGCCCGAGCACGTCCCCGCCGGCGGCCTGTCCGAGCGGGACCGGGACATCCTCGAATTCGAGCGCCAGTGGTGGAAGCACGCCGGAGCGAAGGAGCGCGCCGTGCGCGACCGCTTCGGGTTCTCCGCGACGCGCTACTTCCAGGTCCTGAACGCGCTGCTGGACCGACCGGAGGCGCTCGAACACGATCCGATGCTCGTCCAGCGCCTGCGCCGGCTGCGCGAGGCCCGGCAGCAGGCCCGGTCGACCATGCGTCGTACCGGGCGCTAGGGGCGTCCGGTGTCGATGCGCCGCAAGGACGAGTACGACGTTTTCACCGGATTCAGGCGATACGGCCTGATCTGGGCCAATCCCGACCCGGGGACCGACGAAGCCGAACCGGCCGGCGCCGGGGCCGACGAACCGGCGGCCGGGCTCGCCGGCGCGCGCGACCTCGTGGCCGGGCTGTGGGCCCGCCGCGCGGCCCCCGTGCTCCGGTCGCGGCGTGGCCTGATCCCGGTGGCCGCGCTGCTCGTGCTCGGCGCCCTCGCCGGCGCGCTCGCGATCGGCGCGGAGGAGCCCGCGTCGCGGATGGTCGCCGACCGGGCCCATCACGACGCCCCTGGGCAGGTGCCGGGCGCCGCGCCGAGCGGCTCCGCGCGGCCCGTACCGCCCGCCCGCGCGCCGGCCGTGCCCCGGGGCGCGCACGGCAAGGTCGTGCTGCTCGACCAGAGCAAGGTGCCCGCGCTCGCGCAGCGGATGGCCCGTCGGCTGGAGGCCGCCGGGTGGGAGGTCACCGGGACCGACGTGTTCCGCGGCGTCGTCCCCGCGACCACCGTGTACCACCCGGCCGACCAGGAGAAGCAGGCCCGCGCGCTGGCCGCCGACCTGCCCGGGATCGGCCGGATCAAGCCGACCTTCCCGGGCATCCCGCACAATCGGCTCACCGTGATCGTCGTCGACGACCAGGCGGTCCCACTCGCGGATCGTCTGCTGGGGTCGTTGACTACTCGCTAGTGCCGGGCGCCGAGAACCGGTGAACCTTTCCGGTCACGGCGGCACCAGCGCCACGACCGGCACCGAACACCGAGAATCGGCAAACCTTCCGGACACGGCGCTAGGTTGGACGGTATGTCCATCAACCGGTCCACGCTTCCCGAACCCACCACACCGGCCGGGCGGGCGGGGCTCGCCGCGTTGCTCGAGGAGCCGGCGCGTGCGGTCGTCGCGCTCGACTTCGACGGGACGCTCGCCCCGATCGTCGACGACCCCGAGAAGGCGAGAGCCGACGTACGGGCGGTCGAGGCGCTGTCCCGGCTGACCCCGCACCTGGAAGCGGTCGTGATCGTGACCGGCCGACCGGCCGCGGTCGCCGTCGAGTACGGGCGCTTCCGCGGCGTCGCCGGGCTCGAGAATCTGGTCGTCCTGGGCCATTACGGCCTGGAGCGTTGGGACGCGACGACCGGCCGGGTCAGCGCGCCCGAGCCGCCGCGCGGCGTCAACGAGGTACGACTCGCGCTGCCGGGCCTGATCCAGGGCCTCGGTCTGTGGAGCGCCACGTGGGTGGAGGACAAGGGCAGCGCGCTCGCCGTACACACCCGCCGCGCGCCCGACCCGGACGCCGCGTTCGAGCTGCTGCGCGACCCGCTCGCCGAGCTGGCGGCCCGGCACGGACTCGTGGTCGAACCCGGCCGCTACGTCCTGGAGTTGCGCCCCGCGGGGATGGACAAGGGCCGCGCGCTCACCGGCTTCCTGAAGGAGCGTCAGGCCAAGTCCGTACTGTTCGCCGGCGACGACCTGGGCGACCTCGCCGCCTTCGACGCCGTCGAGGAGCTCCGCGGCCAGGGCATCGCCGGCATCACCGTCTGCAGCGGCTCCGAGGAAGTGGCCACCCTGGCCGACCGCGCCGACCTGGTGGTCCCGGGCCCGGAAGGCATCGCCCAACTCCTCTCCGCCCTCGCCACCACGATCACCCCCTGACACCCACACCCCACCCCGCCGCTCCAGCCGATCCGGCACTTCAGGAACAAGCCTCATCCGGCACCCATCCAGCCCGTCCGGCGTTTGAGGACAGGCTTTTCGAGCCGGTCCGGCGTTTGAGGACGACATGCTTCATCCGGCACGCATCCAGCCCGTCCGGCGTTTGAGGACAGGCTTTTCGAGCCGGTCCGGCGTTTGAGGACGACATGCTTCATCCGGCACCCATTCAGCCCGTCCGGCGTTTGAGGACAAGCCTTTCAAGCCCGTCCGGCGTTTGAGGACACCCGGCACCCGGCCGGGCCCAATCCCTATGCCCGCCCGCCGGCACAGTCCGCAGGTTCCGCCTCGGCCACCGCAAACCGAGCCCGTGCATCCAGAAGCAAGGCGACCACCACCCCAGCCGGCTGCGCGGTCTCGACCCGCAAATCGGCCCCGACCACTATCCCGTGCGCGGTCAACGCGGCCCGAGCCCGCGCGTACTCCCCAGGCGTCAGCCGATACGCACACGGCGCCCGAGCCGGCTCGACCCGCCCCACCGGCGCGTTGTCGGCGCCGTCGAAGTGCACCTGCACACCACCCCGTTCGGCCCGCTCCCGCGAGACCCGCACCGCCTGCGCGATGGCGTCGCCGCGCTCCGCGGCCATCCGCAGGGTGGACCGCGCCGCGACCATGTGCGCGGCCACCCGGCGCCGCCCGAGCAGCCCCGCGTCGGTCCGCTCCAGCGGCGACGCGGGCTCCGATTGCACCTCGACCAGCACCGCCACCGCGTGGTCGATGCCCGCCGCGTTGCGCAACAGCCGCTCGTCCGCGTCGCCGGCGACCTGGCGATCCGTACGGTCCTGTCCGTACACGCCCGATCCCCAGCCCGCCGCGCGCAACGCCGGGCCGATCCGGTCGCGGGCGAGCTCGACCGCGAGACCGCGCAACTCCGGGGCCACGTTGAGGTTCCTCGGCCACAGGAACAGGGTCGGGGTGTCGTACACGCCCGCCGGCGTGTCGAAGTCGTGCAGGTCGTGCACGATGTGCGGCCGCAGCTCGCGCAGCACTCGGCGGAGGGCGCGGGCCTCCGGCGTGCTCACCGCGAGGTGGTCGCGATTGAGGTCGACGCCGTCGGCGCTCGCGCGCGTGCCGGCCACGAGCCCGTCCGGATTAGGCGTCGGCAGCACCATGACCGTGACCCGTTCGAGCAGTCGGCGACCGGCCGGCGAGCGGTCGGCGGCCAGGTCGCGGACCAGCTTCAGGCACGCCTCCCGGCCGGCCGGCTCGTCGCCGTGCTGGCCGCACACGAATAACACCCGGATCGGATCGGCCACCGTGCGCGCGCCGGTGAGCGTCACCAGGTCCAGCGGGCGCCCCCGCGCACTCGTGCCGACCCGGGTCAGCGTGATCCTGGCGGCCTCCCACGTGGGCCGGCCCGTATCCGGTTCCGCGACGAGCGAGCGCAGGTAGTCGCGCTCCTCCGCGAGCGTCGTCCAGGTCGTGCCGCCGCGTCGCTCGAACCCGGTCAGGTTCCGTCCGCCCCGCGCGGCGCCCGCCGGCACCAGCGCGAGCGCGACCCCGGCCACCAGCGCCAGCGGGAGCACCGCTCTCGCCGCCCAAGCCCTCATCCCCGAAACACCGTCCCCTTCACCGAGATCGACGCACCGTCACCGATCCGTCGTCCATCGAGCATGGCGGGGGAGCGGGGGTTGATGGGAGAGCGGGACTGGCCTAGGCTCTCCCATTCCGCTGTCCCACCCCGTGCCGAACCCCGAGAACCGGAAGACGTTCCCGGCCACGGCACCGGTGGGCCGCGCGGGCCGGATGTCCGAGAGCGCGCACACCGTCGCGAACCGGGCACAGCGGCCCGTGTCCTCTGCAGGGGCGCACCAGGACGTGGCATCGCGCACGGCCGGGCTCCAATCCGCCGTCGCCCGATCCGGAGAGTCATGTCCGTCCATGCCAGCACCCCCGGCTCCGCCGTGCCCAATCCCGACGCACTCCCCGACGACGCGCTCGCCGTCGAACGCGCCTACCTCGACGCGTCCCGCGCGGCCCTGCGCCGCATGCGCGAGGAGACCGAGGCGCTCGACCTGCGCGACGTCGGCGCGACCGCCGTGGCCAACGAGACCGCGCAGCACCTGATCGCCAAGCGGATCGCGGCGCTCGCCGACCACGCCGGCTCGCCGCTGTTCTTCGGCCGCGTCGACGGCCGCTTCGCCGACGGCGTCGAGGGCGTCGAGCCGGTCGAGGTCACCGCCGACCCGAGCAAGGACGTCGAGTCCTTCTGGATCGGCCGCCGGCACGTACACGACGAACTCGGCGACCCGATGGTCGTGGACTGGCGCGCGCCCCTGTCCCGCGCGTTCTACCGGGCCAACCGGGTCGACCCGCTCGGCGTCGAACTGCGCCGCCGGTTCGGCTGGACCGCCGGCGAACTGACCGCGTTCGAGGACGAACACCTCACCGACGCCGAGGAGACCGACACCGCGAGCGGGATCCTCGCCGCCGAGATCGAGCGCCCCCGCGTCGGCCCGATGCGCGACATCGTCGCCACCATCCAGCCCGAACAGGACGAGATCGTCCGCTCCGACCTCGGACACACGCTGTGCGTACAGGGCGCGCCCGGCACCGGCAAGACCGCCGTCGGCCTGCACCGTGTCGCCTGGCTGCTGTACGCCTACCGCGACCGCCTCGCCCGCACCGGCACCCTCGTGGTCGGCCCGAACCGGTCCTTCCTCGACTACATCCAGCAGGTGCTGCCCGCGCTCGGCGAGGTCGAGGTCGGCCAGACCACCGTCGAGGACCTGGTCACCCGCACCTCCAAGATCACCATCCGCGCGCTCGACGAAGCCGTGCCCGGCACGGTCAAGGGCGACGCGCGGATGGCCGAGGTACTGCGCCGCGCGGTGTGGTCCGGCTTGAGGGACCCGCAGGAGTCGGTGGCCGTGGTCCGCGACTCGCGGACGTGGCGGCTGGCGGTGTACGAGATCGAGGAACTGGTGACCGCGCTGCGCACACGCGACGTGCGCTACGGCGCGGCGCGCGACATGCTCCGGCAGCGGCTCGCGCACGCGCTGTTGTCCAAGATGGAGGAGCGCGGCGAATCCCCCGACGACCGGGTACAGGACGCGGTCGCGCGCAGCCGTCCGGTCAAGGCCGCGGTGGACGCGATGTGGCCTGCGGTGGACCCGCTCAAGCTGGTGTTCCGGCTGCTGAGCGACGCCGCGTTCCTGGCCGCCTGCGCCGACGGGATCCTCACCGCCGACGAGCAGGCCGCGATCCTGTGGGCCAAGCCGCCGCGTGGCGCGGGGTCCGCGCGCTGGACCGTGGCCGACGCGGTGCTCGTGGACGAGACGGCCGACCTGCTCTACCGCACCGGCGGCTACGGCCACGTGGTGATCGACGAGGCGCAGGACCTGTCGCCGATGCAATGCCGGGCGGTCGGGCGGCGCTGCTCCACGGGCTCCGCCACGGTGCTCGGCGACATCGCGCAGGGCACCACGCCGTGGGCGACGCCCGGGTGGGAGGAGACGCTGCGGCACCTGGGACACGAGGGCGCGAAGGTCGAGGAGCTGACCAGGGGCTTCCGGGTACCGCTGCAGATCCTGGAGTTCGCGAGCCGACTGCTGCCACTGATCGCGCCGGAGCTCTCGCCCGCCTCGTCGGTCCGGCGGACGGCGGGCGCGCTCGAACTGCGGGCCGTCGAGGCCGAGGAGCTGTCCGCGCGGGCCGCGGCGGCGGCCGTCGAACTGCTCGACCACGAGGGCTCGATCGGGCTGATCTGCGCCGACGAGCGGGTGCCTTCGGTCGCGGCGGCGTTGCGTGCTCTGGACGCGGCGCATCGGGTCCTGGGCGGCGACGGTGGTCCGGGCGAGGCGCGGATAAGCGTGGTGCCGGCGTCGTTGGCCAAGGGTCTGGAGTTCGACCACGTCGCGGTCGCGGAGCCGGCGGAGATCGTCGACGCCGAGGCCCAGGGATTGCGTCGGTTGTACGTGGTGCTCACGCGGGCGGTGTCGGGGTTGGTCGTGTTGCATGGGCTGCCGCTGCCTGATGCGTTGTCCTCAAACGCCGGACGGGCTTGATTGGTTCGTGGTCGGGCTGCGGATGGGCGTTGGTTGGGGTTGTCCTCAAACGCCGTACGGGCTTGAGCGGTTCCTGTTCGGTGGTTGGGGACAAGGCATCCAATACGAGTGAACTGCGTGTGTCGAAGTGGTTGGTGGTCGGCTTCGCTCGCTCGTTCTGCCATGCTGGCCCGGTGGAACGCATTCAGGAGTCCGCGACCGTGACGCTGCGGGATCAGTGGGCCCGCCTCGTCGGCGAGCACGCCGAGGCCGGCGCAGTCGTCGAGAGCCTGCTCGCGCGCTATGCCGAGCCGCACCGCCGCTATCACGGCACCGAGCATCTGCGCACCGTGCTGGACCTGATCGGCGAACTGGCCTACGAGGCCGACGACGTCGACGCGGTCATGCTCGCGGCGTGGTTCCACGATGCGGTCTACGACCCGGCCCGGGCCGACAACGAGGAGCGCAGCGCGCGCCTCGCCGAACGCGGCCTGCGCGAGGCGGGCGTCGCCCCGGAACTGGTGGCCGAGACCGTGCGCCTGGTCCGGGTCACCGCCGAGCACGCGCCCGGCGAGAGCGACCGCAACGCGCATGTGCTGTGCGACGCCGACCTCGCGATCCTGGCCGCCGACCGCGAGCGCTACGAGGCGTACACGGCGGCGGTCCGCGAGGAATACTCGTTCGTGCCGGACGAGGCGTTCCGGGCCGCGCGCGCCGCCGTGCTGCGCGACCTGATGTCGCTGCCCCGCCTGTTCCACACCCGCCTGGGTGCGGCGCGGTACGAAGAGGCGGCCCGCTACAACATGCGCGCCGAGCTGGAGCGTCTCGAAGGCACCATCCCGCGCCAGCAGTCCTGACCAGCCCGCCCCGCGTCAGCGCGGGGTGTACCGCTTGCGCTGTCGCAGCCCCGCGGCGGTCAGCCGGACCACCAGTTCCCGACTGGAGACCGGCAGGGCGCCGCTTGCGAGTGCCCGCTCGTACAAATCGGCGGGTACGTCGTAGTGATCCCGGTCGAACGCGCGCTCCGGCGCCCCGAGTTCGCGCGCGAACGCGTGCAGTTCGGCGTGCGAGACGTCGCTGACGAGATGCGACCACAGTCGCCCGCGTCCGGGCCAGGCGGGGGGATCGATGAGAAGTGCCACGCGTTCGATTCTCGTATACGCCGCGATCCCGCACACTTGTGGACCATGAGCAAGGACCCGACCGACGTCGCGCTGCTGACCGCCCGCTCCCTCGTACTCGCGGACCTGCGGGTGCACGACGTCGAGACCCCCGAGACCGTGACCGTCGTCGAGCACGCCCTGGTCGAACGCAAGTGGTGGGTCGAGCAGTGGCCCGAGGGCGCCGCGTACGTCCCGGGCCTGATCGGGCAGGACGTCCAGGAGGCGCTGGCCGAGCAGGGCACGATGTGGCCGCGCTGCCCGCTGCACGGCGACCACCCGCTCTACATCGAGCCCGAACTGGGCGAGGACCCGCACTGGGTCTGCGAGAAGGACGCGGTGGCGGTCGCCGCGCTCGGCGGCCTGACGGTCGGGTAGGCCGAGTCAGATTTGGAACATCGCCGTATCCAGGTCGATGCCGAAGGGCTCGGGGATGGCGATCGACGCGCCGATCGGTACCTGAAGACGCCCGTGGTACTTCTTGCCGTCGGGCGCGGAGAAGAGCGTCACGGAAGGGCCCTCCTTGTCCCAGCGGTCGACGAGCAGGTAGAGCGGAACCTGAGCCCTCGCGTAGGCCTCGAGCTTGGTCACCCGATCGTGGTTCGCATTGTCCTTGGAGGTGACCTCGGCGATGAGGAGGGCGTACCGCGCCGGAGTCGGCGCCGTGTCGTGCTTGGCATCCACCCTGATGTCGTCGAGCGGCATCACGACGACATCGGGAATGTAGAGCCGAAACAGCGGCGCGATACTCACACCGAGGGTCTGGAAGATTTCACAGTTCTCCGGGGTGACCGGAACCAACGCTCGCTGGATGCGCGCGGCGATCACATTGTGCGTATTTGCCGGCGGCGGCGACACGATGATCTTCCCCCCCTCGATCTCGACGCGCCAGCCGTCGGGCACGTCCAGCTCCTGCCGTGTGGACACCAGTCGGTGCCAGGTGTCGCTCGCCTCGATCACGGGTGTGGTCATGTCGTCCACCTCATCCACCTCGGTCCGCGCGCGGTACAGGAGCGACGCTACGAGTCGCCCGGAGACCATTTCAGAGTAAGTCGCCTCCGCCACTCGAAGGAGCGAACACGCATCGAACACTCCGGGAAGACCCCAACAGGGCACGGTGTGGCCGCGCTGCCCGCTGCATGGCGACCACCCGCTCGACATCGAGCCAGAACCGGGCGAGGACCCGCACTGGGTCTGCGAGAAGGACGCGGTGGCGATTGCCGCGCTCGGCGGGCTGGGCACCGATCGACCGCCGAACGAGGGCGCCGTCGAGGACGTGTAGCGCGGCCGGCGAGTTCGAGTCTGGCGAATATCGGGTCAGTGAGGGAAGTTCGAGGTGTCCAGGTCGACCCCGAAGGGCTCGGGGATCGTGATCGTTTTTCCGAACGCGATATGGAGAAACTGCCGGTACTTTCCGCCGTCGGGTTCAGAGAACAGAGTCACGGACGGACCTGTGGGATCCCATCGATCAATGAGCAAGTAGAGCGGAACCGGTGCCTGCGCATAGGCGTCGCGTTTGGTCTCTCGGTCGTGATTCGCGTTGCCTTGCGAGGTGACCTCCGCAACCAGGAGGGCGTGGTGGGCCGGAGTCGGGGTCGCGGTGTCTTCGCGAGGGACGATTGCCACGTCGGGGACGTAGAGCCGACCGAGCGGAACGATCTCCACACCGAGGTTCGTGAAGGCTCCGCAACCTCTCGGGGCGGCCTGCCGCAACAATGCGGCGATCTCGTCGACGATCAATTCGTGTGTGTGCACGGGCGGCGGCGACACCGTGATGTTCTCCCCGTCTACCTCGACGCGCCAGCCTCTGGGCACGTCCAACTCTTGCCACATGGCCACCATCTGGTGCCAGTGGGCGCCCGTCTCGATCACGGGTGCGGTCATGTCCTTCACCTCGCCCACCTCGATCCACGCTGTACAAGAGCGATGCTGACGCCGCTCGGAGACCATTTCAGGGTAAGCGGACTGTGCCACTCGAACGAGCGAACACGCATCGAACACTCCGGGAAGACCCCAACACGCGAAAGAGGCGGCCCCCCGAAGGGGACCGCCTCTTTCGTACAGCGACTGACTGTGCGTCAGGTCAACCGATCCTCAGCGGATCAGAAGTCCATGCCGCCCATGTCCGGAGCGCCGCCGGCCGGGGCCGGGTTCTTCTCCGGCTTGTCGGCGATGACAGCCTCGGTCGTCAGGAACAGCGCGGCGATCGACGCGGCGTTCTGCAGAGCGGAGCGGGTGACCTTCGCCGGGTCGATGATGCCCTCGGCGATGAGGTCGACGTACTCGCCGGTCGCGGCGTTGAGGCCGTGACCCGGGGTCAGGTTGCGCACCTTCTCCACAACCACGCCGCCCTCGAGGCCGGCGTTGACCGCGATCTGCTTGAGCGGGGCCTCGACGGCCAGACGCACGATGTTCGCGCCGGTCGCCTCGTCGCCTTCGAGCTCGAGCTTGTCGAACGCGATGGTCGACGCCTGGAGCAGAGCCACGCCACCACCGGCGACGATGCCCTCTTCGACGGCGGCCTTCGCGTTGCGCACCGCGTCCTCGATGCGGTGCTTGCGCTCCTTGAGCTCGACCTCGGTCGCGGCGCCGGCCTTGATGACGGCCACGCCGCCGGCCAGCTTCGCGAGGCGCTCCTGGAGCTTCTCGCGGTCGTAGTCCGAGTCCGAGTTCTCGATCTCGGCGCGGATCTGGTTCACGCGACCCGCGACCTGGTCCGAGTCACCGGCGCCGTCGACGATGGTCGTCTCGTCCTTGGTGACGACGACCTTGCGGGCGCGGCCGAGGAGTTCGAGACCGGCGGTGTCGAGCTTGAGGCCGACCTCCTCGGAGATGACCTGGCCACCGGTGAGGATGGCGATGTCGCCGAGCATGGCCTTGCGACGGTCGCCGAAGCCCGGAGCCTTGACGGCGACGGACTTGAAGGTGCCGCGGATCTTGTTCACGACGAGCGTGGCCAGGGCCTCGCCCTCGACGTCCTCGGAGATGATCATGAGCGGCTTACCCGACTGCATGACCTTCTCGAGGAGCGGGAGGAGGTCCTTCACCGAGGTGATCTTCGAGTTGACGATGAGCACGTAGGCGTCTTCGAGGACGGCCTCCATGCGCTCCATGTCGGTCGCGAAGTACGGCGAGATGTAGCCCTTGTCGAAGCGCATGCCCTCGGTGAGCTCGAGCTCGAGACCGAAGGTGTTGCTCTCCTCGACGGTGATGACGCCTTCCTTGCCGACCTTGTCCATGGCCTCGGCGATCATCTCGCCGATCAGGGGGTCAGCGGCGGAGATCGAGGCGGTGGAGGCGATCTGCTCCTTCGTCTCGACGTCCTTGGCGAGCGCGAGCAGCTGCTCGGAGACGGCCTCGACGGCCTTCTCGATGCCGCGCTTGAGGGCCATCGGGTTCGCGCCGGCGGCCACGTTGCGCAGGCCTTCGCGGACGAGCGCCTGGGCGAGGACGGTCGCGGTCGTCGTGCCGTCACCGGCGACGTCGTCCGTCTTCTTGGCGACCTCCTTGACCAGCTCGGCGCCGATCTTCTCGTACGGGTCCTCGAGCTCGATCTCCTTGGCGATGCTCACACCATCGTTCGTGATGGTGGGCGCACCCCACTTCTTCTCGAGCACGACGTTGCGGCCCTTCGGGCCCAGCGTGACCTTGACGGCGTCGGCGAGCTGGTTCATCCCGCGCTCGAGGCCGCGGCGCGCTTCCTCGTTGAACGCGATGATCTTGGCCATGTGGTGAAGTCCTCCCAGAACGGGGGTGAGTGCCGGACCGCACAGGTGCCCGCGACGGACGACCCGACCACCGTGAGGATCCCTCCCTCACGGGCGCCGAGCCTCACCGGCCCGGTCCGTTTCTGTCACTCTCACATCCAGAGTGCTAACGCCAATGATTAGCACTCGACCATGCCGAGTGCAAGCGCAACGGCCGGTCCCGACCCGCACGCGCCCACCCGCGCGCGTGTCGCACGAAGAACCCGTGCGCGAGCACCGGTGCGTGGACCGGCGCGCGGCGCGTGACGGCCATCCGGCGGGAGGCGGCGCACAACGACCGGGGCCCGGCCCCCGCATGGCGGGAAGCCGGGCCCCGGTCACCGATCACATAGGAGCGTGTGATGCGTGTGTCGTGCAGTCCGTGGTGTGGACCGTTTCAAGCAGAGGAGCGGATAGCCCCCTGGTTCAGGCGGTGACGCGGACCATGTCGGCCTGCGGCCCCTTCTGCCCCTGCGAGATCTCGAACTCGACTCGCTGCCCCTCCTCGAGCGTCCGGTACCCGTCCATCTGGATCGCGCTGTAGTGGACGAAGACGTCCGCACCACCGTCGACCGCGATGAAGCCGTACCCCTTCTCCGCGTTGAACCACTTGACGGCGCCCTGAGCCATTCCTAACTCCCCTGTTACTGGCCCTTTCACGGATACTGCACGCCGCAGCTCCGGGTTCGTATCCAGAAGGTCCCGGCCTTCTGCTACGACCGCGGCTGAATGTATCCGGACGGATGCCCGGAGCAACAGGTCAATCGGACGAGAATTCCCGGATGAATAAAGCTCTCATATTCCGCAAATCAACAGGAAAGCCGTATTTCAATTCATCAGGAATGCGATCTTCGGAACATATCGGATGTGATCCCGACCACGGGTTTACCGACATGCCGCCGTCAAAGGCAGGAAATGGGCCCGGGTAAACCCGTGTATCGCACAACCGTCGGGGGAACCAAGAAATCCGCCACACGGGGCTCCGTGTGGCGGATTTCTTCATTCCGTTTCGGGTCCGGACGATGAAGATCCGGGCCGTCGGCCTATGTCGTCAGCAACCGCCGGCGACCGCCGGGATGATCGAAACGCTGCCGCCATCGGGGATGGCGGTGGCGAGACCGTCGGCGAAGCGCACGTCCTCGTCGTTCACGTAGAGATTCACAAAGCGGCGCAGCTTGCCCTCGTCGTCGAGGATGCGCGCGCGAATTCCGGTGTTGTCCTTTTCCAGGCTGTCGAGGACCTCGGCGAGGGTCGTCCCCTCGACCGCGACCTCGGCCGCCCCACCCGTGTAGGTGCGCAGGATCGTCGGGATGCGAACGGAGACGCTCATGCCAGGCCGGCCTTTCGGAAGGAATCAAGGGTGGGTCGAATGGTCGCGGTGGGGCCGGTGGTCGGCGTGACCGCGTCCAACGTCTTGAGGCCGTCACCCGTGTTGAGCACGACCGTCTCGGCGTCCGGGTCCAACTGCCCCGACGCGATCAGCTTCCGCAGGCAGCCGACCGTGACACCGCCGGCCGTCTCGCCGAAGACGCCCTCGGTGCGGGCGAGCAGCTTCATCGCCTCGACCACCTCGACGTCGTTCACGTCCTCCACCGCGCCGCCGGTGCGCTTGCACACGTCCAGCACGTAGGGACCGTCGGCGGGGTTGCCGATCGCGAGCGACTTGGCGATGGTGTCCGGCTTCACCGGGCGGATCACGTCGTGTCCGGCCTTCCACGCGGCCGACACCGGGGAGCAGCCCGTGGCCTGCGCGCCGAAGATCCGGTACGGCGCGTCCTCGACCAGGCCGAGCGCGATCAGCTCGCGGAAGCCCTTGTCGATCTTGGTCAGCTGAGAACCCGACGCGATCGGGATCACGATCTGCTCGGGCAGTTTCCAGCCGAGCTGTTCGGCGATCTCGTAGGCCAGCGTCTTGGAGCCCTCGCCGTAGTACGGCCGCAGGTTCACGTTGACGAAGCCCCAGTCCTCGCCGGCCGGGTCGCCGATGAGCTCCGAGCAGAAGCGGTTGACCTCGTCGTACGTGCCTTCGATCGCGACCAGCTCGCCACCGTAGACCGCCGCCGTGACGACCTTGCCGGCCTCCAGGTCGGAGGGGATGAACACGCAGCTGCGCAGCCCCGCGCGGGCGGCAGCGGCGCCGACCGCGCCGGCCAGGTTGCCGGTCGAGGAGCACGAGAGGGTGGTGAAGCCGAAGGTGCGGGCGGCCTCGACGGCGATGGCCACCACACGGTCCTTGAACGAGTGGGTCGGGTTCCCGGAGTCGTCCTTGACGTGCAGGTTCCGGACGCCCAGCTCGCGGCCGAGGTTCTCGGCCCGGACGAGCTTGGTGAAGCCGGGGTTCAGGTTGGGCCGCGACGCGACGTCCGCGGACACCGGCAGGAGCGGCGCGTAGCGCCAGATGTTGTTCGGGCCCGCCTCGATCTGCTCGCGCGTCACGGTGCCGAACTCGTAGGCGATCTCGAGCGGTCCGAAACAGGACTCGCACGCGTACTTCGGGCCGAGCCCGGTGCGTTGACCGCACTCGCGACACGACAGTGCGACGGCGGGGCCGAAGGAGGTGGGGGTGGCGCTGCTGGTGCGGGTGGCGGTGGGTGTCGCCATGGCGAGGGCCTTTCTGTCCTCATCTTTACCCGTGGGTTTCCACGGGCCGGACTTGGCACCTGTCCGATCCGTCAGCACTCGCTCGCGCCGAAAGCGCGTCACGAGGAATGACGATCGGATGGTTGCCGGGGCTTCAACGGGCCGTTCCCTCTGCCCCTCTGGATGAGCTGCTATGGCGGTGGACACACCCTTCGCCGGGTGGCCGGTCCGCGTTTGTCCGGCGCGACGTGCGATCGTCGTATCCGGTGACGACGACTGTAACCGAACCGGTGCCGCGTCGATCATCCGGTCCACCTCGCGAGACGATAAAGGGTGGAAACGACCGAGGCCGGAACGTCGGCCGACGACAGGGGATTTTCGAACGTGCAGCCCGAGGTGAGTGCCTGGCTTCGGCGACGGTCTTCCGTCGCCGCCGACTGGCCCGTCGACCAGCTTCTTGACGCCAAACGTGACACCCGGGTCAGCGTCGTCCTGCCCGCGTTGGACGAGCAGGCGACCGTCGGCGACATCGTCAAGATCATCCGGACCGAGCTGATCGAGCGCGTGCCGCTCGTGGACGAGCTCGTGGTCGTCGACTCCGGATCCGCGGACGACACCGCCCGGGTCGCCGCCGACGCGGGGGCGCGGGTCGTGCACCGCGACGAGATCCTGCCCGCCGTACCGGCCGTGCGGGGCAAGGGCGAGGTGCTGTGGCGCTCGCTCCTGGTCACCGACGGGGACGTGGTCGCGTTCGTGGACGCGGACCTGAAGGACTTCTCCGCCGACTTCGTGACCGGCATCCTGGGCCCGTTGCTGACCGACCCGTCGGTGCAGCTGGTCAAGGCGATGTACGACCGCCCGCTCGAGATCGGCGACACCATCGTCCCCGCCGGCGGCGGTCGGGTCACCGAGCTGGTCGCGCGGCCCCTGCTCAACCTGCACTGGCCCGAACTCGCGGGCTTCGTCCAGCCGCTCGGCGGCGAGTACGCGGCCCGTCGCTCGCTGCTCGAACAACTGCCCTTCCCGTGCGGCTACGGGATCGAGACAGCGATGCTCGTGGACACCCTGCGCCTGGTCGGCCTGGACGCGATGGCGCAGGTGGACGTGGGCGTGCGGCGACACAGCCACCAGGACGAGGCGGGTCTGGGCCGGATGTCGGCCGAGATACTCCAGGCCGTCGAGCGCCGCCTGCGACGCGGTCCCACCGGCACGCACCCGGTCGAGCTGAGCACCGCGCTGACCCAGTTCGAGCGGGACGAGGGCGGCTTCCGGCAGCGCACGCACGACGTCGCGGCTCGGGAGCGGCCGCCGATGGCGACCGTCCCCGAATACCGCGAGCGCACCCGCCACGCGCTGCGCTGACCGCCGCCGATCAGCCGCGGACGACCTCCGCGGCCTTGCGCGCGGACGTCTCGTTGTTCGCCCGCACCCGTGCCAGCGCCTGCGCGTCGCGCTCGATCGCCTGCCGCTGGTAGGCCGCGTCGACCGTGAACCACGTGCCCACCACGTTGTGCTCGGTCTTGCACGCCACCGTCGCGGTCGCCGCCGCGATCTCGCGCGGGGTCGGCTGCGCGGTGTCCCAGCTCGGGTCGCCGCCGGCCGCCAACGGATCGGGGTAGTCGTACCCCTTGGCGCGCATACAGCCCGACCACAGCGCGAGCACCCGCGACACCCGCGGATCGGCCATCGAGTGTTCGAACGCCTCGACGTCGATGTGGCTCGCGAGTGCCTCGGTGTCCAGCGCGAGGTCCTCGCCGAGCGCGAACCGGGCCTCGCCCAGGCAACCGGGCCCCGGTTTCCCGGCGCTGCCCGCCGGCGCCGTCGGCGGCACCCCGTCGGTCGCGGCCGCGCCGAACATCGCGACGCTCAGCTCGCGACTCATCGGCGGTTCGACGGGTTTCGGCCTGCCCGTCGCGACCCCCGGCGGGCGGAAGCCCCAGCCGGCCGCCTCGACCGGATCGGACACCCCGTAGCGCCGCTCGGTCCGGGATTTGAGAATCGGGTCCGCGTCCGCGGCCCCGGGCGGCACGTACGTGAACCCCAGACGGACCAGGCAGTCCCGGGTCAGCACCCGCTCGGCCGCGGCCAGTCGGGTCTGCTGCTCCCGCGTCGGCAGGTAGGCCTCGATCGGCAGCGCGAGGTCGGTCGCGGAGGTCAGCAGCGGGATGGGCCCGATCGGCGGCGGGGTGAGCGACGCCGGGGCGCCGGCGCCTTCCCGGTCGCCCGCCGCGGTGCAACCGGCCGACCCGACGCACAGCGCGACGAGCAGCACGACGAGGCCGGCGGGCGCTCTCGACGGCCGCGTCACGGAGAATTCCAACTGCCCGAGGCGTTGTTGTTCTTCACCGCCGCGCTCAGATTGGCCGTGCTCTTCGCCTTGATGTCCTGGACCGGCCCCTGGTAATTGCTGTGGTAGTAGATGTGCACGAAGTGCGTGGGGTCGTTGTTCCAGATCGAGGCGGCGTTGTTCTTCACCGGCTGACCGGCCCCGCTGCTGCCCTGCGGGGACGGCATGAGCGTGTATCCGACGTAGTTCGCCACGTTGTTCCGGTGGTCGAACCACGCGCCGCGCGTATTCGAGTTGTAGTACAGACACGCGTCGCCGTCGTCGCACCGGCCGTCCCCCTCGGCGACGGCCGGCGACGCGCCCGCCGCGAGTGTCACGGCGGCCGTCACGGCGGCCGCCGCGAGACCGTGTTTGCTGCGCATACTCGATTCCCCCTGGATCGATGCGAACCGCAAGAAGTCCAAGAGAAATCACATCTCGACTACTCCCGGTAATGACTCGGTCGCGTGATACTCGCCACACCGCTGCGGGCAGGGCCGCCGTCGAGCCGGGTTTGCGCGCCGACACGTGTGGCTAGGGTCGGGACATGAGTGTTCCCCCTCCCGCCGGTGTCCTGGTCGCCTCCAATCGCGGTCCCGTGTCCTTCTCCCTGGAGGACGACGGCACGCTTTCGGTGAGTCGCGGCGGTGGCGGCCTCGTCTCCGGCCTGTCGACCGCGGGGCAGGGGACCGGTGCCGTGTGGGTGTGCTCGGCGCTCGGCGGGGCCGACCGTACGGCCACCCGTGCGGCGCCTTCGGGCCGGCTGGATCTCGCCGGTCACGACACCGGCGGTCTCGCCGTCCGGATGCTCGACATCGACCCGGGGACGTTCGCGCGGGCGTACAACGCCATAGCGAATTCGACCCTGTGGTTCGTCCACCACCTGCTGTACGACACCCCCTCCAAGCCGGTCTTCGACGCGCGCTTTCGCAAGGAGTGGGCGTCGTACGAGGCGTACAACGAGGCGTTCGCGACCGCGCTCGCCGAGGAGGCCGCCGAGGGCGCGAAGGTGGTCGTGCAGGACTACCACCTCACGCTGGTGCCGGTAATGCTCCGCCGGCTGCGGCCCGACCTGCGGATCGGGCACTTCTCGCACACCCCGTGGGCGCCGCCGGACTACTTCCGGCTGCTGCCCGACGACATCGCGCGATTCGTCCTGGAGGGCGTGCTCGGCGCCGACCACGCGGGCTTCTTGACCAAGCGCTGGGCGCTCGCCTTCCTCGACTGCTGCGCGGACGTGCTCGGCGCGGAGGTCGACCGCGACGCGTTGACCGTCACGCACGCGGGCCACGTCACCGAGATCGGCGTGCACGGCCTGGGCGCGGACGCCGAGTTCCTGCGCGAGCGCGCCTCCCGGGCCGACGTGGACACCCGCCTGGCCGGGCTGCGGGAGGCGGTCGGCGATCGCAAGGTGATCGTGCGGGTGGACCGTACGGAGCTGTCCAAGAACATCGTCCGCGGCATGCTCGCCTACCGCGAACTGCTGCGCACCCGCCCGGAATGGCTGGGCCGGGTCGTGCACGTCGCGTTCGCGTACCCCTCACGTCACGACCTGCCGGAGTACCGGGAGTACACGGCCGCGGTGCAGCGGGTCGCGAAGGAGATCGACGACGAGTTCGGCACCGGCGACTGGCAGCCGCTGATCCTGCACGTCAACGACGACTTCCCGCGCTCGCTCGCGGCGTACCGGCTCGCCGACGTCGCGCTGGTGAACCCGATCCGGGACGGCATGAACCTGGTCGCGAAGGAGATCCCGGTGGTCTCCCTGCTCGACGAGGCGCATGGCGGCTGCGCGTTGGTGCTGTCCCGCGAGGCGGGCGCGTTCGAGGAGTTGGGCGCCGACTCGATCGTGGTCAACCCGTTCGACGTCTCCCAGACGACGGAGGCACTCCACGAGGCCCTGACGATGGACCCCGCGGACCGCTTGTCCCGCACCAGGCGACTGGCCGCGGCGGCGGTCGCGCTGAACCCACAGCAGTGGTTCCTGGAACAACTGGACGCGCTTGAGCCGTAGGCGCGGGGTGGGTGGCCTCAGGTGCCGGCTGGGGTGGGTGGCCTCAGGTGCCGGCCGGGCTGGGTGGCCTCAGGTGCCGGCTGGGCTGGGTGGCCTCAAGCGCCGGCCGGGCTGCTTGGCCTCAAGCGCCGGCCGGGCTATTTGGCCTCAAACGCCGGCCGGGCTAATCGACGTGGGCCGAGCTGTTTGTAGTCCGTCCGGCGTTTGAGGACGAATCGGCCGGGGGCCTACGGCCACAAGCGCGGCGCCCACCGCACCAGCCGTGGTGACCCCGGCCGCATTGGTGATCGGCAGGCTGCCGCCGCCGGACTTGCCCGCGTCCCCACCCGTGGCGTTCGTGCCACTGGTGCCTGCCGGGTAGGGGAGCGGAGTGCGTCACGTCCGGGCGTGGGTGGAGATCCCTTGCCTATGCGGGGTTCTGACGACGATTCAGACGCCAGAGGAGGTACAGCGACACGGCGACCGCGGCCACCCGGACCATCGCCGGCAGCAACTCGCCGTACCGATCCCACGCCTGATCGCGGGTCAGATCCGTGCCCATGTTCCCGGTGGCGCGCAGCCACATCCCGATCGCGAACGCCAGCGCCATCCCGCCGGGGATGTAGAACGCGGCGAATCGGCGCTCCTTGAGCGACCACGCGCCGGCCGTGAAGACCACGAGAACGCCGAGCAGCACCACCACGGTCGAGGCGGTGATCGCCCCGACCGCCATCAACGCGATCGCGAACACCTCGCGCACCTGGGTGCGCAGCGAGCCCGGACCGCCGAAGATGCCGATGGCCGGCGTCGGTTCGGTGAGCGCGTCGTCGTCCCAGGTCGCCGACGTGTCGGAGGCCACCCCGATCGGATAGGCGGGCGCGTGCAGGGAGCCGTCGCCGTAGCTGCCCGGGTCCGGCCGTTCGGGCGGTAGCGGGCCCTCCGGCGGGGTCCGCCACCACAGGGGCTCGTCGTCCGGGTCGGCCAGGGGCGTGGGTTGGGTCGCGGCGGGGGCGGCCCCGGGGCTCGTTCCGGCGGCGGTCTCGGCGAGGGTGGGCGGCCCGGCGTCGGGGGAGACCCGCGGTGCGGGCGTACCCGGCTGCGGGCGGGAGGGGTCGAGCACGGCCGGTATCGGCGTCGCGTCGGCCCGAAAACCCATCTGGCGGGCCACGGTCGCGTACCGCGAGCCACGCATCGACATCGCGCCGACCCCGTCGTCGGCACCGGTGTCGCGCAGGTCGCCGAGCCGGTAGAGCTCGTGGCCCACGACGGAGTCCGGGCTGCCGAGCCGGTCGAGGATGACCTGCACGGTCCCGGTCGTGTGCGCGTTCAAGCGCTCGCGCTCGCTGTTGATCTGACTTCGCAGCCGCTCCACGAGCCGAGCCCGATCCGCGGGCCGAAGCCGCCGCTGCGCGGCGTCGCCGACTTGACCGAGGTACTGCAGGACCAGGTGATCACTCTCGAAGTTCACGGCCTTGCCTCCGGTGAGGGACCACCTGCGGGGTGCATTGCGTGCGCGCACTACATCGCCAAAGCGACAACTAAGCCTAGGGGGAGGAAGGCCAACGGAGCGAGAGCTTGACCGGAATGGGGCGGGCGGGGTGGGGAGTTGGGGGCGTGGGGGTGGGGGTGGGGCGGGCGGGCGCGGGGGCGCGGTGTGGGAGGCGGGGGCGCGGGCTGGGGTGTGGGGAGGCGTGGGGGCGTGGGTGTGGGGGTGTGGGGGAGGGGCGGCGTGGGTGTGGCGGAACTGGGTAGCCGGTGACGCGGGTTCAGGGGTACGGGGTGATTTGGGACGTAGGCGTGGCGGGAGGGGGAGGGCTGGGTCGTGGGTATGGCGGGGTGAGGAGGCCGGGGGCGCGGGCTCGGCGGAAGCGGGATGTCGGTGACGCGGGTGCGGCGGCGCGGGGAGGCCCGCATCGCGGGTGTGGCGGGGCGGGGAGCTGGCGACGTAGGCGCGGCGGGGGGTGGCGGCCGGTGCGGGGGCGCGGCGGGGGTGGGAGGACCCGTGTTGCGGGTGCGGCGGGAGGGGGAGGCCGGGGTCGTGGGTGCGGCGGACCTTCTTTTTGGGCGGCGGGGCCGCCGGCTCCCGAAGCACCACTTTTGTTCCGCTGGCGCTCCACAAAAGCGGCACTCCGCTCGCACGTCGCTGTCCCTCCGCAAGCTCCGGGCCATCGACGTCGTGAAAAGCACAGGCAGCGGCCTCCGGCCGCTCTCCTCGCTGCGCTCGTCGATCACGACCCCGACCCGATCGGTGGGCGCTGACGCGCCAGGACCGCAGCCAAACCCGGCGACCCAGGGCCGGCCCACACGGTAGAACCGCAGCCCAACCCACCCGAACTCGCGCAGCCACACCGGTGGCCACCAGGCCCGACCGGACCCACCGGTCGCCTGAAGAACCGCAGCCCGAGACGCATGACGCAACGGGCGGAGCGGGTGGGCGCAACATCCCAACCCGACCAAAACGCAACCGCAGCGACCCGCACACCACGCACCAGGCAGCGAGGCGCGACCGGGCCCGCCGGTCGCCTGAAGAACCGCAGCCCGAGACGCATGACGCAACGGGCGGAGCGGGTGGGCGCAACATCCCAACCCGACCAAAACGCAACCGCAGCGACCCGCACACCACGCACCAGGCAGCGAGGCGCGACCGGGCCCGCCGGTCGCCTGAAGAACCGCAGCCCGAGACGCATGACGCAACGGGCGGAGCGGGTGGGTGCAACATCCCGAGCCGACCAAGACGCAACCGCGGCGACCCGCGCATCGGCGGGGAGGCCGGGCCGGGTCTGCCGGTTGCCTGCGCAGTCCGCGACGTATAACGCAACGGGCGGGGCGGTCCAGGGGGCTGCGGCCTCGAGCACCGTCTAACGTTGATGGGATGACCACAGCTGCGTCGCCCACCCGATCCGAGGCGGATCGGACCGCCCAGTCCGGACCCCGGACGCTCGCCGAGGATCTGCGGGGGCGCACCGATGCGGCGCTCGGCGCCTTGTTGCGGGTCCGGCCCGACCTGACCACGCCGGTTCCGGTGGACCTGACCCAGCTCGCCACGCGGGCCACCACGCGGGCGTCGATCGCGCGGGCGCTGGAGCGGTTGGATCGGTTCACGCTCCAGGTCGTGGACGCGGCCGTGGTGCTGCCGGACGGGTTTCCGGCGGAGCGGCTGCACGCGTTGATCGGGGTCGAGGAGGCGCCCGCGGCGTTCGAGCGGGCCGTGGGGCATCTGCGGGAGCAGGCGCTGCTGTGGGGGCCCGACGACGCACTGCGGGTGGTGCGCACGGTTCGCGACCTCGTGGGTGCGGGGCCCGCCGGGCTCGGCCCCACACTGGCGGGCGCGCTCGCGCCGACCGCGCCGTCGCGGCTGCAGGAGTTGCTCGCCGACCTCGGGCTCGGGTCCACCCACGACGCGGTGTCCGCGATCACCGCGATGACCGACCTGTTCACCGGGTCCACGCTCGACGCGTTGCTCGCGCAGGCTCCCGAGGCCGCGCGCGAGGTGCTCGACAAGCTCGTATGGGGGCCGCCGACGGGGAGCGTGCGCGGCGCCGATCGGCCGGTGCGCGCCGACGCGGCCCGGACGCCCGTCGAGTGGCTGCTCGCGCGGGCCCTGCTCGTCCCGGCCGGGCCCGACGCGGTCGTGCTGCCGCGCGAGATCGCGCTGCATCTGCGCGGTGGTCGGGTGCACCGCGCGCTCGAACCGGCGCCGCCGGCCCTGGTCACCCGCGCGCACGATCCACAGGCTGTGGACAGCCTCGCGGCCGGCTCGGCGTTCACCGCCGTGCGCCGGGTCGAGGACCTGCTGGAGCTGTGGAGCGCCGGCGGCCCCTCCGTGCTGAGGGCCGGCGGGCTGGGGATGCGCGAGTTCAAGCGGACCGCCGCCCAGCTCGACGTGCCCGAGGCCGAGGTCGCGCTGTGGCTGGAAATGGCCTACGCGATGGGCCTGGTCGCGGGGGACGGCGAGCCCGACGAGCAGTGGCTGCCCACGCCCGCCTACGACACATGGCGGCGGACGCCGGTCGGCACCCGCTGGGCCGCGCTCGCCGGCACCTGGCTGGACACCACCCGCGTGCCCGCGCTGGTCGGCTCGCGCGACGACAAGGACCGGCCGATCGGCGCACTCGGCATGCAGGTCGACCGCACCGCCGCGCCCGAGGTGCGCCGCCGGATCCTGGCCACGCTCGCGACCCTGCCGGCGGGCTCGGCCACCGACGCCGACTCGCTGCTCGCGCACCTGACGTGGCATCAGCCGATCCGGGCCGCGCGGCTGCGCGAGGACCTGTTCCGGGCCATGCTCGTCGAGGCCGAACTGCTCGGCATCACCGGCCGAGGCGCGCTCGCCGACTACGCCCGCACGCTGGCCGACGGGCGCGTGTACGAGGCCGGCGACGCGCTCACCCCGCTGCTGCCGCAGCCCTTGGACCACGTCCTCCTCCAGGCCGACCTCACCGCCGTGGCGCCCGGCCCGCTGGTCATGGAGCTCGCCCACGAACTGCACCTGGCCGCCGACGTGGAGTCCACAGGCGGTGCGACCGTGTACCGCTTCACCGAGGATTCGGTGCGCCGCGCGCTCGACGCCGGCCGGACCGCGACCGACCTGCACCACCTGCTCGCGACCCACTCGCGCACCCCCGTGCCGCAGCCGCTCAGCTACCTCGTCGACGACGTGGCCCGCCGGCACGGCCGGATCCGGATCGGCACCGCCGCCGCCTTCCTGCGCTGCGACGACGACGCGCTGCTCGGCGAACTGCTCGCCGACCGCCGCGCCGCCGGGCTGCGCCTGCGCCGGCTCGCGCCGACCGTGCTCGCGGCCGAGTCCGCGCCCGACTCGGTCCTGGAGAAGCTGCGGGCGATGGGCTTCGCGCCGGTGGCCGAGTCCGCGACCGGCGACCTCGTGCTGACCCGCCCCGATTCCAGACGCACCCCGCCGCGCTCGGCCCCGCCGCGCGTCGCGGGCGAGCCGCCGGCCCCGAGCGAGGCCCTGCTCGGCGCGGCGGTCACCGCGATCCGCGCGGGCGACGCCGCCTCGACCGGCCGTGCCGACGAGGGCGCGGAGCGCGACGGCGAGCCGGTCGAACTCCCGCGCACCTCCGCCGCCGAGACGCTGCTCGCCCTCCAGGCCGCCAACGCCGACCGTCGCGCGGTGTGGATCGGCCACGTCACCCGCGAGGGCCGGGCCACCCAACACATCGTGCTCCCGCTGCGGCTGGAGGGCGGCTACGTCACGGCCCACGAGCAGGGCACCGGCGAGATCCACACCTACCCCCTGCACCGCATCACGGGCGTCGCGGAGGTGAGCTAGCCCCGGGCCTCCCCGGCTCCCCGGCGTCGTGGCTCCTCGGGCTTCCCGATCTCCGCGGGCTCCGCGGGCTCCCCGGGCTCCGCGGGCTCCCCGGGCTTCCCGGGCTTCCCGAACTCCGCAGGCTCCGCGGGCTCCCTGGGCTTCCCGAACTCTGCGGGTTCCCCGGCTCTCCGTGTTCCCCGGCTCTCCGGGCTTCGCGGGCTTTGCGGGCCCCAGGCTTCCCCGGTTTCCCAGGCTCTTCGGCTCCTCGGTTTCCCAAGCTCCCCGGTTTCCCAAGCTTCCCGGGCTCCCCCGCCCTCCGGCTCCCCCGGAGCCGCCCCCTACATCTCCCGCCGCCCGATTCGCCACACCGCGAACCACACGAACGCGGCCGACAGGATGAGCGCGACCAGGAGGCTCTCGCCGTACTCGCCGGGGGTGTGCCCGCGGAGCAGTTCCACCGGTGCGTCGCTCAGCGAGCTCGGCACCCAGCGTCGCAACGGCCGCCACAGCTCCGCGAGCGGGAACAGGATCATCGCGACCAACGCCGCGCCGAAGATCGCCACCGGCCGGCGCAGGAACGCGGCCATCGCCGCGACCACGCTCAGGCTCGTCACCGCGGACACGACCCCGTAGAACGCCCCGTAGAGCACGGACTCGGCGGGCAGCGGGCCGAACATCCAGTGCACCTGGGCCCACGCGATCAGCGTGCCCAGGACGTAGGCGATCGACACGGCCGCGGTGGTCATCGTGTACCGCGGCCACACGAGGTCGCGTGGGCGGTGCAGGCGGGTGCGGTGGAACGCCGCGAGCCCGGGGCGGTGGTCGACCGCGAGCGCGCTCGCCATCAGCGCTATCCCGACCAGGATGGCGACATTCGCGGTGGTGTACGTGTACACCGCCATGCCGCTGTCGGCGCGCATCCCGGTCGCCGGTGGCACCCCGTCGATCCGCAGCGCCCTCAGGATCTCGTCGCGATGCTTGGCGAACGCCGGCCCGACCAGGCCCACGCCCGGATAGGCCACCAGCAGCAGGAGCCACCGCCGGGTGCGCACGAGCCGCAGCCATTCCAGCCGCCACAGCCCCAACCGGCGCGGCCCGCGCGGGCGGCGTTCGCCCGTGGCCACCACGACCGGTGCGGCGGGCGCCGCGGAGGCGGGAGCCTGTACGGCTCCGGAGCGCGTCATCGCGGGCCTCCCGTGATCGACAGGAACGCCGCCTCCAGGTCCGACTCCTCGGGCGCGACCGACACGACCCGCGCCGAACTGCGACTGAGCACCTCCGCGAGATGCCGCTCGCCCGCCTCCAGGGAGCGCGCCTCGACCCGGAACAGCCCGGGACGCAGCGACGACACCCGCGCCACCCAGTGCTCCGCCGCGAACGCGCGCAACAGGTCGGAGCCGCCGCCGCGCACCCGGACCAGCCAGCTCGGCCGCATGTGCGTGTCCACGAGCTGGGCGGTCGGCCCCTGGTACAGCAGCCGACCCGCGCGCACGACGCCGACCTGATCGCAGACCCGCTGTACGTCGGCCAGGATGTGGCTGGAGAAGACCACTGTGGTGTTCCCGCGCAGACTCGCCACCAGGTCCAGCACGTCGGCCCGCCCGCGCGGGTCGAGCGCGGACGTGGGCTCGTCCAGGATCAGCAGTTCGGGATCGGCGACGAGCGCCGCGGCGAGCCCGAGCCGCAGCGTCATGCCGCGCGACAGCGAGCCGGCCTTGCGGTCGGCGCACCCGGACAGCCCGGTCCGGTGCAGCGCGACCTTGACCTTCTCGCGCGGCAGCTGCGGGTCGACGAGGTTTCCGGCCAATTCGATCACCTCGGACGCGGTCAGCCACGGCTCGAACTCGGGCACGTCCGTCGACACCGCGACGCGCCGCCGGTCGACGCCGAAGATCACCTCGCCCGAA
This sequence comes from Embleya sp. NBC_00896, assembly GCF_045207785.1. Classification (NCBI taxonomy): domain Bacteria; kingdom Bacillati; phylum Actinomycetota; class Actinomycetes; order Kitasatosporales; family Streptomycetaceae; genus Embleya; species Embleya sp. NBC_00896. Next base: position 4,342,506 of record NZ_CP108776.1, read on the forward strand.
TCGGCCCGCCGGGTCCCGCCGACGATCGACAACAGCGTGGTCTTGCCCGCGCCGTTCGGCCCCACCAGGCCGTACACGCTGCCGCGCGGCACCACGAGGTTGATCCCGAAGACCCCCGCGCCACCGCCGTAGTCACGGGTCAGGGCACGCGTGGACACGGCGGGACCATTCGGTTCGCCGGGCTGCTCGGGGGTCTCGGCGGCGTCCTGATCGGGACGGGGAACCCGATCGTTGGAGGCCGACGACGTTTGTTGCGCCATCAAGTATCCAGGGTAGGTAGGCCGGCCTGTTTGTGTGTTCCTCCGTAAGGATGGGTCTCCTGCTCCTCCCTGGGCAGTACGGTCCCTAATAGCTGCTCCTCGTGATGACAAGTGGTTTTTGGAACACGGTCGGTCCGCGGATGGTTGAGACTGGTTGGTCCCCACCCCTCCTCCGTGCGGAAAGGCTTGCCCGTGCCCGATGGCCCGTTGATCGTCCAGTCCGACAAGACCCTGCTCCTCGAAGTCGGTCACGAGGCGTCCGCCGACTGCCGGCGGGCCATCGCGCCGTTCGCCGAGCTGGAGCGCGCGCCCGAGCACGTGCACACCTACCGGCTGACCCCGCTGGGCCTGTGGAACGCGCGCGCCGCGGGCCACGACGCCGAGCAGGTCGTGGACGTCCTGCTGCGCTACTCGCGCTACCCGGTGCCGAACGCGCTGCTCGTGGACGTCGCGGACACAATGGGGCGCTACGGTCGGCTGCAGCTGTCCAAGCACCCCACCCACGGCCTGGTGCTGACCACGACCGACCGCGCGGTGCTCGAAGAGGTGCTGCGCAGCAAGAAGATCGCCCCGCTGGTGGGCGCGCGGGTGGACGCGGACAGCGTCGTCGTGCACCCCTCCGAGCGCGGCCAGATCAAGCAGGTGCTGCTCAAGCTCGGCTGGCCCGCCGAGGACCTCGCGGGCTACGTCGACGGCGAGGCGCACGCGATCGAGCTCGCCGAGGACGGCTGGAGCCTGCGGCCCTATCAGCAGGAGGCCGTCGAGGGCTTCTGGCACGGCGGCTCCGGCGTGGTCGTTCTGCCGTGTGGCGCGGGGAAGACGCTGGTGGGCGCGGCGGCGATGGCCACCGCGAAGGCGACCACGCTGATCCTGGTCACCAACACGGTCTCGGCCCGCCAGTGGAAGTCCGAGCTGGTCAAGCGCACGTCGCTGACCGAGGACGAGATCGGCGAGTACAGCGGCACCCGCAAGGAGATCCGCCCGGTCACGATCGCCACCTACCAGGTGGTGACGACGCGCCGGAAGGGCGTGTACAACCACCTGGAGCTGTTCGACTCCCGGGACTGGGGCCTGATCGTCTACGACGAGGTCCATCTGCTGCCCGCTCCCATCTTCCGGTTCACCGCCGACCTCCAGGCCCGGCGTCGGCTCGGCCTGACCGCGACCCTGGTGCGCGAGGACGGCCGCGAGGGCGACGTGTTCTCGCTGATCGGCCCCAAGCGCTACGACGCGCCGTGGAAGGAGATCGAGAACCAGGGCTACATCGCGCCGGCCGACTGTGTCGAGGTGCGGGTCACCCTCACGGACGCCGAACGGCTCGCCTACGCGACCGCCGAGCCGGAGGAGCGGTACCGCTTCTGCGCCACGACCGCGACCAAGACGCGCGTGGTGAAGGAACTGGTCGAGCAGCACCGCGGCGAGCAGACCCTGGTGATCGGGCAGTACATCGACCAGCTCGACGAGCTGGGCGAGGTGCTGAACGCGCCCGTGATCAAGGGCGAGACCACCAACAAGGAGCGCGAGCGGCTGTTCAACGCGTTCCGGACCGGCGAGGTGCAGGCGCTCGTGGTCAGCAAGGTCGCGAACTTCTCGATCGACCTGCCGGACGCGACGGTCGCCATCCAGGTGTCCGGCTCGTTCGGCTCGCGCCAGGAGGAGGCCCAGCGGCTCGGCCGGGTGCTGCGGCCCAAGGCCGACGGGCGTGGCGCGCGGTTCTACTCGGTCGTCGCGCGGGACACGATCGACCAGGACTTCGCGGCGCATCGGCAACGCTTCCTCGCGGAACAGGGGTACGCGTACCGGATCGTCGACTCGGACGATCTCGACAAACAGAAGTAGCAGCGGCGACCGTCGGGCGGATCGGGCGGGTCGATCAGGAGGGGTCCCCGGCCGCCTGATCGGTCCGCCTGCGGCGCCGCAACCATCGTGTACGCCGGGGGTGGACCCGGGCGGCCAGGTGGCGGCCGACGAAGACGTAGGCCAGGCACGCGCCGGCCGCGTTCAGGATGACGTCGTCGATGTCGAACGCGCGGCCGACGATGAACCGACCCTGTACGGCCTCGATCACGAGCATCACGACGCCGACGGTGAGCAGGATCCGGATCGGGCCGCGCAGTCGGGCGGAGACCACCGGCAACAGCACGCCGAGCGGCATGCACATGACCAGGTTGCCGCCGATCTGCTTGACGGCGTCGCGGACCTCGGGGCGATCCAGGTAGGACTCGATCGAGCTGCCCGGGTCGGTGTTGCCGGTGACCAGCTCCTCGGAGCCGGGCTGCGGGGTGAGCGTCGCCCGGGCGAGCACCAGCGCGAACAGCACCAGGGCCAGGACGCCCGCGCCGATCGCGATGGCGCGCAGGATCCGCGCGCCGCGCGAGCGGGTGGGGTCGGGCGGCTCGGCGGGGTCGTGGACCGTCGTCTTCGCGGTCCTCGTGTCCGCACTGCCCACCGCGTCCACCCCCGGGTTCGGTTCGTGCCCTGAGCGGGCGTCTGCCCCGGCGGGCCCGGACCATGCGGGGTCACGGCACCGCGTGCCGCCCGAGGAGGGTCACCCGGACCGCGGTACCGGTGAAGATCCAGGTGCCGCGCGCGACCGTCGCGGTCATGTGCGCGGGCCTGCGCAGCCGGGCTCGGACGATCTCGGCGAAGGGGAGGCCGGTGGCGGAGGCTCCGCGCAGCGACGGCATCCGGAGGGCGTGGGGAGCGGGGAGGTGCGTCATCGTGCTCATGTCCTCGACGCTACGCGGGCCGACATGACAGGCACGTCAGCAAAGAGGCTCCCGTCGTGCTACCCCTCGCGGATGATCGCCCCCTAGGGGTTTGGCCGCGTGGCCGACTCGGCGGCAAGGGTGCCGGGGGTGCCGGGGCCGTCTCCGTGCGCCGCCGACGAGCCTCATGTGTCGGCGGGAACGCCTCAAACGCGCCCTTGACAACGATTTCGCCGTAATGGCCGAGGAACTCCCAGTTCACGGCATTGCCCTCGGAGGGACATCGGCCCGCAATGCCGTGCGTCGTACGCTGAACGAGTGAATGCCCTCACGGTTGGTTTCGACCTGGACATGACGCTCGTCGATTCCCGTCCCGGCATCGGGGCGGCGTGGTCCGTACTCGCCGAGGAGACCGGCGTCCCGATCGACATCGCGCTGGTGGTCTCCCGGCTCGGGCCACCGTTGGAGACAGAGGTCGCGGAGTGGTTCCCGACCGCCGACGTCACGGCGGTCTCGGCGCGCTACCGCGAGATCTACCCGCACCACGCCGTGCGCGGGACGGACGTGCTGCCGGGCGCGCGCGAGGCGCTCGCGGCGGTGCATCGGCACGGCGGGCGCACGGCGGTGGTGACCGGCAAGCACGAGCCCAACGCGCGGCTGCACCTGGACCACCTCGACCTGGCCGTGGACCACCTGGTCGGCGACCTGTGGGGCGCGCAAAAGGGCACCGCGCTCACGGAGTTGGCCGCGAGCGTGTACGTCGGCGACCACCTCGGCGACCTGATCGGGGCGCGCGTCGCCGGCGCGATCGCGGTCGGTGTCGCGACCGGCCCGATCTCCGCCGAGGACCTGCGCGCGGCCGGGGCCGACGTCGTGCTGACCGACCTGACCGAGTTCCCGGCCTGGCTGGACGCGCACGTCGCCAACCTGCGACTGGCGGCCCTGCGCGAGCGGTTGCGCGGGCTCGGCAGCGTCGCGGTGGCGTTCTCGGGCGGCGCCGACTCGGCGTTCCTGCTCGCGGCGGCGGTGCGCACGCTGGGCCCGGACAACGTGCTCGCGCTGACCACCGACTCGGCGAGCCTGCCGGCGGCCGAGCGGGACGCCGCCCGGGCCTTCGCGGCGGACCTGAGGGTGCGTCATGAGCTGGTGCCCAGCGACGAGATGGCGCACGCGGGCTATCGCGAGAACAACGGCGACCGGTGCCGATTCTGCAAGACGGAGCTGATGGGCGTGCTCGGGCCGGTGGCCCGTGCGGCGGGGCTCGCGTACCTGGCCACCGGGACGAACGCCGACGACGCCCGCGTGGGCTTTCGACCCGGGATCGCCGCGGCGGCCGCGGCGGGCGCGGTGACCCCGCTGTTGGACGCCGGCCTGACGAAGGCTCAGGTCCGCGCGCTGAGCCGGGACTGGGGCCTGTCGACGTGGGACAAGCCGGCGGCGGCCTGCCTCTCCAGCCGGGTCGCGTTCGGCATCGGGATAACCCCGGCCCGGCTGGCCCGGGTCGAACGGGCCGAGACCGCGCTGCGCGTTGTGCTCGCGCAAGGCGGGATTCCGGTGCGCAACCTGCGGGTCCGCGACCTGGGGAAGTACGCCCGGATCGAGGTGGACGCGGCGCTGAGCAAGGCGGTGGGCGCGTACGAGCCGGCCCTCGCGGCGGTCCTCGACGCGGGCTTCGCCACCGTCGAGGTGGATCCGCTCGGCTATCGAGAGGGCGCGATGAACGAGCTCCTGCCCGATCCCGAGCCGTACCGCTGAGGCGCGCCCCGATCGCCCCGGACCCGTGCGGGCCGGCTACAGCAGCTCGGGCACCGGCCGGCGTCGGCTGCGGGCCGACCGGAACAGGCCCGCGCCCGCGAGCGCGAAGCCGAGCGGCATCAGCGCGCTGACCAGATAGACCGCCGTCGGCAGCGCGTTCGCGCCGATCAGCAGGGGCGTGACGGTCGCGAGCGTCGCGATCGTGCCGATGGCGAAGAGCACCGCGCCGACGCGGACGAGCCGGTCGCCGGGGCCTGCGGAGTCGTTGTACACGTGACCAGGGTAGATGCCCCGATCCGTACCGGACGCGCCCGGGGCGGGATCCCCATGTCCGGCCGAGAACGCGACCATTAGCCTGGAAGGGTGAACGGGGTGACTACGCGTTCCTGCTCGGATTCGATGTGTGCGCCCTACCCAGCCTGGTAAATGCTCGTAAAAGTCCCGACGAAGCCGTCCCGACACGATCGAGGTCTCCCGTGCCCACCGGCAAGGTCAAGTGGTTCGACACCGAGAAGGGCTTCGGGTTTCTCTCCCGGGACGACGGGGGCGACGTGTTCGTACACGCCTCGGCGCTGCCGCAGGGCCTGGAGACGCTCAAGCCGGGCACCCGGGTCGAGTTCGGCATCGTCGAGGGACGCCGGGGCGAACAAGCGCTCTCGCTCCGCGTCCTCGACCCGCGCCCGTCCGTCGCCGCGGCGACGCGCAAGAAGCCGGACGAGATGAGTTCGATCATCCAGGACCTGCTGAAGGTCCTCGAAGGCGTCGACAAGACGCTGGAACGCGGGCGCTACCCCGACAAGCGCGCGACCGGCAAGGTCGCCGAACTCTTGCGGGCGGTGGCGGACGAACTCGACGCATGACGTCGCGCTGCGGTGGGGGCGCGGTCTGGCGGCCGGCGCGGTGTCCTCAAGCGCCGGACGGGCTGATTGTGTTGGTTGAGTAGCGCGTTCGGCGAGCGTTGCGGGGTGGTGTCCTCAAGCGCCGGACGGGCTGATTGTGTTGGTTGAGTAGCGCGTTCGGCGAGCGTTGCGGGGTGGTGTCCTCAAGCGCCGGGCGGGCTGGTTGTGTTGGCTTGGTGCTTGTTGTATGTGCCTAGGGGAGGGTCAGGGCGCCTGGTGGGAGTGGTGGGACCAGGGCCTCGGAGGCGGCTCGGGTCAGTAGGGCGGTGACCGCCGCGTGGCCGTCCGGGCCGAGGTCGCGGGTGAACTCGTTGACGTACAGGGCGATGTGGCGATCGGCGACGGCCGGGTCCATCTCCTGCGCGTGTTCGAGGACGTAGGCCCGCGACGCCTGCGGGTTCGCCCACGCGTGCTCGACCGACGCGCGCGTGGCGGCGGTCAGCGCGGGCAGGTCGAGGGAGCGCTTCGCGATGATCGCGCCGAGCGGGATCGGCAGGCCGGTGTCCGACTCCCACCAGTCGCCCATGTCGGCGAGGCAGGTCAGGCCGTACCGCTCGTAGGTGAACCGGGCTTCGTGGATCACCAGTCCGGCGTCGACGAGCCCGTCGCGGACCGCGGGCATGATCTTGTCGAACGGCAGCACGCGGATCTCGCCGACGCCGCCGGGGACGTTGTGCGCCGCCCAGAGTCGGAACAGCAGGTACGCGGTGGAGCGTTCGCCGGGCACCGCGACCACCTTGCCGGCCAGCGCCCGCGGCGTGGTCGCGCCCAGGCTCAGCACCAGCGGGCCGCAGCCGCGACCGAGCGCGCCGCCGCACGGCAGCAGCGCGTACTCGTCGAGCACCCACGGCAGCGCCGCGTAGGAGACCTTCATGACGTCGAGTTCGCCGCGCTCGGCGAGGCCGTTGGTGACGTCGATGTCGGCGTAGCGCACGTCGATCGGCGGCGCGTCCTCGATCAGTCCGTGCGTCCACGCGTGGAAGACGAAGGTGTCGTTGGGGCACGGCGAGTAGGCCATCGACAGGGTCATGGCGTCAGGCTCCCTTCGAGCGCGGCGAAGGCCGTGGTGAGTGCGCGCAGCGCGTCGGGGATGCGCCACGCCGCGCGATCGCGCGGGCCCACGGCGTTGGAGATCGTGCGCAGTTCGAGCACCGGCACCCCGAACGCGGCGGCGGCGGTGGCCACTCCGAAGCCTTCCATCCCCTCGACCGCGGCGCCCGGGTGAGCGGCCGTCAGCTCGGCGGCGCGCTCGGCGGTTCCGGTCACCGTGGAGACGGTGAGCGCGGGGCCCAGGACGAGCGGGACGCCCGCGGCGCGCAGCGCGTCACCCACGCGGGTGACAAGTCGCCGGTCCGCCTCGAACGCGCTCGTCCCGAAGCCCAGTTCCTCGATCGGCACGAACCCGTCGGCGGTCTCGGCACCCAGATCGGCCGCGACCACGCGGGTCGCCAGCACGGTCGAACCCACCGGCGCGACCGCGAAGCCGCCGCCGATGCCGGCGTTGACCACCAGGTCGTAGGACCCGCGCGCGAGCGCCGCGGCGGTCCCGGCGGCCGCGGCGGCCGGACCCGCGCCGACGGCCAGCACGGCCGGCTCGGGGGTGCTCTCCGAGGCGTGCCACGAACGCGTACCGCCGAGCACGGCGTCACGCTCCGCGGCCACCGCGGTGATCACCAGGATGGGCAAGAGCTACTTCTTCTCGACCAGGAACGTCCAGACGCCGCGGATCTTCTCGCCCTTGCGCTCGATGATCTGGACCGGCAGCGGCTTGCTGCCTTCGGCGGGCTCGCCGTAGGACAACCGCAGACCCGAGTAGTAGGTGGTCTTCATCGTCGCCTCGGTCTGCTCCTTGCCGTTGACCAGCACCTGCCAACCGGTGTCGGCGATGTCGTTGTCGACGCCGATCGAGAAGCTGTTGCCCTCCGGGACCTTGATCGTCTTGGGCTTGGAGTCGGCGAGGCACTTCTCGATCCGTGCCTCGTCGAGGCCCTTGGTGTCGTAGCAGTCGGCCTCGCTGTGGACCGACGTGCTCCCGGCGACCAACGTGACGAGCGGGGTGGGCTTGTCGACGGAGCAAGCCGTCAGGGCGAGCGCGCCCAGGACGGCGGCGCCGGCGAGCGCGGCAGGGCGGCGAGTCTTCATGATCGGAAGATTACCGGGCGGTCCGCAGCCGGACGCCGGGGGACCGCTTGCGGCGTGCCCGGCGAGTCGTCAGTTTGCGGCCCACGACCACCAGCGCGAAGGTGAGCACGCCGGCCGCGACGCTCATTCCGAGCGTGCCGTTCAGGGGCAGCGAGATGCCGATGCCGCCGCCGATCACCCACGCCACTTGAAGCGCCGTCTCCGTTCGGGCGAACGCGGACGTACGCACCTCTTCGGGGATGTCGCGCTGGATCATCGCGTCGAGCGACAGCTTGCCGAGCGCCTGCGCAAGCCCGGCCGCCGTCGCGACCGCGAGCACCGTGACCAGGCCGTACATGACCGCGGCCCACGCCGCGCACCCCGCGGACAGCGCGAGCACCCCGACGATGATCGCCTCGGGCGCGCGGGACTTGAGCCACGCGCCGAGCCCGGTGCCGACCGCGTTGCCGACCGCCGCCGCGATGATCACCGCGGTGATCGCCTGGGTGGCGGACAGGTCGGCGATCGGGTGCTTGCGCATCAGGAAGCCCAAGAACATGATCAGGAACCCGGAGAACCCGCGCATCGCCGCGTTGGCCCACAACGCCTGGACCACCGACGGGCCCACGCTGCGCAGCCGCCGCGACGTCTTGACCCGGACGGGCTTGCGCTGGGGTGCCGGCTCGGGTTTGCGTTCGGCAGCCGGCTCGGCCGGTTCCTCGGCCGGTTCCTCGGCCGGTTCCTCGGCCGGTTCCGTGGCAGTCTCCTCGGAACCCGGTTCCGGCACCGCCTCGGTCTCCGGCGCGTCCTTGCCGGGCCGCAGCTTGGTCAGCGACACCTTGCGCTCGTGGTCGACGCCGGGCGCCTCGGCCGTGAAGGAGGCCCGGTCCTCGCCCTCGGCGGAGTCGACCTTGGCCGGCAGCGTGAGCGCCAGGACCGCGCCGAGCGTGAACACCACACACGCGCCGTACAGGATCCAGGGCGTGCCGAACGCGTACTTGAGGCCACCCGCGACCGGCACCGCGGCCATCGTGCCGATCAGGCCGAACATGGTGATCCGCGAGTTCGCCTTGACCAGCGACACCGAGCGCGGTTGGAGCCGGGGCACCACGGCGCTGCGGCTGACGCCGTACACCTTCGACGAGACCAGCACCCCGAACGCCGCCGGATACAACTCCAGGCCGCCGTCGTTCACCGAGCCGGCCATCAGCCAGCACAGGTACACGCGGACCAGCATCGCCAGGGCCATCGCGACCCGTCGGCCGCGCCGCATCCGGTCCAGGATCGGACCGAGCACCGGGGCCAGGAGCGCGAACGGCGCGAGCGTGATCAGCAGGTACATCGCGACCCGGTCGCGCGCCTCGCCGGTGGGAACCGAGAAGAACACGGTCGTCGCGAGTGCCATCGTCACCAGCGCGTCGCCCGCGCAGTTGATCAGATGCAGCTCTATCAGCTTCGCGAGGCCGCTCTCGCCGGCCCCCTTGGCCCGGGCGGCGCCGCGTAGTTTTCCGAAGCCGCCGGTGAACAGTCCGCCGAACCAACCCAGCGCGCGACGCGCCGGACCTCGGTTCCTGGCGGACGACCCACGGGCCGAGCCGGGCGCACGAATTGTGCGCCTTGATGCGGTGCTGGTCTTGGAGGCTGACACGCCGGGATCCTGCCCTCACTCCCTCGGATGATGCGGTCACGACACGCCAGGAAGGGCTCGCTCCGCGCGTCCGTTCGGGAATCGGACGTGTTTTGAGGGTATCGACGGCGAAGACCTTCGGTGCGTGAGAGAGAATCACTCTCGTGAGTGCCGCGACCCGTAGTCGAACCCCGGACCGCCTCTGCGCCGAGGCGGTTGATCTTGCCTTCGCTGCTGCCGAGGAAGCCGCAGGTCAGGACTCCGTCGGCGAGCATCTGGGTGTTCAGGTGGATGGTGATCGCCTGGTCACCCACCTGTTCGCGTGCCGCGAGTCCGCCTACCACGGCTGGCGCTGGGCGGTGACCGTTGCCCGTGCGCCCCGCGCCAAGCTCGTGACCGTGGACGAAACAGTCCTGGTCCCGGGACCCGAGGCGCTGCTTGCGCCTGCCTGGGTGCCGTGGAACGAGCGCCTTCGTCCCGGCGACCTCGGCGTGGGCGACCTTCTTCCCACCGACGCCGACGACACCCGTCTCGAATTCGGTTACACCGGAGCGGACGAGACAGAGGAGGAACTGACCGAACCGATCGGGTTCGGTCCCAAGGCGGTCGCGTACGAGTCGGGGTTGGGGCGCGTGCGCGTCCTGTCCCCGGTCGGACGCGAACTGGCCGCAGACCGCTGGGAAGAACAGTTCGGCCGGACCACGCCGATGGCCCAGGCCGCCCCGGCGCACTGCACGAGTTGTGGATTCCTGGTCAAGATCGGCGGTCCGCTCGGACAGGCGTTCGGAGTGTGTGCCAACGAGTACTCGCCGGCCGACGGTCGGATGGTCTCGCTGGCCTACGGCTGCGGCGGTCACTCCGAGGCGGCCGTGATGCCCGCCGCGACGCCCGCCGCCGAGCTGTCCCTCGACGAGTACCGGATCGAGACCGTGCGGATTCGCCCGGTCGAGAGCTCGGTGGACGAGGACGGCCTCCAGCCCGGCGAGGACCAGCTGGGCCACTCCTGACCGCCGGGCGTGTCCCGGAGGGCACGTCCCGGCGCGCAGCGTGTTCGCACGACCTGCGCGACACGCCCGACATGCCGAAGCCGCCACCGATCCGGTGGCGGCTTCGGTGCGTTCCGAACCGCGGTCAGCGGGCCTGGCCGCGATAGCCGACCGGGCCCTCGCCCGGGAACTGCGCGGAGCCCTGGAACCCGGCGCCGTCGTCGAAGAAGGTGATGGTCGCGTTGCCCTCGGGGCCGGACCAGGTCAACTGGGTGCCGGTCGCCGGGCGACCCTTCTCCGGGATCACCGAGTTGCGGTTCTGAACCACGATCGAGAGATCCGCGTCGTCGTGCCAGTCCGCGTTCGGCCCGCCGTACTGGATCTGCGTGCGGTAGGTGGCCACGTGTGTCTCCTTCCGTCGCTGCGGGGGGTTTCCCCCGACCCTGTGTCTACTCCCGTCCCACGGACCGCGGCTAGAGGAGGGAGCTCTGTTGTTTGTGATGGTTTGGTGTGACTTGATCCACTGCCCGTCGTACGGTGGGAACGCCGAGGGGCCTCGCGCTCGGAAACGCAATAGGGTTCCGGCCACATCCGCGAACGAGGGACGGCGCACGGCATGGGCATCGAGGACCGCTTTGGCACCGCATCGCTTCGGCGAGCCGTACTGGACGCCTGGGCCGCATCGCCCGCGCGTTTCCGGGAGGACGCGAACGCCGAGGAGGAACTCGCCCTCGGCGGCTATCGGGACCGCCTCGTGGTCGAACTCGCGCAAAACGCCGCCGACGCGGCCGCGCGGGCCGGGGTGGTCGGTCGACTCAGGCTGACCCTGCGCGACGGCGTGCTGGTCGCGGCCAATACCGGCGACCCGCTGCACGCACAAGGCGTCGAGGCGCTGTCCACGCTGCGCGCGTCCGCCAAGCGCGACGACGGGCCCGACGCGGTCGGCCGGTTCGGGGTCGGCTTCGCCGCGGTGCTCGCGGTCAGCGACGAGCCGTGTGTGATCTCGCGCACCGGCGGCGCGCGCTGGTCCCTCCAGGAGGCCCGCGACCTGGTCGCCGAGCGTGCCCGGGGCAACGCCGGCCTCGCCGACGAGCTGGCCCGGCGGGACGGCGGCGTGCCGGTCCTGCGACTGCCGATGCCCGCCGAGGGGACCCCGCCCGAGGGCTACGACACCTGCGTCGTGCTGCCGCTGCGCGACGGCGGCGCGGTGGACCTGGCCGCGCGCCTGCTCGCCGAGATCGACGACGCGCTGCTGCTCACGCTCCGCCGGATCGGCGAGATCGTGATCGAGACCCCCGACGGGGTGCGCACGCTCACCTGTCGCCAGGACGGCGGCGCGCTCGTGGTCGCCGACAACGGCGTCGAGACCCGCTGGTGGGTCGGCCAGGACGGCGGCGCCCTGGAGCCGGCGCTGCTCGCCGACCGGCCGACCGAGGAGCGCCGGCGCGCCGCGTGGTCGGTGCTGTGGGCCGTCCCGCTCGACGCCGCGGACAATCCGCGCCGGCCGTCCGTACGGCCCGTCGTGCACGCGCCCACGCCCACCGACGAGCCGCTCGGGCTGCCCGCGCTGCTGGTGGCGTCCTTCCCGCTCGACCCGACCCGCCGGCACACCGCGCCCGGGCCGCTGCGCGACTTCCTGATCGAGCGGGCCGCCGACGTGTACGCCACGCTGCTCGGCGGCTGGCCGACCACCACCACCGGCATCCTGAGCCTGGTGCCGGGCCCCACCGCCGAGGGCGAGCTGGACGGGCTGCTGCGCCGCGAGGTGCTGAGCCGGCTCGCGAACACCGCGTTCCTGCCCGCCGCGGCGCCCGTCTCCGAGGCCGAGCCGAACGACCCCGACGCGTTGCTGCTGGACCGCGGCACCGCCGCGCGCGATCGCGACCTGCTCAGGCCGCGCGACGCGGTGCTGATCGAGACCGCGGGACCGCAACTGGTCCACGCGCTCGCGCCGGTGGTCGGCGGGCTGCTGCCCGCCGGCCTCGACCGCAGCGCCGCGCTGCGGGTGCTGGGCGTGCGCAGGCTGCCGCTCGCCGAGGTGGTCGACCAGCTGGCCGGCATGGACCGCGAACCGGCCTGGTGGAGGGACCTGTACGACGCGTTCGACCCGGCCGCGCGGGACGCGCTCGGCGCGCTCCCGGTGCCGCTCGCGGACGGCCGGATCGTGCGCGGACCGCGCGGGATCCTGCTGCCGTGCCCGGACAGCCCCGACCTCGCGGCCCTGGAGGTGCTCCGCCTGCGGGTCGCCCACCCGGACGTGACCCACCCGCTCTTGGAGCGGCTCGGCGCGATCCGCGCGACGCCGCGCGCGGTGCTCGCCGACCCGGCGGTGCGCGCGGCGGTGACCGACAGCGAGGACGGCGACGACATCTCCGAGGCGATCCTGGAACTGGTCCGGGCCGCCCGGATCGGCCCGGGCGACGAGCCGTGGCTGTCCGCGCTGCTGTTGCCGGACGTGGACGGCGACGCGGTCCCGGCCGGCGAGTTGATGCTGCCGGGCAGCCGGATCGCGGCCGTGGTCGAGCCGGACGCGCTCGGGATCGTCTACCCGGACCTGGTCGAGCGCTGGGGCGAGGACGTGCTGGAGGCGGTCGGCGTGCTCGGCACGTTCGGCCTGGTCCAGGAGGACGACGTGGTCCTGGACCACGACGGCTGCGACCACGACCTCGACGCCGAGGACGACTGGCTCGACGACGTGCTCGACCACGTGCCGGACCAGGGCGTGCCGCCGGTGCTGGCGACCTTCACCGCCGTGCGCGACCTCGACCTGGTCGCGGACGACGCGTGGGACGAGGCGCTCGAGGTGATCGCGACGCCGCCGTTGCGGACCGCCGTGATCGAGCCGGCGCACGTGCTGCTGCCGGACGGCGGCCGGGCCCGGGTGCCGTCGTACACGGCGTGGTGGCTGCGCGGGCACCCGGTGCTCGGCGGGCGGCGCCCCGCGGGGCTGCTCGCGGCCGACGGCGACCGGTTGCTGCACGGGCTGTACGACGAGGTGCGGGCGACGCTGGACCCGGTGTTCCTGACGGCCCTGGGGGTGCGTACGACGCTCCCGGCGCTGCTGGCCGACCCGGACGGCCCGGACGAGCTTCTGGAGCGCCTGGCGGACCCGGAGCGGCCCGTGACGCGGGATCAGCTGCGGGCGCTGTACACCGCGCTCGCGGAGGTCGCGCAGGAGCGGCTGTCCGCGCCGACCGAGCTGCGCGGCGTCAGTGGCGGGCGGATGACGGTCGCCGACATCGGGGACGCGCTCGTGGGCGACGCGCCGGACCTGGCGGCGCTGGTCGCGGGCGACTCGGCGCACGTGGTGCTGCCGGTGCGCCCGGACCGCGCGGAGGCGTTGGCGGACCTGCTGGACGTGCCGCTGCTGTCCGAGACGATCCCCGGCAAGGTGCTTTCGGAGGGCACGCTCCACGAGGTCCCGGACGACGTGCTGACCGCGATGCCGGACGCGCCCAAGGAGTACTTCGAGCACGAGGAGCTGATCGTCTCGGGGCCGAACGAGACCGAGCTCGAGGCGGACTGGCGCTATGTCGACGGCCAGGTGCACGCGACCACCTTCGAGGGCGTGGCGCGCGGGCTCGCCTGGGCGGCGGGGGAGTGGCACCGGCGGTTCGAGGTCGAGCAGCTGCTGACCCACCCGGAGAACGCCGAGCACTTCGCCGGCGAACGCGACTTCGACGGGGTCTGAGTCCGCGGGACGGGCGGGGACGGCCCGGGCTCACGCCCGGACGTCCCCGTTCCTCCTGCGCCGTACCCAGCCCGATACGTGCCAGCCCAGTTCCAGCAGCGCCGCGCCGACCACCGCGATGCCCACCGCGGTCCCGTTGTTGCCCTGGTGCTGGGGGTACAGCGCGAAGAAGTCGGCCACGAAGGGGATGTACAGCGCCATCAGGAACGCCGCGCCCATCGCCGCGATCAGCGCGATCCGCCACCACGTGTACGGGCGCGCGACGATCGCCAGGATCCAGATCGCGACCAGGAAGAGCGTGATCACGGCGGAGGTGCGGTCCTGGGCGAGGTTCGAGCCGTGGTCGAGGTGCGCGAGCCAGTAGGACAGGAACGTGACCAGAGCCGCGACCACGCCGCCGGGGATCGCGAAGCGCAGGACGCGCGGGACGAAGCCGGCGCGGGCGCGTTCGGCGTTGGGCGCCAGGGCGAGGAAGAACGCCGGCACGCCGATCGTCAACGAGCCGATCAGGGTCAGGTGCCGCGGCAGGAACGGGAACACCACGCCCACGACGCCGGTCAGCAGGGACAGCAGCAGCGCGTAGACGGTTTTGGTCAGGAACAGGTTCGCGACCCGCTCGATGTTGCCGATCACCCGGCGGCCCTCGGCGACCACCGACGGCAGCGTCGCGAAGCTGTTGTCCAGGAGCACGATCTGCGCGACCGCGCGGCTCGCGCCGCTGCCCGAGCCCATCGCGACGCCGATGTCGGCGTCCTTGAGCGCGAGCACGTCGTTGACGCCGTCGCCGGTCATCGCGACCGTGTGCCCCGTCGACTGGAGGGCCGTGACCATCTCGCGCTTCTGCCGCGGGGTGACCCGGCCGAAGACGGTGCCGTCCTCCAACGCCCGGGCGAGTTCGGCGCGGTCCGCGGGCAGCCGGCGGGCGTCCACCGGGTGGTCGGCGCCCGCGAGGCCGAGCCCCGCCGCGACCGCGCCGACCGAGAGCGCGTTGTCGCCGGAGACGACCTTGGTCGCGACGTCCTGGGCCGCGAAGTAGCGCAGCGTCGCGGCGGCGTCCGGGCGCACCCGCTGTTCGAGCACCACCAGCGCGACCGGACGAGCCCGGGTGCCGGCGTCGTCGGTGAGCTCGTCGGCGGTCGCCAGGAGCAGTACGCGCAGGCCCCGCGCGCCCAGTTCGTCCACGTCGGTGAGCACCGGGTGGCCGTTGGGGAGGAGCACGTCGGGCGCGCCGAGCAGCCACGTGCCGCGGTCCGCGAAGCTCGCGCCGCTCCACTTGCGGGCCGACGAGAACGCCGCCACGTCGGTGACCTGCCAGCCGACCGGCGCGGGGTAGGCGTCCACGATCGCCTGGAGGCTCGCGTTCGGGCGCGGGTCACCGGCGCCCAGCGCGCCGAGCGCCTCGGCGATCGGGAGCGCGGCGTCGAGCGGTCGGACCTCGCCGACGTCCATGCCGCCCTCGGTGAGCGTGCCGGTCTTGTCCAGGCAGACCACGTCCACCCGGGCCAGGCCCTCGATCGCCGGCAACTCCTGGACCAGGCACCGCTTGCGGCCGAGCCGGACCACGCCGACCGCGAAGGCGACCGAGGTCAGCAGCATCAGGCCCTCGGGGACCATGGTGACCAGGCCCGCGACCATGCCGCGCAGCGCGTTCGGCAGACCCTCGTCGGTCCTGAGCTGACTGATGATCAGCAGGATCCCGACCGGGAGCATGAGCCAGGTCACATAGGTGAGGATCCGGTCGAGCCCCTTGCGCAGCTCGGAGTCGACCAGCGTGAACCGGCCGGCCTCCGCGGCGAGCTCGGCGGCGTACGCGTCGCGGCCGACCCGGGTCGCCCGGAACGCGCCGTTGCCGGCGGCCACGAAGCTGCCCGACAACACCGGATCGCCGACCTTCTTGCGCACCGGGTCCGACTCGCCGGTCAGCAGCGACTCGTCGAGTTCGAGCGCGTCGACCTCCAGCACCTCGCCGTCCACGAGGACCTGCTCGCCGGCGCCGAGTTCGCACACGTCGTCCAGGACCAGTTCGCGCGCCGACAGCTCGGCGGTCCGCCCGTCGCGGCGCACGCGCGGCCTGGCCTCGCCGACCACGGCCAGCGCGTCCAGGGTCCGCTTCGCGCGCAGTTCCTGGACGACGCCGATCGCCGTGTTGGCGACGATGACCAGGCCGAACAGGCCGTCCTGGATCGGGCCGACGATCAGGATCACCACGAACAGCGTGCCGATGATCGCGTTGAACCTGGTGAAGACGTTGCCCCGGACGATCTCCGCGACGCTGCGGGAGGCTCGCGCCGGCACGTCGTTGACGCGGCCGTCCGCGACCCGTTCCGCGACATCCGAGGCGGTCAGCCCGGTGATGGTGGCGGGGGCATCGATCATGCCCTGAAGCTACGTCAGTTAATGTCTGATTTTGCGGTGATTTTTGCTAGTCCTCGCGCGCGTTTTGCAGCCTGCGGCAGTACCAGAGCCCGAACAGGCCCAGACCCGCACCGGCCAGCGCGCACCACGGCCACCAGCCGTGGCCGTCCTGTTCGAGTGTGTCGCGCTGGAACCACGCGACGACGAACAGCGTGAACCAGATCAGGCTGCCCGCGGAGACGAGCTTGATGATGTCGCCCTCGAGCGGCGGCGGGGCGGGGCGCATGCCGGTCCCCGGATCGGCGGTCGCGGCCGCGGCGGGGCGGTCGGCGGGCTCGTCCGGGTCGTCCGGCTCGTCGGCGACCGCGGCGAACTCGGCGGTGTGGCCGCCGAGCGCCGGGTCGGTGCTCGGGTCGTACGCGCTCGCGCCGTAGGCGGCCGCCTCGTAGGACTCGGGTCGGTAGGGCTCGGCCGCGAAGGGCTCCGGCTCGTAGGTCGCGGGCGGCGGGTACGACTCCGGCTCGTAGGACTCCGGCTCGTACGACTCGGGCCGGTACGCCCCCGGGTGGGAGGGCTGCGGCTCGGGCGACTCGGTTCCGTACGCGTTCGGGTCGTACGCCGTCGGGTCGTACGTCGCGGGGTCGTAGGCCGCGGGATCGTACGGCTCGGATCCGTACGTCGCGTACTCGCCGCTGCCGTAGGAGCCGGCGTCGAAGGAGTCGTCGACGTGGCCCGATTCCGGGTTCGGGGACGCGTCCGGGTGCGCCGCACCCGTGTCGTTCGGATCCGGCGAGGTACGCCGTCGTTTCCCGCTCCCGTGCCTGCTCACGAAAGACAAGGCTACTTGGCCGCCGATTCGGTGCCCGCGTGTGCCCCGACGACTGTGCGGAGGGACCGGTTCCCGATTCGGGTAGGCGTCTGGCACCCTTTCAAGGTCTCCCGGCAACGTCCCCACCGATGCCGTGCGCGTGTCTCGACTCCCCGTTCCCACGCTCCGAGGATCCGCATGTCCCCGCAGGCCGCCGTCGCGACCGACAAGACCGCTCCCGAGGTCGACCCGACCACGAGGAACGGCCTCGACCGCTTCTTCAAGATCTCCGAGCGCGGTTCCACGCCGTTGCGCGAGGTACGCGGCGGGCTCGCCACATTCTTCGCGATGGCGTACATCGTCGTCTTGAATCCCATCATCCTTGCCTCGGCCGAGGACAAGTACCACGAGCACCTGTCCCAGCCGCAGCTGGTCACCGCGACCGTCCTGGTCGCCGCGGTGATGACGATCCTGATGGGCCTGATCGGCAACATGCCGCTCGCGCTCGCGGCCGGCCTCGGCATCAACGCCATGGTCGCGTTCCAGATCGCGCCGCAGGTGAGCTGGGACGAGGCGATGGGCCTGGTGGTCCTGGAGGGCATCGGACTGTTGATCCTGGCCGCCACCGGGCTGCGCGAGGCGATCATGAACGCGATCCCGCTCGCGCTCAAGCAGGCCATCGGGGTCGGCATCGGGCTGTTCGTGACCCTGGTGGGCCTGGTCAGCGCGGGCGTCGTGACCCGGGTTCCGGACGCCGCGAACACCACCGTGCCGGTCGCGCTCGGTTCCGGCGGCACGCTCAAGGGCTGGCCGGCCCTCGTCTTCTGCTTCGGCCTCGTGCTCACGTTCGTGCTGCTCGTGCGCAAGGTGTCCGGCTCGATCCTGATCGGCATGGTCGCGTCGACGGTCCTCGCGGTGGTCGTGCATCACGCCGCGGGGCTGGACCGGGCGGACTGGGGCCTGACCGCGCCCGAGGCCGACGGCGTGGTGGACACCCCCGACTTCGGGCTGATCGGTGACGTCGACCTGGTCGGCGCGTTCGGTCAGGTCGGCTTCATCTCCGCGTCGCTGCTGATCTTCACGCTGCTGCTGTCGAACTTCTTCGACGGCATGGGCACGATCATCGGCGTGGGCCGCGAGGCGGGACTGCTGGACGCGCAGGGCAAGGTGCCGGGGCTGGGCCGGATCCTCACCGTGGAGTCGGTCGGCGCGATCGCCGGCGGCGGCGCGTCGGCGTCGTCCAACACGGTCTTCGTCGAGTCCACGGCGGGGGTCGGCGAAGGCGCGCGGACGGGGCTGGCCAACATCGTCACGGGCGGCCTGTTCGCGCTCGCGCTGCTGTTCACGCCGCTCGCGAAGCTGGTGCCGGCGCAGGCGGCGACGCCGGCGCTGGTCGTGGTCGGCGCGTTGATGATGGCGCAGGTCAAGCACATCGACTGGGACGACGTGACGGTGGCCGTGCCGGCGTTCGCGACGATCGTGCTGATGCCGTTCACGTACAGCATCACGACCGGGATCGGGGCGGGGTTCATCCTGTACGTGGTGCTCAAGGCTGCGACCGGGAAGGTGCGGGAGGTTCCGGTTTTGTTGTGGGTCGTGTCCGCGTTGTTCGTGGTGCACTTTGCGATTGATCCGGTGGAGCAGGTGCTCGGGGTCAAGTAGGGCCGGGGTGGCCTCAATCGCCGGCCGGGCTGGTTTTGGCCTCAAGCGCCGGCCGGGCTGGGTGGGCTCGGCCCATGCCTTTGTCCTCAAGCGCCGGACGGGCTGGGTGGGCTCGGCCCATGCCTTTGTCCTCAAGCGCCGGACGGGCTGGGTGGGCTCGGCCCATGCCTTTGTCCTCAAGCGCCGGACGGGCTGGGTGTGGGCCTTGTCACGGGGTCCTCAAACGCCGGACGGGCTGAGGTGGCCTCGTCACGGGGTCCTCAAGCGCCTGATGGATCGCTTACGGCCGCTTACCGTCCCACCGGAGCCCGACCCGTTCACCCGGCCGGGACCGGCGGCACGTATCCCAACTCGACCAGCGCGTCCTCGCGCGACATCGTGACTCCGCGCTCGTACGCGCTCGCGAACGCCCGGTCGCCGATCAGCGCCCGGGCGCCCGCGGTGACCCGGTCCACGTCCGGATCCCCGGTCGCGCGCGCCCCGCGCAGCGCCGCGCCGATGCCCAGGAACAGCGCGGCCCGCTCGCCGTTGCCGTCGAGCAGGTCGGCGCCCGCCAAGCCCTCGGCCGCCTCCGATGCCACCGGCACGATTCCGCCGCCGATCACCACCCCGAGCGCCTCGCGATGCCGCGTCCGGGCCCCGCGCGCGTTGCCCTCCGCCTCGGCGACCCGGCCGAGCGCCACCAGCACCGCCGCACGCGTCGTGCCGGAGGTCACCCACCCGCTGACGCAGCCCTTGAGCGCGAGCATCAACAACCGATGCCCCTCGGCGACGTCCCCGCGCAGCCGGGCCAGATTGCCCAGCCCGAGTCGGGCCCCCGCGAGGCCGCCCGCGGTGCGCGCGCGCCGGGCGGTCTCGGCGGCGCGTTCGTACTCGACGGTCGCCGCGTCGAAGGCGCCGCCGCGGACCAGTCGAGCCGCACGCCGACAGAGCAGGTCGGCGGTGTCCTCCACGGCGTCCAGGAGCGTGAGCAGGTCGAGCGCCTCGTCCGACAGCGCGTCCGCCCGCGCGGTGTCGCCGCGCCAGTCGGCGAAGTCGGCCAGCTGTTCGAGAGACGTGGCCAGCCCCCAGCGCTCGCCGACACCGCGGAAGCCCGCCGCGGCCGCCTCGAACATCGACTCGGCCTCCGCCGAGCCGCCGCCGCCGTACAGCAGCACGTAGCCCGCACCGAGCCGGTACAGCGCCTGCGACCACGGATCGGGCCCGATCGTCCGCGGATCGGCGGCCTCCACCACGTCGCTCGGTCCCGTCGACATCGCCCACAGGTAGGTCAGGAGCGGTTGCCTGGGGGCCTCGGTCCGGTCGCGCATCATCGCCTCGGCGCGCTCCACGTGGGCCCGGAGCCGGTCGTCGATCGAGGGCGCCGCGCCCATGGCGTACACGACGCACAGGACGTACGCGTCGTCGAGCGCGCGCGGATCGTCCGCCGGTGCCAGGCGGGCGGGCGCGTCGGCCCCGATCGCGTCGAGCAGGTCGTTCGCGGGCGCGGTGGCCTCGCTGCGCTGTCCGCGCATCCACCAGTAGGCGGTCAGCGCCGAGATCATCAGCATCGCGCGCGCGGGATTCGTGCGGACCGAGCGGTGCAGTGCGGCGAGCAGGTTGTCGTGCTCGGCCACCAGCCTGTCCCGCCACACCAGTTGCTCGGCGCGTCGCAGGTACGGATCGGCGACGCGGGCGAGTTCGGCGTAGTGGCGGGCGTGTGCCTTGTACAGCGCGTCGGCCTCGCCGGCCTCGGCGAGCCGCTCGGCGCAGAACTCGCGGATCGTGTCGAGCAGGCGGTATCGGCCGTTGCCCGGGGCGTCCACGAGCGACTTGTCGGCCAGGCTCTGCAGGAGTTCGTCGGCGTCCTCCGCATCGAGGCCGCACACGCCCGCCACCGCGTCGAGCGTGAACGTGCCCGCGAACACCGGGAGTCGCCGGGCCAGTTCGCGCTCGGCCTCGTCGAGCAACCCCCAGCTCCACTCGACCACCGCGTGCAGTGTGCGGTGTCGGGCCACCGCCGTGCGGTCGCCGCGCGAGAGCAGCCGGAAGCGGTCGGCCAAGCGGAGCGCGACCTCGTCGATCGACAGCGAACGCAGTCGGGCCGCGGCCAGTTCGATCGCCAGCGGCAGCCCGTCGAGGCCGGCGCACACCCGCAGGATCGGCCCGAGCGTGTCGGCGTCCGCGGTGAACCCGGGGCGCACCGCCGCGGCGCGCTCGACGAACAGCCGCACCGCCGGGTAGTCGAGCGCGCCCTCGGGGGTGCTGTCCTCTGGCGCGACGGCGAGCGGGGCGAGTGGGCACAGCGACTCGCCGGTGATCCCGAGCGCCTCGCGGCTGGTGGCCGTCAGCGCGCGGCGGCCGGCCGCGGCGAGCCGGGTGAAGCGGTGCGCGTCCACGTCGTCGGGGTCGACGGCGAGTAGGTAGCCCGCCGGATGGAACTCGATCGGCCCGTCGGGCCGGGCGCCGGTGCGCAGGCTGCGCCGGAGCCGGGAGACCTGCGACTGGAGCGCGTTGGCGACCCCGGTCGGCAGGTCCTGCCCGTACAGGTCGTCGATCAGTTGCTCGGTGGTGACGACACGACCGGCGTTGAGCAGGAGGAGCGCGAGGAGCGAACGTTGACGCGGGCCGCCGACGGCGACCTGATCCCCGTCGGCGGTGCGGATGTCCATGGGGCCCAGGATGCGGAACGTCACCGGGCGATTGTGGCCCACGAGCGGGGTCCGGAATATCTCCGCGACCGAATCCATTGGAAGTTAGCGAGAGTAAAGAGTTAAGCTAAGGAACGTGTCCCTGTCCGAACCCGACCGCGCCACGGTGGCAGCCCTCCGTGCCTCGGTGTTGAAGCTCTCTCGTCGCCTGCGCAACCAGCGGGCCGACGAGACCCTGAGCCCCACGCAGCTCTCGGTGTTGACCGTGCTCGTCGTGCGCGGCGCCATGACTCCGGGCGAACTCGCCCGGCAGGAAAAGGTGCAGCCGCCGTCGATGACGCGCGTGATCGCCGGCCTGGAGGAACGCGGCCTGGTCCGGCGTGAACCGCACGCCGACGACCGCAGGCAGGTCGTGGTCTCCGCGACCGAGCCCGCCGCCGCCGTCGTCGAGGAGAACCGCAGGCTGGGCAACGCCTGGCTCGCGGAACACCTCGCGCAGCTCACGCCCGAGGAGAACGAGGCGTTGCGCGCGGCCCTGCCGGTGCTGGAGAAGCTGGCGCAGGCGTAGGGCCGGTGCGAGTCCGGCGCCCCGCGTCGCGGTTCGGTCGTACAGGGACGGGAGTTCATCCGGCCCAGGCCGATCCGTACGACGAAAGGGGAGCCCGTGGCGGCGACAGCCGGCACCTTCTCATCACTTCGAAACCGCAACTTCCGGCTGTTCGCCATGGGCCAGACGGTGTCCAACACCGGTACCTGGATGCAACGCATCGCGCAGGACTGGCTCGTACTGCAGCTCACCGGCAGCGCGACCGCGCTCGGTGTCACCACCGGCCTCCAGTTCCTGCCCATGCTGCTGTTCGGCCTGTGGGGCGGCGTGATCGCCGACCGCTACCGCAAGCGGCTGCTGCTGATCGGCACGCAGACCGCGATGGGCCTGCTCGCCGCCGTGATGGCGGTGCTCGTGCTGAGCGACGCCGTGCAGGTGTGGCACGTGTGGCTGCTCGCGTTCGGGCTCGGCCTGGTGACCGCCGTCGACAATCCCGCGCGCCAGGCGTTCGTGATCGAGATGGTCGGTCGCAAGGACCTCGCCAACGCGGTGAGCCTGAACTCGGCCAACTTCCAGCTCGCCCGGATCGTCGGACCCGCGGTGGGCGGCCTGCTGATCACCGCGATCGGTACCGGCTGGGTGTTCGCGGTCAACGCGGTGTCCTACATCGGTGTCCTGCTCGGCCTGTTGGCCATGCGCGAGGCCGAGCTGCGCACGATGCCGGTGGTGGCGCGCGAGAAGGGTCAACTGCGCGAAGGACTCCGGTACGTCCGGGGCCGGCCCGATCTGCTCGTGGCGATCGCCCTGGTCGGCTTCATCGGCACCTTCGGGTACAACTTCGCGGTCACCCTCGCGACCTTCTCCAACGACGTCTTCCACGCCGGACCGAGCTCGTTCGGACTCTTGAACACGGTGTTCGCGGTCGGTTCGCTCGCGGGCGCGCTGCTCGCCGCCCGGCGCGGCCCCACCCGGCTGCGGGTCCTGGTGGCCGCCGCGATCGCGTTCGGCCTGCTGGAGACGATCGCCGCGCTGATGCCGGGGTTCTGGAGCTTCGCACTGATCCTGGTGCCGATCGGGATCGCCGGTCTGACCTTCAACACGGCCGCGAACTCGACCGTGCAGCTCGGCAGCGACCCGGCGATGCGCGGCCGGGTGATGGGCATCTACATGCTGGTGTTCATGGGCGGTACGCCGCTCGGCGGCCCGCTGACCGGCTGGCTCGCGGAGAGCTTCGGACCGCGAACGGGTCTGCTCGTGGGCGGCCTGATCTCGCTGGCCGCCGCGCTCGTGGTCGGCGTCCTGCTCGCGCGGCACGCGGGGGTTCGGCTGCGGCCGAGCACGGTGGTCCGGGCGATGCGGCCGGTCGGGTCCGCCGACGGGGCTGTCGCGCCGACACGGTCCGAGTTCGGCAATCCCGTGGTCAAGACCTGATAGAGCGTCAGCACGGGTGTGCGACAGGGTGGTTCTTGTCGCAGGATTCACGCCCTCGGGTGACCCAGACCATCGACACTCGACCCGGAACGCTGGAATCCTCGACACATGGACTACGTGCGGTTCCAGCACCTGTTCCAGGCGGAGGGTCTTCGCCTGGGCCAGGCGGCCGTCACGGACATGGACGCGCCGGTACCGTCCTGTCCGGGTTGGACGGTCGCCGACGTCGTACGACATTCCGTGGTCATGTACACCAGCGCCACCGGGCAGCTTCGCCCGGCGCGCCGCCCGAGCGCGGGCGACGCGAGCAAGGGGGATCTGCTCGACACGTACACCCGAGCGCACGCGGAACTCGCGAGCGAGATGGCCGGGCGAAGCCCGCTGGATCCGATCGAAGGGGAGGAATTCGACCCGAGCGTGGTGGATCCCGCCGACGGGGACGGGCCCGAGCCCGGCACCGCCGGCTTCCTGTTCCGCAGGATGGCGCGCGAGGCCGCCGTGCACCGCGCCGACATCGAGATGGCCGTCGGCACGCCCGGCCCGCTCGACAGCCAACAGGCCCTCGACGGGATCGACGAGGTGCTGACCGTACTGCTGCCGACCCACTACGACGGGCACGCGCGCGACGGCGCGACCGGTCGCACGATCGGCGTGCACAGCAACCGGCACCACTGGCGGCTCACCATGCACCGGTCGGGCATCACGATGTCGCGCGACCCGGGCTTCGCGGACGCGGCGGTCAGCGGCGAACCCGACGAACTGCTGCTCTACCTGTGGGGCCGCAGGCCCGGCACGATCGTCTCGCGCACCGGCGACCGGACCGTCCTCGCGGCCTTCCGGCGCCGCCTCGCGGCCTCGATGGTGTGATGGACGCGGCCTGATCCACCGGAATCTCCCGGGCGGGGCCTCCCGCGCGGCGGGTGCGCATGGCCGGAATTCGGCCGCGCGGACCCGCCGCGTAGGCTCTGGGGCGTGAATCCCCGCACCAGAACCCGCGTCGTCACCGCCACCCTGGCCCTGCTGCTCATCGCCGTGATCATCGGCGCGCTGATGCGTTGACCGATGGAGGCTCGAAGAAACGCGCTAGTGCGCGTTGCCGGCCGGGCGGGCCGCGCGGGCCCGATCCACCGCGATCCGCACGAGTGTGGCATTGCCCGCGACCTTGCGGCCCTGTGGGTCGTAGAGCGTGTCCTCCAGCCCGATCCGGGTGTCCAGACCGGCCGCGATCGCCGCGTCGAGCACCGGCCACGCCGACGCGTTCGCGGCGTGCAGCAGCCGCGGCACCGCGACGCCGTGCCGGTCGAGCACGGCTTGGATCCGGTTCGCCTCCGCCAGCGCGGCCGCGGGCTCGCCGACCTCGACCTCGATCAGGACGCGGGTACAGACCGCCGCGAGGTCGTGCTCCACCAGCCGCTCCGCGTCGGCCTCGGTCCACACCCCCGCCTCGACCCCCACGCCCAGGTGCGCGAGCGCGTAGGCGAGTTCGATCGACCCCTCCTCGGACAGGTTCACCGACGCGAGGTCGGGCAGCACCGTCCACGAGCGCACCGCCGCGAGCCGGGCGGCGGGGTCGGCCTCGATCCAGGCACCCGTACTGACGCCGATCGGCACCCCGGGCGCCGCGCCGCGGATCGCCCGGACCACGGCGGTGAGCACGTCCGGCGCGAGGGTCTCGCGGCCTCCGCGATCCCGCGGGTGCACGTGCACGATCGACGCGCCGGCGGCGACTGCGGCTCGACTGTCCGCCGCGATCTGAGCCGGCGTCAGGGGTAGCGCGGGGTGCTCTTCCGGTCGCCGCGTTCCGTTCAGACAAGCCTTGATCAGTGTCATGGGAGGACTCCGGATGCCGTCGTCGCACGAGCCCCCATCCCATCCCCGAATGGCGGCAAACCGCAATGGATTCGGCCGAGCTGTCTCGATATGGTCCGGGATTCGTGCGGGGTCGAACACGGGCTCGGACAGGACCGTCGCCGGGCCGGCAGGCTGGGCACATGACACGGCGGTACGCGTGAAGCGCGCGACAAGAGGGTGGCTGCGCACGTCGGGCGCCTTGACGGCGGCCGTTGCCCTGACCCTGGCGGTGCCCGCGTCGGCCGTGGCCGACTCCGACGTGCTGCTCACGATCAAGGACGAGCGGATCACCGAGTCCAGCGGTCTGGTCGCCAGTGGGTTGCACCCCGACGTCTACTGGACGCACAACGACAGCTCGGACTCGCCCAGGGTCTACGCGATCGGCAAGGACGGCAGTACGAAGGCCACGATCACCCTCTCCGGCGTGGACGCGCGGGACTGGGAAGCGATCACGATCGGCAAGGACGACGCCGGCAACCCGGCGATCTTCGTCGGCGACATCGGCGACAACCTGCACGGCAAGTGGCCCGAGGTGTGGATCTACCGCTTCGCCGAGCCCGCGACGCTCGCCGACGCGACGGTCAAGGCGACCAAATTCCGGGTCAAGTACGACAACGGCCCGCGCGACGCCGAGGCACTGATGATGGACCCGCGCACGAACAAGCTCTACATCGCGAGCAAGGAGTCCGACGGCGGGCTGTACGAGCAGCCGGCGAAGCTCACCACCGGCGGGATCAACACGTTCACGCGGATCTCCTCGGGCGGCTCGACGGTCACCGACGGCGCGTTCGCGCCGGACGGTTCGCGCTTCGTGCTGCGCGGCTACTTCTCGGCCACCGTGTACTCCGCGCCCGGCAAGGAGCTCGACGGGGTGAGCGTGCCGATCCAGCGTCAGGGCGAGTCGGTCGCGTGGAGCAGGGACGGCAAGGAGCTGCTGTTCGGCAGCGAGGGCAAGGGCAGCCAGATCCGCCGGGTCGACCTCAAGGGCGACAACCGCCCGGACTCGGTGCGCGCGGCGCCCGCCGGCGACGGCAAGTCCGACCCGCGGCAGGACGGTTCGAGCGCCGGCGCGCGTGACGGGAGCGACTCGAAGTCCACGTCCGACCAGGCCAAGACCTACGGCCCCGGCCTCCTGGCGGTGGCCGGCCTGGTGGTGCTGTTCGTCGCGTACCGCAAGCTCGGCGGCCGGAAGGGCTGAACCGGGAGGGGCCGAACGGCGGCGCGCCGCCGCGGAACCGGGTCGGCTCCGGGGCGGCGCGTCATGCGCTGCGGACTCGGATCAGAGCTGCTCGATCACGTAGTCGACGCAGGCCGTCAGGGCCTCGACGTCGGCCGGCTCGACGGCCGGGAACATCGCGACACGCAGCTGGTTGCGGCCCAGCTTGCGGTAGGGGTCGGTATCGACGATGCCGTTGGCGCGCAGCGCCTTGGCGATCGCCGTGGCGTCGATCGAGTCCGCGAAGTCGATCGTCCCGACGACCTGCGAGCGGGCCGCGGGGTCGGTGACGAACGGGGTCGCGTACGACGACTTCTCGGCCCAGGCGTACAGCCGGCCGGACGAGTCGGCGGTCCGCGCGACGGCCCAGTCCAGGCCGCCCTGGCCGTTGATCCAGTCCAGCTGGTCGGCGAGCAGGAACAGCGTGCTCAGCGCCGGCGTGTTGTAGGTCTGGTCCTTGACCGAGTTGTCGATCGCGGTGGCCAGGTCGAAGAACGGCGGGATGTACCGGTCCGACGCGGCGATCCGCTGGGCGCGCTCCAGGGCCGCCGGCGAGAACGCGGCGAGCCACAGGCCGCCGTCGGCGGCGAAGCACTTCTGCGGGGCGAAGTAGTAGACGTCGGTCTCGGCCGCGTCCACGGGCAGACCGCCCGCGCCCGAGGTCGCGTCGACCAGCACGAGCGAGCCCGCGTCGGCGCCGGCCGGGCGCGCGATGGGCATCGCGACACCGGTCGAGGTCTCGTTGTGGGTCAGGGCGTACACGTCCACGCCGGCCTCGGCCCGGGGCAGCGGGTGCGTGCCGGGCTCCGACTTGATCACCGTCGGCTCGTCCAGCCACGGCGCGGCCTTGACCGACGTGGCGAACTTGGACGAGAACTCGCCGAAGGACAGGTGCTGGGACTTGCGCTCGACCAGGCCGAACGCGGCGATGTCCCAGAAGGCGGTGGCGCCGCCGTTGCCCAGGACGACCTCGTAGCCCTCGGGCAGGGAGAACAGGCTGCTGACACCCTCGCGAACCCGGTGGACCAGGTTCTTCACCGGCGCCTGCCGATGGGAGGTGCCCAGGAGAGAGGTACCGGTCGCCGCGAGAGCGGCGAGCGCCTCGGGACGTACCTTGGACGGGCCCGAACCGAACCGGCCGTCGGCGGGCATGAGCGCTGCGGGAATCTGGATCTCGGCCACGCGGAGAGCGTAGTGGTGTCCGATTCGTGGGTGATGTGTATTCCGCACAATGAGACGACCGCGCCCACGATGTGGCGCGGCCGGTCTCGACCCGTGGTCGGTTTCGAGGGGACACGTGGTCGGTTCCGGTCGGTTTCGGACAGTTTCGAGTGAGGATGGCGTGGTGACCGAACAGCCCGGGGACCTCGAAGGCGCGCTGCGGGCGCGGGTGCGCGGCGAGGTCCGCTTCGACCCGCAGGCCCGCGCGCTCTACTCGATGGACGCGTCCAACCACCGCCGGGTGCCGCCCGGCGTGGTGGCGCCGCTGGACGCCGACGACGTGCTCGCGGCGCTGGCGGTGTGCCGTGAACTGCGTGCGCCGGTGACCGTGCGCGGCGGCGGGACGAGCATCGCCGGGCAGGCCACCGGCAACGGCGTCGTCCTGGACCTGGCCCGCCACCTGACCCGCGTGCACGACGTGGACCCGGTGACCCGGATCGCGCACGTCGAGCCCGGCGTCGTGCTCGACGACCTGCGCCGCGAGGCCGGCCGGCACGGGCTCACCTTCGGCCCCGACCCCTCCACCCACAGCCGCTGCACGCTCGGCGGGATGATCGGCAACGACGCGTGCGGCTCGCACTCCGTCGCGTGGGGCCGGACGAGCGCCAACGTCGTGTGGCTGGACATCGCGACCATGGACGGCACCCGCATGCGGGTCGGCCCCGGACAGCCGGTGCCCACCACCGGCCGCGGGGCCGAGATCCACGCGGCGCTCACCGCGCTCGCGGACGCCAACCTCGCGCTGATCCGGCGGGGCTTTCCCGCGTTGCCGCGCCGGGTGTCCGGGTACGCGCTCGACCGGCTGCTGCCGGAGAATGGGCGCGACGTGGCCCGGGCCCTGGTCGGCACGGAGGGCACCTGCGTCGTCGTGCTCGGGGCGGGCGTGCGCCTGGTCGAGGCCCCGAAGGCGCGTGTGCTCGCGGTGCTCGGCTTCGCGGACGACTTCGCCGCGGCCGACGCGGCGCCCCGGCTGTTGGCGCACGGCCCGCTGACCGTGGAGAGCCTGAACGCGGGCCTGGTCGCGCTCGCCGCGTCCGCGCGCGACGTCGAGCTGCCGGCGGGCGCCGCGTGGCTGTTCGTCGAGGTCGGCGCGGACACCGTCGCCGAGGCGGAGGCGCGGGCGCACGCGCTGACCGGCGCCGATCCCGCGCTGGTGGTGAGCGACCCGGCCGGGCAGCGCGCGCTGTGGCGGATCCGCGAGGAGGCGTCCGGCACCGCGACCCGGATGGCCGACGGGTCGGAGGCGTGGCCCGGGTGGGAGGACACCGCCGTGCCGCCCGAGCGGCTGGGCGCGTACCTGCGCGAGCTGGCCGCGCTGCTGGAGCGGTACGACCTGCGCGGCCTGCCCTACGGCCACTTCGGCGAGGGCTGTGTGCACATCCGGATCGACTTCGACCTGCTCTCCGCCCGCGGGGTCGCGGCCTATCGCGCGTTCTCCGCCGAACTGGCCGATCTCGTGGTCGCGCACGACGGCTCGCTGTCCGGCGAGCACGGCGACGGCCAGGCCCGGGCCGAGTTCCTGCCCCGGATGTACGGGCCCGAGATCGTCGAACTGTTCGGTCGGTTCAAAGCGATCTGGGACCCGGCCGACCTGCTGAATCCCGGCATCCTGGTTCATCCACACCCTGTGGACGGCAATCTGCGTTTCACCGGCATGCGCACACCCGTCGCGGTGGAGTTCGGCTATCCGGCCGACGGCGGCGACTTCGCGGCCGCCGTGCGCCGCTGCGTGGGCGTGGGCAAGTGCCGCGAGTCGGCCGACACGGCGTCCGGCGGCGTGATGTGCCCATCGTTCCGGGTCACCGGCGAGGAGGCGCACTCGACCCGCGGGCGGGCCCGGCTGCTGCACGAGATGCTGATCGGCGACGTGATCACCGACGGATGGCGCTCGACCGAGGTCCACGACGCGCTCGACCTGTGCCTGTCCTGCAAGGGCTGCCGCAGCGACTGCCCGGTGGACGTGGACATGGCCACCTACAAGGCCGAGTTCCTGCACCACCACTACAAGGGCCGGCTGCGGCCCGCGGCGCACTACGCGCTCGGCAACCTGCCGCTTTGGGCCCGGGCCGTCGGCGCGCTGCCGGGCCTGGCCGGCGCGGTGAACGCGGCGGCGGGAGTGCCGGCCCTGCGGCGCGCGGCGCTCGGCTTGGCGGGCCTGGACCGCACCCGGGAGATCCCGCCGTTCGCGGCCGAGCCGTTCACCCGCTGGTGGCGCGATCGGCCGCGCACGCACGGGAGTTCACGGCCCCGGGTGGTGTTGTGGCCGGACACGTTCACCAACCGGTTCACGCCGGAGGTCGCACGCTCGGCGGTGGCGGTGCTCGAAGCCGCCGGGTTGGCGGTCGTGGTGCCGCCGGGCCCGGTGTGCTGCGGGCTCACCTGGGTCTCGACCGGGCAACTGGGGATCGCCCGGCGGGTGTTGGCGCGCACGCTGCGCACTCTGCGCCCGGCGCTGGACGCCGGCCTGCCGATCATCGGGCTCGAACCCTCCTGCACGGCCGCGCTGCGCACCGACGTGCCCGAGCTGATGGGCCGCGCGGCGGACGGCCTCGCCGCCTCGGTCAAGACGTTCGCGCAGGCCCTGGAGGAGTACGCGCCGCACTGGTCGCCGCCGGTGCTGGATCGCGAGGTCACCGGCCAACTGCACTGCCACCAGCATGCGGTCCTGGGCGACGCCGCCGACCGCAGACTCCGCGCCAGGGCCGGCCTGACCGGCGAACTGGCGGGCGGCTGCTGCGGGTTGGCCGGCAACTTCGGCTACGAGGCCGGGCACGGCGACCTGTCGCGCGCGGTCGCCGCCGACCGCCTGCTGCCCGCGCTCGCGGCTGCGTCGCCGGACGCGGTGACATTGGCCGACGGCTTCAGCTGCCGAACCCAGATCACCCACGTGAGCGAGCGCCGACCGCGACACGTGGCCGAACTCCTCGCCGCCGGCCTGCCCGCGCCCGCCGACCGGACCCCTCCGAGCCCGTCCGGGGTCTGAGGCCGGCCCGGTCGGGGGGACCGGAAAGGTTCACCGGTGCCGTGGCCGGTACTCCCTAGACCAGGTCGCCCGGGTCGGTGTTGGCGCCGCACAGTATGACCGCGACCTTCTCGCCGGGGCCCGGTGTGTACGCGCCCGAGGAGAGGGCGGCCAGCGCGGTGGCCGCGCCGTGTTCGACCACGATGCGGAAGTTGTCCCACAGCGCCTGCCGGGACTCGACGATCGCCTTGTCGGACACCAGGACCGAGAACGCGCCGGTGCGCTGGGCGGTCGCGAGCGCGGTCTGCGAGACCCGGCGCGCGCCGAGCGAGTCGGCGGCCACCGAGTCCACCGGCACGTCCACGACCTCGCCCGCCTCCAACGCGGCGTTGAGCGCGCGGCAGTTCTCCGGCTCGACCGCGACCGTGCGGATCCCGTGCTCCTCGGCCGCGGTGGCGACACCCGAGAACAGGCCGCCTCCGCCGACCGCGACGATGATCGTGTCGAGTCGCCCCGGCACACCCGCGACGATCTCCGGCACGACCGTGCCGGCGCCCGCCGCGATCAGCGGGTTGTCGTACGCGTGCGACATCAGCGCGCCGGTGTCCTGGGCGAACGCCCGCGACGCCTCCAGGGCCTCCGCGTACTCGCGACCCACGAGCAGTACATCCGCCCCGTACGAGCGCAGCCGTTGCACCTTGACGCGCGGTGCGGTCTCCGGCAGGAACACCGTGGCGGTGACCCCCGCGCCGCGCGCCGCCCACGCGCACGCGAGCCCCGCGTTGCCGCCGGAGGCGATCACGACGCCGGCCTCGGGCATGGTGCCGGCCTCGACGTGCGCGGTCGTGAAGTTCGCCGCGCCGCGCGCCTTGAACGACCCCGTGTGCTGGATGTACTCCAGCGCGAGCCACACGTGCGGCGAGGGATGGATCGGCATCAGGGTGACGGGCTGGGTCAGCCCCACGATGCGCTCGGCGGCGCTCCTGATGTCGCCGTAAGTCAGTTCGGACCCGGAGTTCTCCATCGTCAGATCTTCGCAGGAACGCCGACCGCCGATCGTGGCGCGGGGTCTTGGGCTCGGAACGACACTCGTCGCGGGGCGGGAAGGCACGTCCCGACACGGGGGAGCCGGTCGACGAGCCGGTGAGGGTTCGGCCCGCCGCGTCCGGGGGCTTGCGGGCCCGTCCCGGGGGCGTGCGACGCGATCGCGCGCCCCGGAACAGGCTCCCCCGCACGGGTGGGCCGGGGCGACATGATCGGATACTCCGGGCGGTCGTGTGGACACTGGGTTAGGCAAGCCTTACCTTCGGGTCATGACCGTGCTCGATCTTCGGCAGCCCGTGCCGTGCCCCGCCTTCGCGGACACCTTCCGCGCACTGGGCGTCGCGTGTCCGCTGATCACGGTCGAGCCGGGGCACCCGGGCGCGGGCATGCTGCACGCGTCGCGAGTGGCCGAGGACCCCGCGGTGTTGGCCGACGTGCTGGCCGCCGAGCGCCGGCGGATCATCGCGACCCTCGACGCCGACCCCCGGGCCGACGCCGTCGCGATGTGGGCCCTGCACGGCTATGCGTGGTACGCGTGCCTGATGCTCGCCGGCCCGTGGTTCCTGCAACGCAGGGTCCCGCGGGTGACCCTGGACGACGTGTGGATCGACACCGCCGCCGACCGCCTGCGCCGCTCCTTCACCGTCACCGCCGGCACCTTCGCGTGCCTGCCCGACGATCCGGCCGCCGGAGCGCCCGGCGCGCGGGTGGTGGCCGACCCGGCCGCCCTGCGCGCCGAGCTGCTGCGCGGGGTGTCCGAGCACCTGGAGCCGCTGCTGACCGCGTTCCGACCGCACCTGCGGCGCGGTGAGCAGGTCCTGTGGGGGATGGTGGCGGATGAGGTCGTCAGCGGTGTCTGGTACCTCGGCCGGATCCGCGGCGAGGACGAGCGCGCGGTCCACGACCTCGGCGAACTGCTGCCCGGCGACACCGGCCGGTTCAAGCGCGACGCGGGCTTTCGCGTGCTGCCGGGCACGAAGGGGCGCAGCCACTGCAACCGGACGCAGAACGTGTGCTGCCTCTGGTACACGCTGAACCCGGACTCGCTGTGCTCCACCTGCCCCAGGGCCGACGACGAGCGCCAGGTCCGCATCCTGGAGGGCCGGGCCTGACCGCTCGACCGGCCCGGCGCGTCGGCCCCGCGGCCGGGCTCGGGCCGGGGAGCGGACGCGGCGGAACCCCGCTCCCTTGTGGGGAACGGGGCTCCTGGGTGCGGGTCGAGAATCCGCGTCAGCCGTTCAGGTTGCGCACCGTGTGGTCGTAACCGGGGACCTCGGTGATCGGGCGGGCGCCCGGGCCGACGTACAGCGCGGCCGGACGCACGAGGCGCGAGGTGCGCTTGTGCTCCAGGATGTGCGCACTCCACCCGGCGGTCCGGGCGCAGGTGAACATCGAGGTGAACATGTGCGCCGGCACCTCGGCGAAGTCCAGCATCACCGCGGCCCAGAACTCCACGTTGGTCGCCAGGACCCGGTCGGGGCGACGAGCCTGGAGCTCGTCCAAAGCCGCCTTCTCCAGCGCCGCCGCGACCTCGTAGCGAGGCGCCCCCAGTTCCTTCGCGGTACGGCGCAGCACGCGCGCGCGGGGGTCCTCGGCGCGGTACACCCGGTGGCCGAAGCCCATCAGGCGCTCACCGCGGTCGAGGACGCCCTTGACGTACGCCGTGGCGTCGCCGGTGCGCTCGATCTCCTCGATCATGTGCAGCACGCGCGAGGGCGCACCGCCGTGCAGCGGGCCGGACATGGCGCCGACCGCGCCCGACAGACACGCCGCGACGTCCGCGCCGGTGCCCGCGATCACGCGCGCGGTGAACGTCGAGGCGTTCATGCCGTGCTCGGCCGCCGACGTCCAGTAGGCGTCGACCGCCTTGACGTGCTGCGGATCCGGCTCGCCGCGCCAGCGGATCATGAACCGCTCGACGATGGTCTGCGCCTTGTCGATCTCGCTCTGCGGGACCATCGGCTTTTCCAGGCCACGGGCCGACTGGGCGACATACGACAGCGCCATCACGGCGGCCCTGGCGAGGTCGTCCCGCGCCTGGGCGTCGTCGATGTCGTGGAGCGGTTTCAGACCCCACACCGGGGCGAGCATGGCCAGCGCACTCTGCACGTCTACGCGGACATCGCCCGAGTGGATCGGGATCGGGAACGGCTCGGCCGGCGGCAGGCCGGGGTTGAACGCCCCATCCACCAGCAGGCCCCAGACGTTGCCGAACGAGACGTGGCCGACGAGGTCCTCGATGTCCACACCTCGGTACCGGAGCGCGCCACCCTCCTTGTCGGGTTCGGCGATCTCCGTCTCGAACGCTATGACTCCTTCGAGCCCGGGTACGAACTCGGACATCAGGCGGCTCCTCATGCGATCTCGACTGACTTGTGGCCGGGTCCTTCATACCCCGCACTACCACACCATGTCTTCCCCGAACGAGGCCGGGGCGCACGGTGCCGAGAAGGCTCCGCACCTGGGGTCCGCCGGTGGTTCGGGGAGGTGTCTCGGTCGGTCCGGGCGAGACCGGGGTGGGGTCTCGCATGAAGGAATGGACCGATCGAAGTCCGCTGGCAGGATATCTCTCGATATCGAGACGACCTACATCGGAACACGCCGGGGCGAGTGAGGTCCGGCACAACGCGAAACCGGATCGCATGTCCCGGACGTCATCCGAACGGGGGTAGGTGCGCCCTTCGGCGCCTTCGAGTGGTACTCGTTGTGCGTGGAGTTCACCGAGCTTGCCGCCATGCGCCGGCAGTACCGAGGCGAAGGCATCGACGTCGGCGCGTTGCCGCCGGCCCCCTTCCCGCTGTTCACCGCCTGGCTGGCCGAGGTGGCCGCCGCCGAACTGCCCGAGCCGAACGCGATGGTCGTCGCGACGGCCACTCCCGACGGCCGGCCGAGCACGCGCACCGTGCTGCTGAAGGAGTTCGACGAACGGGGCTTCGTCTTCTATACGAACTACGGCTCCCGCAAGGGCGCCGAACTCGCCGCGAATCCGGCGGCGAGCCTGCTCTTCCCGTGGCACGCGCTCGACCGCCAGGTGATAGTGACCGGTTACGCCGAACGGGTGTCGCGCGAGCAGACCACCGCGTACTTCCGCTCCCGCCCGCGCGGATCGCGGATCGGCGCGTGGGCCAGCGAGCAGTCGAGCGTGGTCTCCGGGCGGGAGCAACTGGAGAAGCGGTACGCGGAGGCCGAGGCCGGATTCGCGCACATCGACGACATCCCGGTGCCGGAGTTCTGGGGCGGCGTTCGAGTCGTGCCCGACGCGGTGGAGTTCTGGCAGGGGCGGGAGAACCGGATGCACGATCGGCTGCGCTACCTGCGCGCGGGCGCGGAGGGCGCCGGGGGCGCCGGCGGCTCGGTGTGGCGGCTCGAGCGGTTGAGTCCGTGAGTCGTGCCGGGACCCGGGTCCCGGGACCTGCGGCAGAGTCCGAATCGGTCCTCGAACCGGTCGAACCGGTTCCGAAACGACAACGACCCGCAGGTCGCTTCTCCGATCACCTCGGTGAGGTGGGACGGAGGCCGGGGGACGATCCCGGCGACCTGCGGGTCGGGTGTCTGCCTGGTGTTGCCGGCCGCCTGCCTGCTTCCGTCGCGGTGCACTCACGACGGGGCCTGCCGAGCCGGTAAACCGGAGTGGCGGCTAGCGGGCAGCCACCTCACGCGTCCGAATGCTATGCAACTTCAGACCACCTCCTCTCCCGTGTGCCAGTGAGGTTAGATCGGCGCTCGGCAGCGTGCAACGCATTTTCGAGGTGCCCGATCCCACACCGGAATCAGGAATAGATGTAGGGCGCATTGGGCTTGGATGACGAGGGTGTCCCCTGCCTCTCAGCGCGTCTCGAAACGCATAGCCGGAGCCGTCCTCGCGGACGTCACACCGCTGCGCGAGTTCCCCGACTTCCGACGGTTGTGGTTCGGCCACTCGGTGTCCTCGCTCGGCCAGCAGATGACCGCCGTCGCGGTCGCGATCCAGGTGTACTCGCTGACCGAATCCAACTTCGCGGTCGGCCTGGTGGGACTGTGTTCGGTGATCCCGCTGATCGTGTTCGGGCTGCTCGGCGGCGCGATCGCGGACAGCGTGGACCGCCGGATCGTCGGCCTGGTGAGCGCGGTCGGGCTCGCGTCGGTGTCGATCGTGCTGGCCGCGCAGGCGGTGCTCGATCTGGGACTCGTGTGGCTGCTGTACGCGGCCGTCGCCGTGCAGTCGGCGTTCTTCGCGGTGAACAACCCCGCGCGGACGTCGATGATCCCCAAGCTGTTGCCGCCGGAACGGCTGCCCGCGGCCAACGCGTTGAACTCGATAGCCATGGCGCTCGCGATGACGATCGGGCCGATGCTCGGCGGGTTGGTGATCGGGCTGTGGAGCTTCCAGGCCGCCTACCTGATCGACGCGCTCGCGTTCTCGGCGGCGCTGTACGCGATGTGGCGGCTGCCGTCGATGCCGCCGACGCGGGCCGAGGACGGGCGGAAGCGGGCGTCGGTGCTGGACGGGCTGCGGTTCCTGCGGAGCCGGCCCAATATCCGGATGACCTTTCTCAGCGACATCGTCGCGATGGTGTTCGGCATGCCGCGCGCGCTGTTCCCGGCGATGGCCGCGACGTTGTACGGGGGCGGGGCGACCACGGTCGGGTTGCTGGTGGCGGCGCCCGCGGTGGGGGCGCTCGCGGGTGGGCTGTTCTCCGGGTGGCTGGGGCAGGTGCGGCGGCAGGGCCGGGCGGTGGTGATCGCGGTGATCGCGTGGGGTTCGTGCATTGCGGCCTTCGGCCTGGGCGGGCCGCTGTGGCTGGGGCTGATCCTGTTGGCGTTCGCCGGGTGCGCGGACACGATCAGCATGGTGTTTCGCAACACGATCATGCAGGTGGCTACGCCCGACGAGATGCGGGGGCGGTTGGCCGGGGTGTTCATCGTGGTGGTCGCGGGTGGGCCTCGGCTCGGGGACTTCGAGGCGGGGTCGGTGGCGGCGTTGAGCACGGAGCGGATCTCGGTGGTCAGTGGGGGACTTGCGTGTGTGGTGTTGGTGATCGCGCTTTCGCTGCGTTGGCGTGGGTTTTGGCGGTATGACGCGCGGGACCCGCAACCGTAGGGGGACGGTGGCCTCAAGCGCCGGCCGGGCTGAAAGGTGGCCTCAAACGCCGGCCGGGCTGTTTGGCCTCAAACGCCGGCCGGGCTGAAAGGTGGCCTCAAGCGCCGGCCAGGCTGTTTGCCTCAAACGCCGGCCAGGCTGTTTGGCCTCAAGCGCCGGCCGGGCTGGAAGGTGGCCTCAAGCGCCGGCCGGGCTGAGTGGGTTGGGCGGCTTGGGGTGGGTCAGTGGTGGGACTTGGTTTGGCGGCGGCGGGCCCAGTACAGGGATGTGATGCCCAGGGTCAGGACTGTTGCGGCGGTTGTGGCTATGACAGGGAGGGATTGGTTGTCGGTGCCGGTTTCGGCCAGGTCGGGGTGCTTGGGGGCGGCGGCGATCGGGGTGGTGGTGTCGGCGGTGGGGGTGGGGGCGGAGGTGGGGGTGATGGCGGTGGTTGGCTTGGTGGTGCTTGGGCCGCCGGGCTTTTGGTATGCCTTGTCCGCTGCTTCCTGGGCTTCCTTGCCCGTGGTGGTCCTGCCGCTGCCGTCGAAGACGACGTCGGAGCACGAGTAGAACGCCTCGGCGCTGTCCGTGCGCTGCCAGATGACGTAGAGCAGGTGCCGGCCCGACCTGGCCGGCAGCTTGCCCTTGAACGTGTAGGTGCCGGCGTTCACCGTCGGACTACCGGTCAGGAACGGCTTGGCCTCCAGGTCCGACCACTTCAGCGGCTTGGTCGGGTCGTAGCCGTCCTTGGTGAGGTAGTACTCGAAGCCGCCCTTGTGCGGGGCCGACGCGAAGTACTGGAACGTGTACTCCTTGCCCGAGGGCAGGTTGGTGGTCGGCCAGTCGGTGCGCGGCAGGTCCAGGCCCTTGTACACCGGGTTGCCCGCGCTGCACAGCTCGCCGTCCTTGATCAGCTCGCGGTGCCGGCCGTTCGCCTGGCCGATGGAGACCGCGTTCGGGTCGTAGAACGCCGCGGCGCTGCCGGTCGCGGCCTTGGCGGCCCGACACGCGGAGTGTTGGGGGTTCTCCGGCGTCTCGCCGCCCTGCGCGGAGCAGATCTGGATCCGGCTCGGCGGATTCGAGGACGTGCCGTGTGCCGAGGCGCTTCCCGTCGCGAGCGACGTGAGCAGGAGGGGCGCGGTCGCCAGGACGGCGACGGAGGCCTTGCGTCGAATGCTCATCAGACTTCCTTACGAGTACAGCAGATGCCGCCGGGGACCGGGCAGCACGCTCGGCGTGCTCCCGGTGCCTGGAAGCTAGCGCCGACTCGAAAGGAAAACCGCTGATCAGAGGCCCTGCCGGGATCCTTATGGCGGGCTTAGGGCCCGGATCGGCGGCGGTTAAGGCTGCCTTGGGAATCGGGTCCCGGCAGGGCCTTGGTACGGCCGGCCCGCCCTACGCGCGCGGGGCGATCCACACCTGTTCGGCGTGCGCGGCGACGCGGCCCTCGGCGTCGTACAGCGTCGTCGCGGTGCGCACCTTGCGGCCGTCCCGGCCGAGTCGGCGGCCGACCACGACGCACGGCTCGTCCGGATACGGCAGCGCGTACACGTGCGCGGTCATCCGGCCGAGCAGCAGCGCGGTGTCCTGATCCATGCCGGTCCAGCCGCCGGGACAGTCGAGCGCGGCCCACACGAACTCGCCCGCGATCTGCTCGGTGTCGGGCGCCACGAGCGAGGCGTGCGGGATCCACAGGCACGCGTCGGTGTCCGGGCGGTCCTCGAGCATCCCCGGGAACAGCCGCAGGCCGTCGCCCTCGGCCCGATCCGGTCCGCACACGAAGCAGTCGGTGTACGGATTCCACGCGGCGAAGCCGGCGAACGCGGCGCTCGCCTCGCGGGCCTGGTCGGGGGTGACCGGGTCGATCGGCGTCGGCAGCGTCGACGCGGCGTCGACCGCGATCGCCTCGGCGATCGGGCCCTCGCCCTGATGCAGCGTCAGCGGACCGCCCTCGGCACCGAAGTCCACCGTGAGGGAGCGGTCCAGTGGTGCCGGGCGGCGCAGCGTCACGGTCACCCCGGCCGCCGGCTCGCCGGCCACGCGCGCGGCCAGCAGGCCGGCCACGTAGCCGCCGTTGCCGCTACCCGGCGGTCCGTTGAACCTGGCCGGCACCACGATCGTGGCCGATCGCGGATCGGATGGGCCGGGCTGCTCGGACACCTGCTCGGGCCGACTCGGCGACGAGGACTGGGACCGCGCGTCGGTATGCACTGCCGGGTTCACCTCAGGTAGAAGATCCGGTCCGCGTGTTCGGCCAGCAACCGCTCGTTCCACGCGGCGCCGCCCTCGATGTTCGCGGACATGAACACCGGGGGTTCGAGCCCCCGGGAAACCAGATGGCCGATCACGCCGACCATGAGCGTCTGCATCACCGCCGAGCACACCACGCCCGAGGTCGGGCCGATCCGCTGCGGCACGCCATCCGCGTCGAGGGCGGCGTCACCGGGCGGGATGGCGGTGTCCAGGACGAAGTCGCAGTTGTCGAGGAGTCTCGTACCCGAGGGATGCCGCGGGGACTCGGCCTCGCTCGCCGCGATCGATGTGACGCCGACCACGAGCGCGCCGCGCTCGCGCGCCTGGCGGGCCATCTCGACGGGCAGCCCGTTGCGTCCGGACAGCGAGATCACCACGAGCACGTCGCCGGCCCGCAGGTCCGCGCCGTTCAGGACCGGGCCGGCCAGCTCGGGGAGCTTCTCGATCGCGCTGCTGGTGGTGATCGGCCGGACCGCGAGGTCGTTGCCGGGGGCGATCAGGGGGTTGGCCAGAATCAGACCGCCCGCGCGGTAGACCACGTCCTGCGCGGCGAGCGCGGAGTGCCCGCCGCCGAACACGAACAGCCGGCCCCCGGCGGCCAGCGCGCCCGCGACACGGTCGGCGGCCCGGTCGATGGTGGACAGCTCGACGTCCCGCAGTCGCTCCAGCAGCCCGATCGCCGCGTCGAGGTAGCGTGCGCCCAGCTCGACCATCCCCGGTCCTTCCCTTCGTTCGTGCACGGATCCGGCACCTTACCGCCGGATGGCCCGGTCGCGACGTGTACACGATCGAGGGATCCCGAGGGAATGCGGGTCTTCCGGGATGGCAATGGCATATCGGAACGTTATGAACGTACGCACTCGACATCGTGGGCCCACACGGGCGGCACACACGTACGGATGACGTGCGGGAGCGGGCGGGACGGCACGAGAACGGGCAAGCCGCGCGGACCCGATCGGCCGGACGTCCGCATGGGGGGTCCAGGTGCGTCAGAATTGGACGGCAGGACCACCAAGAACGGAGCCGCTGGTCGTGAGTGGACTCATCGACACCACGGAGATGTACCTCCGGACGATTTTCGAGCTGGAGGAGGA
Organism: Embleya sp. NBC_00896; assembly: GCF_045207785.1. NCBI lineage: Bacteria > Bacillati > Actinomycetota > Actinomycetes > Kitasatosporales > Streptomycetaceae > Embleya > Embleya sp. NBC_00896. The sequence goes on from NZ_CP108776.1 coordinate 4,382,686, forward strand.
GGGTGTGGTCCCGCTGCGGGCGCGGATCGCGGAACGGCTGGAACAGAGTGGGCCGACCGTGAGCCAGACCGTGGCACGAATGGAGCGGGACGGGCTGTTGACGGTCGAAGGTGACCGTCACCTGGAACTGACGCCCGAGGGGCGGGGAATCGCGACTCGGGTCATGCGCAAGCACCGGCTCGCCGAGTGCCTGCTCGTGGACGTCATCGGATTGCCGTGGGAGCAGGTGCACGCCGAGGCGTGCCGCTGGGAGCACGTCATCAGTGAGCAGGTGGAACGTCGCCTGCTCGAATTGCTGCGCTACCCGAAGGAATCGCCGTACGGCAACCCGATCCCGGGCCTGGAGGAGTTGGACCAGGAGCTGCACGCCGACTCGTTCAAGGAAGGCGGTCTGGTCACGCTGCTCGAGTCGGCGGGACCGGAAGGCAAGAACGTCGTGGTGCGGCGGCTCGGCGAGCCGCTGCAGACCGACGCGCAGCTGATGTACACGCTGCGCAGGGCCGGAATTCGGCCCGGCGCGGTCGTGAGCGTGCACGAGTCCGCGGGCGGGGTGATGGCGGGCAGTGGCGGCGAGGCCGCGGAACTGTCGCCGGAGGTCGCCTCGCACGTGTTCGTCGCGGCGCGGTAGTTGCGTGTCCGCGCGAGATTAGGGGCCCTCGGAGCCGAGTCGATCGGTTCCGGGGGCCTCTGCCGTGCCGCTGCGGGTGCGTCTTTGGTGGCTTGGGTGAGGTGATCCCACCCGCACCACCCGTTGCGTTCAGTGGGAGGGCTGGGGTTTTTACAGCCCGGGGGAGGCGTGATCGGGCCTCGTGGCCCGGGCGGCGGGTCTTGCGCTACCTGGCCTCGGCCACCGCTCGGCCGCAGGCGTAGGCGATCGGGCTGACCAACTCGCGGGCCTCGGGGAGCCAGCGGTTGAGTTCGGTGGGTTCGCGGGCCCAGGAGGCGCTGCCCGAGGTGCCCATCCGGGACGGCGGGGCGACGACCCAGTCGCCCTCGCCCTTGGGGATCAGGTCGATCGGACTGGAGCCCCAACCGATCCGGCGCAGCATCTCGCCCATCTTGTCGCGCGCGCCGGGCAGTACCAGGAACTGGAGCCGCCGGGTCGGGGTCGCGATGACCGGACCCATGGGCAGGCCCATCCGCTCCAGCCGGGCCAGCGCGAGGCAGCCGGCCTGCTCGGGGACGTCGATCACGTCGAAGCCGCGGCCGGTCGGCAGCAGGATCGCCGCGTCCGGGTGCTCGCTCCACCAGCGCCGCACCAGCACGGGCGAGCTGGCGGCCTGGACCGCCCAGTCGCGCAGAATCGGGTGCGCGCCCGGGGTGGCGCATCCCGGATGGCCGCAGCTGCAACGACGCCCCACGCTGTTCTCGACGACCGAGGCGCCGGGAACCACGTCCCAGTGCCGATCCTCGGCGTAGCGGACTGCGGTATCTACAAGCGTGTCGCGGGCGAGCTGCCGGGCCCCCAGGGTGTCTTCCACGTGCTGCACAACTGCGGGGCCCCGGGATGGTTACGGCCGGCCGCCGCCCCGCTGATCGTCACCCGTACGGTGCACGCCCGGCGGGGCCCGGTCGTGCGCCGCGAGCGCGCGCTCCGGGTGGGCGAAACGGGATGATCAGGGGTGATGGGATCACCGGCGGCCATCCGGCGCAAGGGGGGCGCATAGGTGCAGAACGGGGGGCGCAGCGAGAGGTGCCCTATCCGCTGCTCTATACGGGTCACTACGCTCCGTACTCGGATGACAGTTCATACGACCGCCGGGCAACGTCCGCCATTCCGTCCACGACCGCCCCCCGGCAGGTCGACCGCGTCCGCTTGATACGCATACGGACCGACCAGGCATCAGGGCCCGGACACGACGGCACCGAGCACACCCCCGTCGCGCCGATCCCGCATGCCGGGACCGCACCAACGGTCGGGGAGGGAACGCCGATGGCCGCGCGAACGCAGGCGACAAGGCAGCCCAACGAGAGGTTGACGGCACTGATCCAGGAGGCCGGCTGTTCGAACGCCGGGCTCGCCCGCCGGGTCAACATGTGCGGGGCCGAGCACGGCATGGACCTGCGCTACGACAAGACCTCGGTGGCCCGCTGGCTGCGCGGCCAGCAGCCGCGCGGCGCGGTGCCGAACCTGATCGCCGAGGCGATCGGCCGCAAACTCGGCCGACCGGTCACCGTCGAGGAGATCGGCATGGCCGACGGTCGCAGCCTGGCGACCAACGTGGGCCTGCAGTTCGCCGCCACCCCGGCGGCCACCGTCGAGGTGGTCACCGAGCTGTGGCGCAGTGACGTCAACCGCCGCGACTTCCTGCTCAACTCGTCGGTCGCGGTGGCCGCGCTCGTCGCGCCCAGCCGCGACTGGCTGATCACCGAACCCGACGCGCAGGTGGCCCGGATCGGCGGGCCGCGGGTGGGGGCGTCCGACATCGAGGCGGTGTGCGCGACCACGGACATGCTGTCCGCGCTCGATCACCGCTTCGGTGCCGGGCACATCCGCCCGGTCGTCGTGCACTACCTGGGCAGCGTGGTGACCCAGCTGCTCAACGGGACCTACTCCGACGAGACGGGCCGCGCGCTGTTCGCCGCCGTTGCCCGACTCACCGAGCTGGCCGGTTACATGGCCGTGGACACCGGCCAGCCGGGTCTCGCCCAGCGCTACTACATCCAGGCCCTGCGGCTGACCCAGGCGGCGGGCGATCGCGCCTACGGCGGATACGTGCTCGCGGCCGGGATGAGCCACCTCGCCGGCAGCCTCGGCAACCCGCGCGAGATCACCCAGCTCGCGCGCGCCGCGCAGGAGGGCGCGAAGCACGAGGCCACGCCCACGACCCAGGCGATGTTCCACGCCGCCGAGGCGCGCGGACACGCGCTGCTCGGCGACGCGCGCGCGTGCGAGGCGTCGCTCGCCCGGGCGCGGTCGGCGATGGACGTCGCCATGCCGGACGACGACCCGTCCTGGATAGCGCACTTCTCGCAGGCCTACCTCGCCGACGAGTTCGCGCACTGCTACCGCGACCTGGACCGGCCGCGCCAGGCCGAGGCGGCGGCCCGCGCCGCCCTGGAGGGGCACGCCGACACCCGGGTCCGCAGGCGCGCGGTCGACACGCTCCTGCTCGCCACCGCGCACCTGCAGCAGAACCGGCTCGACGAGGCCTGCGCGGTCGGCGCGGACGCGCTCGACCTGGTGGGCCGGCTGCACTCGGCACGCGGCCTCGAATACCTCAAGGACTTCCAGCGGCGGCTGGAGCCGTACCGGGACGAGCACGTGGTCCGGGAGTTCGCCGAGGCCGCGCACGCCGTCCCGGTCTGACCCCCGCGACACCCCCGAACCGGAGCCGTCTCGTCGTCCGTCGCACAGTCGTGGGCGCACCGCCCGACGGCGAACCGCTGTTCGTCTCTCGAACGTCTGAGTTACCGTCGGGCGGCAGGGGTATCGGTCGCCGGGCGATCCGCGTGATCGCACGGCCGCCGGGGGCAACGGTTCTCGAGGTGACGAACGGGTGGGTGGCATGGGATCCGGTGGAACGGACGGCGGCGCGGGACGGGGGCCGAACGGCGGGGGGCCGGGGCCGTCGCCTTTCGGCCCGCTCGAACTCCCGCGCGACGAGACCGAGGTGCTGCCCAGATTCGACGAGTACGCGGACCAGGGACCACCGCCGCAACAACAACAGGGGTACGACCCTCGCCAGTACCCCCCGAACGCTCCATACGATGCGAACGCGCCCCACAACCCGGCCGGCCGGGCCGGCGCGGCCCCGCTCGGGCCGCCGCCGAACCTCGCGCCGCCCGCCGCGCCGTCGTATGTACCGCCCCGGCCCCCGCACGCGCCACCGGGTGCGCCGGGCGCCGGGGCTGCGCAGCCGGGTGCTCCGGGGCCGGACCCGTACCGCCCGAGCCCGCCGCCCGCCGCCGGACCGGCCGACGCGACGCAGGTCTTCCCGGCCAACCTGTTCCGGGACGGCCCCGGCACACCGCCAGCCGGATCCGCGCAGCCGATGCCGCCGGCCCGCTCGGCACAGCCCGCCGGGTATCCCGGACCGCAACCCGCCGGATACCCCGCGCCGCAGCCCCACACCCCGCAGTACGCGCCCCCGGCCGGCCCACCGCGCGGACCCGCCCCCGGCGACTACCGCGACGGCGGCGGCCGGAACCGGACACCGCTGATCGCCGCCGGTGTCGGCGCGCTCGTCGTGATCGCCGCGATCGGCGTGTTCGCGAGCGGCGCGTTCGGCGAGAACGACAAGAACGACAAGAACGACAACGCGGACAAGAGCGGCGCCTCCACGAGCGCGCCGCCCACCCCGTCGGGAAGCGCCGCGCCCAAGTCCGCCGAGCCGCCCGCCAAGGCCGACGACTCCGCCGGCCAGGCATCCGCCGTCGACCGCCTGCTCCAGATCAGCGCGGGCTCGCGGCAGACCGTGTCGCAGGCGGTCCAGAAGATCCAGCGCTGCGACGACCCCGCGGGCGGCGCGCAGTCCCTCGGCGAGGCCGCCCGACAGCGCGACGAGCAGATCGCCGGGCTGGACAAGCTCAAGACCGACAAGCTCGCCCGCGGCCCCGAACTGGTCAGCGGGCTGCGCACCGCGTGGACCGCGTCCGCCGAATCCGACCGCGAACTCGCCGCCTGGGGGACCGAGATGGCCCAGGGCGGCTGCGCCGACCACAAGGCCGAGAACACCGAGCACAAGCGCGCCGCCGACCGCGCGAGCGGCCGGGCCACCAGCGCGAAGAGCCAGGTGGTGGCCATCTGGAACCCGATCGCGGCCGACAACAACCTCAAGAAGCGCGGCGCCGGCGAGATCTGACCCGGCGTCGACGCGCTAACTCCCGCGTGACCGTCCGGCAACAGCGCCGTAACACGCGTCGGCGAGTCTCACCCCATGGAGACAGGCACGGGGGCCGAACCGCTCATCGGGTTCACCATCGGCGTCACCGCGGCCCGGCGCCGCGAGGAACTCGTCGCGCTGCTCCAGGCGCTCGGCGCCAAGGTCGTCGACGCGCCCACCGTGCGCATCGTGCCGCCCGCCGACGACCCGGTGCTGCGCCGCGCCACGGAGCAGGTCCTCGAACGCCGACTCGACTACGTCGTCGCCACCACGGGCGTGGGCTGGCGCGGCTGGCTCGGGGCCGCCGAGGGGTGGGGCAGGGGGGCTCGCGTGATCGCGGCGTGCCGGGCCGCCGTACTGGTCTGCCGTGGACCCAAGGCCACCACCGCCGTGCGCGCGTACGGCCTGCGCGAGGTGTACTCGCCCGGCTCGGACGCCGGCGACGAAGTGCTCGCGTGGCTGCTCGCGCGCGACCTGCGCGGGCGCCGGATCGCCGTCCAGGAACACGGCGCGCCCCTGGAGGGCTTCGCCGACGCCCTGCGCGAGCGCGGCGCCGACGTGATCGAGATCCCCGTGTACCGCTGGGGCCCGCCCGACGACCCGGGCGTGGTGCGCCGACTCGTCGAGCAGACCGCGCGCCGCGAGATCCACGCGCTCACCTTCACCAGTGCCCCCGCGATCGGCGCGTTCCTGGAGACCGCCGAGGAACAGGGCAGGCGGGCCGACGTGTTGGCCGCGCTGCGCGGCGACGTGCTGCCGGTGAGCATCGGCCCGGTATGCGCGCGGCCGCTCGCCGAGCAGGGCGTCGAGTCGGTGTGGCCCGAGCGGGGCCGACTCGGCTCGCTGGTCCGCACGATCGCCGAGACGCTGCCCGCGCGGGCCCGCCGCGAATTGGACACCGGCAAAGAGCGACTCGTCCTGCAGGGCAACGCGCTGCTGGTCGACGGCCGGACGATCTGGCTGCCCCCGGTGCCCGGCGCGGTCCTGCGCGCGCTCGCCGAGAAACCCGGCTGGGTGCTCAGCCGGGCGGAGTTGCTGCACCGGGTGTGGGCCGACTCGCGCACGGACGAACACGCGGTCGAGGCCGCGATCGCGCGGCTGCGCGGCGCACTGGGGCCGTACGCGGGGCTGGTGCGAACGGTCACCAAGCGCGGGTATCGGCTGGCCGTGGATCCGTGAGCAAAGCGGTATATTTCCTCCGCGCGTTACCCCCCGCCTGGTAGGAGCAGAGGACCAACCCGCACCATGGCTGGGTGACAGGGGGTGAACACGAGCCTTGATACGCATTCGAAGAGGGGTACGACTGCCGGCCGTCGTGCTGCTCGCCACGACCCTCGCCGGCACGGCCGCGTGCTCCGGATCGCCCGAGACACGCCAGGCCGCCGAGACCGTCTCGACGGTCGCACCGAGTTCGGTGGTCGCCCCGTCGGGCGGCCCGAAGAACCCCACCGCGCCACCGGTCGTCCCGCCCGCGGCCGCGGGCGACACGCCCGAGTCGGGCGCGTACGGGACCGAGTTGCTGACGCATCTGCGCACGACCCCGCACGGGGCCCACGTCACGAAGGTGCGCGTGGCGACCTCTTACAAGGTCTACAAGGTCACGCTCGAAACCGACCTGGTCCGCGGCAACGGTTCCGACGTGCAGGCCGAGGCGATCGTGCGGGACCTCTCGGGCAAGCTGCTCACCGCGACCGCGCAATGGGCCGAGGACCATCCGGCGCTCTGGGTCGGCGGGATCGAGATCCTGGACTCGGACCGCGACGCGATCGACTTCCGGCTCGGCGCCGAGCGCGACGACCGCAGGCCGGCCGCGGACGACTACGGGGCCACGCTGCTCGCGGCGCTGCACACCACGGCGCAGGGGCCGCACGTCGGACAGGTCCGGTTCACGCTGGACCACAAGGGCCGGTACGAGGTCGCGGTCAACACCGATCTGTCCTCGCACCTGCCGGGGGACTACTCGACGGAATCGGCGCAGACGTTCAACACCGCGGACCGGATCGTGCTCGCGGCGCAGAACTGGATCCGCGACCACCCGGGCTTCGACGTGGCCGCGCTGCGCGTGTACGACGTCGAGCGTGGACTGATCACGATCAAGGTCGTCGGCTGACCGTCCGGCACGCGGGCCGGGCCGGGACCGAGGACGGCCCGGCCCGGCCCCCGTGCCGGGATCCGTCCGGTCTGCGGCATGATCGGGTGGAATTCGCGGTGATCTGCGGGGATCCCGTCCGGATCCGATCGCGATCGGATCGCGGAAACCGAAGCGCAGACAGGGGAGGAAGCGCCACGATGGCTCGTATGCGCCAGAGCACCGTTCCGTGGTGGCGTTGGCGGGCCCACGTCCGTTCCGCGCTGCACATGTTCGGCGACCCGACGTTCCAGCGTGAGTGCTGGCTGCCCGGCCGCCCGGAGTACGGCACGATCACCGACGCCGTCTACCGCCTCGTCGGCGACTCGTGGCTGGACCGCTGGTCCGCGCGCACCTACATCGGCTGCCTGTTCGTCGACGACGACGAGGCCGCCGCGGTGGACGCCGCCGTGGTCGAGATCCTCGCCGTGCTGCACGAGATCGGCGAGGACGCGCCCGCGCCCGCCTACCTCACGCACGCGCGCTGGCCGCAGGTCGTCGGTGCCTCGCGGGCCGCGCACGTCGCGCTCGCGAAGACCGACGAGGACGATCCGGACGCCTCCCCGGATTCGCTCGACGTCCTGCGGATCCGTACCGGCGGGCGCTGAGCCCGCGCGCGACGTGGGATCCTGTACGACCGGCGGTTTCTCCCGGAGTCCCCGAACAGGCCCGGACGCCGCGTAGGCACGGAAGTCCCGTAGGCCCGGATGTCATGTAGGAAAGGCGCGTCCATGACCGAGCAGACCAAGCCCCTCGGCGGCACCGGCGACGCGTCCACCGGCGGCGGACAGTACGTGCTGACGCTCTCCTGCCCGGACAAGCGCGGCATCGTGCACGCGGTCGCCAGCTTCCTGATGATGACCGGCTGCAACATCGTCGACAGCCAGCAGTTCGGCGACCGCGACACCGGGCTGTTCTTCATGCGCGTGCACTTCACCGCCGAACAGGGCGTCGAGCTGGACGCGCTGCGGGCCGGCTTCACCGCGGTCGGCGCGTCGTTCCACATGGACTGGCAGATCCACGACGGGGACGCGCGGATGCGGGTGTTCGTGATGGTCAGCAAGTTCGGCCACTGCCTCAACGACCTGCTGTTCCGCAGCAGCATCGGCGCGCTGCCGATCGAGATCGTCGGCGTGGTGTCCAACCACCGCGACTTCGAGGAGCTGTCCCGCTCGTACGCGGTGCCGTTCCACCACATCCCGGTCACCCGCGAGACCAAGCCCGAGGCCGAGGCGCGGCTGCTCGCGCTGGTGCGCGAGAACGAGGTCGAGCTGGTGGTGCTCGCGCGCTACATGCAGGTCCTGTCGAACGACCTGTGCAAGCAGCTCGAGGGGCGCGCGATCAACATCCACCACTCGTTCCTGCCGAGCTTCAAGGGCGCGAAGCCCTACCACCAGGCGCACGCGCGGGGCGTGAAGCTGATCGGCGCGACCGCCCACTACGTCACCGGCGACCTGGACGAGGGCCCGATCATCGAGCAGGAGGTCGAGCGCGTGGACCACGCGGTCACCCCCGCGGGACTGGTCGCGGTCGGTCGGGACGTCGAGTGCCAGGCGCTCTCGCGCGCGGTGAAGTGGCACTCCGAGCGGCGCGTGCTGCTCAACGGGACGCGCACGGTCGTCTTTACCTGAGCGTGCCGGGTCTCATCTGACGCACATGACGAGGGCCGCGGAACCCACCAGGGCCGCGGCCCCGCCGGCGATCCACCCGATCCGCGCGGGCCGCGGGAACTCGGTGCGCTCCAGGGGTCCGTCGCCGTCGAAGTCGCGCACGACGGGCGGTACGCGCACCCGACGTCGATCACGCCCGAACACGACACAGGCGACGGCGGTGATCCACGCGCATACCCCGACGACGAACATGCCTTGGGAATGTACGCCCGACCCGGTTGGCTGTCACAGCGGCGCGCGGTGTGTACCGGGGGCGCGCACGAGGGCTCGCCCACTCCTTCCCGAAAACCCTTTGCGGCGTCGGGCGTTGCCGTGGCTTGATGGAGGCCGAACCACGACGGGGCCTTCCGTGTGCCCTGTCCCCGTAGGGAGAGGAGCGAGCCGGTGCGGTTCCGTGACAACAGCCGACGCCCCGTCAGGAGCGCTGCGGCCCGCCGCGTGTAACCCCTGCTTCGCTTCTCTCCGCGGGTCCCGCAGTCGCCAAACCCTGCGGTCCCCGCCACCGGCTGCCCTGTGCCGCACCCGGGCTCACTATCCGGCGTGCGCCGGGGCAGCCACCCAAGTCTTCGAGCCTTCGCGCTCAGTTTCAGCCGTACCCACTCAGGAGAGTGACTCAGTCATGTCGTACACCGAGGTCCCGGGCGCCCGGGTGCCGATCCGCATGTGGACCGACCCCGCCGCGGTCGAGGGCCAGGCCATGCAGCAGCTCCGCAACATCACCACCCTTCCGTGGCTGCACGGCCTCGCCGTGATGCCCGACGTCCACTTCGGCCGCGGCGCCACCGTCGGCTCGGTCATCGCCATGCGCGACGCGGTCTGCCCGGCGGCGGTGGGGGTGGACATCGGGTGTGGGATGAGCGCGGTCAAGACCTCGCTCACCGCGGCCGACCTGCCCGACGACCTGTCCCGGGTGCGGTCGAAGATCGAGCAGGCCATCCCGGTCGGCATGGGCATGCACGGCGAGGCGGTCGACCCGAGCAAGCTGTACGGCCTCTCGACGGCGGGCTGGGCCGAGTTCTGGGCGCGCTTCGACGATGTCGCGGACGCGGTGAAGTTCCGCCGGGAGCGGGCCACGAAGCAGATGGGTTCGCTTGGATCCGGGAATCACTTTGTCGAACTTTGTGTAGATATGTCCGGTTCGGTATGGCTCATGCTGCACTCGGGCTCGCGCAACATCGGCAAGGAACTCGCGGATCACCACATGTCGGTGGCTCGTTCGCTGCCGCACAACCAGGGCATCGTCGACCACGACCTCGCGGTGTTCATCAGCGACACCCCGCAGATGGACGCCTACCGGTCCGACCTGTACTGGGCCCAGGAGTACGCGGCGAGGAACCGCGCGATCATGATGGCGCTGTTCCAGGAGGTGATCCGGCGCGAGTTCCGCAAGGCGCGGGTGAGCTTCGAGGAGCCGATCAGCTGCCACCACAACTACGTCTCGGAGGAGACGTACGACGGTGTGGATCTGCTCGTGACCCGCAAGGGCGCGATCCGGGCGGGCGTCGGTGAGCTCGGCATCATCCCCGGCTCGATGGGGACGCGTTCGTACATCGTCCGCGGACTCGGCAACGTGGACGCGTTCAACTCGGCCTCGCACGGCGCCGGTCGCAAGATGAGCCGCAACGCGGCAAAGAAGCGCTTCACGGTCGAGGACCTCGCCAAGCAGACCGAGGGCGTCGAGTGCCGCAAGGACTCGGGCGTCGTCGACGAGATCCCCGGCGCGTACAAGAAGATCGAGCAGGTCATGCGCCAGCAGCAGGACCTCGTGGAGGTCGTCGCCGAACTGCGTCAGGTCGTCTGCGTGAAGGGCTGACGACGCTTCCGGGGCGCGAGTGCGGAGGGTCCGAGCGATCGGGCTCTGCGCACTCGCAATGCCCTGAAGATGAGCAATGCCACAATTGGTAGTACCGTTGATCCATGAGTGAGGCACGCAGCGGACCCCGCGGTGGGGTGAGCAAGAAGTACAGCGTTTCGCTTCCCGAGGCGTTGGCCGAGGAGGTGCGGGAGCGCATCGGCCCCGGTGCCTTCAGCAGCTACGTGGCGACGGCCATACAGCGCCAGTTGGAGAACGACAAGCTCGGCGAGTTCGTCGACGCGTACATCGAGGAGCACGGGCCGCTTCCCCAGGAATTCCTGGACGAGGCCGCGGAGGCGTTCCGCGACGCCGATCGGTTGAACGAGGCGCACCAAGGCGAGCAGTGGCACGCGAACCGCAGCGCCTGACGGGCGGGTGTCTCGTCCTCGACAGCGCGGGCCTGTCCCTCGCCGTCGAGCGGGACAAGCGGGTGATGTCCTATCTCGGCTACGCCCGGGAACACCGGATCCAGGTGATCGTCAGCGTGATCACGCTGGTGGAGGTACAACACTCCCGACTGAGCGCGTCCGCCCTCTCATATGCCCTGTCCCTGCTGACCCTCGAACCGGTGACGGAGCGCGTGGCGCGGGACGCCTCGGATCTGTTGCGGGCCGTCGGACTGCACGGCCACAAGTACGCCATCGACGCCTTGGTCGCTGCGACGGCGCTTGCTCGGTCCGGGGCGCTGACCATGCTGACCAGCGATGTGGACGACATGCAGCGGCTGTGTGGCAAGCGTGTGCGTCTGGTGCATGTCTGAGCCGAGCGCGTCGGTCGAGCCGTGGAACGTCGAAGTCCCGCCCGGATCCGGGCGGGACTTCGACGTTCCGGGGTGTGGTCAGCGGTTGCGGGTGGCTCGGCCGTGCAGGATCGCGGCTCGGGTGAGGGCGGCCAGGGCCGCCGTACCGGCCAGGGTGCGGGTGATGTTCCAGGCGTTCCAGGTGTTCTCGACGGATTCGCGCAGGGCGGCGGGGTCGGCGATCTTCGCGGGGTCGCCGGCGTCGGCCAGCTTGTTGTTGAGCGGGATGTTGCCGCCGATGGTGACGAGCATGCCGAGGACGGAGAGGGCCACGCCGGCGATGATCCAGCGGGTCGCGTCCTTGTGGCCGAGCTTGCGGTGTTGATGTATGGAGATCGCGCCGAGGATCGGGGCTCCGAAGAAGCTCGCGAAGAAGAACGGGTTCTCGATCTTTTCGTTGACCTGCTGCAGGACGTCGACGAAGGTGCGGTCGTCGACCTGCGCCAGGCCGGGCATGATCGCGACGGCGAAGCAGTAGTAGACGCCGGCCACCAGGCCGGTGGTGACAAGGGTGGCGCCCAGCAGGATGCCGGGGACGCGGGACGATCCGGTGGTGCTCGGAGTGGCGGATGGGTGGGTCATGCCGGGATCCCCGTTTTCGAGTGGCTCGGGTGTTATTTGGTGAGGGCGAGCACGAGGCAGGCCGCGGCCGCGATCCCGGAGAGGGCGCGGAGGTGGTTCATCCGCGTCCACTCGGCGAGGTACGTGGCCCAGAGCCGTTCCTCCGCCTGGGAGTTCGGCTGGACGGCCTCGAGCGCGTTGTTGCGGGGAACGTGGTACCCGGCGGTGATCACGATCGTTCCGACGAGGTAGACCAGTGCGCCGGCGAGCAGGTAGACGGCGTACGCCTCGCTCCACGAGACGATCGCCACGATCCCGACTCCCAGGCAGAGCAGGGCGGTTCCGAACAGGCCGGCCATGAAGGGGGCGGTCACGGCCGTGATGTTGATCGATCGCATGGCCGCGGCCCCCTGAGCCGAAGGCAGCCGGCCGAGGCCTGCCATGACGAACGAGGAGAAGCCGAAGAAGACTCCGCCCATGGTGGCGCAGCCGATGGCCGCTACGAGGGTCAGGACGAACAGGGGGCCGCTCATGGTCACACCTTCCAGACGCCGCGTGCTGCGGCGTCACGTGCGTAGTCGGAGAAGTCGCGGGGGGCCCGACCGAGCGCGCGCTGCACACCGTCGGTGACGTGCGCGTTGCGTCCGTCGAGCACCTCGCCGAACAGGAAGCTCAGGAGGTCGATGACCTCCTGCGGCACCTGGTGTTCGGTGAGGACGGCTGAGTATGCCGCCAACGGCACCTGGACGAAAGTGATCTCGCGGCCGGCGGCCCTGGCTATCTCGGCCACCGCGTCGGCGAAGGACAGCAATCGCGGCCCGGTCACCTCGTAGAGCTGACCCTGGTGGCCGTCCTCGGTCAGCGCGGCCACCGCGACGTCGGCGATGTCGTCCACGTCGATGAAGGGTTCGCCCACGTCGCCGACCGGCAGGGCCATCTCGCCGTCGAGGATCGGGCCGAGGAACTCGCCCTCGTCGAAGTTCTGGGCGAAGAAGCTCGCCCTGACGATCGTCCAATAGGTGCCTGCGGCACGCACCCGGGCCTCGGCGTCCTGTGCCTCGGGCTCGCCGCGCCCGGACAGCAGGACCAGGTGCCGCACACCGCTGTCCGCCGCCAGGTCGGCGAAGGCGCCGACCGTGTCCGCGCCGCCGGGGGCGGCGATGTCGGGCTGGAAGGAGATGTACACGCTGTCCACGCCGCGCAGGGCGGGCGCCCAGGTCGTGCGGTCGGTCCAGTCGAACGGGATGGCCGCGGAGCGCGAGCCGATCCGAACCGAACGGCCCAGCGCGGTAAGCCTTTCGGCCACCCGGCGGCCGGTCTTGCCGGTCCCGCCGAGCACGAGCGTCGTGCCGTCGGAGTGGTCGGTGGTGCCGGTGGGGTTCTGCTCGCTCGTCGTCATGCCCATATTCAAGTCGAGCGGAGTGAGACTGAACATCGCTGAGGCGCGCAATTACATGTTTGATCGTCTACGGTTTCGGGATGGACGCTCTCGCGAGTCTGCTCAACGGCCCCCGAGCACAGGGGGCCTTCCTGCTTCGCTCGATGCTGAGTCCGCCGTGGTCGATGCGCATCCACGACGAGGCCCCGCTGACCCTGGTGGCGATCGTGCGCGGTCACGCGTGGATCAACCTCGATCGCGGCGACGCGAAGCGGTTGGAGGCGGGGGACGTGGCGATCGTCAGCGGCCCCGACCACTACCGGATCTGCGACGATCCGACGTCGCTGCCGCAGATCATCATTCATCCGGGACAGCGCTGTACGACGCCGGACGGACAGGACCTGGCGAAGGCCATGGCCCTGGGGGTGCGGACGTGGGGCAACAGCGCGGACGCCGAGACGATCATGCTGACCGGCACCTATCAGCTGGCCGGCGAGGTCAGCCGCCCGCTCCTGGAGGCGCTGCCCAGGCTCCTGGTGGTCCGGCCGGACGAGCGGGACTGCCCGGTGATCCCGCTCCTGGCCTCCGAGATCGTCAAGGACGAGCCGGGCCAGGAGGCGGTCCTGGACCGGGTGTTGGACCTGCTCCTGATCGCGGTGCTGCGCACGTGGTTCGCGGAATCGGGGCGGGACGCCCCCGGCTGGTACCAGGGCTATCGGGATCCGATGGTCGGCCAGGCCCTGTGCCTGATCTACAACAACCCCGAACAGCCGTGGACCGTCGGTTCGTTGGCCTCCGCCGTCGGAGTCTCGCGGGCCTCCCTCGCGCGCCGGTTCGCCGACCTGATCGGCGAGCCGCCGATGGCCTTCCTCACCTCCTGGCGTCTGGCGCTCGCCGCCGACCTGCTGTGCGAGCCGGGGGCCTCGGTGGGCGGGGTGGCCGAAAAGGTGGGATACGGCGACGCGTTCGCGTTCAGCACGGCCTTCAAGCGGGTGCGCGGGATCAGCCCGCGCGAGCACCGCACGCGCGCGTTGCGGCGCGAGCGGGTCGGCGTCGACGGGTCGCTGCACCAGATGGCGGCGAGGTGAACCGACGCGGTGCGCGCCGGGCCGCGTGTGTCGCGCTGCGCGCGCCGCGCACCGGCGGGGTCGGTCCGGGCCGACCCCGCGCGACCCGCGACGGCCCCGCCGCCCGGCCTCAGCGCGCCTCGAAGCGCATCCGGAACAGCGCCCCGCCGCCCGGCGCGGCCTCGGCGGTCAGCGCGGCGCCGTGCGCCTTGGCGATCTGCCGGGCCATCGCCAGGCCCAGACCCGAACCGGGCAGCGCGCGCGCCGCGGACGCGCGGTAGAAGCGGTCGAAGACGTACGGCAGGTCCTCGGGGGCGATGCCGGGGCCGTGGTCGCGCACGGTCAGTTCGAGGTCGGCGGCCAGCATCACCTCGACCGGGGCGCCGGGCGGGCTGAACTTGGCGGCGTTGTCCAGCAGGTTCGACACGAGCCGGGCCAGCCGAGCCGGCACGCCCGGGATCGTGCGGCCGTCCGCGAGGTCGACGAACGCGAAGGTCGCGGTCGGCCAATGGCCGCGTGCCGCCCCGACGCAGTGTTCGACGAGCGCGCCCAGCGGGACCTGCTCGACCAGCGGCAGCGGCTCCTCGTCCCGGGCGAGCTCGATCAGGTCGTTGACCATGCCGGTCACCTCGCGCAGTTGGCGTTGCAGCCCCGCGGTGGCGCGTTCGCGCTGACTGTCGGTCAGGCGGTCGGCCCTGGCCAGGAGTTCGGCGTTGGTGCGGAGCGCGGTCAGGGGAGTGCGGAGTTCGTGCGAGGCGTCCGCGACGAGTCGGCGCTGGGCCGCTACCGACTGCTCCAACTCGCCGAGCATGGTGTTGAAGCTCTCGGCCAGGCTGGTGAGTTCGTCCTCGCGGTGACCCGGCGGCAGTTCGATCCGCAGGCTCGCGTCGCGGGTCGCGGCGATCCGTTTCGCGGTCGCGGTCAGTCGGGCGACCGGCGCGAGGCCGGTCCGGGCCACCGCGTAGCCGAGCCCGGCCGCGAGCAGCACGCCGGTCGCGGCCACGGCCGCCATCAGCTCGCCGGCCTGCCGCACGCCCTGGTCCACGGTGTCCGAGCGCAGCGCGACCTGGACGGCCTTGCCGGGGCCGGCGTAGGTGGTCAGCATCCTGGCCTGCCGGCCGCCGACGGTGATCTTCGTGTAGAACGCGCGGCGCTCGCCGGCCGCGACCTCGCGGGTGGCCCGGTTGATCGGCAGCACGTACGGCGCGGCGGGGTCGGCGGCCGGGTCGGCGGGCACGATCTGGGTGCAGGGCGGGGCCGCGAGGTAGGCGCACTCGCCGTGCAGGACCTGCGGCGGTTCGGTCCGGTTCTGCTGCCGGACGAGGGTGGCCTGCTGGGTGAGGTTGAGGTCGAGCTGGTGTACGAGTTCGTAGCGGATGATCGTGTAGGCCGCCGCGCAGACGCCCAGCACGACCAGGGCCACCGCGGCGGTGCACGCGAGCGCCAGGCGGGTGCGCAGCGGCCGGCGCCGGCGCCACCGCGCGTGCGCCCTCATCCGCGGTCCGGGTCGCGGTCGAGGCGGTAGCCGACACCGTGCACGGTGTGCACCAGGCGCGGTTCGCCGCCCGCGTCGAGCTTGCGGCGCAGGTAGCCGATGTACACCGCGAGCGAGTTGGAGTCGGGGCCGAAGTCGGCGCCCCACACCCGGTCCATGATCACTTCGCGCGGGAGCACCTGTCCGGGGTGCAGCAGCAGGAGTTCGAGCAGCGCGAACTCGGTGCGCGAGAACTCCAGCGGCCGACCGGCCCGATCGCCGGTGCGGGTGAGCGGATCGACGGTGAGGTCGCCGTACGTGTAGGCGCGGTCCTCGGCCGGGGCGGGGGCCGCGCGCCGCAGCAGCGCGCGCAGCCGGGCGGTCAGCTCGTCGAGCGCGAACGGTTTGACCAGGTAGTCGTCGGCGCCCGCGTCCAGGCCGTCCACCCGATCGCTGACCGAGTCGCGCGCGGTCAGCACCAGGATCGGCGTGCGGTCGCCGAGCGCGCGCAGCCGGCGGCACACGGCGAGGCCGTCGAGCACCGGCATCAGGATGTCGAGCACGATCGCGTCGGGCTGCCAGCCGGCCACCTCGCTCAGCGCCGCCGGTCCGTCGGCGGCGCCGCGCACGCGGTAGCCCTCGACGGCGAGGCCGTCCTCGACGGCGGCGCGCACCTCCGGGTCGTCGTCCACGACCAGCACCTTCAGCCCGTTGCCCATGGGGCCAAGGTTCTCAAAAGCGACGCTTAGAACTCTCTTATCCCGCCCCGTGAGGCTTCGGTGTCATGCGGACACCACACGGGGAACCCGAGGTTCAATCGGCCGACACACGCCGGGACGGCCCGCTTTCGGTGCTGATCGGCGCCGGTGGCACCGGCGGACACATCTACCCGGGCCTGGCGCTCGCCGACGCGTTGCGCCGGGCCGATCCGCGAGC
Organism: Embleya sp. NBC_00896; assembly: GCF_045207785.1. Lineage (NCBI taxonomy): Bacteria > Bacillati > Actinomycetota > Actinomycetes > Kitasatosporales > Streptomycetaceae > Embleya > Embleya sp. NBC_00896. The sequence goes on from NZ_CP108776.1 coordinate 4,399,380, forward strand.
GGTGATCGCGTTCGTGGGCACCGACCGCGGTCTGGAGACCCGGCTGATCCCGGCGGCGGGATACCGGCTGCACACCGTCGACATGATCCCGTTCGACGCGGCGTTGGGCCTGCGGCGCTATCTGCTGCCGGCCGCGCTGCTGCGGTCGGGTCTGCGATGCCGGGAGATCCTGCGGGCGCAGGGCGCGCAGATCGCGGTCGGCATGGGCGGCTATCCCAGTGCCCCGGCGATCGTCGGCGCCCGGCTCGCCGGGTTGCCGAGCGTCGTGCACGAGTCGAACGCGGTACCGGGTCGGGCGAACCGGTTCGCGGTCAGGCTGACCCCGAACGTCGCGCTCGCCTTCGATCGCACCCGCGCCCACCTGCCGGCGGGCATCACCGCCGAGACGGTCGGGATGCCGCTGGTGGGCGAGGTGGCCGAGCTGGACCGGACCGCTCTGCGGGACCGGGCGCGGGCCCGGTTCGGCGTGCCGCGCGGGGCCCGGCTGGTGCTGTTCAACGGCGGCAGCCTGGGCGCGACCCGGCTGACCGAGGCGGCGGTGGCGTTGGCCGAGCGCTGGCGGGACCGGATCGACGTCCGGCTCCTGGTCAAGACCGGCCCGGCCGCGTTCGACGAGGTCCGGTCCCGGCTCGCGGGCATCCGGGTCGCCGAGGCGGTCGCCTACCTGGACCGGATGGACCTCGCGTACGCCGCCGCCGACCTGGTGGTCTGCCGGGCCGGTTCGGCGACCGTCGCGGAGCTGGCCACGGTGGGCGTCCCCGCCGTGCTCGTGCCGTACCCGCACGCGCCGCACGACCACCAGACGCACAACGCCCGGGTGCTCTCCGACGCGGGCGCGGGGCTGCTCGTGCCGGACGGCGCGTGCACCGGCGACCACCTGGCGAGCCTGCTCGAACCGCTGCTCGCCGACCCGTCGCGGCTCGCCGCGATGGCCCGCGCGGGCGAACCGGGCACGCACGCCCGGGCGGCGGACCTGCTCGCCGCGAAGGTGCTCCGCACCATCGGCCGGATCCCCCGGCCGGCGGTCGAACCCACTCACGAATCCCGGAGGATCGCATGAACGACTGGACCGGACGCACCGTCCTCGTCACCGGCGCGGAGGGCTTCATCGGCAGCACGCTGGTCGATCTGCTGATCGAGCGCGGCGCGCGGGTGCGGGCCCTGGTGCACTACAAGCCGTACGCCGAACGCGGCTACCTCGCCGACCACCTGGCCGCCGGCCGGGTCGAGATGCTCGCGGGCGACGTCCGGGACGCGCACCGCGTGCTGGACGCGGTCGAGGGCTGCGACACGGTGTTCCACCTGGCCGCGCTGATCGGGATCCCGTACAGCTACCAGGCGCCCGAGGCGTACGTGCAGACCAATGTGGTCGGCACGCAGAACATCGCCGCGGCGTGCGTGCGCCACGGCGCGCGGCTCGTGCACACCTCGACCAGCGAGGTGTACGGGACCGCGATCACCGTGCCGATCAGTGAGCGGCACCCGCTTCAGCCGCAATCGCCGTACTCCGCCTCGAAGATCGGCGCGGACATGATGGCGCTGTCCTACCGGCACGCGTTCGAGCTGCCGGTGTCGGTGGTGCGGCCGTTCAACACCTACGGACCGCGCCAGTCGGCCCGCGCGGTGATCCCGACGATCCTGGCCCAGCTGCACGCGGGCAGCCGCGAGGTGCGGCTGGGCTCGCTGACCCCGACCCGGGACTTCACCTACGCGACCGACACCGCCGAGGGCTTCCTGGCGGTCGCGCTCGCGGACGCCACGCTCGGTGAGGTGATCAACCTGGGCACCGGCACCGAGGTCTCGATCGGCGCCCTCGCGCAGGCGCTGATCATCGCGTCCGGCCGGGACGCCGAGGTCGTGGTCGACCCGTCCCGGCTGCGTCCGGGCGGCAGCGAGGTGGAGCGGCTGCTCGCCGACAACACCAAGGCGCGCGAACTCGCGGGCTGGAAGCCGCGGGTCGAGCTGATCGAGGGCCTGCGCCGGACCTCGGAGTGGATCGCGGCGAACCCGCGGGCCTTCGCCGCGGACCGCTACCAGGTCTGAACCGCCCGGGTGGGCCCGATGTGGTGGGGCCGAACCGATGGGGCAACCGACGAGGCGATGCGTTCGTGGACGCGGAGGGCCGCGACGTGTACATGCTGCCGCGGGGCGAGGGGCACGCCCCAGGGTTCGAAGACGGCTAGCACGCCTCGGCGCGCGCGGCGAAGACCTCGCGGGCGACGGCGATCGCGTTCAGCGCGGCGGGGAAGCCGGCGTAGCTCACCATCTGGGTGATCGTCTCGACGACCTCCTCCTCGGTGCCGCCGACATTGAGCAGGCCGTGGATGTGCACCGCGAGCTGCGGCGCGGCCGTGCCGAGTGCGGTGCACATCGCGACCGTGGCCAACTCCCGCGACTTGAGGTCGAGTCCGGGGCGCGAGTAGACGTCGCCGAACGCGAACTCGACGATGTAGCGGCCCAGGTCGGGCGCTATGTCGCGCAGCGACGCGAGCACCGCCTCGCCGGCGTGTCCGTCGATCTCGGTCAGCGCGGCCAGGCCGCGGTGGTAGCGATCGCCGTCGGCGGGCCCGACCTGCTCCGGGGCCGCGGTCTCGGCTGCCGCAGGGTGCGTCTCGAACACCTCGCGGGCGGCGCCCATCGCGTTCAACGCCGCCGGGAACCCGGCGTACAGGCCGACGTGGATGAGCGTCTCGACGATCTCCCGCCGCGTGCACCCGACGTTGAGCGCGCCGGCCAGGTGGAAGCGCAGTTGCGGCGCGGCGTTCCCGAGCGCGGCGAGCGCCGCGACGGTGGCCAACTCCCGTTGCGGGAGCGTCAATCCGGGGCGGGAAAGGATGTCGCCGTAGCCGAACTCGACGGTGTAGCGGGCCAGATCGGGCGCGATGTCGGCGAGGCTGTCGAGCACGGCGGGCCGCTCGACGCCGGTTACCCGGCGCAGCACGGCCAAGCCGCGGCCGTAGCGGTCGTCGGAGCCGGTCGGGTCGGCGTGGGCGATGGTGGCGCTGGTGGAGTTCATGGTTCGGACTGTACGAGTTGGAGTGAACTCGAAGTCAACCGATCGAGGCACCGAGCCGGGCCGAAATCGGCTTGCCCGGCGCGGCACTAGAACAACTCCTCCTGCACCGACCCGTCCGGTGCGCGGCCGGTGTCCAGTGGCTTGACGGTGACGCCGGACGTGCGGCCCCGGTCCGGGGTCAGGTGCCAGCCGGTGAGCAGGCGCAGGTCCACGAACAGCGGGCCGGTGTCCGTGGTGATCAGCGCGTCGTGGCCCGCGACGCAGGTGAACTCGCCGTGCAGCAGGGCGTCCTGGGCGAGCGACGCGGCCTGGTCCCGGGTCGGCGGCGGCGCGTCCGTGAGGCCGTAGAAGCCGGTCAGGTCCTGGATGTCGCAGGGGGCCGGGGTCAGAGTGTCCGGCAGCAGCGGCGTCAATCGGGCGTGCGCGTCCGCGAGTTCCTGCGGTGGGCCGGCCACCCGGGGGCGCCACCAGGCCGCGGCCTTGGCCCGGTGCGGTATGCGTTCGCGGACCGTCCCGGTGGCCGAGCACTTGCGTTCGGTGCCGCGCACGGCGACCAGCGGACCGTGTGCGAGCCAGGTGAACATCGGCGCGCCCTGGTCGGCGAGTCGGGCCGCGCGGCGTTCGGTGGCGGTCAGGCCGACCTTGACCAGGCCGGGGCCGAACCACGCGAGGTAGAGCGAGAAGGGCCGCGGATCGTCCATCGCCTGATCGCGCGCGAGGGCCCGGCTCGGGTCGGCGAGCGCGCACCGCTCGCACTGCGCGCGCGGCGCGGTCTCCGGCAGCGCGGTGCTCCGGGGGCACGGCACGCGCCGGCCCGCCTTGGCCCGGATCCCCACGCAGGTGCGTGGGCCGTCGAGCCGCCAGCCGGCGATCGTGCCGGGAGTCAGCGGCTGGAGGGTCTGCTCGTCGGCCGGATCGGTCAGCACCAGGTTCGCCCGGCCGTCGCGCCAACGGATCCCGGTGGCGAGCAGGCCGGTTCGCGGCGGGGGAACGGTCATGGCAGCACGATAGCCGGGCGGCCCCGACGTCGGCCGGGCTCGATCGCCCACGGTCGCCGGCCGGGCCGATCCCGCCCCGGCCGGCAACCGCGGACCGCATGCCCTCAGGCCGACGGCGCCGCCGCGGCCGTCGTCTTGGCCCACCGGTAGTCCGGCTTGCCCGCCGGCGTCCGCGGCACCTCGGCGACCACGACCAGGTCGCGCGGAATCTTGTAGCCCGCGATCTGCCCACGCGCGTGCTCGGCCAGCTCCTCGATGGTCAGCGCGTGGCCCTCGCGCAGCGACACGACCGCCGCCACCCGCTCGCCGAAGCGCGGGTCGGGGAGGCCGACCACGACCGCGTCGTACACCGCCGCGTGCGCCTTGAGGACGCCCTCGACCTCCTCCGGGAAGACCTTCTCGCCGCCGGTGTTGATGCACACCGAGCCGCGCCCGAGCAGCGTCACGTCGCCGTCGTCCTCGATCCGCGCGAAGTCGCCGGGGACGACCCAGCGCACCCCGTCGGGGTCGACGTGGAACGTGTCCGCCGTCTTGACCGGGTCCTTGTAGTAGCCGATCGGGATGTAGCCGGTCCGCGCCAACCGGCCGCTCTCGCCCACGCCCACCGGGCGCAGGTCCTCGCCCAGGACCGCCGTCTTCGGCTTGAGCGGGAACCGGCCGCCGGCGGTCTGCGAGCTGCCCGCGCCGAACTCCGAGGCGCCGAAGCTGTCGGAGATGTACAGGCCCGGGATCAGCCGGGTCAGCTGGGCCTTGACCGACGGCGACAGCAGCGCGCCCCCGGAGCCGATCACCTTGAGCGTCCGGACGTCGTACGCGCCGCTCTCCAGCTCGTCCGCGATCGGCCGCGCCATCGCGTCGCCGACCAGCATCATCGTCACGCAGCCCTCGCGCTCGATGGTGCGCAGGATCTCCGCCGGGTCGTAGCGCAGACCGGTCCACATCACCGCCGTGCCCGCGCTGAACAGCGTGATCCAGGTGACCCACTGGCCGTTGCCGTGCATGAGCGGCGTGGTCAGCATCTGGACCAGCGGCGCGCCCTCGGCCTTTCGGGCGAGCAGCTCCGGCTTCTCGATCGGCTCGCCGCCGAAGTTCCCGCCGCCCATCGCCGAGCAGAAGATGTCGTGCGAGCGCCATTCGACACCCTTGGGGAAGCCGGTGGTGCCGCCCGTGTAGACCATGTACCGGTCGTCGGGGGAGCGCGGCCCGAAGTCGCGGGTGCCGCTCTCGGTCGCGAGCGCCGCCTCGTACTCGATCGTGTCGTCGAGCTTCTCGTCGAACTCGTCCGCGAGCACGAACACGTGCGCCAACGCGGGCGCGTCGGCGCGCACGGCCGCGACCTTCGGCAGGTAGCCGCGCTCGACGACCAGTCCCACCAGGTCGGCGTTGTCGACGATGTACCGCAGTTCGTCTTCCACGTACCGGTAGTTGATGTTGATCGGCACCATCCGCGCCTTGAACGCGCCGATCATCGCCTCCAGCCACTCGGCCCGGTTGCGCGAGTAGATGCCGATGTGGTCGCCGGGGGCGAGGCCCGCCGTCGTGAAGGCGTGCGCGACCCGATTGGCCCGGGCGTCCAGTTCCGCGTACGTCAGGCGCACGTCGCCCGCGATCAGCGCGAGGCGATCCGGACAGGCGTCCACCACGACCTCGAAGAGGTCCGCCAGATTGAAAACGCGCTGAGTCATCGTCAGTTCCCTTCGGCAGCAGGTGCGGGCGCGACGATCCCGCGCAGCCCGTCGGCGCCGAAGACCGGCTCCAGGAAGGCCCGGAAGTCCGGGCCGCGGCGCAGGTGGTGTCCGCCGTCCACGTTGATGTTCTGGCCGGTGATCCAGGTGGACTCCGGACCCACCAGGAAGGCCGCGAGCGAGGCGATGTCCTCGGTCTGTCCGACCCGGCCCAGCGGCGTGCACGCCATGTAGTCGTCGAGCACGGGGCCGCCCTGGGTGACCGCGTCGACCATGTCGGTCGCGACCAGGCCCGGCAGGATGCTGTTGACCCGTACCCCGCTCGCGCCCAGTTCGTCGGCCGCGAGCTTGACCAGGTGGTCGATGCCGGCCTTGCTCACGCCGTAGGCGCCGAACCAGCGGTGCGTGTTCGAGGACGCGATCGAGGAGATCGCCACGAACGACCCGCCGCCCGCCCCCGCCATCAGCCGGGCGGTGTGCTTGAGCACGAGCATCGTGCCGGTGACGTTCAGTTCGACCGTGTCGCGCCACTTGGCGGTGTCCATCTGGGTCAGTGGACCCATCGTGGTGTTGCCGCCGGCCGACGCGACCACCGCGCGCAGCGGCCCGAGCCCGGCGGCCTGCGCCACCGCGGCCTCGACCTGCGCCTCGTCGGTCACATCCGTCACGGCGTACGCGACCCGCACGCCGGCCGCCGCGACCCGTTCGATCTCGGTCACCGCGCCGCGCAGTCGATCGAGGCTGCGGCCGGCGATCACGACGTGCGCGCCGTCGGCCGCGAACCGCAGCGCGCAGCCGAGCCCGATCCCGCTGCCGCCGCCGGTCACCAGCGCCACCGAGTCCTTCAGCGGCAGGTCGGCACGTGTCACTTGACGTCTCCTTCGACCGGGGCGGGGGCGGGGGCGTACGCGGCGCCGTCCGCGGGCCACAGCGGCTGCGCTACCTCGAACCCGATCGGCTCGCCCCACGTGTTGCGATACGCGACCTCGTGCGCCGAGGTCCTGGGCGCGACCCCCCACTTGCCGGTCGGATACCCGAACGACACGCAGCACGCCATGTGCCAGCCCTCGCCGGCCGGTACCCCGAGCACCTCCAGGACGGCGTCCCGGTGCGAGATCCCCAGCACCGCGGTCAGCGCCGTGCCCACACCCTCGGCACGCGCGGCGAGCATCGCGCTCCACACCGCCGGGAAGATCGAGCCGCCGGTGGGGTCGTGCCGGGTGAAGCCGAACATGAACAGCGGGATCCGCTCGAAGTTGTCCGCGAGCCATTGCGACGAGCGCCGGACGCGGATGAACGACCTGCTCTCCGCGCTGTCGGGATCGGCCTCGGCGGCGGCCACGCGCGGTGCGTAGATGGTCTTCCACAGGGCGTCCATGGCGTCCCGGTACAGGGGACCGAGCCGGTCCTTGACGCCCGGGTCGTCCACCAGCAGGAAGCGCCAGCCCTGGGTGTTGCCGCCGCTGGGGGCACGCACCGCCGCGTCCAGGATGCGGGCCTGGACGTCCTGCGGGACGGGGTCCGGCTTGACCCTGCGCATCGCGCGGGTTGTGTACAGCGCCTCGTGAAGTTCCATGGAGCCCCTTCGTTTTGCTGCCGCTGCTGCCTCTGTTGCCGCTACTGCCTGTGCTGCCTGTACTGCCTGTGCTTGCCTGCGCGCATCTACACGTCTACTGCGTCCACCGGGTCGTGACGTTGCGTCAGACGACCGCGCCGGCATCCCGGAGGCGTGTGATCTCGGCCTCGGGGACGCCCCACGCGGTGAGTGCGGTGTCGGTGTCGCCGCCCTGCTCGGCCGGGCCCGGGTGGACGGGCCGGTCGGGCACCGCGGCGGGGGTCCGGGAGAAGCGCGGCGCGGGCGCGGGCTCGGGCAGCCCGTCGGCGTGCAGGAACGTCCCGCGCGCGACGTGGTGCGGGTGCGTGGGGGCCTCGGCGGGGGAGAGCACCGGCGCGAAGCACGTCTCGGTGCCTTCGAGCAGCTCGCACCACGCGTCGCGGGTGCGGCCCGCGAACACCTCGCCGAGCCGGGCCTTCATCGCGGGCCAGTGCGCCGGGTCGTGCTGCTTCGCGAGGTCGGCGAAGACCGGGTCCTCGGTGAGCCCGAGCCGGTGGATCAACTCGGCCCAGAACCGCGGCTCGATCGCGCCGACCGCGACGTACCGGGCGTCCGAGGTCTCGTACACGTCGTAGAACGGCGCGCCGCCGTCGAGCATGTTCGTCCCGCGCGGCCCGAGCATCCCGGCCGCCCCCATCGTGAACCAGGTCGCGCCCAGCGCCGCGGCGCCGTCGATCATCGCGGCGTCCACCACCTGGCCCCGCCCCGAACGGGCGGCCTCCAGCAGCGCCGCGACCAGGCCGAAGGCGAGCAGCAGTCCGCCGCCGCCGAAGTCGCCGACCAGGTTGAGCGGGATGCTCGGCGGTTGGCCGGCCCGGCCGATCGGCTCCAGCATCCCGGCCAGCGCGATGTAGTCGATGTCGTGCCCGGCGGCCGAGGCGAGCGGGCCGGTCTGGCCCCAGCCGGTGAGCCGCCCGTAGACGAGCCGCGGATTGCGCTCGGCGCACACGTCGGGGCCCAGCCCCAGCCGCTCCATGACGCCCGGCCGGAACGGCTCGATCAGCGCGTCGGCGCCCTCCACCAGGCGCAGCGCGAGCGCGACGCCGTCCGGGTGCTTGAGGTCGACCGCGATCGAGTGCTTGCCGCGGTTCATCGGATTGCGCGGCGGCTTGGTGTAGCCCTTGCGGGCGTCGGCGGCGCGGTCGATCCGCAGCACCTCGGCGCCCAGGTCGGCGAGCAGCATCCCGCAGAACGGGCCCGGCCCGAGGCCGACGAACTCCACCACGCGGATTCCCGCGAGCGGTCCTTTTCTGGCGGTCACGGCGTCTCCGGCGTTCGATCGGGCCCCGGTGTCACCCGGAAATTACTGGAACACGTTCTCACTGGATCTGACGAGACGTCAGACTAGACTTCCGTCTCATCCGTAGGCAAGATCACCGCGGAACCAGTCGCAGCACCCGGTTGAAAGCCCGCACCGCACAGTTCCCGAACGCACAACCCAGAGGACAGGCTCAGCCGTGGCCGAACCCCGCACCAGCTCGACGATCACTCTCACCAGGTCGCTCACCCGCGACCAACAGGCGCGCCGCGAGCGACTGGTGCGCGCCGCGTGCGACCTCGCGCTCGTGGGGGGCTACGCCGCCGTGACGATGCACGACGTCGCGGATCGCGCGGGGGTGGCCCGGGCGACCGTGTACCGCTACTTCACCTCGAAGAACCACCTCCTCAGCGAGGTGTCGGCGCTGTGGATCGGCGAGCTCTCGGACGAACTCGCCCGGCAACCGCTGCCCGCCGACCCGGCCGGGCGGCTCGCCGCGCTGTTGTGTCGGATCGTCGAGGTGAGCGCGGAGAACCGGCTGCTGACCGAGGCCGTCGTGCAGGCCGCGACCGCGCCGGACCCGTCCGCCGGCCAGTCGCAGGAGACGTTCCACCAGAGCATCCACCGGATCACCGGGCTCGCGTTCGGCGAGGCCGGCGACGACGAAAGCGGGACCGATCCGGCCCGGCGCCGCGACATCGAGACGGTGCTCGGCCACGTCCTGCTCTCCGGGCTGGTCAGTCTCACCGCCCGCGGCCGCGCGCTCGACGAGGTCCAGGACCTGATGCGCACCGCTGTCCGACTCTTCGTTCCGCTCGACACGTGACCACATCGGAGGCTTGCCATGACGGCTCCCACCACGCGGGACATCCACCTGCTCGACCGCGACTGGTACGCCGGTGACCCCTACGCCGACTACGCCTGGCTGCGCGCGAACGCGCCGGTCTACTACAGCGAACGCGCCGGCGTGTGGGGGCTGACCCGGCACGCCGACCTGTCCTGGGCCGAGCGCAATCCCGAGCTGTTCTCGTCGGCCAAGGGCTCGCGTCCGATCGGATACCCGCAGCCCTCGATGATCGACGCCGACGACCCCACCCACTACCGCCGCCGCAAGCTGGTCTCCAAGGGCTTCACACCCCGGCAGATCGCGGCGATGGAGGACCACGTCCGGGACATCGTCACGACGCTGATCGACCGGATGATCGAGGGCGGCCGCAGCGCCGACCTGGTCCGCCAGTTCTCCGCGCCGCTGCCGATGACGCTGATCGGCGAGATGCTCGGGGTCGGCGCCGAGCACCGCGACCAGCTCCAGCACTGGGCCGACGTCATGGTGATGCTGTCCGACGGCGGCGAGATGAGCCACAAGGCGGGCGAGGCGTTCGCCGAATACGTCGCCTACACCACGCAGGTGATCGAGGACCGGCGCAAGACCCCCTCCGACGACCTGATCGGGATTCTGGTCGACGCCGAGATCGACGGCGGGAAGCTGTCCTTCGACGAGCTGATCGGTGAATCCCTGCTGCTGCTCGTGGGCGGCAACGAGACCACCCGTAACGTGATATCCGGCGGCATCGCCGCGCTGCTGGCCAACCCCGACCAACTCGCCGCGCTGCGCGCGGACCCGACGCTGATCCCGTCGGCCGTCGAGGAATCGCTGCGCTGGGTGTCCCCGGTGGTCAACATGGCCCGACACACGACACGTGACGTGGAACTGCACGGGACGGTGATCCCGGCCGATTCGACCGTGATGATGCTCTACGGGGCCGCCAACCGGGACACCGAGGTGTTCGCCGACCCCGAGCGCTTCGACGCGTTCCGCACGCCCAACCAGCACATCGCGTTCGGCACCGGACCGCACTTTTGCCTGGGCTCCTCGCTCGCGCGCCTGGAGATCCGGGTCGCCTTCGAGGAACTGCTGCGCCGACTGCCCGACCTGCGCCTGGCCCCGGACGCCGAGCTGGTGCACGGGCCCTCGTCGTTCATCCGGGGCCTGGTCGCCATGCCGGTCGAGTTCTGAGCCCGGGTCGCGGCCCGGTTCCGTTTCGGCCCGGCCCGGTTCCGGTTCGGCCCCGGCCCGGGCCGGCATCGAGGGAAGGACCTCGGATCCGGCCCGGACGGGCTGCCGGGGCGGCCGCAAATGCGGACACCCGCGTATTGTCTGGCCAACTGCCGGAGGACGAGGGGGACGCGTTGTGAAACCGCTCGAAGCCGGGGATCCGCGGCAGATCGGCGGCTACCGCGTGCTGCGCGTCCTCGGTGCCGGCGGCATGGGTCGGGTCTACCTGGGCCGCAACCGCGGCGGACGAGTCGTCGCGATCAAGGTCGTGCGCTCCGAGTGGGCCGACGACCCGGGATTTCGCGAGCGCTTCCGCCGCGAGGTGGACGCCGCCCGCCGGGTCGGCGGCGCCTGGACCGCGCCGGTCCTGGACGCCGACACCGAGGCCGCGACGCCGTGGGTGGTCACCGGCTACGTCGCGGGCCCCAGCGTGTACGAGGCGGTCGCCGGGCGCGGCCCGCTGCCCGAGGCGACCGTGCGCACGCTCGGTGCCGGGCTCGCCGAGGCGCTGACCGCGGTGCACGCGGCCGGGCTCGTGCACCGTGACATCAAGCCCTCCAACGTGCTGCTGTCCCTGGACGGGCCGCGCGTGATCGACTTCGGCATCTCGCGCGCGATGGACGCGTCGGTGCTCACCCGCACCGGGCACGCCGTCGGATCGCCCGGCTTCATGTCGCCCGAGCAGGTCGACGGGCGCGACGTCGGACCGCCGACCGACGTGTTCTCGCTCGGCTCGGTGCTGGTGTTCGCCGCGACCGGCACCGGCCCGTTCGGCGAGGGCAGCGGCCAGGCCCTGATGTACCGGATCGTCGCGCAGGAGCCCCGGCTGGAGGACCTTCCCGCCTCGCTCCGCGAGATCGTGGCCGCGTGCATGACCAAGCACGCGGCCTCCCGGCCGACGCCCGCCGAGGTGCTCGCGGCGCTCGCACCGGCGGGGACGACCGACCTCGTGGCGGGCAACTGGCTGCCGGCCGACCTGACCACGGCGCTGTCCCGGCGTGCGGTCGAGCTGCTCGAACTGGACGACGACGGGGTCGCGGACGCCTCGGCCGGGTTCGTGTCGGCCGGTACCGGGCCACCCACGTGGGACGACCGGACCACGTCGTCCGGATACACCCCGGCCGAGCCGACCGAACCCTCGTACGCCCCGCCCGGCCCCGCGTCCGCGCCCGGCCTCGCAACCCCGCCCGGTCCCACGACCCCATCGGCCGAGACCTACGTACCGCCGCCGAGCGACACGCGGGCCAGGCCCTGGTGGCGGCGCCCGTGGGTCTTCCCGCTCGCGGCCGTCCTGATCGCCGGCGCCGTCGCGGCGGCGCTGCTGCTCCCGTCCGACGGCGACAAGGACGAGGCAGGCTCGCTTGGCCAGGCCGGCTCCTCCGGTCGGCCGAGCACGTCCGCCTCCGCGTCGGCACCGACCGACTCGTCCCGTCCGTCGACCGGCGCCACCGGCACCGGCAAGCCGCCGACCGGCGCGGGCACCCTGCCGCCGGCCTACTTCGGCACCTGGAAGGGGACCACGACCTCGCAGTTCGGCGGCAGGTCCGAGGTCACCGTCCGGCTGACCGGCGGAAAGGTCGGCGACACGGTCGGCGTCAGCACGCTGACCGCGACCGGGCTGTTCGGCGAGAAGGCCGACTGCGAGGCCGACCTGGAGCTGCTCACCGTGTCGGCGGACTCCGGGATCAAGCTGACCAGCCACCTGACCCGCAACTCCGGCTGCGCGGACGGCGACGTCGAACTCAAGCAGCAGTCGGCCACGACGCTGTCCTACGTGTCGCCCGGAAACGGCGTGAGCACCAGCACGTCACAGGGCACGCTCACCCGCGAGGCCGGTTGAGCGCCGGCCCGGCCGGGAACCATCGTGCTCGGCCCATGCGTCAAACTGATCACCTGTCGAATGTGCACCGGCCAGTCGGCCGACAAGGGCCGATCGAGTGGGGAATGGCGAGTTCGGACATGCGGCACAGCCCGGAGAACGCGGACGGCGAGCCCGACCCGCAACTGCTCGACGAGCGTTTTCGCGAACTCGTCGTGCAACTCGTACCGCAGGTCCGCAGGCCCCCGGTCGAGACTGTCCACCGCGCGGTCCGGCGTCGACGCGTGCGCAACCGGATCGTCGCCTCGGCGGCCTCGCTGGTGGTGATCGCGGGCGGTGCGACCCTCGTGCACGGCGCGGTGTCCGAGGACTCCGGGCCCGGGCGCCGAGAGGCCGCGGCCACTCCCGTGCTCTCCTCGTCGGCCACCGCGTCCGATCCCGCGCCGCAAACCCCGCCCGCGAGCACCTTGCCACCGTTCCCGGACGCGATGTATCCCGCCGCCTCGGAGTTCCCGGTCGTCACCGGCGCCTACGAGAACTGGCACGTCGCGGACACCCGCGCCGCGTTCGGGGACACCCTCGGGCCGTGCACGACGCAGACCATCTCGGGTCTGGACGCGGTCGCGGCGCAGGAGCGGCTGTACCTGCACGACGGGCAGGGTGGCGGACTGGTGGTCCTGGTCCGGTATCCCGACGAGCGCACGGCCGAGCTCGCGAGCGCGGACTTCACGAAGGGGTTCGCCGGCCCGTGCTCGACGAACCCGCCGAATCCGGACGCGAGCGGCCGAACCAACATCACCGATCTGGCCGTGAACGGTGCCGCGTGGCGCACCCAGGGCGTGGTCAACGGACAGACGCAGTACGTGGACTACGGGATCGCCCGCGACGGCGCGGTGGTCGGCGTGGTGACCCGAACGGTCATCGGCCCCGAGAAGACCCCCGCGGCGAGCACGATCCGGCCGCTGCTGGACGCCCTGGAGTTCCGGCTGGCCGGCGGCGTGCTCCCCACCCGGTCGGTCGGCTGAATCGCCCGAAGATCGAAATCGCCTTTTCTTGTGGCTCCGGACACGTTTCCGGCTCCTTTTCCCTAGACTGGCCATTTCGTAGAGTTTCCCGGGGGCGGATGTGTTCGATCGTCGAATCGCCGATCGGAACCCGGTGACGCAAAGCGCCACCGGTCGATCTGCCAGGTGGCTTTCCGCCGTCATCCGAATTGCCGAGCGGATATGTGCATTTGTTCGAGATGCGCTCCGGCCGATGGCGACGAGGCCGCGTAGCAGACGAGTGAATGCCTTGCGCGTCGATCGAGGCGTGCGCGTCGACACTGGTGCGGCGCGATACACTTTCCCCGCTTCCCGTATCGGCGAACCCGGGGTCGGTGGAGTTCCCTTGCGTGCTCGCTTGTCGATCCGACGGAGGTCACCGCAAGTTTGTATGTTTATTCGTGTTCATCTCTTGGAGGACAAGCCATGGCGGAGTTCAGGCCGCTCGGAATCGCTTGGCGCAAGTCCAGCGCCAGCGCCGCCAGCAACTGCGTCGAGGCCGCTGCCGTCGACGGCGTGCTGGTCAGGGATTCCAAGGCGACGCAGGGGCCGATCCTTGCGTTCGGGCCTGCGCCGTGGGGGATGTTCCTGGATCGCACGCGACCCGCTTCCGACCCGCGGCGCTGAGTCGGCATATTCGAAGCGGCCTGCCGGATTGATTCGACAGGCCGCTCGTTGGGGCCTCGGCCCCGTGGGTTCCCGTTACGCGATGAGAGTGAGCAGTCCGGCGGCTCGAAGCGTGTAATACAGAGCTCCGGCGGTTACCGCGGCCACGGCAACCAACAAGAAGATCACCCGGAGCATGCGCTCGAAGTCATCCTGCACGCGTTCACCCCCTTTCTCGGTGTTCGGTCGTCCGCCGATAAATGGTGGGGCGACAGGGACGACGCTGGCGCCCTGTAATAGATTGTGCATGGAACAAGGGGGATGCGCCATATCCGGCGTATCGACCACGCGGGCCCGGGGTCGGAGAAAATAAAAAGTTGCCCCGAATGTCACCAAATGTGACCCTCGGGGCAACTCTTGTCCGACTTCGCGGTGGCCGCCGCGTCGCCGTGCTGCTCATCGACATCGAGCAACGGATACCCACTTGCCATTATGCGTTGCCTTGCGCAATCAGCCAAGTGTCTCTTTGTAAGTTCTCAGGTGGCGGCGTGGCCGCGAGCGGGCACGCAGAACGCTTTGCGCTATCGGATTACTGGCCGGTAGGTGGTTCCGTCGCCGGCGGGGCCGTGTTTCGCCGGTCGCGGAGCCCCGCGAGCGCGTCCTCGAGCAGGCCCGGCGTCGCGTCGATGGGCGCGAGCTGCTCCAGCTGCCAGAACGTCTCCAGGTACGAGACCGGCGAGATGAGCTCGGACTCGTCGTCGTTGCTCTCGCGAATGACGACGTCGTCGGTCACGGTCTCGATGAACAGGACCGTCTCCTGCTCGACCTCGGGGAACTCCAGGAGCACGTAGGCGATCCGGGAACGGGTGTACAACCCCACGTCGAACGGCACGATCCGCAACGTGAGGTTGGGCCACTCCATCACCTCCTGGAGCCGGCGGATCTGCTCCCGCATCAGGCCCTGCGAGTCGGCGGATCGACCGCGCACGTCCACCGGGCCGTACACCTGTCTGCGGATCACGGCCTCGTCGATGATGAAGTGCATCGTCTGACCGTCGGGCCGCATGATGCGTTCCTGACGTTCGAGGCGAAGACTCACCAGGCCCTCGACGTCGAAGGGCGCGGTCGCCCGCTCCCCGACGATCTGCAGGCTGGCCCGCGCGTACTCCTCGGTCTGCAGCAGACCGGGCACCAGTAACGGCTCGAAGGTGCGCATCACGTCCGCCGCGGCCTCGTAGCCGAGGAGCACCCGGAACTCGGGCGTGATGAGGTTCCGATAGGGGAACCACCAACTTCGCTGCTTGGCGGCCCGGGCCATCTGGACGAACTCGTCGACGTGGCCCCGGTCCGTGACGTGGTAGTACGCCAGGAGGGCGCGCAGGTCGGTGGTGGAGATCTTGACCTGCCCGGACTCGATCCGGATGAGCTTGGACAGCGACCAGTCCATCTCGGAGGCGACTTCGCGCTGGGTGTGTCCCGCCTCCTCTCGCGTCCTGCGCAAAATGGCTCGGAGCTTGCGGCCTTGGAACATCGGATCTCTGCTGGTCGGCATGGCCGGTCCCCCAACGGCTTGGACAGCGATCTCGCATGTAGCGAGGGCGCAGAGCGAGTGGTGCACAAAAGCCACCCGGAGAACAGGATCGCGTCGGAAAGGTGGTGCCGACAAGACCTGTCGCTCATGTCCGGCTCGCAGATCCGACGCTCCGTCAGGTAACCGGAGCGTCGGACCCGTGGATGGGGGCGCGGTGGTCAGTTCTCCAGCGCGTAGGCCTGCGCGCCGTCGGGGCCGACCGAGTTCACGCCCTGCAGGGTGATCCGCTGCATCGAACGACGCATGCCCGCAGGCACGTCGGTGGGCACCAGGTGCACGGTCGCGCGGTTGTCCCAGAACGCGATGCTGCCCGGCTGCCAGCGAAAGCGCACGCCGAACTCCGCGTCGGCGATGTGCTTGTAGAGCAACTCCAGGATGTGCGCGCCCTCTTGGCGGGTCAGCTCCAGGATGTGGCTGGTGAAGTTCGGGTTGACGAACAGCACCTTCTCACCGGTCTCCGGGTGCACGCGCACGACCGGGTGCACCGCGCGCAGACCCTCGCCCAGGAACTGCTTCGCGAGCTTGCCCGGCAGTTCGCCGCGCTTGACCGGGAGCGCGTTGTGGTGCACCGCGTGCAGTCCGTCGATCAGGCCCTTGAGCGGGTCGGACAGCCGCTCGTAGGCGAGCGCCAGGTTGGCCCACTGGGTGTCGCCGCCGTAGGGCGGGACGATCACGCCGCGCAGGATCGAGGCGGTCGGCGGGTTCGGGATGAACGTGACGTCGGTGTGCCAACGGCTCTCCACGAAGCTGCCGCCCCCGCCTGTGCCCAGCTGCTCGTTGTCGAGCAGCAGGATCTCCGGGTGTTCGGGGAACGCGGACGGCAACGTCGGGTGTCCCGGGGCGAGTTCGCCGAATTGCCGGCCGAACGCGATGTGCTGCTCCTGGGTCAGGTGCTGGTCGCGGAAGAAGACGACCTTCCACTTGAGCCAGATCGCCCGGAGCTCGGCGACGACCGCGTCGTCCTGCGGCCGGGTGAGGTCGACGCCGAATATCTCGGCGCCGATGTACCCGGCCATCGGCCGGACTTCGATCCCGAGTGCGGCGGCCGCCGCGGGGGTGGGGTCCTCGTAGGTGGGCTGCTCGATGATGGCGGTCATTGCCGAACCTCCTGAAAGCGGAGCGAGGTCGCGCAAGTGCGGGACCTATTGGGGCCGTTCGATCAGTGCCGAGGTCTCGATGGAGACCGGGGCCAGGAAGAGCGCGACGGCGGTGTCGACCAGGTGCGCGAGAAAGACCCGACGGTCGGTCGGGCGGCGCGAGACGGGGTGGTGGATCGCCATCTCGCGGTCGGCGAGGGCGTGTGTGAGGTACGACGACAGCAACACCCAGCGCTCGTCCCGGATCCGGGCGGGCAACTCGGCGAGCAGGTCGAGCAGTCGCTCGCGCACCGTGTACACCCCGCGCGTCCACTCCTCGCGGGCCAGGTCACGCGCCGCGGTGCCCTCGACGAAGGCCGCGTGTACGCAAAAGCGCAGGTACCAACTCGGCTTGCCGGGCTCGCCGAGCATGTCGGCGAGCGGGTACAGGAACGCCTCGACGAGACCGCGGGGGTCGTTCTCCCGCCCGGCGTCGTCCAGTTCGTCCAACATCGCCAGGCGCCGCGCGTTCACGGGCTCCATGCGATGCCGGAAGACCGCGTCCACGAGGGTCTCCTTGGACCCGAAGTGGTAGCGCGCGGCGGCGGTGTTGCGCTGGCCCGCCTGGGCGCCGATCTCGCGCAGCGAGACCCCGTTGATCCCGCGCTCGGCGAACAGCCGTTCCGCGGCCTCGATCATCAGAAGGCGTGCGCCGGCGCCGCGGTCCGGCGCCGGAACGCCGTGCGTCCCTGTCATGGACCGCACGTTAAACCGCGTGGGTTAATAACTCAAGTGGGTTAGGCGTTCGGCGATCGTCCGCCTCACGAGTGCATCAGGCAGTAGAGCTGATGCCCGGCGTGGTGCAGTTCGCGCGCGAACTTCGTCCAGTCGTGCAACATCCGGTACAGCAGGTACGCGTCGCGCGGGACCCGACGGTCCGGGAACGTCGACCAGATGAAGGCCGCGGCCCCCAACTCCTCCTCGGTCGCGTTGCGCAGCACGTCCATCAGCATCGGCGGCAACTGCATCACCGCGTGCGCGGGGTGCAGCACCACCAACTCCAGCGGCGGCGTCGCGTCCTGCGGGGTGTCCCCGAGCAGTGACAGCACCATCGCGCTGACCGTCTCCGGCTTCACGAAGGACACGTAGGAATTGCTGGGTCGTTCGACCGTGTCGGTCGGATCGATCAGCGGCGGCACCCGGGCGGCGGTCGCGCGATCGGGTGCGCCGAAGTATTCGTATGTCACGCCCACGTGTGCACCTCCCGACGAAGGTCGGCTCCGTGACACGTGCGCACACCCGTGGCGCCCGACGCCATCGCTCCCTGCTCGCTTGTCTTTGTCCGGTCGGTTGTCGACGGGACTCGTTGAAGATCGTCGCAGGTCGCCCGGGCATCCCGTACCGCGGTTGGGTAACAGGTGTGCACCACTCGGAACCGGTCCTGCCCTGGCATGCGTCAGGACTCCCGGCCAGGTGGTCCGTCCGCGAACACCAGACCGAGCGACATGTCGTTCAACGCCTTGAGGAGTACACCCGTTCGCACTCGACCCGAGGGACGCGCGGTGATCTTGACCACGTTCTCGCCGACCACCTCGGCGCGCACGTCGGCGAGCACCGTGTTCCACGGCACACCCGACGCGGTCGTGCCGCCGCCGCCGAGCAGCGCGCGCAGCCGATCGGCCTCGGCCTTGGCGGCCGGAGCCGACGCCGTCGCGACGCACAGCACCTCCGTGCCCGGCGCACCGGCCTTGCCCCGCACACCGACCGCGAGCCGCGGCCCGTTCGCCTTCTCGCCGCCGCCGACCCGGTCGGTGAGCACCGCCGTCAGCGGGTTGTCGAGGCAACTCGTCAACGCCCGCAGGCTCGCGTCGTCGCCCAGGTGGGCGCCGCCGCGCGTGAGGTTGGCGGCCCGCGCGGTCGAGCCGTAGCCGACCTGCTTGTCCGAGACCCGGACCGCGTTGAAGTGATTGGTCGCGAGCGGCAGTTTCTGCGCCAGCGGGTCGTCCAGGCTCAGTTCGTTGTCGGGTCGCAGGCGGTACACGCTCGGGTCGCCCGGATCGGGCTTGCCACCCAGCTCCTTGAGCTTGCCGACCACGGCGTCCTTGCCGAATCCGCCGACCAGCACACCGCCTTGGTCCGGTGGCCGGCCGGCCACCCACGCCTCGCGCGACTTCGTCGGATCGAACCCGAGGGCCGGCGGCAACTGCTCCCGCATGGACGCGAGATCGGGGTATCCGATCCCCAGCAGCGAGCCGTAGGGCCCCGCGGCATCGAGACCGCCGTTGGCCTTGACGATCGCGGCCGTGTCGGCGTACTCGAACCAGGCCCGGGTCGAGGTGTCGTCGCGAACGGCGTCGAGCGCGCCCTCGATTCCCGACTTCCCGTCGCCGGAATCCCCGCCGCACGCGGCCGTCGTGGCCATCAACAGCGTCGCGAGCACCGGTACGAGACCGCCGGCTATCCGGTGGTGTCGCCCGGACCGCCCACTTCGACGTGTTCTCGCCGCCACGCGCGCACCCCGATCGTCGTGCTGCACCCCGCCGGACATGCCTCACCCGTGGGTACGGGTCCGGGTGACCCGATCATACTGCTCCCCCCGCCCGGTTTCGGTTGGCGGATCCCCGGGAACGAACGCGGATCGGTTCGGGGCATGTCGGGTGTCCATGCGGTTGGTCCGCGCACCCCGCTTCCTCCCCGCGAGCGGCGGGGACCGCACCTCGCTCCCTCGGCGCGTCGAGCCCCGGACGGGGCGGCTCGGTTTGTTTGAGAGCATGACGGGGTGAGCTCTGCCAACGAGAACCCCGCACCCGTTTCCGCCGCCCTGTTCGCGCGTGCGCGGGCCGTCACCCCCGGCGGGGTCAACTCGCCGGTGCGTGCCTTCCGCGCGGTCGGCGGCACACCCCGCTTCATGGTCTCGGGCCGCGGCCCGTACCTGACCGACGCGGACGGCCGCGAATACGTGGACCTGGTGTGCTCGTGGGGACCGATGATCCTCGGCCACGCGCACCCCGCCGTGCAGGAGGCCGTCCAGCAGGCCGTCGCGCGCGGCACGTCGTTCGGTACGCCGGGCGCGGGCGAGGTCGAACTCGCCGAGGAGATCGTGTCCCGGATCGCGCCCGTCGAGCAGGTCCGCCTGGTCAGCTCGGGCACCGAGGCCACGATGTCGGCGATCCGACTCGCGCGCGGCTTCACCGGCCGGGCCAAGATCGTGAAGTTCGCCGGCTGCTACCACGGCCACGTCGACGCGCTCCTGGCCGCGGCCGGCTCCGGACTCGCGACCTTCGCGCTGCCCGACACGCCCGGGGTGACCGGGGCCTCGGCGGCCGACACGATCGTGCTGCCGTACAACGACCTCGCCGCCGTCGAGTCGGCGTTCGCCGTGCACGGCGACGAGATCGCGTGTGTGATCACCGAGGCCGCGCCGGGCAACATGGGCGTGGTCACGCCCCGCCCGGGCTTCAACGCGGGCCTGAAGGAGCTGTGCGAGCGACACGGCGCGCTGTTCGTGTCCGACGAGGTGATGACCGGCTTCCGGGTGTCCAAGGCGGGCTGGTTCGGCATCGAGGGCGTGGTGCCCGACCTGCTGACCTTCGGCAAGGTGATGGGCGGCGGCTTCCCGGCCGCCGCGTTCGGCGGGCGCTCCGACGTGATGGCCCACCTCGCGCCGCTCGGTCCCGTCTACCAGGCCGGCACGCTCTCCGGGAACCCGGTCGCCACCGCCGCCGGCGTCACCACGCTGCGACACTGCACCGACGCGGTGTACCGGCACCTCGACCGGGTCTCGCTCGCGCTGCGCACGGAGGTGTCCGCGGCGCTCGGCAAGGAGGGCGTCGCGCACACGGTGTCCACCGCCGGGAACATGTTCTCGATCTTCTTCACCGATCAGCCGGTGCACGACTACGACCAGGCGCGGACGCAGGACGCGTTCCGCTTCTCGGCGTTCTTCCACGCGATGCTGGACGCCGGCGTGTACCTGCCCCCGAGCGCGTACGAGGCGTGGTTCCTGTCGGCCGCCCACGACGACGCGGCCGTGAACCGTATCCTCGACGCGCTGCCGGCCGCAGCCCGCGCCGCAGCGAGTGCCCAGGAGAACTGACGATGGCTCAGAAGCCGCAGAACAACAGCGACGTGACGATCGTCCACCTCATGCGCCACGGCGAGGTGCACAACCCGCACGGAATCCTGTACGGCCGCCTGCCCGACTACCACCTGTCGGACCTCGGCCTGAAGATGGCCGAGCGGGTCGCCGACCACCTCGCGGAGCGCGACATCACCCACGTGGTGTCGTCCCCGCTGGAGCGCGCCCAGGAGACCGCCGCGCCGATCGGCCTCCGGCACGGCCTGGAGATCGCGACCGACGAGAGGCTGATCGAGGCGGAGAACATCTTCCAGGGCAAGACCTTCGGGGTCGGCGACGGTTCGCTGAAGAACCCGAACCACTGGAAGCACCTCACCAACCCGTTCAAGCCGTCGTGGGGCGAGCCCTACATCGAGCAGGTCGTGCGGATGATGGGCGCGCTCGGCGCGGCCCGCGACGCCGCGCGCGGGCACGAGGCGGTGTGCGTGAGCCACCAGTTGCCGATCTGGGTGACCCGCTCGTTCGTCGAGCGTCGCCGGCTCTGGCACGACCCGCGCAACCGGCAGTGCTCCCTCGCGTCGCTCACGACCTTCACGTACGAGGGTGACCGGATCGTCTCGGTGGGCTACAGCGAGCCCGCTCGCGACCTGCTGCCGGCCAAGCTCGCGGGCAAGTCCAAGAACAAGAGCTTCGGGGCATAGCGGCCTATTTATTTAGGACGAATCGGGATGATCTGACGAAGTGTCCATGGCACGACGGACCCCGCGCGGAGCGGCCGTGGGGGCATGCGAAACTTTTCACATGCTCACACGCCGCCTGCCTCGTCGTGCCGCGCTGCTCACCGCCGCGGCCCTGCTCGCCCTCACCGGATGCAGTGGAATGAGCGCCGGCGGCAAGAGCGGCGGCGACGGCAAGGGCTATGTCGACAGCGACAAGAGCGGCATAGTCCGGGCGAAACCGGCGGACCGGAAAACGGCCCCGAAGGTGACCGGTCAGACGCTCGAGGGCAAGGACATCAACCTCGCCGACTTCAAGGGCAAGGTCGTGGTCCTGAACGTGTGGGGGTCGTGGTGTCCGCCGTGCCGCGCCGAGGCCGCCGACTTCCAGCGGGCGCACGTCGAGACCGAGGCCAAGGGTGTGCAGTTCCTCGGCATCAACACGCGTGACTCCACGCAGGCCAACGCGCTCGCGTTCACCGCGAGCAAGGGCGTCACGTACCCGAGCCTGTGGGACCCGGACGCGCGCGAGATCATCAAGTTCACCGGCAACCTGAACCCGAACGCGATCCCCAGCACGCTGATCATCGACCGCGAGGGCCGGATCGCGGCCCGTGTGCTGCGCGCGGTCACGATCGAGGAACTGCGCTCGATGATCGACCCCGTCCTGAACGAGACGGCCTGATTCCGGTGCTGGTCGCAGCCGAAGGGATCAACGGCACGGTCTACACGGGGTCGCTCCTCGCGGCCCTGCCGATCGCGCTCCTCGCCGGCCTGATCTCATTCTTCTCCCCATGCGTGCTGCCGTTGGTGCCCGGCTACCTGAGCTACGTCACCGGCGTCTCCGGCGCCGACCTCAAGGACGCCCGGCGCGGGCGGCTGTTCCTGGGCACGCTGCTGTTCGTGCTCGGCTTCACACTCGTCTTCGTCTCCACCGGCGCGGCGTTCGGTGCCTTCGGCCGGAGCATGGTGGCGCACCAGGGGACGATCACCAGGATCTTCGGCGCCGTCACGATCGTGCTCGGACTGTCCTTCATGGGGGTGATCCCGGGCCTGCAGCGCGAGTTCCGGCTGCACAAGCGTCCGACGATAGGGCTGGTCGGCGCGCCGCTCCTGGGCATGGTGTTCGGCCTCGGCTGGACGCCGTGCATCGGGCCGACGCTCTCGGCCGTGCTGAGTCTGTCCGCGAACGAGGCCAGTGCGAACCGGGGCGCGCTGCTCACCGCGGTCTACTGCCTCGGCCTCGGCGTGCCGTTCCTGCTCACCGCGCTCGCGTTCCGCAAGGCACTCGGCGCGTTCGCGTGGGTCAAGAAGCACTACGTCTGGGTCATGCGCCTGGGCGGCGGGATGCTCGTGGCCCTCGGCACCCTGATGCTGACGGGTGTGTGGGACCAGATGATGCGCGAGATGCAGACCTGGGCAACGCAATACACGATCGGAATCTGATGTGAGCGCCGAGACCCGAACCGACGACGACCTCGAACGGCTCGAGCTGCCCGAGGCCCGGGCGGACGCCGGGATGTCCACGGCGCCCGCACAGGACGACGACGGCGCCGAGGAGATCCGCCAGCCGCAATTGGGCGTGGTGGGTTGGCTGCGGTGGCTCTGGCGGCAACTGACCTCGATGCGGGTCGCGCTGATCCTGCTGTTCATGCTGTCGATCGCGGCGACCCCGCCGACGCTGATCCCGCAGCGGCCGGTCAGTCCGATCAAGGTCTCGCAATACTTCCGCGACCATCCGACCCGCGCGAAGATCATGGACAAGTTCCAGCTCTTCGACGTGTTCGCGTCGTGGTGGTTCGCGTCGATCTACATCCTGCTGTTCATCTCGCTCGCGGGCTGCATCGTGCCGCGCGTGTGGGCGCACGCCAAGACGCTGCTGTCCAAGCCGCCGGAGGCGCCGCGCAACTTCGCCCGGCTGCCCGCGTACGCGCGCTGGGAGACCACGGCCGATCCGGACGCGGTGCTCACCGCCGCGCGTGCCGCGCTGAAGAAGCGCCGGTTCCGGCTCAACCCGGGCACGGGCTCGGTCTCGGCGGAGAAGGGCTACGCGCGCGAGACCGGCAACCTGCTCTTCCACATCGCGCTGTTCGGCATCCTGGTCGCCTTCGCGCTCGGCAGTCTCTACAGCGTCAAGGGCGGCAAGATCGTCGTCGAGGGGCAGAGCTTCGCGAACGTGCTCACCCAGTACGACGACCGCCAGTTCGGCGCGCTCGTCGACGAGGACAACCTGGAGCCCTTCGGGTTCCGGCTGAACGCGGTCGAGCAGACCTTCCAGGCGACCGGCGCCAAGCGCGGCGAGCCGCGCTCGTTCACGTCGCACATCGAGTCCTGGTACGGGCACGAGGGCAAGAACAAGAAGGGGACCATCAAGGTCAACGAGCCGCTGCAGGTGGGCGACACGAAGGTCTTCATGATCGCGACCGGCTACGCGCCGGTCGTGACGGTGCGCGACGCCAAGGGCAAGATCGCCTACTCGGGGCCCACGGTGTTCCTGCCCCAGGACGGCAACCGCACCTCCACCGGCGTGATCAAGGTCCCGGACGTCAGCGCGGGGCTGAAGCAGTTGGGCTTCGACGGCATCTTCGTGCCGAGCACCCCGATCAAGCCGGACGGGTCCTTCTACCAGGACCCGGTCCGCGGTTGGGTCTCCGCCTTCCCGGCGCTGCTGAACCCGGCGCTGGTGCTGAGCGCGTACGAGGGCGACCTCGGGATGGACTCCGGGGTACCGCAGAACATCTACGCGCTCAAGCCCGACAAGATGACCCAGTTCAAGTCCGGTGACCAGCCCTGGTCGGTGGCCCTCAAGCCCGGCCAGGCGGTCGACCTGCCCAACGGCGCGGGGTCGTTGACCTTCGAGGGCGTCAAGATCTGGGCCAACTTCCAGGTCGCCAGCGAGCCCGGCAAGGGTCTCGCGCTGGTCAGCGTGGTGGCCGCGATCGTCGGCCTCGTGCTGTCCCTGTTCGTACGTCGCCGGCGCATGTGGGTGCGCGCGGTGGAAGGTCCCGACGGCAACACGGTCGTCGAGGTCGGCGGGCTTGCCCGCACCGAGGGCGGGGGCCTCGGCGATGAGGTACAGGAGTTCGTGGACGCGTTGCGCGTGGCCGCGCCGGCGAACTCACCCGGCACCAAGGTCAAGGAGTGAGCGTGGGCGTCAACGAGAACCTCGCCCAATTCAGCAATGTGCTGATGTATTCGGCGATCGCCGTCTACCTGATCGCGTTTTTCGCGTACTGCATGGAATGGACGTTCGGCAGCAGCGGGGCGGTCGCCCAGCGGTCGGCCGACCTGGCCGTCGAGGTCCGCGAGCCGGTGGCCGCGGCCGCGAGCGGCGGCGTCGCGCTGGCCGAGCGGCCGATCGTGGTGGTGCGCGACGTCGGCCACGACGGTGGCGACGTCGACGACCAGGGCAACGTGGCGAACGGCAACGAGCGGGCCGACCGGATCGGCCGGGTCGCGGTCTCGCTGACCGTGCTCGGCTTCCTGCTGCACGCGGGTTCGGTGCTGACCCGTGGCATCGCGGCGGAGCGGGCCCCGTGGGGCAACATGTACGAGTTCTCCACGGCCGTGTCGATGGTCGTGGTGGCGGCTTTCCTGGTGCTGCTGTGGAAGTACCCGGTGCGCTGGCTGGGCCTGTTCGTGACGCTGCCGGTGCTCACCACCCTCGGCGTCGCGGTGACGGTCCTGTACACCGACTCCGACCAGCTGGTGCCGGCGCTCAACTCGTACTGGCTGTGGATCCACGTCGCGTCGGCGATCGTGTCCTTCGGCGCGTTCCACATCGGCGCGCTCGCGTCGATCCTGTTCCTGTTCCGGCAGAAGCACGAAAGCAACCTCGCCGACCCGGCCAAGTCGACCGACGGCCGGTTCGACAACATGATGGCCCGGCTGCCCGGCTCGGCCTCGCTCGACAAGACCGCCTACCGGGTCAACGCGATCATCTTCCCGCTGTGGACCTTCGCGATCGTGTGCGGCGCGATCTGGGCCGAGAACGCGTGGGGCCGCTACTGGGGCTGGGACCCCAAGGAGGTCTGGTCCTTCATCACGTGGGTGGCCTACGCGGCCTACCTGCACGCCCGCGCCACCGCCGGCTGGAAGGGCACCAAGGCCGCGGTCGTCTCGCTGATCGCGTTCGCGTGCTTCCTGTTCAACTACTACGGCGTGAACATCTTCGTGAACGGCCTGCACTCGTACGCGGGCGTCTGAGGTCTCGCCACAGCGGGGTCGGCCCGGTCGCCCACGTGGGCGACCGGGCCGACCCCGCTGTTGTTCGTCGCCCAAGTGCCGATCGTGGCGTCCAAGGCCACGGGTGCGTCGGGCCTTCCACCGGCGCGCTCGTACCGCCGTGTCACCGTCAAGCGCACGCCCTACGCCGAGCGGGGTTGGCCTCCGTACGAGTAGGCGCGCGTCGACCCGCGCTGCTGCCTCGCCGCACTCCGTGCCGCCGGCGAGGCAGGCGAACCGACTGCGCCCGGGGGGCTGGGAAGCTTCCGCTGGTTGGTGCAGGGTGTAGTCAGAGAGGTCCTGCACTCTTGTGATGACTCCGTGAAGGCGATGCACAGTGGCGAAGCTGAACGAGACCTGGACGATCGTCGACACCGGCATGAGGGAGTTCGGTGCCAAGGTCGCCAAAAAACTCTTCGGCCAGAAGGCCGCACCGCCATCGGTGGGTGAGGCGGTCGGCACAGCTATGAACGGCCTCTCAGTCGGGCCACAGCAGCGCATGGCCGAGGTGCGAAGGCAGGGCGCCGCCACGCACAACCAGCGGCGGTTTCCCCCGGAATCCGCGGCAAAGCTGGGCGAGGGGGTGGATTCCGCGAAACTCGTGCTCCCGGGGCGCGAGCTATCGGTGGCCGAGGTGGCACAAGCCATGCGGGAGGAACTCCAGGAGGACGCCCGCAGGCGCAGGGCGGGGTTGCGCGAGAAGCCCGCCCCCCAGGCCGCGGCCGCGCGGCCGGTCAGCTTGGTCAAGGAGGGGCGCGCGGCGACCTCGGCCAGGGCGCCGGCCGACAGCAAATCGTTGGCGAAGAGTGCGGCTGCGGGCTTCGCGCCCGCCGCGGGTCGCGGAGCGTCCGGCCGTTCGTCCGCCGCCGTGGCGGTCAACCGCAGCGGACCGGCGCCCGGTGTCGGCGTGAGCAGGGACAGCGCCGGGAGGGAACTGAAGTCGAGCCTCGAAAAATAGCGTCAGGTCCGACGGTCTCTGTGCGGACCCTGCGGTCGTGCGGGAACGCAGCGCCGACATCCCGGGCCTACTGATCACGAGCGTCCCGCGCTTCGGATCGAGGTACACGGTCGGGGAATCGGGCCGGGCCTCTCGGAACCGCTCGGGGCGAGAGGCCCGACTCCCACGGGGTGGTCAGCGCGCTCCGCGCACCAGTCGTCCCGGACGCGCCCCGGTGTCGACGCCGTTTCGCCGGGTCACCTGTCCGGCCACGATCGTGGCGAGGTAGCCGGACGCGTCCTGGAGCATCCGGCCGCCGCCGGCGGGCAGGTCGTGGACCATCCGCGGCCGGTACAGGGTGAGCGACTCCAGGTCGATCACGTTCAGGTCGGCCCGCTTGCCCTCGGCCACCACGCCCCGGTCGCCCAGGCCGTACAGCGCCGCGGTGTCCATGGTCTGCTTGCGGACCAGGAACTCCAGTGGCAACTGCTCGCCGCGGCTCCGGTCCCGGGCCCAGTGCGTGAGCAGGAAGGTCGGCTGCGAGGCGTCGCAGATCATCGAGCAGTGCGCGCCGCCGTCGGCCAGGCCGAACACGCTCGCGGGGTGCGTGAGCATCTCCCGGATCGCCTCGTGGTCGCCGTCCGAGTAGTTGAACATCGGGACCATCAGCGTGGTCCGCGCGTCATCCGCCAACTGCAGGTCGTACAGCGTCGAGAGCGGCTCCTCGCCGCGCGCCTTCGCGATCGCGACCACCGTGCGGTCGGGCAGCGGCTCGTAGTCCGGGACCGCGTCCATCGGGTACATCCGGTCCATCATGAACTGCATCGCCAGGTTGACCGAGTCGCCCGGGACGGTCGGGTCGCTCGGCAGGTCGGTCTCGGCCAGGATCGCGGCCTTGACCTCGGGCCGGGCCAGTTCTTCGGCGAACGCGGCGTCGTCCAGCTCGCCCGCCTCGCGCCGGTCGTTGATCGCCTTGAAGGTCGGCCGCTTGCTGAACGCGTTGCGGGTGCCGAAACCGGTCAGCATGCCGAACGGGCGGCCGGCGATCTGCGGGTGCAGCTGCGCGCCCGCCTCGTTCGCGGCCTGCGACTCGGCCATCAGTTCGCGCCACAGCTCGGGCGCGGCGTTGACCTGGAGCAGTGCGAACGAGACCGGCATGCCGATCTCGGCGGCGAGCCGGCGCATCCAGGCGACCTCGGAGGCCGGCTTGACGATGTCCTCGCCGGACGAGCCGGTCGGTGCCAGTTCGAACACGGCCCGGCCGCCTGCGGCCATCGCCCGTCCCAGGCCGAACAGTTCGTCCTCGCCGGCGAACGTGCCGGGGACCGGCTCGCCGCCCATCGCCTTGTGCGCGACCGTGCGCGAGGTGGAGAAGCCGAGCGCGCCGGCCTCGATCGCCTCCTTGACGATGACCGCCATCGCCTCGATGTCCGCGGCCGAGGCGGGCTCGTTGCGCGCGCCGCGGTCGCCCATGGCGTACGCGCGGACCGCGCCGTGCGCGACCTGTACGCCGATGTCCGCGGCGAACGTGCGCCGCGCCAGCACGTCCAGGTATTCCGGGAAGGTCTCCCAGCCCCACGTCATGCCCTCGGCGAGCGCGGTGCCGGGGATGTCCTCGACGCCCTCCATCAACCGGATCAGCCAGTCCTCGCGGCCCGGCCGCACCGGCGCGAAGCCGACGCCGCAGTTACCGGAGACCACCGTGGTCACACCATGCGACGTGGACGGGTCGAGCACCTCGTCCCACGTGGCCTGGCCGTCGTAGTGGGTGTGGATGTCCACGAAGCCCGGCGTGACGATGTGACCCGTCGCGTCGATCGTCTCCGCGGCCTCGCCGTCCAGCGCCGGGTCCGCGCCGTCGTGCCGGCGCACCGCGACGATCAGGCCGTCCCGGACACCGATGTCACCGACGAACCGATCCTCGCCGGTGCCGTCCACGATCGTGCCGTTGATGATCTTGAGGTCGTACATATGAGCCTCCCCGGTAACGTGAGGCAGACCGTACGGCTGCGCATTGTGCGAGTCAATATGCGCACTATGCGAAATGATCCAGTAGGGTTTCACCATGGCCCCACGACCCTCGCCGCAGACCGACCGGCTCGTCTCCCTCGTCGACGCGATCGCCGGGCGGCCGGCGGAGGGGCTGACCCTGTCGGAGATCGCGCGGCACCTCGCGGTCACCCCCGCGACGTGTCATCCGATGCTCGCGAGCCTGACCTCGCTCGGCTGGCTGATCCGCCACCCCACCCGGCGGACCTACCGCCTGGGCCCCGCGCTGGTGGCGGTGGGCCGAGCCGCCGCGCGCGGGCTCGGGGTGCTCGACGTGGCGCGCCCGATCATGGGGCGGCTGCGCGACGAGACCGGCCTGACCTGCTTCGCGATGACGCCGGGGGAGCACCACGTGGCGATCGCGGAGGTGGTCCGCGCGCCGGGGCCCGAGCTGCACCGGTTGAGCATCGGCGCGCAGGCACCGATCACGCCGCCGCTCGGGATCGGCTACGTGCCGTGGGCCGACGAGCAGACGGTCCGCCGCTGGCTCGACGACGCGGACGATCCGGCGGCGCGCGGGCGGATGGAGCGCGCGATCGACAACGCGCGGCGCCGGGGCTTCGCGATCGAGCTGGTCACCGACGTCGAGACCCGACTCGGCGAGACGCTCGGCGAGCTGGACGAGCACCTGGAGGGATTGGACACGCTGGGCGCGGGAGCGGCGGCGGCGCGGTTGCGCACGCTGTTGGAGGAGATCGCGGCCGAGATCGGCGGGTCCGACGGCGGGCAGATCGACGAACTCGAACCGGACCGGGACTATCGCGTGGGAGCGATCAGTGCGCCGGTGCATGATCGGGGCGGTGACCTGGTGTTGATCCTGAGCTTGCGCGGGTTCGCGCCTCGTACGGATGGGCGGGCGTTGGAGCGGACGGGGCGGTTGTTGGCCGCGGCGGCGGCGGAGGTGGCGGTGGCCACCTGAGCGCGGCCTGCGGCCGGCGCGGCCTCAAGCGCCGGCCGGGCTGGGTTTGACCCGGCCTTCGGCCGAGGTGGCCTCAAACGCCGGCCGGGCTGGATTCGAGCCGGTTTGCGGTTGAGGTGGCCTCATGCGTCGGTCGGGCTGGATTCGACCCGGCCTTCGGCCGAGGTGGCCTCAAACGCCGGCCGGGCTGGATTCGAGCCGAGGTGGCCCTAGCGCCGGCCGGGCTGTCGGGTGGTCAGTCCTTGTCCTTTGTGCGGCCGTCCGGGTTGTCCTGGTCGGGGCTGCGGAGGTCGTCCTCGCGGTGCTTGAGGTCTTCTTCCCAGCGCTTGAGCATCTCGTCTTCGTCGTTGTCCGACGAGGGCGTGTCGCTCGGCTTGCGGTCGTCCTTGTTCAAGGACGCCAGGAACTCGGGGTCGTCGTCCGGCGCCGGCTGACGGCCGCGGTTGCGACCGCCGAAGCCCATCGAACCGCCCGCATACTCACGCTTGGGCCGCCCGGCGACGAACCAGCCGATCGGTCCCAGGAACGGAATCGGAGAGGAGAGCAGCAGAATCAGGACCCACAGCACCTTGGACAGGTTGCGGACCTTCTTCTCGTCGGTCGTCAGGCAGTCGATGAAGGCGTAGACGAGCACGCCGAGGGCCAGCAGGATTGGCAGGACCCTGAGCATGAATTGGTCTCCCTGGCTGGTACTCGGAATTCCGTATCGCGGTGTGTCTCTCCTCCAGCGTAGACGCTCCGCTCCATGAACACGGGACGACTCATAGGCCGACGACCTTCCCCGACGCGTGCAGCTCGTACACCAGGGTCATCCGCCGCCGTTCCCCCGCGCCGAGACGCACGTCGTACCGGACGATCCCCTGCTCGTCGACCGCGTCCGGCGCGGGGTCGCACAGGTCGCGGCGGATTTTGACCTCGACCGCCGAGACCTCCGAGACCGGCACCCGTTCGCGCACCACGACCGTCCCCGGCGGCTCGGCCCCGGGCGCCGCGATGTGCGATACGAACAGCGTCACCGTGCGGGTCAGCACGGTGCGGCCGGTGATCGCGGCCGTCGTGCGCGACTCGGTCACATCCCGCACCACCCGGAAGTCGTCCTCGCTCCCGAACGGCAGCCGGACCTCCTCGCCCGGCGCGGCGAAGTCGAGCTGCCCGCGCCCGGTGTAGCCGCTGCCCCGGACCAGCTCCACCGGGCCCGCGAGCAGCGCGTGGCCGGCGTCGTTGGCGAACCGCACGACCTGGCTCACGTAATGCGACAGCTCGGGCGAACAGGCCGCCTCGGGCGCGCACTTCGTGGTGAAGGTGGTCAGCCGGACCCGGTGGGGGTTGCCGTCGGAGGGCACCTCCACCGGCGCCGGCGCGGCCAGCACCCGGACCTCGCCGCCGTCGTCGACGCCCGGCAGTTCGGCCGACCGCGCCGCGACCCGGCCGACCGTGGCGATCTCCTCCTCGCGCAGGTCCACCTCGACCTGCTTCCTCTCCACCTGGGTGCGCTCGCGCAGGGTGAGCCGGTCCTCGACCAGGCTCGGCGGCCGCGCGGCCAGGGTCGGGCGCGCGGTGGACAGGGACAGCGCGACGCCGGACCAGTCCTCGCCGGTGAGCTGCCACACCATGGCGTCGCACTCGAGCTCGATCGAGTGGCGGTCGGGCGCGAGGGTCGCGCGGTAGGCGGGCCGCCACAGCGCGCACGGCACCAGGTGGACCACGCGCAGCTCGGCCGAGCCGGCCCGCTCGGCCTCGATCACCACCTCGACGGTCGCGGTCAGCTCCTGCGTCTCCCGCTCGGCCAGGCTCAGGGCCGCCTGCGTGTCGCGCAGCCGGCGATCGACCGAGACCAGCTCGTCCGTCAGCGCGTGCAGTTCGGCGTTGCGGTCCTCGGCCTCGGCGGAGAGTCGATCCAGCTCCCCGGCCCAGCGCTCGGGCTCGGCCGTCCCGAAGCCGGTGTATTCGACGATGTCCCGCCGCAGCTCCGCCCGGGCCTGGGCGATCAGCGCGAGCCGGGTGCGCACCCGCTTCCTGCTGCGGGACAGCACGGTGTTGCGCTCGCCGAGGTCGTACTTCAGGCGGCGCAACTCGGACGCGTCCGGACCGGGGCCGGTCGCGGGTTTGGGTGTGTACATCCGCACCACGCGCGCGTCGATCGCGGTCGCGGTGCCGTCGTCGGCGATCACCTCGGCGCGCAGCGACCGGTCCACCGCGAGCGGGGTCACCGGGCCGACCAGCACCCGCTGTACCCCCTCGCTCACCTCGATCCGGCCGGACCGGGTCACCTGGGCCCGGTCCTCCAGACAGGTCACCGCCGTGATCGGCAGCGGCTCCGGCTTGCGTTCGCCCGGCGTGCTCTGTTCAAGCGTCGGCTGAGTCACCGTCAGACCCTCCTGTTGCCGCCGACCACGGCCTTCGCTGCCGGGATCCGGATCTCGTAGCCACCGGTCAGGTTCTTCCGCTCGCCAGGGGCGAGTTCGACGCGCCACACCCGCGCGCCCGGGACGTGTCGCCCGTCGCGCAGCTCGGTGTCCTCGACCCAGCGCGGGGTGCCGGCGTGTTCCTCGATCCTGACGTCCTTGTCGTCGGTGACCGGGACCCGCTCCAGGATGTCCAGCCGGATCGGTCGGGCGAGGTGGTTGACCGCCTCGATCTCGATCCGGTGGTCGAGCACGGCCGTGCCGCCGCGCAGGCCCGCGGTCGACTCGCGCATGTGCGCGTTCCGCGAGACCTGCACGCTTTCCACGACGCCCACCCCGACCCGTTCGCGCGCGCCCGGCGCGAGCGTCGGCAGCGGCACCGTCATCAGGAACTCGCCGGCCACCGAGACGTCCGCCGGGCCCGCGAGCAGCGCGTGCGGGGACGCGTTGGCGAGCACGACCGTGCCGAACACCGCGTCGTCCAGGGCGGGTACGCAGACGAACTCGGGGTCGAGGCCGACCTCGATCTCGCACACCGGGATGGTGTGCCACACGCCGTCGGCGGACACCTCGACCGGCGCCGCGGTGTCGAAGCGGTAGTCGTAGGACCCGGCCGCGTCGCGCGGGGCACGCGCGTGCTCGGGCAGCGCCAGATAGGCGACCTCGTCGGCGCGCCGGCCGTACTCCAGGGCCGTCCCGCCGGGTCCGTGCGCCGCGGGGCGCAGCCGCCCCGGGCCTCCGCGTCGTCCGCGCCGCGCAGTTCGAGCGCCGCGTAGTCGAGAAGGTCGCCGCGCGGTTCGGGCCGCTCCGGCGGCGCGGGTTTGGCGCTCGGCGACATGGCGTCCTCGTCGGCCGGCGCGGCGAATCCGGCGAGCTCGACCCCGACGTCGGGTGGACCGCCGGGGCCGGTCCGGGCCCGCCGCATCATCGCCGCCGCGGGCGGGCGCGGCGCGGGCGGCGGGGCGCCGTAGCCGCCGGCGGCCTGCATCGGCGGCGGCGGGGCCGTCACCGGTGCGGGCGACGCCATCATGAAGTCCGGCGGCAGCTCGATCTCCGTCGTGTCCCCCGGTGCGGGCGGCACCTCGGGGTATGCCGCCCGATACTCGCGGTGGCTCGCCCCGTCCGCCGCGCCCGCGGCCACGGGGTGGGACGGCTCCGGGCGCGCGGCCCGGATCACGTCGTAGCCCGCGAACAGTTCGGCCAGGCCGGCCGGCGGTTCCCGCCAGCCGGCGTGCGCGGGTGCGCTCTGCCGGCGGCCCAGGCGCAGCGACTTGAGCTCGGGCAGGTCGGTGGCCCGGGCCAGGTCCGCGGTGGACAGACCGAGCCGGACCCCGGCCCAGTCCTCGCCGGTGCGCTGCGCGACACACGCCCGCATGACCAGCGTGCCGCCGGTCATCGCCTCGTCCAGGCGCAGCTGGTACATCGGCGCCCAGCGCGCGCCGGGCACGTGGTACTCCAGCGCGAGCTCGATCCGGCCCGGGTCGCCGGTGTGTTCCAAGGTGACCACCGCGGACCCGGAGACCTGGGCCCGCTCGGTGCGTACCGAGTCGGACGCCGCCTTCAACCGGGCCCGGTACAGCGCGGTGTCGCGCCTGGCCTCGCGCAGTTCGTCGTCGCACGCGCCGATTCGCTCGTACAGCGTCTCCACCCGCTCGTCCACGAACGCGGCCAGGTCCAGCAGCGCCGACACCGGCGCGGGGCGCGGCGGATCGCCTCGGCGGACGGTGGGCGGCACCGCCTCGAGCTTGCCGATCTCCTCCACCTCGGCGTCCAGACGTTGGCGCCGCTCACGCAGTGCCCGCACCCGGGACTCGGCCGCCTCCAGGGCGAGCTGCACGTCGGGCAGGTCCGCGTCCTCGACCACCTCGACGTCGACCGCGGGCCGGACGTCGGTGACCCGCACGCCCTCGCCGCCGGCGACCACGCGCGCGCGCAGCCGATCGCCGTGCGCGGTCAACGGAAACCCGGTCACCCGAACCCGCACCGGACCCGCGGGGCCCGCCGGTGGCTCCACCTCGCAATTCCGCACACACACCGCCCCGACGGCGTGAACGACCACTGAACGCAATTCCGAAGCGACCGTGAGCATGTACCCCTCCCTGCTCGGCACGAGGGTCCAACCTAGCCCGACCGGGCGGGTGCGCGTGCGGCCGCGGCGTGTCCGTATCGGATACTGGCAGGCATGGCATACGGGACCTTGCGCGCTTTCCTGAAGGCACTGGAGAAGCGCGGTGAACTGAAGCGCGTGCGCGCCGAGGTCGATCCGCATCTGGAGGTCGGCGAGATCACCGACCGGGTGAACAAGGCCAAGGGCCCGGCCCTGCTGTTCGAGAACGTCAAGGGCAGCTCGATGCCGCTCGCGATGAACGTCTACGGCACCGACAAGCGGATGCTGATGGCGCTCGGCCTGACGAGCTACGACGAACTGTCGG
Source organism: Embleya sp. NBC_00896 (assembly GCF_045207785.1). Classification (NCBI taxonomy): domain Bacteria; kingdom Bacillati; phylum Actinomycetota; class Actinomycetes; order Kitasatosporales; family Streptomycetaceae; genus Embleya; species Embleya sp. NBC_00896. The sequence goes on from NZ_CP108776.1 coordinate 4,433,903, forward strand.
AGAAGATCGGCGGGCTCCTCAAGCCCGAGCTCCCGCAGGGCTTCACCGGCATCCGCGAGGCGTTCGGCAAGCTCGGTGCGGTCGCGCACATCCCGCCGAAGAAGATCAAGGACGCGCCCTGCCAGGAGGTCGTACTCAAGGGCGACGAGGTCGACCTGGACACCATTCCGGCGCTGTTCACCTGGCCCGAGGACGGCGGCTCGTTCTACAACCTGGGCCTGACCCACACCAAGGACCCCGACACGGGCGTGCGCAACCTGGGTCTGTACCGGCTTCAGCGACACGACAAGCGCACGATCGGGATGCACTGGCAGATCCACAAGGACAGCCGCAACCACTACCAGGTGGCCGCCAAGCGTGGTGAGCGGTTGCCGGTCGCGATCGCGTTCGGCTGCCCGCCGGCGGTGACGTACGCGTCGACCGCGCCGCTGCCAGGCGACATCGACGAGTACCTGTTCGCGGGCTTCATCGGCGGCCGGCGGATCGAGATGGTCGACTGCGTGAGCGTGCCGCTCCAGGTGCCGGCCGAGGCCGAGGTCGTGCTCGAGGGCTGGCTCACCCCCGGCGAGACGCTGCCCGAGGGCCCGTTCGGCGACCACACCGGTTTCTACACGCCGCAGGAGCCGTTCCCGGCGTTGACCATCGACTGCGTGACGATGCGCGAGAAGCCGCTGCTGCAGTCCATCGTGGTCGGCCGACCGCCCACCGAGGACGGCCCGTTGGGCAAGGCGACCGAGCGGTTCTTCCTGCCGCTGCTCAAGATCATCGTGCCGGACATCGTCGACTACGACCTGCCCGAGGCCGGCGGTTTCCACAACTGCGCGATCGTCTCGATCGACAAGAAGTACCCCAAGCACGCGCAGAAGGTGATGAGCGCGATCTGGGGTGCGCACATGATGTCGCTCACCAAGCTGATCGTGGTGGTGGACGCCGACTGCGACGTGCACGACTACCACGAGGTCGCGTGGCGCGCGTTCGGCAACACCGACTACGCGCGCGACCTGCTGCTGACCGAAGGACCCGTGGACCACCTCGACCACGCGTCGTACCAGCAGTTCTGGGGCGGCAAGGCGGGCATCGACGCGACCCGCAAGCTGCCCGAGGAGGGCTACACCCGGGACGGCGGCTGGCCCGAGATGGTCGTGTCGGACCCCGAGACCGCCGCCAAGGTGACTCGTCGTTGGAAGGAATACGGACTGTGACGTCCGCTGCTCTACCCGCTCCCGGGCCGTCGGAGGACAGTCGCGTCAAGGCGTTCCTGCGCCTCGTACTGATCGAACACTCGGTCTTCGCGCTGCCGTTCGCGTACATCGCGGCCTTCACCGCGATGTACGACACCGACGGACACCTGCACTACTGGGAGCTGTTCCTGGTCACCGTGGCGATGGTGGGCCTGCGCACGTTCGCGATGGCGTGCAACCGGATCATCGACCGCGAGATCGACGCGCGAAACCCGCGCACCGCGACCCGCGAACTGGTCACCGGCGCCGTCTCGGTGCGCACCGCGTGGGTCGGCGCGCTGGTCGCGTTGTTCTTCTACCTGGTGGCCGCCGCCCTGCTCAATCCGCTGTGCCTGGCGCTCGCGCCGATCGCGGTGATCCCGATGGTGGTCTATCCGTACGGGAAGCGGTTCACCAACATCCCGCACGCGATCCTCGGCGTCGCGCAGGCGATCGGCCCGATCGGGGCCTGGCTGGCGATCACCGGCGAGTGGTCGTGGAAGGCCGTCGTGCTCGGCCTCGCGGTCGGCACCTGGATCGGCGGCTTCGACCTGATCTTCGGCTGCCAGGACGTCGCGGCCGACCGGGCGCACGGCGTCAAGAGCGTGCCGGCCAAGTGGGGCATCGCCAACGCGCTGAACGCCTCGAAGTACACCCACGTGGTGACCACGCTGCTGTTCGTCTGGTTCGGCGCGCTCACCCAGGCGGGCTTCTTCTGGTGGCTGGGTCTGCTGATCGTGGCGGCGGCGTTCGTGTACGAGCACTCGCTCCTCAAGCCCGACGACCTCTCCAAGTTGAACCGGGCCTTCTTCACCACCAACGGCTTCATCGGCATCGCGCTGTTCTGCTGCGCCCTCCTGGACCTGGCGGTGCGGGGGCTGCGGCTGTAAGGCGTGTCCCGGGTCCGGCGCCGGCGCGAGGCGGCGAATATACGTGTGGGGCCCCGGCGTTCGCGCCGGGGCCCCACACGTATAGCGCTGTACCGCGGCTTGCTCAGACGTTCGGGGTGTCGGCCCCGAAGAGGCCCTCCATCTTGCTGCCGAAGGACTTCATCAGCTCGTTCAGGTCGATCGTGTCGCCCGCCGCCGGGGCCTTGGGGGCCACGCCGTTCGGCAGCTTCGAGTACTTGAGGTCCAGCGAGAACTCGACGGTGCCGTCGCTCCCGTCGTCACCGGTCACCCGCACGGGGTACGGCTGCCCGTTGGCCGGCACGTACATCGTGAAGGTCGAGTTGTCCTCGTCCTTGGAGATCAGCGGGATGACCTTGACCCCCTTGATCTCGGTGACGGGACCCTTGGTGACCGGGTCCTCGTCCTTCGAGTCGGAGTCCGAGTCCGAGTCGGAATCCGAGCCGAACAGGCTGTCGAGGGACGGGGTGCCGCCCTTGAGCATGTCCCCGCCGAGCTTGCTCGCCTCCGAGCCGCCGATCTTGAGGTACTTGCCCTCGACCAGCTTGGCGCTCTCGGTGAACATCTTGGTGAACTCGTCGCCGAGCTTGAGGTCCTCGGGGGACTCCGTGGCCCGCGTCTTCGCCTCAGCGCGCTTGCCAAGCTCCATCAGCAGCTCGACCGTGCCCGGCTGGACCTTGATGTACATGGTCTTGTCGACCGCGATCAGGTCGATGCCCTTGTTCTCGAGGGTGACCCGGCCCTCGGCCTGCTCCCCGGAGCCGAACCTGAGGTCGACACCCAGCGGCATGTCGTACATCTTGCCGGTGCCCTCGACGTGCAGGTTGGAGAAGTCCTCGAGCTTGACGTCGTTCGCCTTCTTGGACAGCTCTTCCGCGCTCAGCCCCTCGTTCGACGGGCCCTTGGAGTCGATGGCGTCGCCGACTCCGTCGCCCTTCGCGGAGTCCTTCGACGAGTCGCCGCAGCCCGAGGCCAGCAGGACCAGTGGTACGGCCAGGGCCGCTACGGATATGCGGAGCGAACGCACAGCTGAACTCCCGATCGAGAAATGGGAACAAATGAAAGCTAAAGATTGCCTGCCCGAATGCTATGCAGCGATGTCCACCGGTTTACCCGATCGGTACGCCGCCGGGCGAGATCTGCGACACAGCGCGGCGACGGCGGAAGACCAGCGCGGCGAGCACGCCGCCGATCAGGCCGAAGAGGTGTCCCTGCCACGAGATGCCGTTGTCGGTGGGCAGTACGCCCACCGCGAACGAGCTGCCGTAGACGCCCAGGACGACGAAGCCGATCAGCACGTCCAACAGCCTGCGATCGGCGAATCCCCGCACGACGAGGTAGCCGAACAGGCCGAAGACGAGGATGCTCGCGCCCGCCGAATTCGACCCGGATGGAGAGGTGACCCACACGCCGAGGCCGCCGACGACGATGATCACGAGCAGGACGAGCAGGAAGCGGCCGACCCCGCGCAGCGCGGCGAGGAAGCCGAGCACGATCAGCGGGAGGGTGTTGGAGACGATGTGTCCCGTGCCGAAGTGCAGGAACGGCGCGGTCAGGATGTCGGGTAGTTCGTCCGCGCGGCGCGGCGTTATGCCGTGCGTGAGCAGTGAGTCGTCGCTCGTGTAGTTGATCAGCTGGACGACCCAGATCGCGCCGGTCAGCACGGCGGTCACGAGCACCGCGTCGCGGACGCCCGACACGGATATGCGAGACATGCACACCCCTCCCCTGCGGTCGGCGAGACCGCCTCGAAGCCACAATAGGAGGCATGGACCAGGAGCGGGGCAGTGTGGGAGGACGGCGTCCGTGGATCGTCGGCGTATCGGGGGCGTCGGGCACGCCCTACGCGGCCGCGGTGCTGCGCGGGCTGCTCGACGCGGGTGAGTCCGTGGACCTCGTGGTCAGCCGCGCGGCCCGGTTGACGCTGATCGACGAGACCGGCATCGCCTTCCGCGACGCGCACTGGCGCGAGGACCTCGCCGCCTGGACGAAGCTCGACGAGGCCGCGCTGGATCGGGTCCGCTACTGGCCGGCCGGCGACCTCGGGGCCGGGCCCGCGAGCGGTTCGTATCCGTCCCGGGGCATGGTCGTGGTCCCGGCCAGCACGGCCGCGGTCGCGGGCATCGCGATCGGCCTGTCCAAGGACCTGCTCCAGCGCGCGGCCGACGTGACGCTCAAGGAGCGCCGCCCGCTCGTCATGGTGCCGCGCGAGACCCCGCTGACCGGCACCACCCTGCGGCACCTGGTCCGCCTCGACGACGCCGGCGCGGTGATCCTGCCGGCCTCCCCGGCGTTCTACGCGGGTGCCCAGGACGTCCAGCGGTTGGTCGACTTCGTGGCCGGGAAGACGCTGGACGCGCTCGGCGTCGCGCACACGCTGTACCGCCGTTGGGACGGCGAACTGGGCGGGGCCCGACGCGAGGCGGGGGGCGGGTGAGGGGTGGCCGAAGACCGCCGGCGGCCGTACCCGCGCCCGAACCGCCCGCGCCCGCCCGAACAACCACGCCTACCCGGAAAACCACGCCCACCCGGACAACCAAAAAGGCCCCCGTGGTGACGGGAGCCTTGGCGGGTCTTGCCGGATCTGCCGGTGCGGTCAGCGACCGGACTTGCGGCGGCCGACCAGTCGCTTCACACGCGTCAGCGTGCTCGACGGCTGGGTGGCACGTGAGCGTTCCGCGATGGCATGCAGTTCCTGCATGTGTGCGCGGGCCATCTCCAGGGTGTACACGGTGAGTTCTCCCAACGAGTCGTTATCGGAGGCTCGTGACTTCCGATGCCTTTGATTCTAAGGGTTAGAATCAGAATCGTCCAATGAATTACAGGCCCTGTTGGGTTTACACCTTTGTCATGTCGTGGATCCCTAGTGGACACCATCGATTTATCTGGAGGAAACGGACATGGATGCCGTCGACCGCAAGCTGATCCAGGCGCTGCGCGGCAACGGGCGGGCGTCGTACGCGGAACTTGGCCGGCTCGTGGGCCTGTCCGGGCCGAGCGTGACCGACCGGATCAACCGGCTCGAACAGGCCGGCGTGATCACCGGCTACCGGGCCTCCGTCGACCCGGTCTCGCTCGGCCTGGGCGTGACCGCGCTGATCGGGATCCAGCTCTCCGACGCCGCCGACCACGACGACGTGAGCCGCCGGCTGCGCGACCTCGACGAGATCGAGGACTGCTGGTTCATCGCCGGCGACGACTCGTTCATGCTCAAGGTCCGGGTCTCCGACATGGAGGGCCTGGAGAACGTGGTCCGCCGGCTGTCGGGCACGCGCGGAGTGGCCCGCACGCGCACGACGGTCGTGCTCTCGACGAAGTGGGAGTACCGCGCCGCCGAGTTGCCGGAACCCACCGAGTAGCCGGCCCGCGTCCGCGGGGCCGAGCCGCCTCGTAGGCTGGCCGGCATGACGAATCTGGTGACCCTCGAAGACCTGCGGGCCGCGCAGAAGCGGATCGCGGGCACCGCCGTCCGCACTCCGCTGCTGCCATCCCTGCACGGCGACGCGGACCGGCCGCTGTGGTTCAAGCCCGAGAGTCTCCAGCCGATCGGCGCGTTCAAGATCCGCGGCGCGTACAACGCGATCGCGGCGCTGACCGACGCCGAGCGCTCGCGCGGGGTCGTCGCACACTCGAGCGGCAACCACGCGCAGGCGGTGGCGTACGCGGCCCGCCTGTTCGGCGTCAGGGCGGTCATCGTGATGCCCGACACCACGCCGCCGGTCAAGATCGACGCCACCCGCGCGCTCGGCGCCGAGGTCGTCATCGTCACCCCCGACCGGCGCGACAGCGCGGCCGGCGAGCTGGCGCAGGAGCACGGCTACGCGTTCGTGCCGCCCTACGACCACCCGCGGATCGTGGCCGGCCAGGGCACGGCCGGCCTGGAGATCGTCGAGGACCTGCCCACCGTCGACACCGTGCTCGTCCCGGTCAGCGGCGGCGGCCTGATCGCCGGGGTCGCCGCGGCGGTCAAGCTGACCAGCCCGCGCACGAAGGTGATCGGCGTCGAGCCCGAGCTGGCCGCCGACGCCGCCGAGTCGTTCCGGACCGGCGTGCGCGCCACGTGGCCCACCGCGGACACCTACCGCACCATCGCCGACGGCCTGCGCACCACGTCGGTGGGCGTGCTCCCGTTCGAGCACATCCAGGCGTACGTCGACGACATCGTCACCGTGACCGAGGACCAGATCCGCGCCGCGATGCGCTTCCTGGCCCTGCGCGCCCGCCTGGTCGCCGAGCCCGCCGGCGCGGTCGCCACCGCCGCGTACCTCTTCCGGCGGGACGCGCTGCCGGCCGGCCGCGAGCACGTCGCCGTGGTCAGCGGGGGCAACGTGGACCCCGCGCTGTACGCCGAGGTGATGGCCTGAGCGAGCGCGGCCCGTACGCGGCGTAACCTCGTACGAGCTGTGCAGCGGCGGCCCGTACGGCCGAGCAGCCGTGGAACGAGAACACCAAGAGGGAGTGCTGACGCATGGACGCGGGCCTGCGCAAGGAGATCGAGGACAAGGTATTCGCCGGGGAGCGACTGAGCCGTGAGGACGGCATCGCGCTCTACGCGAGCGACGACCTCGCGTGGCTCGGCGGGCTCGCGCACCACGTGCGGACGGTGAAGAACGGCGACAAGGTCCACTTCAACGTCAACCGCCACCTCAACATGACGAACGTGTGCAACGCGTCGTGTGCCTACTGCTCGTTCCAGCGCAAGCCGGGCGAGAAGGACGCGTACACGATGCGCATCGAGGAGGCCGTGCGGCTCGCGAAGGAGATGGAGCCGGACGGGATCACCGAACTGCACATCGTCAACGGCCTGCACCCGACCCTCCCGTGGCGCTACTACCCGCGGTCGCTCAGCGCGCTCAAGGAGGTGCTGCCGAAGGTCGCGCTCAAGGCGTTCACCGCGACCGAGATCCACTGGTTCGAGAAGATCTCCGGCCTGCCGGCCTCGGACATCCTCGACGAACTGATGGACGCGGGCCTGGAATCGCTCACCGGCGGCGGCGCGGAGATCTTCGACTGGGAGGTCCGGCAGCACATCGTCGACCACGACACCCACTGGGAGGACTGGTCGCGGATCCACCGCCTCGCGCACTCCAAGGGGCTCAAGACGCCGAGCACGATGCTCTACGGGCACATCGAGGAGCCCAGGCACCGGGTGGACCACGTGATCCGGCTGCGCGAACTCCAGGACGAGACCGGCGGCTTCCAGGTCTTCATCCCGCTGCGCTACCAGCACGACTTCCACGACAGCAAGGACGGCATCGTCCGCAACCGGCTGCAGGCCCGCACGAACATGGCCACCGGCGCCGAGGCGCTCAAGGTGTTCGCGGTCTCGCGGCTGATGTTCGACAACGTCCCGCACGTGAAGTGCTTCTGGGTCATGCACGGCCTCGCGACCGCGCAGCTCGCGCTCAACCACGGCGCGGACGACCTGGACGGCTCGGTCGTCGAATACAAGATCACCCACGACGCGGACGACTTCGGCACGCCGAACAAGATGACCCGCGACGACCTGCTCGAACTCATCCGCGACGCGGGCTTTCGCCCGGTCGAGCGCAACACGCTCTACGAGACGCTGCGCGAGTACGACGGCCCGGACCCGGCCCGACGCGACACGCCGCAGCCGATGAAGCTCTGACCCGCACCACCGTTTTGGCGGCCGCGCCGACCGGCGTGCTCGCGACGTTCGATGCGTTCGGCGGGCGGGCAGAGTTCGACCACGGCTGGAGTTACCGGCCATTCGTGTTCGACGACCAGGCGGGGAGCCTGCTCTGTGGCTGAGGAATTGCGGATCCCGGTGACCCGGCACGAGGCCGAGGAGTGGTTCGGGGAGGTGGTCACCCACGACCTCCCCGAGATCGCGCACGAGCCCACCCGGCGCTTCCTGGCCGAGGTCGGCCTGCCGCGCGAGGCGGCGCTGATCCGGTTCGCGCCGGGTGGGACGCGGGGTGTGTCGATCGTGCTCGGCGAGTACGGCCTGCCGTGCACGGCCGCCGGGACGGTGCTGCTCGACGGCGCGACCGGCCGGGTCTACGAGCAGGGGCGCTACGGCGGTCCCGGACGGATGTCGGTGGACGTGTCCACCCTGGTGCGCGACGCCGGCATCGTCGAGGCGATCCGCACCGGACGCGGGCCGATCCGTACGGCCGAGGAACTGTTCGCGTTGCTGGCCGGAACCGAGCCGGAGATCGAGCTCGGGGGATCGTTCTGGCACACCTCGTTCGCCCTGTGGCAGCTGAGCCGCGCGGCGGTGCCGGGCGAGGGGCTGGCGGTCCGGATCACGCCCGCGATGCTCGACCTCGTCTACGAGAACGAGTTCGCCGGCTACGCCGAGGAGCAGGTGCCGGCCGCGATCGTGCACGAGCCGACCCGGCGCTTCCTGCGGGAGGTCGGCCTGGTCGACGCGTGGGCGTACCTGGACATGCGCAGCGACGGCAAGCCGCTGCCCACGCTGGCCGAGCTGGCCGCCGAGCGCCGGGCCGACTGGGACGACGCGCCCGAGCCGCCGGCCGACGCCGAGCACCTGGTCGTCCTCGGCTATGTCAGCGAGGACGGCGACCTCCTGGTGGACGGCCGTACGGGTGTCGTCCGGCGCTGGTACTACGGCGGCGACGAACCGGCCATGGACACGCTCAACACCGACCTGTCCGCGCTCGCCTTCACGATGTGGGTGGTCGGCCGGATGCGGCAGCAGAGCGCGCGGTTCGGGATGGCCGTGCACGACGTCTGGGAGACGATCGCGGTCGACCTGCTGTCCTCGGTCGACCCGGGCGCGTGGGCGGAGCCGTCCGGCTATTGGGAGAACATGATCCTGGACGGCATCAACGGACTGGGTCCGTGAGCCGCCGCGACACGGCTCCGGTCGGCTCGGGACCACCCGGATCCGCGTCGCGGATGCGGGATGCTTGACTGGTGGGGGCGGCCCGGAACGCTCGTGCCGCCACTCGTACCGCTATCGCTAGGGAAACCGAAGGTGACCATGTCGAATCCCGCGCTGCGCTACTCGCTCTACCGGCTCGGCATCTTCGCCGCGGTGTTCGCCGCGGCAATGGTCGTGTTCGGGCTGTTCGACCTGGACGGGCGCGGCAACATCTTCCTCGCGATCGGCATCGCCGCAGGGGTGTCGGCGCTGATCAGCTACAAGTTCCTGAACGCGGAGCGGGACGCCATGTCCGAGGCCCTGTACAACCGCATGCAGCGGGCCAAGGAGCGCATCGCCGAGGACAACCGGGCCGAGGACGCGAACACGGCCGCGATCGCCAGGGAAGCGCTGTAATCGCCGTAATCGCCGTAATTGCCCGGGAAGCCCGGTAGGGGCGCGTGGGTAAAAGTGCGTAAGCGAGCGTAAGCGCTCGTACGCGAGGTGTGGCCGGCGGTGTCCGTTCCGTAATTCTTTGCGCTTATCGGTTTGCTGTGGCTATCCTCGCTCTCGTGATCGGTGCAGGCAACACACAGATGATGCGCGAAGCGGTGGGTTACCCGCTCGTGTCGCGTCGTCATGTGGACCTGGGCCGATGCGCCACCGCGCTGTGTTGCGGCTAGCCGCCGCCGTGCCCCGATCGGGCTGACGCCTTCACGCTCGTCACTTCCCGACCGCCTCGCACGCCGGCCTTTTTGCGGCCGTTCTGCGCGAAGTATCGCTTCTTCGTAGTTTCTCCTGCGGGCACTCGCGTGCCCATTGATGCGCAGGATCACGGCCGCTCCGGTACAGCCACCCCCGTCCCCCACGGTGCCGTTCAGGAGCCCCGCCTTGTCTGCAGTCGATTCGTTCAAGTCTCTGAAGAGAACGCCCTTCTGGGCCCAGATAGTCATCGGCCTCGTCCTCGGTGTCGTGCTCGGCTTCGTCGCCAAGGAATTCGAGTACGACTGGCTGACCGAGACCCTCACGCAGATCGGCACGATCTTCGTCCAGCTGCTCAAGCTGGCCGTTCCGCCGCTGGTGTTCACCGCGATCCTGGTGAGCGTCGTCAACCTGCGCAACGTCAACAACGCGGCCCGGCTCGCCGCGCGCACGCTGCTGTGGTTCCTGATCACGTCGCTGATCGCGGTCGGTGTCGGCCTCGCGCTCGGCCTGCTCACCAACCCCGGCGGCGGCATCGACAAGCCGACCGACGCGAAGGCGCCGAAGACCAACGGTGACTGGCTCGACTTCATCACCGGGATCGTCCCGAAGAACATCGTCACGGCGTTCTCCGAGGTCAACGTCCTCCAGATCGTCTTCCTGGCGGTCGTCACGGGTGCCGCGATCCTGTCGGTGGGCAAGAAGGCCGAGCCGGCCATCAACGCCGCCGAGATCGGCCTGGAGATCGTCCAGAAGGCCCTGTGGTGGGTCATCAAGCTCTCCCCGCTGGGCACGCTGGGCCTGATCGGCAAGTCGGTCGCCACCTACGGCTGGGACCTGGTCAAGCCGCTCGGCACGCTCACCGCCGACATCTACATCGGCTGCGCCATCGTGATGTTCGTCGTCTACCCGCTGCTGCTCGCGGTGGTCGGCAAGGTCAACCCGCTGCACTACTACAAGGGCGCGTGGCCGGCCATCCAGCTCGCGTTCGTCTCGCGCTCCTCGGTCGGCACGATGCCGGTCACCCAGAAGGTCACCGAGCGCCTCGGCGTGCCCAAGGACTACGCCTCGTTCGCGGTGCCGTTCGGCGCCACGACCAAGATGGACGGTTGCGCCGCGATCTACCCGGCGATCGCCGCGATCTTCGTCGCCGACGTCTGGAACGTGAACCTCGGGATCAAGGAATACCTGCTGATCGCGTTCGTCTCGGTGGTCGGCTCGGCCGCGACCGCCGGTCTCACCGGCGCGATCATCATGCTGACCCTCACGCTCAGCACGATCGGCCTCCCGCTGGAGGGCGTCGCCCTGCTGCTCGCGATCGACCCGATCCTGGACATGATCCGTACCGCCACCAACGTGGCCGGCCAAGTAGTAATACCGATCCTGGTCTCGTCCCGCGAGAAGACGCTGGACCTGGAGAAGTACAACAACCCGCTCGACCTGGAAGCCCCGGACGAGCCGGCCGACAAGCCGAGCGTCCCGCACCAGAAGACGTCGGAGCGCGAGCCGGTCTCGGTCTGACGCTCCCTCGGACCGCGCCCCCGACCCCTTCGTGCCGAAGGGGTCGGGGGCGCTTTCGTGCTCCCGGTCATTCCCCGGGCGCGGGCGCGGGCTCGGGTTCGGTCTTGGGTTCGGTCCCGGTCTCGGCGCCCGCGGTCGGAGTCGCCTTCGCGTAGCGTCGCGCCAGTGTCCGGATGTACGCGACGAGTTCCGGCGGGTCCTCGATCTCGAAGTCGGCGTCGAGCAGGCTGACGTAGACGGCCAGGCTCTCGATGCTGGACGCGGTCGTCTCGAACACGCACGTGTGGTCGTCGACGACCGCGAACGAGCCGAAGGCGGGCGGTACCCGCTCGCCGACCACCGCGGCCGGCGCGTGCACCAGGACGCGGGCCCGGATCTGGCCGCGCGCGCTCTGTACGCCCTGGTTCACGAACTCCGCGACGTCGCCGTCGGCGGGCAGTTCGCGGGGGGTGAAGCGCGGGCCGTGCGGCGGGCGCGGGGTGATCCGGTCCATCCGGAAGGTGCGCCAGTCCTCGCGCTTGATGTCCCACGCGACCAGGTACCAGCGGCCCATCCGGTGCACGAGCCGGTACGGCTCGACCACACGGGAGGTCTCCTTGCCGTCGTGCGAGCTGTACCGGAAGCGCAGCTGCTCGTGGTCGCGGCACGCGCCGGCCAGGACGGTCATCACCTCCATGTCCACGCCCGGCCCGGTGTGGCGGACCGGGACGGTGTACTTCTGCAGCGCCTTGACCCGGCGGTGCAGGCGGGACGGAAGCACCTGGTCGAGCTTGGCGAGCGCGCGTAGCATCGCCTCGTCCATGCCGTCCACGACGCTGCCCGCGGCGATCCGCAGGCCGACCACGATGCTGACCGCCTCCTCGTCGTCCAGCAGCAGCGGGGGCAGCGCCTTGCCGGCGCCCAGGCGGTAGCCGCCGACGACGCCGCGGCGGGCGTGCACGGGATAGCCGAGGCTGCGCAGCCGTTCGACGTCGTAGCGGACCGTGCGCCCGCTGACGCCGAGCCGTTCGGCCAGCTCGGGGCCGGTCCAGTCGGGCCGCGTCTGCATGAGCGAGAGCATGCGCAGGAGTCGCGCGGAGGTTTCCAACATGCGCCGAAGTCTGCCGGCTCCCGGAGGCGAAACAGGAACGTACCTTGCCTGTTCCCCATTTAGTTTGGAGAGGTGGAAAACAGCCGCGAGCAAATCCTCGCAACCCGGTCCTCCGTAGGCCCCAAGCAGCGCTGGCTCGGCCTCATGGCGGTGCTGGCCGCCACGTTGATGAACCTGCTCGACTCCAGCGTGGTGGGCGTCGCGGCGCCCGCGATCCGCGAGGATCTGGGCGGGAGCTACTCCAGCCTCCAGTGGATCGCGGCCGGATACACCCTGGCGCTCGCGGTGGGTCTGCTCACCGGTGCGCGGCTCGGCGACATGTACGGCCGCAAGTTCATGCTGATGGTCGGCGTGGTCGGCTTCGTGGTGATGTCGGTGGCGTGCGCGATCGCGTGGTCGCCGGAGACGCTGATCATCGCGCGGGTGTTGCAGGGTCTGCTCGGCGCGCTGATGATCCCGCAGACCTTCGGGCTGATCCGGGACCTGTTCCCGCCGGCCGAACTCGGCAAGGCGTTCACGGTGTTCGGCCCGGCGATCGGGCTGTCCACGGTGCTCGGTCCGATCGTCGCGGGAGTGCTCGTGGACGGCGACCTGTTCGGCACCGGGTGGCGGATGATCTTCCTGATCAACATCCCGTTGGGCGCCTTCGCGCTGATCATGGGGTGGCGGACGCTGCCGACGGTGAAGCCGACCGAGAGCGGCGGCCGGTTGGACACGGTGGGCATGGTGCTCGCGGGTGTCGGTACCTTCATGCTGGTCCACCCCCTGGTCCAGGGGCGCGAACTCGGCTGGCCGACCTGGTCGTTGATCGAGTGCGCGGCCTCGCTCCCGGTGCTCGCGGCGTTCGCGGTGTACCAGCTGCGGCGTGAGGCGGCGGGCAAGGTGCCGCTGATTCGGCTCGGGGTGTTCAAGCACCGCTCGTACTCGTCCGGCATCGGCTTCGTGATGGTGTTCTTCGGTGCGATCGTCGGCATCTCGATGGCGGTCGGTCTGTTCCTGCAGCTGGGCCTCGGCTACACCCCGACCCGGGCCAGCCTGACGATGGGCGCGTGGGCGGTCGGCGCGTTCCTCGGCTCGGGCTTCAGCGGCGCGGTGATGAACAAGCTGGGTCGACGCATCCTGCACATCGGCCTGACCGTGATGGCGGCCGGTATCGCGTGGCTGTACCTGGTGTTCGACGGCGCCGGCGTGGGGATCGGCAGCGGCGACCTGATCGCGCCGCTCGCGCTGTTCGGGCTCGGGATGGGCATGATCTTCGTCCCGGTCTTCGACATCATCATGGGCGAGGTCGAGGACCACGAGGTGGGCTCGGCGTCCGGTGCGTTGGAGTCGCTGCAGCAGCTGGGCGCTTCGCTCGGGATCGCGATCCTGGGCACGGTGTTCTTCGGCGTGATCGGTACCCAGGCCACGCAGAACTTCGACGCCTCGGCGGCGCCGAGGCTGCGGACGGAGCTGTCGGCGGCCGGTGTGCCGGTGGGCACGCAGGACGCGATCGTGTCCGGCCTGCGGGCGTGCGTGGACGCGCGGGAGAACTCGGTGGACCCGGACAGGATCCCGGCGAGCTGCACCTCGTTCCCGGTGCCGGCGGCCGCGGCGGGAGCGGTGGCGGAGGCCGGTGCGGACACCCACACGCGCTCCTCGATCGACGCGATCAAGCGCACGACGCTGCTCACCCTCGGCCTGACGGCGGTGGCCTTCGCCCTGGGCTTCCTGCTCCCGAAGCGGGCGCGGGAGAACCAGTTCGCGGCGGAGTCCGAGGCCGCGGGTTCGGCCTCGGAGGAGCGGGAGCCGGCCCTGGTCTGAGCCGCGTGACCGAACGCCGACCGGCGCGGGCCTCTTGCGAGGTGGCCCGCGCCGGTCGGCGTTTCGCGTTCCCGCGGTGATCGCGTAGAGCCCATCCGAGAACGATGCGGAATCAGCCGGCCGGATGGGCTCTGTGCGGATCCGCTGCCGGCGAGCGCCGTGTCATGCGTGGTGCCGGTGTCGGGGGCTCAGATCGCGGTGATCTTGCCGCATTGGCGGCAGGCGAGGTTCACCTGGTCGAGGACCCAGCGTGGGTTCTTCAGGCCGGCGGAGTTGCCGACTGTGACGACGGATTTGTCGTCGACGATGAAGCCGACCACGCCGGTCAGGGCCTCGACGTCGCTCACGTACGACCGGGCGCCGGCCTCGTCGGTGAAGGTCAGGTACGCGCCGAGCTTGGCCAGGGCGGGCTTGGTGTCGGTCGCCTTCGTGTAGCAGTCGTAGCTGCGCATCTCGACGATCCGGCGCTGGTGGGCGACCGGCACGCGGGTCTTGAGGTCGGCGTCGGTCCACTTGCCGACTCCGCAGGTCGGGACGCCCGCGTACGCCTTCTCCATCGCCCGGTTCACGTCGTCGAAGTCGAACGACCCGGTCGCCGGAGGCCGGGTCGAGGCGGGAGCGGTCGGCGTCGAGGTGTAGGAGGACCCGCCGGACGTCGAGCCGGAGGAAGACGAGCCGGACGAAGACGAGCCGGACGAGGACGATTTGCCCGAGGACGAGTGCGAGCCGCCACCGCCGCGGGAGCGGTGCTTCTTCCCGCCGCCGCTGCCGCATCCGGCCGCCAGGCTCCCGGCCACGACGACCGCGAGCGCTACCGTCCCCATTCGCCCCATCCGCACCCGCCGGCTCCTTTGCCTCGTTCACCGCCACTTCGCCGGCCGACCGCCCCGACGCTCCGCGGAGACGCTATCGACCGGACGCCGCGGCGGCACCGGGGCAATCCCTCGTCCTCGACACCGCGAGGACGAGGTCGAGCGGAGAAGCCGATCCTCGAGCGTCGGTCGGGGCCGGTTCCGGTGTCGAAGTCCTGGTCAACCGTGAGAGATACGACCGCGCGCACTGAGCGCCGGCAGCGACGGCGAGCCAAGGGAATCGCCTTTCGGGGCCGGCCCGGCGACCGGTCCCGGGTCGCGCGAGAATAGGTGTCATGACACCCGTCCGGATCAGCGCCATCGACCTCGTCACGTACACCCCCGGCCTGGCCGCGCTGCTCGTGGACGCGGTCGACGACGGTGCCGGGGTCGGCTTCCTGGCTCCACTTCCCATCGACGCGGCCGCGGAGTGGTGGGCGGGGCAGGCGGCCGACATACGCAACAACCGGACCATCGTGTGGGTGACCGCGGACCACGAGGGCGTCACCGGCACCATCCAGCTCCGGCCCGCCACCATGCCCGACAGCCGGCACCGCGCCGCGATCGCCAAGCTCCTGGTCCACCGCCGCGCGCGGGGCAACGGCCTGGCCCGCCGGCTGCTCGCCACCGCCGAGGGCTTCGCCGGCGCGTCCGGCCGGACGCTGCTGCACCTGGACACCCGGACCGGGAGCGCCGCCGAACGCTTCTGCAAGCGCGCCGGCTGGACCGAATCGGGCTCGATCCCGGGCTACGCCACCGACCCGTCGGGCGTGCTCCAGGCCACCACGATCTTCCACAAGAACCTCGGCTGACGCCGACCGGCTACCGTGGAGAGCGATATGACCACCAAAACCTCCAGGGGCGCCAGGCCCGAGCCGCTCGACGCCCGCCTGGACGCCATCGCCAAGCTCCCCTCCCGCGGCAAGTTCCACCTCCCCGGCCGCGAGCGCACCGTGGCCCAGACGCTGGGCGAATCCGGCGTGCGCTGGTACGCGTACGACCTGGTCGCCAGGCGCCTCGGCCCCGCGAAGCCCGCCAGGGAGGGCCGGCAGACCCCTTACCGCGGCCACCCGGTCTTCGTGGCCCAGCACGCCACGGGCACCTGCTGCCGAGGCTGCCTCGAAGAGGTGCACCGCATCTCCACGGGCCACCAGCTCACCAAGGCCGAGCTCAACTACGTCGTCAACGTCATCTGCCTGTGGCTGACCCGCGAGATCGGCCCCGTCGCGAAGCCGACCCGCCGCGCCGCCCGCACCCCGCGCTCGGCGATGCCGGCCATCCCCGAGAACCCGACGGGCGCGCGCTCGACGCGGGCGACGAGGTCCCGCTCCAAGGCGTGACCCCGCCGCTCACGGGCCGGCGGGCGCGACCGTCCGCTCGGCGGAGAAGTCGCCCCACTTCCCATCGGGCAACCTCGCCCGGATCTTCAGGGCGTGTGCGGCCGGCGGCGCGTCGCCGAGCGGGAGGCTGTACTGCGCCGTCCCGGTCGGCGGGTTCGCGCCCCAGATCACGGTCGTGAGGAACCGCCCGTCCAGGTACACCTCGTAGGCGGCGACGGTGCCGTCGACGACCGGCGGCGTCCAGCTCAGGTCGAGGTAGGTGCCGTCCTCCGCCACCCGCGGCGTCGCGGTCAGGCCGCCGGGCGCGGTGCTGCGACCGTCCGGCGCGCCCTGTTCGGTCAGCACGCGCACGGCGTTGCTCTCCGGCGACGAGTTGTCCGCCGCGTCGCGCGCGATGACGGTGAAGCTGTAGTCGGTCCCGGGGCGCAGCCCGGTGACCACCGCGGTGGTCCGGTCGCCCGCGACGCTGTGCACCCGCACGCCGCCCTGCCGGACGTCGTACGCGGTCACCCCGACGTCATCGGCGGCCGCGTCCCACACCAACACCGCCGCGCCGGGCCCCTGCGCCTGCCCCCGCGCGTTCCCCGGCGCGCTCGGCGGCACCCGCTCGCCCTCGGCCACCGACAACGTCGTGGCCGGCACCGCCGCGCTCGCCGCCGACACGTTCCCGGCCCTGTCCCGGGCCCGCACCGTGAACGAGTACGCGGTCCCGGGCGCGAGCCCCCCGACGTCGACCATGTGCCGCCCGCCGGTCACGTCGAGCACCTTCACGTCCCCGCGGTACACCTCGAACGCGGCCACCGCCGTGTCCGCCCGCCACATCACGTGCACCGACACCGAACTCGAGGCCAGCGCCGTGACCTCCCCCGGCACAGCCGGCGCCGTCGTATCCCGCCCATCCTCGGAACACCCCACCACCAACCCCGCAACGACCAACCCAGCCAAGCCGATCCCGGTCATCCGCCGTCGCACAACGCCTCTCTCCACCGAGAGCAATTGGTCTAGACATGTATGACACAGCCCCTGCCTCCAGGACAACGGCCCGGATCAACGAAAAGAGCGTCCACGGCAAGGCCGCAGACGCTCTGACGCAGCCGGCGTAGCTGCCGTCAGGCTGCCGTACGGGGGGTCAGCCGCACGACCAAGTCGGCCCCCAATGCCTTGGCCAGGCGTTCGAGGACCTGAATCGTCGGCACCGTGCCCCCTGCCTCGAACCGCGCGACGGCAGATTGAGTCATGCCGGCAGCCACAGCCAGGCGTGTCTGCGTCATTCCGAGGGCTTCCCGCATCTCCCGCACGCTCCGGCCGAGTTCATAGGCGATCCGCGTGGCCTCGTACGCCTCCTCCGCGCCGGGTTCGGCCATGCGGCGCCGGCGGATTTCCTGCCAATCGCTGCGGCCCACCATGAGATCACTCCTCGCTCTTGTCGACCGTATGAGCCTGATCGATGCATCGCTGTAGTGCGTGCTTGGCGCGTTGGACTTCGCGTTCTTCCCGCATCCGTGTCTTGCGGAACACGGTCAGCAGGATGATCCTGCGGCCGGAGGCGATCCAGTAGGTGACGCGGATTGCATCGCCGTCCGGATGGAAGCGGAGTTCGCGGAGCTTGCCGTCCAACTGTCGCGTGTAGGGCTCGCCGAGCAGAGGGCCTCGTGCTGCGATCAGGTCGATGTAGAAGGCGGCCGTGGCGAACCGTGTCGTCGACAGATGCTCCAGCCAGTGTCGGACTTCCGGCTCCAGCTCAACGGTACCCAGTTCATAGCGTTGATGCTATGAATCGCATTGTGTTTGCGTAGCCCCGATCGGCAGATCGTCACCCGATCGTGCGGCGCCCCCACCTGTGACGGGCGACCCACGCGGGGCTATCCGTCTCGGGTGGTGGGCGCCTCGGCGGTTCGGTGTCGTCGCGCCGACGGGGTCAGCCATCGGATCGCGACGACACCGAAGGTGTACCGGATCAGCCGCCGGCCTTGGCGACGCCCACCGGGCAGCTGACGCCCGTGCCGCCGAGCGTGCTGTGCCATGTGACCCGGTCCGCGGGCTATCAACCGTGGGCGCACCGGTTACTTCGGCTGACGTTTGTAGCGGTTGGCCCGATACTGTTCGACCCAGTTTTTCGTGCTGCGCCAGACGCCATCGTCACCCTTGGACGCTCGTAGCCGGCCACGGCTGGCGGCGACTCGCAATGCGCTCTCGGTCAGGTCGGAAGCTGAAAGCGCGGCCAGTGGAACAAGTCGGACCGGGCCGGCCACCGCTGGGATGACGAACTTGTGCAAGTTGCTGGTGACGCTGCGCGCGATTAGTTCCCCCAGCGGGCCGAGGTCACCGGTGTCGGCTCGGCGCATGGCCTTCAGGTACTTGTCTCGATCGCGCTTGTAGATGATGGCAGGCGGATAGCCGAGGCGTCCGAGCAACAGGTTGAGCAACAGGCGACCGGCTCTGCCATTGCCGTCGAGAAAGGGATGGATGCGCTCGAACGAATTGTGGACGCGTGCAAGCGACTCGGGGAACGGTTGCGAGGCTGGGTTGCGTAGCGCATCGACATCCTCGATCCACTGCCGCATGAGAAGGTCGACTTCGGTCCAGAGCGGGGGTTTCATCCCGCCGGGGAACCGGGCGATCTCGTGACGGCGAAATCCCCCGGGCCCTTCCGCGTCCGAGGCATGAGGATGAGGATCGACTGTCCATACGGGCGTCATGGCCATGTGGTGGACCGAGCGCACTTCATGGAGCGAGAGAAGCTCTCCGTTGTGCCATCCCCCGGGCTCGAGTGCTTGGCCGTAGACCCAGCGTGCGGCGTCTCCGTAGCCTCGAACTTCCATGTAGTCGCGCAACGGCTTGGAACCGACGGCTTTGCCTTCGTCCAACAGTTTTTCGACCTCACGCAAGATGAGGGTGTTGCCCTCGATGGCGGTGCTGTTGTGTGCTTCCTGATGCCAGATGTCGGCCCAGATGTCTTCCGCTTCGGTGGGTGTTGGTAGCCCGCCGAGCCGCTCCCGCAGCTCGGCGACCGCCTCTTCCAAGCGTTGGTACACGGTTGTCCGTGATGGGCGACCTGGCGGCACCTGTACTCCCGAATGTGTTCGGCTGGGGCGAAAAAACCGTACCGAACACTTTGGGGGCACGCCGGTCATGCAGACCCGTCAACACCCGACCGAGTGACGCAAGGGCAGGCACCCGAACCGTTGGTGCCGTCGCTCGCGGGATCTGCTTCCCGAAGCGGGACGGCACCGTCGGAGCGAGGGCGTCAGTCGCCGGCCGGGGCGATGCCGATGGGGCAGGAGGCGCCCCAGTTCTCCGAGGTGGGGTCACTCAGGTTGACGCCCGTGCCGCCGAGGCCGCAGTAGCCGTTGGGGACTCGGTCCAGGTATTGCTGGTGGTAGGCCTCGGCGTAGTAGAACTCGTCGGCCGGGCGGATCTCGGTGGTGATGGTGCCCAAGCCGGCCTTGGTGAGGACCTCCTGGTAGGCGTCGCGGGAGGCTTCCGCGGCGGCCTGGTCCGCGGCCGAGTGGGTGTAGACCGCGGAGCGGTACTGGGTGCCCTCGTCGTTGCCCTGGCGGTGGCCCTGGGTCGGGTCGTGCGACTCCCAGAAGAGCTTCAGCAGCTCCGGGTACGAGACGACGGCCGGGTCGTAGACCACGCGGACCGCCTCCGTGTGGCCGGTGCGGCCGCTGCAGGTCTCCTCGTAGGTCGGATGCGGTGTGTAGCCGCCCTGGTAGCCGACGGCGGTGGTCCACACCCCTCGGGTCTGCCAGAACTTGCGCTCCGCGCCCCAGAAACAGCCCAGCCCGAAGTCGGCTGTCGCGAGCCCCGCCGGGAACGGCGGCTCCAGGCGATTGCCCAGCACCCTGTGCAGTTCCGGAACATCGAAGGGGCGCGTGTCGCGGCCCTTCAGGGCCTCGTCGCGCGTCGGCAGGCGCGGCTCGAAGTCCTTGCGATTGAAAAGCACGCGTGCCTCCGTCGTCGTAGTGCGGCAAAGAGCCTCGTAGAGCGGCAGTTCCCGCACGGGAGCCCCCGCCACCGGCTTCAATGGTCCCTACGGAAACGTTCGCGGAGGCGGGGGCATTCCATGAAGCGTGTGTTGGCAGTCGGAGCTGCCCTGATCGTGAGTGGTGGGCTCACGGTCGGGTGTCAGAGCGAATCATCCGGGAACAGCCCATTCGGGCCGACGACGAGCGCCTCGCCGTCGGTGCGCCCGGAGGTGGACCGGGAAACCGAAGCGCTCCCGCCGCCCTCACCCGACCACCCCACCACCAGGCCGCCCGTGACCACGCCCGGGCCGACCACGACCACCACCCGGCGCCCCGATGTACAGCTCACCCCCGCGCAGGCGCAGACCCTCGCCGCGGCGGTCACGCTCAACGACAAGGACTGGGGCCCGACCTACGTGCCGCAGGAGAAGACCTACGAGTACACCGCGCTCGACCGGATCATCACCGGCACCGACTGCAAGCAGGCCCTCCAGGGCACCGTCCCGGGCGGCCTCGCCACGATGGCACGCTACGTGTACATCCCGGACGGCAAGGCCGGCGTCGACAACCTCAGCAAGACGCTCGCGACGTCCTCCACGACCGTGTACGCCTCGACCGCCCAGGCCGACGCCGACATGGACCTCGCCATCGCCGACGCGAAGCGTTGCCCGAACCAGGTCCTGGGCGGCGACGAGAAGCTGAACGCCATCCAGGTCATCGACCTGACCGTCGGGGGCATCGACGAGGTGCACGTCGCGCGCGCCCAGTGGATCGCCGGGCACGGCGGAGCGCCGTTCCAATACGTGTGGGTGACGGCTCGTCAGGGCCAGGTCGTGCTGACCGCGGCGGTCGTCGACCGCGGCGACAAGACCTTCGAGTCGGCCAAGGACCAGGCCATCGACGCGGTCGGGCTGATGATCGCCCGTACCAACGCGAAACTGCGCTGACTACCATGGGCGGGCACGTTCACGGGGGTCCGACACGGGGGTCGACGACATGTACGGGATGAGAACCACGGCGGTGCGTGCGGCGGCACCGATCGCCGCGATCCTGCTGCTCGCGGGGTGCGCCGACGGCGGCGAGGACCCGTTCGCGGTGACCGCGGGCGGCGCGAGCGCCAAGACGACCACGACGACGACCACGAGCCCGGTCGGCAAGGGCCCCACCGACAAGGCCCCCACCGCGACCACGGCCCCGTCGTCCCGCACCCCCGAGCAGGCGCAGGCGCTCGCCACGACACTCGCGTTGACCCCCGAGGACTGGGGCACGGGCGTCGTCAAACAGAGCACCTACGAGTACGCCGGCGAGACCTGGACCGACTACGCCGCCGACTGCACCCAGCAGAGCGTCCCGCTGCCGGCGACCCTGGTCGGCCAGTGGGTGCGTCAGGTCCAACTGCCGCCGGACGCCGCGAACCCCGGCCGGCTCTCCAGCGGCAGCACCAGCGTGATCGTGCACAAGGACGTCGGCGGCGCCCACGAGCAGGTGCAGAACGCGCGCCAGGTCAAGGACCGCTGCGCGACCCGGATCTACACCGACGGCACCCAGGCCAAGGACACCCCGGGCGCCGCACAGCCGTCCCTTCCCGAGGCCGACGAGGTCTTCGCCGAGGAAGGGCAGATGTTCGACAAGAGCGGCGCCGGCCCGTGGCCCTACGTCGTGTTGACCGTTCGCAAGGACACCGTGGTGTTCTCCGCCTACTTCACCTCCACCACCGCCGACCGCCTTCCCGAGGTGCGCACCCGCACCACCCAGGCGGCCCGCCTGATGCTCGACCGCCTCCTGCGCTCCTGAATCGAGTCCGACGAGTCTTCCGAGGGTCCGGCGGGTCCGGCGGGCCCGGCGGGTCCGCGAGTTCGGCCGCGCGACCCGGCGCCGGCCCGCCGGAAGACGCGCCGGCCGGCCCGGGCGGCTAACGTTCCGGTCATGACCCAATCGCACGGCTTTGAGACCCTGGCGATCCATGCCGGGCAGGAACCCGACCCGCTGACCGGGGCCGTGGTTCCGCCGATCTACCAGGTGTCCACATACAAGCAGGACGGCGTCGGCGGACTGCGCGGCGGCTACGAGTACAGCCGCTCCGGCAACCCGACCCGTACCGCGCTCGAAGAGTGTGTCGCGGCCCTGGAGGACGGCACCAGGGCCCTCACCTTCGCCTCCGGACTCGCCGCCGAGGACTGCCTCCTGCGCGCCCTGTGCGCGCCCGGCGACCACGCGGTCATCCCGGACGACGCCTACGGCGGCACGTTCCGGCTGTTCGCGAAGGTCGTCTCCCGGTGGGGGATGGCCTACACCCCCGCGCACGCCGGCGACCTCGACGCCGTCCGCGCCGCGATCCGGCCGGGCGTCACGAAGATCGTGTGGTGCGAGACGCCCAGCAACCCGCTGCTCGGCGTCGCGGACATCGCCGCCCTGGCGAGCGTCGCGCACGACGCCGGCGCGCTGCTCGTCGTCGACAACACGTTCGCCTCGCCCTACCTCCAGCAGCCGTTGACCCTCGGCGCCGACATCGTCGTGCACTCCACGACGAAGTACATGGGCGGCCACTCCGACGTCATCGGCGGCGCGCTCGTCGTCAAGGACGCCGGTCTGGCGGCCGAGTTGACGTTCCATCAGAACGCGATGGGCGCGGTGCCCGCGCCGATGGACGTGTGGCTGACGCTGCGCGGCATCAAGACCCTCGGGGTCCGGATGGACCGCCACTGCGCGAACGCCGAGCGGGTCGTCGACCTGCTGTCGCGTCACCCGCGGGTGGTCGAGGTGCTCTACCCCGGGCTGCCGGGCCACCCGGGACACGACGTCGCGGTCAAGCAGATGAAGGCGTTCGGCGGCATGGTGTCGTTCCGCGTCCGCGGCGGCGAGGAGGCCGCCGTGGAGGTGTGCAACCGCACCGAGCTGTTCATCCTCGGCGAGTCGCTCGGCGGCGTCGAGTCGCTGATCGAGCACCCGGGCCGGATGACCCACGCGTCGGCCGCCGGTTCGCCGCTGGAGGTGCCGGGCGACCTGGTCCGGCTCTCCGTCGGCATCGAGTCCGCGGACGACCTGCTCGCCGACCTCGAACGGGCCCTCGGCTGACGCCCGACGCGGCGCCTAGCGGGTGCTCTCGGTACACGCCGCGCACGCCGTGACGATGTCGCCGTTGCCGTCGTAGACCGTGATCGAGACCGGCCCCCCGGTGGTGAAAGCCCACAGGTATGCCACCCCCGGCAGCCCCGGGGGCCGGTCCAGGCGCATCTGCCGCGGACCGGCCGTGTCCTCCAACTCGGCACGCACCGCGGGCCCGGGCGGGCTCTGCCCGATCAGGACCGCGACCACCAACCGCTCTCCCGCCGGCGCGTAGACGCCGGGGTTCAGCGCCGCCGCGTCCAGCCGGCCCGGCGTCGGCAGGAAGCGGCACAGCGCGACGGCCGTGCTTTTGCCCGCGTCGTTCGGCGCGCCCAGACACCACGCCGAACCGTGCGTCGGATCCGAGGAGCCGATCCACGCCGAACCGCCGAGGCCGACATCGGTCCGCGGCGTGGGCGGTCCGCCTTCGTCGACCGGCCACATCGGGGTGGGGTCGAGCGGCGCCGGCGGCAACCCGCCACCGGCCTCGTGCCCCGGGGTCGCGAGCCACAGCGTGCCGAGCGCGCCGACGGCCAGCGCGAACGAGCCCAGGAGGTGCCGCAGCCGGCGCAGGTGGGCGCGCCGGCGCACCCGGCGGGTCAGGTCGGCCGGCAGCGGCCGGTAGGGGAACTCCGGCGGCTCGGGCACGGCCTCCGCGTCGTCCGCCCCCGGCGGCAGCACCGTCACGCTCATCGGACCGGCTCCGCGGCCCGCCGCGCCCGACCGGCCGACAGCACCTCGGCCATGCCGCGCCGCCACGCGCCGGCCACCGTCTCGATCGGCAGCCCCATCGCCTCGGCCGCGTCGTGCTCGTCCAGGCGCGCGTACAACCGCAGCACCACCGTCGCCCGCTCGACCCGGCCGAGCCGGTCCAGCGTGACGAACGGCTCGCCCGCGTCCGCGAGTTCGCCCCGATACTCGCGCGGCCCCGGGCGCCACGGGTCCAGGTAGCCACGCATCAGCGCGCGCCACGCGGTGCGGACCGGATCGTGGTGCGAGACCCGGTTCCACTTCAGGAAGGTGGCCGCGAGCGCGCGCTCGACCCGTCGCTCGGCGCGCAGCCGGTCACCGGTCAGGAGGTCGGCGGCATGCAGCAGTTGCGTGCCGACCGTGTGGACGAAGACGTCGAACTCGCGAGCCTCGCGCTTGCGCACGGTCCCCTCCCGCAGATCTGCCGAGCGGAGGCCATCGGGCCGGACCCGGGCCGTTGCCGCTCTCCATCGTGCTGCTGCCCCGCACCCGTTCGGGTAGTCGCGTGTCGCGACATATCGCCCCTCGGCACCGCATCACCGACACCGGACCCGCCTTTCGGTGACGGCACGAAAACCCTCCGTCGACGCAACGGTAAAACCCCGGCCACCCATTGCGGGGTGGAATCGCCCAGTCGGGACCCGGTGGTCCCGGTCCGCGCAATATCCTCGGAGCAACACATCGGATCGACGAACGAGCGGCGATGACACCGGATCAGGCCCAAGACGACCCCACCGGCTCTGCCGACCCGCTCTACGACCGCCTCCAGCACGAGGTCGCGTTGTTCGCCCGTCGGGCCGAGCAGACCCGGCTGGGCGCCGTCGGCGAACTGCGCAACTCGATGGACCGCGCGGCCTACCTGCTGCTCGGCCGGCTCGAGGCGGGTGGCGCGATGGGCGTGAAGGCACTCGCGCAGGCGATGACCATCGACTCCTCCACGGTGACCCGCCAGGTCACCCCACTGGTCGAGCAGGGGCTCGTGGACCGGGTGCCCAACCCCGACGACGGGCGCGCCGTGCTGCTCGAACTCTCGGTGGAGGGTCGGGATCGGCTGCACCAGGTCCGGCGCGCCCGGCAGCGCCTGATGGCGGAGATCTGCGAGGGCTGGAGCACGGACGACCGCGAGCGGTTCACCGAGCTGCTCACCCGCTTCAACAGCTCGATGGAGCGGCGCCAGGCCCGGACCCCGGGCGGTTCCTGAACTCCCGGCGGCTACTCCCCGGTAGCTCGGGCGGGGACCGCGCGGCGGCCTCCGAGTCGATCCCGGGGACTCCCGGGGCGGATGGGACCGACCGCGTACGGCCGGGCGGTTGGTGCGACACTCGGCGTATGAGCAGTCCTGCCCAGGCCCCGGTGACCCTGCACGACATCCGCATCGCGCGAAAGATGCTCGAAGGGGTCGTCCGCGAGACACCGATGAGGACGTGTCGGGCGCTGACCGATCGCGTCGGCACACCCGTCCACCTCAAGTGCGAGAACCTCCAGCGCACCGGTTCCTTCAAGATCCGCGGCGCGTACGTGCGGATCGCCGGCCTGAACGAGGCCGAACGCGCCCGAGGTGTCGTCGCGGCGAGCGCCGGCAACCACGCTCAGGGCGTCGCGCTCGCGGCCCGCACGCTCGGAGTCGCGTCCACGGTGTTCATGCCGGCCGGCGCGCCGCTGCCCAAGGTGGCCGCGACCCGCTCCTACGGCGCCGAGGTGATCCTCGGCGGCGACAACGTCGAGCACGCGCTGACCGCCGCGCGCGCGTACGCGGACGAGACCGGGGCGGTGTTCATCCACCCCTTCGACCACCACGACGTCGTGGCGGGCCAGGGCACGGTCGGCCTGGAGATCCTGGAGCAGTGCCCCGAGGTCAAGACGATCCTGGTCGGCACCGGCGGCGGCGGCCTGCTCGCCGGAATCGCCGTCGCGGTCAAGGCACTTCGCCCCGACGTCAAGGTGATCGGCGTCCAGGCGGCGTCCGCCGCCGCCTACCCGCCCTCGCTCGCGGCCGGCGCGCCCGTGTCGTTGCCGTCGTTCGGCACGATGGCCGACGGGATCGCCGTCGGTCGCCCCGGCGAGGTCCCCTTCGCGCTGATCCACGCGCACGCGGACGGCGTCCGCACGGTGGGCGAGGAGTCGCTGTCGCAGGCCCTGTTGCTGTGCATGGAGCGGGCCAAGCTGGTCGTGGAGCCGGCCGGCGCCGCGTCGGTGGCGGCCCTGCTCGAAGCCGGCGAGCCGATCGAGGGCCCGGTGGTGGCGGTGCTCTCCGGCGGGAACGTGGACCCGCTGCTGATGCTTCGGGTGCTCCGGCACGGGCTGGCCGCGGCCGGCCGCTACCTCTCCCTGCGGGTCCGGATCCCGGACAGCCCCGGCGCGCTGGCCACGCTGTTGGGTCGGTTGGCGGAGACCGACGCCAACATCGCGGCGGTGTCGCACGTGCGCACCGACGCGACGCTGCGGGTCGGCGAGGCGGACGTGGACCTGCAGTTGGAGACCAAGGGGACCCGGCACTGTGCGGCCGTGGTCGAGGCGCTGTACAGCGCCGGCTACACCGTCAGCAAGACCTGAGGCCGTTTGTCGTAGGCGTGTTGTTGGCTCGTCGCACGAGCCATGCCCACCCACGGAGGACGCGGTCGAGCGACGTCAACGTTCGTCGTACCGCTGTCAACCCGTCACGAACAGTTGTGCTTCCGGTGAAAAACAGTCGCACGCTCGGCGCGTTTGGGCGCATGGTGGGAGATCAGAATCGACCGGCCACCCCCTCCCCGACCGCACGAGGAGTGATCCACCGACATGCAGGAAGCGATCGTCGCCGAAGGTCTCGTCAAGACCTTCGGCTCGGTCCGAGCGCTCGACGGCGTGGACGTGAGTGTGCCGACCGGCACCGTCCTCGGCCTGCTCGGACCGAACGGCGCAGGCAAGACGACATGTGTGCGCGTACTGACCACCCTGCTCAAACCCGATTCCGGGCGGGCGATAGTGGCGGGTCACGACGTGCTCAAGAACCCCAACGCGGTCCGCCGCTCGATAGGCCTGTCCGGGCAGTTCGCTGCCGTGGACGAATATCTGACCGGTCGGGAGAACCTCCGGATGGTCGGCGAGCTCTACCAGCTCAGCGGCAAGGACGCCAAGCATCGGGCCGGCGAGCTGTTGACCCAGTTCGACCTGGCCGCGGCGGCCGACCGGCCCGCCAAGACCTACTCGGGCGGCATGCGCCGCCGGCTCGACCTGGCGGCGGCGCTCGTGGTCAGTCCGCCGGTGATGTTCATGGACGAGCCCACCACCGGCCTCGACCCGCGCAACCGGATGGCGCTGTGGCGGGTCATCGAGGAGCTGGTCGCGGGCGGCACGACGCTGCTGCTGACCACGCAATACCTGGAGGAGGCCGACCACCTCGCGAACGACATCGCCGTGGTGGACCACGGCAAGGTGATCGCGCGCGGCACGGCCGACCAGCTCAAGGCCAAGGTCGGCGGCGAGCGCGTCGAGGTGGTCGTGCACGACGCCGAACGACTCGGCGACGCGAGCGAGATGCTCGGCGCGTTCGGCAAGGGCGAGCTGGGCGTGGTCAAGCTCCAGCGGCGGATCACCGTCCCGGTCAGCGGCGGCGCGAAGCTGCTGGCCGAGATCATCCGCGAACTCGACGCCCGCGGCATCGAGATCGACGACATCGGCCTGCGTCGGCCGACCCTGGACGACGTGTTCATCTCGCTGACCGGGCACGCCGCCGAGACCGAGAACGGCAACGGCGACAGCGGCGGCCACGGCGACGGCGAGAACGGCGACATCGGCGACGAGGACCGCGTGGACAGCGGCAAGGCGGTGCGGAAGTGACGGCGACCCTGACCGCCCCCAAGGGCGCACCCGCGACCCGCGGGGGCATAGCGCAGTCGGTGCGCGACTCGATCGTGATGACCCGACGCAATCTGATCCGGATGATGCGGATTCCGGAGATGATCATCTTCGGGATGATCCAGCCGGTCATGTTCGTGCTGATGTTCGCGTACGTCTTCGGTGGTGCGATCGGCATCCCCGGGGTCGAGGACAAGACCGCGTATCGCGACTACGTGATGGCCGGCATCTTCGCGCAGACCGTCACGTTCGCCACGGCGGGCGCCGGCGCGGGCATCGCCGAGGACATGCACAAGGGCCTGATGGACCGGTTCCGCTCGCTGCCGATGTCGCGCGGCGCGGTGCTGACCGGGCGCACCATCGCCGACGCCGTGCAGACCGCGCTGACCATGGTGGTCATGGTGATGTGCGCGCTGATCGTCGGCTGGCGGATGCACGACGGGCTGCTCAAGGGCCTCGGCGGGCTCGCGCTGCTCCTGCTCCTCGGCTACGCGTTCTCCTGGATCGGCGCGCTGATCGGCCTGTCGGTGCGCACTCCGGAGGCGGCCACGTCCGGGGGTCTGATCTGGCTGTTCCCGCTGTCGTTCCTGTCGATCGCGTTCGCGCCGCCGACCACGCTGCCCACGTTCCTGCAGCACGTGGCCTACTGGAACCCGTTCAGCGCGACGGTCCAGGCGGCCCGGGTGCTGTTCGGCACGCCGGGCGCCGACGCGGTGTCGGACGCGTGGCCCATGCAGCACCCCGTGTGGGCGTCGCTGATGTGGTCGCTGCTGATCATCGTGGTGTTCCGCACGTGGTCGGTGCGCAAGTACCGCTCCGCGGTCTCCTAGACGCGAGAAGGCCCGGCCCCGCGTGGGGGCCGGGCCTTCTCGCGTGGAGCTCAGCCCTTGTAGGGCTTGGCGTCCGTGACCTCGACGCTCGTGCTCTTGCCGTTGGGCAGCGCGAACGTGGCCTTGTGGCCGACGGTCTTGCCGTTGATGGCCTTGCCGAGCGGCGACTGGGGGGAGTAGACCTCGACGTCGGTCACGGCGTCCTCGCGCGAGCCGAGCAGGAAGGTCGTGGGGTCATTCTTGTCGCCGTTGAAGACGACGGTGACGACCATGCCGGGCTCGACGATGCCGTCGTCCGCCGGGGCCTCGCCGACCTTGGCGTTCTGGAGCAGGCCGATGAGCTGGCGAATGCGCAGCTCCTGCTTGCCCTGCTCCTCCTTGGCCGCGTGGTAGCCCGCGTTCTCCTTGAGGTCGCCTTCCTGGCGGGCCTCTTCGATCTTCACGGCGAGCTCGGAACGGCCGGGACCCGACAGGTGTTCCAGCTCGGCCTTGAGCCGGTCGTACGCCTCCTGGGTGAGCCAGGTGACGCTTTCGCTGGTCTGGGTCACGGGGTGCTCCTCGTAGGTCTGCGACAGGGACTGCGTACACGGTGCTGCGTACAAAGGAGGTGCATGCGGCCCGACCCGACGAGCGGGGTCACGGGTCACATACACCAGCGCCCCCTCACCGTCCGCGGTGTGAACACCTCGGGTCGTGAGGGGACGAAGCTTCGAGAGTAACAATCTCCCGACGTCTCGGGCAGTCACGCACGAGTGGGTGAATCGGCACCCGGCTCGGCGCCCGGCCCGGCACCCGGCTCGGCGCCCGGCCCGGCACCCCGCTCGGCGCCTCGGCTCGACATCCGATCGGGGTACACCGCTCAGCCGACGGTGTGACAGTCCTCCAGCTCGGCGGTATTGGGCTTGCCCGCCGTCTGCAGCGTCTCGGTCCGGTCGACGCGCTTCTCGCCCTTGGCGAAGCGCAGCTCGCGCCGACCGACCTCGGCGCCGTCGCGGTCGCGCGAACGCAGCACGCAGACGGCTTCCTTGTCGGCGTCCTTGCGGATCTCGACCTGTGCCTCGAGCGAGGAGTCGGATGTGACGCGGAAGCTCGGAATAGACCCGCGGACCCCGGGGTTCGCCACATCGAGGCCGATCCACACCGTGCCGGCCACGAGCAGCACCATGAAGACCGCGAAGGCGATCTTCAGGCCCCGGTCGTTTCGGGTGGCGCCCTTGCCGTAGCGGGTTACGGGCGTTGCGCTCACCGTGTCTCCTGCGGGGACGGGCCCGGGTTTGCGCCCGGGCGAGATCTATCGGCCACTATATGTCCGGTGCAAGAGCGCCCTTCGACAGGTCCCGGCGGAACGACACGGCGGCCGGGACACGGGGGCACGAATGAGGAGCGACGTTCCGGTGAGTGACGATCGGCTGAGGCTGATGGCGGTGCACGCGCACCCCGACGACGAGTCCAGCAAGGGTGCGGCCACCATGGCGCGCTATGTCGCCGAGGGGGCGGACGTCCTCGTCGCGACCTGTACCGGCGGCGAACGCGGCTCGGTGCTCAACCCCGCTCTCCAGGGCGATCCGGAGATCGAGGCGAACATCCACGAGGTGCGCCGCAAGGAGATGGACGCGGCGCGCGAGATCCTCGGCGTCCGGCAGGCGTGGCTGGGCTGGGAGGACTCGGGACTGCCGGAGGGCGACCCGCTTCCGCCGCTGCCGGACGGGTGCTTCGCGGTGCTCGACGTCGAGAAGGCGGCCGAGCCGCTGGTGCGGCTGATCCGCGAGTTCCGCCCGCACGTGATCACCACGTACGACGAGAACGGCGGCTACCCGCACCCCGACCACATCCAGACGCACAAGATCACGATGGTGGCGTTCGACGCCGCGGGCGACCCGGACGCCTACCCGGACGCCGGCGAGCCGTGGCAGCCGCTGAAGCTGTACTACAACCAGGGCATCTCGCGCGCGCGGATCGTCGCGCTGCACGAGGGCATGCTCGCGCGCGACCTGGAATCGCCCTACGGCGAGTGGCTGGAGCGCTGGGGCGACCGCGACGAGCGCGACATCACCACGCGTATCCCGTGCGCCGACTGGTTCGAGACGCGCGATCGGGCGCTGATCGCGCACGCGACGCAGGTCGACCCGGAGGGCTTCTGGTTCCGCGTCCCGATCTCCGTGCAGCGCGAGGTGTGGCCGACCGAGGACTACGAGCTGGTCCGTTCGCTGGTCGACACCGACCTGCCCGAGGACGACCTGTTCGCCGGCGTCCGGGTGGGCGCGAGCCGCTAGGCCCTGTCCGGCGACAGGACCCAGCGCCGTGATCGACCCGATCGAGGGTCCGGAGAGTGACTCTCCGGGCCCTCGATGCATACGTGCCGCCGATCGGATGTCACTCTTGACCACAAGGGGTTCCGATCCAGGAGGTAGTTCGTCATGACACCGCTCGCGATCCAGCTCGCGGTCGAGGAAAGCAAGGTCTCGCCGGGCCTGCTCGGGTTCCTGGTGGTCGCCGGGCTCGCGATCGCCACGTGGTTCCTCCTGAAGTCGATGAACAAGCAGCTCAAGCGGGTCGACTTCGAGGAAGACCGGAAGTCGACCGGTGCCGAGTCCGCCCGGGACGCCGACCAGGCGAACCACAGGGAAGGCAACGGCGCGCCCGTCGCCTGAGCGGCCTCGTCGGAGTCCGTCCTGCGAGGATGGGCGCATGTCGAACCGTCTCGCCGGATCCACGTCGCCCTACCTGCTCCAGCACGTCGACAATCCCGTCGACTGGTGGCCGTGGGGTTCGGATGCCTTCGCGGAGGCCCGGCGCCGTGATGTCCCGATCCTGTTGAGCATCGGCTACAGCGCGTGCCACTGGTGTCACGTGATGGCCCACGAGTCCTTCGAGGACGAGGCCACCGCCGCGATCATCAACGAGGGCTTCGTCGCGATCAAGGTCGACCGCGAGGAGCGCCCCGACGTGGACGCGGTCTACATGGAGGCCACGGTCGCGATGAACAACGGCCAGGGCGGGTGGCCGATGACCGTGTTCGCGACGCCCGACGGCGAGCCGTTCCACTGCGGCACCTACTACCCGGCCGAGGCACGCCGCGGGATGCACTCGTTCCGCCAGCTCATGCACGCGGTCAAGGTCGCGTGGAAGGACCGCAACGACGAGGTGCGCCGCACCGGCACCCAGATCGCCGCCTCGCTCGCCGCTCCGCGCGAGCTGCACACCGACGGCGCCCCGCCGAACGCCGAGGACCTCGACCTCGCGCTGGCCCGGCTCGCGCGCGACTACGACGTCGCGAACGGCGGCTTCGGCCACGCGCCCAAGTTCCCGCCGTCGATGGTGCTCGAGTTCCT
The DNA here is from genome assembly GCF_045207785.1 of Embleya sp. NBC_00896. Classification (NCBI taxonomy): domain Bacteria; kingdom Bacillati; phylum Actinomycetota; class Actinomycetes; order Kitasatosporales; family Streptomycetaceae; genus Embleya; species Embleya sp. NBC_00896. The sequence goes on from NZ_CP108776.1 coordinate 4,466,016, forward strand.
GCTCCGCCACCACGCCAGGACCGAGTCCGAGACGGCCCTGGAGATCGCGCAGAACACCTGCGAGGCGATGGCCCGCGGCGGCATCTACGACCAACTCGGCGGCGGCTTCGCGCGCTACTCGGTGGACGCCGGGTGGGTGGTGCCGCACTTCGAGAAGATGCTCTACGACAACGCCCAGCTGATCCGGGTGTACACGCACCTGTGGCGCTCGACCGGGAGCGAGTTCGCCCGTCGGATCGCGTTGGAGACGGCCGACTTCCTGGTCCGCGAACTGCGGACCCCCGAGGGCGCGTTCGCGTCGGCGCTCGACGCGGACAGCGCGGACGCCGAGGGGCACTCGGTGGAGGGCGCGTTCTACGCCTGGACGCCCGCCGAGCTGACCGAGGTGCTCGGCGCCGAGGACGGCGCGTGGGCGGCCGGGGTGTTCGCGGTGACCGAGGAAGGCACCTTCGAGCACGGGAAGTCGGTGCTGCGACTGCTCGACGACCCCGAGGACGTCGAGCGCTTCGAGACGGTCCGGGACCGGCTGCTGGCCGCGCGCGAGGAGCGGCCCCGCCCCGGGCGCGATGACAAGATCGTGGCCGCGTGGAACGGGCTCGCGATCGCCGCCCTGGCCGAGGCCGGCACCCTGTTCTCCCGCCCCGACCTGCTCGACGCCGCGCTCGCGGCGGCCGACCTGCTGCTGGCCGTGCATCTGGGCGGCGACGAGGACGACGAGCTGGGCGACCGGCTCGTGCGCACCTCGCGTGACGGCCGGCCGGGCCCCAACGCGGGGGTCCTGGAGGACTACGCGGACGTCGCCGAGGGCTTCCTCGCGCTGTACGCGGTGACCTCGGACGACGCTTGGCTGACCTTCGCCGGCGTGCTCCTGGACGTCGTACTCGGGCATTTCGTGGACGAGGACGGCGCGCTCTACGACACCGCCGACGACGCCGAGGAACTGTTCCGCCGGCCGCAGGACCCGACCGACGGGGTCACCCCGTCCGGCTGGACCGGCGCGGCCGGCGCGCTCCTCGGCTACGCGGCGCACCTGGGCTTGGTCGACCACCGCGAGGCGGCCGGGCGCGCGCTCGGCCTGGTGCGGGTGCTCGCGGCCCAGTCGCCGCGCAGCATCGGGTGGGGCCTGGCGGTCGCCGAGGCGTGGGCGGACGGGCCGCGCGAGATCGCGGTGGTCGGCTCGCGCGAGGACGACGCGACCTGGGCGCTCTACCTGACCGCGCTGATGTCCACCGCCCCCGGCGCGGTGGTCGCGATGGGCGACCCGACCGACGAGTCGCCGATGCCGCTGCTGCGCGACCGACCGCTGGTGGGCGGCCGGCCGGCGGCGTACGTGTGTCGGCACTTCACCTGCGACGCCCCGGTGACCGATCCGGAGGAGCTGGCCCGGCAGGTGCTCGCCAAGGCCGTGGCCAAGGCCTGAAGCCGGGTCAGGGGCTGTCCCGCAGCCCCTTCTCCAGGTAGCCCAGGGCCCGGTCGATCAACGCGACCGGGTCCTCGGCGCAGCCGCCCTCGGCCCATCTGGCCATCGACTCCGCCATCGCGCCGTTGATCGCGGAGGCGGCCACCCGCAGTTCGAAGTCGTTCACCGCGCGCCCGGACCGCTCGGCGAAGGCCGTGGCGATCAGCGTCCAGGACTGCATCTGCTGGTCGTACGATCGCCGCCGCAGCGCCGGCACGCTCAGCATCAGCGTCATCCGGGTGGCCAGCTCCTCGCGGTCCTCGCGCATGACCTCGCGCATGGCGTTCATGACACCCGTCCGCACGATTCGGACCAGACTCGTGCCCTCCGGCGCGGAACGCAGCGCCTCCACGAGCAGCGGGTCGTACTCGTCGGTGAGCACCACGTCCTCCTTGCTCGGGAAGTAGCGGAAGAAGGTGCTCGGCGAGATCTCGGCGGCCTCGGCGATCTGGTCCACGGTCGTGGCGTCGTAGCCGTGCTCGCGGAAGAGCCGGTACGCCTCGCGACGGATCGCCTGGCGGGTCTTGATCTTCTTCCGCTCGCGCAGCCCCACGGGGGAGGCGGCCGAGTCAGGAATGGAGGGCTGCTCCTGCGCGGTCATGCCCCGATTCTCCCGCTCCGTTCGTCGGGTCCGCCGGCACCTCCACCGGCACGGTGCGCCGCGGCAGGAAGATCGCCACCGCGACGGCGACCACGATCGCCGCGACGCCGCAGATCAGCAGGCTCACGTTCATCCCGTGCACGAACGCCTCCCGGGCCGAGTCGAGGAGCGCGTCGTCCCCGCTTCGCGTCGCCGCCTTGGCCGCGCCGCCGATCGAGTCGCGTGCCGCGTCGCGGACCTCGTCCGAGCGCCCGCTCGTGTCGATCCGGTCCAGGTAGGCGGACGCGAGCACGCTGCCCAGGATGGCGACCCCGAGCGCGCCCGCGACCTGCCGCAGGGTCTGTACCAGGGCGGAGCCCATCCCGGTGCGCTCCGGCGCCAGGTTGGCCATCACCGCGTCCATCGCCGGCACCAGCGAGAGGCCGAGCCCGAGCCCGCTCACGGTGAGCCAGGCGGCCGTCCACCCGTACCCGTCGTGCACCGAGCCGGTCGCGCCCATCAGCAGCCCGCCGCCGAGCACGAACAACCCGGTCGGGATGAGCACCTTGTAGCCGAACCGCGGCGCCAGCCTGCCGCTCGCCAGCGACGTCGCGAACAGCCCGCCCAGCAGCGGCAGCAGCCGCAGGCCGGTGCCGAACGCGTCGTGCCCGTCGACGCCCTGGAGCCGCTGCGGGACCAGGAACAGCACGCCGGCTATCGCGAAGGAGGGCACGAGGGCGGCGACCGTGCCCCAGAGGAAGTTGCCGTCCCGGAACAGCCCGAAGTCGATCATCGGCCGTCGCGACCGGACCTCGCGCAGCACCACGCCCGCGATCAGCAGCGCGGCCGCGCCGAACAGGGCCAGGACCCGAGGATCGCCCCAACCGCGCTCGGGCGCCTCGATCACCGCGAACACCAGCACGGTCAGCCCCGCGACCACCATCGTCGTCACCCCCACGTCGATCCCGGGCGCGTCGGCGGACCGCGAGCTCGGCAGCAGGAACCCGCACACGAGCAGCGCGAGACCGACCATCGGGATGTTGAGCAGGAACACCGAGCCCCACCAGAAGTGCTCGAGCAGCCAGCCCCCGAGGATCGGGCCCAGCGGGATGCCCAGGGCCGTGCTCGCGGCCCAGACCGAGATCGCCTTGCCGCGCTCCGCGGGCGGGAACAGCGACGGCAGGATCGACAGCGACAGCGGCATGATGAACGCCGCGCCGATCCCCATCAGCGCGCGGGCCGCGATCACCCCGTCGACCGAGTCGACCAGCGAGCCGACCACCGAGCCGACCCCGAATACCGCGAGCCCCACCAGCAGGAAGCGCCGCCGCCCGTAGCGGTCGCCGATCAGTCCGGCCGGGAGCATGCCGGCCGCGAACACCACGATGTACGAGTCGGCGATCCACTGGAGATCGCCCGTGGTCGCCCCGAGCTGATCGCTCATGGTCGGCATCGCCACGTTGATGATCGTGGTGTCGAGGCCGACCACGAGCAGCCCGACCACCAGCGCCGCCAGCGCCCACCATCGCCTCGGGTCGGGCGGCGCATCCGCCTCCGACGCCCGGTCCGTTCCCGCGCTCGCGCTCCCGCTCGCCCCAGTCATGACATCTCCAGTCGTTTGAGTGCTGCCACCTTATGACAGTAGCTCTCAAAATCTAGAGACGGTCAAGATATTCGGCAAAGGGCGCCCAAAGAACGGGGGAAAATCCGGAAAAGCCCGAAGGCCCGCGACTCCTCTCGGAGCCGCGGGCCTTCGGGTCGATGTGGGGGTGAACGGATCAGCCGAGCGCCACCAGGGCGACGGCCACGAAGTGGCTCGCGAACGCGAGCAGCGTGAAGGCGTGGAAGACCTCGTGGAAGCCGAACCACTGCGGCGACGGGTTCGGCCGCTTGATCCCGTAGACCACCGCGCCGAGGCTGTAGAGCACCCCGCCGACGATCACCAGGACCACCACCGCGACGCCGCCCTCGCGCATGAACTCGGGCAGGTAGAACACCGCGGCCCAGCCGAGCGCGACGTAGATCGGGGTGTAGAGCCAGCGCGGCGCGCCGATCCAGAAGACCCGGAAACCGATCCCGGCGAGTGCCCCGATCCACACCACCCACAGCAGGATCTGATCGCTTTTGCCCAACAAAAGGATGGTGAGCGGGGTGTATGTGCCCGCGATGATCAGGAAGATGTTGGCGTGATCGAGCCGGCGCAGGACCGCCTCGCCGCGGGGTCCCCAGTTGCCGCGGTGGTAGATCCCGGACGTGCCGAAGAGCATCGCCGCGGTGAGCGCGAACACGCCGCACGCGATGCGGGACTTGGTGTCCCCGGCCAGGGCGACGAGAACTATGCCCGCGGCCACGGCGAGGGGGAATGTCCCCGCGTGGATCCATCCGCGCAGCTTGGGTTTGATGGGCGTCAAGGGCGCCGTCAAGGCGTGCGCGTCCACACTCATGGGGCCGAGTGTACTTACGCGGACGTAGGTTACTGGTTGGTATGAAGTGAAACGCATCACGGGAGATCTTGTCCCGGAGGGGCGCGAAACCGCACGTCTTTGGGGTTTTCGGTCCGGTACGGGGCACAACTTCCAGGTGGGGACCTGTCCCGGGCGGTTCCGCGCCCGGCCGACCGGATAAAATCCCCGCAACCCTCAACCCCGACGCCGGGGACTCGCCGTCCCAGGCGCGAAATGGAGCGATCGTGGCCAACGAGGTCCCGACGAAACACAGGCAGCTGCTCGACTGGGTGAGCGAGATCGCCCAGCTCACCCAGCCCGACCGAATCGAATGGTGTGACGGTTCGGAAGAGGAGTACCAGCGCCTCGCCGACCTCCTCGTCGAGAAGGGCACCTTCAGGAAGCTCGACGAGAACAAGCGCCCCAACAGCTACTACGCGACCTCCGACCCTCGGGACGTCGCGCGAGTCGAGGACCGGACCTACATCTGCTCCGAGAAGGAGCAGGACGCGGGTCCGACCAACAACTGGATAGCCCCCGCGGAGATGCGCACCAAGCTCGGCGGCCTGTTCGCCGGCTCGATGCGCGGTCGCACGATGTACGTCGTGCCGTTCTGCATGGGTCCCGTCGGTTCGCCGCTGTCCGCCTACGGCGTGGAGATCACCGACTCCGCGTACGTGGCGGTCTCGATGCGCACGATGACGCGGATGGGCCAGGCGGTCCTGGACTTCCTCGGTACGGACGGCGAGTTCGTCAAGGCCGTGCACACCCTCGGGGCCCCGCTCGCCGAGGGCGAGGCGGACGTGCCGTGGCCGTGCAACACCGAGAAGTACATCACGCACTTCCCCGAGGACCGGGAGATCTGGTCCTACGGCTCGGGCTACGGCGGCAACGCCCTGCTCGGCAAGAAGTGCTACGCGCTCCGGATCGCGTCGGTCATGGCGCGCGACGAGGGCTGGATGGCCGAGCACATGCTGATCCTGAAGCTCACGCCTCCCTCGGGCGCCGAGCCGAAGTTCATCGCCGCCGCCTTCCCCTCCGCGTGTGGCAAGACCAACCTCGCGATGCTCCAGCCGACCATTCCGGGCTGGAAGGTCGAGACCGTCGGCGACGACATCGCGTGGATGCGGTTCGGCGAGGACGGCCGGCTGTACGCGATCAACCCCGAGGCGGGCTTCTTCGGGGTCGCGCCGGGCACCGGCGAGCACACCAACGCCAACGCGATGAAGACCATGTGGGGCAACTCGGTCTTCACCAACGTGGCGCTCACCGACGACAACGACGTCTGGTGGGAGGGCATGACCGAGGACAAGCCCGCGCACCTGATCGACTGGAAGGGCAACGACTGGACTCCCGAGTCCGACACCCCCGCTGCCCACCCGAACGCGCGCTTCACCGTCCCGGCCGCCCAGTGCCCGACGATCGCCCCCGAGTGGGAGGACCCGAAGGGCGTGCCGATCTCGGCCATCCTCTTCGGCGGCCGTCGGGCGAGTGCCGTGCCGCTGGTGACCGAGTCCTTCGACTGGCAGCACGGCGTGTTCCTCGGCGCGAACGTGGCGTCGGAGAAGACCGCGGCCGCCGAGGGCACGGTCGGCGAGCTGCGCCGTGACCCGTTCGCCATGCTGCCGTTCTGCGGCTACAACATGGGCGACTACATGGCGCACTGGCTGGACATCGGCCAGGCCACGTCGGCGGACAAGCTCCCGAAGATCTACTACGTGAACTGGTTCCGCAAGGACGCGGACGGCAAGTTCGTGTGGCCCGGCTTCGGCGAGAACAGCCGCGTGCTCAAGTGGATCGTCGAGCGCCTCGAAGGGCTCGCCGACGGCGTGGACTCCCCGATCGGCGTACTGCCGACGCGCGAGTCCCTGGACCTCAAGGGCCTGGACCTCACCGACGCGGAACTGGACCTGCTCCTGACCGTGGACCGCGAGATCTGGAAGCAGGAGGCCGCGTTGGTCCCCGAGCACCTGGAGAAGTTCGGCTCGCACACCCCGCAGGGACTGTGGGACGAGTACAACAAGCTGGTCGCGCGGCTCCAGGGCTGAGCTGACTCGGCGTCAAAATACCGGTACGCTCCGGGCCCGGCGGGATCTCTCCCGCCGGGCCCTCGGCGTTCCGGAATGCCGCCCTCGGGACGAGTGCGCGTCACTGCGACGCGCCGTCCGCGAGCCGACCTTCACCGCATCTTCACGCCCGCCCTCCGCCGCGTGATTCCGAGCCGGTGTCGGACGGGAGTAGGGTTTTCGGCGCGGGTGATCACGGACGGAGGAGCAGGTGGACATGGGCCTGCGGGACCTCGCATACGGCGCGTACGGAAAGCGCATCGAGGCATCGCTCGACCGTACGGTGATACCGCGTCACGTCGGCGTCATCCTGGACGGCAACCGCCGCTGGGCGAAGGCGTACGGCGCACAGGTGGCCGAGGGGCATCGCAAGGGCGCCGACAAGATCCACGAACTTCTCGGCTGGTGCGACGAGGTCGGCGTCGAGGTCGTGACGCTGTGGCTGCTGTCCACGGACAACCTCAATCGGCCGCCGGAGGAACTGGCCGATCTGATGGTGATCATCGAGAACGCGGTCCAGGACCTGGCCGCCGCGCGCCGGTGGCGGGTGCACCCGGTCGGCGCACTCGACCTGCTGCCCGAACACACGCGCGAGGTGCTCAAGCGCTCCGAGGCCGAGACCGCGGACCTGGACGGCGTCTTCGTCAACGTCGCCGTCGGATACGGCGGTCGGCACGAGATCGCCGACGCGGTCCGCTCGCTGCTCCAGGAGCACGCCAGCCGCGGCACCTCGATCGAGGAGCTCGCCGAGGTGCTGGACGTGGAGCACATCGCCGAGCACCTCTACACCCGCGGCCAGCCCGATCCCGATCTGGTCATTCGAACATCGGGTGAACAGCGGCTGTCCGGTTTCCTGCTGTGGCAGAGCGCGCATTCCGAGTTCTACTTCTGCGAAGCCTTCTGGCCGGACTTCCGAAAAGTCGACTTTCTCCGGGCGCTGCGCGACTACTCGGCCCGGCATCGCCGCTACGGAGCCTGACACGTCGTCATTGGGCTTACTCCTCTTGGGTGTTCCGGCAACATGTGATCATCCCGTTTGTGTCGGAGCCCCTGATCACGGGAATAACCCCGTCGGACCGGCGCACACACTGTGGGCCGGTGCGATATGTGGGTGACACCCCGTCACCTGCCCGGGAGGCCCTTCCGTGCACTTCAAGCTCCACAGTTCACGGCGACAGGAGGGCCGGGCACCCGGCCCTCGGGCCGGGGCCCGGACTCCGAGCGATCAGGGCGCACGGTGCGCGTGCCCTGAGAGGGGGCGAGGCACTCCGTGGCCACGATCCAACGCCGTGCTCCGCAGCACCGGACGTATGTCCTCGACACCAGCGTGCTCCTTGCCGATCCGTCGGCGCTCTTGAAGTTCGACGAGCACGAGGTGGTACTGCCCGTCATCGTGATCACCGAGTTGGAGGCCAAGCGCCACCACCCGGAGCTGGGCTACTTCGCCCGGCACGCGCTGCGGATGCTGGACGAGTTGCGCACGCAGTACGGGCGGCTGGACGCGCCCGTCCCGATCGGAGAATCCGGCGGGATACTGCGGGTGGAGCTCAATCACATCGACGCGACCGTCCTTCCGCCCGGATTCCGACTGGGTGACAACGATTCGCGCATCCTGGCGGTCGCCAGGCACCTCATGGCAGAGGGGCGTGATGTGACGCTGGTGTCCAAGGACGTCCCGATGCGGGTCAAGGCCTCCGCGATGGGGCTCAACGCGGAGGAGTACCGCGCCGAACTGGTGAACACGTCCGGGTGGACCGGAATGGCCGAGCTCCAGGTCGACTCGGCCGACATCGACGCCCTTTTCGAGCACGATCGCACCCACATCGAGCAGGCCGCCGGCCTTCCGTGCCACACGGGTCTGGTGCTGGTCTCCGAGCGCGGCAAGGCGCTCGGCCGGGTCACCCACGACAAGCAGGTCCGGCTCGTGCGCGGCGATCGCGACGTGTTCGGCCTGCACGGCCGAAGCGCCGAGCAGCGGATAGCGCTGGACCTGCTGCTCGACCCGGACATCGGCATCGTGTCGATGGGCGGCCGGGCGGGCACCGGCAAGTCGGCGCTGGCGATGTGCGCGGGCCTGGAGGCGGTCCTGGAGCGCAACCAGCACCGCAAGGTGATGGTCTTCCGGCCGCTGTACGCGGTGGGCGGTCAGGAACTCGGATACCTGCCCGGCACCGAGAACGAGAAGATGAGTCCGTGGGCGCAGGCGGTCTTCGACACGTTGTCGGCGGTCACCACGTCCGACGTCATCGAGGAGGTCGTCGGGCGGGGCATGTTGGAGGTCCTGCCGCTCACGCACATCCGCGGCCGGTCCCTGCACGACGCGTTCGTGATCGTGGACGAGGCGCAGTCGCTGGAGCGCAACGTCCTGCTGACCGTGCTGTCGCGCATCGGCAGCAATTCGCGGGTGGTGCTCACCCACGATGTCGCCCAACGGGACAACCTGAGGGTCGGCCGGCACGACGGGGTGGTCGCGGTGGTCGAGAAGCTCAAGGGGCATCCGTTGTTCGCGCACGTGACGCTCAGCCGGTCCGAGCGGTCGCCGATCGCGGCCCTGGTGACCGAGATGTTGGAGGACCTGCCGGGCTGACGGACCCGGTACGGCTTGCCTGGTGGGAGCCCGTTCGACCGGCCCCGTCGGCGACGTCTCGACCCGTTCGAGACGTCGGCGGCGGGGCTTGAACGTGTCCGCATATTCCGGGTGGAAACGGTCCGGGGCAAAAATGGAAAAGGCTTGGCCATTCCGGGAGTTGTGATGTTCGACACGCCCCGGGAAATTGCTTCCGAATGTTTGGCTGAGGCAGGCTGCTGAACTTGTAAGACCCCCGCGTACAGCTCGACCGGACAACTGAACACATGACCTGCTGTACGCCGCCCATCGCACGCGCCTTGTGAAGCAACTCGGCACGAGGGCCGAGGCGAATCCCGAAAGGGTCTCGCCGGATGACCGGGGGTTGGATTCGTACGCCGCCTTGCCCGCGGTGCGCGCCTGCCGGAAGGAACATGTGTGAGCCGGATCTCGGTTCGGGGGATAGCCGTGGCATCCGCCACCGCTGTCACGGCCGTAGGCGCCGTCGTCGGTCTCAGTGGTACGGGTGTTTCCGCGCCCGCCGGCGCCCAGACAGTAGACGAAGCGAGCACGACGAAGCTTCTCGAGGTTCCCGCGGCCCCACAGGCGCAGGAACTGAGCACGGGCATCATCCAGCAGGCCGACGCGCAGACCGCCGCTTACGACGAGGCTCAGCGCGTTCAGGCCGAGGAGGCCGAGCGGCAGAAGGCCGAGCGCGAGGCGGCCGAGAAGGCTGCCGCGGAGAAGGCCGCGGCGGAGAAGGCGGCGGCCGAGAAGGCCGCGGCGGACAAGGCCGAGGCCGACCGCAAGGCGGCCCAGGAGCGCGCGGCGCGTTCGGAGAACCGCGGTGCGGTCGAGAAGGTGTCGGCGTCCGCCGCCGACGCCAAGGCGATCGCACAGTCGATGATGAGCGCGGGGCAGTACACCTGCTTCAGCAACATCGTCGAGCGCGAGAGTGGTTGGCGCGTCAACGCCACGAACCCCTCCTCCGGCGCGTACGGTCTGGTGCAGGCGCTGCCCGGCACCAAGATGGCCACGGCCGGCGCCGACTGGAAGACGAACCCCGCGACGCAGATCAAGTGGGGCCTCAACTACATGAACCAGCGCTACGGCAGCCCGTGCGGCGCGTGGTCGTTCTGGCAGAGCCACCACTGGTACTGAGCCACCCGCGGACACCGAGTCCGCATCGGTGGTCGGTTCGCCGCGGGTCGGTCGATCCGCGCCACGAACACATCGAGCCCCGCCCGCCGTTCGGCGCGCGGGGCTCGATCGCGTCCGGGGGTGTCCGGACGGACCGCTCGGGTCAGATCCGCTCGATGATCGTGCCGGACGCGTTGGCGCTGCCCGCGCACATCGCCACCAGCGCGAACTGCTTGTCGGTGCGCTCCAGTTCGTGCAGCGCGGTGGTCAGCAGTCGGGCGCCGGTCGAGCCGACCGGGTGACCGAGCGCGATCGCGCCGCCGTTGACGTTGACCTTGTCCAGGTCGGCCTTCTGCACCTGGGCCCAGGAGAGCACGACCGACGCGAACGCCTCGTTGACCTCGAACAGGTCGATGTCGGACATCGACATCCCCGAGCGCGCGAACAGCCGCTCGGTCGCGTCGTTGGGGCCGTCCAGGTGGTAGTACGGGTCGGCGCCGACCATCGCCTGGGCGACGATCCGCGCCCGCGGGCGCAGGCCGAGCGCGCGGGCCTTGTCCTCGTCCATGATCAGCAGCGCCGCGGCGCCGTCGGAGATCTGCGACGAGTTGCCGGCGGTGTGGATACCGTCGGGCAGGACCGGCTTGAGCCTGGTCAGGCTCTCGATCGTGGTGTCGCGCAGGCCCTGGTCGCGGTCGACCAGGACGGTCTCGCCGGTGGGCTTGCCCTCGGCGTCGAGCACGGGGGCCTCGACCGGGACGACCTGCGTGGTGAAGCGGCCCTCGTCCCACGCGCGCTTGGCGTTGGCCTGCGAGCGCACGCCCAGTGCGTCCACGTCGGCGCGGGTGATGCCGCGGTTCCTCGCGATCCGCTCGGCGGCGGTGAACTGGTCGGGCAGGTCGACCGCCCAGTCGTCCGGCTTGGACTTCTGGCCGGGCTTGGCGGTGTGCCCGAGCGGATTGCGGCTCATCGACTCGATGCCGCATGCAACTCCCGCATCGATCGCGCCCGTCGCGATCAGGCCGGCGATCAGGTGCACCGACTGCTGGGCGGAGCCGCACTGGCAGTCGATCGTCGTGCCGCCGGTGCGGTGCGGCAGTCCGCCGTACAGCCACGCGGTCTTGACGATGTCGCCCGACTGCTCGCCGGCCTGGGTGACGCAGCCGCCGATCACCTGGTCGATCAGTTCGGGATCGATCCCGGCCCGCTCGACCACCGCGCGCTGGGCGGCCGACAGCAACTGCACGGGGTGCAGGCCGGCGAACCGACCGTTGCGCTTGCCGATGGGGGTGCGCACGGCTTCGACGATGACGGGGTTGCCCATGGGGTCGCTCCTAGCGAGTCCTGAGTGGCCGGTCCTCGGGGCCGGGCCACGGGTGGCGACGCATTGATCCAGCCTGCGCTCAGCCTGCCCCAGGTGTATGACTAAGTCAAGGATGTGGTGGGGCGGGTGAGGCGAGATGGGGACTATCGGAACGTGAGATTCCGCATGGGATTCCCACGCGTACTACGCTGGGCCCGTGTTGAGCGATCGAGCGGGTGCGGAGCGTCACATCAGGCCGCGGGCCGATCGACGCGCGGAGATCATCAGACATGCCTGCGCGTTGTTCGCCAAACGTGGCTACGGAGCCACGACGGTCCGGCAGATCGCCGAGTCCGCCGACATGCTCTCGGGCAGCCTGTACCACCACTTCCCGTCCAAGGAAGCGATGCTGCTCGAAGTCCTCGATACGTTCTTCGCCGAGATCATGGACCGGCAGCGGGCGACGGTCGAGCGCGGGAACGACCCGATCACGACCCTGCGCGGGCTGCTGCGGGACAGCCTCGACGTGATCGGCCGCAGCCCCGACGCGGCGATCGTCGTGGTCGGCGAATCGCGCCGGCTCTCCCGTAGCGAGGGCTTCGTGTGGCTGTCCGACCGCACCGCGGAGGCGTCCGGGTTATGGGGGCGCGTGCTGCGCAAGGGCATCGAGGACGGCAGCATGCGCCGCGACCTGCACCCCGTGCTGCTGTCGCTGATGCTGCAGTCGGCGGTGTGGGGGATGGCCCAGTGGTATCGGCCCAACGGCAGATACGACACGGACGCGGCGGCGGGCCGGCTGGTGGACGTGTTCGTGCGCGGCATCGTGATGCCCGGGCGATACGCGTCCCAGCGGATCTGCAACCTGCTCGGGCCCGCCCGCTACTCCACGCCGACGCTGCGCCGGGTCGGGCCGGCCGAGGACGCGAAGGTCGAGGCGGCGCGGCGGATGGCGCGCGTGCCGCGGCAGACCGACGCGCGTACGCGGATCCGGATCGCGTCGAACCTGCTGTTCGAGCAGGACGGCTACGCGGGCACCACGGTGCGGCGGATCGCGGATCTGGCCGGCGTGCCGGTCGGCAGTCTCGCGCACCACATCGGCTCGAAGGAGCAGTTGCTCGACGAACTGCTCGGCGACTTCCTCGGCGACCTGCGCACCGCGTTCGACAAGGACGCCGCCGAGCAGCCGGAGCCGGCCGACCGGCTCGCCGGCCTGATCGGGCGGACCGTCGAGGCGCACGCGCGGCACGGCGTCTCCACGGTGCTGGCCATAAACGAGGTGCGCGGCGACGAACTGCCGTGCGGCCGGCTGTCCGTACAGCGCGAGAAGGTCTCGGACACCTGGACCCGGGCGCTCGTCGCCGGCATTCGTTCGGGTGACTTCCATCCGGACCTGGATCCGGTCTTCACCCAGCGGGTGCTGCGCACGGCGATCTCCACGGGCAGCCGGATCTACCGCGGCATGGGCGTGCGGGACGCGGTCGGCCTGTACCGCGAGGTCGCGCTCGTGGGGATGGCCGCCGGGGGCTGAGGTCGGGGGCGGTCGGGTTCGGCCTGGCCCGGTGCGGTCGGTGCGGTCGGTCCGGCCCGGTCCCGGGACTGGGCTCGGCCGCACGCGTGAGAGCCCGCCCCCGGCGTGGGGACGGGCTGTCACGGGTCTCGCGGTGCTACGGGTGTCTCGGCGTGCCGGGACGTCGGGCCGTGCTCAGCCCTCGGTCTCCAGCGTCACGCCGACCGCGTGGATCACAGAGGCGATCTTGATCGCCTCCTGGATCGTCTCGCGGGGCACGCCCTCCTTGCGCAGGACCTGCTCGTGCGACTCCAGGCACCGGCCGCAGCCGTTGATCGCCGAGACGGCCAGCGACCACAGCTCGAAGTCGGCCTTCGGGGCGCCCGGGGCGGCCATCACGTTCATCCGCAGCCCGGCCCGGAGGTTGCCGTATTCCGGGTCGCCGATGAGGTGCATGGAGCGGTAGTAGATGTTGTTCATCGCCATGATGGCCGCGGCGGCCTTGGCGGCGGTGAACGACTCCTCGGACAGGTGGCCGCGAGCCTCCGGCTCGAGCTCCGCGAGGACCTTCGGGCTACGCGTGGCGATGGCGCACGCGAGCACCGTGCCCCAGAGCGTCTGCTCCGCGAGCTTCGAATTGCCCACGACCGAGCCCAGGTTGAGCTTGAGGTCCTTGGCGTATTCGGGAAGTGCGGCCTTCAGGACGTCGAGACCCATGGATCAGGCGTCCATCAGCTTGGCGGCGTCCAGGGTGTCGCCACCCTTCTGCCAGTTGCACGGGCACAGCTCGTCGGTCTGCAGCGCGTCGAGGACCCGCAGGACCTCGTCGGGGTTACGGCCCACCGAGCCGGCGGTGACCATGACGAACTGGATCTCGTTGTTCGGGTCGATGATGAAGACCGCGCGGTCCGCGACACCGTCGGCGTTGAGCACGCCGGCGGCCGAGGACAGCTCGCGCTTGAGGTCCGACAGCATCGGGAACGGCAGGTCGGTCAGGTCCGGGTGGTCCTTGCGCCAGGCCAGGTGCACGAACTCGGAGTCGACGGATACGCCGAGCAGCTGCGCGTCACGGTCGGCGAAGTCCTCGTTGAGGCGGCCGAACGCGGCGATCTCCGTCGGACACACGAAGGTGAAGTCCTTCGGCCAGAAGAAGACGACTTTCCAACCCTTGTCGCCCCACTTGGGCGTGATCTGCTCGAACGCCTTGTCCGCCTCCAGCGAGACAACGGCGGTGAGGTCGTAGTCGGGGAACTGGTTGCCAACGGTAAGCACAGGGGTCTCCTCCGCGAAGGGGCCGGAGCGGCAGGTTCACCACCCCGGTCGGACGTACGTTGATCACGATGTCACAGCCAAATTGATAGATGAAATAAGCAATGGCGTGACCATTGATCGTGATCACCTATCAGTGCGCAGGGGGAGGGAAATTCCCAGCTCAACCCACACGCTCACGCGTTCGACGACCGACCCGAGGGGCGGGGGAGAGCCTACGCGCGGTTCCGCGGAACACCGAATCGGCCCATTCGGCGGATTTGCCGACCAACCGTGGGGGTGGTCGGAGGTGGCTGCCCGGCGGCCCGTCGGGCACATGATCGAATGGCGAGATCGATAGCGGAGAGTGATCATGCCGTAGGTGGACGTGCCACCGAGGCAACGCCCCGGACGCACCTTCGCCCCGCCTCGGGCGCGGGATCCCCCGACGGCGGGGGTCGTCCTGGCGCCTGCCGTGCATGAACGCGCCCGGCGACTCTTCGAAGAACTCGACGATCCCCCCGGTCGAGCCCACGCCGACCGCCGCCGCCGCAAGTGCGCGGGCCTACACGCGCGCGATCGTCATGGCGAACCAGACGTCCTTGCCGGCGGCGTGCACGACGTGGCCGTTGGCTGCGGAGAGGGCATCCACGAGCATCAACCCGCGTCCGCCTTCGGCATCGGCGGCGGGTTCGGCGCAACGCACGGGCGCCGCCGCGCACTTGTCGCCGACGGCCACCAGCAGCCGATCGGCGGGCGGAAGTCGCCAAACCCGCACCCGGGTTGCCCCACCGGCATGCCGAAGTGCGTTGCTGTGCAACTCGGTCAGGCACAGGCGAAGGTCGAACGCCGTGTCGTCGTCCACCCCGACGAGCCCGATCACGTTGTCCACAAGCACCCGAAGCGTCTCGACATCGATCCGCACGGACAGACGAGCAATCAACTCGGCTTCGGGGCCGGGCTCGGCATCTTCGCCGAGAAGGGCGGGCGGGTGGTCGAGTGGTGAGGCCATACGTCACTCCAAGCGGGAGGAGGTACAGCCGACTGTGCGCAGAGTGCGATATGCCCCACGGTGCGTAAGTGGCTGCTGGTTGTGACGATAGATGGCGCGCACTGGTGCGCGCCACTGGATCGCCCAAAGACGTCCGCAGGGTTTGCGGGTGATCGCGAAGCGCGCACCGAGGGGCGTGTCGTGGGAGAGGATGCTGGCGCAGACTTAGGACCCGAAGGGGGTGACGCCATGGCTGTCCAGCCGAGCCATGCGCGACGGCGGCTCGGTGTCGAGTTGCGACGGCTGCGCACCGAGGCGGCCTTGACGGTGGATCAGGTCGTGCGGCGCCTCGAATGGAGCCGGACCAAGCTGATTCGCATCGAGTCGGCGAAGGTCTCGTTGACCCGCCACGACCTGCTGAGGCTGTGTCACCTCTACGACGCCGACAAGGATGAAGTTCGGCGCGTCGAGGGCTGGTTGGAGGAGACGAACAGCTTCCGGTGGTGGCAGGCATATAGCCACGTCATGACCGCCACGCTCGAAGAGTTCATCGCTCTCGAATCCCAGGCGGCCAGGATCCACACAGCGAACAGTGGCGTCTTCCCGGGCCTCTTGCAGGCGCCGGAGTATGCCCGTTCGGTGTTTGACGCCGGCCCGCATGTACCGGATCCGGATGCCGCCGACGCGCTCGTTGAACTTCGCGTCCGGCGACAGCGGATCCTGGATGAGGAAGACGTCGAGATAGTGGCCACGATCGGCGCGGGGTTGCTGTACGCCGAAGTCGGCGGTCCCGACGTATTGCGCGAGCAACTACGGCATCTGACCGCTGTCATGGATCGGCCGAATGTCGAGGTGCGGGTGATCCCGTTCAGCGCACAACGGGCGGTTCTCACCGGCGGCATCGTCTTGTTCGACTTCCCCGAGGATGTCGACCCCAGTGTGGTGTACACCGAGTACGAAGCCGGTATGGATGCAAAGGACTCGGTGCTCGACGTTCGTCGATTCAGGCGCCTCCTGAATCATTTGCGGAGCAGCGCACTGTCGCCGGAAGACACCAGAAAATGCATTGCTACGAGGTTGGAAGATCTGTGAACGCTCAACAGCCATCGGCAACTTGGCGCAAGTCCTCCCACTCCGGGGGATCCGCCAGTAGCGACTGTGTGGAGGTCGCGCCATTGGCCCTCGTGGCCGCGGGAGTTCGTGACACAAAGAGCCGCGAGCGTGGCCACATCACGATCGCCGTCGCGTCCTGGGGAGCCTTCCTGGAAGCCACCAAGTAGCCCGAAGCGCCCATGGGCACGTCCCTGCCGATTGGTGGAAGGTACTCGCGTTTTCGGCCCGCGCACCGATGCGCGCCCCTCTTTCGAGTACAGGTGCGCGCACTCTCTTGCGATCTTGATGAGCGACGCTGAAAACTCGCTTTATGTAGTCATTCGATGACTGGAGGTGGCGTCGTGGGTGCCGATCCGCAGAAGGGCAACAAGGACAACGACAGCAACAGTGGCAACAAGCATGGAGGCAAGGGACCGGGAGAGCACGGAAACCCGAGTGACGGTCAGAACCCGGCGCCGGCGCAACCGAAGCCCTGAGGAAGAGATGACCCGGCACGAGATCACCCCGGAGGCCGGCCCGGACGGACTGGCTTCCGGGCTCATCGCAAGTGGTGTGCTGACCGGCGATTGGGTGCCGGCTCTCAAGGCCGCGCCCCGACACCTCTTCGTACCCGACGTGATCTGGCCGGGGAGTGGAAACGGTGTGCGGCACAGTGGTCGCCTCATTCGCCAAGACGATCCCGACGCGTGGTGGGCGATCGTCCACAGCGACGTACCGATTACGACGCAATGGGACGACGGGGCCTACGACGGCCCTGGAACGGGCGTGCTGCCGTCATCGTCGACCAGCATGCCCACCATGGTGTTCACGATGCTGACCGCGCTGGGTGTCGAGGACGGCGATCGAGTCCTGGAACTCGGCACGGGAACCGGGTGGAACGCGGCGCTCCTGACCGCCCGCGTCGGCACCGAGAACGTCGTCACCATCGAAGTCGACCCGGATGTCGCCCACACCGCACGCGAGCGGCTGGCGTCGGCAGGCTTCGAGCCCGTGTGTGTCGTGCGCGACGGCCGCGCCGGCTACGCGGACTACGCGCCCTTCGATCGTGTGATCGCCACCGCATCCGTCGGCCACGTGCCGCCGGCCTGGATCACCCAGACCCGACCGGGCGGAGTCATCGTGACGCCGTGGGGCCCGTTCTACGGCGGAGAAGGAATCGTCCGACTCGTCGTCGGGCGGGACGGTTGCGCGTCGGGCCACTTCGTGTCGTCCTCGGCATTCATGCGGGTGCGCCAGGAACGCAAAGTCGAGCCTCCGCGCTCGAAGTACCCGACCGAACCGTGGCCAGCCGGCGCCGAGCGCGGTTCGACGACGCTGTCCCCCGACGATGTCGGCGACTGGATCGCGATGTTCGTGATCGGCGTGCAGGTCCCCGGCGTGTTCCTGGACATCACCGACGGCGGAACCAGCGGCGACGAGCCCTACCGCTTCTGGCTGTTCGACACGGACATCACCAGCTGGGCGACCGCGGACTACGTCCCCGGTGCCGACACCTTCGAAATCGCCCAGTCCGGCCCGCGCCACCTATGGACCGAACTCGAAACCGCCTGGCGCTGGTGGGACAACCAAGACCGCCCGGACTTCGACCGCTTCGGCCTCACCGTCCACCCGGACGGAACCGAGCAGGTATGGCTGGACGACCCATCCCACCCGGTGCCGACGAATCCGTGCGCGTAACCGGAGACGTCTCGTGACGTGGGCCGAATCCGCGAAGGTTGCCCATGATCGCGACCATGGCCGATCTTCTGGAGAAAGGCGAAGAGGCGACGTGGACTCGGTAGCCGCAGAGCTCAATGCCCGCATGGTCGAGCATCTGACCATGCACCTGCGCGGTCTCCCCGACGATCTGAGCGCGGCCATCCGAGCAGTCCCGAGGCACTTCTTCGTTCGCCGCGGGTACTTCGAACCGGTGCCGGGGTCGTCGCCTACGGCATACCGCGCCGTGCAGGCGGGCTCCGGTTCTGCCTGGCTTGAGACGATCTACTCGGACCAGCCGCTCGTGACGCAGGTCGCGGGCACATTGTTCGCTGACCAGATGCGGGGGGAAGTCCTGCGCGCGCCCAGTTCGTCCAGCTCGGAGCCGGGGTTGGTCGCCTTCGTCCTCAAGGCCGCCGCTCTCAAGCCCGGGATGCGCGTGTTCGAGGCGGGCACCGGCACCGGTTGGAACGCAGGCATCCTGTGTGCCCTGGTCGGAGAGGACAACGTGGTGACCATGGAGGCGGACCCCACGATTGCCGAAGATGCCAGAATCAACCTCGCCATGAACGGGCGCCATCCGGAAGTCGTCGTCGGCGACGGCCGCGCGGGCTACGCCGAGGAAGCCCCGTACGACGCCCTGATCGCGACGTTCGGCGTTTCGCGGATCTCCCCAGAGTGGCTGGAGCAGGTGCGGCCAGGGGGCGTGATCATCGCCGGCATCCGTGGACGGCTGGAAGCACATGGCTTGGCGAGGCTGGTCGTGGGGGACGACGGAACCGCCGAAGGCGCGTTCCTGTCGACGGGGAACTACATGCAGGCTCGGCAGGAGTTGGCCCCTGAGATGGTCCGGTTGCCGGACCCCGTCACCGGGAAGCGACGCACCACCCGGGTGCCTGCCGACCTCCTGAACGACCCGGCAGCCCGCCTGATCGCGGACAACGCCATCCCGACCTTCCAGCAGTTCCCCGGGATGCAACTCGATGCATCCCAGCCTCCGGCCGACTGGTTCGTGGACGCCGACACCGGCTCGTTCGCCATCGTGGAGACCAAGGACGGTCGCACGACCGTGAACCAGGGAGGCCCCGATTCGGACGCCTGGGCGCGGGTGGAGTCGGGTCTCCTGGCATGGCAGGCCGCCGGCTCGCCCCCGGTCGAGCAGCTCCGCATCGTGGCCACCGGCGAAGGCCAGTCGATCGGTGCTCCGTCCGCCTGAACGGGGGTGTCCGGCACGCAGCGGAGCGCTAGGGATTCACCTGGATCAGGGCGTGGGTGCCGGTGGTGCGCCAGGGGCGGCCCGTGAATGCAATCCCAACGGCCAGTGGCTTGGTACCCCGAAGGCATCACCGCGTGCATTACGACTGCCCTGGCCGACCAGCTCCAGCTCGGAGGCCCGGAATGACCGCTGAAGCCGCTGCCCTACGTCGTGCGCTCGCCGAACGGATCGCCGAGAAGGTTTCGCTTGCCGATCCCGCGTGGCGTGTGGCCGTCGAGGCCATTCCGCGCGAATGCTTCCTGGGCGCCGCCGTGTTCCGGCCGAACGGCAGCTCTTGGGAGCCTGTTCGGCGTGTGGAGTCGGGTGAGGAGGCGTGGATGCGCCTCGCGTACTCGGACGAGACGTGGGTGACTCAGGTGGAGGGCATCCGCGCGGCCGACGCCGCCGTGTCGTTGGTCGGCAACCCCACGTCGTCCTCCACGCTGCCGTCCCTCGTCGTGCGGATGCTTGAGGTGGCCGGGATTCGTGACGGCGACAAGGTGCTTGAAATCGGGACCGGCACGGGCTACTCCACGGCGATTCTGTGTCACCGGCTCGGAGAGGAGAACGTCACCTCGATCGAGTACGACGCCGGTATCGCCCGGCAGGCCGCCGAGAATCTCGGCGCGGCCGGTTACGCGCCGAACCTCGTCGTGGGCGACGGACTCCTGGGCCACAAGGAAGGCGCCGAGTACGACGCGGTGATCGCCACGTGCGCCGTGCGGCATATCCCGGTCCCGTGGCTGTGGCAGGTACGCGATGGTGGCAGCATCACGACCGCTGTCGGCGGATGGTTGCCCGCTTCCGGCTTGGTCCGGCTCGCCCTTGCCGATGACGACATCGCCTCGGGACGCTTCACCGGCGACAGGATTTCGTACATGCTCGCGCGACCTCATGAACGCCCACCTCACCCCGTTTTCCATCGGTACGAGGGCGAGACGCGGAGAAGTCGGCTCGATCCGCACCTGACCGACGACTGGACTGGAGGCTTTGTTGCTCAACTGGCCGCTCCTTCAGCTGAGTTGATGACGGCGGGCGACAACGTGATCCTTCGTGACATTGCCACCGGATCCCAGGCATGGACCGAGGCGACCAAAGACGGCTGGATCGTTCACCAGCATGGGCCGCTGCGGTTGTGGGATCAGGTGGAGGGCGCTCTCATGGCGTGGCGGGAAGCCGGTTCGCCGGATCAGTCCGCCTTCGGCATCACGGTGGCCGCAGACCTGACACAGACCGTCTGGGCCGAGAATCCCGAAGGACCGTCGTGGCGGCTTCCGGCCTGACCGAAGTCAGATGGGCTGGGAACTCACTTGGTGAGCGGCTCGGTCTGCGAAGGGAGATGTGGGCGGCCAGAGGTGGTCGCCGACCAGGCGGCGGTAGTTGAGGTCGCCCTTCAGGATGGTCACCGTTGCCTCCGCGAGGTCCTCGCGCAGGTCGTCGGGCATGGCGTCGTACGGCAGGGGAGCGCAGAAGAAGTCGTGGGCGCGCACGGTGCGTTGCCCCATGGTCACCGCCCACGGAGGTCACGATGACCGCTGGACGACCCGTCCCACGGCTGGGTCACCATGGGCCGATGGAATCTGACCCACCTACCGTGACCGCGCATTTGTGGCGTGCCGATGCCGTCGTCCTGTTCGACTGGCTGATGAGCACCGATCTCAACGCGGTGCCGGTTGCGCATCCCGCACAGAAGCAGGCATTGGCGAGTGGGCAACCGACACCGACATCACGGAATCACTCTCAGTCTGCGGGTGCCGGTTCGGCGGGCCGGGCCGTGAAGAAGCGGACGATGTCTTCCGCCGCGGTCGGGGACAGCATCATCGCCTGGACTCGTGCGGACATTTCGGCGATCGGGTGAATTCTGGCGAACATCACCTCCTCGTACGTCCGGATCGCCGAGTCCGGGTCGGCGGGGTTGGCGGCGAGTCGGCCGGCGAGTTCGGCGGCGTCGAGCATGGCCTGGTTGGCGCCCTCGCCGACCGGCGGCATGAGGTGCGCGGCGTCGCCGATGAGGGTGACGCCCGGCCGGCCGGACCAGCGCGTACCGATGGGCATCGCTTCGATCAGGCGCGGCACCGGCGCGCTGTCGCCGGCCTCGATGAGTGCGGTGAGGCGTGGGTCCCAGCCACCGAACATGTCCAGCAGAGCGCGCTTACTACGGTATGTGTCGATGGGGCGATCGTCCGCGCGCAGCGAGATCCCGACACGTAGGCTGCCGTCGCCGAGGCGTTGCGCCGCCAGGATCTGGTTCACGCCGACGCACCACAGGTTCCCGGGACCGACCAGCTCGGCGAGATCGGGATGGCGCCGGTCGACGTCTTCGATGTTCAGCTCTACGAGAGTTGCCACATAGGACAGTTGGACGTCGGCCAGCAGCGACCGGACGACTGAGCGCGCGCCGTCCGCGCCGATGAGGATGTCGCAGCCGGTTCGGTGGCCGCCATGGAACGTCAGTTCCCAGCCCCCGTCCGGTCGCGGGGTCGCCGCGACAAGCCGGTGCCGCCAGACGACCGTGTCGCCGGGGAGGGAGTCGAGCAGAAGATCACGCAGTGCGCTCCGGTCAATCTCGGGACGTCCGGAGAATGAGCCAGGTTGCGGCTCATGGTGTATCAGGGTCCGTCCGGTCGGGTCGAGGATGCGATGTTCCTCGCCCTCGGGCCGCGCCTCCGACCGGAACCGGCCGGCGAGACCCGCCTCGGCCAGGGCCTGTTGCCCGGACTCCGGGTGCAGGTCGAGCGCGCCGCCCTGCTGCCGCGCGGATCGGCTTGCCTCGCCCTCGTACACCACCGCATCGATGCCGTGCCGATGCAGGATCCGGGCCAGCGTCAGCCCGCCAAGGCCGCCACCAGCGATCGCAATTCGCATGCTCATTCCTTACCGTACACTGTCTCTATGGATACACCGTACGGTAGCGAAATGTTGCCCGTTTGGGAACGGCCCGAACCTCAGCCGCGGGCGGCGCCGGTGCCGTTGAGCCGCGAGAAGATCGCCGCCACGGCGATCCGGCTTGCCGACGCGCACGGCCTCGACGGCCTGTCGGTTCGCAAGATCGCCAAAGAACTCGGCGTCGGTCCGATGCGGCTCTACGACTATGTGATCAACAGATCCGAACTGCTCGATCTGATGGTCGACGTCGTCTATGCCCGGATCGCCGAGGTCGGCCGGCACTCCGCGTGGCGCGCCACGGTACTGGCCATCGCCCACGCGACCCGCGATGCCGCCCTCGATCACGAGTGGTTTTCCGACCTGCTCGGCGGAAGGCCACACTTGGGACCTCACGCGCTCGCCGTGGGCGAAGCGACCGCGGCGGCGCTGAGCCAGGCCCCCGGCGTGCGCGGCATCGACGATCTCCAGCGGGCTTTGGGCGCCCTCAACGCCGTCATCATCGGAGCGGTCCGCAGAGAGGTCACCGAGCGACGCACCGCCCGTTCCACCGGCACCGATGAAGCCGCTTTTCAGGCCGGCCTCGGCCCCTACCTCACACGCATGTTGAACACCGGCAGGTACCCCACCGTCGCCCGGCTCGTCATCGAGGGCGCCCACCTCAATGCCGAGGAAACCTTCAACCACAACCTGGCCACCGTCTTGGACGGCATCACCAGCCGACCCCGCACGTGACCGACTGCTCTGCGGCCGGCGGCCGGCCGGAAGCCGATGCGCCTTTGATCAGACATCCGGATCTGCCGCGATCCGAGTGCGGCCGGACTCCACCGACAACTCGGCGTGAGTAGCGGAAGCGTGCTGCCGGGTCGGCGCGCCAAGCATCCTGACCCGTGTACATCCGGCGTACCTGGCTCTGCGTCGGAACCCGTACGCCGACACCCCGTGAACGTTCACGGGCAGCGCACTACGGATTCACCTGGATCAGGGCGTGGGTGCCGGTGGTGCGCCATGGCTTGGTGGCGGCTTCCAGGGCTGTCACGGTCGGGGCGGTGAGGCCGACGATTACGTCCGACTTGAGGGTGCGGAGGGCGGCGGCCGGGCCGGGGAAGTGGGCCACTCGGGTGGCGAAGGGGGTTGTGGGCGGCCACAGCTGGTCGCCCACCAGGCGGCGGTAGTTGAGGTCGCCCTTGAAGATGGTGACGGTTGCCTTCGACAGGTCCCGGCGTAGGTCGGCGGGCATCGCGCTGTAGGGCAGGGGCGCGCAGTGGAAGGCGTGGGCGCGGATCGCGAGGCGGTCGGTGGTCAGCGCCGACCACACGCGGGTGCCGATGCCGGCCGCGTGTCCCGGTGCGTCGCGGAGTCGGTGCAGGGCGGCGAGGGCGTCCTGCATGGTGGCGTCGGAGACGAAGTATGGGTACGGCTTGAGGTGCAGCACGACCTTGGCGGCCCGCCGGGTGTGCAGCAGGTGGTCCAGGAGGACCAGGTCGGGGATCAGTTCGCGCCCGGCGTTGTCCGCGATCAGGTGTACCTCGGCCGCCCCATCGGGTGGGAGCAGGGACCACAGGCGGGCGCTGTCGTCCGCGACCAGGTGCGAGTCCGCGCTGTCGGCGCCCGTGGCAGACATCCGGAAGCCCAGGTCGGCGCGGTTGCCCCAGAGCGCGGCTTGCAGGAGGGCATCGGCCCGGGCATCGTCGGCGGGTCGCTCGACGAGCCCGTCGAGCGCGGCCAGTTCCTCGTCGACCGTCGCACCCCGCAACTCGGCCCGTTTGAACGGTGCGAAGGGGTCGACCCCCTGCCACGGTCCGGCGTCGAAGTAGCCCGTCGCCGCGAGCAGTCGGCGGTAGAAGTAGCTCTCCGCCCACAGGAACGGCACGTCGAACCACGAGCGACCGAAGTGGGCGGCGCCCCATGCCCGCCACTCCGCACCATCGTGCGCCTCCCGCCCGAGCGGCGAGATCACCCCATCGGTGATCTCGCCGAGCAACGCGTCCAGGGCCCGCTGTCGGTCAAGGGGCCACGGGAACGCGCCCCGGACCCGCTCGATCAACGTCGGATGGCGCTCCGCGAGTACCGAACGCGCGAACGAGCCCGGCTCGTTGCCCACGATCACCGGTGCGTCGGCCGACGTCACGACACGATGTCCTTTCGCCCGAAGTGGCGGAAGGCCAAGGCCAGGAAGATCACCGCGTACGCCACCGACACCGCGGAGCCCTTGATCATGCCGTCCCACTGCGGGTCGGGCTGGAGCACGTCCACCCACGCGAACTGCCAGTGGGTGGGCAGGTAGTCGCGCCACGAGCCGAGCGCCGTGACCGCGTCCACGATGTTGGAGACCACCACCAGGCCGACTGCGCCGCCGACCGCGCCCAACGGGGCGTCGGTCACCGTGGACAGCCAGAACGCGATGCCCATGACCACCAGTTGGGCGACCACCCCGTACACCACCACGACCGACATCCGGGCGAGCGCCTCGCCCGTGGGCAGCGACGCCCCCACCGGCAGGTCCAACGGCCCCCACCCGAACGCGATCACGCCCGCGATCAGCGCCATCACAGGCAGCAGCACGAGCGCCAGCACGCTGTAGCCGAGCGCGACCACGAGCTTGACCCGCAGCAGTCGCGCCCGCGGCACCGGCGCGGCCAGCAGATACCGCAGCGAGGACCAACTCGCCTCGCTGGCAACGGTGTCGCCGCAGAACAGCGCGACCGCGACGACCAGCAAAAAGCCGGTCGAGACGAACAGGGTGAACGCGGTGAAGTTGAGCGCGCTCTGGGTCGCGACGTCCACCAGCGTGGGCACCGCGTCGGGCGAGGGATCGCCGCCGATCTTGAACGCGGCGACCAGGATCCACGGCAGCGCGAGCAGCAGTCCGATCATGAACAGGGTGCGCCGGCGCCGGAACTGACGGACCGTCTCGACCCAGACGGGCAGCGTGTGCCGGGGTCGGTAGCCGTGCGCGTGCGCCGCCCCCGGGACCGGGTGCGCGCCCTCGTCGATCGGCAGGTCGGGGAGCGTGCGGGTCATCAGGACTCCCCAATGAGCGTCAGGAACGCGTCTTCCAGGCGGCGGCGCGTGGTCACCCGGTCCACCGCGACGCCCGCGCCGACGAGTTCGGCCACCAGGACGGACGCCTGCGCGCCGGCGAGGTGCACGAGCACGCCGCCCTCCTCGGGTTCGACGGAGGCGACGCCCGCCAGGTTCTTCAGGGTCGCGATCGCCAGGTCGGGCACCGGGGTGCCGATCACGAGCGTGTTGCCGTTGCCGACGATCTCCGCGACCGGTCCGGCCGCGATGAGCCGGCCGCGGTGCATCACCACGACGTGCGTACAGGTCTGTTCGACCTCGGCGAGCAGGTGGCTGGAGACCACGACGGTGCGGCCGGTCGCCGCGTAGCCGATCAGCACGTCGCGCATCGCCCGGATCTGCGGCGGGTCGAGCCCGTTGGTCGGTTCGTCGAGCACGAGCAGATCCGGCAGGCCGAGCATCGCCTGCGCGATCGCGAGCCGTTGCCGCATGCCCTGTGAATAGGTGCGGACGTTGCGGTCGAGCGCCTCGCCGAGCCCGGCGATCTCCAGCGCCTCGTCGAAGTGCGCGTCCGCGTGCGGGCGGCCGGTGGCGCGCCAGTACAGCGACAGGTTCTCGCGCCCCGACAGGTGCGGCAGGAAGCCCGGCCCCTCGACGAAGGAGCCGAGCCGGGACAACACCGGCGCCCCCGGGCCGACCGTCCGGCCGAAGATCCGGATCCCGCCCTCGTCGGGATGGATCAGGCCCATCAGCATCCGCAGCGTCGTGGTCTTGCCCGCGCCGTTGGGACCGAGCAGACCGAGCACCTGGCCCGCCTCGACCTCGAACGACAGGTCGTCGACGGCGAGCTTGCCGCCCTTGTAACGCTTGGTCAGATTGCGGATCTGCAAGGGGACCTCGGCGAGCGCCGGATCCGGTGCGGTGGCCGCGGCGCGACGCCGGCCGGTCAGCAGCAGGGCCGCGGCGATCAGCACCGCCAGCAGGGGCAGCCCCCACGTCCACCACGGGTAGCTCGACGCGGCCACGTGCAACTGTGGCACCGACGGCACGGTCAGCGGCCCGGCGAGCGCGACCCGGTAGCCGGCCGGCGCGTTCGGCGAGGCGAACCCGAGGTCGGTCGAGGTCAGCACGAGGCGCAACCGGTGGCCCGCGTCCAGCTCGTGGTCGATCGCGGGCAGGTGGATTTCGATGTCGCGTCCGGCCGCCGCGCCACTGACCCGTACCGGGGCCGCGAGCTGGTGCGGCAGCACCGTGGCGCCGTCCGGCGCGACGTCGTACAGCTTCGCGAACAACACGATGTCGTCGGCGCCCGAGACCCGCACGCGCGCGGTCGTGGAGCCGGTGATCCAGGTGCTCCGGTCGAACCTGTCGCTCTGGAAGAACGCGCTCTGGCCGGGCAGGTCGAACGCGATCCCGCCCAGGTCGCCCGCGCCCGCCGCGAGCGCGCCCAGGCCCCCGGGACCGGCCAGCAGACCCAGGCCTGGCAGCCCGGACACCGACGTCGGCGCGCCGCCGGGCGGGTTCGCCACGGTCTGTTCGGGGCCGGTGAGCGGGACCTCGCGCCGGCGTGAGCCGGTCAGGCCCGGGTACGACCGGGCCTCGGCGACCCGCAGCACCTGCTCGCGCGTCGCGCTGTCCACCCCGCCGGAGCGGGTCACCCGGAACGGGCCCGCGGCGGTGGGGGCACCGGCCTTCGGCGGGGCCTGGGCCGGCGCGAGCCAGCGGTCGAACCACGCGGTGACCCGGTCGCGCACCATCGCGGTCTGCGGCTTGCCGCCGTCGTGCCCGCCGGACGTCCACAGCACCTCGACCGGCGCGCCGTTGCGGGCGATCGCGGCGGCGTTGCGGTCGGCCTGGTCGAGCGGGAACAGCGAGTCGTTCTGGCCCTGGACGAGCAGGGTGGGCACCGCGATCCGGTCGGCCACCGACGCCGGGCTTCCCCGCCGGAGCAACTCGATCGCCTGCGGCGTGGACCGCCCCGTCGTCGCCACCTCGCGGTAGACGGCGCACACCCGCTCGGCGAACCGCCCGCACCCGGTGCTCGCGTCCACCGGCGTGAGCGTGCCCAGCGGACTCGTCCCGGACGAGAAGAACAGGCCGGCCCACGTCTTCTTGAAGACGCCCTCGGCCGGTCCGCCGCCCGCAGCGTTCGGCAGCAGCGAATCGGCGAGGTCGTGCCAGGCGAGCTGCGGCGCGATCGCGTCCACGCGCGGATCGTAGGCCGCGGCGAGCAGCGAGAGCGCCCCGCCGTACGACGCGCCCGCGACCCCCACGCGCGGGTCGCCCGGCCCGTCCAGGCGCACCTCGGGTCGGCTCGCGAGCCAGTCGATGAGCGCCCGCGCGTCGGCGACCTCGTAGTCCGGCTGGTCCAGCATTATCTGCCCCTGCGAACCGCCGAAGCCGCGCGCCGAGTAGGTCAGCACGACGTAGCCCGAACGGGCCAACGCCTCCGCGTCCCGCTGCAACTCGGCCTTGCTGCCCCCGAACCCGTGCGCGAGCAACACCGCGGGCGCGCGCTCGTGCGCGCCCGGCGGCGTGAACAGCGTGGTGTCGATGCCGATCCGGGCCGGATCGCCCGGTCCGGCGGCGACCTCGACCCGTTGTTCGCTGCTGCGTACGGGTGACGGCGCGTCGTCTCCGGCGAGTGCGCCGACGCCGAGCACCGCGACGATCACCACCAGGAGGGCGAGGACGCCGGCCACCACGCGGGATCGACGGGTCGTCAACCGCGAACGCACAGCGGTGAAGGGGCGGCCGAGTGCCGTCCGGAGGCTCATGCGCCGACCCTACGTGGTGCGACCCGGGCCTCCCCCCGCCAGGCCCCGGCGGGTCCTCGTCACACGACCGGACGCGCCCGACGCATTTGGCCGGGCGGCCTCCGAAGGACCTCCGTACAGTCGATCGCGGAGGTCAATTGTGCGCCTTGCCCTGTTCGTCACGTGCGTCAACGACACGCTCTTTCCGGAGACCGGCAAGTCCGTGGTCCGTGTGCTGCGGCGCCTCGGGCACGAGGTGGAGTTCCCGTACGGCCAGGTGTGCTGCGGGCAGATGCACTTCGACGCGGGCCACCGGCGCGACACGGTTCCGCTCGTGCGCTCCTTCGTGGAGACCTTCGAGCCGTACGACGCGGTGATCACCCCGTCCGGATCGTGCACCGCGATGGTGCGCGAGCACCACGCGACGGTGGCCCGCCAGGCGGGCGGCGCGCTCGTGGACGGCGTCGCGCGCACGTCCCCGAAGGTGTACGAACTGAGCGAGTTCCTGGTCGATGTGCTCGGGGTGACCGACGTCGGCGCCTCCTTCCCGCACAGCGTCGCCTACCACCCCTCGTGCCACTCGCTGCGGCGGCTGCGCGTGGGCGACCGGCCGATCCGACTGCTGCGGGCCGTGCGCGGACTGGCCCTGATGGACCTTCCGCACGCGGACGAGTGCTGCGGGTTCGGCGGTACGTTCGCGGTCGGCAACGCCGAGACGTCGGTGGCGATGGGCGACGACAAGGTGGCCGCGGCGCTCGAGGCCGGCGCGCAGGTGCTGTGCGCGGTGGACAACTCGTGCCTGACCCACGTCGGCGGCCTGATCTCGCGTCATCGGGCCGGCATCCGGGTCCTGCACCTGGCGGACATCCTCGCTAGCACCGGCGCGCTGCCGGACGTACCGCCGTTCGGTCCGGCCCTCGCGGCGGAGCCGGCATCGGCGTCCGAGCCGGTTCCGGGACCGGAGGCGACGCGATGACCCCGCCCGTGCGCAGGGAACCCACGTTCGTCGGGTGGCCGCCGTTCCCCGAGGCCGCGCACGAGGAACTGGCGAACGGCACCCGGCGGGCCACCGTGCGCAGGGCCGTCCACACCGCGCGGGCGGCGCGCGAGGCGGCGGTCGAGGAGCTCGCCGACTGGGAGGCGCTGCGCCGGGCGGGCGAGGCGATCAAGGACGACGTGCTGGCACGGCTGCCCGACCACCTCGAACGCCTGGAGGCGTCGGTGCGGGCCGCCGGCGGCACCGTGCACTGGGCCCGCGACGCGGCCGAGGCGAACGCGATCGTGGTCGGGATCGCGCGCGCCGAGGGTGTCGACGAGGTGGTCAAGGTCAAGTCGACGACCACCGAGGAGATCGGGCTGAACAACGCGCTCGCGGACGCGGGCATCCACGCCTGGGAGACCGATCTCGCGCAGTTCGTCGTGCAACTGGGCGACGACCTGCCCTCGCACCTCGTGGCCCCCGCGATCCACCGCGACCGCGCGGAGATCCGGGAGATCTTCCTCCGCGAGATGGGCCGGGTCGGCCGCGCCGCGCCGCGGGACCTGGGCGACGAACCGGCCGCGCTGGTCGCCGCAGCGCGCCTGCACCTGCGGGAGAAGTTCCTGCGGGCGCGGGTCGCGGTCTCCGGCGGCAACTTCGCGATCGCCGACACCGGCACGGTGTGCGTGGTCGAGTCCGAGGGCAACGGGCGGATGTGCCTGACCCTGCCCGAGACGCTGATCACCGTCCTGGGCGTGGAGAAGCTGCTCCCCACGTGGGGCGATCTGGAGGTCTTCCTCCAGTTGTTGCCGCGCAGCTCGATCGGGGAGCGGATGAACCCGTGCACGTCGATGTGGACGGGGGTCACGCCCGGCGACGGCCCGCGGGAGTTCCACCTGATCCTGCTCGACAACGGCCGCTCCGACGTGCTGTCCGACCCGGTGGGCCGGCAGGCGCTGCGCTGCATCCGGTGTTCGGCCTGCCTGAACGTGTGCCCGGTGTACGAGCGCACCGGCGGGCACGCGTACGGCTCGGTGTACCCGGGCCCGATCGGCGCGATCCTCACCCCGCAGCTGCGCGGGATCGCGGGGCATTCGGTGGACGCGCAGACCGCGTCGCTGCCGTTCGCGTCGTCGCTGTGCGGCGCGTGCTTCGACGCGTGTCCGGTGCGGATCGACATCCCCGAGGTGCTCGTGCACCTTCGCGCACAGGCCGTGGACGGCGGGCACGGACCGCGCGACCGGGCCGAGGAGGCCGGCATGAAGGCCCTTCGGTGGACCTTCGAGAAGCCGTGGCGGATCGGCCTCGGGCAGCACGTGGCCGGGCTCGGCGCGCGGCTCGCGAAGGACGGGGTGGTCGGGCGGATCCCGCTGCCCGGGCGGCTCACCGGTCCGCTCGGCGCGTGGTTCGTCGACCGGGACGCGCCCGCGCCGCCACCGGAGTCCTTCCGGACCTGGTTCAAGCGCACCGACGGCGGACTGGAGGAATGACGGTGGAGCAGCCGCTGCGATACGAGGCCGACCGAGAGGCCCGCACGGCGATCCTGGACCGGTTGCGCACGGCCCTGGACGACCGCCCCAAGCCGCCGCCGGTCCGGCGGTCCTACCGGCGCACCCGCCCGACGGGCCTGGACGTGGTCGGGCGGTTCGCCGAGCGCGTCGCCGACCACGGGGCCACCGTGCTGCGCGTGAACGACCCCCGCGACCTGCTGCCGGCCGCGAGCGAGCTGCTGCGCGGGGCCGGCGTCAGCCGACTCGCGGTGCCCGGCGGGAGTCGGCCGGCGTGGCTCGCCCGGCTCGGCATCGAACTGGTCGTGGACGTGCCCCCGCTGACCCGCGACGAGATCGAGGAGATCGGGGCGGTGGCCACCGAATGCGCGCTGGCGATCGCCGAGACCGGCACGATCGTCCTGGACACCGGCCCGGGCCAGGGCCGCCGGGTGCTCACCCTGCTGCCGGACCACCACCTGTGCGTGGTGCGCGCGGACCGGATCGTGGCCTCCGTCCCGGAAGCGATCGCCCGCCTGGACCCCCGCCGTCCGCAGACCTGGATCTCCGGTCCGTCGGCGACCCGGGCCATCGAACCGGAGCGCGTGGCGGGCGTACACGGGCCGCGCACGCTACACGTCCTGATCATCGGGTAGGACCCGGGTGGCCGCCGGGCCCGGTCCGGGGCCCACCAGGAACAGGCCGGGCCGGAGGGCCGTTGAGGCGTGGGAAAGCTTTCTAGGAGGCCACAGCAATGTCCGAGGCAGCGAAGTCCGAGCCGGCGACCGGCGAATTCCGGATCGAGCACGACTCCATGGGCGAGGTACGCGTGCCCGCCGGCGCGAAGTGGCGGGCGCAGACCCAGCGCGCCGTGGAGAACTTCCCGATCTCGGGACAGCGGCTCGAACCGGCGCACGTCGAGGCGCTCGCCCGGATCAAGGGCGCGGCGGCCCGGGTCAACGCCGAACTGGGCGTGCTGGACAAGGACATAGCGGAGGCGATCGAGCAGGTCGCGGCCGAGATCGTGACCGGCCGGTACGCCGACCAGTTCCCGGTGGACGTGTTCCAGACCGGCTCGGGCACCTCCTCGAACATGAACATGAACGAGGTCGTGGCCACGCTCGCCACCGAGCGGCTCGGCCGGGACGTGCACCCCAACGACCATGTCAACGCCTCCCAGTCGTCCAACGACGTCTTTCCCTCCTCGATCCACATCGCCGCGGCCGTCGCCGTCACGCACCAGCTGATCCCCTCGCTCGACCACCTCGCGTCGAGCCTGGAGTCGAAGGCGGGCGAGTTCGCCGACGTAGTCAAGTCCGGGCGCACGCACCTGATGGACGCGACGCCGGTGACCCTCGGTCAGGAGTTCGGCGGCTACGCGGCGCAAGTGCGCTACGGCGTCGAGCGGTTGCAGGCGACCCTGCCGCGCGTGGTCGAACTGCCGCTGGGCGGCACGGCCGTGGGCACCGGCATCAACACGCCGCCGGGCTTCTCGGCCCGGGTGATCGCGGAGGTGGCGGCCGAGACCGGTCTGCCGTTCACCGAGGCGCGCGACCACTTCGAGGCGCAGGGCGCGCGGGACGGCCTGGTCGAGCTGTCCGGCCAGCTGCGCACGATCGCGGTCGGGCTCAACAAGATCGTCAACGATCTGCGGTGGATGGGTTCGGGGCCGCGCACGGGCCTCGCCGAGATCCGCCTGCCGGACCTCCAGCCGGGCAGCTCGATCATGCCCGGCAAGGTCAATCCGGTGGTTCCGGAGGCGGTCGGCCAGGTCGTCGCGCAGGTCATCGGCAACGACGCCGCGGTGGCCTTCGGCGGCGCGGCGGGCAACTTCGAGCTCAACGTGATGCTGCCGGTGATCGCCCGCAACCTGCTCGAATCGATCCGGCTGCTCGCCAACGTGACGCGCGTGCTGGCCGACCGCACGATCGCCGGCATCGAGGCCGACGTCGAGCGGATGCGCGAGTACGCCGAGTCCTCCCCGTCGGTGGTCACCCCGCTGAACCGTTTCCTGGGCTACGAGGAGGCCGCGAAGATCGCCAAGCAGTCGCTCGCGGAGCGCAAGACCATCCGGCAGGTCGTGCTGGAGCGCGGGCACGTGGAGGCGGGCCGGCTGACCGAGGCCGAACTCGACGCCGCGCTCGACGTACTCGGGATGACCCGCCCGTAGCGCGCGGCGCGCAATGTTCCACCCGTCATGACCCACCCGTAACATGACACACGGTCAGGTGTTACGGGCAATGGGTAAACCAAGTTCATGTCCAACATCCTGCGTATGCACGAGCACTTCGAAGATCCTCGGTCCGCGCCCGGCACCTGGTCTCCCGGAGACCAGGTGCTCTGGCGCTATCTGCGCGGCGATCAGGTCCTGGACTGCCGTCCGGTGACCGTCGTGCGCGACGACCCCGACCAGCTCGCGGTATGGCTCGCCGGGGGCACCTCCCGGGTCAAGCCGATGCTCCCCGACGGATCGGATATCCGAACCGCGCCCATCGAGCGCAGATTCCGGCTCGGCCGCGTCCCCTCCGTCGTCGAGTGGCACGGTACGGGCGTACTGATGCTGGCCCGCCCCGGTGAACCCTGGTCGGTCTGGCTGTTCTGGCAGCTCGACTGGCGGTTCTCCGGCTGGTACGTCAACCTCGAACGCCCGCGCACCCGGTGGTCCGGCGGGGTGGACACCGAGGACCACGTCCTGGACGTGTGGGTCACCCCGGACCGCCGCTGGGAGTACAAGGACGAGGACGAACTCGCCGCGTCCCGCGAGGCCGACCGGCTCACCGACGAGCAGGTCGAGGCGATCGAGGAGGAGGGCCGGCAGGCGGTCGAGGCGGTCGAGGCGTGGGGCGCGCCCTTCGACCAGGGCTGGGAGCACTGGCGTCCCGACCCGGCCTGGCCACTGCCGCAACTGCCCGACGACTGGGCGGACAACGCACGGATCGCCTAGCCGTATTCACCCGTGACCCGCGAACGCTTCCGTCACGGCGCCGCCGTCCAGCACACCTCGGGCCCGACTTCGGTCGGGCCCGAGGTGTGTCCGGGACGGTTCGCGTCCGCGTGCAACCCTTTCGCCCGTCGGCCGCTCTGAGTGGGGTGACAACGAGGGAGCGGGGATGCCGACAACCGGACAACGGGATTTCGAGGAGTACGCGAGAGCGCGCCAGCACCAGCTCTATCGGACCGCGTACCTGCTCTGCGGTGACGCCGACCGGGCACAGGATCTCGCCCAGACCACGCTCGCCAAGCTGTTCCAGCACTGGAAGCGGGCGAGCCGGGCGGAAAACCTGGACGCGTACGCGAAGACCGTGCTCAGCCGCACGTTCCTGAGCGAGCAGCGCAGCCGCCGCCGGCAGCACCAGGCGTACGAACTCGCGGACGGGACGGCGGCGTTCGCTCACCGAACCGATCTGCGCCTGACCCTGCTCGCCGCGCTCGCGACGCTGCCGCCCAAACCGCGCGTGATGGTCATCCTGCGCTACTGGGAGGACCTGAGCGTGGAGAGCGTCGCCGCGCTCCTGCGGTGCAGCACGGGCAACGTCAAGAGCCAGTGCGCCCGCTCGATGGCCAAGCTCCGGGTCGAACTCGGAGACCTCCACCTGTACGCCACCGAAAGCTGAGGGATCGTCATGCTCCGGGAAGACAGCCAGGACCAGGACTTCAGGATGGTCATGGGCCGAGCGACGGACGAGTTGCCGCCATTGCCGGACCTGGTCCCGGGCGCGGTGCGCCAGGGACGGCGGCGGCGGATCCGCTCGCGCGCGATCATGGGCGCCGTGGCGGTCGGTTCGGTCGCCGCGATCGCCGCGCCCACCCTGCTGCTGGGGCCGTGGGCCGGTGACGACGACACGGCCCGGGCGGGTAGTTCGTCGACGGGCGAGCTGCCGCTCGTCCCGGCGAACTGGCCGACGAACCAGCCGCTCGCCGCGCCGACGAAGGCATACCCGACCGTGCACGTCACCGAGAGCGGCAAGGCCAAGGACGGCAGTCGACAGCCGAAGCCCACCCAAGCGCAGGTCGAACTCGAGTACGCGTTCAAGCAGAAGGTCGCCGACGTCCTCGCCAAGCTGCTGCCGGCCGACGCGGGCGAGATCAAGGTTCCCGACGACGACCCGATGAGTTACCTGCTGGTGTCGGGCGACAAGACGTTTCCCATCACCTTCCGCGCCGACGTCGGCCCCTTCGCCCCGCCGATCGGTGCCCCGCCGAGCCCGAAGGGGGGCTCGTCCGCCCCGGCCAACGACAAGACCCCGCCCGTCCCGGGAAACGTGACGTGCGCCGAGGTCGAGGTGAACGTGGGGCGAACCACGGGGTTTCGGTGCGCCGACGGTCGGTTCCCGGACGGCGGTCCGATCTCGGTCGGCACCGAGTGGTACTCGCCGGCCGACAAGGACCCCACGCCCGAGAACGCCGACATGGCCGTCCCGACGGCCAAGTTCGAGTACCACGGTGTCCAGGTGATGCTCGCGATGTTCCCGGACGCGAAGACCAAGGCGGTGCCCGCGGTCAACCCCGATCAACTCGTCAAGGTGGTCACCGACCCGACCTTCCTCCAGGTCGTCGACTTCTGGAAGGTCAACCGGATCGGCTACTGACGTCCCGACCGGCCGTCACTCCACCACGCGCACCGGCAGTCCGCCGACCGCCCGGCGCAGCGCGACCGCCAGGTCGGCGAACTCCTCGCCCCGCCCCGTGCTGGACCGCATCAGCAACCCGATGCGCCGGTACGGGGCGGGGGCGGTGAACCGGGACACCGCCAGCTGTGAGCCCGGCCGGGTCTCCACGTCGATCGCGGTCTGCGGCAGCAGCGTGACCCCGAGCCCGCCCGCGACCAGCTGGACCAGGGTCGGCAGGCTCGCCGCCCGGGTCGCGCCCGCCTCGCCGGCGCCGACCTCGCGGCACACGTCGAGCGCCTGGTCGCGCAGGCAGTGCCCCTCGTCCAGGAGCAGCACGTCCAGACCGCGCAGCGCCGATCGCGGCACGTCCGCGCGCCCCGCCAACGGGTGCCCCTCGGGCACGATCAGCGTGAAGTCCTCCTCGTAGAGCGGGATCTCCTCGACCCCCGTGACGCCCGCCGGCAGCGCGAGCAGCAGCAGGTCGAGCCGGCCGCTGGTGAGGCCGTCGAGCAGCGAACCGGTCTGCTCCTCGTGCACGTACAGCCGGAGTTCCGGATACTCCTCGCGCACCAGCCGCAGCAGCGCCGGCAGCACGTACGGCGCGACCGTGGGGATCACTCCCAGGTGCAGCGGCCCGGTGAACGGTCGGCGCGCGGACTCCGCCTCGTCGACCAGGTCGGCGAGCGCGTCGAGCACCCTGCGCGTGTGCCGCGCGACCCGCTCGCCGGCCGGGGTGAGCAGCACCCGGCGGGTGGTCCGTTCCACCAGTTGGGTGCCGAGCGCCTCCTCCAGCGCCGCGACCGCCCCCGACAGTGCGGGCTGGCTCGTCCCCACGGCCGCGGCGGCATCCCGGAAGTGCAGGTAGTCGGCCACCGCGGAAAACGCTCTGAGCTGCGACAACGTGGGCGTGCGAGTACTGATGGAAACCACCTGTCGAATGCGTTCGGGCTGCCGGTGTCCCGGTTCGACCACGATAAGGCACCGTGATCGACGAGCCGGGCGATCGATCGGGGCGGTCGTCCGCGCCGCCGCGCGGCCCGACGAGCGCGTGGAACGGTCCGGTAAGCCCGCCCGTCAAATCCCTTCATTTCCCGTCTACCCACCGGTAGCTTTCTCTCGCTCCACAGTGCCCGAAGTCCCCTTTGGGCGGCTCGTGCGTGTCCCTTCCATGCCACGAAGGCGAGGGTGCATGTCCAAGTTCGAGCGCGTGCGGAACAAGGTCCTACCGGTGGCGCTGATGGCCACACTGATGGGCCTCACCGGCGGTCTGACCGCGACTCAATCGGCCGGCGCGGCCGCGGCCGGTCCCACGGCCACCGCGTTGTCCCCGCAGTTGGAGGCGATCCGCCAAGCCGAGGCCCAGGCGCTGTACGGCAGCACCGGGGTCAAGCCGTTGGCCGAGCGCAAGACGTCGCTGATCTCGCTCGGCGACAGCGAGATCTCCGGCGAGGGCGTCGGCGTGTACGAGCCCGGCACGGACGGCCCGAACAACTGGTGCCACCGGGCGCCGGACGCGGCGATCCACAAGACCGGCATCCCGGCCGACGTGACGTACAACGTGGCGTGCTCGGGGGCGTCCACGGTCAACATCAGGATCGGCGGCAGCAAGCAGTACGCCGACGAGCTGGTGCAGTCGGACAACCTGGCGATCAAGGCGCGCAACACGCGCGTGCGGCTGATCCTCCTGGTCGCCGGCGCCAACGACGACATCCAGTTCGGCCCGACCATGACCGACTGCGTCACCAGGCGGGTGTTCTTCCAGGGCGAGTGCTACGGCACCTATCAGGCCGGTTGGCAGGCACGCGCGGACGCGATGCGGCCCAAGGTCGAGCAGACGATCCGCGACCTGAAGACCACCATGACCGACGCGGGCTACCAAAGCGGCGACTACAAGCTCGTGCTGATGGGCTACCCGTCGCCGATCGCCCCGGAGGTCGAGGACAACCCCGACTTCCCGGGTTGGTACGGGGGCGGTTGCCTCGGCTACCTGCGCGACGCGGCGTGGGGGCGGAACGCGGCGGTGCCGATCTTCGAGCGGGCCGAGCGGCAGGCCGCGGCCGACACCGGCGTGACCTACCTCGACAACTCGCGGCTGTTCCACGGCCACGAGGTCTGCATGGACAACACGTGGGCGCGCGGGTTGTGGTTCGCCAACCTGGACCTGTTCGACGAGAACACGACCCGGCAGAGCTTCCACCCGAACGCGCGCGGCCATCTGGCCTTCGCGTCCTGCCTGACCCAGCTCTACACCTCGGGCTGGAACCAGGCCGGTTGCGCGGACCCGGCGGGCACGGGTTCGCCGGTGCTCTACCAGGGCGTGCTCAGCGGCGAGTTCAAGCAACTGCGCAACGAGGGCACGGGGTTGTGCGCCGACACCTACGGCTTCTCGGCGCGCAACTACACCCCGGTGGACCTGTGGGCCTGTCACGGCGGGCGCAACCAGGGCTTCTGGTACGACAGCGCGAACCAGTCGCTGCACACCGAGCTGAGCCACGACCGATGTGTGGATCCGCTGGGCGGCGGCCGGAGTTCGGGCACCCCATTGGTGTTGTGGGACTGCAACGGCAGCGCGAACCAGCGCTTCGCCATGGTCGCGGGCACGCTGCGACCGACCGACGCGCCGGCGCTGTGCGTCGTGCCGGCGACGGCGGACGCGACGCTCGGCGCGAAACTCGTGCTCGCCGGGTGCGACGGCTCGGCGGCGCAGCGTTGGGTGCAGGAGCCCGGGCAGTCCGTACGGTTCGCCGAGCTCAAGTCGGCGGGCAGCGCCAAGTGCCTCGACATCGACGGCGGCGCGATGACCTCCGGACGCAACGTCCTGGCCTGGGACTGCTCCGGCAACAGCAATCAGAAGTGGTGGCGCAACCCCGCCACGGGCCAGGTGCACAGTCTCAAGGACCCGGCGTTCTGCCTCGACAACCGCGGGGCCACGGCGGCGGGTGCGGGGCTGGGCATCTGGCGCTGTGACGACGCGCACGGCGCGTACGCGAACAACCTGCGCTTCGACGCCGGCGCGGACGGACAGCTGATCAGCCGGGTCTCCGGCCTGGTCGCGACCGCCCCCACCGGCGGCAACGGCGCGATCACCCAGCAGCCGGCAAGCCCGTCGGCGGCCCAGAAGTGGACGGCGGGCGTCTCGGTGCCGCTGCCGTACTCGGTGATCCCGTACGACGCGTATTGATCGCACGGCACGATCGACGTCGACCGTCCGGCGTTGTCGACGTCCCCCGTCCGGAGCTTCGGGCGGGGGACGTCCCCGGTGGTGCCCTCCCGTGCCCGCTCGGTTCGGTGACGCCCGCGGTACGCAGTCCGCGATCGACGGCACGGCGGCCCGGTCAGTCCAGGTGCTTGCGGAACGGGTCGCCTTCGAGCCCGCGCTTGCGTTGATCCTTGCGGCGCTTGACGCGCACCGTCACGCCGCCCATGATCGCGACGCCCTTGACCACGATGGTCGGCGCGTTCGGGTCGTCCGTGTACTGCTCGTGCACCTCGAAGCCGCCCATGATGCCGAGCCCGTGGTCGCGCACGGTGACGCCCTCGGGGATCTTGATGTCGACGCCGCCCCACATCGTGAAGACGTTGATCACCATCTCGGGCTCCTCGAAGACCGCCTCGGTGAGGTCGACGACGATGCCGCCCATGATCGCGACGGCGTTCAGCCTGCCGCCCGCGCGCCAGCGGCCCTTGCGCGTCGAACTGCTCCAGAACGCGAACATGTTCGACTTCGCGGGGCGGGGCGGCACGGCGCCGGTCGCCGCCGGCCTGTACGTGGTCGCGGTGGGCACCGGGAGGTCCCGGACCAGCGGTTCGAGCTCGCTGACCGTCTTCGCCGCGAGTGCCGCGTCCACCCGCTCGGCGTGCTCGTCGGAGGTCAGCCGCCCCTCCGCGAGCGCGTCCCGCAGGATGTTCACGTAGCGGTCGCGGTCGGCGTCGGAGGCCCGCAGCTCGGGCGTGGGCGGCTGGGATCGACGCTCTGGGCTGTTGTCCACGGGGTAAATCTAGCCGTGGCGGCCGGCGGCCGGGAGTACGGACTCCGCGAGCAGTCGGACCGCCGCGCGCAGGCGGTCGGGGGACAGCGTCGCGTAGCCGATGATCACGGCGGGCGGTCCGGGCGCGATCACGCGCATGGCCGCCATCGGCTCGACCCGTACGCCGTGGGCGCGGGCCCGTCGTACGGTCGCCTCCTCGTCGGAGCCGGCCGGCAGCTCGACGTACAGGTGCAGGCCCGCCGCGACGCCGTGCACGCGGGCGGCCGGCAGGTGTTCCGCGATGGCTTCGGCCACCGCGTCGCGACGCTTGCGGTAGTGCGCGCGCATCACCCGCAGATGGCGTTCGTACGCCCCGGTCTCCAGCATCCGGACGAGGGTCAGCTGGGCGAGGGTGGCCGAACCCAGGTCGGCGTTGGTCTTGAGGTCGCGAATCTGCTCGATCAGCGCGGCCGGCAGCGCCGCCCAGCCGAGCCGCATGCCGGGAGCGAGCGCCTTGCTGGTCGAGCCGAGGTGCACCACGCGGTCGGGCGCGAGTCCCTGGAGGCAGCCGACCGGGTCGCGGTCGTAGCGGAACTCGGCGTCGTAGTCGTCCTCGACGATCAGCGCGTCGTGCGCGCGGGCCCACTCGACCAGGGCCGCGCGGCGGCGCGGCGACAGGACCACGCCGGTGGGGTATTGGTGGGCCGGGGTGACCAGGACCGCGCGGGCGGGGGTGCGGGCCAGTGCCTCGACGTCGATGCCCTCGGCGTCGGTGGGCACGTACGCGACGTCGAGACCGTGGGTGGTGAAGATGCTGCGTTGGCGGTCGCTGGAGGGGTCCTCCACCGCGAGCACGTCCCGGCCGAACCGGCGCAGCGCCTGGGACACCAGGGACAGGCCCTGGGCCACCCCGTTGACGACCACGATGTGCTCGGGGCGGGCCTGTGCGGCGCGGACCCGGCCGAGGTAGTCGGCCAGTGCGGCGCGCAGCTCGGCGGCGCCGGCCGGGCCCGGGTAGCCGAACGCGCTGTGCGGCGCGGTGTTCAGCACGTGCCGGGTCGCGGCCAGCCACGCGGCGCGCGGGAACTCGGACAGGTCGGGGACGCCGGGCACCAGGTCGTGGGTGATCGGCGGCCCGTCGGCGGATCCGGGGGCGGCGGCGGGCTGCGGGGCCGCGCACGCGGACGTGACCTGCGTACCGGAGCCGTGCCGCGAGGTCAGGTAGCCCTCGGCGATCAGCTGCTCGTACGCGTCGACGACCATCCCGCGGGACACCCCCAGGTTCTCCGCGAGCGCGCGCGTGGACGGCAGTCGGAACCCCGGGGGCAGCCGGCCCGAGCGGATCGCGTCGCGCAGGCCCGAGCGCACCTGGCCGCCGAGCCGACCGGCCGACCGGTCGAGGTGGACGAGGAGCTCGCGCACTCGGATACCCGCCCTTGCCGCCCGTATGACCGGGCTCGCTGCTCGTGTGCGTGGAAGCGACCCGGAAGTGGTCCGGTTTCCCGGCCGTGAAGTGGCTCTGCCCGGGGCTCCACCGGCTTCCTAACGTTACGTCACATGACCCTCTCCTCGATGTCCCCCCGCTCGATCGGCCTGGTCTGCGCGGCCTCCGCGCAGGCGCTGATCGGTGCCGCCGCGGGGGTCTCGGCCGTGCTGACGGACTATCCGGTCACCGGCGGACAGATGCTGCGCTACGCGCTGGCCGCGATCGTGCTGTTCGGGGTGCTGCGGCTGCGGCGGATCCCGCTGCTGCGGCCGACCCGGCGCGAGCTGGTGCGGCTCGTGCTGCTCGCGCTGTGCGGGCAGACCCTGTTCAACCTGTTCCTGTTCGCGGCGCTGGAGCGCGCGGATCCGGCGACGGTGGGCAGCATCCTGGGGGCCACGCCGCTGCTGCTCGTGCTGGTCGCGCCGTTCCTGGGCGGGCGGCGCCCCCGCGCGCCGGTCGTGCTCTCGGCGCTGGTGGTGGTCGCGGGGGCGGCGATCGTGCAGGGGTTCGGCGGCGCGACGGCGCTCGGGTTGCTGTTCGCGTGCGGTGTCGCGGTGTGTGAGATGGGTTTCACCTTGATCGCGGTGCCGCTGCTGCCCCGGCTGGGCGCGTGGCGGATCGCCGCCTACGCGACGGCGCTGGCGATTCCGCAGATGATGGTGGTCGGGCTGGTCACCGACGGCGCCGAGTTCGTCCGGACGCCGTCGGGGACCGAGTTCGCGGCGCTGATCTACCTCGCGCTGCCGCTGACCGCCGGCGCGTTCCTGCTGTGGTACTCGGCGCTGGCCCGGATCGAGCCGGAGCGGGCCGGCCTGTTCATGGGCCTGGTACCGGTCACGGCCGCGATGTCCGGGCTCGTCCTGGGCACAGGCGCCCCGAGCCTGGGCCAGTTCGGCGGCGCCCTGGTGGTCGGCGTCGGCGTGGTGCTGGGGATGCGGGCCGAGACCGGCGTCGACGCGGGGGTCGAGCCGATCGCGCCGACCCCGCTCCCGGCCGGGACGCGCACCGGGTCGGCGGCGACGGAATCGACCTCGAAGCCATAGCCGGTCCGGCGCCGTCCTACTCTTGACGACGGCCCCGTCACCGCCTTAGTGAGGATCGCGATGTCCGCCCCTGACAATTCCTTCAGCGCCTACACGGATCTGCTGCCGCTGGGGGAGGACAGCACGCCGTACCGGCTGCTGACCGCCGACGGCGTGTCCACGTTCGAGGCGGGTGGGCGTCGGTTCCTCAACGTCGAGCCCGAGGCCATGCGGTTGCTCGCCCGTACGGCGATGCGCGACATCTCGCACCTGCTGCGGCCGGGCCACCTCGCCCAGGTCGCGAGGATCCTGGACGACCCCGAGGCCTCGGCCAACGACCGCTTCGTGGCCCTGGACCTGCTCAAGAACGCCAACATCGCGGCCGGCGGCGTGCTGCCGATGTGCCAGGACACCGGCACGGCGATCGTGATGGGCAAGCGCGGCCAGCACGTGCTGACCGACGGCCGGGACGAGGAGCACCTGTCCCGAGGCATCGCGAACGCGTACACCGAGCTGAACCTGCGCTACTCGCAGATGGCCCCGCTCACCATGTGGGACGAGAAGAACACCGGCAACAACCTGCCCGCCCAGATCGAGCTGTACGCGACCCCCGGCGAGGCGTACAAGTTCCTGTTCATGGCCAAGGGCGGCGGCAGCGCCAACAAGTCGTACCTGTACCAGGAGACCAAGGCCGTCCTGAACCCGCAGAGCATGCTGCGCTTCCTGGACGAGAAGATCCGCTCGCTCGGCACCGCGGCCTGCCCGCCGTACCACCTGGCGATCGTGGTCGGCGGCACCAGCGCCGAGCACGCGCTCAAGACCGCGAAATACGCCTCGACCCGCTACCTGGACACGCTGCCGGGTCAGGGCTCGCCGCTGGGCCACGGGTTCCGCGACGTCGAGTTCGAGGCCGAGGTGCTGGGGCTGACCCAGCAAATGGGCATCGGCGCGCAGTTCGGCGGCAAGTACTTCTGCCACGACGTGCGGGTGATCCGGCTGCCGCGACACGGCGCGTCCTGCCCGGTGGCGATCGCGGTGTCCTGCTCGGCCGACCGGCAGGCGCTGGCCAAGATCACCGCCGAGGGCGTGTTCCTGGAGGAGCTTGAGACCGACCCGGCCAAGTACCTCCCGGACACCACGCACGACGAGCTCGACGACACCGTCGTGCAGATCGACCTCAACCGGCCGATGAGCGAGATCCGCACGGAGCTGTCGAAGTACCCGGTCAAGACCCGGCTCTCGCTGTCCGGCCCGGTCGTCGTCGCGCGCGACATCGCGCACGCGAAGATCAAGGAGCTGCTGGACTCCGGGCAGCCGATGCCGCAGTACCTGCGCGACCACGCGGTCTACTACGCGGGCCCGGCCAAGACCCCGGAGGGCTACGCGTCGGGTTCGTTCGGCCCGACCACGGCCGGTCGGATGGACTCGTACGTCGAGCAGTTCCAGGCCGCGGGCGGCTCGTTCGTGATGCTCGCCAAGGGCAACCGCAGCAAGCAGGTCACCGACGCCTGCAAGGCGCACGGCGGCTTCTACCTCGGCTCGATCGGCGGCCCGGCGGCACGCCTGGCGCAGGACTGCATCAAGAAGGTCGAGGTCCTGGAATACCCGGAACTCGGCATGGAGGCGGTCTGGAAGATCGAGGTCGAGGACTTCCCGGCCTTCATCGTGGTCGACGACAAGGGCCAGGACTTCTTCGCCGATGTCACCACGCCGACCCTGCAGATCAACAAGCGTGCGTGAGGACGGTGGCCCGGGGACTCTGGGGCAGTAGGGTCTCCGGGGCCGGGGCCGGGATTCGAACAGGGCTCAGACGTCCGCGAGTTCGGCGTTGATGCGGTTGGTGAGCAGGGTCGGGACGCGGCCGGCCGTGGCGAGGTCCTCGGCTGGGATGTCGGCGTACACCCGGCCCGGGACCGCGCTGGAGAGGTGATCCGGCCGAGTCGCGATCCGGTCGGGAGGGGTCGTGGCGGTCGCCGGCGGGGCTGACGGTGGGGCTCGCGCGACGGTCAGTGCATGGTGCGTGCGTTGCCGGCGGGCCCGACCACAGTGACGGACATGACGACGACAGCAGCCTTCGCCCCCGACGCCGGCCCCTCCGACGCCACGCGGCGCGTGGCCCTCCGGCTCGACGATGTTCGCAAGACGTACGGCACCGAGGACAACCGCGTCACCGCGCTCGACGGGGTGTCGCTGGCACTTCCCGCCGGTACGTTCACCGCGGTCATGGGCCCCTCGGGCTCCGGCAAGAGCACGCTGCTCCAGTGCGCGGCGGGCCTGGACCGGCCGGACGCCGGCACCGTCCACGTGGACGGTGAGCAGCTCACCCACGGCGGCGAGGCCGCGCTGACCAAGTTTCGCCGCGAGCGGATCGGCTTCGTCTTCCAGCAGTTCAACCTGCTGCCGACGCTGACGGTGCTGGAGAACACGGTGCTGCCGCTGCGGCTGGCCGGCAAGCGCGTCGACCGGGCCGCGGCGGTCGCGGTGCTGACCCGGATCGGGCTCGGCGAGCGGCTCGGCCACCTGCCCGCGCAGCTCTCCGGCGGCCAGCAGCAGCGGGTCGCGATCGCCCGGGCCCTGGTGACCCGGCCCAAGGTGGTGTTCGCGGACGAGCCGACCGGCGCCCTCGACACCCGCAGCGCGCGGGACGTGCTGGGGCTGCTCCAGGAGGCGGTCACCACGCACGGCCGGACGCTCGTCATGGTCACCCACGACCCGGTCGCCGCCGCGTACGCGGACTCGGTGCTGTTCCTGGCCGACGGCCGGATCGTCGGCCGGCTGCCGCAGCCCACCGCCGAGGCGGTGGCCGCGCGGATGACGCACCTGACGGACCGCGCGGCGCTCTGACGCCCCCCGGCCCGACCCGCTGTACGCCGCTTCCCCCGCTCGACCCCACCCTCGACCCCACCCTCGGCCCCACCCTCGGCTCCGCGCTCGCCCCCTCTCGGCCCGTCCCACCGGCCCGTTCCCGAAAGGCTTTTGACGATGTTTCAGCTTGCCTGGCGGTCCCTGCGCCAACGCACCGGCGCGTTCGTCGCGAGTTTCCTCGCGATGTTCCTCGGCGCGGCGATCCTGATGTCCTTCGCGTCGATGCTCGACACGGCGGCCGGCGCGAACGTCGACTCCGCGAGCAAGGAGACGCTGTCCAACATGGGCACCATCGTCGGCGGGTGGGGCCTGCTGCTCGTGGTGTTCGCGGTCACCTCGACCCTGACGATGGCGGTCCGGCAACGGGCCGCGGAGACGGCGCTGCTCAAGAGCGTCGGCGCCACCCCGGCGCAGATCGGCCGGATGATCGTCGGCGA
Source organism: Embleya sp. NBC_00896 (assembly GCF_045207785.1). Classification (NCBI taxonomy): domain Bacteria; kingdom Bacillati; phylum Actinomycetota; class Actinomycetes; order Kitasatosporales; family Streptomycetaceae; genus Embleya; species Embleya sp. NBC_00896. The sequence goes on from NZ_CP108776.1 coordinate 4,510,900, forward strand.
GACGCTGATGCTCGCGGTCGTCGCCACGCTGGCCGCCGCGCCGGTCGGGGCGCTGGGCGGGAGTGCGCTCCTGGGTCTGCTCAAGGACACCGACCAGGTGGCGGGCGGGGTGGACTTCGCCTTCGCCGGCACGGCGATCGGGATGGGCTTCGGGATCACGATCGTGGCGTCCGTGCTCGCCGCGCTGCTGACGACCCGGCGGGCGACCCGGGTGCGGGTCGCGGCGGCGGCGAACGAGGCCGAGGTCGAGACCGGGCGGATGGGCCGGGCCAGGACGATCGGCGGCTGGGTCACGCTGACGGTGGCCGGTTCGCTCGCGGTCACCACCGCCACGGTGATGCACGGCAAGGGCAGTGACGCGATGCAGTCCGCGGGCTCGGCCTCGGTCTTCGCGTCGATCGCCCTCGCGCTCTTCTCGCCCTGGCTGATCCGCCGGGTCACCGCGCTGATCGCCGGACCGCTGGAGCGCCGCGGCGTGGTCGGCCACCTGGCCGTGAGCAACCTGCGCCGGCGCACCAACCGGCTGGCGAGCGCGCTGATGCCGATCATCCTGTTCGTCGGGATCGGCACCGGGACGTTCTACCTCGTGGACATCGACAACGCCGCGGTCGCGGCCGAGGGCATCGCCAAGACCAACGAACAGCGCAACATCGAGACGCTCAACTTCGTGGTCGTCGGCATGGTCGTGCTGTTCGCGTGCATCCTGCTGATCAACACGCTGGTCGCGACGGTGACCCACCGGCGCCGCGAGTTCGCCCAGGCCCGGCTCGCCGGCGCCACCTCGCGCCAGGTGCTCGGTGTGGTCGCGGTCGAGAGCGCGGTACTCACCGTCTCCGGCGTCGTGTTCGGCAGCCTGGCCGGCCTCGCGACGATCCTGCCCTTCAACTACGCCCGCACCGACACCGCACTGCCGGACGTCGCGCCGTGGATCTGGCTGGGCTTCGCGGCGGTGGCCGCGGCGGTGACGCTGGTCGCCGCGCTCGGCACCGCACGGCGGAACGTGCGGGGCCAGGCGATCGAGGCGATCGCCGCCTGACCGACGGCCGCGTGTGCGGCGGTGGTGGGGTCGGATGGGTGGGGTCGGATGTGCCGGGGCGGTCGCGAACGCGGCCGCCCCGGTTCGGCGTTCGTCAGGCCGTGCGGGCTTCCCGCACGGCCTCGTCGCGCGTCAGCGCGGCGCCTCGCCCGTACGCGGCGGCGTACTCCGGCTCGGCCAGCAGTGCCCGGATCGTCGCCTCGGTCGCGGCCGTGTCGGGGTCGGCCCGGTTGCCGCCGTGTACCGCTGCCGCGGCACCGAGCAGCAGGGCGGCCCGCCGGCCGTCGCCCGCGAGCGCGGCCGCCTCGGCGAGCCCGAGTACGGCGGCAGCCGCGGCCGCGTAGGACGGCGGCCGCAACGCGGTCTCCAGCCCGGCCAGTTGCCGCTCGCGCGCGGTGGCGAGGTCGCCCTCCGCGGCCGCGATCCGACCCAGCCCGACGTGCGCGAGGGCCTGCGTCTCCGTGGACCACACCGCGCTCTCGGCGCCGTACAACGCCTGGCGGTACAGCCGCGTCGCCGCCCCCGGATCGCCGGTCAGCCGGGCCACGTCGCCGAGACCGCGCAGGCTCTCCCGGACCTTCTCGGGCGCACCGGTGCGGCGCGCGAGCTCCTCGGCCCGGATGAACCCGGCCCGGGCCGACTCCGGCAAACCGGCGCGCAGGTCGAGGTCGGCGCGCAGGTTCAGGAAGTCGACCAGATCCTCGATCGAGCCCAGCTCGGCGGCGATGCGGATCGCCTCGTCGACCAACTCGCCCGCGCCCGCGGGGTCGCCGCGCCACTCGGCCACCTGCGCGAGCGGGTCGAGCACGTTCGCCAGCCCCCACCGATCACCCAGCAGCCGGAAGGCGTCGGCCGCGGCGGTGAGCGGCCCGGCCGCGGCCTCGGTCTCGCCGGAGAACAGCGTGGTGTACCCGGCGCCGAGCAGCCCGACGGCGCGGGCCCACGGGTCGTCGCCGACCTGCGCCGCGTGCGCCTCCAGGTCGGCCCGGTCGATGCCGCCGACGAGCGCCCACTGCACCATGAGCGCGGGGTGGCGCAGCGGACGGCGGATCCCCGACATGATCACCGCGGACTCGTCCAACGCGGCTTCGAGCTCGGGGGCGTTCGCCGGCTCGGGGGCGGCCGCCGCGTTCACCACGCACAGCACGTACTCCTCGTCCAGCCCGGCCGGCGGCTCGGCCCGCACGGCGGCGAACAGTTCGGCGGAGCGGGCCGAGCACGCGCCGCGCCGGCCGCCCAGCCACCACGACCAGGTGAGCGCGGCGTGCAGGCGCAGCGCCAGGTCGGTGTCCGCGTGGATGGCCCAGCGCAACGCGGCGTCGGTGTTGGCGTGTTCGGCGGTCAGCCGGGCGAGCAGGGCGAGCTGATCGGGACCGCGCAGGCCCGGGTCGGCCTCGGCGGCCAGCGCCAGGAAGTACTCCGCGTGCGCGCGCCGCAGCCGGTCCTCCTCGCCGGCCTCGGCCAGCCGGGCGACGCCGAACGCGCGGATCGTCTCCAGCATCCGGAATCGGCCGCCGTCGTCGTCCGCGAGCGTGACGAGCGACTTCTCGGCGAGGCCGGCGAGCAGGTCGTCGGCCTCGTCCTCGGACACGCCGCACACCGCGGCGGCCGCGGCGAGGGTCGCGCCGCCGCCGAACACGGTGAGCCGGCGGGCCAGCGCGCGCTCGTCGGGGTCGAGCAGGTCCCAGCTCCACTCGACGACCGCGTGCAGGGTCCGGTGCCGGGGGGCCGCCGTGCGGCTGCCGCGCGAGAGCAGTCGGAACCGGTCGTCCAGGCGTGCGGCGACCTCGGCCACCGGCAGCGTGCGCAGCCGGGCCGCGGCCAGTTCGATCGCCAGCGGCAGTCCGTCGAGCGCGGCACAGATCCGGGCCACGTCGGGCGCGCTCTCGTGGGTGACCGCGAAGCCGGGGCGCACCGCCGCGGCCCGCTCGGCGAACAGCCGGACCGCCGGCGCCGCGCGCAACGCCTCGACGTCGGCGTCGGCGGCGGGCAGCGCGAGCTGCGCCACCGGGCACAGCGCCTCGCCGGTGATGCCCAGCGGTTCGCGGCTGGTGGCCAGCACGCGGACACCCGGACACATGTCGAGCACGCGGTGGGCGAGCGCCGCGGCGGCGTCCACGACGTGCTCGCAGTTGTCCAGGATCAGCAGCAGCCGGCGATCGGCGAGCACCGAGACGACCCGCTCGGTGGGATCGGCGTCGGCGGATCGCGCGCCCACGCCGGCGGCGCCCTCGCGGATGCCGACCGCGGTCGCGACCACGTGCGGCAGCGCCGCGTCGTCGGCGGCCCGGGCGAGGTCGACGAAGCACACCTCGTCGTCGGTCCGCGCGGCGGCCTCGATCGAGAGCCGGGTCTTGCCGGTGCCGCCGGGGCCGGTGAGGGTGACGAGTCGGGCGGTCGCGGCCAACGCGGTGAGCCGGGCGAGTTCGTCCTCGCGGCCGACGAAGCTGGTCAGCCGGCCGGGCGGCGGGGTGAACGTGAGGGTGGGCAGCGGCGGGGTGTCCGCCGGCGCGCGGGGGGCGGGTACGGCCGGGGTGAGCTCGGGGTCGCCGCGCAGCACGGCGACGTGCACGGCGGCCAGCTCGGGGGAGGGGTCGGCGCCGAGCTCGTCGGCGAGCACCCGACGGACGTCCGCGTACACCTCGAGCGCCTCGGCTTGTCGGCCGGTCCCGTACAGCGCGCGCATCAGCAGGCCGCGCGGGCGTTCGCGCAGCGGATGCGCGGCGACCAGGACGCGCAGTTCCGGGATGACACCGCGCAGCGCGCCGATCGCGATCTCGGCCTCGACGTGGTCCTCGGTCGCGGCCACCCGCAGTTCCTCCAGGCGGGCCGCCCGGGCGTCGGCGTGCGGCACGTCGGCCAGTGCCGGCCCGCGCCACAACCCGACCGCCTCACCGAGCAGCGCGGCGGCACCGGCGTGCTCACCCGCCGCGAGCGCCTGCCGCCCGGTCCGCACCAGCCGCTCGAACCGGTGCGCGTCCACCGCCTCCGGATCGACCGCGACCCGGTAGCCGGTCGGATGGAACTCGACGAGCTCGTCGCCCCCGCCGAACTGCCGCAATCCCCGCCGCAACCGGGACACATGCGACTGCAACGCGTTGCCGGCCCCACCGGGCGGGTCCTCCCCGTACAACCCGTCGATCAGCCGCTCGGTGGGCACGATGTTCCCGGCGTCCAACAACAACAACGCCAACAACGCCCGCGCCCCGGGCCCCCCGACGGTCACCGGACTCCCGTCGGACAACCGCACTTCAACCGGTCCCAGGATGCCGAAGATCATTGCCCGATTATCCCCGCCCCGCCCGGGACCTGACGTCTCGTCATGACGATTCACCGGGCGCGAACCACGAGTCGGCGCCACAGAAGCACGTGTCGCTGCGGCCGCTGGACGTGAGCGCGGCCACGCTGCGCAAGGCGGCACAGGCGGCGAGCGAGTTGGGCGACCAGTTGCGCCCGGCGACGACGGATCCGACCGGAACGGCCCTGGCCGCCGCGCGCGAGTTGGGGGCTGGGAGACGTCCGCCGCGTTGCGGCGGCCGGTGGATGTCCTTGACGTTTCGTTGTGGTTACTTGTTGTCGTGTTGTCGTGATCGTGCGCATGCGTGGGTTCGGCTCGGGTAGGCGAGGGACACCAGCCGACGTGAGGAGAGCAGCGTGACGGAACGGATCGACATGATGCGCGGGGCCCGCACCACGATGTGGACGCCCCCGGTGGACGGTGCGTGTACGGCCGAGGATCGGCGATTGTTCCTCGGCTACCCCGGTGAACCCGCCGTCGCCCGGCTCGCCCGCGAGGAGGACGCCAAGCGAGTCTGCGTGCGTTGTTCCGTCCTGCTCGAATGCCGTGCGAGCGCGTTGGCCGAGACCAACCCGGTCGGCGTTCGCGGCGGTCTGACCCCCAACGAGCGCGGCGCCGTTCGTCGGCGCCGCGCCTATCACTGACCTGCCGTCAGCTCACGTGTTTGTCGGCCTCGCCGACGATGTGGTCGTGCGGGGTGTCGGTGGTCAGTCCGGCCAGCTTGCGCAGCAGCGCGGTCAGTTCCTCGGACTGCTCGGGTGACCAGTCGGCCATCACCTCGGTGAGGAGTTGCCGGCGGGCCTCGACGAGCGCCTCCAGCGCCTCGTGGCCCTTGTCCGTCAGCACCATCGTGCCCTCGCCGAGGCGTTCGATGTGCCCGGAGAAGGTGAGTTCGTCGGCGTACCGACGGACCCGGTCCTGGGGTTCGTGGATTCGGACCGCGAGGTCGGGGATCGAGATCGGGCTCAGTTGGTCGAGTCGGACCAGCCCGTACGCGCACGGCACCGACAGATCCAGGCCCGCGCGCTCGATCATCCGTTCGTAGCGCGACCAGCCGTTCTCGCGGTGCACCATCTGCGCCATCGCGCGCTCGATCTCGTCCACCGAACTGCGCGCGGTCGGCGCCATCAGCGGGCCGGGCTCGCTCTCGCGGGTGGCCTGCCGCAGCGGGACCTCCTCGAGCAGGAACGACAGCGCGAACGCGAGCAGCACGAGGCACGACGCGACGAGGAACACCGTCTGGAGCGATTCGGCGTAGGCGTGGATGAAGCCGGTCTTGGACGCCGGCGGGAGCTTGTTCAGCTCGGCCGGGTTGATCGCGGACGAGTTGCCGGACGTGGTCCCCGGCGGTAGCCCCTCGCCGCGCTCGGCGGCCTCCTTCAGGTGCACCGTGAGCCGGTTGTTGAAGATCGTGCCGAAGATCGCCGCGCCGAACGAGCCGCCGATGGACCGGAAGAAGGTCGCCCCCGCGGTGGCCACGCCGAGGTCGGCGTAGGGCACGGAGTTCTGTACGGCGAGCACGATGACCTGGATGACCAGACCCAGGCCGATGCCGAAGACGAGCATGTACAGCGAGGACGCGGCGGTCGTGGTGAACTCGTCCATCCGCGACATCAGGAACATGCCGACCGCCATCACGGCGGTGCCGATGATCGGGTAGATCCTGTACTTGCCGGTCCGGGTGATCAGTTGACCGCTGATGATCGAGGTGGCCAGCAGGCCGCCCATCATCGGCAGCAGCCGCAGTCCCGACTCGGTCGGCGTGGCCCCGTTGACCACCTGCATGAACAGGGGCAGGAAGCTCAGCCCGCCCATCATCACGAAGCCGACGATGAAGCCGATCCCCGCGGTCACCGAGAAGATCCGGTTGCGGAACAGGTGCAGCGGCAGGACCGGCTCCCGGGCCTGCTGCTCGACCGTGATGAAGGCGGCGATCAGGACGACGGCGGCGAGCCCGAGCCCGATGATCTGCGCGGAGCCCCACGGGTAGGTGGTGCCACCGAACGTGCTGAGCAGGACCAGGCAGGTGGTGCCGGCGGCCAGGAGGGTGATGCCGAGGTAGTCGATGCTCGGCCGGGTGTGCATCTCCTTGGTGTGCAGTGCGGCGGCGATCACCACGAGCGCGATCGCACCGATCGGCAGGTTGATGTAGAACACCCAGCGCCAGGTGAGGTGGTCCACGAAGAACCCGCCGAGCAGCGGTCCGGCCACCGAGGTAACGCCGAAGACCGCGCCGAACAGGCCCTGGTAGCGCCCGCGTTCGCGGGGCGGGACGACGTCGCCGATGATCGCCTGGGACAGCACCATCAGTCCGCCGCCGCCGAGCCCCTGGATCGCGCGGAAGGCGATCAATTGGTACATGTTCTGCGCGATGCCGCACAGCACCGAGCCGATCAGGAAGATGACGATCGACGCCTGGTAGAGCTTCTTGCGCCCGAACAGGTCGCCGAGCTTGCCCCACAGCGGCGTGCTCACCGTCGACGCGAGCAGGTACGCCGTGACCACCCACGAGAGGTGGTTGAGCCCGCCGAGGTCGCCGACGATGGTCGGCAGCGCGGTCGAGACGATGGTCTGATCGAGCGCGGCGACCAGCATCCCGAGCATCAGCCCGGTCAGGATCAGGCCCAGCCGCGGCACCGGTTCGATCTTCGCGGCCGCACCGCTGCCTTCGGCGGTCCTGGCGTTTCTGCCGCGCGGCGCGCTCATCCCGGCCTCCTCGATCGATGATCAGGAGACCTATCCCCGTAAAGGGGTACAAAATCCGCGCCTATTCGTGGGTAAAGACGAGGGCTCGCGGCGACTCACCCGACGCCCCCCACGCAAAGAGTCGGCCCGGGGTGCGGGGTCGGGATTGCTCCCGACCCGTGCTCCCCGGGCCGACTCGTCGGCCCGACCGCGGAAGCCGAAACGGCGACCGCGACGGGACCTACCTAGCTCGCGTGGTCGAAGTCGATGGCGCTGTAGGCGCGCAGCTTCGCGAGGCGGTGCTGGCTGTCGATCTGGCGGATCGTGCCGCTCTTGGAGCGCATCACCAGGGACGACGTGAGCGCCGTGCTGGAGCGGTAGCGCACTCCGCGCAGCAGTTCGCCGTCGGTGATGCCGGTGGCGACGAAGAAGACGTTGTCGCCGCGGACCAGGTCGTCGGTCAGCAGCACGCGCGACAGGTCGTGGCCCGCGTCGATGGCCTTGGCCCGCTCGGCGTCGTCCTTGGGCCACAGCCGGCCCTGGATGACGCCGCCCATGCACTTGATCGCGGCCGCGGCGATGATGCCCTCGGGCGTACCGCCGATGCCCAGCAGCAGGTCGACGCCGGTGCCGTCCTTGGCCGCCATGATCGCGCCGGCCACGTCGCCGTCGGTGATGAACTTGATCCGGGCGCCCGCCTCGCGGATCTCCTTGACCATCGAGTCGTGCCGCGGTCGGTCCAGGATGCAGACCGTCACGTCCTCGACGGCGCTGTGCTTGGCCTTGGCCACGCGGCGGATGTTCTCCGCGATCGGCGCGGTCAGGTCGACCACGTCGGCGGCCTCGGGACCGGTGACCAGCTTCTCCATGTAGAACACGGCGGAGGGGTCGTACATGCTGCCGCGCTCGGACACGGCCATCACCGCGACCGCGTTGTTCATCCCCTTGGCGGTCAGCGTGGTGCCGTCCACCGGGTCGACCGCGACGTCGCACTCGGGCCCGGAGCCGTCGCCGACCCGCTCGCCGTTGAACAGCATCGGGGCGTCGTCCTTCTCGCCCTCGCCGATCACCACCACGCCGTTCATCGACACGGTGTGGATCAGACCGCGCATGGCCTTGACCGCCGCGCCGTCGGCGCCGTTCTTGTCGCCGCGACCGACCCAGCGACCGGCGGCCATGGCGGCGGCCTCGGTGACGCGGACGAGTTCGAGTGCGAGGTTGCGGTCCGGGGCTTCCGGAGCGACTTCGAGCTGCGGGGGTACAGATTGGTCCGTCATCTGGCGGGCCTTCCTGTAGGGGAACCGGTCCGTAACCACGAGGGGTGCCCTGATCCCCCGGGGCCGTGAGCCATCGGTGCGGGTGGCACGGCGATCGCGCGGCCCCGAGTCCGGACTGGTTCCAACGGGATTGCCCCGATGTTATCGGTGAGCGGTGTTATCGGTGCAGGTAGGCCGTGCAAATGGAATCCGTCGGCAGTGCGACCATGTTCGGGTGGCGAGGAAGACTGGTCGGCAGACCGTTCGGGACATGATTATTTCCCTGGGAGCGTGTGGCCTCGTGGTCGGCGCGCTGTTCCTGGTGGCTCCGCACAGCGAAGGGGACCCGGTCAAGCGCGTCCCCTACGACCTGACCTTCCGTCAGGCGTCCCGTGTCTCGCCGTATCCCCTCGTGGCGCCGCAGGGCCTGAGCGACCGCTGGCGCGCCACCTCGGTGGACTTCAGCGGGTTCAACCCGAACGACACCCAGTGGCACATCGGCTTCATCAACCCGAACGACAAGTACGCCGCGGTCGAGCAGAGCAACGGCTTCACCGACGAGCTCGTGCGCGACAAGGGCAAGCGCGGCAAGCCGATCGGCAACGTCGACGTGGCCGGCGAGCAGTGGAAGCAGTACGACGGGCCCAAGTACCGCTCCCTCGTCCGAGTCCGTGACGGCATCACCACCATGGTCACCGGCAACGCGACTTTCGAGGATTTGACCGTTCTCGCCGCATCGCTGCGACCGGTCACGGGTTGAGCCGAAAGCCGGCAGATCCGGCCGACGTACCGGGGCGACTCGGACAGTCGACTGCACAGCATGTACAGGGGCTTGTAAAGGTTTCGTAAAGACCATGAGCCATCCCCTGCCCCACCCATCGCTCCCGCCTCTAGTGTCCGGACGCCCGGTCGAACGTGTGTCGGCATCGTCGCAACCCGGCGGTTGACGCCGCATGTGCGTCGGGCTTTTCCGAGCCGGCCCGACGTCGTGTGCGCTGACAAGAGTCACGCGGCGTCGCTTTGCGTCCGGGGGAGACCCCCGGTCGGAAAGGGGAGCACGTTGAGTCGAGCGATACCCGAGCGGGGCGGAACGCCCCCGAGAGGCGCCGGGCGCGTCAAGCGCCGCGTGGCGCTGCTGTCCGTTTCCGCGCTTGCCATCACGGGACTTGCCGCCACGACCGCGCCTGCTTCGTCGTCGGCCGCGCCTACGCGCGTCGACAACACGAAGGCGGTGTGGAACCCGGGGCCCGAGGACCACTACGTCAACAGCGTCGACGCGGCCATCGACACCAGTGGTGTGCCGTCGGACTCCAAGCAGGCCGCGGCGCTGCGGACGCAGCAGGAGCGGATCGCCGCGACCGAGCGTAAGAACGCCGACGGCAACCCCCGCGCGTCGGCGCAGCTCAAGGAACTCGAAGCCGAGGCCGGTCGCACCGGCAAGAGCCCTCTGGAGCTCAAGGCCGAGCGCAGCGGCAAGCCCGTCGACGCCAAGCAGACCGCGAAGCTGCTGACGATCCTGGTCGAGTTCAACGACCAGGCCAACGACGACTTCTCCGGGTTCAAGCGCCCCACCAGCACGGGCGACCCGACCTGTGTGACCGAGCCGCCCGGCACGATCAAGAACGGGCCGCTGCACAACAAGATCCCGAACCCGGCGCTCAACCCGAACGACAACAACTCGCAGTGGGTGTCGGACTTCGACAAGTCGCACTTCGACAAGATGCTCTACTCCAAGGAGGGCATCACCGAGCGCATGCGCACCGACCTCACGGGGCCGGACGGCAAGCCGGGCGTCAGCCTCGCCGGGCTGACCATGCGCAACATGTACGAGGAGATGTCCGGCGGCAAGTACTCGGTCTCCGGGCAGGCCACGGACTGGATCAAGGTCCCGCACTCCGAGGCGTGGTACGCCGCCGGCGCCTGCGGCAACGTGCCGCAGGACAACAGCGGCAGCCCGCAGAACCCGCGCGGCGCGCAGCAGCTCGCGACCGACGCGGTCGACACGCTCGCCAAGACCCAGCCGAACTTCCCGTGGGCCGACTACGACAAGGAAGACATCGGCGACGCCGACCACGACGGCAACACGCAGGAGCCCGACGGCGTGGTGGACCACCTGGTCCTGGTGCACGCGGGCAAGGACAAGTCGGCCGGTGGCGGTGCCGAGGGCACCTACGCGATCTGGGCGCACGCGAGCACCGTGGTCTTCGGCCACGACGTGCCCGGTGCGAACATCAAGATCTCGAACTACATCGTGCAGCCCGAGGACTCCGGTGTGGGCGTGTTCGCCCACGAGTTCGGCCACGACCTGGGCCTCCCGGACCTGTACGACAACTTCAGCGGCGGCCAGACCGACCTGAACTTCTGGGACCTGATGTCGTCCGGCTCGCACTCGGGCCCGCTGTTCCAGTCGATGCCCGGGCACATGGGCATCTGGGACAAGTACGCGCTCGGGTGGCTGACCCCCGACGTGGTCAAGGTCGGTGACCGGCCCAAGGTCGCCACCCTCGGCCAGGCCGCCAAGACACCCAAGGGCACGTCCCGGGGCGTCCGGGTGAACCTCCCGAACAAGGAGGTCTCGGTCGGTACGCCGCACAGCGGCCAGGGCATGTGGTTCTCCGGTCAGGACCAGGCGTGGGCCGATGTCCGGATCGAACGCTCCGTCGCGGTACCCGCCGGTGCGGACGTGAAGTTCTGGATGTGGAACGACTACGTCATCGAGGAGGACTGGGACTTCGGCTTCGTCGAGGTCTCCACCGACAACGGCGTGACCTGGAAGCAGCTGGCGGTCAAGGACGAGGCCGGCAACCTGGTCAGCACGCCCGCCGACTACCCGGACCCGCAGAAGAACCTCGCCGCGTTCCGCAAGACCAGCGGCCTGACCGGCTCCAGCAACGGGTGGCGGCACGACAGCGTCGACCTGACCCCGTTCGCCGGGCAGAACATCAAGCTGCGGCTCGACCTGAACACCGACGCCGCGTTCATGGAGAAGGGTTGGTTCGCCGACGACTTCTCGATCACCGTGGGCACGAACACGGTGTGGTCGGACGACGTCGAGGCCGACAACGGCTGGACCGCGATCAAGGGCACCAACGCCATCACCAAGGGCAACGGGTGGGGGCGCACCAACGGCACCTTCACGCGTGAGCAGTACTACCTGCTGGAGTGGCGCAACCTGTCGGGCTTCGACGAGGGCCTGAAGTACGCGTACACCAGCGGTGAGAACGGCAAGGTCGAGCGCGTCGCGTACAACGCGCCCGGCATGCTGGTCTGGCTGCGCGACAACGAGTACCAGAACAACGGCGTCAACTTCAACATCAACAACGGTCCCTCGTGGGGCCCCAAGGGTGAGCTGTTGATCGTCGACTCGCACCCGGACCCGCTGCGTCACACCGGGGAGGCCGCGGCGCAGTTCCCCAAGCCCGACCCGAACTCGCCCGGCATCGAGACGAAGAACGTCTTCGGCAACATCGGCTCGCGGTCGCAGTCCGCGAACGCGGCGTTCGGCTTCACCAAGACGACGCCGTTCCGGGACTGCATCCCGGGCACCAAGTACTGCACCTCGTTCGGGGCCCAGGCTCCGGTGACCCTGTTCACGGACTCGCTCGGCTGGGCGCCGGGGACCGAGTTCTACCAGGGTCGCGCGCTGCCCAAGGACCGTTACGGCTCGGCCGTGGTCCCGGCGAAGGCGCCGTACACCACCAAGGTGACGACCGGCACGGGCGCGCTCGACCGGGCCAACTTCGGCAAGCAGTTCCACGGCTCCGAGTTGGGCACGGGCAACCCCGGTTTCGACAAGGCGTACGGCGTGACCGCGCTGCCGATGCTGCCCCTCCCGGGCAACACGGGCGCCGTGGTCTGGATCCTGCCGGCGCAGAAGTAGTCACACCGCGGTAGACGCAAGGAAGGGGCGCTCCCATGGCGGGGGCGCCCCTTCCCGATGTCGCGTGACGCGTCCTACGCGTCCTACGCGTCCGGCTCGTCGCGCCCGTCCGACTCGCCCGCGCGCTCGGCGCTCACCGCCGCGTCGAGCCGGGCCCGGGCGCCGTCGAGCCACTGTCCGCACACCACGGCGAGTTGCTCGCCGCGCTCCCACAGCGCCAACGACTCCTCCAGGGTGATGCCGCCGGTCTCCAGCCGCCGCACGACCTCGATCAGCTCGTCACGGGCCTGCTCGTAGGCCGGCGCCTCGTCGGGCACGGATGGGGTCTGCTGCTCGCTCATGCGGCCAGCCTAAGCCCGGATCACGGCCGGGCCGACGTGATCCGCACCGCCGCGCCGCGCTCGGGATACCCGTTCCACAGCGGATTCAGCAGCGTCGCCGAGGCCCCGTACGCGAGCGTGGGACCGGGGTCGCCGGTCCCGAGCACGGACCCCTGGTACGGGACGCCGTAGTGCGCGGGATCGGGCGTGCCGTCCGCGAGCACCACCCTGGTGCTGTACGGGCCGCGCGCGGGCACGACCGTGGACCCGTTCGTGAAGCGGTCCACCGGCGCGCCGTCGACGTACTCGACGCCGGGCGCCCAGCCGGTCGCGTCGGAGAACGCGAGGACCGGCTCGCGGGCCGCGAAGTCCTGGCACCACGCGCCGTTGGTGTGGCACGCGCCGAACGCCGGCGTGGGCGTGAAGCCGAACGCCGCGTCCGCGGACTGCGCCCGGTTCTCGATGTTCTTGCGGGGGTTGCTCTTGGACGTGTAGTGCTCGGCGGCCTCGCCGGTCCACCGGCGCGGATCGGGATGCGCGTCCACGATCAGCGTCTGCCCCTTGGCGCCGTAGCTGGGCGGTGCGCCGAGATTGAAGGTGACGCCGTTGTTCTGGTACTCGGCGTCGCGCAGCCACACGAGCATGCCGGGCACGTTGTAGCCGAGCCGCCGCACGCGCGTGCCCTGGTCGCTGCTGCGCTCCGCGGTGTACGCGTACTTCAGGCCCTCGTCGAAGCCGACCGGCGAGCGCCACTCCATGAGGTAGTACTGCTCGCGCGCGACCTCGCCGGAGGTGCGGCCCCACCCGGCGCCGCGGGTCACGGTGCCGGTGCCCTTGACCGCCGTCCAGCCGTTGTCGCCGGCCTCGACGTCGTCGGACCACACCGTGTTCGTGCCCACGGTGATCGAGAAGTCGTCGGCGAACCAACCCTTCTCCATGAACGCGGCGTCGGTGTTCAGGTCGAGCCGCAGCTTGATGTTCTGCCCGGCGTACGGGGTCAGGTCGACGCTGTCGTGTCGCCACCCGCCGCTGGTGCCGGTCAGGCCGCTGGTCTTGTGCAGTTCGCTCAGGTTCTTGTTGGGGTCGGGGTAGTCGGCCGGCGTCGTGACCAGGGTGCCGGCGGCGTCGTGCACGGCGAGCTGGGTCCAGGTCGTGCCGCCGTCGACGGAGACCTCGACGAAGCCGAAGTCCCAGTCCTGCTCGATGGCGTAGTCGTTCCACATCCAGAACTTCACATCCGCGCCGGCGGGCACCGCGAGGTCGCGGACGATCCGGGTGTCGGACCACTCCTGGTCGCGCTCGGAGTACCACATGTTCGATCCGCTGTGCGGTGTGCCGATCCGGACCCGCTCGTCCGGCAGGTTCACCCGGACCGCCTCGCGGGTGCCGGGCGCCGGATCGGCCGCGGCGCCGAGCAGCACGTTGTGCGTGCCCTCGCCGACCGGTACCACCTGCGGGTCGATCCAGCCGAGTACGTACTTCGACCACGCGCCCATGTGCGTGGGCATCGCCTGGAAGAGCGGCCCGGCGTGCGAGCCGGACGACATCAGGTCCCAGAAGTCGACGTCGGTCTCGCCGCCGCTGAAGTTGTCGTACAGGTCCGGCAGGCCCAGGTCGTGGCCGAACTCGTGGGCGAACACGCCCACACCGGAGTCCTCGGGCTGCACGATGTAGTTCGCGACCTTGAGGTCGGTGCCCGGGATGGCGTGCCCGCGCAGCACGGTGCTCGCGTGCGCCCAGATCGCGTAGGTGCCCTCGGCGCCGCCGCCGGCCGACTTGTCCTTGCCCGCGTGCACCAGGACCAGATGGTCGATCACGCCGTCGGACTCCTGCCTATTGCCGTCGTTGTCGGCGTCGCCCGGGTCCTCCTTGTCGTAGTCGGACCACGGGAAGTTCGGCTGGGTCTTGGCCAGCGCGTCGACCGCGTCGGTCACGAACTGCCGTACGCCCCGCGGGTTCTGCGGGCTGCCGCTGTTGTCCTGGCGGATCGCGCCGCAGTTGCCGGCGGCGTACCACGCCTCGGAGTGCGGGACGCCGACCCAGCCGGCCGCCTCGCCGCCGACGCTGTACGCGCCGTGCGACATCTCCTCGTACATGTTGTGCATCGTCAGCCCGGCGAGGCTGACCCCGGGGTTGCCGTCCGGGCCGGTGAGGTCGGTGCGGACGCGCTCGGTGATGCCCTCCTTGGAGTAGAGCATCCTGTCGAAGTGCGCCTTGTCGAAGTCCTTCACCCACAGCGTGTTGTTGTCCTGCCCGGCGACCGCGGGATCGGGCAGCCGGTTGTGCTGCGGGCCGTTCTTGACCGTGCCGGGCGGCTCGGTCACGCAGGTCGGGTCGACCACGCTCGTGGGGCGCTTGAACCCGGAGAAGTCGTCGTTCGCGTGGTCGTTGAACTCGACCAGGATGGTCAGCAGCTTCGCGGCGCGGGTGCCTTCGGCCGCCCGCGCGCGCGGGCTGACGCCGGTCCTGGCCGCCTCCGCCTCGGCGCGCGCGAGCCGGCGCGCGGTGACGGGATTGCCGGCGGCGAACTTGCGGTCGTACAGCCGGGCTCGGCGGTCGGCCGCGAGCGCGCGCTCGCGGACCTCGGGGGACGCGCCCGGGGGTCCGTCGGGCGGCAGCGGGTCACGCGGCGCCGCGTAGTTGAGATAGGAGTCGGCGACTGACGGGTTCCACCGCGCGGGCGAGTCGTCGGCGGCGGCCACGGAGGACGTGGCGACGCCGGTGAGCAACAGTGCGGACGCGGCGAGCAGATGACGCAACACAAGCGCAAACTAAGCCGGTTTCACCGCCGATCGGGTGAGCCATCACGGCTTGTCATACGAACGGGTCAAAGATCCGTTGTGTCGGCCAGGCGCGTCGCGGTGTGCCGCGGTTCCCCGTCGTTCACTCCTTGGGGACGACCACGTCGAAGCGCCCGGCGAAGACGCGGGCGGTCAGCTTCTCGCCGGCGGCCACGTCCGCCGGATCGCGCACCGCGTGCCCGTCGGCCTTCTGGAGCACCGCGTAGCCGCGCTCCAGGGTGGCCGAGGGGGACAGCGCCACGACCCGGGCCCTGGTGTGCGCGAGGTCGCTCGCGGCCCGCTCCAGCAGGTGCCGCAGGGTGCGCCGGGAGCGGTCCACGAACGAGGCCACCTCCTCGGCGCGCAGGTCCACCATGCGATGCGGCTCGGCGAGCACCGGCCGCGACCGGGCGGCGCGCAGGCCCTGGTACTCGCGGTCGAGCCGAGCCGCCAGCGCCATCCGGCCGCGGTCGCGGACCTGGTGCACCTTCTGCATCTCCTCGCGGATGTCCGGCACGATCCGCTTCGCCGCGTCGGTCGGCGTGGAGGCCCGGAAGTCCGCCACCAGGTCGAGCAGCGGCGAGTCCGGCTCGTGCCCGATCGCGCTCACCACGGGGGTCGTACAGCCGAAGACGACCCGGACCAACTCCTCGCTGGAGAACGGCAACAGATCCTCGACGCTGCCGCCGCCGCGGGCCACCACGATCAGGTCGACGTCCGGATCCGCGTCCAGCTCGCGCACCGCCGCGACCACCTGCGGCACCGCGCTCACGCCCTGCACGGCCACGTTGCGCACCGCGAACCGCACGGCCGGCCAGCGCCGCCTCGCGTTCTCCAGCACGTCCCGCTCGGCGGCCGAGGCGCGCCCGCAGACCAGCCCGATCCGGTGCGGCAGAAACGGCAGCGGCTTCTTGTGTCGCGGGTCGAACAGGCCCTCCGCGGTGAGCGCGCGCTTGAGCTGTTCGAGCCGGGCCAACAGCTCGCCGATCCCCACCGGCCGGATCTCCGCGGCCCGCAGCGACAGCGTCCCGCGCGCCCGGTACCAGTCCGCCTTGGCGTGCACGACGACCCGCGACCCCTCGGTCACGATGTCCGCGACCGCGTCGAAGACCTTGCGGTAACACGTCACCGAGATCGACACGTCGTGCTCGGCGTCGCGCAGCGTCATGAACACCACGCCCGCGCCCGGCCGCCGGCTGAGCTGGGTGATCTGCCCCTCGACCCACACGTCCCCGAGCCGATCGATCCATCCCCCGATCAACCGAGAGATCTCGGCCACGGGCAAGGGCGCGTCGGCGGAAGTCGTGAGAGCCATCCCCAGAGGCTAGTGCCGGACAGGGCCTTACCGCCCGAGCCGTCCACTCGGTCGAGGTCGTGCGCCACCACGCCCTACGCGGAAACGCGCGCGGGGCGTAGGTGATCGAAGCCGCGCATGATCGCGCGGTGGGCCGGGCGCTCGACGAGGGCGGTGAGTGCCCAGCCGAGCAGGATCGCGACCGCCCCCATCGCGGCCAGCTGGCCCAGCGCGCCGACCCCGTGGTCCTGGAGCCGGCGCATCACCACGTAGCCGATCGACTGGTGCACCAGGTAGACCGCGTAGGTGATCCCGGCCGCCCACTCCAGCGCGCGGCCGACCCAACCGGGCACCACCCGGTCCCAGTCCGGACCCAGCGCCGCCGCGCAGATCACCGCGATCCCGACGGCGAGCCCGACGGTCCACGACATGTGCCGGGTCTGGCACCAGTGGATCAGCACGCACGCGCCGAGCAGGAGCGCCGCGTGCGTGCCGTGGACGCGGCGTCGCGCCCACAGGTGGACCGCGATGCCGGCGATGAACAGGTGCACGCGGTAGAGCCCGAACCCGTCGTAGAGCGTGCGGAACGCCTCCGACTCCAGGTGCAGTCGGATCGGCAGCAGGAACAGCTCGGCGCCGAGCACGAGCCACAGCGCCCGCACGGTCGCGTCCCCGTGTATCCGCCGCGAACGCCACAGCGCGAGGATCGCGGTGAACCACAGCAGCTGGAGCGGAATCGTCCAATAGGCCGCGTCCACATAGGTGTACGTCTGCGGTTTCCAGTTCCACAGCATCGCCAGATTGGCCAGCACGTCGCCCAGGCCCGGCGCGTACCACCCCGGCGGGGCGCACAACCGCAGGAACAGCGACGTCCCGAGCACGCCGACCAGGAAGGCCGGCAGCATGCGCGCCATCCGGCCGACCCACCAGCGCACCACGTCGCCCTTGCGCAGCGACAGTGCCGCGAAGTAGCCGGAGATGACCAGGAGCAGGCTCGCCCCCAGCTGGTACGGAAAGACGAAAGGACGTGCGACCAGTTCGGGGTGCCATCGCCGGGCCAGGAACGTGCCGTGGAAGACCAGCACGAGCAGGACCGCGCCGACCCGCAACAGGTCCCAGCTGACCCGACGCCGTTTCGCGGACCCCCGAGAGGACGCCTTGGCGATACCGGGCCGTTCCGCTGAGCTGAAAGGCATACGACGTCTTCCCGTGGACGGCGTGGGCGGGACCGGGCGCGGTGCACCGAGGTCCGGCCCGGCAAACGAGCCTATTACGCGTGCTTTGCCCGGCGGACCCCGGCGGACCCCGGTGGATCACCCGTAACCGCCCGTACGATGGACGCATGTCGTCAACCAGCCGCGTCCTGCTCGCCGCCCCCCGGGGCTACTGCGCGGGCGTCGACCGAGCCGTCGAGACCGTCGAGAAGGCCCTCGATCTGTACGGTGCGCCGGTGTACGTGCGCAAGCAGATCGTGCACAACAAGTACGTCGTGGAAACGCTGGAGAAGCGTGGCGCGATCTTCGTGGACGAGACGGTGGAGGTGCCCGAGGGCGCCACGGTCGTCTTCTCCGCCCACGGTGTCGCCCCCGTGGTGCACGAGGAGGCGGCGGCCCGCTCGCTGCGCACGATCGACGCCACGTGTCCGCTCGTGACGAAGGTGCACAAGGAGGCCGTGCGCTTCGCCGAGGAGGGTTACGACATCCTCCTGATCGGCCACGAGGGCCACGAAGAGGTCATCGGCACGGCCGGCGAGGCGCCCGACCACATCCACCTGGTGGACGGCCCCGAGGGCGTCGCGAACGTCGAGGTCCGCGACCCGTCGAAGGTCGCGTGGCTGTCGCAGACCACGCTGTCGGTGGACGAGACCATCGCCACCGTCAAGGAGCTGCGCAAGAAGCTGCCGCTGCTGATGGACCCGCCGAGCGACGACATCTGCTACGCGACGCAGAACCGTCAGGTCGCGGTCAAGCAGATCGCCGCCGAGTCGGACCTCGTGATCGTGGTGGGCTCGACCAACTCGTCCAACTCGGTGCGCCTGGTCGAGGTCGCCCTGGAGGCCGGCGCCCGCGCGTCCTACCTGGTGGACTACGCGGAAGAGCTCAAGGACGAGTGGCTGGAGGGTGTCGGCACGGTCGGCGTCACGTCGGGCGCGTCGGTGCCCGAGGTGCTCGTGGACGGCGTGCTCGCGTGGCTCGCCGCGCGCGGCTTCGGCGACGTGCACATCCACCGCTCGGTCGAGGAGCGCCTGCAGTTCGCGCTGCCCCAGGAGTTGCGCAGGGACCTGCGCAACGCCTGAGCGGTCGATCTCCCGGACACGCCCTGGCGGGCGTCAGAACCCGAGGGCGACGCGGCGCTTGACCAGGACGACGATCCCGGCGAGCGCCGTGCCGCCCCACAGCAGGCCGGCCTTGAAGGACAGCGCGGTGACCAGGTCCAGGCCCACCCGCGCGAGGTAGCTCTCGTGGGTGTCGGCGCCCAGGAACGTGCTCACCAGCACGACGGTCACGGCGAACGCGATCGGCGGAGCGATGATCGCGGCGACCCAGTCCTGCGCGCGCACCTTCCAGGCCACGAAGGCCGAGCTGAGCACGAACGCGAGCCCGAACAGGAACCCGAGCCGGTCGGTCGCGAGGTGGTCCACGAGACCGCCGAGCAGGGTGCCGCCGAGGGCGAACACGGCCGCGCCGGCCGCGGTGAGGCCGGCGGTGCCCGGTCGGGTGGCTCCGGGGCCACCCAACCCGCGCCGGGGCGACTGGGGGCGGCGCGGGCGCACCGGTGGGCGGGCCCGACCCGGCTCACGGCCGGGCTCGCGACCCGGCTCACGGCTCGGCTCGCGGTCGCCGGCCGCCGAGCCGGCGGGAATCGGCGAGGACGCCGGTTGACGACGACGCACGGGGTCACCTCGTCCCGGTGCCGGCACGGGACGCCGTCGCGGTGGGTTCTGGTCGGGCGCGGGACGCGCTCCCGTACGGCTGCGCTGATCCATGCACCCAAGGTATTGCCGCATCACGGTCAAAACCGTCCAAGAACACGAAAAACCTCACCCCGCTCGTGTCGAACCGTCGGCCCGGTCGATGCCCTGTCCCGTCGTGGACTCACCTTTCCCTGCCCCCGTTTCGCGGGGTTTCACCAGGGAGGACGCTCGCGCGGCCCCGATTGGTGGCAGTAGGCGCGGACGAATTCCGTTCTCGTCCGACGGGGGCGGGCGTTGCCGGGCCCGCGGATCACCGCAGGGAGCCGGCCTCCACCGCGTCCACCGCCCGGATCGCGTCCGCCGAGCCGCTCACGTGCACGGGGATGCCGCGCGGGGCCGCGTAGTACCGCAGGTCGACGGCCAGGTACGGGAGCATCTCGGCGCCCAGGAAGTGGATCGCGTGCCGCTTGCGCTCACCGCCGCGCAGCGTGCAGCGCACGACCGCGTAGGCCGGCCCCTCGCCGGTGCCCTCCTTGAGCTTGGCCTCGACCGAGGCGATCTCCTCCCAGCGCAGCCCGCTGGTGTGCACCAGACCGTGCAGGACCAGGCCGTTCGGCCCGATCGAGAGCTTGCGGTACTGGTAGACCGCGTACGAGCAGAGCACCAGGAGCGCGAGCCCGACGCCGAGCGCGATCGCGACCGCACGCGGCAGCCCCAGGTCGCCGAGATCGAACAGGGCGAGTCCGACCGGGAGCAGTGCGGCGAGCAGCAACACGCGGATGGGCTTGGCCTCCCACAGCACACCGTCCACCAGCTGCCTGCGGTTGTAGTTGACGCTCGGGTTACGGCTCATCGATGTCCCCGTCGTTGAGTGGCCGGCCTGTGAAACCAGGGATGCTACTGGCCACAGGCCACCACCTACACTTTCCGGAGGCGCTTGTATGTCCGCAGCGCGCCACATCGATCGCCGAGAAGCCAGGGAATCCAGTTGTCGCTCACCATCGGAATCGTCGGCCTGCCCAACGTCGGCAAGTCGACGCTCTTCAACGCCCTGACCAAGAACGACGTGCTCGCGGCGAACTACCCGTTCGCGACCATCGAGCCGAACGTGGGCGTGGTGGGCGTGCCGGACCCGCGTCTGGACACGCTCGCCGAGATCTTCGGGTCGGCGAAGAAGATCCCGGCGACGGTGGACTTCGTGGACATCGCGGGCATCGTGCGCGGCGCCTCCGAGGGTGAGGGCCTGGGCAACAAGTTCCTTGCCAACATCCGCGAGTCGGACGCGATCTGCCAGGTCATCCGGGTCTTCACCGACCCGGACGTGGTCCACGTCGACGGCAAGGTGTCGCCGATCGACGACAAGGAGATCATCGAGACCGAGCTGATCCTGGCCGACCTGCAGACCATCGAGAAGGTCCTGCCGCGGCTCCAGAAGGACTCGCGCCTGCAGAAGGACAAGATCGCGGTGGCCGCCGCGGTGGAGAAGGCCAAGGAGGTCCTGGAGTCCGGGACCACGGTCTTCGCCGCCGGGCTCGACCCCGAGCCGCTGCGCGAGCTGCACCTGCTGACCGCCAAACCGGTCCTGTACGTCTTCAACGTCGACGAGGACGAGCTGGTCAACGAGGAGCTCAAGGCCGAGCTGCGCGAGCTGGTGGCGCCGGCCGAGGCGATCTTCCTGGACGCCAAGATCGAGTCCGAGCTGGTCGAGCTGGACGACGCCGAGGCGCTGGAGCTGCTGCAGAGCCTGGGCCAGGAGGAATCCGGCCTGACCATCCTGGCGCGGGTCGGCTTCAACACGCTGGGCCTGCAGACCTACCTGACGGCCGGCCCCAAGGAAGCCCGCGCCTGGACCATCCCCAAGGGCGCCACGGCCCCCGAGGCGGCCGGCGTGATCCACACCGACTTCCAGCGCGGCTTCATCAAGGCCGAGGTGATCGGCTTCGCCGACCTGGTCGAGACCGGCAGCCGCGCCGAGGCCCGCACGAAGGGCAAGGCCCGCATGGAGGGCAAGGACTACATCATGCAGGACGGTGACGTCGTCGAGTTCCGCTTCAACGTGTAACCGTGCATTCGCCGCACGTTACGTAATCCGTCAAGCGCGCAGGTCGGAAGGGGTCGGGCTCCGGTGAGCCCGACCCCTTCGCCGTCCCCGTGTGTTCCCTCCGCCTGGGCGACGTCAAGAGTGGTACGTTATCAGGTACCACTTGACGGAAGGATCGGGTCATGTCCATAACCGCGAGCGAAGCCCGCAAGGCTCTCTTTCCGCTGATCAAGAAGGTCAACGACGATCACGAGGCGATCGAGATCGTCTCCAGGCACGGCAACGCCGTGCTCATCTCGGCCGAGGACTACGCGGCGCTGCGCGAGGGCTCGTACCTGCTGCGCTCTCCGGCGAACGCCCGTCGGCTGCTCAAGGCGTACGAGAACGCCCTGGCTCACGTCAACGTCTCGGAGCGTGAGCTGATCGATCCGGACTCGGCGGACGCGGGTGCGGGTGCCGCGTGAGGCTTGTCTTCGAGGATCAGGGCTGGGAGGACTACACGTCCTGGCTCAAGAACGACCGCAAGATGCTCGCCCGGATCAACAAGCTCATCGAGGACGTCAGGCGTGACCCATTCTCGGGAATCGGCAAGCCCGAGCCGCTGAAATACCACTTGCCGGGTGCTTGGTCGCGACGGATCGACGATGAGCACCGGCTGGTCTATCTGGTCACGGACAAGGAGATCGTCATCCTCGCTGCCCGCTACCACTACTGATCGGCCGCCGGGCGTCCGGCCGACGTCGGGTGTCGGCCGGGTTACAGAGTGTGGGCGCTGAAGAAGGTCCACATCAGGTCGTTGGCCGAGATGTCCTTCTCGATCCGGCCGAACCCGCGCACCTCGGTGCCCGCCGCGCCCGGCCAGGTGTGACCCGCGTCGGACTGCGTGTACAGGATCACCTCGGCGCCGCCCGCGCAGCCCGTGTACGCCGAGCGCTCGACGTGCCGCGCCACGCGCGTGTGCACCGGCGCGCCGGGGCAGCCGTCGATCCGGGCCCAGCGCCGGACCGCCTCGGGGACCGGGTACGTCCAGCGCGACGCGAGCCCGCCGTCGTAGGGGTTGGCCTGGTCGGCGAGGCCGTGGAAGGTCAGCACCGGGACCGGCCGCATCGGTCGGCACGGCGCCGGTCGGGCCCCGTCCGTACCGTCCGCGCGCAGGCCCGCGACCGGTGCGATCGCCGCTATCCGCCGACTCAGCGTGCAGCCGAGCAGGGACGTCATCCGGGCCCCGCCGGAGAACCCGGTCGCGTACACCCGCCGATCGTCCAGGCACAGCGACCGGCCCAGCGCGTCCAGGGTCGCGCCGACGAAGCCGACCTCGTCCCGCCCGTCCGTCGCGGCCGGGTGTCCGCCGTACAGCGGGACGCCGGGGATGTTCCACGCGCGCCCGCCGGCCGACCCCGGGTAGGCCAGGCCGCCCTCGGGGAGCGCGACCACGAATCCGTACCGCTCGGCGGACGCACCCAGACCGGTGATCGCCATCTGCGCCGCGCCGTTGCTGTTGCTGCCGTGCAGGTTGAGCACGAGCGGCCGCGGGTCGGCCCCGTCGTAGCTCCGCGGGACGTACGCCTGGACGCGGTAGGTCCGGCCCGAGAACGTCACCGGGACCGTCGTCCACCCCTGCCGGTCCCGCCCGTTGCAGCCGCCGGCGTCGACCCGGGACGCCGCGGCGGTGTCGGCCTGCCGGGCCGTCGACCCGGCCAGTGCGACCACCGTGAGCACCGACGCGATGGCGGCGCACACCGCGAGCGCTCGGGCCGTCCCTGCGCCCGAAAGCCGGATTCCCGCCACGGTCACCTCACCTCGATCGGCGATCCGCGACCGGATCCGGTTGATCGGGGAAGCATGTCCCCCGAAGTCAGACGTTCCCCAACCTGCAAAGGTTGCCCCGTACCGCACCCGTTCGGCACGTAGAGTTGTCGGCCATGACCGGGACCCGCATCGTCGTCGGCGCCGCGATCCTCCATCGAGGCCGTTTGCTGGCCGCGTGCCGCAGCGCGCCGGCCGCGTTGGTGGGCGGTTGGGAGTTCCCCGGCGGCAAGGTCGAGCCCGGGGAGAGCGAGGCCGCCGCGCTGGTCCGCGAGTGCCGCGAGGAGCTCGGTGTGACCGTGCGCCCGGTGCGCCGGCTGCCCGGCGCGTGGCCGCTGCCCGGGGACTACGTGCTGCACGTGTGGACCGCCGACCTGGTCGCCGGCGACCCGCGGCCGTTGCAGGACCACTCGGAGCTGCGCTGGCTCGACCCCGACTCCGCGCACGACGTCGCGTGGTTGCCCCAGGATCGGCCGGCCGTGGACCTGGTCGCCGCCGCACTGCGCTCCCGGGATGGAAGGGACGAAATAGGATCAAGCCCCGGCCGTGGGGTCGGAGCGTAAGAATGTGATCAGTCGGGCAAACGGTCCGCAGCAGCAGCGACAAAGGGATCCGCGATCCATGGAGCAGCGCCGAGAAGTCGACCGGAATCCGGGGGACACGGCCCGGCGATCGACGGCGCCCGGATCGCTGTTCGATCTCGTCCCGTCGGCCACGTGGGTGCTCGACTCCGACGGCCGGATCGTGATGTGGAGCGCCGCGGCCGAGCAGCTCTTCGGATACCGGCGCGAGGACATCCTGGGAGCCCGGGCGGTCGACCTGGTGCACCCGCCGTTCACCTCCGCGCAGCAGACCGCCACCGAGGAGGAGGTGGCCAACGCCGACGTCTACGCGGGCTCGTACACGATCCGCTGCGCCGACGGCACGCTGCGCACGGTCGAATCGCGCTCGGCCTTCGCCGAGGACCTGGCCGGCCACCGCTACGTGCTGATCACGTCGATGGAGTCGGCGATCGTGCACAAGGTCGAGGCCGACCTCGCGATCCGCGAGGCGCTGTTCGACCAGTCGCCGATCGGGGTGGGCATCTTCGACGCCGACCTGCGCTACGTCGCGGTCAACGACGCGCTCGCCGCGATCAACCGGCTGCCCGCCGAGGAGCACATCGGCCGCCGGTTCGAGGAGGTCCGGCCGGGCATGGACACCGAGCGCGTGCGCACGATCCAGCAGCGCGTCCTGGAGACCGGCGAACCCGTCGTCGACTCGCGCATCTTCGGCCCGATCCCCACCGACGGCAGCCCGCGCACCGTGTGGTCGATGTCGTACAACCGACTGGAGGCGCCCGGTGGCCGGATCCTGGGGATCAGCTGCTCGCTGATCGACGTGACCGAGCGGCACTACGCGATGGTCAAGGTGGACGCCGCGCGCAAGCGGCTCGCGCTGCTCAACGAGGCCGGCACCCGACTCGGCGCCACGCTGGACATCCCGCGGATCGCCGAGGAGCTGACCGCGTCGGTGGTGCCCGGCTTCGCCGACCTCGCCGCCGTGGACCTGCTGGAGGCGATCGTGCAGGGCGAGGAGATCCCGCCCGGCGCGCACGCCGAGAAGGCCCGCCTGCAACGCGTCGCCTCCCGCGGCGCGCGCCCGGGGCGCTACACCGACGAACTGCTCCGCCAGGGCAGCACCCTGGTCTACGCGGCCGACTCGACCTTCGGCCGCTGCCTGCGCACGGGTGGCTCGTACCTGATGCGCAACGTGCAGGACGACATGTACGACGAGCTGATCCACGACCCCTCCCGGGCCGAGGCGGCCCGCGCGCTCGGGCTGCACACGATGATCGTGGTGCCGCTGAGCGCGCGCGGCGTCGTGCTCGGCACGATGCTGCTCGGGCGCGGCGAGGGGCGGCCCGCGTTCGATCCGGACGACCTCACGCTCGCCACCGAACTGGGCGCGCGGGCGGCCGTGTCGGTGGACAACGCGCGGCTGTACCACCGCCAGCGCGAGACGGCGGTCATGCTCCAGCGCAGCCTGCTGCCGCAGAACCTGCCGAAGCTGCCGGGCATCTCGGTCGCGCACCGCTATCTGCCGGGCAGTTCGGTGACCGAGGTCGGCGGCGACTGGTACGACGTGATCCCGCTGTCCGGCGGCCGGATCGGGCTCGTGGTCGGCGACGTGATGGGGCACGGCGTGCACGCCGCCGCGGTGATGGGCCAGTTGCGGACCGCGGTGCGCACGCTCGCGGGTCTCGAACTGCCCCCGGCCGAGGTGCTGGGACACCTGGACGACATCGTGGTCGGGCTCGGCGAACTGCACTACGCGACGTGCGTCTACGTCGTCTACGACCCCGTGGCGCGCACGTGCGAGTTCGCCAGCGCCGGGCACATGCCGCCGGTGCTGGTGCCGCCCGGCGGTCGCCCGCGGGTGATCGACAATCCCGCCGGCACCGTCCTGGGCGTGGGCGGGCTCGGCTTCGAGCAGGGCGACTTCGCGGTCGAGTCGGGCAGCACCCTGGTGCTGTACACGGACGGCCTCGTGGAGACCCGGGACCGCTCCCTGGACGTCGGCATCGACCTGCTGTGCACGGCCATGACGGGGCCCTCGAACGACCTGGAGAAGACCGCCGACAAGATCGTCGTCGACGTGCACGAGGAGCCCGGATTCGACGACGTGGCGCTGCTCGTGGCCCGGCTCGACGCGCTCGCCGAGGACGCGATCGCGTCGTGGTGGCTGCCCGCCGAACCGGCGGTGGTCTCCCGCGCCCGCGAGCTGACGCGCAAGACCCTCACCGAGTGGGGCCTGGACGCGCTGGTGGACATCACCGAGCTGTTGGTGAGCGAGCTGGTCACCAACGCGCTGCGCTACGGCGCCGGCCCGATCCGACTCCGCCTGCTGCGCGGTCGGGCCCTGCTGTGCGAGGTCGCCGACGCCGGCACCACCCTGCCCCGCATGCGCGAGTCGGAGGACACCGACGAGGGCGGCCGCGGCCTCCAACTGGTCAACCAGCTCGCCGAACGCTGGGGCAGCCGCAAATCCGGCCACGGAAAAACCGTGTGGTTCGAGCTGCCCCTGCCCGAATAGCTCCCGCGGCCCGGCGTCGGGTCAGTCCTTGTCGCCGCGCCGGCGGATCTTGTTGCCCAGCCACACCAGCGGGTCGTACTTGCGGTCGGCGACGCGCTCCTTCATCGGGATCAGCGCGTTGTCGGTGATGTGGATGTTCTCCGGACAGACGTCGGTACAACACTTGGTGATGTTGCACAGGCCGAGGCCGTGCTCCTCCTGGGCGGCCTTCTGGCGGTCCGCGACGTCCAGGGGGTGCATGTCCAGCTCGGCGATCCGCATCAGGAAGCGCGGGCCGGAGAAGGACGCCTTGTTGTCCTCGAAGTCACGGATGACGTGGCAGGTGTCCTGGCACAGGAAGCACTCGATGCACTTGCGGAACTCCTGCGAGCGCTCGACGTCGACCTGCTGCATCCGGTAGTCGCCCGGCTTCAGGCCCTTCGGCGGGGTGAAGGACGGGATCTGCCGGGCCTTCGCGTAGTTGAACGACACGTCGGTGACCAGGTCGCGGATCACCGGGAAGGTCCGCATCGGGGTGACCGTGACGACCTCCTCCGGCGTGAACGTGCTCATCCGGGTCATACACAGCAGCCGCGGTCGGCCGTTGATCTCGGCGCTGCACGAACCGCACTTGCCCGCCTTGCAGTTCCAGCGCACCGCGAGGTCCGGCGCCTGGGTGGCCTGCAGGCGGTGGATGATGTCGAGGACCACCTCGCCCTCGTTCACCTCGACCTTGAAGTCGCGCAGCTCGCCACCGTCGGTGTCGCCGCGCCAGATGCGGAAGTCCGCCTTGTAGGACATCAGCCCTCCTCCCCGGGAAGTTCTGCGTCGGTCAGATACTTGGCCAGTTCGTCGCGATCGAAGAGGTCGAGCAGGTCCGCGCGCATCGGCACCGCCTCGCTCCGGGACAGCGTCACCGACAGGTGCTCCGCGTCCGGGTCCACGATCGAGCAGGACAACACGACGCGCCGCCACTGTGCGGACATCGCCGGGAAGTCGTCGCGGGTGTGCCCGCCGCGGCTCTCCTGCCGCTCCAGCGCCGAGCGCGCGACGCACTCGCACACCAGCAGCATGTTGCGCAGGTCCAGGGCCAGGTGCCAGCCCGGGTTGTACTGCCGGTGGCCCTCGACGCCGGCCTTGGCCGCACGGGCCTTGAGCTCCTCCAGGCGGGTCAGCGCCTCGGTCATCTCGCCCTCGCGGCGGATGATGCCGACGAGGTCGTTCATGGTCTGCTGGAGCTCCTGGTGGACCGTGTACGGGTTCTCCGCGCTCTCCACCGCGAACGGCGCGAGCGCTTCGGCGGCGGCCGCGTCGATCTGCGGCTGGGAGGGTTCGCGCCGCGCCTCGCCGAGCTCCTCGGCGTACCGCGCCGCGTGCTCGCCCGCGCGCCGGCCGAACACGAGCAGGTCCGACAGCGAGTTGCCGCCGAGTCGGTTGCTGCCGTGCATGCCGCCCGCGACCTCGCCCGCCGCGTACAGGCCGAGCACGCCCGGCGTCGCGGCCGTGTCCGGGTCCACCGCGATCCCGCCCATGACGTAGTGGCAGGTCGGTCCGACCTCCATCGCCTCGGCGGTGATGTCGACGTCGGCCAGCTCCTTGAACTGGTGGTACATCGAGGGCAGTTTGCGGCGGATCTCCTCGGTGCCGCCGGGCATCCGGCCGACCACCGTCAGGAACACGCCACCGTGCGGCGAGCCGCGGCCCGCCTTGACCTCGGAGTTGATCGCGCGCGCGACCTCGTCACGCGGCAGCAGCTCGGGCGGGCGCTTGTTGTTCTCCTGGTCGGTGTACCAACGGTCGCCCTCCTCCTCGGACTTCGCGTACTTCTCCTTGAACACGTCCGGGATGTAGTCGAACATGAAGCGCTTGCCCTCGGAGTTGAGCAGCACCCCGCCGTCGCCGCGCACCGACTCGGTGACCAGGATCCCCTTCACCGACGGCGGCCAGACCATGCCGGTCGGGTGGAACTGGACGAACTCCATGTTGATCACCGGCGCTCCCGCGAGCAACGCGAGCGCCTGCCCGTCGCCCGTGTACTCCCAGGAGTTCGAGGTGACCTTGAAGCCCTTGCCGATGCCGCCCGTCGCCAGCACCACGGCCGGCGCGTCGAAGACCGTGAAGCGGCCCGATTCGCGCCAGTAGCCGAACGCGCCGGTGATCCGGGTGCCGGTGTCCGAACCGGCGTCCGGGACGGTCAACAGCCGGGTGATCGTGCACTCCTGAAAGACCTTCAGACGCGCCTCGGGGTCGCCGAACTCGCGCTCGTCCTCCTGTTGCAGCGCCACGATCTGCTGCTGGAGGGTGCGGATCAGCTCCAGGCCGGTGCGGTCGCCGACATGCGCGAGGCGCGGATACTCGTGGCCGCCGAAGTTGCGCTGGCTGATCCGGCCGTCGGCGGTGCGGTCGAACAGCGCGCCCCACGACTCCAACTCCCAGACCCGGTCCGGGGCTTCCTTCGCGTGCAGTTCGGCCATCCGCCAGTGGTTGAGGAACTTGCCGCCGCGCATCGTGTCGCGGAAGTGCACCTTCCAGCTGTCCTGCGAGTTCACGTTGCCCATCGAGGCCGCGATCCCGCCCTCGGCCATCACGGTGTGCGCCTTGCCGAACAGCGACTTGCAGATCACGGCCGTGCGCTTGCCGCGCATCCGGGCCTCGATGGCGGCCCGCAACCCGGCGCCTCCCGCGCCGATCACGACCACGTCGTACGCATGACGTTCCACTTCGGACACGAGTGCTACTCCTGTACTGGTGCTGGGGCGTGAGTGGTGGTGCTCAGAAGAAGCGGGGATCGTCGAAGGCGCCGCTCGCGACGAGGTACACGTACAGGTCGGCCAGTGCGACGCTGAACAGCGAGGCCCACGCGAGTTCCATGTGCCGGCCGTTGAGCCTGCTGACGAAGCCCCAGAAGCGGTAGCGCACCGGGTGCTTGGAGAAGTGCTTGAGCTTGCCGCCGACGATGTGCCGGCACGAGTGGCACGACAGCGTGTACGCCCAGATCAGCAGTACGTTCGCGAGCAGCACGAGGGTGCCGAGCCCCATGTGTCCCCACGCGCCGTGCTCGTCGCGGAAGGCGATCAGCACGTCCCATGACAGGATCACGGCCACGATCGTCGCGAAGTAGAAGAAGTAGCGGTGGACGTTCTGCATGATCAGCGGGAACCGGGTCTCGCCCGAGTACTTTCCGCGCGGCTCGGGGACGGCGCACGCCGACGGCGACGCCCAGAACCCCCGGTAGTAGGCCTTGCGGTAGTAGTAGCAGGTCAGCCGGAAGCCGAGCGGGAAGATCAGGATCAGCAGCGCGGGGGAGAGCCCCCACCAGTCGCCGAACAGCGGCGCGTTCGCGCTCATCGGCATGCTGTCGCACTTGGACGCCAGGCACGGCGAGTAGAACGGCGACACGTACGGCTCGGCGAAGTAGTCGTCGTTCGCGAACGCGCGCCAGGTCGAGTAGACGATGAACGCGGACAGGATGGCCACGGTCACCGCGGGCGAGAGCCACCAGCGGTCCGTGCGCAGATGCCGGGCCTCGATACGCGCCCGGCCGGGTGCGTTGGTGCCGGTGGCACCAGCGGGCCCCGTCGTCCCTGTAGCCAAGACGTCACCTTCCTGTACGGCGGGGCGGTCGCATGCCGCCCACACCCTCGTCGTCCGCTTCCGCGAAGAGCCCCGGGTCGTAGGGCAGGTCGGACATCACCTCGATCGGCGCCGGGCCGGCGGTCGGCACGGGTTCCGCCTCGCCGGCCGACCCGTCGACCGCCTCGCGGACGAAGCCGAGGCTGGCCCTCGCCCGTTCCACGTCGTCGCAGAGTCTGCGGACGGCGTACGTGTCGCCGAGCGTGCGCCGCAATTCGCGCACCGCGCGTGCCAGATCGTCGAGTCTGCGCCTTGCGAGGGCCAGGTCCTCTTGCGCCCGTGTCGTCAAGATCGCGCTCACCTCCTGCTTTTCCGGCGCCACATCTTCGGGGGCCGGGGGATGGGGATGGTGTTGCGGACTTGCCATTGATTCCCGAGGTGGGAACGTCGGCAGTCTGGCGCGAACGATCAATCAATGGAAAGCGTTTCGCGGATCTGGTGGGTCACAGATCGGGAAAACATGATCGCGGGCACGAAAATCACCGGAATTCGATCTTCGATGAGCAAGATCGAATTCCGGTGACCGGGTGGAACGGGGTTGAAGATCTTCGAATACAGAGGTTCGCGAGGTTTAACGATCTTCGAGGTGCATCGTCGCGGCCGGGCTGGATTCCACCCGGGCGCGAGTCGCGGCAATTCGGGGTCGACCGGGCAGAACGCCCTCCGCCGCGACCAGTGCCTCGCGTGCCGCGCCGATATCGCCGACCGCGCACACGCACAGGGCGAATGTGCACAACGCGTCCGCGTGCCCCGCCCGTGACGAGCGCTTTTCGATATCCACGAGGCGTTTGGCGGCCCGCACCGCCTTCGCGGCATTCCCGTGCAGCACCATCAGCAGCGGCTCGTCGTCCTCGGACTCGAACCGGATCGTCGCGCCCGAGGGATGCAGGTAGGCGTCGCCCGGTTTGCGCAGCGCCTCCTCGGCGGCCGCCAGGTTGTCCGCGAGCGGCACCGTGCCCATGATCAGCGCCTGCACCATCACCTCGCCGAACAGCGCGCGGGCGGTGTCCCACGCCGGGTGGCTCGGCCCGATCCGGTCCAGATAGGCCCGGGCGACCGCCGCCGCGGCGGCGTCGTCGGCGTGCGCCTCCAGGGACTGGACACGCGCGAAAGTGCGATAGGGCTCACTTTGCGGCCCCTCGGGGATCAGGTCGGCCAATTGTTCGACCATTGCGACATCGCCGTCCCGATACGCCTCGGTCGCCCGCTCGTACAGCAGTCGGGCCCGCCCCTCGGGGGTGCCCTGGTCGGACGGTGGAGGGGTCGCGTCGGCCCCGATACCGGAAGGAACGGGTCCAAAGCCCCCGTCCGGCCGGTCGGCGGACCGCCTTGACCACCGCTTGCGGATGCGCTCGTTGAAGGACTCGCCAGACTCGCTCACACCTACGGATTCTGCCTTGTGGGGCCTTCGAACGGCACGTGACGGGCTCCGGGACGAAGCGCCGGACGGTACTCCCCGTACGATTGAGCTTGGCGCCGAGGAGGCAGGCCGGTTCGCGCGGTGCCCATCGCGCGGCGGAGGAGGCCCACGGAACGCCAGCCCGTCCGTAGCATCCCCGACTGAAGCCGAGAGACACGCAGCCGTGCCCACGCGCCATGACATCCGCAACGTCGCCATCGTCGCCCACGTCGACCACGGCAAGACCACCCTCGTCGACGCCATGCTGAAGCAGGCGGGCACGTTCAGTGCCCACCACCAGATGGACGACCGGGTGATGGACTCCAACGACTTGGAGCGCGAGAAGGGCATCACCATTCTCGCGAAGAACACCGCCGTCGCCTATCACCCCAAGGACGGTGGCCCCACGGTCACCATCAACATCATCGACACGCCCGGCCACGCCGACTTCGGCGGCGAGGTGGAGCGCGGACTGTCGATGGTGGACGGTGTCGTGCTGCTCGTCGACGCTTCGGAGGGCCCGCTCCCGCAGACCCGCTTCGTGCTCCGCAAGGCGCTCGCGGCGAAGATGCCGGTCATCCTGTGCATCAACAAGGTCGACCGTCCCGACTCGCGCATCTCCGAGGTCGTCGACGAGACCTACGAGCTGTTCATGGACCTGGACGCGACCGAGGAGCAGATCGAGTTCCCGATCGTCTACGCGTGCGCGCGGGACGGCGTGGCCACCCTCGTGCGCCCGTCCGACGGCTCGGTGCCGACGGACAGCGACAGCCTGGAGCCGTTCTTCCAGGCGATCCTGGACTCCATCCCGGCTCCCGAGTACGAGGAGGGCGCGCCGCTCCAGGCGCACGTGACCAACCTGGACGCGTCGAACTTCCTCGGTCGTATCGCACTGTGCCGCGTGCACCAGGGCACGATCCGCAAGGGCCAGCAGGCCTCGTGGTGCCGGCACGACGGCACCATCGAGCGGGTCAAGATCACCGAGCTGCTGATGACCGACCAGCTCGAGCGCAAGCCCGCCGAGTCGGCCGGTCCCGGCGACATCATCGCGATCGCCGGTATCCCGGACATCATGATCGGCGACACCATCGCCGACCCCGAGGACCCGCGCCCGCTGCCGCTCATCACGGTGGACGAGCCCGCGATCTCGATGACCATCGGTACCAACTCCTCGCCGCTCGTCGGCAAGGGCGGCAAGGGCCACAAGGTCACCGCGCGCCTGGTGAAGGACCGCCTGGAGCGCGAGCTGGTCGGCAACGTGTCGCTGCGCGTGCTCCCGACCGAGCGTCCCGACACGTGGGAGGTGCAGGGCCGCGGTGAGCTGGCCCTGGCGATCCTCGTGGAGACCATGCGCCGCGAGGGCTTCGAGCTGACCGTCGGCAAGCCGCAGGTGGTCACGCGCGAGGTCAACGGCAAGATCCACGAGCCGGTCGAGCGACTGACGATCGACTCGCCCGAGGAGTACCTCGGCGGGATCACCCAGCTCCTCGCGTCCCGCAAGGGCCGCATGGAGACGATGACCAACCACGGCACCGGCTGGATCCGGATGGAGTTCGTGGTCCCGGCCCGCGGCCTGATCGGCTTCCGGACCGAGTTCCTGACCGACACCCGCGGCACCGGCATCGCGCACAG
Source organism: Embleya sp. NBC_00896 (assembly GCF_045207785.1). Lineage (NCBI taxonomy): Bacteria > Bacillati > Actinomycetota > Actinomycetes > Kitasatosporales > Streptomycetaceae > Embleya > Embleya sp. NBC_00896. Next base: position 4,543,928 of record NZ_CP108776.1, read on the forward strand.
CGTGCACGAGGGCTACGAGCCGTGGTTCGGCGAGATCCGGACCCGCAACAACGGCTCGCTCGTCGCCGACCGCGCGGGTGTCGCGACGCCGTTCGCGATGATGAACCTGCAGGAACGCGGCCAGATGTTCGTCGAGCCGACCACCGAGGTGTACGAGGGCATGATCGTCGGCGAGAACTCGCGCGCCGACGACATGGACGTCAACATCACCAAGGAGAAGAAGCTCACGAACATGCGCTCGTCAACCTCCGACGAGACCGAGAAGCTGATCCCGCCGCGCAAGCTGTCCCTGGAGCAGGCCCTCGAGTTCTGCCGCGAGGACGAGTGCATCGAGGTCACCCCGGAGACCGTGCGGATCCGCAAGGTCGTTCTCGATCAGAAGGAGCGCGGCCGCTCGGCCTCGCGCGCCAAGCGCTGACACCCTGACGGTCGCTCCACGGCGACCCGAAACGAGCCGGTGACCTGCGGTCGAATCCGCAGGTCACCGGCTTTTCGCATGCTGAGACCAAGTCGATATCTTTGCCCGGTTATATTCGTTATGTTGGCTATGTGAGCAAAATATTCGATCAGTGGTCGATCAATTTCGAACTTTTAAAGAAACCTAAATGTTAAATTCTTTTCGCTTCAAGGTTTACTCTGACTGCCTCTTGACGTCCGGGTAATTGGGTTGCGAGAGTCCGTGCGGCCACCAAACCAAACGGCACTCGGTCGAACCCGACCTCACCTCGGGGGTATTTTCGGCAATGACCATGCAACCCCAGCTGGTCCCGGAAGCGGGCGGATCCCCGACTTCGGGGGAACCAGGCACGGCACTCGACAAAGCGGGCGTAGGCGCCGTACCGAAAGAGATAGTCGGGCGCTCGCCGAGCCAACTGGCCTGGCGGCGTTTTCGCAAGGATCGTATCGGCATGGTCTCGACGGCCATAGTGGTTTTCTTTTTCGTGATCGCTTTTGCCGCGCCCTTGATCTCGAAGCTGTACGGCAAGAACCCCTACACCCGTTACGGCCAGACCGAGCCCGGCCTGCTCAACTCACGCGGCTTCCCGATCGCGCCCAACGGCGGCATGTCCGGGGACTATTGGTTCGGCATCGAGCCGACCCTCGGTCGGGACGTGCTGACCCAGCTCGTCTACGGCATCCGGACGTCCCTGCTGCTCGCGATCATCGTGGTCCTGATCGTCACGATCATGGGCACGATCCTGGGGATCACGGCCGGCTACCTCGGCGGCCGGACCGACTACGTGATCAGCCGCGTCATCGACACCCTCCTGGCGATGCCCTCGCAGCTGTTCTTCATCGCCTTCACGCCGATCGCCCTCGCGCTCTTCGTGAGCGACCGCGAGACCACGCCGACCTGGCTCCGGGCCACGGCGCTGATCATCGTGCTGTCGCTGTTCGGCTGGTGTCGGATCGCCCGCATCCTGCGCGGGCAGGTGCTGTCGATGCGCGAACGCGAGTTCATCGAAGCCGCCAAGATCAGCGGCGCGAGCTCCCGGCGGATCATCTTCCGCGAGCTCCTGCCCAACCTGTGGACCCCGATCCTGATCGTCGCGACGATCGAGGTGCCGACCTACGTCACCACCGAGGCGGCGCTCTCCTTCCTCGGCGTCGGCATGACGGAGCCGACCCCCGACTGGGGCCGGATGATCCACAAGGGCTTCGAGAACATGCAGAGCGACGTCACGTACATGGCCTTCCCGGCCGCCGCGATGGTCCTCTTCGTGCTCGCCTTCAACCTCTTCGGCGACTCGGTTCGCGACGCGCTGGACCCCAAGGCCAACCGATGAGGGGGCTTGGTCACGCCCCTGGTCGACGCGCATAAACCGCATCCCGTCAGGGCCTTCAAGACTGCTTCTGGCACTTCCTGCACGCCGTAAAGCACCAGCCGGGTGAACCCGGATTTCTTGATGAGGGGATTACATGGAAACGACGGGGAAGCACCGGTTCGCCGCGTTGCTCGCAGTGGGGGCCCTCGCGGTCTCGGCGTCCGCGTGCAGCAGTGGTGGTGGGGACGACAAGGAAGAGGAGGGCAAGCCGCAGGCCAAGACCGCGGCGGTCTCGGTGGGTACGGCCGCGGACTCGAAGGGCCCCGCCGCCGAGATCCCCGGTGCCAAGAAGGGCGGCGTGGCCGGTGTCCTGAACCGGAGCGGCTTCGCGCACCTGGACCCCCAGCGCGCGTACGTCAGCAACCTGATGACCATCTCCGAACTGGTCTCCCGGCGCCTGACCTTCTACAAGAAGGAGGGCGACAAGACCACGCTCGTCGGCGACCTCGCGACGGACCCGGGCACCACCACCGACGGTGGCAAGACCTGGAAGTACACCCTGAAGGACAACCTCAAGTACGAGGACGGCTCGCCGATCGTGGCGGCGGACGTCAAGTACGGAGTGGAGCGTTCCTTCCACAAGCCCTACAACCAGGGTCCCAAGTGGGTCCAGCAGTGGCTCACCGGCACCGAGAACTACTTCGAGGTCTACGAAGGCCCGTTCAACGGCAAGGAGTTGGGCCCCGACAAGATCGAGGTGCCCGACGCGAAGACGATCATCTTCAAGCTGCCCGAGGCGCACCCCGACTTCCCCTTCGCGCTCGCCATGGGCACCTCCGCGCCGATGCCGAAGGCCAAGGAGACCAAGGACGACAACGACCGCAAGCCGTTCGCGAGCGGTCCTTACAAGATCACCACGCACGAGCCGGACAAGCTCCTGGTGCTGGACAAGAACACGAACTGGGACCCGGCCACCGACGCGATCCGGCACCAGTACGTGGACCAGTTCAAGTTCGAGCTCGGTGTCGCGGCTCCGCAGCAGTTCCAGCGGCTGACCGCCGCGTCCGGCAGTGACGCGGCCGCGTTCACCCTGAACGAGCGCCCCGACGCCAACTTCGCGCAGCAGATCGCGACCGACCCGGCGCTCAAGAACCGGGTCACCGACGCCGTGGGCCCGTACACGAACCGCTGGGACATCAACAACAAGCGGATCACCGACGTCAACGTCCGCAAGGCGATGCTGACCGCGTTCCCGCGCAACTCGGCCCGACTGGCGGAGGGCGGCCCGACCGCCGGCGACTTCGCGAACACGCTCGCGTCGGTGACCCAGCTCGGCTTCGCGCCGTACAAGAGCCTGTTCGACGGCCTGCCGATCGACGGCGACCAGGCCAAGGCCAAGCAGATGCTGGAAGCGGCCGGCAAGGTCGGCCAGAAGGTCGTCTTCTGCTTCACCACGTCCAAGACCCAGCAGGAGCGCGCGCTGCCCATCATCGACTCGCTGAACAAGGCGGGCTTCCAGATGGAGCGCAAGGAGATCTCCGACAAGGAGTACTACGACGTCATCGGCAAGCTGGACACCCCCTGCGACCTGTACTGGGCCGGCTGGGGCGCGGACTGGCCGACCGGCGCCACCGTGTACACCCCGGTCTTCGACGGTCGCAAGATCGTGGACGACGGTGAGAACTACTCGCAGTACAGCAACTCGGGCGTGAACACGGAGATCGACCGGATCCTCAAGATCACGGACGTGAACCAGCAGGCCGTCGAGTGGATGAAGCTCGACCAGAAGATCATGGAAGACGTGCCGACGATCCCGTACCTGTACCAGCGGCACCGTCTGGTCTACGGCCCGCAGATCGGTGGGGCCGGGCTCAACATCCACGGTGCGATCGACCTGCACAACGTCTTCGTCAAGTAGTAGCCGTCAGCCCCTCTTTCGGTTGATCCGACGGTGAAGCGGTCGGTCCGGGACCCCGAGACGGGGTCCCGGGCCGACCGCGACGGGACGGATCCACCCCCTGGGCACATCGCGGAGGAAGCCCGGCCTCATGCTTCGATTCCTGGTCCGTCGGCTGATCGGCGTAGTGGCGATCCTGCTCGTCATCAGCGGCATCACGTTCTATCTCTTCTTCGCGGCCTCCGGCGCCGACGACGTCGTACGACTTTCGTGCGGCCGAAACTGCACCCCGGAGATGCGCGAAGTCGTCCGGCAGAACCTCGGCCTGGACAAATCCCTTCTCGAACAGTTCTGGATCTTCATCTCGGGGATCTTCACGGGCCGGACCATCGGCGACAAGGCGTGCGACGCCCCGTGTCTGGGCTACTCGTTCGCCAACAACGAGAACGTCTTCGACAAGCTGGTCGACCGCTTCCCGGTGACCCTGTCGCTCGCGATCGGCGCGATCGTGCTGTGCACGACGATCGGCATCGGGATGGGCGTGCTGGCCGCGTTGAAGCGCGGCAAGACCACCGACAAGGTGACCACCGGCGTCGCGCTGCTCAGCGGCTCCGCCCCGATCTACGTCCTCGGTCCGCTGTTCATCTACATCTTCGTGCAGCAACTCGGGTGGCTCGACCGGCCGACCGACCCCCCATCGTTCTTCGGCGATCCCGGGGGATGGGCGTCCGCGTTGCTGCTGCCGTGGATCTGTCTGATGACGATCCATATGGCGATGTACTGCCGCCTCACCAGATCCACGATGGTCGACGTGCTGTCCGAGGACTACATCCGAACACTCAAGGCCAAGGGCCTGTCCGGACGCAGCGTCTACCTCAAACACGCGTTCCGCGGCGCGCTCAGCCCGATCGTCACCGTCCTCGGTGTCGACATCGGGATCCTGATGAGCGGCACGATCATCACCGAGTCCACCTTCAGTCTGCACGGCATCGGCATGCTCGCGGTGAGCTCGGTGGTCGATTCGGACCTGCCGATGATGATGGGCGTGGTGATGATCGCGGCCACCTTCACGATGCTCGCGAACCTCGCGGTGGACATGGCCTACGCGGCCATCGACCCCCGGGTGCGGCTGGCATGACGGGCGTCCCGCGATGAGACTCCGCCGCGCCGCGGCCACGAGGTCCGCCGAATCCGAAGCGTCCAGAGATTCCACCACGGCCGCGGCGTCCACGGATGCCACGGTTTCCGACGAACAGGCCCGGGAGCAGGACATGGCCGCCGGCACCGACACCACCGACGGCACTCCGAGTCTCGTCAAGCAGCGCGATTCGAGCCCGACCGGCGACCGGCCCGACGCCTTCCTGTCGGTCCGCGACCTGCAGGTCCACTTCAACACCGACGACGGCGTGGTCAAGGCCGTCGACGGGTTGTCCTTCGACGTCGAGAAGGGCCGCACGCTCGGCATCGTCGGCGAGTCCGGATCGGGCAAGTCGGTCTCGTCGCTGACCATCCTCGGGCTGCACAATCGCGACCGGACGAAGATCGAGGGCGAGATCCGCTTCGACGGCCACGAGTTGATCCGGATGCCCGAGCGGAAGCTGCGCGACCTGCGCGGCCGACGGATCTCGATGATCTTCCAGGACCCGCTGACCGCGCTGTCGCCGTTCTATACGGTCGGCGAGCAGATCGCCGAGTCCTACCGCCGGCACATGGGCGCCAATCGGCACGACGCGCACGCCCGCGCGATCGAGATGCTCGACCGGGTCGGGATCCCCAATCCCAAGACGCGCGTGAACGACTATCCGCACCACTTCTCCGGCGGCATGCGCCAGCGCGCGATGATCGCGATGTCCCTCGTGTGCGACCCCGACCTGCTGATCGCCGACGAGCCGACGACCGCGCTCGACGTTACGGTCCAGGCGCAGATCCTCGATCTGCTGCGGGACCTCCAGGACGAGTTCGGCACCGCGATCCTGTTCATCACGCACGACCTGGGCGTGATCGCGTCGATGGCGCACGACGTGCTCGTGATGTACGCGGGCAGCAGCATCGAGAAGGGCACCGTGCGGGAGGTGCTCAAGAACCCCCGCCACCCGTACACGTGGGGCCTGTTGTCGTCGATGCCCAACCTCTCGGGCGACGTCGACATCCCACTGCGGCCGGTCCGCGGCACGCCGCCGAGCCTGTTGTCCCCGCCCTCGGGGTGCCCGTTCCACCCCCGCTGCGACTACGTCGACGTGGTCGGCGGCGATCGGTGCGCGACCGAACGACCGCCGCTCTCCCTGGTGGACGGTCGCGGCGCCGCGTGCCACCTGAGCGCCGAGGACAAGCAGCGGATCTTCATCGACGACGTCCGCCCGCTGCTCGGCTGACCGCCCAAGCCCGGCCGACGGTAGAAAGCAGGAGAACGACGATGACCGAGACGATCAGCGAGTCCCCGGCGCCGACCCCGGACCCCGCGCCCGAGTCGCCCGGCGAGCCGCTGCTCGACGTGCGGGGCCTGGTCAAGTACTTCCCCGTCAAGGGGGGCGGCCTGGTCCGCCGCAAGTCACTGAACGTGCGGGCGGTCGACGGGATCGACCTGTCGGTCGGGGCGGGGGAGAGCCTGGGCCTGGTCGGCGAGTCCGGCTGCGGCAAGTCCACGACCGGCCGGCTGATCAGCCGGCTGCTCGAACCCACCGGCGGCACCATTCGCTACGACGGCAAGGACATCACGCACGCCACCCGGCGGCAGATCGCGCCGATCCGCACCGAGATCCAGATGATCTTCCAGGACCCGTACTCGTCGCTGAACCCGCGGCAGACGGTGGGCGCGATCATCGCGTCGCCCATGGAGGTCAACGGGATCAATCCCGAAGGTGGCCGAAAGAAGCGGGTCCAGGAGCTCCTCGAGCGCGTGGGCCTCAACCCCGAGCACTACAACCGCTTCCCGCACGAGTTCTCCGGCGGGCAGCGGCAGCGGATCGGGATCGCCCGCGCGCTCGCGCTGCAGCCGAGGCTGATCGTCGCGGACGAACCGGTCTCCGCGCTCGACGTGTCGATCCAGGCCCAGGTGGTCAACCTGCTCCAGGGCCTGCAACGGGACATGGGCATCGCGTTCGTGTTCATCGCGCACGACCTCGCGGTGGTCCGGCACTTCTCGCAGCGGGTCGCGGTGATGTACCTCGGCAAGATCGTCGAGATCGCCGACCGCAAGTCGTTGTACGCGAATCCGCACCACCCGTACACGCACACGCTGCTCGCCGCGGTGCCCGAGGCCGACCCGGACAAGAGCGCGAACCGGACACGCGTACACGCGTTCGGGGACATGCCCAGCCCGATCAATCCGCCCTCCGGATGCCGGTTCCGGACCCGGTGCCCGAAGGCGCAGGACGTGTGCTCGAACGAGGAGCCGCCGCTGATCGGCGTCGACACGCTGCTCGCGGGGCACCGCGTCGCGTGTCACTTCCCCGGGCCGATCGAGGCGACCGTGCAGGCCGAGGAGGTCATGCCCGACGCGCGGATCGAAGCCGCCCTGGAGGCGGGCATCTCGACGGACCCGCAGTAACGACCGTCGCTTATATCGCAGGATCGAACGGGGTGCCACCGATTTGGTGGCATCCCGTTTTTCGTGCTTTCCTGCAGGTCAGCTACGCGCGTTGACCCGGATCATGGTGATCGGTCCGCGCCGCCGCGCCCGGGCGAGCATCGTCACCCTCGGTAGCGTTTCTCGCCAGGCGAGACGAGGCAGGGACGTCTTTATGGGTGTTCGTTCATCGGACTGTATGCTCCGGGCAGCGGTACATAGTGTCCGTTTGATGCGGCTTCATTACTGGTCTCATATGTCTGGGTTTCGAGATTGATCACGGATTTACGTGATCAAACTGAAACCTGTAGGGGATTGGTCGCAGCCAATCGGTGACGGATAGTAGATCCGCTTGTGCTCGGAACCTGGTCACGCGCTCGGGGGCGCCGACTCTACGAGCAGCTGTGACGGAAGCATCCCGATTTGGGGCGCCCCGTTGCACTTCACTTCGGTAGTGATTCCTTGAGGAGGCAACCCATGCGCGGAACAACGCGCGTGAAGTGGGTCGTCGGTGTGGCCGTTCTCGGCCTGGCCGCGACCGCGTGTGGCAGCGACGATAAGGACGACAAGGCCAAGGGCGGCGGCAACGGGCTTCCCGCGGGCTACTACACGGCCAGCAGCACCGAGCCGCAGAACCTGATCCAGCCGGCGAACTCGAACGAGACCGGTGGGTTCTACGCCCTCCAGCTGATGTTCCGCGGCCTCTACACCTACGACTCCAAGACCGGCCAGCCCGTGCCGGCCATGGCCGCGTCGGTGGACAGCCCGGACTCGACGAACTACACCGTGAAGCTCAAGCCGGGGTGGACCTTCCACAACGGCGAGCCGGTCACGGCGAAGTCCTACGTCGACGCCTGGAACTGGGGCGCCAACTCGGACAACCAGCAGATCAACGCGAGCTGGTTCTCCAAGATCGAGGGCTACGACGCGGTGCACCCCAAGGAGGGGAAGCCCACCGCCAAGGAGCTGTCCGGCCTCAAGGTCGTGGACGAGAACACGTTCACGATCAAGCTGACCCAGGCGGTCTCCTCGTTCAAGGCGAGCCTCGGCTACGTGGTCTACGCGCCGCTGCCGCAGGAGTTCTTCAAGGACCCGAAGAAGTACGGCGAGGCGCCGATCGGCAACGGTCCGTTCCAGATCGACGCCGCCAACGGCGGCTGGAACCACAAGAAGTCGATCACGGTCAAGAAGTTCGACAAGTACGCCGGTGACGACAAGGCGAAGTCGAACGGTGTGCGTCTGGACATGTACACCACGTACGACGCCGCCTACACGGCCCTGCGCGACAACAAGCTCGACGTGATCGACCAGATCCCGACGTCGGCGGTCGGCAACTACAAGAAGGACCTCGGCGACCGCGCGCTCGAGGCCCCGCAGTTCTCGATCCAGAAGATCGCCTTCCCGCTGTACGACGCCGGCTGGGCCGCGCCGGGCAAGGACAAGGTCCGTCAGGGCCTGTCCATGGCGATCGACCGCGCGAGCATCGTCAAGGCGCTGTACAAGGGTGCCGAGCAGCCCGCGACCGACTGGCTGGCCCCGAACATCCCGGGTTACAGCAAGGAAATCACCGGCGAGCTCACCAAGTACGACCCGGCGAAGGCTCGCCAGCTCGTCACCGAGGGCGGCGGCATCCCCGGCGGCAAGCTCACGATCGCCACGAACGCGGACGGCCCGCACAAGGAATGGGTCACCGCGGTCTGCAACAGCATCAACGAGGCGCTGCAGAAGCCGGGCGCCTGTGAGCCGAAGCTGTACCCCGAGTTCAGCGTCGCGCGTGAGGACATCTCGAACCACAAGATGACGGGCGCGTACCGGACCGGCTGGAAGGCCGACTACCCGTTCCCGGACAACTTCCTCGCCGATGTGTACCTGACCGGTGCCGCGTCCAACGACTCGGGCTACACCAGCCCGGCGTTCGACGACCTGGCCAAGCGCGCGATGGCCGCCCCGGACCAGACCGAGGGTGTCAAGCTCTGGCAGCAGGCCGAGCAGCAGATGGCGAAGGACGTCCCGTCGATCCCGCTGTGGTACTACGTGACCAAGGCCGGCTCCTCGACCAAGGTCTCCAACGTCCTGTTCGACCCGTACGGCAACCCGGTCTTCACCGAGGTCACCGTCAAGTAGTGGTCCGGACATGACCCGGCACTGACTACGGTCCGGCCGCACCCCAACCGGTGCGGCCGGATCTTGCCAGTGGCGGGCCGGGCCGGCGACGTGCGATCCACGGCGCCGGCCTCTGGTCCGATCCCCCGCTTCGGGCCGACGACGACAGCAGGAGGCTGGCATGGGGCGATATGTCGTACGGCGGCTGCTCCAGATGATCCCGGTGTTCATCGGGACCACGTTCTTGATCTATTTCATGGTGTACCAGCTCGGTGGGGACCCCATCGCAGCCATGTTCGGCGACAAGGGTGCCGACCCTGTCTTCGTGCGCCAGATGCGGGAAGAGTTCCATCTGAACGACCCGCTGATCGTGCAGTACTGGTACTACATCACCGACCTGCTCCACGGTGACTTCGGGACGAGCTTCAACGGCCGTCCCGTCGCCGACGAGCTCAAGCGGGCCTTCCCGGTGTCGATCCGGCTCGCGATGATCGCGTTCGCGATCGAGGTCGTCGTCGGTGTCGGCCTCGGCCTGCTGGCCGGCCTGCGCCGCGGCAAGTTCGTCGACTCGATGGTGCTCGCCGGCACGCTGGTGGTCATCTCGATCCCGGTCTTCGTGCTCGGCACCGTCGCGCAGTTCTGGCTGGGCACCGAGTGGGGCATCTTCGAGGCCACCGCCAGCGTGGGCGACGCGACCTGGAGCCAGCTGCTGCTCCCGGGCATCGTGCTCGGATCGCTGTCCCTGGCCTTCGTCGCCCGACTCACCCGGACGAGCGTCGCGGAGAACATGCGCGCCGACTACGTCCGCACGGCGACCGCCAAGGGCCTTCCGCGCCGTCGCGTGGTCACCCGGCACCTGCTGCGCAACTCGCTCATCCCGGTGGTGACGTTCCTGGGCGCGGACCTCGGTGCACTGATGGCCGGCGCGATCGTGACCGAGGGCATCTTCAACGTCGACGGTGTCGGCCGCCTGATCTACCTCGCGGTCACCAAGCACGAGAGCGCGACAGTGGTCGGCGCGGTGGCGGCGTTGGTGATGATCTATCTGGTCATGAACCTGATCGTCGACCTGCTGTACGCCGTCCTGGACCCGAGGATCCGGTATGCCTGACATGAACAAGGGGCAGCGCGAACAGCTGCCGACCTCCAGCGACGAGCAGGCCCAGTACGGCTCCGTGGAGACCCCCGGCGTGATGCTGGCGGACGAGGAGGGCCTGACCATCGAGAAGCTCGGCGCGTACGCGGCGCCGGACGTACAGGGTCCACAGGACAAGCCCCGCGGTGCCTGGGGCGAGGCGTGGCGCGAGCTGCGGCACAGCCCCGGCTTCTACGTGTCGGGCCTGCTGCTGCTGTTCCTGGTGTTCATGGCGATCTTCCCGGGCGTCTTCACCAACGTCGACCCCCGGCACTGCCCGATTTTGGACACCAACAAGGACCCGTCGGGCGACCACTGGTTCGGTACCAACACCCAGGGTTGCGACGTCTACGCGCGCACCGTCTTCGGTGCCCGCGCGTCGATCATCGTCGGCGTCGCGACGACCGCGCTGATCGTGGCCGTCGGCGGCGTCGTCGGTGCGTTGTCCGGTTACTTCGGGGGCTGGTTCGATTCGATCCTGGCCCGCGTCACGGACATCTTCTTCGGCATTCCGCTGCTGCTCGGCGCGCTGGTGTTCATGAGCGCGTTCAAGGACCGCACCGTGTGGACCGTGGTGATGGCGCTCGGCATCTTCGGTTGGATGCAGATCGCGCGCATCATGCGTGGTTCGGTGATCACCGTGAAGAAGTCCGACTACGTGGTCGCCGCCAGGGCTCTCGGCGCCGGCACCAACCGGATCCTGACCCGGCACGTACTGCCGAACGCGGTCGCCCCGGTGATCGTCGTCGCGACCATCTCGCTCGGTACGTTCATCGCGGCCGAGGCCACGCTGTCCTTCCTGGGCATCGGACTGCCGCCCACCGAGATCTCGTGGGGTGCGGACATCAGCACCGCGACCACGGCGCTGCGCGATTCGCCGTACCAGCTGATCTTCCCGTCGATCTTCCTCTCGATCACGGTGTTCAGCTTCATCCTGCTCGGCGACGCGGTGCGCGACGCCCTCGACCCGAAGCTCCGCTGAGGGAGGGGACAGACTAGTGACGACGATCGACATGAAGAAGCCCGAGGAATCGGGTCCGGCCGGCGCCGCGCCGCTCCTCGAAGTGGACAACCTCCACGTCGAGTTCCGCACCCGCGACGGCGTGGCCAAGGCGATCAACGGTGTCTCGTACGACGTCAGCGCCGGCGAGACGCTCGCGGTGCTCGGCGAGTCCGGTTCGGGCAAGTCGGTGACCGCGCAGACGATCATGGGCATCCTGGACATGCCGCCGGGGCACATCACCGGTGGTGAGATCCGGTTCCACGGCAAGGACATGCTCAAGATGTCCAAGGAGGAGCGCCGGAAGATCCGCGGCCAGAAGATCGCGATGATCTTCCAGGACGCCCTCTCCGCGCTCAACCCCGTGTACTCGGTGGGCTTCCAGCTCGCCGAGATGTTCACCGTGCACCGCGGGATGTCGAAGAAGGCCGCCAAGCTCAAGGCCATCGACCTGATGGACCAGGTGCGCATCCCGGCCGCCAAGGACCGGGTGAACGACTACCCGCACCAGTTCTCCGGCGGTATGCGCCAGCGCATCATGATCGCGATGGCGCTCGCGCTCGACCCCGAGCTGATCATCGCGGACGAGCCGACCACCGCGCTCGACGTGACCGTGCAGGCGCAGGTCATGGACCTGCTCGCGGAACTCCAGCGCGAGCGCAACATGGGCCTGATCCTGATCACCCACGACCTCGGCGTGGTCGCCGACGTCGCGGACAAGATCGCGGTCATGTACGCGGGCCGGATCGTCGAGGAAGCGCCCGTGCGCGACCTGTACCGGCAGCCGACGCACCCGTACACCAAGGGTCTGCTCGAGTCGATCCCGCGTCTGGACCACAAGGGCCGCGAGTTGTACGCGATCAAGGGTCTGCCGCCGAACCTCATGCGCATCCCGTCCGGCTGCGCGTTCAACCCGCGCTGCCCGTACGCGCAGGACGTGTGTCGCAGCGACGTTCCGCCGCTGCACGAGATCTCGGTCGGGCGTGGCAGCGCGTGCCACTTCTGGGAGAGCGTGATGGAGGGAGAAGTCCGTGGCTGAGTCCCCGACCGGCGCGACCACCGCCGATGTGCGCAAGGTCGTCAAGCCGGTGGCACAGGGCGAGCCGATCCTTCAGGTGCGGGGTCTGGTCAAGCACTTCCCGATCACCCAGGGCATCCTCTTCCAGAAGAAGATCGGCGCCGTGAAGGCCGTCGACGGCGTGACCTTCGACCTGATGAAGGGCGAGACGCTCGGTCTCGTCGGCGAGTCGGGTTGTGGCAAGTCGACGGTGGCCCGACTCCTGATGAACCTGGAGTCGATCACCGCCGGCAGCGTCCTGTACAAGGGCGACGACCTCGCGAAGCTGTCGGGTCGCGCGCTCAAGGCCGTGCGCCGCAACATCCAGATGGTCTTCCAGGACCCGTACACCTCGCTCAACCCGCGGATGACGGTCGCCGACATCATCGGCGAGCCGTACGACATCCACCCGGAGGTCGCCCCCAAGGGCGATCGCAAGCGGCGGGTACAGGAACTGCTCGACCTGGTGGGGCTGAACCCGGAGCACATCAACCGCTACCCGCACCAGTTCTCCGGCGGCCAGCGCCAGCGCATCGGGATCGCCCGCGGCCTCGCGCTCAACCCGGAGATCATCATCGCGGACGAGCCGGTCTCGGCGCTGGACGTGTCGGTGCAGGCGCAGGTGGTCAACCTGCTGGAGAAGCTCCAGAACGAGTTGGGCCTGTCGTACCTGTTCATCGCGCACGACCTGTCCGTGGTGCGGCACATCTCGGACCGCGTCGCGGTGATGTACCTGGGTCGGATCGCCGAGATCGGCACCGACGAGCAGATCTACGACCACCCGACGCACCCGTACACGCAGGCGCTGCTGTCCGCGGTGCCGGTGCCGAACCCGGACGGTCGCGAGTCGCGCGAGCGGATCATCCTGACCGGTGACGTGCCCTCGCCGGCGAACCCGCCGTCGGGTTGCCGGTTCCGCACCCGGTGCTGGAAGGCGCAGGACATCTGCGCCGAGCAGGAGCCGTTGCTGCAGATCCAGAAGGGCCTCGGCCTCAAGGGCCAGGGCGCGCACGACAGCGCGTGCCACTTCGCCGAGGAGAAGGACATCGTCGGCGCGAGCTGACGCCGTCCGCACGCCGAAGAGGCCCGCCGCCCCGAGGGGTGGCGGGCCTCTTCGGCGTTCGCGGACCGGCGGGGATCAGTCGGTCGCCGGCTGTGCCAGGGCGCGGTGCAGGAACTCGACCTGGAGCAGCAGGAGGTTCTCCGCGACCTGCTCCTGCGGGGTCATGTGGGTGACCCCGGACAGCGGCAGCACCTCGTGCGGGTAGCCCGCCGCGAGCAGCGCGCTGCTCAACCGCAGCGTGTGCGCCGCGACGACGTTGTCGTCGGCGAGACCGTGGACGAGCATCAACGGGCGGCGGGTGTCCGCCACCTCGCCCAACTCGATGCCGCGGACCAGGGATGTCCGGCGGTACACCTCGACCTGCTCGTCGGGCAGGCCGAGGTAGCGCTCGGTGTAGTGCGTGTCGTAGAGCGCCCAGTCGGTGACGGGCGCGCCCGCGACCGCCGCGTGGAACACGTCCGGACGGCGCAGCACGGCGAGCGCGGCGAGGTGGCCGCCGTAGGACCAGCCGCGGATGCCCACGCGTGTGGTGTCCAGGTACGGCCGCTCCGCGGCGATCGCCCGGAGCGCGTCCACCTGGTCCTGGAGGGTGACCGGGCCCATGTCCAGGTGGATCGACTTCTCCCACTCGGGGGAGTGCCCGGGTGTGCCGCGCCCGTCGGCGACGACGACGGCGAAGCCCTGGTCGGCGAACCACTGCGAGGTCAGGTGCGGGTTGCGCGCGGCGAGCACGCGCGGGCCGTGCGGGCCGCCGTAGGGGTCCATCAGGACCGGCAGCCGTACGCCCGACGCGGGATCGAAGCCGGTCGGCAGCAGCAGCGCGCACGGGATGCCGCGCTCGCCGGCGCGCAGCAACTCGACGTTCGCGGTGAGCACCGGGGTGGCCGCGTGCGAGGTGACCGCGGCGATCTCGGTGCCGCCCCGGTGCACGGTGACTCCGGCCCCGAAGCGGTCGAGCGAGGACGACAGCAGGACCGTCGTGTCGCCGGCGCGGACCGCGTTGTGCACGCCCGGCTCGGTGCTCACCCGGGTGACGCCGTCGGCCGCGACGCGGTACACGTGGATCTCGCCGATCTCCGGCTCGGCCGCGTCGGTGCCGGCGGAGGCGGTGATCAGCACGTCCTCGTCGGCGATGTCCAGGATCGAGCGCACGAACAGGCGACGGTCGGTCAGTTCCTTGTCCGCGACGACCAGGCGGCGCCCGCCGTCGGTGTCGACGATCCGGACGAGCCGGCCGTCGGGCGTCCACGCGGGCACGCCGGGGAAGAGGTCGATCCACACGTCGTCGGTCTCGGTGTGCAATTCGCGGGTGGCGCCCGAGGCGACGTCCGCGGCGAGGGTGAGCAGCCGCTTCTGGTCGCGCGGCTGCACGTTCAGCAGCGGGTCGCCGCCGGCGGACCAGTGCACGCTCGCCAGGTAGGGGTACGCGTCGTGGTCCCAGACCAGCTCGGTGCGGGTGCCGTCGAGGCCGATCAGCCACGCGGTGACGTCGGCGTTGGGGGTACCGGCCGCGGGGTAGGCGATCTCGGTCGGGGTGGTGGCGGGGTTGGCGGGGTCGCCGATCCACCAGCGGTCCACCGGCGCGTTGTCCACCCGCGCGACGATCAGCGCGGTGCCGTCGGGAGCCCACCAGTAGCCGCGGAAGCGGGACATCTCCTCGGCCGCGACGAACTCGGCCAGGCCCCATGTGACCTCGTCGCCGTCGGGCTCGGCGAGAGCGGTGTCGCCGGAGCCGTCGGCGGCCACCACGCGCAGCGCGCCGGCGGCCACGTAGGCGATGTGCGTGCCCGTGGGGGAGGGCCGCGGGTCGATGACCGGACCCGGTACGGCCAACTCGCGCGGAGCCGCGTCACCCGTGAGCGACACGGTGAACAGCCGACCCGAAAGGGTGAACGCCGCGAAGTCGCCCGCGCCGTCGAGCGCGTACCCGACGATGCCGGCCGCCCCCTCGCGACTGCGTTCGCGCCGGGCGCGCTCCTCCGCGGACAGGTGTTCGGCGGCGCCGCCGAGCAGGGTCGCAGGATCGGCCACCAAGCGCTCGTCGTGGGTGTCCGGATCGAGTGCCCACAGGCACGTGGCGGAGTCGTCGGCGGCCTTGGACCGCAGGAATGTGATCCGGCCGTCGGCGATGCCGAAGCTGCGTGGAGCGCCTTGGGTGAAGCGCTGCGTGCGGGCGTATTGCCGGGGAAATGTGATCTCCGAGCTCATGCGCCACAGCGTACGGGGCGGGGTGCCGGGCGAAACAGGGATGGCGGGGAGAGTGCGGACGGCCGTGCGAACACCACCTCGCGCCCGCTGAACGAGTGAATGCACGTCGTGACCGTTGGCTTACATTCTGTGTGTAGACATGTCCCTTTGGGTCCAGAGGCTGGTTTCCCCGAGCGAGCCGCGGACCCCCTGCGCACAGGAGGTGCGTGACAGTGGTGGTGTCCGTCTCTGCCGTGCTGCTGCTCGGTGCCGCTGTTTTCTTCCTCGTCCGAAAGGCGGCCCTGCGGCCGATGCACGCGATCGTCTGCGCGCTGCTGGGCTTCTATCTGTCGTCGACGTCGATGGCCCCCTCGATCCGCATCGCGGGTACGAGCTTCGCGAGTGTGGTGAACGGGATCCATTTCTGAGCGAGTCTCGTAGGCGTGGGGTCCGGGGGTCGCTCCCGGGTTGGTGCAGTGCGAGTGTGGTGAACGGGATCCATTTCTGAGCGAGTCTCGTAGGCGTGGGGTCCGGGGGTCGCTCCCGGGTTGGTGCAGTGCGAGTGTGGTGAACGGGATCCATTTCTGAGCGAGTCTCGTAGGCGTGGGGTCCGGGGATCCGTTTCCGAGGGCTCTGCACGGCGGGCTTTGTAGGCTCGTCTGCCATGACCAATCGATGGCTGGCCAATACCGGTGGCACACGTGGGCCCGAGTACGCCGAGCGGTTCCGCAGGATGGCGGCCGAAGGGCGTGACCTGCATGGCGAGGCGCGGTTCTGTGACGAGCTGCTGTCCGAGCCCGCGCGGGTGCTCGACGCCGGGTGCGGGACCGGTCGGGTCGCGATCGAGCTGGCCCGGCAGGGCCACGAGGTGGTCGGCGTCGACCTGGACGCCTCGATGCTGGCCGAGGCCGAGACCGCCGCACCCGGCCTGACCTGGGTCCTGGACGACCTCGCCGATCTGGATCCGGCCCCGCTCGGCGGGCGCGGGAGCTTCGACCTCGTGGTGGCCGCGGGCAATGTGCTGATCTTCCTGGCCCCGGGCACCGAGGCCGACGTCGTGGGCGCGCTCGCCGGCATGCTCCGACCGGGTGGGATCCTGGTCGCCGGCTTCAGCCTCACCGGCGGCCCCGGCGAGGCCGGCGCGACGCTCTCCGCCGCCGATTACGAGGCCGCCTGCGCGGCGGCCGGCCTGGTGCGCCGTACCCGGTACGCGGGCTGGGGGCGGGAGCGCTGGGTCGACGGCGGCGACTACATGGTCGCCGTGCACGCGGTTCCGGCGGTCTGAATTCCGGTCCGGGGGTCGCCCCCGGTCCGGTCCGGTCCGGCTGCGTAGGCTGTCGAGCATGACCGAACGCACTGCCGAGACCCCGCTGCGACTGTTGCTCGTCCACGCGCACCCGGACGACGAAGTGATCAACAACGGCGCGTCCATGGCGCGCTACGCGGCCGAGGGCGTGCACGTCACGCTCGTCACCTGCACGCTCGGCGAGGAGGGCGAGATCCTCGTCCCCGAGCTGGCCCACCTGGCCGCCGACCGCGAGGACGGGCTCGGCCCGCACCGGATGACCGAGATCGCCGACTCGATGAAGGCGCTCGGGATCTCCGACCAGCGCTTCCTGGGCGGCCCCGGCCGCTACCGCGACTCCGGGATGATGGGCGTGCCCAGCAACGACCGGCCCGACTGCTTCTGGCGGGCCGACGTCGACGAGGCCGCCGCGCACCTGGTGCCGATCATCCGCGAGGTGCGCCCGCAGGTGCTCGCGACCTACGACGAGCAGGGCGGCTACGGCCACCCGGACCACATCCAGGCGCACCGCGTGGCCCTGCGCGCGGCCGAGTTGGCCGCCGACCCGACCTACGCCGAGCACGAGGGCCGGTCGTGGACCATCGCGAAGGTCTACTACAACGTGATGCCGCGCTCGGTCCTCAAGGCCGGCATCGAACGGATGGTCGAGGCCGGCCAGGAGGTGCCGTTCACGGTCGTCGAGGTGGACGAGCTGCCGTTCGCGGTGGACGACGACCAGGTCACCACGGCCGTCGACGCCGGCGACTACGTGGCCGCGAAGTTCGACGCGCTGCGCGCCTATCCCACCCAGGTCTCGGTGGAGGAGGGCTTCTTCGCGCTGTCGAACAACATCGGCCAGAGCATCATGTCGGTGGAGCACTACCGCCTCGTCCGCGGCGAGCTCGGGCCCACCGGCCCGGACGGCCGAGAGGGCGACCTGTTCGCCGGACTGCGCCCGTAAGGTAGCCCTCGTGCCAGACAAAGTCGGCCGCGTCGCGGCATACGTGATGCTGTTCCTGCTCGGCGTCGTGATCGCCTTCCTGGGGGCGTTCACCCAGGCGGCCTACCCGCCTGCCGGACTGATCGTCGCGCTCGCGGGCAGCGGCGGCCTCTTCGTCGCGGGCGGCTCGCTGCTCAAGACGAAGGCCGGGGCCGCGGTCCCGGTCGCCGGGTGGATGCTGACCGTCCTGTTCTTCGCGAGCTGGACCAAGCCGGAAGGCGACTGGATCTTCGTCAGCGGCTTCCTCTCGTACGTCTACCTGTTCGGTGGCACCATCTTCGGCGTCGCCGCAGCCACTTTCCCCTGGGGCGGCCACAAACCCGTCCTTCTTTCGGGTGAATCGCTGAAGACGCATGCGGGATGAAGCCCTTGCACCGCCATGCTTGCCGACGGCGCATGCTTCGCGGCATGCGGCGACGCGAGGTAACGGTGTGGCAGGAGCGCAGTATTGTGTCTGGCGAGGTGCGGTGCGTGTCATGCCCTGTCCACAGGGCCGTCGCGACCGACTCCTCTAGCCCGTCGTACCGGGCAACCTCGGTGGCCGAGTTCGTCCACTCGCCTTCGGTGGGGAGCAGGAATCCCTTGAAGGCCGTGTGCACGACCCGCACGCGGCGTAGGTCAACGCACCGCCGCCGCACTTTCCTGGACACCGCCCGACCCCGGGCGGGGGCGGCCGTGCGCCGCAACGCAACCTTCAGCTGTCGGAGAGCTCGTTCTTCGTGAGTAACGACCAGCCCCCCACGTCCGACGACCCGGGCGCGCAGCCGCGCCGCGACGACCTCGGCGGTGATCCGCATCCGTTCTTCGGACGGGTCGGCCGGCCGTCGCCCGCGGCGCCCGCTGCGCATGAGCGATCCGCCGCGCCCGCGTCGTCTCCCCATCCATCCCCCGATCCGTTCGGGGACGAGGACGAGTTCGCGTCGTGGTTCGACGACGAGCCGCCCCGACCCGCGCCCGTCGCGGGGCCGCCCGGGGGGTCGTCGTGGCCCAGCGCGGACGACGACGTGCCGCCCGCGGCGGAACTGCCGCGACAGGAGGAACCGCCCGTGGCGGCCAATGGTCTGCCGCTGCGCGTTCCCGGTGCGTCCGGAGCCAGGAGCCTGACGGCCGACGGCACCGGCGGGCCCGGACCGGTGCCGTTCTCCGACGTCCCGCCGCCCCCCTTCGTGCCGATCCAGACCGGCCGGATGCAGCGATCCGAACCGCAGCATCCACACCAACCGCAACATCCACACCAACCGCAGCACGCCGCGCCGGTCGACCACACCGGTGGGCACGCCATGGGCACGGGCCTGGACGACGCCGGATACGGCCCGCCGCTCGCCAACGCGGCCGAGCACCCGGATCCGACCGTGCCGACCGGGCAGGGGCCCGGCGAGGCCCGGGCCGAGGGCGGCGCGCTGCCCTCCCGGGCCGGCCGCCGCCGGCTCATCGGCGGCTTCGGCACCCCCGAGGCCAACCCGGCCGCGCCGGTGCCGCCGGTCGCGGACGAGGACGCGGTCCGACAGGACACGGACGCCGAGTCCGGCGACCAGACCATGACCACCCGGGTCAGCATCAAGATCCCGGGGTCGCGGCCGATCCCGCCCGTCGTGCTGCGCGGCCAGGCCCCGCTGCCCTCGCGCGAGGCACCGCACTGGACCCGGGACGAGGAACCCACCGGGCCGTACGAGTACCAGTCGATGCAGGAACAGGACGCCGCCGAGCACGGGTTCCCGCAGTACGGGACGACCGACGCGCACGCGGCCGCGACCGAGGCGACCGACGACGGCGACGGCCGGTCGACCGACGCGCCCCCCGCGCCGGCTCGGCCCAGGCGGCGCAAGCCGAAGGCGCTGATCGCGTGCGCGGCCGGGATCGCGGTCCTGGGCGGCGTGTACGGCGCGTCGCTGGCCTACGCGGGCGGCGGGGTGCCGCGCGGCACCTCGGTGCTCGGTGTCAACATCGGTGGTCAGTCCCGCGACGAGGCCGTCCGTACGCTCGAACAAAAGCTCGGCGACCGCACCACGAAGTCGATGCTGCTGACGCTCGGCGGCAAGGAGCTCAAGCTCGACCCGGCCGTCGCCGGGCTGCTCCTGGACGCGCGCGCGACCGTCAGCGAGGCGTCGAAGGGCGGGATGAACCCGCTCACGTCGGTGCCGGCGATGTTCGGCAAGACCCGCGAGACGGCGCCGCGCACGGTCGTCGACCCGATCAAGCTGGGTGCCGCGCTGGAGGCGCTCGCCGCCGAGGCCGGTGGCGCGCAGAAGGACGGCGGGATCTCGTTCGCGGGCGGCAAGGCCACCGCGGTCGCGCCGGCCACGGGCAAGGTCCTCGACACCGCGGCCGCGATCAAGCTGGTCGAGGCGGCCTTCCTGCGCGGCGACGGCCCGATCGCACTGCCGACCAAGGCGGCCGATCCCAAGGTCACCCAGGCCGAAGTGGACCGCGCGATGCGCGAGTTCGCCACGCCCGCGATGTCCGGGCCGGTCACCCTCACCGCCGGCGGCAAGAACCTCAAGCTGACCCCGGCGGCGCTGGCCAAGTACCTCACGATGGTCCCGGACAACAGCGGCAGGCTGCAGCCCAAGATCGACGTGAACGGGTTGCAGGAGGAACTCGGCCAGACCTTCTCGTCGGTCGGCGACAAGCCGAAGAACGCGACGTTCAAGGTCGCGGGCAAGCTCGTGGCCGGCGCCAAGGTGACCGTCGAGCCGTCGGTGCCCGGCAAGGGCGTCTCCGGCGCGACCGCCGCCGACGCGCTGCTCACCGCGCTGCCCAAGACCTCGGGCCGCACCGCGAAGGTCACGCTCGGTCCGGTCGAGCCGGAACTGACCACCGAGGCCGCGAACAAGCTCGGCATCACCGAGGTCATGTCGACCTACACGACGAGTTACCCGTACGCCGCGTACCGGCTGACCAACATCCACCGGGCGGCCGATCTGATCACCGGCTCGGTGATCAAGCCGGAAGAAACCTGGAGCCTGAACAAGACGGTCGGCGAGCGCACGGCGGAGAACGGCTTCGCCAAGGGCACGATCATCAACAACGGGCGATTCCAGACCGACTTCGGCGGCGGCGTCTCGCAGGTCGCGACGACGACCTTCAACGCGGTGTTCTTCTCGGGTCTCAAGGACGTCATGCACCGCCCGCACAGCTTCTGGATCGACCGCTACCCGGCCGGCCGCGAAGCGACCGTGGCGTG
Organism: Embleya sp. NBC_00896; assembly: GCF_045207785.1. Lineage (NCBI taxonomy): Bacteria > Bacillati > Actinomycetota > Actinomycetes > Kitasatosporales > Streptomycetaceae > Embleya > Embleya sp. NBC_00896. Next base: position 4,565,170 of record NZ_CP108776.1, read on the forward strand.
GCCCTCGCTCGACCTGCAGTTCCGGAACGACTCCGGCAAGAATGTCTACCTGGAGTCCACGTACACCGACTCGACGGTGACCGTGACCCTGTTCGGGACGCGCAAGTTCGACGACATCAAGGCCGAGCCCGGCAGCAAGTACGACATCGTCAAGCCCAAGACGGTGGTGGACAAGTCGGCCGGCTGCGTCGAGCAGGCCGCATCCGACGGGTTCAAGATCGACGTCACCCGCGTGTTCTTCCAGAACGGCAAGGAGACCGCGCGCGAGAAGTTCCACACCAAGTACGACCCGGCAGACAAGATCACCTGTGATCGCAGCGGCGGCGCCGAGGGCGAGGGCCAGGCCCACGACTCGCCGCCGGCGGGCGGGATGCCGGTCCGCGTGTCGGACGACTAGTCGCCCTTCGCTCGCGTCCGTTCAGGCCCGGCCCACGTCCCGGGCCAGGTCGAGCGCGAGGAACCGGTCCACGTGCACGAGCGCCTCGAACCGCGCGCCCGGGGACAGCTCCCGGTCGTGGGCCAAGGCGACGAGCAGTCGGATCGCCGTCGGCGTGTCCAGGTCGTCGTCGAGCGCGGCGTGGATCCGACCGAGCGCCTCGATCGGCAGCGCCGCCGACGGCGACTCGGCGCACAGCGCGGTCAGTCGCCGCAGCTCCGCGAGCGTGTGCTCGGCCTCGGCCGCCCCCCGATAGCCCCGCTCCCCGGCTCGCAACGGCTCGTCCGCCCCGAGCGAGAGCAGGATCAGGCGCAGCGCGAGCGGGTCGTCGGGGTGCGGCACGGGACAGCGCCGAGCGGCCTCGACCACGGCCGGCGGCAGCAGCACGTGCACCCGCGCGCGCGGGCCCTCGTCGCCGGTCTCGCCGATGTACACGTCGATCGCGCCGTCCGGGGTGCCGGTGGTCGGCACCGGCATGTTGTACCGCCCGTAGCCCGCGGGGTCCGCGAGTTGGGCGCGGTAGGGCAACTGGTGGATCGTCACGGTCAGCCGGTGTCGGCCCGCGACCCGGCGGAACGTGTCGGCCACGATCGCCGCCCGCAGCGAGCGGTAGGGATAGGCGACCCGCACCCTCCTGCCGATCGACGTGCCCACGGTCTCGGACTTGCCGGTCTGTGAATCGGTCAGACGCACCATGCCTGCCACGGTAGGCGCCCATGACATCTGTCATGGCGCGTTCAGGAGGTTTCCCACTTCGCCGTACACCCTGCCCGAACCACTCTTGGAACATGACGATCACGGCTGGAAAAAGCACGACCGCGCCGGTCGTCGCGCTCAGGGGCGTCGGCAAGCGCTTCGGCGACCTGCGCGCCGTCGACGGGCTCGACCTCGAACTGCACCAGGGCGAGACGGTCGCGCTGCTCGGCCCCAACGGCGCCGGCAAGTCGAGCACGCTCGACCTGCTGCTCGGCCTCGGCCGGCCCACCGAGGGCTCGGTCTCGCTGTTCGGCGGACAGCCGCGCGACGCGATCCGCGCCGGCCGGGTCGGCGCGATGCTGCAGAGCGGCGGTCTGCTGCCGGACGTCACCGTCGGCGAGATGGTGCGGCTCGCCCGCGACCTGCACCCGCGGCCGCTGCCGCAGGACGAGGTGCTGCGCCGCGCGGGCATCGAGGACCTGGTCGGCAAGAACGTGGACAAGCTCTCCGGCGGCCAGGCCCAGCGGGTGCGCTTCGCGGTCGCCATCGCCGGCGAGGTGGACCTGATCGTCCTGGACGAGCCCACCACCGGCATGGACGTGGACAGCCGGCAGCGGTTCTGGGGCAGCATGCGCGAGCAGGCCGAACTCGGCCGCACCGTGCTGTTCGCGACGCACTACCTCGAAGAGGCGGACAACGTCGCCGACCGCGTGCTCGTGCTGCACCGCGGCAGGCTGCTCGCCGACGCGAGCGCCGCGCAGATCAAGGCCCGCGCGGGGCTGCGCCGGGTCGCGTTCGACCTGGACGGGCCGGTGGCGGAGTACGAACCCACGCTGCGCGCGCTCCCGGGCATCGCGCGGATCGAACTGAGCGGCACCACCGTGCGCATCCGCAGCGACGACGCCGACGAGACGGTCGCCGCGATCTACGCCGCGGGCCTTCGGCCGCGCGGCCTGGAGGTCGCCGGACTCGGCCTGGAGCAGGCGTTCCTGGCGATCACCCAGCAGGCGGACGAGCAGGCGGACGAAGCGGAAGGCATGGAGATCCCGGCATGAGAACGATGATGCGGCTCGAAGTCCTGCGGATGCTCCGCAATCGCCGGTACCTGATCTTCACGCTCGCGTACCCGGTCGCGATGTACCTGATCTTCGGCAGCCAGTCGGGCGACGTCGACGGGACCGACGTCGCCGCCTACATCATGGTGTCGATGGCCTCGTTCGGCGCGGTCGGCGCGACGCTGAGCGCGGGGGTGCAGCGGATCGCGGCGGAGCGGCAGAGCGGGTGGACCCGGCAGCTGCGGCTGACCACGCTGACCGGTCGGCAGTACGTGCTCTCCAAGCTCGCGTCGGCGGCCGTGGTGAGCCTGCCGGCGATCCTGCTGGTGCTGGGGACCGGCTTCCTGCGCGGGGTGCGCCTGGACGCGTGGCAGTGGGCCGTGATCGTGCTCGCGCTGTGGTTCGGCTCGTTCGTGTTCGCGGTCCTGGGGATCGGGCTCGGCTACCTGGTCGCCCCCGACTCGGCGCAGCCGGTGTTCATGCTGGTCTACCTCGGCATGGCGGTGCTCGGCGGCATGTGGGTCCCGCTCACCGGGTTCCCGCGGCTCCTGCAGGACATCGGGCACCTGATGCCGACGTACCGGCTCGGCCAACTCGGCTGGGAGGTCCTGGACGGGCGTCACCCGCAGGTGTCGGACGTCGTGGTGCTCTCGGTCTACCTGGTCGCGTTCACCGCCCTCGCGGCCTGGCGCTACCGTCGCGACGAGCAGAAGGTCGCGGCCTGAAGCGCGATCGATCGCACGGAGAGGCGCACGGCATGGACTGGTCGGATCCGACCCGGCAGGACTCTGCGCGCGGGCGTGCGATCCGGTTGTCGTGGTCGCTGTTGTGGCTGTTCTTCCTGACTCCCGTGGTGCACGACCTCGCGACCGGCCCCTACGGTCCGGTCCGGCTCGCGGTGGGCTCGCTCGGACTGCTGGTGGTCGTGGTCTGCTACGTGTCGCTGGTGTTCGGCGGGATCGGTTGGTTCGGGCTGTTCCGCCGGGTGGAGGGCCGGCTGCGCTCGCTGTTGGACTCCGACCGGGCACAGCAGCTGACCTGCCTGCTGCTGTGGGCGACGGCGGTCGGGCTGATCCTGACCTTCGACGACGCGTGGCTGGGGCTGATGGTCTACGTGTCGGTGTCGGTCGGGGCCGGGCTGCGCTTCCCGCTGTCGATGTGGGCGATCCTGGGGTGTGTGGCGTCCGGGGTCGGGCTCGGCCTGGTGTTGGACGCGTCCGGCGACGACGTGCTCGTGCTCGCGTTCGTCACGGTGCTCACCGGCGGTCTGATGATCGGTGTACGGCGGCTCCTGGAGACGCTCGCCGAGCTGCGCGAGGCCCGCGAGATCGTCGCGCAGCTGTCGGCGAGCGAGGAGCGCCTGCGAATGGCGCGCGACCTGCACGACGTGCTCGGCCACTCGCTGTCGTTGATCACCTTGAAGAGCGAACTCGCCGGACGGTTCCTGCCCGCCCACGTCGACCGGGTGGCCGAACAGATCGCGGACATCGAGCGGGTCAGCCGGCAGGCGCTGGTGGACGTGCGCGAGGCGGTGGGCGGCTACCGGCGGCCGACCTTCGCGGTCGAGCTGGCCGGGGCGCGGATCGCGGCCCGCGCGGTGGGCATCGAACTGACGATCCTGCCCGACCGGTGGCCGGCGTGCCCGGACCCGGAGGCCGAGAGCGTGCTCGCGTGGGCGCTGCGCGAGGCGGTCACCAACACGATGCGACACAGCGGCGCGCGGCGCTGCACGGTCGAGCTGAGCACCGGACCGCGGTGGAGCCTGCGGATCGCGGACGACGGGCGCGGCGCGGCCGGGTGCGAGGGCAACGGATTGACCGGGTTGCGCGAGCGGCTCGCGCTCGCCGGCGGCTCCCTGGGTGTCGGGGCGTCGGAGGGCGAGCGGGGGTTCGGGTTGACCGCATCGGTCCCGGTGCTTCCCGGAAAGGACGGCCGGGACCCGAACCGCTAACGTTCGCCCCGTGATCAACGTGCTGCTCGCCGAGGACCAGGCCATGGTGCGCGAGGCGCTGGCCGCGTTGCTCGGCCTGGAGGACGACATCCGCGTCGTCGCGCAGGTCGCGCGCGGGGACGAGGTGGTGGAGGCGGTGCGGGCCGGCGGCGCCGACGTCGCGCTGCTGGACATCGAGATGCCCGGACAGGACGGCCTGAGCGCGGCCGTCGACCTGCGCAGGGCCGTACCGGACTGCCGGATCGTCGTGTTGACCACGTTCGGCCGGCCCGGCTACCTGCGCCGGGCGATGGAGCTGGGCGCCGACGCGTTCCTGGTCAAGGACGCGCCGGCGGCCCAACTGGCCGACGCCCTCCGGCGGGTGCTGCGCGGCGAGCGGGTGATCGACCCGACGCTGGCGGCGACCGCGCTCTCGGTCGGCGCCGATCCGCTCACCGAGCGCGAACGCGACGTGCTGCGCGCGGCGTCGGACGGCTCGACCGTGTCCGAGATCGCGACCCGCCTGCACCTGTCCCAGGGCACCGTGCGCAACCACCTGTCGTCGTGCATCGGCAAGACGCACGCGCGCAACCGGGCCGACGCCGTGCGCATCTCGCACGACAACGGCTGGCTGTGAGCGCGGCCGGTCCTCAGACCCTGACCGCGACGAAGCGCAGCCGGACGTAGTCCGCGTACCAGCCGCCGTCGCGGAACTGCCGATCCCGCTCATCGTCGCGTCGGCGTCGATGCCGTGCACCCGCGCGCCCGTTCCGGCGATCTCGACCGCCAGGTCACCGGTGCCGCAGCCCAGGTCCAGGATCGACTCGCCGGGGCCCGGTTCCAGCAGATCGATCATGGAGCGTCCATGTGCCGAGACGAACCCGAAGTTGCTGTCGTACCTGCCCGCGTTCCACTTCATGCCTTGCAATCTATGAGGCGTATCCACAATCCGATACCCAAATATCGAATACTGAGACAATGGATCTTCCGAAAGCGATCCACCGCCGCCGACGATGGGACGGCGAGCCGAAGGCCGGTAGAGTCCTCGTGCCCGGCGGCCCGAGTGCCGCCGGAAAGGATGTCGGAGGAATGGCATGGGGTCGCATCGGGCAAGCGGACCCGAGCCGGGCGCCATTCGTCCGCGCCGAGAGCGCGTGCGCTGGGCCGCCGCGAGCTTCGCGCTCGCCGCACTGCCCGCCGCGCTGATCGTGGCCCTGTCCGGGGAATCGTCGTCGCACGAGTCCGTGGTCAGCGCCGACTACGTGCGCACCGGCTCGTGGCCCACCGGGTACAGCGGGCAGTACGTCCTGCGCAACGCCGGCGACGAGACGGTCAAGGGCTGGACCCTCCGGTTCGACCTGTCCCCGGACGCCCGGCTCGCGAACGTGTGGAACGGGCGCCTCGACCGCGCCGACGGCACGTACACGGTGCGCAACGAGGACTGGAACAAGGCATTGCGCCCCGGCGAGAGCATCGTGGTCGGCTTCGAGGTACGCCGGGACGGCGCCACCGTCGCCGGCGCGGCCGAGTCCGCCCGCACCGACGGCCCGATAGCGTGCACGATCAACGAGAAGCCGTGCAACGCCCCCGGCGCGACCGTGCCCGGCGCACGGCCGGCCGGGTCCGGCCGACCGCCGACCGCCCCGCCGGGCAGCCCGGGGGGCCGATCCGACACGCCGTCGCCGACCGGCACCGCCAAGGCGTCGAGCGCCGCGCCGAACCCGGCGAGCGCGCCCCCGAGCACGACCGCGGCCCCGGCGACGGGCGCGGCGGCCATCGAGCACGTCGCCCCCTACATCGACATGACGCTCGCGGTGCCGTTCGACCCCGCGCGCGCCCCGCGGCAAGGCGGCGTGCGGGAATGGACGTTGGCCTACGTGGTGGACGGCGGCGGCTGCCGGCCGATGTGGGGTGGGGTGACCCGCCTCGACGATCCGGCGATCGCCGCCCGGATCGCGGTGCTGCGCGAGGCCGGCGGATCGATCCGGGTCGCCTTCGGCGGCAGCGCGGGCACCGACCTGGCGACCTCGTGCGCAACCCCCGAGGCACTGGCCGCCGCGTACCGGCAGGTTCTGGAGGCGACCCAGGCCGGTGCCATCGATCTCGACATCGAGGGTCGCTCGCTGGTCCGCCCCGACGTCGTGCAGCGCCGCAACGCCGCGCTGCGCCTGCTCCAGGCCGGCACCCGGCCCGTGGACGTCGCGTACACACTGCCGGTCGACCCGCTCCAGGGCCTGGGCGAGGAGGCCAAGGCGCTGCTGCGGGACGCCGCCGCGCAGAAGGTGGAGGTCGCCTTCGTCAACGCCAAGGCGATGAACTACGGCGCCGGCGTGGCGCCGCGACCGGACGGCCGGATGGGCCAGTTCGCGAGCGACGCGGCCCGCGCCGTGCACGCGCAGATCCGGGACGTGTGGCCGCAGCTGACGGAGGAACAGGCCTGGCGGCGGGTCTCGGTGACGGTGATGATCGGCCGCAACGACGTCGCGGGGGAGGTCTTCACACTCGACGACGCGCGCCGTCTCGCCGACTTCGCCAAGAGCAAGCACCTCGGCCGTGTCGCGTGGTGGTCCGCCGCGCGGGACCGGGCCTGCGCCCAGGGCGCGGCGGCCGATTCCGGGGCGGACCCGAACTGCAGCGGCGTGGCGCAGGACGCCGACGCGTTCCTGCGCGTCCTCGGGGGCTGAGCCCGACCCGCCCCGGCGGGGATGTGCGGGGCCCGGCTCAGTTCAGCCTGGCCCGGGCGGCCTTCGCCTCGGCCAGGACGCCCTCGGCGACCTTGGGGTCGATCCGCTCGACCAGTTCGGCGTACTCCTGCAGCTGGCGCGCGCCGGCCGCGAACTGACCGGTCTTGGCGAGCAGCGAACCGCGCTCGTGGCGCAGCGCCGCGGGGTGGCGCGGCAGCAGCAGGGACAGCTCGACCGCCCACAGCCGGGTCCACGCGCCCTCGATCCCGCGTTCGGGCTGCGCGGCCCACGCGCGGATGTTGTTGAGCACCCGGAGCAGGATCGCGGTGGGCCGGGCCGGCTGCAGCAACGCGGGATCGCCCGGCTGCCCGCCCGCCTCGGCGGCCAACCGGCGGGCCCGCGAGATCGGCAGCGGAACACCGCCGTGGAACGGGTCGGCCAGCTCGAACTCTCCGTCGGGATCCCCGATCCCGACCACGAAGTGCCCCGGCAGCGCGACCCCGTACACCGGCAGGCCGGCGCGCCTGCCGACGTCGATCCACACCATCGACAACAGGATCGGCAGCCCGCGCCGGCGGCGCAGCACCTCGTTCAGCAGGGACGAGCGCAGGTCGGCGTAGTCGGACTGCTGCCCGAAGAACCGGGCCCGTCCACCGAGCACGAGCGCGAGCGCCGCGGCGGCCCTCGTCGTGCTGTACTCCGGTCCCACCTCGGCCCGCACGGCCGCCGCGAGCCGCTCCAACTCGGCGATCCCGGTGGCCGGATCGAAGGTCGGGTCGACCTCGACACCCATCAGCAGCGCGGCCTCGGCCAGGTTCACGTCGTCCGCCCGGACGACCGCCGCGAACCGATCGCGCGGATTCCCGGCGTGGTTCACGGGCGTGCGACCGGCGATCGGCGGTAGTGGTAGCGGTGGTGGTCGGTGAATCCGAGCGCGTCGTACAGCGCCCGCGCGGGCTCGTTGTCCGACTCGACCTGGAGCCACCCCGTGACCGCGCCGCGTTCCAGGGCCCGGTCGGTGAGCACGCGCATGATCGCCCGCGCGATGCCGTGCCGGCGGTGGGCCGGATCGACCTCCAGGGCCGCGAACCCCGCGTACCGCCCCTGGACGCACACCCGCCCGATCGCGACCGGATCGCCGCCGGCCGGGTCCGACACGCTCGCGAACAGCGTGCCGGGCGGACCTTGGAGCACGTGTCGTTCGGCGGCGCCCGCCGGGCCCGCGACGTGGTGGTAGAGCGCCAGCCAGCCGTCGGTGAGCCGCTCGTCGATCCGCACGGCCGAGCCGTCCACGTCGTGCAGCACGTCCGCCGCCCGCACCAGTCGGCCGGTGCGCATGATCGCGTCCCCCTCGGCCGGCCACCCGGCGGCGGCCAGGAAGCGGTCGAACGGATCGTCGTGCGCGATCTGGAACAGCGTGGGCAGACCGCGCTCGGCGTACCAGGCGTTCACTCGATCGAGTGCCTCCTCGAACGGGACGGCCGGTTCGCCGAGCACGAGCGTAGAATTGGCCCGGCGGGTGAATCCGTCGGCCGCGCGCAGCAGCCATTCGCCGAGGGTCGCGAGGTCGGGCGCCGGCCAGGAGCGGCTCGCGACGTCTTGGAGCCGGGCCGGGGACAGCCGCTGCACGGGCGGCGGGACGACCTTGGCGGCCACGATCGAGGCTTCGGCCACCCGGGCGACGCTGCCGTCCTTGCGGGTGATTGTCAGCACACCTTCGGTCCAGTCCACGAGTTCGCCGACCACGTCCGTGTAGGCCGGCCTCGGGCCCTCCCGCGGCAGCTCGCGGCGCACCGACACGCGTCTGCCCACATCCTGCGGTGTGATCCTCTTCACCTGTCCGGCTTCCCCGATCCGTGCTGACCTCGTCCGCCCACGTCTGCTGACATGTTCCCGGCCCACAGGTAAGGGCCACCTGCTAGGAGTAGGCCCCGGCCCACCGCGATACTAGTTGTGGGCACCGACGTTGCCGCGCTCCCGCGCACCCTGTACCGCCCGCATGAGGAGGAACCCGACGTGACCTACGTCATCGCGCAGCCCTGCGTCGACCTGAAGGACAAGGCATGCATCGAGGAGTGCCCCGTCGACTGCATCTACGAGGGTGAGCGTGCGCTCTACATCCACCCCGACGAGTGCGTGGACTGTGGCGCTTGCGAGCCCGTCTGCCCGGTCGAGGCAATCTTCTACGAGGACGACACCCCGGAGCAGTGGAAGGACTACTACAAGGCCAACGTCGAGTTCTTCGACGACCTCGGCTCTCCCGGTGGTGCCTCCAAGATGGGTCTGATCGCCAAGGACCACCCGCTGATCGCCGCCCTGCCCCCGCAGGCGCAGGGCGAGTAAGCGACGTGACCGTTCCGCACCCCGGTACGGACGAGCCCCTCGACCCCGCCTCGGCGCGGGGGCGAGGGGCGCGTCGCGTCACCGACCTGCTCCCCGTGTTCCCGTGGGACCGCCTCGAACCGTTCGGGGCACGCGCGCGGGCGCACCCCGACGGCGTGGTCGACCTCTCGGTGGGCACGCCCGTCGACCCGACCCCCGAGCTGATTCGCGACGCGCTGTGCGCGGGCGCCGACGCACCGGGATATCCGACGGTGTACGGCAAGCCCGAACTGCGCGAGTCGATCGCCGGATGGATGCGCCGCCGACTCGGTGTCACCGGCGCCGACCCGGACGCCGTGCTGCCGGTGATCGGCACCAAGGAGCTCGTCGCGGCGCTGCCCCAGCAGCTCGGGCTCGGCCCGGGCGACACGGTGGCGCACCCGGCGCTCGCCTACCCCACCTACGACATCGGCGCGCGCCTGGCCGGCGCCACCCCGCTCCCGGTCGTGGACGGCACGCTGCCGGACCCGGCCGGCGTGCGGATGATCTGGCTCAACTCGCCGGGCAACCCGCACGGCGCGGTGCGCACCGCCGCCGAGATGCGCGCGATCGTCGAGTGGGCGCGCGCGCACGACATCCTCGTCGTCTCGGACGAGTGCTACATCGAGCTGTGCTGGGAGGCCCAGGCGGTCTCGGTGCTGCACCCGGACGTGTGCGGCGGTTCGCACGAGGGCCTGCTCGCCGTGCAGTCGCTGTCCAAGCGCAGCAACCTGGCGGGCTACCGCGCGGGCTTCGCCACGGGCGACCTCGCGGTGATCCGCGAGTTGCTCGCGGTGCGCAAGCACTCGGGGCACATCGTGCCCGGCCCGGTCCAGGCCGCGATGACCGTCGCGTTCGCCGACGACGAGCACGTGGCCGCGCAGAGGGCGCGCTACGCGGCCCGCCGCGGCGCGCTGCGCGGCGCGCTCGAATCGGCCGGCTTCCGGATCGAGCACTCCCAGGCGAGCCTGTACCTGTGGACGACACGCGACGAGGACTGCTGGGACACCGTGGCCTGGTTCGCCGAGCGCGGCATCCTGGTCGCGCCGGGCGACTTCTACGGCCCGCTGGGCGCTCGGCACGTACGGCTCGCGTTCACCGCGACCGACGAGCGGGTGGCGGCGGGCGTGGAGCGGCTGAAACAGGGCTGAGCCGCGCCCGATCCGGCGCTGCGACGGCCCACTGCCGGGTCCGGGGGCGGCGATAGGCTTCCGGCATGACCGTGAAGCTCGATCTGTCCCTGGACGCGGCGTCGCTGACCGCACAGCTCGTCGACATCCCCTCCGTCAGCGGCGACGAGAAAGTGCTCGCCGACGCCGTCGAGGAGGCGCTGCGCGGCTACCCACACCTGACGGTGCACCGCGACGGTGACTCGGTCGTGGCGCGGACCGATCTCGGGCGCGCCGAGCGGATCCTGATCGCGGGCCACCTGGACACCGTGCCGATCGCCGACAACCTGCCGTCGCGGATCGAGGGCCCGCTGATGTACGGGTGCGGCACGTCGGACATGAAGAGCGGTGTCGCGGTCCAATTGCGGCTCGCCGCGCACCTGCCCGAGCCCAATCGCGACGTCACCTACGTCTTCTACGACTGCGAGGAGATCGAGGCGTCCCGCAACGGGCTGCTCCGGCTCGCCGGCAACCACCCCGAGTGGCTCGCCGCCGATTTCGCGGTGCTGATGGAGCCGACCGGCGGCGCGGTCGAGGGCGGCTGCCAGGGCACGCTGCGGGTGCAGATCACCACGACCGGCGAGCGCGCCCACTCGGCCCGTTCCTGGCTGGGCGACAACGCGATCCACGCCGCCGCGCCGATCCTGACCCGGCTGCAGGGCTACGAGCCGGTCAAGGTCCTCATCGACGGCCTGGAATACCGCGAGGGGCTGAGCGCGGTGAAGATCGAGGGCGGCGTCGCGGGCAACGTGGTCCCGGACGTGTGCACGGTCACCGTCAACTTCCGGTTCGCGCCCAACCGCAGCCCCGAGCAGGCGCTCCAGCACGTGCGCGAGGTCTTCGCGGGCTTCGACGTGGTGCTGACCGACTCCGCCGCGGGCGCGCTGCCGGGCCTGGACCGGCCCGCCGCCGCGGCGTTCGTGGCCGCGATCGGCACCACGCCGCGGGCCAAGTTCGGCTGGACCGACGTCGCGCGGTTCTCCGCCCTGGGCATCCCGGCCGTCAACTACGGCCCGGGCGACCCCAACCTCGCGCACAAGCGCGACGAGCACGTGGAGATCGCGCTGATCGGCGACAGCGAGACCAGGTTGCTGAACTGGCTCTCGTGACGGGCCGAGGCCGAACTCGCGTCCACCGTGCGGGAACCGTGACGGGGGCCGTGGCGTAAATCCGATCAAGTACCGCCCCGGCGTGACAGGCTGACCGGATGGACGCGCGATTCGCTCCGGAGGAGCCACCCGAGTTCGCCTCGCCCAGTGAGGTGGAGGAGCAGCACCCCGGCATGGGGCACCTCGGTACCGAGGCGTGGCGCGTGCTGCGGATCCAGACCGAGTTCGTCGACGGCTTCGGCCTGCTCGCCGACCTCGGCAAGGCGGTCAGCGTGTTCGGGTCCGCCCGGACCAAGCCGGGCTCGGACGACTACCGCACCGGCGAACAGGTCGGCCGCGCCCTGTCCGAGGCCGGCTACGCCGTGATCACCGGCGGCGGGCCCGGTGCGATGGAGGCCGCGAACAAGGGCGCGCGGGAGGCCGGCGGGATCTCCGTCGGGATCGGCATCAAGCTCCCGTTCGAGTCGGGGCTGAACCCGTACGTGGACCGCGGCATCACCTTCCGCTACTTCTTCGCGCGCAAGACGATGTTCGTGAAGTACGCGCAGGGCTTCATCGTGCTGCCCGGCGGGATCGGCACGCTGGACGAGTTGTTCGAGGCGCTCACGCTCGTACAGACCGGCAAGGTCACGCACTTCCCGGTCGTGCTGATCGGCCGCGACTACTGGAGCGGCGTGCTCGCCTGGCTGCGCGACGTGGTGATCGCGCAGGGCAAGGCGTCGCCCGCCGACCTGGACCTGATCCGCCTCACCGACGACGTCGAGGAGGCGGTGCGGATCATCCGCGAGGCCGACAACGGCGAGTTCGAGGCGGAGGCGGCGTCCCGTGCCGACAAGGCCGCCGCCGAGGGACGCGCCGGGAACTGAGCAATTGCCACCTGACGGGCATTCAGGCGCCCCGTCGCGTTCACTTCGTCGACACCGGCGGGCGAAAACGTAGGGGCGTCCTGATATTTCCTGCCTGTCACGGGAGAAACCCGATGTCGCTGTCCCGCAGGGGCTTCCTCGGCCGCACCGCCACCACCGGGGCCGGTGTCGCCCTCATCGGCAGCACCGGCATGCTGCTGGCCCCGAACGCCTCGGCCGCGTCCAGGCCCGGCGGCCACGGCCGGCCGCCGGCCACGCCCGGCTACGGCCCGCTGATCGTCGACCCCGCCGGCCGCCTCGCGCTGCCCAAGGGCTTCTCGTACACGATCGTCACCGAGGCCGGCGTCACCAAGCTGGAGTCGGGCGAGGTCACCCCGGGCAACCACGACGGCACCGGCGCCTTCAAGCTGCGCGGCGGCGGCACGGTCCTGGTCAACAACCACGAGCTCGGTGGTTCGTTCAAGGACACCCCGCTGCCGGTCCCGCACCTGTCTGGCCTGGTCTACGACGAGGGCCTCGCGGGCGGCTGCACGGTCGTCGAGGTGAACCGGTACGGCCGGCGGATCCGCGAGTACGTCGGCGTGGCCGGCACCGCGACCAACTGCGCGGGCGGGGTGACCCCCTGGGACACCTGGCTGACCTGCGAGGAGACCGAGCAGCTCGCCGGCCAGGGCAGCGCGACCAAGGACCACGGCTACGTCTTCGAGGTCGACCCGTACGACCGCCGCGCCAACCGCGACCCGAAGCCGATCAAGGCGCTCGGCCGGTTCGCGCACGAGGCGGTCGCGGTCGACCCGCGCCGCGGCCACATGTACCTCACCGAGGACGCCGGCAACCCGAACGGGCTGCTCTACCGCTGGGAGCCGCCGCGCCACTGGGACGGCGGCCGGGGCCGGCTGCGCAAGCTCGCCGACACCGCGGGCGTGCTCGCGGCGATGCGCTGCGTGGACGCGAGCGGCACGCACGTCGACGACCTCTCGCGCGCGACCGAGATCGGTACGAGCTACGCCGTCACGTGGGTGACCGTGCCGGACCGCGACGCGCGTACGGTCTCGATCCGCAAGCAGTTCCAGAACACCGACATCACCCGCGGTCGCAAGATCGAGGGCATCTGGTGGGGCGACGGCGGCGCCTACGTGGTCACCAGCTTCGCGCGGGCCGAGAGCCCGGGCACGCCGCACGACGGCCAGATCTGGTTCTACGACCCCAAGCGCTCGCGGCTGACCCTGAAGCTGCGGTTCGGCGTCAACACCACGCCGGACGTGGACGGCCCCTACGACGGTCCGGACAACATCAGCGTGTCGCCGCACGGCGGCGTGATCATCTCCGAGGACGGCGAGGGCGTCCAGCACCTGCTCGGCGCGACCGAGGACGGCAAGACCTACCCGATCGCCCGCAACGACGCCCCCGGTGGCAGCGAGATGACCGGCCCGGTCTTCTCCGAGGACGGCCGCACGCTGTTCGCCAACGTGCAGAGCCCGGGCACGATGTACGCGATCCAGGGCCCCTGGAAGCGCTGCTGACCCGCGGGCGCCGCTGAACGATCTTGGAGTTGGTGGGACGGAACGGCGGTTCCGGCCCGTCAACTCCAAGATCTTTTTTGTCTTTCGGGGCCGATCAGGCCAACGCGCGGCGGGCCACCGCGGGCTGCCGGGTGCCGTGGATCGAGGACACCATGTCGAGGACCTGGCGGGTCTCGTCGACCTGGTGCGCGCGGTAGACCCGGGCGCCCAGCCACGCGCTGACCGCGGTCGTGGCGAGCGTGCCCAGCAGGCGCTCGTTCACCGGCTTGTCCAACGACTCGCCGACGAAGTCCTTGTTGGAGAGCGACACCAGGACCGGCCATCCGGTGTCGACCAGCTCGCCGAGCCGGCGGGTCGCCTCCAACGAGTGCCGGGTGTTCTTGCCGAAGTCGTGCCCCGGGTCGATCAGGATCGCGTCCCGGCGCACCCCGAGCGACGCGGCGCGCTCGGCGAGGCCGACCGTGACGTCGAGGATGTCGGCCACCACGTCGACGTAGCCGATGCGGTGCGGCCGGGTGCGCGGCTGCGCGCGCCCCGCGTGCGTGCACACGATGCCGACGTCGTACTTCGCGGCCACCTCGGCGAGCTTGGGGTCCACGCCGCCCCACGCGTCGTTCATCAGATCCGCGCCGGCCTCGCAGACCGCCTCGGCGACCTCGTGCCGCCACGTGTCGACACTGATCACCACGTCGGGGTGCCTGTGGCGCACCTCCGCGACGAACGACGCCGTTCGGCGGATCTCCTCCGCGACGTCCACCTCGGCCCCCGGCCCCGCCTTCACGCCCCCGATGTCCACGATCCCCGCGCCCTCGGCGACCGCGCGTTCGACCGCGTCCAGGGCCGGTCGATCGTCGAATGTCGCGCCCTTGTCGAAAAACGAGTCCGGCGTCCGGTTGATGATCGCCATGATCACCAGCTCGTCGCCACCGAACTCCCGTCGTCCCAGCCTCAGCGTCGTCACCCCGTCGACCTCCGCCCAACCACACCCGGCACGTGCCACTTGACCCCCTGATCGTGGCACGATCGTCCCGTGCGACGACCCGGGGGCTTCCCGAAGCGGCCCGGGCACCCATCACCTGCACCGCCGTCGAAGGGGAGCCGTCCGTGTTCTGGATCCAGCTTGTCGTGGTGACCGGGGTGATCCTCGTGATCGCCGCGGTCGTGCTCGGAGCGGGTGGCTCCCTCCCCGACTCGCACCGCGAACAGCCCGAGCTGAGGATGCCCGAGGACCGCCCGCTCACGAGCGCCGACATCGACCACGTCCGCTTCCCGGTGGTCTTCCGCGGCTACCGGATGAGCGAGGTCGACTTCGTGCTCGACCGGCTCACCGGCGAACTCGCGGCCCGCGACGCCCGCATCCTCGAACTCGAGTACAAGCTGGCCGGCACCACCCCGGCGGGCCTCGCGGTCGCGGCCCCGGGCGGTACCGCCGCCGTGGGCGCCACCGCGCTCGGCGCGAGCCGCTCGACCCCGCCACCGCGCGGATCCGGCACGACGCTGTCGCTGGAGAAGCCGGAGTCGGCCGAGTCGGAGCAGACGATCACCCGGACGGCGGATCGGACCGCCGACGCCGCCGAGACCGCCGACGCGCCGACCGTTGCCGAGGCGCCCGAGCCGGCCGAACCGACCGATGTCGCGGACGCCGCGGACGCCGCGCGGGACGCCGACGCCGAGAGCGACCCGAAGGGCGACCCGAAGCCGTGAGCGTCGTCGGCGGTCCGGTCGCGGGACCGGACGGACTCCTGCGGTGCCCGTGGGGCGCGACCGGCCCCGACGACTATCGGGCCTACCACGACACCGAGTGGGGCGTGGCCGTGCACGGCGAGGACCGGCTCTACGAACGGCTGTGCCTGGAGGCGTTCCAGTCCGGCCTCTCGTGGCTGACCATCCTGCGCCGCCGGGCGGGCTTTCGCGCCGCCTTCGCGGATTTCTCGATCGCGCGGGTGGCGACCTTCGACGACACCGACCGCGTGCGGCTGCTCGCCGACGAGGGGATCGTCCGCAATCGGGCCAAGATAGACGCCGCGATCGCCAACGCACAGGCCGCACAGGCCCTCCAGGGCGGCCTGGACGCGCTCGTGTGGTCCTTCGCACCCAAGGGCACCCGCAAGGCCCCCAAGGCCGTCTCCGACGTCCCGGCGGTCACCGAGGAGTCCACCGCCCTGGCCAAGGAACTCAAACGCAAGGGATTCCGCTTCGTGGGCCCGACCACGGCGTACGCCCTGATGCAGGCGTGCGGCCTCGTCAACGACCACCTGAAGGGCTGCACCTCGCGCTGAGCGGCACGGGCCCGGGTCCGGGGCGGCGTGCGGCACGCCCCGGACGCAGGGCCGAACGGGTGGTCGGCGGAACCCGCACGGGAGACGGGCGCCCACCCCGCGGGAGCGCGCGGGCGCCTTACGGCCGACGCCGCGGGTTCGCTCAGCGGCCGAGGAAGACCGGCTTCTCCTTGGCCACGAAGGCCGCGACCGCGATCCGGTGGTCCTGCGAGCCGCCCGCGCGCAGTTGCAGCTCGTTCTCCTTGTCCAGCGTCTCGACCAGCGAGTGCGACGCGCCGTAGGCCACCGACTCCTTGAGCGCGGCGAGCGCGACGGTCGGGCCCTCGGCGAGCCGGCGGGCCAGCTCGCGGGCCGTGTCGGCGAGCTCGTCGGCCGGCACCACCTGGTTGGCCAGGCCCAGCTCGAGCGCCTCCGCGGCCTTGACCGTGCGCGGGAGCATCAGCAGTTCGGTGGCCTTCGCCGGGCCGATCAGGCGCGGCAGCGTCCACGACGCCCCCGAGTCGGCGGTCAGCGCGACGCTCGCGAACGCGGTGTTGAAGCCGGCCGTGTCCGCCATGATCCGAAGATCACACGCCCACGCGATCGCCGCGCCCGCTCCCGCCGCGACGCCGTTGACCGCGGCGACGACCGGCTTGGCCATCGTCGCGATCGCGGTGACCAGCGGGTTGTAGTGCTCGCGCACGGTCGCGAAGGTGGCCTCGGGGCCGGTCTCCAGCTGTCGGATGTGCGCCTTGAGGTCCTGGCCGGCGCAAAACGCCCGGCCGGTGCCGGTCAGCAGCACGGCCCGCACGGCGGGATCGGCCGCCGCGCGCAGGATCGCGTCGCGCAGCGCGATCTTGGTCGGCTCGTCGAGCGAGTTCATCGCGTCGGGGCGGTTCAGCGTGACGGTCGCGACCGCGTCGTCGATCTCGTACAGCACATTGTCGGCCTTGTCGGCCATGACTTGCCTCCACGTCACTTACATCGGCGCAGGTGGGATGTGCACAGCATGGCGGACCGCTTCCCCGGGCCCACGCGCGCCCCTGACGGAACGTCAGCTGATTTCGGACCCGGGACGGACCATCTCATTCCGCTCCGTACGGACGGGGTTCGCGAGGTCGACGGGACCCGATGTTGCTCACCCCACCGTTCGATGCGGGATAATGGTCCCTGATCAATGCTCTCGAAGACCGGTGGCCGGTTTGAGCACCGGTGCGTCGATATGCAGGAAGGGGAACGAGCATGGCGGCCATGAAGCCGCGGACGGGCGACGGCCCGCTCGAGGTGACCAAGGAAGGGCGGGGCATCGTCATGCGCGTTCCGCTTGAGGGCGGTGGACGGCTCGTAGTCGAGCTGTCGGCCGATGAGGCCGGCGCCCTGAGCGAGGCGCTGAAGAACGCCGTGGGCTGACCCCCTGGGGCGACGCCCTCGACGAAAGTCGTGAGCGACGGCCCCGGTACGGACATGGAAGCTCATGTCCGTACCGGGGCCGTTGGCATGTGCCGGCCTTTGCCGGTCCCGTGCGGCTGCGCCGTTCGAGTGTCGTGTGCCGGCGTCGTCGTCGGGCGGATCAGCCGCGGCGGGCCGCGCACAGCAGGCCGTCGCCGACCGGCAGCAGGGCCGGGACGAGCGACTCGTGCTCGCGGATCACGCGCAGTACGTCGCGCACGGCCGCAGTCGCCGCGTCGCGGTGGGCGGGGTCGGCCACCCGGTCGTGCAGGAACGCGTTGTCGAAGCACACCACGCCACCGGGCCGCAGCAGCCGCAGCGCCTCGGCCAGGTAGTCCAGGTACTCGAGCTTGTCGCCGTCGCAGAACACCAGGTCGTAGCCGCCGTCGGCGAGCCGCGGCAGCACCTCCAGGGCCCGGCCCGGGATGAACCGCGCGCGACCGCTGGGAAAGCCCGCCTCGGTGAAGGTCTCCTTCGCGAGGCGCTGGTTCTCGGGGTCGGCGTCGACGGTGGTGAGCACCCCGTCGGGACGCATGCCCCGCAGCAGGTAGAGGCCGGAGACCCCGGTCCCGGTTCCGATCTCGGCGACCGCCTTGGCCGCCACCGCGGCCGCGAGGAAGCGCAGCGCGGCGCCGGCACCGGGACCTATCGGGACCACGCCGACATCCCGGGCGCGGGCGCGGGCGCCCGCGAGGACGGCGTCCTCGCCGACGTACTCTTCCGCGAACGCCCAGCTAGCCTGGCGATTGCCGGAAATGGCTTCCTCCTCTGTCCTGGCCGCCCGCACGCGTTCGGGGCGGGTCGGCCACCTGAGCGCAAGGGTATTACCGAGGGGTCACGCTCCTCGTCGGGGAGCGCCGCGCGAGCGCGTACACCCGACCGATGGGCGCACCGCGCCCGGACCGGGGAACCCCGCCCGGGCGCGGTTCGTTGGCCCCCCGGAAGACAGGTGAACGAGAGGCTCGTGGCCTCGCGGCACCGCAGGCGGGACGGATGAGCGCCCCGGCGCCCTTATCCGGGCTTAACAGGCAAGAGCTTTATGGTGGTTGCGCTACTCGGAAGAGGAGGTGTGGCAGTGGTCGACCACCGCGGGGAACAATCCTGTACCCGCGACGCGTCGCCGATGCCGGATCACGTGGCCGAAGCCGCAAACGCAACCAGCAGCCCAGCCCAGGCCGAATGGGTCCCGCCGTCGTGGGAGGACATCGTCCGCACCCACTCGGCTCGGGTCTATCGGCTCGCCTACCGCCTCAGCGGCAACCCGCACGACGCGGACGACATCACCCAAGAGGTGTTCGTCCGCGTGTTCCGATCGTTGTCGAGCTACACGCCCGGCACGTTCGAGGGTTGGCTGCACCGCATCACCACGAACCTTTTCCTCGACATGGTTCGGCGCCGTCAGCGCATCCGGTTCGAGGGTCTCGGCGACGACGCGGGCGAACGGCTCGCGGGTCGCGAGCTCTCGCCCGCGCAGGCATACGACGACGCCCACCTGGACGCGGACGTCCAGCAGGCGCTGGATGCCCTCGCCCCGGAATTCCGCGCCGCGGTCGTGCTGTGTGACATCGAGGGCCTGTCGTACGAGGAGATCGCCACCACGCTCGGAGTGAAACTCGGGACCGTGCGCAGCCGCATTCACCGCGGCCGGTCCCAGCTCCGTGCGGCGCTGCGGCACCGTGCTCCCCGGAACAAGGCAGGCCAGGAGACGGCTGCGGAGGTCCGGACCACGGTGCGGAGATGAGGGACCGTGATCAGTGGTGAGCCCGGCGATTGCATGGGCAGGGGGGTAGTGAGTGCGACACGGACGAGGCGCGCCGCGACCTTTCGTGTGGCATGCGAGGTGGGGACATGAGCCACCTCGACGACAGGCTCGGCGCCTATGTGGACGGCGAGCTGGGCCATGAGGCCCGAGAGAAGGTGCTGGCGCACCTCGCCGAATGCGCGGAATGCCGCGAGGAGGCCGAGGAACAGCGCCAGGTGAAACAACTGCTCGGCAAGGTGCCGCAGCCGGGGCCGTCGGGTGACCTGATGGCGCGACTGCTCGCGCTCGGCGAGCCCACGCGGGACCAGCCTCCGCCGCCCGCGGCGGGGGATCGCTTCACGTTCCCGACCGCCGGTCGACCGACGGCCTCGGCGCGGGCGCGCTCGCGATCGAGGGGTCCGCGGGCCGGGCGGCCGGGCAACATGCCCGAGCGGGTCCGCCCGCCGGTGAACCGGCGCCGGCTGACGTTCGCCGCCGCGGGTGCGTTCTCGATGATGGCCGTCGCGCTCAGCAGCGCGTTCGTGCCGGGTGGGACGAGCGGCGGCACCGAGGGTCGACCCGCGGCGCCCGCCGTCGAGCGATACCTCGTCGAGCAGGCCGCGACTACGACCCCGCTGCCCGCCGGCGCGGGTTCCAGGCGTCCGGGCCTCGTGCTGGCGGGGACACCACTGACGGTCCCGATACAGGAGATCGACTACGCGCGCTGAGCCCGCACGTGTGAGCCCGCCGATCGCCGGCGGGCTCACACGTGGGTCGGGGTCGCGCGCGTGGAGTGCTGTGGGGCGGGTATCCACTGCCGCCATGACGACACCGGTCGGCACGCGAAAGACTGTGACCGTGCCGTAGACGGTGCTCGGCACATCGGGAGCGGTAGGAAGGCACACGATGAGCGACGCATACGGCCGCGGGGGAGCGGAGCCGCCGCGAGGCGACGACGCGCCGGCCGCGCCGGTATTCGACCACGACGCGGAGCCGGAGGCATTCCCGACCAGACCGTCCCTGGACAAGCGCCCGTCGGGCGAGTCCGCCGAACCGGCGGCGGAGCCCGAGACGACGGTGCTGCCGACGGCCGATCCGGCCGCCGAGCCGGACGCGTTCGGGCCGGTCGCGCCGGACGTCCGGGAGGCGGTCACCGCGGAGGTGCCCGTCGTGCACGGAACG
The DNA here is from genome assembly GCF_045207785.1 of Embleya sp. NBC_00896. Lineage (NCBI taxonomy): Bacteria > Bacillati > Actinomycetota > Actinomycetes > Kitasatosporales > Streptomycetaceae > Embleya > Embleya sp. NBC_00896. The sequence goes on from NZ_CP108776.1 coordinate 4,585,629, forward strand.
GCCGAGATGCCGGCCGCGGACGACCCGGGCTACGACCCGTTCGCGCCGCCCCCGCAGCCGCCGCCGGTCGCGCCGCCGGCACGGCCGCGGTGGTCCGGGCGGCCCGATGCGCCGTACGCGGCGTATCCCGGTGCCGCGCCGCACGGCTACGGGCCCTACGGTCCGTACCCCTCGTATGCCCCGCACGCGTCCTACGCGCCCTATCAGGCCGTGCCGTACGGCTATTCGGTACCCGGGGACATGACGGGCGCCGGCGGGCCCACAGAGGACCTCGGCAGGCGCTACGGCAAGCGGCTCGTGTTGTGGGCCGCGCTGGTCGCGTTGGTGGCCGGGTTGATCGGCGGCGGCGTCGGGGCCTGGGTCGCCGACCGGGAGGACACCAAGGTCCGGCTGGGCGAGGCGCCCGCGATCGGCCCGGCCCGGCCCAAGGACAGCATCGCCGGCCTCGCCGGCAGCACGCTGCCCGGCGTCGTGTACATCCACGTGCGCACCGGCCGGGGCGAGTCCACCGGCACCGGCTTCGTGCTGGACACGGCCGGCAACATCCTGACCAACAACCACGTCGTCGAGTCGGCCGCGTCGGGCGGCACGATCAGCGTGACCTTCAACGACGGCCAGCAGACCACCGCGACGCTGGTCGGCCGGGACACCGGCTACGACCTCGCGGTCGTGCGGGTGTCCGGGGTCCAGGGGCTGCACCCGCTGCCGCTGGGCAACTCCGACGGCGTCCAGGTCGGCGACCCGGTCATCGCGATCGGCGCGCCGTTCAACCTGGAGGGCACCGTGACCTCCGGGATCATCAGCGCCAAGGACCGCGCGGTCAGCGCCGGCACCTCGGGCAGCGACGTCTCGTACATCAGCGCGCTGCAGACCGACGCCCCGATCAACCCCGGCAACTCCGGCGGCCCGCTGATCGACGCGTCGGGCGCGGTGGTGGGGATCAACTCCGCGATCCGCTCGGCCGGCGGCGGCCAGGGCAACCCGTTCGGGACGCAGCAGGAGGCCGGCAGCATCGGGCTCGGCTTCGCGATCCCGATCAACCAGGGGCGCCGGGTCGCGCAGCAGCTGATCGACACCGGCAAGGCGTCCCACCCCGTCATCGGCGTCTCGCTCGACATCGCCTACCAGGGCGACGGCGCGCGGATCGCGACCGAGGACGTCAAGGGCACGCCGCCGATCCGCTCCGGCGGTCCGGCCGAGCGGGCCGGGCTCAAGCCGGGCGACGTGATCAAGGCGATCGACGGCCGCAGGGTGCACGACGCCAACGAGTTGATCGTCGCGATCCGGTCGAAGGCCCCGGGCGCGGTGGCCAAGATCACGATCGAGCGCGACGGCGCCGAGCGCACCGTCGACATGACTCTCGAAGCCGGGTGACCCGGACATGACGGGCGCGTGTCCGGCGGGTCACATCTTTCGCCGATAGGTGGTTCGGTGCCGGCCGCGGCCTTCCGCTTCGGGCGCCGCCGACTACTCTGAGGGGGTTCGGTCGCCCGGCCGAGCCCCCTCGCGCATCTCGTGGAGTCCAGGTGTTCGACGTCGGTGCGCCGGAGATGGTCGCGCTCGTCATTCTTGCGATCATCGTGTTCGGCCCGGAGAAACTGCCGAAGATGATCGGTGACGTGGCCCGCACGATCCGCAAGTTCCGCGATTTCTCCTCCGGTGCCCGGGCGGACCTGAAGAAGGAACTCGGCCCGGAGTTCCAGAACATGCACCTCGAGGACCTCAACCCGAAGACCTTCGTCCGCAAGAACCTGATGGGCGACGGCGACGACGACCTCGGGATCAAGGAACTGCGCGACTCGCTCGGCAAGGACTTCGAGGAGATCAAGGGCCTCGCGAGCGGCAGCCCGTACGACTCCGACGTCCCGGACACGTCCTACGCCCCGCCGTCGCTGCAGAAGAAGGGCAGCGCCCGGATCGAGCCCGGCGAGCGCCCCCCGTACGACGCGGACGCCACCTAGCAACCAGGCCACACCCGGCCCCGGCGGATCCGCCGGATCCCTCGGACGGGGCCTCGGCCCGCCCGGGGTGGATGTTCCCGGCCACCGTCCCCTCGAAAAAAGACCCGACCGCCTCCGCCGGACAGCGGTGCGGAGGTACGCGCGCGTTCGGGCAGTATGGATCCGAAGTACACGGGCGGTGTGTGGTCGGTTACTCGGCGGATACATGTACCGGGCGGTGGGTCCATCCGGAGTCGCCGGGGCGGGGCGTGGGCTCCGGGCATGGCATACCGAGGCAGCCGGCGGCGCCGTCGCGACGCGCGAGAGGACCTGAGGCGGAGTATGGACACAATCAGCCACGCGGGCGAGGCGTTGCCGGCCGACGAGGCCGGCAAGCCCGATCTGCTGGGGGAATACCTGGTCGCAGACTTTCCCTGGTACGGCCTGGACGAGGGCTGGAACGGGCGGCGCTGGCTGTCGTCGGTGTGCAAGGGCCGACGCGCGATCGAGTACGGGACGCTCGGTCACGGCGACCTGCGGAGCCGGCGGCCGGGTGACCCGACACCACGCCGATTCGTGTCCGTGGTGACCGTTCCACGACGGCCCAAGCGGCCGGCCGGGGACGGCACCGGACAGATGGAGGCCACCTCGAAGGCGAGCGCGGCGTCACTCGCAGGAGTGGCGTTGCTCGCCGACAGTTGGCCGTGGCAGTTGGACCGCACGACCCGCGCCGAGTGGCTGCATCAGCAGACCAACATCGCGTGGGACCTGTCCGACAACCTGACCGGGCCGGGCTGGACCGACCTGGCGATTCCGGTCGACGGCGTTCCGTCGCGGTTCCGCTATCGCGAGTCGACGTACGGCTGGGTGCTCGCGGGCGAGAGCTCGGGCGTCTTCCTCGGGATGTACGGCCGCGGCGCGAGCGCGTACGGCCTGGGTCTGTCCCGCTCGGTGGACCTGAGCAAGTACGCGACCCCGGACTCCTGACCGTGCCGCGTCGGCCGAGGTCCGGTGCGGAGGATCTTGACGTCATGGTCCGCCGACACCGCGTGTCGTGTCCATGACGTCAAGATCGACGCGGGGGAGCCCGGTCGGACGGTGGGCCCGGTCAGAAGTTGCGCAGCGGGGTCAGCCCCAGCTGCAGGCCGGACAGCCCGCGTTCGCGGCCGCCGAGCTTGGCGGCGATCTCGGTCAGCGCGATCGCGGCCGGGGAGTCCGGGGCGTCGACGACGACCGGCCTGCCGGTGTCGCCGCCCTCGCGCAGCCGCGTGTCGATCGGGATCGAGCCGAGCAGCGGGACCCTGGTGCCGGTGGCCGCCGACAGGCCGTCGGCGACGCGCTGACCGCCCCCAGAGCCGAAGATGTCGACCATCTCGCCGCAGTGCGGGCACGGCAGGCCGGACATGTTCTCGATCACGCCCGCGATCGTCTGGCGGGTCTCGACCGCGATCGTGCCCGCGCGCTCGGCGACCTCGGCCGCCGCCTGCTGCGGCGTCGTGACGACCAGGATCTCGGCGTTCGGGACGAGCTGCGCGACCGAGATCGCGATGTCGCCGGTGCCCGGCGGGAGGTCGAGCAGCAGGACGTCGAGGTCGCCCCAGTAGACGTCGGCGAGGAACTGCTGGAGCGCGCGGTGCAGCATCGGACCGCGCCACACCACCGCCGCGTTGCCGGGGGTGAACATGCCGATCGAGATGACCTTCACGCCCAGCGCCGACGGCGGCATGATCATGTTCTCGACCTGCGTGGGCTTGCCCTCCGTGCCGAGCATGCGCGGCACCGAGTGGCCGTAGATGTCCGCGTCCACGACGCCGACCTTGAGCCCCTGCGCGGCCATCGACGCGGCCAGGTTGACGGTGACCGACGACTTGCCGACGCCGCCCTTGCCGGACGCCACCGCGTACACCCGGGTCAGCGAGCCCGGTTGCGCGAACGGCACCTCGCGCTCGGCCTGGCCGCCGCGCAGTTGGTTCGCGAGCTCCTTGCGTTGCGTGTCGCTCATCACGTCCAGCTCGACCTCGACCGAGGTCACGCCGGGCAGGGCGGCGACCGCGGTCTCGACCCGGCTGATGATGGTCTCGCGCATGGGGCAGCCGCTGACGGTCAGGTAGACCGCGACCGCGACCCGCCCGTCCTCGTGGATCTCGACGGACTTGACCATGCCCAGTTCGGTGATGGGCCGGTGGATCTCGGGGTCCTGGACGGTCGCCAGCGCATCCTGGACGTCGTCCGCCGAGGGCAGGGTTTCTGAAGCCATACCGTGAGCTTACGACCCTGCCGCGAAAATCCTTTGAGAGCATCGACCTCCGAGCCGAACGGGGAGGTGGCCGAGATGACCACGGTGACCGAAGAGACGCGAGTGGCGCAGTTCCGGCGGGAGCTCGGCCTCGATTCGTTGATCGACGTGCACACGCACTTCATGCCGGGGCGTGTGCTCGACAAGGTGTGGGCGTATTTCGACGCGGCCGGTCCGCTGATCGGGCGCGAGTGGCCGATCACCTACCGGCTCGACGAGGACGCGCGGGTCGCGACGCTGCGCGGGTTCGGCGTCTCGGCGTTCACGTCGATGCTCTACCCGCACAAGCCGGCCATGGCCGAGTGGCTGAACGCGTGGTCGCGCGAGTTCGCCGAGCGGACCCCGGAGTGCCTGCACACGGCGACGTTCTTTCCCGAGCCGGGCGCGGTCGGGTACGTGCGCGACGCGATCGACGCGGGCGCGGCGGTCTTCAAGGCGCACGTGCAGGTCGGTGCGTACGATCCGACCGATCCGCTGCTCGACGACGTGTGGGGACTGCTCGCGGACGCCGGAGTGCCGATCGTCACACACTGCGGTTCGGGTCCCGTCCCGGGTCCGCACACCGGACCCGAGCCGATCGCGCGCGTGCTGGCCCGGCACCCGCGTCTGCGGCTGATCGTCGCGCACATGGGGATGCCGGAGTACGGCGCGTTCCTCGACCTCGTGGATCGCCACGACGGGGTGTACCTGGACACCACGATGGCCTTCACCGACTTCGCCGAGGAGTTCGCCCCCTTCCCGCCGGTCGACCGGCCGCGGCTCCTGGCGGCCGGCGAGCGGATCCTGTGGGGCAGCGACTTCCCGAACATCCCGTACGGCTACGCGCACGCGCTGGACGCGCTCACCCGATTCGACCCGGGCGACGACTGGCTCCGCGCGGTGTGCCACGACAACGCCGCCCGGCTGTTCGGTCGCGAACACGACGGGTGACGGTGCGTCAGGGCGGGCCGTTAGCGTGGCACCATGGGGACCATCACGTACGTACGGGGCGACGCCACCACACCGCTCGGCAAGGGCGTCAAGGTGATCGCGCACGTGTGCAACGACCAGGGCGGGTGGGGCAAGGGGTTCGTGCTCGCGCTGTCCAGGCGGTGGCCCGAGCCGGAGGCCGACTACCGGCGTTGGCATCGCGAGCGGGCGGGGAACGACTTCGGGCTGGGCGCGGTGCGTCTCGTGCGGGTGGACACCTACCTGTGGGTCGCCAACATGATCGGTCAGCACGGCGTCCGCACCGGCAGCAAGGGCCCGCCCGTGCGCTACCCCGCGATCGACACGGCCCTCGCCGGCGTCGCCGAGCGGGCGCTCGAACTCGGGGCCTCGGTCCACTTGCCGCGAATTGGCTGTGGTCTCGCCGGGGGCACGTGGGGCAGGGTTGAGCCGCTCATCCTCGAACGCTTGAGCTCGCGCGGTGTCTCGGTCACCGTGTACGACCACGGTTGACCGACAGGCGAGGCATCCCGGTGAGTACGGACACGACCACGACCGGCGACGCGACGGCGTCGCCCCCGACCAAGCCGAACCTGTGGCGGGACTCGTCGTTCTCGGCCGTCCTGGCCGGGCTGATCGCGGTGCTCGTCTCGTACTCGGGGCCGTTGGTGATCGTGCTGTCCGCCGCGTCGGCGGGCGGGCTGACCCAGGCGCAGACCGGTTCGTGGGTGTGGGCGATCTCGATCGGCAGCGGGCTCACCTGCCTGGGGCTGAGCCTGTACACACGGATGCCGATCATCACCGCGTGGTCCACGCCCGGCGCGGCGCTGCTGGTGACCAGCCTGGGTTCGTACCCGTACGCCGAGGCGGTCGGCGCGTTCGTGGTCACCGGAGTGGTGATCACCCTGGTCGGGGTCACCGGCGTGTTCGGCCGGCTGATGCGCCGGGTGCCGGGCGCGGTGGTGTCGGCGATGCTCGCCGGGATCCTGTTCTCGTTCGGGACCGGCGTGTTCACCTCGGTCAAGACCGAGCCGTGGACGGCCGGCGGCGTCCTGCTCGCCTACCTGCTCGCCAAGCGGTTCCTCCCGCGCTACGCGGTGCTCGTCGCGCTGGTGGTGGGCGTGGGGTGTGCGGCGGCGACGTCGCGGCTGCACGTCCACATCGACACGTTCGAGTTCGCCCGGCCGGAGTGGACCACGCCGCACTTCTCGGTGCCGGCCCTGATCGGGATCGCGGTACCGCTCCTGGTGGCCACGCTCGCGTCGCAGAACGCGCCGGGGATGGGCGTGCTGGCCGCGTCCGGCTACGCGCCGAACGACCGGGTGCTGATCGGCTCGACCGGCGCGATGTCCACGCTGCTCGCGCCGTTCGGATCGCACGCGGTCAACCTCGCCGCGATCACCGCCGCGATCTGTACCGGCCCCGAGGCCCACCACGATCCCCGCAGGCGGTACGTCGCGGGCGTCTCGTGCGGCGTCTTCTACCTGGTCGTCGGCATGTTCGGGTCGACCCTCGTGGCGCTGTTCGCCGGCCTGCCCACGGAACTCGTCGCGGCCGTCGCGGGCGTCGCGTTGTTCGGCGCGCTGGCGAACGGGCTCACCGGCGCGATGGCCGACGACGAGCACCGTGAGGCGGCCATGATCACGTTCCTGGCCACCGCGTCCGGGGTGACCATGTGGGGGATCGGGTCCGCGTTCTGGGGGCTGATCGCGGGCGTCCTCGCGCACGTGGTGCTGTCGGCCCGCCCGGTCAGTCGGCGCGGTTGGCGGCCATGAGCGCGCGCAGGCCCTCAGCGAGGTCGCGGCCGCTCGGCGCGTTGTCCGGATCGAACATCCACTGGCTGACGACGCCGACCAGTAGCGCCTGACACAGCGCGCCCACGGTGCGGGTCAGGTATTCGTTCCCGTCGCCGTCCACGCCCAGGAACACCGACACCAACCCGGCCCGGCCCTGGTTCTGCGCGTCGGCGAGCACCTTGCGGATCTCGGGCAGGTCGTCGAGGTTGGCCAGGATCTCGAAGTTGGCCGCCCACATCATCCGGTGCGCGTCCATCAGCTCGATCACTCGGGTCCAGACCGCCTCGAAGCGCTCCATGGGCTCCGAGTCGGCGCTCGCGGCGTGGGCGAGCGCGAGGCCGAGCTCGTCGCCCCACTCCTTCATCGACTCCAGGAGCGCCTGGTGCATGAGCGCGTCCTTGGACCCGTAGTGGTAGCCGATCGAGCCGAGGTTGGTGCCGGAGGCGGCGACGATGTCGCGCGCGGTCGTGCGGACGAAGCCCTTCTCGTACAGGCAGCGTTTGGCCCCGACCAGCAAGTCTTCGCGATGTCCCATGGAGCGATCGTAACCCGGATGTAGACGATTGTCTTATACATTTGAATAGGACATCTGTATAAAACCTGTGACGCCTCGTGTTCGCTCCCGGCGACCGCCGGCGGCCCTCGGCGCGACCTCAGGGCTGTTCGGTGTCCGGCGGTTGCTGCCGGCCCAGGTGCGCGTCGGTGACGTTGCGCCCCATCAGCCATCCGTCGGTCTCCCGACGCTCGTCCAACTCCTTGAGCATCGAATGGATTTCGGAGCGCAGGAAGTCACGGGTCGCGACCTCGCCGAGCGCGATCCGCAGCGCCGCCACCTCGCGGGTCAGGTATTCGGTGTCCGCGATGTTGCGCTCGTTGCGGGCCCGGTCCTGTTCGAGGTTGACCCGGTCCCGGTCGTCCTGCCGGTTCTGCGCGAGCAGGATCAGCGGCGCGGCGTACGACGCCTGCAGCGACAGCACGAGGGTCAGGAAGATGAACGGGTACTGGTCGAACCGCAGCGACGGCGGTACGAAGACGTTCCAGGCGATCCAGACGATCACCGTGGCCGTCATGTAGACGAGGAAGCGCCCCGTCCCCAGGAACCGCGCGATCCGCTCGGAGAACCGGCCGAACGCCTCCGGGTCGTACGCGGGCAGCAGCGACCGGCGGCCGGGATCGCGCGGTTGGTCCAGGCGCGGGCGGCGCCGCTTGTCGGCGGTCGTGGTCTCACGTGCCACGGCGCACACCTCCGCCCCCGTGACCCCCGTCGCCGTGTATGGCGCCCTCGCGCCAGTCCTCGGGCAGCAGGTGGTCGAGCACGTCGTCGACGGTGACCGCGCCGAGCAGGTGGTCGTCCTCGTCCACCACGGGCGCGGCGACCATGTTGTACGCCGCCAGGAAGCTGGTCACCTCGGCGAGCGGGGTGTCGGGGCGCAGCGGCATCAGGTCGGTGTCCAGGACGGCGCCGACGAGCGTGAACGGCGGGTCGCGCAGCAGCCGTTGGAAGTGCACGGTGCCCAGGTACTTGCCGGTGGGCGTCTCGGTCGGCGGACGGCACACGTAGACCTGGCTGGCCAGGGCCGGCGACAGGTCCGGGTTGCGCACGTGCGCGAGCGCCTCGGCGATCGTGGCGCCCGGCTCCAGGACGATCGGCTCGGTGGTCATCATGCCGCCGGCGGTGTCCTCGGAGTAGCGCAGCAGCCGCCGGACGTCCTCGGCCTCGTCGGGCTCCATCAGACCGAGCAGGCGCTCGGCGGTGTCCTCGGGCAGCTCGGAGATCAGGTCGGCCGCGTCGTCCGGGTCCATCGCCTCCAGGACGTCGGCCGCGCGCTCCTCCTGGAGCTGGCCCAGGATCTCGACCTGGTCGTCCTCGGGCAGTTCTTCGAGCACGTCGGCGAGCCGGTCGTCGTCCAGGGCCGCGGCCACCTCGGCGCGGCGCTTGGCGGACAGGTTGTGCAGCACGTTCGCGAGGTCGGCGGGCCGCAGCTGCTCGAACGTCGCGAGCAGGTTGGCCGCGCCCTGCTGGTCCTCCGGCCGTTCGAAGCCCACGACCGCGTTCCACTCGACCGTGATCGTCTCGCCGCGGCGCCGGCGCAGCCCGGACGTGCCGCCCTTTTGCACGAACAGCTTCGAGATCAGCCAGTCGCGCCCGCGTCCGAGCGCCATCGCGACGTCCAGCACGGTCACGGGCTCGTCCGTGTCGGCGAGGGTCACCCGGCGGTCCAGCATCTCGGCGAGCACGAGGGTCTCGCTCGGCCGCTGCACGAAGCGGCGCATGTTGACCAGGCCGGTGGTGATCACCTCGCCGGTCTCGACGCTGGTCACCCGGGTCATCGGCACGAAGATCCGGCGACGGGTGGCGACCTCGACGACCAGGCCGAGCACGCGCGGGGGCAGCTGGGCGGTACGCAGCATCACCACGACGTCGCGCAGCCGGCCGACATGGTCGCCGTTGGGATCGAACACGGCGACGCCCGCGAGGTGCGAGATGAACACCCGCCCGGATGACGCACCCATGCCGTGGTCCCTCCGTCGCCGATGCCAACGTCGATGTGTGCGCTGCCGCGCCTGTGTATGTGCCCCCGGACGGTCAGGCTACCGGTGAAGGTGGGCATGATCACGACACCTCGCGTCAGGCTCAGTACAGTGCGGCCCGTGCGCTTGCCTCAGACGAAGACCACGATCGCCCTCCTGGCCGCCTGCGTCCTCGCCGGCACGGCGTGTTCGAAGGAGGAGACCGGGCTCGGCACCGAGTCCCCGGACGTTATCGCCGGCAAGTCCAGGGCGGCGGCCTCGGGGGCCACGGCCGTCCACGTGCAGGGCGTGTGGAAGATCCAGAGCCAGGAGTTCCGGATCGACCTGCGGCTCAAACGTGAGGGCGGCGTGGGCACCGTGGTCACCGCGGACAGCACGATCGAACTGCTGCGGATAGGCGAGGACCTGTTCGTGCGCGGCGACGCGCGGCTCTACCAGGGGCGCGACGGCCGCGGCGGCGCGGACGTCGAGCAGTCGGCCGAGGCGCTGCGGGACAAGTTCGTCAAGGTCCCGCCGGCCGACCCCAGCTACGCCCGGCTGTCCGGCTTCACCCGGATGCAGGACATGATCACCGACCTGATCCGGCTCAACGGCAAGCTCAAGAAGAACGGCCGTGAGACGGTGCGCGGCGCCGAGACGCTCAAGGTGGTCGCCGACCGCGGTCGCGGCGGGGAACTGCGGGTGGCGCTGACCGGGACCCCGTTCCCGCTCAAGTACATCCCGTCGCCGACCGGCGGCGCGCTCGAACTCTTCGAGTACGACCAGGACTTCCCGCTGGTGCTGCCGAACGCCGACCAGGTCCTCGACTACGGCACGCTGACCGACGGCAAGGAGCCCACGGGCAAGTCGGGGGATCAGGTGCCGGGCACCGACTGAGGCGGCGGATTCCGGCTCCGGGATACGGTTTCCGGTAGGACGTCGACGCGGACGGGCGTCGAATGCGGACCATCGAGACATCGAACGACGACGAGGGATCCCAACGGTGGAACACGTGCGGCGCGGCTTCGTGGTGGCGACGGCTGTATCGGTCACGGTGCTGGCCGCCGGGTGCAGTGCGGGACGGCCCGCACATCGCTCGTGGCAGGCGCCGGTGGACGAACCGACGGCGGGCGCGCCGCTCGGGAACCAGGTGGACAGTCTCGACCCGGCGGCGATCCTGCAGCGCGCGCAGGCCGCGACGGCGGGCGCGAAGTCGGTGCACGTCAAGGGCGAACTGACGCTTCCGGGAACGGCGTCCAAGCCGGCCAAGCCGTTCAGCGTGGACATGCGCTTCACGAGCACGGGCGCAGAGGGCCAGATCGTCGAGGACGGCACGACCGCGTACATGACCCGCGTGCAGAGCCAGGTCTGGTTCCGCGGCGACGGGAAGTTCTGGTCGAAGGTGGACGGCCCGGCGGCCGAGCAGGCCTACCGGGACAAGTACGTACAGGTTCCGTCCGGTGACAAGAAGTACGCCGGGATCGTGGAGAACACGTACGTCGAACGGCTGACCAACAAGCTGATGGGCAAGCCCGGCAAGCTGGAGAAGGGCCCGACCAAGCAGGTCAACGGGCACCGGGCGATTGCCCTGGAGAACCGGACGCCCGGCGGGGGCGGCACGATCTGGGTCGCGACCGAGGGCGCACCGTACCTGCTGCGGATGGAGTCGGCGGCCGACGCGAAGCAGACCGGCGCGTTCGACTTCCTGGCCTACGGCGAGCGGGTGGACCTCCACGCGCCGGAGCCCAAGGACGTGGTGGACAAGGACCTGACCACTCAGGGCCGCCCCTCGTCCGGCAGCGGCAACGGCACCACCACACCCGGCTCGGGCACCAGAGGCTCCTCGGGCACCCCCACCACCTCGACCGGCCCCACCCGCCGCCCGGACATCGGCCGCGCCACCAAGCCCCCCCTCCCCAGCGGCATCAAAAACGACCCACTGCTCTTCTCCTGACCAAGCAGCCGGGCGGGGCTCGCTAGAGCCCGTCCGGCGCTTGAGGCCAAAAGCCCGCCCGGCGCTTGAGGGCAACCCTTCCAAGCCCGTCCGGCGTTTGAGGACAACCAGCCCGCCGGGCGCTTGAGGGCAAACAGCCTGCCCGGCGTTTGAGGGCAAGCCTTTCAAGCCCGTCCGGCGCTTGAGGACAAACAGCCCGTCCGGCGTTTGAGGACCCCCGCCGCTACCCCCGCCGCCGCAGCCGCCCGACCGAGAAGTTGAGCGGCGAAGCCCCCCGCGTCACCGCAGGCGACCCGATCGGCACCGCCCGCCCCGCCCCCGCAGCCGGCACCCGCCCCGCGCCCACCGGCATCAACCGCACCACATCGCACTCGCGCGCCCACCGCTCCGGCTGCGCCTCGCCGTCCGGCGCGTTCAACCGCGCCCCATGCAGCGCGAGCACGGCCGGTTCGTACAGCGGGTCGCCCGGCGCGACCACCGCGACCCGCGCGGTCCACCCGGGCAGCCGCCCGCCCTTGTCCTTGCTGCGCACGTCCACGAGCACCTCGTCGGCGCCCGCCAGGCCCTCCACGAACTGCTCGACCTCGCCGGCTCCGCGGGCCGTCACGACCCACGACGAGCCCTCCAGCCAGACGTGCCAGACCGGGCGGGCCGGCGCGGCCCCGACCGTGAGCCAGAGCAGCCCGGACTTCTTCGCGGCCTCTTCGACCAACGCGGCCTCGACGAGGGCGGCGTCCGGCAGGCTGTCGGTGTCCGTCATGCGCCCCAGCGTCCCACAGGCACCATCGGTCGAAAGTGCGCCACCTCATAGCCGCGTCGGGGTGACCCGTCGGTAACCTGACCGCACGATCCGCAGCACTGGGAGGACCAGACACATGGCCGCCACATCGCGTAGCTTGCGTTCCCGCCGTTCCTGCATGGCCGTCCCCGGCAGCAACCCGCGCTTCATCGAGAAGGCGCAGGGGCTTCCGGTCGACCAGGTGTTCCTCGACCTCGAGGACGCCTGTGCCCCGCTGGCGAAGGAAGGCGCGCGTCACACCATCGTCGACGCGTTGAACAACGGAGACTGGGGAAACCGGATCCGCGTCGTGCGGGTCAACGACTGGACCACGCACTGGACCTACCGGGACGTGGTGACCGTCGTGGAGGGCGCGGGAGCGAACCTCGACGCCATCATGCTGCCGAAGGTCCAGGACGCCGGCCAGGTCAAGGCGCTCGACCTGCTGCTGACGCAGATCGAGAAGACCGTCGGCCTGGAGGTCGGTCGGATCGGCATCGAGGCGCAGATCGAGAACGCCCGCGGGCTCGTGAACGTGGACGAGATCGCCGCCGCGTCACCGCGGGTGGAGACGATCATCTTCGGCCCGGCCGACTTCATGGCGTCGATCAACATGAAGTCGCTCGTGGTCGGCGAGCAGCCCCCGGGCTACGACACCGGTGACGCGTACCACTACATCCTGATGCGCATCCTGATGGCCGCGCGGGCCAACGACCTGCAGGCGATCGACGGCCCCTACCTCCAGATCAAGGAGGTCGACGGGTTCCGTCGGGTCGCCGGGCGCTCGGCCGCGCTCGGGTTCGACGGCAAGTGGGTGCTGCACCCCGGCCAGATCGAGGCCGCGAACGAGCTGTACTCGCCCACCCAGTCCGACTACGACCACGCCGAGATGATCCTCGACGCGTACGACTGGTGCACCTCCGCCGCGGGCGGCATGAAGGGCGCCGCGATGCTCGGCGACGAGATGATCGACGAGGCCTCGCGCAAGATGGCCCTCGTCATCTCGGCCAAGGGCCGCGCGGCGGGCATGGAGCGGACGCAGAAGTTCGAGGCCCCGCAGGGCTGACGGCCGATCGCACACACGCGTGGGGCGGGACCCGATCGGTGATCGGCTCCCGCCCCACGGTGCCTCGTATCCCGCCTCGAACACGGTCTCTCGTGCGGCCCGTCGGTCAGCTCTCGGTCAACAGGCCGGTGCGCAGCCTGCCCAACGTGCGCGACAGCAGCCGGGAGACGTGCATCTGCGAGATGCCCAGCTGCTCGCCGATCTCGGCCTGGGTCTTCCCGCCGAAGAAGCGCAGCATCAGGATGTGCTTCTCGCGGGCCGGCAGCGCGGCGATCAGCGGCTTGAGCGACTCGCGGTTCTCGACGAGCTCGATCGCGTCGTCGTCCGAACCCAGCCGGTCCATGGGGGCCGCGGCGTCCTCGTTGCCGGCGCCGCCGCCGGGGGCGTCGAGCGAGGACGCGCTGTAGCCGTTCGAGGCGATCATGCCCTCGACGATCTCCTCCCGGGAAACCTCCAGGAAGGCCGCGAGCTCGGCGACCGTGGGCGCGCGGTCGAGTTTTTGGCCCAGTTCGTCGCTCGCCTTCGCGAGCCGAAGGCGCAACTCCTGTAGGCGGCGCGGCACCCGGACCGACCACGTGGTGTCCCGGAAGAACCGCTTGATCTCGCCGAGAATGGTCGGCATCGCGAAGGTCGGGAACTCGACCTCGCGCTCGGTGTCGAACCGGTCGATCGCCTTGATCAGCCCGATCGTGCCGACCTGGACGATGTCCTCCAGGGGCTCGCTGCGGGTGCGAAAGCGCCCGGCGGCGAAACGGACGAGGGGCAGGTTGAGCTCGATGAGGGTATTGCGGACGTATTGGTACTCGTGCGTGCCCTCTTCGAGCCGCTTCAGCCGTTGGAACAACGTCTTCGAGAGCGCGCGCGCGTCGGTGGCGCCCATCGCACCGATTTCGGTCTCGTCGAACTCGTGCGTGAGTCCGTACAGATCCAGCTCTTCCGCCCCTGTGTTCGTTTCCGGCGGCCGCTGCGACTCCCGGACCTGCATCTCGGCTTCGAGCTGTACTGCCATGCCTCCCCCTCGTGACGCCGTTTTGAGGTCTCCCCTCAGCGCCTAACCCGGATGGGCGAGAGCAAACGCCATCGCCTCGAAAAACTTGTATCGGGCCGGTGAGCCCCACCGCACGGGGAAGGTCGTCTATCGTGTGCCCGGGCCGGAATACTCGGTGGTAAAGGGCAGCAGGAGGCTGGAATGCAGGGCGGCTTGACGGTGTCCGTGAGCACCAATGGCACCTCTGCGATCGTTACGGTCGCCGGTGAGATCGACGTGGACAGTGCCGCAGCGGTTCGGGACCGCCTCTTCGAGTGTGTCGAGCAGGGCAGCACGCGCCTGGTGATCGACTGCTCCGAGCTCGATTTCTGCGATTCGACCGGGCTGAACGCCTTCCTCGCCGCCCGTCTGCGCGCGCAGGCCGCAGGGGGAGCAGTCCACCTCGTGGGCGTTCAACCTGCTGTTGCGCGGGTATTCGAGATCACCGGTGCGGTACAGGGGTTCACGTTCCACGAGACCCTGGCAGAGGCGGTCGGAGAGTAGCTCGTGACTTCTGGTGTCCTCCAGCGGGATGCGGGCAACTATCACCGCGTAGCAGCGTGAGCGAGGTGAGCCAGTAGATGTGCGCCATGCGATCGCAGGCGCCCGGCGACGGGGGCGCCTGTTTCTCGACCCCACCGCTTCGTCAGGTGCGGAGGTTGCCGTTCGACGGCACGACGGGGGCGGTGGCACGGTCGAGGACGTTCATCCGCAACACGCTCCACGCGTACGGGTGGTCGGGCTCCGACGACGAACAGGTGATCCTGACGTCCGACGACGTGTTGCTCGTCGCGGTCGAGCTGGTGACCAACGCGTGCCTGCACGCGGGGGGTCCGGTGGAACTGCGCGTCGTCCGCACGACGGACCTGATCCGGATCGAGGTCGACGACCGCAGCGAGGAACCTCCGCTGGCGCGGGCGCCGCATTCGGGAACGCGGCCCGGCGGCCACGGACTTCACATCATCCGGCGCCTGACGCTGGACTGGGGAGTGGTCGTGCACAAGGGCGACGGCAAGACGGTATGGGTCGATATGCCGGTCCCCGAGGCCGTGCGCTGACCCGACCGCCGGGCGGCGAACCGACCCGGCGTCGGTTCCGGTCGACGTTCGGTCGGGTCCGCCCGGGTCGGCCGAGCGCGGTCCGCGCGGCGGATACCCTTGGGGCATGTCTGCCTCTTCGGTTCGTGTTCGTTTCGCTCCCTCTCCCACCGGCATGTTCCACGTCGGTGGCGCACGCTCCGCGCTGTACAACTGGGCCGTCGCGCACAAGGCGGGCGGCACGTTCGTGCTGCGGGTCGAGGACACCGACGAGGCGCGGAACCGGCCCGAGTGGACCGACGGCATCATCAGCGCGCTCGCCGCGATCGGGATCAACGCGTCCGCCCCGGCCTTCGAGGGCCCCTACTTCCAGTCGCAGAACGCGACCCTGCACCGCGAGTCGGCGGTCCGGCTGTTCGAGGCGGGCCGCGCGTACTACTGCGACTGCACGCGCGAGGACCTGGAGGTCCGGACCGGCTCCAAGCACCTGGGCTACGACGGCTTCTGCCGGGATCGGGGCCTGGCGGCGGGCGAGGGGCGCGCACTGCGGTTCCGGACGCCGGACGAGGGCGCCACGGTCGTGGCCGATCTGGTGCGCGGCGACACCGAGTTCCCGAACGCGTCCCTCGAGGACTTCGTGGTGGCCCGCGGCAACGGCTCGGCGGTGTTCCTGCTGGCGAACGTGGTCGACGACGTCGACCAGCGGATCACCATCGTCATCCGCGGCGAGGAGCACCTGTCCAACGCCGCCAAGCAGCAGCTCCTGTGGGAGGCGCTCGGCGCGACCCCGCCGCAGTGGGCACACCTGCCGGTGATCGTGAACGAGAAGCGGCAGAAGCTGTCCAAGCGCCGCGACAAGGTGGCCCTGGAGTCCTACCTCGACGAGGGCTACCTGCCCGAGGCGCTGGTGAACTATCTGTTCCTGCTCGGCTGGGGCCCCAAGGACGACATCGAGATCCGGCCGTACGCGGAGCTGGAGCAGCTCTTCGACCTGCGCGACGTGAACAAGTCGTCGGCCTTCTTCGACGTCAAGAAGCTGGCGTCGTTCAACGCCGACTACATCCGCGCGCTCGACGCCGACGCCTTCGTGCGGGCCTGCGAGCCGTGGGTGCTCGGGCCGAAGGCGCCGTGGGCGAAGGACGCGTTCGACCCGGCGGTGTTCGCCGAGGTGGCGCCGCTCGTGCAGACCCGGATCACGGTGCTCGACGAGGTCCCGATGTACGTGGACTTCCTGTTCCTGGACACGCCCGCCGAGGACGAGGCGGCGTGGGCCAAGGCGATGAAGCCCGGCGCCGCGGACATCCTGACCAGCGCGCGCGAGGAGCTCGCGAAGGCCGAGTGGAACGTGGACGCGCTCAAGGCCGCGGTCGAGGCCGCGGGCGCCGTACACGGGCTCAAGCTGTCCAAGTCGCAGGCCCCGGTGCGGGTCGCGGTGACGGGGCGCACGATCGGCCTGCCGCTGTTCGAGTCGCTTCAGGTGCTCGGCCGCGAGCGGGTGCTGGCCCGGGTCGACGCGGCGCTGGAGAAGCTCGCGGCGGCCTGACGAGACGTCACGGGGCGGGTGGCCGGGCGTACAACGGGAGCCGCCCCCGCGATTGTCGTCGCGGGGGCGGCTCCGGTGTGCTCGGGCTGCGTCAGCTGATGGAGAGCGTCAGCGTGGCGTTGTAGGTGCCGACCGCCTGGTACGCCGGAACGGCGAGCGACAGGTCCGCGTCGGCGGCGAAGGTGCCACCGGTGACGGCGGCCGCCGGAGCGGATGCCAGGGTGGCGCCGCCGCCGATCGGGCCGGCGCTACCGGCCACCGGGACGCTGGGCGAGCCGGCGCCGGCGGTGACCTTCGGGGTCCAGGTGAACTTGTCGGCGGTGATCTTGCCGCCGGTGCCGTTCGTGAAGTCCGAGACCGCGCCGGTCAGGGTCCAACCGGTGTTGCCGCTGCGGAAGTCCTTCACGGTCACGGTGTTCAGCGCGCCGGTCATGTTCTGCGCCTGGCCGTTGAGCGTGATGTCCGACAGCTTGATCGCGCCGGCTTCCTGCGAGATGGTCAGGCCGCCTGCGACGACCTTGCCTTCCACGGTCTGCGACAGGTTGCTGCCGGGGACGGTCACGCGGAAGGGCTTTTGGACGGCGGTGTCGTCCGTGCCCTCGCTGACCTTGATCGACGTGATGGAGTCCTTGCTCACCACGAAGTCGGAGATGGTGAAGGAGCCGTCGGCGCCGGCCTGGGTGTAGGCGGTGACGTCGTCTTCCTGGTAGTCGCCGGACATGCCGTACGCCAGGACGTAGTTGCCCGGAGTCCAGCCCGAACCCGTGATGACGACCGGGGTGCCGACCGGACCGTTGTCGACGCTCAGTGCGATCTGGCGCTGGGTCGCCTTGACCTTGACCACGCCGCTGATGGCCTCGACGCCGCTGCCCTTGACCTTCACCTTGTAGTCGCCGCCGGCGACCAGCACGCCGATGGTGACGTTGCCCGTGAGCTTGCCGTCGGCGACGGTGAGGGTGTTCGCCGAGATCTTGGCGGGGTCGCACGCCGTGCCGTCGGCGGCGCACAGCTCCGGGACCAGGCCACCGGCGGGCCAGTTGTCGCCGGCCAGGGTGACCTGGCCACCGGCGTTGACCTCGCCGGGGGTCGCGGTGACGGTCGGGTCGGCGGTGCTGGAGCCTTCGACCTTGATGGTGCTGCCGGGGGCGACGGGCGTCACCGGCGAGCACGCGGTCGCGACATCGCTGCCGAGTCCGGCGTCGACGTACGACGTGTAGTTTCCGGGGGCGAGGTTGAGGTCACCGGGCTTGGTCAGCGTGATGTTCGCCGTCATGTCCGAGAGCTTGAGCTCCTCACCGGGGGCGGCGTCCGGGTTCAGCCGAGGGCCCTCGACCGGCACCGAGGCGTTCAGCGCGCCGGTCAGCAGCACCTCGCCCTTGGGCAGCGCCTTGTCCTTCTTGACGTGCATGCCGAAGGGAGTGTTGATCGGCACGATGCCGTTCTTGAGCCAGTGCCAGGTCACCGTGACCTGGTCGCCGACGGTGTAGGTCGGCTTCGCGGGCGTGACCTGGATGTCCATCTTCACGTCGCCGTCCGCGATATCCGCCAGGTACGGGTTCGTGCAGTGCGCGCGGTAGTCGACCGAGGCCGCGGAGGCGGACGGTGCGAACGCGATCAGACCGGCGGTACCGGCCATTGCCAGCGCGCCGACCAGCGCGGTGCTTCTACGTGGAGCGATTCTTCGCATTCGGGACACTATTCTCCTCGCCGGGGTGGAATATGCCTACCGCCACTGTGGAGCTGAACTTCGACACTCGACGAGAAAGACCTGCGGCGTTGGTCGCCGGCGATGGCGAGGCCGGTCGGACTCCCGTCCGGAATGTGCGGGGTGTGGCGGTGATCGGCAATAGATGGTCCGACACCGTATTCATCCGGTAATCGCTGACAAAGTCAATAACTGTTTCGCGGGAATCGAAGTGTCACGTGTCAACAAGATCGACTTTCCTCGATACCCGAAGATTGGAATCGCATATTCCGTTTGCACGCGCGGCCGAGGCCGCCGTCCGGTCGGACGGCGGCCTCGGCGCATGCTGCTCTATTCGGGGTCAGGTCGTGGTGAACGGGGTCGAGGCCTGACGGTCGGGGTGGAAGGTCTCCGACGCGACGATCCCGGTCGTGTTCGTCTTGGTGATCAGGATCCAGATGCTGAAGTCACCGTTGGCGTTTGCCCACGCGCCGGCCCAGTCGCTGGTCTTGGAGCCGCCGGCGAGACCGTTGACGTTGACCCACGCGAGCGAGCCGTAGCCGTGGCCGGTGACCAGGACGAACGTGCACGGGCTGCCCGAGGTCTTGTTCAGCTCCAGCCAGCGGCGCTGCACGGTGACCGCGGCGAGGGCGGAGTTGCTGCCGTCGCTGAGCTTGAGCTTGTACGTGCCCTCGCCCACGTTGCCGGCGATCGTCACGTTGCCGGCCAGCGCGCCGTCCGCACCGATGTGGATCGGACCCGAGGTGATCCGAGCCGTGCTGCAGGCGGAGCCGTCGGCCGCGCACAGGGACGCGGTCGCGGTGCCGTTCGGGGTCCAGTTGTTGCCCGTCACGGCCACCGAACCACCGGCGTGGGTGGTGGTGGGAGACGCGGAGAGCGTGGCCGGCAGGGCCGCGCCGATGGTGAACGGAGCGCTCACCATCGTCGTCTCGTCGGTGCCCTCCATCAGGATGATCGAGGTGATCGAGTCCATGCTCGCGACGAAGTCCGGAATCACGACGGAGCCGTCGGCGGCCGACTCGGCATAGGCCAGGGTGTCGTCCAGCAGATTCCCGGCCGCGTCCCGGCCGTAGGCCAGGATGTAGATGTTCGGGTTGAAGTTCTTGCCGGTCACGGTGACGCCGGTACCCACGGGCCCGCGATTGGGGCTCAGCGAGATCTGCCGGGCGACCGCGTTGATCTTGACCGGGGCGAACGCCTCGCCCGCACCGACGCCGACGCGCAGCTTGTAGTTGCCACCGGGCACGGTCGCCAGGGTGTTGACGCTGCCCGAGAGCGCGCCGTTGGTCACCACGAGGCTGTTGGCCGCGATCTTGCTCGGGTCGCACGAGGCGCCGTTGCTGTCGCACAGCGAGACGGTGGGCGTACCGGCCGCCCAGTTCGCGCCGGACAGCGCGACCGTGCTGCCCGCGTTGAACTCACCGGGCGTCGCGGTCACCGTGGGCTGGCCCTGGGAAGGGCCTTCCACGGTGAGGGTGCGTGAGACCGCGATCGGGTTGATCGGCGAGCACTTGGTCTCGACGTTCTGGCCGACCGCCGTGGTCCACGTCGAGTAGATGTCGGGCGTCAGGTTGACCTGGCCCGCCTGGGTCAGCGTGAAGGTGCCGACCGGGTTGCTCAGGATGAGGTCCTCGCCCGGCAGGGTGCGCGGGTTGATCTTCGGGCCCTGGATCGCGAAGTTGCCGGTCTGCGCGCCCGTCAACTTCACCGTACCGACGGGATACGTGGAGTCCTTGGCGATCTCGCCGACCACCGGGATGGTGGGCGGCGCCTTCGGGTAGAGCTTCCACTGCCACTCGACCGTGACCACGTCGTTCACCTGAT
The DNA here is from genome assembly GCF_045207785.1 of Embleya sp. NBC_00896. Classification (NCBI taxonomy): domain Bacteria; kingdom Bacillati; phylum Actinomycetota; class Actinomycetes; order Kitasatosporales; family Streptomycetaceae; genus Embleya; species Embleya sp. NBC_00896. The sequence goes on from NZ_CP108776.1 coordinate 4,606,033, forward strand.
AGGTGCTCTTGGCGGGTGTCACGACCAGGTCGATCTTGACGTTGCCGTCGGGCGGCGACGAGTACGGGTTGGTGCAGTGCGTCGCGTAGTCGACCGTGGCGGCCTGCGCCGAGGGGGCGATCGCGACGAGCGCGCCGGTGCCGGAGACGGCGGCGACCGCGGCGATGGCGATCAGTCTGCGTGGAGCGATTCTTCGCATTCGGGACACGATTCTCCTAGCCGGGTGGGGACGTGCCGAGTGACGCGTGGTGCGGAGATCCGGCTCACCCCGGCTGCGCCCGAAGGACGACGATTCGCCGATCGCCGCCGTCGTCGTCCGTCTTGTACGGGCGTCTGGAGCGATGACCGAGAAGCGCGAAAAGCGACGGGGAAGGCGAACTCCGACGGTGGTGCTGGTCTTCCGAAGATCTAGCGAACAAGGGCCCAGGAAGCAATGCGTAATTGGTGATCATCTTGGTGTCACGTGTCACCATGATCATTCTTGATAAACCCTCGATGGGGGCCCTTTCCGAAGTTGACCGTGTCAATAGGTCGGGGCCTTCGAATGCTGGTTGTTGCCCAGTGAATTCATCTACAAAACCGTATTGACTTCTTCCGGTTGCACAGTTTCACTCATGGCTGTGCCGGAGGGGCCCCGAAGCGTGGGGCGAAGCGCCCCGACCCGGATCCCGATTCCACAGCCGTGCAATGCGGCTGTACGTCGGGATGCCCGCCGGTAGCTCCACCGTTTTCGCCTGCGGCGTGCAGGCCAGGGAGAACGTGCGCCACCACCAGGTATCCGGAAAGCGTCGACAAGGAGCTCCACCATGTCTCGTTCCAAGCTGGCCACCACCGGCATCGCATGCGCGGCGGCGGCGTTCGCCGCGACGATGGCCCTGTCCGGCACCGCGCATGCGGTTCCCGATTCCCGCGGCGTGACCCTGACCTGCAAGGACAGCACCGGCACGACGTGGGTCACAGGTGGCGCCGGCACCCTGACGTCGAGTGACCCGGGGGGCGCGAACCCGCAGAAGATGAAGCTCGCGTCGCCGATGGTGGCGCCGGTCGCCATTCCGGCCAACTCGCTCGCCACCACCATCCGCACCGTCCAGACCGGCGCCGGAGCGGGCACGATCCGCGACTTCGTCGGGACGGTCAACCCGCCGATGAACGTCGGCAACCCGATCACCCTCGGGGCGATCCCGGCGACGGCGCGCCTGGCGGCGGGCACCACCGTGCGTCTTCAGGACACCTCGGCCGCCGCGCCCAGCGCCACGAACTGGTCGATGAAGATCAACACGACCATCTCGGGCTCGTCGGTCGACATCTACTGCGCCGGCAAGCAGGACCCGGCCTCGGGCGACTTCGGCTTCTAGTCGCCGCTCGGCCGGGTGTGCCGGCCGCGCCGAGGATGTGCGTACGAGAGGTTGCTGCGTCAATGCCTGCCCGGACGGCGATCGTGCCGTCCGGGTGGGCGTTTTCTCGTTTCCTCCGGGCGCCCGTTGTGCCTTCGGGCGGGCCGGGAGGGAATGCCGGAAACCGTTTTAATCCGGTGTCACGTGTCACTTGGATGGAATTCGATAAACCACGATTCGCTTCCGGTCCCCAGGTCGCGCCGGCGCTCCGTGGTCTCGGCCGATCGATATTCGCAGGTACGGGCTTCGATGGCGACGTGCGGCGTGATCTGCAATTGCGTGGGTCGATCCGGCGAGATCGGGTGGGTGGTGTCGTCGGCGGCCGGCGCGCGGGCGGTGGCGGGATCGGGTCCACGGGACGGCATCGACGTGGTCTCGGCCTCGACTTGGGCCGCGGCCGGCGTTGCCGATTTCATGATCCGATTACGTCGGACCGAACGGCCCGGGTGCCGCCCCGGGGTCGGCGTCATTTGTTTTAAGTGGGCATTCCATCGAGTGGAATCACCGTAAGTGATCGCGCCTATATAGTGACGCGTGTCACCATGATCGAAGTTATGCATTTGATGATCATTGACATTGAGCGTCATGTCTCGGTCAATATGGTTGGAAGGTACTCGAAGATCACTTGGCATTGCAAAGGTGGACATTAGGCATTGACTTCTTTTCGTCCTCCCGCTTCACTCTCCCTTGCCGGAGGGAACCGAACTCGGAGCAATGCGGATCCTCTGCGGTAACGCTCGCATCGTCGTTCCTGTCGTTCTTGTCGATGCCGAGATACCGCCGGCGGTACCAGCGTCTTGCCTGCTTCGGGTACTCGGGCAAGCGTGTCTTCATTCGGAAAGCCGTGAAAGGAGCACTACCTCTCATGTCTCGTTCCAAGATCGCCACGGTCGGCATCGCCTGCACGGCGGGTGCCTTCGCGGCCACGATGGCCCTCGCGGGTACCGCCTCCGCCCTTCCGCCCGAGAACCGCGCGGTCACCCTGACGTGTGTCGACATCAACAGCGGGATCACCTACGCCACCAACGGCGCGGGCACCCTGTCGTCCAGCGACCCGGGCTCGCCCAACCCGCAGAAGATGAAGCTCACGTCGTCGATCCCGGCGCCGCTCACGATCCCGCCCAACTCGCTCACCACCACCATCAAGTTCACCGGTGGGATCACCTTCAGCGGGACGATCAACCCGCCGATGAACCCTCCGAACCCGATCACTCTCGGCCCGGTCCCCGCCGCCTCGCGGATCGCGTCGGGTACGTCGGCCACGCTCGTGAGCACCTCGGGCGCGCCCAGCGCCACGAACTGGTCGGTGCGCATCCAGGCGTCGTTCGCGGGCACCGCGGCCGACATCCGGTGTGTGGGCAGCCAGGCCGCAGGAACCACTTTCACCTTCTGACCGGACCCGGTCCTCGGCCAGAGGGCCGGACCCGCGGAAGACACGGGTGTCACACGCCTGTTCCGGCGGCCCCTGGGCTGCCGGGGCAGGCGTTCCGCATGACCGGACAGTGCCGACCACGACGCGCGTCGATCGCGCCCCGAACCGGTCGTTCCGCTTCCGGAACCCGATCCCCGGTGCCGGCAACGACATCCACCGCGCCGGCGGCCGGAACGCAGGGGGAGCGGACTTCGCCCTCCGACCCGGCTGCCGTCCGGGACGGACGCAGGTCGGCCCCGGTACCCGAATGCGGGTACCGGGGCCGACGCGTGTGCGGGTGGCGCGAAACCGGCTACTTCACCGTGATGCCGGCCATGCCGAGCTTGTCGAACTTGAAGCTCGTGTCGATCTCGACCGCCGTGATGCCGGTGGTCTTCTTGCTCGTGACCAGGATCCACGAGCTGAACTTGCCGTTCCGGTCGGTCCACGCGAGGCCGAAGTTGAACGTCGGGTTCGCGCCTTCCACACCGGCGAGGGCGATCAGCGTGTTCGGGGTGAAGTTCTCACCCGTTACCTTCACGAACGTCCACGGGCGGACGGTGCTCTTGCTCAGCGTCACCTTGCGCTGGACCACCGGGACGTCGGCCTTCTTGACCGTCAGCGGCGTCGACGCGGTGCGAGTGCCGTCGGTGACCTGGACGCTGTACGAGCCGTCCGCGGTGCCGGGGGCGACCGTCACGCCGCCGGAGAGCACACCGTCCGCGCCGATCCGCAGGCTGTTCGCGGAGATGCCCGCGGCGTTGCACGCGGTGCCGTCCGCGGCGCACAGGGACGGCGTGGCGGTGCCGCCCTTGGTCCAGTTGGTGCCGGCGAGCGTCGTCTCCTTCCCGGCCTCCACGGTGCCCGGGGACGCGCTCAGCGTCGCGGTCTCCGGGGTGCTCTGCACGGCGATGCTCTGCGCGACGCCGGAGCCGCCGGTGACCGCGCACGGCGTGGTGAAGTTGCCGTACGGCGTCACCGTCGCGGTGGTGGTCTTGGTCGGGGTCAGATCGACGGTGCCGGTCGCGGTCGCCGGGATCTGCAGCTTGACGTTGAACGGCGGGCTCTGGATCGGCGTGTTGGCCGGGATGTCGATGGTGGTCTCGGCGCCGGTGAGGGTGACCGAGCCGGTGGCTCCGCCGGACAGGGCGAAGTCGATCGACGGCGTCATCTTGATGCCGTTGAGCGCCGCCGGGCTGGTGGCCGGGCTCGCGCCCAGGGTGATCTTGAGGTCGATCGTCTCGCCGGGCTTGGCGGTGGTCGGGCCGTCCACGGTTACCGACATCGGCCCGGTCTTCTCGCCCTGGCCGAGCGGCAGCGAACACGTGACGGTCGGCGTCGTGGTGCCGGCCAGTGCGACAGGCGCGGTGGCGAGGAATCCGGTGATCGCCAGGGTGCCGACGCCGAGTCCGGCGGCGAGGCGCATGGTGCGCTGCTTCATGAGGTGGTGCTCCCTTTCCTGCGTTCCTTGCCGATGGCGGGAGTTGGCGCCGCGCCGGGGCATGGGGGCGGATACGCGTGTACTAAGTGGAACGTGTTACAGAAGTGGGGCGGGTCACATTGATGCGCCTTCGTCCGACGAAGTCAAGAGCCTCGAAAAGCCGAAGTGACCGGCGGGTAGGGCCTCGGCAGGGCGCTGACCTGCGGTGACACGTGTCGTCTGGAGCAGGTGGAACGAGTTCCACCCGTGATCCGGATGTGTCCCGCGAACGGGGTCCGGGAACGCGAACGGGGCGCCCCCCGCCACCTCGGAAGGTGATGGAGGGCGCCCCGCGCGGGGCTGACGCGCCGTCAGGAGATGGTCAGCGTCAGCGTTCCCGTGTACGTTCCGGCCGCCTGGTACGCCGGGACCGCGAGCGACAGGCCCGCGTTCGCGGTGAACACGCCACCGGTCTTGTGCGCCGGGTCCGTGGACGCCGCCGCGCTGCACAGCAGACCGCCGTTGACCGCGCCCGCCGAGCCCGTCACGACCTGGCTGGCCGAGTCCGCCCGAGCCACGCACCCGGGCGTCCACGACAGCGCGGACGCGGGCAGCGAGCCACCCTCGGCCGACTTGAACTCGGAGACCGAGCCGGTGAGTTCCCAGCCGAGCGTGCCCTTGCGGGCGTCGGTGACGGTGACCGCGTTGAGCGAACCCGCCATCGCCTGGTCCCGGTTCGAGAACGCGACGTCCGCGAGCACGACACCGTTCGCCGCCTGCGTCATGGACAACGTGCCCGGTTCCTCACCGGGACCACCGCCACCCTCGAGGGTGAAGGCGGCGAGCGCCATCTTGTTCGGGTCGCCCTTCTCGGACGCCCGGATCTGCGTCGTGCCCGGCTTGGTCACCGTCAGATCGACGGCGAACGTACCGTCCGGGCCGGCCGCGACCTCGACCGTGTCACCGGTCGCGCCCAGGTTGGCGTCCAGGGTCTCCAGGACGACGGCCGCGCCGGGGGTGAAGTTCTTCCCCGTCACGTGCGCCTTCGTCCCCGAGGGGCCCTTGTCCGGTGTGGCCGTGATCGCGCGCGGCAGGACGACCGCCGACGTCACGGTGACGGGGGCCGACAGCGAGGTGACGCCGACGGTGACCTTCACCTGGTACTTGCCCGGCGTCACGTGCGTGCCGAGTGTGGCCTGGGCGGTGAGCGCGCCGCCCTGGGCCACCGAGCCGTTGCCCGCGGTGAACGCCGAGCCGGTGCAGCCCGAACCGTCCTCCTGGCAGAGCTGGACCTGCGGGTTGCCCTGGCCGGTGGGCCAGTGCTCGCCGGTCAGGTGCACCACGTCGCCCGGCTTGAGCAGGCTCTGATCCACGATCAGGTTCGCCTGGGCGGGCTCGCCCACCGCGATCGAGTGCGACGGCGCCGGGTCACCGGTGGGGACACCGCTCGACGACGTGTGGATGACCTTCATGCCATATCCGGCGGGAGCCAGGTCGATCCGGCCCGCCTTCGTGATCTTGAAGCTGCCCTTCATGTCGCCGACCTGGAGCACCTTGCCGCCCTGGCTGGCCGGGTTCCCCTTGGGGCCGGTGACCTGGACGGTGCCGGTCTGCGCGCCGGACAGCTTCACGGTGCCGTTGGGCGTCACCGTGTCCTGCAGCGCGACGACCCAACTGGAGGGGTTGCGCGGATACTGGATCCACTTCCAGTCGACCGTGACCTCGTCGCCGATCTCGTACCACGGCTTGACGGGGCTGACGGAGAGCGCGACCTCGGGTTCCCAGACGAAGTCCGGACCGTTGGCCGGCGCCGGCGTGTAGCGCACGCTGTAGCGAACCGGCTCGGAGTGCCGCAGCGCGTTCTTGTCGACCGAGATCGGCACCGTGATCGACGCCGTGGCGGAGCTGATCCTGACCTGGTGGATGGCATTCGGCAGGTCGGCGGACAACCGGACCCAACCCTGCAGCTTTCCGGAGGCGTCGACGGTGAGGGTGGAGCCCGACGCCCTTTCCGGTCCGCAGCCGCTGCCGTCCTGGTTGCACAGCTCGACGGTGACGCCGCTCGCGCTGGTCGGCCAGTTCTCGCCCGTCACGTCGATCTTCGAGCCGGGACGCGCGATGTTTCGGTCGAAGGCCACCGTCGCGGGCTTGATCGCGCCGTCGACCTTGAGCGTCGCGCCCACGCCGGGCGTGCCGTTGGTGGTGCACGGCGTGTCCCAGGAGCCGAACATGCTCGCGGTGCTCGTATAGCCGCCGGGGGAGAGGTTGAGCTCACCCGGTTTGGCGATCTTCAGCTTGCCGGTCATGTTCGACAGCCACAGCTTCTCACCGCCGGGAGTCTGCGCGTTCTTCTGCGGACCCTCCATGGCGATCTCGCCGCCCTGCGCGCCGGAGACGAGGACCTTGCCCCGAGGCTTGACCGCGTCGGCGTTCACGGTCACCGAGGACGGGTTCTTCGCCGCGTCCTTCCAGGTCCAGGTGACGGTGACCTCGTCGCCCACGTTGTACTTCGCCTTGGCCGGCTCGACCGAGAGGTCGACCTGGGCGTCGAAGTCGAACGGACCGCCACCGATGCTCGGCGGTACACAGTGCACGTTGTACGTCACAGCGGCCGCACTCGCGGACTGTGCCCCCGCGCCCACGCCCAGGGCACCGGCCACGAGGGCGGTACCGAGCACGCCGGCGATGCGTTTGTTGCGGAATCCGGACCCAGTGCTTTCCCTGGTTCTTGGTCTGAGCATGTGGTGCTGTCCCTCCTCGGGATGCCTGCCTGGCCCGCCGGGGGAGCGGGCAGTCGAACACCACACCGGGACCGGTCCGCCGCCGTCGGTGACCCGCGCGGCGCGGGGCGGTCGATTCGGTGCCGTGCGCCGATTCGACGTAGGCGGGGTGATACCCGACCCCGCCGTTGTCACCCGGTCGTTCCTGCTGATGAAACCTGTTCCAGAAAACAGCGCCTCCCATTCAGCCCGGGGGCGTTTGCGAAGTCAACAGCGGAACGCGATCCGGCGACAACGATTTGTGTGCGGATTCGACGGGCGGGAACGGGCGACGGGACGCCCACCGCGCAGTGAGGGAATGCGGCGGGCGCCCCGTCGGTGAACCGACGAATACTGTCAGGAAATCGACAGGGTCAGCGTCGCGCTGTAGTCGCCGGCGCCCTGGTAGGCCGGAACCTTCAGGTCGATGTCGGCGTCGGCGGAGAAGGTGCCGCCGGTGTTGGTCGTGCCCTGGGCCACGGAGGCGAGGGTCGCACCCGCGCCGATGGTGCCCGCGCTGCCCGCGACCGGTGTGCCCTTCGACTTCTCGTCGGCCTTGGTGGCCTTCGGCTTCCAGGAGAAGCGGTCGGCGGGGATGGTCTCGCCGGCCTCCGTCGCGAAGTCGGTGATCGAACCGGTCAGCGTCCACCCGGCGTTGCCGCCGCGCAGGTCGGTGACGGTGACGGTGTTGAGCTTGCCCGTCATGGTCTGGTCCTGCGCGCTCACGCCGACCTCGGACAGCCGGATGCCGCCGGACTGCTGCGTGATGGTCAGCGCGCCGGCGGTGATCGTGCCGTCGAGCTTCTGGGTCAGGTCGCCGGGCTTGGGCGGCTCGACCTTCTTGCGGACCAGGAGCTGCGCCTGGCCGGCGTTGCCCGCGCTGTCGGCCACCGCGAGCGTGTGCGTGCCGTTGGCGACGTCGCCGGCGAGCTTGACCTTGCCGGTCAGGTTGCCGGCCGCGTCCACGGCGAGCGTGGAGCCGGCGATCCCGGCGGCGTTGCCGTCCAACGTCGCGGTCACCGCGCCGGGGGCGAACTTGGTTCCGGTCAGGGCCACTTCGGTACCCGGCTCGACCGCGCCGGAGGGCGCGCTCAGCACCGGCTGGTCGGCCGCGCCGACCTTGAGGGTGGCCGAGGGGGCGACCGTGTTGACCGGGTTGCACTTGGTCTCGGCGTCCAAGCCGAAGGCCTTGGTGAAGGTCGAGTACAGCCCAGGGGTCAGCGTCACGTCGCCGGCCTGGGTCAGCTTGACCTTGCCGGTCATGTTGGTGAGCACGAGCTCCTGGCCCGGACCGGTCTCGGGGTTGATCCGCTGACCCTCGACCGCGACCGCACCGGTGGCCGCGCCGCCGAGGGTGACGCTGCCCTTGGGCAGCGTCGAGTCCTTGTCCACCTTGCCGACGACGGGGATCTCCGGCGGCGCCTTCGGGTACGACTTCCAGGTCCAGGTGACCGTGACCTCTTCGCCGATGTCGTAGCGCGCCTTGGCCGGCGCGACCGTCAGGTCGATCTTCAGGTCGCCGTCCGGGATCACCAGGTCCTTGACGATCTGGTTCACGCAGTGCGAGGTGTAGGACACCTCCGCCGCGTTCGCGGCGGGTGCGAGCGCCACCATGCCGACGGTGCCGGCGATCGTCACGACGCCGAGCGACGCGGCGAGTTGCTTGTTTGCCTTGAACATATGGTGCGTTCCTTTTCTCGGTTACCGCTCTGCCGGCGCCGGGGAAGGCGGGGCAGCCGAAACACCACATCGAGAGGCCGCGCGTGTGGTCGGCGGGTATACACGCCCGCGCGGGCCCCGATGCCTCGTGCGCGGCCGGGCGGGTGCCGCCGCGAGGTGCGGCCCTGCCAGGTCGGTGGAACGTGTTACAGAAATTGTGCTCGCTCATTCCGCGTCAGCAAGATCACAAAGTCAAGGGATTCGGGCGGGAAAAAACGGAAGGACGCCCTCCTCATGTCGCGCGAGGAGGGCGTCCCGATTGCCGACGGTGACTCAGCTCAGACTGAGCGTCAGATTCCCCGTGTAGGTGTCGGAGCGCGAGCCGCCGGGGAGCGACAGGTTCAGCAGGGCGTTCGCCTCGAACGCGCCGCCGGTGACGGCGCCGGTGCTCGGGTTCTGCCGGCACAGCACCTCGGCGCTGCCGCCGACCGTGCCGGGCACACCGGTGCCGACGGTGGCGGGCGGGCCCTCGACGGTCGTACAGGCCGGGATCCAGGTGAGCTGCCGGGCGGGGATGACCTCGCCGCCCTGGCCGACGAAGTCGCTGGTCTGGGCGGTCAGCGTCCACCCGAGCGTGCTGCCGCGTCGGTCCACGATGGACACCGGGTTGAGCCGACCCTCCAACTGCTGCGGGTCGCCGGTGGGTTGGAACTGCGGCATGGTCACCCCGGCCTGATCCTGGCGCATGAACAGTGGTCCGGCCACGGCGTCCACGGGCGTCTGCGGTACCTGGCCGGCGGGTGGCAGTGGAAGGGTGCTCGGCGGAGCGGTGGACCCGGTGGTGGGCCCGGCCGTCGCGCCGGTTCCACCGAGCGTCGGATCGCCGACGGTGCCGGCGGGCGGGCCGGTGGAGGTGCTGCTCGGGGGCGGGGTGGAGGGTGTCCCGGACGAACCGGCGGCGGTGCCCGAACCGCCGTTGGCACCCGGCCCCGGCGTCTGGCGGATGCCGACCTCGATGCTCGCCGAGACGGGCAGGCGGTCGGGATGTACCGGAGTGCAGGGCGAGTCCCGGATCAGGAACTGCTTGAGTACGTACGCCCCGGGGGCCAGGTCGATCCGACCCTCCGCCGCGATGGTGAACCTGCCGGTCATGTCCGCGAGCGGGAGCGGCTCGGAGCGGCCGACGGCCGGGTGCTTCGCGGGGCCCGCGAGCGCGATGTCGCCGACCTGGGCGTTGGAGAGCTTGACCGTGGCGTTCGGAGTCTCGGTGTCCGGGAGGACACCGGTCCACGTCCACGGGTTGCGCGGGGGTGTTGCCCAGTGCCAGGTGACGGTCACCTCTTCGCCGACCTTGTACGTGCCCTGCTTGGGCGGCGACACGGAAAGCTCGATCTTCGGCTTCCACGTGAAGACGGGACCGGCGGCGGGCGGCGGTTCGCAACTCACCTCGTGCTCCACGGGCGCCGCCTGTGCCGCGGGTGCGACAGCCGTGAGACCTGCCGCGCCGGCGGCGAGCACGCCCGCCCCCAACATCGCGAGCAGCCTCCTGCGGGGTGGAACCATGCGCGGGACGCTCCTTTCCTGTCGGACCCCGGATCCACTGGGACGCGAGGGACCTGAAACGTGTTCCATAAATGAGCCAAATGCCCATTGATTCCGCTTGCCTGACGTGGTGTCAAGGGATCTTCCCCGGCTGTGACGGGTTCGAGAAGCGACGGCACGGAGCGTCGTCGTCGACACGGTCGAGCGTCACGTCCGAGGCGGTCGCGGGCCGGTCGCTCGGCCCGACACGCCGTCGACGACGGTCCCGTGGTCGTGGAGTCGAGCGCGAAGGTGGGCCTCGGGCATGTTCGCCCGGGGTCCCCCTTTCTTTCCGGGGCGAAAGCCGCACCTCGCTCGACACGTGTCGAGTTTGTGACGACCTGTCAACCGTCTTGTCGACACAGCGATTCCGCAGGTCCGCGCGATATGGAACCGTGTCCGACGGATGCAGATTTTCTGCTTATCGCTGTTGTCCGCTCATGCCACTTGTCGTACCGTCACCCGAAGATCTGACGTGACATCAAGTACTGGAACAGTGTCGATGTCTCCCGGATGCGCCAAGGGAAGCCCCTTCCAGGGAACGCAAGGCGTGTCCCGCCGGTGCTCGCGTGGTCCGGGTTTTCCGCCCGGTCCGCGCCTCGAAAGGGGGAAGTCGGGTGTGGCGACCGCGTGTGCCCGATGAGTCGGGGCGCGTGACGGGTCGGTGCAGGCCGACGTGCCGGAACGGCCCTGCTGAGCGCGTGCCGCTCCGGCCGTTCCGATCAGGACTGCGTGGCAAGCAAGAGATCCCCCGAAGGGAGAATCACCCTATGGTCAGGCCCCACAAGCGAACAGCGGGCGGATTGGCGGCGATTGCCGTCATGGCGGGCAGCATGCTGGCGTTCGCGCCGCAGGCGAACGCGGCGCCGATCACCACTCAGGTGAAATGCGACTTCAGTGACCCCGTCGTCGCGGCCGCCATGGGCGGGCCGAGCAAGTCGGGTCCCCAGCCGTTCACGGTCACCGGTCCGAGCTCGGCCGAGCCCGGCAAGTCGATCCAGTTGAACATCGATCCGGGCGTCAGCCCGGCGGCCTCGCCGATCAAGGCCACCGTCAAGATTACGCCGACGCTGACCTTCACCGCGAAGTACGAGGGCGGCTCCGCCACCGTCACCGCCGTGGGCGGCACGGCCAGCCTGAGCGTCGAGGCGGCGGCCGGGATCGACGTGGGCGCGTTCGCGGCCAACGTCTCGGTGCCGGCCGCGGCCAAGGGGAAGCTGGAACTGATCCCCAAGAAGTTCTCCCTGAAGATCGAGGTCCCCGAGCCGCCGCTGACGCTGAACGTCCCCTGTGACGTCACCGGCACGGCTCCGGTGGCGTTCTCGGTGCAGCTCCCGGCCGCGAACACGACGGGGACCACCGGGACGACGGGCACGACCGGTACCACCGGGACCACGGGGACCACCGGGACCACGGGCACGACCGGAACCACCGGGACGACGGGCACCACCGGCGGCGGCACGCTGCCCAAGACCGGCCCGCTCGACGACGCGCTCTCCATGGGTCTGCTCGGCGGCACCGTCGGTCTGCTCGGCATCGGCGGCGTCCTGCTCGCGACCCGTCGGGTTCGGGCCTCTCGCAACGCTTGATCGATGGCACGGAGCGGTCGGCCTTCCATATTCGGAAGGCCGACCGTGTCGCTCACCGTCGGCTATTGACTATGCGGCGTGATCGCGCGTGAATGGCACGCCAGAATCTGTAACAGGTTTCAATTCGCACCAGCAGGGTCCGCGCCCCGCAAGGGAATCGACGGACAGTGAGACGGCCGCCTCGGCCGTGTGCAAACGGATCTCGAGCGAGGCGACCGCCCCAGGTACGGCACCGGAGCGCCGGTCTCATGGTAGTGCGACGCTCCCCGACACCGGCTCCGGTGTGGTGTTCGACCGCCCCGCCCCCTGGCGGCCGGTGGTAACCCCCTGAAGGGAGCAGCACCACAATGTTCAAACCCAGCAAGAAGGTTGTCGCGTCGCTCGGCGTCGCGATGATCGCGGGTACGGCCGGACTGATCGCGGGCGCGCCGATGGCATACGCCGGATCGGTCAACCCGGACCTGACCTGCACCGAGCCGATCCTGAACTGGAACAAGTCCGGCAAGCAGACGTTCGACGTGGCGCTCACGCCGGACACCGGTGACGCGCCGGGGACGGTGCAGGCCAAGATCGACGCGGGCGAGAATCCACTGCGGCCGGACACCGCCTTCCCCGGTATCGGCTTCGTCGGCCAGTACACCTTCGCGTTGAGCACCGGCGGCGAAGTGACCCTGACCGCCCCGAAGTTCACCGCGGACATCGGTCCCACGGTGGGCATCAACCCGCCCGAGTTCACCGCCGACCTGGCCATTCCGCAGGCCGCCCCGGGCACCAAGATCGACCTGACCCTCAAGACGTTCGCACTGGACGTCTACCTGCCCGGTCAGGCGAACAAGATCACCACGGCCACCTGCCAGGTGACCGGCAGCAACGGCGTCGTCGCGTCCTACAAGGTCGCCGACACCCCGCCGTTGGACCCGACCCTGACCACGACTCCCGGACAGGTCAAGCCCGGCGGCGCCCTCACCGTCGCCGGTACGAACTGGCCGGCAGGTACCCCCACGGTCGCGCTGTGCGACTCGACCGGCAACGCGTGTGACGCGACCAAGGTCACCGGGGCGCTCACGGTCACGGACGGCGCGCTCGCCGGTACCGCGACGATCGGCGCGACCGTCGCGGACGGCTCGTACCAGCTCAAGGTCACCGTCGGCGACAAGTCCAAGACCTCGAACGTCTCGGTCAAGGCGGACGTCCCGAGCAACCCGCGCAAGCTCACCCTCGACCCGACCCACGGGCCGGTCGGCACCGAGGTCACGGTCGCCGGCGAGGGTTACACGCCGGGCGCCGACGTGTACGTGATCCCGACCAACGCCGCGCAGCAGCCGGATGTCCCCGGTCTGGTGATGGCGAAGGCCGGCACGGACGGCAAGTTCACCGCGAAGGTCAAGGTCAACAAGGCCGACACCACGCTGATCGCGGCCTCCGAGGACACCACCGGCACGCTGTCCGCAGGCGCGCCGTTCACGGTCGACGGGGTCGAACCCCCGGCCGGCTCGTTGAAGCAGGACCTCACCGGCAAGATCGCCGGCGGCGCCCTGACGATCTCTCAGGAGAACGGCGGGATCAAGCTGTCCGACGTGACCCTGAACGGGACCGAGCAGAACATGACCGGCGCCCTGAACACGGTGACGGTCAAGGACTACCGCGGCGGGGCCACCGGCTGGACACTGACCGGTTCGGTGACGGACTTCAGCAACGGCGCGGGCGGCACCATCGCGGCGGAGAAGTTCTCGTGGACCCCGAAGGTCACGCCGGGCGAGGGTTCGCCGAGCCAGGCCGTGGCCGGTAGCGCCGGCCCGATCGGCAAGACCGGCGCCACGCTGGCCTCCGCGCCCAACGCGGCGGTCACGGGTGGCACGTTCGCCGCCGACGCGGGTCTGGCCCTGGCGGTTCCCGCCTACCAGGCCCCCGGCACCTACAGCGCGACGCTCACCCTCTCCATCTCCTAAACCGGAACCCTCCGGCGCGGAGACCTCGAACGGCCTTGAAACCAGGGGCTCGTGGGCCACGGACACCATCCGTGGCCCACGATCCGCCGGCGCGGGCCGCTGCGGATCGACGCAGAGCGGAGGGTGGGGCGGGCAGCCGGCCCGTCCCGCCCACACCGCACTCGTCCGATCCGCGTCAGCACCACTCAGGCACACAGCGCGGGCCCTTCGGATCCGCTCCCGAAGCCGGCCCATTCGATCCGCAGCACACAGACCAGCTGGAGACACCGATGACGGGCACCTCGGCCCTCCCGAGCCGCCGGCAAGGCGGACGCACACGAACCCTGGGCACGCTGTTCGCAGTGCTGGCAACGCTGTTCGCGGCGCTGACCCTGGTCGCGCCGACGCCCGCGTCGGCCGCCGGAAACGGCGAATGGTCGGTCGATCCCTTCGTGCCCGACGGCACCAGCCAGAACGCGCGCCGCTACTTCTTCCTCGAAGGCGCCGCCGGCACGACCGTCCCGGACACCGTGACGGTGCACAACACGAGCCCGGCGCCGCTCACGATGAAGCTGTTCGGCGCGGACGCGTACAACACGCCCCGCGACGGCGGCTTTGCGTTGCGCACGGTCACCGACAAGCAGACCGACATCGGCACCTGGATCCAGGTCGCGCCCGAGAACCAGACGCTGACCCTGCAGCCGGGCGAGAAGCGCGCGGTCCCGTTCAACATCGTCATCCCGCCGAACGCGACTCCCGGTGACCACCCCGGGGCCGTGGTCGCGCTCAACACCGCGGTCGAGGGCACCAAGCAGCAGGGCCAGATCAAGGTCAACATCCAGCGCCAGATCGGTGCCCGTGTCTATCTCCGGGTCCAGGGCGACGCGCTGCCGGCCGTGGACATCCAGAAGATCGACGTCGAGCGCAACGCGGGCTTCGGCCAGTTCTTCGGTTCGGGCAGGGCGAAGATCACCTATCGGATCGTCAACCGCGGCAACGTGATCCTGCGCCCCAAGTTCGACATCGAGGCCAAGGGCCTGTTCGGCCGCGAGCTGTTCGACAAGGTGGACGAGGGCACCGAGATCCTGCCCGGCGCGACCGTGGAGAAGGTCATCGACTGGAAGGACGCGCCGCGTCTGGACCACGTCACGATCAAGGTCAGCGGCGGGGCCGCCGACCTGAACGTCAAGGACAGCGCGAGCGTTTCCTACACGGCGGTGCCGTGGCCGAGCCTGCTCACGCTGGCCGTCCTCCTGCTCGCCGGCGGGTTGGGCTGGAACCTGTGGCGCAACAACCGCAAGGGTGGCAAGGGCGGGGACCCGGCCAAGCCCGAGGGGCCGAGCGGCCCGACCGACGACACCACCGTGCTGCCGCCGATCCCGGCCGCACCGGCTGCGACGAAGGCCGCCGAGCACGCCGAGACGTCCGGCGAGCCCGAGCCGGCGAAGGCGCCGGTCGAGGCGGAAGCCGCGCCGGTGCCGGACCCCGAGCCGGCGAAGCCGGCGGCGCCCGTGGGTGCCGCGAAGGACGACGAGTCGGTCGAGTCGGTCGAATCCGCGTCCGAGGCGCCCGCCGAGGCCGAGGAAGCCGTCGCCGAGACGCCGGTTGCCGTTGCCGACTCCGGTGACGAAACGGCCGCGGCCGACGACGTCGAGGTGACCGAGGGCAAGGCGGCCGAGGACAAGGCCACCGAGGACAAGGCGACCGAGTCTCCCGAGGCCGACGCCGAGCCTGTCGCGAGCGAACTCCCCGCGGCGGTTGCCGAAGCGGAGCCCGCGGCGGACAAGCCTGCGACGGACAAGCCCGCCGAGGACACGGCCGCCGAAGCGGACGAGCCCGCCGCCGCGCCGGCCGAGCCCGCCGAGCAGCCCGCTGCGGCCGCCGACAAGCCCGCTGCCGCCGCCCCGAAGAAGACCGCCAAGCGCCCGAAGGGCAAGCAGCCGCCGCCCCGACCGCGCGCCGACGCCCCGGCCGCCGAGGAAGCGGCGGACTCGGCGGACTCGGCGGACTCCGCGGGGGTCGGCCGTTGATCATGGGTCACCGCGTCCACAACGCAGCTCGGGTCGGCCGCTCCCGCGGTGCCGCCCTCGCGCTGATCGCCGTGCTGCTGCTGGGGTTCGTCGCCCTGGGCGGCACGGCGCCCGCGCGTGCGGCGGACCCGCCGCCGGGCGCCAACCCCAGCGCGTCCATCGACCCCGGCAAGGCCGCGGTCGGGGACAAAGTGTCCGTGGTCGGCGGCGACTGGACGCCCGGATCGCTGGTCCAGGCGAGCATCTGCGGCGAGAACGGCCTGCGCGGCACCGTCAACTGCGCCGCGGCGAGCGCCGCGAGCGGCACCGTCGACGCGGGCGGCAACGTCGCGATCACCCTGACGGCGGTCGTTCCGCCGTCCCCCTGTCCGTGCGTCGTCCGGATCGCCGTGGTCATGAACGGCCCGGCGAAGGACGCGAGTGTGCCGCTGGAGATCGACGGCGCTCCGTTCGCGCCGCTGCCGCAACTGGTCAAGACGCCCGGGCGGCTGGTGTTCATCGACAGCGCGATGGTCGGCGAGGACACGATCTTCACCTGGTTCGGTTCACCGGTCCAACGCCGGTTCCGGATCGAGGTCGGGAACATGGGCCAGACGGCGATCATCAACCCGACCTTCCGGATCGGTTTCTACGAAGGCGTCTACGCCCCGACGTGGGAGGACTTCGAGTCGCACATCACGATCGCGCCGGGTCAGCGGACCACCGTCTCGCTTCCGGTGGAACTGGACGCCCGGCAGCACGGCACCTTCAGTTGGCGCGTGATGTACGACGGCCAGATCGTGGACGAGCAGGCCCTGGAGGTCGGCCGACCGTGGGGCGTATACATCTTCGGCGCCCTCCTGGTGATCGTCGTCCCCGTGGCGATCTGGCGACTGTTCCTGCGGATCGTCGAGTTGATCGGCGAGCAGCGAGCCCGGCGGACGTCCGAGCGCGAGCGCGAAGTCGGGCTGCCGGAGACGTCCTCGCTCACCGGGAGGCCGATGCGCAACCGAACACCCGTCGAGGACACGGCGGATGACGGAGCGTCAGCGGCCAAGACCGCGAACCGCCGCCCGCCGGCCGCACCGGACGCACCGGCCGAGCCCGGCGAACCGGTCGACCTGAGCAAACGCCCCATCCGTTCGATTGTCGAGACGGTGGTGATCGGCGGTCCGCTGTACGCCGACGCCGAGCCCGCCGAGGGCGGCCGGCCCCGACCCGACGAGTCGGGGGGTCGGGACCGATGACCACCCGCCCCCGTACGGGAGCCGCCGCCCTCATCGCGACCGTCGCGGTGGTCGGCAGCGTGCTCGCGCTCTATATCGGGCCGGGCGGCGGCGAGTTCGGCCCGTCGCAGTCCAAGGTCACCGACCAGCCCGGCCCGGACGGCGGCGGGGTGTTCCGGCCCGCGCCGAGCACCACCGAGGGCGCGCTCTCGGCGCCGCCGAGCGACGGCGCGACCACCGGCGACTCGACCGGCTCGGGCGACGCCGGCGGCGGCACGACCGACGGCCGGACCGGTTCGCCCGGCGGATCCGGGGATCTCGACTGGGACACCAGGATCGAGCAACCCCGGTCCCCGGCCCGGGTGGACGGCAACGTCAACCCGGGAGTCCTGGCGGTCAGTACGCCGGGCACCGGCCAGAGCCGGCTCACGGTGGATCGGGTGAGCGGCACCGCGAAGGGTGCCTTGAACCCGATGCTCGTGCAGGACTTTCGGGGTTCGCGCCACGGCTGGACCCTCACGGGTGCGATGTCCGACTTCCGGGCGGAGGACGGAACCCGGATCGAGGCACACAACCTCGTCTGGAATCCGTACTGCACCCCGCATCCGGGGCGCGGCCCCTATCCCAGCTCGGCGAAGCCCGGAAACCGGGCGCAGTCGAGTCGGACGGCAACCCTTTGCTCTACATCGGCGTCACCGAGCGTCACGGGGGGTGAGTTCGACGTCGGAGCGGACCTGATCCTGCGTCTGCCCGACCGGAACACGTCGGCCGAGAGCTACTCGGCGACCTTGACGCTCACGCTCAGCTGACCGAACACGACGGGGTGAGTCCCGCCCCGACGAAGGGAGCACAACCTGATGAGCAAGGCCAAGACACGACTCGCTACAGCCGCGATCGGCGGCATGCTGGTGGCGGGTGGCACCGGCATGATCGCGCTGGCGCCCGCCGCGCAGGCGGCCGACCCGGTCAAGGTCAACATGACCTGCAAGATCCCGTTTCCGGCGGGCTCGCCGGACGTCACCGACGACTTCAACATCGCGGTGGAGATGCCGACGGCCAAGACCGCCCCGGGCGGCACGGCCACGGTCAAGGTGTCCATGGGTGCCACCCCGGTCAAGGGCCCGCTGACCTTGCCTGCTCCGGTGGACTTCACCGCGACGCTCGACGCCAAGGCGTCGGGGGGTTCCACCGATGCCCTGAAGCTCGAGGGCGAGACCGGGAAGGTCTCGGTCACGGAGGGGCAGCCGATCACGCTTCCCCCGTTCAACGCGAAGATCAAGGTGCCGTCGAACGCCACGGGCGACATCGAGCTCACCCCGACCAAGTTGGTGCTCAACGCGGGCGGTCTCGATGTGCCGTGCACCGTGAACGGCGCGCCCAAGCTCGGGAAGCTGCCGGTCGACGCGGGCGCGACCCCGCCGCCCACGACGACGCCGCCCACGACCGAGCCGCCCGGTACCCAGGGACCGCCGAACGGCAAGGAGGTGACCATCGAATACAAGTGCAAGACCGTGGTCGAGGGCTTCCCGATCGAGATCCCGGACACGACGCCGACCTATGCCGCCACAATCACCGTCGCGAGCACGGCCAAGAAGGGTGACAAGCTCGACATCTCGGCGAAGTTCAAGGACAACGTCGTCGGCCAGGCGCCCGCGTCGCTGCCGATGGACAACATCGAGCTGACCTTCACGCCGACCTTCAAGGTCGACGTGGAGGAGGGCAGCAACAAGAAGTCGATCGACCTGACCGCCCCGGCGAAGACGATCACGGTCAACAAGGGTGACGCCCTGATCCTGGACGGTCCGGTCACGGGCAAGTTCGACGTCTGGGGTGGCGGCGACTTCACGTTCAAGCCCGGTGAGCTGAAGGTGGCCACCTCGGCCAAGGTCGGCACGCTCAACGCCAAGTCCACCACCACCTGCTCGGTCACCAAGACCACGGTGTCGGCCACCCTGAAGGCGACCGGCGACCAGGGCACGCCGCCCGCGAACTCCGAGACGCCCTCGCAGACCCTCTCCCAGACCCCGACGGGCAACAACAACCCGGGCGACCTCGCGAACACCGGTGCCGAGGGTGACGGCATGACCGCGTTCGCCATGGCGGCCGGTACGGCCGTGCTCGGCGCGATCGCGCTGATGCTGTTCGTGCCCTACCGCCGGCGCATGCGCAACCAGATCTGACGTTCCGTCGGTTCCCGGTTGTAACAAGCGCGGTGGATGAACTCCATGGCACAGAAGGGTCCTCCGGCCGGTCCTCACCCGGCCGGGGGGCCCTTCGGCTATATTCCGCCACCTCGGTACATCCCCACCCCACCCGCACCAGCGCGACACCGACAACTCCCAGGTCACCGGCGTCACGCAGGTCACCCACGAGAAGGAACGCGACACCCGATGGCTCTCTCGGCTCCACGCATAGCGAGCGCCGCCCTCGCACTGGGCTGCACGGCCGGCACGGCGCTCGCGCTCGCTCCGCCCGCTGCGGCGGAACCCCTGACCGTGCAGGTGCACTGCGTCATCCCGCTCGACCAGCCCCCCGTGGACGGCCCGCAGCAGATCTCGCTCGACGGCCCGACCGATCCGGTCCGCCCCGGCGACAAGGTACGGATCAAGGTCACCCTCGGCGGCAGCCCCGCGACCAGCCCGCTTCCGTTCCCGGGGACGCCGCTGACGCCGTCGATCCAGCTCGTGCTCTCCGGCGGCGCGGCCGGCGAACTCACGCTCCAGGGCCCGAAGATGCGCGTCGACATCCCGGGCACGCCGGCGCAGATCGTGGTGCCGCCGTACGAGGGCGAGATCACCGTCCCGCTCGACGCCCGCGGCGACATCATGATCGCCCCGGGGAAGATGGTCACCAGCACCGCCATCTTCGGCGACCAGATCACCACGTGCTTCCCCGCGAGCCCGGCGCCGCCCGCGCTGACCCTCAAGGTCGACCTGCAGGACAAGGGCCTGGACGGGCCGTCGGGCCGCGCCGATTCGCAGTCCCCCGCGCAGGCGCCGGTGTCGACGCTCGCGCAGACGCCGCCACAGCGCGCCGAGAGTCCCGCCGCGGACCCTGCCGCCCTCGCGAAGGAGGCAGGCAAGGCGACCGGCGACGCACAGGCCGCACCGGCCGGGGACGACGACGGCATGTCCGGCGCGACGATCTTCGCGATCGTGTGCGGCGTGCTGATCCTCGCGATGGCCGTGGCGACGATGCTGTACTCGTGGCGCCGGCACGAGGAGGACGAGTGAGGCGATCCGGGGGAGCGGGAGCCCGGTCGGCGTCCTGGGATCGGGGAAAAATCCCCCTCGGATTCCCCACCGATTCCCGGTGCCCGAAGGTCTGTCGGCCGGAGCTCGTCAACCTCACGCCGATGGCTCAGTAACATCAAGGTCATGACCCGCGTACTGCTCGCCGAGGACGACGCATCCATCTCCGAACCGCTCGCGCGTGCGTTGCGCCGAGAGGGCTACGAGGTCGAGGTGCGCGAGGACGGCCCAAGCGCTCTTGAATGCGCCGCGCAGAGCGGGGTGGACCTGCTCGTCCTCGACCTCGGTCTACCCGGCATGGACGGCCTGGAGGTGTGCCGGCGGCTGCGTGCCGAGGGGCACGGCTTCCCGGTTCTGGTCCTGACCGCGCGCGCCGACGAAGTGGACACCGTGGTCGGCCTCGACGCCGGCGCCGACGACTACGTCACCAAGCCGTTCCGGCTGGCCGAACTGCTCGCGCGCGTGCGCGCCCTGCTCCGCCGCGGCGCCGCCGATGTCGGCCAGGGCGTGCACGGCGTGCGGATCGACGTCGACTCGCATCGCGCGTGGATCGGCGAGGACGAGCTCCAGCTCACCGCCAAGGAGTTCGACCTGCTGCGCGTGCTCGTGCGCGACGCGGGCCGGGTGGTCACCCGTGACCAGCTCATGCGCGAGGTCTGGGACACCACGTGGTGGAGTTCCACCAAGACGCTCGACATGCACATCTCGTGGCTGCGCAAGAAGCTCGGCGACGACGCGGGCAACCCCCGCTACATCACGACCGTGCGCGGCGTGGGCTTCCGCTTCGAAAAAAGCTGACGGGACCCACCTTGCGTCGCAGGCTCATCAACACCACGCTCGGCGTGGTCCTGGTCGTCGTGGCCGTGCTCGGCGTGCCGCTCGCGTTCGTGGAGACGCACGCGATCGAGACGACCGCGAGCGACAGCCTCAAGGCCGAGGCCGCGCGGGTGCTGGAGGTCGTCGAGCTGCGGCTCGCGTCCGGTGAACACCCCGACGCCGATCTGCTGCACCGGCAGGTCGAGCCGCATCGCTACGCGATCGTGAGCCTGCCCGGGCAGCCCGACCTGGTGATCGGGCGCAAGCCCTCCGGCCGGCTGTTCGAGGAGCCGATGACCGGCGAGACGGGCGAGCGGGTCGTGGTCGGCGAGTCGCGGGACCGGGTCACCGGCAAGATCCGCGAATCGCTGCTGCTGATCTTCGGCGTCGCGCTGCTCGCGGTCGCCGCG
Organism: Embleya sp. NBC_00896; assembly: GCF_045207785.1. Lineage (NCBI taxonomy): Bacteria > Bacillati > Actinomycetota > Actinomycetes > Kitasatosporales > Streptomycetaceae > Embleya > Embleya sp. NBC_00896. The sequence continues at coordinate 4,627,486 of NZ_CP108776.1, forward strand.
GCCGCCGCCCTCGCGGTGTGGCAGGCCCGCCGGCTGGCCCGGCCGCTGACCGACCTGGCCGAGACCGCCGAGCGGCTCGGCTCGGGCGACCCGCGCCCGCGGCATCGCCGGTACGGAGTGCCCGAACTGGACCGGGTCGCCGAGGTCCTGGACCAGAGCGCGGAGCGGATCGCGCGGATGCTCACCGCCGAGCGCCGGCTGGCCGCGGACGCGTCGCACCAGCTGCGTACGCCGCTCACCGCGTTGTCCATGCGGCTCGAGGAGATCATCGCGACCGAGGACCCGGAGACCGTCAAGGAGGAGGCCGCGATCGCGCTCTCCCAGGTCGAACGGCTCACCGATGTGGTCCAGCGACTGCTCACCAGCAGTCGGCGCGGCAGCGCCGGGCGCGACCCGCGCAACATGTCCGCGGTCACCGTGCGGGTGGACGACGTGATCCAGCAGCAGATCGACGAGTGGCGGCCCAACTTCCGTGAGGCCAAGCGCAGCATCCGGGTCGAGGGCGAGCGCGGCCTGACCGCGGTCGCGACGCCGGGGGCGCTGTCCCAGGTGCTCGCCACGCTCGTCGAGAACACCCTCATGCACGGCGCGGGCGCGGTGAACATCCGGACCCGCACCACCGGCACGTCGGTCGTCGTCGAGGTCGAGGACGAGGGCCCGGGCGTCCCGGACGAACTGGGTGCGCGGGTCTTCGAGCGGGCCGTCAGCGGCCACAACTCGACCGGTCTGGGCCTGGCCGTCGCCCGCGACCTGGCGGAGGCCGACGGCGGCCGATTGGAACTGCTCCAGCAGCGTCCACCGGTGTTCGCGGTCTTCCTGGGCGCCCATCACGACTACCCCGTCGACTGATCGGGTGCCGCCCCGGCCCGCCACGCCCCAGGACACGCCCTAACGGGTCGTCTTGGCTTCCTCGTCGACCAGGCGGGCCGCGGCCGCGTCCACCCCGATGTCGTCCGACTCGACGTGCTCCGGCGGCACGACCACCTGGACCGGCTTGCGGTCGCCCTGGTGGGCCCCCGTGAACACCCACGTGCGGTACGACCAGAAGCGGAACAGCGTGCCCAGCGGCAGACCCACCGCGTACTTCGCGACGTTGTCGGCGAGCAGCGAGGGATACCCGAGCCAGTAGTGCGAGATCGCCACCGTGCCGGCCTCGATCGCCATGCCGACCCCGCTGAACACCATGAACAGCACGAACTCGCGCCGCGTGTCGGTGGATGTCCGGTGCCGGAAGGCCCAATAGCGGTTGCCGAGGTAGTTCACGATGATCGCGACCGCCGTCGAGATCATCGACGACCGCACCGAGGCCAGACCCAGGTGGTTGCGGCAGATGTTGAACACGATCACGTTGACGATCACGCCGAACCCGCCCACGGCGCCGAACTTCAGCGTCTCGTGCAGCAGGTGCCCGACCCGGTCGTACCAATCGCGGAGCGCCTTCACGACATGCCACCTTCGACGACCGGTACGGCTTCCGGTCGTTTGTGCTTGAACACCCAGGTACGGAACGCCCAGAAGCGGAACAGCGTGCCGAGCGCCATGCCGATGATGTTCGCCGAGATGTTGTCGGCGAGCTTGCTCTCGTAGCCCATCAGGTTGTGCGAGACGAAGACGCTCGACGCCTGGATTCCGGCCGCGATCGCGCTGAACACGAAGAACAGCGTGTACTCGCGGCCGACGCCGGTGCGGTCCCGCTCGCGGTAGGTCCAGTAGCGGTTGCCGATGTAGGCCACGATCGTGGCCGGGATCGACGACATGATCTTCGCCGCGACCCCGCCCATCCCGAGCGAGAGGCCGAGGTTGAACACCAGCACGTCGACGGCGTAGGCGAGCCCGCCCGCGACGAGGAACTGCACGACCTCGGAACGAAAGCGTGTGATTCGGCTCGGCGGCGGCCCGGGGTCCGCGTCGGGGCGGGTGCTCACGGGCGAAGTCAAGGACGCTCCTCTGGCACCGCGGGTGCTACCGGCATGACGATTCACCTGACGAGGGTATCCGCCGTTGCCGTTCGACATCGGCGGACGGTCTCCCGCTCGTTGCTGACTCTTTACCGGAACATCTCCCAACACACATGTCACACGTTGCTCAGGGCCGTTCGGGGGTACCACTCCCACGCCTGCCCCGAACGCCCGCCGGCACGCCCACGGGCGCGGGGTCGGTACCCTTCCCCCGTGACGTTCCCAGTCGTCGGCATGGTCGGCGGCGGCCAGCTCGCCCGCATGACGCATCAGGCCGCAATCCCGCTCGGTGTGCGCTTTCGCGTGTTCGCCGCCTCCCCGTCCGAATCCGCAGCCCAGGTCGTCGGCGACGTCGTGCTCGGCAGCGAGGACGACCTCGCCGACCTGCACCGTTTCGCGCAGGGCTGCGACGTGGTCACCTTCGACCACGAACAGGTCCCCACCGCGCTCCTGACGGCGCTGAAGGCCGACGGGGTCGCCGTGCGCCCGGGCCCCGAGGCGCTCGTGCACGCCCAGGACAAGGGCGTCATGCGGGCCAGGCTGGCCGAGATCGGCGTCCCGTGCCCGCGCAACCGGATCGTGGCCGATCCCGCCGACGTCGCGGCGTTCGCGGCCGAGGTGGGCGGCTGGCCGGTCGTGCTGAAGACCACGCGCGGCGGCTACGACGGCAAGGGCGTGTGGATCGTGCGCGGCGAGCAGGACGCCGCCGTGCCGTTCGCCGCCGGGGTGCCGGTGCTCGCCGAGGAGAAGGTCGACTTCGCCCGCGAGCTCGCGGCGTGCGTGGTGCGCTCGCCGCACGGCCAGGCGGTCGCGTACCCCGTGGTCGAGTCGATCCAGGTCGACGGCGTGTGCCGCGAGGTGATCGCGCCCGCGCCGGATCTGGCGCAGGAGCGCGCGGTCGAGGCGCAGCGGATCGCGCTCACCATCGCGGGCGAGCTGGACGTCACCGGCCACCTCGCGGTCGAACTGTTCGAGACGAGCGACGGCCGGATCCTGGTCAACGAGCTCGCGATGCGTCCGCACAACAGCGGCCACTGGACGATCGACGGCGCGGTCACGTCGCAGTTCGAGAACCACCTGCGGGCCGTGCTCGACCTTCCGCTCGGCGACCCGCGCGCCCGCGCGCCGTGGACCGTCATGGTCAACGTGCTGGGCGGCGACTACCCGGACATGTACCACCCGTACCTGCACGTGATGGCCCGCGATCCCGGGGTCAAGGTGCACATGTACGGCAAGGACGTGAAGCCCGGCCGCAAGGTCGGACACGTCACCGTGTGCGGTGACGACCTGGACGACGTGCGCGAGCGCGCTCGGCACGCCGCCGACTACCTCCGAGGGGACATCACCGAATGAGCACGCAGCCCGTCGTCGGCATCGTCATGGGATCCGACTCGGACTGGCCGGTGATGGAACTCGCCGCGCAGGTCATGGACGAGTTCGGGGTCGCCTACGAGGCCGACGTGGTCTCCGCGCACCGGATGCCGCAGGAGATGATCGCGTACGGCACCGAGGCCGCCGGGCGCGGCCTGAAGGCGATCATCGCGGGCGCGGGCGGTGCCGCGCACCTGCCCGGGATGCTCGCGGCGGTCACGCCGCTGCCGGTGATCGGGGTGCCGGTGCCGCTCAAGTACCTGGACGGCATGGACTCGCTGCTGTCGATCGTGCAGATGCCCGCGGGCGTGCCGGTGGCGACCGTGTCGATCGCGGGTGCGCGCAACGCGGGGCTGCTCGCGGTCCGGATGCTCGCGGCGCACGACCCGGTGCTGCTCGACCGGATGACCGCGTTCCAGGCCGACCTGAAGGCGCAAGCCACCGAGAAGGGGCGCAAGCTGCGCGAGCGGGTCGGCGCGGCCGGGTCGTCCTCGGACACCGGACGGGCTTGAGCGGCCCGTCCGGCGCGGCGGGCCGGGCCCGGCCGGTGGACGGTCAGTGGCGGGCGGTGCCGGTCATGGTGATCCGCTGGAGTTCGACGGCCGAGCAGCGGTCCATGACCATGTCCAGGCCCGCGTCGCGGACCCGGGTGTAGGCCTTCTCGTCGATCACGTCGAGCTGGAACCACACGGCCTTCGCGCCGATCTTGACGGCCTGGTCGGCGATGTCGCCGGCGTGGTCCGAATTGACGAACACGTCGACCGCGTCCACCGGGAACGGGATCTCGGCGAGCGTGGCGTAGCCCTGCTCGCCGTGCACGGTCTCCGCCTTCGGGTGCACCGGTACGATCCGCTTTCCCCACTGGCGGAGGAACGCGGCTACTCCATATGCGGCGCGGTGGGAGTTGGTGCTGAGCCCCACCACCGCCCAGGTGTGAGTGTCGAGGATCCGTCGGATCGTGGCCTCGTCGCCGTACGGCATGCTGATGACCTCGCAGTCCTTGTCTCGCTGCTCGCGGTGCCCCCCGACAGACGGACGGCGCGACGCCGTCAGCCGGGTGAGTGTGCCCCCGGGGCGGGCCGGCTACTCAGGGGCGACCGAGTGCCCGGTAGGTCCATCCTGCGCCGCGCCAGCGCACGGGGTCGAGGGCGTTGCGCCCGTCGAGTACGCGGCGCTCGGCGACGATCTCGCCCAGCGCGGCCGGATCCATCTCGCGGAACTCCGGCCACTCGGTCAGATGCAGCACCACGTGCGCCCCGCGAGCGGCGTCGAACGCGGTCTCCGCGTACGTCAGGCCGGGGTACATCTTGCGGGCGTTGTCCATCGCCTTGGGGTCGTACACGGTCACCTCGCCGCCCTGGAGCTGCACCTGGGCGGCGACGTTGAGCGCCGGCGAGTCGCGGATGTCGTCCGAGTTGGGCTTGAAGGCGGCTCCGAAGACCGCCACCCGGCGGCCCAGGAAACTGCCGTCGCACTGCTCGCGGGCGAGGTCGACCATCCGGAACCGACGGCGCATGTTGATCGCGTCGACCTCGCGCAGGAACGTCAGTGCCTGGTCGGCGCCCAGTTCCCCGGCCCGGGCCATGAAGGCGCGGATGTCCTTGGGCAGGCAGCCGCCGCCGAAGCCGAGGCCGGCCTTGAGAAAGCGCCCGCCGATGCGCGGGTCGAGCGCGAGCGACTCGGAGAGCTGCTCGACGTCGGCGCCGGCGGCCTCGCACACCTCGGCCATCGCGTTGATGAACGAGATCTTGGTGGCCAGGAACGAGTTCGCGGCGGTCTTGACCAGCTCGGACGTGGCGAAGTCGGTCACCACCATCGGCACGCCCTCGGCGAGCAACGTCGCGTACACCTCGCGCAGCACGTCCTCCGCGTGCCGCGAGCGCACGCCGATCACGAGCCGGTCCGGGTGCAGGGTGTCCTGGACGGCGTAGCCCTCGCGCAGGAACTCGGGGTTCCAGGCCAGCTCGACCGCGACCCCGGCCGGCGCGAGCTCGGCGAGCCGGGTGGCGAGCCGCTCGGCGGTGCCGACCGGGACGGTGGACTTGCCCACCACCAGGCACGGGCGCTCCAGCAGCGGGCCGAGCGTGTCCACGACCGCGTCGATGTAGGACACGTCGGCGGCGAACTCGCCCTTGCGCTGCGGCGTGTTCACGCACACGAAGTGCACGTCGCCGAAGGCCGCGACCTCGTCGACGTCGGTCGTGAAGCGCAGTCGCCCCGACGCGACGTGCGGGGCCATCAGCTCTTCGAGCCCCGGTTCCCAGAACGGCACCCGTCCGCTCGCGAGGGTGGCCACCTTGTCGGGGTCCACGTCCATCCCGAGTACCTCGAATCCCAGCTCGGCCAGGCACGCCGCGTGCGTGGCGCCCAGGTAGCCGGTACCGATGACCGTGATGCGGGGTGCCACGTACGTCACCTGACTTCTTCGTCGGGATGGAGCGGACCTTGGTGGACCGGGGACGGACGGCGTCCGCAATGGATCGTATCCGCCGGGATCGGGGCGCCGTCGCCCAACCGGGACCGAGATGAGACGGGCGCCGAGCGGGTACGGCTGAATAATTGTCGGCGCGTATGTTGTTTACTGAGCGGTAATAAAAATCTTCATGTCGAGAGGCAGGCACCCGTGGCCGGACGTAAAGACTTCGACCTCTTCCGCGTTTCCGAGGAGCACGACATGCTCCGCGAGTCGGTCCGCGCGCTCGCCGAGGCGAAGATCGCTCCGCACGCCGCAGAGGTCGACGAGCGGAGCCGATTCCCGCAGGAGGCGCTCGACGCGCTCACCGCCAACGATCTGCACGCGGTCCACATCCCCGAGGAGTACGGCGGCTCGGGCGCGGACGCGCTGGCGACCGTCATCGTGATCGAGGAGATCGCGCGCGTGTGCGCGTCCTCGTCGCTGATCCCCGCGGTCAACAAGCTCGGCACCATGCCGGTGATGCTGTCCGGGTCCGAGGACCTCAAGCGGCGCTACCTCGGCGCGGTCGCGCGGGGCGACGGCATGTTCTCGTACTGCCTGTCCGAGCCCGAGGCGGGTTCGGACGCCGCCGCGATGAAGACCCGCGCGGTGCGCGACGGCGACTCGTGGGTGCTCAACGGCGTCAAGCGCTGGATCACCAACGCGGGCGTGTCCGAGTTCTACACGGTGATGGCCGTGACCGACCCCGAGAAGCGCTCGAAGGGCATCTCGGCGTTCGTGGTCGAGAAGTCGGACGAGGGCGTCTCGTTCGGTGCCCCGGAGAAGAAGCTCGGCATCAAGGGCTCGCCGACGCGCGAGGTCTACCTCGACAACGTGCGCATCCCCGCCGACCGGATCATCGGCGCCGAGGGCACCGGCTTCGCGACCGCGATGAAGACGCTCGACCACACGCGCGTCACGATCGCCGCCCAGGCGCTGGGCATCGCGCAGGGCGCGCTGGACTACGCGAAGGGGTACGTGCAGGAGCGCAAGCAGTTCGGCAAGGCGATCGCCGATTTCCAGGGCATCCAGTTCATGCTCGCGGACATGGCGATGAAGCTGGAGGCGGCCCGCCAGCTCACCTACGCGGCGGCGGCCAAGTCCGAGCGCGGCGACGCCGACCTGACCTTCCACGGCGCCGCGGCCAAGTGCTTCGCGTCCGACGCGGCGATGGAGATCACCGTGGACGCGGTCCAGCTCCTGGGCGGCTACGGCTACACCCGGGACTACCCGCTGGAGCGGATGATGCGCGACGCGAAGATCACGCAGATCTACGAGGGCACGAATCAGGTGCAGCGGATCGTGATGGCCCGCAACCTGCCGCGTTGACGCATGGCAATCTCGATGTAGTCGGCCGCCCCGAGTAACCGTCCACGAGGACGGTATCCACCGGGGCGGCCGATCGATGTCGCGGGCCGCCGACGGGGACATCTGCGGCGCCGAGTCGTGCTTGCGCAGGCGGATGCCGGATGCCGGCATCGGTCTTCCTCCGGGACGGAGACGACGTCGGTGGAGTTGCTCGTGAGATGGCCGGGCGGGCATGGCCGCCCGGGGACGGCGGCCGTTCGCCCATCCGTACGCACGGCCGGAACCTTCTCCGGGGCGCGTCGTTGGCGACGGCATGATCATCACAGGCAGTCGTACGTCCATCGTTGTGTCGGCCGGATTCGCCGGTCTCGTGCTCGCGCTTTCGCCCGTTGCCGCGCAGGCGCACACGCTCGATCGCGGCATGGATCGCGCCGGGGGTGACCGGATCTCGATCGATCGCACCGTGCGGGTCGGGGAGGACGGCGCCGTCACCGTCTCCGGCACCTACCGGTGCTCCGGGCACAGCGGCACCGTCCTGGTCGGCGGCAAGGTGCGTCAGCAGGGCCGGGACGCCTCGATCGGCGGCAGCGTCGCCACCTGTGACGGGAACGAGCACAGGTGGAGCAACACCGAACAGACCCGCGTCGCCATCGAGCCCGGTGCCGCCCGCGGCGAGGCTACCCTGCTCGAACTCGAACCGACGGGCGGCGTCATCCCGCTGCTGCCCAACGTCCTCGCGACCCACGCGCGCGACGTGGTCGTCGAGCGCGGGTAGGCGGCTCGTCGCCCGGGCCCGTCGCGCGGTCCCGGGCGACGATGCTCAGTCCTGCGTCAACTCCGCCCGCAGCTTCGTCACCTCGGACACCTCCGCCGCCTCCGCCACGTCGGCCGCCGCGCACACCGCGAGCGCCGCGTCCAGCCTGGCCACCGCCGCCGGGCGCTCGTCCAGGCCGAACGCCTCGATCCGCGCGGCGAGTTGGACGGCGTCCAGATACGCCTCCGTGTCCTCGGGCAGGAGCGGTTCGAACGCGGTCGCCGCCCGGTCGGCCGCGTCGCGCGCGGGCGAGAGCCGGTCAGCCCGGGCCAGCAGGTGGGCGAGCTGGTGCTGGGTGCTCGCGTGCTCGGCCGCCACCATTGCGGGATCGTGCTCGTCCGCGGCGCCGGCGAGCTCGCGCAGCGCCTCCCCGAACAGCGCGATCGCGCGGTCCACGCCCGACGGGTCCTCCCGATCGGTGCTGCCCGCGATGTTCCACGCCTTCGCCCGCAGCGCGCGCACCGTCTCGCGGAGATCCCCCTCGGCGCGCAGGAGTTCGATCGCCCGCCCGAACGCGGCCTGGGCCTGCGGCGCCATCCCCGCGTCGTCGAGCGCGTGCGCCGCCGCGACCGCGATCTCGGCCTGGACCGCGCGTTCCGCGACCTTCGTCGCGGCCTCGGCGGCCATCGAGAGGTGGCGGGCCGCCTCCCGGTTGTCGCCGAGCCGGCGCAGGCACAGGCCGAGTGCCCACCGCTCGTGCAGCGCGTGCTCGGCCCCGTGGTGCTCCTCGACGTCCGGGAGCAGCTCCTCCAGGATCGCGGCCGCCTCCGCGTCGCGCCCGAGGCCGAACAACATCCGCACCGCGCCGCTGCGGCACGCCACGGCCATCTCGGGGTCGCCCTCGTCGTCGAAGACCTGCGCGGCCTCCAGCGCGTACGGCAGCGCGTCCTCGGGCCGGTTCTGCGCGCCGATCGCGTTGGCGAGCATCGTCAGCGCGTGGCCGGCCGGGAACTGCGGCTCGGTGAAGAAGGCCGCCGTCTCCAGCGCCCCGCGCATGTCCGCCTCGGCCGCCGCCGGCTCGCCCAGGTGCATCTGGACCTGGCTGCGCAGGAACAGCGGTCGACAGGCCAACCAAGGCCGTTCGGCCTCGCGGCAGAGCGCGATCGCGGCGCTCAGGTCGGCCTCGGCCGCCGCCGTGCGATCCGCTCGCAGCAGACGCTCGGCCCGGATGTGCAGCGCCGCCGCCTGACGGTGCTTCAGGTCGTGGTCACGGCCCAGATCGTGCAGCTCGGTGAGGAGTTCGTCGACGTCGTCGGCCTCGGTCGCCATCGCGACGATCGCGCGGTGGTGCAGCACCAGCGCGAGCGGTGCAGCGTCGGCGAGCCCGTCCCGCAGCAGCTCGGCGGCCCTGGCCCGGGCGGCGTCGAACAGCTCGTCGGCGTCCGGCTCCTCGCCCCGGAACCGGGCCATCGCGATCCGCACCTCGGCCCCGACCGCACGCCCGGGCGCGTCCGCCGCCGCGTAGCCGGCCGCGGCCCGCACCAGCTCCGCGACGCCGGCCGCGAACTCGCCCTCCTCGACCAGCTCGACACCCCGCGCCTCGGCGATCGCCGCGAGCGCGAACGGGTCCACCTCCAGCCCCTCGGCCCGCGCGGCCGCCGCGTAGTCCCGCCAGGCGGCCTCGGAACGCGGATGTCCCTGCTCGTCCAACTCGCGTGCGTGTGCCAGCAGTTCGCCAGCGTCGCCGCCCGCCTCGACGGCCGGGGCGGCCGGCTCGATCGATCGGGGCTCGGCCACCTTGACCGAACGCAGGCCCAACGGCAGCGACTTCGCCACCGGCGCGGCCCCGAGCCGCTTGCGCACCCGCGTGGTCACCGCGTCGTTCCCGTTGCGCGCGTCGAAACGCGCGGTGATCTCGAACAGTTCGCGCTCGACCGTGTCGCGCAGCGCGCCGGCCGAGGTGTCCTCGAAGACCACCAACTCGGGCCCGCCGACCGCGACGAGCCGGCGCAGCAGCACCGCGACGCCCGCGAGGAAGTCGGAGTGGTCGGACGGGTCGCTCTGCGGGCGCTCCAACCACGCGCGGTGCTCGGCGAGGATCTCGATCCCGCGGCCCTCGTTGCCGGTCAGCGCGCAGAACTCGATGTGCTCGGCGACGGCGCCGTACGTGCTGACCTTGCCGCGCACCGAGCGGTAGCCGCGCAGGTGGTGCGCCCGCGCCTCGTCCGGCCTGCCCTCGCGCACGAGCGGCAGCATCGAGGTCGCGAGCGAGATCTGCGGCTCCTCGGCGCAGGTCAGCGTTCCGGCCAGGGTCGGGGCGAGCAGTTCGAGCGCGTCCGCGTCGGTGCCGCGCGCGATCAGCCAGCGGGCCTGCTCGCGCCGCTCGCACGCGTCGCAGTCGGCGAGCCGATCGCGATCCGCCGCGAGCCACGCGTCGAAGGCGACGGCGCTCTCCGCGTCGTCCCCGAGGTGTCGCGCGAGGTAGAACCGGCTCTGGTGCACGGGCCGCAGGCTGTGTCCGGCCGTGCGGTAGCGGCGTTCCATGTCCGTGAGATAGCCGCGGATCGCGGGCAGCGGAACCTCGGGCACCGACAGCAGCGAGCTGGTGATCCACTTGAGGTCCCAGAACAGATGGTGCGTCAGCTGCTCGTCGAACCCCTCGGGGTGCTCGTCCCACAGCTTGAGCAGCCGCGACAGCGGGACCGGCGTGCGCGGCGACTCGCCGCCGTAGTTGTACGCGGTGATCAGTCGCAGCAGCGCCCACGCGAGGTTCGCGTCGCTGCCCATGCGCTCGGCCACCACGACGAGTTCCTCGGCCCGGGCGGAGCGGCCCTTGCCGTACGGCAGTTCCTCGTTCGCGTCCAGCGCGGCGAAGAACCCGGCGTCGTCACGGATTTCCATCGAAAGCTTCCTATTCACCGGGGTTCGGCTGGTGGACGGCGCGCTCGAGCAGGCCCAGGAACGAGCGGCCGAGCAGGCCGGTCTCGGCCGATGTGAGCGGCCGGTGGCTGAGCAACAGCGCCTGGCCGTACAGCCCTTCGACCGCGGCCCGGGCCAGCTCGGGGTCGCCGAGCCCGGCGATCCGGCGGACCAGCGGGTTGAGGTGGTTGAGCACGAGCTGCGCGCGCGGGCCCTGGCCGCGAAGCGAGCCGAGGATTCCCGACCAGAGGTCGTCGCCGCGCCCGGCCGCGTCCTGCTCGGCCTCGGCCCGGCCCCGCTCGCCGCGCGCGTCCCGGCCGTCGAGCAGCAGCGCGGGCACGCCGACCGGCTGGAAGGTGCGCAGCGACACGTCGCACGAGAGCGGATCCAGCGCGGCGCGCGCGTGCGCGAGGAAGGCGGCCGCCGCCAATTCGGCGGCCGGGTCGACCGAGTCCAGGTGCGCGGTCACGGTGTCCGGGTCGAGCTCGGCGACGGTCGTGCCGGGCCGGATGTCGGGCAGCCGGTACACCAGGTCGAGGTCGTACGTGTAGCCGCCGTTGACCACCCCCAGCCCGGCCGCCGCCGCGATCGGCGCGACCTGCCGGTACTCCTCGACCGAGGACGTCACGTGCACGACCGGGTGCCGGCGGGCGAACTCGTCGAGCGCGATCCGCCCGTCGGTGGTCTCGAAGGGCAGCCACGGCAGCACCAGTCGCAGCAGCTCGTTGTCGTGCCGGGCGAGCGCCTTCACGCCGAGGTGATGCACACTCAGGAACCGTGCCAGGCGTGCCTGGTCGTGCGCGGCGACGTCCGCGAGCCAGTCCCGGATGTGCCCGCCGAGCGCCTCCCGCACGCCGGCCAGCGACTCGTCGTCGTACAGGCTCTCGCGGGACGCGGTGGGTCGCAGCGTGTCGGTGTCCACGACGCAGCGCACGAAGAACGCCCAGTCGGGCAGCAGCCCGTCGGCGTTCTCGGTGAGCAACATCCCCTTGAGGTGTACGCGGTGCTTGCCGCGCATCGCCGGGCTGACCGCCTCCGGCAGCACGAACGCGGCGCCGCGCACGCCCGCGAGCGGCACGTCCAGGTCGATCACGTCCAGCGGCGTGAAGCCCAACCGGGACTCGCAGTAGGCCGTGAGCGCGGCCCGGCGCAGCCCGGCCGTCGGGTAGGAGCGGTCCCAGACCGCCGGCGTTTCGGTGATCGGCGTGCGGTCCGCGCCGGCGACGACGGTGACCTCGTACGGCAACAGCGCGCCGAAGTCGCGGGCGAGCTCGATCACCCGCTCGGCGGTGAACCACTGCTCGCTGCCCCGACGCGGCGTCAGGAACACGGTGGTGCCCGGCTCCCGCCGCTCGATCGGGTCCAACGTGCGGACCGTGTACCGGCCGTCGGAGCCGGCCTTCCACTCCACGGGCGGCGCGTCCACCAGCGCCGAGCGGGTCACCACGGTGATCTCGTCGGCGACCACGAAGCACGCGAGCAGCCCGATGCCGAACTGCCCGATGTAGTCCCGGCGCGCGCTCTCCAGCGCGTCCCGCTTGGAACTGCGCCCGATCGTCGCGAGGAAGCGGTGCACGTCGGCCTCGGTCAGCCCGACGCCGGTGTCCTCGACCCGAAGCCCGCCGCCCTCGACGGTGATCGTGATCGCCGCGGGGGCGTCCGGGGTCGCGGAGCGCCGCGCGGTGACCGCGTCGACGCCGTTCTGCAGCAGTTCGCGCAGGTACACGCGGGGACTGGAGTACAGGTGGTGCGACAACAGGTCGACCAGACCGCGCAGATCGACCTGGAAGGTGTGGTCTGCGGCGGGTATCGCGGCGTCGTTCATACGGGGTTCGTCACCTCGGGGCAGGTTCGCCGGCCGGTCCCGGCCGAGTGCTGATGGTACGAAACGGCGGGGACAGGCGGCGAGTCACTCCCGGGGCCGGAACCTGGTCGCAACCGGGCCGGACCCCCGACCGGCTCCGACCGGACCGGTCCGGAGCGAGCCTCCGAACCGGTCCCGGCCGCGAGGGAACGTGCGGCCGCCGGCCTACTTCTTCGGCGAATCCACGGTGCGCCCGTCACGCAGTGCCTGGAACAGCGCCTTGGCGCCCTTGTCGTCCCACAACACGGTGGACATCTTGCCCACGGTGTAGTCCCGATTCGCGATCGGCACCGTCGTGCTGACGCCGTTGCCGCCGGACAGACTGCCCATGTCCTTGAACAGGCCGTACAGGTCGAACAGGCCGGCGTCGTCGTCCACGATCACCGAGCCGAGCGAGGCGTCGGCGACCGGGAACGCGCTGAACGGGTTGAGCAGGATGCCCGGTGACTTGGCCTTCTTCGCGATCGCGCCGAGGAACTGCTGCTGCCGCTCCATCCGGCCGATGTCCTGATTCGCGTCGAAGTGGCGGGCCCGGACGAACGAGAGCGCCTGCGCGCCGTCGAGCGTCTGGCAACCGGCCTTGAGGTCGGCGCCGGAGTCCTTGTCCTGGATCGGCTTCTTGAGGCAGATGTCCACGCCGTCCATCGCGTCGACGATGTTGTTGAAGCCGCCGAACCCGATCTCCGCGTAGTGGTCGAGCCGCATGCCGGTCGACATCTCGACGGTCCGCGCCAACAGCGACGCACCGCCCAAGTCGAAGGCCGCGTTCAGCTTGTTCTTCTGCGGCTTCACGGTCTTGCCGTTCTTCTTGTACGCGGGGATCTCCACGTACGAGTCGCGCGGCAGGCTGATCAGGACGGTGCCGCCCTTGCCCTTGTGCAGCAGCATCATCGAGTCGGTGCGCTTGCCCGCGGCCTTGCCCGTGTGCAGCTTCTTGCGGTCCTCCGCGTCGAGCCCCTCGCGGCTGTCCGAGCCGACGATCAGCCAGGTCGTGCCCGCGGACGCCTTGGGCCGGCCCTCGTAGTTGTCGAGCACGTCCTGGTGCCGGATCTGCGAACTGGCCCAGAAGTACGTGACCGTGCAGAACACGATCACCAGGACGACGAAGACGCCGAGCCCGATGAGGATGCGTTTCTTCCAATTGACCGGGCCGGCCGCACGCCCCGAGCCGCGGCGCGACGGGCCGCCGGGGCCGCCCGGACCGCCGGGGCCACGGGGTCCACCCGGACCGTCGGGGTCGTCGGGGCCGCCGGGACCCGCCGGCGACCGCTGCGGAGGCGGCCCCACCGGTGCCGGCGGCGCGCCGTGCGCACCGCCGATCGGCGGCTGGGGCGGGTAGCCGTCGGGCGCCTGTACCGGCATCGCGCCGGCCGGCGGCCCACCCGATTGCGGTGGCAGCACCGCGGTCGGGTCGGCGTCCGGCGCCGGCGGATAACCGCCGGGCGTGTGGCCCGCGGGGCGGGCCGGAATCGTTCCCGGAGGGGGCTGCTGCGGCTGTTGGTCGCCATCCGCCCATCCCGGCGGCCAATTGTTCATGGGATCGAAGCTTTCACTCGATCAGCCCTGAAGCAACCGAAAGCCCATCTCATCGACCATCTGTTCCACAGTTGATGCTCACTTCTTACACGAGACCTCGTCGCCGGATTTGGCGGAGTATGCCGGATTCGGCGTCGCGGTGTCGGCGGGCTGCTCGGTGGGCACGTTGCCGACCCGCACCTGGGCCGCCCCGGCGTACGACGAGCCCGCGATGACCTCGATCGTCCGGCCGAGCCCGGTCACCGGTTCCAGGACCGAGCCCGGGAGCGCGGCCTGGACGGTCTTGACCGAGCGGTTCCACCTTGGGTCGAACCGGATGATGGTGCGCACGCCGTCGGTCGCGGTCGAGTTGCGCGGCGCGCCGACCATCGCGAAACCCGCGCCCTTGAGATCGTCGTGGACGCGCGTGCCCAGGCCGGACGTGGCGGTGCCGTTGTAGACCTGTACCGAGATCTCGTTCGGCGCGACCTCGACCGGCACGGGCCCGGAGGACACCGGGGCGTTCGTCGCGCCCGGTGTGTCGGCCTTCGGCGGCGCGATCAGGTCCTTGTCGTCGCGGATCGCCTGGAACAGGCCCCGCGCCTTCACGTCGTCCCACAGCACCGTCGAGCCCCAGTCGGGGACCTGGTGGTCCATGCTCTTGAGCGGCACCTGCGCGTAGGTGACGCCGGAGTTCGACAGGTTCTTGAGCTTGCTGCCCAGGTCCAGGAAGTTCTGCGGGCTCATGCCCTCGTCGACCTTGATCGAGCCGAGCACCGCGTCGAGCACGTTCTTGAGCTTCAGCGGGTCGGTCAGGGTGCCGGAGGCGGTGGCCTTCGCGAGCACCTGCGTCATGAACTTCTGCTGGCGCTGGGTGCGACCGATGTCGCCGGTCGGGTCGCTGGCGATGTATCGGGCCCGAACGAACTGCAGGGCCCTGACGCCGTCCAGCTTGCTGGTGCCGGCGGGCAGGTCGAGGCCGGACTTGGGGTCGCGCAGCGGTTTGGGCGTACACATCTCGATGCCGCCGAGGGTGTCCACGACGCTCACGAACGACAGGAAGTTGACCTCGATGTAGTGGTCGATCCGAATCCCGGTGGCCTGCTCGACCGTGGCGACCGTCAGCGGCGGCCCGCCCAGCGTGTAGGCCGCGTTGATCTTGCCCTTGGAGGGGCCGCGCTGCTGGCCGGTGGCCTTGTCCCGGTGCGCGGGGAACTCCACGTAGCTGTCCCGCGGCAGGCTCGTGATCGTCGCGCGATCCCGTTTGCCGTTGAGGTGCACGATCATCAGCGTGTCGGTGCAGTCGCACGACTCCCCGCCGGCGTGCAGCTTCTCGAGCGTGGACTTGGGGATGCCGGCGCGGTTGTCCGAGCCGACGATCAGAAAGTTGAGGTCCTTGCCCGAACCGGTGTCCGGTCGGTTGTCGAGGCCCTTGAACGGGTCGATCCGTTCGATCTTCCCGTCGAAGTGCTTCACCCAGGCCCAACCGATGCCGCTGCTGACCAGAATCGCCGCCGCGAGCACGCCGGTGACCAGGACGAACCAGTTGCGGCCGACGTTGCGCCCGCTCCGGTCGCCGTTCGTGGTTCGCGCCGGGGACCGGCCGCCTGTCGTCGCCATGGGTGCGGTTGTCCCTCCTCGCGGGCCGTTCTCGTCCGACCGTTCGGTGCGTACCGTCCCGGCGCGCCGTGTGGATGCCATCCGTACCCGCGTACACCCAAAGGACGCCTGCGCGTCGCGCCGCGGTTGCGGTGGGGCGTCGAACCACGGTAAAGCGGGACGGACCGGGAATCGGGACGGCACGCCGAGGGCCGCACACCATCCCCCAGTCGGTCGGTGCCCGCCGACGGGTCCGTTCGCAGTACGCTCCGAGGCGATGAATCCCACCGCCGACGAGCCCGCCACGCCCGAGCTTCCCGCTCGCACGGTGGCGGAGCCGCTCCCCGAAAAACCGTCCGTCTCCGTGATCATGCCGGTGCTCAACGAGGCCCGGCACCTCGAAGAGGCCGTGGGTCGAGTCCTCGCGCAGGACTACCCCGGCGAGATCGAGGTCGTGATCGCGCTCGGGCCGTCCACGGACGACACGGACGCGATCGCCGCCCGCCTGGTCGCGCGCGACCCGCGGGTGCACACGGTCCCCAACCCCACCGGCCGCACGCCCAGCGCGCTGAACGCCGCGATCGGGGCGTCCAAGCATCCCGTCGTCGTGCGGGTGGACGGCCACGGCATCCTGCCGGCCGGCTACATCTCCACCGCCGTCCGGCTGCTCGCCGAAACCGGCGCGGCCAACGTCGGCGGCCTCATGCACGCCGAGGGCACGACCCCGTACGAGGAGGCCGTCGCCCGCGCGATGACCTCCAAGCTCGGCGTCGGCAACGCGCGCTTCCACACCGGTGGCGGCGCGGGTCCGTCCGACACCGTGTACCTCGGCGTCTTCCGGCGCGAGGTGCTGGAGGAACTGGGCGGCTACAACGAGGAGTTCGAGCGCGCCCAGGACTGGGAGCTGAACTACCGGATCCGCCAGGCGGGCTACCTGATCTGGTTCTCGCCGGAGCTCAAGGTCTCGTATCGGCCGCGACCGACGACCAAGGCGCTCGCCAAGCAGTACTACAACTACGGGCGCTGGCGCCGGGTCGTCTCCCGGCACCACCAGGGCTCGGTCAACCTGCGCTACCTGGCGCCGCCGGCCGCGCTCGCCGCCGTCGCCGCCGGCGCGGTCGTGGGCCTGTCCGGGCGCAAGGCCGGCTGGCTGCTGCCGGGCGGGTACGCGGCGGGCATCCTGGCCGGCGCCGCGTGGGAGGGCCGCGACCTGCGCCCGAACGCGCTGGTACGCCTGCCCGGCGTGCTCGCCACGATGCACGGTTCGTGGGGCGCGGGCTTCCTGACCAGCCCGAAGAGCCTTGCCGACCGGGTCGAGGCGGGCACCGAGAAGCAGGCGGAAGAGCTCGACTGACAGGACGTCGTCCGCTGTTCGTCGGCCCGGGTCGCGCGCGTGCGGCCCGGGCCGACGCGCGTCCGCGAGGCGTCGCTCCGCCGACGACTCGCCGTTTCCCCGGCCGGAAACCGGGTCCTTCCGGTAAAGCCAAGTAACGTGGCCGCCTGTTCACCGCCCGTCCCCGGTGACAGTCTGTGAAGCGTCGGCACGGCCTTGGGAGACGACGGCAATGAGCGACAGGGACTCGGCTGTGGCCGCGGGTGTGGCCATCCCGGATGCCCGGCAGGCCGCGGAGGATCGCGCGCCCGGGCCGCCCGAACGGCTGCGGCGGGTCGTGGTCACCCACACGGGCGTGGGTGACGAGGACGCCGAGGCAGCGGTCGAGGGCGCGTACGTGCTGCGCGTCGGACCCGCCGAGACGGTCGAGGTCGACACGTCCGTCGAGGTCACCGAGTCGGGCGTGGTGCGCTCCCTGCGGGTGCCGGTCGATCCGGCCAAGGCCGCCGAACTGGCCGCCGCGCGGGCCGCCGTGGCGGCGGTGGACGGCGCCGGCGGCGTCCTCAAGGGCCTGCGCCGGATCATGGCCCAGCGCGACCTGGAGGCGGTCCGGCGCACCCATCGCGCGGACGCGCAGCGGGACGCGGACACGTGGGCGGCCCGCTGCGCCGAGGCGTACGAGCCGTACGTGCGTGCGTTCGCGGCCGGCTCCGACCCCGACCCGAGGCCGGCCCCGGCGGCCCCGGCAGCCCCGGCCCCCGTACTCGGCATCGGGCCCACCAACACCGGCGGGCAGGGGTACGCGTGGGCCCGCGCGGTCGAGCGGCACCTGCCGGGCGTCCGCGCCGAGGCGTCCGCGCTCGCGTCGGCCAACACGCTCGGTCACCCCGCCGATCACACGATCGGCACCGACGACTGGCTGTCCACCCGGTGGCAGCTGGGCCGGCTCGGGCACGTCCTCGACCGCTACACGCACGTGCTCGCCGAGTGCGGGATGCCCGCGTTCGGCCGGCTCGGCGGCTCGTGGGTGGACGCCGACGCGGCCGAACTGCGCGCGGCCGGGATCGCGCTCGGGCTGGTCCTGCACGGCTCGGAGATCCGCGACCCCGCGAGGCACCGTGCGCGGGTCGAGTTCTCGCCGTTCGATCCGCGGCACGAGCTGACCCACGCGCTCCAGGCCAAGGTGGACCGGCTGCTGCCGATGCTGCGCGAGCTGGCCGTGCCGACGTTCGTGGCCACGCCGGACCTGATCGCGGACGTCCCGGACGCGCTGTGGCTGCCCGCGACGCTGGATCCGGCGCTCTGGCGCACCGAAGCGCCGGTGCTGGAGCGCGAACGCCCGGTCGTCGTGCACGCGATGACGAGCCCGTTCCTGCGGGGCACCGCGCGGATCGAACCGACGCTGCACCGGCTGCACGACATCGGGCTGATCGAGTACCGCCGGATCCTGCACCGATCGGCCGCCGAACTCCCGGGACTGATCGCGGATGCCGACGTGGTGCTCGACCAATTCGCGTGTGGTGCCTACGGCATGACGTCGTGTCAGGCGCTCGCGGCGGGCCGGCTGACGATCTGTTACCTGCACGAGTCGGCGACCGGGCACCTGCCGGCCGACGTACCGATCCTGAACGCGAACCCGGACACCCTGGCGGAGGTCCTGGAGCGGGTCGTCGCCGAGCCGGACCCGGCCCGCGAACTCGCCGCGCGCGGCCCGGCCTACGTCGAGGAGCACCACGACGGCCGGCGCTCGGCCCGCGTCCTGGCCGATTTCCTGGGCGTGGCCGCGGAGTGACCACTAGCGTTCGGGTGTGGCAATCGACCCGAGCGCGGACGTGGACGAATCGGCGATCATCGGCGCGGGCACCCGGGTGTGGCACCTGGCCCAGATCCGGGAGGACGCGGTCCTCGGCACGAACTGCGTGATCGGGCGCGGCGCGTACGTCGGTCCGGCGGTGCGGATCGGCGACAACGTCAAGGTGCAGAACCACGCCCTGGTGTACGAACCGGCGATCATCGAGGACGGCGTCTTCATCGGCCCGGCGGTCGTCCTGACCAACGACATGTACCCGCGCGCGGTCACCCCCGACGGCGCTCTCAAGGGCGAACAGGACTGGCGGGCACAGGGCGTGACGGTCCGTCAGGGCGCCTCGGTGGGCGCCCGCAGCGTCGTCGTGGCCGGCGTCACGATCGGCCGGTGGGCGCTGATCGCGGCGGGCGCGGTGGTCCACCGCGACGTCCCGGACTTCGCCCTGATGGCCGGCGTCCCGGCCCGCCGCGTCAAGTGGGTGGGCAGGGCGGGCCACCCCCTGACCCAGGCGGGCGGCACCCACTGGCGCTGCCCGGAAACGGGCGAGCTGTACACGGAACGCGCCGGCGCACTGAGCCCGACGAAGCCGGTCGACTGAGCTGCGCCCGCCCTGTCCGGTCGCGGTCCTCGACGCCGCCCGCGCGCGTTCCGCGGCGGGCGCCGTCTCAGTCCAGGTCCAGTGTCGCGTCGATGGTGTCGCCGTTCGGGTGTGGGTGGGCTCGGTGGTGGACCCGGGCTCCCGCGCCTGTCAGCAGGCGTTGTGCGGCCGTGTTGGCGTCCGTCGTGCTTGCCACGATTCGGGGGGCGCCCTGGGACTCGGCCTCGGCGCGCAGGAGGGCCACCACCGCGCTGCCCACGCCCTGGCCGCGGTGTGAGCGGCCGATCCACAGGCCCGTCTCCAACGCGCCGTCCGGGCCCGGTTGGAGGCGGGCCGCGCCCACCACGCGGTCGGCGACCAGGATCGCGTACGTGGTCGGGGTCGCGGCCCACTCGTGGTGGAAGGCCAGGAACGCGGCGCGGCGGTCGGCGGTCCAGCCCGGCGGGCCGTCCACCGGCGGCATGACCTCCAGCGGATCGGCATCGGCCACGGCCGTGTCCAGGAGCGCCGCCAACAGGTCCTCGTCCAAGCGGTGCAGCCGCACCCGCGCGTTGTCCACCCCCGGAGCGTGACCGCGACCGGCGACCCGCGTCAACCGGATCGGCGAGCCGGTACCGGCGGACACCCCGCGCCCACACACGCCCGCGGCCGGCCCCCGACGCCCCCGATCAGGGGCGCGGGCGGCCGGCCGCGATCGTGCCGTGCTTGTCGCCTACCGGCTCTTCTTCGGCGCGCACACGTTCTTGTCCGCCGTCTCCAGATCGATGTTCTTCGGCGGCTCGCTCGACGGCTTCGTCATGTCCGGGGGAGCCGTGGCCGGATAGTCCTTGCCGATCAGCACCTCGTACCGGGTCAGCGTCGTCGACGTGCTCTCGATCAGCGCGGTGTCCGGTAGGCCCGTCGCGGCGGCCAGGGCCTTGGCGCCGTCCAGCTGGCCCTTGGGATACGTGATCGTGCTGGTCGCGTGCGGCTTGCCGTCCCTGGCGTTGCCGGCGCTGACCGCGACGAACTTGCGGGAGACGAGGTCGGTCGCCACCTCGTTGGCCCGCTTCGACACGCCGCTGCCGTTGCGGACGTCGACCTTGATCGTCGCCGGGTCCACCTTCGGCGCCTCGGGAGTCGTCGCCGGCGGTTGCTCGGTCGCCGGCTTCTCACCCACGGTCAGGGGGGTGTCCGTACGCAGCATCGCCATGAGGTTGCTCGCCTCGGGCTGCTTGGGCTGCACCTTCGACTTGGCCATCGGCGGGTACTCCTCGATCGGCAGCGTCGTGAACGCCATCCGCTTCTCGGGCACCTTCTTCAGCTGGTTGCCCAGCGAGATCAGCTTGTCCACGCCGCCGAGGCCGTTGTCCACCGTCAGCGACGACACGGCGATGTTGGCGAGCTTGAACATCCCGTCGACGTTGGTCAGCGACGCGCTGCTCTTGAGCTTGCGCGTGAGCGCCATCAGGAACGCCTTCTGCGCCTTGATCCGGGCCAGGTCGCTGCCGTCGCCGAACGCGTGCCGCGCGCGCAGGAACTTCAGCGCGGTCTCGCCGCTGAGGTTCTGGTCGCCCTTGTCGAGCTTGAGGTCGGTGCCACCCTGCCCGTTCGGCAGGACCGGGTCGTTGATCGGCTCGGAGATGCACATGTCCACGCCGTCCACGGCGTCGGTCATCTTCTTCACGCCGGTGAAGTCGATCATGATGTAGTGGTCCACCTGGACCCCGAGCATCTTGTCGACGGTCGACACCGTGCACGGCGGACCGCCGTTGGCCAGGCTCTCGTTGAACGACTGCGGCCCGTTCGACGCCGGGTAGGTCTTTCCGTCCACGACGCACTTGGGTATCTGCACCATGGTGTCGCGCGGGATGCTGACCAGCGTCGCGTTGGAGCGGTCGGCCGAGACGTGCATCAGGATCGTGACGTCGGCCAGGCCCTCGGTGTGCTCGGCCGCGCCGTACTTCTTGCCGAGACCCTTACGGCTGTCGTTGCCGATCAGCACGATGTTCAGGGCCTTGCGCCCGAACGCGTCCTCCTCGCCCTTCGGGATGCCTTCGCTGCCCGCGTTCTTCTGGGTCGTCGATATCTTGCTGTCCAGGTACTTGATGTACCCGTACGCGCTGCCGGCCAGGACCACCATCAGGCCGACCACGGTGATCGCGATCCACTTGAGGCGCTTCTTCACCTTGCTCTTGGTCGGCGTGCTGTTGCGCGCCCCGGCGCGGCCGGTCGGGGCGGTGCCCGCGCGGTCGCGTCGGCGCGGCGGGCCGTCGGCGCCCGCGGAGGACGCGGAGGCCGCCGCGACGGCCGGCGCTCGCCGGGTCTCGGGCCCCGCGTCCCGGCGTCGTGGGTTCGGCACGTCGGCGCCGGCGGCCGGACCGTCGGCTCTGCCGCCGGTCGTACCGCCTCCGCCCGGTGCCCGCAGCTCGAAGCTGCCGGTGTCCGGGTTCATCACCCACATGTCCGCGACATCCGCGTCGTCCATGCCGCCCAGGGGATCGTTGTCCCCAGGCGCGCCACGGTGCGGCCCGTTGCCTCTGTTCACGCCGAGATCCCTCCGGCTGTTCCCGCTGACACGGCCCCCGGCTGCGCGCGGCCCTCGTATGGCGACACCGGGGCTCCGGAGCCAGACGCGCGGAACCTGTCGGTGGTACGTGGTGGTCGGTATGGAGCAGCCACCATAACCGGCGAGATCTCGCCATGGTCACAACGACTGCGCTTCGTTGGCACTCGGATCATCAGAAAAGGTGCAAAACCTGTCACTCGATGGATCCTGATCAATCGTCAGCCGGTCGAGAGGGATCGTGGCGGAGCGATGTCGCTCGATGTCCCCACGATCCCCCCGACCGTGCCGGTGCTACTTCTTGCGCGGTGATGCGCACTTCGTGTTGTCGGCCGTCTCCAGGTTCAGATCGGTGGCCTTGGGCGGTTCCGGCGGGGCGCCGGGCGGGGTGCTCGACGAGCCCTGCGTGGGCGAGCCGTTCGGGTCGCGTTCCGGCAGGTCCGCGCCGATCAGCAGTTCGATCGTGGTGTCGCCGGAGCGGGCGACCTCCAGGGCGGTCTCCGGCAGGCCCAGGGCCGTCGCGATCGCCTTGGCCTGATCCTGCTTGCCCTCGGGGTAGGTGATCCTGCTGTTGGCGTGTTCTCGGCCGTCCGGCATCGTCGTGCCCGAAGTGGCCTTGAAGCCCTTCTCCTTGAGCGCTTCGACGACCGGTGTGATCCGCTTCTTGGCGGTACCGGTGTCCACGGTCACCCTGATCTTGGCCGCGTCGGCCGGCGCGATCGTCTGCGGCGGTGCGGACGGCGGGACGGTCACGGGCGGAGGCGGCGGATCGGCGGCCGGATCGCCCTCGGTCAACGGGCGGTCCGCGCGGATCGCGGCCCACAGGTTGTCTGCGGCCGGCCGCCGCGGCTGTACCTGGTCCGGTGCCGGACGGTACGTCTCGGTCGGCAGCGTGGTGAAGGCCATCCGCTTCTCGGGGACCTTCTTGATCTCGTCGGCCAGGTCGATCAGCTTGTCCACGCCGGCCAGGTCGTTGTCGACCGTCAGCGCGCTCACCGCGCTGTTCGCGATCTTGAACATCCCGTCGACGTTGGACAGCTTCGCGTTGTTCTTGAGCTCGCGGGCCAGCGCCATCAGGAAGACCTTCTGCGCCTCGATCCGGGCCAGGTCGCTGCCGTCGCCGAACGCGTGCCGCGCGCGCAGGAATTGCAGCGCGTCGTTGCCGCTGAGGTTGTTGGGCCCGGCCGGGAGTTCCAGGCCCGTACCACCGCGCTGGCCGGAGAGCACCGGATCGTGGATCGGCGCGTCGAGGCAGATCGGTACCCCGCCGACCGCGTCGGTCAGATCCCGAACGCCCTTGAAGTCGACCTCGATGTAGTGGTCGGTCCGCACCTGGAGCATCCGGTCCACGGTCGCGACCGTGCAGGACGCGCCGATACTGCGGAAGCTGTCGTTGAACTGACCGAACCGGGCCTCGGTGACCTTCTTGTCCTTGCCCTTGCCGATCTCACAGCGCGGGATGTCCACCATCGTGTCGCGGGGGATGTTCACCAGCGTCGCGTTGGAGCGGTCGGCGGACAGGTGCATCAGGATCGCGACGTCGGCGAGTCCCTCGTGCCCTTCCGCGCCGTAGCGCCGCCCCTCGCCGACGCGGCTGTCGTTGCCGATCAGCAGGATGTTCATCGGACTTCGGCCCTGCGAGTCCTTGGCGGCGGCCGGTGGTCGGCCGTCCTTGTCGGCGGTGATCTGGGTGTGGTGCAGCTTGCCGTTCAGGTACTGGATGTACCCGTACGCGCTCCCGGCCAGGACCAGCAGGAAGCCGACCACGGAGATCGCGATCCATTTGAGGCGCTTCTTCACTGTGCTCTCTCTGCGTCTGCCCCACCTGCCGGGTCCCGCGTGCTCCCCGACCTCCGTATCCGTGTTCGTGCCCATGTGCTCGCGTCCCCTCCGGCAACGTGCCGGCGCGCGACTCGCGGTCGTGCGCCGGCCCTCCCTGATGCGGCGTCGGAATCAGCCCGAGCACACGTCCTGTTCCGCCGTACGCCCCGAGACGGTGACGATCGGGCTCTTGTCCGCGGCGGAGGTCGGCTGGGCCGACGGGGCAGTGCCGCCTGTCGAAGTCGGGTCGGCCGTGGAAGTGGACGTGCCCGATGCGCCCGAGGGGTCGGCGGTGCCCGACGCGCTCGGCGTCTCGGATCCCGAGGGGGACCGCGTGTTCGTGCCCTTGCCGCGTTCGCCCGACGCGGGCGCGCTCGGCGGGACGGTCACGCGATCGCCGTTCTCGTCGATCGTCGTGCGCGCGGACGGGGCCGGGGTCGCCGACTGCTCGATCCGCACGTCGCCGTTGTTCTCGAAGCCGTTGTCGTCCTTGCCGGTGACGGCCGCGCCGACCGCGACGCGGTCGAGGCGGATGGCGTCGAACAGTCGGTTCGCCTTGGGCTGGACCAGCTCGTCGCGGTCGGTGTCCAGCCGGTACGGCTGCCGCGGCACGGTGAGGAACGCGACCCTTTCGTTCGGGATCCCCTTGATGCTGTCGAGCAGGTCCATCAGGTCCTCAAGCGAGCTGAGCCCCGGGTCGGCGGTGATCGACCGGGTTCCGGCGTCGAGGAGGTTGTACAACTTCCACGGCTGGGTCAGCAGGTCGCCGACCTTGACCTTCTTAACGAGCGCGGCGAGAAAACGCTGCTGCCGGGTCATCCGCTGGGTGTCGCTGCCGTCGTCGACGTTCTTGCGGGCGCGCACGTACGCGAGCGCCTCCTCGCCGTCGAGCTTTTGCTTGCCCGCCGGCAGGTCGAGCTTGGCGGCGGTGTCGCGCATCGGTTCGGGCAGGCATACGTCGACGCCGTCCACCGCGTCGACCATCTGCTTGAAGCCGGAGAAGTCGATCACGATGTGGTGGTCGACGCGGATCCTCGTCATCTGCTCGATCGTCTTGATCGTGCAGGCCGCGCCGCCGATCTCGAAGGCGTGGTTGAACTGGTCCCGATACGCGCGCGACTTGCTGCCGTCGTCCCGTACGCAGGACGGGATGTCGACCATGAGGTCGCGCGGGATGCTGATCGCGACCGAGCTCTTCCGGTCGGCGGCGAGGTGCATCAGGATCGTCGTGTCGGAGCGCTTGGTGCCCTCACCGATGTCGCCGTACGTCTTGTTGTCGCCGCTGCGGTCGTCCGAGCCCATCAGCAGGATGTTGACCGCGTCGTGCGCGACGACCGGCGGTCGTTCCTGCTCCGGGCCGATCTTCGCGGTCAGGTCCTCGGTGGTGATGTTGCCGTCGAGCTTGCGATACAGCACGTAGGCCGCGACGCTGCCGGCCACCAGACACAGCGCGACGGTGACGGTGACGCCGATCAGTACGCGCTTGTACACGCGGCGGCGCCGGTCGCGGCGGGCCAACCGGTCCAGGCCCGCGGGCGCGGCGGGCGTGGCGCCGGCCTCGGGCGCGCCGGCCGCGGGCACCTCGGACGCTACGGGCGTAGCGGTGTCGGCCGCCGAGACGACGGCCTCCGACACCGGTGCCACGGCGACCGGTTCGTCCGGTTCGCCTGACGCGGCCGGTTCGGTGGGCCCGCCTCCTTCGACCGCGTCGACTGCCTCGGCCGGCTCGGCCGATGTCGACGCGCCCGATATCTCGGGTTCGGTCGGTTCGTCCGGCGCCGTTTCCGGGCTCGCGTTCCGGCCGGGTTCGGCCTGCTTGCCGTCCCGTTCACTTTCACTCACGTCGTGTCTGCTCTTTCCCCGGGGCGCTCAACGCTGATCACGAGCGACGAACCGCACATGGGGCGGTCGCTGCACTGATAGACGTGCTGCCACTTCCCTGAGTTGCGTATGTTGTTCGGCCTGTGATGCAGGTCACAGACGGAAGTCGTAACGAAACGTGTCAGAGCAGCCGCACATCGGCGAGCACGCTACCGTGCGCCGCCGTACGTCCGGGAGGGAAGGTGGGCGTCTCGCCGCGAAATGGGTGACACCTCGTCAGTTGGCTTTGCAGATGTCCTGATCGGCGTCCCGGGTGCCGGCCCTGACCGGTGCCTTCGGCGGTTCGGACGCCGCCGCGGCGGGATCCGACCCGGCGTCCGCCCCGACGGTCCCCGCCGACTGCCGCGCGGGTGCGCCCGCCGCGCTCGCCCCGGCCGAGGGCGGGGCGACCCTGCGCCGTCCGTCCAGCGGCTCGTCGTGGTTGATCGCGTCGAACAAGCGGCGCGATTCGGGCTGGACGAGCGCGACCCGGTTGGGGTTCTCCGGCGGGTTGTACACCGGGACGTGCGCGAACGTGATGTCCTTCGTCTCCAGATCGCTCATTCCGCGCGCGAGTTCGACCAGGTCCTTGACCGAATCGAGGCCCTCGTCGGCGCGGATCGACTTGGTCAGCGCATCGGCGAGGGCGAAGACCTTGGACGGATCGGTGAGCGTGTCGCTGCTGCGGATCTGCTTCGCGAGCGAGGCCACGAACGCCTGTTGGCGCTTGATCCGGCCGAGGTCGCTGCCGTCGCCGCCGAGCCCGATGTCGTGTCGCAGGCGTACGTAGTCCAACGCCTCCCTGCCGTGCACCTTGCGCCGCCCGGCGGACAGCGAGATGTTGCCCTGGTGGTCCTGCACGTTCCGCGGCAGACAGATCTCGACCCCGCCCACCGCGTCGACCATGCCCTTGAATCCCGAGAAGTCCACGATGATGTGGTGGTCCACGCGCATCTCGGTGACCTTCTCGACGGTGTTGCGCGTACACGCGGCGCCGCCGAGTTCGAAGGCCGAGTTGAACATCGCCCCGCGCTGTTCCACGGACCGGGTGCCGTCCCTGGCCACGCAGGACGGGACGGTGACCAGGAGGTCGCGCGGGATGCTCATGACCACCGCGTGCCGGCGATCCGAGGACAGGTGCACGAACAGGGTGGTGTCGGAGCGTTCGCCGTTGTCGCCGCCGCCGCCGAGCGCGCGATTGCCGCCCGCGCGCGAATCCGAGCCGATGATCAGCAGGTTCATCGGTTTGCCCGTGCCGTTGCCGCCCACGTCGGGGCGGTCGGCGTTGAGCTTGTCGCCGACCGAGTCGGTCCTGAGGTTGCCGTTGAACCGCTGGTACGCGACGTAGGCGGCCGAGACGCCGGTCAGCAGGACGATCGAGACGCCGACCCCGATCGGGATGAACACCTTGCGGCGCCGATTGCGCTTCTTGCGGGCACGCCGCGCGGCGGCCCGCCCCGAGGCGGACACGGGCCGGGTCTCGACGGAGACCGGGGGAACCTGCGGGGCCGGGGTGTCGGGCTCGGTCGTGCCCTCGGGCCGATACAGGTGATCCCACGAACCCATGAACCCAACGCCTCCCCGCCTGCTGAGGGACCGCCGGCCCCGGTGCGTTACAGGCGGTCGGGGCCACGAAAGCGCAGCACGACCCGTCTTGTCATGGACTAGTCGGCGGAACGGGTGACGGCGCGCGTGACGCGCTCCGCCTCGATTCGCCGGTCCAGCAGGGATTCATCCAGGTGACGGCACACGACGACCGGGACGGACGCGGCAAGGGGTGCGAGCAGGCCCGCGCGCAATCCACCCGTTCGGGCGAAGCTCAAAGAGGTGAGTACCCGGTCGCCCGGGACGAGCCGCCACTCCCGCGCGGCGGCCGCGCCCTCCTCGGCGACCTCGCCGGCGGTCAGCGTCCGGCCGGCCGTCGCCAGGGCGGGATCGTCCGCGCCGACCGGACCGTAAGGCACGAAGCGGTCGCCGTGCCCGGCGACTTCGGCCGCGTAGTCCAGGAAGCCCGCCGGCGGCGTCGGGAACCGCCCGCCCATCGGCCGCAGCGCGAGCGCGACCCGCTCGCCCGGGCACGCGGCGGCGCGATCGAGCGTGTCCGGCCCCGACACCACGACGTCGGCGTCGGCGGGATCCCCGTCGAACGTCACCACCAGGCCGAGCGACCAGGCCGCGAGCAGCCACACCTGCGTCTGCCAGTGCGCGGGCAGCAGCAGCGACACCCGCGCGCCGGGCTCGACCGCGAGGTCGTCGCGCAGCAGATTCGCGGTCTTGGCCACCCAGTTGTCGAACGTCGCGACCGACAGCTCGACCCGCTCGCCGGTGGCGTCGTCGTAGAACGTGGTGAAGGGCCGCGCGGAGTCGGCGGCGAGCGCGACGCGCAACTGATCGACCGGGGTGTTGGGCATGCGCCCAGCCTATCGAGACCGCGAATCGATGGGTCAAATGGGTGTATTTGTCGCATTTACCATGAACATCGGCTGATGTCGGGCAGCTGTACAGGTTCGTTGACCTGGATGACGAGGGGCCTGCCCGTGTACACCAGAATCGCGTTGTCGATCGCCGCCGTCACCGTGCCCGCCGCGCTCGTAGGGCCGCCGGCGCACGGCACCAACCTCTACGCCCCCGGTTCCAGCGTGACCATCCCGCTGACCGGTATCGAACAGGAGTCGGACGCCGCCGCGCCGCGCGCGGGCCGCACCGCGGTCCTGACCGCCGAACGCGCCACCGCCGCCTACTCGTTGCTCGGCGTCACCTGGGCCGACCCGCACGCGGGCGAGCGCGTGGCCGTACACGTGCGCACGCGCACCGGCGGCACCTGGAGCCCGTGGCACGCCCTGCACGCGAACGGCGACGGCACCGGCCAGGCCGAGGGCGTCGGTCGCGGCGGCACCGAACCGTTCTGGGTCGGCCGCTCGAACGGCGTCCAGGTGCGCGTGGGCGTGCTCGCCGGCGACGTGCCGCAGGACCTGCGCGCGGAACTGGTCGACCCCGGCGAGTCGATCGCCGACCGCCGCCCGTCCCGGCCGCAACGTCCCACCGGCCGGGTGGTCAAGGGCCGTGCCGCCAAGCCCGCGATCGTCACCCGCAAGGACTGGGGCGCCGACGAGTCGATCCGGGACACGAACTTCAAGTACACGAACACCGTCAAGGCCGCCTTCGTGCACCACACGGCCGACGGCAACGACCTGTCGTGCGCCGAGTCGGCCAAGGTGATCCGCGCGATCTACCGCTACCACGTCAAGACCAACGGCTGGGCCGACATCGGCTACAACTTCCTCGTCGACAAGTGCGGCACCGTCTTCGAGGGCCGCGCCGGCGGCGTCGACAAGGCCGTACTCGGCGCGCACACGCTCGGCTTCAACACCGACACCACCGGCGTGGCCGCGCTGGGCACGTACACCTCCAAGACGCCGCCGGAGGCGATGCTGAACGGCATCGAGAGCGTGCTCGCGTGGAAGCTCGGCCTGGGCGATCGCAACCCCACCGGCAAGGTCGCGCTGACCTCGGCCGACAGCGGCAGCCGTTACAAGAAGGGCGCGTCCCACGCCTTCGACGTGATCTCCGGACATCGCGACGGCTTCAACACCGAGTGCCCCGGCCAGAAGCTCTACGACAAGCTGCCCGCGATCCGCGCCGACGTGGCCGCCCGGATGGGCTGACCGACCATGCCGAACAGGGGCCTGACGGCTGGGCTCAGCGGGCTCAGGCCCCCTTGCCGACCATCTCCCGAAGCCGCTCCACCAACGGCTCCACGACCGCCTCGGGGACGAACCGCTCGTGCGCGAGCGCGCCCGCCGCCGCCCGCAGCCGCGCGACCTCGGCCGGATGCTGGGCGAGCCGGCGCAGCGCGTCGGCCAGCGCGTCCGAATCGCCCGCGGGCACGAACAGCCCGGCCGCGCCGAACAGCCGGCGCTGCGGCGCGGTGTCCGACGTCAGCACCGCACAGCCCGCCGCGGCGCCCTGGAAGACCTTGTTCGGCACCACCCGCAGCGCCTTGGCGCCGGTGCCGAACACGCCCAGGCACACGTCGTGCTCCGCGACCAGCGGCGGCAGTTCGGCCTCCGGCACCCACGTCCGCCACGTCGTGCGCGGCGCGTCCGTCCCGACCAGGTCCTTCGTTCGCTGCGCCTGCAAACCCCGGCCGATCATCGTCACGGTGATCGGATAGCCCTCCAAGCGGCTCAGCGCGGCACCGATCACCGGCGCGCCCTGGACCGGCGAGTACAGGCCGAACGAGATCACCCGCAGGTCCTCGCCCCGCCGGAAGTCCGGTTCGGCGCGCGGCGCGGGCTCCGCCCCGTCCGCCGCGTCCGCCGCGCGGCCCGCGTCGAACCACACCGGCGATGCCCCGATCGGCACCACCACGGTCCGGTCCCGGTCGCGCGGCGCGAGCACCCGGCGGTGCTCCTCGGTGTCCACGAGCACCAACCGGGCCGCCGCGATCGCCGCCTGCTCGATCCGGTCGACCTTGCGCAGCTCCGCCCGCGCCGCCTGCCCCCTGCGGTCGGCGACGTCGTCCACGCTCTCCAGGTGGTCGAGCACCAGCGGGACGTTCGGGAACAACCGGCGGGCGATCTGGATGTCGAGCCGGCCCTGGTAGCCGACGATCACCACGTCGGGGCGCGGTGCCCGGCGGGCCTTGGCGACCAGTTCCGCGATGCACCGCGCGTGCCGCAATCGCTGGCGCGGGATCCCGGGATGCGCCGAGGGCGGCGGGACCATCACCCCCGCGTCCATGTGACCGAGGGGAACATTGCAGGTCACCACGTCGATGCCATGGCGCCGCAAGCCCTCGATGAGTATTCCCACCCGGGGGTGGACGGTCGTGTCATACGTGCCGAACGCCATCACCCGCATAGGTGAAGTGTGCTCTGCGCACTTCGGGGCAAAACCGGGAAGGTACCGTGGCGGTCCGAATCGGATCGCGAGGAGACCCCGTTGGACACGAGTGCCCGCCATCGCGTGTGGCGGCCCGGGTTCGCGCTGGACCTCCGACTCACCGCCGGCCAACTGCGCCGCGGGCACAGCGACCCGACCTATCACGCGGGCTCCGACGGGTCGGTGTGGCGCACGTCGCGCACCCCCGCCGGGCCGTGCACGCTGCGGCTGATCGACCGCCCCGCGACCGGCGAGATCGAGGCGAGCGCGTGGGGACCGGGCGCCGAATGGCAGCTGGACGCGGTGCCCGCGCTGCTCGGCGCCGGCGACGACCCGGACGCCTTCACCGCCCGGCATCCGATCGTCCGGGACGCCCAGCGCCGGTTCGCGGGCCTGCGGATACCACGTACCGCGCTGGTCCTGGCCGCGCTCGTGCCCTCGATCCTGGAGCAGAAGGTCACCACGATCGAGGCCCGCCGGGCCTTTCGGCTGCTGCTCGGCAAGTACGGCGAGGCCCCGCCCGGGCCCGCGCCGGCCGGGCTCCGTGTGGTGCCCGACGCGCGCACGTGGGCGCTGATCCCCTCCTGGGACTGGGCCCGCGCCGGCGTGGACGGGCGCCGCTCGCGCACCGTGATGGAGGCCACCCGGGTCGCCGGCCGGTTGGAGGCCACCACCGGCGTCGAACACGCCGAGGCGGCACGCCTGTTGCGCGTGGTGCCCGGGATCGGCGTGTGGACGGCGGCCGAGACCATGCAGCGCTCGCACGGCGATCCGGACGCGTTGTCGGTGGGCGACCTGCACCTGCCCAAGACCATCGGCTTCGCGCTCGCGGGGCACGCGGTCGACGACGCCGGGATGCTCGAACTGCTCGCGTGCTACGCCGGAAACCGGCATCGGGCCGCGCTGCTCATCCGGATGTCGGGGGTGAAGGTGCCGCGCCGCGCGCCGCGCTACGCGCCCCGCAGGCACCTCGCGGGACAGGGTTTCTGAGCCGGCGTCGTTTGTCCCGGCAGGTGTCGGGCAGCCATTCATGCGTCACGGGAACGGGTTCCCGACGAGGTGCGAACAAGCCCCCGGACGTCGGCCGGGCATCGCCTCCCGATGTAGCGTCAAGGATCTCCCGAGGCAGCGTCGAGAGCGGTGTGAGTCCGCCGAGTCCGGGCCGGCAGCGGCACAGGAGACGGGCCCGTACCGGAAAACGGGCGGGGTCCGCCGCCGGGATCGACGGCGGACCCCGCCCGTTCGCGTGTTCGGTCCGGTCAGCGCACCACGATCACGTCGTCCGCCGAGCGCTCCGGGCGATCCCGAGGCGCTTCGGCGGGCCGGCCCACCGCGACCGCGCCCATCGGGTCCCACCCGGCCGGCAGCGCGAGCGCCGCGCGCACGACGTCACGACAGAACATCGTCGACGACACCCACGCGGACCCCAGGCCCTCCGCGGTCAGCGCGATCAGCAGGTTCTGTACGGCGGCGCCCGCCGCGACGGTGAACATCTCGCGCTCGGCGCCGGCGCGCTCGGCGTCGGGATAGCTGTGCGCGCCCTCGGTGACCAGGCACGGCACCACCAGGTACGGCGCGTCGCGCAGCACGTCGCCGCGCCGGGTCCGACGGGCGACCTGCTCCTCGGTCATCCCATCGGCCCGCAGGTCCGCGATCCACGCGTCGCGCATCGCGTCGAGCAACGCGATCCGCGCCGGCGCGCTCTCCATCAGCACGAATCGCCACGGCACGGTGTGGTGCGGGGCCGGCGCGGTGATCGCGGCGGCCACCGCGCGGCGTACCGCGTCGCCCTCGACGGGCTCGTCGGTGAACGCGCGAACCGTCCGACGCGCTGTGATCGCGGTCCGGGCCCCCTCGCCGATCGCCTCGGTGGTGCCGAGCCGGAACATGTCGTCCTCGGCGCCGCGCACCAGCGGGCGTACGCCGGCGCCGTCCGCCTCGGTCACCAGGTGCGCGAGTCCGCGCACGATCGCGACCGGGACCGCGCCCGCCTTGCCCTTGACCAGCTCGGCGGCGGCCGCGAGTTCGTCGACCACCGCGGTTATCGTGACCGCGAGTTCGTTGCCGTGCGTGTCGGTCCGGCCGCGGTGGTCGTCCACCGCGTCGAGCCCCGCGACGCCGATCGCGACGTCGGTGACGCCGGTCCGCCACGGTCGCCCGAACGTGTCCGACACGACCACGCCCACCCGGACGCCGAAGCGCTCGGACAGCGCCGCGCGCAGCCACCTCGCGGACGCGTCCGAGTCCTCCGGGAGCAACAGCAGCGTGCCGGGCTCGGTGTTGGACGCGTCGACGCCGGCGGCGGCCATCACGAAGCCGTGCCGGGTCTGCACGATCCGGGTGCGCCCGCGGCGCGCGACCACGCGCACGGCCTCCGCGTCGATCACCTTCTCGCGGTCCACGCCGCGGAGCAGGCGGCCCTCGGCCTTGCTGAGGATCTTCGAGGTGACCACCAGCACGTCGCCGTCGACCAGGCCCGGCCCGTCCGGGCCGGCCGCCGCGGCCGCGATCAGCGCGGCCAGGTCGGCGCCCTCGCCGACCTCGGGGATCCCCGCGACCCCGAGCACCGAATAGCCGCGGGGCGGGCCGGCCATCAACGCACCCCGTCCGCGAGCGCGAGCGCGGCGCGGGCCATCTCCGCGGTCGCCTCGACGTCGGTCATCATCAGCGGGATCGCCCGGCAGCGGATGCCGGCCGCCTCGACCTCGGCGACCGACGCCTCGTCCGCGGTGTCCACGAGCCAGCCGTCCAGCAGGCCGGGGCCGTAGTGCTGGGCGACGGCGGAGGCGCTGGTCCGCACGCCGACCGCCTCCAGGACCCGGTCGGCCATCCCGCGCACGGGCGCGCCGCCGACGATCGGGGACAGCCCGATCACCGGCGCCTCGGCCGCGACGAGCGCCTCGCGAATGCCGGGCACGCCCAGGATCGTGCCGATGCTCACCACCGGATTCGACGGCGGGAACAGGATCAGGTCGGCCTCGGCGATCGCCTCGAGCACGCCGGGCGCGGGCTTGGCGGTCTCGATCCCGACCGGCACGATCGCGTGCGCGGTCGGCGCGGCGCGCAGCCGCACCCAGTACTCCTGGAAGTGGATCGCCTTGCGCGACCCGGGCTTGTCGGGATCGTCGATCACCACGTGGGTCTCCACGCGGTCGTCGCTCATCGGGACGAGCCGTACGCCGGGCCGCCATCGCGCGCACAGCGCCTCGGTGACGGCCGACAGCGGGTAGCCGGCGGCGAGCATCTGGGTCCGCACGATGTGGGTCGCGTAGTCCCGGTCGCCGAGCCCGAACCAGGTGGGTTCGACCCCGTACGCGGCCATCTCCTCGCGAACGCTCCACGATTCGTCCCGGCGGCCCCAGCCCTGCTCCTCGTTGATGCCGTCGCCGAGCGTGTACATGACGGTGTCGAGGTCCGGGCACACCTTGAGCCCGAACAGGTGGATGTCGTCCCCGGTGTTGCCGACGACAGTGATCTCCGCTTCCGGAACGGCAGCCTTGAGACCCCGCAAGAACCGGGCCCCGCCGATGCCGCCGGCAAGTACAACGATGCGCATGGGTTCAGTCTCGCAGGCCGCCCGGACCGAGGCCGGTCCGGAGGTTGCCGACGACCCGTCAGGTCTTACGAACGGGTGACGTCGGGACGGCGCGGGGTGGTTTCCGCCGGGCCCGGCCCTAGCGTCGTCGCCATGAGAATCCTGGTCACCGGCGGAGCCGGGTTCATCGGATCACACGTCGTGGAACGCCTGGCGGCGGCGGGGCACGAGGTGCGCGTGCTCGACCTCGTGCCGGTCGAGGGCGTGGAAGCGGACGTGGAAGCGGTGGAGGGGGACGTCCGCGACGCGGCGGCGGTCGCCCGGGCGTTGGCCGGCATGGACGCGGTGTGCCATCAGGCCGCCAAGGTCGGGCTCGGCCTCGACCTCGACGACGCGCCGGACTACGTCGGCCGCAACGACCTGGGCACGGCGGTGCTGCTCGCGGCGATGGGCCGGGCCGGGATCGGCCGGTTGGTGCTCGCGAGCTCGATGGTCGTGTACGGCGAGGGGTCGGCCCACTGCGCCGAGCACGGCGAGGTCGTCCCCGGGCCGCGGCCGGTCGAGGCACTGGCGGCGGGCCGGTTCGAGCCCCCCTGTCCGCGCTGCGGGCGGGACGTGACACCCGGCCGCATCACCGAGGAGGCCGCCCCCGACCCGCGCAACGTGTACGCCGCGACCAAGCTCGCCCAGGAGCACCTGGCCGGCGCCTGGGCCCGCGCCACCGGCGGAGTGGCCACCGCGCTGCGCTACCACAACGTGTACGGCCCGCGAATGCCGCTGGACACGCCGTACGCGGGTGTGGCCGCGATCTTCCGTTCGATGCTGCGGGCGGGGCAGGCCCCGAGGGTCTTCGAGGACGGCGGCCAACGCCGCGACTTCATCCACGTCCACGACGTGGCCGCGGCCAACCTGACCGCACTCGCCCGCGAGGGCGTGGGCCTGCGCGCGTACAACGTCGCCACCGGCACCCCTCACACGGTGGGCGAGATGGCCACGGCCCTGTCGCGGGCGTACGGCGGCCCGAAGCCGATCGTCACCGGCGAGTACCGCCTGGGCGACGTCCGGCACATCACGGCGTCGGCGGCCCGACTGACCGAGGAACTGGGCTGGCGGGCGGAGGTCGGATTCACCGAGGGCATGGGGGAGTTCGCGGAGGGGGTGGTGGAGGCGTTGTAGATCGCCCGGACGGGCCCGGGCATGGGGGCGGCGGCGGGGCCGGGGCGGGCCCCTCACCCCAGCGGCAACCGCACCTCGAACCGACACCCGCCCCCCGTATTGGCCACCGCCACCCGTCCCGAATGGGCCTCCACGATCCCCCGGACGATCGCCAGCCCCAACCCCGCGCCCCCGCCCGGCGACGGTGTCCGGGCGTGGGTTCCGCGCCAGCCCGTGTCGAAGACCCGGGCCAGGTCCTCCTCCGGGATTCCGCCGCACGCGTCCGTCACCGACACCACGACCTCGTCCGCGCCCTCACACACCCCCACCGCGACCGTTCCGTCGGACGGCGTATGCCGGATCGCGTTGACCAGC
Source organism: Embleya sp. NBC_00896 (assembly GCF_045207785.1). NCBI lineage: Bacteria > Bacillati > Actinomycetota > Actinomycetes > Kitasatosporales > Streptomycetaceae > Embleya > Embleya sp. NBC_00896. The sequence continues at coordinate 4,663,142 of NZ_CP108776.1, forward strand.
AGGTTCGTGATCGCCCGGGACATCTCCCGTCCGTCGACCCGTACCGGTACCGCGACGATGCCCTCGCCCGCGAGCCGGACCGAGCACGACCTGGCCAGTTCCTCGGTGCCGGCCATCGCGTCCGCGACCAGGTCGTACAGCGACACCCGGGCGAGACTCAGCTTGAGGGCGCCGGCCTGGATTCGGGACAGCTCGAACAGGTCGTCGACCATGCCGCTGAGCCGGTCCACCTCGGTCCTGATCCGGCGGTGATAGCGCGCGGGGTCCTCCGGCAGGCCGTCCTCCAGCGCCTCCGCCATCGCCCGCAGGCCCGCGAGCGGCGTGCGCAGGTCGTGCGAGATCCACGCGATCAGCTCGCGCCGCGCGTGCTCGACGGCGCGTTCGCGCTCGCGAGACTCGGCCAGCTGTACCCCGGCCCGCTCCAACTCCCGCCCCAGTTCCGCGAGTTCGACCACCGCCGAGACCCGGTTCGGGTGGGCCGGCGAGCCGCCGCCCAGCGCCCGCGCGGTGCCCCGCAACTCGCGCACGTCGGCGACCACCGGGCGGCCCAGGAGCATCGCGACCCCGACGGCGAGCACCGCCGACACCGCGCACACGACCATCACCACCGTCAGGTCGTGCGACGACAACAACATCGCCTGCGAGACCCCGACCGTGCCGGCGGCCATGCCGGCTATCGTCACGACCGACATCGCGGCGAGCGCGACCGAGAGCGAGCGGTTGCGCAGCGCGCGCAGACCCAGGACGCCGAGCAGCGTGACGCCGAGGCCGCAGCCCGCCGCGATCAGACAGATCAGCGCGAAGTCCTTCAGGGGCATCCGGGTTCGACCTCCAGCCGATATCCCACGCCCCACACGGTCACCAGCAGCCGGGGCGCGGCCGGGTCGTCCTCGATCTTCTCCCGCAGGCGCCGCACGTGCACGGTCACCGTCGACTGGTCGCCGAACTCCCAGCCCCACACCCGCCGCATCAACTCGTCGCGCGAGAAGGCCCGCCCCGGACTGCCGAGGAAGAAACACAGCAGGTCGAACTCGCGCGCGGTGAGCGCCAACTCACGGCCCGCCCGGAGCACCCGGTGCGCCGCGACGTCGATCTCGATGTCCGCGTGCCGCAACACCACGGGCGCCGCGCTCGGCGGCGGACCCGCCACCCGGCGCAGCACGGACCGCACGCGCAGCACCAGTTCGCGCGGGCTGAACGGCTTCGTGACGTAGTCGTCGGCGCCGACCTCCAGGCCCAGCACCCGATCGGCCTCGTCGCCGAGCGCGGTCAGCATCACCACCGGTACAGGGCCGCGCTCGCGCAGCCGCCGGCACACGTCCAGGCCGTCCATGCCCGGCAGCATCAGGTCGAGCACCACCAGATCGGGCATCTGGGCGAACGCCATGGCGAGCGCGGTCGGGCCGTCGGCGGCGTGCGCGGTCGTGAACCCCGCGCGTTCGAGATAGCCCACGACGACTTCGGCCACGGTCGGGTCGTCGTCGACGACGAGCACCTTCATGCCGGCGAGTGTAGGTGCGCGAAGGGGGACGATTCCGGCTCGATCCCGATCCGTAAGGCCCCCGTAACCCACTCGGCCGTATTGTCGCGACGTCAGCACTCCGTAAGCACGTCAAGCCTGGGTACGCGGCTTCGGCGTCCCTAGCGTGAGCGCCATGGACGCCTCTTCAGCGCACCCCGTGGACGTCGTGCTCCCATGCCTCGACGAGGCCGGCGCACTGCCGTGGGTGCTCGGCCGGATGCCGGCCGGATATCGCCCCATCGTCGTGGACAACGGCTCGCGCGACGGCTCGGCCGAACTCGCCCGCTCGCTCGGCGCCACCGTGGTCACCGAGGAGCGCCGCGGCTTCGGCGCCGCCTGCCACGCCGGGCTGCTCGCCGCGACCGCGCCCGTCGTGTGCTTCTGCGACTGCGACGCCTCCCTGGACCCGCGGGAACTGCCGTCGGTCGCGGACCCGGTGCTCGCCGGCGCCGCCGACCTCGTGCTCGGCCGGCGCCGCCCGCAGCGCCTGGGCGCGTGGCCGCCACACGCCCGGATCGCGAACGCGGTGCTGGCTCGCCGACTGCGCGGACGCACCGGCGCCCGGCTGCACGACCTGGGCCCGATGCGCGCCGCACGCCGCGCCGACCTGCTCGCGCTCGGCATCCTCGACCGACGGTCCGGCTACCCGCTGGAGGCCGTGGTGCGCGCGGCCGACGCGCGGTGGCGGATCGCCGAGGTGGACGTGCGCTACCTGCCGCGCTCGGGCCGGTCCAAGGTGACCGGGACGTTCCGCGGCACGGTCACCGCCGTCCGCGACATGAGCGCGGTCCTCACCCGTCCGGGGCGGCCCGCGTGAACACCCTCCTGGTGATCGCCAAGGCGCCCGTCCCCGGCCGGGTCAAGACCAGGCTGACCCCGCCGCTGACACCGGATCAGGCCGCCGCGGTGGCCGAGGCCGCGCTGACCGACACGCTCGCGGCCGTGCTCGCGACGCCCGCCGACCGGCGCGTCCTGGTCCTCGCGGGCGAGCCGGGCCCGTGGCTGCCCGTCGGATTCGAGGTGGTGCCGCAATGTGGCGGCGGCCTCGACCTGCGCCTGGCCGCCGCGTTCGCCGGCTGCACCGGGCCGACCCTGCTGGTCGGCATGGACACCCCGCAGATCACCCCCGAACTGCTCACCGTGGACTGGTCCGCCGCCGACGCGTGGTTCGGCCCCGCCACCGACGGCGGGTTCTGGGCGATCGGGCTCCGGGTGCCGGACCCGAAGCTGTTCCCCGGCGTGCCGATGTCGCGGCCCGAGACCGGCGCCGTACAACGGGCCAGGCTGGTCGCGGCCGGCCTGACCGTGCGCGACCTGCCGACCCTGACCGACATCGACACCGCCGCGGACCTGGCCGCCGTCACCCGGGCCATCCCCACCACGCACTGCGCCGGCGTGGCCCGCGCACTGCTCGGCAGCGAGGTGTACGCGTGACCCCGGTCCGCGCGGCCGACCCCTACGCGGCCGCGCTGCGCGACGGTGGCCCGCTGTACCTGCGCCGGCACGGCGAGCCGGTGCGGCCGCTCGACCTGGCCCGCTGGTGCGCCGCGCCGGACGCCGCCGACGACACCATGCTCGCGCGCTGTACCGGCCCCACGATCGACATCGGCTGCGGACCCGGCCGGCTCGCCGCGGCGCTCGCCCGGCGCGGGCTGACCGCGCTCGGCGTCGACCCGGTCCCGGCCGCCGTCGCGCGCGCCCTCGCCGCCGGCGCGACCGCGCTGTGCCGCTCGGTCTTCGCGCCGCTGCCGGGGGAGGGCCGCTGGGCCGTCGCGCTGCTCGCCGACGGCAACATCGGGATCGGCGGCGACCCGGGCCGACTGCTCGACCGCACCCACGCCCTGCTCGCCCCCGATGGCCTGCTCGTGGTCGAGACCGACCCGCAGGACGTGCACGAGCGCTTCGCGGCCCGGGTCGAGGACGACCGCGGCACGCACGGCGGCGCGTTCCGCTGGGCCCGACTCGGCACCCCCGCGCTGACCCGCCTGGCCTCCGCGCACGGCTACACCGTGACCGAGACCTGGACCCGCTCCACACGGACCTTCGCGAGCCTGCACAAGGCCCACTGACAGCGGCCCGAGACACCGTCTCGGGCCGCTCGCTCACTCCGGCGTCGAACTCCCGCCCCGCGACCGGCCGGGTCGGCGGCCCCAGCCGGATCGGGAGGCCCGAACCCCGATCGCCACCGCCGTCCCCACCACCACCGCCGCCCACACGATCGCCAACCCGCGCCCGTAATCCAACGGCAGTACCGACGGATTCTGCGTCGGCAGCGGCCGCAGCAGCGCCGGCAGCGCGATCAGCGTCCCCACCACCCCGACCGCCAGCCCGCCGAGCAGCGTCCGCCGCACCCACATCGGCGGCCCCGGCCGGACCCGCATCACCGCCGCGCCGACCGCGAACACCAGCACCGCGAACACCGCGTCGTGCAGCAGCAGTCCGCCGATCAGCCACCTGCCGAGCCCCGCCCGGTCGGTGAGGAACGGGTCGTCCAGGACCCCGGCCACGCCCCACCCGATGCCGGCCACCCCGGCCGCGCCGAGCAGCACCCGAACCGCCGTCACCACACGCCCCGTACGCGGCATGCCCAGCGCGTCCACCACTTCCCCGTCGCCCGCTTCCCCCGCGCCCGCGGAACCCTCGAACCGCGTACTCACGTCAGCACCTCCATCCGGGTGACCCACTTCGTCTGCAGCACGCCCGGCCGGTTCGGCGCGATGATCCGCGCCGGATACCCGTGGTCCTCGGCCAGCGGTTCGCCGCGCAGCATCAACGCCAGCAGCGTCAGCGAGTCGCGCGCGTACTCGTCCGGCATGTCCATCACCGAGTACGGACTGAACCGCTCGTGCGAGAACACCCGAAGGTGGGCACCCGCGGGCGCCCCGGCACGGGCCATCAGGTCGCGAATCCGCACCCCCGACCAATCGGCGGACGCGCTCCACCCCTCGACGCACGTGATCGGCAGAGTCACCGTGTGCTGCGCCATCGCGAGCAGTTCCTCGCGGGTCGCCGTGAACGGCCGCGGCCCCATTACCTCCAGCCGCCAGCCGGGATCGCGCACCGCGTCCAGCACCCCCGCCCCGAACGCCGTCCTGTTCACCGGCAACCCCTGCGGCCCGATGTCCGCACGCCGCGGCGCGAGCACCGAAACGCGCCCCAGCGGGGTCACCGTCTGGCCCACCGTCGCCAGCGTGACCACGCCCACCCCCGCGCCCACGACGGTCAGGAGCCCGCGCCGCGACGGCCCGTCCGGGTCGGCCGCCGCGGCCCGCGAGCGCCTCCAGTGCCCGACGATCAACGGCAGCTTCACCGCGACATGCAGCGTCACCGCGCCCGCCGCCACCCACCCGAGCCAGTAGTGCGCGGGCACGAACCAGAACGGCCACGGATACCACTGCACGATGTTGAACAGCCCGGTCGAGAGCTCGAAGATCCCCGCCGCGACCAGGACCCCGATCGACAGCCGCTCAAGGGCGTGCCCGACCGACTTGGCCGGCGGCCACGCGAACAGCCTCGGGTACACCACCCACATCTTCACCAGCAGCAGCGGCACGGCGGCGATCCCGACCGCCACGTGCAACCCCTGGGTGACCCGGTACCCCCACACCGGACGGGACGGCAGCGCGAGCCACTGCGGCTGATGCTGCATCACGTGACTGAGCAGCCCGGTCAGGAAACACACCAGGAAGGCGGCGCCGAGCAACCGGCCCACCACCACGGCCGTCCGCGGCTCGTGCAGTGCGCCGCGAAACGTGCCGGCCCGGAACGGACCACGTCGCAGCACGGCGGGCGGGTCCGGCAAGCGGATGTCGAGCTTCATGTCCCCAGCCAACGCCGAAAACCCTCGGCCGGCCCGCATTGACCGCCTTACGGAGTGCTGACGGTCGGCCGGGGATGCCCGGAAATGGGATCGCCCGCCGACAGACTCGGCCCATGGCCTCCAGCACCTCCACCACGATCACGGCCGTCGCGACCGGGCTCGGCCTCGCCGCGCTCGTCGGCTACGCGGTACACGGGCCGTGGTCGCGCCCCGGCACCCTCGGCGTGTACACCGTGTACGGCGCGGCCTGGGCGGTGTTCGCGCTCGGCGCCTACCTCGTGCTCCGACTGCCGGTGCGCCGCGCGGTCGTGCTGATCCTGTCCGGCGCCGCGGTGCTGCCGGTCCTGGCCGCCGGCGCCGCGCCGCAAACCAGCGACGACGCGTACCGCTACGTCTTCGACGGCCGGGTCCAGGCGGCCGGCGTCTCGCCGTACCGGTACACGCCGAGCGACCCGGCGGTGGCCGGCTTCCGCGACGACTGGCTGTTCCCCGGCGGCGAGTGCGCCGGGTGGTTCGAACACCCGCTGCCGGACGGCTCGTGCACGCTGATCAACCGGCCCGCCGTGCACACCATCTACCCGCCGGTCGCCGAGGCGTACTACTGGCTCGTGCACGTCGTGACGCCCCGCGGCCGGCACGAGCCGATCCAGGCGGGCGCCGCGCTGCTCGCGTTCGCGGTCACCGTCGCGCTGCTGCTCGTGCTGCGCCGCTTCGGCCGCGATCCGCGGCACGCGGTGCTGTGGGCGTGGTGTCCGATGGTCGCGCTCGAAGCCGGCAACAACGCGCACGTGGACGTGCTCGGCGTACTCCTGATGGTGCTCGGCCTGGCCGCGATCGCCGCGCGCCGACCGATCCTCGGCGGCGTCCTGATCGGCGGCGCCGCCGCGACCAAGATGTTCCCCGCCGCGTCGCTGGCCGGCGGCGTCCGCCGCGCGCCGGTGCGGTTGATCGGCGCGGCCGTGCTCACCGTCGCGCTGGTCTACCTCCCGCACGTGCTCGCGGCCGGCGACGCCGTGCTCGGCTACCTCCCCGGCTACCTCGAGGAGGAGCGGTACGACGACGGCGCGCGCTTCGGTCTGCTCGGCCTCGTCCTGCCGACCGACCTCACCCCGTACGCGGCCGTCGTCGCCCTGATCGGCCTCGGCCTCGTCGTCGCCCACCGTGCCGACCCCGACCGGCCGTGGCACGGGGCCCTCACGGCGACCGGCGGCATGCTGTTCGTGCTGACGCCGGCCTACCCCTGGTACGCGCTGCTCGTGGTCGCGCTGGTGGCGTTGGACGGCACACGGTGGGAGTGGCTGGCCCTGGGTCCGGCCGGCTACGCCCTCTACCTCACGTGGGGGATGGAACTCACCGCGCAACAGACCCGCGCCGTGCACCAGGTCGGCTACGGCGCCGCCCTGCTCGTCGTGCTCGGCGCGGCGCTCTACCGTCGACTGCGTCCGGCCGACGGCACGACCGGCAGGCCCGCCGCCTTCCACGCCTGGAAGCCGCCGATCAGGTCGGTCGCGTCGGACAGCCCCAGGTCGAGCAGCGCGGCCGCGGCGAGGCTCGACGCGTAGCCCTCGTCGCACAGCACGACCACCCGCAGGTCGTAGCCGGTCGCCTCGGGCACCCGGGCCTCGCCCTCGGGGTCCAGCCGCCACTCCAGGTGGTTGCGCTCGATCACCAGCGCCCCCGGGATCGCGCCGTCGACGTCGCGTTGGAAGTCGGGACGGGTGTCCACCAGGACCGCCCCGTCGTGGAACGCCGCGTGCGCCTGCTCGGGGGTCACCCGCGCGAGCCGGGCGCGGGCCCGGTCGAGGAGTTCGTCGACGGCGCTCACCACTGGTCTCCCGAACGCTCGACGCCCAGCCGGCGCAGCGGCGCGAAGCTCGGTCGCGCGATGTCCTCGCTGCCGTCGTACATCGTCATCTCGGCCAGCCGCGGCGCGTACACGTGCACGCTGATCGCGGGCTCGGTGCCCATGTTGGTGACCTCGTGGACGTAGGTCGGCCCGAACACGCGGGTCGAACCCGGGGTGAGCACCCGCTCGCGCGCACCGGCCCGGCGCAGCGGGGTGACCACGAGCGAGCGCTCGTGCAGTTCGCCGGAGACGACCGTGAACACACCGGACGAGCCGCCGTGGTCGTGCAGGCCGGTGCCCTGCCCGGGCAGCCAGCTCAGCAGCCAGACCTCCATCTCGTCGGTCGCGGCGAGCCGCTTGTACCAGCGGGTGATCGGGTCGTAGCGCACCTGGTCGAGTTCACCGGCGACGATGCCGGCATGCTGCCGGGCGAGTGCCGCGAGCCGGGCGACGGCGGGACGTACGGGGGGAGCGACGGGGAGTGCGAGACGGGCGGGGGCGGCGAGCGGGTCGCCGGCGACGGTGATGTCGCTGGACATAGGGAAGTCCTTCGGGATGTCTGCGCTATATCTCTGGCGCGGCGGATCAGGCGAACGCGGCGGATCAAAGGCGAACACGCGAGCGGCTGACAACAACCCGGAAGGGACGACGAGCCGTGTCGCACGACTGGTCCACAAAGGGGGAAAAAATGTCGCCGCTAACGCGGAGGACTACCGGAAAAGGCGTCCTCAGGCGGTACAGCTCGGACAACAGCTGTACGCGTGGTCGCACGGCGGACACAGCGCGCCGGCCGTCCGTCGGACGTCGACGGGACGACTCCGGAGGAGGCTGCAGCGCGCGGACATGGGAAAAGGACACCGTCTAGGGGGTGGCCCTGTCAACTCGCCGCCGTCACCGTGTGGCGCAGCGCTCCCCCGATTCGGGCGAGCGCTGCCCGATTCGGGTGAGGAATGTCGGGAAGGGATTGAAGCCCACACGGCACGGGGAGGCCGATTTTTGTGTGACCTCGGTCATCATCACGTTTTTCCGGCCCGTCCCGGGAACTGACCGGATGGTGTGACGCGTAGTCCATACGAAGGTCATCACGGGTTGGCATCGAATGGTGTCGTGGGCCCGCCGGTACGCTCCCCGCCCGGAACGTCGAGGCGATCGTGCGACACATTCCTTGTCCGGATCTGTCCATTTATGTGGTCAATCTGCATCGCTGTGGTCCCGGGGAGTGAATCCCCGCTCTAATAGCAGAGCCCGGCTTGACGTCGCAGCAACGACGCGCTTGTAATTTCACACATGTCGTGAACCGTTATCGGTAACGGCTTAATCACGGGGACGTAAAACGGGTCGAGGAGGCACGCGATGGGCGAGCTGTTCCAGCTACTGGTCGCCGACGGCGAGAGTGAGGAGGAGGAGGAGCTCGGTTGGCAGGAGCGCGCGTTGTGCGCGCAGACCGACCCCGAGTCCTTCTTCCCCGAGAAGGGCGGCTCGACGCGAGAGGCCAAGAAGGTCTGCCTCGCGTGCGAGGTGCGCGACGAGTGCCTGGAATACGCGCTGGCCAACGACGAGCGCTTCGGGATCTGGGGCGGGCTGTCCGAGCGAGAGCGACGCAGGTTGAAGAAGGCCGCAGTCTGACCGTCGGCCCCGAGCCGACGACCGGGACCGATGTCCCGAGCCGGGAGGGTGCGGGGTGCCCGTCGCGTAGTGTGTTGGCCGTTCGGCCGGATGCCGAATAGCTAGCCAGGGCCGGACAGGCCCTGACCACACGCCGCTTCGAGCCCCCCGGGGTCACCGCACTCGATGTCACTTTTCAGCCATCAGTCGGCATACGCGCAAGCTCCGGCTTTCCCACGGCACATCGTCACCGCGATCCTCGTCGCTCATGACGGGGCACGCTGGCTGCCCGGCACTCTGACCGGCCTGCTCGGTCAGGAGCGTCCGGTCCAGCGCGTCATCGCGGTCGACACCGGCAGTTCCGACGCCTCGGCGGGTCTGCTGGAGGACGCGCTCGGCCAGGGTTCGGTGCTGCACGCCGACCGCCGGACCGCGTTCGGCGCCGCCGTGACCGAAGCCCTGCGCAGCGCGCCGCACGTCGACCCCGCGACCCTGCCCTACCGGATCGACGCGTACGACGCGTCGGACCCGTACGGCGACACCGACGAGGACCGCCCGCCGCGGTCGACCGAACCGGTCGAGTGGCTGTGGCTCCTCCACGACGACAGCGAGCCCGCTCCGGACGCGCTGCATCTGCTTTTGCGGGCCGCCGACGAACTGCCCTCCGCGGGTGTGCTCGGTCCCAAGGTCCGCAGTTGGTACGACCGCAGGCAACTGCTCGAGGTCGGCACCACCCTCACCGGCAGCGGCCGCCGCTGGACCGGTCTGGAGCGCCGCGAGCAGGACCAGGGCCAGCACGACGCGGTTCGCGGCGTGCTCTCGGTCTCCAGCGCGGGCATGCTCGTGCGCCGCGACGTGTGGGAGGGCCTGGGCGGCTTCGACCCGCGCCTGCCGCTCTCGCGCGACGACACCGACTTCGGCTGGCGCGTCAACGCCGCCGGGCACCGCGTCGTGGTCGTGCCGGACGCGGTCGTCCAGCACGCCGAGGCGGCCACGCGCGAGCGTCGGCCGATCGACGTCGCCCCGAACCGCCCGCACCGGGTGGACCGCGCGGGCGCCGCCTTCACCCTGCTCGCGAACACGACCGGCCCGACCTGGCCGCTGCTGTACTTCCGGCTGCTGTTCGGCGGCCTGTTCCGCACCCTGGGCTACCTGCTCGGCAAGCTGCCCGGCATGGCGCTCGACGAGCTGCTCGGCACCGTGTCGGTGCTGCTGCGGCCCCACCGGTTCCTGTCCGCCCGGCGGGCCAGGTCGCGGACGCGGACCATGTCGGACAAGGACCTCGGCGACCTGTTCCCCAGCCGCGCCGCGACCATCCGGCACGCGGCCGAGGGCCTGCTGGGCAACCTGCGCCGCGCCGAGGAGCCGGAGACCCGGTCCGGCCGGCACAGCAGCGCGGAATCGGGTCCGGTCTCCGAGGACTCCGAGTCGCTCGACGGCGAGAGCTTCGTCAAGCTGCGCATGCTCATGCGCCGCCCCGGGCTCTCGCTCGCCGTCGCGCTGACGCTGGTCACCCTGGTCGCCGCGCGCGCCGTGCTCAGCGGCGGGACCCTGTTCGGCGGCGCGTTGCTGCCCGCGCCGGAAGGCGCCTCGGACCTGTGGGCGCGCTACGCCGACACGTGGCACGGCGTCGGCTTCGGCGACGCCGCGAGCGCGCCGCCCTACATCGGGGCACTGGCCGCGTTCGCGACGCTGCTGTTCGGCAAGGCCGGTACGGCCGTCGCGGTGCTGCTCATCGGCAGCGTCCCGCTCGCGGGGATCAGCGCGTACCTGTGTTCGCGGCGACTGGTGTCCGCGCCGGGCGTGCGGGTGTGGGGCGCGTCCGTGTACGCGCTGACCCCCGTCGCCACCGGCGCCATCGCCACCGGGCGGATCGGTACCGCCGTCGCGCTCGTGCTCGCCCCCGTCGTCGCGCGCGGCGCGGCGCAGGTGATCGGCGCGGGCGGCCTCAAGGCCTCCATGCGCGCGGCCTGGGCCACCGGGCTCGCGCTCGCGGTGGCCGCCGCGTTCGCACCACTGCTGTGGATCGCGGTCGCGGTGCTCGCGCTCGTCGCCGTCGGGGTGTCCTTCGCCGGACTGCTCGACGTGCGTCCGGGCCCCGGCCTGTTCCTGCGGCTCGCGGCCGTGCTCGGCACCCCGCTCGTGCTGCTCGGGCCGTGGACCCTGGCCCTGGCGGGCAAGCCGTCGCTGTTCCTGACCGAGCCCGGTCTGGCCGGCGACGCGCTGGCCGACAAACGCCCGAACCCGGTCGGTCTGCTGCTGCTCGACCCGGGCGGCCCCGGCACGCTGCCCGGTTGGGTCACCGCCGCGCTCCTGCTCGTCGCGCTGGCCGCACTGCTGCGCGACTCGCGTCGGCGGGCGGTGCTGGGCGCGTGGGCGGTCGCGCTGGTGGGGCTCGTGCTCGGGATCGTGGTCGGCCGGGCGCACATCACCGTCGAGGCGACGGGCGACTCGGTGCCCGCGTGGCCCGGTGCGGCCGTCGTGCTCATCGCGCTCGGCTACGTCGGGGCCGCGATGGTCGGCGCCGAGGACGCCCGGACCCGCGTCGCGGCAGGCAGCTTCGGCTGGCGGCAGCCCGCCGCCGTCGCGCTCGGCGCGCTCGCCGCGCTGACCCCGATCGTGGCCGCGGCGTGCTGGCTGTGGCAGGGCGTGGACGGGCCGTTGGCGCGGCGCGATCCGGTCGTGGTGCCCGCGTTCGTGGCCGAGGAGGCCGCCGGCGCCCGGCAGCCGCGCACGCTCGTGCTGACCTCGCCCGAGGCCGGCAACGTGACGTACACGATCGTGCGTGGCTCCGGACCCGGGCTCGGCGACGCCGACTTGGCTCCGAAGATGTCCACCTACCGGCAGTTCGACGTCCTCCTGGGCAAGCTGCTCTCCGGTGGCGGTGGTGCCGAGGCGAGCATGTTCGCCTCGTACGGCATCGAGTTCGTCCAGCTCAAGCCGCCGGTCGGGGCCGAGCTGACGGCCCGCCTCGACGGCACCCCGGGCCTGTCCCGGGTCGGCGCCGAGAAGGGCACGACGCTCTGGCGCCTGCAATACCCCGTCGGCCGCGCGCTGATCGTCGACCCGGACGGTCGCACGGCGGTCGTCCGCTCCACCCGGGACGGCGTGTCCACCCGGATCGAGCCCGGCCCCCAGGGTCGGATCCTGCGACTCGCCGAGCGCGCCGACTCCGGCTGGGAGGCCACCCAGGGCGGCCACAAGCTCAAGAGCCGCACGATCGACGGCTGGGCGCAGGGCTTCGAACTGCGGCCCGACGGCGGCAGGCTGGAGATCACCCACGCGTCCGGCGGCCACGGCATGTGGCTGCTCGCCCAGGGCGTCCTGGTACTCGTGGTGCTGATCCTCGCGCTGCCCGCCCGCAAGCGCGGTACCGACGACGACCTGCCCGAGGCCGCGGGCCCGACCCCGGTCGCCGGCGAGGGCACGGGCCGGCGCGGTCGGCGGGCCCGACCGGAGCCGGACGAGGCCGCCGAGGCGCCCGAGCCGGTACCGGTCGCGGTGTCGACCGACGGCTTCGACCTCCCCGAACAGCGCACCGACCCGGTCGAGGCGCCGGTGCCGGTGGAGGCGTGGAACGGCGCGCCGTACGACGCGTCCTCGACACCGGCGTACGAGCAGTACCCGCAGCAGGACTACCAGCAGCAGTACCAGGGCTACCCGGACTACCAGGAGTACCAGTACGAGCAGGGCGTCCAGGGCCCGCCGGCGCCGCAGGGCACGCCGGACGCGCCGGGCTCCTACGGCTGGGAACAACCGCAGCCGCAGCAGCCCACGCACGACGCGTACGGCAACCCGCTGAACCCGCAGCAGTACGACCCGAACGCCTACCCGGAGCAAGGCGGCGGATGGCCGCCCGAGCCGCGCTCGGGTGACGACCCGTGGCCGCCGCCCCCGCAGGGAGACCGCCCGTGAAGCGCACCACCCTCTCCCTCGCCGTCGTCGTCGCGCTCCTGGCCGTCGTCGTCGGCCTGGCCACCATGACCCGCCCGGCCGAGAGCAAGGCCGCGCCGCCGCCGGCGCCGAGCCGGGTGCCCGTGCAGCAGGCCGACGTGACCTGCCCGCTGATCCGCGAGCTGCCCGGCAGCTCGACGGTGGTGTCCGCGCTCACCCCGCCCGCACAGGGCGGGAGCACCGGCGGCGCGGCGGCGATCGCCGAGCTGGCCGACCGCGCCAAGGTGCGCGGCACGGTGGAGGCCCCGGGCAAGCTCACCACCTTCGGCGTCGAGAACGTCGACGTCCCGCCGCTCGTGGGCACCGCGTCCGGCGCGTTCGCGCCCGGCTTCTCGGTACACGCGATCACGCGCGTGCCGAGCGGCTCCGGTCGCGGACTGGCCGGTCTCGTCTGCGAAGCGCCCACCACCGACCGCTGGTTCGTGGGCACCTCCACCGCCGAGAACCGCGACGCCTACCTGTACCTGTCCAACAGCAAGGACACCCCGGCCCTGGTCGACATCGACGTGTTCGGCCCGAACGGTCCGATCGACGCCGAGGCGGGTCGCGGCGTGACCCTCGCGCCCGGCGCGTCGCAGGCGATCCTGCTGCGCACGCTCAACCCGGCCGCGGTGTTCCCGGGCGTCGCGGTGCACGTCGTCGCGCGCACCGGCCGGGTCGGCGCGGCCATCCGCGACCAGGAGGGCACGCTGGGCAGCGACTGGCTGCCCTCGGCCGCCGCGCCCGCCCGCAACCTGGTCATTCCGGGTCTGCCCGGCCTGGCCGAGGGAGCGGGCAACGTGCAGCTCGTCCTGGTGTCGCCGAGCGGCGAGAGCACCGACGTGCAGATCTCGATCGCCGGCAAGGTCAACACGTTCAAGCCGGTCGAGAAGGAGTCCACCGAGATCCGGGGCAACAAGGTCACCGTGCTCGACCTCGGGCCGGTCACCCGGGGCGACGCGGGCGCGATCCGGCTGGTGTCCGGGCGTGCCGACATCATCGCCGGCGCCCGCGTGGTGCAGGGCACCGGAACCGACACCGAGGCGGCGTTCCTGTCCGCCACCCCGGAACTCACCGGCCGCGCGGTGATCGCCGAGAACCGCACCGGCGGCTCGGTCGCGAGCACGATCTCGCTCACCGCGCCCAAGGGCGCGGCGAAGGTCAAGCTCACCTCGATCGGCGACAAGGGCGAGCCGGTGTCCGCGGACGTGGACGTGCCCGCCGGGACCACGGTGCAGGTACCCGCCCCGGTGCCGGCCGGCGCGACCCGGTTCGCGGTGATCGCCGAACCGCTGCCCGGCTCGCAGCCGGTGCACGCGGTGCGCACGGTCACCGAGACGCTGGGGAAGGTCACCGGGCTCACGGTCCAGCCGTTCGTCCCGACCGTCGAGACCGCCGTCGTGCCGAACGCGCGCGCGGACCAGTCGCTGCTCGTCCCGCAGAAGTAGCCGCGGGAGCGGACCGAGGCGGTACGCGAGCGGCGCGGCCCGGGTTCCCCGACGGGGGCCCGGGCCGCGCCGCGTTCGGCGTGTGTCCCGCTCAGTCGTCGGGGTCGATGGTGTCCGGGTCCATGCCCAACAGATCGGCGACCTGCTCCACGAGCACGTCGTTGACCAGCATCTCCAGCTCGGCCCGGCCCTCGGCGCGAAGTTCGAGCGGCCGCCGGTACAGGATGATCGTGGCCGGCACGGCCTTGGTCGCCGGCACCAGCCGACCCAGGGCCACCGCCTCGTCGCCGTTCACCGCGGTCTCGGCCTCGGGCACGTCCAGGACCGCGAAGCGGACCTCCTCCAGTTGCGGCCAGCGCTTCGCGAGCCGTTCGACGACGTCGGCGGCGAGGTCGTCGAACCGCTGCGCGCGAGTCAGCGCGATCGGCACGGGGGACGGAGCCAGCGGGCCGCGCATGCCGCGGCCGTGCCGGTCACGCCGACTGCGGCGGCGCCGGTCACGCTCTCGGGGAGAGGAGGGGACGGAGTGCTCGTTGTGCACGGCACGAGCTTAGGGCCTGTACACCCGATCCGGGCGGGGTCCGCGCCGCCCGGCGTCGAACCGGCGAAAGCCGCTCCGGAACGCGGCCGACACCCTGTGAGGAGCGACACGTGAGTCACACCGCGCCGGTATACGACCCGCGTCCGCCCGCCTTGCGGTACCGTCCATCGTCGTGAGCCCTGTACGTCGCTGTTCGCGGACCGCCTGCGGCCGAACCGCAGTCGCCACGTTGACGTACGTCTACGCCGACTCCACGGCCGTCCTGGGCCCTCTCGCGACCTACGCCGAGCCCCATTGCTACGACCTGTGCGCCGAGCACTCGGAGCGGCTGACCGCGCCGCGTGGTTGGGATGTCGTGCGCCTGGCGCCGGATCCGAGCGCGGGCAAGCCCAGCAGCGACGACCTCGAGGCACTGGCCAACGCCGTGCGCGAGGCCGCCCGCCCGCCGCAACCCCCGCAGCCGGCCCCCGAGCAGCCCGACCGGGACGGCCGTCCCGAGGCCGGCCGCCGCGGCCACCTGCGGGTTCTGCGTTCGCCCGAGAGCTGACCCGCGGCCGATAGGGTCTGATGCGTCGTCCGCGGGGCAGGGATCGACGGTCAACGGCGGATACCGCGGCGAATCACGACCGCGAACAAGCGAGTGGAGTCTTCGGGTGCGCGACCTCTCCCAGATCGTGAAGGCGTACGACGTGCGGGGCGTGGTCCCCGACCAGTTGGACGCCGACACCGCGCGGGCCCTCGGCGCGGCGTTCGTCCGCGTCACCGAGGCCGACGCGATCGTGATCGGCCGGGACATGCGCCCGTCCTCGCCGGAGCTGTCCGACGCGTTCGCGGCCGGCGCCGCCGCACAGGGCGCGGACGTCACGCTGATCGGCCTCGCGTCCACCGACGAGCTCTACTTCGCGAGTGGCAGCCTGAACCTTCCCGGCGCGATGTTCACCGCGAGCCACAACCCCGCGCAGTACAACGGCATCAAGATGTGCCGCGCCGGCGCCGCCCCGATCGGGCAGGACTCCGGCCTCGCCGACATCCGCGCGCTCGCCGAGGCGGGCGTGCCCGCGTACGCCGGCGAGCCCGGCACGATCAGCGAGCACGACGTGCTGGACGACTACGCGGCGCACCTGCTCGGCCTGGTCGACCTGACCGGCATCCGCCCGCTGAAGGTCGTGGTGGACGCGGGCAACGGCATGGGCGGCCACACCGTGCCCACCGTGCTGGGTGCCAAGAGCGGGCTCCCGCTCGACATCGTCCCGCTCTACTTCGAGCTCGACGGCTCGTTCCCCAACCACGAGGCGAACCCGCTCGACCCGAAGAACCTGGTCGACCTGCAAGCCAAGGTCCGCGAGACCGGCGCCGACCTCGGCCTCGCGTTCGACGGCGACGCCGACCGCTGCTTCGTGGTCGACGAGAAGGGCGACCCGGTCTCGCCGTCCGCCGTCACCGCGCTGGTCGCGGTCCGCGAAATCGCCCGCGCGCAGGCCGCCGGCGAGCGGACGCCGATGATCATCCACAACCTGATCACCTCGCGCGCGGTCCCCGAGATCGTGCGCGAACACGGCGGCGAGGCCGTGCGCACGCGCGTGGGCCACTCGTTCATCAAGGGCGAGATGGCCGAGACCGGCGCGATCTTCGGCGGCGAGCACTCCGCGCACTACTACTTCCGCGACTTCTGGCGTGCCGACACCGGCATGCTCGCCGCGATCCACGTGCTCGCGGCGCTCGGCGGCCAGGACCTCCCGCTGTCCGAGTTCGCGAGCGAGTACGACCGCTACCCGGCGTCGGGCGAGATCAACAGCGAGGTCGCCGACCAGGCGGCCGCCACCGCCAAGGTCCGCGCCGCGTTCGAGGGCCGCCCCACGGTCGCCGTCGACGACCTCGACGGGATGACCGTGGTGGCCGACCGGTGGTGGTTCAACCTGCGCGCCTCGAACACCGAGCCGCTGCTGCGGCTCAACGTCGAGGCCGACGACGAGCCGACGATGACCGCGATCCGCGACGAGGTCCTGGCACTCGTCCGGGGCTAGTGCCGCGCCCGGCAACGTTCACCCCGTCGCGGCGCCCGGCACGGCGCCTCGCCGCACCGCCGAAACGTCCGAGTACTCCAGTACGAGAACGTTCCGGCGGCACGCCGAGGCACCGCACCGGACACCGCGACGGGGCAAACGTTGCCGGGCGCGGCACTGGCACCGCGGCTCGGTAGTGTGATGGGTTCAATCGGACGGCCGCGGCACCGAATCGGTGCCGATCGGTACGAATCGGTACGAGTGGCCGGAAAAGTGGGAGATGTCGTGAATCTGGAACCGTCGCAGCTGGCGATCCTGACGTGCCCGGTCTGCCACACCTCGCTTCGCCGGGAGGGTGACACCGCGCTGGCGTGCGAGAACCAGTCGTGCGGGCTGGTGTACCCCGTCGTCGACGACATCCCGGTGCTGCTCGTGGACGAGGCCCGCCGGCCCGGCGCCGCGCGGGCATGAACACCCTCGACGAGGGCCTCCTGGACGACCAGGACGGCATCGCCCGGGCCGACGCGGCGGACACGCTGCGCGCCCTGGCCGGTGCCGGGGCCCAGGTCCGGCGGGCCGCGCAGGCCGCGCGCGAGGCCGTGCCCACCGCGATCGCGCCGGGCGACCGGCCGCGCACGGTGATCCTGTCCACGCCCGCGTACGGCCCGCTCGGCCACGCGCTGCGCGCGGTCAGCGGCACCGACGCGGCGCTGCCGATCGTGCTCGCGGGCGGCGCGCTGCCCGGCTGGCCGGCCCACTCGACCTGCTCCTGCTCGCGGGCCGCGGCGACGAGCCGGAGTTGATCGAGCTCACCGGGCAGGCGTATCGGCGCGGCTGCCAGGTCGTCGCGGCGACCCCCGCCGGCACCGCCCTCGACGCGGCCGTACAGCAGACCCGCGGTGTGGTGGTCCGGGTCCCCGTCGACGCGACCCCGGTCGGCGCGGCCGGCTACTCCGACGACAGCGCGTTCGCGGCGCAGACCGCGTTCTGGCCGCTGTTCACCGCGCTGCTCGCGGTCACCGGCGCGTGCGGCGCGAGCGGGTTCACCCCCGGCGAGGGGCTCGCGGGTCTGGACGCGGTCGCCGACCGCCTCGACGAGGCGAGCGCGCGCTGCCGCCCGGCGGCCGACGCGTACCTGAACCCGGCCAAGTCGCTCGCCGTCGCGATCGCCGGGACCATCCCCGTGGTCTGGGGCGCCGGCGCCGTCGCGGGCGTCGCCGCCGAGCGCTTCGCCACCATGTGCACGGGCATCGCCGCGACCCCCGCGCTGTCCGGCACGCTGCCCACCGCCGGCCGCTTCCAGGACCGGGTGTTCGAGGCCGGTCCCGCGGGCGCTCCGGGCGACCCCGACGACTTCTTCCGCGACCGGGTCGACGATGCCGCGCCGGTGCGGATGTACCCGGTGCTGCTCGTCGACCACGACGACCCCGCCGCGGCGCCGCAGCTCGACCGCGCCCGGCGCACGCTCGACGCGCTCGGCCAGTCCGCCGTCGGCGACGTCACCGCGCGCGGCGGCGGCCCCGTCGAGCGGCTCGCCGAGCTGATCGCCATCACCGACTTCGCCGCCGCCTACCTGGCCCTCGGCACCGGGGTGGGACCGGCGACCCCCGGTCTGTACTCCTGGACCGAAGGCGGTCCCCGCTAGCCATGGATCGCCTTCTCAACCGGATCCGCGCCAACGCGTGGGGCTCGCTCACGGCCATTCCCGAACTGCTCGGAGTCGCCCCCACCGGCAAGCCCCAGGCCGAGCTGTGGATGGGCGCCCACCCGGGCGCGCCGTCACAGGTCGACCGCGGCCGCGGACCGCGCTCGCTCGTCGAGCTGATCGCCGAGGACCCCGACGGCGAACTGGGCGCGGACACCGCGGCCCGCTTCGGCCCGCGCCTGCCGTTCCTGCTCAAGGTGCTGGCCGCGGAGGAGCCGCTGTCGCTCCAGGTACACCCCGACGCGGCGCAGGCCCGGCAGGGCTTCGCCGAGGAGGAGGCGCGCGGTGTCCCGATCGATGCGCCGCACCGCAACTACCGGGACTCCAGCCACAAGCCGGAGATGATCTGCGCCATCGGCGACTTCGAGGGGCTCGTCGGCTACCGCGAGATCGCGCAGACCCTCAAGCTGCTCGACGCGCTCGACGTCCCGCAGTTGGCCCCGTTCGCGCGCGCCCTGCGCAACCCCGACCAGGAAGCGGCGCTGCGCGCGGCGACCACGCACGTGCTGATGCTGCCCGCGCGTCTGCGCGCGAGCGTGGTCGACGCGGTCGCCGCGGCCTGTCGCCGGCTCGCGTCGAACGGATCGCCGTACGCGGAGGCGTGCGCCGCGGTCGCGGGCCTGGCCGAACGCCACCCGGGCGACCCCGGCGTCGCGGTCGCGCTGCTGCTCAACCACATCCGGCTGCGCGAGGGCGAGGCCGTGTTCCTGGCGGCCGGCATGCCGCACTCCTACCTGCACGGCGTCGTCGTCGAGATCCTCGCCAACTCCGACAACGTGCTGCGCTGCGGTCTCACCGACAAGCACATCGACGTCGGCGAACTGCTGCGGATCATGGCGTTCCGGGCCGGCCCGGTCGAGATCCTCAGCCCCGAGATCCCCAAGGGTCCGGAGGGTCCCCGGAGTTCCGAGGGTCCCTGGAGTCCCGGGAGTCCCGAGCGGGCGGGCCCCGACCCGGGCGAGGAGGTCTACGCGACCCCGGTCGCCGACTTCCGGCTGTCCCGGCTGCGCTCGACCGCGGGCCGCGGGCCGTACCTCCTGGACACCGCCGGACCGCAGATCCTGTTGTGCGTGCGCGGCACCGCTACGGCCACCGGTGCCGACGGCGAGGTGCTCGACCTCGCGCGCGGTCAATCGGTGTACGTCCGCGCGGGCGAGCCGCGGGTGGCGGTCACGGTCGAGGGGGACGACGGCCTCGTCTTCCGCGCGACCGTTCCCTGCTCCTGACGCCGTCGCGGCCCGACGTAGGGCCGCCGGAACACACGCCTACCCGGGTACACGTGCGCCCGATGGCAAACTGAGCGCCTGCAAACGGTAAACAAGCCGTCGACAGCAATGGTCAACAACGGTGGGAGTCGACCTATGAGCGCGGGTGGCGGGACCAAGGCGGTCGTCGCGGCACTGGTGGCGAACCTCGGGATCGCGGTGGGCAAGTTCGTGGCCTTCGCGTTCACGCAGTCCTCGTCGATGCTGGCGGAGGGCGTCCACTCGGTGGCCGACTCCGGGAACCAGGTGTTGCTCCTGGTCGGCGGAAAACGTGCGCAACGCGACGCCACGCCGGAGCACCCCTTCGGCTACGGCCGCGAGCGCTACATCTACGGCTTCCTGGTCTCGATCGTGCTGTTCTCGGTCGGCGGCGTGTTCGCGATCTACGAGGGCTACGAGAAGATCGCCCACCCGCACGAGCTCAAGAGCTGGTACTGGGCCGTCGGCGTGCTCGTCTTCTCGATCATCCTGGAGAGCTTCTCCTTCCGGACCGCGATCAAGGAATCCAACCTGCACCGCGGCAAGCTGACCTGGCCGCAGTTCGTTCGCCGGGCCAAGTCGCCCGAGCTGCCGATCGTGCTGCTCGAAGACCTCGGCGCGCTGATCGGCCTGTTCCTCGCCCTGGTCGGGGTCAGCCTCGCGGTCGCCACCGGGGAGGGCGTCTGGGACGGCATCGGCACCCTGTGCATCGGCGTCCTGCTCGTCCTGATCGCCATCGTGCTCGCCCTGGAGACCCGCAGCCTGCTGCTCGGCGAGGCGGCCGGCGTGGAAACCGTCCGGGCGATCGAGGCCGCGATCCTCGACGGCCCCGACGTCGAGCGGCTCATCCACATGCGCACGCTGCACCTGGGCCCGGAGGAACTCCTCGTCGCCGCGAAGATCGCGGTCGCCCACGACGACACCGCCGCCGACGTGGCCCGCGCGATCGACGCCGCCGAGGCGCGGATCCGCAAGGCCGTGCCGATCGCCCGCGTGATCTACCTGGAGCCCGACATCTACCGCGCCGAAGCGGCCGCGAGCGGTCCCGACCCGGAGGCCACGCCGGGTGGCAAGGACCGTCACGCTCCCACCGACTGAGGTGTTAACGTCGTTGGCGCACTACGACAGTCGCTGCAGAGGGCGGTCGGGTCTTCGGCCCGTAGGCACAGAAGTGTCCGACTGGATGGCACGGCACCAGCGCCCACGGCACCGGTGTGTCTCCAGTCCCATCCACCCTCGCAAAGGACTTCACCCATGGCTTCGCAGCTCAACGGCGACTTCAAGGTCGCCGACCTCTCCCTCGCCGCGTTCGGTCGCAAGGAGATCACCCTCGCCGAGCACGAGATGCCCGGCCTGATGTCGATCCGCCGCGAGTTCGCCGCGTCGCAGCCGCTCGCCGGCGCGCGCATCATGGGTTCGCTGCACATGACCGTCCAGACGGCCGTGCTGATCGAGACGCTCACCGCGCTCGGCGCCGACGTCCGCTGGGTCTCCTGCAACATCTACTCCACCCAGGACCACGCCGCCGCGGCGATCGCCGTGGGCCCCGAGGGCACGCCCGAGGACCCGCGGGGTGTTCCGGTGTACGCCTGGAAGGGCGAGACGCTGGCGGAGTACTGGTGGTGCACCGAGCAGGCGCTGAACTGGCCCGGGCACGACGGCCCGAACATGATCCTCGACGACGGCGGCGACGCCACGATGCTGGTCCACAAGGGCGTCGAGTTCGAGAAGGCCGGCGCCGTCCCGGACGCCGGCGACGACGACTCCGAGGAGTACAAGGTCTTCCTGGCGCTGCTGCGCGCCAACCTGGCCGACACCCCCGGCAAGTGGACCGCGATGGCCCCCGGCATCAAGGGCGTCACCGAGGAGACCACCACCGGCGTGCACCGCCTGTACGAGATGTTCCAGGCCGGCGCGCTGCTCTTCCCGGCGATCAACGTCAACGACTCGGTCACCAAGAGCAAGTTCGACAACAAGTACGGCGTCCGCCACTCGCTCATCGACGGCATCAACCGGGCCACCGACGTGCTGATCGGCGGCAAGGTCGCCGTCGTCTGCGGCTACGGCGACGTCGGCAAGGGCTCCGCGGAGTCGCTGCGCGGCCAGGGCGCTCGCGTGATCGTCACCGAGGTCGACCCGATCTGCGCGCTGCAGGCGGCGATGGACGGCTACCAGGTCACCACGCTGGAAGAGGTCGTCGAGATCGGTGACATCTTCGTCACCACGACCGGCAACTTCAACATCATCATGGCGTCCGACATGCAGCGGATGAAGCACCAGGCGATCGTCGGCAACATCGGCCACTTCGACAACGAGATCGACATGGCCGGTCTGGCCAAGATCCCGGGCATCGTCAAGGACGAGGTCAAGCCCCAGGTGCACACCTGGACGTTCCCCGACGGCAAGACGCTGATCGTGCTCTCCGAGGGCCGCCTGCTCAACCTCGGCAACGCGACCGGTCACCCGAGCTTCGTGATGTCGAACAGCTTCGCGAACCAGACGATCGCGCAGATCGAGCTGTTCACCAAGCCCGAGGAGTACCCGGTCGGCGTGTACGTGCTCCCCAAGCACCTCGACGAGAAGGTCGCCCGCCTGCACCTGGACGCGCTGGGCGTGAAGCTCACGAAGCTCACCGAGGAGCAGGCCGCGTACATCGGCGTCAAGGTCGAGGGTCCGTACAAGCCGGACGCGTAC
This sequence comes from Embleya sp. NBC_00896, assembly GCF_045207785.1. Taxonomy (NCBI): domain Bacteria; kingdom Bacillati; phylum Actinomycetota; class Actinomycetes; order Kitasatosporales; family Streptomycetaceae; genus Embleya; species Embleya sp. NBC_00896. The sequence goes on from NZ_CP108776.1 coordinate 4,685,503, forward strand.
CGCTACTGACGGATCACCGACAAGCCGGGCCGCGCATCGTGCGCGGCCCGGCTCGTTGCCGGGTAGCCGTCGGGTAGCCGGCACAACCGAAGAACGAAGAACCGACACCCTCGGGGGGCAGTCGCATGCGCCGACGGCAGAGATACGTGCCGATCCTGCTCGCCGCCGCGACCTTGACGGCCTGCCAGGGCGACGGGAAGAACGCCGAGCCCGCCGCGGCCGCGAACTCCTCGGTGTCGGCGCAGAGCCGCCCGCAGAGCAGCGCCGCGACCAACCCGCTCGACAACGAGGACGGCACCAAGCCCGGCCTGGCGCCGCTGAGTTCGGCCGCCGACCTGGCCAGGGCCCGCGCCCTCGTCGAGCGCGTGCAGACCAAAGGGCGTGGCTCCCCGGCCGGTTACGACCGGGACCGGTACGGACCGGCCTGGACCGACACCGTCACCGGCGTTCCCTACGGCGGGAACAGCTGTGGCACGCGCGACGACATACTCAAGCGCGACGGTCGGGCGACCGAGTGGAAGGACGCGAAGGGCTGCGTCGTCGACACCATGACGCTGGCCGATCCGTACTCCGGCAAGACCCTCGCGTTCACCAAGGCGAAGGCTTCGGCCGTGCAGATCGACCACGTCGTCCCGCTGAGCGCGTCGTGGCGGATGGGCGCCGCGCAGTGGGACCCCGACAAGCGCCGCCGGCTCGCGAACGACCCGCTGAACCTGCTCGCCGTCGACGGCCCGATCAACGGCGGCAAGGGCGACTCCGGCCCGGCGGAGTGGCTTCCGCCGAACCGGGAGATCCGCTGCTCGTACGTGGTCCGCTACGCGCAGGTCTCGATCAAGTACGAACTTCCGGTCACCGACGCCGACAAGCAGGCGATGCTCGCCCAGTGCGCCTCCTGACGAGGCGTCACCGGCCCCGCGGCACCAGGACGACCCTGCCGAGGTTGGCCCGGGCCTCGATCACCTCGTGTGCCTTCGCCGCGTCCGCGAGCGCGAACGTGGTGATCGTTGGGAAATCCAATGATTCTCCGGCTAGGCTGCGCTCATGGTCGACAAGCTGCCCGCCCCAGCCCGGATCCGCGCCCTGCCCAGTTGGCTCCTCGGCCGCGCCGCCGCGCACGGGCGAGGGCTCGTCCGCACCGCCCTGGAGGTCGACGGGATGCCGATGTCGCACCACCTCGTACTGATCGCCGTCGAGGAGTACGGGCCGGTGGCCCAGGCCGATCTGGGCCGCGCGATCGCCGTCGACCCCAAGGACATGGTCGCGATCCTGAACGCCCTGGAGACCGACGGCCTGGTCACCCGCGCACCCGACCCGAACGACCGCCGCAAGAACGCCATCACCCTCACCCCGGCCGGCGCCCGCCGACTCGCCCACCAGGAACCGCTCGTGGACGCCGCGATGGACGCCCTGCTCGCGCCGCTGGACCCGAGCGAGCGGGCCACTTTCACGGCCCTGCTCGGCAAAGTCGTGGCGTCGGGCGGCCACGACACCCCCGTCGTGTCGTAGGGTCCCGGCCATGCCCTCCGGCACCTACTCCTTCCACGACCCGCACGACGGCACCGCCCTCGGCGAGGAACGCTTCTCGTGCGCCCCAGGCCCGATCGGCTGGCGGTACACCGGAAGCGGCATCGACCTGACCCTCGACGCCCGCGGTCGCCCGGTGCGTCTGGAGGCGCTCGGCGGCGGCTGGCGGGTACGCGGCGGCGCCGCGGTGGTCGACGGCTCGGCGGGCGTGGTGTGGCTGCGCACCGCGGCGGACCCGACCCTCGACGTGCCCGCGACCGAGGACGAGGCGAAGGCCGCCGGCTTCACGGGCCGCTCGCCGGCCTTCCTGATCGCGACCGCGACGATGCTGAACCTGGCCCCCGGCGGCTCCGCGCGGCTGCGCCTGATCGCGCTGACCGAACCAGCCCTGGCCGCGCACACGGTCGACCGGTCCTGGACCCTGGCCGCCGTCGAGACGCACGACGGCCTGATCGTCGAACGCTACGAGGTCGACGACCTCGCGACCGGCGAGCGCTCGATCGTGCACCTGAGCGGCGACGTCGTCCTCGCGGCCCCCGGCATCGAACTGGAGGCCCTCGACTCGCCGCCCAACGCCCGCATCACGACGGTGGGCTGAACCCGCCATTCTCGCGCCGGGGCGGCTCGGTCGGCGGTACGAACGGCGCGGGCGGCGGGGGAGCCTCCGCGGGGGCCGAACCCCGCGCGGCGGCGGCGTGCCGCTCCCAGTCCCGGCGTTGGCGCTCGGCCAGAACGGCCGACAGGTAGACGACGGGGTGCATCCCCGGCGGCGGCGCCATCCCGATCCGCGCCGAGGTCTCGACGGTCAGCCGCTCGCCGAGCGACGCGGCGATCCCCGGGTCGAGCTGGTCGAGCCGGCCCAGGTACTGCCGAATCGTCAACGCCAGGTCGTCGGACAGGCCGGACAACTCGACGCCGGTCGCCCAGGCCGCGGCCGCCGGATGCAGCGGGATCGGCAACCGCCGCATCCCCGGCGTCCGCTCCCGCACCACGAACGTCCCGGCCGCCATGTCCCCGAGCCGCTTCCCGTTCCGCGACGCGAGCGAGGAGAACACCGCGCCGCACCCGAACGTCGTCCAGAAGTCCACGAAGAATCCGAGGATCGCGCGCACGAACGCGTGCCGGAACCGAATCGGCCCACCGTCGTCCCGCACCACCCGCAGCCCGAGCGCCATCTTCCCGGGCGAGCGCCCGTGCGTCGCGGTCTCCCACGCGACCGGCCACCCGATCGCGACCAGAACCAGGATCCCGAGCATCAGCGCCGCGGCCAGCGCTTCGTCCTGGACCGGCACGGCCACCGAGACCAGCCACACGGCTCCCAGCAACAGCGCCACCTGCGCGACGAGGTCGACGCACATCGCGATCGCGCGACTGGGCAGCCGCGCCGGTCGCAGATCGAGCTCGACCGCTTCCCCCGTGACGAGCTCGGACACGTCCACCTCCACTGTGTGCGTCGATGCCCCTGAAGAGAGGATGCACCGTATGGATGTCGACGTGTTCGTCGCGGTACACCGCCACGAGTGGGAACGCCTGGAACAGCTGACCCGCCGTCGGCGCCGATTGTCGGGCCCCGAGGTGGACGAGCTGGTCACGCTCTATCGGCGCACGGGCACCCACCTGTCGACGATCCGATCCGCCGCCCCGGACCCGGCCCTGGTCGGCCGGCTCTCGACGCTGACCGCGCGGGCCCGTTCCGCGGTCACCGCGCCGCGCACACCGGCCTGGCGCGACGCGATGCTCTTCCTGACCGTCCGCTTCCCGGTCGCGGTCTACCGCAGTCGACGGTGGTGGGGTGTGACCGCGGTGCTGTTCTTCGCCCTGGCCACGCTCATCGCCGCGTGGGTGGCCAACAGCCCGGAGGTCCGCGACACGGTCGCGGCCCCTGAGGACATTCGGCGGCTGACCCGACCCGGCGGCGACTTCGAGACTTACTACTCCAGCGCGCCCGCCGGTTCGTTCGCCGCCCAGGTCGCGACGAACAACGCGTGGGTGACGGCGGGCTGCCTGGCGCTGGGCATCCTGCTGGGCCTGCCCGTGCTGTACATCGTCTTCAGCAACGCGATGAACGTCGGCATCTCGGCCGGCCTGATGGCCGACGCCGGCCGCCTCGACGTGTTCTTCGGACTGATCACGCCACACGGCCTGCTCGAACTCACCGCGGTGTTCATCGCGGCCGGCGTGGGCCTGCGGCTGGGGTGGACGGTGATCGACCCGGGCCCGCGAACCCGTGCGAAGGCGATCGCCGAGGAGGGCCGCATCGCGTTGGGTATGGCGGTCGGCCTGGCACTGGTCCTGGTCGTGTCGGGGGTCATCGAAGCCTTCGTGACCCCGTCGGGACTGCCGACCTGGGGACGCATCGCGATCGGGGTGGCCGCGGAGGCGCTGTTCCTGGCCTACGTCGTCATCCTCGGCCGCCGCGCCGAATTCGCGGGAGAGCGGGGCGATGTGGCATCCTCGGACGTCGCGGACGAGCTGCCCACGATCGCTTGAACAGGTGATCTTGACAGTCCACCGGACGCACACGTAGATTCGAAGGGTTGTCGCAAAGTTGTTCAACGGCGCGACAGTCTGGTAGTCTCTGCCAGGGCCGAGCGGGGCGTGTCCGTCAAGGATCGCATTCCTGCCGCAGCATCACCATCGAATTTCTCGATCATCGGTCGCGTTCATTCGCGACGGGTTCGGCTATTTGCTGTTCTTGTGCATGTGGTTTTGGGATTTCCAATCGGCCGGAGCGTGGCGGAAACGGGTTACCGAATCTGCTAAGCTCGAAGAGCCGGAAGCCAAGGAAACGAAAGTTTCGAAGGCCGAAAGCAACGGGCGAAAAGCGGGTCGCAAGATCTGCTAGAGTCTGAAAGGCGGAAAGCGCGGAAACGCGCCGGACGCCGAAAGCGAGGAAAGCGAAGCGGCCGAAACGGTGTGCTAAGCTGGAAACGCGAAAGAGAAACAAAAGCAACACAAACTGAAACAAACTGAA